>CAVUGJ010000002.1:0-5012968 GCA_963740985.1 uncultured Microthrixaceae bacterium
TTAAGATGAATTCGCGGCCCGCGCCGCTGTTTCGCTCGAGCGGACAGCCCGGCTACTCGACCCAGATCAGCTCCGATCCGCAGTGCATCGCCGCGCGCAAGCTCGAGCGTGAGATCGAGGTGCGCTTCACGCCCATCGCGTGCACGGTGCAAACACCGGAGGGCGTGGTGCACGCCCGGGCCGGAGACGCCATCGTCACGGGGACCGCCGGCGAGCGTTGGCGCGTTTCGCGTGCGCGATTTCCCTATAAATACCGCCCGGTGCCGCCGACGGTCGCCGGCGAATCGGGACGCTACGTCAGCCTGCCCAACCGTATCCTGGCGGTGCCGATGACGCAGACGTTCGATGTCTTGCTGGCCGACGGCGTCTCGCGCCTCAATGGGCGCGCCGGCGAGTGGCTGGTCGATTACGGCGACGGCAGTTTGGGGATAGTCTCCGAAGCCATCTTCGCCTCCACCTATAGCATCGTCGATTGATGGGAGCCTAATGGCGCTTCACCAAGTCGTACAACGCGTGCTGTTGATCGGCGCACAGATCAAATCCCTGCCGCCGTCCTCGGAGCCACGGCCGCCGGCAGCGTTGTTGCCTCTGATCCAGGCCGTTGCAGACCCCCACCAACGGTTCGATGAACTCGCCGTCCACTTTGGGCATCGCTATCGCAGCGGTTTTTGGGCCATTTATCTGTTGAGCGCGGCTGCCGTATTGTTTGGAGTGATGCCGATGGCGCTCGGCTGGGATAGCTCGAACCTCACTCTGCATCCCTACGCCGGCTTGTGGGCGGTCGGCGAGGTCTTGATCATCGGCACGGTGAGCGCCATCTATTGGCTGGGTCATCGGCGCGACTGGCAGGCCCAGTGGCTGCGGGCGCGCACCACCGCCGAGTTGAGCTGGTACCTCCCGATGCTCGCACCCCTGCTCGACTTCACCGCGCCGGCGGAGGAGCCGAATTGGTATCTGCGGGTGTTCGACCCCGGTCAACACCTGCGGGGAGCCGATGACGTGGCCACCCTGTGTGCACAGAACGAGCCTCTCGCACGCAGGCTGCTCGCGACCGCGTGGTCGGATTCCGAATTCATCTCCAGCTATGCGCAGTGGACCATCGATATTCTCGAGCAGCAACGACACTACCACTACCGCGTCGCCGGCAAGCAGCACGCGCTGCGGCATCGGGTGCACGTCCTGAACAGCGTTCTATTCGCCCTCACCGCCCTCGGCGCTTTGCTGCATCTCCTGGTTCACACGCTGTGGCTGTCGCTGGTGACGATGTTTTTCCCCGCGCTCGGCTCCTCGCTGCACGGCGCGCTCGCGCAGTCCGAGGCCTACCGCCTGGGCACCACCTCGGCCCGCTTGGTCACCGAACTCGAGGGCGCAATCCTGCGGATCCGCGAGGCGCTGGGTGAGCGAACCGCGGGCGATGCTCAGGGAGTCAAGGCTTCCATCGAGGCAGCGATCGCGCTGATCCTGGAGGAGCATCAAGACTGGCATCTCTTGGTGCGACCGCACAATTTACCGCTGGCGTGATGGCTTGAAATACAATGGCAACTTGCGGAACTTAGAATAGGGACGCTATGCACGACATCCTGTTCAACCGCCGCGAAGTGCTGACCTCGATCGCTGCCGCGGCAACCTGGACGGCGCTTCCGAAGTCGTCGCGGGCCGCTCCTGCCCCGGCCTTCAATTTTCTGGTGGTCGGCGACTGGGGACGAAATGGCACGAACCATCAGCGCGAGGTTGCGCTGCAAATGGGCAAGACAGCCGCAAGCGCCGGCAGCCGCTGCGTGTTCTCGGTCGGCGATAACTTCTATGAGAACGGCGTCCAGTCAGCGGCGGACCCGCAATGGCACACGTCGTACGAAGAGATCTATTCGGCGCAGTCTCTGCAAGTTCCCTGGTACGTCGCGCTCGGCAACCATGACTATCGCGGGGTACCTCAGGCACAAATCGACTATGCGAAGACCAGCCCGCGCTGGCGGATGCCGAGCCGCTATTACAAGGTTGCGGGCGCTGACATCGGCGCGCCGCATCTGGATCTTTTTGTGATCGATACCTCGCCCCTGGTTCACCAGTACCGCGACAACGTGCACAGCGTCATCGCTGAGAATGTCGCCGGCCAGGATGTGCCGACGCAGCTGCAGTGGCTCGATGATCAACTGGCCAGGTCCGCGGCTCCATGGAAATTGGTGTTCGGCCATCACACCATTCATTCGGGCGGCAGCGGTCATGGCGATACGCCGGAGACCAGGGATTTGATCGAACCCCTGCTGCAGAAGCACCGCGTGCAAGCCTATATCAACGGTCACGATCACGACTTGCAGCACATCCGCCGCGGCGGCGTCGACTATATATGCTGCGGCGCGGGCTCCGAGGTCCGGCCGGTGCAAGCCGTCGAAGGTACTCTGTTCTGCCAGGCACAGTCGGGGTTTGCGGCCCTGAGATCGGGCCCAGAAACGCTGACCTTGGAGTTTCGCGACTTCACCGGAGCGAGGCTCTATCGAGCGGCGATCCCGCGCCAAAACACCGCCATCGGCAAGGCCGCGTGAATCGATCGGCGGCGAGCCGCGGGTCGGTCAGGCCGAGAGGCTCAATAGCAACGCCTTGAAGTCCTCCATCAGAACGTGTGCCCGACGGTTCAATACGTTGTTGCCCAGCAACCCAAGAAGCGCGGTCGCGATTCCCATGGCCGTCGCGACCAGCGCGGTGCCAATGCCGCGGCTGACGGCGGCCGAGTCCGAAACTCCGCCGGCGGCCAGTGCGTTGAACGTCTCCATGATCCCAAATATCGTGCCGAGGAGTCCCAGCAACGGTGCGGCCGTCACGATGGTGTCGAGTATCCAGAGACGTCCGCTGACCTTCTTGTCGATGCGGATGAACAACGCTGAGGAGAAATCTTCCTGCCGATCACGCGTTGCTCCGCCCGCCAGCAGCTCTGCATAGCGCACGACGGCCCGGCTTGCCGGATCCACCCACGATAGGGCGCGAATGTCCTGCGCTGCGGGATTCGCGGAGCGCTCGATGATCGCGGCCAGCCGTTGCATCCGCCAGCCGAGAAAAGTGAGATAAATGCAGCGCTCGAGAATGACGAATACCAGCAGGCCGATGCAGCCGTACAGTACATTGAAAGTGATGTCGTGAAATAGCTGATAATTCATCGGAAGTTCTCTTTGTCCAGGATGTTCACTCAGCTGGGCGCGCGAAATTCGATGGTGACCGCGAATGCATGTTCCGCTTCACCGGCGAATATCTTGGCCGACATCGGCGGGTAGTGACCGGCTGAAACGATGGTTACGGCCCTATCATCGAGAATCGGCGATCCCGAGCTTCTAAGCACGTGGACGACTTTCGGTTCGCCGTTTCGCATGACGATGAAGCCCACGCGCACCTCGCCCGGCCTGGGATGCAGCCGGTATTGCGCAGAGTCCGGCGGACGCGTCCGGCGATCGATGTCGGCACGCAGCTCTGCGGCATATTGAGCCTCCAGGTCAGAATGCGTGTCGACCGCCGGCGCCGCGGCGGCGCTCCCTGATGCGACGAGTGCCCCTCCTTCGGGTACCGCGGATTCAATCGGCATATTTTGTAGCTCCGCGGGCAACGGGGGATCGGGCGCCGGCTCGCGACGCTGCATTGGGTGGTGCATCAGAGCCTTGCGGGGCACGGGCGGTGGCGGCGCAGGTGGCGTATCCGCAGCCTGCAGCAGTGAAACCTCCATGCCTGCCGGTCCGGTACTGGATGGTTGCACGAACGATTCGCGCCACGAATCGGGCCTCGTGATCAGCAAAAGGCAGAAAATACCGGCGCCCAGCACCAGTGCCGTGCCGTCGCTGGCCATCTGCGCGATGTCCCGACGGCCCGGCGTCATTCGCGCTTGGCGATGATTGACGCAGAGCCTATTCCGGCACGTTTCAATGCATCCAGAACGCTTACCAGAGGCTGCAGCTTCGCGCTCTGGTCGCCGGCGATGATGACCGTGAGCTTGTTAGTCCGCTCCAAGGCCTGCAGTTGATCGCTCAGGTCGTTCAGACTGATTTTCGTGCCATCGAGATAGACCGTGCCATCGGCCGTGAGCGTCAGGGTGACGCGCCTGGGAACGTCCAAATGTGCCGCGTCGGCCGCATAGGGCAGCGCCACTTTCACGCCCCGCGACGGCAGCGAATTCAAGCTGATGAGAACGAAGAAGACCAGCAAGAACATCATGACGTCGATCATCGGGATGACCTCGATACGAGCAGACTTTCGCGGGCGTGAGGGCCAATTCCTCATCAAAAGCTCAACCGCACGCCGGCCATCAGAGTGATGTCGTAGAACTCGCGCTGGATGGGCCGCGAATCGCTGGTGCCCTCGGTAAATTCCAAGGGTGTATTGAGCAGATTTTTTGCATCGAAATAGACTTTGACCTCGTGGTTGATCGCATAGCTGCTTCCCAGATCCAGCGTCAGCCGATGGCGTGAATAGACGTCTAGCGCGTTCCCGACTGTGCTGCCGAAGGCGAACAGGTTCTGGCCGACATAGTCGGCCGCCACCCGCACCTCGAAGGGGGCTCGTTCGTAGAACACCGCGGCGTTCCACGTAACCTTCGAGGTGGACGGCAGAAGACCGTAGATGCCCGGGTGGATCTGCGCTTTCGAATCGACCAGGGTGAAGTTGGCGCTGAAGCCGAAACCGTCGAACGGTGCGCGCAGGAATTTCAGCTGTTGCTGATACTGGCCCTCGATTCCCTCCACATGCGCCGGACCGTTGGAAAAGCTCTGAACCTGGGTGATGGTTCCCGTCAGGCCGGGGTAGTCATATCCTGATACGTATTGCTGCGACAGCAGGATGTAGTCGCGAAACTGCTTGTAGAACAATCCCAACGCGGCGATTTGTCCGTCCCCGGGGTAGTACTCGAGGGTGGCATCGATGTTCTGACCGAGCGTGGGTTTCAGCGCCGGATTCCCAACCTGGACGGTGGCATCCGCCACGCTGATGGATGCGCCCGGGGTGATTTGTTGGAAGCCCGGGCGGGCGATGCCGGTGGAATAGGTGAGTCGACCGACGAGGTTATCGCGAAAATCGTAGCGGCCCTGAAGGGTCGGAAAGTAATTCGTGTACGAGTTCCGTTCGGTCGCCGGCGTGTTGGTGTCCGCATCGGAGTCGTAGAGATTGCCGCCATAGGTGGCGTGCGTGGATTCAACGCGCAACCCCGCCAGTATCCCCACCTTGCCGAACCGGCCCGAATATTGGCCGTAGGCGGCGTAGACATTCTCGCGGTCATCCGTGTTGGATAGAGGCATCGGCGGCCGCATCATCCGTGATGGTGCCCAAGTTGCTGTTGGCAAGGTTTCGAACCGACGGAAGGCTGATCGCGGGCCCGATATTATAGTGATCGTTGTAGTAGATCTGAGGCGCACCATAGGTATAGGGCGGCAGCGCAATGACGTCCGGTGGGAGTGAATACCGGCGATGACGAGTTGCTCGTCTTGTGGCGGCCGCGAACCGACAGGCCGAATTTCCACTCTCCCGAATGCTCGCCGCTCCCGGTGGGAATCGTGGCATCGAGCGTCCCGGCGGTCTCTCCGTCATGCGAATAGGAAGGCCCTAAATCGATCTCCTGCAAAGTGTAGTTCGCAGGATTGGCGGGATCGGTGCCGTCGAGGGTGCGATATTTCGGATAGCGAGGATCGGTGGTGGTGTCGTAGGCGATCGGCACGGCATTGGGGTCGGTCCACGTGCTGCCGTAGCTGGTCGATACCCGGTCCGTACCGAGCGCGTAAGAGACGTGGTAGTCGAGCTTGAACGTCGAGAATACGCTGCTGCCGCCGATGACCCCGAGTCCGTTTTCAATGCGCTCCAGCGTATCGGTCGTGTCCTGTTCCAGTCCGCCGCCCGAGGCGATGAAGCCGTTCGGGTTGCTGGGATCCTGAATGCAGCTCGGCAGCGGCGAGCAGCCCGCGTCCGAGTCGAGGCCATTGAGCACCAGATAGTGCTTGTCGGCTCCCTCGAGATAACCTGACCACAGCAGACGCAGGTAGAACGAGGTGCTCTCACTGGCCTTCGCATCGAAGTTGGCCGCGACGCCGTAGCGGCGGCGATGATATTCGTAGCGGCGGAACTGCAAATCGCCCAGGACCTTATCCGGCACGCCGCTGCTTGCTGGTCGGTGTAGTCTCTCCTCGATGTCGTCAATGCCGCGTTTGTCTTCATGATAGACGGCGGTTATGACGGCGCTGAAAGCATTCGCCCCGGCAAACCAGCCGCCCATTCCGTCGCCGCCATCGAAGCTTCGCCCTGCGCTCACTTCGCCGTGAAACACCGGCGTCTCGCGCAACGGCTCGTAGCCGATTCCGAAGTCGGCGTCGACAAAGGGCGCGCCGCCGTGTTCGGCGCCGGTTCGCGGCACAAGATTGATCGAACCGCCGAGCGCCTCGGCGTCCATGTCGGGCCGCGATGTTTTGGTGAGTTCGACGCCGCCGATGACGCCGGTGGGGAAGATATCGAAGGCAACCGCACGGCCGCCGCCGGAGGGCGAGGACGGATTGGACGCAGGCAGGCGCACGCCGCCGTAGGTCGCACCGTTGAGATCTGAATCCAGCCCACGAATGTGGACGAAGCGCCCCTCGCCGCTATCGGTCTCCAGTGAGATTCCGGGGATTCTTTGCAGCGCCTCGGCAGTATTGACGTCCGGAAGCTTGATGATTTCACTCAACGGCTGCACGTCGATGATATTCGGCGCCTGCTGCTTCTCGGCGACGGCGTCGGCGCGATCGGTCGTGGCGCTCGGCACCGGCTGCTTGGTTACGATCAGCACCTGCCCGGTGCTCACTTTCCCAATGTCGGTCTCGGCTGGAGGCGACGGTTTGTCGCCGGGCGGCGACGCCGGGGGTGTTTCAGGCGTCGTCTGCGCCCGTGCCACGCTCATCGGCGAGGTGGCGGCTGCCAATCCCAAGAGGAGCGCAGCGGCCATGCCGATCCGCGGCAAGAACGAACGTTCTGGAGACATTTCGTGGCCCCGCACGCCGACTTTGAAGTACAGAGCGTAATGACCCCACATGACTGTTTTCTTACATGGCGCAAAATAAATTGCCGATTACCGCCGCAACCGGTTGCGCCGGCAGCGCGAACTCAAGTAGCGTTCGCCGCCAGCCCCAGCCTTTCAAGGAGTCGGACACATGACGATTTCTGCAAAGCAAATCCGATCGATCACCGCGGCGTGCATTTTTTCGGCGACTCTGTCAGCGGCGGCCGCGGCCGACACTGGCTACCGCATCACGGCTCGGTGGCCCACGGGAGGCGCCGAAAAATGGGATTACTTGATCGTTGATTCGACGCAGCATCGCCTCTTTGTTTCGCGCGCCACGCATGTCCAAGTGTTGGATCTGGAGTCCGGCAAGATCGTCGGCGATATCGCCAACACCCCCGGCGTGCACGGGATCGCCCTCGCGCCGGACCTCAATCGCGGCTTCACGAGCAACGGCAAAGCCGATTCGGTGACTGTCTTCAATCTGCAAACACTCGCGCCGGTCGCCGTGATCAAGATTTCAGGCCATGGGCCGGATGCCATCATTTACGATGCACCCAGCAAGCGGATTTACACGTTCAATGGTCATAGCGACAGTGCAACGGTGATCGATGCAGCGGCGGCCAAGGAAATCGCCAACATCGCCCTTCCCGGGCAGCCGGAATTCGCGGTCAGCGACGGTGCCGGACGCATTTTCGTCAATCTTGAGGACAAGGCTCAGGTCGCAGTCATCGATGTGGCCAAAGGCAGCGTGACCGCCACCTGGCCGCTTGCGCCCTGTGAGGAGCCCACCGGCCTCGCCTTGGACGCGGCACGGAAGCGTCTATTTTCGGTGTGCCACAACGAGCGCCTCATCGTCACGGACAGCGCGACCGGCGCGCGCGTCGCCGAACTGCCCATTGGCAAGCATGTCGATGCAGCGGCTTTCGACGCGCAAGCGTCGCTCGTATTCAGTTCCAACGGCGACAGTGCGGATGTGACCGTCGTGGCCGCAGGCCCAGGCGACCGATATGCCGTGAAGGGCAGTCTGGCCACCGCCAAGGGTGCGAAGACCATGGCGCTGGACGCGGCAACTCACCGCATCTATGTACCGGCCATGGGGGCGAGCGGTTTCGAAATCATGGTTGCCGCGCCGAATTAAACGGAGGCGTATCGGTTCGGAGTTCCCGGTTCTGCGCACCAGATGATGAGCAAGATCCACCCGATGATGGGCACGAAATAGAGAAGCTGCCACCACCCGCTTCGATCCGTGTCATGCAATCGCCGGGTCGCGACCGCCAGGCTGGGCAGAAATGTTGCGATCGAAAACGCCGCAGAAGCGTTGTAGCTGACGGTTTGCAGCGCCGCCGTCGCAATCAGGGTGAACAGAAACCACCACCAAAATTCCGGCCGCGATGCGCAGCCCTTGAAGTCGGCGTACTTGGTGAAACAGATTTTTATCGCGTCAATAAAACTCATTTTTGGGCCCATCGCGGCGGATGATGCAACGCATCGAGCATTCATCATGACCGCGCCGTCCCGAGGTATCAAGGCCCACGCTCATGGGCGCGTATCAACTGGTTTGCCTGGACCGCAAGTAGGCCTTGGCCCGCCCGGCCTCGCGGCACAATTGCTCCTCCAACTCGCCCAATTGATCGATCGCGCCGGCCCGTGCGGCCGCTTCGAGCCGGCCGGCGGCCGTGCTGACCGATTCCGCACGAATATTCGCGCTGGAGCCCTTGTACGAATGCGCGGCGCGCCCAACTGCTGCCATATCGCCGCGGCTGATCGCATCCCTGATGTCCCGCAGCGTTGCATCACCGGAGTCGATGAACAACTGCACCAATTCCTGCGCGAACCCGTCCTCGCCGTCCGCCATGGTCATCAGATGCTGCCAATCCACCGGGTCGGCGGCGGCGGGATCGGGCTGCGATGCGGGGCACGCGAGATGCTGCGCGATGATCTCGCTCAATCGCCGGCGATCGAGCGGTTTGGTCAGGTAATCGTCCATTCCGGCCTCGCGGCATTGCCTGTCCGCACCCTTCATCGCATCGGCCGTCAACGCAATGATCGGAATGCGGCCGGCTCCGCCCTCGCGCAAGCGGATTTCCCGCGCCGCCTGGTACCCGTCCATCACCGGCATCTGGCAGTCCATCAAGATCAGGTGATATTGCCCGGACTCCCACGCGGTCACCGCCTCCGCGCCGTCGTTCACGATGTCGACCCGGCAGCCCATTTTCTCCAGTGCGCCGCGCGCCACTTTCTGATTCACCAAATTGTCCTCGGCCAGCAGGATGCGCCGATCGCGGGACGTCTCTCGGTTCAATCCCGCAATCACGTTCGGGCGGGTGCGCTCGTACCACTGGGCCGCATCCACGGACATGACGCGATTCAAGCACTCCTGCAGATCGCGATGCGATACCGGCTTGAGCAGATGGGCTGCAATTCCCAGCTTCGCGAGATCCTCGGCATTGCCAATTCCGCGAGCGGACATCAGCAATACCAGCCGGGTAGCCTTGAAGCGCTCCATACTTGCTATCCGCGCGCCGAATTCAAGGCCGTCACACCCGGGCATCAGGTGATCGAGCAATGCGAGAGCGAATGGTGATCGACTGCTGAGGGCGCCTTCGAGCGCCTGCTGCGCGTCCTCGGCGTTGCCGACCCAGGTTGGGTTCATCCCGAGGTGCAGCAGCTGACGGCTCAATGCCTGGCCGTTGGTGGCATTGTCTTCGACGATCAACACGCGATGGTTCTCGAGGATCCCGCCATTGAATCGCTGCGCCTCCGGCCGGCGCGACGAAGTGCCGAAGCGGGCCGTGAACCAGAACGTCGATCCGACGCCCTCGGTGCTTTCGACCGCCGCCTCGCCATCCATGAGCTCGACCAGACGGCGCACGATCGACAATCCCAGGCCCGTGCCGCCGTAACGGCGCGTCGTCGATGCGTCGATCTGCGAGAACGGCTGGAACAGCGCTGCGGCGCGATTCGCCGGAATGCCGATGCCTGTATCGCGCACCTCGCAGCGGATGGTCGTGCACAGCGCGTCGGTGGACACCAGCCGGATGTCGATCGATACCTCGCCTTGGCGGGTGAACTTGATCGCGTTGTTGCCGAGATTGAGCAACACCTGACGCAGGCGGCCTGGGTCGCCGAGCAGGCGATCGGGCAGCAACGGGTCGACGCTGGTGATCAGCTCGAGCCCTTTGGCATGGGCTTGAATGGCCAGCAGATGCGCGGCATCGTCCAGAATGCCGCGCAAATCGATGTCGATCCGCTCGAGATCGAGTTTGCCGGCTTCGATCTTGGAGAAGTCGAGGATGTCGTTGATGATGGTCAGCAGGCCGGCGGCGCTGTCGCGGATCGTTTCCAAATGATCGCGCTGCGTCCGGTCGAGTTTGGTATCCAGCAACAGTTCCGTCATGCCGATGACGCCGTTCATCGGCGTGCGGATTTCATGGCTCATGTTGGCCAGGAACTGCGACTTCGCCTCGACCGCGAACTCCGCCCGGTCCTTGGCCTGCAGCAGCTCGCTGTTGGCCCATTCGAGATCCCGCGTGCGCTTCGCCACTTGCTCGCTCAGTGCGCCTGCCAATCGCCGGAGGCGGCCCACGCGCAGCCGGTACCAGGCGCCCGCCACGGCCACGACCGCCAGTCCGCACAGCAGGTCGAACCAGAGCGTTTGATGGAAACGCGGCTTCAGAGTGAAGTGGATGTTCGCGCCGGTTTCGTTCCACACACCGTCATTGTTGCTGGCAATGACGCGAAATGAGTATGTACCCGGAGGCAGCCGGGTGTAGTAGGCAGTGCGGCGATTCCCTGCATCGATCCAATCCTTGTCGAAGCCCTCGAGCCGATACTTGAACAGGACGCGGCTCGGCACCAGGAGGCTCAGCGCCGTGTAATGAAACTCCCACTGCTGTGGACCCGGGGCAACCTCGGTTCTGTCGCCCAGGATGAGCGGCACCCCATCCGCCAGGACCTGTTCAATGTGCACGGACGGCGGCCGGGTATTCGTGCGAACGTGGTTCGGATCGATCCGCACGATGCCGCGAATGTTCGGGAACCATAGCAGCCCGTCGGGCGTGCGGCAGCCGGCGGAGGTGTTGCCGCCGTCGAATTCGGCGGTGCGCAAGCCATCGGCAAGTCCGTAGACTTGAAACACAGGCATGGCGGTTCCGCCGGCGGCCAATGAGTCCAGCGCAGTGCGGGGCACGGACATCAGACCTCTGTTCGTCGTAAACCATATCTGCCGCGCGTCGTCCTCCAGCAATTGCATGATGGTCTCGCGCATCGGGCCGCCGAAGCGCGCCAGCGAGAGGAGTTTGCCATCACGCCACAGGGCCAGGCCGTCGGTGGTGCCGAGCCAGACAAAACCCCGCTCGTCCTCGTGGATGGCGATGACCCAATCGCTGGGCAGGCCGTCAGCCATGCCTAGATGGCGGGTGCCGTGCTCACCGATCAAGAACAACCCCTGAGTCTCGGTCGCCACCCACACCTGTCCGGCGCGGTCTTCATAGATGATATGCACTACCACCGGTTCGGACACATGCAGCAGGGACTTCATCGAGGCGACCTTGCCTCGTTCGATGACATCGAGGCCCTCGTTGGTACCAATCCAAATGCGGCCGTCCCGGCCCTCGACGAGCGCCCTCACCGTGTTGCCGGACAGGCCATTGCGGCGGTCGAACACGGTCATGCCGTGCGGGTCCAACCGGTAGGCGCCGGCGTCCTCGGTCCCAACCCACAAGTTGTGTTGCCGGTCTTCGAGCAGCGAACGTACCGGGTCGTCTTCATGCCCGCGCGGCCCGGCAAAGTGCTGAAACCGTCCGTCGACGTAGCTGCTGAGTCCGCCATCCGAGCCGACCCACAAGCCTCCGTCATGGCGCGGTGTCATGGTCCACGTCACGTTGCCTCGCAGGCCTTCGGACTCGCCTGCCGATGCAAATTTTCCATCGCGCAAGCGGAGCAGGCCGACGTTGTGGCTGCCGACCCACAGACTCCCCTCCTCATCCTCCAACACGGACTGCAGGTCGCTGGTGGCGAACTGGTTGCTGGCCAGCGTGTCGAAACTCCCGTTACGCCATCTCACCAGCCCGCCGCCGCGCGTCCCTATCCACAAGTTACCGTCGCGATCGCGCGTCAGGGCGCTGACGAGGGACCCGAGCCGCCCGGGTCCGGCGACGACGTCGAGCTGCTCGCCGGTGCGGCGAAAGAGAGCGCCGTTTCCGGTTCCGATCCAGAGCGTTCCATCGGCATCGGCGTGCAGCGCCGTGACCGGTGCACCCGCGTTGCCCGACCCAAGCGGCACGGTGTCGAAGCGCGTGCCGTCGAAGCGCTGCAGACCGCCGGCGGTGCCCACCCACAGCACCCCGTCGCGGCCCTCGAGCAGCGATTGGATGCGCACATCGCGCAGGCCGCTCGAGGCATTGAACGAGAGATCGCTGCCGCCGTCGATCTCGAACAGGCCGCTCTCCGTTCCCACCCACATGTGCCCGGACTTGTCCTCGACGATCGCGTGAACGTAGGCATGCGCGAGTCCGGCGCTGCCGGTGTGGGGAGTGAAATGCCCTTTCTCGAGCACGGTGACGCCGGAGCGCGTGCCGATCCACAGCCGCCCCGCCCGGTCTACGTAGAGGACGGTGACATACTTGTTGAGGATGCCGGCCTCGTTCTCGCCGTTGAAAACGGTGAATCTGACGCCGTCGAAGCGGGCCAACCCTTCCTGGGTGCCGACCCAAAGGTAGCCATCCGGCGTCCGCGCGATTGCCTGAGCGGAAGATTGCGGCAGGCCCTCGGGAATCTGCCAGTTATCGAGAACGTACTGGCTCAGGCGCAGCGACGGATCGAGCGCAAATGCGGGGCCGCCCGCTGCAATAAACAGAATTGCGAGCCAGCTTCGGATCGGAATACGAATACAATTGGCTGCCATCCGAACCCCGCCGCTCTGTCGTTATCATGGGGCACATCCGGCCACGCTTAGGACCGGCGCACCGCCTCCAGTGTTTGTCGGCCGGATCGCGCTTTACTTTAGAGGAGTTCGCCATGCATGTTGCTGCCGCCCATCGATACGAATCGCTCCCCTATGTGCGCTGCGGCCGCAGCGGCCTGCAATTGCCGCGCATTTCATTGGGGCTTTGGCAGAACTTCGGCGGTACTGCGCCGTTCGAGAGTGGCCGTGAGATGGTCCTCAAGTCCTTCGATCACGGCGTAACGCATTTCGACCTCGCCAATAACTACGGGCCGCCGCCGGGTTCGGCCGAGGAGAACTTCGGACGTATCCTCGCGGCTGATCTCGCCGCCTACCGCGACGAATTGATCATTTCAACGAAGGCGGGTTATCTCATGTGGCCGGGTCCCTACGGCGAATGGGGATCCCGCAAATATTTGCTCGCCAGCCTGGATCAGAGTCTCAAGCGCATGGGTCTCGACTACGTCGACATTTTCTATTCGCACCGCTTCGACCCCGCCACACCGCTCGAGGAGACGATGGGCGCGCTGGATAGCGCCGTGCGCAGCGGCAAGGCTCTGTATGTCGGAATTTCTTCCTACGGGCCGAAGAAGACGCGGGAGGCGGCCGCCATTTTGCGCCAGATGAAGGTTCCATTCGTCATTCACCAGCCTTCCTATTCGATGCTCAACCGATGGGTGGAACAGGGATTGCTGGAGGTGCTCGAGCAGGAAGGAATCGGCTGCATCGCCTTTTCGCCGTTGGCGCAGGGCCTGTTGACGGCAAAATATCTGCAGGGAATTCCCGAGCACTCACGCGCCCTTCAGGACGGGTCGTTCCGCAAGTCGATGCTCAGCGAACGCAATCTCGCCAGCGTGCGCGCGCTCAATGCGATCGCTCAGGAACGCGGTCAGAGCCTCGCGCAGATGGCGATCGCCTGGGTGCTCAGGCAGCCGGCGATTACCAGCGCATTGGTAGGCGCGAGCTCCTGGCTGCAGATTGATGAAAGCCTCGGGGCACTGCGCAACACCGAGTTTCATCCGGAGGAACTCGAGAAAATTGATGTCCATGCGCGTGATGGCGAACTCAACATTTGGGCCGGTGCTGATCAACAATTTCATGAGGTATAATCGACTTTATTAAAGTATCATAATTGACTGTTTTTGCTATATATAATATCGTCAATATCGATTTTTGGAATCGCCTGCAAGGCTTGGTGCCGCATGCTTCGCCTAACTCAGCATTGCCGGTCTGGGAGTGCGAGCATGTATGCGTTATGACTTTTGCGTGGTGGGCGGCGGTATTGTCGGACTGGCGACTGCTCGTGAAATCCTGCGACGCCGGCCCAGCGCCGGTCTGGTGCTGCTCGAGAAGGAAGCTGACGTTGCCGCCCACCAGACCGGTCATAACAGCGGAGTCATTCATGCCGGTGTCTACTATGCACCGGGCTCCCTGAAAGCACGCCTGTGCCGCGCTGGGAATCGCGAAACCAAGCAATTTTGCGCTGAGCACGGCATTCCGGTCGAGAACTGCGGCAAACTCATTGTCGCCACCACACCGATCGAGGTGCAACGCCTCGGTGATCTGAAAAAACGCAGTGAGCTCAATGATATCGAGGTGCATGAGGTCGCGGGCGCGGCACTCACCACGCTCGAGCCGCGCATCACCGGGCTTGCCGCCCTGCTGGTACCCAGCACCGGCATTGTCGACTACCGGCGCATCTCGAGGGCGCTGGCCGAGGACATCCAAGAGCACGGCGGCAAAGTGCGCCTGCGCTCATGCGTGAGCAGCATCACGGAGGCCGGTGCCGAAGTTGAGGTCGAGTTGACCCACGGTGAAGCTGTTCGCGCCGGCCAACTCATCGTCTGCGGCGGGCTGCAGGCGGACCGGCTGGCGCGCAGCGCGGGGCTCGATGTGAAACTACGAATTATTCCGTTTCGCGGCGAATACTTCCAACTGCCCATCGACCAGTCACAGATCGTTCGACACCTGATTTACCCGGTGCCCGACCCCGGGCTGCCATTTCTCGGCGTGCATCTGACTCGCATGATTGGCGGCCGCGTGACCGTGGGACCGAACGCGGTGCTCGGATTTGCCCGCGAAGGCTATCCGCACTTCTCGTTCAACCTACGCGATACGGCCGATACCTTAACTTTCCCGGGGTTCTGGGGGATGCTGCGCAAGCACTGGCGTTCGGCCGTCGGGGAACTGAGCGGCTCGCTGCTGCGCAGCCGCTACCTGCAGCAATGCCAAAAGTATTGCCCGGAACTCACGCTGCAGGATCTGCAGCCCCATCCCGCGGGCATTCGCGCCCAGGCGGCGCTTGCCGACGGCACCCTGATACACGACTTCATGTTTGCGGACACGCCGCGCACCGTGCATGTGCTCAACGCCCCGTCACCTGCGGCTACGGCGGCGTTACCGATCGCGAGAGTCATTGCGGCGCGCGTACTGCGCGAGCCGGAATAACTGACCGGACCGTGGAGATCTAGGGCTTGGCGGCGCCGGCAATCTTGGCCAGTCCCGCCGTGACGCAAGCTTCGTCCTTGTCGCCTCCCGGTGCTCCCGAGGCGCTCATCGCGCCCACGAGCACGCCATGTATGCGAATGGGTAGCCCGCCGGCCCAGGTGATGAGATTGGGGTCGCCGTTGACAGGTCCGGGTAGCGGCGGCGGTCCCGGTGGAGTCGACTGATTCGTACTTGCCGGGCTTGCAGGCTTGGGCACCGTCTTGCCAAATTCGCCGGATGACATACCCGTCTTCACTACCGTGTAGGCTTTTCGACGTGCGATCTCGACGGTGCGGTCCGGCGCGCCGTCGGCGCGCAGCACAAGCCGCGTGGACAGGTCGGCATCGAACACCGTCACCGTTACGGCGTATCCGTTCGTCTTGCAGGTATTCAGCGCCGTTTGAGCTGCTGTCAGCAGATCGGAAAGGGGCAACACCACGGGCGCGTCCCCTGCTTTGGCGCCAAGCGCGATTGCCGACAGGCCAATTGCAGCAATAATCCAGTGCTTCACGCCAAGTCCCTCCCGATTGCGCGATTGCCCGTCCATCCTCTTGATGATACTCGCGAACAGGGTCAAGCGTCATGTACTGGACCCATTGGGACGCGAACGCCGTACAATCACAACTCCGCAATACGATTACCTCTGGTTCCGCCAATGACTGAAACTAGCTCGCAACCGTTCCTTCCCTTTACACGTCCTTCCATTGACGAAGCGGCCATAGCGGACGTTACCGCGGTCCTGCGCTCCGGCTGGTTGACGAGCAATGGACCGAAGGTGCTCGCGTTTGAATCGATTTTGTCCGACTACTTTTCCGGCCGCCCCGTGCGCACGTTCAATTCGGGGACGTGCACGATGGAAATAGCCTTGCGCATCGCCGGCATTGGTCCCGGTGATGAGGTGATTACCACCCCGAACTCGTGGGTTGCCACGGCCAATGTCATCATTGAAGTCGGCGCAACACCGGTATTCGCTGACATAGACCCTCGCAGCCACAATATCGACATAGCGCAAATTGAAGCGGCTATTACTCCCCGCACGAGAGCGATCATCCCGGTCCACATGTGCGGATTGCCCTGCGACATGGACAAGCTCTATGAGCTGGCGGCGAAACATTCGCTTCGCGTCGTAGGTCCACGGCGTGGCCGGGTTCCTGGTGGCCGGCGACGAGGTCAACATGACCGTCGACGAGCAGCCCCTGGGCAACGACCCGCAGGCCAACGCCCCGGGCGTCCACTTCAAGACGGTGCCTCACTACCTGTATCAGAAGGTGTTCATCCTGGCGGTGGGCAACCAGCCCGCTCTCCAACCCGGTGAGACGGCGTCCACCGCGCCCGCCGGTTCCAGCAGTGGCATCCTCACCCTCGAGGTCCCGCCGGACGCGGTGCCCTACCTCGAGGCGGCACAGGAGACCAACTCCATCTACCTGTCGCTGGTCACCGCCGACTACGCACCTCGGGTCATCCCCGTCGTGCCCTTCGACATCCCGACGCTCCCCGGCGAGGATGGCAACCAGCTGACCCCGTACGGTCCGAGCGGCACCGCTGGTCCAAAGTCGTGACCAGCCCGTTCGCCGGCCAGCCCGGCGAGTACATGCCACATCCGGGCGCCGGCGCCCCCACGGGGGGCGGCGGCGGCCAGGTGGCGGTGGCCGTGGTCGACGCTGACCAGGCCGCCCGCAGCCGCCTGGCCATGCAGCTGGGCCAGGGGGCCACCCCCTTCGGCTCCATCAACGACCTGGCCTCCCGGCTGGGATCCATCCCAGTCGTGATCGTGCTCGGGCCCTCCTTCGCCGGTAGCCCCGAGCTGGCCGCGGTCGAGCAGCTGCTGGCTGCCCGCCGCGACGTGGGCGCCATCATGGTCACCACCGAGCTGTCCACCGAGATGCTCCAGCGAGCCCTGCGCTCGGGGGTCAAGGACGTGCTCCAAGCTCCCATCGAGCCGGCGCAGCTGGCCGAGGCCGTGGCCCGGGTGGCCTCGGGCCTGGTCATGGCCGCACCGGTGCCGGCGGTGAGCAACACCATCGACGCCAGCGGTGAGCTGGGCCGGGTCATCACCGTGTTCTCCACCAAGGGCGGTGCGGGCAAGTCAGTGGTGGCCACCAACCTGGCGGTCACGCTGGCCCGGCGCAGCACGCGTCCGGTGGTGCTGGTCGACGCCGATCTTCAGTTCGGTGACATCGCCGTCATGCTCAAGCTCTCGCCCCAGCACACCGTGGTCGACGCCGTCAGCTCGCTCGACCGTCTCGACCTGCCGTTGCTGCAGAGCCTGCTCATCGAGCACACCGGATCGGGCTTGCTGATCCTCCCGGCCCCGCTCGAGCCAGCCTTCGCCGACCAGATCGGGGCCCCGGAGATGGTGCGCATCGTGGAGATGCTGCGCACCTTCTGCGAGTTCGTCGTCATCGACACGCCCGCGTACTTCAACGACGTGGTGCTCGGTCTGATCGAAGTCAGCGACGACGTGTTGCTGGTGGCGGGGATGGACATCCCCAACATCAAGAACGTGAAGATCGGGCTCCAGACCCTTCGCCTTCTGAACACGCCCATGGAGAAGCTTCGCCTGGTGCTCAACCGGGCCAACTCCAAGGTCAAGCTCGACGTGGGCGAGGTCGAACGCACCCTCGGCATCCAGGCCCAATCGCTGATCCCCAGCGACGTGGTGGTGCCCCAGGCCGTCAACAAGGGCGAGCCGGTGGTGCTCAGCGCACCGAGGTCAGGCGTCACCCAATCGATCAACCAGCTCGCCGACATCTTCCTGCCGGTCGCGGCCGACAAGAAGAAACGTCGCTAGGACTAGCCTTTCTGCCCACACCCGGGCCCACGAGTGAGGAGACGCAGTGTCGCTCTACAAGCGCCTTCATGATGTGCAAGCGGCGCCCGCCACCGGGAGCAAACGCCGCGATCCCGTGCTCGACGAGCTCCGTCAGAAGATCCACCACCACCTCATCGACGAGCTGGGCCCGATCCTCTACGACAAGCGGTTGTCCGAGGACGACCTGCGTCGCCGGGTCAACGACCAGCTGCACGCGGCCTTGGCCCAGGAGCGGGCACCGCTGTCGGCCGCCGACAAGGCCCAGCTCATCCAGGACGTCTCCGACGACATCCTGGGCTACGGCCCGATCGACCGCCTCCTGCACGACGAGGAGGTGACCGAGGTGATGTGCAACGGTCCCGACTCGGTCTACGTGGAGCGCGCCGGGCGCCTCGAGAAGTCGACGGCCACCTTCGTGGACGAGACGCACCTGCGGCGCATCATCGACAAGATCGTGAGCGAGATCGGCCGACGCATCGACGAGGCCAACCCCCTGTGCGACGCCCGGCTGCCCGACGGCTCCCGGGTCAACGCGGTGATCCATCCGCTGGCCATCGGGGGACCCTTCCTGACCATCCGGAAGTTCGCCACCGAGCGACTCCAGGTCGACGACCTGATCCGGTTCGGCACCCTCAACGCCCATGCCGCCCGCTTCCTGCAGGCTTGCGTGGTGGGCCGCCTGAACCTCATCGTCTCGGGCGGTACGGGCACCGGCAAGACCACCACCCTCAACGTGCTCTCGTCCTTCATCCCCTCCGACGAGCGCATCGTGACCGTGGAGGACGCCAAGGAGCTCCAGCTCCACCAGGACCACGTACTGGCCCTCGAGGCCCGGCCGCCCAACATCGAGGGTCGGGGCGAGATCACCATCCGCGACCTGGTCAAGAACACCCTGCGCATGCGGCCCGACCGCATCGTGGTGGGGGAGTGCCGGTCAGGTGAGGCACTCGACATGCTCCAGGCCATGAACACGGGCCACGACGGCTCGCTGACCACCGTGCACTCCAACAGCCCCCGCGACACGCTGGCCCGGCTCGAGACCCTGGTGCTGATGGCCGGGTTCGACCTGCCCATCCGGGCCATCCGCGAGCAGATGGCATCGGCGCTGGACTGCATCGTGCACCTCTCCCGGCTTCGGGACGGCACCCGGCGCATCACCTACATCACCGAGGTGCAGGGCATGGAGGGCGACGTGATCACCCTCCAGGACATCTTCCTGTTCGACTTCGGCATGGGTGTCGACGAGCACGGCCGCTTCAAGGGCCACCTCAAGGCCACGGGAGTGCGTCCCAAGTTCGCCGAGAAGCTGGCCGACCTGGGCATCCGCCTGGGCCAGGAAGTGTTCCAGCCCGAGGGCTTCACCCGGAAGGCGGTCGGCGGGCAGTGAAGCGTTCCCACCTGCGCCTCGGAGTGGGCGCGGTCGTCCTGGCCGCGCTGGCGTTGGCCGTCGCCCCCGCGGCGCTGGCCGCCAACGCCAACCCCACCAACTTCGTCCAGATCCGGTCGATCGACGCGCTCAACGCGGCGTCGCCCAACATCCTGTACTTCGATCAGGGGACCGGCCAGGGTTCTCCGCCCAAGCTCGTGGCCAACGACACGGAGGTCAAGGCGGGGACGCCCACCCTGCAGCCGCCGAGTACACCTCGGGGCATCGCGGTGGTCCTCGACACGTCGAACGCGGCCGAGACCTCCGGCTCGTTGGTGGCGGCCAAGGCCGCGCTCATCTCGTGGATCCAGGGCCGCACCGGTGACGCCCTCATCGACGAGGAGTTCGCCATCTACGCGGCCAACGACACGGGCGTGCTCGTCCAGGACTTCACCAACGACACCACCAAGCTGGTGGCCGCCATCAACCAGGTGGCACCGCCCAGCGCCACCGAGGCCCGCACCAAGACGGCGCTGTGGTCCGCGGTGCGCCAAGCCGCCGCCGGCCTGAGCGACAACAGCAACCTGCAGCCCGAACTACTCATCATGAGCGCTCAGGCCGACAACGCCAGCGGCGAACAGCAGAAGGCGGCCGTCGGTGAGGTGGCCAGCGCCAACACGCCGGTGTTCAGCTGGGCCTACACCGGTGGCGGCTACAACCCGTCGGCGCTGAAGTCGCTGAGCTCCTCCTACGGTGGCCAGCTGTTGACCACCGACCAAGGTCCGTCCATGGGCACCCTGGTGGCCCAGACACAGGCCACCGTCGAGCACAGCCAGTACACGGTCAGCTACGCCTCGACAGCCAAGGCCAACCAGGTGGTGAACCTGACCCTGAGCACCAACGGTCAGACGTCGAGCGTCTACTACACCGCCGGTACCGCGACCGAGGGCTTCTACAACCTGTCCCAGACCGCCAATGGGGCGGCCAAGGGCGGCGTGTCCCTGCTGCAGGGCTCGCTGGGTCTGCTCCTGGCCGTGCTGGCCGTGGTGGTCGCGGTGGCCATGGCCGCCTACGTCATCATCCTGCTGGTCACCCGTGACAACAGCCTGAACACGGTCCTGCAGCCCTACTCCGAGGGCTACGGCCCCCAGGAGGAGCTGGAGGAGGGCGACGGCTCCTACGCCAAGACGGCCATCATCCAACGCGCCGTGGAGGTCACCGAGCAGTTCGCCGAGAGCCAGGGCTACCTGTCGCGGGCCGAGAACGCCTTGGAGCGGGCCAACCTCCCGCTCCGCGCCGGCGAGGCCCTGTTCTTCTACGCGGCTGTCGTGGTCATCGCCACCATCCTCGGCTTCGTGCTGGGCGGGTTCTTCATCGGCCTGATCCTGGGTGTCCTCGCGGCGCTGTTGCCACCCGCGACCGTGAGCTACATCGCCGGGCGCCGGCGCAAGAAGTTCTTGGCCACGCTGCCCGACACCCTGCAGCTGCTGTCCGGCACCCTTCGGGCCGGCTACTCGCTCATGCAGGGCGTCGAGGCCATCTCCCAGGAGGTGTCCGAGCCCATGGGCCAGGAGCTGCGCCGGGTGGTCACCGAGGCCCGGCTGGGCCGACCGCTGGAGGAGGCGCTCGAGGGCGTGGCCGAACGCATGGACAGCCCGGACTTCTCCTGGACGGTCATGGCTATCCGCATCCAACGGGAGGTCGGTGGCAACCTCTCCGAGCTCCTGTTGACGGTGGCCGACACCATGACCCAACGTGAACGGCTGCGTCGTGACGTGGCGGCCCTCACGGCTGAGGGTCGGATCAGCGCCATCGTGCTCGCCTTCCTACCTTTCGCCCTGGGCGTCCTCATGTACATCATCAACCCCGACTACATGAGCAAGCTCTTCACTGACACCCTCGGCAACGTGATGCTCGGGGTGGCCCTGGTGGCCATGATCGTCGGGTTCCTCTGGATGCGCTCCATCATCAACATCGAGATCTGACATGGACAACGTCGAACTGCTCATCGGGCTCCTGCTGATCGGCGGAGCCATCGCCCTGGTGCTCTACGCCATCTTCTCGCAGATCAACGAGAAGTCCGTGGTGCGCAACTCGCTGCGCCAACTCGACGGCTACGAGGTCGAGAACGTCCGCGACCAGGAGCTGCTGGCGCCCATCAGCCAGCGGGCCGTGGCTCCGGTCATGGACGGGCTGACCACCGTCGGACGCCGGCTCACCCCGGTTGGATACGCCGACAGCATCCGCACCAAGTTCATCCAGGCGGGCAACGGCTCCGCCGATGCCGTCGACCGGTTCATGGCCATCCAGGTCATCATGCTGGCGCTGTGCATCCCGACCATCTGGTTCTTCTACTTCTACAACCCGGTCGGGCTGTCGGGCATCACCCAGTTCCTGAGCACGGTGATCATCTGTGCGGTGCTCATCTTCGCCCCGTACGCACTGCTCACCCGCCGGGTCGACGAGCGCCAGCACGAGCTGCGCATGAAGCTGCCGGACATCCTCGACCTGCTCACCATCAGCGTGGAGGCCGGTCTCGGGTTCGAGCAGGCGCTCGACCGCACCGTGGACGCGGTGCCGGGTGCCCTGTCCGACGAGTTCGCCCGGATGCTGGGTGAGGTGCGAGCCGGGGCCAGCCGGGCCGACGCCATGCGCGCCCTGGATCAGCGCACCAACGTGCCCGAGGTTCGCTCGTTCGTGCTGGCCGTCCTCCAGGCCGACACCTTCGGTGTCTCCATCGGGCGGGTGCTGCGCTCCCAGGCCGAGGAGATGCGCATCAAGCGCCGCCAGCTGGCCCAGGAGCGGGCCCAGAAGGCCCCGGTGAAGATGCTCATCCCCATGGTCTTCTGCGTATTTCCTTCGCTGTTCGTGGTGGTCATCGGCCCTGCCATCATCAACATCCGCCACGCCTTCTCCTGAGTCGATGATCCCGGCCGTCCCGGCGGCAGCTGAAGAGACCGGGGACTCGGCGCCACCTGCGGCGCGCCAGCCGCGACGGTACTGGCCGCCAACACTGGCCTTCGTCCTGGGCGCCGGGCTCACCGTCTGGGCCGCCTCGATCGGCCTCAAGTCGATCAGCGACAACAGCTTCATGACCCACCTGGCCACCGGGCGCCTGATCGTGTCGGGCCACGGCATCCCGAGCCACGACCCCTACTCGTTCACCGCCCACGGCGCCCCCTGGGTGGTGCAGAGCTGGTTGGCGTCGGTGCTCTACGGCCTGGTGGACCGGTTCTGGGGCGCCCAGGGCCTGCGGGTTCTGATGGGGCTCACCACCGCCGCTCTGGGGGCGATGACGTGGCGCCTGACACGCCCGGCCCGCACCCTGGTGGGCCGCATCCTCATCACCGGCCTGGTGATCTCGGTCGGGACGGTCGTCTGGTCGCCGCGCCCGCTGCTGATCGGTCTGCTCATGCTGACCATCACCCTGTTCGTAGCCGAGGGCGGCCTGTCTCCGTGGGTGCTCGTCCCGGTGTTCTGGATCTGGGTCAACACCCACGGCTCGTTCCCGCTCGGCCTGGTGCTGCTCGGCACGCTGTGGGTCGGCCGGCTGGCCGACCATCAGGACGGCGACCTCGAGCGGCGCTGCCTGGCGTGGGCCGTGGGCGGTACCGTGCTCGGCGCGGTCAGCCCGTTGGGCCCGACACTGCTCGTGTTTCCACTGCACCTGCTGAGCAAGATGAAGGTGCTGGACAACATCATCGAGTGGCAGTCGCCGTCGTTCGCGTCGGGCTGGGCCCGGCTCTTCCTCATCCAGGTGGTGGTGGCCGTGCTACTCCTGGTGCGCCGGCCCTCCTACCGGGCGGCCATTCCGCTGGTGGTGTTCGTGGCCGCCGCACTCGTGAGCCAGCGCAACGTAGCCGTGGCCGGACTGGTGCTGGTGCCGGGAATGGCCCGGGGGTGTCGCGACCTGGGCTCGGTGCGGGGTGAGAAACGGTCACCGGTATCGGCGGTGCTGGCCGTGGCCGTGCTGGTGATCGGCGCGCTGATGGTGTCGGTGTCGCTGAATCGGCCCGCCTGGGATCTGTCGACCTTCCCGGTGGCGCCACTGGCCTGGATGCGCCAGCAGGGGATCCAGACCGACCAGGTTCGCACGCTGACCACCGACACCACCGGGAACTACCTGGAGCTGCTCTACGGCACAGAGGCCCACGCCTTCATCGACGACCGGGTGGACATGTATCCGGCGACGGTGGTCGACGACTACGTGCAGCTCGAGCACGGGCTGCCCGGCTGGGAGTCGATCTTGGATCGATATCGAGTGGACCTCGTAGTGTTCGACCGCTCGTCGGGGATCACCGAAGTGATCTCCGAGTCGACCGCCTGGCGGGTGCTCTATCAGGACTCCGACTGGAGCGTCATGTGCCGTCGTGGGGCCAGGTTGAGCTCCAGCCAGACCTGCTGACGAATCGTCGCCTTCCCCGGACGCGGGAGGGGGAGTGGATCTGAGATCCACTCCCCCTGTCCGAACGTTCTCTGCTGTCGGGCCGGAAGGTCAGCCCCACGGTCAGTTCTCGGCAGTGATGATCGATGACCCTGAGCGGGACATGCTCGCGCCGACGTTGTGACCGAAATAGCTGATTGCGCCAACACAGACCACGGCAATCAATGCGAGGAGGAGCGAATACTCGACAAGAGAGGCGCCCTCATCTCCATGGAACCGCATCGGCTCCCGACCTTGCGAGCGGGGCGTGTACATGACCGTCCCCTTTCGGCTCGAGGCCGGAACGACATCGGGGTGGGCCGAAGCCCACCCCGAAGGCCGTTCGTGCGAGGTGCTACTGGATGGCGGACGCCACGCTCGAGAACTTGCTCGAGGCGTTCTTGCCCAGCAGGGTCACGGCGGCGATGCACACCACGGCGATGAGGGCCACGAGAAGGGCGTACTCAACGAGCGAGGCACCACGGTCGGTCTTGCAGCGGGACTGCAGCCAGGCATTCACGAACTCATAAGACGTAAGCATTTGGATTGGTCTCCCTTGTCTGGTGCTGATGGATGGACCACCACAGATGGCGGCCGCTTCCTGTCTGCTGGCAGTATCGTCGCCAGCGGGCCCGGACCTTAATAGGGCAAAGGGCCTATTTCGCGGCGGCCAATAGGGAAAGGGCCGGACGGCCCATGGACAATTGGGGCCGATGCCGGCGAGCCGATGCCTCAATCCAGACTGACGATCCCCATCCGGACGGCTGCGAGCACGGCCTGGGTGCGGTCGCGGGCATCCAGCTTCTGATAGATCGACGCCAGATGATTTTTCACGGTCTTCTGGCTGATGTAGAGCTTTTCGGCCACTTCCGGTGTCGAGCACCCGTCGGCGATGAGCTGAAGCACCTCTTCCTCACGGCGGGTGACGATGCGGTCCTCTTCGCTGGAGGGGCGATCGAGGCGCCGAACCTCGTCGAGCATGCTGGCGGCCAGCTGGGGCGACAGGGCCGTCTCGCCGCTCACCGCCATGCGCACGGCGGAGGCGATCTCGTCGGTGGAGCAGTCCTTGACCAGGTACCCGTTGGCCCCGGCCCGGATGGCCGAGGTGAGCACCTCCTGGTCGGCGTGCATGGTGAGCATGACCACTTTGATGTCGGGGAGCTCTGAACGGATCTGGCGGGTGGCCTCGACGCCGTCCACCTCGG
This sequence comes from uncultured Microthrixaceae bacterium, assembly GCA_963740985.1. Taxonomy (GTDB): domain Bacteria; phylum Actinomycetota; class Acidimicrobiia; order Acidimicrobiales; family Acidimicrobilacustridaceae; genus UBA4742. The sequence goes on from CAVUGJ010000002.1 coordinate 25,232, forward strand.
GCATGGTCACATCCATGAGGATGACCTCGGGATGCAGCTCGTGGGCCAGCCGGATGGCCTCCTCGCCGTCACGCGCCTCACCCACCACGTCGAAGCCCTGATCGATCATGGATCGACGCAGGCCCTCGCGCAGCATCCGATGATCGTCGGCCAGCATCAGGCGGATGGCCACGCGTGCCCCCTCGAGGCTTGGGATGCGGGGTGGGTCCAACCCCGGTCGGGTGCGCAGCCTACTGGTCCGGGAGGCCCAGGTGGGAGACCCGTCACACCCGTGACGGCTCCGGCTCGGTGCTGCGGTCCCCGTCGGACTCGTCGGCGTGGATCAGGCTGGCCCGAACGCGGGTCCCACGCCCCACCTGGCTGGACAGCTCCAGGGTGGCGCCGATGCTCGAAGCCCGCTCCCGCATGCCCAGGATGCCGTAGGAATCGAGGCGGCCGGCAGTGCCGATGGGAAAGCCCTGCCCGTTGTCGGTGACCTCGAGCGCGGCCGACACGCCGTTGCAGCGCCAGAGCACGCGGGCCCGGGTGGCGTTGGCGTGGCGCTCCACGTTTGTCAGCGCCTCCTGGGCGATCCGCCACATCTCCCGCTCCTGAAGGATCGGGAGGCGTGCACCCCGGTCGCAGAACAGCTCGATCTCCAGCTGGCTGCGCTCCCGGACCCGGCCGATGTGGGATTCCAGCGTGGCTGCCATGTCCTGGCGGTCCGACACGTCGGTGCGCAGGTCGTAGAGGGTGTCGCGCACCTCCCGGATGACTGAGCGGACGTCGTCGCGCAGGTGCTCGAGGGATGGCCCGACGTCGTCGCCCTTGCCCTGGCTGGCCACGATCCGGTCGAGCTCGAAGGCCAGGTAGGCCAGGGACTGCCCGATGCGGTCGTGCAGGTCTCGGGCGATCCGGGTGCGTTCCTCGTCGGCTCCCACCGTGCGCAGCCGCCCGAACCACCGGGCGTTGTCGATGGCCAGGGCCACGGGCTCCACGAACCCTCGGAGCAGCTCCAGGTCGCGGCCGGTGAACGCCCGGGGCGACTGGTGCTCCACCGCCAGCAGGCCGATCACCGCACCTCGGGCGGCCAGCACGGCGTAGAGGCCGGAACTGGCCTTGGGGCTCAGGCCCGGACCACCCTCGGTGGCCAGATCGGGGGTGCTCAGCACGCCTGTGGCGGCCAGGGCGGCACGCAGCGGGGGTGGCAGGTCACCCTGGTTCAGCTGGGCGGGCAGTCGGATGTTCTCCCGACGCACCACCTGCCAGCCGGCATCGGTGTCGTCCAGGACCATGATGGCGGCCGAGTCGAACTCGAACAGGCCACGGAGGCGGGTGACAGTGGTGTCGAGGACGTCGTCGAGATCGAGCGAGGCCGGCAGGGTCTGGGTGACCCGGTGCAGCGAGAACAGCAGGGCGTTGGCGTCGGTGAGGCGACCGAGCCGATCCAGGGCCAGAGAGTGCTGGCGATCCGCCTCTCCCGAGATCCGCCGGGCGTAGCCCGCCACCACGGCCACCAGGATGACCACCAGGCTCCACTCGATGGCGAGCTGGATCCGGTCGTCGTTGACCTCGTGGCCCAGATAGGTGATGGTCACCGCCGCGCTCGACACCAGGGCCAGGCGCAGGGCGAAGGCGAAGCCGCGGGCGAACCCGGCCACGATCACCGCAGTCATCAGCGAGAAGATGAAGGGGGACTGCCAACCGCCGGTGCAGCACACCGCGGCCACGCCCAGGGCCACCTCGGCCAGGACCTCCACCATGCTGCGAAGCGTGCCGAGGTAGCGGATCGGTTGGAAGGTCCGCAGCACCGTGTAGGCCACGATGGCCACGGCGAAGATGATCACGCTCTCGCGGCCGTCGTAGTGGCTGATGGCCAGCGCCACCGAGGCGATCGTGGTGCCCCAGCGGATGGCGATGATGCCCGGGGCGAAGGCCTCGACCCGGTCCACCGGCTCCACCAGCCCCAGTCCGTCGTTGCCGGCCGAGCCGTCGGTGGACTCGCCGAGCAGGATCAGCCGCTCCCGCAGCGACCGCCCGTCGGAGTCCGGGCGCGTCTCGTCCCCCTCGACGGTGTCCACCGAGGTGTCGGTGGCCTGGGCGTGGTGCTCAGGTGTCACCTCGTCCACGGGCGCGCCATCGGGCGGGAAGTCATCCACTATCTGCCCTTGTCGGTCATCGTCATGGGGGAATTGAGCCCCGGGGCGCTCTGCGGTTGATGCTACCTTCGGCCGCCGTGCTGCTCGTGGGTCTGACCGGAGGCATCGGGGCGGGCAAGTCGACCGTGTCGGCGGCGCTGGCCGGGCGTGGGGCCGTCGTGGTCGACGCCGACCTCATCACCCGAGCGGTCCAGGAGCCGGGCACGCCGGTGTTCGAGGCCATGGTCGAGCGGTTCGGCGCGGGCATCGTGGCGCCCGACGGCAGGCTGGATCGCCAGGCGGTGGCCGACATCGTGTTCCACGACGCCCAGGCGCTGACCGACCTGAACGCGCTCGTCCATCCGGCCGTGGGCGCGGAGATCGCCCGTCGCCTGCGTGACGAGGCCGACCAGGACCACGTGGTGGTGCTCGACGTACCGCTGTTGGTGGAATCGGGACGCGATGACCTGGCGGCACTGGTGGTGGTCGACGCCGACCCCGAGGTGGCCGTCGAGCGCCTGGTGGCCCAGCGCGGGTTCTCCGAGGCCGACGCCAGGGCCCGCATCGCCCGCCAGGCATCCCGCCAGGAGCGGTTGGACCGTGCCGACTTCGTCATCCACAACGACCGCGACCGCGACGCCCTGGCTCCCCAGATCGACGCCTGCTGGGCCTGGATTGCCGAGCTCGGGACCTAAGGAAGGCGTAGGCCGCCAGGCCGGAGCCGCTGGACCGATGACACCCGGATGGCGAAGCGCCCGTAGGGAGGCTTGCCGACCGCAGGGCCAGACAGGTAGGCCGCCAGGCCGGAGCCGCTGGACCGATGACACCCGGATGGCGAAGCGCCCGCAGGGAGGCTTGCCGACCGCAGGGCCAGACAGGTAGGCCGCCAGGCCGGAGCCGCTGGACCGTTACGCCTACCTACAGGCCCAGGCGACGGGCCAGGTCGCTGCGCAGGCGCTGGTCGGGGTCCACCCGCCGGCGGATCTCGCGCCACCGCTCCAACTCGGGGTACATGGCGCCCAGCAGCTCGGGGCGGACACGGCTGTCCTTGGCCAGGTAGACCCGACCGCCGGCGCCCACCACCGCCTCGTCCAGCTCGTCGAGCAGGCGGCCCAGCCCGGCCTTGCCCACCGGGATATCCACGGCCAGGGTCCAGCCGGGCATGGGGAACGAGAGCGGCCCCGGGTTGCCCGGTCCGAAGCGCTTGAGCACGGCCACGAAGGTGGGGGTGCCACTGGCATTGAGCCGGTGCACGGTCTGGCGAACCAGGTTCTCGGCACCGAAGGGCACGGCGTACTGCCATTGCAGGAAGCCCCGCGGCCCGTACATGCGGAACCAGCGATCCACCAGGTCGAGCGGGTGGAAGAAGGCGGGAATGGTCTGCAGTTCGTCGCGGCGCCGCGCCGGGGACTTGCGATACCAGACCTCGTTGAGGGCCTGCACGCTCACCCGGTTCATCAGTCCTGACGGCACCCCCGGAGGGGCGCTGGCCAGCATGGCCGGGTCGTAGCGGCGCTGCTCCTCGGCCGGACCGGCCACCTCGTCGGCCCGGGCGAACCGGGCTCGGGTGAGGACCCCACGACCAGTGGCGCGGCCTCGGGCCATGAGGTCGACGAAGGCCACTGAGTAGTCGTAATCGGCGTCGCCCTCGTCCATCAGCGCCATCACCCCGTCGAGATCGGCCGTGCGGTCGGTGTCGACCACCAGGCGGCTGGTCTCGATGGGCGGGCACTGGAAGGTGGCCTCCAGGATCAGCCCGGTCAGGCCCATCCCCCCGGCGGTGGCCCAGAACAGCTCCGCATCCTGATCAGGGGTCACGGTCACCACGGCTCCGTCGGGCAGGGCCAGCGTCAGGGAGTGGAGGTGGTTGCACCACGAGCCCACTCGGTGGTGGTTCTTGCCGTGGATGTCCGCCGCGATGGCACCGCCCACCGTCACGTAACGGGTACCGGGGGTGACGGGTACGAACCATCCGCTCGGCACCAGGACGCGGAGCAGGTCGTCGAGGCTGGCGCCGGCCGCGGCCCGCACCACGCCCGTGACCGGGTCGAGTTCGAAGTCGACCACACCGGTGGTGTCGATGACGCGGCCGCCGGCGTTCTGGGCCGCATCGCCGTAGCTGCGACCCAGGCCCCGGGCGATGGATCCGCGGGCGTCGGTGGGCTTCAGGGACCCGGTCAGGGCCGCCGGCGAGGTGGGTCGCACCACGCAGGCCGCGCTGGGGCTGGTGTGGGCCCACCCGTGCAGCACCCGTCGGCGATCGGGCGTCGAGGGGGCCTCCGGGGCCCCCGGCTCAGGTGCGGTAGACGGCATAGCCGTACACGATGGCCCATACCGCAGCCGAGGCCAGGATGGCCCGGTCGGTGGTCAGGACCACCTCCGGGTGCTCGCCGCCACCCTTCTCCAGGATGAGGGCGTACTGGAACACGGCGGCGGTGAACGGCACGATCGACAGCTGGAACCAGACCTCACCGGCGTGGCCCCGCGTGGCCGACTCGAACGCCCACAAGCAGTACGCCACCAGCACCACTCCGGTGGCCACGCTGCGCAGGTAGCGCAGGAACTCAGGGGTGTAGACAGCCAGCGTGGGCCGGACCAGGCCGGCGTCGGCGCCGAGGTTGTGCAGCTCGCTCTCGCGCTTGCCCACCACCACCAGCAGCGCACCGAAGCTGGTCACGATGAAGAACCACTCGGAGATGGGCAGATGCGTGGCGGTGGCCCCGGCCACGGCTCGCAGCACGAAGCCGGCGGCCACGGCCAGGATGTCGAGGATGGCCTGGTGCTTGAGCCACAACGAGTAGCAGACCTGGAGGGCCAGATAACAGACCAGGGTGATGCCGAGATCGCGGGCGGTGGCGAAGCCGACGGCCAGCGCGCCCACCAGCAGCCCGGCGGCCATGGCGTAGGCGGTGGGCACGGTGACCTGCCCCGAGGCGATGGGGCGGTCGCGCTTGGTCGGATGGCGTCGGTCTCGCTCGATGTCGCGGGTGTCGTTGAGCAGGTAGGTGGCGCTGGCGGCCATGCAGAAGGCCACGAAGGCCAGCGTGGCGCGCCCCAGGGTGGCCAGGTGGCGGGCGTCCCCGGCGGCGACGGGCGCGGCGAACACGAGCACGTTCTTGGCCCACTGCCTGGGCCGCAGGGCACCGACGTGGGCGGCCAGGCGCCCACGCTCGGCCGATGCCGGACGAGGCGTGGGGGCGTCCGCGCTCAACGGGCGGAGACGATCCGCCACAACCGGCGCGGCAGGTGCCGAAGGACAACGAACACGACGTGGATCAGCGGTGGGGCCCAGACGGTGTCGCGGCCGCGCTCCAGCCCCCTCACCACCTGCTCGGCCACCACCTCGGGCGTGGTGGAGAAGGGCTGGGCATCCATCCCCTCGGTCATGCGGGTGTGCACGAATCCGGGGCGCACCACCAGCACGCGACCACCGGCGTCGATCAGCGCATCACCCAGCCCCTGGGCGAAGGCGTCCAGGCCGGCCTTGGTCGAACCGTAGACGTAGTTCGTGCGCCGAGCCCGCTCGCCGGCCACCGACGACAGCACCACCAGCGTGCCGTGGCCCTGGCGCCGGAAGCAGTCGGCCACGATCAGCCCGGCCGACACCGCGCCCACGTAGTTCGTGCGGGCCGCGTTGGCGGCCAGTTCGGGGTCGGCGTCGAACTCGGCCTGGTCACCGAGGACGCCGAAGCCCAGCACGACCAGGTCCAGGTCGCCAGCGTCGAACAGCGGGTCGATCACGCCGCGGTGCGAGGTCGTGTCCAGCGCGTCGAAGGCCACCACCTCGACCCGGGCCCCGAGCTGCTCGAACTCGTCGGCCGCCGCCTTGGCCTCATCCGGTCGTCGCACGGCCAGGACCACCCGCTTGGTCCGGGCCGCCACGAAGCGACGCACGATGGCCAGGCCGATCTCGGAAGTCCCGCCGAGTACGAGGACCGATTGGGGTGCTCCGAGGGCATCCTGCATGGGACTCCGACGCGGGTTCGGGGGTGAGTGGTCTCTGAATCTAGTGCTGGCGGTCGACCGAAACGGTCATCGTCCACTCGCGGCGGGGTCCGATCGCCGGGTGGACCCGGGTGGCGGAGGCTCCGTGGCAGGGTGGCTCGATCCATTCCGAGCGCGGGGCGGCGCCTTACCATGCGGGTCATGCGCGAGGGGGAGCTGGCGGCGGCGACCACAGCGGGCGCGACGGGGGCCCCCGGCCGGTCCCAACGGATCGTCATGGCCGCGGCCGTCGCGGTGGGGTTCGTCCTGCGATGGTGGGACCTGGGCGGCCCGGTGGCCACCTTCGACGAGTCCTTCACGGGCGCGTACTCGCACCTGCCCATCCGCCAGATCCCCGGCGCGCTGCGCCAGAACGACGCCCACCCGCCCTTCGACTACCTGATCCGCCACTTCTTCGGATCCATGGGCGACACCACCGCGCTGCGCGTGCCCTCCGCCATCTTCGGCTGCGCCGCGCTGGCGGTGGTGGTGTGGTGGATGTGGGACCGGGGGTGGTTCGGCGTGGCCATGGTGGCGCTGACCAGCCTCTCGCCCTTCCAGCTGCTCTACGCCCACCAGGCACGGATGTACGCCCTGGCCATCCTGTGCGGGACGGCGGCCGCGGCGTTGGCCGATCGCTGGTCGAGAGACGGAGCCCGTCGCTGGCGGTGGCTGCTGGTGCTACCCCTGCTCGTCGGGTTGTTCGACCTGTCCACGTTCCTGCTCTTCGCCGGCGCTCTGGTGCTGCTGCCCGGCCGGCGCCGGGACCGCGAGGCCTGGCTGTGGCGGGCCACGGCGGCGGCGTGCGGAGCCGTGTGGGCGGTGGTGTGGGGGCCCTCGTTTCTCCACCAGGCCCAGGGGCAGCACTCCGACTGGATCCGCTTGACCAGCCCGGCGGCCGTGCGCGACACCATTGCCGGGTTCCTCACCGTCCACCCGAATGTGTCGCTGCTGGCCGTGGCGATCGTGATCGTTGGCGCGGTGATGCTCTGGCGTCAGGATCGGGTGGTGTGGGAGGTCTGGGCCTGGCTGGCGCTGCTTCCCTTTGCGCTTGCTTGCGTGCTGGGGTTGCGTTCCCACTTCCTGTTGACCCGGGCGCTCGCCCCGTCGGCCTGGGGGATCCCACTGGTCCTGGCTGCCCTGTTCGACCGGGCGCGGCGCTACTCGCCGCTCGCCGAGGTCGTGGTGGTGGCGGCGCTGGTGCTGGTCAGCCTCCCGTCGATCGGGCCGGCACTCGCCTATGAGGAGGGGGCGGGGCCGGGCGTCGTCGCCGTGGCTGCCCGCGTCCAGCCCGGCGACGGCGTGCTCGTCTACCCGCACTGGCTCTGGCCCCTGGTCGTGTGGAGCGACGCCGCACCCCGAGTCCAGACCGTCCCCGCCGCGCTGCACGCGCTCAGCCCGGACGCCTACATCTACGTCGCGCCGGGCGCACCCTTCGGTGGGCGGGTGTGGATCTTGCAGCCGACCGGGTACCGATCGCCCACCACCGGTCTGGCCCGTTGCCCGGGTCGGACGCCGGTGGCGGGGGACTACTCGCTGACCTGCTACCAGCTGTCCTCGCGGTGACGGCCCGCGCCGGCTGTCATACCCGCTGGGTAGCCTGAATCGATGCCACCTCCGGCCACCCGCGGCCCCCAGATCACCGTTCCCACCTCCGTCCCGTTCCGGCTCGTCTCCGACTTCGCGCCGTCCGGTGATCAGCCGGCCGCCATCGACTCCCTCGTGACAGGCATCGAGCGCGGCGACCGGTTCCAGACCCTGCTGGGCATCACGGGCAGCGGCAAGAGCGCCACCATCGCGTGGACCATCGAGCGCGTCCAGCGCCCGACCCTGGTCATCGCCCCCAACAAGTCGTTGGCCGCCCAGCTGGCCAACGAGTTCCGCGAGTTCTTCCCCGACAACCGGGTCGAGTACTTCGTCTCGTACTACGACTACTACCAACCCGAGGCCTACATGGTGGCCTCCGACACCTACATCGAGAAGGACAGCTCGGTCAACGACGAGATCGACCGGCTGCGCCACTCGGCCACCTCGGCGCTGCTCACGCGGCGCGACACGATCGTGGTGGCCTCGGTGTCGTGCATCTACGGCTTGGGTTCACCCGAGGAGTACCGCGACCAGCTGCTGGTGGTCCGGGTGGGCGAGACCCACGACCAGCGCTCGATCCTGCGCCGCCTGGTGGACATGCAGTACGAGCGCAACGACCTGAACCTGGTGCGGGGCAAGTTCCGGGTGCGAGGCGACACCATCGAGGTGCACCCGGCCTACGACGAGACGGCGGTGCGCATCGAGCTGTTCGGCGACGACGTCGAGGCCATCACCGTGGTCGACCCCCTCACCGGCGAGAAGGTCACCTCGCTCGACGAGCTGGTGGTGTTCCCGGCCACCCACTACGTGGCCGGCGACGAGCGCATGCGCGTGGCCATCGGCCGCATCGAGGCCGAGCTGCAGGAGCGGCTGGCCACCTTCGAGCGGGAGGGAAAGCTGCTCGAGGCCCAGCGCCTGCGCATGCGCACCCAGTACGACCTGGAGATGATGCAGGAGGTCGGGTTCTGCAACGGCATCGAGAACTACAGCGCCCCGATCGACGGTCGCGCGCCGGGTGAGCCGCCCAGCACCCTGCTCGACTTCTTCCCCGATGACTTCCTGGTGGTGCTCGACGAGTCCCACCAGTCCGTGCCCCAGCTTCACGGCCAGTACGAGGGCGACCGCAGCCGCAAGGAGACGCTCGTCGATCACGGCTTCCGATTGCCATCGGCGGCCGACAACCGGCCGCTGCGCTTCGAGGAGTTCATGGGCCGGGTGGGCCAGATCGTGTTCCTGTCGGCCACCCCCGGGCCCTTCGAGCTGGCCCAGTCGAGCCAGATCGTCGAGCAGGTGGTCCGGCCCACCGGCCTGGTCGATCCCGAGGTGGTGGTCAAACCCACCAAGGGCCAGATCGACGACCTGATCGAGCAGATCAACGCCCGGGTGGGCGTGGGGGCTCGGGTGCTGGTCACCACGCTCACCAAGAAGATGGCCGAAGACCTGAGCGACTACCTGCTCGAGCTGGGCGTGAAGGTGCGCTACCTGCACAGCGAGGTCGACACCATCGAGCGCATCGAGATCCTGCGTGATCTGCGCCTGGGCGAGTTCGACGTGTTGGTGGGCATCAACCTGCTTCGTGAGGGCCTCGACCTACCGGAGGTGTCGCTGGTGGCGATCCTCGACGCTGACAAGGAGGGATTCCTGCGCAGCGAGACCTCGCTCATCCAGACCATCGGTCGAGCCGCCCGCAACGTCGACGGCCAGGTGATCATGTACGCCGACAAGATCACCGACTCCATGCAGCGGGCCATCTCCGAGACCAACCGCCGTCGCGGGCTGCAGCAGGCCTACAACGTCGAGCACGGCATCGATCCCCAGACCATCCGCAAGGCGGTGACCGACATCCTGGCCTACCTGCGGCCGGCGCAGAAGGCGCCGGTGCCGGGTGAAGACCAGCGTTCTCGGCGGCGCGACAGGCCGGTGGCCGGACTGGCCGAGTTGCCCCACGACGAGCTGGCCCGGCTCATCCAGACCCTCGAAGACGAGATGCATGACGCCTCTGCCGACCTGCGCTTCGAGTACGCTGCTCGTCTGCGCGACGAGATCAAAGATCTCAAGCGGGAGCTTCGAGAGGTGGGGTGATGCCCCTGACGAGCTGAGGGGGTGGATGAGACGGCCCGAGACGGGGTCACCGTCGATGCCGATGGGATCCGCGGGGTCGTCCCGACGACGGTGGCGGGTGTGTGGTTCGTGGCCGCGGTCGTCTTGGGCGCGGTGCTGCGACTCTGGTCCCTCGGCCACGGGTTCCTGAGCGCGGACGAGTCGTACTCGGCCGTCAGCGGCCACCTGCCCTTGTCCCAGATCTGGGGGCACATCAACGCCAACGATCCTCACCCCCCGCTGAGCTACCTGCTCATCAGCCCGGTGGCGCACCTCTTCACCTCCAACCTGGCGATCCGCCTTCCGGCTGCGGCGTGCTCCATACTGGCCGTGGCCGTCATGGCCTGGTGGCAGCGGGATCGGGGCGTCGGCGGCCTGGCCGCCACGCTGCTCCTGGCGCTGTCGCCGTTCGCCCTGGAGTACGGCCGTGAGGCCCGCATGTACGGACTGGTCAGCCTGGCCTCGGTCGCCCTGGCCGCGGCCGGGGATCGGTGGCTGGGCTCGGGTGATCGCCGGTGGGCCTTCCTGGCCGCCGGCGCGGCCTTCGTCATCGCCATGTCCTACAGCGCCGGAGTGATCATGCCGGCCGCCCTGGTGCTGCTGGCCGGCTGGCGCCGGGATCGCCAGGCCTGGACCCTGCGGGCCTCGGCCGGCGCCGCCCTGGGGTTGTGGGCGGCACTGTGGTTGGGTCACGCCCTGCGCTGGTCAGGAAAGCCGTCGGGCTACCCACCGCTGAGCCTGGCCTGGGTGCGCGAGACGGCCAACTCCATGGTTGCTCCGATCCCCTCGAACGAGTGGCTGGTGCTCACCCTGCTGGCGCTGGGGCTGGTGGTGGTGCTGCGGCGCTCGCCCCGCCAGCGTCCGCTGGTCCTGGCCTTGTTCGTGGCCCCCGTGGCCGCCTTGCTGGTCATCAGCCTCCACAACAACGTCTTCCTGCCGAAGAGCCTGATCATGGTGGTCTGGGCTGCGCCGCTGCTGCTGGGCAACCTGGCCGGCGAGGCCTGGGAGCTGCGACCGGTGGCGGGCGCCGTGGTCCTGGCCGTGCTGGTGCTGGTGGTCGTGCCCTACGTCCGACCCGCCCTGAACGTCGACGAGGGGACGGGGCCCATGCTCACCGCGCTGGCCCGGGCCCGACAGCCCGGTGACGCGGTGGCCATGGATCCCGGCTACCTGGGCCACCTCCTCGACTGGTACGTGGGCATGGTGCCCGGCCGCCGGCTGCGCCCCGACGGCCAGACCATCCCTGGCGCCGTGGTCTACCGGGACGAGGGACACCCCCCGACCGGGCGCGTCTGGTTGGTCCGCTCCCCGGGCCGGGCCCGGCCACCCTCACTGCCTGGTGCCAACTGGTGCGGACCGGAGACGCCAGTGGGCGGGGGGTACACCTTGCGGTGCCTCCAGGTCGGCGCCGGCCGATGACCGCCAGTGCGGCCACGACGACGTCGGCGTCGTGGCGCGCGGGATCGGCCGCGGATTGGCTGCGGCGACCCCTGGCCGCCGGCGTCGTCCTGCTCGTCGTCTACGTCGCCCTGTCGTTCTGCATGAGCCCGCGCGGCTACCTGGGCACCGATACCGGAGGAAAAGTGGCCACCCTCGAGGTGATGGCCCACCACGGCGGGGGGCTCGATCCGGGGGTGGGCTACTGGGCGGCGCGTTGGGATCCCAGCGGGTCGCTTCACGGGCTCTACTACACGTATCGGGCCGGGCACCGGTATCTGAACGTCACCACCCTGCCCGTGCTCTACGCCGCCCTGCCGCTCTACGAGCTGGGCGGCTACCGCCTGGCCCTGCTGGTGCCCATGTTGGGGGGCGTAGCCTGCGCCTTCGCGGCGCGGGCCCTGGCTCGTCGGTTCGGCGCCTCCACCGGGTGGGCCGCGTTCTGGCTGGTGGGGCTGGCCTCACCGGTGGCGATCTACTCGCTCGATCTGTGGGAGCACAGCTGGGGGCTGGCCCTCATGGCCTGGGCGGTGGTGGCGCTGCTCGACGCGGTGCAGGTGCGGCCGGCATGGTGGCGGGGGCTGGTTGCCGGGGCCGCCTTCGGCCTGGCCGCGCTGCTGCGCGACGAGGCCCTCGTCTACGTGCTGGTGGCCACCGCCCTGGCCTGCCTGGCGCTGGTGCGCCAGCGGCTGGGTGTCCGCTCGGCGCTACTGGTCGGAGCCACCAGCCTGGTGGGCTTCGGGGTGGTGCTGGCCGCCAACGCCGGGTTGGAGGAGGCCGTCCTGGGCTCGACCATCCGCGCCGCCCGGGCCACCTCCACCGCCGCCGGCAGCGGGGGATCGCTCCACATCCGCGTGGATGAAGCCGTCACCATGTTCGGCGGGTTGCTGGGTACCACCGCCACCAGTGACGTGGTGGTGGTGGCCGGACTGGCCGCGCTGCTGGCCTTCGTGGCCCATCGGGCGGTGCGCGGCGGCGACCAACGGCCGGCCCGGATCGCCGCCGCCCTCGTCCTGGTGCTGTTCGTCGTGCGCGCCGCGGTGGGTCTGGGATTCGTCCCGGGCATGGTGGCCACCACCCCCTTCGCCGCCGCCGGGCTGGTGCTGGCCTGGAAGGGGACCGCCACCCGCCTGGCCGCCCTGGTGGCCCTGGTGGCCCTGCCCATCGTGTGGCTGACCGACTTCACCGGCGGCGTGATCCCCCAGTGGGGTGGCCGATACATCCTGGCCAGCGGGCTGCTGCTGGGCGTGGTCGGCATCGCCCGGACCGAGCAGGCGGCGCGCTGGGCCCGGCAGTTCTTCATCGCCCTAGCCGTCGGAGTGACCGCCTTCGGCCTGGTGTGGATGTCGGTCCGCACCCACCAGGTGGCCGGCATCGGAGCCTGGATCGCGGCCCGGCCGGAGCCGGTGGTGATCTCGGCCGTCCCCTTCTGGCTGCGGGAGTCGGGCAGCTACGAGCCCGACCACCGATGGCTGACAGTCGACACCCGGGCCAACCTGAACAAGGCCGCCCGGGTCGTCACCGAGGCGGGCTACGACCGGTTCGGGCTCATCACCGACGAGCCGGGCCGCCCCCCGCTGGCCGTACCCGGCTACCACCCGGTGTCGCGGGTGAACGAGACCTGGCTGTCGGACCGCTTCCAGTACACGGTCTACGAGAAGGACTCGACATGACCGTGGTCAGCCCGTCGCCGCGATCTGCCCCGTCCCCGGTTCGAGGCCCGGCCCAGTGGTGGGCCGCCCCCCTGTGGGCTCACACGCTGGCCTTGGCCGCGGTCCTGGTGGTCGGGCTGGCCCTCATCGCTCCCCACGTCGCCTTGAGCAGCGACGAGGGCGTGGCCGTGATCCAGGCCCGGATGCTGCGAGACGGCCAGGGCTGGCTCTACCGCTATCCGCTGGCTGGGATCGACCCCCAGGGTCTGGCCCGCCCCTTCGAGCACGGTGACGTCGGCTCCAAGGGGATCGCCCCCTACGCCAAGCACCCCCTGTACCCGCTGTTGCTGGCCGGCCTGGACTGGGTGGGCGGGCTCACCGCCATGTTGGTGGTCGGCCTGGCCGGCACCGTGGCGGCGGCCCTGTTGGCCGCCCTGTTGGCCCGGCGCCTCGACCCCCGATTCGACCGCGTGACGCTGTGGCTGGTGGGGGTGGGAAGCCCCCTGTTCTTCGATGCCTTCATGGTGCTGGCCCACACCCTGGCCGCGGCCGCCGCGGCCGGGGCCCTGCTGCTGGCCGTCATCATCCTGCAGCCCGGCGCCGGGCGCCGACGCCGTCTGTGGTGTCTGGCCGGGATGGCCGTGGCCCTCCTGGTGTCCACCGAACTGCGGACCGAATCGGTTTTCCTGGGGCCGGCCCTGGCCGCGGCCGTGGCCGCGCTGGCCGGTCTGCGCCGGCTCCCGGTGCGGCGGGCGGTGGCGGTGGGGGTGGTGGCCGTCGGGGCGTGCGCCGCGGCCTGGGTGGGTGACCACGTGGCCTCGCGCGCGATCCTGGGCTCGTCGTTGGGCAGTGTGCCGAACTCCGGTGGCATCGGTGGTCTGCAGGGCCGATGGGATGCGGCCCACATCACGTTGTTGCAGGCCAGCTACACCGGTCCGGTCAACGGCGACCTGCTGCTCGAGCTCGGGGCGCTGGCCCTCCTGGTCGGCGCCGCCGTCCTGCACTGGCGGGGTCAACGGCGACAGGTCGTGGTCACCGCGTTGGTGCTCGCCCTGGCCTGCTACGTCGGTCACCTGCTGGTCGGCCCCGGCGGACCCATCCCGGGCCTGATCCTGGCTTTCCCAGCCGGATGGTTCCTGGTGTGGGTGACGGGACGACGGACGGTGGCCGGCGTGGCCGGACCCGTCCTGATCATCACGGCCGGCCTGGTGTTCCTGGCCGTGCTGGCCACCGAGTACTCCATCGGCGGGGGCGTCGAATGGGGCGGCCGTTACTTCTCGGCGCTGATCCCGCTGGTCGTTCCCGCCCTGCTGGTCGGCGCCTGGCCCACCATCCGGGCCCGGGGGGCGGAGGTGGCCAAGGTGGTGGTCGTGCTCATGGTGGCGGTCACGCTGACGTCGGCGGTCATCGCCCTCCAGGGCCTGCGCCACTACCACCAGGACACCGCCCACGTGCTCGACCAGATCAAGGTCCAGGCCGCCCGGGCGGGCACCAGCGGGGGGCTGTCCCGCCCCGTGGTCCTGACGTCGAACCGCCTGCTGCCCCAGATCGACTACCGGGACTTCGACCACTACGACTGGGTGGCGGTCGATCCCGAACAGCTCAGCCACTTCGCGGCCAAGCTCGACCAGCTGGGGGTGACCCGGATGGTCCTGGCCTCCAGCCAGCAGGCCGCCGACCTGCGCCACCTGCCGGGCTGGCGGGTCGTGCACCCGGCCACCCCCGGCTCCGTCGTCGACGTGTCGGTGCTCGAACGAGACCCCTGACCGGCGGCGGGGAGGCGACTCTCGACGCCCTTCGACAAACACGTGTTCGAGTTGGCGGGCGCCGGTAGGCTGGACCGGTGGCTGACACCATCACCATCCGGGGGGCGCGAGAGCACAACCTCCGCAACATCTCCCTCGAGCTGCCCCGCGACCGTCTCATCGTGTTCACGGGGCTGTCGGGCTCCGGCAAGTCCTCGCTGGCCTTCGACACCATCTACGCCGAAGGCCAACGTCGCTACGTCGAGTCGCTGTCGGCATACGCCCGCCAGTTCCTGGGCCAGATGGACAAACCCGACGTGGACTTCATCGAGGGCCTCTCGCCGGCCATCTCCATCGACCAGAAGAGCGCCTCCAAGAACCCCCGCTCCACCGTCGGCACCATCACCGAGGTGTCCGACTACCTCCGTCTGCTCTACGCCCGCATCGGCATCCCGCACTGCCCGTTCGATGGCACCGCCATCACCCGACAGACCCCCCAGCAGATCGTCGACCGCATCCTGGAGCTGCCCGAGGGCACCCGCTTCGAGGTGTTGGCCCCCGTGGTGCGCGGCCGCAAGGGCACCTACGACACCCTGATGGCCGACCTGGCCACCCAGGGCTTCGCCCGAGCGCGGGTCGACGGCGAGGTGCACGAGCTCACCGACAAGCTCGAGCTGGCCCGCTACGAGCAGCACACCATCGAGGTCATCGTCGACCGGCTGGTCAGCCGCGACGGCATCGAGCGCCGGTTGACCGACTCGCTGGAGACGGCCCTGCGCCTGGCCGACGGCGTGGCCGAGGTGCACCTGGTGCCCCGCGACGGCGAGGGCCAGGGCGAGGACGAGCCCGAGATGCTGACCTTCTCCCAGCACCTGGCCTGCCCGGTGTGCGGTCGTTCGTATGAGGAGCTGGCGCCTCGGAACTTCTCGTTCAACTCGCCCTACGGGGCCTGCGAGCACTGCGACGGACTGGGCACCCGCTTCGAGGTCGATCCCGAGCTGGTGGTGCCCAACCCGGCCCTGACCGTGGCCCAGGGCGCGCTCACCCCATGGGCCGGCGGTCGCAGCCAGTACTTCGCCCGCCTGCTCGAGTCGGTGTGCGAGGCCAACAAGATCCCGTCGGACGTGCCGTGGTCGAAGCTGCCCAAGGCCAAGCAGAAGATCCTGCTCTACGGCATTCCCGGTCGGGTCAAGGTGCAGTACCGCAACCGATACGGCCGCAGCCGCAGCTACGAGGCCCGATTCGAGGGGATCATCCCGTACCTCCAGCGGCGCCACAGCGAGGCCGAGAGCGACTCGGCCCGCGAGCAGGTCGAGGGCTACATGCGCGAGGTGCCCTGCCCCGAGTGCGGCGGGGCCCGGCTCAAGCCGCTCAGCCTGGCCGTCACTATCGACGGCCACAACATCGCCCAGATCTCGGCCATGTCCATCCGCAAGGCGGCCGAGGTGCTGGCCGGGCTGACCCTGACCGAGCGCGACCACCTCATCGCCGACCTGGTGGTCAAGGAGATCAACGCCCGCATGGGCTTCCTGCTCGACGTGGGCCTCGACTACCTCAACCTGGCCCGCTCGGCGGCCACCCTGGCCGGCGGTGAGGCCCAGCGCATACGCCTGGCCTCCCAGATCGGCAGCGGCCTGGTGGGGGTGCTCTACGTGCTCGACGAGCCGTCGATCGGGCTGCACCAGCGCGACAACCGGCGCCTCATCGAGACACTGGAGCGTCTGCGCGAGCTGGGCAACACCGTGCTGGTGGTCGAGCACGACGAGGAGACCATCAAGGTGGCCGACCACGTCGTGGACATCGGCCCGGGAGCCGGCGAGCACGGCGGCGACGTGGTCTACGCCGGCCCGGTCAAGGGCCTGCTCAAGTCCAAGGCGTCCATCACCGGCCAGTACCTGTCCGGACGTCGATCCATCCCGGTGCCCGAACTGCGTCGCAAGCCGGCCGCGGAGTCGCTGACCGTGCGGGGGCGCGGGAGAACAACCTCAAGGACATCGACGTCGAGTTCCCCCTGGGGTGCCTGGTGTCGGTCACGGGGGTGTCAGGGTCGGGCAAGTCCACCCTGGTCAACGACATCTTGCTGCGAGCCCTGATGCAGCGGGTCTACGGGTCGAAGACCCCGCCCGGGCGCCACACCACCGTCGAAGGGCTCGACGCCATCGACAAGGTCATCGACATCGACCAGTCACCCATCGGGCGCACCCCCCGCTCGAACCCGGCCACCTACACCGGGGTGTTCGACCACATCCGCAAGCTCTTCGCCCAGACCACCGAGGCCAAGGTCCGCGGCTACCTGCCCGGCCGCTTCTCGTTCAACGTGAACGGCGGGCGCTGCGAAGCCTGCGCCGGCGACGGCACCATCAAGATCGAGATGCACTTCCTGCCCGACGTGTACGTGCCCTGCGAGGTGTGCAAGGGCGCCCGCTACAACCGCGACACCCTCGACATCACGTTCAAGGGTCGCAACATCGCCGAGGTGCTCGACCTGTCGTGCGAGGAAGCGCTCGAGTTCTTCGGCAACCAGCCGGTCATCGCCCGCCACATGCAGACCATCGTGGACGTCGGTCTGGGCTACGTCCGGCTGGGTCAGCCGGCGCCCACCTTGTCGGGCGGGGAGGCCCAACGGGTGAAGCTGGCCAGCGAGCTGGCCAAGCGTTCCACCGGCCACACCATGTACATCCTGGACGAGCCCACCACCGGGCTGCACTTCGAGGACATCCGCAAACTCCTCACGGTTCTCAGTCGACTGGTCGATCAAGGGAATACGGTTCTGGTCATCGAGCACAACCTCGATGTGATCAAGACCGCGGACTGGATCATCGACCTGGGCCCCGAGGGGGGCGATGGAGGCGGCACCGTGTTGGTCGAAGGCACCCCCGAGCTGGTGGCCAAGACCCCCGGTAGCCACACCGGTCGCTTCCTGGCGCCCCTGCTCGAAGCAGGCTGAGCCGTGCGGCGAGCCGCCCGTCCGGTGCTCTACCTGGGCATCGTCGCGGTGGTGCTCGGCCTGAGCAAGATCCATGCCGCGTACATCGCCAACCCGCCGTACTGTTCCACGGCTCCAATCGGTTCGCCTGGGCGCTGGCGTACATCCTGCTGCTGGGCCTGGCCGCCTATGGCCTGGGTCTGCCCGACCTGCCCCGCAACGCCCGCCAGGCCCTGACCACCGCCATCGCCGCGGCCGCGCTGGGCGCCATCGGCATCTCACTGGTCCAGCTGCTGGTGGGCGACGCCCTGCTACCCCGCTTCGTGGTGTTCGGCTCGGCCATCCTGCTGGTGCCCTGGTACCTGACGTGCGCCGGCCTGGCCACCGACGCCGGGGCACGAGCAGCCGGGCGTGACCGTGTCCTGGTGGTCAGCGATGTGGCCAGCTCGAGCGTGATGCGCCAGGAGATCGCTCGCAGTGCCGAGCGACCGGCCCGGCTGGTGGGCGTGCGGACGGTGGGCGACATGGAACCCACAGGCGCCGGTGACCAGCCGCTGCTCGAGACGCTCCGGCGCGAGCTGGTGTCAGTGGTCGTGCTCGACCGGGAGGCCCAGGCCTCGGCCTCGGTGGTGGCCCAGGTGGCCGCCGCCCATCAGGCGGGCACCCGGGTGCGCACCCTGTCGCTGTTCTACGAGGAGTGGCTGGGCATGATCCCGGTGGGGGAGCTCGAACGGGTGTCGCTGCTGTTCGACATCGGCGAACTGCACCGGGGCCGCTACGGCCGCCTCAAGCGCATCATCGACTTCGTCTTGGCCCTCATCGGCCTGCCCTTCGTGGCCCTGGCCGCAGTCGGGGTCTGGATGGGCAACCTGGTGGCCAACCGCGGCCGGCTCTTCTACTCCCAGGAGCGGGTGGGCAAACACGGCGTGCCGTTCACCATCTACAAGTTCCGCACCATGCGGGCCGCGCCCGAGGGCGCGCCCAACGAGTGGACGAGCGAGAGCGATCCCCGCATCACGCCGTTCGGTCGCGTCCTGCGCGTCACTCACGTGGACGAGCTGCCCCAGGTGCTCAACATCCTCAAAGGCGATCTGGCGCTGGTGGGTCCCCGGCCCGAGCAGCCCCAGTACGTGACCGAGCTGCGCCAGAAGCTGCCCTTCTATGACGTCCGCCACCTGGTCCGGCCCGGCCTGACGGGCTGGGCGCAAGTCAAGTACGGCTACGCCGGCGACGAGCGTGACGCCCTGGAGAAGCTGCAGTACGAGTTCTACTACCTGCGCCACCAGTCGCTGGGTCTGGACGGTCGGATCGTGGGCCGCACCATCCGCAGCGTCTTCGGACGAGGTGGTCGCTGAGCCTCGTCGCCGAACCGGGTCGGCTCAGGCGTAGAAGTGCTCGCCGCCGCGCCAGACCCGCAGCTTGCGCCGGACCCGGTAGGCCTGGTGAGCCAGCTGCTCGGCCCGGCCCGAGCTGGTCTCCAGGGTGGTGAGGCGGGCCACCTGGCCGCCGAACTGGCGCTTGTAGTGCGTGATCGACCGCTCCTTCTCGGAGGGTTCGGTGGCGGAGAAGCGTCCCAGCTCGAAGGTGGTCACCCCCAAGGCCCGACAGCGGGTGATGGCGGTATGCAGGCACATCGGGTTGGCTCCCGAGGCCAGGCCTTCGGGCCGGCTAGCCCCGGCCCAGTAGATGGCCCGCCGGCCCCAGATGTGGCAGATCACGGCCGCCACCAGCTCGCCGTCCGAAGCGTGCGCCTCGACCACCAGGTCCCCGCCCTGGCTGTCGACCACGGCCTGGTTCAGCCCCACCCAGTAGGCGGCGCCGTGCGGCCGCAGACCGGTGCGGGTCCACGACTCGCGGTGCAGGCTGGTGAAGCCCTGGTAGACCCGGGCGGCTTCGTCCGCCCCCGTGGGCAAGGCGTGGTCGACCTGGACCCCCCGGCGGGCGGCCTGGCGGATCTGGCTGCGCAGCTTGGCGTCGTAGCCGTCGAGGTGGTCGAGCGGGTCGTCCTCCAGGCCCGGCCGGGCCCCGTCGGCCTCCCACACCAGCAGCCGGGTCCACTGGCTGGGGCCGGCCATGCCCTCCTGTTCGAGCAGGCAGGCCAGCTGGGTGGTGCGCGCCACGTCGTCGTAGGCCGGCGCCTGGTAGGACTGCGTCCCCTGCAGGCCCAGTCGGGGGTTGGCGTCCAGCAGCTCGCGCAGGGCGCGGAGCCCCGCGTCGCAACGTGGCCGCCCGATCGCCGGGGGGCAGCAGGAGGCCGCTGTAGCCCACAGCCAGCGTGCGACCTTGGGGCCGCACCGTCAGGCCCACCAGGGCGGACCCGTCGCGCTCAAGCACCAATAGGTCGACGTGGCGGTTGATGGTCCGATCGAAGGCCAGCCAGGCGGGTTGGTGCTGCAGCGTTGCGTCGGGTGAGGCGGCCAGGAACTTCTCCACCGCGCCTGTGTCGGCGGGGCGGCTGACCAGGCGGGGCACGTACCCGTCGGGCACCGTCAGCTTGAGGTCGGACACGACCACGGTTGCGAGCTCCGTCATACCCGCATCGACCTTAGCCAGGTGGTTCACGGCTCAGGTTCCTCTGTCGCCGCGGCATCGCCCGGCGGTGCGGGCTCGGGCGCGTCGCCACCCTCCCCGGCGCGACGTCGGACCAGGGTCGCCCGCAGCTCCTGGTGCTCGGCCGGACTCATGACCAGCCACCACACCGTGGCCAGGTAGGCGATGCCGCCCAGCCCGGACCCGATCACCAGCGTGGGCAGCGGCGCCAGTGGGGCCAGCTCGAGCAGGCCCAGCAGGACAGCCATGGGCACGCAGGCGGCCAGGGCCGGGACCACGGTGGCCCGGGCGAACTCGACGGGTCGCAGCGCCACCTGCCGACAGGTGGCCAGGCCCACCCACGGAACGAGCACGCACAGTCCCAGCAGCGTTCCCAGGAAGACGCCGGCGGTGCCGACGACGTGGGCCAGCAGCGTGCTGGCCACCAGGTTGACGACCACGGCCCCAGAGGCGGCCTTGAGCACGTCGGGGGCGCGCCCCACCCCGACGAGCACGTTCGCTCCCACGCCCAGCGGCCCGCTCATGATGAGGTCGAGCAGGGCCAGAACGGTGAGACCGGCCGCCGCTGCGTAGGCCGGACCCACCCACACGTGCACGATGTCCGGTGCCAGGATGGCGGCCGCCACCGTCACCGGGTAAGCGAGCAGCAGGCTGTAGCGGGTGCCACGCACCACCAGCTCCCGCAGCAGGCCGGGCTCTTCACGGGCGTGCACCCACGATGAGGCCGGCGAGGCCACGTACGACGAGGCGGTGAGGACCGACTGGGCGCCGTTCTGGATCTGGGTGGCAATCTCGACCAAGGTGACTGCTCCGGGGCCGAGCACGATGCCGGCGATGAGGCGGTCCATCTGGCGGGTGATAACCCCGATGGGCTGGAGCACGGCGATCGACTTCCCGTAGGAGAGCAGGTCCCGCATCACCGACCACTTCGGCCGCACCCAGCGCACCCCCGGCTCGCGGCTGAGGATGACTCCGGCCAGCGCCGCGCCCACCAGGGAACCGCCCAGGCTGGCCAGGGCCGCGCCCTGCAGGCCGCCGCCGGCCAGGGCCACCACGGCCACCGGCCCTAGCACCAGCGTGCGGCGCGAGGCGTCCGCCACCCGCGACAGGTCCACGCGCTGCAGGCCGTCGAGGCTGTCCTCGGCGGCGTTGGTCAACTGGTCGACGAGCACCTGCACGGCGAAGACCACGATGGCGAACCGGAGGGGGCCGACCAGGTCGTGAGGGGTGGAGAAGACGTGGGGCAGCACGATCGGCCCGATCACCGCGAACAGCAGGGCGAAGGCGAACCCGAGGGCCCCGAACAGGGCCAGGGTGCTCGACACCGCCCGCGCCACCCCCTCCTGGTCGTCGCTGGCGGCACGCGTGGCCAGCTCACGGGTGGCGGCTGCACCGGTGCCCAGATCGGCCAGGGAGAACCAGCCGGACATGGCCGAGAAGGTGTTGAGCAACACCCAGGTGCCGAATGCCTCGGTGCCCAGGCCGTGAAGCGTCAGGGGCAGGGTGATGACGCTGATGACGATCGCCCACACGCTGGCCAGGCCCACCGCCCCGGTGTTGCGCAGGAGGCGCCGACGGAAAGGGCGATGCTCAGCGGTCACACGCGCCGGCCTGGCGGTTGGCGGCGACGTGGGGCTCCCGACCGGGCATCGAGCCGATTCTTGCCGATCACCCGCCAGCACTGGTCGATCGGTGGCCCGGGATCGGTTGGTAAGGTCGCCGACCATGGCCGGCTCCCGTCGTTCCCGTGGTGTCGGCGGCGCGGTCCCGAGCCTGGTGGCGGCTCGGCTCGAGGACCGCCCGCTGGTGGCCGTCGATGTGGGGGCGGCCCGAGGCATCCCGCCCCACTGGCGGCCATTCATCGACCAGCTGCGGGTGAACGCCTTCGAACCCCGGGAGGACGAGTGCGCCCGCCTGGCAGCCAGCTCGCACCCGAACATCCGCTGGCACCCGGTGTCGCTGGCGGGTGAGGTCGGTCCCCGCCAGCTGCACGTGCTGGCCACCCCCACCGGCTCGTCGTTGTTGCCCCCCGACGAGCAGTTCGCGGCCCTCTACGGCGAGCCCGGCTACCTGGACGTGGTCCAGGTCATCGACCTCGAATGCACTACCCTCGGCGAGCATCTCGGCCAGGAGCCGGGACCGGACCTGATCAAGCTGGACACCCAGGGAACCGAGCTCGAGATCCTGCAGGGCCTGACCCCTCGCCAGCTGGCGGGTGTGTCCGCCATCGAGGTCGAGGCCGAGTTCCACACGGTGTACCAGGGCCAGCCCACCTTCGCCGACATCCATGCCTACCTCACCGCCGAGGGGTTCGAGCTGTTCGACATGCGCACCCAGCGCGTGCACCTGACCGGTGGCGTGGAGAACGAGCACTACCTGAGCACGTACCTGGGCACGGCGGTGGGCACCCGGCAGCTGAGCGCCAAGCTGCACGCCGCCGACGCCCTCTACCTTCGACCCTTCCACCAGCTGGCGGCATCCATGTCCGTCGAGTGGCTCTGCCGCTACGCCACCATCCTGCAGATGTACCGGGCCTACGACGTCATCTTCTGGCTGCTGGACCAGCCTCGGGCCCACGAGCTGTTCGGCGCCCAGGGCCGCTTCGAGCTGCAAACCGCCTACCGACAGGCCGCGCCACGGCCGTCGCTGCTCCAGCGGACCGGCCCCGTCCCGTACGCGCTCCGCCGGGGTTTGCGGGGCCTGTCGTGGGCGGGGGAGCGCTGGCTCGGGACCGACAGCTTCTATCCGCCGCGCACGGCCTGGTCCCACTCCTTCTGGCCCGATCAATAGGGACCGATGGCTGGGGAAACCCGTACCAGTCTGCCGGATCAGTGGTGCTGGCGGTGCACCTCGGGCAGGGCCCGGGGGACGTCGTCAGTGTTGATGGCCTGCTTGGCTGCCCGAAAGGCCAGTTGGCCGTAGCGGGGACGTTGGTAGGGGTAGAAGTTGACCCACAGCGAGCGTCGTCTGGCTCCGGGCTGCAGCTCGCCGCGACGGTGGAATCCCCGGTTGTTGACCATGATCAGGGTGTTGGCCGCGCAGGTTACCGGCCGCTCCTGGAGCCCCAGGCGGGCCCGGAACTCGGGGCCCACCACCGTGCGCGACCGCTCGAAGCCGATCAGGTCATCCGGTTCCAGGGAGGCCAGCCGCCCGGCCCGCAGCTGGGCGTCACGCACGCTGATGGCGTACTCGAAGCGCAGGCGTTCCCGGCTCAAGCGGTGAGAGCCCGGGCAGTACACGAACGGGCTGTCGGCCGCGGTCACCGGGTCGGGGAAGTAGATGGCCTTGGCGCAGGAGAAGAACTTGTCGCGGTGCAGCAGCTGTTCGCGGTCCTTGTCGTCGGCGTATCCTTCGGGTGCCTCCAGCTGTTGGTAGACGAGGGTCAGGGGCGGACGGACCTGCCTGTGGATCACGTGCTCGGCCAGCGCCACGAACAGGGGGTCCCGGGCGAAGATGGCGTTGAGGAGCTCACCGGCGCCCCCGGCCTCATCACTGACCACGTGGCCGCTGAGGTAGCGCAGGCCCGAGCCGTTCTCACTCCCGATGTCGCGCAGGCGAGGCGAGCCGCCGTAGGCGTCGACCGCCTCCAGGACTAGCCGGTGGCGATCGGTAGGCAGGTAGTCGGGGATGGCCACCATCCCGTCGCGATCGAGGACGTCGGTGTAGGCACGCGCCGCTGACGGGCGGACGACCAGGCCTCGGGCCGCCACCGCCGCGTTCTTCACCAGGCTGCGGGCTACCTGCCAGCCCATCTGGTTGGCGGCCACCGTCCCCGAGTGGAGGGGGGCAGCGTCAAACCACCGCTTGAAGGCCTCCTGGGACTCGGGCGTCGTGACCCGCTGACGGAGGCCCGCCATGTCGAGGGGCATGGCGCCGAAGCTACCAGCCGGGTGACCGATTCCTGAGGTGGCCACGGGTATCCTCCGCCGGTGACCGGTCCGACTGTCCCGGTGGCGGACGCCACCTCTAGCCCCGCCGCTCTGGCTGCCAAGGCCGGGGATCCGCCCCGGGTGTCCATCGTGCTGCCCACCTTGGGCGAGCGCGCCTACATCCGGGACTGCCTCGACTCGCTGCTGGCCCAGACCTATGCGGGGGTGGATGAGATCCTGGTGGTCGACGGCGGCTCGACCGACGGCACCCGGGAGATCGTCGACGGGGTGGGCCACCCGGTCCGCCTGGTGGACAACTCGCGGGTGACGGCCGCCGCGGCCATGAACGTGGGCCTGGCCGCGGCCCGCAACGACCTCATCGTGCGGGCCGATGCCCACACCCTCTACGCCCCCGACTACGTCGAGCGCTCGGTGGCCGCCCGCCGCGCCAGCGGGGCGGACTGGGTGGGCGGACCCATGCGGGCGGTGGGCACCACCAACTTCGGTCGGGCGGTGGCGGCGGTGACCTCGTCGCCGTTCGGGGTGGGCCCGGGCCGGTTCCACTACGCCACCGAGGCTCAGGACGTGGAGACGGTTTACCTGGGCACCTTCGACCGCCGGGCCGTCGAGGAGGTGGGCGGCTACGACGAGACCCAGCTCCAGTGGGCGGCCGAGGACCAGGAGCTGGCGTACCGCCTGCGGCTGGCCGGCCGGCGGATCCGGGTGGATCCGAGCATCCGGTCGTGGTACTTCCCGCGCCAGACGCCCGAGGCGTTGTGGCGCCAGTACGTCAACTACGGCATGTGCAAGGCCTCGACCCTGGCCAAGCACCGGACCCTGCCCTACTGGCGGCCCCTGGCTCCGGCCTTGATGGTGGCGGCCAGCGCTGCCTGGGCCGGGGTGGCCCTGAGCCGGCGCCATCCGGTCGTGGCCGCCCTCCCGGCGCTGGGGTACGCGGCCGGAGCCGGCGCGGTGGGCGCCCGCATCGCCGAGGCGCCTGGGGTGGCGCCCCACCGGGCGGTGGCCACCCTGGCCATCTGCCACTGGGGGTACGGCCTCGGCTTCTGGCGGGGGATGGGCCGAATCGCCACCGGGCGGCCCTTCGACGTCCGCCCCCGGGCGCGTCGATGAGCCCGCTGCCGTCGCGGGACCGCCTGTCGGAGTACGCGGTCAAGGGAGCTCACCTGGGACTGCGCCAGATGGGCCAGGCCCCCGAGCAACGCGCCGCCCGTCGCCTGGCCGTCCAGGCAGCGCGCCGGGCTACGTCGGACCCCTCGTCGGACGCTTCGCCCACCCGGGTCACCATCCTGACCCCGCGCTCGTGGGCCGCGCACGTGCAGTGGGAGGGGATGATCGCCCAGGCCCTGCGGCTGCGCGGCGCCCAAGTCGGCTTCGTCACCTGTGGCGGCGGCCTGGAGATCTGCGACCGGGCCAACTTGTGGGAGGCCCCGCCCATGCCCTGCGGCACCTGTACCCGCTACGTGGCCGACTCCATCGCCGCCCACGGGTTCCAGGCCACGCCCCTGGCCAACGGCTGGGCGGCCACCGACGCGACCTGGCCCGAGCTGGACGAGCTCTCCTTCGCCGACCTGCGCGCCGTCACCCACCGGGGCGTGCCCCTGGGGGAGCTGGTCGACATCCCGGTGAAGTGGTTCCTGATGAGCGCCGATGTCGACCACGACCCGCTGGCCCCGTTGACCTTCCGCCGCTTCCTGCGCGCCAGTCGGCAGGTGGTGGACGGGGTGCTCGACGCGTTGGACCGGGATCGGCCCGACGTGGTGTTGCTGCTCAACGGCCTGTTCTTCTTCGAGTCGATCGCCTGGTGGGTCTGTCGGGACCAGGGCATCGACGTGGTCACCTACGAGCGCGGCTTCATCAAGGAGACCCTGGTGTTCCGGCGCAACCAGGCCGCCTGCCTCTACGAGATGGACGAGCTATGGGCGCAGTGGGGCGACGTCGCCCTGACCGACGCCGAGGCTGACGAACTTGACGGCTACCTGCGCGAGCGCGAACTCGGCCTGCGCACCATCGACCGGTTCTGGGGCGACGCCCGCTTCGAGGGCCCCGAGCGCCAGCGGACGGGGCGGCTGGTCTCGCTGTTCACCAACCTGACCTGGGACTCGGCGGTCATCGGCCAGGAGCTGGCCTTCGACAGCATCGGCGCCTGGGTGTCCGCTGCGGTCGAAGCGTTTGCCCAGCGGCCCGACGACGAGCTGGTCATCCGCATCCACCCGGCCGAGGTCAAGTTGCCTGGCAAGCAGACCCGGGAGCCCATCGAGGCCCTGATCCGCGACCGCTACCCCGAGCTGCCCCCCAACGTGCGCATCGTCGGCGCCCTCGACCCCACCAGCTCCTACCCGCTCATGGCGGCCAGCGACGCCGTGCTCGTCTTCAGCTCCACCACCGGTCTGGAGGCCGCGGTGCGAGGCGTGCCGGTGATCGTGGCCGGCCGTACCCACTACCGAGACCGGGGCTTCACCGTGGACGCCTCGGACCCGGCCGAGTTCAGGACCCGGCTGGATGCGGTCCTGGCCGACCCGGGGGCACTCGCCCCCGACGCGGAGCTGGCCGCCCGCTACGCCTACCTGTTCTTCTTCCGCAACCCGGTGGCCTCGCCCGGGGTGGAGGAGCACGTGCTGGGCCTGGCCCGCCTCACCATCGACGACCTGGACGACCTGGCTCCCGGGGCCAACCCGGCGGTGGACGAGATCTGCGGGCTGATCCTCCATCGCTGAGACCTCAGCCCGGTGCGTCCGGCACCCGCTCGATGGTCACCTGCACCTGGTAGCGGATCCCTCCTCGCTCGAATTGCGCGCCGTATGGCGGAAAGTGGCGCGCTCGAAGCTTGTCCAAAGTAGGGAAGTCCTGGTCATCGAGATCGAGCACGTCCAAGTCTCGGACGCGGTGCTCCGTTCCCGGTCCTACCTGCGCCCGAGTCGTCACCGAGGTGACATCCGGCCAGACCTCGACGAGGAGATCGAGTGATGCTGCCTGCAGGCGCTGGTACAGGGTGAACCCCGTGTCGGAGGGGTAGGTCTCGACCCGGCGCTGTGCGACGATCTCGCCCGCATCGATCTGCGCCGACATCACGTGCAGCGTGGTCCCGGCCGGCGAGCCGTCGATGAGTGGCCAGACGTTGGGATTGGCGCCCCGGTTGAACGGGAGCAGACCAGGATGGAGGTTCAGGGCGCGCCACGACGCCAGGTCCAGCCACTCAGGTGGTACCCGTAGGCCGAACAGGACGGACAGCAGGCACTCCGGCTCCAGGGCGGCGACCGCGTCTCGGCCATCGGGCCAGCTCCAGGCCGGCACTTCGAGAGCCTCGAGCTCCGCGGCGGCCGCGCGTCGGGCAGGTGGATGCAGGATCAGACCGATCAGTTCCTCCCGATCTGCGAGGTAACGTCCGACGGCTGCTCCGAGGTGGTTGTTGGCCAGCAAGACGGTGCGCACCCGACAACAGTATGGGGAGGCTCGGCGCATGGGATCGAACGAGCCACGATTGTGGGTTCGTGCCGACGCCAGCCCGCGGATCGGCATCGGCCATGTGATGCGGTCGATGGCCCTGATCGAGGCTGCCATGACGCGTGGTCGTGCAGTTACCGCGGTGACGGGGGTGTCGTCACTGGGTGCGCGCCTGTTCGAGCGCTTTGGAATCAAACCGGTCGATCCCGCGGGGGAAACCTGGGTGGAATCCGTCCGACCGCGAGACTTGGTCGTGTGGGACGGGTATCTATTCGACGACGGCCCTCGGCGAGCGGCCCGAGCCCGGCATGGCGTGGTGGGCGTCATCGACGACTTCCCCGACGGCAAGTTCACGGCGGACCTCGTCGTCAATCCTGGCGCCCTGTCCGCGCCCGCGTACCAGCTCCCAGCGCAGGGAACCATCCTGTGGGGTCCCAACCACGCGCTCGTACGTCGGCAAATATTGGCGCGCCGTCGCGCCAGGGGTGGCGATCGAGCTCGTCTGCTCGTCACGCTGGGCGGGTCCGATACGCGTCTGCTGGGCCCCGGGCTGGCTGCGCGGGCCAACGCTACCGGCGCCTTCGGCGAGGTGGTGTTGATCCAGGGCCCAGCGGCGCCGCGTGCGCACCCGAAAGGGGTCCAGGTGGTTCGAGACCCACCGGAGTTCGCCGATCTCCTCGACCGGGCCGATGCCGTCATCACCGCAGCCGGGGCGACGACCTGGGAACTGCTGGCCATGGGCATGCCGGTCGCGGTGGTGGCAACGGCCGCCAACCAGCGTTTGATTGTCCAGGCGGTCGTTGGTGCAGCGGCCGCGCTCGAGGTCCTGCCGGATGATGGCGATGCCGCGCTGGCTGCGGTAGTGGTTTCACTTGCCGATGCCGGGGTTCAACGTGGCCTATCAGAGGCAGGTCGAACACTGGTCGACGGGCTCGGTGCAACTCGGGTGATGGATGCGCTCGAGCAGGCGTGAAGCCGTGCCGCCAGATGGCAGCCGGACCTCCTCGAGGCCTGCTGAGTGTGCTTGATCAGGCACCCCGTGCTCAACGGCCGGCGGGCGCACGAGTGACCGATTCGTTCGGCCGTGCTCGGGACCAGGGCGCCCGGCCCACCCACTACGCTCCCCCTATGCCGATCAGCCGCGTCTTCCGCGGGATCAGACGCCAGATCAGACGCGAAGCTGTCGCCCTGCAATGGAACCGAGCAGGACGCACCGTCCGTGACGCTCGCATCCCGGATCCGAAGCTCAACTACAACCAGGAGCCGGTCGGGCTCTCGCTGGCTTCCTACCTCGGCGAGTTCACCTCCCAAGCCTGCAAGAAGGAACTTCCCGCGCTGCTCGAGATCGCCGAGGTCCGAGATGACACCGAGCGCTTCACGTTTCTCGACTACGGCTGTGGGTTGGGCCGGCTCGGCTACGCGTTCACTGAGCGCTTCGATCGCGACCCACGCCGTCGCTACCTCGGCTACGAGATCCACCCCGACGCGGTGGCGTTTCTGGAAATGGCGTACGAGGGCTACCCGAACGTCGCGCTGTTCTCGGACCGGCTGGCCCTATCCGACAGCTATGTGGAGATCCGCCAGGCCGCCGACGCGCCTCCCGACGGCGTCGTCGCCGAACGTGTCGAACTGGCCGCTCGAATTACCGAGCCCGTTGACCTCCAGTTCTCACATTCGGTGTTCACCCACATGTACCGCGAAGGCATCACCCACGTCCTCGACGAGCTCCGGGCCATCATGACTGCCGGCGGGTTGTGCGTGAATACCTGGTTGCTGGTCGATGACGAGGTTCGCGCCAACCTGAAGGCGGGAAGGGCCGACCGGAAGCTGCCCATCATCGGCGACGGCTTCCTGACCTACAGCGTGGAAAACCCACTCATGTGCACGGCGTACTTTCGGGAGGTGGCCGAGTCGATCTACGCGGCAGCGGGGCACGAGATCGTCGACGTGCAGTGGGGTACCTGGTCAGGCCGCCCCCCGACACAGGGGTTCACGTACCAGGACGTCATCATCTCGCGTCCGCTCGCCTGACCGCGAAGCGGCGTCGTCCACTGGGTTGACCGCAGGAGAGGACCTCAGGGCTGCGAGCCGTTAGAGCGCTGATCACCCGGGATGCCGTCCTCAAGCAGTGCCCACGACAGCGGCGTCCCCCGAGTCAGTGGCCGGCTGGCCCGGCGACCAAGTACCTGTTCGAGGAACCGGGGCGCCAGGCCGTCGCCGGGCCGGATGGAGCGCACGTTGCGGCGGGTCAGCTCCTCACCCGGCCCGATGTCCTCCACCACGAACAACGAGCGGCGGAAGACGAGGCTTGGTCCTTCATCGGCCGTGGGGCCATAGCGGATCGTCCCGAGCGCGTCCTCGGTCTCGCGCACAGCTACCACCAGAGCGGCGAACTCGACTGGTTCGAGCGAGAACGATGCGTCCGGACCTCCCTCGGCCCGGACGCGCGTCAGGTGCTTCTCGATGACCTTCGCCCCCAGGGCGACAGAGGTCACGGCGGCCGTCAGCCCGAGGGAGTGGTCGGACAGGCCGATAACGGCGGGCCAGCGCGCTCGCATGTCTTCGATGGTGCGTAGATCCATGGAACGGATCGGGGCCGGATAGGCGCTGTTGCAACGCAGGAGGACGACGCCGTCAGCGCCACCCGCCTGCGCCGCATCGACGGCGCGATCTATTTCGCTCACCGTTGCCATCCCGGTCGACATGATCAGCGGCTTGCCCTGCTCCGCCACGTACGAGATCAGCTCGAGATCGACGAGCTCGAACGAAGCGATTTTGTAAGCTGGAGGATCGTAGGAGCGCAAGAAGTCGGTCGCCGAGCGGTCGAACGGGGTGGAGAATATCTCGAGCCCACGCCGCCTAGCGGCTTGGGCCAGATCGGGATACCACTCCCAGGGGGTGGTCGCTTCCTGGTAGAGCTCGTGGAGCGTGCGACCGGCCCACGGGGTTCCCTCGCCGATGACGAACGGTGGGCTCGACGCGTCGATGGTGAGCGTGTCCGCGGTGTATGTCTGTAGCTTGACTGCGTCCGCGCCTGCGTCGGCCGCGGCCTCGACCAACTCGAGGGCGGCCTCTAGCTCGCCCCTGTGGTTCCCGGAGAGCTCCGCGATCACAAAGGTGGGGTGCTGGGGACCGATCTGACGGTCGCCGATGGTGATGCTCGGTTCGGCCTTTGGCGGCGTGCGAGGCGTGGACATGGTCACTCCGAAATTGGACGGTCGATGAGCCGGCGTACTTGAGGATCTCCTGCCAGTCTCTGCCGCACAAGAGCTCGCATGGTTGGATGCCAGGCTGGAGGACCCACCCCTCGCAGGGTGCCGACACCTGCCACGACGCTGACCCCTGCCCAGGCCACCGGTGCCCCATCGTGGACGAAAGCCCAGCAGCGGTCACCCGGATCGTCCACCACCGGACCCGGATCGGCGGCGCCTTCGTCCCCCAAGCGCCAGTCGCCGGGCGAACTCGACGCCGACGGCACCCTGGCCGCGGTTTGGTGCGTGATCGAGACAAGGCGGTCCGAGGTCTCCGGAATCGGGGCTGACGCGGCCAGGACGCCCGTCCACGGAGCAGTCGTCGGATCTTCCAAGGCGGTGACCGTGGTGCGCAGCCACGCGAGGTCCGCGGCGGTGTCGAGCGTCCATCGCAGGTCGCCGTGGTCCTCGGGCGCTCGGATGGCCGCCAGAGAGAACCGCTCGGGGCGCCGGTACACGAAGGGAGTGACATGCTCCCGTTCAGTCGGGTCCTGCGCCTCCGCCGCTGCTCGCATCAGGACCTCGGCATCGATGACCTCGACGTCAAGACCGTCGGGATAGGTGCGCACCAGGGTGTTAGACGTGTAGTCAGCCGCCATCTCACGATGGTGTTGCAGAGCCTCGGCCACGATCGCCGGATCGCTCAGCGGGCAGTCGGCGGTCAGCCGGATAACCGTGTCAGCCGGAAAGGCCGCCAGCGTGGTGGCGAACCGGGAGAGGACGTCTGCCTCGTCACCGCGCACCACCGGGGCGTCCAGGCGCTTCGCCAATTCCGCGACCGCGTCGTCATCGGGCTTCTGGCTAGTGGCGATCACCAACTGCTCCAGGATCCCGTGCTCCAACAAGGGGAGCAGACGGGCGTGCAGCAAGGCGAGCACAGGCCGGCCCCCCAGGTCCATCAGGACCTTGCCGGGCAGCCGGGTCGAGCCCATCCGGGCCTGCACCACGGCGATGGTGGTCATCGAGCGGCGAGGCGGATGTCGTCGGCCAGCCGCAGCGACACCGCCCCGGTGGCGCCGTCCACCGGCGCGGCGGCGATTCCGGCCACCAGGTCCAGGAAGGCCTGGGCCTCGCGCTCGTAGGACCGGTCCACCGAGACATCGGCCGGGCTGGACTCGACGCCCTCGGCCGTCTCCAGCTCGAGCACGGCCCGGCTCCAGTCCAGTCGGATGGTGGCCTCGGTACCGACCACCTCGATGCCGCGGCGGTAGCGCCGGCTCAGGTAGTCGAGCTCGACGCTCACCGGCACCCCGGCCGGGTCGACCAGCAGCGCCCGAACGGTGTCCTCCACGTCGATCTCCAACGGTCCCAGCCGATCGACCACCGCCGCCACCACCCGCAGGTCGGGGCCGCACAACCACACGGCCAGGTCGAGCTCGTGGATGGCGTCGTCGAGCACGCCACCACCCAGGTCGGCCCGGGCCGAGTAGGTGGTGCGGTAGTCGACCGACGGACGCCAGTCGGGCAGCCAGCTGCCGAACCACAGTCGCACCGCCACCGGCCGGCCCACCCGCCCAGCGGCCACCGCGCCCACCAGGTCCTCGATGGGCTGGTGCAGCCGCAGGTTGTAGCCGACCATGAGCCGAGGTCCGGCCTCAGCCACCAGCCGGTCGACGCCGGCCAACTGGTGCGACAGGGGTTTCTCCACCAACACGGCCGCCCCGGTAGCGATGGCGGCGGTGGCCTGTTCGAGGTGCAGCCGGCTCGGGCTGGCCACCACGATCCCGTCGTAGCCGGCCAGCCGATCCGGATCGAAGGGCACTGTGTGCTGGGCCTCGGTGGCCCGGGCCCGGGCGGCGTCGGGATCGGTGCTGGTCACCTCGGCCCCGGCGGCCACCAGGTTGCGGGCGTGTCGGGCGCCGATCGAACCGGCCCCGATGACCAGCACCCGGGGCGGCGCCGGCGCGTTCACGGGGTGCGGAAGACGGCCTGCACCGGAGGCCCCTCGAGGCGGTCGGCGACGTCGCCGCCATCGGCCAGAGCGGCGAAGGCCCGGTCGAAGCCGGCCAGGGCCAGGTCGATGTCGGCCTCGGTGTGGCGGGCACAGATGAACATGGAGCCGTTGAACAGGGCGCCCTGCTGCGCCAGGGTCTGCTGGACCCAGCTCTTGACCACCAGGTGATCGTCCCCGGTGAAGCCCACCACGGTGCGCTGCGGTTCGCCGCCCACGGTCACCCGATCGCCCACGCCGTGGGCCTCGATCAGCTCGCCGATGCCGTCGAGCATGCGCCGACCGAGCGTCTCGATGCCAGCCAGCACGGCGCCGTCGGCCAGGGTGTCGAGCACCACCCGGGCCGCGGCCAGCGACAGGGCCTCGCCACCGTGGGTGCCGGAGAAGAAGATCTCCTCGAACACGGCCATGTGCTCCCAGGACCCACCCACCGCGGCCACCGGCATGCCGTTGCCCAGCGCCTTGCCGTAGCAGGCCAGATCGGGGGTCACGCCGTATCGCTCGGCCGCGCCGCCCGGAGCCAGGCGGAAGCCGGTGATGATCTCGTCGAACACGCATAGCGCCCCGTGGCGGTGGGCGGCGTCGACCACTCCCTGGAGGTAGCCTGCGTCGGGCACGGTGGCCCCCGAAGGTTCGAGGATCACCGCCGCCACCTGGCCGCGATGCTGGTCGAGCACCAGCTCGAGGCTCTCGCGGTCGCCGTAGGGGAAGGCGCTGGTGAGTTGCTGGGTGACGCCGGGTACGCCGCGGTCGCGGGTGGTGGTGCCGATGTACCAGTCGTGCCACCCGTGGTAGCCCCCGACCAGGATGTGGTCGCGCCCGGTGAGGGCCCGGGCGGCGCGAACTGCGCCGCTGAGGGCGTCGGAGCCGCTCTTGGCGAAGCGGACGGCCTCGACGCCCGGGCACAGGGCCACGATCCGTTCGGCCACCTCGACCTCGAGCGGGTGCATCAGCGTGAAGGTGATGCCGTCGGCCAGTTGGCGTCGCACCGCCTCGTCCACCGCCGGCTCGGCGTAGCCCAGGATGATCGGTCCCAGGGCCATCGGGAAGTCGACGTACTGGTTGCCGTCGACGTCCCACACGTGCGAGCCGGAGCCCCGGGCCAGGTAGATGGGGGAGACGCCCTGCACGAACTGGGTGGGGCTCTTGGACAGCGTCTGGGTGCCGAGGGGGATGACCTGTTCGGCGCGGGCCCACCACGAGCGCGACTGCTCCAGTTCGCTCATGGCTGGGCGCTCACGACCTCGATGAGGGCATCGATCACCGTCTGCTGGTCATCCGCGGTCAGGTCGGGGAACAGAGGCAGCGACAGCAGCCCGGCGTAGGCCGCCTCGGTGGCCGGGAAGGCCGAGGCGTAGGTGTCGGGGCCCAGACCCACCTCGGCGTAGGCGCCGAAGCGATAGGTGGGCACGAAGTGGACCTGCACCCCGATGCCCAGCCGGTGCAGCTCGGCGTGCACCCGGGCCCGCTCGGCCACCTGGACGGCGAACAGGTGGTAGGCGTGGACCGATCCCGGGCCGGCCGCGGGTGGCGCCACGATGCCGGGCACCCCGGCCAGCCCCTGGCGGTAGCGGTCGGCCCGCTGGTTGCGCTGGTCCACGAACCGCTCGAGCTTGTCCAGCTGGCTGGCGCCCAGGGCGGCCTGGATGTCGGTGAGCCGGTAGTTGTAGCCGAGCTCGGGGATGTCGTAGGCCCAGGCCCCGCCGTCGGGATCGGGGCGGATGCCGTGGTGGCGGAAGGTGCGCAACCGGTCGGCCAGCTCGTCGGAGTTGGTGGTGACCACGCCGCCCTCGCCGGTGGTCACCACCTTGACGGGGTGGAACGAGAAGCAGCACATGTCGCTGTGGGCGCAGTTGCCCACCGGTCCCGACGGCGTGGTCGCCCCCAGGGCGTGGGCCGCGTCCTCGATGACCACCCGAGGTCGGTCCGGCCCGGCCGGCAGGCGGGCCAGGTCCATGG
Source organism: uncultured Microthrixaceae bacterium (assembly GCA_963740985.1). Classification (GTDB taxonomy): domain Bacteria; phylum Actinomycetota; class Acidimicrobiia; order Acidimicrobiales; family Acidimicrobilacustridaceae; genus UBA4742. The sequence continues at coordinate 59,822 of CAVUGJ010000002.1, forward strand.
CCAGGCCGGCGTAGTGCACCGCCACCAGGCCGTCGAGCCCGGCCGGCACCGCGGCCGGGTCGATGTTGAGGGTGGCGGGATCGATGTCGAGGAAGCGGACCGTGGCACCCACGTAGCGCACGCAGTTGGCGCTGGCCGCGAACGACAGGGGTGAGGTGGCCACGGTGTGGCCCGGTCCGAGACCGGCGGCGTGGGTGGCGCCGTGCAGCGCGGCGGTGCCGTTGGCGAAGGCCACGGCGTGGCGGGCGCCGGTGACCTCGCCCACCCGCTGCTCGAACCGGTCGACGGCCGGGCCGCGGGTCAGCCAGTCGCCCTTGAGCACGGCCACCACCGCGGCGATGTCGTCGTCGTCGACGTGATGGTGGCCGTAGGGGATCACGGGATCGAGGCTCTGCAACTCGTCGGAGGTCAACCACCAGTCGTTGGTGTCGCTGGCGTAGGTGAACTCGTCGTCGACGGACTTGCCCGCCATCCAACCCGGTGCCGCGTCCCACCACGGGTGTTCGGGCAGCACCACGTAGGCGTCGCCCACGTCGAGGGCGTGGCGGCTCTCGTCGCTGGTCAACAGCACCTCGTGGAGCTTCTCGCCGGGTCGGATCCCGATCATGTCGACCGGCAGTCCGGGTGCCATGGCTTCGGCCAGGTCGGTGACTCGCATGGAGGGGATCTTGGGGATGAAGATCTCGCCGCCCACCATGGCGTCGAGGCCGAACAGCACCAGGTCGACGGCCTGGTCCAGGGTGATCCAGAACCGGGTCATGCGCGCGTCGGTGATGGTGAGGCGACCCTGCGGTGATCTGTTCGCGGAACAGGGGCACCACCGAGCCGCGGGAGCCGACCACGTTGCCGTAGCGGACGCAGGCCAGCCGGGTGGAGGACTGGGCCGCGTAGGCGTTGCCCTGGACGATGATCTTCTCCTCGCACAGCTTGGTGGCCCCGTAGAGGTTCACCGGGTTCACCGCCTTGTCCGTGCTGAGGGCCATGACCTTGTCCACGCCGGCGTCGATGGCCGCGTCGACCACGTGCTGGGCGCCCAGCACGTTGGTCTGGACGGCCTCGAACGGGTTGTACTCGCACGCCGGCACCTGCTTCATGGCCGCCGCGTGCACCACGATGTCGGCGCCCTGGGTGGCCCGCGACAGACGGGCCCGGTTGCGGATGTCGCCGATGAAGTAGCGCAGCTGGTCGTCGCCGAAACGCTTGGCCATCTCGGACTGCTTCAGCTCGTCGCGTGAGTAGATCCGGATGGTGGCGTCGGGCCACTCGGCCGTCACGCGCTGGACGAAGGCGGTGCCGAACGAGCCGGTGCCGCCGGTGAGCAGGATGGTCTTGCCTGACAGATCCATGGTCCTTCCATCATGGCTGACACCCGCCCCCGGTTGGCACGTGGTGGCGCCGCCGACTCGCGGCCCGGTCAGGCGCGGCGATTCGGGGAGTACGGGGTCAGGTGATGGCCAGCATGCGATCGAGGGCCACCTTGGCCCACTCGGTCACATCGGCATCCACGGTGATGCGGTTGACCACTCGACCCGCCACCAGGTTCTCGAGCACCCAGGCCAGGTGGGGGGCGTCGATGCGGAACATGGTGGAGCACGGGCAGATGAGGGGGTCGAGCGAGACGACCGTGCTTGTCGGGCGTCTCGGCATCGAGGCGCTGCACCAGGTGGATCTCGGTGGCCACGGCGATGGTGGAGCCGACCGGGGCCGCCTCCACGGCCTTGATGATGTAGTCGGTGGAACCGACCTGGTCGGCCAGCTCGCACACGTCGTGGGCGCACTCAGGGTGGGCGATGACGATCCCGTCGGGGTGTTCGGCCCGGAATGCCTCGACATGGGCCGGTCGGAAGCGCTGGTGGACCGAGCAGTGGCCCTTCCACAGCAGGAAGGTGGACTGCTTGGCCGCGACGTCGTCCAGCCCGCCCAGCTCGTGGCGCGGGTCCCAGACCCGCATGTCGTCCTCGGTGTAGCCCATCTGGTGACCGGTGTTGCGGCCCAGGTGCTGGTCGGGGAAGAACAGCACCTGGCGGCCACCCGCGCCCCCGGCGGCCACGTCGCGGAAGGCCCACTCGAGCACGGCCCGGGCGTTGGTCGAGGTGCACACGGCGCCGCCGTGCTCGCCCACGAAGGCCTTCAGGGCGGCCGAGGAGTTCATGTAGGTGATCGGCACCAGGCGCTCGACGTCGGTCACCTGGCCCAGCTCGTCCCAGGCCTCGGTGACCTGATCGATGTCGGCCATGTCGGCCATGGAGCAGCCCGCGTTCAGGTCGGGCAGGATCACCTGCTGGTGGTCGCCGGTGAGCACGTCGGCCGACTCGGCCATGAAGTGCACGCCGCAGAACACGATGTAGTCGGCCTGGGGTCGCTGTTGGGCCAGCACCGAAAGGCGGAAGGAATCGCCTCGGGCGTCGGCCCAGCGCATCACCTCGTCGCGCTGGTAGTGGTGGCCGAGGATGAAGAGCCGCTCGCCCAACTGCGCTTTGGCGCCGGCGATGATGGCCTCGAGCTCGGGCAGGGGTGCGTCGGTGTACCGCTCGGGGAGCGGAGCTTGGAGCCGCAGCATGATGTGGGTGGACCTCCGTCGAGGAGGCTCCGATGTGACCGGTGGGGACAGCCTGGTCGCCACGCCACGGGGATGTCGGTCTCGGAGCCGATATGTCGCCGGATACCAGGCCGGCACCTATCAGTGTAGGCCGAGATCTCCGTGGCGCGCTGTCCTCAACTGCCGCCCTGTTTGGACGATACTCAGCGCATGGAGGGGGCGAGCGAGGACGACCGCCACCGCGGGTCTCGGGCTCGGTTGGCCGGTGTGGTCCTGCTGGTGATGATGGCAAGTGCCCTCGGCCTGCGGTTCATCCACATCACCGATCCGCCACTGACCTATCAGCCAGCGCGCCAATACCACTCCCTGCTCATCGTGCGGAACTGGTACCTGGGCAACGGCGGCTCGCATCCGACCCAGATCCAGCGAGCGGCGGCTGAGGCTCGAACCCCGCTGGGGGAGCCACCCATCATGGAAGGGCTCACCCTGGCGGGCTGGGAATTGGCCGGCCACGAGGTGCTGTGGCTCGGAGGGGCCATCAGCGCCTGCCTGTGGGTCGGTGGATCCGGGTTCGTGTACGCCCTGGGGCGCCGGCTCCAAGGCCGGCTGGCCGGGCTGGCCGCGGTCGCCGTCTTCCTGTTCCTACCCCAGGCCCTGGCCGCCTCCCGGGCGTTGCAACCCGATCCGCTCCTGGTGGTCGGCCTGGCCGGGGCCGTGCTCGCCCTGGTGGTGGACGACGAGCGGCGGACCACGCGGTCGCTGGTGGTGGCCGGCGCGGCGTGCGGATTCGCCGTGCTGGTGAAGTTCGTCGGCGGCTTCTACGTGCTGCCGGTGATGGCCGGGCTCATCGTGGCCCGTTCGGGCTGGCGGTGTCTTCTGGCCCGTCGCACTGTCGCCCTGGTGGCCATGACGCTGGCCCCGTCCGCGGCCTATGTGCTGTACGGCACGGTCTTGAACCCCTTCCTGGCCGAGGAGTCCAGCCAGCGGTTCGTGGGATGGCTCCTGACCACGAACTACTTCTGGGGTCAGTGGCTGGGTTTGGCGGTGACGATGGTCGGCATCGGGCCGCTGCTGGTGGGTCTGGCCGGTGTGGTGGCGGCCCGCGGCCGGACCCGTCCGGTGCTGTGGGGGCTGGTGGTCGGCTACCTGGCCTTCGGGCTGGTCTTCGACTTCACCCTCAGCACGTCGGTGTACTACCAGTTGCCCCTGGTCCTGGTGGTAGCCGTCGGCGTGGCCTCGTCGGTGGGCGCCCTGACCCGCTGGCTGCGGGCCACCAACCCGCCGTCGCTGGTGCAGGTCGGGGTGGCGGCGGCGGCCGGCGCAGCCTTGGTCTCGCCGTTGCTCGTCGGCTCGGTGATCCCGCCGGGGGCCGATCCTGATGCCCGGGCCCGCGTGGAGGCCGGCCGTCCGGTGGGCGACGCCATCGGCCACGACAGCAAGGTCATCCTGATCGGGCCGGCCGACGAGCAGCCGTTGCGGTTCTACGGGCTGGTGGGCGGTTCCGACTGGCCCGAGGCCGGAAACCGGTATGTGCAGCGAACGGAGGGCACGCTCGGGGTGTCGAACGCCCGGGAGCTGGCCACCATCGAGCGGTCCATGGGGGGAGCTGACTTCGTGGTGGCCGACATCGAGGAGATGGCGGGCCGCCCGGGGTTGCAGGCCTACCTCGATCAGCGCTATCCGGTGGTGGCCCAGAACCGCTACTACCGCGTGTACGACCTGCGTCATGCCGCGGGCTGATCGCCTGCCGGTGGACCAGCGGGGCGAGGCGCGGCGCCCGCGATCGGGCAGGATGGGCTGGTGATGCAACGACCCGCCGGCGGCACCATCCCCGACACCCCGGGCAGCTACCAGTTCAAGGACGGGCAAGGTCGGGTCATCTACGTGGGCAAGGCCAAGAACCTGCGCTCCCGGCTGTCGAACTACTTCCAGAACCCGGCCAACCTGCCGGCCCGCACCGCCCAGATGGTGGCCACCGCCGAGTCGGTCGAGTGGATCCAGGTCCGCAACGACGTCGAAGCGCTGATGCTCGAGTACAGCCTGATCAAGCAGCACCAGCCCCGCTTCAACATCCGCCTCAAGGACGACAAGAGCTATCCCTTCCTGGCCGTCACCCTCGACGACGAGTGGCCCCGGGCCATGGTCATGCGCGGCACCAAGCGCAAGGGCGTGCGTTACTTCGGTCCCTACGGCCACGCCTACGCCATCCGCGAGACCCTCGACCTGCTGCTGCGCACCTTCCCCATCCGCACCTGCTCGGACAACAAGCTGGGCCGGCACCAGAAGCTCGGGCGCCCGTGCCTGCTGTTCCACATCGAGAAGTGCTCGGGGCCGTGCGTGGGCGAGATCGACCGGGCCGCCTACGACGTGCTGGTGGGCGAGCTGATCGACTTCCTGGACGGCGACACCGACGCCATCGTGGGCCGGCTCGAGACCGAGATGCGCGAGGCGGCCGACGAGCTCGAGTTCGAGCGGGCCGCCCGGCTGCGCGACCGACTGGACGCCGTGCGCAAGGCCATCGCCAAGCAGCAGATGGTGGTGGACAAGGCCGAGGACGTCGACGTGATCGGCATCGCCGAGGACGACCTCGAGGCGGCGGTGCAGGTCTTCTTCGTCCGCCGAGGCCGGGTGGTGGGCCGCAAGGGCTTCGTCGATCGACAAGGTGGAGGACGTCACGCCCGGCGAGCTGGTCGACACGGTGCTGGAGGGCCTCTACTACGACCCGCCGCCCATGGGCGTGCCCAAGCAGGTGCTGGTGCCGGTCGATTCGGCCGACCCCGACCTCTACCAGCGCTGGCTGACCGAGCAGCGGGGCTCACGGGTCACCATCCGGGTGCCCCAGCGCGGCGACAAGCGGGCCCTGCTCGAGACCGTCACCCGCAACGCCACCGAGGAGTTCACCCGGCACCGGCTGCGCCGGGCCGTCGGACCACAACAGCCGGGCCAAGGCGCTCAACGAGCTCCAGGACGCGCTCGGCCTGCCCGAGCCGCCCCGCTGCGCATCGAGTGCTACGACATGAGCCACATCCAGGGCAGCGACTACGTGGGGTCGATGGTGGTGCTCGAGGACGGCCTGCCGGCCAAGAGCCAGTACCGGCGCTTCAAGATCAAGGGGCGACCAGGGCAACGACGACTTCGCGGCCATGGAGGAGGTGCTCACCCGGCGCCTCACCAACTACCTGGTGGAGCGCGAACGGCCGGCCAGCGAGCGAGGCCGGTTCGCCTACCCGCCCCAGCTGCTGCTGGTCGACGGGGGCAAGGGCCAGCTGAGCGTGGCCGAGCGGGTGGTGGCCGACCTGGGCCTCACCGACGAGATCCCGCTGGCGTCGCTGGCCAAGCGGTTCGAGGAGGTGTACGTGCCCGGGCCGGTCCGAGCCGGTGCGCATCCCTCGCCAGAGCGAGGCGCTCTACCTGCTGCAGCGGGTCCGCGACGAGGCCCACCGCTTCGCCATCACGTACCACCGCGAGCTGCGGGGCAAGCGCATGACCCGTCGGTGCTCGACGACATCCCCGGTCTGGGCCCGGTCCGCCAGAAGCGCCTGGTCAAGGAGCTGGGCGGGGTGGGCGCGGTCAAGCAGGCCTCGCTCGAGGACCTGCTCGAGCTGGCCTGGCTGCCCGACACGGTGGCCCGGGCGGTCTACGACAAGATCCACACGCCGGCCCGATGACTCGCCCAGGCCCGTCCGATCCCCAGGATCCCCGCCACATGACCCAGGAGTCGTGGGAGGACCACGCCGACTGGTGGCAGCGCGAGTTCACCGACGGGGTCGACCCCGAGTACACCGAGCAGATCCTGCCGCTGGCCGAGTCCTGGCTGGCCGGGTTCGACCGGGTGCTCGACATCGGCACCGGCGAGGGCCAGGTGGCCCGTCGCCTGCGCCAGGCCAACGGATCGCGGGTGGTCGGGCGTCGACCCCACCGCCAGCCAGGTGACCGAGGCTCGTCGGCGCGGTCCGGAGGTCGCCTACGTGCGGGCCGGGGCGGCGCCGCTGCCCTTCGCCGACGCCTCGCTTCGACGCCGCGGTGGCCTGCCTGGTGTTCGAGCACATCGACGACCTGGACGTGGCCATCGCCGAGGTGGCCCGGGTGCTGCGCCCGGGTGGCCGGTTCCTGTTGTTCCTCAACCACCCGCTGCTGCAGACCCCGGGCAGCGGCTGGATCGACGACCAGATCCTCGATCCGCCCGAGCAGTACTGGCGCATCGGCCCGTACCTGACCGAGGGCTCGACCATCGAGCAGGTGGAGGCGGGCGTGTTCATCCGCTTCGTCCACCGCCCGCTCAGCCGCTACCTCAACACCATGGTGGCCTGCGGGCTGGCCTTCGAGCGCCTGCTCGAGCCAGCCGCCGCCGCCGGGCTTCCTGGCCCGGGCCCCCGAGTACGGCGACGCCGCCACCATCCCGCGCCTGGCCGTGCTGATCGCCCGACGTCGCTGACCGCGACGGAACGGCCGACCGGAACGGCCGGCCAGAACGGCCGGCCACCTGATGGCGGTCAGTAGGCTGAGTGGGTGAACGAGTTCATCGTGATCACCGGGTTGTCGGGGGCGGGACGGTCACAGGCGGCTGACATCCTCGAGGACCTGGGCTGGTTCGTCATCGACAACCTGCCGCCGCTGCTGATCCCCAAGGTGTCCGAGCTGGCCAGCTCGCCCGGGTCCGGCATCGCCAAGGTCGTGCTGGTGGTGGGCACCGGGCCGTACCACGACGAGGTGCTCCCGGCCCTCAAGATGCTGGAGGACCAGGGCGTGCGCCTGCGCATCGTGTTCCTCGAGGCCTCGACCGACGTGCTCGTGCGGCGCTACGAGAGCACCCGACGCCGACATCCCCTGGCCGCCGAGCGCAGCCTGGCCGAGGCCATCGAGGCCGAGCGACGGGTGCTCGAGCCGGTGAAGGCCGAGGCCGACGTGGTGGTCGACACCTCCGACCTCAACGTGCACCAGCTCCGGGTCCGGATGCTCGACCTGTTCGCGCGACGCCGCGCCCGACACCGGGATGCAGACGACGCTCACCTCGTTCGGCTACAAGCACGGCCTGCCGCTCGACACCGACCTGGTCATCGACTGCCGGTTCCTGCCCAACCCGCACTGGGTCGAGGAGCTGCGCGACCTGACCGGCCTGGACGAGCCGGTGCGCGAGTACGTGCTGGGCCAGCCCGTGTCCGGCCAGTTCCTCGACGAGCTGCTGTCGCTGCTCGAGCTGCTGCTGCCGGCCTACGTGCGCGAGGGCAAGAGCTACCTGACCCTGGCGCTGGGCTGCACCGGCGGCCATCACCGCTCGGTGGCCATCGCCGAGGAGGTGGCCCGCCGCCTGCGCCAGCGGGGCTACGACCCCAAGGTCACCCACCGGGACCTCGATCGATGAGCGCGATCCGTCACCGGGTCGCGGTCACGGACTGGCAGCGTCGGGGCCGACATGATCGGATAGGGCCCATCGTTCGGCAGTTCGCCGTCAACCAGGGAGGCAGCAGCACATGACCATCCGTGTCGGCATCAACGGCTTCGGTCGCATCGGCCGGAACTTCTTCCGGGCCGTGCGCAAGTCGGGCGCCGACATCGAGATCGTGTCCGCCAACGACCTCGGCTCGGTGGCCGACATGGCCCACCTGCTCAAGTACGACTCGGTGATGGGCCGCCTCGACGCCGACGGTGGCGGCCACCGACAAGGGCATCGAGGTCGACGGCAAGCTGCTCCAGATCACCGCCGAGCGCGACCCCAAGGCGCTGCCCTGGGGCGATCTCGGGCGTCGACGTGGTGGTCGAGTCGACCGGCTTCTTCACCGACCGGGACAAGGCGGCCGCCCACCTCGAGGCCGGCGCGCCCCGGGTCATCATCTCGGCCCCGGCCACCGGCGCCGACGCCACCTTCGTGATCGGGCGTCAACGACGACACGTTCGACGCCGACGCCCACAAGGTCGTGTCCAACGCCTCGTGCACCACCAACTGCTTCGTGCCCGATGGTCAAGGTGCTCGACGACGCCTTCGGCGTCGAGAAGGGCCTCATGACCACGGTCCACGCCTACACCGGCGACCAGAACCTGGTCGACGGTCCCCACAGCGACGCCCGCCGGGCCCGGGCCGCGGCCATCAACATCATCCCCGCCTCGACCGGCGCGGCCCGGGCCACCGGCCTGGTGCTCGCAGTCGCTGAACGGCAAGCTCGACGGCACCTCGCTGCGGGTGCCCCGCCCGACGGCTCGATCACCGACTTCGTCGGCATCCTCGGCCGCGACGTCACCGTCGACGAGGTCAACGAGGCCTTCCAGGCCGCCGCCTCGGCCGGCCCGCTGGCCGACGTGCTCGTCTACAGCGACGATCCGCTGGTCTCGAGCGACATCGTCGGCTCGCCCGCGTCGTGCACGTTCGACTCCAAGCTGACCATGGCCATGGGCAACATGGTCAAGGTGCTCGGCTGGTACGACAACGAGTGGGGCTACTCGAACCGCCTGGTCGATCTGGTCAAGATCGTCGGCGCCGCCAACCAGTGACGCGTCCCCCATCACTCGAGGACCTGGGCGACCTCGACGGTCGACGCGCGTCCTGCTGCGGGCCGACTTCAACGTCCCCATCGACGACGGCGAGATCACCGACGACCTGCGCATCCGCGCCGCCCTGCCCACCATCGAGTGGCTGCGGGCGCCAGGGCGCGACGGTCACGGCCTGCACCCACCTCGGCCGGCCGAAGGGCGCGCCCGACCCCAGGTACTCGGTGGAGCCGGTGCGCGCCCGGCTGGCCGAGCTGGCCCCCGGGGTCGAGCTGCTCGAGAACCTGCGCTTCGATCCGGGCGAGACGGCCAACGACCCGGCCTTCGTGCAGCGGCTGATCGACGGCCAGGACGCCTACGTCAACGACGCCTTCGGCGCCTCGCACCGGGCCCACGCCTCGATCGTGGGCCCGCCCCGCTTCCTGCCCAGCGCGGCCGGCCGGCTGCTGGCCCGCGAGGTCGAGGTGCTGCTGCCGCTGCGCGACGAACCCGCGCCGACCGTTCGTGGTCGTCCTCGGCGGGTCGAAGGTGAGCGACAAGCTGGGCGTGATCGAGCGCCCTGCTCGAGGTGGCCGACCGGCTCGATCATCGGCGGCGGCATGTGCTTCACCTTCCTGGCCGCCCAGGGCCACCGCGTCGGCGCTCAGCCTGCTCGAGGCCGACCAGATCGACACCTGCCGAGCGCTGCTCGAGTCCGGCGCGCCGCATCACCGTGCCCCACGACATCACCGCGCTCGGGCCCGGGCGGCAAGATCGGCGACCCGGCCGCCGGGCGGCGAGGTGCGCCAGCTCGGGCGTCGAGATCCCCGACGGCTGGATGGGCCTCGACATCGGGCCCGGCATCGGCGGCCGAGTTCACCGACCTGATCGGCGAGGCCCGCACCGTGTTCTGGAACGGGCCGATGGGCGTGTTCGAGGATCCGCGGTTCGCGGCCGGCACCCGCACGGTGGCCGAGGCCATGGCCGAGTCCCGGGCCTTCACCGTGGTCGGTGGCGGCGACAGCGCCGCCGCGCTGGCCGCGTTCGGCCTGCCAGAGCGACGTCGACCACGTGTCCACCGGTGGGGGAGCGTCGCTCGAGCTGCTCGAGCAGGGCGACCTGCCCGGCCTCGAAGCTCTGCGAGGAGCGCGACGCCAATGCCTGATTCGACCGTCACCGGCTCGACCGGCGCCAGAGCCGCTCATCAGCGGCAACTGGAAGATGAACCTCAACCACTGGGAGACGGTGGCCACGCTGCGACAAGCTGCGGTACCTGCGTCACGACGGCGGACCTGGCCGAGGTCGAGGTGTCGGTTCACCCGCCGTTCACCGACATCCGCAGCGCCCAGACCTTCCTCGAGTCGGAGAAGATCGACATCGCCCTCGGCGCCCAGAACTGCCACTGGGAGGAGAAGGGGGCGTTCACCGGCGAGGTGTCGCCGGTGTTCCTGGCCAAGCTCAACGTCAGCTACGTGATCGTCGGCCACTCCGAGCGCCGCGAGCTGTTCGGCGAGACCGACGAGGTGGTCAACCGCAAGGCTGGCCGCCGTGCTGGCCCACGGCATGACGCCCATCCTGTGCGTGGGCGAGACGCTCGGCCGAGCGGGAGGCCGAGGAGACCGAGGCCAAGGTGACCGGCCAGGTCCGGGCCGGCCTGGCCGGTGATCGCCGCAGGTCAGGTGGCAGACTGGTCATCGCCTACGAGCCCATCTGGGCCATCGGCACCGGTCGCACGGCCACCGCCGAGGACGCCCAGGCGGTGTGCGCGCTGGATCCGGGCCACGGTGGCCGAGGTGGCCGGCGCCGACGCCGCCGCGACGGTGCGGATCCAGTACGGCGGCTCGGTGAAGCCGCGACAACGCCGCCGAGCTGATGGGCCAGCCCGACATCGACGGCGCCCTGGTGGGCGGGGCCAGCCTCGACCCCGAGGAGTTCGCCCGGATCGTCCGCTTCGACCACGACTAGGCCGTTGGGCCCGGGCCATCGGGGCACAGCCCCTGGTGTGTCGCCCCCGTGTCGGCTGTTTCGGAATGATTAATCCATTGACGAGGTAATCGTGCAGTCGCTGTTTCAGTGCTAGTTTACCTCCGCTTGACCTGACGTCGGGGGCCCGCAGAGTGGGACTGCATGGATCACGACGTCTCCTCATCCGCCGGACAATGGGAGACATGTGTGAAACGGAGAATCGGGCCTACACGCCTGCTTCGCAGCATTGCTCGTGCCCGTGGCCATCTTGGCCGCGGCCTGCTCGAGCTCGAGTCGAACAAACGGCGACTTCGCCGACGACCGCCGCGTCCAGCTCGGTACCACAGGGTGGCACGCTGACCATCGGGGCTGAGCAAGAGCCCGACTGCATGGACTGGACCGATCAGTGCGCCGGCTCGAGCTGGGGCTTCTGGGACGCCAACGTGCCCACCATGCCCCGAGCCTTCGATGCCATCAAGCAGTCGCGATGGCAGCTACAAGTACGAGCCCAACGTGCTGCTGGCCAGCGCGCCCAGCGTGGTGACCTCGCCGAACCTGGTGATCACCTACAAGATCAACCCGAAGGCGGTGTGGAGCGACGGCCGCCCATCACCTCCACCGACTTCAAGTACACCTGGGACCACATCGACCACGGGCACGAACATCTACGACCCGACCGGGTACAACGACATCGCGCGCGTGAACGACAGCGATCCCCACGACCGCGGTGGTGACCTTCTCCAAGCCGTACGCGGCGTGGCAGGGCCTGTTCGGTGGTGGCTACGGCATCTTCCCGTCGCACATCCTGCAGGGCAAGGATCAGGACGCCCTCATGAAGGACGGCTACACCTGGTCCGGCGGCCCCTACATGATCGACCTCATGGGACAAGGGCTCGTCGATCACGCTGGTGCCGAACCCGAAGTGGTACGGCTCGGACAAGTCCCACTGGACAAGATCGTCTTCCAGCTCGTGGATGACACGGCCACCGAGTTCCAGGCCTTCAAGTCGGGCCAGGTCAAGATGATCTACCCGCAGCCCCAGCTCGACGTGGTCAGCCAGATCGGCACCGGGATCCCCGGCGCCAACTCGTACTACAACGGCTGACACCGGCTCCTACGAGGTCATCTGGATGCACATGGGCGCCGCGCCCGCTGAACGACCAGGAGGTGCGCCAGGCCATCGGCTACGCCGATCGACCGCAACGCCATCGTCAAGGCGCTGTTCGGCAAGCTCGGCGTGACCACGGCTCTGAACGTGATCAACGCCCCGATCGTCAACAGCTACTCGGACCCGAACGCGTTCGCCAACTACAAGCTCGACCTGTCCAAGGTCACCTCGCTGCTCACCGGGCGACGGGTACGACCAAGGATTCGAGCGGCATCTACGCCAAGGGCGGCCAGGAGCTGGCGGTGACCATCTCCAGCACCACGGGCAACAAGCGTCGTGCAGCAGACCGAGGAGATCCTCCAGAAGCAGCTGGCCACCGCGGGCATCAAGCTCACGATCACCAACCAGAAGGCCAGCGATCTGTTCGGCACCACCCTGCCGGCCGGCGAACTTCCAGCTGGCGCTCTACGCGCAGCAGTTGACCACGATCGATCCTGGTCGGTGCAACACCCTGTGCAGCACCAACATCCCGACCGCGGCCAACCAGCAGACGGGCGAGAACTTGACCCGCACCAGCGTCAACGGCCTGGACAACCTGCTGGGGACCGTCGACAACAGCCTCGAACGACTCGACTCGGGCCACGGCCAACAAGAAGGCGGACGCCCTGACGGCCAGCGCGGCCGATCAGCATGCCGCTGGATCCGCTGCCCGACATCGTGTTGTGGAGAAGACCGTCGTGGGTCCGGTTGGCGACAACGCCATCCTCGGCCCGTGGTGGAACGTGCAGGACTGGGGCATCAAGAGCTGACCCCAGGTTCGTCTGTGTAGGGCGATGGGGGCCCGGTCATCTCGGTGGCCGGGCCTCCAACGTTCTGTTCACCCCCTGGCCGCGGCGTCGTCCGCCTGAATCCACCACACTGGTGACCGCATGATCGCCTTCTTGATCCGACGGCTGGGCTACTCGGTCATCGTCTTGCTGGTGGCCTCGTTCCTCACGTTCGTGGGCATCCGCGAGACGGTGAACCCGTTGGCCAAGTTCGCCTTCTCGAAGGACAAGACGGCGGTGCTCCGGTTCAAGCACACCCAGGGCCTCGACAAGCCGATCGTGGTGCAGTACCAGCACTTCATCGTCAAGTTCGTCGTCTGGCAACTGGGGGACCAGCGCCCGCACCGGGCGACTCGGTCACCTCGATGCTGCGCCCGGCCATGAACAACACGCTCCAGCTGATCATCCCCGGGATCATCATCTCGCTGATCCTGTCGGTGGCCCTGGGCATCTATTCCGCCATACGCCAGTACTCCATCGGGGACTACCTGTTCACCGGGTTGTCGTTCCTGGGCATCTCCATGCCTCCGTTCTGGTTCGGCCTGCTGGCCATCGAGTTCCTGGCCTTCAAGCCCAAGCAGTGGTTCGGCATGGCCAACACCCCGCTCGACTTCGTCGGCCTGCACTCACCGGGTCAGAACGGGTGGAACGTCGACTACCTCCAGCACCTGATCCTGCCGGTGCTGACCCTGACCATCCAGTTCATCGCCGAGTGGAGTCGCTACCAGCGGGCCTCGATGCTCGACGTCATGTCGCTCGACTACGTGCGCACGGCCAAGGCCAAGGGCGTGCCTCGGCGCTCGGTGATGGTCAAGCACGCCTTCCGCAACGCCCTCATCCCGCTGGTGTCGGTGGTGGCCATCGACATCGGCGGCCTGTTCGGCGGCCTCATCATCACCGAGCAGATCTTCTCCATCCAGGGCATGGGCAAGGTGTTCATCGACGCCCTGACCGCCGGCGACGCCCAGGTGCTGGTCGTCTGGGTGCTGGTGACCGCCGCCTTCGTGGTGCTGTTCAACCTGATCGCCGACATCGCCTACGGCTTCCTCGACCCGAGGGTGAGGCTCGCATGAGCATCGACGAGGACTCCTTCGGCACCGAGCGCCCGTCGCGGGTGCCCAAGACCGAGGGCGAGCGGGCCCACGAGCTCATGGGTGTCGGCTACGGCGACAGCGGCTGCCCAGATCGGCCTGGCACCGACGACGAGCACGTCGACCTGCGGGCTGGCCGCAGCAGGGCGCCGAGCCCAAGCCTCGCACCCAGTGGCAGCTGTTCCGCCGACGCTTCCTGCACCACCGGATGGCCATCTTCTCGCTGGTGATGCTGGTCATGCTGTTCGTGCTGTGCTTCGGCGCGCCGTTCATCGCGCCGTACCCCAAGAACGACCAGAACCTGCTGCTGGCCGATCAGTCGCCGTCGGCCCAGCACTCATGGGCACCGACGACCTGGGCCGCGACGAGCTGACCGAGATCCTCTACGCCGGGCAGATCTCGCTGACCATCGGCTTGGTGGTCGGGCATCCTGTCGACGATCATCGGGACTGCGGCCGGGGCCGATCGCCGGGTTCTTCGGCAAGTGGCAGGACCAGTTCCTGATGCGGCTCACCGACCTGTTCCTGATCGTGCCGGCAGCTGGTCATCCTGGCCATCGCCATCAAGAAGTTCGGGGGCACGCCCTCGGTGATCACCCTGGTGCTGGCCGCGGTGTTCTGGATGTACACCGCCCGGGTGGTGCGGGGGTTGGTGCTATCGATGCGGGAGAAGGAGTTCGTGGAGGCGGCGCGCGCCTCGGGGGCGTCGAGCTGGCGCATCATCGGGCGCCACATCCTGCCCAACATCATCGGCCCGATCATGGTGTCGGCCACCCTGGCCGTGGCCGCCGCCATCATCACCGAGTCGACCCTGTCCTTCCTGGGCTTCGGCGTGCAACCGCCGGCCACCTCGTGGGGCAACATGCTGACCACCGCCGAGGGCCAGGTGGGGACGCCCCAGGCCTACCTGATCTACTTCCCGGGCCTCATGATCTTCCTGACCGTGCTGGCCGTGAACTTCCTGGGCGACGGACTGCGCGACGCCTTCGACCCGCAGAGCAGCGACTGATCGTCCCATGAGCGACGCCACCCCCGAGCCCTACGTCGCCGTCGACGCGCCGCCTTCCGAGCGCCTGAGTCGGCGCGCCGCAGGGCAAGGTCCCCGAGGTGGAGGACCCGAACGCCCCCCTGCTCGAGGTGCGCGACCTGTCGGTCGAGTTCACGCACCGACGACGGCGTGGTCAAGGCCGTGCAGAACGTGAGCTACACGCTGCGCGAGGGCGAGACGCTGGGCATCGTGGGGGAGTCGGGCTCGGGCAAGACGGTGACGTCGATGGCCATCCTGGGCCTGCTGCCCAAGAAGCGGGCCACCATCACCGGCGAGGTGCGCTTCCGGGGTCGCAACATCCTGGGGCTGCCCGAGAAGGAGCTGGACCAGATCCGGGGCAAGCGCATCGCCATGGTGTTCCAGGACGCCCTGGCCGCCCTCAACCCGGTGATGCGCGGTGGGCGACCAGATCGCCGAGGCCATCGCCGTGCACAGCGGCGAGAACGTGTCCAACACCGACGACCGGGTGATCCACCTGCTCGACCTGGTGGGCATCCCCAATCCCCGTGACCGGGCCGAGCAGTACCCCCACGAGTACTCGGGCGGCATGCGCCAGCGGGCCATGATCGCCATGTCCATCGCCAACGACCCCGACGTGATCATCGCCGACGAGCCGACCACCGCGCTGGACGTGACCATCCAGGCCCAGGTGCTGGAGGTGTTCGAGCGCATCCAGGAGCGGACCCGGTCGGCCATCCTGCTGATCACCCACGACCTGGGCGTGGTGGCCGGGGTGACCGACCGCATCCTGGTCATGTACGCCGGCCGCCAGGTCGAGGGCGGCACGGTCGACGACGTCTTCTACCGTCCCAGCCACCCCTACGCCCAGGGGCTGCTGGCGTCGCTGCCCCGGCTGGATCGTCGGCGCGACGGCGAGAAGCTCCACCGCATCAAGGGCCAGCCGCCGTCGCTCATCTTCCTGCCGCCGGGGTGTGCGTTCAACCCGCGGTGTCCCGACGCGGTACCCGGCACCTGCGACGTGGAGCGTCCCGACCTGCGAGAGGTCTCACCCGGCCACGCCTCGGCCTGCCACTTCGCTTCCGAGATCTACCAGGCGTCCTTCGCGACCGGCGAGCCGGTGACATGAGCACCATCGAGACGCCGGCCCACGTCGAACCCTTCACCCTGCCCGGCGTCCGATCCCATCCTGACCGTCACCGACCTGGTCAAGGTGTTCCCCATCCGGGCCGGTCTGCTCCAGCGCGTGGTCGGCGGGGTGCAGGCGGTCAGCGGCGTCAGCTTCGTGGTCGGCCGGGGCGAGACGGTGGGGGTGGTGGGGGAGTCGGGCTGTGGCAAGTCGACCACCGGCCGACTGGTGCTGCGCCTGTTGGAGGCCACGTCGGGTTCGGTGAACTTCGATGGCAGCGAGGTGTTGTCGCTGGACGGACGGGCCATGAAGCGGTTCCGCCGGCGGGCCCAGATCGTGTTCCAGGATCCCTACGCCTCGTTGAACCCGCGCATGACGGTGCGGGCCATCATCGGCGAGCCGCTCGACATCGCCGGGCGATCCAAGCGCGACACCAGCGACCGGGTCAAGGAGCTCATGGAGCTGGTGGGGTTGAACCCCGAGCACGGCAGCCGCTTCCCCCACGAGTTCTCCGGTGGCCAGCGCCAGCGCATCGGCATCGCCCGGGCCGTGGCCACCGAGCCCGAGCTGCTGGTGCTCGACGAGCCGGTCTCGGCCCTCGACGTGTCCATCCAGGCCGGGGTGGTCAACCTGTTGGAGGACCTGCAGGACCGCCTCGGTCTCTCCTATGTGTTCATCGCCCACGACCTGTCGGTGGTGCGCCACATCTCCGACGTGGTGGCGGTCATGTACTTGGGCAAGATCGTGGAGGTGGGTGCGGCCGAGGACGTCTACGAGCACGCCGCCCACCCCTACACCCAGGCCCTGATGTCGGCGGTGCCCATCCCCGACCCCCGTCACGAGCGGGCTCGACGGCGGATCGTGTTGGAGGGCGACGTCCCCAGCCCGGCCAACCCCCCGTCGGGCTGTCGGTTCCGGACCCGTTGCTGGAAGGCGCAGGACATCTGCGCCGAGGTGGAGCCGCCGCTGGTCGATCCCGGCGTGGGCCACCCCGTGGCCTGCCATTTCGCCGAGGAGGCGAAGGTCATCTGAGAGGCCGGAGCGGCGATGCCGACCCGCTCCCCGATGGCCGCGGTCGGGGTGGCCCCTGCTAACGTGGGTCGGTTCCTGTTCGCCCGTCTCGACCCCCGGGGGCGTGTTGTGCTGCTGATCATCGTGCTCACGGTCCATGTGGCCGTCTGTGGCAGCCTGATCTTCCTGGTGCTGCTGCACAGCGGGAAGGGCGGCGGCCTGTCCGACATGTTCGGCGGCGGCCTGGGGGCTACGGCAGCCGGATCGACGGTGGTGGAGAAGAACCTCGACCGCCTCACGCTGATGGCGGCCCTGCTGTTCACCATCACATCGGTCTCGCTCGCCTTCTTGATGGACAAGTAGCTGGCCTGATGGTTCGCGGGTGAGAGCACCCCTTCGCTGGGCTCTCGGGGTCGTCGGGGTCCTCGCCCTCACCGCTTCCGCCTGCTCGAGCAGTTCCTCGTCGGGGAACGGATCGTCGATCACCCACACCGGGGGCACGCTACGGCTGGCCGTGGTGGGGCTCGACACCCTCGATCCGACCCGGGTGGTGCCCACCAACCTGGCCGACATGGTGGCCGTCAACCTGCTCGACCGGGGACTGACCTCGATCGATCCGAAGCACAACCAGGCCGTGCCGGCGCTGGCCACCAAGTGGTCGTCCAACGCACCCAAGCCGCCCAGCACCACCGGCGCCCCCGCCACCACAGGGACGACCGTTGCCGCGCCGAGCACGGTTGGCGCCACCTGGACCTTCACCCTCGACCCGCAGGCCCGCTTCGCCGACGGCTCGGCGGTCACGTCCGCCGACATCATCGCCTCGTTGACGGCGGTGGCGCGGACGGGCAACAGCACGCTGGCCGGGGCCCGGCTGGACGTGATCGAGGGCTACGCCGAGCTGGTGGCGGGCAAGACGGCAACGCTGTCGGGTCTGGTGGCCGGCGACGGCTCCGTGCGCATCACCACCACCGCGCCCGACGCCGAGCTGCCGCTGCTGTTGGCCTCGCCGGTGTACGCGGTGGTGAAGCCGGGCCACGAGCTGGCGCCGAAGGCGTCGACGGGCACGACGGCGGCGGGCTCGTCCACCACGGTGGCGTTGGACGCGCCGCAGGGGTCGGGGTCGTTCAAGCTGGCGGGCGACGACGGCACGACGTTGCGGTTGGTGCGCAGCGCCGGTTCGGTGGCCGAGCTCGACGAGGTGGACCTCATCCGTGAGCCGACGGCCTCGGCCGCGCTGGCCGCGGTGCACGACGGCAAGGCCGACTGGGCCGAGATACCGCCGTCCATCAAGGCCGCCGCCACCGGCGGTTCGATCGGCTACACGCTCCAGTCGCCGCTGGGCGCGGAGGAGTTCTTCGGGATCAACCTGGCCAGCCCCACCTTCGCCAACCCGCTGTTCCGGCGGGCCATCATCGTGGCGGTGAACCGCGACGCGGTGGTGTCGGGCATCCTGCCCGGGCTGACGCCCAGTGCCGGGGTGGTGCCGGCCGGGGTGCCCGGCGCGGTGGCCGATCCCTGTGGAGCCAACTGCGCCTACTCCATAGCGGTGGCCAAGGCACTGGTGGCCCAGGCCTTCCCCAACGGGCAGGTGCCCATCGTCGAGATCGACACCGACGACGACCCGGGCGACGTGGCCCTGGCCAACACGGTCGGCTTCGAGCTGGCCCAGGCCGGCATCCCCATGAAGGTGGTGCCCCAGCCCTTCGCCACGTACCAGTCGTTCATCACCACCGGCAAGCAGCAGCTGTTCCGTACGGGTTGGGTGGGTCTGTGGCCGTCCGCGGGGGCGTACCTGTCGCCGCTGTTCCGGTCGACCTCGTTGGACAACTCGACGGCCTTCAGCTCCGCCGCGGTGGATGCGCAGCTGCGGGACGCGGCCGCGACGGGCAACGAGTCGCAGCGCCAGCTGCTGTACGAGAACCTCCAGCGCACGATCATGGCCGACTACGCCGTGCTGCCCCTGGCGTCGTACACGCAGGTGCTGGTGCTCTCGAGCCGGGTGCACGACTACTCGCCCCGGCTGGACGGCACCTTCGAGGTGAACCGGGTAGAGGTCAAGGCCGCGACCGGCACCACGGGTACGACGGCCAAGTAGCGACCTCGGGGCCCCGGGTCGACCGATCCGGTCTGACGCGGGCAGCCGGCGGCCCGGCGGGCCGGGGGAGCGCCGACCCCGCTGGCCCCGCTCGACCCGCTGGATCGTGGAGTTCCCCACCGTGGCGGTGGGTTCCTGCACGATCTGACCCTGGACGCCAAGGCTGGCCTGGCCAGGGCCGGTGCGCCATCGCCTTCAGGGAGTTCAGCTGAAGCGGCGGGCGCAGGCCGCCGAGCACGGCTGTCTACGGGTTCGGAGGGGGAGTGGGGCCGCGCTAGGATGGCTCTTCGCTCGTCGGGGGTGGAAAGGCCCCCTGAGCAGCCACGTCGGAGTGGCGGAATAGGCAGACGCGCCAGCTTGAGGGGCTGGTGCCCGCAAGGGCGTGGGGGTTCAAGTCCCCCCTCCGACACGACAGTTAGACGACGAGGTCCTTGTTCTCGTAGACGAACTGGGAGGCCACGAAGGTCGCGCCCTGCGGGTCTCGGATGACGGCCTGCCGACTCCATGGCAGATCGCGTGGCGCGGTGACGATCGTGGCGCCGAGTTCCTCGGCCCTGGCCGCGATGGCCCTGACGTCGTCGACCCCGAATGTGACGGTCCACCGCGCCCGGCTGGTCGTGTCGCCGGCGGCGATCGGCTCGACCGCGGCGACGACGTCGATGAAGCCCTCAGGTGCGCCCATCCCGGCCATCTGCTCGTGCAGGCCCGGCGTCGACTCTTCGAGGTGGTCCCCGTAGCCGGGCAGCGTCCAGGTGACCCCGGACGACAACGCCAGCGTCTCCCATCCGAACACCGCGCCGTAGAACGCGCGAGCTCCGTCGAGGTCACGGGTCTCGAGGTTGTTGAAGTTCACCGCTCCGTGCTCGTTGACCACCTTTGAGCCTCGATGCTCCTTCGGCTGCCAGACCATGACCTCGGCCCCTTCCGGGTCGGTGACCACGGCCATGCGACCGGCGTCCAGGACGTCGTTCGGATCGGTGGCCGTCCCACCAGCCGCCCGGGCCGCCGCCACGACCGCCTCTGCGTCGTCGGCCCAGACGTAGGTGTTCCAGGTCGCCTGCGTCGGCGCGCCTTCGGGGACCGGACCGATGGCCGCCACGTCGCCGCCCCGGATGCGGCCGATGTAGTAGGCGACGCCCGTCTCCGACGGCATGACGTTCTCGACCTCCCAACCGAAAAGCGCCCCGTAGAAGCGGGCCGCGGCGTCGGGGTCGGGCTGACTGCAGTCGGCCCAGCAGGGGACACCGGTGATGTAGCCGTCTCGCTCGGACATGGTCATCGCTCCTGTTCACTCGTCTCCGTCGACCCGTCGACCGTACGACCAGAAAGCGGTCACCCTCTGGCCACTTCAGCGGAGCCCAGCTACATCATCGGCTTCCCGGGGGTCGTGAGGAAGGGCGTCGCCGAGGGTGCGAGGAGCACGAACAGGCCGAGCGCGGCGAGCACTGCGGCAGTCCCGTAGGTCGCGAGGCGGCGCCACGGGACCACCTTCTCGAAGGCGATGAGCCCCGCCATCACCGCCATCCAGACGATGCTCATGATGCCCAGGGCGAACAGTGACGCCATGAGCGCCCAGCAGCACCCAACGCACCAGGCGCCGTTCTTCATGCCCATCTCGACCGCGCCCGGCGGACCGTCGCGCCACGAGCCCAGCAGCGCGCCGAGCGGGCTGCGGCACTTCCCGAGGCAGGCCTCCTTCAGCGGCGTGAGCTCGTAGACCGCGGCCACGACGAGCGTGCCACCGGCGACCCACCGGCCGGCGTGGTCCCACGCCAGCACATCGCCGGGGAGCATGCCGATGGCGGCCCCGATCACGAAGACGACGACGCCGGCTGCGGCCCAGGTGAGCAGGTAGCCCGACGTGAACAGCAAACCCAGCAGGGGTGACCTCTCCCTGGTCATCCGGGCGTAGAGAGCGACGGTCGGAGTGACCGACGGCAGCATCATCGCCGCCATCATCACGACCCAGAGGGCGAGGAACCAGCCGAAGGTCCCGAGGCCCGTCCACGGTCCGTCGTCCATGCCTCGCATCTCCGCGGCGGTCCACCACCAGCCGACGGCCGCGAGCGCGAACAGCAGCGCGACCAGCCCGAGGCGTGTCCGCGCCGCCGTCAACGCGGCGCGAAGATCCCCGCCTGCGGTCACGCCTGCCGGTGCAGGCATGCTCATGGGGTCAGGCGGCCCAGGAGAAGCTGGACGTGGACAGGCCCGTCTTGCCCTCGTAGCTGATGCCGAACGCGTCGATGCGCGACCGCGTCGCCTCGGCCATCGTGAGGTTCGGACCGACCGGGTGGAACATCCCGTCGAACTTCACGGGCTGGCCGGTGTCGACGCCGAAGGGGACGACGTCTTGGATCTCGAAGTCGATCGCGTCACCGACCGTGACGCGGTGACGGAGGCCGTCATCGACGATCTCGATCCGCGCTCGCTCCACGCCGAGCATCTCGCCGACCAACGGCGCGAGCGCGGCCATCGGACCGCCCAACTGCCCGCTGAACACCTGCACGAGCTTGTCGAACTGCTCGTCAGACGCCTCATCGTCGATGAAGACACCGAGCTTCCAGTTCCCCTCGGTCATGACCTTGGGCGTGTCCGCGATCGCCGCCACCTTGCGGCCGCTGATGTCCACGCCGTCGACCTGACCGTCCCGGATGTTGAACACGAGCGTCACCCGACAGAAGTCATAGGTGGCCCCGTGGTCGAACGAGAGATTGCACGGGCACATGAGCTCACACGAACAGGTCTCCGTGTAGCTCCCCGTCAGGTTCCACGCCATCGCCCGACCCCCTCCGGTCGACGCAACCATCCACTTTGCAGTGTCCGCTCGACCCCCGATGTTGTCAACACCTGGCGATCAGGTTCGTGCGAGACGGTCGCGTCCGCCGAACCGCCTTCGCGTAGCCGCCCCGGGGATCGTCCCGGGGCTGGCTGACCCCTGGTCAGAGGGCGTCGAGCATCGCTTCGATCATGGCCGCCACCTCGCCCCGATCGGCGCCTTCGCCGACCAGGGTCGCTGCCTCCAGCAAGGCGGCCAGCACGATGCGAGCCAAAGGATCGACCGGTCGGGGCGTGATCTGGCCGGCGTCGATGCACTCCTGGAGCACGGTTCGCACCAGGCCCACCCCGTACTGCTCCGACACCTGGCGACGAACCTCCGGATCGAGCACCGCCGGCGCGTCGATCAGGCAGATGCGGGCCACGGCAGGATCCGCCGCGAACTCGAGCCAGGCCAGTGCGCCCAGCCTCAGCTCCTCCTTCGGATCGGCGGTCACCATGGCCGCCTCCGCCACACGGCCCATCACCTCGGCCTCGACCTCCTCGTAGACGGCCCGGAACAGGTCCTCCTTGGACTCGAAGTGGTGGTACATGGCGCCGCGGGTCACCCCGGCCCGCGCCACGATCTCCTCGCTCCCGGAGGCGGCGAACCCCTTGGATCCGAACAGGTCCCGGGCCGCGCCCAGCAGGGCGGCGCGGGTCGTGGCGCGGCGGTCCGACTGCGTGCGCCGCGGCGCAGTGTGATCAGCGTCACCCTTGACGGCCATCCAACCTCGTGAGATACATACATGCAGCCTGCATGTAAAGAGTGCGGGGAACGAGGAGAACACTATGGCGCTTCCACGTGAACAGGTGTCCGACGGGCTGCTCACCGAGCTCGACAACTTCGAGCAGCTCATCCGTCCGTTGTCCGACGAGCAGTGGAACGCGCCGAGTCGTTGCGCGAGCTGGACGGTCGGTGACGTCGCCCGCCACGTGGTCGGATCGATGGCCGACGTCGCCGCCGGTCAGCTCGACGGGCTCGGCACCGAGGCGGTGACGGCCCGCGAGGTGGCCGAGCGCCAGGGCCGTTCTCCCGAGGAGCTGGCCGACGAGTGCACCGAGGTGCGCAAGACCGCCGCCGGGCTGCTCCCCCTCTTCGACGATGCGGCCTGGATGGCCGAAGCCCCGGGCGGCTACGAGGGCACCCTCGGCGACGGCGTCGAGGCTCTTTGGTTCGACACGTGGATGCACGGCAACGACATCCGATCGGCCGTTGGAACGGTCTCCGACGAGGGTCCGGCCATGGCCGGCGGGATCTCCCACGTGTCCTTCGAGCTGCGCAAGCGGGGCCAGCCCGACGCCGTCGTCGGCGACCCCCTCACCTGGCTGCTGGTGGCCACCGGCCGCGCCCAGCCGTCGGTCATCGGCGACGGCGCGCCTTTCGACATCTACGCGCCGTAGGTGTCGCAGAACGCCACGGCGATGGTGGTGGTGTCGATGACGTCGGCCCACCGGGTGGCGCTGGCCAGGTCGTCGATCGGCTCAGGCCATTCGTGGCCCGCGTCGCTGAGCAGGTAGAGCTGCACGTCGACGGCGTCTGCGCAGAGCTCGAACTCGGAGAACGAGCTGGTCCAGGCCACGATCTGCGAGGCCGGTTCAGCCTGGCACCGGTCCTGGCGAGCCCACGCTCTCGCCGCGGCGACGACCGACGGCGGCGCTACCGCCTGGTCCCGCGCACCCCCGATCACGAGCACGGGAACGTGCTCGTCGGCCGAGCAGCCGTCGGGTGCCGGCAACCCGGCCACGGCCACGAATGCCGTCACCAGCCCGGGATGCCTGCACACGACCCGGCTCCCGAGCATGGCCCCGGTGGAGAAGCCCGCCAGATAGACACGAGCGAGGTCGACGCAGGTCGCCTTGTCGATGTCGACGATCGTGTCCGCGGCCAGCTGGTCGTCATCGGCGCGGGTCCACCGCGGTGCCGCCAGGACGAAGTGCCGCGACTGCGCCACTGCGCCCCAGTGAGCTCGGGCCACGAACTGGCTCGGATCGCCGGATCCGTCGTCGAGCACGACCACCAGCGGCGCCGGAGCGGGCTCGGCCCCCATCGGGATCGTTCGGAGGTAGCTCCGACGCTCCCCCCGCGAGACGATCGGAACATCCGAGGTTCCCGGGGCCTGCGAGCCGGTGGGGTTGGTGCATCCAGAGGACGGACGCGCCGGCGCGGCTGAGCGCGCCGAGGCGGGTATCGCCGACGCCGAGCTGGCGGGCGCAGTGCGCGGGGGTGGGACCGTCGCGGTCTCGAGTTTGACGGGCGGCACGGTGCGGCCCGCCACCGTCCGCGGGACCTGGCTCGTGGCCCCCGAGCATGCACCGGCCGCGACGACGAGCAGGCCGAGAACGCCGACCACGACGACCACCGAACGGGTCCAGTGGTGTTCGACACCATGTCCGTCTTCGAAATCGCCCATCACGTGCTTCCGCCTCGATCATCGGGACCGTCGAGTGCCGCGTCTCCGGGGCAAGCCTCAGTCGAACCCAACACCACGCTCGGCGCATCGGGGAAACCCCTATCCCTAGGATGTGGCCGATGTTGTGCGGGCGGAGAGCAGAGCTGGAAGTGCTGTCAGCAGTGCTGTCGGCCCCCAGCTCGGGTGCCGAGCGCGGCGCTGGTCGTCCGCGGCGACCCGGGAGTCGGGAAGACTGCGCTCGTCACCCATGTGCTCCGACAGGTCATGGCCGAGCGACAGCACGTGACGCTGTTGGAGACCACGGCGGTCTCGACCGAGTCAGGCCTCAGCTTCGGGGGACTGCTCGGCGTGCTCCGACCGGTGCTCGACGATCTCGACGCGCTGCCGGCTCGCCAGGCGGCTGCGCTGCGGAGCGCGTTCGCCCTCGGCCCGGCCACCGACCCCGATCGCTTCGCGGTGGCGACGGCGACACTGGGTCTGCTGGCCGTGGCCGCGCAACGACGTCCGTTGATCGTGTTCGTCGACGACTGGCACTGGCTCGATCCCAGCTCGGCCCAGGCCCTGGCCTTCGTCGCGCGCCGCCTGGGTGATGACGCGGTGGCGTTCGTCGCCACGGTGCGAAGGGGCGAGAGAGCCGGTGAGCTCCTCGACGGTGTGATGGTCCTCGACCTGTCCGGTCTGGACCTGGCCGGCGCGGCCGAGATGGCGGCCGAGTCAGGCGACGAGATCGAGCCCGCAGTTCTGGCCGAACTCGTCGAGCGCACCTCGGGCAACCCGCTGGGGCTGCAAGAGTCGATCGCCCAGCTCGGTCCCTTGGCCCGACGAGGCCTGCACCCGCTGCCGGCGCACCTCTCCGTCAGCGAGGGTGTGGCCGCCTCGCTGCTGCAGCGCGTTCGCGACCTTCCCGAATCGGTCTCGCTGGCCCTGGCGGTGGCCGCCTTCGAGAGTCAGGGTTCTCGCTCGGTCATCGAAGCGGCGGTGGGCGACGGCCCGAGTGAGGCGTTGCACGCCGGAGAGGAGGCGGGACTGATCGAGGTGGATCCGATTTCGGTCCGGTTCTCCCATCCGCTCGTGCGGGACGCGCTCGTGTCCTCGACCACACCGCCGGCTCGCCGCCGGATCCATCGGGCGCTGGCGGTCGCTCTCGAGGCGCAAGGGCAGGGTGACCTCGCCACCGTCCACTTCGGCGAATCGACCCATGGCGCCGACGACGAGATCGCCGACCGGCTCGGATCGCTGTCGGTGCAGGAGGCCAGCCGCGGAGACCATGCCGCCGCATCCACTCTGGCGTGGCGCGCCGGCACGTTGCGCTCCGACCGCCACCAGCGTGCCCGTGACTGGCTCCGCTCCGGGAGCGAAGCCGCCACCGCCGGCCTGGCGTATGCGGCGAGGCTCGAGGACGCCCTGAACGAGACCGACGACCCGGCGTTGCTGGCCCAGATCCACGTCACGCGGGCTCGACTGGCCACGCTCGGTGGCGATCCTGATTTCGCCGTCGAACTACTCCGTTCCCATGGCGACACCGTCATCGCCGCCGACCCCTTCCTCGGCGCGGTCCTGACCGCCCTGGCCGGCTCCTGCACGTGGATGCGCGCCGATGGAACCGCCACCCGGGTCCTGGCCGACCAGGCCGTGGCGCTGGTCGGCGGATCGGTCACCGCGGAGATGACCCCGATCGCCAACTTCCTCATCCGGGCGGGCGCGGCGACGGGGCATGACGACCCTGACCTGGCCGTGGCCACGGCCCGGCTGATCAAGGCGAGTGGCCGGACCGAGTTCGCCGGCCCGGCCCTCTTCTGCCTACTGGTCGCCGACCAGATCGCCGAAGCGGATGCCTTCTACCGCTGGGCCATCGCCGCCGCCCGCGACGCAGGATCGATCACCGACGTGGCCTGGTTGCATGGGCCCGCCACCCTGTTGCTGTGCCGGCAAGGTCACCTCGACGCGGCCTACGCCGCCGGGTGCGAGGTGGTCGATCTGGCGCCGTTCGTGGTCGGCCCGTTCCCGCTGGGACAGGCGCACAGCGCCCTGGCCCATGTGTGCGCGGTTCGGGGGGACCGGACCCGTTGCGAAGAGCACCTGGCGGAGACGTCTCGCCTGGCGGAGGGAGCCGGCATACAGATCGCCTGGCTCGCGGCGCGACATGCGGGTGCCCAGGCCCTGCTCGGCGACCGGCTGACCGACGCTGCCCTGAATGAGCTCGAGCTGCTCGCGGCGGAGCTCGAACATCGAGGCATCTGCGGGGTCACGATCTTTCCGACCCTGCCCGAGTTGACCGAGACCCTGGCCCGCACGGGCCGTACCGCCGAGGCACGCGTGAAGCGGGACACGTGGCGCGGGCGCGTGGGGGTCGACCCGTCGACGATCAGGGCGGCGACGCTGGCTCGGCTCGATGCGGTCTGCGCGGAGTCCATCGATGAGGCCGAGGTCTACTTCGCCACCGCCGAGGGGTTGTTCGCGGCGGTGCCGTACCCCTTCGAGCTGGCCCGAACCCATCTCTATCGGGGCGAACGGCTGCGACGAGCCCGGCGCCGCCGTCGACGCGGCCAAGGAGCTGTACGAGGCCCGAGCCGGCTTCGAGTCGATTGGCGCCCGGGCCTGGCTGGGCCAAGCTGACGCGGAGCTTCGAGCCATGGGCCTCCGACCGCGGTCGACCGGCTCCACGGGCGACCTGGCGGGTGAGACGCTCAGCCCACAGGAGTACCAGGTGGCCATGGCGGCGTCGGACGGCGCGTCGACCCGGGACATCGCGGCATCGCTCTTCATCTCACCCAAGACCGTCGAGTCACACTTGACGCGGATCTATCGCAAGCTCGACGTGTCCTCCAAGGCCCAGCTCGTGGCCAAGCTCGGATCGACGGGCGCGGTGGCCGGCTACGACATCGGGGAAACCCCTATCCCACCTCTGAGGCGCTGACTGCCACTGGTTCGGCGACATACCCTGCGTCGGTGGCTGACTACGAGGAGCTCCGGTTGCGCCACGTTGCGGTTGCCGACCAACTCCTCGACCAGCAGCTCGAGCGCATCTCGTGGTCCCCGTTTCAGGTCGCAGCCGAGCAGAAGCGTGCCCTTCAGGCCCTCCTCGGCGTGGCGTCTGCACGATCGGCATGGCATGGCGAGCGACTGGCGGGCATCGATCCCGAGCACGTGACAGTCGACGAGGTCGCGGCGCTGCCGGTCATGACCAAGTCGGATCTCATGACCAACTTCGACGAGATCGTCACCGACCCGCGACTTGGCCGGTCCGTGTGCGAGAACCATCTGGTGGATCGGATCGGCGACGCCTACCTCTTCGACGAGTTCCACGTTGTCGCTTCGGGCGGCTCGACCGGCCAACGCGGCCTGTTCGTCTACGGCTGGGACGCGTGGGCCACCTGCTACGCGTCCGTGGTTCGATTCCACGTTCGGGACTGGCTCAGCGATCCGGCGCTGGCCGGGATACCGCGCCTGGCGGCCGTCATCGCCGCGGCCAACGCCACGCACATCTCTGGTTCCCTGGGCCGCACCTTCTCGGGAACGGGCACGACGCGTCACTTCCTGCCCGTGACGTGGCCGCTCGGCGAGATCGTGGCGGGATTGAACGAACTGCAACCCACGATCCTGCAGGGCTACAGCTCGGTGCTCCATCGACTGGCGCTGGAGGCACGCCATGGCCGGCTGGACATCGAGCCCCGCCGGATCAACCCCATCTCCGAACCGCTCACGCCGGAGACGAGGGCACTTCTGGAGACGGTCTGGGGTGCGCCCATCCTCAACGGCTACGGCATGTCCGAAGGCATGTTCGCCGGCGCGTGCGGTCACGGCGTCCACCTACCCGACGACCTCTGCCTGATCGAGATCGTCGACGACACGGGGAGGGCCGTGTCGCCGGGCCAACCGGGTCAGCGCATCCTGGTCACCAACCTCTACAACCAGGCCCTCCCGTTGATCCGATTCGAGGTCACCGACGAAGTCGCGGTCGTGCCCGGATCATGCCCGTGCGGTTCGAAGCTTCGACGCATCGGCGATCCGCAAGGCCGCCTCGACGACACCTTCCGCTATCCCGATGGCACGACGGTGCATCCCCACGTGTTCAGAGACGTCCTGGGACAGGATTCGAAGATGGTCGAGTATCAGGTGCGCCAGACATCGTGCGGAGCCGACATCGCGGTGGTGACCGACGGACCCATCGACGGAGCCGCCTTGGCCGGCCGCGTCGCCGCGGCTCTGCACCGCGTCGGCCTGGCGCAGCCTCAGGTCGTCGTGGACCTCGTGGCCGCCATCGACCGCCAGAGCAGCGGCAAGCTCAAACGATTCGTCGCCCTCTGAGTCGATGTCGCAGAGACGAACTGCCCGTGACTGAACCGTCCTTGGATGCCATCGAACGAGACGGCCTGTCCGTCCTGATGGGCGAGCTCGGCCCCGACGCGCCCACCCTGCTCGAGCCGTGGACGACCCGCGATCTCGCCGCCCACCTGGTCCTTCGCGAGCACGACCTCCGAGCGGCACCCGGGCTGGTGGTGCCCGGGGCGTGGGGCCGCTTGGCCGAACGACACCGAGCCGCGCTCGCGCGGACGGACTACGCCACCCTGCTGGCGACCATTCGATCCGGACCGCCGCCCGGGTTCTTCCGTCTCGGGTGGGTGCGCCGCGGTCCCAACCTCAACGAGTTCTTCGTCCACCACGAGGACGTCCGGCGAGCCAACGGGCTCGATCCACGAACGAACACCGCCACCCTGGACGACGCACTGTGGCGCAACCTCGGCCTGGCGCCGTGGCTGCTGGCCCGACGGCTGCACGGCGTGGGGCTCGACCTCGAGTGGGTCGCCACCGCCGAGACCATGCGCGCCCGTCGCGGGCATCCGGCAGCCCGCCTCAGGGGGCGACCGGGCGAGCTGTTGCTCTACCTCTTCGGGCGCCAGGCCCAGGCCCGCGTCGAGGTGAGCGGCCCCGCCGAGGCCACAACGGCCGTCAGACGCGCCCGATTCGGCATCTGATCAGCACCGGCGCGGGCGCGTCCGGCCATCTCGTCAGCGCCGGTTGCCGAAGTACTTCTTATACGCCTCGGCCGAAGCGGCGAGGTCGGGACGGCTGTCGAGCACCGGCTGCATGAGCTTCCGAGCCTCGTCGCGCTTGTGAGGGATGTACTCCGTTGGCCAGTAACCCTCGTGAGGCCGGTACCCCTTGAGCACTCGGCGGGCGACGGTGGCCATGTGTACCTCGTCGACCCCGTCGGCGATGCCCATGGTCGGCGCGGCCGCATACATGGCCTGGATCGGCGTGAGGTCCGTCGTACCCAGCGAGCCGAGGATGTGGAGCGCGTTGTACGACACCTCCCGCAGCACCCGGGCCATCGTGTACTTCACCGCCGCGATGTCGGTTCGCGCCTCCTGGGTCGAGGTGTGGTCGATCTTCCACGCCGTCTCGAGCACGAACAACCGCAGCATCCGAATGGAGGCGTAGGACTCGGCGATCTTCTCCTGCACCATCTGGTGCTCGCCGATGATCTTGCCGTGGGACTCACGGCTGAGGGCCCGCTCGCACATCATGTCGAAGGCCAGCTGGCACTGGGCGATGGTGCGCATGGCGTGGTGGATGCGCCCGCCTCCGAGGCGACGCTGCGCCAGCACCTTGGCCCCGTCCTCCGGCCCGAGCAGATGGTCGACCGGCACGCGCACATCGGTGTAGATGATGTGGTTGTGGTTCCGGGGCTCCGGCATGATCTCGACGCCGGGCGTGGTGCGGGGCACCACGAACATGCCGTTGGTGCACATCACGAAGAGGATGTCGGCCACGCGACCGGCGGAGGTGAACCACTTCTCGCCGTTGATGACCCACTCGTCGCCGTCGCGCACGGCGTGGGTGCGGAACAGGTTCGGGTCGCTCCCACCCTGCGGTTCGGTCATGGAGTAGGCCGAGAACATCTCCTGGTTGAGCAGGGGCGTCAGCCACCGCGCCTTCTGCTCCTCGGTGCCGTAGGCCGCGAGCATCTCCATGTTGCCCGTGTCGGGGGCGGCCGCCCCGAACAGCTGCGGCGCGCCGGCGTAGCGACCGATGACCTCGTTGAGGAGCCCGAGCTTGAGCTGGCCGAAGCCAGGGCCGCCGAGCTCCTCATCGAGGAAGATCGCCCACAGCCCCTGGTCCTTCACCTCCTGCTGGAGCTCGCGGACATACGCCTTCACCACCGGGTCCGGTGACCGCACGGCATAGGGGAAGACGTAGTCGAGCGGCTCGACCTTCTCCCGACAGAACTGCCCGACCCAGTCGAGCTTCTCCTGGAACTCTGGCTCGGTGGAGAAATCCCACGCCATCGTCGAGGCCCCCTTCGTTCGATGCGAGTGCGCTCACCCTACGTCGGCTGCCTGGCCACCGTGAATCCGGCACCAACCGGCTCCGAGCAGGCGAGGTCGGCCGGGGCTCGGCCGCGAGCAGGATCGGAGAAGCACCCGGACGGGATGTACCCGTACTGTCATCGGGGTTCGAGTCCAGATCGGCGAGGAGAGGCGAGTGGCATGAAGACCATGACGTGTCGGCAACTGGGTGGCCCCTGCGATCACGCGCTCCAGGGAGATACGGCGGACGAGGTGATCAAGCTCCAGGATGCCCACCTCAACGAGACGGTGGCGGCGGGGGACGAGACCCACCGCGATGCCCTGGATGCGATGAAGGGTCGGTGGAAGCACCCGGTCAAGGGCATGAAGTGGTACAAGACCGCCAAACACGACTTCGCCGAGCTTCCCGAAGGCTGATGCGCGATGGCGATTCCCGGGCCCCCGCTAGCATCGCGGTCAGAAAGCGGGGTTGGTGATGATCGGTGTGATCGTTCTGGTGGGTGCGTTGCTGTTGGTGGCCTCGGCCCTGGTCGACCGCCGGCGCCGTCGCAACCGGATGCGTCGTGACGAGCTCGACCAGCTGACCCCCGATGACATCGCCGGGGCTTCGGGTGATCACCTGCCGGATCTGGCCGCGGAACAGGCGCTGATCGGGGCCGCCAAGTCCGGTGCCGGATGGACGCACCGCTCGCCTCGCGACTGAAGCGACCCCGGCGGCGACCGACGTGCGCGCACAGACGCCCATGCTGACGGCCCTGATCTTCGCCAAGGATCACGACCCGAGGGGATCACCATCACTGACCCACCCGCGGCCCGCCCCAACAGTGCCGTCAAGCTGGTGTTCGAGGTGGCCGAGCTCGCCCCGACCTGTGACCGCCTGGCGCGCCTCGGAGGCCAGATCCTCGGCGATGGCGGTGACGAGGCGAGAGACGCCCTCGACATCGAGGGCAACGTCTTCAGGATCTCGCCGGACATCGCTTCACGGCCATAGCTCGGGTGTCGAGACGCACCCGGGTGGCTGGGGTGGCATCGTGGTGTTCATGAGACTCAGCACACGCAACCAGCTCGCCGGCGTGGTCACCGAGGTCACCCACGGCTCGGTCATGTCCACCGTGAAGGTCGAGTTGGCCGGCGGCGACATCATCACCGCGTCGATCACGTTGGAGGCCGCCCAGGAACTGGCCCTGGCTGCCGGCAAGCCGGTCACCGTCCTGGTCAAGAGCACCGAGGTCATGCTCGGGGTCGATGACTGACGAGGTGCTCGGCGCTCGTGGAACCGGGTGAGCGGATGCTGATCCCCTGCGTAGGGGGTCCCTCCACGAGCCGTCTCGAGCAGTTCCCGCCGCCCCTGGAGATCGACGAGGCGGACGGGTCCTACGTGCTCGACGACGCCGGCCCGACCGAGTACTGGCGTTACGTCTACGTCCCGCGTCGTGGCCGATCCTGAGGGCGCCGAGCCCTACCCCTGGCAGGACTGGGTGTGGGACGACTCGATCTTCCGGGGTACCGCCGACCACTACCGCCGTGGCCGCAACCCCTACGCGCCCGGCCTGGCCGACCAGCTGGCCGAGACCCTGGATCTGGACGGCCAGGGAAGGCTGCTCGATGTCGGCTGCGGACCCGGCAGCGTGACCCTGTTGTTCGCCCATCTCTTCGCCGAGGTGATCGGACTCGACTCCGACCCCGGCATGCTCGCCGAAGCTGCCCGCGCCGCCGACCAGGTCCGGATCGACAACGCGTCGTGGGTGCAACTTCGGGCCGAGGATCTGCCCGCCGACCTGGGTGCGTTCCGAGTGGTGACCTTCGCTCAGTCGTACCACTGGATGGACCGACCCAAGGTGGCGTCGGTGGTCCGCGACATGCTGCCACCGGGTGGGGCGGTGGTCCAGGTCGACCTCTGGCATCGCCCCCCACCGGAGTTGCACCGTGACGGGCCATACCCGCCCGTACCCGACGCGGCGATCGGCGAGCTGCGAGTGAGCTGGCTGGGGCCCGACACCCGGGCTGGCCAGGGTCGGCGCAACACCTCGCCGGACGGTGAGGATGCCATCTTCCAGGCCGCCGGCTTCGCGCCCGAACAGACCGTGCTGGTGCCCGACGACCGCATGCTCGAGCGCGACATCGACGACGTCGTGGCCTGGGTGCTGTCGACGTCGTCCAGCGCACCGCACCTGTTCGGCGACCGTCTCGGCGACTTCGAGCGTGAGCTGCGCGCGGTGCTAGCGGCGGCTTCGCCGGAGGGGCGGTTCAGCGTGCCGCTGTCGGAGAACCGGCTGCGGATCCGTCGTCCCGCCTGATCCGGGTGGTGCGGGGTGGTGGCGCCCGCCTCAGCTATTTAGCGCCTGGACCCGTTCCAGGGCCAGGTCGAACTCGCCGCGGTAGTAGGGCTCGGCGAAGGTGGCGATCCGAGACAGGTTCTCGGCCGGGCCGGCCAGGTTGATCATGGCCTCGATCACCGCGGCGCGGACCTGATCGAACCCGTCCGGCAGCGGCGGGCGCATGGCGTCGCGCGCCGGCAACGGCGGGAACGGGCCGTGGGGCTCGCGCTGGTACCAGTAGGCCACCGATGAGTAGTCGTTGACGAAGTTGTTGGCGTGGCCGTGCTCGATCGTCCAGCGCAACGACCGATCGAAGCGGATGGGGTCGGGGACGTACCAGCGGTACATGCCCACCAGACCTCGGTAGTCGTCGTGTTCGACCAGGTGGAAGCCGGCGTAGGGCCGGCTGAACTCGACCAGCGGGCAGGCACCCGACCCGAACACCTCCTCGTGGCCGGTGCCGTGGATCCGCGGAGGCCAGGTGTCCTCGTCGACGAACACCATGTCGTCGCCCTCCCCGTACCAACCACCGGCCACGTTGTCGATCTCGAGCACCAGGCCCACCATCTGGCCCTGGCCCTGTGCCTCCAGCGCCACGTAGTTGGCCGCACCATCGAGGTTGACCCCGTCGTGGAGCTGCACGTCGGCCGGCTCCATGGCCGCCCGGGTGGGTCGCTCCTGGCGGTACTGGGCGTGGAAGCGCAGGACGTCGTCGTCGGGCGGCTCGTCGAACACCTCGTATTCGATGTGGTACCAGAGCACCCCCATCAGCCCGCCCACGTTGGCGTCGGCCCGGTTCTCCACCTCGATGCGGGCACCGTCGGCGAAGGGCATGGGGAAGTAGGCGTTGAGTCCGGGCGAGGCGCCCATGCCGGGGTTCACCGTGCTGAAGGCGCTGGCGTATTCGCGGATGCGGCCGTGGCACACGCCGAAGAAGTCGCCCAGGGGCACCTCCACCGACGGCGTGGCCTCCCCATCCCACCAGCACCGCAGGATGGCGTCGCGGTGATCGGTCAGCTCGTACGCGGCCAGGGCCACATAGATGCGGGTGATGCAGCCGGCACGCTCGACCTCGAGCAGCGGGAAGTGCTCGCCCGGGCCGATCTGGACGCAGTCGAAGTTGCCGCCGCTTCGATCCCACGACGACGCCCGCCGGCTCGAGGACCGGGGCGCCTTGAACAGGTGGCGCATCGGATGGTCATCGAGCGGATGGGCTACGCCGCCATCCTGTCACCCGGACTCGGCGGCGTCATCGGCCGCGTCGCGCCGGATGAGCGCTGAGGCCAGCTCACGCCAATCGGCCCGGGGGACCTCGTCGTCGGATCGGATCACCTGGATGCAGACATGATCGGCACCGGCGTCGCGCATGGCCGCCACCCGGGTCACGATCGCATCCTGGTCCCCCCAGGCCACGATGGCATCGACCAGCCGGTCGCTCCCACCGTCGGCGAAGTCCTGGTCCTCGAACCCGAAGTCGCGCAGGTTGTTGGTGTAGTTCGGCAGGTTCACATAGACGGCGGTGTGACGACGGGCGGTCTGGCGGGCCGAGGACGGCTGGTCATCGAGCACCACCGCCAGCTCGACGGCGATGAGCGCATCCGGACCCAACGCGGCTCGGGCGGCCACCACGTGCTCGGGTGGGACGAAGTACGGGTGCGCGCCGGCGGCTCGGTCGCGGGCCAGGCCGAGCATCCTGGGTCGTAGGGCGGCCAGCACCCGGGCCTCGACCGGGAACGGGGCCGTGGCCCCGTCGAGGGCATCGAGGTACTCGACCATCTTGGAGTACGGCTTCGTGTAGCGACCCGGCTGCCCCTGATCGATGAGCGGGGCGTGGCTCACGCCCAGCCCAAGGGTGAACCGGCGTTGCCAATCGGCGTTCCAACCGGCTCGGCGGCTGGCCACGTCGGTCGCATCCTGCATCCAGACGTTGAGGATGCCGGTGGCCACGCCGATGTCCGTCGTGGTTCCGAGCAGCAGCTCGACCGACGCCAGCACATCGCCCCCTACGTCGGGGATCCACAGGGCGCGGTAGCCGAGCTCGTCGAGCTCGGCGGCCAACTCGGCGATCAGGCCCGGATCGCCGTAGCGCAGCTGTGCCGCCCAGATGCCGGTGCCCTCCAACCTCACGACGTGACCGCCGTCGTCCGCGTCATGATCTGGTTTCGCGTCTTGGCCATGGACGCGAGCATAGGAGCGCACCCGTGGGCCGCACACCGGGGCGCTCAGTGGCCGAAGGTCTGGTCGATCAGCGAGCGCGGATCGTCCTGGAGCGCGTTGAGGGCGAAGCCGGCGGTCTGGCGATAGGCCATGGTGACCTCGTCGATCTCGTCGCGGCTGATGACCTCGTCGGTGACCAACCGGTAGTGCGCGTCGATCTCGAGGGTCCCGTCGGACCGGGCCAGCTGCCAGTCGACGCCCCCTCGGCGATCGTCCCACCCAGACCGTCGCGCCCGTCAAAGGTCCCCCCGTCGAAGGTCACCACCCGCCGGCCACCGAGCGGGTAGGCACCCAGTTCGACCGGGGGCCGCACGGCCACGTCGATGGTCATGAGGGGTCGCAGCCCCAGGGGCGGGCAGCGTAGCCAGTGGTCTCGGACCGGCCGAGAGATGCGCCGCCGCCCCGGGAAGAATACGCTTCTCCTGAATACAGCATCGCCCTCCCACTCAGCACGCCCTCCGAGCACCGCCGTCCGAAACCAGGAGCGACCGTTGGCCCGAGTACCCATCGCCGAAGGGCTCTTCACCTGGCCGTCCGACCAGCCCCGCCTCATCGCCTCGGCGTGCACGGCCTGTGACCTGGTGGTGTTCCCGGCGCAGCCGCACTGCCCCGGGTGCTTCCACGGCGAGGTCACCGAGCACCTCCTCGAGCCCCGCGGCTCGCTCTACACCTGGACCACCCAGTCGTTCCCGCCCGTGGCCCCGCCCTATGTGGGCGACACCGACCCCAAGACGTTCGAACCGTACGGGATGGGGTGGGTGCAGGTGTCGGACACGTTGATGATCGAGTCCCGCCTGACCGAGAGCGATCCCGACCGCCTCGAGTTCGGGATGCCCGTCGAGCTCGTGTTGATCCCGCTGCGGGTGGACGACGAGGGCAACGAGGTCATGTCCTTCGCCTTCGCCCCCGCCACGTGACGCACCCGACCGATCCAGCCAGGAGCCGCGCATGAACGACGTCGCCATCATCGGGGTGGGCCTCCACCCGTTCGGCCGGTTCCCCGGCAAATCCGCGGTCGAGATGGGGGCTGATGCCATCCGGTTCGCGCTCGACGACGCCGGGCTCGACTGGCGCGACATCCAGTTCGCCTTCGGGGGCAGCTACGAGGTCGACAACCCTGACAGCGTGGTCACCTACCTGGGCCCCACCGGCATCCCCTTCACCAACATCTACAACGGCTGCGCCACCGCCGCCTCGTCGCTCGACATGGCCGCCAAGATGATCTCGCTGGGTGCCTACGACATCGGCCTGGCCGTCGGGATGGACAAGCACCCGGCCCGCGCCTTCTCCGCCGACTCGGTCGAGTACGCCCTGCCCGCCTGGTACGGCGAAACCGGGCACTTCCTGACCACGAAGTACTTCGGCATGAAGATCAACCGGTACATGCACGACCACGGCATCACCGACCAGACCCTGGCCCGGGTGGGAGCCAAGAACTTCCGCAACGGCTCCCTGAACCCCAACGCCTTCCGCCGACAGCCCCTGACCGAGGAGCAGATCCTCGAGTCGCGTGTCCTCAACCACCCGTTGCGCCAGTTCATGTTCTGCGCGCCCGACGAGGGTGCCGCCGCCGTCATCTTGTGTCGCGCCGACCAGGCCCACCGCTACACCTCTTCGCCGGTCTACCTGCGGGCCACCGCCGTGCGCACCCGCCAGCTCGGCGCCTTCGAGGTGCACGGCACCTGGGCGTCGCTGCCGGTGGTCGACGGCCCGACCGTACAAGCGTCGCGGGAGGCGTTCGAGCTGGCCGGCATAGGACCCGACGACGTCGACGTGATCCAGCTCCAGGACACCGAGGCCGGGGCTGAGGTCATCCACATGGCCGAAACCGGCTTCTGCGCCGACGGTGAACAGGAGAAGCTGATCGCCGAGGGCCAGACCGAGATCACCGGTCGTCTGCCCGTCAACACCGATGGCGGCCTCATGGCCAATGGTGAGCCGGTGGGAGCCTCCGGGCTGCGCCAGATCTACGAGCTCACCCAGCAGCTGCGGGGTGCGGCCGGCGACCGTCAGGTCCCGGGCCAGCCCAAGGTGGGCTTCGCCCAGCTCTACGGCGCGCCGGGTACGTCCGGGGCAACCATCGTCTCGACCTGACGCGCCGCGGCGCCGGCCTGGCAAGATGGCGCCATGAGCGAGCACATCGAGGTCCAGCGACTGATTCCGGCCGGGGCCGCCGAGATCTTCCAGATCGTCAGCAGCCCGAAGGGTCAGGTGGCCATCGACGCGTCCGGCATGCTCCAGGACTCCACCGGCGAGCCGGCGCGGGCGGTGGGCGACACCTTCGTGATCCACATGGACCGCGAGGCGCTCGGCGACTTCGACATGGGCAAGTACGACGTCACCGTCACCTTCACCGCCTTCGAGCAGGACCGGTTCCTGACCTGGGAGGTGTCGGGCATGAACTTCCCGAGCATCGGCCACTACTACGGCTACCGGCTCGAGCCCGTCGAAGGCGGGACGATGGTCACCTCCATCTACGACTGGTCCGCCGTGTCCGACGACTACAAGTCGCGGGGCGGCTGGCCGATCGTGCCCGAGTCGGCCCTCAAGGCCACCCTGGGCATCCTGGAGCGCACAGTCCGCACCAGCAGCTGACCGGCGGGGCCGGCCGGTCAGCAGGACCTGGACCCTCGACCCTCGCGCATCATGATACGTCAGTGTTGGCACCGTGATGTAGGCATGTCGGACATGCGGACCAGCATCGACCTCGAGCCCGATGTCCTGGAGCCACGTGCGCGACTGGCTGGCGGCCGAGACGGCATGGACTCCAGGCCCCGGCCCAAGACACGCTGAGCTCTTCCTCGATCTGATGGAGGGAGGTGGGCCCAGGGGGAACCTCGTCAGCGACGCTCATCTGGCCGCCATCGCGATCGAACACGAGCTGGTGCTCGCGTCGAACGACTCGGACTTCTCGCGCTTCGACGGTCTTCGTTGGGAGAACCCGCTCGCCTGAGGGTGGCTCGCACCGACCCGTTCAGGGCTCGGGTGCCACCTCGGCGACGACCCGGAGCGCTTCGGCGCGAGCGAGCAGGAGCTGCTGTTCGGACTGGTTGTGGGCCAGCTCGGCTGCCAGGAGGCACGACTCGGCCGCCTCCTGGCGGCGACCCGGCTTGTCGAGGAGATCGCCCTGCACGCTGTGGAGCAGGTAGTAGCGGTCGAGGGTGCCCGTGCCCCGGAGCTGGTCGACCAGCTCGAGTGCGGCCTCGGGACCGAGGGCCATGGACACGGCCACGGCTCGGTTCAGCTCCACGATCGGAGAGGGACTCACCTCGCCCAGCTGTCCGTAGAGCGTGACCACCTGCGTCCAGTCCGTGTCCTCGGCTCGGAAGGCCTTGGCGTGGCAGGCGGCCACCGCCGCTTGCAAGGCGTACGATCCGCGCTCACCCCCGAGGGCTCTGGCCCGCTCCAGCGCAGCCAGGCCGCGGTTGATGAGGAGCCGATCCCACCTGCGTCGGTCCTGGTCGAACAACAGAACGGGCTGACCTTGGCCATCGATCCGGGCCCCCAGACGAGACGACTGGATCTCCATCAGCCCGGTGAGGCCGTGGACCTCGGCCTCGTCGGGCGCCAGCTGACTCAGCACCCGGCCGAGTCGCAGTGCCTCGGCGCAGAGCGTCGGACGGGTCCAGTCGGCGCCGGCCGTGGCGGAGTAGCCCTCGTTGAAGATGACGTAGATCACCTCGAGCACCGACGACAGCCGGCCAGCCCGCTCGGCGCGCTCCGGTACTTCGAACGGGACGGCTGCCGCCGCGATGGTGCGCTTGGCCCGCACGATGCGCTGGGCCACGGTCGCCTCGGGCTCGGGGGGCGATCCCACCGGTGGCCACGAGGACGCCCGCCTTGGTCGCCTCCTCCATGAAGGCGCCCATCTCGACCATGACCTCCTCGGAGGGAGGGACAAGTGGCACCGACTCGTCACCCAGCGTGTAGCCGAAGAATCGCATCGTGGACAGATCTCCTGTTTCCTGGTGGGGCACCGTTCGCCCCGACTCGTCCATCACGTCGATCGGGGAGGCGCCGAAATCGACATCCGCCTGAGATTTCTTGGCGCCAGCCGCGCCCATCCCGAGGAGCCGCCGTATGAGGATCGCCAACGTCGATGGCCGACTTGCTCTGCTGGTCGACGGAGGAGGCCTCGACGTGCACCAGGCCTCGGCTGGCCGGTTCGGTCCCGACCCGGCCTCGGCCTACGAGCGATGGGCCGAGTTCCGAGCTTGGGCGGACACCGCGCTCGCCGCCGGTGACGGAGAGATCCGGCCGGTGGAGGAGGCCACCCTGGGCGCACCCTCACCGACGCCGCGCCAGGTGTTCGGCATCGGCCTCAACTACGCCAGCCACGCGGCGGAATCGGGGATGGAGCTGCCGTCGGTCCCGGCGGTGTTCACCAAGTACCCGGCCTCGCTGGGCGGCCCGTTCCAACCCGTCGAGCTGTCGGGTGAGACGGTCGACTGGGAGGTGGAGCTGGTGGTGATCATGGGCCACCGGACTGACCGGGTGGCCGAGGCCGAGGCCTGGGCCCAGGTGGCGGGCCTGTGCGTCGGCCAGGACATCTCGGATCGCCACGTGCAGTTCGCGGCCGGCGGGCAGTTCTCCCTGGGCAAGTCGTACCGCACCTACGGCCCGACCGGACCGTGGCTGGTCACCCCCGACGAGCTCGACGACCCCGACGACATCGGCCTGGGCTGCTCGCTCGACGGCGAAGTGATGCAGCAGGACCGCACCAGTGGTCTGGTCTTCTCCGTCCCGCGCCTCATCGCCGAGCTCTCGGCCGTGGTGCCGCTGCTTCCGGGCGACCTGATCTTCACCGGCACCCCGGCGGGGGTGGGCATCGGCCGCAAGCCCCCGCAGTTCCTGCGAGCCGGACAGGTGCTCGAGAGCTGGATCGACGGCATCGGCACCATCCGCAACACCATGGTCGCCCTGGCTGGCGCTCCGGCCACATGACCACCCGGGTCACCCTGACCGGCACCGGCGTTCCCCACCCCCGGCCAGGGCGGGCGGGCGCCGGCACCCTGGTTCGCTGGGGGGATCTGGCCCTGCAGTTCGATGCCGGCCGCGGCACCGTGCTGCGCCTGGCCGAAGCCGGTGTGGACCTCCAGAACCTGGCCGCGGTGTTCGTCACCCATGTCCACAGCGACCACGTGGTCGACCTGGCCGACCTGGCCATGACCCGGTGGGTGCAGCAGCGTCTGCACGGGGCGCCGGCTCTGGTGGTGGTGGTGCCCGAGGGCATGGCGGCGCGGTTCGTGGACCGCATGTTGGACCCCTTCGACGACGACCTGGCCCTGCGCACCGACCACGTGGGGGCCGATCCGATCGAGCTGGATGTCCGGCCCTTCCCCGCGTCGCCCCAGCCGCAAGTGGTGTGGACGAGCGAGGACGGTTCCATCCGGGTGCTGGCCGTGGGCGTCCACCACGAGCCCGTCCCCGACGCGGTCGCCTACCGGGTGGAGACCCCGGACGGCGTGGTGGTCATCTCGGGCGACACCCGCGTGTGCACCGAGGTCGAGGACCTGGCCCGGGGCGCTGACCTGTTGGTGCACGAGGCCTGCCGAACCACCGCCCTGGCCGACCTCATCGCCGGCACGCCGTTCGAGACCATCTTCAGCTACCACGCCGACACCGTTCCCTTGGGGGCCATGGCCGCCCGCACCGGCGTTCCCCACGTGGTGCTCACCCATCTCATCCCCCCTCCCGACCGTCCCGTCGACGAAGAGTCGTTCGCCCAGGACCTGCGCGACGGTGGCTACCGGGGCGAGATCACCGTGGGCCAGGACCTGACCACCGTGGTGCTCGGCGGGTGATGGCTACACTTCGCCGCCGTCGGAGGGGGA
Organism: uncultured Microthrixaceae bacterium; assembly: GCA_963740985.1. Classification (GTDB taxonomy): domain Bacteria; phylum Actinomycetota; class Acidimicrobiia; order Acidimicrobiales; family Acidimicrobilacustridaceae; genus UBA4742. The sequence continues at coordinate 100,962 of CAVUGJ010000002.1, forward strand.
GGCCCACGTGAAGGCTGTACGGGGTGCCGAAGGAGGCGTCGTCGTCGACCACATCGACGAACCACCGGGCGCGGGCGAGCTGCTCCACATGCGGGCCACCAGCGTGTGCGCATCGGACCTGATGTACATCGGCTTCGGGAGCCGCCGGATCCTGGGCCACGAGCTGGCCGGCGTGCGCGAGGACGGAACCGCAGTGGTGGTCGAGGCGCTCTACGGCTGCATGGAGTGCGAGCAGTGCCGGCGCGGCAACTACAACCTGTGCCCGACGCATGGCCAGCGCGCCCTCGGGGTGACCGCCGACGGGGGCATGGCCGAGCAGTTCCGCGCCCCGCCCGCCCGCCTGGTGGCTCTACCGCCCGGGTTGGACGTGGCCGACGCGCCGATCGTGGAACCAGCCTCGGTCTCCTGGCACGCCCTGCGCCTGGCTGACACCGGGCCGGCCAGTCGCGTGGCGGTGGTCGGCGCCGGGGCCCTGGGTCTGTTGGCGGTGGCCGGGGCCCGACACATGGGGGTCGACGAGGTCGCCCTGGAGGCCCGTCACCGCCACCAGCAGGAGGTGGGGGAGCGGCTGGGGGCGCACATCGGGGCCGACCAGGCGGGCTACGACGTCGTGGTCGAGGCGGCCGGCAGCACCGAGAGCCTGGCCTGGCCCAGGCCATCGAACTGGTGGCTCCCCACGGCACGGTGGTCGTGCTCGGCGTGCACCTGGGCAACGTCGAGCTGAACTGGATGCCCCTGTTCCACCGGGAGGCCAGCGTCGTCCCCTCCCTGGGCTACTGCCGCCACGAGTCCGGTCGGGAGATGGAGGACGCGGCAGCCATGCTGGCGCAGGACCCCGACATCGCCCCGGCCATCATCACTCACCGCTTCGGGATCGACGAGGCGCCCGAGGCCTTCCGGGTGGCGGGGGACCGGGCCTCGGGTGCCATCCGGGTGGTGATCGAACCGTCCTGAGCGCGCCCCACGGGTCGAGCGGGGCTCAGGTCCCGGCGATCTCCACCAGCGCGTCGGTGACCGCCTGGGGCTCGGTGATCATCAGGTCGTGGCCCGTGTCGATGTCCCACAGCCGGCCGGCCTGTCGGTACTCGTCCATCAGAGCCCGGTCGCGGGTGGCCAGGGTCGACGTGCACACGATCTGGTAGCGGGGGATGGCCCACAGCGCGTCCTCGTTGGCCAGCACCAGCGGCTGCTCGAAGCACCGCCACGGGTGGGCGGTCAGCCGGTCGGCCATCCAGGCCACGTCATCGGGGTCGGTCACCCCGTAGAACATCGGTGCCTCGGGCGCGGGGTGCAGCACCAGCTCAACCCCGTCCACCACCTGGCTGTGGTCGCGAGCCATCAGGATGTAGGGCCCGGCCACGTCCACCAACGACTGCCCGTTCACCGGGTTGGCCGCGTCCAGGTAGACGATGCGACCCACGCGCTCGGCCGCCCGATCGGCCACGCCGGTGATCACCATGCCGCCGTAGCTGTGGCCCACCAGGATCACGTCGTGCAGGTCCTCGAACTCGAGGACGGCGACCATGTCGCGGATGTGCAGATCGAGGTCCACCGCGGGCGACACCAGGTGGACGCGCTCGCCCACGCCGGTCATGGTCGGCGCGTAGACCGTGTGGCCGGCGGCCTGGAGCAACCGGGCCACACGTTGGTAGCACCAGCCGCCATGACCGCCTCCGTGCACCAGGACGTAGGTCGCCATGCGTTCCCCTCTCCTCAGAGGAACGGACCTTACGCCCGAGCCACGCCACCGCCAGAGCGGCAGACGGCGTGCCGTCTCCGCGCAGGATCCTCGCCGGGGGCACGGGACCGTCCTAGCCTCGGAACCGGGCACGAGCGTGAGCCCGCGCCGAGGGCAGTGGACACGAAGGGGAAACCATGAGCGACACATCGCAAGGTGAGGGCTGGTGGCAGGCATCGGACAAGAAGTGGTACCCGCCAACGGCCTCCCCGGCTCCGCCGGCCACCCAGACCCCGCCGGCCACCACCCAGATGCCGCCGGCCACTGCCGACGCCCTAGACACGACCGCCAACCAGCCCACCTCCCAGATGCCGCCGGTGGCTGCGCCGGCGTCGAGCCCGGCTGCGGCAGGGGTGGCGCCGGCCGGGGGCTACGGCGCGGCGGTGGCGGACAGCGACGCCGAGAAGCCGGGCCGCCCGTCATGGTTGGTGCCGGTGATCATCGTGGGCGTGGCCCTGGTGGCGGTCATCGTGGTGCTGGCCATCGCGCTGGCGTCGAAGGACTCCTCCTCACCCGCCACCACCACGACCACGGCCACGACGTCCACCACCGCCGCCCCCACCAGCACCGAGCGCACCACCACCACGACCGCCGAGCGCACGACGACCACCACGGCCGCGACCACCACGACCTCGGCCACCACCACAAGCGAGCCCACCACAACCACCACCGCTCCCTGAGTGGCGGTTGCTGGATGGTAACGGTGCTGTTACCGTAACCTCACCGTTACCAAGGGGGTCCCGATGAGCACCACCATCGTTCGCTACCAGACCAAGCCCGACCGGGCCGACGAGAACCAGGCGCTCATCGAGCGGGTCTTCGCCGAGCTGGCCGCCACTCGACCTGACGGCCTGCGCTACGTCACCTTCCGGCTGGCCGACGGCGTGAGCTTCGTGCACGTCGCCTCGGTCGACACCGCGGACGGCGCCAACCCGCTGAACCAGACCACGGCCTTCGGTGAGTTCGTGGCCGCCATCGGTGACCGCTGCGAGATCCCGCCGGTGGCGTTGGGCGCGGAGGTGATCGGCGCCTTCGGTTTCGCCGGGTTCGCCGAAGGAGCCCTGCCGTGAGCGGGGAGGGCACCCCGGATCAACCCTGGGTGCTCCAGACCCCCAGCGGGGGCTCCAGCTACGAGGCCTACCGGGACGAGACGCTCGAACCTCCGGCGCTGGTCGTGCTGGTGGGCAAGACCCAGCTCCGCTACCACCTGCGCTGCCTCGACGACCTCGAAGCCATGCTGGCCGACCGCGGCGACTGGGTGCCGCTGGGCAGCGCCGACGAGCAGAAGCCGGCGGCCGAGGGCACGGTGGAGGCCTGGGCCCGGGCCGACGACAACCCGGTGGGCGGCTGGTACGGGCTCAAGAAGGGCCTGCGGGGCCGATTCGCCAACTACGTCCCGCCGGTGCTCGAGCAGCTGGGGCGGGCCGAGGTGGAGCACCAGGCCCGCAACAACCGCATGCGGGCCGCCTCGGCCACGAGCTGAGGTGGCGAACCGTGGTCGAGCCGGCACGCGATCCGTTCGAGGCGCTCGGCGATCACCACCGGCGCGCCATCGTCGAGCTGCTGGCCCAGGGTGGTCGATCGGTGGGCGAGGTGGCCGAGGCGCTGCCCATCAGCCGTCCGGCGGTGTCACGACACCTGCGGCTCCTGAAGGAGGCCGGGCTGGTGGTCGAGGAGCCCCAGGGCACCCGACGGATCTACCGCGTGCACGACGAGGGCCTCGCCGCGGTGGAGCAGTTCCTGACCCAGGTGTGGGGCGACGCGGCCGCGCGCTTCGCGCCTCATGGCCGAGAACACCGACCCCGTCGACGTCGGGCGGACCGGCCGTGACCACGGCTCCGCTGCGCCTGAGCTTCGACATCGGCTGTCCGGCCGACCATGCCTTCGACGTGTGGACCACCCGGCTGTCGAGCTGGTGGCCCGCGGGCCACTCGGCCTCGGGGCACCCCGACACCCGCGTGGCCCTCGAGCCCCGTCTGGGTGGACGCATCTTCGAACGGACCCCCGACGGCACCGAGATCGAGTGGGGTCGGATCACCTCGTGGCAGCCACCGCATCGGCTCGGCTACGCCTGGCACATCGGACGCGATCCGGCGGACGCCACCGACGTCGAGGTCACGTTCGTGGATCTGGGCGACGGCACCACGCGCCTCGACATCGTGCACTCCGGGTGGGAGCGGCTCGGGGCCGAGGCCTCCCCCTACCGGGAGGCCAACACCGATGGTTGGCAAGCGCTGGCCGGCTCGTTCGTGGCCGCGGCCGAGCAGAGCTCCTAGCCTCGACGGGCCCGCTGACGGGCCACGCCCTGCTCGACGGCGGTCTGGACCAACCGGTCGTTGTCCTTGGAGATGAACCGGTGCACGGCGCGCTCGAAAACCGCCCGCAGCACCGGGTTGAAGGCGTGGTAGGTCTCACCGAAGTGCACCCGGGTGTGTTCCTCGTCCAGCGCCTCGATGCGGTGCCAGCCCGTCGCCTTGGACCACAGGGGCTTGCCCACCGCCTCGTAGCGCGACGAGGTGGGCGGCCGGGACTCGACCACGCATTCCAACGAGCGACCCACCCCGCCTGACAGCAGCCAGCGGGGGACGGCATAGGTGCACGTGCGCACCAGGCCCTGCCCGTGCTCGTCGCCCTCGCTGAGGATCTCGATGCGCACGCCACCGTGCTCGATGACTCGGGGACCGCCGTCGGGATTCGGGCGGAGGCGGGGATGCAGCGCCGCCCACACCTCCTCGGGGGTGGCGGCCACGTCGAAGGAGTAGGTGTGCTCCCTCACGGCCGGTCAGGCTGGTCCGCCGCCGCGCCGATCACGAGAGCTGGATGGCGAACAGGTGGGTGAGCCCGCAGGTGTCGAGCAGGCGGACCACCGGACCGGCCGGGTCGAGCAGCACCACCCGACCACCGGCCGGCTGGAGGATGCGACAGGCATGGATCAGGGCCGACAGGCCGGCCGATCCCATGAACCCCACCTGGCTCATCTCGATCACGATCTCAGCCGGGATCTCGCCCTCGTCCATCGCATCGATCACGGTGTCTCGCTGGGACTGGTCGAAATCACCGGCCAACCACAGGCGCACCACGTCGCCGTCGCGCTCCCGGCGCAGCTGAAAGACCGATGAGGCGCTCATCGGGACCCAGGATAGGGGGTCGGGCCCGAGCCCGAAGCTCGGCCCCGCCGACAGAACCGGACCCGGCACATCTGACCCCCGAAACGGCGGCTGGATGTGCTGAGGTCGAGGGGTTCTGGTGAGCGGGAGGTGTTGGTAGCTTTCCGGGCATGTCCGACTACGTGATCCCGGAGCCCGAACCCAAGGAGATCGACGAGAAGCTGTCGATCGAGCTGCGTCACCTGTCCTCGAACGCCGTGCTCAAGGGCCATCCCTCCGGCGACGAGAAGTGCGAGAACTGCCTCTACTACCTCGAGCCCACCGCCGAGATCTCCTACTGCTGGCACCAGAAGCTGCGCATCCTGGTGGGCGCCGAGTGGTGGTGCCAGTGGTGGGAGAAGACCCCCGACACTTGAGCGGCGCCGAGCGGCAACGCGTCGAGTCCTTCGGACATCTCGAGGACGGGCTGCGCCAAGCCGGCCCCTGGTACGCCTGGGGGCCCTACGTCAGCGAGCGCCAGTGGGGGACGGTGCGCGAGGACTACAGCGCCGACGGTGAGGCGTGGGACTACTTCCCTCACGATCACGCCCGCTCGCGGGCCTACCGGTGGGGCGAGGACGGTCTGGCCGGGTTCTGCGACGTCGAGCAGCGCCTGTGCCTGGGCCTGGCTCTGTGGAACGGCGTCGATCCCATCCTGAAGGAGCGCCTGTTCGGGCTCACGGGAACGCAGGGCAACCACGGCGAGGACGTCAAGGAGTACTGGTGGTACCTCGACGCCGTGCCCAGCCACGTCTGGAACCGGTGGCGCTACCACTACCCGCAGGTGCCGTTTCCCTACGACGACCTGATCACCGAGAACGCCCGCCGCAACCGGCTCGAGCCCGAGTACGAACTGCTCGACACGGGCGCCTTCGACGACGACCGCTACTGGATCATCGAGGTCGACTACGCCAAGGACGAGCCGTCTGACCTACTGATGACCGTGCGCGTGACCAACGCCGGTCCCGAGTCGGCCACCCTCCACGTGCTGCCCACGGCCTGGTTCCGCAACACCTGGTCGTGGGACCACGACGCCCCCAGGCCGTCCATGGCCGCCAGCCAGGACGACCGCATCGTGATCGAGCATCCGGTGTCCGGTCGGCTCGAGCTGGTGGCCGGCGCCGCTCCCGACGGCTCGATACCCGAGGTGGTGTTCTGCGAGAACGAGACCAACGTGGCGCGCCTCTCCGGCACCGCCGCTCTCACCGCCTACCCCAAGGACGGCATCAACGACCACGTCGTGGCCGGCCTCGACACCGTCAACCCGGACCGGCAGGGGACCAAGGCCTCGTTCTGGTACCGCCTGGAGGTGGCCGCGGGCCAGACCACCGAGCTGCGGCTGCGGCTGCGCCCGGAGGGGTCCAAGCCCCGCAAGGCCAGGGCCGCCCTCGGCGTCGACTTCGACAAGGTGGTCCAGCGGCGCCGGGCCGAGGCCGACGAGTTCTACGCGGAGATGACCCCGGCCGGCGCCGGCGCCGATCGGGCCGCGGTGATGCGCCAAGCCTTCGCCGGCATGCTCTGGAGCAAGCAGCTCTACGACTACGACGTGTCGCGGTGGCTGGCCGGCGACCCCACGCAGGTCCCGCCCCCGGCCTCACGGCTGAAGGGCCGCAACGCCCGGTGGCCGACCTTCCAGTCCTTCGACATCATGTCCATGCCCGACAAGTGGGAGTACCCCTGGTTCGCGGCCTGGGATCTCGGCTTCCACTGCGTGAGCCTGGCCCACATCGATCCGGCCTTCGCCAAGTACCAGCTGCTGTTGCTGTGCCGGGAGTGGTTCCAGCACCCGAATGGGGCCCTCCCCGCCTACGAGTGGGACTTCGGGGACGTGAACCCTCCCGTGCAGGCGTGGGCCGCCCTGGAGGTGTTCGCCATCGACGGCGGAACGGACGTCGACTTCCTCAGCCGGGTGTTCGACAAACTGCTGGTCAACTTCACCTGGTGGGTGAACCTGGAGGACGCGGACGGATCCAACCTGTTCGAGGGCGGCTTCCTGGGACTCGACAACATCGGGCCCATCGACCGGTCGCACCTGCCGGTGGGGGGTGTGCTCCAGCAGTCCGATGCCACCGGGTGGATGGCCTTCTATGCCCTGGCCATGGCCAGCATGGCCTCGATCCTCAACCGCACGGGCAGTCGACCGGCGACGGATCTCGTGGTCAAGTTCCTCGAGCACTTCGCCGCCATCCGCACGGCCATGGAGGGCCAGGGGGTGTGGGACGAGGTCGCCGGTTTCTACTGCGACACGCTCACCACTCCCGACGGCGCCACGGTGCCGGTGGAGGTGCGCTCCATGGTCGGGGTGATCCCGCTGCTGGCCGCGGCGGCGATCGACGAGCACGCGGTGGTCCGGGCCCAGACGGTGGGCAAGGCGTTCGCCCGCCTCATCGACCCCGACGGCAACGCTCGGCTGGGCGACCTGGTCGGCCTGCAGCGCCACGGCTCGGCGCCCGCCGCCGGTGGTGAGCGCCTCCTGTTGTCGGTGGTGAGCGAGGACCATCTCCGCCGCCTGTTGACCAAGCTGTTCGACGAGGACGAGTTCCTCTCGCCCTACGGTCTTCGAGCCCTCTCGGCCTACCACCGCGACCACCCCTACCGCATCGAGGTCGAGGGGTTCAGCGCCACCGTCGACTACGAGCCGGCGGAGTCCACCACGGCCATGTTCGGAGGCAACTCCAACTGGCGCGGTCCGATCTGGTTCCCGCTCAACTACCTGCTGATCAGCGCCCTGGAGCGCTACCACCAGTACTTCGGGCCGGAGTTCCGGGTGGAGTACCCGACCGGCTCGGGCACCGAGCTCACCCTGGATCAGATCGCCGACGATCTCCAGCAGCGCCTGATCTCCCTGTTCCTGGTGGGGCCGGACGGCCGCCGACCGATGTTCGGCGGCGTGGAGCGCCTCCAGACCGACCCGGCCTGGAAGGACAACCTCTGGTTCAACGAGTACTTCCACGGCGACGACGGCGCCGGACTGGGAGCCTCGCACCAGACGGGGTGGACGGGACTGGTGGCCGACCTCATCCGCGGTCGGCCCGGCGGCGGCGTGTACGCCCTCAGCGACCTGGCCCATCTCTTCGAGGCGGACGGGGGATGACCACCGGCGACGACGCCTGTTGCGCCCCGGATCGATCCACTGGCCCAGCCGCACCGCCGTCGTCACGCCCGACCTCGCCCACGAGCCCGCCGGCGCACCGACCCGCCCGCTCGGCGAGCGGCTCGGACCCGGCCCAGGGACTGATCGCGCTGGGTCCGATCGAGTTCCGCATGGGCTCCATCGATGAGGACGGTTTCGCCGAGGACGGAGAGGGTCCGGTGCGCCCGGTCGCGCTTCGCCCCTATGAGCTGGCGGCGGAAGCGGTCACCGTGTCCCAGTTCGCCGACTTCGTGGCCGACACCGCTTGGAGCACCTCCGCCGAGTCGTTCGGGTGGTCCTTCGTGTTCGGTGGACTCCTACCTGACGACTTCCCCGACACCCGCGGCGCGGCGCAGGCGCCGTGGTGGCGCCAGGTCTTCGGTGCGAACTGGGCCCACCCCGAGGGCCCGGACTCCGACGTCGGGGCCCGGGCCGACCACCCGGTGGTGCACGTTTCCTGGCTCGACGCCCAGGCCTACTGCCGGTGGGCGGGCCTGCGCCTGCCCACTGAAGCCGAGTGGGAGGGCGCGGCGCGGGGCGGACTGGACCAGGCCCGGTTCCCGTGGGGCGATGAGCTGACCCCCGGCGGCATTCACCAGTGCAACATCTGGCAGGGCGAGTTCCCCAACGTCAACACGCTCGAAGACGGCTACCTGGGGACTGCGCCGGTGGGGAGCTTCGCGCCGAACGGTCTCGGTCTCCACAACATGGCCGGCAACGTCTGGGAGTGGTGCGAGGACTGGTTCGGCGTGGGCGCGTCGGCGGACCCGGCCACCGATCCGCGTGGACCGGCCACCGGTCAGGGCCGGGTGATCCGGGGCGGCTCGTACCTGTGTCACGCCACGTACTGCAATCGCTACCGGGTGGCGGCCCGAAGCTCGAGCACACCCGACAGCTCGACCGGCAACCTGGGATTCCGCGTCGTGGCTGACCACCCGATGTGGTCGACGCGCCCTGGGTAGCCCCCGGGATGTGGCCGGTAGGCCACCGAGAGTTGACAGGGGTCACACTGAGAGTGACACTGGCACTGTCAGTGACGGGCTCAAAGATCCCCCCGGCGGATCCACGATGGAACGGGCTCGGGTCTGCGACCCGGGCCCGTTCAGGTCAGGCCGGTGGCCCCAGCTTCAGGCCGGCGGTCCTGGCTTCAGGCCGGCGGTTTCGGGGAGAAGGCCAGGATGACCACGGCAGCCACCAGGATCACCGCCCCGACCGCCACCAGCCCGTAGCGGGCGACCCGCACCTTGAAATGGCCGGAGATCCCGACCAGGAACAGCACGGTGGCCAGGAAGACGGTGGTGCGCACGTAGTCATCGGCCCGGGATCCGTCCCTGGCCCCTTCGGCGTAGAGCTCGGTGGCCTTGGCGTCGAGCTCGTCGGCCTTCTCCTGCTCAGGCTGCTTGTACTCCTTCATGTAGGTGGGCCCGGGCGGCGCGTTGGGGTCGGTGAGCGGGTTGGTGGCGATCCAGGCGTCGTAGGCCACCTTGAACTCCGGGCGGAACCGGCGAATGGCCACCTCCTCGGCGGCCTGGTTGCCGCCGATGTAGGCGGTGAACCAGGTGTTGAAGGTGGCCGCGTCGAAGTTGCGCAGGTTGGAGGAGTTGAGGTCGGCGCGGGCGGCTTCGCTGCGCGCCGCCGACGCCCGGGCCAGGGTGAGCGACGACTCGGTGCTCCACTTGGACGAGGCGTACCCCGACCAGGCGGCCAGCACGGCCACCACGGCCAGGAGGCTGGCTTCGATGATGGTGATGGTCCGGTCGCGTCCGGTGGCCTCGCCCTCGGCGTGGTGGTGCTTGTGCTCGGCGATCTCCTTGCCGACCTCACTCGGCGACAGCCCACCCTCACCCATCTGGTGCGTTCTCCTGATCGTCGGTCGGATCCGGCTCGGTCATGGCGCTCGGGACCCACTCGGTCGCCGGGGGCCCCGGACATCGCGGCGATGCTACGGGCTGGCGCCAGCTGTCGGGTTCCGCACCGCCCCGCGGCCGAATCCGGGTCGTCGTCATCCGCCGCGGCGTCGATGTCTGGCAGGATCACTCCTCATGGGTGAGCTCCTGCTCCTGGGCATCGTCATCACGGTGGAGCCGCTGCCCGTGGTCGGGTTCATCCTGGTGCTGGGCAGCGACCATGCCCGGCGCAACGGGTTCGCCTTCATCGCCGCCTGGATCGCCTCGCTGGCCGCGGTCGTGGCCGGGACGCTCCTGGTCACCGGCGGCAAACCTCCTTCGCGCAACACCGCTCCCGCCCTGTGGAGCGCCATCGCCAGCGTGGTGGTGGGTCTGGGTCTGGTGGCGTTCGCCTGGCGGGTGTCCAAGCGACCCGCCGACCGTCCGCACAAGCAGCCGGCCTGGATGGCCAAGGTCGACCGCATGTCGGCGCTCGGCGCCGCCTCCCTGGGGTTCCTGCTCCAGCCCTGGGGCCTGGTGGCCGCCGGCGTCACGGTGATCCTCGAGGCCGACCTGCACAAAGCCGCCAGCATCGTGGTGCTGGTGTTGTTCTGCCTGTTGGCCACGTCCAGCATGGCCATCATGCAGACCTACTACCTGATCAACCCCGAGGCGGCCCAGGCCCGGTTGACCCGGTTGCAGGAGTGGGTGGACCGCAACCGCGACCGCGGCATCATCATCCTCTCGGGCAGCATCGGGCTGGCCCTGGCCGCCAAGGGCATCTACCTGATCGCCAGCCACAAGGCATAGCGGCCTGGCCCCACCCCGGTGTCAGCCCGCCGGTGCCCCGGTCGCGGGAGCGGGCTCGACGGCACCGCCGACCGGGCCGGTGATCCGGTCGATAGAGGGTTGCAGCCGCGCCGCGGTCACGTAGGCCACGGCCACGCCCACGATGACCAGGGGCATGGTGGTCAGGCCGTCCGCGCCCAGCAGGAGCGTGGCCAGCAGGACCGACGTGAACGGCAGCCCGAGCATGACCGTGGCCATGACCCCGATACCCAGGGCCACACCCGGCACCAGCGACATCCCGGGCAGGTGCGAGGAGGCCACCCCGACGGCGCCGCCGATGAACATGGCCGGGAAGATGGGGCCGCCCCGGAAGCTGCTCAAGGAAAGGGCGTAGGCCAACGACTTGGCGATGATCAGGAAGATCAGCGCCCCGACCGACCAGGTGGCGGCCTGGGAGATGAGCGGTCCGAGGCTGTTCTGGCCCGAGAACAGCACCTGGGTGTCGGCCTTGCCGGTGATCTGGGCGAAGGCGATGGCGATGAGGCCCACGGCCAGACCCACCACCGGCGTGAGCACCAACCGGTGGCGCGCCACCACCGGTTGCAACAGCCGCGCCCCGACCCGGATGGGCCAGCCCAGCAGGCCGGCGGCCACGCCGAAGGCCAGGGCGTACAGGAACATGACCCCGTTGGGATGGGCGAAGGGGGGCAGCGCGGGCAGGGCCAGCGACATGGTCCCCCAGCCCGACCACGAGTCCAACCCGATCATGATCAGGCTGCCCACCCCGGCGGCCAGCAGTCCGGGGATGAGCACCAACCCCACCATCGGGCCGGCCAACCCGGATGCTTCCAGAAGCAGGAAGGCACCCAGGAGGGGGGAGCCCAGCAACGTGCTGATGGCCGCGAAGCTGCCGGCCGCGGCCATGACCGTGGCCACCATGGGCGGCGCGTCGCGGGCGGCCAGACGGACGGCCAGTACGCCCAGGCCACCACCGATCAGGATGAGCGGAGCCTCCGGACCCAACACGATGCCCAGCGCCAGGGTGGCGAAGGCGGCCAGGAGCACCCCGGGTAGCCAGGCCGGATCCGGCGTACCGCCGGCCTTGAAGCCGTCGGCGGGTTCGTGGCCGCCGGCGCCCGGGAGGTACTTGATGGTCAGGGCCACCACCACACCGGCCAGCACGGTGGGTGGGATCGGCCACCAGACAGGGACGCTGTGGAAGCCCAGGTCGCTGGGCAGCGTGGAGAAGACCCAGTTCTGGGAGACGTCCACCAGCTTCAAGAACCCGTAGGCCACCGCCGACGCCGGGATCCCCAGGAGCGCAGCCAGCACCAACAGCACGAGGTACTGGCGCGACCCGCAGCAGCGACGCGACGTCGAGGGAGGCGGGATCGACGGGAGCGGTCACGGGCGGCCTAGAGGTGGCTGAAGCCGGAGGCTTCCTCGGGGGTCATGGACACCGACACCGGATGCTTGTCGAAGTGCGCGACCGCCTCCTTGAAGTCGTCGAGCAGGATGGTGGCCAGATCACGACTCACGTCCTGGCGCACCAGGATGCGCTGGACGGCGATGTCGGCGACCTCGCCGGTGAGGGGATAGGCGGGCACCTGCCAGCCCTGGATCCGCAGCCGGTCGGCCAGGTCGTAGAGCGTGTAGCCCGGGTCCTCGCCCTCCTTGATGCGCCAGGCCACCGACGGGATGCCCAGCAGCGGATCGCTGTCGCAGACCAGCTCGAACGGTCCCAGCTTGACGATCTCGGCGGCCAGGAACTGACCGGTGTCGTAGGAGGCCTGGTGGACGCGGCGGTAGCCCGCCTTCCCCAGCCGCAGGAAGTCGTAGTACTGGGCCACGATCTGGCCGGCCGGCCGGGAGAAGTTGATCTGGAAGACCGGCATGTCCCCGCCCAGGTAGCTCACGTGGAAGACCAGGTCGTCGGGCAGCTCGGCCGCCTCCCGCCAGATCACCCAACCCACGCCCAGGGGGGCCAGGCCGAACTTGTGGCCCGAGGTGCTGATCGACTTGACCCGCGGCAGGCGGAAGTCCCACTCGATGTCGGGGGCGCAGAACGGGGCCAGGAAGGCCCCGCTGGCGCCGTCGACGTGGATGTCGACGTCAGTCCGGTATCGGGCCTGCGAGGTCGTCGAGGGCGTCGGCCAGCGGCTTCACGAACTCATAGGAGCCGGTGTAGGTCACGCCGAAGGTGGGCACCACCATGATGGTGTTCTCGTCGACCCGCTCGAGCATGTCGGCCGCGTCCATGGCGTAGTGGCCCGGCCGACATCGGGCACCTCTCGCATCTCGATGTCCCAGTACTTGGCGAACTTGTGCCACACGACCTGGACCGGCCCGCACACCATGTTGGGCGAGTCGGTGGACTTGCCCTCGGCCCGCCGCTTCTCCCGCCAGCGCCACTTGGCGGCCATGCCGCCCAACATGCAGGCCTCGGACGACCCGATGGTCGAGCAGCCCACCGTGTCGAGCCGAGTCGGGGGCGTTCCACAGGTCGGCCAGCATGTGCACGCAACGCTTCTCGATCTCGGCGGTCTGGGGGTACTCGTCCTTGTCGATCATGTTCTTGTCGAGGGACAGGTCCATGAGGCGATGCACCTCGGGCTCCTCCCAGGTCTGGCAGAAGGTGGCCAGGTTCTGGCGGGAGTTGCCGTCGAGCATGATCTGGTCGGACACCACCTGGAAGGCCTCGACCGGGAGCCACTCCTCGTTGGGGAAGCGGTACTTGGGTGCGGCCTTGGCCAGATCGTGCGCAGCGAACACGCTGTCGGTGAGCTGGTCGCGGACGGATTCACGGCGGTGCAGGGTCATGCGGACCTCTCCCTCGGGGGGCGCCCAACGGGCGCAGCGGCCGGCCCAGGCAAAGACCAGCAGGCGACATCTTGGCCCATCCAGGAAGCCCGCACCGGACCGAGCGCCCGGAGAGATCTCCACGTCACTGGACTCGGACGCCTACGCTGCGGAGCACATGTACTTCGGACTGATCATCTTCATCGCCCTGGCCGTGCTGCTCGTCGTGGCCTTCGTCAAGGTCAAGCGGCGGGATCGGGCCTATGGCGCCGGTGAGGATGAGTGACCGCACTCATCTGAGTGCTCCGGTCGGTCGAAGAGACCGGCGATCCTTCGAGGCCCGCTGGCTGCGCAAGCACCCGTGGGGTGACCACCATCCGGATTCCACGTGGTGGGCGCCGCGGAGCCGGGGCTGGTGGATCGCGGTGCTGTTCGCCATCGGCTCCATCCTGTTCGCGCTGGGTGCACTGCCCCCATACGCGCACGCGGTGGGTACGACCCCGACGGCCATCACCTTCTTCGTCGGCTCGATCTTCTTCACCTCGGCGGCCACGCTCCAGTACCGCGAGGCCGTCGATGACCTGGGTGAGGCCGCGCTCGTCAGCCTCAGCGACGCGGGGGACGGTGCGGAGGCCGGTGACGAGCGCCCACGGCGCCGTTGGTTGGTGTGGGCGCCCCACCACCTGGGCTGGTCGGCCAGCGCCGTGCAGTTGGCAGGCACGCTGTGGTTCAACCTGAGCACCGGCTACGCCATCCACACCGACCTCTCGGCGTCGGTGGCCAACGCCCGGGTGTGGCGCCCGGATGCTCTGGGTTCGATCGCCTTCCTGGTGGCCAGCACCATCGCCTGGGTGGAGGTGTGCCACGGCTGGTGGGCGTGGCGACCGAAGTCGCTGGGGTGGTGGATCACCGTGGCCAACCTCGTCGGGTCCATCGCCTTCGGGGCCTCGGCGGTGGCCTCCTACGTGGTCCCCACCACCGACTCGCTGCGCAACGTCGAGCTGTCCAACCTGGGCACCTTCGTGGGCGCCCTGTGCTTCCTGGCCGGCGCCGTGCTGCTGCTCCCCGAACGCGGAGCCGCCCCCGAGCCGACCACCGGAGGCGCAGGCCCCTAGCCCGGGCCGACGGCGTGGAGCCCCTGGGCCAGCGCGTCGGCCGACAGGCGCCCCACGTGGACGCTTCGCACGACGCCGTGGGCGTCCACGAACACGGTGGTGGGCAGCGACGACACCCCCAGGCGCGCCACCAGCGTGCCCTGGGGATCGGCGGCCAGCGGATAGGTCACCCCCAGCTTGCGGGCGAACGGTCGGCCCACCGACTCGGTCTCGGAGGCATCCACGCCCAGGAACCGGATCTGACCCGCCGGCGCGGTGCGGTAGCTGGCCTCGAGGGTCGGCATCTCCTCGGCGCAGGGGGCACAGCTGCGGGCCCAGAAGTTGAGCACCAGGGCGTGCCCCTGGAGCGTGCGGAGCGGGAGCGGCGCGCCCGTGTAGGCGGTCACCGTGGCGGCGGGCAGCTTCTGGCCTACCCGGACGAGCCCGTGGTCGCCCGATGCCGACGAGCTCGACGACGAGCAGGCCCCGCCCGCCAGCAGGGCCGCCACCGCAACTGCGGCCAGCAGCGCTTGCGTGCGGGCCTGCCTGGGCTGATTCATGTCCGTCCCGGAAGGTCGTGAAGCGGAGATCCGGGGGGCGAGGGTACCGGGCCGGACTGGTCGATCGGTCGCGACCCTGCCAGTGGCCGGGCGCGTTCGAGCCACGGATCCGTGAGCCAAACGTGTCGGGTCGGCGTCAGCTGGCGCGCTGCAGGCTGGCCACGCCGGAGTGCTGCACCTGCTGGGGGAAGCCCAGCTCCTGGCGATGGTCGCCCTTGAGGTGGTAGTTCAGGAAGGCGATCACCGCGTCCAGCAGGACCTGGCCCCAGGGCGGGGCGAAGATGCTGACGTGCCCGGCGCCGTGCATGGTCACGAACCATCGGAATCCGTGCAGCTCGGCGAAGGCCTGCTGGCTGGCCGAATACGGGACGGTTCCGTCCGCGTCGCCGTGCACCAGCAGCAGCGGCACGGGTGGCGCGTTGGTGTAGTTCCCGCCGTCGATGGGCAACGCCCAGCCGGACAGGGAGATGGCGGCGCGGGCCCGGGGCTCCACGCAGCACGAGTCGTAGACGGTGGCCAGGGTGGTGATGGCCCCCAACGAGTGCCCGGCGATGGCGGTGCAGTTGGGCGCGATGTGCCCGAACAGGGGATCGGACGGGTTGGCGCCCAGCCCGGTCATGGAGGTGATCACGAAGCTCACGTCGGCCGGCTGGTTGACCACATCGGCGATGCTCGCCCCCGGCCCACTGGACAGGGGGAAGGTGGGCGCGGCCACGATGTAGCCGGCTCGGACCCACGACTGGATCACCGGGACGTACTCGGGTCCGGTGGCGGTCACGCCGTGGGAGAACTCGACCATCGGGAACCTCCCGGGGGCCGGGGTGGCGCCCACCACCGGCGGCTTGGCCCGGGCGGCCACCTTCGAGGCGGTGCCCACGGCTGGGTAGAGGATGGTGGTGACCAGGGTCCGGTCCGGATGGGCCAGCAGCCCGCGGGCCGGATCGGCGTTGGTGCCGCGAGTGGTGTCCACGAAGGTGGCCGTCCGCTCGCCGACCACGTAGGGCCCTTCGGTGGAGGCGGCCGGCTCGCCGCTGGGCAGACAGCCGCTCGGCACCGGTGGACGGGGCACCGCAACGGCCCGGGGCGCCTGACCGATGCCCACGCTGGCCAGGCCGGCCACCACGGTCACCACGGTCACCGTGGCGAGCCACCGCCATCGGGATCGGCTCACGGTTGTACCTCCTCAGGGCTCGGGTCGGCGTCGGCCCGATTGCCGAGCTCGGTTCGGTCAGACTCGCCGCCGGCCCCGTCACCGGTCGCGTCCGGCGGTCCGCGCCGGTCGTCGGCGATGGTGCGCAGCTCGGTCACCGCGGCGGCGAAGCCGTCGGTCAGGGCCCAGATGTCGGGGACGAGCTCGGTGCAGCCCACCGCCGAGATGTCCACGTTGCCCATGTTGGACAGCACCGTCAGGTTGAGGCCCGCCCCGAAGAGGACCGGTCCCAGGGGATAGGTGGCCACCATCCGGGCACCGGCCACGAACAGCGGCAGCGGCGGACCGGGCACGTTGGAGATGACCACGTTGTGGATGGCCACGCGGTCGGTGAGGTGCAGGCCGGCGTTGCGATCGGCGGTGCGAAGCCGCGACATGAGCCGGCTGGCCTCGGTGAACATGGCCGGGCCGAACATCTCGCTCCAGTCCTGGAGCATGTCGGCGCCCACCGCGTGGTGGAGCTCCTTGGCCGAGTTCATGCGTCGGTGGATCTCGATCAACTGGTCGACCGGGTCCTCGAGCTGCACGGGCAGCCCGGCGAACATGGCTGACACCTTGTTGCCGCCGGTGCCCTGGTCGTCGTCGTTGCGCACCGAGACGGGGACGCTGGCGATGAGGGGCTTGTCGGGCAGATCGTCGTGGGCGATGAGGTACTGGCGCAACGACTCGGTGCAGGCGGCCAGGACCACGTCGTTGATGGTGGTGCCGAACGTGTGCTTGATGACCTTGAGGTCGTCGAGCGCGGCCCGACCGAAGGCCACCGAGCGGTGCGGGGTCAGCTCGCCCGAGAAGATCGTGCGCGGGGCGGTGAGGGGCAGGGCGGCGTCCACTTCGGGGGTGCGCAGCGTGCGGACGATGTTGAAGGTGGACTGCGTGGTCCGGTAGAGGGTCCGAACCAACCGGGCCGGCCGGGTCCAGGCCCGCATCAGGGCGTCGCTCACCAGCTGGGCGTCCGAGGGCACCGGCTCGCCCTTCCAGGGGTGGTCTGGCGGCTCCGGTGGACCGGCGAAGGGATCGATGTCGAACAGGTGGACCAGCAGGTCGGCGCCGGAGACGCCGTCTACCGCGGCGTGGTGCATCTTGGTGATGAGGCCCACCTGGCCGTGCTCCAGGCCCTCCACCACGGTGAGCTCCCACAGCGGCCGGCTGCGATCCAGTGGCACGCTCGAGGTGTGGCCCACGATCTCGGCCAGATCGTGCAGGGTGCCCGGGGCCGGAGCGATCCGGCGCACGATGTGGTTGTCGATGTCGAAGTTCTCGTCCTCGATCCATACCGGGTGGTCCAGCCCGAAGGGCACGAACACCGGTCGGCGACGGAACGGCGGGAGTCGGTCCAGGCGCTCGAGGTAGAGCTGGCGCACCCGCTCGAAGGAGTACCCCCCGGGCATGGAGTCGCCGTCGATGACCACCACCGCGCTGATGTGCATGTGCGAGGTGGGTGTCTCCAGGTAGAAGAAGGACGCGTCCATGCCGCTCAGTCGTTGCACAGGCGACATCTTCTCGCGACGGGCGCTCCGGTGCCGGGCAGGCTCAGATCGCCAGACCCGACCGGGCCGAGGTCTTGCGGGTGTGGGCCGAGAACACGAGTTCGGTGCCGGGTCGATCCGGAGCCCCGGTCACCTCGTCGACCACGTAGCCGTGGTCGGCCAGATCCGCCTCCACCTGCAGGCGACTGCGGAAGCGCAACGTGGAGTCCGACGTGAGCACGGTGGCGTCGGCGCCGAACTCCAAGGTCCAGCGGAAGGTGACCAGATCGGCGGCGATCTCGGTGACATCGACCCAGCTGGCCACGTCGCCCACGCCATCGATGCCGGTCACACGGTACGAAGCGGCGCGGTTCCAACCCTCCCAGGCCCGGGCGGCGGGGTCACGGGTCTCGAACACCAGGTGGCCGCCGGGGCGCAGGGCCTGGTGGGCGCCGCGCAACGTCGCGGCCCAGAGGCCGGGCTCGACGATGGCCTGGGCCACGTTGGCGGTCATGGTGACCAGGTCGACCTGCATGGTCGGCAGCGTCGAGGCGTCGCCGTGGCGCCATTGCACCCGCTCCGCGCCCGGCTTGGTGCGGGCCACCGCCAGCGACGCCTCGGCCGGATCGACGCCGGTCACCTCGATCCCCCTGGCGGCCAGCAGCAGGGCGAAGGTGCCCGTTCCGCATCCCACATCGAGCACCTGACGGGCGCCCAGGCGCTCGGCCCGGGCCAGGTACGGTTCCAGGTCGCTGCGGTCGGGGTCGAGGGCGTCGTAGATGGCGGCCAGCCGCGGGTGCTCGAAGATGGCATCGCCCATGGCCGGACCCTAGGTGTCGATGGCCGGCGCGGCGCGCTACCTTTCCGACGACGACCGGGGGGTCCCATGCTCGTACGCCAACTTGTCAGGCGGGTTCATCCGTGAAGGCCCTGGTGTTCGGCACCCACGCCGAACCCTGGACGCCGCCGCCCGGCGCCAACCCGCTGGTGGCCAACCTGGCCGTCACCCCGGTGGCGTTGCGGGAGATCCCCGACGCCCGTCCGCTGCGGCCCGACTGGTTGGTCACCCGGCCGCGGTTGACCGGCATCTGCGGATCGGACTCCAAGCAGATCCTGCTCGACTTCGGCGACGGCGACAGCGACAACGCCATGAGCGGCTTCTGCTCCTTCCCGCAGGTCATGGGCCACGAGGTGGTGGCCGAGGTGGTCGAGTTGGGTCCGGAGGCGTCCGGCTTCGAGGTGGGCCAACGGGTGGTGCTCAACCCATGGCTGTCGTGTCGGCCCCGCGGCATCGAGCCCATCTGTCCGGCGTGCCAGGCGGGCGACCTCAGCCTGTGCTGGAACTTCACCACTGACGGCGACATCTCCAAAGGCATCCACACCGGGGTGTCGAGCGACGCCACGGGCGGTTACGCCGAGCTCATGCCCGCGCACTCCACCATGCTCTTCGCCGTCCCCGATTCGATCAGCGACCGTCAAGCCATCTTCGCCGACCCCTTCGCCGTGTCGCTGCACGGCATCACCCGCCACCCGCCGCCCTCGGGCGGCAAGGTGCTGGTGTGGGGCGCCGGCTCGTTGGGGTGCTGCGCGGTGGCCATCCTGCGGGCGCTGTACCCCGACGTGGAGGTGGCGGTGGTGGCCCGCTTCGACGCCCAGGCCGAGATGGTGAGCCGCTTCGGCGCCCAGCACGTGGTGCGGCTGGGGGATCGGATGGCCCTGCTCGAAGACCTGGCCGCCTGGTCAGGCGGGGTGCTGCGGCCGACCATGGACGGGCTCGACGGCTTTCCCATGTGCCACCCCGGTGGCATCGACGTGGCCTACGACACCATCGGCAAGCCGGAGACGTTCGAGATCGAGGTCCGACTGCTCAAGGCTCGGGGCACGTTGGTGAAGAGCGGCGTGCACGCGCCCGGTCGATGGGAGTGGAGCCCGCTCTACTTCAAGGAGATCAGCTGGGTGGGGTCGAACGCCTTCGGCGTCGAGGAGGTTGAGGGCGTGCGCAAGCACGGCATCGAGCACTACCTGGATCTGGTCCAGGCCGGTCGCATCGACGTCACGCCCATGCTCACCCACACCTTCGCCCTGGACGACTGGCGCGACGCCTTCATGACCATCGCCGACCAGGAGCACAGCGGGGCCATCAAGGTCGCGATCGAGAATCGCTGACCGCGCTCAGCGCCGAGGTGGCCCGCCCGCCCAGGGCGGTGAGGCGCGCCGCGGTCAGGGCGCCGGTCAGCCGGCCCGCCGGTGTGGTGGCGTCCTGCACGTTGGAGGCTGTGGCCATGAGCACCGTCTTGAGCTGGAACGGGCGCAGATCGCCGTGCTTGGACTTGATCAGCGCGGCGATCCCGGCCAGGTGGGGCGCGGCGTAGGAGTTCCCGGTACCGCGCTGGCGCGTACCACCCCGCCAGCTCACCTCCACGTCGATGCCCGGGGCCAGGAACTCGGTGGGTGGGTCGGGGTTGTAGTGGAAGTGGAACGGGTCCTTGGACAGGTTGCAGGCCACGCTGGTCACCGACGCGTAGAGCGAGGGATAGCTCGGCCGGGCCATGTTGTTGGCTGCGGTGACCAGCAGCGATCCCTTGAAGTAGGCCTTGTCGCAGATCTCGTAGAAGGGCAGGGCCCAGTCGCGCTTGCCCGTGCCCAGGGACAGGTTGATCACGTCGAAGCCCTGCTCGACGGCCCAGGCCAGCCCGGTCAGGAACACCGTGGCCTTGCCGCTGAGGCCGGCGCCCAGCACCCGCACGCTGGTGATGCGGGCATCGGGGGCCAGCCGGTGGATGATGCCGGCACAGGCGGTGCCGTGGCCGAACATGTCCTCGTGGGGCTCGGTGCTGACCTCGGGTTCACCCTGGGCATTGAGCGCCACCACCACGCCCCCCTCACGGTCGACGCAGTCGTCCAGGTCGGGATGGTCCGCCTCCACGCCGCTGTCGATGATGGCCACGCGCGCACCGCGACCGGTCGACCCGCCCCACGCCCACTCGGGGGTGATGTCGTCGAGGGTGGTGAGGGCGCCATCGATGCGCAGGACCGCGGACTCGCGGGTCCACTCGGGTCGCGGGGCCTCGGGCGCGGCGGGTGCGGCCGGCGCCGGTCCCGGCGGCGGGGCACCACCCGGGCGCATCGGCTTCATCGGCTTCATGGGTTCTCCGCCGGGGGAGACGGGCGGCGGGGGAGGATCAGCCACGGGCCAGCAGCGCCTCGAGGACGGTGGCCACGCGCACGTAGGTGGCGGGGTCGACCGCCGAGAGCTGGCGCAGGTCCGCCGCCAGCTCGTCGGGTGGCCGCACCGACGTGGCCGATCCCTGGTCCGCCAGGGCGGAGCCGGCGATGTTGGCCAGCACGGTGGACAGCTCGACGTCGTCGAAGCTGAACGCGCCCCCGGCCTTGTCCACCAGCTCCAGCACGCCGAGCACCTCGTCGTCATACGCGCACGGCACGCACAGCACCGACGCCGGCCGGATCCCCAGTACGCCGACCACGCCTTCGGTGGCCGCGGGATCGTCGGCCCGGGGCATCATGGCCACCGGCTGGCCCGAGGCCATGACATACCCGGCGGTGCCCCCCTCGGCCGGCACGCGGGTGCCGACCAGCTCGCCGGCGCCGATGGCGGCCACCACCTCGAACTGGTCGCCACGCGGTTCCAGGATCCATCCCTGGCCGGCCGCGGTCACCGCGCCGGCCGAGCTCAGGATCGTGTGCAGCACCAGGTTCACTGCTGCTGCACCGCTGGCATGCTGCCCGTCATCCGTCGGACCTCCTCTGCCGTCGGTCCGGACGGCGCAGACACGATGGACATCCGATTGCCGGGTGCCATCGTCAATCGTGACAGACGTTGACCCCCGGCGGGACCGGCTGCGGGTTGTCGAGTGCCTTCGAGGGCCTGGGCGATCTCGGGGTGGATCCCGGCCAGGCCGCGAACGGCCTCGTCGTCGATGACCACCAGCGACAGGGGGTCGATGGCGGCCAGCACGTAACCCTTCTCCTCGCCCAGCAGGGCCGACAGCCCGAAGGCGTCGCCCGGCCCCACCTCGGCCAACGGCGCCAGCTCACCGGTGAAGTCCGGGGCCAGGACCGTGCCCCGACCGTGGCGGATGATCGACAGGCGTCCACCGCCTTCGGGCAGGCGTTCGCCGGCGGCCAGCTCGAAGGCCCGCAGGCGCGAGGCGGCATCGGCCAGCCCCGCCGCGTCGAGTCCGCTGAACAACGGGATCCGGGCCAGGGCACCGGCCGCGTCGAACGGCGCCTCGGCGGGCGCCACGCTGCCGGTCTGCTCGGCCCACAGGGAGGCGTACACCCCGCGGGCGGCCACCAGAGCGTCATGGGTGCCGTGCTCGACCACCTTGCCGCTCACCACCACGAAGATCTGGTCATAGCCGGTGATGGAGGTCAGGCGGTGGGTCACGGCGATGGTGGTGCGGCCCTGGCCCACCCGCTCGAGCGTGTCGGCGATCATCCGCTCGGTGCGCGGATCGAGCGCCGAGGTGGCCTCGTCGAGCACCAGCACCCGGGGGTCGCGCAACAGGGCTCGGGCGATGGACAGGCGTTGACGTTGCCCACCCGACAGGCGCCCGCCCCGTTCGCCCACCAGCGTCTCGTAGCCCCGCGGCAAGCTGGTCACGAAGTCGTGGAGCTCGGCCGCCTTGGCCGCCTCCTGGATCTGAGCGTCGGTGGCGTTGGGGTTGCCCAGCCCGATGTTCTCGGCGATGGTCGAGTTGAACAGGAAGGTCTCCTGGAACACCACGCCGAGCTGGCGCCGCAGCGACTCCACCGTGGCGTCCCGGATGTCCACCCCGTCGAAGAACACGCCGCCCTCGTCGGAGTCGTAGAACCGCATGAGCAGCTGGAGCACCGACGACTTGCCGGCGCCGGTCGGGCCCACGAAGGCCACCCGCTGGCCGGCGGTGATGGACACGTTGACATCGTCGAGGGTCCGCCGTTCCGGTGTGTAGGAGAACCCGACGTGGCGCAGCTCGATGGTGGACTGGAGGGGCGCCAGCTGACCGGCATCGGCCTTCTCCACCACCTCGGGCTCGGCTTCGAGCACCTCGTTGATGCGCACCAGCGCGCCGGTGGAGGACTGGATCTGCTGGCCGATGCCGGTGAGCACCGTGACCGGCGCCAGGGCCTGACCCATCAGGCTCATGAAGGCCACCAGGCCACCGATGGTCAGGTGCCCGTGGAAGATCAGCCAGGCCCCGAGGCCCAGGATGAACACCTGGAGGGCGGTCACCACCATCTGGACCGACACGCCGAACAGCCCACCGAAGAGCTGGAGCTTGACCTGACGGTCGAACAACCGGTCGCTGGACTGGCGGAACCGCCCGATCTCGCGCAGCTGGAGGCCGAAGGCCTTGACCACGGCCTGGGCGCCGTAGTTCTCCGAGGCCACGGTCAGCACGCTGCCCGTCTCCTCCTGCACGGCGATGCTGCGGGTCTGGGCCCCCTTGGACATGGCCTTGTAGATCAGGGCGATGATCGGGGCGCCGGCCAGCACGATGAGGGCCAGCCAGAAGTTGAGGATCACCAACACGGTGGCCGACACGGCCAAGGTGAGGATCTGCACCAGCCCGCCGCGAAGCGTCTGGGACAGTCCCTGCTCGAGCATGCCGACGTCCGAGAACACCCGCGACAACACATCGCCCTGCTGGTGTTGGTTGTACCAACCCTGGGACAGGTGCTGCATCTTGGTGAACATCTCCTGGCGGAGTTGGCGCACCACCGAACCGCTGACCACGGCGGACAGATAGGCGCCGCGCACGCTGGAGAAGGCCGTGACCAGGAAGGCGGCGCTGAGCACGGCCAGGATCTGCAGGACCTGGCTGTACTCCCCGCTGGGGATGGCCTTGTCCAGCAGGTTCTTGAAGGCGAACGGGTACACGACGGTGAAGGCCAGACCGAGCAGCATGTAGACGAACATCTCGATCTCACGCCGCTTGTGGGGCCGCAGGTAGCGCACCGTCAGGCGCAGGAACTGGCCCGTCTTCATGTCGGGCTCGCCCGCCGCCAGCTTCTGGCGCCACCCCTCCTCCAGCGCGGCCATGCTGGCGCCGTACTCCTGCTGGGCGGCGGCGTCGAGGTGCCCGGCCTGGGCCGAGGCCAGCATGCGCAGGAAGGCGTCCTTGCCCCCGCGGGACTCCAGGTAGCGGACGAAGGACAACGACATGGCCGCGGCCAGCTCGCCGTCGGCCTGACCCAGAGCCGGCAGATCCAACTCACGAAGCTGCTCGTCCACGTCGGGACCGTCGGCCACGTACAGGCCGTAGCCCTCCAGCAGGTGCCCGAGTGAAGCCGCCGCGGGCAGGCTGGCCCCGAACAGCAGCGCCATCGGCCGCTCCAGCGGCTCGGGCGGCGATTCGGGGGTCACCACCATCCAGATCTCGTTGCGGACGCCGTCCACGATGGTGCCACTGGTGACGGTCCGGGTCGGGTCGTCGAGGTCGGGGAACGGATCGACCAGGCAGATGGTGGGCACCACCCCCCACGGTTCGGACCCGAGCCCGGCCAGGTGACGACGTGCCCGGCGGGCGTCGCGGGCCACGCCGGTCACGGCCGCGGCCCCGGCGGTGCCGGGTCGCGAGCGGATGACGGCGGCGTCGGTGGTTCGGGCCTCCATCTCCTCCAGCACGGGCCGAGGCTTGGCCACGGCCGCGGCCGCGGCCGGTTCGGGCACCGCCGGTGCGACCTCGGCACGTTCGACCACCGAATCGGTAGCCAAAGGTGCCGAGGTCGACTCGGACACCGGCGCGGGTACCTGCGGCGGCGCGACCTCGGCACGTTCGACTACCGAATCGGTAGCCATCGGTGCCGAGGTCGACTCGGACACCGGCGCGGGCGCGGGTACCGGGGGCGGCGCGGGCGCGGTCGGCTCGCGCGGTGCGACCTCGGCACGTTCAACCACCGAATCGGTAGCCATCGGTGCTGAGGTCGGCTCGGACTCAGGCGGAGGAGCGGACACCGGAGGCGGCGCGGGCGCGGGCGCCGGTTCGGGCGCGGCGGTGGGTGGCGCCGGGAGTGGCTCGGCGGTCACCACCGGCTGCGGCGGCGCCACCGGACAGAGGATGACCGAGCCGATCTCGACGGTGTCGCTGGCCGTGATCAGGGTGGGACCGTCGATGCGGACACCGTTGACCGACGTCCCGTTGGTGCTGCCCAGGTCGGTCACCACCAGCCCCTCGTCCGTGGCCGACAGCGTCAGGTGGCGGCGGGACACCCGGCCGTCGTCCAGGTTGAGGCCGTCGCACTCACGTCCGACATCGAGGCTGGTGTCCACCGTGAGCCGGCGGGGCTCGTGGTCCGGCTCGACCACATCGATCTCGTAGCTGGTCATGCTCGCTGCTCCCGTCGCACGGCCCGCCCGTACCGCCGTTGTCGACCCACCCGCTTGGATCCCACCGCACCGACTGCACCCGCGGCACCACCCAGCACCGCGCACGCCACCAAGGTGGCCACTGTTGGCAGGCGAATGGCCAAGACCCAGGCCAGTCCGACCACGGCCACCCCGATCAGGGCACCCATGGCGGCCAGACCGACCATGGCCACCGTCGACCGCTTGCCCTTGCGCAGGGACCGGGCGAAGGACTCGGCGTAGGCCAAGGCGAACAGCAGCACCAGGATCACCACCGCACCGCCGGCGCTGAGCAGACCGAACTGCTTGGTCTGGATCCCGAAGTTGACGTGCGCCTCGTTCACCGGCTGGCCGACCGGCGTCGTCGTCGGCCCCGCCGCGGACGCCGAGCTGCCGATCAGGTCGAGCCGAGCGTTGAAGCGTCCGGCGTAGAGGTAGCGGGCCGAAGAGGCGTCGATGAGGGCCACCCGGCCGGTTCCGAACGGCTTGAGCGGGGCGCTCGACTGGGACACCTGCTGGCCCAGCACCTGCAACGAGAGCTTGGCCCGGGTGGCGCTCGTGGCCACCCCTGGGGCCACACCGATCGGGATGGGCTTGGACAGGTCGAGGTGCAGCACCTGGCCCCCCGCCGGATCCTTGCCGGCCACGGTGACGCTGTGGGCACCCAGGCCACCCGAGGAACCCGATCCGATGCCGACCAGGGCGATGACGATCGTGATCACCACCAAGGCGGCGGCGATGAGCAGGGGCACCGTCGGCTTGGCCGGCGGGGTGAGGACCTCCTTGACCGGCACCAGGTCGCCCTCGTCCACGTCGGCCAGGTCGACACCCACCCGATGCACGTCGTTGGTGGGCTTCACCGGCGCCAGATCGGCGATGGTGGGCGGCGCCGGCGCCGCAGCCGCAGGTGGAGGCAGTGCGGTGGCGTCGCTCGTGTCGGCCGGCGTGACCGGAACGGCGTCACCGATGGTGGGCGGAGCCGGAGCAGCATCGGCCGGCGCCGCGTCACCGCTGGTGAGGGGCGCGGGTGCGTCCTCCGCCGGCGCGACCGCGGAGCCGGCCAGGGTCGGCGCCCGGGGCGGGGTCGTGACCCGGTCAGTGGCGGCCACGATGGACGAGGCGCCCATGACCGGCGTGCCCTCCGCGGCCAGCCAGCCCGGTCCCCAGGCCGACGTGGCGGCCTCGGCGATGGCCACCCCGAACGCCTCCGCGCTCGGGTAGCGGTCGGCCGGCTCGGTGGCCAGGCCCCGCATGACCACCCCGGCCAGCGGGGCGGGCACGAAGGGGGCCACCTCGAGCAGCGGGGTCGGGGTCTCGAAGGCGTGCTTGAACAGCAGCGCCATGGCGTCGGCGTCGTCAGCGAAAGGCAGCTGACCCGACAACAGCTCGTAGAACATGGTGGCCACGGCGTACACGTCAGTGGCGGGGGAGAGGGCGGCGCCGCGGGCCTGCTCAGGGGCGATGTAGGCGGGCGTTCCCACCACCTCGCCGGCCCGGGTGGCCAGGGTCCCCTCGCCTCCCACCACCTTGGCGATGCCGAAGTCGGTCACCTTGAGCGCGCCCGACGCCGAGAACATGAGGTTCTCCGGCTTCACGTCCCGGTGCAGGATGTGGTGCTCGTGCGCCGCCTGGAGCCCGGCGATGCTGGCCAGCACGGCGGCGGCTGCGGCCGGAGGTGTGAACCCCTCGGCGGAGAACCGGCTCCAGAGCGTGCCGCCCGGGAGTTGCTCCATCACCAGCAGGCAGAGCCCGTCCTGTTCGACGTAGTCGTAGACGGGCACGATGTGGGGGTGGTCGAGCGAGGCCAGGACCCGCGCCTCGGCCGTGAACCGGGCCCGCACGTCGGGGTCGCCGGCGAAGGCCCGGGGCAGCTGCTTGATGGCCACCTCACGACCCAGCTGGCGGTGCGTGCCGGCCAGCACGACGCCCCAGCCTCCGCGACCGAGCTCAGCGCCGATCTGGTAGCTGGGTAGGGCGGCCTCGACCTGATCCTGATCCAGGGTCATGCCGGGGACTCGTCACCAGGGGTGGACTCGCCGGTGGCCGCGGCGGTGATCGTGGCTGGGGCCGGTGGTGGTGGCGGCGGTGACTCGGGCGGGCTCGGCGCCGCGGGTGGGGTCTCACCTGTGGCGGTCAGGTACAGATCGTCGTCGTCCTCGTCGTCCTCGCCTTCCACCGTCGGGTTCGGGGTGAGGTACCCGAGCACGAAGAAGACCACCGCGAACACGAGCACCACGATCAACCAGGTGCCCGGGGTCGGCACCCAGACCGACAGCGCGGACATCGAGAAGACCAGCACCAGGCCCAGGCCGATGCCGGGGGTGAGCATCCGCAGGCCCCGGCGCCAGCGGTTGGGCGGCATCCGATGGGTGGCGATGGACACCACCACGCCGATGATGGCCAGCGCGGTCAGCACCAGCAGGGCCAGGCCGAACAGGCCGTAGACCGAGTCGAGCGAACCCTGCACGTCGGTGACCAGCGACTGGGAGGCCAGCTGCTGGTGGCGGGGGTTGGCGATGCTGATGGTGGCCGGGATGAGGCCGGTGGCCTGGCCATCGAGGCCGGACAGGTCGAGGGCGTAGCGCAGGTGCGTGGCCCGATGGGAACCGAGGAGCAGATGGACGCTGGTGTCGTAGGCGTAGAAGGTCAGGCCCGCCACCGTGCCGTTCAGCGACACGCTGTCCACGGTGATGGTCCGGGTGCGGTAGTTGGTGACCAGGATGTCCATGACCGCCGGGCGGTTCGGGTACAGCTTCACCGGATGCGACGCCGATGAGCCGGCCACCGACTGACCGTTGATCGTGGCCGAGAGGGTGACCCCGCTGCCGGCCGCGGCGGCCGGCGTCGCGACCAGCACACCGGCGCCCAGCGTGAGAGCGACGACCGCCAGGGTGGCCAGCGCCGCGCCCAGCCAAAGCCGCGGACGGCGTCGGTGAAGGACTGAGGGGGTCACGTCAGCGACTCCGTTTCCGAGGGTGGGGCGGGCAGGCTGGAACGGGGTCGTCGAGGGAAGATCTGGCGGCGGAAGGCCAGGGCGCCGATGAGCAGGACGAAGAGGATCACGGCCAACGTCGAGGTCGCCGCGCTCACCTGACTGGCCAACACGATGTCCAACGGCGCGGCCAGGATCACGCCACAACGCGCCACCACCGTGTAGCGACCGACGCCCAGCGCGCTCACCGCCAACGGCGCGTGGAAACGCCCCGACGAACTCGCCCGGGTGCGACCCACCGTGGACGACCCGATGGTCAAGCTCACCGGCGCGTTGGCATCACACCCCCGACCGTTGGCCGCCACCGCCGAACCTGGCGCGATGGCCAACGCGGTCAGATGGAGATAGGTCTCAGCCGTCACCGGCGCCTCACCCGGCACCGTGGTCGGCGTCGAATCGATGCTCACACTGGTCGACGAACCCCCGGTCGTACTCGACGACCCCTTCCCCGTGGTCGTCGTGGCCCCGTTGGCCGTGGTCGTCGTCGCCCCCTTGGCCGTGGTGGTCGTCGCCCCCTTGGCCGTGGTGGTCGTGGCCCGGGTGGTGGTCGTGGTCGGCCTCGGCGTCAAGGTGAAACCCACCGTGGCCGACCCAGTCAGCGGCGACGTCGTGCAGGAGATCTTGAACGTGTGGGCGCCAGCGGTCGTCGACACCGGCACCGTGTAGTGCAGCGGCTGACCCTGCTTGGTGATGGTCGTTCCGTCGAAGGAGTAGGTCAATGGACAGGCCGGATTGCCGGGCACGTTGTTCGAGCCGGTCAGTAACACGCTCACCGCGGTCCCCGCCGTGGCCGAGCTCGGGCTGTCGGTCAGGGTCCAGACCGCCGGATTCACCGTGAACGTGGCGTTCCTCGTCTCCAGCGTGGCGTTGTTCGTCGGGTTGTAGCACCGCGCGCTGATGGTGTTCGCACCGACCGTGGCGTAGCTGGGGGCGGCGGCGGTGGCACGCTGGCCGGGCTGGCCCAGGTGGTTGCCAGTCGCACCCGAGATCCACAGCGTGCCGTTCCAAGAGAAGTCCACGTAGCAGGGGTTCGCCTGTCCCGTGGTCGGAAGGATCCACGTCAGCCACGGCCCGTTCAGCTGCACAGTCACCGACGTGCCCACGTACCCGGTGGCCGATGCCGGGATGACGACCGTCAGGGTCGACGGGGCGACCGCCGCGCCGGTGGGCGGCGCGGCCAGGGGGATCAGCGCGAGCGCGAGGCCGCACACAGCGGCCATCGCCACCGCCACCGCCCGCAGCCGGCGGATGCGCCGAGGCCCCCGCCCGATGGTCTCACCATCCCTCATCGCTACCGTTCCTGGATCCTGGCACCGGTCCGCCGACGATTATGCCCCACCAGCCGACTCCACACCGGGTGCGTGGTCTGGTCCGATCGGCCTACCATCGGCGAAGTGCGGACCCGAGGGCTGGTGCCCCGAACCGATGCCGAACTGGTGGCGGACGTGCGCGCCGGTCGGGCCGAGGCCTTCGACGAGCTCTACCGCGCCCATGTGGGGGCGGTTCGGGCCGTCGCCGTGTCCCACGTCCGCGACGCCGACACGGTGGCCGACATCGTTCAGGACACGTTCGCCCGAGCCCTCCAGCACCTCGACGGACTTCGCGAGCCGGATCGATTCCGGCCCTGGCTGCTGTCCATCGCCCGCCACGCCGCGGTCGACCAGCTGCGAGCCGGCAAGCGAGTGGTCACCCTGGACGACGAGAAGGCCGAGGCCCTCGTCTCCAACGACCCTCGACCTGACGTGGTCAGCGAGCTCAACGAGTTGGCCCAGCAGGTCCAGGGTTGCGTCTCGGGTCTGTCGCGCCGCGACGCCACCGCGGTGGCGCTGGTGACCCAGCTCGGGTTCACCCCCGACGAGGTGGGTGCCGCCCTGGGCGTGAAGTCCGGCGCGGCCAAGGTCATCGTGCACCGGGCCCGGCGCCGCATGCGCCATGCCCTCATGCTCGAGCTCATGGTCGAACAACCCGGTTTGGGCTGTGCCGAGTTCGTGCAGCTGACCGAGACCGATCCGGCGCAGGCCAGCCGCCACCTCGAGACCTGCGAGGACTGCATCGACTCGGCGCGCGCCGAGATGGTGTCGAGTCGGCGCGGACGGCGCACCGGCCAGCACGCCCGGCACTGAGGCGGCCGCCGAGGGTCAGAGACCCTCGACCCGCAGCCCACCCTCGCGAAGGGTCGTGGCCAGCGCATCCGGCAGGGCGTTGGCGTGCCAGTCGACGGCGAAGCCGACCACCTCGTCATCGGGGTAGGCCATGGCCACGCCGGGGGCGAGCAGCACCGCCAGCAGGGCGCTCTCCTGCTCATCGAGGCTGTCGGCCACGAAGGCACGCAGCTTGGTCAGCAGTCGGGCGGCAGCCTCCGGGTCCTCGAGGGTCTCGTCATCGGCGCTCACAGTGGCCATGACGATACCCAGGGCCTGCGGTTACATCGAACCATCAGAGGCTCGCCGTCAGCCCGTGGGGCCGACGACCAGGGTGACCGTGGCCGTGTGGCTGGACCCGGACGAGTCGGTCCAGGTGACCGAGACCCGATCACCCGGGTGGTGGGCGGCGGTGAGCGAGCTGAGCGTCTTCTGGTTGTCGACGGCCTTGCCCGCGAAGCCGGTGATCGTGTCACCGGCGGTCATCCCCGCCTTGTCGGCGGGCGAGCCACTGACCACGCCCTGGAGGATGACGCCGTCGGTGCCGGTACGGGCGGAGGGGCCGTTGTTGGAACCGAGCCCTGACCCGAGGCCCTGCCCGGTGCCGTCCGAGCTCGAGTTCGGGGGTGCCAGCTCAACCCCCAGGAAGGCGGTCTCACCGATGTGTATCTTCGAGCTGGCCTGGCCGGCTTCGATCTGCTTGGCGATGCTCAGGGCGTGGTTGATCGGGATGGCGAAGCCGACGCTCGACTGCGCCGCGAACTGGTTCTGGGACGAGGCGGCGGTGTCCATGCCGATCACCTGGCCGTTGGTGTTGACCAGCGGACCGCCCGAGTCGCCGGCCACGATTGGGGCGTCGGTCTGGATGAGCCCACTCAGCTGCTCGGCGTCGGAGCCGCTCTCGTCGCTGGCGGTGATCGACTGGTTGGTGTCGGTGACCGAGCCGGTCACCACGCTGGGCGTGCCGCCGGTCCCGCCGGCGTTGCCGATGGCCACCACCTGATCGCCGGTGGTCACCTTGGAGGAGTCCGCGGTCTCGATGGTGGCCAGACCCGACGCACCCTGGAGCTGGATGATGGCCACGTCGTCAGTGGCATCGGTGCCCACCACCTTGGCGGTGTAGGTCTTGCCGGTGCTCACCACCGTGGCGGTGATCGAGGTGGCCCCGTCAACCACGTGGTTGTTGGTCAGGATCTCACCGGTGCTGGTCAGGACCATGCCGGTGCCGGCCGCGGCCGCCTGCTGGTAGCTGAGCTTGGTGTCGATGTCGACCACGGCCGCATCGACCTTGGCCGCGATGGCCTGGGACGAGGCGCTGGACTGGGGCGTCGTGGACGGCGTGGCCGTGCCAGAGCCGCTGCCGAAGGGATTGCTCGACGAGCCCGACCCGGAGTTGCCGGAGCCGGAGTTGCCCGAGTTCGAGGGGGGCAGGGTGGTGGCGGAGGCCGCCGAGTTCGTGTGGGTTGCGTTCTGGAAGCCCTCGCGCACCAGGGCGCCGGCGCCGATCAGCAGGCTGGCCACGGTGAGCCCGCCCACGAAGGCCAGGACGTTGCGCTTGCGCGAATGGACGTGGGCGGGAGCCGGAGTCGCCGGCGGCGGGGTCGGCGCCTGCCCAACGGGCGCACCGGCCCACCAGAACTGGCCGCCCGGGCTGCGATGCGCGGGCTGGCCCACCTGCGCCCAGGGATTGGCCTGGGTCGGATCGGCCTGACCCCAGGAACCGGTCTGGGCTGAGGGGCCGAACAGGCTCGGCTGGATCGGCTGGCCGGGCGGCACGGGCGCCACCGGCTGGATCGGTTGGGTGGGCTGCGCACCCGGGGCCGCGTAGCCGCCGTACCCGGCGGGCGGGGCGGGTGGGGCCACGGGCGGGGGAACGGCGCCCGGAGGCGGGCTGGCGGCGGCGTTGCCCCAGGACCAGCTGCCGGCCGGCGGCTCGTTCCAGGGCGGCGGCGTGGTGGGCCAGGTGGACGGATCGCTCGGGTCGCGGGGCGACACCGGCCCTCGGGATTCGGAGTCGAAGGGTGGGCGATCGTCGGTCATGGTGGGGGCTCCATCGTACTGGCAGCGGAGTTTTCGGGGGGATCGATCAGATCGGGCGGCCGGCGGGAAGGCGGACCCAGCGAATTCTCATGCGCTGTTCACACACCCCTCAGGCGGGTCGTCCTACCGTGGGCGTCGATGCTGGGGATCAGCGGGGTACGCAAACGGTGGTGGTGCATCTGTGCCCTGCTGGTGGTCGTGACCGTGCTCGGCATAACGCTGACCACCACTTCGGGTACCGACAATGCGCAGGGTACGCAGATGGCACCGAAGACCGAGGTAAAGGCCATCGGGGCCACTCGAGCGGCCCCGGCCGCCGGCGCGAGCCCCGCTGCGGTCACGATGGACCCGACGACCACCACCACGGCCGCGGCGGCGCCGGCCCCGACCACGCCCCCCGCCACCGTGGACCCGGCCCTGGCCACCGGGATCCTGGCCCAGCCGGCCATCACCGCCTATCTGGCCACGCGGGCGGGCAGCATCACCGCGGCCGTCTACGACTACGCCACCGGACAGCTCTCGACCTATCGGGCGGGCCTGGCCCTGCCGACGGCCAGCGTGATCAAGGTGCACATCCTGGAGACGCTGCTGAACCGGGTGCAGACCCAGGGCCGGGGGCTCACGGCCACCGAGCAGCGCCAGGCCGTGGCCATGATGGATGCCAGCGACAACGACTCAGCCACCGACCTGTGGCACGAGGTCGGCGGGGCGGCGGGTCTGAACGCCTTCGGCGCCCAGGTGGGGCTCACCGACACCGCGCCCAACGCCGCCGGCTACTGGGGACTGAGCACCACCACCGCCGCCGACCAGATCACCCTGCTGCGCAACCTCACCGATCCCTCCGCCACCCTGGCTCCGGCCAACCAGGCCTACGCCCTCGGCCTCATGGGCCAGGTCGAGGGCTCCCAGATGTGGGGGGTGTCGGGCGGAGTGGCGCCGGGGACGACGGTGGCGCTGAAGGACGGGTGGCTGCCCGAGCCCGACGGTTGGTACGTCAACAGCGTGGGTGTGGTGACGGGCACGGGTCATCACTACGCGCTGGCCGTGCTCAGCGCCGGCGACGCCACGCAGGACTACGGCGAGGACACCATCGAAACCCTCTCCGGACTGGTCTGGACGGCGACCGGTCACTAGCAACCACCATCGTGCGGGTGGGGGTCCGGTGGCCCTCAGGCGTCCTTGCGGCGGACGAAGGCGGCAGCACCGGACAGGAAGCCCTCGATGTTGTTGGCCTTGCCGACCGCGAACTCCTTGAAGAACTCCGGCACGTACACCTCCAGGGCGTCGCGGTCCAGGGCATCGAGCACGGCGGACACCAGGTCGGCCACCGGGATGGGGGCGATGTCCGCGGTGAACGGATCGTTGTCGGGGAGGGTGAAGAGCTCGGTGTCGACCACGCCGGGGTAGACGACCATGGCCCGCACCCCCTGATCCCACAGGTCGATGCTCATCGACTCGGAGAACACGGCCAACGCCGACTTCGAGGCGCTGTACACGGACTCGCCGGGCGAGGACAAGGTGGCCGCCACCGACGAGACGTTGATGATCCGTCCGGATCCCCGGGCCAGCATCTGGGGGAGCAGAGCCAGCGTGAGCTGCACCGGGGCCAGGAAGTTGACCCGGGTGACGTAGTCGACGGTGGCCATGTCCAGCGCATCCACCTTCCGACGCTTGGGGATGCCGGCGTTGTTGACCAAAAGGTCGACGCCGCCGAGCGCGTCCAGCACATCGGCGGCCAGGGCGTCGACCTGCACGGGATCGGCCAGGTCGATGATCCAGTGATCGACGTGGCCGCCGTGGGCCCGGCAACGATCGGCCACCTCCGCCAGCCGATCACCTCTCCGGGCGCAGATGGCCACAGACGCCCCGCCGGCCGCGAAGGCCTCGGCCAGTCCGGCTCCGATGCCCGACGAAGCCCCTGTCACCAGCACACGACTGCCGGCCAGACCAAAGCCCATGATCGTTCCCCCATCCACATTGACCCTCCGGTCGGCGAGCCGCCCTGCGGGCGCTTCGCCATCCGGCTGTCGTCGGTCCAGCGGCTCCGGCCTGGCGGCCGGCGCCTTCCAAGAGAGTAGGCCGATCGTTTGCCGCGTCTGCGGCCGGCGGCTAGGAATGGCGGCCGAACCAGGGGGACGTGGCCGTGAGCCAGACGAGCACCAGACCACATCCGTTCGACGCCTTGTCGGGTGCCGAGATCGAGGCGGCGGTGGTCGTCGTGCGCGCCCGATCCGAGCTCACCCCGGCCGCCCGATTCGCCTACATCGGTCTGGACGAGCCCACCAAGGCGGAGTGGCAGCACTTCCTGGACCACGGCGCGTCCCCGGCTCGGCGCGTCCGGCTGGTGGTGGTGCCGGGACCGGCCACCGACGTCATCGAGGCGGTGGTGGATCTCGACCAGGCCACCGTCATCCGCTTCGACGAGTTGGCCGACCTGCGCCCCGCCCTGCTGTTCGAAGAGTCGCTGATCACCATCGTGGCCCTCATCGAGCACCCCGACTGGCAGGCCGCGCTGGCCCGACGCGGCATCACCGATCCGGCTCAGGTCCAGATCGACCCCTGGCCGGCCGGCAGCTTCGGCGTGGCCCATGAGACCGGTCGCCGGATCACCCGCTGCCTGGCGTACTACCGCGAGCACCCGACCGACAACGGCTACGCCCGACCCATCGAGGGGCTCATCGCCTTCGTGGACATGGCCCGGGGCGAGGTCCTCGAGGTGGTCGACCACGGCGTGGTCGCGCTCCCGCCCGATCCGGGCGCCTACCGCGGGCCCGATGCCCCGCCGCCGCGAACCGACCTGCGACCCATCAGCATCACCCAGCCCGACGGGGTCAGCTTCGCGCTGGAAGGCAACCACCTGGCCTGGCAGCGCTGGTCGCTGCGGGTGACCATGGATCCCTACGAGGGCCTGGTGCTGCACACGCTCGGCTACGAAGACGGTGGGCGGATCCGTCCCATCCTGCATCGAGCCTCGGTGAGCGAGATGGTGGTGCCCTACGGCCATCCCGGCCCCATGCACGGCTGGAAGAACGCCTTCGACGTGGGGGAGTGGGGCCTGGGACGCATGGCCAACTCCCTCCGCCTGGGGTGCGACTGCCTGGGCGAGATCCGCTACCTCGACGTCGACTTCGCCAGCGAGACCGGACATCCCCAGACGTTGGTCAACGCGGTGTGCATCCACGAGGAGGACTACGGGATCGGCTGGAAGCACGCCGACCTGCACGCCGGAACCACCGAGGTGCGTCGCTCCCGCCGGCTGGTCATCAGCTCGATCTCCACCGTGGGCAACTACGAGTACGGCTTCTTCTGGTACCTGTACCTGGACGGCACCATCTCCTTGGAGGTGAAGCTGACCGGCATCATGTCCACCATGGCTCTGGCTCCGGGCGCGGCGCCCGATCACGCCAGCCTGGTGGCCCCGCAGCTGGCGGCGCCGTACCACCAGCACCTGTTCAACGTGCGCCTGGACATGGACGTCGACGGCACCACCAACACGGTGTACGAGGTCGACGCAGTGGCCGAGCGTCCCGGACCCGACAACCCGATGGCCAACGCGTTCGTGAGCCAGGCCACCCGGCTGGCCACCGAGCTGGCGGCGCAGCGAATGATCGATCCGAGCCGCAGCCGCACCTGGAAGATCGAGAACCCCGACGTGCGCAACCGTCTGGGCCAACCCGTGGCCTACAAGCTGGTGCCCCAGGCCACCCCCACCCTGCTGGCCGATCCCAGCTCCAGCGTGGCCCGCCGAGCGGCGTTCGCCACCCGCAACCTCTGGGTCACGCCGTATGCGCCCCACGAGCGTCGGGCCGCGGGCGACCATCCCAACCAGCACGCCGGCGGCGATGGGCTCCCGGCGTGGACCGCGGCCGATCGTCCCGTGGCTGACACCGACGTGGTCCTGTGGCACACCTTCGGCGTGACCCACATCCCCCGCCCCGAAGACTGGCCGGTGATGCCGGTGGAGTACACCGGCTTCTCGCTGGTGCCCTGCGGGTTCTTCGATCGGAACCCGGCCCTCGACGTCCCGGCCTCCCCGGGCCACGACGCCGACCACTGCCACACGGACTGAGCGGTCAGAGGCGACTGGCCACCACACCGGCGATCTTGCGGTTGGCGGCGCGGGGCAACACGGTGGACAGGCCTCCGGTGATCCGGTTGGGCAGTCCCGTCACCCGCACGGCTCGACCCGAGGCCGCGGCGGCCAGCGCCTCGTCGGCCACTGCCTCGGCGCTCTGCCACAGCCAGTCGGGCAGGTCGCCGTCGGTGGCGCCGCTGACCGCCCCGAAGTCGGTGCGAGTGGCTCCGGGACAGACCACGGTGACCACCACGCCGTCGGGCCCCAGCTCCTCGTGGAGCGACTCGCTGAAGCTGGTGACGAAGGCCTTGGAGGCCGAGTAGACGGCGAAGCGTGGCCCGGGGGCGTGCCCGCCCAACGACGACACGTTGAGCAACCAGCCTCGGCGGCGCCGGCGCATGGCGGTCAGGGCGGCGTGGCTGAGCTCGACCACGGCCTCGATGTTGACGGCCTGGATCTGGCGGTAGCGGTCCAGATCCCCATCGACGAACGGACCGGCCGCACCCAGACCGGCGTTGTTGACCAGCAGGTCGATCGGCTGCTCCACCGATCGCAACCGATCGGCCACCCGGGCCCGTCCGGCGGGCTCGGCCAGGTCCGCGGTCAGCACCTCGATGGTGGCCCCCGAGGGGCTCCGCAGCTCGTCGGCCAGCGTTGCCAGCACCTCACCCCGGCGGGCCACCAGCACCACGGGCACGTCGTGGTCGACCAATCGCCGGGCGAGCGCCATGCCGATGCCGCTCGAGGCACCCGTGACCAGCGCGGACGTCCAGGGATGTCCCGACCTGTCCGAGCCGCGGTCAGACACGCAGGAGCGCCTCGTTCGGGTGGTCGGGAAGCCGATCCAACGGGGTGGCGATCTCCGATACCGTCGGACCGACCCGGTCGGCGATCGGCGCCAGTGCGTCCAGGTCGAAGCCGTACAGCTCGGCCGCGTTGGCGCCCAGGGCTCGGCGCAGCACGTCGGTCGGGAGCTTCGAGAACCGTTGGCGCAGGTGCTCGCGGGTGTAGGGACCGGTGCCTTCCTCATGGGGGTAGTCCGCACCCCACATGAACCGATCGACGCCGATCGTCTCCATGGCCGCCACGTCGTCGCTACCCGGTTGGCTGGCGCCCACCCAGCAGTTCTGCCGGAAGTACTCGGTGGCCGACTTGGGCAGGACGTCGCCCTCGGCGTAGCGCATCTCGCCGATCCGTCCTGTCTTTCGGATCTGCGCCATCAGGCCGTCGAAGTGCCTGAGCATGGGCGGCAGCCACGAGCAACCCATCTCGGTCATCACGAACTTCAGGTCCGGATAGCGCTCGAACACTCCGGCGAACAGCAGCTGCACGAACGCCCGCTGGGAGTAGAACGGCACTTCGGTGATGAAGATCAGCGCGGCCGCCTGGTACTTGCCGTAGTCGGGCAGGCCGGTGCCGCCGTGGCTGTTCACCGGCATGCCCATGTCCTGGCAGGCCTGCCACAGCGGCTCGTAGCACGGGTCGTAGAGCGGCTTGACGTACTTCACATCCGGCGGCACCGCCGAGATGAGCACACCGCCGCGTAGCCCGTTCTCCTTGCACCATTCGACATCGGCGATGGCCTGGTCGACGTCGTTCAGGAAGATCTGCCCGATGCCGGCCCGACGGTTCGGGTACCGAGCGCACCACTCGGCCAGCCAACGGTTGTGGGCGTGGATGCCGGCCAGGCGGGCCGGGTACTGCTCCTCGGTCGGCGGGCGGGCGAAGAGGATGAAGCTGGGGAAGAAGGGCGGCACGGTGTTGGGGAACACGACCTCTCCCACGATGCCGTCGGCCTCGAGATCGCCGTTGCGCTTGTCGTCGTCCCAGTTGCGGATCCGGCCGCCGTCCTGCAGATCGCGGAAGGGGTTCTTGTACTTCTCCCGCCAGGCGTCGAACTCGTCACGCCAGGCCGGATCCAGGTACTCCCGGTACATCTCATGGGACCCTCCGGCGTGGCAGTCGGCCGAGATGATCGTGTAGTGCTCATCGGTCGACGGTTGCTGATCCACCTGGCTCATGTCGGGTGCTCCCCCTGCGGCAACGAACGAGAACAGGTTTCAATCTAGTGGCGCGGGACGGGCGTGCGACACCGCTGAGGTTCCGGCCCCCGACAGCACGATCGACACGATCTCGTCGGTCACGTGGCGATCCACCGGCTCGCCGGTCACCAGCACCCGGTGGTAGATGGGGGCGATCAGGGTGTCCACCAGGACGTCGGCATCGATCTCGGCGACCACCTCCCCGCGCGCCGAGCCCCGTCGCACCATCTCGGTCAGGTCGCGGCGGCGGGGCGCGATCAGCCGCTCGCGCAGCACCGCGGCCAGATCGGGATCGCGGGCGGCGTCGTCGATGAGCCCGGCCACCACCATGCGGGTGTCGGGCGCGGCCAGCGCCGTCCCCACGTCACCCAGGTAGGCCCGGCAGTCGCCGGGCAACGAGCCGGTGTCGGGCACGGGGTGCTCGGCCAGAGCCTGGCGCAGCGCCTCCACCACCAGGTCGACCTTCGAGGTCCAGTATCGCTCGATGGTCGAGGTGCTCAGTCCGGCCCGCGTGGCCACGCCGTGGAAGCTCAGGCTGGAGAAGCCCGCCTCGGCCAACAGGCGCATCACGATGCCCGATATGGCTGGTCGAGCCGGGTCCTGACGCAGGTCGATGTCGCCGGAGAGGTCCTGGGCGGTGCCGTGGACCACATCGCGGAGGTCGTCGAGATCTTCGCCGTGAGCCCTCACCGGTCGGGCCGGCAGGAAGACCATGGCCACCACCGCCCCCACCAGGGCCACCACCGCCCCGACCACCACGGCGTGGTCCATGGCGTAGATGAAGGCCTGGTTGGTGACCGCGGTCAGCGCCTTGGTGGTGCCGGCCGGAACCGAACCGCGCGCTTCCAACTTGGCCAGTTGGCTGGTGACCACCGAGGCGCCACCGATCGATCCCTTGATGGCGTTGGCCGCGGACGCGCCCTGGGGCCCCGAGCCGGCGACGGCGGCGATGACCTTGGAGTCCGACAGGTGGGTGGAGTAGGCCGAGGCGGTCAGGCTGCCGAGCACGGCCACACCGAGCGCACCCCCGATCTCGCGGGTGGTGTCGTTCACGGCCGAGCCCACCCCGGCCTTGGCCAACGGCAGCGAGCCCATGATCGAGTCGGTGGCCGGAGCCATGGCGATGCCCATGCCCAGACCCAGCACCACCAGCACCACGGCCACCAGGCCGTAGCCGCTCGAGATGGTGGCCCGCGACATCAACATCAGGGCCCCACCCACGATGAGCAGACCCAGGCTCACGATGATCTTGGTGCCGAAGCGCGCCACCAGCACCGAGCTGAGCGGTGCGGCCACCATCAACACCGCGGCCACCGGGATGAGGCGCACGCCGGCCTGGAGGGGCGTGTAGCCCAACACGAACTGCATGTACTGGGTCAGGAAGAACATCGATCCGAACAACGCGAAGAACACCAGCGTCACCGCCACCGACGCCGCCGAGAAGCGCGGGTTGGCGAAGAAGGACACGTCCAGCATCGGGTGGGGCGTGTGCAGCTCCCACAACACGAAGGCCACCAGCAGGACGGTGCCGACAGCGAAGGCGGTGAGGATCAGGCTGGAGGTCCAGCCGTGGCTGGGACCCTCGATGATGGCGAAGAGCAGGCTGACCAGCATGGTGATGGACAGCACGGTGCCCACCAGGTCGATGTGGGCACCCGACGGATCCTTGGACGTGGGCACCAGCGCCACCGTGGCCACGATGGCCACCACCACGATGGGCAGGTTGACCATGAAGATGGCGCCCCACCAGTAGTGGGTGAGCAGCCACCCGCCGGCCACCGGCCCGATGGCCACCCCCAACCCGGACACGCCGGCCCACAGCCCGATGGCCCGGCCCCGCTCGCTCTCGTCGAACACGCTGGTCAGGATGGACAGGGTGGCGGGCATGATGAAGGCGCTGCCCACGCCCTGGAGGGCCCGGGTGGCGATGAGCTGGGTGGCCGAACCGGCCATGGCCGAGGCCAGCGATCCGAGCCCGAACACCACCAATCCCAACAGCAACGCCTCGCGCCGGCCGAACCGGTCACCCAGGCTGCCGGCGGTGAGCAGCAGGCTGGCGAAGGCCAGGGTGTAGGCGTCGCTGATCCACTGCAACTGGCTGGTGGACGCGCCCAGCTCGCGCACGAAGCTGGGCAGGGCGACGTTCACGATGGTGCCGTCGATCCCCACAATCAGAAGGGACAGGCACAGCACGGCCAGGATCCACCAGCGGCGGGCGTGGACGGCCGGATCGGCCGACTGCAACTGCACCGTGGGCATGACCGCGGTGTCGGTCATGCCAGCATCCCCGATGGTGCACGCATGGTCCTCCGATCCTCACCCGCCAGGGCGGTGGTCAGTGTGGCACGAAGGCGCCCGGCTCGGTCACCTC
Source organism: uncultured Microthrixaceae bacterium (assembly GCA_963740985.1). GTDB lineage: Bacteria > Actinomycetota > Acidimicrobiia > Acidimicrobiales > Acidimicrobilacustridaceae > UBA4742. The sequence continues at coordinate 141,795 of CAVUGJ010000002.1, forward strand.
GACGCCGCGACCGATCCAGTCGCCGGTGCACATGGCGGCAACCGTGGTGGCCTCGCTCGACCCGGCCACGGTGCGCCGCCCGTCGCGGGTCGCGACCACCGCCACGGCCCGCCACGGCTCACCTCGATCGTGCACGACCGTGGCCCCGACGATGGTGGCGGCACCGACCGCCGCCGGGTCGACCCGACGCGTCGGCGTGGCCGCGAGGACCGACGCGCTCACGTCGCGGGCCGCGAACGGGCCTGCAGGCGGCTCGGTCGACCACAGCGCGGCGCCCGACTTGGTGATCATCCCGCTGATCGAGGTCACCAGGCCGGTGGCGCCAGGCCGGGCCCGCAGCCGTTCGACCAGGATGGCGGTGGAAGCCAGGACGTAGTTGTTGAGCGGGCCTCCGTAGAAGGTCATCCCGCCGGTGACCGTGAGCTGATCGCGCCCTTCCAGCCCCAGCTCGCGGGCCTGCACGCCCACCGCCGACGGGAAGCAGCTGTAGAGGTCGACCACGTCGATCGAGGCCAACGAGTCCAGGGCGTCGACCGCATCGACCAGGGCAGCGCCCACCAGCGCCACCGCCGGCGAGCGGTGGAGGTCGGCTCGGGCCGACAAGGGGATCATGGTGTTGGACTCGGCCGCGGCCCAGGGGAAGACCCAGCGCGACGGCGACAGGCCCCGGCGGTCGGCCTCGGCCACGGTGGTGAGCACCAGGGCGGCGGCCTGGTCGACGTTCCACTGAGAGCACAGCCCACGGGTGTAGGGCGTGGTGATCATCCGGTTGGTGGGGGAGACGGTCACGATCTGGTTCGAGCTCGGCGCCGAGCGATCCCAGGCGTCGGGCCGGGTGGCGGCCACCGCCGCGAAGCTCGACCAGCGGGCCCCGAGTCGGGCATCCCGGGCGGCGTCGTCGCAGCCGTCGGCGTGGGCCAGGGCCTGCTCGATGATGGCGAACTGGTGAGCGGGAACGGCCAGGTCCCGCTCGATCTCGATCCTGGTGAGGATCTCGCCCTCCGGTCGCCAGAGCTCATCCGGGTCACGGTCGGCCGCCGGAGCCGACGGCATGGCCAGACCGGCCCGGGTGGCCTGGCGTTGGCGTTCCTTGTCCTCGCCGCCCACCACCAGCACGACGTCGGCCCGGCCCGCGGCCAGGGCCTGGCACGCCCGGGTGATGAGCGTCTGCTGCAGCACCCCCACCTCGCCCAGCACCGAGTGGGCCCGCCCACCGAACCGGTCGATCACGACGTGGCCGGGATCCCGGGTGTCCCAGATGCCCTTGGGCACCAGCACCAGGTCGACGTCGGCCAGCAGGTCGCTCGACGTCCCGGCGTCGACCGCCGCCGCCTCGGCCGCTCGGCCCATGAGCGCCAAGGCATCGTCGGCGTTAGCGGGATCGTCAGACCGCTGCGTCACCGTGGCCGCGCCCACCAGCACCGGCGTGCGCGGATCGAGCGAGGCGGGAAGGGTCATGTGTCGGCCCCAAGGGCGCGCACCCGGTACGGGTTCTGCTGGTCGACGTACGCCGCGTCCATGGCGTCGGGGCGCTCGACCTGGATGAAGGCCACCTCGTGGTCGCCGGCACCGGGCATGGCCGCCACGATCACCGAGCCCTCCGGTGTCCCCTCGGGACCGGCCACCGACAAGCCACGATCGGCCAGTCGCCGGTGGAGCCCATCGAGGTCGTCGACGGCCCAGATGGGCAGCACCGAGCCCGTGGGCCGGTGGTCGGCCAGCAGCACCAGGGTGTCGTCACCCACCTCGACCCCCGCCACGTCCGCCCCGAAGCGCTGGAACCGCCAGCGCAGCACACCGCCGAGCGCACCCACGTACCCGGCCAGCGCGGCCTCGGTGTCGTCCACGCCAACGTACAGGAAGCGTAGGTGGCCCAACCCGGGTGCGCCCATCCAGTGGTTCGTGGCTACCGTCAACCGGCGGGGTTGGGGATGGGCCCGGGCGCGGTGCAGATGGGGGTGGCGATGGGATCGGACGGATTGGGGTTCTTGGGCGCCGGCAACGTGGGCGGATGCAGGAACGCCGGCGTGCCGGTCAGGTCGAGCGAATCGAGCAGGTTGTCGGCGGCCCCGTCGCGGTTGGTCAGCGCCGGCAGGTTCCACTTGTGCTCCACCAGGCTGAGCACGGAGGTGTGGTCGTGGACCACGTGGGACACGTAGTGCTTCTTGGCGTAGGGCGAGATGATGGCGGCCGGAACGCGGAAGCCGTAGCGATCGAACCCGAAGGGCTGGTCGCCGGGCAGCAGCCGGGGCGGGATGTCGTCGGGGGCCACGGCGGCGGGCGGCGCCACGTGGTCGTAGTACCCGCCGTGCTCGTCGTAGATCCAGATGAGCAGGGTCTTCGCCCAGTTCGGGCTGTGCATCACCGCGTTCACCACCTTGGCCGAGAAGGACTCACCCACCGAGATGTCCTGGGGATCCTCCTCGGACTGCTCGTCGAACTGGGGCTCGAGCAGCGTGAACGGCGGCAGCTTGCCCGCGGCCGCATCCAGGAAGAACTGGTTGGTGTTGGCCGTGCGGGCCAGGTTGTGGGCCAGCACCGGCAGGTACAGCCCGAGGGTGGGGGCGTTGGTGTAGTAGTCCATCCACTCGATGTTGTTGCGGTTCAACGAATCGAAGATGGTGCCGTTGGTGGGCACCAGGGTGGTGGCGTCAGCCTCGGGTTTGGTGTGGATGGTGCCCATCGACGTACCCGAGAGCAGGTAGCGGCGGTTGGGGTAGGTCTGGCCGAAGCACGACGCGAACCAGCGGTCGCAGATGGGGAAGGTCTTGGCCAGGCCGTAGTAGAAGGGGATGTCCTCGCCATCCCAGTAGCCCATGGCGGTGGGACCGCTGGCGCTGCGCACGAAGCCGTCCATCGCCCCGTTGTTCCACTGGGTGATCATGTCGTTCCACTGCTGGCTGGGCTTGCCGTCGGGTTGGCAGGTGTTGGCCATGCGGAACATGTTGATGTCCTGGCCGGTGGCGTCCTTGTTCGACTCGGTCGGCTTGCCGTCCTTCAACGTCAGGCCGTCGCCTCGCCCCAACACCCCGAAGTAGTTGTCGAAGGAGTGGTTCTCCATCATCAGCACGACGATGTGCTCGATCTGGGGCAGCAGGTCGGTGCCCTCGGGCTGGCTCGGATCGGGGCGCTGCCCCACCCGGCGCACCTTGGTGGTGGTGGACGTGGTCGCCCGCACCGTGGTGCCCGTGGCCCCGCCGGCGGTGGTCGAGGACTTGGAGCTGGAGCAGGCGCCCAGCGTGACGGCCGAGGCCCCCGCCGCGGCCACCGATGAGCCGATCAGGAACGACCGTCGGGTCAGGTGCATGGGCTCATCGTGCCACTCCCAGCTGACCGGAAGGGTGTGGTTCGACGGGGCGGCTCCGACCCCGACGATGGCCCGGGCCGATCCGGGATCCGCTCGGCGGTCGTCGATGACCCGCGCAGTAGAGTGACCTCTGCGAGTCCGCGTCGTCAGGAGCCTCATGCCGGTAGCCCGGAACGCCGACCACGTCACCCTGGCGGTGCGCGACAAGGACGCCGCCATCGCCATGCTCGGGCTCCTGGGCTTCCGACTCGACCACGTGGCCGAGATCGACGGTGGTGTGCCCGCGGAGTACATGGGCATGCCGGACATGCGCGCTGACCACATCACGCTGGTGCTCGACGGGCCCCCGCGGTTCGAGATCCAACTGCTGCACTTCGAGCCGGACGCCGCAGGGACGACGGTGCCGTCGAACCTGTGCCGCTTGGGGTTCAACCACCTGGCCCTGCGGGTGGACGACCTCGACGAGATGGCGGCCCACCTGGAAGCGAGCGGGGTGAAGGCTCAGAACGAGGCCATGAGCTTCATCGGGCGTCGCCTGCAGTTCTTCGAGGGCCCCGAAGGCACGACCATCGAGCTCGTCGAGTGGCTCGGTGGATGAGGCGGTTCGTCGCGCCCTGGACATCGATCGCGACGGACCCATCGACGAGCGGACGGTCGACATCACCACCACCGGCCGGCGTTCGGGTCGGCCCCGACGGATCGAGATCGTGTTCTATCGGTTCGAGGACTCGATCTACCTGAGCGGGGTCCCGGCCGAACGCGCTCGTGATTGGCTGCTCAACCTGAAGGCCGACCCGGAGCTCGTCTTCCACCTCAAGCAGGGGGTCGTCGCCGACCTGCCCGCCACCGCCACCGTCATCACCGACCCCGACGAGCGGCGCCGGGTCATGGCCCGCTTCGTCGACGAGTTCAACCAGCGCAACGGACCCGACAGCGGGTGGCCCCCTGCCGTGCTCGACGAGTGGGTGGCGGGCAGCCCGCTGGCCCGCATCGGCTTCCCCGAGACGGCCTGACCGACGGGCGGCCCGAGGCCGCTCGAGACCTGCTCCTCAGCCGAACAGGTCGCGGCGGGGCTCGTCGGTGTAGATGGGGTCGCGTTGCTGGTCGAAGGCCCGGATGGCCTCGGGCAGGTTCTCGGTGAACCCGAGCATGAGCTGGTTGCGGTCCTCGATCTCGACCGCTGAGGTCAGGCTGGGGTTCTCCAGGTTGACCCAGATGACGTCCTTGGTCATGGCCAGGCCGTACGGGCTGAACCGGGTCATCGAGGCGGCCACCTCGAGGGCGGCGGGCACCAGTTCGTCGTCGGGCACCACCCGCGACACCAGCCCCATGCGCAGAGCCTCGGCGGCGTCGACGGTCCGCCCGGTCAGCAGGATGTCGTTGGCGTGGGCCGCCCCGATGAGGCGCGGCAAGAGCCAGCTGGCCCCCATCTCGGTGCTGGTCAGCCCGTTGACGATGCCCGTGCTGTTGAAGGTGGCCGACTGGCCGGCGAAGCGCAGCTCGGCGCCCAGGGTGAGACACATCCCGCCGCCGTAGGACGGGCCGTTGACCGCCACGATCACCGGCTGGGGCATCGACCGCATGGTGGGGATCAACCGGGAGTAGTACCGCATCGACCGCTGGGCGATGCGACCCACCGACAGACCGTCGATGTTGGGGATGATGCCGTAGTCCTTGAGGTCCAACCCCGAGCAGAACGCCCGCCCGGCGCCGGTGAGCACCACCACCCAGCTCTCGTTGTCGGCCGCGGTGGCTTCCAGCGCGTCGTGCAGCTCGATGACCAGGTCGATGGACATGGCGTTCAGCCGCTCGGGCCGATTGAGGGTGATCTGGGTGACGTGGGGCCGCGGGTGATCGACCAGGACGAGGCTCATCCGGCGACAGTACCGGGGGTGGTCGACCGCGGCCCGGCCGGCGCGACCTACGCTCCGGCCGTGTCCTTCATCGGCGGATCCCCCCGTGCCCTGGCGGCCGCGGCGCTGGCCTCGCGCGCCGCCCCCGACATGGTGGTGATGCGGCTCCAGGGCGAGCTCGGCAACCAGCTCTTCCAGTACGCGGTGGGAACAGCCATCACTCGGCGCCTGGGCTGCCCGCTGCGCTTCGACGTGGCCCACCACGCGCCCACCCTGTCCCACTGCATCGGTGACGCCTTCGTGCTTGCCTCCGACGCCGAGCTGCTGCGGGTGGCCGAGTTGCGGGCCACGCCGGTCGAGCAATGGGTGCGATCGCTGCAGCTGCGGGCCTGGCTGCCGCTGCGCCGACGCCGCCACCGACCCGAGCGCCACATCAACAGCCGCGATCCGTTCCGCCTCGACCCCCGACTGGACGAGCTGGTCGCGCCCTGCTTCGTGCGGGGCTACTTCCAGCGCGTGGGGCTCTTCGCCGACGTGCTCGATGACGTGGTCGAGACCGTGCTGAGCGAGTTGGGTGAGGCGCCGTCACCGGACCCGGCCCCGGCGTCGACGGCGGCCGAGCCTGAGGTGGTCGGCGTGCACTTCCGCCGCGGCGACTACCTACCTCGGGGCTGGGAGCTGTCCATGGACTACTACGACGCCGCCCTGGTGCGCATCGACGAACAGCTCGGATCGGTGCGGCTGCGCGTGTTCGCCGACGACGAGGTGTTCGGACGATTGATGGTCGAGCACCTCGAGGGCCAGGGCCGGACGGCCGAGCTGGCCACCGACCCCGGCGTTCATGAGCATCCGGCCGTCGACGCCCTGGTCAGCATGGCGCGGTGCGATCACCTGGTCATCGCCAACTCGACCTTCTCGTGGTGGGCTGCGGCCCTGGGCGACCGGCTCCGCCGGAACCGGCCACGGCTGGTGCTGACCCCCTCCCGCTGGCGCCAGGATCGCCCGCCGCCCGACCTGGTCCTGCCCGGCTGGCAGACCGTGGAGAACTGACCCGAGGTCAGGCCGACGCGATGGCCGTACCCGGCTGAGCCAGGTCGGCCAACGGGGGCTGGCTCATGACGTGGGTGATCCACCATTCCGGCGCACCCGACAACAGGGTGTCCATGTTCGAGTAGTCACGCCACAAGCGCAGCAGGCCGTCGGGACCGCACCACCTGCACCGACACGAACGGCAGCGTCACCGAGGTCTCGCCATCGAAGTGCCAGGTCTCGGCGTGCTCGGTGATCACGGTGTCGCCTTCCACCACGATGCGCTCGATGGCGTGGTCGAAGGACTGCACCGGCTCGAAGCCGATGCGCAGCCGAGCCGCGATCTGGGCCGGGCCGATGGCCCCGCCGTCGTCGATGGGGACGTCGGTGTAGAACCCGTCGAGGGCGAACATCGATCCGACCGCGTCGAGGTCACGCTCGACGTAGAGCGTGTGCCAGAAGCGCTCGGCCAGGGCCCGCATCTGCTCGGGGTCGAGGGAGGCGGCCATCACGGCACGTCCATGAAGCTGGTGAAGCCGTAGCGGGTGTAGGGCCCCAGGAACATGTACTCGTGCAGGCCGTAGCCCACGTCGCCCTCGCTGGTCTCGAATCGGGCCACGGCGTCGACGATCCCGAAGAAGCGGTCCTTGTCCGTCTCGGTGTCTAGGGCCAGTCCCTGCACCACCAACGGCCCCTGCCAGGCGCCGTGCTTCCAGTCGGCGTCGAGGCCGTAGCCGGTACCGATGCCGATGTGGCTGTCGATCATGGGCGTGACCTCCACCTCGAGCGGACCGCCGGGCGCCTCGGGGAACACGAGCACCGACGACGAGATCATCCGGGTGCCGGGCACGAAGGTGTGGCGGTGATCCGGGGCCGGCCCAGCCATTCGGCGGGCCGGTCCGGGTCGTGCCAGATCTTGACCCCCTCGTTCATGACCCGCTCGACCGGGGCTCCCGTGGGGGAGTCGGGCTCCTGCACCATGTAGAGGATGGAGTAGTCGTCGAACTGCATGGGCGCGTAGTTCCACATGCCCGACACCGACGGGTCGCCGGCGTGGACGCCCGGGGCCTCGGCCTCGCCCACCGGTCGGACGCCCCACGAGCGGTCCCGCGTTCCCTTCCACCGGTCAGGGGTGACCTCGATGACGTCGTCATCGAGGTGGATCTGGCCGGTCCAGGTGCCGGTCTGGGCGAAGCGCATGGTGTCGAACAGCACCCGACCGTGCTTGCGGATGTAGTGGCGGGGCTCCTCGTAGGCCGGGCTGGCGCCATCCCAGCGCAGGTCGTAGGACACCCCCCACTCGTTGGGCTCAAGCACCACCCGCACCGACTGGAGCGGCTCGATCACCTCGACCCGCAGCGGGCCCACCGCGGTGTCGGCCCGGTCGACCAGCTCCTGCGATGACGCGCACGACCCGGTGCTCGGTGCCCCGGCGCACCAGGGTGAAGGCGTCGGAGACGGCCAGGTTGGGGTACTGCCCCAGTCCCATGATCAGGAACAGCTCGTCGCTCGAGCCGTGGAGGTTGAAGTAGTAGCGGTCGTAGAAGTTGCGGTCGGTGGTGCCAGCGTGGCGGATGGGCTCCGCCACCTGATGCACCGGAAAGTCGTCCCAGGACGAGAGCACGGTTCCCCCTAGATGGTGCCGACGAGACTCTTCTGACGCCTCGTCAGGTCCACCGAACGTAGCTCAGGCGCACCCCCGGGGCGGTCCGGTCAGGTCGTGTAGTCGGCGTTGATCCGCACATAGCCGTCGGTCAGGTCGCACCCGTAGACGGTGAAGGCGCCTTGGGCGATGCCCAGGTCGACCGCGATCACCACCTCGTCGCCGGCCAGGTAGCGGCTGAGCCCGGCCAGGGCCGCGTCGTCGAGCAGGTGGGGGTAGACCTCCTGGTCGCCGAAGCCGATGGTGACCCGCTCGGGATCGATGTCGGTGTCGTCCGCGCACTTGCCGATGGCCATGGCCACCCGGCCCCAGTTCGGATCGGCGCCGTGGACCGCCGTCTTGACCAGCGGCGAGTTGACCACCGACTTGCCCACCCGCTTGGCCTGGGCGTCGTCGCGGGCGCCGGTGACCCGGACCTCGATGAGCGTGGTGGCACCTTCGCCGTCCGCCGCGATCTGTCGGGTCAGGTCCAGCGCCACCTGGCCCAGGGCCGCCTCGAACGCATCCAGCTCGATCGGGCCGGCCAGCCCGCTGGCCATGATGGCGGCGGTGTCGCTGGTGGAGGTGTCCGTGTCGATGCTCAACGCGTTCAGCGTGCGGTCCATCACCCGACGGAAGGCGGCGTCGAGGTCGGCAGGCGCCAACGTCGGCGTCGGTGCAGAACAGGGCGATGAGCGTGGCCATGTCGGGCTCGATCATGCCCACGCCCTTGGCCACCCCCACGATGCGAGCCCCGCCCACCGAGGTGGCGGCCACCTTGGCCACGGTGTCGGTGGTCATCATGGCCCGGGCCACCGGCTCGGCCACCCCCACGGGCAGGCGGGGATCGGCGGCGGCCAGGTCGGCCAGGTGGGCCCGAACCCGATCCATGGGATAGGGCCGGCCGATCACACCGGTGGAGGCGATGAGCACGTCGTCGGGGCGGGCACCGATGGCCCCCGCCACCGACGTCACCACCTCGGTGGCGTGGCGGTGGCCCTGCTCACCGGTGGCCACGTTGGCGTTGCGGGCGATGACCACGAAGGCCTGGAGACTGCCCGTCGGCCACGTGGCCGCGACTGATGGTGACGCTGGGACCTTCGAACCGGCTTCGGGTGAACACCGCCGCGGCCGGGACCGGTTGCTCGGCGGCCACCACCACCATGTCGTCGTCGGCGTCCTTGATGCCGATCGATCCCACGTGGGCGCGGAAGCCTGCGGGCCAGGGGGTCAGGGGCATCCGTCGATTCTGGCATGCAGCTCGGGTGTGCCAGGCTCGTCGGAATGAGACAACCGAACATCGATGCTGGGATCGATGCTCGGGGGGACACCGCCAGCGGCGGTGCCAACCCGCTGGCCGGCAACCCGCTGGTCACCCGCGCCGACGTCCAACGTGCCGCCCGCGACTGCTACGCGCCTCTGCTGGCCCACGTCAGCCCGGGTGGGGCGCGAGTCCGACTCGGCCCGGCCGGGGCCACGTTCGATCCCACCGCGGCCGAGCTCGAAGGGTTCGCCCGGCCGCTGTGGGGACTCGCCTCACTCTGCGCCGGCGGCGGGGACTTCGAGCACTGGGACCGGATCCGCCAGGGTCTGGAGGCCGGGACCGATCCCGGCCATCCCGAGTACTGGGGACCCATCGTCGACCACGACCAGCGCATGGTGGAGGCGGCGGCGGTCGGCGCCGCCCTGCTGCTGGCCCCCGACCAGGTCTGGGAACCGCTGGGGGCGGCCCCGCGCCAGCGGTTGGTGGCGTGGCTCTCGGCCATCGACCGGTGTGCGATCCGAGCCAACAACTGGCTCTTCTTCCGCGTCCTGGTCGACCTGGGCCTGGCCCGGGTCGGGGTCGGCTTCGACGGCCGAGCCCACGACGAGGCGCTCGACGGCCTCGACACCCTGTACCAGCGCGACGGCTGGTACCGCGACGGGGTCGAGGGCAACTACGACTGGTACGGGGCGTTCGCGTTTCACACCTACGGCCTGATCTACGCCGCCTCCGGCCTGGGCCGGCCCGACCGGGCCGAGCGGTTCACCCAGCGGGCCGAGCGCTTCGCCGTCGACCTGCAGCATTGGTTCGGCCCGGACGGCGCCGGGCTGGCCTTCGGGCGCTCGATGACCTACCGATTCGCCCAGGCCGCCTTCTGGGGCGCGCTGGCCCTGGCCGACGTGGAGGCGCTCCCGTGGGGGCAGGTCAAGGGGCTCTACCTGCGCAACCTGCGGCACTGGTCGAATCGACCGATCACCGACCGTGACGGCGTGCTCAGCATCGGCTACGGGTACGGCAACCCCCGTTTGGCCGAGGGCTACAGCTCACCGGGGTCGCCCTACTGGGCCATGAAGGCCTTCCTGGCCCTGGCTGTCGCCCCCGACCACCCCTTTTGGCAGGCGGAGGAACAGTCCCAGCCACCGGCTGTCGGCGCGGTCGTGCAGACCGTGCCCGGCTTGGTGCTCAGCCGCGACGACGAGCAGGTGCTGGCCCTCAGTGGCGGACAGCCGGTGGCCGCGTGGCTCAACGGCGGCGCGGCCAAGTACCAGCGCCTGGCGTACTCCTCCCGATTCGGCTTCAGCCTGGACGTGGTGCGCTCGGGGTCCGGTGGGGCCGGCGACTCCACGCTGTGGCTGGTCGACGGCGAGGGGGATCAACGCGAGCGGGGCACCCCCGAGAACGTGGAGATCGTCGGAGAGCTCGTGGCCTCGCGGTGGCGGCCCTGGCCCGACGTGGTGGTGGACAGCGTGGTGTGGGGGCAGGCGCCCTGGCACGGCCGAGCCCACCGCATCCGCACCGGGCGCCGCCTGACCGCCCGCGAGTTCGGCTTCGCCCTGGGACTCGACCCCGATCCCGCGGGAGGGGACACCCACCTGGATCAGGTCACCGACGACTCCGCGCTGGTCACCTCCCCGCGCGGCCGCTCGGGCCTGGTGACCCGTCGGGGCCGGCGTCAGCCCGAGGTTCGCCGTGGGAGTCCCAACAGCAACCTGGAGTGGCCGGCTACCCGTGTGCCGATGCTCACCAGCACCCTCGGTATCGGGACCCACGATCTGGTCTGCGTGGTGCTGGGCTCCGGTCCGCTCGGGCTCGACGCCTGGGATCGTCCCCCGGCGGTGCCCGACGCGGCGATGGAGCTGCTCGACCGACGCGCCCCGCGGCGGTCCACCACGATCATGGCCGCGGCGGGCGCGGGAGCCAGGGCCGCCGCCTACGTCCCACCTCCGCGAGATCTGGCCCGACGGCTTCGCGACTGGCTGGGGTCGATCAGCCCGCGTCGGGGCAGTTGATGGTGGCGCCCTGCGCCTGGAGATCGGCCAGCGGGGCCACCAGCTGCTCGGTCATGGCCCGACGGGTGTCGGGGGAAAGCGGGTCGATGGCGTAGCGGCGCACCCCGTTCACGTGGGTGGGCGCGGCCTGCGACAACAGCTCCGCGCCCTTCGGGCTGAGCACGGCGAACAAGCCCCGACGATCGGTGGGGCAGGGCCGTCGCTCGACCAACCCGGCCGCCACCAGACGGTCGACCCGATGCGTGAGACGGCTGCGTGACACCAGGGCCTGGGCGGCCAGATCGCTCATGCGCAGGGAGCGGTCCGGGGCCTCGGAGAGCTGGACGAGGATCTCGTAGTCGGCCAGCCCCACACCGTGGGTGTGGCGCAGCTCGGCATCCAGGCGGTCGAACAGCAACAGCGAGTGGCGCAGCCAGGTGCGCCAGGCCTCCTGCTCCTCGTCATCGAGCCAGCGCACGTCGGTCACCTGTCCATGCTAGAGGCGTGCGACCATGCCGCGATGCCCGACGGCCGCTTCGCGCCCAGCCCCACCGCGCCGCTCCACCTGGGCAACCTGCGCACCGCGTTGGCGGCCTGGCTCTTCGCCCGCGCCGGCGGGTCGTCGTTCCGGATGCGCATGGAGGACCTGGATCCCGGCCTCGTCGTTCGAACGCCACGGCCGCGGCCAACTCCAGGACCTGGCCGCCCTCGGCCTCGACTGGGACGGTCCGGTGTCGCGCCAGCGCGACCATGCCGACCGCTTCGACGAGGCCATCGACCGACCTGATCACCGCCGGTCTCACCTATCCCTGTTGGTGCACCCGCGCCGAGATCCGCCAGGCCGCCCTGGCGCCCCATCCCCCCGTCGGGCGCGGGTGGCTCGGTCCGACCCGAGGGCGCCTACCCGGGCACCTGTCGGGATCTGACGTCGAGTGAGCGCCGTGAACGCCAGGCCCGCGGCCGGCCCGCGGCGTTGCGCCTGCGCGCTGGACCAAGCCCTGGTGACCGTGGTGGACCGGCTGTGCGGACCGGTGACGGCGGTGGTCGACGATCTCGTCCTGCGGCGCAACGACGGCGTCGCCGCCTACAACCTGGCGGTGGTGGTGGACGACGACGCCCAGGGCATCGGCGAGGTGGTGCGAGGCGACGACCTGCTCGCGTCCACCCCCCGACAGGTGCACCTGGCCCGCCTGTTGGGGATCGAGCCGCCGGTCTACGCCCATGTGCCACTGGTGCTCGGCCTCGATGGTGAGCGCCTGGCCAAGCGCGACGGTGCGGTGACCCTGTCCGACCGCCGGGCCCGGGGCGAGAGCCCCGACCAGGTGCGGACCATGCTGGCCGCCAGCCTGGGTCTGGTCGGGACCAGACGATCGGGTCACCCCCGACGAGTTGGTGGCGCGGTTCGATCCGAACCGGCTGGACCGACGCCCATGGCGCCTCGAGGACCTCTGAGTCCGACCGGGCTCGGACGGCTCAGCGCTTGGCGATGATGCTGAGCCCGTCGCCCACGGCCAGCATGACGCAGTCGACCCGAGGTCGGCCACCACGTGGTCGTTGAAGGCCCGCAGGGCGACGGTGTCGTCGGAGGTGTCGGCCGGGTCGATGACGTTGCCCGACCACAGCACGTTGTCGACCAGGATCAGCCCGCCGGCGCGCAGCCGTGGCACCAGCTCGTCGAAGTAGCGCTGGTAGCCCGTCTTGTCGGCGTCGATGAAGGCCAGGTCGAACTGCGGCTCGGGGTCGAGGGCGGCCAGCGTGTCGGCGGCCGGGACCGATGCTCGAGGGTCGATGCGGTCCGCCACCCCGGCCCGGGCCCAGTAGCGCTGGGCGATGCGGTCCACTCCTCGCTCACGTCGCAGCACAACAGATGGCCGTCGTCGGGCAGCCCCCGGGCCACCGCCAGCGACGAGTAGCCCGTGAACGTCCCCACCTCGACGGCCTGGCGGGCACCGCACCGCTCGAGTCAGCAGCGTCATGAAGATGCCCTGCTCGGGTGAGATCTGCATGCGGGCGAACCCACCGGTGGCCTCCGCCGTCTCGGCGATCAGGTCGGCCTGGATCTCGTCGATGGTGGTGCTGTGCGCCATCAGGTACGCGTGGATCTCCGCGGTCAGATGGAAGGACTTGGGATCGGCCATGGCGCCATCGTCGCCGCCGGCGAGCGGATCGCTCAAGTCCGTCCGTGGGTCCGACGATCTAGGTCCTATGACCCATGCGAGCGGAGTCGCCGGGCCGGCACCGCCGTGCCCGGCTCGGACGTGGCGCGGCCGTCGGTGCCCTGGTGGTCGGGCTCTGACCGTCAGCGGGTGCCTGTTCACGCCGGGCGACCCGGGCAGCGCGCCAGATCACGCTGACCATCGACACCAGCCAGGCCAACCGCGCCATCTCGCCGCTGATCTACGGCCTCAACTCGCCCAGCGCGGCGCAGCTGGCCGCCACCCGGGCCACGTTGGTCCGCCTGGGCGGCAACCGCTGGACCGCCTACAACTGGGAGACCAACGCATCCAACGCCGGCAGCGACTACTGCTACGAGAACGACGACTACCTGAGCTCCTCGACCAACCCCGGGCGCGGCCATCCGGCCCACGCTGTCGCGCAGGCGGCGGCGGCCGGAGCCGCCGCGCTCGTCACCATCCCCGATCGTCGACTACGTGGCCGGCGACGAGGCCGCGCGTGTGCAACGTCCAGAACACCCCGAACTACCTGGCCCTGCACTTCGACCAGAACCTGCCCACCAAGGGTTCGGCCTTCTCGCTGAACCCGAGCACGACCGACGGCAAGGTGTACCAGGACGAGTTCGTGAACTGGCTCAAGCAGGCGGTGCCGGGCGCGCAACGTGATGATCCAGCTCGACAACGAGCCCGACCTCTGGAGCTCGACCCACGCCGAGGTGCATCCCGACGCCGGTCACCTACGCCGAGCTGGCCCAGCGTGACGCCACCTACGCCACGGCGGTCAAGGCGGTGTGGCCGTCGGTGAAGGTCGTCGGGCCGGTCAACTACGGCTGGGAGGGGTTCGCCAACCTCCAGAACGCCAGCGACGCGGCCGCCGACGGCAACTTCCTCGACTGGTACCTGACGACAGATGGAGGCCGCCTCGACCACCGCCGGCCAGCGGCTGATCGACGACCTCGACGTGCACTGGTACCCCGAGGCCACCGGCGGCGGCGTACCGCATCACCGACGACGCCTCCGGTGACGGCGCGGCCGAGATCGCGGCGCGCGAGCAGGCGCCGCGCTCGCTGTGGGATCCCGACCTACACCGAGGACAGCTGGATCACCGACGACGTGCTGCACGGTCCCATCGACCTCCTGCCGGGGCTCCAGTCCAAGATCGCGGCCGACTACCCGGGCACCGGCCTGTCGCTCAGCGAGTGGGACTACGGCGGGGGCAACGAGATCAGCGGGGCCATCGCCGACGCCGACGTGCTGGGCATCTTCGGCCAGCAGGGCGTGACCGATGCCGCCTACTGGCCGCTGTTCGACAACGAGACCTTCTCCACCGCCGCCTTCGAGGCGTTCCGCAACTACGACGGCAACGGCGGCTGCGTTCGGTGACACCTCGATCCTGGCCTCGAGCAGCGACCCGTCCACCGCCACGGTCTACGCCTCGATGAACGCGGCCAACCACGACCAGCTGGTCATCATCGCCATCAACAAGGCCACCACGGCCAAGACCGCGGCCATCAACCTGACCGCCGAGGAGGTGTTCTACTCGGCCAAGGTGTACACGGGTCACCAGCGCCAAGGCCGCCCCCGTCGGCCGCCGGCAGCATCAACACCCGGCGCAGAACGCCTTCCTGTACACCATGCCGCCCCAGTCGATCACCATCATCGTGCCCAGCGACGTGGAGGGCGGGAGCTGAGGTCGACTGCGGGGCGTCAGGGCATGGACGACAGGCGGTCGCGGCAGTCGGGGCAGACCGGGAACTTCTCGGGATCGCGGGTCGGGATCCACTTCTTGCCGCACAGCGCCGTGATCTCCTTGCCGTAGATCATGGCGTCGGTCAGCTCGGCCTTCTTGACGATGTGCGCGAAGCGCTCGTGGTCGCCGTCGCTCAGGGTGGGATCGACGTGTCGACATCGGTGTCGCACGATCGCTCATGGGCTGCCATCGGTAGACTAGGGCCGGCTCAGCCGAGGACGACGACCGAACGCAGCACCTCGCCCCGCTGCCATCTTGTCGAAGGCCTCCTCGACGTCATCCAGGCCGATCCGCTCGCTGACGAAGCGGTCCAGCGGGAACCGACCGGCAGGAAGTGGTCGATGAGCATCGGGAAGTCACGGCTGGGCAGGCAGTCGCCGTACCAGGACGGCTTGAGGGCGCCGCCCCGACCGAAGAACTCGATCATCGGGATGTCGGGCAGCGCCATGTCCGGCGTGGGCACGCCCGACCTGCACCACCGTGCCGGCCAGGTCGCGTGCGAAGAAGGCCTGCTCGAGCACCTTGGGGTTGCCCACCGCCTCGATGCACACGTCGGCGCCGAACCCGCCCGTGAGCTCACGGACGGCCTCGACCGGGTCGACCATCGACGCGTCCACCGTGTGGGTGGCGCCGAAGCTGCGGGCCCACTCCAGCTTGGTGGCGTCGAGGTCGACGGCGATGATCGGGCTGGCTCCCACCATGGCCGCGCCGGCCACCGCGGCGTTGCCCACGCCCGCCGCATCCGAACACCGCCACCGAGTCGCCCAGGCCCACGCCACCGGTGTTCACGGCCGCGCCGAACCCGGCCATGACGCCGCAGCCCAACAGGCCGGCCGCGGCCGGGTCCGCCTCGGGATCGACCTTCGTGGCCTGTCCGGCGGCCACCAACGTCCGCTCCACGAAGGCCCCGATGCCGAGCGCCGGCGACAGCCGCGTCCCGTCGGTGAGGGTCATGGCCTGGCTGGCGTTGTGGGTGGCGAAGCAGTAGCTGGGGACGACCCCGTCGACAGGCGCGGCACTGACCGCACACCGCCCGCCAGTTGAGGATGACGAAATCACCAGGGCTCGACCTCGGTGACGCCGGGGCCGACCTGCGCCACCGTCCCGGCCGCCTCGTGTCCCAGCAGGAACGGGAACTCGTCGTTGATCCCGCCCTGGCGGTAGTGCAGGTCGGTGTGGCACACCCCGCAGGCGGCCACGTCGACGGTCACCTCACCGGGACCGGGATCGGGGACCACGACCTCCACCACTTCGACCGGCTGGCCCACGGCCCGCGCGATCACTCCCGGACACCGTCGTCGCCATCGGATCCCCTAGCGATCGGCCAGCTTGTACAGCTGGATGGCCGACAAGGGCCCGTAGTAGCGGTCACGGTTGGGCGTGACGAACGTGTAGGCCATGGTGTCGAGCGGGTCGTGCACGGGCTGGCCGGTCTCGTCGACGAAGGCCAGCTCGACGATCTCGAAGCGTGCCCAGCTCGACGCTGAACCACTCGTTGTCGATGATCACCTTGGAGATCAGGTCAACCTCGAGGGCCACGGCCCCTCCCATGGTGGTAGGCCCCATCAGGGGTCCCGACGCCGGGTCACCGTACCATCGGCGGATGCCCAGGCCGCCGGCCGACGAACCATCTCGCCCATGTGGATGGCGCACCACTACCCCGAGGACTACGACCGCTGCGTCCGCCTCGGGCGCAACCACGTGTGCCGTCGGTGCGTGGCGCTGTACCCGGTCGCCTTCGCCGTGTTGGCCCTGGCCCTGGCCGGGCTGCGCTGGCCGCGCCCGCTCGACCCGTGGCTGCTGGTGTTGCTGCCCCTGCCCGGGGTGATCGAGTTCGTGGCCGAGCACCGGGGATGGCTCAGCTACCACCCGCACCTGCAACAGGTGCTGGCCGTACCCATGGGCGTGGCGCTGGGCGTCGGGTTCGATCGCTATCTCCACCATCCCGGGGATCTGCTCTTCTGGGGGGTGGTGGTGGCCTACGGCGGCCTCTGCGCGGCGGCCGCCCTCATCCCCAATGGGTGAAGGCGCCGACCTCGGTGAAGCCCAGGCGCCGGTAGAGCCGGGCGGCGGCGGGTGATGGCTGCAGCACGGCCACTCGATTCGGAGCCAGGGCCAGCGCGGCCCGGGTGAGCGCGGTGGCGTAGCCCCGCCCGCGTTCTCCGGGCACCGTGCCCACACCGTAGAGACCGATCACCCCGGCGCCGAGCTGCGCCATGGCACCGGCCACCACCCGCGTGTCGCGCCGACCCACCAGCACGTGCAGGTCTGGGTCGGCCAGGATCCCCGGGGCGTGGACGTCGCCCACCGCCACCGGAGCCAGACCACCGAAGGCGGCGCTGGTGGCCGACTCGTACTCGGCCAGGGGCCCAGGTCCGGCCACCGATTCGATCACCAGGTCCTCGGGTTCGGCGTCAGGCGCTGACCAGGCGGCCACCCGCGTGGCCGGCCGTGCGTACCAGAGCCCGCGGGCGCGCAGGGCCAGACCGGCCGATGGCGTCGTCAGATCGAGGTCGGCGAAGCTGGCGCAGACGGCCTGGAACCCGCCACGGGGGTCGTCGAGATGCGTCCGCAGCTCGGCCGCGGCCTCATCCCGTTGGCGTCGACCGACCAGGGGCCGGCGCTGGATGGCGGTGAAGTAGATCCAGGGGGCGGGGGTCGGGCTGGTCCACCAGTGGCGGCCGAGCCCGGTCGGGAAGCCGAGCGCGCCGATCGACAGGTCGTGCCAGGCGATCAGGTTGTCGACCGCGGCCACCAGCACTCCGTCCGAATCCACCGCCCCATCATCGTCGCCACCTGCGAGGATCAGCCCCATGGATTCACTCGATCGCTCCCCGGTCTTCGTCCTGGCCGACGCCTTCGTCGACGACGCGGCCGCCCTGGATCCGGCGTGGGCCACCGACGCCGGCGTCTCCGGCTACGACGACCAGCTCACCGACTACTCCCCGGACGGCATCGAGGCCCGGGCCGCCCTGTGCCGCCAGACCCTGGTGGAGCTGGCCGGGCTGTCCACGCCGGATCGGCTCGAAGAGCTGGCCGCATCGCTGCTGATCGAGCGCCTGGACACCCAGCTGGCGCTGATCGACGCCGACGAGCCGCTGTGCGACCTCAACAACATCGCCAGCCCGGTCCAGGTCATCCGCGAGGTGTTCGACCTGATGGCCTACGACACGGTCGACGACTGGGAGGTGGCCGGGCGGCGCCTGGCCGCGGTGCCCGAGGCGGTGGCCGGCGCGGTGGCCGCCTACGAGGAGGGGCGACGCCGGGGCCTCATCGCGGCCCGACGCCAGGCGTTGGAGGCGGCGGGCCAGGCCGCGGCGTGGGCGGGCGACGGTCCCGACGATCCCTTCTTCGACGACCTGGTGAGCCAGGCCGACACCGTTTCGGGGGTCACCCCGGCGCTGCAGGCCGAGCTGGTCGGCGTCGGCCGCCGCCGCCACCGAGGCCTACGCCGAGTCTGGCCGACTACCTGCGTGGCACCTACGCGCCCGACGCCACCGAGTCCGATGCCGTCGGTGCCGACCGCTACGCAGACGTTGGCCCGGTCCTTCCTGGGCGCGGAGATCGATCTGACCGAGGCCTACGAGTGGGCCTGGGAGGAGTTGGCCCGGATCGAGACGGACATGGCGCGCGAGTGCGAGCGCCTGCGACCCGGAGCCGGCGATCGCCGAGACGGTCGACTGGCTCGAGCACCGAGAGCGACCTGGCCGTCGAGGGGACCGACGCCCTGCGCCAATGGCTCCAGGACCTCATGGACCAGGCCATGTCCGACCTGGACGGCACCTACTTCGACATCGCCCCGCCGGTGCGCCGGGTCGAGGCCATGATCGCGCCGCCGGGCGGGGCCGCGGCCATGTACTACACCGGTCCCTCCGAGGACTTCAGCCGTCCCGGCCGCACCTGGTACCCCCCACCCAGCGGGCAGACGCGCTTCCCCTGTGGTCCGAGATGAGCACCGCCTTCCACGAGGGCGTGCCCGGCCATCACCTCCAGGTGGCCCAGGTCGTCTTCCAACGGGCCCAGCTGTCGCGCTTCGCCCGGATCGACGTTCATCTCCGGCCACGGCGAGGGCTGGGCCCTGTACGCCGAGCGCCTCATGGACGAGTTCGGCTTCCTGCCCCGACCCGAGTATCGGATGGGGATGCTGGCGGCCCAGGCCATGCGGGCGGTGCGGGTCATCATCGACATCGGGCATGCACCTCGAGCTCGAGATCCCGACCAGCCAACCCGGACCGGAGCCGGCGTTCGCACCCGGGCGAGCGCTGGACGCCCGATCACGGCCGCGAGTTCCTCCGCCTGCGCTCGCGCCTTCCCGAGTCGTTCGCGGCCAGCGAGCTGGTGCGCTACCTGGGCTGGCCCGGCCAGGCCATCAGCTACAAGGTGGGGGAGCGGGTGTGGCTCGAGGCTCGGGCCGACGCCCAGGCTCGCCACGGCGCCGCCTTCGACCTGAAGGCCTTCCACGCCTACGCCCTGGATCTGGGCCCGCTGGGACTCGATCTGCTCCGACAGCGAGCCTCCTGCGATACTGAGCGCCATGCCTGACGTGACCATCTTCCACAACCCTCGTTGCTCGCTCCTCGCGCACCGCCCTGGGCGAGCTGGAGACCCGCGGCATCGACCTCGAGGTGGTCGAGTACCTCAAGACGCCGCTCGACCGCGACGGCCTCGAGGCCCTCCTCGACCAGCTGGAGAGCGAGCCGGCCACGCTGGTCCGCCACGACAAGCGCTTCGCCGAGCTCGAGTTGCCCGAGGACGGGTTCGACACCCGCGCCGCGGTCGTCGACCTGCTGGTCGAGCATCCCGAGCTCATGCAACGGCCGATCCTGGTGTCGGGCGGACGGGCGGTGATCGCCCGCCCGGCCGCCCAGGTGGTGGCCGAGTTCGTCGACTGAGTGGAGACCCCACCTCCGTGGGGTCCGCCGCCCGACGGGTCGGCCGTCCCTCCCGGGCCCGGCTGGATGCCGCCGCCACCACCCGGTCCAGCCTGGCCACCGGCGCCACCCCCTGGTCCCGCCTGGCCACCGACGCCACCCGGTGCCGACTGGGCGACCGCGCCTCCCGGTCCCGGCTGGATGCCGCCGCCGCCCGGGCCGCCGTCGGCGCCGCCGCACCGGGGGATGGTGGTGGCCGCGGTCATCGGGGTGGTGGTGCTGGCCGGCATCGCCGTGCTGGGTGTGACCACCGTGGCCCGTCGACTCCGTCAGGTGTCCCCGGTCACCGGGCCGCCCCGGGTGGTGTACACCGACGACTTCCACGACCCCAACTCGGGCTGGACCACCACCACGCTGCCCTCGGGCACCAGCTTCAGCTACCAGTCGGACAGCTACGTGGTCAGCGCGGTGGGCGACCTCCACCATCTGGCCAGCTCCCCCTACTCCAGACCCATCCAGCAGCTGACCATGACGGTGTCGGCCAGCCAGGTGGTCAACGGTCAGACGCGGGCGGGCTTCGGCGTCAGCTGCTACCGGGGCTCGGGGAGCGCAGCCCTGCACTACGAGTTCCTGGTGGAGGCGGGGCAGCGCTGGTTCATCGAGCGCCGGGACGGGGTCCTGAGCGCGTCCGGTTCGCCGCAGGTGCTGGCCGAAGGAAGCTCTCCGGCGGTGCCGGGCACGACCCCGATCACGGTCAGCGGATCCTGTCTGACCCAGTCCGACGGCCACACCACCCACTTGGAGGTGGCGGTGAACGGCCGCACGGTGGGCCAGGCCGACGACGTGGCGGCCGCGCTCAGCGGCAGCGGCTGGCGCGCCGATCTGGATGTGGCCAGCGGTGGCACCGTGCCGTGCACGGCCACCGTGACCCTGTTCCAGGAGCGAATCGGGTCGCTCACCGGCCACTGAGCAAGCCACCATGGCGACATGGACGCTCGCGTGCACCGCTACCAGGCCAACTGTTCTTGGTCCGGGACCACCTCGGTGGGCTATGACCGCTACGACCGTGATCATGCGGCCAGCTCGCCGCCGGCAGCCACCGAACTGGCCCTGAGCGGCGACGCCGCCTTCGGGGGCGATGCGCAGCGCCTCAACCCCGAGTCGCTGCTGGTCTCGGCCGCAGCCTCCTGCCAGCTGCTGTCCCTGCTGGCCGTGGCCGCCCGGGCCCGGGTGGACGTGATCGACTACCGCGACGAGGCGGTGGGGAGCATGGACATGGACGAGCCGCCGGCACGGATCGGCCACATCCAGCTGTCGCCGCACATCACCGTGCGGGCCCCGGCCACCGTGGCCCGTGTCGAGCACCTGTGCGAGGTCGCCCACCGCGAGTGCTTCATCGCCAACAGCTTGCGCACCACGATCACCGTCACGCCGACGGTCACCGTGGTCTGAGCCGAGGCCGCGGTCGTCCGCCGAGCTCGAAGCGGCGAACCCACCCACCTACCGATCTCCGCGTGCACCGACGGAGTACCGCAAACGACGTCCGGGTTCCGTGGTTGGCCGCTCGAGGGCCTGTCTCACCCTGTCTCGCGTGAGACAACGTGAGACAGGGCTCCGAGGGACGAAGAGGGGAAACGCCGGCTGTGTCGGGAAGCGCCGAACCGGCCCGCCATCTGAGTGTGAGCTGGCGCTCAGCCGGCCTGGGTGCCCACCTTCAGATCCTTGAAGGGGACCCCCTTGTCCGGACGCGGTTCGCTGGGCAGTCCCAGCACCCGCTCGCCGATGATGTTCTTCTGGATCTCGTCGCTGCCGCCATAGATGGACACCGCCGGCGCGAACAGCGCCATCTCGGCCAGCATCCCGTTCAGGGGAGCGTCGGGACCGGTGAGCATGCCCCCGGCGCCCAGGATGGCCAGGCCCAGATCGCGACTGAGCCGGGTGATGCGGCTCATGGACAGCTTGGCCGTGTTGCCCTCGGGACCCGGCGCCCGGCCGGCGGCCTTGGCCGCCTTGGCCCGCAGGTTGGTGTACCGGGCGATCTCGTTGAGGGTGTAGAGCCGCATGAGGTCCTGGCGGAGGTTGGCGTCGTCGGCTCGGCCCAGGTCCTTGGCCAGGTCGACCAGCATCGACGCGCCGCGACCAGAGAGCGCGCTGCCGGTGCCCGAGCGGGCCCCGGCGACGAAGTCGCCCACCCGCCGCGACAGCATCCCGGCCTTGGTGCCGGGGATGGCGCTGCCCGCAGCACCGCCGCCGCCCGCGCCCAGCCCGGCGCGTTCGTTGGCCAGCGTCGTGTTGGCCACCTGCCACCCGTTGTTGATCCCACCGATGAGGTCGGCATCCGCCACGGCCACGTCGGTCATGAAGACCTCGTTGAACAACGCCCGCCCGGTCATCTCCCGCAGCGGGCGGATGTCCATGCCGGGCTGGTCCATGGCCACCCCGAAGTAGCTGATCCCGGCGTGCTTGGCCACGTCCGGATCGGTGCGGGCCAACAGCATGCCCAGGTCGGCCACCTGCGCCCCCGACGTCCACACCTTCTGGCCGTTGACGATCCACTCGTCGCCGTCGCGCACGGCCTTGGCCTGCAGCCCGGCCAGATCCGAGCCGGCGCCGGGCTCGCTGAAGAGCTGGCACCAGGCCTGGCGGCCGGTGACGATGTCGGGAAGGAACCGGCTCTTCTGCTCGTCGGTGCCGTGGGTCACGATGGTCGGACCGGCCAGCAGCAGGCCCAGCCCGCTGGGGGGACCGGCGGCCCCGAAGGCGGCGATCTCCCGACTGATCTGGTTGGCCTCGTCGCGGCTGACGCCCTTGCCGTACCACTCGACGGGCCAGGTGGGGGCGCACCAGCCGGCCATGCCCAGCCGTTCCCACCACTCGGCCACGGTCAGGTCCGGGTCCCAGTTCTGCTCGAGCCAGGCCCGCAGCTCCCCGACGATGGCGTCTTCCCCCGTGTCACTCATGGAGGCAGCGTACGCGACGGTCACGTCGCCCAGAAAGCTGACGGCGCCGAGGGCCTGGAAGCCGGACCGGGTCGGGTCAGTCGGCCAACACGAGCAGCACCCGGTCCGGGCGGTCGCGGGCCACCGCCAGAGTGGCGTACAGCTCCTCCACCAGCGGG
The DNA here is from genome assembly GCA_963740985.1 of uncultured Microthrixaceae bacterium. GTDB lineage: Bacteria > Actinomycetota > Acidimicrobiia > Acidimicrobiales > Acidimicrobilacustridaceae > UBA4742. The sequence goes on from CAVUGJ010000002.1 coordinate 164,791, forward strand.
ACCAGGGGCTGGGCGTTGCGGAAGCAGGAGGGGTCGATGCCTCGCAGCCGACGGATGGCGAGCTCGACGTCGTCGGGACCCAGCCAGCCCCGGCTGTCCAACATGAGCTGCGGGCCGATGTCGTCGGCCACCTCCGGCGAGGCATAGCCCTCCACCAGGCCGGTGAGCTCTCGGCCGTACACGGCGCGTCGGGCCTCCGCCGGCGTCCAGCCCAGGTCGGGCAGTCCCCGGCGCAGGGTTCGAGGATCGCTCAACCCCGGGGCGGGGACGAGGTGATCGGCCATCAACACGCGGTACCAGTCGACCAGGTGGGAGTCGTGGTAGGCAGCCTCCCACTCGTCGGCCGAGCCGGTGCGCAGGCAGTCCACGTAGCCGTGGGTGGCCGGATCGGTGCTGCGCCACACCTGGGTGGCCAGCCACCGCATCCGGGTCAGCCCTTCGGCCCGGTCCACCTCGGCATAGAGCTCATCGAAGCTGGCGTGGAAGGCCACCGGGTCCAGGAGCCACGCCCGGCTCGAGCTGGCGCGTGGGCGGGTGGCAGCCCCCACGTCGGGGATCACATGCACTCGCTCCATGGCTTGCATGAACCGCAATGGTGCTCGACCGGTTGCCAGGGGTGGCGGATGCTCGCGGTGACTAGATTCGACCCCGTGACCACGACTCCGCCTCCTCTGCGTCGCCGTGTCGCCGCGCTGGGCGCAATCGCCCTGGGCGCGGTGGGCGCGTTGCTGCTGTTGGCCATCGCCTTGAGCCGGTTCCTGGTGTTCGTGGTGGCCGTCGTGTCGCTGGCCCTGTTGGCCTCGGGCGTCGTCCGGGGCGCGGTGTCGCGCGGCCACCACCGGGGTCGCTGGCTGGTCATCGGCGCCTTCGGTCTGGTGCTGCTGGTGGTCTGCGCGGTGGTGGTGGCCATCCACCATCCGTGGGCGTCGCTGGCCGCGGTGGTGGCATTCGTCGCCGCCGGCGTGAGTGGGGTGTACGCCCAACGGGGCTACGTGCGGGTGGCCGCCGCGCCCGAGGTGCAGGGACGGACACGGCGTCTCAGCGCCAGCCGACGGGTGCTGTTCCTGAACCCCAAGTCGGGTGGGGGCAAGGTCGAGCAGTTCGACCTGGTGGCCGAGGCCCGCCGTCGGGGGGTCGAGGCCGTGGTGCTCGAGCGCGAGGACAACCTCACCACCCTGGCCGAGCGAGCGGTGGCCGACGGCGCCGAGGTGCTGGGCATGGCCGGTGGCGACGGGTCCCAGGCCGACGTGGCCGCGGTGTGCGTGGCCCACGACCTGCCGTTCGTGTGCATCCCAGCCGGGACCCGCAACCACTTCGCCCTCGACCTCAACCTCGACCGGTCCGACCCGAGCCTGGCCCTCGAGGCGTTCCACGAAGGCATCGAGATCCGGGTGGACCACGGCCTGGCCGGCGACCGGTTCTTCGTGAACAACGTGTCGCTGGGCATGTATCCCTACATCGTCGAGGATCCCAGCTACCGCGACGGACGGCTCAAGGCGGCCGCCGACCTGCTGCCCGCCCTGATGGAGGGTGACCGCGCCATCGATCTGCAGTTCCGCTCGCCGGCGGGCACGGCGTACACCACCGCTCAGGTCCTGTTGGTCTCCAACAACCCGTACCGGGGGTTGGTCGGCCTCGACGGGACGGGTCGCCGCGTGTCGTTGCAGGGGGGCGAGCTGGGTGTGCTGGTGCTGGCCGCGGCCGACGCCGAGGAGCTGGCTGCCGCCGCCCGACGCCTGACCCTGGGCGTCGACCTGGAGCACGTGCCCGGCTGTGACCAGTGGACCGCTCCGGAGCTGCACGTCGACTCGGCCGGGGCGACGGTCCTGGCCGGGGTGGACGGCGAGGCCATGAACCTGCCGGCCCCGCTGCTCATCCGGGTGATGCCCGCCGCCCTCCGGGTGGTGGTCCCGGTGGGGACCTCAGCCCCGCCCGCCACCACCGAACGGCTGTTGTCGTCCCAAGCCTTGGGCAGCCTGCTGGAGATCGCCGGCGGGGTCGACCAGGGACCCTACGGCGACGACCTCTGAGCCGTCAGCTCCTCGACCAGTGCGTCGATCACCGCGGCGATGGGCGGGGTGGGCGCGGCCTCGATCGATTCCATGGTGCAGAAGGCCTCGGTGCCGTAGGCCCGCCCCTGCAAGGTGATGAGCACCGAACAGGTCGGTCCACCCTCGAAGCGGACCACCGTCTCGAGCAGGCCCAGGTTCCGGTCGAAGTACGCCACGTGGCCGACGCGCCCCGCGGCCTCGAACAGGGCGGCGAAGGCCTCGTCGGCCGGCACGTCGACCACGATGGAGTCCTGGTCGATCTCGGCCGCCGGTCGGGCGTCCACCTCCTCGACGGCGGACTCCACCGCCGCCGGGGCGACCATCTGGCCCTCGGCCAGGGCCCGGCGCACCACCGCGTAGGCCTGGGTCAGGCGCGCCGTACGCCGGGTGGCGTCGGGATCGCCGCCAGCCCGGTCGGGGTGGGCCGCGCCGATGAGGCGCCGGTAGGCGGTGCGCACCTCGTGCTCGGAGGCGCCCCGGGTGACGGCAAGGGCAGCCAGGGCATCGTCGAGAGTCACATCGGCACGCTAGCCAGACCCGGCATCGCTAGGCTCCGGCCGTGCTGCTCGAGGGGATGTCCGCAGCCGGCGGGGGGTTCGATCCCGCCGGCTTGGCGCTAGACGACCTGACCCGTACCCGGAGCTGGGCCGAGCTGGCCGATCGGGCCAACCGCGTGGGCCATCTCCTGCGGGACACGTTCGGCATCGAGCCCGGAGGGCATGCCTCCATGATCGTGGGCAACCGGGTCGAGTTCCTGGAACTGTCGCTGGGTGCCCTGCTGGCCGGCGTGTGGATCACCCCGGTCAACTGGCACCTCACCGCCGAGGAGGCCGGCTACATCGTGGACGACAGCGAGAGCCGGGTCCTGTTCGCCGATCCGGTCTACGAGGACACGGCCCGGGCCGCAGCGGGGGACCGACCGGTGGTGGTGCTGGGCCACGAGCTGGACGACGCCCTGGAGGCGGCCGTCGACCACGACTTCGACCCCGAGGGCACCGCCGGCGGCTCGATGCTCTACACCAGCGGTACCACCGGTCGGCCCAAGGGCGTGAAGCGGGCCACGCAGACCACCATCGGGGCCCAGCTGCGCCTCTCCCGGCTGACCGGTCCGATCATCGGCCTGGACGGCCAGGGCCCCCACCTGGTCACCGGCCCCCTCTACCACGCCTCGCCGCTCGGGTTCTCCACCATCGACCTGTTCAACGGGGCGCCGCTGGTGATCATGCCTCGGTGGGACGACGCGCAGGCGCTCGAGCTGATCCAACAACGCGGCATCCGCAACTCCCACCTCGTGCCCACCATGTTCGTCCGCCTGCTGCGCCAGCCCGACGAGGTGCGCCAGGCCTTCGACGCCTCGTCGCTGGGCACCGTGATCCACGGCGCCGCGCCGGTGTCGGTGCCCGTCAAGACCCGCATGATCGAGTGGTGGGGACCGGTGCTGGTCGAGTACTGGGGCGCCAGCGAGGGCGGGGTGGTGACCATGGTGGGCTCGGAGGACTGGTTGGCGCACCCCGGCACCGTGGGGCGGGCCGTGCCCAGCTACGAGGTGTTCGCGGCCGACGCCGACGGGCAGCGGTTGGATCCGGGACAGGACGGGACGCTGTGGTGCCACCACCAGATGGCCACCCGCATCTTCGAGTACCACAACGCTCCGGAGAAGACGGCGTCGGCCTTCCTCGAGCCCGGCACCTACACCATCGGCGACATCGGCCACGTGGACGCCGACGGCTGGGTGTACCTGGCCGACCGGGCGGCCAACATGATCATCTCGGGCGGGGTGAACATCTATCCGGCCGAGGTCGAACAGGTGCTGATCGAGCACGAAGCGGTGGCCGACGCGGCGGTGTTCGGCATCCCCGACGAGGAGTGGGGGGAATCAGTCAAGGCAGCGGTGGAGCTGATCGACGGGTACGTGGCGTCGCCCGAGCTGGAGGCCGACATCCTGACCTTCACCCGCACGCATGTGGCCGGCTACAAGGTGCCCCGGTCGGTCGACTTCCTCGATGAGCTGCCCCGCCATCCGACCGGCAAGCTCTACACCCGCCTCCTGCGCGACCGGTACTGGAAGGACGTCGACCGCTCGATCTGACTGGCCCGACCTGCTCGGCCCTCTGGTCGGCAAGCCTCCCGGCGGGCCGTCAGTCGGGGCTGATCAGCGCGGCGGCCAGAGCGGTGGCGAGGAGGGCGGGATCGGCGGAGCCACAAAGCTCGCGGGCCGAGTGCATGGCCAGCTGCGCCGCGCCGACGTCCACGGTGCGGATCCCCAGCCGGGCGGCGGTGATGGGCCCGATGGTGGAGCCACACGGCATGTCGTCCCGCGACACGAAATGTTGCACGGGCACCTCGACCCCTTCGCACACGGCCGCGAACCAGGCGGCGGTGTCGGCATCGGTGGCGTAGCGCACGTTGGCGTTGTGCTTGATGACCGGTCCGCTGTTCACCACCACCAGGTGGTCGGCATCGTGTCGTTCCGGATAGTTGGGATGGGTGGCGTGGGCGCCGTCGCACGACACCGCCCGGGAGCCGGCCACGGCCCGCAACCAGGCCACCCGGTCGCCCCCGCTGGCCAGCACCAGCCGCTCGAGCACGCTGGCCAACAGGTCGCTGTCCGCACCCGAGGCCGAGACGCTGCCGATCTCCTCATGGTCGAACAGCACCACCACCGGCGTCGGACGCGGCCCCGACCCACCCGATGGACCTGATCCCCCCGCGCCACCACCGAGACGAGGGCGTCCACGGCCGCCCAGCACGACAGCTGGTTGTCGATCCGGGCCGAGCTGATCAGCTCGTCGTTGCGGCCGGCCACCGTCGGCGCGGCCCGATCGTGGGCCATCACGTCCCACGACAACACCGCGTCCGCCGCCACCCCCAACTGGTCAGCCAGATAGGCGGCGAACCCACCGGGGCTCGGGTCGCCCGCCCCCCAGATCGGGGTGAGGTGCTGCTGGGGGTTGAGCTTGAGGCCCAGGTTGACGTCGCGATCCAGGTGAATGGCCAGCTGAGGTACCCGCAGCAGGGCTCGGTCGTCGCGCATCAGGCGGAGCTCATGGCCACTGGCGCTGCGCACGCCCACCCGGCCCGACAGCCCCAGGTCGCGGTCGAGCCAGGAGTTGAGCAGGACGCCGCCGTAGATCTCGACGCCGAGTTGCTGCCACCCGAGCGAGGCCGAGTCGGGCCGGGGTTTGATGCGCAGGTTGGGGCTGTCGGTGTGGGCGCCCACCACCCGGAACCCGCCCGCGCCGTCGCCGAGCCCGTCGGTGGCGCCCCAGGCCACCAGGCTGGCGCCCCGGCGCACGAAGCCAGGGCCCGACGGCCCGGCCCCGTCGACCGGACCGAGCCACGCCGCCGTCTCGTCCCGCTCGACGAAGTTGGCCGCGCTCAGACGCCGGGCCGCCTCGGCCACGGCGTGGTACGGCGACGGCGAGGCCTCGATGAACGCCAGCAGATCGGCAACGACAGGGTCGACCACGCCGGGAGGCTACCGGGGAATCGGTTGGCCCCTCGATCGCCGTGCCCGCTACCATGCATCGCTCAGCAGCAGGGCCAGCGTCGACCCGGCAGCCTGAATGATCCACACGTTCGGGAACCGTTCCAGGGAAGACGTATGCGCCACGATCTGCCGCCCCGCCAGGGCCTCTACGACCCCGCCCACGAGCACGACGCCTGCGGGGTCAACTTCATCGTCCACATGAAGGGCCTGCGCAGCCACGACATCGTGCAGCAGGGCATCGGCGCCCTGTGCAACCTGCAGCACCGAGGCGCGTCGGGCAGCGAGGTCAACACCGGCGACGGGGCCGGCATCCTGATGCAGATCCCCGACCGGTTCCTACGGGAGGTGGTGGGCTTCGCCCTGCCCGCCGAGGGCTCCTACGCCACCGGCATCGCCTTCCTGCCCACCGATCCGGCCAAGGCCGACGATGCCGTCGACGCGGTGGAGAAGATCGCGGCCAGCGAGGGCCTGCGGGTGCTGGGCTGGCGCGACCTGCCCTTCGACGACTCGATGATCGGCTCCACCGCCGCGGCCGTGGAGCCGTCCTTCCGCCAGATCTTCCTGGCCGGCGACGGCCTCATGCACGAGAGCCTCGAGCGCCGGGCCTACATCGTGCGCAAGCGCATCGAGCACGAGGTGGGCACCCCGGGAGGCGAGGGCAGCGTCTACTTCCCGAGCCTGTCGTGTCGCACCCTGGTCTACAAGGGGATGCTGACCACGCCCCAGCTGGCCGAGTTCTTCCCGGACCTGCGCGACGAGCGGGTGGAGTCGGCCCTGGCGCTGGTCCACTCCCGCTTCTCCACCAACACCTTCCCGTCGTGGCCGTTGGCCCACCCGTTCCGCTACATCGCCCACAACGGCGAGATCAACACCGTGCAGGGCAACCGCAACTGGATGCGGGCCCGCGAGGCCCTGCTGGGCAGCGAGTGGCTGACCGGCGACCTGGATCGCATCTTCCCCATCTGCACGCCCGGGGCCAGCGACTCGGCCACCTTCGACGAGGTCCTCGAGCTGCTGCACATGGGCGGCTACGAGCTCCCCCACGCGGTGCTGATGATGATCCCCGAGGCGTGGGAGAACCACGAGTCGATGCCGCTCGACCAGCGGGCGTTCTACCGCTACCACTCCTCGCTCATGGAGCCGTGGGACGGTCCGGCGTCCATCGCCTTCACCGACGGCACCGTCATCGGCGCCGTGCTCGACCGCAACGGGCTGCGCCCATCTCGCTACTGGGTCACCTCTGACGACCTGGTCATCATGGCGTCGGAGGTCGGGCGTGCTCGACGTCGACCCGGCCAAGGTGGTGCACAAGGGCCGCCTCCAGCCCGGCCGCATGTTCCTGGTGGACACGGCCAAGGGCCGCATCGTGGGCGACGACGAGATCAAGACCCGCCTGGCCGCCGCCCATCCCTACAAGCAGTGGCTGGACGCCCAGCTGGTCGAGCTCGACGGCCTGCCCTTCCGGGCCCACGAGCTGCGGCCCCACAGCTCGGTCATCCACCGCCAGCAGGTGTTCGGCTACACCACCGAGGAGCTCAAGATCCTCATCGAGCCCATGGCCCGCACCGGCGCCGAGCCCCTGGGCTCCATGGGCACCGACACGCCCATCGCCGTGCTGTCGTCTCGACCTCGGCTGCTGTTCGACTACTTCACCCAGCTGTTCGCCCAGGTCACCAACCCGCCGCTCGACGCCATCCGGGAAGAGCTGGTCACCTCCCTCGGGCGGGACGATCGGACCGGAGGGCAACCTGCTGGCTCCCGACGCCGCCTCCTGTCGCCAGATCCACCTCTCGCGTCCGATCATCGACAACGACGACCTGGCCAAGCTCACCCAGATCCACACCTACGACGGCATGGAGGACTTCCGCTCCACCATCCTGCCCTGCCTCTATCGAGGTGACGGCCGGTGGTGCCGGCCTGCGCCAGGCCCTCGACGAGCTGCGCCGCCAGGCCAGCCAAGCCATCGAGGACGGCTCGAACATCCTCATCCTGTCGGATCGCAACACCACCTCCAGCCTCGGTCCCATCCCCTCGCTGCTGGCCATCTCGGCCGTGCACCACCACCTGATCCGAGAGAAGTCGCGCACCCGCGTGGGTCTGGTGGTCGAGACCGGAGACGCCCGCGAGGTGCACCACATGGCCCTGCTGGTCGGGTACGGCGCGGCCGCCATCAACCCCTACCTGGCCTTCGAGACCATCGAGGACCTCATCGCCGAAGGGCTGACCCAGATCACCGACCCGGTCAAGGCCGTGCGCAACTACATCAAGGCCTGCGGCAAGGGCGTGCTCAAGGTCATGTCCAAGATGGGCATCTCCACGGTGGCCTCCTACACCGGGGCACAGATCTTCGAGGCCATCGGCCTGTCCCAGGACCTGGTCGACGAGTTCTTCACCGGTACGGTGTCAGCCGACTGGGTGGCGTCGGGCTCGACGAGGTGGCCCGTGAGGTGGCCGAGCGCCACGCCGTGGCCTTCCCCGACCGGCCCGCCGAGCAGGCCCACCGCCAGCTGGCGGTGGGCGGGGAGTACCAGTGGCGTCGCGAGGGCGAGTACCACCTGTTCAACCCCGACACCGTCTTCAAGCTCCAGCACGCCACCCGCTCGAAGCGCTACGAGATCTTCAAGGAGTACACCCAGGCAGTCGACGACCAGAGCCGTCAGCTGGCCACGCTGCGGGGGATGTTCCGGTTCGCTCCGGGCGAGGGTGGACCCATCCCCATCGACAAGGTGGAGCCGGTCAGCGAGATCGTCAAGCGCTTCGCCACCGGCGCCATGTCCTACGGATCCATCTCGGCCGAGGCCCACGAGACGATGGCCATCGCCATGAACCGGATCGGGGGCAAGTCCAACACCGGCGAGGGTGGCGAGGACGCCGACCGCTACACCCCCGACGACAACGGCGACCTGCGGCGCAGCGCGGTCAAGCAGGTGGCCTCGGGTCGGTTCGGGGTGACCAGCGAGTACCTGGTCAACGCGGACGACATCCAGATCAAGATGGCCCAGGGGGCCAAGCCCGGCGAAGGCGGCCAGCTGCCGGGCGAGAAGGTCTACCCCTGGATCGCCGCCACCCGGCACTCCACCCCCGGGGTCGGGCTGATCAGCCCGCCGCCCCACCACGACATCTACTCCATCGAGGATCTGGCTCAGCTCATCCACGACCTGAAGAACGCCAACCCGCTGGCCCGGGTGCACGTGAAGCTGGTGGCCGAGGTGGGAGTGGGCACGGTGGCCGCCGGGGTGTCCAAGGCCCACGCCGACGTGGTGCTCATCTCGGGCCACGACGGGGGCACCGGGGCCGCGCCGCTGACCTCGCTCAAGCACGCCGGTGCGCCATGGGAGCTGGGCCTGGCCGAGACCCAGCAGACGTTGCTGCTGAACGGTCTGCGGGACCGCATCGTGGTGCAGGCCGACGGCCAGCTCAAGACCGGCCGCGACGTGGTGATCGCCGCTCTGCTGGGCGCGGAGGAGTTCGGCTTCGCCACCGCGCCGCTGGTGGTGTCGGGCTGCGTGATGATGCGCGTCTGCCACCTCGACACCTGCCCGGTGGGGGTGGCCACCCAGAACCCCGAGCTGCGGCGTCGCTTCAGCGGCAAGCCCGAGTTCGTGGTCACCTTCTTCGAGTACATCGCCCAGGAGGTGCGCGAGCTGCTGGCCGAGCTGGGCTTCGCCACCCTGGCCGAAGCCGTCGGCCGGGTCGACCGCCTCGACGTGGCCGAGGCCATCGACCACTGGAAGGCGTCGGGCCTCGACCTCACACCGATCCTGCACCAGCCGTCGCTCCCGGCCGGCACCAACCTCCATCAGGTGACGGGCCAGGACCACGGGCTGGATCGGGCCCTCGACCGCCGGCTCATCGAGGAGGCGGCGCCCGCGCTGGACCGGGGCGAGCGAGTGGAGATCAGCTCGCCCATCGCCAACGTCAACCGCACCGTGGGCACCATGCTCGGCTCCGAGCTCACCCGCCGCCACGGCGGGGAGGGCCTGCCCGATGACACCATCACCATCTCCCTGACCGGCTCCGCCGGCCAGAGCCTGGGCGCCTTCCTGCCCCGGGGGATCACCCTGCACCTCGAGGGTGACGCCAACGACTACGTGGGCAAAGGCCTCTCGGGCGGGCGCATCGTGCTGCGGCCGCCTGCCGCTTCGCCGTTCGTGGCCGAGGAGAACATCATCGCCGGCAACGTCATCCTCTACGGCGCCACCAGCGGCGAGCTGTTCGTGCGGGGCGTGGTGGGGGAGCGCTTCGCCGTGCGCAACTCGGGGGCCGTGGCCGTGGTCGAAGGCGTGGGCGACCACGGGTGCGAGTACATGACCGGTGGCCGGGTGGTGGTGCTGGGCGACACCGGCCGCAACTTCGGGGCCGGCATGTCCGGTGGCATCGCCTATGTCCTCGACACCGACGGATGGTTCCTCAGCCGCACCAACTTGGAGATGGTGGACGTGGAAACACTCGGTCCCGACGACGAGGACTGGTTGCGCGACCGCATCGAGCGCCACCTCCGCGAGACCGACTCGGCCGTGGCCCGGCGCCTGTTGGAGGACTGGGACGACGCCAAGGCCCGCTTCGTGCGGGTCATGCCCCGCGACTACAAGCGGGTGCTGGAAGCCCAGCGCCAGGCCGAGGTCGACGGCACCGATCCGATGGAAGCGATCATGGAAGCGGCGAGGAGCTGATGATGAGCCTCGTGGGCGAAGGAAAGTAGACATGGGAGATACGACCGGGTTCCTCAAGCACGATCGGGCGCTGCCCCGCCGGCGCGCCGTACCGGTGCGCCTCAAGGACTGGCGCGAGGTCTACGAGCCGTTCCCCATCGAGCAGACCCGTACCCAGGCCAGCCGGTGCATGGATTGCGGCATCCCCTTCTGCAACAACGGCTGCCCCTTGGGCAACCTCATCCCCGAGTGGAACGACCTCGTCTACCGCGACCACTGGCGCGAAGCCATCGACCGGCTCCACGCCACCAACAACTTCCCCGAGTTCACCGGGCGCCTGTGCCCGGCGCCCTGCGAGGCGGCCTGCGTCCTGGGCATCAACGCCGATCCGGTCACCATCAAGCAGGTCGAGGTGGAGATCATCGACCGAGCCTTCTCCGAGGGCTGGGTGCGCCCGGTGCTGCCCACCGTGCGCACCGGCAAGTCGGTGGCGGTGATCGGCTCGGGCCCGGCCGGCCTGGCCGCGGCCCAGCAACTGACCCGGGCGGGACACACCGTGGTGGTGTTCGAGCGGGCCGACCGCGCCGGCGGGCTGCTGCGCTACGGCATCCCCGAGTTCAAGATGGAGAAGCGCCACCTCGACCGCCGCCTGGACCAGATGCGAGCGGAGGGCACCGAGTTCCGCACCTCCACCGAGGTGGGCGTCGACATCGGGGCCGAGGAGCTGCACGACCAGTTCGACGCCGTCGTGCTGGCCGGCGGGTCCACGGTGGCTCGCGACCTGCCCATCCCCGGCCGAGAGCTCTCGGGCATCCACCAGGCCATGGAGTTCCTGCCCCTGGCCAATCGGGTGCAGCAGGGTGACCTCGATGCCAGCCCCATCAGCGCGGCCGGCAAGCGGGTGGTCATCATCGGTGGTGGCGACACCGGCGCCGACTGCCTGGGCACGTCGCATCGCCAGGGCGCGGCCTCGGTGCACCAGTTCGAGATCATGCCCCGCCCGCCTGACCAGCGGGCCGAGTCCACACCGTGGCCCCTGTGGCCGCTGATGCTGCGCACCTCTTCGGCCCACGAGGAGGGCGGCGAGCGTGTCTACTCGGTCACCACCACCGAGTTCGTGGGCGCCGACGGCCAGTTGAGCGGCCTGCGAGGCCACGAGGTGGAGAGCCGGATGGTCGACGGGCGTCCCACCTTCGAGCCCGTCGACGGCAGCGACTTCGAGCTGCCCTGTGAGCTCGTGCTGCTGGCCATGGGTTTCAGCGGCCCTCAGCCCGACGGCCTGCTGGCCGACCTCGGAGTGGAGCTGACCGACCGCGGCAACGTCGGCGCGCGACGAGCGCTGGGCCACCAACGTGGACGACGTGTTCGTGTGCGGCGACATGGGCCGGGGACAGAGCCTGATCGTGTGGGCCATCGCCGAGGGACGCTCGGCCGCGGCGGCGGTGGACCGCCACCTCATGGGCCACACCCTGCTGCCCGCCCCGCTCGACCCCTGATCCACCGCGGGCCTGGCCACCGAACGCGAACGAGCCCCGGCCGAAGCCGGGGCTCGTCGTGCGACTCGATCCGAGGCGATGTCAGGCGGCTACCGGTTCACCGTTCATCGTCTTGTACGTGTAGGCCAGGGCGATGAAGGTCACGCCCGAGCCCAGCCCGCAGGTGAAGAAGTTGATGAGCACGATGACCAGCATCAGCACGAACATCATGCCCAGGTTGTCCTTCACCAGGTTGTAGCTGGACCCGATCGACTCCATCGGCGCCTGGTCCTTGTCGAGGACGTAGAAGCCGTAGAAGTAGGTGAAGAACAGCACGACCAGCCCGCCGACGCAGCAGAAGAAGAGGCCGACGAAGAACAGCGCCGCCACCACGATCGAGGCGATGGCATAGGGCGCCAGGTGGTCGGTCTGGAACAGCATGCCGACCTCGGGCGTCTCACCCCGGGTGATGGCCAAGCCGGCCCGGATGAGGCCCGCGTTCAACATGAACGTGATGAACCAGCTCACGGCCCAGAAGATGAAGGTGAAGAAGAAGCCGACGATGAAGCTGTCGATGCCGCCACGGACCACCGACGTGATGATGTTGAACACGATCTCCACGGCGAAGATGATCAACACGATGATGATGATCTGACCGATGTACTGGACGAACTTGCTCCAGCCGTAGCTGAGAGCCGCGCCCACATCGATCGTCGGGGTACCACCGCCCGCCGCCGCGTCTCCGCCCCCAGCGGGTGGCTGGTAGCCGGGAGCCTGCTCGGGCGGATACCACTTCCCGTCCGATGCCTGCCACCAACCTGGTCCCTGCGAAGTGTCGCTCACGCCGCTTCCTCTCTGCCTCGGTCGAATCGCCGACAGACTAGCGAGCAACGGCGCGCCAGGGCGGGATTGTGCTCCGGTGTCGATCGCCGGGTCGGGCTGAGCGGCTCGGTTACGCTGGCCACCGCGGTGAGTGCGATCGGGGCGGTGGTTGCCCCCGTGGGTGTGCGCGAACGGAGATGACGCCGATGAGATTCGTCACACGAGCGCTCAAGATCGGGTTGCCCCGGTCGATGGATGCAGGACTCCAAGCGGGATCGATCGAACAGACCCGAGGCTAGTGATGCTCAAGAACATGAAGGTCGGAACCAAGCTGATCGCCGTGCTGTTGGCGCCGGTCCTGGTGCTGCTCATCCTGGGCTACGTGGGTGTGAGCCAACGACTCAGCACCGCCAGCACTACCCAGCGGGTCGAGCAACTGGCCAACATGGCGGCCGTCAACGCGGACGTGGCTCACCAGCTCCAGCGTGAGGCCATCTACTCGGCGGCCTACATGGCCAGCGCCGGCACGCAGTGGAAGGACGAGCTGGCCACCCAGCGCAAGGCCACCGACGTGGCCGTGGATCAGTACAACACCACCCTCCACAAGGTGAACCCCGGCAAGGAGTCGGCCGACCTGGCCAAGGACGTCAGCGCGGTCAACAGCGCCCTGAGCAACCTCGACACGCAGCGACGTTCGGTGGACGGACTGGAGACGCCGGCACCCACCGCCATCAGCCAGTACGACAGCGCGTCGCACCGACCTGGCCCAGCTGAACACCGCCATCGCCGCCTCGGCCAACGATCCCGAGCTGGCCCGAGGTCTGACCACCTTCGCCAACCTCAACGCGGTCAAGGCCGCCGAGGCCAACGAGGCCGCCCTTTCGGTGGCGCTCGTGCAGGTCGGCCAGTTCCCCCAGACCTGGCCCAGCAACGGCCAGGCCGCCGTGCCCTGCCAGGTCGTCAACTCGAGCTGCGACATCTACAACGCTCTGACCGTTGCCTCCGGTGACGAGGGCAACACCGAGAACGTGTACTACGCCTCGGCCACCGCCGATCAGAAGGGCCTGCTGCGCAACGCCACGGGCTCCACCGCCGGAGCGGCCATGGCGGCGGTCGAGAAGCAGATCTTCGACACCGTCACCTTCAGCTACCCGCCGGCCCCCGCCACCAGCCCGCTCAACTCCTCCAACAGCGTGGCCACCCAGGTCGGCACCTCGGGCGTCAATCTGGCGCCGTGGTCGCCCAAGGTCACCATCGACCAGGACGGCAACTACGTGGAGGTCGACAAGGCCACTACGGTCAAGGCGGCCAACGACCAGCTGACGCAGCTCAAGTCGGCGGAGAACACCGTCATCGGTGACGTGTCCAGCGCGGCCCAGTCGCTGCGGTCCAAGGCCCAGCAGGAAGCCACCCTGTTCGTGGTCGGCGCCTTCGGCTCCATCGCCATCGCCCTGCTCATCGCCTTCTATGTGGCCCGGGCCGTGACCGTGCCGCTGAAGAAGCTCACGACCGCCGCCTACACGCTGTCCACCGACAAGCTGCCTGGCCTGGTCGAGCGACTGCGGAACCCCGATGAGAGCGGCCGCCACGCTCACCGAGGCGCTGGCCCCGATCGACATCAACTCCAAGGACGAGATCGGCCAGCTGGCCGACGCCTTCAACTCGATCCAGCACGTGACCATCGAAGTGGCCGAGGAGCAGGGCGCCCTGCTGCGCAAGGGCATCGGCGACATCTTCATCAACTTGGCCCGCCGCAACCAGACGCTCCTCGACCGCCAGATCGAGTTCATCGATCAGCTCGAGGCCAACGAAGAGGACGCCGACCAGCTCGACAACCTCTTCAAGCTGGACCATCTGGCCACCCGCATGCGACGCAACGCAGAGTCGCTGCTGGTGCTGGCCGGCGCCGAGCCGCCTCGTCGTCGTGGTCGCCCGGTGGCCCTGGCCGACGTGGTCCGCGTGGCCATCGGCGAGGTCGAGGACTTCGCCCGCATCTCCTTGCTGGCCCTCGACGACGTGACGGTGGGCGGCAACGTGGCCGTCGACCTGGCCCACCTCCTGTCCGAGCTGATGGAGAACGCCACCCACTTCTCGCCGCCCGACACCACCGTCGAGATCGTCGGCCATCGGGCCGAGGACGGCTACACGCTGTCGGTCAGCGATCAGGGCATCGGCATGAGCTCCGATCAGCTGGCCGAGGCCAACACCCAGCTGGCCCGCCCGCCACTCGTCGGCCTGGCCCTGAGCCGCTCCCTGGGCTTCATCGTCATCGGCCGTCTGGCGTCCCGCTTCAGCGTGGCTGTGCGGCTGACCTCGTCGCCCTCCGGTGGCGTCACCGCCCTGGTGACCCTGCCGCCCGAGCTGGTGACGGTGGACGGCCAGCCCATGGCCGCCCCTGTGGTCGACGAGATCGTCGACGCTCCCGCCCCGCCGGCCCCGCCGGTGGCGGTCACCGAGGTGGCCGAGCCCGACATCATCGTGGTGGACGAGCAGACCGACGCGGCGGTGGCCGCCGATGCGGTGGCCGGCGTCGAGCTCGAGCTCGACGAGTTCGCCGAGACCCTGGACCGGGCCGAGTTCGAGGACGAGGTCCGGGGCGCCGAAGCTACTGCGGTGGCCGAGGTCGAGGCCGAGACCACCATCGACGACCTGGCCGAGGAGCCTGCCACCTACCTCGACGCCGTCCCCGAGGGTGACGAGTTCGAGCGGGGCCTGCAGTCGCTGGTCAGCGACGAGCTCGCCCCCGGGCCGGTCGAGAACGCCCCGGGCCAGCTCCCCACCGAGCCCGGCGACGGTCTGTCCGATGTCGACAGCGTGCCCGGTGCCTTCGGGGTGGCCGGCCCGGCCGATGCCCCGCCCATGGTCCCCGAGGCCACCCCCGCGTCGGCCGAGGAAGCCCAGGTGGTCACCGCCACCGAAGCATCGGTCGAGGCCCCCGAGGCCAAGGCCGAGACCGCAGCCGAGCTCACCGCCGCCGGTCTGGTGCGACGGACGCCCAAGAAGCGTTCGGAGGATGCCGCCGGTGGCGGGATGCCCATGATGGCCGCCCGCACCACCGGGACGAGCCAACGTTCACCCGAGGAAGTGCGCAAGATGCTCTCTCGCTACCGCTCAGGGCTCAATAAGGGCCGTGGTAGCGCCGATGGTGCAAGTACCGACACGCCCGAATCTTGACCCACTAACCCGACGACCCGCACGACTCCCGGAGGACAGGAACTCAACCATGGAACTCAGCTCCGAAGCCAGGAACCTCAACTGGCTGGTGCAGAACTTCGCCGAGCGGGTGCCCGGCGTCAACGAGGCGGTCGTCGTGTCGTCCGATGGGCTCCCCATCGCCACCTCGTCCGGCCTCGACCGTGACGCCGCCGACCGCTTCGCCGCCGTGGCCTCGGGCCTCATCGGCCTGGCCTACGGCGCCGCCGGCCGCTTCGGCGGTGGGGCGGTGAACGAGGTGATCATCGAGATGGAGAACGCATTCCTCTTCGTCACGGGGATCAGCGACGGATCGGGCCTCGCCTGCGTGGCCAACGCCGAGTGCGACGTCGGACTGGTCGGCTACGAGATGGCCGTGCTGGTCGAGAAGGCTGGCGCCGTCCTCACGCCCGAGCTTCGGGCAGAGCTGCAGAGCGCGCTTCCGCGATGAGCACGTTCGACGCCGAGTCCGACGATGAAGGCGGCCCCGCCTTTCGCGTACGTTCGTACGTGATCACCCAGGGTCGCACGCGCTCGGCCGTCGACCTGCCGCTCGAAACGCTCGTCCGGGTCACCCCTCAGGGCGTGTCCGCTGCGCCCCGGCTGGCCCTCGAACGCAAGAAGATCGTCTCCCTCTGCAATGCCCCGATCTCGATCGCCGAGATCTCCGCCCACCTCCACGTCCCCCTCGGGGTGGCTCGGGTCCTGGTGGGCGACATGGCCGAGCAGGGTCTGCTCAAGAGTTACCAGCCGCAACACGCCAAGACGGGCGAACGCCCGGACCTCAAACTGCTCGAAAGGGTGCTCGATGGCCTTCAAGCGCTCTGAGGCCCCAGCCTCAGCCGAAACTGTCCCAGAAGACGAGGGCGTCCCGCTCCCGGTCAAGATCATCGTGGCCGGAGGGTTCGCGGTGGGCAAGACCACGTTCGTGGGCTCCATCTCCGAGATCGCCCCGCTGACCACCGAGGCCGCCATGACCAAGGTGGCCGAGGGGATCGACGAGACCGGTGGCACCAACACCGGCAAGACGTCGACCACGGTGGCCATGGACTTCGGGCGCATCACGCTCGGCTCCGACCTGATCCTCTACCTGTTCGGCACCCCCGGGCAGGACCGGTTCAAGTTCATGTGGGACGACCTGGTCCGCGGCGCCATCGGCGCGGTGGTGCTGGTGGACACCAGCCGGCTGGCCGACTGCTTCCCGGCCGTCGACTACATGGAGACCCAGGGCGTGCCGTTCATCGTGGCCGTCAACCTCTTCCACGGCAAGCAGCAGCACTCCCTCGACGACGTGCGCGAGGCGCTGGCCGTGCCCGAGGACGTGCCCATGGTGACCACCGACGCCCGCGATCGCGCCGCCACCAAGATGGCCCTGCTCGAGTTGGTGCAGCACGCGCTGGTGCGGGCTTCGGCCGGCGCCACCGGCTGAGCGTCCGCCCACTCCCGCCAGCTCCTCCGACCAGCTCTTCCGGCAAGCCCCTCCCCGCGACGTAGGCTCGGGCTGACACGACCCGGGGGGGATTCCTGGGCGTGGCCTGGCACCGGGGGGGCAACTTGACCACGCTGGACACGACGCTGGCCCGAAAGATGCATCGGACGCTGGAGCCCTATCACGGGTTCGTCTACTTCGCGCCTGAGCTGGCCCAGGGCTTCGCCGCGCTGGGCCTCGACGATCGCCAGATGGGCTACTTCGCCTCTCGGGCCGCCGCCTTCGGGCCGGTGCCCGCCGAGGTGGTGATCGCCACCTTCTACAACTTCTCGCCCTCCCTGGTGCGCGCCGCCATCCCCGCGGCCTGGGCGTTGGCCAGCCCGGCCGACATCCTCGATGCCCGTCGGGCCGGTGTCGACGCCGCCTTGCGTCGGGTGCTGGGCGACGACGTGGCCGGCCAGGACGTGGCCGAGGCCGCCCAGCTGGCCCGCCTGGCCACCGAGGCCTGCACCCTCGACGGTCGGCCCCTGTACGCGGCCCACGCCGCCCTCGACTGGCCCGACCAGCCCCACCTGGTGCTGTGGCACGCGGTGACCCTGCTCCGGGAGTTCCGCGGCGACGGCCACATCGCCTGCCTGGTGGAGCAGGGCATCTCCGGCCTGGAGGCGCTGGTCATCCACGCCGCCACCGGTGAGGTGCCCCGCGCCGTCCTGCAGAGCACCCGGGCTCGAACCGACGAGGAGTGGACCCAGGCCCGCCACGCCCTGGTCGAACGGGGATGGCTGGGCGAGGACGAGACCGCCACCGAGGAGGGTCGGGCCCATCGCCTGGATCTCGAGGCCCGCACCGACGAGCTGGCCATGGCGCCCTGGGACCACCTGGGGACCGAAGGCTGCCAGCGGCTGCGCGACCTGGTCCGACCCCTCAGCCGGGCCATCGTCGACTCCGGCGCGTTCGGCTTCCGCCCATCCAAGCGCCAGGAGCACTCGTGACCTACCAGATCCCCGGTGCCACCCAACGCCTGGTCGAGCTCGACGACGTCACCCTGTCGGTCTACGAAGCTGAGCCCACCGAACCCGATGATCGGCGCCCGGCGGTCGTGTTCTCCCACGGCTTCCCCGACCTGGCCTACGGCTGGCGCGACCAGCTGCCGGCGATGGCCGACGCCGGCTTCCGGGCCATCGCCCCCGACCAGCGCGGCTACGGCGGCAGCTCCCGACCCGAGGCCATCGCCGACTACGACATCTTCCATCTGACCGGCGACCTGGTCGGCCTGCTCGACCGCCTCGACATCGAACGGGCCGTGTTCGTGGGCCACGACTGGGGCGGCTTCGTGGTGTGGCAGATGCCCCTGCTGCACCCCGAGCGGGTGGCCGGCGTGATCGGGCTCAACACGCCGTTCCTGCCTCGGATGCCGGTGCCACCGACCGAGGTGTTCCGGATGTTGGGCGGCGACAGCAACTACATCATCGAGTTCCAGGAACCGGGCCACGCCGACGAGATCCTGGCTCGCGATGTGGCCGGCCTCTACGACGCCCTGTGGCGCACAGCCGTCCCACCCGAGGAGCTGGCGGCCGTGGCCGAGACGGTCACCGAAGGCATCACCTTCGAGCGCGTGGTCAACGGGCCGCGGCTGGGCCAGCCGCTGCTCAGCCCGGCCGAGATGGCCGTGTACGTCGACACCTTCACGGCCAACGGGTTCACCGGCCCGCTGAACTGGTACCGCAACTTCGACCGCAACTGGGAGCTCACCCCCGAACAGGAGGGGGCCCGCATCGACGGCGTACCGTGCCTCATGGTCACCGCCGAGTGGGACCCGGTCCTGACCCCGGCCCTGGCCCAGGGGATGCCCGAGCTGGTCGGAGACCTGGAGATGCGCGAACTGGCCCGCTGTGGCCACTTCACCCAGGCCGAGCAGCCGGCGGCCACCAACGACCTGCTGGTCGACTTCCTGACCCGACGCTTCGGTTAGGTCAGGAAGTCGGATCCAGTCAGGCCGCCAGCGGCTCGGCCGATGGCCGCTCGGCCGCCACGGCCGGCTCCAGCGCCAGCTCCAACACCTCTCGGACGTCAGCCACGGGATGGATATTGAGTCCGGCGCGCACGGCGTCGGGCAGGTCCTCCAGGTCGGGCTCGTTGCGCAGCGGGATGATGACGTCGGTGATGCCGGCCCGGTGGGCGGCCAGCAACTTCTGCTTGACGCCTCCGATGGGCAACACCTTGCCCTGCAGGGTGACCTCACCGGTCATGGCCACCGACGGCTTGACGGCGCGTCCGCTGAGCAGGCTGGCCAGGGCCGTGGTCATGGTGACCCCGGCCGAGGGCCCGTCCTTGGGCACCGCCCCGGCGGGGAAGTGCACGTGGATGCGTCGGTCGAGCGACTCGGGCTCGATGCCCAGCTCCCGGCGGTTGGCCCGGATGAAGGACAGGGCGATCTGGCCTGACTCGGACATGACGTCGCCCAGCTGGCCGGTCAGGGTCAGCCCCTGCTCGCCGTCCATGGCGGTGGCCTCCACCACCAGCACGTCGCCACCGGCCCCGGTCACGGCCAGGCCGTTGACCACACCGGTGGTGGGCTCGCGGTTGGCCTCGTCGTGGGTCACCCGCGCCCGGCCCAGGGCCTGGCGCACGCTGTCCACGTCGAGCTCGGTGACCTCCACGGATCCATCGGATGTCACCGTGGTGTCATCGTCCGAGGCCACCTGCGCGTCACCTCGCGAAGCCACCTGCGTGGCGGTCTTGCGCAGCACCTTGCCCAGCTGGCGCTCGAGACCACGCACCCCGGCTTCGCGGGTGTAGTCGGAGATCAGCGTGGCCAGGGCGTCGTCGGTGACGGTGACCTCGTCGGACCGCAGCCCGTTGCGCTCCAGCTGGCGGGCCAGCAGGTGATCGCGGGCGATGACGATCTTCTCCTCGTCGGTGTAGCCGTCGAGGGTGATGATCTCCATGCGGTCCAGCAGGGGAGCCGGGATGGTGTCGAGGACGTTGGCGGTGGCGATGAACAGGACGCTGGACAGGTCGAGGTCGACCTCCAGGTAGTGGTCACGGAAGGAGTGGTTCTGGGCCGGGTCGAGCACCTCGAGCAGGGCCGAGGAGGGGTCGCCACGCCAGTCGCTGCCCACCTTGTCGATCTCGTCGAGCAGGAAGACCGGGTTCATGGTGCCGGCCTCGACCATGGCCCGCACGATGCGGCCCGGTTGGGCGCCGACGTAGGTGCGGCGGTGACCACGGATCTCGGCCTCGTCGCGCACGCCGCCCAGGGCCACCCGCACGAACTTTCGGCCCAGGGCCCGGGCCACGGACTCACCCAGGGAGGTCTTGCCCACCCCGGGCGGACCCACCAGCACCAGGATGGAGGGCCGATCGCGTCCGCTGGGATCGTCATCGGACCCGTCATCCCCGTTGGCCTCCGACTCGGCGGCGCGCGCCGCCTCACGTTCACCCTGGCGGGCGAGGCGCAGCTTGCGCACGGCCAGCTCCTCGACGATGCGGTCCTTCACCTCATCCAGGCCCGAGTGGTCGGCGTCGAGCACGGCCCGGGCATCACCCAGGTCCAGGTGATCGGTCGAGCGCACGCCCCAGGGCAGCTCGACGATGGTGTCGAGCCAGGTGCGGATCCAGCCCGACTCCGCGGCCTGGGGGCTGGTGCGCTCCAGGCGTCCCAGCTCGCGCTCGATGGCCACGCCCACGTCGGCCGGGATGTCCCGGTCGGCCAGCCGGGCCCGATAGGCGTCGATACCGTCCTCGTCGTCGCCCTCCTCGCCCAGCTCGCGCCGGATGGCGGCCAGCTGCTGGCGCAACAGGAACTCACGCTGGTTCTTCTCCATGCCGTCGGACACGTCGGAACGGATGCGGTCGGCCAGCTCGCCGTCGGCCAGCGCCTCCTTCACCCACCCGGTCACCAGCTCCAGCCGGTGGTCCACGTCGGTGGCCTCCAGCAGCTCGACCTTGCGCTCGAGCGACAGGTCGGGCCACCACCCGGCCGTGTCGGCCAGGGCGCCGGGCTCGTCGACGTCGCGCAGCATGGCGCTCATGCGCCGACCGCCCAGCCGCTCCAGCAGCAGGCCGGCCGCGGCCCGGTACTCCCGGGCCAGCTCGTGGGTGCGTTCAGTGGGCTCGGAGTCCTCCACCAGCTCGGCCTGGACCCACAGCGCGTCGCCCTCGCCCACCACGCCCGCGCCCACCCGGGCGCGGCGTTCAGCTCGCACCACCAGGGCGGGGGATCCGTTGGGCAGAGGCCCACGATCCTCCACGCTGGCCACCGTGCCCACCTCGGCGTAGCGACCGTCGACCCGGGGGACCAGCAGGAGCCGGCCGCCGGGGCCGGCCACCGCCGCCA
Organism: uncultured Microthrixaceae bacterium; assembly: GCA_963740985.1. GTDB lineage: Bacteria > Actinomycetota > Acidimicrobiia > Acidimicrobiales > Acidimicrobilacustridaceae > UBA4742. Next base: position 186,241 of record CAVUGJ010000002.1, read on the forward strand.
CCGCCCGGGCCTCCTCGGTCTCGAGGGCGATGGTGACCACCATCTGGGGGAGCACCACGCCCTGGCTCAAGGGCAGCACCGGTAGCGTCTGAGTGGTCGTCTCGGCCATGTCGGCTCCTGAGTTTCGCGCCGCCTTCCGACGGCTCTGCAATGGCTATTACAAGATTACAGCCAATAACAGACCGATCCGCTCAGGTATTCCGGGTTCAGGCGTTCGGCACCTCGCTGCGCCGGGCGGGCGACACGATCCCGTCCAACAGCAGCTGGACCAGCACCCGGGCCACCCGGGCGTAGCTGGTCTGGAAGGCGTCGGCCGCACTGCGCCGGCCCATGCCGTCCCACATCACGTCGATGAGCTCGACCAGGGCCTCTGCGTCCAGGTCGGCCCGCAGGAACCCGTCCTCCACCGATTCGGCCACCAGCGGGGCGAACGTGGCGATCACGAACCGGTTCAGCCGGGCGATGGCCTCGGCCGCCTCCGGGCGGTCGGACATCCGGGACCGGAAGCTGGCCACTGCCGCCGCGCTGGTGGTGTTGGCCAACAGGAAGTCCTGCAGGAACCGCAGGAGGCCCTGGCCAACCGCCGAGCCCTGCCTGTCGGCCATGACCTGGGTCACGTCGGCAGTGAGCGCCTCCGCGGCCAGCGTGGCGTAGAGGTCCTCCTTGGAGCCGAAATAGTTGTAGAAGGTCCCGGTGGACAGACCGGCCTCGGCCAGCAGCTCCCGGGTGGTGATGTCCTGGAAGCCGTTGCGCTCCAGACAGGTGAGGGCCGCATCCAGGATGCGCCGCCGTACCGCCTGCTTGTGATCCTCGCTCACCCGGGGCATGCCCTAGTCTGCCAACCAGATGGGGGCTCGGCGCATCGTGGTGATCCTCGGCCTGGTGGCGATGGTGGCCGTCATCGTGGCCCTGGTCCGATGGGACACGCTGGCGCCGGTGGCCCCCGTCGGCGACGTGGCCACCGCGTCGGGACCCATGCCCGCCGACCGCGACCAGGGCCTGTTGGCCTTGGTGGGGGTGCGCGCCGGCGACCTCGGTCCGGGCTACAGCGCCCACCTGATCGACAAGGGTGACCAGCTGAGCCAGCCCACCCTGGACCTGTGCTCGCGGCACTTCGCCAGCGAGGCCCGGCGCCAGGCTCGACGCCAGGTGGCGGTGAGCGATTCGACCGGTGACCCGCTCATGAGCACCGAGGCCGTGCTCTACCGCGACCAGGCCGGCGCGGCCGAGGCCATGGCCGAGATCCGCGGGGCCGCATCGCGCTGCTCCAACCAATGGCAGGTTCGCAGGCAGTCGGGGCTGGGTCCGGTGGTCGCGGGGATGGACCGGGTCGGGCTGTGGGTGACCGCCACGGTGGCCGGCCAACCCACCGATCCCGCCGTCCTGGTGTTCCTGCGTCGGGGGCGCCTGTTGCTCGGCTTGTACTTCCTGCAGGCCGGCGGCCCGCAGGCCCAGATCGACGGCACCGACTCGATCCCCGGCACCGTGGCCGTGTTCCAACAGCGGGTGGCGGCGATTCCGGCGGCGGATCTGGGCTGACGCCCGACGCCTAGCATGCCCGCATGACCGTGCGCGTCGGGTTCCTGGGGGGTGGGTTCATCGCCCACTACCACGGCAAGATGCTCCACACCTCCGGGGTGGACGCCGACATCGCACTGGTGCATGACCCGGACCCGGTCAAGGCCGACGCCTTCGCCGCCGCCAGTGGTGCGACGGTGGCCGGCGAGGACGAGGTGCTCGATGGAGTGGACGCCGTCTACGTCTGCACGTGGACGGCGGAGCACCCACGTCTGGTGGCGGCGGTGGCGGCGCGGGGCCTGCCCGTGTTCTGCGAGAAGCCGCTGGCCGTGGACCTGCCGTCGGCGGAGGCGATGGTGGCCGCGGTGGCCGAGGCCGGCGTGGTGAACCAGGTCGGCCTGGTCCTGCGTGACTCACCCGCGTTCAGCTACCTGCGCCACCTGGTGGCGCGACCGGAGCACGGACGGGTGATGAGCGTGGTGCTGCGCGACGACCAGTACCTGCCCATCCAGGGTCAGTACGGCTCGACCTGGCGGGCCGACCCCACCAAGGCCGGCTCGGGCACCCTGCTCGAGCACTCCATCCATGACCTGGACATCCTGGAGTGGCTGTTCGGTCCGATCGACGCCGTGTCGGCCAGCTCCCGCGAGTTCCACCAGATCGCGGGCATCGAGGACGTGTTCGCGGCCACGCTCCAGTTCTCCTCCGGCGCGTTGGGTTCGCTGGTCTCGGTCTGGCACGACCTGCTCGAGCGACCCAGCCTGCGCCGGGTGGAGGTCATCTGCGAGCGGGCGCACTTCTGGTTGGAGGACGACGTGTGGGGTCCGGTGCACTGGACCCGCCCCGGCGACGACGTGGGTTCGGTGGGTGGGACCGACCTCACTCTGGCCCTGCGCGGCCTCGGCATCGAGGTTCGCAATCCCGACGAGGCTTTCATCGAGGCCGTGGCCCGGAGCGAGCCCGCCAGCCCTGACTTCGCCACCGCGGCGCGGGCCCACCAGGTGGCCGATGCCCTCTACCGCTCCGCCGCCGCACGCGGCGTCGTCGTCGACGTCGGCTGATGCAGCCCCTGTCCTAGAAGGCGCAGGCCGCCAGGCCGAAGCCGCTGGACCCGTGACACCCGGATGCCGAAGGCGCCCGCAGGGAGGCTTGCCGACCGAAGGGCCAATCAACGGGAGGCTTGCCGACCAGAGGGCCAAGCAAGTACGCGCTAGGTGGCGGGTTCAAACCGGTCGACGATGACGACCGGGGCCTCGTAGTCGTCGGAGGGCTTCTCCGGGGGCTGCCACTCCTGGCCGCCGCCCTCAGCCAGGAGCTCGGTGATCACCGATGGCGGCTGGGGATGGCTGAAGTACCAGCCCTGGGCCAGATCGCAGTTCAGCTCGCGCAGCCGCTCGACCTGCTCGGACTGCTCCACGCCCTCGGCCACCGTGACCATGCCCAGCGCCTTGGCCATGCCGATGACGTGCTCGACGATGATGGTGTCCTCGTGCGAGCCGACCAGGCCGTCCACGAACGAGCTGTCGATGGTGAGCATGGCCAGCTGGAGCCGGCGCAGGTGGATCAGCGACGAGTAGCCCGTGCCGAAGTGATCGATGCCCAGGTTGACCCCCAGACCCCGGACCTCGGCCAGCATGTCGGAGATGGCCGCCGGGTCGTGCATGAGCACACCCTCGGCGATCTCCAGGTAGAGCCAGGCCGGGTCGGCACGGGACCGCTCCAACGCGCCCTGGACCTGGCTCACGAAGTTGGCCTGACCGAGCTGGCGTTCGGACACGTTGATCTTGACGGTCAGGGTGGGCCGGTCGGGGAAGGCGTCGTTCCAGGCCCGGCACTGGCGGGCCACCTCCTCGATGATCCAGCCCCCGATGGGCACGATCAGCCCGGTGTCCTCCAGCGCGTCCATGAACTCGTCGGGGTTGATCACCCCGCGATTGGGCTCGTTCCAGCGCAGCAGCGCCTCGACGCCCACCAGCCGCTTCGTCCACAGCGACACGATCGGCTGGTAGTAGAGGTGCAGCTCCCCGTTGTCGAGGGCCCGGCGCAAGCGACGCTCGGCGGTGGAGGGCGTGATCTGATCCCGCATGGCCCGATCGAACATGGCGTAGCGGCCGCGACCCGCCTGCTTGGCCTGGTGCAGGGCGGCGTCGGCGTCGCGCAGGACCTCGTCGGGGCGCGAGCAGCGCTCCTCGGTGATGGCCATCCCGATGTTGGCCGAGACGGCGACGGTGGCGTCGCCCACCTGGAACGGGGTCTCCACCACCGCCACCACCGACCGGGCGATGCGCTCGGCCGACTGGGTGGTGGACACGTCCGGGCAGAACAGGACGAACTGGTCACCGCCGTAGCGAACGGCCCGGTCGTCGGGCCCGAGGACCTCGGTGAGCCGGGCGGCCATGGCCACCACCAGTTGGTCGCCGATGGCCTGGCCGAAGCTGTGGTTGACCTCCTCGAGGCCTTCCAGGTCGACGAACAGCACGGCGATGCGGCCGTTGCGCCGGCGGGTCAGCTTGAGCATCTGATCGAAGCCGTCGCCCAGGAACCGGCGGTTGGGCAGACCGGTGAGCGCGTCGTGGTACGAGAGTCGGTAGAGGGTGGCCCGGGTGGCCTTGGCGTCGGCGTAGCGGCGAACGGCGAAGACGGCCGCCCCGATGGGCAGGACGATCAGCACGGCCAGCAGACCGCTGCGCCCCCGACCGCTCAGGTCGTCGGCCCAGTCGGACACCTGGCCCAGCACGCCGGTGTACCAGGCCGCCGCCACCAGCGCCGTACCCACGGCCACGATCAGAGCCAGGTCGCGGCCCGCCCGCGCCCCGACATCGTCGGCGCGGAGCTTCCCCTGCTCCTGCTCACGATCGATGGTTCCGTTCACGCGCCATCCCGACAGCTAGTCCGGAGCCCCAGTACGGCTCGTCCTACTCATCGGCCGGGATGCGACCGGATTGAGTCTCGCGGCCAGACCCGATCTGACCCCGCAACCGGTCACCGGGCAGGTGGGGGAGGGCCAACGACTCCTGCACCGCCTGACCTCGGGCCAGGCGCACCTCGACCACCGCCGCCTCCACCTCGGCCCAGGAACGGGCCCGGCGCCCGACCACGTCGCGGTTGTAGGGCTGGTCGAAGATGACCACCTGGTTGCCGGCGTCCACCAGCTCCACCAGGTTGTGCGGGGCGTCCTCGACGTAGAGGTCGGCCTCCACCTCGGGCTTGGCCCCCAGGAAGCAGAGGTCCCGGTAGGGGATGCCCACCCGGTCCAGCCACTCCACCGTGTCGCCCACGGCGATGGCGTGGCCCCAGTTGGCGTAGAGGCGGTGGGTGACGATTCTGATCCACACGCCGGCGTCGCTGAGCCGCCACAACGCCTCGGCCGCCTCCGCCACCACGGGCATGTCCCGGAACATCCGGTACTCGAGGACGGCCCGGCGGTGCAAACGGTCGAAGTCCTCGTCGGTGAGTCCCCACTCGTGGAAGTTCCAGCTGCGTTGGGGGTCCAGCGAAGCCGGGTCCACCCCGCGCTCGGCCGCCACCACCCGGGCGAAGGCGACAGCATGGTCGGCGCACACACCGTCCAGGTCGACCGCCAGGACGAAGTCGGCCACGACCGGCCGGTCAGCCCGGCGCGGCCCCGACGAAGTCGAGGCCGGCGTCGAGGAACCCGAAGTCCTTGGGGGTGGCGAAGTGATCGACCCCGCGCAGGGTCACCACTCGGGCATCAGCCAGGAGCTCGGCCAACGGCTCGCCCGGACCGGCGAAGTCGCGATCGCCGATCACCACCAGGACGGGACAGGTGACCCGGGCCAGGGTCTCGGCGGTGACCGGCGGCGACGTCCGGCGCATGCAGGCAGCCAGGGCGGCCGGGTCGCTGCCGGGCTCGCGGGCCTGGGCCCGGAAGTACTGGGCCACCGGTGAGGCGTCGGGCGCCAGCTCCTCGGCCCGCTCGATGTGATCGGCCAGCTCCGCCGAGCTCTGATCCGAGCGCAGCAGGTTGGCGCCGACCCCGGCCAGCACCAGACGGTGGAAGCGCTCGGGATGAGCGGCGGCCAGGACCAGCAGCGTGCGGGCACCCAGGGAGAAGCCGATCGCGTCGACCGGCCCTTCGGGGAACTCGGCCAGCGCCAGCTCCTCGAGCTGGGCGTAGGCCTGGGGATCGTGAGGCTTTTCGGCGGCCCCATGACCGAGCAGGTCGATGGCCACCACCTGGCGACCGGCGTCAGCCAACAGGTCCAGCCAGCCGCTCTCCCCCCACGTCCGGACACCGGAGCTGGCGAAGCCGTGGACCAGGACGATGGGCGGGCCGGCGGCATCGGGGGTCACGACGTGACACTAACCCGACCTGTTCGCACTCCCCGGAGCGCTCGACTTCTCGACGCTCCCAGTGGAGCGCTCGATCGTTACCATGCCCGCGTGTCGTCCTCGGAGGCCTTCCTGCAGGTGACGCCGGACTGTGCCATCCCGCTCGACGAGCTGACCGAGCGCTTCGGACCCAGCGGCGGGCCGGGAGGCCAGCACGCCAACCGGTCCAACACCCGGGTCGAGCTGCGCTTCGACGTAGCCGGCTCGGCCTCGCTGACCGAGTGGCAGCGGTCCCGCCTGGTGGACAAGCTCGGCTCCGAGGTGCGGGTGGTGGCCGACGACGAACGCTCGCAGACCCGCAACCGGGCGTTGGCCCAGCAGCGCCTGGCCGTGATGCTGGCCGAGGCCCTGCACGTCCCCCGACCCCGGCGGGCCACGCGACCCTCGCCGCGCCGCACGCCAGCGCCGCCTGGACGCCAAGCGCGTCCAGTCCGAGCGCAAGCGCAGCCGACGTCCACCCCCGGTGGACTGAGCAACCCCTAGCTGACCGAGGGCTCGACCGGCGCGGGGTCAGCCCGATCCTGCCGGGCCGAGCGGTGGCGGATCACCAGCTCCCGAACTGCCTCGACCAGGAACAGGTAGAGGGCCAGCAGGCCGAGCACGTTGACCTTGTCGAACTGCACCGCCCACTGGAAGTCGGCTGGGTTCGGATGTCGCAGCTGGGCCTGCACGATGTAGAGCGCGGCCAGCCCGAGCGACCCGGCGGCCATGAGGGTGGCCACGGCACGGCCGCGGCGGTGGCGGAAGGTGCCGAACACGGTGGCGGACACGATGACCACCAGGGCCGGGACCGACCACCCGTGCCACGGTGTGGTCAGGGCCACGAACCCGGCGAATCCGGCCGTGGCCACCAGCGTGGTCCCCAGGGCGATGGGACCACCATGCTCGGCGAACAACCGGGCCAGGAGCGGCTCGGTCGGGAAGTCGGCACCCAGGGCCACCCGACGCGCCCGGCGACGACCCTTGCCCACAGCCACCAGCACCAACGAGATCAGCACGCCCAGCGCGCTGATGCCCAGCGCCACCCACACCGTGCTCTGCGGTTGCCAGGACACGTGGATGGTCAGCGGACCCGAGCCGTACACGGCGGGATCGATGCGCCAGCCGTTGCCGTAGCCGTCGATGACCTGGGGCGCAGGCAGCTTCTTGCCGTTCACCGTGGCCTGCCATCCCACGCTCCAGGACTGGTCCACCGCCAGCCAGAACGCCTTGGTGGCCCTGGGAACGCTGAGGTCGTAGCTGACTCGACCGGTGTGGACGGTCACCACCTTCGGCCCGGGCGGCGCCGCCGCTTTGGCCGTGGTCAGCGTCTTGAGGGGCTGGGCCGCACCGCCCGCAGCCGAGGCCAGCGCCAGCTGATCGATGTCGATGCCGAGCTGACGACCGGTGGCCGTGCGCAGGATGTGCTCCCCCTTGGTCACGGTGATCGGCGCGGTGGCACATTCGGTCACGGTGAGCTCCTTTCGGGCTACCGCGTCGGCGGTGGTGCCGGTCACGCGCACCGCCACCGGCTTGGCATCCACCGTGATCAGGTCGTCCCGACAGCCGCTGTCGAAGTGGGTCGGCGCCGGGGCCATCTGCACGCCGGGGATGCCCAACTCGGCGATGGCCACCGGTGCCTGGCTCTTCGAGTTCGAGTACCAGTCCTTCTCCTGGACCACCCGGGCACCGGTCACCGTGAACCGAAGGGACTGGCCGGTCACCGGGTGAGGCAGGTCGACCGGCACGGTCACGGTGGCGTTGGCCTTGGTCTGGTCGGTGACCGGCGGGATGTCCACCACCACGGCCTTCGCCGCGTCGCCGTCGGGGGTGATCGTGAGCTGGGTCGGCACCGAGTGGCGGCCGTCGGCCACCAGTTGCAGATCGAGGTGCGACACCGTGGTGGGGGAGGCGAAGCCGTACTGCAGCCAGGCGCCGGTGGCCTGGTTGAACACCCCGCTCCAGAAGGTGGCGGGGTTGCCGTCCAGCGCCGCCGATGCCCGCATCTCCATCGAACCCTGGAGGTGGCCCGATGAGGTGGCGGTGATGCCGCCGTGGGCCGCGTCGGGGATGCCCACCAGTTGGTCGATGGTGGAGTCGGGTACGTAGTCGGACAGGGCGGCCGACCCGGTGATGGAGAACGAGCGGGCGGTGGGCAGCTCGATCAGGCGGTTCATGCGCACCTCCTCGTCGAGGCGCACGGGCTCGGCCGGGTTGGAGCGCAGCCGGGTGAACACCTCCACCAGGGGGTGGTCGATGGAGGACGGACCGGCCTGGGTGAGCAGGGAGGTGGGCGGGCGGACCACCTCGTCCACCTTGTTCACCCCGGGGATGGTGATCTCGGCGAAGCCCACACCGCTCACGCCGTCGTACTCGGGGCGCTTGGCGATGTTGGTGCCCACCACGGTGATGGTCAGGTGATGAAAAGTCTGGGTGGGGAAGTGGACGGTCTCACCCGGTTGGGCCCTCGAGGAGGCGTCCAGCGGGACCAGGATCGCCTTGCGGTCGTCGAACTTCAGGGAGACCTCGGTCAACCAACGGTTGCGCACCAGGTTGATGGGCTGGAGCAGCTGGATGTGGTCGGTGGTCACCGGGTGGTCGATGGCGATGTCGAGGTGGGCGCCGGTGGGGTCCTCCAAGGCGCCCACCCGCCAGGCGCTCTGGGGATCCCCGTCCATGGCGTTGGCCGGTCGGTCGTCGGGCGTGTAGGTGACCGGGTTGCCGTAGTCGCTGGCGGTGACGGTGGCCCCGCCCCGCTGCTCGGTCACGGTCTGGTCGGCCGTGGTCTCACCCGGGAAGACGTCGAGGCGCTGGTCGGTGGGGTCATAGGGCGCCACCTCGTCGGCCTGCTCGGTGTAGCCCGTCTGCTCCCGGATGGTGCCCCAGCGCTCGGCCCGCTTGCGGTTGGTGTCGGTGACCACCAACGTGGCGTGGTCGTCGTAGATGGTGGCGAACCCGGTGGGGTCGGTGGCGTAGGAGGCGGAGAAGAAGGCAGCCTGGGGACCGTCGAGCAGGCCGAGCGGTGCCGCGTCCACCAGACCGTCGGAGTCGCCGGCCACCAGCAGCGAGCCGGTGGTGGGGTGGGTGCGCACGATGGCGGCCGGTTGGTCGACCGAGAAGCTGGCCACCTTCGGCGGGTTGGCCAGCTTGGGATCGGTCCCCAGGGCCACCTCGTCGACCATGGGCTGGGTGGGTCCGGCCACGTTGGGCGTGGAGGGCCCGAAGTCCTTCGGGGTGGCCAGGCCCGGCGCGTGGGTCAGCAGATCCCACATGGGCACCGGGCGGGCCGTGCGGTACCGCTCGTACTGGAGGTCGCTGCGGTCCACCACGTCGCCGGCTCCCATGAGCCGGGCGATGGGGGCGATGGCCCGGGGATCCATGTCCCCCTCGGCGAACCGGGTGTCGAAGGCGTCGAGCAGCGAGGCGGACTGGGCCGAGCCGTACTGGAACAGCTCGTGGGCCACGTAGGGACGGTCCATGAGCCCGGGGGTGACCGGATCGACCGTGTTGCCCCAGCGGTAGCTGGCGAAGTCCGAACCGGGCACCTCGAGCACCCGCGTGGACGAACCCTGCTGTTGGAGGTAGTCGGCGGCCTGGGTCCAGTAGCTGGGGATCTTCTCGGGTCGCTCCAGGTTCTTGGCCACCATCTGACCGGTCCACATGGTGGACAGGTTGGCGAACAGGACCAGCGAGGCCAGGCCGGTGAGGCCGATCGAGAAGTTGGGCCGCAGTCGACCCAGGGCGGTCACCCCCGTTCCCAGGAAGAGGGCCAGCCCCAGGATCACCAGAGGGACGGCTCGCGGGGTCGAGCGCAGGGCCAGCCCGGCGTCGGTGCGGGTGAACGCCTTGAACAGGGCCCCGGTCAACGACGGGTTGCTCCACGGGTGCGAGGCGATGGCGGTGAAGGCGCCCACCACGGTGATGGCCAGGAACAGAGCCCGGTAGCGCCAGCGCACCAGGGCGGCGGCCACGATGGCCAGCATGGGCACCAGGTAGGACAGGCTCAGGGCGGCCAGGTTGGTGGTGTAGGTGGCGCTGGGGGCCGTCCAGGGCCCGAGCTTGTCGTCGCCGTAGAAGAACCAGTAGCCCAGGCCACGCAGGACCTCGGGGGCGCTCGACACCTCGGCCACGGTCTTGTAGGTCTCGGTGTACTTGGTCACCGGCAGGCCGTACTTGCCTTCGGCCCACAGCCCGGCGATCCACCACAGCGAGGTCACCACCGTGAGCACGCCCAGGCGCCCGAGGGCTGCCAGCGCCTCGCGCCCGGTCACCTCGTGGTCGATGAACACCGCCCACACGACGTAGAGCAGCGGACCGGTGGCGATCATGATCAGGGCCGTGGCGTTGATGCCCCCGACGGTGAGCACCACCAGGGCGAACAGTGCCGGATAGCGCCAGCCACCATGGCGCAGGGCCTTGGCCGTGAGGGCGATCATCCAGGGCAGGGCCGCCCACGGCAGCAGGATGACCGAGATGCGGGCCGCGTACTCCAGCAGGTACGGGCTGAACATGTAGGCCAGGCTGGCCACCAGGATCCCGCCCCAGGCGGCCTTGTCCACGGGCGAGCCGGCGTCGGCGTCCTCGCCCCAGCCCAGGGTCCGACAGAGGTAGCGGACCCCGAGCCCGGCGGCCAGCATGAGGGTGCCCAGCCAGATGCGCTGGGCGATCCAGTCGGGCACGCCGACCTGTTGGAACACCCAGTAGAAGGGCCCCATCGGCCACAGGTAGCCGATGTACTGATGGGTGACGGTGCCCATGCCGATCTGGCTGTTCCAGACGTAGGGCGCCTCGGCCAGGACCTTGCCCGGGTTGAGGTAGAGGTAGGTCTTGGTGTCGGCGCCCACCTGGCCGGGCTGGGTCAGCAGCAGCGGCACATAGGTCAGCAGCGCCGGGATGGCAATGGTCAGCCAGTAGCCAGCACCGCGACTGCGGCGCGCCGAAGGGGCATCGATGGTGGCGGTGCTGGTCACCGAGTCGTGTGTCCGCCCGAACGCAGGCGGCGCCGCAGGGCCTCGTCGGCCAACGGGGTCAGCACACCGGCGGCGGTGGCGTCCCAGGTGAGATGGGCCGCGTGCTTGCTGGCGCCCTCGCTCAGGCGCCGGCGCAGATCGTCGTCACCCAGCACCTGGGCGATCTTGGCGGCCAGGTCCCTGGAGCCATCGGCCAGCAGCCCGCTGCGGCCGTCCACCACGGCGTCGGTGTGGCCGTTGATGCGCGTGGCCACCGCCGGGGTGGCGCAGGCGGCTGCCTCGGTCAGGGTCATGCCCCAGCCCTCGGCGATCGAGGCGCTGGCCACCAGCCAGGCCTGGCGGTAGAGGGCGATGAGCTCCTCGTCGGACACGTGGCCGGCCAGGCGGATCCAGTCGGTGGCGTCCAGGTCGGAGATCTGGGCCTCGAGGGCCAGGCGCTCGTAGCCGTCGCCCACGATCACCAGCTGGGTGGTGGGATGGTGCTCGCGGACCTCGGCCATGATCCGGATCAGCTCGTCGAAGCGCTTGGGGGCCATGAGCCGCCCCACCGCCACCACCAGGGGCACCGGGCTGCGCGGCCCGCCGGGGGTGTAGCGGGCGTCGATGCCGGGCGGCACCACGGTGATCTGGCTGGCCGAGAAGTGGAGGTAGTCGATGAGCTCGCGACGCGAGGACTCCGACAGGGTCACCAACGGCGTGTGGCGATAGAACGGCGGCGCCACCCGGCGTTCGATGAACTCGCCCCACGGGGCCAGCCGTTCGTCGAGCACCAGGCGCCACATGTCGCGGTGCACGTGGTGGACCACGGTGATCTTGGGCCCCCGGGCCCACAGGGGGCTCAGGTACGGGGTGCCGTTCCAGTACTCGACCAGGCCGTCATAGGGTCCCATGCGGCCCGCCACCTCGGAGAGCACCGTGGTCGGGAAGACCATGAAGCGGCCGTGCTTGCGCACCACCCGATAGCCGTCGCGCACCGCCTCGGGGGGATGGCCCTGGGCGTAAGAGGTGCGCATGGTGACCTCCAGGCCGGCCTCGGCCCAGCGGCGCACCACCTCGGCCGCGTGCACCTCGGAACCGCCGGCCTCCACGTCGGCCAGGTCGCGCCAGGCCAGCACGTGGATGCGCCGCAGCCCCGCAGCATGAGCGATCTCGGACAGGCTCATGCCGCGCCGGTGGGATCCACGTGGAGCGGATGGCCCGGGGGATAGGCCCCGCCGTCGCGGGATCACCGGGCGCGTCGCGACCGGTGCCCTGCTCGCCACCCACCTCCTCGTGGTACTCCTGCTCCACGTTGACGTCCCAGATGTCGTGGTGGGCACCCAGGATGTTCTCCACGGTCAGCATGGCCGTGAGCATCGAGTGGTCCTGGTTGTTGTACTTGTGCATCCCGTTGCGCCCGACCGGGTGCACGTTGGGGGCGTGGGTGGCCAGCCATCCCTTGAGGACCTCGACGTGGGCCCGGTAGCTCCTCGTCGTAGACGGGATAGGCCTTGGGCATGCGCACCACGTAGCCCGACTCGACCGCCGAGGCATCGACCAGGCCGAGGTGGTGCAGGTCGGCCGTGCCCGCGTGCCACCAGCTCGTCGTCGGAGCTGTTCCACACGTCGTCGCCCTCGAAGACGAAGTACTCCAGGCCCAGGCAGGTCCGCCCGTCCTTGACCAGGTACGGCGACCAGGCCCCGAAGTTCTGGATGCGGCCCAGGGGGCGCACCTCGGGCGAGTGGATGTAGATCCAGTTGTCCGGGAAGGCCGCCGATTCGGGGACCACCAGGGCCACGGTCACGAAGTCGCGGAACTTGAGCTGGTCGGCCGCGGCCAGCACCTCGGGCGGTGGCGCCGGCGCCATGGCCTGCACCAGGCGGGGGAATGGCATGGACGAGATCACGTGGTCCGCCGGGAACTCGGTCCCGGTGTCGCCCGACCGACCGGTCACCGCCACCGCCCGGCCGTCGTGGTGCTCGACGGTGGTGACCTCGGTGTCCATCTGGATCTTGACGCCCGCCGCCTCGACCAGGTCGCGGCAGCGCTCCCACATCATGCCCGGTCCGTACTTGGGGTACTGGAACTCCTCGATCAGGCTGGTGACCTGGTGCGACTTGTCGCGCCTGCCGACCACCCGGGCCCGGATCGGTTCCCACACCGCCCTGAACAACGACATGTCCTTGATGCGCTGGGCGCCCCAGTCCGCCGAGATCTCGCGTGCCGGCACGCCCCAGACCGTCTCGGTGTAGCTCTCGAAGAAGTGCGAGTAGAGCCGCCGGCCGTACTGGGCGACGATGTAGCCCTCCAGCATGTGCTGGTCGGCCGGCGGTCTCAGGCCCGCGCCCACAGGTAGGAGCAGCCGCATCGGCCGGCCTCGACCAGCCCCAGGGTCCGCAAGGCCTGGATGGGCTCGATCGGGTAGTCGTAGAACTTGCCCTCGTGGTACATCCGGCTCAGCCGCGGTCGCAGCAGGAACTCGTCGTCGTCGAGGATCTCGTGCCAGAGCGCCTCGACCGGGGCCACCTTGGTGAAGAAGCGGTGCCCGCCGATGTCGAAGCGCCAGCCATCGGCCTCGGCCGTGCGGCTGATCCCCCCGACCACCGAGTCGGCCTCGAGCACCACCGGGACGATCCCCGCCTTCACCAACTGGTAGGCCGCGGTCAGGCCGGCCGGCCCGGCCCCGATGATCACGACCTGCGGATCGGGGACGTCGGACGGGGAGTCAGGGGGGGGATTCACGCGGCGGCAGTCTAGTGAGCAACCCGGGGGTGCTTCGGCCACCCACCCGGACCGAAACTAGGGTCAGGAGGTGACCGACATCGACGCCGATCAACCACCCGACGACGCCGATTTGGCTCCCGACCATGCCGGTGCGGCCGAGCCCGATGGCGGTCCTGGCGCCCCCCGGGCCGTGGTGGTGCTGTCGATCGGGGCCATCGCGGTGGGCCTGGTGCTGCGGTTCGTGACCCGGTCCGCCCTGTGGCTGGACGAGGCCCTCTCGGTGAACATCGCCAAGCTGCCGATCTCCCAGATCCCCGGCGCGCTTCGCCACGACGGCCATCCGCCCCTCTACTACTTCCTGCTCCACGGCTGGATCTCGCTGTTCGGGACCGGCGACGTGGCCGTGCGCTCGCTGTCAGGCCTGTTCGCCATCGCCATCCTGCCGCTGGCCTGGCTGGTGGGGCGCCGCCGCGGCGGTCGCCGCCTCGCCTGGCTGTTCACGGCGGTGATGGCCATGTCCCCGTTCGTCTTGCGCTACGCCACCGAGACCCGCATGTACTCCATGTTGATGGTGGGGGTCCTGGTGCTCTACCTGCTGCTGGACGACGTCGTGCGCCGGACCCGCCCGGGGTGGGGACGACTGGTGGGGCTGGCGGTGGTGGCGGGGCTCATGCTCTTGACCCACTACTGGTCGATCTGGTTGTTGGGCAGCGTCGAGCTCCTGTTGGTGTGGACCTGGTGGCGCCACGCCGATCAGCGGGCCGCGGCGCGCCGGGCGTTCGCGGCCATCGCCTTGGGTGGGCTGGCCTTCGTGCCCTGGATCCCCTCGTTCCTGTACCAGGCGGCCCACACGGGCACGCCGTGGGCCGGCGTGGAGCGCCCCACCAACATGCTCGGGGCCACCATCCAGGACTTCGGCGGGGGCGCGTTCAAGGACGCCATCGCCGTCGGGGCGGTCATGACCGCGCTGGTGGTGCTGGGCCTGTTCGGGCGGGCCATCGGCCGATTCGCGGTGGAGCTCGACCTGCGCACCCGACGCCACTTCCGCTCCGAGGCCGCGGTGGCCGGCTTGACCCTGGCCCTGGGCGCGGGGGTGAGCCTGGTGACCGCCACCACCTACGCCACCCGCTACGCCGCGGTGGTGTACCCCCTGGTGGGCCTGCTGATGGCCGCCGGGCTGGCCTGCCTCGACGATCCCCGGGTGCTCACCGGCGCCCTGGCCTGCTTCCTGGCCCTGTGCCTGCTGGGGGCCTACTGGAACGTGACCTATCCCCGCACCCAGGGCCGGGAGGCGGCGCAGGCCGTCAACCAGGTGGCCAAGACCGGCGACGTGGTGGCCTTCTGTCCCGATCAACTCGGGCCGGCCTTCAGCCGATCGCTCGACTCGCGACTCCACCTCGACCAAGTGGTGTACCCCACCTTCGGTTCGCCGCTGCGGGTGGACTGGGTCGACTACGCCGCGCGCAACGCCGCGGCCAATCCGCAGCGCTACGCCACCGAGCTCCTGGCTCGAGCCGGGGACCACCGGATCTTCCTGGTCTGGCAGGGTGCGTACCGGACCTTCGCCAACCAGTGCGAGCAGCTGCTCGGTGCGCTGGGTCAGGCCCGGCCGGGGTCACAGACGATCGTGGTGAGCGGCGGTGACAAGTACTTCGAGCCAGGATCGGTCACCGTCTTCCCGCCTGCACCGTAGTGGGCTACCCTTGTCGCAGGACGCTGGAGGAGATGGGGCGTCCCCGGACTCGAGGGAGACGAGGCCATGCTTCGACTGAAGCTCATCGGCGCCATCGCGGCGGTACTGGGTCTGATCGGTTTCGTGGGCGTGACGCCCGCCGCCGCCAACCCGGTCACGAACTTCACCACGGTGTTCAACACCGACGTGGCCTACGCCGGCCTGGGTGGCATGCGGGGCACCGACGGCTCCGGCTCCATCGCCCTGAGCGGCGTCAGCGGCACGGTGACCAAGGCCTACCTGTACTGGCACGGTCCGACCAATGTCACCGACCCGAACTCCAACGCGGCGGTGACCTTCGCCGGCTCCCCGGTGACGGGCACCAACATCGGCACGTCCTCCTCCAACTGCTGGGGCTTCGAGAACAGCCAGGCCTACCGGGCCGACGTGACCTCCCTGGTCCACGGCAACGGCGCGTTCGCCCTGGCGGGATTCACGAAGCCCAGCGTCGACATCAACGGGGTCTCGTTGGTGGTCTTCTTCAATGACGGCAACTCGGCCAACAACCGGGACGTGGTGCTGTTCAACGGCAACGACTCCAACGTCGCCTTCACGGGGCCCCCGGCCGACCCCGAGGGCTGGGACGTGACCCTCGACGGCATCAACTACACGGCGGGCGACGCCTCGCTGGACATGATCGTGTCCGACGGTCAGACCTTCCCTGAGTCCGCCTTGATGCTCAACGGTCAGACGCTGGCGCCGGAGGGTGAGATCTTCGACGGCAACACGGTGCCCAACGCGTCGGCCACCAGCGCCTCCAACAGCAACGGCGGCCTGTGGGACATCAAGTCCTTCCCGGTCACCAGCTACCTGACCGCAGGTCCCAACACCCTGCACCTGACCACGGCCTACAGCAACGACTGCCTGTCGCTGGTCGTGGCCGCGGTCAACCTGCCCGCCGGCTCGGCCCCCAACCAGCCGCCGCCCACCACCACGACGCCGCCCACCACCGCGGCGCCGGCGACCACGGCGGCAGCTGCCAAGGCGGTCGCCGCCGCCCCAGCCTTCACCGGGTGACGATCGAAGCGGACATCGAGGTGGTCTGCCCGCGCTGCGGGTCGACCACCTCGGCCCGCTTCTACGGTCCCTGCCAATCCTGTCGCGACCACCTGCGGGCCTCGGTGGGTGGGGCCGCTCACGATGTGGTGGTGGCCGACTACGAGCCCAAGATGAACGTGACGCCGAACGCGGTGGCGCTCAAAGATTGATGGCCGCGGGCGCCAGCCGCGGCCCGTGACGCGGTGGACGTGAGCCGGCCGCGCCGATCACCTGCAGCACCCGAGCCCGATTGGGTCGGTCGGCCTCGAGCAGTTCCAGCATTCGGCGGTCGTCGCCCGTGCGCTCCCCGGCCAGGTTCCAGGCCACCAGCGCGGGCAGGTTGTAGTCGCCCACCACCACCGTGTCGGGCCCTCCATGGACGAGTCGGGCCACGCTCAGCGCCGTCCACTGTCCGATTCCGGGAATCTGCGTGAGCCCGGCCATGAGCTGCTCGGTCGATCGCCGGGCCAGCTGCTCCAGTCGCGCCGCGGCCCGACAGGCGGCCAGTAGGGGCATGGCCCGGCGACGCTCCATTCCGACGCGGTGCAGATCGGTGTAGGCCAGTCGCGCCAGCCGGGCGGGGTCGGGCGGGAGCACCAGATCGGCCGGGCCCGGCGCGGGCTGGCCGAAGCGCCCGATCAGCCGGCGCCAGGTGCGCCCGGCGTCGGCCGCCGGGACCCTCTGGAACACGATGGCGGGCACCAGTGCCTCCATGACGGCACCGGTGCGACCCAGGCGGAGCCCAGGGTGTCGCCGCCAGCCCTCCACCACCATCGGGTGCGAGGGCCGGAAGTCCGAGGGGTCGTCGTGGATCCCGATCATCCCGGGCGCGGCGGCCAGGGCCGCCTCGGCGCCCGGCCCCCAGGCCACCACGTCGACCACTGGGGCCGGGCTCCCGGTGGCGGTGAAGCGCACCGTGGCCGGCCCCTCGACGGTTCGGGTGGTCCACCACACCCCGTCGGCGCCCCGTCGCAGGCGCGCGCCTTCGCGCAGCCCGCCCAGGGTGCGGGCCAGGTCGACCGGTTCGGACAGGTTCAGCCTCAGGATGCCGGGATCTCCTCGACGGTCACCGAGCGGAAGACGTCGCCACGCTGCACGGCCTGGACCGCATCCATGCCGCTGGTGACCTGGCCGAACAGGTTGTACTGCTTGCCCAGGCCGTTGCGCAGATCGCTCAGGCAGATGAAGAACTGCGACCCGTTGGTGTCGGGCCCGGCGTTGGCCATCGCCACCGTGCCAGGCAGGTACTCGCCCTGGACCGGTTCGTCCTCGAACTTGTAGCCCGGACCACCCCGGCCGGAGCCTTCGGGGCAGCCGCCCTGGATGACGAACCCGGGCTCGACGCGGTGGAAGGTGAGGTTGTCGTAATAGCCCTGGCGGGCCAGGGATACGAAGTTGTTCACCGTCTTGGGCGCCAGGCGCGGATCCAGGTCCATCACGATGTCACCCCGATCAGTGCCGATCGTGACCCGGTAGACGGTGTTGGTGTCGATGTTCATCTCAGGCGGCGTAGGCATGGAGTCATCCTTGCACCGTCGGACCTAGGGTCGCGCCATGGGATCTTCCAGCCGCACCCGGGCCAGCCACTCCCAGGCCAGCTCCCGGCTGGCCGAGCTCGATCCGGTCATGGGTGCCCTGGTGGCCCGGCACGGCCCCATGCCCACGCCGCCCCGACTCCGGGTGGACGGCCGCTTCGAGAACCTGGCCGAGTCGATCGCGTACCAGCAGCTGGCCGGGCGGGCGGCCGCCACCATCTGGGGTCGGTTCCGGTCCCTGTTCGAACCCGGACCTCTCCATCCCGAGGCCGTGTTGGCCGCCGCCCCGGAGGACCTGCGCGCCGCCGGACTGTCGGGGGCCAAGGCCGCGGCCATCGTCGACCTGGCTCGCCACGTGGTCGACGGCCGCCTCGAGCTCGAACGGCTGGGCCGCATGCCCGACGCCCGAGTCACCGAGGAGTTGGTCCAGGTCCGGGGCATCGGCCCCTGGACGGCGGACATGTTCCTGATCTTCGGCCTGGCCCGCATGGACGTCTGGCCGACCGGTGACTACGGGGTCCGCGCCGGGTACGGCATCGCCTACGGCCTGGTCGAGCCGCCCACCTCGGGCCAGCTCCAGGCGCTCGGCGAACCCTTCCGGCCCTACCGCAGTGTGGCCGCGTGGTACTGCTGGCGGGCGCTGGAGTCCGCGGCGGAGAGGCCCAGCCAGAGCGAGGTGTAGAGCAGGTCGGCCACGGCGTCGATGTTGCGGGCACCAGCCTCGACCCAGGCCACGGTGGCGCCCTCCAGGAAGTCGATCATGCCCCGGGCCAGGATCCGGGCGCCGGTACCACCGCCCCAGTTCACGGCCAGGTGTTCGAAGCGCTGGCGTCGGACGCGGCGCACGTCGGGATGGTCGAAGCCGGCGGTCGCGCCCATGAGCCGGAATCCGGCCGGGTTCTCGGCCGCGAAGCACAGGTAGCAACGCACCGCCGCTCGCAGCCGCTCCGATGCCGGGGCGTCGGGTTCGACGGCCAGGTCGAGTGCCCGGTCCAGCCGGTGCAGGCTGCGCACGTACACCGAAGCGACCAGGCCGCCCTTGTCCCCGAAGTAGTTGTAGACCAGGGCCCGGGACACCCCGGCCGCGGCAGCCAGCTCCTCGAAGGTGACGTCGGCCGGTTCGCGGGCCTCGAAGACCTGCTCGGCGGCGGCCAGGATCTGCTCGCGGCGCACCTCGGGATCGAGGCGCGTACGCGTCCGGGGCGCAGCCCTGGCAGTCATCTCAGCCGGCCGCGGCAGCCTGGGTGGCTCGAGTGGGACTGTCGGTGATCGTCGAGCGGGAAGTGGCAGGCCACGTAGTGACCCAGACCGATCGAGTGCATCTTCGGCTCGATCTGGGCGCACATGTCCTGGGCTCGAGGGCAGCGGGTGCGGAAGCGGCAACCGCTGGGCGGGGCGATGGGGGAGGGCAGCTCGCCCCCCAGGGCGTCCCCCTCGGTGGGCTTCACGGCCGGATCGGGCACCGGGATCGAGGTGAGCAGGGCGGCGGTGTAGGGGTGGGCCGGCTTGTTGTACAGGTCGTCGGGCTTGGCCACTTCGCACAGCTTGCCCAGGTACATCACCGCCACCCGGTCGCTGATGTTCTTCACCACGGCCAGATCGTGGGCGATGAAGATCAGGGTCAGGCCGTAGCGCTCCTTCATGTCCTCGAGCAGGTTGAGGATCTGGGCCTGCACCGACACGTCCAGGGCCGACACCGGCTCGTCGCAGATGATGACCTTGGGGTCGAGCACCAACGAGCGGGCGATGCAGATGCGCTGGCACTGCCCGCCCGAGAACTGATGCGGTCGGCGGTCCACCGCGGTCTCGGGATCGAGGCCCACGGCCTCGAGGGTCTCGGCCACGATCTTGCGCTGCTCCTCGGCCGTGCCCCGCTTCCAGATGCGCAGGGGCTCGGCCACGATGTCGCCCACCTTGCGCCGCGGGTTGAGCGACGAGATGGGGTCCTGGAAGATCATCTGCATCTCGGGGCGGAGCTGGCGCAGATCCGGAGCCTTGAGCTTGGTCAGGTCGTTGCCCCGGTAGACCACCGATCCGGAGGTAGGTCGCGGCAACTGCATCAACGCCCGACCGGTGGTCGACTTGCCACAGCCCGACTCGCCCACCAGCCCGAGGGTCTCGCCCTCCTTCACGTCGATGCTCACATCGGTGACGGCGTGGACCTTGAGCCCGGTGGACCCCACCGGGAACTCGACCACCAGGTTCTCCGCCCGCAACAGGGTCTCGGACGCCTCACGCATGTGGGCCGTGCCGCTCCCGGCCATGTCAGCTCCCCACCGGGGCGGCGGCGTCGGCGGTGACCGCCCCGTTGGCCTTGGCCTGGTTGCGGGCCAGGGCGTCGCGCCCCTCGGCGGTGTCCACCGGGAACCAGCAGCGATAGAGATGTCCAGGGGTCTCGGCCTGCACCAACGGGGGCTCCTCGGTCAGGCACTTGTCCTGGACGTACTTGCAGCGGGGGGCGAAGTGGCAGCCCTTGGGCGGGTTCACCAGATCGGGGGGCCGACCGGGGATGATCTCCAGCTTGGTGTGGCTGGGGTTGTCGAGCCTGGGGATGGAGCTGACCAGCGCCTCGGTGTAGGGCATCTTCATGTGGGAGAACAGCACGCTGGTGGGCGCCTGCTCCACCACCTTGCCGGCGTACATCACCGCGATGTCGTCGGTGCGCCCGGCCACCACCCCGAGGTCGTGGGTGACCAGGATCATGGCCATGTGGCGCTCGGACTGCTGGCGGCCCAGGAGGTTGAGGATCTGGGCCTGGACGGTCACGTCGAGGGCGGTGGTGGGCTCGTCGGCGAAGAGGATCTTGGGGCCACAGGCCAGGGCGATGGCGATGGTCACCCGTTGGCGCATGCCGCCCGAGAGCTGGTGGGGATACTCGCCCAGGCGTTGCTCGGGCTCGGGGATGCCCACCGACTGGAGCAGGGCCAGGGCCGTGTCGCGGGCTTCGCCCTTGTCCATCTTCAAGTGGTGGACCAGCGACTCGGTGATCTGGCGGCCGATCTTGATCACCGGGTTGAGCGAGGTCATCGGGTCCTGGAACACCATGGCCATCTCGGAGCCCCAGATGCCGCGCATCTGGTTCTGGCTGTAGCCGATGATGTCGGAACCCTCGAAGTAGATGTGGCCCTCCCGGATGACGTTCTTCTTGGGGAGCAGGCCCATGATCGAGCGCGACAGGATGGTCTTGCCCGATCCCGACTCGCCCACCACGCCCAGGGTGCGCCCTCGGGCCAGTTCGAGCGATACCCCGTCGACGGCCCGCACCGCGCCACGCTCGGTGCGGAAGTGGGTCTTGAGATCGACCACCTTGAGCAGGTCGCTGGTGGCGTCGGTGCTGCCGGTGGCGGAGCCGGTGAGGACCTTCCGGCTCACAGGCCGCCTTCTTTCACGTCGAAGAACTCCCGTACCCGGTCGCCGGCCAGGTTGAGGGAGAGCACGGTGAGGAACATCACCGCGCACGGGATCAGGGAGATGGCCGGGTTGGTGGCCAGGAAGTAGCGGCCCTCGTTGATCATCGAGCCCCACGTGGCCTGTGGGGGCGGGACCGACAGCCCCAGGAAAGCCAGGCCGCCCTCGGCCACGATGGCGATGGCCACACCGATGATGGCGAACGACAGCACCGGCAACATGACGTTGGGCAGGACCTCCTTGGCCATGATGCGCCAGTTGCCCGCGCCCAGGGTGCGTGACGCCAACACGAACTCACGCTCGGAGAACACCAGCGTCGAGGCCCGCACCAGCCGGGCGATGGGGGCGATCGACACGATCCCGATGGCCAGGGAGATGTTCCACACGCTGTGGTTGTCGGTGAAGGTGATGATGGCCAGCGCCAGCAACAGGGCCGGGAAGGCCAGGAGCACGTCCATCAGGCCCATGAGCGCCGACTCGGTGCGGCCCTTGAAGAAGCCGGAGATCACGCCGATCGTCACGCCGATGAGCAGCGCGAACAGGATGGACGAGACGCCGACGGTGAGCGACACCCGAGCACCCCAGATGAGGCGGGACAACATGTCGCGACCCAGGTCGTCGGTGCCCAGCCAGTACGTCGAGCTGGGGCCCTGCTTGAGCGCGGTGTAGTCCTGGAAGTTCGGGTCCTTGAGCGGCAGCCAAGGCGCCAGGATGGCCAGGGCGGTGACCAGCGCGACCCAGCTGCTGGCGATCCAGAAGGCCGGCCCCAGGCGCTTCTTGACCGCCTGGCCCGAGACCTGATCCGGATCCAGGGTGTGCAGGATCTGCAGCTCGGACACCTGGCCGTCGGCGATGGTGCCGATCTCTTCGGCGTAGTTGGTGCCCAGGTGCATGTCACCGCCGTCGTAGGCGGCCGAGCCCACCTCCCGGGTGAGCCGCTCACCGGGATCGGGGCTAGGCGAGGGCGCGGGCATGGCGGATCCTGGGGTCGATCACGGCGTAGAGCATGTCCACCCCGAAGTTGATGAAGACGTAGCCGATGGCGACCAGCACCACACCGCCCTGCACCGGGATGTAGTCGCGGGAGAAGATGCTGGTCACGATGTAGCTGCCCATGCCGTTGAGGGCGAACAGGATCTCGACGATGAACGCACCGCCGATCAGGCGACCCATGTCGAGGCCGATCACCGTCACCAGCGAGAAGCTCGACGGCCGGAAGGCATGGCGCAGCAGCACCCGACGCGACGAGATCCCCTTGGCCTTGGCCATGGTGACGTAGTCCTCCTGCAGGGTGGATATGAGGTCGGTGCGCAGCAGGCGCATGTACACCGCCATCTCACCGAAGGCCAGGGTCAACGCGGGCAGGAACATGTCGTGCAGATTGCCGATGGGGTCCGTGAAGAACCCCACCTGTTTGGTGACCGGGAACCACCCCAGGTTGACCGCGAAGATCAGGATCAACAGGATGCCCACCACGAAGTCGGGCACCGACAACATGCCGAAGGCCACAGTGGTCGACCCTCGGTCGAACGCCGAGCCCGCCCGCTGAGCAGCCAGCAGGGCCAAGGGGATGGCCAGCACCAGGGCGATGATCTCGGAGTAGATCAACAGCTCGATGGTGACCGGCAGCCGCTGCTTCAGCGCCTCGGCCACCGGTTGCTGGTTGGTGGCCGACTTGCCCATGTCCCCTCGGGCCAGATCCTTCAGCCAGTTGCCGTAGCGCACCACGATGTTCTGGTTGAGGCCGAGATCCTGGCGCGTCTGCTCGTACGCCTTCTGATCGCAGCTGATCCCGCACACGGCCCGAGCCGGGTCGCCGGGGAGCAGGTTGATCATCAGGAAGGAGAGGAAGGTCACGGCCAGCAGCACCAGGACGAGCTGCATGACGCGCTTGCGCACGAACCTCATGCCATGGGCCTCCGGTCAGGGGCGTTCATGCGTTGGTCGACCACATCTGGGTCCACCGGACCACACCGCCGAAGTCACCGCCGCCGCCGATGGGGAGCGACTTCTCGCCGTCGGGCAGGGGACCGTTGGTCAAGCCCCGCATGTTGTTCTTGGCCACGATGAACCAGATGACGTGCTGGAGCCACACGTAGGGGATGTCGGCTGCGAAGCGCTGCTGGAGCTGGTCGTAGGCGGCTTTGCGGTCGGCGAAGGAGGTCGACTGGCGCCCCTTGTTCAGGGCGGCGTCGACCTGGGGGTCCTTGTTGCGGGCGATGTTGAGGGCCAGACCCCCGCTCGTGCCGGTACCGGCGTTCGCCGAGTACCACCACAGGGCGTCGGTGTCGGGATCGATCGCCCCGAACTGACGCCACAGGTTGGCCTGGTAGCCGCCGGTGACGGCCTGGGAGATGAAGCTGGTCTGGTCGACGCTCTTGGTGGTGATCTTCATGCCGGCCTGATCCCACATCTGCTGGAGCGCGGTGACTCCCTTCTGCGAATCCGGATCGTTGGTGGCGCCCAGCGTGAAGGTCGGCGGATGGCCGGTCTTCTGGGTGTACTGCTGGACCAGCTGCTTGGCCTTGGCCAGGTCGTAGTTCGGGTAGTCGGTCTTCGTGTACCACTTGGAGATGGGCTTGAACGGCCCGTTGGCGTCCTCCAGGATCCCCTGGTTGATCAGCGTGTTGTAGGCCTGCCGGTTGGTGGCGTAGGCCATGGCCTGGCGCACCAGCGGGTCGCTCATGGCCGGGTCCTGGGTGTTGACGATGATGAAGTCGGTCTCTTCACCCGGGCCGTTGTCCTCCACCAGCTGGACCTTGCCGGCCGAGGCCTCCTGGCGGAAGTGGATGAGGCTGTTGGCGTTGTCGTTCTGCTCGACGTCGATGTTGCCGGCGTCCATGGCCGAGTCCCGGGTGCCGTGATCGGTGATGGGCTTGAAGGTGATGCCGTTGAGGTACGGCAGCTGCACGCCGTTGCTGTCCTTGCGCCAGTAGTTCTTGTTCCTGGTCGTCACCAGCTGGCTGTTGGGCGTCCAGCTCACGAACGAGAACGGGCCGGTCCCGATCGGGTGCGAGTTGCTGGCGTCGGTGGCCTTGGGGGCGCCCGTCGCCGGGTCCTTGTCGGTCATGGTCGACGGCGCCGGGATCATGCCCACCTGCGAGGTGAGCGAGGCCGGGAAGGTCACCCAGGGTGCCTTCATGGTGAAGGTCAGGGTCAGCGGCCCGGTGGTCTGCACCGACTGGACGTCGGAGAACACCGGCCCGGTGAGGGCGCCGGCGATGAACGCCTTGTAGGCGGTGGTCACCGCGTCGGCGGTGAGGGCCTCGCCGTCCTGGAAGGTGATCCCGGACCGCATGGTCACGGTCCACAGCGTGTAGTCGGCGTTGGGCACGAAGGACTTGGCCAGATACGGCTTCCAGTTGCCATCGATGTCGAAGGCGGCCATCGGGTCGTAGATGGCCAGACCCTCCTCGGTGCCGGAGATGTCCCAGCGGGTGTTGGTGTTGGCCGGGTTGAAGCCGCTCTGCTCGGCCTCCAGCCCGACGGTGATGTCCCCGCCCGACTTGGGGGCGGTGGTGGCGGCCAGCGTCTGGCTGGTGCGCGCTCCCGTCGTGGGTGATGTGCCCCCGCCCGAGCTGTTCGAGCTCCCGCACGCCGTGGCGGCGATGGCCAGGACACAGACCATCGAGACGAGTCCCATGGTCCATCGGTGACGCGGGTGCACAGGTTCCAAAGTCGTATCCCCCTAGGCGCTCGGCTGTGACCCAGGCCACAGGAGTTCGAACCTAGGCTCGGACTAGCACTCTGTCAATAACCCCAACGGCCCCTATTTCCGTGGGGCTCGCATGCCCGGAAAAAGCACAGCGGCCCCGAGAAGCCGTCCGGCCGAAGCCGGTTCTGCCTCTCGGGGCCGACCCGTGCGAACCAGGAGCCCCCACACGTCTCCGGCGCCGAGTGCTCGGCTCCTTCGACCTGCCGTTCTCCCCGAAGGGAGGGGCGGGACTCCTGTTCCTCACCCTGCTGCACTCGTTCACCGGCCTTCGGTTCCACCTCCGGGTTGCCCCTTCGGTTTCCCCTCTGGGTTCCACCTCCGGGTTGCCCCATCAGTTTCCCCACTGGCCAGCTCCCGCAGCTCCTGGTTCGGTCCTCGCCTCGGGTTGCCCCTCGGTCCGTTCCTTGCCGCTCGCTGTGTCAGCCGGGCTGTAGAGCACCTTCCGCCACCGCCGCCAAACGGTCAAGCCACAATCACCGATCCCCAGGGTTGTCCCCACAGATTCCGAGATCGTCCCCAGGACAGGGCGAGTTGTCCGCAGCGCTGTCCACAAATTGCTTGGTCCTCTGGTCGGCAAGCCTCCCGGCGGGCGCCTTCGGCATCCGAGTCACATCGCGCTCGCTGCTCCGCCTGGCGGCTGCGCAGCCTCGAGACGCCACCTTGCGTGGTCCTCTGGTCAGCAAGCTTCCGGGCAGTCAGGTCACCGGCGGGATGACGAAGGACTGGTAGTCGTGGGTGAAGCCGAGCACCTCGGCCACATAGGCGGCAGAGGGGTTGTAGTGGAAGAAGGTGCGCGACAGCCCGGCGTCGGTGTCGAGCGGGCCGTAGCGACAGAGCATCACCGCGGCGGTGAGGGCCGCGTCGTAGAGGTTCTGGGGATCGCGCTGGCCGTCGGTGTTGCCGTCGAGGCCGTATCGGCGCCAGGCCGAGGGCAGGATCTGCATCGGCCCCACCGCCCGGTCGTACACGGGGTCGTGGTCGAGGGCGCCAGCGTCGCTGTCGGTGATGCGCTGGGTCCCGTTGGTGCCGTCCAGGGCGATGCCGATGATGGGCGTGGCCTCTTCGCCGTCGGAGCCCACCTCGTCGCCGCCGAAGGTGCCGTTGCCGCTCTCGACCCGACCGATCCCGGCCAGGGTGGGCCAGCTCAGCCGACAAGCCGGCTGGAGGGTGGCCAGCCGGGCCGCGGCTCGCCAGTAGGCATCGAGCACCACCAGGGACAGGTCGGTGCCGGTTACCGAGGCCGTCAGCCGGGCATCGGCCACCTGGGTGCGATCACGAGCCAGCGCGACGTTGGCCGAGGCCTGGTCGCGTCCGGCCGTCGACAGCTGGGCCTGGGCCTGGCCCTGACGTCGGGTCACGTCGGCCAGACCGGTCAGGTCCCCGGTGGCCTGGGCGTGGGTGGCGACCACCACGGCCTGGTTCCGGCCCAGCGCCACCATGGCGTCGTGGCCCACCGTCTCGACCAGCACCCGGGCGTTGGCCGCGGTGCGAGCCTGGGCCGGATCCAACACCGACACCCCGGTCGGGTCGGGTCCGCCCTGGACGTACAGGGCGATGGCCAGGACCCGCAACGACGCACGGATGCGCGCCACCTCGGCCGCGGCCAGGCCGTGGAGGCGCGTGGCCTGGTCCAGATCGGCGGTGAGGCCGGCCTGGGTGGCGGCCAACTGGCTCAGCAGGGTGGTGGCGGCCGCCTGGCGGGCCTGGGCGTCGAGCAACCGGTGCCAGTCACTGGTGTAGGCGCGCTGGTCGTGCTCGTAGGCGGGACTGGACACCGCCACCGCGTCCAGGGCATCGGACAGCCGCGCGTCGACCACCGGAGGAGGTGCATCGGGCGCTGCCGTGGTCGGGGGCACCTGGGCGGAGGCAGGAGCCGCCGACCGGATCGGCGCCACCAGCAGGAGCGACCACACCACGATGGCCGACAGCAAGCGCATTCGATCCATTCTCGTCTCCCCGCAGCGCGCGATGGCGGCACCAGGGGAACTAGAGTCCCAAGCCCGTGCCCCCTGAAGCCGACCTCCCTGCCGAATCGTTCGAAGCGGTCCTCGACCGGGTAGCGGGCATCGCCGGGTGGATGACCGACGATCAGGCCCGGCTGCTGTGGGAATCGGCCCGGGCGCTGCGCGCCGGAGACCAGGTGGTCGAAGTGGGCAGCTTCCAGGGACGCTCGACCATCGTGTTGGCGTCAGCCGCGCCCGACGGCACGTCGGTGACCGCCATCGATCCTCATGCGGGCAACGATCGTGGGCCTCAAGAGATCTCGGGCATGGACGTCGAGGCCGAGTCCGACAGCCAGATCTTCCAACGCAACCTGGCCGACGCCGGCGTGGCCGACCGGGTGACCTACCTGCGCCGCTGGTCCCAGGAGGCCTTGGCCGAACACCCCGGCCCGGTCGACCTGCTCTACATCGACGGCGCCCACCGCTTCGGCCCCGCCCGGGACGACATCCGCCGGTGGGGTGAGCGGGTGCCCCCGGGAGGCACTCTGCTGATCCACGACTCGTTCAGCTCGGTGGGGGTGACCGGCGCCATCCTCACCTCGCTCACCTGGTCGCGGCGGTGGCGCTACCTGGGCCGGACCGGCTCGATGACCGAGTTCCGCCGCTCACGGCTCGGGCCGGCCGAGCTGGTGACCAACGTGGCCCGGCAACTTGGTGAGCTGCCCTGGTTCGTGCGCAACGTGCTCTTCAAGGCCCTGATCCTCGGCCACCAGCGCCAGCTGGCGGTGCGGCTGGGTCACGACCCGGCGCAGGAGTGGCCGTTCTAGTTTGCTTGGCCCTTCGGTCGGCAAGCCTCCCTTCGGGCGCCTTCGGCATCTGGGTGTCATCGCCCCGGCGGCTCCGGCCTGGCGGCGCTCCGCCTTCCCGGCCCTTCGGTCGGCAAGCCTCCCTTCGGGCGCCTTCGGCATCTGGGTGTCATCGCCCCGGCGGCACCTCCCTGGCGGTCGGTGCCTACAGGACCTGGCCCTTCCGCAGGTGTCTCGCGTTTGTCTCGCGAGACAAACGCGAGACTCGTGCGGAAGGGGCTACGCCTTCTTTGGTCCGGGGCGGCCGGTTCGGCGGGTGCGCGGCGAGCGCGTGAGCCGCTAGTAGCCGAAGGCGGCGCCGGCGCCCGCCCGCCAATCGCTGGCCCCGGCCAGGCTGTCGCCCCGAACGGCGATCAGGTGGGCGTGGCCCATCCCGTGGTTGGCCGGATCCACCACCCGCACATCGTGGCCACGCGCCTCCAGACCCTCCTGCCAGAGGGGGGCCGCGTCGGCCTCGATGTCGAGGCCGAGGACCGCGGGATCGTCCCAGGTGTCGAAGCCGAGGCCCGGCGCATGGCGAGCCAGGACGAAGCGAGGGGAGTGGACCACCTGGGCCGCCGACTGGCCCAACTGGAGGTGGCGGGCCAGCAGCTGCAACACGATCTGGGGCTGGGCGTCGCCACCCATGGATCCGAGCACGGCCTCGAGCGCGCCGTCGGGTCGGGTGATGAGCGCCGGGGCCAACGTGTGAGGTGGACGTCGCCCCGGGCCGTAGCGGGCTGGATGGCCCGGGGCCAGCGCGAAGCCGATGCCTCGATTGTGCAGGTTGATGCCGGTGCGGGGTTCGAACAGCCTCGACCCGAACCCGGAGGCGTTGCTCTGGATGAGCGACACGCCCATGCGCTCGCCGTCGACCACGGCCAGGTGGATGGTCCCACCCGCCATCCCCGGCGACGCCACCGCGGCCACGGCGTCGGGACGGATGCGGGCGCGCCGCCGGCCGAGCTCGGCCGGGTCCAACAGGGCGTCGGGATCGGCATCGGCGTGCAGCCGATCCGGCCGGTCGAAGCCGGCCAGGCGGGCGCTCTCGGCCAGCAGATGGGCCCAGGCCGGATCGCGGGCCGTCTCCGGCAGGTCGAGGCCCTCGGCGATGAGCGCACCGGCCAGGCTCAGGTAGCCCTGCGACGCGGGCGGCATCGTCCAGACATCTGCTCCCCAGACCCGACGGCCGAGTGGCTCGACCCAGTCGGCCCGTGCTCGCTCCAGGTCGGACTGGTGGTACTCGCCGGCGCCCAGTTCCAGCAGGCCTTGGCCGAACTCACCCAGGTAGAAGCCGTCGCGGCCCTCGGCCACCACCGCTTGCAGGGCCCGGGCCAACCCGGGGCGGCGCACCCGATCGCCCGCACGCAGCCGCGCCCCCACCCGGAAGTCGTCCGCCCCCGGTCGGTCGACCACGAGCGGGACCATGGCCGCCAGCATGGCGGAGGCGGCGAAGCCCTCGGCCGCATAGTGGATGGCCGGGGCGAGGACGTCGGCCAGCGCCAGGCGACCGTATCGGTGGTGCAGGGCCAGCCAACCGTCCACACAACCCGGCACCGTCACCGCTCGCACATCCAGCTCGAAGGGCATCCGCCGCGCCCCCTCAGCCCACAGGCGATCGGGGTCAGCCCCCGCGCCAGCTCGCCCCGAGGCATCCAGGGCGGTAACCGACCCGTCGTGCACCAGCGCGAACAGATCACCTCCCATCCCGCACATGTAGGGGGTGGTGACGGCCAGCACCGCACTGGTGGCCACCGCCGCGTCGGCCGCGTTCCCGCCCGCTCGCAACACGGCGACGCCCGCGGAGGAGGCCAGATGATCGACGCTGCACACCATGGCGGTGGAGGCGTAGTGGGTGGCGAGTGGTGCCGCGTGGGAGCCCGTGGACACCGCGCGAGGATGGCACATGCCCGCCGACACGCCCCGGCTGACCGACCGGTCGCTGGATGCGCTGGCTGCCGCGGTCGGCGCGTCGCACGTGGTCACCGACCCGTCGCGCACCGAAGTCCACAGCACCGACTGGACCGGGCGGTTCCACGGGCAGACCCCGGCGGTGGTCCGGCCGGGCTCGACCGACGAGGTGGCCGCGGTGCTGGCGCACTGCCATGACGAGCACCTGGCCGTGGTGCCCCAGGGCGGCAACACCGGATTGGTGGGGGGCGGTGTGCCCCACCGCGGCGAGATCGTCCTGGACCTCCGGCGCCTCGACCACGTCGGTCCGGTCGATCCGTTGGCTCGACAGGTCACCGTCGGAGCGGGGGTGACCGTGGCCGCGCTGGGCGCCGCCGTCGCACCCCACGGGCTCACCTACGCGGTGGACTTCGCCGCCCGTGACACCGCCACCATCGGGGGCACCATCGCCACCAACGCCGGGGGCGAGCACGTGTTGCGGTGGGGGACCACCCGGGCGCAGGTGGCCGGTATCGAAGCGGTGCTGGCCGACGGCCGCGTGCTGCGCCATCTGGCTGGGCTGGCCAAGGACAACACCGGTTACGACCTGGCCGGCCTGCTGTGTGGCAGCGAGGGCACCCTGGCCGTGGTCACCGCGGCGCGGCTGCGCCTGGTACCGGACGAATCCGATCGGTGCGTGGCCCTGGTCGGCTTCGGGTCGGTGGCGGACGCCGTGGCCGCCGTGTCGCGCCTGGCGGTGATCGTTCCCGGGCTGACCGCGGCCGAGCTCATGCTG
Source organism: uncultured Microthrixaceae bacterium (assembly GCA_963740985.1). Classification (GTDB taxonomy): domain Bacteria; phylum Actinomycetota; class Acidimicrobiia; order Acidimicrobiales; family Acidimicrobilacustridaceae; genus UBA4742. The sequence continues at coordinate 216,667 of CAVUGJ010000002.1, forward strand.
GCCGAAGGGGTGGCGCTGGTGTGTCGGACCTTCGACCGCCGCCCGCCGCTGAGCCCGGCTGACGCGGCCGTGGTGCTCGTCGAGGCCCGCGCCGACGTCGAGGGCGCGGCGGCTGAGGCCCTGGGCCGGGCCCTGGCCGCCGACCGGGGGGTCTCGGCGACGGTGGTGGCGCCCGACGCGGCCGGCGCCGAGGCCCTGTGGGCCTATCGGCGCGACCACACCCTGGCCATCAACACGCTGGGTCCGCCCCACAAGCTGGACGTGACCCTGCCCCTGACGGAGCTGGCCGGCTTCGTGGCCGAGGTTCCCGACCAGGTCCGCAAGGCGGCCCCCGACGCCGAGGTGTGGCAGTTCGGCCACCTGGGGGACGGCAACATCCACGTCAACGTGACCGGTCTGGATCCCGACGACGAGCGGGTCGACGAGGTCGTGCTCCGCCTGGCGGCCCGGTGCGGGGGTTCGATCTCCGCCGAACACGGCATCGGCACGGCCAAACGGCGCTGGTTGGAGCTGAACCGCTCCACGGCCGAGATCGAGGTGTTCGCGGCCATCAAGCACGCCTTCGATCCCAGGGGCGTGCTCAACCCGGGGGTGCTGATCCCTCCTGCGTCGCCTCCGACGCCGACCCGGGCCACTGGCCGCGACCGACCAGCACCTCCTTGAGCACCGACGGACGGTCGGTCATGATCCCGTCCACTCCCAGATCCAGCAGGCGAACCATCTCGGCCGGATCGTCGATGGTCCAGACGTGCACCTTCAGGTGTCGCCGATGGGCGGCGGCCACGAATCGACGGTCGACGATGGTGACCCGGCCGTGCGCCGGTGGGACCTGCACACAGGCCGCCTCCAGGCCTCCGCTGGGGGGCCCGTAGCTGGCCGCCCGGAGCCGAGCGACGCCGGCCGGACCGAGCGAGGTGCACAGGCGGGGACCCAACAGGTTGCGCAGCCGGGCCAGCCGCCGGTCGGAGAAGGCCCCGATGCAGACCCGGTCGACCGCGCCGTGGCGGCGAAGCGTGGCGGCCAGGGCGTCGACCGCCGAGTCGTGCTTGGGGTCGATGTTCACCCGAAGGTCACGCCAGGTGTCGAGCAGGTCGTCCAGGCGGGGGATCGGCTCGGTGCCGTCCACCCGGGCCCGGGACACCTCCGACCAGGGCAGCTCGCGGATCAGGCCGGTGCGATCGGTGACCCGGTCCAGGCGCTCGTCGTGGAATGCGCACAGCACGCCGTCGGCGGTCACGTGCACGTCGGTCTCCACGTATCGGTAGCCCAGCTCGACCGCTCCCGCGAAGGCCGGCATGGTGTTCTCCGGCCAGTCCCCAGCACCACCGCGGTGGGCGAAGGCGATGGGCTGGTCGGGATCGAGGAACGCAAACTCGGCCATGTCCGCCGCGGCTCAGATGATGTTGGAGTCGTGACCAGCCCAGTACTGGTCACGCAGGAGGCGCTTGTAGAGCTTGCCGGTCGGGTGCCGCGGGAGCTCGTCGACGAAGTCGACGCTGCGCGGGCATTTCACGTCAGCCAGATGGTCGCGGCAGTAGGCGATCAGCTCTCGCGCCAGTTCGGGCGACGGCGCCACCCCGGGTGGTAGCTCCACCACCGCCTTCACCTCCTCGCCGAAGTCCTCGTTGGGCACCCCGATGACGGCCACGTCGGCCACCTGTGGGTGCATGGACAGCAGGTTCTCGGTCTCCTGGGGGTAGATGTTCACGCCCCCCGAGATGATCATGTAGGCCTTGCGATCGGTCAGGTAGAGGAAGCCCTCCTCGTCGAGCCGTCCGACGTCGCCCAACGTGCTCCACCCGTTCGGGTGGCGCGACTCGGCCGTCTTGACCGGGTCGTTGTGGTACTCGAACTCGGCCGTTCCCCCGAACCAGATCGTGCCCGGCTGGCCCGTCTCCACCTCCTGGCCGTCGTCATCGAGGATGTGGATCTCACCGGTCAGGTTGCGCCCCACCGTGCCCGGGTGGGCCAACCAGTCCTCGGCGTTCGTGTACACGAAGCCGTTGCCCTCGGTGCCGGCGTAGTACTCGTGCAGGATCGGCCCCCACCACTCGATCATGGCCGACTTGACCTGCACCGGGCAGGGAGCGGCGGCGTGCACCGCCACCTCGAGGCTGGACAGGTCGGCGCCCTGGCGGGCGTCGTCGGGCAACTTGAGCATGCGGATGAACATGGTCGGCACCCACTGGCTGAAGGTCACCCGGTACTGCTCGATGAAGGCCAGGGCCTCCTGGGGATCGAAGTGCTCCATGACCACCACCGTGCCGCCCGACTGCTGCACCGCCATGCTGAAGCGCAGCGGCGCCGAGTGGTACAGCGGCGCCGGCGACAGGTAGACGGTGTCGGCGGTCAGGCCGAACAACAGCGTGCACAACGTGTTGACCGCGGTCGGTGTGTCCAGGGGCTCCGACGGCGGCGGCGACTTCACGCCCTTGGGCCGACCGGTGGTGCCCGAGCTGTAGAGCATGTCCTTGCCCGCCACCGGGTCGACCAATGGCTCGGCATCCGCGCCCGCCAGCGTCACCAGGTAGTCGTCGTAGTCGGGCACCGACACACCGGGGGCGTCGGGACTGGGCACCAGTAGGCGCAGCTCCACCGACGGCGTGAGCGCCACCAGTTCCGCGGCGCGCTCGGCCAGGTGCGCCGAGGTGATGAACACCCGGGCGCCGCAGTCGTTGACGATGTAGGCCGTCTCCTCGGGCGTGAGGCGGGTGCTGATGGCCGTGTAGAAGAGACCGGCGTAGTGCGCACCCCAGGCCACGGCGTGGAAGTGCGCCTGGTTCTCGATGCAGAAGGCGACGTGGTCGCCCGGGACCAGACCCACCGATCCGAGCACATGGGCCAACCGGAGGGCTTCGTCATCGAGCTCGCCGTAGGTCACGATCTGGCCCGTGGCCGCCATGATCACCGCCGGATGATCGGGGCGCGAGCGGGCGAAGGATCCGGGATACATGGCAACCGACGCTACCGTGGCGGCCGTGGACACCGGGCGTCTGGCTGACCGCTTCGGCGAGGTGGTGGCCCGCCCCGAGGGCGAGCTGCCCCTCGACGAGGCCGTGCTCCTGGTGGCCGCCCGCTTCCAGGCCGACCTGGACGTCGCCGCCGAGCTGGCCCGCCTCGACGACCTGGCCGAGGGTTGCGCCCGGCCCACCCTGGACGGACTGATCCGATACCTGTTCACCGACCTGGGCTTCGCCGGCAACCGGATCGACTACTACGACCCCCGCAACTCGTTCCTCGATCAGGTGGTGACCCGGCGCCTCGGCATCCCCATCAGCCTGGCCGTGCTCACCATGGCGGTCGGTCGGCGCCTCGGGGTCCCTCTGGTCGGGGTGGGGATGCCCGGGCACTTCCTGCTGCGCGACCAGGTCGACCACGAGGTGTTCGTCGACCCGTTCGGCGGCGGACGCCTGCTCGACTCCTCCGCCTGCGCCACCGTCTTCCACGCCGTGCACGGCTCCGACGCCGCCTTCCACCCGGCCTACCTGGCCCCGATCGGACCCCGGCTGATCGTGGCCCGCACGCTGGCCAACCTTCGCACCATCTTCGCCGCGCTCGGCGACCGGGCGGCGCTGGTGGGGGTGCTCGAGCTGGTCAACCGGCTGCCCGGATCCTCAGGTGAGGATCGCGGCGAGCTGGCCGCGGCCCTGGCCGCTCACGGCCGCTTCGACGACGCCGCCCGCCAGTACGACGACGCCGCCGATCAGCTGGGCGGGTCGCTGGGCGCCGAGTTCCACCGCAACGCCGAACGCCTCCGGGCCCGGTTGAACTGAGCGACCGTGAACGTCTGGATCTGGATCCTGGTCGCGCTCGCCCCCATCCTGGTGCTGGTCCGGGTGTCGCGGAACCGCAAGAGGTCCGCGCTCGGTCGCGCCGCCACCGTCGAGCTGGAGGCCGACGAGTTCGGTGTCCGCCGGCGGCTGGCCGACGGCCGTGAGGAGCGGGTCGACTGGGTCGAGGTGAACGAGGTGGAGGTGCTCACCGCCCGGGTCGGACCCCACGCCGCCTCGGGCGGGGTGGTCATCGTGTCCAAGGACGAGGAGCACGGCTGCCTGGTGCCCATCGACCGACTCGAGGACAGCGGGGTGGCCGAGGCCCTCACCCGCCTGCCCGGGTTCGACAGCCGCCGCCTGGTGGAGGCGCTCACCCAGAAGCCCAACCTGCGCACCGTGTGCTGGTCCAGGGCCGGTTGACGCCACTGACCGAACCGCGCCGATCTCCGGCCTAACCTCCCGCTCATGATCACCGACGACGACGTCCTCGAACGCTGCGAGCAGCTGCTGGCCGATCACGATCCCGGGACCAGCCCGGCGGTCGAGTTCCTGGGAGCCCAGTTCGACGCCGGCCTGGCCTGGGTGCACTTCCCCGAGGGCTCGGGCGGGCTGGGATCGAGCCCGCGCCAGCAGCGGGTGGTCAATGAGCGCCTGGCCAAGGCCCGGGCACCGCTGCCCTATGCCCGCAACCCGATCGGCTACGGCATGGGTGCACCCACCCTCGTGGCCCACGGCAGCGACGAGCAGCGAGCCCGCTACCTGCGTCCCCTGTTCACCGGCGAGGAGGTCTGGTGCCAACTGTTCAGCGAGCCCGGCGCCGGCTCTGACGTGGCCTCGCTGGCCACGATGGCGGTGCGCGACGGCGACGAGTGGCGAGTCAACGGCCAGAAGGTGTGGACCACCCTGGCCCACCTGGCCCGGTGGGGCATGCTCATCGCCCGCACCGACCCGGATGCCCCCAAGCACAAGGGCATGACCTACTTCGTGATCGACATGCACGCGCCCGGGGTCGAGGTCCGACCGCTGCGCCAGATGACGGGCGAGGCCGAGTTCAACGAGGTCTTCATGACCGACGTGCGCATCCCCGACGCCGAACGTCTGGGGGACGTAGGGGAGGGCTGGCGGGTCTCGCTGACCACGCTGATGAACGAACGGGTGTCGATCGGGGGCGTCATCCCAGCTCGCGAAGGCGGCATCATCCGCATGGCCCTCGACACCTGGCGCAACGGCGCGGCGGCGCGGTCGGGTGCGGCCGAGCGTGACGCCCTGGTCAAGCTGTGGATCGACGCCGAGGTGCTGCGCCTGACCAACCTCCGGGCCTCCCAGCTGCGGTCTGCCGGCACGCCGGGACCGGAGGGTTCGGTGGGCAAGATCCTCTCGGCCGAGCACAACAAGGCGGTGACCTCGTTCGTGGTCGATCTCATGGGTGCCGACGGGATGCTCTACACCAGCTACGAGATGGTGCGACCCACGGCCACCATGTCGTGGGACTGCCAGCAGAAGGCGTTCCTGCGGATGCGGGCCAACTCCATCGAGGGCGGCACCACCGAGGTCATGAAGAACATCCTGGGTGAGCGGGTGCTGGGCCTGCCCGGCGACATCCGCACCGACAAGGCCGTGGCCTGGAAGGACGTGCCCCGGTCCTAGACCACACCGGCGCAGGTGCCCGGGGGGCTGGGCGACCAACGGCACTGCGCGTAGATGGTGAGCCGGACGTAGTTGACCAGCACCGCATCAGGCGTGGTGGCCGCGTGGTCGAGCGTGCCGCTGCGGGTGTGCTGGGGCGGTTCGGCTTGACCCACCATCCAGTAGGCGTCAGTGTCCCCGTCGAACAAGGTGGGGGTGGCCGCGCCTCCGGCATAGGAGGCCGGGGCCGGCAGGTAGTTGTCGAAGGGCGACACCGGGGCCCCGAAGGTGGCGAAGGCACCGGCGGTGCCGGCCACATACCAGTTCTCACCCGCCAGATCGGTGACCGCGGGCTCCACGGGGCCTGCCCCCTCGTAGTTGGCCGGCACCGGGAGCACCGCCGGGTAGGCGTCGGGCACCGACGGGGTGACCACCACCTCGAGGCCTGTCTTGGACGACAGGTAGTGGAAGCTGTGGTCAGACGGGCGGAACACGGCGATGTCGGTCTTGCCGTCGCCGTCGTAGTCGCCCGGCACCGGGACGTCGTAGGCCTGGTTGCCACCGGCGGTGGGTGGGATGCCGAACTGGGTCGAGCCGGTCCGGCCCATGATCCACCAGCTGGCGTCGACCTGGTCGTAGTAGGCGGGCACGGTCTTGCCCGTGCCGTCGTAGTCGCCGGGCACCGGCAGCAGGGTGGGCGGGGTGCTAGGGGTGCCCGCCGGCTTGGCCGCCGGGCCGGCGGGCATGCCCGCCGGATCGAAGGCGATGGGATCGGCCACGGCCGACGAGATCCACGTGGTGCCCCGCAGGACAGCCGGCTCCCATTTCAGGTCGCCGTTGTAGTCACCGGGCACCGGGATGTCACCGGCCCGGCCGGTGTAGAGCGGCGTGGTCGTCCCCGCCTGCATGAACACCGGCGTCGAGCCACCCGTCCAGGTCACGTACACCTGCTCGGCTTTGCCGTCGGCAGTGAAATCGCCAGGTACGGCGTCACAGGCTGCCGCCACCAGCAGGATCACCACCAAACCAGCCAGAACCCGCGCCCGCCCGGACATTCCGCGCCTCCGTTTGATACCCAGCCACACCAGGATAGTCCCAGCCGGAAAACGAAGCCCACTCCTCGCTGGGGCCAACCGGGCGAAGGCGCTGAGGACGTCCTCGAAGAGCCGGGTCTTGGTCGAGAGCTCGAGTCCGTCGGCCACGTTCAGAGCACCTGAGTCATACAGGTGCTGTTGGGGCTGAGCTGGTAGTCCCCGAAGGGCTCGCACGGCTCGAAGCCGGCCCGGGCGTAGAGCGTTCGGGCGGGGACGAAGGCATCCATCGTGCCGGTCTCCAGGCTGACCCGGTGCAGGCCTTGTCGACGAGCCTCGAAGAGCAGGTGCGCGACCATGGCCGCGCCGACGCCCCGACCCCGGGCCGGCTCGGCCGTGTGCATGGACTTGAGCTCGCCGTGTTCGGCATCGAGGGTGCGCAGGGCGCCGATGCCCAGCAGCTGGCCGTCCTGGCGGCAGCTGAAGAAGGCGATGTCGGGACCGGTCAGGCCGTCGAGGTCCAGGGCGTGGACGTCCTCGGGAGGACTGTTCTGGCGGGCGAAGGCCAGGTGGCGTTCGAGCAGCGAAACGATGTCGGGTGCGCGCGGGTCGTCGAGGGCGATGTCGGGCACCGTCAGCTCCCGGTGAGGCCCCGCAGATGGGGAGTCTCGTTGAGCGTGCGCAACAGGCGCTTGCCCGACCGGCCGACCTCGACCCGGTTGATGCAGGTGTAGTCGGGCGGGAAGAACAGCACACGGTCGAGGCCCAGGACGGCGGACAGGTAGGCATTGAGCACCCCGCCATGGCAGACCACCGCCACCGTCTGGTCCGCATGGTCGGCGGCGATGCCATCGACCGCGGCCACCACCCGGGCCTGGAACGCGGGGCCGTCCACCCCCAACTCGTGCAGGGCTCCGGCGGCCAACGACTTCCACATCGGGTCGTTGGCCGCCCGCAGCTCCTCGATGGGGACATAGGAGCTCGAGTCCCGATCCCACTCGGACAGACCATCCACGATCTGCACCGAATGCCCGGTGGCCTCGGCCAGGGGCTCGGCCGTCTGACGGGCCCGACGCAACGGGCTCGAGCACACCGCGTCCACCGACTCGGCCAGCAGCCAGGCGGCCAGACGACCGGCCTGGTCCCATCCCCGCGGCGCCAGCTCGGGATCCGCCGGGCCCGACGCCAACTCGACGCGCACCGGCAGGGCATGGCGGATCAGCAGGAGGTGCACCAATCGATGCTAGTGCCGTCGTCTGACACGGAACTACGGGCTGGTCAGCACCTTCCCCGCCACCCTGGCCTCGTGATCGAGCAGCCAACGTTTGCGGGGGAGACCCCACCCATAGCCGCCCAAGGTGCCGTCGGCGGCGATCACCCGATGACAGGGCACGATGATGGAGATGGGGTTGCGACCGTTGGCTTGGCCCACGGCCCGACTCGACCGGGGTCGGCCCACCTCGTGGGCGATATCGCGATACGAGGTGGTGTCGGCGTAGGGGATGGCCACCAGGGCGGCCCACACCTCGCACTGGAACGCCGTGCCCTGGGGGGCGAGCTCGAGCTCGAACGCCGTCAGCTGGCCGTCGAAGTAGGCATCGAGCTGGTCGAGGGCGGGGCGCACGGCGCCGGGATCGTGACGCCAGGACACGTCCAGCGCCGGTGCCCCGGACTCGCCCTCCACGTACAGGCCGGTGACGCGGCCCCGGTCGTCGCCCAGCACCAGCAGCTCCCCGATGGGGCTGGGGGCCAAGGCGTAGGTCGTGGTCGTGGCGGTGTTCATGGCTGTCTCCACTTTCATGTGTGTCTGCTCAACTGCGCTACGGGATGGTCGAGGGAGCCCCACAGGTACTGGGTGGCGTAGGCCCGCCAGGGACTCCAGGATGCGCTGCGCTCGAGCAGCCCCCGCCGATCGGCCGGCAGGTCGAGGGCGGCGGCGGCGGTGCGCACGCCCAGGTCGTCGACCACGAAGGCGTCAGGATCGCCCAGCGCCCGCATGGCCACGGTGGCGCTGGTCCACGGGCCGATGCCGGGGATGGCCTCCAGGCCGCGTCGGGCGTCGACCCGGTCGGCGTCGGGTTCGAGCACCAGCTCGCCGTCGGCCAAGGCCCGGGCCAGGGTCTCCACCGTGGCGCTCCGCCGGGCCGGCCCTCGCAGCACCGTCCTGGCCCCGTCGGCCAGCGCGTCCGGGGTGGGGAACAGGTGGGTCAGGGCCCCGTCCGGGATGGCCAGCGGCTCACCCAGGGCCTCCACCAGCTTGGCGGTGTGGCCGCGGGCGGCGGCGGTCGAGATCTGCTGGCCCAGCACCGCCCGCACCGCCATCTCGGCCCCGTCGGGCGAGCGAGGCACCCGCCGACCGGGGGTCTTGGCCACCAGCGGGGCCAGCACGGCATCCTGGCCCAGGGCCGCGTCCACCGCCACCGGATCGGCGTCCAGGTCGAACAGCCAGCGCAGCCGAGCCACGGCCGCCGGCAGGTCCCGCAGATCGTCGAGACGCAGCTGGCACTCGACGTGGTCGTCTCGCGGCGTCAACGCAGCCAGTCCCGCGCCGTGGGGCAGTCGCAGCGTGCGCCGGTAGGTCATCGTGTCGAAGTCGAAGTGCTCCACGCCGGGCACGGCGGTGAGAGCCAGATGGGCCAGCACGCCCTCGGCGGCGTACGGGAGCCGGTGGCTGAGCCGCACGCGGATGGACTGGGAGGGCGTGTCCCGACGGCTGCCCAGGCCGCCGTAGCGGGCGTCGGCCGGGCGGCGACGTCCGCGCATGTCGGTCGGGGTGAGCGCGAAGACCTGGTGGATGGTGTCGTTGAACTGGCGGATGCTGGAGAAGCCAGCGGCGAAGGCCACCTCGGAGAACGTCAGGTCGGTCGTCTCGATGAGCACCCGGGCGGTCTGGGCCCGCTGCGCTCGGGCGATGGCCAGCGGACCCACGCCGAGCTCGGCCCGGATCAGCCGCTGGAGGTGGCGCACCCCGTATCCGAGCCGCTCGGCCAGGCCCGTCACCCCGTCGCGGTCGACCACCCCGTCGGCGATGCCCCGCATGGCCCGGGCCACCACGTCGGCGCGCACGTCCCATTCCGGTGAACCGGGGGAAGCGTCGGGGCGGCACCGCCGACAGGCCCGGAATCCGGCCTGCTGGGCCGCGGCGGCGGTGGGGTAGAACCGCAGGTTGGCTGGCTTGGGGGTCATGGCCGGGCAGCTGGGCCGGCAGTAGATGTGGGTCGAGGTGACCCCAACGAAGATCCACCCGTCGAAGCGGGCATCGCGTGAGCTGCAGGCCCGGTAGCAGGCGTCGAAATCCTCGATCACCTGGTCAGCAAACACCATCGGCGTGATTTGTGCTGGCGGAAATGCGACAAGGTGATGGCGGACCCGCCGAAACGTGCCCCGGGCGGGATGGCCCCGCACGGTACCGTTGGCCCCATGTCACGCCGCACCAAGATCATCGCCACCATCGGGCCGGCCTCCGAGGATGAGGCCACGCTCAAGGAGCTGATCTCGGCCGGGATGGACGTGGCCCGAATCGGCTTGGCCCACGACGGCCTCGATGTCGCCCTCGAACGCTTCCGCCGGGTTCGCGCCGTGGCCGCCGATCTTGACCGCGAGGTCGGGATCCTGGCCGATCTGCCCGGCCCCAAGGTGCGAGCCGGCCACTTCCCCGAGCACGGGGTCGTCTTGACCGAGGGCGCCATCCTGCGCCTGGTCCCCGGGCAGGGCGCGAGCAGCGCCGAGGTGGTGCAGGTCGACTACGACGCCCTGCTCTCCGACGTCCGCCACGGCGACCGGCTGGGCTTCGGCGACGGCGCGGTGGTGGTCGAGGCCATCGGCGACGACGGCGACAGCTTCGAGGTGCGCGTGATCCACGGCGGTCCCCTGACCGGCCGACCGGGGGTGCACATCCCGTCGGACCGGCTCCGCCTGTCCACGCCCACCGCCGAGGATCTGGTCATGCTGGACGCCTTCGTGGAGGCGGGCGTCGACATGGTGGCCATCTCCTTCGTGCGCTCGGCCCACGACGTGCGTCGGGTCGGGGTCGAGCCTCATCCCCGCGGGCCCCTGGTGGTGGCCAAGATCGAGACCCGCGCCGCGGTGGAGAACCTCGACGGCATCATCGAGGCGTCGGGCGCCATCATGGTGGCCCGTGGCGACCTCGGGGCGGAGATGCCCATCGAGGAGCTGCCCCATCTCCAGAAGCAGATCCTGCGCAAGTGCATCTCGCTGGGGCGCCCGGCCATCACCGCCACCCAGATGCTCGAGTCCATGGTCCACGCCCCGACCCCGACCCGGGCCGAGGCCTCCGACATCGCCAACGCCGTGTTCGACGGCTCCTCGGCGGTCATGCTCTCGGGCGAGACCGCCATCGGCGACGATCCGGTCAACGCGGTCGGCACCATGGCGCGCATCGCCAGCCGGGCCGACGCCCTGTTCGACTACAAGGGCTGGGCCCGGGGGCTGGCCGAGCTGCGGTTGACCTCGTCCGACGACGTCGACCTGGCCGTGACCGACGCCATGACCATGGCCTCGTGGCGAGCTGCGCTCGAGACCCGGGCGTCGGCCATCCTGTGCATCACCACCACCGGGTTCACCGCCCGCTCCATCGCCCGGCTGCGTCCCGAGGCCCGCATCCTGGCCTTCAGTCCCGACGAGCGCACCGTGCGCCAGCTCACCATGAGCTGGGGGGTGCGGGCCTACTCGCTCGAGCAGGCACCCATCGACGAGATGGTGACCCGGGCCGTCGAGGTGGCTCGGACCCGCGGCGAGGTGCGCACCGGTGAACTGGTGGCCGTCCTGTCCGGCTCGCCGGATCGTCACGGCCGGGCCACCGACACGTTGCGCCTGATGCGCGTGCAGTGATCGGCACCGTCGACCGTCGCGTCGACGGACTCGCCGTCTACGACCACCCCGCCACCGCCACCGGCGCCGACGACGCCGCCCGGGTGGTGCTGGTGCACGGGTCGATGGACCGGGCCGCGTCGTTCATCAAGGTCACGCGCCGACTCCCCGAGCTCGAGGTGGTGCGGTACGACCGTCGGGGCTACGGGCGGTCGCTGGCCGCCGGGGTGGCCCCGACCATCGAGGCTCACGTCGACGACCTGCTGGCCGTGGCCGGTCCCGGCCCGGTGGCGGTGGTGGGCCACAGCCTGGGCGGAGTGATCGCGGTGGCCGCGGCGGTGCGTCGGCCCGACGTGGTGGTCTCGGTGGGCGCCTTCGAGTCCCCCATGTCGTGGCAGTCCTCCTGGCCGACCCGATCGGCGGGCGGGACGGCCCTGGCCGAGGCCGACGACGCCGACGCGGCCGAGCGGTTCATGCGGGCCATCGTCGGTGACGACGTGTGGGAGCGGCTGCCCTCGCGCACCCGCGACGCCCGTCGGGCCGAAGGTCCGGCCCTGGTGGCCGAGCTGGCCGCGCTGCGCCGAGCCGCGCCCTACGACCCGGCCCAGGTGCCGGTACCGGTGGTGACGGGGTACGGCAGCCTGTCCAAGCCCTACCACCAGGACGCGGCGCGCCAACTGGCCGAACAGGTGCCCGACGGGCACTGCCTGGTGGTCGAGAACTCGGGCCACGGTGCCCACACCAGCCACCCCGACCGGTTCGCGGCCTTCGTGCGCCTAGCATCGGACCATGTCCGACCTGTCCGCCGTGAACCTGACTCAGGGTCCCCCTGAGACCGTCCTCGACTCGGAGCCCGCCGATGCCCTGGCCTCGTTGGCCGAGGCGTTGAGCCTGCCCGACCTCGACGCCCGGCGAGCGGCGGTGTCGTCGGTGGTGGCCGGTCACCCCCGCTTCCTGGACGGCTGGGCCCGACTGGGCGAACTGGGCCGTGACCCGCTGGAGTCCTACGCCGACTTCCGGGTGGGCTACCACCGCGGCCTCGACCGGCTGCGCCAGAACGGGTGGCGGGGGTCGGGCTACGTGCGCTGGCAGCACGAACCCAACCGGGGGTTCCTGCGCGCGCTGGACGGTCTGCGGGCCTCGGCCGAGGCCATCGGCGAGACCGACGAAGCCGATCGCTGCGCCCTGTTCCTGCGCCAGCTCGATCCGCAGTGGCCGCCCGCCGATCGATGAGCTCGACCAGCGGCGACGACGACACCGTGGTGGTGACCGACCAGCCCGGTCGTCAGCGCTACGAGATCGAGGTGGACGGCCAGCTGGCTGGCTTCATCCGCTACGAGCGGCACGGCAAATCGGTGGACCTGATCCACACCGAGATCGACCCCGCCTTCGAGGGCCGGGGGCTGGGCGGCCAGCTCGCCCGGGGAGCGCTGGACGATCTGCGCCGGCGGGGCCTGCAGGTCATCCCCACCTGCCCGTTCGTCACCGAGTACATCCGGCGTCACCCGGGCTACCTCGATCTGTTGGTGCCCGACGCCCGCCGGGCCTTCGAGCCCAGCTGAGTCCTCCCGAAATCCGTGTAGAAGTGCCCGCTCCGGGTGGACTTCTCCACGGATTTGGGCACGGCCGGATGCGCCGGGCCGGATGGGCGGGGCTAGCAGCGGGGCGCCTCCTCGCTGCCCAGGCAGTGGAGGGTGGCCACCGTGTGGCCCTCGACCTGGATCACCCAGGTGCCGTGGTAGTGACGGTTGTTGTCGGCCTGGCCGGTACCGGTGAGGGTGGTCGGCTGTCCGTCGCCGGTGGTGGTCTGGCAATCGACGGTGAAGCGGGTCTGGTCGGTGGGGTCGCCGTCGACCTCGCACTCATAGCCGTAGTACAGGTTCAGGCCGGCGTCGTTGGCCGCCTCCGAACCGGCCTGCTGGATGTCGATGGTGGTGACGTAGGGGTCGTAGCGCACCGGGTGGGCGCAACCAGCCAGCACCACGGCCACCACCACCGCGGCCGCGCCGACGAGCGCTCGACGGGGGACACCTCCGACAGACATGGTCGGATCACGGTACCGGCGCGACCCGTAGGCTCGGGGTCATGGCAGACGAGCTGATCGGGCCCTTCCCGGCCGGGGTGGAGACCGACGAGGAGCGCGACGACCTATGACCGGATGCGCCGGCGCGCCCTCTGGACGATGCCCAGTGGGCTCTATGTGGTCGGGCAGCCGGGCCGGCGAGCGAGCGCAACCTCATGACCTGCAACTGGGCCACCCAGGTCAGCTTCGAGCCCAAGATGCTGGCGGTCGGGAGTGGAGCGACCGGCGCTCACCCATCGCCTCATCGCCGCTGGTGGCCGGTTCAGCCTCAACACCATCGACCGCGAGGACCGGGCCATCGTCCGCAAGTTCACCAAGCCGGTCGAGATCGATCTGGCCGCGGGCACGGCCAACGGGTTCGCCTTCCACGACGGTCCCACCGGCGCCCCGGTTCTGGACCAGGCGCCGGCCTGGTTCGACTGCGAGCTGCGCCAGTCCGTGGAGGTGGGGGACACCACGCTGTTCATCGGCGAGATCGTGGCCTGCGGCTTCCAGCGGGCCGAGGACACCCCGGTGCTGCGCATGGAGGACACCCGCATGAACTACGGCGGCTGATGTCGGCGACGACCGAGCCCATGACCGGGTTCAGCGGCGTCGTGCTCACCGGTGGCGCGTCGGCCCGCATGGGCACCGACAAGGCCCTGCTGCGCGTCGGTGGGCGTCCGCTGGCCAGCATCGCCGCCGACGCCCTGGCCGGTGCCGGCGCGGCCGAGGTGTTCTGCGTCGGCGGCGACCTGGTCGGGCTTCGCGCCGTCGGACTCGACGCCCGAGCCGACGACCACCCCGGCCAGGGTCCGCTGGGCGGGCTGATCACCGCCCTGGGCCTGGCCACCGGCGAGCCGGTGGTGGTGCTGTCGTGCGACATGCCCGCCATCGACGCAGCCACGGTGACGATCCTGGTGACGGCCCTGGTCGCCCGGCCTGACGCGCAGGTAGCGGCGCCGGTGGTGGACGGGCGGGTCTACCCGATCACCGCCGCCTACCAACGTTCGGCGCGACCTGTCCTGGTGCGGTCCTTCGAATCGGGCGAGCGGGCCGTGCGCCGAGCTCTGAGCGGGCTGGTCGTCCAGCCCGTGGTCGAGCTGGATGCCGCCCGGCTCGACGATGTGGACCGGCCCTCGGACCTGCACCGCTACGCTCGGCCTTCGTGACCGTTCCTGAGATCGATGTCGACGAGCTCCGCACCCACCACGAGGCAGGCGCCCCGATCATCGACGTGCGCCAACCCGACGAATACGACGAGGCCCACGTGCCAGGCGCCCAGCTCATCCCCCTGGGCGAGGTTCCCGAGCGCATGGACGAGCTGCCCGACGCCCGCCCGCTCTACCTGATCTGTCGCAGCGGCGCCCGCAGCGGCAAGGCCGGCGAGTTCCTCGGCCGCCCAGGGCTACGACGTCGTCAACGTGGCCGGCGGCACCCTGGCCTGGATCGACGCGGGGTTCCCGGTCGACACGGGTGGTGCGAGTTGACCACTCGGTGAGCGGCCATCGAGCTGGTCGACACCGATGCCGGATTCGCGGCCGTGCTCGACGCCCTTCGCGGCGCGCCCGCCTACGCGGTCGACACCGAGTTCCATCGCGAGCGCACCTACTTCCCGAAGTTGGCCCTGGTGCAGGTGGCCTGGAGCGACGGCCTGGCCCTGATCGACCCCCTGGCGGTCGACATCGCCCCGTTCGCCGAGATCCTCGACGGTGCCGGCCTGGCCGTGCTCCACGCGCTCGGACCAGGACCTCGAGGTGCTCGAGCTGGCGTGTGGAACCGGTCCCGGCCCACCTGTTCGACACGCAGATCGCGGCCGGGTTCATCGGGATGTCGACGCCCTCGCTGGCCGCGCTGTACGAGCGCATTCTGGGCATCCGCGTGGCCAAGGGCCACCGCCTGACCGACTGGCTGGCCCGACCCCTCGACGACAACCAGCTCACCTACGCCGCCGGCGACGTCGAGCACCTGCTGGAGGTCCATCGAGAAGCTGGCCGCCGACCTCGAGGCCCGCGGACGCTGGCAGTGGGTGCTCGACGAGTGCGAGGCGGTCCGGCTCCGCGAGCGGGGCGGCCGCGACCCGAGCAGGCCTGGCGCCGGGTCAAGGAGATCCGCCAGCTGCACGGCACCGCCCGCCGGGTGGCCCAGTCAGTGGCGGCCTGGCGCGAGCGCCGGGCGGCCGAGACCGACCAACCGGTTCGCCACGTGCTGTCGGACCTGGCCATCGTCGGGCATCGCCCAGCGCCACCCACCACCCCCGAGCAGCTGCGCGGGGTGCGGGGCGTCGACGACCGCTACCTCCGCGGCCCGCAGTCGGCGGGCATCCTGGCCGCCGTGGCCGATGGCATGGCCCGTGAGCCCCAGCCGGCCGACGAACCCGAACCGCGCGAGCTCGACCGCGAACTGCGCCCGGCCGTGGCACTGGTGTCGGCCTGGGTCAGCCAGTTGGCCCGCAACCTCGAGATCGACACCGGTCTGCTGGCCACCCGCTCCGACATCGAGGCCCTGCTGCGCCACGACACCCGGGCGCGCCTGAGCCAGGGTTGGCGAGCCGAGCTCGTCGGTGAGCCCATCCGCCGCCTGGTGCAGGGCGAGGCCGCCCTGGCCTTCACCGGCGGGGGAGAGCTGGCCCTGGAGGTCCGTTCACACCAGAGTCTGGAATGAGCTGAGACATCTCGACAGTGCCGGAGAACGCTGGAGGGCATCGTCGCAGGTCAGCGAGTTGGAACAGGCATCGAGGGGCTACACTGCCTGGGCGATCAATCGTCACCACTTGGAGTTGGCCCGTGAAGAAGGGGCGACATCGGCGCTTCGAAGAGGCCCGAGCACTCAAGCACACCAACGACCTCGATTTCGACGCGATACTCGACCGTCGTGACTCCGAGCCCTGCCCCGAATGCGGCGCGGAGCCCGGACGGGATCACGCCTCCTGGTGCCTCCACGAAGAGACCGACGAGGGCCTGTTTCCGTCCTGACCTGCCGGTCGGCTGACGCCTGACCGCGGTTCCCAACCGTCATCTGCTGGAAGAGCTCCCTGTGTCCCCCACCACGCTTCGCAACCTCGCGCTCGTCGCCCACGTCGACCACGGCAAGACCACCCTGGTCGATGCCATGCTGCGCGCCACCCACGTCTTCGGGTCCCACGAGGCCCTGGTCGACCGGGTCATGGACTCCAACGACCAGGAGCGCGAGCGCGGCATCACCATCCTGGCCAAGGCGGCGTCGGTCCAGTGGGGCGACGTCCGCATCAACCTGGTCGACACCCCCGGCCACGCCGACTTCGGCGGCGAGGTCGAGCGGGCGCTGGCCCTGGTCGACGGCGTGCTGCTGCTCGTCGACGCGGCCGAGGGGCCGCTGCCCCAGACCCGCTACGTGCTGTCGAAGGCGCTGGCCGCCGGCCTGCCGGCGGTGGTCGTGCTGAACAAGGTCGACCGCCAGGACGCCCGGGCCGACGAGGTGCTCGACGAGATCTACCAGCTGTTCCTCGACCTCGACGCCTCCGACGAGCGCATCGAGTTCCCGATCATCTCGGCGGTGGCCCGCGAGGGTCGAGCCGTGGCCGGGGTCGGCATGCCCGGCCCCGACGCCGACCTCACCCCGCTGTTCGAAGCCATCGTCGACACGCTGCCCGCGCCCGAGCGGCGACCCCGACGCGCCGCTCCAGGCCATCGTGACCAACCTCGACGCCTCCGAGTACCTCGGCCGCCTGGCCGTCGGCCGGGTCATCCAGGGCACGCTCCGCAAGGGCGACCAGGTGGCGCTGTGCGAGGAGGACGAGGGCCAGACCCCGCTGCGGCGCAAGCTGGCCACCCTCATGGGCTTCGAGGGCATCTCCCGGGTCGACGTCGACGAGCGCGTGGCCGGCGACCTGTTCGTGATCGCCGGGTTCCCCGAGGTCGAGATCGGCGACACCATCGCCGAGCCCGTCGACCCCAAGGCGCTGCCCCGCCTGGTGGTCGACGAGCCCGTGCTGCGCATGACCTTCGCGGTCAACACCTCGCCGCTGGCCGGCAAGGAGGGGACCTACCTCACCTCGCGCCACCTGCGCGATCGCCTCGAGCGCGAGGTGCTCGGCAACGTCTCCATCCGCCTGGCCGAGACCGCGTCGCCCGACATCATCGAGGTCGCCGGCCGCGGCGAGCTCCAGCTGTCGGTGCTCATCGAGTCGATGCGCCGCGAGGGCTACGAGCTGCAGGTCAGCCGGCCCGAGGTCATCGTCCGCGAGATCAACGGCAAGCGCCACGAGCCCCTCGAGCGGGCCGTCATCGACGTGCCCGAGGAGCACGTCGGCACCGTCACCCAGGCGCTGGCGCCCGCGCAAGGGCAAGGTCACCGACCTGCGCCCGGGCGACACCGGGCGCACGCATCGTGAGCATCGAGGCGCCCAGCCGCGGCCTCATCGGCTTCCGGTCGCTGCTGCTGACCGCCACCCGGGGCACCGCCCTGATGCACCAGCACCACGCCGGCTGGATCCCGTGGGTGGGCGACCTGCCGGGCCGCAAGGGCGGCGCCATGATCGCCGACCGCACCGGCACCACCACCGGCTACGCCCTCGACAACCTGCAGGCCCGGGGCGAGTTCTTCATCGGCCCGGGCGAGCCGGTCTACGAGGGCATGGTGGTGGGCGAGAACGCCAAGCCCGACGACATGATCGTCAACGTGGTGCGCGAGAAGCAGAAGACCAACATCCGCACCCACGCCGCCGACGAGGCCATCAAGCTCACGCCGCCCCGGGTGCTCACCCTCGAGACGGCCATCGAGTTCATCGCCGACGACGAGCTGGTCGAGGTCACCCCTCGAGCCTGCGGGTGCGCAAGCGGCTGCTGCGCCGGAGCAGGACCGGCGCCGCCAGAAGCGCTAGGCGGCCAGAGCGCTAGCCGGCTGGAGGCGCAGTCGGTCGGCGGTGCGCTCAGCCGGTGGCCAGGTCGATGGCTCGTTCCACGGCCCGGTCGAGGTCGTCGGGACCCATCACCACCATGGCGGTGCGCGTGCCGGCCCGGGCGGCCAGGCGGGCCTCGGCCCGACGTCGGCTCGGGATCGTGCAGGCGGTCGGGCACGTCGACCAGCAGCTGACCGATCACGATGCCCGAGAGACGGGTGCGATCGCCCAGCCGTCGCCCGTGGTAGTACTGCACCGGGCCGGTGAACAGCGCCCCACGCTCGACCCGGAAGGCGGGCAGGCGGGTCGAGCCCGTGCCGTTCGAGCCGCTGCATGAGGCCGACGAGCGCCTGGTGCTGGGCCCGGGTGCGCTCGTCGCACAGCGCCCACACGTCCTGGGCGTCGAGCGGGTTGGCGTAGCGCTCGAGCATGTCCAGCGCCGGCTGGTACGAGCGGCGGTGCTTGCCCGATCGGGTGCGCTTGATGGCCCGGGCGTTGGGACGCTCCCGGGTGACCCGGGCGAGCGAGGGGTGCTGGGCGAAGCGGTTGGCCTCGTTGCCGTTGCGGCGCGCCGCCCGCAGGAGCGGATCGTCGAGGGCGCGCTCGTTGTTGTGCTCGGCGCCGCGGGCCGCGTCGCGGATCATCATCAGCGCGGCCACCAGCACCCGGTTCTCGTCGATGTCGTAGGCCCTCGACGGCGTCTTGCACACGAACAGGCCCTCGTCGCCGAAGCTCGACGCCCGGGCCGACATGGTCTCGCTCCACAGGACCGGGCCGCGGAGGCTGCCCAGGCAGCGCTCGGTCTGGGTCTGCAGCGACGTGGCCAGCGAGCGGACCACGGTGGGCATGGCGTCGAGCAGGCCTTCGGCCTCGGGGGAGGTGGCCAGGCGGGCACCCGACCATCTGCGCCAGCTCGTTGGCGGGCAGGCCCACCAGCGCCGACACCGTGCGAGGCACGTCGAAGGGGCGCGACAGTCGGTTCCAGATCTCCAGGAAGGCGTCGGCCGGACCATCGCCGGCCGGGAGCAGGTCCCGGTCGATGAGCGGTCACACCGCCAGCTCGACTCCGAGGACCTCGGAGATGGTGCGCTGGGCCTCGGCCTGCTCGGGCGGATCGAGCAGCTGGGCCACCGTGCGGTACAGGGTGGTGGCCCGGCGGTCCTCCATGCCCTCGAACTGGGGCAGGAAGTAGGCGTAGAACACCTCGTAGATGAGACGGGACTCGGTGGGCCCGTCCTTGGCCCGGCGAGCGGCGTACTTGGCCGCGTCGAGGTAGACGGCGGGGCCGAGGTTGGTGAAGCGGCGCAGCGGCAGCAGCTTGGCCACCAGGTCTCCCGGGCCCTGCAGCAGCTTCTCGTAGGCCCAGTCGTCGGGCGTGCCCACCTCGATGAAGGCGAAGCGGCGCATCAGGGCGTAGGACATGTCGAACAGGAGGTTCTTGTCGAACACGTTCATGGTGGCGATGATCCGCCAGTTGGCCGGCACCCGGATGACGTCGGTCTTGTCGGGAGGCTCGACCCCGCTGGGCACGATGGACAGCGGGTTGGGCTGGCCCTTGCGCTTGAAGGGCAGCACGACCGCCGAGCCCGACAGCACGGTGAAGAGCTGGCCGAAGGCGCGGTCGAAGTTGGATCGGTTGAGCTCGTCGATGACCAGCCAGCGGCCGCTCTCGATGGCCTCGACGAACAGGCCGGGCCGGTAGATGAGCCCGTCCGGGGTCGGCTGGAGGCCGCCGATGGTCTCGAACGTGGTCCACTCGGAGGTGGCCGTGGTGGGCAGGTAGCCCGTGCAGAACATGGCCTGACGGGCCACGTCGGCGGCCAGGTAGGCCAGCGTGGTCTTGCCCGTGCCCGGCGGGCCCGGTGAGGATCACGTGCTTGCCGGCGTCGACGGCAGCGACCAGCTGGTCGATCACGAAGTCGGGGAAGATCATCCCCTCGTCGGTGGCCGCCTGCTCCAGCTCTTCGGCGGTGAAAGCACGCATGGCGCTCCTGTCGGCGCGTCAGCGCCGCTTCTTGAGGGCGGGGTGGGCCAGGAGTTGGCCGGCAGGACGACGATCCAGCTCCTGTACGAGTGCGTGGAAGGCTATCTCGCCCACGAGCTCGGTGATCTCGTCAGCCAGCTCCTGGTAGACGGGGCGGTGCCCGACGAAGGCATCGTCGGCGTCGGTGCACCACCAGTGGAACTCGGATCCGCCCGCGCCCCAGTCGCGCCGCTTCCACTCGCGCAGGACGTTGGTGGTGTGGTCGTTCTCGTCGACCTTGTGCTCGAGGCGCAGCGGGAGCTGCCAGCACACGTCGGGCTTCCAGTCCAGGAACCGCTCGCCCCGAGCCACCGCGGCCTGGTGCAGCGCGCACCCGGCGCCGGCGGGGTGGCCGGGACGGTTCAGGAAGATGCAGGCGTCGTCGGCCAGGCGGGTCACCCACTCACCATCCTCGTTGCGGTGGATGGGTCCGCCGGCCTCGTCGGCCTCGGCCTTGAACTGCCACTCGTCAGCGCTCATGGTGGCGGCCACCTTGGCCACCCGCTTGCGATCGGCCTTGTCGGTGAAGTGGGCGCCGTAGCTGCAGCACCCCTGCTCCATCTCGGGCGCCGGGCCGGTGAGCACCCCCGGACAGCCATGGCCGAAGATGCAGGTCCACGGGCTGGTCAGGAAGGTGACGTCGAACTGGTAGGTCTCGCCGTCGAGGTCGAAGGAGAGCCACTCGTGCAGGTCGTCGGGGCGGGAGGCGTCGGAGGCAGCCATGGTGGGCGCAGCGTATCTGCGGTAGGAAGACCGGATGTCCGGAGAGTTCGACGACATCCGCCAACGCCTCGAAGCCATCGCCGAGGAGCTGGCCGACCTGGCCATCGCCCGGTTGCGCGAATCGATCGACGCCGGCGGCCACGAGCTCCCAGTGGACGAGAAGCGCCTGACGCGGGCTCGCCGGGCGGTGGAGAAGGCCATCAACGTGCTGCGCGAACCTGACGACCTGGTCGACTGAGCCTGGCTCGCCCGTCATCGAGGCGGTCGTGCCGGCAGCACCCGGGGTGTTGCGAGTGACCATCGCCGTCGATGCGGTCGGCGTCTATCCGCCTCCGTCCGACTGGCGGTAGGTCCGCACGGGGATGCGACGGCGGCGCGTCGAGTGCTGGTTGCCGCCAGGCTCGTCGAACCATTCGTCGCGGCTGTATCGGACGAACGCCGACGCCGCTTGCAGGTGCGCTCGGAGCTCGTCGAGCTCGACTGCCGCCATGTTGCCCTCCTTCTCGGCCGCCAACGCGTCAGCCAGGCGGTTGTACGGGTGATGGTTGCACGCGTCGCACACGCCACATCCCTTGGTCAGCGTGTCGTACTTCTCTTCGAGCACCTCATGAATCGACCGCTCGAAGACCGTCGGGAGCACCACCGTTCGCTGCCAGTCTGACCCGCACAGCAGATAGCGCCCGTCATAAGCGATGAACGGGAAGAGGACGGGGGCCGGGCAGAGGGCGTCCTGTGGCCTCAGGTCGCGACGAGCGACCTCCGCGAGCGGATGGGTGGCGTAGTCGGGATGGGTGAGCCGCAGTGTGCCCCCACGGTTGATGAGGTCGAGCCTCCGGAACAACCTGACGCCCACTGCCTCCCAATACGAACGCACGGCATCCAGTCGTTCGGCGTCGGCGTCATGGTCCACGAGCACGATGCAGAGGCTTTCGGGCTCGGGCGCGATCTCCAGGAAGGTGCGGATGTTGCGTTCCAGGCGATCGAACGGAACGCCGTAGACGCTCTCGTAGCGGGCGCCGATCTCCCCGGCGTTCACCATCACGAGGTCGACCCCGGCGGCCAGCAACGCTCCCGCGCGGGGCCGATCCAGCTGCTGGCCATTCGTGTTGAGGACCACGCCGAGGTCGGCTCCGTGCGCAGCAGCCACATAGTCGGTGAGGTGACGATTGAGGATCTGGTCGCCCAGACCGCAGAAGGACACCGCCGGTGGAACCGCGTCGGGTGCCCCGCGTGCGGCCAGCGCCAGGTCGCGCTGCTCTCGATACTCGACGACACGACCCAGCACCTGCTCGAAGACAGCTGGCTGCATGACGCCTTGGTGTGGGGTTTCGGCGCGGGGACAAAAGCTGCAGTCCGCGCCGCAGAGGTTCGTGACCTCGACGTCGACGAGCGCACGGACCTTGAAGCTGAATCGATACACCGCGCGCCCCCTCCGACCCCAGCGCCTGGGCAAATCAGCCTATGGCTGCGCCGAGCGCCGTTCACAGATCCTGAACCGGCGTTCGGCCCGATCGCGACGAGCGCCGACGTGCCGTTCGGTGCGCCTGTTCGCTCGTGTGGTCGCGTGCGATGCCGCCCGGATCCGGAGCGCCCACTTGCCGCTCGGTCAGCTAGTCCCGGTACGGACCGAAACCTCGGCGCCTCATGCCCTTCTCCAGGGCCTTTCGCTCGGCGGGCTCTCTGATCTTGGCTCGAACGTCGAGGGTGTGTCTCCAGACCCAGAAGACCACGAGAGCTTCGACTGGTAGCCATGGCCAGCCGACCCACCACCTCCCGGTGAGGAAGATCCACACAAGGGACACGGCACATACCAGCCCGCTGACAATCCTGGCGGTCCGGAGGTTCCACTGATTCTCCGGTCTCCGCACGATTGACGAGCGTAGCTGCGAGCGCCTACGTGGCGATAGCGCGCCAAAGGGGGACTCGCGCACTGGTGCGATATGGCAGAGTTGGCTCCGTGGGGCGGCGCACTCAGTTCGGTTGGACGATGCTCCTCGTGGTCGGGCTCGTCGCCGGGGCCGTGGGGTGCGGGACAAGTGGAGCGGGATCCGCAGTTGGACCGAAGCCCTGCGCGGCAGTGACCCGCTCGGAGATTCAGTCCGCCTTCGGATCGGAGGTCGGGAAAGGATCGCCGTTCACCTACCCCGGCGAGCGCTGGTGCTCCTGGGGCGACCCCGAAACTGCCTATCTGGACATGAGTGTCGCAACCAGCGAGACCATCGCTCACGATCGCGTACACCCGGAGCCGACCCGACCGCCTGACACGAGCTGTGGCTGTGTGTCGGGGCCTTCACCTGGGCCGCCACCCCCGAGCCTCGCCGCCGAATACGCACGGACGCCCGACAAGACACAGGTGAGCGGTATCGGCCAGCAAGCCAAGTGGACCATCTACTCAAAGCCAGGCTTCGTTGGCGGTCGACTCACCGTCCTCGACCACGACTACGTGCTCCAGATCGTCATTTCCGGAGCCAAGGTGCGCCCCGCCAACCTCGAACAAGCCACCGTTGGTCTCGCTCGGGAGGCCTTGGCCAAACTCGGAACGTCCGGAGCCTGAGGACCCGTGAACGGAGCATGCATGGCGCTCCGAACCGGCGATCGGGGCTGGTTGGGAGGGTACCGAACGGGGTGGATTCGGGTGTTGCGGTGATGGCTAGCGGACGCTAGAGTCGTACATGTGTTTGAGGCGGTCCTGGCGGACTTGGAACGGGCGGTTGACGCCGTGGTGGTCGGGCTTGACCCGGACCTGATCACCGCGTCCCACGCCATGGAACTGGTGGGTCGGGTGGATCGGATGGAACGCCGTCTGGCCGGGTTGAAGATGGTGTTGGCGGGGCGGGTGGCCGACTCGCAGGTGTGGACGCACCGTGGCGACCGCTCGGCCGCGCATTGGTTGGCTGGCCAGGCCGGTACCAGCGTCTCTGACGCGGTCAACGCCCTGGAGACCGCTGCCCGTTTGAAGGACCTGCCGGCCACCGCGGCCGCGGTGCGTGACGGGCGCCTGTCCAAGGCCCAGGCCCAGGCGGTGGCTGACGCCGCCACCGTGGCCCCGGCGCCGAGGCCGATCTGATCGGGTTGGCCGGCCGTGATTCGGTGAAAGCGCTACGCGATGAGGCGGCGCGTCGCAAACAAGCGCATCTGGAAGAGAACGCTCGGTATGAGGCGATCCGGGCCAGCCGTCACGTGAGGTTCGGGACCGGTCCTGACGGGGCCGCCACCATGGGCGTACGCACCACCCCCGACGCCATGGCCGAGATCAAAGCCGCCATCGCCCACCACCAAGCCAAGATCTTCGACACCGCCCGCAAGACCGGGCTACGTGACCCGTTCGAGGCCTACGCCGCCGACGCCCTCGTCGACATGGCCCGCGCCTCCATGAACCACGCCACCGGTGAGGGGACACCGAAACGGGTACCGACCAAGATCATCATCCGCATCGACGACACCGCTCTGACCCGCGGGCATGTCGAGCCCGCCGAGGTGTGTGACATCCCCGGCACCGGACCAATCCCCGTCACCCACGTCCGGGACCTCCTCGCCGACGGCGAGTCCTTCACCGCCGTCATCGCCACCGACCACGCCGGAAACGTCACCACCGTCGCTCATGTCGGTCACAAGCCGGTCACCGACCCCGCCAGCCTCTTCGACACCCTAGAAAGGCGAGGCCACGACGTCACCGGCGCCCATCACTCCCGGGCCCCCGACGTCTACCAGCGCTCCGCTCTGGACTGGACCAACTCGACCTGCACCGTCGCAGGGTGCGACCTGCCCCGACAAGAGATCGACCACCGCATCGACTGGGCCCTCGAACACCGCACGCAGTTGGACGAGCTCGACGGGTTCTGCAAACACCACCACGCGCTCAAGACGCGGAACAACTACCAACTTGCCCCCGGCCAAGGTCGACGAGCCATGCTCGCCCCCACCGGCACCGACCCCCCATGACCAGACTGACGCGATCCGCGAACAACGTGGTGGCGCGACCATCTTGTAACCCGACTCGGTGGAGGCCGTCAGAAGGGGCGAGGCTGGGGAGCCCAGACACCACCACGATGCCGAGACCGCATACGGAGGAGCAATGCCCGGAACGAGCTTCGAGTTGAGCGACGTGGAACGCCTCGCCGTGATCCTGGACGACGTCATCGCCGACTGGGACGAGGACGACAAGGCCGTCATGCACACGCTGTTCGCCCGCGCCGGCGAAGCCAGTGGCCCGCCCGACGACGAGGTCAGCGGCTACTCCTTCTCCTGGGGCGCGCTGCCCGCCGTGCAAGGCCAGGCCAGCCTCCCGCCCGGTCCCTGCAACCAGCTGTTCGAGTCGTTCGAACTCGGCGTCGGCCGGAGGGTCAATCCGGGCGCCTACGGGATGCTCAACCCCCAGCCGCTACCACCCTGAACCCGACCCCGATCACTCGCCCGGTCAGTCCCGTCCGTTGATGCGGTCGATGAGCCGGCGCAGGCGGGCGTAGCTCATGCGGTCGAACCGGAAGGCCACTCGGGGCAGGTCGGGCACGTCCGCGTCCTCGATCTCCGAGGGCGCCGCCCCCGTCCGCTCGTAGCTCCCAGACACCACGATGTCGGCGAAGTCCCGGTCGAGGCCGGCCAGCTCCGCATCGGTCAGCTCGCGGTTGAGCCGCAGCACCAGTCGCCGACCCACGAACCGCATGGAGTGGAACGTCGAGTAGAACCCGCAGATCTCCTCGACCGCCTCGTCGATGTCGTGGGTGATCTTGACCAGGTTGAGGTCGTCGTCGGAGATCAGCCGCCGCGTGCCCAGCTCCTCGGTGGCGAACGCCAGCCACGCCTCCCAATAGGTGCTGCCGGGCTCGGCCAACAGCACCACCGGGGCGATGGGGGAGCGCCCCGTCTGCATGAGGGTCAGCAACTCGAAGCCCTCGTCCATGGTGCCGAACCCGCCGGGCAGCAGCGCGAAGGCGCGGGACTCCTTCATGAAGGTGAGCTTGCGGGTGAAGAAGTAGCGGTAGTTGATGAGCTTCGGATCTCCGGCCAACAGAGGCGTGGCGTCCTGTTCGAAGGGCAGCACGATGTTGACGCCGAAGGCATGCTCGGGCCCGGCTCCCTCGATCCCCGCCTCCATGATCCCGGGCCCGGCCCCGGTGATCACCATCCAGTCCTTCTGCACCATGGCGTGGCCGAAGTCGCGGGCCATGGCATAGGAGGGCTCGTCATGGGTCAGGCGGGCCGAGCCGAAGATGGAGACCTTGGGCACGTCCACATAGGGCGCGAACACCAGGAACGAGTAGCGCAGCTCCTTGAGGGCGGCGTTGACCAACTTCAGGTCGCCGCGATCGGCGGCTTCGCGGCCCATGCGGATGGCCGACACCACCATCTCGAACACCAGGTCCTGGTTGTCGTTGACCCCCGCCGCGTCGATCAGTTCGGCGATGCGGGTGTCGAGCTCGTCATGTCCGGTTCGGTAACGGGCCCGGCGCGGCACGGTCAGGCGACCGCCACACGGCCGTACAACGTGGTGCGCTGCTCGAGGGGGCGCCCGAGGGGCTCGACCAGCTGGCGGAAGTCGGCCTCTTCCATCCCCTGACCGTGCGAGGCACCGGCGGCCCGGGAGATGTTCTCGTCCATCAGCGTGCCGCCCAGGTCGTTCACCCCGGCCTGGAGCATCTGGCGCACCCCGCCGTGACCCATCTTCACCCACGACACCTGGATGTTGTCGATCCAGCCGTGATAGGCGATGCGGCCGACGGCGTGCATGAGCACGGTCTCTCGGAAGGTGGGGCCCCGCCGTGACTTGTGCTGGAGGTAGATGGGCGCGGCCATGTGGACGAACGGCAGCGGCACGAACTCGGTGAAGCCGCCGGTCTCCTTCTGCAGGTCACGGGTGCGCACCAGGTGACGGGCCCAGTGGATCGGTTGCTCGACCGCGCCGAACATGATGGTGATGTTGGAGTTGAGCCCGACCGAGTGCGCGGCGCGGTGGGCTTCGAGCCACTCCTCGGTGTTGATCTTGTCCGGGCAGAGCAGCTCGCGGATGCTCGTCATCGAGGATCTCGGCGGCCGTGCCGGGCAGCGTGCGCAACCCGGCGTCGCGCAGGCGGGCCAGGTAGGCGGCGAGGGGCTCGTCCAGGCGCTTGGCCCCCTCGGTGACCTCCAGGGCGGTGAAGCCGTGGACGTGCATGTCGGGCACCGCGTCCTTCACCGCCCGGGTCACGTCGATGTAGTAGTCGCCGTCGAAGCTGGGATGGATCCCGCCCTGGAGGCACACCTCGGTGGCGCCCAGCTCGAGCCGCTTCGATGGTGCGCCCGGCGATGTCGTCGAGGGTGAGCAGGTACGGGGTGCCCCGCAGGTTCAGCGACAGCGGGCCCTTGGAGAAGCCGCAGAACGGCACTTGAACGTGCACACGTTGGTGTAGTTGATGTTGCGGTTGTGCACGAAGGTGACGGTGTCGCCCACCACCTGGCGGCGCAGCTCGTCGGCCACCTCGGCCACCGCCGCCACCTCGGGCCCCCGGGCGCCGAACAGGGTGACGATCTCGTCGATCCCCGACCTCCTGGCCCATGAGCACCCCGGCCAGCACCTCGCCCACCGCGCCCGGTGGCGCGGGGCTGACCGGGCACCAGCAGGGCCGGCTCGACCGACGCCCCGGAGTACCAGGCCGTGCTGCGGGCACCGATGTGGAGGACCTCGATGCCGTCGTCGACCTGTTCGGGCGTGGCCGGCTGGATGCGCTGCACGAACACCGCGCCGGGATCGTCGCGACCCAGCCCCTCGGCGTCGCTGCGGTCCATCACCGGGAACCGCATGGCCGTCGATCCAGCCAGCGCGCCGGGTCGAGGACGAACTCGGGGTAGATGGTCAGTCGGGGAGCCAGCACGCGGCCGCCGAGCCTCGGTGACCTCGCGCAGCCGGTCGAGATCGGGCCAGGGCCGCTCCGGGTTGACGTGGTCGGCGGTCACCGGGGAGACGCCACCCCAGTCGTCGATGCCGGCGTCGAGCAGCACCCCGAAGTCGTCGGACAGGTTGGGCGGGGCCTGCAGGTGGACGTCGGGCGGCAGGATGAGCCGGGCCAGGGCGATGGCCTCGAGGTAGTCGTCGGTCGGGCAGGGACGGGCCCGGAACATGGTCGTGCCCGGCTTGGGCAGGAAGTTCTGGACGATGACCTCCTGCACGTGACCCCAGCGCCGGTGCGAGGCGGCGATGGCCTCGAGCGCGGCGATGCGGTCGGCCCGCGACTCGCCGATGCCGACCAGGATGCCGGTGGTGAACGGGATGGCCAGCTCGCCGGCCGCCTCGAGGGTGGCCAGGCGCCGCTCGGGCGTCTTGTCGGGCGAGCCCCGGTGGGCATCGAGATCGGGGTTGAGCGACTCGATCATCATCCCCTGCGAGGGCGACACGGTCGGAGCCGGGCCAGCTCGTCGGGGAACAGGGCGCCGGCGTTGGCGTGGGGGAGCAGCCCGATCTCGTCGACCACCAGCCAGGCCATGGCCACCAGGTAGTCGACGGTGGAGGCGTAGCCGTGCTCGGCGAGCCAGGCGCGGCCACCGGGTAGCGCTCCTCGGGGCGTTCGCCCAGGGTGAACAGGGCCTCGTGGCAGCCGGCCCGGGCGCCGGCCCGGGCGATGGCCAGCACCTCGTCGGGCTCCAGGTAGGGCGACGTCGAGCCGGGCCGGGGGCTGGGCGAAGGTGCAGTAGCCGCACTTGTCGCGGCACAGCATGGTCAGCGGGATGAACACCTTGGGCGAGTAGGTGACCCGGGTGCCGAAGGCGCCGTCGCGGACCGCCCGGGCCCGCGCCAGCAACTCGTCGGTGGACAGGCTCGCGAGATCCCCGGTCATCGAGCGAACCCTATCGGCCGGGTCGCGCGCCTCAAGCACCGACGAGATCGCCGGCGGCCGCCGGGTCGGCCAGCCAGATGACCTGGTCGGCGTCGATGCGGGCGGCGGGCACGTCGTCGCCGGCCACCACCCGGGCCAGGGCCTCGCGCTTGGACTCGCCGGCCACGGTGACGAGCACCAGCCGGGCGCGGGCGATGCCGGCGAAGGTGAGGGTCATGCGCCGGTGGGGGTTGGTGGCCAGCGGGTCGTCGTTCATGACCACCAGCCGGCCCGGGATCGGCGTCGAGGGCGGCCGAATCGGGGAACAGCGAGGCGGTGTGGCCGTCGGGACCCAGCCCAGGTGCACGAGGTCGAAGTGGCCCAGCTCGCCGACGCGCAGCTGGTAGGGGTCGGGGCCCTCGTCGCAGCGCATGGGGTAGGCGGCGTTGGCCGCGCCCACCCGTTCGAGCAGCGTCTCGCGGGCCAGGCGGTAGTTGGACTCGGGATCGTCGAGGGGCACGCACCGCTCGTCGCCCCAGTAGAGGTCGACCTTCCACCAGTCGAGCTGGTCGTCGCTGTCTCGGCCTGCTCGGCCAGGCGCTGGTAGCAGCTCCCGGGCGGTCTCGCCGCCCGACAGGACCAGCGAGAACCCTCGTTGGGCCGGGTGTGGAAGGCCTGGACCACGCGCGCCGCGAACTCGGCGGCCACGTCGTCGACGACGATGAGCGATCCCTGCATCCCGTCCCTCCGCTGGTCGGATCCGTTCAGCCGCGGAAGCTCTCGGCCTTGGTGGCCAGGCTGCCGAGCAACTCGTCGAACGACTTGGAGAACGACGGCCACCCCTTCGTCCTCGAGGACTCGGGTCGACGTCGGCCAGGTCGACGCCCACCGCGGCCAGCCCGTCGAGGTCGGCCCGGGCCACGTCGACGCCCTGGTCGACCGTGCGACTCAGGGTGCCGTGATCCTCGAAGGCGTCGAGGGTGGCGTCGGGGATGGTGTTGACCGTGTCGGGACCGATGAGCTCATCGATGTAGAGCGTGTCGCGGATAGGCCGGGTTCTTGGTCGAGGTGGACGCCCACAGCGGCCGCTGCACTCGGGCGCCTCGCGCCGCCAGCGCCTCCCAGCGGGGACCGGAGAACCGCTCGAGGAACAGCTGGTAGGCCAGCTTGGCGTTGGCCACCGCTGCCTTGCCTCGCAGGGCCAGGGCCTCGTCCGAGCCGATCTGCTCGAGGCGGTGGTCGACCTCGGTGTCGACCCGGCTGACGAAGAAGACGGCCACCGACGACACACCCGACAGGTCACCGGCGCAGGCCTCGAGGCCCGGACAGGTAGGCCTCGATGACCTCGCCGTAGCGCTCGACGCGAGAACAGCAGCGTCACGTTGATGCTGCGACCCTCGCCGATCATCTGCTGGATGGCCGGCACGCCCTCGGCCGTGCCGGGGATCTTCACGTAGAGGTTGGGAGCGTCGATGGTCGGCGTGCAGGTGGCGGGCCGCGGCCACGGTGCCGTCGGTGTCGCGGGCCAGCGACGGGGCCACCTCGACCGAGACGAAGCCGTCGATGCCCGTCGGACTGGTCGTAGACCGGCCGCAGGATGCGCAGGGCGTGACGGATGTCGGCGGTGACCAGGTCCCAGTAGGTGTCGTCGACCGAGGTGCCGTCGGCCACCAGGTCGCGCAGCTGCTCGTCGTAGTCGGCGTTGCCCTCGATGGCCTTCTGGAAGATCGAGGGGTTCGAGGTGATGCCGCGGACGCCCGCGCTCCACCCAGCGCTCGCAGCTCGCCGCTGGTGATCCAGCCCCGCTTGAGGTTGTCGAGCCACGGGCTCTGGTCCTGCTGGGCGTAGAGATCCTGGAGTCGGGTCATGGCAGTGCCTCTCCGAGTCGATCAGTCAGGGCCCGGGCCCGGGCCGGCGACGTTGTCGGGGGTGAAGCCGAACTTCTCGAGCACGACCTCGCCCGGCGCGCTGGCGCCGAAGTGGTCGATGCCGAGCGAGTCGTCGGCGTAGCGATCCCAGCCGAAGGTGGTGGCCGCCTCGACCGAGAGCGGTGGGCAGCCCCGCGGGAGCACGCGTCGCGGTACTCGTCGCTCTGGAGCGGCGAAGAGCTCCCAGCACGGCAGCGACACCACGCGGGCGGCCGACGCCGTCGCCGGCCAGGGCCGCGGCCGCGTCCACGCACACCCACACCTCGCTGCCCGGTGGCGACCAGCACGACCTGCGGCCGCGCCCGTCGGGCTCGTGCAGGACGTAGCCGCCCTTGGCCACCCGATCACCCCCGGCGGTGCCCTCGAGCACCGGGAGGTTCTGACGGCTGAGGATGAGGGCGGTGGGGCCGTCGGCGTCGACCGCCACCTGCCAGGCCTCGGCCGTCTCGTTGGCGTCGGCCGGGCGGATCACCCGCAGCTGGGGCATGGCCCGCAGGGCGGCCACGTGCTCGACGGGCTGATGGGTCGGACCGTCCTCGCCGACGCCGACCGAGTCGTGGGTCCACGAGTAGATGACCTTGGCCTGCGAGAGGGCGGCCAGTCGCACCGAGCCGCGCATGTAGTCGCTGAAGACCAGGAAGGTGCCGCCGACCGGCAGGACCCCGCCGTGCTTGGCCAGCCCGTT
Organism: uncultured Microthrixaceae bacterium; assembly: GCA_963740985.1. GTDB lineage: Bacteria > Actinomycetota > Acidimicrobiia > Acidimicrobiales > Acidimicrobilacustridaceae > UBA4742. The sequence goes on from CAVUGJ010000002.1 coordinate 248,014, forward strand.
CATGACCCCGCCCATGGCGTGCTCGCGGATGCCGTAGTGGATCTGGCGGCCCGCCGGGGTCGCCCGCCGACTGGGTGACGCCGTCGGTCAGCTTGACCCCCGTGTTGCCGGTCAGGTCGGCCGACGCCGGGCATGAGGCCGGGCACGACGTCGGCGATGGCGTTGAGGCAGGTGGCGCTGGCCACCCGGGTGGCGATCTTGTCGCCGGTGGTGAAGGACGGGCAGCTTGGCCTCCCACCCGGCCAGGCCGGTCGCCGGCCTGGGCCGCGTCGAAGGCAGGCCCGGTCGCCGCGTCCAGCCGTCGAAGCCGGACCTGCCAGGCCAGCCGGCGCTCGCGTCCCCGCCGGCCGGCCTGCGCGGTAGAGGTCGAGCACGTCGTCGGGCACCCAGAACGGCTCGTCGGGGATGCCCATGACCGCCTTGGTGGCGGCGATCTCGGCGATCCTTCAGGGCGTAGCCGTGGGTCTCGTAGTCGTCGGTGTGGTCGGGGGACGGGTAGGCGATGTGGCTGCGCAGCACGACCAGCGACGGGGCGTCGTCGACGGCCATGGCCCGGCGCAGCGCCGCCTCGAGCCCGTCGAGGTCGTTGGCGATCTCGCCCACGTTCTCGACGTGCCAGCCGTAGGCCTCGAAGCGCTTGACCGGATCGTCGTCGAGGGCCAACTCGGTCGGACCGTCGATGGAGACGTGGTTGTCGTCGTAGACGTACACCAGCCGTCCCAGCCCCAGATGACCGGCCAGCGAGGCCGCCTCGTGGCTGATGCCCTCCTCCAGGCAGCCGTCGCCGGCGATGACGAAGGTGTGGTGGTCGACCACGTCGGCGCCGTACTGGGAGCGCAGCCACCGCTCGGCCAGGCCGAAGCCGACGCCGTTGGCGAAGCCCTGGCCCAGCGGCCCGGTGGTCACCTCGACCCCGACGGTGTGGCCGGCCTCGGGATGGCCCGGCGTGAGGCTGCCCCACTGGCGGAAGGCCTTGAGGTCGTCGAGGGTCAGCCCGTACCCGGTGAGGTAGAGCATGGAGTAGAGCAGGATCGACGCGTGGCCGTTGGACAGCACGAACCGGTCACGGTCGGGCCAGTCGGGGGCCTCGGCGTCGTAGTTCATGATGCGGGTCCACAGCACGTGGGCCAGCGGGGCCAGGGCCATGGCCGTGCCCTGGTGGCCGGATCGGGCCGCGTTGGGCCCGTCCAGGGCCAGCCCCCGGATCACGTCGATGGCCCGCGGCTCGAGATCGGGGGTGGTCACGGTGCCTCCTCAGGCGTGACGGGGCCGAGCAGGGTGTAGGGCACCACCGTGACCGGCCCGAGATCGATCCGGCAATGCGCCTCCACCGTGCCCGGCTCCTCGAAGGTGAGCTCAGCTCGGACCAGCCGGTAGTTGAACTTGCCCGGCTCGACCGACAGGGGCTGGACGTTGCGGGCCACCTGCTCGCCGTCGCGCTGGTAGGTGACCTCGAGGGCCCCCTCGCCCCGGTCGTCGGTGGCGCAGCGCACGATCACGACCAGGTGGGGCTCGATGGTCACGGGCAGCGGTCCGGCGGCTGGCGCCGAGAACTGGACGCCGGTCAAATCGATGCGAGTGGAGGGACCGGGCACCTGCCGCAGGTCGATGCCTTCCACGAACAGAGCAGCCACGATGTCCATTGATCGCACCCTAGCGGGCCGCCTTCGGTAGCCTGACCCTGTGGCGAATGAGCAGGGGGTGCCGTCGACACGACGACGCGATCCTGCTCGAAGCCCGCCGGGGATTCGCCGAGCACGGCTACGACGGCACGTCGCTGAACGACATCGCCGAGGCGGTGGGCATCCGCCGTTCCAGCGTCCTGCACCACTTCCCGTCCAAGGACGCCATCTACCAGGAGGTCTTCCAGACCGCCCTGCTGGAGTGGATCGGGCGGGTCGAGATCGCCACCGAGGGCGACCACACCGGCGAGGGCTGGGCGCAGGTGGAGCGGGTCATCATCGCCGGCTTCGGCTTCTTCCGGGAGAACCCCGAGTTCGTGCGCATCGTGCGTCGCGAAGCGCTCGACTCGGACCGCCACCTCGGCATCGACCTGGGGGTGGCCCTGCGCCCCCTGTTCGACCACGCCGTCGACTACTTCGATCGCGAGATGGGTGCCGGCCGGTTCCGCAAGTTCGATCCCGAGCAGCTACTGTTGACCATGTACGGCGCGCTGCTCAGCTACTTCAGCGACCTCCCGTTCATCGAGGGCCTGGTCGACCGCGACCCCTTGGCCGAGGACATGCTGGCCGCCCGCCTCGACCACATCCTGGAGTTCTTCGGCACCGCCTTGGAGCCCTGACTTCCTGGCCCTTTGGTCGGCAAGCCTCCCTTCGGGCGCCTTCGGCATCTGGGTGTCATCGGTCCAGCGGCTCCGGCCTGGCGGCCTTCGCCTTCAGAGGCCCAACGCGTGGCGGACCAGCGGGTCGATGGCGTTGTCGTCGAGCTGGACCGAGGCCGGGTCCCACTGCCAGTGGCCGTCGGCGTCGTTGAAAAGGATCGGGACGGATCGAACAACGCGGCCCCATGACCGTCACCGTCGAGCGGCGCAGGGCCTGCCAGGTGAGGGCCAGGCCCATGGCCTCCTCGCCCACCGCAGCTCCGGGATCGTCGGCCAGCCGGCGCAGCAGCCGAACCGCGGCCCGGCCCACCCGGGCCTCGGCCCGGGTCTGTTCCAGCCAGGGGCCGGCCTCGTCCTCCAGGCCGGGCGCCTCGACGTGGCGCGGCCGTCGCGCAACCACGAGGCTCGAGTCGCGTCCAGGTCGCCATCGGAGACCAGCTGCGCGGGGAGGGCGCCGTCGCAGGCCTGGGCCAGAACCAGCCAGCCCAGCTCCTCGGCCGTGTCGCGCCAGGCCACCAGCGGGTCCTCGCCGTACACCCAGCGCAGCCATCGAGGCCAGGGGCAGCATCGACGCCCGAGGCTGCACCATGGGGTTGGCCACATAGCCCGAGCACGACGTCGACCAGGCCGGCCTCGCGACCACGCAGCGGACCCAGGAACAGGCGGTCGGCCATGAGCCCGTCGTTCACCGGATAGTTGTCCCAGACGAACGGCGCCCGGCCACCCAGCACCTGGGCCCGGGCCGCGGCCTCGGCCATCGTGATCTGGTCGCACACCACCCGCCGGCCGGTCCAGCCGATGGGCACCTCGTCGGGCACGCCATCGACCAGGGCGTCGAGGTAGGCCGACGGCTGGGTGCCGGCGTACTCGGTCGGGCACCAGGAGGAGCGACGCCCGGCCGGCCAGGTGGTCGTGCAGCCACGCCGTGAGCCGCGCGTGCTCGGGCCCCAGCCCGGGACGCACCGGGATGTCGTCGAGCAGCAGGGCCACCACCGCGACGCCGACGTCGACCAACTGGTCGACCTTGGCGCCGAGGGCGCCCCGGTCCTCGGCCGAACCCACGTCGATCGAGAGCCCCGGCGAGATGGCGAAGCCGACCTGCATGGTCTGGTCGGCGACCAGCCCGGCGAACCCGTCCAGCTCGGCCGACGGATAGGCCTCGCGCCAGCGCTCCCGGTGGAGGGGATCGTCCTTGGGACCGTAGAGGTAGAGGTCCAGGCCGCGGTCGTGGCCGAAGCGCAGCACCTCCGAACGCGCGTCCCACGACCACGGGGGGCCGTAGAAGCCCTCGATCAGCCCGAACATGCCAGCCTCCGAAACATGCCTGAGTAGGGTACGCAGCCATGCCCACCCTGTCCGAGGCGGACTCCAAGGCCCTGCTGGCCGGCTTCGGCCTGCCCGTGTTGCCCGAGCGGGTGACCGACGACGCCGAAGCCGCGGTGGCGGCGGCCGACGAGCTCGGACTACCCGGTGGTGGTCAAGCTTTGCGGCGACCAGATCGCCCACAAGACCGAGCGGGGGCTGGTGCGCCTGGGTCTGGGTGACGCCGAGGCCGTGCGCCGGGCCGGCACCGAGCTGCTGGCCGCGGCCACACCCGAGGACGGCACGGTGGGGCTGCTGGTGGCCCCGATGGTGAAGGGCAACCGCGAGCTCATCGCCGGGCTGGCCGACGACCCCCAGTTCGGCATGACCGTCATGGTCGGCGTGGGCGGCATCCTGGCCGAGGCCGTGGCCGACGTGAGCATCCGACTGGTGCCCATCGACCGGGCCGACGCCCGGGAGATGATCGACGACCTGGCCACCCAGTCGCTGCTCGGGCCCTTCCGAGGCGAACCGGCGGTCGATCGCCAACGGTTGGCCGACGTCCTGCTGGGCCTGTCCCGGGCGGCCGAAGCGACTCCTGCGCTGCGCTCGGCCGACCTGAACCCGCTCATCATCGTGGACGGTGCCCCCATCGCGGTGGACGCCCTGGTCGAGGTGGCGGAGCCCGCGGAGCGCCGCGAGACAGCGGAGTCCCCGGAGCGACCTGAGTTGGGGGAGCGGGCCTGATGGGGGCGAATCGCACCGAGCAGTTCCAGGCCCTGTTCGACCCCAAGGGGGTGGTGGTGGCCGGTGCCTCCAGCCATCCGGGCAAGTTCGGCTTCGTGGCCCTCCACAACATCCTGTCCAACGGGTACCAGGGCCGGATCTTCGCCACCAACCGCGAAGCCGTCCCGGTGCTGGGCGTCGACACCGTGGCCACCATCGAGGAGATCCCCGACGGGGCCGGCCGACCTGGTGTTCGTGTGCACCCCCGCCTCCACCAACCCCGACCTGCTGCGGGCCGCGGCGGCCAAGGGCATCACCGCCGCCTTCCTGGCCTCGGCCGGCTACGGCGAGGCCGGCGAGGACGGCCGCCGGGCCCAGGAGGAGCTGGTGGCCCTGGCCGACGAGCTGGGGGTGCTGGTGGTGGGGCCCAACGGGCAGGGGGTCGTGTCCACCCCGTCGTCGCTGTGCGCGCAGATCGTGGCGCCCTACCCCCCGGCCGGGCGCATCGGGGTGGCCAGCCAGTCGGGCAACTTCGTGTCGTCGTTCATGAACTACGCCTGCGCCAGCGGCGTGGGGATCAGTCGGGCGGTCTCGGCCGGCAACTCGGCCATGGTTGGCGTCACCGACTTCCTGGCCTTCTACGCCGACGACCCGGCCACCGACGTGGCCCTGGCCTACGTCGAGGGCATCCCCGACGGACGGCGGTTCTTCCAGGAGATCCGCGCCGTGGCCGAGCGGCTGCCGGTCGTCCTGGTCAAGGGCGGCGCCACCTCGGGCGGGCAGCGGGCGGCCGCCAGCCACACCGGCTCGCTGGCCACCGACGACCGGGTCTTCGACGGCATGTGCCGCCAGGCCGGCGTGATCCGGGCCGCCACCATCGAGGAGGCCTACGAGGTGGCCGCCACCTTCGCCACCCAACCCGAACCGGCAGGTCCGCGGGTGGCCGTGGTGACCACGGCCGGCGGGTGGGGGGTCATCACCGCCGACGCCATCGCCGGCACCTCCCTCGAGCTGACCGCCCTGCCCGACGACCTGATCGCGGCCCTTGACGCCGAGCTCCCACCGCGCTGGAGCCGGAACAACCCCATCGACCTGGCCGGCGGTGAGACCCGCGACACCATCACCACCGTGCTCGAGATCACGGCTCGTCACCCTGCAGTCGACGCGGTGATCCTGCTGGGCATGGGCATCCAGTCCAACCAGGCCCGACTGGAGCGGCAGGGCCCCTTCTTCCCCGACCACGGCCTCGAGCGCATCGTCGCCTACCACGACCGCCAGGACCACCGCTACACGGCCACCGCGGCGGCGCTGAGCGACGAGCTGGGCAAACCCGTGCTGGTCGCCACCGAACTGGCGGTCACGTTCCCCGACAACGCCGCGGTGCGCGGCGTGGTCGAGGCCGGCAAGCTCTGCTACCCGTCGTCCAACCGGGCCGTGGGGGCCCTGGCCCAGCTGTGGGAGCGGGCTCGTTGGCGGCGCCACCACCGCCTGTGAGGTCGGCCGCGCCCCTCGCGGACCGCCCATCTCTTACGCTCGACCGGATGGCTCGACGGACCTTCACCGCCTTGATCGCGCTCGCCCTCGTCGCGCTCATGGCCCCCGGGGCCGCGGCCAGCGGCTCCCGATCGGCGCCCGTTCCGGTTGCCCACGCCAACCGCCTGACCACACCCGTGCTCTCAGCCCGGCGCCTGCCCACCCTGCTGGCGGCGCACGCCGCCGACACGCAGGTGCTGGCCGCCCTGGCGCCCATCGTGGCTCAGGCCACCCCCACCAGCTGCCTGGTGGTCCACGCCAATGGGCGCACCATCGACGACGTGAAGGGCACGCTGGCCTTGATGCCGGCCTCCACCGAGAAGCTGCTCACCGCCACCGCCGTGCTGGCCAACACCAGCCCGAACCTGACCTTCAAGACCCGGGCCGTCACGGCTGCGTCGGTGGCGGGCGGCGTGGTCAACGGCGACCTGTTCGTGGTGGGCGGGGGCGACCCGCTGTTGCAGACCACCGGCGACCAACCCTCCCAAGAGGACCCCAACGAGCCGTACAACGACTTCGCCAAGCTGGCCACGGCCATCAAGGCGGCCGGTATCACGGCCATCCACGGCAACGTGGTGGGCGACGAATCGCTGTTCGACACCGAGCGGTACGTGCCCAGCTGGCCGGGGCGCTACATCACCGCGGGCGAGACGGGGCCGCTCAGCGCCCTCATGGTCAACGGCGGCTTCACCGGTCTGACCGACAACCCCGAAGCGCCGGCGCCCGACCGCAAGGCCGGTGACCCGCCGTCGCTGGCGGCCGCCACGCTGATCACCCTGCTGCGCCAGCAGGGGGTCATCGTGACCGGATCGGCCGCCTCGGCACCGGCTCCGGCCGGCGCACATCCGGTGGCCACCCTCGACTCGCTGCCCCTCTCCCAGGACCTGTTGGAGATGCTGCGCCGCAGCGACAACACCACCGCCGAACTGCTGACCAAGTACCTGGGCGCCACCGTGGCCCACCAGGGGTCGACCGCGGCCGGAGCGCGGACGGTGCACGACACCCTCACCCGCCTGGGGCTCCCCACCACCGGCACGGCCACCGTCGACGGCTCCGGGCTGGACCTGGGCAACCGGGTGACCTGCAACCTGCTCACCGCCGCCCTCGATCGGGCCGGCCCCGACTCGGTGCTGGCCAAGAGCCTGCCCGTGGCCGGCCAGACCGGCACCCTGCGCTTCCGCCTCAACAACACGCCGGCCGCGGGTCGGGTCGAGGCCAAGACAGGCACCCTGGACACGGTCAACGCCCTGGCCGGCTTCGTCCACTCGGTGTCGGGACAGGTGCTCACCTTCGCCTTCATCATCAACGGCAGCTCGCCCAACGGCCCGGCCCTGCTCGACCAGGTGGCGCTGGCGCTCACCCAGTACGGCGCGTCCACCCCGATCGCGGCGCTGTCGCCCCAAGCCGCCGGCTCGTAGGCCACCCCATGCCCGAGCTGGCCATGTTCCCGCTGGGAACGGTGCTGTTCCCCGGCCTCTACCTGCCTCTGCACGTGTTCGAGCCCCGCTACCAGGCCCTGGTGCACGACTGCCTCGAGGGTGACCGCCAGTTCGGCGTGGTGCTCATCGAACGGGGGAGCGAGGTGGGTGGCGGCGAGCTGCGCACGGGCGTGGGCACGGTCGCCCAGATCATCGAGGCAGTGGAGATGGACGGGGGTCGCTGGGCGCTGGGCACGGTCGGGGTCCGGCGGATCCGGGTCGACGAGTGGCTGGACGACGCCCCGTACCCGCGGGCGGTGGTGCAGGACTGGCCAGACGAGCTGGAGGCCACCGACGATCAGCTTGCCGGGGTGGTCGGCCAGCTGCGCCGAGTGCTGGCCATGGCCGCCGAGCTCGGGGACCGGGTGGTCGCGGCCACGTTGGAGCTAGCCGACGACAGCGAGCTGGCCAGCTTCCAGGTAGCGGCGATGGCCCCCCTGGGACCGGCCGACCAACAGCGGTTGCTGGCCACCGGGTCGACCGTGGCGCGCCTGGAGGCCACTGCGATGATGCTGGGCGAGCTCGAGGACGACCTGCGCCGGCGAGTGGAGCTCGAGGGGCCCGATCCGGGCTGATGCTTGCACGCTGCCGGCAGCCGGGATACACCTTCCGAACCCGTCCATCGGCCCACTCCGAGGAGCCTCGTGGCCAAGTCCGCCCCCAAGAGCATCACCGAGATCCTCCAGGAGCTGCTCGATCTCCTCAAGGCCTACGCGCAACAGGAGACGGTGGATCCCCTCAAGACGCTGGGCACCTACCTGGCCTGGGGCGCTCTGGGATCGGTGCTGCTGGCCACTGGCGTCTTCTTCGTGGCCCTCAGCGCACTGCGCGCCCTGCAGACCGAGACAGGCACGACGTTCGAGGGCAACTGGTCGTGGGCGCCCTATCTGATCGTGGCCCTGGGTCTCATGATCGTCATCGGGCTGGCGACGTGGCGGATCACCCACGGTGGTCGAGAGCACGAGGGAGCGCGCTGATGGCGGACGACGACCATGAGGCCGACCCGACCGAGCCCATCAGCCGCGCCGACATCGAGGCCAAGTTCCGCGAGCTCCAGGGCGAGGTCGAGGTCATCGGTGAGGAGGCGCGCAGCTACGGTCTGACCGCCGCAATCGTGGTGGGCGTGGCCATCGTGGGCATCGCCTTCGTGCTCGGTCGCCGCCGCGGCCGGCGCAACCGCACGATCGTCGAGGTGCGTCGCATCTGATGCTGGCCTATCTGCGGGCCAAGGCGCTGAGCCGGGGCTTCCTGGGTGGGAGCCAGCTGTGGTTGGCCATCGGGGCGGTGGTGTGGACCATCCGGTTCTTCCAGTGGTTGACCCGCCCCGAGACCGCGGTCATCTACCGCGACCGCCTGGGTCCCGGCCAGACCGTGCTCATCACCCACCACGAACCACTCCCGAACCGGCGACAGCGCAAGAAGGCCTCCCGCGCCGCCAAGCGGGCGTCGAGCCAGGCCAGCCGGGCCACATGAAGGTGCTCCTGCGCAATCCGCGGCGCGAGCTGGAGGTGCCGGGGGCCATGCAGGTGTCCACCTTGCTGGCCCGACTCGACATCAACCGTGAATCGGTGTTGGTCATCCGCGACGGGACCATCGTGGCCGGCGACGGCTGGTTGTCCGACGCCGACGACGTGGAGATCCGCCCGGTGATCTCGGGTGGCTCCGAGCCGGCCTGGGTGACGGCGTCGTGAGGTGCCGCGTCTGTCGCCAGCCGGCCATCATCGACATCCGCCGGCACAACGCCAACTTCTGCGCCGAGCACTTCCTCAAGCTGTGCCGGGACCAGGTGGCCAAAGCCATCAACGAGTTCGACATGATCGGCGAGGACGAGCGGGTGCTGGTCGCCGTCTCGGGCGGGAAGGACTCCCTCGCACTGTGGGACCTGCTGCTCGACATGGGATATCAAGCCGACGGCCTGTACCTGGGACTCGGCATCGGTGACTACAGCGACGCCTCCCACGGCTACGCACGCGCCTTCGCCGATGCCCGCGGTGCCGACCTGATCGAGATCGACCTGCCCACCGACTACGGCTACGACATCCCCGCCGGAGCCAAGTCGGCTCGGCGCGTGCCCTGCTCGGCGTGCGGGCTGTCGAAGCGCCACCTGTTCGACCGGGCCGCCCTCGACGGTGGCTACGACGTGATCGCCACCGGCCACAACCTCGACGACGAGGCGGCCGTGCTGTTCGGCAACGTGCTGCGCTGGCACACCGAGTACCTGGGTCGCCAGCTCCCGGTGCTCCCGGCCGCCAACGGCTTTCCCCGCAAGGTCAAGCCGTTGGTCCGGCTGGGGGAGCGGGAGATGGCTGCGTACTGCGTGGTGCGGGGCATCGACTACATCGTCGAGGAATGCCCGATGGCCGTGGGCAACAAGCATCTGGGCTACAAAGACGCCCTGAACGCCATCGAGGTCACCTCACCGGGCTCCAAGCACGACTTCTACTTCGGCTTCCTGAGCCGGGCCTCGGCCCGGTTCCGGGCCGAGGCCGAGCACGACCAGGACGAGCTGCATCCCTGCCCGTCCTGCGGTGCGCCGACCACCGCCGAGCGATGCGCCTTCTGTCGCCTGGTGGAGCGGGCCGGCGGTCACGGGCCGGATCCGGGTCCGGGTCCGGTACCGGTGGTGCTCAGCCCGGCTCACCGCCCGTGAGCGCGCCCCTGCGGGTGGGTGAGCGCGTGCTGCTCACCGACAGCAAGAACCGCCGCTACCTGGTCGTGCTGGCCGACGGCGGCGAGTTCCACTCCCACGCTGGATTCGTGGCCCATGCTGACATCGTGGGCCAACCCGAGGGCCTCACCGTCCGCTCCACCAGGGGGCAGGGCTACCGGGTGCTGCGCCCCACCCTGTCGGACTTCATCTTGAAGATGCCTCGCGGGGCGCAGGTCATCTATCCGAAGGACCTGGGCCCCATCCTGTTGCTGGCCGACATCACCCCGGGCGTGCGGGTGCTCGAGTCGGGGGTCGGGTCGGGGGCGCTGTCGATGACCATGCTGCGGGCCGGGGCCACCATCACCGGCTACGAGCTGCGCGAGGACTTCGCCGACCGGGCCAGAACCAACGTGGCCGCCTTTCTGGGCGAGCAGGCGTTGGCCGGCTACCAGGTGGAGATCCGCGACTGCTACGACGGCATCGATGCGGGGCCCGAACCCTTCGACCGCATCGTGTTGGACCTGCCCGAGCCCTGGCGGGTCGTGCCCCATGCCCTCGATGCCCTGGCGCCTGGCGGGCTCCTGCTGGCCTACACGCCGAGCATCACCCAGGCCACGCAGCTGCGCGAGGCTCTCGAGGACGCCCCCTTCGCCATGGCCGAGACCCTCGAGGTCCTCCAGCGCAGCTGGCACATCGAAGGCCAGTCGGTGCGGCCCGACCACCGGATGGTGGCTCACACCGGCTTCCTGACCCACGCTCGCCTGGTCGGGCGTTGATGCTGGAGGGATGAACGCCCTCGACCTCCTGCTGGTGGTGGTGGCCCTGGCGGCGGTGGTGGCCGGCTACCGCCTGGGCTTCACCACCCGGGTGCTGTCGTGGATCGGATTGGGTGCGGGGTTGGTCCTCGGCGTCAAGGTGCTGCCGTGGGTGCTCGACCGGCTGGGGGGATCGCCGCGGGGCCAGCTGATCCTGGTGGCCCTGGCGGTGGTGCTGGCCGGCGCCGTCCTGGGCCAGACCGCCGGGCTGGCCCTCGGGCTGCGGTTCGCGCCGCGTCCCCGGTCCGGGGCGGTGGTGCGGGTGGATCGAGCCATGGGCGCGCTGGCGGGCCTCGTCGGGGTGTGCGCCCTGATCTGGCTGCTGCTCCCCCTGGTCGCCGCCACCCAAGGGTGGCCGGCCGACCTCACCGCCCACTCCCGCATCGCCCGCGCCTTCGCCGAGGATCTGCCCACTGCTCCCGACGCCTCGCAAATGGTCGAGACCCTGGTCGGTCCCGCCCAGTTCCCGGCCGTGATCGAGGACCTCGACCCCAACGCACCGCCGGTGCCGCCCCCTGCGGTCACGGGACTGGCCCCCACCACCGAAGCCGGCGTGGCCCGATCGGTGGTCAAGGTGGAGGGCATCTCCTGTCAGCGCATCCTGGACGGATCCGGCTTCGCGGTGGGCGACGGACTGGTGGTCACCAACGCCCACGTGGTGGCAGGCGAGCCGGCCACCACCGTGGTGCGCGACGACGGCAGCCGCCTGAAGGCGACCGTGGTGGCCTACGACCCCGAGCGCGACCTGGCCCTGCTATCGGTTCCCCACCTGGATCGGCCGGCGCTGACCCTGTCCAGTCCGACCGTGGGCCAGCGTGGCGGGGTGTTCGGCCACCCCGGTGGGGCGCCGTTGCGGGTGGCACCGTTCCAGATCGCCCGGCCGATCACCGCCACCAGCAACGACATCTACGGTCGGCACCAGGTCAACCGCCAGGTGCTCGAGCTCGCCGCCGGCGCTGGCGCCGGGCGACTCGGGCTCGGCGGTGGTGGACGGCGACGGTCAGGTGGTGGGCGTGGCCTTCGCGGTGTCCACCGACCAGTCGAAGCTGGCCTACGCGCTGGCCCCGTCGGAGCTGCGAGCGCTGCTGGCCCAGCCCCACACCCAGACCGTGTCCACCCAAGACTGCGCGTAGTCGATCGGGGAGAGGAAGGCGCAGCCCGCCCAGGGCGGAGCCTGATTGCGTGGGCCTCGGGTCGGCAAGCCTTCCGCCGACCGGCTTCGCCATCTGGGTGTCATCGGTCCAGCGGCTCCGGCCTGGCGGCCTCCGCCTTCAGTTCCAGGAGGGGTTGGCGTCGGCCATGGCGGAACGCGCTGTCCTGGCGACGCAGGATCGCGCCCCAGAGGTTCTCGGGCTCGGGGCTGAACAGGTCGCTGGGCTCGGCCTCCACCACGAACCAGGCCCCGGCGCGCAGCTCGTGGTCGAGCTGGCCGCCGCCCCAACCCGAGTAGCCCACGAAGATCCGGGCCACCTCGATGCCCCCGGCCACCGATTCCGGGCTCAGGCTCAAGTCGACCGAGCCGATGCCCGGCTCGATCTCGGACCAGCCGTCGCCGGCCGCGGCGTCGTGGACTCGGGCCAATCCCAGGGCCACCCCGGACTCCACCGGGCCTCCGCTGAACAACACCGGCGGAGGCCCGACCGCGTCGGCCCAGCCGGGAAGGGCGCGCGCCACCTCGAACTGGCTGGGTCGGTTGATCACGACACCGAGGGACCCGTCGGGTCCGTGCTCGAGCAGGTAGACGATGGTTCGATCGAAGTTGGCGTCGCCCAGGCTGGGCCCGGCGATCAGCAGCCGACCGCGCGACGGCTCGTTCACCGCCAGATCATCGCGCGAGACGGCTGCTACTCGATCTCGATGAAGATGCACTCGCCGGGGCACTCCTCGGCGGACTCGATGACGGCCTCGTCCTGCCCGGCGGGCACGTTGGCCAGGCCCTCGGCGCCACCCGGGTTCGAGAAGACCTTGTCGCCCTCCTTGACGTACGCCAGCCCGTCGTCGAGCAGCGTGAACACGTCGGGGGCGATCTCTTCGCAGAGCCCGTCGCCGGTGCAGAGATCCTGATCGATCCAGACCTTCATGGTGCGCCGTACCTCTCTCGAGTGATGGTGGGGGGCGAGATCGGGTGCCGGTGGGCACCTGCTCGAATCAGTGTAGTCACCTGTCGGCAATAAACCCGGGTGATACAGGGGAAATCAGCTGGAAGCGAGCGTGCTACGACGCAAGGATCGCGGGCAAATCGAGCCGTGCTCCGCCGATCGCCGCGAGGCCCGGTGTAGGGTCCGAACCACGATCGCGGAGGAGGTGATCCCCGTCAACGAAGGCCACGAAGATGGATCGCTCGGCGCCGGTGAACCCGGTGAGCTGGCCGAGCTGCGTGACCAGGCCCGGTGCTCGAGGAGGAGGTGGCCTCCCTGCGACGGCGGCTGGCCGACGCCCCCAAGCGGGTGCGCACCCTCGAGGAGCGGCTGCTCGAGACGCAAGGGCCAACTGGCTCAGGCCGTGTCGCAGAACGAGAAGCTGACCTACACCCTGCGGGAGGCCCGCGAGCACATCGCCGCCCTGCGCGACGAGGTCGAGAAGCTGACCCAGCCCCCGTCCGCCTACGGCACCCTGCTGGGCGCCAACGACGACGGCACGGTCGACGTCTTCTCCGGCGGCCGCAAGATGCGGGTCGTCGGTCCACCCCGACCTGACCGGCGACGACCTGACCCGGGGGGCCGAGGTCGTGCTCAACGAGTCGCTCAACGTGGTGCTGGCCCGCACCCCGGAGCTGACCGGCGAGGTGGTCACCTTCAAGGAGCTGCTCGACGACGGCAAGCGGGCCATGATCGTGGGCCGGGCCGACGAGGAGCGGGTGGCCGAGCTGGCCGACATCCTCAAGGGCACGAAGATCCGCGCCGGCGACTCGGTGCTCCAGGACATGCGCTCGGGCCTGCTGCTCGAGGTGCTGCCCCGCCCCGAGGTGGAGGAGCTGGTCCTCGAGGAGGTGCCCGACATCTCCTACGACGACGTGGGTGGGCTGGACAGCCAGATCGAGCAGATCACCGACGCGGTGGAGCTGCCCTTCGTCCACCACGACCTGTTCGCCGACTACCGGCTGCCCGCACCCAAGGGCATCCTGCTCTACGGCCCGCCCGGTTGTGGCAAGACGCTCATCGCCAAGGCTGTGGCCAACTCGCTGGCCAAGAAGGTGGCCGAGGTCAGCGGCGACAAGCAGGCCCGCAGCTACTTCCTCAACATCAAGGGCCCCGAGCTGCTGAACAAGTACGTGGGCGAGACCGAGCGCCAGATCCGACTGGTCTTCCAGCGAGCCCGGGAGAAGAGCGAGGAGGGCTGGCCGGTCATCGTCTTCTTCGACGAGATGGACTCCCTCTTCCGCACCCGTGGCACGGGCATCAGCTCCGACATGGAGTCGACCATCGTGCCCCAGCTGCTGGCCGAGATCGACGGGGTGGAGACGCTCAAGAACGTCATCGTGATCGGTGCCTCCAACCGCGAGGACCTGATCGACCCGGCCATCCTGCGTCCCGGCCGCCTCGACGTGAAGATCAAGATCGAGCGCCCCAACGAGGAGGCGGCGGCGCAGATCTTCGCCCGCTACCTCGAGTCCGATCTGCCGCTGGACGAGGGCGAGGTGGCCTCCCTGGGCGGGGGCGATCGCGACAAGGCGGTGCGGGCCATGATCGAGGAGACCGTGGCCGAGATGTACCGCGACGACGAGGCCAACCAGTTCCTGGAGGTGACCTACCAGAACGGGGACAAGGAGGTCATGTACTTCAAGGACTTCTCGTCGGGGGCGATGATCGAGAACATCGTGCGCCGGGCCAAGAAGCTCGCCATCAAGCGGCTGATCGACCACGGCAACCCGGGCATCTGCGTGAACGACCTGATCGAGTCGATCCATCAGGAGTACAAGGAGCACGAGGACCTGCCCAACACCACCAACCCCGACGACTGGGCCAAGATCTCGGGCAAGAAGGGCGAGCGCATCATCTACGTGCGCACCCTGATCAAGCGCGACGACGCCGACGCCACCGGTGGCCGCGCCATCGAACGCGTGGCAACCGGCCAGTACCTGTAGCGCCCAGCGGCCGCCAACCAGCGTGTCGGAAGGCGCAGCCCGCCAGGGCGGAGCCGCTGGACCGATCGACACGCGGATGCCGAAGGCGCCCGCAGGGAGGCTTCGCCGACCGAGGTGTCGGAAGGCGCAGCCCGCCAGGGCGGAGCCGCTGGACCGATGACACGCGGATGCCGAAGGCGCCCGCAGGGAGGCTTCGCCGACCGAGGTGTCGGAAGGCGCAGCCCGCCAGGGCGGAGCCGCTGGACCGATGACACGCGGATGCCGAAGGCGCCCGCAGGGAGGCTTCGCCGACCGGAGGGCCAATACAGATAGGGTCGTCGTGATGGCGATCCCCAAGATCTGCGGCATCGAAACCGAGTACGGGATCCTGATCCGCGGCGTGGCCGAGTCGAACCCGATCGCGGCCTCGTCCATGCTGATCAACGCCTACCTGAACGAGACCCGGCGGTCCGAGGCGCCCGCGGCGGTGCCCAACGTGGGCTGGGACTTCGAGGACGAGTCGCCCGGCAACGACGCCCGGGGCACCACCCCGGCCGGATCGATGCCGCCCGAGGTCGAGACCCACCTGGTCAACGCCGTGCTGACCAACGGCGCCCGGTACTACGTCGACCACGCCCATCCCGAGCTGTCCACGCCCGAGTGCGCCGACGCCCGAGCGGTGGTGGTGTTCGACCGGGCCGCCGAGCTCATCGCCCGGCGCTCGATGGAGGCGGCTCGGCGGGTGCTGCCCGAGGGCCAGGAGATCGTCGTCTACAAGAACAACTCCGACGGCAAGGGCAACAGCTACGGCTGCCACGAGAACTACCTGATGGACCGCCAGCTCCCCTTCGGGCGCATCGTGACTCACGTGATGGCCCACTTCATCACCCGCCAGATCTTCACCGGATCGGGCAAGGTGGGCTGCGAGGCACCGGGCACGACCAGCCGACGAGGTGCCGTTCCAGCTGACCCAGCGCGCCGACTTCTTCGAGGAGGAGGTGGGGCTGGAGACGACGCTCAAGCGTCCGATCGTGAACACCCGCGACGAGCCCCACTGCGACGCCACCAAGTACCGGCGGCTGCACGTGATCGTGGGCGACGCCAACCTGTCGGAGATCTCTACCTTCCTGAAGGTGGGCACCACCGCCATCGTGCTGGCCATGATCGAGGACGACGCCCTGCCCCGCCAGTTCAGCTTCAACACGCCGGTCTGGGCCATGCGCCAGGTCTCCTACGACCTCGACCTGCGGGTCCCCCTCGAGCTGGTGGACGGCACCACCGTCACCGCCCTCGACGTCCAGTGGGAGCTGCTGGACCGAGCCCGCAAGTACGCGGAGTCCGCCGGGCTCGAGTGCGTGGGCGAGGCCGTCGGCACCGAGGTGCTGCGACGGTGGGAGCAGGTGCTGACCACCCTCGAGGTCGATCCCATGGCCCTGGCCGATCAGCTCGACTGGGTGGCCAAGTACCGCCTGATCGACGGCTACCGCCAGCGCCACGAGCTGGCCTGGGACGATGCCCGACTGGCCGCCCTCGACCTGCAGTACGCCGACCTGCGTCCCGGCAAGTCGCTGTTCGACCGCCTGGGCGTCGAGCGCCTGACCACCGACGAGGAGGTGGCCACCGCCGTGTCCGAGCCGCCGGTCGACACCCGGGCCTACTTCCGGGGCAAGTGCCTGCAGCGTTGGTCCGACGACATCGTGGCCGCCAACTGGGACTCCCTGGTGTTCGACATCGGCCGCGAACCCCTGCGACGGGTGCCGATGATGGAACCGACGCGCGGAACGGAAGCTCACGTGGGTACGTTGTTGGCCGATTGCAAGACATCGTCCGAGTTGCTCGACAGGCTGGGCACCTGACGATGCCGAGCACCCAAGGATTTCGGAGAGGGTCAGATGGCTGAACGAGAGCAGATCCGCAAGCCGGCGCCAGCCAAGAAGGACGCCGAGATCGAAGAGACCGCCGGCTGCGTCCGAAAAGGGCGAGAAGATCAAGGCCGAGCTCGACGACCTCCTGGACGAGATCGACGACGTCCTCGAGACCAACGCCGAGGAGTTCGTCCGGAGCTATGTGCAGAAGGGTGGAGAGTAGAGCACGTAGGGTCACTGAGAGGTCACCAGCCGGAACCCCTTCCCGACCGGCTCGAGGTCGGAGGTTGGCGGGCGTGGGGAAGTGAAGCGTTGCAACGTGTGCGGCGAGCTCAAGTCGCTGGACGAGTTCTACCGAGGCCTCCGGATGCGTCGACGGCCACCGGGGCGAGTGCCGGGAGTGCTTCCTGGCCAAGGCGAAGGCCCGAGCGGACGCAGATCCCGAGCTCCGACGCGATGCGGCCCGAAAGCGGACTCGTCTGTGGCTGGAGCGAGAACGCCTGAGCGGTAAGAAGGCCAACAACCGTGCCTACGCCGAGCTCGGGTCAAGAAGAGCCAGGCGGACCGCAAGTCACATCTGAAGCGGAACTTCGGGCTGACGCTCGAGGACTACGGCCGGATGCTGGCCGAGCAGGGTGGCGGGTGCGCGGTGTGCGGGGATCCGCCCGGGCGCACGGCGCTGCACGTCGACCACTGCCACGACACCGGCTTGGTGCGGGGCCTGCTGTGCTTCCGGTGCAACTCGGCCATCGGCAACCTCCGCGACGACCCGGACATCATCGCCGCGGCACTGGCTTACGTGACGCGTCCGGCCCAGAGGCAGCCGGTAGCGTACGCACCCGTGACCCTGCCCATGTTCTCGCCCCACGATGATCCGGGGCCCAGCTTCGCCGAACTGCTGCGCCGCGTCGGCCTCGAGCCCCCAGCTCCGTCCTCCAGCCTGGACGGCGTGCTGACCATCACCCACGCCACCACGGTGGTGGCCATCCGCTACGCCGACGGGGTGGTGATGGCCGGTGACCGTCGGGCCACCAGCGGCAACCTCATCTCGCACCGGGCCATGGAGAAGGTGTTCGCCGCCGACCGCCACTCGGGCGTGGCCATCGCCGGGGCGGCCGGGCCGGCCATGGACATGGTCAAGCTGTTCCAGCTCCAGCTCGAGCACTACGAGAAGGTCGAGGCGTCGGCCCTGAGCCTGGACGGCAAGGCCAACCAGCTGTCCACCATGGTGCGCATCCAACCTGCCCGCAGCCATGCAGGGCCTGGCCGTGGTGCCGCTGTTCGCCGGCTACGACCTGGCCCGCGCAGACCGGACGCCTGTTCCAGTACGACGTGACCGGCGGCCGCTACGAGGAGAGCAACTTCGCCTCCACCGGCTCGGGCAGCCTGCACGCCGGCACGGTGATCAAGATCGGGTTCCGCGAGGGGCTGGCCCGCCAGGACGCACTCGACCTGGCCATCAACGCCCTGTTCACCGCAGCCGACGACGACTCGGCCACCGGTGGGCCCGACCTGGTGCGGGGGATCTACCCGACGATGGCCACCATCACCAGCGCCGGGTTCGAGCGCGTGACCGAGCTCGAGATCGCCGAGCGCTTCGGCTCGCTCATCGAGGTGCTGGCCACCCGTGAAGGCCTGACCCCGCCCCGCATACCCGAGACCGTCCGACGACTCGGGAGCCGACCAGTCATGAGCATGCCCTTCTACGTCGCCCCCGAGCAGGTCATGAAGGACCGGGCCGACTACGCCCGCAAGGGCATCGCCCGCGGCCGCAGCCTGGTGGCCGCGGTCTACGACCAGGGCATCCTGATCTGCGCGGAGAACCCGTCGTCCACCCTGCGCAAGGTGCGGAGATCTACGACCGCATCGCCTTCGCCGGGGTGGGCAAGTACAACGAGTTCGACCAGCTGCGCATCGCCGGCGTGCGCGCCGCCGACCTCAAGGGCTACGCCTACAGCCGCGAGGACGTCGACGCCCGCAGCCTGGCCAACCAGTACGCCTCCATCCTCGGGCCAGATCTTCACCCACGAGATGAAGCCCATGGAGGTCGAGATCCTGGTGGCCGAGGTGGGCGCCACCCGCACCGACGACCGGCTCTTCCACATCCTCTACGACGGCACGGTCATGGACGAGGAGTCCTTCACCGTCCTCGGCGGCGAGGCCGAGGCCATCAACACCCGCCTGACCGAGGCGTGGAACGACGACTTCGATCTGGCCGGGGCCATGGGTGCCGCGGTGGTGGCCCTGGCTGGCGCCGACCGCACCCTGGGCGCCGAGGAGCTGGAGGCGGCCGTGCTCGAGCGCACCGACGCCCGTCGCGCCTTCCGCCGCCTGGAGCTGGACGAGCGCACCGCTCTGTTGGGCTGACCGGCACCTGGGTACCGGGCGCGGCGGTCGTGTCCCGATAGCGTGGCCTCGTGGAGCGCCGCATCTTCGGTCTCGAGAACGAGTACGGGGTCACCTGCACGCTCCGCGGCCAGCGCCGGCTCAGCCCCGACGAGGTGGCCCGCTACCTGTTCCGACGGGTGGTCTCGTGGGGCCGGTCGAGCAACGTCTTCCTGGCCAACGGCGCCCGGCTGTACCTCGACGTGGGCTCGCACCCCGAGTACGCCACGCCCGAGTGCGACTCCATCTACGACCTGGTGGTGCACGACAAGGCCGGGGAGCGCATCCTCGAACAGCTCCTGGCCAGCGCCGAGCAGCGCCTGCGTGAAGAGGGCATCCGCGGCGTCATCTACCTGTTCAAGAACAACACCGACTCGGCCGGCAACAGCTACGGCTGCCACGAGAACTACCTGACCAGCCGGCGCGACGACTTCGGCACCTACGCCGAGGTGCTGATCCCGTTCCTGGTCAGCCGCCAGATCTACGCCGGCGCCGGCAAGGTGCTCCAGACCGCCCGGGGTGCCATCTTCTGCGTGAGCCAGCGGGCCGAGCACATCTGGGAGGGCATCTCCAGCGCC
Source organism: uncultured Microthrixaceae bacterium (assembly GCA_963740985.1). GTDB lineage: Bacteria > Actinomycetota > Acidimicrobiia > Acidimicrobiales > Acidimicrobilacustridaceae > UBA4742. Next base: position 267,750 of record CAVUGJ010000002.1, read on the forward strand.
ACCACCCGGTCCGCGACCCATCATCAACACCCGCGACGAGCCCCACGCCGACGCCGAGCGCTACCGCCGGCTGCACGTGATCGTGGGCGACTCCAACATGAGCGAGTACGCCACGTTCCTGAAGGTGGGAGCGGCCAGCATCCTGCTGCGCATGCTCGAGGAGCCCAACGTGGTCTGCGGGACATGACGCTGGAGAACCCGATCCGGGCCATCCGCGAGATCAGCCACGACATCACCTGCCGACGCCGGGTGCGCCTGGCCAACGGCCGCGAGGCCAGCGCGCTCGGAGATCCAGGGCGAGTACCTCAACCGGGCCCTCAAGTACGCCGAGAAGCGCGAGCTGAGCCCGCTCGAGACCAAGGCCCTCGAGATGTGGGAGCACTGCCTGACCACCATCGAGAACGATCCGCTCAAGCTCGACCGCGAGGTCGACTGGGTGATCAAGCACAACCTGATCGAGCGCTACCGCGAGCGCGACGACCTGCCGCTCAGCCATCCGCGGGTGGCGCTGCTCGACCTGCAGTACCACGACGTGAACCGCGATCGCGGGGTCTTCTACAAGATGCAGGCCCGGGGCATGGTCGAGCGCATCTGCGACGACGCCGACATCGACGAGGCCATGGACATCCCGCCCCAGACCACCCGGGCCCGGCTGCGGGGCGAGTTCATCCGCCGGGCCAAGGAACGCAAGCGCGACTACACGGTCGACTGGGTCCACCTCAAGCTCAACGACCAGGCCCAGCGCACGGTCCTGTGCAAGGACCCGTTCAAGTCGCGCGACGAGCGGGTCGAGAAGCTCATCGCCTCGCTCTGAACCTGTGGCCACCGTCGACAAGGCCGAGCGGCTGCTCAACCTGATCAGCACCCTGCTGTCCACCACCCGGCCGCTCACGGCCGAGGAGCTGCGGGCCCGGGTCCCCGGCTACCCCGAGGCCAAGCTGAGCTTCCGGCGAGCCTTCGAGCGGGACAAGGACGACCTGCGCGAGATGGGCGTCCCGCTGGTGCTCGAACCCATCGAGGGGGTGGACCCGCCCGCCGAGGGCTACCGGATCGATCGCAGCCGCTACTACCTCACCGATCCTGGCTTCGATCCCGACGAGCTGGCCGCGCTGCACCTGGCCCGCCAGGCCGTCCGCCTGGACGGACTCGACGGGCCCGACGCCCTCTGGAAGCTGGGGGGCGTGGTCGACGGCCGGGAGCCGAGCCCGGCGTCGGCGCCGGGGCGCTGGCCTCGCTGCCCGCCGATCCGAACCTGGCCACCCTGTTCCAGGCCTGCGCCGAGCGGCGCCAGGCCACCTTCACCTACAACGACGAGGTCCGCCTCATCGATCCCCATCGAGTGGGCTTCCAGCGCGGCCACTGGTACCTCACGGGCTTCGACCACCAGCGCCAGGACGAGCGCAACTTCCGTCTCGACCGCATCGCCGACCAGGTGACGCTGGGCCGATCCGGCGGGTACCCCCGGGTGGAAGCCGGATCGGGGCTGCCCGCCGATCCGTGGCGCATGGGCGAGGGACCGGAGGTCATGGCCCGCCTCCGGGTGGACGCCGATCAGGTGGCCTGGGCCACCAGCCAGCTGGGCGACACCACCGTGACCGAGCGCGGCCCCGACGGCTCGGCCACCTTCGAGGTGGCGGTGACCAACTGGCCCGCCTTCCGGTCCTTCGTGCTGGGCTTCCTCGATCGCGCCGAGCTGCTCGGACCCCCGGAGCAGCGCCAGGAGATGATGGCCTGGCTGTCCGACCTGGCCGCGGGACCCCGCCCATGAGCCGGTCCGGCGCGTCCGAGCGAGTGGCCCGTCTGCTCAGCCTCGTGCCCTGGGTGGCGGCTCAGGGCAGCGCCTCGGTGGAGGAGATCTGCCGCCGCTTCGCCATCGACCCCGACCAGCTCCTGCGCGATCTGGACACCGTCTCGATGGTGGGGCTGTACCCCTACACGCCCGACGTGCTGATCGAGCTGTACGTGGAGGACGGCCAGGTGCACATCACCCTGCCCCAGGCCTTCGATCGCCCGTTGCAGCTCACCCCCGAGCAGGCCGTGGCGCTGGTGGCCGCCGGCTCCACCCTGCTCACCGTCCCCGGCGCCGACCCGGACGGTCCCTTGGCCCGCGGCCTGGCCAAGCTCTCCGCCGCGGTGGGGGCTGCGGGGGGCGAGGCCAGCCTGGAGGTGCGACTGGGCGAGGTGCGCGACGACGTGCTCGAGACCCTCCAGACCGCGCTTCGCCAGCATCGCCAGGTGGCCATCGACTACTACGCCTACGGTCGCGACACCCACACCCATCGGATCATCGACCCCTACCGGGTGACCAGCGACGAGGGCCAGTGGTACACGGCCGCCTGGTGCCACCTGGCCGACGACGAGCGCCTGTTCCGGCTCGACCGCATCACCACCGCCGAGCTGCTCGACACCACCTTCGAACCCCCGGCCGACCTCCCGCCCGAATCGGTGTTCAGCCCGTCCGCCGCCGATCCCCGGGTGGTGATCGAGCTCGGTCCCGGGGCCCGCTGGGTGGCCGAGCAGTACCCGATCGAGGCCCTCGCCGAGGTGGGGGAGGGGCGGGTCCGGGCCACCCTGGCCGTCACGGCGACGGCCTGGATGGAGCGGCTCCTGCTGCGCCTGGGTCCCGATGCGTCGGTCACCGAAGGTCCGGTCGAGCTTCGCCGTGCGGGGGGCGACGCCGCGGCCCGGATCCTGGCGCGCTACCGGGCGGGCGAGTCCGGATGACCGGAGGCGTCGGCTAGCCTCGGACGATGCTCGCCGAGCCGGCTTCCGAGCGCCCGCCCATCCCCGAGGACCCCGCCCGCATGTCCGCACCTGTGCCGCCTCTTGGCGACGGCGAAGAGCCCGAGGCGACCGTTCCTGGCCAGCCCCGACCGCCGGTCGAGTCGACCGCAGCGCCGGCGCCACCCCGCAAGCCGGAGGCCTGGAAGCGCAGCGCGGTCGAATGGCTGGTGGTGGTGGTGGTCGCGGTGGCCGTGGCCCTGCTCATCTCGGCCACGTCCATCCAGGCCTTCTTCATCCCGTCCAAGTCGATGGAGAGCACCCTGCACGTGGGGGACCGGGTGCTGGTCAACAAGTGGAGCTACCGGATCCACGATGTGCATCGGGGCGACGTGGTGGTGTTCTCCCGGCCCAAGAACGAGCCCGCCACCAACATCAGCGACCTGATCAAGCGGGTCATCGGCCTGCCCGGCGAGACGGTGACCATCGCCAACAACCACGTCTACATCAACGGCCACCAGCTCAACGAGCCCTACCTGGACGCCGGCGGCGGTCAGCGTGGCCGTGCAGGGCAAGTGGGCCTGCACCCCGGACGCGCCCTGCAAGATCCCCAAGGGACAGCTCTGGGTCATGGGCGACAACCGCACCGACTCCGAGGACAGCCGCTACTTCGGCCCCATCCCCGAATCGTCGGTGGTGGGCCGCGCCTTCTTCCGCATCTGGCCGCTGAACCGCCTGGGAAGCCTCTAATGCTGGCCCGGCGGTAACCCGCCGGGCTCGGCTACGCCGATCCTTGCCCGGGCGGTGCAAGCTGCTCCGCCTGGCGGCACCGCAGACTCAATCCAGCTTGTTCCAGGCGTCCATGAGGCGGTCGACGTGGTCGCTGTAGAGGGCGTCGATGCCGCTGTCGAACAGCTCGTGCATGAGCCGCTCGAACTGCACGTCCCAGGCGAAGGCCAGCCGCTCGAAGCGGTGGTACAGGGCGATGCCACCACCGCCGGTCCACTCGCTCTGGTGGAGGTTGACCACATCGATGCCGTGGTCGGCCAGGGTGGCGGCGTGGCGCTCGGACCCTCCCGCCAGGCTGCCGGACCGAGGTCGAGTGCACCAGGCGCACCGTCGGGCCAGCGAACCCGCCAGGCGATGAGCGTGTCGAGGTCCCCATGGCACAGCCACAGGCGACCCGGCACGTCAGCTCCGGCCGCCTCGGCGCTGGCCACCACCGCGTCGACCGCGGCGCCGTCCTTGACGTCGAGGGAGAGCTCGAAATCGGTGCCGCAGGTGGCGTAGAGCTGGTCGAGCTCGGGGATGTGAGCCGGGAGATCCGCCCTGGTCACCTGGTCGATCGGACGACGGCGCAGCCGGCCCCCGACCACCCCGTCGTGGTCGAGCACGGCCACGCCGTCGGCGGTGAGCCAGGCATCGCTCTCCAGACCGGTGGCGCCGAGCTTGAGGGCCAGCACGAAGGCCTCCAGCGTGTTCTCGGGCGCATGGGCGCGGGCCCCACGGTGGGCGAAGGCGATGGGGGGACGACGCAGCGACGGGAGCCGGGTGGGCACCGTCTCATCGTAGTCAGGGGCCGAAATGGGCCATTCGGCCCACACCGTGCCCCTCAAGACCCCCCCAAGGTGTGCCGATTCCGTACGCATAGCCGGAGGAGAGGGCGTCGATGGCGACAATTCGGGCCAGTTGCGCAGAGTGCGGAGACGTGGAGCTGACCACCGCGGACGTACGCGTCCGGGTGTGCACCGCCGACAACCAGGGGACCTATGCGTTCCGATGCCCGGTCTGCCTCATGACCGTCGTCAAGCCGGCCGAGCCCCGCACCGTGGACCTGCTGGTGGCCTCCGGCGTGACCTATGAGACCTGGGCTCCGCCCCTCGAGCTCAGCGAACCCCGGGGGACCGGCGAACCCATCAGCCACGACGAGCTGCTCGACTTCCACGACCTGTTGAGCGATGACCGCGTGCTGATGGATGCCATGTCGGAGCTGCTCGAACGCTGAGGTTCGAAGACCGGGGATCCACGCCGCTAAGATCGGGCGCGTGTCGTTGGTCTGGTTGATCCCGTCCGGGCTGGCCGCGCTGGCCGCGGTCACCATGGTCTGGGCCGCCCGGGCACTGGCCGCCGAGGTGGCGTCGCTCGACCGGGCGCTCGTGCGTCTGGGACCCATCCACGACGGCGTCCGCTCCGTACGACAAGAAGTGGGACGTACCGCCCGGGCCACCGAGTCGACTCGCGACTCCCTCGGACGGGCACCGCGTCGGTAGGATCGCCACATGTTCAACGTGGGCCCCGAGAAGCTGATGGTGGTGCTGCTCATCGCCCTCGTCGTGCTCGGCCCCGACAAGCTGCCCAACGCGGCCCGCCAGATCGGCAAGTACCTCAACGAGTTCCGCCGCATCTCCCAGGGGTTCCAACAGGAGCTGCGCTCGGCCATGGACGTGACCAACACCAGCGCCGCCGCCGCGGCCCAGTCCGAGCCGGCGGCCGAGGGGCCCGTAACTCCGCTAGAACAGGACGGGCCCGTCACGCCGACGGTCGCCGATCCGGAGTCGTCGGCGGTGTCGAACACTCCGGCCGCCCCGCTCCCGACCCCCAGCCCTGAGGCCCCCGTTGCCGATGCACCGCCGTCGACGTCCACCTTGCCGACCGCGTCGGCCGCGGGCGACCTGGATCCGACGCACGCGCCACAGGCCTGATCCGGCGCCGATCGGCCGCCCATGAGCGACACCATCGACGCGGCCGAGGGTCGGATGACGCTGTGGGAGCACATCGCCGAGCTGCGCTCGCGGCTCATCAAGTGCATCGTGGCCGTGTTGGTCTTCGCGGTGGCGGGCTGGTTCCTCTACCCCTACATCTTCACGTTCCTGACCAACCCGCTGCACAACGCCAACAAGACCGCCATCATCATCGCCGGCAGTCCGATCGCCCCCCTGCTGACCCGCATCCAGATCGCCGGCTACGTGGGCATCATCCTGGCCATGCCCGTGCTGGTCTGGCAGCTCTGGCGCTTCATCACCCCCGGCCTCTACCCGCACGAGAAGAAGTACGCCGTGCCGTTCACCGCCGGGGCGGTCACCTTCTTCCTGCTCGGAGCGGCGGTGGCCTACGTGTCGTTGCTGCCCACGCTCGTCTTCCTGAACGCGGTGGGCGGGTCGAACATCAAGCAGGTCTACAACATCAGTGACTACCTCAAGCTGGTGGTCCTGATGATCATCATCTTCGGCATCGGCTTCGAGTTCCCCGTGCTGCTGGTGGCGCTCGAGATCGCCGGCGTGGTCACCCCGGCGCAGCTCAGCCACGCCCGGCGCTGGGCCATCGTGGGCATCGTGGTTGTCTCCGCCGTCATCACCCCGTCGAGCGATCCGTTCTCGATGCTGGCCCTGGCCATCCCGCTCTACCTGTTCTACGAGTTGGCCATCGTCTTCGGCTGGTTCTTCAACCGGCGCAAAGCCAAGCGAGCCCGCAAGGCGGCAGCGGCCGACGCCGAGGGATGACCACGGAGGCCTTCGAGCTCGACCGCTTCCAGCGCGAGGGCATCGCGGCCATCGACCGGGGTGAGTCGGTCCTGGTCTCGGCCCCCACCGGTTCGGGGAAGACCGTGGTGGCCGAGCACGCCGTGGCCCGAGCGCTGGCCGAGGGTCGCAAGGCCTTCTACACCACGCCCATCAAGGCCCTGTCCAACCAGAAGTACCACGACCTGGTGGCCCGACACGGCGCCGAGCTGGTGGGCCTGCTGACCGGCGACAACGCGGTGAACGGCGACGCGCCGATCGTGGTCATGACCACCGAGGTGCTGCGCAACATGATCTACAGCCGGTCGCCGTCGCTCGACGCGCTCGGCTGGGTGGTGCTCGACGAGGTCCACTACCTCCAGGACGCCTACCGGGGACCGGTGTGGGAGGAGGTCATCATCCACCTGCCCACCGAGGTCCGGCTGGTCTGCCTGTCGGCCACCGTGTCCAACGCGCGCCGAGCTGGCCGCCTGGATCGGCACGGTCCGGGGCCCCACGGCCACGGTGGTGGAGACCGAACGGCCCATCGAGCTGAACAACTTGTTCATGGTGGGCGACCGGGCCAGCCCCGATCCGCTGCTCATCCCCACCCTGGTCGACGGTCGGGCCAACCCCGACGGCCAGCGCTTCGACCTGGCGGCGCCGGTGGCCGGCCGGGGTCGGCCGCGCCGACGCTGGTTCACCCCCCGTCGCATCGAGGTGGTGGACCAGTTGCAGGATCTGGACCTGCTGCCGGCCATCTACTTCATCTTCAGTCGGGCCGCCTGCGACGACGCCGTCATGGCCTGTCTGGATGCCGGCATCCGCCTGGTCGACCTCGATGCCCGGGCCCGCATCGACCAGATCGTGGAGGAGCACGTGGCCGCCCTGTCCGACCGCGACCTGGAGGTGCTCGGCTTCGGCCGGTTCCGCGCCGGCCTCCACGCCGGGCTGGCCGCCCACCACGCCGGGATGGTGCCGCCGTTCAAGGAGGCGGTGGAGACGCTGCTTCGGCGAGGGTCTGGTCCGGGCCGTGTTCGCCACCGAGACGCTGGCCCTGGGCATCAACATGCCGGCCCGCACGCGTGGTGATCGAGAAGCTGACCAAGTTCACCGGCGAGCGCCACGAGTTCCTGAGCCCGGGCCAGTACACCCAGCTGACGGGCCGGGCCGGACGCCGGGGGATCGACACCACCGGGCACGCGGTGGTGCTGTGGTCGCCCTTCGTGTCCTTCGGGGAGGTGGCCGGCTTGGCGGCCAGCCGCAGCTTCGGCCTCACCTCGTCGTTCCGCCCGACCTACAACATGGCGGCCAACCTGGTGCGGCGCTACTCGGCCCAGACCGGCGCATCACCTGCTCAACCTGTCCTTCGCCCAGTTCCAGGCCGACCAGGCGGTCGTGCACCTGGAGACCCGACTGGGCCGGCGCCAGGCGGCGCTGAGCGAACTGCTGGACGGCTGCCACCTGCGAGCGCGGCGACGTCGACGAGTACCGGGCCCTGGTGGGCGACGAGCCAGCCCGTGGCCCCGTCGCCCAAGCGGGCGCTCGACGACGGGCTCGAGCCGCCTGCGACCGGGCGACGTCATCAGACTCGAGGGCGGGAAGTCGGCCGGCCCGGTGGCGGTGCTGACGGTGGCTCGACGCAGCGGAGGCACGGTCCGGCTGCGGGTCATCACCGCCCAGCGCCGGGTCATGAACCTGGGCAGCGCCGACTTCGGCCACCGACCCGAGGTGTTGAGCCGGGTCACGCTGCCCACGCCCTTCGCCCCCAGCAATCGGACCTTCCAGCGGGAGGTGGCCCGGGCCCTGTCGCACGTCGACGTCCACGACCCTGACCCGGATCCCGGCGACGAGGGCCCGGCCGACCAGCCAGGCGGCGCCGAGCCGGGCCCGACCATCCGGTAGCCGGATGTCCCGATCTGCGACCAGCACCTGCGCGCCGCACGTCAGGGCGAACGGGTGGCCCGGGAGGTGGCCGACCTGAAGCGCCAGATCCAGGGCCGCACCGAATCGCTGGCCCGCCGGTTCGATCAGGTGCTGCGCCTGCTCGAGGCCTGGGGGCACCTGGACGGCTGGGCGCTGACCGAGCGGGGGGAGCGGCTGGTCCGCATCTTCCACGAGTCGGACCTGCTGATGGCCGAGGCGCTGGAGACCGGGCTGCTGGACGACCTGGATCCGGCCAGCCTGGCCGGGATGGTGTCGTGCCTGACCTATGAGCACCGCAGCCCGAACCCGCCCGATGCCCCCTGGTTCCCCTCCGCTGAGGTCCGGCGACGGGTGATGGCGCTCGACCAGCTGGCGGCCGACCTCAACCTGGACGAGGCCGCCGTCGGGCCTGCCCGCCAGCCGACCGCCCGATCCGGGGTTCTTCGCCCTGGCCTACGCCTGGGCCGCGGGCGAGGCACTCGACGACGTACTGGCCGACGAGGACCTGTCGGGGGGCGACTTCGTGCGCAACGTCAAGCTGCTCATCGACCTGCTGGGGCAGGTGGCCGAGGCCGCGCCCGACCCGGCGACGGCCCGCACCGCCCGCCAGGCCGCCGATCAGCATCTTGCGGGGCGTGGTGGCCGCGTCGTCGGTGGCCGGCCGAACCGTGACCATCCGCAAGGGCGAGGCGTGGGGCGGTCCCGGGCGCGCTGCCCGACGACGGGGTGGTGGTGCGCAGCGACGCCGAGGCCCGCGCCGTGGTCGAGTCGGCTCGCACCGCCGGCCGGCCCATCCCCACCCTGGGTCTGCTGGGAGGCGACCTGTGCAAGACGCTCGGGGGTGGCGGGCGACGAGGCCCGGCTGCGTCCGCCCGAGGCCATGCGCTTCCCCGTGGACCTGGGCCGGGTCGAGCTACCCGACGGAGGCCGACATTGGTTCGTGGCCCACGCGATCGATCCGCCACCGGGGATGGCTGGGCCGGACGGTGGCGGTGATGAACGCCCAGTGGCTGGGGGACTGGGACCTGGGCCCCCGAGCCCACCCCGGCGACGCCCGGCTGGACGTGACCGATGGCCGTCTGCCCCTGGGGGACCTGCTCAAGGCCCGCAAGCGGGTCCGTACCGGCACCCACCTGCCCCATCCGGACCTGGTCACCACCCGCACCGCGCAGTGGCACAGCAACTTCGTCCGACACCGAGATGCTGTGGCTCGACGGCCAGCGGGTGGCGCGGCCTGCGCGAGCTGACCATCGAGGTCGAGCCCGACGCCCTGTGTGGTGGTCTGATCTACCGCTACGCTGCGCCCATGGACCTCGAACAGGCCAAGCGGCAGGTCATCGCCGATGTCGATGCCCGCGCCGAACTGCTGGTGGACGTGTCCCACCGCATCCACGAGCACCCCGAGCTGGGCTACGAGGAGGTCTTCGCCCACGACCTGCTGACCCAGGTCATCGCCGATGAGGGGATCGAGGTCGAGACCCACGCCTACGGGCGTGGACACCGCCTTCGTGGGCCGGGCCGGCTACCAGGGGCCGACGGTCGCCGTGTGCTGCGAGTACGACGCCCTGCCCGGCATCGGCCACGCCTGCGGGCACAACATCATCGCCGCCGCCGGGCTGGGCGCCGGGCTGGCCGCCGCCGCGCTGGCCGAACGAGGCCGGCGGTCGGATCGTGATCCTGGGCACGCCCGCCGAGGAGGGCGGCGGGCGGCAAGGTCCGCCTGATCGATGCCGGCGCCTTCGACGGCGTGGACGCCGCCCTCATGGTGCATCCGGCGGGCGGCGACCTGCGGGCCATGAACGTGATCGCCATCCACCGGTTGAAGGTGACCTACCACGGCCAGGCCGCCCACGCCGCCGCCTTCCCCCACAAGGGCCGCAACGCCCTCGACGCGGCCGTGCTCGGGCTACATGAACGTCGCCGCCCTGCGCCAGCACATCCGCCCCAACGAGCGCCTGCACGGCATCTTCACCGACGGCGGGCGACAAGCCCAACATCGTCCCGGCCCGAGCCGAGGCCGAGTGGTACGTGCGGGCCGGCGACGTGCGCCGCCTGGAGCAGCTCAAGACCCGGGTGGTGGCGTGCCTGCGAGGCCGGGGCCCTGGCCGCCGGCTGCACCCTGGAGCTCGACTGGCAGGAGCCCGATCTACGCCGACATGCGCGACAACCTGCCCATGGTCGACCTGTACGCGGCCAACGCGGCCGAGCTCGGCCGACCGTTGGCCAGCCCCGACGACACCTTCTCGGTGGTGGGCAGCACCGACATGGGCAACGTGAGCTACGCCGTGCCCAGCATCCACCCGATGATCGCCGTGTCACCTCCGCACATCTCCATCCACACCCCGGAGTTCGCCGACTACGCCGGGGGTCCAGCCGGGGACGCGGCCGTGCTCGACGGGGCCAAGGCCCTGGCCATGACCATCGCCGATCTGTGGCTCCAGCCGGGCGCCATGGACCGTGCCGCCGCGTCCTTCCGCCAGGCCGAACCGGCCGGACATGGCGTCGAACCGGCCTGACATGGCATCGGCGCAGGCCTGATATGGCATCGCGAGCCATCCGCGGCCGGGCCGGATCCGACCTTCTACTCTCGCCAGCCGTGACCGTCTACGTCGCCGAGGAGTTCACCCCGGAGGAGTCCGACATCCTCCGCCGGTACTTCACGAACCTCGACGGCCCGGTGTTCGCCCTGGTCAACCTGCCCGAGGTGGTCAAGGGGGCGCTGTTCGCCCGCTACTCCCGATCGGCCAAGAGCCTGCGGCGCCTGTTCCTCGACGAGTTCGTCAACGAGCTGGACATCTCCGGCGACGCCACCATCGACGCCACCGTCGGGCTGCGGCGGGCCGAGGAGCTCTACGACCGGGTGTTCTTCGAGTACGGCGACGACTCGGTGGCCCAGCTCGGTGGCGTCCACCTGGCCTGCGAGCAGGCGTCGCAACGTCCTCACCAAGATGCTCGAGTGGGGTCGGCTGATGGCCTACCTCGAGCAGTCCACCCGCTACATCGCCTACGACGCCCGCATCGGCGGGCGCTACCGCTTCCACCGCGATCCCGATGTGCTGATGTCGTCGCTGGGCACCCGCTACGTGGGCGACATGGACCGGCTGTTCGACACCTACGCCGAGATGTTGCCCCGCATGCAGGACTTCTTCCGCGACCAGTTCCCCAAGAGCAGCGACGACTCCGACTTCGTGTACCGCCAGGCCATCCGGGCCAAGGCCTTCGACGCCCTGCGGGGCATCCTGCCGGCCGCGTCGCTGTCCAACGTCGGCATCTACGGCACCGGCCAGGGCTACGAGCAGCTGCTGCTGCGGCTGCGGGCCTCGCCGCTGCCCGAGGCCCGCAGCTACGCCGATCTGATGCTGGTGCGAGCTGCGCAAGGTGGTGCCGTCGTTCCTCAAGCGGGTCGATCTGGAGGACCGCGGGGTGGCATGGAGCACCTACCTCGCGACGAACCGGTCGAGACATGGACGAGGTGGCCGCCCGCCTGTTCCCGGCTTCCACGCCGGTCGACCCGGCGCCGGTGGTGCGCCTGATCGACTTCGATCCCGACGCCGAGGTCAAGCTGGTCACCGCCATGCTCTACGCCCATCTGACCCTGCCCGAGGACCAGATCGAGCGACGGGTGCGGGCCATGTCGACCGAGGACCGGCTGGCCGTGGTGCGCGGCCTACGTCGGAGACCGCACCAACCGCCGCCACAAGCCCGGCCGGGCCCTCGAGCGGCTCGGCTACCGCTTCGACGTCCTGGTCGACTACGGGGCCTTCCGCGACCTCCAGCGCCACCGCATGCTGACCATCGAGTGGCAGGCCCTCACGCCCCACCACGGCTTCACCCGACCCGACGCCATCGACGCGGCCGGCGAGCAGGCCGGCTTCGACGGCGCCATGGAGCGCTCGGCGCGCCCTCTACGAGGCGCTGGTCGAGCGGTTCCCGTCCCAGGCCGCCTACGCCGTGGCGCTGGCCTACAGGGTCCGCTTCGTGATGCAGCTCAACGCCCGGGAGGCCATGCACCTGCTCGAGCTGCGCACCACCCCCCAGGGCCACCCCGCCTACCGCCAGGTCGGCCAGGAGATGCACCGGCTGATCGCCGAGCGAGGCCGGCCACCACGCGGTGGCCGAGATGATGTCGCTTCGTCGACCACAGTCGCCGAGCCCGCCCTCGAGCGGCTCGACGCCGAGCGGCGGGCCGAGGTCGGCGTCAGGGGGCTGACCAGCCAGCGATTCGACAGCCGAAGACCGATCAGATTTGGTGTCGACTCGCACGAAACGGTGCTGGTGTGTCTATCATCCCGGCCGCGGGAACCACCGCTGACGGCGCCCCCGCCGGTCTCCACCCCTGTCGACCGGCTCGCGGGCAACGCTACCCAAGGATGTCATGGCTGACGACGATGTGATCGACGACGTCGACGAGTTCGACGAGGACCTCGAGGTCGATCTGGACGAAGAGCGACGCTCGACGAGGACGCGCTGGACGAAGACGTGCTCGACGAAGACCTGGTCGTCGGCGAGGAGGTGGTGCTCGACGAAGACCTGGTCGTCGGCGACGAGGTCGACGTGGTCGACGAGGTGGTGGCCGAGCCCGCCCCTCGGGCCCGCAAGAAGGTGCGGCGACGACGAGGTCGAAGAGGACGAGGAGGTCGTCGATCCCGACGACGTCGAGGCCGATCTCGACACCATCCTGAAGGACCGCATCGCGGCCGCTGACGACGAGGAGGACGAGGAGGAGGTCGAGGTCGCCGACACCCGCGGTCCCGAGACCCCCGACGGGGTGACCCCCAAGAAGGCCAACGAGTTCGTGTGCACCGGCTGCTTCCTGCTGGTCAACCGAGGCCAGTTCGGCCCGGCCGACCAGATGGCCTGCCCGGTGGGCGAGAGCGACTGCCCGGCCATCACCGTGCTGCAGAAGGCCAAGAAGTAGCGCAGGACCCATGTCCGGCGATCCGGCCCATCCGAACCGCGTCCCGAAGAGTCCCGGTCGACCAGTGGTTCGAGCTGTTCGTCTACGCCCCGCTGGGCTTCGCCCTCGACGCCCGCCAGCTGCTGCCCCGCTTCATCGACCGCGGCCGAAGCCAGGTGGTGCTGGCCCGGGTGGTGGGTCGCTACGCGGTGGAGAAGGGCTCGACGCGCGCCGGCGGCTACCTGGGCCAGAGCCAGGAGCAGGTGTCGGCCCTGCTCCAGACGCTCGGCCTGCTGCCCGACGGATCGTGAGCCGCCGCCCGACCCCGGCGACGTCGAGGAGTTCGAGGGCGACGTGCTGGTCGTTCCACAGCCCGGCCGCCGAGCCCGCGCCGACGCCCGACCCGACGTCGACCCCCAGACCGGCGGCCGAGCCCGAGCCCGTGCCCGACGTCGGCTCGCTGGCCATCCCGGACTACGACAACCTTTCGGCGTCCCAGGTCGTCCCCCGTCTGGGCGGACTGAGCCGCGGCGAGCTCGACGCCGTGCGTCCGCTACGAGGCGGCCAAGCGCGGGCCGCAAGACGATCCTGAACAAGATCGCCCAACTGAGATCGGCGTGAACGAGGGCGCTCGGCGGGCCCACGTCGACGACCTGGCGAGCTGGAGCGACTGGCCCGACTGGCCATCGAGCACAGCGGCCCCAGCGCGGCGGGCTGCTGTGGTCGCTCACCCTGGCCCGACCGAGGAACCGCTGGGGGAGAGCCTGAGCCGGGCCCTGACCGACCCCGATCAACGACATGGTGGTCGGGCACCATCGACGAGGCGATCATCGGCTACGGCTCGGTGCGGGTGGTGGGGCTGGCCGACGGACGTCCGCTGGGCGTGGTGGACGAGCTGTTCGTCGAGCCGGAGGGCCGGGGCGGTCGGCGTCGGCGAGGCCATGATGGATCTGTTGGTGGCCTGGTGCATCGAGCGCGAGTGCGTCGGCGTCGACGCCATCGCCCTGCCCGGCGACCGCGACACCAAGAACTTCTTCGAGACCTTCGGGCTCACGGCCCGGGCCATCGTGGTCCATCGGAGCGCTGTCCGAGCGAAGCCGGGCGCCGGGCCATGCCGACCGCCGAGCTCTGCGTCGGGCGCCATCGCCATCCACGACGGCAGCCTGCTGCTGATCCGGCGCGGCCACGGCCCCGCGGCCGGCGAATGGTCGGTGCCGGGGGGACGGGTCGAGCCGGCGAGCTGGTGGCCGAGGCCGTGGTCCGCGAGCTGCGTGAGGAGACCGGGCTGGAGGGGGTGTGCGGCGAGCTGGTGGGCTGGGTCGAGCGCATCGATCCCGACGGCGACTTCCACTTCGTGATCCTCGACTTCGAGGTCACGGTGCTCGACGACACCGAGCCGGTGGGCGGCGACGACGCCGCCGAGGCCGCCTGGGTCCCGCTAGATCAGGTGGTGGACCGGCGCCTGATCGAGGGGCTGGCCGAGTTCCTGCACGAGCAACGGCGATCATCGAGGTGATCACCTGACCACGGTCGGGCGACCCCGGCCCATCAGCGACGGCCCAGGCCCATGAGGTAGGGGGCGGGCAGGCGGCAGGCGCCGTTGGTGGCCACGTTGGCCTCAGCCAGGGCTTCTCGCAGGACGGCCAGGGCCTGGTCGGCCACGCCCAGGTCGGTCGCGTCCGCAGGAACTGGACGTAGGGCCCAGCCGAGGTCACGAAGGTGTCGAGCGCTTCGGCTTCGGAGGCGAACTCCCACGTGAAGGACCGGATCTCGAGGTGGTGGCCAGCCCGGCCCGGCGCAGTCGACGATCCAACTCGTCGGGGTCACCCCAGGCATCGGGCTGGGGGCTGCCCGGTTGGGGCGCGGGCAGCAGGTCGGCCGCCCGGGCCCGCCAGCAACTGGACCAGCCGTCCTCGGCCCAGGCGGTCAGGGCCACCGTGCCGCCCGGGACGAGCGGCCCGGGCCATCTCGGCCAGGGCCCGCTCGTGATCGGGGGCGAAGATCACGCCCATCACGCTCAGCACCTGATCGAAGCGGCGTCGGGCACGTCCAGCTGCTCGGCATTGCCCACGCGCAGATCCACCTCGACCTGCTCATCGACGCACGGGCCCGGGCCCGCTCGATCTGGACGGGTGTCGAGGTCGATGCCGGTGACCTGCCGCGGCCCCGGCGGGCCGCCTCGATGGCCGCGTTGCCATTGCCCACCCCGACGTCGAGCACCTGGTCACCGGGCGCCGATCCCGACGGCGTCGATCAGCTCGAGGCTGATGGGCAGCGGCCGGCGAGCGATGACGGGGTAGTCGCCCGAGGACCAGATCCGGACCTGTGCCTCCAGCGCACGCTCGCTCAAGCCGTCAACGACCCTTCCACTGGGGCTCGCGCTTCTCCAGGAAGGCCTTCGGCCCCTCCCAGAAGTCCTCGGTGTCGGCCAGGCCCATCATGGGCGCGCCCGACTCGCTGAAACCGGTCTTGTCGTCGACGTCGCGCAGCTCGATCATCAGCCGGCGCGTCTCGCGCACGGCCAGGGGAGCGTTGGCCGCGATGCGGGCAGCCAGACCCAGCGCCGTCTCGAAGGCCTGGCCGCGGCTCGCACAGCTCGTTGACCAGGCCGAACTGGTAGGCCCGCTCGGCGGTGATGGGATCGCCGGTGAGGCCGAGTTCGAGGGCGATGTTGGGCGGCAGCACACGGGGCAGGCGGAACAGCCCACCGGCAGCGGCCACCAGCGATCGCTTGACCTCGGGGATGCCGAAGGAGGCCGCGGTGCTGGCCACCACCAGGTCGCAGGACAACACGATCTCGGTGCCGCCGGCCAGGGCCGGACCGTCCACCGCCGCAATGATGGGCTTGGTCCGCTCACGCGGAGGCGATCCCGCCGAACCCGCCCTTGGCCGTGTTCAGCTCGCCCGCCCGACCCTCGTTGATGGCTTTGAGATCGGCCCCGGCGCTGAACACGTCGCCCTTGTGGGTGAGCACCCCCAGCCAGACGTCGGGATCGTCCTCGATCTGGTCGATCCCCGCCTCCATGCCCTGGGCCACATCACCGTTGACCGCGTTCTTCTTCTCGGGGCGGTTGATGGTGAGCACCCCGACGTGACCTTGTACCTCGTAGTCGACCATGCCAGCACCCTAGTGCTGTGTCCGGTGACGTTCGTCCTGCCGGACACCGCACTGATCGGGCCACACTGAGGCGTGGCCCTGGTCCCGGTGTTCGATCTCGACGGCACGCTGGTCGACTCCGACGAAGCCTTGGCCGCGGCCTTCGTGGCCCTCGGTGTGCCCCGCCAGTCGGTCACCTTCGGCCATGTGCTGGAGGCCGAGTGCGAGCGCCTGGGGATCGCGTTGAGCGACTACCTGGACGCCTACGACGAGGACCAGGCCCAGCCCTTCGCCGGGGTGGAGGCGGTGCTGGGCGACCTGATGTTGTGGGCGGTGTGCTCGAACAAGCACCCGCGGTCGGGCCGCGCCGAACTGGTACGCCTGGGCTGGCACCCCCGGGTGGCCCTGTTCAGCGATGCCTTCGAGGGTCCCAAGCAGTTGGGGCCGGTGTTGACCGCCCTCGAATTGCGAGCCTCCGACGTCGTGTTCGTGGGCGACACGGCCCACGATCGGGCCTGCGCGGTGGCGGTCGGGGCGCGCTTCGCCTTGGCCGGCTGGAACCCGCGGGCCCGCCCGGCGTCGGGAGACCTGGTGTTGGCCCGGCCTCAGGATCTGCTGGACGTACTGGCGGACTGAGGCTCAGACCGACTCAGTCGACGCATCGACCGGCTCGGTCGTGGTCGCCACCTCAGGCTCGGTGACCTCCGGCTCAGTGACCTCGGGCTCGGTGCTCTCGGCGACCGGCTCGGTCGTGGTCGCCACCACCGGCTCGGTGACCTCAGGCTCGATGACCTCAGCGACCGGCTCGGTCGTGGTCGCCACCTCAGGCTCGGTGACCTCGGGCTTGGCCACTTCGGGCCGCGGCGGGGGAGCGGGGACGCGGCCTGGGTCCACTGGGACGACGGGGCGCGCCGGCCGTGGCCTCCATCCCGAACGCGCCCGCGATCTGAGGCAGGCGGTGACGCGAACTTTCGCACCACCCCGAGCAGGGCATCGCCGGGCTCGGCGGGCACCCCCCGCGCCGTGACCACGCCGCGAACCGGCGAGTAGGCCAGGGCGTCGAGCACCGTGGCGTAGCGATCAGGCGCGGTGTCGGCGGTGAGCGACGGCGCTGGCTGCCTCGGCCAAGCGCGACGACAGATCCGAGGGCAGGGGAGCGCCCGCCTTGGGCGGGCGCGAGCTCAGGCGCAGGGCCCGCACGGCCCGACCGTCGGCCAGCGTCTGGGCGATCTCGGCCAACCAGGCCGCGTGCTCCTGCTCGACCCGGCGGGTCAGGGCATCCCGGAGGCGTTGAGCCAGCTCGCGGGTCTCATCGTCGCGGGCCGCCTGGTCGGCGGCCACCACCACTGAGCGCAGGTCCTGCAGCGCCACCTCGTCGACGTCGGCCAGCGCCGCGTCGGCCCGGTCATGCCATTCTGCGGTGCGCAAGCGGGGCAGCAGCTGCTCGGCGATCGACACCACCCCGTCGGCTTTGATCTCGGGCGCGCCCGAGGCCTTGGCCGCCTCGTTCTGCTTGTCGACAGCCTGGCGCACGGCGGGGATGCCACCGCGCAGCACCTGCTCGGCGATGGGCTTCTGCTCCTCGGGGAGCGACGCCATGACCTCGTTGCGGTGCACCCGACCGGCACGCAGACGCTTCGGCTTTGGGTCGAGCCTCGGGTTCAGACCGCGGCGGTCGCGGCGGCCGCTCGCGCCTCGCCGGGCGCTCACCGCTGGAGGGACGACCGCGGCCAGTCGGCGGGCGCGCCCCTCGCCCCGCCCCTTCGCCCCGGGGAGCACCTTCGCCACGCGGTGCCCGGTCGCCACGTTCGCCACGGTCGGGGCGATCCCGCCGCGGCCCGCGCCGTCCCGAGCCCGCTGACTCTCGCTTGGGGACGAGAGTGGTGGTCACCAGCTGCTCGTCGCGGGTCGGGCCGATGAGCTCCAACCGCTCGGGCTCGCGGCGTGTCTGCTTGGGCGCGTCCACGGCCACCACGGTGATGCCCTCGATGTCGAAGTCGGCCTCGGCCCGTAGGACGTCACCGACCTTGGCCCCCGCCGGCAGGAGGCGCCCGTCAAGTCACCCTTGGGCTGGCGGGCACCCGGCGGCGCGCCACGTCCAGGTGCCGTCCTCCCGGCTGCTGGTGAGCTCGACCTCGATCCTGCGGGGCATGGGTCACGACGCTACCGGAGCGGTTCTCGCCCTGGCGAATGTCCCGAGCACCCTGCCGTGGTTTGATGGAGCCATGACCATCGTCGAAGGAATTCCCCAGGCCATCCACCGCGGCGATCGACGAGTGCCCCTACGTCGATGTCGGCGATGGTGTCGAGCTCAAGGTGGTGCAGGTCAACATCGACCAGGGCCTGTGGGTCATTCAGAACCGGTTCCAACCGGGGGTTCGGGTGCCCCGGCACAAGCACACGGGCGAGGTCTACGCCTTCACCCTGAGCGGTGCCTGGAAGTACGCCGAGTACCCGGAGGTCAATCGGGCCGGGTCCTACCTCTACGAACCCGCCGGTTCGATCCACACCTTGGTCGTGCCCGAGGACAACACCGGGCCCACCGAGGTGTGGTTCGCCATCACCGGCGCCAACCTCAACCTGGACGCGGACGGCAACGTCGAGTCGGTCTTCGACGCCGCCTTCATGCTCGAGGTCTACCTCGGCGTGGCCGAGGCCAACGGCCTGGATCGCCCCAACGTCATCGGCGCCTGAAGCTCGCGGCAAATTGGGCATCTTTGCTTTCGGATTCCGGCGGATCTGACGCCCAGTTTCCCGAGGAGACCGCCCATAATGCTCGTTATGTCAACTTATGAGCCTTTCGGCGCCGTCGCTCACGTCGACCCCGTTCTGGGCTCGATCCACAGGGCGGCCGCCGGCACCGCGTTCTCCACCAGCCAGGCCAGGATCTGACGCAGCTCGCCGGCGTCGTCGCCGGTGCCGACGCGATCCATGGCCGCCAGATCTCGCTCGACGTCCTCCAGCGAGGCCTGCAGGCAGTACAGCCGCCCCTGGAGCTCGTCGAGCGCCACCCGCGAGACGATCACGTCGTCGTCGCCCAGTCCGTGGGCCGCGGCCAGCTTCCGGGCCAGGTGGGCTTGCTGACGACAACCCTGGCGGCAGTAGCGCCTCGGACGGCCCGGACCCGGCCGCGGGGCCAACGCCCGCCCGCACCACCGGCACCGCTCCTCCATGGTCAATATCGTCACGTGACGATATTAGGAGAGATCGGCTACTCGAGGACGGACATCACCGGAGGCTCGAGCGGGCTGGCGGCGAACAGACCGAAGTACGGCTCGGGGTCGCCGTCCCAGTCCAGGGCACGGACCTGGTCGAGCGAGCGACGCCCGCCGAAGCTGCGGAAGGTGGCGAAGGCCGAGGCTCGCAGCACCACCTCCGGCGGACCGTCGCCGGTCACGGTCGTCCAGCCCTCGTCGATCTGAAGGACCAGGCTTCCCAAACCGTGCTCCCGGGCGTAGCCGTCCAACATCGACGCAATGAAGTCGAGCGGTACCGCCAGCGCCTGGAGATCGCGGGCGCCGGGACGGGCCAGCGCCCCCCGGACGTCGTGTTCGTGGGTGGTCACGTCGAACACCATCTGGGTGGCCGGCCGAGCAGGAAAGGCGGAGCCGATGGCCTCGAGCTGTGGGCCGAGCTCATCCCAGCGGTCGAGCACGCCGGCCAGGCCCAGGGGCGCCAGCCGCTCGGCCTGGGCGTCGGCCCACGGCGCGGTGCCCACCCCGTCGAGGCGGCCGGCCAGCACGTCGTCGGCCACGCCGCACATGTGCCCCACCACCTCGACCACCGTCCATCCCGGACAGCAGGGCACCACCGTGGCCGCAGCCACGTCGTCGTCCACGTCGGCCAGCATCGCCCGGGTGCGTTCCCGCACCCCCCGGTAGGCGGCCAGCGACTGCTCGGGTTCGACGCTCACCGGGCGAGCGTACTTCCGGCTCAGCCGGCGAGGGTCGGGGTGGCCTCCACCGGCGTGGCCGCCACAGCCGCGACCCCGGCACTCGTGGTGGTCGAGGTGGAGGCGGTCGTCGAGGTCGGGCTCGACGTGGTGGTGGTGGTCGGCTGGCAGGGCACCGGTGACGGGGTGAAGGTGGGGGTGCTCAGCGGGAAGGCGGCCTGGGCCAGCCCCCACGCGCCCTGCTCGGTGGCCAACAGGTTGGGGGCACCGTCGGAGCCCGGGAAGGTGAGGGCCCCCTGGTCGGTGGTGGGGGCGTCGCAGCCCAACTGGTAGGACACCAGCGCGCTCAGCGGCGAGTCGGACCCCTGGAGCCACTGGCCTGATCCTGGGTTCTCTCCCCCGGCCACGATGGCCTGCACCACCAGGGCGGTGGAGTTGGGATCGCCGTCGTTGCCGACGTAGAAGCCGAACGACCCGTCGCTGTTCTGCGTGCGCGACAGCCAGGCCAGGGCGTCGTAGGTGGGCGCCTGACCCACCGCCTCGAGGGCCTCGAAGGCCAGCGAGGTGGAGTTGGTGTCGATGCCGGTGAAGAAGGTGGAGTCGAAGGCGGTGCACGGGCTGAGACCGGTGGCCGGCGGGGTGGCCGGGGCCCGGTAGGACATCCAGGCCCCGTTGAACTCGTCGCTGCCGCCGCACTGCTGAGCCACCAGCCAGTCGATGGCCGCACTCGACTCGGTGGCACCCACCGCCTTCAGGCCGAGCAGGGCCAGCGACTGCTCGAACACGCCGCTGTAGGTGGGGTCGCCCACGCTGGCGTAGCTGCCGTAGAGGCCCGGCTCGAACAGCCCGAGGGTCGCACCGAGTCGGGTGACCAGGTTGACCCCACCGAAGTCGGTGGCGTCGTCGTGGGCCGCAGCCACCGCCAGCAGGAGGTAGCCGGTGGAACCCGGATCGACGTTGGTGCCGGTACCGGTCACGTCGTCCACATGGCCGGCCAGCCAGGTCATGATCAAGTGGAACGTGGCCTGATCGTGGCCGGCCGCGGCCAGCGACAGTGCGGTGATCACGGTGTCGCTGGGGTCGGGATCTCCCTGGTGGTCGGGCACGAAGCCGCCCGCGGTCACCTGGTCGGACAGCCAGTGGGTGGCGTAGCCGGCGGCGGTGGTGGGGTCGCTGGTGGCCGCGGCCGCGCCGGCGGGTGCACCTGACCAAACCGCGGGACCGACCGACACCATCAGAGCAGCCAGAGCCACCAGGACGGCCGTGAACGTGCGGGATCTCATCTTCATGTTGGGTTCCTCTCGGCGGGTCGATCCCCGGGGAACCTCACACGGTGGTGAAGACCTCAGGCTCTGCCCCGTTTTCCACGACGGTGCCTCGAGAGCCACCCGGCCAGGGGCATTCCGACTCATCGCACCCCTTCCCGAAGGAAGCGGCTCGACCTACGGCTGCGGGACAGTGCCGGACTTCGACCGGCTTCCCCCGCTGGCACGGGACTCGTTGCCCCGACATCGTAGACTGACGGAAGAGAGGCGCGCGCCGCCGACGGTGTGCCCGGGAGGTTCCCAGTGTCCAAGCCGATCCCCTACGAGCTGCCGACGTTCGACAACGTCGACGATCACCGCCAGCATCTCAAGCAGCGCCTGGCCGCCGCCTTCCGCCTGTTCGGCAAGTTCGGGTTCAGCGAGGGGGTGGCGGGGCACATCACCGCTCGCGACCCCGAGCTGCCCGACCACTTCTGGGTCAACCCCTTCGCCATCGACTTCAGCCTCATCAAGGCGTCCGACCTGATCCTGGTGAACCACGAGGGCGAGGTGGTGGAAGGACGTTGGGACGTGAACCGGGCCGCCTTCGCCATCCACTCCCAGGTGCACGCGGCCCGTCCCGACGTGCAGGCCGCGGCGCACTCGCACTCGATCAACGGCAAGGCCTTCTCCTCGCTGGGGCGCCTGCTCGATCCCGCTCACCCAGGACGCCTGCGCCTTCTACGGCGACCACGCCCTGTTCGACGACTACACCGGCGTGGTGCTCGACACCGAGGAGGGCAAGCGCATCGGCCACGCCCTGGGCGAGAACAAGGCGGTCATCCTGCGCAACCACGGCCTGCTGACCGTGGGCCACTCGGTGGACGAGGCGGCCTGGTGGTTCATCACCATGGAGCGCACCTGCCAGGCCCAGCTGCTGGCCATGGCCGCCGGCGACCCCATCTCGATCGAGCCGGAGATGGCGGCGATGACCCGGACGCAGGTCGGCGGCCACTTCGCCGGCTGGCTCGGCTTCCAGCCGCTGTACGAGCAGATCGTGCGCGAGCAGCCCGACCTGCTCGACTGACCATCGCCATCCCCGTCACCACGCCGATCGACGGTTGGTGCGCGCCGGGGTTCGCCCCGGTCCGCGACGCTTTCGCGGCCAACTTCGCCCAGCGGGGCGAGCTGGGCGCGGCGGTGTGCGTGCTGGTGAAGGGCGAGCCGGTGGTCGACCTGGTGGGCGGCTGGGCCGACGAGGCACGTACCCGACCCTGGCGGGCCGACACCATCGTCGACGTCTATTCAGTGGGCAAGGCCTTCCTGGGCCTGCTGGCGCTGCAGCTGGTCGACGAGGGCGCCCTGGCGCTGGATCAGCCCGTGGCCGACGTGTGGCCGGCGTTCGGGGCGGGCGGCAAGGCGAACGCCACCGTGGCCCACGCCCTCAGCCACCGAGCCGGCGTGCCGGCCATCCGTCAGCTGCTGACCGATGAGGACCTCTTCGACTGGGAGCGGATGGCCACCGCCGTGGCCGCCACCGAGGCCTGGTGGGTGCCCGGCGAGCGGCTGGCCTACCACACCAACACCTACGGTCACCTGGTGGGTGAGCTCGTCCATCGGGTCAGCGGTCAGATGCCCGGGGCGCGCCTGGCCGAGGTGGCCGGGCCGCTGGACGCCGACGTGTGGCTGGGCGTCCCGCTGGCCGAGCAGGACCGCTGCGCCGAGGTGGCCTGGGCGCCAGCCCAGCCGATCCCCACGATCACCTCCTTCGACGGGCTGGAGGGCGATCTGCTCATGAACGCGCTGGCCCACTTCAACCCGCCGGGCTACTCCTCCATCGGCGTGGTCAACACCCCGGCCTGGCGATCGGCCCAGATCGGCTCGACCAGCACGCACGCCTCCGCCTCGGGTGTCGCCCGGGTCTACGCCGCGCTCCTCGAACCCGGCCGACTCCTGTCGCCGGGCCTGCTGGCCCACGCCACCGGCCCCCGCGCCCAGGGCTACGACCCCATCCTGGGCATGGACGTCACCGTCGGTGTCGGCTTCCAACCCACCACCTCCAGGCGCCCGCTGGGGCCCAACCCGCACAGCTTCGGCCACTTCGGCACCGGCGGGGCCCTGGGTTTCGCCGACCCCGACGCCGGCGTGGCCTTCGGCTACGTCATGAACCACGTGATCCCCCGCTGGCAGAGCGACCGCAACCGTGCGTTGATCGACGCCGTGTATCAATCACTCGCTCCGCAACCAGAGGGCCAAGAAACTTGACCACGCGGTCAAGTTTGGGACTAGCTTCGCGGGATGGATTGGCCGCTGCGCTTCGGTGCCTTCATCGCCCCCTTCCACCCGACGGGGCAGAACCCCACCCTCGCCCTCGAGCGAGATCTGGCGCTGATCGAGCACCTCGACCGGCTGGGGTTCGACGAGGCATGGATCGGCGAGCACCACTCCGGGGGCTACGAGATCATCGCCTCCCCCGAGATCTTCATCGCCACCGCGGCCCAGCGCACCCAGCGCATCAAGCTGGGCACCGGGGTGGTGTCGCTGCCCTACCACCACCCGTTCATGGTGGCCCAGCGGCTGGTGCTGCTCGACCACCTCACCCACGGTCGGGTCATGCTCGGCGTCGGGCCCGGCGCGCTGCCCAGCGACGCCTTCATGCTGGGCATCGATCCCGCCACCCAGCGAGATCGCATGGAGGAGTCCCTCGAGATCGTGCTGCGGCTGCTGCGTGACGACGAGCCGGTCACCTACGAGGGCGAGTGGTTCTCGCTGTCGAACGCCCGGCTGCACCTGACCCCGTACTCCCACCCTCACCCGGAGGTGGCGGTGGCGGCCATGATCTCGCCCTCCGGCCCGCGGGCGGCCGGCCGCTTCGGCTGCTCGCTGCTGTCCATCGGCGCCACCCAGGCGGCCGGGTTCGACATGCTGGCCCACCACTGGGACGTGATGGAGCAGCGCTGCGCCGAGTTCGACAACGTGGCCGACCGCCAGGCCTGGCGGCTGGTGTCGCAGATCCACGTGGCCGAGACCCGCGACCAGGCGTACCGGGACGTGGCCTACGGCCTCGACGACTACTTCGAGTACTTCCGCAAGGTGGCCGCCCTGCCCATCGTGCCCGACGGCCCGCCCGACGACCTGGCCGACCAGGTCAACCAGATGGGCGCCGGCGTGGTGGGCACCCCCGACGACTGCATCGAGATGATCGAGACGCTGATCGAGCAGAGCAACGGCGGGTTCGGGACCCTGCTGGTGCAGGCACACGAGTGGGCCAATCCCGAGGCCACCCACCGCTCCTACGAGCTGCTGGCCCAGAAGGTGCTCCCCCACTTCCAGGGCTCGTCGCGGCGCCCGGCCGAGTCCAAGGAGTGGGTGGCCGAGAACCGGCCCACCTTCATCGGGGCGGCGGGGTCGGCCATCATGGGCGCCATCGCCAAGCACGGCGAGGAGCAGGCCGCCAAGCAGACCCCGGTCGACCAGGAAACCGAGACCCCGGTCGGCGGATAAGCTCCGACCCACAACCGAGGCTGATCATCGCCAGTGGGAGAGCCGTCGCCGATCTCGATCGTCGAGGGCGCCGAAGGAGCAACCGCCCGGAATCTCTCAGGCCCCAGAACCGCAGGCGTAGGCAACGCTGGAGAGCAGCTCTTCGAGCTCACCGACGGGGAAACCCGGCACCGGTCCTGATCGGTCGCCCGGGGAAACTCTCAGGTCCACCGGACAGCGCGGGCACGTCGCATCGACCCGCCCACGCGCCCGGCCCCGAGAGGACCGTCCATGCCCAGCCCCACTGCCACCTCGCCGCTACTCGGGCGACGACTCACCGAGCTCGAGGGCCACGACGAGTTCACCGCCCGCCACGTCGGGCCGAGCCACGCCGACCAGGCGGCCATGCTGGCCACCCTGGGCCTGTCGTCGCTGACCGAGCTCATCGACCTGGTGGTGCCGGCAGCCATCCGCGACGGCCACGAGATGGCGCTGCCCCCGGGGCCTGAGCGAAGCCGAGACCCTGGCCCGGCTCCGGGCGCTCGCTGACCGCAACCAGGTGCTCACCTCGCTGATCGGCCTGGGCTACTCCGACACCGTCACCCCGACCGTGATCCTGCGCAACGTGCTGGAGAACCCGGCCTGGTACACGGCCTACACGCCCTACCAGCCCGAGATCTCCCAGGGCCGGCTGGAGGCACTGCTCAACTTCCAGACCATGGTGTGCGACCTGACCGGCATGGAGCTGGCCAACGCCTCGCTGCTGGACGAAGCCACCGCCGCAGCCGAGGCCATGGCCATGTGCCGCCGGCTCAACCCCAAGGCCGGCACGATCTTCGTAATCGACCAGGACTGCCACCCCCAGACGCTGGCCGTGGTGGCCACCCGAGCCCGGCCCCTGGGTCTGGAGGTGGTCACCCGGGCCGTCGACCAGATCACCACGGCCGCCGACCTGCCGGCCGGGACCTTCGGTGTGCTGGCCCAGTACCCGGGCTCCAGCGGGGTGGTCCGCGATCACGCCGAGCTGATCGAGGCCGCGCACCAGGCGGGGGCGCTGGTCACCGTGGCCGCCGATCTGTCGGCGCTGGTGCTGGTGCGCCCGCCCGGGGAGATCGGGGCCGACATCGTCGTCGGGTCGTCGCAGCGCTTCGGGGTGCCGCTGGGCTTCGGCGGCCCTCACGCCGGCTTCATCGCCACCCGAGATGCCCACAAGCGCACCCTGCCGGGGCGGCTGGTGGGGGTGTCGGTGGACGACGCCGGACGCCGGGCCTACCGGCTCACGCTCCAGACCCGTGAGCAGCACATCCGCCGGGAGAAGGCCACCAGCAACATCTGCACCGCCCAGGTCCTGCTGGCGGTCATGGCCGGCCTGTACGCCACCTACCACGGCCCGGAAGGGCTGACCCGCATCGCCTCGCGGGTCCACCGCCTCACGGCCATCCTGGCCGCCGGACTCGACGACGGCGACGTAGAAGTGATCGACGACCGCTTCTTCGACACCATCACCGTTCGCGTGCCGGGCCGGGCCGAGGAGGTGCTGGCCGCGGCCCGCCAGCGTGGGATCAACCTGCGTCCGGTGGACGCCGACACCGTGGCGATCAGCCTGGACGAGACCACCAGCCGCGATCTGGTCGAGTCGGTGTGGGCCGCCTTCGGCGTGGCGGCGTCGGTCGACGAGCTGGACGCCACCCTGATGGCCGAGCCCGAGAACATCCCGTCGACCCTGGTCCGCCAGACCCCGATCCTGACCCACCCGGTCTTCCACCAGCACCGATCGGAGACGGCCATGCTGCGCTACCTGCGCCGCCTGGCCGACCGCGACCTGGCGCTGGATCGCTCCATGATCCCCCTGGGCTCGTGCACCATGAAGCTGAACGCCACCACCGAGATGATCCCGGTGACCTGGCCCGAGTTCGGGTCGATCCATCCGTTCGCCCCGAGCGAGCAGACGACCGGGTACCGCGAGCTCATCGCCGAGCTCGAAGCGGTGGCTGGCCGAGATCACCGGCTACGACGCGGTGTCGGTGCAGCCCAACGCCGGCTCGCAGGGCGAGCTGGCTGGCCTGCTGGCCATCCAGGCCTTCCACGCCAGCCGATCCGACGACCACCGCCGGATCTGCCTCATCCCGGCCTCGGCCCACGGCACCAACGCGGCCAGCGCGGCCATGGCCGGCCTGGACGTGGTGGTGGTGGCGTGCGACGAACGGCGGCAACGTCGATCTGGCCGACCTGGAGGACAAGCTGGAGACCACGGCTCCGAGCTGTCGTGCCTCATGGTCACCTACCCGTCGACCCACGGGGTGTTCGAGGCGGCCATCACCGACATCTGCGACACCGTCCACGCCCACGGGGGCCAGGTCTACCTGGACGGCGCCAACCTCAACGCCCTGGTGGGCGTGGCCCGGCCGGGCCGTTTCGGGGCCGACGTGTCGCACCTCAACCTGCACAAGACCTTCTGCATCCCTCACGGGGGCGGTGGCCCGGGTGTGGGTCCGGTGGCGGTGCGCGCCCACCTGGCGCCGTTCCTGCCCAACCATCCGCTGGTGGCCGAGGCTGGCCCCACCACCGGCACCGGCCCCATCTCGGCCGCACCGTGGGGTTCGGCCGGCATCCTGCCCATCTCGTGGGCCTACATCGCCCTCATGGGCCGCGACGGGCTGACCGAGGCCACCCAGGCCGCCATCCTCAACGCCAACTACCTGGCCCGGCGCCTGGCTCCGCACTTCCCGGTGCTCTACACCGGACAGAACGACATGGTGGCCCACGAATGCATCCTCGACCTGCGGCCCCTGACCGCGGCCACCGGCGTGAGCGTGGACGACGTGGCCAAGCGGCTCATCGACTACGGCTTCCACGCACCCACCATGTCGTTCCCCGTGGCCGGAACGCTCATGATCGAGCCCACCGAGTCCGAATCGCTGGCCGAGCTGGACCGCTTCGTCGAGGCGATGATCGCCATCCGGGGCGAGATCGATCAGGTGGCGGCGGGCACCTGGACGGTCGAGGACAGCCCCCTGCGCCACGCCCCCCACACCGCCGACGACGTGGCCACCGACGACTGGTCCCGGCCCTACCCCCGCCAACTCGGCGCCTTCCCGGTGCCCGGTCAGACGGCCGACCGCTACTTCCCGCCGGTGGGACGCATCGACGGCGCCTACGGCGATCGCAACGTCTTCTGCACCTGCGTCTAGCTTTCTGGGCCCTCTGGTCGGCAAGCCTCCCGACGTGGCGCCTTCGGCATCCGGGTGTCATCGGTTCAGCGGCTCCGGCCTGGCGGCCTTCGCCTTCTAGGCCCTCTGGTCGGCAAGCCGATCCGGAAATTGGGCATCTTTGCAGCCGGTATCCGGTCGCAAAGATGCCCAATTTCGTGGGGTGGGGGGTAGCGGCGGGCTAGCTCCGCGAGACGAAGGGGAGCTTGACCACTTCGGCAGGCACCGTCGAGCCTCGCTGGTCGATGGCCAGGGCGTCACCGATCCGGGTGCCGGGGGGCACGAAAGCCAGGGCGATGCCGTGGCCCAGCTCGGGTGAGAAGTTGCCGCTGGTGACCACCCCCAGGGGCTCACCATCGACCAGCACCGCCTGATCGGCTCGGGGCGGACGCCGTCCGGCCACGGTCAGGCCGCGGAGGCGCCGGCTGATCCCCCGCTCCCGCTCGGCGGCCAACGCGGTCCGGCCGCGGAACTCGCCCTTGTCCCAGCTCACCACCCAACCCAGCCCGGCCTGCAACGGGGTGATCCCCGGGCCCAGCTCGTGTCCGTGCAGCGGGAGGCCGGCCTCCAGACGCAAGGTGTCGCGCGCCCCAGCCCCGCGGGCGTCACCCCGGCCGCCAGGACCGCCTGCCAGAAGGCGCCGGCGGCCTCGGCCGGCACCGAGCACTCCACCCCGTCCTCGCCCGTGTAGCCGGTCCCGGCCACCGTGATCGTCACGCCGTCCCAGGCCACCTGGGCCACGCGGAACCGCGCCACCGCCGCGGCCTCGGGGCTGACCTGGGCCAGGCGGGCCCGAGCCTGGGGCCCCTGCACGGCGATGATCGCCCGTCCCGGGCGTGACGTCGACCGCCTCCACACCGCCCCCAGCCAGGGCCCCGGTCACCCGATCGGTGTTGGAGGCGTTGGGCATGACGTCGAAGGTCTGGTCGTCGACCCACCACACGATGATGTCGTCGAGCACCGAGGCGTCCTGCTCGTCGAGCAGGTGGGTGTACTGGGCTCGCCCGGGACCGATCCGCCCCAGGTCGTTGGTCAGGGCGCCCTGGAGCCGCTCGAGAGCGGCGGGCCCCGCCACTCGGACCGTGCCCAGGTGGCTGACGTCGAAGGCCACCGCCGCCGTGGCGACAGGCCCGGTGCTCGGCCAGCGTGCCCTCGGGATAGCTCAGGGGCATGTCCCAGCCGCCGAACTCGACCAGCTTGGCCCCCAGGGCGCGGTGTTCGGCGTCGAGGGGCGAGGTGCGCAGGGTCATCGGGCGAGGCTAGCCAGTCAATCGGGGGGCGGAGCCATGGGCCCGAGCGCGGCCAGCCGCTCCACCTGGGCTGCCGCCACCTCGACCTCGGCCCGATCCGCCCCCCAGCCCACCAGCAGGTCGGCGGTCAGGGCCCGGGCGTGGTGGGCGGCCCGGAACAGATGGCGGTCGAGCGGGGCCAGGTGCTCCACCAGCAGCACCGCCGTTGAGGCTGGCCAGCCAGCGCAGCGCCCGCTCCAGCGCATCGCCGGGCTGCAGGGCGCCGACCTCGACCGCGGCTTCGATCAGTGATCGCGGGGGTGTCCAGCAGCGCCAGCACGACCTCCAGGGAGGCCTGAGGCCGGTCGGTCCCCCGCTTCGTCGATCCATCCTCCAAGGCGCCACCGCTGAGCAGCGCCCGCTGGAGGGCGAACTCGTCGGCGAACACGACCGAGGCGGCGCCGAAGAAGGCGGCGAACGCCGAGCAGCTCGCACCAGCGCGGCCAGATCCGCCTCGAGGTCCTGGCCTCCGACCTCGACGTCCCACCGGTGACGGGCGGTGACATAGGAGCCGCGCAGGGTCTCGACCCCTGTCGGGTCAGGGCGGCCAGCAGGTCGGCCTTGGACGGGAAGTACGTGTAGATGGTGCCGATGGCGCAATCCAGCTCGTCGGCGATGGCCTGCATGGTCACCCCGCTGAGGCCGTCTCGATCGATGATCCGGCTGGCCGCAGCCAGGTAGCGCTGGCGCCGAGTGTCTCGGCGTCGCTCCCGCCGATCGTCTGAGACCACCTGAAGTCGAACCATGTTCAAAGTATGAACGACGTTCAGTTCACGGGCGCGGATGTCCACTCCCCCGCCCACCGCCATCGTGGGCGAGGGGGCACCGGCGTACCGATTCGTATCCAGGTGCCGCCGCTGGCCGGGGGCCGGACAGACGCGAAACGACCCGCAGCCAGAGCCGCGGGTCGTCGGTCGGGCAGTGGCGCTAGGCCAGGATCAGCTACCAGCCGCCAGGCGGGTCACCGTGGCGGTCGGCGACTCGGGGCGCAGCTCGACGATGCGGGCGTCGAGCTCGTCGACCACATGGGCCATGGGCAAGCACGTTGAGCACGCCCTGGCCTCGCTTGACCAGGTCGATCAGCTCTCCCCCGTCGCGCACCAGCACAGCCTGGTTGCCCTGGATGACCAGGTTGGCGGTGGTCACGTCCTCGCCCAGGTTCTCGCGCAGGTAGCTGAACACCTCACGGACCGATTCGAGCTTGATGCCGGCGTCGAGCAGCGACTTGATCACCCGCAGCTCGAGCAGGTCGCGGTAGGAGTACTGACGGCGGCTGCCGCTGCCGGTGGCGTCGACCAGCGACGGCCGGACGAGGTCGGTGCGGGCCCAGTAGTCGAGCTGGCGATAGGTGATGCCGACGATCTCGGCCGCCTTCGCGCCGCTGTAGCCCTCGTGTGTGCGGTCGACCATTTTTCCTGCCCTCCGGACCCTGGCGGCTCGCCACGGGACCTCGACTGGAGCCTCACCCTGGAGATCAGGGTTGGCCCACTGCACTGAACCTGGATCTCGACCTGTGGATCACCGTCACGTAACTACAGCCGTGTCGGGAAGGTCGAGGGTAGCCACCCCCATGGCCCACGTCAACGATCGGCTCGGACGCACCCCGGCCAGGCCAGACTGGGTGCCGTGAGCTCGCCTGGCGCCCGGCGCCCCCCGCTCCCCAGCGAGCGCACCCGCATGATGGCGACGGCCGCCATCGGCCTGGTGGCCGGGCTGGTCGTGGCCGCATTCGAACCCTGGCAGCTCGGCGTCCTGGTGGCCTGGGACGTGATGGTGGGGATCTTCGTGGCCTGGGTGTGGCTCAGCGTCGGTCGGATGGACAGCGAGGAGACCGCCCGACTGGCCCTGGCCGAGGACAACACCCGCCAGGGCACCCGGGTCCTGTTGTTGGGCGCGGCGATGGCCAGCCTGGTCGGGGTGGCGCTGGGTCTGATCAAGACCCGCTCCGAGTCGGGGGCCATCGTGGCCGTGATCACGACGGCCTGCGTGCTCACGGTGCTGTTGTCGTGGAGCCTGGTCCACACCCTGTTCGCCCTGCGCTACGCCCGCCTCTACTACGCGGACGGCGCCGGCGGGATCGACTTCAAGAACGACGACGCTCCCGACTACGCCGACTTCGCCTACCTGGCCTTCACCGTGGGCATGACGTTCCAGGTGTCCGACACCGACATCCAGCTGCGTGGCATCCGGCGCACCGTGCTGGGCCATGCCCTGCTCGCCTACGTGTTCGGCACGGTGATCATCGCCGTGACCATCAACGTGATCGCCGGGTTCGTCCGCTAGGAGGTGAGCTCGACTAGGAGTTGAAGTCGTCCGGGTTCACCGTGTCGATGAACTCCCGGAACTGCTCGACCACCTCTTCGCGCTCCTCTTCGTCGTCGGCCAGGTAGCCCGCCTCCTCGACCACGGCGTCGGCCGCGAACACCGGCGAGGACATGCGGATGGCCAGGGCGATGCCGTCGGAGGGCCGGCTCGACACCACCGTCACCCGCCCGGCGGCCCGCAGGTGCATCTCGGCGTAGAAGGTGCCGTTGGACAGGTCGGTGATCTCGAGGCGCTCCAGACCCACGCCCAGGTCGTCGAGCACGTTCTTGATCAGGTCATGGGTCATCGGGCGGGGCGTCTCCACCTCGTCCAGGGCCAGGGCGATGGCCGTGGCCTCGGGACCGCCGATGAAGATGGGGAGCAGGCGGCGGGAGCCCGCCACCTCGCGCAGCAACACGATGGGGGTGTTGCTCGGCAACTCGACGCGGACCCCAACGACCTCCATCTGGATCACCCAGCCACGATACCCCTGCCGAGACGGCCTGGGATCGACTGCGCAACCCGTCCCGACCGGCTCAGGGCGTGGTGCCGAGGTGCTCCTGGAGCGCTTGGCGCAGCATGGCTGACCGCAGGCGCGACCCGAGGCCAGCCAGCTCGTCGAGTCGTTCGGTGGCCTGGCGTCGGGCCCCGGGGTTGCGCTGCTTGAGCAGGGGCATGACCAGCTGCTCGAACACCCCCGCTTCACGCTCGGCCGCCACCTTGTACATCCGCAGGTGCCGCGCCTCGACCCCGTGGCTCATGAACCCGGCAGCCAGCTGGGCCACCAACAGGGCGTCGTCGCCGTAGTAGACGGTGTTGCCCAGGGATCGACCAACCACCAGGCCGAACCGCTCGAGCTCCCCCAGCTCCTTGGCCGACAGGCCCGACGCGCCCAGCACCTCGTCGCGGGTCAGGCTCACGCCGCTGGAATCGGTGTCGTGGAGCCCGGCGATGGCCTCGAGCCCGGGGTCGGGTCGGCTGGCCGACGGCCGCGACCGCCGCGGGGAGCGAGACCCGGCCCGGGCCGAGGTGCGCCCCGATCGCGCCACCGGTTCTGCCGCGACGGCCTCGACGAGCTCTGGCTCGACCAGCTCGACCCGTTCGGCGGGCGCGGCTGACGCGGGGGTCTCGATCACCTCGTCGATGGGCAGGACGGTCTGACCGTCAGCCGGTCCGTCCCCGCCCGGGGCGGCGATGTCGTCGAGCTGCCCCGAGGCCAACCGGTCCTTGATCACCTTGAGCGGCAGGAAGTTCTCCTTCTGCTGGCGCAGGATCCAGCGCAGCCGCTCGATGTCCTCCTCGTAGAACTTGCGGTAGCCCGACGGGGTGCGTTCGGGATCGAGCAGGCCCTGGCTCTCGAGGAAGCGGATCTTGGAGATGGTGATGTCGGGGAACTCGTCCTGGAGCAGGTTGAGCACTTCGCCGATGGACAGGTGCGAGCGCTCGGTCATCGGCGTGACCCCGATGCGCCCGTCACTCGGTCTCGCCCAGCACGAACACCAGCTTGAACTTGCCGATCTGGAGCTCGTCGCCGTTGCCCAGCGGAGCCTCTTCGATCCGCTCCCGGTTGAGGTAGGTGCCGTTGAGGGAGCCGACGTCACGCACCACGTAGCCGTCGGAGCCGGCCACGATCTCGGCATGGCGGCGCGACACGGTCACGTCGTCGAGGAAGATGTCGCTGTCGGGATGGCGTCCGGCGGTGGTGGTGGTCTCGGTCAGGGCGAACTGCGAGCCGGCGATGGGTCCCTCGCGGACGATCAGCACGGCGATGTCGGCCCCCAGGTCCCCCCGCTCGACCACCGGCTGGTCGAAGCCCTCCACCGGGTCGCCCGGCACCGTGGGGTGGAAGGTGATGGTGGTGTTGTCGGGGCCCGAGGTCTCGAGGATGGCGCCGCAGGACGAGCAGAAGTTCGACCCGATCGGGTTGCGGTGGCCGCAGCTGCTGCAGTGGACGATCCGGCACCGACCGACTCCGTCAGCCGTCGATCAGGGCGGTGTAGCCGGCGGCGTCGAGCAGGGCGTCGGCCGCGGCCGGGTCGTCCGGGGTCGATCGCGCAGATCCACCCGTCCCGTACGGGTCCTCGTTGAGGCGCTCGGGCGCGTCGGACAGCTCGGCGTTCACCTCGACGACGGTGCCGGCCACGGGCGCGAAGATGTCGCTCACCGACTTGGTGGACTCGACCTCGCTCACCTTGGCCCCGGCGCTCACGTGAGTGCCCACCTCGGGCACCTCGACGTACACGACGTCGCCCAGTGCATCCTGCGCGTAGTCGGTGATCCCGACGCGCCACGCGCTGCCCTTCGGCCCGGACCCACTCGTGGTCGGACGAATACCGCAGGTCGTCGGGCACGTTCATCCTGCGCACGCTATCCGATCCTCGAACCCTCAACCGGCGGACGAGGGTTGGCTGTCGGCCGGGAGATGCGCCGGTCGCTCAGCGCACCATCTGGCGGATGCGCCGGGCGTACTCCTGGGCCAGCCGTCGGGCGTCGGCCTCGGTGTCGGCCTCGGCCCACACGTGGGTCACCGGCTCCTCCGGATCGGGCAGGGCCAGCGCCCAGCCCGTCGCCGTGACGGACCTTCACCCCGTCGACCAGCTCGACCTCGCGGTCCTTGCTCTGCTCGACCAGCGTGCGCATGACGGTGCCCTTCTGCTCCCACGGGGTCACCACCACCTCGTGGGCCATGTGGGGGCGGGGCAGCTCGGCCACCACCTCCGACAGTCGACGTCCGTGGTGGGCCAGCAGGTCGAGCATCTTGATGAAGGTGGCGGCGGCGTCGAAGGCGGGCAGGAAGCCGGGCAGGATGAAGCCGCCGTCGGTGTTGCCGGCGAAGCCCGACGCCGGCTTCGGTGGCGGCATCCATCAGGGCCGGGTTGGACAGCTTGGTCACCACCACCTCGGTGCCGTGAGCGGCCACGATGCCGCCGGCCAGTTGCGTGGCCGACACGGGCAGGGCCACCTTGTCCCCGGCGATCTTGCCCGGCAGCAGCGACAGGAGCGCCAGCAGCGCCTCGTTGTCGGTGAGCACGTGGCCCTCGTCGTCGATCAGGCGCAGGCGCTCGCCGTCGGGGTCGAGCACCGCCCCCAGGTGCGACCCCGACGCCCGCACCAGGTCGGCCACCCGGAGGGCGTGCTCGTCGAGGTCGGCGCGCAGCAGGCCGGCGGTGGACACGAAGGGGTTGACGGCCAGCACCTCGAGACCCAGCTTGGCCAGCACGTTGGGCATGGCGAAGGAGGTCGAGCCGAAGGCGTAGTCGATCACCACCTTGAACTGGGCGTCCCGGATGCGGGCGATGTCGACCGTCGACTCCAGGGCGGTGGCGTAGTGCTCGAGGGCGCGGGGGGCGAAGCCGATGTCGCCGATCTCGCCGGGGAAGACCCGGCGGAAGTCCTCCCGGTTGAACAGCCGCTCGATCTTGCGCTGGGCGTCCTCGGTGATGTCGAGGCCCCGGTCGTCGAAGAACCGGATGATCACCGACTGCGGGTCGTCGTGCACCAGGCGGATGGTGACGCCCCCGGCACTGGAGGGTCGTCGCACGATGAAGCGGGTGACGGGCACCGAAGCCACCTCGAGGTCCTCCACGTCGACCCCGGCGGCGTTGAGGCCGGCCATCATGGCCCGCTTGAGCATGCGGGCCGAGCGGCTCGAGTCGCGCGACGTGATGACCCGGCGTGCCCTTCTTGAGCATCGAGCCGTAGGCCATGGCCAGCTTGGTGGCCAGCTCCGGGGTGATGTCGACGTTGGCCAGCCCGACGACGCCGTCGCGGCCGAACAGGCTGCGGGCGCCCCGGGACTCCCACACGATCGAGTCGTTGACGGTGGCGCCCGCCTCGACCGTCTTGAACGGGTAGACCTTCACCTCGGCGCCGAGATGGGCCTCCTCGCCGATGAAGCACTCGTCGCCGATGACCACGCCCTCGTCGGCCCGCACGCCCTTGCGCAGGTCGCAGGCCCGGCCCGACCACCGCGCCGCGCAGCCGCACGGCCTCGCCCAGGTAGGCGTTGTCGTTGACCACGGCCCGCTCGAGCTGGGCGTCGTGGCGCACGCGCACGTTGGCGCCGAGCACCGTGTACTGGCCGATGCGGGCCCCGGCCTCGACCCGGCAGTTGTCGCCGATCACCGCCGGGCCGGTCGAGGACCGCCTCGGGGTTGATCTCGGCCCCCTCCCCCAGCCACACGCCCTGGGACAGCTCGAAGCCCGGGATGTTGACCTGCACCTTGCCGTCGAGGATGTCCTTGTGGGCCCGCACGTAGGCCTCGAGGGTGCCGACGTCCTCCCAGTAGCCCTCGGCGATGGCCCCGTAGAGCGGCATGTCGCTCGTCCAGCAGCTCGGGGAACACCTCGCTCGAGAAGTCGACCGGCCGATCCGGGGCGATGTGGTCGAAGATCTCGGGCTCGAGCACGAAGATGCCGGTGTTGATGGTGTCGCTGAACACCTGGCCCCACGTCGGCTTCTCCAGGAAGCGCTCGATGCGGCCGTCCTCGCGGGTGATGACGATGCCGAACTCGAGCGGGTTCTCGACGTGCGACCAGGCCGATGGTGGCCATGGCCTGGTGCTCGTCGTGGAACTCGACGATGGCGCCCGAGGTCGATGTCGGTGAGCACGTCGCCGGAGATGACGAGGAACCGCTCGTCGAGCTCGTCCATGGCGTTGCGCACCGAGCCGGCCGTGCCCAGCGGCGACTCCTCGGTGGCGTAGGCCATCCGCACGCCGAACTCGGAGCCGTCGCCGAAGTAGGTGCGGATGGCGTTGGCCATGAAGGCCACCGTGACCACGATCTCGTCGATGCCGTGGCGCTTGAGCAGCTCGACGACGTGCTCCATCATCGGCCGGTTGACCAGCGGCAGCATCGGCTTGGGGGCGTTGGACGTGAGCGGCCGCAGCCGGGTGCCCTCGCCGCCGGCCATGATCACTGCCTTCATGGGCCGAACCTACCCCGCCGCCGTCGCCCGGGCCGCGCCGCCCGTCCTCGCAGCGCGCGCAGCCCGATGGGCACGTAGGCGGCGGCCGCGCAGTAGCGACAGCACGAGCCCCGGGATGCCCGATGACCCAGCCCAGACGCTGGAACAGCGGCGCGATGGCCCAGGTGGACGAGCCGGCCAGGAAGAGCGGGAAGGCGAACATCAGCGCGAAGGTCCCGGCCTTGCCGACCCAGGTGACGTCGATCCGCTTGGCCCCGAGCAGCGGCCAGCGTGATCACCGCCGCCGACACGAACACCTCCCGGGCGATGACGGCCCAGCGAACCAGACCGGGGCAGCGCCACCGACGACGATGATGCCGCCGACCCCGACGAAGAACAGCAGGCGGTCGGCGATCGGGTCGAGCATCTTGCCCAGCGTCGACACCTGGTGGAAGTGGCGGGCGACGTAGCCGTCGACCCAGTCGGTGGCACCGAGCGCGGCGAGCAGACGGCCGCGGCCCCGCGGTTGTCGCGCCCGAAGAGCAGGTAGAGGTAGAGCGGGCAGGCAGGCCAGGCGGACCAGGGTGATCACGTTGGGGATGGTGAGGATGGCGGACTCGTCGCTCCCCGCCGGCGATGACACCGGAGCCGGTTCCTCGGTGGGGCCCATGCGCTCAGCCTACGATCCGGCGCATGACCACCATCTTCAGTCGCATCATCGACGGCGAGCTGCCCGGGCGATTCGTGTGGCGCGACGACCAGTGCGTCGCCTTCCTGTCCATCAATCCGCTCCAGCCCGGCCACACCCTGGTGGTGCCGATCGCCGAGGTGGACCAGCTGGACCGACCTCGACCCGGCGCTGGCCTCGCACCTGATGGTCGTGGCCCATGCCATCGGGCGGGTGCAGCAGCGCGGTCTTCGAGCCCGAGCGGGTGGGGCTGATCATCGCCGGCTTCGAGATCGACCACTGCCACCTGCACGTGATCCCCACCCGGGCGATGGGCGACTTCGACTTCGCCAAGGCGGCCCAAGATCCGGACCCGGCCCAGCTCGACGAGGCGGCGGAGCGGCTACGAGCCGGGCTGCGCGCCGACGGCCACTCCGAAGCGAGCAACTGACGCCGGGGGCGTCTTTCAGTGCTGGCGCACCAGCACCACGATGCCCAGGTCATCGGACTTCTTGGCGAACCCGGCCTTGGTGACCGCCACCTCGAAAGCCGCCTCTTGGGCCGCCGTCAGCGAGCCCAGATCGTGGCGGTCGATGATGACCACGTCCACACCCTTGGTGGCGGCGGCCGCGGCACGGGTCGGGTCGCGGTGGATCGCGGCCGTGTCGAGCGGGTAGAGGACCTGGCGCTGGGCCAGCAGGAAGAGCAGCGACGAGCTGGCCCGCATCGGCGCGGTGCGAGACACCGACTGGCGAGCTTCCAGGCGGGCACCGTCCACCGCATCGCGCCCACCCCAGTCCCACGGCTTGCGGTAGGGCGTGCTGGGCGCGATGAGCACGTAGAACGAGAGGCAGGCCAACAGGACCGTGATGAGCACCCGTCGGTCGACGGTGACCTTCTCGACGCTGCGCCGACCCAGGCGGGCCAGTCCCATGGGCGTGGCCAGGAAGATGAAGGCGGTGATGGCCACGGCCTGAGGCCCGTAGCGGGTGGCCTGGGAGACGTTGCCGGCCAGGTAGACGAGCTGGAGGGGCACCACCGGCAGCAGGTAGCGGGGCGACAGGAACGGCAGGAAGAGCACGGGCGCGAACAGGTAGACCATGAGCCGGAAGTTGGACTCGTTGAACATGTTGCCCAACACCCGGGCGGGGTCGCGGAGCATGCCCCAGACCACCGACAACGGGGCGTGGCCGTAGGCCGAGTAGGCGGCCAGCTGGGTCACGCCGGCGTGGCCGATGTGGGGTTGGAGCAGGAACAGGAACCCGAGGGCCCACACGGTGCCGGCGGCTGCGGTGATCGCACCCCGACGACGGTGGCCCTGCACCATCAGCAGGATGCCCAGCCCGGCGATGGCCAGGCCCAGGTCGGCTCGGCAGAGCACGGCGATGACCGCGCACAGGGCGAAGCGACGCCAGTGCTCGGACAGGCCGAAGTAGGCGGCGCCGACCAGGAAGGGCAGGGCCACGGTCTCGGGGTGGAAGCCGTCCAGGTTGAGGGTCTGCACGATCGGGTAGACGGCGAAGACCAGCAACACGATGAGGGCGGAGCCGGCCCGAAGGTTGGCCAGCCGTCGCGCCACCCGCCACAGCGGCACCACCGTCAGGGCCAGGGCCAGCGATTGGATGGTCAACAGCAGCGGGATGGCCGGGATGGTGCGGCTCAGCTGGGCGATGGGCCAGAAGGCGAAGGCACCCTGCTGGGAGAAGACGTTGGTTCCGCTGGTCACGGTGGTGACCGGATCGTGGCCGTGGCGGATCAGCCACGAGGCCTGGGTGTAGGCGGCCAGGTCGGAGGTGCCGATCAGCGAGCGGGCCTGGGCCAGCGACAACAGGGCCAGCACCACGAACAGCACCGCGGCCACCGACCAGGGCAGGACCCGGTCCGAGGCCGGACTGTCCAGCCTGCCCTGCCAACGCAGGATGAGGTTGTCCGCCCGGCGGCGGAAGGTGAGGGTCAAGCCGGCTCGACCTCGTCGAGCAGCTGGGGGCCCTGGTTGCGCACGTTGTTGACCTCGGTGCTCACCGGTCGCAGCTCGATGAGCTCGGACGGGGCGGGCACCAGGAACTTGCCGAGCAGATCGAGGTCGTCGACCGACGGGTCCAGCCAGGTCTCCCACCGGCTGGGCGGCAACATGATGGGCATCCGGTCGTGCACCGGCGCCATCTTCTCGTTGGCCGCGCCGGTGATGATGGTGCACGAGTGCAGCTCGGCCGACGAGTCACCGGGAGCCTTCCACACCTCCCACAGGCCGGCGAAGGCCATGGGTTCGTCGTCGGGACGACGGATGTACATGGGTTGCTTGGCCTTCTGGCCGGGCACGACCTTCCACTCGTAGAACCCGTCGGCCGGGATGATGCAGCGACGCTTGGCGAAGGCGGGCTTGAAGGCGCCCTTGGTGGCCAGGGTTTCGGCACGAGCGTTGATCATCCGGTTGCCCACCTTCGGATCCTTGGCCCAGCGCGGCACCAGCCCCCAGTGCAGCATCTCGAGCCGTCGCACTCCCCCGTCGACCAGCACCGCGAACACGTCCTGAGTCGGCGCCACATTGTAGTTGGCGTCGATCGCGGTGCTCGCCGTCGTCGACCGCGTCGAAGTAGCGGGCGATCTGGTCGGGCGGCGACGCAGAGACGAAGCGACCGCACATCGCGGCAACGCTAGCGGTGACACTCCCTACCTGAGCAGGTCGTCGACCGATCAGGCCTTGGGCCCGGGCGGCTTCACGTGGGGCACGGTGCGGGGAAGGAAGTATCGGCCGATGACCGGGATGCCCATGAACCCCTCGACGCCGCCGTAGAGCAATCCCACCCGGGGCAGGGCCCGGACGTCGTCGTAGACGATGACCCTGGGGACCCAGTTCGGGTAGAAGCGCTGGTTGAAGGCCTTGAGAGACTTGATCTGGTAGAAGGGATTGATCACCTCGAGCAGCTGCTTGGCGATGCGCTGGGGCACCGTGTAGTGGATGTCCTCGTAGAAGAGGCGCCCCCAGGCCGCGAAGTTCATGCTGAGCCGCTCGAGGCCGTCGTGGTCCATGCGCATGATCGTGCGGGTCAGCAGGAACTCGGTCATGCCGTTGGGGGCGTCGGGGTCGCGGCGCATGAGGTCGAGGGTGTAGCCCTTGGCGTCGCCGTACACGGGCACGACGCGCAGGAAGCCACCGGGCTGGTCGTGCTCGTCGAGGGCCACGCACAGACGGAACTCGGGGTTGAGCCCTTCGACGTCGCGGCTGAGGGTCATGGTGAACCCGCGTTCGGGTGCCTTGCCCCGCCACTTGGCGCTCAGGTCGTTGAGGGCGCCGATCAGCTCGGGCGACGCGTCGGTCTCGGCCATCATCTCGAAGCGGTAGGTGCGCTCGACCCGTTGGGCCGACTGGCGCACGCTCTTCCACTTCTTGCCCTTGAGGGCGAAGCCCCGGCAGTCCACGATGGCCTCGTCGCCCAGGTAGAAGGTGTGCAGGCCTCGCTCCACGTACAGCTCGCGGGTCGACTCGAGCACGGCCAGGAAGGCCACCCCCCAGGCGCGGTTGCGACACATCGAGAGGAACTCGTCGATGACCAGCTCGATGGACTCGGGCCGCCCGATCGGGTCGCCCGAGGCCAGGGCGTAGCGGCCGATGTAGGTGTAGGCGATCATGGCTTCGCCGTCGGAGGAGAAGAAGAAGCTCTTGTCGTCGCGCAGGGCGAAGTAGGCCAGGGTGTCCACGCCGTAGGTGTGGACCAGGCGGCTGGCGTGCTCCCAGGCGCCCTCCTCCTGTTGGGGCCGGGCCACGATCGGGCGGAACAGCAGGGCCAGGCCGATGATCAGGCCGACCAGGCCGGCAGCCAGCAGGGTGCCTCGGAAGGCCCGCTCGATGAAGTCGCTGTGGAAGTCGTAGGGCCCGTGGATGCCGACCAGGCCACTGAGGATGGCGTCGATGCTGCGACCCAGGGTGGGCGGCGGGGTGACGTGGTTGCGCTGGGCGAAGATGAACCCGAGCCCGTAGAGGAACACCGCCCCGAAGTAGAGGGGCAGGAACCGGATGAACTGGAACAGCGTGGGCGGGTCGGGAGGGGCCTGGAAGTCGTGGCGGCTGACCAACAGCAGCAACAACATGGCCGCCGACAGCCCGGCGGAAAGCGGGCGGTCCAGGCGGGCCAGGTTGGCCACCATGGTCACCGCGAACAGCACCACCGCCACCTGCCAGGCCCGATGCTTGCGCCGGCCCAGCTGGCCGGCCAGGAAGAGCAGCAGGAGGCCGACCAGCATGGTCACCACCCGCCCGCTGACCCGCAGCGGCAGCGGGACGTAGCGGTAGGCGCTGGCCAGTCGCTCGGGCACCCGGGGCAGGGTGGACAGGACGAGCAGCGTGCCCGACAGCGCGGTCAACCATCCGATGACCCGCGCCCGCAGTGGCCGAATGCCCATGGGATCAGACGGATCCGCCGTCGTCGAGGGCCGGGAAGTCGTCCTCGGTGAGGGTGGTCTCGGGCCGCAGCGTGGGGAACAGGATGACCTCTCGGATCGAGTCCACCTCGGCCAGCACCATGACCAGGCGATCGATCCCCATGCCCATCCCGCCGGCCGGCGGCATCCCGTACTCGAGCGCTCGTATGTAGTCGAGGTCGACGTCGCTGGCCTCGGCATCGCCGGCCGCCTTGGCCCGGGCCTCTTCGCGGAAGCGCTCGAGCTGCTCGACCGGGTCGTTGAGCTCGCTGTAGGCGTTGGCCAGCTCGCGGCCGGCCACGATCACCTCGAACCGCTCCACCAGTTTGGGGTCGTCGCGATGGGGCTTGGCCAACGGCGAGGTCTCGCGGGGGTAGTCATGGACGATGACCGGCCCGTCGACCTTTGTCTCCACCAGCTCGTCGTAGGCCTCGAACATGAGCCGGCCGGTGCCCCACGGCTCCTTCCAAGCCAGGCCGAGCTGGTCGAGCACGGCCCGGGCCTCGGTCGACGGCCAGGCCGGGGTGCAGGTCGACACCGAGCACCTCGCGGATCAGCTCGGTCATGGTGGCCCGGCGCCAGGGCGGGGCCAGGTCGATCTCGACACCCCGCAGGGTGACGGTGGTGCGTCCGATGGCGGCGCGGGCCGCGGTGGCCACCAGGTTCTCGGTGAGCACCATCATGTCGGTGTAGTCGTCGAAGGCGGCGTAGGCCTCGAGCATGGTGAACTCGGGGTTGTGGCGGGTGTCGATGCCCTCGTTGCGGAAGATCCGACCGATCTCGAACACGCGCTCCATGCCGCCCACGATGAGGCGCTTCAGCGGCAGCTCGAGCGCGATGCGCAGGTAGGTGTCGAGGTCGAGGGCGTTGTAGTGGGTGATGAAGGGTCGGGCGGTGGCCCCACCTTGCACCAGGTTCATCATCGGGGTCTCGACCTCGATGTAGCCCTGGTCATCGAGGGCCCGGCGCAGGGCGGCCACGGCCTTGCCCCGCACGGCCAGCACCCGACGGGCCTCGTCGTTGACCACCAGGTCGACGTAGCGCTGGCGGTAGCGCTGGTCGACGTCGCTGAGCCCCTTCCACTTGTCGGGCAGGGGGCGCAGGGCCTTGGACAGCAGCTCGAAGCCGGTCACCTTGACCGACAGCTCGCCCTTGCGGGTGGCCATGACGATGCCGGTGGTCCCCACCCAGTCGCCCCGGTCCAGATCGGCGAACCCGGCGAAGGCGTCGTCGCCGATCACCGCCTTGGACACGAACAGCTGGACCTCGCCGTCCCGATCGCGCAGCGTGGCGAACACCAACTTGCCCTGGTCGCGCTTGAGCATGAGTCGACCGGCCACGCGCACCTGGGTGTCGGTCTCGGCCCCGGGTTCGAGGTGGCCGAACTCCTGGCGCAGCTCTCCCAGCGTGCGATCGCGCTCGAACCGGGGCGGGTAGGGCACCACTCCCCCGGCTCGCAGGCGTTCCACCTTGGCCAGGCGCTGAAGGCGGATGGCGCGAGCCGCGGAGGCTTCGGCCGCCGGGTCCTCCGCCTCGTCCTGGGGCCCGTCGCCGCGGTCGGGCGAGGGGGACGGATCGTCGCTCATCAAGACCGCGACGCTACAGGGTGGCATCGGAGCGGACGTACCACGGAGCCCTAGGCTCGGGCACAATGTCCCTGACCGACACCCCGGCCTTCGAGGCGATCAGCGCCAAGGCGTA
This sequence comes from uncultured Microthrixaceae bacterium, assembly GCA_963740985.1. Taxonomy (GTDB): domain Bacteria; phylum Actinomycetota; class Acidimicrobiia; order Acidimicrobiales; family Acidimicrobilacustridaceae; genus UBA4742. Next base: position 311,005 of record CAVUGJ010000002.1, read on the forward strand.
TGAGCATCCGGCCGACCGGGCCGCCACCTCCGCGTTGCGGACCATCCCGCTGCTCGACAAGGTGGTCAAGCGCCTGGCCGACCTGAGCCACGAGCGGCGGCTGCGCCAGATCCTGGTGGGTGACTCGGTGCGCATCGACGACCACCAGGTCCCTGACCTGTGGTCGCGGTATGTGGAGTGCGCCCGCATCCTCGACCTCGCCCCGGCACCGGCGCTGTATGTGACCCAGGCGGCCATGGCCAACGCCATGACCGTGGGGAGCCACACCCCGATGGTGGTGCTGGCTTCGAGCCTGGTCACCGGTTACGAGCGTGACGAGGTCGACGCGGTGATGGCCCACGAGCTGGGTCACGTGCTGTCGGACCACGTGTACTACACGAGCGCCATGGTGGTGCTGGCGCGCTTCCTGGCCGGGTCGATGCCCAAACCGCTGATCGGTCTGCCCGTGCGGGGCATCTACCTGGTGCTGCTGGAGTGGGCCCGGGCGGCCGAGCTGTCGTCGGACCGGGCCAGCGCCCTGGTGCTCGGGGACCCGTTGGTGCCGTGTCGGATGCTCATGCGTCTGGCCGGCGGGGCCATCGAGGGCATGAGCGTCGACGCCTTCATCACCCAGGCCACCGACTACCACGACGAAGAGGACCTGTTCGCCCGCTGGGGTCGGGCCTGGCTGGAGATCGGCCTGACCCATCCGTTCGCGGTGCGGCGGGTGCGCGAGCTCATCTTGTGGGTGCAGAGCGGCGACTACGACCGGATCCGCTCGGGTCGCTATGCCCGCCGGGGCCAGGAACCGCCGCCGACCGTCGAGTTCGAGGCGGCCGTGACCCACTACCAGGAGCGCTTCACCAGCATGGTCGATCAGGTCACCGGTGGGGCGCAGCGGCTGGTTTCCCAGCTCGACGACTGGCTCCAGTCACGGACCTCAGGAGCCGGCGCGGAGGACGACGACGACGGCTTCGACCTGCCCTGAGGGGCGGGTCCGGCGAGCCGGCAACTGCGTCGGAGGCCTGGGCAGGAGCGAGTAAGGTGGCGCCTTCACGGGCTGTGGCGCAGCTTGGTTAGCGCGTCGGTCTGGGGGACCGAAGGTCGTGGGTTCAAATCCCGCCAGCCCGACCAATCAGGACAAGTGATCGCAGCCTCGGCGGAGGCTTGCGGCGGGACCGGATGTCGGTCGAACACCTAGGCCAGGATGCCGTCGTGATCCTGGAACAGCGATTCGAGGTGGAAGGCGTCGGGGTCCAGGGGCGCGGGCCCTCGTCGGATCCGGGCCAGGTCTCCGATGATGACCACCTCGGACACGATCTGTGGGTGGGCGATGTGGGCGAGGATGAGCTCGAACACCAACTTGAGCAGCCCGGGATCTTCCTCGACTCGTCGCTGCGTGGGGCTGAGCGGTGCTGCCGGCTCGGCGTCGTAGATCTCTCCGTCTTCGAGGGCGTTGGCTTCCTCGAACTTCGGATGGGTCAGGTCGGCGCGGACCCGTCCGACCGCCGACGCCATCGTCCGTTCCAGTGCGGCGCGCTCGTCGCTGGGTGGCCCTGTCAGCACCTCGTGGAAGTGGTTGGCCGTCTGCTGACGCCACGCCCAGTCCTCGATCACGTACTGGCCACCCGGGCGGAGGCGGGGGAACAGCGTCTCGAACGAGGCGATCGTCTCGTCGCGAAAGTGGGACGCGTCATCGATGACCAGGTCGAGCGGTTCATCGCCGAACTCATCCAGGACGATCTGGGCCACGGTGGCACGATCGGCCTGGTCCACCCCGAAGTACGGGCGCACCTGGTGCTCCCGGCCATCCGCGGCGAAGTCGGTCAGGGCGACGAGAGGCTCGGCGTCGTATTCGATCGAGACAAGCCGGCGGGGACGAGCGACCAACACCGCCAAGGCCGTGGAGCCGCCGTGGGCGATGCCCAGTTCGACGATGTTACCGCCGGAGTGGTCGGCCAGCAGGGCGGCGAACGCCTCGGCCTGTGGGATCGACTTGCGGATGTGGAAGTTGTCCGCGGTGGAGCCGGGCTGCCAGCTCACGGTGAAACCCACCCCGCCGACCCGGAACTCCGCCCCGCTCACCCGCTCGATGGATGGCCCCGGGGGCTCGCGGAACTCGATTGGCGCAGCGTACAAGATCAGCCTGGCCCGGAAGGGCTCCTCGAGCCGATCGGTCCGCGCCGCCAGCTGCCAGCGTCCATCGGGCTCACACCTATCGGACGGTTCCGCTCGTCGCCTGGTTCCCGCTCCCCCGTGGTCAGCGGGACAGAAACGACACCACCATCAGGAGCGCACCAAGTACGACCACAGCAACCACGGTCAGGTGCCAGACCTCGAGCCCACGACGATCGAGGGGCGCATCCCGACCACCGTCGAGCGTGGGTCGGTTCATCCGCCATCCAGGAACGGTGATCACCCGCACCTTCCGGTGAAACTCCGTCGGCGGACGATCGGGATCGCGGTCCCACAGCTCCGTCCCGTAGGACAGGTGGCCATCACCATCAGGGATCAGGGGCTTCCGGTGCCGCCTGCGCTTGCCCACGCCCGGAAGCATCTCACGGGCCACCAGCCCAGGCGTGGCCGATGAGAACCTGCGACAACACGGCGCGCGGGTTCGCCAGCACCTGCGGCCGGTTGGAATCCAGGCGCAGGCTGACTGGTAACGTCTGCGCCGCTACGCATTCGCAGAAACGGGCGGTTGATCGGATCGTCGAGCCGGGGGCTTGATCGCGCGTGAATCCCACCAAGTACAGCGACCACCTTCTCGACCGGATCCTCAAGCGGCGAAAATGGGCCGTCCACCGCCACGTCCACCTGTGCGCGGCCTTTGAGGAGTGCGCCCGCAACGGTGGGCTCGCATCCTTCATCAGCATCGGCTGCGGCTCCGGGCTCACCGAGCTGTACCTGGCCAACCGGCACCCAGAGGTGCAGTTCACGCTCACCGACTTCGATGAAAGCCGCCTGGCCGTCGTCCGCAAGGCAGCCGCAGCCGGTTCGCTCAAGAACGTCCAGCTAGACCGGCTCGACCTGCTCAATCCGGGTGACGCGGGCCACTACGACATGGTGGCGAGCATCGAGGTGCTGGAGCACATCTACGACGACAAGACGGCGGCCACCAACTACCGAAGCCTGAGCTCCCACTACGTCTACACCCTCGTTCCTTACTGCACCGAGGAGGACCTCACCGACGCCAAGGAGGTGAGGAGGGCCTGGGTGCGGCTCTGCCACTACCGGCCCGGCTACACCGAACGCACCCTCACCGACCTGTTCGGCCAGCCGTCGCGCTGGATGCGACCCTGCTACCTGCCCCCAGGCGCCCAGGACCTGCGGACGTACCTCGGGACCCTCTCCGACGAGGAGATCGTCGACCAGCGCGACCAGCTCCTGGCACGCGCCGCCGACGACCTGAACCACGCGTTCCCCGCCGGGTCGCCCCAAGGCATCGAGATCCTCACCGAGGTCTAGGGCCGTAGTCGTGACCTCGGCCTGTCGTGGTCGAGGTCAGGGACCATCGCTCACCCGCCCCACGCTGGCCTCGGCCTGTTGCAGCCGGGCCACCAGACGTTCGAGCTCTCCGTTGGTGACCGGGGCCTGGCCCTGGCTGGGGGCCATGGCCAGGGCGCGTCGACAGTTCTCCAGTTGCCAGGGTTCGGTGCCGAATTCCATGCCCGCACCTTAGCGAACACCTGTTCGATCTGCCTCGCCGGTTGCGGTTGCCACTCCGTCAGAGCTCGGGCGCCGCCTCGTCGCGGGTGGCCCCGGCCAAGGGCTGGCGCAACGGCACCACCATGGAGGAGAAGTCGGCGGTGGCGATGACGTTGCCCAACGGGTCGACCACCCGGCACTCCACCACCACCAGTTGGCGACCGGCCCGGATCACCGTGGCCAGCGCGTCCACCCACCCGCCTTTGGGCCGACCCAGGTACCGGACGTGCAGATCAGCCGTCACCAACGAGTTCTGGCCGGGCACGTACGAGCTGTGGCGCGCCGCGGCCGTGGCCGAGGCCACGTCGATGAGGGTGGCGATGGCACCGCCATGGAGGTTGCCCGCCGATCCGAAGGCGTCGGCCCGCACGGGCATGCGCACCACACTGGCTCCGTCGGGCACCGGACCGCCGCCCGGCCCGACCGGGGAGACCACGTCGGCCGGCAGGTTCTCCATGTCGATTGCCTCGATGGCCAACAGCGCGTGCAGCGGCGTCTCCCGGAACTGGGCCTTCATCCGGGCGACCAGGTCATCGTCATCGGTCGGCGACATCGCTTCATCCTCCCACCTCGGTCACCCTGGCCGGGCTGAAACCGAGCCGGTACCGTTTCGCCGGGTCGGGATGCACGGCACCGGGCAGGGACGGCGACACAAGGCAGTCAGATCCTGTTCACGGTTGGCCTCGTTCCGTTCATCGACCGGACATGTCTGGCGCGTCAGGATGCCGCCATGTCCAAATCCCGTCCGGGCGAGCCGCCGTCATCTCGCTGGGCATCGTCGCGGTCAGGGTCATCGCCAGGGGCGGTGTGGGTGGTGTTGAAGCCCATCAAGAAGAGCGACAAGCTGATCGACCTGACCACCCCGCCGAAGGAAGTCGCGTCCGCCGCGACGACCTGACCGGGTCGCGGAGCGAAGGGCAGATCGAGATGGCCACCGTGATCAGCCGATCCGACGAGCTGGCGGTCCGCACGCTCGAGGTCGACGGGCGCCGGGCCCGCGCCGTGATCGGCGGTCGTGGGGTGCCCGTGGTCTTCCTGCACGGCTGGAGCCTCGGGCCCCGCTCGTATCACGACGCGCTCGACGAGCTGGTGGCGCGGGGCTGTCGGGTCTACGCCCCCGGTCTGCCCGGGTTCGGGGGCACGGCCAACCTGCCCGCCGGGGAGCGCACCATCGAGGGCTACGCCGCCTGGGTGGCCACGTTCCTCGACGCGGTCGGGCTCGACGAGCCGGCGGTGGTCGCCGGTCACTCCTTCGGGGGCGGGGTGGCCATCCGCCTGGCTCACGACCAGCCCGATCGGGTCGAGCACCTGGTGCTGATCAACTCGGTGGGCACCCCCACCGGGTCGACCGGTCCGGCGCTGGCGTCAGCGCCCTATGACCGGCCGATCTGGGACTACGGCCTGCACATCGCCCGTGAGCTGTTCTGGTCCCGCAGCGGCTGTCGCATCCTCGGCGCCATCCGCGAGGACGTGGTGCGCAACGTCATGGCCAACCCGCTGGTCATGGTCGAGATCGGGCTGCTGGCTCGCCAGGTCGACCTCACCACCGAGCTGGCCCAGCTACGCCAGCGGGAGGTCCCGATCCTGGTGCTGTGGAGCGACGGCGACGACGTGTTGCCCCTGGCCTCCTTCGACGCGCTGTGCGCGGCCATCGGCACCGAGGGCCGCGTGCTGCCAGGTGGGCACTCGTGGCTGCTGGCCAATCCCCGGGCCCTGACCGAGGTGCTCGACAACCTGGTGCAGGTGCAGGTGGCCGAACACGAGTCGAGTGGAGCCAGCACCAGCGCAGCCGAGCTGCGTGGCCTGCTGCGCGTCACGAACATCCCGGCCCGCACCGTGAACCGACTGGTCACGGCCGCGTCGCCGCTGTGGATGATGAGCGAACGCCCATCAGTGCTGGCCGCTGACCTGGCGCTGTGCCACCCGGGCGTGGCGCCGGGCGAGGTGCGGGCCGTGGCCCGTCCCATGGAGGACCTGGCCTCGTACCGGGTGACGGTGGTGGCCGCCGACCGACCGGGGCTGCTGGCCGACACCGCCGCCGCCCTGTCCGAGGCCGGGCTGACGGTGCTGTCGGCGTCGGTGGCCACCTGGGCTGATGCGGACACCGCCCTGCACGCGCTCACCTGCCGGTCGAGATCAACCCTCGACCCCGACTGGCACGACCTGGGCACACGCCTGCAGTCGATGGCCGATGACCCACCGGCGGGCATCCGCTACCAGCCTCGCGGCCCGGCCAGCGTGCGCATGACCAACCGCGGGCCCGGTCAGATCCTGGCCACGGTGGAGGCCCCCGACGCTCCGGGCCTGCTCCACGAGGTGTGCCGGTGGTTCGCGGCCCATGACCTCAACATCGAGGCGGCCGAGATCACCACCCGCGACACCGTGGCCACCGACCGGTTCCTGGTGTCAGGCCAGTTTGACGCTTCGGCGCTGGCCACCCACCTGAGCCCACGAGCGTCGAGGCCGTGGCCCCGTCGCCTGGTCACCAGCTACTGGTAACCCACGACGTGCCCGACACCCGGTCAGTCGGGCAGGCGCGCCCCGGTGCCTCTGCTGACCACCCGCCGCCCTGGCGCACCGATGACAGGGCTACCCGGGCACCCTGGCCAGGAAGATCGGTTCGGTGGAGAGGCCATGCCTTCGGATGTAGGCGGCATCCACCAGGTCGGCGACGTCGACTCGTGTCACCTCGAAGCCGGCCGCGGCGATCCGATCCGCGAAGTCGCGGCCGTGGCGGCGCACGTGACCGACGTCCCGAGGGTCCGGCGCTCCGTATTCGCGAGTGGCGTCGACGTGCCAATCGACAGGCACCTGGAACACGGCTTGGCCACCCGGGCGGAGCACGCGATGGATCTCGGCCAACGCGGCCGGTTCGTCGGGGATGTGCTCGAGGACGTGGAAACAGATGAACCAGTCGGCCGACGCGTCGGGATAGCGCATGGCGGTGATGTCGCCGACTTCCATGGCGTGGCGCTCGATGTCGAAGCTGGTGTAGTCGACCTCGGGGCGCGAGAGGAAGATCTGCTCCATGCTGATCAGGGGCGCCACTTCGACCACCCGCACACCGGGCTCGAAGACGGAGGTGCGTCGGCGCAGGACCTCAAAGAGCGTGCGGTAGCGATCCGGGGTCAGGCAACCCGCGCAGAGGCTGTCGCGCTCGTCGTAGCCCGGACCGGTGTTCCGATAGAACCTACGACCGGACCAGCCGCACAGGTTGCAGACGACGACATCGTCGGGACGGACGCCGTCCCGGACCGACTGCGCGGTCACATCCGCGATGGATCGGACTGCGCTGACGGCGAAGTCCCATTCGCCGCCTCGCGCCGAGCGGGCGCCGAACTTGGCCGTCCGGACCGCCAGCCGGGCACGTCCGTACCACGGGCGAGGGTCGAGCTCAGTGCCCCTGGATGAAGGAGCTGGCGGTGTCGCATCCATCATCCACCTCGATGTTCGCCCATGATCGGCGGCAGTGTATATCGGGGCGCTCAGCCGCGGCCGCACGTACCCAGCGGAGGGATGCGCACCAAGACCTGCGGGGCGAGCGGGATCACCCGGGGCTCGTCGACCCCGGGTCGGGAGGGTTCGGCAGGTGTTCGCGCAGGTCGATGACGGCCGCGTCCAACAGCTCCCGCGTCTGTTCGAGGAGGTCGACCATGAGCGCGAGGACGACCTGGGTCGCTTCGAGCCGCGAGGACTCCGTGGCTGTCAAAGAATGCTCTCCCTCTCCTCGTGATCAGCTCGCCCCCGAGGCCGATCACGTTCCCTCGGCGAGGTCTACCACCTATGACATGAGCGTGCATGTCCGCCACCCGGCCGCGGGCCGTGCGGTTCGGTAGCACGCGCCGCCCAGACGACCGTCGCCGCGGGTACCCCTGGCCGCCGCGGGCCCAGCGCTCCTTCGAGGTGCTGGCAGATCGATCCCGACCAGGTCAGCAACCGCCCGGCGCCGGGGCCGGGATGGAGGTCACTGTGCCATCGGCTGAGTGGTTGTGGGTGCCCCACCGGTTGCCGGTGGTGGCGGGGGTCCAGGCGTCGACGGTGCCGGGGTAGCCGTACGCGTCGTAGCCTTTGGCCGGAGCGAACGAGTTGGCGTCGAAGGTCTCGTTGGAGTTGGTGCCGGTCGGGCAGTTGCCTTCGATGTTGAAGCCGGAACCGCCGTCGAGGTAGGTGGCGGTGACCGAGGTGAGGTTGGTGTTGGCGTTCTGGAAGAAGGCGGCGGAGGTCTGCTTGGTCGATCCCTCCGGGTCGGTCGTGGTGCCGGCATCAGCGGACAGGTAGTCGTGGGTGAGGGTCACGCCCGAGGTGTTCCACAGGTAGACGTCCTCGTTGTGGATGTAGGGGTCCCTGGGGTCGCCGGTGAGCACCGTGTGGCACAGCGAGCACGGCACCATGGAGTCGGAGAGGTGCACATTGGTGGAGGTGTCGGTGGTGGAGGTGGTGGGGCCGTCGCCGAAGGCCTCGACGTCGTGGGCGTAGCCGAACACGTTGACGTTGCGGGCTGAGAGGTCGGCTCCGCCGATGCCATGGATGTCGTTGCACTCTTGGTGGGCGGTGATCACGTTGCAGCCGTAGCCATCGACGGTCACATACAGCAGGTTCACGGTGGCCAGGTGGCTGCGCGATCCGGTGCCGGTCTGGATGGTGGCACCGTCTTCGGTGAAGGTTCCGTTGCCGCCGTCGCCGCCGGTGTCACAACTCGGGGACTGGTCGATGAAGTAGTCATCGACCAGCGTGGCCCCACCCACGTGGACGTTCACGCACCCGTACACCAGCGAATGGACCAACTGGCCGTAGATCGGACTGGAAGGGGAGCCGGTGAGCGCCGGTCCCCGGCAGCCGCCGCCCTCGACAGAGGTGGAGGTGGCGTACAGGTCGATCTGAACCAGCTGGCTCGGCGCCCCGCACACCGTCACAAGGTTGGGATCAGTGGTCGGATCCTGGGCATCAGGATTGGCGCTGCCTTGCGTCCAGGGTCGCCCGTGGTCGAGGGCGTAGCCGAGCGCGCCGGTGTGGCGCTGCCAGCATTGGCGCGCCCCCGCCGAACCATCTTGGGCGCAGGCCGGTGCGGCCGCCGTATTGGTCGTGGCCAGGTGGGCGACCGCGGGATCGACCATCTTCCCCTCGGGCCCTGGTTGCGCGCTGTCGCATGCGGTGGCCACCAGGATGACCACGACGACCAGGATGAGTGCACCAAGCCGAGCCTGGAGTGGGCCATGCCCAGGGCGGTTCAGCAACGTCTCAGTCCCGCTTCAGGCGGGCTTCAGGCGCGGGAGCGAGCCTGGCATCCTGACCGCTCGAACGGGAGTTCAACCATGTCTGTCGCGGACATCCAGAGCGCCGGCGCCCACCGGGCGGGCGCGGATTCACGCTCGTTCTCCTTCGATCCTGTCGGCCTGGAGGCGATGGCCGGTGAACTGGGGGCCGGGTACCGGCGGGCCGAGCCGTTCCCGCACGTGGTCATCGACGACTTCCTGCCCCGCCGGGTGATCGACGAGGTCAAGGGCGAGTTCCCCCAGCCAGGTGATCTGGAGTGGGAGCGATTCAGTACCCGACAGGAACGCAAGCTGGCGTCCGACGACACGTCCCACATGGCGCCGGTCATCAAGCACCTGCTCTACGAGTTCAACTCCGCCGCCATGGTGAGATTCCTCGAGCAGCTGACCGGCATCAGAGGTCTCATCCCGGACCCCTACTACTGGGGCGGCGGCCTCCACCAGATCGAGCCCGGTGGTCACCTGGCCGTCCACGCCGACTTCAACTTCCACGAGCAGCTGCGGTTGGATCGGCGCATCAACCTGCTCCTGTACCTCAACGACGACTGGGATCCCAGCTGGGGAGGGGCGCTCGAGCTGTGGAGGTCGGACATGTCGGCCATGAGTCGAAGCATTCTGCCGTTGGCCAACCGCTGCGTCATCTTCAACACCACCGACCACAGCTACCACGGCCACCCTGAGCCGCTGGCCTGTCCGCCGGGACGCACCCGTCAGTCGTTGGCGCTGTACTACTACTCCAACGGCCGGCCCAGCGGCGAGGCCCGCGAGTCGCGCTCGACGCATTTCCAGCCGCGACCCGACGAGGCGTGGAAGCGGACGCCATTCGACGCCCGCCGGACCGCCCGTCGCCTGTTGCCGCCCGTGGTGCTCGACGGCGTGCGGTCGGTGAAGGAGCGGGTCGCTGAGCGACGCGCCTGACTGGCTGGTCAGTAGCAGACCACCCCGATGCACGGCGTAACGGCCCGGCGGGCGACGTTGCTTCCCCCATCGACGATCCCGGTCCCCGAGAGGTTGTCGACCCACGGAGCGTAGATGGCCACGTCCGGGGAGCCGTCGACCCGGTTGCCGGTGAGGGTGACCGGGCCCCCCAGATAGGGGGTCGGCGGGCTGGCGTGGCCTACGATGCGCACCCCGTTGGAACCGCTGTTGAGCAACCGGTTGCGGGTGAGCGCGAACGACCCCAGATTGGTGAGGGCGCCGGTCAGGCTGATGCCGGCCCCAGCCGGGCGGCTGACGGCATTGCCGTGGATCTCTCCGGTGACGTCGTTGGCGAACTCGCCACCCTGGCCCAGGACACCCGCGATGCCGTCACCCGGGCTGGCCACGATCAGATTGTGATCGATGTCGATATTCATCTGCCTATCGACGTCGCTGAACGAAATGGCCCCGGTACCGATGAAGTTGTCAGCGACCGTCGTCTGGCCGCTGAACACGTGAATCGAGCCGTTCCAAATGGTGTTGGCGACGAACCGGCCACCCACACCGGAGCTCCACAGATCCCCGTGGATGGTCACCCCTCGGACGTTGCTGGCGGCGTGGACGGAGGCCAGACCGACCGAGCCCCAGACGCTGCCGTTGCGCAGCCGGACCGGGCCCACGGCCATGATGGCGCACATCGGGCCCACCTGGCCGAACCGGCAGGCGGCGTTCGGTGTGGTCACGGTCAACGTGTGACCCTGTAGATCGATCGAGATGAGCGTGGTGTCGGAGGTGGACCCGATCACGAAGCTGCTGTCGCAGGTCAGATCAGCGTCGAGGTGCACGTCAGTGGTGGGATTCACCCCGCACTGCAGGGTGGCGCCGGTGGTAGCCGAGGCCTGGACGACCGTCATCATCATCGCCACCAGGGCGATGACCGTGACTGCCGCGAGACGGCGGATGAGCATGGGCTGTCCCCTCTGACCTCTGGGTCTGTCCAGACCCGCTCGTTGCCTGCCCATCCGCCGTTCACCACGGGCTCACTGCGCCCGGATGCGCGACGGATCAGCTGACGTTCCGGTACTCCCCCGCTCACCATAGTAGCCGGGAAGCCCCACGCCCTTGCTCATCGACTGGGCAGGCAATTCAGCCATTGACCACGATCCGCATTTGTCCAAACGCGGAGCGTGAGAGTAGCCCGGAGGAGCCGGGTTCAGGCCGCCGGTTCGGCCACCAATACGTAGCCAACGCTGCGGATGGTCTTGATCACGCGGGGCCCGTGTTCCTCGAGCTTGGCCCGCAGGTGGCTCACGTGGACCTCGACCAGGTTGGGGTCGGACAGCGCGAATCCCCACACCGCGTCGAGCAGCTGCGCCTTCGAGAGCACTTGGCCGGCGTGGCGGCAGAAGGTGTAGAGCAGGCGGTACTCGAGGTTTCGCAGCTGGAGCACGTGCTCCCCACGCCAGGCCACGTGGGCCCGGTCGTCGATGCGGATGTCGCCCACCTCGAGCACGGTCGATGGCAGCGCCTTGGACCGGCGCAGCAGCGACTGCACCCGGGCCAGCAGCTCGGCCATCGAGAACGGCTTGACCAGGAAGTCGTCGGCGCCGACCTTCAAGCCGGTCACCCGGTCCTCGACTCGGGTCGAGCCGCTCACGAACATCACCGGCAGATCGCTCATGGCCCGCAGTCGTCGCGTGATGCTGACACCATCGGGGCCTACCGGGAGGTCCAAGTCGATCAGCGCCAGCGACGGCCTGAAGCCGGCGAAGCTCTCATCGAGCGATGACCCGTCTGTCTCTGTCCTGACCTGGTAACCCTCGGACCCCAGTGCCATGGCCAAGGCCTCGCACATGAACGGGTCGTCGTCGATTACCAGCACGCGTGGTGCTCCTGCGCTCATTCGCCCTGTATCTCCCTCTGAGCTCGAAACTCATCTCCGGGGACATAATCGCGTGGACTGACCCCATTTGGAAAGGAACTTCAGCAATTCTTCAGGAAATTCGGTTTGTTCATTTCAGCCTTCGAACTCACCCTCGGAGCGTTGTGGGCAAACGGGACCGGGAGGGGGACGTCGTCGCACACCCCCGCCGTTCTCTCCCTCCGTGTTCATGTGGACGACCTGCGACTCATCTCCGACTCGTCGTCATGCCACCCGATCAGGGGCTGACCGGCACCCGGCTCGTCCCGGAGGCCCGCTGCGACCACGGGTCGTCCCACCGGGGTGAGCCCCAAGGTGCCAGTCAGCCCCAGGTCGTCCGAGCCACAGCGGCGTGGTTCGCCACCTGGGCCGACCCCCCGGTCCGGTGGCCCGACCTGGAGACGGCGTCGCTGCTGTTGGCCCTGGTGGCCCGATGGCTGCCCGTCCCCGTCGTGGTGGTCGACGTGACTGCCTCGGCCGTGTTCTGCAATCGGGCCTGGTCCAGCTTCAGCGGCCTCACCCGGGCGGCCTCGTTGGGACGAGGATGGCTGTCGGCCCTCGAGGCGTCGGCGCACCAACCCGCCACGGAGCGAGTGGCGGCCGCCGAAGTCCGGGCCTGTGAGATCGTCGTCGCCGACTCGCCGGAGACGGGACCGCGACGAACCCGCCTGCTCATGGAACCGCTGCTCGCGTTCGACGGCTCCGCCCTGGGCAAGGTCCTTTGGGTGCCCCAGCTGGGCTCGCCCGTCGAGGCCGCGACCGAGGAGCGGCACCTCACGGGGGTGGACCGATGGGACGACGGCACGTCGGTCGCCTTCGTGGCCCGGGTGCAGCACGCGCTCGACGCACATCAGCACGCCACCACCACCATCGCCGCGTTGGTGATCGAGGTCGAGCCGGCTCCGGCGGGCAGCGGTGTGGAGCCGGCCTGGGACGCGGAGATCGACCAGGCCCTGGTCAGGCGGATCGAACAGCTGCTCGGCGACCTCCAGACGGTCGTCTCGATTGGCCTCCACAAGCTCGCCGTGCTGTGCGAACAGGTCACCTCCTATCGGGAGGTGATCCAGCTGGCCGAGCTGGTGGTCGAGCTCTCGGACGATCCGCCGCTCGTCGGGGGCGTGGTCCATGCCCTGAGCGTGAGTGTGGGGATCGCCTTCCCCCACCTGCCCGGCGACCAGGGCGAGGCGGTGTTGGCCAATGCCGTCGGGGCTGCCGATCTGGCGCGTTCGCAGGGTGTGAGCGGCTACGAGGTGGTCATCGGCACCGGCCCCGGCAGCAGCGACGTGACCCGGCCGGCCGCCGTTCAGGAACACCTCAGCGCGCCTTCAGCGAGGCTTCAGCCGCAGACGCCATCGTGAGTGGAGAGCCGATACGCGAGGGCTGGGATGGTTGATGATGACCGCATGGACGTGGTCAACGAGAGCGGGCGACCAGCGTGAGAGGCGGCTGGGCCGATCCGGGAGAGCCAGCGCCGAGCCGCGCCGGAACCACCCCGCCCGCCCGCCCGGCCCGCCCATCCGTCGTCGACTGATCACCCTCGAGGCCCTGTCTCTGGCTGGGTCGTGGGCCCTGGCTCTGTTCATCGGCGATCTCACTGGACGGCGCGAGGCGGGGGTGCTCGCCATCGTCGTGCAGATCGGTGTCCTGACCGCGGCCGGGGTGGCCCTGTCGTGGGCGCTGGGCCTGTATCGATCGCGAGTCAGCGCGGTGCGATCCGCCACCCTGGAACGTCAGGCGATGGTGGCAGGCCTGCTCACCGCCCTGGCCTGGGCGCTCGGCAAGGTCACCACCGCTGAGCCCGCCCTCTCGCCGGTGGTGATCGGTGGCCTACTGACCTTCGTGGTGCTGGTGGTGGTGCGCAGCTGCTTCGACGCCTGGGTCACGCTCCTGCGCCGGAGCGGCCGGCTGAGCCGCCCGGTGGTACTGGTCGGGGCCGGCGGAGGCGTCTCGGACCTGGCCCAGCTCCTGGTCAGCCACCCCGAGATCGGCTACCGAGCCCTTGGGCATCTGGACGACGTTCCCGCCGACGACAACGACGCCGGTCCGTGGCTCGGGACGCGCGGTTCCTGTGCGCTCGCCACTCGCCGCAGTGGCGCCACCGGTGCGTTGGTGGCCGCCAACGGCATCGCCTCCGACGAACTGAACGTGATCATCCGCGACCTCCACGCCGCAGGGCTCCATGTGCACCTGTCCAGTGGCCTGAGCCGGATCGAGCACCGCCGGGTGCGCCAGCTGCCCATGGCCCACGAGCCCTTCTTCTACCTGGAGCCGGCGGCGACCGCCCGCGGCGCCCTGGCCATCAAGCGGGCCATGGATGTGGTGGGTGCCTCGGCCCTGCTGCTGGTCACCGCGCCCATCAGCCTGGTGGCGGCCATCCTGGTCAAGCTCAATGATCCGGGCCCGGTCTTCTTCCACCAGGTCCGGGTGGGAAGGGGCGGCTCACCCGTCGTCATCCACAAGTTCCGGACGATGACGGCCGACGCCGAGTCCCAGCTCGACGCTCTGGAAGCCGAGAACGTCCGCGCCGGTCCGTTCTTCAAGGTGCCCGACGATCCACGCGTGACCCGGGTGGGGCGGTGGCTGCGGGCCAGCAGCATCGACGAGCTGCCTCAGCTGATCAACGTGGTGCGCGGCGAGTTGAGCCTGGTCGGGCCGCGGCCCTCCCTGCTGGCCGAGACCGCTCACTTCGACCAAGCCTTCCTGGCCCGTCTGGACATGCGGCCGGGGATCACCGGGCTGTGGCAGGTCGAGGCCCGGCACAACCCGTCGTTCGAGGCCAACCGCCACCTCGACCTCTTCTACATCGAGAACTGGCGCCTCGGCATGGACGTGGCCATCTTGGTCGCCACCGTCCACACCGTCGTTATCGACAGCCTGAGTTCGTTGGGGCGGGCCCGTCGGCGCCGTCAGGCGGACCCGGCTTCGCTCACCCCGACCTCCGCCGAGGTGCCCGACGAGCCAGCCGACGAGTCCCCGTCTCCCCTGGAGCTCGAACCGGTCGAGATGGGCGCCTGAGCCCGCGGGTTCGCCCCGTCCGGCACGGTAAGGTCGGGCGATGACGTCCGTGCTGCGGCGAGCAGCCGGCCGACTCGGGTGGCAGCCGGAGGATCCGGCCACGCCCAGCTACGTGTGCATGGCGGGCATCGACTGGTGGTACGACAGCCACGCACACTCCGAGGCCCAGCTCATGCGGCGCGTGGCCCGCACCCGCCGCGTGCTGTTCGTGAACAGCGTCGGCATGCGGTTGCCGATGCCCGGCCGGAGCAGCGAAGCGGGCCGTCGCATCCTGCGCAAGCTGGGCAGCATGACGCGGTTCGTGCGCCGACCGGTTCCCGAGGCACCCAACTTCTACGTGCTGAGCCCGGTCGTGATCCCCCTCTATGCCAGCCCGACCGGCCGGGCCGTCAATGCCGCGGTGGTGCGGGCCCAGGTGACCCTGGCCGAGTGGGTGCTGGGCATCCGCAACCCCGTGCGGATGATCACGCTGCCCACCGCGTGGCAAGCCGTACGCAACCTGCCCCGACGAAAGCTGGTGGTGAACAAGGCGGACAAGTACTCCAGCCACCCTGAGATCGACCATGACTCGGTGGTCCGGGCCGAACAGGATCTGCTGGAGGAGGCGGATGTCGTTCTCTACGTGAACCGCGAACTCATGGACGAAGACCTGCCGGTGGCGGGTGACCGCGCCGTGTTCCTCGACCACGCGGTGGATCTGGACCACTTCGTGTGCCGCCCCCGCTCGGAGCTGCCGGCCGACCTGGCCGCCATTCCCGAGCCTCGCGTCGGTTTCTTCGGCAGCCTGGACGACTACAAGATCGACATGGATCTCATCGAGCGCCTGGCCCGGGAGATGCCCGACGCCCACGTCGTGCTGGTCGGCGCGGCCACCTCCTCGATGAAGCGCTTCGAGGCGCTCGACAACGTGCACTGGCTTGGTCCGAAGCCCTACGAGGAGGTCCCCGCCTACGGATCGGGGTTCGACGTGGCCCTGATGCCGTACCTGCGCAACGACTGGACACGCCACATCAACCCGATCAAGTCAAGGGAGTACCTGGCGCTGGGACTGCCGGTGGTCACCACCGACGGCGTCCCCCAGCTCCAACCCTTCGCCGACGTCCTGCTCATCGCCACCGACCCGGATGACTTCGTGGCCAAGGTGCGTGCGGCCCTCCAGGGCGACTCGCCGGACTGTCGCGAACGACGGCGGGCGGCGGTGGCCGGCTCCTCTTGGGACGACCGCGCCGAGCTGCTGATGCAGCTGGCCGAATCTCCTGCCTCCTGACCATGTGCGGCATCGTGGGCATCCGTCGCTTCGACGGACAGACGGTCGATGTGCAGCTTCTTCGACACATGGCTGACCAGCTCGTCCACCGCGGCCCCGACGACTCGGGCGTCTGGGCGGACGGGTCCATCGGCTTCGGGCATCGGCGCCTGTCCATCATCGACGTGGGTGGCTCTCCTCAGCCCATGGTCTCGGCCGACGGCCGCCACCACATCACCTTCAACGGCGAGATCTTCAACTACCGCGACCTGCGCGGCCGCGTCTCGTACCCCTTCCGCACCGACGGGGACACGGAGGTGATCCTGGCCCTGCACCAGTCCCTGGGCGAGCAGGCGGTCCAGGAGCTGCGGGGCCAGTTCGCCTACGGGTTGTTCGACGGCGAGGACCTATGGCTCTACCGCGACCGCCTGGGGGTGCTCCCGCTCTTCTACTACCGCGACGACGACCTCTTCGCCTTCGCCTCCGAGATCAAGGCGCTGCTCCCGGCGTTGCCGGCGGCCCCCGAGGTCGACCTGGCCAGTCTCGACTCCTACCTGTCGCGCCGGGCCGTGCTGGCGCCCCACACCCTGTTCCGCCACATCCGCAAGCTGGAGGCGGGCCACCGGCTTCGGGTGCGACGCGACGGCACCGCCGACCTGAACCCCTACTGGGTGATCCCCGCCGGCACCCGCCGCCCCGTGGGCGAGGCCGAGGCGGTGGACCTCGTGTCGGCCGGCTTGCGCGACGCGGTCGACCAGGCCCTGGTGGCCGACGTCCCCGTCGGTTCGCTCCTCAGCGGCGGGGTGGACAGCAGCCTGATCGTGGCCCTGGCCACCCAGGCCCGGGGCGGCCCCATCGAGACCTTCTCGGCCGGCTTCGACGACGAGCGCTTCGACGAGCTGCCCCACGCCCGCCAGGTCAGCCGGCTGTTCGGCTCCACCCACCACGAGGTGGTGGTGCGGCCCGACGAGTTCACGGCCCGATGGCGCCAGCTCACCTGGCACCGCGACGCTCCGCTGTCGGAGCCGGCGGACATCGCGGTCTACGAGCTGGCCGAGCTGGCCAGCCGATCGGTGAAGGTGCTGCTGTCGGGTGAGGGCAGCGATGAGCTCTTCGCCGGCTACCCCAAGTACCGGGTGGCACGCCACGACCGCCTGGTCGGGCTGGTCCCGGGCGGCTTGCGGGCCGGCGCCCTGGGGTGGGCCGAGCGCTCGGCGCCGAACCAGGTGGGCCGCGCCCGCATCGCCCTGCGGGCGATGTCGGGGGCCAGCGAGCTGGACCGCCTCGAGGCCTGGTTCGCCCCCTTCACCGCATCGGAACGCCAACGCCTGCTGCGGGGAGTCGAGTCCCGCCGACTGCCGGCGCCCCGGCTGACCGGCGACGACGCCGTCGAGCGGATGCTGGCCTATGACTGCTCCGGCTGGCTGGCCGACAACCTGCTCGAACGAGGCGATCGCATGGCCATGGCCGCCTCGGTGGAGCTGCGCCCGCCGTTCCTCGACCACCACCTGGTGGCGCTGGCCTACTCCCTGCCGTCAAGCCTGAAGGTTCGCCACGGGCAGACCAAGTGGATCCTCAAGGAGGTGGCCCGTCGGCACTTGCCCACCAGCATCACGGATCGGCGCAAGGTCGGGTTCCGGGTGCCCCTCGACGTCTGGTTCCGGGGCCACCTGCGCGAGCTGGCCCGCGATCAGCTGCTGGCCTCCGACTCATTCGTGGGCAACACCCTGGACCGGACAGCCGTGGTTGAGCTGCTGGACAGCCACGAGGCCGGCCGACGAGACGAGTCGATCCGTATCTGGACCCTCCTGTCGCTGGAGGTGTGGCATCAGACCTTCTTCCGCCAGCCGGCCTGATCCTGTCCCGGCCACCCCGGCTCGGGCCACGGTCACGGTCATCATCGTCACGTACCAGAACCGGGAGCACATCGTCGGGTGCCTCGAGAGCCTCATCGACCAGGTGCCCGAGGACGGCTCGCGCATCCTGGTGTTCGACAACGCCTCCGACGACGCCACCGCTGCGCTGGTCGAGTCGACCTTCCCCAGCGTGGACCTGGTTCGATCGGAGGACAACCTCGGGTTCGCCCGGGCCTGCAACCGGGCGGCGGGCATGGCCACCACCGAGCACATCCTGTTGCTCAACCCGGACGCGGTGGTGGAGCCCGGATGCGTCGACGCCCTGCTCGAGGCGGCCCACCGGCACCCCGACGGCGCGCTCTTCGGAGGCCAGGCCATCCGTCCCGACGGCCAGGTCGACCCCATCTCGTGCATGGGACGCCCGACGATGTGGAGCCTGGTGTGCTTCGCCACCGGCTTGTCCGCCGCCTTCCCCGCCAGCCGCGTCTTGAACCCCGAAGGCCTGGGCCGGTGGCCTCGAGACACCGAGCGACAGGTGGACGTCCTGGCCGGTTTCCTGCTGCTGGCCCGACGTGACGTGTGGGATCGCCTCGGCGGCTTCGACGAGCGCTTCTTCATGTACGGCGAGGACGCCGACCTGGGCCTGCGGGTCCGCGCCCTCGGCTACGGATCGATCCTGGCCCCCGATGCGAAGATCCTGCACCTCGGCGGGGGCTCGTCGCCGGCGCTGGGCAAGCAGGTGCTGTTGTTCCGGGGCAAGGTCACGCTCGTGCGCAAGCTGTGGCCCGGACCGGCCGGGTCGATGGCCGTGACGCTCCTGCTGGCCGGGGTCTGGCTGCGGGCACGCGTGGCCGGGTCCCTGCGATCGATATGGCCCGGGTCGTCGGCCCGGGGCGTCCGAACCGCGCCGTCCACGTGGGCCGCCCTGTGGACCCGTCGGCGCGAGTGGCGAGACGGCTGGCCGCCCCCGACCGACTGACCCCGCGGCCCCCGCCCCACTACCATGCTCGGCTCATGGCGAGCGACGACGTACGGTGCCCACGATGCGGGGTCCCCGTCGAACCGACCTGGGACTGGTGTCAGAGCTGCAACTACGACCCGGTCCACCTGAAGCCGGCTGACTGGCAGCCCGCGGGCGCCCCGCCGGCACCGGCACCGCCAGCGGCACCGGCGCCCACCGCACCCCCGCCGCCGCCAGCGCCCTCCGCTCCCCCGCCAGCGCCCACCGCTCCGAGCGGCTCGCGCACGGCCACTGCGGTGGCCCCGGCTCCGTCGGTCGCTCCGGCGCCCGCGGCCACCCCGGCTCCGATCGCGCCACAGGCCGCGGCTGCGCCTCCCGCCGTGGCCCCGACCCGGGCCCCGGTTCCGCCTCCGGCACCCGCGACGTCGGCGCCCCGCAACGGCGTCCAGCTCACACCGCCCGCCGAAGCTGCCACCCCGGCGACCGTCCCCGCTCCCTCGGCGAGCCCGACCTCGAGCGCGGCTTCGAGCCCGGGCCCGACGGCCGCCAACCCGTCGAAGCGGCGGCGCACGTTGCTCATCGCCGGGGCCATGGTCGGGGTGGCCGCACTGATCATCGCCGTCGCCCCCTCCCTGGGGCACGGCCCCTCGACCGCGGCCCAAGAACAGCAGCTCAACCGGAAGTTGCTGAGCGTCTCGGATCTGCCCGAGGGCTGGCGGGTCGTGCCGCCGTCCAGCGACGTGACCGCCACGGGGTTGGCCTGCTTGACCGGGGTGGCCCAGAGCAACGCCAAGGTGCCGGTGGTGGCGGCCGGGTTCGCATCGCCGGCGGGCGTGCCCAACGTGATCGAGGTACTGGAGGGCTATTCGAGCGCAGGCGCGGTGCGGCGCTTCGACCAGCTCACCGGCCTCGCCTTCCACGGATGCCCGAGCACGACCAAGTCGTCGACCTCGGCCGGCATCGGGCAGACCCAGATCGTGGTGCTGCCCCAGGTCGGAGACGAGTCCGCGGCGGTGGCTGAGCCCACCACCGGGAACACCACCTCCACGGTCGTGGTGGCGCGGACGAAGGGCACCGTGGTCTACCTGGTGTACGAGACCCACGGTCCCGCGGACACCAACCTGCTTCAGCTCCTGGCGATCCGGGCCACCGCCAAGGCCGCCAAGACCCCCTGAGCCACGCGACGAAGAGATTACATTTCGGTTACATGCGGGGGCTGGCAACCACTGTCGGTCCACCTCGGCGGGGGGCGATCGGAAGGACCGAGGGGGATCGAGGGGCGCGATGAAGCGACGCCCCTGCGCCGGGGTCATGGCTCGGCCGTCCATGGGAGGCTTGGCCGAGACCACGACTGCCGACCTGTGGATCATCCGGATTCGAGCCCCCGCACAAGAAATTTCTCGTATTTCTGCTGGTCACGCAGCGTGGCGATCATTGTGTCGACACCGCTGACCTTCAGTCACCAGACGATCCCTGAACGGGCTGCGTGCGAGGGTCACCACGCCGGCCGCTCGTCCTGGCCCACTACGCAGCGTGGACGTCGACCCCCTCCGTCTTCGCCCCGCCACCCCCAACAAGCCACCTGAGGTCCACCTCGAGTTCGTCACAGAACTGTAGTGTTCGCGACATCGAACCGCTCCAGTGGCCCTCCGGCCAGACCCACCGACCTAGGTCCAACGACCCAACTCTTCCTAAAGTCCGCCACCTCCAGTGGCCGATCCCCAACCTTGTACGCATGACCTCGATCCAGCCGCCTCCGCCAGTGACGGCTATCGAGCCCCCCAGGGGAGGGAAATGAACATGACTCGCCAATGGGCCGCCGCCCGGCTCGCAACATCGCCGGGCCTGCGCCGCTGTGTGGCCGCCGCCGTGTGCCTGACGATGATCGCGGCCGTCGGGGGGTTCCTCGAGAATGCGCAGGCCTCGCCACCGACGCAGACGATCTTTGGATCGGTGACCCCCGCGAACCAGTCGGACCCCGATGCCCAGTCGGTCGAGCTCGGGCTCAAGTTCCAGGTGTTGACCCCCGGCCAGATCACGGGAGTCCGGTTCTACAAGGGCGTCCAGAACACGGGCATCCACGTCGGGACCCTGTGGACGGGGACGGGGACTGTTCGGGCCAATGCGACCTTCAGCAACGAGTCGGGCACCGGATGGCAGACGGCCAGCTTCCCCCATGCCGTGTCGGTCTCCCCGGGACAGACCTACGTGATCGGCTACCACACCGACCGTGGGCACTACGCGGGTGACAACAACTACTTCGCCGGCAAGGGCGCGGGCACCCAGCAGGTGCGAGCGCTGGCCGACGGGATCCAGGGCGGCAACGGCCTGTACAAGTACGGCTCGCGTGGCTTCCCGACCTCTTCGTGGAAGGACACCAACTACTACGTCGACGTGACCTTCACCCCGACCACCGGCGGGGGCGTGACCACCACGACCGGCTCGACCACCACCGCCGCGCCGACGACCACGGTGAACCCGACCACTACGACCCAACCTCCCACCACGACCACGACCCAACCTCCCACCACGACGACCACGACTCCCACGGGCCCCAGCGGACCGTTCACCGTGCCCTGCGCCCTGACCGCGGCCGCCGCCAGCTGCTGGGCCAGCCACACCGGCGTGCACAACGGCACCGGGTTCACCGAGGCCCAGATCCTGGCGGGCCAGTCGACCTTGAGGCACGTGGTGGGTGATCAGACCGTCACCACGAACGGCGCCGTCATCTCCAACGAGTGGATCGATGGGTGCATCTCGGTGAGGGCGAACAACGTCACCATCCAGAACTCGCTCATCCACACCCAGGACACCTGTCAAGGCGGCAACAACCAGGCCGCCGGCAGTGCCATCAACGACGGCGGCGGTGACGGCTCTGGGTCCGGCGTAGTCACGGGGTTGAAGATCATCGACACGGACGTCGATGGCATGAACACCAACTTCGACTACGTCGGCATCGGCGCCATGAACTACACCTGCATCCGCTGTGCCGCCTACGGGGCCGTCCACAACTTCTGGGCCGGCCAGAACGTCCTCATCCAGGACAGCTACTCGCCCTACACGTCCTCCAACAACGGCACCCTGCACACCGAGTCGGTGGACGCCGACAGTGGCAACCACGTCACCCTCGAGCACACGTGGCTGCACGCCACCTCCCCGGCCTATGTCGCCGCGGCATTCATGAACGGCGCCTCATGGGGCACGGCGGACCACATCACCGTGGATAGCTCGTTCCTGGAGGGTGGGGTGGGCGCCGACATGGCCGAGGGCTGCGGCTCCACCTACATCGTGGTCACCAACAATGCCTTCTCGTCGGACAACGGGTACGGCGGCGGCGACTTCATCTACGGCTACAACCCATCGGACACGGGCATGACCTGGTCCAGCAACTACGTGCCCGAGACGAGCGCCGGCCTCTCCGAGCCGGCGAGCACCTGCTGAGGGCTCAGGCCAGGACCAGCGGGGCCGGCGTCCGCGTGGGCACGATCTCGCGGCCCACCGCCTCCCAAAGGTCTTCCTCTCTGAGCTCCGACACCCGTCGTGACACGGCCAGACCCAGCCCGGCCAGGTAGTCCGCCGTCTGGGCCTGGTGGTCGTCGATGTGCTCCCCGAAAGCGGTTTCCCGTCGGACCAGCAGCGGGCACCGACCGGCCTCGTGGGCGGTCAGGGCGCTGCCCGTACCGGCGTGGGCGATCACCAGATCGGACTCGGCGATGGCGGCGGCCAGCTCGTCGGCCGGCACCGACCGGCGAGCCTCGATGCCGATGTCGTGCACGTCGGACGACCCGACCTGCCACAGCACCTCCGCGTCGCGAGGGATCAAGTCGGCCACACGTTGCAGCATCCGCTCGAACGGGAACTTCAGCGACCCGACGGTGACCACTACCTTGCTGATCTGCTGGGGCATCGGCGAACGGGGCACGGCGGCGAAGCCCTCGAACACCGACCCGGTGTAGGTCCAGCGAGCGCTGGCCCACTGCTCGTGCTGGGTGTACATGTTCACGTGGGGGACCTTGCCCAGGATGCGGCCGGTGAGCGATGGGCCGACGGCCCGGGTCGCGCTCTCGACGTAGTGCGCGGGGACTCCGCCGGCGGCGAGCACGGGCAGGAAGCCCAGCGCGATCCCGGATCCGGTGCTGATGACCATGGCCGGGCGGTGGCGCAGCATCTTGCGGGCCAGGCCGAAGCAGTGAGCCACGTTGACCACGTCCCGGGGCGCGACGGCCGGCGCCCAGATCACCAGCTCCCCGGCCAGCAGGGCGCGGGACTGCGAGTTCTCGCTGGTCACCCAGACCGGCCGCTGGCCCAGGTCGGGCAGCCGCGGGTACAGGTGCGCCAGTTGGCTGAGGTGGCCGCCGCCGTTGGCCACCAGCAGCATCCGGCCTTCGACCATCGACAGGTCGCTCCGGTCCAGGACGACGATCGGCGGCCGGTCGCCATCCGCCCGCCATGAACCCAGACGCGGTGCATCGACGATCGTCACGCCCGACCCATCCGTTGTGCCCTGTGGCCCGCATTCATTCCGATCACGTCCACCCTCGTTGTGGATCTCAGTGTGAACGGCCGCACTTAACTCGCGCTGAAGCGACCCTGATGTCTCACTGAAGGAAATGAATTCGGGAGGATCCATTCGACTTCAGCAAGCGCACAGGCCGGCTTCAGGCCTACTTCAGGGGGGCTGACCACACTGAGGCACAGCACGAACGCAGACCCGAGCCAGTCCGGTGATCGAGATAGGACCACACCGGCAAAGTGATGACCCGCACCGGATGAGATACGACTCTTCGAGACCCCACGGCTCCTGGTTGAGCCCGCGCCGATGACGCGCCGCCTTCGCCCCCGGCCGCTGGCGCGACCCCCGACGGTGTCGGTCGTCATCCCTTGCTACAACTACGGTCACTACCTGGCCGGGGCGGTGCGCAGCGCGCTGGATCAGGAGGGGGTCGAGGTGGAGGCCATCGTCATCGACGACGCCTCGCCCGATGGCAGCGCCGTGGTCGCGGCCGAGCTGGCTCGCGCCGAGCCGAGGATCCGCCTGATCTGCCACGAGCAGAACAAAGGGCACATCGCCACCTACAACGAGGGCCTGGCGATGGTCGAATCCGACTACGTGGTCCTGTTGTCAGCCGATGACCTTCTGGTGCCGGGTTCGCTGGCCCGGGCCACGGCGTTGATGGAGGCCAACCCCTCGGTCGGGTTCGTCTATGGACATCCCGTGGATTTCACCGATGAGCCGCCCGAAGTGCCCACCGAAGTCAAGAGTTGGACGATCTGGTCGGGTTCAGAATGGATACGCAAGCGCAGTCAGCGTGGGAAGAACTGCATCTACTGTCCTGAGGTGGTGATGCGGACTTCGGTCCAGCACGCCATCGGCGGTTACGACCCCGCCCTCCCCCACTCGGGAGACTTCGAGATGTGGTTGCGGGCCGCCGCGGTGACCGACGTCGGTCGGGTCAACGGACCCTGCCAGGCCCTCTACCGAGTCCACGACTCGAGCATGCAGCGGACCACCTACGCCGGCCACGTCACCGACCTCGAGGGCCGGCGAGCCGCCTTCGCCTCCGTGCTCCTCTCGTCCGCCCACCCGATGGCATCGGGCCCGGGCCTGTACGCGGAGGCCTGCCGGGCGCTGGCCGGCGACGCCCTCGACCGGGCCTGCGCCGACCACGACTACGGCACGGCGACCCCGGAGGGTGACCAACAGCTCATGGACTTCGCGGTACGGGTCTATCCGCCGGCCCCTTCGCTGCGGGCCTGGAAGGCGCTCCACCGTCGGATGACCCCCCCGGCGGTCCCGCCGGCGGCCATGACGGCAGCCTGCCACCGCCTGGCCCGCGACCTGAACTGGCGCATCCAATGGCGCCGATGGCGCTGGAGCGGCGTGTGAGCAGGGGCAGCCCGCGCGATCAGCTCCCAGCCATGATGCGGCGGGGAGCGATCTGGTCCACGCTCGACGTGGGTGTCGGACGGGCCGCTCAGTTCGCCATCGGGGTGGTCATCGCCCGCATCCTGGTGCCGCGCGACTTCGGGATCTTTGCCGTGGCCCTGGTGGTGCACACCATCCTCGTCAACGTGAGCGAGATGGGCGTTTCCGCCGCGCTCATCCGCGACGACGACGACCTGGCCCATCGGGCCGCCCCGACGGTGGGGACCCTGGCCGTGGCCTCGGCCTGCCTGCTCGGATTGCTCATGGCGGTGGGGGCGCCCCTGGCGGCCCGGCTGCTGGGATCGCCCAAGGCAGCCCCTGCCATCGCCGTGATGGCACTGACGCTGCCCCTGGCCGGGGTCAGCGCGGTGCCCACCGCGTTCCTACGCCGGCACTTCCGGATGGACCGCATCTTCGCCGCCGACATGGCCAACACGGCCAGCAGCGGCATCCTCCTGATCGTGCTGGCCCTGGCCGGGTGGGGTCCGATGGCGCTGGCCTGGTCCTGGGTGGTCGGGCAGCTGCTGGGCACCGCGCTCCTGCTCACCTACCGGCCGGGCCGGTTCGGACTCGGTTGGGACCGCGCCGAGGTGCGCCGGCTGCTGGCCTTCGGCCTGCCTCTGGTCGGTGCCAACGTCATCGCCTTCTCGGTCCTGAACGTGGACTACATAGTGGTCGGCCGGGTGCTGGGCGCCACCGCCCTGGGCCTGTACGTCCTGGCCTTCAACATCTCGGGCTGGCCCATGAACCTCTTCGGCGCGGTCGTCCGCAGTGTGTCGTTGCCCGGCTTCGCCCACCTGCAGCGCGACGGCGAGGACATGCCCGTCCGGTTCGTCGCGGCGTTGCGCTTGGTGGCCGTCGTCACACTGCCCATCTGCTTCCTGTTGGCCGCGGTCGGCCGGCCCCTGGTGGTCACCGTCTACGGGCAGCGCTGGGGGCTGGCCGCCACCGCCCTGACGGGTCTGTGCGTGCTCGGCGCCGGCCGCATCCTGCTCGAGCTCAGCGGCGACTTCCTGGTCACGCTGGGCCGGACGCGCGCCGTCTTCCTGGCCCAGATCCCCTGGTTGGTCGGACTCACCATCGCCCTGGTGATCGGCGTGCGCGGTCACGGCATCGCCGGGGCGGGCGCGGCCCAGGCCCTCGTAGTGGTCGGGCTGATGCTGCCGGTCTACGCCGTCATCCTGAACCAGTCCGGGGTGAGCCCGTCGTCCCTGGCCCGGGCCCTCGGGCCGCCCGTCGCCTGGGCCGGGGTGGCGGGCGCCGTGGCCTGGGTGGTCAGCCGACAGATCGCCGACCCGCCGCTGGCCTGTGCGACCGGTGCGGCCACTGGCGCCCTGCTCTATGTGCTGCCCCACCTGGGCAAGCTGCGCGCCGCCGGACGGGAGGCCTGGGACCGCCGGACAGGGCGCCGGCTCGAGGCCGAGGACGCCGAGGTCGAGGTCGAGGTCGTGGGCCCCGCCCCCGTCGGGCTGCCCGGCATGGAGTACGCCGCCGGCAAGGAGCCTCTGTGATCACCGTCGGGCGGCGTGACGGTCGGGCCTCGGGCCGACCCCGCAAGCGCCGGCCCGAGGCTCTCCCGCCGGGTGTCCGCCCACGGGTGAGCGTGGTCATTCCCTGCTTCGACTACGAGCGCTACCTGCGCGCCTGCGTGGAATCGGCCTTGGACCAGCCCGGGGTGGAGGTCGATGTGATCATCGTCGACGACCGGTCCACCGATGGCAGCCTGACGCTGGCCCGCCGCCTTGGCGAGGCCGACCCGCGGGTGGCGGTGATCGCCCATGCCACCAACCGCGGAGCGGTCGAGACCTTCAACGATGGGTTGGCCCACGCCCGAGGCCAGTACCTGGTTCGCCTGGACGCCGATGACCTGCTGGCACCCGGGGCGCTGGGGCGGGCCGTGGCCCTGCTGGAAGCCGAGCCCAGCGTCGGGTTGGCCTACGGTCGACCGTTGCACTTCGTCGGAGACGACGTCCCCGCCACGGCTCGGACGAAGGTCAGCGGCTGGAGCATCTGGCCGGGCCTGACCTGGCTCGAAGGACGGTGCCGGTCGGGCTGGAACTGCATCACCGCGCCCGAGGTGGTGATGCGGCGGTCGGTGGTCGACATGGTGGGGGGCCAACGCCCCCAGCTCGCCTACGCCCACGACATGGAGATGTGGCTCCGCATGGGGGCGGTGGCTGACGTGGCGCACATCGACGGTGCCGATCAGGCCTTCCACCGTGATCACGACCAGAGCATGACCGCGTCGAGCACCAAGCTGGACGACCTCCGCGACCGCGCCTTGGTGTTCGACGCGTTGTTCGATGGACTCGGTTCCTCCGGGTCCGAGGGCCAGCGCATGCACGAGTTGGCCCGTCGGGCCCTGGCCACACAGGCATTGGATGAGGCGTGCAGGTGTTACGACCGGCCTCGGGTGGCGGAGCCGTCCGAGCCCTATGTGGCCTTCGCGCTGGAGGTCTACCCCGACGCCACCTCCCTGCCGGCCTGGCGGGCGCTGGAGGCACGTCGTCGGGTGGGACCACGGGTGGCGCCCTACATGCCGAACTTCTTCGTGCACGCCGCCGGACGCCGGATCCGGTCCATGGCGAGCCGCCGACGATGGCGACTAGACGGGGTCTGATGGTGGCGAACCCGGTACCAAATGTGTACAGGCGGGCCACCCAAGCGGCACGGGTGGTCCGGACCGAAGGAGGGCGCGGGCTGGCCCAGCGGCTGGCCCGGGCCAGCTACCAGCGGCTCGACGCGGCCCAGGCTGACTTCGCCCTGCTGCGGTCGGATATCGCGGACTCCCGCGGGTTGTCACTGCCGACGCCGGCCGCGCGCCCGACGCCCGGCACCCCACTGACCATCGGCTGGGTCATGACTCCTCCGGCCGCGGGTTCGGGCGGCCACACCACGGCTTTCCGCCTCATCGAAGCCGTGGAGCGGGCGGGTCACACCTGTGTGCTGTACCTCTACGACCGGTACCAGGGCGACACGGCCCAGCAGGCGACGACGATCCGCCAGCACTGGCCCGTGATCCGCGCCGAGGTGCGCGCGGTACGCGACGGAATCCGCGCCTCGGACGCGCTGATCGCCACGTCGTGGCCCACCGCTCATGTGGTGGCGGCCCACGGAACGTTGCCTACGCGCCGGATGTACCTGGTGCAGGACTTCGAGCCGTACTTCTACCCCCGGGGTTCCGAGTACGTCCTGGCCGAGGACACCTACCGATTCGGGTACAGGTGCATCACGATCGGGCGGGCCCTGGCCGATTTGCTGAGGTCGGAGATGGGCATCGATGCGGACGTCGCCGAGTTCGGATGCGACACCGACATCTACCGGCTCGTCAATCGGCAGGCTCGCAACGGCGTTGTCTTCTATGCGAAGCCGGACGTGGCCCGCCGCGGCTTCGATCTCGGCGTCCTGGCCCTCCAGGAGTTCCACCGACGCCATTCCGACATCGAGATCCACCTGTTCGGCGACGCGTCGGCCACCGTTCCGTTCCCGGCGACCCACCACGGCGTCATCACACCGGTCGAGCTCGCCGACCTGTACAACCGCTGCGTCGCCGGGCTGACCCTCTCCTTCACGAACATCTCGCTCATCCCCTACGAGCTGCTGGCCTGCGGCGCCATTCCGGTGATCAACGACTCGCCCCTGCTCCGACCCAACCTCGACAGCCCGCAGGTGGCCTGGGCCTACCCCACCCCGATGGGACTGGCCGATGCGCTGAGCCAGACGATCGAGGCACCCGATCAGATCGAGCGGGCCGAAACTGCGGCCGCGGGCGTCCGCCGGGACAAGTGGGCGCCGGCGCAGGCGGCGACGGTGGCCGCCATCGAGGCCGAGGTCTACGGAAGGACGGCGCCGGCGGCTCCTGATCGGGAGGTGCCGGTCGATGCCTAGACCCGTCCGCGTGCTCTACAGCTTCCCCCACAAGCTCGGCGCCGACCGCGTCTGCTACACCGCCTGGCAACAGGTTCGGGGACTGGCCAACGCCGGAGCCCAAGTCACGGCGCTCACTGGCGTCCTGCACCGACCGGTCCCAGCCGAGGTCCACGTGGTGCAGACCCTGGCCTGGAGGCGGGCTCGCATCTCCTATCAGGCCGTGGGCGAGCGCCGCGCCTTGTCATGGCACGACAGCATCGTGGCTGCCCGCTTGCGGCGCACAGGCGACCAGTTCGAGGCCGTGCACACCTGGCCCCGGGCAGCTCGTCGCACGCTGCTCGCCGCCAAGCAACTCGGCATCCCTACCTTCCTCGAACGCCCGAACGCGCACACGCGCTACCTCTTCACCTCGGTGAACGAGGAATGCGATCGACTGGGGATCGCCCTCGAGCGGGGAGCAGAAGGATGGTGGGACGCCGACCTCCTCCGCCGCGAGGAGGAGGAGTACGAACTGGCCGATCACCTGCTCTGCCCCTCGGACTTCGTGGTGCGCACCTTCCTCGATCAGGGGGTGGCGCCCAGCAAGCTGGTGCGACACCAGTACGGCTACGACCACCACCGCTGGTGGCCAGACCCGGACCACGGCCAGGCCGACCGCCCGTTCACGGTGTTGTTCGCTGGCCACGCGACGGTGCGCAAAGGCCTGCACCTCGCCCTCGAGGCCTGGCGCGACACCGCAGCCGGCCGAACCGGTCGTTTCCTCGTCGCCGGCAACATCGATGCCCGCTACCGGGAGGCCATCGAGCCGCTGATGGGCGTGCCCGGCGTGGAGCTGCTTGGACATCGCCACGACCTCCCCGAGCTCATGCGTCACAGCGACGTCTTCCTGCTCCCCAGCCTCGAGGAGGGATCGCCGCTCGTCTGCCTCGAGGCCATGGCCAGCGGTGCGGTGCCGGCCGTCTCCGAGGCCGCCGCTGGCGAGTGCCACCACCTCGAGCACGGCCTGGTCCACCCGATCGGCGACGTGGCCGCACTGACCGATCACCTGACGCAGCTGTCGCGGGATCGTGACCTGCGCATGTCTCTGCGGACCGCCTCCATCGAGCGGGCTCGAAACCTCACGTGGGACCACGCGGGCGACGCCTTGCTGGCGGCCTACGGCAGCCAGGGCGCGGCCGCGACCCTCCCGCCTGCCTAGAGGGAGGTGGCCACCCGCCGGGTCCGCGGCTGTGGACCCGGGATGCCGCCCCGCTGGCCGCCGGTGAGCCGCCACAGGGCACCGGTCACGCCGAACAGCAGGAAAAAGACACCCATCTCCATCGAGAAGCTGAACATGTCGGCCGTCATGAAGATCACCATCATGGCCACACCCACCCCGGCCAGCGCCTGCGCCAACGCCCGGGTCTCGGGGTCCACCGCACGCAGCCGGGCCCCTCGGGCCGTGAACACCATGATCAGGAACAGCAGGAGGACGGCGAACAGCCCGACCGCGCCCATCTCGGTGGCCACCCCCAGGTACTGGTTGTCGAAGTAGTGGGCGGTGACCGGGTAGTAGGTGCCCACGCCCATGCCGAACCAGGGGTGCAGTTCGAGGTAGTGGCCGGCGAACTCCCATCGACCGGTACGGTCCGTGGTGCTCGAGTCCCTGGTGATGTTGGTGAACAGCGACACCAAGGTGCCCATCAGGCCGGGGATGGCCAGCCGCATGGCAACCATGAACGCGGCCCCGGCGGCCACCACACGAGCCCGGCGGGCCCAGCTCCAGTCCATGGCAACGGCCAGCGTGCCGATCGTGGCGGCGATGACCCCGGTGCGAGACAGCGCCATGGGGAGCACGGCCGCGATGACCGCCACCTCGGCCCAACGGATCAGCTTCGTTCGGCGGTCCTTGGCCAGGAAGGCGTAGCTCAGGGCGATGGGCAGCGTTATGCCCAGCAAGGAGCCGAGCTCGATCGGATGAACGGTCGTCGATTGCACCCGCACGAAGGACGAACGGCTCTGGTCGACCAAGTCGAGGTTGCGAGTCAGACCGGGTATCGCAACCCGCGCCGCCGCGTCATAGCCTGTGAGCCACTGGACGAGGCCAACTGCCGCCACCAGCGACACCCCAGCCACGAGGCGATTCATCAAGGTGTGGATGCGCTCCAGGCTCGAGATGCCGTCAGCGGCCAGGAGGCTCACCCCGGCTAGGGAACAGAACATGACAATGCCGCGGTAGACGGCGTTGGACATCTCCGAGGTGTATGGACGCAGGAACATGCCGGCGCCGCTGGCCAACGCGGCCGCGATCAGCAGGAGCACGGCGATCCGGATCGGCTGGGGCCCGCGGTCGACCCCCTGGGCCGAACCCATCTTGGCCAGGGCCCACCAGAGCAGGAAGCCGAGCCCCACGAGAGCGGCGGGCGTTCCACTCGCCCCCATGGGCTTGAACGTCAGTGGTGACGGGATGGCGAAGGCGATGACGACGAAGACCGTGAGCAACGACACCGCGTCGCGGCCGGTCCGGTGGCGAGGCTGTTCGGGCGCCGCCGGGAGCGCCCGACCGAGGCGGCGGGTCGGCGCCGGGGCATCCACGGCTACGATCAGCTCCCCGAGGCGCGGGCGCGCCCCTCGGGGGGCACCCACGGCGGCAGACCCTCCCGCCGCTGGTCCTCCGAGGCCACCGACCCGCTGCCGCGCTCGGCCAGCCGCGGTTGCACCAGGTCATAGCGCGACACCGACCGCACCCCCGCTCGTTGCGCGTGGGCGGCCAGGTACGCCCGATCGTCGTCGTCCACCTCGTCGAGGTTGACGTCATCGAGGTCGTCGAGCTCGATGTGGGCGGGCACCGCCACCGGGCCGGTGGGTAGCTCGTCCGTCGCCGCCTCGGCCTCGTCCGGCTCCTCCTCGCTCGAGCGCGACCAGGGGACGCCGTTGGCCAGCAGGGCATCGACCAGGAAGGTGAGGCCGAGGGTGAGCAGCAGGCCGACACCGACCACCAGGATCAGCGCCTTGACCTTGGCCGCGTTCTGTGGCGTCGCCGCGGTCGGGATGGTCCAGTTCTGGACTCCGACGAATGTGTTCGACGGTGCCCCAACGGCCAGTTGTCGGCGGCCCAGCTCCGCGTTCAGCAGGGTGATCAGGGTTCGATAGGAGCGCAGGGCCGACTCCGGCGTCTCGGCCGTCGTCGAGACCGTCATGGCCGGCTCGTTGGGCATCGACACCACCGAGAAGGTCGACGTGGCGCCCGCGGTCGCCATCTGGTCGCTGATGATCGAGCTGCTGGCGGCCTGGCTGACCAGGTAGGCGAGCTGGCTCTGATCCATGTTGGCGTAGGGGTTGACCGCCGCCACCGTCGACGGGGTGGTAGCCGGGCGGGCGGCCCGGCCGGAACCGCTCAGCAGAACCGAGCCAGTGGCCTTGTAGGCCGGCTTGGCCGTGTGGACCAGGTAGCCCCCGAGCACCAAGGTGAGCAACAGGCAGGGGACGACCAGGTACCAACGACGGACGATGACCCTGACCGATGTCCAGAACTCCATCAGCTTCTCCCGAGCACGTTGGTAGCCATCGGCCGGCCCGACGGGGTCATGCGAGCTCCTCGTGGATGATCTCGGCAATGCGCTCCTGCTGGTCGGCCCCCAGGTGTGGGTGCATGGGCAGCGACAGCAGGCGGGCGGCCGCCTCCTCGGCGTTGGGGCAGTCACCCCGCCGGTAGCCGAGATCGGCGAACGCCCCCACCAGGTGCAAGGGCACCGGGTAGTGGATGCCGGCCCCCACCCCACGCCGGGTCAGGCCGGCCAGCAACCGGTCGCGCTCCTCGAGCCGGACCGTATAGAGGTGCCAGACGTGCTCGTTGCCGGCCATGGTCTGGGGCAGCCACAGCGGTGCGAGGTCCGCCAGCAGCTCTTCGTAGCGGGCGGCAACCTCGGCGCGAGCGTGGTTCCACCGATCGAGCCGGCGCAGCTTGGCCTGGAGCACCACGGCCTGCAGCGCATCCAGCCGAGAGTTGAACCCCAGCACCTCGTGGTCGTACTTGTTCGAGGCCCCGTGGTTGGCGATCAGGCGCACCCGCCGGGCCAGCTCGTCGCGATCGCTGAGCACAGCCCCGCCGTCGCCGTACGCTCCCAGGTTCTTCCCCGGGTAGAAGCTGGTGGCCGCGGCCAGCCCGAGCGAGCCCGAGGGCAGGCCGTGACGTCGGGCGCCATGGGCCTGGGCTGCGTCCTCGAACAACAGGATCGGCAGGTCATCGAGCGCCTGTCGCAACTGCTCCATGGGCGCCATCTGCCCGTACAGATGCACGGCGATCACCCCACGGGTGCGGGGAGTGATCCGCTCGGCCAGCTGCTCGGGATCGATCAGGAGGTGGGCCCGGTCCACGTCGACGAACACCGGCCGGGCACCCGTGCGGGCCACGGCCGAAGCGGTGGCGATGAAGGTGTTGGCGGGCAGGATCACCTCGTCTCCGCCGCCGATCCCCGCGGCCCGCAGCATGAGCTCGATGGCGTCCGTGCCGTTGGCCACGCCCACGGCGTGGGAACGACCCCACCAGGCGGCCAACTGGTCTTCGAAAGCCGTGACGGTGGCGCCTCCGATGAATCCGGTGCTCCGCATCACGGCTGCGAAACCGGCCTCGACCTCCTCGGCGATCTCAGCGTGCTGGCTGGCCAGATCGACGAAGGCGATGTCGATCGGGACCTTGGTGGGAACATCGGCCACCGTCATGATCAATCTCCTCCATCGCGATGTGCACCCACCACGGAAACCTCTGCGCCGAGACGACGCGAGGGAACACCTGCCCAAACCTCACCAGGAGGCACGTCGTCGAGGACGACGGCACCCATCCCGACCAGCGCGGCCCGCCCCACGGTCACGCCTTCGCGGACCAAGGCACCGGCGCCCAGGTACGCCTCCATGGCCACTCGGACCGCGCCGCCCAGGCGCACGCCCGAGGCCAGGGTCACGAAGTCCTCGATCACATCGTCATGGGTCATGACCACCTGGGGCATGACCGCGACGTGCGAGCCGATCGATACCTGCGCCGTGGCCACCACGCCGGCCAGCACGACGCAGCCCGGTCCGAGCACCGTCGAGTTCGCCAGTGACGCGGTCGGGTGCACCAGGCTCGGGAGCTGACCGGCGGGCAGGCCGAGCCGGTCGACCAGACCCCGACGCGAGCAGCCCACGACCGGCTTGGCCGTGCAGATGACGACCGCGACATCCAGGCTGGCGGCCAGCTCAATCGGCCCCAGCACCGGCAGCCCGGCCACCGAGGCGCCCTCGAGTCGTGGATCGTCATCCACGAAGCCCAGAAGATCCCAGCGCGGCGTGGCCGCATTGATGGCCCGCACCAGCTCAGCCGTCTCCCGACCAAGCCCACCGGCTCCGACCAGGACGAGCTGCTGACGAGGCGGGCTCACGGCCGGGCCCTGGCTGCATCGGCCAGGACCGAGACCACCAGATCCTGCTCCGCCTCGGTGATGCCGTGGAACAGCGGGAGGATGAGCGATTGCCGGGTCAGGCGCTCGGTCACCGGCAGCGCCGGCGTGACCTGATCGGCATAGGCCGGCTCGAGATGGCTGGCCATGATGCCGCGTCGAGCGGAGACGCCCGCCTGATCGAGCCGCGCCAGCACCTCGTCGCGCGAGACCGGGAAGTCGTCGGGGAGCACGACCCAGTAGGACTGATGGTTGGTGGTGCCGTTCGCCGGGTCGGTCACCAGCTGCAGACCCGGCAGGTCGACCAGCTTGGCGTGGTAACGGTGGGCGGCGGTGCGTCGCTCGGCGAGCATCTGATCGAGCCGCCCGAGCTGCACCAGTCCGATGGCGGCCTGGAGGTCGGTCATGCGGTAGTTGAAGCCGGGCTCCAGATACGACTCCAGGACCGGGCCAGTGCTGGCATGGCGGTCGAAGGCGCTGTGGTTCATGCCGTGCTCACGGAGCCGGCGTAGGCGCTCGGCCCACTCGCGGTTGGCCGTGACCACCATGCCGCCCTCGCCGGTGGTGATCAGCTTGCGGGGATGGAACGAGAAGACCGCCAGATCGGCCCCCGACCCGACCGGGCGGCCCTCTCGGGTGCTGCCCACCGCGCAGGCGGCATCCTCGACGATGGGGATGCCGAGCGGGTCGCACAGCGCCTGGATCGGGGCGAGGTCAGCCGGGACTCCAGCCTGATCCACCACCATCACGGCGGCGGTACGAGGGGTCAACCGCTCCTCGATGGTCTTGGCCGTCAGGTTCTGGGTGGATTCGTCGACGTCGGCGAACACGGCGCGGGCGCCGGTCTGTCGCACCGCGTTGGCGGTGGCGATGAACGACAGCGAAGGAACGATGACCTCGTCCCCCGCAGCCAGGCCCAGCAGATGCAGGGACAGGTGGAGGCCGGCGGTGGCGTTGGAGACCGCAACCCCGTACCCCGTCTGCACGCGGGCGGCCATGGCCGATTCGAACTCGCGCACCTTGGCGCCCTGGGCGATCCAGCCAGACTCGATGACGGCCGTGACGGCGGCGATCTCCTCGGTACCCAACCAGGGGCGCATCACCGGGATGGTCATCTCCCCACCCCCGCCGGAGACGCCAGCTCGGACGGCGAGAGTCCGTCGAGGGCCCGCGACGCCCGCCACCAGTCGACCAGGTCGGCCAGACCGGCATCCAGGTCAACCTCGGCCGTGAAACCCAACAGGTCGCGGGCCTTGGAGATGTCGGCACGGCGGCTGCGCACGGCATTGGTGGCCCGCTCCGGTCCGTGGATCGGCGTGAGCTGCTCGGCCCCCATGACCCGAGTGAGGGCGGCAGCCAACTCGGCCAGGGACGTGGAGATGCCTCGGCCGACGTTGAACACCTCACCCTCGTGGGGCGTCGTCCCGGCGATGATGTTGGCGCGGGCAACGTCAGCCACGTGTACGAAGTCCATCGTCTGGCTGCCGTCGCCGAGGATCAGCGGCGCTTCACCGGCCTCGATCCGCTCCATCCATCGCACCAGGACCTCGGTGTACACGCCGTAGATGTCCATGCGGGGTCCGTACACGTTGAAGTAGCGCAAGGCGATGTAGTTGAGGCCGTGCGTCTGGCGGTAGGCGCGGAGGATCCCCTCGTTGAACTGCTTGGCCGCCCCGTAGAGGGTCTCGTTGTCCCACGGGTGGTGGGACTCGGCCGTGGGCAGCTGCTCGGCCTGGCCGTACACCGACGCCGACGAGGCCGCCACCACTCGACGCACGCCTGCCTCGACTGCGGCCTCGACGACGTTGAACGTCCCGTCAGCCAGGACCTCCAGCGCCACTCGTGGCTCCTCGGCGCAGCGCGTGATGCGGATCGCAGCCTGGTGGTACACGACGTCGATGCCCGCCAGTACCGCGGCGACAGCCTGGCGGTCTCGCACATCCCCCTCGACGACGGTCACCAGCCCGGAGGGCAGGGCACATTCGAGGTTGGCCATGCGACCCCGGCTGAAGTCGTCGAACACGACGATCTCGCTCGGCCCGTGCGCCACCAACTGATCGACGATCGTCGAACCGATGAGACCGGCCCCACCGGTCACCAGGATGCGGTCGCCGCGGAACCTGTCCTCTCCATCCGCATCAGCCACGAGCGCCCACCTCCACGAATCCGCCGTGCAGGTCGAGGCTGCGGCTGGCCGCCTCCAGGAGCGCCAGCACCCGCAAACCCGATCGTCCGTCGGTCAAGGGCGCCCGGTGGGCACGGATGGCGTCGGCCAGCTCGGTGACCACGCCTTGCAGGGCCTCGCCTTCGGGCAAGCTGGGGGCGACCATGTCGCCCAGCCGGTAGGCCACCTGAGCCCGGTGACGGGCTTCGCCGTCCGACGGCCCTTGCATCTCGATACCCCGGTCATAGACGCTGATGCGTTGCGACGGGTTGAGGTCGTCCCACAGGACCATCTTCTTCGAACCGCCGATCAGTGTAGTGCGGACCTTGGTGGGGCTCAGCCAGTTGAGGTGGACGTGAGCGATGGCGTTCCCGCCCAGGGGCAGGGTGAGGTAGCCGACGCAGAGGTGCCCCGCGCCCACCGGATCAGCTCCGACCGCGGCCACGCTGGTGGGTCGGGCGTCGGCGGGCAGGATGAAGTCCAGGATGGACAGGTCGTGAGGCCCGAGGTCCCACAACACGTCGATGTCGGGTTGGACCAGACCCAGGTTGACCCGGACCGAGTCGACGTACTGGATGTCCCCGAGCTGACCGGTCGAGACGAGCTCATGGATCTTGAGCACCGCCGGCGTGTAGCAGTAGGTGTGATCGCACATCAGGACCAGATCACGGTCCTCCGCGGCCTGCACGAGCTTCTCGCCGTCGGCCAGCGATGGGGCCAGCGGCTTCTCCACCAGCACGTGCTTGCCGGCGTCGAGCGCGGCCAGCACCACCTCGGTGTGGGTGGCGGCCGGCGTGGCCACCGCCACCGCGGTCACATCCGGATCGTCGAGCACGTCATCGAGGTCGCTGGTGATCCGGACCCCGGGGCGCGCCCGGCCACGCGCTCGGCGCGCTCCCGATCGAGGTCGCACACCCAGTGCAGATCCCAGTCGGGCGCTGCGTGGAAGTTCCGAACCAGGTTCGGACCCCAGTACCCCGCACCGATGACCGCAACTCCGAGGCGGCTCATGAGCCCGACGGGACGAACACGGGCTCGACCCAATAGTTGGTGGACGTCCCTGCCGACGGGAAGCCGCCAGAGCCGTAGAGATACAGGCCGTTCACACCATCGACTCCTGTCTGCAGGGCGTGCAGCGGACCGTTGTCCACCCCGGCGGCCACGAAGGCGTTGGCTGTCACCGGGTAGTCGCCCGAGGCGGTGTGGTACGAGGCCACATAGGTGGTCCCGGCCAGGATCGACACCGGCGTGGACAGGGTGAGGGTCTGCCAGCCGGCCGCGGACTCCCCCGAGAAGGTCCCGGTGGCCAACTTGGTCCCGGTGGCCGACCACAGCGTGGCGGTGTGGGGGCCGACATCGGCTGCGCCCTTGTAGAACTTGATGGCTGTCACGGTGCCAGGGACGTCGACCCGGAACTTGACGCCCAGCTCGACAGCGTTTGGATCGTTCACCGAATCCGGCGATGGTCCGACCCCGTCAGGCCACAGCGTGTACGGGGACGAGCCGGCCGCAGGCGTGGGTGCCGCCGTGGTCACGGTCCACGAGTACGGCGCCACCATCGAGTTGCCGCCCGCGTCCTTGGCCGCGGTGACCGTGACGGTGTACGCGGTCGAGTTGGCCAGTGCCGCAGTCGGGGTGAAGGTGGCCCCGAAGGTGGAGGCGTTGTAGCTGACCGTTCCGGCGACCGCGCCACCCGGGCCCACCACCGTCATGGTGATCGAGCCGGGCGTCATGGCCTCGTCGAAGTTCACGGTCAGGCCCGACGTGGTGGGAACGCTGGTGGCACCGTTGACCGGCGACGCCGAGCTGACCACCGGTGGGACGACATCCGGGGGCTGGGTGATGCTGAACACCACATCGACCCAGTAGTTGGTGGCCGCGTAGGTGTTCGACGGGAAGCCGCCGGCGCCGTACTGGTAGACCCCGTTGGTGTTGGCCGGAGCTTGCAGCGGGCCGTTGGTCAGGGCGGAGGCGAAGTAGTTGCTGTCCGCCGCGTAGTGGCCGTTGGGGGCGTGGTAGGAGGCCACGTAGGTGACTCCGGAGCTCACCGCCACAGGGGTCGGGAAGAGCAGCTGCTGCCAACCCGAGCTGGTCTCGCTGGTGAAGGTTCCGGTGCTCAGCAAGGCCCCCGAGGAGGTCCACAGGCTGCCGGTGTGGACACCGGTGTTGCCCGAACCCTTGTAGAAGCGCACCCCGCTGATCCAACCGTTGGAGGATGGCGTGAACTGCACGCCCAGCTCCACAGAGCTCGAATCGTTGGCCGAGGTGACCGACGGGCTCTGGTCCGAGCTGAAGAGCCCGCACGGACAAGACGAACCGCCCGCGGTGGTGAATGTCCACGAATAGGGCGCCATGGTGTTGCCGGACACGTCCTTGGCCCCGCTCAGCGTGGCGGTGTAGAGCGTGCCGGCCGCCAGCGCCGCCGACGGCGTGAAGGTGACCGTCAGGTTGGACGAGTTGTAGGCCGTGGTGCCGGCCACCGCCCCACCTGGCCCGACCAGGGTCATCGCCGGGGTGCCGGATTGCACCAGCTCGCTCACCTTGGCGCTGGGAGTGGCGGACACGGCCACGTTGGTGGCTCCGTTGACGGGCGTGGTCGACACCACCGTGGGCGGCGTCAGGTCGGCTGAGGGCGAGAACACCACGTCGACCCAGTAGTTGCTCCCACCGAAGGTGCTGGTGGGGAAGGTCGAGGTGGCGCCGTAGGCGTAGACACCGTTGCCGGCTGAGGCCGTGGTGGCCGGGGCGTGCAGGGGCGCGTTGTCCACCGCCGCCGAGGTGAACTGCCCCGAGGTCAAGGAGTAGAAGCCGACGTTGGTGTGATACGAGGCGACGTAGGTGGTGTTGGCGGTGATGGAGACGGGCGAGCTGAAGCTGACCTGCTGCCACCCCGAGGTCGACTCGGAGCTGAAGGTTGCCGTGGCCAGCTTCGTACCCGTTGCCGACCAGAGCTCACCCGTATGGGTGCCGGTGTTCTGCGGACCCTTGTAGAAGCGCACGCCCGTGATCGTCCCGGCCACATCAGAGGTGAACCGAACACCCAGCTCGACCGAGCTGGCGTCGTTGGCCGTGATGGTGGCCGGGACGGTCGAGTCGTTCCAGATGCTGCACGGACAGACTCCTGGCGGTGGCGTGGCGTTCGCCGTCTTGAACGACCAGGTCGTCGAGGCGGTCATGGTGTTCCCGGCCAGGTCCTTGGCGCCGCTGACCACCACCGTGAACGTCGTACCGGCCGCCAGGGCCGGCGAGGGCGTGAAGGTGGCGGTGTTGTTGGCCGAGTTGTAGGTGGTCGAGCCGGTGACGGTCGCGCCACTCGAGTTCGTGACCTTGAACGTGATCGTGGCCGGTTGCACCGGCTCGGAGAACGTCGCGGTGGGAGCCGCCGCGGTCGACACGCTGGAGGTGCCGTTGACCGGCGTGACGTTGGTGATGGTGGGCGGCGTGGTGTCGACCGGCGAGGAGGCGGTGAAGAGCGCGTCCACGTAGTAGTTGGTGGCATCGAAGGTGCTGGTCGGGAAGCCGTCGCCCGCGTAGGAGTAGACGCCGTTGGGACCGTCGGCCCCATCGGCCAGGGCGCGGATGGGTCCCTGGGTGCTGCCGGATACCTTCCAGTACGCCTCGCTCGAGGCGTAGTGCCCCGCCGGCGCGTAGTACGAGACGACGTAGGTGGTTCCCGCGCTGACCGGCACCGGCGTGGCGAAGTCGGCCTCCTGCCATCCGGTGGCCGACTCGTTGGAGAACGTCACCTTGGCCAGAAGCTGACCGGTCGAGCTCCACAGGCTGCCGGTGTGGGTACCGGTGTTGCCGGTGCCCTTGTAGAAGCGCACACCAGTGACGAATCCGCTGACATCGGTGCGGAACTTGGTCCCGGCCTCGGTGGGCGACGGATCCGCGGTCGACGCCGTGTCCGGCGTGCCGGGACGAGCTGGGTTGGTGGTCAGACCCAACATCGAGCACGGGCAGGACACCGCCACGTTGACCGAGGCCGGGGTGGTCTGAAGGTTGCCGCTGTCGTCCACCGCCCGGGCTTTGATCGGCTGCGAACCGGTGCCGCTCATCGACCCGGTGTAGGTCCACGAGGTGGTGCCGGTGGCCGGGTGCCAGGTGAGGCCTCCGTCCAGGGACACCTCGACGCCGGCGACCTGCCCGCCTCCAGCATCGGTGGCGGTGCCCTGGACGGTGGTGGTACCACCGTTGCCGATTCCAGCCCCAGGGGCAGGCGAGGTGATCACCGCGGTCGGCGGCGTGTGATCGGTGGACTGGGTGGCCGCCACCAGGTTCGAGGCCAGCGTGGTGGGCTGAGCCCCCATGTCGGCCAGGATGTTGACCGTGGCCTGCTGCATGTCTTTGCTGGCTGGCGGGTTGACTCCGTTCCAACCCGAAGTCACCCCCAGCTGGCCGGCGTCATGGGTGGCGTCGAGGCCCCAGGACCACTGCACCGTGCCGGCCCCGAACACCAACGCACCGCTCGGGGCGCGGTAGGTCGTGAGGCTGTGGGTGGCCGTCCCGGTTCCCACGTTGCTGCCGTAGTCGAGCAGCTTCTGGCCCTCGGTCAGGGTGGTCGTCGACAGGTCGAACAGCCCGGCGGGCCGCGCCCCGTTGTCGAGATCGGAATCCCACTCGTAGCCGAGCGAGCTCGGCGCCAACTTGCCCACGGTGCCGGCGGCCAGGGTGGCCATCGACGTGTTCCGCCAGAACCGGTCCTTCCCCTGCGCGGCGGGGACCGCGACGGTGTCGTTGGCCGATTCGACCTGCCAGATGGTCCCGGTGAGGCCATTCTCCGGTTGGCCACCGTCGGACGGCGGGCTGAAGCGGGGATCACGCCAGGTCCCGGTCCAGGTCGGGCTGGGATCGATCTTGGCGTTGGCGCTGGTCTCCTTGTAGGTGACCAGGGTCCGGTAGGTCGTGTTGGAGCTGTCGATGCTCGACTCGTACCGCGTCTTCCAGTAGACCTCGTTGCCCGAGAAGAAGGCGAGGTTCACACCGGCGTTTCGGGCCGCGGTGACGTTGGCCCGCTGGTTGCCCGACCAGTACTCGTCGTGACCGACCGACAGGAAGACCTTGTGGTTGGTGAGCAGCGATCCGGAGCGGTCGGTGTCGACCCCGGATTGATAGCTGACGTCGTATCCGTTGGACTCCAGCCAGCGGATCATCGGGTACTCCTCCGCCATGAAGTAGTCCTGCCCGCCCGGCGTGTCGGTGCGAGTGGCGTAGGGGCGGTTGAAGCTGACCTTGTAGGCGCGCCCGGCGGGCGAGCCCTTGTAGAGGCTGTTGCCACCCCAGTCGTTGTACGCCTCCCAGGTGGTGTCCGAGGCCTGGTAGATGACGTCGGAATGGCTGGCGTCGTTGCGGACGACGAACGGGATCTGGTTGTCGTCGTGGCTGCCGTCATCGCGCACCAGATGCGCGATGTAGATGCCGGACACCGCCGTGGACGGGACGGCCCAGGACGCCGAGACGGCCCAGTTGCCACAGTCGATCAGCCCCGTGGAGGGGTCGTTGAGACAGGAGGGCTGCGACTGGGGCAGCGCGGCCGACGGCTGGACGGTGGCGATGAGCCGAGCCCCGTTTCCCTGGTAGTAACCGATGCGGTAGATGTCGAGGTGGTACTTCGTGGCCGGCGTCTGGACCTTGAAGGTGATCGTGGCTCCGACGTTCACGCTGGTGTTCGTGGCGAAACCTTGGATGGACGCGTCGCCACCCCCCGAGTCCCACACCGACTGCGGCGTGCCGGGCTTCGAGTTCTCGCACGCGACCGGATTCCCTCCGGCGCCACAGGGGTCGGCGTGGGCGGGCGAGGCCAGGGGGACGATCA
Organism: uncultured Microthrixaceae bacterium; assembly: GCA_963740985.1. GTDB lineage: Bacteria > Actinomycetota > Acidimicrobiia > Acidimicrobiales > Acidimicrobilacustridaceae > UBA4742. Next base: position 353,071 of record CAVUGJ010000002.1, read on the forward strand.
CCGTTGCCCCGGCGAACAGAACCACGACCCAGCCCAGACTCAGACGCTTCCAGATCTTTTTCACGGACCGCAATGTCCCTTGCTCGGGGGCGCGCACCAGGGCCGAAAAGCAGCCCACTTCGTGCTACCGAGCGTGGTCTGGCGGCCTGAAGCCTGCCTGAAGCCGGACTGAGGTCTTACTGAATCCCTACCGCCGAACCCCTAGACGACGCCGATCCGGGGTGGGATCCGCCCATTCAGGGCCGATTGAGCTTCACCACGAACCGTGCACCGGGCTGGTCGATGGGTTCGTAGGTCGCATCGCCGCCCAGGGACCGGGCCATCTGCCGCACCAGGGCCAGGCCGAGGCCAGCGTGGTCAGGTGTGGCCAGCTTCTTGCGCATCGGCTCGAACAGGTGTCCGGCCAGGTCCGGCGGAACACCCGGGCCGTCGTCGCACACCACGAGCTCGACCTGCTCATCGTTGACGTTCACGAGCAAGGTGATGTTCGGGCCGCCGTACCGACGAGCGTTGGCCAGCAGGTTGGCCAGGATCTCGTCCAGCAGCAGCGGATCGGCCATGACCAGCAACTGGCGATCCTCGATCTCCACCGAAACCGGTGGCCCCGCCTCGGGCAGCATGGCTCGAACGGAAGCGTCGACGGCCTCGGCGACCACCACGGGCTCGAGGTGCACCTCAATCCCACCGCTCTCGAGTTGGGAGAGGGCCAGCAGCCGAGTTGCCATCAACTGGATGCGCTCGGCTTGATCCGAGAGGCGTTCGAGCGACGCGGCCAGGTTCATGGACGAGGACTGCCGGGCCTGTCGAGCCAGAGCCGAGGCCATCAACGCCACCGACCCGACGGGGCCGCGCAGCTCATGGGTGGCACGGGCCACGAATTCGCTGCGCGCCTCGTCCATGCGGCGAAGGGTGAGCACGTTGCTGGTGCGCTTGAGGGCGCGACCGACCTCGGCCGCGGCATCATCCAGCGCCCGCATCAGCCCGGGACTGGGCGGCACGGGATCCTCGGTGAGGAACTCGAGAACCGCGCCCACGCCCTCACCCATCGGGACGGGGACGACCACCGCCATCCGCAGTCCGCAGGCCGCGGCCTGACGAGACCGCGCGTTCGCGTCGGACGGGCCCATCTCCACCACCGTGGGGAGCGCCAACATGAAGGCGTCGCCGGCCAGATCGGTGTCCGCGGGCCAGTGCTGGCTGCCGGTCACGGCGCGGAAGGCCTCGAAGCGATCGCCCGTCCCGAGGTGCCAGACGTCGGCCGAGGCAAGGAACCCGGGCTCGGCCCCCGCCACCAACGCGTGCCCGACCTCCCATCCCGTGTGGTCACAGACGGCCGTCAGCGCCGCCCGCAGCACCTCGGAAGGCTCGGCCTGGTCGAGGTCGCGGCCCGCGACCTCGTGCATGTTGCGACGGAACGCCACGATCGCCCGCAGCTCCTGGTCGGCTTCGTCGCGTTGGGTGACCTCGCGACCCACGGCTTCGACGGCCAGCACGCGCCGCTCGGGGCTACGCACGCTCGTCGTCCGAAGCTCGAAGGCCCGGATCCGCCCGTCGCGGTGACGAAGGTGGATGACCGGATCGGCGGTGACGGCGTTGTTGTCCTGCCATCGCTGCATCAGCGACGAGATCTCGGCCCGATCCACGGCCACGTCCATGAGCAGGTCAGGTTGCGCGTAGAAGGCGGCCGCCGGATAGCCCAGGAGCTCGTGACAACTCGGGCTGACGTAGTCGAACCCACGTTCGGGCCACAGGCGGTACCGCAGAACCAGGTCGGGGACGCGCTCCACCATCTGGCCACCGGTGGACTCGTCCGGAGGGGAGCCGTGCTCGCGCTCGAGCGGCGAGATCCCGATGACGAATGATCCGCCCGGTGTCGATCCGGCCCAGGACGGCCTGGTGTCCTGGAGCCAGTTGAGCGTCAACTCGCATCGGGGCAGGGCGGCGTGCAGTGCCCTTGGTCGCACCTCCACCACGGCCACCGCGGTCGCTCCGACCGACAACCGGCGAGCCAGCGCGGCCAGGTTGGCGACTCCGTCCTCGACCAGATCGACCAGGCAGAACCCCACCAGCTCATCGAGCCGACGACCGAGGATGCGTCGGGCGGTCACACAGGCATCGAGCACGTGGAGCTCGGCGTCGAGTCGGATGACCCCTCGCGCCGGCTGGTGGACAGGGGTCCGCGGGCTTGTCGGCGCGGTGGCGGCAGCGGGTGACCATTCGGTCCGGTTCGCAGGTATCAGCTCGACGCTCATCGCCCTCCCCTCCCCAGCACGTAGTCGACCACCCGCGAACCAGATCCGTGGCGATCGATCGACCTTGCCCTTGTTTCGCCCTCATCCCACATTCGGTGGTAACCCAAGTCGATCTGCGCACTCAGTGTGGCCGGATTTCAGCCACCTTTCCAACCCAGGCCACACATTTGGAACCTTGTCCGCTCCTGAACCCCTCCATAGGGTGCTCTGGAGACGGTCGAGACGCTCTCGGGTAACACTCGATCCGCGATCGGCCCGCCGGCGAGCATGGGCTGGCGGACCAACCGCTACATTCCCGTCGGTGCCTCTGGACCCGTCCATTCAGCTACACCCGGCCGCGATATGCGAGACCGAGGAGGTCGGCCCCCGCACCCGAATATGGGCGTTCGCACACCTTCTCGCCGGCGCGGTCGTGGGGGCGGACTGCAACATCTGCGACCACGTCTTCATCGAAGGCGGGGCCCGCCTGGGCGATCGGGTGACGGTCAAGAACGCCAGCCTCATCTGGGACGCGGTCGACATCGGTGACGACGTGTTCATCGGTCCGCGGGTGACCTTCACCAACGACCTGCGCCCCCGCATCGGTCACCCGCTGCCGGCGAACGCGTACGTACCCACCGCGGTGCGAAGGGGGGCGAGCCTGGGGGCCAACGTCACCGTCGTGTGCGGGGTCACCATCGGCGAGTACGCCCTCATCGGTGCCGGCGCGGTGATCACTGGCGACGTGCCTGCGCACGCGCTGATGCTCGGCGTGCCGGCGCGGCGGGTGGGCTGGGTCTGCGCGTGCGGCGCAGACATCGATCCCGGGAGGGTCTGCTCCTGCGGCCGCACCTACCGGGAGGCCGCCGACGGTGGCTTGGAGCCGACGGGCGGGGCGTGAGATAGCCGCCGGCGATCGGCCAGGGTCTACTGCAGCAGCCCCCGGCCGATCCACCCGTCGGATCGGGCCCCTGGAGGGCAGGCGAACACCGCGCTGGCCGTGTGGCGTATGTACTTGTTGAGGGCATCCTCGTCGGCCAGGCGCTGCTGGATGCCGGAGAACTGTCGAACCGCATCGCGCTGGAAGCAGATGAAGAACAGCCCGGCGTCCTGCTCGCCCGACTCGTCGACCCCGTCGTCGAAGGAGTAGCCACGGCGCAGCAGGCGCGCCCCACCGTTCGAGCTCGGAGCGGCGCGACGGATGTGCGCGCTCTCCCCGATGAGCGGTTGGCCGCCCAGATCCAGCGCGTTCAGGTCGACCGTGTCCGCCTCGCGGGTCCCGCCCAGCGGCGCACCGCTGATCTTGTGCCGACCGATGGTGGCCTCCTGCTCCTCGAGTGGGGACCGATCCCACAACTCGAGCAGCATGCGGATCCGACGTGCGACCAGGAACGTCCCACCCTCCATCCAATCGGTGCCCGGTCCCACCCAGACCTGCTCGTCCATGAGCCGACGATCCTCGGCACGCACGTTGTTGGTCCCGTCCTTCATCCCCATCAAGTTCCGCGGCGTCTGCTGGGCGGTGGTGGTCGAGGACGTGCGCCCGAATCCGGACTGGGCCCACCGGGGCACCACCACGCCGCGACCGATGCGGGTCAGGTTGTGCACGGCGTGGAAGGCCACCAGGGGGTCATCGGCGCAGGCCTGGATGGCCAGATCTCCACCCGAACGGCTCGGGTCGAGACGATCCCCGGCGAACTCGGGCAGCTCGACCAGTCCGGGCGGCCGCCGAGCGGCCAGGCCGAACCGATCGACGCCGCCCGACTCGAACAGATCCGGCCCCACGCCGAAGGTGATGGTCAGGTGGCTGGGACCGAGCCCGACGGCCTCGCCGGTATCTGCGGGAGCCGCGACCAGATCGTCGTCCAGGGAAGCCACCGGCCGACCCTGGGTCATCGAGGCGGCCGCCGCCGTCCAGGCTCGGAGGAGCTCAGCCACCTCAGCTCGATGCTCAGCCACGACGTCGAAGGCCACGAAACGGAGATGATCCTGAGCCGGGGTCCCGATGCCGGCCTGGTGCGCACCCCAGAACGGGACGGCATCGTCGGAACCGGCGCCCGCCGCCGCCGCGGCTGCCTCCGCGGTCCGCTCCCATCCGATTGCCGCGCCCGCGCCCACCGCCATCCCCACTCCGCCCGCGCCGGCCAGGAAGGCTCGGCGATCGAGTCGACCCGCGGCGCGGGATTCGTCGCGGGTCACCGGACGGGCCGATTGAGGATGGGTGCCATCTGAGCCATGGCATCAGCCATGGCGTCGCCTGCCGCCACCACCGACGCCGCCGCGTCGGGCGCCAGGCCACCCGTGGGGGTCGGGGCCGAGGATCGAGCAGTGGCGATGGCGGCGTCGAGGCGCGCCAGTCGCTGGCCCAGCGTGGCATCCAGCGCCCGGTCACGGGCGGCCAGCGCCGGGTGGAGCGCATCGAGCAACCCGCGACCCCCGTCCGCGGCCGCCTGCAGGTCGGCGACATCGAGCACCTTCGGGCGGGTCGCCGGGGCTGCGGACACCTCGGCCAGCGCCTGGCTGAGCTCGTCACCAGCACCACTCGCGGCCTCGACGGCATCGAGGTGCATGGCTCCGATCCGGGTCCGCAGCTCCTGCGCGACGGTGAGTACCGCCGCCACCTCGGGGGCCAGCGAGGTCACCGCAGTGGAGTCCCAGAGGCCCGCTTCCACCAGGCGCAGGCCACGGGGCGGGTCCCCGGGACCGGTCCCGAAGGGCCCGTCGAGGCTGACGGCCAGGTTGGCCTGCCCGACGGGCTCGGCGTCACCGAAGTTGTCCGCCGCGGCCTCGAGCTGACCGAAGCTCGACCGCGCCGAGACATCGGCGTCCTGCGCCGCCACCAGATCGCCGTGGGCAACGGAACCAGCCATGGTGGTGATGGCGGCCACCAGTGCGTCGGCCTGGGAGACCAAGAACGTTCGATACCCGTCGGCAGCCGTCAGGAGATCGGCCGCCTGACCCAGTCCGACTGACCCGGTGGCTCCGCCCACAGCCAGGACGCCCGGGGCGGCCGTGGCTCCGATCTGACAAGTGATGCGGTACAGGCCTTTGGTCAGATCGAGCGAGATGGCCGACGACCGTCCGGCCGCGAGCAACTCGACCTGACCGATCACATGATCACCGCTCAACACCTGGAAGCTGGCCGGCGATCGGCTGTGGTTGCTGAGCGCGAACTCCGTCACGCCCGATGGGGCGGACAACTGGTCGGGGGTGCATCCGCTACCGGCCATGTGCACCTCGACGCGCGACCCACTGGGCGGCGCGGTCGTCGAGGAGGCCGAAGAACCCGAGCTGGCGCACGCGCTCAGGAGCAGCGCGGCGGTGACGACGACAACGACCTGAGAGCGACTCGCCATGGAGGTGCGAGATACTACCGAACGACCCGGCGGCCATTCGGGCGCCATCGGCTGCGGGCGCCCAGCCGCGGCTGGCTTCAGCGAAGGACCAGACGCCCTTCAGGCTCACATCAGGAACACCGCCGAACATGGCTGTGTGTACCTCGGCACGAGGCCGCCCCTGGCGGAGCAACGCCCGCCTGCGGCCCCGCGCGTCAGTGGTGTCGCGCGCAACGTCGTCATGCTCGGTCTCACCAGCATGTTCACCGACGTGTCGACGGAGATGGTGGTCGCCGTCCTCCCGCTCCTGTTCGTGGCTCGGTTCGGCTTCTCACCGTTGCAGTTCGGGGCGGTGGACGGCCTCTACCAGGGTCTGGCCGCGGTCTTCTGCGTCCTGGCCGCGGTGGCGGCCGATCGACGCCAGCGACACAAGCGCGTGGCCGGCACCGGCTATGGCTTGTCCACCGGGGCCGGCCTGATCCTGGTGCTGGCCAGCGGGAGCTGGGTCCCCGTCTTGGGAGCCATCTACCTCGATCGGCTGGGCAAGGGCATCCGCACCGCCCCCCGGGATGCGTTGATCTCGCTGAGCAGCGCCCGCAACAAGCTCGGGGCCTCCTTCGGGGTCCACCGGGCCTTCGACACGCTGGGCGCGGTGGTGGGGCCGCTGCTGGCCGCCTTCCTGCTGGCCCGGAACCCGACCGGATTCGAGACCGTGTTCGTCGTGAGCTTCTTCATCTCCGTCATGGGCCTGGGCGTCCTGTACTTCTTCGTGGAGGACCGGCGGGCGCCGGCCTCGAGCCAACCCGCCCGGACTCGACGGTCGATCCTGGTCGCGGCCGCGGTGCTCCTCAAGGACCCGGCCTTTCGACGGGTCTGGCTGCTGGCCGTGGGCTTCGCCCTGCTCACCCCAGGCGATGCGCTGCTGTACCTGGCCCTCGAGCGTCGCGTGAACCTCAGCGCCGGGTACTTCCCGCTGCTCTTCTTCGGCACCTCGGTGGTGTTCCTGCTCGCGGCGGTTCCCTGTGGGCGTCTGGCCGACCGCATCGGACCGCTGCGCGTCTTCGTGGGGGGCGAGATCCTGCTGGTCGGAGCCATGCTGACCGTCGGTTCTCGCGGGACAGGCCTGGCTACCATCCTGGGCATGCTCGCCCTCCTGGGTGGGTACTACGCCGCCACCGACGGAGTGCTCATGGCCCTGATCAGCCCGCTCATCCCCGACACCCTCCGCACCAGCGGCATGGGCGTCGTCATCGGCGCGGTGGCCATCGCCCATCTGGTGGCGTCGGTGGCCTTCGGGGCGGCCTGGACCGTCTTCGGGCCGGCCACAGCCCTGCACCTGTTCACGTTCGGCCTGGTCGTGATGGTCTTGATCGGGGTGGCCACCCTGCGCCGCCCGGCCCTCGTCCCCGCCGGGTGAGACGCCGACCCGTCCTCGGCTTCGCCCTCCTGTGCCTGGTGTGCGTGGCAGGCGCCGTCGGCTACGTGGTGTTCTCGGAGCACCAGAACGCCGCGTTGACCACCCGCGGCGGGAGTCCAGCCACCACGGTCGACCCGGCGGCGCTGGCCAACCTGGAGCGGGCGCCGTGGCTGCTCTATCGCTCGACGAACGTCAACGCGAACTTCGGCCGGGTGGCCGTGGCCCCGCTCGACGACGTCGCGCACCCTCGGTTCACCCCGCTCAGCTGCGATCGCGTCGCCTACGACGGGGGCCGCGGACTGTGCCTCATCACCAACCAGGGCGCCATCACCACGTACGAGGCCGTGATCTTCGACCAGGGGTTCCACCGCCTGTTCACCATCGGACTGGTAGGCCTGCCCAGCCGCGCCCGTGTTTCTCACGACGGGCGCTACGGCGCCACCACCACCTTCGTGTATGGCGATTCCTACGCCGGCACGAGCTACTCGACCCGAACCCAGCTCTACGACATGCGAGCCGGGAAGGTGCTCGGCGACCTCGAGCAGTTCACGACGCTGCGGAACGGCAAGGCGATCGACAGCGTGGATCGCAATCTGTGGGGAGTCACGTTCGACCCCTCCGACAGCAACCGCTTCTATGCCACTGAGAGCACGGGTGGCGACTACTACCTCGTCAGGGGCGACATCGCCCGCCGACAGATGGTGGTGCTGCGGTCCGGCGTCGAATGCCCGTCCCTCTCACCAGACGGGACCCGGATCGCCTTCAAGAAGCGCCACATCGGCCCGCTGGGCCGGGTCGAGTGGCAGCTGTCGGTCCTGGACCTGTCGACGCTGGTCGACCACCCCCTGGCCGAGACCCGCAGCGTCGACGACCAGGTCGAGTGGCTCGACAACAACACCGTGCTCTATGCCCTACCACGGTCGACATCGGGCACGCCGGCCGACGACACCTGGTCCGTTGCGGCCGACGGTGGCGGCGCCCCTCACCTCTTCGTGCCCGGGGCCTACTCGACGATCGTGGTGCGCCCGCCCAGCACCTGAGCACGACGGGCCGGCCGGCTCCCCTCCCCCTTGCGGGCGCCGGCCGACCGCGTCAGGGCGTGTAACTGGACGTGTTGGCGGCCAGGATCTCCACCATGGCGAAGTTCCAGCGATCGGTGGTCGGGGCGGTGTCGTCGAGGGTCACTGTCGATCCGGCCGGACCGGTCTGCGCCGTGTACTCCTGGGTCCAGTAGGCGTCGCCGGTGGACGTGTCCAGCCATTGGTTCAGCAGCAGCTGATTGGTGTCGGGGGTCCGACCCGTGGCGTTGTCCCAGTCGTTGCCGACCCCGAAGATTAGCGACTGGGGCTGGGTGGTGACCAACGACAGTTGCGGAGCGCCCGACGGGGCGCTGCCCTTGGCCGAGGCCCCGACACCACCGGTGCCTTGGAGGGCGACCACGTTCAGGTACATCCGGTAGCCCTTGATCGACGGCGTGGCCGTCACCTTGGCGCCGCTCAGGGCGCTGGGGGCGGTGGCCTGCCAGATCTCCGAATCTCCGGCTGACGCGTTGGCCCGGGACACCAGCGTCCAGGTCAGCCCGGCGCCGGTCACGGTGGCCTTCTGGCCCCCGTTGGTCGGACCGTCAGAGCCGACGAAGGCCAGGAGCAGCTCCGAACCCATGCCGGTGTTGAAGGCGGTCGTCGTCTGCGGACCGGCTCCCTTGGCCACCACGTCGACGTCCATGTTGAAGCAGACGGCGATGTTGCTCACGTTCACGATGACCGCAGCTGCGTTGGCCTTGGCGTTGGTGCTGTCGGTGGCTACGGCCGTCAGGGTGTTGAGGCCGTTGTTGGCGGTCTTGGTGTCCCACGAGAGGGTGTAGGGCGAGGTGGTCTGGGCCGCTCCCAAGGGGAGCCCGTTGAGGTAGTACTGCACGCTGGTCACCGGGTGGCTCGAGGTCACCGATGACGTGATCGACACCGCTCCGGCCACGGTGTCGCCGGTCTCGGGGGCGGTGATCTGCGCGGTGAAGGGCGACAGGTTGGCCACGGTGAACCCGACCGCCGTGGCGCTGGCCACCGCGTTGTTGGTGTCGGTGACCACGGCGCCCACGCTGTGGGCACCGTTGGCCAGGGTGGTGGTGTCGAACAGAAGCGTGTAGGGCGCGGTGGTCAACGGCGCGCCGAACGGCTGGTTGTCCACCAGCAGCTGGACCGACTTGACCGTGGCACCGCCCTGGGTGGTGGCGGTCGCGGTCACGGGGATGGTGCCAGACACGCTCTGGCCCGACGTCGGCGTGGTGATCATGACTGCTGGCGGACCGGTGGTGGCGGAAGCCGCCTTCACCTCCACGGCGGCCAGGTTCCAACGGTCGCCGGTGGGCGCGGTGTCGTTGATGGTGATCTTCTGGCCGGCCGCCGGGCCGGGCGTCGACGTGTACTGCGACCAGTAGGTGTCGCCGCTGGCGTCCAGCCATTGCGACAACAAGGTCTGGTTGGAGCCCAGCGTGCGGGGGATGGCGTTGTCGTAGTCCTGACCCACCCCAAAGGCGATAGACCCGGCACCGACCGCGGTGAGCGCGGCGGTGGGAGCACCCGACTTTGTCCCCGCGCTGGCCGAGGCACCGATGCCCGCGGTGTTCTGCATCGACACGATGTCGAAGGACATGTCCTTGTTCTTCTGGGTTGCGGTTGCCGTCACCGTGACGTTGCTGAGCTTGGCTGAGGCGAAGGCCTGCCAGATCTCGGCCGTACCCAACTGGGTGTTGGCTCGCTTGACGAGCGACCAGGTGAGGCCACCACCGGACACGGTTGCCGTCTGACCGGTACTGGACGCGTCGGCGCCGACCAGCGCCAGCAGCTGCTCATTCGGTCCCGCCGTCGAGAAGGTCGGGGTGGTCACGCTGGTGGTCCCGTTGAGGTGGATCTGCTGGTCGAGCTGGATAGCTCCCACCGACACCGGCGTGGTCACCCGCACCCCGGGGGCGGTCCCGAGCAGGTGGTTTGAGTCGGTCGCTTGAGCGCTGATCACGTGCTGACCGGGCGAGAGGGCGGCGACCGGCACGGAGTAGGTGGAGCCGCCGGTGGTGATCGGCGATCCGAACGGCGCGCCGTCGACGAGGAACTGGAGGCTGGTCACCGTGGCCGGATCCGTGACGGAGGCCTGGATGGTGGTCGACCCGGTGATGGATGCGCCGTCGAGTGGGCTCGTGATGCTGACCACCGGCCGGCCGATGCTCGGGGTCACCTGCTGCAGGACCTTCACCGTCGTACCGGTTATCTGCAGCTCGGTGTCGGTCACGCTCTGATCCGGGCCACCCGTGGTGAAGTATCCGTCGGGGTCAGCCTGGGCCCGCAACCAATACGTTCCGTCGGCCAGGTTCGAGATGTCGATGTTGTTGCCCGAGTCGGTGAAGTCGTACTCGTCGCCCCAACCGACCGAGAGGCCCAGGACGCCGTTGGGGTTCGAGCAGTTGCTGGCCGCAGGCACGCTGTTGGTGGTGGTGTTTGGCACACCACCCACCAGCGTGTCGCCGGTCATGCAGAAGTAGACCTTGGGGCTGGTGGCCACGGGCGTACCCACGGTCCCACCGGCGCCAACCGTGTACAGGCCGAAGCCGGAGAAGGGAAAGCCGTAGTCGGTCGGAGGATGCCAGGTCATCGGCTTCACGATCGGGACCGACTTCACGAAGCTCCAGGTCGTAGGTCCCGTCAGCGTGTACAGGTTCTGCACCGCAGTCGAGGTGCCCGTGGTCGAGTTGAGCGACGGCTGGAACTCGAGCGGCCCGGCGCCGGCATTCCAGGTGATGTGGGTGAAGTCGAGCACGCGGGTCGACGGCGCCGGGGTCGAGATGGAGATCTGGTTGGTGGGCACCTTGACCTGAAGGTTGGGGTACGCGATCACCGGGTCGGCGCTGGCGTGGGACGGAGCCAGGACGGCACCAGTGGCCACCGTTGCCGCCAGCAGCACGATCACCAGCGAAGCCCGACGTGTCCGGGCAATCGACAACTTGGTCACCATCTCAGAATCCCCTCCGGGTCACCTCGCGACACGGTCCGGGTCGGCCTCGTCTGCGGGTCACGGCGCTCCGAGCGCCACGGGCCAAGTGTCGTCAATCGAGGTTCCGAGGTCCACACCAGATTCCTGAAGAAGTCTTCAGCTGCTCCTTCCCTCAGTTTCAGGTGATCGCCAGCCCCGATTCAGGCCCAGATCAGAGTCGATCACGAAGATGTCTCCTGACGGACGACCAATCGGGTAAGGGGATTTCATGCGCACGAACCAGGACGTCGGGACACCGACGCGGACTCGTAGCGGGCACGTCGGACGAGCGGTATCGCTCGCCTTGGCCATCAGCCTGATCCTTGGGACCAGTGTGGCGATCAGTGCGGCCGGGGCCGCGCCGGCGGTCGCGGACACGCCTTGCCCGTGCTCGCTGTGGTCGGACAGCACCACCCCGGCGGTCGTCGACTCAGGCGACGCCAACGCCGTGGAGCTGGGAGTCCAGTTCAGCGCCTCCAGTGCTGGCTACATCAGTGGCGTGCGCTTCTACAAGGCCTCGGCCAACACCGGCATCCACATCGGCAGCCTGTGGAGCGCCACCGGCACCCTGTTGGCTCAGGCCACGTTCTCCAACGAGACCGCCAGCGGCTGGCAACAGGTCACCTTCTCCCAACCCGTCGCCGTCGCCGCCAACACCACCTACGTCGCCGGCTACCACACCGACACCGGGCACTACTCGGCCGACTCGGGCTACTTCAGCGGAGGCCCGTACACCAACGGAGCCCTGACCGCTCTCAGCAGCGCATCGAGCCCGAACGGCCTGTTCGCCTACAGCCCCACGCCGACCTTCCCGACCGGCACCTTCGGTGCCGACAACTACTGGGTCGACGTCGTCTACGCCTCGACCCCCCCTCCCCCGCCGCCATCCGCCTCGTCGCTGTGGGGCCCGAACGTGACGCCCACCGTGATCGACTCGGGTGACCCCGCGGCGACGGAGCTCGGCGTGCAGTTCAGCTCGGCCAGCGCCGGCTACATCAGCGGCGTGCGCTTCTACAAGGCCTCGGCCAACACCGGGACCCACATCGGCAGCCTGTGGACCGCCACCGGCACCCTGCTGGCCCAGGCCACGTTCTCCAACGAGACCGTCAGCGGCTGGCAACAGGTCACCTTCTCCCAACCCGTCGCCATCGCCGCCAACACCACCTACGTCGCCGGCTATCACACCGACACCGGTCACTACTCCTTCGACCAGGGATACTTCGACAACAACACCTACCTCGACCCGCCCCTGAGTGCGTCGGGCGGCAACCCGGCCAGTCCCAACGGCGTCTTCACCTACAGCCCCACCCCGACTTTCCCGAGCAGCACCTTCAACGCCAGCAACTACTGGGTCGACGTGGTGTTCGCGCCTGCGCCGGTGCCGGTGAGCCTGACCGTTGGGGTCCCCCAGAGCCAGGTGCCCAAGGGCGTCGCCGTCCAGCTGAGCGCCACGGAGGGCTTCAGCGACGGCAGCTCGAAGGACGTCACGTCCCAGGTGGCGTGGACCAGCTCCAACCCGGGCGTGGCCAGCGTCTCGGCGGCGGGCATCCTCAGCACCGTGAGCCAGGGCTCGGCGTCCGTCACCGCCGCCCTGGCCGGACTGAGCGGATCGACCACGGTCACCGTGGTCGCGCCGATCGCCTTCATGATCATCGATCCGCCGATCGCGCTCATGCGGACGGGCCAATCGCTGCAACTGGCCGTCACGGCCTGGCTGAGCAACGGTTCGCGGCTGGCGGTCACGAACCTGGCCACCTGGAGCCTTCCCGTTTCCGGATCGGCCACGATCAAGATCAGCAACCACGGCGTGGTCTCGGTCAGCGGTCCGGGCATCGGCATCGTGTCGGCGTCGGTCGGCCGTGCGACCACCTACGGCCTGGTGCTGGCCTTGCGGTGATGCTTCGCAGGTCGCGAACACCCAGTCCTCCCGTGGACTTCGGCTGCGAGTTCTGCTCGCACGATCAGAATCGCTGGTTCGGTCACCTGGATGCCGTGGCCCGCGATCTCGACCGCCGAACGGTGCTGCTCAGGTGCCCGCGGTGCGCAACGTTCTACGAGAACACCGCAGTGGGTTCGGACAGAACTCGACGCCTCAGCATCGATCAGGCCTCGCGCCTCTACGGTCCGCGGGGCGAATGACCGGGTCGCATGGGCGCGACGCGGACACGACGCCCGAGCCGGGGCGGCCAGACTCAGTGCCGACCCAGCTCTTCGGCGGCGCTCAGGGCGGCTCGGATGGCTGATTCGGACGAGTCCCGAGCTTCGGAGGCCCGGGCCATCTCCATCCCGTAGACCAACCCGAAGGTGAAGCAGTTCTCGCCGGCCAGGTGGGCCTGGAACACCAGATGGCGGATCAGCAGGCGAGCGGCCGCGCTGTCCTGGTTGTCGCCCAGGATCTGCTGGACGGCCTGCATCCGTTTGGCCATGCGGACAGCCGGCTTGCCCAGCACCGGCGAGGCAGATTCCGCCGCATAGCGAGCCCGCTTGGCTGCCTTGCGCACGTCATGCAGGTAGATCTCGCCCCGAGCCGTGTTCTCCACCCGCCCGTAGGCGGCATACGCGTCGCGAACCCGTCGGCCATCGGCGCGGACCCGGTCTCCGAGGACGGCACTCCCCCGCCGTTTGGCCTGCCGGGACAGAGGCGGGTCCTTGACCAGTCGATCCAGCTGCTTCCTCAGCCGCTCGAAGTGCTCGGAATCCAGCTCACCCCAGATGGTCTCGAGCGCGGCCTGGCGGCGAGCGCCCAACTGCCGATCCACACGGGCCATGACCGGACCGACGACCAGTTCCTCGGGCAAGACCGATATCTCCTGGGTGAGGCGGGCTCGCAGCACATCAGCATCGCGAGCTCGACCCAGGTCCTGGGCCAGGCGCTGCAGCTCGGCGCGAACCCGGTCACCACGGCTCCCGGTCAGCCAGGGCCGGTACGTGGCCAGGAGGCTACGCAGCCGCCTGCTCGCCACCCGCATCCGGTGGATCGATTCGCCAACTCCGGCTCGTACCCCCGCCTCGTCGGCGAGCAGCTCCTCGCGCTGATCCAGCAACGCGACGGTCAGCACTTCGCCGACCGATGCCCGCCGTCCAATGAGCGTGGGCCGGGAGATCTCGACCAGGTCCACCGCTCGGGCCAACGCCGTCGGCCATCCCGAGACCTCGACGGCATGGACGGCCAGGTGGTCGACGACGGTCCCGATCTCCCCGTCGTCCTCCTGCTCACCCGGATGTGTGGTGATCCCGTCCCGGTTGCCACCGTCGACTGGGACCGGAGTCCAATCGACTCGGTCGTCGCTCCCGAAGTTCGCCGGGAGCCGCACATCGATCTGCTCGGTGGGTGACACGGCCACCCGTAGCCGAAGACCCGATCGATCACGCTCCCACTGGCCCGGCCAAGGGTCGGCGAGTCCCGCGTCCGCCGGCTCCGGCTCGTCGCCGTGAGCGGCTCGCAGGTCGATGACCGCCACCCCCGAGACCGGATCGACGAGGGGTGCCGGCGCCTCCGACGGATACGTCTCACCAGACTCGGGGCGCTCTTCCACGTCGGTCTGGTCCCTGCGTTGCTCGCCCATGGTGCTCGTCCCCTCCAGGTGACGGACGAAGCCACCCTAGCCACGACAGCCCCTCCGGCGGGGCGGTGTAGCCCGCGACGTTGGGGCTAGGGTGAATTCCAACCCGGTCAGGGTCTTCGCCCTCCCCGACGGGCCATTCGGTCCTCCCACCGCCTCAGCGTGCCTCGCGCGCGAGGCGGGGAGGCCGGAGCTGCTCCGAGCCGTCCCGGGTGGCCCGGGCGCGACAGGAGCTGGTCTAGGCGGATCGAGCCTTTTCCGACTCCTGGTGGGCGTGCACCCGACCCGCGACCTCGCCGACCGTGTCGATCCAGACGTGGTGGGCCCGACACCAGGAGACGACGGCGTCGAGGGTGCTCTCCAAGGTGGTCTCGGGGGAAGGGCGCCGGCCGATCTCGTGGCCACCGAGCACCAGCCAGGCACCGGCTCCCAGGGTCGACTCGAGGACGGGGCGAAGCTGCTCGAACGTGATCTCGTCGCTGCACATGGCGCTGACCTGGGCCAGGTCGCAGTGCACCGGAGAGTTGGCGACGACGTCGTTGAAGGTACGTCCGGCCAGGAAGCGTTCGGCCACCACCGGCACGAAGCTTTCGGCGTAGCGACCCCGACCCACGGCGGTGTGACCGCAGGGATAGGCGAAGGTGCGCGTCTTCACCCCCAGGCTCTCGGCGATCCGGATGTCGGCGTCGCTGATCTCTGCGGCCATGTCCTCGATGGTCAGGTCCTCGATGGCGTGGTGACGCGTCCAGTCGAAATTGGCGCTGCAGGGATGGCGGGCGGTGTGGTTCCCGATCTCGTGACCGGCCGCCACGACGTCACGCCAGGCCCGACGGTTCTGGTCCACCCCGTCGGGTAGCACGTAGAAGGTCACAGGAACGCCAAACCCACCGATGATGTCGAGGCCGAGGTCCACCTGTGATTGACGGGCATCGTCGAACGACAGGCTCAGCGCAGCCATGTAGCCGTCCGGCCAGGCGCGACGAGCTTGCGCCACGTGGCGGTCCGGTCTCTCCTGTGATCTCCAACCCAACTTCATCCTCTGGCCCCATCGTGTCCCAGCGACCTAACCCTCCACCATCTGCACGCTAGCCGCCTCGGCTCCCTCCGTGTCCCCGGGACGTCACTCCCTGTTCACATGGGCTCCTGGGCCTTCGAGTGCCTCAGGTTGTCACAGGTAGTACCCGACCACGTCGACGATCACGTCGGTGCTGGCGTTGGCCAGCAGGTTGATCTTGCCGGCCCCCACCGCGACCACCGCCGCGTTGGCGATCGGATTGCCGGTCGCCGACCAGTTCAACGTGGACGTGCCTGGGAAGGCGATGCCCGCCTTGAACGCGGCCAGGAATCCGGATCCGCTGCGTGGTACCGCCGTCAGGTTGATCAACACCGCGTTCGCCCCCGCCGGCACCCCACTCGAGTTGACGGTCATGTCGACGGCGCGGGCCGTGCCCCCCACCAGTGGCGTCTTGGGGCCCACCGATGTCGGCGCCTGACCCGACCGCGAGTCGTACACCCGAACGCTGGCGGGGAGAACCGAGAGGGCGCCGGCCGTACCGGGCGCGCCCAACCGGACCCAGGTCCCGGGTGTCCCGTCGACGACCGACAGCCACATGGTGCCTGTCGAGTCGCCGTCGATCTCCCAGGCGTGATGAGCGTCGGTCCGCTGCATCGGTGGCTGGCTGTCGGGGGCAGGCAGGAACAGTGCGGCACGCTGCCCGTGCGCCTCGACGCCGTAGCTCCCCAGCTGCGTGCCCGAGGCCACCACCGCGATCCCGTCGGTGCCCTGAGCCTCGGCCAACACGGCGTAGGCGTCCGCGCCCAGGGCGCTGGCCACGACGGCCGTGCCGCTGACCGACAGGCCGTACACGCCGGTGGCCGACCCCGACGAGTAGCCGCTGACCCCGTTGGTCCAGGCCTGGCCCTTGGCGTGGCCGAAGATGGCACCCTCGGAGCCGAACGGGACCGCGCCCAGCCCGTTGTCGGTGACCCCGAACCCGTACGCCACACCGGTGGCACCGACCTCGATGCCCGTGGCCTGGGTGGCGCTGTTGCCGCTCGAGCCGAGCTCCACGCTGTCTCCGTTGGCCGCCGCGGCCGGCGCCGCCTGGCTCACCACGGCCACCGCGCTGCCCGCCACCGCCCCCGCGGCCAGGAGGGCGCCGTGCTTGAGCAGGCCACGTCGATCGGTCCGACCGCCAGCACGCGCACCGTCGGGCGATGCCGGCACCGACGCGCCCCCGGTCAGACCGGTGGCCTGTTCGAGGCGGGCCAGCCGGCCCTGCATGGCCTCCCAGTCCGCCCGCGTCACCTGCACCATCTCCTCGCCACCGTCAGCGGACATCCGGAGCCCTCCCAGTCGACCTCGAGCACTTCAGTTCGACAGACCGTAGGCGCCGACGCCAGGGGCGGCGGGACGAAACGACGGTGTGAGCCCCTAGACGTCCTCGTCGGGCGGATCGGTGGGGGCCGCTAGCAGCGCCCGCACTCCCGCGATCTCGAGCACCCGATCGGCGATCGGGCTGCAGCGATCCACCCGCAGGTCGATGTCGCGCTCGCCGAGCTCCTTCCAGGCGGCGATCAGCGCGCCGATACCCGACGATCCCAGAAAGGTCACGTCGGTCAGGTCGATGATCACGGTGGTCACCTCCGGTGAGGCACCGTTGACGATGACCGTGCGCAGCTCGTCGTGATCGGTCAGATCGATCTCGCCTCCCACCGTCACCGTCACCGAGTCGGGCCCGGGCTGGTCAGGTACCACGCTGGCGAACACCGCGCTCACCTCCATCCGACGGGAGCCCGCAAGCTGCTCCGGCCACGTCCGGGACCTACCTGCGCAGGTACGAGACAAGATGCGCGATGGGTGCGGAAGATGTCAAGCAGGCCTCGACCGCATCCTGCCTACGCCCACCGTCAGCGGTGGATCAGCCACTCGACGCCCTGGAAGGCTCGGTAGGACAGGTAGATGGCCAGGGCGACCAGGATCAACCAGAAGTGCCAGGGCACCTTCTGGGCCTTCGGGGGATCGCCGATCAGGCGCCCGCACGACGGGCAGGTGCCGTCCGGCGGCATCGAGTTGGGGTTCCAGAACTTCACGCAGTCCTCACACCAGGGCATGGCGAGCGCTCAGACCGGGGGGACGCCGTGGTGGCGCTGGGTGAACTGGCGTCGGGCTCCGCCGGCGTAGGCCAGGCGCGCCACCAGCTCGCGGCGCAGGTCCTCGAACTCGACCACCGCGTCGACCACCAGCTCGGAGGCCAGTCGGGCCAGGTCGACGTCTGCCTCGTACAGGCGCCGCTGCTCGGCCACGAAGGCGTCGCGCTCGGCGGGGTCCTCGATGGCGGCGATGCGGTTGGCGAACACGGCGTTGACCGCGGCCTCGGGTCCCATCACCGCGATCTTGGCCGTGGGCAGGGCCAACGTGGCTTCGGGGTCGAAGGCCGGCCCGGCCATGGCGTAGAGCCCGGCGCCGTACGCCTTGCGCACGATGACCGACACCTTCGGGACCGTGGCCTCGCTCACCGCGGTGATCATCTTGGCCCCGTGTCGGATGATCCCCTGGCGCTCCACCTCGGTGCCCACCATGAAGCCGGGCACGTCGGCCAGGAAGATGAGCGGCAGGTTGAAGGCGTCGCAGAACCAGATGAACCGGGCGGCCTTGTCCGCCGAGTCGACGAACAGCACGCCCCCCTTCTGCATGGGGTTGTTGGCGACCACCCCCACCGGACGACCAGCCAGTCGGGCCAGGCCCACGATCAGCTCGGGCGCGAACAACGGCTTGACCTCGAAGAAGCTCTCGGCGTCGACCACCCCGTCGATCAGCGCGTGCATGTCGTAGCCCCGCGCCTCCTCCTCGGGCACCACCGCGGCGGTGAGCGGCTGCGCCGGAGGCTGGTCGCGGTAGGTGGGCGGGGCGTCGCGCCACCGGTCGGGCAGGTACGAGAACCAGGCCTTGGCTGCCTCGATGGCTTCGGCGTCGTCGGCAGCCAGGTTGTCGCCGCAACCCGAGATGGTGGCGTGCATGCGCGCCCCACCCATCTCCTCCAACGTGGCCACCTCGCCGATCACCATCTCGGCCATGCGAGGTGATCCCAGGTACATGGAGGCGTTGCCCTCCACCATGATCACCAGATCGCAGAAGGCGGGGATGTAGGCCCCTCCTGCGGCTGACGGCCCGAACAGGCAGCACACCTGGGGCACACGTCCCGAGAGGCGCACCTGGTTGTAGAAGATGCGGCCCGCGCCCCGCCGCCCCGGGAACAGCTCGACCTGGTCGGTGATGCGGGCGCCGGCCGAGTCCACCAGCCAGAACACGGGCAGCTCATCACGCAGGGCTCGCTCGGTCAGGCGCACGATCTTCTCGACGGTGCGCGCCCCCCACGAGCCCGCCTTGACGGTGGGGTCGTTGGCCATGACGCACACCGGTCGACCCTCGACGGTGCCGATGCCGGTGACCACGCCGTCGGCCGGCAGGTTCTCGGCCGCGGCATTGGCCAGCAGGCCGTCCTCCACCAGCGAGCCCGCATCCAACAGCAGGTCCAGACGGTCGCGCACGAAGAGCTTGTGCTGGGCCTCGAGCTTGGCCCCACCTGCATCGAGGTTGCCCCGGCGGGCCCGGGCGGCCAGGCGCGCCAGATCCGATCCGGGTTCGGGGTCGGACGCCACGGGCGGGTCAGACCCGCCGGACAGCCAGGATGGCGACGTCATCGGTGATCGGACCCGCGCGAGAAGTCCCGGGCCGCCTCCAGCAGCGACTTGCACAGCACGTCGGGGGCCACCCCCGGATCGCGCCGCAACTGGGTGGCCACCCGCTCCTCGCCGAAGAGCTGGTCGCCGTTGCGGGCCTCGGCCAAGCCGTCGGTGTAGAGCAGGCAGAGGTCGTTGTTGTCGAGGCGCACCTCACGGCTGTAGTAGGTGGCCTTGGCATCGAGCATGAGCAGCGGACCGGTGGCACCCAGCGGGTTCACGTCTCGCTCGTGCCACAACCAGGCGGTGGGATGGCCGGCCGAGGCGAAGCGCAGGGCGCCGGCCTCGGTGTCGAACACCACCACGCACAGGGAGATGAACTCCTCGTGGCGACCCAGGGCCGACATCTGGGCGTTGAGCTCCTCCAGGGCCTGGGCCGGGTCGCGGAACTGGCGCAGGAACACCCGCAGCAGGTACTTGGCCTGGAAGGCGGTGATGGCCGGATCGATGCCGTGTCCGGTCACGTCGCCGATGACCGCGGCGATGCGGGTGGGACTGAGCCGGCACACGTCGTAGAAGTCGCCGGCCATGAGGCCCGATCCGGCCTGGTAGACCCGTCCGAGCTCGAAGCCGGCGATGTCGGGCAGGTCGTCGGGGGCCAGGCGGTCCGCCCAGCGCCGGGGCGCCAGCTCGTCTTGCACCAGGACCTCCTGGGCGCGGCGCTCGAGCTCTGAGCGCATCATCTCCAGGCGGGCCTCCCTGACGAAGTTGCGGCCCAGCACGATCGACACCACCGCCGGAACCGTCACCACCAGGAGCACCAGCACGGCGTTGGTGGTGTGGGCCACCGAGTCGACGGCGCACACCACGGCCAGGATGCCGTAGAGGATGGTGGTGTGCAGATCCTTGCGGTAGTCCGAGCGGGCGATGGCCGCCAGGTCGGGGTCCTGCGAGTCGGCCTCGACCCGCCGTCAGCACGCGCAGGCGGTACCGGGCCGACCGGCCCCAGACCGCGGCCGCGACCACACAAGCCAAGGCGGCGACCGCCAGCAGTGGCTGTTCCATGGTGCAACGATGCTACCGGAGCGAAGGGGACCAGCGGCGGTCCGTCAGATCTCGTTCAGGTCGGCTCGGCCGGGTCGCCCGGGTCGTGGAACTCGTCGACCATGCGATCCTGGTCCCGGTCGATCGCCTCCATGTCGGCCACCACCGAGTTGGCCACGTTCTCGTCGCGGGCGATGGGCGGACCGACCAGGCCGGACACGTCGTCGGGATTGGCCCCGAGCTCGGTGAACACGTCCTGCTCGTCGTGGTCGAGCGCGTCGGCATCGCTGCGCATGTCGGCCCCGAGGGCCGCGTCGACCGCGGCTTCGCCCTGGCCGGGTACCCGCCACCGCCGCCGCCTGAACAAGCCCATCGGTCCGCCTCCGATCAACGGTCACGCGTGTCGCGCAACAGTACTTCCTGGGCCACGGTGGCCACGTGCGTGCGGCCGCGATCGAAGATGTGTCCGATGGACAGGCCCCGGCCGCCGACGTAGGTCTGGCAGCTGAAGTCGTGGAGGTGCCACTGGTCGGGACGCACCGGGCGGTGGAACCAGATGGTGTGGTCCAGGCTGGCCGAGAACACAACCTGGTGGAGCACCTCGATGGTCTCGGCCCCCAACGGGTGCACCCGCACCACCGCGTCGGTGGGCAGGTCGTCGGACAGGTACGCCAACCCGCCGGCTCGCAGCTCGGGGCGATCCTCGAGTGACTCCGCGATCTGCATCCACGCCGCCACCCGGCCCCGACCCGACCGACCTTCACGGTCCAGCTCGGCGGTGGGTACCAGCCGGCGAGACATCATCGGCGTCCACGACGACTCGGGCAGGCTCTCGGGATCGGGCACCCCGGCCGGGAACTCGACCGTCTCGATGTCGGGGCCCTCTTCGGGAACCTGGAAGGATGCCTCCAGGTTCAGGATGGCGCCGGTGGCCTGGCGGGCCACCACCCGGCGGGTGCAGAACGACCGCCCGTTGCGCAGGCGATCGACCTCGTAGCGGACGGGCTCGTGATGATCCCCGCGTCGGATGAAGTACGCCCGCAGGGAATGGGCCTGGAACCCGTCCTCGACGGTGCCAGTAGCCGCCTGGAGGGCCTGGGCCACGATCTGGCCGCCGTAGAGGCCGCCCCACGGGTACTGCGGCCCGGTGCCCACGAAGACATCGGGGCCATGGCTGGTCAGGTCGAGTATGGCCGAGATCTGCACGCCGGGATCGTCTCAGCCCGAGCGCAGCCGGACGCGCATCTTGATGGGTGTCGACCCCAGATCGAAGTCCTCGCGCAAGCGGCGCTTGAGGTACCGCAGATAGGTGGCCGGTACCTCCTTGTTGGCGAACAGGGTGAAGGTGGGCGGATCGGTGGCGCCCTGCATGGCGTAGAGCACGCGCACGCCGTGCGGCCCAGGCTGGGCGTTCTGGGCGGCGCGGATCACCTCGTTCACCTTCCGGGTGGGCACCCGCTTGTGGTAGTCGTCGATCGTGTCGGCGATGGCGGGCAACAGCTGCTGCACGCCCTTGCCGGTCAGGGCACTGATCTTGAGCACCGGAGCGTCGCCGATGAAGGCCAGGCGTTGGCCGACCTGGTAGGTGACCTCCAACCGGGCCTCGGCGTCGAGCGTCTCCCACTTGTTGAGCAGCACCACCACCGGGCAGCCGGCGGTGTCGATGCGCTCGGCCAGTCGCTGGTCTTGGTGGGTGACGCTGACCGTGGCGTCGATGACCAGCAGGGCGACGTCAGCCCGGTCGATCGACTGGAGGGCCCGCACGAAGGAGTAGTACTCGGTGCCCTCGTCGATGCGGGCCTTGCGCCGCATCCCGGCGGTGTCGATGAAGCGGATCGGACCGGACTCGGTCTCCACCACCGTGTCGATGGCGTCGCGAGTGGTGCCGGGCAGATCGTGGACCACCGAGCGGTCCTCGCCGATGAGGCGATTGAACAAGGTGGATTTGCCCACGTTGGGTCGCCCGACCAGCGCCACCGAGAAGACCTTGTCCCCGCCGAAGCGGTCGTCGCCGCCGACATCGGACCCGTCCCCGGTCTGATCTTCGGCCCCGTCGGCATCGGGGGCGCAATGATTGGGAAGCACCGCGCACAGGTCGTCGAGCAGGTCGCCGGTGCCGCGGCCGTGGAGCGCGCTGACGGGGTGCGGATCCCCCAGGCCGAGGCCCACGAACTCCCACACGAGCGGCTCGCGGTTGGTGTCGTCGACCTTGTTGACGGCCAGCAGCACGGGCACGTCGATGCGCCGCAGCAGCGCAGCCACCCGGGCGTCCTCCTCGGTGACCCCGACCACGGTGTCGACCACCATGATCACGGCCTGGGCTTCGCGGATGGCCCGCTCGCTCTGCTGGCTGACCTTGGCGTCGAGCTCGCTGCCACCGGGCAGCCAACCGCCCGTGTCGACCAGCACGAAGGGCTGGCCCTGCCACTCGGCCTCGACCTCCTTGCGGTCCCGGGTCACGCCCGGACGCTCCTCCACGATGGCTTCGCGTCGGCCCACGATCCGGTTCAACAGCGTGGACTTGCCCACGTTGGGACGGCCCACGATGGCCACCACGGGCAGCTTGTCCGACGTCGGTGGATCGGTCGTCATGACGTGCCCATGGCCAGAGCCTGGCGCAGGGCGACGCCGTCGGTGGTCACCACCTCGACCGGTCGGGGCAGGTCGTCGGGGGAGCGGCCGTCGAGGAACCGTCCCTGCGACAGGCACACGTCGGGCAGCAGGTAGCGGTGGCCGACGGGTTCGTCGCGCAGCACCCGGTCGAGGTCGTCGCCCACCATCAGGCCGGTCACCCCGATGTTGCCGCCGAAGAACTGGTTGTCGACGGTGATCACGCGGACATCGTCACGATCGATGGCCGCCACCAGCGGCGACAGGACCTGGGCTCCGAGCGGGCCGGTGAGCACACCGACCGGCGCGGTGGGCGTGGGTCGCAGCTGCACCGGGGTGGTCCCGTCGCCCAGCGTCCGGGGGGCGCGATAGCCCTCGGCCGGGGCGCCGTCGACCCAGGCGAAGAAGCCGGAGCGGACACCGGTGGGCTGGTCGACCGACCCGTGGAACTCGCGCTCGAAGGTGCGGGCCATGCCGATGCCGTCCTCGTGCATGGCGAAGCCCTCGTAGGTCTCGGCCAGGGGGAAGTCATGGCCGGCCAGCAGGTAGTACTCATCGGCCGCGAACACCAGACGGTGGCCGAGGGTGACGCGGTACAGGTCCTGCCAGTCGTGCACCGTCTCGATCACCGCCGCGGCCTCGGCCCGGGTGTGGGGTCGCATGCGGGGGGCGTTGGAGTGGCGGCTGACGCCGAGAGGCACCACGCACAGGCTGGCCAGTTCGGGGTAGCGATCGAGCACCCCGGCCAGCGTGTCGTCGAGCACCGCGCCGTCGTTGACGCCGGGACAGACCACGATCTGGCCGTGCACGGCGATGTCGTGGTCGAGCAGGGCGCGCAGCCAGCGCAGGCTGGTGGCGCCGCGACGATTGCGCAACAGGTCGGCCCGCACGTCGGGGTCGGTGGCGTGGATGCTCACGTTCAGCGGCGACAACCGCTCGGTGACGACGCGCTCGAGGTCGGCCTCGGTGAAGCGGGTGAGGGTGGTGAAGTTCCCGTAGAGGAACGAGAGGCGGTAGTCGTCGTCCTTGAGGTAGAGGCTCGACCGCAGGCCGGGCGGGAGCTGGTAGATGAAGCAGAACTCGCAGTGGTTGTCGCAGGTGCGGACCTGGTCGAACAGGGCCGAGTGGACCTCGACCCCCAGTGGCTCCCCCGCCGCCTTGGCCACCTCGACCTGGAGCTCGAGGCCACCCCGGTGCAGGTCGAGGGCCACGTCGGGCTCGTCGACCAGCAGCCGGTACTGGATCACGTCGCGGGGCACCTGGCCGGCGATGGCCACGATCTCGTCGCCCACCGCGATGCCGGCGCGGGCGGCCGGCGATCCGGGCGCGACAGCAACGACTCGGGGAGCAGACATGGCCCACCAGGCTACCGGGTGACCCGCAGGCCTCCCCCGGGCCGCCGGTAGCCTGGACCCATGGAGGACGTCGAGCGGGTGCTGCTGGCCGCTCCCCGCGGGTTCTGCGCCGGGGTGGAGATGGCCATCAAGGCACTGGCCTGGATGGTGCGGGCGTTCGAGCCACCGGTGTACTGCTACCACGAGATCGTCCACAACCAGCGGGTGGTGCAGCGGTTCCAGACCTTGGGCGTGGTGTTCGTGGACGACGTGGCCGACGTGCCTCCGGGCCGACCGTTGATGCTGAGCGCTCATGGCTCGGCCCCCGAAGTGGTGGCCCAGGCCCGCGCCGGGGGCGGCTACGTGGTGGACGCCGTGTGCCCGCTGGTGACCAAGGTGCACCACGAGGTCAAGGTGCGGGCGGGCAAGGGGTACCAGATCGTGTACGTCGGCCACGAGGGACACGAGGAGGCGGTGGGCACAATGGCGGTGGCGCCGGGCTCGATCCACCGGGTGCAGAGCGTGGAGGAGGTGGCCGAGCTGCCGGCCTTCGAGCAGCCGGTGGCACTGCTGGCCCAGACCACGCTCAGCCACCGGGACTGGCGCGATGTGCTCGAGGCCACCCACGAGCGGTTCCCGGAGATGTGGATGCCCGGACGCAGCGACCTGTGCTTCGCCACCACCAACCGCCAGTCGGCGCTCATGGAGATCGCCCCCCGTTGCGACGCGGTGGTGGTGATCGGGTCGGCCAACTCGTCGAACACGCGGGCCTTGGAGAGCCTGGCCCGCGACGCCGGCTGTCCCCGGGTGCTGCGCATCAACGGGGTGGAGGAGGTGCCCGACGACCTGGCCGGCACGGTGGGAGTCACCGCCGGAGCGTCGGCCCCCGAGGAGCTGGTGGAGGCGGTGATCGCCCGCCTGGCCCCGCGTCTGGGGGTGGAGGAGGTCACCATCACCGACGAGGACGAGTACTTCCCGCCCCCCCGGAACCTCCGCGATCTGCTGACCGCCCTCGACACCTGCGCCACGTTCACCCTCGGCGGTCAGGTGAGCGACCGACCGCCCATCAACGATCGCCTGGTCAAGGCCAGCGACGTGCTCAGCACCCTGGACTGACAGGCGCGGTCCGGGTCCACGCTTCCCGGGTCCTGCCGCCGACGGGGTTGCCCAGAGTGGTAGGGCTACGGTGCACAGGCATGCGTCTGCGCAAGGTGGTCGGGCTCGTCGGGCTGGCGGGCTTGGTGGTCCTGGCCACCGCCTGCCAGCCGTCACCGCCGGGGACGATCACGGGCTACGGGCTGACCGTGAATGGCGCCGAGGCCGTCGCAGTCGGCCCGGACGGCAACCTGTGGTTCACGAACTTCGGGAACAACACGATCGGTTTGATGACCACGACGGGGGCGGTCTTCGACTTCACGTCGAGCACCATCGACGAGCCCACGGCCCTCACGTCGGGTCCAGACGGCAACCTGTGGTTCATCAACATGGGGAGCAACTCGATCGGGCGAATCACCCCGAAGGGGGTGGTGTCGAACTTCACCAACGGGGCGATCGACATCGGCCCCAATCAGCTCAGTGTGGGCATCACCGCGGGTCCGGACGGCAACGTGTGGTTCACCAGTCCGGCCAACAACGCCATCGGCCAGATCACCCCGGCCGGAGTGGTGACCATGTTCACCGGCGGCGGGATCGATCACCCCGATGGCATCACCGCCGGCCCTGACGGCGCCCTCTGGTTCACCAACTTCTCGGGCGAGACGATCGGTCGGATCACCACCGCCGGGGCCGTCTCCAACTATCCCGCGGCCACCATCAGCGGTCCCTACGGGATCGTGGCGGGTCCGGACGGCAACCTGTGGTTCACCAACGACGGCAACAAGTCGATCGGGCGGATCACCACCGCCGGGGCCGTCTCCAACTTCACGGGCGGGGCGATCAGCAACCCGACCGCGATCGCGGTTGCCCCTGACAGCTCGCTGTGGTTCACCAACTCGACGAACAACTCGCTGGGGCGGATCACGACGGCCGGGGTCGTCTCGCACTTCGTGGCGGTGCCGGCGATCGCCAAACCGACCAGCATCGTCGCCGGGCCCGACGGAAACATGTGGTACACCGACCACCTCACCATCGAGCGCGGCGTGCCCTACGCGTGGACTGGCGAGGACGCCCTCGGACGGATCACCCCGGCGGGGGTGGCCACCGCGTTCGAGGGATCTGGCGTCAGCTGGCCGTACGGCATCACCAACGGCCCCGACGGCGCCCTCTGGTTCACCAATCAGTCCAGCGGCATCGGCCGGGTCACCACGAGCGGGACGTTCTCGCAGTTCCCTACCCCCGCCGCCGCGCCCTCCATCATCACCACCGGATCAGACGGGAACCTGTGGTTCACCGACTGCGCCATCAACTTCTCGTGTGACAACTGGCTCTGGCGCATGACACCGGCTGGCGTGGTCACCATGTTCACCGACCCGGGGATGAACCATGTCACCGGCATCACCAGCGGCCCGGACGGCGCGCTCTGGTTCACCAACTCCGGCGCCAACCAGATCGGCCGCATCACCACCAGCGGATCGGTCTCCTACTACGTGGGAACCGGCATCTCCAACCCCTACTTCATCACCAGCGGCCCGGACGGCGCGCTGTGGTTCACCAACACCGCCAACCACTCCATCGGGCGCATCACCACCGGCGGCCTGGTGACCAACTACCCGGTCACGAGCGTGGGCGACATCACCACCGGACCTGACGGGGCGCTCTGGTTCACCACCGGCAGTCAGCTCGGTCGCATCACCACCGGCGGGATCGTCTCCTACTTCAACGGAGCCTCGGGCGCTGTCCAACTCACCACCGGCGCCGACGGCAACCTCTGGTTCACCATCCCCTCCGCCAACCAGATCGGCCGCATGACTCCTGCCGGGACCGTGAGCACCTTCACCAGCACCGGCCCTGCCGGCGTGCACCAACCGGAGGGCATCGTGGGTGGCCCCGACGGCAACATCTGGTTCACCAACCTCTACGGCAACACCATCGGCCAGGTGCTGACCGGTGGCGCCGCGCTCCCCGGCGCAGCCACCGCGGTCACGGCCACCACCGGCATCGAAACCAGGCCCGCATCCAGGCCATCCAACCCGATCACCTTCTGAGCCTCCCGACCGGCTGACCCGCGCCCTCAGGCCCCTACGGGCTCCCGGTCGATCCCGGCCGGTCGACGAACATGCCGGGGACGAGCACGCTGTGGGCGGGGATGTCGAACAAGGCGACCTTGCCGGCGATCTGGCCCGGACTGGTGATGGCTGGTTCGGGCGCGAGCTGCTTCGGGATCTTGACGATCTCGATCTGAGCGCCGGCGGTGGCCACCTCGCCCGGTGTGCCCTTGGCGATGTTGGTCTTGGCCGCGTAGACGCTGACGAGTGGCGGCTGCGGGTGGCCCGACGTCGCGCTGGTGGCCATCCCGGAACCCACCGTCGCCCTCGACGTGTCCTGGCTTCCGCAGGCGGTGGCCACGAGAACTGGCCCGACCAGCGCGAGGAGCACGACGAGCGCCGTGCCCCGCGGCTTCACCATGCCCAGACCCTACGACGGCGCACCAGCCCGACGGCGGCCCCGCCCGTTCCGGTGCGTTGTAGGTTGCCCGATGAGCCGCCACGGCCGGCATGCTCAGGGAATCGGGGACGGCATGGACGAGCTGCGGGTCGACAACGGTGCCATCAGCTTGCGGGTAGAGGTGGCCGGCGCGGGTCCCACCGTGCTCTGCGTGCCGGGCTGGCCTGAGCTGGCGCACTCCTATCGCCACCAGGTGACGCACCTCACCCAACGAGGCTTCCGGGTGGCCACGCTCGACGTGCGCGGCTACGGCGGCAGTTCGGCCCCACCCGAGCCCGAGCGCTACACGCTGCGCGAGCTGGCCGGCGACGTGGCGGCGGTGGCCGGCGCGCTCGACGACGAACCGATCGTGTTGGTGGGCCACGACTGGGGTGCGCCCATCGTGTGGCATGCGGCGGTGCGCCATCCGGATCGGGTGCGGGCCGTGGCCGGGCTGAGCGTGCCCCACACGCCGATCCTGCCCATCTCGATCCTCGACCTGTTCGACCAGCTCTATGCCGACCGCTTCTTCTACATGCTCTACTTCCAGCCGCCCGGCGTGGCCGAGGCTGCCTTCGATGCCGACCTGCGAGGCGCGCTCAAGAAGGTGTACTTCGCCTTGTCGGGCCACGCCCCGCGCCACAGCTGGCTGGCCGATGCACCTCGCGACGCGGCCCTGCTGGATCTGCTGCCCGAGCCGCCCGCCGCGCCGTTGAGCTTCATCGCCGATGAGGATCTCGATCGGATCGCCGCCACCTTCGCCCGCACGGGCATGACCGGCGCCTTCAACCGCTACCGCGCCGCGCCGTTCGACGTGGCTGCCTCGGCCGACATCGAGGGCGCCACCGTGGACCAACCCTCGTGCTTCATCGCCGGGGAGATGGACCCGGTCCGGGCCATGGTGCCCGGCGGCGACACCTACGCCGATCCCGGCGCGGCCTGCACCGACTTCCGCGGCGCCACCATCATCGACGGCATCGGCCATTGGGTGCAGCAGGAAGCGCCCGACCAGGTCAACGCCGCACTCGACACCTTCCTCGACTCGCTCTGACCAAGCCCAGATCCCCTCGACCAGGCGGCCGATCGGCTAGCGCGGTCCTGGGGTCGTGGTGCGCGTGGCCAGGACCTGGAAGGCGCGTCGGGCGAAGAGCCATCGATCGCCGTCCGTCACGAAGTCATCCTCATAGCGGCCGTAGAACTCGGTCCACTCCCCGCCAGTATCCATCCCGATCTCCAGGTTGAAGAAGCGCCCGGTGGCCGTCGAGTCCCCCGTGACGGTGACGACGGTGTTCAGCGGCACGTACTGGTAGAACGAGAACTGCGCCGTGGCCCGAGACCCGAACTCGGCCAGGGCCGCCGGGCCGACCAGTTCGAGCACCTGACCGTTCGGGAGCTCGAAGGAGAAGCGGCTGTCGGCGCGAACCAGATCGGCCAGCTCGCCCCAGGCCCGCCGAGTGGCGATGTCGGCGTAGCGCCCATGAAGCTGGGTGATCGCGAGGTAGGCGAGCGAGTCGTGGTCCATGCGAGTCGCTCAGCTCACGACGCCAACGGGCTCATCGTCGGGCGACCTGCTCACCTCGGGCGGGCGGCGCCGACCCAGGATCAAGAGGCCGACCAACGTGGCCGCCGCCACCAGCAGGACGAGCACGATCAACCAGTGCTGGCGCGAGTGGCGGGTCGTCAGGCACGGATCGATCTCGAAGTAGGAGCCGTCGACGTGGGGCGGGTCCTGGGTGATGTGGTCGCCCGAGGCGCTCCGCAGCGCCGGGGCGCAATGACGGGTCTCGACCCCGTCATACACGTAGAAGCTCCCGAGGCTGGGCTCGATGGTCGTGGTGGCCCCCGGAGGAGGGGTGCCCACCACCAAGCCGTTGGTCTCGTAGTGCAGGTGCAGCGGCCCCACCGAGATCGGCAGGAGGAGTCCCGGACCGACCACCAACGCCACCATGACCAGGCCACCGGCCAGGAGGCACAGCCGCTGCTCCCGCGTCACGGGGTGAGGGTGAACGAGTTGAAGAAGCGGTCCGACTGAGCCACCGCGTTCTGACCGCCGGCCAGGACGACGTAGAGGTTGCGACCGTCGACGAACACCAGGCCCTTGAACGGAAGACCGTTCAAGGTGCCCGAGAAGGCCCGAGCCTGGTTGTTCTGGAAGGGGACGTCGATCGTGCTGGTGATGTGGGCGCCGGTGTTGGCCATGCCATCGATGGCGCCGCTCAGGGCTCCCGGCACGTTGATCGACCCGCCGGGCGGGAACGTCTCGTACTCGACGGCGAAGTTGGAGCTGGCGTGGTCCGGCCACGCCAGGTAGTTGGCCACGCCGCTCGCCGTGTTCACGCTCCCGCTCACGGGCTGGGCCGGGAAGTCGGCATGGAAGCTGCCGTCGGGGGCCGCCGCCGTGACCCATTTGCCGGTGGTGACGGGGCGCTCCCCGTTCGACTTGCCCAGGAGGGTCACGGCCAGGATGCTCACCACCGCGAACCCGAACACCACGCCCACCACGAGGCCAACCACCCGCACCACCTGGCCGGCGCCGCTCCTGGGCGGAGATGCGGGCGGGATGGGCAGCATGGGCGGGGGCGCCCAGCCGGCCGAGCTGTCGAGCCGCCAGGCCGAATCACTCGATGCCGACCACGGCGGGGCCGCGTTCGCGGGCGGAGGCGCATAGCCGCCCGGCGGGGGCGGCGGGGCCATCCCGGAGACCTGGCCGGGAGGCGGTGGGGGCAGCGTCCAGCCTGGTGGCCGGTGCCCGTTCGGATCCCAGCCGCAACGCTCACACCAGTCCCATGTGGGCTGCACCACCACCCCGCACTGCTGGCAACGGGGACCGTCGGCCGCCTGTTGGTCGCTCACGCTCACGCCCTCCCGATCGGCCCCGCCGCGCCAACGCCAGAGCTGCGGGGTTCCTTCACATGATCCTCACATATCGGGGGTTCACTACGGATCATGAGCGCGACCTTCGAAGCCCGATCACCCCGAGGCGGCACCGGCGTCCTGATCCTGCGGCTGCTGATCGCCGGGCTGGTGGGCGCCCTCGGCCTGGCCCTGTGGGTGAGCGGCCACGTCCTGATCGGCGGCCTGATCCTGGCCCTGGCCGTGGTCCGCCTCGTCCTGTTCTTCACCCTGCGCCACCGCCGCAAGCAATGGCACCAGGCCCGCGGCGGGTTCCGGGGACGACCCGGCCAGCGCCGCTACCCCGCGCCCTCGCGCCCGGGCGCGTCGGTCCCCTACGACCCGCCCGTCTGACCGGGCGGCCGGCGAGGGACGGTCGTACACTGGCGACCATGACCGACACCACCACCACGTTCACCCGCATGGACGAGTCCACCCTCGAGCAGTGGATGGTCATCGGCAAGGAGACGGCAGCCAACCAGTCGCCGCGTCGCCGACCGCATCCTGGCCATGCTGGAGTCGCTGGGCGACATCACCGACGGGTTCGCCACCGACCAGCTGACCCACTGCCTCCAGACGGCCACGCTGGCCGAGCGCGCCGGCGCAGAACCCGAGATCGTGTTCGCCTCGTTGTGCCACGACATCGGCAAGGCCGTGAGCGTGCCCAACCATCCGGCCATCGCCGCGGAGATCATCCGTCCCTACGTGAGCAACGACACCTATCACATGATCCTGGCCCACCAGGATTTCCAGGGTCGCCACTACTACGCCCACTTCGGCGGCAACCCCGACGCCCGCGAGCAGTACCGCGGCGAGCCCTGGTTCGACCTGGCCGCCCACTTCGCCGACGACTGGGACCAGATCGCCTTCGACCCGGACTACGACACGCTGCCGCTCTCGCACTTCGAACCGCTGGTGCGCGAGCTCACGGCGTCGGCCCGGCTGGTTCCTTCCGCCTGACCCGTCGATGGCCACGTCGTGGTGGCCTCCGGCGCTGCGCTTCGCCCCCTACGAGGAGACGGCGCACGTCCCCAACGTGGTGGTCGACGGTCGCGCCAATCCGGCCACCGTCCTGACCCTGTCGCACTGGCCGCAGGCGCCGTGCCCGCCCGACCTGCGACGCGACCTGTCCGCCCAGTCGGCCCTGGCCTACCTGGAGGCGACGTCACGTCACGGCGATGCCGAGCTGGTGACCAACAACCACTTCGACCAGGACGGGCTGATGAGCGTGTACGCGCTGGTCGATCCGGTCGGCGCCACCCGCCGCGCCGACATCCTCGTCGAAGTGGCACGAGCTGGGGACTTCGCCCTGACACCATCAGCCGAGGCCGCCCGCGTGTCCATGGCCATCGCCGCCTGCGCCGACCCCGAGCGCTCTCCCCTCGATGCCTCCACGTTCACCGGGAGCTACGACGACAGCTGCGCCCGGCTCTATGCCGAGCTGCTGCCGCAGATGTCGCAGTGGCTGGACGATCCGGGTGCCTGTCGGGCCCTGTGGGTCGACGAGGACGCCCAGCTCCGGGCCGACCGGGCCTGGCTGGAGTCCGGCCGCGTCACCATCGAGGAGGTTCCCGAGCTGGACCTGACCGTGGTCACCCTGCCGGCCGGCACCCGCTCGACCGGCGGCCACCGCTTCGGGGGCATGTGGTCCGAGCTGATCCATCCGCTGGCTCTGCACGCGGTCATCGACGGCCTGGCAGTGCTGCTCATCCAGGGCCAGACGGTCGAGCTGCGCTACCGCTACGAGTCCTGGGTGCAGTTCCAGAGCCGGGCCGTACGACCCCGGGTGGACCTGACGACCGTGGCTGAGGAGCTGAGCCAGCGCGAACCGGGCGCCGGGCGGTGGGTGTTCGACGGGGTGGCGGCCCTCACCCCAGCCCTGCATCTGGTGGACGCGCCCGGCACCGCCCTGGACCCGGGCCAGATCCGCCAGCTGGTCACCGACGCCATGCGCACACAGCCGCCGGCCTTCGATCCCTATGTCGACTCGCCGGTCGATTCGGCCTGATCCCCGGCCTGATCATCGATTCGGCCGTCGGCCGTCGATTCCACCGAAGGCGTCGGGTTGGGCCGGCCGGCCTGGCGCTGCGCTTGGTCGAAGAGCTCCTGGACCTGCTCGGTCAGCCGTGCGGTGAGCTCGCGGACGGCTCGTCGGGATACCCGCCCGCCCTCGGTGGGAGCCTCCGGATAGAGGGGCTCACCCACCACGATGGTCATCTTCACGGGGTAGACCATGTTCGAGCCCTTGCGCATGGCCGCCTCGGTCCCGCCCAGCCCGACCGGGACGATGGGGGCGCCCGTCTTGAGCGACAGATAGGCGGCGCCGTCGTGGAACCCCGACGCCACCGGACCCGTCCCGCGGGTTCCCTCCGGGAACAGCACCAGGGGCTCGCCACGCTCCAGCACCAGCTGGCAGGCTCGCAGGGCTTCGCGATCAACCGTGCCCCGCTTGACCGGGAAGCCTCCTCCGCCGGTGAAGAACCAGGCCCCGAACTTGTTCTTCCACATCGACTCCTTGCCCATGTAGCGCAGGCGCCGCCGGGTGACCAGGGCCACGACGGGCGTGTCGAGGTAGGACCGGTGGATGGGCGACAGGATGAAGGCGCCGGTCTTGGGCACGTGCTCGGCGCCGGTCACCGAGGCCCGGAAGTACGTGCGGCCCACGCCGATGACCACGCCGCGCAGCATCCGGTACCAGACGCGCATGCCCAGGGTCATCTCCTCGCCGGGCTGGTGGCCTTCGAGGTGGACGATCTCGGGGGTCACGACGAAGCCTGGCCCGGCCCGTCCGACGGCAGCTGGTCGAGGTGCGCCAGCACGGCCGACACGATCTGGTCGACGGTCAGGTCGCTGGTGTCGATGACCACCGCGTCGGTGGCCTCCCGCAACGGCGAGTCGTCGCGCCCCTGATCGAGGGCGTCGCGGCGGGCCAGGTCGGCGGCCACCGTCTCGTACTCCAGATCGGCCACCTCCTTGGATCGGCGGGAGGCCCGGATCTCGGGGCTGGCGTCCAGGTAGACCTTGAGCTCGGCGTCGGGGAACACCACCGTGCCGATGTCGCGGCCCTCCATCACCCCGCCGCCCCGCTCCTGGCGCCCACTCGCGTTGGCGCCGGCGCATCTCGTCGCGAACCCCGGGGTTGGCGGCCACGATGCTCACGGCCCGGGTCACCTCGGGCCCTCGTATCTCGATGGTGGCGTCCACCCCGTCGACGTTGACCGCGCCCTGGTCGTCCATGCGCAGCTCGAGATCGCGGGCCACCCGGGCCACCGGATCGCGGTCGTCGGGATCGATGCCGCGCCGCATGGCCCCGAAGGTGACTGCCCGGTACATGGCGCCGGTGTCGAGGTACTCCAGGCCAAGTCGTTCGGCCACGGCGCGGGCCACGGTCGACTTGCCCGAGCCGGCCGGACCGTCGATGGCGACGACCCTCATCGGTCGCCGCCGGCCACGCCCGGTGCCCTGGTGATGATCAGCCTCATCGCAGGGGGCACCCTAACCCGCTGGCGGCAGGGTGCCATCCCGCAGCCCATCGATCAGGTCCCAGTAGCCGGGGAATGTCTTGGTCACGCAGGCCGGATCGGCGATCTCGATGCCGGGGCCCATCAGCCCGAGCAGGGAGAAGCTCATGGCCATGCGATGGTCGTGGTAGGTCTCGATGCGGGCCGGACCGGGTCGGCCGGGATGGATCACGAAGCCATCCTCGGTGGCCTCGGCCACGATGCCCGCTCGACCCAGCTCGGTCACCACCGCGGCGATGCGATCAGTCTCGTGGCCTCGGATGATCTCCACGCCTCGCACCCGCGTGGGACCCTCGGCGAACACGGCCACCGCGGCCAGGGTCTGGGCCATGTCAGGCATGTCGCCCAGATCTACGTCCACCCCGCGCAGGGCACCGCCGGTCACCTCGGTGAACGTCTCGGTCTGGCGGACCGAGGCGCCCATCTGCTCGAGCACGCGCACGAAGCCGAGGTCGCCCTGCGACGAACCCAAGCCCAGTCCGTCGACGCGCACCCGACCTCCCAGCAGGGCGGCGGCGGCGAAGAAGTACGACGCCGAGGAGGCATCGGGCTCGACCACGAACCTGGTGGCCCGATAGCCCCCCGACGCCACCCGGAAGCCGTTCTCGACCGGCGCCCCCTGGCCCTCCGACGGGGTCACCTGGCCTTCCAACTGGGTCACCTGGGCCCCGAAGGCGGCCATGACCTCCAGGGTCATGGCCACGTAGGGCCGCGACACCAGCGCATCGACCAACTCCACCACCAGGCCGTCGCGGTAGCAGGGCGCGGCCAGCAGGAGGCCGGACACGAACTGGCTGGAGAGCGATCCGGTGGCCGCCACCGATGCCTCGGTCACCCGACGGTCCACCACCACGGGCAGATGGCCGGGATGTCCCCGCTCGCCCACCTCGACGCCGAGGTGGCGAAGGGCGGTGATGGCCGGCGCCATGGGCCGGACCCGCAGGGGCGGCGCCCCGTCGAGGCGATAGGGCCCAGGACCGATCCCCAGGACCGGCAACAGGAAGCGGGCACAGGTCCCGGACAGGTTGACGTCGAGGTCGAGGGGACCCTCCCGCAGCGAGCCGGCCAGGCCCACCACCTCGGCCAGGCCGTCGTCGCCGATCAGATCCACGTCCGCGCCCAGCTTGCGCAGGGCGGCGATCATGGCTCGCGTGTCGTCCGCCACCAGCACGCCGGACAGGTGGCTGGTGCCCTGGGCCAGCGCCGCGCACAGCAGGGCCCGGTTGGTCAGGCTCTTGGACCCGGGCACGGGCACCACGGCGTCGACCCCTCCGGCCAACGGTGACACCTCCAGACTCGCCGGGAGCGAGCCCGGCGGACGCGCACCCTCGTTCATTCGATGGCCCGTCGGGACGGCCGGTAGCCCTGGGCGGCCAGACCCGCCTGGAGCCGCTCGCCCGCCTCCGCGTCCACCACCAGGATCAACACGCCTTCGGGACCCTCCATGGAGTGGGCCACCTCGAAGTCCACGACGCTGACGTCGAGGTCGGTGGCCAACGTGAAGATCGGCCCGAGGATGCCTTCGCGGTCGGGGATGCTCAGGCGCAGCTCGACCAGATCCTCGGGGCGCGCCACCCGGGCCGGCAGGTTGACCCGGGCCCGGCGGGCCTGGCCCAGCACCTCGAGCAGACGTTCGGCGTCGGCCTCGGCCACGATGGTTCGGACCTCGGTCAGGCCGCCGATCAGGTCGTCGAGGCCGGCCACGATGGCCTCACGGTTCTCGGCGCAGATGTCGGGCCAGATGCCGGGATGGCCGGCGGCGATGCGG
The DNA here is from genome assembly GCA_963740985.1 of uncultured Microthrixaceae bacterium. Lineage (GTDB taxonomy): Bacteria > Actinomycetota > Acidimicrobiia > Acidimicrobiales > Acidimicrobilacustridaceae > UBA4742. The sequence continues at coordinate 389,071 of CAVUGJ010000002.1, forward strand.
GTCATATCGCGGAAGCCACCCGCGGCCAGGCGCAGCACGGCCCGATGCTCCTCGGAGCGCTCGGCGGCCAGGCGCATCATGGTGGCGGCGGTCAGGTGGGGTACGTGGGACACGGTGGCCACCAGCGAGTCGTGGCGGTCGGGTGGGATGGCCACCACCGACGCCCCCATGGAGGCCACGATCGATCGGATGTTGGTGAAGGCGGCATCGTCGGTGCCCGAGACCGGCGTGAGCACCCAGGTGGCCCCCTCGAACAGATCGGACCGCGACCCGTCGACGCCTTCGAGCTCGGAGCCGGCCATGGGATGTCCCCCGACGTAGCGCGGATCCCGCATCAACTCCAGCATGGGCGTCTTGACGCTGCCCACGTCGGTGACCAAGCCCGTGCCGGCCGCCAGGGCGGCACGGACCTCATCGGCCACCGCGCCCACCGGGGTGGCCACGAAGGTGACGTCGGCGTCGGGGTCCTGGCCCACCTCGTCCAGCGCGCCCAGCTCGAGGGCGCGCCGAGCCAGCTGTGGGTCGCGGTCGCGCCCGGTCACGTGCCAATCCTGGGCCCGCAGGGCCAGCCCGATCGATCCGCCGATCAGCCCGGTGCCGACGATCTGGGCGCGGCGTCGGATCACCTCAGCTGGGCAGCTTGTCGCGGAGGTCGACGGCGCCCTCGAGGTAGATGTGGTGCAGCTCGTCGCGGGCCCGATCGGTGTTCATGTGCAGCAGGATACGGATGCAACGCGGCGTGGCTCCCTCGATATTCAGCTCCCGGGCGCAGATGAGTGGCACATCGTCGAGGCCGTGCTCGCCGCGCCGCCAGGGCCGGGAACATCGAGTGGATGTCGTCGGTGGCGGTGAACAGCACGCTGATCAGGTCGTCGTGGTGGATGCCGTTGGCTTCGAGCATGGCCGCCAGCAGGGTGGCCGTTCGCTCGCGCACCTGCTCGGTGGTGTCGACGTCGACGGTGGTGGCGCCTCGCAGGGCGCGGACGGCGGTGGGCATGGCCGGGATGCTACCGGCGAGGCCGCGTCCGACTGGCCGACCGGCCCGTGGTGGCTCCGCCCTCGGGGTCGGGTGCCACCGCGGCCCGCTCCAGGGCCCGCACCTCGTCCACGGTCAGTGGGCGCCACTTCCCGGGCTGGAGGCGGCGATCGGTCAGTGGGCCGATCCGCACCCGCACCAGACGCCGGACGGGATGTCCGATGGCCTCGCACATGCGGCGGACCTGACGGTTGCGGCCCTCATGGATCACGATGCGAACCAGCCCATCAGACACCTGCGCCACCTGCGCCGGCGCGGTCAGGCCGTCGTCCAACTCGATGCCCTCGCGCAGCTGACGCAGCTCAGCACGCGTGGGATGGCCCTCCACATGGGCCAGGTACTCCTTGTCCACCCCGAACGACGGATGGGTCAGACGATGGGTCAGCTCCCCGTCGTTGGTGAGCAGGAGCAGGCCTTCGGTATCCAGATCGAGACGACCGACCGGGAAGACGCGGGGGTCGTCGGGCACCAGGCCGAGCACCGTAGGGCGACCCTGAGGATCGTCGGCCGTGGTGACCACGCCGGCCGGCTTGTTCAGCAGGTAGTGCACCAGGCCGGGCCGGACACCGATGGCGGCCCCGTCCACCTCGATCAGGTCGGCCTCGGGGTCGACCCGGCGGCCCAGCACGGCCACCTGGCCGTTGACGTGGACCCGCCCCTCTTCGATCAGGTCCTCGCACACGCGTCGGCTGCCCAGCCCCGCTCGGGCCAGCACCTTCTGCAGCCGATCGCCCTCGTGCTCGGTGGGCGGTTCGGCCGGTCGATCAGAGGCCACCGTCGGCACCGGCTCCGCCGGACTCGGCGATCACCTCCGGATCCGCACCCAACTGTCCGACCGCGTCGTGGGCACGCCCGTCGTCGGGCTCGTCGGGCTCGTCGGGCTGGTCGTCGGGCTCGTCGTTGGGCTTGTCGACCGGTTCGCCGGTCTCCAGGTCGTCCAGGTCGATGCGCAGGCCGTGCTCGAGCGCTTCGACCACGTCGGCCCCGGGTACGAAGCCGGCCACGGGTGGCAGGTCGTCGAGCGATGCCAGCCCCAGGCGCTCCAGGAACAGGTCGGTGGTCCCGAACAGGACGGCCTGACCCGGTCCCGGGTCCCGGGCCACCTCGGCGATGTAGCCCCGCTGTTCGAGGGTGCGCACCACCCCGTCCACGTTGACGCCGCGGATGGAGGCGATCTGGGCCCGGGAGATGGGCTGCTTGTAGGCCACGATGGCGATCGTCTCCAGCGCGGCCGACGAGAGTCGGGCGTTCTGGCCTTCCAGCACGAAGCGCTCCACGTAGCCGGTCAGCTCCGGGTGGCTCTGGAAGCGGTAGCCGCCGGCCACCTCGACCAGCACGAAGCCCCGGTCCTCGATCTCGTAGCTGGCCGCCAAGTCGGCCAGCAGTGCCAGCATGGCCGTCGGCGACATCTCGGTCACCTGAGCCAGCAGATGGGGATCGACCGGTCGGTCGGCCACCATCAGGATGGCCTCCACCGCCCGACGAGCTTCGTCCGACATCAGCCCTCGTAGGCGTCGACGACGGCCAGATCGGCGCCGATCTCGTCCATCACCGAGCCGGCATCCCGGCCCAGCCAGCGGATCTCGATGTCGCCGAAGGTGCTGGCCTGGTCGAGGTCGATGAGGCCCTGCTTGTACAGCTCGAGCACGGCCAGGAAGCGCACCACCACCTCGAGGCGCTCCACCAGCTGCTCGGTCAGGGCGCGGAAGCTGATGCGGCCCACCCGGGGCAGCTCGTCGACCAGCTCCTCCACTGCGTCGATCACGCTGACCCGCACCGCGTGGATGTGGGCGATCTCGACCATGGGCACAGGGCGAGGGGTCAGCGCCCGGCCCATGGCCGCGGCCAGGTCGCCGGGGCTGACGCCTTCGAGCAGGTCCGGGGTGAGGTTCAGGAACCGGTCCTCGAGCCCGGCGGTGCGGGGGAAGGACCGGGCCGCCTCGAGCGAGAGGTGGGCCAGCGCCGCGGCCGCGTCCTTGTAGGTCTTGCACTCCAGCAGGCGGGCGATCAGCAGATCGCGCTCTTCCCACAGAGCCAGCTCCTCGTCCAGGTCGAGGTCGGTCTCGTCGGGCAGCAACCGGCGGGACTTGAGCTCGACCAACGTGGCCGCGATGAGCAGGAACTCGGTGGCCGACTCCAGGTCGAGGTGGGCGTCCATGGCCGCCACCTCGGCCAGGAAGGCATCGACGATGGCGCTGAGCGACACCTCGTACAGGTCGACCTGCTCACGCAGGATGAGGTGGAGCAGCAGATCGAAGGGACCGTCGTAGACCGGGGTCTGGACCGCATAGGGCATGGCGACACGATAGAGGCCTCCCCCACCCCCTCCGCGCATGCCCCAGATGCCCTTCTGGGCCGGGCTACGGTCGGTTCCGATGCCCCGTCTCGCCGCCGCCGCGGTGCTCGCTGCGGTCCTGTTCGGGGCGCTGGGATGCAGCCATTCGTCGACGCCGTCGGTCAACCCGGACACGGCCGCCCAGACCCTGGCCTCGGTGTACAAGCTGTCGGCATCCCAGGAGCGGTGCCTCGAAGCGGCCTTCGCCCACGACCACGCCGCCACGCGGCCCCTGGCCGCCAACCAGGCGGCCCGCGACTCGGATCTGGCCGCGTTGGGCGGGGTGGCCCGCTCGTGCATCCCGACCACGACCTTGGCCTCGGCCATCGTGGAGGGCGCCGACCAGGACAACACCCTGTCGGGCGCCGAACAGGCGTGCCTGCGCGGTGCGGTGGCCCGGCTCAGTCAGGCCGACCAGGCCACGCTGCTGGCCGGCCTGGCTGTCCCTACCGCCCTCAGCGACATCCAGACGGCCTTGCTGGGGCGGGTGACCGACGGGCTGCTCAACACCTGCAAGATCTCCATCCCCGGCGTCACCACCCAGGACACCGCCACGGGCTGAGCCAGAGAGCCACGGGCTCAGCCGGCCTGCTCGCGGTCCGGCGTCATACTGGACCCCATGGAGCCCGACGGCGGCGAGATGCTCGACGCTGAGGTCGGCGCGCCGCGTCGCCGCTGGGTGCGGTGGGTGGCCGTCCTGGCCGTGCTGGGCCTGGTCGTGGCCAGCGGCGCGGCGATCTGGGAACGACACCAGCCTCCCGAGGAGCAGTGGTGCATCGGCGCCGGAACCATCGACGGGCCGATCGCGTCCTCACCGGGCGCAGCCGTAGCGGCCTGGGTCGCTCGGGGTGGTGCCCAGGACGCGCAGTCGATGACGGACCAAGGCGCGGGCGGCCGGGCCACGGTCGCGCCATCGGCCCGGGACTTCAGGCCGCACGGGTCCGGTATTTGGGAATGGCGGTACTCGCCCACAGGTGCGGTGCAGCTGGAGGTGACGCACACGGACGTGACCGGTGGCGTGGCCGACGGCTGGACCGTGAGCGGGGTCGGCCAGTGCACCCTGGGACACCAGAACGTCCAGGGGCCCAGCACTGGCGGCTGACATACCGATCGGGACCGGGAACAACCGGTTCCAGCCGAGCGTGGGGCCTGACCTAGCATCGCCGCCCATGGCCCGCGTCCTCTCCGGTATCCAACCCTCCGGCTCATTGCACCTCGGCAACCTGCTCGGCGCGCTCCAGCACTGGGTCGAGGCCCAGCACCAGGACGACACCCTGTACTGCATCGTCGACCTGCACGCCCTGACGTTCCCCCAGGACCCGGTCGAGCTGCGCTCGAACACGTTGGAGCTGGCCCAGCTGCTGTTGTCGGTCGGGATCGATCCCCAGGTGTCCGCCCTCTTCCTGCAGAGCCACGTCACCCAGCACGCCGAGCTGGCCTGGATCCTGCAGTGCACCGCCTCGTTCGGCGAGCTCAACCGCATGACCCAGTTCAAGGACAAGTCGACCGGGGCGGAGTTCGTGTCGGCCGGGCTGTTCACCTATCCGACCCTGATGGCGGCCGACATCCTGCTCTATGACGCGGACAAGGTCCCTGTGGGCGACGACCAGCGCCAGCACCTGGAGCTGACCCGCAACCTGGCCGAGCGGTTCAACAACCGCTACGGGCCCACGTTCGTGGTGCCCGAGGCCGCCATCCCCCCGGTGGGGGCGCGGGTCATGGACCTCCAGCACCCCGAGAACAAGATGTCCAAATCAGCCGACTCGCTGTCGGGCTCGATCATGGTGCTCGAGGATCCCTCCAGCGTGACCAGGAAGATCAAGCGGGCGGTGACCGACACCGAGAACGAGGTGCGCTACGACCCGGCGACCAAGCCGGGCGTGTCCAACCTGCTGTCCATCCTGGCCGCCTCCACCGGGCGGACCGCTGAGGCGTGCGCCGAGCAGTATGACCAGTACGGCCCGCTCAAGGCCGACACCGCCGACGCAGTGGTGGCGTTGCTCGAGCCCATCCAGGCGCGCTACCACGAGTTGGAGGCCGATCCGGCGGCCACCGCGGCCATACTGGCCGCCGGCGCCGACCAGGCTCGGGCGATCGCCGGACCCACGCTGGACCGGGCCCAGCTCAACCTCGGCCTCCGATAGCCAGTGCGGCGGTGGTGGGCATCGCCATCGTCGGGCCGGATGGTCACGAGATGAGCGGTCCCACCCAGGCGCTGGGCCTGGTGTTGAGCACGCCGCACTCACCAGTGCCGGCCCCCTGGTACGTGATGGCGTTCGTCGCCCCGGGCTGGGTGAAGATCAGGGCGGACAGACCCGACGCGTATGGGGGCAGGGCCGGCTGGGTGGTCCCCGGCCGGCCTGGCGCGCACGAGGGGGGCAGGGGCTCGTAGACCACGACCCAGGCGCGCTCTCCGAACACGGGGGGCGTCCCCAGCCCGCTTGTCAGGCTGACCCGACCGACCAACAGCTGATGAGGAATCCTGGCGTCGGGATCGCCCAAGGCGCTCGTCATGATGGTCGAGAACTCGTGCTCGGCCGCCGAGGCGCTGAATCCAGCCGGTGCGGCGCCATGGGTGACCACCAGCGCTCCCCGATCGGCGCTGAACGGTACGGCGACCCGTAACCGGCTGGCCTCGTCGGGCTGGAGGCGGTGGGTGGGGATGGTCGGCGGGGCCGTCTCGACCGTGATCGGACCCGCCGTGGGCTTCGATGATGAACAAGCGGCCAGCACGGCCATCGAGGCCACGATCAGGGCGGTGGCCCGTCGGCGGCGAACAGGTTTGCTCTGGTGCAGGTGCCTGGCCACGATCGATCAGACGACGTTGGGGGCTGGCCGGTTCCCTGTCCTCGCGTCCTACACCTGATGGTGTATAGAAGTGTAGAGATGCGCGACCCCGTCTACGATGGGGAGATGAGCCGCACCAACATCGACATCCCGGACGAACTGGTCCAGCGGGCCATGCAGATGTACGCGCTGGAGACCAAACGCGACGCCGTGATCCTGGCCCTCAAGCAACTGGTGGGTGGCGATCCCATGACCAGGGAAGAGCTGCTGGCCATGGAAGGCAGCGGTTTCGACATCGACCTCGAGGAGCTGCGCCCGGGCTGGGAACCTCCCGAACTGTGATCGTCATCGACACATCCGCATGGATCGCGTACCTGCGGCGCGACGGCAGTGCCGCCAACGTGGCCGTGCGGACGGCGCTCGGCGACCAGGACGTCGCTACCACCGACATCGTGCAGCTCGAGATCCTGGCCGGGGCCCGCAGTCCACGACATCTGGCCGAGCTCCGACAGATGCTCGGGGCACTCCTCCACCTTCCCGTTGCGTCGGTGGTCGACGCCGAGCAAGCATCCGAGATCTACCGGACATGCCGGCGCCAGGGCGAGACGCCCCGCCAACTCAACGACTGCCTGATCGCGGCCGTGGCCATCCGCCACGACGTCCCGGTGCTGCACGCCGACCGGGACTTCGAGGTCATGGCCCGCCACACCCCACTGCAGACCCTGACGTCCTGACCGAGATTTCAGCCCGCCCGGACCTGGCGGTGCGCTCAGTCGTCGTCGGCGTCGTGGAGGGCCTGGGCAGCCACCGGGTCGATCGTCCACTGTTCAGGGGGCAGGTGGTGCTCGCGGGCCCAGGCCTCGGTGAGCGGGTCGCTGCCGGCCATGCCCAGCAGGTCGCCGCCCAGCTTGGGGTGCTGCAGGTAGAGCCCGACGCGGCGGGTGAAGCCCCGAGTGCGGGTCCAGTTGCGGACGGTGTCGGGATCGCGGCCCACCGCCGCGCCCGAGACGGTGGCGATCACCCGTCCGTAGGTCCCCAGCCCAGACTCCTTCTTGCCCACGTCGTGCAGCAGCGCCGCGGCCAGCACCTCCCGGCTGGCCTCGTGGCCCAGCGTGCGCTCGACCCGACGCGCCACCACCACCGAGTGGCGCCGATCCGGCCCGCTCATGCGCCGCCAAAGGTCGGCCTCGCCATCGAGTAGCTGGCGATCCACCCACTCCAGCTCGGCCCGCGGCGGACCACCGGGACGGAGGGATCCGAAGAAGCGCTTGGTCAGGTGGGACAGGCGAGCCAATGAAGCCTCAGCCGGCGTGCAGGATGCAGTACCGGGCCGCGGGCATGGCCTCGAGGCGGTCGGCGCCGATGATCTCGCCGCAGGCCTCGCACAGCCCGTAGGTGCCGGCGTCGAGCTTGTCCAGGGCCCGGGCCACATCGTCGAGCTGCTCGCGGAGCCGCCCGGCCAGGGCCATGTTCTCCCCCTGCTCGGCCGCCACCTGGCCGCTGTCGGCGAAGTTCTCGTCGTGGGACTCGGACGGATCCCCCACGTGCAGCTCGCCGATCTCGGCCGCGAGGTGCTCGTGCTCCTCGATGAGCACACCCCGCTGGGCGTCGGCGTCGGGACGCTCAGGGGCGTCCTCGGCACGGGATCCGGTGGTGTCGGTCACCGCACAAGGGTACTCACTCCACGCGGGGCGGTCCCGCGGCGCGCGGGTGCGCCGATCGGTACACGGACCAGATCCGCTCGGTGGAGACCAGCGTGTACACCTGGGTGGTGCTGAGGGAGGCGTGGCCCAACAGCTCCTGCACCACCCGGATGTCGGCTCCGTGATCCAGCATGTGGGTGGCACACGAGTGGCGCAGCACATGGGGGCTCAGGTGGTCGCCCAATCCGCTGCGCTCGCCGTAGCGGCGCACGATCTGCCACGCACCCTGGCGCGACAAGCGACTCCCCCGCTGGTTGAGCAGCAGCGCCTCGGCGTCACCTCGCCGGGCCCAGCGATCCGGAGCCAGCGCGTCACGGCCCCCCGGGCCCAGATAGGCGGCCAGCGCCGCGTGCGCCAGCCCACCGATGGGGACATCGCGCTCCTTGGACCCCTTGCCGAGCACCCGCAGCAGGTCACCGCCCAGGTCGAGGTCGGCCAGGGAGATTCCGACCAGCTCCGAGATGCGCAGTCCGGTCCCGTAGAGGACCTCCAGGATGGCCCGGTCGCGTCGGGCCAGCGGATCGTCGCCCACCACCGCGTCGAGCAGGGCGGTCACCTGGGCCTCCGACAGCGGTTTGGGAAGCCCCTTGGGCACCCGCGGCTGCTCCAGCCCGGCCGCCGGGTCCCGATCCAGGTAGCCCTCGTCCAGCAGGAACCGGTGCAGCGAACGCACGGCCACCAGCGCTCGGGCCACCGAGGCGGGGGCCTTGCCCGCGGCCCGAAGGTGGTCCACGTAGCCACCCAGCTCCCCCTCGGTGACTTGGCGCAACTCGAGATGCCGGGTGCCCAGCCACCCCAAGTAGGCCACTAGGTCCCGCCGATAGGCGGCCACGGTGTTGACGGCCCGACCCCGCTCGGCCGACAACCAGGTCAGGAAGTCCTCGACCTCCAAGGGCAGCGGAGCGGCCCCGGGTCCGCTCCGGGGCCGAACGTCGGTATCGCGCACGTCGGCCGTCAGGGTTTCGGGCGGCGGCGCGCCAGCGACAGGCCGATGATGGACTTGGCGTCGGTGAGCTCACCTCGGGCCACCAGGTCGTCGAGGTCGTCGAGGGCCACGTGCTCGATGGTCATGTGCTGCTCCTCGACTCCCTGGCGGTCGAGCTCGACCGGCCGCAGCCCGGTGGCCAGGTAGATGACGATGGTCTCGTCGCTGCAGCCAGCCGAGTTGTGGAACTCGCACAACCAGCTCGAACCGGTCGGCGGCCATCCCCGTCTCCTCGGCGAGCTCCCGGACGGCCGTGAGCTCGGGGTCCTCGCCGGCCACGTCTCGCAGCCCGGCGGGGATCTCCAGCAGCAGCTGATCGATGGGGGCGCGGTACTGGCGGACCATCACCACTCGGCCGTCGTCGAGCAGGGGCACCACCGCCACCGCTCCCGGGTGGTGGACGATGTCGCGCTCGAAGGTGGTGCCGTCCGGCGCCCGGAAGGTGCCGATCCCCAGTCCGATGACGTGACCCTGGTACACCTCGCGCTCGCCCAGTCGGGCGAAGCCGCGGACCGGTCACGAAGCGGCGGCGGTCTCGCGCTCGAGCTGGATGATGTGCGGGATTGCGTCCCTCGGCCCGAGCCAGGGCGGCGGCGATGAGCTCGCGGAACAGCGGCGCAGGCCGGTTGGGACGGCTCTTGAACTCCGGATGGGCCTGGGTGCCGACCCAGAACGGGTGGTTGTCGAGCTCGACGAACTCCACCAGGCGACCGTCGGGCGACGGACCCGGAGCACACGAAGTCGGACTCGTCGAAGCGGCTGCGGAACCGCGGGTTGAACTCGTAGCGGTGGCGGTGGCGCTCGGACACGACCTCGTCGCCGTAGGTCGGCGGCCACCTGCGAGCCCGGCATGAGCTTGGCCACGTAGGCGCCGAGGCGCATGGTGCCGCCCATGTCGGTGATGTCGCGCTGGGAGTCCATCAGGTCGATGACCGGGATACGGGCGCTGGCCGGGTCGAACTCGCTCGAGTTGGCCCCGGTCATGCCCAGCACGTTGCGGGCGAAGTCGACGGTCATCACGTGCATGCCGAGGCAGAGCCCGAGGCAGGGCACGTCGTTCTCGCGGGCGTAGCCGGCGGCGGCGATCTTGCCCTCGATCCCCCGCTCGCCGAAGCCGCCCGGGATGACGATGCCGTCGAGGTCGCGGAGGCGGCCCTCGGCCAGCAGACCCTCGACCTGCTCGGCCTGGATCAGCTCGATCTCGACGCGCGGCCCCGTGGTGGAAGCCGGCGTGCTTGAGCGACTCGATCACCGACAGGTAGGCGTCGGGCAGGCTGACGTACTTGCCGATGATGCCGATGCGCACCGGGTCGGTGGCCGTCTCGATGCGGTCGATCATGATCTCCCACTCGGACAGGTCGACGTCGCTGCCGGCTCGAGCCGCAGGATCTTGCAGACCTCCTCGTCGAGGCCCTCCTCGTGCAGCACCAGCGGGATCTCGTAGAGGCTGCGGGCGTCGGCGGCGTTGACCACCGCCGCCACCGGCACGTCGCACAGGTTCGAGATCTTGCGCTTGAGCTCGCTGCGAGATGGGCGACTCGCTGCGGCACACGATGGCGTCGGGCTGGATGCCCCGGCTGCGCAGCTCGGTGACCGAGTGCTGGGTGGGCTTGGTCTTCTGCTCGCCCGACGGGCCGATGAACGGCACCAGGGTGACGTGCACGTAGCAGACGTTGTCGCGGCCCGACGTCGAGGCGGAACTGCCGGATGGCCTCGAGGAACGGGAGGATCTCGATGTCGCCGACCGTGCCGCCGACCTCGGTGATGACCACGTCGACGTCGTCGCCGGCCAGGCGGGTGATGCGCCGCTTGATCTCGTCGGTGATGTGGGGGATGACCTGCACGGTCTTGCCCAGGTAGTCGCCGCGGCGCTCGGCGGCCAGCACCGCCGAGTAGATCGAGCCGGTGGTGGCGTTGGAGTCCTTGGACAGGGCCTCGTCGATGAACCGCTCGTAGTGCCCGAGGTCGAGGTCGGTCTCGCCGCCGTCGTCGGTGACGAAGACCTCGCCGTGCTCGAACGGGTTCATCGTGCCCGGATCGACGTTGATGTACGGGTCGAGCTTCTGCATCGTGACCCGCAGGCCCGGGCCTTGAGCAGGCGACCGAGCGAGGAGGCGGTGAGTCCCTTGCCCGAGGGAGCTCGCCACACCTCCGGTCACGAAGATGTGCTTCGTCACTACGCGATCCTCCTGGGCCGCCGGCTTCATCGACGGAAGCTCACCGTAGCGCGCCGCGGGGCTCGGCGTGCAGGCGCTGTCGACGCTGGACGTGCGGCGGGCGGACGTCGCTGGGTCAGGAGGGCGTGATCGCCGGCGATCAGGCAGCTCGGCGGCGTGGCCGCGGGCCGTGGTGCTGTCGGGCGAGCCCGAGAGCATCCGGGCCAGCTCGATCTCGCGGTCCTCGCCCGTCGAGCACCGGGCCTCGGTCACCGTCGTGGCGTCCACCTCGTCGCTTGCGAGATGCCCACCTGGCACGTCGGCCCAGGCCGCCACCTGGGGCAGATGGGTCACCACCAGCACCTGGTGGTCGGTGGCCAGCGAGGCCAGGGCCCGGCCCACGGCGATGGCCGCGGCGCCGCCGATGCCGGCATCGACCTCGTCGAAGATCAGGGTCGGTGGGGCGCTCGGTGAGCACCAGCCGCAGCGCCAGCATCGTGCGGGCCAGCTCCCCGCCCGAGGCGACCTTCGCCAGGGGCGCGGCGGGCTGCCGGGGTTGGCGGCCAGCAGGTAGGTCACGTCGCTGGCCGGCGTCGCCGTCGACCTCGACCTGGAGGCGGGCCTGGGGCATGGCCAGCTCCACCAGGTGGCCCAGGGTGGCCTGGGCCAGGCGGGGCGCGGCCCGGCGTCGGGCCGCCGCCACCTGGCGCTCGGCCTCGGCCCGTGCCGCCTTGCGCCTGGGTCGCGACGCTCGTCGAGCTCGGCCGGCCAGGCGGTCGCGATCCTCCAGGGCGGCCAGCCGGGCGGCGGCCTCCTGCGGAACTCGATCACCTCGGCCAGGGTGTCGCCGTACTTGCGGGCGCAGCTCGTGGAGCAGCCGCCGCCGCTGCTGCACGGCGTCCAGGCGGACCGGGTCGTCCTCGATCGATTCGCCCCGGCCCCGGACCTCGGCGGCCACGTCGACCAGCTCGGCCTCCAGCCCCCGCAGCCGCTCGACGGCCTCGACGAACGGTCCTCGCCCGTCGAGCGCGGCCACCGCCCCGGCCAGCCCGGCGACGGCGCCGTCGTCGGCATCGAGCGCGGCCAGCGCGGTCAGCGCCGCCTCCTGGTGGGCCAGGGCGTCGGCCAGCGCGTCCTCCTCGACCGCCAGGTGCTCGTCCTCGTCGGGGTCGGTCAGTCCGGCGGCCGACAGCTCGTCCACCTGGAACCGCAGCAGGTCGATCTCCCGGGCCCGGGCCCGCTCGTCGCCGCCCAGCTCCGCCAGTCGGCGATCCACATCGGCCAGCTGCTGGCGGGCCTGGTGCAGCGGCCCGAGGTCGATGCCGCCGAACCGGTCGAGCGCCTCGCGCTGCACGCGCCGGGGCCAACAGCGACTGGTGGTCGTGCTGGCCGTGCAGGTCGACCAGGGTGGCGACCCAGCTCGGACAAGGCCGCCGGCGGTGGCCAGGCTGCCGTCGACGTAGGCCCGCGAGCGACCCGACAGCCGGCACCACCCGGCGGAGGACCACCTCGTCACCGGCCACGACGAACCGGCCCTCGACCACCGCCTCGTCGGCTCCGTGGCGGACCATGGAGGGATCGGCCCGCCCACCCATCAGCAGGTCGATGGCCTCGACCACCAGGGTCTTGCCGGCGCCCGTCTCGCCGGTCACCGCGGTCATGCCCTCGGGCAGCACCAGCGACAGCTCGGCGGATCACCCCCAGGTCGGTGACGGCCAGCTCGCTCAGCACGACCCGGTCACCGGTCGCTCAGGCGGAACTTGGCCTTGAGGATCTGGTGGAAGTTCCGCGGGCCGAACATCACCAGCCGAGCCCGGTGCGGCGACGCCGTGCACATGATGGCGTCGCCCACGGCCAGGTCGTCCACATCCCGACCGTCGATGGCCAGGGTGGCCGGACGGTGACCCGGCCACCGACAGGCGCAGGTGGGTGCCGGGCTCGAGCACCAGGGAGCGGTCGAAGAGCATGTGGGGCGAGACCGGCGTCAAGCACCATGGCCAGGTGGGTGGGCGCCACGATCGGACCGCGGGCCGAGAGGTTGTAGGCGGTCGATCCGGTGGGGGTGGCCACGATGAGCCCGTCGGCCGCGTAGGGCGTGAACGGCCTCGTCGTCGATGGTCACCTCGACCCGCACGGTGTGGCCGGTGGGCGTTTTCCCGATGACCGCATCGTTGAGGGCCAACGCCGGCGGCCCGGCGGGGGCTCCCCCGCGCTCGATGGACACGGCCAGCAGCATCCGCTCCTCGATCAGGTGCTCGCCGGCCAGGACGCGTTCGAGCGCCTGGCGCAGACCGGCGGGCTCGATCTCGGTCAGGTAGCCGAGCTGGCCGAGGTTCACCCCGAGGACGGCCACGCCGTCGGCGGCCACCAGCGACACGGCCCGCAGGATGCTCCCGTCCCCACCCAGGCTGACGGCCACATCCAGTCCGGCGCCGAACTCCTCGTCGGGCACGCCGTCCGCGTCGAGTCCGGCCAATGCCGCGTCGCTTTCGGTCAGCCGCACCCCGTGGCCCTGGGTGCGCAACCAGGACGCCACCTCGCGGGCTTCCCGCACGGCCTCGGCCCGATCGTGGTGCAGCACCAGCCCGATGACGGCCACGTCAGTCGCCCGCCCCGGGCTCGGGCGGTCCGGCAGCGGCGGCCCCTTGCGCCTCGGCCACGGCGGCGCGGACCAGGTCGGCCGAGCGGGCGGCGGTATCCGAGTCGACCTGATGCACCCCGGGGCCACCGGAGCCCGGCCGGGCGTGGAGGACGAACTCGACGTTGCCGTCCGAGCCGGTGATGGGCGACGCCATGAGTCCCATGATGGTGGCTCCCCGAGCGTCGAGCGCGGACAGCACCTGGGTGAGCACGTCGGACCACACCGCGGGGTCGCTGACGATGCCCTTGCCCTTGGACACCACCTGGCGACCAGCCTCGAACTGCGGCTTGACCAGGGTGACCAGGTCGCCATCGCCGGCCAGCACGGCCAGGAGGGCGTCGAGGACCAGGCGCAGCGAGATGAACGAGAGGTCGGCCACCACCACATCGGCCGGCGGATCGACCGAGTCGGCCGCCAGGTTGCGCACGTTGGTGCGGTCCCTCACCTCCACGCGGGGATCGTCGGCCACCCGCTCGTGGAGCTGGCCGTAGCCGACGTCGACGGCCACCACCTGGGCTGCCCCGCGTTGGAGGACGCAGTCGCTGAAGCCACCGGTCGAGGCGCCGGCATCGAGGACGCGCCGCCCGATCACGTCCACCCCGAACCGGTCCAGCGCCGCCTCCAACTTCACCCCGGCTCGGCTGACGTAGCGGGGCCCCGGACCGGCGACCACGATGGGCTCGCCGGGGTGCACCAGGCGCGCTGACTTGGTGGCCGGTGCACCGCCCACCAGCACCCGGCCGGCGGCGATGTCGGCCTGGGCCCGGGTGCGCGACGGAGCCAGCTTGCGACGAACCAGTTCGTCGTCGAGGCGACGTCGTGATGCCACCAGGCGGGCCGGGACCCTTCGTCGTCGGGCGTGGGTCGGCTGGTCAGTCCGCCGACGGCGCGGCCGACGGCGGCTCGGTCGTCGCCACCTGCTTGGCGGGCGCCGCCTTCTTCGCCACCGCCGCCTTCTTGGCCGGGGCCTTCTTGGCTGCCGCCTTCTTCTTGGCCGGGGCCTTCTTCGCTGCCGCCTTCTTCTTGGCCGGGGCCTTCTTGGTCGCCGCCTGCTTGGTCGCCGCCTTCTTGGCGGGCGCCTTCTGGGTGGCCGTGGCCTTGGCCGGCTTCCGCCGGGTCACTCGATCGACGGCTGCCTGACGAGCTCGACCGGTCGCTTTGGCCTGGGCCGCCACCCGACGGTTGAGCTCGGCCAGTTGGCGGTCGAGGCGCGACAGGTCAGACCGCAGCGCCGTCAGCTGCGACCGCAGTTCCGACTCGACCGACTCCATCAGCTTGTCGCTGGCGGCGCGGCCTCGTTCGAGGAGGTCCGACACCAGGTCCTGAGCCTGTTTGCGCTGCGATTCGGCGTCGCGGTTCAGCTGCTCGGACGCCCGACTCAGCTGCTTGGCCAGCTGCTCGAGCGCGTCCTGGGCTCGCTGCAACGCCTCACCGCCGGCATCGCGGGAACGGGAGAGAAAGTCGTTGTCAGCCATGCCTGCAACCCTACGAGACCTCCGGTCGCTCACCAAGGGCCGGTTGGAGGGCCGAGATCGCCCGATCCCCCTCAGGCGCCCAGCACCTGGGTCACCAGGGTGGCCAGGTCGGGTGCCGTGTGGTCGGGCGCCGGATCGACCGGGAGGTCGTCGACGGTGGTGACGCCCGTCAGGACCAGCCCGAACCGGTAGCCCAGGGCCCGGGCGAAGCGGCCGTCGGTGTCCGCCGCGGTCACCCACGGCCACGCCGTCACGGCCGGCCACCGCCTGTACCAGCGAGACCATGGGGGCATAGGGCTTTCCGGCCACCACCGGGGTGACGCCGCTGGCGGTCACCACCGCGGCCAGCAGCGACCCGGCGCCTGGGGACAGGCCGTGCTCGCCCGGATAGGTGGTGTCGTCGTTGGTGGCGATGAGGCGGGCCCCCGCTCGGGCCGCCCGAGCGGCGACATCGAGGCGGCGGTAGTCGAAGTCCAGGTGCAGGCCGACCACCACGGCGTCGACGGGACCGGGATCGGTCACGCCGGCGTCGACGGTGTCCACTCCCCGCGCCGCGAGCGCCTGGGCCACGCCCGGCCCGGCGCAGACCAGCGCGCGCTGGCCGGGCTCGAGCAGCGAGGCCGCGGCCATGGGCGAGGTGATCAGGTCGTCCCCCGCCTCGATGCCGTGGCGGGACAGCTTGGCCGCCACCTCGTCGCGGGTGGGCAGGGCGTTGTTGGTGACGAACAGGATGCGCTGGCCCGACGCCCGTAGCCGGGCCACGGCCGAGGCGGCACCGTCGATCGGCTGTTCGCCCCGCCACACCACGCCGTCCAGATCGAGCACCCAGGCCATGGGGCCATCGTGGCACGCGGCCCGCGACGTCCGATTCGGCGGGGCCGGGCCAGAGCCTGGGGCGGGTCTGCTAGGACTGGTGGGTGCCTCGCTTCGAACCGTTCCGCGGTGTCCGCTACGACCCCGAGCGGGTGGACGTGGCCCTGGTCACCGCGCCGCCCTACGACGTGATCGACGCGGCCGGGCGCGAGGAGCTGGCCGCACGCCACCCGGCCAACGTGGTGGTCATCGACCTGCCGGTGGCCGAGAGATCTTCGGCCGACGAGGACGAGAGCTACCGCGACGCCCGACGCCACCTGGACCGCTGGTTGGCCGACGGCATCCTGCAGCGGGACCCGGCGTCGTTCTACGTGTACCGCATGGCCACCGACGGTCCGGATGGTCCGCACCGCACCACCGGGGTGCTGGGTGCGCTCGAGCTGTCCCGCCCGGGCGAGGGCGGGATCCTGCCTCACGAGCACACCACGCCGAAGGCCAAGTCCGACCGGCTGCGCCTCATGCAGGCCACCGAGGCCAACCTCTCGGCCGTGTGGGGTCTGTCACCGGCGCCGGGGCTGTCCGAGCTGCTCGAGCTGGACCAGGCTCCGGTGGCCTCATGGGTGGACGACGGCGTCACCCACACGTTGTGGCTGGTCCAGGACCCGGCGCGCTTGGCCGCCATCACCGAAGCGATCGACGCCCATCCGGTGGTCATCGCCGACGGTCACCACCGCTACGAGACCAGCCTGACCTACCGCGACGAGCAGCGGGCGTTGGCGGCCGATGGGGTGCCCGGCGCCGAGTCGGTGCTGACCTATGTCGTCGAACTGGTGGACGACGAGCTCGACGTGGCCCCCATCCACCGGCTGGTGCGCGGCCTCCCCGAGGGCTTCGACCTGCCCAGCGCGCTGAGCGGGTTCTTCGAGGTGACCGAGCTCGATCCCGACGTGCTCGACGCCCCCCACACCGATCCCGACCCGACCCCCCGCCTGGCCGACCTGGGCGCCATCGGCCTGGTCACGGCCAAGGGGGTGTGGTCGCTGCTCCCCCGCCCCGAGCGCTTCACCGGGGTGCGCGACCTCGACTCCAGCCGCCTGGACGCGGCGCTGGCCGAGCTCCCCGACCACCAGCTGACCTTCCAACACGGTGTGGGCCACGTGATGCGCCAGGTGCACAACGGCGAGTTCCAAGCCGGCTTCCTGTTGCGTCCGGCCACGGTGGCGCAGATCGTGGAGATCGCCCACGGTGGCGAGCGCATGCCCCCCAAGACGACGTTCTTCGCCCCCAAGCCCCGCACCGGCGTGGTGCTCCGGCTCCTCGACGAATGACGCGTAGTCGCCCGACGGCTGGACGCCGCGCTGACACCGCAGGGTCTCCATCTCGGCGCATGTCCGGAGTCGGTCCCGCTGCGGCCTGAAGACCCCCTGAGACTCCTGTCGCACCACCCACACCTAGCCACCTAACGCCGATCTCCAAGCGACGAACCCCTAGCGACTTCGAGTGCAGGCCACCCTTGGTCGAACTACGGTGCGGCGTTCGTCGGAGACTGGGGCTGTGGGCTATGTCGCGATCGTGGGGGCCGCGAGGCCTGATCATGGGGATCTTGCTGGTCGTCGTGCTGGTGGGGTGCACCGGTTGCGACTGGACGCAGTTCGGCTTCCTCGCTGGCAACACCCGCAGCACGCCCGACACCGGGTTGACGCAGACCGGCATGGCCACCGTGGGCCCGGCGTTCACCGGGGTCACCGGGGGTCCGGTGTACTCGTCGCCGGCGGTGGTGAACGGCGTGGCCTACGTCACGTCGGGGGACGGCTACCTCTACGCCTTCAGCGCCAAGGGCGGTACCGGCTGCAGCAACAGCCCGGCGTCCTGCCCGCCGCTCTGGACCGCGCCGCTGGCGGCCGTCAACGCGCCCGGCCTGTCGCCGGCCGCTCTCGTGGTCACGGTCCTGATGTCCTCGCCGGCGGTGTCGAGCGGCGAGGTGCTCGTGGGCGCCAACAACGGCTACCTCGAGGCGTTCGACGCCAACGGCTCCCGGAACTGCTCGGGCCCCCCAACGGTGTGCATCCCGCTGTGGACGGGCCAGACGGGCGGGGCCATCGTGTCGTCGCCACTGGTGGTTGCCGGCGTGGTCTACGTGGGCTCGGCTGACGGCAAGCTCTACGCCTTCGACCAGGCGGGGGTGATCAACTGCACTGCCGGTGCCTGCGCCCCGCTGTGGACGGGCCAGACCGGTGGGGCCATCGACGACAGCCCGGCCGAGGTGGGATCGACGATCTACGTCGGTTCGGGCGACGGCAAACTCGACAGCTTCAGCTTGAGCGGCACCACCGGCTGCTCGGGCACCCCCAAGGTCTGCGTCCCCCTCTGGACCGGGACAACCGGTGCCCCCATCACCTACTCGTCACCGCTGGTCGGCTCGTCCGGTGTGTACGTGGGTGCCACCGACGGCAAGGTGTACGCCTTCGACCCGGCCGGCGTCGCGGGCTGCTCGGGCACACCGGTGAGCTGCGCGCCGCTGTGGACGGCGGTCACCGGCGGCCCAATCCAGGGGTCGCCGGCCTTGAACAACAATGTCCTCTACATCGGATCGTCCGACGGCAAGCTCTACGCGCTCGATGCCGCCGGCTCCGCCGGATGTTCTGGCACCCCGAAGGTGTGCACCCCTCTCTGGACCGCCACGACCGGAGGGGTCATCCGCTCCTCGCCCGCGGTGGCCGACAACATGGTCTTCGTCGGCTCCGACGATCACCACCTCTACGTGTACGACGCGGCTGGCACCAACGGTTGCTCGGGCGCACCGAAGGTGTGCGCTCCGCTGTGGTCGGCCACCACCGGCGCCGAGGTCGACTCGTCTCCGGTCGTGGCCAACGCCGAGGTCTACGTGGGTTCGCGCGACCACGACCTGTACGCCTTCAAGACCTGGGCGTACTCGCGGCTCAACTGCACGAGCACCAGCTGGGGCTTCGGGCCCTGCGATCTCCAGGACGCGTACGAGTTGCCGTCGGTCGTCGCCGGGGCCGGCCGCACGGTTGCCATCGTCGACGCCTACGACGACCCCAGCGCCGAGGCGGACCTGGCCGTGTACCGCTCCACCTACGGCCTTCCCGCCTGCACGACTGGGAACGGCTGCTTCGCCAAGCTCAACCAGACGGGCGCCACGAGCCCCCTGCCCACTCCCGACGACGGCTGGGCCGAGGAGACGTCGGAAGACCTCGACATGGTCTCGGCCGTGTGCCCGCTCTGCCACATCACGTTGGTCGAGTCCAGCAACGCAACTGACCCCAACCTGGTCGCCGCGGAGCACGCCGCCTCGACGCTCTCGCCCGTGGCCATCTCCGACAGCTGGGGTGGCGGCGAGAGCTCGAGCGACGTGAACACCGCCAGCCAGTACACGTTCCCGGGCATCATGACGGTGGTCGCCGCGGGCGACTCCGGGTACGGCCCGTCCTTCCCGGCAACGCTGCCCGGGGTGGTGGCCGTCGGTGCGACGTCCCTGACCCGCTCGACGGCCAACCCCCGCGGTTGGACCGAACGGGCCTGGAGCGACACCGGCAGCGGTTGCTCGCCGTATGAACCCAAGCCGGCGTGGCAGACCGATAGCGGCTGCACGAAGCGCACGGTCAACGACGTCGCCGCCGTCGGTGATCCCGACACCGGCGTGGCGGTCTACGACACCTACGGGCCCTCTGACAACGGTTGGGCCCAGTTCGGCGGCTCCAGCGCATCGGCCCCGATCATCGCCGGCATCTATGCCCTGGCCTATCCCGATGTGCCCATGTCGACGACCTACGCCAGCGCAGCCTCGCTGTTCGACGTCACCACCGGATCGAACGGGACCTGCACCACCCACTACCTTTGCACCGGCGGGCCGGGTTACGACGGACCGACCGGCATGGGCACCCCGTGCGGTACCGCGGCGTTCGGCGCCGCGCCCTTCGCAGCTCCGTGTGCCTCGACCAACACCCCGTCCTCGTCGATCGCCACGGGACCCTCGAGTCCGTCGACGACCGGAGTCGGGGTCACCCCGGCCTGCGGCGAGGCGCCGCCCGGCCAGATGCGATGCTACGCCCTCAAAGTCACCCGAAATGGGTCGTCCTAGCGTGTGGCTCAGCGCCGCCCCAGTTCGGGCGTCGTTCACCCGAGTGGAACCTAGAGGCGGTGCGGTCGGCGACCAGGCCGAGCACGGCGGCGTTGACCGCCGGTGCCGACGTGTCGTGGAGACGGAACACGACGACGTCGGCATGGGTTCCTGGCGGATCAGCGAGGGCCTGTGGGCTTCGATCGGGGTGCAGCTTGCCGGCCCTTGTTCTGAAGGGCGCTGAGGACGTAGCGGATTGCACGTTCGGTCTGGTCCGCGAAGGTTCGGCCGTGGGGATCGTTGGCGATCTGTTCAGCGGCCAGGCCGCTCATCACACTGCGGACCAGGGCGAGATCGCCGACCCCGACGACGCCGGCCGCGGCGAGCCTCTCGATCAATACGCCGAGCACACCGAGCGCGACGCGATGGCTCGGTTCGCTCGGCTCGAAGCCTGGGATCGTGCCCTGGAACATGAGGTGGTAGCGCGGCGGGTTCTCGACGCAGTAGTCGACGAAGGCGACGGCGACCTCGACCACTCCTCGACCGGATCATCGGCCGGTTGGAGCTGGTCGAAGGCGCGTTGCAGATCGGCGAAGCCGTCGGCGATCGAGAGATCACCCTTCAGGTTCGCTTCAGGTCCGTGAGAGACGATGCGGGCCGGTATCGACGAGCGAGGGGGCGCAAGATGCGCAAGCTGATCGGGCTACTCGTTCTGGCGTTGGTCTGGGTCGCTCTTCCGGCCGCGGTAGCGGGGGCAATTCCATTGCCGGGCCTGGAGTGCGGCCAGGCGATCACGACGAGCGTCCGTCTGCGACACGACCTGATCTGCCCGCAGGGCTTCACCGTAGATGCGCCCTACGGCGGCACAGGACCATTCACCCCGATCACGGTCGATCTGGGCGGCCATACCCTCGGACTCACCAGCCCGAGCGGCACCGTCATCTGCAGCTACTTCGGGTTCTACCGGGGGGAGGGCTACGGCTGCCCGATCTCGGCGGGCGGCGGGGTCAGCTTGACCATCGCGAAGGGCACCGTGGCGGGGTCGGTGGGCTCGACCGACGGCAGTGTCCACCTCTCGAAGGTTCACGTCGAGGGCCTTGTCATCCTGAGTCTTGCTCATCCAGCCGTGGGGATCGGTGCTGATACCGTCAGCGACTCTCGAATCGATGGTGGCGTATACGACCTGAACTGGTCCGCCAGCATCCAACGAGACGTAATCAAGGGCGGCATCAGCACCAACGACGATTTCGTCGGCCAAGAGGTGACGATCACCAACAACTTGATCACCGACAGCCCCGCCGATGGGATCACGATCCTCGAGGGGTACTACCTCCGCCCGGACACAGACGGAGTCATCGCCGACAACATCATCACCCACTCGGCCGGATCCGGGATCAGCGCGTCGGGCGCCAACCTCAACGGCATGCTGATCGAACACAACTGGCTGATCGGCAACGACGCAGACGGGATCACCCTGGGGCCGCCCTACCCCAGTCCCGCGTCGGCCACCATCACCGGCAACGTGGCAATCGCCAACGCCGGTCACGGCTTCAACATCAACAGCACCGCGTACGAGCCAGGGCCGCCGGGGGTGCTGGCACCTCCCGACCAGCAGCCACACTTTGTCGACGGCGGCCACAACGTCGGACTGTTCAACCGAACCGCCCCCCAATGCATCGGAGTCACCTGCACGCCCTAGCCCGTCTCACGGGTGATGATTTCGCCCGCTCTGCTCGAATGCCAAAGCGAGCTTCTCGTCGGCCCAGACGGGCACACGCCGCAGCCTCTCTCACACCGGGAGAGATCAATGGCAGAGAGTTCCGGCCCGCTCATCGTCGGGCCGCATAGCTGTCCAATTCGCTAGCACCCACCACCCACCCACGAGCGCCGAACGGCACATCGGCGCTCGTGGAACTGGTGGCCGCTAGCGGATCTCGACCTCGCCCTCGATGATGACTGGCGATCCAAACGGCAGTTCCGCCATCCCAGCGACAGCGCGCGGGCAGATGGCGGACTCCTCACCGTAGAGGGCAATCATGAGGTCGGTGAATCCGTCGATGACCTGGGGCTGGGCGACGAAGCCGGGGGCCGAGTTGACCATTCCCAACACGCGCACCCACACGGTGACGCGGTCCAGGTCTCCGATCTCGCGTCTTAGATCGCCCAGAACCGCGAGCCCGGTGGAGCGCGCGGCTTCGTAACCCTGCTCGACCGTCAGGTCGAGACCGACCTTGCCCCCAGGTCCCGGTGGCCATCCGTCCACGCCACGAGGCCCATGCCCGGCGATCACCGCACGAGTGCCCATCAGCCGGATCTGGCGCCACTTGGGTTGATATCCCTCCGGCACCTCCATCGGCGGCGGAAGTTCCAGGCCCATCTCACCGAGCTTCGCCTCAACGTCCACGATTCCCCCTCGGCCGTCCGCTCCGGCGAGGGACCGCCGCAGGCTATAACCACCCGCTGACGGCAACCACGACGACACCGATCCGGGCGAGCGCCGAACGGCACTACGGCGTTCGGACTTACCACCGGGTTCTCGACGGCGTCAGCAGGCGGTTGCCTCGGTCACGAGGTAGGTGCCGCTGGCCAGACGACTGACCGTGATGCTGGAACGTCCACTCTTGAAGCGGCCTGAACCGCTGGGTGTCCACCCGGATCGTGGCAGCCCGGCTGGTGCCAGCCGGCTCTCTGCGAAGGTGATCACGGCCGCGCTCGGCGACGCCTGGCCGATGGCGTTGTCACCGACGCTCATCGCCGCACTCCGACACCCTCTATTGGCGGTACATCCGGTGACCGCGAGCAGCCCGACCAGGCCGACCAATGCCAGGGAGCGCAGCATGATTGTTCGACGCCAGCTCGGCGCGAAAAGTTCCGACCGGAGCGCCGAACGACACATGGGGCGTGAGCCGAGCGCCGGCCTTGCGCCGCCCCAGATCGCCCCGTCAGGGGCATCGCCTGAGAAGCACCTGACGAGCGTCGACGGATAGTGTGATGAGCGTGGACTTCGCGCCGCGGCTCGGGAACCGCGTGGTCGTCACTGGGCTTGCAGGGTCTGGGAAGAGCACGTTCGCCTTGGCGCTCGCTGACAAGACGGGGCTGCCCGTCCTTCATCTGGACCTCCACTTCTGGAAGCCCGGGTGGGTCGCACCGTCCGAGACCGAGTGGCGTGCGAAGCAACGTGCCGTGCTCGCCGGCGACGCGTGGATCGCCGACGGCAACTACCACGAGACCCTCGACCTCCGTGTCGAACACGCGGACACGGTTGTCGTTCTCGACATGCCTTGGTGGCTCTGCTCGGGGCACGCGTTCCTGCGAGGCTTCCGAATGCCCGGCGAGTTGCCCGAAGGGTGCGACTACTCGCACCGGCGGCGCCTGCGCGATGAGTGGCTTCTGGCCGTCCGTATCTGGCGGAAGCGTCGTTCAGAACCGGCGTACGAACGCAAGATCCTTTCGCAGCGTGGACCAAGCGTGACCCTTTGCAGGCTCAAATCCAAGCGGGCGGTCAGGGAGCTCCTCGAGGGACTGGACGCCGACCACGTGGAAGCCAACGAGGCTTGACGGGACGCCGAGTGATCCTGCCCATTCGGATGAACGCGTACTTCCGAAGGGCGACAGTAGGCAGGGGCGCGACAATCTTGACTGTGGACCAGCCGGTGGTGGTGAGGTCGGTCGTGGCAGAAGACACGACGTTCCTTCAGCGGATGCTCTACGAGGCGGTGAACACCCGTCCGGGCAAGACATGGCCCGACTTCGAGGTCTCGATGGGCGAACCAAGGAATCGGCGGTTCTGGTTCGCGTGGGGGCGCGCCGGTGATCTCGGCGTGATCGCCGAGTACGAACGCCGAGCGATCGGTGCAGCATGGATCCGTCGCTTCGAAGGCGACGACCTCGAACCAGCCGACGATCCATCCATCCCCGTGATGGCAATCGGGGTCGAAAGCGACCACCGATCCGTGGGCATCGGGGGCGTCCTCTTGGATGGCCTCATCGCGTCTGCCCGACTTGCGAACGTCGAGGTGATCGCGCTGACCACCAACACGTGGAACGAGGCGGCCCTCCGCCTCTATGCCCGCCGAGGATTCGAGGAGAGCTCTCGAGGGGTCAAGACCGTCCGAATGCACCTCAGGCTGTCGTAGCCGAAGGCACGAGCCTGTCAGGTTTCGATGACGAGCGGCAGGGTCGTGTGACGGCGGATGAAGATGCTCGGTCGGCGCTGCGGGGGGTTGTGCGGGTCGAGCGAGATGGACGAGGTCGAGGCGAGCAGCCGCTCGATAGCGACTCGGGGCGGGAAGTTGAAAGGCTGTTCCCACAGCGAGGAGCCATCTGCCTCGTTCCAGGCCGACACGGCGGGTGGACCGTCTCCCACCCGTTGAGGCGAGGGGCGGCGGACGGACGGGATTGCGTCCGACATCAGACCAGGGATGCGCACTGCCCGGCTGCCTTGTGGCCGACGTGGTTGACCTCGCCGGGGATGAATCCCCCGGACACGCCTGGGGCCAGTCCGGTGCAATTGAGGTTCCGACTGACCGTGTTCTCGACGACCGCGACGGTCCGGCCCGGATCCCCCGGGTCGGTCGCCGTGATGTTGGTCAGCGTCGCGTTGCCGCCGATCGTATTGAATTGGACGCCGAGCCAGTCGGCCGTCACCTCGCTGATCGTGAGGTTGCCGCCGATCGTGTTGCCCTTGATCGACCAGGGAATCTCACCGCCTCCTCCGGTCAGCGTGACTTGGCCGTTGATCGTCAGCTTCCTCAGCAGAACGGTGTTCGCGTCGGTGGCCGTGACGTTCCCGTCGACGGTGATGATGGTGCGCCCGTCGGGCTCGAGGGTGCACGGCACTCCCGCGAACATGCCGATGGTATTGGTCGGCTGGCAGCCCAACTCGAGGAAGGAGCCCGCACCGGCGGTGACGTTGTGTCCGACGGTGATCGTCGAAGGCGCGCTCTGGGCGTCGAATGTGGCACCGGCGGCGACGTTCAGATTGCCGATGATGTTGATCACGGCGTCAGTCGCTGGGGCACACGCGCCCGTGACGGTGATGCTGGCGTAGGTCCCCGACCGGATCTCACCGCCGGTGCAGGTGTACGCCCTGCTGGAAGGGGTGGCGCTAGCGACAGCTGCGGTGCCGACCAGTCCGGTAGCGACCACCACCGACGACGCCACCAACAAGGCCGCGCTGAACACGATCCGAAACTTCATGCTTGCTCCCCTCGCGACGCCGACTGGTTCCTCCGCGTTGGCAATCGTCGTGGACCCCGAATCCGATACCTGGGGACCGCGCTCGGCTGGGCAGCCGTCCGGGTGACGGCCGGGAACTGGAGCAGCCCGCCCCGGTTACCCCAGCGGTACCCGCCCCGACCGTATGTCGTTCGCCTCGAGGGCGGCGACGGCCTCGGGATTGAAGCCCTTGACCACGAGCCAGACACCGAGCGAGAACTCGAAGATCGCGACCAGGAGGGCCGAGAGCCCGGCCAGCGAACTGTGCTGGTGCACCAGACCGAGCATGACGGCCAGGTAGCCGGCGAAGAGAACGAGAGCCCCGATGATGCCGAGGCGCGACAAGGCTCGGGGCACGAGGCGAGATTGGTAGAGCAGCCAGCCGAGCAGTAGGTCATTCACCCCGGGCATGAAGCTCTGGCCGAGCAGGAAGATGCGGTCGTACAGCGCGACGAGGACGTGGCTGCTGGCGAGCACATCGGAGCCGGCATGATCTCGCCGCAGGGAAACGATCGTCAGCAGGAACGCGACGCCCAAGAAGATGGTCGCAGCTTCGAGCACACGAGAGGCGACGAGGCCCAATGCCAGTCCTTCGTTCTGCTTCTTCAGCATCGGAAACAGCACGACCGCGGTTCCGATCCCGGCCAACGCCACGATGATCTCGAGGAGGCCGCCGATCATGGCTGAGATGTCGGGTCCCGCTCCGGTGACGTAGTTGGTCCCCTTGACCGACCTGTAGAGCAAGACCGTCGGGATGGACACGAAGGTGAGCAGGTAGAGCCAACCCGCAGTACGTGAGATCCTGCGGTGCGACCATTGCGTGGCCGCCATCAGTTCGTTGCTGACGGCATCGCATCGGCCTCCGGTTCGCCGTCAAGTTCGACGGGTTCCGGCCGGCTTTCTGACCACAGGGCGTACCCCAGCCACGCCAACGCCACCCCAACCGGTATGGCGATCTTCGGTTGCGACGCGTTTGGGAGCAGCCCGGCGATCGGTGCCAACACGGTGCCGGCGGCAAGGAGCACGCCCGCCGGGCGGGGCAGAACGCCCACTCGGTAGATGGAGATGCCGAACAGCAGCCCACCGAGCACGTACAGCGGACCCGTCAGGGTCCAGATGGCGGGAAGTGCCCCGAGGTCGAACTTGGTGGCCGGTCCGACGAGCATGCCGAACCATGCGAGAACGAACGCTGGCTGGCTGGTTGTCAATCGGGGAAGGATGAACGCCTCGACGAAGCTGAACCCCATGATCAGGACGAACCAAAGGCTGAGGAGGAGGTAGCCGGCCAGGCCGAGCCAGCCCGCTCGCTTCGCCTGTCGGGCATAGATGCCGGTGAGGCCGAGCAGGCTGAAGAAGCACATGGCGCAGGCGACCACATGGACGACAGCCCAGCGGGTCGTGCTGACCGACGCGGCCACGTTGGGCGGATGGAACACGCCTACGAACACGTAGCAGGCGCCGCCCACCAGGGCTGACAGGCCAGCCAATCGGATGAGGTTGATGGTGGTCGGCTTCATGTCGGTACCCCTCGTGTGAACTTGGGTGTGGTCCACTGCTCGTGCAGTCGGACATGGCGTGGGCGAGGTGCCCAATCCAGCAATTGCTGGATCCGTCGGCGGGTCGCTGCAATGGCCGCGACGCCAAGAGGCGCGACGAGCGCCGACGAAGATGGTGCGACCGAGGCACACCCCGATGGGCAGGGCCTGTCCCAGAGGCCGTGACCGTTGCGTACGACCCACCCTAGTGCTGATCCGCGTTCGACTATCGGCCCATGCCGACTACGTCGTGCGCGAGGTGGCCGGGGTGCTCCAACATCGGGCAGTTCACCGGCGGACCAGGAGGAGCGCCGAACGGCAGGTCGGCGCCCTTTCGAGAGCACCCCCGTGGTGGCGTATCGAGGGTCTCGCGGAAGCCCGCCCGGCCGAATTGGTGCTTGACGCCGCCAGACTGTAACCCCAATATAACCCCATGCCGAAGATCAACGTGTATCTACCGGACGAGTTGGCCGAAGCGGTGCGTGAGGCGCAGCTGCCGGTGTCGAGCATCTGCCAGATCGCCCTCGAGGCCGCCGTGCGCGACGTCTCGTCCACCCGCGCCGTCGACATGGCTCCCGACGAGCCCGAGGCGTCGGGACGGGGTCCGCGCCTGTTCAGCCGCTTCAGTCCCCGAGCCCGCGCTGCGGTCGCCGGAGCCGAGGCCCAAGCGCGGACCGCTGGCTTCCGCCAGGTGGGCACCGAGCATCTGCTGATCGGCGTGCTGGACCAACCCAACAACATTGCGCTGGTCGTACTCGAGGCGCTCGACATCGAGCCGCCCGACCTACGGGCCGAGCTGGTGGCTTCGATGCCCAGACCCCCAGCCGCCGCCACGGGGGGCAAAGGCCGGGCCCGGTTCTCGGCTGGGGCCAAATCGGTCCTCGAAGCGGCCCTGAAGGAAGCCCTTGGCTTCGGCCACAACTACATCGGATGCGAGCACCTGCTGTTGGGGCTACTCGCCACCGAGGACGGGCTCGCCAGCCAGGTGATGCGCCAGATGGGTCTCGAGCTGCGCACCACCCGCCGTGCAGTGAAGAGCGCGCTGGCCGGCTTCACCACCAGTCGCCCGACGCCGAGCGGGACCGACGCCGCGCCGTTCGACGATCGCGCCTCGGGGCGCGACCCGGTGCTGGATCAGATCCTCGAGCGCCTCGACGCCATCGAAGGGCGCCTCGCCGGGTGACGATCCGCCGCCGTGAACGGAGCGACCGAGCGGCACTTCGACATCCATGCCGAGCGCCGTTGGGCGTTCATCTGCTGATGAGGCGTTCGAGGCCGAGCACGACCGCGGCGGTCAGGAGGGCGGGGAGCCCGATTGGGACGGTGAACTGCAGATAGGCGCGTAGCGAAACGGTTACTTCGTCGGCTCGCATGACACGTCGCCAGAGCAGGTTGGCGAGCGCGCCGAGTGGGAGAAGTACCGCCCCGGTGTTCACGCCGAGGAGCCATGCCCACATTCCCCAACTGGCGTGATGGGCTCCGTCGAGAGCTACGAGTAGTGCAGGCAGGTTGTTCACCGCGTTCGCCGCCGCGGCTGCCAGCCCGACGATTCCGACCAGCGCAACAGGCTGATCGTGAGCAAGGAGGCCCTGGAGGTAGCCGCTGGGCACCACCCACGCCACGATCGCGGCCACCGCCGTGACCCCGAGGGCGGTGAGTGCGGGGGTGCTGCGCCACGGAACGAACCGCGTGACCGCCATGAGGATGCAGTCGGCCGCCAGCGCGACGGCCCACGCCGGGACACCGACCGCGGCCCCGACGGTGAACCCGACCAACACCAGGCCAACCACCAACCCGCCGACCGTGAGAGCGCGACGGTCCCCAGGATCCGACACCGCCAGATTCACGGTGGTGGCGTGATAGCGGCGATAGACAAGCCACCCCACGGTCGACGCAGCCAGGCTCGGCAACGCGAGATGGCCCACCACCTCGCCCACTGTGAGGTGCAACTGCTCCACAGCTATGAGCGTGGTGAGATTCGACACCGGAAGCACCGAGGACGCCAGGCTGGCCAGCATCAGCGGGATCGCGGCGATCGCCAGACGGTTCGTCCCGGCTCGGCGGGCCAGACGCAAATACAGCGGCGTCAACAGCACCACCGTGGTGTCGAGATTCAACACGACGGTCGTGCATCCGGCCAACACCCACAACGCCAGGACC
Organism: uncultured Microthrixaceae bacterium; assembly: GCA_963740985.1. Taxonomy (GTDB): domain Bacteria; phylum Actinomycetota; class Acidimicrobiia; order Acidimicrobiales; family Acidimicrobilacustridaceae; genus UBA4742. The sequence continues at coordinate 417,995 of CAVUGJ010000002.1, forward strand.
GACACCGATCCGAACCGACCCGCCACCTCGGCCACCACAGCCTCGAAGAACCCGAGTCGGTTCAGCAAGGCAGCCAACGGAACCCCCGCCAACAAGAACCCGAGCGCAGGCCACAACGCCCGCAACGCGGCTCCGACAGGATGCACCTCGCAATCCAAGCTGCGCCGTGTCACGCGGACAAACTGGCCGACCACAGCGCCCGAACGGCAGGCGGCGCTCGCCCGCTAGGAGGGCAAGGAGACATTCGGGGGCGGTCACCGCACTGCGCGTCCTCGGACTTCGATGATGTGCGCCGCGTGAAGGACGGTCCCCCTACAGTCGGCCGTAACGGTCTTCGAGACGCACAACGTCATCGAGCTCGGTGGTGCTCGCCTCAAGGATGACCGTGTCCTCTAGTGCTCTCATGCGGTGCCGAGTGCCAGGGCGGAGATGGACGGCTTCGCCAGGGAGCAGCTCGAATGACTCGAGCGGGCTGTCGGGATCACCCACCTCGAAGAGAAGTCGGCCCGACTGAACCGCCACCGTCTCCTCCTTCTGCTCGTGATACTGAAGCGAGAGCGCATGGCCCCGGTTGATGTGCAGGACCTTGCCGCAGTAGCGACCGTCGACGAGCGCGAAGTGTTCTTCGTGTCCCCACGGCTTTTCGACTCGATGGACCGTGGACACCCACGAAGACTTCGTCATGCCAACCCCCCCGACTGACAACGGTAGCGAACCCAGCGCGTCCCACAGCGCCTACCGGAACCTCGGCGTTGCGCTACGGCCCGAGATCGGGAGCGACGCGCACCGAACGGCGCGTCGGCGCTACTCGCAAAGGGCGCCAGAGCGCCGGTCATGGACCGTCCCGATCGCCCCTTCGGGGAGCCGGCGAAGCACCACCGAGTCGTGTCTCGAACGCCGAAAGCATGAGCTCGAAACAGAAACCGTGGAGTTCTGCGTCCGATGCAGGCCCGGATCGCGACGTCACGGGTCCCTACACTGGTTACTGGTGGAGCCTCTACCCGCTGCGGCCCGACAGCGACCACCCCCACCGCGCCCTCCAGCACCACCGACCACCGACGATGGGGAGCCGTCAGCCGGCGACGGGAATTGGGACCCGTGGGCCGAGATCAACCGCGCCGTCGTGAGCGCGTTGCCGGCGCGGCCCGTGCGGGTGCTCGACATCGGCGGGCGGCTCAGCCAGGTGGTGCTCAACGCGAGGCCGTTGCTGCGCGAACTCGTGGTACTGAACCCTTACCCATCCAAGCGCAGTGCCTTGGCTCGACTCGGGGAGGACTACCGCGTCGAGGTCATCGACGCGTGGAGCCTCCTCGACCCCATCCCCACTACACCCAGATTCGACCTGGTCCTCTGGAGGTACTGGTGCCCGGTCCATTCCCGAGCGGCGCTACTGGCTGACGCGGTTACCCAGCTGGTGCCTCGGGGCACTTTCATCGACCACGTCCCGGTGGCCGACCCGCTCATCGACGCGGCGCTGGCATCGGTGCTGGCCAACCCCAGGATGGCGCGACTCGGAGTCACGCTCGACGTCGAACTGGCCGGGCTGCGCGACGCGGAGCTGGTCAATCTCGAGGTCCGCTCGTCTCGCCCCGGCACTGCGCTCGTGGTGGGACATGCTCCGGGGACAGACACCCGTGGCTGAGGCTCGGTTCGGTGGGTCACGCCCATCGGCACATCAGCGCATCCGCGACCCCCCGAGCGCCTACCGGGGCGGGAGCTGACCGAGTCGCACGGCGACGAGCTTCTCCACGAGCGACTTGGGCAGGGGCGTGTCGATGGCGAACTTCAGGGTTCCCTTCGATGCCTCATACCCGGCGAGATCCGCGGACAGCTCAGGCAGCACCGAGCCGCTGTGCGGGAAGTAGCTGAGGTGGTGCTTGAATGCGCCGAACCCGGCGACGACCCTGCCTTGCACCTTGAAGGCGGGCAGGCCGTAGGAGATGCACTCCTCCGCCTCCGGGATGACCGCGAGAATCGTGCGACGCAGTTCCTGCAATGTCGATCGCTTCGGGTCGTCCAGCGCCGCCAGGTACTGGTCGATCTCTCGGTGCGTCATCAGGCCGATTCTCGGCACTTGATCGCCCCGCGTCAACGGGGCCAGACCTCGAGAGCTGCAATGGCAGCGCCCAGAAGGGCACGTCCGACGCTCCCTCCGATCACCGTCGAGGGGCAATCTGGGCCCTAGTCAACTGTCTGCGCCGGACTCGCGCCCGGACGGTGGGCCTCGAGGAGCGCGTTCAGGTCAGCGACCGTCCGTTCCCCTCGGCGCGACTGGTACATGGTGCCGATCTTCAGTTGCTCGCCGCTCGAGCGGTGCAGGTAGACCTCAGCGACGGTGACCCTGACTTCCCCTCCCTGGCCGCGCCACGGGCCGGCGACGAACTCGGACGCTTCGGCCAGCGGTACCCGGCGCGTCCGAAACAGGTAGAGCGTCACCGTGTCATCGCTCACCTCGATCCGCGACCGCAACCGGGCGAAGATCAAGTACGCGCTTGCGGCGATGAACGGCAACATGGCCAAAGCAAAGGTGGTCCCTGACCCGTGCGGCCCGGGGTTCATCAGCACGGCGATGGCCAGCCCGACGGGCCACGCCCCCAGGGCTGCGAAGAACAGCGCCTGAAAGCGCCAGCTGTTCAGACGAAACGCGTCCGGGGCACGCGCCACCGCCGTCCCTCCCTCGTGTGCGCCCCGCCTACCGGGGGCACGCGCCCCGGAATGTAGCCCGAGCTGCCCTCCGTGCCCGGCTATCAGGCACGCCGGGCGCCGGGGACGGTTTCGGCTGTCTGCCAGTCCAGCCGCGTCGACAGTGCGTCCTTCACCCCCAGGATCTGACCCACCGCCCTGTGGACGCGACTTGACCGGCCGACTAGCGGCGTTGGCTTCGTGTTGATGGCATGGTCATCGTGCCCATCCCCGATACTGCTGGGGGTCACACCACCACGACGTCGACCAGGTCTTCGAGGCCTTCGAAGTCGGCACCATTGCGGGTGTACAGCGGCAGACCGGAAGCACAAGCGGTTGCCGCGATGAGCAGATCTACGGCTCTGGCACCGCGAGCCTTGCGGCCGGCTGCGGTGACCGCGGCGTAGACGCGTCCGTAGGCGCGGGCTGCTTCGCTGTCGAACGGCAGCGGGTCGAACGCGGCCTCGGCTCGCTGCAGCCGATCTTGTCGACGTCCTCGCTCGTCGGCGTCGCTGGCGGCATGGGGGCCCGCGGCAAGCTCCGCCATGGTCAGGGCGCTGACGGCCACCTCGACGGGCAGTTTGGACGGCTCAAGTTGGTCGAGATCGATCACAACAGAGGTGTCGAGCAACCCTTGGTGGGGGCGTGCGGTCTCAGCCACGGGGCTCGGGATCCTGGTTGGCGACCTGGTCGAGGTCAGCCCGGAATCGGTCGTAGTCCACGCTCGGAGCAGTGCGGAACATGGCGACCGCGGCCTCGGCGGCGACGAAACGATGGCGACGTAGCGGTGTCAGCTCCGCCACCGGCACACCGTTGCGCGTGACCACGAAGCTCTCCCCCCGATCCAGTTCGCGCATGATCTCGCCGCTGCCGTTTCGGAGTTCCCGTTGGGTCAGTTCTCGGGCCATGCCCTCCACTGTAGCACGTTGTGCTACAGTAGACGCCCAGCCACGGCAGAGGGCCCGCGGGAGAACTCGAGGCCTACTCGACTGTCCAGGTGGCGCCGGAGAGCAACAGGTCGCGCAGCTCGCCCGGGCCGTTGGCCTCTTGGGCGGCGGCCAGCTGGCGGCTGACCTCGGTGCCGTAGTCGGGCCGCTCGATGGCCCGGAACACCCCGATCGGGGTGGGCTCGTGGGGTCCGCTCGAGAGCCGGGACAGCTGGAAGGCCAGACCCTGGTTGGTCTCGTCGTGGATCAAGCAGGGCGTCGGCGCCCACGTCGGCCACGTCGACCACCCGCAGCTTGCCGTCGGAACCCATCACCACGCCGTGCTGCAGGTCGGCGCCGAAGCGGATGGGCTCGCCGTGCTCGAGCGGGATCAGCATCTCGGCTCGGTTGTCGCGGGCCGTGATCCCCTCGAAGGCCCCGTCGTTGAAGACGTTGCAGTTCTGGTAGATCTCGACGAAGGCGGCACCCGGATGGTCGTGCGCCCGCTTGAAGGTCTCCATCATGTGCTGGCGATCCATGTCGTGGGTGCGGGCCACGAAGGTGGCCTCGGCGCCGATGGCCACGCTGATGGGGTTGAACGGCTGGTCGATGGAGCCGAACGGGGTCGACTTGGTGACCTTGCCCACCTCGCTGGTGGGCGAGTACTGGCCCTTGGTCAGCCCGTAGATCTGGTTGTTGAACATCAGGATGGTGAGGTTCACGTTGCGACGCAGGGCGTGGATCAGGTGGTTGCCACCGATCGACAACATGTCGCCGTCACCGCCGACCACCCACACGTCGAGATCGGGCCGGGCGATGGCCAGGCCGGTGGCCACGGCCGGAGCCCGGCCGTGGATGCTGTGCATCCCGTAGGTGTTCATGTAGTACGGGAACCGGGCCGCGCACCCGATGCCGGACACGAACACGGTGTTCTCACGGCTGACGCCGAGATCGGGCATCAGCATCTGCACGGCGGTGAGGATCGAGTAGTCCCCACAGCCCGGGCACCAGCGGACCTCCTGGTCGCTGGACCAGTCCTTCTTGCTGGTCACGGGGATGAGATCAGTCATCGAGGGCCTCCAGGATCTCGGTCTCGAGCTCGCCGGCGGTGAAGGGCACGCCCTTGACCTTGCTGACCGAGCGGGCGTCCACCAGGAACTCGGCCCGCAGCAACCGGCTGAGCTGGCCCAGGTTCATCTCGGGTACCAGCACCTTGGGGTACCTGCGGAGGACCTCGCCCAGGTTGGGCGGGAACGGGTTGAGGTGCATGAGGTGGATCTGGGCCACCTTGCGACCACGGCTGCGGACCCGGTCGACGGCGCCGCTGATGGCGCCCCAGGTCGAACCCCAACCCACGATCAGCAGCTCGGCGTCGTCCGCGTCGCCCACCACCTCGAGCGGCGGTAGGTCGCGGGCGATGCCGGCGATCTTGGCCGCCCGGAGGTCGACCATCCGTCCGTGGTTGGCCGGGTCGTAGCTGATGTTGCCGCTGCCGTCTTCCTTCTCGATGCCCCCGATGCGGTGCATCAGGCCAGGGGTGCCGGGCAGGGCCAACGGCCGGGCCAGGGTCTCGGGATCGCGCAGGTAGGGCCAGAACTCCGGCTCCCCGTCGGCGCCGACGTGGTTGGGCTCGGTGGCGAAGGTGACCGGGATGGGCTCGAGGGCGTCGACGTCGGGCAGCAGCCAGGGCTCGGAGCCGTTGGCCAGGTAGCCGTCGGACAGCAGGATGACCGGCGTGCGGTAGGTCAGCGCCAGGCGGGCCGCCTCGATGGCCACCTCGAAGCAGTTCGAGGGGCTGTAGGCGGCGATGACCGGCAACGGGGACTCGCCGTGGTGGCCGTACATGGCCAGCAGCAGGTCGCTCTGCTCGGTCTTGGTGGGCAGGCCGGTGGAGGGACCGCCCCGCTGGATGTCGATGATCAGCAGCGGCAGCTCGAGGCTGATGGCCAGACCGATGGTCTCGGACTTGAGGGCCACGCCGGGGCCGCTGGTGGTGGTCACGCCCAGGTGGCCGCCGTAGGAGGCGCCCAGGGCGGCGCCGATGCCGGCGATCTCGTCCTCGGCCTGGAGGGTGCGCACCCCGAAGTTCTTGTGCTTGGACAGCTCGTGGAGGATGTCCGACGCCGGGGTGATGGGGTACGAGCCCAGGAAGACCGGGCAGCTGCGCCAGCTGGCCGGCGGCCACCAGACCCCAGGCCAGGGCGGTGTTGCCGGTGATGTTGGTGTAGGTGCCCGGACGCTGGGGCGCGGGTAGCACCTGGTAGGGGTGGTCGAACAGCTCGGCGGTCTCGCCGAAGGCGTGGCCGGCCCGGAAGGCGGCCAGGTTGGCGTCGCGCACCTGGGGACGCTTGGCGAACTTCTCGCTGATCCAGTCGATGGTGGGCTGCTCGGGACGGGTGTACATCCACGAGATGAGGCCCAACGCGAACAGGTTCTTGGACCGGTCGGCGTCGCGGGGCTTGACCCCGAGAGGCGCGCACGCCTCCTTGGTCAGCGACGTCATCGGTACCTCGTAGACGTTGTAGCCCTTGAGGCGTGCCGTCGATGAGCGGGTTGGTGGCGTAGCCGGCCTTGGCCAGGTTGCGCTCGTCGAAGGTGTCGACGTTGACCAGCAGGGTGCCGCCGGACTCGAGCTTCTCCAGCTCGGCGTGCAGGGCTGCCGGGTTCATGGCCACCAGCACGTTGGGCGCGTCGCCGGGGGTGGTGATGTCGTGGTCGGAGATGTGGACCTGGAAGGCCGACACGCCGGCCAGGGTCCCTGCCGGGGCACGGATCTCGGCCGGGAACTCCGGCAGCGTGGCCAGGTCGTTGCCGAACATGGCACTGGCGCTGGTGAATCGGTCACCCGTGAGCTGCATGCCGTCACCCGAGTCGCCCGCGAATCGGATGATGACCCGATCGAGCTCTCGTGGTGTGACGCGCTCGGCGGTATCGGCCACGTGGACCCCCTTGTCCCTGGCTTGCAGTTTTCTCACGGGCCATTCGTGGGCCCGCAGGTGTCGTCCCTCGCATCGGCAGTTTGTGCCGATGCCGGAGATCAATCTACCGCCGTCGACGGCCCCTCGATGACACCCCCGGTGGCCGGACGACCACTGGGGCTGCCGCGGGCCGATCAGGCCAGGTCGATCGAGCGTGTCCAGGTAGACGTCCTGGATGGCGTTGAGCAGCTCGACGCCCTCGGCGGTGGGCCGCTGGAAGGCCTTGCGACCGCTGATCAGACCGGTGCCGCCCGGCCCGCTTGTTGATCACCGCGGTGCGCACCGCCTCGGCCAGGTCGCTGGCCCCTGATGACGCCCCGCCCGAGTTGATGAGGCCGATCTTGCCCATGTAGCAGTTGGCCACCTGCCAGCGGGTCAGGTCGATCGGGTTGTCGGTGGTCAGCTCGCTGTAGACCAGCTTGGACGTCTTGCCGTAGTTGGCGAGCGCGTTGTAGCCACCGTTGTTCTCGGGCAGCTTCTGCTTGATGATGTCGGCCTCGATGGTCACGCCGAGGTGGTTGGCCTGGCCGGTGAGGTCGGCCGCGGCGTGGTAGTCGACGCCGTCCACCTTGAAGTCGTTGTTGCGCAGGTAGCACCACAGCACGGTGAACATGCCCAGCTGATGGGCCTGCGGCGAACGCCTCGCTCACCTCGATGATCTGGCGGTGCGACTCGGGCGAGCCGAAGTAGATGGTGGCGCCCACGCCGGCCGCGCCCAGGTCGTAGGCCTGCTCGACCGAGCCGAACATGATCTGGTCGAACTCGTTCGGGTAGGTGAGCAGCTCGTTGTGGTTGAGCTTCACGATGAACGGGATCTTGTGCGCGTACTGCGCGAGCACAGGCCCAGCACCCCGAAGGTGGTGGCCACCGCGTTGCACCCGCCCTCGATGGCCAGCTCGACGATGTTCTGCGGGATCGAAGTACTTGGGGTTCGGCGCGAACGACGCCGCCGCCGAGTGCTCGATGCCCTGGTCGACCGGCAGGATCGACACGTAGCCGGTGCCACCCAGGCGTCCGTGGCCGAACAGGCTGGCCAGGTTGCGCAGCACCTGGGGTGAGCGGTCGCTGTCCTTGTAGACCCGGTCGATGATGTCGGGGCCGGGATGGGTCAGATCTTCGCGAGCGATGCCCTTGGACACATGGGTGAGCAGGCTGTCGGCTTCGTCGCCGAGCAGTCCCTGGATGTCGGTCATGCCACTCCTCAGCTGGTGACGGGGGCGCACGGCGCGCCGTTGGGGGAACGGGCGGGCCCGTCTGCCGCCAGCGTAGGCGCGTCGGCGACGCCGGGATGACCGGAGGGCACCGACCCGATCAGCCCAGGGCGCGGCGGCGCTGGCGCACGTCGGCAAAGTCGGGAGCTACCCGCTCGAGCCGCTCGAAGAGCTGCCGGGCGCGAGCCACGTCGCCGGCGCGCTCGTAGAGGTCAGCCAGGGCATAGCCCCGACGCAGGTGGTGTTCTTGGGGTCGGCCCGGGAGGCGCCACCCGTCCTCGAGCAGCCGGATGGCGCCGGGGAGATCACCTCGGTCGGCACGCATGCCGGCCACCACGATGCGACCCTCGACCACCAGCTCGGCGCTGGGCGACACCTGGCGAAGCTCGTCCCAGAGCTCCTCCACGGTGGCGTCCTGGCCCACCGCCCGGTAGCAGTCGGCCAGCACCGGGTGCTGCTCGGTCGACCCGGTGAGCACGCGGAAGGCCTCGAGCTGCTTGATGGCCGGACGCCACTTGCCCTGGCGGTAGAGGGTCAGCCCGTAGAGCTCGCGGGCCGCCGCCACGCCGGGCGCCTCCTCGGTGAGCTTGCGCAGGATGCGGGCCGAGTCGGTGTAGCGCTCGGCCTGGAACGCCCGGGAGGCATCCCCCAGGCGCTGTTCGAGGCGGGGAGCCCGGGTCGAGCCCACCGAGGTGGCCAGCTCGCGGCGGATCTCCTCGGCCAGCTCGTCACGGCCGGTGGCGTCGTCGGCATCCGCCGGCTCGGTCCGGCGCCGGGTCCGGCCCCGGGCCACGGCCGAGCTGGCCTCGTCTCGCACCTGGTCCACCCGCACCCACTCGTCGATGTGTCGGGGGTCGCCGCGCTTCGCCGTCCTCGCTGCGGGCCTGGTCCATGACCTGGCGCCAGGTGGCCGAGGCCCCCGAACCACCCTCGTCGATGCGCCCGGCAGCTTTGCGGGCCAGACCACCCCACTTGGGGTCGCCCACCATCGGCCACTCGCCCTCTCCCGGGGCGCAGCGCCGACCGGCGTCCGGGCGCTGGACCCGCCCCGAGACGCCCCCCGTGACGCCCCTCCTCGAGGTGCGACCGGCGCGAGGCCCCTCGTGAGTGCCTCGTGGTGCCCCCCGTCGAGGTCGACCGGCGCGAGGAGCCGACCGGGCGGGCCCGAACGCGACGACGAGCCCGAGCGCGACGAGCTCCGAGCGGGACCCCGACCCCGACCGTGGGTCCGACGCCCGGCGCGACGACGCCCGGCCGCGACGACCCGCGTCGGGACGAACCGGCCGGACGAGCGGCGGCGAGCGAGCCCGACCCGACGACGATCCGCCGGCTCGAGGAGCCGCCGCGGCGCGGCGAAGGACGGGACGACGGACTCGGGCACGGCGGCAGCGTATCCCGGCCAACCAGGCCGAAAACGACGAACGAGGCCCCGAAGGGCCTCGTTCAAGGAGAAATCCGGCGGCGACCTACTCTCCCAGGGAGTCTCCTCCCAAGTACCATCGGCGCTGGTGGGCTTAACTTCCGTGTTCGGAATGGGAACGGGTGTGACCCCACCGCTATGGCCACCGAAATCTGTTGTCAAGAACGAGCAGCCACCAGTCGCCTGGGGCGCTCGAGCCCTTGAAGAACTCCACAGCGAGCACGAACGTCATTGTCGATCCAAGCCCTCGGCCGATTAGTACCGGTCGGCTGAACACGTCACCGTGCTTACACCTCCGGCCTATCAACGTGGTGATCTGGCCACGGGCCTTACCTGGTTATCCAGTGGGAGATCTCATCTAGGAACGAGCTTCGCACTTAGATGCTTTCAGCGCTTATCTCTTCCGCAGGTGGCTAACCAGCCATGCCCTTGGCAGGACAACTGGCACACCAGAGCTGCGTCCGTCCCGGTCCTCTCGTACTAGGGACAGCCTTCCTCAAATCTCCTACGGCTGCAGAGGATAGGGACCGAACTGTCTCACGACGTTCTAAACCCAGCTCGCGTACCGCTTTAATGGGCGAACAGCCCAACCCTTGGGACCTGCTTCAGCCCCAGGATGCGATGAGCCGACATCGAGGTGCCAAACCTTCCCGTCGATATGGACTCTTGGGGAAGATGAGCCTGTTATCCCCGGGGTACCTTTTATCCGTTGAGCGACGGCGCTTCCACACGCAACCGCCGGATCACTATGCCCTGCTTTCGCACCTGCTTGACTTGTAGGTCTCGCAGTCAAGCTCCCTTGTGCCATTGCACTCGACGGCTGATTGCCAACCAGCCTGAGGGAACCTTTGGGCGCCTCCGTTACTCTTTAGGAGGCGACCGCCCCAGTCAAACTACCCGCCTGACGCTGTTCCCGATCCGGATAACGGACCTAGGTTAGAGTTCCAGTATGAGCAGGGTGGTATTTCAAGGTTGGCTCCACACTGGCTAGCGCCAATGCTTCCTAGCCTCCCACCTATCCTACACAACACATACCAAAACCCAACATCAAGTTGTAGTAAAGGTCCACGGGGTCTTTCCGTCCTTCTGCAGCTAACGAGCATCTTTACTCGTACTTCAATTTCGCCGGGTCTGTGGTTGAGACAGTAGGAAAGTCGTTACGCCATTCGTGCAGGTCGGAACTTACCCGACAAGGAATTTCGCTACCTTAGGACCGTTATAGTTACGGCCGCCGTTTACCGGGGCTTAGGTTCAGAGCTTCGCCCACAAGTGGGCTGACCCTTCCCCGTAACCTTCCGGCACCGGGCAGGCGTCACAGCGTATACATCGTCTTACGACTTCGCACGCTGCTGTGTTTTTAGTAAACAGTCGCTTTCCCCTGGTCTGTGCCACCTCTTCAGAGCTCGCGGCGTAAAGCCGTTCACCCTGATGAGGTCCTCCTTCTCCCGAAGTTACGGAGGCATTTTGCCGAGTTCCTTAACCACAGTTCCCCCGATCGCCTTGGTATTCTCTACCTGCCCACCTGAGTTGGTTTGGGGTACGGGCACCGTGTCAGCTCGCTAGAGGCTTTTCTAGGCAGCATGGGATCAGTGACTTCGCCTGTATCGGCTCGGCATCGCGTCTCAGGATATATGAGGGCCGGATTTGCCTGGACCTCTCCCTACACGCTTACCCCAGGACAACCAACGCCTGGGTTCACCTACCCTCCTGCGTCCCCTCATTGCTGGCCGCGCCACCGTGGGTCGGTTCGTCTACCCGAAGGTAGACAGCCCCTTAGCAACAGTGGTCTGGCATGGACGCGGACACGGTGGTACCGGAATATCAACCGGTTGTGCATCGACTACGCCTTTCGGCCTCGCCTTAGCTCCCGACTCACCCTGGGAGGATTAGCCTTCCCCAGGAACCCTTGGGCTTTCGGCGGAGGGGTTTCTCACCCCTCTCTCGCTACTCATGCCAACATTCTCACTCGAACCCGCTCCACGACGGTTCACACCACCGCTTCGCTGCAGGCTCGACGCTCCGCTACCACCCATCCGAAGATGGATCCGCGGCTTCGGCTCTGGACTTGAGCCCCGTTACATTGTCCGCGCAAGATCACTCGACCAGTGAGCTGTTACGCACTCTTTCAAGGATGGCTGCTTCTGAGCCAACCTCCTGGCTGTCTGGGCAATCTCACATCGTTTTCCACTTAGTCCAGAATTTGGGGCCTTAGCCGGCGGTCTGGGCTGTTTCCCTTTCGACCATGAAGCTCATCCCCCATGGTCTCACTGCCGCGCTCTGGAGCAGTAGTATTCGGAGTTTGGTTGGGGTCGGTAAGCTTGTAGGCCCCCTAACCCATCCAGTGCTCTACCCCTACTGCTGAACACGCGACGCTGCACCTAAATGCATTTCGCGGAGAACCAGCTATCACCGAGTTTGCTTGGCCTTTCACCCCTATCCACAGGTCATCCCCCCAGTTTTCAACCTAGGTGGGTTCGGTCCTCCACGGGGTCTTACCCCCGCTTCAACCTGCCCATGGATAGATCACTCGGCTTCGGGTCTACAGCATGCGACTGAACGCCCTATTCAGACTCGCTTTCGCTCCGGCTCCCCCTCACGGGTTAACCTCGCCACACACCGTAACTCGTTGGCTCATTCTTCAAAAGGCACGCCATCGCGGCTCCACGCAAGCGTGGAACGACGCTTTGACTGATTGTAAACCAACGGTTTCAGGTACTATTTCACTCCCCTCCCGGGGTACTTTTCACCTTTCCCTCACGGTACTAGTGCACTATCGGTCGTCTACGTATACTTAGCCTTACGAGGTGGTCCTCGCAGATTCACGCCAGCTTTCACGGTTCCGGCGTTACTTGGGAACACTCGAACAGAGTCTCGTCACCTTTCGCGTACGGGGCTGTTACCCGCTGTGGCGCGCCTTTCCAGAACGCTTCCGCTAGATGCGAGATTGGTAACTCTGTGACGGGTCTGGTGCCCCGTCTATCAGGTCCCACGACCCCGAACTGGCAACGCCACCAGGCTGTCACACCAGTTCGGTTTAGGCTGATCCCATTTCGCTCGCCGCTACTCAGGGAGTCACGTGTTGTTTTCTTTTCCTCGGGTTACTTAGATGTTTCAATTCACCCGGTTCCCTCTACCGGCCCTATGTGTTCAGGCCGGAGTACTGCCCCATGACGGGCAGTGGGTTTCCCCATTCGGATATCCACGGATCAAAGGCTGGTAGGCGCCTCCCCGTGGCTTTTCGCAGCCACCCACGTCCTTCATCGGTAGTAGACGCCAAGGCATCCACCGTTGGCTCTTTGTAGCTTGGAAGAACAAAGATGCTCGTGCTCGCTATGCAATTCTCAAGGGACACTGCGGGCCGACTGACCCGAGATCGCTGCCCGTGTGCCTCGAGCAGAGCTCGAGGGGAACGGACCGATCGCCCGAGGGGCGTGCGCAAAGCCCCGGCGTCGGCGTGAAGCCGGCGGCGGGGCCCTGGGGCGCTCCCTCAAAACGGAACAGAGGACGACGTCCCTTCGGAGGACCGCCACGGGAGACCGAGATCTACGACCGTGACAGCGTCTTCAGGGACGAGTAGCCAGTGCATCAACTGGGAGTTCCTGACCGACCTGATCGTGAAGACCAGGCGTCGCAGGTGCCTCGAAAGAGGCGTACTCCTTAGAAAGGAGGTGATCCAGCCGCACCTTCCGGTACGGCTACCTTGTTACGACTTCACCCCAATCGCCAACCCCACCTTCGACAGCTCCTTCCCAAAAGGGTTAGGCCACTGGCTTCGGGTGTTGCCGACTTTCGTGGTGTGACGGGCGGTGTGTACAAGGCCCGGGAACGTATTCACCCCGGCGTTGCTGATCCGGGATTACTAGCGACTCCGACTTCATGGAGTCGAGTTGCAGACTCCAATCCGAACTGAGACCGGCTTTATGGGATTCGCTCCACCTCGCGGTATAGCAGCCCTTTGTACCGGCCATTGTAGCATGTTTGCAGCCCTGGATATAAGGGGCATGATGACTTGACGTCGTCCCCACCTTCCTCCGAGTTGACCCCGGCAGTCTCCTACGAGTCCCCGGCATTACCCGCTGGCAACATAGGACAAGGGTTGCGCTCGTTGCGGGACTTAACCCAACATCTCACGACACGAGCTGACGACAGCCATGCACCACCTGTGTAGGACCCCGAAGGACACCATATCTCTATGGCTTTTCCCTACATGTCAAACCCAGGTAAGGTTCTTCGCGTTGCCTCGAATTAAGCAACATGCTCCGCCGCTTGTGCGGGCCCCCGTCAATTCCTTTGAGTTTTAGCCTTGCGGCCGTACTCCCCAGGCGGGGCACTTAATGCGTTAGCTTCGGCACAGATCGCGTTGATAACGACCCACACCTAGTGCCCAACGTTTACGGCGTGGACTACCAGGGTATCTAATCCTGTTTGCTCCCCACGCTTTCGCTCCTCAGCGTCAGTTCCGGCCCAGAGCGCCGCCTTCGCCGCTGGTGTTCCTCCTGATATCTGCGCATTTCACCGCTACACCAGGAATTCCACGCTCCCCTACCGGACTCTAGCCACAGCAGTATCGGGTGGCGTCTCCAGGTTGAGCCTGGAGGTTTCACACCCGACTTACCGAGCCGCCTACGAGCTCTTTACGCCCAATAAATCCGGACAACGCTTGCCCCCTACGTGTTACCGCGGCTGCTGGCACGTAGTTGGCCGGGGCTTCTTCTGCAGGTACCGTCATTTTCGTCCCTGCTGAAAGCGGTTTACAACCCGAAGGCCTTCATCCCGCACGCGGCGTTGCTGCGTCAGGCTTTCGCCCATTGCGCAAGATTCCCCACTGCTGCCTCCCGTAGGAGTCTGGGCCGTGTCTCAGTCCCAGTGTGGCTGATCGTCCTCTCAGACCAGCTACCCGTCGACGCCTTGGTGGGCCGTTACCCCACCAACTAGCTGATAGGCCGCGAGACCCTCCCGAAGCGATAAATCTTTCCTGTTCCGGCCATGCGACCAGAAGAGGGCATCCGGTATTAGCTCGAGTTTCCTCGGGTTATCCCAGACTTCGGGGCAGGTTTCTCACGTGTTACTCACCCGTTCGCCGCTAGGTCTTCCCCAGTATTGCTACTGGATGGACCCCGCTCGACTTGCATGTGTTAGGCACGCCGCCAGCGTTCGTCCTGAGCCAGGATCAAACTCTCCATCGAGATCTCGGGCCCGGTGACCATCCGCCGGCGAACCGGCAGGTCATCATTCAGACCCTCGACCATTAGAGAGCCGGTTTCGGAGGGGCTACCTCGTCGACCGACTGGCACCAGAACAGACTGACTTGTCCGTTGATTGGTGCTTGTGTTCATAATGAACGGTCGCTGTGCCCCTGAGCAACCGATGCGCGAGCGCATCAGCCTGGAAGCTCGGGGCGGTACAGCGATCGCCCGCACTAGCTTTTTCGTCCTCTATTCCGTTTTCAAGGAGCACCGCGCCGAGGATGGGTCGTTGACTCGAGCTCGGCGGCTCGTGGGGATCCGCCGGAGCGGAACCCTCCCGGCCCGAAGGCTGGGGTGCCTCACCTGTGTTCAGAGCCCCCGGAGGGGCGAGCACGGTTTGAAGCGGAGTGCCACCGTATCGGGCGGCGGACGGGGAGTCAAACCAGTTGACGCGACCGTCAGCCCCTTCGAAGACGCTCGCACCGAGGTGCGGCCGTCTCAGCGGCGGAGGGTCAACCTAGCAGCCCGAAGCCGAGACGCCAACCCGGACGAGGGCATTGAGCTTCCGGCCACCGGCGCACCAGCAGGTACTGGCCCGCACAGCAACCAGCTGGCGATCGACCACAGTCGTCTCGGCCCACTCGGTCGACGGTTGACCCGGATCTCGCCGTCCGTCCAGCGCACGACGGGCTTCGCTGAGCGACGTGGCCAGCCGTGCTCGGTCACCAGGACGTCGACGGCTCGATGCCCCGCGGCCAGCTCGTCGGCGGCCACCTCGACCACGCCCAGCTCGCCGGCCAGCATCTCGAAGGTGGCCAGGTCGGCCTCGGCCGGGTCGCCGCCGAACAGCACCCCCGACGCCGCCTCCGCCGCGTCGGCGGCGGCTCGGCCGTGCACCAGGGTGGTCATCTCCCGGGCCAGGCGGCGCTGGCCTCCACGCCGCTCGGGCTCGGCCACGTGGGCCGTCACCAGCGCCGCCACCTCGTCCACCGCCAGCAGGGTGAGCTGGAGCAGGAAGCGCTCGACGTCGCGGTCGTCGACGTTGATCCAGTACTGGTAGAAGGCGTAGGGCGAGGTGCGCTCGGCGCTGAGCCAGACGGCCCCGTCCACGGACTTGCCGAACTTGGCCCCGTCGGCGCGGGTGATCAGGGGCACGGTCAGGCCGTGGACGTGCGCGCCGGCCCGGCGCCGGATCAGGTCGATCCCGGCGGTGATGTTGCCCCACTGGTCCGAGCCGCCGACCTGGAGCTCGCAGCCGTGGTCCTGGTGCAGCACGTAGTAGTCGTTGGCCTGGAGCAGCATGTAGCTGAACTCGGTGTAGGAGATGCCCGATCTCGCTGTCGACCCGGCTGCGGATCGACTCCTTGGCCAGCATGGCGTTGACGGTGACGTGCTTGCCCACGTCGCGCAGGAACTCGAGCACGCGCATCGGCTGGGTCCAGGTCCGGTTGTCGACCAGCAGGCCTCGGTCGTCGTCGAGGTCGACGAAGCGGGCCAGCTGGGCTCGGATGGCGGCCAGGTTGTGCGTCGAGCGTGGCGTCGTCGAGCAGGTTGCGCTCCTCGGAGCGACCGCCGGGATCGCCGATCATGCCGGTGGCCCCGCCGGACACGCGCGATGGGACGGTGGCCCGGCGTCCTGGAAGCGCCGCAGCAGGAGCAGGAGCGGCACCAGGTTGCCGACATGGAGGCTGTCGGCGGTGGGATCGAAGCCGGCGTAGAGGGTGATCGGGCCGTCGGCCAGGCGCCGACGCAGCTCGTCGGCGTCGGTGCTGTCCGCTACCAGCTGGCGGGCGGCCAGGTCATCCAGGATGGCGTCGCTCACCTGGTCACGTTCGCTCCCCATGACCGCCACGGTCAACTCCGTTCCTCGCCGACCGAGTCCAGGCCGCCCCGGCTGGCAGTCGGTGTGACGCGACGGTCACACTGGAGCGGCCATGACCATCTCGCCGCCCGGGTCCGTCGATCCGCCCGATCTGTCCGACCTGGGGGCTGAACCCCCCGCCAGCGGACGCCGCCGAATCCACCCGGCCCGGATCGCAGTGGTCGTCACCTGCGTCTTCATCGTGGGCATGTGGATCTTCGTCTACGTGTGGGGGGCGGCGCAGCCCACGCCGGACAAGCTGTCCAGTCCGCGGTTCGGCCAACAGGCCGAACCGATCTGCAAGATCACCGCGAACGCGCTGGCCGCCCTGCCACCTGCCCAGGCGTCGCCCAACAACGTGGCCCGGGCCGACGTGGTCACCCAGACCAACCAGGATCTCCGGGAGATGCTGGCCAGGCTGGGCACGATCATCCCCAGTGGCAACGATGGGCGCATCGTGAGGGAATGGCTGGCCGACTACCGCACCTACGTGGGCAATCGCGAGGACTACGCCCGGCGGCTGCGCACCGATCCCGGGGCCCGCTTCTACGAAGCCCAGAAGAACCCGGGCGAGCAGATCAGCGATCCGATCGACACCATGGCCACCGCCAACCACATGGATGACTGCGTGGCCCCCGAAGACCTGTCCTGAGCGAAATTCGCACGACTCCTCGACGCGGCACTCCCCTAGGTTGAGCGCCATGTCTGTCGAGATACGCACCATCGAGCCCGACGAGGTGGCCAGCTGGGTGGACGCCATGCGCACCGGCTTCCTGGACCCGCCGGCGCCCGACTCGACCGAGGCCGAGTTCCGTCTGACCCACTTCGACCTCGACCACGTCTGGGCCGCCGTCGACGAGGCGCGGATCGTGGGAACCCTGCGCAGCTTCGACACCCCCCTGGCGGTCCCCGGCGACCAGCTGGTGTCGGCCGCCGCGCTCACCCACGTCACCGTGTCGGCCAGCCATCGTCGCCGCGGCCTGCTGTCCGAGATGATCACCGCCGACCTGCGCAGCTGCGCCGACCGGGGCGATGCGGTGGGCACCCTGGTGGCCGCCGAATGGCCCATCTACGGCCGGTTCGGATACGGCGCGGCCGCCGAAGCGGTGCGCCTCGACGTGGACACCCGCGGCCTGATCATCCACGGCCAGCGGACCGGATCGGTCGACCGAGTGGACCGCGACACGTTCCGGGACCTGGCGGGCCAGATCTACGACCGCTACCAGGCCACCCAGCCCGGTGCCATCGGACGGCCCGCCTGGATGTGGGACGTCACGCTCGGCTACGTCGAGATCAAAGGCCGCACCACGCCGACGTTCCACGTGATCGGACGGGACGACCAGGGACGTCCCGATGGCTTCCTGAGCTATGTCATCAAGGATCATTGGGAGGGTCAGCGACCCCGCAACACGCTGGAGGTGCACGACCTGGTCGGGATCGGCGCCGCGGCCAGCAACCGCCTGTGGCGCTACTGCTTGGAGATGGACTGGGTGTCCACGGTGTCGGCGGGCGACCACTGGGTCAACGACCCCCTCCGGTGGACGCTGGGCGATGCCCGGGCCATGGGCGAACACGAACGCACCGACCTGCTGTGGGTCCGGCTGCTCGACGTGGCCGCGGCGCTGGCCGGGCGGCGCTACCTGTGCTCGGGCCGGGTCGTGTTCGAGGTCGAGGATGCCATGGGACTCTCCGGTGGCCGGTTCCGGCTCGACGGCGGTCCCGACGGAGCCGAGTGCGCAGTGACCACCGAGCCGGCCGACCTGGCTCTGTCGGTGTCGACCCTGTCCAGTGCCTACCTGGGCGGCTACACCCTGGCCGACCTGGCTCGGGGCGGGCGCGTGGAGGAGCACCGCAGCGGTGCCCTGGCCACCGCCGACGCCATGTTCCGCTCCCCCGTCGCTCCCTGGTGCGTCACGCACTTCTAATTTGTTGGCCCTCTGGTCAGCAAGCCTTCCTGCGGGCGCCTTCGGCATCTGGGTGTCATCGCGCTCGCTGCTCCGCCTGGCGGCTGCGCAGCCTCGAGAGCTGGCGCCCCGGTTGCTAGGTCAGTCGCGCGATCGACAGGCCGCGGTGGGCCATGCGGATGGTGCCGAGGTCGGCGTCGAGGGTGGCGAGCTCGTCGAGGGTGACCCAGCGGAGGGCCTCGGATTCGTGGTTGCCCGCCACCTGGGCATCGTCCGGGGCCACCACCAGGAACCGGACATCGAGGTGCAGGTGCGGCTGCTCGCCGGCGAACGCCACCTGATGGATGTCCAGATCGATGGGCGGGACGAACACGTCCAGTCCGCCGATGCCCGACTCCTCCTCGGCCTCCCGGCGAGCCACGCCAGCCAGGTTGGCGTCGCCGTCAGCATGGCCTCCAGGCTGTAGCCAACGCTGGGCCTTGCGATGGAAGAGCATGAGAACGTGATCGCCCGAGTGGTCCACCACCAGGGCCGAGCCGGTCAGATGGCCCTCCACACAGCTGCGCAACAGGGCATCGGGATGTCGGTCGATGAAGTCGAGCATGCGATCGAGGGTGGCGGCCTGCTCGGCATCTGGTGCCACGTAGGACGCCAGCTGGCTCCGGGCTACGGCCAGCGACGTACTCGGGACCAACCGGGGATCGTTCGGGGCCAGCCGCTCGTAGCTCGGATCCGCCACCATCGGTAGGGTCCTCCGATCAGCCGGGTCTGGCGTCAGCGCCGGGACAGGTTCGGGTCGCCGGGAACGTACCAGCGCCACGGTCGATCGGTGGCCACGCGGATCCCGATGCGCTGGCTGCGGCCGGGTCGAGCGGGTGGCGCCATCCCGTCGTCGACGATCCGGATCTCGGAGTGGACCGGGATGAGATCGGCCCCGTCCAGGGCCCGGTCGATCCCCAGAGCCTGGGCCAACCGCGCCGGCCCTGACCCCAGATCCCGGTCCCGACGAGCCACGGACCGGCCGGCGTCGCGAGCCAGGCGCATCTGATCCAGCCCCCGCACCGGCGCGCCCGCCCGCAACAACACAGCGGTCGGCACTCCGGCTTGGCCGCACACCACGTTGGCGCACCAGTGCATGCCGTAGGTGAAGTACACGTAGAGATGGCCCGCAGGGCCGAACATGGTGGCGTTGCGGTCGGTTCGCCCGGCGTAGGCGTGGCTGGCCGGGTCGTCGGCGCCGGCATAGGCCTCCACCTCGACGATGCGCATGGCCAGCTCGCCTCGCACCAGCACCTTGTTCAGCAGGTCCGGCGCCACCTCCAGGCTGGAGCGGGCGTAGAACGAGCGGGGCAGGCCGCGACCACGACGACTCATCCGCCCAGGTGGGCCCGGACCTCGTCCGGCGGAGGCGCCGGCCGGGTGGTGCCTGCCTCGACCCCGACGTAGGTCATCTCGGCCTCCATGACCCGGCGCTCCCCCACGCTGGCCATCACGTGGACCGCGAACGAGGTGCGACCCCACCGAACCACCTCGGCGGCCAGATCGACGGTCTCGCCCACGGTGGCGCCGGCCAACCAGTCCAACTCGGCGTGGCGCACCATGAAATCCCAGCCCAGCGCCTCGAAGTCGGCATCGAGCAGTCGCATCCAGCGATCCATGGCGTCGTCGATCCAGGCCAGGTAGTGGGCGTTGAACACCACACCCTGTTGATCCACCTCGCCGTAGCGCACCCGGACCTGGTGGTGGAAGCCCATCAGTAGCTCACGGCCGGGTCAGGACGCCGGGCCCCGCCCGGCGTCAGCCAGGCGCGACGCGTCCGACACCAGACGAGCCTCGAAGGCCACCAGCTGGTCGGCCACCGGACCCGGACCAGCGCCACCGCGGGTGGTGCGTCGACCGCACGGCCACCCCCGGGCCCAGCAGTGCCACCGCCTCGGGGCCCAGCTGCGGCTCGGCCCCCACCAGGTCGGACAGGTCGACCCCGTCGGTGAGCGACCGCCGCACCAGCGCGCCCACCAGGGCATGGGCGTCACGGAAGGGCAACCCGCCCGCCACCAGGTGCTCGGCCAGATCGGTGGCCGCCACCTCCGGCCCGTCGGCCGCGGCGGCCATGACATCGGTATGGAAGGTGGCGGTGGCCAGCAGCCCACCCATGGCCACCAGGCCCAGGTTCACCTGGGTCAGCGCGTCGAACAGCGGCTCCTTGTCCTCCTGCAGGTCGCGGTTGTAGGCCAGGGGCAGCCCTTGAGCGTGGCCAGCAGCCCGGCCAGGTCACCGATGAGGCGCCCGCTCTTGCCCCGGGCCAGCTCGGCGATGTCGGGGTTCTTCTTCTGCGGGAGCATCGAGCTGCCGGTGGCGTAGGCGTCGGCCAGGCTCAGGAACCCGAACTCGGCCGAGGACCACAGGACGATCTCCTCGCCCAGACGCGACAGGTGCAGCCCGATCAGGGTCAGCACGAACAGGGACTCGGCCACGAAGTCACGGTCGCGACACGGCATCGAGGGAGTTGTCGAACACGGCGGCGAAGCCCAGGTCCTGCGCCACGCCGACCGGATCGAAGGCCAGCGACGAGCCGGCCAGCGCCCCGGCGCCCAACGGGGAGACGTCCAGGCGGCGCCGACAGTCCGACCAGGCGGTCGACGTCGCGGGACAGGGCCCAGCCGTGAGCCAACAGGTGGTGGGCCAGCAGCACCGGCTGGGCCCGCTGGAGGTGGGTGTAGCCGGGCAGGTAGGCGTCGCCGGCCCGGCGGGCCCGGTCGACCAGCACCTGCTGGAGCGCCAGCACGCGCTCGGCGGTGGCCAGCAGCTCGCGCTTGGTGAACAGCCGCAGGTCGGTGGCCACCTGGTCGTTGCGGCTCCGTCCCGTGTGCAGCTTGGCCCCGGCCGGTCCCGGCGATCTCGGTGACCCGGCGCTCCACCGCGGTGTGGATGTCCTCGTCGGAGGCCACGAAGACGAAGGACTCGTCGGCCAGCTCGACCCCGACCTGGTCGAGCGCGGCCAGCACGGCGTCGGCCTCGACCAGGCTGAGCACCCCGGCGCGCACCAGGCCCCGGACGTGGGCCCGCGAGCCCGTTCAGGTCGTCAGCGGCCAACACCTGGTCATAGGGCAGGCTCACCGTGTAGCCGAGCAGGGCTTCGGCCGGGCCGCCCTCGAAGCGGCCGTGCCAGAGCGTGCTCACGCCGCGCCGCCGGAGGTCTCGCCGGTCTGGGACCGGGTCGACCCCGGGGCCCTGGTGGGCCGACCACGTCTGGAGGCCGAGGCCCCAGAGCCGGACGAAGCCCTCGGAGTCGGCGTGGTTGAAGGAGTCGGCCGCCTCGTAGGTGGCCAGTCCGTAGTCGTACAACGAGTGCGGGCTGCGGCGCCCGACCACGAAGCACCGACCGGGTTCGAGCCGCAACCGGACCTCGCCCGTCACGAACCGCTGGCTCTCGTCGATGAATGCGTCGTAGGCGGCCTTGAGGGGCGAGTACCACTGGCCGTCGTAGACCAGATCGGCATAGCGGCCCTCGAGCCGCTGCTTCTCGTGGAACAGGTCACGTTCCAGGCAGATGCTCTCCAGATCGACGTGAGCCATGATCAGGGCCAGGGCGGCGGGCGCCTCGTAGGTCTCGCGGCTCTTGATGCCCACCCGGCGGTTCTCCACCATGTCGAGCCGACCCCAGCCGTAGGCGCCGACCACGTCGTTCAGCTCCACCACCAGCTCGTGGAGCGGCAGAGCCGCGCCCGTCCAGCGACACCGGGGTGCCCTGCTCGAAGCCGATGGTGACCTCGCGGGCCTCGCCGGCACGAACGGTGGTCATGGACCAGACGCCCTCGGGCGGACGGGCCCACGGGTCCTCCATCTCGCCGCACTCGATGGCCCGTCCCCAGAGGTTGTCGTCGATCGAGTACGAGCTGCTCCTTGGTGGCCCGAACGGGGATGTCGTAACCGCGCTGCGTACTCGATGGATTCGGCCCGGGTCATGCCCCAGTTGCGCACCGGGGCCACCACCTCGAGATCGGGAGCCAACGAGCGGGTGGCCACCTCGAAGCGGACCTGGTCGTTGCCCTTGCCCGTGCAGCCGTGGGCCACCGCGTCGGCGTCGAACCGACGGGCCACGTCGACCAGGTGACGAACGATGACCGGCCGCGACAGGGCCGAGACCAGCGGGTAGCGGTTCTCGTAGAGGGCGTTGGCCCGAAGGGCCGGGCCTACGAAGTCGCGGGCGAACTCCTCCCGGCAGTCGACCACCACCGCGTCGATGGCACCGGCGGCCACCGCTCGAGCGGCCAGGGCCTCCCAATCGCCACCCTGGCCGACGTCGCAGGCCACGGCCACCACTTCGACGCCCATCTCCTCGATCATCCAGCGCACGGCCACGGACGTGTCGAGTCCCCCGCTGTAGGCCAGGACCACTCGCTTCGGCATGGAACTCCTCAGATCTCGAGCATCAGGTCAGGTCAGAACATCAGGCCAGGTCGAGCGTCAGGTCGACAACCCGGCCAGGTCGGCCAACACCTCGGCCACGTGGGCGCCGCCCACGCCCTCGGCCACGACCACGATGAGCGTGTCGTCTCCGGCCACGGTGCCCAGCATCTCGGGTAGCCCGGCCCGATCCAGGGCCGAGGCCACCACGTGGGCCGACCCCGGCGGGGTGCGCAGCACCACCAGGTTGGCGGAGTGCGCCACCTCGACCACCCAGTCCCCACAGACCCGGCGGAGGTGGTCCTCGGGCGCCAGCTGCTGCTTGGGTAGGGCCGGGATGGCATAGGCGCTCTCACCGCCCGGCACCCGCACCTTGATGGCGCCCAGGTCGTCGAGGTCGCGCGACACGGTGGCCTGGGTGGCCAGGCAGCCGTGCTCGGCCAGCAACTCCACCAGCTGGCCCTGGTTCTCGACCGCGCCCTGCTCGATGAGCTTGCCGATCAGGTGCTGGCGCTGCGGCTTGCCGAGCTTGCTGCTCGGCGTCTTGCTGGTGGTCATGGCTGCTCCAGGAGCCAGCTGAGCAGGCCGCGGGCGGCGTGCATGCGGTTGGTGGCCTGGAGCCAGACCCGGCTCTGGGGACCGTCGACCACCGAGGCCGCCACCTCCTCGCCGCGGTGGGCGGGCAGGCAGTGCAGGAAGATGGCCTTCGCCTCCGCCGCGCCCAGCAGACGATCGTCGACGCTGAACCCCTCGAACGCCCGTCGGCGTGACTCCGCCTCGGCCTCCTGGCCCATCGAGGTCCACACATCGGTGTAGATCACGTCCGACGCCGGCCACGGCGTCGGCGGGCCGGTCGAACAGCTCGGGCTCGACCCCGGCCAGGCGCATCCGGTCGAGGTCGGTGGCCGACAGCTCGAAGTCCGGCGGGGTGGCCACCCGGACCTGCATGCCCACCGCGCCGGCGGCCAGGACCAGCGAGCGACAGACGTTGTTGCCGTCGCCCACGTAGGTGACCGCCCGGCCTTCGAAGGCGCCGAGCTCCTGGCGGATCGTGAGCAGGTCGGCCAGGGCCTGCATGGGATGGCCGGCATCGGACAGGAGGTTCACCACCGGGACGGCGTCGAGCGCGGCCATGCGCTCCACCTTGGCGTGCTCGAACACCCGGGCCCCGATGGCCGCGTGGTAGCAGGCCAGCGTGCGGGTGACGTCCTCCACGCTCTCGCGGACGTCGAGGCCCACCTCGTCGCCCCGGATGGTGACCGGATGACCGCCCAACTGCACGACCGCCATCTCCATGGAGTTGCGGGTGCGAGCCGACGGCTTCTCGAAGATCAGGGCCATGCCCCGCCCGGCCAACGCCGGAGCCGGCGACGGCGCCTCGGCCCGGTCGAGCACCTCGACCAGCTCGGCGCGAGTGAGGTCGTCGATCTCGAGCAGATGCCTCACGGCTCCCCCTCCTGGGTGTGGCGTGAGGGCGACGGCCAGGATGGCCACCGCCTCGTCGATCTCGTCGTCGGACACCAACAGGGGCGGGGCCAACCGGATGGTGGTGGGCGTCACCGCGTTCACGATGAGACCCGCGTCCAGGGCGGCGGCCACCACCGGCCGGGCGTCGAGGCCCTCCACCAGCTCGGCGCCCAGCAGCAGCCCGGCACCCCGCACCGACGCGACCTGGGGCAGGGCCTCGAGCGAGGCCGTGCAGCCGTTCGCCGGCGCGATGTGGCGCGGCCGGGAGCGTCCTCGCGCGCCATGATGGCCAGCACGGCGCGCGCCGCCGCCGCGGCCAGCGGTTGGCCGCCGAACGTGCTGCCGTGATCGCCCGGCTGCATGACGGCGGCGATCTCCCGGCGGGCCCAGCACGCCCCGATGGGGACCCCGTTGCCCAGGGCCTTGGCCAGGGTCACCACGTCGGGGGTGATGCCGTAGTGCTCGAAGCCGAACCATCGACCGGTGCGGCCGAGGCCGGTCTGCACCTCGTCGACCATGAGCAGGACGCCGCGCTCGTCGCACAGGCGGGCCACTCCCTGGAAGTAGGCGGTGGTGGCCGGGTTCACCCCGCCTTCGCCCTGGATGGGCTCGAGCAGCACCGCGGCCACCGAGGGATCGAGGGCGGCCGCCAGGGCGTCGAGATCGTCCCAGGCCACGTGGCGGAAGCCCTCGGGCAGGGGTTGGAAGGCCTCGTGCTTGGTCGGCTGGCCGGTGGCGTGCAGCGTGGCCAGGGTGCGGCCGTGGAACGAGCCGTAGGCGCTCACCACCACGTGCTTGCCCCGGCCGCCCCAGCGCCGCGCCAGCTTGATGGCCGCCTCGTTGGCCTCCGCCCCCGAGTTGCACAGGAAGACCTGAC
Source organism: uncultured Microthrixaceae bacterium (assembly GCA_963740985.1). Lineage (GTDB taxonomy): Bacteria > Actinomycetota > Acidimicrobiia > Acidimicrobiales > Acidimicrobilacustridaceae > UBA4742. The sequence continues at coordinate 442,914 of CAVUGJ010000002.1, forward strand.
CGCCGCCGCCGAGCAGCTCGTCGATGGTCACGGCCACCTCGGCTCCGGGCACGGTGGCGAACAGGTTGGAGGTGTGCAGCAGCGTCCCGGCCTGGGTGGCGATGGCCTCGGCCACCTCAGGATGGGCGTGGCCCAGGCTCACCACGGCCAGCCCACCCAGGAAGTCGAGGTAGCGCTGCCCGGCGCTGTCCCAGATCTCGGTGCCCAGGCCCCGCACGAACTGGCGGCGGCGGCAGCCGTAGGTCGGCCAGAACGGGCAGTGGTCCCGGCCCTCAGGCACGGCCGGCACCGGTGGGTGCGTCGGCGCCGACGACGAGGACGTGGACGCGGGTGACGCGGCGGTGGTCACGACGAGCCTCCGATCGAGCGGGTGATCATGGTGCCGATGCCCGAGTCGGTGAACAGCTCGAGCAGCACCACGTGCGCCACCCGGCCGTCGAGCAGATGGGCGGACCCGACCCCACGGTCGAGGGCGTCGAGGCACGCCGTGACCTTGGGGATCATCCCGCCGGTGAGGGTGCCGTCGGCGATGAGCGAGCGCAGCTCGGGCGCCGAGGTACGGGTGATCAGGCTCTCGGGATCGCGCACGTCGCGCAGCAGACCCGGCAACGTCGGTCAGGTAGATGACCTTCTCGGCACCCAGGCTGGCCGCCACGGCTCCGGCCACGCTGTCGGCGTTGATGTTGTACGCCTGGCCGTCCAGGTCGGCCCCGATGGTGGACAGCACCGGGATGATGTTCTCGGCCAGCAGCCGGTCGAGGATGGCCGGGTTGACCGCGGCCACGTCGCCCACGAACCCCAGCTCGGGGCTACGCGCGTGGGCGGTGATCAGGCCGGCGTCCTCGCCGGAGAGGCCGACGGCCAGCGGGCCGTGCACGTTGATGGACGACACGATGTCGCGGTTCACCTTGCCGACCAGGACCATGCGGGCGATGTCGAGCGTCTCGGCGTCGGTCACCCGCAGGCCGTCGCGGAACTCGGGTTCCTTGCCCAGCCGTGCCATGAGATCGCCGATCTGGGGACCGCCGCCGTGCACCACCACCGCCCGGATGCCCACGGCCTGGAGCAGCACGACGTCCTCGGCGAAGCGGGCCGCGAGCCTCGGCATCGACCATGGCGTTGCCGCCGTACTTGATGACGATGGTCGAGCCCAGGAACCGGCGGATGTAGGGCAGGGCCTCGACCAGCAGGCCGGCCCGCGCGCTGGCCGCGGCCAAACGGTCCGCCCCGGTGGGCTCGGAGGTATCCGACGGGCTGGCCGCGCCGGCGGTCACGGGTAGATCCCGACCGCGCTGAGCCCGGCCGTCTCGTCGAGCCCGGCCAGCAGGTTGGCGCACTGCACGGCCTGTCCCGACGCGCCCTTGACCAGGTTGTCGATGGCGGCGATGGCCACCACGTAGCCGGTGCGCGGGTCGAACCGGGCCGTCAGGTGGGCGGTGTTGGAGCCGAAGGTGGCCTTGGTCGACGGCGAGCCGTCGGTGACCACCACGAAGGGCTCGCCCGAATACGTCTGGCGGTAGCAGGTCGAGCAGCTCCTCGGTGGAGGTGGCACCGGTGGGCCGGGCGTAGCAGGTGGCCAGGATCCCCCGGTTCATGGGGGCCAGGTGCGGGGTGAAGAGCACCTGGACGGCTCCGGCCGGGCAACCCTGCGGCCTCGCCCACGGCCTGTTCGATCTCCGGGGTGTGGCGGTGGGTGAGCAGGCCGTAGGCGTTGAAGTCCTCGTCGACCGTGCAGAACGAGGTGGCGGGCTTGGGGCCACGTCCGGCGCCCGACACGCCGCTGGCCGCGTCCACGATGATGCCCTGGCGGCTCGATGAGCGCCGGCTCGCACCAGGGGTGCCAGGGCCAGGGTGGCGGCGGTCGGGATAGCAGCCCGGGGCGGCCACGCCGGTGGCCCCGGCGATCTGGGCCCGGAACAGCTCGGGCAGGCCGTAGACCAGCTCGCCCAGCAGCTCGGGGGCGGTGTGGGCCTCGCCGTACCACGTCGGATAGAGCGTCGGGGTCGTGCAGGCGGAAGTCGGCAGCCAGGTCGACGACCCACTTCACCTGTCCCCGCAACTCGGCCACGATGCCCTGCGACGCGCCGTGGGGCAGCCCAGGAAGCACAGGTCGAGCCCGTCGGACCGCGCCGGGTGCGTAGGGGGTGAAGACCAGGTCCGGGTAGTGCAGCGGCCAGGCTGGGATAGAGATCGGCCACGCGAGTGCCCGCCTGGGTGTCGCCCGTGGCCAACTCGACCTCGAGATCGGGATGGCCGGCGCACAGCCGCAGCAGCTCGGCGCCGGTGAAGCCCGACGCCCCGATGACACCTACGGAGATCATCGCACGATCATACGGTTGTCCGCATACACATGCAATTTGGATCCGTGCGGGCACGTCCAGCTACCGATTCGGTGGCGCAACGTGCCGAGAGGTTACGGTCGGGCCGTCGCCAGGCACCCACCAGTCGGAGAGGGACGATGGAGAAGCTGGTCTACCTGCTGTGGAAGGGCACGGGCCCCGCCGCGCCGACGTGGGTCGAGCACCTGCTCGGGCCGACGGCGGCGCAGCTGCTGGCCCTCGGACCGGCCGGTCTGTCCATGAGCGTGGCCGACGCCGAGGCGGCTGCCGCCAACGTTCCCCTGCCCCCTCCGCCGGATGATCCGGCGCCGGTGGCGCTGGTGTCCGTCTGGCTCGACTGCCACGACGACCGGGGACCATACGAAGCAATCCTGTCCGAGGTGGCCGATCGGCTGGCCGGGTACCTGGTCACCGAGTCGCTGCCCACCGACTACGGCGCCAACCCGTGGTCCGCGCCCCGCGACTGGCCCGACGGGGCGAGCGTCGCGGGGCGTGGTCATGCTCACCTTGTTCCCCAAGCCCGACCGGATGGACGACGAGGCCTGGTACGCCCACTGGTACGGCACCCAGACCCCGATGTCGACCGCGATCCAGCCCCGCACCCGCTACGTCCGCAACGCCGTGGCCCGCCCGCTGACGCCGGATGCACCGCCCTACCGGGGCATCGTCGAGGAGGCGTGGCCCTCGGCCGAGCACGTCAACGACCCCATGCGCTTCTACTGCGCCGACGGTGACGAGGCGGTCATGGTCGGCCAACCTGGCCACCATGATCGACAGCGTGACGGCCATGATGGACCTGGACCAGATCCGCCTGGCCGCCATGAGCGAGTACCTGCTCAAGACACGCTGACGGGGACGGCGCCGGTTCGCCGCTCGTCCCCCCGGACCGCCAACGCGTTCTGTGCACCCTCACGGTGCTCAGAACGCAACGGCCCCACGACCGGCCGCTCGTCCCCCGGGCTCGTCAGCCGCGCAGCTCGGCGCCGTGGGCGACTCGGACACCGCGGTGATCACCGCGGCGCGGACCTCGGCCACCTCGTCGTCGGTGAGGGTGCGGTCGTCAGCCTGGAGGCGCAGGGCGAAGGCCAGGCTGCGTCGGCGCGGACCGCAGGGTGTCGCTGCGGAACACGTCGAACAGGCGCACGTCGCGGCACAGCAGGTGCTCCGGCCTCGACGATGGAACTGCGGACGGCACCGGCGGCCACGTCCTCGCTCACGACGAAGGCCAGATCGATGTCGCTCGAGGGGTAACGGCTCACCGGCGCGTAGGCCTCGACCCCGTGAGGCTGATCCAACAGGGCGTCCAGGTCGACCTCCAGCCACGCCACCCGACCGACGATCCCCAGCGTGTCGAGCACGGCCGGGATCGATCTCCCCGAGCGCGCCGACGATCGTCGTCGCCGGCCAGCAGGCGGGCCGAGCGGCCCGGATGCAGGCCGTCCACCGACACCTGCTCGAGGGTCACTCCGTCCACGCCGAGGCTCTGCCCGCAGCACCGTCCAGGCCTCGACCGCGGCGCTCACGTCGGCATCGGATCCACGACTGCCAGCACCTCGCGCTCGTCGGGCAGGCCCGGTGCCGCGAGGGCAGCCCGAAGGCCTTGCCGATCTCGAACAGGGCCGACGTCGCGCTGGCGGTGCGACTGGTTGTAGCGGATGGCCTTGAGCAGGCCCGGGACGCAGCGACGGACGCAGCACCGACTCCTCGGCCGCCAGCGGGTTGGTCAGCCGGATCGAGGGCTGGGCCACCCCGGCCCGATCCAGGTCGTCGGGGGCCAGGAAGGCCAGTGGCATGGCCTCGTCGTAGCCCAGGCCCACCAGGATGTCGCGGACCGTGCGCCGATCGAGCTGGCGTCGGGTCAGCCGCCCGGCCCGCAGCGACGGCGGGATGGTGCGGGGCGATGTTGGCGTAGCCGAAGTGGCGGGCCACCTCCTCGATCACGTCGATCTCGGTGGTGGTGTCGGGCCGGAAGCTGGGGACCGTGACGTCCAGCTGGACATCGGGGTCCTCGCCCTCCACGCCGAACCCGATGGGCGTGAGCAGGTCGCGGATCTGGGAGGCCTTGAGGTCGGTGCCCAGCATGGCGTTCACCCGGGCGGTGCGCAGCTCCACCCGGGCCGGGCCGGGCAGGTCGCCCCGGGCGTCGACCACGTCGGTGGTGAGCTGCGCGCCGGTCGGCGCCAGCAGCTCGGCGAAGCGGCGGGCGGCCAGCTCGGCGATCTCGGGGTCGGTCCCCCGCTCGAAGCGGGCCGACGCCTCGCTGCGCAGGTTCAGCCGCTTGGACGTGCGGGCCACCGTCATCGGATCCCACCAGGCCAGCTCCAGCAGCACCGACGGTGGTGGTGTCGGAGATCTCGGTGGATGCGCCGCCCATCACCCCGGCCAGACCCGACGGCCACGTCGTCGGCGTCGGTGATCACCGCGTCGTCCGGACCGACGCGTGCGGGTCGAGCCCGTCGAGCGTCTCCAGCGTCTCGCCGTCGCGACCCCGACGCACGGCCAGCCCGGCCGTTCCGTCGGCCCCGACGGCCAGGCGGTCCAGGTCGTAGGTGTGGGTGGGCTGGCCCAGCTCGAGCATCACGTAGTTGGAGGCGTCCACCACGCAGTTGATGGGACGCATGCCCAGGGCTACCAGCCGCTCGGCGATCCAGGCGGGCGACGGGCCGATCTGCACGCCCTCGAGCACCCGGGTGTAGAAGCGCCCACAGATGTCGGGGTCGAGGATCTCGACCGATGCCGGGCGGCTGGGCGCCCCCTCGCCGGCCACGGGCACCTTGGGCTCGGGCAACCGGAACGGCACGCCCAGCCGGGCGGCCAGATCGCGGGCCACGCCGGCCACCGACATGGCGTCGGGCCGGTTGGGGTTGATCTCCAGGTCGTAGAGGACGTCGGCCTCGATGCCCAGCGTCGAACGCAGGTCGGTGCCCGGCGGGTCGTCGGTGTCGAGGATGAGGATGCCGGCGTGGTCGTCGCCCAGTCCGAGCTCGCGACTCGAGCACAGCATGCCGTTGGACCACTCGCCGCGCAGCTTGCGCCGTTCGATGACCATCCCGCCCGGCATCTCCGTGCCCAGGGTGGCCAGCGGCACCCGGTCGCCCACCGCCATGTTGAAGGCGCCACAGCAGATCTGGAGCGGCTCGCCGTCACCGGCGTCGACGTCCACCAACTGGATGCGGTCGGCGTGTGGGGTGCGGCGCGCAGCTCGAGCACGCGGGCCACCACGATGCCGTCCAGGCCGGCGCCCGGGTACTCGATCGACTCGACGGCCATGCCCAGGTCGCTCATGTGCTCGCCCAGCACCACCGGATCGCCCTCGATGGGAGCGAACTCCCGCAGCCACGAAAGCAGGACGCGCATCAGAACTGACCCAGGAAGCGCACGTCGTTGGTGAACAGGTCGCGGATGTCCTCGATGCCGTAGCGCATCAGGGCCAGGCGTTCGATGCCGAACCCGAAGGCGAAGCCGGACCACTCCTCGGGGTCGTAGCCGACGGCCGCGAACACGTTGGGGTGGACCATGCCGCAGCCCCCCAGCTCCAACCAACCCGTCTGGCCACAGGTGCGACAGCCCGCGCCCTCGCACACCAGGCAGTTGATGTCGTACTCGGCCGACGGCTCGGTGAACGGGAAGTACGACGGGCGCAGCCGCGAGTGGATCGAGCCGCCGAAGTAGGCGGAGGTGAACGCCTCCAACGTGCCGGCCAGATCACCGAGGGTGATGCCGCGGTCGACCACCAGGCCCTCGATCTGGTGGAACACCGGCATGTGGCTGGCGTCGGCGGTGTCGCGCCGGTAGGTGCGCCCGGGCATCACCGAGTAGATCGGGGGCTGTCGCGACTCCATCACCCGGATCTGCACGGGCGAGGTGTGGGTGCGCAGCAGCGTGGTCTCGGGCTCGTTGAGATCGAGGTAGAGCGTGTCGTACATGCTGCGGGCCGGATGGGCCGCCGGCAGGTTCAGCGCCTCGAAGTTGTACCAGTCGCTCTCGGCCTCGGGACCTTCGGCCACCGAGAACCCCATCCCCACGAAGATGTCCTCGAGGGCGTCGCGGGTCTGGGTGACCAGGTGCAGGTGGCCCCGGCGTCGCTCGACCTCGATCTCGGTCAGGTCCAGGTGCTCGGCCGCCAAGGTCTGGTGCCGCGCCTGGGCCTCGAGCGCCTCCCGGCGCTCGGCCACCGCCGCCTCGATCTCGTGGCGGGACTGGTTCAGCGCCTGGCCCACCGTGCGCCGCTGGTCGGGTTCGAGCCCGCCCACCTGCTTCTTGAACTCGGCCAGCGGACCGGCCTTGCCCAGCACCTCGAGCTCGACCACATGCAGGTCGTCGAGGCCGGGCGCCGTGCGCGCCGCCTCGACCGCCTCGGCTGCGATGCGATGGATCTCGTCGATCATCGTCGAGGAGCCTTGCCGCCGGTCCTCACCCTCGTCCAATCAGTTGGCGCCACACTGGGGTCATGACCACCTGGGGAGATTTCGAACGAGAGGCTCCGGAGCTGGCCCGTCGGGTGCAGTCCCGCTTCGACGACACCGGCCTGGCCCTGGTCGCCACCCTCCGGGCCGACGGCTCACCCCGGATCAGCGGCTGGGAGCCGCTGTTCGCCCACGGTGAGCTCTGGCTGGGCACCATGCCCGGCTCGCGCAAGGGCGTCGATCCGCGCCGCGACCCGCGGCTGACCCTGCACAACGCCACCACCGACAAGGACGCCACCTCGGGCGACGCCACCATCAGCGGGCGGGCGGTGGAGGTGACCGACGAGGACACCCGGCACACCTACACGGTCGACTTCCAGGCGGCCAACAACCAGGCGGTGCCCATTCCCTTCGACCTGTTCCGGGTGGAACCCGAACGGGTGTCGATGCTGATGCCCGGTGGGGACCACCTGGTGATCGAGTGGTGGCGGCCAGGGGCCGGCGTGCAACGGGTCGAACGTCGCTGAGGTCTCGCTGCCGAAATCGGTGGAGAAAAGCACCCCCGGCGGCAAGAACTACACGAATTTCGGGGGTGAGTCAGCCGTCGAGCGGCGCTGACGGGCGGCCTCGAACACGGCCAGGGTCCCGGCCATGGCCACGTTCAGGCTCTCCCCCCGCCCCTCGGTCGCGATGGTCAGCACCTGATCCAGGGCGCGGTCCAGGCCATCGGGCAGGCCGTGGGATTCGCTGCCCAGCACGAAGGCCACCGGACCGGTCACATCGGCCTCCCCCAGCGGCTGGCCGCCGTGCGCCACCAGACCCATCCGACGCACCCCGGCATCGCCCAGGGCGGCCAGGGTCAGGCGCAGGCTGGGCTGTTCGACGATGGGCAACAGGAACACGGCGCCGGCCGAGGCCCGCACCGTCTTGGGTCCGAAGGGATCCACCCCGCCACACGAGATGACCCCGGCGCACCCCGACGCCTCGGCGGAGCGCATCAGGGTGCCGGCGTTGCCCGGATCGGCCACCTCGGCCAGCACCACCAGCGGCCGATCCAGCTTGGCGGCCCCGGTCAGCAGCGATTCGATGCCGGTCTTCGGACGTCGTACCACCGCGGCTAGCGACTGGGGGGTCACGGCATCGGAGATGCGGGCCATGGCGCCCGGCGCGAGCACCACCACCCGGGCGCCGGCCGCGGCTGCCCGTTCGGCCAGATCGACCACGTGCTGGTCATCGGCGGCGGCACCGTCATGCACGACCAGTTCGACGGTGGCACCGGCGTCGAGCGCCACCCCGACCAGCGTCGGGCCTTCGACCAGGAACTGGCCCTGGTCGAGCCGCTCGCGTCGACGGCGCGACAGCCGACGGAGCTGGCCGACCAGCGGGTGCTTGACCCCGACCGTTTCGAACGACGACCACGGGTCGGGATCGCTCGGCACGGGGATGGGAGATCAGGAAGCCTTGGCCTCGCTGGTGTTGGCCTCGTTGGCGGCACTCGCCACCTCGACCAGCGCCGCGAACGCCTGGGGTTCCGCCACGGCCAGGTCGGCCAGGACCTTGCGGTCGACCTCGACCCCGGCCAAGTTCAGCCCGTTGATGAAGCGGCTGTAGCTGATGCCGTTGAGGCGGCAGGCCGCGTTGATGCGCTGGATCCAGAGCTTTCGGAACTCGCCCTTGCGGGCCCGGCGGTCACGGAAGGCGTACTGCCCGGAGTGCATGACCTGCTCGTTGGCCGCTCGGTACGAGCGGCTCTTGTTGCCGTAGTAGCCCTTGGCGCGCTCGAGGGTCGAGCGACGATGCTTCTTGCTGGCGACAGCACGTTTGACTCTGGCCATCGGGGGCTCCTTTCAGAGAGGGGTTCGAGAAGGGTTGGCGGCCTCGCCCGCAGGGGGCGGACCGACCAGGCAGATCAGTCGGCTAGAGGCCGAGCTGGCGCTTGACGTGAGCCAGATCGCCGCCGGTGAGCTCGGTGGTCTGGTTGAGCCGCCGTTTGCGGTCGGGGCTCTTCTTCTCGAGGATGTGGTTCATCCCGGCCTTGCGGCGCATGATCTTGCCCGACCCCGTCTGCTTGAAGCGCTTGGCCGCGCCCCGGTGGGTCTTCATCTTCGGCATGTCGTGAGTCCTTCGTCGGGAACCAGGCGGAACCTGGTTCAGTCGCCAGGAACCTGGGCCTCGGGGGCGTCGGTGTCGGCGGCGGCCTCGACCGCTGCTGGATCGAGGTTGACCTCGGGCTCGGCGGTCGAGCCAGGGTCTGCTGCGATTGGGTTGGGGTCCCCGACCGCCTCGGCGGCGGGGACGGTGGCCGGTTCTGTGCCGTTGGTGGACTGGCCCTCGGTCTCTCGCTTGCGTTCGGCCGCTCGGGCCGCCTGCGCCCGCTTGTCGGGTGCGAGCACCATGGTCATGTTGCGTCCGTCGAGCTTGGGATAGACCTCGACCCGTCCCATGTGAGCGACGTCGGTGGCGACCTCGTCGAGGATGCGCTTGCCCAACTCGGGGTGCTGCATCTCCCGGCCTCGGAACATGATGGTCACCTTGACCTTGTGTCCCTCACCCAGGAACTTCTCGACCTTCCTGGTCTTGGTGTCGAAGTCGCCGTGCCCGATCTTGGGTCGGTACTTCATCTCCTTGACCACGACGTTGGTGCTCTTGCGGCGGGATTCCTTGGCTCGTTGTGCGGCCTCGTACTTGTACTTCCCGTAGTCCATGATCCGACAGACCGGCGGGTTGGCCTTGTCGGCCACCTCGACCAGATCCAGCTCGAGCTCACGGGCCATGGCCAGTGCCTCGGGCAACGGTCTGATGCCGATCTGTTCCCCGTCGGGCGCCACCAGGCGCACCTCGCGGGCTCGGATCCGATCGTTGATCCGGGGCTCGTCGTTCGGGGCGGCAGCTATTGCCGGTCACTCCTCATCAATGCGCAGTTCCTCTCTGTCGCGTGGGCTGGGCACGCCTGCCACCAGGAACAGCGATGGCGGACGTCGGAATGCCGACATCCGCCATGAGCCGACAGCGTGAGCAGCCGGCTGACGAGTCGACCCGGCGCACTCGGGTGCCACGAGGGCATTCGGTGGACGGGTGGGGGCGAACCCCGCTTTCCTGTGTTGTAGCCCGCATAGAGTACCAGGGCAGTCGGTCGAACACGACACCGACCGCATCGAGCACCTCGAGAAGCGGAGCAACACCATATGAGCTTGTGGACCCCTGGCGGCGAGGTACCCGTCAACCGCGACCGTGGCGGCAGCGGCCAGTCGGGCTCGGGCGCGCCGCCCCGGGGTGGCGGGGGCAGCGAGGCGCCGGGCCAGCCGATCGACCGGGCCGCCCTGTCCGACGAGGTCCTGGCCGAGGCGGCGGCCGCCGCCGGCATCGACCTGGAGAGCCTGTCGCCCGATGAGCGGGCCCAGCTCGAGGAGATGTTGCTGGAGATGGCCGAGGCCCAGGCGCGGCTGGCCGCGGCCCCGGCCGCCGAGGTGCTGTTGAACCACCTGGGTGGCTTCTACGAGCTGGCCCGCATCCACCTCAGCCAGGATCCGCCCCACTTCGACGAGGCGGCGCTGGCCATCGACGCGCTGACCGCCGTGCTCGACGCGGTGGAGGATCGCCTGGGCCCCGACGGCACCGCGCTGCGTGACGCCCAGACCCAGCTCCAGATGGCCTTCGTGCAGCTCCGCCAGCCGCGCCGAGCCCTCGGCCACCTGACGCGACTCGACCCGCCCTGACATCGGCCGCTCAGCCCGGGCGGATGTCGACGGCCTCGTAGCGGCCCAGGTGCCCAGCCACCACCTCGAAGGTGACGTGGGCGCCCTCGGCGATGGTGCGGGTGCCGTCGGCGATGGCGGTGCAGTGGAAGAACCACGGACCCCGGCCGTCGTCAGCCACCACCGTGCCGTACCCGCGAGGGTCGTCGAAGCTGGCCACCCGACCGGTCACCAGCCCATCGGCCAGCTCCCCCACCGGACGCGACCCCGACATCAGTGGACGATCTTGGCGATGGGGAGCTCGATGATGTCGGTGGCCCCCTGGTCGCGCAGCGCCGGGATCAGGGTGTTGATGTCCGACTTGGGCACCACCGTCTCGACCGCGTAGCCCTGGCCGGCGTAGAGCTCGTTGACGGTGGGCGTCTTCATGGCCGGCAGCAGCTCGATCACCGCGTCGAGCTGCGCCGCCTGGACGTTCAGCTTCACCAGCACCTTGCCCCGGGCCTCGAGGACGCCCTCCAGCAGCGTGTGGATCTGGTGCATGGCGTGCGACTTGGCCGGATCGGCCGCCGAGGCCGGGTTGGCGATGAGCTCGGTGTAGGAGGTCATGACGGTGTCGATGATCTGGAGCCCGGCTGCCCGCAGGGCCCGGCCCGTCTCGGTGAGCTCGACGATGCAGTCGACGATGTCGGGCACCTTCGCCTCGGTGGCCCCGTAGGAGAGGCGCACGTCGGCATCGATGCCCAAACCCTCGAAGTAGCGCTTGGTCAGCCGCGGGTACTCGGTGGATACCCGCACGCCCTGGGGCAGGTCGCGGGCCTGCCGCCACGGGGAGTCGGCCCCGACGGCCACCACGATGCGCACGGGGTTGGCCGTGGCCTTGGAGTACTCGAGCCGGCCGATGGTGACCACCTCGGCCGAGGTCTCCTCGATCCAGTCCCGCCCGGCGATGCCCAGGTCGAACAGGCCGTCGGCCAGGTAGGTCGGGATCTCCTGGGGGCGCAGGATGCGCACGTCGTCGACCCGAGGATCGTTGATGATGGCCTGGTAGGCCACGTCGGAGCTCCGGTGCACTCGGAGATCGGCCGCCTCGAACAGGTCGACGGTGGCCTTCTCCAACGAACCCTTGGGCAGCACCAGCTTGAGCATGGCGTGACACCGTATCCAAGCCACCCACGGGCCTCACAACCGGTTGCACGACGTGACGGCGCAGGGCTTGCCAGGGAGACCTGGGCCCGATCGTCAAGGTGGCCGAACGGGTCGCGTGTTGGCTGCCTCCGTTGTCATACGCCGGGCGCCGCGGTTTGATGTCAACGTGCCATCGCCGTCCCTGCACGCCGAACGTCACTATTCCAACCGAGCGGGGTGGCTGCGCGCCTCGGTGCTGGGCGCCAACGACGGCATCGTGTCCACCGCCTGCCTGATCATCGCGGTGGCCGCGGCCGGCGCCTCGCGCCACGCCGTGGTGGTGGCCGGGGTCTCGGCCCTGGTGGCCGGCGCCTTCTCGATGGCCATCGGCGAGTACACCTCGGTCAGCTCGCAGCGTGACGCCGAGCAGGCCGACATCGCCAAGGAGCGGCGGGAGCTGGCCGAGACGCCCGAGCGCGAGCTGCGCGAGCTGACCCGCATCTACATCGACAAGGGGCTGTCCCACGATCTGGCCCACGAGGTGGCGGTCGAGCTGTCCCGCGGCGACGTGCTGGCCGTGCACATGGCCGAGGAGCTGGGGCTCACCCATGAGACCCTGGCCCGACCGACCCAGGCCGCCGGATCGTCCGCCATCGCCTTCTCGCTCGGGAGCGCTGATCCCGCCTGCTGTCCGTGCTGGCCTTCGGCTGGTCGACGCGTCGCGCGGGTGGTGGTCGCCGCCATCGCCGCTCTGGCCGGTCTGGCTGCCTTGGGGGCGGCCGGTGCGGCCGCCGGCGGCGCCCGTTCGGCCGGGCTACGGCCCGCATGCTGGGCCTGGGCGCGGTGGCCATGGCCGTGGTGGCCCTGATCGGCCACCTGGTCGGCGTCGCCGCCGGCTGACGACCCTCCATTCTGGGCGTCAAGATGTGCGGTATCCGCACCCAAGGATGCCCAATTTGCGTCGCGACGGTCAGCTCCGCAGGTTCTTGAGCAGGTCCACCATCTCGAGGGCGGTACGGGCCCCCTCGGCGCCCTTGTCGTCGCCGTCCACGTCACTGCGGCTGAGCGCCTGATCCAGGTTCTCGGTGGTCAGCACGCCGAAGACGATGGGCACGCCGGTGTCGAGCGCGGCCCGCTGGATGCCCTCGGCACAGGGTCCGGCCACGTACTCGAAGTGGGCGGTGTCGCCCCGGATGACCGCTCCCAGGCAGACGACGGCGTCGAACCGGCCCGAACCCGCGCACTGCTTGGCGGCCAGGGGGATCTCGAAGGCGCCGGGCACCCAGGCCACGGTGACGTCCTCCTCGTGCACCCCGTGGCGGCCCAGGCCGGCCAAGGCCCCGTCGAGCAGGCGTTGGGTGATGAGATCGTTGAATCGGGCGCAGATGATGGCCACCCGGACCCCGGCCCCGTCGACCGAGCCGGTGACCGATCGGGCCGCCTTGAAGTTGGAAGACATCGCCGCGATCGTAGCCAACGCCCGTTCACAGCCTATTCTCATCGTCATCTCATCTGCCGCGGAGCCCCCACCGCGAGGATCGACGTCATGAGTGCCACCACAACCGGGTACGAACCGACGGTGTCCGCCGCACCGACCACGGCCGCCCGGCCGGCGCGCGCAACCCCTCTTCGACGTCATCCGGATCCTGGCCGCGCTCATGGTGGTGTTCAGCCACGCCTTCACCACCACCGGCACCCACGAACCCCAGCCCATCCACTTCGGGCATTCCCTGGGGGTGACCTGGGGCCACATCGGCGTGGCCATCTTCTTCACCACCAGCGGCTACCTGGTGGCCCAGAGCTGGCGGCCGCCAACCCGAGGGCCTCTGGTTCCTGGCCAAGCGGGCCATGCGCATCTGGCCGGCCTTCGTGGTCACCATCGTGCGTGAGCGTCCTGGTGATCGGTCCCATGGCCACCGACTGGAGCCTGCGCTCGTACTTCACCAGCTCCCAGACGTGGGGCTACCTGTACCACAACGTGGTGATGTCGCCGATCACCTTCCGGCTGCCCGGCGTGTTCCGGCACCAGCCCCTGAGCGGGGTCAACGGCAGCTTCTGGACGCTCCCCTACGAGATCGGCGCCTACTTGGCCCTGCTCCTGCTGGGCTTGCTTCGCCTGGTGCGGTGGTGGCTGCTGGCGGCCGTGCTGGCGGTCGGGCTGTTCTTCTACAACACCTCGGTGGCCAACCCCACCATCATCATGCGCCAGAACTGGAACGGCCTCTGGCTCAGCAACGCGATCCGCCTGGGCGTGTGGTTCGTGGCCGGCGTGCTCATCGCCGAGCTCAGCCACCTGGTCGTACGCCGCCACCTGGTGGCGGTGGGCGCCCTGGCGCTCGCCATCATCGGCATCGCCAGCCACCAGGCCATGGTGGCCATCCCGCCGCTGGCCTTCCTGATCATCTACGTGGGCACGCTCCCCTGCCGGCCGGCCGAGCGGCTCCATCGCCTGGGCGATCCCTCCTACGGCATGTACCTGAGCGGGTTCGTGGTCCAGCAGGTGCTGGTGTGGGCCGGCCTGGTGCGCGTCCACCAGCCCTGGCTGTCCTTCGTGGAGGGGGCGATCCTGGCCACCGCCTTCGGCTACACCTCCTGGCACCTGGTCGAGAAGCGGGCCATGCGCCTGGTCAAGCCCCGGCCGTCCGAGCCCGCGCCCGCCACGGTCGCCTGCGCCCGAGGGGCCCTCAGGTGGGGTCGTCGAGGCCGTCGAGCAGATGGCCCATCCGCTCCCGCTTGGTGCGTAGGTAGGCCAGGTTCTCCGGGTTGGGGACGGTCTCCACCGGCACCCGGCCGGTGACCTCCAGGCCGAAGCCCTCGAGGCCGCCGAACTTGGCCGGGTTGTTGGTCAGCAGGCGCATGGTGGTGATGCCCAGGTCGACCAGGATCTGCGCCCCGATGCCGTACTCCCGGCTGTCGACCGGCAGGCCCAGCTCGAGGTTGGCGTCGACCGTGTCGCGGCCCTGATCCTGCAGGTTGTAGGCCCGGATCTTGTGGCCGATGCCGATGCCGCGGCCCTCGTGCCCGCGCAGGTACACCAGTGCACGCCGAGGCCCTCCTCGGAGATCAGGCGCATGGCCTGGTCGAGCTGGATGCCGCAGTCGCAGCGCAACGAGCCGAACACGTCGCCGGTCAGGCACTCGCTGTGCACCCGGACCAGGACGTCGTCCTCGCCCTGCACCGCGCCCTTGACCATGGCGATGTGCTGCTCGCCGTTGAGCACCGACTCGTAGACGTAGCAGGTGAACTCGCCCCAGTCGGTGGGGATGCGGGCCTCGGCCACCCGCTTGACCAGCTTCTCGTTCTGGCGCCGGTAGCGGATCAGCTCGGCGATGGAGATCATCAGCAGGTCGTGGGTGGCGCAGAAGCGTGCGCAGCTCGGGCACCCGGGCCATGGTCCCGTCGTCGTTCACGATCTCGCAGAGCACCCCGGCCGGGTACAGGCCGGCCATGCGGGCCAGGTCGACCGCCGCCTCGGTGTGGCCGGCCCGCTTGAGCACGCCGCCGTCTGCGTAGCGCAGCGGGAAGATGTGGCCCGGCCGGGCCAGGTCGCCGGGCCGGGTGGCCGGGTCGATGAGGCTCTGGATGGTGGCCGCCCGGTCGCCGGCCGAGATGCCGGTCGAGGTGCCGTGGCGGAAGTCGACGCTGTAGGTGAAGGCGGTGCGCTGGGCCTCGGTGTTGTCGCGCACCATCAGCGGGATGTCGAGCTCGTCGAGGCGATCGCCGGTGAGCGGCGCGCAGATCACGCCCGGAGGTGTGGCGCACGAAGAAGGCGATCTTCTCGGCCGTGGCCGACTCGGCCGCCATGATGAGGTCGCCCTCGTTCTCGCGGTCCTCGTCGTCGACCACCACGACGATCTCGCCTCGGGCGATGGCGGCGATGGCGTCGGGGATGGCGGCGAAGCCCTCGCGGGTCTCGTGCTTCACGGTCATGGCTGGCACTCCTGCTGGACGGTCATGGCTGACCTCTCGGGGGTGGGAGCGGGTGAGAGCGATTCGAGTTGGGCCGACAGCAGGCGCTCGGCGTACTTGGCCATGACGTCGACCTCGAGGTTCACCGGGTCGCCGGCGCCCTTGTGGCCCAGGGTGGTGACCGCGGCGGTGTGGGGGATGACGGCCACGGTGAAGCCGTCGTCGAGCACGCTCGACGACGGTCAGGCTGACGCCGTCGACCGTGATCGAGCCCTTCTCGACGACGTAGCGCAGCAGCGAGGCGGGCATGCGGACCCGCAGGTCCGGCGCCGGGACGACGATGTGGCCGACGGCGTCGACGTGGCCCTGCACCAGGTGCCCACCGAGGCGGTCCTCCAGCCGGACCGGTCGCTCGAGGTTCACGGGATCGCCCGGCGCCAACGTGCCCAGGCTGGTGCGGGCGTAGGTCTCGTCGGTGACGTCGGCCTCCCACCAGCCGGCCTCGACGTCGAAGGCCACCACGGTGAGGCAGCACCCGTTGACGGCGGTGGAATCGCCGAGCCCGACGCCGTCGAGGACGGCGGTGGCCGCGATGCGCAGGCGCGCGCCGTCGCGTGCCGCCACGGTGCCCAGCTCCTCGACGATCCCGGTGAACATGGTCAGCCTCCGGCGGCGACGGTATCGGGATCGATGCCCGGGGCGGTAGCCCGGGGGGCCAGGTCGATGCGCAGGTCGTCGACCCAGGGGCGTGACAGCCACCAGCCGGCCCCGCCAGGCGTCGCCCAGCGTGGCCGCACCCGGGCCCGCGAACAGGCCCGCGGGCGTCGTCGCCGCCGAACAGCAGCGGCGCCAGGTAGAGCACGTAGCGATCGACCAGTCCGGCCTGGTGCAGATCGTGGGCCAGCCCGGCGCCGCCCTCCACCAGCAGCTGGAGCACCCCGCGCTGGCCCAGGTCGTCGAGCACCCGACCGAGCGGCCCGCACAGCTCCAGGGCCGGATGCACCTTGGCGTCCGGCGGCGCGCTGCCCAGCACCACCCGCAGCGGCTGCACGAACCCGGACGGCAGCTCCTGGTCGGGCAGCCGCACGGTGAGCGCGGGGTCGTCGAGTCGCACGGTGCCGGCGCCCACGGCGATGGCGTCGCTGTCGGCCCGCAGGCGGTGGGCGTCGTGTCGGGCCTCGTCACCGGTGATCCACTGGCTGGAGCCGTCAGGGGCGGCCGTGCGGCCGTCGAGGCTGGCCGCCAGCTTGAGGATGACCAGCGGTCGCCCGGTGCGGCGATGGTGCAGATAGGGCGCCAACTGCTCGGCCACCGCGACCGCGGCCGCCTCCAGGCCCGCGGTCTCGGCGGCCACCTCGACGGTCAACCCGGCGGCTCGCAGGCGGTCGATCCCGCGGCCGGCCACTCTGTCGTCGGGGTCACGGACCCCGATCACCACCCGGGCCACCCCGGCCTCGACGGCGGCATCGGCACAGGAGCGGGCCCGCTGTCCGGCATGGGCAGCAGGGCTCGAGGGTGACATAGAGGGTGCCGCCGACGGCGGACGGGCCGGCTGCGTCGAGCGCGGCCACCTCGGCGTGGGCGCCATCGGTTCCGCCTCGTCCCTGCGTGGCCCCGGCAAACCCAGGGTGATCGGCCGGGGCCCCGTCGGGGACCACAACTGCGCCTACCCACGGCCGGGGCGAGACGGTCCGGCGCACGGCGGAGGCCGCGGCCACGGCCTGGCTCAGCCGACCGAGGTCGACCTGGCGGCCGCGGAGCTGTGCGTCGGTCGGGCTGGGGCTCATGTGGGGTCGAGTCGGCCTCGGGTGGGTCTGGTCGAATGTCACAACGGTCGTTGTCCGCTGCGACCACCACTGTACCGGACGTTACCGGGGGTGCTCGGTGGACTCGTCCGCCAGCAGCCTCAACACGTGGGGAACCACGTCGAGCACCGCCTCCAGGCACTCGACCGCGCCTTTGGGCGACCCCGGCGTGTTGAGGATGAGCGTGCGGCCTCGGGTGCCGGCCACCGCCCGCGACAGGCGGCCCAGGGGTGACACCAGGCGCATGGCCTCGGCCAGCCCGGGAGCTTGGCGGTCGAGCACCACCAGCGTGCCCTCGGGTGTGAGGTCGCGGGGCCCGAACCCCGTCCCGCCGGTGGTCACCACCAGTCCCGCGAACCCCTCGGCCATCTCCACCAGCGCCTCGCCCACCGACTCGCGGCCGTCGGGCACCAGCCGCGTGTCGACCACCTCGAAGTCGGCGGCCCCCAGTCGGGCCACCAGCCCGGCACCGCCGGTGTCGGACCGGGTCCCGGCGGCGACGCCGTCGGACACGGTGAGCACCTTGGCCTGGAGCGCGGCCCCGTCGGGTTCGGTCACGACGTGAGGCTACCGACCCAGCCGCAGCACGAACATGCCGTCGGTGCCGGCGGCCTGGGGCAACACCAGCAGCCCTCGGCCGTGGGCCGTGCCCCGACGGACCAGTTCGTCGCCGACCGGTGCGCAGGGCGACGAGGTCGGGATGGGTCGTCGGTCAACCACCGGTCGACGCCCAGTGTCTCCGCCTCGGTGAGGGTGCACACCGCAGTAGACGAGCTCGCCGCCCGGACGGAGCAGCCGCAGGGCCGCGTCCAGCAGACCGCGCTGCAACGTCACCAGGTGGTCGACGTCGGCGGGCTCGATGCGCCAGCGGGCGTCGGGCCGACGGCGCAACGAGCCCAGACCCGAGCACGGCGCGTCGACCAGGACCCGCTCGGCCTGTCCCGTCGCGCAGCGGCGGACGGCAGCCGTCGCCGGCGACGACCATCAGGTGCGGCGAACCGAGCTTGCGGGACGTTCGACGCCACCAGCCCGGCCCGGGCCGGATGCAGGTCGACGGCGGCCACGACCGCGCCCGGTGGCGGCCAACCCGGTGGCCTTGCCACCGGGACCGGCGCACAGGTCGATCACGCGCTGGCCGGCCTGGGCGCACACCGTCTCGGTCACCCACTGAGAGGCGGTGTCCTGGCGGTAGCCATCGTCGCGTTCGACCACCGACGCGGACTCGTTCATCGATTCGAGCGCGCCGATGGCCGCGTCGTGACCCAGGTCCTGGGTGAGTCGCTCGATGATCCAGTCCGGGTAGCTCAATCGGGTGGCCTCGTCGGGCCAGTCCCGGCTGGCCTGGCTCACCTTGCGCAGCACGGCGTTGACCAAGCCCCTTGGTGCGGGCCGGGGCCACGGCCACCGTGGCGCTCACCGCCGCGTGGGCGGGGGTGTCCAGCCACACCAGCTGGTAGGCCCCCAGGCGCAGCACAGCCCGGGTCACCGGGTCGGGATCGCGGTGCAGGAAGCGGTCGACCAGCCAGTCGAGGGCGCGTCGCATCCGGGTGGCGCCGTAGACCAGCTCGGTCACGAAGGCCCGGTCGCGTCGCTCGAGCTGGCTGCGATCGAGCAGGCTGGGCACGAGCAGGTTGGCGTAGGCACCGTCGCGCTCGATGCGCACCAGGGCGTCGCGGGCCAGGGATCGGGCCGACGGCACGGCGCTCACGAACCGAGCCGGTCGTCGGCGCCGGGGGCCGGTTGCAGGCCTCGCTGCCAGGCCTCGGCCGGCATGCGCCCCTTCCCCTCGGGCTGCACCTCGATCAACCCCAGGACGCCGTCACCGGTGACCACTCCCGAGCCGATGAGCGTGCCGGGGCTGGGCGAATCGACGAGCTCACCGTCATCCCGCATCGCCCGCGTGGTGTCCGAGTCGACCACGTGGCTGCGCCACACCTTGAGCCGTTTGCCCCGGAACCAGGTGAAGGCACCACCCACCCGCACGACCCGATGCAGCTCGATCGCCGTCCGATCCCAGTCCAGGCGAAGCTCGTCGGGCTCGATCTTGGCCGCGTAGGTGGTCTCACCCTCCTGGGGCGTGGCCGGGTACAACCCGGTGCGCAGGGCGTGGCGCAGCAGGCTGGTGCCCGCCTCCACCAAGCGGGCGCGCAGCTCGTCCGCGGTCTCATCGTGGCCGATCGCCAGCTCGGTCTCGGCCCGCACCCCTCCGGTGTCGAGACCCTCCTCGACGTCCATCAGGCAGACGCCGGTCCAGGCGTCGCCGGCCAGGATGGCCCGCTCCACCGGGGCGGCGCCGCGCCAGCGGGGCAGCAGCGAGAAATGGAGATTGACCATGGGCACCGCGTCGAGCACATGGGGCTTGATGATCCGGCCGAAAGCCACCACCACGCCCAGGTCGGCCCCGACGTCGAGGACATCGTCCACCCGATGGCTCACGGGCAGGCCCAGCTCGATCGCCGCGGCCTTGACCGGGCTGGGCGACAGGCTCGCACCTCGACCCCGGCGGGCGTCGGCCCGGGTCACCACCAGGGCGATCTCGAACCCGTCGGCATGGAGGGCCTGCAGCGGGGCCACGGCCGCTTCGGGGGTGCCCAGGAAGACCAGGCGGTGGGCCCGCGACGGCGCGGCGGCGGGACTCAGTGCGTCCCGAGTCCGAGGCGGGGGGTGACGGTCTCGGGCTCGGCCAGGGTCATCTCGCGCAAGGCCTTGCGGGCTTCCTTGCGCTGGTCTTCGTCGAGATGCTCGAGCAGCAGGACCCCGTCGAGGTGGTCGAGCTCGTGCTGGAACACGCGGGCCTCGAGCTCGTCGGCCTCGATCTGCAGCTCGTTGCCGTCGAGGTCGTAACCGGTGAGCAGCACCTCTTTGGGTCGCACGATCTCCCAGCTCAGGCCGGGGACCGAGAGGCAGCCCTCGAGGTGGGTCCACTCGCCCCGGGTCTCGGTGATGACGGGGTTCACGATCACGATCGGGTCGTCGTCGATGTCGTACACGAACAGCCGCTTCTGCACCCCCACCTGCGTGGCGGCCAGGCCGGCGCCGTGGGCGTCGTAGAGCGTCTCGAGCATGTCGTCGGCCAGCCGGGCGATGGCGCCGTCGATGTCGGTGATCTCGTTCGCCCGCTGCTTGAGCACCGGGTCACCGAACACGCGGATGGTGTAGGGGGCCATGGGGTCAAGGCTAGCGTCGGGGCGGTGGAGCCAGCACACGCCGGGCAGTACTTCGAACCCCATCCGGCCACACCGTCCCGGCCCCGCACCGTTCGCCTGACGCTGCCCGATCTCACCCTGGACCTGGCGTCGGATGGCAGCGTGTTCTCCGCCGACGCCGTGGACGAGGGCACCCGGTACCTGTTGGGGGCGGGTCCGCCGCTACCCGACGCCGCCGCCAACGTGGTCGACCTGGGGTGTGGCTACGGGCCGATCGCGCTGACCCTGGCCCGACGAGCTCCCTCGGCACGGGTCTGGGCGCTCGACGTCAACAGCCGGGCGGTGGAGCTGACCCGTGCCAATGCCCTGGCGGTCCGGATGGACAACGTCACCGCCCTGGTGGCCCCGGCCGATCCGGCCGAGCCCGTCGACGGGATGCCCGACGATGTGGCCATCGACGCCCTGTGGTCCAACCCTCCCATCCGGGTGGGCAAGCCCGTGCTGCACGCGCTGCTGGCGCACTGGTTGGGCCGGCTGAGCGAGCAGGGTGAGGCCTGTCTGGTGGTGCACAAGCACCTGGGCGCCGATTCGCTGACCACATGGCTGAACCGATCGGGATGGCCCACCACCCGCTTCGGGTCCCGCGGCGGCTACCGGATCCTCCACGTCACCCGGGCACCGGCCTGACCATGCGCAACCTGACCGGTACCGAGCTCAAGCGCCTGCATCGCGACTGGCGTCGGCGGAGCCAGGGCCGGGTGGCGTTGCTGCTCGACGGCGTGCAGACCCCCTACAACGTCGGGACGATCCTGCGCACCGCCGCGGCCTACCGGGTCGACCACCTGTGGCTGGTGCCGCCCACCGAGTCCCCCGACCACCCGAAGACGGGCAAGACGGCGCTGGGCTCGCAGCGCTTCCTGACCTGGACCGACTCGACCGACGTCGACCAGGCCGCCGACGAGGTGGCCGCCGCCGGCTATGCCCTGGTCGGCCTGGAGCTGGCGGAAGGGGCCCGGCCCCTGCACGAGCTCGCCCTGCCGGCCGACGTGTGCCTGGCCGTCGGCCATGAGGATCGCGGCCTGTCCAAGGCCTGCCTGGCCCGGTGCGACGCCGTGGGCTACCTGCCCCAACTCGGTGCCATCGGCTCGCTCAACGTGGCCGTGGCCGCCTCCATCGCCATCTTCGAGCTCCGCCGCCGCAGCTGGACCACTCCCTCCTCGCCACCCTGACCCGCCCCCGAGGCGAGCCGGACATCGCGAACCGAAGAAAGCTCGGGCGAGGAAGTGCCTAGGGGCGGAGGGGGTCGACGGCGATGCGCAGACGTCCGGGGGGCGCGGCGTGGCGGCCAGGGCGTCGAGCAACGGCGCGTGCTCGATCGGCTCGGAGGAGCCACTGGCCGTCGCTCGGTCCGAGGGCCTCGACACCCGGGGGCGATCCCAGCCGGGCCATGAACTCGGGAGCACCCGCGCCTGACACCGTGGCCAGCACGCCCAGCGGCGGGTAGCGCAGGAGACGGCGCCGAGCGAGCTCGGCCTCGGCCACCCGGGCCGGATCCCCCAACAGCGCCGCCTGCACCACCTCGTGGTGAGGTAGGCGGGTCTGGACGAGCAATCGCCCACTCCCCCGCCGTCCACCCAGGAGCCGACTGGCCAGGACCAGCAGGCTCAGCGCCTCCTCGGCGGCCCGGTAGCGCGGTGCCAGCAGTTCCTGGTCGAAGTCCAGGAAGGCGACCACGTCGGCCGACTCGAGCCGGTGCAAGGCGGCTTCGGTCCCCACGAACACCTCGGCGGCCGGCACCGGCGTCGCCCGGGCACCGTCGGCCCCGGCCGCGTCGGACCCGGCACTGATCTCGACCACCGGACGGAGGGCGAGGGCCTCGAGCTCCTCTCGCACCCGAGCCACCCCGGGTCGAAGGTTCTTGAAGCCGGTCCCACCACAGCTCAGACACACCTGGGGTCGGAGGATCCCGCAGCGTCGGCACACGAACTGGTCGTCGGGGTCCACGCTCACCGCCGCGTCGCAGCGCTCGCATCGCGCCGTCTCGCCGCAGCGCACGCAGGCCAGCAGGCCGGCTCGGCCCTTGCGGTTGAGCACGCACACCACCCGGCCGTGGCCACGCAAGGCGTGGACCAGGTGCGGAGAGAAGAGTCCGGCTCGTCCGATGTCCTCGTGGCGCCGGTCGACGACGTCGACCCGGGGCCACCCGTCCCGTTCGACCGAGCGCGACGGAACCACCAGCCGTCCCCAGGCCAGGGCCTCGAGCGACGGAGTGGGCGAGACCAGCACGCAGGGAACCCCGGCCCGGCGCGCTCGTTCGACGGCCACGTCGCGGGCGTGCCAGGTGGGGGCGCGCTCCTGTTGCCAGCGCTCGTCGTGCTCGTCGAGGACCACCACTGCGGCCAGGTCGGTCACGGGCGCGAACGCCCCGGCTCGGGTGCCGATGACCGTGGCCCCGGCGCGGGCTTGGGCCCAGTCACGCGGCACCAGCGCGGTGGTGATGCCGGCCCGGCCCAAGCGCAGGGCCAGGTGTCGGGCGCGGCTGGCCGAAGGCACCAGGATGAGCGCGTTACCGAGCGCGGCCGCCGCTAGCACGACGCCGTAGGTGTCGGCGTCGGGCGCCAGGCGCATCACGGCCCGGCCGGCGTCCAGGGCCTCGGCGGCCAGCGGATCCCCCGGCCCGGCCGGGGCCGACCGAAGCGGCCGGGCCGGAGGCAGGACCCGCACCGCCGTGTCGGGCGAGGCCGTTCGCAGAAGCTGGGCCGGGCGGCCGGCCCAGCGCCAGGCGCCCCAGGTGGCCAGGTCGATCAGTTCGGGCCCTGGCCCCCATCCGGTCACCTTGGCGATCGGGGCCAGGGTCACCCCCGGCGGCGGCTCCACTCCGATCTCCACCACCCAGGCCCCAACCCGACGGCCGTGCAGGTTCACGCGCACCACCGACCCGACCCGGATGTCACCGGCCATAGCCTCGGGGACGGTGTAGTCGAACGTCTTGGCGATGGCCGGCGGATCCGGCAGCACGCGCACCACCAGGGGCGCAGGCGAACGGGAGCCGTCAGGCGGACCCTGGGGCCCATCCGACGGCACCGGTTCGGGCGCCTCAGTTGGGGCGGCGGACGGGCGCGGCCGGCCCGCCGGTTCGGGCGATGGTGGGAACGGGAGGGTCAGAGCCCCAGCGCCGAGCGCAGCTCGTCGACCTTGTCGGTGCGCTCCCAGGTGAAGCCACCGTCGTCGGACGGGCGGCCGAAGTGACCGTAGGCCGCGGTTCGCCTGTAGATCGGGCGGCGCAGGTCGAGATCACGCAGGATCGCCGCCGGGCGCAGATCGAAGATCTGCTCGATGGCACCGACGATCTTGGCGTTGTCCACCTGCTCGGTCCCGAAGGTCTCCACCAGCACCGAGATCGGGCGGGCCACGCCGATGGCGTAGGCCACCTGCACCTCGCACCGACTGGCGGCACCGGCCGCCACCACGTTCTTGGCCACCCAGCGGGCCGCGTAGGCCGCCGAGCGGTCCACCTTGGACGGATCCTTGCCCGAGAACGCACCACCGCCGTGCCGGCCCATCCCTCCGTAGGTGTCCACGATGATCTTGCGGCCGGTCAGCCCGGCGTCGCCCACCGGCCCGCCGATGACGAAGCGGCCGGTCGGGTTGACGTAGACGTCGTAGTCGTCGTCGGCGAACTGCGCCGGCACCACCGGACGGATGACGTGTTCGATGAGGTCGGGGCGGATGACCTCGTCGCGATCGATCCCGTCGTTGTGCTGGGTCGAGATCAGCACGGTGCGCAGTCGCGTCGGCTTGCCATCGGTGTAGTCGAAGGTGACCTGGGTCTTGCCGTCAGGGCGCAGGTAGGGCACCGTTCCCGCCCGACGCACCTCGGCCAGGCGCTCGGCCATGCGGTGGGCCAGGTGGATCGGCAACGGCATGAGCACGTCGGTCTCGTCGCAGGCGTAGCCGAACATCATCCCCTGGTCGCCCGCGCCCTGCTTGTTCAGCAGGTCCTCACCAGAGGTGCCCGAGCGCACCTCCTCGGAGTCGTCCACGCCCTGGGCGATGTCGGGCGACTGCTCGTCGAGCGAGACGAGGACGCCCACGGTGGACCCGTCGTAGCCGTACGACTCGCGGTTGTAGCCGATCTCGTTGATGGTGCGCCGCACCACCTTGGGGATGTCCACATAGCCCTTGGTGGTGATCTCGCCGCCCACGATGGCCAGGCCGGTGGTCACGAAGGTCTCGCAGGCCACCCGGCTCATCGGATCCTGTTCGAGCATGGCATCGAGGATGGCGTCAGAGATCTGATCGGCCATCTTGTCGGGATGTCCCTCGGTCACGGATTCCGAGGTGAAGGTCCAGGTGCTCACGGGGTGTCTCCTGTTCGGGACCGGTCGGACGACCGGTAACGGGGGGTCAAACGTCGGTGTCAGGACTCGAGGGCCGTCGTCGTCCGCCAGGCGACGACCGCGTCGAGCACGGCATCGGCGATCGATCTCTTGTCGCTGAGGGCAACATCATGGTCGAACCCGGCGGCGTTCATGATCACCACCTGGTTGGTGTCGTGTTCGAAGCCCGCTCCGGGCACCGACACGTCGTTGGCCACGATCAGGTCGAGGCGCTTGCGCTCCAGCTTCTTGCGGGCGTTGGCCACCACCTCGTCGGTCTCGGCCGCGAAGCCGACCAGGGTCTGGCCCTCGGCCTTGCCCTGGCCGAGGTCGACCAGGAAGTCGTGGGTGGGCTCGAGCGCGATCTGCGGGACGGCGTCGCCCTTCTTGATCTTGCTGGTGGCCGGCGACACCGGCCGGAAGTCGGCCACGGCCGCGGCCATGATGATGACGTCGGCATCGCGGCGAGGCATGACCGCGGCCTCCATGTCGGCCGCGCTGGCCACCTCGATCACCTCGATGCCGGGCGGGACGGGACGCCGGACCGTGGTGATGAGGGTGACCTTGGCCCCGCGGGATTGTGCCCGTTCGGCCAGGGCGTAGCCCTGCTTGCCCGACGAGCGGTTGGTGATGACCCGCACCGGATCGATGGCCTCGCGGGTGCCCCCGGCGGTCACCAGCACGCGGAGCCCATCGAGGTCGCCGGAGCCGGGTACGGCGTCAAGGCAGCGGTCGAGGGCGGCCACGATGTCGGCCGGGTCGGCCAGACGTCCGGCGCCGACGTCGCCGCCGGCGAGTCGACCCTCGGCCGGATCGACCACGGTCACGCCCCGCCGGCGCAGGGTGGCCAGGTTCTCCTGCACGGCCGGGTGCTCCCACATCTCGGTGTGCATGGCCGGACAGACCACCACCGGCGCCCGGGTGGCCAGCAGGGTGGCGGTGAGCAGATCGTGGGAGATGCCGGCCGCGTAGTCACCGATGAGCCGGGCGGTGGCCGGGCACACCACCACCAGGTCGGCGCGTTGGCCCAAGCCGGGTGTGGGGGATGGGGTCGCGCTCGGTCCACAGCGAGGTCTGCACCGGCTCGGAGGCCAGCGCCGAGAAGGTCACCTCACCCACGAACCGGGTGGCACCCTGGGTCATCACCGGCACCACGTGCGCGCCGGCGTCGACCAGGCGTCGACACACCTCGATCGCCTTGTAGGCGGCGATGCCTCCGGAGACGCCGAGGACGATGGTGCGGCCGGCCAGCATCGTCCGGACGGGGTGCTAGGCCGACTCGCCCTCGTCGGAAGCAGCCGGCGCCTCGACGGGGATGGCCACGATCTTGTCGGCCGCGATCTCTTCGAAGGCGATCGACAGCGGCTTGCGGGCCACCGAGGTCACCTGCGGGGGCACGTTGGAACCCAGCCCGTCGCCCAACTGGCCGAAGTAGGAGTTGATCTGGCGGGCCCGCAGCGAACCCAGGGTGACCAGGGTGAACCGGGAATCGACCTTGCTCAGGAGCGTCTCGATCTTCGGGTTCATCATCGAGTCATGGACCTGCGCCACAGGAACCTCCGGTTCGCGCCCCTGGGTCGATCCCCATCCGAGCGGCCCTCCATGCTAGCAGGGGCCGGGTGCGCCGGACCACGTCGCCCGGACTGAAATCAGCCGGATCGCACCTGGCGGGCGTCGTCGATGAGGGCGGCCACCGCGGCCACGGTGTCGCCCACCTGGTCGTTGACCACCACATGGGCGCCCAGGCGACGGCCGGCGTCGATCTCCTGATCGGCCTTGGCCAGCCGCTCCGCCAGTCGATCGGGGGGATCGCCGCGACCTCGCAGTCGTGCCTCCTGAGCGGCACGCGAGGGCGCCTCCAGGAACACCAGCAACGCGTCGAGCCCGCGTTCTTTGACCTGGCGGGCGCCGTCGACGTCGATCTCGAGCACCACGTCGCGCCCGGGCGGGGGTGCCGGCAGGGGCGTGCCGTAGAGGTGGCCGAGGAAGTCGGTCCACTCCAGGAAGCCGTCGGCCTCGACGTTGGCCTCGAACTCGTCGCGGGTCACGAATCGGTAGGCGTCGTCGGCCTCGCCGGGGCGCTGTTCACGGGTGGTCCAGGACCGGCTCAGCCACAGGCTGGGATCCTGCTCGAGCAGGCGGGCCACCACGGTCCCCTTCCCCACTCCCCCGGGACCGGAGACGACCACGATCATCGACGGTGGTCGGGCTTCAGCCCGGGAACGACTTCAGCAACGCCTCGCGCTGTTGGGCGCCCAGCCCACGCACCCGTCGGGTCATGCTGATGCCGATCTCCTCCATGGTGCGATGAGCCTTCACCTTGCCCACACCCGGGAGCGACTCGAGCACGGCCACGACCTTCATCTTGGCCACCACGTCGTCGTCGGCCGCCTGGTCGAGGAGCTCGGCCAGGTTGATCGAGCCCATCTTCAGGCGTTCCTTCAGCTCGGCGCGGGCCTTCCGGGCCTGCGCCGCCTTCTCGAGTGCGGCCTGACGTTGCTCGGCCGAGAGCGTTGGCGGAAGCGGCATGGGCGGCAGGCTAGCTCAAGCTCATTGGCCCTTCGGTCGGCAAGCCTCCCTGCGGGCGCCTTCGGCATCTCGGTGTCGTCGTTCCAGCGGCTCCGGCCTGGCGGCCCGCGCCTTCCAGACCCCAGTCGGCAGGCGCCCTTTTGCTTGGCCCTGCGGTCGGCAAGCCTGCCTGCGGGCGCCCTCGGCATCCGGGTCGCACGGCGCGAGCGGCTCCGCCCTGCTCCGCCACGGTCACCGGTGTGAGTACTCGCTCTGCCCGTCTCCGAAGCCCACCACGAACACATCGCCCCGACGAGCAACGGCGGTTCCGTTCCAGTCGTAGGTCCCGGTGTCGGTCCCGGGAGCCCCGGCCTGCACGGACCACCGTCCCGTGTGCGCGCTCCACCGTGCCAGCAGCGGATGGACGATTGTGCCGTCGACGCGATCGCCAGCGGCCCAGAGATCACCGTCGGGCAGCAGGCTGACGGTGCCCTGCAGCGCCGACCGGTCCGGTGCGCCAGGTAGGGGAACGGCCTGCCAGGAGGTCCCGTCCCAGTGGAAGGTCATGGCCTGCTCGGCGTCGGTGTCGGTCCCGACCGCCCAGACGTCGTCGGGCGAGACCACGCGCACCCCGTAGCCCAGGTACTGAGGGGACCCGGGCGCGACCGGCGGGTCCACCAGCGTCCATCTGTGGCCGTCCCAGTGAGCCGACATGGGGCCACCCGGCACGTCGGGGACCCCGACGATCCAGGCGTCGGTGGGCGAGTCGGCGTCCACCTCCGCCGGGCTCAGGCCGACTGGGAATGCTGCCTGACTCCAGGACTTCCCGTCCCAGTGCTCGACCTGACTCGGGCCGATCGCCCAGATGTCGCGCGACGAGGTGGCGGCCATGCCGGTGAATCCCTCGTCGGGAGTGCCGGGGTCGACCTGATAGGGCACGATCGACCAGGCGGTGCCGTTCCAGTGCTCGATCAGGACGTACCCGGCGGCCCAGACGTTCGTGTCCGAGAGCGCCACGACCGCCCGCAGCTGGGCATTGGCCTTTGGTGCCACGGGCGACGTGGCCCACTCCCGCCCGTCCCAGCGTTCGGCCAGCGGCTGCTGGACGGCGGGGCCAGTAGTCGTCTGCGATCCCACGGCCCAGACCGAGTTCCAGTGAGCAACTGCCACCCCCAGCAAGATGGGTTGGGTCACGTCGGCCGGCAGCGCCTCGAGGCTCCACCTCCGCGCCGCCGCGGCGGCAGGCGCGCCGAGCGCCACGGTCCACACCAGCAGTGCGACCAGACCTCCGACCAGGCCCAGCCCACATCCGCGTCGCTTCATCGCCGTCCCCCGGACCACCTACGCCTGATCCCGACGCTAGCCGACGGGTGCAGCTAGTCCGTGAGCTCGGCCACCAGCTCGGCGGCGGCCGCGGCCGGGCTGTCCGCCTCGGTGACGGTGCGCCCGACCACCAGCAGGTCGGCCCCGCCGTCGAGGGCAGCACGCGGGGTCGAGGCCCGAGCCTGATCGTGGACGTCGGTGCCAGCCCGGCGGATGCCCGGGACCACGCGCAGCAGTCGGGGTGCGAGCTGGCGAGCCTCCACCAGATCCGCACGCCGCGCACACGATGCCCCCGCAGCCCGCCTCGGCCGCCAGGGCGACGCGATGGGGGAAGATGTGAGGCGGCGCCCCGGCGTCGCTGGTCAGCACGGTCACCGCCAGCGCGAAGGGCTCGGCCAGGCCCGCCCGCTCGGCACCATCGCGCAGACCCTCCACGCCGGCCGCCAGCATCGGACCGTCCCCCCGGGCATGCAGCGTGAGGTAGCGAGCCCCCAGCGAGCCCAGCACCCGCGGCCGCCTTGTTCACCGTGGTGGGGATGTCCAGCAGCTTCAGGTCGACGAGAACGTCGTAGCCCTGTTCCATCAGGCTGGTGATGGCGTCGGGACCTGCGGCCGAGTAGAGCTCGAGGCCCACCTTGGCCACCCCGAAGAAGGGCTGGAGCTCCCGAGCCAGCCGGAGGCCAGCCACGAGATCGTCGGTGTCGAGCACCAGGACCAACTTGGACCGGATGTCGGGCGGCACCGTGGTGGCGGCGTCAGGGGGCATGAGCGGCTCCGATCAGATCGACGACAGCAAGGACTCCGTGGCTCTGGCACCAACGGTCGAGCTCCCGGGCGATGCGGCCCGGGGCGCGGGGATCGGCGAAGGTGGCCGTACCCACCTGAACGGCCGACGCGCCGGCCAGCAAGAGCTCCACGGCTTCGGCGGCTCCGGTCACGCCACCCACCCCGATGATCGGCAGCTCGGGCAGGGCACGGTGGACATCGTGCACCGCCCGGACGGCGACCGGGTGGATCGCCGGGCCCGACAGCCCGCCGCCGACGCCACCCAGGCGCGGACGACGGGTCTCGGGGTCGATGGCCAGGCCCGGCACCGTGTTGATCAGCGTCACCGCCTCCGCACCCGCGTCAGCCACGGCCTCGGCCACCTCCGCCAGGTCGGTCACCGCCGGGGTCAGCTTGGCCCACAGCGGCCGGCCGGCCACGGCACAGGCGGCCATCGACCTCGGCCGCGGTCGTCGGCGGCGCTGGGCGAACATCTCGACGCGTCGGCCGGCGCCGGGGTGTTGGCGGTTGGGGCACGAAAGGTTGACCTCGACCGCGACGACCCGATCGGGCGCGTCGACCAGCGAGGGCCGCGGCCCGGCGGTACTCGTCGAGGGTGTGGCCCCAGATGCTGGCCACCACCGTGGCCCCGGTGGCCAACAACGGCGGCAGCTCGTCGGCCAGCCACGTGGCCACCCCGGGACCCTGGAGGCCGACCGAGTTGAGCATGCCGGCCGGCGTCTCGTGGACCCGGGGCGGGGGGTTGCCGGCCCACGGCTCGACTGACAGCGACTTCACCACCACGGCGCCCAGGCCGGCCAGGTCGACGTGTCGGGCCAGCTCGTCGCCGTGGCCCGCCGTCCCCGACGCCGTCATCACCGGATGGCGGAGCGCCACCGATCCAACGGTTGTGGCCATGTCGGTCATGGACTAGAGATCCAACTGCAGCTGGTCGTCGCGGACGCCGCGCTGGTACTCCTGGAGGGTGCGCACCTGCAAGGGGTGGCGGGCCCAGTCGGCCATGCCCTTGGCGGCGGCCAGGCCGGCGGCGGCCGTGGTGAGCAAGGGCACCCGGTTGGCAGCCGGCCGCGGCCCGGATGTGGGCGCCGTCGGCGCGGGGACCACGACCCCGAGGGCTGTTGACCACCAGCTGGACCTGGCCGCTGGCGATGAGCTCGACCGCGTCGGTGCCCTCGGGCTCGCCCAGCTTGGCCACCACCGTGGCGACGGCCACGCCGTGCTCGCTCAGGTGGCGGCGGTGCCCGAGGTGGCGGCGATGGCGAAGCCGAGCTCGACGAACTGCTGGGCCGCCTCGACCCCGGCCGCCTTGTCCCGGTCGGCCAGCGAGAGGAACACCGTGCCGCTCTCGGGCAGGCGGTTGCCGGCCGCCAGCTGGCTCTTGACGAAGGCCAGGCCGACGGTCAGGTCGATGCCCATGACCTCGCCGGTCGAGCGCATCTCGGGCCCGAGCACGGCGTCGGCCTCGGGGAAGCGGCTGAAGGGCAGCACCGCCTCCTTGACCGCCACGTGGTCGCCCACCACCGGGGCCACCAGGAGGCCCTCGATCCGCAGCTCGGCCAGCGTGGCGCCGGCCATGACCCGGGCCGCCACCTTGGCCAGCGGCACGCCGGTGGCCTTGGCCACGAACGGCACGGTGCGCGACGCCCGCGGGTTGGCCTCGATCACGAACACCTGGTTGGCCTTGACCGCGTACTGCACGTTGATCAGGCCCCGCACGTCGAGCTCGTCGGCGATGCGACCGGGTGTGGTCCTCGATGACGCCGATGGTCTCGGCCGACAGGTGCGGGGGCGGCAGCACGCAGGCGCTGTCGCCCGAGTGGACGCCCGCCTCCTCGACGTGCTCCATCACCCCGCCGATGACCACCTCGCCGGTGGCGTCGCGGATGGCGTCGACGTCGACCTCGATGGCGTCCTCCAGGAAGCGGTCGACCAGCACCGGGCGCTCGGCCGACAGGCCGCCCTCCTTGCCCAGGCTGCCGAACCCGGCCAGCTCGGCCATGGCCCGGGCCAGGCCGTCGTCGTCGTAGACGATCTCCATGGCCCGGCCGCCGAGCACGTAGGAGGGCCGCATGAGCACCGGGTAGCCGACCCGTTCGACCACGGCCATGGCCTCGGCCAGCTCGGTGGCGGTGCCGCCGGCCGGCTGGGGGATCTCCAGCCGGGCGCACAGACCGTTCCAGCGCTCGCGGTCCTCGGCCAGGTCGATGGAGTCGGGGCTGGTGCCCAGCACCAGGTCGGCGCGGCAGCTGCCCGGCCAGCTTGAGCGGGGTCTGGCCGCCGAGCGCCACGACCACCCCGACCGGCTGCTCGGCCTCGATGACGTTCATGACGTCCTCGTAGGTGAGCGGCTCGAAGTAGAGGCGGTCGCTGGTGTCGTAGTCGGTGGACACCGTCTCGGGGTTGCAGTTGACCATGATGGTCTCGTAGCCCGGCGTCGCGCAGGGCGAAGCTGGCGTGCACGCAGCAGTAGTCGAACTCGATGCCCTGGCCGATGCGGTTGGGGCCCGAGCCGAGGATGACGACCTTGGGCCGGTCGCCCGGGCGGACCTCGTCCTCGTCCTCGTAGGTCGAGTAGTGGTACGGCGTGTCGGCCTCGAACTCGGCCGCGCAGGTGTCGACCGTCTTGAAGGTGGGCACCACCCCGGCGGCCAGGCGGGCGGCCCGCACCTCGAGCTCGGTGACCGGTGCGGCGGGTCGAGCCTGGTTGTGGATCCAGGCCAGCTGGGCGTCGGAGAAGCCGAGCCGCTTGGCCCGCCGCCACCCGACGCGCCCAGCTCGACCAGGTCGTGGTCGGCCCAGAAGCTCGGCGAGGTGGGCCCGCTCCTCGACGATGGCCAGGATCTGGTCGAGGAACCAGGGGTCGACCTTGGTGGCGGCGTAGAGGTCGTCGACGGAGATCCCCCGCCGCAGGGCGGCCTCGAGCTGGTAGGGCCGGTCGGGGGTGGCGATGGCGGCCCGGCGCGACCAGCTCGGCGTCGTCCAGGTCGTCGTAGAGGGCCTCGCCGGGATCGCAGTTGAGCCCAGGCGGCCGTGCTCGAGCGAGCGCAGGCCCTTCTGCAGCGACTCGGGGAAGGTGCGGCCGATGGCCATGGCCTCGCCCACCGACTGCATCTGGGTGCCGAGCACGCCGGGGTGCCCGGGAACTTCTCGAACGCCCACCGCGGGATCTTGGTGACCACGTAGTCGATGACCGGCTCGAAGCTGGCCGGGGTCTTGCCGGTGATGTCGTTGGGGATCTCGTCGAGCGTGTAGCCGACGGCCAGCCGGGCGGCGATCTTGGCGATGGGGAAGCCGGTGGCCTTCGAGGCCAGCGCCGACGAGCGGCTCACCCGGGGGTTCATCTCGATGATGACCATGTCGCCGTTGGCCGGGTTCGAGCGCGAACTGCACGTTCGAGCCGCCGGTCTCGACGCCCACCCGGCGGATGCAGGCGAAGGCGGCGTCGCGCATGCGCTGGTACTCGACGTCGCTCAGCGTCTGGGCCGGGGCGACGGTGATCGAGTCGCCGGTGTGCACGCCCATCGGGTCGAGGTTCTCGATGGAGCAGATGACCACGCAGTTGTCGGCGCGGTCGCGCATCACCTCGAGCTCGTACTCCTTCCAGCCGGCGATCGACTTCTCGATCAGGATCTCGGTGATCGGGCTGGCCTCGAGGCCGATGGCCGCGGCCGGCGCGAACTCCTCGGGGGTGGAGGCGATGCCGGTGCCCCGGCCGCCCAGGATGTAGGCGGGGCGGATGACGACCGGCAGGCCGATGCGCTCGACGACCCGAGGGCCTCGTCGATGGTGTGGGCGATGCCCGAGGCCGGGGCGTCCGAGGCCGATCTCGGCCATGGCCACCTTGAACTGCTCGCGGTCCTCGGCGGTGGCGATGGCCTCGGCGTTGGCCCCGATCAGCTCGACGCCCTCGCGGTCGAGCACGCCCGGCTCGACCAGCTCCATGGCCAGGTTGAGGGCGGTCTGGCCGCCGAGGGTGGGCAGCAGGGCGTCGGGCTGCTCCCGCTCGATGATCTTGGTCAGCACCGTCGACGTCGAGCGGCTCGACGTAGGTGGCGTCGGCGAAGTCGGGGTCGGTCATGATCGTGGCCGGGTTGGAGTTGGCCAGGATGACCCGGTAGCCCTCCTCGCGCAGCACCCGGCAGGCCTGGGTGCCCGAGTAGTCGAACTCGCAGGCCTGGCCGATGACGATCGGGCCCGAGCCGATGAGCAGGATCGAGTGAGATGTCGTCGCGGCGTGGCATCAGGCCGGCTGCTTCCCGATCGCGTCCATGAGCTCGGCGAACTCGTCGAACAGGTAGCGGGCGTCGTGGGGGCCGGGCCCGGCCTCGGGGTGGTACTGCACGCTGAAGGCCGGGACCTCGCGGCTGCGCATGCCCTCGATCGACGCCGTCGTTGAGGTTGAGGTGGGTGACCTCGACCGTCGCTCGACGAGCGTCGTCGACGCACGGCGTAGTTGTGGTTCTGGCTGGTGATCTCGACCGTCCCCGTGTCGAGGCGGCGCACCGGGTGGTTGCCGCCGTGGTGGCCGAAGGGCAGCTTGTAGGTCGGGCCGCCGAGGGCGGTGGCCAGCAGCTGGTGGCCGAGGCAGATGCCGAAGACCGGCACCTCGCCCAGCAGGCCGCGGATGGCCTCGGCGGCGTAGCCGCACGGCGGCCGGGTCGCCGGGGCCGTTGGACAGGAACACGCCGTCGGGCCGCCGGGCCAGCACCTCGGCGGCGGTCGTGGAGGCGGGCACGACCTCGACGGTGGCGATGCTCGCCGAGGTGGCGCAGGATGGTCCGCTTGATGCCGAAGTCGTAGGCCACGACCCGGCGCGGGCCCGTCGCCGACCGTGTAGGGCTCGGCGATGGTGACGCGTGGCGACAGGTCGACGCCGTCGGTGCCGGGCTCGGCCGAGGCCGCGGCCGCCTTCAGCGTCGGCCTCGTCGGCGGTGCCGAAGGCGCCCGGCATGGCGCCCGGCGTCGCGGAGGTGGCGGGTGAGGCGGCGGGTGTCGATGCCGGCGATGCCGGGCACGCCGTGGCGGCGGAGGAAGCGCGTCGAGGTCGCCGTGGCTGCGCCAGTTGCTGCGGCGCCGGGCCAGGTCGCGGACGATGACCCCCCGGCAGAAGGGCCGGGCGCTCTCGTCGTCGTCGGCGGTGACCCCGTAGTTGCCGATGTGGGGGTAGGTGAAGGTGATGATCTGCCCGGCGTAGGAGGGGTCGGTGATCACCTCCTGGTAGCCGGTGAGCACGGTGTTGAACACGACCTCGCCGGTGGCGACACCGCCGGCGGGCGCGCCGATGGCCTCGCCCTCGAAGGTGGTGCCGTCGGCCAGCACCAGGCGCGACCTCGGTGATCGTCGCTCGATCGCTCACCGTGGCCTCGCCGTCGATGACCACGGGCTCGCCGTCCACGAGGGTGTGGCGGACCCGCCCGGTCAGGGTGCGCCCGGCGTAGGGCGTGTTGCGGCTCAGGCTGGCCAGGCGGGCCGGGTCGACGGTCCAGGTGGCGGCGGGGTCGATGACGCACAGGTTGGCGGTGCCGTCCACGTCGGCGCCAGCCGGATGCGGCCGTCGATGGCTCGGGCCGAGCCGCCGGCGATGGCGGCCGGCTGCCACGACAGGAGGGCCAGCACCTGCGTCGATGGGCAGGTCGAGCTCGGTGAGGGCCAGGGCCAGCGCCGTCTCGAGACCGAGCATGCCCGGCGGGGCCTGGTCGAACGGGCAGCTCCTTGGCGTCCTGGGTGTGGGGGGCGTGGTCGGTGGCGATGGCGTCGATGGTGCCGTCGGCCAGGCCGGCCTTGATGGCGGCCACGTCGGCGTCGGTGCGCAGCGGCGGGTTGACCTTGAACACCGGGTCGTAGCCGGCCAGCTCGGCGTCGGTCAGGGTGAAGTGGTGGGTGGTGGCCTCGGCCGTGACCGCCAGCCCCGCGGCCTTGGCCGCCCGCACCAGCTCGACCGACCCGGCGGTCGACAGGTGCTGGAAGTGGATGCCGGCACCGGTCAGCCGGGCCAGGGCGAGGTCGCGGCTGACCATCAGCTCCTCGGCCTCGGCCGGGATGCCGGGCATGCCGAGCTTGGCACGACCACTCCCCCTCGTGCATGTGGCCGCCGGCGGCCAGCGAGTCGATCTCGCAGTGCTGGGCCAGGGTGACCGGTCCGAAGCGGGACGGTGCAGCCCGGTGGCGTACTCCATGGCCCGGCGCATGAGCAGGTCGTCCTGCACGCCGTTGCCGTCGTCGGTGAAGATGCGTGACGCCCGGCGCTCGGCCAGCTCGGCCATGGGCGCCAGCTGCTCGCCGCCCCGGCCGACCGTGATGGCGGCGGACGGTGGCACGTCGCAGCACGGCGCCGTCGGCCGGTGGCCGGCACCCAGTCGACGACCTCGACGCGAGTCGATGGCCGGGTCGGTGTTGGGCATGGCCACCACGGTGGCGTAGCCGCCGAGCGCCGCGGCCCGGCTGCCCGATCTCGATCGTCTCGGCGTCCTCCCGGCCCGGCTCGCGCAGGTGGGTGTGCAGGTCGACCAGGCCGGGTGCCACGACGCAGCCGCCGGCGTCGAGCACCGTGGCGTCGGCCGGCGCGTCGAGGTCGGGCTCGATGGCCACGGATGCACCCGCCGTCGATGAGCACGTCGGCCCGCCGCTCGCCGTCGCGGTCGACGACCGTGCCGCCCTTGATGACCAGCTGGCGTCGGAGACGCTCGATCCCGTTCACGGTCGACCCGCTCGACCGGCCTCCGGCCGTGACCAGCGGTTCGGCCTCGACCGGCGGCGACGACCAGGCCTCGCTGCCCGAGCCGAGCAGCAGGAAGAGCACGGCCATGCGCACCGGCACGCCGTTGCGCACCTGGTCGACCACGACCACGTTGGGGCGGTCGGCCACCTCGGCCGCGATCTCGACCCCGCGGTTCATGGGACCCGGGTGCATGATCAGGGCGCCGCCGGCCTCGGCCCGGTCGGCCCGCTCCGAGGTCAGGCCGTAAGCCGGCGGTGTACTCCCGCAACGACGGCACCAGCGCCTCGGTCATGCGCTCGCGCTGCATGCGCAGCAGGTAGACCACGTCGACCTCGCCGAGCACCGCGTCGAGGTCGTGGCTGACCGTCACCGGCCAGCCCTCCAGGCTGGGGGGCAGCAGCGTGGGCGGGGCCACCAGGGTCACCTCGGCACCGAGCAGCGGTGAAGGCGGTGACGTCGGAGCGGGCCACCCGGCTGTGCTTGATGTCGCCCACGATGGCGACCCGCCTGCCCGTCCAGCGAGCCCAGCGCGCTGGCGGATCGTGTAGCAGTCGAGCAGGGCCTGGGTGGGGTGCTCGTGCCAGCCGTCGCCGGCGTTGATGACCGCCGAGGTCGACCCATCGGGCGATCTGGGCCGGCACCCCCGACGAGGCGTGGCGCACGACCAGGGCGTCGACGCCCATGGCCTCGATGGTCTGGACCGTGTCGCGGATCGACTCGCCCTTCTTCAGCGACGACGAGCCGGCGCTGAAGGTCATGGTGTCGGCCCCCAGCCGCTTGGCCGCGGTCGTCGAAGCTGAGCCGGGTGCGGGTGGAGTCCTCGAAGAAGACCGAGACCACGGTCTTGCCCCGCAGCGCGCGGGACCTTGGGGATGGCCCGGGCGCTCACCTCCACGAAGTTGTCGGTCAAGCGCAGCACCTCCTCGATGCCGTCGGCTCCCAGGTCGGCGATGGCGAGCAGGTGCCTCACTTGCGCATCTCCCCCAGTTGCACGCCTTCGGGTCCGACGTCGACCACCTCGTCGCGCCGGGTGGGCAGGTTCTTGCCCACGTAGTCGGGACGGATGGGCAGCTCGCGGTGGCCCCGGTCGATCATGACGGCCAGCTGCACGGCCCGGGGCCGCCCGAAGTCGGTGAGCGCGTCGAGCGCGGCCCGGATGGTGCGACCGGTGAAGAGCACGTCGTCGACCAGCACCACGATCTTGCCGGCCAGGTCGACCGGGATGTCGGTGACGGCCTCGGGCAGGACCGGGCGCAGGCCGATGTCGTCGCGGTAGAAGGCCACGTCGAGGGTGCCGAGGGGCAGGTCGACCGACTCGATCTGGTTCAGGTCGTCGGCCAGCAGGCCGGCCAGACCCACCCCGCCGGTCTGGAGCCCGATGACCACCACCTGGTCGAGCCCGTGGTTGCGCTCGATGATCTCGTGGGCCATGCGCCACACGGCCCGTCCGATGTCGTCGGGGCTCATCACCTGGGTGCGGGCATGAAAAACGCCCCCGTACGGGGGCGTGATGCGGCGTTCGCGTTCGGCCATCGCGGTCGTGCCTTCCTGTCCGTGTGGGCCTCACAGGACTCACTTCACGGTCAGGAGTGGACCCTACCATCCCCGCGCCGACCCCGGTCCCACGAAATTGGGCATCTTTGCTTTCGGTTTCCGAAAGCAAAGATGCCCAATTTCCGAGCGAGAGGTGGATCAGGGGCGTTCGGCGGCGGCTACGGCCGAGAGCAGGCCGTTCACGAACCGGCCCGAGTCGTCGGTGCTGAACTCCTTGGCCAGCTGCACCGCCTCGTCGATGACCGCGCCGGTGGGCACATCGGGACGATGCACCAGCTCGAACACCCCGATGCGCAGCAGTGCCCGGTCGATGCTGGGCATGCGCTCGAGGGTCCAGCCTTGGGCGTAGGCGCGGATCAGCGCGTCGATCTCGTCGAGGTGGTCGCCCACCCCCACCACCAGCTCGGCCGCGAACGGCTCGGGCGGCGACCACCAGCTCGTCGATCACCTGGGCCGGCGGCACCGACTTGGCCTCGGCCTCGTACAGCAGGGCCAGGGCCCGCTCCCGGGCCTCCCGCCGACTGCCGACGCCCCGCGACCGCTCGTGGTCGGGATCGACCGTCGGGCTCACGCCCGGGTCAGGTATTCGCCGCTGCGCGTGTCGACCTTGATGCGATCGCCGGGCTCCACGAACAGCGGGACCTGCACCACCAGGCCGGTCTCGAGGGTGGCCGGCTTGCGGGCGCCCGACACCCGGTCGCCCTGCACGCCCGGCTCGGTCTCGGTGATGGACAGCTCGACCGCGGCGGGCAGGTCGATGCCCACGATCTCGTCCTCGTACATCTGCAGCACCGCGGCCGAGCCCTCGACCAGGTACTGGGCGGCCTCGCCCAGGGCGTCGGGCTGGACGTTGATCTGCTCGTAGGACGTGTTGTCCATGAACACGTAGTCGTCGCCCGCGCGGTACAGGAACTGCATCTCGCGCTTGTCGATCATGGCCCGGTCCACCCGCTCGCCGCCCCGGAAGGTGCGGTCGACCACCGCGCCGTTGCGCACGTTCTTGAGCGTGGTGCGCACGAAGGCGCCGCCCTTGCCCGGCTTCACGTGCTGGAACTCGACCACCTGGAACAACCCCTCGTCGAGGTTGAGGGTCATCCCGTTCTTCAGGTCGTTGGTGGTGATGGCGGGCATGGTGATGGATCTCCTGCGCGGTCAGACCGCGGTGGTCTTGGGGGCGAGCGTGAGCGGGCGGCTGCCGTCGGCGGTCACGACGAGGGTGTCCTCGACGCGCACCCCACCGTGGTCGGGCAGGTAGACCCCGGGCTCGACGGTGACGACAACTCCGGGAGCCAGCGTAGCAGCGGCAGTCGCCGCCACCCTCGGGGCCTCGTGGATCTCGAGGCCCACGCCGTGGCCGGTGGCGTGCAGGAAGGCGTCGCCCCAGCCGGCGTCGCTGATGACCTGGCGGCAGGCCGCGTCGATGGCCGCGGTGGGCACCCCGACCCCGATGGCGTCGACCCCGGCCTGCTGGGCGGCGGTGACCACCTCGAGCATGCGGGCCTGGGTGGGTGAGGGCTCGCCCACCATGACGGTGCGGGTCATGTCCGAGCAGTAGCCGTCCACCACCGCCCCGAAGTCGAGCACCACCAGGTCGCCCTCGGCGATGCGTCGGGGCGATGGTCGGTGGTGGGGCTTGGCGCCGTTGGGACCCGAGCCCACGATCGTCTCGAAGGAGTTGCCCCAGGCCCCCAGGCGGCGGATCTCGAAGTCCAGCTCGATGCCGAACTCCTGCTCGGTCAACCCGTCGGCCAGGCGGCTGCGCACGTTGGCCAGCGCCTGGTCGGCCACCGCCGCAGCCGCGGCGATGCGGGACACCTCTCCGTCGTCCTTGACCAGGCGCAGGTCGTCCACCAGGCCTTGGGTGGCCACCAGCTCGAGCCCGGCGAACCACGTGTCGGCGTAGCCTCGCTGCTGCGCCCAGGTCACGGCGTCGGCCTCGAGGGCCAGGCGGGCGACTCCCGCCGCACGGACCGCCGCACCGACCACCTCGCGCTGCTCGATGCCGGCCACCTCGATGCGGGCGGACACCCCGGCCGCGGCCAGCTGCTCGGCGGCCTGCTGGCCGTACCGCCCGTCGGTGACCAGCACCACCTCATCGGGCAGCACCAGCACCATGCCCGCCGAGCCGGTGAACCCGGTCAGGTAGCGGACGTTCACCAGCTTGGTGACCATGAGGGCATCGGCGGTGCCCAGCGCCGCGAGAGCGGCCCGCAGCCGGGGCATGCGGCCGGCCACGTCCATGGCCACCAGGTCGATCATGCCAGGCAGCCGATAGCGGCTTCGACGGCCAGGGCATAGCCCCGACCCCCGAAGCCGGCGATGGTGCCGGTGGCCACCGGCGCCACCACCGACGTGTGCCGCCACGACTCCCGGCCGTTGGGGTTGGACAGGTGCAGCTCGATCACCGGACCGTCGAACGCCGCCAGCGCGTCGTGGATCCCCCAGGCGTAGTGGGTGAAGGCGCCGGGGTTGATGACGATGGCCGCACACCGGTTGCGAGCCGCCGCCGATGGCCTCGATGAGGGTGCCCTCGTGGTCGGACTGGAGGTGTTCGAGCACCGCGCCGTGGCCCTCGGCCACGGCTCGGGCCGTGGTCACGTGGTCCTCCAGGGTGGCGGTGCCGTAGATCTCCGGTTCTCGTTGGCCGAGCAGCGAGAGGTTGGGGCCGCTGAGGAGCAGCACGACGGGTGCGGTCACAGCTTGCTCCCTATCCATTCCAAGGCTCGGGTCACGACCGCGGACTCCCGGCCATGGCGGCGAAGGCGGCGTCGATGGCCGCGCGATCCACGCCGGTGACCGGCTCGACCCCTGCGGGCCCGTCGAGCACGAAGGTCACGCCGTCGAGCGCCTTCTTGTCCCGGGCGAACAGGGCCACCAGCTCGTCGGGGTCGACGCCGGCGGGTAGGTCGGCGGGCAGGTCGTAGGCGCCCACGACCTGGCGGTGCTCCGCCACCCGGGCGTCGTCGATCCGGCCCAGGGCCCGCGCCAGCTCGGCCGCGTAGATGAGCCCGACGGCTACCGCCTCGCCGTGGCGGAGGTCGAAGCCGCCTGCGATCTCGAGGGCGTGGCCGAGGGTGTGGCCGTAGTTCAGGGTGGCCCGACCGCCGCCCTCGCGCTCGTCGTCGGCCACCACCGCGGCCTTGATCTGCACGCAACGCACCACCTGCTCGTCCAGGCTCAGGCGCTCTACCGGGGTGGACCCGAACCGCCCGTCGTCGAGGAAGTGGTACTTGGCCACCTCACCCTGGCCGCTGCGCAGCTCGCGTGGCGGCAGCGTGGCCAGCACGGCGGTGTCGCAGAGCACCGCCCGGGGCTGCCAGTAGGCGCCCACCAGGTTCTTGCCCTCGGGCAGGTTGACCCCGGTCTTGCCGCCGATGGCCGCGTCGACCTGGCCGAGCAGGGTGGTGGGCACGTGGATCACGTCGACGCCCCGGTGGTACACGGCGGCGGCGAAGCCGGCCACGTCGGTGACCATGCCGCCGCCCACCGCCACCACCGCGTCGTTGCGGGTCATGCCCCACTGCGACCAGGCGCGGCACAGGTCCTCGATGGCGGCCAGGTCCTTGGACTCCTCTCCGCGCTCGATCAGGAAGCTGCGGTGCTCCACCCCCGGATCGACCTCGACGTCGATCCCCGCCTGGGTCACCACGGCCACCCGGCGGGCCCGATCGGGCACGACCTGGGCCAGGGCCTCGATCGCGCCGGGGCCGACCAGCACCTCGTAGGCGCGATCGGCCAGGTCGACGCCGACGGTGACCAGCCCAGCTGCGACGCGGGGGCCGCTGGGACCGGTCACACCCGACCCGGATCCACCAGGCGGCTGTGGACGGCGGCGGCCACCTGGGCCACGTCGAGCACCGCGTACCGCGCTGCTCGTCGATCACGATGGTGGCCACCGACTGGTACAGCGGCTCGCGCTCGGCGTTGAGGCGGTTGAGGGCGGCCGCCGGATCGTCGGTCAGCAGGGGGCGATGATCGGAGCTGCCCACCCGCTCGGCCAGGACCGAGGGCGCCGCCTTGAGCCACACCACCTGGCCACCATGGCGGGGCAGATCGCGAAGCAGGTCGCGGTTGGCGGGATCGAGCACCACTCCGCCGGCGGCCGCGATCACGGTGGGTTCGGGCCGGGCCAGGGCGTCGCGCAACGCGGCCCGCTCCTCGAAGCGAAAGGCGGCTTCGCCGTCGGTCTCGAAGATCTCGCGCACGGTGCGACCGGTGCGGGCCTCGACCTGTTGATCGCTGTCGAGGAAGGACAGGCCCAGCGATTCGGCCACGCGCTGGCCCACCGACGTCTTGCCCGCGCCCATCATCCCCACCAGCACCACGTGGGACTTGACCCGGGTGTCGGCCGCGGCGCGCCGACCCAGCTCGACCGGAGCGACGTCCAGATCGGAGAAGGCCTCGATGGCGTCCCAGTTGAGCGGCGGCTCCTCGAGCGGGGCGGGCGCATCGGCCAGATCGCCAGTGGACTCCAGATCGGAGGCGGACTGCACCTGGGCCAGGAACCCGGCGTGGTTGCGCACCAGCTCCACCATCGAGTCGCCGCCGAACTTGCGCAGCACCTCGTCGGCCAGCACCAACGCCACCATCGTCTCGGCCACCACTCCCATGGCGGG
Source organism: uncultured Microthrixaceae bacterium (assembly GCA_963740985.1). GTDB lineage: Bacteria > Actinomycetota > Acidimicrobiia > Acidimicrobiales > Acidimicrobilacustridaceae > UBA4742. Next base: position 485,226 of record CAVUGJ010000002.1, read on the forward strand.
CACGGCGGTCACGTCGGTCCGCTCGCGGAACGACACGGTCTCGGCCTTGGTCACCGTGTCGACCGTCGCCAGCGACGGACGGTTCAGGGTGGCCAGGGGCTTCATGGCCACGTGGGCCACCAGCAGCTCGCCCGTGCTCATCCCGCCCTCCACGCCCCCGGCGCGGGTGGTGTCGCGGCGGTAGGACCGCTCGTCGGAATCCCAGCGAATGGGGTCGTGGGCCTCGCTCCCCCGTCGAGCGGCCACGCCGAAGCCGTCGCCCAACTCGACGCCCTTGACCGCCTGGATGCTCATGAGCGCCTGCGCCAGCAGGGCGTCGAGCTTGCGATCCCAGTGGACGTGGCTGCCCAACCCGACGGGCAGGCCGTAGCCCAGCACCTCGACCACGCCGCCCAGCGAATCGCCCTGGGCAGCGGCGGCCTTGATCTCGGCCACCATGGCCGCCTCGGTGCCGGCGTCGAAGCATCGCACCTGCGAGTCGTCGACCCGGTCGAGGTCGCCCGGGGTGGGACGATGGTCGGTGCGGGCGCGGACCGGCCCGAGGGCCACCACGTGGGACACCACCTCGATGCCGATGGCTGCCCAGCAGCGCCTTGGCCACGGCCCCGGCGGCCACACGGGCCGCGGTCTCCCGGGCGGAGGCCCGCTCGAGCACGTCTCGGGCGTCGATGAAGTCGTACTTCTGCATGCCGGCCAGGTCGGCGTGGCCCGGCCGGGGGGCGGTGAGCGGCGACGCCGTGGCTCCGGGCGCGGGCGACATCTCCTCGGTCCACTTCTTCTCCCACTCGCTGTTGGCGATCTGGATGGCCACCGGCGAGCCCAGGGTGCGGCCGTGGCGGACCCCGGCCAGGATCGTCACCTCGTCCTGCTCGAAGCGCATGCCGCGGACCGCGGCCGTAGCCCAGTCGACGACGGGCCAGCTCAGCCCGGATGTCCTCGACGGTGACCGTGAGTCCGGCGGGCAGGCCCTCGAGCACGACCACCAGGGCCTGGCCGTGGGACTCCCCGGCGGTCAGGAAGCGCAGCATCGCCTCAGGCTACTGGCCCCGCCGTGACCGACCCCTACCGGAAAGGCCACGACCACGGACCCCCGAGAGGACTCATGCGCTCAGGTGGAGGGTGATCAGGTGGGGGCTCAGCAGCACCACGAACAGGCCGCCGAAGGCCAGGTACGGCCCGAACGGGATGGGGGTGCGACGGTCAGACCCTGGATGGCCATGAGGCTGACTCCGACCAGCGAGGCGGCCACGGCGCCGACGCCGAGCGCCCACACCACCAGCACGAATGCGGTCAGGTAGCCGGCGGCCAGCCATCCCAGACCGAGCCCCAGCAGGGCGGCCAGCTTGACATCGCCGAACCCCATCCCGGCCGGCGAGATGAGGTGCACCACCAACAGGATGCCGAAGTACATGGCCGCCCCGGCCACCGCGAACCCGATGTGGTCGGCGTGGCCCGATCGCAGCGACTCGACCACCACGATGGCCAGCATCAGCCCCAGCGCCGGCAACACGATGCGATCGGGCAACCGGAAGCAGGCGATGTCGATGATCGACACGCGTGACCAGCGACGGCCGCGTACAACAGGTAGCCGACCACCAACAGGACCGGCGCCGACTCGAACCGGTAGCCCAGGGCGATGAACGAGCCCAGCGATGACCAGGTCGCACCACAGGTACTGCCCGGTCACCCGGAAGCCGGGCGGCGGCCACAGCGGCCAGCCGGTCCGGGACGCGATCGATGAGCAGCCCCGCCGACCCAACTGGCCGGGATGGCCAGCAGCGCGCAGACGACGGGCAGGGCGTTCACGGGCGGCGACGGTAGCGGTCGCGCCCACCACTGCCGTGGATGTGACCGCAGGTCATGGGGATCATCGGGGGCGGACCGCCACAGCCGGCAGCGGTCGGGTGGCCCGAGCCCTCAGGCTCGGAGACGACCGACCCGGGTCGACTGGTCAGCCGTTGACCGAGCCGAGGAACTTGAGCAGGAGTCCGCGATTGATCGGGTCCTCGGTCTCGTCGACCTCGGCCAGGGCGGCCTCACGCTCCTCGGAGGTGGTGGCCTTGGCCGCCGCGGCCACGGCCTTGGCCGCCTTCGGGCTGAGGTTGGCCAGCTGGCGAGCGATCTCGGCTGCGTCGGCCATGTCGTCCTCGTCGGAGACGACCGCCATCGGGGGCTCGGACGTGGGCGACGTCCGTGTCCTCCACGATGAGGGCGGAGGGGTCGAAGCGATCCTCCGAGCTGAAGCTGTCGGCGTCACCCAACGAGTCGCCGTCGCCCACCACGGTCAGCAGCGGGGCCTCGGCGGCGGGGGTCCCCGCGTCGAAGGTGATGGCCGAACCGGCATCGACGAAGGAGGGCTCGGCCACCTCGGCCGCGGCCAGCGGTGCGGGACCCGGATCGAACGCGGCCGGCCGACGCCTCGCCCAGCTCGACCAGGCCCAGCTCGACCAGATCCTTGACGGCCCGTGAGATGGGCAGCTCGGCCAGACCCAGCTGGTCGCCCAGGCCCGCGACGGTGATGCCGCCACCCACGGCCACCATCTGGCGCCAGTGCGCCGCGTCCACGGTGACGTCGTCGTCGGGGAGCTCAGGTCGCAGCGAAACCCAGGCGGCCAGGGAGGGCACCACGGCCTCGATGGACTTCCACTCCTCGAGCATGGCCTCGGCCGCGGCCAGGGCATCCTCCACCTCGGTGGGAGAGCCTGGTGCGTCCGCGGTGGCGTCGTCGTCGAAGACGAAGTCACCCTCCTTGAAGCGGAGCAGCTCGAACAGCACGTCGGTGGGTCCGTCGGCCAGGGGGGCCCGAGCGGCCTCGCTGCTCACGATGGCGCCGCCGTCGAGCCAGAGCGACCCCGATCCGTTGGCCCCGGTCAGGCGCAGACGACCCGTCTTGTGGGTCGACGCCAGCAGGCGCAGGACGTCAGGAAGGGCAAAGGTTTCGAGCGTGCCCTGAAGAGCCACGATGACCTCCGAAAAGGGGATGAACGCCTCTCCATCGGCAGGCTGCACACCGGAATAGAGGGCCTTTTGCGAATCTAGTGCCCGTGAGCGGCGCTGACCATGACCTCGACGGGGGCGGGGCGGCCCGGTCCACAGCTCGAAGGCCACCGCCGCCTGGCGCACCAACATCCCCAACCCGTCGAGCGTGGCCGCGCCCCGGGCGCGGGCAGCCTGGAGCAGCGGCGTGTCCAGCGGCGACATGACGATGTCGGCCACCAGCTGACCCGGAGCCAGGCACCGAGCCTCGACCGGCATCGAACGTCCGTCCATGCCCAGCGACGTGGCGTTCACGACCAGGTCGAGATCGGCCAGATCGGACGGCTCCCCCACCCGACCGATCGCACCGGCCAGCGCGGCGGCACCCGCCGCCCGCGACGGCGGTGCGGTTGACCACCACCACCTCGGCCGCGCCGGCGTCGGCCAGTCCCAGCACCAGTGCCCGCGCCGCGCCCCCGGCCCCCAGGACGCCGCATCGACGACCGGCGAACGGCGAACCCGGCGTCGGCGTCCAAGCGAGGCCACGAATCCGGGGCCATCGGTGTTGTGGCCCACCAGCCGATCGCCGTCGGCTATCACGCAGTTGACGGCCTGCAACCGCCGCGCCGTCTCCGAGAGGTCGCCCCAGGGCACCGCCTCGAGGCGATCGGCCACCGCCGTCTTGTGCGGCATGGTCACCGACAACCCGGCGAGGGTCAGGGTGCGCATGGCCTCCAGCGCCGCCTCGGCCCGGCCCTCGACCACCTCGAAGGCCACGTACACCCAGTCCAGACCGGTGGCGGCGAAGGCGGCGTTGAGGATCTGCGGCGAGCGCGAATGACCGATCGGGTCGCCGATCACCGCCGCCACCCGGGTGGTGCCGGTGGGCGGGACCATCGCACGGTCACTCACCCGCCGAACAACCCCTCGGCCCTGGACTTGGCGGTCTGGCGCTGGAAGTCGCTGTAGCTGGCGGTGAAGTACTGGCTGCCGTCCGGGGCGGCCAGCACGTAGTAGAGCCAGTCGCCCGCCGTCGGGTTGAGCGCCGCCTCCAGCGAGGCGCGGCCCGGCGAGCTGATGGGGGTGGGGGGCAACCCGGCGTGCAGGCGCGTGTTGTACGGCGAGGTCGTGGCCAGCTGCGACTTGGTCAGGTTGACCACCCGCTGCCCGATGGCGTACTCGACGGTGGCGTCGACGCCCAGGGTCATGCCCTTGGCCAGTCGGTTGTAGAGGACTCGGGCGATCTTGGGGCGGTCGCCTGGCACCTTGGCCTCCTCCTCCACCATGGAGGCCACCGTGAGCACCTCGTAGGGCGTGAAGCCCAACGCCTTGGCCTGGGCCGAGAGGTTCGAGGCTGTCGGCCTCCTGGTCGAACTTGGTCACCATCTGGGCGATCAGCTTCTGCGGGTTGCCCACGTCGGTGAGCGGCACCTGATAGGTGGCCGGGAAGAGGAAGCCCTCGAGGTTGCTGGACCCGGCGGGCTGGTACTTGGAGTGCACCGTGGCCAGGGCGTGGTCGAGGTCGGCGGGCTTCATCTCCGGGAAGGTCTGCAGGATCTTGGTCCGGATCTCGCTCAGCCAGAGGCCCTCGGGGATGGCGACGGTTCGCGTGGCCGGCGGGAGCGGCGCCTGATCGAGCCGCTTGACCACGTCGCTCATGGCTTCCGGCGCGTGCAGACGATCGAACGTGCCCGCATGGAAGGGTCCCGCCGAGGTGAGCTTCACGTACCAGCGGAAGACGGTGGCGTTGGTGACCACGCCGTGGGCGGCCAGGACCGAGGCGATCTGAGAGTCGCTCGAGCCGTCCGGGATGGTCACGGTGACCGCCTTGCCCGGAGCGTTCGGCGGGTTGACCTGACGGGCGACCCACCAGCCTCCGAGGGCCAGGACCAGGACCACTACGGCCACGATGGTGCCCACCACCGGGGCGACCCGACGCAGCATCGAGCGTTCCGGGCGGCAGGTAGACGACCGGCTCCGGGTCGCCGGAGTCGGGTTCGCCCCCGTCGTCGGGCAGGCTGTCGTCGGGCAGCAGGGTGTCGGTCAAGGCGGGCTCACTCGGGAGGTGGGGATGGTCGTCGACCGTCTAGCCAGGACTGGAGCATGACGGCGGCGGCCGCCTGGTCGATCACGCGGCGGCGGGCCGGACCGCTCAGGTTCTGCGCTCGCAGGTGACGGTCGGCGGTGACCGTGGTGAAGCGTTCATCGTAGGTGTCGATGGGGAGGTCGGTGGTGGCACCCAGGCGTTCCACCTCAGCCAGAGCGGCGGTGGCCGCCGGCCCCACCGAGCCGTCGAGGGACAGCGGGAGACCCACCACCAGGCGGGACACCTCCCACTCCGCGGCCAGCTCCTGGATGCGACGGTGGTCGAGAGACTCGTCGCCGGAACGCTCGATCACCGCGCAGGGCGTGGCCAGCACGCCACCGGGGTCGCTGACGGCCACACCGATCCGGCGGGAGCCCAGATCCAGGCCCAGGGCACGCACGGCGGGTGTCTAGCCGGCGGGCGCGCCGGGGCCCGCGGCGCGCCCGATGCCGGCGGCGGCTCGCACCTGGTCGAGCGCCTCGTCCAGCCGGGACGCGTCCTTGCCCCCGGCCATGGCCGCCTCCGCGCCCTTGCCGGCCCCGCCTCCGACGGTGCGGGCGGCGTCGGCGATCAGCTCGGACGCGGCCAGTCCGCTGTCGGCCGTGACCGCGGCGGCGATGGCCACCCCACCTCCTTCGGGCGCGCTGCCCAGCACCACGGCCCGCACCCCGGGGTGGTCGCGCACGGCCGTGGCCAGGTCCCGCAGCTCGTCGCGAGGGACGCCGTCCACCCGGGCCACCACCACGCCGTCGACGGCCGCGGCCACCAGTTCGCCCGACTGCCCGAGAGCCGCCTGGCGGCGCAGCTCGCGGATCTCGTCGCGCAGCTCCTTGTTCTCGGCCACCCGACGGCCGACGGCGTCGACCACCTCGTCCTCGCCCACCCCCAGCTGAGCGGCCAGCGCCCCCAACCGGGCTTCGTCGCGGCGGATGCGCTCGATGGGGCCGAACCCGGTGACGGCCTCGATGCGACGCTGGTTCGATCCGATCGAGCCCTCGCTGATGATCTTGAGCGGGCCGATGTCGCCGGTGGCACGCACGTGGGTGCCGCCGCACAGCTCGGTGGAGTGCGGTCCCGCCTCGAGCACGCGCACGATGTCGCCGTACTTGTCGCCGAAGAAGGCGATGGCCCCCAGCTGCTCGGCGAAGTCCTTGGTCGTCTCGTAGTGGCGGACCGGGAAGTTACCCAGGATGTCGTGGTTGGCCAGGTCCTCGACCTGGGCGATCTCGGCCGGACCCAGTGCCTCGTAGTGGCTGAAGTCGAACCGCAGCCGGTCGGGGGCCACCAGCGAGCCCTGCTGCTTCACGTGCTCGCCCAGGACCTGACGCAGGGCCCAGTGCAGCAGGTGGGTGGCGGTGTGGTTGCGGCGGATGGCGTCGCGGCGCTCGACGTCGATGGCGGCGGTGGCCAGCTGGCCCACCACGATCTCGCCCTCGACGAGACGACCCTGGTGGCGGTGCAGCGTGGGCAGCACGAAGGTGGTGTCGACCACCTCGACCCGGCCGGTGTCGGTGACGATGGTGCCGACGTCGCCCACCTGCCCACCGCTCTCGGCGTAGAAGGGGGTGCGGTCGAGCACGATCGACACCTGGCCGTCGTCGTCGGGACCGACCAGGGCCAGAACCCGAGCCTCGATCTCGAACTGATCTCGGCCCACGAACTCGGTGGGCCCGAACTCGTCGAGCACCTCTTGGTACTGGGACAGGTCGGCGGCGACGCCGTCTCGGCGGCGGGCGTCCTTGGCCCGCTGCTTCTGGTCGGCCATGGCCTCGGCGAAACCGGCCTCGTCGACGTCCACCCCGCGCTCGAGGGTGATCTCGCGGGTCAGCTCGAGCGGGAACCCGTGGGTGTCGTGCAGCACGAAGGCCACCGCCCCTGGCAACCGGGAGCCGGCTTCGAGGGCGTCGAGCTCGGCGTCCAGGATGGCTGTGCCGGCCTTGAGCGTCTGGCGGAACCGCTCCTCCTCGTGGGCCATGACGTCGCGCAGGAAGCCGTGGTTCTTGACCAGCGCCGGGTAGGCCTCGCCCATGACCTCGACGGTGGTGTCGACCAGGCTGGGGGTGACCAGGTGGTCGACGTCGAGCAGGTAGGCGTGGCGCACGGCCCGGCGGATGACCCGGCGGACGACATAGCCCCGGCCCTCGTTGGAGGGGAAGACGCCGTCGCTGACCAGGAAGCTCATGGTCCGGGCGTGCTCGGCCAGGATGCGCAGCGATACGTCTTCGGCCTCGGATCGGCCCAGCCGGCGCCCCGTGACCGACTGGGCGGTCTCGATGAGCGGGACCATGACGTCGATCTCCCACACCGAGTCCTTGCCCTGGAGCACGCCCAGGATGCGCTCCAGCCCGGCGCCGGTGTCGATGTTCTTGCGGGGCAGCTCGGTGTCCACGCCGTCGCGATCGCGGTTGAACTGCATGAACACGAGGTTCCAGATCTCCAGGAACCGGGCCTCGCTGCCGTGGCCCGGACCGCCGCCCTGGCCGTAGCGCTCCCCGAGGTCGACGAAGATCTCGGAGTTGGGCCCGCACGGTCCCGGTGGCCCACCCGGTGGGCCCCACCAGTTGTCCCCCAGGCGCTGGATGCGCTCCGGCGCAACCCCGGCCGCGTCGATCCAGAGCTTCTCGGCCTCGTCGTCCTCGGTGTGGACGGTGACCCACAGCTGGTCCGGATCGATGCCGAACAGGTTGGTGACCATGTCCCAGGCCATCGGGATGGCCTCGGACTTGAAGTAGTCGCCGAAGCTGAAGTTGCCGAGCATCTCGAAGAAGCTCAGGTGGCTGGCGTCGCGGCCCACCTCCTCGAGGTCGTTCTCCTTGCCGTCGACCCGCACGCACGTTCTGCACGGTCGTGGCACGCGGGTGGGGCAGCCTCTGCCCCCAGGAAGTAGGGCTTGAACGGCACCATGCCGGCGACGGTGAACAGCAGGTCGGGGTCGTGGGGGATGAGGCTGGCCGACGGGACCACGGTGTGGCCGCGGTCGGCGAAGAAGCTCAGGAAGGCGCGGCGCAGCTCATCGGCGGTCATGGGGTTCATGGCCGGGCCAGCCTACCGACCACGGATCAGTCGCCCGGCCGGGTTGTCGGCCGGCTGGTCGGGCCCGGACGGGGTCGATCGAGCTCGTCGGCGATGCGGGCCTCGGCCTCGGACATGGCGTCGCGACCCTCGGCCACGGCGTCACGCACGGCGGCGGACATGGCTTCCCCAGTGGCCCGGGCCCGTCCGCCGGCCACCCGCGCCTGTTGGCCCACCACGCGGGCCGCGCCCACCACCGTCTCGGACAGCTGATCGGGCGCCAGGCGGCTGCGGCTCTCGCGCAGGCGCACGTAGCTGTACATGGTGGTGCCAGCGCCGGCGACCACGCCCAACGGTGAACCACCGAGCCCGCTTGAACATCAGCGCGTCCGGACCTTGCGCCGGGGCGCGATCCGCGCCCCGCCAGTCGGCGCCAACCCCGCCCGACTCCCCGGCCGAACGCCACGACCCGGATGACCGGCGCCCGGAAAGCCAGGTAGCCCAGCCGTGAGGCGCCGTCGACCGGGCCGAGATGGCCTCGGCCGAGTCGAGCAGGTCGTCCACCCGCTCGACCTCGGCGTCGGCGGCCGACACGGTGTCCCGCAGCTCGCCCATGAGGGGCACGTCTCGGCCTGGAGCGCGTCGAGCGTGGCCCGCAGCTCGCGCAGCGAGCGCAGCAGCGACGCCACGGCCACCGCCATGGGGCGACGACCGCCACGATGACCACGATCAGGATCACCGCGGCCAGCGATCGCCCGCGGCTCATGAGCGGACTCCTCGCGGTCGGGCGTCGCGGCTGCGTCCGACTCGCGTCGACTTCGACGACGGCCCGGACCGCCGCCCGGCCTCGTCGCCGTGGTCGACGGCTCGTAGTAACGTGCGGCCGTCGAGCTCGTCCGGGCGGTACTGCTGGGGGACCCAGCCCCGGGGGTCGTCGTGGGGGTAGTCGTAGCCCTCGCCGTGCCCGAGCGCCGGCGCGGCCCGGTAGTGCGCGTCGCGCAGGTGGTCGGGCACCTCGCCCGGGGCCGCGTCGCGCACGTCGGCCCGGGCTCGACCCAGCGCCACGGTCACCCGGTTCGACTTCGGCGCGGTGGCCAGGTGGACCACGGCATGGGCCAGGTTGAGCTGGGCCTCGGGCAGGCCCGACGAACTCGACGGCCCGGGCGGCGGCATCGGCCACCAGCAGACTCGTGGAGTCGGCTCGCCCGATGTCCTCGGAGGCCAGGATCACCAGCCGCCGGGCGATGAAGCGGGCGTCCTCGCCCGACTCGAGCATGCGGGCCAGCCAGTACAGTCCGGCATCGGGATCGGAGCCCCGGATGCTCTTGATGAAGGCGCTGATGACGTCGTAGTGGTCGTCGCGGCCGTAGCGCAGCGCCTTGGTGCCCAGCGCGGCCTCGGCGTCGGCCAGCTCGCACCACCGGGCTGGCTCGCCTCGCTGGCGGGCCAGCGCCACCGCCACCTCGAGGCTGGTCAGGGCGTGGCGCCCGTCGCCGGCCGGCCCGCTCGACCAGGTGGGTGACGGCGTCGGGCTCGGCCGTCGCCCCCTCGGCGGTCGAGGCCCCGCTCGACCAGGCTGGCGACGCGCGTCGAGTCGAGCAGGGGTTCGAGGCGGAAGAGCGTCGAGCGCGACAGCAGCGGCGGGTTCACCTCGAAGTACGGGTTCTCGGTGGTGGCCCCGATGAGCACCAGCAGCCCGGACTCGACCGAGGGCAGCAGCGCGTCCTGCTGGGCCTTGTTGAACCGGTGGACCTCGTCGAGGAACAGGATCGTGCCCTGGCCGTGCTGGCCCAGGCGGTCGCTGGGCGGCCTGGGCCACCTCGCGGACGTCCTTCACCGTGGCGTTCACGGCCGAGAGCTGGACGTAGGCCTTGGCGGTCGTGTGGGCGATGAGCTGGGCCAGGGTGGTCTTGCCCGTGCCCGGCGGTCCCCAGAGGATCACCGACGACAGCCGGTCGGCCTCGATCAGCGCCCGCAGCGGCTGGCCCGGGCCGAGCAGCTGGTCCTGGCCGACGATCTCGTCGAGCGTCGCCGGTCGCAGCCGGGCGGCCAGCGGGGCCTGGCGGGCCAGGCGGTCGGACGGCGGCAGCGGAGAACAGGTCGCTCGGCGACGCGCTGGCCATGGCCTGAGGCTACCGGCCGGCCGGGCGCGGCCCGGCGGCCGCCTCACGCGCCGTGTCTCGGCCGGTTCGCCATCGCATCCCTGGAAGTGCAACGATGACGCCATGATCGCTGTCGGGCTTGCCGGTCGTGGGTCGGTCCTGGTGTGGGTCATCGTGTTCGGCGGTCTCGGCCTGTTCATCTGGCGCCGGCTCCAGGGCATCCCGCTCCGCGACAAGCCCAAGGTCGGAGACGACCCGATCCGAGCCGCCCTGCCGCCGCTCGAGCCACCGACCGCGTCGGCCATGCCGGTGTCCCCGGCTGCTGGCGCCTGCCCCCGATCCGACCGTGGCGGCCCGCCGGCCGGTGGACCGCCGCCGTCGCTTCCCGGCCCCTGGCCCGGTCCCCGTCCGCTCTGCCGCAGCCGCCGACGGCGCCGGCCGCCGCCCCTACCGCCGCCCGGGGCGGCTTCTTCGCGCCGCGGTCGACCAACCCGACGCCACGCGGACGGCTCGGCCCCGCTCGCCGACCGCCGGACGGGCCACGGTGGCCGAGGCCGTCCAGGGCATCGTGATGCCCTGTGGGCTCACCCCGGTGGTCGACGGGTCCAGCTCGTTGCCCAACCCGTTCCGGGTGAGCTTCCTCGACCACCTGGCTCCGGCCCCGGAGGTGGGCCGGGCTCTGGCCGACGAGCTCGAGCGGCTCGGTTTCACCTTGACCACGCCGCCACCACCGAGCTGCTGGCCCGGCGGGACCGGACCGAGCTGCGGGTGGTCCTCTACCCGACGGCGGCGAGTGCCCAGCGGGGCCTCGACCAGCTGTTCCCGGCCGCCGGTCCCGGCGCGGTGGGCGTCGAGCTCAGCACCTGACCCGCGGCGGTCAGGTCGGCGGCGGGCAGGAGGCGCAGGCCCAGCTCGGTCAGCTGGGCGGCGTCGAGCGGCGTGGGCGCCGAGGTCAGCGGGTCGGTGCCCGACTGGGTCTTGGGGAAGGCGATGACCTCGCGGATGTTCTCCTCGCCCGCCAGCAGCGCGGCCAGCCGGTCGATGCCGAAGGCGAACCCGGCGTGGGGCGGCGCCCCGTACCGGAAGGCGTCGAGCAGGAAGCCGAACTTGGCCTGGGCCTCGTCGGGCGTGATGCCGAGCAGGCCGAAGATGCGCGACTGGATGTCCGAGCGGTGGATCCGCACGCTGCCCGAGCCCAGCTCCCAGCCGTTGAGCACCAGGTCGTAGGCCTGGCTGCGGATGTCGCAGCAGGTCGGCCGGGTCCGGCTGTCGAGCAGGGCCCAGTCGTCGGCGTGGGGCATGGTGAACGGGTGGTGGGCCGAGACCGGCCGGCCCTGGTCGTCGATGGACTCGAACAGCGGGAAGTCGACGACCCACAGGAAGTGGAACCCGCCCTCGGTTCACCGGGGGGCGGCCGAGCTCGAGGCGCAGCAGGCCGAGCACGTGGTTCACCTGCGGCCGCTCGTCGGCCACGATCAGCAGAGGTCGCCCGGCCTCGGCCTCGAGCCGGCCGATGAGCGCCGGCCAGCTCGGCCTCGGACAGGAACTTGGCCACCGGCGAGTTGAGCACCACGGCAGCCCGTCGCTCGCCGGCTCGACCCGCATCCACACCAGGCCCTTGGCCCCCCACCGCTTGGCCTGGTCGGTGAGCGCGTCGAGCTGGTTGCGGCCGAGGTCGCCGCGCCCGGGCACCCGGATGCCCTTGACGCACGGCGCCTTGAAGGCGTTGAACCCGGTGTCGGCGAAGATCTCGGTGAGCTCGATCAGCTCCATGCCGAAGCGCACGTCGGGCTTGTCGGAGCCGAACCGCTCCTGGGCCTCGTGCCAGGTCATCGACCGGGACCTCGGCCGGGCCGCTCGCCGGTCACCGCCTCGGCGGCCTCGGCCACCGCCTCGGAGATGAAGGCCAGCACCTCGGCCTGGCTCGACGAAGCTGGCCTCGGCGTCGAGCTGCATGAACTCGAACTGGCGGTCGGCCCGCAGGTCCTCGTCGCGCAGGCAGCGGGCGATCTGGTAGTAGCGGTCGACCCCGCCCACCATGCAGAGCTGCTTGAACAGCTGCGGGCTCTGGGGCAGGGCGTAGAAGCTGCCCGGGCTCAGCCGCGACGGCACCACGAAGTCGCGGGCGCCCTCGGGGGTCGAGGCGATGAGCATCGGGGTCTCGACCTCGGTGAAGCCCTGGCGCCTCCATGGCCCGGCGCAGGGCGCTGTTGACCGTGGCCCGCACCCGCAGGTTGCGCTGCATGCGCTCGCGAGCGCAGGTCGACGTAGCGGTGCCGCAGGCGAACCGTCTCGTCGACCTCCACGCGCTCGTCGATCGGGAACGGCGGCGGCTCGGCCGCGCTGAGGATCTCGACCTGCGCACGGACCGATCTCGATCTCGCCGGTGGGCAGGCCGGGGTTGGCCGTGCCCTCCGGGCGCGGGCGCACCGTGCCGGTGACCCGCACGACGTACTCGCTGCGCAGGTCGTGGGCGCCGTCGACCACGCACTGCACGATCCCGGTGCGGTCGCGCACGTCGATGAAGGCCAGGTGCTCGCCGTGCTCGCGGCGGCGGGCCACCCAGCCGCACACCGCCACCTCGTCGCCCGACGTCGTCGGCGCGCAGCTCGCCGCAGTAGTCGGTGCGCATCGGGGCCGTCGGCGGCCGCGGTGGCCGGTCGGGGGCGGCACCACTGGGATCGGAGGTCACGAGCGTTCCTTGGCGGAGCGGGTCGGAGTCGAGGCGGTCCGTCGACGCGGCACCGGCCACCGGGTCGACCTGACGGCCAGATCCGCAGGTCGCCGGCGTCGGTCGGTCGGGTCGAGTAGCCGTCGGGCCGGACGGTGACCAGTATCGGGCGCCGGCGACCGGTCGGCCTGCTTCTATCTGGGACTTGTAGCCGCCCGCCGACCGAAGGCCCGGTCGGCGCCCGATCCCGGCCCGGCGCAGCTCCACGGTCAGGTCGCGGGCGCCGTCGCCCCCGGTGACGTCGACCACGAACACCTCGACGATCGAGCGCGGCTGCGTCGAACACGCCCTCGGCGTCGCAGGTGGCCAGGATGCGCTCGATGCCGGTGCCGAAGCCGATGCCGGGCGTCGGCGGACCGCCCAGCTACTGGACGAGGCCGTCGTAGCGGCCGCCGCCGCCGATGGTGTTCTGGGCGCCGCCCAGGGCGCCGCTCTGGAACTCGAAGGCGGTGTGGGTGTAGTAGTCGAGCCCGCGCACCAGGCGCGGGTCGATGCGGAAGCCGAGCCCGGCCGCGGTCAGCCCGGCCTGGACCCGCTCGAAGTGGTCTGCGGCCTCGGCCGAGAGGCAGTCGAGCAGCAGCGGGGCGTCGGCCACCACCGCCGTGGTCTCGGGCCGCTTGGAGTCGAGCACCCGCATCGGGTGGTCGTCGATCTTCGCCGCGGTCGTCGGGCGGCGAGCTCGTCGATGCCGGTCCCGAGGAAGGTGCGCAGCGCGTCGATGTAGGCCGACCCGGTCGGCCGGGGTGCCGATCGAGTTGAGCACCAGGTCGACCTGGCGCAGCCCCAGGGCGGCGTAGAAGTCGGCCAGCAGGGCGATGACCTCGACGTCGAGGTCGGGGTCGGCGCTGCCGATGGCCTCCACGCCCAGCTTGGTGGTGCTGGCGGTAGCGGTTGGCCTGGGCCCGCTCGTAGCGGAAGCTGGGCGCGGCGTACCAGACCTTCCACGGGCGTCGGCCGGGCGGTGCTGGACGAAGGCCCGGGCCACCGACGCGGTGCCCTCGGGGCGCAGGGCCAGGTGGCGGCCGCCCTTGTCGGCGAAGTCGTACATCTCCTTGCGCACCACGTCGGTGCCCTCGCCGACCCGCTGGAACACGCCCACGTCCTCGAACATCGGGCTCTGGATCAGGCCGTACCCGGCGCGCCCGGCCATCCCGCGAAGGTGGCCAGCAGGTGCCTCCCAGCGCGCCGATGCGGGCGGCAGCACGTCATGGGTGCCCTTGGGGGCCTGGAATCCAGCCACGGCCGGACGTTACCGGAGGGGCTCGCCCGGGCCCGAACTCGTATCGGCCGGAAACGCGTGGCGCCGGTTCAGCGGAACTTGCGCAGCTGGCGCTTCCAGACCAGCACGGCGTCCTTGGTGTGGTGCTCGATCTCGTGGCCGTCGATGCTGGTGGTGATGGCGCGGAAGTCGAAGGTGGAGCAGCCGATGAGCTCCCACCCCTCCCGGATCCGTCCGGACAGCACGATCTCGGTGTGGGGGTCGACCGGGTCGGAGACGGCATCGATCTTGTACTCGAAGCGGCGTTGCGGGGCGGCACGCGCGCAGGGCGAACTCGTGGCGCACCTTGCGGCCCCGCATGGCCACGCCGTTGACGTCGAGCTGGGGCTCGTCGGGCACCCACACCGAGCGGTGGACCGAGAGCACCTCCCAGCCCTTGTCGTTGCGGTCGCGCAGCGTGTCGATCAGCTGTTGGAGGCTCGGGGTGTCGTGGGAGTTGAGGCCGCAGTCGGCGTCGCGCACCAGGATCTCCTCGGAGCGGACCTCGTACGCCTCGGGCGGCGGCGGGATCTGGCCGGGCATCCCGCCAGCGTAGGCGACCGACTTCTCGACTCCGCCCGGTTGTTTCTAGAGGAACGAGGAGGCCGTCGGCCCGATGCCGTGCACGGCCCACAAGGTCCACCCGTCGAGCATCACCACCCCGACCACCACCAACGCCAGCGTGGCGGCCTGGACCCGGCCCGAACGGGCTCCCACCATCCGATCCACCACCCAGCCCACCACGCTGAACCACAGCGGTAGGGCCACGAAGGCGGCACGGGCCGGAAAGGAGATGGTGGTCATGTACAGGACGGCCCAGCCCCCCACCACGAACACGCCCGTGAGCCCCAGCAGCTGCCAGGCGGCGCGGGCCCGGTCCTGGTCGGGATCGGCCACAGGCGGCTCGGTCGATCGGGATCGAGCCCGGCGGTCGGACGCGACCAGCAGCGCCGCCGATCCGACCACCCCCACCACCAGCGCGGCCACGGCGACCCGAAGAGGGGCCGGGGCATGGATCAGGTTGCGGTAGTACTCGGTGGGCAGCCACAGATAGGTGACCACCCCCTCGCCCAGGGACCGCGCCGTGGCCAGCCCGCTGGAACCCGGCCGGGCCGAAGTGCGCGCCGGCCAGGTCGGTGCTGCCGATCAGGTGTCCGTACACCACCAGGTCTCGCACGAACCACCAGCCGCAGGTCACGGCCACCCCTCCGCCGAAGGCGACGAGCGTGCGCGCCACCGCGCCCGCTCGGCGGTAGCCGCGCCATCCCAGCCAGACCGCGAACACCGGTATCAGCCAGAACAGCGTGATCTTGGCCACGATGCCCAGCCCCACCACCAGGCCCACGACCAGGCCGGAGGTGGGCTTGAGCACCGGGCCATCGCGTTCGTCGAAGACCAGCATGAGCTCGAGGGCGGCGAAGGCGATCAGCAGGCTCAAGGCGTCGTTCTGAACGCTCCAGGACATGGCCACGAACATCGGCGCGGTGGCGAAGATCACCAACGCCACCAGCCGGGCCACACCGGACCGCACCGTCCGGCGCAGGATCCGGTCCAGCACCACCACCGCCGCCAGGAGCTCGAGGCCGCCAACCGCTCTCGAGAGGACCAGGGGCAGCCACGTCCCCGAGCTGAACAGTGTGCCCACGCCGCGACCCGAACGCGGCCAGCACGAAGCCCAACGGCGGGTGCTGGGCCTCATAGGTGACGCCGGGATGGCCGAGTACGGGCATTCGGTGGTGGAGCGCGTAGTACTGGGTGGTGGCCCAGTACGACGGCTCGTCGTAGGGCAAGCCCGCCGGGACTCTCAGGGCGAAGGTCACGCCCGCCACTGCTCCGAGGGCGAGCACGGCAACCAGCCCGCGACGGTCCGTGCGCTCGCCGGTCACGTGCCCCAGCCTAGGGCAGGCCCTCGGGTCGATCCGGAACCCGATGACGGGCCCGAAGGACGGCTGCAGGTCCAGCCCGGCCGCTAAAGCCCGGAGCCGGAACGGTCGATCCCTGGAAGCAGGAGCAGCAGGGCTACCGATCGAGGGGCGTGCATGTTTCGAAGTCGCGGGCGAAGGCAGTGGATCGTCGCGCTCGGATTGGTGTTGGTGGTGCTGGCTGCCTCGGGATGGGACTGGACCCAGATCGGCTACACCACGGGCAACACCCGCAGCACCTCCGATTCGGGCGTGAGCACCGGCGAGCCTGCCCACGCTGGCCCCCACGCTCACCGCCACGACGGGCGGAGCTATCTACTCCTCACCGGCGGTCGCCTCGGGCGTCGCCTACGTCACCTCCGATGACGGCAAGCTCGACGCCTTCGACGCCACCGGCACCACGAACTGCGCCGGCAGTGCCCAACATCTGCACGCCCGCTGTGGACCGCGGCGATCGAGCCATCCAGGGGCCATCGGCGCATCCGGCACGATCTCGTCCTCGCCTGCCGTCTCCAACGGCGCCGTCTATCGTCGGCTCGACCGACGGGAAGCTCGACGCCTTCGACGCGGCCGGCTCCACCAACTGCAGCGGCAGCGCCGAAGATGTGCACGCCGATGTGGACCGCGACCACCGGCGGAGCCATCCTACTCGTCCCCCACTGGTGTCGGGTGGCGCCCTCTACATCGGCTCCACCGACGGCAAGCTCTACGCCTTCGACCCGGCCGGCGTGACGAACTGCAGCGGCAGCCCGAAGGTCTGCTCGCCGCTGTGGACCGCGACCACGGGCGGCGCGGTCGAGGACACTGCCGCGGTCTCGGGTTCCGACGTCATACGTCGGCTCCGACTGATGGCAAGGTCTACGCCTTCGACGCGGCCGGCTCCACGAACTGCGCTGGCAGCACCGAAGGCCTGCACACCGCTCTTCACCGCGCCCACCGGCGGCCCGATCACGTTCGCGTCGCCGCTCGGTGAACGGCGGCGTCGGCCTGTTCGTCGGCTCGACCGACGGCAAGCTCTACGGCCTTCGACGGGGCGGGCTCGACGGGCTGCGCCGGCCGCCGGTCGTCTGCACCCCGCTTCTGGACCGATGAGCGACCGGCGGCTCGATCGTGGCCTCGCCGGCCGTGTACGCCAACAACGGCTCTACGTCGGCTCGAGCGACCACAAGCTCTACACCGTGGACGCCCTGGGCGGCGAGACCGAATTGCTCCGGGTCGCCCAAGACGTGCATCGCCGCTGTGGACCGGTCGACCACCGGCGGTGTGGTCCGCTCGTCGGCCGTCGGTGGCCGAACGGCGATGGTCTACGTCGGGATCCGACGACCACCGCCTCGACGCTTTCGGACGCCACGGGCACGACGGACTGCACGGGCTCGCCCGGTGGTCTGCACGCCGCTGTGGTCCGCCACCACCGGCGCCGCGGTGGCCTCCTCGCCGTCGTCGCCCAGGTGTACGTCTACGTCGGCTCGCTCGATGACCAGCTCTACGCCTACAAGCCGTGGGTGGCACCCCGGCCGACCTGCCCGACCAACCCGCACGTCGGGCCTCAGCCCCTGCCAGCTGCAGGACGCCTACGAGCTGCCGTCGCCAGGTCGCCGGCGCGGGCCGCACGGTGGCCATCGTCGACGCCTTCGACGATCCCAACGCCGAGGCGGACCTGGCCATCTACCGGGCCCAGTACGGGCTGCCGGCCTGCACCACCGCCAACGGCTGCTTCACGAAGCTGAACCAGAACGGGGTGGCCGGCACGCTACCCGGCCGGCAACCAGGGCTGGGCCGAGGAGATCTCGCTCGACCTCGACACGGTGTCGGCCATCTGCCCGCTCTGCCACATCACGCTGGTCGAGGCCAACGACAACTCGACCTCGCCAACCTGGTCGTCGGCCGAGGACGACCGCCGGCGGCCTCCACCCCACCGCCATCTCCAACAGCTGGGGCGGCGCCGAGTTCGTCGGCGAGCAGCACCTCGACAGCAACTTCAGCTCCACGCCGGGATCCCGGTCACCGTTTCGCCACCGGCGACAACGGCTACGGCACCGAGCTGGCCGCCGTCCAGCGCGCCGAACGTGACCGCCGTCGGCGGCACCGAGCTGGCCGCGGACGGCAGCGCACGGGGCTGGACCGAGACGGTGTGGAGCGGCGCCAGCAGCGGCTGCTCGAGCTCAGGAGCCCAAGCCGGCCTGGCAGACGGACCCGGCTGCACCAACCGCACCATCGCCGACGTCTCCGCCCTGGCCGGCTCGCCGGGTGAGGCGATCTATGACACGCTACGGCCGGACCCCGGTTGGGAGGACGTTCGGCGGCACCAGCCTGGCCACGCCGATCATCGCCAGCGTCTACGCCCTGGCCTACCCGACTCGCCCACGTCGCAGCGACCTACGCCGATCCCGGCGTCGCTGTTCGACGTCACCTCCGGCTCGAACGGGTCCTGCGGCGGCACCTACCTGTGCACCGGCCGGGCCCGGCTACGACGGCCCCACCGGCCTGGGCACCCCGTGTGGCACCGCCGCCTTCGGCACGGGTCCGTTCACCACTGCGTGCGCGGCCGCGGCCCCGTCGGCATCACCCAGCTCCCACGTGGTCGTCCCGGCCCCAGCCGTGGTCCTGACCCCGTCGTGTGGCGCGCCGCCGGCAGGTTCGGTGCGTTGCGACGCCGAGAGGATCACCAATCCGGCGCCCCCTGGACCGTGAACTGACCGGAACGTCCTCGGGGCGGCAACGGTTCGGCCCGACGCCGTATGAATGCCGCCTCGCTGGAGGTGCGGTTCGTGGTGCGGACCATCTGGTCGGCACGAGGACTAGTGTCACCGCGGATGACCGCGGCGGCGCTCTCGGCTACTCGAGCCAGAAGGGGACGTGGGCCCGCCACCACCGTCCGAAGCCCCAGAGGTTCGAGGCCTGGATCCACATCAGCAGCAGGATCGAGAGCGCGAACGCCATGTGTTCGCCGTCGATGATCGGGATTCGTGCTGGGCGGGAAGGCGGCGAACCAGATGACCATGTTGAGCGCGAACCCGCCCCAGCCGGCGATGCGGGAGAACAGCCCGAAGGTGAGGGCGATGCCCAGCCCGCCGAGGGCAAAGATCCAGCCGAAGTCGGTCAGGCCGGTCGGCAGGTCCGTGAGCAGGGTGCCGACCGGACCGTGGGTGTTCTTGGTCAGGTAGGCCTCTGACGGCGAGTGCTTGAAGCCCGAGCTGATCCAGCCGTTGTCGGCGTCATAGGAGAACGTCCAGCCGTAGGTCACCGGGGCCGGGGCAGCGGCGTCGGGCGGTGGCGGCTGCTGGGTGGTCTTGACGTTCGTGTACCCCACACCGAAGCCCTGGGCAACGAACGCCCACAGGTACATCAGGCCCAGCCCGATTCGCAGCAGCGCGGCCGTCCGGGCCCCGCCTCGGGGAATCGTGATCCGTCCGCCGCGTCCATCGTGACCATGTGGCCGGTCTCGGCCGCGCTCGTCACGATCGTTTCGCTCATCGACATCAGCCCCCAAACCTGTCGTCGTCGCGGCGACCCTAGGCCAGCCGCCCTCCCCCCACCGAGAACATGAGGGAAGTGGCGCGGTCACCCAGGCGGTGGGTCGACCCTCCGCAGCTCAGTTGTTCGTGCCCGGCTCGTGTTCTTGCCGCGGCAAGACCGCACTCGCCCGCCAGCTGGCCTCGAGCGACGGTGCGGCTCGACGACGGTTGAAGGCTGGCTCTGGTCCCATAGTCGAGGCCAGGGAAGGGCGCGGGCAGTTCGAACATGCCCTGTGTGGTCCACAGCCCGACCGAGCGGCCGCGCAGACCCGCGAACGGCCACGCGCCCCGCGGCTCGTGACCTGGAGCGTCGAGTTGCACGACCCCGAGTGCCGGCCGCGGCGCCTGCCGCTCGGCCGCGGCGCGGTGCGGACACCCCATCCGCCGCGCCGTCCCCGACGGCGTCGCTCCCACCGACGGCCACCCGGCCATTTCCGCCTGTAGACCCGCCTACCTGGTCCTGCTCTCCATGGTCCGTCTAGGCGACGCCGCCGCATGCGGCATCGCGCCTGACCCGAGCCAATGGGGTGAAGGCGGCCTCTGTGGTGTCCCGCTGAGCCGGTCTGCTCAGTCGAGGATCTCGTCCAACTCCGCAGGTGAGGCGCCCTTTTCGCGGGACGAACCCGACCCCGGCAACACCCGATAGGCGTCGTAGATGCTGTCGATCTGCTTGATGGAGCGGATCAGCGCGTCGAGGTGGCCGGCGTCGCCCAGCTCGAAGTCGAAGCGCATCTTGGAGATGCGGTCGGATCCGGTGATGGTGTTGCAGGCGATGATGTTGACGTGGGCGTCGGCCAGCGCCGCGCTGACGTCGCGCAGCAGCCGGGACCGGTCGAGCGCCTTGACCTCGATCGAGGCCACGAACGTGCCGGTGCGGTCCTCGTCCCACTCGACCTCGATGAGCCGGTCGGACTGGCCCACGGCCAGCGACACCGCGTTGGCGCAGTCGGCCCGATGCACCGAGACCCCACGGCCACGGGTGACGAAGCCCATGATCTCGTCGCCGGGCACCGGCGTGCAGCACCGTGACAGCCGCACCATGACGTCGTCGAGCCCCTCGACGTGCACGCCGGCGGTGTTCGCCGCCGTGCCGACGGCGCGTGGCGGCTCGGCTCGCGCACCGAGATCGACAGCTGCTCCTCGCGGGTCGGATCGACGTCCTGCAGGTGGCTTGCGCACCCGTTCGGCCACCGACTTGGCCGACACGTGGTTCTCGCCGATGGCCGCCTTGAGCGCGTCGAGGTCGATGTAGTTGAGCGACTCGGCCACCTCGTCGAGCGTCTTGGACTGACTGGATCTTCTGCACCGGCAGGCCCTCGCGGCGCAGCGCCTTGATCAGCTCGTCGGTGCCCGTCTCGATGGCGTCCTCGCGACGCTCACGCGAGTACCACTGGCGGATCTTGTTGGCGGCCCGGTGGGTCTTGACGAACTTCAGCCAGTCCTGCGACGGCCCGGCGCCCTCGACCTTGGAGGTGAAGATCTCGATCGAGTCACCCGAGGTCAGCCGGGAGTCGAGCGGCACCAGCCGACCGTTGACCCGGGCCCCGATGCAGGCGTGGCCCACCTCGGTGTGGATGGCGTAGGCGAAGTCGACCGGCGGTCGCCCCCACCGGCAGGGTGATCACCCGGCCCTTGGGCGTGAAGACGAACACCTCGTCCTGATCGAGGTCGATCTTCAGGTTGGCCATGAACTGGCCGGGATCGCTGGTCTCCTGCTGCCAGTCGACGATGCGGTTCAGCCAGGCCAGGTCGGCCGACGGAGGTGTGGTCGTCCTTGTAGTTCCAGTGGGCGGCCACGCCGAACTCGGCCCGGCTGTGCATCTCGCCGGTGCGGATCTGCACCTCGAGCGGCTTGCCCTGCGGACCCACCACCGTCGTGTGCAACGACTGGTAGAGGTTGAACTTGGGCATGGCCACGTAGTCCTTGAAGCGGCCCTGCACCGGCTTCCAGGTGGCGTGGATCGAGCCGAGGGCGGCGTAGCAGTCCTTCACCGTGGGCACGACGACCCGGATGCCGACCAGGTCGAAGATCTCGTCGAACTCGCGGCCCTTGACCACCATCTTCTCGTAGATGCTCCACAGGTGCTTCGGCCGACCGGTGACCTCGGCGGTGATGCGCAGCTCGATCGAGCCGCTCCCGAACGTCCTCGAGCACCTGGGTCAGGTAGATCTCGCGCTCGGGCGAGCGGGTGGCGACCATGTGGTCGATCTCGGCGTAGCGCTTGGGGTGCAGGGCGGCGAAGGCCAGGTCCTCGAGCTGCTGCTTCATCTCCTGCATGCCCAGGCGGTGGGCCAGCGGGGCGTAGATGTCGAGCGTCTCCTGCGCGGTGCGCTCCTGCTTCCACGCCGGCATGGCCGCGATCGTGCGCATGTTGTGCAGGCGGTCGGACAGCTTGATGATCAGGACCCGCAGGTCCTTGGCCATGGCCACCAGCATCTTGCGCATGGTGGCCGCCTGCTGGGCCTCCTTGGAGTCGAACTTGAGCCGGTCGAGCTTGGTGACGCCGTCGACGATGGCGGCCACGTCGGGCCCGAACTCGCCGGTCAGGTCGGCCAGCGTGATGCCGGTGTCCTCGACCGCGTCGTGCAGCAGGGCCGCCGAGACGGTGATGTCGTCGAGGCCCAGCTCGGCCACGATCTTGGCCACCGACACCGGGTGGGTGACGTAGGGCTCGCCCGACTTGCGGGTCTGGCCGGCGTGGGCGTCGCGGGCCCGCTCGTAGGCCCGGGTGATCATGGCGTCCGAGGCTCGGGGGTGGTGCTCGTGGAACGCCGTCGACCAGCGGCGCGATCTCCTGGGACGGCGGCGCGCTGTGTCGTCGCCAGGGCAGGACGCGATCGACGGTGGCCACCTGTCCAGTGTGCCTTACCGGTGACCCACTCCGGCGCGTCCCGGTGCCCGACCCGCCAAATCGTGCACCTTCGCCCCCGCGGAGGTGCACACGTGCACAGATTTCGGGAGCGGGTGGGCGGGCAGGATCGGGTCAGGGGTAGTCGAGCAGGGAGACCACGTCGTAGCCGTCGAGCTTGGCCCGACCGCCCAGGAAGGCCAGATCGACCAGGAACGCCGAATCCCGACCACGACCCCACCCAGCCGCTCGACCAGCCGGGCGGTGGCCGAGGCCGTGCCGCCGGTGGCCAGCACGTCGTCGACGATCAGCACCCTGGCGCCCTCGCTGATGGCGTCGCGGTGGATCTCGAGCAGGTCGGTGCCGTACTCGAGGGCGTACTCCTCGCGCTCGATCTCCCAAGGCAGCTTGCCCGCCTTGCGCACCGGGACGAACCCGGCCTCGAGGTGGTAGGCGACCGGCGCGGCGAAGATGAACCCACGCGCCTCGACTCCCAGCACGTGATCGACCTGGCGGTCCCGGAACCCGCGGCCAGCAGGTCGACGACGTCGCCGAAGGCCGCCGGGTCGTTCAACAGCGGCGTGATGTCCTTGAAGGTCACGCCCGGCTCGGGCCAGTCGGGGATGTCGCGGATCAGCTGTCTTGAGGGCATCGCGGTCGATGGTCATGAGGATGCGGTCAGCGCCGCTTGCCCTTCTTGCGAGGACGGGGCGGGATCGCCCCCGGTGGCTGGCCCGAGGTCGGCGACGAGCTGGGCTTGGGGCTGGGATCGGGCTTCGGCGCAGAGCCGTTGGGGCCGCCGTCGGGGACCAGGTCCGCCCCGGGTTGGTCGCTGGCCGCCGGCTCGCGCTGGCGACGCCGGGACACTGCGGCCGGGGTGTCGTCGACGTCGTCGTCGCCGGTCAGTTCGGCCGCTTCGATGTCGGCCACCGAGGGCGGGCTCAGGCGACCCGACTCGAGGCGCTGGCGCAGCGCCCGGTTGCGGGGCTCGCGCTCCTTGAGGAACACGGCGATGCGGGGCGGCGACGAAGATCGACGAGTAGGCGCCGGAGAGCATGCCCGACCAGCAGGGCGATGGAGAACTGCTCGAGGGTGACCGCGCCCAGGATCCCGGCGCCGACCACCAACATGGAGATGACCGGCAGCAGGGCCACGATCGAGGTGTTGATCGAGCGCATCAGCACCTGGTTCATGGACAGGCTGGTCAGGTCGGTGAAGGTCAGGCGGTTGGCCAGGGCCGGACGCGCCTGGTTCTCCTTCACCTTGTCGAACACCACGATGGTGTCGTAGATCGAGTAGCCCAGGATGGTCAGGAAGGCCACCACCGTCTCCGGGGTGACCTCCAACTGGAAGACCGAGTACACGCCCACGCTGATGACCACGTCGTGGACCATGGCCAGGATGGCGGCGACAGCCATCTTCCACTCGAGGAACACGGCCAGGTAGACGAGCAGGAAGGCCAGGAACACCACCAGGGCCTGCTCGGCCTTGTGGCGAGATGTCCTTGCCCCACGACGGGCCCACGGTCGACACGTTGACGTTGCTGGTGCTGGTCTTGGCCAGCTTGGCCAGGGTGTTGCGGACCTCGTCGACCTTGTTGGCCGAGGCCTTGGGCGCCTCCACCAGGATGTCGTGGCCGATCGTCTGGATCTTGGTGGCCGAGCCCGCCTCGGCACCGAGCGCCGCCTTGGCCTGGTCGACCGACACCCCCGGTGCCGCCACCTGCCACGACACGCCGCCCACGAAGTCGATGCCCAGGTTCAGGCCGCGGGCGAAGAACGACCCGATGCTGATGAGCATCAGGACGGCGGACACGACCAGGGCGCGGCGCCACCACTTGGGGAAGCCGATGTCGTTCTGGCCCCGGTAGAGGCGGGTGATGGGGTTCACCGGTCAGCTCGCCCCTTCGGTGACCAGCTTGCGCACCATCTTGGAGGCCTCGTCGACGTCGTCGGCGTCGGGCAGCCCGAAGCGGTGCGGATGCTCGGCGCACATCTTCGACCGGGTGGCCCGGGCCACCACGGGACGCATGTAGCACCACGACGTGATGAGGTCGAGGGCGGTGGACAGGCCCAGGTAGAAGGCGAACCCTCGCACGGCACCGACGGTGAAGAAGTAGAGGATGGCCGCGCCCAACAGGGAAGCGCCGTCGGCGGTCCAGATGGTGCGCCAGGCGCTCACGAACGACTTGTCCACCGAGGCCCGGATGGTGCGCCCGGCGCGCACGTCCTCCTTGAGGTGCTCGTAGTAGACGACGTTCGAGTCGAGCGACACGCCGATGGACACCACGATGCCGGTGATGCCGGCCAGGGTGATGGCCAGGCCCAGGTTGGGTCCGGCCCAGCACAGGAACCCCCACAGGATGCAGCCCTCGATGAGCAGCTTGAACATGGCCAGCAACCCGAGGATCCGGTAGAAGGCGATCATGTAGAGGCCGACCAGGATGAAGCCGACGACGCCGGCCACCAGGCCGGCGTGGAGGGCGTCACGGCCGAGGGTGGCCGACACGATCTCGCTGGTCTGGGGCACCAACGGCACCGGCAGGGCGCCGTACTTCAGGGCCGTGGCGATGTCGTGGACCTGGGACTCGGTGAAGCTGCCGCTGATGGTGATCTGGTCAGCCGAGAAGGACGGGTTGTCGATGGTGGGGGCGGTGAGGACCCGATTGTCCAGGACGATGGCCATCTGACCATGTCCGCCGGAGGCGCCGGACATGTTGGGACAGGTCGTCGCCCCCGAGTAGCACTCAGCTGCGCCCTTGTTGAACAGGTCGATGCCCTTGGCGCCGGACTTGAAGACCGGCCGCACCTCCCACTGGCCCTGCTGGTTGAGGTCGGCCGACGCCGTGCTCAGACCCGACCCGGTCACGTAGGTGGGGCCGAGCTCGTACAGGGCGATCATCTTCTGGGTCTTGGTGTCGTACTCGGGGAGCACGACCTCCTGGCTCCGGGTGGCCGGCAGGCGCATCTTGGCGTCGGAGGTGATGAGCGTCGACGCCTTCACCGACTTGGTCTTGGCGGTGGTGGTGGTGCCTTTGGCCGTGGTGGTCGTGGCGGTCGCCTTGGCCGTCGTCGAGGTGGCCGCGGCCGTGGTGGTGGTGCTCGCCGCCGCCGTCAGCTCGTCGACGGTGGCCGGTGGCGCCGCCACCCCGCCCGCCTGCTGACCGGTGCCGGCCACGCCCAGGCTCTTCTGGCTGGTGGACGTGGATGCCTTGGCCGTGGTCGAGGTCGACCCGGCGGTGGTGGCCGTGGTCGAGGGGGCCGCGGTGGAACTGGTGGAGCCGGCTGCAGTGGTGGACGTGGAGCCGCCCGCGGCGGTGGTGGGCGGCGTGGCCTGGGTCTGGATGGTGCCGTCCGCCGACACCGGCACGGTGCCCAGCACCGGTCGGAACTGCAGCTCGGCGGTCTCGCCCACCAGTTGGAGCGCCCGGTCCTTGTCCTTCACGCCGGGGATCTCGACCAGGATGTCGCTGCCCTGCCGAGACACCTGGGCCTCGGCCACGCCGAAGGAGTTGATGCGCTGGTTGATGATGTTGATGGCCTCGTCCAGCGAGTCGGACGAGGGGTGCGTGCCCTTGGGCGGCGCCAGCACCACCGACACACCGCCCTGCAGGTCGAGCCCCAAGAAGGGCCGGTTGACGGTGAAGATGGTGTAGGCCAGGCAGAACACCGCCACCACGACGATGATGATCAGGCTCCAAGGGCGCTTGCGCGCGGCAGTGGCCACCGATCAGCTCGACAGGCCGTCGGCGTCGTGGTCGACCGGTTCGCCCGTCGACGGCCGCGAGGTGGCCCGGGGTGAGATGGGGTTGGAGTCGTCCGACGCGGCGGCGTCGACCTTGGCTGCGATGGCCCGGCGGGCCACCTTGATCACCGTGCCGGGGGCCACCTCGAGCCAGGCCAGGTCGTCCTCCATGGCCGTGATGGTGCCGTAGATGCCCGACCCGGTCATCACGGGGTCACCCACGGCCAACGACGCCACCAGCGCCGTGTGCCGGCGCATCTCGCGCTGGCGCGGCACGATCAGCACCGCGGACAGCAGTCCGCCTATGACAAGGATGATGACGGCGCCCATGGGATCCCAGATGGATGGCTGACGACAGCTCTCGTCGGCCAGGTTGACCGGAGCGGGACGCAGGTTAGTCCAGGGTTTGCCCTGCGCAAGCACGCCCCACCCCGGTCATCGCCCAGTCACCGGCCCGTCACCCACGGGTCACCTGTTGGTCGTCAGCCCCCGGGATGGGCTCGGCCCCGATCAGGCCCAGACCGCCTCGATCTCGGCTCGGAGCACCTCGAATTCGCCCTCCCGGATGGCCACTCGGGCCCGCCCCATGAGGGTCAGGCACCAGTGCAGGTTGTGGATGGTCAACAGGCGCGCCGAAGTCGGCTCGCCCACCCGCAGCAGATGGCGCAGGTAAGCCCGTGACCAGCGCTGACACACCGGACAGGTGCAGCGCTCGTCCAGGGGACCGGGGTCGCGGGCGTGCTCGGCGTTGCGCAGGTTGAGCCGGCCGGCGTCGGTCAGGATCGTGCCGTGGCGCGCCAGTCGGGTGGCCAGCACGCAGTCGAACATGTCCACTCCCCGGGCGATGCCTTCCACGAAGCCGATGGGATCGCCCACCCCCATCAGGTATCGGGGCTGGTCGGCGGGCAGCCCGGCGGTGACCACCTCGAGGGCGGGCAGCATCTGATCCCGCGGCTCGCCCACCGACAGGCCGCCGATGCCGTAGCCGTCGAAGCCCACCTCCAGGGTCGCTTCGGTGCTCCGACGGCGCAGATCCGCGTCCACCCCACCCTGGACGATGCCGAACTGGGCCTGGCTGCGCTGAGCCTCGGTCACCCCGGCGTCACGTCCGGCCAGGAAGGCGGCCCGTCCCCGCCGGGCCCACTGGGCCGTGCGCTCGACCGCGGTGCGCACCACGGCCGCCTCGGACGGCAGCGGCGGGCACACGTCGAGCACCATCTGGATGTCCGCACCGAGCTGGCGCTGCACCGCCACCGCGTCCTCCGGGGTCAGGTGGTGGGTCGACCCGTCATAGGTCGAGCGGAAGATGGCCCCTTCGTCGCTGACCTTGGGCTCGAGCGAGTAGATCTGGAACCCACCGGAATCGGTGAGCACCTGGCCGTCCCAGGCCATGAAGCCGTGCAGGCCGCCCAGATCCTCGATCAGGTCGGCGCCGGGCCGCAGCATCAGGTGGTAGGTGTTGCCCAGCATGATCTCGGCCCCGAGCTCCTCGAGATCGAGGGCGGACAGGGCCCGCACCGAGGCCCGAGTGCCGACCGGCATGAAGACCGGCGTCTCGAAGGTCCCCCGCGGCGTGTGGACCCGGCCGGTCCGGGCCATCCCGTCGGAGGCGTCGATCTCCATCTCGACGACGCGGTCGCTCATGGCCGATCCCAGCTCATGGTCGATCTCGGCGGTCGTGGCGGGTGAGCAACATGGCGTCGCCGAAGGACAAGAAGCGGTAGTCGCCGGCCAGGGCCGCGTCGTAGAGGCGTCGCCAGCGCCCGCCGTCGGCATCGGGGCCCACGAAGGCGTCGATCATCACCAGCAGCGACGATCGGGGCTGATGGAAGTTCGTCATGAGACGATCGACGAGCTGGAACTCGAACCCGGGTTGGATGAACAGGTCGGTCCGGCCTTCGAGCTTCCCGGTGGCCGCCGCGCTCTCCAACGCGCGGACGGTGGTGGTGCCTACGGCCACCACCCGACCGCCGCGCCGCTGGGTGGCGATACAGGCATCAAGGGTCTCCTCGGGCACGCGATAGGTCTCGGCGTGCATGACGTGGTCCTCGACCTGGTCGGTAACGATCGGGCGGAAGGTGCCCAGACCGACTCCAAGGTCGACCACCGCGGGTTGGACGAAGGCCTCGAGCTGGCGCAGCAG
Organism: uncultured Microthrixaceae bacterium; assembly: GCA_963740985.1. Lineage (GTDB taxonomy): Bacteria > Actinomycetota > Acidimicrobiia > Acidimicrobiales > Acidimicrobilacustridaceae > UBA4742. The sequence goes on from CAVUGJ010000002.1 coordinate 513,564, forward strand.
CTGCTCGGTGAGATGCAGGCCGGCCGTGGGCGCGGCCACGGACTCTCCCCGGTTCCGGGGGTAGGCGTACACGGTCTGATAGCGCTCGGGGTCGGCCAGTGCGGTGTGGATGTACGGGGGCAGGGGGATCTCCCCGGCGGCCTCGAGCCCGTCCAGCAGATCCATCTGCGGGTGGGTCCGCACCGTCACCAACCGCACGCCGTCACCCAGCTCGTCGCCTACCTCGACCCGCAGCACCGACGGCGTGGCCGGATGTGACAGGACGGTCCCGGGCGGCAGGCGCCGTCCGGGACGCACCAGCGCTTCCCAGCAGCCGGCGCCGAGGTCGTCGCGGGCCTCGAGCAACAGGACTTCGGCAGCCCCGCCGGTCTCCTTGACCAGGTGCAGGCGGGCCGGCAGCACCCGTGTGCGGTTCATGACCAGCAGGTCGCCCCGGTCCAACAGGTCGACCAGGTCGCGCACGTGGCGATGCTCGACCCGGTCACCGCGGTCGACCAACAGCCGAGCGGCGTCGCGTGGCTCCACCGGCACCTGGGCGATGCGGGCCTCGGTCAGGTCGTAGTCGTAGTCGGCGATGTCCACCGGCGGCGAGCGTAGAGGGTGCCTAGGCTGGCCTCCGGCGGACCGCCGCTGGGGCTGACTGCCGCGAACCCCTGGGAGGGGCCATGGCGTTCATCCAGACCATTGAGTTCACCACGTCCAAGTTCGACGAGATGCAGGCGATGGACAAGGAGTGGGAAGCGGCCACGGCGGGCAAGCGCACGACCCGGCGGCGAATCGTGGCTCAGGATCACGACCACCCAAACCGCTACGTCTACCTGGTGTTCTTCGATTCCTACGAGGAGGCCATGGCCAACTCGGACCTTCCCGAGACCAGCCAGTTCGCCGAGAGGATGACGGCCCTGGCCGACGGACCGGCCACCTTCGTCAACCTCGACATCCTCACCGAGGACGCCGACTGAACTGACCTGCCGCGGCCATGGCGGCCGGGTCAGGCCGTGGCGCCGGCCCGGCGTGCCAGCGTGGGCCCCAAGTCGCCCCGTCCCGTGACCTCCACCCGATCGAGTCCGAGCCACGGGGCCATCAGGTGGAGCTCCGCCAGCAGCTCGTCGGCCACCGCGTCGGGATCGATGCCGGGCTCGGTCCAGGCGTGCTGGACCAGCAGCGCGCCACGGGCCCGGTCGGCCTTCAGGTCGACGCGGCCGACCAGCTGGTCGCCGAGCAGGAAGGGCAGCACGAAGTAGCCGAACTGGCGCTTGGGGGGCGGGGTGTAGATCTCGATGCGGTAGTGGAACCCGAACAGGCGCAGGGCCCGATCTCGGTTCCAGACCACCGGGTCGAACGGGCTCAGCAGCGCCCGGGCCTCGATCCGGCGAGGCCGACGCGCCTGCGGATGCAGGTAGGCCGGGCGGTCCCACTCACGCACGGTGGCCGGGACCAGGCGGCCCTCCTCCACCAGTTCGGCCAGGGCCTGGCGGCAATGGGTGGGCGTGAGCCGGTGGTAGTCGGCCAGGTCCGGGAGCGTGCCGATGCCGTGAGACCGCGCCGCCATCACCAGGAGCTCCTTGCGGGCCTCGTGCTCCGATGCGGCGGGTCGGGCCAGGATCTCGGCCGGGATCACCCGCTCGGTGAGGTCGTAGATGCGGGCGAAGTCGGCGGGGCGGCGCCGAGCCGACACCCGACCCTGGTGGAACAGCGCCTCCAGCGCCCGCTTGCCGTCGTCGTGATCCCACCAGGTGCCCTTCTTGCCCACCCGGGCCTTCAGGTCACCTGCCACCAACGGCCCCTCGGCCGCCACCCGTCGGTACACCTCCTCGATGTAGACGGGGTTGTCCCGGACCCACCGCCGGAAGCCAGGCCATCGGATCGGCTGGCCCATGCGCCACCGGAAGAGCGGGTAGTCCTCCATCGGCATCAGGCTGGCCTCGTGGACCCAGTACTCGAACAGCTCATCCGCGCCAGTGGCATCGGCGATCAGTGTGCGTGGGTGTGCGCCCAACCGGGCGAACAGCGTGAGCTCCTGGCTGCGCACCAAGACGTTGACCGAATCGATCTGGATGAGACCCATGCGATCGAGCACCCGGCGCAGGTGCCGACGGTCGACCCGACCGGTGGGTCGCGGTTCGGCGAAGCCTTGGGCCCCGAGCGCGATCCGTCGGGCCTGGGCGTTGGACAGGGTGGCGGTCACTCGGCCGTTGCCGCGATCGCTGGTCAGCCGAAGAGGTTGGGCGGTTCGTCGGCCGCGGCCATGGCGGCGCTGGGCGGGGCGATCAGGCCCAGATGCGCCCACGCGGTCGGCGTGACCACCCGACCCCGGGGCGTGCGCATGAGCAGGCCCTGGGTGATGAGGAACGGCTCGTAGACGTCCTCCACCGTCTCGGTGGGCTCTCCCACGCTGATGGCCAGGGTGGACAGGCCGACCGGTCCTCCACCGAAGCGCTCGCAGATGGCGGACAGGATGGCTCGGTCGACCTTGTCCAGGCCGCGGTCGTCGACCCCGAACACGGCCAGGCCGTCGCGGGCGGTGGCGTGGTCGATGGAGCCGGTGCCGCGCACCTCGGCGTAGTCGCGCACCCGGCGCAGCAGCCGGTTGGCGATGCGGGGCGTGCCTCGGGCCCGGCGGGCGATCTCCTGGGCGCCAGAGGAATCCCCCGGCTCGTCCTGGGCCAGGGTGACGCCCAGGATGCCGGCGGCGCGCACCACGATGGTCTCCAGATCGGCCGGGCTGTAGTAGTCGAGCCGAGCCACCAGGCCGAAGCGGTCGCGCAGCGGGCCGGTGATCAGCCCGGTGCGGGTGGTGGCGCCCACCAGCGTGAACCGGGGCAGGTCCAGGCGGATCGAGCGCGCCGCCGGGCCCTTGCCCAACACGATGTCGAGCTGGAAGTCCTCCATGGCCGGGTACAGGACCTCTTCGACCGACCGGGACAGGCGGTGGATCTCGTCGATGAACAGCACGTCGCCCTCGTCCAGGCGGGTGAGGATGGCGGCCAGATCGCCGGCCCGCTCGAGGGCGGGCCCGGACGTGATGTGGAGCCCGGCCCCCATCTCCACGGCCACGATGGCGGCCAGGGTGGTCTTGCCCAGCCCGGGGGGACCGGCGAAGAGCAGGTGGTCGACCGCTTGGCCTCGGCGCCGTGCCGCCTCCAGGATAATGGCCAGGTGCTCCTTGAGCTCGCCCTGGCCCACGAAGTCCTCCAGACGACGGGGTCGCAGGCCGCCTTCGTCACCCAGACCGTCCGTGGCCAGGCGCTCGACCAGCTCGTCTTCGAGACCGACAGGCGGCGTCAGCTCCTCGTGGCGACGCTCGTCGTCGGTGGCGTCGGGCTGGAGCAACTCGTCGCGCATCTCAGCTCACCGCCAACCGCTGGAGTGCCTCCTTGAGCAACAAGGACACATCTTCGGCATCGGGCAGCTCGCGCACCACCGACGCCACCTCGTCGGGCCCGTAACCCAGGTTGGTCAGGGCCTCGCGCACATCCGAGCGCGCCGCGCTTCGGCCGTCTTCGGCCGCCACGCCCGGCCCGGTGGCCACCTCCAGCACGGCCACGCTCAGGCTGGACTTGAGCTCGATGAGCAGGCGCGCCGCCGTCTTCTTGCCCACGCCCGGCACCAGGCACAGGGCGTCGATGTCGTCGTCGGCCACCACCACGGCCAGGGCGTCGGGGCCATGGACCGACAGGATGGCCAGGGCCAGAGCCGGACCGACGCCGTGAGCGGCCAGGAGGCTCTCGAAACACTCCCGCTCGGCCCGGGTGCGAAAGCCGTACAGCACCTGGGCGTCGTCGCGGAGATGGTGGTGGATGTGCACGAAGACCTCGCCCCCGAGCTCGCCCACCTCGATGACGTTGGTCGGGGTGACGGTCACCCGATAGCCGATGCCGGCCACCTCGATGAGCAGCTCGCCATCGCCCCAGCGGTCCAGCAGGGTGCCTCGCAGCGAGCCGATCATGGCCGAGCCCCGGATCGGGCCGTGGCCCGGGCGGCGGCCTCGCGGCATCGGCGCGGTGGCCAGGTGGCACAGGGCCAGGGCGGCGGCGTCGGCGGCGTCGGGCGGCGAGGGCAGCTCGGCCAGGCCGAGCAGGGTCTGCACCATCAGTTGCACCTGTCGTTTGGTGGCGGCCCCGTACCCGGTGACCGCCTGCTTGACCTCGTTCGGCGAGTACTGCACCACGTCGCAACCACGGTTGGCCGCCTCGGCCATGGCCAGCCCACTGGCCTGGCCGACCCCCATGGCCGTGCGCACGTTGACCTGGAACAGGACCCGTTCGACCGCGACCGCTTGGGGCTGGTGCTCATCGAACAGGGCTCGCAGGTCACGTTGCAGCTCAGCCAGACGGTCGGGCAGCTCCCGGTCGGGTGGGGTGGTCAGCACGCCGAGCGCCCGGGCTCGGGCCGACCCGCGGGGGCCGGGCTCGACCACGGCGTAGCCGCAGCGGGAAAGACCGGGGTCGAGACCGAGCACGAACACTCGTACGAAGCTAGCCAGGACCACCAGAGCGGTGGTGGACCCCTCGCCCGACCCCGATCGACCCCCCGCCCCCTGCCAAACTGGGCACCTTTGGCCGCCGGATTCCGGCTGCAAAGATGCCCAGTTTCCGGGAAAGGCGCTTGAGGGCGCAGGGGCCATGCCGATGAGTAGCAGGATGACCCCCGAGACCGCGACGGCACGACCGTCCACCCCGGTGGCCGGCGCCGACGCCGCGTCCGGCGACCCCACGGAACCCACCACCTCGCCCGTGGCGGAGACGACGGGCGCCGAGGCGACCACCGGCCTGCTGGTCGATCCGTCCGCCGCCTTCGATCCCGGCGATCTGGTGGTCGACGTACGACGACGTCAGCAAGTCCTTCGGACGCGTCCCCGCCCTGTCCCACCTGTCGATCATGGCCCCCAAGGGCCGGATCACCGTGCTGCTCGGGCCCAACGGCGCCGGCAAGACCACCGCCATCCGCGTCGTCACCGGCGCCCTGGTCCCCGACAAGGGGCTGGTCCGCACCTTCGGCTTCGATCCCGACCGGTTCGGCGAGGAGGTTCGTCGCCGCTGTGGCGTGGTCTCGGCCAAGCCCGCGCTCTACGACCGGCTCTCGGGATGGGACAACCTCCAGTACTCGGCCGAGCTCTACGGTCTCGGCCGCCACGCCATCAAGCCCATCCGCGAGGCCGCCGGCCGGTTCGGAATCCTCGACGCCCTCGACCAGCGCGTCGGCGGCTACTCGACCGGCATGAAGACCCGGCTGGCGCTGGCCCGCTCGGTGCTGCACGACCCCGAGCTCCTGCTCTTCGACGAGCCCACCTCCGGGCTCGACCCCGAGTCGTCCCACGCCGTGCTGGAGCTGATCCGGGAGATGACCGCCGATGGCCACACGGTGGTCATGTGCACCCACCTGCTGGTCGAGGCCGAAGGCCTGGCCGACCAGATCGTCGTGCTGGAGAACGGCACCGACCTCATCCACGGCACGCAGGAGGCGCTGACCCGGCGCTACTGGCCGGCCAACCTGGTGCGCTTCGACGCCGAGGACCCGGCCAGCCTCGAGATGCTCAGGGGAATGGACGGGGTGGTGACGCTCGAGCGCATCGACGACCTGACCGAGGTGCAGCTCGACGATGTGTCTCGGGTGCCCGAACTGGTGGCGGCGATGGCCGCGGCCGGGGTGCGCATCACTCGGGTGGACCCGCACAACCCCTCGCTGGAGGACCTCTACTTCGCCATCCGCCGGGAACGTCGCGGCGACTCGACCGGGGACGGCGTGTACTTCCCCGAGATCAACCACCTGGCCGAGGACCAGCACAAGGGGACGCCATCGTGAACTTCCAGCGGATGATGACGGTGATGCGCACCGACCTGCGCCAGCTGTGGCAGTCCAAGGACTTCTGGATGCCGATGGGTGGACTCGGGCTGATCTTCTTCGTGGTCGTGCCGGCCGTCCTGCTGTCGATCATCAACAACATCGGCAGCGTGGGCGCGGTGCGCCAGGTGTCCCAGGCCCTGCAACTGCTCCCGGCCGCCGCCCAGCACGCGGTGCCTCAACACGCCAGCGCCGGCACCAAGGTGTCCTACGTCCTGGCCGTGTTCCTGTTGGCTCCGATCGCCGTGATCGTCCCGCTGACCATCTCGACCGCGGTCGGATCCAGCTCGATCGTGGGCGAGCGCGAGCGCGGCACGGGCGAGTTCCTGGCCCACTCCCCCGCCGGGGTCCGCGAGATCTACCTGGGCAAGCTGATCGCCAGCCTCATCCCGGGCTACCTGACCACCCTGGTCGGCTTCGGCCTGTACTCGCTGATGGTCAACCTGATCGTGGGGCCTGACGCCGGGGGCTGGTTCTTCCCCACCCCGTCGTGGTGGCTCCTCATCCTGTGGGTGCTGCCGCCGTTCCTGCTGATCGCCCTCTCGCTGGTGCTGCGCCTGTCGGCCCGGGTCAAGAGCACCGCCGCCGCCCAGCAGGCTGCGGGCCTCATCACCTTTCCGCTGATCCTCATCGCCTACGGCCAGTCGACCGGCGCGCTGTTCGGCGGCTCGGCGGTCATGATCTCGTTCATCCTGGGCGGGGTGGCCTGGGCCGTCGGCATCGGCCTGCTGGTCAGCGGCATGCGCTCGCTGACCCGCGGACGCCTGCTGGGCGTGGCCAGCGAGTCCTGATCCGCGAACCCTGCTCAGCGATCGGCCAGGTCGGCCAGGGCGGTGACGATCTCGGCGGTGGGCCGGAAGGTGAGCCCGGCAGTGGCCCGGTGGGCGTAACCGACGCGACCGGTGCCGTCGATCACGAAGATCGACCGCCGGTAGAACCCGAGCGGCCCCAGAGTGCCGTAGGCGCGACCCACCTCCTTGGCCGGATCGGCCAACAACGGAAAGGCGAACCCGCCGTTGGCCTCGGCAAAGGCCTCGTGCTCCTCGACGCTCTGGGGACTCAGGGCCAACACCTGCGCGCCCAGGTCGGCGAACTGGCCGATGTCGTGGCTGTAGCTGGTGAGCTGCTCGGTGCAAACCGGGGAGTGGTCGGCGGGATAGAAGACCAGCACCACCGGCTGGCCCCGGAACTCGGCCAGGGAGTAGGAACGACGCCCTTCAGGGGTGCCATCGGTCCCTTCGGCCGCGAAGTCCGGCGCCTGCTCCCCCACTCCGATCGTCATCCGCAGCGACACTATCGGCGTGGTGTGACAGCGCCCATTCGAGGGCGGACAACGAATCGCCCGGCCGGTCTCATGGCCTCTCGACTCCTGAGAACAGGTAAGCTCCGCCGCGAGGCGGAATGGGGAGAGGCGACATGCAGATGCGGTTGCGGGGCCGGTGGATGACCCGATGGGCGGTGACAGGCCCGGTGGCCGTGGCCGTGCTGACCCTGGCCGCGCTGACCGCCGCGCCGGCGCCGGCCGGCGCCATCCCCATCGGCTTCCCGGGTGGCCCACCCCCCGTCGGCACCGGCTGGACGGCCATCGCCGGGCCCTACACGAACGTCGACCGCGGCGATCCCTTCGACACGCACTGCACCACGGTGGCGGCCAGCGCCACCAGCTGCGCGGGGGGGCCGCTCAACTCGAACTTCAACCCGAACGGCCAGCTCTACACCTTCACCGTCCCGGCCGACCAGGTCGGAAGCGTGGTGACCGTGGCCATCGACGACCCTGCCTTCGACCTGAACGGCCCGCTCCACGACAACCACGCGGCCGGCGACAGTCAGCAGGGCTTCGCCACGTCCTTCCAGCTCTTCGACACCACCGGAGACCCGGCGAACCTCTCCACCGACCCGTCCCTGGGCATGAACGCCCTGGGTGCCTGCGTGAACGGGACGATGGGCTACCAGGTGTTCCAGCCCACCCGCAAGGCGCCCACCGATGTCGCCCTCTGCCAGTTCACCGCCGCCACCGCGGGCGTCTACCCGATCGTGGTCAAGACCAGCGGCATACCCGGCGTGACCGATGCTGGTGGCGGCATCAACGGCTTCGTCCTCACCGCGGGGGCCGAGACCGACCTGCCGGTCACCTCGCCGTTCATCCAGACCCAGCGCGTCTACGCCGCGCACTCGCCGGCGGTGGCCGATCTGGGACCGATCTCGACGTCCTTCGCCGGCCACACCCTGTTGATCGACGCCTTCGACGCCGGCGACAGCCCATCGGGTTCGATCGCCATGCAGGTGTTCGGCCCGCCGCCCGTGGGGTTCAGCATCACGCCACCCTCGCCGCCGACGTCCGAGACGGCGTGCAGCTACTCGACGCCGTCCCTGACGATCGGCGCGGCGGCGACCCTCACCAGCCCCACGTGCACCATCACCACGCGCCGGGCCGGAGCCAAGGTGCCCGCGCCCTACAACGGGCACTGGCTCACCATCGTCATCCAGATCCCGCTCACCTATGCGTGCACCCAGGTGTGCAACTGGAGCATCACCGAGGCGGCCACCAAGTCCCCGGTCGACGACGTGTTGACCACGGTGGACAACCTGAGCGCAGCAGTCACCGCCCCCGGTGGCCCGGTCTGGCCGCTGACCCGAGGCTAGATCTCGACCGCTTCCATCACCGCGTCGGGGATGTCGAAGTTGGCGTAGACGTCCTGCACGTCGTCGTTCTCGTCCAGGGCGTCGATCACCCGCAGCACCGAGCGCGCCGCCTCGGCGGTGTCCAGCTCGATGGTCGAGGTGGGCAGCATGGTGGTGTCGGCCGAGTCGACGGGGATGCCGGCGGCTTCCAACGCCTCCTGCACGGCGGTCACGTCGTGAGGAGTGGTCGTCACCCGCCAGGTGTCGCCCTCGTTGGTGATGTCCTCGGCTCCAGCGTCCAGGGCGGCCAGCATGACGTCGTCCTCACCCACCGACCCGGGCACGGCGATGATGCCCTTGCGCTCGAACTGCCAGGCCACCGCGCCGGGCTCGGCGATGGTCCCGCCGTTCTTCTTGAGCGCGGTGCGCACGTCGGAACCGGTGCGGTTGCGGTTGTCGGTGAGCACGTCGATCAGGATGGCCACGCCGTGGGGGGCGTAGCCCTCATAGGTGATCTGCTCGTAGATGACCCCTTCGAGGTCGCCCGTGCCCCGCTTGATGGCCTTCTCGATGGTGTCGAGGGGCACCGAGGCGCTGCGCGCCTTCTGGTACATCGTGCGCAACGTCGGGTTCATCTCGATGTCGCCACCGCCTTGGCGGGCGGCCACCTCCACCTGGCGGATGATCTTGGCGAAGAGCTTGCCCCGTGCCTGGTCGGCCGCGCCCTTCTTGTGCTTGATGGTGGCCCACTTGGAATGACCGGACATGGATGAACCTCTCGCGGGTGCTTGGCGTGGCGGGCGCGCCGGGCGCGCTCAGCTTGGTCGATGGGACGCGTCGGCGTCGAACGTGGTCATGAACAACTCGTGGAGGCCGGTGTCGCCCGAGAGCTCGGGGTGGAACGAGGTGACCAGCACCGGACCCTGGCGACAGCACACCGGTTGGTCGTCGATGCGGGCCAGCACCTCGACGTCGGGCCCCACCCGCTCGACCACCGGCGCCCGGATGAACACGGCGTGGAACGCGTGGTCGAAGCCGGCCACGTCCAGATCGGCCTCGAACGAATCGATCTGGCGACCGAATCCGTTGCGTCGCACGACCAGGTCGATGCCACCCAAGCTGCGTTGGTCAGGCCGGCCGTCGAGCACCTCGTCGGCCAGCAGGATCATGCCGGCGCAGGTGCCCAGGGCCGGCATGCCCGCATCCAGCCGCGCTCGGATCGGATCGAACAGGTCGTTGGCCTCGAGCAGCTTGGAGATGGTGGTCGATTCGCCGCCGGGGATGACCAGACCATCGACGCGGTCCAGCTCAGCCCGGCTGCGGACCTCGAGGGTGGCCACGCCGAGCTGTTCCAGCAGCTGACCGTGCAGCTCGGACGCGCCTTGGAGGGCCAGCAGGCCCACCGTCGGTGAGGTGACCACGCGCACCCGGGGGCTCGCTCGGCTTCGACGACGGCATCGGGACTACCAGCCCCGGTCGGCCAGCTTGGTCTCCAGGGAGCCGATCTCGAGCCCGGGCATGGCCGGACCCAGCCCTCGGCTCACCTTGGCCACGATCTCGGGATCGCGGAAGTTGGTGGTGGCCTCGACGATGGCTTTGGCCCGCACCGCCGGATCGGCGCTCTTGAAGATGCCCGAGCCCACGAACACCGCCTCTGCCCCCAGCTGCATGACCAGCGACGCATCGGCCGGGGTGGCGATGCCGCCGGCGCAGAACAGCGGGACCGGGAGCTTGCCCGTCTCGGCCACCTCCTGCACCAGGCCGAGCGGGGCGGACAGGCGCTTGGCCCAGTCGAACAGCTCGGCCTAGTCGGCGGTGGTGATCTTGCGGATGTCGCCCAGGATGGACCGCAGGTGACGGACGGCCTCGACGATGTTGCCGGTGCCGGCCTCGCCCTTGGAGCGGATCAGACACGCCCCTCGGAGATGCGCCGCGAGCGCCTCGCCCAGGTTGGTGGCGCCGCACACGAACGGGACGGTGAAGGCCCACTTGTCGATGTGATGGGCCTCGTCGGCCGGGGTGAGCACCTCGCTCTCGTCGATGTAGTCGACACCGAGCGCCTGGAGGATCTGGGCCTCGGCGAAGTGGCCGATCCGGGCCTTGGCCATGACCGGGATGCTGACCGCCGCCTTGATGCCCTCGATCATCTCGGGATCGCTCATGCGGGCCACGCCGCCGTCGCGTCGGATGTCGGAGGGAACCCGCTCGAGGGCCATGACCGCAGTGGCCCCGGCATCCTCGGCGATCTTGGCCTCATCGGGACGAACGACGTCCATGATGACGCCGCCCTTGAGCATCTCGGCCAGACCCCGCTTGACCAGCGGGGTGCCGGTCTGGCGGGGTGCCGCTTCCTTCGATGGGTCAGCCATGGCCTCAGTGTAGATCCGCACCCCCCAAACCCCGAAGCGAGATGGATCCGGAGCGAGATTCCTCAGCGGGGCAGCGCCAGCAGGCCGGCCGCGCCGGCGGCGTCCATGACGGTCACGGCCGAGCCGACCTCGGGCAGGGCCACCCACGTCCGACCCGGCGGCAGCGTGTAGGGCACCCCGTCGGTGGTGGTGAACCGATACGGGCTGGTGTTGACCGGGCGGGACCAGTTGATCGGGATCTGGTGACCATCGACCAGCACCATGCCGGTGCCCGCACCCACCGATTCGGCCTGGGGCGACTTGGGGTCGGCCACCGAGACGCCGTAGGGCGTGAACAGCACGACGAGGTTGGGTGGGGTCACCTGCTGACCGGCCGAATCCAGGGTGGCGCTGTGGGCCAGATCGTGGAGCTGGTCGACCTGGAACCGCGCCCAACCCTTGGCCGCCGCGTCCCAGGCGTAGGACACGACCACACCCGACCCGAAGTTGATGGTCACCCCGGGGGCACTGACGCCGGAGGCCGCCATGGTGGTACCCGTCGGGCCGATGGGCAGGATCGCCTGAGGCGGAGACGTGTCGCCGGCCCCGAAGCGCGACAGCAGCATCGGGATGCTGGTGAAGAGGTTGTGGGGGGCCTGACGGGTGTTGTCACGCCAGTACTCGGGCGGGTTGGACCCACGGCTGGCGTCGATCAGCAGGCCCAGGCCAGCCGCGGTGGTGACCTGCTTGGTCACGGTGGGATTGGCGCCCGACCACCCCAGCAGCGGCCGACCCAAACCGGCCAGCAGGTCGATGTCGCTCGAGCGCGCCGAGCGCACCGGACCGACCGTGTTCGGGGTCTGGGAGCCGTACACCAGGGCGAAGCGGGTGATGCCCTCCACCAGCAGCTCGATGACGATGTCGGCCTGGTTGATGCCGACCTGGGGTCGGGCCCAGGGGCTGTTGTCCATCTTGACCACGACGGCGGGGTGGGCGGCCACGCTCGGATCGGCCATGGGCACGCCGGTCAGGGGGTACGCCGGGCCGGAAGCCACGACGGTGGTGGTGACCGAGCTGGTGGTGGGCGGAATCGTGGCCGGCCGAACCGCGGGCGACGAGGCCGCCTTGGCCGCGCACGACGCGGCCAACAAGCTCACCAGCCCCAACGAGGCGGCGGTCAGTCGGGCGCGCGGCACGCCCTGCACCCTAGGAATTCGGGGTGCTCACCCGGTGGATGGGCGCGAGCGCGACCACCGAGGGTGGTGAACCCCAGGTGTCGCGGTTCGAGCTGCGGGGGGCGAAGGCGATGTAGACGCCGATCAGCGCCACCACCACCAGTGCGGCCAGGATCACCGCGGCGATGAGCGATCCGATGATCAGCGAGCGGCGCGGGTCTCGTCCGGCGGTGGCCATCACTGCTCGCCCATCACATCTCGCGGAGGGCGGCGATCCGATCCTCGATCGGGGGATGGGTGTCGAACAGGTGCGACCACTTGCTCTTGCGCTGGTTCTGCCCGTCGTAGTGGTCCATCGGCTCCTCGATCCAGAGGTGCGCGGTGGCCCGACCGTTCTCCTTGATGACGGTGTGGTCGTCACGCAGCTTCTCGAGGGCCGAGATGAGACCCGGCGGGTAGCGGGTCATCTCGACGGCCGACACGTCTGCCAGCGCCTCGCGTCGGCGGCTGACCGCGAACTGCATGAGGGTGGCCACCAACGGCGCCAGGATGATCACCACCAGGGCGGCCACGAACATGATGAGCTGGGTGGGGTCGTTGCCACCGCCCCCGCCCTGGTTGTTGTTGCGACGGCCGCCCATCATGCCGCCGAACACGAACCAGCGGAGCCCGAAGTCGCTGAGCGCGGCGATGACCCCCACCAGGCACACGGCCATCGACGACACCATGATGTCGTAGTTCTTCACGTGGCTGAGCTCGTGGGCCAGCACCCCTTCGAGCTCCACCCGGTTCATCTTCTCGAGCAGGCCGGAGGTCACCGCCAGGGACGCGTGCTTGGGATCGCGTCCGGTGGCGAAGGCGTTCGGGGCGGGATCGTCGACCACGTACAACTTGGGTTGGGGCAGCCCGCTGGCGATGCAGAGGCCTTCGACCAGGTTGTAGAGCCGGGCGTAGGTGTGGGGATCGGCCGGGACCGCGTGGGTCATGGCCAGCGCCACCTTGTCCGAGTTCCAGTAGGACACGAACGAGGCGACGCCGCTGAAGAGCACGGCGAAGACGAGGACGAAGGCGAAGCCCACGGCGCCCAGACGGAAGACGAGGCTGAACGCCGTGGCCACCACCAACACGAGCATGGTGAAGGCGAGCATCAGCAGCGCGGACCGACGTTTGTTCTGCTTGACCTGGTCGTACAGGGCCGGACCCTCCGGAAGAGGTGGAGCGAGGGGTGGGACGAGTGGAGCGGGGTGCTACGAGAACGAGACCTTGACGGGACCACGTGAGTCGTCGTCGGCCTCGAAGTACTCCCGCTTCTCGAAGTGGAAGGCTCCGGCGATGATGTTGGTCGGGATCGACTGGATCTTGGTGTTGTAGCCGCGAACGGTGTCGTTGTAGAACTGCCGGGCGTAGGCCACCTTGTCTTCGGTGGCGGTCAGCTCCTCCTGCAGCTCCAGGAAGTTCTGGTTGGCCTTGAGGTCGGGATAGGCCTCGGCCACCGCGAACAGCGACTTCAGGGCCCCGCTCAGCACGTTGTCGGCCTGGGCGGCCGCAGCCGGACCCTGGCTCTGAGCCGAGATGGCGTTGGCGCGAGCCTGGGTGACCCCTTCGAAGGTGTCCTTCTCGTGGGCGGCGTAGCCCTTGACCGTCTCGACCAGATTGGGGATGAGGTCGAACCGGCGCTTGAGCTGCACGTCGATCTGCGCCCAGGCGGCGTCGATCTTGTTGCGCAGTCGGACCAGCCCGTTGTAGCCGCCGACGAACACGGCGATCAGCACGACGATGATCACGACCAGCACGATGATGAGAATGGTCATGAAGTCATCATACGCCCGGGGTGATCCGATGGATCCGCGTCCCGAAGGGCCAAGCGAGCTAGATGATCGTGCGGTACAGGGCCAGGTGTCGCTCGGCCAGGCGCTCCATCGACAGCTCCTGCGCCCGCTGGCTCCCCGACGCCACCAGCTGGGCGGCCAGCGACGCGTCGGTGAGCAGTCGCCGGAGGCCCTCGGCCAGCTGGGCGCTGTCGCCCGGCGGGACCAGCAGGGCGTCTCGGCCCAGCCGGGCCACGTTGGAGTATCCGGGCAGGTCGCTGGCCACGATCGGGGTGTCGGCCGCCATGGCCTCGAGCAGCACCACGCCGAAGGACTCCCCGTGCAGCGACGGCGCGCAGAACACGTCGGCGGCCCGCAGTCGCGCCGCCTTCTCCTCGTCGCTGATGCGGCCCAGCCACTCGATGCGGGCATCACCGGCCACGCGCTGGGCCAGCATGGCCGTCTCGGGACCGTCGCCGGCGATCCAGAGCCGGACGTGCGCGGGCAGGTCGGTCATGGCCTCCAGCAGCACGGCCAGGCCCTTGCGGGGCTCGTGTCGGCCGATGAAGAACACGGTCGGACCGTCGGTGGGCCAGGCCGTGGCCTTGGAGAAGGTCTCGAGCTCGACCCCGTTGAACAACACCGTGTAGGTGCCTCCGAGCGCTCGAACGGCCATGCGCTCGGCGTCCTCGCTCACCGCCAGGCGCAGGTCGAGCTTCTTGGACAGCCATTTCACGCCCGGCGAGAACCAGGTGTACGCCTTGGAGCTTCCGGCCGCGTGGAAGGTGCCGACCAGGGGTGCGGTCTTGAAGAACATGGCCGTCTGGGTCGGGCCCGGGCACAGCGGCTCGTGCACGTGCACCACGTCGAAGGCCTCGTCGCGCAGGGCTCGGATGGTGCGCAGCTGCGCCGACGGGTCAGGCGCGATGGGCGCCACCGAGCCGTTGGCCATGGTGGGCACGCTGTTGCCCAGGGGCGTGACCCCGGCGTCGGGTGGCGGCCCGTCGCAGGGGCCCAGCACCCGTACGTCGTGACCGGCCGCCCGCAGCGCCCGGGCCAGACCCAGGATCTGGCCCTGCACGCCCCCGGGCAGGCTCAGGCTGTACGGGCTGATGATGCCGATGCGCACCCCACCACGCTAGTCCGCCCGCCTTTTCCCTCCCCGATCCGACTGCCCGTGCGTCGCCGCGCCGCTACTTCCGGCGCCCGGAGCTGGACGAGGTCCGCTTCTCGATGCCGACGGTGTGCCTCAGCTGGCCGGCGGCCCGATCCATCTCGTGGTCGTCGCACGTGACGTTGAGCGCGTGCATGAGCAGGTGGACCGATTCCATCGTCTCGGCCAGGCCACTGGCCACCGCGTCGAGCTTCTCGTTGGTGGCCTTGTCGCCGCGCCACTGGCTGTTCTGCAGGAGTGCGACCAACAAGAAGGTGATGATGGTGGTGGCGGTGTTGATGACCAGCTGCCACGTGTCCAGCGAACCGAAGAGCGGCAGGCTCGGCACCCACAGCACGACCAGCAGAACACAGAAGCCGAAGAACCAGGCTCGGCTGGTGAAGTGGCTGGCGGCCTCGGCGAATCGATCGAACATGCCCACACGGGCTCCCTCGGGTCGAGCCCGATGACCGAGCTTCGGGTGTCCCGGCGGACCATATCCACCTCTGGTCGCGCCGGGGCGCGACCCGTCGCTCGGGTCAGGTGTCAGTCCGGGTCGAGGTCGGCGCGCAGCTCGGCGGCGCGGGCGTCGATGTCGCCGTGCAGGGCGCGCTTGGCGTCGTCGTCGAGCCAGGTGGCGTCCACGCCGTCGTGAGCCACGGCCACCATCTCGTCGAACCCCCACTGGTAGGCCGCGGCCACCGCCGCGTACTCGCGGCCCAGGTCCAGGTCGGTGAGGGCGGGGTCGTCGGTGTTCAGGGTGGCCAGCAGACCGGCGTCGCGCATGGCCTTGAACGGGTGGTCGGCCAGGTGCGCCACCTTGTTGGCGATGACGATGTTCGACGTGGGGCACACGGTGAGCGGGATGCCCTGACCGGCGAAGCGCTCGACCAACCCCGGATCCTCCATGATCGACAGTCCGTGGTCGATGCGTTCGGCCCCGAGCACGTCCACACAGGCGGCGATGGCCTCGGGACCGGTGTCCTCGCCCTGGTGGGCGGTGAGGCGCAGGCCGGCCCGGGCCGCGATCCCGTAGGCCGGTGCGAACGAGCGGGGGTCGACGCCGATCTCGGTCGAATCCAGCCCGATGCCCAACACCCGCGAGGCGCCCGGAGCCCCCGCCTGGCGCAGCTCGACCACTCCCTCGACCAGCTCCCGGCCGGCGTCGGGACCGTAGGCCCGATCGATGTCGGCCACGAGCATGCACCGGGTGCCGGTCTCGGCCTCGGCCGCGGCGATCCCCTCGTCCAGGCCGGCCACGATGTCGGCCAGTGAGGCGCCCCCGGCCAGATGACGGGCCGGGGTGAAGAAGCTCTCGGCGTAGACCCGACCGTGGGCGGCGGCATCGGTCACGCTCTCATAGGCCAGTCGAGCCCAGTCCGAGCGGTCGATCAGGCAGCTCTGCACCAGCCAGAAGACGGCCAGGAACTCGTCCAGCGAGCCGTACCGGTAGAGCTCGTCCAGGTCGGTGGTGGGCAGCGCCACCGCGTTCTTGGCCGCCAGGTCGAGCACGGTGGCCGGTCGCATGGTGCCCTCGATGTGGCAGTGCAGCTCGACCTTGGGGAGCCGATCGAGCGCCGCGTCGAGGGTGAGCGTCGGCATCAGGACCCAGCCTGGCCCGGACGGGGATGCGGGTGGCCGATGGCGGCCAGGGCGTCGTAGTCGCTGGGCCAGTTGGGGGACTGGAGGTGCCACTGCTCGGGCGCCCGGCGGATGAGCTCCTCGAGGCGTCCGCCCAGTTCCTGGGTCAGGCGGGTCGACGTCGTCGCGGAACCGGCCCTGGCGGGTCGAGCTCCATCGGGGGCCCGATCACGCAGTGGTGGCCGGAGCCCTCGAAGTAGACGGCGGTGGGGATGAGCGGGGCCCCGGTGCGCAGGGCCACGGTCACCGGGCCCGGAGGCAGCGTCGTCTTCTCGCCGAAGAAGTCGACCTCGATGCCGTCGCCGGCGATGTCGCGATCCGACAGCAGGCACACCACGTGCCCGGCCTTGATGGCCGCCATCACCTGGGAACCCGCCCGGGGACCGAGGGGCACCACGTGCATGCCCAGGTCCCGTCGGAAGTCGACGAAGAAGTCGAAGAGCTCCGGCGGCTCGACCGCCTCGACCACCGCGGTCACGGGCACGTCGAGCACGCACGTGAGCCAGAACGCCGCCCACTCCCACCCCCCGAGGTGGGGCAGGGCCAGGATCGGACCGATGCCCGAGGCCCGCGCCCGCTCGATGTGGTCGTAGCCCTCGACCGCGAAGCCGGCATCGATTTGGGCCGGTGACAGCTTGGGCAGCCGGAACGACTCGACCCAGTAGCGGGTGTAGGAGCGAAAGGTCTGGTGGACGGCCCTCCGCAGCGGCCGCCCGGTGAAGCCCGGACCGTGGACCCGCTGAAGGTTTCGCTCGGTCAACAGCCGCCGCTCCGCCGACACCTCCGCGGCGATGGAGCTGGCCAGGTCACCACCGAACTCGGCCACCGGCCGGGGCACGGCGCGCACGAAAGCCGACCCGGCGCGGTAGACGGTGGAGACGGGCTCGATGTCGAGCGGACCGAGTCGCACGCCCGGTCAGGGAGTGCGACGGTTGCCCGGCCGGCGCTGCCAGACCGGCGAGGTCTGACGACCGCTGCGGGTGGCCCGGGCCGCCCGTCGACGAGCCAGGCGCTTGGGCGAGACCTGGGGACGCTCGACGCTGGCCAGACGCCACACCTTCACGAAGCGTTGGACGGCGGTGACCAGCGTGAGGGCCAGCATGACCCACAGGACACCGATCAGCAGCGAATCGAACAGCAGGCCGAAGCCGAGCAGGATGATGCGCTCGGCTCGCTCCATGATCCCGCCCTTGGCCGCGAAGCCCAGGGACTCGGCCTTGGCTCGCTGGTACGAGATGATCAGCGAGGCCGCCAGCACCGCCATGGGCAGCAGCGACAGGTGACCGGGATGGGTGCTGGCCAGGTACCAGGCCACACCACCCAGCAGCAGCGAATCCGACACCCGGTCCGACACCGAGTCGAAGAAGGCCCCACGTGGACCGGCGGTGCCTGACGCCTTGGCCACCGCGCCGTCGAGGGCGTCGGGCAACCCGGTGAGGATGAGCAGGAGCAGCCCGATGCGCAGCTGGCCGGCACCGATGGCCACCGCCGCGCCGGCCGCCATGACCACGCCCAAGGCGGTCAGGTGGTCGGCGGTGATGCCGGTGCGGCGCAGGTTGGCGCCGATCGGTCGGAGGCCTTTCTCGATGTTCGCCTTGAAGCGACCGTCGAGCATTGCAACTCCAGTGCGGCACGAGCCGGGGTCGGGAGGTCGCTCGGGCGGCGCCCCAGCGACGAGAACCCATCCAGGCTAGCGCGGTGCCTCTCGACGTCCTCGCACCCCGGTTCGGGCGCCCCGGCGCGGCCCGGGCGGACCGGCCTACGCTCACAGTACCGACGCGACCGGCGACGACCGGGGGGTGCGACCTCGTGAAGCAGGTGCTGACCGACAGGATCCGCAACGTGGTGCTGGTGGGCCACAGCGGGTCGGGCAAGACGACCCTGGCCGAGGCGCTGCTCTACGAGGCAGGCGCCATCAATCGCATGGGTCGGGTGGAGGATGGCACCACCGTGTGCGACGCGGAGCCCGAGGAGCATCGACGCCACCAGTCGCTGACCCTCGCCGTCGCGCCCTTCGAGTGGAACGACCACAAGATCAACTTGATCGACACCCCCGGCTACGCCGACTTCGAGAACGAGGCGGTGGCCGGCATGCGGGTGGCCGACCTGGCGGTGTTCGTGGTCAGCGCGGTGGACGGGGTCGAGGTGCAGACCTCGGCGCTGTGGCGCACGGCCGCCGAGCTGGGCCTGCCCCGCATGGTCTTCATCAACAAGCTCGATCGGGAACGCTCCTCGTTCGAGCGCACGCTGGACGAGATCCGCGACGCGTTCGGTGCCGGCGTCGCCCCCCTGGAGCTCGCCATCGGCGAGGAGGCGTCCTTCTGCGGCGTGGCCGACCTGCTGACCGACACCGCCTACACCTACGACCTCGATCCCAACCGCCCGGCCGGGACGGCGGCGCGCCACTCGGGCGAGATCCCCGACGACATGGAAGCGCTCGAACACCAGGTCCACGACAACCTGGTGGAGGGCATCGTGGTGGCCGACGACGAGCTGCTGGAGCGCTTCCTCGACGGGGAGACGCCGTCGCTGGAACAGCTCGAGCACACCCTGGCCCATGGTCTCGACGCGGCCACCGTGTTCCCGGTGGTGTGCGGCTCGGCCACGGCCCGGGTGGGCATCGACCGCCTGGCCGACCTGGTTTGCGAGGTGGGGCCCTCGCCGCTCGACCGACCGCCGGTCGAGGTGGAGGCCGGCACCACCCAGGTGGAGATCGCCCCGGATCCCGACGGCCAGCCCCTGGCGTGGGCGTTCAAGACCATCGCCGACCGTCACGTGGGCCAGATCTCGCTGCTCAAGGTCCTGTCGGGGACGCTGCGCAGCGACGACCACCTGGTCAACCCTCGTTCCGGCGTCGACGAGCGGCTCCACGGGCTGTTCGCCTTGCGGGGTCGCGAGCACCTCGACGTGGCCGCCGCCCCCGCCGGGGACATCGTGGCGGTGGCCAAGCTCTCGGGCACCGCTACGGGCGACACGCTCGCCCCCAAGGGAACCCCCGTGCGCCTGCCGGTGGTGGCGGCGACCGAACCGGTGCTGGCCGTCGCCGTCGTGGCGCGCTCCCAGACCGACGAGGACAAGCTGGCCAACGCCCTGCATCGCCTGGTGGAGGAGGATCCCGCGTTGATCGTGGCCCGCGACGACGAGACCCACCAGACCCTGCTGCGGGGCATGGGCGAGACCCATCTGCAGATCACCCTGGAGCGCCTCGAGCGCAAGTTCGGCGTGGCCGTCGACCAGCAGGAGGTGCGGGTGGCCTACCGCGAGACGATCGTGGGCACCGCCGCGGCGGAGGGCAAGTACAAGAAGCAGAGCGGCGGACACGGCCAGTTCGGCGTGGCCGAGCGTGCGCATCGAGCCGCTCGAGCGGGGCGGCGGCTTCGAGTTCGTGGACAAGATCGTCGGGGGTGCCATCCCCCGCCAGTTCATCCCGGCCGTGGAGAAGGGCATCGTGGAGGCCATGGCCGACGGGGGCGTCTTCGGGTACCCGGTGGTCGACGTGCGGGTGTACTGCATCGACGGCAAGTACCACCCCGTGGACTCCTCGGAGATGAGCTTCAAGATGGCGGGCCGACTCGGTTTCCGCGAGGCGCTGGCCCACGCCGAGCCCATCATCCTCGAGCCCATCTCCCGGCTCGAGGTGGTGGTGCCGGCCGAGCTCCAGGGCGACGTGATGGGCGACCTGAACGCGCGGCGGGCCCGGGTGCAGGGCACCGAGGTGGCCGACCTGGGCGAGCAGGTGATCGTGGCCCTGGTGCCCACGGCCGAACTGCGGCGCTACGCGGTCGACCTACGATCCCGCACCAGCGGCCGCGGCCGGTTCCAGGCCCACCACGATCACTACGACGTCCTGCCCAGCCAGCTGGTGGAGTCGGTGGCCGCCACGGCCGGGCCCGACGGCCGAGGTCACGCCGCGGCCAGTTCGGGGGCCGGGGCCCGAGCGGGCACCCCGGCCTGACTCATGTCCGGCCTCGACGTCTCCCGGCTCACTCCCCAGGACGCCCTGGTGGCGCTGGCCTCGTTCCCCCGGCGGTACCGGGCCGAGCTGTCACCGGTGGCGGGTGACGATCGGGCCGACGAACTGGCGGCGCGGATCGGTCCCAGTGGCGTCAGCGCCCTCGACGTGGTCAGCGACGTCACCCGGATGTGGGGACTGATCAGCCACGAGCTTCGCCGGGTCCAGACCGAGGAGTCACCGACCCTGCATCCTGCGGTCACCGACGCCGAGCAACGGCACTGGGACGCCCCATCCCCCGACAGCATCGACGAGTCGCTGACCCTGCTGGGCCACGAGTCCGACCAGCTGGCCGAGGCCATCCGGAACTACCCCACCGCGCCGGACTGGGCCCGACCGGCCACGGTGGCCGGCGGTTCCCCGGTCACCGCCCTGGATCTGGTTCGCGAGGCGATCAAGGTGGGGGCCGATGGCCTGGGAACGGTGGCCGACACCCTGGCCTCGATCCGCGACTGACCGCGCCGTCCAATTCCCCCGACCCGCGGCCCCTGCCCTTGACACCCCGAAATCTGTGCACTTGTGCGCCTCCGAGGGGGTGTAGGTGCACAGATTTGGCTCGGAGGCCCGAGATTCACGTGCTCTAGGTGGTCTGTCAGCCGCTGAGAGCGGGTAGATTGACCAGCGAGGCGGCGTTGCTCTGGAGCGAGGAGGCATCGGGTCCGGCCATCACTCCACTGGCCGGGCCCGGTCGCGCCCCGGCTCAGACCGGTCGCAGCCGGCAGTGCTCGGACCGGGCGGGTCGAGACCTCACCAGTGGGCCACCACGTTGTGCTGGTGGGCGGCCATGCGCGCCGCCTCCTCGGTGCGGTACGGACCGCGGAACCGCTGTACATCGGGCGACTGGAGCTCGGCCGGCCCGCCGTCGTCGCCGGTGCACGGGCAGATGACCTCCCACTCGTCGGCGTAGCCGCCCTCGGCGTCGGGGGTCCGGCCGTCCTCCTGCCACTGGAGGGGCGTGCGTCGGGCTCCGGCCTGGGGGGTCACACAGAGAACTTCGGCCGGAAACGGGGCGAGCAAGATGGGTCCGGCGACCCGTTGTGGGCTCGCGACTACAAATGGGGAGTTCGGCCCTGTTACCCGAGGGTCAGCCGAACCAGGCCGCCACATCGGCGATGACGTCGACGAGACGACGCGGGACACGCCAGATGCCGCCGGTCGCTACCGCCACCGCTCATTCGTCCTCGTCGTACTGGGACCAGTCCTCGGGGTTGTCCTCCACGAACCATTCGAGGACCTCGCCGTCGACCCCGTCGACCAGCACCAGCCCCCGTTGGGTGGGTGGATCCTCGGCCGAGTAGAGCAGGATCCGCCACGTCGGACGGCTCAGCAGGCCCCGCCAGCCCATCTGGGCCGACGCATGACCGACCGGGAAGCCGACCTGGCGTACCGAGGCCACCAGGGCATCGCGCTCGTCGACCTTCAGGTCCCACCCGGTGATGAACGAGTAGGCCCCGAACAGGCCCAGCCCGATGGCCGCAGCCAGATAGCCGTCGTTGATCAGGATCTGGGGGGCTGAGCGATGGGTGACCCACAGCCCGAACAGGATCACCGCGAACACCATGTAGATGACACCGGGCACGCGGCGACGGCTGTTGTTGGGGAACAGGTAGGGCCCCACGTAGCCCGACGCATCGAGATCCTCGGGCAGGGTGTCACGGACGTCGGCGTCGCCATCCTCGGGACCGGCGGCCGCGGCCTTGAGGGCGTGGTCGATGTCCTCGGCCGACAACGGCTTGGTGACCGCCGCCTCGCTCACCTCGCCCTCGCCCGGCTCGTGGTCGTGGGACGGGTCTTCGGGCCGGGAGTCGTCGTCTGCCGACCCGTCGTCGAGCGACCCGTCGTCGGGTTGGGAATCGTCGGACATGGCCTGTCGACGCTACCGCTCGGCCCTTGCGCCCCGAAATCCGTGTGGAAAACCCCCCTCGGGGGTGCCTGACTACACGGATTTGCTGGAAGGGCGGTCAGGCCGGCCAGGCCGCCTGGAGCTTGGACCAGGTGGTGTCCAGGGACTCGGGCATCACCCGGGTGCCGGCGGTGGCGGTCATGAAGTTGCTGTCCCCCGCCCATCGGGGCAAGGCGTGCACGTGCAGGTGGTCGGGGACGCCGGCGCCGGCGGCCCGACCCAGGTTCATGCCCACGTTCACCCCGTCGCAGCGGTACGCGCCTCGGATCGCCGCCACCGCGGCTCGCACCTCACGCCACAGTGCGTCGTAGGTGGCATCGTCCAACTCGTCCAGCTCCCCCGCCGACCGGTTCGGCAGCACCAGCACGTGGCCACTCGTGTACGGGTAGGCGTTGAGGAGCGTGGAGACGACCGGGCCGCGGTGCACGATGTAGCCCTCCTGGTCGTCCATGGCCAGGATGCGCTCGAACAGCGAGCCGGCGCCCGGCGGAGGGCCGAGGCCGTCGCCGTCGCCGGCCGCGACCTCGGTCATGTACGCGCTGCGCCAGCCGGCCCACAGGTGGTCGAGTTGGCTCATGAGGTCGCTCAGCCCACCTGCAGGTGACCGGTGACGTCGGTGGCCAGGCGGTCGACGAAGGCCCCGACCTCGACCCCTCGCTCGACCTCGCCACCCCGCGGGTTGACCCCGACGGTCGAGTGCTCGACATCGTCGTCGCCGACCACCAACACGTACGGGAGCTTCTCGAGCTTGGCCGCCCGGATGCGCTTGCCCAACGATTCCTCGGCCGCCACCAGGTCGGCCCGGAAGCCCTCGGCCCGCAGCCGGTCGACGATGCGCCGGGCGTATGGGTCGTGGTCGTCGCTCACGGGCAGCACCCGGGCCTGCACCGGCGCCAGCCACGGCGGAAAGGCACCGGCGTAGTGCTCGACCAGCACGCCGAAGAATCGCTCGATCGACCCGAACAGGGCCCGGTGGATCATGATCGGCGTGTGCCGCTCGTTGTCGGCACCGACGTACTCGATGCCGAAGCGCTGCGGGGTCTGGAAATCGAGCTGGATGGTGGACATCTGCCACGTGCGTCCGATGGCGTCGCGGGTCTGCACCGAGATCTTCGGCCCGTAGAAGGCGCCGCCGCCCTCGTCGAGCACCAGCTCGAGGTCCTTGCCCTCGGCCACTCGACGCAGGGTCTCGGTGGCCTCGTCCCACTCGGCATCGGTGCCTACTGCCTTGCCCTCGGGTCGGGTGGACAGCTCGAGGTAGAAGTCGTCGAGGCCATAGTCGCGCAGCAGGTCGAGCACGAAGTCGAGGGTGCCGGCCAGCTCCGAGCTCATCTGCTCCTTGGTGCAGAAGATGTGGGCGTCGTCCTGGGTCATGCCCCGCACTCGGGTCAGGCCGTGCACCACCCCGGACTTCTCGTAGCGGTACACGGTGCCGAACTCGAACAACCGCAGCGGCAGGTCGCGGTAGCTGCGCTGCTGGCTGCGGTAGATCAGCACGTGGAACGGGCAGTTCATCGGCTTGAGGTAGTACTCGGTACCCCCGTCGAGCTCCATGGGCGGGAACATGCCCTCGGCGAACCAGTCCAGGTGACCGGAGGTCTCGAACAGGTTCGACTTGGTGATGTGGGGTGAGTAGACGAATTCGTAGCCGGCCTGCTCGTGGCGGATCCGGCTGTAGTCCTCCATCAGGCGGCGGATGAGGCCGCCCTTGGGGTGGAACACGGCCAGGCCCGAGCCGATCTCCTCGGGGAACGAGAACAGGTCGAGCTCGGCCCCCAGCTTGCGGTGGTCGCGCTGCTCGGCCTCCACCAGCCGTTCCAGGTAGCCGGCCAGGTCCTTCTTCGAGGCCCAGGCCGTGCCGTAGATGCGTTGCAGCATCGGGTTCTTCTCGTCGCCGCGCCAGTACGCACCGGCCACCCGCATGAGCTTGAAGTGACCGAGCCGACCGGTGTGGGGGACGTGGGGTCCGCGGCACAGATCGATGAAGCGCGGGCGGGTTGGCGTAGGTGCGCACCAGCCCGGTCTCGGTGGCCGACATGGGGTCGTCGGCCTGGCCCTGGATGATCTCGACCTTGAACGGGTGATCGTGGAACAACTCGAGCGCCTCGGCCTCGGGGATCTCGTCGCGGACGAACGGCTGGCGCTCGGCGATGATGGCCCGCATGCGGGCGTCGAGGCGTTCGAGATCGTCGGGGGTGAAGGTCTCGCCCCCGGGAAGCGGCGAAGTCGTAGTAGAAGCCATCGGCGATGGGCGGCCCGATGGCGAAGGTCGCCCCCGGGAACTCGTCGAGCACGGCCTGGGCCAGCACGTGCGCGGTCGAGTGGCGCAGCGTGAACAGGCCGCGATCGCTCTCCTCGACGATCACGGCCACATCGTCGTCGTCGTGGAGCTCCCAGTCGAGGTCGCGCTCGGTCCCGTTGACGCTGGCGATCACCGCCGCTTTGGCCAGGCGAGGACCGATGGCCGCGGCCAGGTCGCCCGCAGTGGCCCCGGCCGCCAGCGTGCGCTCGGAACCGTCGGGCAGCGTGATGGCGATCTGGTCGGACATGGCATCCGACTCTACGAGGCTGGTCAGACGGCCGCCGCCACCGGTATGTGGCTGGTGTCGGCCGGCAGCGTCGTCGGCGCGCTTGGTGGCGTAGGTGTCGACGTACTCCTGGCCCGAGAGCTCGCGGATCTCGTACATGAGCTCGTCGGTGATCTCTCGCAGCACCAGCCGATTGCGGGTCTGTTCGCCGAAGCGCGCCATCGAGATCGGGCCGGCCCAACCGCACCCGCATGACCTTGAACGGCTTGGGGACCGACGAGTCGGGCTGCTGCACCTCGAGGGTGCCCTGCAGTCCGACCGGGATGATCGGGCAGCCGGTGCGCATGGCCAGGCGGGCCACGCCGGTGTGGCCCTTGTGGAGCTTGCCGTCCCGCGAACGGGTGCCCTCCGGGTAGATGCCGAACAGCTCGCCCTGGCGCAGCACCCGGGCCGCGGCCTCCAGGGCGCGGTTGGCCGCCGAGCCGCCGCCGCGGTCGATGGGGATCATGCCCAGCGCCGGGAAGAGGTACTTCGTCTTCCAGTCGTCCATGTACTCGGCCTTGCCCACATAGGTGATGCGTCGGGGCAACGTCGTGGCCAGCACGAAGTGGTCGAGCACCGAGAGGTGGTTGGGAGCCAGGATGGCGCCGCCCTGCTCGGGGACGTTCTCGCGACCCTCCACCTCGATGCGCCACAGGAACGAGAACAGCGGATCGAGCACGGCGCGAGCGACGCTGTAGAGCTGGCCGACCTCACGATCCATGTCCCGAGTCTGCCTCACCCCGGCCGCCCGGGCCCGGGCTTTCGCTATTTCTTGCGCAGGACGAAGCGGTAGCTGAGCGGCCCCACGTTGGCGTAGTTCACGATGGCCCGATACGTCCCCGAGGACGGCAGCGCGAACCTGGCGCTCGACTTCTCACAGCCGAGCAGCACGACGGGTTGGCCCTTGCTGGTCTCGATCTGGACGTTGTCCTCCTGGCCCACCACCACGGGGTGCGCGAAGCCGAGCGAGCATCCCGGACCGTTGATGTACACCTGGTCGCCGGCGTGGCCGCTGAACGTGTACACGTCGTGGGCCGCGGTCATGGGGATCGAGCCCGACACGGTCTTGTCGTAGGAGGTCGACTTGACCACGTCCGCCCGCTCGAAGCGGATCGGCATGCCGAAGCTGCCCGCCCCCTGGTGCTGGGGGTTGGCCACCACGTGGTAGGTGCCGCTGGTCGTCAGGGCAAACCGGCCGATCTGACAGCCGGGGAGGCCGCCCAACTGGAGGTCGGTCGCGTTCAGCACCTTGCCCGACGGGTCCTTCAGAGCGAAGGACAGGCCGCCGTCGTCGCAACCTGGGGGGCCGATCCACACCACGTCGCCGGCTTTGGCGCCGAAGGCGAACGACGGCGACTCGGTCGGACCGTTCACCCGACCGGCGTCGATGATGGTGCGCAGGGCCGCCCCCGAGGCCTCGGTGCCGGGGGTGGAGGTGGCGGTCGAGTTGCTGGCGGGGGTGGTCGACGAGCTCGACGACTTGAACGCCGACTGGTGGTGGGCCACGGCGTCGTGCACCGACCGCACGGTCTGGGCATCGGCGTAGTGGCTCAGGACGGCCTGGCCGCCGACCTGCGAGGCGTCGACGATGCACGACTGCAACAGGTAGGGGTCGGTGATGCCCTCGGCCTGGCACTCCTTGGTGATCGTCGCCTTGTTCGGGACGTTGGTGGCCGAGATACCGCGCTGGGGAAGGTCGTGTCGGTGAAGGTGGCGGTGCTCTGACCCGGGGCGTAGTCGAACAGGGAGTCGGCCTGGGTGATCCGCCAGGCGTCGGCGTAGGACCCGTCGAGGGTCGCGTCCGAGGGCGAGCTGAGCACGGTCCCGTCCGGCATGGCCAGGTCGTCACTTGGCTTGCCGTTGTCGTTGCCAAGCAGCCCCTCCACCTTGCCCTTGCGTCCCGGCGCCGGATGGACGGTCAGGTCGAGGCCCTCGATGCCCAGCTGTTCGACGCGCATGGTCGTGCCGTCGGGCCATTCGACGATCCAGGGCACCACGGCCTCGGTACCGAGACGATCGAGGCTGCCCGCTCCCACCGGCGTGGTCTGCTGGGTGATGGTGGTGCCGTCGACCCGGGCCACCATGGCACCGTTCTCCAGCCCGACGGTGACGCGGTGGCCATCCACCCGGGCCGCCACCGCCTGGTTGAGGGCCACGGCCCGCGAGCCGGCAACCGCCACCATGCGGGCCTGGACGTCGAGGTCGTCCACGGTCGACCTCACCAGGGTCAGCTCGCCCGTCACCTGCAGGTCGTAGAAGGCGCCGTCGAAGGTGGACAGGTGGGGATCGCCCTGGCTGATGCCCCCCGGCTGGTTCGGATCGGGGTCGATGCCGCCCCCGCCGCCACCCCCACCACCGCTGCCTGGCGGCTGGCCGGGGTTCGTCGGCGGCTGGGGATCGGGCTTCTTGCAGAACTTGTCCAGCGACACGCCGGCCGCATAGGCGGCCAGGCTCTGGTCGCCGCCGTCGAGGCCGACCGAGATCGGACCGGTGGCCACGGTGGTGAACGCGGAGGCACCCGGGGTGCCGTCCGGGCACTTGCATCCCCCGGACTTGAGGCAGAGCTTCACCGGGGTGCTCGAGTCCAGGGTGCGCGACAGCGTGTAGCCCTGGTCATGGATCTCGCCGTAGCCCGAGGCCAGGGTCACCACCAAGATGTCGGCGTCGCCCTGGATGGTCGCGGTGTTGGCCTGGTACGGGGGGAGCAGGCCGATGTCCTGACCGTCGTCGTTGCCGATGGTCACGTTGGTGGGTGTCGGCGCGCTGGACGGAACCGGTCCTGGCCCACCCATGTGCCAGTCGACGCCGGTGGAATCGAGGAAGTAGCTGGGACCCCAGGCCGAGTAGAAGCGCTCGCTGGTGCTACCCATCAGTGTGGTCAGCGCGCTGGAGTCCTGATGGTTGATGTCGGCGGTGACCACCGGTAGCAACTGCGGCCAGACCGCCGACTGGTCGCCGGCCACGTCGCCGTAGTGACCGAACACGCCGATGGCGTCGTAGCTGCGGTCGTTGAACTTGGTGGTGGGCGTGGACCCGTACTTGCTCCACTTGTTGGTCACCACCGTGGCCGAGGGGTGGAGCTGGGACATGACCCAGGTGGCCTCGCCCTCGGTGACCCAGTCGCTCACGCTGCGGGCCGCCTCGTTCGAACCGGCCTGGCGCTGCTGGAAGCAGTGCCACACCTCGTGCGCCATGATGGCGGCCGCGTCCTCGTCGCCCAGGGCACCCCACTGACCGGTGAACACCGCGATGTGGCAGCCGTCGGAGTAGGGCTGCCAGCGCGAGTTCAGGAAGCTCCACTCATACGAGGTGGTGGCCGCGTAGGGCTCGGCGTGGGGCGTGAGCAGGCCCGAGTCCTCGTCGATGACGATCCCGCTCAGGCCCGGCTGGCCGGTGGCGGTGGCCTCGTCCAGCTCGGCCGCGTTCGCCAGTCCCAGGTAGTCGAAGGGCGGCTCGTCGGTGTGCACGGCCAGGACGTAGCGGGGTGGTTCGCCGGTGCGGGCGGCGATGGTGGTGGTGGTCTGGCCGGTCCCACCGGACGACTTCAACTGCTGGGTCGGGGTGAGGTCGGCGGTGGCTGCCTTCTGCTGGGCCGAACTGAGGTGGGTCCACTCGGTGTCGAGGTCCTCGATGGCCGGCGTGGCGTCGAAGTTGCCCGACTCCACGGTGATCCCCTTGACCGTCACCCCGGGCAGTGGCCCGACGTCGAGCACGAACTGCTCCTCGGCCAGGGTCGGGGTGAGGCCGTGCCGATGGATGGCGTCTTCGATCTGGGCCTCGCTGGTCAGCACCGCCGCGGCCTTGGTCCTGGCCGCGGTCGAGGTCGTGGCCGACTTGGCCGCCGACTTCGACGACGGACTCGAACAGGCGCCGACCACCACGGCCGCCAGCACCACCAATGCCAGGAGACGAGTACGCATACGTCCTCCTCGACGCGTTGCGAACGCCGCCACGTTAGGACACGGACGGTCGCCGGTTCGACGCTCCCGCCGGACTCGGGTTACGCCCGGGTCGAGCCGCGGCGCATCCGATCAGATCGAAGGATCCGTTCGGATCACGTCGTCTCAGGTTGTGGGCTCGCCGGCCAGGAAGACACCCAACAGGCGGCTGGCCTGGCTCACGTCCGCGCCCTGCGAGGCGGCCTGGTCGATGGCGGCCACCGCGCCAGGTGTGTCCAGGTCGTCGTCGAGGCGGGCCCGGGTGGCCTCGAGCACGGCGGCGCCGTCGGCGCCCCCGACTGTGGCCAGCCAGGCGTTGAGTCGAGCGCCAGCTCGGGGCATCAGGTCGTCGTCCCACTCCCACGAGTCGCGGTAGTGGTGCTCGACGATGGCCAGGCGGATGGCCCGGGGATCCCAGGTCTTGAGCAGGTCGCTGATGAAGACCAGGTTGCCCAGGGACTTGGACATCTTCTCGCCGTCCATGCGGACCATGGCCTGGTGCATCCAGTGGCGGACGAACAGCTGGCCGGTGGCCGCCTCGCTCTGGGCCGCCTCGCACTCGTGGTGGGGGAAGATCAGATCGGACCCGCCGCCGTGCAGGTCGATGGTGCTGTCGAGTTCGCGCATGGCCAGTGCCGAGCACTCGATGTGCCAACCGGGTCGGCCCGGGCCCCACAAGGACTCCCACGAGGGCTCGTCGGAGGCCGACGGCTGCCACAGCACGAAGTCCAACGGGTCGCGCTTGTTGGGATCGTCGGGGTTCCCACCGCGCTCGGCGGCCAGCGCCAACATCTCGTCGCGGTCGAGATGACTGATCTGTCCGAACCGCTCGAACTTGTTCACGTCGAAGTAGACCGAGCCGCCGCTCTGATAGGCGTAGCCCTGGTCGAGCACCATGCCGATGAAGCCGCGGATGTCGGCGATGGCCGAGGTGGCGCGCGGCTCGCTCCAGCACTCGATGACGTTGAGGGCGGCCATGTCCCCGTCGAAGCGGGCCACCTCGGCCGCGGCCAGGTCGAGGTAGTGGACCCCCAGCTCGCGCGCCTTGCGCAACAGATCGTCGTCCACGTCGGTGATGTTGCGCACGCAGCGGGTCTCGTGACCCAGGTCGCGCAGGCGGCGTTGCAGCACGTCGTAGGTGACGTAGGCGGCGGCGTGACCGAGATGGGTGGCGTCGTAGGGCGTGATCCCGCACGTGTACATCAACACGATCGGCCCCGGCTCGAAGGGCACGATCTCGCGGCGGGCCGTGTCGTAGAGGCGCATCACGTCGAGCAGGGTAACGGTCGGGCGGACTCAGCCGGCGATCGGGCTCATTCCTCGTCGATGCCGGTGAACTTCACCGCGGCACGGGTCTTGTAGCGGATGTTCAGCTGGAGCAGCACGGCGGCGAAGGCTTCGATGGGCGCGGCGTTGGACAGCTGCCCGGCGTCGAGGGGACGCATGTTGGGGATCTTGCGCACGATCTCGCAGGTGGCCTCGGTGGCCTCGCGATGGTCCGAGCAGATGAGTACGTCGCTCTCGACCGGCTGGGACAGATCGCCCAGCTCCTTGGCCGGCACGTGGTGGAAGCCGGCGGCCACCTTCGAGCGGGGCACCGCCGCCTGGACGCTGGCCGCTACCGAGCCCCGGGGCGGCACCAGCGGCTGGAACTCGTTGCCCACCTTGGCCAGGGCGTTGGCCATGGAGATGACCACCTTGCCCTGGAGTTGGCGCGACACCCCCAGGGCGGTGGCCGCGGCGGCGTCCCACGGGGTGGCGATGACCACCATGTCCGCGGATGCCGCCCCGTCGTTGTCGGCCGCTTCGATGACCAGACCCAGCCCGTCCCAACGCTCGAGCAGGGTGTCGCGGATCTCCATGGCCCGATATCGCGAACGCGATCCGACGACGACCTCGAACCCGACCGAGGCCAGGCGTGCGGCCAGACCGCTGCCGGCGGGGCCGGTGGCTCCCAACACTCCGATTTGCATCCGACAACCCTACTTGTCGACCCGGACGGGGCCAGAAACGTCCAGCGACCTCGGGCTCAGCCGTACCAGCCGCTGACGTCGATGATCACATCGGTCTCTCCCGCCGCGTTGCCGAACCAGGCCAGATCGGTCTGGTCGTCAGCGATGACGACGGCGTTGGCCATGGTCTCCCCCGCCGTCCAGTTGAGGCTGGAACCGCGTGGCCACGTCGTCCTCGCCCACGCCACCCGGTGCGCCGGACCAGAACCGGGAGCCGTCGGCGGAGACGGCCACGGCGGTGCCACCGTCGCCGTTGGGCCCGACCGGCGTCGGCGGGCTGGTGGAGACGTCGACCCGCTGGCCGCCGGTCCACTGCGTCGACACCAGCAGGGTGGACGTGCCAGGTACGGCCACCAGCCCGATGATCTGCGACCAGGACGACGTGGTGACCACCACGGAACCCGTGGCCGGATCGAGCGATGCCAGGTCGTCGGTCCCGCCCTCGGTGTCGAACCAGATCTTCGATCCCACCGCGGCCAGGTACTGGCCCGTCCCGGCGGGGACAACCACCCCCAGGGCGAAGGTGTGGACCCAGGCGGGGGTCGCGCCCAGGCTGATCTGCGCGATCGACTCGCTGGCCGGCTCGAGGACGTATGCGTCTCCGCCGAGCATGGTGGCGGCCGTGCCAGCCACGCCGGTCAGGGTGGCGATGATGTTGGCGCCGGCATCGAGCACCACGACTTCGGTGGTGCACAGGACGACCACGTCACCCGACGTTGGATCGTCGATCATCTGGCCGTTCTGCTGGCAGGTCAAGGTCGTGGTGACCGGCGTGGCGGCGGGCTCGACCGCCATGGCCGACCGACCCGCGGGTGGGACGGAGACCGGCGCGGCCGCGGCGGCGTGGGGCCATCCTCGTCGGCACGGCGATGAAGCCGGCCGCCACCGCCACCACCATCAGTGTGGAGACGACCACCGGCCGAGTCCGCGCCATCGCCGGACGCTAGCGCAGCGCAGGAGAGCGGCGGTTGCGTCCATCGGTAACGTGCGGGTCTCGCAATCGGTCGGAGGAGTTCATGGGTCTGCTCGACGGCAAGCGCATCGTGATCACCGGCGTCCTGACCGACGCCTCCATCGCCTTCGGCGTGGCCAAGCTGGCCCAGGCCGAGGGCGCGGAGATCGTCCTGACCGGCGCCGGACGGGGCCTGTCGCTGACCCGGCGCACGGCCCGCAAGCTCGAGACCGAGCCCGAGGTGCTGGAGTTCGACGTGAGCGATCCCGACCAGGTCGGCGCGCTGCGAGAGCAGCTGGCGGCGCGTTGGGACCGGGTCGACGGCGCCCTGCACGCCATCGGCTTCGCCCCCGAGGTCTGCCTGGGTGGCACCTTCCTCGACGCCCAGTGGAGCGACGTGTCGGTGGCGGTGAACATCTCGGCCTACTCCTACAAGGCGCTGGCCGACGCGGTCACGCCGTTGATGACCGAGGGCGGCGCCCTGGTCGGGTTGGACTTCGACGCCTCGGTGTCGTGGCCGTCCTATGACTGGATGGGGGTGGCCAAGGCCGCCTTCGAGTCGACCTCGCGCTACCTGGCCCGCTACCTGGGGCCCCAGGGCATCCGGGTGAACCTGGTGGCCGCCGGCCCGCTCAAGACCCTGGCGGCCAAGTCCATCCCCGGGTTCTCCCAGTTCGAGGACGTCTGGGACCCGCGCGCCCCGTTGGGCTGGGATGCGTCGGACTCGACCGCGGTGGCCAAGGCCAGCGTGGCCCTGCTGTCGGACTGGTTCCCCTCCACCACGGGCGAGATCGTGCACGTCGACGGCGGCTTCCACGCCACCGGCGCGTGATCCATTGGCCCTCCGGTCGGCAAGCCTCCCTGCGGACGCTTCGCCATCTGGGTGTCATCGGTCCAGCGGCTCTGGCCTGGCGGCCGGCGCGTTCCCATTTCTACCGATAGGACGGGTTGGCCACGGCCACCTTGGCCGCCACCGCGTCCCAGGTGACCTGGACCCAGGCCTCGGGGACGGGCAGCCCCGAATCGAGGGCCCGGATGGCGGCGGCCAGCTCGACGTCGGAGGCCAAGCCGAGTGTCGCCAGGGCGGCGGCATGGGCGGCCACCTGACCCGGACCCAGCGCCAGCTCTCGCTCGACGGTGGCCAGCACCCGGGCCGCCACCCGGGCGTGGAACTGCACCCGACCCTCGGTGGCGGCCATGACGTCGCGCTCGAGGAACTCACGAACGGCCTCCACCAGCTCCGCCGCGCTGGGCGCGTCGTGCAGCGTCGGTGTCGGCCCGGCATCGGTCGCGGTCTGGTCGGTGGCGGCCTCCACGCCTGACGGCCGGGCGCCGATCAGGGCCAGCAGGTCGTACTCGTTCTCGCACACCCGCCGCCCGATGGCGGCCAGCTCGACGGATCGGCTCGCCCCCGACAGGTGACCCGAAGCCTGCAACACGCAGATGAGTCCCCAACGCAGCGTGCCCAGCGCCTCCCACCAGCGCAGGTGCTCCGGGTCGACGGTGGTGCCGGCTGCTCGCTCGTAGGCGGTGACGAGTTGGTCGTAGGTTCCCAGACCGGCCACCGGCAGGTCGGATCCGAAGCGCCAGGCCCGCACGCACAACCAGCCCAGGTCCTCGATGGGATCGCCCAGATGGGCCAGCTCCCAGTCGAGCACGGCGGCCAGGCCGTCATCGTCGACCATGAGGTTGCCCAGCCGGAAGTCTCCGTGCACCACCCCGGGCTCGACCGGTGGAGGGCGGTGGTCCTCCAACCAGCGCAACCCGAGCTCGAAGGCCGGGTGGGGCTGGCCCAGCGCGTCGAGCAGACCGCGCAGCTGGTTCACCGGGTCGTCGGCGCGCAGGTGGGGCGCCACCGTCGTCTCCAGCCGGTGGATGCCGGCCAGGGCCGCGGCGCACTGGTCGACCAGGGCGGCGCGAGCCCGGGCGAAGCGATCGTCGCGCAGGATGCGCCGGGCGATGGTCTCGCCCTCGACCCGACCCATGATCAGGAACGGCGCGCCCAGCACCGCCTCGTCGTCGCTGGCCGCCACCACCGGCGCGACCGGTACCCGGGCGCGGGCCGCTGCCGCGAGCAGACCGGCCTCGCGGGCCATGGTGAAGGTGGTGCTGAGGGGACCGGCGCGCACCCGCTGGAGGATCAGTGATCGCGTCGATCCGTCGAGGGCGTCGAACAGGTCGAACGACCAGGTCTCGCGCGACGCGCCGCCGGACAGGCGGGTCACGGCTCTGACCTCGGCGCCTTCCTGGTCGAGGGCGGCGGCCAGGAAGTCCCCCAGCGGCCCCGCGATGTCGTCGGTCCCCACCGCGCCGGACCCTAGCGGCTCGCCTGAGTCAGTCGCCGAGACCGCCCAGCCCGCCGAACCAGACCTGGCCCCGCTCCAGGTAGCGCCCGGCCCCCGGCTCGCCGCAGAAGACGCCGTCGCGGGCCACGGGCCGCCCCCGCGACAACACCAGCGAGGGCCACCCGGTGATCGTGGTTCCGGCGTAGGGCGAGTGATCGGTGCGCATGTGCAGGGCGGAGGCCGACAGGGACTGGGTCCGGGTCGGGTCCCACACCACCACGTCGGCGTCGGCCCCCACCGCCAGCGAGCCCTTGCGCGGCCAGAGCCCGAAGGTCTTGGCCGGCGCCTCGGCGCACAGGCGCACCCAGTCCTCCACGGTCAGGTGCCCAGCTCGGACGCCGTCCCAGATCAGCGCCAGGCGCGTCTCGATCCCGGGCAGGCCGCCGGGGATCTCGGTGAAGTCGGCCCAGCCGTCAGGTCGCCCGGCGGTGCCGGCGCGGCGGTCGTGCATCCAGAACGGGCAGTGGTCGGTGGCCACGGTGTGCACCCACCCGGCCCCCAGGCCGTGCCACAGCTCCTCGGCGTGATCTCGGGTGCGCAGCGGCGGCGTGCACACGAAGTTCTCGGCGTCGGGCCCGTCCAGTCGGTCGATGTCGAGGTAGAGGTATTGGGGACAGGTCTCCGCCATGATCGTCACGCCCCGCTCCTGGGCGGCGCGCACCGCGGTCAATGCCGGCGCCGAGCTCACGTGCACCACGTAGATGGGCGCCTCCACCCGTTCGGCCAGGACCGCGGCCCGCGCTGTGGCGTCGCCCTCCACCTCGGGCGGGCGGGTCAGGGCGTGCTCGATGGGTTGGCGGTGCCCGGCCGCCAACGCCTCGTGTTCGAGCCGCGTGATGGCGGCGCCGTTCTCGGCGTGGATGGTGACCAGGCCGCCGTGGCGACCCGTCGACCCCAGCACTTCCTCGATCACCTGGTCGTCCACCTGGAGGGTCTCGGGGTAGGCCATGTACAGCTTGAACGAGGTGATCCCCTGCTCGATGCAGTCGGCGATCACCGCTTCGTCGGTGTGGTGCGACCAGGGTCAGGTGGAACCCGTAGTCGATGGCCGCGGCTTCGGCCTGGCCCTGCCAGGTGGCCACCGCCTCGAGCGGCGCCTGCCCCCGCCGGGTGGTCACGTACTCGATGACCGTGGTGGTGCCGCCCACCGCGGCGGCGGCCGTGCCCGACCCGAAGTCGTCGCTGACCGACGCTGCGCCCACGTCGAGGTGCAGGTGGGTGTGGGCGTCGACCCCACCGGGGATCACCAGCCGACCGGCGGCGTCCACCACCTCTTCACCGGGGCGGACGGTCAGGCTCGTGTCGACCGCGGCGATCTGCCCGTACGGATCGGTGCGCAGGTCGGCGCGGCGGGCGCCGGCGGCATCGACCACGGTTCCCCCCGGATCAGCACGAGAGGGTTTTCCTCGAGGCGCTAGGGTGCCGACCATGCCGTCCCCGCCACCCGATCCGGCTCATGTCGACGATGTCTACACGGCGGATGTGGGTGACTCGCAGGCCGCGGCCGAGCGCGAGGTCCTGACCTGGTCGGCCTTCGGTGAGGCGTCGAGGGAGCTGGCCGCCCTGGTGGTGGCCGACGGCTTCCAGCCCGACATCATCCTGGCCATCGCCCGGGGTGGGCTCACCGTGGCCGGGGCGCTGGGCTATGCCTTGGCCATCAAGAACTGCTTCGCCATCAGCGTCGAGTACTACACGGGCATCGACGAGCGCCTCGACGTGCCGGTGGTGCTGCCCCCCATGCCCGACCTGGTGGCGGTGCGCGACCTCAACGTGCTCATCGCCGACGACGTGGCCGACACCGGCGACACCCTGTCGATGGTGGAGCGGATCATCCACCCCCACGTCCGCGAGGCCCGCTCGGCGGTGCTCTACGCCAAGTCCCGCTCGGTCATCGAGCCGACCTACACCTGGCGGCGCACCGACGCCTGGATCACCTTCCCGTGGTCCGCCGATCCGCCCCTGGTCAGCCCCGATCAGGCTCAGGGCTGAGCCGGGATCCGTGGTGGATGCCCCGACCGTCGTCGCGGAGTTCACCATCGAGCCCTTCGTGGAGGGCTCGCCGGGCCCGCACGTCGAGGCCGGGCTCGACGCGGTGCGAGCCGCCGGCTTCGAGCCGGTGATCGGTCCGTTCGGCAGCTCGGTGACCGGGTCGATCGACGCGGTCACCGAGGCGGTGAAGGCGCTGCTCGAGGCCGCCACCGCGGCCGGGGCCACCCGCGTGTCGATCCAGGTGTCGCGAGCCGCCACCGCCAAGTCGAAGTCCTGAACGCGGCGGCGATCGGTCATCCGCCCTCGGGCCGATTGAGGTAGTTGTAGACGGTGAAGCGGCTGACGCCGAGCACCTCGGCCACCTGCTCTACCGACTTGCGCAGCTGGAAGGCCCCACGCTCGTTGAGCAGCTTCACCGCCCGCTGCTTGTCCTCGCGATCCAGGTCGGCCAGCGAGTTTCCCAGATCGCGTTCGACCGAGGTCAGGTACCAGTCGATGTCGCGGGCCACCTCTGCCAGGCGCAGGCCACCCACCACCCGACCTTCCCACTGCAACGGGATGTCGCTGACCGTCACATCGGGCGCATCGACCACCGTGGCTCCGATGGCGTCGGCCACGGGCCGGACGGCGTCGAGCAACGGATGGGCCACGCCGTCAACGGTAGTGAACCCGCGCGAGGCTGGGCGCATGAGTGCCCCTCGATCTGCGCCGAGCGACGTCGGGTCCGCGCCCACGGACGCGTCTGCGCCGGCCACGGCTGAGCCCGCGCCAGGCAGGCCTGAGTCCCCGGCGCCTTACGCCCGGGCGGCGGAGGCGGCGGCCGAGCTGTGCCGCCGCACGGGCATCGACACGTTCGACGTGGCCGTGGTGCTGGGTTCGGGCCTGGGGCGCTTTGCCGACAGCCTGGAGGGGGCCCAGCGGGTGCCGGTCGACGAGCTGCCCGGCTTCGCTCCGCCGTCGGTGCCCGGTCACGCCGGGACGGTGCTGGCCGGTCGGATCGATGGGCACGCGCGGTGCTGGTGCTGGCCGGTCGGGTGCACCTCTACGAGGGACATGACGTGCACCAGGTGTGCCATGGCGTGCGCATGGCCGCGGCCGCCGGGGTGGGCGCGGCGGTGCTGACCAACGCCGCCGGCGGCATCGACCCCGATCTGGCGGTTGGATCACTCGTGCGCATCACCGATCACCTCAACCTGAGCGGCGCCAACCCGCTCACAGGACCCCACGACGGGCCCCAGCCCGGGTTCGTGGATCTGAGCGTGGCCTATGACCCGGGCCTGCGGACCATCGCCGCCGACCTGGCGCCGGAGATGGCCGAGGGCGTGTACGCGGGGCTGGCCGGGCCAAGCTTCGAGACGCCGGCCGAGATCCGCATGCTGGCGACCATGGGAGCCGGCCTGGTGGGGATGTCCACGACGTGTGAGACCATCGCTCTGCGCCAGCTGGGAGTGCGCGTGGCCGGGTTCAGCCTGGTCACCAATCGGGCCGCCGGACTGGGCGAACCGCTGTCGCACGAGGAGGTCACGGCCGTGGGCGAGGCCGCGGCCACCGACGTGGTGGCCTTCCTGGCGAGCCTTCGTGCCAGCAGCCGCCGACGAGGTTTCGAAATGATCAACCGGGTCGAGCTGGCGGCGATGATCGACCACACCCTGCTCAAGCCGGAGGCCACCGAGGCCCAAGTGGTGGCACTGTGCGAGGAAGCCGACGCCCTGGGCACCGCCACCGTGTGCGTCTCCCCCAGCCTGGTGGCCGCGGCCGTGGGAGCGGCCAGCCGGGTCGGGGTGGGCGCGGTGATCGGGTTTCCGTCGGGTGCGCATCGACCGGAGATCAAGGCACTGGAGGCCAGGCTGGCGGTGGCCGAGGGCGCCGACGAGTTGGACATGGTCATCGACCTGGGCGCCGCTCTGTCCGGTGACTGGCTGGCCGTGGCCGCGGACGTGGCCGCCGTGCGCCGGGAGACGCCGGTGGTGTTGAAGGTGATCCTGGAATCGGCCGCTCTCGACCCCGGCCAGCTCGAGGCTGCGGCCCGGGCCGCGTTGCGGGGTGGCGCCGACTACCTGAAGACCTCCACCGGATTCCATCCGGCCGGCGGCGCCACCGTCGAGGCCGTGGCCACGCTGGCCCGGCTGGCCGCCGAGGCGGGACCCGGTCCGTCGGGGCGAGCGATCGGGGTCAAAGCCTCGGGCGGCATCCGCGACGCCACGGCCGCACTGGCCATGATCGACGCCGGCGCCACGCGTCTGGGCTGCTCGGCCACACGAGCCATCCTCGACGGTCTCCCCAACTGACCCGCTGACTACGACGGAGTCGGCCACGCCCAGCACGTCGAGCTCCCGCCGGGCATCGCCACGAACTGGGTGCACGTCGAGTACTACGGCCTGTGCCTGAGCAATTCGTACTAGTGCTGAATGTCGCGCCGGACGATCGTTGTCCGGCGCTCGTGTAACCGACGGGACAGGTTGCCGTCGGGACAGGTGACACATCCACAGCATGGGCGCGTGTGCCCCACGGCGACAGGAGGGCAGGCATGTCGGATCAGATCACCATGACCAGTGCGGACATCGACGCGCTGGCCGCGAAGCTCGATGGGCTCGCTGACCAACTGACAGAGGACGAGCGGGGCCTGCTGCTCGAGGTCTTCCGCCGGGCGGCCGCCGCCGCGCAGGACGACGTGTCCGGGTTCAGCTTCAGCTGGGGCGGCGGTGTAGGAGACGCGTTCAGTGTCGGGTTCACGCCCGCGCGCATCCCGCTCTCGGAAGGATTTCGCGGCGCATTCAGCCCGGGTGTGAACGTGATGGACCCCGGCGGCGGTGGGGTCAGCATCACCGACACCGGCGAGGGCGGTCCCAAATGACGGCCGAGTCGGCCTGAGCCGTGTTGGTACCCGCGAGGTCGTGACCGACCTGGCGACCCCCGATCCCGGGGGTCATGGAACAGGTGGCTGCGACGGGCCGAGTGGAACGGGACTAGTCCGTCGCGGCAGGCCAGTTCTCGGACGGCGCCTCCCCGAGCATGGCGAGGATCTTCTGCTGCTCGCGGCGCGCCCTGGTCGAGCCGCTGCCGCTTTTGCCGGTGGTCCAAGTGGCGAGCTCGAGCGGGGTTGAACCCTTCCCGTTGGGGAGGGTCGGATCGGCGCCCCCATCCAGCAGGACGCGCACGGCGCCCGACGCGCGATTGCGGATCGCTCGATGCAATGGCGACGTGCCGTTGCCGTCGAAGGAATTCGGATCTGCACCCACGTCGAGCAACCGACGAACCGTCGCCTCCTGGGATCGCGCGCTCCACGACACCATCCCCGGGCCGCCGTCGACCGCGTAGTGCAGCGGTTGGGCCTTGCGTCGGTTGCGAGCCGCCACATCGGCCCCGAGCTCCAACAGCTGCCTGACGGCGGTAACCCGGTGAGCGGCTGCCGCCACATGCAGGGCTGTGTCACCTCGGTACACGTAGTGCTTGACGTCGTCGAGGAAGTAGTCGGTCGGGTTGGCGCGCGTCGCACCCGCTAGTGCGACCTTGGCGCGCTCGATGCCGGGATGGGACGCGAGCAGTCGAGACACCGCGTGGCCATCGTCGGCCACGATCGCGTGGATGACCTCCATCAGTGCGTCGTCGTCGCTCACACGTTTGACTCCTCGTGTGACTCGTAGCCTCTGGCTCGGCTCGTCACCAGGTTGATGGGTACACGAAGTCCGCGGCGGGGCGATCGAGCCACTGCACGATCCGCATGGCCAGGTCCATGCCGGTGGCGAACCTCGCCGTGCGCAGCCCGGTCAGCTGGTTCGGGCTGCATGCGAGGATCGCTGCCAGCCCCGACCAGGTCAGTCCCTCCTGGCGGCGCTTGTCGTCCATCGTGGCAGAGAGGTCCTTGAGGTCCCAGCGCAGTCGGCGATCAGGGCCAGCCTCAGGCAGTTCGAAGCTCCGCTGGTCAGAATTCGCACCTCCAAGGAAGCTCTCAGGCGACCGCCCGAGCCACCGAAGCATGAACAAGGCGTGTTGGCAACTGGTCCTCGGCCTCTCCGCCATACCCGTGAGGGTTGACGGGCTGATCGGATGGTCCGAACGTCGAGCGTTGAGCTCCCAGGAGAGCTCCCAGATCTGGTCGGCGACGCCCTTCCAGCTCAGACCAAGCTCGCGCCGGCGGGCGTCGAGCGCTTGATAGAGGGCGAGCGTGTCGAACGGACGGATGGCGGGCGCGGTCACCCAGAGCATGATGGCCGCGGCGTCGCACCCCGACACAACACGGCGTGCAGTCCCTGGGGGGCGTCTTCCGGCAAACCGTCGCTTCGAGCGCCGAGCGTGCCGGGTGGCGCCGGAGAGATCGATCAAACGGGCGGCAACCCCAGGGCGTGGCTGATCTGTCGGGCAGCTTGCTCGCTGCGGAAGGCGGTGCGGAGGGTCCAGACGCCGAACGCGAATGCCGACACCGGGACCACCAGCGGCCCGACCAGAGCCTCGAACCCGACGTACGCGATCCACAGGCATGACACCACCACGCAACCGACGACGGCGACCATGCTCCAGTGGGCCGGCCTCCGGGCGAAGTAGCTCGATGGACGAACCTCGAGGTCGACGCGCCGTAGCTCCCCTAGGTCGCCGGTTCGAGGCGCCGGTCGATCTCGTAGCCCATCACCCGACAGTCGGTGAGCGGGTGGTCGTAGCGGCACCCGAGCGCTCCCTCGAGGTAGCCGCGAGCCCGCTCGAGTCGCTCGATCTCCTCGGTCAGCGTCGACAGTCGCTCGATGGCGATCGCCTTCCACTCCGCTCGGCTGGAGGCCTGCAAGATGCCGTCGATGTCGTCGAGGGACAGGCCGGCGTCCTGGAGCATGCCGATGAAGATCAGTCGCCGCAGGGTCGCGGTGCGGTAACGCCGTTGACCGGCCTGGCGGGCGTCGGGGGCCAGCAGGCCGCGACGCTCGTAGTAGCGGATGGTCGAGGTGGCCACCCCAGCTCGTTCGGCCATCGTTCCGATC
Source organism: uncultured Microthrixaceae bacterium (assembly GCA_963740985.1). Lineage (GTDB taxonomy): Bacteria > Actinomycetota > Acidimicrobiia > Acidimicrobiales > Acidimicrobilacustridaceae > UBA4742. The sequence goes on from CAVUGJ010000002.1 coordinate 554,843, forward strand.
GTCAGCATGGGTTCCATCGCCCCACTTGACTTGAACTCGGGTTCAAGTGTCAAGGTGAGCCCATGAGCAACGAACGATCGACCGACGCGGCCCTGGCGCCGAACCACCACGCCGACCATCCCGGCTTCTCCGGCGTCAGTGGCTGGATGGCCGGCTTGAGCATGCGGTTCCACCGCGGCCGTGCCGCCGCGTTGGCATTGGACGTGACCCAGCTGGCGCCCGGGGATCGGCTCGTCGACATCGGGTGCGGTCCGGGTGTGGCGGCTCGTCGGGCCGCGGCCCACGGGGCGGTGGTCACCGGCGTCGATCCGGCCGAGGTGATGTTGCGCATGGCCGCCGGCGACGATCGGGCTGCGAAGGTCCGGTGGGCGCAGGGCACAGCCGAGGCGCTCCCCTGCGGCGACGCCAGCTGCGACGTCGCCTGGGGGCTGTCGACGGTGCACCACTGGCACGACCTCGGAGCCAGCCTGGCCGAGGTGACTCGGGTGCTGGTCGAGGGCGGCCGCTTCCTGGCCGTCGAACGTCGCGTCGCTCCAGCCGCCAAGGGACTGGCCAGCCACGGCTGGACGCCGGCACAGGCCGAGACCTTCGCCGACCTCTGCCGCGCCTCAGGGTTCACCGAGGTGGTCGTCACTGAGCACCGGGCGGGCCGTCGTCAGCTCCTGGCCGTCCTGGCGTACTGCGGGGATCAGTCGGGGCCGTACTCGTCGGCGTAGTCCCACGCTCGGATGTGATCCGGTTCGATCCTGACGATGACATCCGAACCGCTCAGCCGCGCTCCTGCTGGCTAGACCTGCCAGACGGAGATGTGCTCTCGGCTCTCGCTGGTGAACGGTGCACGCTCCCAGTCGCTCCAGCGTCCCCACAGGCTCATCCCGGCGAGCTGGGCCATGAGATCCAGCTCGGAGGGCCAGACATATCGATGTGGTGATGAGAACGTGCGCAGCTGACCTTCGATCTCCCAGTAGTGGTGTGACACGGCGATCTGAGTAGCGAGGTCGTACTCCTCGACGCCGATGTGGGTCGGGGTGGCGACGAAGGTGTGCCGCGTCTCCCCGGGCGGGAGCCGCTGCAGCGCGGGGATGTAGTTCTCGATGACGAAGTAGCCACCGGGGACCAGATGCGCCGCCGCGTTGGCGAAGCAGGCGACCTGTTCGTCCTGGGTGGTCAGGTTCGTGATCGTGTTGCGCAGGAGGTACACGAGTGGGTAGCGACCGTCCATCACCGTGGTGGCGAAGTCGCCGACGGTCACGGTGATGTCGCCGGCCTCGGGCGCGACGCGCAACTGCTCGACCATGGCGGGAGAGAGCTCGATCCCGTCGACCCGGATGCCCCCGCGGCTCAGCGGTCCGGCGATGCGTCCCGTGCCGATGCCGAACTCCAGCGCCGGGCCGGCGCCCGCCAGTTCGGCCAGGAAGGTCACCGCCCTGGCGATGACCGCAGGCTCGAACAGCTCGGGCCACAGGGTCTCGTACCGCTGAGCGATCCACTCATCGAAGTGGGTTTCCGGCATGCGGCCCAGCTTGTCGGCCATCCCCACGTCAGAGCGAGTGAGTAACGCCCCGACGCCGCCCGACATCCGGCTACGGTGCCCGCGGTGACGGCATGGAAGGCGATCGAACAGGCGGAACCCGAGTTCGCGGCCAGGGTGCGACGGCTGTTCGAGGCCGGCCGCCACAAGACGATCGCCACCCTTCGGGCCAACGGCTCACCCCGGATCTCGGGCATCGAGTGCGAGTTCACCGACGGCCAACTCCGATTCGGTTCGATGACTGGCGCCCGCAAGGGGGCCGACCTGAGGCGGGATCCCCGCTTCGCCCTGCACGGCCCCACCTTCCACCCCGAAGAGGGCAAGGAGAGCGAGTGGCCGGGCGAGGCCAAGATCACCGGCCGGGCCATCCCCGACGGTCCGGTCGTATCCGACGATGGAGCTGATCCACCGCCGGAGGGCGAGTCGTTCGTGGCCGACATCACCGAGGTGGTCCTGACCGGACTCGACGAGGCGGCGACCAAGCTCGTCGTGCAGTGGTGGACCCCCGAACACGGGTTGCGACGGGTCGAGCGGGAGTAGCCGAACCCGGGCGCGGGACGAGGCCGGCAGGGGGTGCTGCCGGCCTCGCGAACGTCCCGCTTCGGTTGTCACAAGTCTGGTCTCGCCCGGCCCGATCAGCCCGGCGTCGGGATCAGGGCGCGGTGGTGGAGGTGGCGGCCGGACCGACCAGACCCTGGAGGATGGCCACGATCTGGGCGGCGTCGCCGCGGGCGGTGAGCAGGTCGCCGCGGCCCTGGACCAGGCCATCCCGGGCGGACTCGAGCACCGGCTTGGCCGTCCCGGCGTTGTACTGGGCAGGCGTCAGGGGCAGCACGCCGGCGGCCGCACCCGCCTTCGACGAGGCGTCGGACACCTTGGCGTTGAAGTCGCTCAACAGCGCCGGCGCGTTGCCCACGTCCTGGCCCTTGCCCTGGGCGGTGGTGATGGCGGTCTGGAGCTTGGTCCCGATGCCCACCAGGTTGGTGGCCACCGAGGCCTCGCGGTCAGCGGCGATGGTCAGGTGCACCTTGGGCGTCTCCAGCACGTAGATGCGGTAGCCGGTCACGATCTGCGGGCACAGCGTGCGCAGCTGAGCCAGGGTGGTGGCGGCGCTGATCTGGGTCTGGAGGTTGGCCAGCCCGCTGCGGGCGTTGGCCAGCTCGCTCGACAGCTGAGACTGGTGGGCCGGGGTGAGGGCCTTGGAGGCCGTCATCTGGTTGTTGAGCTGGTCGATCTGGGTGAAGCGGGCGACGATGGCGTTGTTGCACCGCTGGGCCACCGCGGTGACCGTGGCCGGCGAGACCGTGGCCGTGGGGGCCAGGGTGTTGCGGGTGACCGGCAGAGCGCCGGCCACTCCGGGGATGGCCAGGGTCAGAGCGCCGGCCAGCAGGCCGGCCGCCACACGCCGAGGCGTCAGCAGTCGGCCGAGTCGACTCGAGCCGGTGGAAGGGGTGTCGGCGCGGGCCGGGCCCGGGCCGTCCATGTGCCGTTGGGGGGAAGTCATTTCGAGGGGTCTCCTTCTTGGGAGTTGATGGCGCTGTTGGCCGTCTGGATGTCACCGTTGACGGCGTTGAGGCTGCTGTCCACGGTGGCGAGCTGTTGGGAGATGCTGTCGAGCGTCTGGTTCTCGCTGCCGGAGGCGGCGGCCGTCGTGGACACCGACGCCGACGACGGCGTCGAGGATCCAGGCGCCACGGTGATCACCGGGGTGGTGGTGCTGGTGCTGGCCAGCCGGTGACGGAGCCGCCCGCACCCGACGAGCAACAGCAGCGACACCGGCAGGATGGCGGCGATGAGCACGGCGCTGCGGCGCCGCGACCGGCGGTTCGACCTGTCGGGAACCGCGGGCGACGGGGTCGGGGGCGGGGGGTTCATGGCACCAACCTTCGCGAACGGGCGTGAGCGTTCTTCGGGTCAGCTATGAGGATTCTGTGAGGGCGCTTCCACCATCGGGATCGGCTGGGGGGCGGCCCCCGCGATGATCTGATCGAGGTGGCCGGGCTCGGCCATGGGCCTGACCGGGCTCTCGTCGGCCTCGGCGACGATGGCTTTGGGCAGGCGTCGACTCAGCGCCAGGCCGATCACGCTCATGGCCAGGGCCACGCCGAACACACCCACCAACGCGGCGCCGCCGGCCTTCCCACCCTGCGCGCCGTGGGCGATGATCACGCCGCCCAAGCCGGTGCCCAGGGCCACTCCCAACACGTCGGACAGCTGCAGCGCCGAGGTGGCGGTGCCCTCCTGGCCCGGTTCGGCCTCGGCCAGCGCGGTCACCGACAGCGGCGAGTAGGCCATGCCGATCCCCAACCCGCCGATCCCCCAGGCCACCACGCCCAGGGCCGCCGGAACCGAGTCCGACACCGTCACCATCAACAGGGCGACCCCGGCGCCCACCAACACGAAACCGCCGGCCACCAGCGGGCGAGGGCCGACCCGATCCACCCAGCGCTCCTGGACCCACGAGCCGACGGTCCACAACACCGACGACGCGGTCAGGGCGGCCGGGGCGACGATGGATGCGGCGCCGCGCTCGGTGCTGATCAGGTAGGTCACGTAGGCGTCGGCCATGAAGAACGAGAAGGTGAGCACCCCGCGGACCAGCACGGTGGCAGGCAATCCGGGCCGGGCCCGCAGGGTGCCCGACGGAGTCAGGCGGCGGAAGGCACCGATGCACAGCGCCAGCCCCACTGCGGTCAGGGGGACTGCCAGCACCAACCGGGCCTGGTCGAGGCCGGCCAGCGCCAGCCCGGCGCCGGCGGCCACCAACAGGGCGTCGCGCAGGTTGGAGCCCTCGGCGTCGGTGGCACCGTCGGGCGTGGGGATGCGGGCCACCGAACTGATCACCACCGCCCCACAGGCGATGACGACGGGCACCAGACCCAGGAACACCCACCGCCAACCGAAGTGCTCCCCGACCACCGCGGCCGCGGCCGGGCCGGCCAGGGAGGGCACCACCCAGGCCGTGGACAGCAACGCGAACATGCGCGGCCGCGACGTCGCCGGGTACTCGCGCCCGATGCACACGTAGGCCACCGCCGGCAGCGCCCCCGCGCCAAGGCCCTGCAGCGCCCGCGCCGCCACCAGCATCGGCATCGAGTTGGCCGAACCGCCGATGATGAGGCCGGCCACGAACAGCACCAGCCCGGCGGTGAAGGGCAGGAGTGGACGGACGCGATCGCAAGCCCGACCGGCCACCACGATGCCCACCAACTGACCCAGGAAGAAGGCGCTGAACACCCAGCCGTAGAGACCGAGGTCGCCCAGGTTGCGCTCGACCCGGGGCATGACCACAGCCACGGCCAGCGCCTCCGACGCCACCAGGGTGACGAGCAGGATGAGGCCCGTGGTGAGCAGGCGGCGTCCCGGGGTCCACACGCCCCCGTCGTCGGGCGATGGGAGGCTCACGGTCGACCCGGGGGGCCGGGCTGATCATCCGTGGGAGGCACCCTGGCAGGCTAGGGCGTCGCACACCCAGATCATCGAGTGACCGGATTCGCCCGGCGTGCGCACCTCGTCGGGCTCGATGCGGTCCAGGCGGTAGCCGAGCCGGGCGGGCACCGCCGCGCTGCGTTCGTTGGCCTGGTCGCAGTGGATCTCGGCCCGGTCGATGCCGTCGAGGGCCAGGGCGGCCGCGGTGAGGAGTCCGGCCGCCTCGGTCATCAGCCCGCTGTCCGGTGTGGGCGCCGTCGAGCCAATAGCCGATCTCCAGTCCACCCGGACCGATTCGGTCGATCAGCCCACAGCCGCCCACATAGGGGTGGTCGGGCTCATCAGCCAGGGTGATGGCGTAGTCGGCGGTGGCCTGGCCGAAGCGGTCGACGGCCCCTTCGAGGAAGTCGTGGACCGATTCGGGGGTGGGCGGTTCCTGGGCCCAGGGCATCCATCGGCCGAGTCGTTCGGTGTTCGCGGCCAGCACCGTGAGCAGCACCGGGGCGTCGGACCAGGCGTAGGCGCGCAGCACGACCCGGTCCCCCACCAGCCGGCGGTCCAGCACGCCCCGATCGTCGACAGCCATACGCCGATCCTGGCCCATCGTGGCCCAAACTGAGCAACGAGATGTTCGGACCTGCGGTGCAGCCGGCCCTGATCCGGCCGGAAACGGCGTGAACCCCCGGCGACGCCGGCGCTGGATCCCCCTGCTCGGCGGTCTGATCGTGGTGATCATCATCGGGGTGGTGGCCCTGGTGGCCATCAACCGCGGGCCGACGCCGACCCTGGTCGAGCGTCCACCGTGTCGGGCCGCCTCGCCCGCCGGGTCGTACGGCCTGAGCCTGGAGCAGGCCCTCAACGCCACCACCATCGCCGCGGTGGGCGAGCGCCTGGGCCTCCCCGACCACGCGGTGACGGTGGCCATCGCCGCCGCCCTTCAGGAGTCGGAGCTGGTCAACCTGGCCGGGGGTGACCGGGACTCATCGGGCCTGTTCCAACAGCGGCCCTCCCAGGGTTGGGGGACGCCGGCCCAGATCCAGACCCCGCGCCTCTCGGCGCAGTCGTTCTATACGCACCTGGCCCGGGTGTCGGGCTGGGAGTCGATGTCGGTCACGGCGGCGGCGCAGGCCGTCCAGCACAGTGCGGCTCCGTCGGCGTATGCCGACTGGGAGTCCGAGGCTCGGGTGATCGCCTCGGTGCTGACGGGCGAGGTGCCGGCCGGGTTCACCTGCCAGCTGCACCTGAGCGACTCGGCCGGCCCGGATGCCATCACACCCACGCTGTCGCAAGCCGTGACGCTCGAGCTCGGTGTCGCCAGCCTGAACACCACGGTCACAGTGGCTCGGGGCTGGCAGATCGCCAGCTGGATGGTCGGTCACGCCAGCGTCTATGGCATCACCCAGGTCACCTTCGACGGCCAGCAGTGGACCCCCCGATCGGGCGCCTGGAGAGCCAGCGGGCCGGCCACCCTGCAGGTGCACATCCAGACCCAGTCTTGATCGCGCCGGTCGCCCGGATCCGGATCGTGCCCCGGCGGGTCGGGCATCGGCATGAGTACCGGCCCGGGATCGTGCAGGAACCCACCGTGACGGTGGGTTGCTGCACGATCTGGCCGACCAGAATGGGTCGAGCGACCCGTTCTGCCGCCCTGGTCCGGCGAGGTAGCGTGGCCAACGAGGTTGTGGGAGGTCAACGGCGCCCACTGACCGGATCGGGCTCGATCCCCGGTGGAGGACGACGAATGAAGTTGGCGATCCGTCTTGCGGTCCTGCTGGCCGGCGTGGTGGGGGCAGGGTTCATCCTGACCGCATGCGGGAGCGCCGACATGGGCACCATGTCCGTCTCGCCGACCGCCGTGGTGGCCACGGCGCCCACCAGCCTGACCTTCACCTACACCGCGCCGGCCACGGCGTCCACCGGACAGGTCCAAGTGGTGATCCCGAAGGGCTGGAGTGCGCCCACCCATGTGAACGCCACCGTCCGGGGCTGGGTCGACGCCGTGCCCACCACCTGCACCGAGCGCGTCGATGACATCGATCACGGGTAGTGGCGCCGGTCCGTGGACCATCACCGTCTCGGTGGTGTGCCCAGCCGGCGGGCAGTTCACCCTGGGTTACGGCGGGCCGGGCTCCGCCGCGGTGCGATCGCCGGAGATCGTGGGCACTTCCACCTTCGCCACCTCGGCCGAGTTCGGCAGCGACACCACCTTCACCGCCCTGGCCACCTCACCCGTGGTCGCGGTGACCACCAACGTGAAGTCGGTCGATGTGGCCATGATCCCGAGCTCGATCCTGTGGTCGGGCGAAACGTCCACGGTCGCCATCCAGGTGCTCGACGTCAACAACACCGGGGTGACCAGAGCGCCGACGTTGACCACCACAGGCCCCGTGACCGTGGGTTCGCTGATCTACGAGGGCAGCGGCGTCTACACCGCCACGGTGACCCCGTCCACATCGACCACGCCGGCCACGGCCACCGTGACCGCCCGAGACCTGGGGGTCTCGGGATCGGCCAACCTCATCCTCGATCCGATCACCTCGCTCAGCCTGGTGTCCCCGATCAGCCCCCTGGCCGCCGGCGCGACCGAGACCATGACCGTCCGGGCCGCCGACCAGAACCACAACCCGGTGGCCGGCGCCACCATCGGGGTCACTGCCACCGGCGCCGGGCCGGCGGCATCCACCATGACCGACCAACACGACGGCCAGTACACCGTGTCGGTGCAGGCCGGCACCACCGTCGGATCAGGCCAGGTGACGGTGTCGGTGGGTCCGGTGTCGTTGACCGTCGGCTTGCAGGTGGTGGCCGGGCCGGCGTCCGACCTCGAATGCTGGAACAGCGCGTTCAATCTTCCCGCCAACGGGAACGCCCAAGTCGCCTTCACCGCCGCGGCGAGTGATCAGTACGGCAACCTGGCCAGCGTGGCGTCGGTGGCCTTCAGCTCGTCGGGTCCACTGACCATCTCGCCGGCCACCCTGGGTTCCGACGGCGACTTCCACGCCACCGCCACCGCCTCGTCCGTGGTCGGCAACCTGGTGGTCACGGGCACGTCCGGGGCGCTGACCTGCTCGTTCAACATGGCCGTCATCGATCCGGTACCGACCGCGATCAGCGTCGGATTCACGCCGCCGGCCATCGCTCCCGACGGGTCCTCGACCACCGTCACCCACATCGAGGTGGTCAATGCCGAGGGGCAGGGACTGATCGAGGAGCCGGTGGTGGTGACCGATGACCGCGGCCTGCCGGTGGGATCGGTCACCGGTGACAACCTGGGCAACTACACCGCCGTGATCGGGCCCACCTCGGTAGCCGGCATCGTGCACGTCAGCGCCACCGATGGAGCCGTGAGCGGCACCGCGCCACTCACCGTGGCTGCCCCCACGCTGGCCTGGCACTCCGCCGGGTCCATGGCCGCGGCCCGCAGCCACCACACCGCCACGCTGCTCCCCGACGGCGACGTGCTGGTGGTCGGAGGTGACCGGACGCCGGTCAACGACGAAGCCGACGCCCAGAACGGCGCGATGGCCCTGGCCAGCGCCGAGCTCTACCACCCCGCCACGAACACCTGGTCGGCGGCGGCCCCCATGGCCACCGCTCGGGCCAACCACACCGCCACCCTGCTCAACAACGGCAAGGTGCTGGTGGCCGGTGGCTACGGGCCAACCGGCGCCCTGGCCTCGACCGAGCTGTACGACCCGGCCGCCAACACCTGGACGCCCGGTCCGGCGATGGCGCAGGCGCGGTGGGGCCACACGGCCACCCTGTTGGCCGATGGGCGCGTGTTCGTGTTCGGCGGGGCCGACGCCAGCACCTACCAGCTGGGCAACAACACCATCGGATCCGCCGAGATCTACGACCCGGTCCCCGACACGTGGGAGACGGCGGCGCCGTTCAACCCCCGCATCTTCGACAGCGCCACCCTCATGCTCAACGGCGAGGTCCTGGTCGCCGGGGGCTACGGCTCCAATCCGATCCCGGCGCTCTACGACCCGGTCTCGAATGCGTGGTTCCGGGTCTTGGGCAGTGGTCAGACTCCGATCACCGCGAAGGGCATCCGGCTGGACAGCGGACAGGCACTGATCGAGGGGCAGACCGTGGCCGCCCTGGGCAGCCCGTCGCGCGGCCTGGGCGCGGGCTTGTCGCCGGCCGCCAACCGCCTGGCGCCGTCGCTGGACGGCGCCCTGACCAAGCTGCCCAACGGGCAGGTGCTGGCCCTCACCGGTCGCACGTATCCGACCTCGGGGCTCCAGACCGAGACGGTCGTGCCCAGCACCGAGCGCTACGACCCGGTGGCCAACACCTGGATGCCCGATGCGCCGCTCCACACCCCCCGTGCCGACATGACGGCCACATTGCTCCCCGACGGCACCGTGCTCGTGGTGGGCGGTTCGGGCACCTCGAGCGCGCTGGCCAGCGCCGAACGCAGCTCGTCCATCGGCGTCGCGCCCCACACGATCTCGGCTACCGCCGACCACGTCGCGCTGCCGGCCGACGGCACCTCCAGCGCCACCATCATCGCCCATGTGGCCGACGGGCACGGCGCCCCGCTGGCCGGCCAGACCCTCGGCCTCAGTCTCTCGGGCCCGGGCAACTTGGGGCCCGTCACCGATCACGGTGATGGCAGCTACACCGCCAGCTACACCACCTCGACCACCAGTGGATCCGCCGTCGTGACCATCGTGACCGGCTCGGTGGCCCGTCAGATCGGCTTCTACGCCTCCCCGGGACTCCCGGCCTCGATCCTGGTGTCGGCCAACAGCCCGACGGTGCACGTGTCCGGCACCTCTCGGCCATCGGTCGACCTGGCCATCGCGGTGCTCGACGCCTATGGCAACCCCACCGAAGGCGGCACGCTGACCGTCACCACCTCGGGTGACGCCACCATCACCGCGACCACCTACGAGGTGCTGGAGGGCTACTACGACGCCACCTACCTGCCGTCGGCCACCCTCGGGGATCAGACCGTGACGGTGACCACCACCTACCGCGGCGTCAACGTGTCGGCCACCGTGGTGATCCACCAGGTCGCCTGACCACGCAGATCCCCTACCGGCTCAGACCAGGTCGATGAGGGCTTCCCAGCCGGGCGGCGGCGGGGCCAGGCGCCAGAACTGCTCGTGGCTGGGGGCGTCGAGTCGATCCCACAGGATCCAGTCGGCCTCGAGGGCCTTGACCTGGGAGGTGTACTCGGCCACCGCGGCGCGCTTGGGAGTCAGGTCGGCCGTGCTGGGCATGGCCACCGGGGTCGGCCAGACCGCAGCCTTGAACAGCTTGGCCACCCGCCAGGCCAGCTGGCCGGGGATCTGGTGATAGGCGATGTCCTGATAGGCGATCCAGCCCGGTCCCGACCCGCCACCGGTGTTGGCGCCCAGGCGTCGTCGCACCAACAGCGCGGCGTCGTGCACGCACACGTGCTCGGGGTTGGCCAGGCCCATGGGCACCAGCACCAGCGTCGGATCGAGGTCTGCCAGCACCGCCTCCAGAGCATCAGCCACCTGCTCGGCGGTGGCCACCGGCTCGTCGGGTTGCAGGTCGCGCTCGGGGAAGCCGTCGAGGTGCACGGGACGGCCCCGAGCCGGCCCAGCGCCCGGCGGTCCTCGGCCCGCCGGGCGGCCACCACGTCGTCGCCCGGTCCGAAGCCCGAGATCTGCGACCACCAGTTGGGCGGATCGATGATGTGGGCCGGGAACGCCGCAGAACACGGTGACCACCGTGACGCCAGGATGGGCTGACAGGAACGCCCCGCAGCTGAGATGACGGCGTCGTCCAGATGCGGCGACAGGACGACCACCCGCTCGAGCTCGCCCTCGGACACCCACCCGAACGTCGACATGATGCTCGGCCCAGTGGCGATGCTCTCTCGCTCCTCTCGCTCATCTCGGCAGGCCGAGGATGCGGTCGCCGATGATGGTCCTCTGCACCTCGGAGGTCCCGCCGGCGATGGATGCCGCCTTCGACCACAGCCACTGGCGGGGCCACTGGCCCCACAGCGGCGCGGCCGGACCGACCACGTCGAGCGCGGTGGCCGACAGGTGCTGGGTCATGTCGGTCCAGGCCAGCTTGATCCAGCTCGACTCCGGCCCGGGCTCGAGCCCGCGCCCGAGCCGCGACAGGGTCCGCCAGTTGTGCAGTCGCAGCAGGCGCAGCTCGACGAAGGCCTGGGCCAGGGCGTCGCTCAGCTCGACGTCGTCGAGCCGACCCGGCGTCCGCCGCCTCCTGCCAGAGCCGGTCGAGGTAACCCTTCGTGCACGACCTGCTCCTTGAACGGGAAGTTGGTGCCCCGTTCGTGGGCCAGCGTGGTGTTGGCCACCGCCCAGCCCTGACCCAGCTCCCCCACCAGCTGGTCGGCGGGTACGTAGACCTCGTCGAGGAAGACCTCGTTGAACTCGGCCTCACCGGTGATCTGGCGCAGCGGGCGAGATGGTGATGCCCGGCTGAGTCATGTCCACCACCACATAGGAGATGCCGCGGTGACTTGGGGGCGTCGGGATCGGTGCGCACCAGGCAGATGCCCCAGCGGGCCTGGCGGGCGTAGCTGGTCCACACCTTCTGACCCGACACCAGCCATCCCGGCCCTCGGTCCCGAACCGTCGTCGTCCACCGGCTCGGCCCGGGTGCGCAGCGAGGCCAGGTCGCTGCCGGCATCGGGCTCGCTGAACAGCTGGCACCAGAGCTGGCTGGCATCGAGGATCGAGGGCAGCCACCGCTGCTTCTGAACTCTCGGTGCCATGAGCCAGCAAGGTGGGGCCGGCCAGGTTGATGCCCACCCGGTTCACCGGCTGGGGCGCGCCCGACGCGGCGTAGGCCATGTGGTAGAGCGCGACCTCGACGGGCGTGGCCGATCGCCCGCCGTAGGCCTCGGGCCAGTGGACGCCCGACCCACCGGTCCTCGGCCAATGCGGGCCTGCCAGCGCACGCCCCAGGCGATCTCGTCGTCGAGCGACGTCGAACTGCGCGGGTTGGCCCAGCTCGGCCAGGTTGGTGGCGAACCATGCCGATGGCCTGCGTCGGCGAAGTCGCGCTCGGCATCGCTGAACGACAGATCCATCACAGCTCCCAGAACCGCTCGCGACCCGAGGTCGGCGAACCGGGCCCGCAGCGCGCCCTCGTCATCGGGTCCGTACCGAAGGTACGGGCTGGCCCCGCGTCGCGACGCCAAAGCTGGTCGGTCCCCACCTGGTCGAGGCGGAACTTCTGGCGGGCCAGGGTTCGGGTCACCACCTTGTTCGTGCCCGTGGTGGGCAACTCGGATGGCCACCCGCACCCACGGTCGGTCGCCACTTGGGACCGATGCCGGTCCTCTCGTCCACCCAGTGGGCGAACGCCTCCGGATCGAGGGTGGCCCCGGGGCGAAGCACCATCGCCGCCATCACCTGGTCGCCGGCCTCGGCGTCGGGCACGCCATAGGCCACGGCCACCACCACATCGGGGTGCAGGCTGATGGCATCGGCGATGGGACCGGCCGGGAAGTTCTCGCCGTCCACCCGGATCCACTCGGCCGTCCGGCCGGCGAAGAAGAGGTAGCGATCCTCGTCCAGGTAGCCGAGATCGCCGGACCAGTACCAACCCTGTCGGGTGGCCTTCCCGGTGGCCTCGGGGTTGTTGTAGTAGCCCTCGAACGGCCCGGCGCCGTCGGTGTTCACGATCTCACCCACGCACTCGCCTCGCGTTGAGCAGCGCCGCCCTGCGACGTCGTGGCTGGCTGGCGGGCATTCCTGTCCGTCCTCGTCGACCACGCCGGATGGTCGGACCGGCCATGCCCATGGCCCCGGGTCGGGGCGCCACGTCGCGCTCGACGGCGATGCCGCCCTCGGTGGAGCCGAAGGCGTCGATGACCTCGACCCCGAATCGCTCAGGCGAACTCGGTCGAGCACCTGGGGAGCGCCCTCGTTGCCGAAGGCCACCCGCAGGGTGTTGTCGGCGTCGTCGGGTTGTTCGGGCGAGGCCACCAGATACGACAGCGGCTTGCCCGTGTAGTTGAACCAGGTCGCCCCATAGCGGCGCACATCCGGGAGCCACCCCGACACGCTGAACCGACGGGCCAGCCCCACCGAGGCGCCGGCCACGATCGAGGGTGCCCAGCCGACCATGACCGCGTTGGAGTGGAACAGGGGCATGGCGACATAGCCGACGTCGTCGGATCCGATGTCCAGCATGGTGGTCATCCGGTTGCCGGTGACCAGCAGCCGCCGTTGGGTGCAGATCACCGCCTTGGGCGCCCCTGAGGTGCCCGAGGTGAAGATGAGGGCCCACCGATCGGTGGGAGACACCGGCACCTGAGGGTCGTCGCCCGAAACCGCGGCCAGGGCCGCTTCCAGGTCGAGGTCGCCGACGCCGGCCAGCCACGCGCGCCCGGGCCGTCGGTGAAGCGGCGCGACACGATGCACCGGACGATCGCCCAGGTCGAGGCCGGCCAGGTCGTCGAGGTGGGAGGGCTCGGTGAGGATGACGTCGACGTCGGTGTGGCGGATGTCGCGAAGCAGGTGCTCACCCACCCGGGTGGGGTTCAGGCCGACCACGGTGGCGCCGGCGAAGGCGGCACCACCGAAGGCGAACAGGTAGTCCGGCGTGTTGTCCGAGCAGGACGCCCACGTGGGTGGGGCGCCCCGCCGTCACCGACGCGGCGTCGGCGGGGGGATGGCGAGCAGCAGGTTGGCCCACCGCATGGACTCGACCGCGTATTCGGCGTGGGTCCAGACCCGGTCACCGAACCGCACGGCCGGACGGTCGGCCCGGTCCGGATCGGTGGCGTTGCGTCGGAGGATCAGGGGGCGTCGGGCGCAGGCATCGGAGCCTGGCCCGGAGCAGGAGCGGACGGCGCCATCGCCGGCCACTCTAGGTGACGCCCGTGTCAGGAAACGCCTGCCGACTAGCGTGAGGCATGAGCACGGCCGACGAGACTCGTCGCCTGCCCCGGCCCGGATGGCCGACGGCCGGGTGCTGCGGGCTCGCGGGCAACGCACCCGTGCCCGCCTGCTCGAGGCCGGCGCGACCGTGCTGGCCCGCAAGGGCTACCACGCGGCGCGCGTGGACGACATCGTGACTGCGGCCCGCACCAGCCACGGCACCTTCTACCTGTACTTCGCCTCCAAGGAGGACCTGTTCGACCAGTTGGTGGCCCAGGTCGCCGCTGATCTGACGCGCTGGTGGACGAGCTGCCCGTCATCGCCGACACGCGACGACGGCCGCCAGGCGCTGCGAGCGTGGCTGGAGCGCTTCGCCGACCTGTACGAGCGATCGGGCCCGGTGATCCGCACCTGGACCGAGGCCGAGCTGTCCACCGACGCCGATCGGCGAGCACGGCGAGGCGGTGCTCGAGGCGATGACCGACGGCCATGGCCCGCAACCTCCGGCTGCCTCGCCGGTCGAAGCTCGACCCCACCATCGCCGGGCTGGCGCTCATGATGATGGTCGAGCGGCTCAACTACTACGCCACCACCAAGCAGCTGGTGGCCACCCGCGACGAGCTGCTCGACACGCTGGTCGAAGTCATCACCTCGGCCCTGTTCGCCTGAGCGCACGACGATCCGGCCCCGGCCGCTCGACCTAGGGTCCAGCGTCAGCACCCTGGCCGCGCGTCCTATGCTGACGCCGTGTCAGGTTTTGGGGGATTGGGTAGTTCCAAGGGGGAGGTTCGAGTGACCAGCACGACCGAAGCAGCACCCACGCCGCGACGACGCCGGACGACCGGCGCGGTGGCACTCATCGTGATCTCGGCGCTGGCCCTGCTGGCCGCGGCCTGCGGCAACAGCTCAGGCACCAAGACGGCCAGCTCCTCGACCACAACCGGGCCGACGGGCACGGCGTCGGGCAACGACCCGGCCGTGAACGCACCCGGGGTGTCGGCCACCGAGATCCGGGTGGGCGGCGTGGCCTCGGTGAGCACAACCCGTTGGGCGGCGTCTACGGCGACTCGTTCAAGGGCGTCCAGGCCTACTTCAACATGATCAACGCCCAGGGTGGCATCTACGGGCGCAAGCTGGTGCTGGCGGCAGAAGCTGGACGACCAGCTGGCGCAACAACCAGGCCCAGGTGCCAGCAGCTGCTCACAGGACAACGTCTTCTCGGTGCTGCCGGTCGTCGGTGCTGCTGTTCAGCGGGGCCGAACGCTCGTCCACCAGAACATCCCCACCTTCGGCTGGACCATCAACGCCGAGTGGCGGGGCACCGCCGGCCGAACCCCGGCTCAACATGTTCGGTGAGAGCGGCTCGTACCTCGGCATCACCGACGCCTTCCCCGTGACTGCCGTGGCTGGCCCAGGAGAAGCACCGCCCACAAGGTCGGGCGTGCTGGCCTACTCGGTGGCCCAGTCGGCCGACTGCGCCACCGGGGTCAAGAACAGCTTCGACAAGTACGGCGGCGGCGGCCGACGCCAAGGTGGTCTTCGACGACGAGTCGCTGGCCTTCGGCGTGGCCAGACCTGTCGGTGCAGGTGTCCAAGATGAAGCAGGCCGGGCGTGGACATGGTGGCCACCTGCATGGACACCAACGGCGGTGGTCACCCTGGCCAAGGAGATGAAGAAGCAGCAGCTCGACGCCATCCAGTACCTGCCCGACGCCTACGACCAGCAGTTCCTCGAGAGCTACGGCGACCTGTTCGAGGGCTCGGTGGTGCGCACCGACTTCACCCAGTTCGAGCTGCCGAGGACGCGCAGCCGGCGGGCCTGGGCGACTACCTCAAGTGGATCAAGACCAGTCAGAACACCACCCCGACCGAGGAGTCGATGAACGGCTGGCTGAACGCCGACCTGTTCTCAACGGACTCAAGGCGGCCGGCCCCGACTTCAGCCGCCAGGCAGCTGATCGACGCCATCAACAAGATGACCAAGTACAAGGCCAACGGCCTGCTCAACGGCGTGAACTGGACGGTGGCCCACACCGAGTACCGACGGCACCTACTGCCAGTTCTTCTCCACCATCCAGAACAGCAAGTACGTGACCGAACTACTCCAAGCCCGGCAAGCCGTTCATCTGCGTGTTGTACTAGGGCGGGAAGCTGTCGCCGAGTACTCCGGCTGACGCAGGTCGGGAGCCCGGCTTGAGCAACCTGTCGAACCTGCTGCAGTACGCCGTGCGGGCATCCCGATCGGGTGCGTGTTCGCGCTGCTGGCCGTGGGGCTCACGCTCAACTACAAGACGTCCGGGCGTGTTCAACCTGGCCTTCGCGGCCCAGGCCTACGCCTCGGCCGCCGTGTTCTACGTGCTGCGCCGTGAGCACGACTGGCCTCTGCTCCCGGCCGCCCTCGTGGCCATCGTGCGTGCTGGGCGTCGCTCATCGCCTGGGTGCTCGACCGGTTCCTCTACCGACATCAGCGCACCGCCACGCCCCTGGCCAAGCTGGTCACCTCGCTGGGCCTGCTGGTGGCCCTGCCCTCCATCGTCCAGCTGGTCCTGTTGGGCGGCAACGAGGCCAAGATCGACCCGCCTCCACTGGCTCCGGTCACGCGACAGCCATCGACTTCCTGTGGCCCAAGTCGGGCCAGTACGTGCTCGATGCCAACCAGATCGCCACCCTCATCTGCACCGTCGTGGTGGTGGTCGTTCCTCATCGTCCTGTTCCGACGCGGCTCGCTGGGGCTGCGCATGCGGGCGGTGGTGGAGAGCCCGCGACTGCTCCAGCTCCAGGGCGTCGACGCCGAGCGGGTGGCGCTGTCGTCGTGGGTGCTGTCCAGCATGCTGGCCAGCCTGGCCGGCGTGCTCATCGCCCCGCTGTTCGCCCAGCTCGACTCCCACGACTTCTTCGCCCTGCTGGTGGCGGCCATCGCCGCTTGCGTGATGGGCAACCTGACCAGCATCCCCTTCGCCGTGATCGGCGGTCTGGGCCTGGGCATCCTCCAGGCCGAGCTGGCCGGCTTCCTGCCCACCGGCAGCGTCCTGGCCAACGGCCTGCGCCCCTCGCTGCCCTTCGTGGTGCTGTTCGTGCTGCTGCTGGTCAAGCCCAGCATCCGCCGCCGGCGACCCACCATCGACCCGCTCAGCGGCGTGGATCCGCCGCCGGCCCCGCCCGCCGCGCCTGGTCCGGCCGCGGTGGATGACCCTGGCCACCCGCATCTTCGCCGGCACGGTGGTCGTGGTCGGCCTGGCCCTGTGCCTGTTGGTGCTCGAACGGCTTCTGGCTGCTCCAGGTGGTGGCGGGTGTGTGCCTGGCCGTGATCATGCTGTCGATCGTGCTGACCACCGGGGTGGGCGGCACCATCTCGCTGTGCCAGGGCGTGTTCGCGGCGATCGGTGCGTTCGCCACCGCCCAGCTGGCCACCCAGCACAACGTGCCCGGTGCTGGGGGCCATGGTCATCGGAGCCCTGATCGCCGCGGTGGTGGGCGCGGTGCTGGGCCTGGCCGTCATCCGCCTGCCTGGCATCTACGCGGCCCTGGCCACCCTGGCCTTCGCCCTGTTCTTCGCCGGGGTCATGGTCCCGCTCACCTGGGTGTCAGGAGGCAACGGGTCCCTGCCCCTGACCGTGCCCCGCCCGAGCGCCATCGGCCCGATCAGCTTCGAGTCCGACCGGGCCTTCCTCATCCTGGCCGTGATCATCCTGGCCCTCCTCGGCGTCGCCACCATCGCCATCCGCCAGGGCACCACCGGGCGCTTCCTCGACGCCGTGCGCGGCAGCGAGTCGGCGGCCGCCGCGGTGGGCATCAGCGCCACCCGCCAGCGCCTCATCGTGTTCATCGGTCGGCGCGGCGGTGGCCGGATTCGGCGGGGGCCTGCTGGCCAGCTTCCACCGCCAGGCCAGCTACAGCGTCGACTTCGAGTTCTTCGTCGCCCTGGTGTGGGTGGTGCTGGTCATCACCGCCGGCTCGCGCCTGGTGCAATCGGCCGTCACCTCGGGCATCACCTTCTTCCTGCTGCCCGGCCCTGCTGATCAAGCTGTTCACCTGGGCTCAACGGCTACTGGAGCTTCGTCAACATCAGCTGGGCCAACGGGTTGGCCTTCGTGCTGTTCGGCTTCGGCGCCTTCACCTACGCCAAGCACCCCGAGGGCATCATCGAGGCGCAGACCACGGCCAGCATCGCAGAAGTTCGTCGACTTCTTCGAGCGGTTCCGAAAGGACCCGTCCGCCTCCGGTTCGGACGGCCCCACGGGCCTGACCATGGTGGGTGCCGGGGGCTCGTCCATCCCGCCACCGAACGGCTCGGGGACATCGCCCGACCGACCGTCGACCGCGGACGCGCCGCGATGACCGCCATGCTCGAGGCCACCGCCATCTCCAAGCGCTTCAGCGGCATCGCCGCCCTGGTCGACGTCTCGCTCGACGTGGGTCAGCGGGAGCTGGTCGGGCTGATCGGACCCAACGGTGCGGGCAAGACCACGCTGTTCAACTGCCTGGCCGGGGTCATCGATCCCGACGGTGGCAAGGTCCGCCTCGACGGCCGCGACCTGGGAGGCATGGCCCCGTTCCGCCGAGCCCGGCTGGGCGTGGCCCGCACCTTCCAGCGCATCGAGCTGTTCGGCGGGCTGACCGTGCGGGAGCACCTGCTGGTGGCCGACCGGGCCCAGCACCGCCGCGGCGGGTTGCTGGCGCGACCTCACCGGACGATCCAAGCCCTCCGCCGAGGAGCGGGCCCGAGCCGACGCCGTGCTCGAGCTGGTGGGGTTGACGGCCGAGGCCGACGCGCCCGCCCAGTCGTTGCCGCTGGGCCGCGGCCGGCTGGTGGAGCTGGCCCGTGCCCTGGTGTGCGAACCGCGCCTGCTGTTCCTCGACGAGCCGTCCTCGGGCCTCGACGGCCACGAGACCATGGCCATGGCTCAGGTGCTCGAGCAGATCCAGGCCGAGCGGGAGGTGGCCATCCTGTTGTGCGAGCACGACGTGCCCTTCGTCGAGCGGCTGGCGGCGCGGACCTACGTGCTCGACTGCGGTCGACTCATCGCCGAGGGCGAGACCACCGAGGTGCTGGCCGACCCAGCCGTGCGCATGGCCTACCTGGGGACCGAATGAGCGACCCGGTCGAGGCCACGACCCAGGCCACCGGAGCGTCCAACACTCCCGCCACCGACCCGGACGTGGTGGTGCTCGAGCTCGACGACGTCTACGCCGGGTACAACCAGTTCCGGGCCCTGTTCGGCATCTCGCTGACCATCGGACCCGCACAGGCCGTGGCGCTGATCGGACCCAACGGCGTGGGCAAGACCACCCTGGCCCGCGTGGCGTCGGGTCTGGTCGCCCCCAGCGCAGGACGCGTCATGGTCAGCGGCCAGGACCTCACCGGTCACGATGCCCATGACTTCGCCCGCGCCGGCATCGCCCATGCCCCCGAGGGTCGCTCGGTGTTCGGCACCCTGTCGGTCGAAGAGAACCTCGTGCTGCCCTTCCGGCGCCAGTTCGGGCGCGTCGGCCAAGGTCCGGCGCTGGAGAAGGCCTACGAGCTGTTCCCCCGTCTGGGCGAACGTCGCCGCCAGGAGGCGGGCTCGTTGTCGGGCGGCGAGCAGCGCATGCTCACGTTGGCCCGCGTGCTGGTGCTCGAACCCAAGCTGCTCATCGCCGACGAGCTCTCCCTGGGCCTGGCCCCGATCATCACCAACGAGGTCTACGACGTGCTGCGTCGCATCCTCGGCGAGCGGCACCGCGTTGTTGGTGATCGAGCAACAGGTCGATCACGCTCTGGCCCTGGCCGACCACGTCATCGTGCTCGAACGCGGCCAGATCACCTCGAGCGGACCGCCGGACATGGTCGATGCGGCCACCGAGTCGTTCCGCTGAACCACCGCACCCACCAGGAGGCCCCGTGACCGACACCCAGGCGTTGCCAGACGCCGAGTCGCTGCCCGAGACCATGCCGGCGGCCGTGTACACGGCCAAGGGCGAGGTCACCATCGAAGAGCGGCCGGTGCCCCGGCCCGGGCCCGGGCAGGTGCTGGTGGAGGTGGGCCACTGCGGCATCTGCGGCTCCGACATCCACATCATCCTGGAGGGCTGGGGCAAGCCCGGCGCGGTGGAGGGCCACGAGTGGAGCGGCGTGGTGGCCGCGGTGGGCGACGGCGTGGCCACCTGGACGGTCGGCGACGGCGTGGTCGGTGGTCCCTCGCCCCAGGTGCGGGCGCTGCAAGCGGTGCCTGGAGGGAAAGCCGTCGCAGTGCGAGAACCGCGCCCACTCGATGACGGATGACATCCACAACGACGGGGCCTTCGCCGGCTACATCGTGGTCGACGAGCGCTCGCTGCTGCGCCTCCCCGACGGGCTCGACGCCCAGGGCGGCGGCCCTGGCCGAGCCGCTGGCCGTGTCGCTGCACGGCATCACCCGGGGCGAGATCCGACCAGGCGACTCCGTGCTGGTGCTCGGGGCCGGTCCGATCGGGGCCCTGGCCGTGGCCGCGCTGGTCACCCGTGGGCTGGGACCGATCACGGTGGCCGAGCCCGGCGCCGTGCGTCAGGACCTGGCCCGGCGCCTGGGGGCCGACCAGGTCATCGATCCGGCCGAGCTGGAGATCTACCCGCCCTGGGAGCCGGATCGGATCGCGCCCACGGCCGTATGACGTGGTGCTGGAGTGCTCGGGCAAGAAGGTGGCCATGGAGACCGGCTTCAACCAGCTCCGCCGGGGCGGGCGGCTGGTCATGGTGGGCGCCGGCATCGAGGCACCCACGTTCGACCCCAACCGGATGCTGCTCAACGAGCTGACGGTGACCGGGTCGTTCGTCTACGACCTGGACGGGTTCGACCGGGCGCTGGAGCTGTTGGCCGACCCGGCCTTTCCCACCGACGCGCTCATCGCCCCCGACGACATCCCCATCGACCACCTGCTCGGCGCGCTCCAGGACCTGGCCGCAGGGTCGCATCGCGGCCAAGGCCATGGTGGTGCCACGGCGGACGCAGCTCGAGCACGGAGGCCTCGTCGTGAGCGACCTACTACCCGAGCGGCAACCCCCGGTTCAACCACGTGGCCATGAGCGTGCCGGCCGACCTGCTCGACGAGACGGACCGCGGCGACATCTGCCGGTTCTGGGGCGAGGTCATGGGCTTCGACCGAGATGCCGACCCAGACCATCGATCGACGTCGCCTCATCCTGTCGCTGCGTGCACTGGGACCAGTTCATCTTCCTGATCGCCGAGGACGACCCCATGTCCTGCCCGCGCATGGACCACTTCGGGTTCGCGGTGGGCAACCTGGACGAGCTCGCCGGGGTGCGGGACCGGTCCGTGGCCTTCCGGGACCACGACGATCGGGTCGACCTGATCGATCTGGCCTGCGACGACCAGGGCATGATCAAGATCCACTCGATCTACGTGAAGTACCTGCTGCCCATGATGTGCGAGTTCCAGTGGTGGGAGTTCGTCCAGTGAGCCCGACCGGTGGAGGCGGCCAGGACCGCCTCGAGTTCGGGGTGTTCGTCCCCCAGGGCTGGAAGCTGGAGTACACCGGCTGGTCTGCGGCGGACGCCTGGGCCCGATCGGTGGAGTTGGCGCAGCTGGCGGAGGGACTGGGCTACGACCACATCTGGGTGTACGACCACGTGGAGACGGTGCCGCGGCGCGAGCCCACCCACATGTTCGAGGCCTTCAC
The DNA here is from genome assembly GCA_963740985.1 of uncultured Microthrixaceae bacterium. Classification (GTDB taxonomy): domain Bacteria; phylum Actinomycetota; class Acidimicrobiia; order Acidimicrobiales; family Acidimicrobilacustridaceae; genus UBA4742. Next base: position 576,305 of record CAVUGJ010000002.1, read on the forward strand.
CATGTTGTCGGCGCTGTCCCAGCAGACGACCCGGGTCGGCCTGGGCCAACTCGTCACCTGCGCCGGCCTACCGCAACGTCGGCTTGTTGGCCAAGGAGGCGGCCTGCGTGGACGTCTACTCGGGCGGTCGGCTGATCCTGGGTATCGGGGCGGGCTGGTTCGAGCGGGAGTACCAGGCCTACGGCTTCGAGTTCCCGTCCGCTCGTGAGCGCCTGGGCATCCTGGACGAGGCACTCCAGGTCGTCCGCGCGGCTGTGGTCCGAGGAGACGGTGTCGTTCGACGGAACCCATCTGCACCTGGACGGCGCCTACTGCGACCCCCAGCCCATCCAGCAACCGCCACCCATCCTGGTGGGCGGCGGGGGCGAGCAGGTGACGCTGCGGATCGCGGCCCGCCACGCCAACCTGACCAACTGGCAGGCCGACATCGAGGCGTTCCAACGCAAGTCCCGGTTGCTCCGGGGCTACTGCGACGACATCGGCCGCGACTTCGACGAGATCATCCGCACCCACGGTCCCGACTGCGCCATCTTCGACACCGACGCCGAGGCCCGAGCCTGGTGCGCCGCCCCCGGCGGCGGTCACCTCTCGGGCCACATGGCAGTCGACGACTACCTGCGGGACAACCTGGTGGGCACGGTCGAGCAGGTCACCGACAAGGCCCAGGCCTACGTGGACGCCGGGTGCCGCCAGTTCATCGTGTGGCTGCGCGACTACCCGCGCGACGAGACCTTGCGCCGCTTCATCGGCGAGGTCGCGCCCAAGCTCAGGATCTGACCGCGGCACCTGACGCGCGTGTCAGGTGACTTGTAGGGTGAACGCATGAACCGACGGGTCGCCATCGCGGGGGTGGCGCTGTCCGACATCGGGCGGGTGGACGATCTCACCCCGTTCCACCTCCACGCCCAGGCCGTGCGCCGGGCGGTGGCAGATGCGGGCCTGACCAAGGATGACGTCGACGGGTTCTGCTCCAACGGCACCGGCACCCTGAACCCCATCGAGGTGGCGGAGTACATCGGGTTGAAGCCATCCTGGATCGACTCCACCGGGGTGGGCGGGGGCACGTGGGAGATCATGGCCGCCCACGCGGTCGACGCCATCGCCGCCGGCCACGCCGACGTGGTGGTGCTGTCGTACGGTTCGACCACCCGAGCTGACCTCAAGAAGGGGCGGCGCACGGCCAACCTCAGCTTCGGGGCTCGCGGACCCATCCAATACGAGGTGCCATACGGCCACACGCTGATCGCCAAGTACGGGATGGCCACCAACCGCCACCGCCACGAGTACGGCACCACCATGGAACAGCTGGCCGAGATCGCCGTCTCGCACCGCTACAACGCCGGCTTCAATCCCGACGCGTACTACCGCGACCCCATCACCGTCGACGACGTGCAGGCCGGACGGATGATCGCCGATCCCTTCACCAAGCTGCACTGCTGCATCCGATCCGACGGCGGATGTGCGGTGGTGCTGGTGGCCGAGGACCGCGTGGCCGACCTGCGCCACGCACCGGTGTGGGTGCTCGGGTCCGGCCAGGCGGCCTCGCACACCTCGATGAGCGAGTGGGAGGACTTCACCGTCGGCCCGGCCGCCGTCTCGGGTCGCCATGCCTTCGGACGAGCCGGGGTCGGTCGGGACGACATCGACCTGTGCTGCATCTACGACGCCTTCACCTTCATGGTGCTCGAGACCTTGGAGGACCTGGGCTTCTGCGCCAAGGGCGAGGGTGGCCCGTTCGTGTCCGACGGCAAGCTGCGCCTCGGCGGGGCGCTGCCCACCAACCCCGACGGTGGCGGGCTCTCGGCCTGCCACCCGGGCATGCGCGGGCTCTTCCTGCTGGTGGAGGCCACCCGCCAGCTGCGCGGCGAGTACGCAGCCACCGGCTTCGCCGAGCGCCAGGTTGCCGACGCGCAGCTGGCCTGCGTCTCGGGCACGGGCGGCTGGTTCTGCGCCAACGGCACGATGATCCTGGGGAAGAACTGAGCGTCCGCCGCGATCCGGGGTGGCCCAACGCCAGGGTCGGTAGTGTTCGCCCCAATCCAAACTGGGGAGGATGCCATGCCCGACTTTCCGACCATCACCCACGTCGCCCTGACCGTCAGCGACCTGGGTACCAGCGTGCCGTGGTACGAGCGATTGTTCGACGCCAAGCCGGTGCTCGACGAGGACACCGGCCCGTTCCGCCATGTCGTGTGGGCGGTGGGGTCGACCCTGGTCGGACTGCACCAGTTCCCCGACGGCCGATCCGAGCCGTTCGACGAGCGGCGGGTCGGGCTCGATCATGTGGCCTTCGCCTGCGGCAGCCGGGCCGACCTGGAGGCCTGGGAGACGCGACTGGGTGAGCTGGGCGTCGCCAACGGCGGCATCGTGGACGCCGGCTACGGCTCGGGACTGTCGTTTCGCGATCCGGACAACATCGCCCTCGAGTTCTTCGCTCCCCCCGGCTGACCCACACACGAACGCGAGTTGTGCACCTCTACGGTGCACAACTCGCGTTCGTGGCCGCCGGGAGGCTTGCCGACCAGAGAGCCAGGAAGGCGAAGGCCGCCAGGCCCGAGCCGCTGGACCCGTGACACCCGGATGCCGAAGGCGCCCGCCGGGAGGCTTGCCGACCAGAGAGCCAGGAAGGCGAAGGCCGCCAGGCCCGAGCCGCTGGACCCGTGACACCCGGATGCCGAAGGCGCCCGCCGGGAGGCTTGCCGACCAGAGGGCCAGTGTTATGGCACGGCGGTGCAGGGGGCGGAGCCGCAGACGTTGAGCACGTAGCCGCTCAACAGGAAGGCGGCCGCCTGCTCGCGCACGATGGGCTGGGAGCGGGGCACCCCGTGGGGATCGTTGCCGGCCGACGGGGGCGTGTTGTTGGTCGGCGGGATCGGCGATCCGCTGTCCCACATGAACAGCGCCGAGCCGGCGTAGGGGGTCGACGGCAGCGACGCGATCCCCCAGAAGGGCGCGATGTCGGCCGAGCGTCCGGAGGCCACGGCCGGGCGGTGCACCCGAGCCCCGATGGTGCGGGCTTCGTCCTCGGTGGCGATGTTGGCCACCTGGTGATCCCCGAGTGCCTCATCCAGGATCACCTGATGCACCGGCGTGCCCTCCAGCGGGTTGGCCGTGATGTGGTTGGCGTAGCCGTCCATCTCGGAGCGGTCCCACAACATCTGCATCACCCCGTAGCCGACGGCCTGGTCGAGCTTGTCGGGGTAGTTGCCGTTCAGGAAGGCGAGGAACGGAGCGAAGTCGACGCTGCGGTTCAACAGCACGGAGTAGTCCATCCCGGGCACGCCCAGGACCGACCGGGTGAAGTCCTGGCCCACGGCGGTGAGGGCACCGCCCTGGATGCCGCCCTGGCTGTTGCCGTCATAGGACAGATCGTGGGGAGCGATCAGTGGCGTCCCCCCGGCGGCCTGGAAGGCCGGAGAGGTGTCGAACCCGCTGGTGAGGTCCATGAGACGACCTAGGTACAGGAAGTCCAACATGCCCTGCTGGCCCCGGTCGGGCAACGTCGGGAACTTCGAGATGTCCTGGAGGATGCCGGCATCGGTGGCCACGTCGTCCTCGGACAGGCCGAGCCAGTTCGTGCCGCAGATGACGAAGTCGTGCTCGTCGGCCAGGTGCTCCTGGGGCGACGAGTTGACCTCGCTGGCGTCACCCAGCAGCCCGTGGCCGTAGAGCATGGCGTGGGCGGGGTACACCGACCCCCCCGACGCCGGGCTCCCACTGCTGATCACGTCCCTCGGGATGATGCAGTCGAAGTTGGCGGTGAGCATCGGGTTGGTCGGGTTCTGCACGGGCAGGCCGTTGGCGTCGAGCACGAAGGTCGAGCCCGGTCCGCCGGTTCCACTCAGGTAGTTCGGTACCTGGAACGTGCCCACCACCTCGCGGCCGACCAAGGTGTCCTGGTCGGGGGTGAAGTCGGTGCTGGTGGTCACCGAGAAGGTGGGCGCGGCCGAACCCAGCTGGGAGAAGGCGTCATCGCGGATGTGGGTCATGCGCCCGGTGAGGCTCTGGGTGCTGGCCACGGTGAAGTCCCAGGTCAGGTACAGGTCGTTGCGCACCACGTGGTGCAGGGCCAGCTCGGAGAAGATGGCCTCCATGTGGGGCACCCGCGCCTGCTCGGCCGGGGTGGGCGGCGCCACCGCCTGCTTGTAGTCACGGAAGACCTGCGTGGTCGGGATCAATGCGCCGCTGCTGTCCTGGAGCCGGCGCAGCGCCACGATGATGTGGTGCCCGTCGCCGAAGTTCACCGCCGGGTGGATGAGCAGAGCCTGCTCGCTGGGGTCGGGATCGTTGGCGTCGAGCTCGGCCCAGTAGGGCACGCGCTGGCCGTTGGTGGCGTCCAGCAACACGATCGGCGCGTTGGTGCTCAACGACGCCCCGATGTTGGTGATGGGGGCCGCGCCGCTGCGGGCCAGATCGAGCCCGGGTACGTGCACCACGATCGGAGATCCCGGACTGAAGCCGTCCTGGAGGTTCCAGGCCGTGGGGTCGATTCGCTTGGCAGTGGTGTTCGCGGCCATGTCGCCGGCCGGGAAGTCCACCCGGCGTCCCGTCGGGGTGGTGGGATCGTGGATGGTCAGGAAGTCGTCGGGGAACGGCAGCAGGCAGGACGTGGCCGTGGCCGGGTCGACCACCATGGGATCGCAACCCACCACGGGCGCGGTGCTGTTCTCCCAGGTGTCGGAGGCCGGCCAGGTGGCCTGGGCGACGCTCGGCGGCAGGTCGGCGGCGGAGGTGGTCGACGAGACCACGCCCAGGGTGGCCGTGGCCACCAGCATCCAGACGACCCCCAGACGGAGTGCCCGGTGGGAGGCGTTCCCACCGAAGAACCCAGAGACCCGGCCGCGATTCGACCGCGATGACTGACGCATGTGGTTCCCCCTCTTTCGGTGCCCATCGGGCACGCACACTGCTCGGATGTTGCCGATCCCCCGAGCGGGTGCCCCCACTCGCCTCGAGGGCGTTCTTGCTAGGCCGGGACGAAGACGGCCATGGTGACCTCGTCGGTCACCGGTTCGGTACGTAGTTGTAGCCGCATCCCAATGGTCAGGGCGTCGTGGTCGCAGTCCACCACCCGGGTCATCATGCGCGGACCCTCGTCCAGGTCGACCACCGCGGCCACGTATGGCACCTGGGGCCCGAAGGGCGGCAGGTCGTTCACGTAGACCACCGAGTGGGTGTAGAGGGTGGCGCCACCGCTGGCCTCGACCCAGTCCACGTCGTCGCTCCAGCAACGCGGGCAGAACGGACGGGGATAGGAGTGGTAGCGATCGCAGGCGCGGCAGTGCTTGATCAGCAATCGGCCCTCGGCCAGTGCGTTCCAGTACGGCTCGGACTCGGGCTCGATGGTGGGCAGATCGAAGCGCGGACCGCTCGTCGATTCCGAACCTGACACGGGTGTCAGGTTAGCATCCGGGCATGACCGAGCCGGACGAGCCGACCGAACTGCCCGACCTCGATCAGTTCCGAGCCGAGGCCCGCGCCTGGTTGGACGAGCATTGCCTGGAGCCTTACCGGGGTCTCGACTTCCAGGGCGATCCCGACTCGACCTGGCTGGCGCGCATGCGCGAGTGGAACAACCTCATGGCCGACGCCGGATGGACGGGGATCGACTGGCCCGTGGAGCACGGGGGTCGCGGGCTGGGGCTGGCCCATCAGGTGGTGCTGGCCGAGGAGCTGGACCGCGCGGGCGCGCCCAACCTGCTCAACCCGATCGGCCTGGCCAACATCGCCCCCTCCATCATGGCCTTCGGCACCGAGGAGCAGACCGGCCGGTTTCTGCGACCCATGCTGCGGGGGGACGAGATCTGGTGTCAGGGGTTCAGCGAACCCGACGCCGGCAGCGACCTGGCCTCGCTGGCCACCCGAGGCCGTCGCGACGAAGACGGCTGGGTCATCAGCGGCCAGAAGGTGTGGAACACCTACGGGCAGCTGGCGGACTGGTGCGAGCTGCTGGTGCGGACCGATCCGGCGGCGTCCAAGCACCAGGGCATCACCTGCTTCCTGGTGGACATGCGCACACCCGGCATCGAGGTGCGTCCTCTGCGGACGGCCACCGGCGACGAGGACTTCTGCGAGTTGTTCTTCGACGACGTGCGCGTGCCCGACTCGGCCCGGCTCGGACCCGAGGGGGAAGGTTGGAGGGTGGCCATGGCCACCCTCACCTTCGAACGCAGCGGCGTGGCCAACCTCCACATCCGCACCCGGCGCCTGATCCGCGACCTGATGGACGAGGTGCGGGCCGCCGGACGCGCCGACGACCCGGTCGTGCGCCAGGAGTTGGCCGCCCTCTACATCGACGCCGAGCTCCAGCGGCTGTTGTCCGAACAGGCCACCACCCGCGCCCTCCGAGGCCTGCCGCCGGGCCCCGAGGGCAGCCTGATCAAGCTCGTGTGGAGCCGGGTGGGCCAGCAGTTCCCACTTGTGGCCACCCGGATACTGGGCATCAGCACGGTGAACCTCGACCCTGCCGTCACGACCGACGGCGCGCCCGACCGACCCCGGCACGGCTGGGGCAGCATGGCTGTCGGGGCGCGTTCCCTGACCATCGCCGGCGGCACCACCGAGGTGAACAAGAACATCCTGGCCGAGCGGGTCCTGGGTCTGCCCCGTGACCCCAAACCGGCCTGAGCGGGGGGATCGGCTCAGGCTGGTGCCGGGAACTGGGAGCACGTGGCCCGAGGCGTCTCCCCCGGCAGGTACCGCGCCCACTCGGATCGGGTCAGGTTGCGTCCGGCCATCGCGCAGGCCTGCTGGCGCCAGACGGTCGGGTCGACGGACATGAGCGCGCCCCCGTGGCCCGCGACCGATGTGCCCAGGATCTTCGAGTCGTGGCTGAAGACCGGCCCGCTGGCGGGATCGAGAGCCAGCACGGGCCCGACCGGTTGACGTCCGGCCACATCGATGAGCCGGGCCGTGTTCCCGGTCTGCACCACGATCGACCGCCCGTCACGGCTGTAGGCCAGCCAGCCGCCATCGGTGAGACCGGTGTCGATCAGCCCGCCCTGGGGGACCATGGTGCGTGCATCGTAGAACCCGACCGTGGATCCGGTGGCCACCGCCACCGTGTCGCCGTCGGGAGACACGTCCATGCCCCACGACGCCCCCGCGGCCCGGACGCGCCGCGACAGGTCGTGTGCCACCGGGTGGGGGCCGTCGGGGTGGTCGTAGACAACCAGATGACCGCTGTCCCCCGCCCAGAGCCGACCGTCGGGCCCGTATTCCAGCCCGAGCACCCAGTTGGTGAGCACGTTGGGCAGACGCCGGACCGTGCCCGACGGGAGATCGACGACGGCCACCTGACCGGTCTGGCCCCCGACGGCCACCTGGCGCAGGTCGCGGCTGAACACGGCGTAGCCCGAGGAGAACCCGACCTCGACTGCGGACCCGATCGGTTCCCGGGTGGCCACGTCGAACAGCTGGAGGCGGCCATCCCGGTTGACCACGGCGATCCTGGATCCGTCGTAGTAGCTGGCGGCGAAGGCGGTGGGCAGACCGGACTGCGTGTGCACCCTGGCCGCACCCGGTGTCAACGGGGGCCCGAGGGGGCTCAGGGTGGCGGCGTCCGCCAAGGTGACGGAATCGCCGTCGTCAGGGACGGCCACCACCCGTCCACCCACCATCGGGAACACATAGCTGGCCGCGCCCGGTACGAGTCGGTTCAGGACGCCGACACCCGTGTCGGACCAGACGGTGACAGGTCCTTTGCTGCCCGCCACCACCAGCCGACCGTCGGCGGCGAAGACCAGCGACGGGTACCCGCTCTCGACGGCGATGGGCGCACCCAGCGCCGTCAGGTGGCGGCTGTCGTAGCGCGTCACACCGGCCGTGGTGGCGACGACCAGTTGCCCGCCGTCCGGGCTGAACACGGGGCGAGCCACCCCGGCCGGCGCGGGCACGGTCTGCTGAGCACCGGAAGCCACGGTCCACACATCGACGCCGGCCAGCACCTTGCCGACCGCCAGGCGGGTCCCGTCGGGGGACCAGGCCAGCGCGAAGACCGGGCTGTCCTGGTCGAGCTCGGCCGTCACCGCCCCCGACGCCACCGCGTGCAGCTGCACCCGACCTCGCTCGTCACCGGTGGCCAGGACGGTCGAATCCGGACTGAAGGCCACGGTGGAGATGCCCGCCCCCGCACCCAGCGGCCCCCCGACGGGTCGACCACTGGCCACGTCGTAGATCTGGGCCGATGGCGAGGAGCCGGATGGTCCCCCGGACACGAAGAAGGCGGTGTGGGTCACCGCCAGCCGCCGTCCGTCGGGCGAGAAGGTCAACGACCCGCCCGAGGTGGGGCCCGACCACGTCATGGCCGGTCCCGCCGACCGTCCGGCCAGATCCACCAGGGCGACACGACCACCGGGCTCGAGCACCGCCACCCGCTTGCCGTCGGGAGCGACCGCGGCGGCGCGGACGTTCGCCACGGGGAGACGGCGCACCCGCTGCTGTCGCGCCAACGACCACACGTCGAGGCCACGACTCGTGAGGATGAGCACCTGGTCACCCCCCGCCAGCGGCCAGACGCCGAAGGCCGGGCCGGTGGCCAGGCTGGCCAATCGCCGCGGCTCCTCCAACACGGTGGAGAGCAGGGCGCTTCGCGTCGAAGCATCGTGGGCCCGTTGGTCGGCTTCGACGGCCAGCAACGCGCTCAGGTACCGGTCGTGGGTCAGCTGCACCTGTGACTCGGCCACCAGCCGCGCCACGGTGGCCGCCCGCGCCTCGGCGGCGGCTCGGCTGGCGGACCGATCCGCTTCCCGGCGTTGGGCCACGGCCACCCCCGCCGCCACCAAGGCCAGGACGAGGGCGATGCCCACGCCCGCCAGCGACCGACGCAGTCGCCGGACCTCGCGACGCGACTGTCGTTCGAGATCCCGCTGCTGGTCGACGCTGGCCTCCAGGAAGGCTCGGTCAGCACCGACCAGGGTGGTCGGATCGAGCACCTCCAGGGTGGCGGCCAGTCGGGCGCCGCGGTACAGGTCGGCGGGATCGCGAGCGCGCGAGTCCCAGTCGGCCGCCGCCCGCCGGACCCGCCGTCGCAACTGGCGCTGCTCCCAGGCCACCTCGTCCGGATCGGGGTCCCAGACGATCTCGCAACAGGCCAGCGGATCAGGGAAGCCCTGGAGGTCACGTTCCCCGACCGACGTGGTTCGAACGTCGGATCCCGGACCCAGCAGTCGCCGGGCCACATCTGGGGCCAGGGTGGTGCCGGGACGGGCCAGCTCGACCAGGCGGGCCGCTTCGACCACCGCCGCCCCGGACCAGCTCCCGTCGGGCAGCCGGGTGGCCTCACCCACCGACAGCCCGATGCGCAGCTCGAGGTCGCCGTGGTCGCCGTCGCGACCCAGCCGGCGGATGGAGCGGTGCAGCTCACCGGCGCAGGCCACCGCGTCGCCCAGCGCGCCAGGAAAGGCGAGCACCAGGCCGTCGCCCAGGGACCGAACCTCCTGCCCGTCGTGGCTGGCACCCACCGAGCGCAGACAGGCCAAGTACTGCTCGGACAGCGCATCGTTGACCTGAGTTCCGAGGCGATGCATCAGGTCGGTGGACCGCACCAGGTCGACGAACACGAACGCCACCGTGCGGCCCCTGCCCATGGCGGGCGACGGTAGCCGCCGCAGGCCGCCGGGGGTGCCACTTCGGGCGGATTCGGCCACCCTTCCATCATCGTCACCGGACACGGTTCTGTCTGCCGCAGCTGCGGCAGACCCGGCGAGGTTCCGGCGCCAGGGTGTATCCATGAAGACACCATCACGCAGGTTCATCAAGCCCGCGCTCGCAGCGGCTGCGCTGGTCGCAGTCGGTGGTCTGAGCTTCTCACCCGTCGGGGCCACCTCGCCGCCGGTGGCCCACATGGCCCACCGCCACCTCTACGAGGTGACCGGGACCTTCCTCGATCCCGGCCCGGCCATCGGCGCCGTGACCCCGGACGGCTCGCGGTACCGCGTCGATCTCATCGGCGGCACGAACTGGTACGGCCAACTGAGCGGCACCTCGACCTACACGGGCACGGTCTGGTCGGACGGAGCTCCACCGGCCGCCCTCAACGGGATCCTCCACGAGACCTTCACCGGCTCGCTGGCCGGGGTGGGCTCGGGCCAGATCCACTGCCTGGACGAGCTGAGCGTGGGAGCCGACGGGGTCGGCCGGGTGGACTGCATGGTCACCGGAGGGACCGGACGCTTCAAGTACGCCCAGGGCGAGGTGCACTTCGCGGCCACGACCGCGGCGGACGGCTCCACCACCGGCACGACCGACGGCTTCCTGATCCTCACCGGACCCTGATTCCGCCGGTCACCCACCGCGGCGGCAGCTCTGACGGCTCAGGCGCTGGCGGCGAGGGCGCGGAGGGCAGGGAGGTCCCGGATCAGCACCCGGGACCTCCCGCTGTCCACCAGGCCGGCGGTCCGCAGGTGGCGCAGCGCCCGTACGACGCTGTCGCGTGAGGTCCCGCACCAGTCGGCCAGATCCTGCTGCGAGATCCCTTCGGCGATGAGGACGCCCGCGGTGGCCTCGTCGCCGGCCACGGCGTCGAGATCCACGGTCTGGTCGACGCCCAAGGACCCGGCCAGCTCCACCAAGCGCTGGGCCAGCCGGACGACGACGTCGGCCGTGCCCAGCTCGAGCTGGCGGTCCGCGGCCTGACGAAGGCGCCCGACCAGGTGCCGGAGGAGCCGACGGGAAATGGCCGGTCGGCGGTCCACGACGTCGAAGAACTCGGCGGGCGTGAGCGCCACCAGCTCGGTGGGACCGAGGGTGATCACCGACGCCGAGCGGGGGCCGCCGTCGATCACGCCCATCTCGCCCACCACCTCACCGGGCCCACGCAGCTCCAACACGACTTCGCGTCCGCTCAGGGCCACCTTCGAGAGCTTGACGTGGCCCTCGACCACGAACCACACCGCGCTCGACGGGTCGCCTTCCAGGCACAAGGCCTCACCGGGCGCACGCCGAACCATGCGGCCTGAGCTGACCAGTGCATCCAGGTCGTCTGGCCCCACGGCACCCAGGAAGGATCCCTCCGGGAAGTCCACCGACCCATCATCACCCAGCACCGCCGGCCGCTGCCGTCCGTCCCCGGATGTCGCTCCAGCGCTCCGTCAGGCCCGAACCCGGTTCACCGGGCCGTCAGGTGTGGCGGTGACCGCGCGGCCCACCCATTCGTCCGCCTCCATGGCCGCCAACAGATCGACGTCGTCGACTCGTCCGTAGCCGCGGCTGCCATCGGCCAGGTCGACCACGACCAGACCCCACTCCGGCCCGCCGTCGCGACCGTGGACCACCGAGTAGGTGGCGACGGTGGCCGGACCCGTCCACGAGTCGGTGATGGGCACAGTGGCCGGCGCCGGCCAGGCGTCGGGCCGGGTCGGCACCGGCGTGGGCAACGCCGCACCCGGCTGGGCCGAGTAGATCACCGCGTTGTGCTTGGTCATGTGCATGCCCACCCCCGAGACCAGGCCGAGCGAACCGGGATCGGCGCGCAGCTCGCCGACCATGGTGGCCACCGCGTGCGCCAGGTAGTTGCTGGCCGCACCCCCGGCGTAGGGCAGGCCGCCGGTCACCGTCACCGACCGCCCGTCGCCCACGGGGTCGAGACCGAGCGCGTCGGCGGCGAAGTTCACCGAGGACGAGAAGCACGAGTAGAGGTCCAGATGGGCGATGTCGTCGATGCCCACCCCGGCGGTGCCCAGCGCCCCGGTGAAGGCCCAGCCCATGGCCGGCGAGCGCCACAGGTCGACGTGTTCGGCCAGGTACACGGCATCGTGGGCCTCGGCCCAGCCCCGCACGTACACGCGACGATCAGCCGGAACGCCCAGCCGATCGGCCGCGGCGTGGGTGGCCAGGATCAGGGCGCCAGCCATGTCCACGTCCATGATCGACATCATGGTCTTGGTGTACGGATAGCCGACCATGCGGTTCTCCGGGCGGGCCACGATCAGGTCGTCGACGTCGTGGGCGATCGGGAACCAGGCGTTGGGATTGTGGGCCGCCACCTCGGACATGGGAGCCAGCAGCTGGCCGATCCGGTGGCGGTACTCGTCGGGTGCCACCCCCAGGCGAGCTCGTCGAGCCATATCCCGGGTGGCGAAGGTGAGCCAGGCCTGGAACACCTCATGGGCCACCTCGGCGGGGTGGAAGGGCGCCTCGAACGGGAACGGCGGCGGTTCCGGATGACGGAACGACCACGCCGGCCGCTCCCCCGCCTTCTTCAACCGGCGCTTGGTGTCGAGCGCTTCGCCGCCGCACACCAGAGCCACATCCAGATCGCCTGACACCATGGCGGTGGCCGCGGCCGAGAGCAACCGCTGGGGCATGGTGCCCCCGATGCCCGAGTAGCGACGCCGCGCCGGATCGATGCCCAGCACGTCGGCCAGTCGTCCGGGCAGGTCGTCGTAGGGCCAACTCATGCAGTACACCGCGTCGAGGCTCTCGATGGCACCCAGCACGTCGCCGCTGGCCCCGGCATCGTCGGCGGCCAGGCGCACCACGTGGTCCAGCATGGCCAGGGGCTCGGGCGCCACCTCGTCACCGCTCAGGTGCCACGTCTGCTGGCCCACCCCGATCAGACAGGGCTGACGGGGGTCGACCGAGGTCACGTCAACGACCCTGCCACCGGGGCTCGCGCTTCTCCTTGAAGGCCTTGGGCCCTTCCTTGGCATCCTCGGTGGCGAACACCATCGATGACAGCTGCTGTTCGATCTCGTAGGCGTCGTCGAGCGTGCCCGCCAGGCCGCGAAGCACCGACTCCTTGGTGGCCTGCACCGCCACCGGCGCGTTGGCCGTGATGCGATGCGCCCACTCCAGCGCCCGATCCATCAGGTCCTCGGGCTCGACGATCTCGTTGATGAGGCCCAGCTCCAGCGCACGTGAGGCCGGGAAGGCGTCGGCCGTGAGCAGGAACTCCATGGCCGCCGGGTAGTTGAGCTGGCGGGGCAGCCGGGCGGTGGTGCCGCCGCCAGCGAACAGGCCCCGCTTGGGTTCCATGACCCCGAAGATGGCGTTGTCGGTGGCGATGCGGATGTCGACCCCACCGAGCATCTCCATGCCCCCGGCCACGCACGGCCCGTCGATGGCGGCCACGATCGGCTTGTACAGCTTCATGTTGCGCAGCACGGCCCGGGTGCCGTCCTCCAGCTTGCAGCCGTCGATCTCGGTCACCTCGCCCGACCCGATCTTGGTGGCCAGCTCGGTCACCTGCGGGATGTAGGTCTTGAGGTCGGCTCCGGTCATGAACTGGCCGGGCACGCCGGTGACGATGGCCAGCCACAGGTCGTCGTCGTAGCGGAAGTCCTTCCACGCCTTGGCCAGGTCGCGGAAGTGGTAGAGGTCCAGCGAGTTGCGGGCCTCGGGTCGATCGATGGTGATGACGACGATGTGGTCGTCACGCTTGTCGTAGTGAATGGGCATCGGAGGGGGCTCGGCGGCTCAGGGTCGGGCGAGGCGTGGCGTCATCGTCGGCTACCCGGCCACGGCGACGGCATCGCCGGCCACCTTGACCTCGCCGTCGGCGTTGGCCACCGAGCACTCGAGATCGATCAGCTGTTCGTCGCCCTCGGCCCGGGTGCCGGTGACCACGATCCTGGTGGTGAGCTCCTCGTCGGGCCAGGTCTGCTTGGTGAACCGGACCTTGTAGCTGCGCAGGTTGCCCACGCCCACGTAGTCGGTGAGGGCGGTGCCCAGCAGGCCCATGGTGAACATCCCGTGCCCGAAGACGCTGGGCAGGCCGGCCGCCTGGGCCGAGACCTCGTCGGTGTGCATCGGGTTGAAGTCCCCGGATGCGCCGGCGTACATGACCAGATCGGAGCGGGTCAGCTTGTGGGTGCGCGAGGGCGCCTCGTCCCCCACCTTCACCGCGTCGATGGCGAGCCGGTCGCTCATGGATCCCCCTGGTTCGTGGGTCGGTTCATGGTCGTTCACGAGTCGGAGCGAGCTTACCTGACACCGACGTCAGGTATGTCACGGCTCAGGACGCTCAGGCGAGCAGCAGGTCGGCCAGCCGATCGAGGTGCCACTCGTGGGTGCCGCACAGGGCGTCGTCGCCGTAGGCCCGACGCAGGCGCAGGTGCAGGTCGTGCTCCCAGGTGAAGCCGATGCCGCCCATGGGTCTGCAGGCCGTCGCCGCGCCGCCCGGCGGGCGCCCCAGGCCGGCCATGGCCTTGGCCACGTGCACCGCCCGGTGGCGGTCGGCGTCGTCGGCGTCGATGCACATGGCGGCGTGGGCCACGGCCGCCGCCGCCTCCTCGTAGGCCAGGGCAGTCGACCAGCTTGTGCTGGATGGCCTGGAACGACCCGATGGGCTTGCCGAACTGGATCCGCTCCTTGGCGTAGGCGACCGACGTGTCGAGAGCCAGCGGGCGCGCCCACCGCGTCGGCGGCCACCGCCACGGCGGCCCGCTCGATGGCATCGTCGAGCGCGGCCGGATCGAGCGGCGTCGGCCGCGCCGATCAGCTCGTCGCGCAACTCGACGGTCGAAGCAGGCGCGGGCCATGTCCAGCGTCTCGATCTCGTGGCGGTCGAGCGTCGTTCGATGGCACGACCACCAGCCCGGGTCCGGCGTCACCACCGCCACCTGGTCGACCAGGTGGGCATCGATCACCTGGGTGCGCACGTGACCGTCCTGGGCGGCCCAGACCCCGTCGGCGCCGGCGATCGCCACGGTGCCGGTGACTGCCCCGGCGGTGGCGTCATCGGCCAGGTCGTGGCCGGCGGCGCGCAGCAGGGGGACGAAGAAGCCGGCGGTGGCCAGGAAGGGCCCGGGTGCGACGGCGGCGCCGGCCTCGATCAGGAACAGGCTCAGGTCGACCATCGAGCCGTCCGGGGGGCGGGCGGACAGCCCCACCCAATCGCGCAGGTGGCGGTCGAACAGCTGTCGGGCCAGGTCGGGATCGTCCGCCGACGGCGCGCACCAGGGCCGGGTGGGCACTCGTTGGCGAACATGGCCCGGGCCGTGTCGACCAGCAGCTCCTGTTCCTCGCTCAGGCTGAAGTCCACCTGGTCTGTTCTCTTCGTCGATCAGTCTCTGGGCAGGCCCAGGACGCGGGTGGCGATCACGTTGCGCTGGATCTCGGAGGTGCCCCCGCCGATGGTGGAGGCCAGGGAGGTCATCCACGACCGCTGCCAACGAGCGCCCTCGGCCGCCAGGGCCGGATCGGTCACGGCCCGGCTCGGCGCCCTGCAGGTCGATGGCCAGCTCGTAGATGGACTGGCGCACCTCGGAGGTGGCCATCTTCATGAAGCTGTGCTCGGGCGCCGAGCTGCCCTGGGCGAACGACGCGAACCCCTTGTAGCCCATGGCCCGCAGCGCCCGGACCCGGGCGGCCAGCTCGGCGATGACGGCGTCGCACCACCGGGTCGTCGTCCACGCCCAGGCTCGCGGGCCAACGCCACCAGGTCGTCGATCGCCGCGCTGCGCGCCCATCACGCCCTCGACCCACAGCGCGCCGCGCTCGTGGGCCAGCGCACCCATGGTGATGCGCCAGCCGTCGTTGAGCGCGCCGACCAGGTTGGCCTTGGGCACGATCACGTCGGAGAAGAACACCTCGGCGAACTCGGCCCGATGGGAGATCTGGTAGAGCGGCCGCACCTCGATGCCCGGCGAGTCCATGTCGATGATCAGCGCCGAGATGCCCTTGTGCTTGGGCACGTCGGGATCGGTGCGCACGTAGCAGAAGCACTTCGAGGCCACCATGGCGTAGCTGGTCCACACCTTCTGGCCGTTCACCACGAAGGCGTCGCCGTCGGCGCACGGCCCGGGTGGAGAGGTTGGCCAGGTCCGATCCGGCGTCGGGCTCGGACATGCCCACGCACCACACGGTGTCGCCCCGGATGGCGGCGGGCGCCATGGCCTGCTGGTCGTCGTCGCCGAACTCGAGCAGGGACGGGCCCACGATGGCGTAGCCACCGAAGTGGAGCGACCGAGGGATGCCCCGACGGGCCAGCTCCTCGAGGTAGATGAGCGTCTGGGTCGGCGTGGCGTTGCGGCCGCCCAACTCGGGCGGGTAGCCCGGGATCATCCAGCCGTGGTCGAACAGCGTGGCCTGCCACTCGCGGGCCCAGTCGGGGATGATCATGATCCCGTCGGCGTCGGTGTCCTCGTCGTCGCCGATCCAGTCGCGACCGCCGCGGATCTCGGGCGGGGCGTGCTCGTCGAGGAAGGCGAGCAGCTCGTCGCGGAAGGCCTCGTCGGCCGGGTCGTGGTCCAGCTTCATCGGGCGGCGCGCTCACGCTGCCGGTCGGGTACGGCACCCGGTCGGCCGGTGGCGAGGGGAAGAAGAACGGCGGGACCGAGCCGTCGGTCTCGCCCAGGATGGCGTCGCGCAGCACAGCCACCGAGTCGAGCGTCCACTCCTTGTCGTCGGTCACCTCGGTCAGCGGGCGCCAGCCCTCGAGCAGCTGGAGCTGCCCACCCTGCACCTTGACCACCTGGCCCGAGATGCCGGCGGCCAGGTCGGAGGCCAGCCAGCAGGCCACCGCGGCCACGTTGGCCGGGGAGAAGCGGTCGAAGCCCGTGTCCTCGTCGGCCTTCATGTAGTCGCCGGCCAGCGCCTCGGTGAGTCGGGTGCGGGCCACCGGGGCGATGGCGTTGACCCGCACGCCGATGCGCTCGAGCTCGCGGGCCAGCACCAGGGTCATGCCGGCGATGCCGGCCTTGGCCGCCGCGTAGTTGGCCTGGCCGGCGTTGCCGTAGAGGCCCGACTCGCTGGCCGTGTTGACCATCGAGCCCGCCGGCCGGCTCGCCCGTCTCCTTGGATCGGGCCCGCCAGTAGGCGGCGGCGTGGCGGGCCACGGCGAAGTGGCCCTTGAGGTGGACGGCGATGACCGCGTCCCACTCCTCCTCGGTCATGTTGAAGCTGAGGCGGTCGCGCAGGATGCCGGCGTTGTTGATGACCACGTCGAGCCCGCCGAAGGTGCTCGACCGCCTGGTCGACCAGCGCCGAGGCGCCGGCCCAGGTCGAGATGTCGTCGGTGTTGGCCGCGGCCTGGCCGCCGGCCGCCACGATCTCGTCGACCACCTCGTGCGCCGGGCCGTTGTCGGTGCCGCTGCCGTCGGCCGCGCCGCCGACGTCGTTGACGATGACCTGGGCGCCTTCGGCGGCGAGCAGCATCGCCTCCTCGCGGCCGATGCCGCGACCTGCTCCGGTGACCAGAGCCACCTTGCCGTCGAAGGTGCCCACGGTTGCCCTCTCCCTCATGGTCGATCTCATCATGCCTTCCTGACACGGGCGTCAGGTTGGCTCATGCACACTACGCTGGCCCATCTTCTCCGAGCAACGCCACGAGGAGATCCACGCGGGACGAAGATGGCTGACGAGCGACGACGTCGATGACGCTGATCCGTTGGGAGGTGACCGACGGCATCGCCCGGCTCACCATCAACAGCCCCGATCAGGGCAACGCCCTGGCCGGGGACATGCGCGACCGTCTGGCCGACCGCTTCATCGAGCGCGTCTGACGACCTGGCCGTGCGGGTGGTGGTGCTGCGGGGCACCGGCGAGCGCCACTTCTGCACGGGCGCCGCGCTGGGTGGTCCCCAGCGCCCGGGGCCGGCCCGGCCCGACGGCGCGCCCGAGCGGGCGCTGGGCGATCCCGCCCGGCTCATCCGCACCGGCTGGCAACGGCTGGTCGGCTCGATCCTGGACTGCGAGAAGCCGGTCATCGCCGCGGTCAACGGCACCGCCGCCGGTGGCGGCGCTGCAGCTGGCCCTGGCCTGCGACCTGGTGGTGATGGCCGACTCGGCCAAGTTCATCGAGGTGTTCGTGCGGCGCGGCATCATGCCCGACGCCGGCGGCTGCTACCTGCTCCCCCGCCTGGTCGGACTGCATCGGGCCAAGGAGCTGCTGCTCCTGGGCGAGGACTGCCCGGCCGCCGAGGCCGACCGCATCGGCCTGGTCAACCGGGTGGTGCCCGCCGCCGAGCTCGACGCCTCGGTGGACGAGCTGGCCACCAAGTTCCTGTCCCTGCCGACCAAGGCCGTGTCGCTCACCAAGCGGCTGGCCAACCGCAGCTTCGAGTCCAGCCGCGAGCAGAGCTTCGAGGACGAGGCCTTCTTCCAGGAGCTGATCGTGGCCACCGAGGACTGGCCGAGGGCATGGCCGCCTTCCGCGAGCGCCGCCCCACCGAATTCAAGGGCTGGTAGCCAGCCGGCGCATCGTCGAACCTGTCAGCTCAGCGACCGCATACGCGTCGCTCCGCTGACAGCTTCAACCAGGGTGGGTCAGCGGCGGGTGAGCAGGAGGCTGGCGGCCAGCGGACCGCCGCCGGCGGCGGCCACGCCCACCTCGGGGCGGCGACCGCCGGGTCGCACCACCTGGCGCGCCCCGCCCTCGTCCCACAGCTGCACGCAGGCCTCGTGCAGGAACCCGTACCCGTGCAGGCGCCCGGCCGAGAGCTGGCCGCCGTGGGTGTTGAGCGGGATCTGCCCGTCCCGGGCGATCCGCGAGCCGCCCTCGAGGAAGGGACCGGCCTCGCCGTGGCCGCAGAAGCCGCAGCGCCTCGAGCCAGGCCAGGGCGATGAAGCTGAAGCCGTCGTAGAGCTCGGCCACATCCACATCGGCCGGCGTCAGGTCGGTGCGGCTCCACATCATGGCGCCGGCGTCGCGCACGGCCATGGTGGTCAGGTCGTCGAACTGGTCCCAGGACGGGCGACCGTGCAGCGCCGTGCCCACCGCCTCGACGGCACCGGGGTCTTGCGCAGATCGGGCGCGGTGTCGGCCCGGGACACGATGACCGCCGTCGATCCGTCGGCCGGGACGTCGCAGTCGTAGAGGCACAGCGGGGTGGAGACCATGCGCACCGACAGGTAGTCGTCGAGGGTCATCGGGCTCGCGGTAGATGGCGTTGGGGTTGAGGGCGGCGTTGCGTCGGGCGTTGAGCGGGATCTGGGCCAGCTGCTCGCGGGTGGTGCCGAACTCGTGGAAGTGGCGGGCCGCCATCATGCCGATCCAGTTGGACGCCGATGGCGCCCCGAAGGGCAGCGTCCACTGCATGAACCCGGTGGCCTTGAAGCTGCCGCCGCCCTCCGCCACTGGTGACCGAGGCACGACCCTGGTCGCCCTGGGCGGACGCCTCCCACACCGTGCGGAAGCACAGCACGTGGTTGCACAGCCCGGCCGACACCGCGGCGATGGCGTTGACCACCGAACCCAGCTGGCCCGGCAGCTCCAGGCCGCCCGGCGAACCAGTTGAGGTTGAGCCGCAAGGCGTCGTGGATCTCGGTGATGCCGGCACCCGAGAACCCCGGCGGCGTCCCCATGTTGCCCGGGTAGGTCGAGAGCCCGTCGATGTCGGCCCGGGTCAGCCCGGCGTCCTCGATGGCGGCCAGGCAGGCGTCCACGGTCAGCTCGAGCGGATCGCGGTAGATGCGCCGGCCGATCTGGGACTGACCCACCCCGGAGATGACCGCGGTCCGTTCACCCGAAGGCAGCCGGCGGGCTGGATCGCCGAGGCGCCGGGTTCACGGCCGGGTCGACTGCGGCCGACGCGGCCGAGATCGGGCGCCGGCCCGTCAGGATCGGGCTCGAAGAAGGGCAGCCACACGTCGTCGTAGGGCTCGAAGGTCACCCGCACCGGCTGGCCGATGGCCCACTCGTCGATCTCGGCACCGACCAGGTTGGTGGTCAGGCGGAGGTTCTCCTGCTCGGCCAGCTCGACCACCGCCACCACGTAGGGCGGGTCCAGGTTGGGGTACCACGGCTGCCAGTTGACGGTGAAGCTGTGCAGCGTCCCTCGGCCCGACAGCGCCTCCGGCCGGATGTCGCGGCTCAGGTCGATCGGGCACACCTTGACCGGCGGATGGATCCACCACCCGCACGTCTGGCACCGCAGCATGCGCAGCTCACCCTCGGCTCCGCCCAACCAGAAGTGCTCGTTGTCCGGCGTGACCGCCGGCACGACCCGGAAGGGCCGCGGCGCATCCGGTTCGGTCATCATCGTCCCCCGTGGTGGGTAGTGAGCAGGCGAAACCTGACGATCGTGTCAGGAACCGTCTTCGTCCGCCACTGCCAGGCCCGCGCTCGAACCCGGATCGGGCCGGGGCCAGGGCCTCGAGCGACGGCACCAGGCCGAATCCGGGCTGGGTCAGCACCAGGGTGCCGACCACGTCCTCCCAGGTGGCGCCGAACTCGGCCGCCAACATGGCGTGGCGCTCGATCCCCAGGGGATGGCGGAGGATGACCGAGCAGGCCAGGCGAACGAGCTCGTGGGTCTTGCGGTCGGGCGACTGCAGGGAGTCGATCTGGCCCAGGTAGACGCTCTGGGCCTCGCGCAGCGCTGGAAACGTGTTCCGCAGCGACGGCGTCTCGGGATGGGTATCGGGGGTGTCCACGGTGCGCACCCTACCGACCTAGGGTCAACCCATGCGCCCCGTCCGCCTCGACTCGTCGGGGTCGCTGAGCCCGGACCAAATCGAGGCGGCGGTGGCTGACGCGGTGGCGGTGGCCCGCGCCGCGGGCGAGCCTGAGGTGGAGATCGATGCCGAACCGGCCACCCCCGAGGTGGCGGCCGCAGCCGCGGCCGCCGGGTTCGAATCGGTGCGCACGACGCTCCAGTTGCGAGCCCCGCTGCCGGTCGCGGCGGACCGCCGCGGCCATCCCACCCCGATCACCACCCGCCCCTTCGAGGTCGGTCGCGACGAGTCGGACTGGCTGGTGGTCAACAACCGCGCCTTCGCCTGGCATCCCGATCAGTCCGACCGCACCGCTCGAGGACCTGGCCGAGCTGGAGGCCGAGCCGTGGTTCCGGGCCGACGGGTTCCTGTTGCACCACGATCCCGACGGCCACCATCGACGGCTTCTGCTGGACCAAGATCCACGCCGACCACGAGCCGCCCCTGGGTGAGATCTACGTCATCGGCGTCGACCCCGATCGTCACGGCCAGGGCCTGGGTCGGGCGCTCGTCCTGGCCGGACTCGACTGGCTGGCCGACCAGGGCCTGACCACGGGGCATGCTCTACGTGGAGGCCGACAACCTGCCGGCCCGCCAGCTCTACGCCAGCCTGGGCTTCGTCGAGCACCAGGCGCACCGGTGGTGGCGTCGCTCCCTCGACGACGCCCCTCGATCGCCAGGCCGGGCCGCGCCGGGGCCGTAGCCTCGGGGCATGCCGTCGCTGTACGACCTGTCCCGCCCGGAGCTGGCGGAACTGCTCGACGACCAGCCCCGGTACCGCATCGATCAGGTCTGGCAGGGCCTCTACGCCCGGGGCGCCACGCTGGCCGAGCTGACCGACGTGCCCAAGGCGGTGCGGACGCGACTGGCCGAGGCGCGCGCCGCCCGCCCTCGACCCCGCTGGCCGAGTCCACCAGCCGCGACGGTGACACCGTCAAGTGGCTGTGGGGCCTGCCCGACGCGACCGGGCGCGGCTCGGACCGCGCCGCCGCCATCTGCCGCCGGGCCCAACGCCATGAGCATCGAGACCGTGCTCATGCACTACGACCGATCGCACGCACGGTGTGCGTGAGCACGCAGGCCGGCTGCGCCATGGGCTGCGGCTTCTGCGCCACCGGCCAGGCCGGCTTCGAGCGCCACCTGACGTGGGCGAGATCGTCGAGCAGGTGGTCCGGGCCCGACAGCGGGCGCGCGCGGACGATCCGCCCCGGCGGGTGTCCAACGTCGTGTTCATGGGCATGGGCGAGCCGCTGGCCAACTACGACCGCACCTGGGCGGCGATCGAGCGCCTGCACGACGACATGGGGATCTCGGCCCGCCACCTCACCGTGTCGACCGTCGGGCATCGTGCCCGGCATCCGCCGGCTGGCCGACGAGGAGCTGCCGGTCAACCTGGCCGTCTCGCTCCACGCGGCCAACGACGAGCTGCGCAACCAGCTCGTGCCCATCAACGCGCGCTACCCGCTGGCCGCGCTGGCCGAGGCCTGCCACGCCTACCTGGAGGCCAAGGGCCGTCGGCTCTCGTTCGAGTGGGCGCTCATCGACGGCGTCAACGACCGCCCGGTCGACGCCCGCGAGCTGGCCGCCTTCGCCCGCCCGCTGCGGGCCCACGTCAACCTGATCCCGCTCAACCCGACCCCCGGGCTACCTGACCCGGGGCTCGCCGCCCGAGCCGGGTCCGGGCGTTCCGCGACGGCCTGGGCGCGCTCGGGGTCAACGCCACCGTCCGGCCAACCGGGGCACCGACATCGACGCCGCCTGCGGCCAGCTGCGCGCCATCCACGCCCCGGCCCACGCCGAGCCGATGCCGACACCGGTCGAGCTCAGGCCGGCAGTCCACGGTCACGCCTGAGGCCCGGGCGCCCGCACCACCCGCGACAGCGACTCGCTCGCGGTCCACCACGGCGCCGTCCCAGATCACGCAGCGATCGACGCGCCCGGCCACCCGGCGCCGGCGCCGACCACCGACGCCACGCACCGGCCGGTCGATGCGGGCGCGGGAGTCGACGATCGAGTCCGGCCGCCGGCCGCCCGGTCGCGCCACCGCCGCCAGGTTGGCCGCCAGGTAGCGGCCGGGGTGCCGCAGTCGACGAAGGGTCCGTGCGTGGACCACCGCCTCGAGTCGGCCCTGCGTCCGCAGCCTGCGCCAGGGTGGTCTCGTACAGGCCGGACGGGTGCGGCCCCGAGCCGGGCCACCTCGGTCCAGGGCAGCAGGGTGGCCACCAGGCCCGACCCGACGGCCCGAACCGAGCGGGTTCGCCGGGCTGGAATCGAGACCAGCACGCGAACCCGCTCGCCGTCCCAGCCGGCCACGAAGGCGGCCAGATCGGCCTGGCACCAGGCATCGGCGTTGTGGACCAGGACCGCCCGCCCGGCGATCCAGGGCCGCAACGCGCCGAGCGCGCCCGGCCGTGCCCAGGGCCTCGGGCTCCTCGATCGACAGGTGCACCGGCGGCCGTCCGTCGCGGCCCAGTCAGGTGCGACCAGCTGATCGCGTCCGTGGTGGACGTTCACCGCCACCTCCTCGACCGCGGCCCGCACCCGCGCCAGGGCCAGGTCGACCAGGGCCACCCCGCCGACCGGGCACAACGGCTTGGGCGCAGATCGGTCAGCGGCCGCAGCCGACGGCCCTCTCCCGCGGCCAGCACGACCCCCACCAGTCGGGCGGCCGTCGCGCGGTCGGCCGCGTTCCGATCCGGCCGGTTCCCTGCCAGACTGTCAGCCATGGAGACTCGCCGCTGGACGAACCCGTCGCAGCCCCAGACCCTCTACATGGCGACGTTCCTGCTGTACATCGAGGCGTTCTTCAACGTCCTCGACGGGCTTGCACAGCCCGCTGTTCCTCGTGGTGGCCGTGGGCCAGGTGGCCGGCGGCATGGGCATCGCCAACGAGAAGCGCTGGGGCTACTACCTGGCGGTGGGCACCTGCCGCCATCGCCCTGCTACCCGCTGCTGAGCGATCGTGACCAGCGGCCTCGGCGACCTGTTCAGCCTGAACGTCATCCTCGACGTTCCTGTTCCCGGTGGCGCTGTTCGCCCTGCTGGTGCACCCATGAGCCGCCAGTACCAGAAGATCTGGTTCCACTAGGGCTGGTTCCTCAGGCCGGCAACGGGGCATGATCGGGCCATGACAACCATCGTGCAGGGAATCGCAGGGCTGAAGGAGAAGGTCGGCCAGCACCTCGGCTACAGCGACTGGATCGAGATCACCCAGGAGCAGGTGAACCTGTTCGCCGAGGCCACCGGTGATCACCAGTGGATCCACGTCGACCCCGAGCGGGCCAAGTCCGGTCCGTTCGGAGGCCCGATCGCCCACGGCTACCTCACCCTGTCGCTCGGACCGCGACTCATGCCCGAGATCCTGTCCGTGAAGGGCATCTCGATGGCGGTGAACTACGGCGCGGGCAAGGTGCGCTTCCCGTCGCCGGTGCCGGTCGGCTCCAAGCTGCGCCTGGGCGCGGAGCTGGCCTCGGTCGACGAGGTGGCCGGCGGGGCGCAGGTGACCATGGTGTTCACCTTCGAGGTCGAAGGCGCGCCCAAGCCGTCGTGCGTGGCCGAGATCATCTTCCGGTACTACGAATAGCGGCCGGCGCCGGCCGGCCCGACCTCGACCCGCCGAGCCACAAATCGAGCGACCCATCGAGCGGACCCTAGCCACCACTGCCCGACCGACCCTGCTGGTGGCGATCGCCATGGCGGTCGTGGGGCTCACCGCCTGCGCCGGTACGCCCCGAGCCGCCGGCCCGGACGGATCCTCCCGACCCACGGCCGCCACCTCGCCCGCCCCGTCCACGAAGTCGAGCCGATCAGTCGCCTCCGGCGCTGCGGCCGCGGTGGCCCCGCCCGCGCCCCTGGTCTGGGCGTCCTGCGGGACCGACCTGCAGTGCGCCACCCTGACCGTGCCGATCGACTACGCCCGACCGGACGGCCCCACCGTGCGCCTGGCCGTGATCCGCCGACCCGCGAGCCAGCCCACCCAGCGGATCGGGGCGCTGGTGGTCAACCCCGGCGGCCCTGGTGCGTCGGGGGTGACCCTGGTCCGCGACGGCTTCGGGCAGACCAATGGATTCGACCAGCGCTTCGACATCGTGTCGTGGGATCCCCGGGGCGTGGGGCTGAGCCAGCCCCTGGACTGCGGGACGGGCACCGCCGCCTTCCAACACCTCGACCCCGACCCCGACAGCCCGACTGGCCTGGCCACCCTGGACCAGGCGGCACGGAACCTGGCCGCCGATTGCGCCCACCACGCCGGCCCCCTGCTCGACCACCTCGACCGCGACACCACCGCCCGAAGACTTCGACCAGCTCCGCCAGGCGCTGGGCCAGACCACGCTCACCTACGCCGGATTCTCCTACGGGACAGCCATCGGCCTGGCCTACGCCCAGCGCTACCCCACCCACCTGCGGGCCCTGCTCCTCGACGGAGTGGTCGAGCCGGACTGGGACCTGCGCCAGTTCCTGAGCGTGCAGACCAGCGCGCTGAACCAGACCCTGCAATCCCTCTTCGACGGCTGCATCGCCGATGCCCAGTGCCCGGTGCGCGACGCCGCAGCCACCTACGACCAACTCGCACGCCCGGCTGGCGGCGCAACCGCTCAGCGCAGCCGACGGCACCCCGGTCGGCCCGTCCGAGCTGGCCACGGCGGCCATCGAGACCACCTACGACCCCGTCTCCATGGGCCCGACCTTCCTGCGGGCCATGGCCGCGGCGGTCGACGGACAGGGCCAGGGGCTGGCTGATCTGGCCGCCCAGTACCGCCACGCCGTCCCCGACTTCATCTCCTACGTGGCCGTGCTGTGCGCCGATCTGCCCCACCCGAGCGGGGCGGCCGCCTACCAGCAGCTGGCCCAGACCCTCGAGGCGGACTCACCCCGGCTGGGCGGCGCCGTGGCCAACGAGCTGCTGCCCTGCGCCTTCTGGACCGCGCCGGTGGCGCGCACCCCCGAGATCGTCCGGGCCGCCGGCTCGCCCCCCATCCTGGTGGTGGGCAACACGGGCGATGCGGCCACGCCGCTCAGCTCGGCCACGTGGGTGGCACGCCACCTCGACCACGGCGTCTTGTTGACCTACGACGGCCAGGGCCACACCAGCGTGGATCGCAGCCGGTGCGTCGATTCGACCGAGCGCCGCTACCTGACCGACCTCGTCGTGCCACCGCCCGGAGCGCTCTGCGCCGGCGGCACCTGAGGGCGCGGGGCGCGGGCCGCACCTGACCGCGCCGGGCGCGGGCGGCACCTAGGATCGCAGTTGCCCACCTGTTGGGCAGGAGGTCGGTCCGGCTGGGCCGACCACCGAGAGCCGACCTGGGGGCACGTCGAGCCGATGGATCTCAACCTGGCCGACATCACCGAGGCGGTGTCGGCGGCCGTGGGCGACCGGGAAGCCATCGTGTACGGGGAGCGGCGCCTCACCTACCGCCAACTGCTGGCGCGCAGCCACCAGCTCGCCCACGTGCTGCTCGATGCCGGGTTCACCGTTCGGACCGAGCGCGAGTCGCTCGAGGGGTGGCAGTCCGGCCAGGACCACCTGGCCCTCTACCTGCACAACGGCAACGAGTACCTGGAAGGGATGCTGGGCGCGTACCAGGCCCGAGTCGTGCCCTTCAACGTCAACTACCGCTACGTGTCCGAGGAGCTGCGCTACCTGCTGGCCGACAGCGGGGCCCGCGGGGTCATCTACCACTCGACCTTCGCTCCGGTCCTGGAGGCGGTGCGCGCCGACCTCCCCCAGCCTCGAGCTGCTGTTGCAGGTGCCCGACGACTCCGGCCACCCGCTGGCTCCGGGAGCCCGCTGGTACGAGGAGGCGCTGGCCGACGCGCCCCACCCGCCCGCCGGCCGTGCAACGCCGCCCCGACGACCTCTACATGCTCTACACCGGCGGCACCACCGGCATGCCCAAGGGCGTGCTGTGGCGACAGGCCGACATCTATCCCGCCGCCTTGGGCGGGCGCGAGATCGGCACGGGTCAGGAGTGGGCCGACCTGGACCAGATCGTGGACAACGCCCGCAACGGCGGGGTGCGCATGATGCCGGCCCCGCCGTTCATGCACGGTGCCGCCCATTGGCTGGCCTTCAACGCCTTGTGCGGCGGCAACACCGTCGTCATCCCGCCCCGGACCCAGACCCTCGAACCGGCGCTGGTCTGGTCGACCATCGAGTCGGAGCGGGTGAACATCCTGCTCATCGTGGGCGACGCCTTCGGACGACCGCTGCTCGACGAGCTCGATCGACACCACTACGAGCTGGGCTCGCTGATCATGATGGTCAGCGGTGGCGCCGCGCTCAGCGCCGCCGGTCAAGCGGCGCTTCCTGGAGCTGCTCCCCGACATGGGTCTGCTCGACGGACTGGGGGCGTCGGAGACCGGCCAGCAGGCCACCCAGATCTCAGGCGCCGCCTCGCCGGTCTCGACCGGGACCTTCACCCCCGGTCCCGGGATGGGCATCGTGAACGAGGCCATGACCCACGTGGTCGACCCGAGCTCGGACGAGCTCGGGTGGCTGGCGCAGGAGGGCCGCGTGCCGCTCGGCTACCTGGGCGACGCGGCCAAGACGGCTCGCACCTTCCCGGTGCTCGACGGTGTGCGCTACTCGGTTCCCGGCGACCGGGCCCGCTACACCTCCGACGGGTTGGTCGACCTGCAAGGGCCGCGATTCGGTGACCATCAACTCCGGCGGCGAGAAGATCTTCGCCGAGGAGGTCGAGGCCGCCCTCATGGCCCATCCCGCCGTGTACGACGTGGTGGTGGCCGGCCGGCCCAGCGAGCGCTGGGGCAACGAGGTGGTGGCCGTGGTGCAGCTGCGCGCCGGCAGCACGGCCACGTCGGAGGACCTGCTGGCCGAGAGCGAGAAGCACCTGGCCCGCTACAAGCTCCCCAAGCACATCGTGCTGGTGGACAAGGTGGTGCGCAGCCCGGCCGGCAAGGCCGACTACCGCTGGGCCCGCGAGCAGGCGATGGACGCCGACTGATGCCACGCCGGCCGAACAAGTCAGGCCGATCGGGCCAGGCGGGACTGGTGCGCCAGGTCCGCCGCCACGTGGTGCCGGCCTGGTGGCGCGACGCCAAGCTGGGCATCTTCGTCCACTGGACCCCGGCCTCGGTGCCGGCCTTCGCCCCGGTCGGGGTGGACATGGGCGAGCTGCTGGCCCAGCGCCGGCCCGACGCACTGGCCTGGTCGCCCTACGCCGAGTGGTACCAGAACTCGCTGGCCTTCCCCCAGAGCCCGGTGGCCGAGCACCATCGTCGGGTCTACGGCGACCGGCCCTACAACCAGTTCGCCCGGGACTGGGAGGCCGGCCTGGCCACCTGGGATCCCGACGACTGGGCCCGGCGCTTCGCCGCCACCGGCGCCCGATACGTGGTGCTGGTCACCAAGCACCACGACGGCTACTGCCTGTGGCCGACCGAGGTGCGCAACCCGCACGTGTCGGGGTTGTTCTCCGAGCGAGACGTGGTGGGCGAGCTGGCCGAGGCGGTTCGGGGCCAGGGGATGCGGTTCGGCGTCTACTACTCGGGCGGGCTGGACTGGACGTTCAACGACCATCCCCTGGGCACGTTCAGCGACCTGGTGCTGGCCCAGC
Source organism: uncultured Microthrixaceae bacterium (assembly GCA_963740985.1). GTDB lineage: Bacteria > Actinomycetota > Acidimicrobiia > Acidimicrobiales > Acidimicrobilacustridaceae > UBA4742. The sequence goes on from CAVUGJ010000002.1 coordinate 604,261, forward strand.
CCGGCGGCGACTATCCCGCCTACGCCGAGGCCCAGGTGCGGGAGCTGATCGACCGCTACCGGCCCGTCGGTGCTGTGGAACGACATCTCCTGGCCGGCCTCGACGCCCAAGCTGGCCCGGCTGCTGGCCGACTACTACCGGGCCGTGCCCGACGGCGTGGTCAACGACCGGTTCATGCCCCGGTCAGCGGCCTGGGTGATCGGGCGGCACTGCTCCCGCCCGCCGGCTGCTGGACGTGGCCGCGGCCCGCTCGGCCAAGGCCGACAAGGGCATCGTCCCACCCAAGCCACCGCTGTTCGACGTGCGCACGCCCGAGTACACGACCTTCGACCAGATCCAGACCACGCCCTGGGAGTGCGTGCGCGGCATCGACGCCAGCTTCGGCCACAACGAGCAGTCCGACGAGGCCGACTTCCTGTCGCCGGCGCGACCTGCTGTGGTCGTGGATCGACATCGTGGCCAAGGGCGGCAACCTCCTGCTCAACGTCGGGCCGCGGGGCGTGGACGCCACCATCGCTCCGGCCCAGGTCCAGCGCCTCGACTGGCTGGCCGAGTTCACCGAGCGTTGCGGCCCGGCGTTGTTCGCCACTCGACCGTGGATCATTCCGGGGGACCGGGCCGGGCCGGCCGAGGTGCGCTACACCACCGCCGACCGTCGGCTGTACGCCCATCTGCGCTCGGGCGAGCCGGGAGTGACCTCGGTGACCTTGGCCGAGGTGTCTCCCTCGCCCACCACCACGGTGACCAGCTCCGCTGGCCGACCGCTGACGTGGGAGTTCGGGGCCGGTGGCCTGACCGTCACCCTCGACGCCCCTCTGGACGACACCGACCCCACCGTCGTGATCCTGACCGACGCCGCCGCCCGCTCGCGCCAGCCCACCTGACGCTCCCCCGCTCAAATCGCTCCTCCCAAATCCGTGGAGAAACACACCGACGAGGTGGCTTTCTCCGCAGATTTCGTCGGTGGGAATGGACGGTCGCCGGCCGGATGTCAGTCGCTGGTGATGTAACGGTCGAGGGTGGGTCCGACCCATTGGGCCAGGTCGGCCGCCGAGGCGTCGACCAGGGCCTCGAGACGCAGCACGTAGCGGGCGAAGCCCAGACCCATGAGCTGGGACGCCACCAGGGACTGGTTGCGCCGCCGGTGCTCGACGGGGATGTCGTGGGCCGCGGCTTTGGACCAGATGCGCTCGGCCAGGAACTCGCGAACCGCGTCCGCTGCGGCGGGCGAGGCCGATGCGGCCTGCACGAAGGTCACGAACGACGAGCCGGGCGAGGCGCCCGCCTCGGCGTCGGCCGAATCCCACATGGCCAGGAACCCGGCGACGATGGCTTGGCCCAACGTGGGCGCCGGGCCCGCTCCCGCGCCGGCCACCGCTCGATCCACCAGTTGCACCACCACGTGCGGATCGGAGCCCAGGTGCATGCTCTCGGCGAACAGGATCGGCTTGCCGCCGTCGAAGTAGTGGTGGATCAGCGCCGGGTCCACCCCGGCCTCCGAGGCGATGGCCCGCAGGCTGGCCCGGTCGTAACCGACCTGGCCGAACACCCGCCGGGCCGCCTCGATGATCTCGGTTCGGGTGTCCCGTTTCCCCGGGCGACGGCCCTTCTCGACCATCAGCGGACCGGGCCCGCGGCCAAGCGGACCTTTGTCACATCCACAGGTGGTTCACAGATCCGCCAGACCGTGCTACAACTCATCACTGATGAATTCTATCGCGAACGAGACGCCGAGCACCACCACCCAACGACCTCCGTCGCGAGGCAACCCCGGCCTGCTGGCCCGCATCGCCGGGTGGTGCTTCGACCGGCGCAAGCGCGTCCTGACTGGCCTGGGTGGTCGTCCTCATCCTCTTCACCGTGGTCTCCCAGCTGGTCGGGGCCAACTTCCAGAACAAGTTCAGCGGGGGCGGATCCGAGTCGGCCCAGGCGCAGGACTTCCTGAAGGCCAACTTCCCCAGCCAGGCCGGCGACACCGCCCAGGTCGTCTTCCGGACCACCGAGCCGATCAGCGATCCGGCCAACCAGGCCCGGATCACCGCGCTGGTGACCAAGCTCGAGGCGCTCCCCCACGTGTCGAGGGTGGCCAGCCCGGTCGGGCCGGCCGGCCAGTTCCAGGTCAGTCCCGACGGCCACATCGCCTACGCCACCATCCAGCTCGACAAAGCCACCCAGGACCTGCCCAACGCGCCCATCCAGAAGATCGTCGACACGGCTGAGGCAGCCCGAGCCAGCGGCTTCGAGGTCGAGCTCGGCGGGCAACCCATCTCCGCCGTCCAGCAGCCCGCCTTCGGCGCCAGCGAGGGCATCGGCATCCTGGCCGCCATCATCATCCTGCTGGTGGCGTTCGGATCCTTCATCGCCATGGGCCTGCCCATCGTCACCGCCATGTTCGGCATCGGGGCCGGGGTCGGGGTGGTGGCCCTCATCAGCCGGGTGCTGGTGGTGCCCACCTTCGGCACCGAGCTGGCCGCCATGATCGGCATCGGTGTGGGCATCGACTACGCCCTGTTCATCGTGACCCGCTACCGACAGGGCCTGGCCGAGGGCCGCGACCCGCGGGCCGCGGTGGTGCGGGCGCTCGACACGTCGGGTCGCGCCGTGCTCTTCGCCGGCACCACGGTGGTGATCTCGCTGCTGGGCATGCTGCTCATCGGCCAGCCGTTCGTCTACGGCCTGGCCTTCGGGGCCATCGCCGCCGTGCTGTTCGTGATGACGGCGTCGCTGACGCTGCTGCCCGCCTTCCTGGGCTTCGCCGGCGCCAACATCGACCGGTTCCGCATCCCCTTCCTGCATGTGGACGCCGATCCCAGCCGCAACCAGCACTCGGCCTGGTACCGCTGGAGCCGGGTCATCCAGCGCCACCCGTGGCCCGCCGCCCTGATCGCCCTGGTGGTGCTGCTGGTGCTGGCCGTGCCCATGCTGTCCCTGCAGCTGCTGTTCAGCGATTCGGGCCACGACCCGACCACGTTCACCACCCGCCATGCCTATGACCTGGTGGCCGAGGGCTTCGGCCCGGGCAGCAACGGGCCCCTGGTGGTGGCCGTCGATCTCGGTGGCCAGACCGGTGCCCAGGCCGCGGCCACCACGGCGAAGCTCGAAGCGGGGCTCAAGGCCGCGCCGAACGTGGCCTTCGTGGCCCCCGCCCAGCCCAATGCCAAGGGCAACGCCGCGGTCATCATCGTCATCCCCAAGACCTCGCCCGAGAGCGCCAAGACCTCCTCGCTGGTCCACCACCTGCGCGACGAGGTGGTCCCCGCGTCCGTCTCGGGCACCGGGGTCCGGGCCATGGTGGGTGGCGTCACCGCGGCCGGGATCGACTCAGCCGACAAGCTGTCGTCTCGGCTGCCGTTGGTGATCGGCGCCGTGGTGCTGCTGTCCTTCCTGTTGCTGATGGCGGTGTTCCGCTCGATCGCCGTGCCCATCAAGGCCGCCATCATGAACCTGCTGTCCATCGCCGCCGCCTATGGCGTGACCGTGGCCGTGTTCCAGTGGGGCTGGCTGAGCGGTCCCCTGCACGCCGGCAAGACCGGCCCAATCGATCCGTGGATCCCGGTGATGCTGTTCACCATCCTGTTCGGGCTGTCCATGGACTACGAGGTGTTCCTGCTGTCGCGCATCCGTGAGGAGTGGCTGCGCACCGGCGACAACGCCACCGCGGTGGCCGACGGACTGGCCCAGACGGCCCGGGTCATCACCGCCGCGGCCGCCATCATGTTCTGCGTGTTCGGCTCGTTCGTGGTCGGCGATCTGCGGGTGCTCAAGGTGTTCGGCCTGGGCCTGGCCGTGGCCGTGCTGATCGACGCCACCATCGTGCGGATGGTGCTGGTGCCGGCCACCATGGAGCTGCTGGGCGACGTCAACTGGTGGTTCCCCAAGTGGCTGGACCGCATCATCCCGTCACTCGACGTCGAGGGTGAGCCCGACCCCGTCATCGACCTCGACCAGCCCGCCCCCAGCTCGACCAGCGAGGCTGCTCCCACTCCCGTCTGATTGACTCTGCCGATGGCCCATGACCGTCGGTTCCGCTTCGGGGTCATCGCCAAGCAGGCTCGGACCGGGCGCGACTTCGCCCGCTTCGCTCGCCACGTAGAGGCGCTCGGCTACTCGACGCTCTACATCCCCGACCACTTCGTCGACCATCCCCTGGCCCCCATGCCGGCCATGATGGCCGCCGCCTCGGCCACCACCACACTGCGGGTGGGCACCCTGGTGCTGGGCAACGACTATCGCCATCCCGTGGCGGTGGCCAACGACGCGGCCACCGTCGATCTGCTCTCGGACGGGCGCCTGGAGCTCGGCCTGGGCGCGGGCTGGATGAAGCTGGACTACGAGCGGGGTGGATGGGCCCTCGACCGGGCCGGCGTGCGCATCGAGCGGTTACGCGAAGCACTCATCGTCATCAAGGGCCTGATGGCCGACGGGCCGTTCACCTTCCACGGTGAGCACTACCGCGTGACCGACCTCGACGGGGAACCCAAGCCGGTGCAGCTACCCCACCCGCCCATCGTGATCGGGGGAGGCGGGCCCAAGATCCTGGCCCTGGCCGCCGAACACGCGCAGATCGTGGGCATCAACGCCAACCTGCGCTCGGGGCAGGGTGAGTCGGTGGACAGCATGACCTCGCTCTCGGCCACGGCCACCGACGAGAAGGTCGCGCGGCTACGAGCCGCGGCCGGCCACCGCTTCGACGACCTGGAGATCCAGACGCTGACCGGGTTCGTGCACGTCACCGATGACCGCCGGTCCATGGCCGAGGCCATCGCCTCCGGCATGGGCGCGCCCGACGCCGAGGTGGCCCTCCAGACTCCAGCACTGCTGGTGGGCACCATCGGCCAGATCGTCGAGGAGCTGCGAGCCCGCCGCGACCGTTGGCAGATGAGCTACGTGGTGATCGACGAGGCGTCGACCGACGACTTCGCCCCGGTGGTGGCCGAACTGGCGGGCACCTGAGTCAGCCGGACGTGAGCTGGCCGGCCCGGCCGTCGGCGGTGAGCATGCTGGTCACCGTCTCGACATCGCGCTGGTAACCGGTGAACTCGAGCAGGGTTCGGAAGCTCACAGCCGCGTTCACCCCGGCCATGCCTTCGAGGCGCAACAGCTCGGTGACCAGCGGCCGGGTCTGGCCGGTGCCGGCCACGGCCACCGCCCCGAGGGCCTGGGTGGCGCCGGCGGGCTCGTTGGCGAAGGCCCAGGTCATGATGGACACGCCTTCCACCAGGCGTCCGGCGGCCAGGGCTTGAGCCCCGCGGAACATGGCGCTGGGCGCGCCGGCGTGGGCGTAGCGCTGCACCGCCTGCTCGGCCCCCGGCTGGTCGCCCTGCCACAGCCGGGCCCAACCCAGCAGCTCCGAGCCGTTGCGCAGCGCCGGGCCCGACGGCTTCTTGGCCAGGATCTGCTGAACCGCCTGCTCGGCCTCGACGGGGTGGTGGTCGATCAGGGCCCGGTAGGCGAAGCCCATCTCGTCGGTGACCTCCTGCTGCTTGACCCGGCTGAGCGAGCTCACGTTGATGCCGATGATCATGACGGGTATCAGGAGGAGCCCGATGTAGTTCAGCGAGAGGGCGATCAGTCCGCCGGCCACGGCCACCACGATCGAGATGATCTCGGTCGGGCGCCGACCCCGCCCCTGGGTGGCCATGTCCATCAGCGACAGGGTCACGTTGCCGCCGTCGAGCGGCAGCATGGGCAACAGGTTCAGCACCGACCAACCCACGTTGATCCACAGCATCTCTTGGAGGAACACATAGGCGTCCGGGGTAGTGGGGGTGCCCTGGTGCAACACCCACAACGTCGGCAGGCCGAACAGCACCAGCACGCTCAGCGGGCCGGCCAGGCTCACCACGATGTGCTGGCGCGGGCTGAGCCGCCCCGAACCGGTGGTCACTCCGCCCAGGCCCACCAGGGTGACGTTGGGATCGACCCCGAAGGCCCGGAAGGCCACGGCATGGCCCAGTTCGTGCACCAGCACCGACACGAAGGCGATGCCCACGAAGGCCAGGATGTAGGTCAGGTTCGGCCGCTGGAGGTTGAACTCGTAGGCCAGGATCCCGATGATCACGAAGAAGTAGACCTCGACTCGCACCGGGATCCCGGCGATCCGGAAGTGCGAGCGCTTGGCCATGCCCCAAGGGTAACGGGCCGATAGCGTCGCTCGGATGCAGGAGGGCTTCGCAGTGCGGCCGGCCCGGCGGGCCGACATCGAGGCCATCGTGGCCCTCGAGGTGGCTGCGTTCGGCCCCTCCGACGAGCCCGGGGTGCGGGCCCATCTGGGCAATCCGGCCTCCCTGGCCGACTGGGTGGTGGTCGAGGAGGTGGCGTCGGGGCGGATCGTGTCGTCATGTGGTCTGCTGGCCCATCGGATGGTGCTCGACGGCATCGAGTTCCCGGGTGGCCAGGTCGAGTACGTGGCCACCGATCCCGAGTTCCAGCGCCGGGGCCTGGTGCGAGCGCAGTTCGACTGGCACCATCGCCGCTCGGCGGCGAGGGGTGACCTGGCCCAGTTCATCACCGGCATCCCGTACCTCTACCGACGGTTCGGATACGGCTACGGCCTGGACCACCCCCTCATCCGCATCCCACCGGCGTCGATCGTCGAGGCCGCCGCGGCCGATCCGGTCGCCGCGGCCGTGACGATGCGGCCGGCCACCGAGACCGACCGAACCGCCATCATGGCCATCGATGCCGAGCGAGGCCTCACCGGCCTGCGGGTGGAGCGCGACCAGATCGCCTGGAACATCGTGTTCGCCATGAGCCAGGACAACGCCTTCGAGCACCTGCAGGTGGCCGAGCGCAACGGGCAAGTGGTGGGCTGGATGCGCACCCAACACAAGCCGGCCGATGGCCGCGTCTACCTGCTGCCGTCCCTCGTCTGGCCCGACCAACCGCCGTCCACCACCCTGGCCATGGTGGCCGCCGCCCGTGGCCAGGCCGGCGATGACGTGCTGGTGGTGTTCGACTCCCCCGCCACCGCCTACAGCCGTCACCTGTCCGAGCTGACCGAGTTGGGCGGCGCGCTGCGCCACGATCACGGCATCTACACCCGCGTCCCCGACCCCGTGGCCATGCTCGATCGGCTGCGCCCCGCCCTGGCGGCGCGACTGTCGAGGTCGCGATACGCCGACCGGGCCGGCGAGCTGATCATCTCCCTGTACGCCGCGGGCGTGGCCGTGACCTACGAACGGGCCGCGGTCACCGACCTGCGCCTGGTGGCCGGCATCGAGGATCCGTATGCCAACGCCGACGTGGGCGTGCCCCCCGACCTGTTCGGCGCCCTGGTGTTCGGGCGCTTCGGCGCGGTCGGGCTCGAACAGCGCGCCGACGACGTCACCCTGGGCCGCCACCGTGGCTTGATGGAGGTGCTCTTCCCTCAGTTCGAGTCCGACGTCATCGGAGATTTTTAGGCTGGGTAGCCTGACGTCCATGAACGATCCCCAGCTGAGCGCGTCGACCGCGCCGGCCCGGGTTCTCGACATCGACCCGGACCACCTGCCCGAGGGTGACGACAAGGCGGCCGCGGTGCGTTCGATGTTCGACGCCATCGCCCCCCGCTACGACCTGGTCAACCGCATCATGACCTTCCGCATGGACGTGGGCTGGCGCCGCCGCACCGTGCACCGCCTGGGCCTGGCCCCGCGATCCACCGTGGCCGACCTGGCCTGCGGCACCGGGGATCTGTGCCGCGAGCTGGCCCGCCAGGGCATCGATCCCATCGGGATGGATCTGTCCTTCGGCATGCTGGCGGCCGGTACGTCCGGGGCGCCGGTGGTGCAGGCCGACGCCCTGGTGCTGCCGCTGGCCGACGCGGCCGTGGACGGGGTGACCTGTGGGTTCGCCCTGCGCAACCTGGTCGCCCTCGAGCCGTTCTTCGCCGAACTGGCCCGGGTGGTGCGCCCCGGCGGACGCATCGCCCTGCTCGAGGTGGCCCAGCCCGACAACCCCGTGATGCGCTGGGGCCACGGTGTCTACTTCGGCCAGGTCGTGCCGCTCATCGGCGGAGCGCTGTCCGATCCGACCGCCTATCGGTACCTGCCCAAGTCGGTGGCGTACCTGCCCGAGCCCGAGGTCCTGGTCGAGATCCTTCGCCGCGCCGGGTTCGCCGACGCCGACCGCCAGCTCCTCTCCGGCGGGATCGCCCAACTGCTGGTCGCCACGCGCGACCGGGTGGCGTGACCACACCGGTGGCCGACCCGTCGGCCGGGGCCCGGCTCTGGGCCCGGACCCGACCGGTGCAGGGCGACATCGACCTGGTGGCGGTGGCCGGCGACACCGGTCCGCTCTGGGTTCGCCAGGGTCAAGGGTTCGCCGGCCGAGGCGTGGCCATGCGCATCGACGTCGCGCCGGAGATCCGGCCGCCGCCGCCCAGTCGGTTCGCGCCGCGCTGGAGTCCATCGCCGTCGACCCCGACGACCCCGGTCCAGGTCCGGTGGCCATCGGCGCCCTGCCGTTCGATCCACGCCTGCCCGGTCGGCTCGTCGTCCCCCGGACCCTGGTGAGGCGCGACGAGGACGGGCGGGCGTGGCTCACCAGCATAGAGGACGCGACGGGCGAAGGACCTGACGGCTCCGGGTCGGTGACCGCCCAGGATCTGATGGGACCCGAGGCCGGGTCGGCGGATCGCGACCCGGCCCAGGCCACGCGGTTCGTCGTCACCAGTCCCCGCAGTCCGGAGGACTGGTGCTCGGCGGTGGTGGCCGCCCGCCAGGAGTTGCGATCCGGGGTGGCTCGCAAGGTGGTGCTGGCCCGCGAGATCGTCATCGAGGCCGACCGACCGTTGTCTCGGCGGGCGGTGCTCGAACAGCTCCGGCGGGCCTATCCGGCCGCCATGTTGTTCGCCACCGACGGGTTTGTCGGCGCCAGCCCGGAACTGCTGGTGGAGCGGATCGGCCAAACCGTCCGCTCCCACCCCATGGCCGGCACCGCCCCACGCGGCGCCGATCCGGTGGCTGACGCAGCGCTGGCGGCGGGGCTGTCCGAGTCCACCAAGGACCAGATCGAGCACCGGTTCACCATCGACATGGTCCACGACACCCTGCTGCCCTGGTGCTCCTACCTCGACGAGGAGGCCACGCCGTCGATCGTGGCCATGGCCAACGTGCAGCATCTGGCCACCCTGGTGGAGGGCCAGCTGTCGTCCCCGCCCGCCTCGGTCATCGAGCTCATGCGGGCCCTGCACCCGACGCCGGCGGTCAACGGCTCCCCCCGGGAGGTGGCTCTGGAGCTCATCGAACGATTCGAAGGGCTCGATCGGGCCCGCTACGGCGGTCCGGTGGGTTGGGTGGACGCGGCGGGCAACGGGGCCTGGACGGTCGGCATCCGCAGCGCCGAGCTCGACGGACATCGAGCCCGACTGTTCGCCGGCGTGGGGGTGGTGGCCGACTCGGACCCGGACGCCGAGCTGGCCGAGACCAGGGCAAAGTTCGAGGCCATGCTGAACGCCATCCTCCGCCCCTGACCCGCCCCCTGCCCACCTCGCACTTTGGCGTTGATTCCCACCCCTCCAGGGCTGTGGATCAACGCCAGACGCGGCAGGTCTTGCTGCCGAAGCCGGCGCGAGCCATCCTGGCAGACCTTCCCCACGCAGTCGGCCGACAAACGGAGCCGCAACGTGGCGAACCTGCACCCCCGCCAGATCGACCAGGTCATCTGGGATCTGAGCCGCGAGCAGCACGGACTAATCTCCATCGACCAGATCCGAGACCGAGGCGTGAGCGCCAAGGCGCTCCAGGTCCATCGCGAGGATGGCCGACTCACCCGGATCCAGCCCGGCGTCTATCGCGTCGGCGGTACACCGGTCAGCCGCCTGCAGGACGTCATGGCCGGCGTGCTGTCACTCGACCCCCACGGGCTGGCCTCGCATCGACTCGCGGCACAGCTGTGGCAGCTCGACGGCTTCGCCACCGCCCCGACGGAGCTGATCGTGCCCCGGCACCGACGCGTCGCCCGTCGCACCTTCCGTGTGCACGAGTCGCGCGACCTCCGTGCCCAGGACGTGAGCCGGATCGGACCCATCCCGGTCACCTCGCCCACCCGCACCCTCATCGACCTGGGCGCAGTCGTGCATCCGTTCCGCCTCGAACAGGCCCTCGATGACGGTCTGCGCCGCCGGCTGATCGATCTCGATCACCTGGCTGATCGATTTCGCCAGGTCGCGCGACCCGGGCGGCGTGGCGTGGGCCCGCTCCGACCGCTGCTCGAAGAGCGCCTCGGCGTGGACCTGGCCCCGACGAACACGTTCGAGGCCCGCGGCGAGCGATTGGCGCGATCCGCCGGCCTGCCCCAGCCGGCGCGCCAGCACCCGGTCGACATCGGGGACACCACCATCTATCTCGACCTCGCCTGGCCGGCGGTCCGGCTCGCCGTGGAGTGCGATGGTCTGGCCCACCATTTCGCGGCCCACCAGCTGCGCTGGGACGACCGTCGGCAGAATGCGTTGGTGCTTCGCGGGTGGATGGTCCTACGCCTGACCTGGGCGGATGTCACCCAACGCTCCCTCGAGACGCGCGAACTACTCCGGTGCGCGTGGCAGGAGCGCACTGCTCACCCGCTTTGGCGTTGATTCGAACCCCTCCAGGGGTGTCAATCAACGCCAAAGCTACAAGGGGAACGGCGCGGGGGACTGGGCCGGGCCATGGCTCAGGTGAGGGCGGCGGCTACCGCGGCGTTGATCTCGGCGTGAACGGCCACGTTGACGGCTCGGTCGGTGGGCACCACCAGGAGGTGGACCCCGCCGAGCGCCACCGACTGGCGGACGGCTTCAGCCACCTCGTCCTGCCGATCGATCCGGCGACCGCCGATCCCGTGTGCCGCCGCCAGACCGACCAGATCGACCCCGTGGGGCGTGCCGAAGAGCAGCTCGAAGCGCGACGGGTCCAGCGCACCGGCCTGGGGCAGGAAGGAGAAGATCCCGCCGCCGTCGTTGTCCACCACCACGATGGTCAGGTCGATGTCGCGGCGGGCCGCGCCAAGCAGGCCGTTGGTGTCGTGGAGCAGGGCGACGTCGCCGATCAGCAGGACGGTCGGGCCGCCGACATCAGGACCAGCTCGACCGCCCCCCGAGCGGCTCACGGCCACGCCGACCGCGGTGGACACCACCCCGTCGATGCCGTTGGCCCCCCGGTTGGCCAGCACGGTGACTCCCGACCGGGGCGACGCGAACCATTCGATGTCCCGCACCGGCATGGACGACGACACCACCAGCGCGCTCCCGATGGGCAACGCGGCCAGGACGTCCCGGGCGACGGCCGGTTCGGTGGGCTGAGGGTGGTGCGACAACACCTCGGCGATGGACTCGGCGGCCACCGCGTCGTCATGGGCCCAGCGCTGCACCCATCCCTCCGGAACCGACGTGCCCGTCCACGGGTCGCCGGAAAGCCGTGCCGCCATGGCGGCGCAGACGGCCCCAGGTGCGCCGGCCACCAGCCCGTCGAGGTTGCGATCCGGGTCGTAGCGACTTCCGTCCGCCTCGATGGCCACCTGCCAGGCGTCGAGCCCGGCCAGCCACTGACCCAGCACCTTGGAGGCGGGCGACGCGCCCAGGCGCAGCACGACCTCGGGGGCCAGCTCCTCGGCCAGGGCGGGGACCCGCAGGAGGGTGTCGAAGTGGCTGATGGTGCGCGCCTCGGGCAATCGACAGCCGCTGCGGGGATCGGCCAGCACCGGCCAACCCAACACCTGGGCCAGAGCATGGACCCCCGACGGATCGTCGATCCCGCCACCAGCCACGATCACCCCGCGCCGGGGCCCGATTGCATCCGCCAGCACCTCCAGGGTGGCCGCGTCGGGCGCGGTGGCGATCTGGGGACGGTGCCAGGGTCGGCTCTGATCGCGGCCGGGCGGCAGCGTCCCCGCCCGGCCCACCAGGGGATCGCGGAACCGCAGGTCGAGGTGCACCGGTCCGGGCGGACGGGCCACGCTGGCCACGAAGGCCTGGGAGGCCAACGAGCGCCAGGAGCCGGCCATGGCGGCATCCGGCACCCCCGGATCCACGAACCAGCGCACGGCGCCGCCGTAGAGGCGCTGTTGATCGATGGTCTGGGGGGCGCCGACGCCGTGGAGCTCCGGGGGCCGATCTGCGGTGCACACCAGCAGCGGAACCTTGGCTTCGGACGCCTCCACCACCGCCGGATGCAGTTCGACGGCGGCCGTCCCGCTGGTGCACAGCACCACCGCCGGGCGACCGGTGGCCACCCCGATGCCGAGGGCCACGAAGCCGGCCGAGCGCTCGTCGTGGTGAACCTGGAGCCGCACCCGCCCGTCAGCGACCAGGGCCAGCGCCATAGGCGTCGAGCGCGAGCCGGGCGCCACCACCGCGTCGGTCAGCCCGGCTCGGACCCACTCGTCGACGAGCGTCGCGCAGAACGTGGCGGCGGTCGTCTCCGCCGGTTCGGAGCCGGTCACGGACCACAGCCTAGGTTTGGGCGCTGATGCCCACGTCCGCCGATCCCACCACGCCCACGCCGAGGCCGACGCCGGTCAAGCCCACGTCGACTCCGATCGATGCCACGCCGAGCCCGCTCGGGCCCGCGCCACCCACCCTGGCCGCCCAGCGATTCGCCGCCACCGGTTCGGACCAAGGACGAGTGGTGGCCGTGCACGGCTTCACCCAGACCTCGGCCTGCTGGTCGCCCATCGACGCCGCGCTGGCGCTCAACCACGACCTCGTCCTCGTCGATGCCCCGGGGCACGGTGCGTCGGCCCGAGTCGAGCTCGACCTGTGGGGAGCCGGCCGGGCGGTAGCCGACACCGTCGGGCCCGGTGCGTATCTGGGCTATTCGATGGGCGGACGCATGGTGTTGCACGCCGCGCTGGCTCGACCGGAGCTGGTCATCCGACTGGTGCTGATCAGTGCCAGCGGCGGGATCGAGTCCGCCGGGGAACGTGCCCGCCGTCGAGCCGCCGACGAGCGGCTGGCCGAGCACCTGTTGGACGTCGGGGTCGAGGCCTTCGTGGACGAGTGGCTGGCCCAGCCCCTGTTCGCCGGCCTGTCCGAAGACGCCGCGCACCGCCGGGCCCGACTGGCCAACACCGCGGCCGGGCTGGCCTCCAGCCTGCGCCTGGCCGGCACCGGCACCCAGGAGCCGTTGTGGGACCGCCTGGGCGAGCTGGCCATGCCGGTCCTGGTGGTGGCCGGCCAGCGCGACGCGAAGTTCGTGGCGCTGGCCGAGCGACTGGCCGACGTCATCGGCGACAACGCCGAGCTGGTCGTCATACCCGACGCCGGCCACACCGTCCATCTCGAGCAGCCCGACGCTTTCCTCGGCGTCCTCCAGCCCTGGTTGGCCCGGACCACCTGACCCCGCGCTCCACCCGTTCTCGGCACATCCGACCACCGAAACGGTGGTCAAACGTGCCCGGAACCCTGGGGCCGCCATTCTCGGCACATCCAGCCACCGAAACGGTGGTCAAACGTGCCCAGTACGGGGGTCACCCGTGGATGGGGGCGGCGGAGATGAACAGTCCGACCGACAGCAGGATGCCGTAGGCCAGCTGCACGCGCCCGGTCCCGGCCAGCACGGCGATGAGGCCCGGCCCCTTTGTCCCCTGCAACACGATCAGGATGGGCTTCTGCGCCAGGAAGATGGCGGCGAACGCCAGCACGGCCCACGGCCGATGGGCCAGTCCGGCGATGACGGGCAACAGCAGGTACGGGATGACCATGAGCACCATGTACAGGGTGCGGGTGGGCTGGTCGCCGATGCGCACAGCCAGGGTTTTCTTGCCCGCCACGGTGTCGGTGGGGATGTCACGCAGGTTGTTGGTGACCAGCATGGCCGTGGCCAGGCACCCCACCGCCACCGCGGACGGCCAGACCACCCACGGCAGACCCCGCCAGAACTGCCACTCGGTCTGCACGTAGGTCGAGCCCACCGTGGCCACCAGGCCGAAGAACACGAACACGAACAGCTCGCCGAAGCCGTAGTAGCCGTAGGGCTTGGGTCCGCCGGTGTAGAGCCAGCCGGCGGCGAAGCACACCGCGCCCACCAACAGGAGCCACCAGGTGGTGGCCGCGGCCAGGGCCAGGCCGGCCAGGGCGGCGATGCCGAACGAAGCGAACGCCGCCTTCTTGACCGCCGACGGCGACTTGAGACCCGAACCCACCAGTCGGATGGGACCCACCCGGGTCTCGTTGTCGGTGCCCTTCACGCCGTCGCTGTAGTCGTTGGCGAAGTTGGTGCCGATCTGGATGAACAGGGCCACCACCATGGCCGCCAGAGCCCGCCAGATGATGATCCCGCGGAACATCCAGCCGGTCGGTCCCGGGTGTGACGCAAAGACGACGCCGGAGTTCGGGGCATAGGCGAACCAGCCGCCGCGGGCGAACCAGCCCAGCTTCATGGCGGCCACGGCCGTGCCCACCAGAACGGGCACCACCGAGGCCGGCAGGGTCTTGGGTCGGGCCCCGGCCCACCACAGCCGCCACCCCGTCGGTGGAGTGGGCGGCGCCGGCGGCGCGGCCGGCCCCGGGTTGGTCACGGGCTCGACCCTTCTACCGACCTCACGGTCTCGACCCTCTCTACCGACCTCACGGTCGTTTCGGGTACTGGTCGAAGTCGGGCTTGCGCTTCTGAACGTAGGCGTTACGGCCCTCCTGGGCCTCCTCGGTCATGTAGAAGAGCAGGGTGGCGTCCCCGGCCAGCTGCTGGATGCCGGCCAGGCCGTCGTCGGCCGCGTTCATCGACGCCTTGATCATGCGCAGGGCCAGCGGCGACATGGAAAGCATCTCCCGGCACCACTCGACCGTCGTCTCCTCCAGCTCGGCCAGGGGCACCACCGTGTTGACCAGGCCCATGTCCAGGGCCTGGGTGGCGTCGTACTGGCGGCACAGGAACCAGATCTCCCGGGCCTTCTTCTGGCCGATGTTGGCGGCCAGCAGTCCCGAGCCATAGCCCCCGTCGAACGAGCCCACCTTGGGGCCGGTCTGGCCGAAGCGGGCGTTGTCGGCGGCGATGGTCAGGTCGCACACCACGTGCAGCACGTGGCCGCCCCCGATGGCGTAGCCGGCCACCATGGCCACCACCGGCTTGGGCGTGCGCCGGATCTGGATCTGCAGGTCCAACACGTTGAGTCGACCGATGCCCTTGGAGGCCACCTGGTCGTCGCCGATGTAGCCGTCGTCGCCCCGGATGCGTTGGTCGCCACCCGAGCAGAAGGCCTGGTCACCCTGGCCCGTGAGGATGATCACGCCCACCTGATCGTTGTCGCGGGCTTCGTTGAAGGCGTGCTGGAGCTCGAACAGGGTCTGGGGCCGGAAGGCGTTGCGCACCTCGGGCCGACAGATGGTGATCTTGGCCATGCCCTCGGCCAGCTCGTAGGTGATGTCGGTGTAGTCGCCGACGGACTTCCAGTCCGCGGCGCGGCGAATGCTGGAGGTCGATGCGCTCGTCTCGGTCACGGCCAGAAGTGTGCCCCGACCAGCCCGTCCCTGCCGAATCAACCTCCCTGGCTAGCCTGAGCCGGTGCGCGAGCTGGTGGCGGTCATGGTGGTGGGCGGCCCCGAGTTCGTGGAGGTGCTCCAGCGGATCTGGGACGACGGCGACGCCCTGCTGCCGGTGGATCCCCGCCTGCCCGAGCCCGCCCGCGACCGCCTGCTGCACGCCATGGCCCCGGCCGCGGTGATCGACCCCGGTGGCCGGCGCCAGGCCCGACCGCATGGGCGCCCAGTAGAGGACGGCGACGCCCTGGTGGTGGCCACCAGCGGCTCCACGGGTGCGCCCAAAGGGGTCGTGCACAGCCACGCCTCGGTGGCCGCGTCGGCCCGGGCCAGCAGCGCCCGCCTCCAGGTCGATCCCGCCCGCGACCGGTGGCTCGGCTGCCTGCCCCTGGCTCACATCGGGGGCCTGTCGGTGGTGACGCGAGCCCTGCTCACGGGCACGCCGCTCGAGCTCCACCCCCGCTTCGATGCAGCCGCGGTCGACGAGGCGGCGCGCCGCGGCGCCACCCTGGTGTCGGTCGTCCCCACCGCCCTGGCCCGCATCCACGCCGGCGGGTTCCGCAAGGTGGTGGTGGGCGGCGCCGCGCCACCGGCCCAGCTGCCGCCCAACGCGGTGACCAGCTACGGCTCCACCGAGACCGGCAGCGCCTGCGTCTACGACGGGCTGGCCCTCGACGGCGTGGAGCTGCGGGCCTCACCCGGCGGAGAGATCCAGGTACGCGGCGAGCTCCTCTTGCGCGCCTATCGCGACGGCACCGATCCCCGCCTGGCCGACGGCTGGTACCCGACCGGCGACCACGGCCGGCTCGATGGTGACGGGCGGCTGCACGTCGACGGGCGCCTCGACGACCTCATCATCACCGGAGGCGAGAACGTCTGGCCCCAGGCCGTCGAAGCGGTTCTGGCCGCCACGAAGTCGGTGGCCGAGGTGGCGGTGGTGGGACGGCCCGATCCCGAGTGGGGCCAGCGGGTGGTGGCCCTGGTCGTGCCTGCCCATCCCCAGGCGCCCCCGACCCTGGACGGGCTGCGCGACGCGGTCAAGGCCCAGCTGCCGGCCTACGCCGCCCCGCGGGACCTGGAGCTGGTCGAGACCCTGCCCCGCACCCTGCTGGGCAAGATCGAGCGTCATCGGCTCTGATCGTTACGGATCCATGTCGTCAGACATGGCCAGGACTAGGCCGAACGGCCCAGGTCATGGGTTGGATTGCCCCTGTTCTCATCGTCCTCATATGTCGATGATCGGGGGGTCAACCCATCCACATGATCGGGCCCCGGCCCGAACGAGCAGATCCTGGGGGATCCATGCTGGTCAGCTATGAGTTCGTCAGCGCCTGGCTGCAGGCGCGTTGCCACACCGACCGGGGCGCATCCCTGGTCGAGTACGCCCTGTTGGTGGCCCTGATCGCGGTGGTGTGCATCGCCGCGGTGACCCTGCTGGGCAAGAACGCGTCGAGCAAGTTCTCGGCGGTCGCCTCAGCCATCAAGTAGCGGCCAGGCGGTCCAGCTGGGCCACTTGTCGCTTGAGGGCCACGGCGCGGTAGCTCTCGTCCACCCAGTCGGCCAGGATGCCGGCGGGTGGGCGGGCGCGCGCCCGGAAGCGAGCGGTCACCCATCCGGCCTTGCCCAGGCCGTACCCCGTGGGCGAGACGAACGGGAAGGTCAACGCCTCCTCGTGGGAATCGGGCAGCTTGACGGTGAGCGACATGCCGCCGTCGCCGCTCCACTCGACCCCGTCGATCGGCTCGTCGATCAGGGCCAGGAACAAGAAGATCTTTCGGTTCACCTTGAACACCCGATCGCCCCAGGGGTGGTCCTCCCAGGCGTCGGGGAAGGAACGGGCCAGATCCTCGAGACGGGCGTAGGTCCGCGTCACCGCCACGGACAGACGGGGCTGGGCGGCACCCATGCTCAGCGGCCCAGCAGGGCGCCGCCGTCCACCACCGTGGTGGTGCCGGTCATCCACGACGAGGCGTCGGAGCACAGGAACAGCGCCGCCTTGGCGATGTCATCGGGCTCGCCCAGTCGGGCCATCGGCATCGAGGCCGACATCCGCTCCTCGTTGGGCTCCCACAGCACCCGGGCCATGTCGGTCTTGACCAGACCGGGGGCCAGGGCGTTGACCCGCACGCCGGGGGCCATCTCCTTGGCCAGGGTGCGGGTCAGGTGCAGGAGCGCAGCCTTGGTCCCGTTGTAGATGGACAGGTGGGTCTCGACGCTGAGGCCGCCGATGGAGGCGATGTTGAGCACCACGCCCCCGCGCTCGCGCATCGACGCCTCCCAGGCCGCCTGGGTCCACACCAGCGGGCCACGCCAGTTCACGGCCACCGTCTTGTCGAACTTGGAGGGATCGATGCCGAGCGTGGGGCCGAAGTAGGGGTTGGTCGCCGCGTTGTTGACCAGGATGTCGACCCCGCCGAAGCGCTCGACGGTGGCCGCCACGCAGGCCTGGGCGTGGTCGGGCTCGCCCGCGTTGGCGGCGTAGACCGCGACTTCGGCGTGGCTGTCGCCCGGCTCGGCCGCCGAATCACGGGCCTCTGCGGCCACTGCGGCACGGATCTCGGCGGCCGTCTCCTCCAGCGCGTCGATCTTGCGCGACGAGAGCATGACCGACGCCCCGCTGGTGGCGAACCGCTGGGCGATCGCCGCCCCGATGCCTCGCGACGCCCCCGTCACCAACGCCACCTTGCCGTCCAGTCGGATCTCCATGGCCGGCATGCTAGGGCGCCCGAGCCGGCGATCGAGGAGGCGGCCGCCGCTACGGTGGCCAGGTGAACCGCCTCGGCCTCGAGACCAGCCCCTACCTGCGCCAGCACGCTGACAACCCGGTCGACTGGTACCCCTGGGGGGACGAGGCCTTCGCCGCCGCGGCCACCCGCGACGTGCCGGTGCTGCTCTCGGTGGGCTACTCGGCCTGCCATTGGTGCCACGTGATGGCGCACGAGTCCTTCGAGGACCCCGACACCGCCCGCATCGTGAACGACCGCTTCGTGGCGATCAAGGTCGACCGCGAGGAGCGACCCGACGTGGACGCCATCTACATGGACGCGGTGCAGGCCATGACCGGCCAGGGTGGCTGGCCCATGACGGTGTTCCTGATGCCCGACGGGCGGCCCTTCTTCGGCGGCACCTACTTCCCCAAGGTGGGCCGGGGCGGGATGATGAGCTTCACCGAGCTGTTGGGCCGCATCGACGAGCTGTGGCACACCCGCCGCGAGGACCTGACCGATCAGGCGGCGCAGCTGACCGAGTCGATCGGCCAGGGCGCGTCGCTGCCCACGGGTGACCAGATACCCGGCACCGAGGGCCTCGAGGCCGCCTACGCCGGGCTGGCCGCGGCCTTCGATCCCGAGTGGGGCGGCTTCGGCTCGGCCCCCAAGTTCCCCGGCACCATGAGCCTCGAGGTGTTGCTGCGGGCCCACCAGCACAACGGGTCCACCGCCACCCTGGCCATGGTCACCCGCTCGCTCGACGCCATGGCCGCGGGTGGCATCTACGACCATCTGGGCGGTGGGTTCGCCCGCTACTCGACCGACGAGCGCTGGTTGGTGCCCCACTTCGAGAAGATGCTCTACGACCAGGCCCTGCTGGCCCGCGTTTACCTCCACGCCTGGCAGGTGACCGGCGAGGCCCGCTACCGCCAGGTGCTGGACGAGACCATCGACTACGTCCGGCGCGACCTGCGTCATCCCGCAGGCGGGTTCTACTCGGCCGAGGACGCCGACTCGCCCGATGGCCAGGGCCACACCGTCGAAGGCCTGTTCCAGACCTGGACCCCGGCCGAGGTGACCGACGTGCTCGGGTCCGACGCGCAGGTGGCCATCGACTGGTGGGGCCTGACCGACGCCGGCAACTTCGAGGGCCGCAACATCCTGTTCCGCCCCCGCGATGGCGAGCTGGTCCGTCCCGCCGAGGTGACCCGAGCCCGCGCCGCCTTGTTCGAGCGACGTGAGCAGCGCCCGAGGCCCGCCCTGGACGACAAGGTCCTGACCGAGTGGAACGGGCTCATGCTGGCCACCCTGGCCGAGGCCGCGGCGGCCACCGGCCGGGCGGACTGGCTGGCCGACGCCGTGACCGCCGGCGAGTTCCTGCTGGCCAACCTGCGCCGAGCGGATGGTCGCTGGCTGCGCTCGTGGCAGGGCGAGGCCGATGTCGACGCGCAGGGTCGGGCCCAGCACCTGGCCTACGCGGCCGACCACGGGGCCCTGGTCGACGCCTTCACCCGGCTGGGCGAGGCCACCGGCCAGGCCCGCTGGATCGACGAGGCCTCCACCACCGCGGCCGCCCTGGTCGAGCTGTTCTGGGACGACGAGCACGGCGGCGTGTTCACCACCGGTGGCGACGCCGCGCCGCTGGTGACCCGACCTAAGGACCTGCTGGACAACGCCACACCCTCGGCCAACAGCCTGGCCGCGGTGGGGCTGCTGCGCCTGGGCGCCCTCAGCGGCGAGTCGGACCTCACCGACCGGGCGTCGGCGATCCTGGCGCTGCTGGGCCCGGCCGCAGCCCGCCACCCGCTCGCGCTGGGCCATCTGCTGGCCGCGCTGGACCTGTGGAACCACGGCACCACCGAGGTGGCCGTAGTGGGCGACCGACCCGATCTGCGTGACGAGGTGGCCCGGCGTTACCTGCCCAACGCGGTGCTGGCCTGGGGGGAGCCGTATCCCTCGCCCCTGTGGGACGACCGGACGGCCGGTGCCGACGGGGCCGGACAGGCCTACGTCTGTCACCACTTCACCTGCCAGGCCCCGGTCTCGACGCCGGAGGCCCTGGCCGCCCAACTCGAGACCTGAGGCGACGACCCGAAATCCGTGTAGAAGTCCCCCCAGGGCGTGGGTTTCTACGCAGATCTGGGCGCGGTGACCTCGTTCAGGCTCAGCGACAGACGAAGGCGCCGGCGTGGGAGGTGATGCGGATGGCGCCGTCCCGCCCGATCCGCTCGGTCACCAGGGCCTCGAAGCCAGCCATCGTGTCGGCCCAGGCCACGTCGTCGATGCCGATGAAGGACAGGTCGCGCATGCTGGCCGCGAACCGCACCAGCGGGTCGACGTCGGTGACCACCAGCTGGCCCCGGTGGTCCCGCTGCTCGACGTGCTCGAACGCCCGCTCCAGGTCGCCCCGGCTGTCCTCCAGGCTGAACCGGACCGACGGGCGCACGAAGTCGGGGCGGCCGGCAACGTGGCCCAGCAGCCGGTCGAACTCCACGAAGTGGTCGCGGCCGTTGGTCACCGCCAGGAGGACCCCGCCTGGCACCAGCACCCGACGGATCTCGTCCAGGGTCCGACCCAGATCGGGCACGTGGTACAGCATGTGATTGGCCATGACCACTGCGGTGCTGGCCCCGCGCAGGGCCAGCGCGGAGGCGTCGAGGCACATCACCGAGGCCCCCGATCCCCCAGCCCGGGTGGTGGCCAGCATCCCTTCGGACAGGTCGACGCCCACCAGGTCCAGCTGGGGGCAACGCCGCGCCAGCCGAGCCAGATGCGTGCCCGGCCCGCACCCCAGGTCGACCACGGTGCCCGTCGACGGCCACTCGAGCTGGTCGAGCGTCCAGCCGTGGAAATCGGGCCGGGGGTCCTGGTAGTCGTAGATGGCCCGTCGAGCCTCGAGCTTGTCGGGCTGGCCATAGGCCTGGGTGCGCAACAGCTGGAGATCGGTGTCCGCCGGCCGCTCGTTCATCCCGCCATTGTGATCTACCAGCCGCCCCGATGGAGGAGCGACTCGATCGGGCGTCGGCCCCGCGCCAGCGACGGGCTGGGCCGGTCCACGTCGGGATAGCCGACGGCGATGGTGCCGATGGGCTGATATCCGACGGGCACCCCCAGCTCGACCAGCAGGGCGTCCTGGTGGTCGAAGATGCCGAAGAACAGCGCCCCGAGCTGCTCGTCCATGGCGGCCAGCAAGACGATCATGGCGCTCATGGCCGTGTCCACCAGCCAGTACGGCACGGCCCAGTCGGCCGTGGAACCACCCAGGCCCCGGCTGGCCTTGTCCGGCTCGGCGTAACGATCGACATAGGCCTGCGCATGGGCCAGAGGGATGATCAGGGCGGGCGCTCGCAGCAGCCCGGGGTGCGCGAATCCGGCCCGGCGCTCGGGCGGGAGGGTGACGTCCCAGTAGCGAGCCGTCTGTTCGGGTCCCTCGAGCACCACGAACGCCCAGCCCTGGGTGAAGCCGGCCGAGGGCGCGTGGAGGCCGAGCTCGATCAGGCGCTCGACGGTGCCCGGGGGCAGCGGTCGGTCCTGGAAGGACCGCACCATGCGACGCCGCAGAACCGCCTCGGACAGCTCCACCGACGCGCCGGCTCTGGTCGTCGTCGCTCGCGCCGGCGCGGGATCGAGCTAGCCCAGCTTGGCCAGGCGCTCGGCCATGGCCCAGCTGAAGGCGATGAGCGAGTCCCCGCGCTTGGCATCGACGGTGCCGAACAGGGCCACCACCTCGGGGTCCTGATCCTCGGGCTTGAGGCTCTCGTGGTCGAGCACCAGCGGGAAGCCGCCATCGCCGGCGGTGGTGAAGTCGCGGTCGTTGTACGCGTCGCTCTCCACGCCGAAGCGCTTGGCCAGCCGACGGCCCCAGGCCCGCTCCTCGCCCGTGGCCTTGTGACCCGGTCGGGGCACGATGTCGTCGAGCATCTTGAACGCCTCGAAGCCCCCGGCGTTGGTGAAGCGCGTGCCCACCAGCACGTCCTCGTCGGGGAAGGCCAGCACCGCCCGGCGGAACTGGTCGGTCATGATCGCCCGGAGCACGGCGTCACGCTTGGAGGTGCGCCGCACCGATGCCAGCCCGATGAGCACGCACGGCGTGCCGCCGATGCGCTCGAGCGTGCTGAAGGAGAACCCCTTCAGGGCCCGACCGTCACGAGCCAGCGTGATGAGCACCCAGGCCTCGGCCTGTTTCGAGAGCAGACCGGCCTCGAATCGGGACGGAGCATCGGCACAGATGTCAGCCATCTCGGCCAACTCGGCGTCGCTCAGAGCGGTGCAGTCCTTGGTCTCGACCTCGATTGCCATGCGCGCAGTTGCCCCCGGGTGGTCGGACGGGCCGGTGGAAAGCCCTGGGATCGGACCCCTCTAGTCCAGCGGTCGCGGACGATTCGCGCAACTCGAACCCGGATCGCACCCCCAAGGGGGCATCCGCCGACCGCGGTCGGGACCCGAGTTGGTGTGCTCAGGCGGCGATGGCGTCGGGCCCGAGGAGCACCCGCAGCTCGGCCATGAGGCCAGCCGAGGACTCCACGTTGAACTCGTCGGGCAGCCGCAGCACCTGGCGTTCGCCGAGGTGCAGGAACACCTGCGACTCGCCCGGGTGCTCGCCCAGGAGGCCCTTGAGCTGCTCGAGCAACGCCTCGTCGAGACGGTTGGGTGAGAGCCGGATCCGAACTGGCGGGGCGGCATCGGTGATGGGTTCGAAGACGGTGAGCTCGAGTGCCATCACCTTGGGTGCATCCTCGCGACCGTCGATGCGGCCCTTGACCACCACCACGGCGTCGTCGGCGAGCAGGTGGCCGAACTGCTGCATGGTCTTGGGGAAGACCATCACCTCGATGGAGGCCTGGAGGTCCTCGAGCACGAAGACGGCCATGAGGTCGCCCTTCTTGGTCCACTTGCGCTGCAGGTTGGTGACCAGGCCACCCACCACACGGAGCGCGCCGTCCTCCACGCCCTCCAGCTCGGCGATCGTGCACTCGGTGCGACGGCGCAGCGCGCCCTCGGCACCCATGAGCGGATGGTCGCTCACATAGAGGCCCAGCATCTCCTTCTCGAAGCTCAGCCGAACCTTCTTGTCGAAGTCCTTGGTGTCGATGGGCAGCCGGGTGGTGGCTGCCACCGACGCGCCGGACCCGTCGTCGGCCATGGCCGAGAACAGGTCGAACTGGCCCTTGGCCTCCTCGCGGCGGCGGGCCACCACCTCGTCGATGATGCGCTCGTGCGCCCGCAGCAGGCCCTGGCGCGAGTAGCCCATCGAGTCGAAGGCGCCGGCCTTGATCAGCGACTCGATGGTTCGCTTGTTCAACACGCTGAGATCGACCCGGTCACAGAAGTCGTAGAAGTCCTCGAAGGGACCGTTGGCCTCGCGCTCGGACACGATCAGCCCGACCAGGCCCTCGCCCACGTTGCGCACCGCCGACAGACCGAAGGGGATGGCGCCCATGGTCTTGCCCGACTCGTCGAGCACGGCGGCGAAGTCGCTGACCGACACGTTGAGGTCGGGCACCTGCACGTCGATGCCCATCTGGCGGCACTCGTTGAGGTAGACCGCGGCCTTGTCCAGGTTGGTCTTGACGCTGGTCAGCAGGGCGGCGAAGTACTCGACCGGGTAGTTGGCCTTGAGGTACGCGGTCTGGTACGCCACCAGCCCGTACCCGTAGCTGTGGCTCTTGTTGAAGGCGTAGTCGGCGAACGGTTCGATGATGTCGAACAGCGCGGTGCCCACGGCCGCGCCGTAGCCAGTGGCCTCGCAGCCGGCCACGAACTTCTCGCGCTCCGTGCTGGATCAGGTCTCTGGACTTCTTTCCGCAGGCCTTCCTGAGGTTGTCCGCCTCGGCCAGGGAGTAGCCCGCGAACCGCTGGGCGACGCGCATCATGCCTTCCTGGTAGATCATGAGCCCGTACGTGTCGCCCAGCAGGTCGGCCAGGTCGTCGTGCACGTAGGTGACGGGCTTGCGGCCGTTCTTGCGGTCGGCGTAGTCGTTGTGCATGTTGGCGGCCATCGGCCCCGGTCGGTACAGGGCGACCAGCGCGGCCACGTCCTCGAACGAGTCCGGTGCCAGCGAACGCATCAGCGCCCGCATCGGCGTGCCCTCGAGCTGGAACACCCCGATGGAGTCGCCGGCCTGGAGCAGCTTGTAGGTGGCGGCGTCGTCGAGCGGCACGGTGTCGATGTCGAGTTCGATGCCTTGCGATGCCTTGATCAACCGGATCGCGTCGGCGATGACATCCAGGTTGCGCAGGCCCAGGAAGTCCATCTTGAGCAGACCCAGGTCCTCCACCCCGTGCATCTCGTACTGGGTCACCACCGGC
This sequence comes from uncultured Microthrixaceae bacterium, assembly GCA_963740985.1. GTDB lineage: Bacteria > Actinomycetota > Acidimicrobiia > Acidimicrobiales > Acidimicrobilacustridaceae > UBA4742. Next base: position 628,711 of record CAVUGJ010000002.1, read on the forward strand.
GCCAGCTCCGGGTCCTGACCCGCCTCCGGCTTGCGCTGGATGGGCAGGTACTCGGTGAGGCGTTCCTTGGTGATCACCACTGCGGCAGCGTGGATGCCGTCCTGGCGACGCAGGCCCTCGAGGCCCCGGGCCACGTCGATCACCGACTTGGCGTCGGGATCGGCGGCGTACATGTCGCGCAGCTCGCCGGCCATCTTGTAGCCGTCGACGTACTTGGGATGCTCCTCCAGGCAGGCGTGCAGCGGGGTGTCGCGGCCCATGACCAGCGGCGGCATGGCCTTGGCAACCTTGTCGCCCACCACGTAGGGGTAGCCCAGCACCCGGGCCGCATCGCGCACCGCGGCCCGGGCCTTGATGGTGGAGAAGGTCACGATCTGGGCCACGTGGTCGCGGCCGTAGCGCTCGGCCGCGTAGCGGATCATCTCGTCGCGGAAGCGAGCCTCGAAGTCCATGTCGATGTCGGGCATGGAGATGCGAGAGGGGTTCAGGAAGCGCTCGAACAGCAGGTCGTAGCGGATGGGATCGAGGTCGGTGATGCGCAGGCAGTAGGCCACCGCGCACCCGGCCGCGCTTCCCCGGCCGGGCCCGACCCGGACGTCGCGATCGCGGGCGTGCTTGATCAGGTCCCACACGATCAGGAAGTACGACGAGAAGCCCATGTCGCCGATGACCTTGAGCTCGAAGGCCAGTCGCTCCACCACCTCGTCGCTGAGCTGCTCACCCCAGCGCTGGCGGGCCCCGGCGAAGGTGAGGTGCTCGAGGTAGGTAGCCGAGTCGGCGAACCCCTCGGGGATGGGGAAGTCGGGCAGCTGCGGCTTGCCGAAGCTGATCTCGACGTTGGCCCGCTCGGCGATCCACAACGTGTTGTCGCAGGCCTCGGGCACCTCGGCGAAGACCCCCCGCATCTCGCTGGCCGTCTTCAGGTAGTGCTGGTCACCGTGGAACTTGAAGCGATCGGGATCGCTCATGAGTGCCCCGGTCTGCACGCACAGCAAGGCATCGTGGGCTTCGTGGTCGCCCTGGTCGGTGTAGTGGCTGTCGTTGGTGGCCAACAGCGGGGCGCCGATCTTGCGGGCGATCTCGAGCAGCTTGGGGTTGGTGAGGCGCTGCTCGGGGATGCCCTGGTCCTGGATCTCGATGAACAGGTTGTCGCGCCCGAAGATGTCCTGGAGCCGAGCCGCCTTGTCGAGGGCCTCGGCCTCGTCGCCCTTGAGCAGCGCCTGGAGCACCTGGCCGCCCAGGCACCCGGTGGTGACGATGAGACCCTCGTGGTGCGCCTCGAGCAGCTCCCAGTCGACCTTGGGCTTCATGTAGTAGCCCTCGAGGTAGGCGCGGCTCGAGAGCTGGATGAGGTTGCGGTAGCCGGTCTCGTTCTCGGCCAGCGCGGTCAGGTGGTAGTACGCCTTGCGCCCGCCCTCGGAGTCACCTCCGGAGTCGTCGACCCGGCCCCGACGCGCCGGGCGCTCGGAGCGGTGCTCGTAGGCCTGGTACAGCTCGGTGCCGATGACCGGGGTGATGCCCTGGTTGCGACACGCCTGGTAGAAGTCGAGGACGCCGTACATGTTGCCGTGGTCGGTGATGCCCAGGGCGGGCTGGCCGTCGGCCGCGGCCTTGGCCACCAGCGCCTCCACCCGCGCCGCGCCGTCGAGCATCGAGAACTCGGTGTGGGTGTGCAGGTGGGCGAACGAATCAGCCACGTCGAGGTTCGCTTCGGTTCTGGGAGGACGGATCGGCGGGTAGGTAGGTCCGGTCGGCCACGGGTTGCCGGCCACCCATCCACAGGTTTGTCCACAGCTGTGGACGACTTACACGGATGTGATTCGCGTGCCCGGCGGGCAGATCACACCGCTGTGATTTGGAGGCTAGCCGCTGGCGGCGCGGCGTGCGCAGGTCCTCACCACCACCCCGTCTGACCTGCACCGATGCGTCCCCAACCATCCCTCAGAGGTAGGTGCCAGGGCGCTCTTCGAGGGGGCGGGCCCCCGCCGGCAGCTGGTTGCGCATGTTCTCGAGCTGTTGGCGGGCGGCCATCTGCTGGGCGAACAGCGTGGCCTGGATGCCGTGGAACAGACCCTCCAACCAACCCACCAGCTGGGCCTGGGCCAAGCGCAGCTCGACGTCGCTGGGCACCGAGGCGTCGTCGAAGGGCAGGGCCAGTCGACTCAGCTCGTCGCGCAGGTCGGGGGACAGCGCGGATCCCAGCTCGGTGATGGAGGTCTGGTAGATGGCCTTGAGCCGCTCGCGACCCGGCTCGTCGAGCTCGGTGGTGCGCACTTCCTCGAGGAGCTGCTTGATCATCGAGCCCACCCGCATGACCTTGGCCGGCTCGGTCACGTACTCGCTGTCCAGGTCCTCGGCGTCCGCGCCGGAGCCGGCGCCGTCGGTCGACGGGTCCGGGGCGGTGACGCCATCGGGGTGGAGCAGCTCGGGCAGGTCAGGCAGGTCGGGGGCATCGCTCATGGGCGCATCCTTCCCCGGTCGTCGTGGATGGGCAACCCGGCGATCGGAGCGCGGTCACACCCGCTCGCCACACTGGGGTCGTGACCAGCCGAGGAGACCCGACGAACACGCGCCGCGCCAGGTCGGGTTCGGCTCTCGTTCGAACGGACTCGGACCAGCGGTCAGCGCCCGCGAGACAACGCGAGACTCGTGCGGGAGCGTGCGGTCAGGCGTAGTGGGCCAGCAACGGCACCCGCATCTCGGCCGGCGTGAGCGAACCGTGGCGGCTGATCAGCTCGAACGGGCCACCGTCGTCGCGGTCGAAGAAGGCGACCGTGCCCTTGGCCACCAGGGCCACGTCGCCCAACCGGCCGCGGGCGGCGTCGGTCACCTCCGGGCCCAGCCAGCCGTCGTCGATCAGCTGGTCACGACCGATCACCCAGCCCTGATGACCGTGGTGGGTCTCGGCCGCCTCCAGCAGCGCCTGGGCCCGACCGGGTCGGGCGTGCAGCCAACGGAACCGGCCCTCGCCGGACTGGAACGACAGCTGGTCGAACACGTCACGATCGAGGGCCACGATCTGGTCGCCCACCACCACCTGTCCGTGATCACAGGTGACCACCATGGCGGCTCCGGCCGGCAGGGCGGCCGCCAGGTCGCTCACCAGCCGGTCGACGTAAGCCAGCTCGGCGTCGAAGTGCTCGGCCAGCCCGTACTCGTGGGCCACCTTGTCGATGCCCTCGTAGTAGGCGTACACGAACGGCTCGCCCGCCCGCAGCATCCTCCCGGCCTCGACCACCAGGCCGGAGCTGACCCGGTAGCCGTGGAAGCGGACGCCGTCGAGGTGGGCCGCGGTGAAGCCGCTGGATCGGAAGTCGGCGCGGGTGACGGCCGGAGGTCGCTGACCCCCGAAGGCGGCCACCGGCTGCAACTTCTCGGGCGGGATGCGACTGCGGGCGTCGCGGCCCGACACCGACCAGCGCAACACGTTGAGCACGGCCCCGTCCACCGCCACCCGGTACCCGACCACGCCGTGGACCCCAGGGGTGAGACCGGTGGTGATCGAGGTCATGGCCGTGGAGGTGGTGGAGGGGGCCACGGTGAGGATGGGCCCACCGTCCATGCCCGACAGCATCGGGGCCAAGGCGGACCGGGCCCGCAGCTGCTCCCAGCCCAGCCCGTCGAGCACCACCAGCAGCACCTGGTCGGCCTCGGCCACCCGGGCCGGGAACCATTCAGGCCATAGCTCTGGGGGCTCCAGCAGGGTGGGAGCCACGTTGCACACGCAGGCCCCGGCGTAGTCGGGCAGCAGGGGGACATCGGGATCGCCCTCGGTCACCGGCACACCACCACCAGGCTGAGCCTGGCTGTCGCGAACCCCGATCTGGTCGGCCACCGTGCGTCCTTTCGTGGAGTGTGCAGGGTAGCTCGGGCCGACGCGGCTCGTTCCCGGAGCCGTCCGCGGCCCGGGCCCCGCCCGGCTCCGGCCCCGACCGGTCATCGTCGCTCTACGATGGAGGCCGTGAAGGTGTCGACCCGTGGCGACTACGCCAGCCGAGCCCTGTTGTCGCTGGCCCTGCACGGGCCCGAAGCCGGGCCCACATCGGTGCGAGACATCGCCGAGCGCACCGGCCTGCCCCAGCCCTACCTGGAACAGATCCTGCTCGCGCTCAAGGGCGCCGGGCTGGTCCGTTCGAAGCGGGGTGTGGGCGGTGGCTACGTCCTGGCCCGCGAGCCCGATCAGATCCCCCTCAGCGCCATCGTCAGCGCGGTCGACGGCCCGATCGTGGCCGGCGACTTCGGCCAGCCGCACACCAACGGGGCCTGTGACCACGAAGGCCAGTGCGTCCTGCTCACCGTGTGGGCCGACGTGGGCGAGCACATGCGTCACTACCTCGAGGCGCTGACCCTGGCCGACATCGTGGCCATGGCCCGCGGTCAGGCTCCCTGGCCCGCCAGCGCCGAGGTCCAGCCCGCCCCCGAACCTGTCTGACCGTCAGCCGAGCTGGTCGAGCACCTGGGTCAGCTCGGACGGCAGCGCCGAGGTGAAGACCAGCGGTTCACCCGTCACCGGGTGGGAGAGCTCCAGGCTGGCCGCGTGCAACCAGGGTCGGGCCAGCACCAGGCCGGAACGGGCGCCGCCGTAGCGGGCGTCGCCGACCACGGGGTGATCGATGGCGGCCAGGTGCACGCGGATCTGATGGGTGCGACCGGTCTCCAGGCGACACGCCAGCTGCGACACCACCACCGGGTCGTGGAAGGTCGCCATCACCTCGTAGCGGGTCCGCGCCTCCTTGCCCGCCGAGGACACCGTCATCCGGGTGCGGGTGCGGGCCGAACGGCCGATGGGGGCGTCCACCAACCCGCGGTCGTTGTCCAGCTCGCCCCACACCAGCGCCTGGTAACCCCGCGACACCTGGTGGTCGGCCAACTGGGCCACCAGCGCGGCGTAGGCCACCCCGGTCCGGGCCACCAGCAGCAGGCCGGATGTCCCCTTGTCGAGGCGGTGGACGATGCCGGGGCGCGACGGATCCCCCACGCCGGCCAGTTCGGGGAAGCGGGCCAACAGCCCCTGCACCAGGGTGCCGTGGGCGTTGCCTGCGCCCGGGTGCACCACCAGCCCGGCCGGCTTGTCCACCACGATCAGGTCGTCGTCAGCGTGCACCACCACGACCTCCACGTCGGGGTCGGCACGGGGTATGTCGTCCGCCGCGCCCGCCTCGACATCGGCCTCCACCCGTTGACCGGCCTTCAGCCTCCGTGACCGGGTGCCGATCACACTGCCGTCCACCCGGACCAGGCCCTGGGCCACCCAGGCCGCCACCTCGGTCCGGCTCACCCCGGTGACCATGGCCACGAACCGGTCGACCCGGTCGCCGGCCAACACGTCGGGAACGACCTCGTCCATCATGGGTTGGCCGGACTCGACGCCGCCGCCTGCGGTCGAAAGAGGGTGACGATGATCAACAGGATGGCGCCGATCACCACGCAGGAATCGGCCACATTGAAGATGGGCCACCACTGGAAGTCGATGAAGTCGACCACCCCACCGCCCAGGAAGCCCCCGCCGCCACGAAACGCCCGGTCGATCAGGTTGCCCAGTGCCCCGCCCAGCACCAGGCCCACCGCCACCGCACCCAGCCGGTCGGACACGCCTGCGCCCTGCCACACGACCACGCCCACCACCACCAGCGCGGCCAGGCCCACCACCGCGCCGCGCCCGCCGGCCATGCTGAAGGCGGCCCCGGTGTTGCGGGTGAGGTTCAGGCGCAGGGTCCACACCACGTGGATGGTGTGGGTGCGCAGCGCGTGCAGGGCCCACCACTTCGTGAGCTGGTCGACGGCGATCACCGTGGCCGCCACCGCCAGGATCAGCCCCCAATGACGGGAGCGAGCCGCGCCGTCCGATCCGTCGGTCGAATCCGGACCGTCGGACACGGCTGGGTCAGCGACGGCCGAAGCCCCCGACCTTGTACTCGACCCGCTCGCGCGCCCACGGAATGGCCTTGAGGCGCTCACGCGGGATGGCCAGGCCCGACACCTCGCAGATGCCGTAGGTGCCCAGGTCGATCTTGGCCAGGGCGTGGTCGATCTCCTCGACCTGGGCCCGAGCCTGGTGGCTGAGGGCCAGGTCGCGCTCACGCTCCACGGCCAGCGTGTCGCCTTCGCCCGACTCCTCGTCGAACTGGACGTCGCCCGGCTCGCGCTGCTCGGCCAGCGAATCGGCCTCGGCCTTCAGCGAGTCGGCCTGACGCAGGTACGTGGCCCGCTCGTCGATGAGGATCTGGCGCTGGTTCTCGGCGAACTTGCGATCCGCCGCGCTGGGCTTGCGCGCCACCGGTGCCTTGGCCGCCGGGGCCTTCTTGGCCGCAGGAGCAGCCTTGGCGGCCGCAGTCTTCTTGGCCGCAGGCGCCTTGGCCGGAACCTTCTTGGTGGCCACCGCCTTGGCCGGCGCTTTCTTGGCCGTCGCCGCCTTCTTGGTCGCCGACTTGGTCGCCGACACGGACTTGGCCACGACGGCCTTGCGGGCGGGAGCAGCCGCCGACTTCTTGGCCGTCGCGGTCGACGACGAGGGCCGGGACGCCGACGATTTGGCCGCCGCGGCGGCCTTGGGCGCCTTCACCGAAGCGGCGCTGGTTGCTCTGGGCATGACATGTCCTCCCGGTCCCCAACGCAAAAGAGGGCGGAAATATAAGCTTTCTCACCCTTCCGGGTCAAGACCAGAATTGTGAGAGTTCCGCTCCGATCGAGCGGGTGGACGCGCCACCTAGGCTGGAACGATGCCCTTCGGCCCCACCGATCCCGACTTCGACCTGGTCTCGCTCGAAGAAGCGGTGCTGGCCCGTTGGCGCACCCACGACGTGGTGGCCGAGTCACGGCGCCTGCGCAAGGACGGCGAGCCCTGGATCTTCTACGAGGGCCCTCCGACGGCCAATGGGCGCCCCGGGCTGCACCACGTGTGGGCCCGCGTGTTCAAGGACCTCTACCCCCGCTTCCAGACCATGCGGGGCAAGGCCGTCCCCCGCAAGGGCGGGTGGGACTGCCACGGCCTGCCGGTCGAGCTCGAGGTGGAGAAAGCCCTGGGCCTGCACTCCAAGCACGAGATCGAGGCCTACGGGGTGGCTGCGTTCAACCAGCACTGCCGGGATTCGGTGCAGCGCTACGTCGAGGACTGGTCGGCGCTGACCACTCGATCCGGCACCTGGATCGACACCGCGGATGCCTACTGGACCCTGTCCAACGACTACGTCGAGTCCGTCTGGTGGCTGCTGTCGCAGCTGTGGCAGAAGGACCTGCTCTACGAGGGCCACAAGGTCAGCCCCTACTGCGCCCGGTGCGGCACCGCCCTGTCGTCCCACGAGCTGGGACAGCCCGACGTATACCGCGACATCGTCGACCCCAGCGTCTACGTGCGGTTCCCGCTGGTCGACGTGGGGCCCCAGCACCAGGACCTCGAGGGGGCCGACCTGCTGGTGTGGACCACCACGCCCTGGACCCTCATCTCCAACGTGGCCGCGGCGGTGGGGCCCGACATCGACTACGTCCGCGTGCCCGCCGAGGTGTTCGAGCGCACCGGCAACGACCTGATCGTGGCCGCGTCCCGGCTGCCCGAGGCCACCGACCTGGCCCGGTTGGGATCGCCCACCTGGAAGGGACGTGACCTGGTCGGGCTGCACTACCGGCGACCGTTCGAGTTGCTGGCCGTCCCCCGCGAGGCGAACGCCTTCCGGGTGGTGGCGGCCGACTACGTCAGCACCGACGACGGGTCGGGCATCGTCCACCAGGCTCCGGCTTTCGGCGAGGAGGACGCGGCGGTGGCCCGGGCCGAGGGGCTGCCCATGCTCAACCCGGTCGACGCCGACGGCGCCTTCGACCACCACGTGCCCCGCTGGCAGGGCCAGTTCGTCAAGGACGCCGACCCCGACATCGTGGTCGACCTCGACGAGCGCGGCCTGCTGGTGCGCGAGCAGCCCTACGAGCACAGCTATCCCCACTGCTGGCGCTGTGGCACGCCGCTCATCTACTGGGCCAAGACCTCGTGGTTCGTGCGCACCTCGACGCGCACCCCCGAGCTGCTGGCCGAGAACGAGACCATCAACTGGCAGCCCGACCACATCAAGCACGGTCGCTTCGGCAAGTGGCTGGAGGGCAACATCGACTGGGCCCTGTCCCGCGACCGCTACTGGGGCACTCCCCTGCCCATCTGGCGCTGCGCGCAAGGCCACGAGCGCTGCATCGGATCGGTGGCCGAGCTCAGCCAGGCGGCCGGACGGGACCTGTCCGAGCTCGACCTGCACCGGCCCTACGTCGACGAGATCACCTTCGATTGCGACCGGTGCGGCGGGACCAGCCGGCGAGTCGAGCCCGTGCTCGACGCCTGGTTCGACTCGGGTTCCATGCCGTCGGCCCAGCTCCACTACCCGTTCGAGGGCACCGAAGCGTTCGACCACGCCTACCCGGCCGACTTCATCTGTGAGGCCATCGACCAGACTCGTGGTTGGTTCTACTCCCTGCTGGCCGTGAACACGCTGGTGTTCGACCGGGCCCCGTACCGCAACGTGGTGTGCCTGAACCTGATCGTGGACGAGAACGGTCAGAAGATGTCCAAGTCGAAGGGCAACATCATCGCCCCCTGGGACATCTTCTCGACCCAGGGCGCCGACGCCCTGCGCTGGTACTTCTTCTCCTCCGGCCAGCCCTGGACGCCCCGGCGCGTGTTCCCCGACGGCATCCGCGAATCGACCCGCCAGACCCTGCTCACCCTGTGGAACGTCTTCTCGTTCTTCACCACCTACGCCGATCTCGACGGCTGGCAGCCGCCGGCGCCGGGCACCGTCAGCGACCCCACCCACGTGCTCGACCGCTGGATCCTGGGCGAGCTGGACGACACGGTGGCCCAGGTCACCGATGCCCTCGAAGGGTTCGACGCCCTGGCCGGGTCCACCCGCCTGGCTGGGTTCATCGACGACCTCTCCAACTGGTACGTCCGGCGCTCGCGGCCTCGCTTCTGGCGCAGCCACGACCAGGTCGCCCACGCCACCCTCCACGAGTGCCTGGTCACGGTGGCCCAGCTCCTGGCCCCGTTCTGCCCCTTCCTGGCCGACGCCATCTACCCGACCCTGACCGGCCAGGTCTCGGTGCACCTGAGCGACTGGCCCACCGATCGAGGCCGCCACGATCCCGGCCTGGCGGCGCAGGTGGCCGCCTCACGCCGCCTGGTGGCCCTGGGGCGCTCCGCTCGCACCGAGGCCAAGGTCAGGGTGCGCCAACCCCTCGGGCGGGCGCTGGTGCTGCACCCGGGCGTCGAGCTCGACGACACCATCGACGCCGAGATCCGCTCGGAGCTGAACGTGAAGTCGCTCGAGCGCATCGACACCCTGTCGGGGCTGATCAGCTGGGTGGTCGTCCCCAACTTCCGGACCCTGGGGCCCCGGTTGGGTCCCCGCGTCAACGAGGTGAAGGCCGCCCTGGCCCAGGCGGACGGCTCGGCGCTGCACCAGGCCCTCACCGCGCAGGGCTACATCGAGGTCGCCGGCGAGCGTCTGGAGGCCGCCGACGTCGAGGTCCGGGCCGAGCGGCACGAAGCGTTCGCCCTGGCCGAGGACGGAGGGTGGGCCGTGGCCCTCGATCTGGAGATCGACGACGACCTGCGCACCGAAGGTCAGGCCCGCGAACTGGTGCGTGCTCTCAACGACCTGCGCAAGGCCGTGGGTCTGGCCATCTCCGATCGCATCCGCATCACCCTGGAGGTGCCCGAGGAGTTGGCCCCCGCGCTCGACGCCCACCGGCAGTGGATCGCCGGCGAGGTGCTGGCCACCGAGATCACCGACGGCCCCGGCGAGCACGAGCTCACCGTGGACGGCCTGGCGGTGCGGGCCTCGATCGAACACGACTGACCATCCCGACCGGCGACCGGGCGGGACAGCCGGATCCGCCGCTCAGCCGGAAGTGGTGATCAGCGTCGGCGACCGAAACGGCCGCGCCCGGCCACCGAGGGATCGTCGAGATCGCGCTCGAAGAAGGCGCGCATGGCCGCGTCAGCCTGCTCGTCGGGCTCACCCAGGGGCGAGTCGTCGTCGCGCCCGAACAGGTCGCTGGGCGCCGAGCTGGCCGACTCCCCGCCGGCACGGTTCTCGGTCACGGGGTCACCGGCGAAGAGCTGAGCCTCGACCCGCTTGGGGTCGGCGGGCGGCTCGTCCAGGAAGATCGTGTCGCGTGCGTGATCGTCGCCCGGACCCTGCTCGTCGGGGGCCACCAGAGGCACCAGCTCGGGTTGGGGGCGCATCGGCTCCGGGGCGGCCTCGGCCGATGACACCGCCGGCATGGCCACGGTGTCGGCCAGCACCACCGGGGGCTCGTCGGGCGCAGGCGGGGCTGGCAGCGGCGCCAGGTCCTCCGCGGTGATGATGGGCTCGGGCGGCGGCGGTGCGGGTTCAGCTGGCTCGGTCGCGCCCAGCGGGGTGCCCTCGTCGATGCCCGAGGCGGCGACGTCGTCCAACCCAGACCGGGCCGGTTCGGGCTCGACGGGTGGGGCCGGCGCGGGCTCGACCGCCTCGACCGCATCGACCGGCTCCGGCTCGGGCGCCGAGCCCGACTCGGGCTCGGCGTCGGGGTGCAGGGCCGGCAGGTCGACCTCGGGAACGGGGGTGTTGTGCAGTTCGGGCGCCGGGGCCATGCGCAGACCACCCGGATCGTCGATGGCGGCGCGAACCGAGTCCACCCGGGCCCGCAGGCGGTCGCGCTCGCCGTCGAGGTGGGTCCGTAGGGCGTCCACGTCGGCCTCTAGATCGGCCCGGGCCGCCGCCAGGGCCTCCACCTGCTCGGAGAGCTCGCGAGCGCGCTCCTCCGCGGCCGCGTCGGCCTTCTTGTGCGCCTTGAGCAACAGCCGCTCACGCTCCTGCTCGGCCTCGGCCAACAGGTTCACGGACTTGGCCCGCGCATCGGCCACCGTCTGGGTGGCCGTGGCGTTGGCCTCCTCGATGGCCTGGTCGGCGGCACGCTGGGCCAGGACCAGCACCTTGGCCAGCTCCTCGTCGGCGGGGACGGCCGCGCCGCCGCCGCGAACCCGCTCGAGCTCGGCCTCAGCCGCGGTCTGCGCCCGGCGGGCCTCGGCCACCTGGGCCGTGGCCGACTCGGCCTGTTCGGTGGCGGTCCGCAGCTTCTCGGCCAGCTTGGCCACCGCGTCGTTGATGCGCTCGAGGTAGTTGTCGACCTCTTCGGGGTCGTAGCCCCCCTTGCGCAACTGGGTGAACTTCACATCGGTGAGGAGCTGGGGAGAACCATCCATGACCTCGGATGGTACCCATGCCGCAACCCGGGCGCGACGATCCTTGGATCGGGCCGGTTCAGGGGATGATCGACAACAGCACGATGATCACCAGCATGACCAGCATGGGTGACAGATCGAGCCCCATGCCCCCCATCCGCATCGGCGGCAGCACCGCCCGCAGAGGGGCCAGCACGGGCTCGGTGATGGCGTAGAGACCCCGTTGCACGGTGGCCATGGCGCCGTCGGGGTTGATCGGGAACCAGCTCAGGATGGCGCGGGCGAACAGCACCAGCAGGTACAGCTCGAGCAGGGCGCGGATCAGGTTCAGCACGGGTGACGGCGCTCAGGCGTCGTGCAGGCCGCGCTCTTGGAGGCGCCGCCGCTCCTCGGGCGACACTTCGACGTTGCTCGGCGTCAGCAGGTACACCTGGTGAGCCACCTTCTCCATCTGTCCACCCAGCCCGTAGCAGAGTCCGCTGGCGAAGTCGATCAGTCGCCGGGACAGGTCGCGGTCGACGCCCTGGAGGTTGACGATGACCGGCTGGGAGGCCTTGAAGCGATCAGCGACGTCCTGGGCCTGGTTGAACGAGGTGGGCGCCACCACATACGGCTTGGCCGTGGGGGTGGCCGGCACGGGCCGCACCACGGTTCGGGGCTTGGGATTGACCTCGGCCCCACCCGGGTTGGGCAGCGGACGAACCGCAGACACCTCGGGGGCCGGCTCGGCAGGCGCGGCGCTCTGGCCCACGGGTCGAGGCCGCGCCATGGTGGTCGACCGGGGGCTGACCGAGGACGACTCGCGCTGGGGACCCGGGGCCGGCGTGGCGGCGGCCGCGCGTTCGTCGGGCGCCTCGTAGTCGTCGTACTCGTCGTCAGGTCCAAGCCCCAGATACAGCATGGACTTGCGCCAAATCGAAGCCATCCGGTCCTCCTGAACCGCCTGACCCGACGCTGCGGTCCCCGGTTCTGATCGATCTCGTCTCCGACGACTCTAGTGAATCTCGGGGCCACCCAGATGTGCAGGAGCCGCGGGACCGGTTCCGGAGCGGGGTGGACGGGGGCCGAACAGGTCCCGACCTACCCGCACCTGGGTCGAACCCTCCTCGACGGCCACCTCCAGATCGGCGCTCATGCCGATCGATCGCTCGGGCAGGCCCAACTGATCAGCCAGCGCCACCAGCCCACGAAAGCCGGCGCGGGCCGCCTCGGGGGGACCGGCCGGGCCGACGCCCATCAGTCCCCGCACGTCCAGCCCCAGCTCCCGGGCCTGGTCCACCAGGGCGCCGGCGTGAGCCGGGTCACAGCCCCCCTTCTGAGGCTCCCCCGACAGGTCGAGTTGCACCAGAACCGCCGCGCCAGGGGCGCGGCGGGCGATCTCGACGGCCAGCTCGGGGCGGTCGACGGCGTGCCAGACGGCCACCCGCGACGCCAGCAGGCGCACTTTGTTGCGCTGGAGCCGGCCGATGAAGTGGAACTCGGGGTTGGGCCCCGGCGCGGGGTCGGCCGCCAGCTCGTCGGCCTTGGCCACCAGTTCCTGGGCGTAGTTCTCCCCCACCCGAGCCAGTCCGACGCCCAGCGCAGCCCGGACCGCGTCGGCCCCGAAGCCTTTGGTCACGGCCAGGACGCGGACCTGATCACCCCCACCGGCGGCCTCGATGCGCCGGCGCACCGAGGCCAATCGCTCGGGCAGGTCGGGCCAGGTGGTCATGCGCCCATGGCCGCGTCATAGGTGGGTTCGCGCCAGATGACGGTGGCCATGCGCTCGGCCTCGGCCCGGGCCCGGTACGAGAACCACCGCTCGGGGTCCTCGGCGGTGCATGGCCCCAGGCCTCGGGCGGCGACCACGCCGGCCGGGAACCCCTCGGGCACCTGCAGCGGCGGGTGCCCCCGCACCGCCTCGAACAGCTCACCCAGCTCCAGCCCGGCGGTGCCGGTCCGGGTGGTGGATCGCACCCGGTCGCCGAAGCGGCGGGCCAGCCGGTCGAGGTCGGCGGCGCCGAACTCGTAGCAGGCCCCGCAGATGAACGGCCCCACATGCGGGTGGACCGTCGAGGCCCCCAGGGCGGTCATGGCCTCGATGGTGCGCCCCACCACGTCGGCCTCCAGTCCCCGCCACCCGGCGTGGGCCACGCCGATGACCCCTTCCGGGCTGTGCAGGGTCACGGCCAGGCAATCGGCAGTCTGCACGGCCAGCACCAGACCCGCCTCCGCCGTGACCAGGGCGTCGGCGTCCGTGCCGGCAACCTGGTGGTGGTTCTCGTCGGTGACCGTGATCACCTCCCCGCCATGCACCTGGTGCAACCAGACCCATGGGTGGTGGGCCACCGAGGCGCGGCGGGCGGCCAGGGACGCCGGCTCGGCCGTGATGGCGAAATCGCCCTCGTGGCGCGTGGTGGTGTGGCGCAGGATGACGCCGAAGTCGCCGCTGGCGACCCAGTCAGCCATCCCGCCAGCGTAGGGAGCGTCGCTCGGGTGCGGCGGTCTACTTCAGGAAGGACGGGACATCGAAGTCGTCGCCCTCGCCCTCGATGTCGAGGTCGTCGTCGGCATCGCCGAACACATCGGTGACCGGCTCGAGGTCACCTCGGCGGGTCCGGCCCGAAGCCACGGCTTCGTCGGCCCGGGCCTTGGGGTCGTCCCAGCGGTCGAAGCCGGCGGCGATGACGGTGACCCGCACCTCGTCGCCCATCTCGTCGTCGATGACGGTGCCGAAGATGATGTTGGCGTCGGCGTGGGCCACGCCGTGGATGACCTCGGCCGCCTCATTGACCTCGAACAGGCCCAGATCGCTGCCACCGGCGATGGTCAACAGGATGCCCCGGGCGCCCTCGATGGAGGCCTCGAGCAGCGGGCTGGAGATGGCGGCGCGGGCGGCGTTGAGCGCCCGGCCCTCGCCGGAGCCGTAGCCGATGCCCATCAGGGCCGATCCGGCGTCATTCATGATCATGCGCACGTCGGCGAAGTCGGTGTTGATGAGGCCGGGCGTGGTGATCAGGTCGGTGATGCCCTGCACCCCCTGCAACAGCACCTCGTCGGCCATCTTGAAGGCGTTGAGCACCGAGGTCTTCTCGTTGGACACGGTCAGCAACCGGTCGTTGGGGATGACGATGAGGGTGTCGACCTTCTCCTTCAGGCGCTGGATGCCGGCCTCGGCCTGCACCGAGCGGCGCCGTCCCTCGAAGCCGAAGGGCCGGGTGACCACGCCGATGGTCAGCGCCCCGAGCGCCTTGGCCATCTCGGCGATGACCGGGGCGGCGCCGGTGCCGGTGCCGCCACCCTTGCCGGCGGTGATGAACACCATGTCGGCGCCCTTGAGCACCTCTTCGATCTCCTCGCGGTGCTCCTCGGCGGCCTGGCGACCCACGTCGGGATCGCTGCCGGCGCCCAGACCCCGGGTCAGCTCGCGACCGATGTCGAGCTTCACGTCAGCATCACTCATGAGCAGCGCCTGCGCGTCGGTGTTCACGGCGATGAACTCGACGCCCTTGAGCCCGGCATCGATCATGCGGTTGACGGCGTTCACGCCACCACCGCCGATGCCCACGACCTTGATGACGGCGAGATAGTTCTGCGGGTTGCCGGACACGGTGGCTACCTCCGGGGTGGGTGCCGCGAGATGAGACGGATGATCGGGATCAGCGGGCGGAGCGGATGGTTCGGGCGAAGCGGAACGAGTGGATGGAGGCGAAGCCGGAGCACCGCCGACAGCGAACAGCCGGCCGTCGTCGGGCCGATCGGTCACGGGTTCTCGCCCTCGACCGGCCGACGGCGAACCCTCGACCTGAGGTTGAGAGTTATGTCAACCTCAGATTGCGGTTGACAGCGTAGGGTGCCGGGCTGGCCCGGGTCAACACCATCGGCGTGGCGAGACCCTCCACCCGCTGGCCAACCGCCGGCTGAGGTCACGCGCCGGCCGACCGAGTCAGGGTGATGGCATCGGGGATGCAGGCGTTGACCACGGCTAGTCCCCGATCGTCGACCCGGGCGAAGAAGGTGGTCAGCCCGCTCATCTTGGTGGCCAGATCCGTCGGCTGGCACAGCTGGAGGGTGCCGCTGGGCTGCAACGCCATGGTGATCGAGCCGTCGGTGGCCACGGCGATCCCCCCGGGACCCACCCGGGTGCGCAGGCCGGGGGTCAGCTGCGCCAGAACGGCCAGCGGCGCGCCCAGCGCCGATCCGAAGGTGGATCCCGGTGGCACCGGTGCCACCCCGGACGCCACCACCACACCGGGGGGCACGGCCACCACCACGGCCAGGGCCCGGCGATCGGCATCGGCCAGCACCCAGCGTGACGGTCCGTCCACCACGGCCAGGACCGGCGTGCGTTCGGTCACCGCCACGTGGGCCACCCCGTTCCAGCCCACCGCGACCCGGGCGGTGGCCACCCAGGGCAGTCGCAGCAGGCTGGCCCGGGCAGCCGACTCGTCCACATCGACCAGGTGCTGGCCGACGCGAATCCCGGCGACCTGGGCCACCTGGGTGGGCGGCACGTGGGGTGACGCCGTGATCACCACTCGGTGCACGGCCAGCAGCGAGCTGTGGGTCACGAACCACCCCAGAGCCAGTACGGCCACCACCGCGGCCACCACCACCGAACGCCGGCGGCGTCGGCGGACGCGTTCGGATACCACCTCGTCCCGGCGGGCCTGGATGCGCGGGTCGACCATCACCGCCGGTTCGGCCTCGTCGCCCCGATCTCGCCGTCGCGTCAGCGTCGGACTCATCGACCCTCGATCAAGACTTGAGGGTTGTCGAAGCCGACCAGGCGGGTCTCGGGTACGAGGTGGACACCGCTGTGGTCGGCCACCCGGCGCTGGACCTCTCCCATGAGGGCCACCACGTCATCGGCCCGACCACCCTCGTCCACCTGGATGAAGTTGGCGTGCTTGGTCGACACCTCGGCGGTACCCACGCGCAGGCCCTTGGCCCCGCAGGCGTCGATCAGACGACCGGCGGAGTCCCCCGGCGGGTTGGTGAACACCGAGCCCGAGTTCGGACCGCCGGGCTGGTGCTGGCGACGCCAGCGGACGATCTCGGCGATGAGCGCTTCGGCGCGGCCCCGATCGCCTCGGGTCAGGCCCAACTCCGCCCCCAGCACCAGCTGCGAGGAACTGATCGAGGAGTGCCGGTAGGACAGCTGGAGTTGATCGGCCGGCACCCAACCATCCTCGCCGCTGGTCAAGTCCATGACGCGGACCCCGACCAGGCTGGCCGCCATGTCCGAGCCGTGGCCGCCGGCGTTCATGCGCACCGCTCCCCCGACCGATCCGGGCACCCCGACCGCCCATTCGAACCCGGTCAATCCGGCCGCCGCGCACTGCCGGGCCACCACCGGCAGACTGGCTGCGGCCCCCGCCCGCACCCGCAGGGGCTGGCCGGTGTCGGCCTGGTCGGCCCGGTCGGCCGGGTCCGGGTGGTGGGGGCCGACGGGGTCGGCTCCGCCGTCGATCTCGATGCCGGCGAAGTCGTCGCCCAGCACCACCGCCACCCCGGCGAAGCCGACGTCGGCCACCAGCAGGTTGGATCCCCGACCCACCACCAGCACGGCCACCCCCGTGCGGGTCACCGCATCGGCCAGCGCAACCACGTCGTCAGATCCCTCCAGGGTCACCAGCACCGAGGCTGGGCCACCTACCCGGTAGGTGGTGTAGCCCGACAGCGGCACCTGGCGTTGGGCTCGATGGCCCAGCAGCTGAGCGGCCTGCTCGACCGGATCGGCGGCGGTCACGGGGTCATGGCAGCCGGGCGACGGGCGCGGTTGGCGTGAGCCGCTCCTGCACCTCGTCGGGCACCGAGGTGAGGTCGCCCGCCCCCAGGGTCAGGCACAGGTCGCCGGGACGCAGCTCCCGGCCCAGGTAGGTGATCACGTCGGCCCGGTGGGGCAGATAGGCCAGGCGGCGCCAGGGATGGGCATCGAGCACGGCCTGAGCCACCAGCTGGCCGGTGATGCCGGGCCGGGGGGCCTCCCCCGCCGAATAGATGTCGGTGATGGCCAGGACGTCGGCGTGGTCGAAGGCGTCGGCGAAGTCGGGCCACAAGGCGGCCGTGCGGCTGTAGCGGTGGGGTTGAAAGACACACACGATCCGGTCCCACCCACCCTGGCGGGCCGCGCCCAGCACGTCGCCCACCTCGGTGGGCAGGTGGGCGTAGTCGTCGATGAAGGTCACCCCGCCGACCTCGCCTCGGTGCTCGAGGCGCCGGGCCACACCGGCGAAGTGTCCCAGGGCCTGGGCCGCCGTCTCGAAAGCCACACCCAGCTGCAGGCCCATGACCAGCGCGGCGGTGGCGTTGCGGGCGTTGTAGTCGCCGGCCACGGGCAGCGATACGCGACCCAGGACGGCGCCGTCGTGCTCGATGGTGAACGAGGTGCCGGCCCGGCCCGCCTCCAGGTCGACCATGCGGTAGTCGGCCTCCTGGCTGGTGCCGTAGGTGATGGCCCCGGAGGCTCGGCCCAGTTCGGCCGCGATCGGGTCGTCGGCGCAGACGATCTTCGGCCCCGGCGTCTCGGCCAGATAGCGGGCGAAGGCCCGGCGCAGCGTGTCGAAGTCGCCGTAGTGCTCCAGGTGGTCGGGCTCCACGCTGGTCACCACCGCGGCGTGGCGAGGCAGCTCCAGGAAGGTGCCGTCGCTCTCGTCGGCCTCGATCACCAGCCAGGGTCGCTCGTCCCAGGCCGCGCCGGTGCCGATCTCGTTGACCTCGCCGCCGATGATGAACGACGGTCGCAGGCCGGCCTCGATGAGCACCAGCGTGAGCATCGACGACGTGGTCGTCTTGCCGTGGGTCCCCGCGATGGTGATGGCCTGGCGGGTGGCGGCGATGGCGGCCAGAGCCTCGGCCCGGCGCAGCACGGGGATGCCCAGCTGGCGCGCCGCCACCACCTCTGGGTTGGTGGCCGGGATGGCCGTCGAGATGGTCACTGCGTCGATGGTGTCGTCCACGTTGGCCACGTCGTGACCGACCGACACCACCACACCCAGGGCCCGCAGGCGTTCGAGGCTGGCGGAGGTCTTCAGATCGCTCCCCGACACCTGATGACCCATGGCCGCCAGCACGGTGGCGATGGCGCTCATCCCGGCCCCGCCCACACCCACCACGTGCAGCCGGGACGGCCGCGCCAGGTCGAGTCGCGGGGTGAAGGCCGGGGTCGCCTGACCAGACGGGGTGGGATCAGCCATGGCGAGCGTGGCGTTGGGCCAGGTCGGCCACGCGACGGGCGGCATCGGGGTGGGCCAGGGAGTGGGCAGCGGTGGCCATGCCCACCAGTGTGGCGGGCGACGACAGCAAGGGGGTGAGCTCGGCGGCCAGGCGATCGGTGTCCAGCTCGGCATCGGGCACCCGTACCGCCGCCCCCACGGCCACCAACGCCTCGGCATTGGCGGTCTGGGCGTCGCGAGGGGCGATGGGCAGCGGCACCAGCACCGATCCCAGCCCCACCACGGTCAGCTCGGCCACGGTCGATCCCCCGGCCCGGCCCACATAGATGTCGGCCGCGGCATAGAGCCGCTCCACGTGGTCCTCGTAGCGCACTCGCCGGTACACGAGCCGACCTTCGCCGGCTACGCCGAACCCGGTGCGGTCGCCAGACCCCCCGGAGTCCGGGCCTTCCCGGGAGTCGGCCGCGTCCCAGTCCCGCGCCCCCACCGCGTGGTAGATGGCCAGATCGTCGCGATCGGCCCACCGCTGGGCCAACCCGGCCACAGCCTGGTTGACCCGCGTCGATCCCAAGGACCCGCTGGCCACGCCGATGACGGTGCGATCGGGGGAGCTCGAGCTGGTGACGCGACCGGTCACGATCCCGGGCCCGATCCACGGCCAAGATCTCGGGCCGCACCGGGTTGCCGGTGACCACGGCCCGGGGCAGGTCCGTGCCCTCGAAGGGCACGGCACAGGCCTTGGCGAAGTGTCCGGCCAGGCGGCTGGCCAGGCTGGCCCGGGCGTTCTGCTCGGTCACCACCATGGGAATGCGCCACAGCACCGCCCCCACCGTGCACGGCACCGAGGCGTAGCCCCCCAGCACCACCACCACCGCCGGCCGCAGGCGGCGCATCAGGCCGACGCCCGACCACACGCCCCGCACGATGCTGGCGGCGGCGGCCAGGCTGGCCAGCGAGACCCTGCGGGGGATGCCGCGGCCGGGCAGCGTGTGCAGCGCGAACCCGGCGGCGGGGACCAGGGTGGCGTCGGGTCCGCGTTCGCTGCCCACGAAACGAATGGTGGCCGGATCGTGACCGGCCTCCACCATGGCCTCGGCGATGGCCAGGCCGGGCAGCACGTGCCCGGCGGTGCCCCCACCGGCGATGCAGGCGTAGGTGCCGGGCGTGGCCGGCGACCGGCTCACCGAGCCTGGCGGGCGATGCTCAACAACACGCCCATGGCCGCCAGGGTGACGACCAGCGACGAGCCGCCGAACGACACGAACGGCAGGGGGACGCCGGTGATGGGCAGGACCCCGACCACGGCGCCCACGTTCACGAACGCCTGGATCAGGATCCAGCTGGTGATGCCGGTGGCCACCAACATGCCGTACCGGTCGGGCGAGCCGAGGGCGATGCGGATGCCCACCACGCCCAGCGCCAGGAACAGGGCGATGAGCAGCAGGGCACCGATGAGCCCCATCTCGTCGGCGATGATGGCGAAGATGAAGTCGGTCTGGGCGTAGGGCAGGAAACCGAACTTGGCCAGGCTGTGGCCGATGCCGCTGCCGGTGGCCCCGCCGTGGGCGATGGCGAACTGCGACTGCAACGTCTGGTAGCCGGTGTTCTGCGGGTCCTTCCACGGGTTCACGAAGGCCATGAGCCGGCGGAACCGGTAGGGCTCGGCCACCGCCGAGAGCGCGGCCAGGGTCGCGCCTCCGGCGAACCAGGCCACCAGCGGCTTCACCGCCACACCGCTCACGAACAGCATCACGAAGACGATGGCGCCCAGGATGATGGTGGTGCCCAGGTTGGGCTGGAGCATGAGCAACCCGGCGAAGACGGCGAACACGACCAGCACGGGCTTGAGGGTGAGGTGCAGGTCGTCGATCCGGTCCGACCGCCGGGCCAGCAGGTCGGCCACGAACAGCAGCACGGCCATCTTGGCGAACTCGGACGGCTGGATGCGCAGCGAGCCGTAGCCCAGCCACCGCGAGGAGCCGTTCACGTTCACGCCCAGGCCCGGCACCATCACCGCCACCATCAGGGCGAAGGCAGCCACCGTCAGCAGGGGCGTGTAGCGCCGCCAGCGGTGGTAGTCGACCCGCATGATGACCACCATCGACACCAGGCCCAGCACCACCCACAGCAGCTGGCGCTTGAACTGGTACCAGCTCGAGCCGTACTCGTAGTAGGCGGTGGCGTAGGAGGCGGACAGCACCATGACCAGGCCGATCAAGGTGAGCACCACCACCAGGCTCAGCAGGATGGTGAACGAGGTCGAGCGCCGGCCGGCCGGACGACCCCGCAGCCGACGACCTCTGGTGGCGGTAGCGGTAGCGGTGGCGGTCGGACTGGAGCCACCTCGACTCGCAGGCCGACCGTCCGGCTTCACCCGACCGAGCAGGGTCGGACGCGACCCGCGCCGGGTGGTGTCGCGGGTGCGGGCGGTCACGGATCGACCTCGCCGATGAGGGCGCGCACCTCGGTCGCGAAGTCGTCGCCGCGCTCGCCGTAGCTGGTGTACCAGTCGAAGGAGGCGCACCCGGGCGACAACAGCACCACGTCACCGGTCACGGCCAGGTCGTCGGCCGCGGCCACGGCCGCGGCCATGTCGTCGGCCCCCACCACCGGTCGGCGACCGACGAAGGCGGCCTCCACCTCGGCGCGGGCCTCGCCGATGGCCACCACGCCGCGGATCCGATCGGCGGCCTGGGCCAGCACCGACAGGTCGACGCCCTTGTTGCGGCCACCGGCGATGAGCACCACCGAATCGAAGCCGGCCAGCGCGGCCAGCACGGCGTGGGGCGCGGTGGCCTTGGAGTCGTCGAACCAGTCGACCCCCCGGTGACTGGCCACGTGGCTGACCCGGTGCGACAGCCCCTGGAACGTGCGCAGGGTGTCCGCCACGCCGGCCAGTTCGGCCCCACCTTCCAGGGCGGTGGCCGAGGCGGCCAGGGCGTTGGCCAGATCGTGGGGCAATGACCGGGCCAGCTCGTCCACCCGGACCAGGTCCCGCTCGTCGTCGGTGACCAGGCGATCGTCCACCACGCGATAGCCGGCGCCGGGCCCCAGCCCGAACGTCACGGTGCGCACCTCGGGGCGGATGTGGCCGGCCACCACCGGATCATCGGCGTTGGCCACGGCCACGCCGCCGCCGGGGCCGCCGTCCAGGTCGGCCCAGATGCGGGCCTTGGCCGTCTGGTAGCGGGCCAGCGACTCGTGCACGTCGAGGTGGTCGGGGGCGAAGTTGAGCCACGTGGCCACCGCCGGACGAAACCGCTGCGTGTGGCCCAACCGGAACGAGGACGCCTCGACCACGAACACATCCACATCGCGACGCTCGATGGCCGACACCAGGGGGATGTCGGTGTTGCCCACGGCCAGCGCCACCCGACCCGAGGCCACGAGCATGTCGGTCACCATGGTCGTCACCGTGGTCTTGCCGTCGGTGCCGGTGACCGCCAGCAGGGGACGGTCGTCCCACGCCGCGGCCAGGTCGAACTCGCTGAGCACGCCCCGTCCGGCGGCCGCCGCGGCCGCGAACACCGGATGGGCGTCGGCCACACCGGGACTGGGGACCACGGCGTCGGTGGTGCGCACCAGGTCGTCGAGCTGGGCGCGCGACGGCGCTTCGATGAGGTCCACGGCGGCCAATTCTGCTGCTGTGCGGGCCGCCGGCGAGGGATGGTCGTCGACCACCACGACGTCGTGGCCGTGGTGGCGCAGGGCCTGGGCCACGGCCTGGCCGGTTACCCCGAAACCCACCACCAGCATCCGATCCGGCGTGCTCAATAGTTGACCCCGAGGCGCACGAAGTCGGCGTAGTAGATGCCCAGCGCCAGCGCCGTGCACAGCCCGGCCAGGATCCAGAACCGCACGATGACGGTGGTCTCGGGCCAGCCTCCCAACTCGAAGTGGTGATGGATGGGAGCCATGCGGAACACCCGCTTGCCCGTGAGCTTGAAGCTGCCCACCTGCAGGATCACCGACACCGTCTCGGCCACGTACAGGCCACAGATCAGGATGAGCAGCAGTTGCGTGTTGGTGCTGAGGCCCAGCCCGGCCAGGGCCGCGCCGATGGCCAGCGAACCGGTGTCGCCCATGAAGATCTTGGCCGGGGCCGCGTTCCACCACAGGAAGCCGGTGCAGGCGCCCAGCATGGAGGCCGACACCACGGCCAGGTCGAGGAAGCTCTGGTCGCCGTAGATCGACTGGTGGCGGAAGCCCCAGAACCCGATGACGACGAAGGCGGCGAACCCAAAGATGGCCGAGCCGGCCGCCAGCCCGTCGAGCCCGTCGGTCAGGTTCACGCCGTTGGTGATGGCCAGGATGATGAAGATGGCCCACAGCGCCCAGCCCACGGTGTGGAGCTGGAAGCCCGGGTAGTCGAACCGGGTCAGGGCCAAGGTGGTGGCGATGTGGGTGAAGCGCATCACGCCGACCACGAACAGCACCGACACGGCCATGAGCCCGAAGAACTTGGCCCGCTTGTTGAGGCCCAGGTTCCGGGCCTGGCTGACCTTGAGCCAGTCGTCGATCAGTCCGACCAGGCCGGCACCGCCCATGAGACCGATGACCAGGATGCCGCGCCGGGTGTAGGTCCCCCCGAAGAAGTCGCTGATCAGCCAGCCCAGCCCGGCGCCGGCCACGATGGCCAAGCCGCCCATCGTGGGGGTGCCCGCCTTGGTCAGGTGACCCCGGGGACCGTCCTCGCGGATGGGCTGGCCCATCCGCATGCGGGTCAACCAGTCGATGAGCAGGCGGGTGCCGATCAACGACACGGCGATGGCGATGGCGGCGGCGAACAGGAGGCGGATCACCGCGCATCGCTCCCCAGGCGGCCCAGTTCTTCACGGACCACGGTGCGATCGTCGAAGGCCACGGTCACCCCGCCGATGGTCTGGGTGTCCTCGTGGCCTTTGCCCGCCACCACCACCACGTCCCCGGGACGGGCGGCGCGCAAGGCCAGGGTGATGGCCGACCGACGATCAGGCTCGATGGCCAGCTCGTGGCCGGGACGGGCTGACGCCCGTAGGTAGCCCTGTTGCACGGCCTCGATGATCGCTCCGGTGTCTTCGCCCCGCGAGTTGTCCGCCGTCAGGATTACACGATCGGCGTGTCCGGCCGCCACCTCGCCCATGGCGGGGCGCTTGGAGGGGTCGCGCTCACCCCCACAGCCGAACACCACTGTCACCTCTCCGGAAGGGCGCAGACCCCGCGCCGCCACCAGCACCTGCTCGAGCCCGTCGGGCGTGTGGGCGTAGTCCACCACCACCCCGAACGGCTGGCCTTCGTCGATCAGCTCGAAACGGCCGGGCACCACCAACGGGCGGCTGAGTCCCTCAGCCACCGCCCCCGGCTCGAGGCCCAGGGCCAGGGCGCTCTCGGCCGCGGCCAGGGCGTTGGAGACGTTGAAGCGCCCGGCCAGCTTCAGGTCCACCGGCCGGCCCCGCCAGCGGAAGCGACTACCGGCCGGACCCACCTCGAGCTCGTCGAGGTCGTCGAGCGAGAATCCGGTGGTGGGGACCTTGGCTGCGTCGGAGAGCAGCCGTCCGTAGGGGTTGTCCACGTTGACCACGGCCCGGTCGGTGAACTCGGGCGAGAACAACCGGGCTTTCACCTCGAAGTAGGCCTCCATGGTGCCGTGGAAGTCGAGATGGTCCCGGCTCAGGTTGGTGAAGGTGGCCACCGAGAACCAGGTCCCGTCCACCCGGTGCTGGGCCAGCGCGTGCGACGACACCTCCATGGCCACGGCCTGGGTGCCGGCGTCGCGCATGGCCGCCAGCCGTCGCTGCAACTCGGGTGACTCCGGGGTGGTCCGCGCCCCTGACAGGGTCCCCAGCACGTCACCGGCGAGTCCGGCCGCGTCGAAGATGGCGCGCAGCAGGTAGGTGGTGGTGGTCTTGCCGTTGGTGCCGGTGATCCCCACCATCGACATGGCCCGGGCCGGATCGTGGTGGAAGGCCACCGACGCCCGAGCCATGGCCGTACGGGTGTCGGTCACCAGCAGCTGGGGCACGTCCACGGGCAGCAGGCGCTCGACGATCAGCGCCACCGCGCCCCGCGACACGGCTTCGGCGGCGTGGTCGTGGCCGTCGAGGTGCTCGCCCCGCATGCAGCAGAACAGGCTGCCGGCCGTGACCTGGCGCGAGTCGAAGTCGACCGCGGTGACCTCGACGTGGCTCCAGCCCGGATCGGGATCGGACCGTTCCGGAGCCGCCGCGTCCCCCAGGGCGTCAGCCAGCTCGTTGAGCTCCATGGCCCTCAGGGTGCCGTGGTCGACGGCGAACGCGCCCCCGGCGCCGCGCCCGGTGGCGCGGTGGCGCGGGCCGCGGCGGCCACCGTCGTCGGAGTGGTCGCCTGGGTGGCCAGGGCGCGGATCTTGTTCCCCGGCTCGGTGGTCGCCGTACCCTGATAGCCACCATCGCCCGTCCCGGGGACGGCCTTGCCGCCGGCCGGCACGTCGATGGACGGTGGGGGCACGCTGAACAGGCGCAGGCCGTACGACATGATCTTGGAGAAGGCCGGGCCGGCCACCGACCCGCCGTAGTAGTTGGCGCCACTGGGGTCGTCGATGACCACGATGATGGACAGGGACGGGTGCTCGGCCGGCGCCACGCCCACGAAGGTGGCGTCGTAGTGGTAGCGACCCAGGTTGTCGGTGTACCGACCGTTGGGCTGGGGTTCGCGGGCGGTGCCGGTCTTGCCCAGCACCTTGTAGCCGTCCACCGCCGCCAGCGGGGCGGTGCCACCCCCGGTGACCACGCCGCGCAGCATCAGGTTCATCTGGTCGGCGACCGACAGCGACATGACCCGGTGGGTGCCTTCGGCGGGAACTACGTGGCGGTGGCCCTGGGCGTCCACCGTGGCGTCCAGCAACCGAGGCGGCACGTAGACCCCGCCGTTGGCCACCGTGTTGTACGCCTCCAGCACCTGCAGGGCCGTGGTGGACACGCCCTGGCCGATCGGGATGGTGGCGATCGACGTGCCCGACCACGCCGAGACCGGGGCGACGCTGCCCGAGGCCTCATTGGGGAAGTCGAGGGCGGTGCGGGTGCCGTAGCCCAGGTTGGTCACGGCGTCGTAGACGCCCTGCTGACCCAGCTTCTGAGCGATCTCGATGGTGCCGATGTTGGAGGACTGAGCCACGATCTGGGCCACGGTCATGGTCTCGGTGCCGTGGGCCTCGGCGTCGCTGAAGCTGCTGCCGGCCACGCTGAGGCTGCCGGGCACCACGATCGGGGTGGCCGGGGTGACCAACCCCTTCTCCAGGGCGGCGGAGACGGTGGCCAGCTTCATGACCGAGCCCGGCTCGTACACGGTGGTCAGCGCGGCGTTGTTCGAGCTGGGCACCACCTGCTTGGTGGTCGGGTCCTGGGTGACGTTGGCCATGGCCAGGATGTCGCCGGTGGCCGTGCTCGACACGATGGCGATCCCCCCCTTGGCTCCGGCGGCCTGGACCTGCTGGGTCAGGATCTGCTCGGTCTGGTACTGCATGGACCGGTCGATGGTGAGCTGGAGGTCCTCACCGGGTCGGGCCGGCACCAGCTGGTGTTCCCCCACCGGGATGGTGCGACCTTGGGGGTTCTCGGCCAGGGTGAGCTCGCCCGGGATGCCGGTCAGGACCTTGTCGTACTGCGCCTCGAGGCCGCCGAGGCCCTTGTTGTCGATGTCCACCGAACCCAACAGGGAGCCGGTGGTGGTGCCGTCGGGCATCTGGACCGTGGGCTCGTCGAGCAGGTCGATGCCCGCAAGCTTCAGGGCGGCCACCTTGTTCGCCACGGCCACCGGGATCTTGCGGGCCAAGTAGTCGAACTGGTTGTGAGCCTGGAGCTTGGGGATGAGATCGGCCACCGGGATCCCCAGCAGCGGCGAGAGCTTCAGGGCGTCGCCGGCCGCGTCGGTGATCAACTTGGGATCGGCGAACACCGTCTTGCCCGGCACGGTCAACGCCAACTCGTTGCCGTTGCGGTCGTAGATCGACCCGCGGTCGGCGGCCAGCGTCTCGGTGTGCACGGTCTGGGAGGTCACCACGGCGAGGTAGTGACCAGGGTTGAGCACCTGGAGGTCGGCCACCTTCCACACGATGAGGCCGAAGATGCTGATCAGGCCGGTGAGGAGCAGGAGCAGCCGCCGCCGGGTGTCGGCCTTGGGGACGGCACGGCGGGCGGGTGGCCGTCGATGGGCCCTCGCCGGACGCGTCGCACGCGCCGGACGCGCCGGACGGCTGGGCGGGCGTGGCGACTGGCGTGTGGCACCGGCGGGTTGGCGCGGTGCCTGACGGGTCGGCCGCGACGAGGCACGCGCCGTCCTCCGGTCCGCCTGGGGTGCGGCCGTGGATGACGCCGGCCGCGTCGAGGTGCGGGTGCGGGCGTTCGTCCGGGTCTCTGAGGGGCGGCGGGTCTCGCCCGGGCGACGGCCGAGGTCGCGAGGGATCTTGGTGCGCAGCACCGGAGCGTCCGACAGCGGTGGGCGACGCGAGGACTCTGCCGGGACCGACCGGGGCGCGTGGGGAGTGGCCGAGCGGCGAGGCGGCGGGCCCACGATCCGGCCCGACTTGAGCCGCTCGGATCGCGAGCCGGTGCTCATGGGCGGCGCGACACGGCCGAGGTGGACGGGGGACCGGTCACCTTCGAGGCGGTGGTGGGAGTGGTGGGTCGGGCGGCTGTGGTGGGCGGTGCCGCGGGTCTGGCCACCGTGGTGGGCGGGCTGGTCGCAGGCGCGAGGGTCGTGGCCGTGGCCGCCTTGGCATCGTCACCGGGGGCCTGTTGGAGGTACACGACGTCACCGGGGTCGACCATGTGCAGGTGGTCGCGGGCGTAGGTGACGATTCGTTCGGGCGAGTCGAGCTGGGCCACCTGCAGGTGGAGCTGCTTGGCCTGCTGTTGCTGGGTGGCGATCTCTCCGTTGACGTGGTCGAGCCGAGCCTGGCCCTGCACCAGCAGGGCCTGGAACACGACCACGCCGAATACGCCGAGGAAGAGGGCGCCGGCGGTGAGCGTGCCGATCCGGCCCAACAGGTTGCCCTGGCGCAGCGCGGCGGACGCCCGGGCCCATCGGCTGACGGGCGCCTGCGCCGTGCGCAGCGCCGGACGCCGAGACGCCCGCTTGGCCGGCGTGGCCTCGACGCGGGCGGCGGCCTGAGCCGGGCTCATGGCTGGTCGCCCGAGGATTCGGCCAGCCGTTCGGCGGCGCGCAATCGAGCGCTGTCGGCGCGCGGGTTGACCGCCCGCTCCGCCTGGCTGGCCGTCCAGCCTCCTCGACGCAAGAGCCGGACGCGATGCACCGCGCCGCACACGCAGGGCAGGTCGGGTGGGCAGACACACCCGCCGGTCTCGGCCTGGCGCAGGCGATCCTTCACGATCCGGTCCTCACCCGAGTGATACGAGAGCACGGCCAGGCGCCCTGCCGGCGCCAGCAGGTCGATGGCTTGATCCAGGGCCTCGGCCAGGATCTCGAGCTCGCGGTTGACCTCGATGCGGATGGCCTGAAAGGTCCGCTTGGCCGGGTGGCCGCCCCGGCGCCGGGCCGGGGCCGGGATGGCGTCGCGCACCAGGTCGGCCAGCTCGGTGGTGGTGGTGACCGGACGGGCGGCGACCACGGCCCGGGCGATGCGGGAGGCGTAGCGCTCGTCGCCGAACCGGCGCAGCACCGACGCCAGCTCGCCCTCGTCGTAGCGGTTGACCACGTCGGCCGCGGTGAGCTCGGCGGCGCTGGTCCATCCGCATGTCGAGCGGCGCGGTCTGGCGATAGCTGAACCCGCGTTCGGCCCGGTCCAGCTGGGGCGAGCTGACGCCGAGGTCGAACAGCACGGCGGTGACCGGGTCGGCGCCCCGATGCTGGGTCACGACCGCGGTCAGCTCATCGAATCGGGCTCGCACGAGCTGCACCCGGTCGGGCTGGCCCCCGACGCGGTCGGCCAGGCGGTCGGCACTAGCCGCCAGGGCGTCGCCGTCCTGGTCGAGGCCGATCAGGCGTAGGCCGGGGTTGGCCTCCAGCAGGGCGACGGCGTGGCCGGCGCCGCCGAGGGTGGCGTCCACCAGAATGCCGGGGGCCACCCCGGCCAGCAGTTCGGTGATGCGGTCCACCATGACCGGTCGGTGCGAGAACCCCGACGCCCGGTCGACCATGAACCTGCTCCCTCGAAACTGGGCATCTTTGCAGTCGGATTCCGAAAGCAAAGATGCCCAGAATGCTGGCGGTGATGCGGTGGGCGGGGGGCACAGGGGGATCGCTCATCGGCAGCCTCTCGGCCGGCGGGCGCCCGTCGGGATGTCTCCCCGATCGGGCTGGATGGGAAGCGGGCGGAGTAGGGGCCTTCCATCGTGCCGGCCGGGAGGCTGCGAATGAGCGATCCGGATCCTGTGTGCGGGTGACGCGGGTGGTTCGGTCGGGGGGCGGGGGACATGTGGCCCGGAGGTCCTCAGAGACCCAGGGCGGTGACGGCGTTGGACAGGCTCTCGTCGGCTCGAGCCGAGACCTCGCCCCAACGGCGGGTGTCCCAGATCTCGATGCGGTCGATGGCACCGATCACGACGACCTCACGATCGAGGCCGGCGAACTGGCGTAGGCGATGGGGCAAGAGGATGCGTCCCTGGGAGTCGGGTTTCACCTCGGCGGCGTTGGCCGAGAAGGCGCGCATGGCGTCCTGGGGAGCCAGGCCCTCTCGGATCTTCTCGGTCAGTCGCTTGGCCACGTCGGCGAATCCTTCCTCGGTCCACACCCCGAGGCAGGCGTCGAACTGGGAGACGAACCCGCGGTCGGCGAGGTAGCTGCGGAACGTCGACGGCAGGACGACCCTGCCCTTGTCGTCGAGCGAATGCTCGAAGGTGCCGACGAACACGCTGCCCTCTCCGCCGGCTGACTCGCACCCGGCTCGGTCCTGCTTCGGAGCCCCTGACGTGGTGGTCGGTGGTGCCTGGATGCGATCGGCCCGACCTCGCCCCTCGTTGGACGAAGTCGTGGGATCTTGGCACCCCCGTCCTCCACTGCGCCCCACCCTATGCCACTTCCACCCACATCGTCAATGATCTTCCCCCTTCGGACTCGAGAACGACCTCAACAGGCGGATCCGGGCCCGGGCGGCTGCCCAGGGAGGCTCCGGTCGGCCACCTAGAGTGCGGCCATGGCGGCACCGATGACCAGGCTGGGCGTGGTCAGGACCGTGGTGGTGCTCGTCACGGTGGTCGTGGTCGGCGCGCTAGCCGTCAGCGGCTGCATGTCCTCGTCGAAGTCCTCGGCCGCCGGCACCAGCACCACCATCCCGGGCCTGCCCAAGGGGACCTCGGTGTTCCCTGAGACGGATCACACCCACACGACCGATTCCGTCACCTATGACCACACGCCGCCGGCCGGCGGACCCCACAACCCCATCTGGCAGAACTGCGGGATCTACGACCAGCCCATCCCCAACGAGCACGGCACCCACTCGCTCGAGCACGGCACGGTGTGGATCACCTATCAGCCCTCCCTGCCGTCCTCGCAGGTGGCCCAGCTCCGCAGGCTGGTGACGACCCACTACGACGGGTCGCAGCGCTATCTGCTGCTGAGCCCCTACCCCGGCCTGCGCACGCCCGTCGTGGCCTCGGCCTGGGGTGCGCAGCTGGCGCTGTCATCGCCCACCGATCCCCGGCTGGTGCAGTTCGTCGAGCACTTCATCGGCGGCGATCAGGGTGGCGAGCAGGGCGCGTACTGCACGGGTGGATTCGGTACGCCCGTCGGCTGAGTCCGGTGGACGATCTCCCGCCGAGCGCACCCTCACCCACTACGGTTCGCCAGATGTGCACTCGCCGAGCGATCGCCCTCACCCTGGCCGCGCTCGCGCTCTTCAGTCTGGCTGCCGCGTGCTCGTCGTCGACCAAGGCCACACCCGAGTTCACCAAGGGCATGACCGTGTTCCTCACCCCCAGCGCCGGGCCGGCGCCAGTGCTGCCGTCGTCGTTCGTGAACTGCGTCAACGCCAAGCTGTCGCCCTCGGATCGCGCCGAGGTGGTCAAGGTCACCGCGCCCTCGAAGGCCGCCTTCCTGCCCGACTCGACCAGTGTGCGCCTGACCCGGTCCGCCAACCAGTGCGACGCCACGCTGACCAACCAGCTGATCGAGACCTCGGTCTTCTCGGGCGCGCCGGCGAGCATCTCGGCGGCCGAGAAGTCGTGCGCCACGGCCAAGATCATCGCCAACCTGACCTCGCTGGACGACACCGCGCTCAAAGGCACCAAGAGCTCGCCGGTGTCCGACGCGCTCACCCGCGCTATGAAGGCCTGCGGCGTCAACAGCGGGGGCTAGCCGGGCCGCCGAACGCGCCCAGGACGCCCAGCACGGCCTGGATCACGCGGTCCGGATCGACATCCACCTCGGCCACCGGAGCCAGCGCGGCCGGGTCGATGCCCAGGGCGCGCAGCGGGTCGGGCCGCCACCAGCGGTAGCAGGTGCACTGGAACCGGGCGCCGGACCTGGTCCGCCGCTGGGACAGGCCGACGACCTTGGCCCCGCCGAGGGTGACCTCGCCCGAGCCCAATCCGGCGAAGCAGACCCTCCTGGCCATCCCGCCCCGATCGGGCGGCCCTTCGTGGATCTGGGGGTCGAGTCCCAATGACGTCAAGGCGCGGACCCACACCTGGCCGAGCCAGGTGAAGGCCCGACCGATGTCGTCGACCCACCGTGGATCGCCGCGAGGGATGAGCACGTCGAGCCAGACGCCGTTGCCCGGCTCCACCAGGACCGCCCCTCCGCCGCTGCGGCGGCCGGCCAGGGCCAGGCCGAACTGGTCGAGCACGCCCCGGTCGACCTCGGCGGCCCGCTGGGTCGGTCCGAGCACCAGGGCGGGAGCGGTCACGCGCAGGTCCCACACGGTGGGCACCAGCGGCTCGGGCCAGTCCAGGGCCTGCAGGTCCGCGGCGGTGCCCCGCCAGCGCTGGATCCGGAACCGGCCCGCATGGCCCAGCTCCGCCACCCGTGGGCTCACCGTCGGATCAGGAGCCGCTCGACCGCCACCTGGTCGAGGCGCTCGGCCCGGGGGGCCAGGCTGAGGCCGGGTTGGGACGATCCCCAGTGCCGCGAGTCGGCACCCAGCACGACCGGCTCGGTCAGGTCGTCGTCGAAGTACCACGCGCTCGGCCCCAGGTCGGTCTGGTCCCGCGTGATGGTGGCCCGGCCGATGGCCAGCGCGGCCGACCGCCCGACGCCGGTCTCGAACAGGCCTCCCAGAAACGTCTCCGGGCGCCGCTTCGGTCGTTGCGACGCCACCAGCTGGGACAGGGCCAGCGTGGCGCTGACACCGCCGAGGCGAGCCGGCTTCACGTTGACCAGGCCGCGGGCTCCGACGGTTCCGATCACGCCGGCGTCGGTGGCCGACACCACCGACTCGTCGAGCGCCACCGGGACGGGCGAGCGCGCCGCCAGCCGGCCCAGACCGCTCAGGTCCTCGGCCTCCAGCGGTTGCTCGATGTACCCGTTCTGTTCGGCCAGGAGGCGGGCCAGCTCGACCAGATGGTCGGTGTCCCCGCGTCCGTAGGAGCCGTTGGCATCGACCGCGATCTCCACCCGGGGGTGCGCGGCCTGCACCACTCGGACCGGTTCGAGATCCCAGCCGGGGGCGATCTTGAGCTTGATGCGGGTCGCGCCGCTGACCAGCGCGTCGTCGACCTCCGCCACCAGGTCGTCCACCGTCGGCGCCATGCCCACGACCGCGGTCCACGCCAGCCCCGGGGCTGTGGGGTCGTCGCGACCCAGCGCCTCGGCCAAGGTGATCCCTCGCCGGCGCAGGGAGAGGTCGGTGACGGCGATGTCGACCGCGGCCGATGCCATCGGATGTCCGATCCCCCGGTTGCGCCCGCCGAGCAACGCCACCGGGACCACGTGGTCGCGCACGACGGCCCAGGCCGCGTCGGTGTACTCGCCGGTGTAGGTGGGCGCCTCGAGCGCGCTGCACTCGCCCCACCCCTCGGCCCCGTCGGAGCCGAGGGCGCGGACCAGCACCACGTCGCGCGCAGCCGGCATCGTCCCATGGGCCGCCCGCCGTGAATGCCGCATCGGCACCCGGACGCGCACCAGCTCGAACGCCGCGACCTCCAACGCGTCGGCCGGCACTAGGCGGGGATGGCTGCGTCGCTGAGGTAGGGCTCCCACACCTCGGGCACGCGACCCACCGCCACCGTGACCCAGCTCAGGTGGCGGGGCACCTCAGGCGGTCGCCGCAGGCACATGTTGGTCTCGTGTAGGTAGCGATCGCGCTTGGAGGTGTTGCATCGTCGACAGGCGGCCACCACGTTCTCCCACTCGTGTCGACCGCCGCGGCTGCGGGGCACGATGTGGTCGATGCTCTCGGCCCGATTCCCGCAGTACTGGCACTCGCCGTCGTCGCGCAAGAAGACCCCCCGGCGGCTGATGGCGGTCCGACGCTGGTAGGGCACGCGCACGAACGAGCGCAGCCGCACCACTGAGGGGATGGGCAGGGTCAGCTGCTCGGAGTGCAGGGACTCTCCCGAGGGGTGCACCAGATCGGCCTTGTCGCACAGCACCAGCACCGCCGCACGCCGATCCGACACCACGCACAGCGGCTCGTAGGTGGCGTTGAGCACCAATGACCGGCCCATGGCGCGAGGCTAGTCGGACGAATTGCCGCCATGCGGGGAGGTTTCGGCCCGATTTCAGCGGGTGACGCGGGGCCAGGCCCGACACCAGTGGAGGTAGGTCACCAGGTCGGCTGGCTCGGGTCGGCGGTCGGCATCGCCGTACGCCGTCTGCAGTCGGAACCGGAGATAGCCGGGATCGGGCCAGGGCAGCCACGGCCGCGTGCGCCACCACCCGGGCGGGGCCAGCACCAGCGCCTGGCGCGCGGCCGTGGGCCACAGCTCGGGGCGCCGGGCCAGGGCCGACGCCGCAGCCAGACCCCACCGCAGGCGACCGCGGGCGTGGTCCTCGGCGTCGCTCACCCGTCGGGTCGTTGCAGGGCGCGCCAGGAGCCCTTAGGGCCGCCCGGCTCCTTGGGCAGACCCAACACCATCTCGCCCAGGATGTTGCGTTGGACCTGGGACGTCCCGGCATAGATGGTGCCCGCCCGCGCCGCGAAGAAG
Organism: uncultured Microthrixaceae bacterium; assembly: GCA_963740985.1. Lineage (GTDB taxonomy): Bacteria > Actinomycetota > Acidimicrobiia > Acidimicrobiales > Acidimicrobilacustridaceae > UBA4742. The sequence continues at coordinate 662,130 of CAVUGJ010000002.1, forward strand.
GTGCCCACCCACGAGGCGCTGTCGTTGGGGGCGCCGGCGTCGTCGGCCTGGAAGGAGCTGGACGGCCACCGGCCGCTCGGCACCAGGGCGTCGGCGCCCAAGATGTCCACCGCCAGCTCGGTCACCACCTTGTGGTACTCGCTCCAGAAGAGCTTGAAGATCGAGGCATCCGGACCGGGATGACCGCCGGCCAGGTACCGGGTGAGCGTCCGCATCCCGAGATAGCGCATGACCTCCACCTGGGACCAGCACCAGGCCAGGCGCTGGCGGACCCGCGGGTCGGCGCGGCGACCGGACTCCTCGGCCAGGGCCAGGAGGCGGTCCAGCTCGGTGCGGAACATGATCGGGAAGGTGGCCGCCGCCTCCCCCCGTTCGTAGCCCAGGAGGGTCATGGCCACACCCCAGCCGGCGTTCACCTGGCCCACCACGTTGGCGGCCGGGCAGCGGGCGCCGGTGAAGAAGACCTCGTTGAACTCGGCGTCCCCGGTGATCATGCGAATGGGCCTGACCTCGACCCCGGGCTGGTCCATGGGCACCAGCAGGAAGGAGATGCCCTTGTGCTTGGGGGCGTCCGGGTTGGTGCGGGCCAGCACGAAGATCCAGTTCGCCACGTGCCCGGCCGAGGTCCAGATCTTCTGCCCGTCGATCACCCACTCGTCGCCGTCGAGCACGGCGCGACAGCCCAGGTTGCCCAGGTCCGAACCGGCGTTGGGCTCGGAGTAGCCCTGACACCAGACGTCGTGTCCGGACAGGATGCGGGGCAGGAAATGAGCCTTCTGTTCCTCGGTCCCCCACTCCAGGATGGTGTTGCCCACCATCTGGATGCCGAACACGTCGTTGCCCGTCCCGGTGGGTACGCCGGCCCGGTAGAACTCCTCGACCAGGATCACCTGCTCGACCTCGCTCAGCCCGCCTCCGCCGTACCGGCGCGGCCAGGAGGCGGCCAGGAGACCATGGTCGTGGAGGGTGGCTCGCCAGGTCTGGCTGAACCGCTCGGCTTCGACCCGCGGCAGCGCCCCCACCCCCTGCCAGCCACCGGGGAGGTGCTCGGCCAGGAACGCCTGGATCTTCTCCCGGTAGGCCTCGGCCTCCGGACCGTAGGTGGGGTCCACGATCCGAGGCTACTGCGGGCCGGCGGCTGTGGCCTGGCCCCCACGCAGGGTCCATCCCTGGCCCCGCAGGCCCACGGCCGCGGCGCCGACCAACGGGCCGGCGGCCCCGAGTCCGGCCGGGACGATGCGACAGCCCCGGACGAAGTCGAGCAGGGCCCGGCGGTCGATCTCAGCTTGCGCGGCGGCGAAGAACCGATCCCCGTAGCCCAGGGCGACCGAGCCGGCCACCACGGCCAATCGCAGATCCAACAGGACGGCCACGTCGGCCACGGCCCGACCCACCAGCGTGCCTACCCGCTCGACCACCTCAGGACCGGCCTGCGCCGGGGGCGCACCGGTGATCTCGGCGATGGCCGTGCCCGAGGCTTCCGCCTCCAGGCAACCGGCGCTGCCGCATCGACACGCTCGGCCGGCAGGCTCCACGTTGAGGTGACCGATGTGGCCGGCGTTGCCCGCGGCGCCGTCCAGCAGATCGCCGTCGAGCACCACTCCGCCCCCGATGCCCGTGGACACCACCATGGCCAGGTAGTCGTCCACCCCCTGGGCTGCCCCCAACCAGCCTTCGGCCAGGGCCAGGGCCTTGGCGTCGTTGTCGACGAACACCTCGAGGCCCACGCGCTCGGCCAGACGGGCCCGGAGGGGGAAGCCACGCCAGGCCGCGATGTTGAGCGGCGACACCTCCCGGCCCCCGGCGGTCATCGGACCGCCGCTGCCCACCCCGCACACCACCGGGGCCCGGATCCCGAGCGCGTCACCCTCGGCCCGCACCCGGTCGACCAGCTCGGCCAATGCCGCGTAGACGTCGTCGCCGTGGCCCAGCGCGGCCTCGGGCGTGGCCACCTGCGCCCGTACCAGCACCTGGCCGGTGCCGTCGACCAGCCCCGCAGCCAGCTTGGTCCCGCCCACGTCGACGGCCAACACCACCCGACCGCCCGGATCCGAACCCGATCGAGGCTCGTCGGGGACCGACCGGGGGGACATGGGCGAGAAGCTAGTGCTCCAGTGGAACGGGGAACGACCGATGGAACACGGTCGCCCGCCCTAACCTGGGGACCAAACCGACCAGGACGGTCGCACCGAACTTCTCTGCAACACGACGGTCGCGGGGACGGCGGCCGATCCATCCACGACTGAGGAGCACCTCTTGGCGACGCAGGAAACGGTGGTCGACCACGCGCCGTTTGCGGAGACCTTCAACGCCATCTCCGCCAACATCGAACGCGTGATCCAGGGCAAGCCCGAAGTCATCGGCCTGGCCCTGCTGTGCCTCATCTCCGAGGGTCACCTGCTCATCGAGGACGTCCCGGGTGTAGGCAAGACCAGCCTGGCCAAGGCCTTGGCCCGGTCGATCGACTGCACCTTCGGTCGGATCCAGTTCACCCCCGATCTGTTGCCCTCCGATGTCGTCGGTGTCACGGTCTGGAACCGCAGCGACGGCTGCTTCGAGTTCCGCCCCGGGCCCGTGTTCGCCCCCATCGTCCTGGGTGACGAGATCAACCGGGCCTCACCCAAGACGCAGTCGGCCCTGCTCGAGGCCATGGCCGAGGGGCAGGTCACGGTGGACAACGCCACCTACCCGCTGGGCTCCCCGTTCATGGTGATCGCCACGCAGAACCCGATCGAGCACGAGGGCACCTACCCCCTGCCCGAGAGCCAGCTCGACCGCTTCCTCATGCGGGTGTCGGTGGGCTACCCCTCCCGCGCGGCCGAGATCGACATCCTCGAGACCCACGGTGACCACACCAGCCTCGACGACATCGGGTCCGTGGTGAGCGCGCCGGAGGTCGAGGCCATGATCGCCACGGCCCGCTCGGTGCACGTCGCGCCCAGCTTGCGCGCCTACCTGGTCGACCTGGCCGACACCACCCGGCGACACCCCCAGTTCGCCCTCGGCATGTCGCCTCGGGCCACCCTCAGCCTCATGCGGGTGGCTCGGGCCCGGGCCGCGGCCGACAGCCGGACCTACGTGATCCCCGACGACCTCAAAGCGCTGGCCGGGCCGGTGCTGGCCCACCGGCTGCTGGTGACCGCCGAGGCGCAGCTGCAGGGCGCGAACTCCGCCGACCTGCTGGACGACATCCTTGGCCGCGTGGCGGTCCCCACCGACACGGCCACCTGAGGTCGATGCTGACCCTCCAGGGTCGCCTGACCCTGCTCACCGCCGTCGGCCTGTTGCTGGCAGGGCGCCTGTTCGGAACCATCGAGCTGTACGTGCTCGGCGCGGTGCTGATGGTGCTCGTGGCCATCACCGTGGTGGGCGTCTCGTTGACCCGCATCCGCATCGACGTGTCCCGCGAGCTGCATCCCCCGCGGGTGCACGCCGGCACGCCCAGCCGGGTGGAGGTGAAGGTGCAGAACCAGAGCTCGGGCCGCTCGCCCCTGCTCAGCCTTCACGACGCGGTGTCGGGCACCCGGGGGGCCCGCCTGCTGGTCGGCCCCCTGGCTCCCGGGGAGTCGGCCCGGGCCGCCTACCGCCTGCCCACCGACCGGCGCGGCATCCTGACCGTGGGGCCGCTGCAGGTCGAGCTGGCCGACCCGTTCGGGTTGGCCCGGGCCACCCTCACCGCCTCAGGGGCGTCCGACCTGACCGTGTACCCGCGGGTCGACGAGATCGAGCCACTGCCGCTGACCACGGGCAACGACCCGCTGGCCGGGGCCGAGCACCCGAACTCGCTGGGCCGGGGCGGCGAGGACTTCTACGCCCTGCGCGACTACGTGGTGGGCGACGACCTGCGCCGCGTCCACTGGCCATCGACGGCCCGCCACGACGACCTGATGGTGCGCCAGGACGAGCTGCCCTGGCAGGGTCGAGCCACCGTGCTGGTCGACGTCCGCGCATCCACCAACACCGCCGAGTCCCTCGAGCTGGTGATCTCGGCCGCCGCCAGCCTGGTGGCCTCCAGCGCCCGGCGGCAGGACCTGGTTCGACTGGTCTCCACCGACGGCGCCGACTCGGGCTTCGCCGCCGGCCACGCCCACGTGGAGGCCATCATGGAGCACCTGGCCAGCGTGGAGGCCACCAACGAAGCAGCCTTCCAGCGGGTGCTGGACCGCCTGGCCCGGGGAGCACCGGGCGGCGCGCTGGTGGTCGTGGTGGCCCTGGCCGGACAGGCCGAGCTCGAGCGCCTGGCCCGCCTCCGCCCCCGGTTCGGATCGCTCACCATCGTGGCCTTCGACCGATCCAGCTGGGATCGCACCGCCCCGACGCCCACGGCCCCGGCGCGGGGCGTGATGACCATCACCGGCGATGCCGGGTTCGCCGACACCTGGAACCGCATGGTGCATCCGTCTCGCCGCGCCCAGGGTCAGTGGCGACGGCCGGCGTCGATGGCCCCCGCCGCCCCGGTGGCAGCCGCCGCGGCCGCCGCCGACTTCGAGCAGATCGACGACTGGGCCCGCTGGAGCCGACCTCGCCGATGACTGCCACCGCGGCCCCACCAGCCCCCACCGATCCGGCTCGGACCGCGGCCGGCACCGAACGCGTCGGCGCGTCCCGTCCGACCCGGCCCGACCGGCCGGCCCATCTGGGCGCGGCCGAGGGCTTCCTGGGCCTGGTCACCCTGGCCGTGATCGCGGGCTTCTCCCGCATCTTCACCGGCGCCAGCTATGCCGTCCCGCTGATCCTGGTGGGTGGCGCCACCCACATCTGGCTGGCCGTGGCCCGCCGACGCGGCGTGCACCTGGCGCTGGCCGCGGTGGGCACGGCGTTGGGGTTCGTCGTGTTGGCCACCTGGCTGTTGTTCCACCAGACCGCGTGGCTGGGGTTGCCGACCACCGCCACCGCCCAGGCCGCGCGCACCTCGGTGGTGTCGTCCTGGCACGCCTTCCAGACGGTGGTTGCCCCCACCAAGCCCCAGGCCGGGTTCATGCTGGCGGCGGCGTTGGCCCTGTGCTTCGCGGTGTTCCTGGCGGACTGGGCGGCCTTCCGGCTGTGGTCGCCGCTCGAGGCCCTGGTCCCTACCCTGACCCTGGCCGGGTTCACCATCTTCGTGGGCTCGAGCCGAGGCCAGATCCTCACCACCATGCTGTACGTCGCCGCGGCCATGGGGTTCGTGCTCGAGCATCGGGTGGCCCAGCGCGAACGCACCACCACCTGGCTGGCCAACCAGGTGGAGCGGGGGTCGTCGTGGCTGGTCCACGTGGGTGCGGCCGCCACCATCGTGTCGGTCCTGCTGGGGGCGATCGTGGCCCCCCACCTGCCGGGCGCGGGCCAGCCGGGACTGGCCCACTGGCACGGCAACCAGGGCGGCGGTGGCGACCGCGTCACCATCAGCCCGCTGGTGGACATCAAGAGCAAGCTGACCGGCCCGGATGCCGACGTCAGCCTGTTCACGGTGAGCAGCCCCCGGCCCGCGTACTGGCGGTTGACCTCGCTCGACACCTTCACCGGCGAGATCTGGGAGTCCAGCGGCAAGTACGACTCGGCGTCGGGTCACCTGTCGGGGACGTTGCCCCGAGGTGTGCCCGAGCCGGCCCGGTCGGCCGCCCTGAACCAGACCTACACGATCAACCGGCTGGCCGAACTGTGGCTGCCCGCCGCCTACGTCCCGGTCGCGGTCACGCCCACCGCCTTCCGAGCCCGATATCAGGCCAGCTCGTCGACCTTGATCGTGGACACGAACCTGTCCGATTCTGACTCGCTGACCTACGCCATCCGGTCCGTGCAGCCCAACTACTCGCCCAGCGCGCTGCGGGCCGCGGACCGTTCCATCCCCAGCGCCATCCTCCACCAGGATCTGGCCGTACCCGGGTTGAGCGCCTCGGCCGCGGCGACGGCCCGACAGGTCACGGCGTCGGCGCGGACGCCCTACGACAAGGCCATGGCCCTGCAGAACTTCTTCCGCTCCAGCGGCGGGTTCACCTACGACGACACGGCCAACTACCAGAACGACGACCACGCCATGGACACCTTCCTGCAGGTCAGGCGGGGCTACTGCCAGCAGTTCGCCGGGACGTTCGCGGCGCTGGCCCGGTCGGTGGGGCTGCCCACCCGGGTGGCCGTCGGCTTCACCCCGGGGGTGCAGGACACCGGGGCACCCGGGGTCTACGACGTCAAGGGTGCACAGGCCCACGCCTGGCCCGAGGTCTACCTGGGTCAGTACGGGTGGGTGCCCTTCGAGCCCACCCCGGGCCGCGGCGCACCGAACGAGGCCGGCTACCTGGGTGTGCCAGCCGAGCAGAACACCGGCCGGGGCGGCGGGACGAACAGTTCCACCCCGGTGTCGGAGGCACCATCCACCGTCACCAGCCCTCAGTCCGCTCCGACGACCACCCAGGCCCCTCAGACAGCCAGCGGTCCGACCGGCACCACCAGCGATGGCGACGTCGATCTGGCCGCCTGGACGGGCGCGATCGTGCTGGGACTGCTGGCTCTGGCCCTGATCTATGGGGTGACCGTGCCCTCGAGCCTGGCCTGGCGGCGCCACCGACGTCGTGAACGCGCCCGCGATCCCGGGGCCCGGGTCCGCCTGGCCTGGGTCGAGTCCGAGGAGGCGATGGCCCAGCTGGGCCAGTCCCGCCGGTACGACGAGACGGCGCGGGAGTTCGCGGCTCGGGCCGGCCAGCGCCTGCCCACCCAGTCACCCCGACTGCTGGCTCTGGCCACCGCCGCCGACGCCGCGCTCTTCGGGGCCGACGTCATCGTCGAAGGTGACGCCACCACCGCCGAGGAGACGACGGCCGCAGTGCAGGCGATCGTGACCGATCAGGTGCCATGGTGGCGCCGGCTGACCGACCAGCTCGACGTCCGCCGCCTGCGGCGACCTACTCGTCGCGCTTGAAGCGATCCCGCATGCGTTGGCTGGTGTTGCCGAAGTAGTCACGCAACCCGGCGGCCCGCATCGACTGAGTGATCTGGTCGACACCCGCTTTGCCCATGCGTCGGGCGTTGCGCTCGAAGGCGAGGGCGCACACCAGCATGATCACGAACCCGAAGAAGGCCAGGATGAAGCTGATGCCGAGGGTGAGGATCAGCACCGCCAGACCGGCGATGAAGCCCAACAGCGACCACTTCAGGTTGCGGTAGGCGTGGGTGTAGATGGTGGTGTCGGCGATGTCGCGCGCGAGGCCAGGATCGCTCTCGTAGAGCTTGGCCTCGATCTCGCTGAGGATTCGCTGCTCGTCCTCGGAAAGCGGCACCTGCTACACCCCTTGTCGGTTGGCCCCGGTTCACTTGCTGACCGGCGGCCCGACGGTTCGGGAGATCCCGGACTTCATCTTTCCACAGCAGCCGCTGGTCAACAACGCGCGGAACCGATCTCCGACGGTTTTTCGACCGCTACCCGGGCCTCCTTGAGCGTCCCGACGGCCGTCGGCGAACCGGCGGGCCGGGACCTGGCCCGAGGGGTTCAGGTGGAGGGCTGAGCCGGAGGGTCGGTGGGCGGATCAGTGCGCGGATCCGGCCGTCCCGGCTGATCGGGTCCCCAGGGTGCCTCGCTCTCGTGACGCACCCGCACGCGGCCGCCGTCGGCCAGGGTGGCCGGGCCGATGGCGGCCCGGCCGAATCGGGCCCGGATGGCGTCCACAGCCTCGGTGGCGTCGTCCCAGCCGGTCGTTCCGGCCTCGTCCAGGCTGAGCTGGCGGGTCGCGCCCGAGCTGAGCCCGCTCACGCTGACCCCGATCAGGCGCACGCCGGGCGAGGGGTCCACCGCCGCCAGCAGCTGCTTCGCCTCGCGGGTGATGACGGGCGTGGAGTCGGTGGCCTCGGTTCGGCTGGTGGATCGGGTGATGGTGTGGAAGTCGCTGAAGCGCACCTTCAGGGTGATGGTGCGGCCGGACAGGCCGTGTCGGCGCAGGCGGCTGCCGACGGCGTCGGCCAGCCGGACGACCTCACGATCCAGGGTGTCGAGGGTGTGGTGGTCGTGGGCGAAGGTCTCCTCGTGGCCCACCGACTTGAGGGGCCGGAGTGGCTCCACGGCGCGCTCGTCGATGCCGTTGGCCAAGGCGTGTAGGTGGATGCCGGCGGCGGCACCGAGCGCGGTGGTGACCAACTCGACGGGCATCTCGGCCAGATCGGCGATGGTGGACACGCCCAGCCGATTGAGCCGGGTGAGGGTGGCGGGACCCACACCCCACAGGGCCGACACCGGCAGCGGCCACAGGAAGTCGAGGACCTGGTCGGCGGCCACCACCTTCACCCCCAGCCCGGGCCGGGGACCATCCACCGACGCTCGGGGCTTGGCCGCCTCCGAGGCCAGCTTGGCCACGAACTTCGACGGGGCCACCCCGACCGAGCAGGTGATGCCGACCTCGTCGTGCACCCGCCGACGGATGTCGGCCGCGATGCGGGTGGGCGGGCCGTGGAGGCGTCGGGCCGACCGGACATCGAGGAAGGCCTCGTCCAACGAGATGGGTTCCACCTGCGGGGTGAACGAGGTGAAGATCTCCATCACCTGGGCGCTCACCTGGCCATAGCGGTCGTGGCGCCCGTGCAGGAACACGGCGTGGGGGCACAGGCGCCGGGCCCGCACCGAGGACATGGCCGAGTGGATGCCGAACGAGCGCGCCTCATAGGAGGCGGCGGCCACCACACCGCGGTCACCGGCGCCGCCCACCACCACGGGGCGGCCCCGCAGCTCGGGGTGGTCGAGCAGCTCGACCGAGACGAAGAAGGCATCCATGTCGACGTGCAGGATCCCGGGCTCATCCGGCTCATCCGGCTCATGGGTCGGCCGCGCCATCGGGTCGCCGGTCGCGTTCACCTTGGTCTCAGCCGGCGCGACGGGTGACCGACAGCGCGCCCAACTCGGCTCCGGCCACGTCGTAGCCGAAGGAGCGCAGGCCGGACCACGGCTCGGCCAACCACTCCGACAGTGGTTCCCCCACCCACCGCGACGCGCCTCGGAGGTGACCGACGCACACCTCCGGGTGCACGAAGCAGGCGTCCACCACGATGCCGTCGGGGTCGTCGACCACCAGCTCGCCCCTGTAGTCGAGCGCACGGAACGACTCGACCCGCAGCCGCCATCCCAGATCGGGGGCCACCACCTCGATGTCGTAGATGGGACCCTCCCAGCTGGTGACCACCAGCCCGGTCTCCTCGGTCACCTCACGAGCCAGTCCCTCGATGACGGTCTCGCCTTCGTCGATCACCCCGCCCGGCGGCGACCAGTCGTGGGACCCGTTGCGCCGCCGGTTCTGCACCAGCAGCACCCCCTCGGGCCCTTCGATCACCGCTCCGGCCACCAGCCAGTCACGCATCACCCAAGTGTGCCCGAGATCGCTGCCGCCGGGCGCGCCGCAGGTGGGCGCGGGATCAGCCGGTGGTGCTGGTGGTGGCCGACGAGTCGGGCGGGCGCGTCACCGACTGGGCCGGGGCCAGGCCCACCCCGCCGGACGGGATCTGGTCGGCGGTGACGTCGTTGCCGGTGACCACCACCGGGGCGCCCGGATAGGGGGCGTTGGCGTCCGGTGTCCGCGTCTGCTGCGGTCCGGCGCTGCCGTCGCGGTTGCGGGTCTGCACCGCAGCGGTCCCGATCCGGGCCGACTTCGGGCCGGGCGAGGAGGACGAGCGAGCGGAGACGACGAGCGCCCCACCGACGCACACCGCCACCAGCACGCCGGCCGCCGGCACCAGCACGCGGGCCCGCAATAGCGAAGCCCGTCGCCGCACCTCGGCCGCGGGCTCGGCCATCAGGTCGCGCAGGCGATGCTCGACATCGGGGGTGGCCAGAGCCAGGGCTCGGGCCAACACGTCCAGGTCGCCCTGGCGCAACGACAGCGGCGTGCCCGGCGCGGAGGACCGCAGGGTGTAGACCAGCGACAGGTAGCTGGCCAGGACCTCATCGGCGGTCGGCGCGGATCCGGCCAGGGGCTGGGTGTGGCCCGCCACGGCCAGCTCGCGCTGGTCGAGATCGACCACCAACTCGTGACGACCGGGCAGCAGCTCGTCGGGGTCGACCCCGTAGAGCTCGACCACGGCCAGGATGTCGCCGTCGGTCAGGCTCACATCACCGTGCTCGATGGCCAGCAGATCCGCGGCAGACCAGCTCGGCGAGGCCGAGGCCACCTGGTCGACGGTGCGACCGGCCTGCTCGCGCTGGCGCTCGAGCAGAGAACCCAGCCGCCACGATGGAACCAGGCTGAGCTCGGTGGCGTTCACCGAGCCAGTATCACCCATGGTGCGGGCCGACGAAACGGGACAAAAGGCCTATGTGGCCCGACCCGCGAGTCGCGAGAACGCGCACCACCCATCGTCATCTGATCGACGCGATTTCGACTGGCGATCGCAACACAAGGCGCGGATCCGGAGGGTCTGCGACGTGGGCCAGCCGTGACGACGCGGCTCAGCGCGACGGGGCGCGAGTGGTGGGCTTGGGACGACCGCGGTTGAGCACGCGGTCGCGAAACGCCCACCAGGTGACCATGGCCAGGGCCTCCACCACGATGTAGCTGGACATCTTGGAGATCCCCCGCTCGCGGCTGCCGAAGGCGATCGGCACCTCCACGATGCGCCCGCCATTGCCGGCCACGGCGTAGGCCATCTCGATCTGGAAGCCGTAGCCGTCGGCCTTGACCGCGCCCAGGTCGATCTCGACCAGAGCGGTGGCGGCGTAGGCCCGGAAGCCGGCGGTCAGGTCGCGCACGTGCAGGCCCAGCACCATCGCCGCGTAGATGTTGCCGCCCTGGGACAGCAGTCGCCGCGACCACTTCCATCCCGGCACCGAGCCACCCGGCACGTAACGCGAGCCGATGGCCAGGTCAGCGCCGTCTTCCACCGCGTGGATGAGCGCCGGCAGCATGGCTGGATCGTGTTGCAGATCCGAATCCATCTCGATCAGCACCTCGAACCCGTGGGCCAGACCCCAGCCGAACCCGGCCCGGTAGGCCGAGCCCAGACCGGACTTCTCGGCCCGACGCATCACGGTCACGCCACCGTTGTCGGCTCCCCACTTCTCGGCCAGATCCGCGGTGCCGTCCGGGCTCCCGTCGTCCACCACCAACACCTCGGCCTGGGGCACGTGCTCGCGCACCAGGTCCAGCACCACCAGGACGTTGTCGGCCTCGTTGTAGGTGGGCAGCACCACGAGCGGCTTCACGGCCAGTGACTCTAGAGGCTGGTCCGACATCGCCATCGGCAGCCGCGGACTTCTAGCATGAGCGGGATGGCTGACGATCCTGACCCCCCGCCCGCCGGCCGGCGGCCCGACGACGGGGTGGGCTCACCGCCCACCGCCCTGCCATCGGTGACCGCCCGGGTGTTCGGGTTCGTGGCCATCATCGCCTCGGGCCTCATCGGAGCGTTCATCGGGTACGCGTTCACCGACCTTCAGTGCCACGGCGACTGCGCCACCCCAGATGCCCTGGGCGGGCTCATCGGCGCCCTCATCGGGGCGGTGGGCGTGGCCGTAGTGGTGGTCCTGGCCCTACGGGCCATGGGCGAGTGGAAGACCATCCAGCATCGACCCACCGGCCCCGATCGTCCGGCCCTGGCCCCCACCAAGCGCCCCCGGGTCAGGTAGGCGGCAAGGAAGGCGCTGCCCGCCAGGGCGGAGCCGCTGGATCGATGCGACCCAGATGCCGAAGGCGCCCGCCGGGAGGCTTGCCGACCAAAGGGCCAAGAAGGTTGTCCGGGCCCGGCGTACCCGCGACCAAGATGGTCCCATGGCACCATCCTCCGATCCCCGCTCGCCGACCGGTCCGCCCGACGCGACGCACCTGGCCGACCTGGCCGAACAGGCCGCCCAAGCCGCGGCCAACGTGCTGGCCGAGGCGCTGGAGCGAAGCCGAACATCGGTGACGACCAAGTCGAGCGCCACCGACATCGTCACCGAGATGGATCGAGCGGCCGAGCAGCTCATCGTCGGGCAGCTCCTCGGCGCCCGCCCCGACGACGGCGTGCTGGGCGAGGAGGGCAGCGATCGGGCCGGCACCTCGGGGGTGCGCTGGATCATCGATCCCCTCGACGGCACCACCAACTACGTCTACCGCCACCCGGGCGTGGCCGTGTCGATCGCGGCTGAGGTGGCTGGAGTGGTGGAGGCCGGAGTGGTGATCGACGTGGTCACCGGGGACGCCTTCCGGGCCGTCCGAGGCGCAGGCGCCACTCGCAACCGCGAGCCCATCTCGGTTTCCGACGAAACCGACCTGGGCCGGGCCCTGGTGGCCACGGGCTTCGGATACCAGCCCGACCAGCGCCGCCACCAGGGACAGGTGGTGGCCCTGCTCCTGCCCGAGATCCGCGACATCCGCCGGATGGGATCGGCCGCTCTGGACCTGTGCTCGGTGGCCGTCGGCCGGGTGGACGCCTACTACGAGCTGAGCCTGAGCCGCTGGGACTACGCCGCCGGTGCCCTCATCGCCGCCGAGGCGGGAGCGGTGGTGATCGACCTGGCCGGGGCCCCGCCCGAGCGCGCCCCCTGCTGGCCGCACCACCGGCGCTGGCCGAGCCCCTGCGCCGACTCCTGGTCTCGGCCGGCGCCTGAATCCCCTCCCCCTCGGGAAATTGGGCATCTTTGCGTTCGGATTCCGAACGCAAAGATGCCCAATTTCCTAGAATGGGGCTGGGTATCGGCCAGATCGCGCCAGAATTCGGGCACGATGGGAGGGTGGGAACCCGAATCCTGGCCGTCGAGGACGACGAGCGCATCCGCACCGCGGTCAAGCTCGCTCTGGAGGACGAGGGCTGGACGGTCGAGGAGGCCGACAACGGCGAGGACGCGCTCGACTCGTTCAGCCGCCACCCCACCGACGTGGTGCTGATCGACATCATGCTGCCCGGCATCGACGGCTTCGAGGTGTGCCGGTCGATCCGTCGCAACAGCGACGTCCCCATCGTGATGGTGACGGCCCGGGCCGACACCCACGACGTGGTGGCCGGCCTCGAGGCGGGTGCCGACGACTACCTGACCAAGCCCTTCGCTCCCAAGGAGCTGTCGGCTCGCATCCGGGCCCTGCTGCGGCGGGCCCGCACCACCGACCCGGCCATCGCCCACCTGAAGTTCGGCGACCTCGAGATCGTGCCCGACGAGGGCGTGGTGCTTCGCGACGGCGCCGAGGTGCACCTGACCAAGACCGAGTTCCGCCTGCTGGTCGAGCTGGCGTCGAGCCCGGGCCGCGTGTTCAGCCGCGAGGTCCTACTCGAACGGGTCTGGGGCTACGGTTACTTCGGTGACGGTCGACTGGTCGACGTCCACGTCCGTCGTCTCCGCACCAAGATCGAAGCCGACCCCGCCAACCCGCGCCACGTGGTCACGGTGCGGGGACTGGGCTACAAGCTGCAGACCTGATCAGCCCCGTCTCCGTCGCCCGACGCCGCCGGAATCGGTGCGGATCCGGCACCGTCCCAGGGAACCAGGGAGCACCTACCAGCCTTGCGTCTCCGGCGAGCTCACCCACGACGGCGCCTCGGGCTTCGGGCGCGCCTGACCGTCACCTACGCGCTGGGTGCCGCGCTCCTGTCGACCCTGCTGGCCGTGTCCACCTTCGGGCTGACCCGCCAGAACCTGCTCAACCAGCGCGAGGACAGCGCCATATCCCGGGCGCTCACCAACGCCCTGACCGTCCGGCGCGAGCTCAACGGCACCGACGCCAAAGACCTCATCCCTGCCCTGCCCACCCCGGAAGGGGCCGAGCCGGTCATCGACTACAAGGGCATGTGGTACGAGAAGACGGCCGACTTCGGCCAGGACGCCCTGCCGGCGTCGCTGCGCCAGACCGTGCAGGCAGGCCACGCCGCCCGAATGCGCTTCGACCACAACGGCCAGACCTACTTCGCGGTGGGCGTACCCATCCCCGCGCTGCACGCCAGCTACTACGAGGCGGTCTCGTTCAGCGAGGTCACCCACACGCTCGACACGTTGGCCCTGATCCTGGTGGTGGCCTCGCTGGTGTCCACGGTGGCGGCCGGGTTCCTGGGGTGGTGGGCGGCGCGGCGCGCCCTGGCTCCCCTGCTCGACGTGGGCGCGGCCGCCGAGGCGATCGCCGGGGGTCGACTCGACACCCGACTGGTGGTGGGCGAGGACCCGGACCTCGACGTGTTGGCCGTGCCCTTCAACCACATGGCCCAGGCCCTGGAGGATCGGGTGGAGCGCGACGCCAGGTTCGCGTCCGAGGTCAGCCACGAGCTGCGGTCCCCACTGATGACGCTGGCCGCCTCGGTCGAGGTGCTGGAGAACAGCCGGAGTGAGATCCCCGAACGGGCCCAGACCGCGCTCGACCTGTTGTCGGCCGACGTGGACCGGTTCCAGCAGCTGGTCGAGGACCTCCTCGAGATCAGTCGCTTCGACGCCGGCGCCATCAAGCTGCACCTCGAGGACGTGCAGGTGGCCGAGATGGTCATGCAGGCCGTGCAGGTGCTGGGCGGCGGAGGCATCCCGGTGCGGTTCCCCGACGGGCTCTCGTCGGTGGTGGTGCGGGTCGACAAGCGCCGGTTCGCCCGGGTGTTGGCCAACCTGCTCGACAACGCCGACAAGTACGCCGGCGGCGCCACCGAGGTGACGCTCGAACTGCGCGGGGAGGTGGTGCAGATCGCCATCGAGGATCGGGGCAACGGCGTGCCCGAAGCCGAGCGCGAGGTGATCTTCGACCGCTTCTCCCGTGGCAGCGAGAGCGGCAACCGGGCCAGCGACAGCGGGGTGGGACTGGGCCTGGCCCTGGTGGACGAGCACGTGCGCCTCCACGGTGGCCAGGTCTGGGTGGAGGATCGTCACGACCGCCAGCCCGGCGCCCGGTTCGTGGTCGAGCTGCCCGTGGTGCCCCTCCCCAGCGCGGATGACGTGGCCGCGCTGAGCGACGTGGTGAGCGCCACCCCCGACGAGACGATCCTGCCTGAGGAGACCACCGTCCCGTGACCGGCCTGAGCCGGCCGCGCGCCCGGAACCCCAGCCGGGTGGCGTGCGTGACGATCGTCGGCCTGGCCCTGGTGGTGATGGCCGGATCCTGTGGGATCCCCACCGACCACTCGCCCCGCCCCATCGCCCAAGGGGCGTTGCCGGCCGCGCTCAAGCCTCAGACCACCACCACCACCCAGATCGTGTTGTCGGCCGGGACCGACGCGGTGCGGCTGTTCCTGGTGCGCAACGAGGACAGCAGCCCCAAGCTGGCCCGGGTGACCATGGGCATCCGCCACACCACCGACCTGACCACCCGCGTGCCGCGAGGTGATGACCGAGCTCATCGCCGAGCAGCCGGCCTCGTCGGGCGCCACCAAGAACCTGACCAACACCATTCCGTCGTCGGTGCGGATCCTGGGCCTGAAGCTCGACAGCGACGTGTTGGACCTGGACGTGTCCAACCTGGACAACGTGGAGAGCACCCAGCAGCGGCTCGCCTTCGCCCAGATGGTGTTCACGGCCACCGACCTGCCCGGCGTCGACGCCGTGCGCTTCTCCATCAGCGGCCGTTCGGCCCAGGTGCCGACCGACGCCGCCACCTCCAAGCTGGGCCAGGCCATCGACCGCGGCGACTACGCCCAACTCGATCCCGCCGACTGAACGGTTGGCCAGGCCGGGACGGCCACACAGACGGTGGACGAGTCGGCCACCGGTGGCCGAGGGCGTTAGCGTTGCCCCTGTGGCCGTGGTGATCGCCGTCGACGCGGGAACGACCGGGGTGCGGGCCATCGCCTTCGACCACGCCGGCCAGGTGGTCGGATCGTCCTATCAGGAGTTCCCGCAGTACTTCCCCCAGCCGGGCTGGGTGGAACACGACGCCGGCGAGATCTGGGACGCGGTGGCGGCCACGCTGGCCCAGGTCACCGCCGAGTTGGACCAGCCGGTGGCCGCCATCGGCATCACCGACCAGCGCGAGACGACGGTGGTCTGGAACCGCACCACCGGCGAGCCGGTGGCTCGGGCCATCGTGTGGCAGGACCGCCGCACCGCGGCCCGCTGCGACGAGCTGCGCCAGCAGGGCCATCTCGACCTGGTGCGGTCGACCACCGGGTTGGTCCTCGACCCTTACTTCTCGGGCACCAAGCTCGAGTGGCTCCTCGGTCCGGGCGGGGTGACGCCAGGGCCGGACCTGGCCTTCGGCACCATCGACGCCTGGGTCCTGTGGAACCTGACCGGGGGCACGGCCGTGCCGGGGCCGTCCATGCCACCGATGTGTCCAACGCCAGCCGCACCCTGTTGTTCGACATCCGTTCCTGCTCCTGGTCCGAGCCCCTGTGCGACCTGTTGGGCATCCCCATGGACCTGCTGCCCGAGGTGCGGCCGTCGTCGGGTCGGTTCGGGGTCACGGCATCGGGACTGGCCGGCATCGCGGCCGGCATCCCGATCAGCGGCATCGCCGGGGACCAGCAGGCCGCCCTGTTCGGCCAGGCCTGCTTCGAGCCCGGCATGACCAAGAACACCTACGGCACCGGGTCCTTCGTGCTGATGAACGTGGGCGAGACGTGCCCGGATCCGGTCGAAGGGCTGTTGACCACCGTGGCCTGGACCCTGCCGGCGGCGGCCCTGGACCCGGCGCGATCAGGGTCGGTGACCCACTACGCCCTGGAAGGCGCGGTCTTCGTGACCGGCGCGGCCGTGCAGTGGTTGCGCGACGGCCTGGGCCTCATCGCCGACGCGTCCGAGATCGGACCGCTGGCCGAATCCATCCCCGACTCCGAGGGGGTGGTGCTGGTCCCGGCCTTCGCCGGCCTGGGCAGCCCCTGGTGGGACCCCTACGCCCGAGGCACGGTGGCGGGCATCACCCGGGGCACCGGGCGGGCGCACCTGGCCCGGGCCGTGGTCGAGGCCATGGCCTTCCAGACCCGCGACGTGGTCGACGCCATGACCGAAGCCTCCGGTCGGAAGGTGGCGTCGCTGCGCGCCGACGGCGGCGCCTCGGTCATGGCGCTGCTCCTCCAGTTGCAGGCCGATCAGCTGGGCGTCCCCGTGAGCCGACCCCAGGTGCAGGAGACGACTGCTCTCGGTGCGGCCTACCTGGCCGGTCTGGCCGAGGGCATGTGGTCGTCCTGCGCGGACATCACCGAGAACTGGGCGCTCGACGTCGAGGTGGCGCCCCGAGACGACCGGGCCGAGGCCGACGCGGCCCACGCCCGATGGCTGGCCGGGGTGGAGCGGTCGCGCCACTGGGCCCGCGACGAATAGTCGCCCAGCAAGCCCGGCGGCGCGGCGCTCAGGTCGAGGACGGGTGCACGGCGCGGGAGCGGAGTCGGCTCAGTTCGCGAAACCGAGTGTCGACGATCCGCGCCAACGCCGCCGCCTGGCGCCTCTCTCGGGCCCGGAACGGGTTGCCGTCACGTCCGAGCACCAGCGCCATGCCGGCACCGGGCAGGGGCGCCCAGACCACGTCGGCCGGGCCACCGTCGCCCCCGGCCACCCGGGCGGAAGACTGGCTGCCGTTGACGTAGGCCACCAGCCAGGGCACCGATGGGGCCTCGCCCTGCTG
This sequence comes from uncultured Microthrixaceae bacterium, assembly GCA_963740985.1. GTDB lineage: Bacteria > Actinomycetota > Acidimicrobiia > Acidimicrobiales > Acidimicrobilacustridaceae > UBA4742. Next base: position 679,577 of record CAVUGJ010000002.1, read on the forward strand.
GGCCACGATGTCGGGGCCCTCGAGGGCCACCACCGCCGACCAGGCCGCCCCGATGGTGCGCACGGCGTGGACGCACAACTCGTCGAGTGACTCGGACTGGGTGCTGGCGCCCACCAGGATGGCCGCCGTCTCCAGCGCGTCGAGGCGGGGATCGCGAAGCGAGTCGGCGGCCGGGGTGATCGTCTCCACGTCGACCCCGTCGACCTGGGCCAGCTCACTGAGCAGGAGCTCCACCAGATCGTCGCCGGGCAGCTCGATGACCAGCTCGTCGATGGCCCGACCCGCGCCCCGCTCCAGGATGTCGATGCCCACCACGTCGCCGCCCACCGCGCCCACGCGGCTGGCCACCTGGCCCAGCGCGCCAGGCCGATCCGCCAGCCAAACACGAAGCACGTAGGTCGTGGTCATGGATGAAAGCGTACGAGCGCTCGATGAACAGGATGTTTCCGGTTCGCGAGCATCAGGTGACCGTTGGACGATCGGAGATCTCATCGGCCCCGGCCCGTAGACTGCCGCCCCGACCGGTCGACGAGAGGCTGCTGGTGCCACGGGTCACGATCGTGATGGCCACCTACAACTGGGCACCGGTGCTGCCGTGGTCCATCGGCAGCGTCCTCGACCAGCAGTTTCGCGACTTCGAGCTGCTGGTCATCGGCGACGGCTGCACCGATGAGTCGGCCGAGGTGGTGCAGGCCATCGACGACCCTCGCGTCCACTGGCAGAACCTGGATCACAACACCGGCCATCAGTCCGGACCCAACGCCGAGGGGCTGCGCCGGGCCCAGGGCGAGATCGTCGCCTACCTGGGCCACGACGACCTTTGGCTGCCGGACCACCTGGCCACGCTGGTCCCGGCCCTCGACGAGCACCTGAGCCTGGTCCACGGCACGGTCCTGCGGGTCAGCCCGCAGCGACCGTCGGCCACGTTTCCCCCGGCGGGCTGGCGCTACGCACCCGACGCCTGGATCCCCCCGACCTCGGTCATCCATCACCGCCAGCTGGCCGAGGTGGTGGGGGGCTGGCGCCGCCCCCGGGACACCGGCACACTCGATCCCGAGAACGACCTGTGGGGGCGCCTGGCCGAACGTCGACCCACCCGGTGGGTGGATCAACTGACCAGCGTCAAGCTCTCCGCCACCGATCGCCAGGACGTCTATCGGGACCGACCCAGCTTCGAGCAGGCCTGGTGGCTGGAGCTGATCCGCACCAGCCCGGATCCCGAAGCCGCGGTGGTCGAGGCCGCCCGCCAGCCATACCCGTTCGCCGACGTGCGCGCCGCCCACCTGCACGGTCGGGCCCGGCTCCACTGGGGCCTGGTGTCGCGGTGGCGGCGCCTGCGGGGCCAGCCCGCCTTTGATGCCCAGGACCGCCTGGCCATCCGCCGACGCACCAAGGGTCTGACCTGACCGGTCGCGGTCGGCCCGAAGAAATCGAACGATCTAGACCGCGCGGTCAAGTTCTGTGTACCGTGACCACCGATGAACCGCCGTCTCACCCAGCGCGGGCGTGATCGTCGCCGCCAGCTCATGGACTTCGCGGCGCGCCGGTTCGCCGAGCAGGGCTATCACCCGACCTCGGTGGCCGAGATCGTGGAAGGCCTGGGGGTGGGCAAGGGCGTCTTCTACTGGTACTTCTCCAGCAAGGAGGAGCTCTTCCTGGAGATCCTGCGCGAGGCCCAGCAGGACCTGCGCCGCACCCAGCAGTTGGCCATCGAGGACGAGGACGACCCCGTCCAGCGCATCGCCAAGGGCATGCGCGCCTCCATCGAGTGGTCGAGCCGCCACCCCGAGCTGCACCAGCTCTTCGCCTTCGCCGCCGCCGAGGAGCGCTTCGCCCCGGCCATGCGCAAGGGCGAGGAGATCGCCTTGGCCGACGCCGTGCGCCACGTCAATGAGGGCATCGCCCGGGGGGAGATCCGCGACGGCGACCCGACGATCATGACCCAGGCCATCCTGGGCGTGACCGCCTACCTGGTGAGGCGCTGCGTGCAGGAGCAGGGACGCCCCTGGGACGAGGTGGCCGACGCCGCCGTCGCCTTCTGCCTCGAAGGTCTCCTGGTGCCCGCAGCCATCGCCCCCGCCTGACCGAGGACGCAGCCGTCACGCCGATCACCCGCGGCCGTTGAGCTAGCCCAGCTTGGTCAGGGCCTTGCGCAGGTTGCGGATGGCCTGACCGGTGCGCTGCTCGTTCTCGATGAGGGCGAAGCGCACGTGGCCGTCGCCGCCGTGGCCGAAGCCGATGCCAGGTGACACCGCCACCTGGGCCTCGCGCACCAGGTAGGAGGCGAAGTCGATCGAGCCCATCTCGCGGTAGGGCTCGGGGATCGGCGCCCACACGAACATGGTCCCCTGGGGGGCTCGACCGGCCAGCCGATGCGCTGGAGGCCGCCGCACAGGGTGTCGCGCCGGGCCTGGTACATCTGGTTGACCACCTTGGGGTAGTCGGGCGCCTCGTTGAGGGTGACGGTGGCCGCGATCTGGATGGGCTGGAAGGTGCCGTAGTCGAGGTAGCTCTTGAGCTTGGTGAGCGCGGCGATGACCTCGCGGTTGCCGGCCATGAACGCCACCCGCCAGCCGGCCATCGAGAACGACTTGGTCATCGAATAGAGCTCGACGGCCACCTCCTTGGCTCCCTCGGCCTGGAGGATCGATGGCGGCACGTAGCCGTCGAAGCCGATCTCGGCGTAGGCGTTGTCGTGGACCACCACCACCTCGTGCTCGCGGGCGAAGTCGACCACCTTCTGCATGAAGTCGAGGTCGACGCAGGTGGTGGTGGGGTTGTGCGGGAACGACATCACGATCACCCGCGGCTTGGGCCACGAGTAGTTCCAGGCCTCGGTCAGGCTCTCGAAGAAGTCGGTGCCGGTGCCCAGGGGCACCTCGCGGATGTCGGCGCCGGCCAGCAGGGGGCCGTAGATGTGGATCGGATAGGACGGCGACGGCACCAGGGCGGCGTCGCCGGGCTGGAGCAGCGTCCACATCAGGTGCGAGAACCCCTCCTTGGCCCCGATGGTGTTGATGATCTCGGTCTCGGGATCGAGCTCGACCCCGAAGCGCCGCAGGTACAGATCGGCGTAGGCCTGGCGCAGCTTGGGGATGCCCTTGCTGGACGAGTACCGATGGTTCCGCGGGTTGTGGACGGCCTCGGCCAGCTTCTCGACGGCCACATCGGGCGACGGGAAGTCGGGGTTGCCGAACCCCAGGTCGATGACGTCGATCCCCGCTCGCCGGGCCTCGATCTTCAGCGTGTCGATGATGGTGAAGACATAAGGCGGCAGCCCATTGATCCGGCGGAACTCCATCGACCCAAACTAGCCCCGCCACCGCCGGGATCCGGACGCCATTTGCCCGCCCAGGAAGGCGGAGGCCGCTAGGCCGGAGCCGCTGGACCGATGACACCCAGATGCCGAAGGCGGCCGCCGGGAGGCTTGCCGACCAGAGGCCCTAGCAGGTCAGATCCCGGGCCAGCAGCGCGGCGCCGATGGAGCCCGCCTCGGGACCGAGTGCGGCGCCCAGGATTCGCACGGGGACGCGGTGGTCCAGACCCAGGGCCAGCGTCTGGTGCGCGGCCCGGGTCGGCGCCAGCAGCAGCTCACCGGCCTCGGCCAGTCCCCCGCCGACGATGACCACCTCGGGATCGAGCAGGTTCTCCAGGTTGGCGATGCCGAGGGCCACCCACCAGGCGAACTGGCGCAGCACCTCCAACGCCCCGGGATCCCCGTCGGCCGCGGCCTCGGTCACGTGCTCGCCGCGGACGGCATCGGGATCGCCACCGGCCCGGGTCACCAGCCCGGGGGCGGTCCCGGCCTCAGCGGCCTCGCGACCGAGCCGTCCCAGTCCGCTGCCCGAGGCGAACCGCTCCCAGCATCCCCGCTGCCCGCACGGGCACGGAGGCCCGCTCGGGTCGACCACCATGTGGCCGGGCTCACCGGCGAAGCCCGACGCGCCCCGCACCAGGCGATCCCCGATGATCACCGCCCCGCCGATGCCCGTGCCGAGCGTGACCAGCACCAGGTCGGACCGACCCACGCCGGCCCCCAGGCGGTGCTCGGCAACCGCCGCGCAGTTGGCGTCGTTGTCGACCGCCACCGCCGCCAGTCCGGTGGCCTCGGCCACCGCCACCCCGACATCCAGGCCGACGATGCCGGGCAGGTTGGGCGCCACCTGCAACACGCCGCGCCGGTCGACCAGCCCGGCGATGCCCACCCCGACCCCGCGCAGACGGGGATGGCCCCGAGCCTCGAGCTGGCCATCCAGGTCGGCCACTGCCGCAGCCAGCGCATCCACCAGCGCGGGGGCACCGCGCGGGGTGTCGGTGCGGTTCTGGACCAGGGCGCGGCGCGGGTCGGCGGGGTCGAGCACCCGACCCAGGATCTTGGTGCCGCCGATGTCGAAGCCGGCCACCAACCCGGCGATGGGAGCGTCGGGCGAGACGGCTGGATCGGTCACCCGGTCAGTAGCGCAGCAGGGCGCCGATGCGCCCCATCACGTCCAGGTCAGGGTTGTCGACGCAGATCTCCACGTGGCACGACTGGGCCAGGGCCAGCTCGACGGTCTGCTCGACGATGTCGTCGACCGGGGTCAGCTCACCCGAGCAGCTCGGACACGTCCGCCCGACCAGACCCAGGTGGCCGCAATGGCGACAGGTCCAGCCCGCTTCGGAGTAGCCCGACGACACCAGCAGGCGATCGACCCGGTGCTCCCCCACCACCCCCAGCACATCGGCCAGTCCCACCACCGCCGGCTGGCGCGAGGCCACGGCCTGGCGCAGCCGGGCCACCGCCTGCGCCTCGCGCTCGGCGCTCCACCTCGCGCTCGACATCGAGCACCGCCTCGCGGATGTCGCCCATCCCGGCCGACACCCCGACGGCGATGCGCTGACACAGCCGGCGCTGGAGGTAGGGGTGCAGCGTTGCTTCCACCGACCGCACCACCGGCTCGGGGCCACCCAGGGTCAGGTGCTCGAAGGCCTCGGACTGGAACATGGCGAAGGCCACGTCCGCGGCTCGGCGCAGATGTGCGGCCACTTGGGCGTCGGAGCGCGACGCGGCGTCGCCACGGTCGAGGTGACCGTGGGTGTCGTCGTCGCGGGACCGCTCGTCGAGCAGCTCGGAGTGGTCGACCAGCTCACCGAAGTGGAACACCAGGATGCGGGCTCGCTGGCGGTCGGCCAGCAGCACGGCGAAGCGGTCGAAGCCCTGGGTCACCGATTCGAGCTGGCTCACCGCCGGCGCCTCGTTGATCACCACCCGGCTGCGCACCGGCACCGGCAGGGAGACCACCTTCCAGAAGTCATGGGCCGAGCAGGAGAAGATGGCCAGCCCCCGCGTGGTGGAGCGGTCGATGCCACCGCGCACATACTCCTCGATGCGCTGGAGGTCGCGGGCCACCGAGGTCGTACCGTTCGCCCGGGATCGAGCGGAGCGCAGGACCCGTTCGAGCTCGTGCTCGCAGTCGGCCCGGCGACTCAGACGCCTCCCGTCCACATCGAGGTAGCAACTGGTCACCGGGGCATCCTGCCCCCGGAACCCGGCCAGTTCGCGAACGGCAGCTTCGGTGATGACGGCCACGGCGCCTCCCGGTTGTCGGTTCCTCGTGGGCCCGATCGTAGGCAAACCGCCCTCGCCGCGCTGGGCGAACCCGGGCAGGCCGGCACCACCGGCGGAATGTGGCGTCGGTCAGGCGAACTGGTGGGGCAACTCGACCACTGCGGCCCGCTGGATGCCGACGCTCTCGGCCCAGGTGGTCACCACCGGCTGGTCGCTCAGGTAGATGATCTGGACGGCCTCGGACATCCGCTCCAACTTGTCGAGCAGCGCTCGCACCAGATCGTCGCCCTGGCCGGCCAAGGCGTCGTCGATGACCAGTGGCACTGAGCCGGAGAACGACGCCGCCCGCTGCGCGGCCAGGCGGGCCAGCAGGTAGAACTCGAGGGCCTCGGGGCCCGACACGGCCTCGGCCGGATCGACCTCGAACCCGGGATCGCTGGCCGGCCGGGGCGGCTCCCCCGGGCCCGCCGGCTGCTCGGCCTCGGCCGAGGCCAGCTGGGCGGCGATGCGCATCACCCGGCTCGAGGCCACCGCCTCGACCTGGGTGGACGCGTCGACCAGGGCCAGGCGGGCCTCGAGCTGATCGGCGTACAGGGCCTCGTCCTCGTTGGCCCGTTCGAGCTCGCGGGTCAACTCGTCCAGATCGGGTTCGACGGTCGCGGACGCATCGGCGCCATCGGCGCCATCTGTCAGGTCGATGGTGGGCTCGTGCTGGGCCGCCTCGGCGGCGGCGTCGAAGGCGGCCAGGGCATGGTTGGCATCGGCCACCTCCACCTGGGTCTCGTCGCGCTCGCCCCGGAGCTCCCCGATGCGTTCGGACAGCACGCTCACCTCGGCCAGGAAGGCGTCGGCGGCCATGGTCACCCGGTCCACCCCGGGCGATGCGCCCAGGTTCAAGCCGACCAGCTCGAGCTGGTAGGCCAGGGCGTCGACCAGCTCGCTCTGGCTCACCTCGGTCTTGGGCACCAGCACCGAACGCAAGGCGTTCTCCAGATCGGCCTGGTCGTCGTCGCCCCCCAGCAGGTCGAAGGCCTCCAGGTAGACGGCTTCGAGACGGTCGAGCAGGGCACGGTGGGCGGGGTCGTTCTCGATGTCGGCAGCCACCTTGGCCCAGTGGTTGTCGGCCGACTCCAGATCGATTCGGGCCCGCTCCAGACGCTCCTCGGCGATGGGGTCGATGCCCAGCAGACCCGCGCCCATCACGTAGGCGCTCCAGGTGGGGAACCCGACCCGGTCGAGGATGACCTGCTGCTCGGCTGCCGCCTCATCGAGGCGTTTGGAGCCGCCGCGACGCAGACGACCACCACCCTCGGCGTCGAGCACGGCCTGATGGGCCGCTTCCAGCTCGGTGACGTCCTCGGGCGACAGGTTGGGCTTGGCCATGGCCCGCTCGGCCGAGGCCAGCTCGGTGCGGGCGGCTTCGAGGGCGGCCAGGGCGCTGGCGGTGCCGCGGCCCTCGGACTCGAGCCCGGCTTCGAACTGGTCGACCTGGGCCTGCAACGCGACGAACTCGTCGGCCAGCTCGCCCGCCCGCGCCGAGGGCACCATCTCGGCCGGCGCCGGGTTGCGGATGGCCTCGACCAGCACCTCGATGGGGCGGGTGTCGAGCGCGGACAGCTCGGCCAGGTCCTGTTCGATGTGGGTCAGCCGGCCGTTCAGGTCCTCGACCCGGGCTTCGAGCTCCTCGCGGCTCAGCGACGCCACCGGTTCGGGCTCGGGATCGTCGAAGAGCACGTCGTCGAGCAGCGCCGATGCCTCCTCGGCCTGGGCCGAGGTACCGCTGGCTTCGTCCAGGGCGACCGTGGCGCGGCGCAGGGCCGCCGCTGCGTCCGCGTGCTCGCGTCGGGCCCGCTCGGTGGCCTCGCGCAGGATGGACAGGGTCTCCCGCGACGAGCGCTGCTGGCGCCGGGCGGCATCGAGCTCGGGATACCGACCCTCGGGGGTGGTGGCCAGGAACTGCTCGGCGGTCACCGCTGCCACCGGGATCGAATCGGCCTCACCGGGATGGGCGCCCGGCAGGTCGCCGCGCCGGATGAGGGGGTCCAGGTCGAGGCCCAACCCCATGAGCTGCAGGTTCTCCACCGTCAGGTCGAACAGGACGCCGTGGGACTCGATCAGCCCGGACACACCCGGATCGGCGGCGGCCGGTAGCGCGGCAGACGGCCGCGATGAGGCGGGCGCGCATGACGGGATCCAGTCCGCGAACGATCGTCATCATCGGATGGAAATCGAGCGCGTCGGATTGGGCGCCATCGAGCTGGAGTTGGAGCAGCCTCATGGTGTTGTGACCATCGGTTCGGATCTGAGGAATGTGAGCACGGGGTGATCGCCAGCTTATGAGCTATCTGAGGGTGGATGACCCTGGCTTCCTGGCCGGCGGCTCCGGGCTGGCGCCCTCCGCCTTCCTGGCCCTCTGGTCGGCAAGCCTCCCGCCGGGCGCCTTCGGCATCCGGGTGTCATCGGTCCAGCGGCTCCGGGCTGGCGCCCTCCGCCTTCCTGGCCCCCTGGTCGGACGCGCCTTCCAATGCGGCGTTCAGGACACGTCGATGTGCTGCACGCGGGGACCGTCGTCGCCGTCGTCGGGGTCCGAGCCCGAAGCCGATCCGGTCGCGTCCCGGGCCCGGTTGCCGGCGCGGGCCACGGCCTGGCCCATGGAGCCGAACAGGTCGGCCACCGAGGCCACCGCGGCCGAATCCCCCACCACGTCCTCGACCACGTCGAGGAACGAACGGGCCGCGGCGATCATCTCGTGGGCGGCCCGTTGCAGGTGCTCGACCCCGTCGCGGCCGTCTCGCCCATCGCGTCCGCCGCCGTCGTCGTCGCCGGCCACGGGATCGTCGGAGCCCGGATCGGGATCGAACACCGGGTCGTCCTCGGCGTCATCGACCGGATCGACGGGGCTCATGGTCGTTCCCGGCGGCCGCCGGCGCTCGGAGTCCTCGACACCGCGCCAAAGCTAACCCGCAGACGTCCCTGGCGCAGCGAGGCCCCCGTCACCTGCCGACGTCGCAACGAGTCCGGCAGCATGAGGGCCCGGCGGTAGGGACCGACGCTCACGATCAGCTCGTCGCCACGGCGGCCCACGTCCAGCTCGTCGTGCTCGGCGAAGGGCAGATCCAGGCTGAGCTGGTAGTCGTCCTCGCCTCGTTTGTTGACCCGCATGGGCTCGTGGTCGTGGAGCACGGCCAGCGGATCGACCTGGCGGTACACCTCGGCCCCGAAGCGACGCAGCCGATCGAGGCCCACCACCTCGTCGTCAGCCAGTTGCGCCCGCAGGACGGGCAGCGGCGAGAAGGCCTCGGTGATGGTGGCCATGTGCTCGGCCTGGGCGGCCCGCCACCGATCGAACCAGGGATCCGTGACCTGGTCGGGCAGCAGCCGGTTGGCCACCACCGCGTCGACCCGGTAGCCGAACAAGGAGAGGTAGGTGTAGGTGCGACGGGCCTCGGCGATGACCATGCGCTCGGGGTTGACCACCAGGCGGATGCTGGTTCGGCGGCGGTCGGCCAGGATCTCCTTGACCCCGTCGAGGCGGTCGTAGAAGCGGCGCCCGGCGCCGAAGACCTCGTCGCTCGCCACCGGGATGTTGGTCACCCGGGCCAGGACGGGGCTGATCATGCGGTTGAGGCGCCGACCCGTGGGGAAGACCCGCTCCATGTACCACGACAGGATGTCGGGCAGGCTCAGCAGGCGGATGGTCTCGGCCGTGGGCGCGCAGTCCACCACCAGGGTGTCCCAGTCCCCCGACTCGGCGTGGGTCTTGATGTCACCGAGGGCGAACACCTCGTCGAGGCCGGGCACCACGGCCAGCTCCTCGGCCTCGATGGCGTCGACCCCGGCCCAGTTGAAGACGTCGATCAACCAGTGCTGGATGTCGTCCCAGGACTCCTCCATGCGAGCCTGCGCGTCGAGCTGGAGACCATGCAGCCGCGTGGTCACCGGCGTGGGCGTGTCACCCAGGTCGACCCCGAAGCTGTCGGCCAGCGAGTGGGCCGGGTCGGTGGACAGCACCAGGGTGCGCTGCCCGGCGTCGGCGCTAGCCAGCGCGGTGGCGGCCGCCACCGAGGTCTTGCCCACGCCTCCTTTGCCGGTGAACAGGAGGATGCGCATCTAGGACACGCCGCCGGGTGCCGGACCTCGGTCGATCAAGTCGCGGTCGATCGACTCGACTCGGTCACGTGGACTCGGGCAGGGGCTCGTCGCTCTCGGCCACCGGGGTGGTCCCCTCCACCCGGCTCTTGAGCTCGGACAGGGCGGTCTTGATGATCCGGGCCTCGGCTCGGCGCTTCACGAAGCCGGGGATGGGGACGATCAGGTCGACCGAGAGCTCGTAGACAACGTCGGTGGAGCTGGGGAGGCCCGGCGTCTCGCCCAACCGATAGGCGCCGTCGAGCTCACGCTCGAGATCGCCGCTGAGCAGGTTCCAGGTCAGGCGGTTGGGGGCACCCTCGTAGTCGTACTTGAGGCGGTAGGTGGTGCTGCGGCCCATGGCCGCGGCCCGGAACTCGACCACGGTGGCCCGGCCCTGGTCGTCGGTCTCGATGATCTTGGCCTGCTTGAGGTCGCCCGCCCACTCCGGATACCGCTCGAAGTCCACCAGGGTGCGGTAGCACTCGTCGACGGACGCCTCGATGGTCGTCTGCTCTCTCGCCTGCTCGGCCATGGTCGCCGACGATACCGGACGCCGAGGCTCCGCCGGATCGTGGCCGCCCTGTCCTCCGGAGCCGCCGCCGCCGCGACTACCGGGGCGCGGACCGCTTGGTGGACTTCGGGGTGGTGCGCCCCGACGACTTGGCCCGATCTGACTTGGCTCGATCTGACTTGGGCCGATCTGACTTGGCCCGACCCTTGGGTCGCTTCTCCTCTGGAGGGCGGGGCGGGAAGGTGCCGTAGCGAGCGGCCCACAGCCCGCACAGGGCCAGGCCGTACATCCAGGCCAGCACCCCGAAGGCCAGTGGGGTGAAGGGGTGGACCGCCGCGGTGATCAGCCCGACCAGCACCTCCACGGCCAGCGACCCCAGCAGCGATCGTTGTACCGAGCGCGGGGCGGTGCCGGCCAGGAAGAACAGGCCACCCATGCCGATCAGGTCGGTGCGGCTGCGGTTCACGGCTATCGCGTAGGCCCACAGGAACACGCCGATCCCCACGAAGAACATCACCAAGGAGGTGGCCACCCCGGCGGCGATGAACGTGTTCGGGGCGATGGCCGACGCCACCGCGGTGATCACGAACACGGCGGTGCCGATCCACGAGGCCCGCCGGATGGCGCGCCCGGGCGTCGGCGCGAGATCGGGCGCGACCGGGTCAGCAGCAGCGGGCGCGGGGCGATCGGCCATCGCTGCCAGCCTCACACGCCGGCCAGCGCATCGGCCAGTCGCCGGGCCAGGTGGTCGTAGGTGAACTCGGCCGCCACGCGTCGGCGCCCCGCGTCGCCCATCCGAGTCCGCCGCTCGGGGTGATCGACCAGCGCGGCCAGGACCCGTCGCACCTCCGACACCGAGCGGGGGTCGCGCACCACCGACCCGGTCACGCCGTCGACCACGGCCTCGCCCGAGCCACCGCTGGCCCCGGCCAGCTGGGCTGCGCCGGCGGCGGCCGCCTCCAGGAACACGATGCCGAAGCCCTCCTGTTCGAGGCCCAGCCAACGGTTCCGACACAGCATGGCGAAGGTGTCGGCCAACCCGTAGAGCGCCGGGAGCTCGCCGTCGTCCACCCACCCCAGGAACCGCACGGGGGCGCCGGACCGACGGGCCAGTCGCTCGAGACGGGCGCGGTCGCGACCGGTACCGGCGATGACCAGCACCAGGTCGGGCCGGGTGCCGGCCAACCCGCCCACGGCCCGGATGAGCACGTCGAAGCCCTTGCGGGGCACCAGCCGGCTGAGCCCGAGCACCACGGTGGCCTCCTCGGCCAGGCCGAACCGGGCCCGGGCCCGGGATCGAGCCGCCGAGTCGAGGGGGACGAACCGGGCCACATCCGCGCCCGGTGGGACGACCGCGGTGGGCAGGACCCGACCGGCGGCCCGTTCGGCCTCGGCCGCCGGGTACTGACCGGCCGACACCACCAGCTGGGCGCCGCGCAGCACTCGGGCCAACGCCTGGCGCCCGCCCGGCAGCCGCCCTGGGATCACGATCTCGGCGCCGTGGACCACGACCCCGTAGGGGCGGGCCAGGTGGGGGCCGACCGCGCCCAGGGGCAGCGCCGGATCCAGCAAGACCAAATCGGCGCCCACCCGCTCGGCCACCTGGTCGATCTCGTGGATCATCCCGGGGGTGGGCAGCAGCACCCGACGTCGGGATCGCTCGACGGGGAGGTCCTGCTCCTGGTCCCAGGCGGCTGCCCCCGCATGGGGGGTGGTCAACACGGTTGCCTCACCGGGCGGCAGGCGGTGCCACAGCTCCCACAGGTAGGACTGGATCCCACCGGTCTTGGGCGGGAAGTCGTTGGTGACCAGCAGGTGGGTCACCGGCCGCGCCCGGCGCTCATCTGATCGGCCGGCCGAGGCGCTGCTCGACATCGCCGACCGCCTCGGCGTGCACGGCCCAGATGTTCTGGGTGGACCGCCCCTCGGGGCTGGCCCAGCGCAGGCCGGGCGGCCCTGGCTGCGGGCCCGGGCCGTCCTCCACGCCGCCGGCCACCTCGGCCAAGCGGTAGCCGTGGTCGGCCAGCAGGGCCACCAGGTCGGCGCGGCTGGTGCCGGCCTTGCGGAGCCGGTGGTCGAGCATCTCCAACTGCCACACCGGTGGGTTGGCGGCGGCCAGGTGACGGATCGCCCCGCGCAGCGCCGCCGTCTCGAACCCTTCGACGTCGAGCTTGCCCATGGCGTAGCCACGGTCCCCGAGCACGTCATCCAGGCTGACCACCTCGACGTCGATGGTGCGCCGACCGGTATCGAAGCTCGAGGCCACCCGGTTGCTCACGTCGTCGCCGGCCACGAAGGCCACCCGCCCGGCCGTCTCGCCCACCGCCGCCTCATGGACGGTGACGTTGGCCAGGTCGTTGCGGGCCACGTTCTCCCGGAAGCGGCGGGCCGCCACCGGGTGCGGCTCGAATCCGTCCACCCACCCGTCCGGGCCGACCCGGGACCGGGCCAGGAGCGCGTAGGTGCCGATGTTGGCCCCGACGTCGAGGAACCCGTCGCCGGGGCGCAGGTAGGCGGTGATGAAGTCCATCTCGTCGGGGTTGTAACGGGGCGTGAAGTAGATGACGTTGGAGGCCGACTGGCTGTCGGGGTGGCAGCGCAGGCGCATGCCGTAGAAGGGCACGTCCCGGGGACGACGCCGCACCCGCTTCTCCACCTGCCACTCGACTGCCGACCCCAGCGCTCGGACCCGACGTGACCGGTTCGACGGGTGGTTCCACGTCCGCTTCAGGATGGTTCTGGCATGCTGCCAGTTGGACCGGTACATCCGACTCTCAATCGCTTCGAGATCGTCACCGCCGCGCGTCGCGTGCGGGTCGGGCGATCCTAGGCGCCGCTCGACGGAGGTCCCGGGTGGGCGGCCGCGGCGGCCAGGTCGCGTTCGGGACGATCGAGCTCGGCTCGAACCAGCTCGTCGGAGTCGTCGGCCAGTGGGGCCAGGAGCTGGCCCAGACCGAGGCGACGGGCGGCCCACACGGCATGGGCGCGCAGGAGCGGGTCGGGATCGGCCAACGCCTGACCCAGCACCCGCCGGACCTGGGGGTGATCGGGCGATCCCGTGTTGCCCAGCACGATCAGGGCGTTGCGTCGCAGGTAGCGGGGCTGGCGCCGAGGGATGTACCAGCGGCCGAAGCGCGCCAGCAGGGCGTCGTCGTCGGCGTCCAGCAGGGCCACCACATCGGCCCAGTCCCCCGGACCATCGGATCGGCCAGCCGGGGCTGGCGAGCCCTGGGCCGAGCCCGGCGCGGGGGCGGGCGAGCCCGAGGCGGGGGCGGGCGAGCCCGCAGGATCGAGGCCGTCACGCCCGGGGCGCGAGGGCGGGCACACCTCCTGGCAGTCGTCGCAGCCGTAGAGCCGGTCGCCCAGGGCCACCCGGTGCTCGACCGGGAACACCCCCTCGGCCTGCACCAGCCAGGCCAGGCAGCGCCGGGCGTCGACCACCCCGGGGGCCACGATGGCCCCGGTGGGACAAGCCGCTGAGACAACGGGTGCAGCCACCGCAGCCGTCGGGCACCGGGTCGGGTGCGACGGGCAGCGGCGCGTCGGTCAGCACCGAGCCGAGCACCACCCAGCTGCCCAGGCCCGGCACCAGCACGTTGGCGTTCTTGCCGAACCAGCCCAGCCCGGCGCGGTGCGCGGCGGCCCGATCGACCAAGGCGTTGTCGTCGACCAGGACCCGCGTCTGCCAGCCGTCCGCGCGCAGGCGCTGGGCCACCTGCTCGAGGCCCTGGCGCAGGGCGGCGTAGTGGTCCTGGCTGGCGTAGCGGGCCACCCGGGCGGCCACCGGCGAGCGTCCACGGGCGCGTCGGTGCGGACGTGGCCGTAGCCGCGGGCGCCGACCACCAGCGACGCCGCGCCGGCCAGAGTGGCTGACGGGTCGGTGGACCGAGCGGGATTGCGGTAGGTGAACTGCCATGGTGGCGGCCAGGCCGGCGGCGGCCCGCTCGGTCAGGGCCCGGCGGGCGTCCTCGAAGGGCTCGGCGGAGGCGAAGCCCACTCGATCGAGCCCGGCCGACCGACCCACCGCCGCCAGCTCGTCGGCGTAGGCGCGGCTCAGCCGCGGAGTGTGGATCGAGCATCAGCCGGTGCGCCGTCGCAGCCGCAACGGCGGCGCCAGACCCGTGTCGGCCAGCAGCCGCAACGCCCGCACCTCGGCCACGTCGACCACGACGGCCTGCCCGGCCTCGTTCTGGTTGGGCGTGCACAGGAAGGTCACGACGCAATCGTCGCAGGCCTGGGTGTGCTGCATGACGCACTGATCGCAGTCGATGGTGAGGACGTCGTCGGTCGATGGCATTGGTCGCTCCGTAGCCGGGTTCCGGGGGACACCCCCTGGCTCCACCCGACCCGCATGCTACGGAGGGGGTACGACACTCAGCCGGGGCCGACCGCGCCCCGATCGGTAGCCGGCTCGACCTGTCCACCCACCGGCTCAGCCTCCTCGGGATCGATCTCGACCACCGCCTGACCCGACCCGCACCACCGACACGACACGTCCTCGACCACCTCGGCCAGCACCTCGACCTCTTCGAGCTCGAGCTCGCCGCCCACCGAGTAGTGGTGGAAGGCGCGGGTGCGCCGGGTGGTGGTCACGTCGAATCGGGTCAGGTTGCCGCAGCTGTTGCAGCGGTACCGGGTGACAGGCATCGGGCGATGCTACTGCCGCCATCGCCGGCGTGAGCCCTTGACGAGACGAACGATTGTTCGCTACACCGGTCAGATGGCGCCGATCAGCCGAGCATCTGTTCGATCCTCCCATCCGCAACGCAGCTTCGACGACCTCGGCACCCCGCTGTTCGAAGTCACCTTCTGCGTGGTCGACCTCGAGACCACCGGGGGCTCGCCCGACAGCTGCGCCATCACCGAGGTGGGAGCGGTCAAGGTGCGCGGCGGCCGGTGCCTGGGCACGTTCCAGACCCTGGTGAACCCGGGGGTGGCGGTGCCCCCCGAGATCACGGTGCTGACCGGCATCACCGAAGCCATGGTGATGCCGGCGCCGCGGATCGAGTCGGTCCTGCCCAGCCTGTTGGAGTTCATCGGCGACGCGGTGGTGGTCGGCCACAACGTGCGCTTCGACCTGGCCTTCATCCGGGCTGCGCTGGTGCGCGCCGATCGTCCACTGCTGCCCAACCCGTCGGTGGACACCTGCGCGCTGGCCCGACGGCTGGTGCGCGACGAGGTGCCCAACTGCAAGCTGGGCACCCTGTCGAGTCGGTTCCGGCTCGACCACAGGCCCAACCACCGGGCCCTCGACGACGCGCTGGCCACCGCCGACCTGCTGCACATCCTGCTCGAGCGAGCGGCTGGCCTGGGGGTGACCGGGCTCGACGACCTGGTGGCCCTGCCCACCATCGCCGGGCACGCCCAGGCCACCAAGCTGGGGCTCACGTCCGGGTTGCCGCGCGAGCCGGGCGTCTACCTGTTCCGCGATCGTGGCGGTCGCGTGCTGTATGTGGGCAAGGCCACCAACCTGCGCAGCCGGGTGCGCTCGTACTTCTCGGGGGATACCAGGCGCAAGGTCCCCCAGCTGCTGCGCGAGGTGCAGGCCATCGACCACGAGATCTGCTCGAGCACCCTCGAGGCCGCGGTGCGCGAGGTACGGCTCATCCACCAGCACCAGCCCCGCTTCAACCGACAGTCCAAGGACTGGTCCCGCTACACCTACCTCAAGTTGACCCTGGCCGAGCCCTTCCCTCGCCTGTCGGTGGTGCGCAAGGTGGGCGACGACGGCGCCCTCTACCTGGGGCCGCTGGCGTCCACCCGCCAGGCCCGCCGGGTGGCCGAGGCCATCGAGACGGCTGTCCCCCTGCGCCGGTGCACGGCCAAGCCGGGGCGCAACCCTCGCTCCGGCCCGTGCGCGCCGGCCCAGCTGGGAGTGGCCGCCTGCCCGTGCGCGGGCACGATCAGCCAGGCCGAGTACCGCGCCGTGGTGGATCAGGCGGTGCTGGGCATCCGTCACCGCCCCGAGCTGCTGCTCGAACCGCTCGAACGACGGATGCGGGCCCTGGCTGCCGACGAGCGGTTCGAGGAGGCGGCCGACGTTCGCGAGCGGGCTGCGGCACTGGCCCTGGCCCTACGCCGCCAGCGCCAGTTCGACGCCCTGGCCGGGTCTGGCCGGGTGGTGATCGAGATCGGAGGGCGCGCCGGCGCCGAGCTGCGCGACGGCCGGCTCGAGCGGGCCTGGCTGCTCGACCAGCTGGCCCTGGGCCTGCCCATCCGCCCCGATCTCGATCCCGCGACCACCACGCCGTCGCTCGATCTGTCGGGCGGAGGCTCGTCGGAGCACGCCATGGGAGTCGGGTCACCGGGGGCGCCGGTCCCGCGGGAGCTGGCCGACGAGCTCGGCTGCGTGGCCGGTTGGCTGACGGCCCAGGCCGCGTCGGTCCGGTTGGTCGACGCCGAGCACGGGCTCAGCGAACGACTCCCCCGCCTACCTAGCTACCAACCTCGGACGCGACCCGCCGACCGGGTCCCAGCCGGTACCCTCGACCCATGAAAGAGCTGCTGTTGGTGGTGATGGCCCTCTTCCTGACCTGGATGGCCCTGGCCGGTCTGGGCCTGGCCCTCATCCGATGGCGGATGGCCCGCGCCAATCGCGTGCAGCCCGGCCGTGCGCAGCGCGGCACCGCTTCGCTGGCTGTGGTCGGCCAGCAAGGCCGCCCGCCTGCACCGGCGCCTGCGCACCGCGGTCGAGCTCATCCACCTGGCTCCGTCCCGACGTACGGACCGAGGCGAACGGGGCGTCAGCCTGTCGGTCGACGAGCTTCGTCGAGATCTCGAGTACCAGGCCGTGCAGCTCGATCAGCACCTGGTGGTGGCCAGCCGCCACCCGCGCTCACATCGTCGAGGTCTGCTGGCCAACCTCGAGGTGCAGGTGACCGAGGTCGAGCAGTTGTCGGTGCGCCTGTCGAGCATGAGCCGTCCCGAGGGCACCCCGGCGTCGGGCTGGCAGGCCACACCGGCGCCGCCCGAGGCCTTCGAGCGCATCTCGGCCCAGCTCGACCTGCTCGACGCGGCCCAGGACGAGCTCATGGCCATCGAGCGGGCCAGCGGCCTGGTCGACCTCGACGAGCTGATGGCCGACACCCAGTCCCCCATCGCGGTGACGCCCCCGCCGCCATCTCAGCCCCTTCCCCTCGCCTATCGCCGCACCGGTCGACCCGACGGGGCCGACCGCCGGTGAGGGCGGGTCAGGCCGGGTTCCATACCCTGTCCTGACTGTTGCCTGAGCAGCCCGCCCCGAGCTCGGCCCCGGTCACCCGAGGTCGACCCGTTCATCTGGCCGGATCGGGCCCGAGGCTTAGAGTCGGGGTCGGTTCGGGCGTGGGAGAACCTGGGCCGTACCTGAACATCCACTCTCGTGGCGAGGGGGCCGACCACCGCTGAGGGCGGGTCAGGCCGGGTTCGACACCACCCGAAGCCGCTCGAGCACCGCGGTCACCCGTCCGTCGTCGATGGCGGCGGTGGCCAACGCCAGGCCGGCGGCCAGATCGTCGGCCCGACCGCCGACCACCAGCCCGGCGGCGGCGTTGAGGACCACGATGTCGCGGGTCGGTCCGGGCTCGCCGGCGAACACCGAACGGGCGATGTCGGCGTTGGCCTGAGCATCGCCGCCGCGGAGCTGGTCGGCGTCGACCACGGTCAGCCCCAGCGTGGCCGGGTCGAGGTCGTACTGGGAGACGTCACCGTCGCGAACCTCCCAGATGGTGGAGCGCCCGGAGACGGTGAGCTCGTCGATCCCGTCGTGGCCGTGCACCACCATGGCCCGAGCCGAGCCGCGCCGCTGCAGCACCCCGACCACCGTGGGGGCCATGGCCGGATCGTTCACGCCGATGACCTGGCGGGACACCCGCGCGGGGTTCGAGAGCGGGCCGAGGAAGTTGAACAGGGTGGGGATGCCCAGCTCGGCCCGGACCGGACCGGCGTGGCGCATGGCCGGGTGGAACGCCCGGGCGAAGCAGAACCCGACCCCGGCCTCGGCCACACAGCGGGCCACGCCCATGCCATCCAGGTCGATGCCGACCCCCAGCGCCTCGAGCAGGTCGAACGATCCGCTGGTGGAGCTGGCCTTGCGGTTGCCGTGCTTGCACACCGGCGAGCCCGCGCCGGCGGCCACGAAGCAGGCCATGGTGGACACGTTCAGCGCCGCGGTCCGCCGACTGGGGCCACCGCCGGTGCCCACGATGTCCACGGCATCGTCGGCCTGGGCCCCCAGATCGATCGGGTCCGACGCCTCCAGCATGGCGTCGACCATGCCGGACACCTCCTCCACGGCCTCGCCCTTCATGCGCAGCGCCACGATGTAGGCCGCGATCTGTGCGTCGGTGGCGGCCCCGGCCAGGATCTCGGTCATGGCCGCGTGCGCCTGGTCGGCGCGTCAGGTCGTGGCCGGCGGTCAGGCTCAACAGCACCGGGCGCCATCCGCCCAGCTCATCGAGGGTCACGGCCATGTTCGGCTCCTCGCTCGACCCGGGTGGCCCCCAGGGTCAGGCAGTGCGGCGACGCTGGCGGATGATGCGGCGGCGCTCCCGTTCGGTCGCTCCCCCCCACACGCCTTCCTTCTCCCGGTACCCGAGGGCGTGCTCGAGGCACGCTTCGCGGACCGGGCAGGCGGCGCACACCGTCTTGGCCTCTTCAGCATCCTCATCGTCGAGTGGATAGAAGATCTCGGGGTCGAGCCCTTGGCAGGCAGCTTTGGACTGCCACTGCTGGTTCATTTGGGACTGCTCAGCTCCTGAGCGAAGGCCGTTCGGGACATGCGAGTATCGTCGGAGCGTTCCCCCGATGTCCAAATGAAACCGCTGGTCCACCGGGTGCCGGGCCTCGACGGCCGCCCCGGCGGCCTCGGGCGTGGGGGTGAGTTCAGCCCCGCAGGTCGCCCAGGAGCTCGATGCGCGTCTCGTGGGCCAGGTCGGTGACGTGCTGGTAGTTCGGATGGGTCACGGCCAGCTGCACCGGACCCTGCACGAAGGCGTCGATCTCGGCGGCGCCGAGCTGCCAGTGGACGTAGTGGACCGAGGCAGTGATCTCGTCGCGGGTGAGCTGGCGGGCGTGATCGGGGTCGACCACGCAGCGCACCACGTCCACATCGGGACCGGCACCCAGCCGCAGCTCGACCTGGGTCTCGATCCCGACCAGCTTGGGCAGCCACTGGCGCAGCTCATCCTCACTGGTGAGCTCGACGAACAAGGTGGCCGACAAGGTGCCCGGGTCGGGGATCAGCGGGTTGTAGATGGCCAGCTCGGTCTCGATGGCCTCGTCGCTGATGAGCTTCTCGACCCGCGCCATCTCCTGGATCTGGAACCGGATGGTGTCGCGGTTCTCGAACACCAGGGTGACCACCGGCCCGACGTGCACACGCCTGCGCTTCTTGAGGGCGATGACGCGGGAGCGGAAGTCGGCCCGCTCGCGCTCGTAGGCGCGCAGGTCGCTGATGTCGTCGAGGGTGAGCTTGGTCATGGGTTGCTCCGGGCGCGGACCCGACGCGTGCGAGCAGGGGTCCGGGTCGGCGCGTGGCCTGACCCGGACCCCCGATCGGGCGACGGATCAGGCGTCGAGCGCCTCGAGGCCCTGGGTGAAGCGGCCGGCGTGGCTCTTCTCGGCCCGGGCCAGGGTCTCCAGCCACTCGCCGATCTCCTCGAAGCCCTCGTCGCGGGCCGTCTTGGAGAAGCCGGGGTACATCTCGGTGTACTCGTAGGTCTCGCCGGTGATGGCGGACTTGAGGTTGTCGGCGGTCGGACCCACCGGCACGTCGGTGACGGGGTCGCCGGCCTCGGCCAGGAAGTCGAAGTGACCGAACGCGTGCCCGGTCTCGCCCTCGGCCACCGAGCGGAACAGCGCGGCCACATCGGGGTAGCCCTCGACGTCGGCCTTCTGCGCGAAGTACAGGTAGCGGCGGTTGGCCTGGCTCTCGCCGGCGAACGCCTCCTTCAGGTTCTGCTGGGTCTGGCTGCCCTTGAACTCAGGCATGGATGGTCTCCTCATGTTGGTTGGTTGACACTTGGTGGGATGAGATCTGCGACGGCGGGTCGGCCAGGCACTCGGCGCACGTGCCCCGGAAGACGACCTGGGTGGCGGTCACCGTGAAACCCTGACGATCACCGGGGGCCAACTCGAGCCCGGACGTGTCGGTGTAGACGTCGACGACCTTGCCACAGCCATCGCAGACCAGGTGCTGGTGGGCCTCGCCGTTGGGATCGAAGCGGGCCGACCCGGTGCCCAGGGTGAGCTGGGACAGCTCCCCCATGGCGGCCAGGTCGTTCAGCGTCTGGTAGACGGTCCGCAGCGAGATGCCGGGCATCTCGGCCCGTACCGCTTCGTACACCGACTCGGCCGACGGGTGCTCGGGGTTGCCGGCCAGCGCGCGGAAGACGCACTGGCGCTGCGGCGTCACCTTCAGGCCCTGGCGCCGAAACGCCTCGGTGAGCTCGTCGGGGGACTTCACAGGCCCACCCTAGCCACAATCTGCAACGATTGTTGACTAGCTCGGCTACGGCTGCGACCTCGACACCGACCGCTCGACATCTGTTAGGACATGCGCAGCGCCGGAGGGCTCCGAGCTACCGGCTCTGGGGGGTTGCTCATGTTCAGCGACCGATCGTTGCTGTTGCCGCAGGGTCCATCTCGCCGCGCCCGCGGACCTGGCCGGGCGGCAGTGGTGGTGCTGACCGCCCTGGCCTTGATGGCCGGCGCCTGCTCCCGATCGGGGTCGGCCCGGGTCGAGGGCAAGTCGATCACGGCCACGACGGGCGCGGCCACCCCGGCCGCGGCCACGTTCGGCACCATGACCGGGTCGGTGTGTGGTCCGAAGCCGTCGGGCGAGACCAACACGGCTACCGGGCGCGGGGTCACCGCCGACCAGATCGAGCTGGGCACCATCTCCGACCCGGGCTTCAGCGGCGCGCCCGGCCTCAACCAGGAGCTGTTCGACGCCAGCACCGTGTTCACCAAGTGGTGCAACTCCCTCGGTGGCATCAACGGCCGGCTGATCAAGGACGACCTGCTCGACGCGGCCCTGTTCAACTACAACGCCCAGATCACCACCGGCTGCGCCCAGGACTTCGCGCTGGTGGGCGGAGGCGGGGTGTTCGACAACACCGGCCAGAAGACGCGCCTGTCGTGCCTGCTGCCCGACTATCCCGCCTACATGGTCACCCCCGAGGCCCGCGGCTCGGACCTGGCCGTGCAGGTCACCCCGGGACCGAACAACTCGCTCAACGACGGCCTGGCGCGGTACCTGGCCCAGAAGTTCCCCGACTCGGTCGACCACGTCGGCTACATCACCGGCAATGTGGCCACCACCATCACGAGCAAGAACCAGTACGAGGAGGCCGGGCTGAAGCAGGGGTTCTCCAAGGCCGTCTACGACGCCCAGTACAACGCCACCGGGGAACCGACCTGGACCCCCATCGCCCAGGCCATCAAGCAGGCCGGGGTCAAGGGCCTGTTCTACGTGGGTGAGCCGTCGGATCTGGGCCAGCTGATCGCGGCGCTGGCGTCGATCGGCTACAAGCTGGACTGGGTCTCGGCCGCGGCCAACGTCTATGACCCCAAGCTGCTGGCGGCCGCGGGTGCGGCGCTCGACAACCAGGCGGTCTACGTGGGTCTGGGCACCCAGCCCTTCCAGACCCCGAACTCGGCCATCGACCAGTACGAGGCTCTGTTCGCCCGATACCTGCCCTCCAGCACCCGCAAGCAAGCGGCCCTGGGCCTGAACTCCTTCTCGGCCTGGCTGCTGTTCGCCCAGAAGGCCAAGGCCTGCGGGGGCGACCTGACTCCCAAGTGCGTGTACGACGCCGCCTCGAAGGTCACGACCTGGAACGGCGGAGGCCTGCAGGCTCCGGCCAATCCGTCCCAGGCCGACAAGGCCAGCCCCTGCTTCGCCATCGTCAAGCCGACATCGACGGCCTGGGCCGTGGTTCCATTCCCGCCCGAGACCAACGGCTTCAACTGCGCCGCGGCCAACGTGGTACCCCTGACCGGGAACTACGGCACCGGGACCAAGCTGAGCGACGTGGGCAAGAGCCAGT
The DNA here is from genome assembly GCA_963740985.1 of uncultured Microthrixaceae bacterium. Lineage (GTDB taxonomy): Bacteria > Actinomycetota > Acidimicrobiia > Acidimicrobiales > Acidimicrobilacustridaceae > UBA4742. The sequence continues at coordinate 701,796 of CAVUGJ010000002.1, forward strand.
CCGACCTGCCCTGATCGGGCCGACCCCCGAGTTGGTCATCGGAGCGCACCCCTAGACTTGGCCCGTCCTCCCTCCTGGTCGCCGCCACCGTCGGCCACGAAAGCGAGCCTTCATGCCCGGTGCCTTCGATCGAGCCGCTGCCCTGCGGCGCCTGGCCGACACCCACTTCGACGTGTTGGTGATCGGCGGAGGCGTGACCGGGTCGGGCACCGCGCTCGACGCCGCCTCGCGTGGTCTGCGCACCGCGCTGGTCGAGCGCGACGACTTCGCCTCGGGTACCTCCTCCAAGTCCTCGAAGATGGTGCACGGCGGCCTGCGCTACCTCCAGCAGGGCGACGTCCGGCTGGTGTACGAGGCCCTGGCCGAGCGCCAGCGACTGCGCCGCAACGCCCCGCACCTGGTCAAGGTGCTGCCCTTCCTGCTGCCCGTGTTCGGCAAGGGCGGCGTCATCCCCCGCAAGCTGTCCCGGGCCCTGGGCTCGGCCATGTGGATGTACGACCTCACCGGGGGCGCTCGCATCGGCAAGCTGCACAAGCGCATCAGCGCGGACGAGGCCGCTGGCCCACATGCCCACGCTGCCCCGCGAGCGGCTGGCCGCGTCCTACCTCTACTACGACGCCCGGGCCGACGACGCCCGCCTGACCCTCACCCTGGCCCGCACCGCGGCCATCGACTTCGGGGCGGCGGTGGCCAACCGCACCCGAGTCACCTCGGTCCTCAAGGACGACCGTGGCCAGGCGTGTGGGGCCCGGGTGGAAGCGGCGGACGGACATGGTGGCACCACCGAGTTCGACATCGCCGCCGACGCGGTGGTCAACGCCGGCGGCGTGTGGAGCGACGACGTGCGCCAACTCGACGAGGGAATCCATCCCGACTCGATCCGTCCGGCCAAGGGGATGCACATCACGGTGCCCTGGTCGCTGGTGCGCAACGACATCGCGGTGGTGATCCCGGTTCCCGGCGACAAGCGCTCGGTGTTCGTGGTGCCCTGGGGCGACCTGACCTACATCGGCACCACCGACACCGACTACGACGGCCCGCTCGACGACCCCCAGTGCACACCCGAAGATGTCGAGTACCTGCTCGGCGCCATCAACCACGCCATCACCGGGGAGATCACCCCCGCCGACGTGGTGGGCAGCTGGGCCGGGCTGCGTCCGCTGGTTCGCGACGCCGGCAGCGAGCGCACGGCCGACCTGTCCCGACGCCACAAGGTGACCCCGTCGTCGAGCGGCATGGTCACGGTCACCGGCGGCAAGCTCACCACCTACCGCGAGATGGCCGCCGACACCGTCGACGTGGTGCTGGGTCAGGTGCTGGGCGCCCGGGTGCTCGCAGCGGGTGGCCCGACACAGCCGCACCCGCCAGCTGCCCGCTGCGCGGCGCCGACGGCTACCAGGAGCTGGTCACCTCGGCCTCGATGGCCGGACGCATCGGGGCCGCCACCCTCGACCACCTGGCCAACCGCTACGGCGGTGAGGCCCGGGCCCTGATCGCCATGATCGAGCGCGACCCCGATCTGGCCGAGCCGCTGGTGGCCGGCCTGCCCTACCTGCGGGCCGAGGCTCTCTACGCCGCCCGCTACGAGATGGCCACGCAGCGTGGACGACATCCTGTCGCGCCGCACCCGGGCCCGACTGCTGGCCCGCGACGCCTCGGCCCAGGCGGCCTCAGCCGTGGCCGCCCTGGTGGCCGACGATCTGGGCTGGGACGCGGCCACCGCGGAGGCGCCAGGCCCGCGCCTACCGAGAGGCGGTCGAGCTGCGAGCGGGAAACCGCCCGACCTGCCCGAGACCGCCCTCGACGCCGCCACCGGAGCCTGAACCGTGTCCGACTACCGCCCCGCCCCCCTGCCTGACCTCGGTCCGGGCGCGCCCGACCGCGCCGATCGAGCTGGTCGGCGATCCGACCGACGTGCGGTGTCCACCTCGACCAGGCGGCGGTGGCCGTGCCCGACGCCGTGCTGGCCCAGCTGCACGACGCCTGCGCTTCGGTCACCACCGACCCGGCGGTCACCGCTGAGGCCAGTCGCGACTGGTGGCCGCTGGCCATGACCTGGGCGCTGGAGGGCCAGGTGGCCGGACTGGCCGGGGCCGTGGCCCGCCCGTCTTCGATCGAGGAGATCGTGGCGGTGGTGCGCATCTGCAACCAGGCCGCGCATCCCCCTGACCGCGGCCGCGGGGCGCAGCGGCGTGTGCGGGTCGTCGGTCCCCCTCTACGGCGGCGTCGTGCTCGACCTGTGCGACCTGGCCGGCATCGTCGGTGTCGACGACGCCGCCCTGACCGTGGACGTGCGCCCCCGGCACCTTCGGCGACCACTTCGAACACGAGCTGCGCACCACCTACGGCCTGACGTGTGGCCACTGGCCCCAGTCGGTGACCCTGTCCACCGTCGGGGGCTGGCTGGCCTGTCGCGGCGCCGGCCAGCTCTCCACCCGCTACGGCAAGATCGAGGACATGGTGGTGGGGATGGACGTGGTGCTGGCCGACGGCACCCTCATCCACACCGGAGGCAACGCCCGCCAGTCCACGGGGCCCGACCTCAACCAGCTCTTCGTCGGCAGCGAGGGCACGCTCGGCATCATCGCCGGCGCCCGTCTTCGGGTGCACCCCGCTCCCACCCACGAGCGTCGCGCTGGCCGTCGGCTTCGCCTCGTTCGTCGAGGGCCTGGAGGCATGTCGACAGATGCTGCGCCGCGGCGCCACGCCCGCGGTGCTGCGGCTGTATGACCCGGTCGAGGCCAACCGCAGCTACCAGACCGGCGACCTGGCCGTGCTGCTGGTGCTGGACGAAGGGGAACCCTCGTTGGTGGACGCCAGCTTCGACATCGTCGAGGAGGAGTGCGAGACAGCCCTGGCCCTCGACGTGGGACTGGTCGAACGCTGGATGGGCCACCGCAACGACGTCTCCCAGCTCGAGCAGCTCATCAGCGGCGGGCTGGTGGTCGACACCATGGAGATCACCGGGCCCTGGTCGGCCCTGCCTGCCATCTACCAGGAGGCGGTGGCGGCCATCAAGGCCGTGCCCGGCACCCTGGCCTCGTCGGCCCACCAGAGCCATGCCTATCCCGAAGGCGCCTGCCTCTACTTCACCTTCGCCGGCAAACCCGACCCGGACGCCAAGGACGCCTACTACCGGGCCGTCTGGGATGCGGGCACCCGGGCCGTCCTGGCCCGGGGTGGCTCGCTCAGCCACCATCACGGCGTGGGCATCAACCGGGCCCGATTCATGGCCGAGGCGCTCGGCGCAGCACACGCCACCCTGGGCGCCATCAAGCTGGCGCTGGATCCCAACGGCATCCTCAACCCGGGCAAGCTCGGCCTGCCCAGCCCCTTCGGTCCCAACCCCTTCGCCGACCCCGGATGGCCGGGCGCCTCGTGACCGACGACCCCGACGCCGAGCCCGAACCCGAGTCGGACGCATCCGGCCAGTTCGGCGTCGAATCTCGCCTCTCCAGGGGCGCGAATCAACGCCAGACGTCGGGGAACGGGGAGCCGTTCGACTGGGCCGCCATCACCACCGGGGCGGCGCTGACCCTGCTGTTCGCCGTGCCCGCCGACCTGGTCAAGCGGAACCTGAGCAGCGGATCGAGCTGGAACGGCCTGTTCTTCGCCATCGTGCTGGCCGCCTTCGGGCTGGGCGGCGCGGTGGCCGGGCGCACCTCGCAGCGGCGCTACCTGACGGTGGGCGCGGTCACCGGCCTGGTGGCCATCACGGTGTACCTGGTAGTCGGCCTGCTGGCCCGGGCCGCCAACGGCACCCACGTGCAGGTGACCTCGCTGGTGTTCACCGCCCTGTTGGGGATGTGCTGCGGCATGCTCGGCGCCGACGTCGGCGCCCGTTGGCGCCGCCGCCACGCCCAAGGAGCAGCCTCGTGAGCATCCTGGTGATCGACGTGGGCACCAGCAGCGTGCGAGCCAGCGTGGTGCGCCCGGACGCCACGGTGGCCGTCGAGCACCGACGCGACACGCTGCCCGACTCCCCCGCCGCCGGCCTGGTCGAGTTCGACCCCAGGGTTTTGAGCGACGCCGCGCTGGAGCTGGCCGTGCGGGCGCTGGCCGACGCCGGACCGGTCGACGGCGTGGGCATCGCCACCCAGCGGGCGTCGACCATCGTGTGGGACCGAGCCACCGGCCAGCCGGTGGGGCCGGCGCTGGGCTGGCAGGACCTGCGCACCATCGGCGAGTGCCTGGTCTTCCAGGGCGAAGGGATGCGGTTCGCTCCCAACCAGTCGGCCACCAAGCTGGCGTGGCTGCTCGACACCTACGACCCCGACCGCAGCGCGCGACCTGTGCTTCGGCACCGCCGACACCTGGATCGCCTGGACCCTGTCGCAGGGCGAGGTCCACGTGACCGACCTGTCCAACGCCGCGGTCACCGGCCTGGTCGACGGCGCCGGCACCGGCTGGCATCAGCCGGTGCTGGATCGGCTGCGCATCCCCACGACCATGCTGCCCACCATCGTGGACTCGTCGGCCCAGGTCGGGTCGGCCACCGCCCTGGCCGGGTCCCCGCCCATCGCCGGGATGCTGGGCGACCAGCAGGCATCCATGCTGGGCCAGGGTGTGGTGGTGCCCGGACCGGCCAAGATCACCTTCGGGACCGGCGGCATGCTCGACGTGGTGGTCGGGCCTCAGCGCCCGGGGTTCGAGACCCGGGGCGGGGGCGGCACCTTCCCGATCGTGGCCTGGCGGCGCGACGGCCAGGTCACCTGGGGTCTGGAAGCCATCATGTTGTCGGCCGGGACAAACGTGGAGTGGCTGCGTGACGACCTGGCCATCCTGTCCAGCGCCGAGGAGTCCCACGAGGTGGCCGCGCAGTGCGAGACCAGCGACGGCGTGGTCTACGTCCCGGCCCTGCTGGGTCTGGGCACCCCCAAGTGGGACTACGGCGCCCGCGGCACGCTGCTGGGGCTGACCCGGGGATCGGGTCGGCCCCAGGTGGTGCGGGCCGTGCTCGAAGGCGTGGCCCAGCGAGGCGCCGACCTGGTCGACGCGGTCGAGCTCGACGGCCAGCTCAGTGTGGACGCGCTGCGGATCGACGGCGGCATGAGCCGCAACCCGACCTTCGTGCAGGCCCTGGCCGACGCGGCCCAACGACCGGTGGAGATCTCACCGGTGGTGGAGGCCACCACGTTGGGCGCCGCCTTCGCGGCCGGCCTGGCCCTGGGGACCTGGAGCGGGCTCGACGACGTGGCCGCCCGCTGGGCCCCGGCGTCACGGGTGGACCCCGGTGCCGCCCTCGACCGAGCCCGATGGGCCGAGGCGGTGGAGCGGGCCGGATCCTGGTTCCCGGAGCTGTCGGGCCTCGACTTCTGACCCGGTCCGGGGGCCGACGGGGCGCACCCGGGGCGCATCGAGGACGGTCGGGCCCGTCTGGCGTTTCGATCCGCGCGGGCCGACCGGCCATAATCACCCGGTGTCGCTCGATCCACCGACCGCTCAGGCGTCGAACATCCCCGTGATGACACACACACGCGCTACCTCCACGTCCCCTTCCGCCGCGGCCGCCCTGGTGGCGACCGGTCTGTTGGCCGCAATGGTGCTGGTCGGATGCGGTTCGTCCTCCAGCCACACCGCCACCGCGCCCACCAGCACGACCGGGCCCAAGTCGACGACCACGATGGACATGTCGGGCTCGTCCACCACCGCCACCACCCCCGTCCCCAGCGCGGGGCCAAATGGTGTCAACATCGTCAACTATGCATTCGCACCGAGCACCCTGACCGTGAAGGTCGGCGCCACCGTCACCTGGAAGAACTACGACCAGTTCGCCCACGAGGTCATCTCGGCCACGGGCGATCCGGGCCAGGCCTTCGATCTGGGCCAGCAGGCGAGCGGCGCCACCGTCTCCCACACGTTCACCGCGCCCGGGACCTACCAGTACTACTGCAACATCCACAACTACATGAAGGGCACCATCGTCGTCACCGGGTGACGACGATGCGGGTGCCCTGACCGATCCAGGAGATCACCGATGTCGATGAGGGCACAGGCCGAGCCGTCGGGCCAGGGCGACGAACACGAGGCGTTGGGCACCGGGGACCTGCCCGACCGGCGCCACTTCGTGCGCACGCTGGCCCTGGGCGGCGCGGCGGTGGCCGCCGGGGCCGCGGCCATCCCGGCTATCGCCGGTGCGGCCGGCGCCCAGTCGAGCACCACGATTGCCGGACCACCCACGATCCCCGACGGCGACGTCACCCTGGTCAACTTCGCCCTCGGCCTCGAGCTGGCGGCCATGCAGCTCTACGGCCAGATGATCGCCACCGGCAAGCTGAGCAGCGACTCCCTCGGCAACGCCCGGACCTACCAGAGCCACCACAACGACCACGCCACCGCGCTGACCACCCTCAACGCCGACGCGGCGGTGTTCACGCCCAACGCCAAGCTGTTGAGCCAGGTGGGCGGTCAGATCTCCTCGGCCGGCACCGAGAACGACCTGGTCCAGATCGCCTTCACGCTCGAATCGTCGATGGCCGCCACCCACCAGTACCTGATGAGCACGGTGGTCAACTGGCAGACGGCGACGACCGAGGCCGAGCTCGAGCCGGTCGAGGCCCAGCACGCCGTGGTCTGGGGCCAGACCCTCGACCTGCCCACCGCCCAGTGGATGCCGGCGTTCCAGAGCACGACGGGCTTCTACGACCCAGCCACCTACGCGGCCAGCTGAGCCGATCTCCAAGGAGCACATCGATGGATCTGAACCGCGACGAACTGCGGCGCCAGGTGGCGGAATCGAAGCACGATCATGCCGATTCGACTGCCCCGGATCCGCGAGGCGCTCAAGGCGCTCTTCGACCGTGACCGCTCGCCCCAGGTGGGCGACGAGGCCGCCAAATCCGCCCTGCTGGGCGTCCCCAGCCGCCGTACCTTCCTGACCATCGGCGGAGTCGGGGTGGTCAGCTCGGCCATCCTGGTGGGCTGTGGTCAGCCCAAGGCGCCCGAGACGATCGCCCAGACCGGCACCACCCCGTTCCAGCCGCTGGACACGACCACCACCGCACCGGGGAGTCCGGCCACCGACCTGGTCCTGTTGCGCACCGCGTCGTCGATCGAGGCATTGGCCATCGAGACCTACGGCCAGGCGTTGTCGTCGGGCGCGCTGACCACGCCCGACGGTGAAGTCGGCGGTCCAGCTGTTCAAGACCCAGCACGAGGACCACCTGAACCTGCTCAAGACGATCACGTCCGACGCCGGGCGGCCAGCCCTACACCGACTCGAACTTCTACCTGAAGTACGAGGTGGTCGACCCCACGGTGAAGTCGACCAAGTCTCAGGACCAGTGGCTGGCTCTGGCCACCACGCTCGAGAACACCGCGGCCCAGACCTACAACTACGCCGGCGGAGTCCTGACCACCCCCACCCTGCGGGCCTCGCTGATGAGCATCGGGGCCACCGAAGCACGTCACGTCACCGTGCTCTACATCGCCCAGGGCTTGGTGCCGGTGCCGCTGTCGTTGGCGTCGACGGCCAAGGCGGTGACGCCCGACGCCTACATCGGTCCCAACGGTCCGGTGAAGGACAAGACGGTGCTGCCCCCACCAACCACCGCATCGGCCAGCTGATCCGCGATCATGGTCGGCGACGAACAGGGGCGACGACCCCTGTTGGCCGCCTGATCCCGATCGCCCTCAGAAAGTGACCCCCCACATGGCTCTGCGCCGACATCGCCTGTTGCTGATCGCCGTCGCCTTCGCCCTGGTGGGGAGCATGGCCGCGGTCGGCTGCTCGAAGAGCTCCAAGTCGGCGGCCACCACCACGACCAAAGCCACGACCACCACGGCCAAGTCGGTGAACGCCGGGGCGGTCATCGCCGTCAGCGAGTTCATGTTCAACCCGGCCACGGTGACCATCAAGGCCGGCCAGACCGTCGAGTGGCGCAACGACGGGAACGTGGCCCACACGGTGACCGAGACCTCCACCCCCCGGACGTTCGCCTCGGCGGACATCAACCCGGGCCAGACCTTCACCCAGACCTTCCCCACGCCCGGGACCTACAACTACGTGTGCTCGATCCATCCCGATCGGATGATGGGCAGCATCGTGGTCACCGCCGCCGGCTGATCGCCGGCTGATCGCGGTGGCGGCGGTCGGGCCGGGCGGGCCACACTGGTCGGGATGGTGAGTCGGCTGGGTGACCGCGGGTCGGCCCTGAGAAGGGACCGGCTCGAGGAAGGTCGGGACTCCACAGGGAAGGGTGCTGGCTAACGGCCAGGCAGGGTGACCTGACGGAAAGTGCCACAGAGAACAGACCGCCGATGGCCCGGGCAACCGGGCACAGGTAAGGGTGAAACGGTGCGGTAAGAGCGCACCAGCGCCCGGGGTGACCCGGACGGCTCGGCAAACCCCACCCGGAGCAAGGCCAAGTGTGGGCATGGGTTCCCGCCCGCTCACCGGTTCGCCGGTGGGCACCCGCTGGTAGGCCGCTCAGATGGATGGTCACCCAAGCGTCGGGAGACGCTGGACAGAATCCCGCCTACAGGCCGACTCACCATCACCAGCCTTCTGAACTGCGGTTTTGTGTCCTTCAAGCCTAAGTCGGTCCTCAGCGAGTCCTCATCAGGCCTCGCGCATCTGCAGACCGACCGGTCCCCCATCCGGTTCATCCCCCGCCTTCTGGGTCCCTTCGACCAGCGACGCTGCACACAGGTTCTGGGCCAGCAGGAAGACGAAGTTCACCTTGGCGGCCTTCATCTCCTGGATGGCCACGTCGGTCTGCGGGCAACCGGTGTTCCTCGCCTCATAGGGGGCGGTCGCCTCCGCGGCCAGCGGGATGTGGACCGTGGCCAGCGCCGCCCTGAGCGACGTGGCTGCCGCGGTCCGCTCCGAGGTCAGGGCAGCGGCCGAGTCACCTCTCGTAGGCTGTCGCGTTCGTGTGGGATCCACGGGGCGTAGGAGATCAGGAGGGGAAGGGTGTGAAGAGCGACGACCTCGCCGAGGTCCAGCGGACGTTGTGGAGGGCGGCCGACGAGCTGCGGGCCAACTCGACGCTTACGCCGTCGGACTACCGCGGCCCGGTCCTCGGGCCTGATCTTCCTGGCCTATGCCGAGCACCGGTTCGAGCCAGGTCCGCGCCGAGGTCGAGGCGACGGCCACGGCCCGCAACCCGGCCACCCCGGACAGACTACAAGGCTCGCTCCGTGCTGTACGTGCCCGACGGGGCCCGGCTCTCGACGCTGGTCGACCTGCCCGAGGGCGACGACCTCGGAGCAGCCGTCGATGCGGCCATGCGGTCGATCGAGGAGGCCAACCCCGAGCTGCGTGACGTGTTGCCCCGCGGCTACCAGCGGCTGGAGAAGCTCGACCCTGACCGAGCTGCTGCGCCTGTTCGCGCCCCTGCCGCGGACGCTGTCGGGCGACGCCTTCGGGCTGATCTACGAGGACTTCCTCTCCAACTTCGCCACGGAGGAGGGTCGGCTGGGCGGCGAGTTCTTCACGCCGTACTCGATCGTCCGGCTGATCGTCGAGATCATCGAGCCGTTCCACGGCAAGGTGCTACGACCCGGCCTGCGGGTCGGGCGGCATGTTCGTGCAGTGCGCCAAGTTCGTCGAGCGGCACAAGGGCTCGGCCAACCGACGAGCTGTCGATCTACGGGCAGGAGCAGAAGGAGGTCACGGTCCCGCTGGCCAAGATGAACCTGGCCCTCCACGGCCTGTCCGGCGGACATCCGCCTGGCCAACAGCTACTACGAGGACCCGCACCACGCCGTCGGCCAATTCGACTTCGTGATGGCCAACCCGCCGTTCAACGTGAACGGCGTCGACAAGGACAAGCTGGCCGGCGATCCGAGCGCTTCCCGTTCGGGCTGCCGAAGCCCGACAACGGCAACTACCTGTGGATCCAGCAGTTCTACGCGGCCCTGGATGACGACGGGCCGGGCCGGGTTCGTGATGGCCAACTCGGCCGGCGATGCGGGCCACTCCGAGACGGAGATCCGACGCCAGCTCGTCGAGAGCGGCGCGGTCGACGTGATGGTGGCCATCGGCACCAACTTCTTCTACACGGTCACCCTGCCGGTGACCTTGTGGTTCCTCGACAAAGGCAAGGTCGGCACCGACCGCGAGGACACGGTGCTGTTCATCGATGCTCGCCACCTCTACCGGCAGATCGACCGGGCGCACCGGGACTTCCTGCCCGAGCAGATCGAGCTGCTCGCCAACATCGTTCGCCTGTACCGGGGCGAGGAGTACCTCGAGACCGAGCGATGGCAGCTGGCGATCTACTCAGTCGAGCACTTCCCGGACGGCGTCTACGTCGATATCCCCGGTCTGTGCAAGGTGGCCACCCGCGTCCGAGATCGAGGCGCAGGGTTGGAGCCTCAACCCCGGCCGCTACAGCGGCACCGCCGCCGCGGATGACGACGACGAGGACTTCCATGAGAAGCTCGCCGGTCTCTACGAGGAGTTCACCCAGCTCAGCGGCGATGCCTTAGATCTCCACGCACGGGTCGAGGCCGCCATCACGGGGATCCTTCAGGGATGAGGGCCTGGCGCGCGGTCGCTCTATCTGAACTTGGGACCATCGAGCGCGGCCGCTCTCGACACCGCCCGAGGAATGACCCGAGTCTCTTCGGGGACGCCCTTCCTTTCTTCCAAACGGGCGAAGTGAAGGCAGCCGTCCTCCATATGACGAAGCCTGATCGGTACTACTCGGACTTCGGCATTGCGCAAAGCCGCGTTTGGGAACCGGGTACGACCTGCATCACAATTGCGGCGAATATCGCCGAGTCCGCCGTGCTCGGCGTGTTGGGCTGCTTCCCAGACAGCGTGCTCGGCTTTACGCCAGAGGAAGGGCACGCTATTGATGCTTACTTCGTGAAGTATCTGCTCGATGTGAACCGAGAGCAATTGACGAACGCGGCACGGGGGACAACGCAAGACAATCTGTCCCTCGAACGACTTCTCGCGCACTCCTTTCGCATACCGGAGGCGGGCAATCGATCGAAGATCGCTCGGACACTGAAATCGATCGACGACCTGATCGAGAACAACCAGCGGCGGGTGGGGTTGCTGGAGGAGATGACGCGAACGATCTACCGGGAGTGGTTCGTCCACTTCCGCTTCCCCGGCCACGGAGAGGTCCCGCTCATCGAGTCTCCCCTCGGCCCGATCCCCGCCGGATGGGATATGGCGACTCTTGGGGACCTAGCGACCGAGATCCGACAATCGGTTCGGGCGTCAGAGCATACGGCGAGTCTTCCGTATGTTCCGATCGAGGCAATCGCACCAATGTCGATCTCATTGCCTGGTCATCGTCCAGGCCGGGATGCAGCGAGCAGTCTCCGCCTCTTTGGCAAGGGCGATGTCCTCTTTGGGGCGATGCGTGCATACTTCCATAAGGTTTGCGTTGCCCCGTTCGACGGCGTGACGCGGTCCACTTGCTTCGTTTTAAGGCCAGACCCGGCTCAGTATTGGTATTCGGTTCTCACCCTTGCTGATAGGGCCACAGTCGAGTACGCCGCTGCACACTCGTCGGGCAGTACGATTCCGTATGCGAAATGGGATGGTGTCCTCAGCAAGATGACGGTCGTACGCCCGCCGGAGAACCAAGCTCAGTTGTTCGGTCGCAGGATTGCGCCCCTCCTCCGGCTTGCGCAGGCCCTCTCAGATCAGGCCTCCACTCTCAGCGACCTCCGAGACCTCCTACTGCCGAAGCTGGTCACCGGGCAGATCGACGTGTCCCAGCTTGACCTGGATGCCCTCGTGGAGGAGGCGGTGGGGTGACACCGGCGGGGGCGTATTCGGAGGCGGGGCTGGTCGAGGAGCCAGCCCTCGAGCTCCTGGCCGAGCTCGGCTGGGACATCGTCAACGCCTTCCACGAGGAGTTCGGCCCAGCCGGCACCCTCGGGCGCGACTCGATGCCGAGGTCATCCTCGTCCACCGCCTGCGCGACGCCCTGCAGGACCTGAACCCGCGCGTCCCCGAGCCCATCCGCGAGGAGGCCCTCGACGCCCTGCGCAAGGACCGGGCCGCTCATGGACCCGGTCCGGGCCAACCGCGACGTCCAGCTCCTGGTCCGCGACGGCTACCGGGCAGAGTGGCAGCGACGACCAGGGCGACACGCAGTTCGCCACCGTCCGCTACCTCGACTTCACGCGACTCGACGGCCAACGACTGGCTGGCCGCCTCGCAGGTCTGGGTCGCGGGCGAGCTGCACCGGCGCCGCACAGACGTGGTCCTGTTCGTCAACGGCATCCCCCTCGTGCTGGCCGAGTTCAAGGAGCCCGAACCGCCCGGCCAAGGCCGCCTTCGACGAGAACCTCACCGACTACCGCGACACCATCCCGCAGCTGTTCGTGGCCGAACGGCTTCGTGCATCTGCTCGAACGGGTCCGAGGCGAAGGTCGGCGCCACCTACGCCCCCTGGGAGTTCTTCGGCGACTGGAAGGTGATCGACGCCGAGGGCGCCCGCGGCGTCGTCGCCCTCGAAACCGCGATCCGCGGCACCTGCGCGCATGACCGCCTGCTCGACCTGATCGAGAACTTCTCGGCATTCATCGAACGACCCGGCGGGCTGATCAAGGCCTTCGCCCGCAACCACCAGTTCCTGGGCGTCAACGCCGCCATCGACAACCTGCTGACGGATCCGATCCGACGGGCGACAAGCGGCTCGGGGTGTTCTGGCACACCCAGGGCTCCGGCAAGAGCCTCTCGATGCTCTGGTTCACCCAGAAGGTGCTGCGCCGCATACCCGGGCAACTGGACGTTCGTCATGGTCACCGACCGCACCGAGCTCGACGCCCAGCTCCACGGCGAGTTCGCCGACGCCGGCGCCATCCCGGCCGAAGCCAGCGTGCACGCCACCTCGTCCGCCCACCTGCGCGAGCTGCTCGCCGCCGACCACCGCTACGTCTTCACCCTGATCCAGAAGTTCCGGGTCGACACGACCGCCGGCGAGACCGAGATGCCCGTCCTGTCCGACCGCTCCGACGTCATCGTCATCACCGACGAGGCCCACCGCAGCCAGTACGACACCCTCGCCCTGAACATGCGCCAGGCCCTGCCCAACGCCTCGTTCATGGGCTTCACCGGCACGCCGCTGATCGCCGGCGAGGAGCTGACCCGCCAGCAGTTCGGCGACTACGTCTCGATCTACAACTTCCGCGACGCCATCGAGGACGGCGCGACCGTCCCGCTGTACTACGAGAACCGCATCCCCGAGCTGCAGCTGGTCAACGACGACTTCTCCGACGAGCTGACCGCCCTGCTCGAGGAGGCCGAGCTCGACGAGGACGCCGAAGGCCAGCTGGCCCGGCGCTTCGGCCAGCAGTACACGCTGCTCACCCGGCCCGACCGGCTGCGCACCATCGCCCGCGACCTGGTGCGCGCACTTCGTGGGCCGCGGCTTCGCCGGCAAGGCCATGTACGTCGGGGTCGACAAGGCCGCCGCCGTGCGCATGCACGACCTCGTCCGGGAGGCGTGGGCCGAGCACCTGGCCGAGCTGCGGGCCCAGCACGACGCGCTGCCCGAGCTCGAGCGGCCGTGGCTGGCCAGCCGGATCGAGCTGATGGAGACCACCGACATGGCCGTCGTCGTGTCGCAGTCGCAGAACGAGATCGCCGACCTCGAGGCCAAAGGCCTCGACATCCGCCCCCACCGCGCGCGCATGAACCCCGAGGACCTGGCCGAGACGCTTCAAGGCCCCCGACGACCCGCTGCGCCTGGTGTTCGTGTGCGCCATGTGGATGACCGGCTTCGACGCCCCGAGCCGTGTCGACCATCTACCTCGACCGGCCGATGCGCAACCACACGCTCATGCAGACGATCGCCCGCGCCAACCGGGTCTTCCCCGACAAGGACAACGGCCTGATCGTCGACTACATCGGCGTCTTCCGGAACCTCGAGAAGGCCCTGGCGATCTACGGCGCGGCCAACGCCGAGGCCGGCGTCGACTCCCCGATCCAGGACATCGGCTGAGCTGGTCGTCGCCCTCGACGAAGCGGTCGAGCTGGTCGCCGAGCTGTGCGCCCGAGTACGACGTCGACCTGCCCGCCCTGCGCGACGCGTCGGGCTTCGAGCACATCGCCCTCCGCGACGCCGCCGTCGAAGCCCTGCTGGCCGACGAAGACCTACGAGCCGCGTTCCTGGCCGCCGCCCGCCAGGCCCGCAAACTGTTCAAGGCCCTCCTGCCCGACCCCGCCGCCGCCGACCACCAGCGCACGGTCGCCGCCATCCGGGTGCTGGCCGAGCGGATCGCTGGACCTGGCCCGCGCCACCCGAGGCCGACCTCGACCGACATCTGCCGACGCGGTCGACGCCCTGCTCGACCGATCGGTGGGCGCCGAGGAGTACATCATCCGAGCGGCGGCCGAAGGCAGCGAGCCCGACCCGCTGATCGACCTCTCGCAGATCGACTTCGACGCGCTGGCCGCCCAATTCGCCGGGCGCAAGCGGGCCGAGACCGACCGCCTGGCCGCGCTGCTCCAGCAACGGGCCATCGGCGCCGCCACCCGCAACCCGACCCGCTACGACCTGGTCGAGCGCATCGAGGAGCTGATCGCCGAGTACAACGCCGGCAGCCTCAACATCGACGAGTACCTGCGCCGGCTCATCGCCCTGTCCCAGTCGCTGACCGAGCGAGGAGCAGCGAGCCGTCACCGAAGGGCTCACCGAGGAGGAGCTGGCGATCTTCGACCTGCTCACCAAGCCCGAACCCGACGCTCAGCCGACGCGGACCGCGAGCTGGTGAAGGCCAGCGCCAAGCGGCTGCTGGCGCACCTCCACGACAAGCTCGTCCTCGACTGGCGCCGCAAGGCCGAGACGGCCGCCGACGTGCGAGTCATCCATCCGCTGACGTGCTCGACGCAGGACCTCCCGGCCGACCCGTACCCGCCGGACGTGTTCGACGCCAAGGTCCAGGCCGTCTTCGACCACGTCGCCAGCGCCTACGGCGACGACGGCCAGAGCGTCTACGACGGCGACGCCCACGCCGCTGGTCGAGCCGGCGGCGGGCGGCGTGGCCGTGGCCGAACGACCGGTGACCACCGAGTCGATGACCAGCGAGCGTGGTCGAGCGGATCCGGACGCGACGCCGACTTCGCTGCGCTCGGTCGCCCAGCAGCTCGGGCCTGCCGGCGCGACGCCGCGCTGCGGACCATCGACGAGCTGATCGCCAACGACGAGGACTACGCCGTCGAGTTCAAGTCGACCGCCCGGTGGGATCTGCGTGAGAGCCAAGCCCAACAAGGCGATGGAGGACGCCGTCGTCAAGACCGTCGCCGGGTTCCTCAACACCGACGGCGGCACCCTGCTGATCGGCGTCGGACCGGATCGGGCCACCGTGCGGACTCGACCACGACTACGAGCACGTGCAAGCCGACGAACGGCGACGGCTTCGTCAACTGGCTGACCACCCACCTCATCAACGCCTTCGGCCACACCCCGGTCACCCGGGCCCGGGCTCGTATCGTGCGCCACGACAACTGCGAAGTCTGCCGGGTCGATGTGGCCGCCTCACCCACCCCGGTGTGGGCCAAGACCAGCAAGGCGGCGCACGTCTTCTTCGTCCGCTTCAACAACAGCACCCGGGTCGTGCCCGACGACGAGGTCGACGACTACACGGCCGACCACTGGCCCGCACCGTGACCACGCCCCGTTGCGATCCGGTCTTCCGGTTCACCAACATCGACAACGGGTCAGTTCCTGCACCGAGTCGCAAACGGCTGATCTGGCGTCTGGCGGCCCAGGCTGTCTGGCGTGCCTCGATCCCTCAAGCTGCGCACTCACGAACCCGACCTGCCGTCAGGTCTCTGCGGCGTCCTGATGTAGTTGGGGCCAGTAGTGGGTTGGGTTCTGGGCGTGGGTTGGGAACGGGACGCGCTTGCCGAACGGCCCGCAGTAGTGGTCAAAGATCGCTCCCTCGGTGACGGGCGTACCGGCAAAAGCACATCGCCCGTCCGACCGTGGCGGTAGCCATCCATCGATCGACCACACGGCGCGGGTGACCCCCTCGAACACGGCCACTGCGTGGGCGGCGCCGCGCCGCGCGACCGAGTCTGCAGTGATCCGCCACCAGCCTCGTACCGAGTCATAGAGCTCAGTGGCTGTCAGGTCGTTGCGCCAACCCGCTCCCGCGCGCATGTGTCCGGGCTCAAGGGGTTCGGGCTCGTCCCTCCACGGCCCGAGGCGGATGAGAAGCGCTGGCGGACCTAGGTTCGCGAGCGGCGGGGCTGCGTACTCGACGATGAGCTCAGCGAGGGGCACTCGACTCGAGTGCTGGCCCGCCACGATGTTCGTGAGCTGAGGAAGCGTGTCGATCAGTGCTGACTCGAAGCCAAACGCTTCGGCTTCGGTGCCAAGACCATGGCGAATGACGTCGATCCACGGTTCGAGACCTGCAGCACGGATCTCCTTGATGCGGGCCACCTTGGCCGAGAGTCCCGGGCCGCCCTCGAGATCGGCGGCTGCACCATGCGACAGGAGCCGGCTGCCGGTGCCTTTGCCTACGTAGAAGATCTGGTCACCACGAGGATCGACCAGGGCATAGACGTAGAAGGGACCCAACTGGTCCGCAACCTCTTGCGGGAGATGCGAGGGGTAGGCGAACACGTGACCGACTGTGGTCATGCGCTTGGGCCCCCAGCCTTCGGGCCGTCGGGGAGGAGCTCGTAGAACGCAACGATCTGCCTGGCGACCGCCTCGACAAGCTCTTCGCGCTCTGCACCGGCGGCGAGCTCAATCGGCAACTGGAGCTTCGCTCCGTCGGTGAACAGCCGCGGCGGCACGGCGCTGGCGAGTGGTTCGAGCGAGGCCCGCAGCTCGGGACTGGTGGCTGCCGCATTGTCAGTGATCTGCAACCAGAGCGGCGTCGGGTACTCGGTTGCCCACCGCCCGAAGTTGATGTGGAACAGCGCTTCCCATCCGCGAATCCTGACGTACCGCCCGATGTAGGAGCTGCTGGCCGACCAAGTGAGACCGGTCGTGTCGAGCACCCGTGGCATGAGCTGCGCTGTGGTCTCCGCGATGATCGTCTCCAGGTCGAGGATGCGACGACCGAGGTTGCCGGTGAGCTCCTCGGAGGTGAACGGCAGGAGCTCGCTTTGGTCCTCGAACTCGCAGAGCCCGACGAGCTGGCTCAGATCAGCGAGGCCATCTACATCCCGCTCGACTTCGAGTTCGCGCCGCATCGCGGCAGTGACCGAATCCCAAGAGACGGCTGCCATGGATACAGCCCCGAACCGGACCACGTGGGCATTGTGGCTGTCTTCGCCACCGAACGATTCGTTGGTGCGCTCGCGCAGCTTCAACCAGAGGGAACCCAGTCGGCGCGCCGGAGCAACGACGAGGAGGAGGCCGGGCTGCGCGGCATCGAGGCGGTGCAGGTATGTGACCGGCTGGTTGTCGGTCAGCCCAGCCCAGAACTTGGCTTCGATGAGCACCGGCACGCTGCCGTCGACAGCGTGACCCGCCATGTCGGGGATGCCGCTGTCGTCGGACGCGTGGAGCTGGGTTGTCCAGGTATCGATTGGCGGAAGTTCGGAGACGATCTCGCGGCACCTACGCCAAAGGCCTCGGGCCGCCCCGGGATAGGTGCAGGCAAGGTAGGCGAGTGCTTCGGTAGCGATGTTCTCCGCCTCACCTGAAAACTTCGTGGCCGTCAGCTGCGCGAGCAAACCTCGTGCGGGCATGTGCCCCTCCGAAGAGCTTCAATGGGACGTCGCACGGTACCTCCGACGCTCGCTTCCGTCCCGGCCTCGGGGATGGGATCACTCCTTCGACATGCGAGCCCGGGCCGCCCCGCACCCGGCGAGGGATTCGATGCACCCCAGCTACGCTTGTCGGTCCAGTTCCATCGCCCGGAGGGCGGATCGGCCGGAAGGAGCCGGGTGGTAGACGAAGACCGGCTGCACCTCGCTGAGCGCCAGATCATCAACTACGGCGCGGTGGCGATTCTCGGTGCCGGGCTGTCAGCGCCCCAGCTACCGATGACGGCGGAACTGCAGCCGCTGCTGTGGCACACGATCGAGTCGAGCCCTGCAGCTCTGGCCGCCCTGCGCCATGCGCTCGGCGATGGGGATGCGCAAACGCCTGCCAAGGAACTGATCGGGAACGATCCGGGCAGGGCGCAAGCCGCGTGGGAGCAGGTTGAAGCCGACGCACAAGCACTGGACGCATTTCAGCGCGGCTTCGTCAGCCTCGACGCAGGGCACGAACCAACCCCGGCGCACTACGCGGTCGCCCGGCTCATCCGAGCAGGTCTGATTCGCTACGTGGTGTCGTTCAACTGGGACACCGCTCTTGAACGCGCCTACGAGCAGACCTTCGGCGTGGCGCTCGACGCACAACACGGGGACCTGCTCGCCAAGCCCCATGGTGACGTACAGCACCCCGAACGGCCATGGGTGCTCCCCCACCATGACGGGGTCATCGGCGACGACATCCAGGCGAGGATGCGTGAGCTCGGGGCAGACCAGCCGCTGGTGCTCCTGACGGTCGGCTACTCCGGATCGGATCCGGCAGTCGTCGAGAGGCTTCTCGCGCCGGCAGAACAGCGGTGGCCGGTCTGGCGAGTTGGGCGCTCAGCAGCCGGAGACGATGCTCTCACCGGTACTGCCGATGAGGTGTTGGGGATGCTGGTCGATCACCTCGCGTTGGAAGACGCGCCGGCGGGGTGGCGGTGGGTGACCTTCACGCACCAGCGCGGCATTGGAGCGGCGCTTCGTGGGTATCGCCTTGGGCCTCAAGACGTCGAGGTCTGCCCGCCAGTTCCCAACGTCGAGAGGCTTGCCCAACGACTCCGCGACACCGGCTTCGCCCGGGTGCGAGGCGACAGCGGCACTGGTAAGTCGCTCACCGCCTTTCAGGCTGCACGAATGCGAAATCGGGAGGGGTGGCACGTGATGGAGCTCGCCGAGCCAGGTGTTGCCACGGCCGACGTCGCCACGGCCTTCTCGAACACGGCGGGACCGGTGCTTGCCGTCGTCGACGATGCCCAGGCCATCGATCCGGCTGTGCTCACCGACCTCGAACGTTCCGTCGATGCCACCCACGCCGTTGCCCTCATCACCACCGACCCGCAGCTGCGACCCGAGGACGTGGAGCTCACCGCCACCGAAGCGGTCGCAGTGCTCGTGACCCTCTGCGAGGACCAGGCCGACGCGATTGCACCCCTGGTGGCGCTCCTTGATGACCGCATCAACGATGGCCTGACAGGCGAGTCGCTCGATGACCGAGTCCGGACCGCGTCGACATCGCAGTACCCCTGGCAGTTCATGTTCGTGCTCAGCGGTGGCGACCGTCGCATCGGTGATCAGCTCGTCGTGCTCCGTGACCACGACAACGCCGACCTGGCCCTCGGAATCGTCGCGGCCGTACAGCTAACCAGCCGTGACGCCGGCGCCACGCTCGAGCGGCTCCACCAGTACAGCGTCCGAGTCGGACGACCGCCCGAGTGGCTCGACCAGGCACTCGACGAACTCGATCAGCGTCGGCTGCTCATCTCGCGAGGAGGGCAGCTGCGGACACCCCACCTGAGGCTCGCGCAAGCCGTGCTACGCCGGATCACCAACCACCCCGAACTCGATTCGTGGGCTCCCCTGGTCGACGTCCTGCGCACCATGCTGGCCGACCCCGATGAACCGACCCAAGGCAAATTCTGGCTCCTCCAAACCCTCTACACCTCCGACATCCTCCGCTACCGCAGTGGCCTCCTGGATCCCGCGATCGTCGCCGCCCTCGTCGACCAGTGCTTTCGGGCAGCGCCTGGCCGCGACCGCAACCTCGCGGCACACCTCCTCTGGCACCTGACCTTCTGGGACAGGCTCGACGACAACACGGCGAACCACGTAGCTGGCGTGCTATCGGGTTGGATCGACGACGTTTCCAGCGACGACGTCGATGGGATCAGCTGGCTGCTGGGCGGACTGCGGAGCGCGAACCCGTCCGCCCACGAGCAAGTTGCTCGGTCGGTGGATCCACGACGAGTGGGCGAGGCACTAACCGAACGCGGCCGGCCAGAGGCCGGGGAGGGGTGGGACAGGCTCATCGGTGAGCTGAGCCACGCGGACGAGACACGTCGGTCTGCGTGGAACGAGGCGTTCCTCGCTTCCGTCGACATCGCGACGGTCAGCGCATGGGCGAGCGACACCACTCTCGACCACATCTACCCGATGACCCACCTGACGGATCGGCTCTGCGAGCTTTCTCCACATCTCGCGGCCACCCTGGTCACCACCATCACCCCAGCAGTCGCGGGCCTGCTCGAACATGACGTAGCCACAGCGGCAAACGCACTTACCCACTGGGCCTTCGGAACCGTGGCATGGGTGGCAGCGCGGAACGGACAGCTGAGCGACGAAGAGGCCGATGTGCAGGACGTCGAAGACGAAGAGCAGAGCCCCCCGGAGCCCGAGGTCGACCTGACCGAGCTCAGCGACGCGGTCACCGCGCTGTTCAACAGCGTCGACTGGGCCAGGGCAGCGGCCAGTCTCGCTGGCGTCGCGCTGCGCGACCTCCACGATCTCGATCTGCTCACCGTCTGCCTGCGATGGGTCGCACCAGACGCACTCGCTCGGTTCTACGCCGCGGTGCCCATCGACGCCTTGGACACCACCACACAGGACCACTGGTGCGACCTGGCCCGCATCCAAAGCCTCGTGGTTGCGCTCGGACACGCCGATGACCACGAGCCTGCCCGTTCGTGGGTGATGAACCACCTCGACGAGATCGAGACCCTCCCGACTCGAGTGATCCCGATCGCACCAGAGGCGGCCGTGGAGCTGGAACGCCGGGGGCGAAGCCTCACCGTCGAGGTCAGTGAAGGTCTCCGCTGGGGCCTCGCGGCGGAGGCTCTGGAGGCCGTCGCCCAGCTTGACGACGAGGCAGCCCGCCGGATCCTGGACGATTCTGCTCAGGACGTCTGCGGCGGCCTTGCGCTGCGTCAGGGCAACATGGTGGAGCACCTCGATCGGTTCGTCGCCGTCGCAGACGAGATCTCCCCCGACTGGTTCGACCGCCAGCTCGGCCAGCTCAACCCGACGCAGCTCGAACAGAACTGGGTCGCCCGAATGGCGGGCGCCCCAGGCGAACAGTCCGCAGTCGAGCTCCTGCTCAAGAGGGCCAGCACGCTCCACGGTCCCATCGGTGAGCTCGCCAGGCGGCTCACTGAGGAACGGCCGACCACAGCATCGGCCTGAGGGCAAGGCAGCTCGGGCGGTGGAGCTCTCACCTGTCAGGGGTCAGATCACCGACCGGCGGGGGATGACCAGCAGTGAGGGGCCACGATTCTCGATACGAGGCGTCACCGCGGTTGACGACGCTACGAGTGCCGCACCCCCCTCGAGTGGGAACGGGCTGTCACCCTTGTGGCGGCGCACGAACCTGCGCCACGAACGCCAGCGGTCGGTGGGCGTGGCCATCACCGCCCGCGCGAGGGCCCACCAGGCGGCCGAGAACCCGTCCGCACAGCCGGAGAGCGCGTCGCGGATCGGCGCCGGTACCCCGGTCCCAGGATTCGGGGCGTCCCCACGCATCTCGCTGAGCGTGAAGTACTCGTTGATAGCGGTGCTGCAGTAGCTGAGCGTGACGCGGGTGTTGTCGTCACGGACGCTGACCGCCTTCGCGACGATGGTCTCCAGCCGATCGATCAGGTAGCCGCCCAGCGCGTCGGACTCCATGTAGATCTGCAAGCCGGCCGCGACTGCCTTGCCCCTGGCCTCGACGTAGGTGAGGAACCCGGCTGGATCGGCGAGGACGTCAGCGACCATGAGCAGGTCGGCCAGGTTCGTCACCCACACCGGCTCGTCGTCGGCGTCGATCAGCTCGGCGGCGGCGAGCGCCAGGGGGTCCATCCGCTCGAAGGTCACGACTACTCGAAGGGCCGACTCCACCACCTCTGGGAGCCGCTCGACCTCGCCACCGCCTTCGCGGTCGGAGAAGGCCCGACCACCCGACTCGATGTACTCGGCGGCACGCTTCGTCTGGTCGAACGACTTGGCGACCACGTCGTCGGCGACACGGGAGATCCGGCGGCGCTGACCACGACGGCCGGCATCGGTGAGCGACTGTGACTTCACCTCGACCACCACCGGCACCGCGCCCGACACGAGGCAGTCGATCTCGCCGTGTCCGGCCTCGCCGTCGTAGTGCTGGCCTGCATGCACGGCGGACTCACCGAGGACACCCGTCAGCGTCTGCCCGACCAGCCGCTGAGCCGCTGAGCTTCGATGTCGACGATAGGAGTCGAGGAGCGCTGCGTTGGACGTCGCGGCGAAGGTGATCCTCGATCCAGCCGTGGATGCCATGGGCGAGGCTCCACGGAAGTGCCGCCAGATACGTGTCCTCGTAGAGGCGCACCAAGGGACGGTACCGGGCCAGGTTCTCGTCCGAAGGCAATCGAAAGTCCGGCTGACACTCGAACCCGTTCGACAGATGGCTGAGCAACGCCGCCACCTCCGACATCGGAAGGCCGCTCGACTCAGCGAGCAGCTCAGGCGTCCAGAGATACGGCGCGTCCATCACCTGACGGAAGCTAAGCGCAACACGCTGCCCGGCCGGACTCGAGGGGTCGACGTCATCGTCGAACGCCGCAGCAAGAGCGTGGGCCGCAGCCTGGAACTCTCGGTTCACCCATGCGACGTGTCGGCGAACAAGGCGCGTGGCATCCGACGGACAGAATCCCAACTCGGAGACGTAAAGCTGGCGATGACGATCGAACACCTCCGCATCGATCGCCTCGAGATGTGACGAGTACCCCGCCATCCGATCCAGGAGCCGCTCCTGGCGCATCAGGAAGCTCGCCGCATCCAGTCCGGAACGACCCGAAGCTCCCTGCGAGGACGACTCCAGAAACGAGGCAGCAGCCGCCGCCTCGAACACCTGGCCGAGCAGCTGGACTACGCGGCGGGTGGTCGCCAGCGGGACCGAGTCGGTGCCGGGCTTCACACTCAGGACGAGGCCAACCAGATACTCGACCTTCGCATCCCAACCAAATGTCGTCGGCGCATCGTCGACGGCATCGTCATCGAGAACGCCCATCCCTCCAGGCACGGCGACCGACGCCACCAGCTCAACCGGATCGTGAAGCGCAACGAGCTCGCGCAGCTCTGATGCGACGGCCTCGAGCCGTGAGGCCTCCGCCTCCATCGCGTCCTTCATCTCGACGAGCGCGGCGTCCCGATCCGCTCCCGGCGGCAGAAGCTGGCGGAACGTCACCGAGCCGGCATCGCTGCTCTCAGCAATCAAGTCAACTGGCGGCCCCAAGTCGCTCCGGACGTCCAGCAAGCGTCGAATCACACGATTGAAACTACCGAGGTTCTGTGACAGCCCCCAGGGAGATTCGGCCCGGGCCTGGCCGCGCCAACGAAGGCTCTGGGCTGACGGCATGCCCCCGAGAGCGAGCGGGCCGGCGCCACTGCCGATCACCCGGGGGATCTCGTCCCCCCGATGCGGCCACCCAGACCTCCGGCGGAACAGAGGCGATCTCGTTCGGTGCGCTGGGGGGTGAGTCGGCGGGATGCCACTCCCGTGACTCCAGCGTCTCTGGTCCTCAGCCAGTCCTCAGCAGCCTGGGAAGCGACGAAAACTCTCGGACGACGGTAAACAGAGAAACCGCTGTTCAGAGGGCACGCTTCGGGTATCTGAGCAGGTCACCGGGTCGATTGGGAATGTCTCCCGCCTATAGGTCGGCTCACCATCACCACCTCAGCTGACCTGCGGTTTTGTCCCATTCGACAGTCCGCCGGTCCTCATGGAGTCCTCAGCAGCTTCGAGCCTCACCGAGTCGACCACTCCCCCATTCCGGTTCGTTCCCGCCCTACAGGCCGACCTACCATCATCAGCCCCCCTGGCCTGGGGTTCTCTGCTCTCCGGCTACAAGTCAGTACTCGGTGAGTCCTCAGCAGCTCCGAGCCTGCCCCGGTCGACCACTCCCCCAGTCGGTTCCTTCCCGCCCTGGCAGATGGACGGCGCCAGAGCGCGGACCGTTGGTGATGTCCGCCGTTTGACGCTTCACTAGCGAAGGTGTCTAGGCGGGCGCCTAGACGAGGAGTGCCGGCAGCTCTCGGATCGAGCTGACAACCCGGGCGCGGGTTTCGACACCCGTCTGGGCAAGTACCCGGCTCCAGTGCTTCTCGAAGACCACCACGTCACATTGGGCGCTCCCGACGCTGAGCGTGACGATGTCGTTCAGGTCGTTTCGCTGCCAGGTCCGAGTCCCTCGGAGTGCAACCCGGCGCAACCGACACCCAATCCAGCGGACGGGCATCCGCGCCAGGAACGCCGTTAGATCGTCGGGGTCGTCCGTAATGATCTCAAGAGGCGAGCGTCCGAGTTGCTTGAGCCGCAACGTCAGAGAATCGAGGAAGTCAAAGTACTCGGATGCCTGAGCGAACCGGCCGGCACTGTCATCATTGCGACCCTGGGATTCGACCTCGACTGCAAGGTGCGCAGAGGAGACGGCAAACCTCTCCGAGAAGGACCGATCGGGCAGCTCGATTCCCTGGCTCGGCGTCTCGAATGGGGGTCCTCCGATCAAAACTCCTCGGCGAGCTCGGTGAGTTGCTGTTCCAGGAGTCGACGCTCGCCAGGGGGCAGCTCCCCAAATGGATCAGTAATCCGGCCCTTCAGCGTGGGCATTCCAAACGCATGACCTACCCCGACTCCGAAGATCTGGATTGGCCGTGGAAGAGGCGTTCCCAGCGTCTCTGCGATGGCGGTCTCAAGTTCGTGGTCAAGGATGCTCGTTGCTCGACCGAGTTCGAGCGCCCTACCTCTCGGCCTTCCGGGGCACCTCAGCTGATCAGCGAGCAAGACTGCCGTGCCTTCGGACGAGGGTCACCCGTCCGGAGAACCGGGGGAAGGTCACCGTGGACACCAACGTCCGCCCGGTTCATCGCCTGGAACGGCATCATCACCCGATCCGAGAAACAGCCCGCACGGTCGGCTCGAAGGGCAAGAACCCGCGTCCAACTCACCAGTCACATCCCCTCGGCTCACTGAGCCGCCCTCGACCGGCTCTAACCTGGGTGGCGTGATCGCTGTCGTGGCTCTCGTGGTAGCGACGTTCTCGCTCGGCTGGAACATCGTCTCGACGGTGCTGACCTGGCGTCGGCAACGACCCCAACTCGTCCTCGAGACGCTCGGCCACTCGAGTTCGATCAACTCCAGTGGGATCGGCTCGACGGCCTGGCTCCGGATCCGGGTTACGAACCGGGGCGGCGAGCCTGGAAGTGTGGAGCAGGTCGGGCTTGGATTTAGCGAACGACCAGACCTATCTGGCATCACTGGGTGGTGCATGGAGCCACCCGACGGTGTGTATCAACACCTCGACCTGAGCATTGGGTCACCCTACAAGAGAGTCGCCGGCCCCGAACTCCCCGTTACCGTTGCGCCAGCCCACTCGGCCGAGTGGAATTTCGATCTGGCGTCGGTCCTTCCATCGAGCGTGAAGCTCGACAAGCCACAGAGGTTCTGGCCGTTCGTTCGCTTGGGCTCGGGCGAACGGCTCGAGGGCACCTACGAAGTGGACGCCGATTTCGCTGCCCAGATCAAAGACGTCGGCGTGCGACGGATCAGTGGAACCGAGCAGGACTTCCGGCCGATCTTGCCCCACTAGGTTCGGCCGAAGCACAGGTGTGCGCGTGAGGCTATAAGGCGGGTTGCGCTGTTGGGGTTGCCAGGATTGCACCCGCCCCCGGTGCGCTTAGCGCTAGTGCTGGGTGACCCTGACGGGCGAGAGGCCGTCAGGGCACGCCCGTCAGTACGCTCCCACGGGTGGATCCTGTCGCGCTCGACATCAATCTGTTGACGGAGTCGCAACAGGCGCAGCACTTGGCCGTCCACGAGGCTGGCCACGCCGTCGTTGGTCACGTGCTCGGGTTGCCGCTCCAGTGGGTTACGCGCGCCTGCGAGGAGTTTCCTCCGTGCCTGGCGGAGTCAGGCACAGTTGCTCTGCTACCAGGCGAACGAGTTGGTGGAGCGGCCTTCTTCGGCCGCCCGCTCCAACATCTTGTTGAGGACGGTGAGATCACGGCACACGCTGCCACACTCGAGTGCTTCGCTGGCACCCAGGCGGAGCAGCTCCTGCTCGGGCGCTACGACCGGCGCGGGCGACGCGCGGACTTCCAGATCGTTGTGCGCTGCCAGGGATGGATCGAGTCGACAGGTGTAGAGCCGGCTCGACGGCTGTACGACGAGGCTGGCGAGCTTGTGCGATCGGTCCGCTCGGCCATTGAGGCCATCGCGAACTCGCTCCTCGAGCGCAAGACGTTGTACGTGAGCGAGGTGGTCGAATTGATCGGCCCACCGGGAAGCCTTGCGACTTAGCTGCGACCTCTGGTTGCGCATGGCCGGTTTGGGAGGATTCGTGGCTCTTCCTACGCTGCGCGAGAGCGCGCCTCACCTTCATGCCGGACAGCAGATGATCTACCGCACCGAGGAGCGGCTGCCCGTCACCCGCCCCGCCTGATGAGCCGTCCCATGGCGACTAGATCTGCAAGCCTTGTTGGGATGGCGGGACCACGGCTCACGGAGTTCGGCATCAAGGGGTATCGCTCCATCGGCGATTGGGTGCACGTGACCATGCCTGACGGAGATCCCCTCGTGCTCATCGGCGAGAACAATGCAGGGAAGTCCAACATCCTGCGAGCGTTGAACCTCATCCTTGGTGACTACTGGCCCGGGACCCATCGACCAGAGGACCACGAGTACTTCGGCCGGGCCCCAGAAGGCAACGAGATCAAGATCCGAGTCGGCACCTCCGGGATCCCCTGCCCGAAGGGGTGCACGAACAGCGAGGTGACGAAGATCTCGTGGACCTACGCGCCCGATGACGAACCGCCCAGCTCCTACAAGCTCGAGAGCTCCGCGTGTCCCCACACCTGGGTCACTAACGAGGTGCGACACGAACTCATCTGCATGTCCGTCGGCGTCAACCGAGACCTGTCGTACCAGCTGTCCTACGGATCGAAATGGACGACGCTCTCCAAGCTGATGCGCAGGTTCCATGAACGCCTGGTCGCCGAACCGAACCGAGTGGAGAAGCTCGAGGAGATCTTCGGCTCCCTCGTCAACACCTTCGAGGAAGTCGAGGAGTACCAGACCTTCGCGGGGGCACTCCGTAGCTCGTTCGCTGACTTCGGTGGCAACCTCGCCTACGGACTCGGCGTGGACTTCTCCGCGTACGACCCGTCCAACTACTTCCGCTCGCTCCGCGTCTTCCCTCACCTCGACGGCATCCCCCGGACCTACGAAGAGCTCGGCACGGGCCAAGAGCAGATCTTGGCGATGGCGTTCTCCTACGCATACGCACATGCCTTCGGGGGCGAAGGCCTCCTTCTCGCAATCGAGGAGCCAGAGTCCCACTTGCACCCGCTCGCGCAGCAGTGGCTGGCTCGCAAGCTCCGCGACCTCGCCGCGTTCGGAGTTCAGGTCGTGGTGACGACGCACAGCCCCTATTTCGTCAATCTCGCCAAACCTGGGACCACGGCGCTCGTGCGCAAACAGGCTGAGTCGGACGGCACGACCGTCAAGCAGTTCACCGCCACCGAGCTCGCAGCGGAACTCGTGAAGCGCGGTGCGCCGCCCGACGCGGCGACAGCCGACACCATCGGTGCCTTCTACGCCGCCGCCGCGACCTACGCCACGACCAGCGGCTTGTTCGCGCGGGTATGCGTGCTTGTCGAAGGCCAGACCGAGGAACTCGCACTACCGATCCTGCTGCGGCGCGTGGGTCTCGATCTCCTTGCCAGAGGGGTAGCAATCGTCCCCGTCAACGGCCTGACCAACATGGCCAAATGGGCCCGGATGTACGGCGCGTACGGCATACCCGTCTACCCCGTCTTCGACTCCGATGCCAACCTCGGGCCCGACGAGGCTGAGTCGAGCCGCACTGCAGCCGAGGAGGTGCTGGAGGCGCTCCAGGCGGAGCAGACCCTGAGTCCAGCCTCCAACCAGCTCACCGTTGGTGCCTTCCACGCGTGCTTCGACCCCAACTACGAGGCCGTGATGCGCGCAACGTTCGCCAGCTACGAAGCCCTCGAGAGCCAGGCATCCGCGACCATCGGCCGATCGAAACCTCTGAAGGCTCGCGAGTGTGCGAGGCGTCTCGAAGACCCAGAGGCTGGTAGCGGCGAATGGCACGACCTCATCGGACTCGCCGAGGCGATCGGCGCACTCGCCCCGGAGCCGCCAACCGGGGGTGTGACCTACCCCACTCCACCGCCTCTGACTGGCGGGGTCAGCAGGCGCGCATCTCGCACAGACCCAAGCCGCGGACGATCGCCCTGAGGGGCGGGGGCCAAGCCCGCTTCAACCCTGGGGTGGCCCTCGCATTCGAGGTCCGTCTCCCGAGCCGAGTTTCTCCGCTCGCCACGGCGCGACTGCGGTCCACGCTGACATGCCTGGCTCGCAACGCGGCCGGTGGCTACGGCTGAGGCTCCCCAATCACGTCGCCCGTGACCGGGTCGAAACCGAGTTGGCGAAGATCGGCGTCCCAGATCACGCGGTCGAAGGTCCCGTCCACGGACTTGAGCACCAGCTCTGCGATCTTTCCGCCGGCGTCAATCGTGTGCTCGAACGACCTCGTCTCAACGTGGTAGCGAACCTCCAGTTCGTTGACCTCGACTGGCCCATCAGCTCCGTGGATCACGAGGGGTGGCTCGAACCTCCGAACCGTCTCCAATCCGCCCTCGGGTGGATCAGCGAGCGGGGTGCGCATCATCGAACGAACCACCTCATCGAGCGTGCGGGCTGTCGATAGCCCGCTCACTGGCGTGGCCCCGTCGAATCCCACTGGCGTCTCGGCAAGCTCACCTGCTCCCGACCTGGCCGCGACACCGTCCAGCACCGGGCTCACCGCTTGCACCTTCAGCTGGATCGACATCAGACGATCCTCCCCATCGGGCGGGAGGAAGGCTCGCAATGTGAGCAGTTCGAGTCCTTCGTCCTCGGCGAGGTTGATCGCCGGCTGCGTGAATCCGTTGGTTGTCACCATCACGCCGTCGGCGTCGAGCTGTCGAACGACGGTGGCGAAGGACCTCGCCTCATCAAGGTCTACCTTGTTGTCTGGACTCTTGTCCCGACACTCGATCAACGTGCGGCGGGTCCTGCCAGCCTGCGTGACGCGGACGTCGATCTGGTGCGCGGTCTTCTTTCCGTCGCCGCGCAGCCTGACGTCATGGGAGATCGACGCGTCTGCGTCGAGGGTCTGGAAGACCAGCGCGGTCAGTCGCTCGTACTTCGTGCCATGCTTCAACTTCTCCTCCGCGACGTGCCGGTCGTAGATCTGTTCGATCGGCGAGAGCTGGTCTCCAGACGACGTTGTATCCGCGGGTCCGTCGGTCACGAGTTCCTCCAGGAACACATCGTTGGCGACTGTCAGAGCTCGACTCCGAGGTTAGGAGGTTGAGTTCACACAACCACCGACTGGACCCCCTGCGGGCAGTCGGTTGGCCGGCGCTCGACAGCGCCACCGCCTTCCCCGCCCTGTCCATCGCGGCTCGTCGCGATGCACTGTGCAGGCGGGTCGATCGTCAGGGGGCTAGCCCGGTGATCGTTGGAACTCCTGGAATGGCGAGAGCGGGTGGGTGACACGGTGCAATTGCCTGACCGAATCGCGCAACCGCCGACTGATTGACTCGTGCAAATCCCGTGCTGCCCGCGACCCAGCTCCGGCCTTCCGGGGGCACCGACGAAGGGGTGGTTGCCTAACACCTCATCGCGGGTCATGTCCGCCGCTAGCTTCGAGACCATGACTCCCGACGAGATCGCCGAGTGTCTCGAGGCTGAGGCCGAATCGGACCTGATCGGCGAGCCTGAGACGGCGCAGCTCGACTTCAAGAGCGCGCCGTACCAGCTCACCACCGACAAGGGGAAGTGGGAACCCGCGAAAGACGTCGCCGCCATGGCAAACAGCGGCGGTGGCTGCCTCGCTATCGGCGTCGCCACGACGGTGTCCTCTGATCTGGACGAAGAGGTCGCCTCCAAGATCCGGCCGTTCCCCGCCCACATGTTCGACTCCAAGCAGATGCGCGACGTGATCAGCTCTGGCGTCTACCCGATGCCGAGAGGCCTCGACATCCGACGGTTCCCGCGGCCTGACGGAAAGGCGATGGGTGTAGTCGTCGTGCCGCCCCAGACCGACGACGACCAGCCGTTCATCGTGACCGGGATGCTCGACCAGGACGACAAGCGCGGTATCGGCGTCGGCGTACCTATACGCAGCGGCTCGCACACGACCTGGCTGCCACCCGGCCAGATCCACCGCGACCTCAGCGACGGCCGTCGGTCACGCACAACGCTGCCAGTCCTTCCCACCTCGCCCGCCACCCCCCACGTTTCGGAGGCGATCGCCGAGCGCAGCGGGTCACGGCTCGACGCAATCGAGCACTACATGGGATGGGGGGACGGGGCAACCCTGATGCTTGGCGCGGTACCTGTCGAACCGCAGCAGACCCCGATCCCTGGCTTCTACGACCCCCAAAGGATCCTCGGCTGCGTCAAAGCGCCGCCCGAGATCCGCTGGGCCGGCTTCGCCATCGCGTATGACATTGGATCGGTCGAGAACCTCGACGGTTCCCTCATCAACTCGACCCCGGACCGCACGATCCTCTGGGCCGATCCCGACGGCGCGGTCTTCGCCGGAGCCGCCGGACTTGGGACCTTCCTCACCCGAGCCGGCGGCTCAGGTACTGACACGGCGCCCGGACCTCGCAACATCAACCCGGTCGTGCTCGGCGAATGGACCTACCTGTACTTCAAGTTCCTCACCGAATGCGTCGCCAGCTCCGTCGAAGGACCCATGCGATGGGTCGTGAGCCTACGGGGACCCGTGAGCAGACCTTGGACCCTGCGGCTGTTCGGCGGGCTCCATCAGGTGCTCCTCGCCGACGGCCAGCCCGCCGGACTCGACGACTTCGAAGCCGACGACGTCGTGACCGGCGAACCGGAGCGTGACGCCTTCGTCGCGCTCACCCGCATCTACTCGGTGTTCGGCCTCGGACCAGAGCAGATCCCACTCTCGACTGACGGCCGCATCGACCCAGCCCAGATCCAGGCCCTCAACACCTAGGTCACCCGCTCGCCCGGCTCGCCGGCCACGCGGGTCCACTGTCGGGTCAAGCCGACAGACCGCAGCCGCCGGTGGGCGCCGGAGTCGCACTTCGAGGCCGGCCTGACCGCTACCCCTGCGAGGCCGTCGGTGGCGGCCTTGGTGATGCCCTCGACGACCAGAAGCACGTGACCGGTCCAGCCGCCCTGGGCTGCCCACTGGGCATCCGCGAGGCCTCCATGGCCTCGTCGAAGTGCTCGGCCGCGGCGAGGCGGCTTCGTCCCCGACCCGATGCTTGCGGTATAGCCGCACTGCCGCCAGCACTCCTACCGCCTCCGGGACACACGACAACATGCGCGACCCCCGGTCGAACAGATGGACGTAGCCCGTCTCCATCAGCAGCACCACCATCGCCTGGGCCAGCGCGGCTGCGTTGTCGTCGCTCGGGCCCAGATGTTTGGCGCAAGGCCTCGCCGTGGAGGATCAGGCGGACCGACATCGACGTCAGCTCGTACCACCGCGTCTCGAGCTCGACGGTCAGCCCGGACATGAACCCGGTGTCCGCCGGGCGGGTGACATCCAGGCTCGGCGGGCATCGCCGGAAGGGAGTCAGCTGAGCGCCACGACCGCGGCGAGCGCCGCGAAGATCGCACCCCACACCAGCAGCCGGGTCGCTTGGCGAAACACCGTCACCCGGTCGGCGACGGTTCCTTCGCCGAGGCGCACTGCCCCCGCGTAGTCCATAGCCATCCGGCGCAGGACAGGCGGATCCCACGTCGTGATCTGTGTCGTGTCGATCGCCTCGAAGTTCGCTTTGGTGACCGCGACCGCCGCGGCGGCCGCGAGGCCACACACGAGCAGGAACCCGGCCAGCACCCACAACCCTCCCGACACCCATTCCTGCCAGTGGCGGGACTTGCGAGCCAGGCTGAATAGCCCGACCCAGAACGGCAACGCCAGAAGCGAGACCGTCACCACGACCTGCGCCCGGTCCGTCGTGTGCTTGAACCGCTCCGACTGATTGTCGATCTGCCGCCTGCCCTCCTCGACGACGAGCCTGAGGGACAGCTCGTCGAACTCGGTGACGTCACCTGGATGGTTCGGGCTCTCCTGCTCGCCTTTCACCTCCCAGCCGAACAGCAGGCCGGCGATGAACGCGGCGGTCAGCGGCAACCAGCCGTCAATCCATGCCTTGAGCCCGCGCTGCGACGTCGGGACCGCGGGCGGACCGGGCCTCGCCTGCGCCGGAGTCTCGTTGCCCTCGCTCATGACGACAGATGCTCCGCGATGGAGCCGGACACCTCACTTGCGATCGCCTCCGGCAGGAACAGCCACTGTCCGCCTGGGTTCAAGTCCAAGAACACCGGACCGTTCTCGTCGATCACCCAGTCCTGACTCGAGTAGCCCAGGTCCATGGCGGCAGCCAACGCCAGCGCTCCGGCCGCGGTCGCTGTGTCGGGGTCGGCGGCCACTTCCCACTCGAAGTGCGCACGTTCCTGCTGACGCCAGTCCAACGGCCGGCCGTCCGCCGACAGGCGCGCCGTCCACACCGCCTCGCCGACCGTGACCACACGATGATGCTCGACCGCATCGATGCGCTCCTGCGCCACGAAAGGAGCCGCCCCGAAGTCCACCCGTCCCAATTCGTCGGGCGACAGCTCAGCGGTGTAGACGGCCTGGGGCCCATCAGCAGAATCGAAGTAGCCGCCGAGCAGCGGCTTCACCACGAACGACTCGCCCAGCACCTCCGCGGCCTCGTCGCTGTCGCTGGTCACCAGCGTCGCCGGAACCCGGGCACCCGTCGCCGCAGCCACCTCCAACTGCAACAGCCGGTCCTCGCCTCGCAACATCGCATCCACCGACGTCAACCACCGTGTTGAACCGATCCGGCTGATCGACGCCACCAAACCCAGGAACGCCCGGTGCGTCACCGCCTCCAACGTTCCAGCGACAGTCCCTGCACCCCACAGCGACGGTGAGTAGCGCCGCAACCAGCCGGCCAGCCCTCCGAACTCCACCGTGCCCGACGACGTCACCAGACGCGACCCTGACAACGAGAACCCGCCGCCGACGAGTGCCGGCGCATCCACTAACAATGCCCGGACGTCTCGCCACGCGAGGCACCGCAGCACCGCCCGGACATGCTCATCGCTGTCGTTGCCGACGATCAGGCAGTCACACAGCGCCGGGGTCACCAAGGCTCGCCACCCCCGGTTGCCCGTCGTGGGTCTCGACCCGCAATGTCGACCGAGTCGTACCGTCGAGCTCGCCGAGCGATCCGATGTCCAGAACCGAAGCCCCGTCGTCGTACGTGTCGCCACCCCGGGCCTCGGTGAGCTTCGTCGTCTCCGAGCCGACGAGCCCTAGCGCCAGCAGCGCCATGTCCGGGTCATAGGGGTCGGCGGTCGCCCGAGTGCTCAGCGTCGACACGCTCAGATCACCGAGCTCGCCGAGCTGTCCATCCTCGTCGTAGGTGTCGGAGTCGGCGAACGTTTTGGACGTGCCACCAGCGAAGGCAAACGGATGACCCATCGGGCGGACACCAGGATCGTCGTCGTAGGGCTCGTCGGCCTTCGTGAAATGCGTCGAGTCGGACCTTGTCGCGCTCCCAACTGGTCGCGCCAGGTACTCGTACAACCCCACCTTCCCCATCGCACAAGTCAAGCATGCGCGCCGAGGGCCCGCCTCCGGCGTCACCGTCACCACCTAGGTGCGGGCAGACCGGCGCGCCGTTAGCGTGCCCAACGAAGGGCGTGACCGGCGGCTGCGATGACCCGGGTGCGGTGACTCCGAGGAGGTCCAGGTGGGCGACAGCATCTCCAAGACCACGTTCTTCGTCGGCACGGGCGCGTCACTCGCATGGCCGTCGGGACTACCGCTGTTCGGCGCGATCCGCGAAAGCATCCTCGACGACCTCGCGATCGATGACGAACCGGTCGACGGCCGACCGAGCGCCCGGACCGAAGCCACGAAGCTCGCACCAGAGGTGTTCATGAGTTGCGCGGCCGCGGGCGGCTTCGACATCGGGGGCTGGCTCACCCAGGTGCTCTCCCAGGGTGAGCCCAACGTGAACCACTTCGTCCTCGCCGAAGCACTCCGCCAAGGAGCGACCGTCTGGACCGTGAACCTCGACGACCACATCGAAGACGCCTGCGAAGCAACAGGCGTCGAGGTGGAGACCACTGTGCTGCGCCAGGACGCCGCCCCGTCGCCGACAGCGCGATTGCTAAAGCCGCACGGGTCAGTCCGCACCGGTGAGTTCCTCGTCGAGTCCGACGACGTCGTCCGTCGACTCGGCCCCGAGTGGGCGGGCAGGCTCACAGCCGACGTCAAGGATCGGCACGTCGTCGCGTTCGGCTACCAGGGAGCCGACCTGGACTTCCGCCTGGTGCTCGCAGACGCCCTCGGCGACGCCTCCTCGATCGTGTGGTTCGAAACCGAGGCGCGACACGAGATCCTGCGTGCCCGGTTCCCAGCCACCACAGGTAGCAGCTCCCGTCTGCTCGGCGAACACCCGGCCGGGCTCACCGACCTGTTCGTGTCGTGGGCCCGCGACGCGGGGCTGACCGACACGCTGCCCGACGGCGTCGAAGCCGACGCCGCGTCGACGCAGCGCCAGCCGATCGCTCATGTCGCCGGGAACCGCCACCTCAGCGCCGCCGCGCTCTACGACCTCGCCGGCGACCGCGACCATCCGCGCCACGAGTACGTCCAAGCGATGCGCACCACCCACCTTGGTGTGGCGGCGCGCTCAGCACGCAAGGTCTTCCAGATCGACGCCTACGCACGGCGGCGTTGGACCAAACCGATCATGGGCCTCGCCGCCGGGCCCGCACGCGCAGCCCTCCCACGCGGACTGCGCACCCAGCTCGACCGGGTCGAGGTGACGCTGCTCAGCTCACACCTCGGCGATCACGCCGCCGCACTCGACCGGGTCGGCCGCTGCGCCGACCCCGACGATGTCGCCATCGTCCTCGCCCTCGCGAAAGCCGAACGAATCGAAGGCAAACTCGACGAAGCCCTCCAACACGCCCGGACGGCATACGACTCGGCCCGAGACGCGAGACAGGTGAACGAGGCTGCCCACGCCGTCTTCGAGATCGCGTACTCGACGATGTGGCAAGGCGATCTCGACGGTGCCGCCGCAGCACTCGGCGAGTTCTTCGACGGCCTCGACGCGCTCGCCTCCATCCGCTGGGTCGGCTGGGCCCTGTTCCTCCAAGCCTGCATTGCCATCTATAAAGACGACCCCGACGCGGGGTTGCGATACCTCGCGCCCGCCGCCGAAAGCTTCGACGCCGACCACCTCCCGTCCGCCGTCGTCTCCTGCGACACCGTGAAGCTCACCGCTGCCCGCCTCGCCGGCGACGACCGCCTGTTTGAACAGACCGCGCACAGGCTCGAGGACTGGCAGGCAGTCCCGGGCACAACCGCTTTCACCGGCGCAGCCATCGACATTGAGCTCGCCGAACACCACCGCACGCACAGTCGCCCCGACCAAGCGAGAGCCATCTACGACCGCCTGCGCGCCGACCAGACCGCGTCCCCGTACCACCGGTGCCTGGCGCTCGCCGGGGCAGCCGAGCTGGACCGCCAAGAAGGCACCGACACCGCCGCAACAGATGAGGGCCTCGTCGCCTGCCGCGACCACGACTTTCGGATCGTCGAAACGGGCCTGCTCATCACCAAGGTGCTGGCAGGCCGCCTCGACCTGGCGGCCGCCACCGCAGCGATGCGCTGCCCGCCGCTCACGCGCAAGGGCACCTCAGGCGACGATGTCCACGACTTCTGCCTCGGCCCCCACCGGCCAGCGCACGAGCTGTTCTTTCCCTAGGTCTTGTTCCCCTAGCTCCCGCTCAGCCTTTCGGTGTGCCGACCCGAAGGCGGTTGCCGTCCGGGTCGGTCAACGCGACCTCGCGAGCCCACGGCTGCTCGACGGCCTCCACCCCGAACTCGGCCCCGACAGCATCGACGTCCGCGACACGCAGGTAGATCAGGGTGTCGGGACGAGCGTCACCGGTGTGCTCAGACAGGAACAGCCGCGACCCTGCGTCGCGGGCGACCGACACGAACGCAGGGAAGTGCGGCTCGAACCGGTGCTCCCACTCCTGCTCGAATCCGAGGCGTCGGTACCAGGCCACAGCCCTCGCCGCGTCCTCGACCCGCAGAACCGGAATCACCGCCTCATCCATCGGACCAGCCTGACACCTTGACGGGACCTCGGGCGACCGCTGGTACGGGTGCGACTCGGAACAGGCGCACTACTCGGTTGGGCCGCCGACAACTCGGTTGCGTCGCGCCGCAACGCACTGGTTCCCTTCGTCCATGTCCTCGCAGCCCGCCGCCGACCCCGAGCCGCCTGACCTCGCGGCGCTTTCAGCGATCGTCGACGCTGCCTGCCACGAAGGCTGGGACCACCAGGTGGTCGTCGCCATCGCCGAAGCGGACCCATCGGCCGAAGCCCGAGCCGTCGCAACCGCGTTTCGGTTCCTCGCCCCGCGCAACCAGGAACACCCCGATCGGTTCGTGCTCTACGAACCCCAGGCTGACGGCGATTGGCAGCCGCACACAGTGAGCGACATCCCCGACACGACCGTCGAAACCTGGGCCGCGGTCGCAGTGCTCGTCGAACACCCTCGAGCTGTCGCCCGACTCCACGACCTGCTGTTCGAACGACGCCACGGCAACGTCGGCAAGCACGCCACCGCCGCCATCGGCGGGTACCTCCAAGACTGGCGCAACGCAGCCGGCGGCCGCGGCGAGGTCGACGCCATCCGGCGGGCGCTGGCGCTCGCCCGCATGACCAAGAAGGAGGACCTCGTCGCCCAGGCGGTCGATGCGGCCCTCGAAGCCATCCGAGCGACCCTCACTGACCCCGAACCCAAGGCCGGCATCGCGCTCGACCTGCTCGAAGCCCTCATCGAGGCAAACGTCGATGCCCCCGAGATCGACGACCTGCTCACCCACGCCCGCACCAGGTACCCGCACGCCATGCTCCAAGGCCACACCATCGACCTCCAACGCCGACGAGCGACCGACAACAAAACCCGCAAGCGCCTCGACCGCGACGAGGTACAGGTCTGGCTCGACGAAGCCGCCCGATCCGACCCGCTCGTCCGTCTTGCGCACCTCCAGACCGCAGCGAACATCGCCCACAAGCGAGCCGTTCCCGACCTCGAGGCCCAGGCGATCCGCGAGCTCCAGCAGATCGACCCGGCCGACATCCACCTGCAGAGGTTCTCCGCCACCATCACCGTCAGCCGCGACCTCGTCGCAGCCGAGATCGAGTCGCTCCTCGACACCCCGACCTGGTTCGTCGCCGCCATCCGCATCGTCTTCGGCGAAGGACCACCCAGCGGTGACATCGACCGCAACCGCGCCACAGCCGCCGAGCTCGCAGCTGCCTCCCCACTCCTCCACGCCTTCCCCACCATGCACCTCGGACAGGACCGGCTGCCCCGCTACACCCCGCCGACTCCCGAAGCCCAGGCCGACGACCGCCTCACACAACACGAGGTGGTCACCCTCAACCACATGACCAACACCCTGCTGGTGGGCGCCTTCATCAGAGCCGGCGAGAAGTTCGGCCCACCCACCGACGACGAGATCGTCGCCGGGATCACCAACCCCCTCATCGACGAGCCGACCAAGAAGGCCATCGCACGCGTCATCCGACGCTTCTACGACGACGACGCCGAAGCCGCCGTCTACACCGGCCTGCCCCTCATCGAACGCCTCGTGCGCAACGTGCTCCTCGAGCTCGACGAGCCCATCTACCGGCTCCAGGACAACAACAAGCCAGGCCAGTACCCCGGCCTCGGAACCCTCCTCCACACGCTCTCGAAGCGTGGCTTCGACCCGTCATGGCACCGCTACCTCCGAGCACTCCTCACCGGACCGTCAGGCCTCAACCTCCGCAACAAAGCCCTCCACGGCTACGTCGAACAGGCCGGACTGGCTGACGCCGTCGGCGTGATCGTGTCGCTTCTCTACCTGTCCGGCATCGGAGTCGCGACGCCGCCCCCCGACGACTGACAAGCCCTCAACGGAGTGAGACCCGAGCCGCCAGTGCTTCGCGTGGTTCTCGCGGTGTCGCCAGCAGTAGACGTGACTCTCGTTTTCGATGCTGCGCCCATCCGTACGATCACACGTCTCGCACCGCCACGTGGGGTACCCCTGCGTAGCGAGTGGTCACCTTGTCAGGCGACAGACAAGGAGGTCGATGGGACTCGAGAGCTCGCCAGTCCTCAGCTAGTCCTCAGCAGGTCGAGAGACGACGCAAACTGATAATCAACGATCGACGGGCAAAAAGGCTGGTCACGAGCCGATTCCGGGCATCCGTGCAGGTCACAAGGTCGGCGGGGAATTTCTCCCGCCTACAGGCCGACTCACCATCACCACGCCTGCGACCTGCGCACCCTGTGGTGTTACGGTCCTGGCGATGGCCCGGGGCACCGAGGCCACCTGTCGACGTCACCGGGGGGAGACGTGAGCAGATATCTGGGGAAGAAGACCGCGTTGGTGGCCGCCGCCGCAATGCTGGTGGCCACCTTGGCCGCCGGAACCGGCTCGGCCACCGGGACGGCGGGGACCGACCGCGTGCGCTACATCCTGCCGCCCGGCGACTACGGCGGTCTGCCGACCAACACGAACTCTCGCGATCAGCTCCCGCTGTACGACGGGCTCACGCCGCTGCGGGGCAACGTCACCGACGCGGACATCAACAGCCACTTCCTGCCCGAGGACTTCAAGCCCATCGGCGCCACCCACGAGGAGCTCACCGGACACGCCGGCACCACGATCATCTATGACTCATACGGGGTCCCGCACATCCACGGCGACACCAAGGAGGACCTCGCCTTCGGCGCGGGTTGGGCCACGGCGCGCGACCGCAGCCTGCTGATCGAGCTGGGTCGCGGTCCGGCGCGGGTGGCGGTGGCCGACGTGCCCGGCATCGACGCGTTCTCGCTGGTCACCAGCGGCCAGTCGTTCGTGCCCAGCGCCGCCACCGAGAAGCTGGTGAGCGACCAGCAGAAGCTGCTGGTCGAGACCTACGGCGCCAAGGGTCAGGAGATCCTCGACGAGGCCCAGGCCGAGGCCGACGGCATCAACGCCTACTGGGCCGCCAACAACGTCGCCGAGGCACCAGCGACGGTCAACGACGTGATCGCGGTCACCGCGTTCATCGGCTCGATCTTCGGCGCCGGCGGCGGTGGCGAGGCCCGCAACTCCGAGCTGCTCGACGAGCTCCAGCATCAGCTCGGCTCGGCGGAGGGCGCCAAGGCGTGGAACGACGTCATGCTCTCGAGCGATCCGGAGGCGCCGACCACGACCCACGAGCGGTTCAACTATCCACCGCTCACCGGCGGCCCCGTCAAGGGCTCGGCCACCATCGACGCCGGCTCGATCGTCTCACTCGATCCCCGCGTGCCCGGCAGCGACACCTCGCTGGCGAGCAACGCCACCCGCCCCGAGCCCGTCAACGCCGCCGCCACCTCGGCCCCGACCATCACGTCACCGGCCGGCAACATGATCGGCACCCGGCCCAACCCAGACGGCACCTATGACGCCGCCAGCGCGCCGCCCGACCGCCAGGCCTCGAACTTCCTGGTCGTGAACCCGAGCCGCTCGGCCAGCGGCGACAGCCTGGCCGTCATGGGCCCCCAGCTCGGCTACTACTACCCGGAGATCGTCGAGCAGATGGACCTGTCCGCGCCCGGCGTCCAGGCGCAGGGCGCGGTGGTGCCCGGCATGTCCATGTACGTGCTGATCGGCCGCACCCAGAACTACGCGTGGAGCCTCACCTCCGCCGACCACGACGTGCGCGACGTGTTCGCCGAGCAGCTGTGCAACCCCGACCACTCCGCCCCGACCCGGGCGTCGAACCACTACATGCACAACGGGGTCTGCACGCCGATGGTGACCTTCGACGCCGGCACGCTCAACGGCACCGAGCTGACCTACCCGACGACGGTGCACGGTCCCGTGATCGGCACCGCGACCGTCGGCGGACAGCCGTTCGCCCTGGCCCGCCAGCGCTCCACGTTCGGTCGCGACGGACTCAACCTCGCGGCCCTGAAGGACATGACCGATGGCGCCGCCACCACCCCACGGAACTTCTTCCACGCTGCCAACGAGTTCGGCTTCACCTTCAACTGGGCGTACGTCTCGCGTCGTACGACGGCCTACTTCTCATCAGGCCTCCTGCCGGTGCGGGCCCGGAACCTCGACCGCCGCCTGCCGACGCTCGGCACGGGTCAATACGACTGGCAGGGCTTCCTCACCGAGCGGCAGCACCCCCACGACGTCGCGGGCCCCGGCGGTCTGCTGCTCAACTGGAACAACCAGTCCGCCCCCGGATTCATGCACGGTGACGACAACCCCTACGGCTCGATCCACCGCGTCGAGCTCTTCGCGGGGTTCTCCAGGTCGGTCCAGCTGAACCAGGACGTCGGCATCATGAACCGCGCCGCCACCGAGGACGTGCGCGCCCCGGTCTGGCCCGTCGTCAGCCGCGTGCTGCACACCCGCGCCGCGCCGACGCCGTTCGACGACCAGGTGCTGTCGCTGCTCGACACGTGGGTGGCGCAGACCGCGCCCCGCCTCGACGCCGACAACAACGGCACCTACGACGACGCCGGACCGACGGTCATGGACGCGATCTGGCACCCGATCGCGGCTGCGGTCATGCAACCGGTGTTCGGGCCGGTCCTGTCCGACCTCGACTCGGTGCAGGGCCTCGACAGCCTCTCGGGTGAGTCCTACGTCGACAAGGACCTGCGCACGCTGCTCGACCACAGCGACGTGAAGGGGAAGTTCGCGCTGCGCTACTGCGGGCTCGGTGACCTCGCCACATGCCGGACCTCGCTGTGGGACGCCATCGACAACGCGTTGGCGCCGATCATCGCCGCGCAGGGCTCGAACCCGAACATGTGGCGCAGCCCCTCGGCCCGCACCGGCTTCGTCCCCGGTCTCATCCCTGACACCATGCGGGCCGTCAACCGACCCACGTTCCAGCAGGTCATCGAGTTCGCGAGGAACTAGGCACCGGTCACCGCCGAAGGCGTCCTGCTCGCGGCCGCGCGCTCACACGGACCGGGGCGGGACACTGCAAGTCG
Source organism: uncultured Microthrixaceae bacterium (assembly GCA_963740985.1). GTDB lineage: Bacteria > Actinomycetota > Acidimicrobiia > Acidimicrobiales > Acidimicrobilacustridaceae > UBA4742. The sequence goes on from CAVUGJ010000002.1 coordinate 742,901, forward strand.
CCGCAGGTCAACCCATGACGGTGATCTCAGATCAGAACCTGCTGTCCCAGCCCGGGCGGCAGGGCACCGCTGTCGCTATCGCTCCCGCTGCTGTTGCCAATCGCGCTCGCCAACGTGATCAAGGCCGCGACCACCACCACGCCCAAACCGGCAGCCAAGACCAACCAGCCCGCCGACCTGCGGCGCGATCCCAAGCCCAACGCAAATCCCACGACGACGGTTGCCGCGATGGCCACAACACACAGGCCACCAACAATCCACCGGGTCTCAGCCGTCCAATGCAGGCTGTTCGGATCCGCCTTCGCCAACATGACGATCGCGCCCACCCCCACCGGTCACCCCTCATCGCCGCGTCCACCCCCACGCTACCCGCGGGGCAACGACCGCCTACGGACACGTGCCAGCTCGCACACCATCCGACGTCCGACGTTCAGTGGCCAGGACGGCATCCCGACCCTCACGTCTGTTCGAGCGTTGGGCCGGACGATCACCTCCAGCGGCGCACTGTCGGCATCCATCAAACTGGGATCACCCAGCGTGCCGTGGCGCTTCGCAGTCCGGATCGGCGGCTGTCGAGGTGGCGAATCGGACGCAGGCGTCCCCGAGGAGCTCGCTCAGCGCGTCGCCCATCACCTCGCAGGTCTGTTCGAGCAGCTCGATCCATAGCTCGAGGAGAACCTCAGAGGTGTCGGTCATCGTCGTCTCGACGACGTTCATGGAGCCTGCCCCTTCCTCGGAATTGGCTCCGCCCCCAGGACTGCTACCCCATTCCGGTCTGGGTATGCCTCATACGACGTAATACGACGTAAGCGCGAAACGCCCCCGGCGAGTCGCCGCGGGCGCTCCTGGGGGGTTGCAGTGACTCGTCTGTGGCCCGCAGCTACAGGTCGACGGGCCGCCTGGGCCGCCAGACACTGATCCGGTCATTTCGGTCTACGTCCTCAGCGCAGGGCTTGAATCTCGACGTCGGGATGCTTGGAGGCCAACCGCGCCAGGTCGTCGGGATCTGAGGTGACGACGAGTGCGCCGCCGAGTCGAACGGCGGTCGCCACCACGATGGCATCGACGGCAGAACAGGAGTCGAGCTCCGCGTCGGTGAGCAGACGCGCCGCGACCCTGGCCGTACCTCGGTCTACCGAAAGGACCTCGATCCCCTGGTTCAGGACGCGGTCCACTGCGGCGTCGCGGGCCTTCCCCCGGTATGCCTCGACCAGCACGCCGGCTGATGTCCGAACCGGGGCACCTCTGATGGCCGCCGCGGCCAGGATGGCCTGGGCCCGACGAGCGGATGCGCCCCGCTCCCTCGGTGAAGCCAACACGCTCAGCGCCTCGGTGTCGAGCACGATGACCGGCACCCGCTCAGCCTTGCCCGGCGCGACGTCTCGCGGACTTGCGCTGCTTCGCGTCGATGCGGTCGAGCGACGCCAGCGCGTCGGCCACCATGGCCTCGTCGGGCGGCCCGAGTTCGTTCTCGAGATCAGCCAGCAAGGCGCCGAGGCGGCCGAGCTGGAGCTCGTGGCGAACGGCCTGGTTGACGAAGGCGCTGATCCCCCGGCTCCCGGCCCGCTCGCGCATCTCGGTGGCCAGCTCATCTTGCACCGTGACGGACAGCTTGGTCATTCCCATGACTTGAATCCTACCAGAGTAGGATTCAAGTCAATCCCGCCGTGCACCCTGATGAAGCCTCAACGTTCGATCATCTGCATCTGTTCCTCGTTGTGGTGGTCGCCGGCCGCGGGCGAGATGTTCGTGAGCTTGTCGATCTGTTCGGGTGTGAGCTGGACGGCGTCGGCGGCGGTGTTCTCCTCGACACGGGAGACCCGCTTGGTGCCAGGGATCGGGGCGATGTCGTCGCCCTGGGCCAAGACCCAGGCCAGGGCGACCTGGCCCGGGGTGGCGCCGACCTCGGCGGCGATCGCCTTGACCTCGTCGACCACGCGCAGGTTGCGCTGGAAGTTCTCGCCGGTGAAGCGCGGGTTGGTCTTGCGCGAATCGTCGTCGGCGAAATCCTCGGTGGAGCGGATCTCACCGGTGAGGAACCCCCGGCCGAGCGGCGAGTAGGCGACGAGTCCGATGCCCAGCTCGCGCAGCACGGGTAGGACCTTCGGTTCCGGGTCCCGGGTCCACAGGGAGTACTCCGACTGCAGGGCGGTGACGGGGTGGGTGGCGTGGGCTCGGCGGATGGTGTCGGGTCCGGCCTCAGACAGGCCGATGTGGAGGACCTTGCCGTCCGCCACCAACTCAGCCAGCGCGCCGACGGTGTCCTCGATGGGCGTGTTCGGGTCTACCCGGTGCTGGTAGTAGAGGTCGATGTGGTCGGTGCCGAGCCGCTGGAGGGAGCCCTCGATGGCGGTGCGGATGTTGGCCGGGCTGCTGTCACGGTTCCAGGCGCCACCGCCGGCGTGGGAGACGAGACCGAACTTGGTGGCCAGCACGACGTCGTCGCGGCGGCCCTTGATGGCTCGGCCGACGAGCTCCTCGTTGACGAAGGGGCCGTAGATCTCGGCGGTATCGACGAGGGTCACGCCCAACTCGAGGGCCCGATGGATGGTGCGGATGGACTCGGCGTCGTCGGTGCCCGCGCCGGTGTAGGCGCTGGACATCCCCATGCAGCCGAGACCGACCCGAGCGACATCGAGAGATCCGAGGTGGATGTGCTTCATGGTTGGCTTCCTTCGTCGAGCCTGACTGAACAGGTGGTCACTGGGGGCGCGAGCTCACCATAGAAGTAGGACGTGGTGACGCCGCCGTTCATGAGGAAGTCGCCTTCGAGGCGTTCGAGCTGGCCGCAGATCCGGGCCAACGGATCAAGGTGTACACGGCCGAGCCCGGATCGCCGTCAGCCGAAGCCCTCAGCTCGTTGGCGAGCTGGGCGGCGACGCCAACCGGCCGTGCGATTCGCTGAGCCACCTGTCGTTGGCATCGGCGAAGGCCCGGCTGACGACCTCGCCGTCGTAGGGCTCTTCGTGCAGCTCGGGCGGTAGCCACTGGCTGCGCGGTTGGGCGACGAAGTCACCTCCGTAGACGTGCAACGCGCCGGTGAGCCGTACGAGCGGGTTCGTCACCGCGTGGATCGTGTCGTCGCCGAGCAGCTCGACGTCACCTTCGTCGAGCGTCTTGCCGCCTGACCCGGTCAGGCCGGATCGAGCGTCGGTCGCACGACGGAAGAAGGCGTTGTCCTCCCGCCCGGTGTAGATCCCGATGCAGGCCCACATCCGATGGTCATGGGCGAAGAGCGCCATACCGGGTGCCCACACCACGTGCACCACCGTGAGCTCGTCGGACCGGTGCAGGAAGGTGAGGCCGCCGGCTCGCGGTTTCATGACGGCAGCAACTGAGGTCGCGTCGTGCACCGCCTCGGCCACGGTCTCGCGGATGGCGCGGCGTGGCTCGGTCTCGGTGAGACAGGACTGGCAGCGCTCGATGAACGTGTCGATGTCGAACATGCGAACAGCCTCGCGCCGTGGCCTCTGATTTCCTACGGGGCGCTCCGCACCAGCTGGGGGATGCCCGCATGGCGTCCGCGTGCTGGTCAGGCGTCCCGCCCGTCGACCTCGAGCTGGCGCAGCAGCTCACGGACACGATGTGCGATCTCGTCGCGTATGGGACGAACCCGGTCGATGGGCAGCCCGGCCGGGTCGTCCAGAGGCCAGTCCTCGTAGCGGGTGCCGGGGAAGTAGGGGCAGGTGTCACCGCAGCCCACGGTGACCACCACATCGGCCTGGCGGAGAGTGTCGTCGTCCCAGGCTTTCGGGTGTTCGTGGGTGATGTCGATGCCGACCTCGGCCATGGCGGCGATGGCCATTGGGTTGATCACGGCGGCGGGTTCGGAGCCTCCGCTGTAGGCGACCGCCCGACCCTGAGCCAGATGGGTGAACCACCCGAGGGCCATCTGCGATCGCCCCGCGTTGTGGATGCACAGGAACACCACGGTGGGGAGCCTCGACTCGTTCACGGCCGGTCGGTCCCGCTGGCGTCCTCGTGGGGGACGATGACCGAGTCGGCGGAGAGATCGCGGAACAGCACGATGGCCAGACCGACGGCCAGGAGGGCGCCGAGAATCTGGGCCACCACGAAGCCAGGCACCGAGGACGGGGCGATCCCGGCGAACGTGTTGGACAGGGTGCGGGCGATGGTGACGGCGGGGTTGGCGAAGCTGGTCGAGGACGTGAACCAGTAGGCCGCGGCGATGTAAGCGCCCACCGCGAACGGGGCGTAGTGCGCCCGGTCGGACCGGACGACACCCAGGATGACCAGGAGCAGGCCGAGGGTGGCAACGACCTCCCCGAGCCACAGCCCTCCTCCAGTCCGCACGTGGGTGGACACGTTGACCGCGGCGAGGGAGAACATGACGTTGGCCACCATGGCGCCGATGCAGCCTCCGATGATCTGAGCGACCACGTAGACGGCGCCCTCCAGGTTGTTGACCCCGCCCAGGAGCCGGTCGGCCAGGGTGACCACGGGATTGAAGTGGGCCCCCGAGACGGGGCCGAAGGCCAGGATCAGGGCAACCAGACCGGCGCCGGTGGCGATCGAGTTCTCCAGGAGCTGGAGCCCGACATCGTGGGGTGAGAGGCGCTGGGCCATGATCCCCGATCCCACCACCACCGCCACCAGGAAGGCGGTGCCCAGTGCCTCGGCGGTGGCCTTGCGGGCCAGCTCCCGGTGCAACCTCAACAACAGCGCGAGGCGGATTCGACCGCCGCGCCGCAGCACAGGGCGTCCGGGTCCGGGTCGATCGGGCGGAGCTGTCCAGCGGGCATGTCGGCATCGGCCAGGACCGTGTAGATCTCCCACGGTTCGCCGCCGGGACCGTCGACCCACACCTTGTCCTGCACCGCGTAGCAACAGGACACGCCGTCCTCGACGGAGGTGGCCAAGCCATCGGCCCGCAGGCGATCGGTGGCAGCACCGACCTCCTCGGTGGAGGCCACCTCGACGCCGAGGTGGTTCAGGCTCCCAGCCTCGCCGTGACCTTCGATGAGGACCAGCTTGAGCGGCGGATCGGCGATGGCGAAGTTGGCGTAGCCGGGGCGGATCTTCGCCGGCTCGGTGGAGAACAGCTTCGAGTAGAAGTCGATCGCCTGATCGAGATCGGCGACGTTGAGGGCGAGCTGTACGCGTGCCATGAGTTGGGGCTCCTGATAGATTCGTTTGCGTCGATTGATCGACTATCGCGAATGTATCGACGTTTGTCAATGAAAGAGTGCCCGTCATGCCCAAGAAGGCGTTGAGCACAGCCGATTCGGTGTGCTGCCCATCTGTGTTGGCGGCCCCGCTGTCCAGCGCCCAGGCCGACCAACTGGCGCAGGGCTTCGCCGCCCTCGGCGACCCCGTTCGCCTGCGCCTGCTGAGCCTGATCGCCGCCAGCGGCGAGATCTGTTCCTGCGACCTCGAACAGCCGCTCGGCAAGTCGCAGCCCACCATCAGCCACCACACCAAGACCCTGGCCGACGCCGGGCTCATCACCGGCGAGAAGCGAGGACGCTGGGTCTGGTGGCAGGTCCGGGGTGATCGCCTCGACGCGCTCCAAGCCGCGCTGGGCTCCGGCTGAGGATTGCTGGGCCGCCCTACCAGGCGAGCTCGCCGTCGTTCTCGTGGAAGGTGCCGGTGGGTCCATCCGGGCCGATGGTGGCCATGCGCACGATGATCTCGGCACCGGCCTCGACCGGCTGGCCGGCTCCGCTCATAGGTGTGAGCTCGGTGGCGGTGAACCCGGGCTCGACCGCGTTGACCTTGATGTGGGGCAGCGCCTTGGCGTACTGCACCGTCAGCATCGAGACGGCTGCCTTGCTGGCTCCGTAGATGACCGACGGGAAGTGGAACTGACGCCGCTCAGGGTTGGTGACGGCCCAGAACGAGCCGAGCGCGCTGGACACGTTCACCACCACCGGGTTCTCGGATCTCTCCAGCAGCGGCAGCGCCGCCTGGGTGACCCGGACGACCCCGACCGCGTTGGTGTCGAACACCTGCAGGGCTAGCGGTCCGGTGATGTCGCCGAAGGTGCTGATGCCGGCGTTGTTGACCAGGACGTCCAGGTGGCCCTCGCGCTCGTCGATCACCGCCATGGCGACGGCCACCGAGGCGTCGTCGGTCACGTCGAGTGCCACGAACCGTCCTCCCAGCTCGCTGGCGGTCGCCTGACCGAGCTCAGCGGAGCGGGCGCCGATGTACACGGTGTGGCCTTCGCCGAGGAGTCGCCGGGCCGTCTCTCGTCCGAGTCCCTTGTTGGCGCCCGTGATGAGCGTCACCGTCATGTCTCGTCCTCCATCGGTGTGGTGCTGTGTCGCTCCCGCGGAGTCAGGCCTTTTCTGGGTCGGCCACCTCGGTGTGGAGGTCGCCCTGGGCGGCCGCCGACCCAGATTTGCCGCCAGCCGGGCCGCGCAGGATGAAGGCGAGCACCACGGCTAGAGCCGCCCCCGCCAGCGGGCCGGCGACGTAGACCCAGTAGGACGTCCAGTCCCGGCCGATCAGGTCGGGCCCGAAGGTGCGGGCCGGGTTCATCGACGTGCCCGAGATCGGGCTCCCCCAAAGACCGGCCAGCGCGATGTACCCGCCAACCCCGAGGGCGCCGAACAGCCCGACGTTCTGGGCGCCCGACGCGGTGCCCAGGATCACGCTGACCAGACCCAGGGTCAGGATCAGCTCCATCCAGAAGGCCGACCCGGCCGAGAAGCCGTGGGCCGGGTAGTTCGACCCGTACTTGGCCGACACCCCGATCACGGCCTTGAGGAACAGGCATGCCGCGGTGGCCCCGGCCAGCTGCACCACCACGTAGCCCGGCACCCGCCACCACGGGAAGTCGCCCCGCGCCGCGAAGGCCAGGCTCACCGCCGGGTTGAGGTGCGCACCCGAGACCTTGCCCATGAACAAGATGATCCCCATCACCATCAAACCGGGGGCCACGACCGCGGCCGACCGCGAGATCGTGTTGGGGAACGCCTGCGACATCATCCCGCCTCCGGCGGCCACGAGCACCAGGAAGAAGGTGCCGAAGAGCTCCGAGAACAGGCGCCGCCATTCCTGGCGAGGGTCCTGGAAGTCCTCGATCCGGTCGAGGATGTCTTGCTCGTAGTGCGCCAAGATCCCGCCGTCATCCGGAATCGGCGTCGCTCCCGCGGTCGCAGTCATGGCCACCACCCTTTCAATCTCTCGCGGCCCCCTCCCCAGACGAGGGCCTTTCCACGTCGTCCCGCTCCTCGCCCGCAGTCTGCATCATCTCGGTGATCGCCGCCGGCGGGCGCGCTGAACTGGCTAGCCGTCAGGTGGACTGGCCGACTTCGATCAGGTGCCCGTCGGGGTCGCTCCCCACCGAGCACGTCGGTGGAGAAGCGGCACGAGCGTTCGACGTCGTCCTCGCCCAGCGCGGCGAACACCAGACGGTGCGATGATCGCGAACCATCGTCCAATGGAGGTGACCATGAGCACGGTCGATACCGACAGCGAAGGTGCCACGGGGGCTGAAGCGGGGACCCTGGACCTGAGTCTCGAGGTCGTCGTGCTGGCGGTCTCCGATGTCGACCGGGCCAAGGACTTCTACACCACGAAGTTGCGCTGTCGCCTCGATGCCGACTTCTCCGGCCCCGACGACTTCCGGGTGGTGCAGGTGACGCCACCGGGCTCGAAGTGCTCGATCATCTTCGGGGCCGGGCTCACCGCGGCCACGCCGGGCTCGACCCAGGACCTGATGTTCGTCGTCGACGACATCGAACAGGCACAGGCCCAGCTCGTCGCCCGCGGGGTCGAGATGAGCGACGTGTTCCACGACGCCGGCGGCGTCTTCCACCACGCCGGCACCGCGGGCCGGGTGCCCGGGCCCGACCCCGAACGGCGCACCTACTCGTCGTTCGCCTCGTTCAGCGATCCCGACGGCAACGGGTGGATCCTCCAGGAGATCACCACGCGACTCCCCGGTCGGTAGCGGCCGGAGAACGGAGATCCCACATGGACGTCGCCGCCCTGGCGGACCTCCTCCACGAGACCGCCGACCACCACGACGCCTTCGAGAAGGCGGCGGAGAAGCACGACTGGTGGGACTGGTACGCCGCCTACATGGACGCGCGTGAGCGCGGCGAGACACCCGAGCAGGCGTCGGGCACGGCACGCCGGTACATGGAGGAGGTGCATCGTGTCTTCCTCAAGTGATGGGACGTCACCGGCCACAGCCGAGGCCACGTCGCAGACCGCGACAGCTGATTTCTCGGACGACGAGCACGGGCTGGCACCAGCTCGGGCATGAGCCAGCTGCCCATCGCCGACTACGCGCTGCTGTCGGACTGCCGGTCCAGTGCGCTCGTGAGCCGTGACGGCTCGATCGACTGGCTGTGCTTCCCTCGCTTCGACTCCCCGTCGGTCTTCGGCCGGATCCTCGACGATGCCGCCGGGCACTGGTCGATCCGGCCCGCTGACGGAACGCCGTTCGAGTCGAGCCGGCGCTACCTCGACGGTTCCCTGCTCCTCGAGACCACCTTCACCACGAAGGACGGCTCGGTCGTCCTCACCGACGCGCTCGTCGTGGGACTCGACGAGCGTGGTCACGGCATCGGGGCCGATGCCGTACATGCCGTGATGCGCCGGGTGGTGGGCATCGCCGGCTCGGTCGAGCTGGCGCTCGAGTACGTCCCACGGCCCGAGTACGGCCTGGCCATCCCGGCGCTGCACCCGATCGAAGGCGGCGTCATCGGGCGAACCGCCACGGCCGCGCTGGCCCTGTCCTCGTCGGTGCTCCTCGACACCGTGGCCGGTACGGCCTCAGCCACGTTCACGTTGGCACCGGGCCAGTCGGCCTCGTTCGCGCTCCAGTACGCCGAGCCCTCGGCGCCAGGGCCCCGCCTGTGGACCGAAGCGGAGATCCGCGACCGTCTCGACGACACGACCGAGGCGTGGCGCACCTGGTCGATGCTGCATCAGAACTACCAGGGACCCTGGGCCGAGCCTCGTCCAACTCAGCGGCCGGGTGCTGTACGGGCTGACGTACTTCCCCACCGGGGCGATGGTGGCTGCGCCCACGACGTCGCTTCCCGAGGTGCCGGGCGGCTCACGCAACTGGGACTACCGCTACGCCTGGGTGCGTGACGCGTCGTTCACCCTGCAGGCCTTGTGGGTCGCCGCCTGTCCGCACGAGGCCAACAAGTTCTTCGACTACATCGCCGGTGCGGCCACTTCAGAGGTGGACCGGACCGGCGAGCTCCAGATCATGTTCGGCATCGGCGGCGAGCACGACCTCACCGAGCGCGTGTTGGACCACCTGTCCGGCTGGCGGGAGCAGCGCGCCCGTGCGAGTCGGCAACGGTGCGTGGAACCAACGTCAGCTCGACGTGTACGGCGAGCTGCTCGACGCCGCTGCACCGCCTGCCCGACCAGCTCGACCGGCTCGGCTCGTCGACCCGCAGCTTCCTCGCCGGTCTGGCCGACACCGCGGCGCAGCGCTGGCGGGACGCCGACCAGGGCATCTGGGAGACACGCGGCGAGCCCCGCCACTTCGTCTACTCGAAGCTGATGTGCTGGGTTGCCCTCGATCGCGCCATCGCCCTGGCCGATCGTCTGGACGGCCTCGAGCCGTGTCGAGCACTGGAAGGCGACCCGCGACGAGATCGCCGACGCCATCATGACGCGGGGCTGGAACGAGGACGTCGGCGCCTTCACCCAGTCGTTCGGCAGCAGCGAGCTCGACGCCGCCAACCTCATGATGCCCATCGTCGGCTTCATCCCCGCCGTGCACCCACGGATGCGGGCGACGATCGACGCCACCGCGGCCCAGCTCAGCGACGAGCACGGGTTGATCTACCGGTACCGCTGCCGACGACGGCCTCGAGGGCGAGGAGGGGACGTTCCTGCTGTGCACGTTCTGGCTGGCCCACGCCCAGGCGCTGGCCGGTGAGCTCGACACCGCCCGGGCGACCTTCGAGGTCGCCGCCCGGTTCACCAACGACCTGGGCCTTCTATCCGAAGAGGTCGACGCCGCACACCGGCGAGCTGCTCGGCAACTTCCCCCAGGCGTTCAGCCATGTCGGACTGGTGAACGCGGCGTGGGCCATCGCCGAAGGCGAGCGCGTCGCGCACGCCTCACCGTCATCACCGGTGTGACCAGTACGTAACTGGGATCAACGCGACCCATCGGTCCGTGACCGGCCGAGGTGTCGGGCAAGCGCGACGGCCGATGCCGCCGCCCACAGCGACCAGAGGAGGGGGCCGATGCCGGCCGCGTAGCCGGCCGCGTTCAGACCACTACGGCTGCCCAGACCGGCCAGCTCGACCAGGTTGACCGCCACCTCGACCGCGCCGAGGGCCACCAGCCACCGGGGTAGGACGCCGGTCCGGAAGATGATGACCGACGTGGCTCCGACGGCCAGCGCGACCGCCGTGGCGCTCACGGCGTAGAGCGAGAGCGTGCCCATGTCGTAGCGAATTGGACGAGGTGAGGGTCCAGGCCCGAGGCGCCGCGCCACGTCACGGCCGTCTGGGACACGATCCCGATGGCGACGATCGACAGCTGAAGGATCCAGCCCAGCATGGCGGCGCGGGCCAGCGTGCCGCGACCGCCTTCCGCGTCGCGGAGCACGCCGATGAAGATCCCGACGAAGCAGCCGAAGAAGGGGATCGACGCCAGGATGAGGGCGGTTCCCGATCAGCAGGCCGGAACGCTGCTGGACCAGGAAGGTCGTGATCTGTGACGCCGAGGCGTCCGGCTTGGGCGGCGAGCCGGCCAGCAGCGATCCGACCACGAACAGGACCACACCGATCAGCCCGGCCCAGGCGGCGGCGACGTCGATCGAGCGATCGGTCGTCGGGTCCGGAGCGGGTTTACCGGCGGCGGCTGGGGACTCCATACGGTTCATGTCCGCCACTTCCGAGTCTGGATTTGGGCGCGCGGGATCAGCATGAGTGGTTCCTCGTCTCTTCGGTGGGTAGGGGGACTGGCGTCAGGGTGATTCGTGACGGGCCGCTTCGGCGGCCAACTCGGCTCTGGTGGCTGACGCCGAGCTTGGTGAGGCTGTGCGAGACGTGGGTCTTGACCGTCGAGCGGGCCATGAACAGGGTCTCGGCGATCTCGGGGTTCGTCTGGCCCTGCCGCACCTGCTCCACCACCTGAAGTTCGGTGGGCGTGAGGCTGGCCCATCCGGTGGCCGGTCTCGAGCGGGTGCCGTGCGAGCGCATGGCCTGCTCGACCGCCTCCTCGAGCGACAGGGTGGCGCCTTGGGCAAGATGCTGGTGACCCTCGTCGCCGAGGGCCTCGAGGACGGCCTGGACGTCGAGCTCGCTCTGGGCGTTGACGACGGTCGGGAAGTCACCGAGCCATCCGTGCGCGACACGCAGGGCCCGCACCGCCCCCAGCAACCGCGCCGCCTGGGGCGCGTTGCCCAGGTCGAGCACGCAGCCGGCGAGTACGGCCAAGGCATCCACCGCGTCGGGCCGGATGCCAGCCCTCACCAGAACGGTCAGGGCCTGGCGCGCCGATCGGTCGGCCAGGTCGGCGCGACCGCCACGACGATCGACGACTGCGTCGAGCAGGTAGGCACTGGCGTCGCGCCACCTCGTTCTGCAGAGCCGAGGCCGCCGCGGTGTTGGGCGGCTGCCGTCTCGACTGCGGCGTCGAGATCACCCACGCCGATCTGGGCCATGCCCAGGAACGGTGAGGTAGAGCGCCGTGGGGTACAACATGCCCTCGCCCCGCACGACCTCGACGAGGAAGCTCAGGAACTCCAACGCCTTCGCATCGTCACCGGCCCGCAGCAGGGCGACGGCGTCGATCCATCCGATCTGGACCATGGCGAAGCCGGCACGGGCGTTGTGGCCGAGCACGTCCAGTAGTTCCTGACGGACCGAGGTCGCGGCGGCGTCGTCACCTCGGCGCATGGCGCTCCAAGCCAGCAGGGTGCCGGGCACGACGACGGTCGTGGCCTCGCCGAGCGCGGCAGCATGATCGAGGGCCGCTCGCAGCGAGAGCTCGGCCTGTTCGTGGTCCCCACCGCGCACGGCGGCCATGCCCGACCAGGCTCTCGTGCCACGACAGGAAGAAGTTGTTGTCGAGGACGCGGGCCTCTTCGGCCGCCTGTTCGGCGCCCGAGATCGCCTCGGGCCAGCGATCTCGGTACCAGTCGCTGAACGCCGCCTTCTGGAGGGCGTCGATGCGACACCACCTGTCCCCGTTGCGTTCGGCATACCCGGCCGCCTCGAGGAAGTCGGCCTGGGTGCCGGCCGGGTCGGCGTACTGGCGCATCGTGGCGGTCGTGTCGAGCGCCCGTCCGATCGTCCGTTCATCGCCACACGCTCGAGCCAGCTCCAGGGCCGCGGACGATCGCTTGGCACAGAGAGCCATGTCGTCGGCGTACACCGCCAGATACGACGACGCCCACAGCACCCGGGCCCGCAACGCCGGGGCCGCGTCGGGCGCCTCGCTCAGCAGCCGGTCATACCAGCCCTGGGCCTCTCGGCTGTGGCCCCGGTTGTGCCAATACGAGTGGAGGGCGTAGGCCAGCCGGAAGAGCGATTCGACGCTGAACGAGACGGACGCCCAATCGAGTGCCGCCCGCAGGTCGTCGTGTTCCCGGTCGAGCCGAGCGAGCCACTCCCCCTGCTCGAGACCCAGGATGCCCTCCTCGCTCAGTTCCGCCACGGCCAGGTGATGGGCCAGGTGTCGGTCACGTATGGACGGCGTCCTGGCCCGTCTCGGCCAGGCGAGCGCGCCCGTAGGCCTTGATGGTCTCGAGGTAGCGGTACCGGGTCGACTGGCCCGAGTCGTCGAGGCTGACGAGCGATCGGTCGACTAGGGCGGCCAGACCGTCGGTGACGGCTCCGGCATCGCCGGTGGCCACCCGTCGGGCCGCTTCGAGCGTGAACGCACCGGCGAAGACGGAGAGCTCGGCGAAGAGGCGCTGCTCATCCTCATCGAGCAGGTCGTGGCTCCAGTCGACCGAGGCGACCAGGGTCTGCTGGCGGGGCAACGCCGTTCGGGCCCCGCCCGTCAGCAGCTGGAAGCGATCATCGAGCCCGCGGGCGATGTCGTCGAGTCCCAGGCTGCGGACCCGGGCCGCGGCCAGCTCGATGGCCAGTGGGATGCCGTCGAGTCGCCGACAGATCGAGGTGATCGGCACCGCGTTCGATGACTCCATGGCGAAGCCGGGACGGCTGCGGGCCGCTCGTTCGCAGAACAGACGAATGGCGTCGTAGGTGCCGAGCGCCTCCGGCGCCAGGTCAGAACTTCCGGGCGGAAGGGTCATGGACGGCAGCCGCCAGATGACCTCTCCGTCGATTTCGAGGACCTGACGACTGGTGGCCAGCACCCGCACGCCGCCGCATTTCTGGGTGACCGCATCGATCAGCTCGGCGCACTGGTCGACCAGGTGCTCGCAGTTGTCCAGCACCAACAGGACGGACTGGTCTCGCAACCGCCCGACCAGCGAGGAGACCAACGGCACGTCCGGTTCGTCGCTGACCCGAAGCACGTCGGCCACCTGGCGGGCCACCGTGCCCGATCCGGCCAGGGAGGCCAGCTCGACGTACCAGACTCCGTCATCGAAGCGGTCGGAGCGGTCAGCGGCCAATTGCAGGGCCAGCCGGGTCTTGCCGCATCCGCCGGCCCCGGTGATGGTGACCAGGCGGTGCTCGTCGAGCAACCGCCCCGCCTCGACCAGCTCGTGCTCCCGCCCGATGAACGAGCTCAACTGCCCCGGCAGGTTCGTGAGGCGCTCGTTGAGACCGACCAGCGGCGGGAAGTCGGACTCCAGATCGGGATGCTCGAGCTGGAACACGTACTCGGGACGCCCGAGGTCCTTCAAGCGGTGCGCGCCGAGATCACGCCAGCGGGCACCGGCCGGAAGGCGGTCGGCCACCAGATCGGTGGTGGCCCGGGAGGCGATGACCTGGCCCCCGTGAGCCAGGGCGCGCAGGCGCGCCGTGCGGATGACGGTCTGGCCGAAGTAGTTGAACGCGTCCCGCTGCTGGGCATCGCCGGTGTGCAGCGCCATGCGGACCGACAACACCGCCCCCGCCGGCCAGGGTTCGACGGTCAGTGCCCGCTGGGCATCCAGCGCGGCGGCCACCGCATCGGCGCCGCGACTGAAGGCGGCCACGATGCTGTCGCCCTCGCCCTGTTCGGTCGGTCGCACGCCGTGGTTGGCGGCCACCGCCTCGGCCAGGATCTCGTAGTGGCGGCTGATCGCCTTGGCCATGGCCTCGGGCGCCGCCTCCCAGGTGGCGGTCGACTGGGCCACGTCGGTGAGCAGGAAGGTGACGGTTCCCGTCGGCAGCAAGAACGTGGACGGCTCTGGTCCGGAGTCGGACAACGTCGGTTCACCCAGCAATCGGTCTGCCCCCAGGTGCTGGCGGGGGGAGCGGAGCTCAGTCACAGCCAAACCCTCAGACCACGGCCAGCGCGTCGATCTCGATGAGGAGCCCAGGCTGCCACAGTGCAGCCACCCCCACCAGGGTGCACGCCGTGATCGGATAGGCCTCGCCGTACTCGCCGATGGCCGCCTCCATCAATGCGTCGAGCGACGCCGGGGTGTAGTCCACGATGTAGATGGTGAGCCGGGCCACATCCGCCAGACGTGCTCCGGCCGCCTCCAGCGCGCTTCGCAGGTTGCGCAGCGCCTGCACGGCCTGCTCCCCCACCGTCTCGCCCGCCACGCTGCCGTCCACATGGCGTCCGGCCTGCCCCGACACGAAGACGAGACGTCCACCTTCGGCCACGGTGACGTGCGCGGCCCCCGGGATCGGGTGCAGTGCGGGTGGGTCGATGCGTTCGGTGATCATGGCGGCTCCTGGCTGGTCCGGGGTACCTGGCCATCATCAGCCCCAGGATCGACCCGAAACATCGGCCAGGTGGCCGACATCTGCGTCCGCCTACTCCCGGTCGGAGTCGCTCCGACCGGGAGCGGCGGGCTCAGCTGTCCTGGACCGCGGCCATGGCGGCACGCATGCCGTTCACGACCGCGGCCAGATCCTCGGCCGGGCTGAACTGGATCAGCTCGGTGCCGGCCTCGGCCTCGGGGGCGTGACCCGGAGGGAAGTAGAAGGCGTCGCCGGCCACCACGGTCTCCTCGTGATCGGGGTAGCGCATGGTGATGCGGCCCTTCAGCACGTAGCCCCAGTGCGGGCAGGTGCAGTTGCCGGCAGGCAGGTTGGCCAGCATCGGCGCCAGGTCGTGGGTCTGCTTGATCGACACGAAGTTGACGGTGTAGCCGTCGAGGTCGGACGAGCGATCCACGGCTGCGCCGAAGTCCTCGATCTTGTCGGCGGTGTCCTTCGATACCTTGGGCATGCCTGTCTCCTCTGGTTGGGCGCGCCTTGGCGCGGCTTGTTCGGCGCCTAGGCGCGGGTGGACTGCGGGTGGGAGTCGGTGGCGGGATAGCGCTGGCCGGCGATGGCCGAGGCGGTGCCGGCGATCAGCGGACGGCAGAACGACGGGGCCTCGGGGATCTCGCCGTGCTCCACGTGGCGGACCTCGAAGCCGGCGTTGCCGATCCCCGCCAGGGTCGATCGGTTGCAGTCGCAGCCGACGATGAAGCGGTTGACGCCGTTCATGCGGTCCTGCTTGCGGGCGAGGTCGTGCGTCGTCGGATCGCACGTGTTCGACGAACCGCAGCTCGCCACCGGGCCGCAGCACACGGTGGATCTCCCGAAGCGCCCGCGGCTGGTCGTTCACGCCGCACAGCACCAGGGTGGAGACCACGACGTCGAACGAGTCGTCCTCGAAGGGCAGGTCCTCGGCCGGCGCGCGCAGGACGGTGGCCGTGGGAGCCACCTCGGCGGCGCGCTTCGGTCAGCCGCTTCAACATCGGCGGCTCGGGCTCGGTCAGCGTCAGCGAGGTGACCTCAGGGCCGTAGATCGACAGGTTGAGGCCGGTCCCGGCGCCGATCTCGAGCACGTCGCCGGCCACGCCCGCCAGTGCCCCCTCGCGGCGGGCACGCAAACCGGCTCGTTCCGACTTGGCCATCTGGCTGTCGTAGACGAGCGCGAACAACCTCGATCTGCAGTCCCATGATTGCCTCCGGGTCCGTTGCAGGCTGACCGCTGGCAACGTACGAAATGCCCGGCGGAGGGTCATGGGGCAATTGCCCCATCTATCGGCGAGGTCAGCTGAGGTCGTCGGGGAGCAGGCCGTGCTGCATGGCGAAGAGGCTGGCGCCGACTCGGCTGGTCTCGCCGATCTTCGTGTAGATGTGCTCGATGTGGTTGCGGGCGGTCTTGGGCGAGATGACGAGCTGGGCCGCGATCTCCTTGTTGGACAGGCCTCGCGCCAGCAGCCGAAGGACGTCGATCTCGCGGGAGGTGAGCCCCGCCGGTCCCTCGCGACGGCGGCCGCACGCGGTGTCCGGCCGCGGCCAGCACCGCGGTGGCGGCGTCGCCGTCGAGCCGTCCCGCCTTCACCTCGGCCCGGAGCTCGGCCGCCGCATCCTCCGCCGTGCGCGCCGGGCGGTACGGGCGCGGCTCACGCATCGACTGGTAGGCGTCGACGGCCCCGAGGACCCGAGCCGGCCGCGAGATGGCCGACCCCGACAACCCCTGGGGATAGCCCGACCCGTCGAGCCGTTCGCGGTGCTGCACCGCCAAGCGCGCCCAGGGGCGCCAGCGCCTCGGACTGCTGGAGCATGCGACCGGTGAGGTACGGCTGCATCCGGACCCGCTCCCATTCGCCCGGCGTCAGCGGACCCGGCTTGTCCCAGATCCCGTTCGAGACACCGAGGCGCCCGAACCCGTGGACGAGGCCCGCTCGACGCAGCGCTCGAACGTCCGCGGCGTCGAGCCCGAGCTCGTTGCCGGCGGCGGCGGACAGGTCGGCCACGGCTCGGGAGTGGCCGAGCGTGAACGGCGACTTCAGGTCGACGAAGTTGGCGATGGCCAGCAGGGCGGAGTCGAACTCGTCGTCGGACAGCTTCACGGTGAGGGCCGGCTCGGCCTCGATCACCGCCGTCCACGTCGAGATCTCGTCCAGGCCCTCGAAGATGTCATCTGCGTCGGCGTCGAGGCACTCCACCAGATCCGGATCGAACTGGCTACCCGAGCGGCTGCGGGCCAGCTCACGCGCCGCGTCCACCCCTCGCACTCGGTGGGCCACCTCGGTGTACTCGGCCATGCGCCGCCAGCCTGGCCGCGATGGGGATGTCCTGGCCCCCCACCGTCCCGGGCCAACCCTTGCCGTCCCACTGCTCGTAGGCGCAGCCGAGCGCATCGCAGACCCCGTCCGTCAGCCCGAGCTCGACGGCCAGGGCTCTGGCCAGGGCGGCGTGGCGGTTGATCATGCCGTCCACATCGTGGCGTCCGTACATGGCGAACTCGACGCCGGTCCGCATCCGCTGCAACGGGGGGCGCCCGGCGCCGATGCGACGAACCATGGCCACGATCTCTCGGAAGCTCTTGGTGTGCTCGTACTCGTACTTCGTCGCCTTCAGTCCGATGTCGTCACCGAACCACTTCGCCTGCTCGTAGGCGTCGGTGTGGCAACCCACGCTGATCAGCAGCGACGTGTAGTAGACGCCGGCGCGATCCACGTCGTCGAGACCGACCCGCTCGGCCAGCCGGGTGGCGATGAGGCACTGCCGCAGCACGTGCTCCATCGGCTGGCCGAAGCCCAGGTCGATGCCGAGCGACAGCGCGGCGACGAGCTCCGCCAACCGCGGGGGAGGCCGATCGGCCTGCTCTGCCACGCCCCGAGGCTAGGCCAATTGATCGAGGCAAAGCTGGGGCAGTGCGTCGTCTGGCGCCGCACGCGCTCAGCGGGAGAGCGGTCTGACCATGCGTACCAACAGATCGACGGTGCGCTCGAGCGGCGGCTGGCGCGGCCGCGACCGTGGGGACCAGGGTGCGGGCCAGGATCGCACCCAGGAGCATGTCGAATATGTCGTCCGGGTCGAGCTGCGCATCGACCGTGCCGGTCGGGGCGGCGGTGAGGATGGCGCGCAGCTGCGGCCGGGCCGACACCCGGAGGTACTGCTCCGGGGTCCCGTCACGCTCGGCCGTGCGGCTGTGGGCCAGCAGCCCGGGGGCGGCGGCCAGCGCGGCCGGTGACCCGAAGGCGGCGAGGTACGCCTGGACGAACCGGAGCAGGTCGGCTCGCAGGTCACCGGTCGGCGCGACGACCGGTGGATCGAAGCCCGGGAAGATGGCGTCCTGGATCAGCTCGATCCGCGACGGCCATCGGCGGTACAGCGCCGAAGCATGGACGCCGGACCGCTTGGCCACGGCCTGCATGGTCGTGCCCTCGAAGCCCTGCTCGACCAGCAGCTGGCGAGCCGCCGCTGCCGCCCGGACATCGATGCTCGTGTCGCGGGGTCGACCAGCCCTTGCCGCTGCCACACCACCCAGCCTATATTACAGGAGGTACTCTCCTGTTAAAGGCGAGATCCAACCATCGGGGGGTCCTGTGACCGAAGAATCGACGAGCGACTTCGCGGCGCGATACGGGCCCTGGGCGCTCGTGGCCGGCGCGTCCGAAGGCGTGGGAGTGGCCTTCGCCCGGGGTCTGGCCGAGCGAGGCGTCAACGTGGTGCTGCTCGCCCGACGCCAGCACGCCCTGGATCAGGTGGCGGCTTCGATCGTCGCCGCCACCGGCGTCGACGTGCGCACCCTGGCGGTGGATCTGGTCGACGACGGCGCCATGGCATCCATCGTTGCCGCCACCGCCGACCTGGAGGTGGGGCTGTTGATGTACTGCGCCGGGGCCGACCCGAACTACCGGCACTTCCTGGCTGACTCGGTGGACAGCGCCCTGGCCATGGTGGCGCGCAACTGCACCCGGCCCGTCGAGCTGTGCCACCACTTCGCCGGCCTCATGGCGGCACGCGGGACGGGAGCCATCGTGCTCGTCTCCTCCGGGGCCGGCCTGGTCGGCGCGCCCAACATGGTGGCCTACGGCGCCAGCAAGGCGTTCGACACCGTGATGGCCGAGGCCCTCTGGGCCGAGTTGCACGACCAGGGTGTCGATGTCCTCGGCCTCGTCCTGGGCCTGACCGACACCCCCGCGCTGCGCCGGCTGATGGTGCAGCGCGGCCAACTCGATGACTTCGACGACCCGATCCCCGGGGCCACCCCGGCCGAGACGGTGGCGGCCGAGGCCATCGCCAACCTGGCCAACGGCCCGACCTGGCTGGCGGGCGACGACGTGCGCCTGGGCTTCGAGCACCTCGGCGCGATGTCACGCAACGACGCCGTGCGACTGATGATCGACGTCGCCGGGGCCGCCATGGGCAGCGACAAGCCGAAGGAGGCCGGCTCGTGACCACACCTGTACTGGAGCCCGTGGATCGCCTGGACATCGCCGATGTCCTGGTGCGCTACGCCACCGGTGTCGATCGCCGCGATTGGGTCCTGTTCCGCACGTGCTTCACGGCCGATTGCGTAGCGGACTACGGCGAGATCGGGGTGTGGCACGGCGCCGACGAGATCACGGCCTGGATGACCGAGGCCCACCTCGGCGCCGGCCACACGTTGCACCGGATCACCAACCCGGCCGTCGTGGCGACCGAAGGCGGCGCCTCGGCCCGCTGCTACGTCGACGCCATCGTGATGGGCGCCGACAACCTCTCGGGCGTCCGGGCCGTCGGTTTCTACGACGACGAGCTGATCCGCACCGATCACGGTTGGCAGATCCACCATCGCCGGTTCACGTCGGTGTTCTTCCAGGGCATCGACCCCGCCGCCACCTCCTGAGAGGCAGAGAGACATGCGCGCAGTCGTGTTGCGAGACGGACGCCTCGAAGTCCGCCAGACGCCGGATCCGGTACCCGGTCCCGGTGAGCTCCTGCTGCGGACGCGCAGCACCGCCATCTGCGCGTCGGACGTGCACTTCATGGACCACCACGACCGCGTCCCCGAGGGCGGCCCGGCCGGCATGGTCTACGACCCCGGCCGCGACATCGTCTTGGGTCACGAGTTCGTGGGTGAGGTCGTGGCCCACGGCCCCGACTGCACCGACGACTTCCCGGTCGGAACCCGGGTCACCGCCATGCCCATCCTGCTCATCGACGGCGGAGTGGGCGGCACCAAGGTGATCGGCCAGCACCCCGAAGCCCAGGGCAGCTTCGGTGAGCTCCTGGTGGTGAACGAGATGATGGCCCGCGCCGTGATCGGCGACGTGTCCGACGACGCCGTGGCCCTGGTCGACGCCTTCGCCGTCGGCGAGTTCTACGTCCGCAGCTCCGCCATCGGACCCGGCGAGGTGGCCATCGTCATCGGGGCGGGCGCCATCGGACTCTCCGCCGTCGCCGCCCTCGCCTCTCGGGGCATCGACCCCATCATCGTGTCCGACTTCAACCCCGAACGCCGCCGGCTGGCCGAACAGTTCGGCGCCCACGTCCTGGTGGACCCCGCCGAGCAATCGCCGTTCGACGCCTTCCGCGAGATCCGCCAGGAACGCTGGATCACCAAACCGGCGGTGGTCTTCGAGTGCGTGGGCGCACCCGGACTGATCCGACAGATCATCGACGCCAGCGAGATGTGGACCCGCATCTTCGCCGCCGGCGGCTGGTACACCGGCGACACCATCGACTGCACCGCCGCCACCCACAAAGGCGTGACCATCCAGTTCGGTGGAGGCCCCCACCCCGAAGACTGGTACGGCACCCTCGACGCCATCAGCCAAGGACGACTCGACCCGCTACCCAGCGTCGGCCAGATCATCGGCCTGGACGAGGTCCCCGACGCCCTCGAGCTCACCCGACGCTCCGAAGGCCCGCCCCGCATCATCGTGCACCCACAACGCTGAGGGCGCGGGCCACTTAGCCAAGTCGGGCGCGGGCTTCGGCCCCTCAGCTGACCACGGCTGGGTCCCGGAAGTAGTGACCCTGATCGAGGTCGTCGACCAGCCCGGGTCGGGTCGGCTCCCACCCCAGCAGCTCGCGGGTCAGGTCGCTGGAGGCGGGGCTGTCCGCCCCCAGGAAGTGGGCCATCCAGGTGAAGTGCGCAGGCGCGTCGTCGGCGGCGACGGACACGACCGGCATGTTCAGGTGGCGACCGATGACCTCGGCGATGTCGCGGATGGCCACGCCCTCGTCGGCCACCGCGTGCAGCGTCGACCCGGCCGGCGCCGACTCCAGCGCCAGGGCGAACAGATGGGCAGAGTCGTCACGGTGGACGGCGGGCCAGCGGTTGGTTCCGTCGCCGATGTAGCCCGAGACGCCGGTCTGGCGGGCGATGCCGATCAGGCTGGCGATGAAGCCGTTGTCTCCGTCGCCGTGGTTGGTCGGCGGGAGACGCACCACCGACGACCGAACGCCCCGGGAGGCGAGCGACAGCACGAACTCGGCCGTGGCCCGGCGGGCCTGCGGACCGGGACCCACGGCCGCCACCACCGGACCGGCGTCGTGGCCGTCGCGCTCGGTGGCCAGCCGCCCGGGCGCCACTCCGAGCGTGCCCGAGGCGATGAGCAGTGGTCGATCCGAACCGTCGAGCGCCTCGCGCGAACACCTCCACCGCCCGGCGATCGGCCTCGGCCGCTTCCTCGAAGCCCCCGGAGAAGGCGATGTCGTGTTTGAAGGCCAGGTGGATGACCCCATCGGAGCCGGCCGCGGTCTGCGTCAGGACATCGATGTCGTCGAGGGTGCCGCGCGCCACCTCGGCACCGGCGGCGACCAGGGCCGCGGCCGATTCATCCGACCGGGCCAGTCCGACGACCTGATGGCCGGCGGCCGAGCAGCTCGGGAACGACAGCGGAGCCGATCCAGCCCGATGCTCCGGTGACGAAGACTCGCATGGCAGTGACCTCCAGGTCTCTCGACCGACCCCGGGACCCGAGGTGGCCTGATGTCAGTAACTGCCATCACTCTACCATCACCCGGTCCCACGATGTCAGAGACTGCCATCATCTAGGATCGAGGCATGGGCCGATGGGAACCAGACGCGCGGGGCCGGCTCGAACGGGCCGCACTGGACCTGTACGGCGAGCGGGGGTTCGAGCAGCACGACCGTGGCCGAGATCGCCGAGCGAGCCGGTCTGACCGAGCGGACCTTCTTCCGGTACTTCACCGACAAGCGCGAGGTGCTCTTCGCCGGCGCCGGGCTGCTGCAGGACCTGCTGGTGAACGCAGTCGTCGACGCGCCGCCGTCCGCCACACCGATCGACGCCATCGCCGCCGGCCTCGACGCGGCCGCCCACCTCCTCGAGACGCGGGGTGACCACGCCCGTCAGCGTCAGGCCGTCATCGCCGCCAACCCCGGTCTGCAGGAGCGCGAGTTGATCAAGCTCGCCACCTTGGCCTCCGCCCTGGCCGACGCGCTGCACCGCCGGGGCGTCGCTGACCCGACCGCGGGACTGGCGGCCGAGGCCGGGATCGCCGTGTTCAAGATCGCCTTCTTGCGCTGGACGAGCACGTCCGACCGCACCGACCTGTCCGAGCTCATCCGGGACTCGTTCGCTCAGCTCAAAGCGGTGACCACCGGCACGTGACGGGCTAGAACCAGGTGATGGTGCCTTCCGCGACGCGCAGGTCGATCGTGGTGAGATCGATCTCGCCTTCGATCTCGTTCGTGTGATCGTCCTTCCCGGTCGCATCGGATGACGCGACCGGGGTCCACGGGTGGTCGGCGGGCGCCGGAGGGGCCAAGTGGTAGCGGGGATATCGGTAGCTGTTGAACGCCACGACTGCACCTCCTGGTCCACCACGGAGTGGTGACGCGGACGCTAGACGCGCCGCGCTCGACGTGCTGAGCAGAAGCCGCCCGGCGCGCCGGCGGTACGCTCGGGTGGTGGCCCGCACCGCCGATGACCTGCGCCGCGACCCGTCCACCCCGCGCCCGGCGACCGGCATCGATCACGTCTACGCCGGCTACTTCGCCCTCCAGGCGGCGGTGGGGATCGCGCTGTGGGTGGGGTACGCGGCGTCGCCGGCCCTGCGGTCGTGGGCCGGCCTGCTCCCCGGCCACCCATCGGTCACCACCGCCTTCGCCTATCCCGATCTGGGTCTGATCGTGGTCGGCTCGCTGCTCAGCGCCTGGGCCGTGGCCCGACGCCGGCCGAGCGCAGTCCCCCTCACCGCCTTCACCGCCGGGACCGTCCTGTATCCGACGCTCTTCCTGCTGGGTTGGGTGGCGATGACTCATCACACCGGCACCGGCACCCTGGCCATGATGCTGCCGCCCGCGCTGCTCACCTCGTGGATCAGCTACCAGGTCTGGACCGCTCGCTGACCGATCAGGCGAATGGTGACACCCGCCGCCCCACGTAACATCCCGCCATGCTCTTCGGACTTCGCTTCGACTTCCGCAACCCGGCCCTGGCCGCCACCACCACGGCGGACCGCTACGCCGCCGCCCTGGAGATGACCGAGTGGGCCGACCGGCTGGGGTGCGTGAACATCGCCGTCTCCGAGCACCACGGCTCCGCCGACGGCTACCTCCCGAGCCCGATCCCCATGCTGGCGGCCATGGCCGCTCGCACGACCAACGTGCATTTCATGATCGCCGCGCTCATCGCCCCCTTCCACGATCCGCTGCGCCTGGCCGAGGACATGATCGTCCTCGACAACCTCAGCCGGGGCCGCGTCGATCTGATCGTGGCGGGCGGCTACGTGCACGAGGAGTTCGCCATGTTCGACGTGGCCATGGCCGAGCGGGCCCGGCGGGTGACCGAGACGGTCGCCACCCTCAAGGCGGCCTTCACCGGCGAGCCCTTCGAGTACCGGGGGCGCAGGGTGCACCTCACGCCCGCGCCCTTCCGACCCGGCGGTCCGTCCATCTCGCTCGGGGGCAGCAGCGAGCCGGCCGCCCGGCGTGCCGCCCGCATCGCCGACGGCTTCATCCCGTCGGTTCCCGAGGTGTGGGACTACTACCGCGACGAGGTGCAGGTGCTCGGTCGGCCCGACCCGGGACCCAGCCCGATCGGCGACAACCAGGTGGTGGCCCTGGCCACCGACCCCGAAGAGGGCTGGGAGCGCATGGCTCCGTTCTTCTTCCACGAGACCCAGGCCTACGGGGCCTGGCAGGCCCAGGACGACGTGGCCGCGCCCTATCACTTGGTGGCCGACATCGACGCCCTGCGCGCCACCGACCAGTACCGCGTGATGACGCCGGAGGCCTTCGTGGAAGAGCAGCGGGCGGCGGTGTTCCCCTTCGCCATGTTCCACCCACTGTGCGGCGGCATGCCCATCGATCTGGCCTGGTCGAGCCTGCAGCTGTTCGAACACGAGGTGCTGCCCGCCTTCGCCTGACCAACCGGCCAAGCCGAAGACGCCGACTCGAGGGAACCGACGGGCCCCGCGCCACTGCCTGACAGCGTGGCTCGGGCTGGCTAGCCTTCACCTTTCCTTCCGATCCGCCGTCTGGAGTCCGTTCGTGACCGACACGCCCCCATCCGAAGACGACGACCTCCTGGCCAGCGCCACCGTGGCCCCCGAAGCCCGTCAGCATCACCGCTCCCACCGGTCACATCGCCGCCGCAAGGGCCTCAAGCCGATCGACATCGCCGGCATCG
This sequence comes from uncultured Microthrixaceae bacterium, assembly GCA_963740985.1. Taxonomy (GTDB): domain Bacteria; phylum Actinomycetota; class Acidimicrobiia; order Acidimicrobiales; family Acidimicrobilacustridaceae; genus UBA4742. The sequence continues at coordinate 767,308 of CAVUGJ010000002.1, forward strand.
TGGTAGCGGTGTTGGTCGTCATCGGGGTGGTGATCGTGATCGCCAAGGGTCACAAGTCGACGAGCTCGGCCACCGCCACGACCGTCACCACGGCGGCTGCCTCCGGCGCCAGCTCCACCACCGCGGCGGCTGGAGGCGGGCCCAACGCCACGACCTGGATCTACACCTCGCTCGATGGCAAGAGGGTGACCATCGTCAAGGGTCCCTCCGGGAGCGTCCGCTTCGCCGTCTACCAAGGCAACTCGATTCCGCTCACCGCCATCGCGGTCGACAAGGCCCTGGCCAAGAACGACTGCAACACGGTCGAGTCCATCTACAACGGAGACAAGGCCGCCCAGCCTTCGGGATCGGTCAACAGCAACGCCCGGCGCAGCGCGTTCGCCCACTACGCCCTGGTGCAGGCGACTGCCCATGGTTGCGCCTGGGCCAAGGCCATTCCCGCCAGTTGATCGTCGGCGCGCCGATGGGGTGCCGACGGACACGGCGCCCGGCCCTCGGCAGACGCCCAACTTCTGGACGAACCGCTACTGCTTGGGCGGGATGGTCGTCGTGATGACGATGGTGGCCGGGGGGGACGCAATGGTGGGCGGCACCGTGTTCAGCGGGGGCATCGTCGACCCCGTGGGATGAGTCGGCGCGGTCGACTTCGGTGGCAGCGGCGCACATCCGACCAGGGCCACCAACGCGCCGGTCGACACGGCCAGCGCCAACACAACCCGTCGCACCATCCACCTCCGAACGGGCGGCTCCGATCGAGCCGCGATCGAGGCGAAGATAGACCGCGGTCGCGCCGGGAGCCATTCAGCCCCGATGGTGTTCAGCCGCTGGCTTGATGACGGCGGCGATAGGCGAGCTGGCGACACGACGAGCTGCAGTACACGGCGTCGGCCCGCCGACCGATGAAGGTCGTCCCGCAGGCAGCACACGACACCTCGACGCTCGGGCCCAGCCGACCGGTGCGCAGCGCCGACGCCTGGCGACGACACCGCTCGGTGCAGTACCGGCGTCGACCCTGGCCGGAGTACTGGAACGGCCGCCGACACCACCCACAGCACTCGGGGAACTCGAACTGGGGACCGCAACAGCGCTCGCACACCACGTGCTCCCGGCGGCTGCTACCCCAACGCAGGATCGGCCCGGTGGTGGCGGTGCCGCAGTTGGTGCACAGCAGCGGGGGCGGCGCGATCGACCTCACGTCGGGATCGTCGCATGGGGTCCGGGCCGTGCTCGCTAAGCCCCCGTCAAGGTTGGGCCGAGTGCGCAAAGATCTCGTTAAGACGTCGGATCTGGTGGCTCGAGGACCGTGCAAGGCTCCGGACATGCACATCGACACCCTGCTGCCCACCGAGATCACCCAGGTTACCGACCGAGCCCGAGAGCTGGCCGACCTGGGTTTCGACGGCGCCTTCAGCTTCGAAGGGGTGGGCGACGTCTTCCTGCCGCTGGCCCTGGCCGCCCAGGTCAGCGACCTCACGGTCTACTCCAACATCGCGGTGGCCTTCCCCCGCAGCGCCATGCACCTGGCCTACGCCGCCTGGGACCTCCAGAAGCTGTCCCAGGGTCGGTTCATGCTCGGGCTGGGCACCCAGGTCAAGGCCAACATCGAGCGACGGTTCAGCGCCACCTGGTCGCACCCGGTCGACCGCATGGCCGACACCGTGGCGGCCCTCAAGGCCATCTTCGCCAGCTGGCAGGACGGGGAGCGCCTCGACCACCACGGGCGGTTCTCCACCTTCACGCTGATGCAGCCGACCTTCAACCCGGGACCGCTGGCCTGGGGGCCGCCGCCGATACTGGTGGGGGCGCTCGGGCCGCGCATGACCCGCATGGTGGCGTCAGTGGCCGACGGCCTGCTGTTGCACCCGTTCATGTCTGAGTCGTTCTTCCAGGAGCGCACCTTGGTGGCGGTGGACGCCGGTTTGGCCGAGGCCCAGCGCGCCGCCGACGCGCTGTCGGTGGTGGCCACCGCCATCGTGTGCACCGGGCGCGACGCCGTCGAGATGGCGACCGCCGAGGCGGGCACCCGGGCGCTGCTCGGCTTCTACGGCTCGACCCCGGCCTACCGACCGGTGCTCGAGCAACACGGATGGGGAGAGCTGCAGACCGAGCTGAACGATCTGGTGCGTCAGGGCCGGTGGGGCGAGATGGCGGAGCGGATCGACGACGAGGTGCTCGACACCCTGTCGATCAGGGCCGAGCCGGGCGGCGTCGGGGCCGCGGTACGACGACGCTTCGGCGACCGGCCGCACCGCATCGGGTTCTACCTGCCCTACGCCATCGACCCGGGCTGCATGGCCGAGATCCGCGCCGGCTTCGATTGACGCCTATACGCCGGAGCGGATCCGCTCACCGGCCGACACCCGGATGCCGAAGGCGCTCGGACGGAGGCTCCGCCGACCCGAGAGCCAACCGGGTAGTTCGCCCGACCCGTTTGGATGGGTCGGACGACTCATTCGGCTCAACGCGGGCGGCCGAAGGGCCGTTGCCATGATCACGGGTGTTGGAGGGAAGGCACGACTGGCGTCCAGACCAACCCAACCGCCGCGGTGGCCCCGAAAAGCCGGGACGTACGGTCCCCTCCTCGCTCCGTACGACCTGACCGGGGTCCCCGCGGCGGCACCCCCGTCTCCTTGGCCCGATGTCGGTCGCGGCCGGCTCACCCCGGTGGGGCTGCCCCCGGATCGATCAGCGCCACGAGGTGGGCCACCTCGTTGAACGACTGAAGGATCGGTCCCCGTTCTCCGACGTCGATCCGCGAGATCGACGCGGGATGCACGAACAGGCGCCAGGTCACCTCGTCGCCCACGCCCAGGGCCCAGGTGACCGCCGCCTTGATCGGCGACACGTGCGCCACCACCACGACCGTCTCCTCGGCCGTCGAGGCGCTCAGCTCCTCGAGCGCGGCCTCCACCCGGAGCCGCAGCGCGGCCAGTGACTCGCCCCCCGGGATCACCCAGTCGGGATCCGATCGCCATTGGCGCCAGAACTCGGCGGGCACATCGGCCAACGCCGTGCCGTCGTAGCGCCCGTAGTCCAACTCGATCAGGCGCTCGTCCACCGTGATGGGCGCGTCGAAGGCCTCCGCCGTCTGGCGCGTCCGCAGGAGCGGGCTGGTGACCACCCGGTCGACCGGGCCCACCGCCGCGGCCAGGGCCTCGGCCTGGAGGGCGCCCAACGCGTCGAGGGGGACGTCTCGCCGGCCCAGCAGCTGGCGAGTGGCGTTGGCCTGGGTGCGACCATGGCGCACCACCACCAGTCGGGTCATCGCACCACGTCCCGGTTCAGGTGCCCGGTGTGGACGAACAGCCGTCGGTTCTCGGGGTCGGCCAGCCCGAACGCCCGCCAGCACCAGACCAGGGCGGCCAGGCCGATCAGCTCCATGAGGATCAGCACCACCGGGCCGCGCTGGACCTCGGGCAGGCCGCCACCCGGGAAGCCCCAGCCGAAGAACGGCCACCAGAACACGCTCTTGGAGGTCCACGACCCGTCGAGCACCAGCCCGACCATCAGGCCGATGGGCAGGCTGATCAGACGCCGGCGCACCAGGAGGTGATGGCGGGTGCTGAGCATCACCGCGCCCAGCAGCACCACGGTGAACAGGAGGGTGTGCATGAGCCAGGGGCCGCCGACCAACACCTCGACCAGCGGCAGGATCGATCCGACCATCACCAGCCGGTAGTCGAGGGCCGGGCTGCGGAACACGTTCCAGACGAAGGCCACGCTCACCCCGAGGTACCAGAAGAGCATGTCAGTGCACCAGCAGTCGCCCGCACTCCTCGCACAGCACCACCACGTCGTCGGGCTGGTGCCGGATGCGGTCGAGCTCGACCGCCGACAAGGTGAGGTGGCAGCCACCGCAGTTGGTTCCGACCAGACGGGCCACGGCGATCCCACCCAGGTCGTGTCGCAGCACCTCGTAGCGCTCGAGCAGCTCGGCGTCGACCGCCCCGGCGATCTCGGCCCGCTCGGCCCCCACCCCGGCCACCTCGGCATCGATCTCGGCTTCGGCCGCCGCCAACTCGGCGGCCACTCGGGTCTGGTCGGCTTCGAGGCCGGCCCGCCGGGTGGCCAGCTCGTCGGTCTGCTCGTCGAGGGGGACAGCCAACTCCATCTGCTCGATCACCTTGTCCTCGACTGCGGACTGGTGGCGCTTCAGCGCGTTCTCGTCGTCCTGGAGGGCCTGCAGCTCGCGGGGTGAGGTGACACTGCCGCCGTAGAGCTGACCGTGGACGCTGGCCACCTTCTCCTCCACTGAGGCCACCTCGTCCTCGAGCCGCTTCTGGGCTCGGGCCACCTCGGCTCGGGCTTCGGCCACCTCGTCCTGGCGGTGCGTGACGTCGGCCAGATCGACCTGGATCGATTCGGCCTCAGCTCGCTGGGGCAGCGTGGCCCGGCGATGGCGGAGCTGATCGAGGACGGTGTCGTGCTCCTGGAGGACGAGCAGCTGATCCAACGAGGCCATAGGTGGTCGAGAATCCTCTCGGTTCACAGGGCGGACAGAGCTGGACTCTACCTGCGCGTCTCCGCGGGTCGTTGTCCCGACGATGCGCCATACTCCTGGCGGCCCCGAGCAGAAGCATTGGAGATCCACCATGGCCCACCCGCGCAGGTTCCGATTCGGCGTGCAGGCCCACACCGCGGCCAGTGGTGAGGAGTGGGCCGCCCTGGCCCGAAAGGTCGAGGACCTCGGCTACTCGACCCTGTTCGTCCCCGACCACTTCGGCGACCAGCTGGCGCCCGTGCCTGCCCTCATGGCTGCGGCCGACGCCACCACCGAGCTCAATGTGGGTGCCCTGGTGTTCGACAACGACTACCGCCATCCCGTGGTGCTGGCCAAGGAAGCGGCCACCCTCGACCGGTTGTCGGGCGGTCGCTTCGAGTTCGGCCTCGGTGCCGGCTGGATGACCACCGACTACGAGCAGTCGGGCATCCCACTCGACCCACCGGGTGTCCGCGTGGATCGCATGGTCGAAGGGCTGGCCGTGATCAAGGGGATGTTCGCCGACGATCCGTTCTCCTACCAGGGCAAGCACTACACGATCGAGGGTTTGAACGGGCTCCCCAAGCCGCTCACGCGGCCCGGGCCTCCCATCCTCATCGGCGGTGGTGGCAAGCGGGTGCTGTCCTTTGCGGCCCGCGAGGCCGACATCGTGGGCATCAACCCGAACATGCGCTCGGGCGTGGTCGGTCCGGATGCGGCGGCCGACGCGGTGGCCAGCTCGGTGGACCGCAAGCTGGCGTGGGTCCGCGAGGCGGCCGGCGAACGCTTCGACGAACTCGAGCTGAACACCCTGACGTTCCTGACCATCGTCACCGACGACCGGATGGGCATGGCCGAGAAGCTGGCCCCGGTGTTCGGGATCGACCCGGCCGAGGTGCCCGAGCTGCCCCACGCCTTCCTGGGCACGGTCGACGAGATCTGCGAGGACCTCGAACGACGCCGGGACCGATGGGGTCTGTCCTACTTCGTGGTCCAGGGCGACGGGATGGACGCCCTGGCTCCGGTGGTGGCCCGACTGGCGGGACGCTGAGCACCGAGTTGGCCCTGGCCGGGGCCGGCCACATCAGCGTCGTCCACGCCCTGGCCGCTCAGGCCCTGGACGGGGTGATGGTGGGGCCGGTGGCGTCGCGCACCCCGGCCCGGGCGGCCGAGCGCGCCGGGCAGGTCGGCGGTCGGGCCGTGACCTATGACGAGCTGCCGGCCGGCGCCGACGTGGTGGTGGTCGCCACCCCTCCGTCGCGCCACGGCCTCGACGCCCGGGCCGCGCTGGCCGCGGGGGCGGCGGTGATCGTGGAGAAGCCCATCGCCACCACGCTGGCCGACGCCGACGCCCTGGTCGACGCGTCGGCGGCCAACGCCGGGCGGCTCGGGTACGCCGAGAACCTGGCCTTCGCACCCATCGTGATCCGGGCCGCGTCGCTGGTGCGGGCCATGGGGCCGCTGCGCCACGTCGACGCCCGGATGCTGCAGGGTCGACCGGACTGGGGTGACTTCCTGACCGAGGGCTGGGGCGGTGGGGTCCTGTTCGACCTCGGTGTCCATCCCCTGGCCCTGGTGCTGTTGTTGGCCGACGCCGCACCGGGTGGGACCGACCGGGTCGTCGAGGTCCGGGCCCATCTGGAGGGCGCGCCGGACCTGGCCGTGGACGTGTACGCGGATGTGCACCTGACCTTCGCCAGCGGACTGGTGGCCCGGGTGGAGACGAGCTGGCGCGACGCCCAACCGACACTCGACTTCCAGGCCGCCAGCGACGACGGGGTGGTGCGAGCCGAGCTCATGCCCTACCCGGCCCTCGAGCGCAACGGGGAGGCGATGGCGCTGCCCGGCGCCCGCACCGGCGTCAGCGATCCCCGCCTGGACCAGTTCGGCTACGTGACCCAGCTGGAGGACTTCCTGGCCGACTTCGCCCAGGGCCGGACGCCCGAGGTCGGTGCCCAGTTCGGGCGCCTGGTCCTCGAGATCGTCTGTGCGGGCTACGCCTCGGCGGGAGACGACGAACGCCCGGTGGTGGTGCCCTTCGCCGGACCCCGGGATCTCACCCCGCTCGAGCTGTGGCGGCGCGGACCATCCGCGTCCACGACGGGGTAGGGACTTACCCTCGTTGCCCACTGCGAAACGTCGTGGTGGTGCCCGGAGGTTCCCATGGCCCAGCAATTGCTCGAAGCACCCGTAACGGTCGGCGAGATGACGCTGGCCCCCACCACCGAACTGGCCGGCCTGGCCGAGCTGGCGGGGCTGACGTCGCTCGATGCGCGCATCGATGCGCTAGCCCGCATCGCCGTGACCATCCGCAACGAGGACGAGGTCCGCGACGACATCGCTTCGCTGCGCCACCGCGACGAACTGGCACCGCTTCCACGTCGACGCTGACACCTCCGAGCATCCCCCAGCCGTGGGGAAGCCACTTCTACGATGACGCCCGTTGCAATGATCCCTGGGCGGAGACCAAGGTAGGCAACCGTGTCTGAACAACCTGGCTCGATCGATCTGCGCACCCTCGAGGAGGTCCACCGCCTGCTGGCGGCGAGCGACTTCGCCACCGCGGACGATCTGCTGGATCGCTCCGGTGGTCCCATCGAGTTCGAGCCGATGGTCTTCCCGCGCCCCCTGAGCACCTCGAGCCACGCTCGTCCGCTCCACTCCCCCGGCGACGCTGACCACCAGGCGGTGACCCTGTGACCGTGACCACGCCGACCCCAGCGGTGGACGACTACCAGCCGAGCCACGCCGCGGGCGCGAGCCGTGCTGGCGGTCTGGCGGCGGTGACGGCCCCGGCCACCACGCGGGTGGTGCTCGAGCGCGATCTCAGCCCGCTCGACCGGCTCGATCCGGGGCGCGGCGACGCCTGCTGGTGCGGGTGCTGTGCGAACTGGTGGCCTACGACACGAACGAGCCGGCGACGACACCCGAGCGCCTGGCGGGCTGAGCTCGCCGTTTGGCGATCTCAGGACGCGGTCGCCCTCGCGCTCAGCCTGACTTGGCCAGGCGGCTGGGCAGAGCCACGTCGCCCTCGTGGTCACCCGAGGCCGACGGCCACGCCGCTCGGGCCAGCGGCCAGGCGGCACTGGGCGTCTCGCCTCCGACCCGCGGGGGCAGCAGCTGATCCTCAGAGCGGGCCACGAGCAGGCAGAGCACCCGAATGATGATCCGCTTCTTGTCGGCCGGGTTCAGCTTGGCGAAATCGGTCAGCTGACCGGGACGGCTCGGCACCGCGTCGTTGAACAGGACCAGTTCGCTCGACCGGTCGGGATCGACCGCCTGGTCATCGGCCCGGCCGACCAGTTCGGCCAGCACGTCGGAGACGGCTTCGCCCCGCAGGTCGGCTCGCTCCACCAGTTCGGTGGCCACCTCTTCGACGCCGACCTGCTTGAACCGGGCCCGGTTGATGAGCGCCTGCAGGACGTGGTCCACCGAGTCGGGCTCGGGCTCGAGCACGACCTGCTGCCAGGCGCGTTCCTGCTCCTCGACGGCGGGGTCGAGATCGAGGTCGATGATCTGGTCGTCGTCGTTCACCAAGCTGAGGGCCGCGGGCGTGAGCACCGGTTCGGGTTCGGGTTCGACCACGACCGGCTCGGGCTCAGGCTGGACCGGCTCAGGCTCGACCTCGGCTACGACCGGCTCAGGCTCGACCACGACCGGCTGGGCCTCAGGCTCAGGCTCGACCTCGGCTGCCACCGGCTCAGGCACGACCTCGGCCGCTTCCGGCTCAGGCTCGGTGGCCTCAGGCCATAGCGGGGTGGCCGGCTCGGGTGGCGTAGCGACGGTGGTGGGTTCGAGCGGGTACCGCGGCGCCACCGGTGGTGTCGTGACCGTCTCGGTGCTGGCGATGACCCGGGATCCGGGGGCCCGGAACCGGTCGACAACCACCTCCTCGTCGACGGCGACGTCGGCCTCGGCCAGCGGAGCCGGAGCGATGGGGTTCCACGTCGGGGCGGGTGCGGCCGGCGCCGGGAGCGCGGTACCGGGGGGTACGGGCGTCACGCTGGGCTTCAGACCGTCGCTCGGGTTCGTCGGGAACGACGAGGGCGGGGACTGCAGGATCTCGTTGGGACCGGAGCCCGCTCGACCCGATTGCCGACCCTTCCACGCGAAGGCAACACCTGCGCCGACGGCGAGGAGCACCACCACCACGATCACTACAGCCATTGGTCACCCGAAAAGCGCCCGTGAAACCCAGCTCATGCTGGGCTTTCGCCCGATTGTCGTCATGAGGCCGCCGTGCTGGCCGGCCCCCGTCCTGCGGTTCCCTCGCACCACAGTTCTAGCGGAGATCCCCACCCACTGCTAGATGGCATATGGCCCAAAATGGGCGGACCGATCCCCCGAACCGCCAGCCCGGCGCGTCCAGGTGGTCGATCCACGGCGAATCAGGCCGCGGCCTGGGTGCGCAACCGGCCCTTGACCTGGTCGAGCCGAGCCGCGCCGCCGGCGCCCATCGTCTGGTCGAGCAGTTGGGCAACCTTCCATTCCGGCGCCTCGTAGTCGTGCGCGGCCTGATCGACCGGCTGGTCGGATCCGTCGAGGGCGATCTGGGCAGCTGGCCAGGCCCCGGGGTCTTCGCCGGAGCGAAGCAGCACCCGCACCTGCGCGGCTTCGCCTGCGGGTCCGGCGATGACCAGATAGGTCCAACGTTCCATGGTGATGAGGTTCCTCTCGAGGGGGGTGGATCGGGGTGCCCGGTCGTCGATCAGTGGAAGCGGTTCGGTCGCTCCACCCCGACGGGGAACTCGATCGAATCCGCGGTCAGTCGCAGCAGCTCGGCCAAGCCGTTGACCAGCAGCTGCGGCTCACCACCGCCGGCCGCCACCTGTCGGAGCACCGGACGCACCGTCTCGCTCACGTAGCGGCCGAACTGGCTGACGAAGGCAGAGGCGATGAGCTTGCCCTCCTCGCTGTCGTTCAAGGCCTCGCGCTCGATGACGAGGATCTCGGACTCGAAGTCCTCCAGCGTCTCGTCTCGGGGATTCAGATCGTCGGACACGGTCTCTCTCGTCGGCCGGGAACCGCGCCGATTGAGGTCCTGTCCTGCTAGACCTTCGGGGAATCCCTCCCCCGGACCGAGGATGTCTCCATGCAGGTCGTGATCCTCCACGAAAGCCTCACCGGCAACACCGAACGAGCGGCGCGACTGATCGCCAACGCCTTCTTCGACCGCCAGGTCGGCGCTCACGTCTTCCCGGTCGACGGCTACGACGCCCAGGCGGTGGCCGACGCCGATCTGGTGGTGGTCGGCACCTGGACCGACGGCTTCTTCCTGGTGGCCCAGAAGCCGGCCAAACGAAAGAAGTTCCGGGCGTTGCCCGACCTGAGCGGGAAGCGATGTGCGGTGTTCTGCACCTTCGCCCTCGACTCGGGCCACACCCTCGACAAGCTGTCGGCCGTCATGACCGAGCGCGGTGCCGAAGTGATCGGCGGCCTGGCCATCCGCCGCGACCGACTCGACCAGGGCGCCATCGACTTCGTCGCCCGGGTGCTCGACGCCGTCTCCGTCTAGCCACATCCCGCGGGCAAGGGCTCCGTTCGCCCCTCCGGCGGCGTCGGAGGGCGACAATGAGCGCGTGACCGAGCTCGGCCCCCTGGGAGACCCCGAGAGCAGCGCCGCCACCGACCGCTTGCGCGTGCGGGTGCTGGGGACCTTCCAGGTCGAAGGGATGGACCTGCGAGCCCTGCGCAGCCGCAAGGCCCGAGCGGTGCTCAAGCTGCTGGCCATGGGGCGGGGCCGCGCCGTGAGCCTGGACCGCCTGGTCGAGGGCCTCTGGCCGAGCGGCGGCGCGCCGTCCCAGCCCGAGCGCGAGGTGGCCGTGAACGTGAGCCGGGCTCGGCGACTGGTCGGGCGAGATCGCATCGAGCGCTCCGACGCCGGCTACCGGCTGCGGGTGGACTGGCTGGATCTGGATCGGCTCGACGAGTTGGCGACCGAAGCTCGGCGCCGGGCCACCCGCGGCGATCACGTGGCCGCGCGCACGTTGGCTTCGGCCGGGCTGGCGCTGGTCACCGGTCCCCTGCTGGCCGACGAGCCCGACGTCGATTGGCTGATCCCCGAGCGGGTCGGGGTCGAGCGCACCGTGGCCGAGCTGCGGGGGCTGGCCGCCGCGGCCGCGCTGGGCGTGGGCGAGCTGGGCGAGGCGGCGGCGCTGGCGGACCGGGCTCTGGCCGCCGACCCATACGACGAGGCGGCCACCCGGGTCCTCATGACCGCCCGATGGCGCGCTGGTCGGCCGGGTTCGGCCCTCGCCGCCTACAGCGAGATGCGCCGACGCCTGGCCGAGGACCTCGGGACCAGTCCTGCCCCGGAGACCGAGTCGCTGCACCTCGAGGTGCTCCTGGCGTCCGAGGGCGAGCCTGGGCACGACCCCGACGGCGGATCGGGCGAACGGCTGGCGGACGCGGGAGTGGACGACCAGGCCGGCGACGAGTCGATTCACGTGCCCGGCCGCGACGACGCACTGCGCCACTTGCACCACGCCGCTCGGGCCGTGGCCACCACGCGGGCGGTGGAGGTGGTGCTGGTCGAGGGCGAAGCCGGTGCCGGCAAGACCCACCTGCTCGACGCCTTCGCCGACGCCACCACCCGGGCCGGCGGCGTGGCGTTGCGGGGTCGGTGCGACGAGCTCGGACGGGCGCTGCCCCTCCAGCCCATCGCCGACGCGCTGGCCGCCCACCTCCATCTGCGGGGTCCCAACGCCCTCGAGCAGGTGCTGGCCACCGATCGCGACCTGCTCGGCCCCCTGCTGGGCCTCACCGGTCCCGTACCGCTTCCCACCTTGCCCGGCCCGGGGATGAGCGGGGACGCCATGCAGACCTATGTGTTCAGCGCCCTGCTGCGCACGTTCGGCCGGCTGGCCGAGTTGCAGCCGACGCTGCTGGTCATCGACGACCTGCAGCTGGCCGGCCCCTCGACGCTGGAGTGGCTGCAGTTCGTCGTCCGTCGTCGCCTGGACGCCGCCGTGCTGGTGGTGGCCGCCCGCCGCCCCGAGGAGCACGCCATCGCCGTGGGCACCCACCGGATCGAGCTGGAGCCGCTGGACCTGGCCGCCGCCCGTGAGATCGTGGGTGACGAGCGCGCCCAGCTGCTGCTCGAGCGCAGCGGCGGGAACCCCCTCCTGTTGATCGAGCTGTCCGCCGCCCCCGCCGCCTCACTGCCGAGCACGATCCGCGAATCGGTGGCCGCGCAGGTATCGAGGGCCGGCCCGGAGGTGGCCACCACCATTCGCACCGCGGCCATACTCGGTCCCGACATCGATCTGGACCTGCTGGCCGAGGTCGCGGGGCAGGCACCACTGGAGCTGCTGGATCACCTGGAACGGGCCACCGCCCGCCACCTCCTGGCCGAACGGGGCTCGCGATTCGCCTTCCGCCACACGCTGGTGCAGGAGGCGGTGGTGGCCGACACCTCCTCGGCGCGGCGAGCCCTGGTTCACGGCCGGGCGGCGACCGTGCTGGCGGCCCGCCCCGGGCGCGACCCGCTCGAGCTCGCCTACCACGCCCGCCGGGCCGGGGACGGTGCCACTGCGGCCGACGCGCTGGCCGAGGCCGCCGACCTGGCTCGGGGGCGCCACGATCTGGCCGAGGCCGAGCACCTGCTGAGCGAAGCCATCACCCTGGACGACACGGCCGAGCTCCGCCTCCAGCGAGGCCACCTGCGCGCGGCCCGCAGCCGCTTCGACGAGGCGGACGCCGATGCCCGGGCCGCCACCGCCGCGGGTCGGCGAGCCGAGGGGCTGGCGCTGCGGGCGTGGATCGCCCGGCACCGCCACGAGTTCACCACCGCCATCCGACTGGGCGAGCAGGGCGCGGCGGAGGCCACCGATCCCACCACCCGGGCCAGCTGCCTGCTGGCGGTGGCCTTGTCCGAACGCGGGCGGGGCGACCTGCCAGCCTCCGAGGCCCGCATCCAGGAGGCGGTGGCGGTCGATGCGCCGGTGGATCTGGGCCTACCCGGCTGGCTGGGAGTGCTGCGCGTCTACCAGGGTCGGGTGGACGAGGCCCTCGACCTGCTCGAGCCGGCGGCGGGATCGGAGATCGACACGGTCCACAGCTTCTGGGTCGAACACGTGCTTCAGATGACGGCGCACGCCTACGCGCTGCGGGGCCGCCCGGACCGGGCGCTGGCCACCCTCGATCGCTGGCACGACGAGATGGTCCGGCGCGGCAGCGACACCCGCTACCGGGGAGCGGATGACAACTACCGCGCCTGGATCCTGGCCAACCTGGGCCAGCCCGAGGCTCGTCAGCTGACCGAGGCCGCCCGGGAGGCCTCGGCCATGCCCGAGATCCGGGCCCAGGCCCTGCTCGACGACGGTGCTCGGCGCTGCGACGAGGGCGACCTGGACGGCGCGGCCCGATCGGTGAACGACGCCGAGGCCGGGTGGGCGGGCATCGAGTTCAACAACCGCTGGCGCTGCCAGGCCCGAGCCACGCTGGTGCGGGCCCGGATCCATCTGGCCACCGGCGAGGCCGAGGTGGCCTTGGACTGGGCGCTGGGCGCTCGGGAGGTGTCCGAGGCCCGCGGCGAGCAGCGCTACGCCGCTCTCGGGCGGCTGCTGGTGGCCCGGGCCCAGGCCCAACTCGGCCATCCGGTCGACCTGGAGCGGGTGGATGCGGATCTGGCCCGCCTGTCGCAGCTGGCCGGACTGGAGGCCTGGTGGATCACGGCGGAGACCGCCGCCGATGTCGGCGTCGACGCCTGGTGGGGCCTGGCCGAACGACGGGCCGCCGAGCTGGCCACCCATGCCGGCCACCGGGCCCCCTCGTTCCGGGCGCACGTCGCCCGACGGCTGGGTCAGCTGCGCCTCAGCCCCGGCGGGCGCTGAGGAAGACCACCGTCGGGGCCAACACCTCGGTATCGGGGTCAGCGGCCACGTGGGCCACGGCCTCCTCCACCACTGCGGCGCGGGCAGCAGGCGCCAGTCCGTCCAGGAACCGGCTGAGGTGGGGCATGCCGAAGCGATACGCCACCTGGTCGGCCGGGCGACCGACGCCGGTGTCCACGGCCGCCTCCACCACCTCGACGTCGACCAGACCGGCCGCCTGAGCGGTCTCGACCATGGCTTGCTCCGATCCCAGCAGCGGCGCCGCGGCCGTGCGCATCCACTGGTAGCTCCCGGGGGGACGAAAGCCGTGGGCGGCCGCCACCTCGTCGACCAGGTCCTTGACCCGCGGTCGGTCACGCTCGGAGAAGGTGGACGCCAGGATGACCCCGCCCGGCGCCAGACACCCGGCCAGGCCCCGCAGGACCTCCACCGGTCGATCCACGTGGTTGAGCACGAAGGGCGCCAGCACCGCCCCGAACACGTCGGACCGGACAGGCAGGTGGTACAGGTCGCCGACCACGCCCGGCGGCCGGCGCGTCCGATCGTGGTGCAGCATGGACCACACCAGGTCCAGGGCCACGACGTCGGCTCTCCGGGCCCGCAGGGCCCAGGACCCGGCCCCCGTCCCGGCCCCGGCATCGAGCCACCATCGCTCGGCCGGCTCGACGGGGCAGGTGGCGACCAGGGCCCGGGCCAACGGTCGGTAGACCAGCTCGGCTCCGTCGGCCCAGGCCTGCTCCCGGTCGGCGTACAGAGCACCGATCGCCATGGAGCCCTCGGAGACGGTCACATCGCCCATCCGGCCGCGGCCACGCGATCGGCCCACCAGGCCAGTTCGTCGGCGTCGCCCACCGCCTTCTCCCAGGCGAAGCAGACCATGATGGCCACCGTGGCCAGGGCCAGCTGGCGATCCCACCAGGGATCGGTGGCGATGCCCGTGGCTTCCAGCGCGGCGCGGTAGCACTCGATCGAGCGATCCTTGGACTCGGGCAGCCGGGCCCGATTGAGGGCGAGGTACCACATCAGGTCCCACAACGGCGGCCCCGCGCCCAGGTAGGCCCAGTCCAACAGGATGGTGCGCCCGTCGGCGTGGCGACCCAGGTTGCCCATCTTCCAGTCCCCGTGCAGGAACGTGGCCGGCGTCTCGGCCAGGGCCTCGGTCAACGGGGTCGGATCCCGGTGCAGCGCGAACACCACCTCGGCCAGACCCGGAACCCGCTCGGGCAAGGCGGTCCAGCCCTGCGCGGCCACGACCAGAGGCACCGGGCGCGGTTCGGGGCGGCGCAGCTCCGGCGCGATGGTGTGGGGAGCGAAGGGCAACACTCGCTGCGCCATGGTCTCCAACCCCAGGTCGTCGGTCCAGCCCCAGTAGGCCGCATGCATCTGAGCCATGTGAGCCAAGAAGTCGCGGTGGTGGGCCACCGCCACCACCTCGTCGCCCTCCGGTACCAGCTCCGCCCCGACGTCGTCCATGAGGAACACCAGCTCGCCGGTCGTGCCCTGGCCGTCGAGGGCCACGCCCACCACCGCGTGGTCGACCGTCGGTGGCAGCTGATCGAAGAGCCCGGCCCGCGCGGCCCGGTAGGCCCAGAACTCCCGATCGCCCATGACCCGCATGATCCAGTCACCCTCATACGTCAGGTGCTTGGCCACGTAGCGCTGGCCGTCCACGGTGACCCGCTCGAGCCAGTTGCCCGACTTGCCGTCCTCGGCCACCAGAACCTGCCGGTCGGTGACGCCGTCGAGCAGGGCGGCCACCGATGCCGCGATCCGAACGGGTTCAGCCACGCTCGTCGGCCTCCTCCATCTGAGCCCGGAGATCGGCGGACCAGCGGCCGCCGCAGAAGATGGTGTCACGGCGGATGCGGCCGGCGTCGTCCAGGTCGAGCCGATGGGACTGATGGGCGGTGTGGGCCACCCCGTCCTCGGTCCAGTTCAGGGTCACCTCCAGGATCTCGCCACCGGGGATCGACCAGTGAGCCAGCTGCTCGAACTGGCCCGGATGCCGGTAGAACTCGGCCAGCTGAGCCGTCACCTGGTCACGCCCGTGCGCGGTCATGCGCCAGTTGGGCACGGTGGCGTCGAGCTCGACATCGTCAGTGGTGGCCTCGGCGTTCAGGGGCCGACCCTGCGCCATGGCCGCCAGGAGCGCGGCCGCGCCGGGTCGCAGGCCGTCGACAGCCGAATCGGATCCGGTGTCGCTCGGCCGGGTCGAGGGGATGGACGGGGTGGTGGTGCGCTGGGTTTCGGTCATGGACCCAGCGTCCGCCCCACCCCCTGCAATCGACTTGCAACGCGTCGTCGGGTGGGCGTCGAGGCGGGCTGGGGGGCGATCCGACCCCAGGAGACCGACGCCGTCAGCACTGCGATATCGTGTGGCGCAACAGCCACTCGGCGCGCGCAGATTTGGGGGCTCCCTTGCCCGAGACCATGGTCACCCGCCACGAGCTCAACGATCGCTTTCACTGGCGCGATCGTTCGGGCCCCTTCCAGGCGATCACCGAAGACCAGGCCCGCTGCTACGACGACCTGGGCTACTTCGTGCTCGAGGACGCCTTCGACGCCCGCGAGCTGGCAGCCATGGTGGACGCCATCGATCCGTTGGAAGCCCAGATGGAGGAGGTGCTGCAACAGCAGGAGGGCGGCAAGCTGTTCATCGCCCGGGCCAACGAGATCACCTTCACCACCCATCTGGTCACCCGGTCCGAGGTCCTCCGTACGCTCGTCGCCACGTCGCCGCTGCGAGAGGTGGCTGGTGACCTCATCGGCCCGGACGTGCGCCTCTACTGGGATCAGGCCGTCTACAAGAAGCCGGACACCTCGGCGTCGTTCCCCTGGCACCAGGACAACGGCTACGCCTTCCTGGATCCCCAGCAGTACCTCACCTGCTGGATCGCCCTGACCGATGCCACGCGGGAGAACGGCTGCCCCTGGGTGGTGCCAGGACTGCACCGCCTCGGCACCCTGGCCCACCGGCTGACCGACACCGGGTTCGTCTGCCTGGACAACCCGCCGGACTCGGTCGCCGTGCCCGTTCGAGCCGGCAGCATCGTGATCTTCTCCTCGCTGACGCCTCACTGCACGGGACCCAACCGCACCGATGACGTGCGCAAGGCCTACATCGTGCAATACGCGCCCGATGGCGCCGAGGTGCTGATGGCCGACGCCGACGGCGAGGTGGCCAGGCACCCGGCCGACGATGCCCGCCGCCAGTTCCCGATCCTGCGGGAAGGGCGCGCCGTGATCCCGGATCGGGTCGTCGCCGGTCGCTGATCCCTCGCCGGCCAGAGCCGGAGGCTGTCATACCCCCTGCGTAGGTTGATCCTCATCGGTACGAGAGGAGCAACCATGCGGGTTCTGGTCACAGCACGAGCACAGGGGTCCAGGTCCACCTCAGGGCCCCGAGCGGGCCTGTGGGCGCTCGACGGCGAGCTGGTGCGTCCCCCCATGCCCAGCTGTGGCGACCACCGCTGCTCCTGCGCGGGCGGTTGGGCCGGCCTGGTCAGCGCCGAGGCGGCTGACACCGCCCGGGTGGTCGATCTCGACCTGCAACGTGAAGGTCTGCTGGCTGCCTTCGCCGATGCGCTGTTCGGGGTCGAGGGCCCCGACTCCGCCGATCCCGGACAGACCGCCGACGGTTGCCCCGACTGGGTGGCAGACCTGGTCGACCAGCATCTCGATCGGGCTCGATCCCACCCGCTCGATGCCTTGGTCTCGTTGGCCGACGGCCAACCCGCAGCCATGCCCCTTCCCCTCTCGGCCTGAAGCCCAACCCCGACGCCAGGTGCCCGTCCGGAGAGCCGGGCGCGGACGATCTTCGCGGCCACGGTGCGGCCCGCTAGGTAAGTGAAGGCTCACATACTCTGTGACGGCTCACGTTCGCCTGACGCTCCGGATCCCGATCGCGGGGTCCTGCGGGGCTGAAATGAGAGGGGCGTTCACACTGGGGCGGACGAGGATTCTTGTGGGTTGAGACTCTGCTATTCTCCGCGGCAGCATCGACATGCCTTATCGGGGGATCGCTGTGCCATGAGGAGCGGCTGACGGCGCACGGGGAGTATCGACCATGAACGGCTGGTGGCTCGGATGCAGGCGCGATCCGGGTCCGAAGTCGCCACATGCGCCATGTTCGTCATGGGAACCTCCCCGTCACCGCGGCCACTCGATCTAGGGCATCAGCCGGTTCCACACCCGGCAACTCGAAAGCCGACTTCCGGCTCCTGACAAAGGAAGAGCCCGTGCGCAAGTACCTCCTGTTGACCCTGGTCGCGGCGTTGCTGTTGGCGGCCTGCAAGTCCACCAGCAACTCGGCGTCCACGAGCGCCACCACCGGGACCACCGCGGCGGTGGCCCACGACACCCGGGCGCCGGGGGTGACGTCGGACAGCATCAAGGTCGGGATCGTCTGGTACGACCTGTCGTCGTTGGAAAGCGTCCTGCACATCAACGACGGCGACTTCGTCAAGGCGTACCAGGCCATCGTGGACGACATCAACGCCAAGGGCGGGATCCACGGTCGCAAGATCGACCCCACCATGGTCGGGTTCAACCCCACCAGCTCGACGGATGCCCAGACCGCCTGCACCAAGCTGACCCAGGACACCAAGGTGTTCGTGGCCGTCGGCTTCTTCCTGGCCGACCAGGTGCTGTGCTACGTGAACACCAACGCCACCGCCACCATCGGCGGGGCCCAGACCGCGGCCCGCCTGGCCCAGGCCAAGGCTCCGTGGTTCAGCACCGACGCCGGTGAGAACCTCGAGATCAACGTGGTCAAGTCGCTGGCCAAGCAAGGCAAGCTCGACGGCAAGCTGGCCGTGATGGCCACCGCCGCCGACCAGGACCTGCTCAACGACAAGATCAAGCCAGCCTTGACCGCGGCGGGCATCAAGCCGGTGTCCACCGCCATCCTCGACGCCCCCACCACCGACACCACCGCCACCTACGCCCAGGCCGAGACCATCTCCGAGAAGTTCAAGTCCGACGGGGCCACCAAGGTGTTGGTGGTGGGCGAGTCCGGCCCCGGGTCGTACCTGCCCGGTCTGGCCAAGACCGACTACCGACCCCAACTCATCATCAGCGACCTGTTCGGCATGAACGCCTACACCGCCAACAAGGGCAACGACTTCACCATCCTCAAAGACGCCATCTCCGGTGGGACGTTCGGGCCCCCCGACGCTCAGCTGGCCCTGGGTGGTGTCACCAAGGCGTGCATGGACGTCCAGCGCAAGGCCGGCCTGGTCATCCACCCGTCCTCCACCGTCAAGCCAGGTGACCCCGACCAGTTCGTGGCCTCGATCATGGCCTGCACCCAGATGTCGCTGCTCACCGCCATCCTCCAGAAGGCCGGCCCTACCCTGAACTACGGCACCTTCCAGGCCGCCGGCGACTCGCTGGGCAAGGTGGACCTACCGGGCTTCCCCGACCCGTGGACCTTCGGAGCACCGCCCAACGCCGACGGCAACCCCAAGGTGTACGCCTTCACCTGGGACACGGGCACCAATGCATTCGTGATCGCCGGAGCGAACGCCCCGAGCCAAAGCTCGACCACGACCGGAAGCTAGGCTGCGCCACGCCATGACGCCCCATCGTCCGCGCCCGGCGCGAGCAGGAGCATGACTTGAGCGCCGAGGAAGAAGGCGCAGGCGCGCTGGCCGGCCTGATCCTCGATCTCGAGACCGAGCGCCAGGCCGGAGGCGACGAGCATTCCGACCTGCCCGACGCCGTCGTTCCGGGCGTGGGCGGGGAAGCGCTCGCCTTCGGTGACGCGCTCCGGGCCGGGGGCACATCCCCACTCGTCATCCTGGCCTTGCTCGTCGCCCTCGACGGGCTGGCCTCGACCGCCATGAACAGCCTGGCCCCCGACATGGCCAGGACGCTCGGCGTGAGTGCCGGCGCCATGGTGGCCCTGGCCGCCATGTCCGGCATCGCGGTGGTGCTGGCGTCGCTGCCCATGGGCTGGTTGGCCGATCGGCGCCGGCGAGGCGGGGTCATCGGTGCGGTCAGCCTGATCTTCGCGATCCTGGTGATGGTCGCCGGGTTCGCCACCACCACGCTGACGGTGCTCCTGGCCCGGGTCGGGCTCGGGGCCGCCCGCGCCGACGAGCTGCCCGTGCAGGGCTCGTTGCTCGCCGATCAGTACCCGATCCGAACCCGGGGCCGGGTGTGGGCCTCGATGTCGATGGCCGGGCGGATCGGCGTGGCCCTCAGCCCCTTGTTGGTCGCCGCGGTCGCCGACATCGCCGGGGGCAGCCACGGCTGGCAGTGGACCTTCCTGGTCATCGCCGTACCCACCGCGGTCGTGGCCGTCCTGGCCTTCCGCCTGCCTGAGCCCGATCGTGGTCGTCAGGAGAACCAGGACATCTTCGGCCGCGCCGAGGGCGACCCGGACGGCCTCGAACCCATCGCCATGGACGCCGCACTCCCCCAGCTCACCCGCATCCGCACCCTCCGGGCCTCGTTCCTGGCCCTGGCCGCGGTCGGCTTCGGTCTGTTCTCCGTTCCCGTGCTGGCCAGCTTCTTCCTGCGCCAGCACTATGGCGTCGGTTCGTTCGGGCGGGGCCTGTCCCTGGCCGTCGGCGCAGTGGCCGCACTGATCGCCATCCCGTTCGTCGGGCCGCATCTACGACCGGCTCTACCGAGCCGAGCCAGCCAAGGCCTTCCGGCTCTTCGGTCTGCTCGTGCTGGTGGCCGCGGTGTTCACGCCGGTCCAGTACTACATGCCCAACGCCGTGCTGTTCACGATCCTGGGCATCCCCACCGCGGTGCTCCTGGCCGCCTCGTTCGTCATGGTCGGCCCGCTGGTGACCTCGGTGGTCCCCTACCGACTGCGCGGCATGGGCGCGGCCCTGGCCGCGCTCTACGTCTTCGGCGTGGGCACCGCCGGCGGGGGTCTGGTGGCGGCCATGGTGGTCGGCGCGTCCGGGCCACGACCCGCGGTCCTGGTCATCCTGTTGCCGGCCACCGTGCTCGGTGGCGTCCTGGTGCTGCGCCGGACGGCCGCCATCACCGATGACCTGCACACGATGGTGATCGACGTCCGCGAGGAGCACGAGGAGAACCGTCGCCAACGCGAGGACCCCGAGAACCTTCCGGCCCTCCAGGTCAACCACATCGACTTCTCCTACGGCCACGTGCAGATCCTCTTCGACGTCGGCTTCGAGGTGCGCCGGGGCGAGGTGCTGGCCCTCCTGGGCAGCAACGGCGCCGGCAAGACGACCCTCCTGCGGGTCATCGCCGGCCTCGGCTCGCCGTCACGAGGGCTGGTGCGGCTCAACGGCGGGTCCATCACCCACATCTCCCCCGAGGCGCGCACCAAGCTGGGCATCCACATGCTGCCGGGCGGCAACGGGGTGTTCCGCGACATGACCGTCCGGGAGAACCTCGAGATGGCGGTGTACAACCACCGCGGCGATCGCGCCGACATGGAACGCCGCATCCAGGCATCGCTCGATCTGTTCCCCGAGCTCGCCGGCCGGACCCACGAGCTGGCCTCGGCCCTCTCCGGTGGTCAGCAGCAGCTGATGGCCCTGGCCCGCACCCTGGCGTGTGAGCCCGAGATCCTGATCATCGACGAACTGTCGCTCGGCCTGGCCCCCATCATGGTGGAGCGCCTGGTCACGACCATCGAGGACCTCAAGACCCAGGGCATGACCATCATCGTCGTCGAGCAGTCGCTGAACGTGGCCATGACCATCGCCGAGCGGGCGGTGTTCCTGGAGAAGGGCCAGGTGCGCTTCGACGGACCCACCGCCGAACTGGTCGAACGCGACGATCTGGCCCGGGCCATGTTCCTCGGGGCGGAGGGCGGCTGATGTTCGCCACCTGGGTCACCCACCAGCTGCTGGTCGACGGCGTCGTGCAGGGGTTCGTCTACGGCCTGCTGGCCATGTCGATCGTCCTCATCTACCGCTCGACCAAGGTCATCAACTTCGCCGTCGGCAACATGGGCCTGGTCGGGGCCGGGCTGCTGGTCATCTGCGACACCGAGTACCACATCCCGTTCTGGATCTCGGTGGCCATCGCCGTGGTGGCCGGCACCCTGTACGGCGCGCTCATCGAGCTGGTGGTCATCCGGCGCCTGTTCAAGGCGCCCCGGGTGATCGTGCTGGTGGCCACCATCGGGGTGGCCCAGCTCTCGCTGGCCATCCTGGCCGCCTACCCGAAGCTGTTGAGCTCCGGCCCTGCCTTCCCCGAAGCGGTGGGGCGCAGCTGGAAGATCGGCAGCGTGGTGCTCAAGGGCCCCGAACTGCTGATCCTGATCGCCGCCCCCCTCATCGCCATCGGGCTCGGCTGGTTCCTCAACCGCACCATGCTGGGTCGCTCGGTGCGGGCTGCGGCCAGCAACGGCGACCTGGCCCGGCTGTCGGGCATCAGCCCCCGCATGCGCTCCACCCTGGTGTGGGCCATCGGCGGCCTGGTGGCCACCATCTCCATGATCCTCATCGGCGGGCTCGAGGGGACCACCTCGAGCTTCACCGACCTCGGGCCCAACACGCTGCTTGCGAGCCCTGATCGCCGCGGTGATCGCCCGACTCAACTCGTTCCGCACC
This sequence comes from uncultured Microthrixaceae bacterium, assembly GCA_963740985.1. Taxonomy (GTDB): domain Bacteria; phylum Actinomycetota; class Acidimicrobiia; order Acidimicrobiales; family Acidimicrobilacustridaceae; genus UBA4742. Next base: position 789,171 of record CAVUGJ010000002.1, read on the forward strand.
GCCCTGTTGGCCGGACTGGTCATCGGGGTGGTGGAAGCGCTGATCCAGTTCAACCTGCTCGATCAGCCGGGCCTGGTCGACGTGCTGCTGTTCCTGGTGGCGCTGGTGGCGGTGTGGCTCCAGTCGCGGGGCGGGAGTGAGGGCGAGGCGGCCTTCTCGTTCACCCCGCCGGTCGAGACCATCCCGGCTCGCCTGAAGGCCAAGTTCTGGGTGCGCAACCTCGACCGGGGCGTGCTGCTCGCTGGCCTGGCCGTGGCCATCGCCATCCCCCTGATCGTCACCCAGCCTTCTCGGCTCCAGCTCTACGCCACCATCGCCGCCTTCGCCGTGTGCGCCTTGTCGCTCACCGTGCTGACAGGGTGGGCCGGTCAGCTCTCGCTGGGCCAGATGGCCTTCGCCGGCATCGGCGCGCTGACCGCCGCCGCCCTCACCCGTGGACTGACCATCGACTGGGTCATCGGTGGCGTCACGCTGCTGAACGTCCAGCTCTACGGCTTGCCGTTCGTGGTCGTCGATCCTCATCGGCGCGCTGTTCACCACCCTGCTGTCCGCGGTGATCGGCATCGGCGCGCTGCGCGTGCGCGGTCTCCTGCTGGCCGTCACCACCTTCGCCTTCGCCATCGCCGCCCCCGCCTGGGTGTACGGCCTCGACGTCTTCAGCGGAGGCAGTGCCAGCTCCGTCAACTTCCCTCGTGGCAACCTGTTCGGCCTCGACCTGCAGGATCCCCACACCTACTACTTCACCGTGCTGGCGGTGCTGGTCCTGGTGGTGGCCGCGCTGGGCCGTCTCCGTCGGTCGGGCGTGGGTCGGGTCACCGTGGCCGTGCGCGACAACGCCGACGCCGCCGCCAGCTACACCGTGCGCCCGGCGTTGGCCAAGCTCCGGGCCTTCGCCCTGGCCGGGTTCATCGCCGGCCTGGGGGGCGGGCTGCTGGCCGGTGCCACCCAGACCATCTCCTTCAGCGACTCGCCCTTCGTGGTGGCCGCCTCGCTCTCGCTGGTGGCCATCGTCGTCATCGGTGGCATGGGCTCCACGCGCCGGAGCGATCATCGGCGCGCTGTGGGTGGTCGGGTTCCCGACCCTGTTCCCCAGCAGCTCCGACATCCCGCTGCTGGCCTCCAGCCTCGGCCTGCTCGTCCTGCTGCTCTACTTCCCCGGCGGACTCGTCCAGGTGGCCTACAACCTGCGCAGCTCGCTCTACCGCCGACTCGAACGAGGGCTGCCGCCGCTCGAACGCTCCGTCGTCACGTCCCCCTCCGCCATCGGTCGCACCACCGACGCCGCCACCGAGAGCGACCTGGTCCTGCGCATGACCGAGCGTCAGCGTCGCCTTCGGCGGCGTCAAGGCCAACGACGACGTCTCGATCGAGGTCCGCGCCGGCGAGATCGTCGGGCTCATCGGCACCAACGGTGCGGGCAAGACCACACTCATGAACGCGCTCGGAGGCTTCGTGCCCTCCACCGGCAAGATCGAGCTGCTCGATCAGGAGATCTCGGGCACCAGTCCCTCCCGGCGTTCCCGAGAAGGACTCGGTCGCACCTTCCAGTCGGCCACCCTGTTCCCCGAGCTCACCGTTCGCGAGACGGTGCAGGTCGCGCTCGAGGCCCGGGGCCGCAGCGGCCTGCTCGAGACCACGCTGTTCTCCCCCAGGGCCATCCGCCGCGAGCACTTCAAGCGCTCCGAGGCGGTCGAGCTGATCGACTTCCTCGGGCTGGGCTCCTACGCCGACAAACCCATCTCCGAGCTGTCCACCGGCACCCGACGCATCGTCGAGCTGGCGGGCTTGCTGGCGCTCGACGCCCGCGTGCTCTGCCTGGACGAACCCACCGCCGGGGTGGCCCAGCGCGAGGCGGAGGCCATGGCCCCGCTGCTGGTGGAGGTCCGTCGCCAGCTGGGCGCGTCGATGCTCATCATCGAACACGACATGCCCCTCATCATGAGCATGAGCGATCGCGTCTACTGCCTGGAGCTGGGCCGGGTGATCGCCGAGGGCGACCCTGACCACGTCCGCAACCACGATGCGGTCATCGCCAGCTACCTGGGCACCGACGAGCGCACCATCGCCCGCAGCGGTACCGCGGCGGAGTGACGGCCCGACCCGTGGTCGGGCCGTCACTCGTTGGGCTGACCCGCCCGGGTCAGATCTTGGCCCGGTGCAGCACCTGGATCTCGGTGAAGCCGTGCAGCCCCCAGGGGCCGTTCTCCACACCGATGCCGCTCCACTTGGCCCCGCCGAAGGGAGCATGAGGAGCCAGGGCCAGGTGGGCGTTCACCCAGGCCGTGCCGCATTCGAGCTGGCCGGCCACGTCGGCCCCGCGATCGAGATCGCTCGTCCACACCGACCCGGAGAGGCCGAAGTGGGTGGCGTTGGCGCGCTCGATGGCATCGGCCTCGTCGCGGTAGGCGATGATGGGCAGGGCCGGTCCGAACTGCTCCTCGTCCACGATGCGGGTGCCATCGGTCAACCCGGCCAGGATGGTCGGCTCGAAGAAGTAGCCGGGGCCCTCGATGGGCTTGCCGCCGGACGCGGCCACGGCGCCACCGGCCACGGCGTCGGCCACCAGCTCGCTCACCCGGTCGAACTGGGGCTTGTTGTTGATCGGGCCGAGTTGGGTGCCCTCGGCCGCGCCGTCGCCCACGACCACCGCTCGGGCCCGAGCGGCCAGCTCGTCCACCAGCTCGTCGTAGCGCGCCTCGGGCACGTACACCCGCTTGATGGCCGAGCAGATCTGGCCGTTGTTGGAGAACGCACCCCAGAAGATCTTCTCGGCCACGTCGGCCGGCTCGACGTCGTCGAGCACGATGGCCGGGTCGTTGCCGCCCAGCTCGAGGGTGACGCGCTTGAGGTCGGGGGCGGCGGCGGCCGCCACCCGCTTGCCGGTGGACACCGAGCCGGTGAAGCTGATCTTGCGCGGCACCGGGTGCGAGGTCATCCACGCCCCCAGGTCGTCGCCACCGCTGACCACGTTGAGCACGCCGGCCGGGAGCACGTCACGCAGCAGCTCCCCCACCTTGAGCGTGGTCAGCGGGGTGTACGGCGACGGCTTGAGCACCATCGTGTTGCCAGCCAGCAGCGCCGGTGCGATCTTCCACGAAGCCAGGATCAGGGGAAAGTTCCAGGGGGTGATGGCCGCCACCACGCCGAGCGGGCGGCGCAGCACCTCGGAGAAGGCGGTGTCATCGTCCTGGATCACCTCGCGGGGCACCTCCAGGGAGGCGTAGTACTTGAACCACACGCCGGCGCCGAGCACCTCGAGCTTGGCGTCCTCCAGCGACTTGCCCTGCTCGGCGGTGAGCACGGGCGCCAGGGCGTCGACGGAGGCGAACAGCAGGTCGCCGACCTGGTCGAGCACGGCGCGACGAGCGGCCTCGTCGCTGCGCCAGTCGCGGTAGGCCTTGGCCGCCGAGTCCATGGCCGCGTCGAGCTGCTCGGGCGAGCACTCGGGCGCCTGGGTCTCCACCTGGCCGGTGGCCGGGTTGACGACGCCGAAGGTCTCGGCCGTGGCGGCGGCCTCGCCGCCGATGGTCATGGTGAAGTCAGCCATGGGATCCCCCTGATCGATGTGCGAGGAACGTTACCCGGCTCACCACGGCGCCGGACCCCGTGGCCGGCCGGCGCGCGATCAGGGTTCGAGCGGGTCGTACGTGGTGTCGAGGACGGTGCGATCGCCACCGCCGACATGCTCCAGGCTCACCTCGTAGCCATCGACCGCGCCGAGCTGTTGCACCGCATCGATGTGGGCCTTCCCGGATCCACCCCACTTCTGCTTGGCCCGCCGCTTGGCGTCGCGCGCGTCCTCGCCCACCACGAACACCACCTCGTGGTCTTCTCCCATCCGCCCCGGCGACAGATCGCCACCCAGATACACCGCGTACAGATCCACGATCGCTCCCGATCACGCTCGACGTCGGGGTGACCGTAGCCAGTCCCTGGTGGGCCGGCACCCCCATTTGCCGCCCGAGCCCGGACTGAGCGGGCAATCGCTCACCAGCTTGGCCGAGAGCTGATCGACCCCCGGTAGGTTGAGTCCCCGATGGCGCAGCTGAGCGACACCCGAGTCCTGGTCACGGGCGGCTCGAGCGGCCTGGGTCGGGCCATGGCCCAGGCGTTGGCCGAGGCCGGTGCCCGGGTGGCGCTGACCAGCCGCGACGCTCAGCAGGCCCAGGCCGCGGCCACCGAGCTGGGCCACGGGGGCGTCGGGCTCGAGCTGGACGTCCGCGACCCGGCGTCGGTCGCTCTAGCCGTCGACCGCGCCTACAAGACCCTCGGGGGCGTCGATCTGCTGGTCAACAACGCCGGCATCGGGATGCTCACGGTGAACCCGCGCTTCCTGAGCGAATCCCAACCGTTCTGGGAGGTGAGTCCCGACGGTTTCCGCGACGTGCTCGACACCAAGGCCACCGGGTCGTTCCTGGTGGCGCGTGACGTCGTTCCCCGCATGCTCGACGCCGGGGGTGGGCGGGTGGTCACCATCTCGATGAGCGAGCAGACCATGACCCGCCGAGGGTTCGTGCCCTACGGCCCGTCCGGCGCCGCGGTCGAGGCCCTGGCCCGGGTGATGGCCGCAGATCTGGCCGGTACCCCCGTCACCGCCAACCTGCTGCTGCCCGGCGGAGCGACGGACACCGGGATGGTCCCCGACGACCTTTCGGCCGAGGCCCGGAGCAACCTGCTCGAGCCGTCGATCATGGGTCCGGCCATCGTCTGGCTGGCCTCCCCCGAGGCCCGCGGCGTCCACGATCAGCGAATCGTGGCCCGCGACTTCGACCAGTGGCTGGCCGAGAGCACCTCCGACTGAGCCACCGAAACCACTTGGTTCGTACCCACGGGCCGTAGAGTCGCCGCCGAGCCCACGTAGATGTCCGACCGACCAGGGGGGCAGACGATGGCCGCGGAAATCGACCAGGTGCTGGCGGACGCCGTGGCCAGCGGTGCCGTGGGCGGCGTGGCCGCGGCGGCGTGGTCCCACCGGGGTGCCTACACCGGGGCGTTCGGCCAGGCCTCCCCCGATCTGGTCATGGAGGTCGACACGCCGGTGCGGCTCTTCTCCATGACCAAGGCCGTAACCGCGGTGGCCGTCATGCAACTGGTCGAGGGCGGCCACGTCACGCTGGACGAACCCGTGGGTGCGCTGGTCCCCTACCTGGCCGAGGTGCAGGTGCTCGACGGCTTCGCCGCCGACGGCACGCCGCGCTTGCGGACCCCCGTCCGTCCGGTCACATTGCGGAACTTGCTCACCCATACGTCGGGCTTCGGCTACGACTTCGCCGACGCGGCTCTGGCTCGCTACGTCCCCACCCTGGGCGAGGCGCCGGCGAACTCCCAGGCCGGCTATGAGTACCCCTTGCTCTTCGATCCGGGCACCCGGTGGGCCTACGGCGTCGGACTGGACTGGGCGGGTCGCGTGGTCGAGGTCGTGTCCGACCAGGACCTCGACGCCTACTTCCAAGAGCACATCCTCGGCCCGCTGGGGATGAGCGACACGTCGATGTACCTGTCGGCCGAGGCCCAGGGCCGCCTGGGCGCCCTCCACCTCCGCACCGACGAGGGCCTCGCCCCCCTCCCCAACCAGGCCGCCTGGGACGGCCACGTCTTCGAGATGGCGTCGGGCGGCGGGGGCCTCTACTCGACTGTCCCCGACTACCTCCGGTTCACGCGGATGATCCTGGACGGCGGAGCACTGGACGGAGTCCGGATCCTGGCTGAGGACACGGTCGAGCACATGGGCGTCGACCAGCTGGGCGAGCTCTCCGCCGACGGCTGGACCTCCACCAACCCCGGCTTCACCGCCGATGTCGAGCTGCTGCCCGGCCAGCGCGCCGGCTGGGGCCTGAGCTTCATGATCAACACCGAGCCCACCGTCGAAGGGCGCTCGGCTCGAAGCCTGGCCTGGGCCGGGGCGGCCAACAGCTACTACTGGATCGACCGAACCCGGCGGGTGACCGGGGTGTTCGCCACCCAGATCCTGCCGTTCCACGACCCGCAGGTGCTGGCTGCCTTCTCGGCCTTCGAGGCCGCCGTCTACCAGTCGTTGGGTTGATCGACCGACGAGCTCAGGTGCCCGTCAACGAGCACTCGATGGTGGGCGACGACACCGCGATGTCGTCGCTGGCATTGGTGGCGTGCGTGGTGTTCAGGGTGAACTGATAGGTGAAGTTGACGGAGCCGGTGGCGAGCGCGTGGTACACGACCTGGTAGCTCCCGGGCGCCTGGCTCACCCCCGGGTTCGAGCCAGTCGGCACGGCTGCGGTGTTCCGACCGTTGGGAATCAGGACGCGGCCAGTCCCGCCGAGCGCGCTGGTGTTGTCGGTGGTGAACGAACTGGGCTTACCGACACCCGAGGGGTTTGCGGTGGTCAGCGTCTGGACGGCACCGCCGACCAGCACATCGAGGATCTGGGCGCCCGTGTTCTGGGCCGTGCACACCGCGCTGAAGGTGAAGCGGTAGAAATGACCGGCGACCACGTTCACGGGGGTCGTGTACGTGAGGGCGGCGGTGCCGGATGCGGCGTTGAGAACGGTGGGATCGTCTTCCGAGAGGAAGCAGGGACCGGCCAGCGTCTGGTAGGTGGGCGAGATCCCGAGCAAGCCGTTGGTGCCCGTGTCGGGGTTGCCTGGGGAAAAGGTGCCCAGCGTGATGGTCCTGGTCCAGCCATTGGTGTTGGTGTTCGCGTTGGTGGTCGGGAAGGTGCTGATGGTGGCCGTGCACGACCCGAACGCCCAGGCGGTCTCGGCGGTGAGCACGCTCGGCGCCACCCACAGCCCGCCGGCGGCCGCCCCCAGGACACCCGCCTTCTTCAACAACTGCCGCCGATCGATCTCTCCCACGACGTAGCTCGCTTCCGGGGGGTGTGGACTCGTCACGTCGACCTCGACGTGACGACAGGGATCGATCCTAATGTGGCCGGGTGGCGCTCCCGGGCCGGGGCCGGCTACGTGGTGGCGACCACGAAGTCCTCTCCGGTCGACGGACGCAGGCCGTCGGCGCGATCGGCGAAGTACCGGTGGGCCAGCTCGACACCCGACACGTGGCGGGCGCCGGCGAAGCCGGCTTCGCGGGCCAGCGCCAGCATCTCCTGCGGTTCATAGAAGCTCACGAAGGGCGTCCCCGAGGCTCGCGCCCCGTTCTGGGATGCCTGGAGTCCGGTGCGATCGGCGTCGTCGAGCAGTGCAGGCGGCAACAGGAAGGTCATGGCCAGCGTGGATCCGGGGGCGAGGCGGGCCAGCTGACGCAGGGCGCCCGCGGTGGCGTCCTTGGTCAGGTACATGGCCACGCCGGTGGAAGCCACGACGGCGGGCTGATCGGGATCGAAGCCGGCGCCGACCATCTGCTGCCACCAGGCCCCGTCGGTCTCGAAGTCGACGGGCACCAGGCGCAGCCAGTCGGGGAGGCCGAAGCCCAGTTCGACCAGGCGCCGCCCTTTCCAGGCCTGGGGACCCGGCTGGTCGACCTCGAACACCCGGAGCTGGGCGGCCAGTTCGGGGCGGCGTTGGGCGAAGGTGTCGAGTCCGGCGCCGAGCAGCACGTATTGGGCCACGCCCCCTTCGGCTTGCTCGGCAACGAGGTCCTCGATGAACCGGGCGCGGGCCACGATGGAGGCCCGAAACCCCCGGGTGGCATCGGGATCCATGTCCGGGCGATCGCGCCAACCGTCGTCCGGCTCCACCAACTGCAAACCCACCTCGTCCTCGAGCACGTGCGGCGGCGGATCCACCAGCACGTGCATCGCCCGCCACAGCGCCACGCGCACCGCCGTGCTCTCGGGTGCCTCGGCCTGCTCGCCTGCCATGGGATCTCCTCTGTCGGCGCTCGGTTCCTCGACCCGGAGGCTCCAGGTCGTGGACTGCGGGTCCGGTCAACCTACGCGCCCGGCGCCCTGGGCGGTGCACCGCTAGGTCGGCGGTGAGCCGGGCTGGGCCGCGCTCCAGCAGGCTGTGGCCGTGTGGCAGACCTCGAGCTGGGTGAGCACCTTGTGCAGCTCGGTTTGCTGCGCCGCGCTGAGCCGGTCGGCGATGTTGGTCAACTCGTAGGGGTCCTGGACGATGTCGTAGTACTCGAGCTCGTGCTGGGGGTCCTTGTACTCGACGTACACCGCCTCCACCGGTCCGCTGAACCCGGGGAGTTGTCGGGCCGAGATGCGGATGGCCTCGTAGGTGGTCGGGTTGCTCCCGCCACCCTCGAAATCCGGGTCACTCGGGCTGTCGTTCCCGTGGTGCTCTTCCAAGGCCACCGTTGGCCAGGTCGGCGCCGAGCCGGAGGACGGATGCAGCAGCGGCACCAGGCTCGTGCCATCGGTCGGGTCCGGCTGGCGAGCGCCTGCGAGCTGCTCGAAGGTCGGGGCCAGATCGGTGTTCTGCACGACCTGGGGCATCGTCTTGCCGTGGGGCACCCCGGGACCGGCCACGATGAGCGGAACTCGGATGTCGGTGTCGAAGGCCGTCTGCTTGCCTCGGTCGAGGCGGTGCTGGCCCAAGTGGTAGCCGTTGTCCGAGCTGAACACGATGTAGGTGTCGTTGGTCAGGTGCTCGGCCGCCAGCGTGTCCTCGGTGTCGGCCAGCAGCTTGTCCACCGCTTCCACCGACTGGGCCCGCTTGCGGTAGATGGCGTCGATGTTGGTGACCTGCTTGGGGCCCAAGGGGCGCCGCTGGCCCAGCCAGGCGGGCGGGTTGACGTTCTGGGCGTTGAACGACGGATCACGGGGTTCGGTCAGGCCGGGGAAGTCGTCGGCGTTTCGCTTGGCCGGCGTGTACGGCGCGTGCGGGGCGAAGGTGGCGACCTCCACCGCGAACGGCTTGGCCGCCTGGTGCCTGATGAACGACTGTGCGTCGAGGTTGAGCTGATCGACCCCGTAGTCGCCGGACCCGTAGTGGTGCACGGTCCCGTTGTCGTTGAGGTCGTAGTTGTACTCGAGGTAGCCGGTGTCGTTGCTCACGTGCCAGTCGGTCCATCCCGGCGGCACGGGGGCGGTGGTCGGGTTCATCTTCGGGTCGCCGTATCCGTTGAGGTACTTGCCCAGCATGGAGGTGGCGTACCCGTCATCGTGGAGGGACAGGGCGTAGGTCTTCTGGGCGAGTCCCTGCTTCTGGAACTGATCGAACCCGCCGTTCGGCCCCGTGTTGGTGACCACCTTGGTGTCGTGGGGGAAGAGCCCGGTGAAGATGGTCGAGCGCGATGGGCAGCACAGCGAGTCGGCCACGAAGTAGTTGTTGAAGGTCTCGCCCTGGTGCTCGAGGGCGACGATGTGAGGCGCCCACCGGCTGTTGATCAAGTTCCATGACAGGTCATCGGTCAGGATGAACACGATGTTGGGATGGGCCTGGCCGGCCGTCGCGGTAGTACCCGACGAGGACGAGGTCGAGCTGCTACAGGCGGTAGCAAGCAGGGCGAGAGCCACCGCCGCCACGCCCGCCATCGAGCGCAACCGATGCTGCCGGAGGGACCGGCCGACCCTCGAAATCGCCATGGGCATGTCTCGCAGTATGCGACCTCGGCGATGCGGTACAACGTCGATCGCCGAGCCCTCATCAGGTGCTAACAGAACCCTCATCATCGCTCGGCCGGAGTGGCCCTCCGGTCAGGGATTCGAGCACCTCGCCAGGAGTGGGGGCGGCGGCCATCAAGGCAGCCAGGTGCCGAGCGGACCGGCCATAGGCCTCGTCGGCCAGCACCTCCTCGAGCCCGGCGCGGATCCGAGGGGCGTCGCCCATCCCCAACGGTCGCCGGTGACCGGACTCATCGAAACCGGTGTTCACGGCGACACCGGCCCCGGATGCCACCACCGCCTCGGCGTTGAGGAACTGATCCGCGAACGACGGCACCACCACCATCGGCACGCCCGCGCCGAGGGCTCCGAGGACCGTCCCCGATCCGCCGTGGCACACCAGCGCGTCGGTTTGGCTGAGCACGTCGACCTGATCGACCCAGGACTCCACGTGCACGTGGTCCGGGACCACGGCGAGCTCGTTCGGATCGAGAGCCGGCCCGACGGTGACCAGGACCCGTGCGTCGAGCTCGGCCAGAGCGCCCACCACCAGATCGAAGCTCGAGCTGGCGCTGGTCAGGTGACCGAGCACCGTGCCGAAGGTGACGTAGACCAGGCGACGGTGGTCGTCGCCCCACCACGGAGGCAGTGGGCGCGGCGCCCGGCCCGCCGTCTCACGGGTGCGCACCGTAGTCGGGAACGGGGACGGGTCCAGCGCCACCGGGAACCGGGTCAGGTACGGCGTCGCCCGCACCTCGGAAGCCAGCCCGGGCCGATGTTCCTCGAGGGCCGGCGCGGCCGCGTCAATCGAGCCCCATTCGGCGTCGGCCAGGCTGATCGCCACCTGGACGACCGGGATCTCGGCCGAGGCGGCCACAATCGCGGATGCGTACTCGCAGGGGTCGCGAAGCACCAGGTCGGGTCGCCAGCGATCCACCGCCTGGGTCATGAACGGCAGCATGGCGGTGGTGGCCAGGCGGCCGAACAGCTCTCGGTTCCCCAGCACCGACGCCTCGACCGGGCCCACCACCGGTAGCTGCTCGCGGATGGGGGCGATGTCGGCCTCCGCCGGCTCACCTCCGGGCCAGAAGTCGTGCCCAGTCGCGTCGACCATGGCGGCCATGGCCGGCGGCGCCACGACCACCGTGTCGTGGCCGGCGCGGCGGGCCGCGTCGAGGAACGGCCGGAGGGGACCGATGTGGCCCGCCCCGCCCAGCGAACACGCGGCCAGAACGCGCATGGCCGCCGACGCTACCGCCTTCCGCCCTGAGCGCGTGGGTCAGAGCGGAAGGGTGTGCTGGAGCACGCCGCCGCCGGTCGTCCGCTCGGCCAGGGTGCGGACGAAGTCGGCGACGCCGATGTGGATCGGGTCCCCGCCGACGCCCTGCACGTAGGTCCCGCCGGCCGGTCCATCGAGCACCAGGGTGAACGGCTGGCCATGGGTGACCGCCCACTCGGCGATGATGTCGGCCAGGATGCGTCCGTCGTGGCCGGCCTCGTGGTCGGGTTCGGTGCCGCGGGCGTAGGCGATGTCGATGCGGTGCGCCCAGACGTCACGGGTGAACCCGATGTCGAACAGGTAGGCCAGTGACTGGCGCCCGACGGGTTGAGGCAGTTTCAGCAGCTTCAATCGGGCAAGCGGCCGCGGCATCTTGGTGCGCGATGCCAGCGCGTCGGCCGAGGCCGTGGTCCACTCGGCGATCAGCTGCTCAGTGGTGCACGAGGCCCGCTCGCGGACCTGGAGCTCGTTCATCCCGTCCCACCAGAAGGGCGAATCGAGCTCCCGACAGATCGGCTTGCCACCGCGCTTCTGGCGAAAGAACTCGCGAGGAGACGCCTGACTGGCGGCGGAGCCGACCAGGTGGGCGGCCATGGCCCGAACGTCCCACCGGGTGCACTCGGTGGGCAGGCTCCACTGCTCGGGGCTCAGCGAACGCATCAGGTCACCGAACTTGGCGTTCTCCACCGCGGTGATCCGCATGGCTTCGTCGTGGTCGATTCGAGTGATCGAGGTGATGTCGACGGTCGTGGTTGGGGTCTGGTTCATGGTTGTGTTCTCCCGGTGGTGGACGGTTCGAGATGCGACTGACTGGCCGAGCGTTGGTCGATGTCGGCGACGAGCACCTCCACCACGCGGCGAGCGAGGACCACCCATCGGTCCCCGCCGGGATCGTTGGCCACCTGCTGGTGAGCCAGACCGGTGACGATGGCGGAGAAGAGGTCGACCTCGCTCTGGCCCTCCACGCCGGCCGCGCGGAGTCGCCCGGTCATGAGCTCGACGAATCGATGGGCGGGCTCCATGGCGGCTGGCGAAGGTGCGAAGCCGGGGATGGTGCGCTGGAAGAGCAGCTGATGGCGCACGGTGTCCTCGCTCGAGAATCGGACGAGGTCCTCGACGATGGCGACCAGCTCTTCGCGAGGGTCGGCCAGGGGCTGGCGGGCGAGCGAGCGATCGAGCAGCTGACGTTGACCGTCCTCGAACATCGAGTCGTAGAGGTCGAGCTTCGACTCGAAGTAGGCGTACAGCGACGGCTGCTGGAGGTCGACGCGGGCGGCCAGGTCGCGCAGCGAGATGCCGGCCAGGCCGTCGCGTCGGGCCAACCACCACGCCTCATGGATGATTCGGGCCCGCTTGGCCGCATGGCGCCGGCGGCGTGGGTCAGGCGAAGCCGAGGGCGGCTGCTCATTGGGAGAGCTCGATCTATCAGTCATAGTTTATCTATCAGTCATAGTTTATCTATCAGTCATAGTTTATCTATCGATGATAGTAGAACACGGCCGACGGGATGTCAACGGTGGTGGTCGACCACCACCTATGACTCCGACCCGAGGGCTCGAAGCAGTGGCAGGACCCCGTTGCCGACCGCCTCGATCTGGTCGCGGATCTGCGCGGGCGTGGTCCCGGCGTGGAACAGGCGGAGGTTGAGGGAGTCGCAGTTCGTGGCGCCGAGGAGCTCGAACAGTCGCTCGGCGATCTCGCCGGGGTCGCTCGCCGTCACGAGGCTGTCCCCCGTCCCCCAGTGATCTTGGGCCGAGGTCGGCGCGGCCCGACGGTAGCGGTCCATCTGCGTGGCAACTGCCGTGTTCGGCGGCGGTCCCACCCACACCCGACGGATGAGCACACGCGGGCCCGCGCCTCTGGCTTCCTCGTGGGCGGCGGAGACCTCGGCGGCGCGGTCTGTCGAGATGAGCGAATCGAACAACAGGCCGATGCCGAGCGCGCCAGCCCGCCGCGCCGCGGCGGGGCTCTGTGCCGCGCTCACCATGGGCACGGGCCGAGCGCCAAGCGCCGCCACCGCCGGATCGTGGGCGAGTGGGCCGGCGGCGTCGCCTCGAAGCGCCGCGACCGCGACGGGCAGCGCGTGGCGGAACCGGGCGCGCATCTCCTCGAACGGAACGCCCGAGAGCGCGAAGTCGTCAGCCAGCGCGCCGGCTGCGAATCCGGCACCCACACGCCCGGGGAACCGCTGTGCCGTCCAGGCGATGTCCTCGACCACCTGACCGACGGGTCGAAGAGGGAGCAACATGGGGCACGGCGCGGCCCAGATGCGATCCGTGGCGTCCAGCGCCCACGTGGCCGCCAGCAATGGGTTCGGGAGGTAGTTGGGAAACCCGCCGTGGTGCTCACTGGTCATCACCCCGTCGAATCCACTTGACTCGGCCAGCTGCGCCTGCGCCATCAACTCGGCCACCACGTCAGCCGGGGCGAGATCGTGCGGATACAGCCGCAACGAGACCGCGGCGCGGGCCAACGGCTCGAAGGGGACGACACCATCGTCGGACACGCGCTCAGCCTGACAGATCACCGAACGCGAGCCCCGCTCCCCTCGCTCTACGAGATCGAGCAGCTCCCGCCGTCGATCATCAGCGTCTGCCCGGTGACGTACCTGGCGTCGTCGCTCAGCAGGAACCGCACGGCCGGGCCGATGTCGGTGGTCGGATCGCCGAGGCGGTCGAGTGGGATGCGCCCCATCACTCGCTGCTGCATGGCGGGGTCGGAAACGAAGGCCTTCGACATGGCCGGCGAGTCGCCGAGCGGAGCCACGGCGTTGACTCGTACACCGGCCGGCCCCCACTCGCGCGCCAGCACGCGAACCAGGCCCCGCTGGCTCGCCTTCACCGTCGCGTACGCGGCCAGCAATCGCTTCCCCTCGAACCCGGCTTCGGAGGTCATCACCACGAACGAACCGTGGCTCGCCATGAGCAGAGGTGCCGCCGCCCGGGCCAGCAGGTAGCAACCCCGTACCGATACGCGCACGTGGTCCTCGAGGTCGTCGACGCTGATGTCGAGCAACGAGCCCGAGCGAGACGACAGGCCGCTGGTGGCGTTGTGGACCAGGCCGTCCAGTCCGTGCCCGTGGTCCGACACCTGGGCGATGGCCGCGGCGACCGATGCTTCGTCGCCGACATCGCACACGACGGCAAGCCCGATCCCGCCGGCCGAGGTGACCTCGTCGGCCACCGCAGCGGCTTCGGCCGACCGACGGGCGGCGATCCACACGGTCCAACCTGCTTCGGCGCACGCCAGGGCCACGCCTCGGCCGATGCCCCCCGACGCCCCGGTGACGAGCACGACCTTCATGCCCGACCCTCCGTGGCTCGCAGGACCGCGCCGGTCAGACCCGAGGCCGCGGACGAGCCGAGCATCTGCACCGCGCCGGCCACCTCTACTTCGACGCGCCCGGGGAACGAGGCCAGCGGCGGCGGCGATCCGGCGAGCACGGGCGGCGCGGTGAACAGCTCGGTCGTCACCGCGTTGACCCGCACCTGCCGTCCGCCTTCGCGTGCCGCCAGCGACCGCACCAGCGTGAGCAGGCCCTCGGCCACCATGACGACGGCACCGTGACCGAACGCGTCGATGGCGGAGGGCAGCTCGATGACCGCCACGATCGATCCGCCATCGGCGCACCGTTGGGCCGCCACCGCGAGCGCATTGAACCAGAGCGCGAGCGGCCACTCGACCTGCACGCGCCACTCCTCCGGCAAAAGCCCGATGATCGGCACTGACGTGATCGTCGGCGGCCAGGTACAGACGACGACGTGGTCGACCGGCGGACCGTCGACGAGCTCACTCCGCCAGCGCTCGAGCGTGCTGCGCCAGTTCCACGACCAGGTCGGGGTTGGTGGTTGCTGTGGCACGGACACGCCCGCCGGCACCCCCAGCGAGCGCGCCAGCGTCGCCGTCGCCTCGCTCGTCTCCCCGATGAACAGCACTCGGTCAGTCTTCCGCCTTCGACGGCGCCGTGGGGGCTGCGCGGGCAGGTCGCTCGGGCGGCGGTATCAGGATGCAGGGGTGATGACGCCGAAGCCCAGCCCCCAGAAGCCGCCCATGTGGGCGTTGGTGGGGTTGTGGAAGGAGACCACGAAGAATTCGTCCGGTGAGGTGGGGTTGGAGTCGGCCAGGACGGGGATGTGGACGACGGCGGTGGTGGCCAAGGGCGCAAAGGTGACGGTGCCCGCCGAGGCGGTGTAGTCGTTCGCGGGCGCCTCCGGCCCGAGCCACGGGCTGGGCGCGACTCTGGGCACGTAGAGGGTGTTCCAGGCCACCGTGACCGTGTAGGGCGCCGGCTGGTCGAGGGTGACGGTCATGGCCAGGTCGGCGGTGCCGGTGATGGGGGCGGCCACGATGCCGGAACCGGGGAGGACGGTGGTGAGGTGGTTGAGGGCGATGACGCCACCGCCGTCGCCCCTCAGGCTCACGTTGATCGAGCCAGGGGCCAGGCCGGAACCCGCTGGCGGGGTGATGGCCAGGGTTTCGGTGGGGTTCACGTTGACCGGCAGGGAGGTCTGTAGGAGCTCGAAGGTCGCTGAGCCGGCGGAGGCGGTGGTGTGGGAGACCGGAGTCTGCCAGCCGTCCCCGACCACGCCCGAGGGGGTGAGTGGGTCGATCTGGAAGTCGGAGAGCCCCGTGGAGGTGACGGTGGCGCCCGCCACGGGATTGCCCAAGTTGTCGTCGACGTGGATGGTGGCGGTGACCACCCCGATCACGAGGTTGAGTGGGCCGGAGGCGGGGAGCGAGACGTTCGGGACCTCGGCGGCGTCGTGCTCATGGCCATAGGACGATCCGGGAGCGAAGAGCGCCACGTCGCTGGACTGGTTGGCGACGGTCACCGAGTAGCTCCCGTTTGCGGCCACGGTCGCCGTGACCTGATCGGCCGGTGTGTCCCTGGGCCCGAACGCAACCGTCCAGCCGACCAACAGGTCACCGTGGGAGTCCATGGCCGTCCCGGAAATGCTCACCATCGGGGTGCTCGCCGGCCGGGTGGCGGCGAAGGCCGGGGCGGTCAGACCGAGCACAAGAGCGGCCACCACCAGCACGCTCGACTTCGCTGCCACCGTCCGACCCCGCGGCCGAACTCGCGGACCTTGCCGAACACCCCGCGCCCATCGATCGCCGCGCACGATCATCCCCATCCCTTCGTGGAAGGCTGATCACACGGTACCCCGGCGGAGCCGAGGGTCCGGGTGGGCTCGACCGCCATGACGAAGGCGAGAGCCCTGCTCGCAGACCGCGCCCCCGGATGCCCGGATCGGTGAGCACGCCGAACGGCAGTGAGTATGGGCGTGGGGTGGCGATGCGCTTCGCCTAGTGGTTGGTGGTGCAGGTCAGGGGAGCGTCAGCGGCGGCGAGGGTCCAGGTCTTGTGCGTGGGGAACACCCCGATGCTCAGTTCCGTCCCGTTCGGCATCGCCGATGGGGTGATGACCATGACCACGGTTCCGTCCGTCCGCGGCTGGACGGAGACGACCTGGTCGAGGGCGGCGCTGTCGGCGACCGGGTTGGAACAGGCACGGCCGACGGTGACCACCGCGGGCACTCCCGCTTGGGCCAACTTCTGACGCAGGGCCTCAGCGTCGATGGGTACTCCCTTGATCAGGGTGAGCGTGGCGGTGCCATCGCGGTTCGCAACGAGCGTGAACGCGGCCAGATGGATGTTGCCTCCGGTCGAAGCGGGTGGCGTGCTGCGGTGACCCCCGAAGGTCAGCACCGCAAGCGCCACGATCACCACGGCCGTCGCGCCGGTCACCATTCGTCGCGAACGCTGGCGTCGCTGGCGAGTGCGGCCTCGAGCCACGATCGTCTCGACGGGCAGGACCATGTGGACCCCGGAGAGCGATTCGCTCAACCGGTCGAGCACATCGGCGTCGTTCATGTTGGTCACCTCGTTGAAGTCGGTCGGGTCGTCATCAGTGACGCTTTGGCGGGGTCGAGGTCGTGGCGCAGCGTTGCCATCGCTCGCGACAGGTGAGCCGTGACGGTGCCGGGTGCAATGCCGAGGGCTTTCGCGGTCTCGGCGATGTCGAGGTCGAGGAACACGCGCAGGGCCACCACCTCGCGCTGGCGCTGCGGCAGTTGCCTCACTGCCGCGAGCAGCGCGGCGTCCAACTGGTGGCTTCCCGCCTCGGCCGCCGCCGTGTCCTCTTCGGCCAGGGGCTGCTCACGGCGCTGCTTGCGCCACCGAGAAACGCCAGCGTTCAGCGCCGTTCGCACCACCCAGGCCCGCGGAGCCGGATGGCGACGCACCTTCGACCAGCGCATCCAGGCGCGGGCGAACGCCTCGGCCACGAGATCCTCGGCCACCCGCTGATCGGCCGTACTCGCCAGCACGGCGCGCAGACAGGCGTCGCAGTTGGCCTCGTAGAACTCCTCGAACTCGCCAGACCGACGTTCTCCCACACCTCCTCTACGCAACAGACCCCCGATCCACTTACCTACCTGGACGCAGAGCCTTCCAGCCGCCACCGGGATGCCTTGGGCGGGTTCCAGCTGGATCTGCAGCCAGCGTTGGACCAAGAACGGCAAGTTCGCAGTCTGGGCGCCGGTGCGGGATGGCCTGGGCCAGGTCAGTCCGTGAGGGCTGACTCGAAGCGGATGAGGTTTCCGTCCGGATCAGTGTCCAGTCTCGGGCGTCTTCCCGCAGCACGAACACACCAGGTCGCTCACGTTGGCTCCTCTCGAAGAGGCAGATGACGGCAGCAGCAGTCCGCCTTGGCGCACGGGACGAGCCGGATGCATTTGTCCACCACGCAGCCGCAGTCAGCGCACTGGATCTCCACCTGCATCACGATAGGGCCGCCGACCTGGACGAACCCGATCACGTGCCGAGCGCTGGGACGGTGCAACGAATCCCCCCAGGGAGCCCGCCCGCCCTCCCTGGTTCGCCTAGAGGTAGATCCCAGGCGGCATGTGCCGGCGGTGTCAGCTGAGGGCACTCACGGCGTCCCCGAGGGCCGCTTCGATGGCCCAAATCGCCGCGTTGGGCGGTCGACGTCCTCGGAGTTGGTCGAGGGTGCCGATGATGCTGGCCAGGTCCGCCCACGGGTCGAAGGTCAGCCCAGAACGTTGCTCCCAGACCGAGCGAACGTCGTCAGCCATCCGCGGGTTGTACTGGAAAAGGTTGAGCCGACAGTGGGCCGGATCGATCGAACGCGGCCCCGCGCAAGCCCACTGCCAGTCGACCAGTCCGCTCAGCCGGCCCCGAGTCCACAGCACGTTGCCCGGGTTGAAGTCGCGATGGACGAACCCGACATCGGAGGTCGGCACCGGGCGATGGAACAGGTCGACGGCCCGCTCCCACCGCGCGGGATCGCTCGTCCATCGGGGCGGGTCGTAGCGCTTCTGGGCGTAGGTGGTGAGCGGCGGCAGCTCGGCTCGGGTGGCATCGACGTCATGCAGCGCGATCATGGCGTCGACGGCTTGGGACACCCACTTCGAAGCCCACTTGGTCTCCCAGACGGGTCGCCCGTCGAGTCGCGTCATGGCCAGCGTCGGGGCATCGGTGCGATCACCGGTGGCGTCGAGGGCGAGCAGCGAGGGCGTGGGCACCGGGACCTGCTCGGCGAGCTGCAACGCCCGCGCTTCCACCGCGGCCACATCGGGCGACCCGGTGAGGATCTCTGGTCGGACATATCGGCGCAACACCACCCCGAGCTCGTGACCGCTCGGGCCGATGAGCGTCACCCGGTGCATCGCCGCCGTCGACCCGCCCGACATCGGGCTCACGTCAACCACGGCGGACGCGCCGAGCTCGTCGACGAGCCAGGCCAGTGTCGCGGCGGACGGCGGTTGTCGGACAAGCCACGCCGCGCGCCGGGCTTCATCCATCGGCCGATCCACTCCCACAGTCTCGCGGCCGGAGCCGCAAACTCCATCGAGCGATGGCCAGGCAGTCGGTGCCCGATTCGGGTGTCCCGACGCCGTGTTCTCGTCGTGCCTTCCAAACCGCCCGGATCGGGTGATGCGCGAATGACGCGGGCGTCGTCGCACACTCTCGATGAGCAGGGGTCGGCATCCGCGGCACCCGAGTGAACCAAGGAGAACACGTCATGTTCGTCACCGTGATCCACCACATCCACGACCCTGAGGGCTTCCAGGCCGCCGAGGGCAGGGCGCTCGCCGCGGGCCTCCCGCCCCACGTCGCGCTCCCCATCCATGCGGCGACCGAGAACCACGAGCTCGGAATCTGCATCTGGGAAGGCGAGTCCGTGGATGCCGTGCGTGAGGTGGTCGAAGGCGCCGTTGGGGCGTGGGCCAAGAACGAGTACTACGAGGTGCACGTCGACGGACTCGCGCCGGAGCTCGTCGGTTAGCTGACCCTGGGCCCGAGCTCGCACGAGCAGGCCCGCGCAGTCTCGCGCGACACTTCTTCGGTGCAAGGTGTTCGGTGAGCAAGTTCACACGGGGCTTCTCCGGTCGGAGCCGCGACCGCGATCCGCGCCTACCACCCGGCCAGTACGACACCGGTGACTCGTGGCCGGTTTTGACCGCCGAGGTCACACCGCACCTCGATCCAGCAACGTGGACGTTCACCATCGAAGGTCTGGTGGAACAGCCGACCACGTGGTCCTGGGATGACCTTCATGCACTGCCCCAAGAGGCCTACGGCGGCGCCATCCACTGCGTGACCACCTGGTCGAAGTTCGACATGAACTGGCGCGGCGTGTCGGTCGACGCCTTGCTGGCGGTGGCGCGCCCGTCGGCGTCTGCCACCCACGTCGTGGCCTACTCACAGACCGGGTACACCACGAACCTGCCCCTCGCCGATGTCACTGGCGGCCAGGCCTGGGTGGCTTTCGAGGTCGACGGTCAACCTTTGGCCCGCGACCACGGCGGCCCCGCCCGACTCTTGGTGCCCCACCTCTACTTCTGGAAGAGCGCCAAGTGGGTTACCGGGCTACAGGTCCTCGACCACGACGAACCGGGTTTCTGGGAGGTTCGGGGTTACCACGACCGCGGCGACCCTTGGCTCGAGCAGCGCTACCAGGGCGACTGACCCATGACCGATCTGGGCGCGGTGCCCCCGGTTCGGCCGTGGCAGGACGCGACCGTCACGGGCATCCGGATCGACACAGCCCGCGTGAAGACCTTCACCCTCGCCCTCCCGCAGGTCACCCACTACCTGGCGGGCCAGCATTTCGTGGTCCGACTGACGGCGCCCGACGGCTACACCGCGCAGCGGTCCTACTCGGTGGCGTCACCTCCGGGCGACGGCACTTCGATCGAGCTGACGGTCGAGCGACTCCCCGGCGGCGAGGTCTCCACCTTCCTGCACGACGAGCTGATGGTCGACGACGCGCTGGAGGTGCGAGGACCGATCGGCGGCTGGTTCGTCTGGGATGGAACGGAGCCGGCGCTGCTCATCGGTGGAGGGTCCGGCGTGGTGCCCCTCATGTCGATGCTCCGCCTCGCTCGCCAGACCAAGCGACCCGCCCATCTGGTCGTGTCAGCACGCACCCCGGCCGACCTGATCTACGCCAACGAGCTCGACACCGACGACGCCTCCGTGCTCTACACCCGCAGGCAGGCGCCAGGCAGTGCCAGGGCGCCTGGCCGGATCATCGCCGACGACATCCGCCCCCATCTGCGGCCCGACGCGACCGTTTACATCTGCGGATCCACCAACTTCACCAACGCGGCCAGCGACCGCGCCATGGAGGCGGGTGCCAGTTCTGAGTCGATTCGCGTTGAGCGGTTCGGGCCGTCCGGCTGAGGGTGAACCCGTCAGATGGGCTGTCCGACCGGCTGGGTCTGGGGTCGGCCGCGGGGCTGGCGTTGCTCGGCGGCGAAGTGCTGGTGGAGGAGCTGGATGGCGATCGAGCCGTCGCCGCCCGAGCGGGGCATTCCGTGGTCGGACCCGTGGGTGCACGGATGCGGCTCCGTGGTCTGGCGGCGGACAGTGGTCCCAGCACCGGGCAGCGAGCCCGGAGCGTGTGAAGGGACCTGCCATGCACCCGTTCGTATCCCAGTCGTTCGCTGATTCCCGCCGTCACGAGGCCGAGCAGTCGGCCCGCCGGCACCGTTTGGCCCGCTCCGCCCGCCCGGCTCGCCAGGCCGCCCGGCTCGCCCTAGGCCGGATGCTCCGGTTCGCAGGCCATGGCGCGCAGCGCCTGGCGGCCCTCGTCCCCCGCTCGTCCCGTCAGCATGGCGGCGCTGACGGCCTGCTCGAAGCGGGCGCCGATGGCGCCAAAGCCGTCCGCTGCCTGTCGTAGCAGGCCGGGGTCGTCGCCCTGGAGCCGTGCTTCGGCTCGCGTCAGGCAGGGTGCCGCCCACAGGTGCTGCGCCGTCCCCGCCCGGATCTCGGCCACGCGCTCGAGTGCGTCGGGCTCGGCCCGGGCCGCCCACAGGTCCCCCGACACTGCCCACAAATAGGCGTCGAACCCCGCGCAAGAGACGGGCCACGGGATCTGGAGATCCGAGTGGTGGCCCGCACCCCTGCTGGCCAGCAGGGCCTCCAGCCCGTCGTCGAGGCGACCCTCGTGCAGGGCCAGGCGCAGCAGGGCGAAGGCCCGCATGGCATTGCGAGGGTCGAGGCACACCTGATCGGTGACCTCGAGCCACTCGTCGCGCTCCCGGTCGTGGCCCTGGAGGCCGTGGGCCAGGTAGACGAGGCCAGTGGCCGGCGTCATCCAGCCGGCGGTGGGCGACCCCACCCGCTGCCAACTGGCCCGCATGAGGTTGCCGTGGTGGATGCACTCGCCGAAGCGGCCGCCGAGGGCGTAGCCCACCACCAGCTCGCGTTGCAGCAGATGGTCCGCCCCACCCACCATCGGGTGGCCCGACGCCCATTCGGCGAGCTCGGTGGCCCCGGCCACGTCGCCCTGGCCCAGGGGACCATCGGTGGCCATGTGCAGGATGTCGATCACGTCCGCCCCGGTGCGGGGATCGTGCGTCTCCATGAGGTGCAGCAAGCGGACCCGGTCCCGGCAGATGTCGGCACTCGCCTGGAGCGCTCCCTCGTCCCAGGCGGCGGTGGCGAGGGCGTCGAGGGCGCTGGACTCGGTCACTGGATCGCCGGCTCGGCGCGCGGCAGCGACGGCCGCTTCGGCCGCCGGGCGCGTGGACGACGGGCCACGCGAGGACGAGTCGCGAGACCCGGACAGCCAGGCGTCGGCCACCGTGAGCTGGGCCACCACAAGGTCGTTCCCGTCATCGCCGAGCGCGTGGGCCCGGGCCAGGTGCCGGCGCAGGAGATCCCGGTCGGGCGCCTCGGGGAACTCGGCCACCATTCGGGCCGCCCGCTCGGCGGCCAGGCCCAACGCCACCGCCGCGAGGTGCGGATCCGCGGCCTGCTCGGCCCGCTCGGCCGCGTCCAGGAAGCGTTGGTAGCCGATGTCGCCCTGCAGCAGGGCGAACGCGGCATGGCCGGCATCGAGCAGGTCGCACGCGGCGGTGTGGTCGTCGGCGGCCAGCGCGGCGGCCTCCTCGTAGCGCACCCGGGCCTCGACGAAGAAGCGGCGCCCGTAGGCAAGACGAGCCAGGTGGCGGGTGAGGGCATGGGCGTCTCCACGAGCGTCCCGCTCGACCGCCCACTGGCGCGCCGCCCGCAGGTCGTCGACTGCAGCGTCGTACTCGTCGTCGGCCGAACCGGTCGCCACCAGCACCTGCTCCAGTCGGGCCGCCTCGCCGCAGGCCCATCTGAGGTGGGCGTCGGCTCGCTCGTGAGCTAGGTCGGACCCGGCCAGGCGCTCCCGGGCGTAGGCCCGCACGGTCTCGAGGAGCCGGTACCGAGGGCCGCTGGCTGTCGCGGTGAGGGCGATGAGGCTCTTGGCCGTGAGGCGGCCCACCACATCGGCCACGGCCAGGCCGGGCAAGGTGTCGGTGGCCGACACCGCCTCGGCGTCAGGCAGACGGAAACCGCCGTGGAACACGCCGAGTGCCGCCAGGACGTCCTGCTCGTCGGCGTCGAGCAGGTCATAGCTCCAGTCCAGAACGGCTCGCAGCGAGCGGTGGCGCTCGTCGACGCCCCGATGACCGCGGAGGAGCCGGAACCGATCGTCGAGGCCGCGCCGCACCCCGTCGAGCCCCAGGGTGGCGCAACGGGCGGCCGCCAGCTCGATGGCGAGGGGCATGCCGTCGAGCCGCTCGCAGATCCCTTGGGCCGCGCCCTCGTCGCTCGGCCCGATCGGCGCGCCTGCGGCCAGGGCCCGCTCCCGGAACAGGCCCAGGGCGGTGGGTTCGGGCAGCGGTGCAACCGGGATGACCCGTTCGCCCGGCAGGCCGAGAGGTTCCCGGCTGGTGGCCAGCACGTGGAGGTCGGGGCAGCCTCGGACCAATCGCTCAGCCAGCACGGCGGTCGCCTCGAGCACGTGCTCGCAGTTGTCCAGCACCACGAGGCCGGCTTCGTCGGCCAGGGCGTCGACCACCGCGTCCACCAGCGGCTGGCTGGATCGATCGGACACGCTCAGGGCGGCAGCTACGGCCTCCATCACCGTCGCCGGCCCCGCGGTCACCAGGTCCACGAACCAGGACGGGCTCCGGGCGCTGCGGCCGCCGGCCTCGATGGCCAGGCGCGTCTTGCCGATGCCGCCGGGGCCGGTCAGGGTGACGACCCGCGATTCGGCCACGGCCGCGACCACGGTCTGAGCGTCCTCGGAGCGACCCACGAAGGTGGTGATGGCAGTCGGGGCGCCGCGCAGGACCGAGGCCGGGGTGGCATCCGGCGCCGTCAGCTCGGCGGTCCCGGCCAGGGCGGCCAGGGCTCGTCGATCGGGCACGTCCAGCTTGCGCAGCAGCGAGGAGATGTGACTCTCGACCGTGCGCACCGAGATGTACAGGCGGGAGGCGATCTCCGGGTTGGTCAGGTGCTGGCCGACCAGGACCAGCACCTCGCCTTCCCGGGGGGACACCTCCACCATGGCCACGAGTATGGCGTCCGCCGCGGGATCGGCGATGCGCTGAGGCCAGGCGAGGCCGAATTACCGGCTTTCGGACAAGAGGCTCGTCCCGAGCGGTGATCGGCTGGCCGGGTTGTACCGGTGCTTCGTGCAGTCGTGCAGGTCGTGCGCGATAGTGCCGGCGCTGACCACTCAACATTTCGCTCTGGAGCGTCCCCCTTGCCAGACAAGCTGCGGTTCGAAGGGAACGCGCATCTCGGCGATCGGGATCCGGAGGAACAAATCGGTAGAACGCCCTGACGGCGCACCACCAGTCCCGACAGCGGCCACGAACGCCCCGGTTGCGGACCGTGCGCCCCCTCGGCCAAGCCCGTGGAACTCGTCCCGGGTGCCCAAGTAGGGTGTCAACTCGTCTGTCACGGTCTCTGAGTCAGTCGACCTGACCACATAAATCCAGGTCAGCTGGGGTGGGCCCTGAGGGGCTCGAACCCCCGACCCCCTCCTTGTAAGCGGGACTGACTGTAGCAACAGCGGCTCGAGCAGCACATATCGCTCACGGATGAACCGTCAGAGCCGCAGAGTGACACCGGAACCGCCAAGTCCGGTGTCAGGCGCGGTACTGCAGGGGACGCGACGTCGGCGCCGAGCTGCTATTCACCGGCCGGGTCGTCGAGGCGTCCGATCAGCGCAAGCGTCGGACGTAGACGTCCTCGACACCGTTGTCGTCGTTGCCCACCAGGTTGTCGGCCTGAGATGTGAACACCACGAACCGGGCGTCAGGGGTGATCGACGGCCAGTAGCTCTGCCCGCCGGTGGCGTCGTGGCCGTTCTGGTCCACGCTGATGCGCTTGGTCCGCCCGGTGCGGAGATCGCGGACGAAGACGTCGATGGCGCCGTTGTCGTCCTTCGGCACGAGGTCACTGGCCAACGAGGAGAAGGCGACGTAGCGACCGTCGGCGCTGACCGAGCCGTCTTGGCTCGAGGCGTTCGCGTTGCCGTCGTCCATGTCCGTGCTGGCCTTGGTGGTCGTGCCGGCCTCGGTGTCCCGCACATAGACATCGGACAAGCAGTACGGGCCCTCCTCGGTCTCCGTGCAGTTCCCGCCCCCGGGTACCAGGTCACTCGCGTTCGAGCCGAAGGCTACGTAGCGGCCTGAGGAGCTGATCTCCCCCTGCTCGCTCTCGCCGTCGGCAGCGCCCCGGGCCAGGCTCACGCTGATCTGGGTGGTCGTGTTCGCCCCCAGGTCGCGCACGAACACGTCGCTGTTGGCGTTGTTGTCGGCGGCGACCAGGTTGTCGGCGTTGGAGGTGAAGGCAACCCGCTGACCGTCGGCGCTGATGGCGTTGGCGAAGAAGGTGAAGCTCGGTCCGTCGGGGTCACCGCCGGTGGTGTTCACGCTCACCCGGGTCGTGGTGCCGGAGAGTAGGTCCCGGCGGAAGATGTCGTTGCCGTCGAAACCCGACGTGCCATCGCCGGCCACAAGGTCGCTCGCATAGGACTCGAAGGCGACGTAGCGGCCGTCGGCGCTGATCGACGCGCTCCCGCTCGGGCCGTTCGGGTCCCCGCCGCTGGTGTTCACGCTCACCCGGGTTGTCGTCCCGGTGAGCAGGTCCCGCACGAAGATGTCGTCGCCGTTCGGCCCCGAGGTGCCGTCGCCGGCCACAAGGTCACTGGCGTAGGAGTCGAAGGCGACGTAGCGGCCGTCGGCGCTGATGGCCGGGCGGATGCTGGCCCCGTTGGCGTCGCCGCCAGCCGTGTCGACGCTGACCCTCGTGGTCGTCCGCTTCCTCAGGTCGCGCACGAACACGTCACTGGCATCATTGTTGTCGTTAGCGACGAGGTCGCTGGCGGTGGAGTCGAACGCAACGTAGCGACCGTCGGCGCTGATCGAGCTGCCCTCGCTGAACCCGTTGGTGTCACCTCCGGCGCGATCGACGCTCGCCCTGGTGATGAAGTTGCAACCGGACGCAAGCAGCACGAGAACCGTGAGCGAAGCGAGTCGAGCACCCCAGCTGAGACGCATGACGCCCCCTCATCCAGTTGGGCGGTCCTCGCGATCATCGCGCCGCCACTCGAGGCTGACAACCACGGCCGAACCTCGTTTGGGGGCAGGCGACAAGGAACTCCCCGGTCGGATTCCGCACGACGCCAACGCCGCCAGTATCGCTCGCTCGCTCGCTGAACCCCACGGCATCGCGTTCGCCGAGTCCAGTGTCTCTTTCGGTGTCTTTCACCATGGCACTGGGACGGCTGAGACATTGGTCGTAAAGCACCCGGTCAGACGGTGTGGGCGCTGAGGGGCTCGAACCCCCGACCCCCTCCTTGTAAGGGAGGTGCTCTAGCCAGCTGAGCTAAGCGCCCGGGAAGCTGGCCAGGCTACCGGCCCCACTGCGACTCAGCGTCGGGCGGGGTCGGGAAGGGTGCTGGGGCCCACGTTGGCATCCAACCACTCGAGGATCGGGCGCGAGCCACGCAACAGCTCGACCACCCGCGTCTTGGCCTTGGCGGTGGCCAACCAGGGTGCCACCGGCCACTCTCGCCACGTGATCAGTCCCTTGAGCCGGAGCAGCTCGATACGGGGATGGTCCTTGGCGTAGCCCCGAGGCGCGGTCTTGAGCGACTCGTGCGCCGTCACCTCGACCCCCGCCTGGCGCCGCTCGGCCACCAGCGATTCGAGCTGGGACCCGGTGCGACCGGCGTCGATGGCCGCCCGGAACCGCTCCAGCTGGTCCGGCGCCATCCAGTACATGCCGGTGCCGACCCCCAGTCCGGCCCCCGACAGCTGGACGTAGCCGCCCTCGACCAGGGTGGCGGCGATGGTGGTCTTGTACGGGGACTTGTCGGGGCTGAATCGGATGTCGCGGTTGGGCCGGAAGATCTTGGACCCGCCGAACTCGTCGGCCAGCTCGTCGAGCAACGCCTGCATGGGCCCCTTCACGTCCTGGTCGTAGGTGGCCCGATGGGCCAGCCAGTACTCGCGGGAGTTGTCCTCCTCGAGCCCGTCGAAGAAGTCGATCGCCGTCGTCGGCCACCCGGAGAACGCCATGGCCGGGGAGTGTAGGACGGTCGACCCCACCAGAGCGGCGCCATCACCATGTGCCTAAGGTGACGACACGACCTGTGACGCACCGGGGGGTGTCGGATGAGAATCACGACCACTGTCAACGGGATCGAGCACGACGACGAGGTCGAACCTCGCACCTTGCTCGTCCACTACCTGCGTGACGACCTCGATCTCACCGGCACCAACATCGGGTGCGACACCTCCTCGTGTGGCGCCTGCACCGTCCACATCGACGGCGAGTCAGTGAAATCCTGCACGGTGCTGGCCGTGCAGGCCGACGGCCAGCAGATCACCACCATCGAGGGCCTGGCCAACGGCGATCAGCTCCACCCGATGCAGGAAGCCTTCCGCCAGTGTCACGGCCTGCAGTGCGGCTACTGCACGCCAGGCATGGTCATGGCCGCGATCAGCCTGCTCGACGAGAACCCCCACCCCACCGAACGCGAGGTGCGCCTCGGGCTGGAGGGGAACCTGTGTCGTTGCACGGGGTACCACAACATCGTGAAGTCGGTCCTGGCCTGCGCCAGCGGTGAGCTGGCCGAGCCCAGCGAGGTGGTGTCGGCATGACCACCATCGAGGCACCTCCCGCCGGTGGCTACATCGGCACGCGCATGCTGCGGCGCGAGGACGCCCGCCTGCTCACCGGCGAGGCCAGGTACACCGCCGACCTGGCCATCCCCGGCGCGCTGCACCTGGCCGTCCTGCGCAGCCCCCACGCCCACGCCCGCATCACCGCCATCGACCTCTCCGGCGCTCTGGCTGCGCCCGGCGTGGTGGCGGCCCACGCCGGTGCCGATCTCCAGGCCTGCTGGGCCACGCCCATGCCCTGTGCCTGGTCGGTCACCGAGGACATGCTGAACCCTCCCCACTTCCCGGTGGCCGTCGACCAGGTGAACTACGTGGGTGACGCGGTGGCGGTCGTCCTGGCTCGCACCGAGGCCCAGGCCCACGACGCGCTCGAAGCCATCGTGGTCGACTACGACTCGCTGCCGGCCGTCATCGACCTGGAAGCGGCCCTGGCCGACGAGGTGCTCGTCCATCCCGACCTGGGCACCAACACCTCCTACACCTGGGAGCTGGTGCTCGGTGCCGACGCCGTCGAGCGCGCCTTCGCCGAGGCCGCGTTCACCGTCAAGGAGCGCTACATCCAGCAGCGCCTCATCCCCATGGCCATGGAGCCCCGGGCGTGCGCGGCGGTGCCTCAGCCCTTCGGCGGCGACCTCACCCTCTACAGCGCCACCCAGATCCCCCACATCCTGAAGGTGATGGTGGCGCTCACCCTCGGCATCCCCGAGCAGCAGATCCGCGTGGTCGCCCCGTCGGTGGGCGGCGGGTTCGGCTCCAAGCTGGACGTGTATGCCGAGGAACTGCTGTGCGTGGCCCTCTCCCAGATGTACCGCGCCCCCGTTCGGTGGGTGGAGGAGCGCACCGAGAACGCGCAGGCCACCATCCAGGGTCGCGGCCAGATCCAGGACATGGAGCTGGCCGCCGATGCCGACGGCCGGCTCACCGCCGTGCGGGTCGAGCTCATCGGCGACATGGGGAGCTACCTGCAGCTGGTGACCCCTGGCATCCCGCTGCTCGGCGCGTTCCTCTACGCCGGCGTGTATGACCTGCCCGAGGCCTACTCGTTTCGCTGCAAGGGCGTCTTCACCACCATGACGCCCACCGATGCCTACCGCGGCGCCGGTCGTCCCGAGGCCACCTACGCCATCGAGCGGGCCATGGATCGACTGGCCCAGGTATCGGGCATCGACCCGATCGAGCTCCGCCGCCGCAACTTCATCAAGGCCGAGCAGTTCCCCTACACGGCCATGACGGGTTTGACCTACGACTCGGGTGACCACGACGCCGCGCTGACCAAGGCGCTCGACATGGCCGGCTACGACGAACTGCGGGCCGAGCAGGCCCGCCGCCGGGCCGCCGGCGACAAGGTGCACCTCGGCATCGGGGTCTCGTCCTACTTCGAGATGTGCGGACTGGCCCCGTCCCGCGTCCTGGCCTCGCTCAACTACTCGGCCGGTGGCTGGGAGTCGGCCACCGTGCGCATCACGCCCACCAACAAGGTCCAGGTCATCACCGGCGCCACACCTCACGGCCAGGGCCACGAGACGAGCTGGTCGATGATCGCGGCCGACCGGCTCGGCGTCGCCCCCGAAGACGTGGAGGTGCTCCACAGCGACACCGCCATCAGCCCACTCGGACTCGACACCTACGGCTCGCGCTCGCTGGCCGTGGGGGGCATCGCCATCTACCAGGCCATCGACAAGGTGATCGACAAGGCCCGGCTCATCGCCGCACACCTGATGGAAGCGGCCCCCGAGGACCTGGACTTCGAGTCCGGCACCTTCAGCGTGCGGGGCTCACCGGACCACAGCCTGCCGCTGGCCGCGGTGGCCTTCGAGGCCTTCACCGCCCACAACCTGCCCGACGGGGTCGAACCCAACCTCGAAGCCCACGTCACCTACGACCCACCCAACTTCTCCTGGCCCTTCGGCAGCCACATCTGCGTGGTCGAGGTGGACGAGGAGACCGGTGCGGTCGAGGTCGTGAGCTACGTGGCCGTTGACGACTGCGGCAACCAGATCAACCCGCTCATCGTCGAGGGTCAGGTGCACGGTGGCGTGGTCCAGGGCCTGGCCCAGGCGCTCTACGAGGAAGCCATCTACGACGCCGACGGCAACCTCATCACCTCCACCCTGGCCGACTACCTGGTCCCGGCCGCCTCCGACGTGCCTCCCATCACCACCGGGTCGACCATCACCCCCAGCCCCACCAACCCGCTGGGTGTGAAGGGCATCGGCGAAGCGGGCACGATCGGCGCCGCTCCCGCGGTCATCAACGCCGTGGTCGATGCCCTCGCCCCGCTCGGGGTGACCGACGTGGTCATGCCGGCCTCGCCCCAACACGTCTGGTCGGCCATCCAGGCGGCCGGAGGCCGCTCACCTGGCGGGGCCGCCACCAACCCAGGAGGAGCCCGATGATCCCCGCCGCCTTCGACTACGTCCGGGCCGACTCCCCCGACCAGGCCATCTCCCTGCTCACCGAACACGGCGACGAGGCCAAGCTCATCGCCGGCGGACACTCCCTGCTCCCCCTGATGAAG
This sequence comes from uncultured Microthrixaceae bacterium, assembly GCA_963740985.1. GTDB lineage: Bacteria > Actinomycetota > Acidimicrobiia > Acidimicrobiales > Acidimicrobilacustridaceae > UBA4742. The sequence continues at coordinate 818,939 of CAVUGJ010000002.1, forward strand.
CTGCGGCTGGCCTCGCCGTCGGTGCTCATCGACGTCGGCCGCCTACGCGAGCTGTCCTATGTGCGCGACGGTGGCGACCACGTGGCCATCGGGGCGCTGACCCGCCACCGCGACCTGGAGACCTCGGCGTTGCTGGCCGAACAGGTGCCGATCCTCGCTCACGCCGCCGGACACGTGGGCGACCCCCAGGTCCGCCACCGCGGCACCATCGGCGGCTCGCTGGCCCACGCCGATCCTGCCTCGGACCTCCCCGCGGTGGTGCTGGCGCTGGGCGGCACCCTGGTGGCGCGAGGACCCGGCGGTCGAGCGCGAGATCGCGTCGCGCGACTTCTACCGCGGCTTCCTGGAGTCGGCGCTGGAGCCCGACGAGCTGCTCACCGAGATCCGCGTCCCCAAGGTGGCGAGCGCCGGTTGGTCGTTCCAGAAGTTCAACCGTCGGGCCCAGGACTGGGCCATCGTGGGTGTGGCGGCGGTGGCCAACAACGGCTCGTCCGGTGTGGCCCTGGTCAACATGGGATCGACCCCGATCTTCGCCCAGGGGGTGGTGGACGCGCTGATCGCCGGCGCCTCGGCCAGCGAGGCCGCCGAGCACGCGGTCGACGACGCTGAACCCCAGGCCGACATCAATGCGTCGGTCGAGTTCCGCAGCCACCTGGCTCGGGTCCTGGTCCGTCGCGCCCTGGAGGACGCCGGCCGCTGACCCATGGTCGGCCCGCCTCAGCCGGCGGGCGGCAGCTGCGTGGAGGCGCGGACCAGGGCGGCCAGCGCCTGAGTCGTCTCGTCCTGGAGCTCCGGCAGCTCGTCGGGCCGGAACCAGCCCACCCGGGAGATCTCGGGCGACGTCGGTTGCACCCGTTCGGCGTCGCCGTCGACCACCGGCCGGGCCCGGAACACCAGGTCCACCCGTCGGGTGCGGGCGTCGACCACACTGGCCGGCTCCCCCACCAGCTCGATGGCCAGACCCACCTCCTCGAGGATCTCGCGCCGCGCCGCCTGGGCCGGATCCTCGCCGCGGTCGAGCAGGCCTCCCGGGATGCCCCAACGCTCGCGGTAGACCTGGCGCACCAGCAGGACGCGTCCGTCGGCCCGCTCGATCAGACAGATGGCGCCCACCGTGAAGGACGGCGCGAAGGCGCTGACGGCGGCCCGGCGGGCCCGCGGCGGCAACAGCCGGAAGAGTCGCAGCAGCGCTCGGTGCAGGCCGGTGGGCATCGAGCCAGCCTAGGACCCGGTGCTCGTCACGAACCCGGCAGTTCGAGCGAGCGACGCGCCGAGAGCAACTCGGCCAACAGGTCGGGGGTGGCGGCCGCCACCGGGGTGCGCCGGTCGTCGTGGCGAGCACACCAGCGGCGCGTCCCTGGGCGTCGACGACGGAGGCCCCCGCCTCCTGACAGACCAGCATGCCGCCCAGGTAGTCCCAGCGGCCCGTGCGCGTCGACCAGGCAGTCGACGTAGCCGTCGAGCATGCCGCAGGCCACCGCGCACAGGTCCAGGGCCGCCGCGCCCAGGGCCCGGAACTGGCGTCCACCCCAATGGGGGGCTGGGATACCCGGACAGGGCGACGAGCGACGTCGCCAACGCCTGGGCCTCGGCTCGGAACGATGGAGGACGCCGTTGCGTCGGGCCCCGCCACCGCGCACGGCCTCGAAGCGGTCGCCGGAAGCCAGGTTGACCACCGAGCGCGGCCCGGGCTCCGTCGCCGTCTACGGCGCAGAGGCTGGTGGCGTACCACGGGATGCCGTGCGCGGCGTTGGTGGATCCGTCCACCGGATCGAGCACCACCACCACCTCGGCGTCAGGGCGGTGCAGACCTGACTCCTCGGACAGCACGCCGAGGCCGGCCGGCGTCCAGGACCGCCAGTGCGGCGGCGTCGGCGGCCAGGTCGCTGCGGTACTGACCGGCTCGGGTGCCGGCCAGACGCCCAGTCTTCGAGTTCGGCTCAACGCGGCGCGCGACGGCCTCGGCGGCCTCGTCGAGCAGCGCCATCAGGGAGTCGTCGTCCACGGTCCGCCGACGGTAGCCGCCCGGCCGCCGCCGTGGCAGGCTTAGGTTCCCACTCCGGTCCACGTCTAGGAAGTCGTCCATCTTGGCCATCATCGATGTCGCGGGTTTCATCGCCGATCTCAAGGATCACGCCGTGGACCACCAGTTCCACGTGCACGACGAACGCCACTTCGTGGAGACCTACTCGCTGCGCCAGGCCTGGGAGGTCGACCTGCACCCCGAGGATGCCTGCGGCGGTCCCCTCGACCTGCACCTGGCCCTGGAGGTCGAGCCCCGCGTGCTGCTCACCTTCGAGGACCGCATGCTCGAGCTGCCCGAGGGCGCGCGACCCGCCTGACGGTTTCGCCTTCCCCCTGGTGTTCACGTGGGTCCTGCCTCCGCTGCCCAAGGGCCCCGATCTGCTGGTGCTGGCCACCGACCTGGCCGGCATCGGGGGCACCGACCTGCCCCTGGAGGTGTCGGCCATCGACTCGTTCGCATCGGTCACAGACGCCCCCGAGCGCAGCCTGACCACCGTGTCGAGGGTCGAGGTCGGGCTCGACCGGATCTTCAACGGCCAGGAGCAGCTCTGCGACGTGCTCGACCGCTGTCACGACGTCAGCCGCTACCTGCTCGATCGGGCGCCGGCCTGGCTCGACGAGCCCTGAGCCCGGGTGGCCCGCTCGGTCGAGCTCCTCGACTTCACCCCCGACGACCTCGAGCCCGTCCTGGATCAGATGCGAGCCATCGGTCGGGCCCGCAGCGGCTGGGTCAACGTGCGCCCGATCCCCCTGAGCGACGAGAACGACGAACGGCTCACGGAGTTCGCGCCCACCCCGCCCGTGGCGCCGGTCGGGCTGTTCGCCCGGTGGCGCCTGGTGCTGATCGAGGGGACGTGGGTGCCTGGCCAACTCGGTCGCAGCGGTGCCGGAGACGCATCGGTGGGGCTGTCACATCCGGCCGGACGCTTCGCCGTCCGCCAACTCCGAGACGCCGGCGTGCCGCTACCCGATCGATGGCGGGTGGTGGTCGACCACGCCCGCCGCGGACTGGTGCTCACGGTCCCCGACGCGCCGGCGACGACCGACGGACCCTCCTCGGGCGGCCCGGCCACCGGCGACGCCTCGGCCGCGGTGGATGTCGTGCTGCCGTGGTTGCTGGCCGCGGGCAGCGCCCTGGGACACGATCAGATCACCGGCCGCTGGCGAGCCGAGCTACATCGGCGCTGAGTCGACGCCCCGGTGGTTCAGAGGCCGGCGTAGGCCGAGTAGCCGGCGCCGCCGGCGACCAGGATGGCCACCGCCGCCGCGGCGATGCCCCGCTTGACGTGAGAGTCCGTGAACCAGAAGATCGCCAGGGCCAACAACGCGACGGCGATGACGACGAGCGAGATGACGAACGGGCTGATGGTCAGGGAACGACGTGAGCTGGGCAATGGATCCGTCTCCTCGGTGGACGAACTGACGCTAGACCAAAGCGATGCCGAGGTCGGTGACGACCGCTCCCCAGGAAGGACCACACCATGTCCACGATCTTCGACCACGTCCCGCATCCTCACATCCAACGGCGTAAGGCGGCCGGGGCGCCGAAGTCGGTCGACCAACTTCCCGACTCGACCCTGGTCGATCGGTTCAACACCTACCTGGCCCTGAAGATCACCGCCGCGGTCGGCACCATGTGGTGCGCGTATGCGTTCGCGGCACTGGCCCTGGTCAGCCTGCCCGAGCGCGCTGCGGGCCGGCATCGCCCCCACCATCACCTGGACCGCCCAGACCTTCCTACAGCTCGTGCTGCTGTCCATCATCATCGTGGGCCAGAACGTGCAGAGCGCCGCCGCCGACGAACGGGCCGAGGCCACCTACCAGGACGCCGATGCCGTGCTGCACACGGCCATCGAGATCCAACAGCACATGGCGGCGCAGGACATCGAGATCGACAAGATCCTGGCCGTTCTGGCCCGGCTCGAACCGGGCACCTGAGCCGGCCAGATAGAGGGACGAGGCTCGGTCGAGCTCAGGCGCCGAACATGTCCAGGAGGCGAAGCATCTCGTTGGCCAGGTGGGGTTCGGAGTAGTCGGCCTCGAACGCCGCGAAAGCGTCGAGCGGCACCGGGTGGTCCAGCAGGGTGACCACGGCCTCGGCCAGGGCGGTCGGGTCCTCGACTCCGAAGACCAGGCCCAGGTCGTATCGAGCGACCAAGGCGGCCGGGTCGCCGCCACTCGAACAGCACACCGGCCGGCGATGGGTGGCGAAGTCGCCCAAGGTGGCGCTGGCGCCGATCGGCTTGTCGGCAAAGCTCAGCACCCCGATGTCGACCGCGTCGAACAGGAGCTGCTTGGTATCGTCGTGGATGGCGCCGTCGAAGACGATCACCGATGATGGGTCGGCCCCCGGATGGCGGTTCGACCAGGCGTCGAGGCTGGCCGCCACACCGTCGCCGGCAGCCACCAGCGTGACCGGCAGCGGCGAGCCGCCACACCACGCCGACCACACGGTGTCGGCCGACTTGCCCGGGTGCAGAGCACCGAAGAACAACGCCAACGGGCCCGCGGGCAGGTCCAGGCGGCCCCGAGCCTCCGGTTGGTCGACCGCCGTCTCTGCCGGCGCAACCGCCAGGGCCACCGTCCCCATCGTCACCTGCGACAGCCGTGGCCGCCAGGTGTCCACCAGATCCGGGAACGTCCCCGCCAGCACGTAGCGACCGCCTCGCCGGCGCCGGGTCCGCTCCCGGGACGCGATGACGCCCGCCGTCATCCGGCCGAGGGCCTTACCCGCCCGGCCCGACCGCGGCGTCGAGCGCCGGGCCCGGTCGTGGCGATAGCTGATCCACCGTCCCCGGGTGGGTGCCAGCAGGAGGGCGTGCACCGGCGACAGTCCGGTGCCCGAGACGATCACCGCGACCTGGTCGGGCGGTCCCAGGTTTCGAGCGGCCAGGCCGCTCTCGACCAGGATCAGCAGCGAGCGGACCCTCACGGTGAGCTGGCGGAGCGGCCGACGCCACCGGTGGCGGAACGGCAGTTCGTCGGGGTAGCGGATCAACCGCTCGAGGACACGACCGACCGGCCCGTACCGGCGAAGGGCCCACGGGGGGTCGACCACGCCGGAGGACTCGGCGCACAGACCCAACGAGGTGAGCACCGTGACCTGATGGCCGGCGGCGGTGAACCCGTCGGCCATGCGGCGGATGCGCGGGGCGTAGTGGCCGTGCTGGCGATCGCCTCGCTCCTCCACCAGCAGCACCCGGATCGAGGGTGCGGATCCCGGCGACACGGCGCCAGCGTAGTCGTGGGTCGAGCCAGCCCCGACCACTCGATCGGGGCGAGCGCGGCCGGTTCGTCAGGGCACGTACGCGCCGAGCCAGGCCATCGACGACAGCGCAACCAGGCCGCCGCCGAGCACGGCCACGACCATTCGCTCGACGGTTCGGCTCGAGGCCAGCACGGCGATGGTCAGGGCCAGCGGGAACGCGCTCATGCCGTAGCGCTCGAGCGAGTTGAGGTTCTGGGCACTCATGGCCAGCAGCACCATGGCGGCGGCATAGGCGCCGTAGCTGGAAGGCCAGTAGCGGAACGTGAGCACCACCAGGACCACGAACACGAGCAGGAACGGGATGTGGAGGCCGTGGCTGGCGCGCTGTGACCCGAGCATCTGGTGGAACCCCTCGACGATCCGGGCCGGAGGTAGCACCAGTCGGCCGCGCAGGTTGTCCTGGACGCTGAAGGGCAGCTTCCAGTCCCCGTACACCCGCTGCACCCAACCCAGGAACGCCACCAGGCCCGCCACCGGGGCCACGACCGCGGCCAGAGCCCCGGCCCGGTCGCGGTTGGGCATCCGCGGCCAGGCCCGGAGCAGCTCCACTGCCGCCGGCACGGCCACCAACACCCCGAGCGGGCGGCTGAGGGCGGCCAGGAACCCGAACGGGACCGCCCACCACCAGCGACCGCGCCGCAGCGCCAGGAAGGCGCCCACGGTCATCACCATCATCAGCGACTCGGCGTAGGCGAGCACGAGCACGAAGGCGGCGGGGAACAGCATCAGGATCCACACCGACCGCGCGGCCAGGGCCTCGTCCCCACGCTCCAGGCGGACCAGTCGCAGGACGAGGACGCCAACGACCAGCGAGCACAGGTTGGCCACGATCACCAGGGGGATGTCGACGCGTCCACCGATCGGCACGGCCAGCACACGCCCGATCAGGGGGAACAGGGGGAAGAAGCGGACCGCCTGCAGCGGTTCGGATCGGTAGCCGTGGATGGCCAGGTCCCGGTACCAGGTCCCGTCCCAGGCCACGAGCCCGTTGCCCAACTGGTCGGGTCGCACCGACAGCACGTGCTGGTCGCGCAGGCGATCCACCACGGTCACCGACAGCACCCAGGCCATGCCCACCAGCAAGCGCGCCGTGAGCCACGGCAGCAGCACCACCCGCAGGTCGGCTCCCAGGGCCGACCACGCCGGCGCCCCGCGAGCCGCGGTTTTGGGGGCGGCCGACGTGGGCTCCGAAGGCTCCTCAGCCGGCTCCTGCATGGGCGGCGAGGCTACCAGTCCACCCATCACCGACCTGGGTGCCTGCCACCCGGACCCATCGGCTGGGATGCTCCCTGGACTCGCCCGAGGGGCGCCACCGATCCGGTCAGAGGGTGCCGATGCCGGCGGCCTCGTTGCGTTGGCGCCACTCGTCGCGCGACATGCGGGTGGTGTCGACGTCGGTGGCCAGGGCCCGCAAGGCGCCCACCGTGGCCTGGGCCTGGGGGATGTGGGCGAAGGTGTCCCAACCGAAGAACCGGCTGGCGTTCTGCCAGGTGATCTTGTGGATCTCCTCGTCGGAGCAGCCCGCGGTCTGGAGCTCCCCCCACGCGAACTCGGGCGACTCGGGCCACGTGGTGTCGGTGTGGGGGTAGTCGCACTCCCAGGCGATGTTGTCGATGCCGATGCGGTCGCGCAGCAACAGCCCAGAGGGGTCGGTGATGTAGCAGGCCAGGATGTGCTCGCTGAACACCTCGGAGGGCAGCTTGCCGCCGAAGTCGTCGCCGCCGTGGAGCCAGGCCTGGTTCTGGAAGTGGCGGTCGATGCGGTCGAAGTAGAAGGGGATCCACCCGATGCCGCCCTCGGACAAGGCCACGCGCAGGTCGGGAAAGGCTCGCAGCGTCGGACCGAAGAGCAGGTCCTGGGCGGTGATGGCGCTGATCTGGCAGGCCAGCACCATGAGGTGGTCGATGGGCGCTTCGGCTGGACGCCGGATCACCTCGAAGCCGCCACCGATGTGGAGAGACAGCACCATGTCGGCCTCGCAGATGGCCTTGAACATCGGGTCCCAGTAGCCGGAGAGGAAGCTCGGGAAGCCCTGCACGTGGGGGGTCTCGAGGAAGCTGATCGACCGGCAACCCTTGGCCGCCAGCCGGCGCACCTCCTCGACGGCGAGGTCGATGTCCCACATGGGGACGATGCCGAGCGGGATGAACCGGCCCGGGTAGGCGCCGCACCACTCGTCGATGGCCCAGTCGTTGTAGGCGCGCAGCATGACCAGCGCCACCTCTTTGTCGGACGACTCGGTGAAGGTGCGGGCGTTGAAGCCGGCCATGGTGGGGAAGTTCATGGACGCCAGCACCCCGTTGGCGTTCATGTCCCGCACCCGCTCGTGGACGTCGAAGCAGCCCGGCCGCAGCTCGGCGTAGGCGCCGGGGGTGAACCCCCACTCCTCGCGAGGCCAGCCCACGGTGGCGGCCATGCCGAAGGGCGTGGAGGTGGCCTCGCCCTGGAAGACCCACTCGTCCACCCCGTTGGCGTTGCGCACCACCTTGGGCGCGAGATCCTTGAACTTGTCCGGCACGTGGTTCTCGTACATGTCCGGCGGCTCGATGGCGTGGTCGTCGATGCTGACCAGGATCATGTCGTCCATCTGCATGTGGAGCTCCTCAGCTCGGGCGAAACGGGTCCCCATCCGTAAACCTAGGGCAGATGTGACTACTGTCCGCCCCACACGGGTCCCGCTCGGGGTCGGGCCCGCAAGGGGGTCGCGTGAACGGGTCGGACGGTAGGAGATGAAGGCGGCCGACCAGTTCCACGTGGGCATCATCGTCGACGACCTCGACGCTTCGATCGCGCAGCTCACCGGGCTCTTCGGCTACGAGTGGGGCATGCTCGTCGACGTCGAGCAGCCGGTGCACCTGCCCGCCGGCGACGTGACGGTTCCCTTCCGGTTCCGCTACTCGCTCCAAGAGCCGCGACTGGAGGTGATCCAGGCCCAGTCCGGCACCCTGTGGACACCCGCCGTCGGCTCCGGGATCCACCACGTGGGCTACTGGTCCGACGACATCGAGGCCGACGGGGCGGCGTTGGAGGCGGCCGGCTACCCGCTCGAGGCGGCGGGTGGCGACGGTCGGGGCAACCGCACCTGGGCCTACCACCACGGTCCCCCCGGCCCCCGCATCGAGCTGATCACCCGCGCCCTGGAGCCGGTGATGGCGACCCTGTGGGCCACGCCGTGAGCGCCCGCCCCGTGCTCTCCGCCTTCGGCGCCGGGCAGTCGCTGGTGCACGCGCAGGAGGTGGCCCGTCGGGTCGAGGGGGCGGGGTTCGCCGCGCTGTGGCTGCCCGAGAGCACCCAACCGGTCTTCTCGCTGTGCAGCGCGGCGGCGCTGGCCACGTCTTCGCTCCAGCTCGGGACGGGGGTGGCCGTGGCCTTCGCCCGCAGTCCCATGGTCACGGCCCAGGCCGCGTGGATGCTGGCCCAGGCCACCGACGGCCGATTCGTGGCCGGCCTGGGCACACAGGTGCGCGCCCATGTCGAGCGTCGCTTCTCCGCCGCGTTCGCCCATCCCGGTCCCCGCATGCGGGAGTACATCGAGGCGACGCGGGCCATCTACGCCGCCTTCCGGGGCGAAGCCAAGCTCGACTTCGCCGGTGAGTTCTACTCGTTCTCGCTCCTGACCCCGATGTGGTCGCCCGGACCCATGGCGCATCCCGACCCGCCGATCTACGTGGCCGGCGTCCGCGAGTGGATGTGTCAGATGGTGGGCGAGGTGGCCGACGGCCTGTTGGTCCATCCGATGAGCTCCATCGCCTATCTCGACCAGGTCGTGTTGCCCTCGGTGCGACGAGGCGAAGAGGCCGCCGGACGCAGCCCCGGCGGCGTGGCCCTCGTGTGTCCGGTGATGACCGCCGTGTCGGACGACGAAGCGGTCCGGGCTCGCCAGCGCGACGCCATCCGCGCTCGACTGGCCTTCTACGGATCGACGCCCGGCTACGGCATCGTGTTCGACACCTCGGGATGGCCCGGGGTGGGTGAACGCCTCAACGCGCTGCAGCGCGAAGGCGACTTCGCGGCCATGCAGAGCACCATCACCGACGAGATGGTCGACGCCTTCGCCATCACCTCGACCTGGGACGAGCTTCCGGCCCGGCTGCTCGATCGCTACGACGGCCGGGCTGACGACATCGTCTGCTATTCGGTGCTCGACCACTGGTCCGACGACCCCGACAGCCTGGAGCGCTGGCAGGACGTGAACCGGCGGTTCGGCGAGCTCTCGACGAAGGATCACCAGGTCTGATCGACGCGACCGAGGGCGCAAGGTCCCATGCCGGCGGTCGCCCGGGTCAACGGGGCGACCGCAGTAGGCCGAACAGCCCTTCGACGTGGGTCGATGAGGCCAATCCAGCCGTCCCGCCGTTGGAATTTGTAGCGGAGCGACGACAATGAAATACGACCACGCACTCGCCAGCCAAGGTTCACCGCTGATGGCCCGCAACCGCCACATCGACGACGAGACCACCCGAGCCGCCCTCGAGAACGAGATCGGCGACCTGGTCGCGGTCCTGTCGCACTACGCAGCGGGAAAGCGACCCTCCTTCGGGGCGCCGTCGCGGTGTCCGGACTGCGGCGACTTCGGCATGGTGACCGCGGTCGACCACGCCAACGGGCGGTGCGAGAACCAGTGCACGGTCTGCAAGCGCGAGTGGGCCATCACGGTGCGTGCCCTCAACGAGCATGCCCGACGCCCGAACCCCGCGATGTTGCCTCACCACGGCACCGGCGCGTTGTTGACGGCGTTGCACGCGGCCGAGGCCACGCCGCCACCCGCCGTGCCCGCCGTGCCCGCGGTGCCGTTGGCGCCACCGCCGAGACTGCGCCTGTTCCGCGGTGTGCGACACGCGATGATCCACCCGGCCTGAGGCCGCCCAGCCACACGGCCCCACCCCCAGCCACCAGACTGCCGGGGTGCACCGCCGCTGGCCCCATGCCGTCGCTCTGCTGACCGTCGCGGCCCTCGTGGCTGGCTGTTCCACGGGTCGAGGAATGCCCACCGCCTCTCGGGCTCGGATCGCCGGAACCACGGGGGCCATCCCCTCCACCGCCTCACCCGCGACCACCACCGGTGAGCCGCCGGCAGCTTGCCGGCCGAGCCGGTCGGTGCCGTCGTCCACGGCGCCCCAGACCATCGTCTCGGAGGGCCAGTCGCGCCAGTTCCTGTTGTCGCTCCCCCATGGCTATGACGGCACGGCCGCCGCCCCGTTGCTCCTCGACTTCCACGGCTCCGGCTCGAACATGGTCGGCCAGGCCGCCTACTCCGACCTGCCCACGCAGGGGGCGGCAGCCGGCTTCATCGTGGTCACGCCCGACGGCACGGGCGACCCGAAGGGGTGGAACCTGCTGCCTACCGCCAGCGGCAACGACTTCGCCTTCGTCCATGACCTGATCGCGTGGGCCGAGCGCCGCCTCTGCGTCGACCCGGCCCGCGTGGACGCCGCCGGGATCAGCCTCGGCTCGGAGTTCGCGTCGTTGCTGGCGTGTCAGCCCCCATACCAGATCGCGGCGGTCGGATTGGTGGCGTCCGAGGCCCCACCGACGTGTCCGACTGGGGTGGCCGTCTCGGTGATCGCCTTCCACGGCACCGCCGATCCGGTCGTCCCCTTCTCGGGTGGACCTGTCCCCAGTAGCGGCCGAGGCGACCGCACCCACGCGCCGAGTGCCGAGGCAACCGCAGCGGCGTGGGCCACCCACGACGGTTGCCAGTCGGCCGCGACGGCGACCATGCCGGCTGCCGATGTCCGCCTGGAGCGATGGACGGCCTGCACCGCACCGACGGCGGTCGAGCTCTACGCCGTCGTCGGAGGCGGGCACACCTGGCCGGGCGGACCCGACGCCACCGCCGTCCCGGCCCTGGCGCGCCTCGGGCCGGTCACCCACTCCATCCGCGCCACCGACCTCATGCTCGCGTTCTTCCGCGACCACCCAGGATCGACGTCCGCGTCGCCGCCACCGCGGTAACGCCACGTCGCCGGGACCGCACTTGGATTCGTGGGCCCGGGTGGGATCGAACCACCGACCGAGGGATTATGAGTCAGTGGGGTCAATCCCTTGCAGCATCAAGGGCAAACATGCAGGTCAGAGCATTGCAGGCGCTCAACCTTGTAGGATGAATCCCCGCCTGAGTTCACAGCCTGAGCCCTAGTCCGTGGTGGTCCACTTGAACACGGCTACCTCATCATCGTCGTGGACGACTCGGGTGTAGAACCCGCTCTTGCCGTCTGCCTTCACGACGACCTCCCTGATGGTGCCGCCGAGCCCACTGACCTCACCCTCGATGCCGTCGAGCGGGCCGCTCTCACCCTCGACGCCATGAAGGATCCCGCCCTCGAATCTGATCCGCTCACCCATGGCCGCCGAGCTTAGGACAGGGTTCAGGAGCAAGCCTCGATAGCTCGTCTAGAAGCGGGTAACCGACCCCTGCGCCTCGCGCAGATCGATCGTTGTGAGATCGATCTCGCCGTCAGGTTCCAACTCGTGCGCTTCTGAGTCTTGCGGCCCGACTGGTTGCCAGGGGGTATCAGCGGCGGCGGGAAGTCTCAGATGGTGGCGTGGGTATCGGTAGCTGAGGTAAGCCACGGGCTGCTCCTCCTGCGCGACTTACGGCGTCTACGAAGAAGGTAGATGAAGGCAAGGTGACGTGCGCCGGAAAAGGTCCAGCTCGCTCCGGACGGCGCTAGCTCACGACTTCGTCACGTGCCGCTCGAACCGCGCGCTCGACCCGACCAGCCGCCTCGTCCACGTCCTCGTGTTCCCAGATTCGAATTACCTGCCATCCAGCCTGGGTCCATGCTTCCTCGGTCTCAGCATCCCTTGCCCTGTTCTGAGCGAGCTTCGTGGCCCACCACTTCCCGTTGGCCTTGGGCTGCGTGCCGTGCTCGGGACATCCGTGCCAGAAGCATCCGTCGACCAACACCGCGATCCGGCACGGCCCGAAGGTGATGTCGGCTGTCCGCCGCAGCCCGGTGACTGGGCGCTCACCGATGCGGAACCGAAGGCCACGACGGTGGAGCGCAGATCGCAGAGCCACTTCCGGAGCGGTGTCGCGTCGCCGTTGGGCGCTCATCTGCCGTCTCACGGCGTCTGACGACGCCGGTGGGCGATCCATCGTGGGACCGTACCCCTGCGGTGATCGTGAGGTAAGTTGCACCGATGTGGTTTAGAAGGGGGACGCGTGTCCGGCACCGATGAGATCATCCGGACCCTCGACCTGTTCGCCGGTGCGGGCGGCCTGAGCCTCGGCTTCCAACTGGCTGACGTCGGCTTCGAGCCAGTCATGGCAGTCGAGATCGATCACGCCGCAGCCATGACCTTCAAGGGGAACTTCGGGTGCGAGGTAGTCGACGGTCCAATCCAGGGGGTTCGCCGGTTTCCAGAGGCCGACGTGGTCATCGGCGGACCGCCCTGCCAGGGTTTCAGTCCCCTCGGACGGGACCGCGACGATGCCTCGCGGGCCCTCCTCAACGAGCTATGGCAGGAATACCTCCGAGCGGTCAAGCAGGTGCAGCCGAGGGCCTTCGTCATCGAGAACGTTCCCGAGTTCCTGCGCTCCGAGCAGTTCCAGCAGCTGATGCGGGAGCTAGGGCGAGACCGCAAGCTCCGTCGCTACAAGTTTGCGTACGGGGTACTGAACGCCGCTGACTACGGCGTCCCCCAGCGCCGCCGACGGGGCCTGTTCGTCGCCGTGCTCGATCATCAACCCGTATGGCCCCCGCCACCGACGCACGGACCAGACTCCCCGGACAAGACCCCGTACCGAACCGTCCGCGATGCGATCGGAGACCTCCCCCGCAAGCCGACCGAGCGAGATCTTCATTGGGGACGAACGCCGCGGCCCAGCTCCTTGGAGAGGTACAAGGCGATCCCAGCGGGCGGGAACCGATTCGATCTCCAGCGCAATCGTCCCGATCTGACTCCGGCATGCTGGGCCAACAAGCCGACTGGGACGACCGACGTGATGGGTCGCCTCTGGTGGGATCGACCGGCGCTCACCATCCGAACCGAGTTCTTCAAACCAGAGAAGGGCCGCTTCCTGCACCCCGTGGCGAACAGGCCGATCACCCATCGGGAAGCAGCCAGGCTTCAGACGTTCCCTGACTGGTTTGAGTTCGAGGGCTCGAAGATTGAGATAGCCCGCCAGATTGGCAACGCGGTTCCGCCGATCCTCGCCCAAGAGATCGGCAGATTCGTTCGTTCGGCCCTGGACTACTGAGTACCCGCAACGTGACCAGGCCATCCTTCGTCGCCCCGCTCTTCGGGTACAGACCAGACAACGGAAAGCCGAACTGCTCCGACGCACCGAACCGTCCGAGCGTCGCCATATCCCAGGCGGTGATGGACGCCCTAGGTGTGGCACCCGGTACGCCGGGAATGAACGACCCGGGTGGACTGCTGGAGGCAGGGGTCGCCGAATGGCTAACTGCGGAGCTGCAATCGATCGCACCGCACAGGGCTTGGGATGTGCAGCGCCGACGACTGATAACCGACTTTGTCCAGTATGAACATCTGGCTCGCCTGAAGGCTCTCATCGACGACGACGACACCAATATCCTTCGGGCCGAGATCGGCGGGGACTATCTGGTCAAGCCAGATGTCACGGTCGGACTCACGGTCGCCGTCGGCAAGCTCCTACACGCGTCCGTGTCGTGCAAGTGGACCATCCGATCGGACCGCGTACAGAACATCCGCCATGAGGCGGTGAGCCTCACGCGCCACCGGCGTGGACGGCAGCCTCACATTGTCGGCGTCACGGCCGAGCCCCTCCCCACGCGGATCGCCGCGATTGCGCGAGGCACAGGCGAGGTAGACGCGGTTTACCACGTCGCCCTACCAGAGCTGACGGACGCCGTGGAGTCGCATGGGACGAGTGAGCAACGAGACGTGCTCAACGAGTTGGTAGGGCAGAATCGGCTGTACGACCTGACGATGCTCCCCCCGGCCGTAGCCGAATAGGCCGCGATACCGACAAGTTGGGTCCAACCGCCGCTGGGGGCCGAGATGCCGAGACCAACCGAGTACAGCGCAACAGAGGACGCCATCATCCTCTCGACCGCAGGCATGCCCGCTGACGTGACCAACCGCTTGTTGGAGGAGCGCGGATTCGAGCCTCGAAATGCGAACGCCATCAACCTGAGGCGCTCAAGGCTCAAACGCACCAGTGTCGCTGCTGACGACATGTCTGTCGATCGTCTGTCCGCCTACCACGCGGAGTTGCGTGTGCGATTGGCAAACCTTGATGAGATGCGGGCCGCGACTGCGGATGAACTCGGGCGCATCACGCGGCTCCTTCAGGAAAGCCTGGACCAGGTGGCGATAGAGTTGGGAGCGTTCCGCGCAGAAGAGCCCGCTCCCGCATCACGCCAGGACAGGGCAGAGTCCTAGCCGCGTCGCTTCTCTAACTGGTGAAGGGCGGGTCCCCCGCTCCCGCCGCGTGCGGGCGGACGCGGCCAGCGTGGCCACAGCCATCGAGCGGCGAAGGTTCTCAAGCTGGTGGGAATCCATCCGCCCATCGTCGGGGCGGGATGTGACAGGACGGCCCGTTTTCGTCACGCCTGCGTATAACCAGACGGTAGAAGCCCGCGCACTCCCGGATCTGTGGATCGGACCTGTGGATATCCACCGGCAATTCACAGGTACGCCCCTCTTGTTCCCCACAGGCTCGATGGCCCACGGTGAGGTCTGACACCCACGCCCTTGTGGGCTCATCATGAGCACGACTGGAATTTCGCTGATGTAGCCCCTCCCACATCTTGTGGGTGGCCGACGAGGGGGGCCGACCCGCTGTCATGATCCAATCCAAACGAGGAAGACCAACGTGAGCATCACCGACCAGCAGGGCGCGGATGGGTCCAACGACCCAAGTGTTCCTAAAGTCGACACCCCTCATCGGTCGATCCATTCTTCTGAAGGTAGAACGTCAGGGAAGCAACGATCCGTAGGCGTCATTGGTCGCCTGGCCTGCGGGGAGCTAGGGCGAACCCGGCCCCGACATCATGATCTCTCTGCGGATCGGAGTCGGCAGTGCTGGGTCTTGTGATTCTTGGGGTCGGTGGGCCAGTCGCGCTCCTAGTGACCCGAGGTGTGATGACGCTCCTCGTCGTGCGACAGGCGGCAGGGGCTGGTTACCGTGACGTCGACCTGTCGTTGAGCGGCACCAGCATGGATGTGAAGCTCGGCGACAGAGCGCCGCCAGCAGGCGGCGATTCCGATCAGCCCAGTTCAGTGGACTCCGTGGAGGTAGGCGACCACCAGGGCGACGAGGCACACGGCTCCGATGACGATTCGCTTCATGGTCCGCCGTAGCTTGGCGACCTCTTCGGCTGTGCTGGTTGGCTCGGACAAATTGTAGGCTCCCGCCTACGGTGTTATGGAGGTCGGCGACCGTACTCGTTCAATCTCAATGGTGCCGCTTCGACCTACTGGGATCGGGGTATGTTCACCGCCGACCAGATACCCACCCTACGGAGCACTGATGCCCACCACGAAGCGTAAGTCGTCCCCGATGTCTGATTCCCACAAGGCTGCCCTGGCCGCAGGTCGCGAAGAAGGCCGAGCGATCCGCGCCTACCTGGAAGCTCTGGAAGCCACGAAGCCAACCAGGGGTCGGAAGGTCACACCTGAGAGCATCAAGAAGCGCATCGGGGCCATCGACCTGGCCCTCCCCGATGCTGACCCCCTGAAGCGGGTCCAGCTGGTGTCGGAGCGCCTGGACCTCACAGACAAGCTGGCGGCATCGGGGCAGTCGGTGGACATCTCCGCCCTTGAAAAGGGCTTCGTGAAGGCGGCCAGGGGCTACGGGGAGCGCAAGGGCATCAGGTATGCGGCATGGCGTGAGGTCGGCGTGCCCGCCGCGACGCTCAAAGCTGCGGGCATCTCCCGGTCCTAGGCGAGTGCCCCGTTATCCTCAGCCTTTCGCCATTAGGGCCGATGCCCAAGCGCGACGGGAGAGTGCTGTGCGCCTGGCCGAGGTCGTGGCATCGGCGGAGGGCCTCGTTCTCGCGCACCGAACCGAAGTGCTGAGCATTGCCGTGTGGAAGTTCACCGAGGCGGACGGCGGAAAGTACGGCGTGCGTTACCGAACACCCGCTGCTGCTTTCGCCGACCCACCGGCCGAGAAGGTCCAGCATGAGCATGTGATCACGCGCAAGTCGTTGGTCGCGCAAATGCTCCGTGAACCCGACGAGATTCCAGCCATCATGGCGACCGCTCTCGCGTGCCTTGTCACCAAGGATGAGCACCAACTACTCATGGCCGCCGAGAAAGCTGCCCCAGAGTTGACGGGTTGGCAGCGCTATCAAGCCGCTGGGCTGGACGTGATCGACATGGCGACGGGCCAGCCTCTCTGGTAGACGCCAGACGCGCAAGAGCCCCCACGCTCACCCGGACGGCGGAGACCAGGGAGCGTGGGGGCTTTGTGATTCTAGGAGGGGTCAGGCCTTGTCGGCCTTCTCGACGTCCAGGTTGCGGACGTCCTCGCGCACGTTGGCAACCGTGGTCTCCAACGTGAGCACGCGATCGCGCAGGGGCGGCGTGGCCCCGTTGGCGCCTAGGTGGTAGGTGACCAGCTTCTTGATCTCCCCCACATCTTCAGCGATCGGGGCCAGGGCTGGTTCAAGGTTGCGCTTCTCGAACCAGGCGGCCAGCGGCGTGACGAAGAAGGGCAGGAAGATCCAGCGGAAGGCCACGCCAAGAATCGTGGTAACCGCGACGACGACGGCAAGCCACGCGCCCACTGTGTAGATGGCGCTGGACCCGTGGACAGTAGAGGCGGTGTCGGTGGCGACCTTGCTGGCGGCGGCGTAGAGGCTCATCACGTCGCGTACGCCCATGGAGCGTAGATGGCGCTGGACCCGTGGACAGTAGAGGCGGTGTCGGTGGCGACCTTGCTGGCGGCGGCGTAGAGGCTCATCACGTCGCGTACGCCCATGGAGCGCCGATCGTGCTCTTGGTGAGCGCTGCCAACGTGGACGAACCCGCGGTGGGCGGGGTGGTGAGGCCCGATCCCGAAGTGCCCGTGTAGATCGGCGCATCCTGAACCGGGATGCTGGAGGATCCAGCGATGCCGTGAAGGGTTGGCACCTGCGAGGCGTTCACCATCAGCACCATGTAGTACGCGGCGGTGGTCGGGATTTGGTAGGGCGTGGCCAGGGCCACCGACAGTTCCGAGGTTGCGTTCCAGGTGGCCGACGTCTGATCGGTGCTCACAGCGCGGTAGGTCAGGGTGGCCTGATCGACTAGGCCAACCCAAAGGTGGTTCACGCCTGACAGGGCCGTCGTGTGCGACGCCCACACAAGGTTGGAGATCGTGTCGCCCTGGAAACAGGTAATCAGCTGGGCGTAGGCAACACCCGATGTGAGCGAGGCAAGGTTCGCGTTGGGGTTCATTGACCGCGGCATGGTCAGGGCCTTGCAGTTGTTCGGGCCAGCAAGCACACCCGCTCCCGCCTTGGCCTGAACGATGGCGTTGTTCAGGGTGGCGGCGTCGGTGGTTGCCGTTGCATCGGTCACGTTGGTGACCTTGTGCGAGTTGACGCTGAAGTCGGCGCCGTTCTGGCCCGACAGGTCGGCCATCACCTGAGCGAAGGTCCGAATTTGCGGCGCGCCCGTTCCCGAGTCTCGGCCGAGAAGGCCAGCCGTCATGTTGGCCAGTTGGGCCAGCGTTACGGTGCCGCTTGCAATGGTGGAGTTGACGTCGGTCCAGGTGCCAGGCGAACCACCAGCCGAGCAAATCCAGACGTGTCCGTCCGCTGTCCATACAAGGTCACCCGTAGCGAACGTGCCCGACGTGGGAGCACCAGACGCAAGACTACCGGCAAGGCGGTATTGGACTGTGCCAGCACCAGTAAGGCCATTGAGCCTAAGAGCGTTGGCGACGCGCCATGTGCCTGGCACCGAATCAAGAATGAATTGCGTATCTGCGCTGGCGGCCACAGATCCAGTCAGGCCAGTAACCAACAGGTAAGGGCCAACGGTCAACGTCGGGCCGTTAGCGCTAGGCGGCACAGAATCAAACGACAAGAATTCTTGACCAAAGACCGTGTTGGTGATCTTGGCTGAGTAGGTACCGCCCAGCCCCGTAGCCCTCCACTCAGCTAGTGAGCCAGGGCTAGAACCGTCAGCGGGGAGGTACGGAACCGTGTTGCGCTCATTCGCCATTACCACGTTGGCCACGCCACGAGACACGATGTCTGCGCCGAGAGACGTGTAGTGAACACCGTCAATCGTGTAGCCAAGAGAGTCGCCAGCGACTAGAGACGGAATGTGCTCGCCAGCGTTCACGAATGGGAATCCGTGTTCTAGCGAAAGTGCTTGCCAGACAGGAAGGAACTTGTTTGTAAAGCCTGTCTTGCTCACAAGCTCGTTAGCTAGCCAGCCCATGACCGAAGCGCCAGAAGCGGTAACAGTCGTGATCAGTGTCTCCAGATCGGCCTGGAAGGTTGCGGCGCTATTGCCCGAGTCGTTGATACCGAACTCGATGACCACCAGGTCAGGGTTAAGCGCGGCGATGGACGTTCCGAGATCGGACCAGTTGGCCGCCGCGTTGTGGGCGGTATCACCAGAGTGGCCCACCATCCAGGACTGGATACCGGATGACTGGTTGCTCACGTAGAAGTAGCCGTAATCCACGAACGGCGTACCGTGAGCAGTAATCGTCACAGTGTGCGGCATATACGTCTGGAACGAACTCGTCCACGAATTGGCCGCAGAAGTGTCCAGACCTGAAACGACAGTCGTGCCGTCGATCGCGATGTCAATGGTTGAACCAGTGCCACCCGCCAGCCAACGAACCTGTACCTGATCCCAAGTGCTGGAGATCGAACGCCACTTTGTGCCGTCCGCCATCTGAAGGCCGTAGCCCGAGAAGCCGCGGTTCGCTACCTGCGTTGCGCCAGCTGGAGCGATGGAAGCCGTATGCGTGCCGCCCGTCAGGCCAGTGCTCGACACCGTGCAAGTAGGGCAGTTGAGCGAGTCGGCGAACGCGATTGAGTACGACCCAGCTGAACCTGAAACGGTGGCATTGCCAGCGCCCACCGACGAGAGCGCCAGTAGGGCAGTCTGTAGGTTGGCCGTCGTGATGTTCCACGCCAGCCCGGTAGCGGTCTGATTGCCTACCGTCATGCTCCAAGTTCCACCTGTAGCGTTGACGGTGACGGTGAGCTTGTTAGAGAACCATGTCGCATTGAGGAAGCCGAAGAGCCCCGCAAGGGCAGAGAAGCCGGAGAACTGACCCGGAATCCTGTTCGGTGGCGCAAAGCGTGTAGCGAGTCGAGTAGTGACACCGTTAAATGCGCCGATGAACTCAATCTCGGAGTCACCGACGAACATGATCTTGGCTGGGCGGGTTGCCGTCTGAGCCAAGGCCCAGTGCCAGCGATCCAGGCCCGGGCCAAACTGACTGCCCTGGCTGGCGAAGATGTCCGTCCCCGACTTGGCCAGCGAAGGGCCGACGGTGTCGAACTTGGTGGCCTCCGCCGTTTCGGCTCGGGTCGCTTCCGTCGTGATGGCCGTGGCGTTGGTGGCGTCGCCCGAAACCCGAGCGGCAGCCTCGGCGGTCACGGCCGACGTGCTGGCCAACCCTGCCTCTGCCGCTTCTGCTCGTGCCGTCTCAGCGGTGAGGTTGGTTTGGACGGTGGCGGCGGATCCATCTGAGTCGAAGTCAGACGCGTCGTGATCAGCTGCGGTGCCGAGGCCCAACAGGGCCTTGGTGGCATAAGGGCTCAGGTCAGCGGTGGGTGCCTCAGTGTTGGTGTCGTTGCCCTTGAGGGTCTGGGCCGCGCTGGTCGTGACCGCACCGGGGAAGGCCAAGCCAGTGCCGAACCTGACCACCATCACATCGGTGGTGGGCTCGACCGTCAGGGCGTTGTTGGTCACCTTCAAGGCGACGACTTGCGCGCTCATGAGGCCACCACCTGGGGGGTGAAGCTGGCGGGGCCGCCGACGATGGTGAAGGGCACGCCGTCTGGAGGTGTCCAGCGGACCTGGTAGGTGCCACCGCTGAAGGCGAGGTCGGCGGGCAGGTCTTCGGCTGCGACGGTGCCGACGGCGATCGCGTCGGCAGCAGCGCTGTAGTCCCAGGTGAAGGACGCGATGACCTGGCCATCAGGCAGGGGCGCGTCCCTGACGGTTCCCTCGAAGGTGTAGTCAGTGAGATCCCCGACGCCGTCAAAGGTCAGGGTTAGGACGTAGTCCTCTCCCAGCTGGATCGTGATCGCTTGGTTTGCACCAGCCATGGAGGGGACCTCGGGGGAACGCGAAGAAGCCCCCCTGTGTGAGGAGGGCTTGGAGAAGGTGGGTGGGGCTGCGTCAGTTGTTCTTGACGCCGCCGCGTTGGACGACCGCGGCACCGAGGGTCGGGCGTACTGCGCCGACCTCGATGGTGGCCCCAGGTGACTCGTAGGCCACCCAGGGGGTCAGGTCGACCACGTCTTGGTTGTGGTCGATGAAGTAGACGCCCATGCCGGGCTCGATGGGCATCTCGATGGACTGGACCGAGAGGGCTTCCCACGGCACCAACAGCCCGCGGTAGTAGGTCTCAGACGGCCAAATGCCCAGGAAGATCGAGCCGAGGATGTCGGCATCGGGGGCGAAGGTGCAGAGGAACTCGCCGGGCTCCAGGTCCAACATGATGGCGGCGCGGTCGGTGACCAACGTGGGCATGACAGCTGGAGCGTTGATGCGCTCCAACTCAGCGAGGGTCTGTTGGGTGGCGTCGCCCGAGTCGGTGGATGAGTCGGTGGAGATGCGTTCCTTCCAGGCCAGGACTCCCCCCGTGGCGGGGTTGGTGAACGGTGTTCCAGAGGTGCCGCCGCCACCTGGCTCACCGATGCCTGCGTCAGCGGTGTTGAGCACACGGTTCGCGTAGGACTCGACGTCTCCCGTGGCTTCGATGTCGGCCCGGATAGCCAGGATGTTGGGGTCTCGGCCTTGCCACCACGGGGTGGCCAGGACGTTGAAGTCCAGCCAGCCCAGGTTGGTGACGGTGTCGACGTCGAGGGTCAGGTCATCGTTGAGTCGCCAGACCGCCCCGAAGTAGCTACAGAGGTAGTTGAGGGCATCCCTTGGCGTGGCCGCGTCGTTGGTCCAGTCCCAGGCCCATGTGAGGCTGCCGCCGATGCTGCCTGTCGTTCCCACGTTGACAGTGGGCGGGGTGACGAAGCTGACCCAGCTGGAGAAACTGGCTGGTCCTGAGCCTCCGCCGCCTGGGTGGCCGCCGCCGTTCTCAGCCAGTGGTCCCTTGCCGTCCTGGTCTCCCAGCAGGGTGGTGACGTGGTCACCTTCCAGCGCGAGGTAGCGACCGTTGACCGTCTCCTGCCTGCGGTAGAGCCCTGTGAAGATCGACAGGCCGAGCAGGTCAGAGGCTGAGAGCCAGTCAGTTCCGACACGGCCGGGCAGGATGGCCACCAGGCCGAAGGCGTCGGTTCCGATCTTGAAGCGATCGGTGATCGTGCGGGGTGTGCTGTCGAGCAGGTTGACGGTGAACGTTCCAGCCGACTGGTATTGCTTGGTGACGCTCATCGGCTGAACGCCACCGTCTCCCCGTACGGGGCGTAGTAGCGGGTCGTGATGGTGCTGGCTGACAGCAGCGGCGAGGATCCGCCGATGATGGAGCCGAGGGCCATAGGGAACTGGGCGCCGCTGACCGAGTTCTGCATGCCGCCGCTGGTGGTGTTCGTCGTGTACGACGCTCCGGCCAACATGATGTAGCGGTTGCCGTCGGTGTCGTTCGCGCTGGCGCGGATGCCGCCGTTGATGTTTGTTCCTGCTTCGGCCGTGCTACGCAGCAGACCGTGAGGTGCCGTGCTGGCTGGGTCACCGATGACGATCTCGGCCCAGGTGGCCCCGCGCCGCAAGATGATGTCCATGGTGACGCTGGTCGGGATCGCCCCTCCGAGGGTGACACCGCACCGCAGGGTGACCGCCACCATCCACGGGGTGTTGACCGTGATGGATGTCGAGAGAATCGAGTCGACGTTGTAGACGTTGAAGCGCTTCCCTGCGGACCAGCCGGTGCTGGCCTTGTAGGCAGCGAGGTCCAGTGCTGCGCCTGAGGCGCCGCTGGCGGTGGGCAGGGTGAGGCTGATCAGCCCGTTGTTGATCCGGTCGACCTGGCCGTAGCGGCCCATGATCGGATGGAAGACCGATCCGAGCTTGGTTTCGAGGCGGCACCCGGATGCGTACCAGTCCTCTGCCGCGATCTCCCAGGACACGACCTCGGTCAGAACTCCGGTCGGGAGTGTCACCGTGCACATGGAGTCGCCGTCATCTGATGTGGTGCCGTCAGAGGTACCGCCTTGGCTGGTTGAAAGGGTGCGGTTGCTCACTGTCCACCAGGGGGTTACAGCGGAGGACGCGAGCGGTGTGCCGAGCGAGGCGGCGTAGGCGCGGTACCCGCCGACGAGGAGTGAGTCGACCACTGGGAGGTCCACGTCAGGGACGCGGGTGAGGTCGACTTCCCAGTTGAGCCACAGGCCGTGCTGGGCGTCGGGCATCGTGTCGACCTGGGCGTTGGCCACGGTGTAGAAGCCGTTGAGACTCGGGTCGTTGCTCGATGTCATGGGGACGACTGGCTCATCGGGGCCGGTGAGACCTCGCAGCTGGTCGCGCAGCAGCCGCCACGCAGCGAGCGACACCAGGCCCTTGGCTGTTCCCTTGAGGGTCACGGTGTCGCCTTGGACGCTGACTGTTGAGGCTTCGCCCAGCAGTCCGTCGGTGCCGACCCTGCCGATGGTGAGTGTCATCGTGCGACCCGCTCTGCCTTGCGGACCACCTTGGCGACTTCCTTGCCGTCAATGTGGACGTGGATGTGCTCGGTCACCGACTGGCCGCCGCCCATCACTGCCTTTTTGGTGGCGTCGAGGAGGTTGGCTGTCTGGTGGCCCGTGAAGATCTGGACCTGGCTGCCCTGCTTGTGGGCCATCTCAGGGCGGCCTGCCTCACCGAGCAGGGTGAAGCCCTCGCCCAGCTGGCCGCCGACCGCCTGTTGGGCGTAGCCAACATGGGGGGCCAGGCCGTACTTGGTTTCGAGGTTGCCAAGCTCGTTGGACAGTTCCCATTCCAGGGCCTCGATGGCCGCCTTGGCCGGGCCGGTGTCGGCCAGGATCTGGGTCGTGATGGGCTGGCCGAGCGCGTCGTACTGGCCCTTGAGGTTGCTGGCGTCGCTCTGGGCCTGGGTCAGTCCCGGCTGGCTGAAGGCGGTGGCGATGCCCTGTGGGGTCAGGCCAAGCTGGGCGTTGTAGTCCAGCACCTGCTTGGTGCTCAGGCCTGCGGCGGTCAACTGCTTGTCGAGGGTGGCGACGTAAAGCTCGGTCTGGTTGGTGGCGTCGGTGACCGAGCCGCCGTTCTTCACGTACTGAACGCCCATGGCGATGATGGCGTCGGCCTGCTTCTCGACCGCGGCCACGTTGTCTCGACCCGCCTGGGTGTTGATGTCGAGGGTGGCCCCGTTGGTCTTGAGCGAGCTACTGAGGTCATCGACGGACTGGCGGTAGGCCACCTGGGCATCCAGGCCGCCACGCAGGGTCTCGAAGTAGGCGGAGATCTGACCCGTCAAGGTCGAGACGGTGGACTCTGCCTTCTGGTAGGCCTGGGTCGTCTCGTCCTGAGACTGCGCTGTCTGGGTGAGCGAGTGGCCCAGCGCGTCGGTGGTGCCTGCCATGTAGGTGGCCGCGCTGCCGCCCGACTTCTCCGAGTCCTCCAGCTGCTTGATCGCCGCCTTCAACTTGGGAATGGAGTTACCTGCCCGAGCGACCGCGTCAGACATGGCGAAGCCGAAGCCGCCCGGGTCACCAACGTGGAATCCGTTGTTCCAGGTGTTCTGTGCGTCCTTCAGCTGCTTCTGGAGCACACCCAGCTGGCCAGTGATGCTGCCGCCCGCGAGCTTCTGGGCCTGGGTGATGAGGCTGTTCTCGCTGTGGGGGTCATCAATCTGGATGGCCTTCTGAATGCCCACGAAGGCGACCGCTACGGCCGCGCCCTGAAGGGCCAAGGTGGCGAAGTCCACCAGGGTCATCTCAGTCACGAAGCCGACCAGCGCGTCCTTAGCCACACTGAAGTTGGCGGACATCTTGATGATGGAGCCGATGAGGACCGAGGCCCCGCCCGCTGCGATCAAGCCAGCGCCAGCGAAGGCGCCGATCTTGCCGATCGTGTCCTGGGTGGCAGGGCTCAGCTTGGAGAAGTCGACGGACAGGGCCTCGACCGGCTTGAGCATGTCGGAGAAGGCCTCAGTCGCTCCCTTGCCCACGCCAGCCTCGATGTCACCGAGCTGGTTCTTGATCTCGACCAGGCGACCCTGGAAGGTGGCGCCCTGCTGAGTGGCGAAGCCGCCGACTGTGTGGGACAACGCGTCAACGGTGGCCTGGTAGGCCTTGGTCTTGTCGCCGCCGTCGTCTACGACGATGCCGTAGCGCTTGAGTCCAGCGGTGGTGCCATCGACGCTCTTGCCGACAGCCTTGGCCGCAGCATCCAGGTCGATGCCCATCTTCTGGGACAGGTCCACCACCAGTGGGGTCAGCTGGAGAACCTGGTCCTGGGTGAGACCGAACTGGCCCAGCAGCGCCTGGCTGGATTCGATCTGGACATCTGAGGCCTCAGTGGTCTGCTGGAGTGCCTGGGCCTGATCGAGAAAGGCCTTGATGTTGGAGCCCGCCAGCGAGGGCGTGTTCCTCATCGTGTTCTGAAGCTTCAGTTCCGCCTGTTCGTGGGTCTCGTACTGACTGGTCATGTGGGCCAGGACGGCGATGACGCCAGCCCCAGCGACGACCATTCCCGCGCCCGCCTTGATGAAGGTTGAGCCGAGCTTGTCGCTTGAGCTTTGGGCCTTGCCCAGGTCCTTCTCCGCGCTCGCTCCGATGTTCTGGAACTCGCGTGTCGCCGCCGTGCCGTCGGCGGTGATGATCATCTCCAGGCGGTCAGTCAGACTGCTCATCGGCGAACGGGTCCTTCTTGGGGGAAAGCAGCAGGCTCAGGTCCCCCATCCGCTGGGCGCGGGTAACCGAGGGCGGCCACTGGTAGGTCGTGGCGAACTCACGCAGGTAGTCGGCCAGGGTCGGGAAGCGCCGACTCTGCAACTGGAGGGGGGCGAGGCCTCGGGTAGCCAGCCAGCCGTTTACAGCTGGCGTTGTTCCAAAGGGGTCTGATCGACCTCGTACAAAGTGAGGGCGCCGACGATCTGGGCGTGGGTCCAGGTGTTCAAGTGGGCCTCGGCCTCGTCCTCAGACATGCCCTTGCGGGAGATCAGGACGGTGACCAACAGCGCCTTGCAGATGGCAGCTGAACCAGCCGGGGACAGCATCAACCAGGAGACCTGGGAGCGGTTCTCCCACTCGACGGCCTCGGGGAAGCTGAGGTCGTCCTCGGTGACGGTGAGGTCACCAACCTGGAGCTTCCACTTGACGGCGATGTCATCGCTGGAGGCGACGTGCTCGCGGATGACATCGGTCAGCTGGACGAGGTGGCCGTCGTACTGACCCCGTCGGATGTCAGTGCTCAGGTTCTTGAACAGTGACTCGGGGGTGGCTGCTGCCATGGGTTGTCTCCTAGTTGAAGCCCGCGGTGAGCAGGGCCTTCCAGTTCTCAGTGCGGTAGATGGGCGCGGATGCGTCAGCCACCGCCCGCTTGGTGGGCTCCCAGAACGGGCGCGGCTGGACGCCGCGCTCGGCGACCTTGGTGGCGTAGCCGCCATCGGGGAAGTGCAAGACGGCGCGGGAGTCGTTCGAGTTGCCGTCCTTCTTCCCCAGCAGCCGACCAGCGCCGATGGAGTTGCGGGCGGCCTTGAGGCCTCGGGAGTTACGGCTGCCAGTGAGGTAGCGCGACGTGATGAAGTGAGCGCTTGTGCCGCGCTCACGCCAGTAGGGCGGGGCGCCCCAGAAGAACACGACCGTTTGCGGTCGGGCCGCGCTGGTGAATTCCTTGTACCGAACTCCCCAGGCGTTCGACTTGCTCTTGGAGCCAGTCAGCTTCCGAGGGGTGCGGACGGAATCACCAGCCGCGGTCATGATCTTCTGGGCCGCCTGGGTGGCCTTCAGCACCGCCTGGTGCTGGGCCTCACCCAAGTTCTCGCCTGCTCGGTTCAGCTTGGCGGCCAGGTCCTCAACGCTGTGTGAGGTACTGATCGCTCAGCCGACCTTCTGCACCGACGTAGCTGCGTTCCACGAGCCCGAGACAGTGGCGGCACCAGCGACATCGAACGAAGCCGAGAAGTCGAAGAAGCCGGTCCCGAAGAAGTAGGAGCCCGTGTTGTTGGTCGAAGGGTAGAGATAGAAGCTCCGAGCCTTGCCGTCCAACGAGGCCGTGTAGGTCTGGGGGGTGGCGTCGTCATAGAAGCCGCTGAACTTGCCAGAGGCGTCGGGCAGACCATCTACGTACGTCTTGTTGCTGTCGCCCATGGCGGTGACGTCATAGCGATCAGTCGAGGACGAGATGTCCCAGGTCTTGATGAAGGCGATGGGCGTTGCGGTGGATGTAGAGAATGCAACACCCATGTACAGGGCGCCGTTCTTCCCGCTCAATCGAGCCATGTGATATCTCCTTATGAGATGTGCCCGGTGGTGGGCGGTATGGGGGGTGTTACAGACGGCCGAGCAGATGCGCGGCGTGGTTGGCGAACGTGCGATCTGAGATCGCGGCTCGGGCCTGTTCGGCCACGGCGCTCCGTTCGTCGGGGTGTGCCAGCCACCAGCGCAGCTGCTCGCCGAAGTCGGCGGGGCCATCGAAGATGGGGAGCATCGGCAGTACCTCGCGGTTCTCGCCGCGGGGCTGGGTCAGGTAGAAGGTGCCGCAGGCGGCAAGCTCGACCTCTCGGGGTCCCATCGCCCACCCTTCACTCAGGCCAGGGCGCTGGGCCTCAACCCGGTAGAGGTTGGCTGAGGCCTTGGTGCCCGCATAGAGCAGGGTGGCCTGGTCGTTCGGGCAGCAGACGTCGTGGTCATGAGCCAGGAACTTGAGGACAGGGCTCGACTCGGGGACGTGGGTGAAGTTGCCGCCCAAGGCCACGTCGATGCCTGACCAGTCGACCGCCTCCAGGAAGTCCAGGCGGCTCGGGTAGGCGGTGCCGACGAAGCAGAAGTCGCTCAGCAGGTCGGGCTCAGTGATGCGCCTCGGGAAGTGGCGGGCAGGGTCGTAGGCGTGGGGCTGGTAGTAGGTCTGGGGGTTGACCTCGCGGAACCGTTCCAGGTTGGTGGGATCGTTGACCAGCACGAGGTCGGAGGCGGCAGCCACGCCGAGTTGGTTGTCATCCTCGTAAGGGCTCTCGGTCAGCAGGCTGACGAGCTTGTGGCCGCGGGCTCGGATGAGCTTGAAGCAGTCGGGCGGGATGAAGAAGGCCGAGACGATGAGCACGACGTCAGGCCAGAAGTCGTAGAGGACGGCGCGCAGGCCGCGGGCGGCCATGTCGGCGGCGATGAGTCCGTCGTTCTCCTGGCCGTGGATGGTGGGGTGCTGGGTGTAGAAGGCCAGCGCCGCGCCGAGGTCGTAGGTCTTGACCTCGACGCCGCAGCGAGCGAGGCCAGAGCACCAGCCGTCGGCCACGTCCTTGACGCTGAACTCTGGACCAGGCAGGACGACCAGCGCCCTCAAGTGAAGGCCCTCAGGGAGAACTCGACGCCGAGGTAGTCGGTGGATGCGATGGTGACCACGACCAGGCCGTTCACCTGGAGCGAGTCCCAATCGGAGACGGTGCCGCCCAGGGTGGGCTCAGCGTTCAGGGCCTGGAGGATGGAGCTTGGCCCGTCGGGGTCGATGTAGTCGTAGATCGTGGCCTGAGCGGCCTTGGCGTCTGCCTTGGACACCACGACCGTGACCTTCAGGCCGATGGTGAAGCAGCCGTCTGCGGTCTCGTCGTAGACCAGGGAGTCGAAGGTGCAGATGGCAATGGGTGGGCTGACCGTCTGGGGCTCGCGGTCAACGGTGCGCAGGCCGTCGATGGCGCCGATGGTCTGGGACAGTCCCGCAAGTACGTCCGCGACGCTCATCATCCGACCTCTGCGCCGAGGACGTAGTCATTCAGCAGCATCACGATCTCGGGGTCCTCGAACCGGCTGACCCGGACGCTGCCGAGGTCCAGGCCGCCTTGGACGCCTTGTGGGGAGTCCTTGCGGCCGAAGATCTTGGCGGCCTTCAGGTAGGTGGCCGAGACGACTTCCTCGGGCACGGCAGCCCAGCCCCAGACCGCGGTGACCTGGACACGGGGCCGGGCATCCCAGCAGGGAAACCACCTGAGGCCAGCCGCCTTGATTGTGCTGGTCGGCCAGCCAGGCACTCCGCCCCGGATCCCGTCGAACGGAAGGGTGACGTAGTCCAGCGGCGTGGTCCACGGGATGGAGTAGATGCCCTGCATGGACGGGTCCACGGCCACGCTGATGCTTGTGGGGTCGTAGATCTCCGAGCCGTTCAGGGCCATGTTGACGGTCTGGGCGTCCTGGGCAGCGAAGACGCGGGCGGTCGGGGTGCCAGCGTCGTGATTGAACTGGCGGCGGCAGTAGCTCTCGATCGAGCGGGACGCGGTCTTGACCGCCTGCTCGATAAGGGCGTCGTCCTCGTTGTCAGAGATGCTCAGGTAGGTCTTGAGTTGCGCCGCGGTGACGTAAGGGTTCCCGAGGGTGCTTGGCATCTCACTTCACCGCCCAGCAACGCAGGTCCGCGTTCAGAACGTCGATCTCGTACTCGCTGAAGCAGGCGGAGAGCACAGCTTCCAGGTCGTTGGGGGCGACGTTGCCGTAGAACTCGCCGGGCTCGATGCCGCCGCCGTGGATGCCGCTGTGGGGTGCGCGAGGGGTGGTGGCCATGGTGGCCAGGAACAGTCCGCCTGGCTTCAAGATCTCGGCTGCCTGCTCAATCAGCTGGGGCCAGTTGGCCGCGTGCTCGTAGACCTCGGTGCTGACCACGACATCCACAGGCCCGCTGGGGGTGTAGTCGGCGAAGTCACAGACGACGTCCACGCCTTCGCCCGGAAGGATGTCGACCGCGGTGTAGGTGTCGCAGGTGAACAGATCCTTCACGCTGCCGTTGATGTCCCGAGCGCCGCACTCAACAACGGTGCCGACCCCGTCTGCGGGGCAATGGCTCTTGATGAAGTCGTATGCCTCGTTGTGCATCAGGAGCCCCAGACGGTGGAGTGCGGCGAAGAGAAGTCGGCTGGCGGTGCCGCGGTGAAGTAGTAGATGGCCGCGCTGCGGCGGACCTTCCCCGCTGCGACTGGGTCGGGATGGCCGTGCAGCGAGCTATCCGAAGTGGTGAAGATCACCGTTCGGTTGAGCAGGGGGACGATGGACACCCGCTCATCAGGCGCTCCGAGAACCAGCGCGCCGCCGTCCTGGCCCGTCCATCCCTCATTGAGATAGATGAGGCAGTTCAGGCGGCGGTACAGGCCGTCGGCCTCGTTGAAGTCCGTATGGACTTCGAGACGTCCGCCCTCGGGGATCAGGTGGTAACCACCGCCAACAGCCGAGGGGATCAAGTCCTCGATGCCGGTCATCTCGGTGAGGAAGGTCAGCCAGTCATCCGAGCAGAGGAGGCCGAACAGCCGGACGGTGGCTGGCCCCCAGAGATGCGGGCCGCCTTCGTGCTTGCGGTCCTCCATGTCCCCGCCGTAGATGCGCCAGCCAGGCGCGTCGGGCGGTGGCATCTCGGCCACGACCTCGGCAAGCAGGTCATCAGGCCAGAGGCCATCGAGGATCGCGTGGGGGAACGGGCGGGCGGCCTGGTACCTCAAGCGCTCCGCTCCCTGAGCCAGTCCCCGAACCACTTGGCGTCCGCTTCGAGGAGGGGCGTGACCTCGGGGTCATCCCAGTCCCCTGTTTGGCCGCCGCCGTCCAGGTGCTCCACGTATGAGTCACCGATGACCGCGACATGGCGTCCGGCCAGGACGGCCGAGGCCACCAGGTGGTTGTCACCGAACCACCAGGACAACTCAGTGGGGAACCGGTAGGTGGCGGCCCAGTCGGGGGCGACCATGAAGGCGAAGCCAGCCAGGCCGCCTGTGCCGTCGTAGCGGCTTGCGCAGATTTCGGTGGTGTAGGTCCAGCGGGTGTCGAGGCGTCCGTCGTAGTTGGGACACACCACCGCTAGGTGGCGGTCCAGCTGGAGGGCTTCGGCCAGCCGGGTGAGCATCCCAGGGAAGGCATAGAGGTCGTTGTTGAGGATGGCGACCGGGCGACCCCTTGAGCTCAAAAGTGCGAGGTTCCACATCTCGTGGATGCCGAAGCCCTTGGCATCGACGCACTTGAGCCCGAGGGCCTTGCAGCCTTCGGGGGTGTCGTCGGTGGAGCCGTTGTCGTAGATGACGATCTCGTCGGCCTCGCCGAACTCCAGCAGCTGGAGCACTAGCGGCAGGGTGAGGTCTTCCCAGTGGTTCAGAACAGGGATGGCCACCAGCGGGCGCAGGCCAGCGGGGCCTGGGTCACAGAGGTAGGTGTCCTTGTGGTGGCTTGTCCGAACCGACGTGTCGACGTGGATGGGGATATCGCACACGTTGGCCCGCAGACAGAAGCTCAAGTCCTCGCCATAGGGGGTGCGGCTGAACCAGTTGGCGCCGTACTTCTCGTAGATCGTGTCCAGCGCGCCGCGGTGGATGAGCAGGCAGGCGGCGCCGGTTGCTCCGACCTGCATCACTCCCCCGGTCGGGTCGGTGGGTTCCAGGTTGCGGAACCCCTGCTGGCCATCGGGCAGGGTCAGGAAGTTGTAGAGGGTCGGGAAGACCTTCTGAATCGGGACCTGCAAGGTGGGGTCGGTGCCAACGTGACGCTGAGCCCAGCAGAGCCCGCCCATGATGGGACGCTCGATCGGGTCCGCCGCGGCGATGAGGCGGTCAACGGTGTCAGGAGCGAAGCCCATGTCGCTGTCCACGAACCACGGCCACTCGGGTTGGAGTGGGTCGTTCAGGAAGGCCAGCACGCCCTTGTTGCGACACTCGGGGACCTGATCAGTTCCACACGGGATGGCGTACTGGTTGCCGCCGTTGTAGATCCGCGTGTTGGTGGCGCTGTCGTAGAGCTTCAGTTGCTCAAGGCAGAGTGAGAAGGACACGCTCACCGAGGAGGGGTGAAGGTAAGCGACACCTACCTTGCCCTTGCCTGGGTGAGCGGCCTTGATCTTGGCCTGCCCCACTACTTGGCAGCCGGGCGGGCGGCCGTGGCGTCCTCGGCCGTGAAGGCCCAGGGCGCGGCGGCGATGGCCTCAGCCACCGTCTTGTCGCTGTCGTCGTAGGCCTTGCCTTCGATGACCTTGAACTCGCCTGAGTCCAGCGGCATGAAGGCCGTGGTGAGTCCCTTGTAAAGCATCTGCATCACCCTTTGTGACTTCACCCTTGAGAGTTGGAGTGCCCCTAGGCCGAAGGGTGAATACGACCTAGAGGCAGGCCAAATGGAACGGCCCCCAGCCGAAGCCAGGGGCCGAACCAGTTGGAACTGCGAACGATCAGGAGGTCTGGAGAACCCGGAAGCCCAGATCGTTGATGGAGTCGGCGCCTGTGCGACCGTGAACCAGGTAGCCGCGCTGTCCCGTGGGACGGCCGTTGGCTCCGAACAGGTTCGGGATGAACTCCATGACCGTGCCGATGCGATCGGCGATCAGGTAGTTCGAGAAGTCGCCGTAGACGATGGCGTTGACGTGGGTCGTTGCCAGGGTGCCGCTCAGGGTCGTGCTCTCGTACATCTTCTTGCCCAACAGGACGGGAATGCCGTCAGCGGTCAGGTCCACCGTGAAGCCCGAGTAGTTGTTGCTCGTGCCGAACTGGCGGATGCGGTCGATGTAGGCCAGGTTCTGAACGAAGCTGGCGTTCGAGCGGTAGCGAGGAGGCAGTGCCTCCAGCAGGCGGTACATCTGGGTGACGTCGAACGTTCCCGCCGTGGTCATCGTGACCTCGACGTTGGTGTTGGCATCCAGGGCCGTGGCGACACCGCGAGGCTGCGAGGAACCGGAGCCAGCGCCAGTAGCGAAGGCTGCCTCTTCCAGGCGGTTCTTGGCGTCGGCGACCATGACCAGGATCTCGGACTCACCCGATGCCCAGTCCTCGTAGGCCTGGAACGACAGGGGCACGAAGGCGTCCCACATGAACGCGGTCACGGCGGGGTTGGCGAAGGTCGGGGCTGCGTCAGCAACCTGCGAGGCCTCGGCGCCAGTCCACTCAGCTGTGATGCCAGCCGAGGAGACACCAGTCCACACGTTGGTGGTGATGCTCTCGACGCGGCTGATGTCGCGGAACGGGTTGGCTGCACCTGTGTTGGTCAGAACGACCGACGGGTCCAGGAAGGCGGGGACGAGCTTGCCTGTGACGTTGCCGACGGTGACAGCACGCTCAGCCGAGTCGGGGTTGAAGAATCCCGAGGAGCGGAGCATCTGGTCGACGTGGGCCATCTTGGCGGCCTCGACTGCGTTGGGCGTCTCGCCTGTGCAGACCTTGGCGAAGGCCGAGCGGTAGACGGGGTCGCTGGTGAGCAGGATCTGCTCGCGGGCTCCGGCGTGGCGCTCGACCAGGCGGGTAGCGGACTCCTTGTGATCATCCTCAAGGAACAGGTTCGAGCGCTCGATGGCCTCGATGGCACGACCACGGAGATCGTCGGAACGCTCAGCGCCGTAGGCGGGAGCGGCAGACAGGTCGAAGGGGTCCTCGGCCTTGCGGGTGTTCACGTTGAAGCCCTCGATGACGGTTCCGTCGCCAGGGACGGTCTCGGTCTCGGGGTGGGCCTCAAGGAATTGGCGGGCACGCTCGATCTCGGTCTGACGCTCGTCGTGGCGCTCGATCTGGGAGCGGGCATCGGTCACGTAGGCCAATCCCTCATCCCAGGAGGCGCGCTCGATGTCGGTCATTTCGCGATCAGCAGCGGCGGTGTGGATGGTGTCGAGTGCGGCAGCGACGTAGTCGATACCCGCACGAAGTTCATTGCGATCCATGATGGATCCTCCTATTGGAGTCGTGGGGGTTTACAGGGACGCTGTGATCAGGCGAATCTCACGAAGGCGTGCTTCGCGCTCAATTCGCTCTACAGCGGCTGCCGTGTCGGTGTCGACGGGGCTGGATACTTCGGTTTCGCTGGTGCCGGTGTCGGCGGCAGCGACGCTCTCCAGGATGGTGGCCCGCTCAGCGGGGTGCAATTCCATCATGTAAGAGCAAAGGTCTTCAATAGATAGTAGCTCAAGGTCAGCACGAACTGCGACCACTTGAGCATCCTCATAGGCAGGAAAGGGAGTGAGACCATATTCACGCAAGCCAAGTTCAGTCCGAACCTTGGTGGGCAAAGAGCCACGCTGGACGCTGGGAACGTCCTTGCTGTCATAGATGGCACCCGAGAAGCTCTGGCCCTTGATGACGCCGTCATTGACCAGCTGAAGGATCTCTTCGCCTAGTTCAGTGCGGCTGACCTCGGTGCTGGTGAACAGGCCCTTGCTGTCGGCTCGGATGGCGAGCGGCTTGCCGTAGGGCATCGAGAACCGCTCTGACGGTGTCCCGTGGATGGTCTTGCCGTGGTTGAAGATCACCCCGACCGAGTCGATGCCACGCTGGGAGATCGTGCGGTCAAAGGCCGTGCGGGCGATGGTCTCGGTGTAGTGGCCCTGGCGGTCACGGATCTCAGCGGGGCTGTCGAACATGGCCGCGTAGGCGTCGATGATGTTGCCGCCCGCTTCGGAGCGGACGACCATGTCGGTCAGCGGCAGGTACCGCTCAATGGTGGGACGGTCAGTCATTCGGCTCTCCTGGCGGCAAGGCCACAGGTGCGGGAAGTGCTGCCGGGTGGGCGGGCAGCAGAGCCGCCGCCTCGGGCGACTCGTCGGGCTTGTAGGGAGCAGGTTGGACCTGGACCGACGGGAGACCCGAGTGCTTGAGCTTCGAGAAGT
This sequence comes from uncultured Microthrixaceae bacterium, assembly GCA_963740985.1. Classification (GTDB taxonomy): domain Bacteria; phylum Actinomycetota; class Acidimicrobiia; order Acidimicrobiales; family Acidimicrobilacustridaceae; genus UBA4742. The sequence continues at coordinate 853,056 of CAVUGJ010000002.1, forward strand.
CGTTGCTCGTCACTGCGGTGACCGCCGTGTCAGGCAGGAAGCCAGCGTCGATGAACTGGCGAATCGTGATGGCCTGGTGCTGCTGGATCTCGGCCTCGTCGGTGCGGTCCTCTTGGAGGAAGGCGACGCGGGTCGGATCGAAGGTCAACTCGACGCCACCTGATGGCAGGTCGATCAGCGGGGCCAGGGTGTCGCACAGGGAGTCCGAAGTGGGCAGGAACCAGCCGTCAGACCACATGCGGCGGGCGCTGGTGTAGTTGCCGCTGTTCAGGGCCGAGCCCTTAAGGCCTTCTCGGATGCCGAGGATGACTGCGGGCACTCGGGCTCGGGCAGCGATGCGCGACTCATAGCCAGCCTGGAGCGTCTCGTAGTCCATCTTCGAGATGTCCGAGCCGACCACCATCACGTCGGTGCCGCCGCCGAGGTAGAGGTTCTTGTAGGCATTGTCCACGCCGCTGTGGATCGAGTTGAGAGCGTCGGCGTACTCGCGGACCTGGTCGGGGGTCTTGCTCGGCTCCATCTTGAAGACGAGGTTCGGGGTGGCCGCGTTCTCGAAGAACCCAGACAGGTGATCCGACGCCTGACGGTCGATGATGATGTCCTTCATCACGCTGGTGACCCAGGACTGACCGCGCCACGGGACCAGCGGATCTGGCTCGGGTGCCCAATGGGCGACCTGGCTCGGGACCAGCAAGGTGGCGTTCAGATCGTGGCGACCACCTGGGTGATACAGGTAGCCGATGACCTCGGCATCGAGGGCGAAGCCAGGAGTGTCGGGCTCGCTGTTCGAGCCCAGGACAATCGAGATCCAGTCGGGGCGCAGCAGGCGGAAGGTGCCGTCATCGCGCAGGTACCAGTACGCGTTGCCCGCGTAGCTGACGTGCATCTCGGCCAGCTGGAGCAGGCGGGCGCGGTCGGTGGTTTCCAGTGGGCTGAGCGCCTGAGTGCCGAACAGCTGCGCCTGTGGGCCATCGGTGATGTTGCGGAACTTGAACCGCAGCTGCGAGATGAGCAGGGCTCGGGCGTAGACGCAGGCGGCGACTACGCCGTCTCGGTTACCGACCTCGCAGACGTAGCCCGACAGGCTGTTGTCGATGTCGACCTGGGGACTGCCCGGCTGAGTGAAGTTGATGCCGAGCGGGTAGGCGTTGCCGTTGAACTCGAACGCCTTCATGTAGGCGTCCATCCCGAAGGATCCGCCCAGAGGGCCAAAGCTCTCGCTTCGGGCCAAGCGGGTGAGCAGATTCATGTGGAGTCACCCGCCGCCTTTGGGTCAGGGTCGTGGAGCAGGCAGAGGGCCAGGCCGCAACCACCAAGGAAGATGAGGGCCAGCCACGGCGCGGGCGAGCAGGCCAGGCCGAGCGCGACCAGGAGGACTGAGAGAACGGCGCCGATCGCCAGGAAGGTGGAGGACTTAGGCATAGAGGGCGAAGGGCTCCTGAGTGGCGGGCTGGAGGTCGTTCCACTCCGAGAGGGCGAGCACGACGGCAATGCACGCGTCGATGACGTGCTTGCTCTTGTTCTTGGACAAGGTCCAGCCGTTGTCGTAGGTGCGCTGGGCGGCGCTCAGTACGTGCTCGGTTAGAACAGGGTCAGCCTCGTGAAGGACGTTGCCCGCCACGATCTGCTCGTAGGCGAAGCCACACGCGGGCACCATTCGCTCGGTGGACTGAGGCTTGTTGTAGAGAGGGATTCCTTCGTCAGCCAGCTGCTTGCCGGGCACGTCGAAGAAGCGCGGGTCGTACTCGCCGCCAACGATGTGGAAGCGCTGATCCAGTTCGCGGATGAAGGCCATGACGTCGGTGACGTCGATGCCGGAGCCATCAGCGGGAGGCGCCCAGGTGCGACAGCGGACGATGAACTTGCCCTCGTCGGTGTGGTGGCACCAGGCCACGGCGGTGTGATCGCGGAAGAGGGCGACATCCACGCCGAGGGTCACGTCTGCACCCTCAGGGATCTGCTGGTCGGACTCCCCTGCTTCCCAGGCTCCAGGTGGCAGCCAGGACTCAGCGGAGCGGGTCCACTGGTTCCCGAAGAATCGGCGCCAAATTCCAGCTGGCTTCTTGGTCAGCTGATCCAGGAGGGCCGGGGCCTTGACGGTTACCCCGAAGCTCGGGTTGACCTGAGCCCAGACGGCGGGGTCGGTGTAGTCGTCGTCTTCCTCCATCTCAGAGATGAAGGCGAAGTAGGCAGGGTCCTCGATCTCACCGTTGATGACCTGCTTAGCCAGCGTGTACTGCTGGTAGCAGATCGACTCACGGTCGAAGCCAGCGGTGGTGATCTGGATGACCAGGGGCTCATCACGAGCGATGGTTCCGTTGGTCAGGGTCTCCCAGATGAGGCGGCCTCGATCCCCCTCCCAGCCGTGAAGCTCATCGCACAGGACAGCGAAGACGTTCTTGCCGTCCAGGTTGCTGGAGTGCTTCTTGGCCGCGGCTGAGACTCGGACGATCCGTCCACCTGGTACCGAGGGAGCGGTGACCTCGGACTCGAAGACCTCGCAGGTCTTCGAGAGGCTCGGGCTCGCCTCGATCATTCGGCACACCGCGCCGAACAGTTCGTCGGCCTGGTCATCAGAGCCAGCGGCGCAGATGATCAGCGGGACGGGCTCACCCGATGCGAGGAGGAGCCAGCAGGCCAGGGCGGCTACAAGCTCGGTCTTCCCGTTCTTCTTGGGTACCGAGATGTAGGCCCAGCGGATGAGGCGGCGGCGGGTCTCGGGGTCGACCTCGAAGAGGCCGAGGATCAGACGCTTCTGCCAGGGCAGGAGGCGGAAGGGCTGGCCATGCCAGCGGGCGTTGGTGAATCGACAGTGGGTCTCAATCCAGCGGATGACCTCAGCGCCCTCAGTTCGCTTCCCATCCTTCTGCTTCGAGGACGTCATCAATGTCTGCGGCATCGAGATCCTCGGAGGCCATGCGATTCAGGTCGGCCGCAGTTAGCGCGTTCTGGCCAGCGATCAGGCCGAGGCGCTGGCGGGCCATGGGCGTCAGCCCGAACTGGCCCTCAAGGGCGGCGATGGTCGACTCCAGCCCTTGGGCGTACTTGGCCGCAGGATTCAGGACGATCTGGCCGGTGGAGCCCTTCACGAACATGTTCTTGGCCACCAGGCTTAGTGCCCGCTCGTGCTGGTCGTAGGCCTTGAACAGGCGGCGCAGGGCAGGCAGGTCCACCTCTGCTGAGGCAGCTGCGACGTCGCTCCGCCAGTAGGCGTCCCAGGCATCTCTGGTCGCCTTGAGCAGTCCCACAGGTGCCTTGGGCGCGTCGTCCTGCTTGGGCACCAGAGCAAGTGGCTCGGGATGCTCCCTGTGGCCATGTCCGTCGGGTGTAGAGACAGGACCTCTTGTGCCTGTCATATTCATTTCCTCACAAGGGGTCGCAGCCTAGGATTCCATCTGTGACCCGCCCCTACCGTCCAGTTACGAGAAGCCTCCGCGCACAGGCTCGTGATGCGGCCCTTACAGGGGTGCAGGTATTCAACAACCCATCCATCGAGTTCAGGTCCGAAAGCTTCATCGTCCTGATGACAATCGCCTGGACCTACCTTCTTCACGCCCACTATCGCTCGAAGCATGTGGAGTACCGCTACTACGAGAAGAAGGGAAAGCGGCGCTACTACGTCAGGAATGACGATGGAGGATTCCGATACTGGGAACTGCGGAAGTGTCTCGATGCAAAGGAATGCCCGTTAGATAACGAGACAAAGAAGAACTTACAGTTCCTGATTGGTCTCAGGGATGAGATCGTCCATCACATGAGCCCGGAGGTCGATCGCTATGCGAGCGCCCGATACCAGGCGTGCTGCATCAACTTCAATGAATACATCAAGAAGCTGTGCGGTCCGCAGTACGGCCTAGACCAATACCTTAGCTTCAGCTTGCAGTTTCAGAAGATCTCACGGGATCAGTTGAACGCTCCAACTGAGGCAGATCTGCCAGACAGCGTCCGCGCCTACTTCGCTCGCTTTGACGACACTCTTACTGAGGACGAGCTGAACAGCGAGCGATTCGCATTCCGAATACTGTTCACCCAGAAGCTCGTCGGAAAGGCAGGTCAGGCCGACGAGGTCTTCGAAGTAGTCAAGGCTGATTCGGAGTTGGGAAAGGCCATCAACCAGCAGTACATGTCCTTCAAAGAGGTTGAGCGCCGGAAGTATCGACCGAAGTCGATCGTGACGCTCATGCACTCAGAGGGATTCCCGCGATTCACAATGCACAGCCATACGGACCTCTGGCAGGCGAACGACGCCAGAAATAAGGGCAAAGGATACGGAACCTGGGTCGAGGGGAACTGGTTCTGGTATCAAAGCTGGGTGGACTTCGTCCTCAAGCATTGTCAGGACAATCCCACCTGGTATCAGTAGGGCCTAGAGCCGAGCCCAGGGGTTGAACCTGGACCTACCAACGAGTAGTAGGTCGGCTTCTCGCTCGTTTCTCAGGGCAGCCTGATGCACACTTCTGGTGTGCCATCTGCCGCCGACAACATTCCGGACCTAGAACGACTCATGCGTGATGTGCTGAGAGGCGCCTTGAGTCAGTCGCTAGGCCCAGCATGGCTTGACACCCTGCCCCCCAAGGCTCGGGAGGCCGTGGCCCGATCCGCCGGGATCGCACGGAACCAACGGCCAGGGGAACCTCTGCGGGACGACTGGGAAGCCGCAGGGCTTGGTGAGATTGAGAGGATCATCGACTCGAAGTGGAGAGACATCGGATCGACGCTTCATGGCATCTGGTCCGATGACTCGCGAGCGAAGGTCGACCTAGCCCGTCTGCGGGAGTTCAGAGGAAAGAACCTCCACAAGATCGGTCCGCCTCAATGGCAAGTTCAGGAAGCTGAGGTCACCGCCATGATCCTTCGCCTTCGCCTAGGGTTCGAGGCCGTGCGTCGCGAGCTTGCCAACGCTGACGGCGAGTGGTGGCCCTATGCGGAGGCGATCCACTCGAACGTCCCCGAGTTCAACCTTCGTGGGGCTACCGAACGCCTCGCGAGCGGCGATGTGATCGCCGGAGACCTCGTCATCTTCGATGTAGTCGGCGTCAACCCGATCGGGCCACAGGAGGACTTGCGTTACAAGTGGCAAATCAATCCGATACCCGGAGATTCTGGGTGGCTCGAATCGAACCACATCGAGGTCACGGTGCCGTCGCGGCGTAGGGTCGTAATTGTCATCTCACTCACATCGTTGAACGATGAGGAGAACGCAGAGCAGTACTCGTTCGTCTGCAATATCCAGGTGCGGGCCGGTGAGAGCTAGCCGAAGTCGTGCTCTTGGCCCGTCGAGGCCGCCACTGGCATCACGCTCGTGTGCTCTTGCCAGCGGCGGCAGATCACGTCGCAGTACCGGGCATCCATCTCCATGATGCGAGCTTCCCGTCCGGTGTTGTGAGCCGCGATGAGCGTGGAGCCTGAGCCACCGAAGAGGTCCACGACCACACAGGGCTTAGGTGCCCACCGCTCCAGGATGTCTGACAGCAAGGCGACTGGCTTCTGTGTTGGGTGGTGGCGCTGCCTGGCCTCGGGGCTGCCGAACGCACCACACCAGTAGTGGCGGAGGATGCGGCGTTGGTGAGGCCGAGCAGTCCAGCATGTCTCGAAGGTGGAGCCGATGACATCGTCCTGGCTGCCATCCTCCTTGCGCTTGTCCCAGACGAGCCACGAGCCCTCGCGGTCGTCGTCGGAGAGAGTGCTGCGGTAGTAGTCGGCGCCGAACCAGAACTGTTCCTTCACCTTGGCGAAGTGCTGGCGGATGAACGTGGCGTCGAAGGGCTGGTCATCGCCGATCACGCTTCGGTACCGGCGCGGGGTCTTGACCATCTGGCTGTTCGCGTTGCCCCCGGGCAGCTTCGAGTAGTCAGCGTCGAGGTTCATCCCGTAGGGCGGATCCATCAGGAGGCATCCGGCCACCGCCCCATCCATCAGGCGATCGACGGCCGATGGTTCAAAGGCGCTTCCGCACATCAGGCGATGGGGTCCGAGGATCCACACATCCCCGGGCGCGGTGATGGCCGGAGCCTCGTCGGGTACCGCATCTTCGGGGGCCTCGCCGGGACCTCCCGGGTCGTCGCCGAGCAACTCGGCCAGATCGTCCAAGGTGTAGCTGGCGGCTTCGAGGAGGTCAGCATCGCTGACGATCTCGCCCAGCATGGCGGCGAGGTCGGGGATGTCGAACGTGCCGAGTTCGCTGGTCTGGTTATCGGCGAGAGCAAAGGCCTTGGCAGTCTTATCGTCGTCGTCAACCCAGAGCACAGCCATCTCGTCCCAGCCGAGCCTGATGGCCGCAGCCAGTTGATGGTTGCCAGCGATGACCTCACCGATGGGCTCTGAGTCAGTTCCGCCGATGCGGCGTGCCACGACCGGCTTGCGCTGGCCGAAGCGCTTGTAGGACCGAGCGACAGCGGCAACGTCTCCCCTACGAGGATTACCCTCCAGGGTCTTCAGGCGGTCGAGCGGCACTGCCATTGTGAGCAGGTCGGGCGCGATGTTGGACACGCGACCTCCAGGCCGTGCGAGGATGGATTCATGGCGCTAACTGAAGCTGAGATCTGTCGGGTCATGAAGGCGCTGGCGGAGGCCGTGGCAGCCGACGACCCGTTGGACATCACGCTCAAGGACGCGCGGGATCGAGGCGACGGAACGATGATTCCCTCGTCAGAGATCGAGCAGGAGTTGGTAGCCAGGGATTTCATTGTGATCGGCGAGTCCGAGACGGGCGCCGAGACCGGGAACTTCGAGGACCTGGGTGAGATCCGTGGCGAGATCGTCGCTGTCACAAAGACAGGCTTGGCGTACGCAGACACCTGTGACGCCACCTAGCGAAAAAAGACGCGGCACCAAAATCCGCCCATAAACGTGGGCAGGAAACGCGTCGCCTGATGTGGGGTACTGAGGATGAGGCCCGTGCCCGTCGCGACCCTGCCCCCCACCCCGAGGCGGGTCGGCTCTAGGTCATTGGTCTTGCTTGCTGCTGTTGCAGCGGCGGCACAGGACTGTCACGCCTGCGCTCAGGCTCCGCGCCTTGATGTGGTCGCAGGTCAACGGGTTGGCAGGTGTGCCAGCGTCTGGGTGGGGGCACGTGGGGGTGGTGTGACACCAGGGTTCCGCTGCGATTGCTCGCTTGGAGATCCGTTGCCATGCTCCGCCGTAGTGGGGACGGGAGGCGTTGCGGCCTGCCTGGTGCTTTGCCTCGCATGCTGGGCAGCGCGTCGCGTTCGTGGTGGCTGAGCATCCCGGTGTGATGCATCGCTTCCGTCCGCTCACGGTGGACAGTGTCTCCTTGATTAGGCTTCAGCCTCATGCCGCTCGTCGAGCACCCGCTGTTCCAGGAGCCTCCCGCGTCAGCCACGCTGTGGCGGTATATCGACCTGGCCAAGTATCTCGATCTGCTTAGTAAGCGGCATCTCTGGATGAGCCGTGCGGATCTACTGAGTGATCCGTATGAGGGCTCCCGTACACAGCCAGACGTCGCCCAGCGTGTTGCCCTCGCTGCGGACCTGGATCCCGTTGCGGCAGACAACTTTGTCACCCACGCTGCGGAGATCGGACGGTTCCTCACCATTTGGATGTACATAAGCTGCTGGCATCTCAATGAGGCTGAGTCCGCTGCAATGTGGCGAACCTACATGATTGGCCATGGCATCACGATCGTCACGACGACTGATCGTCTTGGCAAGAGCATTATCGGACCTGAGGAGGTCTCACTCTCCGTAGTGCAATACATCGACTACGAGACCGATTCGATACCAGCGGACAACGTGTTTCATCCGTTCCTCCACAAGAGAAGGAGCTTCGAGCACGAACGAGAGGTCCGTGCGATCTGCATGCAGCCTCCTACTACGGCCGCCGCACTACATCCATCACAGCAGGCAGAAGGGATCGGGGTAAGCGTGGATGTCAACCGCCTGGTTTCCGAGGTTCGCGTCGCTCCCGACTCACCTTCCTGGTTCCGTGATGTCGTGGAGGATGTCACCCGCAAATACGGATTCGACTTCCCAGTTCGCCGCTCTTCGCTCGCCGCGGATCCCCTCTTTTGAGCGGGAGCCAGCACCTAGGCCCCGCGCGTGACCAGCGGGTTGAGGAAGTCATCAGCGACGACCCAGACGTTGTGGCCTTCCACGACGACAGTCTTGGCGTCGGCTGGGGCGTTGACGTACTCACCCATCACGTTGGCCACGTAGACCTTGGCTGCCACCTGGCCAGCAAGGACATGGGTGGCGGTGGTGTTGCTCGTGAGGTAGACGGACGGGCTGTCCGCCGTCTTCATCAAGGTGACCATTTCGGTAGTGCCCTTCGATGGTGCTGGGATCGGTGTTGGGGTCGTGTTGGCCAGCCAGAGCCCGCAGGTCTCGACGCTGTGGCCGTCCAGGTAGGTGTCCAGGTCGGTGGCTGGCAACGGGCTGCTGGTCACCCGCTGGAACAGGCATGCAGTGGTGCTGGTGTGGCCATGGGACCAGCTGGTGGCTCCAGCCACCCAGGATCGGACGGCGTGACCTCTGGTCACCAGGTAGTCGCACAGATCAGCCCCGCCGTAGATGCCGAGGTCGAAGCCGGGGATGTGGGTGGCAAAGGTGTCGCAGTAGGCCGCGACAGCTGCGAACTGGGTCGGTACCACGTTGGTGTCGGCCGTAGCCCAGAGGGTGAGCCCCGCACCAGCTGGGGCGCCGAGGGCACCGAGTTGGATAGCAGCTTTGGCCCCGTTGGCGTTCCCGCCTGACGCGCCATCCAGCACTGGGTGATGGGTCAGGGTGTCGAACTCGGCGATGAGGCCCACAGCGAGTCCGTGGGCGTGGAACCCAGCCACCTCGGCAGCGGTCAGGTTGCGGATGTAGCCGAGAACGCCATCGAGGCCAGCCGTCTGGACTGCCGACGGCGTCGGTAGGAGGTCAGCGTCAACGAGGCTCATGTCGGCACCCGGTGGGCAAGGGACTAGGGTTCGTCCGTCAGTACATTCGGTGAGCAGAAGGCGGTTCCGATGGCGCAGATCCAAATCGTGTGTCCGGTTAAGAACGAACCTGTAGCGACGGGTTTCGCTGCTGACGCAGCTTCGTTCAGTTCGATGACGCTTACGGACAACACCTTTTCGCCGTGTCCGGCCTGCGGCGGATCACATACCTGGTCGAAAGAAGACGCGTTCCTCGAAGCTGAGTGATCATCAGACCTGAGGTTCCCCCGAACACCACTTGGTGAGCGCGGCGGCTACCTGTTCGACGCGATCTCCGTGCGGGTCTGCCTGACGCACCCATTCCCACGCCTGGTCGCCGAGACCTGGTGCCGCGATGGGTGGGTGCTGGTCTCGGTGATCGAGCCAGTCCTGGTGTTCCTTCACCCAGGCCCAGTTGGGCTCACGGTGGAGGACCTTCAAGCAGCGGCTGATTCGGCCGCGGTCGGTGGCATCCTCGATCTGCATGGTCTGAAAGGCCTCGCTGGCGCGAACGCCGCAGATAGCGCAGAGGTCATCCGCAGATGCCACGAGTGCCGCCTTTGTGTGGCTGGGGCGATGGAGGGCCTCGTGGAAGGCGTGTCGGGTCATTGCTGATACCCGCGCCCCAGCCAGAACTAGTCCATAGAACGAGAAAGACCCCTGAGCCGTGGCCCAAGGGTCCTGTTTACATCAATCAGACTAGCACCAGCGGGGACATCTTCGGTGCATGAGCATTTGCGCAGCTAGATGACTTGTGAAGTCTCCATTCGTGTCACGGTGACACGCTCATGACCCACATGAACGAATGGACCTTGCGGGCATGGTGTTGGGTCTCCCATCGGCCGCCTGGGGTTGTGGCGTCAGGAACAAGCACGAAGAGGTCAACTGCCTCCATGCCCAATTTGGCGGCAGTGTCGTAGATCTCGATATGAGACCACCGCTGGGCGGAGGAAGAAACCTCGTCCTGCGCCTTCACGAACAGCTTGCCGTTCGGGACCACGATCCTGTTGGCCTCGGCCATGGCAGCGGCGTAGTCGTCCATGATGGCCTCGTGGCTCCTGGGCTCGCCCCGGTAGCGGCCAGCGGTCGCAGTGGTGGTGCTGTCGTGGCTGTATGGCGGGTCGATCACGGCGACGTCGTAGCTGTCGTCTGCGAACGGAAGGGCGGTGTAGTCCTCGTTCCACTCGGCCTCGGTGGCGATGTCGTTCGAGGTCAGCTGAAAGCGGGTCGTGTCAGTCTTGGCCCAGAAGACGCCGCGGCCGTAGCTCAGATCCACCACCTTGGCCCCGTCTGGAATCCAGAGCCGTGAGGCCTCGCGGATCAGATCAGCGTTCGATCCTGTGACCACACTGACTACGTCGTCGCTCCGTCCACCCGACCCGCCGCTACGGGTTGGTGTCGGTCTGTCTCGGCTAACAGCCAGGGCACGGGCGAAAGGCATCGTGCCTGCCGCCACCGCGGCGGCCAGGTCTGGGGCCTCGGCCAACAGGCGCTGGGCTTGGGCCACATAGGTGGCGCTCACGCCGAGCAAGCGGGATGCGTGGTCACGTTGCCTACCGCCCGGTGCAATTTTGTACCGGGCGATCAGCTGGGCACCGAGCACGGCACGTTGGCCAGCATCGAGATGCCTACGACTCAGGTTCGACGCCAACACGAAAGCAGCCTCGTCGTCACCTGTGAAGGTGGTGAAGGTCGGCTTCACCTTGGCTCGCCTGCAAGCGGCCAGGCGGTTGCGACCGTCGAGCACCCGTCCCTGGGAGTCCAGGGTTATCGGGACCAGCAGACCATCCGAGCGGATGGACTCGGTCAGTGCGGCCATCTCGGGTTCCGACAGCAGCGGGAACAGGCTGGCGATCGGGCTCACCTTCACGGGCGCCGAGAGTACCGGCCAACCTGTCAGCGGGCCTGGACCAACGGGATGCGGACCTCAGCCTCAATGACACCAGACAGTTCGCCTCGGGCGATGAGCCGCTGCTCGATCGTGTGAGCAGGGACTGGTGGTGCCTGCTCCCCCGGGTGATCCTGCTCCCAGCGATACACCCACCTGTAGCAGGCCTGACAACGGCCTCGGCGCCCGCCTTCGATCGAGTCGGAGCAGTGCTGCTCGGCGCACACCGGCGCTTGCAATTTCACAATGGGCTGGGCATGGCGGTGGTTCAGCTGGTGCAGTTCCGACTGGGCGCCCCGCTGGGTCTGGGCTGCCTCGTGGATCTGGCGCACCATGGTCTGGACGTGCTCGTGGACCTCATCCCTCTGGATGCGGAACCCGTCTTCGGGTTCATGCCAGTCCGCGTTGCGGCTCATGGCAGCGGCGAGTGTGGTGCTTGATGTGCTCGGGGTGGAACCAGTGGAGCCGCCCTCAGCTTCATGTCCCGCGGGGAACCCGTCGGCCGTGACAGTCATGCGGTCACGGTCGAGCGCTTCGAGGCACTCCTGCTTCAGGCGCCTCCAGTCCACGTTGGCGAGGTAGTCCAGGTCGGCGACCAGCTGACGCTTGCGCGGGTCTCGACGCGGTGCGGGTTGGTACTCGGGTGCGGGATAGGCCATTCAGTCGGCCTTCATGAGGTCGTGGGCAGCGGAGGCAGCGAGGCCAGCTGAGACCAGCCAGCAGGCGACCAGGAGGGTCAGGGCGAAGGTCATGCGGTCCTTTCATCGGGGATGGCTTGCTCGGATCGGATGGCGGCGATGAGGCTGGACGGGTTCTCGCCGTGCCTGGTGATCTCCCAGAGCACATCCACATGGCGGTCAGCTACACCTGGTTGGGCGTCCTCAACTAGCTGGATGTCTTCGGGGCGTCGCAGCATCCCCACCACTTGAGCGAGTTGGCGTTCCGGGATCGTCGGCTCAGGGACTGGCTCCGGCCTCGGCTGGGGCTCTGACGGCTCAGCGGGTTCCTCGTCTTGATCGGTGCCCCTCGCGGCCCGGAAGTTGGCCATGGTCTTCTCAAGGCGCCTGTCGAAATCACTCGGGCCTGTGTGACGGGCCAACGACGTGACGATGGTCTCCCAGGACTTCTGCAAGACCCAGGGGCTGGCCAAGCGGCCGTAGCCCCAGAAGTCGTCATGCTCGAACACCCCGAGGATGACCCGCTCTACTTCCTCTGAGCCGTAGGAACGGATCAGCTGCGACATCGGCCCGCGCCACTTGGCCCCGTCTGTCGGCTCGAACCTGGCAGCCTTCACGTTCTCGTGGATCTTGTCCGCCAACAGGTTGCACAGCCTGTCCGTGTCCAGTACTGGGGGGGCCGTGCTGTAGCTGTCCGACGGCTGGTGCAGTGTCTCCAGCTTGGGCTGGCCAGACCTGGACTCTGCCACCGACTCTGAACTCGCTGCCCTCGTCGCGGCATTTCCCCCAGACCGAGCGGCGGGTGCAGTTGCCGGTGGTTCATCAACCTCAGGATCAGCGGGGATGATCTCTCTCTCATCCGGGCCTGCGTGGCCTGGCGGTCCTGTTGCCTCAGGTTGTGAAGAGAGAGAGATCTCTGCTGTGTTCTCCTGTTCAGTGATCTCCTGTGTGCTCTCTGTTACGGAACTTCCCCCCTGGGGAAATTCGGAATCCCCCTGGTGGGGAAGATCGGTTCTTCCCGCCTGGGGAACTTCCATTTTCCCCACTGGGGAAAATCCAATGTTCACCAGGTCTGCCAGGGCAGCGTCAATCGCCTGCGGGATGATCCTGACGTGACGGGTGGGTGATCCGTTGAAACGGAAGTTGACAGCCTCGATGAGGCCCAGGGTCTTGAGATGCTTGATCGCGTTCTCCAGAGCCCGCTTGCCGATGCCGATCTCCTCGAACCACTCGTTGGTGGACTTGGCGATCCAGGGCAGGCCAGGAGCTACCGGCTCCCGTCTACCGTTGGGGCCTGCCTTCGTAGCCTTCGTGATGACGGCGTGGGGCTGCCAGAAGACGATCTGGCTCAGGACGGCGGCCGAAGTGATGTCTCCACCACACAGGATCACGAGAGGGCGCCTGACCATCACCCCCGGGTTTCCTTCGACCAGTTGCAGCGTGTCCCAGTGCGGCGTGGCGGTCACTGGCCCGCCTCCTTGGCGCGACGGGCGATGTTCCTCACGGTGTGGGACGACACTCCGAACTCGGCGGCGAGTGCCTCGGCCGAGTTGGGCGGCATCGGGCTGCCCTTGGGGCGGCGACCTCCTGGGGCTGGCTCGTACCGCCTTGCGACCTCGAGCGCGTTGCCCTGGACTGAGAACCGGCCGTGTAAGACCGTGCTGCCTGCTGATGCGGTAGATGTAGCCAGTCGGCACCCCAAGGCGTTGTGCCCAGGTCTTCGCAGTGCTGTCTCCCCAGTGGCCTGCCGTGAGGTCGACGACGATCTGGTGCTCGATCTCCGGGGTGATGCCGTGGGCAGCCCGGTAGAAGGCACGCTCGTCCTGGCCGTTGTCGGACTGGCTGCCGTTGGTCAGGTGATCAGGTCGTCCACACCAACCACGCCCACATTGGTGACGAACCACCTGGCCATCAGCAAGGTGACCACCGCTGCTCACGTAGATGACCCTGGCCACCTGCTCCTCCCGACGTTGCCCCTGTGGGTCGCGAAAGACGATGCGGGGACGACGCCTGGGGTTCTTCGCCTTGATGGGCCAGCAACTGTCTCCACCCACCTGGGTGACAAGGCTCATCGCACGGGCCACTGCATCGGATGGGATGTCAGCAAGCGCCAGAGCGTGGCCCGAGCAGGCACCGCGCTTGGCCGGGCGGGGGTCGGATGGGTCTGGGATGGTTTCCACGGGGATCTCCAACAGGAAGAGGTAGGGATCAGCAGGCGGTGAAGCCCTGCTGATGTGCTGCGGTTCCTGTTGGAGTGCCTGCGGGCCTCGCTCTGGGGTCAACCCAGATGGCCTGCTTGCCGTCCGGCCAGTGGCTGGACTGGGAACAACACTACCAACGACGGAGCGGAAGGTGGTGGATCAATCTCGTTGAGTCTAGAAAAGTCAAGGAATTTCTCTAGAACGTGCGAGACCTAAGGGGACTCGCCAACCTGGCGGTGGTCATCCGCGCCATGTGTCGTGACTCACTCATGTTGGTGAGTTCTCCTCCTACTGGTACCGTTGCGGCCGCTTCACCACCGGCGCCTGGTATCGCCGTTTCCAACGAGACACCTGGAAACGCCGATGTCGTCGCGCCAATTCCCCCGTTCGATCCAGGAGCACGTGGCCGCCCCCGAAGCGGTCATCCACTCCCCCGATGCTGATCACAGGCCGAAGGTGCGCCGCCGAGGTTGGGCCGCCGATGATCCGCGCCGTGAGATTCCCAAGTCAGTCAGGCAGGCATGGGGGCGTGCTGGTGGTCTGGAGACGGCTGCACGCGGCCATGTGAACACGCGGGCTGCCCGGGCCGCCTTCGATGACAAGTTGGTCGAGCGGGCCAGCGCCGGTCAGATGCTGAGCGGCGCCGAGCGCGCCAAGGTGATCGAGCGAGGACGTCGAGCCCACATGGCCAAGATGACGGCCCGGTCGGTCACGGTCCGTCAGAGGCGGTCGACGGGCGACATGCCGTCCCGGTGAGCGGCAAGGGCACGCTCGTTGGTCGTACTACGGGCGTAGCGCTGGACCATGGCAGGGCTGGACCAACCAGCGAGGGCCTGTAGGGCCCCTTCCTGGCCACCCGTTAGCAGCCAGTTGTGGGCGAACAGGTGGCGAAGGTCGTAGACGTTCAGACGCTCGATCCCGACCGCTGCGCCTCTCTTGCGGAGAATCTGTGCGATGCCGCTGTGGGTCATCGGCCCGCGCTCCCCGAGCCACAGTTCGGCCCGCCCGGCGTAGCGGCTGGTCATGCGGATGCGCTCGTAGCTTTCGACGGCCTCAAGCGTGGTCGAGCCCACCTGAACGCGACGGCTGCCTGTCTTGCCGGTCACGGAGAACACACCGCGCCTGTGGTCGATGTCCTCGAACCTGAGCCCGACCAGTTCCTTCGGTCGAAGGCCAGTGTCGAGCAGGACGAGGATGATCGCCCGATCTCGCCTGTCTTCGAGGCTCCGGCCCTTGAGCGACTTGAACAGCGCGGCAACCTGGTCTTCATCGAGCACTCGCGGCGGCACGTCCTCGGCCTTGGGCTCGTGCAGCTTGTCGAAGGGGTTCCTCGGGATCTCGTCCTCGGAGTACATCCAGCCGAACCAACCTCGGACGTGCCGGTACGCGATGCCGACCGAGGTCCCCCCGAGGCGGTCGCCCAACTGGGAGAAGTACAGGTCAAGCAGGCGGGAGTCGACCGTGGTTGGGTCGAGTGAGTGCCCGCGGTCAACCAGCCAGTCGATGAGGCGATCAGCCTCTCGCCGGTAAATCTTGGCCGTCGCTTCAGCCCGTCGCCGGGCCTTCAGCGCGATTTGGTGGGACTCCCTCAGTGAGTCGAGTCCAATAGTGGCTGGTTTACGCTTGCCCATGGCCAGGACCCTAGCAGATCCCTCGCTCAATGAGGCTTGCAGCATGAGCTACTTCTAGATAAGTGCAGGTAGTGGGCCCGGGTGGGATCGAACCACCGACCGAGGGATTATGAGTCCCCTGCTCTGACCACTGAGCTACGGGCCCGGCCGACAGAGGGTAGCGGGAGGCCCTGGTCGTCTCAGCGGTGGCGGAGCTAGCCGCCGGTGCCGTGGAGGGCGTTGATGGCGGCCTTGAGCGCGGCCAGGTCGACCCCGGCCTTGGCCGCCTGGTCGTCGGAGGTGATGACCGCCCAGGCCTCGTCCAGGCAGGCCGACGTCCAGTCGGTGGTCGAATCCTGGAGGGCACCCCAGGTGACCCACGTGTCGGTGCCGTTGCCGTCGGCCTTGACCTTCACGATGCAGTGCCCGTCGTTGGGGTCGGGCTGCTGGCCATCGCCCACGGTCCAGGGCGAATGCTGGCCGAACAACTGGTCGGCGTCGTCGGTCAGGTTCACCCCGACGTAGAGCCCGTGGAATGCCGCCATGGCGCTGTCGCAGTCGGCCGGCTTGGTGTGGTCGACCGGGGCAAAGGCCACGATCTTGCCGGCCTTGTACCAGGCCAGCAGCAGATCGGCGATGTTGGCGCCCTCGTCCTTGCCGTGGTCGTACTCCAGGTACTCGGTGACCAGGTCGTTGGTCGACTCCCACTCCTCGGTCTCGTCCTCGGCTGCGGCCTTGGCCATGCGCAGGTGCTGGCGCCCGGCGAAGGTGCAATCGCCCACCGGACGACCGCGGTTCACCGTCAGCGTCGGGTCGGGACCGTTGCCCAGCATCTGCCAGTCGGTGATGCCCGCCGACACGTCGACCGGATAGGTCGGGGCCTTCAGCGGTTGCGTGACGTAGCTGGCCAGGTACTCGATGGCGAAGCGCTTGCCCGGAGGCTTGACCGGTAGCCGGCCGCGCAGGCCAGCAGAACGTGAATCAGGCATGACACGTTTCCCTTCCGTCAGGGTTCTGCGCCGAGCACCCCACCGGGCTCAGCCGCCTCATTGTGGCAGATCCCTCGAGGCGATGCCATCAAATCGTCAGCAATCGTGACATTTGACCGCCTACTACGACATCCTGTTCCTGGGGAGCCGATTCACCAATTGTAGTGGCTGACATACATCGCGAGGAGAGCTGCGCCGGGCCCGGCGATGACCGGCACGCTCAGGCGATGGCCGACGACGCCTGCAACAGAATCTGGGCCAGAACTGCCTGCTGGGCGGGCGGAAGGGCGTCATAGCGCTCCGCAAGGGCGGCCGCAATGGCGTCCGCGTCGGCTTGTACCGGATCGGTTTCGGCGCCGAATCCGCGCACCTCCTGGTTGAACAGGGGGAAGTTGACCTGCACAGGATTGAAGTGGAACATCAGACGGTTTGCATCGGCGTTGACGGTGCTGCACATCTGGCTGCTCCAACTGGTTCAGGCAGCTCAGCCGCGATGGTCTGATGATGTGACGGTGCACAATCGCCGCGGTTACGGATCCCGGGCGACGGTACCGTCGGGTCGGTGCCCGAGCCCCTGCCGATCAGCTCGTTCCCATTCCTGGACCGGTCGGGGTGGCCCCCCGACATCGAGCGGCTCGCCACGCAGTTCGAGGCCGACCCCGGATTCGTGCCGAACCTGATCCGGGCCTGGGCCTGGCGCCCGGATCGACTACGCGCCTGGTTCGGCCACTACCGCCACCTCCTCGAACCCAGCCCGGGCCTCTCGTTGGCCGAGCGGGAGATGATCGCGGTGGCCGTCTCGGCCGCCAACCACTGCGACTACTGCCTGGCCTCCCACGGCGCCGCCCTTCGCCTGGCCCTCGGCGACGCCGATCGGGCGGACCATCTCGCCTCGGACCACCACACCGCCGACCTGGACCCCCGTACCCAGGCCATCCTCGACTACGCGGTTGCTCTCACCGTCGACCCGTCCAGCTGCAACGCCACCTCGATGCGGGTCCTTCAGGATCACGGACTCGCCCTCGAGGACATCTGGGACGTCATCGAGATCTCGGCCATGTTCAACTTCACCAAGCGACTGACCCAGGCCACGGGGATGGTTCCCAACCCCGAATATCAAGCCGTCGGGCGACCGCAGGCCGCGTCGTCTCAGGCGTCCACCGAGTTGTAGAGGGTCTCGAGGTTCGCCATGGCGGAGTCCGAATGGGTGAGGAGCCTCGTAATCGCGTCGCCCATCCGAGGCTCGGCGGCCTTCGCGAACATGCCGCAGGCGACGTTCAGTCGGCTCGATTCCAACCAGGCAGCCATATCGGGTTGCTCGTTCCACAGTCGCAGTGCGTCGAGCTGACCTCTCATGTTCGGAAGCCAGTCGATCGCGGCATCCGGATAGCGGTTGGTCGGCGCGAGTCGAGCCTTCGCCACATCGTCATCGCCACGACTGGCCTCGATGTAGCCGATGACTGCCGCGTTGAACGTCGGGAACGCACTGCTGATGCACTGGAGCGTGATGCGGCCCGGCTCGAAGATCGGACGCGACGGCGCTTTGGCGAGCCCGGCGGCGGAGCAGTCGATGTAGAGCTGTCCGGGGTCGGTCGCTACCGCTCCCTGTTCCAGCCGGATCTCGGTGGTGGCTATCGCTTCGACGTGGCCGAGGCGCACAACGTTCTCGATCGTGCGGAGCGCGTCGAGCTCGGCCAAGCTCAACGTCGCACCGTGGTACATGGTCGGTACGACGTCGGGGTCGTAGCGCAGCAACTGTCCGCAGGCTTCGAGCCGGGCGAAGAGGTCATCGATGCTCTCGGCGGAGGCGGCTGCCTCAACGCCGCGGGACACGCCGTCGATGGTGTCGGTCACCAGGTCGAGGGGCTGGAGCTGCGCCCGGTTCCACAACCACGGATCCCGGGCCCGTACCCAGCGGATGTCGTCCGGGTCGACGCCGTTGAGCAGCAGCCAGGCGCACGCATCCGAACCAGTCTTGCCACCACCCAGGACCGTGTAACCCGTCGCCGGTTGGCGTACGTCGACCAGTTCGCTGACCGGAACACATTGCACATCCGTCGCGACGACGAACGAAGGCGCGTGTCGCGACGGGATCGTCGGCTCGAGATAGCGGGCGTCCACCACGGCGCGGCGGACGTTCACCTGGGTCTGAGCACCGGTGAGGGCGGCGACGAACGCCACGTTCGCGGACTCCAGCCCCAGGTAGTCGGTCATGGGAAAGAACCGCACCTGTCCGGAACCCAGCAGGTGCTCGTCCATCACCTGCCGGTAGTAGTCGCAGATCTGGAACCGACCGGCCTGCTCGTAGAGACCGGCGTTGAAGCCGACCTCGTCGATCTGATCGTGGCCCAAGCGCCGTGAGTTGACGCCATAACAGGCAGCTGGCTGATGGAGCCGAACGAAGGGATACGCGTCGTTCCAGTGGCCGCCGGGGGCGTCCCGACGATCCACCACGACGATGTCCGCGTTCTGATCAGCCTCGATCAGCGCGTCGCAGAACGCCACGCCACTCGCCCCGGCACCCACCACGAGATAGTCGGTCTCCAGCACATCCATCGCTCGACCCCCTCCGGTCCCCACCATCATGGGCCAGACGCCGCACCCTCCGCGCAGGCCCCGACTCCTGCGCAGGTCCCGGGCGATGTTCCTAAACTCCCGCCGACGTCGCGCTGGGAGGCGAAGTGGCAACGACGATCACGACATTCGCAGGCGGCGGAACCAGCGGCTGCTACGTGCAGCCGGTGCCCTGCCGCGAGCTGCGGCTGAAACACCCGTCAGGCGTCGCCGTCGAGGTCGACGGCTCGGTGCTCGTGGCCGACTCGAACGCACATGCCATCCGACGGGTGCGTCCCGACGGCTCGGTCGTCACGCTCGTCGGCGACGGCGCTCCCGGGTACGCGGGAGACGGTGGTCCCGGCGTCAGCGCGCGGCTCCACGGGCCGACCGCGGCCATCCCCGACGGACATGGCTCGATGCTGATCGCCGACCGTGACAACGACGCCATCCGCGCCGTGCGTCCCACCGGCACCATCGAGACCATCGCCGGCGGGCGCGGCCTGGGGTATGCAGGCGACGGACAGGCCGCGGTCGAGGCCCGCATCTCGCGTCCACGGGCGCTGGTGCTCGACGCCGAGGGCGGACTGTGGTTCACCGACCGCGACAACCACGCGGTCCGACGGCTCGCTCCTGACGGCACGATCGACACGGTCGCCGGCGGTCGCCACGGCTACAGCGGCGACGGCGGCGACGCTCGGCTGGGCTCGCTGGCGCGACCGCGTGGCCTGGGCTTCGACGGGCGCGGCCATCTCTTCGTGACCGACCGCAACAACCACGCGATCCGAGAGATCGACCTCGATGGCCGCGTCACGACCTTCGCCGGCGGCAACGGGGCCGGCTACTCGGGCGACGGCGGCGATCGTCGCCAGGCCCAGTTCGAGTTCGTGTCCGGCATCGTGTTCGACGTCGAGGGTGTGGCCTACGTGTCGGTCCATCTCAATCACGCCATCCGCCGAATCGACCCCGACGGGCGCATCGACACGGTGGTCGGCGGCCACGGCGTCGGCTACAGCGGGGATGGCGGCGAGGCGCGCGACTGCCAGCTCAGCTACCCGTCCGGGCTGGCCATCGATGACGAGGGCAACCTCTACATCGCCGACCGCAACAACGACGTGGTGCGTGTGGTCAGCGGTCTGTGCGCCGCGCCCGTGCCCGCACCGAGCGACTTCCCGCGATTCGGTCCGCTCCCCGAACCGGCGACGCCGCGTGTCCACCCGCCTCGCAGCTCCGCCAAGCGCTCGACCTGGCAGCGTGTTCGGCGACGCCTGAGCGCCTGACGAGCTGTCTCGCCTGCCATCGGCCGGGGAACCGAGCCGAAGACCAGGGCCACGGCCCTTGTTCGTCGTCGGCTGCGAGCGCTTGGGCAACATCCATGGCTGAAGTCACGGATTTCGGAGGGCTCGTGTGCAGCATCGTCGAATCTCCGGCTCAGATCCCTTGTCTTGCTTGGGCTCCGTCCTGAGGCCGAGCCGGTTCGGGCTGCGGCCGGTTCTCGCTGGGAGCGGATATGCCCCTAGCCTCGAGAGCGGGATGAGTTGCACACTGGAGCATCGTCACGGGCCGTTCGTCCACGCTCATGAGCACCGCGAGGCGCACCGACACGCGCGGGTGCCCCTCCGCTACCACGACCATGACCATGGCCTAACTGATCACGTCGACCACCTAGACCACGACCACGATCACGTCGACCACGATCACGAACACGGCCATACCCACGGTCGGATCGACCCATCGATCCTCCGATCCCGGCAAGGGGTGAAAGCGGTCGCGGTCAGCCTGGCGGTCCTGGCCGTCACGGCCGGGGCTCAACTGGTCGTCTTCTTGGTGTCGGGATCGGTCGCGCTACTCGCCGATCTGATCCACAACGCCGGAGACGCCCTCACCGCGATTCCCCTGGGGGCAGCGTTCCTGCTGCGAAATGAGCGGGCCGAACGCTGGGCCGGGATGGCGGTCGTGCTGGCCATCTTCGTCTCCGCGGTGATCGCCGGGATCGAGTCGGTGCAACGACTCATCCACCCGGAGCACTTGCACGTTCTCGGAGCCCTCGCCATCGCCGGGGTGATCGGCTTCGTCGGTAACGAGATCGCGGCACGGGTCCGGCTCCGAGCCGGTCGACGCTGGGACAGCCCGGCTCTCCTGGCCGACGGAGCTCATGCGCGTACCGACGGCTTCGTGTCCCTCGGGGTGGTGGCCAGCGCCGCCGTGGTCGCGGTTGGCCTGCCCCGAGCCGACCCGATCATCGGACTCCTGATCACCGCGGTGATCCTGCGAGTCACCTGGCAGGCCTGGCGCACCGTCTACGGCTCCCCCCGCTCACACCAGAACTGAGCGAGCGCCGAACGACCCATCGGGCGGATCACGCGGTCTCGGTTGGGGCCGCGTGCTCGTCGCCTCAGTGCAACTAGCCCGCCTGTACGTGCTGCGGTAGCGCTCGCAGTGCTTGACCTGCCAGCTGCTGAAGGGCGGGTGACACGTCCGCCGACTGAGCCGCGGGTCCGGCATAGGAGATGCTGATGAGCCATTCGCCTGAGAGCACATCCAGTTGCGCGCTCCCCAACGTGTGCGCGCGATCTGAGCGGGGATGGATTCCCGGCTCTGGCAGCACCCAGGCCACCTTGGCCTCATCACCCAGGCCCGGCACGGAACTCACGAGCCACCTAGTCGGATTGACCGCGAAATCCGCCCGGTAGGCGGCCGCGGCCGACAGCGGCGGCAACTTCGGAACTGACAGGCACCCGGTCCGACAGGGAGGCACAGAGGTAGCGAAAATAGGCGGATTTCGCGGTCTGCAGACTCTGGTCCGACGCGATCCGCAGCTGCACCGTCCGAGGGCCGTTCGGATCGTCCATCTGCCCGGAACAGTTGTCGAAGCCGTCTGCGGTGGCAACGATCGCGTGACCGGCCTCGAATCGCACGTAGAAGCCCGAAGACACGTCGCTTGCGGACACCAACGAACATGGGTTCACGCCCCCGACCCTCGGCTGCACGGCGGAGGAGCACCCAGAACACCGATCGCGATCGTTGTCAGCACAAGTACCCGCCGCAGCAACACGGCACCATCATTCCCCAGCCACTGCTCTCGTCGCCGCCATCCGAGTCGACCGCGATCAGGCGCCAGGACCAGTCACTGCGCTCCTCGCCTGCCCGTTCATGTTGTCTCCGCCGGCGCCACGCTCCTGGCCATCAGTACACGCGCGCGGTCGGACGGGTTGGACTCAGATCCCTTGTGCGGCTAGGAGCTCCGGGGGTGGGGCTCGAACCCACGACAAACGGATTAACAGTCCGTTGCTCTGCCAACTGAGCTACCCCGGAATGGCGACGCCGCAGGATAGCAGCGCCACTCGCGGCCCCGATCACCGGTTCCGACCCCAGATCGGCCGCTGCACGCGGGTGCACCGGGTCCCGCCCAGAGCCGTCCGGCCCTGAATTGACTTCACGATTCCATCGTCTAGAACTGAGCCATGCGATTCCGTACCGGGGTGCTGGTCGGCCTCGCCGTGGGCTACTACTACGGCGCCAAGGCCGGCCGGGAGCGCTACCAGCAGATCGACGCCTACCTCGAACGGATCCGAGGCTCCGAGGCCTACCACGACCTCAGGGCCCGCCTGACCGCCTTGGCCGACGCCGGCCTGGAGCAGACCACCATGCTCGTCCGCAGCGTGACCGAGGGCGACGGGTCATCGACACCAACGAGTCCGGGCCCCTACGACTACCTGGGTGATCCGACTCTCAACTGAGCGGCGGCGCCGGCCCAGCAACTCTCAGCGAGCGGTCACTCGCTGTCGAGGTAGTCGCGCAGCTTCTGGCTGCGGTGAGGGTGGCGGAGCTTGGCCAGGGTCTTCGACTCGATCTGGCGGATGCGCTCGCGGGTGACGCCGAACTCGCGGCCCACCTCTTCGAGCGTGCGGGCCTGGCCGTCGTCGAGACCGAAGCGCAGCCGCACCACGGCCTTCTCCCGCTCGTTGAGCTGGTCGAGGGCCTCGACCACCGCGTCACCCAGCATCTTGCGGGCCGCCATCTCGGCCGGGGCCTCGGCCTGCTGGTCCTCGATGAAGTCGGCCAGGTTCGAGTCGTCCTCCTCGCCGACCGGCGAGTCGAGCGACAGCGGATCCTGGGAGATGCGCATGATCTCGCGCACCCGCGACGGGGTCATGTCGACCTTGTCGGCCAGCTCCTCGACCGTGGGCTCACGCTCGAGCTCCTGGATCATCTGACGCTGCACCCGGTGGACCTTGTTGATGGACTCGACCATGTGCACCGGGATGCGGATGGTGCGGGCCTGGTCGGCGATGGCTCGGGTGATGGCCTGGCGGATCCACCACGTGGCGTAGGTGGAGAACTTGAAGCCCTTGGTGTAGTCGAACTTCTCGACCGCCCGCATGAGCCCGAGGTTGCCCTCCTGGATGAGGTCCTGGAGCAGCATCCCCCGACCCACGTAGCGCTTGGCGATCGAGACCACCAGCCGCAGGTTGGCCTCGGTCAGATCGGCCTTGGCGTCCTCGCCGTCGTCGACCAGGCGTTTGAGGCGGCGGCGCTCGGTCCGATCGAGGTGCTCGAGCTCGCCTGAGGCGCTCAGGTCGGCCAGCTGCTCGGCCACCGCCATGCCGGCCTCGATGCGCTTGGCCAGGTCGACCTCCTGCGCCGCGGTCAGCAGCTGCACCCGGCCGATCTCCTTGAGGTACATGCGCACCGGGTCGGCCGACCCGCCGCCCGAGAGCGAACCCGCCAGCCGCAGGGCGTCCTTGGGACTGGTGGCGCGCAGTCGGGCCCGCCGCCGGGCGGTGGCGTCCTCGTGGCTCTCGACCTCGCCATCGTCGTCGACCAGCGCCAGCGCGGCCAACCGGTGCGGGCTTCTCGTCCGGATCGTCGATGACCTCGGCCGACCCGTCGGCCTCGCCGACGCCGGGCGCTGCCTCCACGACCCGTGTGATCGAGCGCCTCGCGTTCGGCCTCGTAGGCCAGGGCCTCGGCCGCGTCGACCTCGGCTTCGAGCTGGCGCAGGAAGCTGGTCGGCGGATCGTCGACGCTCGGATCGAGCGTCGATGCCGTCGACGGCCAGCAGTCGACGCAGATCCTCGACGATCTCCGGGGTGATGGCCGTTGAGCGGACGCAGGTCTCGAGATCGTCGCGGGTGATCGTGCGCTGCTGGCGGGCCAAGCTGACGAGAAGGGATAGCTCGTCGGCCGAGAGCCCGCCACCACGGGACATCATCGGTTCGCTCGCCGTCATCGAATCTCCTGCGGACGTCGTAAGAGCCAGGGTAGCAACTGGTCCACCGCGGCCGCGCTCGTGGCCGGATCGTGGAGCTCCTCGACCCGCAGCTTGATCCATCCCATCTCGCCCGCTCGTTCGATCACCACATCCTCATCGGCCGTTCCCAGCTCGATCTGCATCATCGTGTGCTCGCGCATCGCCGCTTCTTCGACCAACCGGGCCACCACGTCGGCCGGGTCGGCCTCGGTGTCCTCCACGGCCAGGCGCTGGAGCAGGTCGGCCGCAGCCTCATCGGTGGCGGCCACGGCCTCGTGCAGGGTGGGGGCGGCCGAGACGGCCCGGTAGGCCTCGAGGTTCACCTCGTCGGCGAAGAGCCGTTCGTCGAGCTGCACGGCGATGAGGTCGGGGTCGGTGACGAGCAGGCGCAGGGCTTCGACTTCGGGCGAATCCCGACGCCGGGTCGTTCGGGACCCGGACCGGTCCGTCGCCACCCTGACCCCACGGCCGGCACCGTCGCCCCGCCGCGGCGCGAGGTCTCGCGCCGAGCTCGAGCGTTCGTCGCCAGCGGCCCCGTTGGACACGAAGGCGCCGGACCGGAGCTGCTCGATGGGCACCCGACAGCGAGACGCCACCTGCATCAGGTACTGGTCTCGCACCAGCGGGTTGGGGTGCTCGTCGATCACCCGCACCGCGTTCTCGGCAGCCCGGGCCCGGCCCTCGGGCGTGGCCAGGTTGGCCTGATCGAGCACCCGGTCGAGCCGGAACCCGAGGAACGGTGTGGCCTCGGCCACCGCCGCGGCCAGCGCGGCCGGGATCGGACCGGGCCAGGTCAGCCGGATCGACGCCCGCCGGCAACGCGGCCACCGCCACGTCGATCTCGTAGGCCCGCTCCCACTCGTAGAACCGGGCCGCGGCGTTCTGCCCCGCCGCGTCGGCGTCGAAAGCGAGCACGACCCGATGGGCGAAGCTCTTGAGCGTGCGGAAGTGCTCCTCGGTCAGGGCGGTGCCGCAGGTGGCCACGGCCCGAGGCAGACCGGCGTCGGCGAACCCGATCACGTCGGTGTAGCCCTCGCAGACGATGGCCTCGTCGGCGGCCACGATGGCGCCCTTGGCCCAGTTGAGCCCGTAGAGCACCTTGGACTTGGCGTAGATCGGCGTCTCGGAGGTGTTCTTGTACTTGGGTCCGTCGGCGCCCGGCATGATGCGCCCGCCGAAGCCCACCGGATCGCCCGACGCGTCGAAGATGGGGAACAGGATCCGACCCCGGAAGGCGTCGGTCTGGCGGCCGCGGGAGTTGATGAACCCCAGGCCGGCCCCGGTCAGCACCTCGGCCGGCAGCTTGAGGGCCCGCGACAGCTCGTCCCAGCCCTCGGGGGCCCAGCCGACCTGGTAGGCCCGCACCTGCTCGCTCCCCAGCCCCCGCTTGCGCAGGTACCCGCGGGCTTTGGCGGCGTCGCCGCCGTCCAGGAGGCGCTGGTGGTACCACTCGACGGCCTTGGCCATGGCGTCGATCAGCCGGGCACGCTGCTTGCGGCCCTCGCCCTCGTCCTTGTCGCTGTAGCGCAGGGTGATGCCGGCTTTGGCCGCCAGCACCTCGACCGCGCCCACGAAGTCGAGGTGCTCGATCTCGCGCACGAAGGTGATCACGTCGCCCTTGGCCCCGCAGCCGAAGCAGTAGTAGACGCCCTTCTCGGCGCTGACGCTCAGCGAGCCCGACTTCTCGCTGTGGAACGGGCACAGCCCCGACCAGGCCCGGCCCACCCGCTTGAGCTGCACGTGCTCGCTGACCACGGCCACCATGTCGGAGGCTTCGCGGACCCGCACCACGTCCTCGTCGACGATCCCCATCGAGGTGACGGTACCAGCGGGCTACGACGTTGGCGGCGGGTCCTGGCCACGGTTCGGAACGGCTCGCGACCCGAGGGCCTGGGCCACGGCCAGTCGGGCCACCGGCACCCGAAACGGGGAGCAGGACACCGAGTCCAGCCCGGCGGCCAGGAACCGCTCGATCGACGCCGGGTCACCGCCGTGCTCGCCGCAGATGCCGAGCGAGATCTCGGGTCGGGCCGACCGGGCCGCGTCCACGCCCAGGCGGACCAGCGCCCCCACGCCCTGGTCGTCGAGGGTGGCGAACGGGTCGTCGGCCAGCAGTCCGTGGCTTCGGTAGGCGTCGAGGATCCGCCCGGCGTCGTCCCGGCTGAGACCGAAGGCGAGCTGGGTCAGGTCGTTGGTGCCGAAGGACAGGAAGTCGGCCACGCGGGCCAGGTCCCCGGCCACCAGCGCGGCCCGGGGAGTCTCGATCATCGCTCCCACCGGCGGCGCCACCCCGGTGTGTGCCGCCCCGGACGCCGCCTCCTGATCGACCCACGTGCGAACCAGGGCCAGCTCGGCCGGGGCCGACACCAGGGGGACGAGGATCCGGGGACGGGGTGAGCCGCCTTCGGCCGCCACCTCGGCGGTGGCGGCCAGGAGCGCTCGGATCTGCATCTGGTAGAGGGCGGGCTTGAGGACGGCCAGGCGGACACCACGCGCACCCAACATGGGATCGTGCTCGTGCCAGCGCCGAGCCGCGGCCAGCAACTCCCGACCGCCGTCGTCGAGCCGGTCGGCCGCGTCGTCGCGTTCGAGGGCGATCAGGTCCGGCAGGAACTCGTGGAGGGGCGGATCCAGCAGCCGGACCGTCACCGGCAGGCCGTCCATGACCCGCAGCAGCTCGGCGAAATCGTCGCGCTGCACCTCGATCAGTCGATCGAGGGCCACCGTCTCGGAGTCGATGGCCGGCGCCAGGATGAGGCGGCGCAGCAGGTCGAGCCGCTCGGATGCCAGGAACTGGTGCTCGGTGCGACACAGCCCGATGCCTTCGGCGCCGAATGCCCGGGCCCGGGCCGCGTCGGTGGCGGTGTCGGCGTTGGCCAGCACGGCCAGGTGTCCGCCGCGCCGATCGTCGGCCCAGCCCAGCACGGTGACCAGCGCCTCGGGCCACGGCGCCTCGTCCTGGCCGGCCGCGCCCTCGGCGTCGGCTGGGGCGAGCGACTCCCCCGCCGACCCGACCAGGACCCGACGGATCTCCCCGGTCGATCCGTCGATGGTGATCTCCTGGCCCTCGTGGAGCACCTCGCCGACGTCGGTGGTGCACGAGTCGGCGCCCACCTCGAGGGTGTGCGCCCCGCACACGGCCGGCAGGCCACGCCCGCGGGCGATCACCGCCGCGTGGCTGCCCATGCCACCTCGCGAGGTGACCACGCCGGCCACCACCGACAGCGCCGGTTCGTCGGCCGGCGAGGTCTCGGTGGTCACCAGGATCACCGATCGGCCCTCGTCGACGACATCGAGCGCCCGCCAGGCGTCGAACACGGCCACCCCCCGGGCCACACCCGGCGAGACGGCCAGACCCACGCCCAGCAGCATCCCGGCCTCGGCCGCGGGACCAGCCTGGTCGTGAGCGCCCGGATGGATGACCGCTTCGACGTCGGCCACGCCCACCAGCTCCAGGGCAGCCTCTGCGTCGAGAGGATCGGTCGGGTCCGCCACCCGGGCCACGATCTGGTCGAGGCGACCGAGCCCGGGGCGATCAGGCCAGGCGCTCACGGAGGTACCCGACCAGCTCGGCGGTGGGCACCCGGTCCTGGTCCATCGAATCGCGCTCTCGCACGGTGACGGCCCCGTCGTCGAGCGAGTCGAAGTCGACGGTCACACAGTAGGGCGTGCCCAGCTCGTCCTGGCGCCGGTAGCGACGACCGATGGCCTGGGTCTCGTCGTAGTCGCACATGAAGTGCGGCTGGAGCTGGCCCAGCACCTCGCGGGCCAGCGGCGTGAGCGTGTCCTTCTTCGACAGGGGCAGCACGGCCACCTTGTAGGGAGCCAGTCGGTGGTGCAGGCGCAGCACCACCCGGGTCTCGCCCCGCACCTCCTCCTCGTCGTAGGCGGCCAGCAGGAACGCCATCATCGTGCGGGTGGCGCCGGCGGCCGGTTCGATCACGTGGGGGGTGTACCGGGTGTTGGTGGCCTGGTCGAAGTAGTCGAGCTTCTCGCCCGACGCCTTCATGTGCTGGGTCAGGTCGTAGTCGCCCCGGTTGGCGATGCCCTCGAGCTCGTCCCAGCCCCAGGGGAACAGGAACTCCACATCGGAGGTGGCGCTCGAGTAGTGGCTGAGCTCGTCGGCGTCGTGGGGTCGCAGCCGGATCTTCTCGGCCGGGATGCCCAGGTCGAGGTACCACTGCTCGCGCTCGCGGCACCAGTACTCGTACCACTGCTGGGCCTCGTCGGGCGGGACGAAGAACTCCATCTCCATCTGCTCGAACTCGCGGGTGCGGAAGACGAAGTTGCCCGGCGTGATCTCGTTGCGGAACGACTTGCCCACCTGGGCGATGCCGAAGGGCGGCTTCTTGCGGCTGGCCTGCATGACGTTGGCGAAGTCGACGAACATGCCCTGAGCCGTCTCCGGTCGCAGGTACACCTCGGCCCCGGCGTCGGCGATGGGCCCGGCGTGGGTCTTGAACATGAGGTTGAACTGGCGGGCCTCGGTGAACGAGTCCTTCGTGCCACAGCTCGGGCAGGTGTGGGGATCGTCGAGCTTGTCCAGGCGGAACCGCTCGTGGCAGTGCTTGCAGTCGACCAAGGGGTCGGTGAAGTTGGCCAGGTGGCCCGACGCCTCCCAGATGGCGGGCGGCGACAGGATGGCGGCGTCGAGGCCGACCACGTCGTCGCGAAGCTGCACCATCGAACGCCACCAGGCGTCCTTCACGTTGCGCAGCAGCAGCACGCCGATGGGGCCGTAGTCGTAGGTGGAGCGGAACCCGCCGTAGATCTCGGCCGAAGGGAACACGAAGCCGCGACGCTTCGACAGGTTGACGATCTTCTCCATCAGGTCGGGCGCCTGCGGCTGATCCAGGGCATCGGGGTCGGACATGGCGCGAAGCGTAGCGGTGGGGTCGGCCGGCTCCCGCCGGCATACGACACGCCCTCGCGCCCGGCACGGCACAATGGCGGACCGTGATCCCGTCCCAACCCGCGGCCCAGCCTGCCTTCGTCTCCGGCCAGGATCCGACCCGGGTCGGAGGCCGACGACTGGTGGCCTGCGCCATCGACGTGGCGCTGGGGATCGTCATCTACATCGTGTTGTTCATCCTGCTGTCCCGTCGGGCGCCCGCGGCCACCTTCGTGGGCCGGGTGTCCAACGTGTGCGACGGCCGGAGGCTCTGCGCCTCGTTCGGCCACCGCTACGTCGATGGAGGACGGCGGGCGGTCCTGCAGCTCGTGATGCTGGCCTACCTGGTGGGCGTGTTCGTGATCCAGCGGGGCCTGACCGGCTCGACGCTCGGCACCCGGCTGTTGGGCCTGGTCACCGTGGGCCACGACGGTCGACCCATCGGTCCGTTGCGGGCCCTGTGGCGATCGGTGGCCGGCATCGTCGACTACATCCCCTGCTGCCTGCCCATCGTGGGCATCGTGACCATCTTCGCCACCACCGGCCATCGCCGCGTGGGTGACATGGCGGCCAAGAGCCTGGTGGTGGAGCGGGCGCACCTGGGCTCGCCCATCCTGGTGCCGGGCCTGGACATCGGTGTGGTGGCCGGTGCGGCCGGGTTCGGTGCGCCCCCAGGTCCCCTGCCGCGTGGCGCCACGCCCACCGCCGGCCCGCCCACCGCCGGCCCGCCCACCGGCGCTGCATCCCGTCCGGCGACACGGCTCCGCTCACGCCCATCCCCGGGACGCAGCCGTACTTGCCCCCGGTGCCTCCCGCGGCCGGTGCCCCCGGGCCGGGCACGCCATCAGCCACTCCCCCGCCTCCGGCCGATCCCACCCAACCCCAGTGGGACGCCGATCGCAAGGCCTACATCCAATGGGACCAGGTCGGCCAGCGGTGGATGCAGTTCGACCAGGCCACCCAGGAGTGGCGACCGATCTGATCAGCCGAACCTGAGTGGCTCGACCTGATTGGCCCTCTGGTCGGCAAGCCTCCCGACGGGCGCTTCGCCATCCGGGTGTCATCGGTCCAGCCGCTACGGCCTGGCGGCCTCCGCCTTCCTGGCCCTCTGGTCGGCAAGCCTCCCGACGGGCGCATCGCCATCCGGGTGCCATCGGTCCAGCGGCTACGGCCTGGCGGCCTCCGCCTTCCTGACCTTGCGGTCGGCAAGCCTCCCGACGGGCGCTTCGCCATCCGGGTGTCATCGGTCCAGCGGCTACGGCCTGGCGGCCTCCGCCTTCCTGACCTTGCGGTCGGCAAGCCTCCCGACGGGCGCTTCGCCATCCGGGTGTCATCGGTCCAGCGGCTACGGCCTGGCGGCCTCCGCCTTCCTGACCTTGCGGTCGGCAAGCCTCCCGACGGGCGCTTCGCCATCCGGGTGTCATCGGTCCAGCGGCTACGGCCTGGCGGCCTCCGCCTTCCTGGCCTTGCGGTCGGCAAGCCTCCCGACGGTTTCAACCGGCGGCCGATGCCGCGCTGTGCACCCTCATGGTGCACAGAACGGCTTGGCCAGGATCGGGCGGCGCGGTCAGGCTCGGTCGAGGACGGTGGCCGAGCGCAGGCGACGCTCCAGGTGGTGCTCCACCGCGCGCATGGCCAGGTGGTCGACCTCGCGGGTGGCGGCCGTCTCGGGCTCGTTGAGCGCCGCGCCCAGTTGGCCGCCCAGGATCTGGCGCATGAGGTCGAGCGCGGCGAGGGTCAGGGCCGCGCCCCGGCGGTGCTCGACGCAGAGCACCCCGCCCGAATCGAGGTCGAAGGCCACCAGCTCGTCGGAGCGGCCGCACTCGGCGCACGCATCCAGGATGGGCTGGTAGCCCTCCAGCGACAGCAGCTTCCAGAAGAACGCCGGGACCACCAGCGGACCGTCCTGCGCGGCCAGGGCCCGCAGCGCGCCGATGAGCATCTGGTACATCCGGGGGTTCACCCCGCCCTCCTGGGAGAGCTGGTCGACCACCTCGAGCATGGTCGACGCCTTGGTCAACCGGTCCAGGTCGTCGCGGATGGCCCGGAAGTGGTCGATGCTGTCGACCTGGGTGACGATGTCGAGCTCGCGGCCCTCGTAGAGCTGGAGGGCCACATGGCTGGTGGGCTCGAGGCGCGACCCGAACTTGGACTTGGTCTTGCGCACGCCCTTGGCCACCGCCCGCACCTTGCCGTGACGCCGGGTGAACAGCACCACGATCCGGTCGGCCTCGCCCAGCCGGTAGGTGCGCAGCACGACCCCCTCGTCCCGGTAGAGCACTAGGTCCCGTCGACCCCACCGAAGCGCCGCTCGCGCTCCTGGTACTCGCGCACCGCGTCGAACAGGTGCTGGCGACGGAAATCCGGCCACAGCACGTCGGTGAACACCAGCTCGCTGTAGGCGATCTCCCACAAGCAGGAAGTTGGAGATGCGGTACTCACCCGACGTGCGCACCATGAGATCGGGGTCGGGCATGTCCGGGTCGTAGAGGTGCCGACGGATGGCCCGCTCGTCCACCTTGTCCGCCGGGATGCCCTCGGCCACCAGCGCCCTCACCGCGTCGACGATCTCGGCCCGCCCTCCGTAGTTGAAGGCGATGGTGAAGGTCATCGTCCGGTTGTTGCGGGTCAGCTCCACCGACTGCGTCCTGGTGCTTGATGAGCCGTTTGGGCACCCGCCAGTCGCGGCGGCCGGCGAAGCGCATGCGTACGCCTCGCTCGTTCATCTCGTCGCGCCGCCGGGTGAGGATCGACTCGTTGAACCCCATGAGGTAGCGGACCTCATCGGTGGGGCGCTTCCAGTTCTCGGTGCTGAAGGCGTAGACGGTGAGCCACTTGATGCCCAGCTCCAGCGCGCCCTCCACCGTGTCGAACAGCGCTTCCTCGCCGGCGGCGTGGCCTTCGGTGCGCTTGAGACCCCTGCGCTGAGCCCATCGGCCGTTGCCATCCATGACCACCGCCACGTGGGTGGGGATGCGGTCAGGGTCGATGCCGGGCAACTGCGGACGGTTGCCCGCAGGGCGCGAGGGAGCCACGGCCGCACCCTACCGTCCACCGCCGCGGGCTCTGTGCCAGCCGCTCTCCGGGTGGCACCGCGGCCGAGACCTCGTCCGGTACGGTCGGACCGGTGCAGGATCGGGCCCGAAGCTTCGACACCGTCGCCGATCTCTACGACGAGATGCGGCCCCGGTATCCGGACGCGCTGTTCGACGATCTGGTCACCCTCGCCCAGGTGCCACCAGGGGCCCAGGTGCTCGAGATCGGCACCGGACCAGGCGTCGCCACCCGTCCACTGGCCCTGCGGGGCCTGCGCATCGTGGGCCTGGAGCCGGGCCCGGCACTGGCCGCGGTGGCCCGCGACAACCTGGCCGAGTTCGACTCGGTGGAGATCCGCCAGTCCACCTTCGAGGACGCCGAGCTGGCACCGGCTTCGTTCGATCTGGTGGTGTCGGCCAGCGCCTGGCACTGGGTCGACCAACAGATCGGCCCAGCCAAGGTGGCCCAGGTCCTGCGACCCGGTGGCCACCTGGCGGTCTGGTGGGGCCACGGCGCGCTGGCCGACGATCGGATGCGTGACGACAGCCGGGCCGTGCACGAACGCCGGGCGCCGGAGCTGGCCGCGTCGCGCCACGCGATGCCGGGGCCCACGACCGACGACCACGGCGACGACGCCCGCGGTCGCCTCCGACGATCCCAGATCCGCCAGGCCCTGGTCGATCAGCCCTGGTTCGTGCCCCTCGAGCCGCGCCCCATCCTTTCGAGATCACCTACGACGCCGACACCTACGTGCGGCTGCTCGACACCTACTCCGACTACCGGCTGCTCGACCCCGACGTCCGACGCCGCCTGTTCGACGAGCTGGTGACGGTCATCGAGACCAACCACGGCGGCCGGGTCACCCGCACGTACTCGGCCACGCTGTTCGTGGTCAGGCGCAACCAGGTCGCCGCGCCGTGAGTGGGTGGCGAACAGCCCGCCCGCGGGTGAGCGGGTGAGCGAGACGAGCAACACGCGGCGGATCGACGACCATGTGCGTCGGGCCCTGGCCCGCGCCACCGGCGCCCTGCCCGCGGGTGAGGATCGGCCCGGCCAGGTGGAGATGGCCATCGCCGTCGGGCGGGCCATCAGCGACCGCCGACCCCTCATCGTCGAGGCCGGGACGGGCACGGGCAAGTCGCTGGCCTACCTGGTGCCCGCGGTGGTCAGCGGGGCCAAGGTGGTGGTGGCCACGGCCACGAAGGCCCTCCAGGATCAGCTGGCCGGCAAGGACCTGCCCTTCCTGGCCAGCCACATCGACCGCCCGTTCTCCTACGCGGTGCTCAAGGGCCGCTCCAACTACCTGTGCCGCCAGCGGGTGCACGAGGCCCTGACCAGCGACGCCCAGCTCACCCTGGCCGGCACGGCGTCATCGGTGAACCAGCAGGTGCGCCAGCTGGCCGAGTGGTCGACCGTCACCGTGACCGGCGACCGGGCCGAGCTGGACCACGAGCCGTCGCCCGCCGCCTGGGCCGCGGTCAGCGTCGGTCCCCGAGAGTGCCCGGGTCGGGCCAACTGCCCGCAGGGGCCGGCCTGCTTCGCCGAAGCGGCCCGCGACCGGGCCGCCGACGCCGACGTCGTGGTGGTCAACACCCATCTCTACAGCCTCAACCTCGAGGCCGGCGGGGCGCTGCTACCCGAGCACGACGTGGTGGTCATCGACGAGGCGCACCAGTTCGAGGACGTGGTGTCCAACACCTTCGGCCTCGAGCTCAACAGCGCCCGCTTCGCCAACCTGGCCCGCACCACCCAGGCCATCGTGGCCGACCCCGCCACCATCGCCGCCCTGGAGGCGGCCGGCACCCGCGTGGCCGATGCCCTGTCCGAACACGTCGGTCGACGTCTGCGAGGCACCTTCGACCCCGACTTGGCCGACGCCCTGATCCTGGGCCGCAACCGCGTCGACGCCCTGCTGTCGGTGCTGCGATCCCTACCCGACGACGGGCCGGGCGACGTGGGCGCCCGCAAGCAGCGGGCCGTGAAGGTGGCAGCCACCCTGGTGGACGACATCGACTGGGTGCTCGATGCTCCACCGAGCCATGTGGTGTGGATCGAGGGCACACCGGCCGCGCCCCTGCTCAAGGGCGCGCCCATCGACGTGGCCGAGGTGCTCAAGGCCGCGTTGTGGGTGGGCGCCACTGCGGTGCTGACCAGCGCCACCATCCCCGCCGGGCTGGGAGAGCGGCTGGGCCTCGATCCGGGGACCTACACCGAGCTGGATGTCGGGAGCCCGTTCGACTACGAGGCCAACGCGCTCCTCTACTGCGCAGCGCACCTGCCTGATCCGCGCTCGAGCGCCTACGAAGAAGCCCTCCACGACGAACTGGCCGCTCTCATCGGCGCGGCCGGCGGGCGCACCCTGGCCCTGTTCACCAGCTACCGGGCCATGCAGGCCGCGGCCGAGGCGCTGCGCCCTCGACTGGCCACCGACGTGCTGGTGCAGACCGACCTGCCCAAGCCGGCGCTGATCACCCGTTTCACCGCCGAGCCAGCCACGTCGCTGTTCGCCACCATGGGCTTCTGGCAGGGCATCGACGTGCCCGGCTCCTCGCTGGCTCTGGTGGCCATCGACCGGCTGCCCTTCCCGCGCCCCGACGAGCCGTTGCTCCAGGCCCGACGCGAACGGGCCCGGGCCGACGCCTTCCGCCTGGTGGATCTACCCCGGGCTGCCACCCTGCTGGCCCAGGGGGCCGGCCGGCTCATCCGCACCCAGACCGACCAGGGGGTGGTGGCGGTGCTCGACCCGAGGCTGGCCACCAACGCCCGCTACCGGTGGGACATCGTGCGAGCTCTCCCACCCATGCGACGCACCCGCGACCGGGCCGAGGCCGAGGCCTTCTTGGCGCGCATCGCCTCAGGGGAGACGTGATGGGTGATGACGAACCCACGCCGGATCGCGGCATCGGGCTGACCACCCAGGCCGCCGGCCTGGATCCCAATGCCTTCCCCCACACCACCGCCATCATGCGCCCCCGGCGACGGATCCCGTGGCTGGCCATGCTGGCCGGAGCGCTGGTGGTGGTGCTCGTGGCCGGCGTGGTCGTGGTCGTCAGCGGGCGCAAGTCGCCCGACCGCAACCGCCAGAAGGCCGAGGACTTCCTGGCCGCCTGGTCGGCCGGCGACCGGGCGGGCATGCAGGCCATGGTCACCCCCGCGGATGCCACGACCACCAGCACCGGACCCCCGGGAAGCGTCGGAGGTCCCAGGGTCACTGGGGTGGCCGCCGATCTCCAAGCCGTCGACGCCAACCTGCACCTGACCAAGGCCACGTACACCCTCGACTCGGTGACCACCACCCACGGCACCACCACCGCCAACTTCACCGCCCACGACACCGTGGCCGGGGTCGGGACCTGGACCTACCACTCCTCCTTCACCCTGGTGCCCAGCCACGGCGGCCCGACCGTGGCCTGGAGCCGGGCGGTCATCAACCCCCGTCTGGGCGCCCACGACGTGCTCGACCGCCAGATGACCTGGCCCCAGCGGGCTCCCATCCTGGGCAACGGCGGCCAGGTGCTGGCCGGTCAGATGGACAGCGTGACCATCGGGGTCGAGCCCCGACGCATGACCGACCAGGCCGCGCTGGCCAAGGCCCTCCAGAACACGCTGCAGATCGACCCGTCGGTGGTCACCCGGGCCCTGGCCGCCCCCGGGGTGCGGCCCGACGAGTTCGTCGTCCTGGCCACCGTGCCCAAGGCGGCCTACCTCACGGCCAAGCCGGTGATCTACCCGATCCCCGGACTCGAGTTCCGGGAGATCCAGGCCTACGGCAACGTGTCCTCGGGCTTCGCCTCGACCCTGCTGGGCTCGGTCGGCCCGATCACTGCCGAACAGCTGACCAAGCTGGGACCGCTCTACGAGCCCGGTGACCAGGTCGGCCAGTACGGCCTCCAGGCCGCATATCAGGACTCGTTGGCGGGCACGCCCTCGAGTCAGATCCGGGTGCTCGATCCCACCGTCACCGACCCCACCAAGCAGGTGGTGGCGGTGGTCCACCAGCTACCAGGGCAGGCGCCGGTGCCCTTGCAGACCACCATCGACGTGGGGATCCAACAGGCGGCCGACGCCGCCCTGGCCGGGGTGACCCAACCCTCGGCGCTGGTGGCCATCGACACCAGCGGAAACGTGCGGGCCGTGGTGTCAGGTCCGGTCGGCACCCAGTTCGACCGGGCGCTCTACGGCGTCTACCCGCCGGGGTCCACGTTCAAGGTCATCACCACCGACGGGCTGCTCAACGCCGGGTTGACCCCGACCTCGACGCTCACCTGCCCGGGCGCCATCACCGTCGACGGCAAGGTGTTCCACAACTTCGAGTCGGAGTCGGCGGGCAGCCTGTCGCTGTCGCGCGCCTTCGCGGTGTCGTGCAACACCGCCTTCATCGGGGCCGAACACGCCCATCTCTCCGCCGACCAGCTGCGGGCCGCGGCGGCCCAGTTCGGCTTCGGCGTCGCCCTGAAGCTGGGACTGTCCACGGTGGGCGGGCACTTCCCGGCCGGCGGCGACGAGGTGGAGACCGCCGCCGATGCCATCGGGCAGGGGCAGGTCACCGTCAGCCCGCTCCAGATGGCGACGGTGGCCGCCGCGGTCATGACCGGGCAGTGGCGCCCGCCGGTGCTACTCCCGGCGCACACCACGACCGCCACCGCCGGGCTGCCCGGTGCCTTGTCGCCGGCCATCCAGAGCCAGCTCA
The DNA here is from genome assembly GCA_963740985.1 of uncultured Microthrixaceae bacterium. Lineage (GTDB taxonomy): Bacteria > Actinomycetota > Acidimicrobiia > Acidimicrobiales > Acidimicrobilacustridaceae > UBA4742. Next base: position 889,762 of record CAVUGJ010000002.1, read on the forward strand.
CCGCCCTGATGGGCCAGGTGGTGACCGGCGGAACCGGCACGGCCGCGGCGGTTTCGGGCCGGACCGTCTACGGCAAGACGGGCACGGCGGAGTACGGGTCGGCCAACCCGCCCAAGACGCATGCCTGGTTCATCGGCTTCAGCGGCAACCTGGCCGTGGCCGTGATCGTGGAGGGCGGCGGCGTGGGCGGCACGGTGGCCGCCCCCCTGGTCCACAAGTTCTTCGCCGCCCTGCCGACCAGCTGACCCCGGGCACCCGCCCCGGATTGGCATGTCCCAGGTCAGACGTCGCAGATCTTCGCCACCATGAACGACGGGGCTTGAAAGCCGCTCACCGGCGGGTGCGTCGCCGTTCCCGGCGCGGAGCTGCCATCCCATCGGCAGAAGAGGGGCTGGCCGGAGTTCTGGTACACCTCGAGCCAGACACGTTGGTCGGGCCTGCTCGGGCCGACCCCCAGCTGGACGTACACCTGCTGCTGTTGGAGCCCCAACGATCCGTCGGCCAGGAGGTGCTCGTCACCCAGTGCAGCCAGATCGCTGTGGTAGGTCAGATCGGTGCTGGCCCCGGTGGCAGCCGATTTGCTGAGCTGCGGCGTGCCGGTGTCCTGCTGCAGGATCCTGGCCAACTTCCGGTGGGTCGGAGGATTGATGACCGCGCCCGTGGACGATCGCGAGTTGTCCCACACGATGTTGGCGAGCGTGGCCCAGATGCCGGTGGCGGACGCAGCTGGGAAGATCCAGGTTGCCCCATCGGGGTCGACGTGGACGGTCGTGGTGTTCAGGAACACCACCGGCCAGGGCATCACCGTCCAGGTCTTGTTGGGCACGACCACACCGTTCGGGTTCAACCCCCAGATGTACTGCCCCGAGGTGAGCGCCGCGGCAGCCGGCGCTCCCGACATGACAGCCACACCGGCTCCGGCCGCGGCCATCCCGCCTAGGAGCACCTCGCGTCTGGACGGCATCATCGGTGCCTCTTCTTCGTCGTGTGCTGCGGTCGGGCGAACGTGCGGGACCCAATCCTAGGGGACCCGATCTCCCCACGCACCAAGCGAGCAGGGCCGCTCAGTACCCCAGGCGTTCCAGGGCTTTGGGGCGGCGCTGCCAGTCCTTGTCGACCTTGACGAAGAGCTCGATGAAGGCGCCGGGGGGCAGCTGCGCCCGCACGGCCGTGCCCACCGCCTTGAGCACCGAGCCGCCTCGTCCGATCACGATGCCTTTCTGGGAGTCGCGCTCGACCAGGATCTCGACCCGGACGCGCGGCCACTCCCATTCGGTGACCCGGGTGGCGATGGAGTGGGGCAGTTCGTCATGGGTCACGGCCAGCAGCTGCTCGCGCACCAGCTCGGCCACCCAGAACGCCTCGGGGACGTCGGTGACCATGTCGTCGGGATAGAGCTGGGGGCCCTCGGGCATGCGCTCGATCAGGTGGTCCACCAGCGCGTCCACCCCCGAACCGGTCTTGGCCGACACCGGGAAGTAGTGCTCGAGGTTGAGCTGGTCCGCGGCCTTGGCCAGCTGGGCCAGCACCGCCTCGGGCGTGGCCGCGTCCACCTTGTTCACCACCACGACGCCGTCGGGTGGCACCCGGGAGGCCACGAAGCGGTCGCCGGGGCCGATGGCGGCGGCCGCGTCCACCACCAGGCAGACGACGTCGACGCCGGCGATGGTCTGGGCCGCGGTGTCGTTGAGCCGCTCGCCCAACAGGGTGCGGGGCTTGTGGATCCCGGGCGTGTCGACGAACACCACTTGGACGTCGAGTCGGTTGAGCACCCCGCGCACCTGGGTGCGGGTGGTCTGGGGCTTGTCGGACACGATGCTGACCTTCGTGCCCAGGATGCGGTTGACCAACGTGGACTTGCCCACGTTGGGCCGGCCCACGATGGTGACGAAACCCGATCTCACCGCGAGCTCAGGTGGTCGTCGTCATCGGCACGATCCGAGTCATCGGCGTGGTCGGGGTGGCGAGGATCGGCGGCCACGGCGATGCGCACCCGGCCGATGCGCCGTCGCTGCACCCGCTCGGCCCACAGACGGTGGCCCTCGCACTCGACCAGCTCGCCCTCGGTGGGCAGGTGACCCGACAGGTGCTGCATGAGCCCGCCCACCGTGTGCCAGTCCCCCTCGGGCAGCGGCGGCTGCACCAGCTCGTTGAGGTCGTCGATGGTCATGGCCCCGTTGACCCGCAGTTCACCGTTGGCCAGGCGCTCGACCTTGGCCTCCTCACGGTCGTACTCATCGTGGATCTCGCCCACCAGCTCCTCGATCAGGTCCTCGAGGGTGACCAGGCCGGCGGTGCCGCCGTACTCGTCGACCACCACGGCCAGGTGCACGTGGTCGGCCTGCATCTCGGGCAGCAGCTCGGCGATGCGCTTGGTCTCGGGCACGAAGCGCACCGGCCGCATGAGGTCGGTGACCGCGGACTCACCCTGGCCGTCACGCCCGGCGCGCATCAGGTCCTTGGCGTAGATGAGCCCGACCACGTCGTCGATCCCCTCGCCCACCACCGGCACCCGGCTCAGGCCGTTGAGGATCATGACCTCGATGACGTCGTCCACCCGGAACTCGCCCAGCACCGTGATCATGTCGGGTCGGGGCACCATGACCTCGCGTACGACGGTGTCGCCGAACTCGATGATCTGCTCGATGAGGTCGCGCTCCTCCTCTTCGATCACGTCCTCTTCGACGGCCACGTCAGCCAGAGCCAACAGCTCCTCTTCGGAGACGAAGGGCCCCTCCTTCAGTCCCTTGCCCGGCAGCAGGACGTTGGCCATGCCGATCAGGCCCCGCGACAACACGCGGATGGGCCAGAACCGGGCCAGCACGGTGACGGGCCCGGCGGCCAGCAGCGCCGAGCGCTCGGGGTGCTGGATGGCCCAGGTCTTGGGGGCGGCCTCGGCCACGGTGAACACCAGCACGACGTTGATCACGGTGGCGATGGCCACACCCCAGGCCCCGAAGAAGTCGTCGGCCAGGATCCCCAGCAGGGTGGCACCCACCAGCTGGCAGATGAGCAGGGTCAACAGCACGGGGTTCAGGAACCGCTCGGGCCGCGACACCAGCCACAGGAGCCGCTCGCCCCGATGACCCTTGGTGTCGGCCAGGGCCGAGGCCTTGCTGCGCGACATGCGGGTGAGGGCCGTCTCGGCCAGGGCCAGGAAGGTCGTGACCACCATGAGCAACAGGATCGTGACGAGCATGACGATGTCGCCGGTGGTCACCTCGGTGGCCAGCAGGGCCGCGGGAATCACACCGGGACCTCCGTCATCACGTCGGGACCTCCGTCCACGGGTCACGGGCCAGCGGGCCGTGCAGGCGGTCGAGCAGCTCGCGTTCGCGGGCCTGCATGACCACCCGTTCGTCGTCGTCGGCGTGGTCGAGACCCAGCAGGTGCAACAGGCCGTGCACGACCAGCAGGGCCAGTTCATCGTCATAGGTCCCGGCGTGGCCGGGGGAGTTGGCCGCCGCCACTGCCGGGCAGATCACGATGTCTCCGAGCAACCAGGGGAGCTCGCGGTCATCGGCTCGGCCCTCAGTGCCGCTGGCGGCTCGGGGGTCGCCGTCGATGGGGAACGAGAGCACGTCGGTCGGGCCCTGGTGGCCCAGGTGGGTCTGGTTCAGCTCGGCCATCTGATCCGCGTCCACGAACTGCAATCCGACCACGATCGGCCGGCCGGTTCGGTGATCCTCGAGCACGCCGCCCACCAGGGCGGTCAGCCGAGCCATCTCGTCGCCGGTCGGCTCGTCGGCACCGTGACCGGTCGCGTCAGGGCGGGGGGAGCCGTCGATCTGGCATGTCAGCCACGTGCTGCCCGCGTCGGTGGCCGGTTCCGGGGGGATCGGAGACACGGCCCTCAGCTCGGCGGCGGGGCGCCGGTGGCCCGCTCGTAGGCGTTGACGATGTCGGCGACGATGCGATGGCGCACCACGTCGCGGCTGGTCAGGCGCACGAAGGCCAGCCCGTCGATGCCGGCGAGCACCGGCTCGAGCCCGTCGAGACCGCTACGGCCCCCGCCCACGTCCACCTGAGTGGTATCACCGGTGACCACCACCTTGGACCCGAACCCGATGCGGGTCAGGAACATCTTCATCTGCTCGGGGGTGGTGTTCTGGGCCTCGTCCAGGATGATGAAGCTGGAGTTGAGCGTGCGGCCCCGCATGAACGCCAGCGGTGCCACCTCGACGGTGCCGCGCTCGAGCAGCCGCTGGGCACCTTCCAGCTCGACCATGTCGTAGAGGGCGTCGTAGAGCGGGCGCAGGTATGGATCGACCTTGGCCATGAGGTCGCCGGGCAGGAAGCCCAGGCGCTCGCCCGCCTCGACCGCCGGGCGGGTCAGGATGATGCGGTCGACCTGCTTGGACTGGAGGGCCTGCACGGCCATGGCCACCGCCAGCCAGCTCTTGCCGGTACCAGCCGGGCCGAGGCCGAAGGTGATGATGTTGTGGCGGATGGCGTCGACGTAGCGCTTCTGCCCACTCGACTTGGGCCGCACCGGTCGACCCTTGGACGACTTGAGCACTTCGGCGGTGAGCACCTCGGAGGGGGACTCGTCGGCCTTGACCATGTCGATGGTGCGGTGCACCACAGCCGGCTCGAGGGCGTGGCCCTGCTGGAGCAGCACCACCAGCTCGCTGAACAGTCGACCGACCTGCTCGGCGCCTTCGCCGTCGACGGTGATCTCGTTGCCCCGCACGTGGAGGGTGGCGTCGGGGAACGCGGTCTCGACCAGTCGCAACAGCTCGTCGCGCTGGCCCAGGAGGCCGACCATCAGATGGTTGCCGGGGACGTTGATCTTGACTTGGGTGGTTGCCATCGTGGGCCTCTGTCGGGAATCTCAGCGTAGTGACTGCAGGTGTGGGCGGGGTGCGGAGTTGTGGGGTGATCGGCGCTCGACTCGGCCGCGGTTCGGGCGGCGGCGGGAAGTGACGGCGCGGCTGACCTACGATCTGGCGCCTATGGCGGGTGGCGGCCCACGAGATGGCGACTTCGACGACGGCGGATTCGAGGACTTCGACCCCCCGGGCTTCGACGACCGCGGGCTCGGCCATCTGGATCCCGACTCGGCCCAGGCCGCGCTGGCCCGATGGACGGCCGAGGCCCAGGTGGCCGACGCCGTGGCCCGACGCCGCCGCGCCGGCTGGCTGGCCCGGCAGGCCGCGGCCGACGCCGATCTGGTGGGGGTGGCCACCGCCCTGGGCGAACGGGGACGACCCGTGCTGGTCGGACTGGTCAGCGGTCGACGCCATCGAGGCCGCATCACCGTGGTGGGCGGCGACTTCGTCGAGCTGGCCACCGAGCAGGGCCCGGTGTGGTTGGCACTGGCCGCCCTGGCCTGGGTCCGGGCGCCGACGGGTGACCCCATCGCCTCGGGGCCGCCGGTACGCGATCGGCGAGCTGGTTCCCGCACGCGGGTCGAGCTGATCGGTGAGCTGGCGGAGCTGGCCGCCGAACGCACCCGAGTGGCGGTGTTCGCCCGCCTGGACGACGAACCGGTGGTGGGCGAGCTGGTGACCGTGGGACGGGACGTGTTGACCGTACGCGACGACGGTGGTGGCCTGATCTACGTGGCGTTGGCGTCGGTGGCGGAGGTGTCGGTGCCCGAGTCGGGATAGAGGTGCTCGAGCGTGCCCGGCGCGATGCGACAGGCCTCGATGAACACGTCGACATCGGTGGCCTTGAGACGGATCACCCGCCCGAAGCGGTAGGCCGGCACCTGTCCCTCGTCGATGAAACGGTAGAGGGTGCGCGGCGTGATGCCGAGCCGGTCGGCGGCATCGCCGGTGCTGAGCCAATGGATCTCGTCGTCGACAGGAGCCACGAGCGCAACGTTACTCGCTTCTCGGTGAGTTTCCTACGCTTCGGTGTCGTTTTCCCCCGTATCGGCAGCGCTGGGCGGCAGACCGCTCCGTCGCCGAGACACCCCCCAGCGCAAGTACTGCCCTCGATGTCCCACCCGAGGGCCCGGGTGAGGGGGGCGAGAGCACCCGTGCGAGCGGCAGTCATCTTGAGATCGCCCGACGTGTCCGATGTCACGTTGAACCGGCAGCGCGGGTCTCTCTAGCCTCAGCCATCACTCGGGGGGACCTCGGCCTCCCGGGCGGCGCTCATCGGCGCCCAGGCGGCAAGCGGCAAGCGGCAAGCGGCAAGCGGCGGAACATCGGCGAGCGCGGGCGGACGGCGAGGCGACATGGGTTCGAAGCACGAAGACACGCCCTCTGGCGGGTCACGGCGGATGGACGCCACCCCCGACGGCGCCACCACGGCCGCCCTCGACGGCGTCGAGCGCGGGCCACGGACGCGCCGTCTGCTCGCCGGCCGGCGACCACTGCCCTCCGGTCGGGCCGTGCTGGGTGGGCTCCTGGTCGCCCTGGCCATGCTGATCAGCTTCGCCGTGGCGAACCACCACGATCACGGTCCGCAGCAGAGGGTGGTGGTGGCCCGCCATCGGGTTCGCCCCGGCACCCCGCTGACCGCCGCCGACCTGACCACCCAACACGCCCAACTTCCCGGGAGCATGGCTGCCCAGACCTTCGACCACACCTCCGATCTCATCGGCCAGGTCACGCTCGGCCCCCTCGACGGTGGAGACGTGATCGAACGCACCCAGGTGGTTCGTCCCGACGCTGCGCCCGACCGTCACGAGCTCTCGTTCCCCATCGACCGCGAGCGAGCGCTCGACGGGAACCTCGAGCCTGGCCAGACCGTCGACCTGCTGGCCACCTACGGCACCGGCGAGAGCGCCCGGACGGTGGTGGTGGCCCGAGGTGTTCGCCTCATCGACGTGTCCGACGGCAGCCATGAGAGCCTGGAGTCGGCGGGCAAGCTGGTCATCACCGTGGCCCTGGCTGACGCCAACCAGGCGCTGCGCGCCGCCCATGCCACGCAGGTGGCCGCGCTCACCTTGGTTCGTTCGGACGAGTCGACCAGCGCCGGATCGGCCACCGGCGCCGACTCGTACTCGCTGCCGCCGCCCGGTCCCGCAAATCGGTGACGGATGTCACATTGAGTTACGCCGTAACGTGCTCGTATGGTCCGTCCACGGTGCATGGGCGGTGGGCCTCGGCACCGAGGCGCAGGCAACGAACAGACGGCGGACCGAATGCAGCTGGGGATTCGGGCGCGAGCCCTCCTATTTCTTCTTTTCGGCGTGACTCGACCGGGTGACCACTCGCGACCGGAGGCCAGTTGAGCCCGCCGCGCTATCGACTCCTGGGTCTGGCCCGAGCTCGATCGGCCTGGTTCCGTGACCTGAGCCGGTGGTCGACGAACGCGGCACTCCCGGTCGGGATCATTACAGATAAGGGCGTTGACCTCTTGGGCCGGGCGCCGAGCGCGCACTCCACCTTCGGCGGCCTAGGTCGTCTGACTCTGGCGATGTCTTCCTGCGACCCGTAGTGTCGCCCATGCTGTCCGGGTAATCGTCCGGTGGGGACGAATGACGGCGGCTGGGGAGGGCTGATGAGCGACGCATCACAGGGTCCAGGCTGGTGGCTGGCCTCGGACGGCAAGTGGTATCCGCCTTCTGCGGCGCCGGCCGCACCACCACCACCACCCCCGCACAATCCGCCGCCGAGCGTCCTTCCCACCGCCGCCTACACGGCTGTCGGCAGTGCCCCACACGCATCCTCAGGGCGACCGAAGTGGGTGATTCCGCTCATCGCGTGTGGGGCGCTGTTCCTCCTCGTCGTCATCGTGGGAGCCATCGGGAACGCCGGCAAGAAGTCGACCACTGTCGTCCATAGCGTCGTAACGACCACGGTGGCCCGATCAACGTCGACGACCCGGGCCGCCACCACCACGACTCCCCCAACTACAGCCGCCCCCACCACAACCGCAGCTCCGCCGCCGACCGAACCGCCCACGACTGAACCACCGCCGCCCCCCACCACCGCCGCCGCCCCGCTCGCGGCGCCAGTCACATCCCAGACCGTCCCGGTACGCGGCCGCTTCTGCTCCCCACTGGGCGCTACCGGCGTGAACGCCGCCGGCCAGACACTCACCTGCAAGACCACTCCAGGGGACCCTGACCACGGCCACTGGGAGCCGTGACAGTTCGACGCACCAGCCTGGCCCTCGTAGTGGCCAGCGTGCTCACACTCGCGACAGGGTGCTCGAGCAGCACCAGCAAGACCGTCTCGACCCCAACCACCAACGCCGCGTCGAGCCCAACGAGCGCGCCGCCGACAACGAACGCGCCATCGGCCGGGGACCCCGGAGCCGCGAAAGCGCAACTTACGGTCCTTCCGGTCAACGACAGCCCCCACTCGTTGTCGGGCTACTCGCGGGCCCTATTCCCCCAGTGGTTGGACATCGACGGCTACGGCTGCGACGCCCGCCAAGAGGTCGTGATCGAAGCGTCGGTTACACCTCCGGTAGTTCACGATTGCAAGGTCTCCTCGGGTGAGTGGGTGTCCGCCTACGACGGGAAGACCACCACCGACCCTGCGACCTTCGACGTCGACCACGTCGTACCGCTCGCGAATGCTTACGAGTCCGGCGCCTGGTCCTGGTCGACGGCTCAGCGCACCCAGTACGCGAACCTGCCGATCGACCTTTGGCTGGTTTCCGCCACCGCCAACCGTGCGAAGGGCGACGCGTCACCGGACCACTGGCGACCGCCATCTCGGGCCATCTGGTGCCAGTACGCGGAACGGTGGGTGTCCATCAAGGCGAGGTGGCACCTCACCATGACTACATCCGAACGAGACGCCCTCGGCCAGATGCTCGACACCTGCGGGGCATCAGACGGAACCCCGATCCCGTCCACTACATCGCTCCCCAGTGCGGCAATGACCGGGCCAACGACGACGGTCGCAGGCACCTCGACCGTCTACTACGCGAACTGCGCCGCAGCTCGGGCCGCCGGCGCCGCCCCACTCCGCCGAGGACAGCCCGGGTACCGAGATGAACTTGATGGCGACCACGATGGCGTGGCCTGCGAATAGGCGCTCGTCGAGCTGCTCTCCGCGGCAGGACCGCTAGTGACGCGGAGCTGGCTACCTTCGACGGTGCGGCAGTGGCCTGAGGCGTGCGGGGCTCAAGTTGATCAGGGGAAAGGGCTAGCCGGCCTGCAAGCTCAGCCGTCCCCGCCACACGTCGAACATCGCGTACGACATGTAGGCCACACCCACGATGGAGCAGATGAAGATGCTCCCGGCGATCCAGCCGGGCCACTGGCGGGCCAAGTCCACGCTGTCCCACACGACGATCGTCGTCGAGCCCAAGCACGAGACGAGTGCGCCGTATCGCTCGATGACGGTAGAGCGTGTGATCAGGGCCACGGCCCACATTACGGCGCCGACCGTCACCCCGAACGAGAGGTAGTAGAAGATGACCTCCCACCGGACATCCCCCGCCGTGGTGGCACCCACGTAGGAGCCGACGGCAATCACCACCAGACCTACCACTCTCAGCGTCTTGCCCTTGACGAGCGGCTGCATGCAGAAGAGGGCCAGCCCGCTCGCCATCACTCTGTCCCCCAGCGTGACCGCCGGCACCGCCATCGGGGCAGCGACGCACACCGTCGTGACCGCCGCGATGAAGCTCGCCCTGTTGAGGCGGGCGCTCACGAGGTCGGCGTGGCTCTGGCCGACGAACATGATGAGGTGGCCCACGTAGAGCACCCGAGCACGTAGGTCGGGATTGCTCAGGACCAGCGCGTTCGATTGCTCCTTCACCTCCTCCCGCACCTGCCAGGGCAAGGAGAACAGGAACACTCCTCGCACCCGCCGATGCCAGTCAGGCAACCCGAGCACAACTGAGAACGCGGTCCAGGTCAGCCAGAGGCCCACCGCGCAAACCGCGTTCGCCAATAGGATTTTCGGTACCGCTTCCAATGCATCTTCTCCTCACTTCTGGTCATGTCAACCAGATCCGTGTGACGCTGCCGAAGGCATGCTCCGAGCGTCGGCCGTGGTGTTCGCACCCAGGACGCCCGGCAGGAGCCGGGGCACGCCACCAGTTCGGTCCGTCTTGGCCGGTCGCGGCACCTTGAGTTCCTCGAGCGCCGCGGCTTGGCCTTCCTCCGTTAGCCGGTAGCGGATCCGCGGCCGGCCTGGACCATTCGGTTCGTCGGTGCGACGGGAGAGGATGCGCGCCGCGGCGAGACGGAGAGTTAGCCCGTAGGTAGTACCGATCGAGAGCTCGAGCGTCTCGGCCAGTTCCTCAGGCGTCCAGTCCTCCTTGGGGGACGAGGTCATCAGTGACAAGACCTTGTCCCGTGCGCGCGAGTAGCGAACCTTGCCGACGGGTCGCGGCCGGATGGAGCCGTTGACGGCCATCAGCGATCCGATCGCGATGACTTGGGTCTCGAGGGCGGCCACTTGGTAGAGGTAGGCCCACGGGGACCGACGCGTCGGCGCGAGCCGCGTGAGCAGCGCGTGCCGCGTGTCAGAGAATTTCTCGACTGCCTGAGGAATGAGATCCTTGTAGGGCATTGAAAGTGGCTTTCTTAGACTGTTATTCATTTAATTAGCGCCTCCTCGGCGGGATGGTCTGCAGGTGGGATGCTAAGCGCGAACAACTACTAAGGGAAGGGTTTCCTTCACGAACGCAAAGAAGCCCCCACGTTCACCCGGGGCGGCGGAGACCGGGGAACGTGGGGGCTGAGATCGAGCGTAGAGAGGCTTACGGCGTTGACGGAAGGATCGAGTCGACCGGCGCTGGCTCGGTGGCCGCCCGGAGCGCCGCCGCGAGGTGAGCTGTCCGCCACCGTTCGACAGCGAGTTCGAGTTCTACGCGTCCCCGTTCGGACAGGAACGGCAGGATCTCGTTGACCGTCGTAGGGGTCATCTCGGTGAGGTCCATCAGGCGGATCCCTTCATCAGGCCCTTGTTGACGAGGACGGTGCGCATCTCGTTCACAAGGTTGATCAGCGCGTCTCGGTGGGCGGCGGTGTCGAAGGCGCCAGCGGTCGCTCCGGTGCCACCGGCGGGGGCGGCAGCTTGGTTGGCGTTCGCGCGCTGCGCCGACGGTGTTGTGCCGTGGAAGCCGATCGGTTGGTTGGTGGCCGTGCCGATCTGAGTGCCGGTGGTGGTGCCGAAGACGAGGTTCTTGCCGTCGCCGAAGGTGAGGGTGCCGACGCCCTTCTGGTTGATGCCGGTGGACCCGTGGACGAGGTCGGTCCAGGTCACCTCTGAGTTGGCGGAGCGGAATAGCTCGGTGTCGTAGGCGCCCCCGCCCCCGTCCGCGAAGTGAATGTAGGGGGCGAGTGCCTGGCCCATCCGGATCGACGGTTGGCCCGGGGTGATGACGTTCGACAGGATCTCGAACTGGGCGACGTTGTTGATGTTGTGGGCGTTCAGGTTCAGATCGGCGGAGACGGTCGGGCCGGCGACGGCCAACTGGGCGAACACGACATTCGTGGTCCCGGTGGTGCTGACGGTCGCGGTCAGATACCAGATGGTCCCGGCGTAGACGGTGCCGTTGAGGACGATGAACCGGGCGCCCGCCTTCATCTCGGTCGCCTCATCGAAGAACGAGGTGCGGGTCAGTACCCACTTCGATCCGGCGGCGCCGAGTGAGGTGACCGAATACCGGCCGTTGTGGGGCTGGGTGGCCTCACCGTTTACCACGATCACGTCGCCGATCTGGGGGGCGTACCCGTCGATCGTGGCCAGGGCACCGTTGGCGGAGGCCGTGAGGGTCGCGCCGACCCCTGACGTGCCGTTGTTGTAGATGTTCGACGCCAGGGCCCCCGTGGCGACGCACGCAGCCGGGGCGTGAGTTGCCAGAGCGTCGATGTGCGACTTGGGCACCAGGTCCGACGCTGCGGACGGGGCGATGGTGGCGCCGGTGATCTTGCCCGTCCCGAGCGTCCAGACACCGGGGACGGAGGTGAGCACGAACAGGGTGTCGGCCAATGCTGACACCGAACCGGTGAGCCCGGAGTTCAGGATGTCCTGGCCCACCGTCAGCCCCGGTGTCCCACCGACCGTCCCGAAGTTGATGGCCATCTGCCCGAACCCGGTGTCCGAGATCCACGCTGACGGTCCGCCCAGCCCGACACCGGCCGACGTCGCGGTCCACAGGGCCTTGGTGCCGGGCACCGTGCCGGTCGCGTCGAGCGCCGGGGTGACGCCGCGCTCGTGGGCCATGAGGACGGCGGCGGTTGCCCGGGACACGGTCTCGCCGCCCTGGGTCGAGTAGTGGACCCCGTCGATCGTGTCCCCGTGGGCGTCGCTCACCGCGGTCGAGGCGATGTAGTCGGCCATGTTGATGATCACGGCGCCGTGCTCGACTGCGAGGGACTGCAGGACAGGGAGGTAGGCGGCGTTCAGCCCTCCGTGTGCGAGGACGTCCTGGGCGATCCAGAGGGCCAAGGAACGGTCACCGGTGATGACCTTGCCGATCAGGGTCTCCATCGACGCCTGGAATGTGGCGGCCGAATCGCCCTCGCCAAAGTCGTTGACGCCGGGCTCGAGGAGCACCAGGTCCGGGTCGAGATCCTCCAGGGCGGCGGCCAGGTCGGTGTAGTTGGCCGCCATGTTCTTGGCGGTGTCGCCGGAGTGGCCCGACATCCACACCTGCACACCGGAGGTCTCGTTGCCGTTGTAGGTGTAGACGTAGTCGACGAGCACGGTGCCATGGGCCAGCACTCCGAAGGTGTGCTGGCCGGCGGTGAGCGCCCCCGTCGACCAGTTGCCGACGACGGACGCATCGACGCCGGTGTGCACCGCCACCCCATCGACATAGAAGTCGAGGGTCGAGCCGCTGGCGCCAGCGAGCCATCGGAACTTCGCCGACGTCGACCACACCGAGCTGAGGCGGCGCAGGTTCCCGTCGGACATCTGGATGGCGTTGCCGCCCATGCCCCTGTTGAGTTGTTGCGTCTCACCGGAGGTGGTCAGGCTGATGGTGTGCGACCCGCCGGTCAGGCCCGCGCCGTTGACCGCCATAGTCGGGCAGTTCAGGGTCGGGTCGAACGTGACGATCAGCGGGCCGGTGCCGCCGGGGCCGCCGGTCACTGTCGTCTTCCCGGATCCGACTCCGGGGATCGCCTCGAGCGCGGTCTTGAGCGCCGTCGCGGTGATCGTGGCCGACAGGGTCACCGGCGACGCCGAGCCGACGGTGCACGTCCAGGTGCCGCCGGTGGCGTTGATCGTGATCGACCAACGGTTCGGGGTGGCAAGCAGGTTCAGCGTCTGGAACAGGCCGCCGAGGTAGTTGAGTCCACCTGCCGATGGGGTCTGCGCTGCGGCGGGGTTGTAGCGGGCCTCGAGGCGCTGACGGAAGTGCGACCACGCGCCGGCGAGTTCGACCTCGGAGTCGGCCGGACCGATCAGGATCTTCGCCGGGGCGGTAGCGGTGTTGGCGATCGCGCGGTGCCACCGGTTCAGCCCTGGTCCCATCTGGGTGCCCTGGGAGCGGTGCACCGTCGTCCCGTGGGCGGCCATGCCGGGGCCAGGCGTGTCGTACTTGGTGGCCTCGACGGTCGCGGCGCGCTCCTGTTCGTTGGCGATCGCTGCGGTGTCGGCGGGTCCGGTCGCTCCGGTGGGGCCGGTTGGGCCCGGAACGATGGAACCGGCGCCGGTGGGTCCAGCCGGACCGGTCGCGCCCGTGGGACCGTTGCCGCCTGTCGGACCGGCGGGTCCGGTCGCGCCGGTTGGTCCGTCGGGACCTGTTGGGCCGAACACGGGAAGCGCCGACCCGAAGGTCAGCACGGTCACGTCGGTCGTGATGTTCAGGTCGGTGGCGTCCGGGGCGGGCGCGAAGATCGTGTACTCGGAGCTCATCCGGTGGTCACCTCACGGCTCAACGTGGCCTTCGACGCGTGGACAAAGGTGTGCGGGACGGTGTCGATCAACCAGCGCGCCGACCACCAGGCCGTCACCCACCCTGCGCATGCCTCAGCGGGCAGCGTCGCGGTGACACTCCATGTGCCGTCGCCGTTGTCGACGGGATCGGAGAAGCTGAACTCGCCAATCAGCGACCCGCCCGGCGCGTCACGGAGCTGCGCTTGGAACTCCCGGTCGGAAACGTCGAACGGGAACATCAAGATGTGCTCGTAGGGTTCGCCCTCGTCGATGGTGATCGGGCGGGTACCGGCCATCTGCTGGCTCCTTGGACGCGAAGAAACCGCCCAGACGGGCGGCCAGGGATCGGATCGGTGCTGCTAGATCAGGCGGAGGTCGCGACCTTCAACTCGGTCACGTCCTCCTTGATGTTCCCGACCGTCGACTCGAGCGTGAGCACCCGGTCACGAAGCGGGATCGTCGACCCGTTCGCCCCGAGGTGGTACACGACCAGCTTGTTGGTCGTCACCGCAGTGCTCTCGATGCGGTCGAGCTGCGGGCCCAGATCCTTCGACCTGAGCTGCTCGAGCTGCGGGGCCACGACGTTGTCACGCAGCCACGGGACCACCATGAGCTTGCAGAACGCTGCGAGCATCGTGAAGAACGCGAGCAGTCCGGCGGTGACCGCGCCGGCGGTCATACCAAAGTTGGCGGCAGCGAAAGCGAAGGTCACAGGGTCCTCACGGGTCGGGGTTCGTGGACGAGAAGGCAGCCAGAGCGCCGAGGGTGTTGCTGTTCTGTTGTTGCGCGGCACGAGGCAGGTACACGTCGACCGGGTTGGATCCGGAAGTGCGCCTCACGAACAGCGACACCTGGACGTTGATGGCGCTGCCCACCGTCCACCAAGGGATGCCGCTCACGTCCGCGTCGATCGAGATCAGGTTCTGACCGGCCGGACTGCCGGTCAGGTCCGTCAACGTGTACAGCGCCGAGTAGTACGGGGTGCTGCCGACCACGGATCGGTCCGTGAACTTGAGAAAGCAGTTGGCGGTGTCGCCCGTCTGGCAGCCGACGAGGCTGATCCACCTGAACCCGTTGTGGGTGATCCCGTCAAAGAAGGCTTGGACGGGCGGGTTGCCGACCGCCGCGTAGGTGCTTCCGGTGACCGGCGTCGAGTTGGACCCGTACTGCACGTCCGCTTGGTTGATCGTAAAGCTGATCTTCGAGCGTTCCAGGTTGTCGAGTCGGCGCTTGAGTTCGGCGATGTCGTCGTTGATGTTCGGTGGGAGGTCGTGGCGGACAGCCATCAGTCACCTCCGAGCGGCGCGAACATCGCGACCGGGGCGAGGTCCACTTCGACTGTTTCCTTGCCGGTGGTGTCGACGGTGACCGCGATGGTGGTGACCTTGAAGAAGTCGGCGATCGACAGCAGCCCGTACGAGCCGGTGAGGTACACGGCGTCACCTACCCCGTAGGAGCCGTACACCGGGTCGAGGTCGGGGTTCACGTCGATCGTGGGGATGATCGTCGGCTGGCCGCCTTGGCTGAGCCGCCGGTCCGTGTAGGCCTCGAGCACGGTCGGGTCCGTGACGTCGGTCTGGGAGAGCTCGTCCTGGAAGATCGGGTACTCGGCGAGCGACGCAGCGTTGTAGCCGGCGGCCGCGAGCTGGTTGGTGGTGTCACCCGACCCAGTGGTCTCCACCCAGTTCGCGAGGGTGGTGCCGTCGATCGTCGCCTTGAGCAACTCGACGTTGGAACCCATCTCGAACCGGATACCGGAGTCCCGGCCGGTGGTCGGGTACAGCGACCGGAAGGTGATGAGATAGCCGGCGCCATCGCGGGCTGCGGTGAAGATGAAGTCGAACCCGTCATCGAGTCCGGCGAGGTTGACGAGTTCCTGGCCGACGTTCTTGCGTTCGTACCCGTAGAAGATGAGACCGGGGCGGGTGACCCCGGTCGCGACCCAGCCTGACGGGTCGATGCCGAGATCGTTCGACCCGATCACGGAGCCGGCGCTGCCCTTGTCGGTGACCGTGAGGCTCTGACCGGAGGCGATGAGCGCCGCGGCGAACTTGGTCTGATCGTCGAAGGTGAAACTCGATGGGTCGAACGAGGAGAGGTCGGAGCGGATGTACTGGGCGTTGAAGAACGAGAGCCAAGACACGCAGTTCGCGTCGAAGGTGTTGGCGGCCACGTCGATGTCGATCGTGGCGAGCAGCCCCGACCACACGACCACGTTGTCCCGTTTGATGAAGATCCCGACCTTGCCGGGACGGAACTCGTTCGGGTCGATTCCGGGCGTGTCGAAGGTCTGCTCGGCGAGGCCAAGCTCGTAGCTGCGAGCGATCGCTGTCTGCAATGGGCAGGTGATCTTGGCGGAGCCGACCGCGCTAACCACGTCCGTGTAGCTGATCGCCTCTGCGGGCAGCGATCCGAGGATCGTGTTGGACAGCAGGTTCGTCCAGTTGACGACGTAGTCCGCCATCAGGCGAGACCGATGTCTTCGACGAGGATGAACGTCGGGTCGGTGCTGCTCGGAACCGACGAGAGGGTGCCGGAGCCCGCGGTGCGGGTGAGCTTCGCCGCATAGGAGTGGCTGCCGGCGCTCGGGCTGATGATGGCTTCGACGCGCATCGTGTAGCCGGACGCGCCGTTCACGAGTTCGGTGGAGCACCGGGCGAGCTGTGTGGCGCCGCCGAAGATCGCTAGGTCCGCGAAGTCGCCTCCGACCGTGCTCAGTCCCACGGTGACCGCGGTGATCTTGATGAGGCGGGCGGAGGTGGAGAAGTTGATGGTGCCGGTGCTCACCACCGTCGTCGGAGTGGTCGTGATCGACCCGACACCCGAGGTCGTGGAGACGTAGTTGAGCTTCCCTTGGGGCAGGCTCGACCCGAGCGCGACGACAGCCGGTCGAAGGTCGGTGATGTTGCCCGACGTGATCGTGGTTGCGGTCGCGTTGACGACCACCTTGGCGAGGCTGATTGAATTCGCGGGAGCCGATGGGAGCGCCGGGGAGCCGGCGGGTGTGCCGGTGACGACCGCGAGCGACCAGGCTCCGGTCGCGCCGCTGTACGCGTCGTCTTGGACCTTCGCGACGACGAGATCCCAGCGGGCGTGTGTGGGGTCGCTGGCTGCGATGGTGAGGTTGGTGGTGCCCCGGTTGTGGCAGAAGTACGTGCCCTGGTACGTGTTCTCCGTACCGGCGATACACGCCCGACCGCCGGCCACGTCGACCGACATGTTCGGGGTGCCATGCGCGGCGACCTTGAGGTCCGCGGCGCCGATCAGTCCGGACACATCCGACGACATGGCGGCGATGAGCTGACGCAGATCCTCCGCGCCGTGACTCTGGGACTGGATGTAGAGGGCGGGGTTGCGCTCGGTCATCAGGTCACGTCCAAGCTGACTGGAAGGAGTAGGAGAGCTGAGCGCCGGTCTGGAAGACATCGGCCTGGAACTGCAGCTCGTTGTCGCCGGGTGCCAGGTCGAACCACTGGCTGTCCGCGGTGAGGTCCGGGTAGCGGGAGGCGGTCCCGTCGAGGAGGACCGAGCGGGTCTTCGTGTCGATCAGGAGGTAGTCGCCGACCCCGATGGTCAGGTCGAGAGCGAGCATCCGGCCGAGGGTCACGTTCTCGATCGACGGGTTCTGGACCGGCCCCTCGATGCGGAACACGACTGGGCTGGCGAACGTGCCGTCGTTGGATGCGATCATCGAGCCGCCGGTGCCGACCATCCCGAAGGTGAGCGGGAACACGAGCGGGAAGACCATGCCCCCCGCCTCCGAAGGGAGTCCGGTCGAGTCGGTCGCGTAGTCGAGGTCGTAGAGCCGGGGGTCGGTGGCGTACAACTCGAGGTCGACCGTCGCGATGTTGCCGAGCGTGTAGTCGCTGCTCACGCTCATCGCCCGCTTCCGGGGACGAACCGAGCTGTAGGCGACGATCCCGTCGGCGACACCGGGGATCTGGAACACGAACGGTGCTTCCGGGTTCGCCGGCGCGACGGCGGCCATCAGCGCGTTGACCGCGGTGTTGAAGTCGACGGTTGCCGTGGCGACCGCTTCGAGGGTGACCGTGATGGTGCGGCCTTGCAGGAAGTCGTCACCCGGGTAAAGGCCGTGGCGGCGGAGCTGAGTCCGGTCTGCGGTGACGGTGTCCGGCTGGTCGCCGAGACCGTCGATCTGCACGACGCTGTACGGCGACGTGGGGCCGCCGACGCCGAGCCCGTTGAGCTCATAGGTGAACGGCCCGGCGATCAGGTCTCCGACGCTCATCGACCGAACCTCCGCTGCGTCCACGCGATCTCGCGTGCGATCTGGAACGGGTCGGCGTTGGTCGCCGCCACGTTCACCTCGATGTGCTGTGGCGCCTGGCCCCGTCCCGCTGCCGGGTGGTTGCCGCCAGCGAGCGGCGTGACCTTCGCGCCTGTTGGCAGGTTGAGCAGCTCGGGGCCGGCGTCACCGACGATCGCGAGGCCACCGCCGACGACGTTGCCGCCGAGCGCGAGCTTCGGGATGTCCGGGATCGCTGGGATGCCGACGAGGCCCGAGATCTTGTTCACGCCGTGGATGGCGGTGTTGATCAGCGAGATGAAGCCGTTGATGCCGGACTTGATCGACGCCTGGATCCCGGCCCAGATCCCGTCGACCACACCGACGAACCCGTTCCACACCGTCGACCAGGTCGACTTGATGGTGGCGAGCACACCCGACACGACGCCGAGGACCGCGTTGATCTGCGACGACACGTTGCTGTAGATCGAGTCCCAAACCGAGGACACGGCGTCGCGGATCCCGCGCCACACGACCCCGAACAGGTTCCCGATCGCGGAGAGCACCCCGCCGATGACGTTGAGGACCGCGTTGATCGCGTTCTGGACGGTGCCTTCGATCAGGCCCCACACCGCGGAGAGGACCGAGACGATGTCGCCCCACGCCTTCGACCAGTCACCGTTGATCACGTCGAGGACGAGGTTGATGATCCCCTTGACGATGTTGATCGCCGTGGTGACGATCAGCTTCACCTCGTCGAAGATGTCCTTGACGATGTTCCAGATGTTCTGGCCGGCCGTGTGCCAGACCGCCAAGATCGCGTCCCACGCCACCTGGATGACGGCGCGCACCACCACCATCGCGACCTTGATGATGTCGACGACCGTGTTGAAGACGTGGGTGGCCGCCTCGGACACCTTCGGCCACTCGGTGACCAGCCAGTCGATGAACGGCTGAATGAACGACCGGACCCGCACGAAGGCGGCGGGCACGTCGTTCTTGAAGAAGTTGACGATGTCGAGGACGACGTTGTGGAAGATCGCGAAGTGCGTGTAGGCGTAGATCACCGCGGCGACGACAGTCCCGATCGGTGAGATCAGCGCGGCGACGGCGATGCCAAGCGCGATGGCTGCGGCCTTGTGCTTCGTGAACCAGTCGATGACGTCACGGACGACCTTGACGAGGACGTCGAACGCCTGCTTCAACCGGGGCAGGATGTTGTCGACCACGTACGTCTTGACCCAGTTGAAGACCTCGCGGGCCTTGTCGCCCCACTTCTGGATCGTCTGGCGGTGCGACTCGAACTCGTACTTCGCGATCGCAATCGCCTTCGGGATCGCCTCCGCGAACCAGGTGGTCACCTTGGTGACCAGCGGGTACAGGTACTCGCCGATCTGCACGGACACGCCTTGGATCGCCGCCGACATCTGGCGGTGCTCCTCGGCGTTCTTGTGGACCGCTTCGATCTGGGACTGGTTGAGGACCAGGCCGTCGGCTTGCGCCTCGTTCTCGGCGCCCTGCAGCTTCCCGGCCTGCGAGATCAGCGGCAGGATGTCGGCGTACGACTTGCCGAAGATCTGCTTGGCCTTCGTGTTGCGGTCCGTGACGTCCCTGTCCTTGGACAGCGCCACGATCGTGTCGTTGAAGATGTCGTTCGCCGACCGGGTCTTCCCCGAGGCGTCGAGGGTCTTCACGCCGAGGTCGACGAGGGCCTTGCTGTGCGACCCGACCGCGATCGTGGTCTTCGCGATCGCCTTGGTCAGGGTGTCCTGGCTTACACCGAGGATCTGGGCCCCGCCGAGCAGCCGGGAGTCCTGCTCAGCGGTGCCACCCGCGACGCGCTGGTAGTTGAGGACCCCGTCAGCGAGATTCTGGTACGAGTCGACGCACTTGGCCGCGACACCCACAGCGACCGCGCCGACCGTGGCGAGCCCGGCCGCGGCTGCGATCCCGACCCCGCCGAGCTTCGACCCGAGAGACGAGCCGGCGTCCTCTGTCTCGACGAGCGCCTTCTTGGCCCCGGTTGCGTCCCCCAGGATCCGGACAACGATGTTCGAGTCGGATCCCGACATGGACGCTCACCTCCCAGGCGGCGGTGGGTGAGCCACGTGCGCTCGAGGCGACGGGTTCACGTACGAATGGACGGTCCGCTCAGTGCCCGCCGGCGGGCCCGTCGAGGGCCGCTGGCCGGCCTTCGCGGCGTAGAAGTCCCGCATCCACGACCACCCGGCTTGCAGCTCGGCGATCGTCCACTCGTCACGCAGCCGCTTCGGGCTCGTCGCGTAGAAGTGGCAGAGCTGCGCTACTTGGTCGGCTTCGCCCGGCGTTGCGAACGGGACGGCTGACCGGCCGCTCCTTTTGGGACGAGACCAGCCACGTCCATCACGCGGACCTTGCCCGCGTCCTCCCAGGTGAAGTCCGGGCTGTGGCGCTTCCCGGCGAGGTAGCCGAGCGTCTTCACGACGAGCAGGTGGTTCGCGGAGTCCATCTCGTCGAGCGGGACCCCGAGCCGTTCCTCGAGTTCCATCGCCTCATCGACGGTGAGATCGTCGATGTTGAAGTCGATGACCTCGGGCGCGGCTGCAGATGCTGTTGCCATGTTGGTTGCCCTCCCTTGGGCTGATGCACCGGGTCAGAGCCCGGAGTTCTTGATCGCGTCCCGCAAGGCGCTCTCGTACTTGGCGAGAGCTTCGGGGCGGTGCCGCCTGGCCGCCGGGTACATAATCCGGCCGTCCCTGAGGAACGGGCGCTTGATCGACCCGGAGTTGGGTTGGCGGGGCTTGTGGCCGGGTCCGACCGAGCCGCCGAAGTCGATGAACTTGAAGTACGGGACGCGAGCCCCACCGCCGCGGATCGAAGCGGTCGTCTTCGTGGCCCGGCTGACGATCGAAGCGCGCAGTTTCCCGGACGGGCCTTGGGGTGCGAGACCGCGGGCGTCGTCGCGGACCGTGTCAGCGAACTCCTTGTTCGCCGACTGGATCGCCTTCGGGATCTCGGTTTCGTCGAGCTTCTTCAACGCCCGTTGGAACGCCCGGATCCCGTCGACCTCGACTCGCATCGGCCGGTCGTCGGCCATCGATCAGAGGCTTGCGTCGGGGGTGGTGTAGGTCATGCTGAAACCGCCACCGGTCGGCTCGGTCACCTTGAAGGTGATGGGCTGGTTGACGATGTCGGGCCCGGCGACCTGGGCAACGTCACCGTCGGCGCGGACGTTCGAGGTGATCACCAGGTTGTGGCTCGGGTTGGCGACACCGGCGTAGGTGGCGACGAGCTGCAGTTCCTGGGCGTTCAGGTACCAGTTCAGGAGGCTGGTGTCGGCGGTCCGTTCCGCTTCGAAGCTGCCGCCGTAGTCACGGAGTGCGCCTTGCAGGGGCTGCGACATGAGCGGCGTGCCGAGGAAGAACCGGGACGAGTCGAGCCCGTTCTTCATGTCCCACGACAGGGAGTGCACGGGGATCGCCGATCCGGACACGGTGACCGACGCTCCGACGAAGGTCAGCAGCTCGAGGCCCGTCGCGTACGACGGCGCGGTGAGCGTGTTGTGGGTGACGCCCGGGTCGAAGTCGCGGCCCACGAACGTCGGGGTGAAGTCGACGGTCCCGTCGACCTTCGTCTCGAGCTTCCACGAGTCGACGACGCAGCCGAGCCAGTTGTACGGCGTGACCGTGTTGTCGGCCGTGTCCGGGATCCCGACCTGCAGCGTCGCGGACTTCAACGCGGCCGGGGTCCAGGTGTAGGCGTGCCGGCCGCCGGACGCGGTGACCGAGGTGGCCGAGCCGCCGACGCACAGCTCGAGGAGCTGCCCGTAGCCGCGGTTCATCAGCTCGAGCTTCACGTCACCCTTGAGCATCTTCTTGCCGGGCGCCCAGTGGTCGGACCGCAGGAAGGTCTGGCCGGCGCGGATGCCCTTGCCTTCGATGCGGTCGATGTCGAACGCCAGCGATTCGCTGACGAAGTCGACCCAGTGGTCGGGTGTCTGGAACGTCCCGAAGGTGGGCTCCTCGGCCCATCCGAAGCTGGCTGCGAGTCCGGTCTGTCCGGTCATGGAGGTTCCTCCTGTGGGAACGCGAAACGGCCGCCCGAGCGGGGCGGCCGTGAAGATGTGATGGGTGGGCTAGGCGAGGCGGTTGAGCACGTCGACCTGGAACTGCAGCTCGGCGTACGCGCCCTTCGACGTGTTGCCGGAGCGCAGGGTGAAGTCGCCGAGGGTGGCCCGCAGCACGACACCGCCGGCTGACGGGTCGTCGGCCAGGTAGTCGTCGAGGGCCTGCAGGTTGCTGAACAGGTCGTCTTCGGCGTCGCAGACCGCGCCGCCGGGGATCAGCGACCAGAACACGACGTCGAGCGAGTACGTCTCCTCGCGGGGCTTGCGGCCGGCCCGGAGAAGCGGGATCGAGAACCGACCGGTCACGTCGCCGACGAACACGGTGGTCCGGTCGACGGTGTCACCGGCCAGGCCGTAGGTGACCTGGATCGGTGCGAGCGACGCGGTGAGCGCGTCAACGATCGCTCGCTTCACGGTCTGGATCGAGCTGTACGGCGACGGGACCATCAGTAGCCCACGCCCCAGCCGCCGACCGCTCCGACCTTCGTGGCCCGCCACTGGTTGAGGACCGAATCGACATCCGGGTAGCCGGTCGGCCGGTTCGGGCCAGCCACGGCGAGCTGGATCGTCTCGTTGGCTGCGGTCAGCGATGTGGACCGGTCGTCGATCCGGTCGAACCGGTCGAGTAGCAGCGCCCGGACGTACTTCACGTACGCCCGGCGGATGTCGGACGGCGTGGTGCGCTTGCCGTGTTCGTAGCGGATCACGAGGTTGCTCGGGCCAGCGGCGGAGAAGCGGTCGTTGGGGCGGAACAGGCGGCCGTCCTCGTCGATGATCCACGAGGACGTGTCGACTGGGGCGCCGTCTTCGGTGGCGTCGATCAGCCGACGCACATCGAGGGACGGCAGGAACATCTCTTGGCTGCCGTTGCCGTCGAGAACGGCCCGGGCGTAGCGGGGCACGAAGGCGATGTCGCAGTAGCCCTCGAACAGGTCTTGGGCGTCGCGTTCCGCTTCGAGGATGTCGGCGAGCGGGAACTTGGCCGCGTCCTGGAAGGTGCCGGACGGCCCGTCGAGGTTGCGGATCTGGGCGGTCGGGGCGTAGACGCCGCCCACCACCTCGAGGTCGGTGGACTCGGTCATCGGCTGTCCGTCGATCGTGGCGAGCCAGTCAAGGCTGAACACGTCGAGGTTGGACTGGCCGGGTAGCACCCACGTGTAGGTGCCGGACCCTTCCGGTCCCGCGGTAGCGGCGGTGGCGTCTTCGAGGATCGTGCCGTTCTCGTGGGTCACGGTGACGACGACGTCCGTTGTGGAGTCGGTCGGGGTTTCCCCCACGACGAAGGTCACCGAGCAGGTGTGTGCTTGGAGGCGCAATGTCTGGTCCATCGGTGCACCTCCAATGGTCGATCGGGTGGAGGTCAGGGACCCGGCTGGCAGAGCCGGGTCCCCTCGCTCACGGTTCCCACCGGGTGACGGGCGACGACCAGCGGGCGGCGGGAGGGATGAACCCGCTGGTCGTTGCGGCGTTGCGCCGCGGCCCGTCAGTCCCGACCGCGCCGGCGCACGGAGAACGCCGGGGTCGGGAGGATCAGCCGGTTCAGGGCTGGACGAGCACCTTCCACGATGCGGTGTCGATGAGCTGCGCGTCGAGGCGGACGATGGCCCGGAAGGTCACCAGATCCTTGTCGAACGCGAAGTCGTCGGACCGCTCGAACCGGACGCCGTTGACGCGGCGCACGATGTAGCCCTGTGGGTCGCCGAAGGCGATGGTCTTCTGACCGGTGAGCAGGGCGGACACGTTGGGGTCCTGGAACACGGGGTGGCCCAGGATCGTGTCGGGCTGGTTCGGAACGGTGGAGATGTCGAGCAGGTACCGGCCGTTGCTGTCCTTGAGCTTGCGGACGGCGGCGAGGGTGGAGTCGTTCATCACCCAGGCGCCGTTTCGCCGGTACTGCGGGAGGACGGCGTGCTGCAGGTCGATGAGGTTGTCGGCGCTCACGGTGGTGGCACCGCTTCCCGTCACCGCTGCGGAGGCGGCGGTGAACAGGCCCTGCGGCTCGGTGGTGCCGGCGCCGGTGACGAGCTTGGCGCCGTACTTGTTGACCAGCTTGCGGCCGGCGTCGTCGGCGACGAACCCGATCACGTCGATGCCCGAGTCCTCGATGAGCTCGTGGGAGAGCTGCACGAAGACTTCGAACTTGAAGGCGCCGAGCGTGGCCTGGCCGAACGTGTCGGACGCGGCTGCGGCCGAGGCGTTCTCGGCGACCGCGACGGCGGCACCGTAGGTGGGGCCGACGGTCGGGACGGCCAGCGGGTTGCCGCCGGTCGTGTCGATGAACTTCGGGCCCATCGCCAGGATGTTGCTGTTGGCGACCTGGATCCGGACGAGCTGTGCCCAGAAGTCGGTGGGCACCAGGTTCCCGCCGGCCGACGGGGTGCCGACGACCTGCACCGCGCGGTACTCGGCGTCGGAGACCAGCTTCGAGCTGAACTCCATCGACCGGTCGGGGAGCTGGCCGCGGAAGAAGGCGTCGGTCTTGTCGACCTCGGTCTCGACCTCGGACTCGTCACCGGGGGTGACGGATGGGCGGATGCCGAGCTTGTCGAAGCGGGCGCGGTGCTCGTCGGCCTTCGCGGCGCGCTCTTCGGCGTCGAGGCGCTGGACGATGCGCTCGTCGAGCGAGTCGACGTCGGCGACCATGGCGTCGTACGACGCGGTCTCCTCGGCGCTCATCGAGCGGTTCTCGGTTGCGGCGCCGTCGAGCACGGTCCGCGACTCGGTGATGAGTCGGGCGCGCTCGTCGGCCATCGCCTGGATCTGTGCGGTTGCTTCCATCGGTGGTCCTCCTGGGACGCGGAAAAAGGCCGCCCAGAGAGGCGGCCTTGAGATGAGTTGTGGGTCCTGCGGGGTTCGGCGTGCTTGCGGCGGCGCCTGCTACTGCTTCACGAGTGCCCGTGCTTTCGGCGGCGGGCGGACGAACTAGGGGTCAGGCGCGGATGCGGTGCGCCCACGTGGGGCGTTCGAGCAGCGCGAGTCGGGCCCGCTGGACGGTGAGATCCACGGGCGTGTCGTCGCCGGACCGCGACTCGAGGTCGTCGGCCGGTGCGAACAGGGTGGTGAGGTCCGCGTCGGCGTCGAGGAGCGCCTCGAAGGCCGCGTCCTCGTCTACCCCGTCGAGCCGTTCCGGGTCGATGCCCCGGAACTCAGCGAGGCTGACCAGGCTCCGGAAGCTCAGACCGGCGGTCGCGGAGTCGTACGCGGGCGGGATCGTCAGTGGTGCCACGTCGATGAGCTGCACCTCTTGGAGGCTGCGCAGCGCCATCCCGTCGGGGGTGTACGACCACGCCTCCGAGTTCCGCGACGGCGTGCGGAACCCGAACGAGGAGTGCACGGCGTCGCGTCGTTCGAGCGACTCCTGCAGGTCCCGGGCGTAGGTCGTGTCGGGCGGGTCGATCTCGTAGTGCAGGCCGCGGGTGTCGGTCGCGACGCGCAGGGTGCCGGCGCCGACCCTGCCGAGAAGCTGAGTGGGGTCGTGGTTGACGGTGCCGATCACGTCGGCTGCGCCGTCACCGAGCGTCTTGTTGAACGCTCGGGTCTCGACGGTCTCCACGAACCGCCCTCGTCCGCCCTTCACCATGGGCTTGGAGATCGCGCCGAACACGGCGGCATAGCCGGCGATCACCGGACGGCCGTTGTGGCTGCGGACCTCGATCTCACCGGCGTACGACCGGCGTTCGATGGTGCTCATTGGGTAGGGCCTCCTACGGGGAGCGCGAGGGGTTCACTGAGATCGGCGGGTTGCGGGATGTCAGCGCCGTCGTCGAGCGCGGGGACGACCGGTGCGGGTGGGACGGCCCAGCCGGTGCCGACGCCGCCTTGCTGGCCGAGCGGCGCGAAGTTGAGCGGCCGGAAGAACTGCAGGAGCGCCGGGTCGTCGATCGGGTCGAGCCCCAACTGGGCGCGGATCTCGGCGCCGTTGATCGAGCCGATCGACCACAGCACCTGGAACGCTTCGGCCTGCAGCTTCGGGTCGAGCCGAACCAGATCCTTCACGTCGAACCGGAACGACTGGCGGGGCGGCAGCAGTGTCGACAGGGCCTGTTCGACCCGGGTCAGGTAGCCGCGGATCGTGCGGTCCTTGTACGCCTGGTCCTGGACCTCGATGTTGTTGTTTGTCGCCCTGTCGAGGTCGGCGATCAGGTGGGGCGGCACGCCGTACAGGCGGCAGATCTCTTCGACCTGGAAGCGGCGCGTCTCGAGGAACTGGCCGTCCTCGGCCGGGATCGAGATGGCCTTGTATGTGGCGCCGTCGGTGAGGAGCGCCGTCTTGCGGCTGTTCTTCGCGCCGGCGTGGCGCTGCTTCCAGGCCCGCATCAGCCGCTTGATGGCGGCGTCGTCGCGGCCGGAGCCTTGGGGCATCTCGATGACCCCGTCGAGCTGCGCACCGTTCGCCCAGAACGTGCCCGCGTACTGGTCGGTGGCGAGACCGACGGAGATGGCTGCTCGCCCGATTCCGATCGGCGAGAGCCCGAGGTAGGTGTTCGGTCCGTGGAAGGCGCGGATGTGGAGCAGGTCGGCCGGGTCGATCGGCTTGCCGGCGTAGTTGTAGATGAGCGACTGCGAGTCGTAGTCCCGCCAGACGGACATGAGGGTCGGGTCGAGCGGCCAGAGCTCGAGGGGGTCGCCGAAGTCGTCGGTGACCTTCAAGATGTAGGCGTTGCCCCATGTTGCGAGGGACGCGACGACGACCTCGATGAACTCGAAGCGGCCCATCTCCGGGTTCGGTTGCTCGACCCACGGTGGGGCGTCGACCGGCTTCGGGACGCCGGCCATCGTGCGGAACACTTCGAGCGGCAGGCCAGCCACGTCCTGGCTGATGAGGCGGACGCACACGAAGACCGGCACGAAGGTGAGCCCGTTGTGCTGGTCGACGTTGACCCCGGCGGTGAGCTCTGGGAGCTGCTGCGTGGACGAACCCCAGAACGGGGTCACCCAGCCGCGGGTCTCGATGTCGTCAGGTCGGAGGAGGTTGAGCAGACCCACGTGCGCCTCCCTTCCGGGTTTCGAGCATCAGGCCGTACGCGAAGACGGCGGTTCCGCCGACGCACAGCGCCAACGGAATCGAGATGAGGACGAGACCGGCGATGAGCGCGACGGCGCCGACGAGCTGGATGAGACCTGCGATCACTCCGTGTCCCACCAGTCGTCGTCGGGGTCTTCGTCTTCGTCGATCCACAGGACCGACGGGTTCGGGCCGCCGACCTGATAGGTGAGGGCCCGGTGCAGCGCGAACACGGCCGCCATCGCGACGTCGATCTTCCGGCTAGAGCCCTTGTACCGCTTCACCAGGCGATGGCCGTCGGAGTACGTGGCGGGCTTGGTGATGCAGTTGCCGACGTGGTCGACGAGGCGCCGGTCGCCGTCGTGGGACACCTTCCGGTCGTACACCGAGTCCTCGAAGGCCCGGGTGGCGGCGGTCATCAGCGCGTCGGAGCCCTGCGGGAACTCGAAGACGAGGAAGCCTTCGTCCGACAGCGTCGTCAGCGACTGCTTCCAGCCTGACGGGTCCGCCGAGATCTCACGCACCCGGTACAGGCGGCCGGCGCGCCGGATGGCGTCCTCAACCTCGCCGACCGGGACACGCCAGTCGTCCGCTTCGGGGTCCTTCTCCCAGGCGTCGAGGACGACCAGGTGCAGGTCCGAGATGCGGCAGGCGACCAGTGCGGTCGTGTCGTTCGACCACGAGCCGTCGAAGCCGATGACGATCTCGTCGCCTTCGGCCAGCGGCTTCGGTGGGTCCGATCGGCAGGCTTCGAACGCCCCGAACTTGAGCCACTGCGAGAAGGTCTTGGTCCAGAGATTGAGGCGGAAGCGGCGGAACTCGTTCTCGGCGTCACGCGACGCTGCGATGAGCAGCTCGGCAGGGTCGAGCGTGTCCCCGAACTGCGGGTTACAGGCGGCGTGCACCGCCGGGTCGCGGTGATCGCAGTCCGGGTCGGCGGGCGCCCACCAGCGTATGAAGAACGTCTCGTCGGCGATCTCACCGGAGGCGACCTTGCATCCGTAGTCGAACAGCTCGAAGCACAGCGACTGGCGGTCATGGCCGGCTGTCGTGATCGCGACGACCATCCCGTTGCCCTTGGTGGCGATGCTCTTGGTGAGCACCGACCACAGGTCATGGTTCGGGAGGCGGTGCAGCTCATCGACGATCACCAGGTCTGCGACCAGGCCGTCCTCGCCGCCAGCCTCGGCCGACACGACCCGGTAGATGGCCCCTGTCTGCAGGTTCTCGAGGTGGTTCGCTGCGACGTGGATCAGTTCGCACAGGTCCGGGCTGGCCTTCACCATCTTCTTGGTGGTGTCGAAGACGAGCCGGGCCTGCTTACGGGTCGAGGCGGCGCCGATGATCACCGCGTTCTCTGGCCCGTAGGTGAGCCAGTACAAGGCGAGGATCGACCCGAGGAAGCTCTTGCCGTTCTTGCCGGGCAGCCCGATCAGGGCGGTGCGGTGCCGGTACCGGCCGTCGTCGCGGACCTCGAGCAGGTCGTTGAACAGGTCCCGCTGCCAGGCCCGCAGATCGACCGGGTCACCGACGTCGGCGGCGAGCGACTCGCTGGTGATGACCGCGTAGTCGTCCGCGAAGTCGCACAGGTCCGGCCCGAACGACTGGTCGTACTTAGGCCGAGTCGCCCACCTCGGCGGGCACGGTGTCAGTGTCGTCGTGCTCACTGGTCACCTCCGCGTCGGTCACGTCGTCCGTCTTTGAGCGCGGGCCCGTCGAACGGGTCCGCAGCTTCTGCACCGCTGTCTCGCGTTCGATCTCCGCCTTGCCGAGCCGGCTGCGATCAGCGGGCGTAAGGCCGAGCCGCGCTTCGAGCTGCAGCAGCGACGCGTCGACCCGGAGCAGGTCCGAGACCTTCGCCTCGCCCTCGACCACGTCCTCCTTGACCAGCTCCCGCAGCTCGAGCGTCTCGATGTAGCGGGTCATGATCGCAAGGTCGGTGATCGGCGAGATCCACGCCCGGCAGTTCATCCAGATCCGAGTCCACGTCTCCGAGCCGAGCTGGGTGAGCTCACCCGGTTCGGGTGGGATGTCGGTGGCCCGCGGTAGGAACGCCACCGGCGTCGGGAGTGCCCGGTGGCCCGGGTTGCCCTTGGCGCGCTTGATCTCGTTAGGAACGATCCTGGCCGGCACTGGAACCTCTCCAAGTAGGCGATAGCTCCGACGAGCAGACATGCGCCATCAGGGCAGTGCCCCAAGCGAATTGGTCGTTGTTCTGTAAGACTCCGCTCACCCAATGAGCGGAGGGAACATGGCGACGGATGGCGCGCAAGTTGAGATCGAGCTTCACGTTGGCACCGACGAGGAGGCAGCCGCATTTCAGAACTGGCTGACTGAAAACGGGGAAATCGACGTCCAGCCCGTGGAGCAGATGGGCATTCTTCCCATCATCGGCGTGGTGCTCGCAGGCGCTATCGCTGCTGCCGCGGTCGCGAAGCTCGTGAGGTGGTGGCAGATCAGCCACGGATGTGAGCAGATCCTCGACTTCACGTCCGGCAAGCTGGTTCAGACGGTGAACTGCGAGTTCAAGAATGGAAAGGTCATCGTCGTCGCGGCGAAGGACCAGCAGGTGGTCATCTCGGACGTACCGGACGTCTTGGATCTGACTGACATCGCCAAGACCGCCCTGACCGCGGGGGCACCCGCAGCCGCAGACGCGGTCAACGCTGCGGGCGGCAAGGCGACGACGGCACCGGCTGGCACCACGGCAACTGACTCGACCGGAACGCCCCCAGCGGCAGGCTCGTAGAGAACACTGTCGAGCTGAGCAAGAACGTCGATCACGCAGCCGGTAGCCCGTAAAGCTGCAGCCACATGTGCCCGGCGTCAGGCACCTCAGCGACGAGCTGCTCCCACTTCGGGGCCCGCCACTCCGCCGAACGGGCGACGATCTCCCGGTACACGGCGGCGCGGGTCTCGACGTGAGCTTCGGTCGTCCAGTTGGCGGCCACGTACTCGTGGGCGTTGGCTGCGATCTCGTACCGGAGCGCCGGGTCGTGGACGAGCAGGTCGACGTAGCCGGCCCACTCGTCGGCGGTCTCGGCGATGAACCCGGTGACACCGTGCTCGATGAAGTCGGCGTAGACGGTCGGCGACGCGACCGTGGCGATCCCCCTGAACGAGTGCTCGAGGAACTTGAGCGGGCTCTTGCAGCGGTTGAACTGGTTGTCGACAAGCGGGCAAAGCCCGATCTCCAGGTCGAGGCGACGCAGGTACAGGGCCCGGTCGCTGTTCCACGGCACGAACTCGGCGTCCGGTCGGCCGATCACCTCGCGGTGGTCGCAGCCGTACAGGCGGAGACGAAGGTCGGCGGGCAGCGCCTTGAGCAGCCGGATGTCCTCGAGGTGTGAGGCGCCGCCGGCCCAGCCGACAATCGGGCGTCGGTTCTCACGGCGTGGGCGGCGCAGGAACCTGGCCGGGAGCGTGTTCGGGAAGACGAAGACGTGCTCGTTGAACTGGGCGAGCTCAGAGGCCAGCGGACGAGTCGACACGGTCAGCGCGTCGGACGCGAACATCGCCATCCGCATCAGGCGCTGAGTCTCAGGCTTCGAGTAGGTCTCGTGAGCCGGGTTGGCGGGTGGCACGTGGAACAGGTCGTCGTCGAAGTCGATGCAACAGGCGGGCGCGGCCGGATGGAAGAACACCTTCCAAAGGTCCGCCATCTCTGGGGTCGACACCCGGTTCCCGACGAGCAGGTCCGCCTTGCCGGCCACCACGTCCTTGAGGAGCAGCGTGTCGGTCCACGAGCCGTGGACTCCGAGGCCCGCCCGGTTCATCGCCTGAAACGGCTGCTTGATCCGGTCAGCAAAGCAGCCGTGGGTGTCCGCCCGCAATGCCACCACCTCAAGCTGGGTCATCCCTCACCTCCCGAGCTGTCGTCTCGTCCTACGGTGTGACCGTGCTATTGGCGACAAGCGGGGCAGCGGACACCATCGTCACCGGCCTCTCGGGCCTTCTAGCCATCGGAGCTGCCGTTGCTGCGGCGGGGAACGTCGCCCGGTATCTGTTCAGGTCGCGGCGGCAAGATTCCGTGATCTACGTCAATGGGGTTCGAGTCAGCCGCGGAGCGGATGGCCAACTCGTCTTCCACGAAGGTGAACGTCAGGAGGATGAAGGCGGAACTGGGGAGACGGAGGCGGCAGAGGGCCCCCACGAACCAGCAACTCAACGCCCACCAACCCCTGTTACGCCCTCAACCCCGATCGCCGCATCAGGGCCACCTGATAAAGCGCAACTTCTGGCTGACCGTGGCCCAGCGACGGGCACTCGGTCGTCGGTGTGGACCCAGACGATCGGGTTGATCCTGGTAGCCGTGATCTCGGGAGCCTTCTCGCTCTCCGTTGCGTACCTCAGCCGGTCCGAGTCGCGTCCCGACTGCGTGGCCTACCTCCAAGAGCTACAGCAACTCGATCAGCACTATCCCGCATCCCGTCTCGAAAATGCCCTTCAACACATGCGGCTAGCGGGCTACGACAGCGCGTGTGGAAGTGCCACCGAGTTCATCGCGAACCTTCACGGGGGTGCGCCAACCAGCTCCACAACGTCCCCTACGGCAACCACCACGACGACGGCCTCGCACTAGAACCGTCGAAGCGCGGGTGTGCGCGTGGGGCGATAAGGCGGGTTGCTGACTGACCGTGGGGAGGACTTGAGCCGCCCCCTGTCGCCGCAGGCGCTGCTTGCCACATGAGCCGGTGCCGTCGGGTGTGACGGGGCTACCCTCACAGCGACCTGTAGGAGGTGGCTCGGTGGCGTTGTATCCGACGCGTAAGCGTGAGGCCCAGCGTGTCGAACAAGAACTACAGGGAGTGCAACTTTGGACGACGGACATCGACGAGCGCGTTCGGACCCGGCTGTGGTCGATCGTGAAGATGGCTGCAGCCCGCGATCCCGAAACCATCTCGGAAATCGCATGCAGCGCGTTTCGTGTACAAGACGGCACAGTCGTGCCTCACACGCCCAACAACATCTACGGCGGCGGGGGCTGGTGGCAGGCCATCACGCAGTTCTTCTTCAACGCCGACCACGATTACGCCCTCGCAACGATCGAGGCGATGTTCGACTCGTCCAAGCGTTACCTGGCAGAGAATGAGTACGACGATTACACCGGCTTCATAAACGACGTTCTAGCGACGGAGCGCATCGCCTTCGAACTCATCGAGGGCGAGATGGTTGAGATCGACTCACAGGAGCTGCATGCCGAGATCGTCGCTCCCACTCTGCGGCTGCTCTCCGGGCGGGCCGGCTGGGAGGAGGTTGAGCAGTCGTACCAGGAGGCACTCAAGGAGATCGGGCTCGATCCGTCGGACGCGATCACGGATGCCGGTCGCGCACTCCAAGCAGCTCTGACGGCTCGGGGCTTTCCGGGTGGCTCACTCGGTCCGCAGATCAAGGCAGCGAAGAAGACAGGCATGTTCGCGCCGCACGACCAGACGCTCAATGATGCAGTGGCCAAGATCATCGACTGGGTCTCGGCGGACCGCAGTGAGGTAGGCGACGCCCATCCAGGAGGAGCACCGACTCGGGATGATGCTTGGTTCACGGTGCACATTGTTGGCGCGATCATTCTTCGCCTGGTGCGGGAGACCGATCGCCCCCAGAAGGACTGACGCAGGGAGTCGCTTGTGGCAACGTCTGACGAGAATGCTCGGTACCACCGGATCCGTGGGGCGATCCTTCAAACGCTAGACAGCACACCCACCGACGCAACCTCGGCGTTTTCAGTGCTCGCAGACCAATACGGGCGGTTCAGGGTTCAGGTCCGAGAGATGGTGCCAGACGACCTCCACGAGGAATTCGACTCGATGTTTCCCTCGTCGGTCGATGTCGGAGAGGCGACTGGGCGACTCGGGCCGGCAACGATCTTCAAGCAGCAGGAAGTTGCGTCAGAGGCCCGGGCGCGACTCGCAAGTCTCGCTGGATGGTTGAGCGGGTTCGACAACTAGCGATCAGGCTCGGCCAACGTCGCGGGCGTCGGGCGCGTACCGCCGCGTTCTCGGCGATGGTGCACCGCCCGGAGCGGATCCCAGCTCTAGCTGGGTGGGAGTTCGCGTTCGTCGGGGAAGACTTCGAACTCGACCGCGAGGGCCGCGTATGCGAGCAACTGGGTCATTCGCATGCGCGTGCGGGCGTCGGCTTCGTCGTCTGGGGCTTCGGCTGCAGCGCCGTTGATCTCGACATCGTAGGAGTCGAGCTCGTAGGCCAGTGCCTGAATGGCCTGTCGAAGTCCGCCAAACGACTCTGGGAGCTCGGTGTGGGCCGGCATCGTCACCATGCTCCGGCCGAACTCCGTCGGCCAGGCTCCGCCCTTGAGGAAGCCGCCATCGTCTCGGAGTGGGATGATCTTCCCCTTCTCCGGTCCCGCAACCTCAATCAGCGGTGGTGGGTCATCCCCGGACTCGATTGGGTCGATCGTGTATCGCATAGGACGAGGGTACCGACGCGGGATACGTGGGACACTGGGCTCGTGGCCGCCTATTGGCTGTACGACAACTGGCACAGGCGTCGTGCCCGCGTCCATCGAGCCGAGTGCGTCTGGTGTAACGACGGTGAAGGTTTCCACGGGACCAGTGAATCGGCCGTAGGCCACTGGGTACCGTTCGACACCTACGAGGAGGCTCGCGGTGCGTTGAACGCGACCGGCCGGGAGGACATCGCTGACTGCCCGAACTGCCTACGCCGAAGCTGAGGGGCGACGATCGGATGCCGACTGACTGGTCGCAATGGACGGAGGCGTCCATCGGTGCCGACAAGGGTCTCGAGATCATCGACGGGCTGATGGAATTCGCGAGCAACAGCCGCGGCCAGCCGTCTCTCAAGGAACGGTCGCTCTATACAAGCGCCATCGTGTTTGCTTATGCGGTCTGGGAGAACTACGTCGAGGAGGCGGCGATCGAGCTGGTTACGGCGCTCGCAGAGGACTTGGAGCCGGATCAGATGACTCGTCCGCATGTGAGAAACCTGATCGAGAAGGACGCCACAGCGTGGGAGCTTTCCGTCCACCCAGGCTGGACCGACCTCTGGGTACGTCGTGTGACTGGCCATGCGAGAGGCAACGAGGGTGGCGGATGGGGGCTCAACACGGCCAACTACGCGAACAGCCGAGCATTGTTCGCCGATGTTGGCATCAACCCGATCCCAAAGGATGCGAAGGACGAGCTGCAGAACCTGATCGAGCTTCGAGGCGAGATCGTGCACACTGCCTCGACTTCTACGAAGGTGCTCAAGAAGGAGGTCGGGAAGTGGAAGGTGTTTGTCCACGACCTCTATGAAGCGGTCGACGTCGAGGCCAGGCGCCAGTGCAAGAACTGGCTCACCTCGTCGGATGGTCAGGTGCCAGACGACGAGGTCTAGCCTTCCCGAGTGGCGACACCCCCGAGGAAGTCCCAAGCCGAGCTGTTCGTACGATGGGCTCGCACGCGCCTCATTCTGTCCAACTGGTTGGTCGTTTCGCTTCTGATCGTCCTACTCCTGCCAGGCACGAAGCAGAGCCAGAAGGGCGAGCTCGTCGGCCTTCATGGGTGATGCTCGGAGTGGGCGGAACCGTCGGTTACATCGGTATGGCTCGACTTGTACTCAAGTCGGGCGTACTAACTCAAGTTCAGACGGCCGTCCCGGAGCTGAGAACTGACGACACAGGGTCCGATGAAGCGGAGGCTGAGCGGAAGCGAATCCTCCAACGAATCGAAGCCGCGAGCGCGCCCTACCCAGCGACCATCGACCTACTGGGCAAGATCGTCATCCCCTTCGTTGTCGCCGTGATTGGCGCCGTCGTGGTCATCGTGGTCAAGCATTCGGGCGGCTGGACAGGCTCACTGCCTAGGCGATGCTGTTCCATCAGGCTGGTCCAACCTCGCAGCCACGCTTGCGGCCGGCGCCTCGCCTGCTGTTGCACCGTGGGTGGACGGGCCGCAGGTTCTCGAGGTCGGAGCTGCCACCGTCCGCGAGAGCGACGATGTGGTCGACGCTGATGCGGGTCGGGTCGAGTGGCTGTCCGCAGAGGGCGCACGGCGAGTCGTGGTCGCGCGCGTATTGGCGGACGGTGGCGGCGTTGTGCTTGTACTCGGCGTCATACCCGCGCGCGGTGGTCGTGCCGCGGCACGCGGTGCGTTGCCGGTCAGCAGCCACCTGGCAGCGGGGGCAGAGGTAGCGCCGGCCGGTTGCTGGGATCGTTCGGCCGCAACGGCGGCACGGGCGCACTGTCGGCATGGAGAACCGTCCTCCCATCCAACGGAGCTGTCGCACCCCCGCGCGACGATGGGCGCCCATCCAAGGAGGTTGAGGCATGGACCTCACCGTCAACCAGCGAATCCGGCTAGTCCTCGCTGTTATCGAGGCGCTCAACGAGCTGCCGGTCGACCGGATGAACGTGATCCTCTCGTCCTACGACCTACTCACCATGCCGACCGATACTTACGGCACCTTCGACCCGTCAGATGCTTTGCGCCAATCAGTGCAGGATGCCTCGGACGAGGTACTGATCGGGATCGCCGAGTACTTCGATCTGCCCATCCCAGGCGACGTGATGGGTACCGCTATCACCGCCGTCGGCCTCTGGAAGCCGGACGTGGTCCGTGTCTTCCTCTCCCACCTTGCGACCCACAAAGAGTTTGCAAGCCAGGTGAGCGAGCGGCTCGAGCCGTACGGCATCCAAGGTTTCGTCGCTCACACGCACATCGAAATCACGGCCGTGTGGCAAACCGAGATCGAGCGGGCGTTGAACTCGACCGAGGTGCTGGTCGGGCTGCTCCACGCTGGC
The DNA here is from genome assembly GCA_963740985.1 of uncultured Microthrixaceae bacterium. Taxonomy (GTDB): domain Bacteria; phylum Actinomycetota; class Acidimicrobiia; order Acidimicrobiales; family Acidimicrobilacustridaceae; genus UBA4742. Next base: position 925,630 of record CAVUGJ010000002.1, read on the forward strand.
TTCTGTGAATCGTCGTGGAGTCAGCAGGAAGTCGGGTGGGCTCTGGGCCGCGGCATCCCAGTGAAGATGATTCGCCTCGGTGAGGACCCAAAAGGCTTCTCGGCGAGACATCAGTGGCGACCTTGCGGCCCCGAAGACTCGAAAGCCGTCGCCATGGAGGTCGTTCGGCTACTCAACACCGAGCCGAGGCTAAACATGCGTGTGAGCGACATGTTGATCGCGGCGCTTCGGTCAGCAGGCAACTATTTCGCTGCCCGCGACGCGGCCGAGGAAGTCAGGAAGCTCGGAACCCTCACCCCTGCTCAGCTCGACGCTGTTGAACGGGCCTACATCGCCAACGATCAGATCCACAGCTCGGTAATAGCTAGGCCGGTGGTAGCGGCCATCCTCCACGCTCATGGCCGCCAGATGCCACAGCCCTAACGAGTATCGGGTTCATGCGGGTCGGCGACTCCACAGGATGACGCCGAGCAGTCCACCGGCCAGCGCAGAGCTGACGAAGACCACCAGGTCGCCGATCACGCTGCGACCGGGACGGGCTGGGGGAGGTCAGCGGCCTGGCGTGCCACGGCGGCGAGGCGGAGCATCGCTGACCTCGAGCCCGACACGTACGCCCAGCCGTCCAGTGTGAGGACGGGCTGACCGCCGATCAGGTGCGCCTCGATGTCGGTGTCGTCGGTGATGCCGACGGACAGCTCGCGGATCTTCTCCATCTGTGCCCTCCCCAGGACGCGCAACGCCCGCCCCGAGATCCACGGCAGGCAACCTACCGAACAAACGTACACCTGTTCGGTCTGCTTGTGGTGCCGCTCCTCTGACCTGCGGTTTCTTGGCTCGGGGCGTCGTTTGCAGATTTGCAGGGTGGCCGATGGCGTTCCCAACCGTCCGGGCGGTCCCTCCACGCTGGCGGCTGGCCCGAGCCGGCGACCAATGACGCCGACGGGGACATCCACCTCCTGCTCGACGAGGTGGTCAACCAGGCAACACCGAGCCCATCCTGGCCTTGGCGGGGCCGAAGCGCGGTCCGCTTCGCCCCGACTCGGCGTGCACCCGTGCGGCCAGTCAGGAGTAGGGGACGGAGCCGCTCGCAGACCGTCCGCGCGGCGCTCGGCGGGACACTTTGACCAGACCTATAGGGGCGATCACCCGATCGAGGGCGTCACCCCTCGCTGCAAGAATGAAAGCGGCCCCACCCGCGGACACGGGTGAGGCCGCTGATGCCAAGACCGATCCACGCTGAACAACCTAGAAAGGCTCCTGACGTGCCCCAGCCTAAACCGAAGCGTCCCTGGACACCGCCTCCCTACGTGGTCCTGGTGGTGGTCCTCGCGGCCGTGGTGGCCGTTGCCTGGTCACCCCACGGGCTCGACACCCGGGGCGCGTTTCCCTCGCCTTTGTGGGCCTGCGCGTTGCTGATCGAACGCCGCGATCCGGACGACGACTAGCCCGGCCGGGACATCTGGCCGTCGGGGCGGCCCTCAAGGTCATCGGGTACAACGAGCCCACGTGCTCCGGGCGCTGACACATAGGGCTTGAAGGGTCCGGTCGCGTCCCAGCAGGGCCAGCTCATCTCCTCGACGAGCGAGACCGCCCGGCTGAGCCCACACCCATCGTGACCGGCGACCCGCCCTGCATCATCATCGCCGACACCAAGTTCGACCTCGACGGCGTGTGTACCGGGTCATCAACGTGGTCAACCCGCTGATCAACGGTCGCCCGAGGTCATTGGTCCCAGACGGACGCCTGCTCTACGCCGACAACCCGAACGGCCGCTGAGCGTTCCTGCGTTCCACCGCGAAACGGTGCTCCCGCTAGCCGCGACCCGCTTTCGCCGATCCCGTGTTCTAGTGACCGAACAGACGTTCGAGTCCGAACGCGAAGCGGCCCCGGCAGTGCACCAACACCCCGGGACCCGGCCGACACCTCAACTGGAAGGCATCGACGATGGCAGCAGACCACGAGACCGCCAAGCTGTCACATCACCCCTGGACAGGCAGCAGGTACGGCCACGCCGCACTCGCCGGACTCGCCTCCGATCTCAGCCTCTACGGAGGCCACCACGACGCGATCGCCGCGAGTCTCCGAGCCGGCTCCCTGGTCGGCGGCGGAGAACTCGACTCGCACCACGCCGAAGCCGTCCTCGTCCGCGCAGCCATCGCCGGTGGTCAGCCCGAAGCAGACGCACACAAGACGATCCTCTGGGGCCTACGCACCGGGGCGAGCAACCCGGCGAGCGCGCCAAGCGACACCGCCTTCGCCAAGAACCGCACAGACGCGCGAACCCGCATCCTCGAAGCAGCCGACCGTGCCAGCCGCCACCGGTGGGGTCGCGCAACATCGCCACGGCTCATCCTCGAAGCAGTCCACTCGAAGGCGTTCGAGGTCGGAACACTCGACGTCCGACTCTCGCACCGCGAGATCGCCGAATCGGCCGGTCTGTCTCGGGAGACAGTGACACGCCAGCTCCGGCAGCTCGAGGGGTCGTGGCTGCGGGTCGTACCTGGGAAGTTCGGTGCTCTCCGAGATAACCGCTCCGTGTTCCGGATTCTCCCGGGACCAGCCGACGCGCAAGTTGCAAACGATCACCAGTCTGAGTGCATAGGAGTCGGCCTTCGGCAGACTGGTGCGCGCTTGCAACTCGCGCGTGATCGCAGCCACGACCGATGGTCTCGCGCGACAAACGACCACGACGTGTTCACGGCACTGCTCGAAGCCGACACTGAGGTCACGTTCGGCGAGCTCTGCGCCTCCCTGCCGGTGTCACGGTCGACGGTGTCCCGGGCGCTTCAACACCTGCAACGGGACGGGCTCATCGAACGACACGACCGCGCCTGGCGGGTCCACCGCGACTGGGCGCTCCGGCTCGAGCGGCTCGCGTTGCCCGACTGGGCTGCGCAACGACGCCGTCGGCACCGTCAGGAGCGCGAGCTGCACCGACGCCGCGTTATCTCGGGGCCTCGCCTGTGTCTGACGCTTAAGCAGCACGTCGAAGGTGAACCGGTGGGCGACGACCGTGACTCGGCCTTCGTGCCGATTGACCGTGAGGAGGCTGAGCTGCTGTGATCATCCGAACGTACGCGAGTCGGCGCTCCACTGCGATCGGCAAGGTACTCGTCGAGATCGAGCACCGGGAGATCAGCCGCCAGCAGCTCGAAGCGGAGCACATGGTCAACGAGCTTTGTGGCGGCCACCGACGAACCGTGACGGTTGGTTCTGTCACGGAGCGTGACCTCGTCGTGTGGTGGCTCGGATGAGCCTGTCGGCCGGGAACCCCTGGGCCTGGTGGACCGCCGCGGCTTGCCTGGACACGGCCACCGAGCTGTGGTTCCCCGAAGGATGGGAGAGCACGATCCGGGATGAGGCGAGGGCGATCTGCGCCGGCTGCCCGGTCGCCCATGAGTGCCTCGACTACGCAGTGGCGAACCGGATCGAGGACGGGATCTGGGGCGGTCGGACCGCCCGAGAACGACGACTGCTCCGTCGGCAGTTGAAGCAGGCGGCGTGACCGTGTCTGACCTGCCCGAACGTGCGAGTTCTCAGTTAAATCCGGATCTCGTCGAGACACCGGGTATGAGCAAGAACACCACGACGGCGACCGTGATCCCGTTCCCGGGCGCCCCAGCACCGATGCCCTCGAACGCCCTCCCGGCCGAGCTGCGCGACGACCTGGACTGGCAGGTCAAGTTCCTCAACCGGGTCGAACCGGTGGACCGTGACGACCCAAACTCCTGCCGGCTCTGGCAGGGCTCGCGCTCGAAGTCCGGGTACGGCACCGTGCGTCACGGACGGCGCGTGCTGTACGCGCATCGCGTTGCGGCGTTCCTGGCGGGGGCCGATGTTCTGCCGGGCCAGGTAGTCCGCCACGCGGACCGCTGCGATTCGAAGCTCTGCTGTAGCCCCAGGCACCTGACGCCCGGCACGCAGCTCGACAACGTGGCCGACTCCATCCGGCTCGGTCGTCACATCAGCGTCACCCGTACCGCGGCGGTGGCGGCGTGATCTGCCAAGTGTGGGCCGTCCGCCGGGCGTCACCTGCCGGCCAGGCGCTGATCCAAGTCGAACACCGAGGCGCGGACCACCTCGATTGGATCGCCTTGCAGATCTGGAACCTGCTGACCGCCCGCCATCAGCGGCCGGTGCACACAGGAGCGGGCCGGCTCGGCACCGATCTCGTCGTCTGGACACTCGGATAACTCGACCACGGAGGAACCCATGAAGAAGCACCCGTCCGATCAGCAGCTCGCCGACCTGTTCGAAAGTCTGCGCAGCGTCAACCTCAAGCAGCTCGAGCGCCGGCTCGCAGCCGCCCTCGAACGTGACCGTCGCGGCGGCTCGTCGCGTCCGGATTCGATGCCGACACGTGCTTCCGGCGCTGGCGGTTCCGGTGGCGGGGCGGAGCTCACGGCCGTCGAGTCCGCGGCCAACGTCCTCACCTTCGGCAAGGTCCGGGATCCGCTCCACGATGAGGTGGTCACCGCGGTGCGAGCCGTCGAGACAGCCACGTCGAACCTGTACGGAGCCCAGAACGTCCTCGACCGCCTCGCTGCGCAGTTCGAGGACCGAGCCCTCGTCCCGGTGCACTGCGAGCCGTGCAAGGCCGCTGGGCTCGTCCACGAGGCTGACTTCTTCCACACGTCCGCTGGTGGCCGGCTCGACCGGGAGTACGACCTGTGCTCGGCGGTCTACAGCCTGGCGATCAGGACTGGTGAGCTGCCCGACAGCGATGCGATCCGGCAGCACGCCCGCACCGGACGGTGGCGCCAGCGGATCGCCGCCTGACCTCGAAGCCCCGACAACTTCGGGTCTTCACGCGAACGGAGGAATCTGTGAACACCGTCATCGACGTCGTCACCGTCACCCACAGCCCAAAGAACGAGGCACTCGCTGACCAGCTCGAGGCGGCGCTCGCGGCCCACGAGCCGGCAGACCGCTACACGGCGACCCGGGTGAGCAACCGCGAGGTCAACCGCGGCTTCGCCGCGGCCTGCAACATCGGGGCCCGCGACGGGAAGGCCCCGATCATCGGCTTCATCAACCCCGACGCCACCATCGAAGGCCAGTTCATCGACCAGGTCACCGCCGTGTTCGCAGCTTCCGAGCGTGTCGTGATCTGCGGCAACTCGTACGACAAGCCCAACGCCGAGATCGCCGCGTGGGGGCTTCACCACTGGGTGTGCGGAGCCTGCCTGTTCGTCCGGCGCGACTGGTTCGAGAAGGTCGGCGGCTTCGACAAGCAGTTCGTCTGGGGCTGGGAAGAGACAGATCTCGCCCGAAGAGCGGAACGGCTCGATCGGTGGGTGTACCCGATCGAGCCGCCTCTACCGATCGCCCACCAGTCGCCTTCACCCGGTGAGGAGACACCAGCAGACATCACCTTCAAGAACAGGTGGTTCAGCGAGGGGAGGCGGCTCTACGAGAAGAAGTGGTTCGCCATCGGGTGAAAGGACTGGGCGAGAGCACCCTGACCGCATCGACTACGGCTCGAGCGGTTGCCAGACGCAGTCCGCTGGGACCTCACGGCCGTCCTCGAAGTAGGTCGGATTCTTCGGCCAACTGTGCGCAAGGAGGTTTACTTGAGTGCCTGCTGATCGGGAGAGCTGGGCGTGGGCGTGGTCGTACCAATCCGGTTCCTGTCCGGGTGCAGGGAGGTAGGAGACCGTGCCACCGGTTCGGACGTAGACCGCAGTGAAATCCGCAGGCGCCATGACTCGTCCAACGCTGAACAGCTCACCCGGAAGATCTAGTCCATTGAGCAGTGGCGGTAGCTGCTCGAGGACGACCTTGGTCGGATTCTGGATCTGCTCCCGCACCGGCTTGATGGAGGGCTGCAGAATGTACCGGTACCCGTAGACAGCGAAGGCGGCGAGGTAGGCGGTGCGTAGGTAACTGATCTGCACCAGGCGGTCGTCGTAGGTCTTGGGCAGTACAAGCGGGAGATGGGAAGGATGGCCATCGGTCGGAGCGTCGAACTGACCGACGACCCGTTCGTAGGCGGTCGGGTGGTTGTGCCGCTCGTCGAGCCAGATGAACATCTCGCGCTGCCGCCCGACCGATACCTTCACGTTGGCGTCGGCGAGCCGGCCGGAGGCGGACGCGCCAGGCTTCCCGGCGATCACCGCTTGCACGGCGTTGTGGCGTGCTCGGTGAAAGTCCGGGCCGTTGGGCCCGGCACCGGCGGCGTTGTTGCATCGCCGGCAGGTGAGGATGGTGCTCTTGGCCCCCACCGCCTTCGGGGGAATGTCCTCAAGGCTGAGCGGATCGTCACTGTCCTGGCTCAGCGATTCGGCGTCGAAGAACTCAAGGCAGAGCGGACACATGTAGTCCGCGTTAGTGCCGGGCTGATTGGGGTCGCCGATCCTGATGGTCTGGTTCAGGGCGCTGACGCCTTGCCCGAACAGGAAGGCCCTACGCCCAGCGTTGGATGTCCGCCGACTGCTCATCCCCATGACCGTAGCCACGGGGTGTGACAGCCTCGCCTGATTTGCTGGCGGCTAGACAGCGAACATGTAGACCGTCTGGCCGTTGACAAGCGGCTCGTCGCGTGCGCCTTCGCGTGCTGCCAGGACCTCCTCAAGGTCGTACGGCTTTACCGGCGAGGCGACGGACGGCGGCTCGGATGGTGGGTCTGTCTCGAACTTCTTCTCGATCCAGAGTGCAGCCGTGAGCGCGAGCGCCTGCCAGAACTGGTTGTCTGCTGGCGTTGGCAGCGTTGCGAGTCGGGATTCACTGATCGTGATCGTAAAGAGGCCGACGGTCTGTCCGAGTGACTGGACCAACAGGTCAACCTGGTAGGCGGCGAGTCCGTCGACACGTCGCTGAGGGTCCAGTGCGATGACTGAGTAGTCGGCCATCCGAGCAGCCTAGGTGGCCTGCTCGAAGCAGTAGAATCGCTCAGAGCGAGAACAGGTCGCTGACCTGCGGTTTCCTCGCACTTGCGCCTTGGGCGCTCCGTCAAGCAGTTCCCAACGGAACCAGTCACACACGGAGCGAGCTAATGGGCGGCGACCCGGACTCACAAGCGTCACCAGACGAGCACATCGACTACATCGCCGAGACCGCTCGGCGGATGCTCGAAGCGTCCCTCGAAGCACAGGGCCTCACCGCTCAGGTCGACCCCGACGAGGCTGCGGCCGTGGCCGAGATCCTTGCCGACCACCGCACCGCCGTGAGCCAGGCAACCGCCGCCTAGGTAGCTGGCAGCCGCCACTTGGGTGGGTCTACCCGGTCACCGATCGGCACCCACCGCCCGCCGCGCCCCACCGGGTGCACGACCACCGATTCGAGGACACGAGCGAAGATCCTTCGGTGCCCGTCGTCACCCAGACCCTTCCACTCGCGGCGAAGCAGGCCGGGCTGCTCGAGCAACGGCTCCGCCGGTGGCACCGTGGTAGCCGCGTCAGCCTTCACCGCCTTCAACCGTTCGACCATCGGCGCCCGCCCCGCCGTGTACTCCGCCAAGCTGATCTCGCCGCGGCCACGCAGATCCGCCCACGCCGCCAGCTCAGCTTCGACGGCGGCGATGTCCGGAGACTCGCCTCGCTCGACAGGTCGCGGCAACGCCACCTTGTCGTACCGCTGCAACACCAGCTCGGTGGTCAGTTCTTCGATCTCGTCAGCGCCGATCTGCACGAACGGGGCGGACCAGACCGGGGTGACGTAGTTGCGCCGCATGTGGTTGCCTGACGGCGTGCGCCGGCCGATGAGCCGGACCCCGTCAGGGTTCATCAGGACGCCGCTTAGCGGGTACGCGGAGTTCGGTCGGCGCCGCTTCCGGCGAGGGTCCGTCATCGCCGCCTGCAGAGCCTCCCAAGTGGTTCGCTCGATGATCGGCGGCCAGTTGCCGGGCCCGGCGATCTCACCGTGATGGGATCGCAGCCCGGTGATCGCAGGGTTGACGAGGACCCGACGCACGCTTCCGTGCGACCACGGTCTACCCGACTCCCGGGTCGGCACTCCACGCTCAGCGAGCGCGCGTGCGATCCACAGCAGCGATTGCCCTTCGAGCGCCCGGTCAGCCATCCACAGCAGATGTTCAGCTTCGACGTCGTCGATCAGGTACGACCCGGCTGACCGGCTGTACCCGTACGGTGCCCGTCCACCGGGTGGGTCACCGTCACGCACCATCTGGCGGACCTTAGAGCGCAGCCGCTCCGCCTTGTGCTCCGACTCGTGCCTCGCGACTGCCCCGACCACACGAGCCGTCATCCGACCGGAAGAGGTGGACAGGTCGTACTCCCCGCCCTCCACCGTCGACACCCGCGCGTGAGCTGTCTCGACGACGTCGATGAAGCGTTCCAATTCGGTGGGTGACCTGTGCAGCCGATCGGGATGCCAGGCGACCACCGCGTCAACGGCCCCCGTCCTCAGACTGTCGAGGAGCGTCTCGTAGGCCGGGCGGCGCTTGCCGCTGTACGCCGAAATGTCGTTGTCGACGAGCACGTCCACGACCTCGAGGCCGAGCCGTCCAGCGAGTGCCCGGCACTCCGTGTCCTGCCGGTCGACTCCGAGGCGGCTTCCCTCCGCGTCCTTGGAGATCCGGCAGTAGATGACCGCTCGAGCTGGCATCCTCCAAAGCTAGCAGGTCAACCAACTCTCTGTTACTCTCCCCGTCGAGTTCGTGAAGTGCATGGCCACCGAGGAGCTGGCGGCTCGACTGGTCTCGGGCCAGGCCTTCTCGGCCGTCATCGTCGACGGCGGCCTCCCGGCGGTCGATCGCGACCTGGTGGACCGCGCCCAGGAGGTCGGCGCCGCGGTCATCGTGGTCGACGACGGTCAGCGTCGCGCCGCCTGGGCCGGGATGGGCGTGGACGCGGTTCTGGCCGACCCCTTCGATCGGGCCGACCTCCTGTCGGTGCTGCTGGGATGTGCGCCGGCCATCGAGGGCCCCGCGGGTGACTCGTCCGTTCGCACCGCGCCGCCCCCGGCCGGATGGCGCGGGCGCCTGGTGGCCGTCACGGGCCCAGGCGGCTCGGGCGCATCGACCCTGGCCATGGCCCTGGCCCAGGGTCTGGGCTCGGCCCCGCGCCATCAGGGTCTGGTGGTGCTGGCCGACCTCGCTCTGCACGCCGATCAGGGCGTCCTCCATGACGCTGGCGACGTCATGCCGGGCCTCCAGGAGCTGGTCGAGGTCCATCGCCTCGATCTGCCCGCGGTCGATCAGGTTCGTGCCCACGTCTTCGACACGGGCGATCGCGGCTACGACCTGCTGCTCGGCCTGCGCCGCCACCGCGACTGGCCGGTGCTTCGTCCCCGCGCCGTGCAGGCCTGCGTCGATGGCCTGCTCCGCAGCTACCGGCTGGTGGTGGCCGACCTCGATCCCGACCTGGAGGGCGACGACGAGGTCGGCTCGCTCGACGTCGAGGAGCGCAACGTGCTGGCGCGCACCGCGGCGGGACGAGCGGACCTGGTGCTGGTGGTCGCCCCACCCACGGTGGTGGGACTGCGCCGCCTGGTCCTGATCCTCGACGAGTGGCACCGAGGGGGCGTCGCCGCCGAACGGCTGATGCCGGTCATCACCCGGGCTCCCCGCCGGGCCATGGCCCGCGCCGAGCTGACCGAGGCCATCGCCACCCTCGTCACGGGACTGCGACCCGAACTGGCCGAGACCATGGGCTCGCCTCTGTTCGTCGGCGAACGCCGCGGGATCGACCAGCTCCACCGCGCCGCCATGGCCTTGCCCATCGGCCTGGTCCGGCCCTTGACCGAGGCGGTCGAGGCCATGTTGGAGCGGACGGCCCCGCGCGCCGCGTCCGATTCGTCCACCGGCACCGGGCTCACCCCGATCACGCCGGGGTCACTCGGCACCTGGGCCGACGACGAGGCCCTGGGATGAGCGGGCCGGCGGCGCGGCCGACGACCAGGTCGTGTGCCTCACCCGAGCCGTCAGCGGCCGGTGAAGTTGGCCGGGCGCTTCTCCAGGAAGGCGCGGGGTCCCTCCTTGGCGTCCTCGCTGGCCATGACGCCCATGCCGATCTCCATCTCCTTGACGAAGGCCTCGGCCTCGGGCAGCTCGGCCGCGGCCCACACCGCTGCCTTGATGCCCTGCACGGCCAACGGACCGTTGGCGGCCAGGCGCTCGGCCAGCTCCCGAGCCTTGGCCAGGGCCTGGCCGTCTGGCACCACGAAGCCGACCAGGCCGATGCGCTCGGCCTCGGTGCCCGAGATGGGCTCGCCCAGCAGCATGATCTCCATGGCCTTGGTGAACGAGATCTGGCGGGGCAGCCGCACGGTGGTGCCGGCCATCGGGAACAGGCCGCGCTGCACCTCGGTGAGGCCGATCTTGGCGCCCTGGGCCGCCACCCGCAGGTCGGTGGCCTGGAGGATCTCGAGGCCCCCGGCGTAGCAGTAGCCCTCGACCGCGGCCACCAGCGGCTTGCGGGTGCGGTAGTCCTTCAGGAAGCCCTTGAAGATCAGGCCCGGGTCCTGGCGGATGCGCTCCTCGAACTCGTTCTCGGCCGGCTTGCCCGACAACATGGCCCCCACCAGGCGGTCCAGGTCGGCGCCGGCCGAGAAGTCACCACCGGCTCCGGTCAGGATGGCGGCGCGGACCTCGTCGTCACCATCGATGAGGTCCCAGGCGTCACAGCACCGGCACAGCACCTCGGCGTTGAAGGCGTTGCGCTTGTCAGGACGGTTCAGGGTGACGGTGACGATGTGTCCGTCACGCTCCACCAACACGGCCGGCTCGCTCACGTCACGTCCTTTCTGCGGAGATCTGCTCCGACGGGATCTGGATCTGGTCGGGGGGCTTCGGGTCGAAGCGCCCGCACCCTAGTCATGGAGCTGACGCCCCGTCAGAACTGGCCCGCGCCTCGGCCGAGGTGCCGGCGGTGACCGCCGCGGTCAACACCGGCGCCGGCGTCGGCGCGGATGAGCTCGACCCTCTGGTGGAGATCGAGCAACGGGTGCAGGCCCGGGCCAAGGACCTGTCCCACGACATGGCCGGACCCGAAGCCGAGGCCGGGCTGCGGGCCCTGATCGACGACGAGATCGAACGCTGGGCCGACGACGCCAAGCGAGGGGTGGTGCGCTTCGAGCTATCCGATCCGGCCCAGGTGGCCGAACGGGCCTTCCGCAACCTGGCCCGCTACGGCCCCCTGACCCCGCTGCTCGACGATCCCGACGTGTGGGAGATCATGATCAATGCACCTGACGTGATCCTGGTCAAGCGCCATGCCGGGTCGTCGGGCTACCACGACGAGGTCTTCCACGACGACGAGCACGTGGCCCGGATCCTGACCAAGATCCTCGACGACGCCTCGGCCAGCCATCGCAAGCTCGACCCGGCCGAAGGTCTCCAGGACGCGCAGCTCGACGACGGATCGCGGCTCCACATCGTCCACGGCGACGTCAGCCGGGGTGGGCACCTCATGGTCAACATCCGCCGGTTCACCGGCGTGGCATTCCGCTCGCTCGACGAGCTGGTGAGCCGCGACATGCTCAGCCCCGCGGTCGCCCGCTTCCTCACCGCCTGTGTCCGCGCCGACCTCTCCATCGTGTTCGCCGGCGCGCCCGGCTCGGGCAAGACCACCTTGCTGTCGTGCTGCGCGGCCGAGCTCGATCCCTCCAAGCGGGTGGTCATCGCCGAGGAGGTGTTCGAGGCGGACGTCCCACTAGCCAACGTGGCCGCCATGCAGACCCGGGCCGCCCGAGCCGACCGTCCGGCCGTGGATCTCCGCCGTCTGGTGTCGGGCTTCCTGCGCATGGCTCCCGATGTCGCCATCGTGGGCGAGGTCCGCGACAGCGAGGCCCTGCCCCTGCTGCTCACCTTGTCCTCGGGGGTCAAGGGGTTCACCACCATCCACGCCGGTTCAGCCCGACAGGCCCTGACCCGCCTGCGATTCATCTGCCAGCTCGCCGACACCAGCAACGAGTTGCCCATGTCCGCGCTCAACAGTCTGGTGAGCGAGGCCATCGACCTGGTCGTGCACTGCCGTCGCGGCCCCAACGGCCCGCGGGTGTCGGAGGTGACGGCGGTGGAGGACCAGGCCGGCGGGCCGGCTGCGACGCAGTTCACCACCACGGATCTGTTCACCCGACCGAGGCCGGATGCACCGCTGAACTGGACCGGCAACGTGCCATCGCGGCTGGCCCACGCGTTCGAAGAGGCCGGCTATGACGTGGCCGAGCTGCTCAGCCGCGACGACGACCGCGAGTGGACGGCGTTTTGATCCCCCTGGGCTTGGCCATCGCCGCCGGCTATGGGGTGGTCCTCTGGTACACCGCCGCGCAGTTCGGCTGGCGTGGGATCGCGCCGGGACCCGGCTCTCGACGATCCGATCCGGTCCCCTGGACGGCGACCGGCTCGTCCCGGCCCAACCGTGGGCCGGCCCGGGGGCGCTCGAGCCGTGAGTGGTTGACCCAGGCCGGTCTGGGCGACGTCGGGCCGACCGAGTTCTGGACGGTGATCGCCGCTCTCTTCGTCGTCGGCGCAGCCGGGGGGCTGATGCTGTTCGGCGGGGTTGTGCCCGCGCTCATCGTGGGTGGCTTCGCCGCCACCTTCCCCGTCGCCAGCTACCGCCGTCGACGAGCGGCCCGACGCCAGCAGGCGGAGGAGGCCTGGCCCAGACTCATCGAGGAGATCCGCATCCTCACCTCGAGTGCTGGCCGCTCGATCCCCCAAGCCCTGTTCGAGGTGGGCGCCGGCGCGCCGATCGAACTGCGCCCGGCGTTCGCCGCCGCGCAGCGCGAGTGGCTCCTGTCCACCGACTTCGCCCGCACCCTGGCCGTGCTCAAGGACCAGCTGGCCGACCCCACCGCTGACGCCGCCTGCGAGACCCTGCTGATCGCCCACGAGCTGGGTGGGAGCGATCTCGACCGCCGCCTGCAGGACCTGGCTGACGACCGTCGGGCCGACACCCAGGGACGAAAGGACGCAGTGGCCAAGCAGGCCGGTGTCCGGTTCGCGCGGCGGTTCGTGCTGATCGTGCCCATCGGGATGGCCGTGGTCGGACTCTCGGTGGGTTCCGGTCGTGCCGCCTACGAGACGGCGTGGGGCCAGTTCATCGTGGTGGTCGGGCTCGCCCTGGTGGTGGCGTGCTGGCTGTGGGCGGGGCGGATCATGCGGCTCCCCGACGAACAACGGGTCCTGCGATGAACCGACTGGTCGTGCTCGTGGCCGGCCTGACCGGGCTGGGAACGACCCTCGTGCTGGCCGAGCTGCGCTGGTTCCGCCGACCGTCGCTGGCGGATCGCATCGCGCCCTACCTGCCAGGCGCTCGCCCGTCGCGTCCGACCATCCGGGTCGTGTCCTGGAGCTCCTTCGCCGACGTCGTGTCCCCCCTCGCCTCCAGCGCCGGTGACCGGCTCAGCCGGGTGCTGGGTTCGGGCGAGGAGCTCGGGCTGCGCCTCGAGCGCGTCCACTCCCGCGACACCGTCACCGCCTTCCGCATGCGCCAGCTCAGCACGGCACTGGTCGCGCTGGGGGTGGCCGCGATGGTCACCGCCGCGGTTCGACCGCCGTTGCTCATCGCCGTGTTGTTCCTGGTCGGGGCACCCCTGCTCGCCTTCCTGGTGCTCGAACAACAGGTGGCCCGGGCATCCACGCGATGGAAGCAGCAGGTGTTGGGCGAGCTGCCCATCGTCACCGAGCAGCTGGGCATGTTGCTGGGTGCCGGCTACTCGCTGACCAGCACGCTGAACCGGCTGTCTCACCGCAGCTCCGGAGCTTGCGCGGTCGATCTGGCGCAGGTCTGCGCTCGAATCCGCCAGGGTCTCGACGAGCAGGCGGCGCTGGTCGAGTGGGCCCGGCGAACCGAGGTCGAGGCCCTGGACCGACTGGTCTCGGTCCTGGCCCTCAACCGCCAGGCCGCCGACCTCGGTCGCCTCATCTCGGCCGAGGCGCGGGCCATGCGCCGCGATGCCCAGCGACGCCTCATCGAGACGATCGAACGTCGGGCTCAGCAGGTGTGGATACCGGTCACCGTCGCCGCGCTGGTGCCTGGCGTCCTGTTCCTTGTCGTTCCGTTCGTGCAGGCCATGCGGCTCTTCACCACGGCCTGATCACCCTGACCTGATCACGACCACCACCCGAACCCGTCACGAAAGGCCACACCATGATCACGACCTGGCTCTGGACCACCGCCCTGTTGGATGCCCGCCTACGCCCACGCCTCATGGCCATGACCCACGAAGACCGGGGCGAGGGGGTCATCAGCGTAGCCATCGCTGTGCTGATCATGGCCTTCCTGGGGGCGGCCATGTGGCTGGGCTTCCAGCAGATGTGGCACACGACCAACAACACCACCAACTCCAAGGTCCAACAGATCGGCAACGAGTGAGCCCTGGGGTGACCTCGCCGTACCGACGCCGCCGGCTCCACGGCGATCCCGGCACCGGACTGATCGCCACCTTCGCGGCGGTGATCGTGTTCCTGGCCTTCCTGCTGTTCGCCGTGCAGCTGCTGGTCCACCTGTACGCCACCACGTCGGTGACCAGCGCGGCCTTCGACGGCGCCCGCATGGTGGCCGGCAGTCGCACCGACCATGGCGACCCCACGGCCGTGGCCGCAGCGCGCGGCGCGGCCGAGGTACGCATGCGCGACGAGTTGGGATCGTTCGGGCGCACGGTGCACTTCGATTGGAGCGGAAGCGATACGCAGGTCGTCCAGGTGCGCCTCGTCGGCGACGCCCCCGGGTTCCTGTGGCCGGGGCTGGGCGACGTGGCCGGCGCCCGCCACATCGACCGCACCGTCCGGGTTCGGGTGGAGGCGTGGCGGTGAGACCGGCCGAGCCGACGTCTGGCCGCATCAGGCGGATGGCCGGCGAGCGGGGGCAGGTGGGCGGCATCGAGGTGCTGCCCTTCGGGGTGCTCATCTTCGTGGTGGGCGCCCTGCTGGTGGCCAACGCCTGGGGTGTGGTGGACGCCGAAATCGCCGCGGACTCGGCCGCCCGTCAGGCCGTGCGCACCTACGTCGAGGCACCCGACGCCGCCACCGGCGATGCCCAGGCCCGGGCCGTGGCCACCGCCACCCTGGCCGGGCACGGCCGCCAACCCGGACTGGCCACCATCCGCATCACCCGGGCCGACGACGCCCCCTTCGCCCGCTGCGTGCCCGCCACCGTCGAGGTCGACTATCCGGTGCCCGCCATCCGCCTGCCCTGGATCGGCGGGTACGGCCATGCCTTCGACCTCCGGGCGCACCACACCGAGCTCATCGACCCGTACCGCTCCGGCCTGCCCGGCCAGGCCACGTGTTGAGCACCGACGCACGGGGGCGCGGCCAACGAGGCAGCGTGCTGATCCTGATGCCAGCGGCCATGCTCATCGTGTTGCTGCTGGGTGCCATCGCCGTCGACCTGACCATCGTGCACCTGCGCCAGCAACAGGCCATCGAAGCCGCGGCCAGCGCGGCCAACGACGCCGTGACCGGCGGCCTCGACCAGGCGGCGCTGCGAGCCGGGCTCGGATACCAACTCGACCCCGCCCGGGTCGACGCTGCCGTCGACCGCTCCATCGACGCCCAGGGCCTGGCCAACCAACTGGCCGCACCGCCCCAGGTCACCGAACCCACGCCCAACTCCGTCACCGTGATCATCACCTTGCGCGCCGACTACCTGTTCGCCCGCGCCCTACCCGGCACACCCCACAGCACCACCGTGCGCGGCACCGCCACCGCTACCGCCCAAACCGCGCCGGACTGACGGGCCGACGAGCGGGCATGCAGGCTCGTCAGGCTTGCGGCGACGCCACCACCTCGACCGCACCGATGTCACAGCCCGCGCCCTGGGGTCGGCTCACGCCGCGTTGGTCGATGGCGATGGTCCCGTCGCACACGCCCGGCCAGCCGGTCGGCACCGCGTCCAGCGCCGGCGAGCCGGCCAGGGGCAGGCGGGTCGCGGTCGGACCCCCGTTGCTGGCCAACGCGGCCAGCCCGGGGTCGGCCACGATCCGGTCGTTGACGTTGGCCACCGGGGTCTGGCAGCTCGAGTCCGAGAAGAGGTTCCACCCCAGCGACAGCCAGGCCCCGTTGCAGATCGGGCTGGCGCCCACCACCACGCTGCCCTCGACGGTGAACGGACCAGACCCGCCGCCGGGCAAGAGCTGGTACACGCCCGGGTAACCGGTGTTGTTCGTGATGGTGTCGTCGATCAGAGCCAACGGTCCGGCGTCGCCCGACACGCCCGCCCCGCCGCCGATGAAGGCGGTCAGATCGGGATAGACGTCGGCCGCGTTGCCGGTGATGGTGGAGTTCACCACCAGGCCCGTGGTCACCGCCAGCAACACCCCGCCACCCGACACCGACCGGCCGTTGAGTCGCGAGATGTTGTTGCTGACCGTGGTGTTCGTGATGACGGCCGTGCCGGCGTGGCGTTCCCGGCTGCCGATGTCGAGTCCGGCCGCGCTGTTGTTCCCGTTGGGATCGGCATCGTGGACGTCCTCTTCATTGCCGCTGACCGTCGAATCGGTGACCACGGTGGAGGCCCCCTGCACCCACACGCCACCGCCCTGGTCGGCGGCGACGTTGTTCGACACGGTCGAGCCGATCATGGTCAGGCTGCCCAGCACGGCCACCCCGCCACCACGTCCGTACTGGAACCGCACGGCGTGGTTGCCCTCGATGGTGCAGTCGGTCAGGCTCAGGTCCGACCAGTCGAGGATGGCGCCGCCACCGTCGCCCTGCCCGGCGATGTGGTCCCCGGCGGTGGTGCCGCCGGTGATGGTCAGGTGGTCGATGCTGAGCAGGCCGCTGAACTGCTCGATGGCGCGGTCCAGCCCTCCGGCGTTCAACGTGGCCCCGCCGCCGTGGATGGTCAGCACCCCGGTGGAGTCCAGGTCACCGGTGGCGTTGGCGTTCTCACCGGCGCCGGCCAGGGTCAGCGTGGGGTTGATGCCTGGGCCGATGGTGATCGTGTCCGACGCCGGATTGGCGTTGGCCTCGTCCACCGCCGCCCGCATCGTGCAGTGCCCGGTGCCGTCGTCGCACACCCCGTCACCCGGATGAGCGTCCGGCGCGTCCACAGCGCTGTTCACTGTGAGGCTCAGATGCACGGCCGGGGTCATCACCTGATCGGGCACCGACGTGGTGGCGCCGCCGGCCACGGTGACCGGCGTGGCGGTGGCCGACGTGGCCGCGCTGTGGAACCAGGTGGGGACCCAGGCGTCGGTGGCATCCCCGAACTGCAGCTCGTAGGGCCCCACGGCCAACCCGGTCACCGAGTAGTGACCGGTGGCGTCGGTGACCACGTTGGTCACTGACCTGCCGCCCGACGTGTAGACGCGCACCTTGATCCCGGCGACCCCGTTGGTGCCGTCGGTCAGTCGACCGCTGAGCGCGCCCGCGGGCAGCATCAGCGCATCGAGTGGTCCCGGAGAGGTGCCGGCCCGCACGTCGATGGTCACCACGGCGGCGGCGCCGGTGCTGGCCGCACCGCTGTACCACTGCAAGGCGTAGGTGCCGGTGCCGTCACTGAACCGCACCCGGTAGAACGCTCTCCCGTAGGCACCCTGACTCAGTTGGGCGAACACGTAGGCGCCGCCCGCGCCTGACACCGTCTTCGCCACCACCCCGCCGGTGTTGGCGTCGTAGAGACGTACGTCGATGCCGGCCAGTCCCCCGCTGCCGTTGCGTACCGTGCCGCTGATGCGGCCGGTCCGGTACATGAGCCCGGCGGCACTGGCCTGAGCCCCGTCGGCCAGCGACACGAGAACGGCCTGGGTCTGGGTCGAGGCGGACGGGTACCAGATCAACCCATAGGTCCCGCTGGGGTCCGAGAACCGCACCCGGTACTTCCCGGGCGGAAGATCGGCGATGGCGTACTGGCCCGACGCGCCGGAGACCGTCTTGGCCGCCAGCAGCCCAGTGGACCCGCTGTACACCCGCACGTCGATGCCGGCCAGCGGGATGATGTGGTCGGACGCCGTCTCCGCCTCGCCGGCCAGGAGGGTGCGAGTGGCCACCATCACCGCGTCCACCGTGGTCGGACCCGAGCCCGACACGGTGATCGGCGAGGCCGCGCCGATGGTGCTCACCCCCGGGTACCACTGGAGCTCCCAGTGGCCGCTGGCATCGCTGAAGCGGACCTTGTACGAACCTGGTGCCACCGACACCGAGTAGGAACCCCCGGCCCCGGTCACCGTCTTGGTCACGGCCAGCCCGGAGGTGGCGTCGTAGACGCGCACGTCGATGCCGGTCAGCCCCGCCGACGCACCCGTCACCGTTCCGGTCACCCCTGCACCGGTGAGCACCGCCGGCAGGGCCGCGGCACCACCGCGGCTCGGACGGACGACGGCCGCGCCGGCGCTCCCCGCCATCAGACCGCCCGGCGCCGCCAGCAGCACCAGCGCGACGGCCGCAACGACGGCGCGCCCCCACCGAGTTCCCGAGTGGCGAACGCATCCACGCATGATGTCCCCTGCCTTTGCCCGCTCGCCCCCGAGGTCACCGTAAGCCCTGCATCAGGTTTCGTAAAGGAGACAAGAGGCGCGCCCTCGACGCCCGGGTCAGGCCAGACCGACCCGGGGCGTTCCTGGTTCGAGAACGGTCAGCGGCCGGAGTACAGGTAGTCGTGCAGCGTCTGGCTCTCGGACTGGAGCTCGGCCAGGCGGTGCTTGACCACGTCACCGATGCTCACGATGCCCGCCAGCCGGCCCTCGACGACCACGGGCAGGTGTCGGATGCGCCGCGACGTCATGGTCTCCATGAGGCTCTCGACGGTGTCGTCGGGCGCGCACGTCCGCACCTCGGCGGTCATGGCTTCGGCCACCGGCATCGACAGGGCGTCGGCTCCCCGGGCGGCCACCACGCGGGCCAGGTCGCGCTCCGACACGATGCCTGCGATGGTCTCTCCGTCGTCGGAGACGACCAGCGCGCCCACTCGGTGGGTGGCCAGCAGCGCGGCGACGGCCGCCATGGTGACGTCAGAGGGCACCGTGGCCACGACCGCGCCTTTGCCCTCGAGGATGTGCCTGACGAACACGGCAACTCACCTCCAGTCGGGACGCCGCCCCCAGCGGGGTCCCGGAATGGGTCATCCCCAGTTTGCCAGCCCGGCGGCGCCCGTGGGTGCACGCCCGGCATCGTTGCCCAAGCCGCGAGACCTCGACCATGATCTCGACATGATCTTCCGCGCCACCCTCGAACTGCACGGCAAGACGGCCACCGGCATCGAGGTGCCGGCCGACGTGGTCGACCAACTCGGCTCGGGCAAGCGCCCGCCGGTGCAGGTGACCATCGGCAGCTTCACCTACCCGAGCACGGTGGCGGTCATGGGCGGCCGCTACCTGCTGCCGGTGGCGGCCGAGGTCCGCCGCCAGGCCGGTGTGGAGGCCGGCCAGGAGATCGAGGTGGAGCTCACCCTCGACACGGCTCCCCGATCTGTCACCGTTCCCCCCGCGCTGGCCGCCGCCCTGAAGAAGGACGCGGCCGCCCACAAGGTGTTCGAGGGACTGTCCTACAGCAAGCAGAACGGCATCGTGGCGTCCGTGAACGGCGCCAAGACCGACGAGACCCGCGACCGCCGCATCGCCAAGGCCCTCGACGAGCTGCACCAGGGCGGCCCGAAGCGCTGACGGCGAATCGAGGATCGTGCTGATCGGCCCCTAACCTCCCAGGGTGCCCGTCACCACTGACGGCGGGCCGGGACCCGACCAGGGAGGGGGCACCCGTGAGTGAACCCGTGCTCGAGCCGCACCTCACGGTCGAGGACACCGAAGAGGCCCTGCTCGAGGGCGACCGCCCGTTCGCCCCCGGCACCGCCCGGGCCGCCCTCAGCTACCGGGTCTTCCGCCGGGTCTTCTTCGGTGCCTTCCTGTCCAACGTGGGCAGCTGGATGCAGAACGTGGTGCTCGGCGCCTACGGCTACTCGCTCACCCACTCGGCCACCTTCGTCAGCCTGCTCTCCTTCGCTCAGCTCGTGCCCCTCATGCTGCTGTCGGTGGTGGGCGGCGCCCTGGCCGACCGCTTCGATCGCAAGTGGCTCATCATCTTCGTGTCCATCGAACAGACGGCCTTCGCCCTGGGCATCGCCTGGATCACCCGCTCCCCCACCCCCTCGGAGTGGCTGCTGGTCCTGTTCGTGTTGGCCATGGGCATCGGCCAGGCCGTCTACGCCCCCGCATACAGCTCGGTCATGCCCGAGCTGGTCGACGCCCGCGACCTCAACGGCGCGGTATCGCTCAACTCGGTGAACATGAACCTCTCCCGGGTGGTGGGTCCGCCCATCGGTAGCCTCATCTACGCCCTCTGGGGCGTCTCCTGGGTGTTCGTGGGCAACGCCGTGAGCTACCTGTTCATCATCGGGGCGCTGCTCACCGTGGTCGTACCGGTGGTGATGCCCGACCCGAACGAGCCTCAGGGGCTGCGGCGGGTCCTGGGCGGGTTCGTGGTGGCCCGGCGCGATCGCGTGGTCGGACGATGCCTGCTGGTCATGACCCTGTTCTCGCTCTTCAGCCTGGCCTTCGTGGTGCAGATGCCCACGTTGGCCCAGCGCAACCTGGGCATCGACCCCGCCCACGCCACCTACGGCCTCTTCTACGCCGCCTTCGGGAGCGGGGCCGTGGCGGGCGCCCTGTCGATCGGCACCTTCCTGTCCCAGCGACCGCTCGAGCGGGTGGTGCGCGTCGGGTTGGTCGGCTTTGCCGTCTTCCTGGCCGTCCTGGCCCTGGTGCGATCGGTGCCGTTGGCCTTCCCGGTCGTGTTCGTGGTCGGGTTCTTCTACTTCGCCACGGTCACGTCGCTGTCGACCGTGCTCCAGGGCCGCCTCGACAACCAGGTCCGGGGCCGGGTCATGGCCCTGTGGCTCATGGCCTTCGGCGGGACCGTGGCCATCGGCGGCCTGATCGCCGGGCCCGTGATCGACGCCACGTCGGTCACCTTCGTCCTGCTGCTGGGCGCAGCGGTGGCCGCCGCGCTCGTCCCCTTCGCCGATCTGTACGACCGACCCTCGATTTCGGCTTCCTGAACGGGTCCGCCCTCCGAACCGTCCGGCGCCACCAGTAGGACGAACGGCCCGACTTTGCCCTGGGACTCGGTGACGTCGGCCAGCGGACGGTACGATCCGCGAGCCGAGAACGGCATCGACAGACGGTCGACCGGGCCATCGCCCGGCAACCCGGACGACCGATCCGACCACCTCCTCCGGAGCATCCATGGCCGATAGAACCCCAGCCGTCCTGCTCGACCAACTGGTCTACCCAGAGTGCCCCCGCTGGCACGACGGCAAGCTGTGGTTCTCCGACGTCCATGCCCGCCGCGTGTTCTCGATGGCCACCGACGGCGAGCCCCGCATCGAGCTCGAGACTCCTGACATGCCGGCCGGTCTGGGCTGGCTGCCCGACGGCCGCCTGCTGGTGGTGGCCATGGTGAGCCGCAAGCTCCAGCGCCTCGACCCCGACGGCCTGGTCGAGGTGGCCGACCTGAGCCCCTTCGCCGCCTTCCACTGCAACGACATGGTGGTGGACGACCACGGACGCGCGTACGTGGGCAACTACGGCTTCGACATCGACGCCGGCGCCGAGGCCACCAGCACCAACGTGGTGTGCATCGAACCGGATGGCGAGGTCTGGATCGTGGCCGAGCAGCTCCTGTTCCCCAACGGCATGGTCATCGCCGACGGTGGGCGCACCCTGGTGGTGGCCGAGTCGTTCGGCCAGCGCCTGTCGGCCTACGACCTCAACGCGGACGGCTCGCTGGCCAACCCTCGGGTGTGGGCCGATCTGCGCCCCAACGTGCCCGACGGCATCTGCCTCGACGCCGCCGGCGGGATCTGGGTGGCAGACCCGGTGAACCAGGGCGTGATGCGGGTGGTGCAGGGCGCTGGGCCGGTGGACTGGATCCCGACCTCCCGCAACCCTTACGCCTGCGCCCTGGGCGGAGACGACGGTCGCACCCTCTACATCTGCACCGCCGAGTCGTCTGATCCGGCCAAGACCATCGAGCTGTGCTCTGGGCGCATCGAGGCGGTACGGGTGGACATCGGCGCCCCCGGCACGGCCACCCCCGCCAGCCCTCCCGTGTCCGAACTGGGCCTGCCGCCGGCCTGAGCCGGCTCGTCCCTACGACGCGGCGGGGTCCTCCACCACCAGCGCCGAGTGCAGGAAGCGGAGCAGTTCGCGCCGCCGCACCACCATCGAGCGCAGGGTCGGCTCGATGCCCACCGCCCGCAGCACCTCGACCTCGGTGGCCACCCCCAACACGGTGGAGTAGGTCGACAACAGCAGCAGACGGGCATCGGTGGTTCGGAAGCGACCCGCGGCCATCTCCGCCTCCAGGAACTCCCGGGCCCGCTTCACCAGCGGATCCAGGTTGTCGCTCAACCGGGTGGCGGTCGGGGCCCCCAGCCGGCTGACCTCGCGCAGCAGACCCAGCAGCTCGGGTCGGCGCAGGGCCAGGCGGAACACCGACCGGATGATGGCCTCCATGCGGTCCCAACCCGACCCGGCATCGCTCAGGGCCGCCTCCAGCGTCTCCACCAACGAGGCCGAGCCCAGGTCGATGACGGCGTCGAGCAGCTCGGCTTTGGACGGGAAGTAGTACAGGATGGTCTGCTTGCGGATCCCGAGCTCGGCCGCCACCTGATCGAGGGACGTGGCCTCGTAGCCGCGGGTGCCGAACGACACCAACGCCTCCTCCAGCACCCGGTCCCGAGTCGTCATCTACCAAATGGTAGAGGATCTTTGCTAGAACAGGGGGATGATCGCCGAGACCCTCGCCGGCAAGCGCCTCTTCGTCACCGGCGCCACCGGCTTCCTGGGCACCGCCCTGGTCGAACGGCTGCTTCGCGAGGTGCCCGATTGCCAGATCGTGTTGCTGGTCCGGGCGGGCAAGCGCTCCACGGTGCAGCAGCGAGTGGCCCGCGAGATCCTCAAGAACGACGCCTTCGACCGGCTCCGGGCCGAGCACTCGGGCCCGGGCCAGGCCGGTGGGCGCAGCACCGCCTTCGACGACTTCATCGCCGCGCGCCTGTCGTCGGTGCCCGGCGACGTGAGCCGCGACGGCCTCGGCCTCGACCAGGCCGGTCGGGCCGTGCTGGCCAGCTGCGACATCGTCATCCACTCGGCGGCCACCGTGTCCTTCGACTCGCCGCTCGACGGCGCGGTCGAGGTGAACCTGCTCGGCCCCATGCGCATCGCCGCCACCCTCAACGACCTGGGGGTGACTCCCCACATGGTCTCGGTGTCCACCTGCTACGTGGCCGGCAACCGGCGCGGCGCCGCCCTCGAGCAGATGGTGGACGAGAGCCCGTTCTTCGTGGACGTGAGCTGGCGGGCCGAGGTGGAAGGCGCCCGCCGGGCCCGCAGCGACGCCGAGGCCCAGAGCCGCACCCCCGAGGAGCTGGCCCGGTACCGCAAGGCGGCCCGAGCCGAACTGGGCGCAGCCGGCACCCCGGCCCTGGCCGCCAAGACCGAGCAGCTGCGAGCCGCGCTGGGTGAGCGATCGGCTGGTCGAGGCCGGGCGGGCCCGAGCGGCTTCGCTGGGCTGGCCCGACGCCTACGCCTACACCAAGGCGCTCGGCGAACGGGCGCTGGTGGAGACCCATGGCGCCGTGCCCATCAGCATCGTCCGCCCCTCCATCATCGAGTCCGCCCTGGCCGAACCTCGCCCGGGCTGGATCCGGGGCTTCCGCATGGCCGAGCCGGTGATCATCTCCTACGCCCGGGGGTTGCTCAAGGAGTTCCCGGGCGTGCCCGAGGGCATCGTCGACGTCATCCCCGTTGACCTGGTGGTCGGCGCGATTGATCGCGGTGGCGGCCAAGGGTCCCGAGCGCGACGCGTCGGGCGAACCGGTGCCCGAAGTGGTGCAGGTGGCGTCGGGTTCGCAGAACCCCTTGCGCTACCGCCGGCTGGTCGACCTGGTCAGCCACTGGTTCCTCGAGCACCCGCTGTACGACCACGAGGGGCAACCCATCGTGGTTCCCACCTGGTCGTTCCCCGGCCGGGGACGCGTGCAGGCCCAGCTCAGTCGGGCCAAGACCGCCCTGGAACGGGCCGAGAAGGTGCTCACCGCCCTGCCGCTGCGTGGCCGCCAGGCCGAGTTCGGGGCCACCGTCGAGGAACGTCGCGAGGAGGCCGAGCGGGCGCTGGGCTACGTCGAGCTCTACGGGGCCTACGCCGAGTGCGAGGCCGTGTACGGCCTCGATCGGTTGCTGGCGCTGTGGGACGCCCAGACCCCCGAGGACCAGGCCCGGTTCGGGTTCGATCCCCGGGTCATCGACTGGGACCACTACGTGCGCGACGTGCACCTGCCCTCGGTGGTCGAGCACGGCCGGGTGCGCACCACACCCGGCGGTCGGATCGGCCCCAACCGGGCCGATCGCCTGCGCGGCCAGGTGCTGGCCCCCGAACGCCAGCTGGCCGCCTTCGACCTGGAGAACACCCTCATCGCCTCCAACGTGGTGGCCTCCTACTCGTGGCTGGCCACCCGACGCCTGCCCCGCGACGAACGGCTCCGCTTCGTCGCTCGCACCCTGGCCGAGGCTCCCTCGCTGCTGGCCCTGGACCGCAAGGACCGCAGCGATTTCCTTCGACTCTTCTACCGCCGCTACGACCATGCGCCGATCGACCAGATCGACGAGGACGCGGCCGAGATGTTCAGCCAGCTGATCCTGGCCAAGTCCTTCCCGGCCGCCATCCGGCGGGTGCGGGAGCACCGACGGCTGGGCCACCGCACCGTGTTGATCACCGGTGCCCTCGACTTCGTGGTGGAGCCGCTGCGTCCGCTGTTCGACGACATGGTGTGCGCTTCGCTCGGCCAGCGCCCCGATGGCACCTACGACGGGGAGCTCACCGAGGTACCGCCCACCGGCGAGACCCGGGCCCAGGCCCTGATGGACTTCGCCGACGCCAACGACCTGGACCTGCGCGAGGCGGTGGCCTACGCCGACTCCACCAGCGACCTGCCCATGCTCGAGGCGGTGGGCTTCCCGGTGGCGGTCAACCCCGAGACCCGCCTGGCCACCCTGGCCCGCAAGCGGGGCTGGCTGGTGGAGCACTGGTCGAAGTCGGCGGGCGCACCCCGCGTGCTGGTCCCCATCGGGCGGCGCGCTCACGAGCGCGACGCCGCCCACCGGGCCACGGCGCAGGGGACCCGGCCATGAAGGCGCTCGAGTTCGGGCGCAACGTGCCCCGGTACGCCGCGGCCATGGCCGCTGGTCGGGTCATGCCCGGCGGTGGGGCCAAGGTCGGCCCGCTGCGGCTGCGCGACGTCGACCCACCGGCTCTCCCCGGGCCCGACTGGGTGCGCATCAAGCCCCGGCTGTCGGGGATCTGCGGGAGCGACCTGGCCACCATCGACGGCACGTCCTCGCGGTACTTCGAGCCCATCGTGTCGTTCCCGTTCGTGCCCGGCCACGAGGTGGTGGCCGACCGGGAAGGCACCGACGGATCGGACCGGGTGGTGCTCGAGCCGGTGCTGGGATGCGTGGCCCGACACATCTCCCCCACCTGCGCCGCCTGCGCCCGAGGAGACCTGGGCAACTGCGAACGCATCGCCTTCGGCGACCTCGAGCCCGGACTGCAATCGGGCTTCTGCTGCGACACCGGCGGGGGATGGTCGGTCGAGATGGTGGCCCATCCCAGCCAGCTGCACCCGGTGCCCGCCGGCATGACTGATGAGGCCGCGGTCATGGTGGAGCCGACGGCGTGCGCGGTGCACGGCGCCTTGGCCGCCGGGGTGGCCGAGGGAGACACCGTGGCCGTCATCGGTTCGGGGACGCTGGGCCTGCTCAGCATCGCCGCCCTTCGACGACTCACCCCGGCCGGCACGATCGTGGCCGCGGCCAAGTACCCGGTCCAGCGCGAGCTGGCCCGGGAGCTGGGCGCCACCACGGTGGTGGAGGTGCGCGAGCTGCGGCGGGCGGTGCGCCGCGCCACCGGCACCATGGCGTTGGGCGACGGCGACATCATCCGACTCACCGGCGGCGCCGACGTGGTGGTGGACTGCGTGGGCAGCGAGGCCAGCCTGGCCGACGCCCTGGCCGTGGTGCGACCCAAGGGGCGGATCACCATGGTCGGCATGCCCGGCCACACCCACGTCGACCTCACCGGACTGTGGCAGCGCGAGATCACCCTGGCCGGCGCCTACGCCTACGGCACCGAGCACACGGGCCCGACGAGCACGCCCCGACGCACCTTCGATCTGGCCTTCGAACTGGTGGCCGCCGCCGATCTGGGCCGCCTGGTCAGCGCCACCTATCCCCTGGCCCGCTACACCGACGCCATCGCCCACGCCGCCGGGGCCGGACCCCGCGGCGGGGTCAAGATCGCCTTCGACCTCACCTCAGAGAAGGAACGAACCCGATGACTGTGAAGCCTCCGCGTCCGGGGTTCGTGCTGGACGTCGACCGGTCGACGCCGCCGGTGTTGTTCCACCACGGCGAGAGCTTCCGGCTCGAGAAGCTGCCCCCGGGACGCAGCCGCGTCATCTACCCCTCCGAGCCGCTCGAGCCCCTCGACGACATCGAGGGCGCCATCCACCACGCCCTGCTCAACCCCGAGGGCGACAGCGCGCCCCTGCCCGATCTGCTCCGCCCGGGCATGAAGCTGACCATCGCCTTCGACGACATCTCGCTGCCGCTGCCCCCGATGCGGCGCCCCGACATCCGCCAGCGAGTCATCGAGCAGGTGCTCGACCTGGCCGCGGCGGCGGGGGTCGACGACGTCGAGCTCATCGCCGCCCTGGCCCTGCACCGTCGCATGACCGAGGAGGAGCTGCGCCACGCGGTGGGTGACCGCGTCTACGACTCGTTCGCCCCCCACGGCCTGCTCTACAACCACGACGCCGAGGACCTCGACAACCTGACCCTGGTGGGCACCACCGATCAGGGCGAGGAGGTCGAGATCAACAAGCGGGCGGCCGAGAGCGACCTGCTGGTCTACGTGAACCTCAACATCGTCTCGATGGACGGCGGCTGGAAGAGCACGGCCACCGGGCTGGCCAGCTACCGCAGCATCCGCCACCACCACAACGTCAAGACCATGCAGCACTCCAAGTCCTTCATGGACCGCCACCACAGCGAGCTGCACTCCTCGAACTGGCGCATGGGCAGGGTGCTGCGCGACGCCGGGGTGAAAGTCTTCCAGATCGAGACCACCATCAACAACAACGTGTTCGGCACCGAGGGCCCGCTGAGCGTGCTGCAGAAGCGGGAGTGGGAGTGGTCGGGTCGCGACCGGCTCACCTTCCTGGGCATGAAGGCCGGGCTGGACGCCATGTCGGCCCGTCAGCGCCGCTCCGCCTTCCAGGGTTGGAAGGCGCCCCATCAGATGACCTCGGTGCAGGCGGGCGAGGTGGAGGCCGTCCACGAGAAGACCACCCAGATGGTGCTGCGCCAGCATCTGGTACCCGTCGAGGGCCAGACCGACATCCTGACCATGGGACTGCCCTACATCTGCCCGTACAACGTCAACTCGATCATGAACCCGATCCTGGTCATGTGCCTGGGGCTCGGGTACTTCTTCAACCTCTACCGGGGCAAGCCGCCGGTGCGCGAGGGCGGCGTGCTCATCATGAGCCACCCGACGCCCTGGGAGTTCCACCCCGTGCACCACCCGAGCTACATCGACTTCTTCGAGCAGGTGCTGTCCGAGACCACCGATCCGATCGAGATCGAGGCCAAGTACGAGGTCGGATTCGCCACCGACGAGTGGTACCGCCACCTCTATCGCACCTCCTACGCCTACCACGGGGTTCACCCCTTCTACATGTGGTACTGGGGCGCCCACGCCCTCGAGCACCTGGGGCGGGTGATCATCGTGGGTGGCGACACCCGGGCCGTTCGTCGCCTGGGCTTCATGCCTGCGTCCACCTTGCAGGATGCGCTGGAGATGGCCTCGGACACGGTCGGGCGCGACGCCTCCATCACCCACCTGCACAACCCGCCGGTGCTCATGGCGGACGTGACGTGAGCGATGCATCCCGACCGGTCGGTCGAGGCGATGCGGGCACGACGGCGCGCAAGGTGAGCGAGCTGGCCAAGCGCATCCCGGTCAACCGCACCACGGCGGTGACCGCTGGACGGATGAGTGTGGCCGCGGCCCGCCGGCACCTGGCCTTCCCGGTGCTGGCCCCGACCACTCCCCGGGGGGTGGACGTTCCCCGCTCGCCCAGCCCGCTGGGCGCCAACTACGACACGGAGTGGGCCCGGCGCTACCCCGCCCGCATGGCTCGGGTGCTGCTGCTCGAGGGGGCGGTCACCCCGGTGCTGCGGGCCCTGGCCGCCCCGCGCATCCGAGGTCTGGACCGCCTGGCCGACCTGGACGGCCCGGTCATCTTCGCGGCCAACCACCACAGCCACATCGACACCCCGCTCACGCTGTCGGCCATCCCCGAGCCTTGGCGCCACCACATGTTCATCGCCGCGGCCGCCGACTACTTCTTCGGCAACCGCCTCACCGCACCGCTCTCGGCGCTGGTCATCGGCGCCATCCCCATCGAGCGCACCAAGGTGGGCCGCAAGTCCGCCGACGACGCGGCCGCCCTGATCGCCGAGGGGTGGAGCATGCTGATCTTCCCGGAAGGGGGGCGCAGCCCCGACGGCTGGGGCCAGCCCTTCCGAGGTGGCGCCGCCTACCTGTCGATGCGCGTCGACGTGCCCGTGGTTCCCATCCACCTGGAAGGGACGGGGCGCATCCTGCGCAAGGGCCGGTCGATCCCCCAGCCCTCATCGACCACCATCACCTTCGGCTCGCCCCTACGAGCCCGCGACGGCGAGGACTCACGCCGGTTCGGGGCGCGCATCGAGGCCTCGGTGGCCGGCCTGGCCGACGAGACCCGAGACGACTGGTGGACGGCCCGCCAGCGAGCCCACCGGGGCGAGACCCCGACCCTGCAAGGTCCGGAGCTCGGTGCGTGGCGACGCACCTGGCAACTGGGTGACCGCGGCCCCAAGCGCCGCCGCACCCCCAGCCGGCGCTGGCCCGACCTCGACTGACCGCGACTCCCTCGACTTCCTCGACGGCTCCCGGGTGGCGCTGACCCCGATCGAGCCCGGGCCCACCTGCACGGGCCGTCCCGCCTCGTCGCGCCTCCCCGCCGTGACCTCGATCACCCCGCCGCGCCCGGCCAGGGGTCACACCCAGTGGTCGCCGAAGGATGCAGACAGCGTTTGCCCGCCCTTTTCCCTTCGGTAACACAGACGAAACGTCGGCGTTCATAAGCTCTCTCAGAGCAGCACATAGGGCGAATAGAAGCGCCGCAGGTGATTCCCGGGCGAACGGATCGTGAGCGCACAGTTCCCTTTTTCCTGCTGCCCGTGGTGAAGCCTTCGGTCCGAAGGAAAGCAGAGGAACAGACGTAATTCAGTTCCGTGTCATCTGTTGGTCGATCCCCCGAACCCAACGAAGAGAGCCGTGATGCTTCAGCCAGGCGGAAGCCGCTCGAGCAGTCCCATCGCCACCGATCGCCGAGCACGGTGGCCATCGCCAGACGCCGAACCAGCCCGCGGGCCCGAGCTCGAGCTGGTGCGCCCGGGTCGACGCCCGACCAAGGCCAAACTCGACCTGGTCGTGCCCGCCCTCAACGAGGAGGCCCGCATCGGAGCCACCCTCGAGGCGCTGGCCGACCGGTTCCAGGCCGAGTCGTGGACCGAGTCGATCCGCGTGACCGTGGTCGACAACGGCAGCATCGACGCCACCTCCGAGTCGGTCGACCTGGCTCGTCGGGCCAACATCGACGTCCAGGTCATCGGCTGCCAGACCCGGGGCAAGGGGGCGGCGGTCCGGGCCGGGGTGCTCTTCGCCACGGCCCCCTACGTCGGCTACTGCGACGCCGACCAGTCCACGCCTCCGTCCGCCGTCGGCCAGGCCCTGCACCTGCTCGACGCCGGGTGGGACGTGGTCATCGGCTCGCGACGGTGCCTGGGCGCTGGCTACGCGGTGCGCCAGCCCACGCTGCGACGAGCAGGCAGCGCCGCCTTCCACGCCGTGGCCGCACGCCTGGCGCCGGCCGCCTCCGACACCCAGTGCGGCTTCAAGATGTTCCGCACCGAGGTGGCGCAGGGGCTGTTCACCGAGGGTGTGCTCGACGGGTTCGCCTTCGACGTGGAACTGCTGGCCCGGGCCGGTCGCCATGGCGACCTGGCCATGATCGAGCTGCCCATCCACTGGAGCGACCAGCCCGGCTCGACCTTCAGACCCGTGGCTGACGGGCTGCGGTCGTTCAACGAGCTGCGCGAGGTGCGCCGGGCCCTGCGGTCGTCGCCGCGGGCGGATCGGATGGCATCTTGACCGGCCCGGCCGACCAGGACGCCATCCTGGTCATCACCAACTGGCGCGATCGTGAGCATCCCCGCGCCGGCGGTGCCGAAGTGGTGTGCGAGATGCTGGCCGAGCGGTTGGCGCGGGGTCCTCAGCGCGTGGTGCTACTCACCGCGGCCGTCGACGGCCAACCCACCCACGAGTTCCGGGACGGCTATGAGGTCGTCCGTCGGGGTGGTCAACTGACGGTGTATCCGCATGCCTTGACCTGGATGTTGACACATCGGCGAAAGATAAATGGGGTGATCGATTCCCAAAATGGGATCCCGTTCTTCACGCCTCTAGCGGTGTCCGCTTCAACCCCGGTGGCGCTCCTGCTCCACCACATCCATCAGGATCAATTCTCCAAATACCTATCGCGACCCGGCGCGGCGCTGGGCCGCTGGCTGGAGCGCACCGGATGCCGGGTGGTCTACGGCCGGCGCGCCGTCGTGGCCGTGTCGCCATCCACTCGCCAGGGCGCCCGGCGCCGACTGGGCCTGCGCGGCCAGATCCGAGTGGTCCCGCCCGGGTGCGATCCCATGCCCGAGGCTCTGCGCCTGGGCTTCGAACGGGCTCCCGTCCCCCGCATCGTGTGCGTGGGACGTCTGGTCCCGCACAAGCGCACCCATCTGCTCATCGAGGCCGTGCCGACCGTGGCCGAGCGCCACCCCGATCTCGAGGTCCACATCGTGGGCGATGGCAGCGAACTGCCCCAGCTGCGTCAAGCGGTGGCTCGGGCCGGGCTGGCCTCGCGGGTCGTGCTCCACGGCGCGCTGCCCGCGGCCGAGCGCGACCGCCTGCTGGCCACCGCCTGGTTGACGGTGAACCCCTCCCAAGGCGAGGGGTGGGGGCTATCGATCGTGGAAGCCAACGCCCTCGGGGTACCCGCGCTGGCCTACCGCCGGCCGGGCCTACGGGACTCGATCCGCCACGGGGTGACGGGCTGGCTGATCGACGACCGTGACGACCTGGGCCATTCCATCGCCGATGCGCTCGACCGGCTGGCCGATCCCGGCCTGGCCATGGAGGTGTCCCAGCGAGCCCATCACTGGGTGAGCCGGTTCACCTGGGACGAGATGGCCGACCGGATCACCGCGGTGCTGGCCGACGAGCGGGGCCGGCTGGCCCACCGCTCCGACGACCGACGGGTGCGCACCGACCTGGCCACCGTCGTGCACGTGCCGACCCCGCTGCTGCCCGAGGGCTGGGTGCCCGACTTCCGCTTGTCGGACAAGTGGAGCCGAACCACCCAGGCGCTGGTGGTGCTGCTGCCCGGGGCCGACACCGGAACGGCCCGGCTGGCGCTGAGGCGGGCCGGCCTGCCCGACGACGTGGTCACCCATCCGAGCGTGACCGTGGAGGTGGCGCGTCCCACCGACTTCCTCTCCCCCGTGTCGCTGGCCCCGACACCGTTGACTGCACCCCACGAGGCGGTCGAGCGGGCCCTGAGCCGATGAGCGCACCGTCAACCGACCCCGAGGGGGTCGACGCCGAGATCCGCGAACTGCTGGTCGACGCCGGGCTCTACGGCGCGGACTCGACGGCACCCAGCGCGGAGCCCGCCCGCCCCGCTCGAGGGGTTGGCGAGGGCCACCGCCGAGTCTGGCCTGCGGTCACGCTGCTGGTGGCGGTCGCGGCCGGGATGCGCCTCTACAACATCGACCGGGCCTACGACTTCTTCATCGATGAGGTCACCTACACCGGCATCGCCCACAACCTGGCCACCGGTCACGGACTCACGCTCTACGGGCAGCCCTTCTACCTGCATCCCCCGGCCGGCTTCGTGGTCCTGGCCGCGGGCATGCTCCTGACCGGGACCCACGGACAGATCGATCAGCTGCTGCTCCACCTGCGCCTGGTCACGGCACTGGCCGGAGCGCTGTCGTGTGGACTGGCCTACGCCCTGGTCCGCCGTACGGGGGCGCGCCGAGCCGCGCTGGCCACGGGGCTCCTGCTAGCCGTCGATCCCTTCATCATCCAGTACGACAGCCAGGTCATGCTGGAATCCCTGGCCCAGCTCGCGGCGGTGACCGCGCTGCTGGCCCTGGCCGTCGGCCTCACCTCCGACCGGGCCGCGGTGTCGCGGCGAGCGCTGGTCGGTGCCGGCCTGGCCGCCGGGTTGACCATGGCCACCAAGGAGACCTTCGGTCTGGTCATCATCGCCACCCTGGTGGCGATGTGGGTCACCGGCTGGGTGCTGCCCCGGGCCGAGGCGGGACGCCTGGCGCTCATCGGTCTGGGTGCCTACCTGGTCGTCACCCTCGGGGGTGCCTGGTTCTGGGGCGGCCTCGGCGCCTGGTTCGCCGACAAGGTCCACGGGGTGGAGCGACTGGTCGGCCTGGCCCAGGACACCGGGTTCAACGCGCCCACCACCCACGTCACCCTGGCCTCGCGCATCACCGCCAACATCGGGCAGTTCGGCACCACCTACCTGCTGCTCGGCCTCGGCGGCCTGGCCACCCTGGGCCTGCTCAGCCAGCTCCGCCCGTGGCGGGCCGAATGGGCCGAGGCCACCGGCCGCGAACGGGTGGTGCTGGCCGTGGCCATGTGGTCGTTCTGCGCCTGCGCCTACCTGGGCTACGCCATCGCGCTGGGCTCGCTCGAGGAGCAGATGTTCTACATCATGGTCCTGCCGGTGGTGGCCTGCCTGTGCCTGTGGGTGGAGCGCCGGGCCACGAGCTGGAGACGACCGGTCAGACGACTGGCAGCAGCCGGTCTGGTGTCGTTGCTGGCGCTGAACCTGTCGATCTGGGTCACGGTGCGCACCACCCGTGACGACGCCTACGAGCAGTTCCTCACCTGGGAGCGGGGCAACATCCGGCCCGGAACGGTGATGTCGGTCACGGAGTTCACGGCCCAGTTCCTGGTCAACGACGCGGTGCTGGGCGAATGGGCGTCGATCTCCGAGATGCGCGCCCACCACGTGGACTACGTGCTCATCGTGACCAACCTGGTGCAGCAGGGATACGGGTTGGGCACGCCGAGCACCCTGGCCGCCCTCGAGCGCACCGCACCGCTGGTGTTCGAGGCCCACAGCCGCGGCGAGGGTGACCTCCGCCTCTACGACGTGCGCGCCCTGACCGGCGGGAGCGGCTCATGACCGCGCTCCTCGACAACCCGGGACCCGAGCTGGCCAGCCTGGCCGAGCCACCCGACCCCGGTACCGGCCGGGCCCGCCACGAGGCCATCGTGGTGGGGGCCACGACCGCCATCTCGCTGCTCAACTACGCCTACACGATGGCCCTGGTCTGGCTGTTGCCGGTCCAGGAGTACGCGGTGGTGGGATCGATCTCGGCCCTGCTGCTGATCTGCGGCACGGTGGCCGGAGCCTCGAGCCCGTGGGTGCTGGCCCGCGAGGTGGCCACCGCCCGCCACGACGCCGATCGCCGCCGACGGGCCGTCAGCTTCTGCCTGCTCACCAGCCTGGCCCAGGCCCTGGTGGCCGCAGCCGCCACCTGTGCCGTGGCCCACCACTACGCCGGGGCGCTGGCCCTGATGGCCACCTTCGCCTCAGTGGTGGTGATCTTCACCGCGGCCACCACCGTCGGCTACATGCAGGGACTCGAGCAGTTCCCGCGCATCGCCGTGCTGCGCGTGGGCGAGGTCGTGGTCAAGATCGGCGCCGGCGTGAGTCTGGTGGTGCTGGGCTTCGGGGCCGGTGGAGCCATCGCCGGCTTCGCCCTGGGGGCGGCCGTGGTGGCCGCCGGCGGCCTGTGGGCCATGCGACACGACCTGCACTGGGAGGGCGCGTCGCTGCGCAGTCGACACCTGTGGCACGACACGAAGGGGCTCATGGCCATCCAGGCCGGCACGGCCCTGCTGGCCAGCCTCGACGTGGTGCTGGCCAGCCTGCTGATCGCCAACCGGGCCGAGGTCGGCACCTACCAGGCCGCCCAGATCCTGGGTCGAATCCCGGTGTACGTGGGCACCGCCCTGTCGATGGTGGTGTTCCCCCGACTGGTGGCGGGCCGGGTGCCGCCCGAACGCAGCATCCGCCAGATCCTGACCCTGTTCGTCCGGGTGTGTGTGCCCATCGCCATCGTGATCGCCACCCTGCCCGACGCCATCACCCACCTCATCTTCCCGCCGGGCTACGGCGACATCGCCGCCCTCCTGCCGTGGGTGGCCGCCGCCGGCCTGGCCATGGGCGCGGTCAACCTCACCACCACCTTCTTCCAGGCTGCAGGCATCTTCGGCCGGGCCACCGTGATCCTCATGGAGGGATTGGTGGTGGCCGCCGTCCTCGAGGTGGTGGGCCTGCACCTGTGGGGTCTGAACGGTCTGGCTCTGGGCGTTGCCGCCACCGGGTGCCTGGTGTTCGCCGCGCTGACCCGAGATGCCCGTCGTCGTTGGCCCGGGTGCATCACCGGGCTGGGTCGGACCGTCCTGTTCACGGCGGCCGCCGCCCTCCCCCTGGCCGCGCTGCGGTCCATCCCCTCCCTCTGGGTCGGCTGGGCCGTGCTGTTCGCCGCCCTGCCTGCCGTGTTCGCCCTCGTCCAGCTCGGCGCCGGTCACACCGAGGGCGGGGGTCGCGGCCCCGCGTGCTGCACCTCGGCTTCGAGGATCCACGCCGACCGGGCGCGGGCGGCGGGTCGGTGCGCACCCACGAGGTGAACCGAGTCCTGGCCGACGAGTTCGACATCACCGTGGTCTGCGCCCGCTACCCCGGCGCCCGGTCACGGGTGGAGGACGGGGTGCGCTACGTGCACGTCGGCCTGCCGGTGAGCGGCTTCGGGTCGCTGCTGGCCTACTTCGCGGCCATCCCCTGGGCGCTGGCCCGTCACCCCAGCGACCTGGTGGTGGAGGACTTCGCCGCACCTTTCTCCACCATCGGGGTGCCCCGGATGACGCGGCGCCCCACCATCGGCGTGGTCCAGTGGCTGTTCGCGGCCGAGAAGTCCGAGCAGTACCACCTTCCCTTCGCCCGGGTCGAAGCCGCCGGCCTGTCCACCCACCGTCGCCTGGTGGCGGTCTCCGAGGAGCTGGCCGACGAGTTGCGCCGGCGTGCGCCCGGGGCGCAGGTGACCACGGTGGCCAACGGCCTCGACGAGGGCGCCTTCGGCGTGGCGCCGCGGCCCCGCGCCGACCTCGTCTACCTGGGCCGGCTGGAGATCGCCCAGAAGGGCCTCGACCTGCTGCTCGAGGCCTACGCCTCGGCGGTGCATCGCCATCGCATCCCCCAGCGACTGGTGCTGGGCGGAGACGGTCCCGACCGGGCCAAGCTTGAGGGCCTGGCGGAGGACCTCTGGATCGAGGACCGGGTGATCTTCGCGGGACGGGTGCCGGCCGAGGAGCGCTTCGGCTGGCTGGCAGCAGCCGACGCCGTGGTCATGCCCAGTCGGTTCGAGAGCTTCGGCATGGTGGCCGCCGAGGCCCTGGCCGTGGGAACACCCGTGGTCGCGTTCGACATCCCGTGCCTGCGGGCGCTGGTGACCGACCAGGTGGGCGTGGTCGTACCCGCCTTCGATGTCGGCCAACTGGCCGACGCCATCGCCGCGCTGGCCCTCGATCCCGGTCGTCGGGAGCGCCTGGGCTCAGCCGGGCCGGCCACGGTGGCCGATCTGCGTTGGGACCGCCTGGCCCGCCGCCAGGGCCTCGTGTACCGCCAGGCGTTGACGGATCAGGTTCCCGGGCCGGTGATCGACCTCGAGCTCGACGCGGCATCGGGCGCGGCGGCCACGGAGGCACCGGTGGCGCGGCCTGAGCCGGAGCTCAGCTCGATCGACGCGGCCCTCCCCGGGGGGGTGGAGCCATGACCGGCCGCGCCGCCATGGCCGCCTCCTGGTCGCTCGTCGACGGACTGCCCACCGAACGGGCGGGCTGCACGCTGGTCGAGCTCATCCACCAGCAGGCGGTGGTCAGCCCCGACGCCCCCGCCGTGTCCGACGACCACGAGAGCTGGAGCTACAGCCGGCTCTGGGACCAGACCTCGGCGGTCGCGACCCACCTGTCCCAGCTCGGGGTGGGTCGGGGCACGACGGTCGGCGTCAGTGTGGTCCGCACCAACTCGGCGGTGGCCGCCCTCTTGGGCATCCTGGTCTCGGGCGCGGCCTACGTGCCGCTCGACCCCGACTATCCCCCGGAACGCCTCCGGACCATGAGCGCCCGGGTCGACCTGCCCGTCGTGGTGCGCAACGCCGGCGCACCCGTCCCCCCGCTCGACGGCGCACGGGTGGTCGACGTCGACGAACTGCCTCCGGCCAGGCAGCCCTGGAGCGGTCCGTGGCCGGAGCCCAGCGACCCCGCCTACGTGCTGTTCACGTCGGGTTCGAGTGGCGCGCCGAAGGGGGTCCGGATCACCCACGCCAACCTGTCGTCGCTCCTGACCTGGATCCGCCGCGCCTTCGATCCGGCGGAGCTGGCCCTGGTGGCGGCCACCACCTCGTTCAACTTCGATCCCTCGGTCATCGAGGTCTACGGGACGCTGGTCTCGGGCGGGGCGATGCGCCTGCTCCCCAACGCGCTGGCCCTGGCCGACCAGTCCGTCCCCGTCACCCTGCTGTCGGCCCCGCCGTCGGTCATCGCCGAGCTGGTGCGCGCCGGCCGGTACCCGCCCACGGCGCGCACGCTGCTGATGGGTGGCGAGGTGCTGCCCACCGGTCTGGCCAGCGATCTCCTGGCCTCCGGGGCAGTGGATCGCCTGCTGAACTGCTACGGCCCGACCGAAGCGACGGTCATGGTGACCGTCGAAGAGGTGCGCCTGCCCCTCGACGGCCCGGTGAGCATCGGACGGCCCATCGGGGAGAACCGGGTGCTGGTGCTCGACGACGACGGCCACCCGATGCCCCAGGGACAGGTGGGTCAACTGTGGATCGCCGGGCCCCAGGTGGCGGACGGCTATGTGGGAACCGACGCCCATGTCACCACCGGGTTCGAACCGGCACCCCCGGCGCGGGTGGATCAGGCCCACACCCCGGCCTACCGAACCGGCGATCTGGCCAGCCTGCGTCCCGACGGTCGGCTCGACTTCCACGGCCGGGCCGACGAGCAGCTCAAGATCCGGGGCTTCCGGGTGGAACCGGGCGACGTCGAGCGTGCCATCGCAGCCCAGCCCGGCATCGGGCAGGCGGCCGTGGTGAGCACCGGGTCGGGCAGCCACGCCCGGCTGGTCGGCTACTACGTCCCCACCGGGCGGGTACCCGCCGCCGCCGACCTGCGCGATGCCCTCCGCCTCGTGCTCCCGCCGTATCTGGTGCCCTCCGAGCTGGTCGCCGTCTCGGAGCTGGCCGTCACGCCCACCGGAAAGCTCGATCGGCGATCTCTGGCCACCGACGCGGCCCGACGCCACGCGGGCGAGGGCAGCGGCGCCGCCACCACCAGGGTCACCCCCGGGCCGGGTCTCGGGGCGGCGGGACGCGGCGCTGAGCCCGACCTCGTCCAGACCCAGGAGCTGGTCCTGCGGCTGGTGGCCGAGATCCTGGAGCCGGCCGGTGCGATCGATCTCGACGACGACTTCCTCGACGATCTGGGTGGCACCTCGCTGGCCATGGTCCGCCTGCTCAGCCGTCTCGAGGAGGAGCTGGACTGCCGCCTGTCGGTCGGACGTCTGCTGGCCGACACGACCCTGCGGGGGCTGGCCGCCCTGGCCGCCACCGAGCAGGAGGGCTCCCACGGCGATGAGCTGCTGTGGGTCAACCCCACCGGCACCCGCCCGCCGCTGTTCCTGATCCACGCCTACCTCGGCTCGGTGCTGCGATACCGGCGACTCGGGCCGTGGCTCGATCCCGATCAGCCCCTGGTCGGGATCCATGTCCACGACCTGGAAGGCGACACCACCTCGCCGGTCTCGATGGAGGAGCTGGCCCGCCGGGCCGTGGACCGGATCCGGGCCGTGCGCCCGGAGGGGCCCTACCTCCTGGGTGGCCACTCGGCCGGTGGTCTCGTGGCCTACGAAGCCGCTCGCCTGCTGCGGGCTGCGGGTCAGGAGGTCCGCACCGTCCTGCTCATCGATACCCCTGCCCGCCTGTCGCTCCCCCACTACTACTGGGGCGAGGTCATGCTCAACTGGCCGGAGCTGCTGTCGGCCTCGATGAGCGAGCGCGTCGACGCCCTGCGGGCCGTCGTGGCCAGCCGTCTGAGCCTGCGCCGAGCGGCCACCGCCCCGGACCGGCTGGACGTAGCCGTCGAGCGAGCCGGCCGCCTGTCCAACCTGGCCGTCCGCAACCACATCACCGGCGACTACGCCGGCGAGGTGGTGGTATTGCGCACCCGACAGGGGGTGCGCATGTCCTATGGGGATCGCACCCTCGGCTGGCGCCGCCTGGTGCGCGGCGAGCTGACGACCATGGCCCTTCCTGGTGGCCACAACACGTTGTTCGATCCCCCCCACCTGACCGCGCTGGCCGAAGCCGTAGCCCTCGTCCTCCATGACCTCTCGACAGACCGCGCCGAGTCACGGGCGGTGTCCCGGCGCAACTCCTTCGACCCCACCCATCCTGTTCGAACCCACCCGCCGGGAGGCCCCGCCGTGCCCCGCCCCACGAGCACCTCGATCACCACGCTGGACCTGATCGACCTGACCGACCTGACCACACCACCCCCCTCGGTCCGCCACGCCGAGCTCCCCGAGGAGCTCGAACGTCTGCTCGGCGGACGCCACCCCCGACCCCGGCTCCTGCTGTTCGGCAACTACGGCCACGGCAACCTGGGTGACGAGGCCATCCTGACCAGCCTCCTCGAGCTGCTGCGGCCCCTGGCCGAGGTCACCGTGGTGTCGCGCCGGCCCGAGCGCATCGAACGCGACCACCACGTGGCGGCCGCCGGCATGCTCACCGTCCAGGGGCTGACCTCCCTGCTGCGCGCCGACATCGTGGCCATCGGCGGCGGCGGCATCTTCGGCAACGGGATGAAGGGACTCACCTCGCTGCTGCCCACGGTCGCCCTGGTCGCGCAGCGCATGGGCAAGGAGACCGTCTTCCTGGCCATTGGCGCCTACACCAGCGCGCCGCTGTGGGTGCAGACCAGCCTGCGCCGAGCGGCCGCAGGCAGCAGCCTGGTCACGGCCCGCGACCTGGAGTCGGTGG
The DNA here is from genome assembly GCA_963740985.1 of uncultured Microthrixaceae bacterium. Classification (GTDB taxonomy): domain Bacteria; phylum Actinomycetota; class Acidimicrobiia; order Acidimicrobiales; family Acidimicrobilacustridaceae; genus UBA4742. The sequence continues at coordinate 964,828 of CAVUGJ010000002.1, forward strand.
AGGTGCTCGGTCCAGGTCCCAACACGGTCCAGGTCGATGATCCCGCGCTCACCCTGGAACCGGCGCCGGCCAGCGTGGCCCTGGACCTGCTCCACCTCCAGCCCGGCGGGCCTCGTCCACCCCTGCTGGGCGTGTCCATGAAGCCGACCCGCTTCGCCGGCCGCAACCAGAAGCAGGTGGCGGTCATGAGCGAGTGCATCGACTGGTGGCACTCCCACACCGGGGGCGACGCCGTGATCCTGTGCCTGTCGGACCGGGGCGACAACGGCATCGGCGCCACCTGCAGCGACCTCAGCATGGCCGAGGAGGTCATCCGGCGGGTGGACGAGCCGGACCACGTGCGCACGGTCGGCCCGGCCATCAGCCCGGCGGCCATGAAGGCGGTGATCGCACAGCTCGACGCGGTGATCGGTCACCGGCTGCACTCCCAGATGTTCGCCTGGTCGGTGGGAACGCCGATGGCCGGGATCAGCTACGAGCGCAAGGCGGACGCCTTCCTCGAGGCCGTCCACGCCAAGCGCTTCGACCTGTGGGGGGTCGAGGCCGAATCGGTCATCGAGTGGTTGCAGTCCTGCACCGACCGCCTCGGGGTCGAGCAGGGTTGACCACGCACCCGCGCCCGATGGCCTGGGTTCGCCCGGCCGGGTCGCTCCCCGGACGGGGCGCGGGCGTCGTGCACTGGGTGCTGCTGGTCCTGGCCGTGGCCGTGAGCGCCAGCGCCTGCGGGACTCTCAAGGCGCTGGCCGGGGAGCCGACGGGCGACCACACACCGTGGCTCGGTCTGGTGGACACCGACGGCACCCATTACCCCGCCGAGCACGCGGCCGGCTTCCAGCTGGTCACCATCGCCTTGAGCTGGAGCCAGGCCCAACCGCACCGTGACGACTTCCAGGCCGCCTACGGCCGGACCATCCGGGCCCGCATCGCCGCCGCCCGGGCGCAACACCTGGCCGTGATCGTCGACCCCGGCCTGCAGTTCCCGCCGTCGTGGGTGTTCGCCCTGCCCGGAGGGACGCGGTTCGTCGATCAGTACGGCGACGTGTTCAGCGGTCCGAGGGCCTCGGGCAACGACGTGGCCAACGGCGTCACGAACCCCGCGGTGCGCGACGCCATGGGCCATTACCTGGACTGGCTGGGCGCCCAGCTGCCCAAAGGCCAGGTCTGGGGCGTGCGCCAGGGAGGCGGGCCGCTCGGCGAGCTGCGCTACCCGGCCGGGAACGCGGTCGGCCATCCCGACAGCTGGTGGGCCTACGACGCCAGCACGCAGGCCCGTTCGCCGGTGCCGGGCTGGAAGCCGGGAACCGGGACCGCCGATCAGGCCCAGCAGTTCCTGTCCGCCTACAACGGCGCGCTGACCCAGTTTGGGCGCTGGCTCAACGACCGCTTCCGCCGCGACTTCGCCACCCGCAGCCTGCTCATGCTGCCTGGCTGGGGTGAGCGGCCCGGGGTGAGCGCGGCGGCGGTGGCCAGCCGGTTGACCAAGGCGCCCGAGGAGTTCCACGAAGGCCTGGACTGGCAGACGCTGCTGGGCTCGCTGCCCGACGCCCGCCACACCGTGGCCTACACCACCTTCCTCGATGCGCAGCAGGTCCAACCCACCGCGCAGCTGGAGGACCCGGCTCACTACCTGGCCTCGCTGGTGCAGGTCGACCACCTCACGTTGGGCGGCGAGAACACCGGCACCGCCTCCGCGGCCTCCCTCCACCTCAGCCTGCTGCGAGCGCGCCAACTGGGTTTCGTGGTCGTGAACTGGATGGACGAGCGCCGGCTCCTCTCACCCCGCGACACCCAGCCGAGCCTGGCCACGGTGTCGTCGCAGACGCGGACGGTCCTGCGGGGGTCTCCGTGAACCCACCACTCCTCGGGACACGACTCGTCGGCCCACCAGTGGCAAGGGCGGGACGTCGACCATGATCCTCGATGATGGCCTGGTGCTGCTGACCGCCGATGACCTGCGTCCCGACGCGCCGGCCGCGGCGCAGCTCGACGACGCCCGCGAGACCTACGCCTGGGCACGGTCCTTCCTGGTCACGTCCAACCCGGATTTGGGCCGCAAGGGCCCGGTGTGCCCCTTCGCCCGGTCCTCGATGGAGTCCGACCTGCTCCACCTGGCCCAGGTCGAGGCCGATCCCGACGATCCCGAGGCCACTCGAGCCTCGATCCGCCGGTACGGCGAGTGGATCCTGCGTCGTCAGGCTTCGGTCCGCCCCGAGTCGACCCATCTAGTGTGCGTGGTCGTCATGGTGCTGGGACTCGACCCGGTCGATCCCGGTCCGATCGAACAGCTGCAGCGCGACCTCAAGCCCGAGTTCGTGCCCCAGGGACTGATGGTGGGCGAGTTCCACCCGGCCTGCAACACCGCGGGGATCTGGAACCCGGAGTTCCTGCCCATGCGCTCGCCCCACCCGCTGCTGGCCATCCGGGTGATGATGCCGTCAGACCTGCCCTTCCTGCTCGGCCAGGCCAGCTACATCGAGACCTACCTGGAGCGCTACAGCCAGGCCATGCCGTCGCACACCCGGCAGTTCCTCATCCGTCGTCTGATGGGCACGCCCGAAGGCGAGCAGAGCCAGCAAGCCTCGGCCTGAGGCGCATCCGCCAGCACATCGCGCCATCTGGCAGATCGCACCCCTGCCGGTCATGGTCGTGCCAGACTCAAGAAGCATCGAACCGGGGCCGACGGAGACCACATGAGCGCGGGGGAACCAGGCTGGTACCAGGATCCCGGGGGTCAGCCCGGCCTGCGTTGGTGGGACGGATCGACATGGGGGTCGGAGTTGCGGCCACCCGGGCCGAACGCGGGTTCGGCCGGCCCGTCGAGCCCTTCGCGGGCGACGGTCGACACCTGGTCCGCGCCACCTCGCTTCGACACCTCACCCGGAGCGCTCTTCCAGCCCCGCACCCCGCCGCCGCCCACGCCCCGCCGAACGCCGGTGCTGTGGATCGGTCTGGGCGCGGCCATGGTCATCCTCGTCGTCGGCGTGGTGCTCATCTCGTCGCACAACTCGGGTGGGCCGCCGAACGCCATCGCCGACACCGGTTCGACCACCACCTCGGTGGCGCCGGGCGCGACCGTCGGTCCGCAGGACTCGGTGTACACCGACACCGGCTCGCTCTACACGATGGCCACCGGATTCAACTGGAAGGTCGGCCCTCCTGGGATCTCCAACTCGGCCACCTGGACCGTCGCCCTCGACCCGGCCAACTCGGCCAAGGTCCAGGTGCTGCCGGCACGACTGGACGCCCCCCAACCAGCCGCCACCCTCACCCAGACCGACGCCCACGAGCTCGATCCCGCGGCACCCAGTTGGATCCCGCGGCCCTGTACCTGGTGGACGGGCTGGGAACCGACCAGCTGACCGACGGCACCGCCGCCGGCATCATCCACCTGCACACCAACCCGAACGACCCCGACAACGTGGGCGCCAACCTGGTGGGTGCCGCCCTGGTGACCTCGAAAGGCGACACCGGCGCCATGGTGTTGATGCTCTGCCCGGCCGCCACGGCCTCCACCTGCCTGTCGGACCTGCTGCCCTATGCCCGCACCATCCAGTTGACCGCATCGTCGTGAGCCCGATCCCCGGTTGGTACGCCGACCCCAGCGACTCCGCCCAGCTCCGTTGGTGGGACGGTTCCACCTGGACCGGCGACACCCGCGCCCAGACCCCGCACACCGCGCCCTCCCCCGCCGGGCGGGCCCGCGGCCGGGTGGAACCGCGATGCCTACAGCACACCCGGCGCCGCCACGTCGAGCGGGTACAGCACACCCGGCGCCGGCACATCGAGCGGGTACAGCACACCCGGTAGCGGCACATCGGGCGGGTACGACACACCCGGCGCCGGCACGACCGGACCGCAGTTCACCTACGGCTTCGGCCCCGGCACGGCCGGCGCGGGCCCCGGGGTCGGCCCCGACCGTCGCGCCCGCCGCACCGCCCGCGTCCGACCGGTCCTGGTTGTCCTGGGCGTCGATCGGTGCGGCCATCGCGGTGGCGCTGGCCGTCATCGTCGTCCTGTCGGTCTCGCTGCTCGGTCACAAGTCGACCGTTTCGTCCAGCCAGGGCCTGGTCGCGCCCACCACCACGGGCGGTCCCGGACCCTCGACCGCCACCACCCCCACCTCGGCGGTCCCGACCACCACGCTGACCCCGCCGCCGCCTGACAGCACCCCCTTCACGGACCCGGGTGGCGTGTACTCGATATCGGTCAACACGGCATGGGAACCGCCGCCAACCAGCCTCGGCGGCATCCAGCTCTGGTATCTGACCGGCGTGAACTACGGCGGGTTCCGGTCCAGCCTCAACATCATCACCCAGACGCTGCCGGTCGGGACCACGCTGCCCGACTACGTGGCGCAGAACCTCCAGAGCTTCAGCCGAACCACCAACCTCCACGTGAGCGGGACGACCAACATCGCCCTGGCCGATGGCACGCCCGCCACCGTGGTCTCGTACACGGGATCTGAGCTCGGCGACCCCGTGTCCGGCCAGGCCACCGTGACCGTGCATGGCACGCACGCGGTGGTGGTCACGGTCGTGGCCGCGGCGGACGCGGCCACCACCACCTTCAGCCTGGTCAACCCGTACGTGGCCACCCTCCACCTCAACTGATCGCTGGAGATGAGCATCGTGGCCCGCCCTCGGATCACCCTCGCCAGATCGCGCAGCACCCCATGAGTGGCACCCCCTGACTACTCGACCAGGCGGAGGCCGCTCGGGGCCATCGAGGCCTCGGCGTGGGGCAGGTCGACCACGAACTCGGTCAGGTGGGCCGGGAAGGTGTGCTCGCTGACGAGCACGACCTCGCCGGCGACCGACGACGTGACCCGCTCGCAGCGCAGCACCGGTGAGCCACCGGGCACGGCCAGCAGCTCGGCGTCACGGGCGGAGGCGGCGGCCGCGCCGATGGTCTGCACCGCGCCCCCGAGCTCGACGTCCAGGAGCTCGTAGAACGGCGATCGCTCGACATCGGCCCGCGACAGCTCGGCGCCGTAGCGCTCGGGGCACCACACCGTGACCAGCGCGAACGGCTCGTCGTCGGCCAGGTTCAGCCGGCGGACCCGCAACACCGTGTCGGTGCCCAGCAGCTCGCGCACGCGCGTCGGGCGCGGCCACGAAGCGGAAGTCGAGGATGCGACGCTCGGATCGCACGCCCTCGGCGAGCCAGCTGGCTCTCGATGGTGCCCAGCCGGCCGAGCGACTGGCGCACCGGATCGGCGGCCACGAACCAGCCGAAGCCCTGGCGGGAGTCGACCAGACCTTCGTCGCGCAGCACCTCGAGCGCCCGCCGGACCGTCACCCGACTGGCGCCGTAGGTCATGCGACAGCTCGGCCTCGCTGGGCAGCAGGCGGCCCGGCGGGAAGCTCGCCGGCCGACGACCCGGAGCTCGGACCTGGTCGGCGATCTGCTGGTAGCGGGTCTGGCGCACTTGTCATATACTTGTCTACATCAGGGCCGCATGTCCACTGTCGGGGCGTACCACCGTCGGCGGTCCCAGTTCGCACCCCACCGTCAGCCCGAGGAGCCCGTCATGGCCGTCACCGCCAGCACCCCGATCGAACTGATCAACACGGTCTACGAGCGCCTCGGCCGAGCGGGTCGGCCATCGGCCGAGCCCGGCTCGGACGACCGCTGACCTTCGCCGAGAAGGTGCTGATCAACCACCTCCGCGATCCCGAGCAGACGGTCGAGCGGGGCAAGTCCTACACCGACCTCGATCCCGATCGCGTGGCCATGCAGGACGCCACCGCCCAGATGGCGCTGCTGCAGTTCATGACCGCCGGGCTGCCCGAGGTGGCGGTCCCCGTCCACCGTCCACTGCGACCACCTGATCCAGGCCCGCGAGGACGGCAAGGTCGACCTCCTGGCCGCGCTGGAGACCAACCACGAGGTCTACGACTTCCTCGAGTCGGTGTCGGCCCGCTACGGCATCGGGTTCTGGAAGCCGGGCTCGGGCATCATCCACCAGGTCGTGCTCGAGCAGTACGCCTTCCCGGGCGGGATGATGATCGGCACCGACAGCCACACCCCCAACGCCGGCGGGCTGGGCATGGTGGCCATCGGCGTGGGCGGCGCCGACGCCGTCGACGTGATGACCGGCTACCCTTCAACGTGCGCTGGCCCAAGCTCATCGGCGTGCACCTGACCGGCGAGCTCAACGGCTGGTCGGCCCCCAAGGACATCATCTTGAAGGTGGCCGAGATCCTGACCGTGCGCGGCGGCACCGGTGCCATCGTCGAGTACTTCGGCCCGGGCGCCACGCTCCATCAGCTGCACCGGCAAGGCCACCATCTGCAACATGGGAGCCGAGATCGGGGCGACCACCTCGATCTTCGCCTACGACGACGCCATGGCCCGCTACCTCAAGGCCACCGGCCGCGAAGCGGTCGCCGACGCGGCCAACGCCGTGGCCGCACCACCTTCGGGCCGACGACGAGGTGCTGGCCGACCCGGCCGCTTACTTCGACCAGGTCATCGAGATCGACCTGTCCACGCTCGAGCCGCTCATCAACGGCCCTCACACCCCCGACCGGGCCCGTCGTGTCTCCGAGCTGGGCGCCGAGGCCCGGGCCGAGGGCTGGCCCACCCAGATCAGCGCCGCCCTGGTCGGCTCGTGCACCAACTCGAGCTACGAGGACATCACCCGCGCCGCCAGCATCGCCCGCCAGGCCGCGGCGGCCGGACTGACGCTGCGAGACCGAGCTGATGATCACGCCCGGCAGCGAGCAGGTGCGGGCCACCATCGAGCGCGACGGCCTGCTGGCCGACTTCGAGCGCATCGGCGCGGTGGTTCTGGCCAACGCCTGTGGCCCGTGCATCGGGCAGTGGGCCCGCCCCGACGTGCACGAGGGCGACGTCAACACCATCGTCACCTCCTACAACCGCAACTTCCCCAAGCGCAACGACGGGTTCGCCTCCACCTTGGCCTTCGTGACCTCCCCCGAGACGGTGGTGGCCCTGGCCCTGGCCGGCACGGTCGACTTCAACCCGCTCACCGACACGCCTGACCAATGCCCAGGGCGAGACCGTGCGCCTCGAGGTGCCGGTGGGCGAGGAGCTGCCGGCCCAGGGGTTCACGCCCGGCGAGAGCGGGTTCGTCGCGCCGCCGGCGGACGGCTCGGGCGTCGAGGTGGTGGTCTCCCCGACCAGCGACCGCCTCCAGCTGCTCGACGCCTTCCCGGCCTGGGACGGCCAGGACTTCGTCGACCTGCCCGTGCTGGTCAAGGCGGTGGGCAAGTGCACCACCGACCACATCTCGGCCGCCGGTCCGTGGCTCAAGTACCGCGGCCACCTCGAGAACATCAGCGGCAACCTGTTCCTCGGCGCCATCAACGCCTTCACCGGCGAGGCCGGCGTCGGCCTGGACGTGCTCGACGGCAGCACAAGCCCTTCCCCGAGATCGCCAAGCACTACCACGAGGCCGGCCAGGGCTGGGTGGCGGTCGGCGACGAGAACTACGGCGAAGGGTCGTCGCGCGAGCACGCGGCCATGGAGCCCCGGTTCCGCAACGCCAAGGCCGTGATCTGCCGCTCCTTCGCCCGCATCGCCGAGACCAACCTCAAGAAGCAGGGCGTGCTGCCCCTGTGGTTCGCCGACCCGGCCACCTACGACGAGATCGGTGAGCAGGACCGCATCTCGATGCTGGGCCTGGCCGACCTGGCGCCCGACCAGCCGGTCCGGGGCGAGATCCACAAGCCCGACGGCACGGTCGTCGCCGTTCACCGCCACCCACACCATGAACGACGAGCAGATCGAGTGGTTCCGCGCCGGAGGCGCCCTCAACATCATCCGCAGCCGCCAGCACGGCTGACCCGGCAGCGCTCAACCACTCACCGCGCCGCCCCCGGAACCTGACCACGCAAAGTAGTCATAGACTCACATGACGGAGGACGGGGGCCGGGTGTGGAGTCCGGGCCCCGGCGTAGGGCGAACCGGGGTCTGGCTGGCTCCGAGTCCGGGAGCGGTCGTTGGCAAAGCGTGATCCAGCCGAGGTCGAGCAGATGGCCATCGCCGAGGCCATCGTCGACGCCGCGCCCCGAGTCACGCTGGTCATCGATCCCGACGGCACCTGCGCTGGGTGAGCCGGGCCGCGCCGAGTCGCTGGTGGGCGTGCCCGCCCGTGAGCTGCCGGGCCGCAACATCTTGGAGTTCGTGGACGAGGACGACATGCCGCTGGTGCCGCGAGACCATCGCCTATCTGCTGGAGACCACCGACGCCGTCCGGCCCATGGAGTTCCGCTTCCACCGCGCCGGACGGCACCCACGGCGTGCTCGAGGCGGTGAGCGCCAACCGCATGGACGATCCCCGCGTCCGCGGCATCGTGGTGCAGGCCCACGACGTCACCGAGCGGCGCGTCGACCGACGAGGTGCTGGAGGTGATCGCCGCCGGCGGCAGCTTCGAGGACACGCTGCGCCTGCTGGCCCACCTGCTCGAGGTCCAGGTCGGGCGACGCCGCGGCATCATCGGGGTCGATCCCCACGACGATCGGTTCCGGCATCGCGGCATCGACCCACGACATCGTGGACGAGCTCTCCGACACCCCGTGGTCGGGTCCTGCTCGGGCTGCCGTGGGCCGAGGCCATCGTGACCCGACGATCCGGTGATCCATCCGGATCTGTCCAGCCTGTCGCCCGAGCTGCGAGCCGACGCCCGAGGCCCAGGGCTTCGAGGCGTGCTGGGTGTTCCCCGTGGTCGGCCCGGGCACCCAGGGGCTCCTGGGTTGCCTCATCTCCTGGCGCACGCGGTCCGGCTGCCCCGTCGCCTGGGGACCAGGTGGCCATGGACCGCATCGGGCGGCTGCTGACCCTGGCGGTCGAGCGGCGCGATACCCACGACCTGCTGCTGCACGCGGCACGCCACGACGCGCTCACCGGTTTGCCCAACCGGTCCCAGTTCTTCCGCCACCTGGCCCGCGAGCTGCACCGCGACGGCCACCTGGTAGCCGTCCTGTACCTCGACCTGGACCGGTTCAAGCCCATCAACGACCACTACGGCCACCGGGCCGGCGACTCACGTGCTGACCCAGATCGCCCGGCGCATCGAAGGGCGTGCTGCGTCCCCGGGACCTGACCGCCCGGCTGGGCGGAGACGAGTTCGGCGTGCTGTGCAGCCAGCTGCGCGACGAGGCCGAGGCGGTGGCCATCGCCGAACGGCTCATCCAGGCGGTCGAACAGCCGCTGCTCCTGCCCGTGGACAGCATCCGCTCGCCCGAGCTGGCCGCGCTGGCCGGGGCGCCGGTGATCGACATCACCGATCGGGTGCAGCCGGTGATGGTCTCGGTGGGCGTGAGCATCGGCATTGCCTTCGGACACCAGAGCGGCACCGACGACGAGCGTCTGGTCGAGCTGGCCGACGCCGCCATGTACCAGGCCAAAGCATCGGGGCGAGGCACCTGGTACCGATCGACCGGCGCCGGATCCGGGAGCGCCGACGCTTCCCTGGGCGCCACCACCGACCAGCCCTGAGTCACCCGCGCCTGCGGTCGGTTCGTGGGCGGGAAGCGGTGCGGATTGACCTGCCCGGTGCGGGCCCCTCGGGGGGCTGTCACGGGTTGTCACGACGCCGCCCGGTCGGACTGGGGTGGGTCATGGGGGGTCGGTGCCGGTTGGGGCGTGGAGGGGTCGTCGGCCGGTGCCGGGGGGGTGTTGGTAGCTCTGGTGGGTTTTGAGGGCGTGGTGGTGGGCGCAGTTGCCGTCGAGTTCGTCGAGTTCGGTGTTGCGGGTCTGCGCTTCTCGGGTCCTGCCGCCGGCGGGCGCTGCGGGGCCGCTCGCAAGCTCGCTCTCCGCAGCTGGTCCCGCCGACGTCACCCGTTGCGCTCCGACCCGCCCGTGCCTCTCGAGGTGGCCCGACGCCAGTGGGGGCTGGGTGAGGGTGATGGGTTTGTGTCCGATGTGGGCGACGGTGGTGACCTGGCCGTGGTCGTCGGTGACGATCACGGCGCCGAACGCGTCCCCGGTGGCGAGCAGGTCGCGGACGTGGGTGAACAGCCGGCCGTCGCGCACCGCCGCCGCGGTCACCGGCAACTCCTTCAACCGGGCCGCGGTCTCGAGCGTGTTGACCGCGTCAGCCACGCTGGTGCCGGCCTGACCCGCCAACCAATGCGCAGCAGAACGGTCCCCACCGTGCTTCCACACCTGCGAATCGGCGACCCACCCCGCCAACACCATGTTCAACCCGCCCAGACGCCGTTCCAGGCGATCCACCCGCCCCACCAACTCCATGGCACACGACGCGGTGACCAGAGTCGGGTCGCACCCGACCACCACGGCGTCAACCGCCCGTTCCAAGTCCGCCAGGACCGCCTCAAACACATGTACGATCCTAGCCGCCCCTACCCATCGAAGCAACCCCAAACCCACCCCGCTCGCAGCTCATTTTGCTTGACGCTGTTGGTGGTAGCACCTCACGATGCGTGGGAGGCATGGTCGAGTGGCGGCCTGTCAGAGCGGAGGGGTAGGGACATGTCTGAGGCTGAGATCGGCGATGTTGTCCAGGTACCCCGTGGCGAGTGGGAGGCGCTGAAGGCGGAGGTTGCAGAGTTGCAACGCGCCGTGTGCAGCTCCCCCGGCCCGGTCCCCCAAGGCGGCGATGGTCGTACTGATCGACGCGGTCTGTTGAAGCACGGGGCCGTGTTGGCGGCTGGAGCGGTCGTAGGTGGCGCCGCGTTGGCGGTCGGTGCGGCTGAGCCCGCCTCGGCATCAACGGGCACGATGGTCTATGGCACGGCCATGAACGCCGGAACCGACCAGACGAACCTGCTCTCCAGCAACTCCGGCGGGCACGCTGGAATGCACGAACACGGGGACCGGCGCGGCGGTAATGGGTTTGAGCAACAGCTTGACCGGCGGTTCCTTCAGCGCGGGTCTGTTGGGCTCAGACCTACGGGCCGAGCCCGGGCGGTCTACGGAACCGATGACGGTATCGGCACCGGCGCGGCCGTCCTGGCCGAACTGACCAACGCGAACAACGGGTCGAACGTGATCCTCGCGGCGACATCGGGAACCGGCCACGTCATCAGCGGAAGCATCAACAACCTGAACAACCCCTCGCCAGCAATCTCCGCGCTGACATCAGGAACCGGCAATGCGATCTCGGGGAGCATCAGCAACCCGAACAGCGGGTCGAGCGCGATCCTCGCATCGACATCGGGAACCGGCCACGCGATCGACGCAGAGATCAACAACTTGAACAGCGGGTCGAGCGCGATCCTCGCATCGACCGATGGGACCGGCGGCGCCCTCGACGCCACGATCACCAACGCGTCCAGTAGCGGGACTGCGATCTCTGCCACCACGGCGGGCCTCGGTGACGCCATCGACGCGAGGATCACCAACCAGTCCAGCACCGCGACGGCGATCTACGCGACCACCGTCGGTTCGGGCCCCGCGGTGTGGGGTCAGCAGACCAGCGGAGCGTCCGCCGCGGGGGTGTATGGGGATTCGTTCAACAGTGGCGGTCCAGGGGTCCAAGGCCTGTCGGGCAACACCGGGGTGGCCGGGGTGTTGGGCTTCGGGGCGGCGGGCCCCGGGGTGGAAGGCGATTCGTCCAACACCTACCCGGGGGTGTTCGGCTGGTCCACCGGCCCCGGCCACGCCGTCGAAGGTCAGATCACCAACCCGACCAGTGCCGCCAACGGGGTGTACGGGACCACCAACGGCACCGGCGCCGCGATCGTTGGTCAGATCACCAACGCGGCCAACTCGTCGGTGGCGGTGGGCGGGGTCACCAACGGCACCGGCGCCGCCTTCGGGGGACTCGCGGTCGGCGCGGGACCGGCGATCAACGGGCAGTCGTGGGGTACCGGCCCAGCGATCACCGCCGGCGTGGTGGGTCCCTCGAACAGCCAACCGGCGGTGGCCGCCTCCACTGCCGGGACCGGTGCCGCCCTTCAGGGCACAGCTACTGGGACCGGTAGCCGGGGCGGGGTGTTCGCGGGCGTGGCCGCTCAGGTCCGACTCACCCCCGGCGCCGGGTCAACCCATCCAACCTCCGGCCAAGCCGGCGACCTCTACACCGACAAGACACTCCGACTCTGGTTCTGCACCATCGGCGGCACCACCGCCACCTGGAAACAAATCCAACTCACCTAGCGCACCTAACGGCACCTGGGGTGCACCCTGGCGCGATCAGTAGCGTGTGTACATGCCGAGCGCGATGTTCGCTGGCTCCTTCGATCCCCTTCACCGTGGGCACTTGGGGATCATCGAGGCCGGGGCCAGACTGTTCGATCAACTCTGGGTGGTGGCAGCGGGCAACCCGGCCAAGCAGCACGGGTTGCTGTCCTTGGAGCAGCGAAGGGAGCTCATCACCGCGTCCACTTACCATCTGTCGAATGTCGAGGCCGTTGCGCACTCCGGTCTGCTCATGGATCTCGCGGCAAGCCTCGGCGTCGACGCCCTGATCCGAAGCATCGGGAAGGAGCGAGGTCACGAGTTCGAGATGGCGCACGCCAACTCCTGCCTCTCGGGCGTTGCGACGGTCTTTCTCCTGCCGCGGCGCGAGACCTGGTGGATCTCTTCGCGACTCGTCCGGGAGCGATTCAACGAGGGCGATCTACATGCGGTGAGCCAGATGGTTCCGCCCGCCGTCGCGTCTGCTCTTGAGGGCGTCAGGCAGAGTCGACTGCACGCCTAACGGAACCTAGGGCGCGTTCCGAACTTCGACTGCAGGCACCGGTTCTGGGCGTCTGGCGGTGTTGGGGGAACCCGGGTGGGGCCGGCAGATCCTTGAACTGACCTCTGATCCCGACCCGCCTTCGGAGGGCTGGGCCCCCTAGGTGACCGCGGCCGCGCAAGGCCCGCGCTCGATCGGCGCTCCTTGTCACGTCAGGTTCAGCTGCCAAGTTACGCCGTACCGATCAGCCACCCAGCAGAACAACTGGCTGAACCCGTAGCTTCCAAGCGGCATGAGCATCGACCCTCCCGTGGCCAAGCTCGCGGCCACGTGTTCAAGCTCGCTTCGTGACGAGCAATCGACCCAGAGCGAGATGGCGGGAGTAAAGCTGAACTCGTGAGGACCGCCGCTGTCGATCGCCCGAACCATGTGGCCGCCGATCTCGAACTCAGCTAGCCGCACCGTCCCCTCGGCCTCGACTTCGTCTGGGCCGTACCGGTCGATCTTCACGATTCGCGAGTCATCGAAGATCGAGCAGTACAGGCCGATCGCCTCTTCCGCATTGCCATGTTGAGGGCCACAGAACATCAGGAAGGGAATGATCGTCTGCATCGCCACACCCTCGCGATCGTACGGACAACTGGGCGTTGCATAGGCCGGCCCAGGAGCGACACCGTCCCGGGCGGCCGAACACCCAGCGCCCAGTCGAGTTCGAGGTTGGCCGCATCGCGGCCCAACGGACGGGAAGCGCCGCGGCCTCGTTCACGGGGAGGGCGGAGACCCGACGAACGAGACCGCGGCTCCATCTGACAGTACGGCGATCGGACAAGCAGGTACACCCCTTCATTTGAAGGGCGCTGCATCACCCACCGATTACCGTCCCGTACGCGTAACGGCCCCTCGCTCACCACGGGCCGGGTGGGGTCGAGGGGGCCCTGAGTGCCGTCATTCAGCCGCGCTGGCGCACGGCTCGATGTTCCTGGCAGCTCCCTCACCTCCTCAGGGGGATGCTGCAGCGCGTCGATGGCCCCGCTGTGTTTTTCCGGGGCGCGTCGGACCGCGGCTCCGCTAGCGTCCCGTGCAGACGGCGTAAGTCGAGCAGGAGGAGCGGCCCATGGCGTACCTCAGCTACCGATACCCGCGTCACCATCTCAGCCCGCCGACACGCACCGGCACGCCTTGGTCCCCGGTGGGTACCGACCAGGACGAGCCGGCAGACCGCACCGAGAACGAGGGCGAGATCGACGTGGCCACGATCGATCTCCGCGAGCAACAGGGCACCATCACCCTGTTCTGAGGTCTTCCCGGGACCCACGATGGCCCGCCGGGTGGTCGAGCGAGAGGGAGTAGCGCGTACCTAACGCCGGTTATGTGCTCGTGCGCGTCGTCAGTCAGGAGGCGTTCTGGTCGGGCCGGTCCCTCGGATCGCGTGGACGATCGCGCGGAACGGGAGAACGAGGAACAGCGCGATACCGAAGTAGAAGCCGACCGCGACGAGCGGAGCGAGGAACGCCAAGGCGATCCCCACCCCATAGGCGACAATCGATACACGGAACTTCCTGCGGGCCTCCTGCAGGTCGGCGTCACCCGCGCCCCGTGAGACCAAGTGCTCGCGTCGGGTGTAGGTGTCCATCGCGAAGAAGACCAGCCGGATCGCCAGCAGTGTGACTCCGTAGACGACGGCGGCCACACGCTCCGCGTCGGTGCCCTCGCTCAATGAGTCGGCCACCATCCGGGTGGGGAACGGAAGGAACCCGATCAGCAGTAGGAACAGCAGGTTCAAGCGGAGCAGGACGGGGTCGGCGCGTTCCAGACGCTCGGTGAGGGCGTGGTGACCGATCCATGCCGCCCCGATAGTCACGAAGCTCACGACATAGGCCAGGTAAGAGGGCCAACCGCGCAAGAACTGCCTAAGGGGCGAACCCGGAGGCCGGACCGCGACCTCCAACACCAGCAGGGTGATGGCGATGGCGATGACCCCATCGCTGAGCGCCTCCATCCGGGACGTGCTCAGAGTCGCGCCAACCTCCGGCGTCTCGGCATCGTCAGGCACACCCATTCCCCCTCGGTCGGCCAAACGCTAGTTGAACACGTCGCGCTGCCCAGGAGCGCCGAACGGCACATCGGGGCGGCCCGATCGGGGTTCGTTGATTCACACCTGATTGATGGGAGCCGATTACCTTGCGCCGATGACCCTCTTCGACAGTGACGGGTTCGTCGCCAGATGCCTCGAGGCATCGAAAGCGGCAGACCCCGTATCCGCGCTTCGGGTTCAGGTCGCGCGGGCGATCGCGGAGCCCGTGGCCGTCGAGCGCCGGTTTCCGGTTCCCGTCGATCCGGATGACGATGGGATCCTCCACCGGTCCACCGACCTGCTCATCACGTGCGCCATCTTCCCTCGGGGGTTCGCCACCGGCATCCATGACCACTCGGTTCCAGCGATCATCGGCCTTTGGGCGGGCAGCGAGGAGAACCGGCTGTTCCGTCGGACGCCGACCGGGATCGAGATGACGGGCAAGCAGCGGGTCCGATGCGGTGAGGTGATCGTCCTCGAGGCCGATGCCATCCACGATGTGCGGGTGTCAGCGGCGGGCTGGAGTGGTGGTCTGCATGTCTATCTGGGCGACATCTTGGAGGCGGATCGGAGCGAATGGGCCGACGCGGCCTCCACCGCGACGCGCTTCGATCCCAAGGACCAGGAGCGCCGATGGACGGTGGCGGCCGAGTCGACAGGTCTCCTCGCTCGGCCTTCAGCCTCCGCGCCATAATGGCACTTCGGTGCTCAACGCGCTCGCCCCGAGCGCCGGTTCTGGGCGCATGTGAGGTACACAAGTAGCCTCAAAGTGTGGAGCCCGGCGGTCTCGTCCTAGTTGGCGTTGTTGCGATCGTGGCTGGCATCGGCCGGATCGCCCTTAGGAAGTACGCCTTCATTCGTTGGGGCATGACAGACGAGACGGTCATAAGCCTCAACGCCCCGGTCGGCGCGGTCGCGATCCTCGCAGGCGTCGCAATGCTGATCGCTGCGATCGCGATCGAAGTCTGACGAGCGCCGATCAGGCACGTAGGCACACCGATGCCTACCGTCTCCGATCGCCCCGGTACCACCACCAGGTCGCAAGCATGAGAACAGTCGTGAACGTCGCCCACGCCTAGGGGCTCTCGCCTAGCGTGCCCGGTATGCCGACGGAGGCAGCGGCAGCACTAAGGAAGAAGCAGGCCACGAACAAGGCCACGGTGAGAACGACCGCCGCTCCACGGTGCTTCCGACGACCGTCCGGTCCCCTGAAGTAGTGAATGATCAACTGGCTCGACCAAGTCATGGGCCGCAACTGCTTCGACCCGCCGGTGCTTGGTTCCTGTCCCACCTCGGCAAGTCTGCCGCACTGACCTGAGCAGGCGCACAGAACGAAGCCTCTTTGTGTCAAGGGCGGTGGTTTGGGGGCCGCGGTCGGGGGCGCGTTGAGTTGGCCGGTGACGGCGTCGGGCGGGGGGCGTAGGGTTTTGGTGGGTCCGGGAGTGACCTATCCGAAGAGCCGGTGTCTCAGGGTGTCGAGCCGGTCACGCTGGACTACAGAGTCGTCCCTGATTGTCCTCCCGGGCCCCGCTCAGCGGCGGGTGTCGGCGACGAGTTGGTGGTAGACGGCGTCGGAGATTCGTCGCTTGAGGGCGCGCAGCGCTTCTTTGGTGGTCTTGCCGTCGGCGAGTTTGCGTTGGTAGTAGACGCCTCCGGGGGTGTCGTGGGCGACCTGGGTGACCGCGGCCATGTGCAGGGCGTGGTTGAGCTGGCGGTTGCCGCGGGGGTTGAGCCGGTGACGGATCTTGGGGCCGCTGGACGCCTCGATGGGGGCGGTGCCGTTGTAGTTGGCGTAGTGGTCAGCTGTCCCGAACCGGGAGATGTCACCGGTGTGGCCGATCAAGAGGCACGCGACGATCGGTCCGACCCCGAAGATGTCGGTCACGGTGGTGTCGACCGCCGCGACTTCGACGGTGATGCGGGCTTTGAGCTCGCCCAGGTCGCGGTCCAGGCGCCGCACGTCGCCGAGCAGCGCTCGGGCCTGGTGCTTGCGTTCGGTCTGGATCGGGCCGAGGGGTCGGATCCGACGCAACACGGCCGCGGCTTGATCGGCGGTGAGCCGGCTGCGACCGGCGCCGCCGGCGACCATGGCCGCCAACAAGGCGTGGAGACGACAGATCGCTCGGGTCCGCTCCGCGGTCAGGTCATGGAGGCTCACAGCCAGCATGCGACACACCGCCCCGTGGTCCTCGACGGTGACCGTTCGCAACCGGCGGTGACGTAGCGCCGCCACCGCCGCTGACAGGGCGTCGTTGGGGTCGTTCTTCGACGAACGCCCCGAGCCCAACACCCGGGCCCGAGCCGACAGGGTGGCCGGCACGTCCACCACGTGCTCGCCTCGAGCCACCAGCTGCTGAGCCAACAGATAGCCCAGCCCGCCCGCCGACTCGATCGCCCAGGTCCGTTCCTCGAACCCCGCCGCCCACGCCAACAACCGATCCGTCTGAGCCCGGTCAGCCCGAACCTGCAGCTGAGCGAGCGGTCGTTCGTCGCCGTCGATCGCCACCGCCGGGTGGGTGGCCTTGTGAGGGTCAATACCAATGAGGGTCACGCCGTCTCCTTGCCTAGCCAGTGGAGTCGCCGCGACGGGCAGTCCTGATGGAACCGGGTGCACGCCTCTTTCGAGCCACGCCGCAGCCGAGAACCCGACAGGCGAGCGCTTCGTTAGAAAGCCAACCCCGAAGAGCGGCAGGCACATAGAGAGCCAGCCCGCCAGGAACCCGAGACGCTACGAGCACCAGCCCGACAACGCCTGACCCCACCCTCCATCAGGCACGTGGGGCGCATGCTGCATGTTGGCCGTAGGGTCGACCCCGAGAGGGGATCGAGCTCAGGAGTTGGTGGCAGACCCCAGAGACGCGGCGTAGATCTGCCAGCGGTCGGGCACGCCCTTCAGTTCGTGTTCGCCTCGGTCGGTAAAGGAGAGGCCAGATCCAGCGACTAGGTCGCGCACGGTGCGCGACACGAGCACTTCGTGGGGTCCGGCCAGCGCGGCGACGCGCGCCCCGAGGTGAGCGGAGATGCCGCCGATGTCGTCGCCGCGTAGCTCGATCTCGCCGGTGTGCAGACCAGCGCGGATCTCTATGCCCAACCCGGGTGCGGCGTCTGCTATCGCGAGTCCACATGAGACGGCCCGGGCCGGGCCATCGAATCGCGCGAGCACACCATCGCCGGTGGACTTCACCTTGGTGCCCCGATAACGATCGATCTCGTGTCCGACGAGGCGGTCGTGCCGATCCAGGACCTGCTTCCACGCCGCGTCGCCCAGCGTCGAAGCGCGAGCGGTTGAGTCAACGATGTCGGTGTACAGCACGGTTGCCAGCACCCGGTCGGTGAAGCCGATTGGTCGCTGGCCGGTGACGAACTCCTCGAGGTCGTCGACCCAATCCACGATCGCGCCACTGGTTTGGAGAACGGAGAGGTGGGCATTGAACTCGATCGGCAGGAACTTGGCTCCCGGAATGTGCTGCGCCAGGTACTCGCCGCTCGCGAACGGGACGGCGTTGTCGTTCCTCGCGTGCACCACCAGGGTCGGCGCCGAGATCGCCGGCAGGACCCTCCGCACATCGATGAGCCCGTTCATCTCTAGGAGCCGCGCCACCGCCCCGGGGCTCGCGCAAGCGACCTCCGCCTCGCCCAAGGCGCCAATCGTGTCGGCATTGACTTCACCAGGTGGTAGCAGGGTCGCCAGGCACAGGCCGGTTCCCCAGAACTCATGGACAAGATCGCGCCGGGCAGCCGCCTCCTCGGCGGTGGCTGCCCACGGGTGATCGTTGGTGCGGCTGAACGTGGCGCACACGCCATACAACGTGAGCGACTGGACGCGGTCAGGAAATGTTGCCGCGAACAGAATCGACATCGGACCGCCCTCGGACACCCCGACGAGCGCTGCTCGTTCCGACCCGACCTCGTCCATCACCGCCCGGACATCGTCCATTCTGTCCTCGAGACCGGGAATGTCGGTAGATCGGTCGCTCAGACCTGTGCCGATCTTGTCGAAGGTGATCACGCGCGCGAAGCGCGCCATCCGTTCGAGCCACGTTGCCGCCGTCGCCCAGCGCTCAGGATCGAGCGTCCGGTCGAGGTGGGAGACGAACCCCGGGACGAACACGATGTCGATCGGACCGTCGCCGATCATCGCGTACGCGACGTGCAAATCTCCCCGGCGGGCATAACGGACCCTGGGAGCCACACCGAACATCCTCACACAAACCGATCAGCGCTACACCCGAAGTCGCGACCCACCCATCACCGACAGCCGGTTCCGGATCCACCAAGGCCCGCCCAAACCTGCTCATGGGACTCGCCCACCTCTACGGCTAGCGCCCCAATGGCACCCCAGCAGTTCCACCAGGAGCGCGCCCGTAACAGCACCTAGGGCGCTGGCGGGTCGACATGGAATCCACCAGGTGGGCACCAGAACCCGCCGATGTTCCACGCTTCGAACTGGGGTGAGGGAGGCACGGTGAGCCGAGCGCCGCTGACGAACGTGACGCGTAGGGTGTCGCCGGGCTCCATCGCCAGACCGGTGTTGTCGGGATAGAGCGTGAGCAACGGGCCGAGTCCGGACCGGAGCGCGGGGTCCAGGTCGTATTCCTGGCCGTCGATCTCCAGTGTGAAGGGGGCCTCGATTCCTAGCTCGGCCTCGCCGAACTTGAGCGTGGTCAGGTGGTCGATGCGTATCCAGTTCAGCTGCGGCTCGACTAGGTCGAAGCGACGCGCTCCGCCGGACAATGGCTGACCCTCAACACCTGGCCATGCCATGCCCCGATGATCCCACGGCGGATCCTGAGGCGCCCTAACCGTCGTAGGGCGTTTGCCTCCGGGGAGGTCCCGGGCGTGCTGGTCGGCTGTCAATCGGTAGCGGATGCGATACAGCCGAGGTGTGGGTGGGAGCAACCCATCGTGTTGACATTGCTCGTGGCTGCGTGACGGACCCAGGGGACATCAAGCACGGCCCTTCCGATCACGTGGAGGGACGAGACAGGGAAGCCCTCTGCCGTCTCGTGCCTGGCGATGGCCCGGCCGCAAAGAACTATCGTCGTACCCACGTTCCGTCGAACAGAGCCTTGCGGTTGGGGCAGTTGGCGCCGCCAGTGATCGTCAAGACATTGCCGCTGACGGACCAGTGGTAGCGGTCCACGGGCGACGGTTCGCACAGTCCGCCGCGTAGGTCGGCGGGTGTGAGCCAGTTGGCGGGACCTGCCAGGGTGAGATCGCCAGCGGCGTTCGCTTGGAACATCTCGTTCTCACCAACGGGGTTAGAGGGGTCGCCCAGCGCGATCAGGTAGTTGCTCGCGAAGCTGATCGTCCAGCCTCCCGTGGGCGGATGGTTGGCTGCGTCGTATCCAGGCACTGAGGAGGTGCGGCTGAGGTCCGCCTGCGTCAAGGTTCGTTGAAACGTCCCCAGGAGGGCGCCGGGAACCTTCGGTGCCGCCGCGACCGTGATGTGGGAGGTGACACTCGCGGTTGCGCCGGACGAGATGGTCGCCACGATCTTCAAAGCATGGGCACCGGGGCCGAGGAGCCAGGGCGCTAGGAGGTAGTTGTCGTCGTTGAAGAAGTACGGGGAATTCTTCTCGGTCCACTTGACCGCTCCGTCGACGATGAAGTCGACGGAGCTGACGTCGGTCGCCGGGGCGACGCTGGCAGACCACGGCCACGCGGCTTCCAGATGCGCTCCGTCTGGTATCGAGGAAGTCACCGTGAGAGCCGACGAGGCGCTCGGCGACGGAGACGCATCCGTGGCGGGACGGGACGACGCCGACGAGCATCCGGCAAGCACGGCAAGGAGGCATGCCGCAGCCACGGCAGACCGGAAACCACGGCGGCGTGTGACGAGAACCTTCATGCTGGACCACCTGCTCCGTGTCGGCGTTCCTGTCGCGTCGTGCCTGCCTCGAGAGCTACGCCCAAGTGCGGGATGCATACGGAGGTCATGGGCTTCTCCCGGTCGGCGGCTACCGGGTCATCATCGAATGGTGGGCCGCGCCGTACATCGGCCATGTGGCCGACATCCAGCCCTGGGAGCAATCCAGGACCTCCCCGCACCACAACGCGAGCGACACAGCTGCGACCCACTGTCGAGATCGGCGCTCGCCCTGTCGGGATCGACCAGTCGCCTCCCACGCAAGGGTGCCGACGCGCGCGAGCTCAGGATCCGTGGGAGCGGGTGGGCAGAGCTCAGTCGGTGCCGGGGCGTCGCGCCCGCTCGTGATCGGCGGACCCGGCGTTGGACTTGGCCCCTGAGGGGGTGGCCGCGGCGAGCTCGTCGTCGGTGGGCTCGTGGGCCACCTGGGCCTCCGGCGGCAGCTGGGCCACGATGGCGGCCATGATCGCCTCGGTGTCGGCGTCGGCATCCTGGCGGGCCAGCTCCACCGGTGGCCCCACCGTGATGGACACCGACGGTGGCGCGGTGACATTCCACACCGCCGGCACCTTGGACCGGCGCGGCCACACCCGCTCGGTCCCCCACAGCCCCATCGGGATGACCGGCGCGCCGCTGAGCGCGGCCAGTCGGGCCGCGCCCCAACGACCTCGGAGATGAGGGTCGAAGAAGTCCCGGCCCCGGGGGATGGTGCCCTGGGGCATGATCACGACCATCTCCCCGGCCCGAAGGGCGGTCAGCGCCTCCTGGAGCGGACCGTCGTCGCCGGTGCCCCGTTCCACCCGGATGCCGCCCATGGCCCGGGCCAGGTCGCCGACGATCGGCGCGTCGAACACCTCCTTCTTGCCCAGGAAGCGAACCGGTCGTCCGCGCTTGGCCACCGCGTAGGCCACCGCGCTCACGTCGAAGTAGCTGCGGTGGTTGGCGCACAGGATGGCCGGACCCGTCTCGGGGATGTGCTCGACCCCCGACAGGTGGATCTTGGCGAACGGCGTCAGCTCGGGTCGCACGAGCGGCATGAGCAACTGCTGGGGCTCGAGCCCGGCCAGCTTGGGCACGCCCGCCGGTGCATCCAGGTACCGCGTGGGCCAGCGCCGCGCCAGGGCCTGAAGGCGCATGCGCGGATCGGGGTTGACCACGTGGGGGTGGCCGACGGCGTTGAGCAGCGGGACGTCGTAGTAGCTGTCGGAGTAGGCATAGCTGGCAGCCAGGTCCACGCCGTGGTCGTCGGCCCAGGCCCGCACCGCCCGGTACTTGCCGTGGCCCCACACGAACTCGCCGTCGATGGAGCCGTCATAGACGCCGTCGCGCTCGCCGTAGCGGGTGGCCACCACCGCGTCGAAGCCCAGGCGGTCGGCCAGCGGCTTGACCAGGTCGTAGGGGGTGGTCGTGGCCAACACGAGGGGGCGACCGGCTCGACGGTGCTCGCCCAAGAGCACCTCGGCATAGGGCTGCACCAACGCCACCAGCTGGTCGGCCGCCAACTCGCCGGCCTCCTGGGCGCGGGCTCGGGACCAGTTGGCGGCGAACGAGGCCGCCTGGCGGGTCAGCATCATCGACGGGCGGTTCTCACCGAAGACGTTGAAGACACGGAAGAAGAGGTCCTGGCCGGGGATGCTGCGATCCGAAACCAGCCCGACGGTGCGGAGCGCGGCACTGATGGCCGGGCCGCTGGCCCCCGACAGCAGGGTGCGATCGAGGTCGAAGAAGGCGGCCGCCGTGGTCGGGGCCGTCTCGACATCGCGAGACTGGGTCGGTGTGGCCATGGCGGCACGGTAGCGCTGGATCGGATTGGTCGCCGCCCCCGATCACCTCGGCCCGGAACGGGAAGAAGCTGGCCAGGGGGATGGCCAGCTCCTTCGTGGGATTGTGGACCGGGGGGAGGTCCGCAAGCCCGGCTCGAGGGCGTTCGTGGGGGACGAATGCTCACCTCGGCGGTATGTAGCTCCATTGTGAACCTTTGCACGAGATCTGTCCAACAGTTCTCATTGATATCTGTCATCATTAGGAGCGATGGATCTCCGACAGATGCACGCCCTGCTCGCCGTAGCCGACACCGGCAGTTTCTCGGCTGCCGCCCGCCAGCTCCACACGGTCCAATCCAACGTGTCGACCCATGTGGCCCGGCTCGAGAAAGAGCTGGCGGTCGTCCTGGTGGATCGCACCACTGGCCAGCTCACCGAGGCCGGCGAGATCGTGGTTCGGCGCTCCCGTCAGATCCAGTCCGAGTTGGAGGCGCTGGCCGCCGACGTGGCCTCCCTCCACGACGAGGTCACGGGCAACGTACGCCTCGGGGTGATCGGCACAACCGCCCGATGGCTGGTGCCACCCTTGCTGGTGGCCTTCACCGAGCGACATCCAAAAGTCGGTCTGGTGGTGGTCGACGCCACCACGTCGTCGCTGCTGCCCCAGCTGGCCGCCGGGCGACTCGACCTGGCCGTGACCAGCTTCCCGGTCGACGACCCCGACGTCACCGCCGAGCGGCTCTTCCACGAGGACCCCACGCTGGTCACGCCCCTCGATCATCCCCTGGCCGCCGAGGAGCGCGTCACCCTGGCCGACATCGCCCGCTACCCCATCCTGTTGGAGCCGCAGGGCACCGGCTTTCGGGACGTCCTCGACGAGCAGGCGGCGGCTGGCGGGATCACCCTGGTGCCCCAGGCCCAGATCGATGGCATGCGGCTGCTGGCCACGCTGGCCTTCCAGGGCTTCGGTGCGGCGCTGCTGCCGGCCAGTGCCGCTCCCAACGGGGTGGGGGGCGACTGGAAGCGGGTGATGGTGGATGGCATCGAAGGGCGCTCGGTGGGTCTGGCCCGTCGCAAGCGGGGTCGGCTCTCGGCGCCGGCGCGCGCGCTGCGGGCGGTCATCCGAGACGTCATCGAGGTCGAGTCCACCTCGCAGCCGGGTGTCCATTGCACCATCGAGCCCGATCCGTGACCGACCGGCGGCGGCCCCGGGCACGGCGGGCCGGAGGCGAGGGGTGGTAACGGGACCGGGGTGGACGGGGTCAGACCCCACGATGACACCCTCGCTCGGCCTGCGGTCCCGTGTGCCCGGTGCCGCGTCCGCCGAGGTGCACCAGATCGGTGGGCGGGCGGTCACCGAGGTGCACGTCGACGCCGACAACAAGCGGGGGGCGCTGTCGCAGGACGACGGCGAGACGATCGCCGAAGCCGCCCGCCTGGCCCGCCACGAAGGCACCCCCCTGGTCGTGTACCTGGCCTCCAGCGGGGCGGATATCGGGGAGGGGTTCAGCGCACTGGTGGGCTGGGGACGGGCGGCGCGCGAGGTCACGCGATGCTCAGGGATCGTGCCGGTCGTCATGGTCGTCACCGGCCCGGCCGTGTCGGGCCCGGCACTGCTGCTGGGACTGGCCGACGTGGTGATCATGCTGCCCGAGTCCTATGCCTTCTTGTCGGGTCCGCGCATGGTCACCGAGTTCACGGGGGTGATCCTGACGCCCGCCGAGCTCGGTGGCGCCGGCCCCCACGCCCGCTCCAGCGGCCTGGCCAGCCTGATGGCCGCCGACGTGGACGATGCCCGCGACCTGGTGGCCGCGCTGCTCGACCTGCTGCCCAGCAACGCGGATGAGGAACCGCCACGACTGGCTGTGGCCGACCCGCCGGGCCGGCCCACCCCCGAAGCCGGCCACCTCATCCCTGACAGCCCGACCGGCAGCTACGACGTGCGCCTGGTGGCCCGGGCAGTGGTCGACGACGACGAGTTGCTGGAGCTGCGCCCGGGTTGGGCGGCCAACCTGGTCACCGCCCTGGCCACCGTCGACGGACGACCGGTGGGCATCGTGGCCAACCAGCCCCAGACCCTGGCCGGCACCCTCGACATCGCCGCCTCGCAGAAGGGGGCGCGCTTCGTGGCCTTCTGCGACGCCTTCAACCTGCCCATCGTGACCATGGTGGACACCCCCGGCTTCTCCCCGGGCAAGGACCAGGAGTGGCGAGGCATGATCCGCCACGGCGCCGAGCTCGCCTTCGCCTACGCCCGGGCCAGCGTGCCCCGGGTGTGTCTGACCCTGCGCAAGTCCTACGGCGGGGCCTACATCGTCATGGACTCCAAGACCATGGGCAACGACCTCTCGCTGGCCTGGCCCACTGCCGAGATCGCGGTCATGGGGGCCAAGGGGGCGGCGGAGATCCTGCAGCGTCGGGCCACGCCCGAGGAGCGGGCCGTGGCCGAGGCCGACTACGAGGCGCGGCTCCTGAACCCGTACCGCGCCGCCGAGCGAGGACTCATCGACGCGGTGATCGACCCAGCCGACACCCGGCGCGAGATCGCCGCCGCCCTCGAGGTGCTGGCCACCAAGCGCGAGTGGTTGGCCCCCCGGGCCCACGACAACACCCCGCTGTAGCGCGACCACCCCGACTGTGGGCGCACCCGGCGGGGTAGAAGTTCTGAGGCTGGGGAATAGGTGGCGAGACCGGGTGTTGTTCAGAGTTGAACCATTTCGTCCTGAAGCACACCCACGCACAACCAACCGCCCGAACCGAACCGAAGAGGTAGCGCCATGGCAGACACCGCCGTAAAGATCCCCGGGTACATCGCCGGGACCTGGGACATCGATCCCGTTCACACCGACATCTCCTTCACCGTGCGGCACATGATGGTGTCCAAGGTGCGAGGCCACTTCGAGAAGTTCGAGGGCGCGGTCACGCTGGCCGACAACCCGCTCGAGTCCTCGGTCGAGGTGACCGTCGAGCTGGGCTCGATCAACACCAACAACGTGGATCGCGACAACCACATCCGCTCCGACGACTTCTTCGGCGTCGAGCAGTACCCGACCATGAGCTATCGCTCGACCGGCGTCCGGGCCGATGGTGACGACTATGTGGTCGACGGCGAGCTCACGTTGCACGGCGAGACCAAGCCGGTGTCGCTCCAGCTCGAGGTCAACGGCTTCGGCCCCGATCCCTTCGGCGGCACCCGGTCCGGGTTCTCGGCCACAGGCGAGATCAGCCGCAAGGCCTTCGGCGTGAAGTTCGACGCCCCCATGGAGGGTGGCGGCGCGGTGGTGGGCGACAAGATCCAGCTCCTCATCGAGGCCGAGCTCATCCTGCGCAAGGACGAGACAGCCTGATTGGCCCTTCGGCCTGCGCCTACACGTCTGGATACACCACGATCTGGGTGGCCTTCACCGCCACCCAGATCGTCGCGCCCTCGCTGATCCCCAGCTGCACCAACGACGCCGGGGTCACCTCCGCCGCCAACCGAGGCGGCCCCTGCAGGTGCACGCGGGCCCGGTCTCCGAGGAGGTGCAGCTCACCCACGGTGGTCTGCCAGGTGTTGCGCGGGCTGCCGAGCGGACGCTCGGTGTGCAGCGAGATGGCCTGGGACGGGATCACCGCGAACACCGGACCCGAGGCGGAGGTGGCGGTGGTCAACACGGTGCCGTCGGTCAGGGTCACCTCGGTGCCCCGCGCCACCCCGGTGGCCAGGTTGATCCCCAACAGATCGGCGACGTAGGCCGAGCGGGGTCGGGCGGTGATGTCGGCCAACGTCCCCTCCTGGACCGGTCGACCCGCCTCGATCACCACCAACCGATCGGCGATCACCGCGGCGTCGAGCGGATCGTGGGTGACCAGCACGCACGAGCCCGCGAACTGGCGCAGGTGATGGCGCAGCTCGTGGCGCACCGAACCCCGGGTGGTGACGTCCAGCGAGGACAGCGGCTCGTCGAGCAACAGGAAGCTGGGCCCGGATGCCAACGCCCTGGCCACCGCCACCCGCTGTGCCTGCCCACCCGACAGCTGTCGGGGACGGTCGCCGGCCCGATCGGCCAGCCCCATGCGTTCGAGCCAGCCCCGGGCGACCGCGTCGGCGTCGGCCCTGGCCACCCCCCGGCTGCGCAGGCCGAAGGCCACGTTGGCCAGCACGCTCAGGTGGCCGAACAACAGGTGATCCTGGAAGACCATGGCGCCGGGACGTTGTTCTGGCGGTACCAGCACACCGATGGCCGGATCGTCGAGCACGTGATCGTCGATGCGGATGTGGCCGCGATCCAGCGGGAGCAGACCGGCCAGGGCCCGCAGCAGGGTGGACTTGCCGGCCCCGTTCGGTCCCAGCACCGCCACCACCTCGCCGTCGGCCACGGACAGATCGACGTCGAGCGCGAGCGTGCCCCGGTCGACCCCGACGACCGCATCGATGCTCATGACGCGCCTCCCGGCGCCCGACTCATGACACGCCTCCCGGCGCGCCGACTCAACGCGCCTCCCGGCGCGCCGAGCCACCGGCCGCGCAGCGACACCAGCACCACCACCGAGATGGCCAGCAGGGCCAGGCTGAGGGCCACGGCCACATCGGGTCGACCCTCCAGTTCGAGATAGACGGCCAGAGGCAGGGTCTCGGTCTTGCCCTGGATGCTGCCGGCGAAGGTGATGGTGGCGCCGAACTCCCCCAGAGCCCGAGCCCAGGTCAACGCCGCCCCGGCGACCACCGACGGGGCGATCATGGGCAGGGTGACCCGGCGGAAGACCGTCCAACGGTTGGCGCCGAGGGTGCTCGCCGCTTCCTCGTAGCGCTGGTCCATGCCCCGCAGCGCAGCCTCGACGGTGATGACCAGGAACGGCATCGACACGAACGTCTCGGCCAGGATGGCGCCCGCGGTCGAGAAGGTGAGCTGGATGCCGAACCAGTCGTAGAGCTCGGGACCGACCAACCCCCTTCGCCCGAAGGCCAGCAACAGGGCCACGCCCCCGACCACCGGCGGGAGCACCATGGGCAGGATGACCAGAGCTCGGATGAGGTTTCGGGCCGGCAGGTGGCCCCGCGCCAGCATCCAGGCCAGCGGCAGCCCGAAGATCACCGAGAGGGCGGTGGCCCACAACGAGCAGACCAACGAGAGCCGCAGGGCGTCGCGCGCCTCGGGGGTGGCCAGGTCGGCCCACAACGTCGACCACGAGGCCTTGGCCAACAGCCCGGCGACGGGCAATGCCAGGAAGGCGACGGTGACCAGCGCCACCACCAGCACCGGTAGGGGCGACCGGCGGCGTCGACGACTCACAGGCCCATGATGACGCCCGCGGACGGTGCGGGTCGCGGTTGGGACCGAGCGCGGTCGGAGCCGGCGCCGATCAGCTGGGATCGGCGTGGCTCACGCAGTGGGAGGCAGGAACCCAGCGGCCTTGAGCACAGACTGACCGGTCGGACTCAGCACGTAGGCGATCCAGGCCTGAGCCAGGGACCCGTTCTTCGTGCCCTTGACCTGGCCGATCTCATAGACCGCGATCACGTTCTCCGAGTCGGGGATCGACACCGCGGTGCCCTCCGACGGCGGTGACCGTCTTGGCGTCGGTCACGTACACCACCGCCACATCTGCGTCACCGGTGGTCACCTCGGCCAGCGTGGCCTTCACATCGGCCCCCCGGGTGACCATGGACTCAGGGACGGTGATGTTGTTCTGGGTGAAGGCCGTCTGGGCCGCCGCCCCACAGGGCGCCGTCAACGCGCAGAGCGCCACCGTCTTGGCCTTGGTCAGGTCGGCCAGCGATTTGATGCCCAGCGGGTTGCCCGGCTTGACCACCAGCTCGAGTTGGTTGCGGGCGAACACGGTGGGCTGGCCCTCGACGTTGCCGCTGCTCACCAGGCTCTCCATGGTGGCCTTGGAGGCGGAGGCGAACACGTCGGCCGCCCCACCCTGTTGGATCTGGGTGACCAGCGCCGCCGACGAGCCGAAGTTGAGGTTGATGGTGGTGCCCGCGTGCGCCTGCTGGAACGAGGTCTTCAAGTCACCGAAGGTGCCGGTCAACGAGGCCGCAGCCGACACGATGATGGAACCCGACACGCTCGGGGCGGTGGTGGCCGATGTGTTGGCCGTGGAGGTCTTGGACGACGAGGAACAGGCGGCCAGGACCAGCGCGGCGGCCATCACCACGGCGATCACCACCGGCCGGATCGGGCGGCGGCGTTCCGGGCCACGCTGGTCGGTCGGGTGTTCAGCGGTCATCGTCGTGTGCTCCCGGGTCGTCAGAACCTCGTCGATCAGCGCTCGAGCCTAGCAAAAGCCTTGTGAATGCGAGGTATCAAGCCGATGCAGCCCGAGGATGCAAAGTTCGCGCAAATCAACGGCCCTCGTCACTGCACCCGTCCCGTTCGTCGTAGTCTGAAGGAGACGCGATCGGCACACCTGCAGGCTCGGACCGGTCGCGGCGCGTGACCCGTTCGACGAATCCAGGCATGGAGCTGCTGTGGCCGAGAGCGTGACCATCACCGACAACCGCACGGGCGAGTCCGTCGAGGTCCCGATACTGAACGGCGGCGTCGACGCCCGCGACTGGGCCAAGCTGCTCCCCGGCGTCTGGTTCTACGACCCGGCCTTCAGCACCACCGCCGCCGCCACCAGCGCGGTCACCGAACTCGACGGCGAAGCCGGCATCCTGCGCTACCGCGGCTACCCGATCGAGCAGCTGGCCGAGAAGTCGACCTACCTCGAGGTCGCCTACCTGCTGATCCACGGCGAGCTGCCGACCACCGAGCAGTACGAGGCGTGGCACCACGAGATCACCTACCACACGTTCATCCACGAGAACGTGCGCAAGCGCTTCATGGAGGGCTTCCACCACGACGCCCATCCCATGGGGATGTTCGTGTCGACGCTCGCCGCCCTGTCGACCTTCTATCCCGAGGCCAAGGACATCCAGGATCCGGAGACGCGGGCCAAGCAGGTCATCCGCCTCATCGCCAAGGTGCCGACCATCGCCGCGGGCACCTACCGCCACAGCGTGGGCATGCCCTTCGTGTACCCCGACAACAACCTCGACTTCTGCTCGAACTTCCTGTCGATGATGTGGCGCGTGGCCGAGCCGCACTACGAGCCCAACCCCGTGCTGGCCCGGGCCCTCGAGGTCCTCTTCATCCTGCACGCCGACCACGAGCAGAACTGCGGCACCACCGCCATGCGGGTGGTGGGCAGCTCGCACTCCGACCCCTACATCTGCACCACCGCGGCCGCCGCCGCCCTCTACGGGCCGCGCCACGGGGGTGCCAACGAGCAGGTCATCCGGATGCTCACCGAGATCGGCACGCTCGACAACGTCGACGGCTACATCGCGGACGTGAAGGCCGGCAAGGTCAAGCTCCAGGGCTTCGGTCACCGGGTGTACAAGAACTTCGATCCCCGGGCCAAGATCATCAAGCAGACGGCCTATGACGTGTTCGAGGTCACCGGCAAGAACCCGCTGCTCGACATCGCGCTGAAGCTCGAAGAGGTGGCGCTGGCCGATGACTACTTCATCAGCCGCAAGCTCTACCCGAACGTCGACTTCTACTCCGGCCTGATCTACCAGTCGATGAACTTCCCCATCGAGATGTTCACCGTGCTGTTCGCCATCCCTCGCACGTCAGGCTGGCTGGCCCACTGGCTCGAGCTGCTCGACCAGGACGTGCGCATCGCCCGGCCCCGCCAGCTCTACGACGGGGCCCAGGTGCGCGACTACGTGGCCATGGACGCCCGCTGACGACAGACGCCGTCGCGTCGGCGTGATCATCAGCCATCGACACCGGTTCGTCTTCGTCAAGACGCGCAAGACCGCCGGCACGAGCATAGAGCGCTTCCTGGGCCAGTTCCTGGGGCCTGACGACGTGATCATGGGCGCCGGAGAGCGCAACCATGAGGGGCGTTGGAACCCGACGTCCGAGCTGGTCCACCACCCAGACCCGTCCAACCTGAAGCTGACGCTCAAGCAGTGGCGCGACCGCCACCGCTACTACCAACACATGCCGGCCTGGCGCCTGAGGGACCGGATGGGGCGGTCGGTGTGGGACAGCTACTTCACGTTCTGCTTCGAGCGAGACCCGTGGGACAAGCTGGTGTCGTTCTACTGGTGGCGCACCCGCGACCTGGCCACACGCCCCGACTTCGACACGTGGGTGCGAACCACGCCCAACCTCAGCGCCTGGCCGCTGTACACGATCGCCGACCGGGTGGCCGTGGACTTCATCGGGCGCTTCGAGAGCCTCGAGACGGATCTGGCCCGGATCCTGGCCCGGATCGGCCTGGACGCGCCGGTCGACCTCCCTCACGACAAGAGCGGGTACCGGGTGGACGACGAGGCCGTGACCTTCCGTCCCGAGCTGGACGACTGGGTGCGCCAGGAGTTCCGTCACGAGATCGCCCTGATGGGCTACGACCGGCCCTCGCCCGATCCGTCACGGCCCGGGAAACTCAGGGCCTGACCGGCGCTCAGGCCGGGGTGACGTCGATGACGATCTTGCCCACGTTCTCGTTGGCCTCCATGGCCCCGTGGGCGTCCGCGATCTGGCCGAGCGGGTAGCGACGGTCGATGACCGGGTGCAGGCCATCGCGATCGAACCGGGGCAGGATCTCGGTGGCGAACAGTCGGGTGATGGCCACCTTCTCCTCCAGGGGCCGCGACCGCAGCATGGTGCCGATGAGCGCAGCCCGGCGGGCCATGAGCTTGCCCACGTTGACCTGCGTGTCGCCGCCCGCCATCGTCCCCACCTGCACGATGCGGCCACGCAGGGCGACCGCGTCGAGGTTGCGATCCACGTAGTCGCCCCCGACCACGTCGAGGATCACGTCGGCGCCGGCCCCGTCGGTCAGCTCGCGGGTGGCGGCCACGAAGTCCTCGCTCCCGTAGTCCACGACCCGATCGGCGCCGAGGGCCAGGCACCGGTCGACCTTGCCGGCCGAGGCGGTGACGATGATACGGGCGCCGATGGCCCTGGCGATCTGGATTGCGGCAGTGCCCACGCCCGAGGCGCCGGCGTGCACCAGGGCGGTGCGCCCCGAGGTGAGCCCGCCCTGGACCACCAGGGCATCGAAGGCCGTGATCCACACCTCGGGGATGGCGGCGGCATCGGCCAGGGTCACCGAGTCGGGTACCGCCATCAACTGGCGCTCGTGCACGGCGATGCGTTCGGCATAGGCGCCGCCGCCCACGATGCCCATCACCGCGTCGCCGATCTGCCACTGCGTGGCCCGCTCGCCCAGCTCGGCCACCCGACCGCTCAGCTCCATGCCCGGGATCTCGTGGGCCATCGGTGGACCGGGATAGAAGCCGCGGCGCTGGAGCAGGTCGGCCCGATTGAGGGCGGTGGCCACCACCTCCACCACCACCTCGTCGGGGCCGGGTGAGGGATCGGGAACATCGCGCAGGGTGAGCACCTCGGGACCGCCATGAGGACTCCAGGACCACGGCTCGCATGGCGGCGACGCTACCCCTGCGCGCTCGAGGGCCACCGTCCGGGCCCACCGGTAGTCCGGCTTGCCAGTGGCCAGCCGTTCGCAGTGCGCCACCCGCACCCAGCGCCGAGGCACCTTGTAGCCGGCCACGTGGGCGCGAACGTGGGCCTCGAGAGCCGCGTCGTCGGGCTGGAGCACATCGGCCGAGTCCGCCGACGGGTTCGGTCCTCCCGTTCCCCGGTCGGGACGAAGCGAGAGCACCGCCACCACCCGTTCGCCGTAGCTGCTCGTCGGGCACGCCCACCACCAGCGCGTCGAACACGTCAGGATGTCCCTTGAGCGCGTTCTCCACCTCCTCGGGGAAGACCTTCTCGCCCCCGGTGTTGATCGACGTCGAGCCCCGACCGAGCAGGGTGATGGTGCCGTCGTCCTCCAGGCGGGCCAGGTCGCCGGGGATCGACCAGCGAACCCCGTCGATCACCGGGAACGTGGTGGCGGTGCGTTCAGGATCGCCGAGGTAGCCGAGCGGGATCCATCCCGAGCGAGCCAGCTTGCCCACCTCCCCCGGCGCCACGGGCTCGAGATCGTCGTCGAGCACGGCGGTCTGCTCGTCGGTGACCAGCCGTGGCGGGCCACCTTCGGCGCTACGGGCGCAGGCGACCCTGGCCACCGGTCTCGGACGCCCCGAAGGTGTCGATCAGCTTGGTGTCGGGTAGCAGCTGACGCAGCTGTGCCTTCACCGACGTGGACAGCACCGCGCCGCCCGAGGCCATGACCTGGAGGGCCGACAGGTCGAAGCGAGGGCTTTCGGCGGGGCGCGCTCGGCACGGGCCCGGTCGGCGGCGATCACGTCGGCGATGGGACGAGCGGTGGCGTCGCCGATGAGCATGGTCAGCTCCACCCGCTCGCCGGCCAGCAGACCCACGGCGGTGGTGGCGTCGAAGTGGCGGCTGGTGTCGAGCACGAGGGCGCCGCCGTTGAGCAGGGTCTGCAACGCCACCCACATGGCCCCGCCGTGGATGAGCGGGCACAGCGGCAGCCGGCGCATGATCGGATCGCCTCGGCGCACCCGGTCGACGATCTCGTCGGCGGTCGCTGAGCGCGGGCACGACCCTGGCTGGGCGTGCCCCGGCCACCGAGGGAGGCGAAGTAGATGTCCTCGTGGCGCCACTCCACGCCCTTGGGGGGACCGGTGGTGCCGCCGGTGTAGAGCAGGTAGCGGTCGTCCGCGCTGCGCCCGGCCACCTCGGGGCGCGACTCGGGCTGGGCGGCCAGCCGGGACTCGTAGTCGTCCCCATCCTGGATGACGGTGTGCAGGTTCGTGACGCGGCCGCGCACCGCCTCGACCTCGGCGGCCATCTCGGGTTCGGTGCACAACACGGCCAGCCCGGCATCGTCGAACAGATAGGCCAACTCGTCGGCCACGTACCGGTAGTTCACGTTCACCGGGATGGCGCGCAGCTTGTAGCAGGCCAACATCAGCTCGATGAAGGGATGGCCGTTGTGGAGGTGGAGCCCGACCGTGTCGCCGGGGCCGATCCCCACCGCGGCCAAGGCGTGGGCGGCCTGGTTGGCGCGGCGTTCGAGCTGCTCGTAGGTCTGGCGGCGATGGATCCCCGAACCGTCGCCGCAGACCAGGGCTTCGGCCTCGGGCACGGTGTCGGCCACCGCCTCGAACAGGTCGGCCAGATTGAACTCCACGTCGGCAGGATACTTTTCGTCGGTGGACTACCGGTTCGGCCCCGAGTTGGAGACGTTGCGGCGCCAGGCCTTGGAGGTCGGCCGCGAGGCGGCGGAAGCCCGCGCGGTGCGTGAGGACTCGTGGATCGTGGGCACGTCGCGGGCGTTCTCGTTGGAGCTGGCTCGCCGGGGTTGGTTGGGGATGACCTGGCCCACCGCGGTGGGCGGGGGCGGCCGCAGCCCCCTCGAGCGCTTCGTGGTGTTCGAGGCGCTCATCTCGACCGGGGCTCCGGTGGCCACCTCGTGGTTCGCCGACCGCCAGATCGGGCCCACGCTCATGCAGTTCGGCACCGACGAGCAGCAGGCCCGCTTCCTGCCCGACATCATCGCCGGCACGTCCTCGTGGTCGATCGGGATGAGCGAGCCCGACGCTGGCAGCGACGTGGCCGCCATCCGCACCCGGGCCGAGCGTGACGGCGACGACTGGATCGTCACCGGCACCAAGATCTGGACCAGTGGCGCCCTCGACGCCGACTGGTGCTACGTGATCGCCCGGACCGATCCCGAGGCCCCACCTCACGCCGGGCTCTCCGAGTTGATCGTCGACCTGCACGCGCCCGGGGTTTCCATCTCACCCATCACCGACATGACCGGCAACCGCCATTTCTGCGAGGTGGTCTACGACGGCGTGCGGGTGCCGGGCGCCAACCTGGTGGGCGAGCTCAACGGCAGCTTCCGCCAGGTCATGCGCCAGATGGAACACGAACGCGGCGGCATCGACCGGCTGGTGTCGAACCGGGCGTTGTTCGAGGACGCCCGGCGCCTGGCTGATCGCCACGACCCCCTGGTCCGCCAAGACCTGACCCGGCTGGAGACCGGCTACCGCATCGGTCGCCATCTGGTGTTGCGCGAAGTGCTGGCCCAGGCTCCGGCCGGGTTCTCGGCCGTGACCAAGACCTTCTGCACCGAGTTCGAGCAGGAGGTGGCGGCCTTCGCGGCGCGGGTGGCCGGGGCTGACGCCATGCTCGACGGACGCGTGGCCCGAGGCGCCTGCTACGCCCCGGCGTACACGATCATGGGCGGCACCACCCTCATCCTGCGCAACATCATGGGCGAGCGGCTGCTGGGCCTTCCTCGCGACCCTCGGCCCACCAGCTGAGTCCCCGGGACGTTTCTGCGGAAACGCGATCGCGTCCTGCTGACCACCACCGCCCGTTCGCGCGCCGGACCCGTCCAGTAGGGTGGCCATCATGAGCGGCGGGGAGTCCCCGGGACCCGGGGTGATCGAGGTCGACACCGGCTTCTTCCCGTTGGCCCTCTTCCTCTACTTCTTCGACACCCTGGTGGTGATCGACGACGTGGCCCAGGCGTTGCCGTGGGGAACGCACACCTTCCCCGTCCAGGCCGGCCAGCACCGGGTGCGGATCTCGCACAAGTACTTCGGCAGTCAGATCGGGGCCAACTCGGTCGACATCTCGGTGCCACCCGGTCACCAGGTGTCCGTGCGCTACCGGGCACCCTGGTTGATCTTCCTCAAGGGCAGAATCACCGTCACCGGAACGACCCCGGGTCCAGCTGCCGCGACGCCATGACCCCAGGTGGTCCACATGCCGTGCCGAGGCTCGCGCCCTGGGGTGACAGCAGGATCTGACCGGGTCGGCCTCGCTCAGGCGCCCACCACCGGGGTCTCGAGCGGACTGTTCCCGCGACAGGCCCCGGCGACGCCGAGGTCACACCACCCGGGTGATGACCCCGTTGTCGGGTGGTCCCACCAGCAGGGGCAGGATGCGCCCGAAGTGTCCGCTGCCGACGATGTTGTTCACCATGTTCTCGTGGTGGTGCTCGATCGAGTCCCACTGCTCGAGGAACATGAACTTGTGCTCGTCGTCCTCGCGCTGGAAGAGGTCGAACGACTGGCACCCATCGGCCGCCCGACTGATGTCGCGTCCCTCCTGGAGCAGGGGGAGGAGCTCGTCCGCTCGACCACCTGCCGCCTGGAAGTTGATGACGACGTTGACGCTCATGGGCGGTCTCCGAGCGGCGCAGGCGGCGAGTTCCGCGTAGACAGCTTGGCCGATCTACGCGGGGCGTGCGGCGCCACCGAAGTCGGTGGCGCCGCACCAGGTCGTCGGCGGCTCGGTGAGCCCGTCCGCCAGTCGAGGCCCTGCCTCAGTCGCGTCGGTAGTAGTCGCGCCGTGAGCCGTCGTAGTCACCAGACCGGAGACAACAGGCGCGGAAACCGGTGACCCGAGCCACACGGGCAGAGATCGTTTCGACCGAGGCGTTCGAGCAGCTCCTTGCCGGACCCGACCACTCGATCACCGCGCTTCACCTGAGCTTCGCTGGGGGAACCCCCTACGACGCTTGCTCATCGTCTCGAAACCGCAGCTCGTCGTTCCATCCATCGGCATCCATCGGTCGACCTCCTCGGGTGCGGGACGCCGACGCTATCGAGCGGACCCGTCCCGATCGCACCAATTTTGACGGGCCGCACCGGAGCCTAGGCCTGGGCGCCCGGGGCGTAGCCGGGGCCGTCGGGGGTCGTCGGGTACGGTGACTGCCGGGCGCCCGCGCGGCGTGACGAAGGGTCTTGCTCAGGAGGTCGAATCGTGGACGACACCATGGCGGTCACCCTCGACGAGATCTGTGCGCTCGCGTCGAAGATCGACGCCGGCGAGCCGCTGGACGGTGACGACCAGATGGTGATGCGGGCCTTGCTGGTGCTGGCGGGCGAGCGGGTGGCCGAGCTGGGCCAGGACGCGAACGAGGTCGACGGGTTCGCCTTCGACTTCGGCGCGCCCGGTGTGGATGGCACCGTGGGCCTGAGCTTCCCCGTCACCGAGTTCAGCGAGAAGTCGAGCCCGAAGCTCTTCCTGCACTGCTGCACCGGCAAGCACATCCCGACGGGCAAGCTGACGGTCTAGTCCCGAACCCGAGGATCTCGCCGGCTCAGCCGGTGAGGTTGGGCTGCGCGGTCACCGCGCTGGTCACGATCAGGTTGGTGCTGACCCCGACGTTGCCGCCGCCGCAGCGCAGCGTGATCGCGTAGGTGGCCGCCGGCGTGGTGCCGGGCACCCGGTAGACGACCGAGAAGTTGCCGCTGGCGTCGCGGGTGGCGCTCGGTCCAAACCCGTCACCGGGGAACAACGCTGCGCTCGAGATCACTGTGACCGCGTCAGCCGGCGCGCAGGCCTCGGCCCCCGTGGTCGGCACCACCCCGGAGAACGTGACCGTGGCCCCCCTCGCCACCATCGAGGGCGAGACCGACACCGACGGCCCGGCGGCAGAGGCGACGCCCACGAAGGCCGGCGTGGCCACCGCCGACGCGGCCAACAGCACGCCTGCGCCCGCCATCATCGCCGCTCGCAGCCCTCGCGAACCACGTCCCCGGAGTCGCATCGCAAACCTCCCCGCACGCCAATGGACGCCGCCAGGCTAGCGCGCGCGGCGCGCGTCGAGGTCCGGGTGTGCCGGCGCGCCCGGTCAGTTGATGGTGACGGTGCGCAGCGCCCGGTAGGCCGCGTTGACCCGCAGCATCTCCTCGGAGTGGTGCTGGCGCGTGGCGTCGTCGGCCTCGGCCCATCGATCAGGGTGGTGGACCTTGGCCAGCCGGCGGTAGGCCAGCGCGATCTCGTCCTGGGTGGCACCCGGATCGAGGCCCAACACACCGAGCCGCCGCGCCTGCTCGGACGCGGGGAGACCGACGCTGAAGTCGACCACCTCGTGCTCGCCTGATCGCCCGATGACGGTGCCTGCGTGCCAGTTCGAACTGTTCGCGTTGTCAGACGCGGCACTGGCCTCGGTGCCCCGGATGCGGGCCTGGTCGCGGCGGCGCTTGTCGCGCATGCGGTCGGCCCAGGCCGAGTACCGCTCGCCGGCGGGCGTGGCGGCCAGGTCGGTGTCGTCACGGGCCGGGTCCGGCTCGACCACCAGCTGATCCACCAGATGCAGGTCCGGACCGGACTGCTCGGGCGCGTAGGCACGAAGCGGCTCCGGTTCTTGCGGATTCCTGAACCCTCGAATGGCCACCGGTCATCCCTCGTGATCGCTGTGGGCCACGACGGTAGCAGGCGCGTCGTCTCGCGCCGGGCTCTTCGCCGACGCAAATCGCGCACCTACGGATGGATATAGACAGAAACAGTCAGTTCTAGGGTTGCATATCGCTTTCTCATGTGTTCTAGTTGTCCAGGTAAGGCGGCAGATTTGGACGGGGAGAGTGGTGGGCTGACCACGCCCGGTGACTCTGACCCCCTCGACGACGGGAGAGACATGGCCATGAACTGGCATGCCGCGTGGCGCGGCACGGTAGGAGCGGCGGCCGGATCCGCCGCCTTCTTCGGGATGGCGGGCGTGGCCCACGCCGGATGGGTCACCACCATCCTGTCCGGCGGCAAGCCCGCGGCCGGCTACGCGTCGGTGGCGCACAACTCGCCCTACGGCGGCGTCCAGAAGGTCTCGAGCATCCAGAACCAGGAGAGCTTCAACCCGGCCACTCCCTGGAGCCTGGTCTGCAACACCCAGGGTTGGGTCGGGGTCAACTACCCCAACTCCCAGCCCGCGGGCTTCCAGGAGTACTCGAGCTACACCGGCGGCTGCGCCATCGAACGCTCCTACTCCTATCCGGACATGTCGGGCATCGACCCCAACGGCACCTGCTACCCCAACAAGTGGAAGTCGGACGACACCAGCGGCAACTTCGTCGGCCTCGGGAACGTCTGCTCATGAACGGAGCTCCAGTGCACAACGATCAGCTCGACCCGGGCGCCCGCGCCACCACCCGCCGGGGCATGCCCTGGCGATCGATCCTCATCACGCTGGTCGGCCTGGTGGCCTGCCTCGGCGCCGGTACGGCCTACGGCCTGCAATCCGGGGCGGGTGCGCAGCCCGAGCTGGCCGGTCTGGTCGTGTCCGCGCCCTCGGCCCGAGCCCTCGAGTCCACGATCACCGCCAAGGCCGACCCCGAGCAGGCGCGCATCCTGGGCTCCGGTCCGGTCAGTCCATCGACCTACCTGCGGGCCAAGGCGGTCGCGGCGGCCTGCGTGAAGGCGCAGTTGGTGTCCCAGGCCGCCGCCCGCGGTTTCACCCTGTCGGTGACGGTCTCCCAGCCCACCCTCTCGGTGGACGGCTATCAAGCCGATTACACCTACCGGGTGGCAGGGTCCGCCGCGGCCCTGGCCAGTGACTCCACCGATGCCCGTGGCGCCGCCGACGAGGTCTGCCAACGACAGCACGTCGAGGCCATCGAGCAGGTGTACCACCTCCAGCGTCGGGCCGACCCGACTTGGGTGAAGGCGGCCAACGACGGCTTCGACCGCTGCGTCGCCGGGCACCAGACGGTTGGCACACCCAAGCCCAGTGATGCCCGCGCCTACGTCCTCGACCGCATGCGGGCCCATGGCATGGCACATCCCGGCCAGGTTGGCACGCGGAGCGCCACCGGGGACGGGCTCAGCCGATCCGATCGAGCCTGCCTGAACGAGTACCCGTCCATCGTCTCGGAACCCACGTCAGGCGTCGGGGGCTGACTCGTGCTCGGGTCCGATTTGCCTTCCGACCGCGTCATCCGGAGGGGCACCCGCGTCCGGCTGCTCGAGATGGATCCCAGCTGGTACCCGCAGGTCCACGCCGGGCTCACCCACCCCGCGGTGGCCGGCACCTGGCGATGGCGTGGCCGCAGCGTTCCCTTCCAGGATTTCGAGCGGTTGCTGTTCCACGACGTGGTCCGGCTGGTGGTGGTGCTCGACACCGACGAGCAGCTGGTGGGGATCGCCGCCCTCGGCAACCTCGAGTCCGGCGACGGCCATGCCGAGTTGTCAGTGGCCGAGTTCCCGCCGTTCCTCGGATCAGGCCTCATCGTGCAGGGCGCCATGCTCTTCGTGGACGAGTGCTTCGCCACCTTTCCACTGCGCAAGATCTACCTCAACCTCACCGACGACAGCTGCGGCCAGCTGGGGGGCGCGCTTCGCCAGGCCGCCATCACCGAAGGCGTGCTGCACGACCACTTCCGGATCAACGGCCGCCGCCAGAACCTGGTGGTGGCCGCGGTGACGCCCTCCTCCTTCGTCGACGGACTGCGCGCCTCGGCACTGGTGCGGGCCATGTCCCCCAACGGGTGGATCAGTCTGGGCGGCCCCGTGCCGACGCCCGACGACGAGTCGGCCCAGCTCAGACCTGAGTCGGTCGACGAGCTGGACCGCCGCTGTGCCGATGCCGTGGGGCTCGAACCCGACGACCTGCGCGACGACCTCGACCTGCGCCGCGACCTGCACCTCGACTCGATGGCCATGCTCGAGCTGCTGTGCGTGCTCGATGCGCTCGCCGGCCGCGAGGTTCCGTTCGAGGTGCTGACGGCAACGTTCACGGTCGGCGATCTACGCCGCCTGGGCCAACAGCTGGCGGGCCAGCGGCCTGCTGACGAACGGCTCTCGCCGATCGGGTCGGGATGAGGGCGGTCGTGGCGCGGGAAGCCTTCCAGGCTGGCGACCTGGGCGAGCGGTGCGTCTGCACTGGGGTGCCCACCACCGACCGCGCCGTGGTGCAAGCCCGCTACCTGCCGCGCTGGCCGCTGTGGGCGTTGCTGGCCGCGCCCTGGGGCATCCCGGTGGCGTTGGGTCTGACCCTCTTGATCGGCCGGCACGTCACCGGCGTCGTGCCCTGTTCCCGCCAGGCCGCCCGGCTGGTCCGGCGGCGCCGACGCGTCGGGTGGATGCTGACGCTGGCCGTGGTCGTGATCGGCGGCGCCGTGGCCCGCTGGGCCGGGTCTCGACTCCCCGGAGATCTCACCGTGGCCTGGCTCCTGGCCGTGGCAGGCGGCTTCGCCCTGGCATTGCGAGCCTCGCTGCGCCCGGCCGGCTCCATCCTCGCTCGCCTCGATCGCAGCGGTCGGTTCGTGATCCTCGACGGGGTGTCACCCGTCTTCGCCGCCGCCCAGGCGGACGAGGTGTCCGCCAGTCGCTGACGGCTCCGACTGAGCCGTAGGATCGAGGCGGTCACGGTCTCCTAGCCGCGACCAGGGGGACCGAGCCGTGACCGTGACGATGCCCGACACCACTGTGCACCACCGATCGTGCCCGCTGTGCGAGGCGACCTGCGGTCTGGAGATCACCATGCGGGGACCGCAGGTGGTGCGCATCCGCGGCGACCGGGACAACCCGTTCAGCCAGGGCTTCATCTGTCCCAAGGGCTCGACCCTCAAGCAGCTCCACGAGGATCCGGACCGGCTGCGCCT
This sequence comes from uncultured Microthrixaceae bacterium, assembly GCA_963740985.1. Taxonomy (GTDB): domain Bacteria; phylum Actinomycetota; class Acidimicrobiia; order Acidimicrobiales; family Acidimicrobilacustridaceae; genus UBA4742. Next base: position 1,005,470 of record CAVUGJ010000002.1, read on the forward strand.
GCCGCTGATCCGCCGGGGCGACGACCCGTCAACCGCCACCTGGGACGAGGTGAGCTGGGCCGAGGCGTTCGCCGAGATCGAGCGAGGCCTGACCGCCGTGCTCGACACCCACGGGCGCGATGCGGTGGCGCTCTACTTCGGCAACCCGTCCGCCCACACGCTCTCGGGTGTGCTCTACAACCGGGTGCTGGGCAAGGCCCTCGGTTCGCGAAACGTGTTCTCGGCCAGCACCGTCGACCAGATGCCCAAGCACGTGTCCAGCGGCCTGCTCTTCGGGGGCGCGCTGCTCATGCCCGTCCCGGACCTGGACCGCACCGACTACCTGCTCATGTTGGGCGCCAACCCCTGGGAATCCAACGGCTCGTTGTGCACCGCCCCCGACTTCCCCGGCCGGGTCAAGGCCATCCAGGCGAGGGGCGGCAAGGTGGTGGTGGTCGACCCGCGCCGGACCCGCACCGCCACCGAGGCCGACGAACACGTCGCCATCCGTCCCGGAACCGACGCCCACCTGCTCGTCTCGATGATCCAGGTGCTGTTCGACGAGGACCTGGTCGACCCGGGCCCGGCCGGGCCTCACCTGCGCGGCGTCGAAGCGGTCGGCCGAGCCGTGGCCACCTTCACCCCGGAGGCGGTAGCCGAGCACTGCGGCCTCGAGGCCGAGCTGATCCGGCGCCTGGCCCGAGAGGTGGCCGCCGCTCCCACCGCCGCCGTCTACGGCCGCATCGGCACCCACACCGTCGAGTTCGGCACGGTGGCGGCCTGGGCCGTGGACGTGCTCAGCGCCCTGACCGGCAACCTCGACCAGCCCGGCGGCGTGATGTTCCCGCTGGCGGCCCATGACCGGGGTGACCGTCCCGGCCCGGGCCGCGGCTTCGCCCTCGGTCGCCACACCAGCCGGGTCAAGGGGTTCGGCGAGGTGAACGGCGAGTTCCCGGTGGCCACCCTGGCCGACGAGATCGAGACCCCGGGACCGGGCCAGGTGCGGGCCCTGATCACGGTGGCCGGCAACCCGGTCGTGTCCACCCCGGACAGCCGCCGGCTGGACAACGCCCTCGGATCGCTCGAGTTCATGGTCAGCGTGGACATCTACCGCAACGAGACCACCCGGCGGGCCAACGTGATCCTGCCGGCGCCGTCGCCGCTGGCCCGCAGCGAGTTCCCCATGGCCTTCTTCTCGTTGGCTGTGCACAACTTCGTGGAATGGGCCCCGCCCATCCTCGAGCCCGACGGCCCCATGGAACACGAGGTCATGGCGCGCCTGGCCAACATCGTGGCCGGCCAGGGGGCCGACGCCGACATCACCGGGATCGACCAGACGATGGTCACCGGCGTGCTGGTGGGAGCCATGAAGGCACCCGACTCCCCCATCGCCTCGCGCCGACTCGAGGACCTGGTGGCCGAGCTCGGTGGTCACAGCGCGGTCGATCACGTGGTCGACGCCATGATCCGCACCGGTCCCTACGGGGACTGGTTCGGCGCCGTCCCCGACGGATTGTCCCTGGCTCGGCTCCAGGTCAACCCCCACGGCATCGATCTGGGACCGCTGCAACCCCGGCTGCCCGACGTGCTGCGCACCGCTTCGGGTCAGGTCGAACTGGACGCCCAGCCCGTGATCGACGATCTGTTGCGGCTCCACGACGCGCTCGAACGCGACCGGCAACGACGCGAGGCGGGCGGGCTGGTGCTGGTCGGGCGGCGCCATCTGCGCTCCAACAACTCCTGGATGCACAACGTCGGCGTGCTGGTGAAGGGCAAGGAGCGCTGCACGCTGCAGATCCACCCCGACGACGCCGGCGCCCGCGGACTGGTCGACGGCGGTCAGGCCTCGGTGGCGTCGCGGGTGGGCCAGCTGGTGGCGCCGGTCGAGGTCACCGATGCCATCCGTCCGGGCGTGGTGAGCCTGCCCCACGGTTGGGGGCACGACCTGGCCGGCACCAGCCTGGCTGTGGCCGGTGGTCATGCCGGGGTGAACTCCAACATCCTCACCGACGGCCAGGTGCTCGACCCGCTGTCGGGCAACGCCGTGCTCAACGGGATCCCGGTGACCGTGCGGCCGACCTGACCGACGCGCCCCATCGACGATCGGGCGCACGATCGAGACGTCAGTGACAGACTGCCCGGCGTCACGACATCGATCTGGGGGGACCCGATGGACGAGCGGCTGACCGTGCCGACCACGATCGACGACATCACCGACGACTGGCTCAGCACCGCGCTGACCCCACACGGCGGGCTACCGGTGCAGGTCTCGGGGTTCGAGGTGGAGCCCGTGGGCGTGGGTGTGGGCGTGATGGCCCTGCTCTACCGACTCGTGCCCAACTATGCCGCGGGCGCGGGCCCGAAATCGGTGGTGGTCAAGCTGGCCTCGCAACACGAACCCATCCGAGCCGTGGCCCGGGGGTACCGCTTCTACGAGCGGGAGGTCGGCGTCTACCAGCACCTTGCGCCCGAGCTCTCGCTGCGTTCGCCCACCTGTCACTACGCCGGTCACAACCCCGACACCGACGACTTCGCCCTGGTGCTCGAGGACCTGTCCGACCGCCGTATGTGCGACCAGGTGACCGGTTGCCCCGTCGACGACGCCTATCGGGTCATCTGCCAGCTGGCCGACGTCCACGCCCAATGGTTCGCCAACCCCCGCCTGCTCGACTTCCCCTTCATCGAGCGCCCGAGCGACCCGCCGTACCCGCAATACCACGCTCAGGCCACCAAGGCCGACTGGCCCGTGTTCCTGGAGCGCTTCGGCGACCACGTGCCCACCGAGCTGCACCGCATCGGTGAACGGTGGTCCGAGATCGGCCCGGCCTTGATGGAGGAGACGGCCAACCACCCCTGGACCCTGGCCCACGGCGACGTGCGTCTGGACAACCTCTTCTTCGGTACCTCGGGCGCAGGAGGCGACAGCGGGTTGCGCATCGTCGACTGGCAGATCTGCTACCGCAACCAAGGCGCCTTCGACCTGGCCTACTTCATGTGCCAGAGCCTCAGCGTCGAAGATCGTCGAGCCCACGAGTCCGAGATGCTGCACCGTTACCACGACCGTCTGCGGGCCGGTGGCGTGGCCGACTACGGCTTCGACGAGCTGTTCGAGGACTACCGTCGGTCCGTGTTGTTCAGCTTCTGCTACCCCATGAGCGCGGGGGCCAACGCCGACCTGGTGAACGACCGGGTGAGCGAGTTGGTGCACGCCATGATCGACCGGTCGGTGGCCGCCATCAGCGACCTCGACGCCACCCAGCTCATCGTGGACTGACCGGCTCGGGGGTCGCGCACGGCGCTCAACCCATCGGGTCGCGCACGGCGCTCAACCCATCGGGTCGCGCACGGCGCTCAACCCATCGGGTCGCGCACGTCGCTCAATCCGCCAGGTCACGCACGGCGATGATCTTGGACGGGGTGGCTCGCACCAGCAGCTCGCCAGGCACGCCGTTGCGGCGGCCGTACTCCTCGGCCCGTTCCTGGCCCATGTAGCGCCCACCGATGATGGCGGCCCAACGGGCCACGTCGTCGAGGTCCTCGGTGATGATCACCGTGGCTTCGATCACGACGAAGGCGAAGGGCGGCGTGTCGTCGTCGAAGCACATCGAGATCCGCGGGTCACGGCGCAGGCTCGTTCCCTTGGCCGTGTCCCGGCCGGTGTTGAACATCAGATCGCCACCGTCGAGCGCCACCCAGATGGGGGCGACGTGGGGGGATCCGTCACGACGGACGGTGGCCAGCTTGGCCGTCCGAGCCGGCAGGCGATCGATGAAGGCATAGGCCTCGTCATCGGTCATCACGGCCACAGCATGTCCCTCCGCGTCGGCGTGCACGGCCCTCAGCGCCGGTACTCACCGGGCTGCGCTGAGCCAGGACAACCTAGCCACGCCGTGGCCGCTCGCGTCGCGGTCTACCCTGCGGCCGTGCGTCTACGGGTGGGGCCGATGCCCTCAGCGGGAGTCAGCCTGTGGATCGCCTACGCCCGCACCGTCATCAGCCGGTCGTTGGTCCGACCGGCCGAGCTCGGCGTGACGCTCACGCCTGAGGTGGTCGAGTTGTTCGAGACCTATCTCGACGAGTGGGAGCGGACCGCCGCCAGCGGCGCGGTGTTCGAGTGGGTGGCGGAGGTGCCGGCCGACCAGATCACGTCGCTGGGCGGGACCTGGTTCCTGATCGCCAGCCACCTGGCCGAGGTGGCCGAGCAGCGCGGGTATCCGATCTCGCCGCCCGAGGGCGACGAGTTCTACCGGACGCTGGTCTTGGCCTTCCTGGATGGACTCGACTCCGAGGGTGGCCACTACGCGGCCATGGCCGACGAGTTCCGAGCCGAATGGCCCGGCCTCAAGGTCGACGAGTCCTGACCCGGCCTTCGCGGTTTCCTCACATCTGGGCGACATGCTGGCCAACAGGTCACCCCGTCAGCGTCGAGGATCGGAGATCGCCATGAGCTGGGAGTCGAACCCGCCACCGGGCCCCGCGGCATCGAGCCTGCCAGGCGGTCGAGCAGGGCGACGCGGCGGTCGGATGGCGGCGCGTCGGGCCGCCGACGGGTTGCCGCGGCTGTCCATGGAATCCGGTGGCCAGGAGCGGACCTTCCTGGTCGGCGCCACGCCGGGTCAACCCCGTCCCACCATCATCGCCCTGCACGGCGGAGGAGGTCAGGCGCCCGGCATGGTCGGACTCACCGACCTGGTCCGGCGAGGAAGCCAGGCTGGCTTCACCACCGTGTTCCCCAACGGCCTGCACCGAGCCTGGAACGACGGGCGCACCGGCGCGCGGGTGTCTCGACGGGCCGAGGTGGACGATGCCAGGTTCCTGGTCGAGCTGATCGACCGACTGGCCCGCTCCGGCGTCACCGATCCGCGGTCGGTGTTCGTGTGCGGCATGTCCAACGGCGCCTTCATGAGCGATCACCTGGCCCGGGTGGCCCCGGATCGGGTGGCCGGCATCGGCCTGGTGGCCGGTACCGCCCGGGTGGGTGCACCGGCCAACTCCCCCGCCCCGCCCGCACCCATGCCCGTGATGATGTTCAGCGGCGACGCCGATCCGCTGATCCCCTACGGCGGCGGAGCGGTGACCGTTCCGGCCCCCGGGGCACGCCGCCGCGCCACCCGTCGCACCGGAGGAGCCGGCCCGGGTGGCACGAGCCCCGGCCCGGAGCTGGGGGGTCGGGGCGTCTGCATGGGCGCCGAGGCACTGGCGGGCGACTGGGCCCGCATCGCCGGCTGCGATCCCCGGCCGCTGGTCGAGCGCCTGGCCCAATCGACGGGTGACCTGGGGGTGGTGCGACTCACGTGGATGGGTCCGGCGGGCGTGCCCATCGTGTTGCACCGCATCGAAGGCGGCGGCCACACCTGGCCGGGCGGGCCGCAGTACCTGCCGCCGCGCCTGATCGGTCGAGTGGCCACCGGGCTCGACGCCACCGGCATCCTGTTGGGCTACTTCGAATGGATCCTGGCCCGCCGCGGTCCCCGCGCCATCACCCCGCCGGTCGACGCACGCTCGCTTCCCCCGGCGTAGCTCGCGCCCGCTCGGGGCGGCGGTCCGGAACGAGATGGAGCTTGCGAAGCCGCTTGTTGGCGAACATCTCACGATCGGCACTGCGCAGCAGAGTGGCCGGGTCGTCCCCGGGTCGTGGGCGGGCCAGCCCGATGCTGACCGCCGGTCGCCACGACCCGCCCTCCCAACGGATCAGCTCGGTCACGCCCTGCTCGAGGCGTGACGCGATGGACACGTCGTCGCTCCCCGTGTCCTCGAGCACGAGCACGAACTCGTCGCCTCCGTAGCGGCCGACCAGGTCTTCGCCTCGCACACAGGCGCGCAGGCGTTGGGCCATGGTCACGAGCACCTGGTCGCCCACATGATGGCCGTAGCTGTCGTTGACATCCTTGAAGCCGTCGAGATCGACGAAGACCACGACCGTTCGACTGGCACGGTCGGCGACGGCGACGGCCAGGCGCTCTTCGATGGCCAAGCGGTTGAGGAGGCCGGTGAGCGGGTCCTGCTCGGCCCGCTCCCGCAGCGTCACGGTGGAGGTCACATCGGTGACCGCCCCCACGAAGCTGCGGCTGTCGTTCACCAGGTCGAGCACGGACCGGCAGCTGATGGCGAAGGTCCGCTCGCCGCGGGCATCGCGCACCTCGACGCTAGCGCTGGATGGACCGCTTCCGTGCACCAGCGCGTCCATCTGCTCGTCGAATCGCCCCCGGTCGTCGGGGTGCACGATGTCGTGCAGGAGAAGCCCCGTGTGCTCGTCGCCCAGCAGTTCGATCCACTGCTGGTTGCAGAAGGTGAGGCGCTGGTCGTGGTCGGCGCGGAAGACCGCGCCCGGGACCTGGTCCGCCAGCAGCTGGAACTCCTGTTGGCTGGCGCGCAGCGCCGCCTCCTGCTTGCGACGCTGGGTCAGGTCGTGACAGATGACGGTGGCGGTCACGGTGCCGTCGTCGCCAATCCGCTTGATGGTGGTCGTCTCCACCCAGATCGTCGTCCCGTCCGGGCGCAGGACGCGCTGGCGACCGGTCCTGGTCGTTCCGGCCGGACCCGCCATCACCTCCATCCACATGTGGATGGCATCATCGAAGCCGTCGGGATGGAGGTGATCGAGCACCGGCTGGCCGACGACCTGTTCGGATGAGCGGCCGCTGATCTCGGCCACCCGACCCTCGGTCCGCAGGATCACCCCGCTCTCGTCGAGCTCGTGGATCAACAGGTCGACCGACTCGTACTCGCCGGTCTGGACCAGGTCAGGCAGATCGACCCCCTGGGCCTCACCCAGATACCGGACGGCGACCACGACCGCGGCCACGTCGGCCTGATCCAACAGGTTCAGGTACCGCATCTGCTCGCGCGACCAGCCCCGCTCGCCCTCGACCCGCACCTCGAGCTCGTAGGTCTCGCCCGGGTGTCCGATCGCCTGCCACCAGAGGTCGACCAGCTCCTGGCGGTCCTCGGGATGGGCCGCGGCCAACCGCTGACCCGCGGACTGGTCTCGGGCCGACGTGGCTGACCCGTCCAGCCACTCGGGAACCTCGATCCGACCGGCCTGCGCGTCGAGGCAGGCGACGGCGTCCTGCCCCGCCCATGCCGTCAACTCGCTGCGCGTCCAGTTCCTCATGGTTGCGTTCACCATCGGCCGCCGCGGGGTCAGGATGGAGACATCTGCCGCTCGCCACCGATGAACAGGCCGTTCGACCCGATCCGTCCGAGCGTGAGCACGGTCGTCACCCGCCGCCGCGACGAGTTGGAGGAGTGGTCCTCTCCGTACAGCTTCGCGAACACGCCTCAGATCTAGAAGCGCTGGTCAGAAGCCTGGACCACCTGAACCAAGACCCTAGCTCTCCCCCAGCCCGGCGGACTCCCACCGGCCCACCCATTCGCCAGATCCAGCACCGCCTCACCCCAGAGGAAGTAGATGACCTGGTCAAGGCTCGCCAAGCCGGCACCTACATCAACGACCTAGCCACCCAGTTCCACATCAGCCGGGTGACGGTGATGGCTCACCTCCGGCGGCGAGGGTTCCCGCCGCGGGCCTGAGGCTACGCCTCCCGGTACAGGACGTCAGCCAACTCTCTCGGGTGGCAGGCCTCGGCGAACTCCTGGTCCTTGGGTACCCAGACGTCATGCCACTTCTGGATGTGGGCCTCGAGCTCGGCGTCGCTCCAGTGGTCCTTGTTGATCCGATCTCGGGCGATGCCTTGGGCGGTGGCCTCCTCCGCGGATCGGTCGATCCAGACAGTCAGGGTGAAGAGATCCATCAGGGTCAGCTGCAGGAGCCGGACACCTTCGACTATGACAAGCGGGCGGGCCGGTTCGTCGACAGGTCCGGGTGCCAGCGCATCGGCGTTCCAGTCGTACCACTGGTAACGCAGCGGTCGGCCAGCTTCGGCGTCCTCCAGGACCGAACGGAACCGCTCCCAGTCGTAGCCGCCGAGCCAACCCTCGCCCTCGCCTCGGTTGACGATGAAGTTGTCCAACTGCAGCTTGGTTGCGTCGCCGTAGCGGGCGATCAGCTTCTCGGTGAGTGTCGTCTTGCCGGCACCGCCAAAACCAGAAATCGCCACCACTATGGGCGGCTTGTCCAGCAATTGATCAATTCTGTGAGTTAATTCTTCAAACATCGTAGCCTAAGTATAACAAGTGACGATGTAATGATCAGGCCGATGCTGCGAGCCGATTCCAGGCTCGGATCTTTGTTGCCACGCTCTTAAGTTCACCCACCAGGCGACCATCTCCTCCCAGCATCTCCTTGGTGATGTACGGCAATACCCGCTCTGCGTACAGCACCTTGTTGCGGAGGTACACGCGCCCTTCGCCTGGCTTGATGCGATCCAGATATTCGTCGAACGGCTCGAGTGGCCCGATCTCAGGCAGCGATTCGAATCCGTACATCCCCTCCAGTGCCGCCAGGGGTATCGAGCACTCGATTTCCTTCTTCGCCGTGACCCAAACGTGGCCGCCTACTGCCTCAACCTCTTGCTTCATCCGAGTCTTGGTCGCATTAAGTCGGTGGGTGTCTCGGTCCATGACAAGGCAGCAGTGCCGATTCACACGCAGTAGATTCACGAGGTCGTTGGCGTCCGGCTCAGCCGACAAGCGCGCCAGAAGGCGGCCACCGTAGAACACACACTGGTAGTGGGCACCCTCACGAATCTCGTTTCCGTTGAGCAGCCCCAGGAAATGGTTGAGGTAGATTCGATCCGACGGTCCCTCGACCCAGAGGATTCCGTTCGCTTGTAGTAGATCACTCGCACGAACGTCTAGGTCGTCGAGCACACCCTGCCCGTGTTGATGCTCGCTGACGGTCCTCGCTTGGGTTTCACCATCTGCCTGAACTACGTGAATGATTTGCGCTTCCGGATCCGTACTGAATAGGTCGATCACGACATTCGAGTGAGTCGTGATGAAGACGGTGAGCTCTTCCTTGACAGCTAGCTCCCGAAGAAACGCGAAGAGCCTCCGCTGTAGCCCGGGGTGGAGATTGTTCTCCAACTCCTCGAAGCCGAAGATGTGGGTGCTCAACTCTCGATCCGCCAGCTGTGGCATGATCAGCAGCTCAAGCAACACTTGGATGACAGTCTTGAGTCCGCTACCTGAGCTGGACAGTGCAATAGTTCCTTTGCCTTCCTCGTCCAGGTATATCTCCCAGTCACCGGTTGCCAGCCGTTGAACCCGAATCCGATCAAAGGTCGCATCCGGCTCGAAGATCTGATTAAGCGCAGCCAGCAATTGTCTCTCTACGAGCCCGCTATCAATGTTCGCGTCATTCACGACGTACTGGATGACGTTTGTTGCACCCTGGCCGTTGCCGGCGAGCGACGGGGTCGCCGTGCCTTCCGGGGTGATGTTTCTCTCGGCTAGGACGCGTCGAAACAGATATCCTTGGAACGGATTTGACACCCGGTCGGCGACCGCGGCCTTAAACTGTTCGTGGATCTCTGGGTCGGCCCTCACATAGCTCTTCTTCCCATCGGGCTCGAGACGAACAACAACTGAGGTGTCGATCCATTGCGCGCCGTACTCAAAGTGGTTCCCCGGGAGCGGGCCGCCACTAGTGTTGCGGGGGAACACCTGCTCTATAACACTTTCCGCTATCGGCAGCTCAATCTCGACCGCAGGGGACTTCCCGCGAAAGCCGTGTGGTCCGAGATCCTGCGGCCCTACGGCGTAGTCAACGATGTCTAGCAGCGCCGACTTGCCCGTGTTGTTGCGGCCGATGATCACGTTGATCCGGGCGATCCGGTCAAATCCCTGTGCCGACTCGGCAAACGGCTTGTAGTTATGTACGCGTAACCCCGTGTTGGAATCGATGCTCATCAGTAATCTCTCCGACTTAGTTCCACGATCAAGTATGACGCCCAAGCCGGATTCTGCAACCCGTCCGACGATGCGAGCCGGCGGTGATTCACGGTGCAACCGGTACATCTCACCCCTGGGAGCAGGATTGTCTCATGGGTGTACCGGTGCACCAAGAGGGCCCAGGGCCCCTCAGGTGGTTCGAACAGAGGTAGCAGTCACCACAAGGGACGCCCAAACCGCCCTGGACCCCTGCAAAATTCGAACAAGCCCATGCCCGACGAGTGATAAGTCGAAATGTCCGAACCTCAAATAACGGGGGTGGTTGGCCATGCTTGTATTATGTGGTGGTCCTCTCCGTACAGCTTCGCGAACACGCCTCAGATCTAGAAGCGCTGGTCAGAAGCCTGGACGACCTGGATGAGACTAGCTCTCCTCCAGCCAAGCGAACTCCAACCGGCCCACCCATCCGCCAGATCCAGCACCGCCTCACTCCCGAAGAGGTCGACCAGCTGGTCAAGGCCCGCCAAGCCGGCACCTACATCAACGACCTAGCCACCCAGTTCCACATCAGCCGGGTGACCGTCATGGCCCATCTCAGGCGGCGAGGGTTCCCGCCGAGGACGTGAGGCTAGGAGCATGCCGAGTTCAGTAGTTGCTCTGCGTGCTTGCTGGCTGCTTGGGCTACGGCCATGTAAGAAGAACTACACAATCCCTTTAGCGGCTTCTACCAACCTCATAGTATGACTGGCGTTGATCCTTAGCTCATCCCAAAGAGGCCGTGTTCAGTTTCACCGAGTTCTATCACTCTCGGAATCGGGAGCTGCTCAGATGACCATTTGGTCGCCATCTGGTCCTTCTTGTAATCCTCGCCATGAACCCCGAAACGAGCAACTACCTGCCGGCCGTCGAGGGTCAGAGCATAGGCTTGTGACCAATCACCTCCAGATAGACTAGTAATCTCACTGGCTCGATTGCCGAAGTGATCATTGGTGAAGGCTTGTCCTTCAGCTTGATTGAGTATCTCTGTCATCGCTTCTCTCAATCATGAGACCGGAACCCCTGAAGGGCAAGCTTTCGTAGCTGATTCGACAACACACCTAAGATCTTCTCCGCTCCGAGGTTCCCATTCACTCTAGGCATGATTACCGACCAACCAGCCGGCAAAGCTCCGACCTATGGGTGCGCTACGCCACTTCGTCCTGCTCCTTCTTCAGCTCCCGCAGGTTCCAGTCCACGATGGCCTTAGCCAGTCGCTCGAGGTCTGGCTCGGGCCGAGCAACGCCGGCGACCTTGATGGACCGTCCCTTGGCGTCGACGGCCGTTCCCCCGGAAGGAACCGCAGAACGGCCTGGTAGAAGATGCTTCGTTGCCCTGAGCCTCAGCAGCCGCTTCAATGAACACCCACTCCATCCGGCGGTAGGCCTTGCCAGCCCAGTTGGGCAGCGACGGGTCCCGCTCGCTGACCTCCTTGCGGTGAGCCCGCGGCGAAAGATACCCCAGATCTTTGGAGGGGCCGTAGAACTTGTAAACAGCCCCCTGCTGGTCGGCTGGGCGGGACAGCACGCAACAGCCCGAAGATCTCCTTCAGGAACACTGGCCCTGATTAGGCGGCCGCAGCGTCGGCAGAATTGGCTGTCTGAGTGCCTTAGACTAACGCAAGGTCGCGGAGTGACTCCAGCCGATCGCGAAGCCGATCGGGGGGAGACACTCGGCCGTAGATGGTTGGCCATTGCGTAACGGTCGAATCGCTGCGGTGCGTCTTACACAGACGCCCCGGCGGCTCAGACGGCAGCATCTCGAGACCATCGGCCTCGCAGATGCGCCCCACCTTCCAAGTGCCGGTCTCATGAAATAGCCGGAGCGCGTCACGCCATTGTCCCGTTCGAGCATCGCTCTCGTCGTAATCGAATTCTGGCCCGAACCAAGCCCCTGGCTCGGCGCCTGCTAGATACCCCTCAAGCCAGACAGCCGAAGCGGGTGAGCAGAGTGATAGGTCGCTCAGCGAACACGAGTAGGACATGCGGAGACCCGACCACAGGACCAGAAATATGCCAGGAAACGTATGTGGGTTTCCATCAAGGATACCGATGTCTTCACCATTGGCTACCCAAAGTCGCATTCGGCCTACTAATCGGCTCCGGCGAACTCCGGGCTCAGTTTCGCCCAAGGGACGACTCCTATCGTCTCAGTAAATCTGACTTCCTGTCTGGGCAATCGGAGATTACTCCTATGACAATAGCACAGCGCCTTCAAGTATGAGGAGGACAAAGGCGGTTCCAGCCACGGCTGCAGCGGATAGCCAAAGGCCATGCTCCATTTCGTTTAGGATGGTTTCTGAACATTCGGGACTTGAGGCCTCGGCCTCAGATTCCGGTACCAAACTGTCGTCGTTCGGAAAATGGTCCTTCCCAATTACGTTTCCCTCCTCATCGACATTGGTATGCGTTCCGTCCGGATGCTGGACGTTCCAGTGGGGACCAGCATGGGGCGAGAGACCCTTCTCCCACTGCCAGACGTTCCCCTTGGCATCGATCCAGCCCGGCGGATCGCTGTTCCACTTTGCCTGGCCGCGCCCGTCCTTGGGGGGTATATAGACTCGACCACCTGGATCCGCTTCGCCAGGAAGGGTGTGGCTCCCCGCCTTGTAGAGCCCGAGCGGATCGGCACTATTTACGGGGTCCTTTGCGGCGAATCCATAGAGGGAAAGAGACGCCGCGTCCGCAGGGTCGGGGCTAACGAACTGACCTGTCGATGTGTCATACGACCTTGCTCGCAGGTACTGGAATCCGTTGGCGTCGGTGAATTGTCCGTCGTATTGGAGACTGGTGAAGGCAGAGCCGGTGTGACTTGTTACCGCTCCCCAAGTGCTATAGGTGTAGCTGCCCTTGTTGGTACCGGTATTGTCGGAGAGCAGACGGGTGGATCCGGAGTCGTCGTGGTAGAGCCAGTTGACGACTCCCAGCTTGATTTGCTCGAGGGGGAGGCCGTCGGCTCCGTAGATGTAGTCGTAGCCGCCGTTGACGAGTTGGAGGGGCAGGCTGCTGGTTAGGTCCCAGGCGTAGTGGCTGGTGACGGTACTGATGGTGGCTTTCATGCGGAGGCCGTTGCCGTCAAAGGTGTAAGCGGAGCTGCCGCTGATACCGGTGAACTGATTGGCTTGATCGTAGGTGTAGGTGGTGGTGGCGCCGCCAGTGATGGCGGCTTGGGTGCGGTCGCCTTCGCCGTTGTATGTGTAATTGGTGGTTGTCGTGCCGTTGACCTGGGTGGAGAGCTGGTTGGCGGCGTCGAAGGCTTGGCTGTTGCTGGTGGCGGAGTCTTGTTGGTTGAGGTTGCCGGCGGGGTCGTAGGTGTCGGGGAGGGTGTGGCCGGTGACCGTCGAGATGCGGGTGAGGTTGTCGTAGCCGTAGGTGAGATTGGTGCCGACGCCGGTGGAGGTGACGCTGTTGATCTGGCCGTTGTTGAAGCGGGCGTAGGCGAAGCTGGCCAGGGTGGTGGAGGTGCTGGTGTTGACGTGGGCGATGTTGCTGGTTTGGTCGTCGGTGTCGGGTGTGTAGGTGGAGGTGATGTTGTTGGGGGTGGCTTGGGTCAGGATGTTGCCGTCTGCGTCGTAGGTGTAGTTGGTGGCGTTGGATAGCCAGTCGGTCTGTTGGTATTCGCGGTCGGCTTCGTCGTAGTAGCGGCTGACGGTGCCGATGCTGGCTGGGTAGGCGGTGGTGAGGACGTTGCCGACGGCGTCGTAGGTGGTGTTGATGTTCTGGCCGGCGCCGTTGGTGTTGCTGGTGAGCCGGTTGAGGTAGTCGTAGCTGTAGCTTGAGCTGCCGGTCTCGTCGCTCATCGAGGTGAGGTTGCCGTTGTTGTCGTAACCCTTGGTAACCATCGTCGGACTCGTGGCGCTGTAGGTGATGGTGTGGAGGCGCTCGGCGAGGTCGTAGGCGTACGTGGTGGTTTGGCTGTCCGGGTTGGTGACAGTCATCGGACTGCCCAGGGCGTCTTCCGTGTAGGTGGTCGTTCGCAAATCGGGGTCCTCGACGCTGGCTAGTTGGCCCGCGGCCGAGTACCCGTAGTTGGTGACCTTGGCGTTGGTGTCGGTTTGACTGGTCATGCGCCCGTCGGCGTCGTAGCCGGTGCCCAGCGTCGAGGTGTCCGGTTGGGTCGTGGTGACGAGCCGGTTGTTGTTGTCGTTGGTGTAGGCGGTGTGGTTACCTTGGGCGTCGTTGGTCCACACCTGGTTACCGGCGGGGTCGTAGCCCGATGTGGGGGCGTTGGCTCCGGTGTGGGTGAACATGAAGGCGCCGACGCGCCCCGTTCCTGTCGAGCTGGCGTACAGCCCTACCTTGGTGTTGCTGGCCAGGGCTGAATCGGTGGCCGTGATCTGGGTGACGCCGTCGATCGCGACCTTGATGCTCGAGCCGTTGAAGGTGACTGTCGCCACCTGGTTGGCGGTGCAGCAGGTGCTTGCTGCCGAGACCCCGACGGTCGTCTGTGTGCCGCCGACAACTTTGACGAGTGCCCAGACCCCGAATCCGCTGACCGGAAGCACCTCCCAGACGTTGCTATTGGTGCCGTCGCCGCGGAACGCAACACCTACCGCGTTGCTTGCCGAGCCCACGGGAGCGGTGAAGGTGATCTGGCCGTTGGCCGCGCCGGTTGCCTCGGCCAGATTGACCGATCCCGAGGCGGTGGCCAGATAGGCGCCGGTCCCGCTGATCCCCCACACCGCCGAGCCTCCTGGGGTCCAGGTGTCGCCGGTGTCGGCGGTGCCGAGGCTGGTGGCGGAGGGGGTGCGGGCGAAGCTGTCAGCGATCGGCTGGCCCAGCGCGTCTGAGCTGTCGATGGTGTGACCGGCCGTATCGTAGCCGACGGCCGAACGATGCTGGCTGGGGATGCCGCCGGTGACGTTGCCGTTCGGGGCGACGGTGGTGGTGAGCCGCCCGATCCCGTCATAGGTGTATTTGGTGATAGCTCCAGGCGCGGTTGGGTGGGTGGTGGCGGGAGCGGTGGTCGAGGAGACGTCGCCGTTGGCGTAATAGGCGGTGAACCAGTCTTGGCCATTCGGGTCGTTCTTGTCGGTCATGTCGTCGGGGTGTGACGAGTCCGTGTAGTTGTAGTGGGTGTCCTGATAAGTCGTCGTTGGTGTGGTGTTGATGGTGGCCTTGACCTCGGTCAAGTTGCCATTCGCGTTGTAGGTGTAGGTGGTGGTGTGTCCGTTGCGGTCGATGACCGTAAGCGGTTCGCGCAGGCTGTTGTAGGAGGTGTACTGGACCGAGTGGGAGAGGCCGTCGGTGTCGGTCAGCAGCTCACACGTTGGGCTGGTCACGGTGGTGTCGTAGGTCCAGGAGTGCACGTGGGTGACCGGGTCCGGGTTCGGGCCGCCGGATTTGGTGGTGGTGGTCGATGCCACCCCGAGGCAGGTCGGGTCGTAGGTGTTAACTGTCGTGATCTCGGTGTTTGGGTCGTCGGTGCCGTCCTGCTTCTCGAGGAGCAGTCCGGTGGGGTCGAACGTGAGCACTGAGACGTGGCCAAGTGGGCTGGTCACGGAGGTGACGGGTTGGCCGCTGCTGTCGAAACTGTAGGCGTAGGTAGTTTTCAGTCCCGAGACGGTGCCGGCGGCGTCTTCTTGCCAGTCGATTTGACCGTTGGTGTAGTGGTTGACGGTGATGACGTTGCCTCGGGCGTCTTGTATCTGAGTGAGCTCGTGGAGGCTGTCGTAGGTGTAGGTGGTCGTCTGGCCGCGGGCGTCTGTGACCGTGTTGAGGTTGCCGTTGCCGTCGGTGTAGCCGTAGCTGACCGAGCGGCCGATGTTGTCAGTCACAGCGGTGATGTGGGTACCGGTCCAGGTGAAGGTCAGCGATCGTCCGGATCGTTGGTCACTGATGGCGTGGACGTGCCCGCTCGTGTACACGAAGGTGAGCGTTTCGTCGTTGCCGCCGGCGGCGATCTGGCCGTTGGTCTTCGATGCGGTCAGCTCTTCGCCGGTGGCCTTGTCGAAGGTGAAGATGTCGGTGCCCTGGCGGGTGTAGGTGAGGGTGCCGGTACTGGCGCCCGGGTTGGAGTCAGTGAGGGTGGCCAAACGCGAGACGGCGCGCTGTAGGTGGTACCGGAGCCCGATCCATTCGGCGCGAAGGTGACCGTGGACCCGTTCTCCTGCGTGATCGTCCAGTTGCCGGTGGAATCCTGGGCCGCGGTCTGGGTGAGCGATGTGGCCCAGCCGTACCCCAGTGGCCCGGTCGACGTGGCTGCCGACGAGTCATAGGTTCGACTCATCGTCAAGGCGGGCCCACGCGTGGCGACCGACAGGTCGGTGGCCGATTCGATCAGGTCGCCCTGGTCGGGGCCAACTGGTTCACCGAGCGTGCACCGCCAGCACAAGGTGGCCGGATTCTTGCCGCCCCGTAGTTCCGAAGCTCGGAACCCCTGCGGGTAAACATCGACCATCCGAATGACGTCGTTGTTCGTGTCGGCGACGTATAGGCGGTCACCGGCCCACGCGCCTGAGGACGCGACCACCATCCCGCTTGCGCCCGACAGCGACGACGGAATCTGGGGGAGATAGCTATCGAACTGGGTGGTGAATCCCGTGCCAGAGAGGTCGGCCTCTGTCGGCCACTGAACCAGCTGGGATCCGTTGCCCCCGGCGGCGTACATATCCGGCCCTTCCGGGTCCATGGCGAAGTTCGACTCGCCCGGCCACGGATAGTTCTGACCCTGAATCAGGGTAAACCCACCCGCAGCCGTCCACGCGTACAAGCCGCGCGTATAGAAGCAGAAGTAACAGTTGTTGGGTGAGTGAATCGCCGCGCCCCACAGCATCACTAATTGGCCGGCGTAGGGCCCGCTCGTGGGGAAGGCGAAGTCCTCGATTGGATCGCTGTTCCACTCCCCGGCGATGCCGAGGTTCGTCCCGATCGCCGCCACCGTAGCCCCTCCCGCTGAAGTAGGAGCGCGGAATAGGCATACACTGCTGCACCCGCCCGAACTGAAGTAAAGAAAGCCCCCAGTTGGATCAACTGCCACCTGCTGCGTCGAGTGGCCATCGAACTGATCAGGCGTGATCTGGGTGACGATCGGAGTCACAGAACTCGAGGTCACCCGCACGATCTCCATGTCACCGGAATTCGACGGATCAGGTTCGACCGTATAGGCGTTTCCGGTGGAATCAATACTAAGGCCGGTCGGGTTCGAGAGGCCTGTCGCCAGCGTCGCCACAGCCTCACCGGAACCCGACGACCCTAGCGCCATCTTCCGGATGGATCCCACTGGCAGACCTGTGCCTGGATCGGTCCAGCGGTCCAGAATATACAGAGTCTGCCCATCCGCGGACAAGCGAACCGCCGTCGGGCTGCTGAAGCTCGACACCAACGGCCCGCCGGTGCCGTTCACTTCACCGGCGGTACCCGTTCCCCCGAGCGTATGGACCGTCGGCGTGAACACCGGTGACGGGTCTGCGGCGGCTTTCGATACCACAAACGGATGAGACAGATTGGCGAGGCCAGACGCACTTGCCAGCACGCCTGCCAATAGTGCTATGGACGTCAGCGCCGCCAGTCGCTTCAACCCGCTCCGCCGCGTCCGAACCCCAGCTGACCCGCCTCGAATCACTACGGACCCCTCCCGACGAACGCCGCCCGACCAAGAACAGGATGGGCTGTAGACCACCGTTTACAAGCGCAGGTGCAAGGTCTAACCTCCCGCACACCGTAGGTCAATAGCCTCTTCCTGAGAGCGGGCGGCTACTGGCACACGACCATCCTCCGCCCGACGGTGGGCACGGCGAGAACCCTTGGGGGCCACGAATGAGACGATCACTCTTCATCCTGGGCGCGGCGCTGGCGGTCAGCGCCTTCGGCTGCGCCCACCAGTCGAACGTCACTCTCAAGACCAGATCTGCGTCCGCCGTCGCCAGCACCTCCACCATCAGCCAGGGGGCGACGAGCTCAACAGCCGGCCAGACCACGACGTCGACGGGCATCTCGACCACCAGCACCTCGGCTCCCACATCCACGACGGTGAGCGCCGATCCACTCGCCGCCGCCACACCAGCCATCACTGCCGCTCTCGAGGCCTACGGCCACAACGCTGCTTACGCCGCCTGTGTCATCCAACAGGTTGGCGAGCAGTTCACCGGCACCCAGCTGAAGTTCGCCATCGCCATCCTCTCCCTCGTGTCGCCCACCGACGCCCAAACCCAAGCGGCCGTCGCCGCTACCGGGATCAGCGACGCCGACAAGGCCGACATGCCCGACAACCTCCACGCCATCGCCGACGGCTGCGCCAGCACCGAGCACCCCAACGGCTGAGCCACGAGTGCCCGCGGGCGGGCCTGTACCGTCAGCGGTTGACACCGGGGACACCAGAGCGCGGGTTCTCGTGCGAGACAGTGCGGATAGCTGCGGGCGGCCGTCGTGGCGGCCCGGGCACGGTGCGGGGAGGGTGGCAATGTTTGACGCGGGTACTTCTGTCGGGGCAGTAACCCCGTACTTCTTGTCACGGGCTGCCGTCGGTCTGACCGAAGACGTTCCGCTGGCCACCCAGCCGAATATCGATCAGATCGTGGCTCAGGCGATGCAGACCGCCGGGGTGTTGAAGCAGTTCTTCGAGGGCGCCGCGTTCTCGATCCCGCCAGTGGTCGGGCGCGGGGCCGTTACGCGTAGGGACGGCAATCGGTGAGTGATGCAGCGCCCTTCAAATGAAGGGGTGTACCTGCTTGTCCGATCCCCGTACTGTCAGACCGAGCCGCGGTCTCGTTCTCGGGTCTCCGCCCTCCCCATGAACGAGGCCGCGGCGCACGTCGAGCCTGACGGGCTGAGTCGGCCCCGACGGACACTAGGACCGCGAAGCAAGCCGGTGCTTCTGTTCGGGCGTGTAGCCGCGGTGACCGAAGGGTGCCACCCACCGGAACGTGCTCAGCCCGGGCCTCTTGCACCAGCAATCCTCGGAGCACCCACACTCGAGTGCGCCCTTGCCCTCAAAGGACCGGGTGATCACGGCGAGCAGCAAGTAGACCCCGACCACCCCAACGAGGAGTCGCTTCATACACGGAGCGTACTCAGACCCCCGTCGCCAGAACTCAGCGGCGACAGCCGTGCGAAGTGTCTGCAGCGCGTCGAGAGCCAGCGGAGCCTTTCGGCGCACGCCAGGCGAGGCTCGTCTAGCGTCCTGGGCGGACAGCGTAAGTCGTGCAAGGAAGGACGGGCCTGGGGCATACCTCAGCTACCGATATCCGCGTCAACACCTCAGCCCGCCGACCCGCACCGGCACGCCTTGGACCCCGGTGGGTACCGACGAGCACGAGCCCGCAGAGCGCACCGAACACGACGGCGAAATCGACCTGGCCACCATCGATCTCCGTGAGCAACAGGGCACCATCACCCCGTTCTGAGGTCGGCGCCGCACCCGCCAGTCGCCGCACCCGATCGCGACAGGACCTAGCCTCTAGCGATGCCCTACGAGGATGAGGTCCTCTACACAGACCGCGAGATCGAGCGCTACCAGGTGGACGAGCCCTGCCCCCGCTGCGGGGGCCCCCAGAAGATGACCTGGGCGGCAGCAGGTGATCATCGATGGATGCCTCTGGTGCCCGACTGCGTGGCCCGCTGCGACCCGGATGGGAATTGACCATCAGCGTGGGTGAGGAGTTGAAGAAGCTCGCAGCGCTCGAGACTCGGGGATTCTGACCGATGAGGAGTTCGCCGAGCAGAAGGCGCACCTGTTGGGGACCTAGGACCGAAACATACGACTCCAGATGCCTCGCAGCCTGCTCCGGAGGGAAGGCACCGTGCCAGCGTCTCCGAGGTCAGTCCCTTCCTTGTCGTCGTAGTGATGCACCTTGTCCATACGTCCGCGGTCTCGGACTGCCTCGACCTCTCTGGGCGACATCTTCCGAGACCACCGCACTCGGTCGTGCTCGATCCAGTAGTGGGATCGACATCGGAAGGCATGGTTTCCGATCGAGGGCGAGAGCGAGACCGACTCACCGTCATACCGAAGCGCCCAGTCAGTGGGGGTCAGGGGTGTCACCACCTTCTCGCCGCATCCACAGGCGCAGAGATGAACGACCGTGGCGTACTCCACCGAGACGTACACCACACCCTCCTCGAGTTGACCGGGGATGAATTCCACGAACTCATGTCGGAGGCTGTCAGCTCGCATGACGGCCTCCTTCGAGGACGATGTAGTTGTCGTCCACGTTGAATAGGAGGTGGTCCTCCTCCTCGATGTCGACGTAGAAGCCGCGCAGCTGCTTCCACTTAATGACCGCCAAGGCCGCACTGAGGCAGTTCAGGTCGGCCACCTGGATGTTCCGGTTGTAGTCCTCATTCGCCCCGCCAGCGGAGAACGGGAGGTGGCGGCGCGCCTGAGCACGAGTCTGTGGCGTGCTGACGCTCATGCGTACGACGCCACTCAGCGTGCTTCCACCAACTTCTTGGATCCCCAGGCCGACATCGATGAAGGGCACGCCCTGAGCCTCGAGTCCCTCGACGATCGTGCGGCGCGCCTCGCCGTCATCGATGCAGACGAAAACGAACGACATGCCCGCCAGGTCGCCCACGTTGGTTGCGTCGACGTTGACGGCATGAGCGACGATCCGTCGGCGCATGCGGCGGTAGACGGCCTGCAGATACTCAACCTTGGTTGGCTTGGCCTGGAGATCGTCCATCGAGGCGGCACCGGGCGCTCGGAAGGCGTTGTGCTGTGAGAACACATCGGCGTCGTACAGATGGATCGTGGCTATGGGCGTCTTTGCAACCAGATCCAGCACATAGGAGCCGCTGCCGCCCAGGCCGACGATCGCGACGTCGCCGTCACGCAGCTTGTCCGACACCGCGCCGATCTCAGCCCTGGTGGATGCGTTGTCGGCGTAGCAGAAGACGCCCTCCTCCTCCGACAGCGCGACTACCGGGTAGGTCTGAGCAGTGACCGTCGGATCCAAAGCCTGTGCCGGCGATTGCAGGATGTCGATATAGGTCGTGAGCTTGTGGTGGTAGTCGCGATACGGAGGATCGGTTGGAGGAAAGGGCTTTCGGGAGAACTGATAGTCGACCTGGACGCCGCCTCCGAGATCTCGTCGTCCCTCGATGCTCACGAGATTCAACGGCCGACCGTCCCGGTCGCAGGGCTGCTCGCCGACGAACTCGACGGTGTGCACATCGGGCGTGTCCGTCGCGTCACCCGCGAGCCGGAGCGGTGAGATCACCACGCCGTCATCGTGAACAGCACCACCTGGATCGACATAAGGCACGTCCCTAACCAGGAGAAGAGCCGGATCGAGGCGAACCTCCAAGTGGTAGCCCTCGTCCTGCAGGCGTTGCAGGTCCGGGCTACGACTTATCAGTCGGTGTGACATTGAAGATCATTCCCTCCTTGACCTTCACCATCTCGCCCTCAACGAGGGTTCCTTCGGGCTTGGCGCCTTGACCGCGGCGATAGGTGATCGTGAACTCGATGTTGTCGCCAACCGGCCGAGGGTTGAAAGCGAGGTCGACAACCTCGTCGTAGGTCAGCTCGTCCTTCTTGGGGAGTTCCCTCTCCTCCCCGTTCACGACGATCGTTACCGTGTGGTCGTTGCTCATCGGGATCCTCCGACTAGTGATAGTGCGCTTGCCGCACTATATACGAACGTACGTTTGTTACATACGCGAGTTGCTGGTGAACCTCGCTGATCCCACCACTGCAGTCGCACCACTCGCGCTGCTCATCCCCCAGGAGGTAGACGACCTAGTCAAGGCCCGCCAAGCCGGCACCTACATCAACGACCTAGCCACCCAGTTCCACATCAGCCGCATGACCGTGATGGCCCACCTCAGGCGACGGGGGCTGTGATGACTACGAGAAGCTCCAACCCTCTCGCTCGATCATGTCAGCGAGCGACAGACACTCCACCCCCGAATCGCTGCAGATGTTCGGAATCTTCTCCGGACCTCGATGATTCTCGGCAGTGACCACGCTGATGCCTTTCCACTGAGCAAGCGCTATTACGAAGCCGTCGGCCCGCATCCGACCGAGGCGCTCCTTGGCAAGCGCTGGGAAGTTCGATGCGAGTGTCCGAGCTAGCTGCACCTGGTCGTCCTCGAGCGGCACCATGAACTGTTCCTGAGTCTTGGTCCAGGCGTAGGCCTCATCATCCTTCTTGCTGAGCTCGCGCTCAACCTCTTCGCAGATGAAGGCACGACCTGCTCCTATCAGTTCTTCCAAGCGTCGCCAAAAGCCTGCGAAGCTCGCTGGCCGGTATGTCTCGTTCCAGGCGGTCAGGATGGAGTTGGTGTCGAGACTGTAGGACGAGGGTTGGGTCATCCGAACGCCTCGTGTTGCATCTTGTCGAGGTGTTTCGTACGAACACCGACCAGGTCCACTACTTCGGACAGGTTCACGATCCCGTCCGCGTAGGCGTTGAACACTGACCGGACGAACGGGCGACCACGATCACGAAGTTGGACACGGTGTGGAGGCGGACCGCCCTTGCTACGGCGACTACGCGCCTTGCGCCACTCCTCGTATGCTTCGAGGAATTCGTCTCGTCGTTCCTCGAACTCGTCACGGCCGACACGATTCATCTGAAGGAGGCGACGGAGAATCGCCTCGCGGCTCGCGCCACCAGCGACGGTCTGGATCCGGTCAAGCTCATCGTCGGTCCATCGACTGCCGGGAACATGATTCGTGACTGTGGAGATTGAAAGAAGAGCCGACTCCGGCAGAAGTGCCTCTCCTGCCACTGCGTTGCAGAAGACCTCAGTGTCGTTCGTGGCCTGGGATCGTTGATGAAGATCACAGACACCTGGCTGTCGCAGGGACAGGTGAGCCAGTTCGTGGAGCAGAGTAAAGACCTTGCCCCGATCGCTGTCTTGCCCATTCACGACGATTACTAGCGGTAGTCGCTCGCTGAGCGAGAACCCCCTCATCTCCTTGGTCTTCACGCCCGATGCTTCCAGGACGAGGATTCCGACACCCTCGATCCGTGACCTCCACTCTGACAGTGCGACCCGTGGATCTGACCATGTCCGTTGCTTGGCGTACTCGACCTGGAGCAAGGTCCTCAGCGCGTGAGCTAGCTGGTAGGTGTCTCGACTGGGGGATGGAAGGCGTGGTGGCTGAAGTTCTTCCCCGAGTTCAGACTTCAGTTCAGCGTAAATCTCCTGTTGCACCAGAGCCCGTTTGATTTCGTCGTGCAATTCGGGAGTGAATGGATCGGTTCCGTCATCTGCCAGTGAACGGAAATCCTTGAGGGCACTGAAGGTAGTGGGCGGCTCGTCCAGGAGTAGAACGATAAGAGGTCTCTTGTACTTATCGGACATCTTCTTCAACTGCGAGACAGATGGCTGATCTGTTCCTGCTTCGATCGTTCGTAGACGTTCTTCACCCATTTGCAGGCGCTTTGCAGCGAGCTCTATGGAGAGCCCGCGTTGCTCACGTGCCCATCGAAGGACATCGCCGGAAACAGAAATCTTGGGAGTGGCCGTCATCTACGATCCATTATCGCACAGGTCCCTGATTTCAACGATGGGCGAATCACCGAAGGCGCGCTGGCCCTCACGCCGCCTCATCCTGCTCCGCCTTCAGCTGCCGTAGCTTCCAGTCCACGATGGCTTTGGCTAGTCGCTGGAGGTCGGGTTCCGGCCGGGCCACGCCGGCGACCTTGATGGACCGTCCCTTGGCATCGACAGTTGGTTCCCCTGGCATGTAGCTCAGCACCACCTGCCGGAAGATGGCCTCGTGGCCTTGGGCTTCAACCGTCGCTTCTACGAAGACCCACCGCATCCGGAGGTAGGCCTTGCTGGCCCGGTTGGGCAGGCATGGATCCCGCTCGGAGACTTTCTGGCGGTGAGCCCGCAGCTGCTGGTCGTCCAGCTCTTGGGAGGGAGCGTAGAACTTGTGGACGGCCCACTTGCTGACTCGCCTTCAAGGACTCCGCAAGGCAACGAGCCTATCGAAGCGGCCCACGCAGTGCGTCGTACGCGAGATATAGGTCCCGCCGCCCCTCCCGCCGATCCATATCATCGAGAAAATCGATCAGTGCCCTGAACATAGCTTCTGCGGCTGCAGCATCCTCCTCAGGGGTACAATCTGGCAACTCTTCGCCGGGGCGAACCTCAAATACGAAACTCTGCAAGAGCCGGAACCAATGATAGCTGAATCCTCCTCCGAGCTTTACGACCAGCCAGTCCTCGAACCCTCGGAGAAGACTAAAGCCCCAGGCTTCATTAAATCCAGCTATGAAGGCCATAGCCTGATCAGTGGTCGGTTCGCCTCGAAATATCTGGCGCTTGTCGTTCAGTACCCGCTTGAAGGTATCTCGTGCATCCGGTACGTCCATGGCGCGTGACCTCAAACTCGTGGCAACCTACATGCCCGGGAACAGGCTACGGAACTGATCAACGGGCAGACCGTTGGGATAGGTTTCATCATAGGCCATTCCGTCCCTAACCACATAGTCGTGGTAGTACCATCCGGATGACTCCGGAGCGATGTGCGTATTGTCTTCCATAGGATACTTTGCGTCTGGGCTTCCAACTCTTTCCATCTCACCACCATTCTGATCAATGAAATGCTCAGCCCAGTCCGTGCAGTCGTCGAGATTGTGCACCAACACAGCGTGGCTGCCAGTTCCGACGAAGAAATCGTGGTCATTGGCGACGGTGAGGTCCCACATATTTGCCGTGCCACTATGGGACATGAGCGCTATTACTGTCGCTGTCTGGCCGTCCAGTTGGCGAAGCAAATCGCCGGTACGCAGGTCGGCGGCAAGGACCCAGGCGTGCCGGCTGACGTCCCAGATCGGATGATTTCCCGTTGTGTGGAGCTCGCCGGTGCTACCACGGCCATCGGAGATGGTGAGGTCGAGGAGGTCGGTGTCATGATTGAGCCACAAGGTCGTGACGAGTTCAGGCTCGGTCTTGCCGGTGGCGGTGTCCGTTGCCAGGACGCGGTCGCCAACGTGGATCTGGCTGATCTTCTTGGTCGTGCCGTCGGCCATCTCGACACGGGTGTCGCTGCTGAAGCTGAGGCCGCCACAGCTTGGCCCGTCGGCAGCGGTATCGCCGCCGGTGGCCGCTTCTCCCCCGTCTCCAACTACGTCACCGGTCACCTCTCCGGTTACGTCGCCGCCGAACTCCGTGCCAGCCATGTCGAGGCCGTCTTCGACAACCGCCGCGGCGGCGTCTAGGTCTAGGGCATCAGCGGCAATCTCTGCAATACCAGCAATAGCCGCGGCGACATCGCACACGCCAGACAGGATGCACGCTGCTCCGGCCGCTATGGCGAGGGCACCGGCTAGCTGGAGTCCGTGGTCGTGGAACCATTTGCGAAGATCCTTGCCGAGGAGGCCGGAGGGGTCGTTGTAGTTGAGCGGGTTGTCCCCAGCGTATTGGTATGGCTGTTGGCTGAGGGCGGCTAACGGGTCACGGGTCGTGAACTGCGCGGTGACGGGGTCGTAATAGCGGTTGAGGAGATGGTAGAAGCCGGTCTCGGCGTCAAGGTAGGCGCCGGCATATCCGAACCAGAGGGGGTCGGCTCCGGTGCGGGCGGTGAGGTTTCCATTGAGGTCGTAGCTAAACGTGTCGAGTACTGCGCCGAGGACACCGGTAATGCTACGGGTCGAGCCGAGTTGGTCTTGGTGGTAGTAGAGGGCGGTAGCGAGGGCTGGGTTGCTGGTCCCGTTGCCGGTCATTTGTTCGATGACTTGGCCGTTGGGGCCGTAGATGAAGTAAGTGGTCGAGGAGCCGCTCGTTTGGGAGATGAGTTCGGCGTCCGCGCGGTCCCAGGTGTAGCTGGTGGTGCCCGACGCAGATGACTTCGAGGACCGGAAGCCGTCCGGGTCGTAGCTGTAGTTGAAGGTGGTCGAGCTCGAGTACCAGCCTTCGACATCCACTAGGAGGTCAGAGGCGAGTTGAGAGCTGATGTCGATCATTCCGTTGGCGGCGACGGGCACGATGGCGGTGTTGGCGACGGGTAAGCCTAGGCCGAGCTCGGTGAGCGAGGTAGCCGTCGGTGTGGTGACGCCGTCCTTGTAGGCCACCACCGAGCCGCCGCCGGGAGACGTAGTGGCGATGCCGGTGAGGTTGACAACGACGGCGGTGACCCCGCTGACTGGCACGCCGCCTTGTCCGGTGACCTGCAGCTTGATGGTGCCGCCGGCGCCGAGCGTGGAGCACGTGCCGACGCACTGCCCAGTACGGGTCGCGCTGCGGGTGTCAAGGATTCGTTGGGGGGAGGCGGCGGTGAAGGTCGAGGCGGCGGGGTTGGCGGTCGAGGAGAACCAGCCGAAGACGTCGATGATCACGTCGGAAGTGGACAGGGAGCGGATGGTGATCTGTCCGCTGGCTGAGAGCTTGACGATGGCCAGTTCAGAGAGGACCTGGCTGGCGGAGTAGTTCAGGTTGGAGGTGGAGGGTTCGGTTCCGCCGGTGGGCCAGAGCCGTAGGTAGCCGTTAGCGGACTCGTTGACGGCGGTGGCGTTGACAGCCACCGAGGCCACGCCGCTGGCCGGTACGCCGCCGTGTCCGGCCACGTTTAGGGTCAGTGTTCCTCCTGCGGGGATGGTCGCGCACGTGCTTGCGCAAGTGCCGGGAGGATTGGTGGTGCGGGTGTCGAGCAGTCGGGCCGGGGTGAGGGCGGTGAAGGTTCCGCCGGCCGTTCCGCTCGCGGTCGCGTACCAGCCCACGATGTCGACGATCACATTGGATGCAGCGAACTCCGAGGTGACCGAGATCTGGCCATTGGTCGGGTTGATCCCGGTGATGACCTGGTTGGAGATGGTCTGGCCGGTACTGAAGTTGATGTTCGAGGTACCGGGCACGGTGGAACTCTGCGGATATACGGCCACGGCACCAGAGCCCCCGGAGCCGAGATCGGTGACGTTCAAGACGACCGATGCGACTCCGGTGGTGGGGATACCGCCTTGGCCGGTGACCTGCACCGCGAGACTGCCTCCGGCGGCGAGTGGCGTCGAGTTGAGGAGGCGGGCCGGGGTGGCCAGGGCTGTGTACTGGCCACCGTCGTTGTTCGGGACCCCGGCGGTGAACGAGCTCATCTGGTTGGCTTGGTTGTAGCCGTACCCAGTCGACGGTGCCGCGCTGTTTGACGGAGACACGGTCGCCGTTCGGTTTCCGCTGTCGTCGTACTGGTATTTCGTCGCAGCTGACGGTGGGGTGGTGCAGCTGCCAGAAGGGGTACCGGCGGGTGCGCTATAGCACAGCCTCTCGGCGGGATCTGATACTTCCTGCGTGCCGTTAGCCAGCGCCGAGTAGGTGTCGTTGGCGTTGTAGGAGAAGTTGTTGGTCGCGCCAGTTCCGACCTTCAGGCTGCCAAGGCGTTCGTTGGGGTCATAGCCGTAGGTTTCCGAAGCGTTCCCCGGCAGGCCGCCTTGGGTCATGGTCTTGACCTGCTCCGCGCCATCACGGGTATACGCCAGCGACTCGCTTTGCGTGCTGGGTGTGCCCGGGGTGACTGACTGCAGGGCGTCGCTGCCGTTCTGCGCGTACCCAAAATTGTCCGGGGCGGGAGCGGTGGGGAACGCTTCGCCTGTGTTGTTCGAGTCGGGGTCGTAGGTGAAGTTGGTGACCTGCCCGTCGAAGTCGGTGACCGACGTCAGCTTGTTCGCCGCGTCGTAAGAGCGCTGCACACAGAGCGTCCCGGGGCAGGTTCCGCCCGGGTAAGCGATGGAGGTCAGGTTGTTGTTCAGGTCCCAGCCATAGCTAGCCATCCCCCCTGAAGGCGTGCTGGTGGACATGAGCCGGCCCATGGAATCCCAGTTCCATGACGAGGTGCCCGCGGCGGTCACCATCGTCTGGCGGCGCCCGTCCAGGTCGTAGGTGATGTTGGTGATGTTCGGGTTGTTTGTGCCGCCGTCGCTGTAGGTGACGGTCTTCAGCTCCGACGCCTGGTCATAGCCATAGGTGGTGCAATGGACTGAAGTCGAGCAGCTGCCGCCAGGCGCCTGGACGGTTTGGAGTCGGTTGTCGTTGTCCCAGCTGTAACCGGTGAACAGGTTGGGGGGTACTTGGCCGTCTGGGTCTGTCACCTTGGTGACGCGCCCGAGAGTATCGTAGGCGTAGCTGGTCATATTGGCGTTGCCATCCAGCTGCGTTGCGAGTTGCCCGTCACCGAAGTACCGATACTGGTTCGTGGTCAGGTCGGGGCGGGTGACCTTGGTGAGTTCGTCACCGGAGTCGTAGGCATATTGGGTCTGGTTGCCGTTGGCATCCTTGGTCCAGTCGACGTTGTGGTCTTGGTCGTAGTGGGTCTGGGTGGTTACATTCACCCCGGCGCTGTTCTGGGATGTCGCAGTCAGCGGGGAGCCATAGGCGTCGGACGTGTAGGTAGTGGTGTACGCCGCGATCTGCGCTTGAGTCAGCCCCGACAGATTCCCTTTCGGGCTGACGGAAGTTACGAGCCGGCCGACGTTGTCATAGGTAAAGGTCCTCTGGTCTCCAGCAGAGTTCTCTGGGGTTGGTGGGGCCGTCTCTGAGGCCACGTTGCCCCATACGTCGTACGAGGCTTGCCAAAGGTTCCCGCGAAGGTCCTTGACTGACAGCAGATCGCCCAATCGACCAGAACTCGGGTCGTAGGTGAAATACTGGGTATCCCAAGTCGAGCTTGGGGCGCCAGTCGTCGGGTCTGGCTGCTGAACATTCGCCAGGTTGATCGTGCCGTCTGTGTTGTACAGATAGGACCGGCTCTCGTTGAGCGGATCGGTGATCATGTCCGGCTCGTCGTACTGGTTGTATCGGTCCACCTGCCATGTGCGCCCCAGACCGTCGGTCTGGCTCAGAGTATTCCCGGCGAAATCGTACGTCGCGTTGAAGACAACGGCGTTGTTTGGATCGGTAACCTGGGCAAGTCCATAGGATTCGGGGTCGTACGCGTACTTCCAAGTCTGATTGGCCGTGCTGTAGCCGTCTATCTCCTGGGCCAGTGCCCACGTCGACGGATCGTAGGTATCGAGCCGCTTGAAGCGATCCGTATCACCGAAACCAGGATCAGTGGAGGGAAGGAGCTGTTTCATTAAGGGCATCGTGACCAGCGTGGAGTATGGACATGCCGGGTTACAGGTCGGCGCGTAGTTGAAGTCCGTTTCCCGGTCGAGCGCGTCGAATTGCTTGACGACCTTTCCTGCAACAGTGGTGCTGTAGAAATTGATCAGGCAGCCCGCCGACCATGAGGCCTGGGTGCAGGTGTTGCTGACGTAGCGGGGTGTCTGGATGGTGAGGATCTCACTCGCGTTGTCGTATCCGAAGTGTGTGCGGTCTCCGCCGACGTCAGTGACGTCGCTGACGTCACCAGGACTGGTGGTGCTTGTGTATCCGTAGGTGACCGTTCGGGGTGTCGGCACACCGGCAGCGTTCTTAGCGTTGTCCATAACAGACGTGACGACGCTGCCGGCTGTGGTGCCACTCCATTGGAAGGTCAACGTTCGGGCATTGAGACCCGCCGTAGCGTCTGTGACAGCCGAGATCTGCCCAGAGCCGTTGTAACTGATGTTGATCGTGTTGTTGTCTGGATCGCTTTCGCTAATCAGTCTGCCGGTTGTCTTGTCGAAGGTGAAAGTCTCAGATCCGTGACGAACAAAGGTGTATGTCGACGCGTTGGGACTCCAGAAGGTGGTATCGTCGCGAGTTGGCGCGCCCCAAAATGGATTTGCCGTGGTCCCGTAGTTGGTGAATGTGACCTGGCTTCCGTTCTCCTGGTTGACCGTGATGGTTCCGTCGGCGTTGAACGTCAAGTACATCCCATAGGAGAACGACCAGCCGGGCCCGAAAGGTTGAGACCACGGCCACGCCGCTGCCGGCGGTGTAGCTGCGCCCAACGAGTTGTACGAGCGAGTCAGATTCAGCCCGCCGCCCCGGCCGGGAATGTCAAAGTCGGTGAAGTCGGCGTGGAAGTTCCCGGTATCGGTGTCCACCGGGTCAGCGCTGCTCTTGTGCGCTTTGCATACGCCGGCCGACGAAGGATTGCAGCCCTTGGTCTCGCCTGGTGACAACGGCGGCGCCGGACAGCTGGGCTGATGGTCAGGGACATTGCCTGCGGCATCCTTCGTGACCGTGAAGCTGAAACTGGCCGAGGTGATGCCCAGCCCGTAGACCTGAAATGATGCGAAGGTTACGCCAGAATTGTACGGGCCAGTTATCTCGAATTGGCCGCCCCCGTCTTTGGCGTACAGGGTGCCGTTCGGTATTGGGGCCCCGTTTTCGGGCCACAAAGCGTATACATTCCTCGGACCATCGTAGGCGTTAAACCCAACGATCGACCCCGTATTCGGACCGGCCCAATTGAAGAACGTGCCCGATCCTTGGGTCTTGACGTAGTCGCCAACGGGGACGGTGAAATGTCCACCGCCAGTTGAGCCATTCGAAGAATTGATGGTCAGCCCGCCACAGGACGACGACTGCACCGGCGTAGAAGCCCTCGCGGGCTTAGCCCGAACCACCGAGGCCACCGTCGAGCTCGCACTGGCCAGCACACCCGCCAATACCGCGACGACCACAAGAACTGCAATTCGGCGCGACCGCGCCCTGACCCGAGGACTCCGGACGCAACCCACCACTTGAACCCATCACCTCTCAGAGAACCAGACCCGCTGTTGCGAGCGTCGCACTATCGCGGTCTCGCACTCCACGTGTCAAGAACGAGCAGAGCTCGCACCGAGGCTCGGAGACTCCCCCGACACCGCGCACCTCAACCACCCGCCGCCACCAGCGCCAGCAAGGATCTCATCCCAGGTGCGTCCGCTCCACGCGACCGCGCGACCCCCCGGCGCACGAGACCGTGCTGCGGATTGCCTGCATTCGGGGTGGATGGTTGTGGGTGTTTGTTGTGGGCTGGCGCTGATGCCGATCTGCATCGCATCACCGGCACCTGGCAGGGCGCCGGACTGGTCGTGGTCGGCGTGAGCCGAGCGAGTGGTGCCGTGATTGATATCCCCGACGGGACACCCTCCTCTAGTTGAAGAGAGCAGACAAACCAGCCGGCGCCAGTGCGGGACCTGCTAGGGACTTGAGCTCTGGGTGTTCACCCGCCAGAGCGAGGGCAGCGTGTTCAGCGGATGGCAGCTCGGACGGGACCCAGACCGATCCCGTGCGAAACGAGCGGTGCGCCCTCTCGAGCGCGGCGCGAAAGTCATCAAGGTCTGCGAAGCCGCTCGTCAGCAAAGCGAGTTCCGCGGTGCCTAGCTTCGCCATCCGGTCGCAGAAGCGCTTGGCGTCTCCCCTGACCTGACGCGGGGACCTCCGGCGACGGAGATTCGTAGAACGAGTCAGACTGTCACGTAGCACGTACGTGCCCCAGTCGCTGTTGTTGTCGTAGATGTAGATGATCTGGTTTCGGAGTACTCCGTCGATGACCTGCACCACCGGCATGGGGTCGGCCTCGACGTCCTCCGACGGATCCACCAGGACTCCGCCCACGACGGTTGTCGGTGCTTCGTACGTAACTCTCAGCGACGGGATGCGCTTGGACCACTCACGCCGACCTGAATGAGTCCAAGTGCAAGCCCCGAACGCATCGACGTACCGGCCGTGACGCTCAAGCGCGTCATGCGTGCTGAGCGTCGCCAGTTGCGCCTCCAGCGCATGCTGGTTGCCTGAGGTCGGGTGGGTAGCGACTACGTCGGCCCGGCAACTTTCGTCGTGCCAAACCTCGACTTGGGCGTTCCAACCGGCGCGACGCGCCCCTTCGGCCAGCCTGGTCTTCAGGAGGTCGTGCTCCGCCGACTCCTGCCATCCCATCAACCGACAGCGCTCTGCGTACCCCGGATTGTGCCGGAAGATCCGCAATGTCGTCGCCGGCGCCGCAGCGCCTGCGGCCGTTACGAGCTGCACCTCGTAGGTGTGCATCTTGCCGCGACAGCCGACGCATTTGAGGGCCGGCGCCCTGGCCCGTAGCTCCTCCCATTCGTGGTCTGACACGGCAGTCAGGTCGACCCGATCCCCTGACGCGAGCTCAGCCACAAGCGTCATGCTGCTTGCTCACCCGCAATAGCGTCCCAACCAGCAATGAATGCCGCTGCCTGCATCCCGAGAACCGTCCGCATCCCGGCGCTGGCCCGCGTACGGCGGAAGGGCTTACCGCGATGCACGTCGAGGAGCACTACCTCGGCGCCCTCGATGGAAGGCACGATGTGGAGATCGAGGAGGGCGATCAGCGGATTGGCGAGGCGTTGGGTGAGAGGCCGATCCCGCTTGAGGTACAGCTTCACGATGACATCGCTCCCGTCGATCCGCAGTCGCCACTCGGGATTGACCCTGACGGTCAGTCGTCCCGGCTTCCACAGCACCGGCGTCACCGGGCCCACCAGCTCTATCGACTTCCGACCCAGAAGTTGAAGTAGCCCTCACAGGCCGACCGGTACTGGTCGGATCGGTTGTGCTTCGCGCTCTCCCACACGCGGGCAAGCTGCTCGCGATCCTCGGATCGGGAATGGATTCGTTGGACTCCGTTGCGCCAAGCGCGCCAGAAGTCTTTGCCAGGGTTGTAGTCCTGGTCGTACTGACGCATGACCTCTCGGACCTTGGCAAGTTGGCCCTGCGAATCGGCCGAGGTGAAGTCGCCAAAGCTTGTCATCGTGATGGTCGGGTCGGGCGGAGGAGCCACTTCGGGCCTCCCTCTCAGATAGGGGCAACCTCGCTGGAGCTCATGCCGGGCTTCGGCGCCGGCGGCCTGGGCTTGCCCTTGATGGCGGTGACCTCCGTGCCGGCATTGCCGCCACGGGGTCCGATCACGGCGTACTGCCCCGAGATGGGGGCAGCTTCACCGGGCTTGACCGTCTTGTCCTGTGTCATGACTCATCACCTCGCCCTCGTGGCTGGATCCACCCGATGTGCACTCAGATGAGGCACACTGCTACCGTCTGCCGACCAGGGTCAGTTAGAGCGTCGGAAGGAATCAATCCCCACGGAACGTGGGGATTTTTCGCGCCATCGAGCAGGGTACCACTGAGCGTGGGCAGATGTCAGGGGTGTAGTTACAGCGATGCAACTCGGCCGCTCGACTGAGACGCTTGCCCCATGGCCAGCTGGTTGTACGGCCGCCGGTACGCACCACACCCGCCGGGAAGTTGTCGACAGCATCAAGGCTGGAAACATCTCGATGACTAGCCAAGCCCTACGTCAAGACCAGGCCCGGCAGCCCCAAGAAGGACAACCTCGAGGATCTCGACGCCTGTTGATGAGGTCGTCACGGTTGCGCGGAGTACGTGACGTGCCAAGGCTGGGCTGGTCGGCGTATCGGCCACCGGACGACAAGATGTGACACACTTCCGAACAGAGCGGATCGCGGGAGGATGACATGCCATGAGCACTACGTCGTCGGGTGAGTCAGGCCAACCCGAAATCACCGTTACGATCCCCGCTGAGCCAGGTCAGCCCGTGGTTACCGAGCCGGGGGCGGCGCCTCGACCGGTCAGGCTACCTACGGCTCCGCCGAGTCCTCGCGTTCCGATACGCGTCCTTGTTCAGGCAGGGCAGACACTTGAGTGGCAAGGCGATGCAGGTGAGTCCTTCGTGCTTCACGGCCCGGCCAAAGGTCCAGTCACAATCCGGATCATCGTCGACGATTGACGGGCTGTGGCCACGTCCGAGCCGGAGGCTGAACCCACCGGATCTTCGAGTTCGACGGCTGAAAATCAGCAGTCGGATTCTGGTACGCAGACAAACCCAGCCCAGCACGAGCCTGTGAGCCAGGAGCCGGATGATGCCGAGTTGGACGAACAGGTCCGCACCGCTCCGCTCAGCGAAGCTCGCGACCCGCTCCTGACTGAGATCAAGCAGGGCGTCAGTCAGAACCGAGACACCGCTAAGTGGCTCATCACGATACTCGGAGCGGTCGCCGGGGCAATGCTCGCCGGCGTCCAACTCACCAGTGTCGCCAAGCTAAGCGGCAGTGGTAAGGCCTGGGCAGTTCTCGGGCTGGTAGTCGGGATAGTGGGCGTCCTAGCTGCCCTCCTCTCCGTGGCCACTGTGCTGGCCAGTAAGCGTGTCGGGCTCGATGACATCCAGACTGACCCGGCCCTCTACCGGACGCTAGCTGAGCACAAGCTCTGGTTGGATGGGTATCCGGACCCGCTCACGCTTCTGGCTGACTACGGCGACACGCTCATGAAGCGGCGTGAAGCGGTCAGGGCCATGGTCCAAGCCTCGAAGGACGGCTCCACCGACGAGGTCGTTGACAAGGTCAATAGGCTTAATGAGACTCAGGCAGCCCTGCTAGTCGATCTCACCTGGATGCAGGCAGCCGTTGACACCGCGACGGACATCGCGTTGGACGAGGCACATAGGCGTACGTGGTCTCGGGCCATGGTTGGGCTCGCGACTGGCGTGCTCGTCGCCACAATGGGGGTGGCCATCTTCGTGGTCCAGAGCCCACCAAGTTCTTTGCCAACCGCAACCATCAGCGCCAGGCCCGCCGCTGCCGTGGTCGCGCTTACCGCCACCGGCAAGGACCACTTCGCATCGACCCTCGGGACCGGCTGCGACTTCGGTGCGATGAACGCCTTGGTCGTGGCCTCCACGTCCTCGAGCTGGACAGTGGTGATAGACGACCAGAGCTGTTCGATGGTGGAACTCCACATGAGTACCTCGGAAGCGTCAGTGATCGCGCTCGCGTCCTCCTGCGGACCACCTCCTGGTCCGGATCCAACATCGAGCACGAATCCCTCGGCCACGCCACCAACCTGGCCGTGCGCTCCGACGACTACCGCCGGCTGATCAATTGGGCGCCTGTCACACTCGCGGGAACCGGCCGACCCGACACCTCGCACCAAGATCGCTGGTATGGCTGTCCAGGATTGGTTAGAGCTCCGGTGCTAGGTCGTCCGT
This sequence comes from uncultured Microthrixaceae bacterium, assembly GCA_963740985.1. Classification (GTDB taxonomy): domain Bacteria; phylum Actinomycetota; class Acidimicrobiia; order Acidimicrobiales; family Acidimicrobilacustridaceae; genus UBA4742. Next base: position 1,040,047 of record CAVUGJ010000002.1, read on the forward strand.
ATCACCAAGCCACTCTATTGGAGGTGACAAAGCATCGCGGCCGGACGGCTCGACATCTGCGAGGCCATCAATGAGGGCAGCCCTGGTGACGACAACTGCGTGGTAAGGCCTTGTGCCTAGGGTACGCGCAATGAAATGTCGGCGTACCAAGCGATCCATCTTGAGGTTGTATGGCTCATAGATAACGCCAAGAAACCCGCTCGGAACCACGAGATCGAGCGAAACCTCAGCCATGGCGTAGAACAGATGGCGGAGGGGTTTTGATCTCCACCCACGGTCATGCGAAGGATCAATCCCGAACCACTTAACTCCGAGGAAGGGTCCGAGGGCTGGAGCAGGATCGCCCGGAGGCGCGCACGAGCATACGACCAGGTTGGCAATGCCGATGTCTACGTCGCCATCGTCTACCAGAACAAGGTCAAGGCGCGGAAGATCGAGTCTGTAGGCAAGCCCAGCACTCGTGACCCGCATTAGGGGCGGATTCACTTCGCCTGGTCTCCAACGCCGGTCAACCCTCACGCATGTTGCGGAACAGCCGCGCCACCCGTCTCCGCCGGACTAGGTCTACAGCCACTGGGGCGTCAAGCGCCGCGGTGAGCTCCTCGAACACTTCGGGAGGCAGCACCCAGATCAGGCGGTCCTCCTGGTCCAGACGCTCGTCGAGGACCACCTTCGGCTTCCGTGAGGAAAACTCGGAGGCGTTGGCCTCAAACGGCAAGCCGTTGTCACCCGCAGATTGTCCGCCGTGTTCCATTGCAACACAATCGTAACATGGCAGGCCAACTGTCCGCAAGTGTGTGCGGTATGTCATGTCCAACGCGGCCGGCCCTCCTGTCACACCCTTCGTAGAAGGTGAGCAGGCACCGCTAACCCAGGAGGTGGGCACCATGCCCAAGCCCCGACAAGTCAAGGCCACCGGCAAGGACGCCGGTCGTGTCATTGGACAGACGGGTGTAGATAGCCACAGTTGTGGTGGTGTCCACGAGAGCCCCGACGGGCGCGCACTTCAAGGCCCAACGTGTCACCACGGCGCGATGGACCGGGAGATGCACATCGAGGCGAGCTAACCGAGTCCCAACCAATCTCCACTTGGGGTGAGGGGCCTTCGGCGACTGCTCCCGCGGGCTAGAGGTCGACGACGCGACGTTTGTCGCGGGTCCGGGCCAGAATCAGCTGCACCTCATCGAACGGAAGGGACCGTTCCCGACAGAGGTCTTCTATTGAGATTCCATCCTCAGTGAGGAGGCCAAGGGCCGTCCGCAGGAGGCGAGGCGACTCAAGAGGACCGAGGAGCTCGTCTCCGGGCTCGCGGGTTCGCCAGCCGCGAGCCGACATCATCTTCATGGCACTCGTGTAGCGCTCGGGGGACATCACGCCGAGCGTCTTGGCTCGCATGAGCAGTGCCTGAATCGACACTCTCCACTCGACCTTGAGCTGCCGAAGAATCCTCAGGTCCACGCGGTCTGGCAACTGATCCTCGATGTCGGAGGCTGGCATCAAGAAGGCGGCCGCGAAGGCATGAGCCTCCGCTTCGGCCTGTTTGGTGTTGGCGTCGTCATCGGAGTGAAGGACGAGGTGGGCGACCTCGTGAGCGGCATCGAAACGGGAGCGGGCGGTGACGCCCTTGTCGGCCCCGAGAACTACCACGGGGCGGTCGTCAAAGCGCACCGAGAAGGCGTCAACGTCGTTGGTGAACGCGCTGACACGAACCACGACGACACCACGGCGCTCGATCGTCCGAACGACGTTGTCGACCGGCCCGGGGCGGATGCCCCAATCGATTCGCACACGTTGAGCGATGGCATCGATCGATTGGAAGTCGGGCGAGTGATACCTAGGGAGGTCCAGCTCGGGCAGCTCGACGTGATCCTCGACAGCGTGAACGAATTCGTGAAGCAGGCGCGCACGAGCCAGGTACTGCTTGCGTTGGCGCGCTGAGCTGGACTTGAGGCTTCGGAAGAAGCCTGCCCGTTGACGGTCGTCGGGACGAGCGACGAAGAAATCGAGCGGACAGCCGTAGGCGTCGGCAAGAGCTAGGAGTGTGCGAGCGCCGGGTTGGGTGTGACCATGCTCGAGCTGCGAGAGAGCCGCCGGGGTCAAGCTCCGGCTGAGCGACGCCACCGCCTCACGTTGCGTCCACCCCTTGAGCTCTCGAGCCAGAACAAGCCTGTCGGCTATGACGAGGGGAACCACCCCGGCCGCCGCCTTGAGGTCCGAATCTTCGGTCATGCAGCCAAGCGAGGCCTCGACCGTGGTCCACAGGCTGTCCACAGCTTCCTCACGGCTGAAACCCTACACGACAAAGGTTAAGCTGTCACGGCTAGACGATCACAAGTTAAGCAATTAAGCAGTTATCCACAGACCTAGCGTCGGCTAGAGACCGCCGCGACGTGCCCATCCAGGTTGAACTTCGCCCGTCGATGTGCTGGAGTGGTCGTCTGCCCCACGACGACGATGGGGCCGGCCCCCGAAGGAAACCGACCCCATCTAACAACAAACCGAAAAGCGCTCCTCGCGAAGCACCCCTCGTTCGTTGCCCGAACCTCTGAACGTACAGGTGTCTCCCTAGGCCCGCCAATCGGCCTGGCTAGGAGAAGACGATGAACTACCTGTACTACGACCTCGGCACCCTGAGCGCCGGCGCCTCAGTCATCGCCCAGTTGAGCGGCACCGAGGCCAACGTCCAGCTGGTCGACTCGACCAATCTGCAGCGCTACCGCAGCGGTCAGCGCTACCAGTACCACGGCGGGCACTTCACCAGCTCGCCTGCCCGTGTCCGAGTCCCCTCGACCGGCCACTGGCACCTGGTGATCGATCTCGGCGGGGGCGCCGGTCGCCTCACCGCCTCGGTGCAGGTGATGGCGTGACGAGTTCGCTGTCGTACCCCCTGATCAGGATGACCACCGTGGAAGGCGATCGTGTCGAACCAGTCTGACGACAGGGCCCAAGCCCAGGCCGTGGTGGCCTACATGGTCGGTGCCATCTTGATCGGCACCGTCAGTGCGGCCATCGCGCCGCGTCTCCGGACCCACCCGGCCCTCGGCCTCGTCGTCGGGCTCATGCTCAACGAGATCATCCAGCCCATGCTCACCCGAGACCTGATTCAACAAGGCATCTAGAGGAGAACTACCCAGATGGCCAAGAACGGACCCAAGGGAGGCGGCCGCATCGGTGAAGTCCGACGCCGCTCGCAGACCTACAACCCGACCACGAAGACCTGGACGAAGCGTGACACAGGCAACGGCCAGTTCATCGACGGCAAGAAGGATGGCACGCCCTTCAAGGGTGTGCGGAAGGAGCTTTAGCAGATGGCCTACTTCATCACGGCGATCAAGCTGGGCCCCGGGGGCGAGGAGGAGCACATCACCACCTGCTCCCTCCTGCGGCCCTCGGACGGCAAGACCTTTCCTCGGTCACCGGCCGCCGTCGTGAAGGTCATCGAAGATCAACACGAGGACGTATGGGTCGGGAGTCCCAACGGCCGGGTGAAGGTTGTCCCGGTTCATCCGTCGGGCAAGCCCGCGTACGTCAGGACTGAGGCCAACGGCGTGCGCACCGACAACCTGTTGAGGCTCCCGAGGATCCCATGATCCTTGACGCGCTCGAGATCCTCGATGACCTTGGCCCTCGCTGGTGGCGGGCGCTCAAGAACGTTGCACTCGCCGTTCTTGCGACTGGCCTCTACCTCCATCTGCACTGGGCTGGGGCGGCGGTCCGAGACAGCATCACCTGGATCAGTCAGCAGGAGCTCCATTCCTTGCAGCCCCGACTTCTACATCTTCTTCAAACCATCAACCACCTGGCGTCCCAACGCCAACACCGCTGAGGAGCCACCATGGCTGATCCCACGGACTTCCCGACACTTCTGAAGAATGTGCAGGGCAACGTCCTGGCGCCCTTCAGCAAGGATCACCAACGTCTGATGCTGCTTGAGATGACTGACCAGGCCGGTGGCGTCGCCTGGCTTCACGCTATGAGCGGCGAGGTGGCCACGTCAGACGAGGTCCGCCGATTCAATGACCTGTTCCGGGACGTTCGCGCGCGGCGGGCAGAGCATCGCGAAGTGGTGCAGGCGGTGTGGACCCAGCTGTTGCTGAGCGCGCAAGGACTGACGTTCTTGGGGGTTACGGCGGCCGACATCCAGCAGCTCGGCCCGGCGTTCGCTGGCGGCATGAAGAGCCAGGCCGCGGCCCTTGGTGACACCAACGAAAGCGACCCGAGCACCTGGCGTGAGCCGTATCGCAGCTGCACCATACACGCCATGCTGATCGTGGCCGCTGACGCCCGCGACGATCTGGACGAGGAGGTCGACTTCGTCATGGCCCTCGCTCAGGACCACGGCCTTTGCCTCATCGGCGAGGAGCGGGGCAACGTGCTGCGGGGCCCACTGCGTGGTCACGAGCATTTCGGCTTCAAGGATGGGATCTCCCAGCCACTGATCGCTGGCCTGGATGTCGCCGATCCGAATCAGCCCGCTCCGGTTCAGGCCGGCGAGTTCGTGCTCGGCTACGACGCGCCCTTCGCTCTCGCCGCGATTCCAACTTGGGCCGAGGACGGCAGCCTGATCGCGTTCCGACGCCTCCGTCAGGACGTCCCTGACTTCCAATCGCTGGTCGCCCAGGTTGCTCAGCAGACTGGACTGGATCCGGGCTTGGTGGGTGCCAAGCTGATGGGCCGCTGGCCGAGTGGTGCCCCGCTGGCCCAGGCTCCAGAACAGGATGATCCTGCGATCGCCGCCGACGACACCACGAACAACGACTTCGACTACGGCGGCGATCCTGACGGCGACACCACCCCCCGCTTCGGCCACATCCGCAAGGCCAACCCGCGAAGCGAGCAACCGATCCCACCGGACGGTGAGGCTCAGAAGCGCCGCATTCTACGACGAGGGGTGCCCTTTGGCCCGCAGGCCGCGCCGACCAACGCCGCTACCGAGCCCCACGACCGCGGCCTGCTGTTCTTCTGCGCCCAATCGAACATCGAGCAGCAATTCCAGTTCATCCAGCAGTCCTGGGCTAACGACGGCAACTTCCCGACCGGACCGGGTCAGCCCGTAGGTGGGTACAACCCCACACCTGGGAGTGCTGCAGACGGTCCCGATCCGATCATCGGGCAGCACCACGGCCAGGGTCAGGACAACCTGAAGCGAGCAGGCGTGGCCGATGTCCTGCTGTCGCTAGTCCATCAGTTGGTGACGACCACCGGGGGCGAGTACTTCTTTGCCCCGAGCATCTCCACACTCGCCCAGTGGGGCCAGGTCCCGACGCCACCCGCGCCGGATCCGACTCCAAGTGCCTGACGCTGAAACCGGGCCGGGGCCATCGAAGCCCCCGGAGGGCACCGAGCCGATTCGGCCCGTGTACGGGCTTCCGGGCGTGGGCCAAGCCATCGAAGTCTTCTCAGGCCCGGCGGAGCTTGATGGCCTGACGACGCCTGCACGGATCTGGGCGTCCCTCGTCAAGGGCCCAGACCTGAGGTGGACGGTGGAGGCCACCGATCATGTTGAGCTGGGACCCAAGACGCTCAGCTTTGAGCATGCTGACCTCGGTGAAGTAAGCGTGCCTGTGACGGCCCACTCAAGCGAAGGCTCGGGGTCTGTTGGGCAGGCGTCTCTGGGCAGTGGGCCGCTCCACCGCGTGGTCGTTCATTGGCTGAACCTGCCCTGGATGATGCCCGCGGACACCCTCAGGGACCCGGGCCGGGTCTGGGCAGGGCGTGTCGAGATGGTCGCAGGCCCGTGGCGGCTGACCCTCGATAGTCGACCCGATCACTCGAAAATGCTGTCCGAGCTCGAGGACGAGGAACGGCAGTACGCCGTGACCCACATCGGGCAGATCGAGCGAGTCGACGGCGCCGCGTTCGAGAACCTAGAGGCTCTGCGCCTTCTGCAGGGCTGGCAACTTGCCCTGTCCTTTGCCCTCGGACGCTGGGTCGCGCCGGCCTTTCCGGTCGGATTCGACGGCTCAGACCACCGGGTGTGGGAGTTCTGGGCCCCCTGGCGGTGCGATGGCAACTCGGGCTACCAGTCCTGGTGGGATCCGTTTACCGCCGATGATCTGGCCGACTACGTATCACGCTTCTTGGTGAGCTGGTTCGATGCTGGCGACTACCCAGTGGTCCGTCATGTCGCGCATCACGTGATCGCGGCCAATCACGCCGGCATGACAGGCGAGGCCCGGGTGATGTTGGCGCACGCTGGGCTGCAGTACCTCGGCTGGGTTGATTTCGTGCTCTCAGGGAGGATCCCGAAGAAGCGGTATCGGGACCTCCCGGCAGAGGAGCAGCTCCGCATGCTGCTCACCCGGGCTCGTATCCCGACATCGATTCCCCAACCCCTGGAGGCGGTGGAGCAGGTAGGCAGGCAGCGCCACCTCGATGGACCTGGTGTCTGCATTTGGCTGCGCAATCGACTGGTGCACCCAAAGTCGCAAACCGAGCCATACGAGGTTCCTCAGCTCGTCTGGCAGTGCTCGCAGCTATTTCTTGAGTATGGCGAGCTACTGCTACTCGAGCGGCTCGGCTATGCCGGCCACTATCAACGTCGCTACCCACCCGGCCGCTGGGCCCATGACCGGGAGTTGGTCCCCTTCAATCAGGAGTGAATCGCTGTTTAAGAGGGCGACCAAGCCGATGTAGTGGTAACCCACCCGCAAGCGTCTCGGACCCCGTCCTCCAGGATCGAGACCTGTCCGACCGGCGCCAAGCCCTCGCTCTGTCGGAAATAGAGCGAGGCAAGCATGGTCATGACGGTGGTGCCACCAGACGGGTCCGAACCCATTGTCTCAGTCGACCTGGAGCCGGACCAGTGGGTGGAGCTCAAACGTCAGCATCAATCCGTCCGTCGAGCAGTTCAGGGGCAGTGGCTGTTCCGCTGCGTCGAGGGTCACCACCCGCTCATTCCCAAGACCAACTCGCTCGGGACGCAGTTCTTCGCACATGCCCCCGACCCTCCTGCCGAATGCGTCCTCAAGACCCTGGACGGTGAGTCACCAGAGCATCGGCTGCTCAAGGTGGCGATCTACCGGGCAGCGCGTCGGGTCAGCGGCTGGACAGGCGCGCTCGAGGTAGCCACCCCCGAGCCAGACCCGCTCACCAATCGGCCCGTGATCGTGGATGTGGCGCAACCAGGCACGATGCCGGCGATGTCTCGTCAGGTCGGGTCCTCGGATGGGAAGTCCAGCTCTCGGGCATCGACGAAGGCCTGGTACTCGGTCGTCAGGGGTTTCGCGACCGCTGGTTGGCGCGCTGTACGTGGGTGACCCAGACCAGGCCGAGCTGGTCGAACCTTCTGCCCTTGTACCAGGTCGCGACGATCGGGTGCCGAGGCATTGCGCCACTTCGGTGGTTGTTAGCCAGGCTGATGGAGGTTCGCTCGCCTGCGAGATCCGCCGATCCAGGTGTCACAGGGGGTCACTAGTGTGTGAGCCAGCACGATGCAGGGGGCCGAGGATCGCAGGGCATGGCTACAACACTCGTCAGGACACGGCTCTTTCTAGGCGCGTACGCCCCGCTCCTTTTCCTGTTGAGCGTGCGGTTCACTCGGCCGGCCGATCGCTGGACGTTCTTCGCGCTATCGATGGCGACCTTCCTGAGCCTGTTCTGGCTGCTCTGGACGGCCGAGCGACGAGTGGAGGGCGACCCAGTGACCATCGTGTCCGTGCAGGACATCGGAGGCGAGGTCGCTGGCTTCATGGCGACGTACCTACTTCCGTTCCTGACCGTGCCCGAGCCAACATTTGCAGACTTCATGGCTTACGCTGTCTTCCTTGCCATCGTCGGCGTCATCTATGTTCGGTCCGACATGATGCAGATCAACCCCACCGTCTACCTACTCGGGCGACAGATCTCGGCTATCACGACGAGCAGCGGTAGCGGCTTCCTGGTTGCCCCGAAGCGGGCAGCGCCGGGTCAAACCATCCACAAGGTCAACCTCGCGAACAACGTGATCGTCGCCCTAGATAAGGACTCCTAGATGCCCGCTACACCTCAGTGGACGTTCAAGCCGGCGGAGATTCCGGTGGAGGGCCAAGACATCACCTTTGTTGTCGCTCGCCGCTCTTCACGTCTGATCGCGTCGAGGGTTGAGGTTGCCAACAAGGTTGGGGCCGACCTTCGCGAGCGGATCTCCGCGACGCTCGATCAGTTCGCCGAGCGGCAGCCACGGCAGTTTGAACCCGATCTGGTTGTGGACCCGTCTGAGGATTTCCTGAACGTACCCCTCGCCAGCGTGACCCACGTCGGGGCCCAGAAGAGCGAGGACGGCGAAGTCGCGGAGACCGAGCTCGACGCCGAGCTGGTGCAGGTCCTTGGCGACGCCGCCAATCTGCCGACCATTGCGGCCGCCGACATTCCGAAGGTGGGGTTCCAGCTCTACGCCGTTGCCATCGGCAACGAACCAGGCAAGCGAGTCACTTTCGTTCGCAAGTCGAATCCCCGCTCAGCAGTACGGCCCGGCAAGCTGATCACGACGTTCGGAGAGCGGCTCAAGAAGGTGGAGGAGCCGGTTCTCATCCTGGACGAGAGTTTTGACCTCGTGGTCACGCCCGAGGGGATTGCGGCTCTAAACCAACGAGCCTTCGAGATGCTCTTCCGCGACGCCTCGTCGATGCAGGGTCGATACCCGGCGTACGTCGCTGCCATCACTGCCAGCCTGCCCATCGCCGGGGATGGGGCAGCCGTCCTGGCAGAGCGCGCTTCCCACAACCTGAGTCTGGCCAAGCGACTTCGTTCCATCTACGAGAGCGGCCACCTGGCCTCGGTGACGATCGATCAAGTTCGGAATCAGGCCAAGGCGGTTGGACTCGACCCAGACACGTTCATCAAGGATGACCAGTTAACACTGGACGAGGTCGACCCTCCGACCCTCTGCAAGCTTCTCAACGACGACCTGTTCCAGGGCGGCCTCTCGAAGGCCACCTACGAGGCCGGCAGCAAGGCCAAGCGCTAACTCCACCAGATGGCGCTGGTCTAGAGCGTCAAGCTTGGCCTGCAAAGCCGCATCGACGTCAACGCCGTAGCTCACGGCGGCCAGGGCCACGGAGATGAGGACATCGGCAAACTCCTCCGCACGGTGTCCTTGCCCCGCCGGATCGTCCTGCCCCACGGTGAGCAGCTCGGAGGCCAGCTCACCAACCTCCTCCGCGACTTTCAGCTAGTGCTGCTGCATGGGGGTTGGGGGTGGATTCATGCGTGAGCGCAGCCGTTCCAACTCGACGCCCGCCACCGCGGCACGGTCTATCGGCATCAGATCACGATCATCGTCCGCTCGAGGGACTTGTTCACATGGGCCTCCTTGAACGGGATGGCCGTCCACATCTCTGACCCATCGACCTCATCGAGCTGAGCAAACGGACGATGCACCCCTCCGAGTCCCAGACGGGCGAAGCCACGCACCTTCGATCCGGCTCGACCAGGATGGCGTGACCCGGGCCGATCTTGGCCCAGTCGGCATAGTGATCCGCGGCTGCCAACCGTTGCGCTCCTTCTCCTCGGTCAGCCAATCCTTGAGCTGCTCGATCTGCTCCTGGGTGGTGAAGTCCTCGAATAGGTTGCGGCTCTTGCCCTTCGGGATGGTGGTCAGCGCCTTGATCTTCTTCGCCCGGTCGAGCCTTGTGTCAGGCGAGCTTGATACCAAGCCATGCTCGCGGGTAGGCCAGGCCACAGCTGGCCATTGAGAAATGGGAGGCCATGACGGACTTGAGTGACCACACTTGGTGCCCATGAGACGAGCCCGCTCAGCGAGGAAGGCGAACGAAGAGGCATCAGGTGCCTTCATCGCGCCCGCCGACCCTCACCAGCGCAAGCTGGATCGGGAACCGGCCTGCCTCAATACCGTCTACGTCGAGACCGAGTTCGAGAGCGTACGACTCACGGACCGGCCGGATTTCATCTTGCAGCATCGAAGCCCGGCCCCGCCGTTCGGCGTCGAGGTCACCGATCTCTACCAGAGCGAGTCCGAGGCCAGGCTCGCTGAGCACCCGGACTACATCAGCGAGCTACTGGCAGGGGGGGACCACATGCACCGAGACGACCAAGAGACGCTGAAAGTCTCGACCGTCACGATTCATGGTCCGAAATGGTGAGGTCAAAGCCGAAGGCGTTCCGGCCGTCCTCCACGAGTCGCCACCTGTACCAGCTCACGTCGATGCGATCGCTGCCCTACTGCGCCGCAAGAGCAGCAAGTCGGATGGCTACGACCGCTCGCTCAGCCACGTGAACCTGATCATTGCCGACCGGTTCTCCAGTCGCCCGATGCCGACGAGTTCTCGACCGGCGATCTCTTCACTCCGGACCTGCGGGCCGCGCTACTCGAGACCAAGTTTTCGAGAGGTCCTTCTTGCAGGCCCGGATCGTACCGGCCACCCGATCTTCCGTCCGCTACAAATCCTGCTCCTAATGGAGGCCTTCTACCTCTTCCAGGGAGCTCTGAACGAGCTCCCGGAGCTGACCGAAGTCATCGATGCAGAGGATATTGCCCCGCTGTTCCTTCGCGTCATGGCCGGCGCTCAGGGTCTTCCTGTCCACCACGCCGTGGGCCGAAGTCGAGGAGGTTGTGCCGTCTACCGCGGAGCCGGAGTGCAACATTCCGGATCCAGCATGAGGGTGCTCGATTTCCACGACCATGCTCTGCCGCCGGCCTCACCCCTGCCGCAGCTGCCGCTCGGAGACGACAACCTCTCGGCTCTGGCGGACCACTACTCAAAGTTCGTGCAGGCCAACGCGCTTGTCACCCAGCTGGCCATCCCCAGTCCTCAGAGTCCTCGTGACAAGGAGGGAGACGATCACAGCAAAGCCCTGTTCGAATGAGATTTCCGAGCAGGCGTGGAGCAGCGAGAGGTACCTCGCTAAGGTGCTGGCTCATGCCCACCACCAAGCGCAAGACCTCTGCAATGACAGATGAGCATAAGGCCGCGTTGGCTGCAGGCCGAGCGGAGGGCCGAGCCATCCGGGACTACCTGAATGCCCTCGAGTCCAACAAGCCTCGGCGAGGACGCAAGTCCACACCCGAGTCCATCCAGAGGCGGATCGGTGTCATCGACTCGGAACTGGCGTCAGCGGCGCCGATCAAGCGCATCCAGATGATCCAGGAACGCATAGACCTGACCAGCAAACTGTCTGGGACTGAGACCCGCGACGATCTGCCGACGCTCGAGGCTAGCTTCGTCAAGGCAGCCAAGGGCTACAGCGAACGCAAGGGCATCAGCTACGCCGCTTGGCGCGAGGTCGGCGTGTCGGCTGCGGCCCTCAGCAAGGCCGGCGTCAGCCGGTAGGAATTAGGCGTCGGCAGCCTAGGGCTCGTGATGGACGAGATTCCGGGCAACGACGATTCTCGTCAGTTGCAGTGGTTCTAGCTGTCAGCCGCCTTGTGCGAGCCAGACATCGTGGACTTCTTCGAGCGAGGAGTCTCTTGGGTGGCTGATCGTCTGCAATCGGATGGTGGCCTCCTCGGCGTCCACGGAGTTCCCGATCCAACACCACTGTTCATGGCACCTGGACCCAGAACCGCCGGCGCCGCGCCAACCTGAGAACTGCCGCTCCGTCAAATGCAGTTCTGCTCGTCGGCTGACCTCTCTAGCCTTGCTCCCGTGAGACTGGTGGAGGTACAGGTCGACGAGCGCGCCATCAACGTATTCACCGACGGCTCCTCCCTGCCCTCGCCACGGCGGGGCGGCGTTGGCGTACACATCGTGGTGGTCGACGAGGATGGAGACGAGGTCGCGTACGACCTGCCGTTGCCCGGCTTCAGCGGAGCCACCAATAACCAGATGGAGCTACAGGCACCGATCGAGGCGCTGCTTTACCTGGCAGGTCGGTACTCCCCTGTGGACCCCGCCGACTTCGACAAGATCCTCATCATCACAGACTCCAACTACGTCGCCGAGAACTTCGACAACGCGCGCTTCTACTGGCCAAAGGCCAAGTGGATGACCCGCGACGGGAATCCAGTCCTCAACGCCGATCTCTGGAAGGACCTAGTCCGAGCGGCGAACAGGGCCCACCGGCGTGTGGAGATCCGCTGGGGCAAGGGCCACTCCAGAACCAACCCCCATAACAAGGTGGCCGACAAGCTGGCGAAGACTTCAGCCCGGGGCGTTCTCCAGCCGGCTGTGAGACCGAAGCGGGTGCGCCGCAAGCAGTCGGACCGCCAGACCGACCCGGGGAGCATCCCTTCGGCGGGGCAGCGGGTCACGGTACGGATCATCACCGACGAGTGGCTGCCCGTTCAACGGATGTATCAGTACAAGGTTGAGGTGGCCGACAAGGACAGCCCCCACGATGGCTGTGTCGCCGACTTCTTCTCGAAGATCATGCTGAGCGCAGGGCACATCTACGAGGTTCGGCTCGGTGACGACCCCAAGCAGCCCCGAATCGCGGAACAGTTCGGCGAGGTCACGAGCGGGTAGTGAGACTCGCCTCGGGTGGCTAAGCCAGCTGTCCGGAGCGGCCCAGACAAGCGTGCTGCTCGTTCGGGCTCTACAGCTCGAGGTCCAGGTCACGCGCCATCAGAGCGATTCGACTGATCTCAGCCTTGATCGTGGTCATCGAGACCCCCAACTCATCCGCGATCGCTCCTGTGGTAAAGCCGGCGAAGCGCATCCTAAATACCTCCTCCTGGCGTTCACTCAAGTGGGACCTGAGTTCAGCCAGAGCCGAGGCCCTCAGGCCTGCCATCTCCGCAGGCTCGCCGGTGGCCGGTCCAGTTCGAGCAGCCAAGCGATCCAGCAGATCTTGCCAGCGATAGGTCCTGGTCCAATAGCGGGCTACAACGTGACGGCCGATGCCGATCTCGTAGTACGCACGCTCGGAGGGGTCAAGATCGGACACCTTCTCCCAGCTGGCCAAAATCTCGACGCAAATTGCGCTAGCCACATCCTCTACGTCGCCGAGGGGCACGTGACGTCCTGCAAAGGAGGTAGCCCACTGAAGCCGCCGCTCGCCCTCTGCCTCGGACATGTGCTCGGTCATCAGCCCTCCGACTCCGTTGAGTGGCCTTCCTAACTTCCTGGTCCGCCTCGACCGCCGGCTCCGATCTGCGCAACCACCGACGATGTAGCCGGATTGTCCGCGCCCGCCCGGGAAGCCTGCAGATCATGCAGCAGGGCTGCCACCAGCTCGGCGGAACCAGGATCCCCCGTCTCGTTCAGACGGGAGCTGACTCCGTCGAAGACCGACACCTCCGGGATTGGGGTGCTACTACCTGCCTCACTCATGACTCATAGGTTACTATGAGTTGTAGTCATGTCAAGTCCACACATGAGATGGCTCATGACTCGCCCATGATAGCCCTTGTCTCATGGACTACAGCGATGTAACCTTGGGCATGGCTACGGAACCCGACGAGGACGATCAGCTCACCCGCACCCAGCGCTCGGGCCGTACCAAGCGAGCCCGCACCCGTTCCCAGACTCTCGATGCCATGGCGGCCCTGTTAGCGGCGGGGGGGCGCTACGACGAGATCCGCATCGCCGACGTAGCCGAACACGCCGAGCTTGGAGCAGCGACGGTGCATCAGGTCTTCGGCTCGAAGGCCGCAATTGCCTCAGAGCTGTTCTGGAAGGGCTACGAACCAGTCCATCTCGAGACCATGCGTCGACTGCTTGACGGTTCCGAGTCGCCAGCCACTCTGCTGGTCGACCATCTCCAACGTCTGGGCAGATACGCGGCGAGCAATCGCCAGGAATGCAGGGCCTTCCTGCGTGCGTACGGACGAAGCGTGCTGGCTGCAGGAAGTGAGCTCGGCGAGGTCGGGCCGATGGAGCGAGTCTTTGAAGCGACTCAGTCACTACTGAATGCCGCACGATGGAGAGGGGAGGCGCCCGAGCAATACTCAATCAAGGGACTCGGCACGGCTGTCACAGTGTTCTTGCTCGATCTCCTCTGTCAGAGCCCACCGGACGGAGCGACCGCGACTCTTGATCGAGCTATTTCTATCGTTACCGCGGCCTTCAATCCACCTCAGGTTCCTAAGGAGAGCATCAGCGATGGATCTAACTGACATCGAGCACGAGAGAAAGTTTCTAGTGAATGACCCCAGCATCATCGGATCCGACGACGAAGGCACGTCGATCGTGCAAGGGTATTTTGGCACGGCGCCTGGCTACGCCGCGCGCGTTCGCATCTATCCGACGCTTGGCATCTACCAATACAACATCAAAGGACCCCGCGACGGCATATCACGTATCGAGAAAGAGTGGAACCTCGAACCCGAGCAGGCCGAGATCATGTTTGCAGCCTGCGGCGACGTAGTTATCGACAAGACCCGATATGGCATCGTCGGTCCCGACGGGGCCGGATGGGACGTCGACTTATTCCACGGTGCCAATCAAGGGCTTCTGCTAGCAGAGCTAGAGCTGAAGCACCCCGACCAGACTTTCAAGGTCCCAGCCTGGTGCGGTGAGGAGGTCACAAGCGATCCAAGGTACTACAACGACTATCTCGCCCACCATCCGTTCACACTCTGGCCGACCTGATCGACTCGAGTCAAAGCCAAGTAGTGACTACGGCCCCGCCGGGCACACCCCGCAAGCGTTCAAGCAGATCGAAGAACTGACGCTCCGTAAGGCCGGCTATATAGTCCGCAATCGCTCGGGATCTTATTCGTTCTTCTGAATCCGGCTCATCCTCTGAGAGGGCTGCGATCTGATCCTGCAGCCGAGCGGGCAGTGCCTTTCCGCGGTGGGTTACCCACTCCAACATCCGCTCAAATAGTTCCGCGACCAACCGCTTCTGGCCCTGCTGCACCGCAGCGAAGGCTGGGGTCTCTATGACGTAGTGCCGCAGGAGGCTCTTAAGCACCTCTACCTGGTAGAGAGCTTCCTCGTCGATCATGACACCGGGAGCATCGTCCGTGCGGTGAACCATGTTGATTAGTATCGTGAGCCGCGTCGAGACCCATGACTGCAGAGTGTACTCCGAGAGGAGGTCGCCTCGATATCTAGTTTGAGACGGGGGAAATAGGGCTTCGTATGCCATATCGAGCTGCTCACCGGAGTAGTTCACATTCCGAGACTGGAATCTATTGGCAAGCTCCTTCAGGATGTACTCGCGGTCGCCGTCTAGCTCATGGAGCGTGATGAGTCCCGCCCTTACGTAATCCTCGATGTCGTGGGTCGAGTAAGATACATCGTCGGCCCAGTCCATAAGAACCGCGTTCGCTGAGCGTAGGAGCGGCTGACAGTTCTCCCGGGCAAAAGCAAAGTCGGCCTCTTCGGTCTTGTACACACCCCAAGTTGGAGCGCGGTACCTGTCATTCACAGCGCGCGGCGCACACTCGTCACCCAGGCGCGCCGGATATTTCAGAATGGCGCATAGTGATGCGCGAGTGAGGTCGAGACCAGTTTGCCGGAACCGACTATGGGGATCTGTCTGTTTCGGTGAAAGCTTGGTAATGATTCGGAACGACTGAGCATTTCCATCGAACCTAAGGCCGTGCTGCTGCAGCATATCGTCTAACTGTTGCTCGCCGATGTGGCCAAACGGAGGATGGCCTATGTCGTGCGCGAGGCCTGCGGTCTCGACTACATCCTCATGCACTCCGAACCGCTCGGCCCAGTTGGGATCCTCAGACTTCAGTTTCTCGGCCATCCGCCGGCCGACCTGAGCTACCTTCAGCGAGTGCGTGAGGCGGTTGTGCAGTAGGTGCGTTTCGCCGGCAGCCGCAACCTGAGTGACGGCCGCAAGCCGTCGAAATGATGGCGAGTAGAGCAGGCGATCGCGGTCCTTCTGGTACGGAGTTCGATAGTCCGCGCCAAGTTGATCCCATCCCGAGTGCCGACGCCTTAGAAGAAGTGGTTGATCCCCGCCGTCCTGTGCCATTTAGCCAGGCTAGTCGGTCTTGTCGGCGTGGGCTATGACCCCTGAGCTACGAGCTGACTGGAATCGACCTGAGACAGTACTCCCCGCTCAATTCCGGTTGCCGTAAGCACAGCCTCGCCTGCATTGATCATCGTCCACAACGCCGTGTGAACCACGGGGAGTGCCACCTCACCCTGAGCAACGACCTTCCCCTCAAGCTCCCGGTAGCGCCAGGGGCCAGCGTCGTGCTCCAGCGCCTTCCGAAGGGCCACCCGAGCCAGGCCTTCACGCCGCAGCTGCTCCTGCCAACCTTCCTTCACCTCTGCGATCCAATCGCTCTCCATTTCGTCTGCTCCTTTCTCTGCCTGCCCTGCAGGCGCGGTTATTGACATTGAATTCGAAGGGAGTTGACGGCTCTCCTCGATGCATCGGCCTCCGCCGCTTCCGCCTGTACGAACTCGTCGGCCAGCCAGCTCACGACCGCCGACGGAGAGTCCAGCGTAATTATATCTGAGCGAACACCTGTTCGTCAAGATGCTTAGATAACTATGAATAGCCTGCCGAGCTCTTCGAGCCTTGTCCATGGCTATGACCGTACCCAGGGGGTATGACAGCCAATTCGCCCGTCCACCGCGGCGAGTTCTCCAGCCGTCGTGCCCGCAGGCATCGATGCCGAGACCGTTCTCCTGTCCAGCCGCCCGGTTCCCCCGTGCCCTCGGCGCTTCACGCGCGGACGGCCCAACAGGGGGTCGCCGCGAGCGCCCTGAGGTACATGGCCGGCCATCTTGGCACAGCCGCGGGGACTGCGCGGCGGATCCCGCCCTCCCCCACGGGTGTCCACTTTTCTCACGGCCCTGCATTCACCAGTCGAACGCGGTGGTCGCCCAACAAGGCCACCCACATCCACCAGCGAAAGGAACGCGGCCGATGAAAGTTGAGCATGTCTCGGAGGTGTCCAGCCCGCCCCCCCGTCCTCACGCCGATTCGGAGAAACAGAGGACGCAGCATCAGAGCCACCGCAGCTCCGCGGCCGAGATAGGAACCGCCTACATCGAGATCGACACTCCCTGGTGGAGCACCGGCGTGCGGGGGACCGACATCGATGTGTCGTGGCCGACGGATCCGGTACCGCGTGGCGTTTCCAGTCCTCCCCCCACAGCCAAACCAGAACCAAGGAGATACCAATGACCATCGAGCGAGCCAGCTTCAACATGCCCGCCCGGATGAGCGAGGAGAGCCTGCCGCAGCGCTACCAGCAGCCCGGCCCCCTCACCCAAGCTGGCCAGGTCGATCGCCGTCACGAAGGCCAGCACGTCGTGCGCATGCGCGACCTACAGCGCGACGCCGTCGAGAACGTCACGGCCCAAGCCAAGCAAGAGTTCGAAACCAACGCTTGGCTCGAGGCACGTGGCCATGCACTCAGCGATGCCAAGTACCAGGTGTTGCGCAACCACAAGGAGAGCCAGTTCCTCGCCGAGGACGACCCGATGCTCAAAGCCGAGTTCGGCGTGCTCGACGACGAGTTCTACCGAGACCTCCGTCTGCGCTTCAACCACTGGGAGTAGGACACCAAGACACCCTCCGGTCGCCGGGCTTGTGGCGGAGCCGCCGGGGGACCGGGAGAGGAGCTTCGATGGTGCGCTCGAACCTCCAGGGGCGGATCGTCTCCTGGCTCGCGATTGCCGTGGCCGTTGTCCTGGTGGCCAACCTGGTGTGGTCGATGGTCAAGGCGCTGCTTCCACCGGCCGTAGTCGCCATCACGATCGTGACCCTCGCGGTTGTCTGGCTGCGGTGGTGGCGTCACCGGAACTTCTTCTGATCGGGCTTCTCAGCACATTGAGCGAACCCTTCCTGTCGGTGCTGTGGAATGAACAACCTTGGTTGACCGCTGCGTAATCGCAGCGCATAGTAGACGCTGCCAAAACGCAGCAAATCGACTCACAAAGTGAAAGGAGGTTCCACCCATGCCCAAACGACGCGATCCGCAGTTAAAGGTCGTCCCGCTTCGTCGCGACCACCCCGACCTGAAACGGTTGGCCCAGGCCATCGTGGCCTTGGCGCTCCGCCAGCTTGAGACTGAAGGTGCGGAGACGAAGCTCCACACCGACGATCAGCAAACACCTCCCCGGAGCGGAGCGGCGGCGTGACTGGTCTCAGCTGGCACACTGTAGTGTTCCCACCAGACCTGCCCGCCGAGGCCGGCGAGCAATGGCTGCGAAGCCTGAGCGCCCGTCGACTGTTTCGGATGGTGTCCCAGCCTAAGCCCGTTCTGGTCGAGGTCTCCTCCGTGAGCGGCCGGTTGTCATGGCGGCTGGCGTTGCCTGACCGGTTGAGCTCAGGCGTTCTGGCCGATCTCCGCGGAATTGCGCCTGGAGTGCAGGTCGGGCCGCTGAATCATCCTGGTTACCAGCTGGACTACGGCTGGGAGCTGCGCTTGAGCCACCCCTTCGTGCCGCTACGCACCGACGTGCCCGAGCAGATCAGCACCGGCCTCCTGCACGCTCTGGCAGCCACACGAGCGGGCGAGGAGCTCGTGTTCCAGTGGGCGATCGGCGGAGCGGTCATGCGCCGACGAGTCAAGAATCCCGCTCAGAAACAACCCAGTGACCCGCTCGCCATCCTCGGTGACCTCGTAGCCGACCGGGACGACCTGGCGGCCCTGAAGCTGAAGCAGGCGGAGCCCGTCTTCGCCTGTCTCGGGAGGATCGCCGTGGCGGCGGCGACTCGTCCCCGCGAGCGCGAGCTCGTGGCTCACGTCTTTGGAGCGCTCGAGCTGGCCCGGACGCCCGGTGCCGGCTTCCAGCGTCGGCTGATTCCACCAGGTCTGGTCGCTCGTCGGATGCGAGCCCTGGTCGTGCCGTGGGGAGCCTGGCCCTGCGCGCTGAACGCGTCGGAGCTCACCGGTCTTCTCGGTATCCCCTATGAAGGTCCGGTGCTGTCGGGTGTGGAATACCACGCCCAGCGTCAGCTGCCGCCTAGCAACGGCGTTCTTGTGCCGCTCGACAGCTCGGTGACCAAGGGTCGGGTGTTCGGCCAGGCGACCTTCCCAGGTCGCGAAGGTCTGCTGGTGCAGCGACCGGCGGACTCGCTGCTCCACACATGGACGCTCGGCCCCTCAGGGCAGGGCAAGTCGACCTTGCTCGGTAATCTGGTCTTGCAGGACGCCGCCCAGGGCCGGGGAGTCATCTGCATCGACCCCAAGGGAGATTTGGTCCGCGACATTGTCGCCCGGCTGGACCCCAAGCGGCTCGAAGATGTGGTCCTGCTCGACGCCGGAGATCCGGTTGCCGTGGTGGGAGTCAACCCGCTGCGCGGCGTGGCACCAGCCGTCGCCGCCGACACCCTCCTCGGAGTCCTGAAGGGCCTGTTCGGAGACAACTTCGGGCCCCGCACCGCCGACGTCGTTCACGCCGGGCTGTTAACGCTGGCCCACGATCCTCAGGCCAGTCTGGTCAACCTGCCGATCCTTCTGACCGATCGCCGCTACCAACAGCGGCTGGTCCCGAAGGCCTCCAAAGCTGACCCTTGGGGTCTGGCTGGTTTCTGGGCCTGGTACCAGAGCCTTGGCGACGACCAACGAACAGTCGTGCTGGCTCCGATCATGAACAAGCTCCGGTCCATCCTGCTGCGCGGCAGTCTCCGACGAGTCCTCGGCCAGGCCAAGCCGCGTTTTCTGCTTCGCCAGGTGTTCACCGAGCGGAAAATTCTGCTGGTCTCACTGGCCTCGGGAGCCATCGGTTCCGAATCGGCAGCTCTGCTCGGCAGCGTGCTGGTGTCCATGGTCTGGCAGGAGATCCAGCAACGAACCCGCGTCGTCCCCGAACGCCGCCGCCCTGTCTCGCTGGTCGTTGACGAGTTCCAAAACTACCTCCACCTACCGACCGACTTCGCCGACGTCCTGGCCCAAGCCCGCGGACTTGGCGTCGGGGTGGTCGCCGCCCATCAACACCTCGGTCAGCTGACGCCTACGGTCCGATCGGCCTTGCTGGCGAACGCCCAGAGCCGAGTCCTGTTCCGGCTAGCAGCCGCGGACGCCAGCGTGTTCGCCAAGACCGGCCGGCTGCTTGACGCGGCCGCCATCGAGGGCCTGGGTCGCTACGAGACCTACATCTCACTGGTCTCCGATGGGGCTGTCACGGCCTACGCCTCGGCCCGAACCCTGCCGCTCCCGAACCCCGTCCGCGATCCCCAGGTACTAGTCGAGCGGAGCCGGGCCCGCTGGGCTTGTTCAGTCGAAGACATCGACACGGAGCATCGCGAGCTGAGCAACCCCAGCCGACCGACTCAGCCGGACGATCTCGGTCCCAGACGTCGAACGGGGACGGGTCATGAATAGGGGGTACCTGAGGCTTCGCGTCGGTCTTCGCGTCGCGTGGAGATGGCCATCGCGTCCTACCTGGTCAACTGGTCGAACTGGCCGAGATTCGCCGGTGACTGGTTACCTCCTCCGGAGGCTCCCATGAGCGGGCGCTGGCGGCGGCAGCTCACCGAACGGGAGCGGGACCTGGTAGCAGCGGTTGGCCGGTTCCGAGTGGTCAGCGGACGACAGCTACAAGAGGTGTTCTTTGCCAATGGCACGCCTGTCGGGACCAGACGACGCACCCAAGCCGCACTCAAACGCCTTGTAGACGACTCCTACCTACAGCGGTTGGAGCGACGGGTCGGTGGTGTGCGGGCCGGCTCGGCCGCCTACTGCTACTGCCTCGGTCCGAACGGGCGTCGTCTCCTCAACCCCTCCCGCCGCGGGCAGCGGGCCAGCGAACCAGGCCTGACCTTCGTCCGTCATCACCTGGCAGTCGCCGGCATCTGGACCGAACTGGTCAAGTCCGAACGAACCAACGAGCTAAAGGTGATCGACCTTCAAGCCGAGCCTGCCTGCTGGCGAACAGTGCCGCACTTCGGCGGCTCGGAATGGCTGAAGCCCGACCTGTTCGTCAGCCTCGGAGTCGGGGACTTTGAATGGCGGTGGTTCATCGAGGCTGATCTAGGCACCGTCAGCGGCCTTCGTGTCGAACGCACCTGCCGCCGCTACGCCGCTTACTACCGATCAGGAATCGAACAGGACGAGCATGGGGTGTTCCCGTCGGTGGCTTGGCTTAGTGACACCATGAAGCGAGTCGACCGACTCCGGGCCATCGTCGAGGGCCTACCCAAGGAGGACCAGCGGCTGTTTCACGTCGGCCAGCTCGGCGACGCCCCCCGGATCCTGAGCGGAGGCCGAGCGTGACCCGCGGCCTGAGGCAGGGAACATCCCAGCTTGGGCGGGCGCCGGTGGGCGAGATCCTGGTCGGGGACGTGCGGACCCAGCTTGCACGTCTGCCGAACGATTCGATCGATTGTGTCGTGACCAGTCCGCCGTATTTGCTGCTGCGCAACTATCAGGTAGCCGGTCAGCTTGGACTCGAACCCAACGTCCGAGATTGGGTCGACCATCTCATCGAGGTCTTCCAACAGCTGGAGCGAGTGCTAAAGCCGACGGGCAGTGTCTGGCTCAACGTAGGTGACAGCTACTCCCGCCACCGCCGCTACGGCGCCCCGCCCAAGAGCCTGCTCTTGGCCCCCGAGCGACTGTTGGTCGCCCTGGTGGATCGGGAGTGGCGAGTTCGCAACAAGATCGTCTGGCACAAGCCAAACGGCCGACCGACAAGCATCCGCGATCGCCTGGCCACCTCGTGGGAGCCGGTCTTCCTACTGACGCGGGCCCGGTTCCCGTACTTCGACCTTGATGCCATTCGGACCTCACCCAAGTCCAACCGCCAGAAGCCGGGCCCCGAGCGCGTTCCAAGGCTGCGGCCGGGGTGGCAGGGTCCGCTGGCCGGCAAGAACGATGGCTTGGCCCGTATGAGGGCCGACGGGCGCTCGGCACACCCTCTCGGCGCCAATCCCCGTGATGTCTGGGACATCTCGGCCAGCAACTTCCGCGGTGCCCATTTCGCCACCTTTCCGGAGCGGCTGATTGAGCGGCCGATCCTGGCCAGCTGCCCACCGTTCGTCTGCGCCACCTGCGGCGAGCCCTGGACCCGAGGAATCCCCCGAGCCGTTGGCCGTCTCGCTGTCATGGGCGATCTCGAGCCCGTGTGCGCCTGTCCGCGGAGCCCCCAGCCGGGTGTGGTGCTCGACCCGTTCATGGGCTCAGGTACCACCGCAGTCGTGGCTCAACATCTAGGCCGGGATTGGGTCGGCATCGAGCTCAACCCGCAATTCGTCCGGCTGGCCGAGCGGCGCATCGCCGACGCTGCCCGGGCCTCCCCCGCCGCCTGACCCCTCACCAAAAACATCAACCACACCAGAGAAAGGAGAAACAACACAACATGCAAGACCACCAACCACAGCCGAACTTCGAGCGACAGTCCGATCCGCTGCTCGACGCCTGGGACGCACTGCCCCGCGGACCGGCCATCTTCATCGCCACCCTCGACGGCGACCGCCCTACCCGAGGCACCTGGGTCAGCCTCGACCAACCCGAGCGCTACTTTTTCGGCGAACTCGACCTGCTGCTCAGCGAACCTGCTGACAACCAACAAAACCGCCAATGGCTGATCCTCGACCAGATCGGTATCGGCGAAGCGATGTTGCCTGAGCGGCTAAGCCTGGCCGCACTTCATCACGTGCTAGCCGGCCGCCACGGAGAGAGGGGGTGAGCGATGAGCGAGCCGGACCGCCATCGGAACTGCCGGGGCGACCCGATCGGGCCAACCAGCCGGAGCGACCCCGGGAGGCTGGTCCCCGGATCTACGTCGCTGACCTGGCTGCCTACAACCACGGCATCCTCCGCGGAGCCTGGCTGGATGCCACCGCCGACCCCGACGAACTCGGCAGGCAGGTACTCGATCTTCTGGCCAATTCCCCAATCCCCGGGAGTGAGGAACACGCCATCCACGACTACGAAGGCTTCTTCGGGCTCCACCTCGATGATTACGAGAGTCTTGAGCACATCAGCACGATCGCTCAGGGCATCCTCGAACACGGCGACGCCTACGCCGCCCTCACCGGCTACCTCGGATCCAATCAGTGGGACGAGGACCTGGGCCGCTTTGATGACCTCTACCTCGGGCACTGGGCCAGCACTGTCGAGTACGCCGAGGATCTCCTCGACGATCTCGGCGCCACCGAGGCTCTCGAGCAGCTCGGTGACTGGCTCCAGCCTTATGTCCGGCTCGACGCCGAGGCCTTCGCTAGGGACCTTGAGGTCGAGCTGTACGTGGCCGAGGCGGCCGACGGCGGCGTCCACCTGTTCGAACCGCTGTGAGCTGCCCCACGTCGGACGGAGGGCAAGGTGTTGTCAATTCTACTGCTGCGCAAACGCAGCGAACGTGAGACAATGGAGCCATGTCAACGAGCACGCGAAGTCGACGATGACACCGGATCAGGCCGAAGCCATCGGCAGGTATCTGAAGGCCCAACGGGAGAAGAGGGGCCTGAGCATCCGCGACCTGGAGCAGGCCAGCGGGGTCGCCAACTACCTCATCACGCGATTGGAGCTTGGCCAGGTAACCAAGCCCGACACCGACAAGCTGGTGAGACTCAGCCGGGCCCTGGGGCTCTCACTAACCGAGGTTCTAGAGGTCGGCGAGGTGACCACTGGCACCGATCTGCCCACCTACGGCGTCTATCTGCGCAGTCGCTTCACGAGCCTGCCCGAGGCCGAGGTGGAGCGAATCGAGCGGCACTTCGCCCGAGTAGCCAACAAGTACGGCATAGACCCCAACGGGCCGTCTGCAGGGGAGGACGAGAGGCCCGAACAACCACATCGCAGAGGGGGAGGACACTAGGGGTGCTTGGCGCGCCGGTCCTCGCCCAGGAAGAAAGGAGACGCGCGCGCACCATGAACGACAGCCAACCAGCCCCCAACCCGCTCGTCTCGCTCCGGACCCTCCGACCACCTCGTCTGCTCAGCACACGGGAGGAGCGCCAACTCGCCGAGCGTCAGGCCACCAAGCTGCTCCGGCTGATGCACGCCGATCTTCCACCCTATGGACTGGACCTCCTGGACTCGGTGCCCCGCCTGCGAATCGCGTACGAGACGGGCATGCCGGTTTCAGGTTCCACCCACTGGACCGGCTCGACCTGGGTCATCCTGATCAACGCTGACGAACCGATCACCCGCCAACGCTTCACGGTCTTCCATGAGTTCCACCACGTCGTCTGTCAACCCTTCCGCCATCTGATGCTGGACGAATCCGTGACTGAGCGTGCAGCCGATCAGTTCGCTGCGTGTGTACTCATGCCCCGCCGCGTGCTCCGACGGTGTTGGCGGCTCAAGATCCGGCACCCCGGGGCTCTCGCCGATCTCTACGAGGTCAGCGAGAAGACCATGCGTGTCCGTCTACGACGGCTTGGCTTGATCCAGCGCAGGTACCGCCCAGGCGGTGACGGCCACCAATCAGGAGAGCGACGATGAAACAGCCGCCCGAGCCAACCACCACCACTGCATGGCTGTACCTACGGGTCAGCACCAAGCGCCAGGCAGAGAAGGTCGGCGAACCCGAAGGCTTCTCCCTCCCGGTGCAACGCACTGTCTGCGCCCAGAAGGCTGGCGCCCTCGATGCGGTCGTGACGCAGGAGTACGTCGACCGGGGTGAGACGGGCCGCAAGGCCGATCGGCCCGAACTTCAACGGCTGCTACGGGACCTAAGTGATCGGACGCCCCCCACCTACATCATCGTCTATAAGGTGGATCGCTGGGCACGCGACACCATCGACGGCGTTCTCCTACTCCAGGAACTGCGCAATCACGGGGTCAAACTCATCAGCGCCGGAGAGAACATCGAAGACACTCCGGAGGGCCGACTGGTCCTGACCATCATGCTTGGGACCGCCGAATACGAGTCGACCGGCAAAGCCACCCGCATACGCGACAACATGCGCCGCGCCTCCGAACGGGGCGTCACGATGGGCAAAGCACCGGTCGGCTACACCAACGTCCGGAACTACCGCGACGGCGTGGAGAGCAAGGGCGTCGAGATCGACCCACAGCGTGCCCCCTGGTTCGCTGGGCGTTTGACGCCTATGCCAAGGGCAACTGGACATTGCGGAGCCTCGCCGACGAGCTCGAATCAAGAGGCCTCACCACACCACCCTCCCCCGTCAGGGGCGATAAGCCACTATCGATCAACACCCTCCACGGCATGCTGCGCAACCCCTACTACCTCGGCCTCGTTCGCTTCGAAGGTGCCTGGTACCCGGGTCGGCAGGAACCTTTGATCTCTCGCGAACTGTTCGAGCAGGTCCAGGCGGTGCTCTCCGCACACAACGCCGCTGGCGAGAAACACCGCACCCGCCCTCATTATCTCAAGGGCACCGTGTTCTGCGGCCAGTGCGGCAGCCGACTGTGCATCAGCTACAACCGAGGACGACACGGCACCGAGTACGACTACTTTTTCTGCATCGGCCGTCAGAAGGGCCGCACGACCTGCCAGCAGCGGCATCTCCGCATCCATCTCGTCGAGGAGGCCGTCGAGCGCTTCTACGAACGGATCTGCCTCCAGGCGTCCGAGGTCGAAGACTTGCGAGCGCAAGTTGCGCTTGAGGTCAATCAAGCCGCCGCCGAAGCCAAGTTCGAAGTAACTCGGCAAGAGAAGCGACTGGCCGCGCTGAAGGCAGAGCGGTCCAAGCTTCTGAAGGCCCACTACGCCGATGCCATCCCGCTGTCGCTCATGAAGGAGGAGATGGCCCGGATCGAACAGCAGACGCGTGAGGCCGAGAAGAGCATGGCGGCAGCTCGCCAACCCTTCGAGCGACTTGTGCGGCAGCTCGACGACCTGCAGATCCTCATCGAACGCGTCGACCGGCTGTACCTCGAGGGAGACGATCTGTCACGCCGCCAGACGAACCAGGCCCTATTCCAGAAGTTGTTCATAACCGAGGACGGCGTCAGCGGGGCCGAACCCTCAGACCTGCTCGCCGGGATCCTGACCATGCCGCAGGACCAACCAGAGTCCACCCTCAGCGAGGAGATCGATGTCGCCATCCAGCGGCGAGCGACGGAGGCCAGCGAACGAAAGAACCCCGGAGCCTTCAGACCGCGGGGTTCGAACATGAGCAGTGTGGTGGACCGTAAGGGATTCGAACCCCTGACCCCCTGCGCGTCATGCAGGTGCTCTAACCAACTGAGCTAACGGTCCGCTGCGGGCGATCACCCTACCAGCGCCCACGTGGGGGGCGAATCGGATCCTGCGGCTTGCCGCCGGACGGAAGGCCGGTCGCTCCGTGCCAGACTCGGCCCATGGATCACCGCCAACTGGTGCGCATGCTGGCCGTCGGACGCGTGCTGCTGGGCGGCACCATGCTCCTCTCCCCGGGCAGGGCCGGGGGACGCTGGCTCGGCCCGGTCACCTCCGACCGGGCGGCCAAGGCCGCCATCCGGGGCCTGGCCGCGCGCGACCTGGCCATCGGCGTCGGCACCATGCAAGCGCTGTCGGCGGGGACGCCCGTGCGGGGCTGGGCCATCGCCGGCGGCCTGGGCGATCTGGTGGACGCGGCCGCCACCCTGGTGGCCATCCGCCGGGTGGGCGTCAAGCGGGCGGTGCCGACCGTGGTGATCGCCTCGGTCGCCGCCGCGGTCAGCTTCGCCTCCGCCGATCACCTGGACTGACGCCCCACGCCGCATCCCGGGCCTCGCCCCGGTTCGGCAACGCGTGCTGAGCACCGCCAGGGTGCACAGAACGCGTCGGCCGCGTCCCTCAGCGGTCGTCGGGCTCGTCGTCGATGGTGATCTCGAGCGCCGCCATCAGGCTCAAGCCGACGGCCACGACCTGCGACGAGTCGATCACCACGCCGGCCAGGGCCTTGGCGCCCCGCAACTCGGCCAGGGTCGAGCCGACCAGGCGGACTCCGCCCAGCTTCGCCGCCGACAGGTCGGCACCGGTCAGGTCACAGGCGTCGAACCGGGCCTCCTCCAGCGCCAGCTCGTAGGCGTCGGCACCGCGCAGGTCACACCCCTCGAACGCGACGCGGGTCCCCCGGGCCATGCGCAGGCTGGCCCCATCGAGGCGACAGTCCACGAAGCGGACGTCGCGCATCCGGGCCCGGCTCAGCACCACACCCGACATCCGACATCGCTGGAACTCCACCCGGGTCAACTCGCAGGCGTCGGCGGCGACGCCCGACCACTCCGAGTCGCTCACCACGCAGTCGGCCACGTGCAGCCGATCGAGCACCGAACCCGTCAGTGCCACCGTGGTCAGGCGCGAAGCGATGATGGCGGCATCCGGGGCCTGGGCGTGGCTGAAGTCACCGGACACGGCCACCTCGTCCCAGGCCGCGTCCTCGTCGAGCACCAGTCCGCCACCCGACGCCAACTCGGCCGCCACCCGCGGCGCTTGCGGCCGCTTCGGGTGCTCGCTCACCGCCCGAGCCTAGGGCACAGCTCCGCTCGGCCGGCCCGAGCCCGCCGCCGCCGCGGCGAGGACGGTGTCGAAGCGATCCGACACCGTCCTGACCTGCCCCGTACTTGGAGGCGGCGGCCGGAATCGAACCGGCGTACAGGGCTTTGCAGGCCCTTGCCTAAGCCACTCGGCCACGCCGCCGTGACCGGCCCACCATAGTGCCCGCCTGGGTGCGCTCCGGTCCGAGTTGCCGGCCGGGCGAGGTCGGACCCGCGTCGGGCCCGTCGACGCGGCATCATCTCCCCATCCGAGCAGCCCATCCGAGCGAGAGGGAGCGCCGTTTGTCCGATTCCCGATCTGAGCCTCGGGCCGGTTCCAGCGCTGACCCGTCGCTGCGACGCCCGACCGATCTCTCGCCCGACCGCGACGAGCCCCAGGCCACCACGCCCCTCGACTCGCTCGGCGTGCTGGCCGTCCAGTCCAAGACCGTGTTCGACGGCTTCGACCATGTCGAGCTGTTCAGCAGCCGGGGCCTGCTCACGCTCCTGTGGCACGGGCCCCGAGACGCCACCGACGTCGTCCTCATGTGCGGTGGGGCCATGGGTGGGCTGCTCGGGCCGGCCGAGGGCCTCTACCACGACCTGGGCGTGGTGTTCGCCCAGATCGGCATCGGCACCATCCGGGTCGGGTACCGGCGACCCAACGATCTCGACGCCTGCCTGATCGACACGATCGCCGCGGCTGAACTGGCAGCCCGGGCCGGCGCCAACCGGTTCGTGACCGTCGGTCACAGCTTCGGCGGGGCGGTGGCCATCAACGCGGCGGTGACCCTGGCCAGCCACGCCGCCGGGGTGGTCACCCTGGCGACCCAATCCGCCGGCTGCGAGCAGGCCGACCTGTTGAGCGACACCCCGCTCCTGCTGGTGCACGGCGACCAGGACGAGATCCTGCCGGCCAGCTCCAGCCAGATGGTGCGGATGATGGCCGGCACCGGCGAGGTGGTGCTGCTGTCGGGCACCGGGCACCTGTTCGCCCACTACGAACACGAGCTGCGCGAGCGGCTGGTGCGCTGGATCCCCCAGCGCTTCGTCGAGATGGCCTGACCGCGTAGTGTGCGGCCATGGCCGCTCGGGACGTCTCGCTCCGCCCGTGACCGACCCATCGGCCACCCCGCCCCCCGACCTGATGGTGTCGCCCGAACGGGCGCGCCAGCTGCGCGACCAGGCCGGCGACGGGCCGTCGTGGGCCCTGACCCCCCGCCAGCAGGGCGAGCTCGAACTGCTGGTCAGCGGGGCCCTGTGGCCTGTGACCCGCTATCCCACCTGGGCCGATGTCGACTCGGTCGGGCGGGACATGCGCCTGGCCGACGGCACATCGTGCCCGGTGCCCCTCACACTGGACGTCTCCCCCGAGGTGGGCGAGGCGGCCGAGGCCGCCGGACAACTGGGGTTGCGGGATCCCGAAGGCGTTCTGCTGGCCGTCGTGACCGTCACCGACCACTGGGTGGCCGACCTGGCCCGAGAGGCCGAGGCCCTCTACGGCACGTCCGACGTCGCCCATCCCGGGGTCGACTGGTGGCTCCGCCACCACCAGGCCCACCGCCTGGCCGGGCCGATCGAAGGGGTGGAGGCCGCCACCCACTGGCGCTTCGCCGACCTCCGGCTCACGCCGACCGACACCTGGACGGCCCTGGGCACCGCCGCCGGCCGACGCAGCCTCGGGGTGGCCACCGCGGAGCCGTTGCACCGGCCCGATGTCCGCCACCTACTGGCCGAGATGGCCATGGAAGGCCTGCTCGACGATACGGCGCGCCTGCTGGTGGTCGGACTCATCGGTCCTGGTCCCGGCCGGCTCTTCGATCCGGGTGTCCTGGTGCCGGCTTGGCAGGCCGTGCTGGCGCACCTCCCCGACGCCCCCGTGCTGGTGGTGTCACCGCTGCCCACCTACGGCCATGCCGAGCGTGACCCCCGGCTGCGCGAGCTGGTGCTGGCCAACCACGGCGTCACCGATCGCCTCCCCGAATCGTCCCCCGGCGACGGCGGCCAAGACGACGAGCTGTCGCCAGCCGAGCTGCGAGCCCGCCTCGACCGAGGCGAGGCGCTCCCCCCGCGCTTCACCTACGCCGAGGTGGAGGAGCGGTTGCGGCGCCGCTACCCGCGCCTGGTCCGAGCGCGGCCTGACCATCTTCCTCACCGGCCTGTCCGGGTCGGGCAAGTCCACCGTGGCCCAGGCCCTGGCTGCTCGCCTGGCCGACCGCGACCCCCGCTCGGTCGCCCTGCTCGATGGCGACCGGGTTCGCCATCACCTGTCGTCGGAACTGGGCTTCTCCCGCGAGCACCGCAACCTCAACATCCGCCGCATCGGCTTCGTGGCCGCCGAGATCACCCGGGCCGGCGGCATCGCCATCTGCGCACCGATCGCCCCCTACGACGAGGTGCGCCGCGATGTCCGGGAGATGGTCAGCGAGGCCGGCAGCTTCGTGCTGATCCACGTGGCCACACCGCTGGACGTGTGCGAGGCCCGCGACCGCAAGGGTCTCTACGCCAAGGCCCGGGCCGGCATCATCGGCGAGTTCACCGGCATCTCCGATCCCTACGAGGAGCCCACCGACGCCGAGCTCACGCTCGACACCACCGACCTGACGGTGGACGAGGCGGTGGACCGCATCCTGGCCGCGCTCGAAGCCTCCGGCCATCTCGCCCCGGCGCCGTAGCCGAGCGCCGGCCGCCGGAGACCTCGGGCTCACCCCGTCGCCGACGGCTGGGACCGGCCGATGGCAGCCATCATGTCGACCCAGCCGGCCACGTCGGCGTTCTTGGCCGCCACCATCGCCTCGAGGTCGGCCGGAACGTAGAACTCGAAGCCGTCGGTCTCCAGGGCGGCCACGATGCCCGCCGCGCACACCTCGGCCGTCACGAACTCGGCGCCCGGGAGACCGGGCAGCTCGCCTTCGCGCTGGGTCCAGATCTCGGTGGCGATCGCCCCGGGCTGGATGAGCTTGACCTCGATCGGGGTGTCGGCCAGGTCGGCGGCCGCCACCTCGCTCCACCCGCTCATGGCGAACTTCGAGGCGCAGTACAGGGACTCATGCGCGATACCGAAGCGGCCGCCCCCGCTGGCCACGTTCACGATCGTCCCCGAACCCTGCTCGATCATCCGGGGCAGCACGGCCAGGTTCATGCGGATGGGCGAGGTGAAGTTGGTGCGCATGACGTCGTCCACGTCGGTGGCGGTGTGGTCGACCAGCAGCTTGCGCTTGCCCACGGCCGCGTTGTTGATCAGGCAGTCGAGCCCGCCCAGGGCGTCCCAGGCCTCGTCCACCAACCCGACGGCGGCTTCCACGTCGGACAGGTCGACGGCCCACATGGCCGAGTCGGGGGCGTGCACCCGGCAGGCCTCCAAGGTGGCGGCCAGGCGGTCCGCCCGGCGGGCGGCGATGGCCACGGTGGCGCCGCGCCCGGCCAGCATCGGAGCCAGGGCTTCGCCGATGCCCGACGACGCGCCCGTCAACAGGATCTTCGAGCCGTCGATCTTCACGTGTGGTCCCTCCAACGCCGCACGGCCGGGTGACCGCGGTCGGCCGTCAGGCTAGGCCCGCCAGCCGAGCCACCCGGTGGTCGTCCGCACCCAGGTGCTCGACCAGATCGGCCCGATCCTGCGCGCCATGGTCGTGAATGGATACCCCCCATGGGTATGCTGCGACCATGGTCGGATACCAGGACGACAAGATCGCCATCCAGCGTCGGCTCAAGCGCATCGAGGGTCAGGTGCGGGGCCTGCAGCGCATGATCGACGAGGACAAGTACTGCATCGACGTGCTGGACCAGGTCTCGGCCGCCACCCGCGCCCTGCAGGCCGTAGCCCTGGAGCTGCTCGATCAGCACATGGCCCACTGCGTGCGCGATGCCATCGACGCCGGCGGTGACGACGCCGACGACAAGCTGGCCGAGGCGTCCGCGGCGGTGGCCCGCCTGGTCCGATCGTGAACGCGGTGGTGACCGGCTTCATCACCCTGGCCGACGTGGGCCACAGCCTGCGCGAGGCCTTCTTCATGTTCTGGGAGACCCTGTGGGCGCTGGTCCTCGGCTTCACCCTCTCGGGTGCGGTACAGGCCTTCGTGTCCAAGGACCAGATGCAGGCCACGCTCGGCGATCACCGCCCCGCCACCGTGGCCAAGGCCTCGGGCTTCGGCATGGTGTCGTCGAGCTGCTCCTACGCCGCCTCGGCCATGGCCAAGTCGCTGTTCCAGAAGGGGGCCGACTTCGTGTCGTCCATGGCCTTCATGTTCGCCTCCACCAACCTGGTGGTGGAGCTGGGGATCGTGCTGGTGGTCCTCATGGGCTGGGAGTTCGCGGCCGCCGAGTTCATCGGCGGACCCATCATGATCGTGCTGCTGGTGCTGGTGGGCGGTGTGGCCCTGCGCGGCCCGCTGGTCGAGGCGGCCCGTCGGCGGTTGTCCCACCCGGCCGACTCCCCCGTCACCGATCACGATCACGACCACGCCGGCCGTGACCACGCGGCCATGGTCGGCGTGTCCGACGCCCGCCAGGCCGAGCTGGACGCGCAGAGGTGGACGACCAAGGTGCGCTCCAAAGCCGACTGGGCCGACGCCGCCACCTACTCCATGGCCGACATCAACATGCTGCGCAAGGAGCTGGTCATCGGCTATCTGGTGGCCGGGTTCCTGACCGTGCTGGTGCCCATGGACTGGTGGAACGACCTGTTCGTGTCCGGCCACGGGTTCTGGACCAGCCTGGAAAACGCCATGGTCGGGCCGATCATCGCCTGCCTCAGCTTCGTGTGCTCGGTGGGCAACGTGCCCATGGCCGCCGCCCTGTGGCACGGCGGGATCAGCTTCGGTGGCGTGATCAGCTTCCTGTTCGCCGACCTGTTGGCCCTGCCGCTGATCCTCATCTACCGCAAGTACTACGGGCGCCGACTCACGCTGCGCCTGGTGGGCGTGTTCTACCTGGTCATGGTGGTGGCCGGGCTGGCCGTCGAGGGACTGTTCTCGGTGGCGGGGCTGATCCCCACCGAGCGGCCGGCCACGGTGGCACCGACGCACTTCGCCTGGAACTACACCACGGTGTTGAACCTGGTTTTCCTGGTGGTGCTCGGCGTCCTCTTCTGGCTGTCGCGTCACCGCCAGCAACTCGGGGGTGGCGAGGGCTACGCCATCGACCCCGTGTGCGGCATGCAGGTGCGCACCGCCGATGCCCCGGCCCAGGCCGTCGTAGCCGGCACCACGTACTACTTCTGCGGCGACGGCTGCCGCGACACCTACCTGGCCTCCCACTCACGCTGAAGCCAAAACTGGGCGTCAGAACTGCCGGTATCCGGCTGCAAAGATGCCCAATTTGCGGGGGGCAGTAGGGTGACACGGGCGTCAGGTTTGGCCGAGCGCCGACCGGGGAGGCACGCGAACAAATGCAGGTGACCATCATCGGTGGCGGCAGCTACCAGTGGGGGCCGTCGCTGATGGCCGACCTGTTCCTGACACCCTGCTTCGCCGACGGGG
Organism: uncultured Microthrixaceae bacterium; assembly: GCA_963740985.1. Classification (GTDB taxonomy): domain Bacteria; phylum Actinomycetota; class Acidimicrobiia; order Acidimicrobiales; family Acidimicrobilacustridaceae; genus UBA4742. The sequence continues at coordinate 1,072,687 of CAVUGJ010000002.1, forward strand.
GCCACCTGGTGCTCCAGGACCTCGACCCGGCCCCGTTGGTGAAGATGGAGGCCCTGGCCGCGCGGCTCATCGAGCACCTCGGGGTCTCGGTCACGGTGTCGGTCACCACCGACCAGGCCCGGGCCCTCGACGGCGCCGACTTCGTGGTCGTGACCATCTCCACCGGCGGCTTCGAGTCCATGAGCGTGGACCTCGACATCCCCGCTCGCCACGGCATCCGCCAGTCGGTCGGCGACTCGGTGGGACCGGGAGGGATCAACCGCTCGCTGCGCAACATCCCCGTCCTGGTCGGCATCGCCCGGGAGATGGAGCAGCACTGCCCCGACGCCTGGATGCTCAACATCACCAACCCCATGACCGCGCTGACCCGCTCGGTGCGGCGCGAGACCTCGGTCCGGGCCGTCGGGCTGTGCCACGAGGTGGGCAACTTCACCTTCGACCTGGCCATCGCCCTGCGCCTCCCCCACACCGCCGTGCGTCCCACGGTCAGCGGCGTGAACCACTTCCCGGTGGTCACGGCCCTGGAGGTGGACGGACGCGACGGCTTCGAGGTCATCGCCAAACTGGTCGAGTCGGTCGGGGGGATGGCGGCGCTGGCCCCCGACCCGAACCGGGATGCCCTGGTGCCCATGTCGCCGCTCGACTGGGGGGTGCGCAACTTCCTGAAGCTGTCCATGCTGGAGCGGTGGGGGGTGATCCCCGCGGCCGGCGACCGCCATCTGGCCGAGTTCCTGCCGTCCATCCTGACCGAGGCGTCGGACTGGGGCGCGGCCTGGGGCGTGGCCCTCACTCCCATGTCGGATCGTGAGCACGACCAGGCTGACTTCATCGCCCAGGTCGACGCCCAGCTGTCGGGGGCCGAGCCGCTGCACGCCTGGCGATCGGGCGAGATGATGGCCGACGTGCTCGACTCGCTGGTCACCGGCAACCCCCGCGAGCTGCCCGTCAACATCCCCAACGCGGGGCAGTGCCCGGACCTGCCCGCCGACGCCGTGGTCGAGTCCATGTGCGTGATCGACGGGGACGGCGTGCGGGGCCGCGACCAGGCTCGGGTGCCGGTGGCCGTGGCCGAACTGCTGCGCCGCCAGGTCGCCACCCAGGAGCTCACGGTCGAAGCCGCCCTCTCGGGCGACCGGGTGCTCATCGGGCAGGCCTTCGCCCTGGATCCGCTGGCCGGCCGGGGCGACCTGCACGATCTCGACGCCATGGTCGACGAGCTGCTGGCCGGCACCGCCCGCTGGCTCCCCCAACTCAGCCCGGTCTGAGCACCCGGACCCGGCCGCCTGACCCCGGAGGGACTCGCATGCGTCTCGGATTCATCGGCCTGGGAGCCATGGGGCTGCCCATGACCGCCAACCTGCTGGCCGCCGACCACACGGTCACCGTCGCCTCCCGCGGACGCGGCCCGATCGACGCCGCGGTGGCCCTGGGAGCGACCGACGGCGCCGGACCGGCCGGGGTGGCCGCGGCCAGCGAGGTCATCTTCGTGTGCGTCCCCAACTCCCCCGAGGTGATCGAGGTGATCGACGCCATGGTCGGGTCGCTGGGACCCGACCAGGTGGTGGTCGACTGCTCCACCATCGATCCCGAGGTGGAACGGGCCCAACACCGCCGGGTGGCTGAGACCGGGGCCGGCTACCTGGACGGTCCCCTCTCGGGCGGTACGGCCGGTGCCGTCTCGGGCACCTTGACGGTGATGGTGGGCGGCGAGGCCGCCACCCTCGATCGGGTGCGCCCGGCGCTCGAGCCCGTGGCCGCCCGGGTGGTGCACGTGGGCGGACCGGGCATGGGCCAGGTGGTCAAGCTCTGCAACAACCTGATCTACGCGGCCCAGATGGTGGCCACGGCCGAGGCGGCGGCGCTGGCCCGTCGCTCGGGGGCGGATCTGGCCAAGCTCCACGAGGTACTGGTGCACGCCACCGCCGATTGCGTGGCGGTGCGCACCCGCTTCCCGGTGGCCGGCGTCGTAGCTGACAGTCCGGCGTCGAACGGCTGGGCGCCCGGCTTCATGACCGATCTGATGGCCAAGGACCTCGACCTGGCCACCGCCTACGGGGCCACCCAGGGCGTGCCCCTGACCATCACCGCCACCGCCCGCCAGGCCCTGACCGCCAGCTCCACCGCCGGCTACGGCCGCCAGGACTTCTCGGCCGTGGCCAAGGTGATCGCCTCCCTCTCGGGCCTGACCGAAGAGGAGTCGGTATGAGCGCCAGCCAGGACCAGCGGCTGGCCGGCAAGGTGGCCATCGTCACCGGTGGGGCCGGCGGGATCGGCAGCCAGGTGTGTCGAACGCTGGCTGCCCAGGGGGCCCGGGTGGCCGTGGCCGACCTCCGGCTCGACGCGGCCCGGGCCGTGGCCGCCGAGATCGCGGCCGGCGGCGGTGAGGCCGAGGGGGTGGGGGTCGATCTGGCCGAGGAGTCCTCGGTCGAGGCCATGGTGGCCGAGGTGGTGGGCCGCTTCGGCGGCGTCGACATCCTGGACAACAACGCAGCCCTGACCGACGCCGACGTGCTGGCCCGGGACGGCGCGGTGGCCGAGATGCCGCTGGAGGTGTGGGACCAGATGATGAACGTGAACCTGCGCAGCCAGATGCTGACCTGCAAGCACGCCATTGCGTCGATGGTGGCCCGCGGCGGTGGATCGGTCATCAACATGTCGTCGGGGGCGGCGTCCAGCGGCGACCTGACCCGCACCGCCTACAGCGTGTCCAAGTCCGCCATCGCCACCTTCACCAAGTACGTGGCCACCCAGTACGGCCGCCAGGGCGTGCGGGTCAATGCCATCCTGCCCGGCCTGGTGCTCACCGATCCCGTGCGGGCCCAGATCCCGCCGGACATGCTGGCCGTCTACAGCCGAGGCCTGCTCACCCCGTTCGTGGGCGAGCCCATCGACGTGGCCAACCTGGTGGCCTTCCTGGCGTCGGACGAGTCGCGGTACCTGACCGGCCAGAGCATCAACCTCGACGGCGGCGGCTCCGCCCACAGCGCCCGCCTGCCCGCCCAGCCGGGATGACCGGGTGAGCGATCATCGCCCACCGGCCCTGATCCTGGCCGCCGACCACCGGGGCCGGGGCGTCATCACCATCGAGCGCTACGCCGACTACCTGGTCGCGCTGGGCGCCGCCCTCCCCCATGCCGATGGCATCCTGGCCACCGCCCAGCCGCTGGCCGACCTGATCTCGTCGGGCCAGGTGACTCCGGCCCACACCACCTACCTGTCCATCAACCGATCGGGACTGGCCGGGGCGGTCAACGAGCTGGACGATCGACTGGTGGCGTCGGTGCCGCGGGCCGCGGCCGACGGCTACACCGGCGTGAAGCTCATGACCCGCATCGACCTGGCCGATCCGCACACCACCGAAGCACTCGAGCTGTTGGGCCGGGTGCTGGAGGAGGCCCGGGAGGCCGGTCTCGACGCCCTGATCGAGTCGGTCACCTGGCGTGGCGGGGCCATGTCGCGAGACGTCGATGACATCGTGCACGCGGCCGTGATCGCCCATGACCTGGGCGCGCCCCTGCTCAAGGTGCCGGTACCCGACGCAGTGGCGGGGCCAGAGCGCCGTCGGGCCATCGAGCGGGTGGTGGCCTCGGTCGGGGCGCCCGTCCTGTTCCTGGGCGGTCCTCATCGTGGCGATCGCCAGGTGATGCTGGCCGAGGCCGCGGACGTCATGTCCGGCGGCGGTGCCGGTCTGGCCATCGGACGCGCGGTGCTGATCGACCGGGATCCGGCCGCCGTGGCCGAAGCGCTGGCCGAGATCATCCACGCCGGCTGACGCAGCGATGGTGATCGTGACGGTCGACCTGGGGACCACGGTGACCAAGGTGGATGTGTGGGACGAGTCGGGTCGGCTGGGTTCGGGGCGCGCCGATCTGGCCACCTTCCATCCGGCACCCGACCGGGCCGAGCAGGACCCCGGGACCTGGTGGCCGGCCGTGGTCGACGCGGCCAACCAGGCCCGCCAGGCCGCGCCGGCCGCCTGGTCCGCCGCCGCCGCGATCGGCCTGTCGGGAGCCCGCCAGACCGTGGTGGCCGTGTCCGCCGACGGTTCGTTCCTGGGCCCGGCCATGGTCTGGTCGGACCGCCGGGCCGACGCGCAGGCCGAACGACTGGGCCAGATCCTGGGCGGCGGCGCACAACACGTGCGCCAACGCACCGGCCAGTACCTGCGGGCCACGACGGTGTCGGCCAAGTTGGCCTGGCTGGCCGAGCACCGACCCGAGTTGGTGGGCGCAGCCCGCTGGATCCTCAGCCCCCGGGACTGGCTCATCCTCCGACTCACCGGTCAGGCCGCCACCGACCCGACGATGGCCTCGGCCACCGGCCTGTACGAGCGCTCTGGCGCGCTCGTCGACGAGCTGGCCGGTGCCTGGGCGGCGCACCTGGCCGAGATCCGCCCCTCGGCGTCGGTGGCCGGCGGGCTCACGTCGATGGCGGCGCGGACGCTCGTCCTGGGACCGGATACGCCAGTGGTCATCGGGGTCGGCGATCGGGCTGGCGAGGTGCTCGGCAGCGGCGCCGGTTCGACGCGTCCGATGGTGTCGTGGGGCACGGCGGCCAACGTGTCGCGCCCGGGCTGGTCGATCGATCGCCCGATCCCCGATGGCCTGGTGGCCACCCGGTCGCCGACTGGTATCGCCGACCACCGGGAACCCGACGCGGCCGAACAGCTCGAGGGTGGACTGTCGGCGGCGGGGTCGATGCTGGCCTGGCTGGCCCAGCTGACCGGCCGTCCGGTGGACACCCTGGTCGACGCGGCCGCCACTCGTCCCGCCGGTGCCAGCGGCGTGACGGCCCTGCCCTGGCTCGAGGGCGCCCGCGCCCCCTGGTGGAACGACGGCGCGGCCGCCGTCTTCGTGGGACTCCGCTCCGAGACCGAGCCGGCCGACCTGGCCCGCAGTGTGCTGGAGGGCGTGGCCTTCGAGGTCGCCCGCGTCCTGTCGGCGATGCGGGCCGGCCACCCACCACGAACAGATCGTGCAGGAGCCCACCCGGGCGGTGGGCTACCGCACGATCCAGACGCCGGCCGCGGGTTCGAGGGCCTCGAGCTGACCGGACGAGGTGCGGCGGCACCGGTGTGGATCGAGGTGGTGGCCGCGGTGACCGGGTGCCCGGTCCGGATCCCGCGCCGCGGCCAGGCGGCGGCCGTGGGCGCGGCCCTGCTCACCTCGGCCGCCATGGGCCAGCCCTACGACCGCGACCGACTCGACCCAGTCGAGCGCGTCCACACCCCGGACCCCGAGCTGGTCGAGCGCTATCGCCACCTGGCCCCGGCCGCCGACGAGCTGGCCCAGGCCCTGCTCGGCTGGCCCGGAACCGACGGCTGATCCACCCAACCTGATCCCGCCCCTCCACCCAACCTGATCCCGCCCCTCCACCCAACCTGATCCCGCCCCTCCACCCAACCTGACACGCGTGTCAGGAGTAGCTTCGGGCCGTGACCACGGGGGAGGTGCTCGCCAGCGATCCGGCCGGCGCGGGCGAGCGCGAAGCCCCGGCCGGCCCCCTGTTCGACTTCACCGTCCCACCCGAGCTGCTGCGCGAAGCGATCGCCCAGAGCCGCGACGCCGACGCGGTGGCCGACCTCGAGCTCATCCCCGGTACCGGTGAGGGCAAACCGCCCCCGCTGCCGGGCATCCTGCGCCAGTACGGCACCTCGCCCCTGGTGCTGCTCACCCTGGCCGCCCTCATCCCCGGCACGTTCTACAACGCCATCGGCACGCTGGCCCCGGACATCCAACGCTCGTTCCACCTGAGCAACACCGGCCTCGGGGCGGTGGCCTTCGTGGGGGGCGTGTCCCAGATCGCCTGGGGCCTGCCCGTGGCCGTGTGGGCCGACCGCGGGAGCCGCAAGGTGGTGGCCGCGGTCACCCTGCTGATCTTCTCCTGCACCGTCCCGTTCATGCTGGCGGCCCACAACGTGTGGCCGTTCGTGTTCCTCTTCATGCTGGCCTCGATCGGCCTGGGGACCTCCGACACGGTGCACAACGCCTACCTGTCCGACGCCTACCCGACCACGGCCCGGGCCCGCATCTTCGCCTGGCACAACCTGGCCGATCCCCTGTCCCAGACGGTGGGCATCCTGCTGGTGGGATGGATCGCCACCGCCACCGGCAACTGGCGCTGGGGCCTGATGATCGGCGTGGCCGGCATCCCGGTGGCCCTGCTCCTGTTCACCATCCGCGAGCCGGACAAGGGGGCCAACGAGTCCAGCTTCATCCTCAAGGCGGCGGGGATGGACACCCACACCCAGCAGGAAGCGGCCCCTCGAGTGCTGTTGGGGGCGGCGGTCACCCGCCTCATGCGGATCCGCTCCATCTACTTCGAGCTGGTGGCGGTGGCCATCCTGGGCTTCGCCGGCACGGGCATCCCCCTGTTCGGCTCGCTCTACTACGAGCAGGTCTGGCACCAGGGCACGGCCGGTCGGTCCGAGATCTACGCCATCATCGGCCTGTCGGCCTTCCTGGGGCTTCCCGTCGCCTACCTGGTGGGCGATCGGCTCTTCCGCCGGGCGCCCCAGGCCCCGCTGATGCTGGCCGCGGCCAGCATCACCGCCTACGGCGGACTGTTCGCCATCTCCCTCTACATGCCCGAGCTGTGGATGGTGGTGGCGCTGCAGTTCCTGGCCAACGCCGCCATCGCGCCGTTGTCCATCTCGATCTTCCAGACCCTGGCCGCCACCGCCCCGCCGGAGATGCGGGCCATCTGCTTCGGCATGTTCGGGGTGTTCGCCCTGGTGTTCGGCGGCTTCGCCGGAGGGATCCTGCTCGGCGCCATCAGCTCGGTGGCCGGGGTGACCACCGCCCTGGTGCTGATCGGGCCGGTGTGCGCCCTGGGCGGCCTGTTGCTGCTGTTGGGCTCGCGCCACGTGCGCCGCGACATCACCCTGGTCATCGAGGACGTGCTGGAGCGCTATGCCGAGGGTCGCCGCCGCCAGGAAGGCGGGGCCATCCCGGCCCTGCAGATCCACAACCTGGACTTCTTCTACGGGGCCAACCAGATCCTGTTCGACATCAACCTGGAGGTGCCCGAGGGCGCGGTGGTGGCCCTGCTGGGCACCAACGGCGCCGGCAAGTCGACCCTGTTGCGCACGATCGCCGGTCTCGAACATCCCCACCGCGGCGTGATCCGCCTGTTCGGGACGAACTGCACCTTCCTCGAACCCGAGCAGATCATCGGACAGGACACCGCTCTGCTGGTGGGGGGCAGGATGACCTTCCCCGGCTTGACCGTGCGCGACAACCTGCGAATCGGCGAGCACACCTTCCGCCGCGACACGGCCCGGGCCCGCACCGCGCTCGACGAGGCCATCGACCTGTTCCCCGAACTGCGCCCGCGCCTGGACAGCCACGCCGGCACCCTGTCGGGCGGCGAGCAGCAGATGCTGGCCCTGGCCCGGGTGATGATGACCAAGCCCCGGCTGCTGATGATCGACGAGCTGGCCCTGGGTCTGGCCCCCATGACCGTCGACCGGCTCATGGACATCGTGCGGCGGGTGAACGACGGAGGCACCACCGTCGTGCTGGTCGAGCAGTCGATCAACCGGGCCATGCACCTGGCCGATCACGCCTTCTTCCTCGAGCGGGGCACCATCCGCTTCGACGGCCCCACTGCCGAGCTGCTCGAGCGCGACGACCTGCTGCGCCCCGTGTTCCTCATCGGCACCGGCGGGGAGGATGGCGCCGGCGGGGATGATGGCGCCGGCGGGGATGATGGCACCGGCGGGGGTGATGGCACCGGCGGGGATGATGGCCCCGACGATGCCGACGGACGGGAACCGTGATCGGCGCCCTGCACCCCGTGGTGGGGTTCAGCGTGCCCGGCTTCGTCCTGGTCGAGGGCACGATCACCGGACTCAGCTACGGCCTGTTGGCCCTCGGACTGGTGCTGATCTACCGCACCAACCGGGTGCTCAACTTCTCCCAGGGCCAGCTCGGCGTGGTGGGCGCCGTGTTCATGGTGAAGTGCTTCTACGACTTCGGCATCAACTACTGGGCCGCCCTGGTCGTTCGCCCTGGCCCTGGCCGCGGCGGTGGGGGCCGCCTCGGAGCTGGTGCTGCGTCGGCTCTTCAAACGCCCCCGCGTGCTGGTCATGGTGGCCACCATCGGCCTGGCCCAGGTGCTGTACCTGTTCACCGTCCTGCCCTTCGTGCGCCCGGCCAAGCTGACCCAGCCCTTCCCGGTGCCGTTCCACCCGTCGTTCACCCTCGACGGCTTCGTGTTCGGCCCCGGTCAGGTCATCACCCTGGTGGTGGCCCCCCTGGTGGCCATCGCCCTGGCCCTGTTCATCCGCTTCTCGCCCTGGGGCCTGGCCATGCGGGCCACGGCCGAGAACGCCGATTCGGCCCGCCTGTCGGGCGTGTGGGTGCGCCGCACGTCCACCATCACCTGGATCATCGCCGCCCTGCTGTCGGCGGTCACCGCCATCCTCAACGCCCCGGGTCAGACCTCCAGCCTCACCGACGTGTTGAGCCCCGACCTGCTGCTGCTGGCCCTGACCGCCGCGCTGGTGGGCGCCATGGTCAACCTGCCCGTGGCGTTCCTGGCCGGCATCGCCATGGGCATCATCGCCGAGGTGCTCGACTTCAACTTCGCCAGCACCGCCACCGTCGAGCTCATCCTGTTCGCCATCCTGCTGGTCATCCTGCTGGTGCGGGTCGGCACCCTGACCAAGGGCGCCCGCAACGAGGAGCGCTCGTCGTGGGAGCTGGGCGCCGTCACCCGCCAGCGCATCGCCGACCGCCACCGCCGGCTGGTGCGCAACGGCGGGATCGGCACCGTCGTGGTGGTCGCCGCCGTGCTGCCCGTGGTGCTCGACATCGGCCACGTCTACCTGATGTCCCAGGTCTGCATCTTCGCCGTGATCGCCCTCTCGCTCACGGTGCTGACCGGCTGGGGCGGGCAGGTCTCGCTGGGCCAGTTCGGCCTGGTCGGGGTGGGGGCGATCGTGGCCAGTCGCCTGGGCACACACCTGCCGTTGCCCGTCCTGTTGCTGGTCGGAGGCGCCATCGGCGCGGTGGTGGCGGTGGCCGTGGGCCTGCCCGCCCTGCGGGTGCGGGGCCTGTACCTGGCCGTGAGCACGCTGGGCTTCGCCCTGCTGATGCAGACCACGGTGCTGGCCACCTCGTGTTGGACCGTCCCGCTGGTGCACCGCCAGGTGTGCACCGGCCTGCCCGATCCCCAGTCCACCCTGCTGGCGTCGCCCCGCCTGTTCAGCCTGTCGCTGGCCAGCGAGCGCAGCTACGCCTGGTTCACCCTGGTGGTACTGGTGCTGTCGGTGCTCATGGTGATGGTCTGGCGCGATCGGGGCGTGGCCCGACGGCTGGTGGCGGTGCGCGACAACGAGACGGGGGCGGGAGCGGGGGGCGTTCCCATCGTGCGCACCAAGATCCTGGCCTTCGCCCTGTCGGGGTTCATGGCCGGCTACGCCGGGGTGTGCCTGGCCTACGCCGATCAGCGCATCAGCGTGAACACCTTCGACCCGTCGGTGTCCATCCTGGTGATCTCGATGGTGGTCATCGGCGGTCTGGGTTCCATCCCGGGCGCGGTGCTCGGCGCGCTCTACCTGATCGGCCTGCCGGCCATCTTCGGCACCACACCCACCATCCAGTTCATCACCAGTGGCATCGGCCTGCTGGCCTTCATCCTCTACCTGCCGGGCGGGCTGGCCGAGGTGCTCAGCCGGGTGGGTGACCTGGTGTCGGTCGGGTGGGACCGTTGGGACCAACGGGCCGGGGGCGAGGCCGGCCCCGACCCGGGGACGGCCGACGGCGCCGAGCAGGAACCCGAACCCGAACTGGCCGGGCAGGTGGAGACGTGAGCGGCGCGGCGCGCCTGGAGGTGCTCGAGGCCGCGGTCACCTTCGGGGGCCTGGCCGCCCTGGACGGGGTCAGCCTGACCGCGGAGCCGGGCACCATCGTGGGGCTGATCGGGCCGAACGGGTCGGGCAAGACCACCCTGTTGGACGCGGTCAGCGGCATCGTGGACCTCAGCCGGGGCTCGATCCGCCTCGATGGTGAGGACCTGGCCGACTACCTGCCCGAGGAGCGGATGGGCCTGGGCATGGTCCGATCCTTCCAGGACTGCGCCCTGTACCCCACCCTGACCGTGGAGGACGTGCTGCTGCTGACCACCGATGCGGGCCAACCCGTCCGCGTGCTGAGCACCACGCTCGGCCTGCCCGGGTCGCGCCGGCGCGAGCGGGCCAAGCTGGCCTCGGTCGACCAGGTGGTGGCCTCGCTGGGCCTGGCCCGCTTCCGCCACCACCGCATCTCGCACCTGTCCACCGGCACTCGCCGGGTGGTGGACCTGGCCTCGGTGGTGCTGGCCGGGCCGCGCCTGCTCCTCCTGGACGAGCCCACCGCCGGGATCGCCCAACGCGAGGCCGAGGCCTTCATCCCGCTGCTGCGCCAGCTCCAGGAGGTGACGGGGTCGACCATCGTGCTGGTCGAACACGATGTCCCCTTGGTGTTCGCCCTGTGCACCCACGTGGTGGTCATGGCCGCCGGCCAGCTCGTGGCCGAGGGCTCCCCTGACGCGGTGAGCCGCGACCCCGCCGCGCTGGCCGCCTATCTGGGGGCCAGCGCGGAAGCCCTGCACGTGTCTGGTCGGGTACCGACCACCAACCCTGCGACCATGGATGCACCGCATCCGGATGGGGGGAACCAACCATGAGCGGATCGATCGGCCGGAGCTGGCGGCGCTTCACGCGCCGCATGGGCACCACCAGGGCCGTGCTGGTCATCGGCGGGGTGATCGTGGTCATCGTGGTCCTCGCCGTGCTGGTGCTCCACGGCGGCTCGTCGTCGAACACCACGGCCTCGACCACGACCGGCGCGCCCACCAGCGCCAGCGCGGCCCAGGCCGTGCTCGACGGCGCCAGCACGGCCGCGCCCGGGGTGACGGCCACCTCCATCCGCGTGGTGTTCCCGGTGATCAGCCTCAACAGCCAGGCCGGCAAGGTCGGGCTGGCGGAAGACACCGAGTACGGCAAGCAGGACGCCGCCATCCACACCTTCGTCAACCAGATCAACGACGCCGGCGGGATCCACGGCCGCAAGATCGATCCCGACATCGTCGAATTCGATCCGACCGACCCGGCGGCCATGCGGGCCCTGTGCAAGGACTGGACCGAGGGTTCGAACCCGGCCTTCGCCGTGCTCGACGGGCTGGGTACCTGGGAGGGCGACAACCAGTTGTGCATCACCCAGGAGGGCCACACCCCGATGCTGGCCCAGTGGACCACGGTGAGCGCCTACACCCAGCAGGCCGCGCCCTACCTGTGGTGGACCGGCACCGACCAGACCGTCCTGCTCAACACCCTGATCGACTGGGGTCACCAGTCCGGCGCTGCTGAGCCCGGCCCATCGGGTGGGGATCCTGGTGGGTGATCGCCAGAGCGACCAGCTGGCGCTCAAGACGGCGGTGCTGCCCGCCCTGAAGAAGGTGGGCATCGACAACCCGGTGGTGCAGACCATCGCCGCCAGCCCCGACGCCCAGAGCGCCACCATGCAGGCTCAGGCGCCGTTGATCGTCCAGCAGTTCCGTCAGGCCGGGGTCACCACCGTGATCCCGCTGGTGCCGGCCAACGCCCTGTTCCCCTACATCGGCGCCGAGACGGCCCAGAGCTTCTTCCCCAAGTTGCTCCTGTCAGACTACGAGTCGTCCATCGAGATCGCGCTGGGGCTGATCCCGGTGCCCTACGAGAAGGCCCTCGACGGACAGGAGGGCGTCACCACCTTCACCTTGGGCGGCATCGACGACGACCGGCCGCAGTCCCAGGGCGGCTACGACCCGGGACTGCGGTCCTGCTACGCCACCTGGAAGGCCCACAACGCGCCGCCCGCGCCGCCCGACAGCCCCTTCGTGGAGGAGCAGGGGCCGGTGGCCGCCTGGTGCCAGGTGATCCAGCTGTTCGCCAAGGCGGCCGACGGCGCGGGCTCGACCCTCAACCGGCGCACCTTCGTGCAGGCCATGGCCAAGGTCACCAACTTCCCCGGCACCTACACACCGACGCTCACCTACGGCCCCACCAAGTACTACGGCCCGGTGGAGTACCGGGTGGTGAAGGTCCACACCAACAACCCGCCGACCAAGGCCTGCATCCAACCCCGGTTCACCAGCACACCCCAGCGAACGTGCTGGGTAGTGGTGCAGAACTGGAAGCCGCTCACCACGTCGTCATCGTGAGCCGCAACTTCTCCCCTTGGGCGTCGTGGATGCGCAAGCTCGAGCTGGTCGCCGTCCACGACCCGCGACCCGACGACCCCGAGGCCTTCGAACCGTGGCGGGCGGGCGTGCGGGCGCGTCTGGACGGTTGGCTGGCACCCACGCCCGAACCGGTGCCGCTCGACCTGGAGACGACGGCGTCGGTGGAGGTCCCCGACGGGGGCTACACCCGCCACCGGATCGTGTTCGACACCGAGGAGACCATGTCGGTCCCGGCCTATCTGCTGGTGCCGGACGGTCGGCACCGAACCCGGCTCGGCCGTGCTGGCCATCCACGGTCACGGCTCGAGGCAAGTCCGAGGTGTGCGGCATAGACGACGGGCTCACCACTCCAGTCGCGCATGCCGACGAGCCCACACCCAACGGCGACTACGCCCACCAGTTGGCGGTGGCCGGCCACGTCGTGCTGGCGCCCGACCTGCGCTGCTTCGGCGAACGGGCCGACTGGAACCCGCCGGAGCACTACGGATGCGACACCAACCTGGTGCACGCGATGATGGCCGACGAGAACCCGCTGGCCGCCAACCTGTGGGACCTGGCCCGGTGCCTGGACGTGCTCGAGGCGCATCCTCGGGTCGATCCGACCCGGATGGGTGTGGCCGGGTTGTCCTACGGCGGGACGTGCTCGTTGTTCCTGGCCGCGCTCGACGACCGGGTGGCGGCCGCGGTGGTGAGCGGCTACTTCTCATCGGTGGTGGCCAGCCACCGGATGCCATGGAACATGTGCGGCTCGCAGGTCCTGCCAGGCATGCTCGGACATCTCGAACATGTCGACCTGGGTGCGCTGGTGGCCCCGCGCCCGCTGCTCGATCGAGTCCGGCGTCGACGATCATCTCTTCCCGGTGGCCGTGGCCCGCCGCTCGGTCGACGAGCTACGCCGGGTGTACCGCCTCCTCGGCGTGCCCGACGACGCGTTGGTCGCACGACGTGTTCGACGCCGGCCACCAGTGGCACGCCACCCTGGCCCTGCCCTTCCTGGCCCGCACCCTCGGTCTCGATGCACGGCGGTCGCGGCAGCAATAGCCTGCCGGATCGACGTGGACGGCGCGCACCCGCCCCACGACGATAGGAGGCGGCATGATCGGATCAGGACGACACGGATCGGCTCGGGGATGGGCACGTCCCCATCTCCGCGCTCGGGTGCTGCTCATCGCGGTGGTCGCCGTGCTGGCGCTCGGCCTGGAGGCGGGCGGCGCCGGCGCGCTGGCACCTGCGCAGCCGGCCAGCACGCCCACGGTGACGATCTCCGGAACGGCGCTCGACTCCAAGGCCCGCGCGCTGGCCGGTTGGGAGGTCGACTTCGAGGACAGCACCGGCCACGTGTTCACCAGCACCGACACCGATCTGCCTGGGACCTACTCGGCCTCGGTCCCCGTCACCGCCACACGAGTGGTGCTGTCGGATCCCTCCGACTCGATCACGGGCAAGCGCATGCAGGCCGACGGGCTGGTGCTCACCGGGCCCCGGACGCTGAACCTCACCCTCCCGGTCGTCGACGTGACCTTCCTGGTGCGCGACCCCTCCCGCCACCGGCTGGCCGACATCGCCACCGGGCTGACCGTGGGCACCCACAAGGCCGTGCCCGTGCCCCCGCTGTTCCCCGGGGCGACCAACAGCGTCGGCTCGCAGAGCGTCTCGCAGAACTACCGCTTCACCGACAGCTCGGGCCTGACGTCCTTCACGTTGCTGGACGAGTCCACCTACAAGCTCACGCTGGCGGCGTTGCCCAGCGGCCTGGTGCACTTCCAGTCGAACTCCGTGTCGTGGGTGCCGACCGCCGATCGAGCCCTCGGCGTACTCCTGGCGCCGTGGCCCACCGTGACCCCGGGTGACGCGGACGTGATCCCGACCCCCGGCGGTTCCACGGTCGCCCAGGTGCCGTTCACGCTCTCGGCACCCTCCAACCAGGCGCTCCGCCTCGACTGGCAGACGGTGGCCAACCCCGGCACGGCCCCAACCACCGACTACGTCGCCGCTCACGGGTTCGTGTTCCTCTCGGCTGGTCAGACGGCCGGCACCATCCCGATCACCGTCCTGCGCAACAGCACGGGCACCACCGAGACGGTCGACGTCCAACTGATCGTGAGCTCCGGTCTGGTGCTCGCCTCCGACACGGGCCACGTCGACATCGAACCGCTACCCACGATCGCTCCGGGCACAGCCACGGTGACCGCGCCCACCAGCGGCACCGTTGTGGTGCAGGTGCCCGTCACCCTGTCCCAGGCCTCCACCCACACCGTGACCGCGTCGTGGACGACCGAGTTCCTGACCGACGGGTCGCGCCCCACCCAGGCCCCGACCACCGACTACCTGCCCGCCAGCGGCACCGTCTCCTTCGCCCCCGGACAGACCAGCGCCACCGTGCCCATCACCGTCACCGGCGACAGCCTGGGCGTGGTGGAGTACCTCGTGTTGGCCTTCACCAACCCGACCAATGCCGCCATCGGCGGCTTCTGGGGCCTCGGCATCGCCTTCATCGACCCACCGGCCTGAGCGGGTCCCGCCACCGGGCGGTGACTTGACCAGCCTGCTTCGACGCGACACTATTTATCTAGGTTCCTAGATGAATAGAGGTCTGGTGATCGAGTTCCACTTGGACACGCATTCGGGCGTCTCGCCCTATCTGCAGATCGTCCACCAGGTGCGCCGAGCTCTGCGGCTCGGGCTGCTGCACCAGGGCGACCAGCTCCCCACGGTCAAGGAGGTGGTGGCCCAGGTGGCCATCAACCCCAACACCGTGCTCAAGGCCTACCGCGAGCTCGAACACGACGGCCTGGTCAGCGCCCGCCCCGGTGTGGGCACCTTCGTGACCCGTTCACTGACCAACCTGTCGGCCTCGGCCCACGGCCCCCTGCGGGCCGACCTGAACCGCTGGCTGGCCAAGGCCCGACTGGCCGGCCTCGACGACGAGAGCATCGAGGATCTGTTTCAGGACTGCTTTCGGTCCCGGGCCGAGCCGGGCGTAGCGTGACCGCCGCCCTCGAGGCGAGCGGGTTGGCCAAGCGCTACCGCCGCCACTCGGCCCTGACCGACTGCTCCCTGGAGATCCCGGCGGGTCACGTGGTGGGCCTGGTCGGTCCCAACGGCGCAGGCAAGACCACCCTGTTGCACCTGGCCGTGGGGCTGCTGGCTCCGAGCGACGGCACCATCTCGGTGCTGGGCGAAGCACCGGCCCATGACGCGGCCCAACTGGCCCGAGTCGGCTTCGTGGCCCAGGACACGCCCACCTACGCCCGGCTCAGCGTGGACGACCACCTCCGACTCGGCGCCCACCTGAACCCGAGCTGGGACGACGTGGCGGCCCGGGGCCGCATCGAGGACATCGGCCTCGATCCCCACCAGCGGGCCGGATCGCTGTCAGGTGGCCAACGAGCCCAGCTGGCGCTCACCGTGGCCGTCGCCAAGCGCCCCGAGCTGCTGATCCTCGACGAGCCGGTGGCCAGCCTCGACCCGCTGGCCCGCCGGGAGTTCCTGGCCGACCTCATGGAGGTGGTGGCCGAGCGCGAGGTCAGCGTGGTGCTGTCCTCGCACCTGGTCGCCGACCTCGAGCGGGTGTGCGACTACCTGGTGGTGCTGGCATCGTCGCGGGTGCAGGTGGCCGGGGAGGTGGACGAGCTGTTGTCCACCCATCACCGCCTGGTCGGCCCGCGCCGGGATGAGAGCCGTCTGCCGGCCAACCAGGAGATCATCGAGGCCAGCCACACCGACCGCCAGACCACCCTGCTGATCCGCACCGACGATCCCATCCTGGATCCGGCCTGGGTGGTGGAGCCGGTGAGCCTGGAAGACGTGGTCCTGGCCTACATGGGTCGAGCCGAGGGTGGCCGTCGGCGCCGCAGGTCTCGTCCTGAGGACGAGTCATGACCTGGCTGGCCTGGCGACAGTTCCGCACGCAGATCCTGGTGGCGGCGGGCGCCCTGGTGGTGCTCGCGGTCATCATGGTGCCGACCGGCCTGCACGTTCGCCACCTCTACGACACCACCGTGGCTGGCTGCACGAACGGCACGTCCCGAGGCGACTGCTCGACCGCCATCGAGTACTTCTTCAGCCAGTTCCACCAGCTCCAGGGGTGGCTGAACTTCCTGATGGCGGTGGTGCCGGCCATCCTCGGCGTGTTCTGGGGCGCGCCCCTGGTGGCCCGCGAGCTGGAGAGCGGCACCTTCCGGCTGGCCTGGACCCAGAGCGTGACCCGCACCCGCTGGCTGGCCTTCAAGCTGGTCGTGGGCGGGGTGGCCGCCATGGTGGTGGCCGGCCTGTTCAGCCTGGGCGTCACCTGGTGGTTCAGCCGCATGGACCAGGTGAACATGGACCAGTTCTCCAGCTTCGACCAGCGGGACCTGGTGGCCGTCGGCTACGCCGCGTTCGCCTTCGCCGTGGGCGTGACGGCGGGGACGCTCATCCGTCGCACCCTGCCGGCCATGGCCACCACCCTGGTCGTGTTCGTGGCCGCCCGACTGACCTTCGCCCAATGGATCCGACCGAACCTGCTGGCGGCGCGTCACCTCGACACCCCACTCGACCCCCAGTCGATGAGCTTCTTCAGCAGCAACGGCGGGCCGATGCACCTACAGCCCAATTCGCCCGGGATGCCCAATGCCTGGGTCTACTCCACCCGCATCGTCGACCACGCCGGGCACGACCTGCCCGACCGCGTGGTGTCCCGACTCTGCCCCACCCTCGGCGTCGGTCAGCCACCACCGCCGCCCGACGCATCGCAGGCCCGCGCCGCGGTCCCGGCCCCGGGCGGGATCCGGGCCGGTCTGCAGGCGTGCGTGACCAAGCTGAGCGCGCACTACCACGACGTCGTCACCTACCAACCGGCCAGTCGCTACTGGACCTTCCAATGGATGGAGACCGCCATCTTCCTGGGTGTGGCGCTGGCCCTGGCCGGCTTCTGTTTCTGGTGGGTTCGCCGTCGCCTGAGTTGACGCCGACGCTCAGACAGGCCAGAGCCGGGCGGTGCGGCGGTGGTACCGCGGCTCCCAGATGTACCGGCACAGCACCCGCACCGGCGGCGGGGGCAGAGACAGGACCGCGGTCCGCTCGACGGGCACCGCCCCCTCGAAGATCCACGGGAAGAACTGGGCCGAGCCCCGCATGCCCACCGCCTTGGCCGTGGCCTTGCCGAAGGAGTCGGACGGGGATGTGGCCAACTGAGCTCCTCGGGTGGGACGGACCGACGGCGCCCGGTCGCCGGCGGCGAAGCCCAGAGTCTGCCCGTTGCAGGCGAGCCCGCGCCCATCCGCCCGACCGCTTCGGTCGGGCCGGTTGCCCTCAGCTGCCGAGGGCGCTCAGCGCGGCCACCTCGTCGGCGGTGAGCTCGAGGCGGGCCGCGGCGACGTTTGACTCCAGGTGGTCGACCGAGCCGGTGCCCGGGATGGGCACCATGGCCGGTGACCGGGCCAGCAGCCAGGCCAGCACCACCTGGTGGGCGCTGGCCTGGTGGGCGGCGGCGATCTCGTCCACCACAGCCCCACTCGCCTGACCACCGCCGATCGGCGCCCAGGGCAGGAAGGCCAGACCCTCGCGCTGGCACAGGTCCACCATCGCCTCGGACCCGCGGTCGGTGGGGTTGTACCGGTTCTGCACCGACACCACGGTGGCCACCCGCCGAGCTTGGGCGAGCTGGTCGACATCCATGTTGGACACACCGATGTGGCGGACCTTGCCCTCCTGCTGCAGCTCGACCATGGTCCCCATCGACTCCTCCAGGGGCACCTTCGGGTCGGGTCGGTGGAACTGGTACAGGTCGATGTGGTCGACCTGGAGCCGCTTCATGGAGCCCTCACAGGCCGAGCGGATGTGTTCGGGACGCCCGTCGGCCTCCCACCGGTTCGGCCCCGGACGCACCAGCCCGGCCTTGGTGGCCACCACCAACCCATCGGGATAGGGGTGCAGCGCGTCGGCGATGAGCTCCTCGCTGACCTCCGGGCCATAGCTGTCGGCGGTGTCGATGAAGTCGACCCCCAGCTCGACCGCTCGACGCAGCACGGCCAGGGCCACGTTGCGATCCGGCGGATCGCCCCAGATCCCCGAGCCGGTGATGCGCATGGCTCCGAAGCCCAGGCGGTTGACGGTCAGGTCGCCGCCGATGGTGATGGTGCCCGACGCCGAGGTCGGCTGGTCCAGTTCAGTCATGCGAATCCTCCAAGTGATCGCACCCTTCCTACCCGATCAGAGGTAGGGATGGTCGCTGGGGGGTGACCCAGCCACCAACCCCGACGAACCGGCGTCGAGGTAGCAGGTGACGTGGTCGTGGGTGCGCAGCACCGAGGCCGGGCAGGCGGTGCTGACCGGTCCCTCCAGAGCGGCCCGCACCGGCTCGGCCTTGCGGGCCTCGGGAACGATGGCCAGGACCTTGGCTGCCCGCACCAACGCCGGGATGGTCACGGTCATGGCCTGAGCCGGCACCGCGTCCACATCGGGGAAGTGGCCCTCGTCCACCTGTTGACGTCGGCAGGCCGCCTCCAGGGTCACCACCTTCACATCCACGGGATCGGCGAAGTCGGCCACCGGCGGGTCGTTGAAGGCCAGGTGGCCGTTCTCGCCGATCCCCAGACAGCACAGGTCGAGCGGGTGCGTGCGGAGCAGGCCGGAGTAGCGGGCCGTCTCCGAGGCCGGATCGGCCCGGCCATCCAGGTAGTGGGCGGCCCGCGGACCGGCCGGCTCGGCGATGCGCTCACGGATCCACCGCTGGAACCCGGCGGGGTGGTCGGGACCGACGCCCACGTACTCGTCCATGTGGAACACCACCACGTGGCTCCAGGGCACGTCGGGTGTGTGGCCCACGAGGGCGTCGACGAAGGCCAGCTGCGAGTTCCCGGTGGCGAACATGGCGTGGGCCACCCCTCGCTCGGCCACCGCCAGGCGCAGGATCCCCGCCGCCTGGTCGGCCGCGGCCCGGGCCATGCCCACGGCGGTCTCGAACGTGCGCACCGGCATGCGATCGACCAGGCGCTCGGTGTAGGCAGCCATCAGTCGTGGCCGAGCTCGACGGACTCCACCACCTCGATGCCCACCACATGGGTGATGTCCGCCGACGATCGCCCCAGGTGCAGCTCATAGGTGGCGGCATCGATCACCCATCCCGCCCGGGCCACCGTGGCCGACGCGGGCCTCGATGACGTGAGCCACGTCTGGAGGTTGGCCGCCAGGTCGGCACTGACCGGGTCCGCCGCCCGCCAGTGGGCGAAGGCGCGCTCGCCCAGCGGCAGCGACACCGTGGTGGACGCCCCCGGGTCCAGCCACACCTTGGCGAACGCCTTGAGCTCCTTGGGCGGCCGCAGCACGGTGGGCGCCAGCTGGCCCACGTAGCACTGGACCACCTCCCAGCCCGGCCGGGCACCGGTGTTGGTCACGGTGACCTCCACCGTGAGTGGGGTCCCGGGTTCGAAGGTGGTGGCCGAGAGCCTCGGCGCACCGATCTCGAAGGTGGTGTAGGACAGGCCGTGACCGAACGGCGCCCGCACCGGCAGGTGGCGAGCCTCGTAGCTTCGGTAGCCCATCAGCAGACCCTCGCCATAGCGGATCTGGCCGTTCTCAGCCGGGAAGTTCCCGAACGATGGGTTGTGCTCGAGTCGCTCGGGGATGCTGGTGGGCAGCCGTCCGCCGGGATCGGTGGCACCGGAGAGCACGTCGGTCACGGCGTGGCCCATCTCCTGGCCCCCGAACCAGGCCTGGAGCACCGCGCCGGCCTGATCGGCCCAGTCCATGGTGACCGGCGAGCCGGCGTTGATCACCACGATGGCGTCGGGGCGGACCTGCACCACCTGGCGGATCAGCTCGTCCTGACCGGCGGGCAGATCCATCGACTCGCGGTCGTGGCCCTCGGACTCCCACTCGCGGTTGGTGCCCACCACCAGCACCACCCGATCGGCCCGCCGGGCGGCGGCCACGGCCCGGTCGACCAGGTCGGTGGGCGGCGCCGGTCGGGCGCCGATTCGCACCCCGCTGAGGGTGGAGCCGTCCGGGTTCACGAAGTCGGCCCGCACCTCGACCGTCTGGCCGGCCACCAGCTCGACGGTGGTCCGCACCTCCTGGCTTCCCACCCCCATGAAGGTCGGGCCGGGCGGGAACGGATGGTCGAGGCCGTCGAGCACCACCTGCCCGTCCAGCCACAACCGAGCCCGACCGGCCTGGGCCAACGACACGTCCCACGTCCCACCCACCCCGGGCGTGAACGTGGCCGCCACACGCACCGAGAAGGTCCGACCCACCGCCTTGGAGGGTCGGCCGAAGAACCACAGCTCGCCGTTGGGACGCGTCACCACCTCCGCCTCCGGGCCGGACGGATCGTCGCCGTCGACCACCTCGAGGGTCAGCTCCGCGTCGAGCGCGGGCAGGCTGCGGGCCAGATCGACGCCCGGCTCGTGGATCAACTCGACCTGCGGGCCGAGCGCCTCGGTGAAGGCGTCGAGCACCGACACCTGGTAGTGGGGTGAGAGCTGGGCCGAGCCGCCGCCCATGATGGCGGTCTGGTCCACCCCCGGCCCGATCAGCGCCAGCGACGAGAGCCCGGCCAGGTCGAGGGGGAGCACGGGCGCGCCGTCGAGCTGGCGGTTGGCGATCAACACGATGGACGCGGCGGCCGCCCGGCGAGCCAGGTCTCGGTGTTCGGGTCGGTCGATCGACTGCGGATCGGCGGCGGGATCGTCGAACGCCCCCACCCGGTCCAACGTGGTGAGCAGGCGGGAGACGGCGGCATCGATCGACGACTCGTCCACCCGGCCGTCCCCCACCGCGTCGACCAGTTTGGCGCCGAAGAACCGGGCCGGTCCCGGCATCTCGAGGTCGAGGCCGGAGGTGGCGGCGGCCTCGGTGTGGCCCTGGGCGTACCAGTCGGTCATCACCAGACCCTCGAACCCCCACTCGCCGCGCAGGATGGTCTCGAGCAGTCCGCGGTTGTCGGCGCCGTAGGAGCCGTTGAGGCGGTTGTACGAAGTCATGATCCCCAGTGAGCCGCCCTCGCGCACGGCCAGCTCGAAGGGCAACAGGTAGAGCTCGCGCAGGGTGCGTTCGTCGATGATCGAGTCGGCCGTCATGCGCTCGATCTCGGACTCGTTCCCGGCCAGGTGCTTGACCGTGGTGATCACGCCACGGGACTGGGCCCCGCGCACGAAGGCGGCGGCGATGCGCCCGGCCAGCAGGGGGTCCTCCGAGTAGGACTCGAAGTTGCGCCCGCCCAACGGGGAGCGGTGGAGGTTGACCGTCGGGGCGAGCAGGACCCGACACGACTTGGTTCGGGCTTCGTCACCCAACGCCGCCCCCACCTGCTCGGCCAGGTCTACGTCCCAGGTGGCACCCAGTGCCGCGCCGCAGGGCATGCAGGCCGCGGTCATCGTCCGCTCCCCCATGTCCGGTAGCGCGGGTCCGCGGGCACCGTTGGGACCGTCGGTGACCCGCACGGCGGGCAGGCCCAGACGCTCGACGGCCACCGTCGACCACAGGTCCGCGCCGGCGGTGAAGGCAGCCTTCTCCTCCAACGTGAGCTGGCCGATGATCGAGTCGATGTCTCGGGCCACGAAGGCCTCCCTGTGTGCGCAATCCGGTTGATCGGGCTCGCGGGCGCGCCGCAGCCTCCCCGGCCACCCACACTAGAGTGCAGGCTGATGACCGGCTCCGTGCGCTACCGCCCGAACCGCCCCCGAGTCATCGGTGAGGTCATCGACGACGAGGCCATCCTGATCGATCTGGAGACCGGGTCGTACTTCAGCCTGGTGGGTTCGGGCGCCCACGTGTGGTCGGCGGTGGAGCGAGGCGACACGGTCGACGAGATGCTGGCCACGCTGGCCGTGATGTGCGACGCGGTGCCGGTCGAGGCGCGTGATCAGGTCGGGTCCTTCCTCGAGGAGCTGGCGCTCGCCGAGCTCATCGTCTCGGCCGAGGCGGACTCGGGCGCCGCCTCGGGAACGTCACCCGGCGACGGGGCCGCCCACCAGGCGGGCTCAGCGGTGGTGTCCTCCGCCGGCCCCGGAACCTACGAACCGCCAGCCATCCAGCGCTTCGACGACATGCAGGAGCTCATCCTGCTCGACCCGATCCACGAGGTGGACGAGAGCGAAGGCTGGCCACGGGCCAAGAGCCAGGCGCCGAGCCTCGAGTGACCGCGGTCGGCGCGCCGATCGACCCCGTCGACCACGAGGTCGATGCCGCCTTCGAGTCGGCTGTCGACCTGGCCGCCCGGGCCGAGCAGCAGCACGGCACTGCCGTCGACGAGGTGCGCCACATCGGTGGACTGCGGGTCCGACTTCGTATCACCGGCCAGGATCTGGCCGACGCCCTCATGCCCGCGCTGGCCCACCATCGCCAGGCCGAGTCGGCGGAGGGCCACGACGTCGAGATGTGCGCCTGGGACGCGGGCTGCGCCCACGGGCGGCTGCCCCGCTTCCCGCCCGCGGCGCGCGATGGGGGAACGTCGGGGGCGGCGCGCATCGAGGCGGCCCGTCGCGGTGCGCACCGGCGCCTGCGCTACCAACCCGACGAACGCGCCCTGAGCCTGTACGACCCCGACTGCGGCATGGCCTGGTACTGCGCGGCCGATCCGCCGGCCCTTCCCTACTGGGAGCGCGGTGCGCCCATGCGGGCCTTGTTCCACTGGATCATGGAGGACCGCGGTCGCGCCCTGGTGCACGCGGCGGCGGTGGGCCGGGCCGACGGTGGACTGCTCGTCGTGGGCCGGGGCGGATCGGGCAAGTCGACGACCGCGCTGGCGTGTGTCGGCCGGGGACTGCGCTACCTCTCGGACGACTACTGCATCGTCGAACCGGACGGGCCCGGGCCACGCGCCCACAGCCTCTACAGCTCGGCCAAGCTCCACCACCAGCAGCTGAGCCGCCTCCCGCACCTGGCCGCCTGGGTCACGAACGCCAGCCGCGAAGACGCCGGCGAGGAGAAGGCGCTGTTGTTCCTGGCCGACCACGGGGCCGACGACGAGCTCATCGAGACCTTCCCCATCCGAGCCGTGGTCGTGCCCACCATCACCGGCGGTCCCACCACCACCGTCGAGTCGACCTCGGCCGGGGCCGCCCTGGGTGCGCTGGCCCCCAGCTCGGTCCTCCAGGCCCCGGGCGGCGGGGCCGGGACGCTGGCCCTCCTGGCCGGGCTGGTGCGATCGCTCCCCAGCATCGAGCTGCGTCTGGGGACCGACGTCGATGCCCTGGCCGGCCACCTGACCCAGCTCCTCGACGACCTGGCCCCGGGCCGCGGCTCATGACCGCGCCACTGGTCAGCGTGGTGATCCCCCTGTTCGAGGGGTCGGCGTTCATCGGCGACGCCCTGGCCAGCATCGCCGCGCAGGACCACCCGGCGGTCGAGGTGGTGCTGGTCGACGACGGCTCGACCGACGACGGCGCGGCGGTGGCCCGGGCCCGGGCCGACGAGCTGGGTCTGTCGTTGACAGTGGTGCGAGAGGCGAACCAGGGTCCGGCGGTGGCCCGCAACCTGGCCCTCGAACACACCCGGGGCACCTACCTCACCTTCCTGGATGCCGACGACACCATGCTGGCCGATCGGGTCAGCTTCGGGGTGGCCCACCTGGCCGCCCACCCGGACGTGGACGGCGTGGTCGGCACCCATGTCAACGTCGTCGACCAGGGCGTCACCCCTCCGGCGTGGTTGGCCAAACCGCCCAACCCCGACGACGCCCCCCACTACCTGGTCATGACCCTGTTGGCCCGGGCCGACGTGTTCGACCGGGTGGGTGGGTTCGATCCGAGCTACGCCTTCGCCGGCGAGGACACCGAGTGGTACCTGCGGGCCACGTCGGCCGGGGTTCGGATCGACCTGGTCGACCACCTGATGTTGCGTCGCCGCATCCACGGCGCCAACCTGACCTACCAGGTCGAGGACCTGGACCGTGCCCTGTTCCGCCTGTTGCGTGAGCGGGCTCGCCGGGCGCGTTCGGACACCACCCGGCGGCCATGAGCCCGGTCCCACCCGAGGTGTCGGTGCTGGTGCCCTTCTACCAAGCCGAGCGCTACCTGGAGGAGACGCTGCGCTCGATCGAGGCCCAGACGGTCCCGGCCGACGAGCTGGTCCTGGTCGACGACGGATCCACTGACGCCGGTCCAGCCATCGCCGCCGGCCACGTGCCCCCGGCCCGAGTGGTCACCCAGGCCAACCAGGGAATCGGCGCGGCCCGCAACACGGCGGTGGCCCAGGCCGGGGGCCGCTTCCTGGCCTTCTGCGACGCCGATGACCTGTGGGAGCCGACCAAGCTGGAACACCAGCTGGCCCTGTTCGCCCGCCGACCCGAGCTGGGCGCGGTGCTGTGCGGGGTGGCCGAGTTCATCAGCCCCGAGCTCGACCCGGCCACCACCGCCTTGCGCGAGGTGCGCCAGCGCGACGAGGCGGTGGCCAGCTCGGCGCTGCTCGTCCGCCGGGAGGTGGTGGACGAGGTGGGGCCCTTCGACGAACACCTCACCGTGGGCGAGTGGTTCGACTGGTACGCGCGACTGACCGAGGTGGGCCACCCCATCGCCTGGGTGGACGAGGTGCTGGTGCGCCGCCGGCTCCACCAGACCAACAACAGCCTGCGCCAGCGCCAGTCGCGCTCGGAGTACCTGCACGTCCTGGCCGCCCACCTGGCCCGCAATCGACGGCCGTCGTGAGCCGCCGATCCCGCGCCGAACCGAGCGGGACCACCCGAGCGGCGTGGTTGCCCTCGGCGTTCGACCGCCAGCTGCTGGAGGTGGCGCTGTTCGACGACGACCGGGCCGCGCAGGCCTGGGAGCGGCTGCGGCCGGAGCTGGACCTGGATCGGGTGGACTGGGACCAGCACCGACTCCTGCCCCTGGTCGAGCGCGGCCTGCGGCGATCGGGGGTCGACGATCCCGACCTGCCCCGACTCAAGGGCATCCACCGCCAGACCTGGTCGCGCAACCAGCTGCTGCTCAACCGCACCGCACCGGCGCTCGGGGCACTGGCCGAAGCGGGGATCCCCACCATGGTGCTCAAGGGCGGCGCGCTCGGTCTGCGCTACTACGACGATCTGGGGTTGCGGCCGATGGCCGATCTGGACGTGCTCGTCCCCTTCGACCTGGCCGTTGCCGCCACCGACGTCCTCATCCGGCTGGGCTACCAGACCCAACCCCTGACCCGTGCCCATCAGCTCGACCACCACGGGCGGCCGGCTGCCCAGGCCAGCGCAGAGGCAGGAGAGGCGGGAGGCGGCGAGATCGACCTGCACTGGCAGCTCAACATGGCCCTGGGTCGATCGGGCCCCCCCGAGCGCTGGTGCGACGACTTCTGGGACGCCGCGGCCGAACTGGAGGTGGCCGGTCACGCCACCAAGATGCCCGGCCCCGCCGATCTGCTCCTGCACGTGTGCGTGCACGGGGCCGGGTGGTCGAGCGGGGCTCGCCTGCGCTGGGTACCCGACGCGGCCACTCTGGTGGCCCGGGCCGGCTCCGCCCTGGACTGGGACCGACTGGTCGACCAGGCCATCGACCGCCGCGTCGTGCTGGCCACCCGCGAGACCCTGATCTACCTGGCCGACACGTTCGAGGTGGCCGTGCCCCGCGACGTGCTCCGCCGTCTGCGCGCCGCCAACACCTCGCGGCGCGACGAGCTCGTCCACCGATTGCTCACCCGTCCCCGACCAGCGCCGGGACGGCTCGGCGGGCTGCCCATCACCCTGGGCCGGTTCGTGTGCCTCACCGCCCACGATCCGCTACCCCGGGTGGCCACCCAACTGCCCGCCTACCTGGGGCGTTCCTGGGGCATCGAGCGACCTTGGCAGGCGCCGGGCCGCGTGGTGGACAAGGCGACCCGCGTGGCCCGGGGGCAATCCAGTAGGCGGTGACGTGCGTACACCAGCGCATGGAAAACCTCACACACCGGTTCGGCCTGGCCGTGGGCATGGTGGCGCTGGCCGTGGTCCTGGCCGCCTGCTCCAGCTCCACCAAGACGTCCACCTCCAACACCTCAGCCGCGGGGTCGGGCGCCACCACCTCGACCGCGGGCTCCAGCGCCACCACCGCGCTCTCGCCCAGCGCGGCCCTGGCCGCGGTGGGGCCGGCCACCGCCACCGGCAAGACGCTCAGCCTGGCCAAGGACAGCCACGGGATCTTCCTGATCGGCCCCGACGGCCACACCCTGTACGTGTACGCCAAGGACACAGGCACCACCACCGCCTGCACCGGCGTCTGCGCCAGCCTGTGGCCCCAGTTGAAGTCCACCTCGACGCCGACCACTGGTCCCGGCGTCGACGCGTCGAAGGTCACGGTGGTCGGCGGCCAGGTGGCTTACGGGGGGCACTTGCTCTACTACTTCGCCAACGACACGGCGCCCGGCCAGACCAACGGCGTGGGCATCCCCGACTGGAACCTGCTGGGGCCCTTCGCCAACGTCATGACGTCGGGCTGAGCGATCGCCGGACCTGACACCGACGTCAGGAATCCGTCCCGTCGCCGACCGTCGTGCAATAGGTTGCCGTCCATGGCTTGGACACCGCCTCGGCGCGGGGCGTGGGTGGACGACCTGGCCGCCTTCGGTCGGGGTCTGGGTGACGACGGGCGCTCCATGGTCTCGCTCCGCCAGCAGGATCTGCTGGCCGGGGCCAGCGAGGCCACCGGGCTGAGCGACTTCGGCGACGACTGGTTCCGCCAACCCCTCGAGCACCTGTGCCGGGCCCTCGACGACGAGGCACAGCTCCACCTGCCCGGCCGCATCCGGGCCCGGGCCGAGCTCCAGCTGATCCTGCAGAACCGCCTGCGACTGGTGGATCTGTGGGGACGTGAACCGGCTGTGCTGGCCCAGCCGGTGACCGCGCCCATCATCGTGACCGGCCTGGGGCGATCGGGCACCACGCTGCTGCACGAGCTGCTGGCCTGCGATCCCGACAACCGGGCCCCGAGGCTGTGGGAGTACCTCGACAGCGTGCCGCCGGCCTCCGACGCCGAGCGGGCCGATGACCACAACCCGCGGGCCACACTGTCGGATGAACAGGTGGTGGTCATGAACGAGATGGTCCCGGCCTTCACCACCATGCACGACAATCGCGGCTACCTGCCCACCGAGTGCATCTTCGCCTTCGCCCACCAGTTCTCCAGCGACATGTTCACCGGGCTCTACAACGTGGGCAGCTACACCATCTGGCGCTCGAGCGTCGATCAGTCCCCCGTCTACGACTGGCACCGCCGGATGCTCCAGACCTGGCAGTGGGGATCGGCGACCCGACGCTTCGTGCTCAAGGCTCCGTCGCACCTCTCGTCGCTCGACCTGGTGTTCGCCACCTATCCAGACGCCCGGGTGGTCATCACCCACCGCGACCCGCTGCGGGTGGTCGGTTCGCTGTCGGATCTGATGGCCACGCTGCACTGGATGCACTCCGACCACGTGGACCACGAGATCCTGGTCATGTTCCTGAGCATGGGCCTGGAGCTCCAGATGAACGAGGTCATGGCCCGACGCGACTCGGGGACGCTACCGGCCGACCAGATCCGCGACGTGGTGTACGGCGATCTGGTGGCCGATCCGATCCGGGTGGTGACCGAGCTCTATGCCGGGTGGGACCTGCCGGTCAGCCCGGCGTTTCGCGCCGCGCTGGAGACCTATGTCGAGGCGCACCACGCCCACCGGGGAGGCGGCGGCCACGACTACTCGTTCGCCGACACGGGTCTGGACCTGGCCGAGCACCGTCCCCTGGTGGCTGACTACCAGGCCCGCTACCGGGTCCCCTCCGAAGTGGATTAGCCCTAGCGGTGGGCCAGATCGGACAGGTCGACCACTTCCGCGGTGGGATGGGGCGGGTCGTCGGCCAGGACCCAGCGCACCAGCATGTAGCCCTGGAGACGGCCGCCGGTGTCGAGCCAGTTGGGCACGCCCGGATCGGTGGGCGAGATGACCAGCACCCAGTCCCCCGCCTCGTTGGCCTGGGCCCGGCGGTTGTTCAGGTTGGTGGTGGTGTAGCGGTAGTCGTAGCTCTCCATCCACGGGCTGGCCGTGGTCAGCCCCCAGTACAGGAAGTCGCGGTCGGGTCGGTGCACGGTCACCACCAGGGCCTGGCCCTCGTCGAGGACGAAGCGTCCCCCGTGATAGGTCATGTCCTCGGAGCTGTGCGAGCGGGTCTCGTCCTCCTGGGCGGCGACGTGGACCGACCCGGCCGTGCCCCCGAAGGTGTTGGTGTTGTGCTCGGTGTCGTGCCACATGTTGACGGCGGTGGCCGCCACGAACTGCACGAACAGGCCGGCCGTCTCGAGCTTGGCCGCGAAGTCGTCCACGTCGAGCACGGGCGGTTCGACGTCGCCCACCAGCTCGATCTTCAGCTCGCAGCCGCGCTCGGTCCGCTTGTCGAAGAAGGTCTCGCGGAAGGCCACCTGGCCGGTGCCCGGTTCGAGCACCACCGAGTTCACCGGTCGGGGGTCGGGCAGGAGATCGGCCGGGCCGATGAGCACGTCCACCTCGCCGTTCGGACCCAGTTCGAACTGGTCGAGATGGGCCTGGGCGGTGGTGCCGGTCCGCCCCCCGCTCGGGCCCTGGGCCATGGGCGTACCGAAGGTGAGCCCCACGTACGGCGCCTCACCCCGCCGGCCCGTCATGCGGTACAGGTGTCGATCGTCGAGGACGCAGAACCAGTACCCCACATCCGGATTGTCGACCAGGAGCTTGCGGTGGGCGTCCTGGAGCAGGAACACCTCGGGGTGCAGCGGGTCGGACTTCTCCAGGAACCACTCCTGGGCCAGCGAGGTCAGCCGGGTGACCCAGCGGTACCCCTCGGCGTTGTCGGTGCCGGAGCGGGGCACCCCCTCCGCGGTGCGCACGGTCTCGATGGCGGCGCGCTGGGCGTCGATCCAACCGTCGAAGGCCGCGTCCAACCGGGGGATGAGTTCAGCCATGCGGCGACGCTAGCTCTGCCGCTGGCGGCGTGAGCCGGAAACCTGACACCGGCGTCAGGTCATCGGAGAGCGACGTGCGTGCTCGGCCACAGACCTACGCTCGGTGTGGTGACCGTCGCCCGTACGAACCTGCTGCGACGCGCGTCCGTGCCGTCTGCCTGTCGCTGCCCGAGGTCACCGAACGCCCCAGCCACTCGGCGCCCACGTTCTTCGTGCGCAAGCGCGCCTTCGTGAACGCCTGGATCGACGGCCACCACGACCACACCTTTCCGCACCTGTGGTGCGCGGCCGGGCCCGGCGTGCAGGAGGCCTTGATGGTCGACGACCCCGACCGGTTCTTCCGGCCGCCCTACGTCGGCCACCGCGGCTGGATCGGGATCCGTCTCGACGGCCGACCCGACTGGGATCGCATGGCTGAGCTGTGCCAGGACGCGTACCGGGTGGTGGCGCCGGCCCGGCTGGTGGCCCAGTTGGACCGACCCGTCTGAGCCGAGGCGTCTAGACGTCCGACACCACGTCGAAGGCCTCGATGCCGGCCGGAGCCTGCATGCCCGGTGCCTTGACGTTGGCGTGGGCGGCCTTGAACGAATCCGATCCCAACCAGGCCATGAAGTCGTCCTTGGTGGCGAACTCCATGGTCGAGACCCAGGCCTGGCCGTCCTTGGTGGGCTTGAGCAGGGTGGTGCGGGTCAGGCCGGGCACGCCGTCGAGGGTCGTGCGCATGCTGGTCACGAAGGCCTGCTCGAAGGCATCGGCCTCGCCGGCCGGGACGTCGATGCGGTTGTGGACGATGTACACGGCACGCTCCGGAGGTCGGGATCTGCGCTGAACCTACCGCTGCCAGAAACCCGATTCGGCCGCGGGCCTCCGGCCGGTAGCTTCGTCGGCCATGGGTACGAGTGGCTGGGCCGACCTCGAGGTCACCGCGGTGGCGGGCCAACCCGGACGCTTCACCGCCGAACTGGCGCCGCGTTGGATGCTGGTGGTGGTGCCCCAGGGCGGCGCGGTGGTGGTGCTGGCCGCCCGGGCCATGGCCGCCATGCTCGATGCCCCCGATCAGCGCCTTCGGTCCCTCTCCACCGTGTTCGCCGGACAGGTGGAGCTGGGCCCGGTCGAGATCGAGGTGACCGTGCTGCGTCGGGGCCGGTCCATGTCGCAGCTCCAGGCCACCGTCACCAACCCCGGGGCCTCGGCCGGGCTGACCGCGGTGGCCGTGTTCGGGGCCTCGCGTCGCGGCTACGAGTTCACCGACCTCGACTACCCCGAGGTCGACGGACCCGATGGCCTGCGCTCGTTTCGGGATCCGGTTCCCGAGGGCATCGACTTCGAGTTCACCTTCGACCCCCTCCCCTTCTGGCAGGAGGTGATCGAGACCCGCCCAGCCCGTGGTCGCGCCCCGTGGGAGCCCTTCGAGGACGGGCCGGCCGAGCTCGTCTACTGGTACCGCCTGGACGACCCGCCGGTGCGCGACGACGGCCTCCTCGATCCCGTGGCCGCCATCGTCCTGTGCGACACCATGCCGGGCGCGGTCAGCCAGAAGGTGGGTCAGGAGGACTGGTTCGGCCCGAGCGCGGACTTCACCATCCACCTGCTCGAGCCGGCCCGCCCGGGCTGGCTGCTGGCCCACAACCGAGCCCGACACGCCGGCGACGGCTATGCCTCGGTGGAGATGGCGCTGTGGGATCCGGTGGATCGCCATCTGGTGGCCTACGCCACGCAGGTGTTCTTCTTCGCCTTCATCGCCCGCTGAGCCACCGCCGCGACTGGCGACCGGGGATGGGGGTGGCGACAATGGCACATCGCCAAGAAATCCCAGCGTTCGGTGTTCATCCTCATCGGCGTGGTCGCCCTCCTGCTGGTGGGCGCCACGGCGGTGGCCGCGGTGACGCACCGATCGTCGACCACCAGCTGGCAGGGCACCCTCGACGATCCCGCTTTCCACAAGCCCGAGTTCGTGCTCACCGACGACACCGGGCACCGCTACGACTTCGACCAGCGCACCAAGGGCCAGCTCACGCTCCTCTACTTCGGCTACACCCACTGCCCCGACTTCTGCCCGATCACCATGGACACCATCTCCGGCGCCCTGGCCGATCTGCCGGACAAGCCCGTGACCGTGGTGTTCGTGACCACCGACCCGAGCCGCGACACCCCTGCCGTCCTGCACAAGTGGCTGGGCAACTTCAGCGGCTCGTTCGTCGGGCTGACCGGCACGCCCACGCAACTGGCCGCGGCCCAGAAGGCGGCCGGGGTCTCGGTGGCCATCGCCGACAAGCCGGACAAGAACGGCAACTACCAGGTCGGCCATGCCGCCTCGGTGCTGGCCTACACCCCTGACGGCCTCCAGCACCTGTCCTACCCGTTCGGCACCACCCAGAGCGACTGGGTGCACGACATCCCCCAGATCCTCGGGGTCGAGGCCT
The DNA here is from genome assembly GCA_963740985.1 of uncultured Microthrixaceae bacterium. Classification (GTDB taxonomy): domain Bacteria; phylum Actinomycetota; class Acidimicrobiia; order Acidimicrobiales; family Acidimicrobilacustridaceae; genus UBA4742. The sequence continues at coordinate 1,104,170 of CAVUGJ010000002.1, forward strand.
GGAACCGGGCGTCATGACCACTGGCCGGTTGCTGGCCGTGACCTGGTGGTGCCACACGCTGAAGGTCCCGTGGACGTGGACCCCCCGGGTCTACCTGGGCGTGTGGCTGATGGTGGCGCTGCTGGGCGTCAGCTACGGCGTGGCCGTGCACCGCCACGCCCGCCAGGTCGAGCGCACCGCCGGCGACCGGCGCCGCCTGATCGTCTTCTACCTGGGCCTGGCCTTGTTCTGGATCGCCAGCGACTGGCCCATCGCCACGCTGGGCGGCGCCTACCTGCTGAGCGTGCACGTCGTCATCTACATCCTCTACACCTTCGGCGCTGCGCCCCTCATGCTGGTCGGCATCCCCCGCTGGATGGCCGACCGGATCCTCGAGCGCACCCGCGCCGCAGCGGCGGTGAGCGTGCTGGCCACCCCCTGGATCGCCGGGCTCCAGATCAACGTGGTGCTGGTGCTGACCCATCTGCCGCCGGTGGTGGACACGCTTCGGTCCAACCAGGCCGGCTCCTTCGTGCTCGACCTGGCCTGGATGATCTCCGCCGCTGATCGCCTGGCTGCCGGTGGCCAGCCCTCGGGTCGAGGACCGGATCAAATCCGCGGTCTACACCTGCGTCTACCTGTTCCTGGCCTTCCAGTTGTTCCCCATGCTGCCGGGCTCGCTCATCACCTTCGCCAGCCTGCCGGTGTACCGGGTGTACGAACTGGCTCCGAGGATCGGGACCTGGTCGGCCATCAGCGACCAGCAGTTGGCCGGCGCCCTCATGGCCATCGGCTGCACCCCGGTGGTGTGGACCCTGATCGGCGTCATCTTCATCCGGGCCAGCGACGACGGGGAGGCGCGCCGACACCACGACGTGTTCGACACCGCCACCGGCCTGTGGCTGCGGGCTGACGGGACCACCGCCACCACGGCCACCCCCGACTCCGTCACCTCAGCCGCCGCCGGCTCGATCAACGGTGCGCGCCACGCCTCGTCGAACGGCTCGGTCAGCTCGTCGATCGGCGACGGCGGTGTCGGATGAGCAGCACGGCGCCACCGATCACCAACGCGGCCAGGACGCCGACGCCCACGCTGATGGCCACCACAGGTGCCGACGACGTGGTGGCGAAGGCCAGCGGCGGGAGCGTGGTGCCGGCCAGGTAGTAGCCCGGGGCACGCATGGTGGCACCCAGGGTCAGATCGGTGGGCGGGATCGAATGAGCGACCACTGAGGTCCACGGTCCGTGGCTGGCGGTCGTGGTGAAGAGCTGGTGGCCCACCTCGGGGACGATCAGCACCATCGAGGCGCCGGCGCCGGCCAGGCGGGTCACCGCCACCCCGGACGGCTGGTAGGTCATGGCCACCCGGTAGGCGTTGCCGTTGGCGCGGTACGGGCTGGGGACGGGCGCCAGGGTGGCCGGGTCCAAGGGGGTGATGGTGACGGCCACGGAGGTGTCCGACCCGTGCCGCGCCACCGCGCCGGCCGCCATCCCCAGCACCAGCTGGGCGTCATCGGTCGAGATCCCGGTGGCCACGCTGCCGTTGGGACCGAGCTTCACCGTGGCGTGGGTGACGGTCGGTCGCTGGTTGGCCGCCGCGAACAGGTGGGGCGGGTTGACCCAGTGGTAGGTCGATGGCGGGGTGAAGCCCTCGTAGAGGGGGCGGACCCGACCGGGGTGCAGCCCCAGCGTGATGCCCACGATGGCCACGTACGCCAGGGCCAGGCCCACCCCGATCAGGGCGGCCCGCGACCGGCCGGGACGCCACCGGGGTCGCATGGCCTCACTGGGCAAGGGGCAGCACCTGCAGTGGGTGGGTGGCGAAGGCCGGCGGCCACACCACCGCTCGTCGGCCCGGGGCCACCCACTCCCAGATGACGCTGGTGGCGGCTCGGTTGTCGCCGGCGTCGAGCTGGCCCGGCGGGATCAGGTCCATGCCGCTGCCGTTGGCCAGCGTGCCCGGCGCCAGGTGCACGGCCAGGGCGGCGCGAGGCCACCGCCGCCGGCGTGGTCGCTCGACGCCGCCGGCAGCACGTGGACGAACAGGGCATAGGCGGCCGAGAAGCCCGACAGGGCGGGCGCCGGCATCTCGTCGTGGTAGCGGTCGCGGTACGCCTTGGTCACCCACGCCAGAGCGGCCCGACCCTCGGCGTTGAGCGCGGCCGGGTTCACATCGTCGCCGTCGGGCTTGTCCGAGGCGAACAGCCCGACCGCGTCGGCGCCCAGGGGCTGGCCGAACTGGAGCATGCAGTAGCTCGACGACGTCCCGATGTTGGCCAGCAGGGGCACGTGGACGGCCACCAGGGCCCGGCGCAGGGCCACCCCGTCGGGGATGTAGGCCGACACGTAGAGCACGTCGGGATGCACGGCGGCGATGCGGGCCGCCAGCTGGTCGTAGTCGACGGTGCTGGTGTCGTAGGCGAACGAGCCGACCAGGTCCTTGCCCAGCTTCGTGGATCTCGGCGGTGGCCCCGTCGGCCACCTCGCGGCCGTAGGGGTCGTCGACGTAGGCCACGGCGTAGCGCAGCGGTCGATCCACCGCCAGTTTGCGGAGCCACCTGGTCGGCGATGAAGTCGATGGCGGTGGAGCCCAGGTTCGATCCCATGGGGGCCATGCGGAAGAAGTACCGGCCGCCACCGGTGCCCGGCAGCGTCTCGCCCACCGCCCCGGTCTCCCACAGCAGCTGGTGCTGGATCGACGCCACCGACGCGGCCGCCTGGGAGATGGCGCTGGCGTGGCTGCCCACCACCAGGTCGATCCCCTCGTGGTGCAGCTGGGCCATGTCCCCGGGGACGGCCGAGGCGGCATCGGCCGGCTCGACCACCAGTTGGATGCGCTGGCGCCCGAGCACGTGGTGATCGTTGGCCCACTCGGCGGCCAGCTGCCACCCCGTGCTCCTCCTGGGTGCCCTGCAGACCCTGGGCGCCGGCCAGCGGGTACACGCGCCCCGATGCGCAACGTGGAGCTCGACGCCCGCCTGGGCCGCCGGGCCCGCGCCGGTCGCTGCCAGCGCCGTCACCACCAGACCGGCCACCGGCCAGCGACGGGCCCAGCGCGTCGCATCGCCGCGCAGCTCGCATCACAGCACCACCAGGAGGTTGACGATCACGTGGGTGACGGCCGAGACCCGCCAGGTGCCGACTGGCCAGACGTTGCCAGCCGAAGACCAGCCCGGCGGCCAGGTCGAGGGGCAGCACCCAGGCACCGTAGGTGGTGAGGTGGACGGCCGCGAACAGCACCGCTGAGCCGACCACCGCCCAGACCGCCCCGGCCGGCAGCAGCAGGGCGAAGCACAGCCGGCGGAAGAAGGCCTCCTCGGCCACCGCGGCCAGGCTGTTGGCCGCCACCATGGGCCGCGGTGGCGGCGACCGGCGCGTGCCCACCGCCGATCAGGCGGCCCAGCCCGAAGGCGATCACGCCCACCGCGGCCACCACCGCCGAGCGGGCCCAGGTGCGGGGCGGACCCGGATCGTCGGCGATGGGCCAGGCCAGGCTGACCGCGGCCAGACCGGCGAACAGCGCCACCAACACCAAGGTGGGGTCGGGCAGGATCGCCACCAACAGCCCGCGGCCTTCGAGCAGCACGCACCCGCCCACCACCACCACGGCTGCGGCCCGCGGCCGGACCACCAGGTGGGCGGTGGAGGAGCCTCCGGTGGCGGCGGCCGCCGGGCCGGAGAGGGGCCCGGCGGTGGCGGTCATCCGACCTGAAAGACCACTGCGGCCACCACCCGGTTGGCGAAGGGGCGGTGGTCAGAGGCCACGAACTCGGCCTGGACGGTGTGGGTGCCCGGCGTCAGGTGCAGCTGCTGGCTGAGCCCGTAGGTCATGCTCACCAGCTTGCCGTCCACCGACACGTGGATGTGGCCCTCGGTGGGGTCGATGCCGCTGACCTCGCTGGGCGACACCACGGTGGCGCCGGTGAGGGCCAGCTTCAGGTCGACGGCGGTACCGGTCGTCTGGTTGGGGGTGGGTGACTCGATCTGGAGGTGGGCCGAGGTGCGGGGCCGGACGGTGACGGTGCTGTTGGAGCTGGCCTGGCTGTCGGGCGCGCACGCCGCCAGCAGGGCCAGGCCGGCCAACAGCACCACCGCCAGGAGGTGGCGCGGACCGACCCGGAGAAACCGGGTCGCGCCGCGTGGGCGCGACCCCCAGGGTGGCGGGATGTCGGTCATGGCCTGACCACCGTTCTAGCGGACCGCGCCGACCGACAATGGTCGGGGGCGACGGTTCCGGGCGCCCTCAGCCGATGATGTCGTAGCCGGCGGCGTCGAGGGCCAGCGTCAGGCGCTTGGTGTTGCCGGGCTTGTAGAGCACCTGGTCGATGAGCGGGTAGCCGAAGCGGCGGGCCCGGCCGACCAGGGCCACGGCCCCGGCGTACTGGATGCGGACCGTGGTGTTGCGCTTGGGCACGAACAGGCTCCGGCCGAAGGCGAAGTTCAGGGCCAGGCCGTCGTCGAAGACTCGGAAGCGCCACGGCAGCCAACGGCCGTGCACGTAGGCGGCCACCGTGAACAGGCCGGCCCACTGCAGCGGCCGGGGCACGCCCACCACGATGGTGAGCACCGCCAAGCCGATGAGGACCTTCGGCCACCAGCGAAGGAACCCGCTGGACGACTCGTAGCTCGATTCCTCGACCACGCCTTCGAGGGTACTCACGTCGCCCGCCGGGCGTGAGTCAAGACGGTGTCAATTCCCCCGACACGAGGCGTTCGTCCCGACGCCCGCCAAGTCCCATGGCTGGCCCAGGAGGTCCTGAGCCCAGCCTGAGGTGCGGACCCGAAGGTGGAGCCATGAGCCTCGTCCCCCCGCCTGCGCCACCACAGCTCCCCCACGCCGAGCCCGCCATGGCGGGCGGGACCCGTCGCGTCAGCGACTCCTGGCAGGACGCGGGCGCGACGGGTTCGAGCCATGGGCCGATCGAGGGCCGCGGGCCGGCCACGTCGGGCCCGGCCGGTCGCTCGTGGGCCCGCCGGTTGGTGCGGGGTCGCCCGAGCGATCCGGCCTGGGTGCGACCGGCGCTGCTGGGACTGCTGGCCGGCACCGCCCTGCTCTACCTGTGGGGTCTGGGCGCGTCGGGCTGGGCCAACTCGTTCTACTCGGCGGCCGTGCAAGCCGGCACCAAGAGCTGGAAGGCCTTCTTCTTCGGTTCGTCGGACGCGTCCAACTTCATCACCGTGGACAAGCCCCCGGCCTCGCTGTGGGTCATGGAGATCTCGGCCCGGATCTTCGGGGTGAGCTCGTGGAGCATCCTGGCGCCCCAGGCACTCGAGGGCGTGGCCACCGTGGGGCTGCTCTACGCCACCGTGCGGCGCTGGTTCTCCCCCGCCGCCGCGCTGCTGGCCGGCGCGGTGCTGGCCGTGACGCCGGTGGCCACCCTCATGTTCCGGTTCAACAACCCCGACTCGCTGCTCGTGCTGCTGCTGGTGGCCGCGGCCTACGCCACCGTGCGGGCGGTGGAATCGGGCCGGACCCGCTGGATGGTGGCCACCTCGATCTTCATCGGGCTCGGCTTCGACACCAAGATGCTCCAGGCCTTCGTGGTGGTGCCCGTGTTCTGGGTGGTGTACCTGCTGGCCGGCGCGCCCGGACTGCGTCGACGGCTGTGGCTACTGGCGGTGGCCACCGGGGCCCTGGTGGTGTCGGCCGGTTGGTGGGTGGTGGCGGTCATGGCCATCCCCGGCGCCGACCGGCCCTACATCGGAGGCTCCCAGGACAACAGCCTATGGAACCTGATCTTCGGCTACAACGGGTTCGGCCGGCTGACGGGCAACGAGGCGGGCAGCGTCATCGGCGGCGGGACCGGACAGGCCGGGGCCTGGGGCGCCACCGGCTGGACCCGCCTGTTCAGCTCCGAGATGGGAGGCCAGATCGCCTGGCTCATCCCCGCCGCCCTCCTGTTCGGCCTGGCCGGGCTGTGGTGGACCCGTCGGGCGCCGCGCACCGATCGCACCCGGGCCGCCCTGCTGCTGTGGGGGGGCTGGCTGGTGGTCACCGGCCTCATGTTCAGCTTCGCCCAGGGCATCATCCACCCCTATTACACGGTGGCCCTGGCGCCAGCCATCGCCGCTCTGGTGGGGATCGGCGCGGTGGCGTGCTGGCGGGGTCGATCCCACCCGCTGGCGCGGACGGTCATGGCCGCGGCGCTGGCCACCACGTCGATCCTGGCCTGGGTACTGCTGGATCGCAGCGCCACCTGGCTGCCCTGGCTGCGCTCGGCCGTCTTGGTAGGGGGCCTGATGGCGTCAGTGGCCCTGCTCGTCCCCTGGGCCCGGATGCTCGGCCGGGCCGGCGCCCGGAAGGTGTCACTGGTCCTGGCCGGCGCCGCGCTGGTCATCGGCCTGGCCGGACCGGCCGCGTACTCCCTGCAGACGGCCAGCACCACCCATTCCGGCTCCATCCCCTCCGCCGGCCCCGCCGTGGCCGGAGGCCGCGGGTTCGGTCCGGGCGGCGGTGGAACCCGGGGCTTCGGGGCCCGACCCGCGGCCGGCACCACGGGTGGCATCGCTGCGACCGGTGGCCAGACGGGCGGGTTCGGTGGCCAGGCCGGCGGTGGCCAGGCCGGGGTGGGCAGCCTGCTCGATGCCGGTGCCACCAGCCCGGCCGTGGTGAAGCTGCTCCAGTCCCACGCCTCGGCCTACACCTGGGTGGCGGCCACCGTGGGATCCAACTCGGCGGCCGGACTCCAGCTGTCCTCGGGCGACCCGGTCATGGCCATCGGAGGTTTCAACGGCACCGATCCCACCCCGACCCTGGCCGCCTTCCAGGCGGACGTGGCCGCCGGGCGGATCCACTACTTCGTGCCGGGCAACACCGGCGCGGGATCGTCGTCGACCGGGACCGGCACCCAGATCACCACCTGGGTCGAGTCCCACTTCACCCAGGTCACCGTGGGTTCCACCACCGTCTACGACCTGACCCAGCCCACCACCTCGACGAGCTGACGCCGCGCCCCGTTGCGTGCAGGTCGGTACTCCGGGGGGGTCGGCGCCGGGCGGTAACCTGGCCGGATGCTCCGGTCCTTCTGCGACGGCACGGTCTTCGCCGACCGAATCGGCGCGGACCGACCGTCGGTGGTGGCCCTGCACGGCTGGGGCCGGGACCGATCCGACCTGGCCGCCTGTGTCGCCGGCTACGACGCCCTCAGCATCGATCTGCCCGGATTCGGGGCCTCGCCGCCCCCACCCGAGGCCTGGGGCGGAGCCGACTACGCCGCCCAGATGAGCCGGGTCATCGCCGAGGCCACCGACGAGCCGGTGGTCCTGATCGGCCACTCCTTCGGCGGCAAGGTGGCCACCTGCCTGGCGGCAGCCCACCCCGAGCAGGTGGCCGGCCTGTTGTTGACCGGCGTCCCGTTGCTGGCCCCCGACGACCGTCCGACCGGCGGCCCCCGCCCCCCACTGGGCTACCGGCTGGTCAAGCGCCTGCACCGGCTGCACCTGGTCAGCGACGACCGCCTCGAGCAGGCCAAGCGAACCCATGGGTCGGCCGACTATCGCAACGCCACCGGAATCATGCGCGACGTGCTGGTCCGATCCGTCAACGAGACCTACGCCGCCGAGCTGGCCCAGCTCTCGGGTCCCGTGGAGCTGGTCTGGGGCACCGACGACACCGCCGCGCCGCGGTCGGTGGCGCAACAGGCCCAGGCCATCCTCGAGCTAGCCGGCGCCACCGTGCACCTGACCGAGGTGGCGGGCGGGCACGACACCCCCATCCGCCAGCCCCAGGCGCTTCGGGCCGGCCTGGACCGGCTGCTGCTCGAGCACTCCCGGTGAGCCTCGCCGCCGCCCTGGTGCTCCTCGTCGCGGCCGGGATCGGGTCCGTCCGCTGGTTCCGGGTGGCCCAGCGCGAGCACTACCTGGCCGGGTCGGTGAGTCGGTTCGAGGGGCGCTGGTTCCGGGCCCGGCCGGCCAACCTGGCCCTGGGCCTGGCCGCGGCCGCCCTGATCGTGGCCGGGACCTTGGTGGCGCCGGTGTGGCTCCTGGCCGCGGTGGCGCTGGTGGTGTGGCCGCTGGGACTGGGACTGCGGGGCCACACGTCCAAGTTGGCCTGGACCCGCCGGCTGCGCACCCTGGCCGCGGTCACGTTCGGACTGGCCGTGGTCGTGATCGCCGTGGCCGCCGTGTTCGGGGTGTGGCGGGCCGGCGTGGCCCTGGTGGCCCTGGTCGTCCCCCAGCTGGTCGATGCCGCGGCCTGGATCCTGGCGCCCATCGAACGTCGCCTGCTCGACCCGTTCGTGTCCAAAGCCAAGGCTCGGCTGGCCCAGGTCTCCCCCGACGTGGTCGCCATCACGGGCTCATACGGCAAGACCACCACCAAGCAGTACCTGCGAGCCCTGCTGGCCCAGCAGTACGAGGTGTGCGCCAGCCCGGCCAGCTACAACAACACCGCCGGTTTGGCCCGGACCATCAACGAGCACCTGCACCCGGGCGCCGACGTGCTCATCGCCGAGATGGGCATGTACGACGTGGGAGAGATCGCCGACCTGTGCGCCTGGATCCGGCCTCGGGTCGGAGTGATCACGGCCATCGGGCCGGTGCACCTGGAGCGGTTGGGCACCATCGAACGGGTGGTGCAGGCCAAGCGCGAGATCCTCGACGGCGCCGAGGTGGCCGTCCTCAACGTGGACGATCCCCATCTGGCCGCCCTGGCCGATGAGATCGCCGGCGTCATCGCCGGGCGCGCCGATGCCGGTGCCACCACCGTCACCCGGGTGATCCGCTGCGGATCCACCGGCGAGCACCTGGACGTGGCGGTGCGCGGCCTCGGTGGCGGCCGGGCCCAGGTCGAGGCCGACGGAGCCAGCGGGGCCAGCGGGTCCAGCCAGGCGATCGAGGTGGCGCTGGACGAGGGCACCCACCTGACCAACCTGGCCTGCGCGGTCGGCGCGGCGCTGGCCGTGGGCTTCGATCTGGCTCGTCTGGCCGCGGGCGTGGCCACCATCGAGCCCCCCGCCCACCGGGGCACCGTCGAGGTGACACCCGGCGGGATCTCGGTCATCGACGACACGTTCAACTCCAACCCCACCGGGGCTCTCCGGGGGCTCGAGGCGCTGGCCACCCTGGGCCCGGACGGCCGTCGGGTGGTGGTCACCCCCGGCATGGTCGAGTTGGGTTCCCGCCAGGATCCCGAGAACGAGCAGTTCGCCCGGGCCGCGGCCCAGGCCGCCGACACCCTCATCGTGGTCAAGCGCACCAACCGTCGAGCCCTGGTGCGTGGGGCCAGCGGGGGCGGCGCCCAGGTGTTGACGGTGGACGACCGTGACCAGGCCGTGGCCTGGGTCCGCGACCATCTGGCCCCCGGCGATGCCGTGCTGTACGAGAATGACCTGCCCGACCACTTCGTGTGACCGAACCGACGAACCTGTAGGAGGCGGATGCCCGCCCTCGCCGTCCTCTTCGGAGGACCCTCGCCCGAACACGACATCTCCATCCTCACCGGCCTGCAGGTGGCCCGCATCCTGGCCAACGCTGGCCAGGACGTCATTGGCCTTTACTGGAGCAAGTCGGGGGATTGGCACCAGGTGCCGGCCTCGCTCGAAGCCAGCGACTTCGTCGACGGCCCGCCCCGATCGGCCAGCGACTTCCGCCTGGTCATCGGCACCGAGGGCGGGTTCCACGAGGACCGCCGCAAGCTCAAGGCCGTGCCGGTCGACGTAGCCGTCAACTGCTGCCACGGCGGTCCCGGCGAGGACGGCGCGCTCCAGGCCGCACTGGACCTGGCCGGGGTCACCTACACCGGGCCCTCGGCCGCGGCCGCCGCCCTGGCCATGGACAAGGCGGCCACCCACGCCATCGGGCTGGCCGCCGGCCTGGCGGTCGCCGATCAAACCCTGCTCGGGGCCAACACCGCCGTCGACTTCGAGGGCCCCTACATCGTCAAGCCCCGCTTCGGCGGGTCGTCCATCGGCATCGAGGTGGTGGACGACCTGCCCACCGCCCAGGCCCTGCTCGCCTCGTCGCGCCACCTGCGCGACGGAGCGGTGATCGAGCGCCACCTGACCGGGTGGGTCGACCTGAACATCGCGGCCGCGGGCCTATCCCGAACCCGAGGTGTCGGCCATCGAGCGGCCGCTGCGCAAACCCGACGGATCGATCTTCACCTACGCCGAGAAGTACCTGAGCGGCTCGGCCGCGGGCATGGAGCACGCCCCCCGGGAGCTGCCGGCCCAGCTGCCCGAGGGGGTCACCGACGCCATCCGCCAGGCGGCGCTGACCCTGGTGGCCGCAGCGCGCATCCGCGGGGTGGCCCGCATCGACTTCCTGTGGGACGGCGGCGAGCGGGTGGTGTTCAACGAGATCAACTCCATCCCCGGGGCGATGGCCCTGCACCTGTGGGAGGCCGGGGGCGAGACCAAGCTGGCCACGGTGACCCGGATGATCGACGAGGCGCGGGCCCGGCCGGCTCGGCAGTGGTCCTCGGCCGGGGCCGACGGGACGGCCCTACGCTCGGCCGGAGCCATCGCGGCCAAGCTGTCCTGACCGACCCACACCGACACCCACCCCGATCACGAGGAGGCCCGATGCGCATCGGCATGCTGACCGGTGGCGGCGACTGCCCGGGTCTCAACGCGGTGATGCGGGCTGTGGTCCGCAAGGGCGAGCGGGAACACGGCGACGAGATCATCGGCTTCCTCGACGGGTGGCGCGGCGTGATGGACGGCGAACACATCCCCCTCGACGTGGAGACGCTGCGGGCCACGCTGCCCCAGGGCGGCACCATCATCGGCTCGTCACGCACCAACCCGTTCAAGGTGGACGGTGGCGCCGACCAGGTGACGGCCACCCTGGCCCGGATGGACATCGACGCCCTGGTGGCCATCGGCGGCGACGACACCCTGGGCGTGGCCCAGCGCCTGTTCGACCAGGGCGTGGCCGTGGTCGGGGTGCCCAAGACCATCGACAACGACCTGAGCGCCACCGAGATGACCTTCGGCTTCGACACCGCCGTGCAGGTGGCCACTGATGCCATCGACCGGCTCCACACCACCTCGGCCTCGCACCAACGGGTGATCGTGGTGGAGGTCATGGGTCGCCATGCCGGTCACATCGCGGTGTGGTCCGGCATCGCCGGCGGGGCGGCGGTGATCCTGATCCCCGAGGAGCCCTACGACATCGAGCAGGTGTGCCAGGCGTTGTCCCGGCGCCGCCAGTTCGGGCGGCTCGGCACGATCGTGGTGGTGGCCGAGGGGGCCATGCCCCAGGAGGGCCACGAGGCGCTCCTGTCGGGCGAGACCGACCAGTTCGGCCATGTGCGCCTGGGCGGGGCGGGCGAGCAGCTGACGCACGAGATCGAGACCCGGACCGGGTTCGAGACCCGAGCGGTGGTGTTGGGCCACGTCCAACGGGGCGGCACCCCGACCGCCTATGACCGGGTGCTGGCCACCCGCTACGGCATCGCCGCCATCGAGGCCGTGCACGACGGCGCCTTCGGCACCATGGTGGCCCTGCGCGACGGGGAGATCGTGCGGGTGCCCCTGACCGAGGCGGTGGCCGAACCCAAACTGGTCGACCCGGCGCTCTACCACGGCGTGGCGGAGGTGTTCTTCGGTGCCTGAGCCCATCGCGCCCCTGGCGGACTCACCCGACTGGTTCCGCCGGGCCCTGGCCGTGCCGTTCACCGACGGGCGGGTGGAGGTGGACGGCGCCGGCATCCACTACCTGGGCTGGGGCCAGCCCGGGCGTCGGGGCCTGGTGTTCGTGCACGGCGGCGGGGCGCACGCCCACTGGTGGACGCATGTGGCCGCCACCTTCGCCGACGAGTTCCGGGTGCTGGCCATCGACCTGTCGGGCCACGGGGACAGCCAGCACCGCGATCGTTACACCCCCGACCAGTGGACCGACGAGGTCATGGCTGTGGCCGCCGATGGCGGGATCGACGGACGCCCGGTGGTGATCGGCCACAGCATGGGCGGCTTCGTCACCATCGCCACCGCGGCGCGCCACGCCGCCGAGTTGAGCGGGGTGATCGTGTGCGACTCTCCGGTCACCGAGCCCGACCCCGAGATCGGGGCCTTTCAGGTTCGCGAGGCCTTCGGGGCCCCGCGGACCTACGAGAGCGTGGATCAGGCCATGGGCCGGTTCCGGACCGTGCCCCCGCAGGACCACTACCTGGACTACGTGATCGATCACGTGGCCCGGCGGTCGTTGGTGGCGGTCGAGGGCGGCTGGCAGTGGAAGTTCGACCGGCGCATCTTCGAGCAGTTCGCCATGGGGATGCGCGGGATCGCCGCCCCCTACCTGGCCCAGGTCACCTGCCGGCTGGCCCTGCTGCGCTCGGAGTTCGGCCTGGTCACCGTGGACATCGGCCAGTACATGTACGAGCAGCTGGGCCGGGTCAGCCCGGTCATCGAGATCCCCGAGGCCGGCCACCACGCCATGCTCGACCAGCCCCTCATCCTGCTCACGGCCCTGCGCACGCTGCTGGCCGACTGGGACCACTCCGAGCCCCACCGACGCTGAGCGACACGGGCCGGCCGGCGCCCGGCCGGACTACGGCTTCGACAGGGTGAAGCTGGAGCCCCAGCTGCCGTAGCTCTGGGTGGTCACGCCGTTGGCCGTGCCCCCCTTGTAGCTGTTCTGTCCGGGGGCGACGGTGGCCACCACCGTGCCGCCGTCGGCCACGGTGATCAGCCCGGCGAACACCGCGGCCGAGCACACCGACGAGTCGTCGGTGAACGGCCCGGTGCCCCACACCGAGTCCAGCGTGCCCTTGGTCGAGCACGGGACCGTGACCTTCTTGCCGTTCTGGCCCTCATAGGCGGTCATGCTCAGCGACCAGGACGCCGGCCCGGCGGTGAGGGGGATGGTGCCGGTGGCCGATGGGAAGGTGAAGCTGCCGTCCCACTTGGCGTAGGCGCTCGACGTGACGCCGTGGGCCACACCCGCCTGGTAGGAGTCCTGGCCGGGGGCGATCTGGTAGGTGACGGCGCCGCCCTTGGCCAGCGTGATCAGACCTGACTGCACCGCGGCGGTGCAGATCGACGAGTCGTCGGTGTACGGACCGGTCCCCCAGACCGAGCCCTTGGCCCCGTGACTGGTGCAGTCGATCTGGAACGAGGTGCCGTTCTGGCCCCGGTACTTGACCGCCGTCTGGCTCCAGACCGAGGTCGGCCCGGCCGTCCCGGGCGGCGAGGTGTCGTCGCTGGCGGTGTCGGAGGTCCCGCTCGTCCCCGCCGGCGCCGAGGTCACCGGCTTGGTCGAGGTCTTGACCTTGCTCGTCCCGCACGCCGCCAGGGCGGCGGCGACGAAGGCCACGGCACACACCGCGGCCATCGCTCGAGCGGGACGAGTCTGGAGGGGAGGCCACCGTCGGGTCATGGGCCAGGAGGCTAGGTCCTCGAGGTGACGCGATAGATGATCCCCGTGGTCCAGTCGCCCACGAAGAGCTGGCCACCCGACCCCAACAGCACCGGGACCGGGTTCTTCAACCCGCGCAGGAAGGCGGCGGGGGTTCCCGAGTAGCCCGATCCCGACGGGTTCTTCACCAGCGGGACGAGCTGCACCTTGCCCACCGCGTACTCGGCCACGATGGCGGCGGTGCCCACCGAATCGCCCAACTGGCCGGTCACCACCGCCACCCCGTCCACCCCACCGTGAGGGTCGAGGGTGGCCACCGGGTCGGGCACCCCCGAACAGGCCGAGCCACCCTGGCCGTAGCAGTCGGGGGACCGGTAGTCCTGGCCTCGGGCCAGGTTCACCACCTCGTCGCCGGGTGTGTCGGCGCCCAGATCGTCGCGCGGGTCGAGGGTGCCCAGCAGGTCGTCCGTGCCCGGGTAGTAGGCCAGGCCCACCGCGGCGCGGATGTGGCTCACCTCGACCCGCAGACCCGAGCCGTCGGGGCGGAAGGAGACCACCGAGGCCGAGTAGGGCGAGGTGGTGCGGCAGTGGTCGCACGGGGCCGAGATGCCCAGGCGGATCCGGCCATCGGGGCCCAGGGCCAGGCCGTTCAGCTCCCCCACGCCGTCGGCGAAGGTGACCACGGTGCGATGGGTGGTGAAGGAGGTCCCGTCGAACCCGCCGTAGGCCACCACCTGGTCCTTGGCCGACACGTACAGCTGCTGGCCGATCCAGAGCAGGCCCAGAGGCGTGTGCAAACCCGCGATGACCTCGGTGGGGACGGCGCCTGCCCGGGCCACCAGGTAGACGCCGTCGGCCCCGGTGTCGGTGGCCGCGGCGGTGGACAGCCACAGCCGGCCCTGTCCGTCGAGGGCCAAGGCCGACACGTGGGCCGGAGCCCGGGAGTAGATGGTGGCCCGCAGACCGGTGGGGCCTTGCAGGCCGGCGCCGATGGCAGCGAGGTCACCCGAACCGAGGGTGGCCCCGCTGCCGCTGGCGCAGCCCGTCACCAGCACCGCCAGCACCCCCAGCGCGAGGATGGCGAACCGGCGAGGGGCGAGGGGCAGGTGGAGCTTCATCGGAGCCGCACGTCCCTAGGTCGGGACGTTGGTGGGCGCGGGGCCGTTGTGGGTGGCCGAGCCGGACGGTCCCGGTCCCGAGCCCATGTTGGGGCACGGGTTCGAGCTCGATGAGCCCGACGAACCGCCCGAGGAACCGCTCGAGCCCGACGATGGCGCGGCGGTGGACGGGGTCGAACCCGTGCTCGGCGCGGTCGTGGCCGGCGAGCTGGTGGTGCTGCCCGGGGCCGTCGTGCTCGAGCTGCTGCTCGAGGTGCTGCTGGCTGGCGTGGTGGTGGTCGTCGTGGCTGCGTACGCGGCCACAGCGCCCCCGGTCGCCAGTGCGCCGACGACCGTGAGGCCGGCCAGCGTGTGGGAGAACTTGAATGCCATGCGTTTCACCCCCCTTCGTGTGGTGATGGACCCTGAGCATGGACGACCAACCTTGGATGGCCCTTGGACTTCCCGCAGAATGTCGGATCGGCCCCTCCGCAGTGGTGAAACCGCAGGTCAGGGGGTTGAACTCTGGCGACAGCGGGCACACGTTCCGTTGATGGTCAGGTGCCGGGGTCGAGCCGCGAACCCGAGCTGGCGGTCGAGCTCGTCGATCACGGGGGCCACCACCGCCGAGGACAGCTCGATGACCCGGCCGCACGAGTCGCACACCGCGTGGTGGTGGCTGTCCTGGGCCAGGTGGTAGGTGCCGGGCCCGTGCCCCACGTGCACCTGGGTCAGGATCCCCGCCGATTCCAGCAGGTCGACGGTGCGGTAGACGGTGGAGAGGTGCACCTCGGGCTGACGTCGGCGGATGAGCCCAGCCAGGTCCTCGGCCGAAAGATGGCGATCCCCGGCGTCGAGGACCTCCTGGAGCACCGCCCGGCGAGCCGTGGTCACGCGGTGGCCGTCGGCGCGCAACTCGCCGATGAGCTCGTCCATGGTCGGTCCGGCGGACATCGCAGCCAGCCTAGGGGCGGTGATCAGCCGCCCTTGCCCGTGACCGTGGTGCTCGGGCCCGGGTCGGTGGTGACGGTGGACCCGGTGTCGGTCGTGGTCGAGGTGGTGGTCGACATGGGTGTGGACGTCGAGGTGGTCGAGAGATCCGCACCGACGGTCGTCGTGGGCGCCAGCGTCGTGGTCGCCACGTCGGACGCACAGGGGGTGATGGCGGTGGGGGTGGCCGCCTGGCCGGGCATCAGCACGGTGCCGGCGCAGCCGAACTTGGTGAAGGTGGCGTCCAGGGTCACGGTGCCGCCGTCGGAGAAGTTGGCCACCGAGGTGGCCTGGCGGATGAACCCGGCGCCGTCGATCCCCACCTTGACCAAGGTGCCGGTGTAGCCCTCGCCCTGGAGCACGCCCACCGCGGCCTTGAGGGTGGTGACCTCATCGGCGGAGATCCCGGCCATGGTCTCCAGCCGGGCCGGATCGACCGCCACCTGGTAGAAGGTGACCGGCGTGCCCGCCACCGTGCCGGGACCGATCTCGGCCGCGCCGGTGACCGATTCCTGTTCGAGGTCGAGGTAGCCGGCCGGGCTGGCCATCCCGATCATGGCCACCGCCCCGGCGCGGGACCCCAACGTCGACTCCACCAACGAGGCGAATCCCGACAGGGGCTGCCCGCCGGCCCCGGTCACGCTGCCCGAGGGACCGGGGTTGGGTGACAGCCCGTAGTCGGCCCCGCCCGACTCCCACACGTCCTCGTCGTTCAGCCGGACCGAGACGTCCAGGCTGCCGTTGACCGCGGCCGACACCACCATGGCCTTGGGGGACACGTCGATCGTCCCGCTGCCGGTGACCGTGGTGGCCTGCGGGTTGGGGACGGCGAAGCACCGTTGGGTGGACTGATCCCCGCCTGACGACCGGGTTGGCGGGACGGTGACCGCCGGGCCGGTCGTCGCGCCCTTTGACAGGACGCCGTACGGGACACCTTGGCCGTTGTCGTAGACGGTGACGCACTGCGTCGAGGTCGTGGTCGACTGCCCGGGCTGGCCCTTCAAGGTGTAGCTGACGTCGAAGCTGCCCGATGCGGTGGTGGCGCTGAGCGCGGACAGCACCTGGGACTCGGCCGGGCCGTCACCCAGGCTCACCGGCGTGGTGGCGCTGGTGGTGGTGGGTGGCAATGCCCGGCGGTCCACCGACTTGCCCCGCCCGGCCGCCAGAGCCAGGCCCACGGGGACGGCCACCAGGGCCAGCACGGCCACCAGGGCGACCAGGGCCAGCGCCCGGCGCGCCGGACTGCGCCCGCCCGAGGAACCAACGGCCGTTTCGACCGCGGGGTCGTCGAGCCACAGCCCGGCGCCCTCGTCGTGATCTGGAGGTCCCGCTGAACCTGGCTGCTCGGCCACTGCCATGGTGATGCCCCCGTTCCGCCCCGACCCACCAGCCAATGCCACCAGCGGTCGTAGCCCCTCGATGCTAGTGCAGAAAACCCGTGCCGACCAGCGTTTTCGTCGTAGGATCGCCCCGTGACCGACCCAGGCGAGCCCTCGGCAACGGCCCGGCCACCGGCGGATCTGTTCGCGGCGCTGGTGGCCTCCATCCGCCGCGTCCTGCTGACCGACGAGGCCACCGTGGTGCTGGCCGTGGGCTGTCTGACCGCGGGCGGGCACCTGCTGGTGGAAGATCATCCGGGGCTGGGCAAGACCACCCTGGCCAAGGCGTTGGCCCACGCTTCGGGCCTGGGGTTCACCCGCGTCCAGTTCACCGCCGACCTGTTGCCGGCCGACATCACCGGGGCCGTGGTGTTCGACGCCACCCGCCAGGAGCCCGTCTTCCGACCCGGGCCGATCTTCGCCAACGTGGTGCTGGCCGACGAGCTCAACCGCGCCTCCCCCCGGGCCCAGTCCGCCCTGCTCGAAGCCATGGAAGAGGGCCAGGTCAGCGCGGATGGTGCCAGCTACGCCCTCCCCCAGCCCTTCATCGTCATCGCCACCCAGAACCCCTACGACGCAGCCGGCACGTCGCCCCTGCCCCACGGCCAGCGCGACCGGTTCCTGATGCGCCTGTCGTTGGGTTACCCCAGTCGGGCCCAGGAGGACGCCCTGGTGGCCGGGGACGACCCGGCGGTGCGCGCCGCGGAGCTGCCGGCGGCGGTGAGTCGGGCCGAGCTGGACCAGCTGCGTGATGCCGTGGCCGCCGTGCACCTGGCCCCGGCCGCCCGCCAGTACCTGCTGGATCTGGTGGCAGCCACCCGTTCCCACCCGTCGGTGGCCGTGGGCGCGTCCACCTCGGGCCGCACTGGCGCTGGCCCGGGCGGCGCGGTCCATGGCGGTGTCGAGCGGTCGGGACTACGTGGCTCCCGATGACGTGGCCCGGGCGGCCGGGCCCACCCTCGGCCACCGGCTGCTCTTGCGCCCCGGCACCGAGGCCGCCGGTGCCGGCGCCGAACAGGTGGTGGCCGAGCTGGTCGACCTCGTCCCGGTCCCCCTCGAGCAACCGGTGGCGGCGGGTCCGACGCCGTGACCCGGGTGCGGCTGGTGCCCACCGGTCGCGGGTACGCGGTGGCGGCCATCGTGGCCGCCCTGTTGGCCGTCGGGCGGGTCACCGGCTCGGCGGGCGCCGTCCCGCTGGCCGCGGCGTTGGGCGCCCTGGTGGTGGTGGCGGGGCTGGGGTCCTGGATGGTGGCCCGCGTCATCGGGCCCCGCATCCGGGCGGTGGCCCGGGCCCGCCCCGGGCTGGTGGCGGCCGGACGCCCCGCCCATGTCGAGGTGCGAGTGACCAACAGCCACCGCACCCCCCACTCGGTGGGGATCGAGCGTCCCGAGGGGCACTGGCGAACCAACCCCACCCACACCGCCATCGGTGCGCCACCACCGCCACCACCGCGACGGTGGCGCGCACCGGGCCGGGCGACGCTCCTGCGAGCGGGCGCGGCCGCCCGCGGACAGCCGACGGCCATCGTGCGCCTGGCCGTGCCCACCGAGCGCCGGGCCGTGCTCGAGCTGGCCCCTCGACCGGTGTGGATCCACGACCCGGCCGGGCTGGTGGGCGCGGTGGTAACCAGCACCGAGGCGGTCCGGGTGGTGGTGCACCCTCACCCGGCCCCCATCCCCGACGGGCTGCTCACCGACAGCATCGGCCCGGCTTCGTCCGCGGGCGGGGCCGGGTCGCGCCAGGGTGGGGCCGGGGACTGGGGCGGCGACTTCGCCGAGCTGCGCCCGTACCGGATCGGGGACCGGCTCACCTCGGTCCACTGGCAGGCGCTGGCCCGCTACGGCGTGACGCTGGTGCGCCAGTTCGAGCCCGAGGCGTCGGGGTTGGTGCGCGTCGTGGTCGACGACCGCGCCGGCGCCCACCACCGCCAGACCTACGAGGACGCCCTGTCGATCGTCGAAAGCCTCATCGAGGCCGCCGGCCAGGAAGGCCTGGCCGTGGAGCTGTCCACCTTCTCGGGCCGCGCTGCCACCGTGATCCCCAATCCAGAAGGCCTGGCCGAAGCCCAGGAACTGCTGGCCGGCATGGGGCCCCGCCCTTCGTCGCAGTGGTCGCACCTCGACCTGCTCATCTCCGAGTTCGGCGGCTTCACGCTGGTCACCACGGCCACCGGTGCGCCGCGGCTCCCCGATGGTCTGCGCCAGCGCGCCCATGTGGTGACCGCCGGATGACGACCACGCACGCCCAGTCGGCCCCCGCGCCCGGTTTGGGTCTCGAGGTCGCGGTCCTGGCCAGCGCGCTGGTCGGTGCGGTGGCCGTCGGTCGCATGGTGCGCGGCGGCTGGACGGGGCCGGCGACCTGGCCCCTGCTGGCCACCACCGTGACCGGAGTGGTGGTCGTGGCCCTGCTGGCCCGCCGGCCGCACCTGCCCCGCGCCGCCACGGCCAGCGTGGGGGTGATCGCGGTGGTGCTGGTGGCGGTGGGCACGAGCGTGGGTGGGGCCACCTGGTTCGGCGTCCCCCAGGGCCGCACGGCGTCGAGGATCGACCACGCCCTCCATGGCGTCCGCAGCGTCACCACCGGCTGGCACTGGCCGCTGGCCTCGGTGACCGGGGTCGTGCTGCTGGCCGCGCTGGTGTCGGGCCTGGCCGGGGTGACCTCCCGGGCCGTGCTCGGCCACCCCGCCCAGCCCGACCAACCCCCCAGCCGGCCGGCCGCGGCCCTGGTCCCCACCCTCGTCCTGGTGGCCGGCTCGGGTCTGGCCAGTCCGGACGCCGGCGCGGTCGCGCTGGCGGTGGGGTTCGTGGCCGTGGCCGGGGCCACCCTGGCGTTGGGCGAGCCCGAGGTCGGGGTCGAATGGGGGCGCCGCCCCACCCGCCGAGCCACCCGACGACTGCTGGTCGGGCTGCTGGTGGCCGAAGCCGCCATCCTGGGCGGGGCCGCGTTGGGCGGGCGCTCGGCCGGTTCCGCCGGCGGCTCGGGCGCGGGCGGGACCGTCTCGCCCACCGGGCTCCAGTTGGCCACCGACCTGGTCGGCCTCGAACAGCGCGACGCCAAGGTGGTCATGTTCCGGGCCCGCACCCCGAGCGACTCCTACTGGCAGGTGGGCCAGGTCACCGTGTGGAACGGCGAGGGCTGGGGTCCCGACGCCGCCACCCTGGAGGCGCTCGGCTCCTCCACGGCACCGCCGCTCGGGGCGCCGGGCCGGGCTGCGCTCAGCGCCGGCTCCTCGCAGTCGCAGGTCACCATGGCCGGGCTGGTCACCCGCCTGCTCCCGGTCCCGCCCGACACCCGGTCCATCCAACCTCGCCGGGCCGGGACCGTCACCACCGTCGGAGTGATCGCCCCTCGCCCCACCCGGGCCGGGGTCCAGTACCAGACCACCAGCGCTCAGGCGCCTACCGGGGCGGCGCGGATCGAGGCTGCCGCCGGCGACCCGACGATCGGCCTCGATTCCGCCACCCGGACCCAGGACACGTCGGTGCCGATCGACGCGTCGGTCCTGCGGGGTCGGGCCCAGCAGATCGCGGCGGGGGCGACCAGCCCGCTCGAGCAGGCCGAGGACCTGGTCGACTACTTCCATTCCGGACGGTTCCAGTACCAGGTGGCGGCGCCACCACCCGTGCCCGCCGGGAGCGGCGACCCGGTGCTCGCCTTCCTGGACAGCACCCGGACGGGCAACTGCGAGACCTTCGCCACCGCCTTCGCCCTCCTGGCCCGATCCCTCGGTCTGCCCACCCGCGTAGCCATCGGCTTCACCGGTGGCACCCGAGCCCCGGACGGCTCGACGGTGGTGCGGGGGGGCGATGCCCACGCCTGGCCCCAGGTGCACCTGGGCTCGGCCGGCTGGGTCTCGTTCGAGCCCACACCACAGCTGCCCGGCAACCAGCTGGCACCGCCCGACGTGATCGCGGCCACCCCGGCCACCACCCCGGCCACCGCCGCCACCACCACGACGGCCGCCCCCACCACCACCCGTCCCGCCCCGGGCGTGGCCCCACCGTCGAGCGCGCCGACCGGCGCGGCCACGACGACCGCCGCCCCCACCACCACCTCGGCCTCGACCGAGACCACCGGCCCGGCCACCACGGTGGCCGGAGCGCCCATCGGTCGATCGACCGGCCCGGGGGGTTGGTCCGGGTGGCTGGTGGCGCTCGCCGTCGTCGTCGTGTCGGGCCTGGGCGTGGTCCTGTGGCGCCTCGCCGCCATTCGTCGGCGCCGGCACCGCGGCACCGCCACCCCGGCCGATCCGGTGGTGGCGGCTTACGACCAGGCCGTCGCCCCCTTGTCCGATTCCCGCTGGGCGCGCCGCCCGGCCCAGTCCCCCTCGGCCCACTCGCGACAGCTTCGGGCGCAACTGGTCGGCCCGCCGGCGGCCGACCCCGATCTGCTGGCTCCGGCCCTCCACGATCTGGCCCGCCTGGCCGGTCTGGCCGAGGCAGCGGTCTACGGAGCTCGGCCGGTCTCCGCCTCCGACGTCGACTGGGCCAGCGAGGCCGGCAGTCGGATCGCGGCGGTGCTCAGCCTGCCGGCCAGTCGGGCCCGCTTGGGCGGATCGCCGCGATCAGGGTCACCGGGATCCGAGGAGCCGGCGCTCAGTGGGGCTCGACCCGGGTGACAGCACCGGGGAGCGCGAGCGCGGCGGTAGGAGGACGAAAAGGAGATCTGGCCAGACCCTCGGAACCCCCTGAGGGGCTCCGAGGGTCAACGGCTCAGATGGGGCGGACGTTCTGGGCTTCTTCGCCCTTGCGCCCGGGGGCCACGTCGAATTCGACCTTCTGGCCCTCGTCGAGCGACTTGTAGCCCGAACCCTGGATGTTGGAGTAGTGGACGAACACGTCGTCGCCCGACTCACGGGAGATGAAGCCGAAGCCCTTCTCGGAATTGAAGAACTTCACGGTGCCTGTTGCCAACGGACTCTGCTCTCTTAGCTGGAAAGAGCCTCGTTGACCCTCTCATTGCTCACCAGGGTACCCAGGTCTGGGCCGACATCGTGACCAGGACCGGTTTTCGCGCCTGGTGAGGTGGCGGTTCAGTCGCCCTCACCGCGGGTCGACGGGGCTTGCAGCACCATCCATTGCACCCGTCTGCGCTCCCGGAAGCCGAGATCGAGGTACACCCGCTGGGCCCCGGAATTGGTGGCCGCCACGTGCAGGAGAGGCACCTCGCCGCGCGCCACCGCCCCGGCCACGACGTCGCGCACCAGCCGCCGGGCCAGCCCCTGGCCCCGATGAGCGGCATCGGTGCACACGGCCGACACCTCCACCTGACCATCGAAACGCAGGCGCTCGCCGGCCATGGCCACCAGCCGGCCCTCCCGACGGATGCCGACATAGCGACCGACCTCGAGGGTCCGGGAGGCGAAGGGCCCCGGCTGCGTGCGGGCGACCAGATCGAGCACCTCGTCGCGGTCGTCGGGTCCGAGTCCGATGGCCTCGGGATCGAAGGCGCCGGCCACGTCCGCGCCCAGCATCTGGATCCCCTCGCCACCGTCCAGTCGCGTCCACCCGGTCGGCACCACCACGTCGCCCCGGAACAGCACGGCCACGCCCCCCGAGCCGACCAGCCGGGCCAGCGCCGCCCAGGCCGACGGGTCCGGATGGTCGGCCAGCGCCGCGAAGGGCGAGACGTCGGGCGCGAACCGCACCGCGCCCGCCTGCCCGTCGACGGCGGGCGGCCACTCGGCGAAGGACCGCAGCGGCCCGGTCAAGCTGTGCCACACCGCGTTGTCGAGCGGATCCAGGGGGTCGGGTGGTTCCACCGGGGGCACCTTAGAGGGCAGGTTGCGTTGCGCCGAACGGGTTGGCCGACACCATGTGGCCGGGCCGGCTCAGTTGACGCAACGAACGGCGCGGCCCGTACCCGGCGCTGGTGACTGACCGCGGCGGTGCCGAACTGACACCTGCGTCAGGTTGGGGACTACCTTCTGCGGCGTGAGCACCCTCGGCCCCCTCGTCCCCGCCGACGAGACGTTCAACCATCAGATCGTCGACACCTTCGCCACCGTGGTCCAGAGCGACCGGTCCTGGACCGAGAAGGTGTGCGCCATGGCCGGGGCCCGCGATGGCTCCCTGCAACTCGGCTTCGGGATGGGCAAGTACCCCAACCGGGGGGTCCTCGACGCCTACGCCGGGGTGTCCCGAGGCGTCGAGCAGTGGACGTGTCGGTCCAGCCGCGACCTGTCGACCGATCCCGGCGCAACCGCAGTCGGACCCATCACCTACCAGGTGCTCGAGCCCTACAAGCGGGTGCGCTTCGCCCTCGACGAGAACGACGCCGTCCCGGTGCGGTTCGAATGGATCTTCGAGGCGGCCGTCCCCCCGGGGCTCGAGCAGCACGAGCAGCACCGCAGCTCTGACGGGTACCGGCTCGACGCCGACATCGTCCGGTACCACCAGATCGGCACCGCCCACGGCTGGGCCGAGATCGAGGGCCAGCGCATCGACCTCGACGAGCAGACGTGGCTCTCCACCCGCGACCACTCCTGGGGCGTGCGCTACCAGGTGGGGGTGCCCGTGACCGACGTGGCCACCCGTGAGATCCCCGCCGACGTCTCCGTCCTGGTCATCTGGTCGCCCATGCTGCTGGAACGACCGGACGGCTCCCGCTACGGCCTGCACCTCTACTACCAGCACCACGCCTTTCGCGACCTCTACCACCGCACCGAGTTCCAGGGAACCATCGAGCATCCCGACGGACGAGTGGAACGCCTGGCTGACCTGCGCCCGGAGCTGGCCTTCGATCCGGACAACCGGCGCCTCCAGGGCGGCACCCTCACCGCGGTGGCGGCCGATGGCTCGACCCGGCCCCTCACCATCCGGGCCGCCGGCCAGACCGGCTTCTGCCTGGGCGCCGGGCTCTACTTCGGCTTCGACGACCACTGGCACGGTGAGTGGCGCGGACCACTCCACGTGGACGGTGAGCACCTGGCCGACTGCTCGGACCCGAAGACGGCCCGGCGGGTCCACCAGCTCCGCGATTGCCTGATCCACGTGGAGGACCCGGTGGGAGGCGGTCGCGGGTGGGGGAACATGCAGACCATGGCCGCCGGACCCCATCCCGCCCTGGGCCTGTCCGCCGAGACCTCGTTCATGTGACCGGCTCCGCGACTCAGGACCCGCGAAGGAGCGGGACTACGATCACATCGGGAAGTGGGTGGGTCGGGCGTGGCCCACCGGCCGACGACGACCATGACTGGGGTCATCCATGACCGACGAGCGGGACGAGGCTGAGGGCACCTGGTCACCCGGCCAGGTCCGTGAGGGCGGCGTCGAGCGGAACGAGGCCGAGACCGCGCAGATCCCGACGCTCGAGTGGGCCGGCATCGACGAGGCTTCGAAGGCCGCCGCCGCGGCCTGGGAGGCAGCCCACCATTCGCCTGGCTCCCATCACCACCGGCGCCGCCCCCGGACCCAGACCTTGGTCTTCCTGCTGGCATCGCTGGCCCTCCTGGCTGTGGCCGCGGTGATCATCGTGACCTCACCGTCAGGATCGAGCTCTGCGGTCACCACCCCCGAGTTCCCGCCGTCCACCCAGGCGGACCCCTCGGCCGGCACCGTGCCCGCCCTCACCATGCCCACCGTCGTCAACGCGGGCAAGGCTCAGGCGTACGCGGCGCGCAAGGCCGCCCGGGAGGCGGCGGCCGCGGCCGCCGCAGC
Source organism: uncultured Microthrixaceae bacterium (assembly GCA_963740985.1). Classification (GTDB taxonomy): domain Bacteria; phylum Actinomycetota; class Acidimicrobiia; order Acidimicrobiales; family Acidimicrobilacustridaceae; genus UBA4742. The sequence goes on from CAVUGJ010000002.1 coordinate 1,128,573, forward strand.
TGCGGCCAAGAAGCAGCGATACCAAGCCCGGGCGGCGGCCCGAAAGGCTGCCGCCGACGCCGCCGCGGCCACCTCCACCACTGCACCACCCCCGACCACGACGACCTCGTCCACAACCGCCACCACGATGGCCTCGGGACAGGACCCCACCGTGCCCGTCTCGAACGGGCCCGGCGGAGGGCCCAGACGGCCATGAGCGACGAACCGGCTCCGGGCGCGCCCCCTCGCGGCGGCACCGAGGCCGTCGCCTGAGCGCCGTCACCGCCACCCTGACCGTCGTCGTGGTCGGTGCCGCGTTGGCCGTGTGGCCTCGTCCGGCCGCGGCGCCGCCGCCTCCCGCGCCTCGACCGGTGCACCACGTGGTCGCCACCACGACCACCCTCCCGCCGCCGCCGGTGCCCGCGCTGACCACCATCGCCACGGTGACCGGCGCCGTGCCCTACTTCGGCGCGCCGGACGGCTGGCCGGCGGGGTCGGTGCCGATCGGGAGCTGGTGGGGCACCACCAAGCAGCTCCCGGTGGTGGCGCAGCAGGCGGGCTGGCTCGAGGTGCGACTGCCGCAGCGTCCCAACGGGCTGACCGGCTGGATCCACGCCAGCGATGCCCAGCTGTCGACGACGACCTACGGGATCCTGGTCGACGTCACCACCCGGCGCCTTCAGCTCTGGCAGGCCGGCCAGGTGGTGGCGGACTACCCCGCCGGCGTGGGCACGACCACCGATCCCACCCCTCTGGGACACTTCTACGTGATGCAGGTGGCTGCGCCCGAGGGCCCGGGCTACGGGCCCTTCATGCTCGACACCAACGCCCACTCCGAGGCCATCACCAGCTGGGAGGGCACCGGGGACGCCTTCACCGCCATCCACGGGCCCATCTCGGCCGGCGCCGATGCCGAGATCGGCGCCACCGGGGCGGCCATCTCCCACGGCTGCATCCGGTTGCACGACGCCGACCTGGCCCAGCTCAACATGGTGCCGCCGGGCGCGCCGGTGGTCATCACCAGCTGACCGGCGTCAGGCCTCGGACGGCGCCCAGGGCTGCATCCACGGCGTAGCCGGCCAGCCCTCGGCCGCCGCCATCAACGGGAAGGCCGAGGCCCCGTCGATGGACTCGCGCACGATGTCGGCGTGCCCGGCGTGGCGGGCCGTCTCGGTGATCAGGTGCAACAGGACCCACCGCACCGACCAGGCCTCGACGTCGTCGGGGAACCAGGGCACGCCCTTGGGCACCGGGACCGGGCGATCGAGGTCGAGCGAGCGCACGACCTGGTCGGTCTCCGCGGCGGCCCGTCGGTAGTCGGCCAGGATCGACTCGAGCCCCTCGTCCGGGCCCGGATGGAAGCCCCGGTCGTACTCGCCCGCGCCGCCGTCGGACGGCCGCGAGCGCGCCAGCACGGTGTCCATCCAGGATCGCTCGACGTTGGCCACGTGCTTGATGAGCCCGCCCACGCTGAGCTCGCTGGCACTGGGGGTGGCTCGCGCCTGGTCGTCGGTGAGGCCGTAGGCGGCCAGGGAGATGACCAGCCGCTGCTGGTCGAGGAAGGCCAGCAGCTGGCCCTTCTCGTCATCGACGGGCGGTGCGTTTCCAGGCATTGGTCGTCTCCCCGTGGGATCGGTCGAGCTGACATTGTCCCACCGGGGTGTGACAGCCCGTCAGTCGCCGACCAGGGTCGTCACCGCCACAGACATGGCGATGCCCGGGCTCAGATCCGCGGCCGGCTCGGGGGCGCCGTAGCCCACGTGCACCGGCAGGACGCCCGCCCACACGTCCAGGGTCAGATCCTCCTGGTCGTCGATCGGTCCGCCGGCGCGGCACTTGGTCGACGCCTCGTCCAGCGGGAGGCGGAGCACGGCCGTCTTGCGCAGCTCAGCCGCGGTGGGGCCCCGCGATTCGTCCCAACGGCCCGGGGTGACGTGGTCGGCGATGGCCCGCAATCCGTCGCGCTTGTCGTCGCCCTCGATCGCCTCGGCCACCCCGATGACCACCACCGAGCGGTAGTTCATGGAGTGGTGGAAGGCGGAACGGGCGAACACCAGGCCGTCGATCACCGTGGCCGTGAGGCACAGCTCGATCCCGGCGCCCCCGTCACGCAGCACCCCGCCGGCCACCGATCCGTGCAGGTAGACGGCGTCGCCGAGCCGCCCGAACAGGAGCGGGATGACGACGGGCCGCTCGTCGCGGACGAGCCCCACGTGGGCGATCGGCGCCGCGTCCAGCACGGCGTGCACGGCGGCTCGGTCGTAGTCGGCCCGATCCGGGAGACGATGCACCTTGGTGAACGGGGTCGGAGCAGAACGGGTGGGCATGACGGCGATCGTAGGAGTCGCGCCCGGTCGCGGCCGAGAGGATTTCGCGCCCGGCCGGTCGGAGTCGGTCAGTGACCGGCGATGACGTGGGGCACGTAGAGCTCCTCCAGGCGGCGCACCTCGTCCTCGGTCAGCTCGAGCTGTTCGGCGGCCAGGGCGTCGGTCAGGTGGTGGAGCTTGGTGGAGCCGACGATGGGCGCCGTCACTCCCTTGCGCTGGACCAGCCAGGCCAGCGCCAACTGGGCCATGGGGACACCCCGCTCGGCCGCCACCTCCTCGACCCGGTCCACCACGTCGAAGTCGGTGGGATGGGTGTAGAGGATGTCGGCGAACCCGTCGGTCTCGGCTCGCACCGTGCGCTTCTCGCCCTGGCGGGTGCGGTTCCCGGCCAGCATCCCTCGGGCCAGCGGGCTCCACGGGATGACCCCCACCCCCTGGTCCCGACACAGCGGGATCATCTCGCGCTCCTCTTCTCGGTAGAGGAGGTTGTAGTGGTTCTGCATGGACACGAACGGCGTCCAGCCGTGGCGCTCGGCCACGTGCTGGGCCTTGGCGAACTGCCAGGCGTACATGCTCGACGCGCCCAGGTACCGGGCCTTGCCGGCCCGGACCACGTCGTGGAGGGCCTCCATCGTCTCCTCGATGGGCACGCGGGGATCGAAGCGGTGGATCTGGTAGAGATCCACGTAGTCCATGTCCAGGCGGCTCAGTGACGCGTCGATGGCCGACAGGATGTGCTTGCGACTGAGGCCACCACCGTTGGGGCCCGGGGTCATGGGCATGAACACCTTGGTGGCCACCACCATCTCGTCCCGGCTCAACAGCGTGGGCAGCACCCGGCCGGTCAGCTCCTCGCTGGCGCCGTGCGAGTAGGTGTCGGCCGTGTCGAAGAAGTTGATGCCCCCCTCCACCGCGGCCTTGATGATGGGCTCGGCATCGGACTGGTCGAGGGCCCAGGCCCGGTCAGGGTGGGGCCCGAAGCCCATCATGCCCAGACAGACGCGCGACACCTGCAAGCCGGTGCTGCCCAAGTTGCGGTACTGCATGGTCAGACCCCCGGCTCAGACACCCGACGCTTCCAGGATGTGCACGCCGCAGGCCGAACCCAGCCCGATGACATGGGCCAGGCCCACCTTGGCCCCCTCGATCTGGCGGTCGCCGGCCTCACCGCGGAGGTGATGGCAGACCTCCCAGATGTTGGCGATGCCGGTGGCGGCGATGGGATGGCCCTTGGACTCGAGGCCGCCCGACACGTTCACCGGCGTCCCCCCGTCGCGCCAAGTGGCGCCCGAGTTGAAGAAGTCCACGGCGCCACCCGGCTCGCACAGCCCGAGGTTGTCGTAGTGGACCAGCTCGGCGGTGGCGAAGCAGTCGTGCAGCTCCACCAGGTCGAGGTCCTCGGGACCGACGCCGGCCTGCTCGTAGGCCTGGGCGGCGGCGTTGCGGGTCAGGGTGTTCACGTCGGGCAGGATCTGGCACGCCTCTTCCCACGGATCGGTGGTGAGGATCGAGGCCGACACCTTGACCGCCCGGCGCTGCTGCTCGAGCGAGAGGGTCTTGAGCTTGGCGCCGCTCACCACCACCGCCGCGGCCGCGCCGTCGCAGTTGGCCGAGCACATGGGCCGGGTGTTCGGGTAGGCGATCATGACGTCGCCCATGATCTGCTCGAGCGTCATCTTCTTGGTGTAGGCGGCCAGCGGGTTCAGCGTGGAGTGGGCGTGGTTCTTCTCGCTGATCTTGGCGAACAGCTCGAAGCTGGTGCCGCCGTAGCGGTGGCCGTACTCCATGCCGATCTGGGCGAACACGCCCGGCATGGTCTCGGTGCCGATGCGGCCGTCGACCGGGGCCACCGCGCCGTAGCGGCCCTGAGGGGGTCCAGGCGTCGGAGTCGCTCTTGCGGGCCCCGCCGGCCAGCAGGCCGGCGCCGGACAGCTTCTCGACGCCCACGGCCAGGCCCATGTCGGCCTCGCCGGCCTTGACGGCCATGGCCGCGGTGCGCAGCGCGGTGGCGCCGGTGGCGCAGGCGTTGGCCACGTTGAACACGGGGATGCCGGTCTGGCCGATCTGCTTCTGGAGCTGCTGGCCGATGCCGGCCGCCGCGTCCATCAGGTTGCCGGCGGCCAGGACGCCCATGTCCTTGATGGTCGACGCCCCCGTCGGCCAGGGCGGCCAGCGCCGCCTCGGCGGCCAGGTCGACCACGTCCTGGTCGGGGTGCTTGCCGAACTTGGTCATGTGGATCCCGAGGATCCAGATGTCGTCAGAAGCCATGGTCAACCTCCCAGGGGTTCGAAGCCGAAGCCGATGGCCTCGGTGCCGTTCTCGTCGGGGCCCAGCGAGTAGGTGGCCAGCCGGACCTTCATGCCCAGGGTCACGTGCTCGGGATCGGGCTCGACGTTGATCACGTTGCCGCGCACGCTGGTGCCGTCGCAGTCGACCACCGCGGCCACGAAGGGCACCGGGACGCCGGGGGCGGCGAAGGCCACGATGGTGAAGGCCCGCACCTCCCCGGTGGTGGAGACGCGCTCGTCGGTGAACGAGTTGGCACCGCAGGACGCGCAGGCGTTGCGGCGGTCGAAGAACCGCGCCCCGCAGGCGGTGCAGTCGTGGGCCATCAGGTGCGGGTCGTCGCCCAGCACCAGATAGTCGACGAATGGGATCTGCTCGGCCATCGGGCCCCCTTCAACTGGCTCGGGGTCACGATAGCGAGCCGTCCCGGCCCCCCGACAATCCGTCCCCCGGTACGGTCGCCTCGTGGTTGGGCACGGGACAGGTGGGGACGACGAGCGCACCGACCTGCTGGCTGAGGGCACCCTGCCGGCGGCTTGGGCGGCGCGCCGGCGCGACGCGCCCGATGATCGCGCCGTGGGCGACCCCCGCCACGGATGGCTCACCAACCGGGACCTGCAGCGGGCCACGGCGTCGGTGGCGACGGAGCTGGCGCGCCGCGGGTTGGCGCCGGGCGACCGGGTGATCATCTCCGGGGCCACCGGGGTCGACCTGGTGGTGGTGCACGTGGCCGCCCTGCGCGCCGGGCTGGTGGTGGTGCCGGTCAACCCGGCGTTCACCCGCCCCGAGTTCATCCGGGTGCTGGCCGCGGCCACGCCCCGGGCCGTCCTGGCCGACGGCGACCTGCCCGCCTGGGCCGCGGCAGCCGAGCCGGGGCTGGCCACCGCGGACGGCCTCGCCGCCCTGGTCGACCACATGGGCGGAGCTGGCGTCGCGGCTGCGCCGGAGGTGGCGCTGGACCACGCTCGGTCCGGCGAGGTGGCCCTGCTGGCCTTCACCTCAGGGACCACCGGGGCCCCCAAGGGCGTGCCCCTCACCCATGCCAACCTGCTCGCCGGTGCCGAGGCGCTGCGGCGGGCCTGGGCCTGGACGCCCCGTGATCAACTCCTCCTGGCGCTTCCGCTCTTCCACATGCACGGCCTGGGGGTCGGCGTGCACGGCACGCTGCTGGCCGGCGCGTCGATGTGGCTCATCGACCGGTTCGACCCCGAGGTGGTGCTGGCCGCCGCGGCCGGGCCGACCAGCACGCTGTTCTTCGGCGTGCCCACCATGTACTCGAGGTTGGTCGAGGCCCCCGGCGCCGATCGGCTGGCACACTTGCGCTTGTGCGTGTCGGGATCGGCCCCACTGAGCGCCGACCTCCACGCCCGGGTCCACGACGCCACCGGCCAGACGGTGCTCGAGCGCTACGGCATGACCGAGACGGTCATGCTCACCTCCAACCCACTCGCCGGCGAGCGCCGCCCCGGTACGGTCGGGCTTCCCCTGCCCGGGGTCGCTTTGCGCCTCGACGCTGAGACCGACGAGATCCAGGTGCGTGGGCCCAACGTGTTCGGCGGCTACCTCGACCACCCCGACGCCAACGCCACCGCCTTCACGGCCGACGGCTGGTTCCGCACCGGCGACGTCGGCCGCCTCGACGAGGCCGGCTACCTCACCATCGTGGGACGGGCCAAGGACCTCATCATCACCGGCGGCTACAACGTGTACCCGAGCGAGATCGAGGTCGTGGTGCGGGCCTGTCCGGGCGTGGCCGACGCGGCCGTGGCCGGCGTGGCTTCGGAGGAGTGGGGCGAGATCGTGGGCGCCTGGATCGAGGTGGACGCCGGCGCGGATCCGACTCGAGTCATCGACGAACTGGGCCCGTGGTGCTCCGAGCGCCTGGCCGCCTACAAGCGGCCCCGCCACCTGCAGGTGGTCGACGCCCTGCCCCGCAACGCCCTGGGCAAGATCCAGCGGGATCAACTCTCCTAGCCCTCCCTTCGGCAAGCCTCCCGGCGGGCGCTTCGCCATCCGGGTGTCACCGATCCAGCGGCTTCGGCCTGGCGGCCTGCGCCTTCCTGGCCCGACCCTGCGCGTCCGAGAGATCAGATCGTGAGGACGAGCTTGCCTTCGGCGTCGCCGGCGAGCAGCGCGGCCAGGGCCTGATCGGCCGAGGCCAAGGGGAGCTCGGCGCCGACGTGGGGCGCCAGACCGGCCAGGGCGCAGAACGAGAGCAGGTCGACCAACTCGGTCCGGGTGCCCATGGTCGAACCGATCACCTGGAGCTGCAGGAAGAAGATCCGCTGGAGCTCGGCGGCGGTGGGGTCACCCGTGGTGGCGCCCGAGACCACCACCACCCCACCTGGGCGAAGGGCCTTGAGCGAGTGCGACCAGGTGGCCTGGCCCACCGTCTCGAACACCGCGTCGACCCGCTCCGGCAGCCGGGCCCCCGACTCGAACGCCTCGTCCGCGCCCAGACGCACGGCCAGCGCCCGCTTCTCGGCGTGGCGTCCCGTGACCCAGACGCGCACGCCCGCGGCATGGCCCAGCGCGATCAGGGCGGTGGACACCCCGCCCGACGCCCCCTGCACCAGCATGGTCTGGCCCGGGCGCAGGCCCGACTTCACGAACAGCATGCGGTAGGCGGTCAGCCAGGCCGTGCCCATGCAGGAGGCCTGAGCGAAGCTCATGGCGGCCGGTTTGGGGACCACGTTGCGGGCCGGCACGATCACCTGGTCGGCGAACGTGCCCTGATGCCGCTCGCTCAGCAGCGACCGTTCGGGATCCAGGGTCTCGTCCCCGCGCCAGTCGTCCGAGCTGATCACGGGGTGGACCACCACCTCGGTCCCGTCGTCGAGCACGCCGGCCGCGTCGCAGCCCAGGATCATCGGAAAGGCCTCCGGCCGGATACCGACACCGCGCAGGGTCCACAGGTCGTGGAGGTTCACGCTGGCCGCCCGGACGGTGACCCGCACCCACCCCGGCGGTACCACCGGGTCGGGACGCTCGCCCAGCACCAGGGCGGCCAGGGGATCGTCGGGCTGGGGTGAATCGGCGTAGGCAGCGAACATCACCCAAACCTAGATCTCCCCGGCAAACTGTGACCGCCCCAGGAGAGGCCAGCGAGAGGATCAGCGTCATGCGCATCGGAGTGGTGTTCCCCCAGACCGAGATCGGCGCCGACCCCGGCGGCATCCGGGCCTACGCCCAAGCGGTCACCGACCTGGGCTACACCCACATCCTGGCCTACGACCACGTGGTGGGCGCCGACCCGAAGGTCCACGAGGGATGGGCCGGCCCCTACGACATCGACACCACCTTCCACGAGCCGTTCGTGCTCTTCGGCTTCCTGGCCGGACTGACCGAGCTCGAGCTCGTGACCGGGATCATCATCCTGCCGCAGCGCCAGACGGTGCTGGTGGCCAAGCAGGCGGCCGAGGTCGACCTGCTCACCGGTGGCCGCTTCCGCCTGGGGGTGGGGGTCGGCTGGAACAAGGTGGAGTACGACGCCCTGGGCCAGGAATTCACCACCCGGGGCGCCCGGGAGGACGAGCAGATCGGCCTGCTGCGCCGACTGTGGACCGAGCGCAGCGTCACCTTCGACGGCACCCACGACCGGGTCGACGGCGCCGGGCTGTGGCCGCTGCCCAACCAGCAGCCGATCCCGGTGTGGCTGGGAGCCGCCTCGAAGCCCGCCTACCGGCGGATCGGCCGACTGGCCGAGGGCTGGTTCCCCATGGTGCAGCCTGGCGAGAAGCTCGACCGGGCCCGCGCCGTGGTGGACGAGGCCGCCCGCGCCGCGGGCCGCGATCCGGCCGGCATCGGCATGGAGGGTCGGCTCGACGCGGGTGACGGGCGCGGCGACGACCTGGTCGAGCGCATCGACGCCTGGCGGGCCGAAGGGCCCACCCATCTCACGCTCAACACCATGCGCGCCGGCCTGGCCACCGTGGACGACCACATCGACGCCCTCCGCCGCGCCGCCGAAATGCTCTAGAAGGCGGAAGGCGCCGGCCGCCAGGCCAGAGCCGCTGGACCGATGTCGCCCGGATGGCGAAGCCGCCCGACGGGAGGCTTGCCGACCCGAGGGCCTAGCCAGTCGGCCCGAGGACGTACTCGCCGTCGGGCGCGTGGTACCAGCCGCTGGCCGCGTGGGTACCACCGTCCACGTGCAGCGTCTGGCCCGTCATGTAGCTCGACAGGTCCGAGGCCAGGAACACCGCCGCCCCGGCCATCTCGTCCACGTGGCCGGCCCGGCCCATGGGCACCATGGGGGCGGATTCGGGTCCGTCGGGCCCTCCGCCCATGATCTGGGCCAGCCCCTCGGTCCAGGTGAAGTCCGGGGCCAGGGCGTTGACCCGGATCCCGTGGGGAGCCAGCTCGAGCGCGGCGGTCTTGGTGAAGTTGACCACGCCGGCCTTGGCCGCGGCGTAGGCGGCGAAGCCGGGCGCGGCCCGCACGCCTTCGATCGACGTGACCGCCATGATGCTGCCCGGGCGGCCGTCGTCCACCATGGTCCGGGCCACCTGCTGGGTGCAGATGATCACGTGACGCAGGTTGGCCCGGTACAGGGCGTCGATCCCGTTCTCCGAGGTCTCGAGCAGCGGCGCCCGGAACACGCCCCCGGCGTTGTTGACCAGGATGTCGACCGGTCCCAGCTCCGCCACGGTGGTGGCCAGGGCGGCCGCCACCTCGGCCCCGTCGCGCACGTCCACGGTCAACCCCAGGCCGCTCACCTCGGCGCCGGCCGAGTCCGCCGTGTCGGCGTTGCGCTCCCAGATGGCCACCCTGGCCCCGAAGGCAGCCAGTCCGTTGGCGATCCCCCGACCGATGCCGGCCCCGCCGCCGGTCACCACGGCCACGCGTCCGTCGAGGCGGGCCGCGCCGGGATCCAGAGTCACCCGCCGCCGCCGGGTGGGAAGGTCATCGGGAAGTGGTCGATGGAGCGGATGCCACCCGTGTACGAAAGCGTGTGGCCCTCGGCCACGTCGTAGTCGGGGATGCGCCGGTGCCACTCCCGCAGGGCGATGCGCAGCTCCTGGCGGGCCAGGTGCGAGCCGAGGCAGCGGTGGATGCCACCGCCGAAGGCCAGGTGGCGGTTGACGTCGCGGTCCCAGCGCACGTCCTCGGCGTCGGGCCACTCGGCGTCGTCCACGTTGGCCGAGCCGAGCATGACCATGACCGAGTCGCCGGCGTGGATGGGGCAGCCGTCCAGCTCGGTGTCGGCCACCGCCACGCGGGCGACGCCCATGACCGGGGTCTCCCACCGCAGCAGCTCCTCGACCACCGAGGGGATGAGCGAGGGGTCGGCCACCATCTGGCCACGGCGCTCCGGGTGCTGGGCCAGGTAGGCGAACATGCAGTCCAGCGTGGAGGTGACCGTGTCCAGCCCGGCGATCAGAAACAGGAAGCTGATGTCGAGGATGTCGTGGCGGGTGAGCCGCTCGCCGTCGACCTCGGCGTCGAGGAACCGGCTGAGCAGGTCGTCGCGGCGCTCCTCCTCGCGCTGGTCGAGGACCATGTCGAAGTAGTCGTAGACCGAGTCGGCGATCTCCTTCTGGTAGGCCCGCATCTTGGCGCTGCCGTAGGGCTCGCCGGTGACCGCGTCGGGCCGGATGATGCCGTCCTTCATGGTCAGGAACGTAGGCAGCTCGTCGAGCGGCAGGCCGAGCAGGGTCAGGAACACCTGCGACGGGAACGGGATGGAGAACTCAGCGGCGAAATCGACCTTCCCCCGGTCGATGAAGCCGTCGATGAGGCCGTTCACCAGGGCCGTGACGGGCTCCTCGAGCAGGGCCATCTGCTTGGGGGCGAAGAGGGGGTCGAGCAGCTTGCGGAACTTCTTGTGCTCGGGCGGGTCGATCTGCAGGGGGATCATGGGCCGGTGGTTCTGCAGGTCGACCGCATCCATGTTGGAGGAGAAGACCTCCGGGTGGCGGAAGGCCTCGTCGATCTCGGCCTTGCGCGACAGCACCACGCCACCGCCGTCGTCCATCCGCATCACGGGCATGGCCTCGCGCAGCGCCTTGAACACCGGCTGCGGATTGGCCGCCATCTCGGGATCCATCGCCGCGAAGGGGCTCTCCGCCGCGGCCCCCTCCTCTGGCTGGGTCGTCTCGGCCATCGTTTCCCCTTGGGCTCGACGGATCGACCTGGTCGGTCGAACCAAAACCTGACGTTGGTGTCAGTATTCACCAAAACCGCCCGATCCCGCCCGTCGTGACGCCCCGGGTGACCAATGGCACTTCCGAAAGGGTTGTGTTTCGGAAGTCGGCCCGGCATTATCGAAACGAGAGAGTTTCGTTTCGAAAGGATTGGGTCATGGACACAGGGGCGCTTGCCGACTGGCGGACAAGACGAGTCGACGCAGACACGGTGCACGCCAGGCGCTGGTGGACGTTGGCCGTGCTGTGCTTCTCGCTGCTGGTCATCGGGATGGACAACACGATCCTGAACGTGGCCCTGCCCACCATCCAGCGGGACCTGGGCGCCACCGCCAGCCAGCTCCAATGGATCGTCGACGCCTACACCATCGTGTACGCCAGCATCCTGTTGACCACCGGCGCGTTGGGCGACCGCTTCGGTCGCAAGGGCATCCTGACCCTGGGTCTGCTGGTGTTCGGGTTCGGCTCGGTGGCCTCCGCCTTCTCCGCCAGCGGCCGGCCAGCTCATCGCCTTCCGGGCGCTGGCGGGCATCGGCGGCGCCATGATCATGCCCGCCACCCTGTCCATCCTGACCAACGTGTTCCCGGCCGAGGAGCGGGGTCGGGCCATCGGCATCTGGGCCGGGGTGTCGGGCATCGGCATCGTGGTCGGACCGGTGGTCGGCGGCTGGCTGCTGGCCCACTACTTCTGGGGCTCGGTCTTCTTCGTCAACGTGCCCGTGGTCATCATCGCCCTCATCGGTGGCTACCTGTTCGTGCCCACCAGCCAGGACCCCGACGCTCCCCGCCTCGACCCGCTGGGCACGGTGCTGGGCTCGGCCGGCCTGGGTGCCCTGCTCTACGGGGTGATCGAGGCTCCGGCCCAGGGCTGGGGCGACCCGGCGGTGCTCACCGGCTTCGGGGCCGGCGTCGTACTGCTGGCCGCCTTCGTGGCCTGGGAGCTGCACTGCACCCACCCCATGCTCGAGGTCCGGTTCTTCCGCAACCCACGCTTCAGCGGGGCCAGCATCGCCGTCACCCTGGTCTTCTTCGCCATGTTCGGATCGATGTACTTCCTGACCCAGTACCTGCAGTTCGTGCTCGGCTACACCCCCATGGTGGCCGGTGCCGCCCTCATCCCCCTGGCCGGCGTGATGATGATCATGTCGCCCAACACGGCCAAGATCACCAAGCGGGTGGGCACCAAGGTCCCGGTGGCCGTGGGCATGGTCATCGTGGCCTCGTCGCTGGCCCTGATGTCGCGGTTGACGGTGGGCGACAGCTACGTGTTCGTCGGGATCGTGCTGGCCCTGCTCGGTCTGGGCATCTCCACGGCCATGGCCCCAGCCACCGAATCCATCATGGGCTCGCTGCCTCTGGGCAAAGCCGGAGTCGGCTCAGCCATGAACGACACCACCCGCCAGGTGGGCGGCGCCCTGGGCGTGGCCGTGCTGGGCAGCCTCACCGCCGCCAGCTACCACCAGCAGATCAGCTCGTCCAAGGTGGTGGCCGCCCTGCCTCCGGCCGCGGCCCACGCCGCCCGCGACTCCATCGGCGGCGCAGTCGAGGTGGCGGGCCGCCTGGGCCCCGCCGGGCACCAACTGGTGGCCGACGCCAGTGCCGCCTTCGTGCACGGCATGTCCATCACCCTCCTCATCGGGGCGGCGGTGGCCCTGGGGGGCGCGGTGGTGGCCATGGTCTTCCTGCCGGCCCGCCCACCGGACGCCGCTCCCGAGACCGACCTGGTCGAGGAGCTGGCCGCAGACGAGCTCCGGGACCGGGTGGCGGTGCACGCCGACCTGGTCGACGCCGGGGTCTAGGTCATGGCTCGGGTGCGCGATCGACGACCCGTGACCCACACCGGTGGAAGGATGGTGGCCACGTCTGCCTCGATCCGCACTCCCGCGCCCGGCACCGTCGGGCTCCGCTCAGGACGAGCATCCCGACCGCCGCCCGCGGTCGGCCTCGCAGTGTCGAGGCCGACCTGGCCATCGCCCAGGCCACCCTCGACCTGCTGGTCGAAGAGGGGTACTCCGGCCTGACCATGGCCGCGGTGGCGCATCGGGCCAAGGTCTCGAGCGCCACCCTGTACCGGCGGTTCCCCAACAAGGAGTCATTGGTGGTCTCGGCGCTGGCCGAGGCCACCGAGGAGCACCACATCGACGACACCGGCAGCCTGGCCGGCGACGTGCGGGCCCTCCAGGAGAGCATCATCGAACGGCTCAGCGGCGAGTTCGGAGGACTGAACGAGGCCCTGATCGGCGAGGCGGTGCGCAACCGGGGCCTGGCCGAGGCCCTGCGTGAGCGGTTCTACGAGGGCTACCGACGCGAGCTGCTGGGGATGGTCGAGCGGGCCGTCGACCGCGGGGAGATCGCCGCCCCACGCGACCTGTCGCTGGTGTCCAACCTGCTCATGGGACCGCTCTACTACCGGTGGCTGGTGGCCCGAGACGAGTTCACCGACCACCTGGTCGACGACCTCACCCCGATGTTGGTGGCCGCGCTGACCGCAGGGTGACGTCGACGCGCGTCCGCCAATCGATCGCGGCCCTGTTGACCGCCGACTTCGTCGGGGCCGCCGCAGCCATGGCTCAGGCCACCATCCTCGGAAAGCTGGTGTTCGACCTCACCGGCAGCGAGCTCGACCTGGGCCTACTGGGCCTGGTCGAGTTCGCCCCGGCCGCGCTGCTGGTGCTGGTCAGCGGGACGGTGGCCGACCGCGTCGATCGCCGCCGGATCGTGGCTGCGTCAGCCCTGGTCCAGGCCGGTGTGGCCCTGGGCCTCGGCTGGTACGCGGGCACGGACCCCACCTCGATCGTGCCCATCTTCGCCCTGGTGCTCATCTCCGGGGTGGCCCTGGCCTTCAGCGCGCCGGCGGGGCGGTCGCTCCCCGCCGACCTGGTGGAGGCGGAGCGGCTGCCGTGGCTCATCGCCCGCAGCGCGGTGGCGTTCGAGGCCGGCATCATCATCGGGCCGGTGGCGGGCGCCTTCCTGTACGCGGCCGACGTTCGACTCCCGTTCCTGGCCATCGCCGCGCTGTTGGTGGTCATGGCCGGCGCCATCTCCCTGGTCCACACCGACCCCATCACCCGCGGCGCCGGCGCCGCCCCCGTGGCAGCCGCCGACGCCGATCTGGTGCGGGCCGAGGCCCGTCTGGAAGCCGCGGAGGAGGCCTCGTCGGGCTACTCCCCCGCCGCACCGCCCCGCCAGGGTTGGCACCAGGCCCTCGAGGGGCTGCGGTTCGTGCGGGACGAACCCATCCTGCTGGGCGCCATCTCCCTCGACCTGTTCGCCGTCCTCTTCGGCGGCGCCATCGCCCTGCTGCCCGCCATCGCCAAGGACAACCTGGGCGTCGGTGTCGTCGGGCTGGGATGGCTGCGGGCAGCGGCCGGCATCGGCGCCGGCCTGATGACCCTGGTCCTGGCCGTGCGCCCGCTCACCCGCCGGGTGGGTCGTACCCTGCTCGGCGTGGTGGCGGTCTTCGGCGTCTTCACCATCGTCCTGGGCCTGACCCGCACCTTCGTGGTCGCCTTCGCCGCCATCGTGGTGCTCTCGGGTGCCGACGCGGTGAGCGTGTTCATCCGAGCCACCCTGGTGCCCCTCATGACTCCGGCGGCCAAGCGCGGCCGCGTCTCGGCCGTCGAGAACGTCTTCATCGGCGCGTCCAACGAGCTGGGCGCGTTCGAGTCGGGCGTCGTGGGTCAGCTGCTGGGCACCACCGGATCGGTGGTGCTCGGCGGCCTGGCCACGCTGGCCGTGGCCCTGAGCTGGTGCTTCGTGTTCCCCCAACTGCGGCGGGTCGACGGCTTCCCGGTCCCGACGGACGACCCGGGCGCCACCCGTCCCGGCGACGACCGGGCCGACTGAACCAGGTCGTCCAGTACTGTCGAGGCTGCTCGGGCGCCGGTCGGTGAGGGCGATGTCAGCTATGCGAGGTTCTGGGGAGCCAGTGGAGGTCGTCGACCACACGGAGCACGCCGCGCCCGACGACGCGCCCGGGACCGCCCCCGGCGAGCACCCTCACCGTGGCCGTCGAGTGCTGCTCCGCCTGCTCGGCCTGGCCCTGGTCCTGCTGGGCTGGCAGGTGGCGGCCACCCACCACTGGGCGGGAGCCTCGCTGCCCACTCCGCTGGCGGTGTGGGATGCCTTCCGCACCCTGGCCGGCAACGGCGAGCTGTGGGCGGCCATGCACGCCTCGGTGATCCGGGTGGTGGAGGGCCTGGCCCTGGGCGTGGGGTTCGGCGTGGCCGCCGGGGTGGCCAGCGGGCTCTTCCGCCTAGTGGAGGACCTGGTCGATCCCACCCTCCAGGCCGTGCGGATGATCCCCTACGCCGCGCTGGTCCCCTTCCTCATCATCTGGCTGGGCATCGGTGAGAGCTCCAAGGTGGGGCTGGTGGCCGTGGCCTCGTTCTTCCCGATCTACCTCAACACCTTCGGCGCCATCCGTTCGGTGGACGATCGGCTGGTGGAGGCGGCCACCGTCTTCGGCGTGACCCGGCGGGGCCTGATCACCGACGTGGTGCTGCCCAGCGCCCTGCCCCAGATGCTGGTCGGGCTGCGCCAGTCGGTGGCCGTGGGGTGGGTGGCGCTGGTGGTGGCCGAGCAGATCAACGCCGACCACGGTCTGGGGGCGCTGCTCAACGACGCCCGCCAGTACCTGCAGCCCGACGTGGTCTTCGTGTGCCTGGTCGTCTACGCCATGTTGGGGTTGGGGGCCGATCTGGTGATCCGCCTCGTGGAGCGAAGGACACTGGTGTGGAGACACGCCTTCTCCGGCGCGTGAACCAGCCGCCAGCCTCGACGCCGGCCGTGCGGCTGCGCGGCGTGCGGCGGGCCTACGACGGCCGTCGGGTGCTCGACGGCATCGATCTGGACGTGGCCGCCGGCGAGTTCGTGGCCCTCATCGGGCCGTCGGGGTCCGGGAAGTCCACGCTGGTGCGCATCATCGCCGGCCTGGACCAGGGCGCCGAGGGGGAGATCCAGGCCGCCGACCGACGGGCCGTGGTGTTCCAGGAACCGCGGCTGCTGCCCTGGAAGCGGGTTTGGCGCAACGTCATGATCGGCCTGCGGGGCCCCGACCTGCGGGGCCGGGCTCGGGCCGCGCTCGACGAGGTGGGGGTGGCCGATCGCGTCGACGCCTGGCCGCTGACCCTGTCGGGCGGCGAGGCCCAGCGAGTGGCATTGGCCCGGGCCCTGGTCCGGCGTCCCGAGCTGCTGCTGGCCGACGAGCCGTTCGCGGCGGTCGACGCGCTGACCCGACTCCGGCGTGCAGCGCCTGGTGGCGCGGCTGTGGGCCGAGCACGATCTGGCCGTGCTGCTGGTCACCCACGACGTGACCGAGGCGCTGCTGCTGGCCGACCGGGTCCTGGTGTTGACGCAGGGCCGCCTGATCGACGACGTGGCCGTGGAGCTGGACCGACCCCGCGACATCGACACCCCCCGCTTCGCCGAGCTGCGGCGACGCCTGCTGAGCTGCCTGGGCGTCGAGCCCGACGGCGCCGCTCGACCGACCGACCCCGACCGACCCGACCGACCCGACCGACCCGACGAGGAGACCATGACCCCCACGCTGACCCGCCGGTTGATCCCCGGCCTGGCCGCCGCCGTCACGGTGGTGGCGCTGCTGGCTGGCTGCAGCTCGTCATCGACCACGGCGACGACCGCGACCACGGGCACCGTCCCCACCCGGTCCGCCAAGCCCTATGTGCTCCGGGTGGGCTTCATCAATCCCAAGGGCAACACCTGGTACGCGCCCCAGGGGTACGCCATGGCCAACGGCGACTTCAACCAGATCATGGCCGCGTCCGGGGTGACCAGCACCAAGACCATCACCTTCCCGACCGGCACCTCGGTCAACGAGGCCTTCCAGGGCGGCCAGATCGACGTGGCCATCGAGACCGACACCCCGGCGATCATCGGCAAGTCCGGGGGGATCGACACCAGGCTGCTCGACACCGCCACCCTGGGCCAGGACGCCTGGATAAACGTGAAGCCCGGCGGACCGACGTCGGTGGCCGCGCTGGCCGGAACCACCGTGGGCGTGCAGAAGGGCACTTATGCCGACCGCTACCTGCAGGGCGTGCTGGCCGCCGACGGACTGACCGGCAAGGTGACCGTCACCAACATCGCGCCGGCCGACGCCTTCGCCGCCCTGGGGTCAGGCAGCATCGCCGCCTACGCCTCCCCCGCCCCGTTCGGCCAGATCTTCGCCTCCAAGGGCTTCCCCTCCATCGACCAGGCCCAGCGTGACCACCCGAAGCTGACCGGCGCCAGCTACTCCATCGCCCTGAGCTCGTTCCTGAACGCCCACCCCGAGTTCATCGCCGCCTGGGAGAAGGCGCGGCTGTCGTCGCTCAAGTTGATCACGCACGAACTTCAGCGCCTTCCAGGCCTACCAGGCCACGGCCCTGGGACTGACCCCGGCGCTGGAGGCCCAGGCCGGCAACCCGCTCAGCGCCTATCCGATCCAACGGTTCCCGGCCCGGGCCCAGCTCCAGCTGGCCGACACCCAGGCCTTCCTGCTCAGCCAGCACGTCATCGAGCACCCGTTCTCCATCCGGGCCTGGTACGAGCCGGGTCCGGCGTGACCGAGCCGTCCAGGGCGGGCGACGTGGCCCGTCGAGGGCGCGCCGGCTTGGATCGTCGAGCGCTGGATCGAGCAGGTCAGCGGCGCGACCCGACGCGCTGGCCCTCGTGGGCGAGGGGCGCTCGCTGACCATCCGCCAGCTCGACGTCGAGGCCACCGCCCTGGCCCAGGCCATGGCCGCGGCCTCGCCGGATCCGGCTACCCCGATCCCGGTGGTGGTCCGCTCCTGGGTGGACGCCGTGGTGGCCAACCTGGCTGGGTGGATCGCCGGGCGGGCCACCGCCCACCTCGACCCGGCCACGCCCCGGCTGCGGCTGGCCGAGCTCTACCAGCTGATCGAGCCCCGAGCCGTGGTGCTGGCCGGCGGGCTGACCCGGCCCGGCCCCGACGTCACCGTGATCGACCCAGCCGCCCCCGGCACCCATCCCGACGCCGTGGTTCACGGTCCCGATCCCACCGACACCTCAGCCCTGGTGTTCACCTCCGGGTCGACTGGTCGGCCCAAGGGCGTGGCCTCGAGCTTCGGCGCCCTGCGGGCCCGCTCCGAGGCCCTGCTCGAGGCCTACGACTTCTGCCCCGACGACCGGATCGGGCTGACCCTGGCGCCCAGCTTCGGGGCCGCCGCCTTCGTGTTCACCGGTCCCTGCTGGGGCGCCAGCTTGCACTTGATGGATCCGACCCCGGGTACCCGGTCGGTGGCCGACTGGCTGGCCGCGGCCGACATCACCCTGGCGGTGGTGGCCCCGCACCTGATGCGCGACCTGATCGACCTCTTCGGCCCCGGCTCCGCCCTGCCCCGCCTCCGACTCATCGCACCCATGGCCGACAAGGTGTACGGCGACGACGTGCGCGGGGTCTGGGCCACGATGAACCCCGAGGCCCGCATCACCGGGCAGTACGGCTCGACCGAGTGCGGTCCCATCACCGTGTTCGACCACCGGCCCGGCACCGAGGTGCGCGACGGGCCCTCTGGCCGTGGGTCGACCGGTCCGCGGCGCGGAGGTCTGGATCACCGAAGCCGACGACACCGGCGCCGGCAAGATCGCGGTGCGCACCACCGGCCTGGCCTCGGGGTACTGGCGCGACCCGGTGCTGACCGACGCCCTGTTCCAGCCCGACCCCGACCACCCCGGCCAGCGGATCCTGATCGGCGGCGACTACGGACGCATGGCCGGTCCGGTTCTGATCTTCATGGGCCGTCGCGACGCCATGGTCAAGATCCGGGGCTACAGCGTCGACCTGTCCGAGATCGAGCGGCGCCTGGGCGCCTTGCCCGAGGTCCGCGAGGTCATCGTGGGCACCGACGAGCCCGGTCCGGGTCGCACCCGCATCGTGGCCCACGTGGTGGCCGCCCACCCGGGGGTGACGGTGTCGGTGCTGCGCCGCCAGCTCTCCGACTGGCTGCCCCGCTACATGCTGCCCGGCGCCGTCGTGTTCTGCGACGACCTTCCCTCGCAGCGACCGGGGCAAGGTGCTGGTCGACGAGCTCCCGGCCGTCGACGATCGGCGCCCGCCGCTCGAGGTGCCCTACCTGGCCCCGGCGGCCGGGGTCGAGACCACCATCGCCGAGGCCTGGGAGCAGGTGCTGGGCCTGGCCGCCATCGGGGCCGACGACGACTTCTACGACCTGGGCGGCGACTCGCTGGCCATGGTCGAGGTGGCCGACCTGCTGAGCGCGGCTTTCGGCGGCGGAGGTGCCCATCTCGGTGTTCGAACACCCCACCGTGACCGCCGGGGCGGCTCGGTGGGCCGAGTGGCGCGACGGCGCGCCCATGACCCCGGCCGTACCCCTCCAGCCCAAGGGCCGACTGGCCCCGTTCTTCTGCGTCCACGGTGGTGGCGGTCGGTCCGAGAACTTCCTGGACCTGGCCACGGCCTTCGGAGCCAACCGACCCTTCTACGGGGTGCAGGTGGTGGGCGAGGCCGGGCTGGACCGGGTGGGCTCCATCGCCACCATGGCCGAGGCCTACGTCGGATGCCGTGGTCGACGCTCGCCCGACTGGCCCGTTGCTCATCGGCGGGTACTCCTCGGGCGGCACCGTGGCCCTGGAGATGGCCCGCCGGCTCGATGAGCGCGGCCGGCGGCCCGACCTGGTGGTGCTGCTCGACAGCCACTTCGTGTCCCGCCTGCCCCTGCGCCCCGATCGCCAGGCCGTGACCTCGTGGACCCAGGCCGGGGTGCGCGAGGCCAAGCGCCAGCTCGCCCTGGCCGAGTGGGCCCAGGCCCTCCCCCTGCCCATGAAGGACCACAACCGCCGCCGGGCCGGCCAGTCCCGGGAGGCCCGAGCTCGGCGCCGTGCCGGCCAGACGCTGCCCACCCACCTGCGCACCCGCTTCGTGATGTCCCAGGTGGAGACGGCGCTGGGACGATGGGTGGCTCGGCCCTATGACGGCCCCGTTCTGGTGGTGGTCACCGAGCCGTCCCCCCGGCTGGACGCGTGGCGGCGCCTGGCCACCGACATCACCTACCTGCCGGTGGAGGGCACCCACGACTCGTTCATGCGCCCGCCGCTGGTCGACCTCCTGGCCGACGCGCTGGCTCCCTACTTCGCGCCCGCCGACGCCGCCGCCGCTAGCTGACTCACGCCGCCGGATCCGGCACCGTGAAGTCGAACAGCGTGGACGCGTTTCGCCAGCAGATGGCATCGACCTCCGCCGCCGGCAGGTCAGCCAGGGCGGTCGCGGCCCGTTCCGAGGTGTCGGGCCAGGTGGAGTCGGCGTGGGGGTAGTCGCTCTCCAACACGATGTGGTCGACACCGATGTGATGGCGCAGCACCAGTGACGATGTGAGGTCGATCACCCCGAACCAGAAGGCGCGCCGCAACGCCTCGGTGGGATGCACCGATCGGTCCGCCCAGGCCGCCGCGCCCCCCGAGCCCACGCCGGTGGCCGAGTGGTCCATCACGTAGTCGATCCGATTGATGAGCATCGGCACCCAGTCGATGCCCGATTCGGCCAGGCAGATGCGCAGCTCCGGGAAGCGCACCGGCACTCCCGACCAGAGCCAGTCGGCGCAGGTGACCAGGGCGTTGACCGGGAACAGCGTGGTCAGCAGTTCGAGGGGCGCCCAGGGCGACCGGGAGGCCGACCAACCCGAGGAGGCGCAGTGCAGGCACACCACCGTGCCCGTCTCCTCACAGGCGGCCAGGAAGGGGTCCCAGTGTCCGGTATGCATCGACGGCAGGCCCAGGTCCACCGGTTGCTCCAGGAAGCTCACGGCCCGAAAGCCCGCGCTCGGCGTTGCGTCGGATCTCGGCCGCGGCCACGTCGGGGTCCGACAACCAGGGCAGCTGCAGCGGGATGAACCGGTCAGTCCGCGGACCGACCCACTCCTCCAGGTGCCAGTCATTCCAGGCCCGGACGCACGCCAGTCCCAACGCCGGATCCGAGCAACGAGAGAAGTTCGACCCGGCGAAGCCGGCGATGAGGGACGGATAGTGCAACGAGGCCCACACCCCGTCGAGATCCATGTCGGCCAGTCGGGCTTCGGGATCCCAACAGCCCCGGCGCATGTCGGAGAAGTTGGCCGGCTCCATCGACCACTCGTCGGTCGGACGCCCGACCACGGCGTTCAGCCCGATCTGTGGGTGCAGGCGACCGTCGAAGCGCCAGGCCTCGGTGCCGTCGGGGGCCACCTCGATGCGAGGGGCGCCGTCGGCCAGCGCGGCGGGAAGCCGCCCCTCGAACAGGTGGGCCGGCTCGACCAGGTGGTCGTCGACGGAAACGATCACCGGCGAACGATCATGAGCGCACCGGCACCGGTCGGGTGTCACGGCCCGAACGCAGCACGGTGCCGGGCCGTTCCGGTCCGATGACGCCGTCGGCGACCACCTCGACCCCGTTGACCAACACGTGGTCGATGCCGGAGGCGCCCCCGTACAGGCGCCACCCGGCGGCCGGTAGGTCGATGCGGCTGACCACCGGGTCGGGCCCGACCCGCTCGGGGTCGATGACCACCACATCGGCGTGGGCGCCGGCGACCAGCCGGCCCCGGTCCACCAGGCCGTACAGCCGGGCGGGGGCGTCGGTCATGAGCGAGATGGCCTCCTCCCACGACAGCAGACCGAGGTCGGCCACGGCCCGCCGCAGGAGCACCGTCGGGTAGTTGAACGTGGCCAGGAAGTCGAGGTGGGCGCCGGCGTCGGAGGCGCCGATGATGGCCCTCGGGTCTCGCCACACCCCGACCCGCGCCTGCCAGTCGGCCTCGGTGTCGCCGTAGGCCGGGAACGAGAAGCCGGTGCGCAGGTCGTTGGCCACCGCGATGTCGCACAGCACGGCGAAGGGCTCGCCACCCAGCTCGGCGGCCACCTCGGCCACGGTCCGTCCCTCGTAGCCCTTGGTCTCGGGCGTGGTGCACTCGGTGAGCACGTACTGGCCGAAGTTGGCCAGCCCCAGCTGGGCATCCCCGGCCGTCTCCAACAGGGCCCGGCGCGCCTCGGGCGAGCCCAGACGGGCCAGGCGGTCGGCGTGGGGCTCGGTCATGGGACCCTGCCAGCCGGGGATGGTGTCGAGCAGGAACCCGGAGGCGAAGCTCAGCCGGGGCCGCACCGACATGGGGATGGTCAGGCCCAGCACCCGCCCGCCGCGCTCGGCGGCGCGATCCGAGGCGCCGAGCTGGGTGTCGATCTTGGCGGCCATGCCGGCCAGCACCACCAGGATGTTCCAGTTGAGCGGCCGGTCGGCGGCGGCCGACATGCGTCCCATGAGATCGCCCTCGGCCGCGGTGAAATCGCCCAGGCCGGGGATGAACTCGAGGGCGGAGCTGGGATGGCGTCCGACCTCCTGGCACAGCGCCAGCAACTCGGCCTCGTCGGCCCATCGGGACGGCACCGGTTGACCGTCGCCGTCGTTGTGGGTGGCCGCCCACGAGGACGAGAACCCCAGGGCCCCTTCATCGAGGCTCTGGCCCAGCAGGTTGCGCATGGCCGCCACCTCGTCGTCGCTGGCGGTGCGCTCGTTGGCGGCTGGGCCCATCACCGTGCGGCGGATGGCCGAATGTCCGGCCAGGAACCCCAGATTGGGGGTGACCTGGCCCTCGACCCGGTCGAGGTAGGAGCCGAAGCTGGTCCATCCCCAGTCGGTGGCCGCCTCGAGCGAGGCCAGGGGCATGCCCTCCACCCGGGCCAGCATCCGCATCAGGTACTCACCCTCCGATGGGGCCAGGGGCGCCACCGAGAAGCCGCAGTTGCCGGCGATGGCCGTGGTCACGCCGTGGAGGGGCGACGGGGACAGGGTGGAATCCCAGAAGGCCTGGATGTCGTAGTGCGTGTGCAGGTCGACGAACCCGGGGCAGACGATTCGCCCCGCCGCCTCGATGGTGCGCGCCGCGCCGTCCTCGATCCGCTCGGCGATCTCGACCACCCGGCCGCCGTCGATGGCCACATCGGCACGCCGGCCGGGCGCACCGGTCCCGTCGATGACCAACCCGCCGCGGATGTGGACGTCGTGGCTCATCTGGCCCCCGGTTCGATGCGGCGCCGGCCCCCGCCGGTCACCGCCGCGGACCCTACCGCGCGCCCCAGGCCCCGGGGGATCGACACACCATCCGGGCACATCCGACCACCGAAACGGTGGTCAGACGTGCTGACCTGCTACTTCGTGGAGCGGACGACGGGATTCGAACCCGCGACCCCAACCTTGGCAAGGTTGTGCTCTACCAGCTGAGCCACGTCCGCGTGGGCCGACCACCATACCAAGTCCCTGGCCGACGACGAAAAGCGATCTCGGGCCGACCGGACCGGGGGCGCCTCAGTCGGTCAGCTCGGCCACCCGGGCTCGCACGAACTGCGCCATCTCCTGGGCCAGGGGACGGTCGATGATGAAGCTGAAGGTCACGCTCTGGCCCTCGGTGATGAAGATCAGCGAGGCGGTCCGGTCGTCCTGCCAGCCCTGGACCACCAGATCCTCGGTCAGCGGCACCGTGCGCACCTCGGGGACCCACTCGTGCTCGTTGACCAGCACCAGGCGGTGGTTGGTCAGCGCGGCCACGCCGGCCTGGTTCTGGTAGCGACCACCCACCAGCGATTCGACCACCTCGTCGGGGGCCAGCACCATCGACAGGACGCCCAGCGAGATGCGCCCGGTGCGCAGGGCGGCGGCCGACAGGCGCTGGGAGGCCGGACCCAGTTGGTAGGGGTCGACCACGCCGGCCGGAGCCGATGGCTCGGCTGGGGCCACCGCGGTCGGGGGCGGCGGGGGCGGCTCCGGCATGGGTTGGTGCGCCGCGCTCCCGTTGGTGCCGGCCACGCTCACCGGCGGCTGGGCCGGCGCCGGCCACGCCGCCGCGCTGCTCACCACCGCGGCCGCCGCGACCTGCGGGGCCTCGATCGGCGGGGGTGGCGGAGGAGCCAGCACGGGCTGGGGGTGGGCGCGGGCCTGGGGGGCCAGGACCGGCGGCGGGGGGGGCAGCGTCTCGGGGTCAGCCGGACCCCCCACCATCACGAACTCGGCGGGCGCATGGGCGTCGTCGTCCTCATCGGTGTGCTCGATGATGTCGGCCGGCGCTTCCAGGAGGGCGGCCACGCCGTTCGACGCGGGCAGTGGTTCTGACTCGACCTCGGCCACCAGCTCGGGCACAGGCTCTGGCTCGGGCGGAGGGGGCGGGGGAGGCGGCGGCAACGCCTCGGCCACCGGCTCCGGCTCGGGCTCCGGTTCAACTTCGGCCACCGGCTCCGGCTCGGGCTCGGGCTCCGGCTCAACTTCGGCCACCGGCTCAGGCTCGGGCTCGGGCTCCGGCGGGGGCGGCGGCGGGGGTGGCGGCAACGTTTCGGCCACCGGCTCCGGCTCAATCTCGGCCACCGGCTCCGGCTCAATCTCGGTCACCGGCTCGGGCTCCGATTCAACTGCGGCCACCGGCTCCGGTTCGGGCTCGGGCTCCGGCTCCGGCTCCGGCTCCGGCTCCGGTTCGGGCTCCGGCTCCGGCTCCGGCTCCGGTTCGGGCTCGGGCTCCGGCTCCGGCTCGGGCTCCGGCTCGACTTCGGCTACTGGCTCCGGCTCCGGTTCCGGTTCCGGTTCGGCCGCCGGCTCCGGCTCGACTTCGGCCACCGGCTCGGGGGCGGGCTCGTGGGTCGGAGGAGGTGGCGGCGGCGGGGGTGGCGGCGGTGGTGGCACCGACGCGTCGAGCGGGACCAGCCGGGTGCCGCAGGACACACAGAACTTCGAGGTGTCCGGATTCTCGCCCCCGCATGCCTCACACGTCATCGTTCACCTTCCCTGCTGGGAACCCTGGCCCAGCGGCGCGTCCGGCCATCGCCGGTCCTGTCAACGGCCGGTCCTGTTCTCATCGGCCGATCCGGGCCGGGTGTTAGCTCGCCCCGCCGGCCCGCTCCAGCAGCGCTCGCTCGTCAGGAGCGAGCCTCAGACCGGCGATCTGGTCCCGTCCGGCCGGGGACATCTTGGCCAACGTCTTGCCCAGCACGTCGAGCGCCTTGGGTTCGCCGAGCTGGACACCCAGTTCGGTGAGCTGGGTCTCGAGGAAGGTGAGGCACAGCGCGTCCTCGTGCACCTGCACGGCGGGGTCGGTGCGCAGGTGCTCCTTGCGGATGATCTGGCCAACGCGCTCGACGGTGTCAGGTGGGTACCCGACCTCGCTCAGGATCTCCCCGACGTCGCGGGCGTGACGGGCCTTCAGCTCGGTGCGCCACGCCAGGTAGCCGCGGCGACCCTCGGGATAGCTCTGGCGCGGCAGCTCCCAACGCCGCAGGTGGTGCGCCCGCGCCGCCAGCAGTTGCGCCTCGTCGGCGCTCGGGTCGAGACGCTGCACCCAGGCGGTCATGAGCTCGGCGTGCGCCTGCTCCTTGGGGCGCGACACCCCGTCGACCACCAGGCGATTGGGATCGGAGGCGTTGGCCAGGTCGATGGCCGCCAGGGCTGCCGCGAACCGGTCGGATCCGGATGCCACCCCGCCTTCAGTCCGCGCCTGGGTCCCCGGACCCGCCACCCGGCGGCCGCAGATCGATTCGGAGCGTGAGGATCCCGTCCGCCAGGGTGGCCTGGGCATCGCCGACGATGGCGAAATCCTGATAGTCGAGCTGCGCCTGCCGGATGAACTTGGTGCGCTCCTCACCGGCCACCGGCGGCAGCGGGCGGTTCCGCACCGCGTGGGCCCGATCCCGGAATCGGCCGATCATGGCGTCCAGGTCGAGTTCCTCAGCCATGGTCGTCTCCGAGGTCGATCACGCCGTCGGCCCCCGACGATTCGGGTGACGGCTCGGTGGCCCCCTGCTGCAGATCCTCGAGCGTGACGATCTTGAGCGGCGCCCGCCACAGATCGGCCAGTCCGTCACTGTCGTCGGACACCACCGGCTCGTCCCGGGTGGGCCACAGCTCTCGGGCGATCTGCTGGGCCTCGTCGTCGGGCGGGGACGACAACACCAGGACCGGCTCCGGTGGGACCGTCTCGGGATCGATCGGCGTGGGCGTCGCCCGGGCCGGCTCCGGCGGGGCACCGTCGCCCTGTTCACGGTCGGCGGCGGCGCTGGCCAGCGCGGCGGAGAGCCCGACCGCGGGCCCCAGGATGCGCACCCCGGCCCGGGGATCAGGGGTGACCCCACCCAGGCCGGCCGCGCCGTCGACGGCGAGCGGCTGGGTGCCTGCCGGTACGACCGATGGGGCGACCGGTGGCGTCGCCGGCGGTGCGACGGGCGGCGCGGTCGGCGGGACCAACGCGTGCAGCCCCGAGTCAGGCGCTGACGACGACGTCGAGGCGCCCACGACGGCGCCCGCGCCGACCACCGCCGCGGCTGTCGTCGCGGACGCGGGCACCACCGGCACCGGCGCGGTGGGCGGACCGTCCACGTCGAGGCCGACCAGGGCGTCGAGGGCGGATGGTGACACCGCGGTGACCGAGGCCGGGCGCGTCCGACGCCAGTAGAGGTAGGTCAGGACCAGGATGGCCGCGCCCACGGCCAACAGGCCGACCACCACGATCGACAGCTTGGCGCTGTCGGACAGCCCACCCGACGACGTCGACTTGGGCTTGGTGGTGGTGCTGGTCGCCGGGTTGCTCAGAGCCGGCGCGGTCACCGACGAGCTGGGCTCCACCGAGGTCGACGTGGTGGCCAGCGTGGTGGAGGTGACCGGGGCCGTCGTGGTGGTGGAAGCGCGGGCGGTGGTCGTGGTCGTGTGGGGCCGGGTGGTGGGCGGCGACAGCGTTGTCGTCGGTGCGGCGGTGGTGGTCGTCGCAACCGTGGAGGTCGTCGTGGCCTGGGTCGTCGTGGTCGTCGCCTCGGTGGTGGTGGTGCTGTCGACTTGGGCGGGCGACGACGAGGCGTCGGCCACCTGGATCCCGGCACCGACCACGGCGGCGAGCGCGACGACCAGGGCCGCGGCGGCGACCAGGATCCGCACCTCGACCCGACTGGCTCTAGACATGCGGGGCCAGAATAGGCCGTTGGACCGCGCGGCGGTGGAACACGGCCCCTCGGGTTCGGGTGCCTCTCAAACCTGGTGGTGTGGGCACGAGTAGGTCGTGCGTCCGCCGATGGTCCGTCGCAGCAGCGGGGTGCCGTCCCGAGGGCACACACCGTCGGGCCGACGCATGGCCTGGAGGTCGCCGGTGTGGGACCCGCCCCGTCGGGTGAGCTCCTCCAGGGTGGTCCGGAGATGGCGCTGGAGCCGCCGCACCTCCGCCCCCGACAGCGAGCCCGCAGGCCGGGCCGGGTCGAGCCCGGCCCGCCATAGCATCTCGTCGGCCAGCAGGTTCCCCACCCCGGCCAGCCGGGACTGGTCGAGCAGGCAGGCCTTGAGCGGCGCGGCGCGGCCGGCCAGCAGATCCCGCAGTTGCGCCACCGTGACCACGGAGGCGTCTATGCCCAGCCGGCCCTCGTCGGGGTCAAGCTCCACCCCACCCAACCGGCGCGGGTCGCGCACGCACAGCGTCCCGCCTTCGGCGAAGTGGACGACCAGGCGATCCCAGCGGGGATCGCTCAGGTCGCGGGTGTACTCGAGGCGAGCGATGGCGGGCACGCCGTCCACGAACACCGCCCCGGTCATCCCGAAGCGGACGCCCAACGTCGGGCCCTCAGCCACGTCGAGCAGGAGGAGCTTGCCGATGCGGCGGGCCGCGTCGAACGACCGGCCGACCAGCGCCCCGTCCACCGCCGAAGCGTCGAGGCCGCGCTTGAGGAACCAGGGGTCCGGCGCCTCCACCCCGACGATGGGTCGACCCAGCGTGGTGGCGGCCAGCTGCCGGTACTGCTCCACCTCGAGCATCTCGGGCACGTCGGCACTCTAGGGGCCGGCGTTCCGCGTCAATACCTACCGATGGCTTGCGCGTCGAGCGCGTGCACGAACACGGTCTCCGGCGGTGCCGGCTCCGGTGCCTCCGGCGTGGAGGTCTGGTCGCTGCCGGCCGCCGGACGGGCGGGGGCCACCGGCCCGATGGCGTCGGCCCGGTCCCGCTGGCGTTCGTAGATGGCGCCCAGCAGGCGGATCAACAGGATGGCGGCGAACACGACCAGGGCCTGGGATCCGGCCAGCAGCAGGTATCCCATCCGGGCCTCGTGGATGCCGGTGGTGGTGGTGGGCGGCAACGTGCCGACCAACGACAGCTGCAGCTCGGTCAACACCACCACCGGGAGTCCGACCAGGGTGCAGATCCACCACAGGGCGTGGGCGGTGGGCGCCGGCGTGCGCCGCCAGCCCGACAACCCGGGGGCGTACGGCGGCACCGCCGGATCCGAGGCCCGCCAGGCGTCGTCGAGGATCTGCTTGGGTGCCACCAGGTTGACGCCGGGGACGAGCCAGCCGAGTACGGCCCAGCGCGGCTTGAACCGCAGGTCCACCACGTTGAGGGGGGCCAGGTTGCGGTACGCCCGCCGTGTCCACCCGATGACCAGCAGGGTGGCCAAGGCGATCAGGATCAGTTGCAGGGCCGCCAGGCTCCCCGACCAGGACTGGAGCTCAGCCCAGTTCGGGTGGGGACCCCGCGTGCCGAGCGGCGCCCAGCCCCCGAGGGCCTGGTCCACCATCAGGCTGTTGGCCACGACGGCCAGCGAGATCAGCGCCACCACGCCGAGCACCAGGCGCAGCCCGGCCGTCCACACCGCCATCGGGTGGTACCAGTCGTCGCCGTGGGGACCCGGACCGTTCCACACCCCGACGGTACGCCCCGGCGGGGGCATCGGCGCCAGGCTGGCCACCTCGATCCCGCAGGAGCGGCAGTAGTGGTCCGAGGCCCGGATGCCGTCCCCGCAGCGGGGACACGGACGGCGACCGGGCTCGACCACCCGGGCCACCAGCATCGGGCCCTGTTCGCGCTCGGGCGGACCGAAGCGAGGCTGGTGGATCCCGCCGATGTTGGGCAGGCAGCACGCGGGGCAGAAGCGGTCACCGGTATCGATGACGGCGCCGCAACTCGCACAGTCCATGCCCGACCTATCGGTCGATCCCGTGCTCACCCTGAGTGAAATTTGGGCCGAACGGCCTACGCTCGACCGGCCGGGGCCGCGGCTCCGCCTGCCGCCACCGCCAGCGCCTGGGCGAAGTCGGCCACCACGTCGTCACCGTGCTCGAGTCCCACCGAGACCCGAACCGTGCCGGGACCGATGCCGTTTGCGGCCAGCTCCTCGGGGGTCAGGCTCACGTGGGTGGTGGAGGCCGGATGGGTCACCAGCGTCTCGGGGCCGCCGAGCGAGGTGGCCAGCTGGGCCACCTTGGTGGCCTCCACGAACCGACTGCCTGCCTCGAGGCCCCCATGCAGATCGATGGTCAACAGGCCACCGGTCAACGACATCTGCCGCCGGGCCAGCTCGTGTTGGGGATGCGAGGCCAGGCCCGGATAGCAGACGGTGGCCACGCCGGAATGGCCTTCCAGGTACTCGGCCAGCTGCTGCGCGGACTCGGTCTGGCGCTGCAGGCGCACCCCCAGGGTGCGCAGGCCGCGCAAGCCGTTCATGGCGTCGAAGGGCGAGGCGTTGGCCCCCTGGAGCACGGCGAAGCTCCACAGCCAGTCCACCAGCTCGGCGCTGCCCGCCACCACCCCCAGGGTGGCGTCGTTGTGCCCGGCGATGGCCTTGGTGGCCGAGTGCACCACCAGGTCGACGCCGTGGTCGAGGGGTCGCTGGGCCAGGGGGGTGGCGAAGGTGGAGTCGACCACGGTGATGGGACCGGCGATGGCGCCCACCTCGTCGAGGTCGACCAGGTCGAGGCGGGGGTTGGCCGGGGTCTCGGTCAGCACCAGGGTGGTCTGGCCCGGTCGCACCGCGCCGGCCAGTGCGCCCGGCTCGGTGCCGTCCACGAAGGTGACCTCGATCCCGAAGCGCGGGCAGGCGGTCTGCAACAGCAGCTGGGTCCCCGCGTAGAGCTGGCGCTGGGCCACGATGTGGTCGCCCTTGGAGCACAGCCCGAGGACCACCGCCGAGATCGCCCCCATGCCCGAGGCGAAGGCCCGGGCGCTCTGCGCCCCCTCCAGATCGGCGATGGCGTCCTCGAACCCGCACACCGTGGGGTTGCCGTAGCGGCTGTAGAAGCGGTTGGGACCGGCCATGGTGGCCATGCGCCGGCCCTCGGCCACGGTGGGGGTGACGAACGTGGTGGTGGCCCACAGGATCGGGGCCAGGGCGGTGTCGTTGTCGGCCCGCCCGGCCCGGATGGCGCGGCGTCTCGGCGTGCAGCGCGGCCTCGGGCTCGGACTCGGGCCGATCCGCCGGCAGGTCGGCGTCGAGGCGGTCGGATCGGGGGTCAGTCATGTTGCTTGTCCACCTCGGCGAGGAAGTCGGCGAGCGGTCGGCCCACCTGGTCGATCTCGAGCAGGAACCCGTCGTGGCCGTCGGGGCTGTCGATGACGTGGTACTGGCAGGGCGTGCCCTGGGCGGCGAGGACGTCGCGCAGGTGCTGCTGCTGGGACGGGGGGTACAGGGCGTCGGAGCTGATGCTCATGACCAGGCAGGGAGCCACCAGTCGCCGCAGCGCCGCCTCGATCCCCCCACGCCCGCGTCCCACGTCGTGGAGGTCCATGGCCCGGTTGATGACCAGGTAGGAGTTGGCGTCGAAGCGCCGGACCAGCTTGGCGCCCTGGTAGTCGAGGTAGCCCTCCACGTCGAAGCGCTGCCACAGCGTGAACCGGTCGTCCATGGGGTCGACCCAGCCCCGCCCGAACTTCTGGTCGAACACCTCGCTGGTGCGGTAGGTGATCTGGGCCAGCTCGCGGGCCAGGGCCAGGCCCTGGTGGGGCCCCGCCCCCGGCGCGGCGTCGTAGTAGTCACCACCACGCCACGCTGGGTCCAGGACGACGGCGTTGCGCCCGATGGCGCTCCACGCGATCTGCTGGGCGCTGGCCGCGGCCGTGGTGGCGATGGCCACGAGTGCCCTGGTGCGGTGCGGGTACACGATCCCCCACTCGAGCGCCTGCATCCCGCCCATCGATCCGCCCACCACCGCCAGCCACTGGGCGATGCCCAGGTGGTCGGCCACGGCCGCCTGGGTGCGGACCATGTCGCGGATGGTGACCACCGGGAAGCGCGAGCCGTAGGGTGCGCCGGTGGTCGGGTCGATCGAGGCCGGCCCGGTCGACCCCTGGCACCCGCCCAGCACGTTCACGCACACGATGCAGTACTTGTCGCTGTCCAGGGGACGGCCGGGGCCGATGAGCCCGTCCCACCAGCCGTCCGACGGGTGACCGGGTCCGCTCGGTCCGGTGGCGTGGGAGTCACCGGTCAGGGCGTGGCACACCAGCACGGCGTTGGAGGCGGTGGCATCCAGGCTGCCCCAGGTCTCATAGGCCAGGTCGATGTCGCGCAACGTGGACCCGCCGTCGAGGGCGAAGGGGCGGTCGACCGCGATGTGCAGGAACTGCCGGTGCCCGACCGGGTCGCCGACGCGCCAGGCCCCGCTGGCGGGCAGCGCATCGGCGCTCAGGGGCGCTCGGCGGGTGGGCTGGTCCATCGTCGTCACTCCGACACGGGGTCGCTTCGAGTGGGACGGACGGAACCGGAATGGCGGGCCCAGCGGACCCGGACACTTCGTTGCCTCCCACCGGCGAGCCGATGTCGGGCCACATCCCCACCTTCACAACTTCGCGGAGGCGGGATGGCACCTTGGGTGTCCGTCCCAGGTTGCCGGACCTGGCTGTCCAGGCCGCTCGTGATGTCCCCTCCAGCAAAGTCGATCCGCGGCGGTCCCGTCAAGCGATCTGGTTCTCGGCCCCGAAGGCACGCGCCTGATCCAACCCGACCAGGCCGGTGAACTCGTCGAAGGAGGTGAGCCGATCGAGCTGGTGGCGCAAGGTGCCCGCCCGGGCCAACTCGTCGTAGGCCCCGCCCAGCGCGGCGGTGGCGGCCAGCAGCCCCGACAGCGGCGAGACGATCAGATCGAACCCCAGCTCGCCGAGCTCGGCGGGGGTCAGCAGCGGGGTGCGGCCGGACTCGACCATGTTGGCCACCAGCGTGACCGAGGGCAGGGCTTCGCCGATCCGGACCAGCTCGTCGATCGACTCCGGTGCCTCCACGAACACCGCATCCACGCCCAGATCGGCGGCCGCCCGCGCCCGTTCGAGGGCCTCGTCGAGGCCGTGGGGGGCCGCGGGCATCGGTGCGGGCCGTGAGGTGGAGGTGCTGGCGACGGGCCAGCACGGCCCGCAGCTTGGCCAGCCAGTCGTCACGCGACACCACCTCCTTGCCCGCCATGTGGCCGCACCGCTTGGGCCAGACCTGGTCCTCCACGAACATCCCCGCGGCCCCGGCCGACTCCCACAGCTCCACGGTGCGAGCCGTGCTCACGGCATCGCCGTAGCCGGTGTCGGCGTCGACCACCACCGCGGTCTCGGGCACCGCCGCGCACACCCGACGGGCCACGTCGGCCATCTCGGTCTGGGTCAACAGCCCGATGTCGGGCCGGCCCAGCAGCGTGCCGGCCACGGCGAAGCCCGACACGAACAGCACCTCGAACCCGGCCCGGACGGCCAGCAGCGCCGACAGCGGATCCCACACCCCTGGCATGAGCACCGGCTCGACCCTCCCGCCCGGTTCCCCCGGGGCCAGCCGGGCGCGCACCACGTCTCCGTTCACGTCGAGACGCTAGCGCCGGCGGGCGGCCCGACGACCCGACTCAGCGCCACGGCGGCAACCGATCCACCCACCAGTCCCGGATGGTCCGACCGGATCGGTAGGCGTGGGTCATGGCCTGGCCCAGCTCGACCAGCGCCGCGTGCCAGCCGTCGGCGTCGGCCCGGTCGGCCTGGCGTTGGGCCCGAGCGGCCAGTCGGGCCCCGTCGGCCCAGGCGGCCTGATCGACGGGCAGAGGGAGCTCGAGCACCTGGGTGGCCGACAGCTTGAGTGCGTCGCGCGACAGAGCCGAGCCGCGGTAGTGGGCCATCGCCCAGGCGCTGACGCCGGGGGCGGCCAGCACTGCGGCGATGGCCCACAGGTCGCCGGGGTCCCCGGATCGCGGTGTGACGGCGATGGCCGGCACCGACGGCCACCAGGCACCGTCGGTGTCCACCAGCGGCTCCAGCACCCGCGTCTGGGTGGCCAGCACCACCTTGGGGACCAGTCGGGCGTCGGCCCACCGGGCCAGGCGGGGATCGGCCTGGGCCACGGCCTCGAGGTCGACCACCGGCGCCACCCAGGCCCGGCCCGCGAACCGGGTGCGGGTCGTCGCCCATCGCCCGTGGAACGGATCGATCAGCCCGACGGTCACCAGCCGCGCCCACCGGGCGAGATCGACCTCGGACTCGGCGCCGATCACCGCCGCCTGCTCGCGCACGTGCGGTGCCAATCCGTAGAACTGATCGCGGAAACCGGCGGTGGCCTCGACCATCGAACCCAGGCGCTCGGCGCCGTCCATCCGGGCCACGGCCCGCGTCGCCGACGCGCTGGACCGGTCGAGCAGTCCGCTCCACGAACCCGTCGGGTCGGCCGGCGACAGCGGTGCGACGCGGGGCACCGAGTCGAAGCCCGGCCCGAACCAGCGACGCACGGGACCAGCCGGCGCCCCTCGGGCCAGCATCGGGGCGCACACGTCCACCACCGCGTCGAACACCCGCGTGCCCGGCCACCAGAACCCCACCACGGACGCGTCGGCCCGCGCCGCGGCGCGAGCCGGGCCGGCATCGCGGGCGGCCAGGAGCGACTCGGGCACGATCAGGGCCAGGCGCCCCGCCGGAGCCAGCCAGGTGATGCTCTCGGCCAGGAACAGAGCGGCGGCGTCGGCGTAGGGCGCCACGGGCTCCCCCAGCCGGGAGCGCAACTGGCGGGCCCGCGCCGCCGGTCGGACCGTGGCCCGCCCCAGCTGGTTGAGGAACGGCGGGTTTCCCACCACCAGGTCGAAGCCCGACGCGGGTGCGTCGAGCCACAACGCTCGACCCGACGCCAGGCTGTCGCCGACCACGATGTGGGACGCTCGGACCTGCGTCCCCGCCTCGGCGGCCCAGCCCTCCAGGGCGCGCCGGGCGACGGCCACCGCCTCGCCATCCACGTCCGCCCCCCACACCAGGTCGGTCACGATCGTGGCCCGGTCGTGACCGGCGCGCTCGAGCAGTCGAGCCGCGGCCAGCGCGAACGCGCCCCCGCCCACGGCGGGATCGCACACCGTGGGGCGTCGGGGCGGCGCCAGGTCGAAGCCGGTGGCGGCCCGCTCTACCAGGCCGTCGGCGATGGCGGCCGGGGTGTAGAAAGCGCCGGTCCGACGCCGCTGCGCCCCGTCCAGCGCGGCCTCATAGGACGGTCCGAGCTCGTCGGGTGCGGGCGCCGCCCCAGAGGACTCGCCGCGAACGTGATCGGCGGTCGGCACGGGACCAGTCTGGTCCTCCAGCCCGGCACGGGCGCGCCACGCCGGGCCGAGTGGGTCCAGGCGTGACTAGTGGATCTCGATCGGGGGGCAGGACTTGTTCAGTCCGGGGCCGGTGATGGTGAACGTGAAGCTCGTCCCCACCGTTGCGCTGGCGGTCACGTTGAACGCATAGCCGGTCGAACCGTGGGGCCCCACCGAACCGGTCGGCGAGTAGGAGACACCTGCGGGCATGCGCCCCGCCTCGATCAGGAAGCTGCCGCCCGTGCCGCCCGAGTTGGCCACGCTACCGATCGCGCTCGAGCCCCGGCCGACGTTCTGGGCTGGACAGGTGGCCGTCAGGCTGGCCGGGGTGACCGGGGGCGGCTGGATGGTCACGGTCACCGGGGCGGTGGTGGGCGTCACCGCCCTGGCCGTGGTGGAGGTGCTGGCCTGGGTGGTGGTGGTGTTGGCCAGGGTGGTCGTGGTCAGGTCAGCCGAGGTCGACGTCGCCGCGTCCGAGGTGGTGGTGGACGCGTTGGTGGTCGTGGTGGAGGCCTCGGTGGTGGTGGTGCTGTTGTCGGCCGCCGCGGTCCTGACCTTGTGGCTGCTGCCGCCGCCCAGGGCCAGCACGCCCACCACGAGGAGCACGATCACCGCGGCCACACCGGCCAGGATCAGGCCAGTGCGCTTGCCGGTCCCGCCCGTGCCGCTGGCGCCAGCCGTCTCGGATCTCCCGGCCAGGGCTGCGGCTGCAGGAACGGCCACGCCGGCCGCGGCCACCTCGGCTCCGTGCCCCGATTCGGCCTCATCGCTCTCGCTGGCGTCGGTGTCGGTGACGTCGGCTGCGCCGGCGTCCCCGCCATCAGTGGCGGCTTCTTCTCCGACCGCAGCCTCACCGACGACGACTGCGGCGGCCACGGGGGCGGCCTCGTCCTCATCCTCAGCTTCCGGTTCGCCATCCGGCTCGTCCTCGGGCTCGGCCTCAGCCACCGCCTCGTCTGGCTCCGAGACATCCTCGGCTTCCGGCTCGGACTCTGCTTCGGTCTCCGGTTCGGTCTCAGCCACCGCCTCGTCCGGCTCCGAGACATCCTCGGCTTCCGGCTCGGTCTCGGCCACGGCCTCCTCCGACGAATCGGCTTCGTCGGTGGTCGAGTCGTCGGCGTCGGATTCGTCGTGGTCGGACCCGTGGTCGGCCACGGTCTCGGCGCCCACGGCGGTGGCTCCCACCGCCGCCGCCCCGCCTACGAAGGTGGCAAAGGCCCCACGACCGCTGGCGTCGTCAGGATCCTCGGGAGGCTCCTCGAGCAGATCGTCGACCGACAGACTGCCCGTCGCCTCGAGGTCGTCGGGGTCGGCGTGGGCGGGGACGTAGCCGTCCGACCCGTTTGAACTGGTGGCATCGAGGGCCGCCGCCGTCGTGGCGGCCGCCTCGACGGGCGTCACCCGAGTGCCGCACTCCCCGCAGAACGCCGCGCTCGGCACGAGGGGCTCGCCGCACGAAGGGCAAGCCGAGGATTCGGCCTCCGCCTCCGCCACCGGCTCGGTGCCGGACCCATCGGTGCCGGACTCATCGACCAGCACCGCCGCGGCCATGGTCTCTTGGTTGATCGACTCGGTTTCGGGCGCGTCGGGATCTGCCGGGGGGTACGACTCGAGGGTCGAGGTCTGGGCCCCCTTGCTCCGCTTGCCGTCGCCACCACGCCCAAGTGAGAAGAGCGTGCGGGGCGCCTTGGCCCCTTTGCCGTTCGCGCTGTCTGCCATGGCTCCGTTCCCATCCCGACGCGAGGGTCGCGTCGCGACCAGTCGGTGACCTGTCGGCACCTGGCTGCTAGGTCTAGAGCACTATGACGCGATTTTCCTGACGAACTCGGTCATTGTGATTTGAATCACCGCAGGTCAGACCATGCGCAGCGACATGCGCGCGCAGGGTAGTGGTGGCTCAGGCCACGGCGCCTTCGGCCGAGGGGTCCCACGCGGCCAGATCGGCCAGGCGCGGATCGTTGGAGAAGACCTCGGGCATGGGCTGCATCACCCCGATGCGCTTCATGAGGCGCTTGACCTCGAGCTCCTGGTCCCAGAGCACCAGGGTGACCACGATGCCGGACTCGCCGGCCCGGGCCGTGCGACCCGACCGGTGCAGGTAGGCCTTGTGGTCCTCGGGCGGGTCGAAGTGGATGACGATGTCCACGTCGTCCACGTGGATGCCCCGTGCCGCCACGTCGGTGGCCACCAGGGCGGTGAGCTTGCCGGCCGAGAAGTCGGACAGCGCCTTCTCGCGGGCCGTCTGGCGCAGGTCACCGTGGATGGCCTGGGCCGACACGCCCTCGCGCTCGAGCTGCTCGGCCAGGCGGTCGGCGCCTCGCTTGGTGCGCACGAAGATCATGGTGCGCTTGACGTTGCGGGCGATGGCGGCGGCCACCTTGGCCTTGTCCATCTGGTGGACCTGCAGGAACCGGTGCTCCATCTCCTCGACGGTGACCGAGGCGGACTCGATCTCGTGCATGACCGGATCGTGCTGGTAGCGCTTGATCAGCGTGTCGACCACGCCGTCGAGGGTGGCCGAGAACAGCAGCGTCTGGTGCTGGCGCTCGGCTTGGCGCAGGATCCACTCGACCTGGGGCAGGAAGCCCATGTCGGCCATGCGGTCGGCCTCGTCGATGACCACGATCTCGAGATCGGCCACCGACACCTCCTTGCGCTCGATCAGGTCGATCATGCGGCCGGGGGTGGCCACCACCACGTCCACGCCGCTGGCGAAGGACTTGATCTGGCGTTCCATGTTGGCGCCGCCGTACACGGCCAGGAAGCGCACGCCCCGGGCCGCGCCCAGGGGGCTCAGCTCGTCGTGGACCTGTAGGGCCAGCTCGCGGGTGGGCACCAGCACGAGGGACTTGGGTCGGCGGGACTCGGCCCGACCTACCCGCTCGATGATGGGCAGGCCGAAGGCCAGGGTCTTGCCCGAGCCCGTCTTGGCCTTGCCGCACACGTCGCGGCCGGCCAGGGCATCGGGCACGGTCAGGGCCTGGATGGGGAACGGAGCGGTGATGCCGCGCTCGGTGAGCGCAGCCACCAGGTCACCGGACACGCCGAGCGCGTCGAAGGTGGTGGTCATGATCGGGGGGCAGCTTTCGTCGTCGGGGTTTCACGGGTGGGTCGGCCTCGGCAACCGCCCCGTCACGAGCGACGAACTTCAGAGGATGACCCGCAGGAGGTCGAACCGCCCGGGTTCGGGGGGTCGACCACTCCTGACCACTCCATCCTACCTGGTCGGAGCAGCGAAATGGGGTTCGGCGGTAGGTTCGGCCGCACCACGCACATCACCGGAGGAGACGATCGATGGAGTTCCGCAGCCTCGGAGGGTCAGGTCTACAGGTGTCGGTGGCGGGCTTGGGCTGCAACAACTTCGGCATGCGCATCGACGCCGAGGGCACCGATGCGGTGGTGCACGCCGCCCTCGATGCCGGGGTGACGCTGTTCGACACCGCCGACATCTACGGCGGGAGAGGTACCTCTGAGGAGCTGCTGGGACGGGCCCTGGGGTCGCGCCGCGACGAGGTGGTGGTGGCCACCAAGTTCGCCAACCCTATGGGCGACGGGCCCTACGAGCGTGGGGCATCGCGCCGCTACATCATCCGGGCCGTGGAGGCCAGCCTGCGCCGCCTGGGCACCGACCGCATCGACCTCTACCAGCAGCACGTCCCCGACCCGGGCACGCCGATCGACGAGACGCTGGAGGCGCTCGGCGACCTGGTGACCGCCGGCAAGGTGCTCTACGTGGGCTCGTCCAACTTCAGCGGCTGGCAGGTGGCCGAGGCCGACCACGTGGCCCGCGGCGCCGGCCGAGCTCGCTTCGTCACCGCCCAGAACGAGTGGAGCCTGCTGAACCGGCGGGTCGAACGCGAGGTGGTGCCGGCCTGCGAGCACTTCGGGCTCAGCCTGCTGCCCTACTTCCCGCTGGCCAGCGGTCTGCTCACCGGCAAGTACCAGCGGGGCGAGCCGGCGCCCGAAGGCACCCGGCTGGCGGCCTGGGGTGGTCGGGGCATGACCGAGGAGAACTTCGATCGGGTCGAGGCGCTGGCTGCAGTAGCCGCCGACTGCGACCGCTCGGTGGGAGACCTGGCCCTGGCCTGGCTGGCCGCCCAGCCCGCGGTGGGCTCGGTGATCGCCGGGGCCACGCGCGTCGACCAGGTGCAGGCCAACGTGGCCGCACTCGAATGGCGTCTGGACACCGACACCTTGTCCGCGGTCGAGACCGCCCTGCACCCGAAAGAGCCCTAGCCCCCTCAGGCGGGGAGGTTGGCCTCGATGGCCTCGATGACCTCGGGTGCGTCGGGCAGCACCATGGGACGGAACCGCGCCACCACGTCGCCGCTGGGCGAGATGAGGAACTTCTCGAAGTTCCACTGGATGTCGCCATCGGCGCCCTCGGCATCGGGCACCGCGGTCAGCTCCTGGTAGATGGCGTGGCGGCCGTCGCCGTTGACCTCGATCTTCTCGAACATGGGGAAGGTCACGCCGTAGTTGGTGCTGCAGAAGGTGGCGATCTCATCGGCCGTGCCCGGCTCCTGGGCGCCGAACTGGTTGCAGGGGATGCCGACGACGGCGAATCCCCGGTCGGCGTAGGTCTCGTGGATCTGCTCCAGCTGCTCGTACTGCGGGGTCAGCCCGCACTGCGAGGCCACGTTGACCACCAGGACGGTCTTCCCGGCGAAGTCACCCAGCGAGGACGACGAGCCGTCCAGCCGGTTGATCGGAATCTCGTAGAGCGACAACGCTCCCCCTCTGGTGTCGGTGACGGCCCGCGGTGGCGGACCGATCCGGGGCCGTGCTCGGTGATACCGGCCCCCGGCGGGTCAGTGTAGACAGCCGATCGGCTTGGCCCTCCGGCCTGACGGCCTACTCTCCTGGCCCTTTGGTCGGCAAGCCTCCCTGCGGGCGGGCTCCGCCCATCCGGGTGTCAGCTCGCTAGCGGCTCCGGCCTGGCGGCCTACTCTCCTGGCCCTTCGGTCGGCAAGCCTCCCTGCGGGCGGGCTTCGCCCATCCGGGTGTCAGCTCGCTAGCGGCTCCGGCCTGGCGGCCTACGCCTACTCAGCGCCGTAGCATTCGGGGATGGACGCCGCCGGTCACGTGGCTCGCATCGCCGAGCAGGGCTACACGATCGTGGTCGACGCCATCGCGCCCGAGCTGATCGACGCCTTGGCCGAGGACCTGGCCCGCCTCGAGCGCGACCTGGGCGCCGTGGCCTCCACCAACAGCTTCGAGGGCGACCACACCGTTCGGATCTACAACCTGTTGGCCCGGGGGCCGTTGTACGCGTCGGTCCCGGTGCACCCCGACGTGCTCCCCATCGTCGAGGGCGTGCTCGACCCGGGCTGCCTGGTGTCCTCCTTGTCGTCCATCGCCATCGATCCGGGTGAGACGGCTCAGCCCATCCACGCCGACGACCAGCTGATCCCTCTGCCCAAGCCCCATCCCCCCGTGGTGTGCAACACCATGTGGGCCCTCACCGACTTCACCGAGGCCAACGGTGCCACCCGGCTGGTGCCGGGCAGCCACCTGGCCGAGCAGTCGCCCGACTACGGCCAGCCCTACGACTCGGTCCCGGCCGAGATGGCCAAGGGCAGCGTCCTGATCTGGCACGGCAGCCTGTGGCACGGCGGCGGGGCCAACACCACCGACCGGCGCCGCACCGGCATCGCCATGAACTACTGCGCCGGCTACATCCGCCAGCAGGAGAACCAGCAGCTGGGCATCCCGGCCGGGGTGGCGTCCACCTTCGAGCCCCGACTGCTCGAGCTGATCGGCTACGGCATCTACCACGGGCTCATCGGCCACATCGACAAGCAGCCGCCGACCGTTCTGTCGGGCACCGAGGCCGCCAACCCGATGGTGTGGGATGCCATCTAGGTCGAACGGCCCATCCCGATCAAGGCGCGAGGCGCTCCAGCCGTTGTTGGGGTGGCCATGAACCAGGTCGCGGTGCTGACCGGATCGGCGCACGGGTGACCGGATCTTTCGCGATCGCCCGCGCTCGCCGAGCGCTCGAGGAAGCCGGCCTACCGGTCGACCTCCCGCTCGAGCGCGCCTCGAGCGTGACCAACGAGGTCTGGCTCTCGGACCGCTACGTGGTGCGGGTGAATCGCCAGCCCAACCAGCGCCTGCGGCGCGAGGCCGCGCTGGGGCCGCTGCTGCCCCCCGAGGTCGGCTACCCCGCCATCGAGGCGTACGGCGGCGAGCTGGGCAAGGACTGGCTGATCGTGCACCGCGTACCCGGTCAGCCCCTGAGCCGTTGCTGGCCGACCATGACCCGCGACGAGCGGCGCCGGGCCGTGGGCCAGCTCGCCGACATGCTGCGCGCCCTGCACCGGTTCGACTGCCCCGACGACCTGCCCCAGATCGACTCACCCCAGCTGCTGCGCTCCCACACCTTCCGGGCCGTCGACCCGTTGCTGGGCGCGCTCGACCAGCTGGTCTCGTTCCCGTTCGTGGATGCCGGGCTGGTGGCCCAGACCCGCGACCTGGTCCTGGGCACGTGTTCGGTGGTCGAGCCGTTCGACCAGAGCACCTTCGTGCACGGCGACCTGACCTTCGAGAACGTGCTGTGGGACGGCCACGTGGTCACCGCCCTGCTCGACTTCGAGTGGTCGCGCCGGGCCCCCGCTGACATCGAGCTCGACATCCTGTTGCGCTTCGCCAGCTTCCCCTACCTGCACGTGGCCGAGGACTACGAGGCCGAGACCCGGGCCATCGACTACGCCGAGGTGCCTTACTGGCTGGCCGAGGACTACCCCGAGCTGTTCAGCTTCCCCCACCAGTTCGATCGGCTGCGCCTCTACTCGATCGCCTACGACGTGCGCGAGTTGCTGGCCTTCCCGCCGAACCGCTCGCCACGGGAGCTGTCCACGCACCACCCGTACCGGCGCCTCGAGCGCACCGTGCGGGGTCTGGGCCACCTCGACCGGCTGGCCGGCAGCTCCGACGCCGACCCCATGGCGCTGGATCCCAGCGGCCAGGTCATCGCCGGCTTCGACACGCCGGTGCCCTCAGCCCCCCTGATCGCCCGCTGAGGCCACCGGCGGCACCTCCCGGTCCACCTCGGCGCCGTCCTCGCTCCCGGCTTCGGCTTCGGCGTCGCCATCGCGGTCCACCGCGGCTTGCTGCTCGACGTCGACGCCGAAGCGGTGACCGTCGCGATAGGGCAGGTCGTCGTCCCCCGGTCGGCGCCGCAGCCCGGCCACGGCCAGGAACACGGCCACCCCCACGAAGGTCAGCCCCGATAGCCAGAGGTTGACCCGGATGCCCAGGATCAGGCTGGCATGGTCGATGCGCATGGCCTCCACGAAGAAGCGTCCGACGGCGTAGCCGCCGATGTAGAGGGCGAAGATGCGACCCGGGCGCACCACCCGTCTTCGGTCGAGCAGGACCAGGAACCCGGCCAGCGCCAGGTTCCACAGCATCTCGTAGAGGAAGGTGGGCTGGAAGGTGGCGTACTGGGCGTAACCCGGAACCCGGTGGGCCAGGTCGATGCGCAGCCCCCATGGCAGCCGGGTCGGCCCCCCGTAGAGCTCCTGGTTGAACCAGTTGCCCCAACGGCCGATGGCCTGACCCACGGCCATGCCCGGCGCCACCGCGTCGAGGCCTGACGGCAGGCGGATCCCGCGCCGGTAGCCCACCCACACCCCGACGCCCACGCCGGCGGCGATGCCGCCGGGGATGCCCAGGCCGCCGTCCCAGATCTTGTACATGCCCGACAGGTCGTGGGGGATGTAGGTCTTCCAGTCGGTGGCCAGATGGTAGAGCCGGGCGCCGATGAGCCCGGCGGGCACGGCCCAGATGGCGATGGCCCACATGTCGTCGGGGTCACCGCCCCGCGCCCGCCACCGGCGGGTGGCGATCTCGACGCCGGCGAACACCCCCAGGGCGATGCACAGCCCGTAGAAGTGGAACGGACCCCAGTGGTTGTCGCTCGGGCTGGGGAGGTACGCGGTCAGGTTCACGGCCGGCCGGTCACGATCCGCTCAGCGCGCCCGGCGCGATGGCGAACAGGTCCTCGTGCCCGGCCGTCACGGGCTGGGCCAGTCCGGCCACGGCCGGGAGCAGGTGCTCGGCGAAGAAGCGGGCGGTGACCACCTTGGCCGCCAGGAGCTCGTCCTCATCCGCCCCGGACTCGCCGCTCGCCACCCGCGCCGCGCTCGCGGCCAGGGCCTGGCGGGCCATGAGCCACCCCCCGACCACCAGCGAGAACATGCGCAGGTAGGGCG
This sequence comes from uncultured Microthrixaceae bacterium, assembly GCA_963740985.1. Taxonomy (GTDB): domain Bacteria; phylum Actinomycetota; class Acidimicrobiia; order Acidimicrobiales; family Acidimicrobilacustridaceae; genus UBA4742. The sequence continues at coordinate 1,170,845 of CAVUGJ010000002.1, forward strand.
TGGCGCCGGCCAGGGCGTCGCGCACGTCGGTTCGGCCATGGTCGAGTAACCAGGCCGTGGTCTCGGCCAGCACCTCCACGGCCTGGGCCAGTCCGGCCCGGATGGAGGCCAGCTCGTCGCCGGCCTCGGCCAGCGGGCCGTCCAGGGCCCGCATCTCGGCCAGCAGGTCCTCGACCACCGCGCCCCCGCGCACCCCCAGCTTGCGTCCGACCAGGTCCATGGCCTGGATCCCGTTGGTGCCCTCGTAGATGGGGGTGATGCGCGCATCTCGGAAGTGCTGGGCCACGCCGGACTCCTCGACGTAGCCCATCCCGCCGTACACCTGGATGGCCAGCGAGGTGACCTCGACGCCCAGATCGGTGGACCAGGCCTTGCACAACGGGATGAGCAGGTCGACCCGTTCCTGGTGGGCCTGGCGCCTGGTGGGATCGGGATCGGCGGCGGCCAGGTCGAGCTGCTCGGCGGTCACGTAGATGAGGGCCCGCATGGCCTCGATGTAGGCGCGCATGGTCATGAGCATGCGACGCACGTCAGGGTGATCGACGATGGGCGAGCTGGTGCCGGCGGGCGCGCCCGGGGCCCGACCCTGCTGGCGCTCCTGGGCGTAGGCGATGGCGTCCTGGTAGGCCCGTTCGGCCAGGGCCAGGCCCTCCACCCCGACCGACAGCCGGGCGTTGTTCATCATGGTGAACATGTAGCGCATGCCCTGGTTGGCTTCGCCCACGAGCTCACCCACCGCCCCGTCGCCGTGCTCGCCGTAGCTCATGACACAGGTGGGACTGGCCTTGATCCCCATCTTGTGTTCGATCGACACGCAGGTCACGTCGTTGCGCTCACCGAGGGAGCCGTCGTCGTTGACCAGGAACTTGGGCACGATGAAACAGGAGATGCCCTTGGTGCCCGGCGGAGCGTCGGGGACCCGGGCCAGGACGAGGTGCACGATGTTGTCGGCCATGTCGTGCTCGCCGAAGGAGATGAAGATCTTGGTACCGGTGATCCGCCAGGTGCCGTCAGCGGCGGGCACCGCCCGCGTCCGCAGCGCGCCCACGTCGGAGCCGGCTTCGGGCTCGGTCAGGTTCATGGTGCCGGTCCACTCGCCGGTCACCATGTGGGGCAGATAGGTCTCGCGCTGGCGCTCGTCGCCGTGGTGGCGGAGCATGTCGATGGCACCCTGGGTCAGCAGGGGGCACATGGAGAAGGCCATGTTGGCGCTGGAGATGAACTCCTGCATGACGATGCCGGCCAACCAGGGGAAGCCCCCGCCGCCGTAGGCCGGCTCGAAGGGCACCGCGCCCCAGCCGGCGGCCACGTAGGCCTGGTAGGCCTCACGGAACCCCTCGGGGGTGACCACGGTGTTGTCGGGCTGATGCTGGCTCCCCTGCGTGTCGCCGACCCGGTTCAGGGGGGCGATGACCTCGGCCACGAAGCGGGCGTTCTCCTCGACCACGCCCTTCACCGTGGCCGCGTCGATGTGGGCGAAGGGCTCGAGCCGGCACAGCTGGTCGAGATCGACCAGGTGGTCGAGCACGAAGTCGACGTCGCGCTGTGGGGGTCGGTAGTCAGCCACCTCTAGAAGCTAGACGTGCGCCGGGCCCTAGGGTGTTCGTGTGATCGAGCTCGAGGCCTACGGATCCGCCTGGTTGGTGCGCATGGACGACGGGGAGAACCGATTCAACCGCGCCTCGATCGACAGCTGGCACGCCGCGCTCGACCGCCTCGAGGCCACCGAGGGACCGTTGGCCCTGGTCACCACCGGGACGGGCAAGTTCTATTCGAACGGTCTCGACCTCGACTGGCTGAGTACCGCCGGCGAGCAGGCCACCGGCTTCATCGACGACGTCCACCGCCTGTTGGGCCGGGTGCTCGGCTTCCCGGCCATCACCGTGGCCGCGGTGAACGGCCACGCCTTCGCCGGCGGGGCCATGCTGGCCACCGCCCACGACTACGTGATCATGCGGGAGGACCGGGGCTACTGGTGCCTGCCCGAGGTCGACCTGGGCCTGCCCCTGACCCCCGCCATGTACGCCACCGTGGCCGCCCACCTGCCGGAGCCGACGCTGCGCACCGCCGCGCTCACCGGTCGGCGCTATCCCGGCCCCGAGGCCGTGGCCGCCGGGATCGCCACCGAGGCCGTGGGTGAGACCGAGGTGGTCGAGCGCGCCCTGGCCCTGGCCAACGAGCTGGCAGGCAAGGACCGCGTGGTCATCGCCGCCCACAAGCGCCTCCTGTACGGCGACGCCATCGCCGAGTGCGGCGCCTGAGCCCCACCATGGTCCGCGCCCACTCGGTAGGGTGCCCCATGGTCTCGGCTCATCATGAGCTGGCCGTCGACGAGCTGGCCCGCCTGGCCGGTGGAGGGCTGGCCTCCGTGCGACGTCCGGCTTCGCGCTCGGCCCAGACGCTGCGCGCCGCGCTCAGCACCGACCGGCTGGTGCAGCGCATGCTGCGGCGTGGCCGCTGGAGCCTGCATCGCCACGTGCACCTGGTGGCCGCCTTCGAAGAGGTCGCGTCGCAGCTACCGGTCCGTCGTCTGCTCAGCGTCGGATCGGGAGCCGCGCTGTCCGAGCTGTACCTGGCTGCCGCGCACCCCGATATGTCCGTCACCGTCACCGATCTGGATCCGGCCAACCTGGCCCGCGCCCAGGCCCGAGCCCGACGCCTGGGACTGACCAACGTCACGTTCCAACCCCTCGATCTGCTCGACCCGGTCGCGCCGGACATCGAGCCCCACGACCTGGTCGTGGGAGTCGAGGTGCTCGAGCACGTCGAGGACGATCACCGCGCCGCGGCGCGGGTCGTCGCCCTGTCACGGGCCTTCGTCTACCAGTTGGTGCCGTTCTGCACCGACGCCGACCTGGCCGACGCTCGGGTGCGCGCCCGGGCATGGCGACGTCACAGCCACCATCGTCCGGGATACACCCGTGAGACCTTGGCCGCGCTCTTCGCCACCGGGGACCCGGCCTGGATCCGCACCTGCTTCCACGAGCCGGACGCCAGCGCCCTTCGCCATCGGATCGAGCACGCGCCGAGTTGGGTCCGGTTGGCTCGACACCGCCGGCTGGTGGCGGCGGCGTGCGCGGATGTGGGCGATGACACCGGAGCCCAAGCGGCCTCGGGCATCGAGATCCTCACCCGCGTCGGGCCACCGGGCTGAGCCCTGGCCGGGGCCGCGTTGCAGCGGTCAGGCGTGGGCCAGGCCTTCAGGTCCGACGAACTCGTAGCGACCGCGGCCGGCCGCCTTGGCCCGGTACATGGCCGCGTCAGCCGCGGCCATCAGCGCGTCGCCGGCGTTGAGGCGGCCGCCGGCCTGCACCAGGCCGATGGACACGCCCACCTGCGCCGTGCAGTCCGCCACGGTGACCGGTCGGCTCATGGCGTCGATGAGCCGGTTGGCCACCAGGCGCAGCAGCCCGGCGTTGTCGACGCCCTCGATGAGCACCGCGAACTCGTCCCCGCCGATGCGGGCGGCGGTGTCGGTGTCGCGGATCACCGTGTGGATCCGGTCGGCGATCTCGATCAGCACGGCGTCGCCGATCTGGTGGCCGAACTCGTCGTTGACGGGTTTGAAGCGGTCGAGGTCCAGGTAGAGCAGAGCCACGGCCTGGCCGTGGCGTTGGAACCGAGCCAGCGCCTGCTCCAGCCGGTCGTAGAGCAGCACGCGATTGGGCAGCCCCGTGAGGTAGTCGTGCGTGGCCAGCTCGCGCAGACGGCGCTCGGCATCCTTCAGGTCAGTGATGTCGCGGGCCACCGCCGACACCGACTCGATCCCGCCCAGCCGGTTCTCGTGGGCCAGGAAGAGCGCCGACACCGGGATGGACGCACCCGAGCGGCTGCGGAAGACCAGCTCGCCCCGCCAGATCTGCTCGCGGGCCAGGGCGGGCTCGACCACCTCGCGGAAGGTGTCGCGCGATTCGCTGGACATGACGTCGCTCAGGTGACTGGGTGACCGGCCGGGCTCGGGGACCCGAACCCCCAGGGTTTGTTGGGCGGCGTCGTTGACGAAGGACACGGCGCCGTTGCGCTCGGCCACCATGAGGAAGTCGGAGCCGGCGTCTAGCACCCGGGCCAGCAGATCGGCCCGACGGTCGGCTGCCACCTCCGCCGAGACGTCGGCCAGCGTGGCCACGAACCCGTCGTGAGTACCGTCGTCGGCGAAGACCGGGGCGATGCGCAACTCGCCCCACCTCTCCTGCGGCGACGGCGACCCCAGGACCAGGCCCGGCCCCCCGTCGGGGTCGTCCCCTCGGACCTGGATCGTGAACGGCTCCCGACTCTCGATCGAGGCCAGGGCCCGGGTCACGATCTCGTCCACCTGGTCGCTGGCCAGCAGGCTGCGCCAGTGGAGACCGACCAGCTCGCCGGTGTCGGCCAAGATGGCGGGCATGGTGCCGCGGGCGTAGACGATGTTGCCGTCGGCATCGGTGCGCAGGACCACGAAGGGTCCAGCCTCGGTCACGTTGCTGAACAGCTCCCGCACGTCGTGGAGCTCGCGGCTCAGCTCCTCGGACTCGGTCACGTCCAGGCTGGCCCCGGCGTAGCCCTCGAAGCTCCCGTCGGCGTCGTAGAAGGGCAGGGCGCGGTGGTGGAGCCAGCGGTACTGACCATCGTGTCGCATCACCCGGGCGGTGAACTCGAACGGTGCCTGGTCGGCCACGTTCGCCCGGATGGACTCCTCGAGCTCGCCCAGGTCGTCAGGATGCATGTGATCGAGCAGCACCTGGCGCAGGTCGTCCTCGTCGGGCGGCAGGCCCACGAACTCGAAGATGGTCCGGTTGCCGATGCGGGGGATGCCGTCGCGGTCGGTCAGCCACAACAGCACCGGCGTCTCGTTCACCAGCCGGTAGGCCCGGGCCTCGCGGGTCCGGGGGTTGGAGAAGTCGAAGACCTGCGACAGCAGGTAGTCGGGCCGACCGCTGGCTCCGTACACCGCGGTCAACATGTTGGTCACCCAATGGTCGACCCCGTCGGGACGCAGGCACCCCAGCTCGCACTCCACGAAGTTGCGGCGACCGCTCAGCAGGTCGGCCAGCATCATCCGCACCTCGTCGGCCTCGGTGGGGTCGACGAACGTGTCGAAGCGTCGGCCGACCACCTCACTGGGATCGACGCCCACCAGGTCGCAGAACACGGCGTTGGCCTGGAGGAGTCGGCCGTCCACCGACCAGGCGGCCATGGCCACCGGCGTGGCGTCGAACACCGAGGAGAGGGCGGCGAGCTGGCGCGTCAGATCGGATCCCCCGCCCGACGCCGTCGGGATCTCTCGAATCTCCTGCTGCGCCAACGGCTCTTCAGCCATGCCAGCCGAGCCTGCCCTTCCCAACCAGACCCTGCCATGACGCGGCGCGTCAAGGCGTCAACCGGCCCTCTACTCCAGTTTCGAGGATACTCCTCACTAGCGAGCTCTGCCCAGTAGAACTGACGCCAGCGTCACCAGAGGACGAGGCCGGCACCACCATCCGGAAAGGCACCACATGAGCGACCTGTTCTCCATCGAAGGCAAGACCGCGCTGGTGACCGGCGGCAGTCGCGGCATCGGCCTGATGATCGCCCGCGGGTTCGTCGAGGCCGGCGCCCGGGTCTACATCTCGTCGCGCAAGGCCGAGGTCTGCGACCAGGTGGCGGCCGAGCTGTCCGGTGTGGGCACCTGCCTGTCGCTCCCCGCCGACCTGAGCACGCCCGCCGAGTGTGCCCGGTTGGCCGGCGAAATCGCCGAGCGCGAGCCCATGCTCCACATCCTGGTCAACAACGCCGGCGCCAACTGGGGCGCGCCGCTGGCCGAGTTCCCCGAGTCCGCCTGGGACCGCGTCCTCGACCTGAACCTCAAAGGCGTGTTCGAGCTCACCCGGGACCTGGTGCCCACCCTGGGTGCGGCCGCCACGCCGGGCGACCCGGCCCGGGTGATCAACATCGGCTCCATCGACGGCCTCCACGCGCCGGATCTGGAGACGTACTCCTATTCCACCAGCAAGGCCGCGGTGCACCACCTGACCAAGGTGCTGGCCAAGCGTCTGGCCCGCGAGCACATCACGGTCAACGCCATCGCCCCGGGCCCGTTCGAATCGAAGATGATGGCCGCCACCCTCGATGCCTTCCGCGACAGCATCATCGCCTCCTGCCCGCTGCGGCGCATCGGCGAGCCCGACGACATGGCCGGCACCGCCATCTTCCTGGCGTCGCGGGCCGGCGCCTACCTCACCGGCGCGGTGATCCCGGTCGATGGAGGTCTGTCCACGACCGTCTGATCCGGGTCAGGCCTTGGTCAGGAAGAGCAGACCGAGCAGGGCCAGGATCAGCAGGCCCAGGATGACCACGACCAGCACGGCATTCAAGGCGCCGCGCTTGCGGGGCATGAGCCCGAAGTCGACCACGTCGTCACGGCTGTGCTCGAGCGCGTAGGCATTGGAGGCGGGCGTACCCACCTTGGGCAGCGGGGTGTGGGGCTTGCGCTGCTTCTTCTTGTTCCGGTTGGCCTTCTTCGAGCTCGCCATCGGCGGCACTTTACGGCACTGCCGGTTCAGTGCGTGCGAGCACCCGAGGGCTGGCGGCGCTTGCCCTTGTCGGCCCCGGGCCGACTGCGGCGTGACGTCGGGGTCGGGGTCCCGCCAGCCGACGCGCCGGGCTGGAGGTGGGCCCGGCGGGCCTTGCGATTGGCGGCGGAGGTGGAGCTGGCCTTGGGATTGGCGGCGCGAGGGCCCTTGGTGGCCGACTTGGCCCCGGGACCCGACGCCGAGTCGCTCGACTTCGGTCGACGTCCGGCCTTGCCCGCCGGGGCCATGCTCGACCGCCCCCGACGCGGGCGTGGCGAGCCGGCTGGGCGAGCGGCGCGCTCGGGACGCTCGACGCGAACCGATCGGTCCGGGCGAGTGGGTCGACGTTCACGACGCTCGCCCACGGGCAGCTCGGTGATGTCGGGCGAGGTCAGCCCCACCGACATCCCCAGGGCTCGCTGCATCTTGCCCACGTCCTTGCGCAGCTCGGGAGCCACGAACGACACCACCACGCCGGTGGCTCCGGCGCGGCCGGTTCGCCCCGAGCGGTGGATGTAGTCCTTCTCGTCGGCCGGCGGATCCAGGTGGAGCACGGCGGCCACGTCGTCCACGTGGATGCCGCGAGCGGCCACGTCGGTGGCCACCAGCGCGTCCACGTGTCCGGCCTGGAAGGCGGCCAGCGCGCGCTCGCGCTGGCCCTGGGACCGATCGCCGTGGATGGCGGCGGCGCGAACGCCGGCCGTCTCGAGCTGGCGGGCCACCCGGTCGGCACCCCGCTTGGTTCGGCAGAACACGACGGTGGAACCCACCCGGGCGATGACCTGTCCGGCCAGGCCGATGCGCTGGTCGCGCCCGACCGACCAGAAGAGGTGCTCGACCCGGGCCCCGTCGTCGGGGTCGTCGGGCAGCTCGTGGCGGGCCGGGCGGTGCTGGTAGCGACGGATGAGCTCGTCCACCGCGCCGTCGAGGGTGGCCGAGAAGAGCAGGGTCTGGCGGTCGTCGGGAACCTGGTCGAGCAGGCGCTTGACCTCGGGCAGGAAGCCCATGTCGGCCATGCGGTCGGCCTCGTCGATGACCACCACCTCGACCGAGTCGAGGCGCACGTCACCTCGGTTGATCAGGTCGGCCAATCGACCGGGACAGGCCACGGCGATGTCGACGCCGCGGCGCAGGGCCTTGAGTTGGCGATCGAAGCCGTTGCCGCCGTAGAACGCCTCCACCGAGGCCCCTCGGGGCCCGGCCAGCATGATCAGCTCGTCCCGCACCTGAGCGGCCAGCTCGCGGGTCGGGACCAGCACCAGCGCCCTGGGCCGCTTGGGGGCGGCCGTGCCGATGCGGGTGATGAGGGGGATGCCGAAGGCGATGGTCTTGCCCGATCCGGTCGGGGCGCGACCACACAGGTCGCGCCCGGCCAGCCCGTCGGGCAGCGTGGCCGCCTGGATGGGGAAGGCGTCGGTGATGCCATGGGACGCGAGGATCCGACACATGGGCGCGGGCACGCCGAGATCGGCGAAGGTGGTGGACACAGCAAGCTCCTGGTGCGGCCGGACGCGATCGCCCGGCGGGGAAGAGGGCAGCGGATGAGGCGAGGCCGCAGGCCAGGGGGCTGATCGGGCGCCGGCACCGGCCACTCCGAAGAGGGCCCACGCATGCCTCTGCGCGCAGGTGACGATCAGTCGTACGCCTCGGAGGGTAGCAGCTTGGCCAGCCATTCCCCTACCCTTCGACGCTGTCGACCGAAACGAGAACTTGTTCTTGTTTCCGATCCAGGAGTGCGCCGCCCATGGACCTTCCCACCGCCCCACCACTCGAGGGACGCCGGATCCTGGTCACCGGGCCGGCCGGCCAGGTGGCGTTGCCCCTGGTCCGGGCCTTGGCCAGGACCAACCAGGTGATCGGCATCGCCCGGTTCCGGGACCCGTCGGTGCAGTCCGAGCTCGAGGGCCTGGGCGTGACCTGCATTCAGGTGGACCTGGCCCGGGGGCAGTTCGACGACGTGCCCGACGACGTCGACTACGTACTGAACCTGGCCGTGGTGAAGTCCAACCGCTGGGAGGTCGACCTGCGGGGCAACGCCGAGGCCACCGGCCTGCTCATGGCCCACTGCGCCGGCGCTCGCGCCTTCCTGCACTGCTCGTCCACCGGGGTGTACCAGCCGGCCGGGTCCCGTCTGCTGACCGAGACCGATCCGTTGGGGGACAACCATCGGGTCATGATGGAGACGTACTCGATCGCCAAGATCGCGGCCGAGGCCGTGGTCCGCACCGAAGCCCGACAGCTGGGCCTGCCCACCACCATCGCCCGGCTCAACGTGCCCTACGGCGACAACGGCGGCTGGCCCGCCTTCCACCTCGAGTGCATCCTGGCCGGCGCCGCCATCCCGGTGCACCCCGATCGACCCAACCTGTTCAACCCCATCCACGAGACCGACATCCTGGCCACCCTGCCCGCACTGCTCGGGGCGGCCTCGGTGCCGGCCACCATCGTGAACTGGGGCGGCGACCAGCAGGTGGCGCTGGAGGAGTGGGTGGACGAGTTGGGCCGGCTGGTCGGCCGCGAGCCCATCCTCGACGTGACCGACACCACCATCGGCGGGGTGACCACCGACAACCAGCGAAGGTTGGCGCTGACCGGGCCCACCACCGTGGACTGGCACGAGGGCCTGGCCAGCATGGTGGCGGCGCTCCATCCCGAGGCGTTGGCCAACTAATCACGACTCGGGCGGCCCACTAACCTGCGGGCGACTCGGCTCAAGCGCTCTCGTGCGCGAGCCGATGGACACCGGGGAGACCACGCGGAGGGCGGATCGACATGGTGGGAACAGGACGCGGACGGGCGGTGCTGTTGGGCGTCGCGCTGGCGCTCATCCTGGTGTGCAGCGCCTGTGACTGGACCCAGTTCATGGGCAACGCCGCCCTCACCGGCAACGCGCTGGACGAGACCACCATCAGCGCCAGCAACGTCGGACAGCTGGCCCAGACCTTCACCATCCCGCTGCCCGGCGGCTCCAACGTCGAGATGTTCACGCCCGTCGTCTCCCAGAACGTGCTCTACGTCGGCACCACCAACGGCAAGCTGGTGGCGGCCAGTGCCAACGGCACGACCAACTGTTCGGGCACTCCCCTGGTGTGCCAACCGCTGTGGACCGCCTCGTTCCCTGGACTGACCGGGGCCTTCACGCCCGTCGTGTCCGGGAACGTGGTCTACGACACATTCTTCAACGCGACCCTGGCCACCGGGGAGCTGGCCGCCTTCGACGCCACCGGAACGACCAACTGCTCGGGCACACCCAAGACCTGCCAGCCCCTGTGGACCGCGCCGGTGGTCGCCGCGGCCCCACCCAACCTCGACCACGGCACGGTGTTCGTCGACGACACGGTCAGTGGGCAACTCGATGCCTTTGATGCCGCCGGAACGACGAACTGCTCGGGCACCCCGACGGTCTGCCAACCGCTGTGGACGGCTCCGGGCGTCGCCTACGACACCCCGTCGGTGGCAGGAGGGCGCGTCTACGTGAGCGCCATCCTGCCCGCCTCCCGTTCGGTCCGGGTCTTCGACGAGGCGGGATCGACCAACTGCACGGGCAGTCCCAAGGTCTGCCAACCCGAGTTCACCGTCAGCCTGCCCATCAACCAGACCTCCGGTCATCTCGAGCGCGGTGGACGTCAGCAACGGGACGGGCTACCTCGACGTGAGACCCGACACCGGTCCGGCCCAGATCGTCGCCTTCGACGCCGCCGGCGTGACCAACTGCACCGGCACACCCGCGGTCTGCCAGCCGCTGTGGACCGGCTCGCTGGGCGGCGAGGCGGAATTCGTGCCTCCCGCCGCGGCCAACGGCATGGTGTACGCGCCGAACATCCATGGCGCCACCGTCTTCGATGCGACTGGCACGAATGGTTGCTCGGGAAGCCCGAAGATCTGCCAACCGCTCTTCAACGCCTCGATCACGGCGGGCTTCACCGAGCCCGACGACGCCTCCATGCTGGCCAACGGCCTGCTGCTCACCGGCAACGACGTGTTCGACGCCACCGGCACCACCAACTGCTCGGGCGTGGCGCCCAGTCGCACGTGTACGCCGCTGTGGACGTCGCCGTCCTCGTCCGCCGCCCCGGCGCTGGTCATCGCCAACGGCACCCTCTACGCCGTGGGCACCAGCTCGATCGACGCCTATCGAGTGCCCGGCACCTGACGTGCGCCGATCGACCAACCGCCTGGCCGCCCTGGGCGTCGCCCTGACGCTCATCCTGGTGTGCAGCGCCTGTGACTGGATCCAGTTCATGGGCAACGCCGCGCTGAACGGGGTACCGCAGTACGAAAGCACCGTCAACGCCTCCAACGTGGCCCAGCTGGCGCAGACCTACACGATCGCCTTGCCCGGCTCCGTGGGTCGCTCACTGGTCCTCAGCCAGGGCCGGGGCTTTGTGAGCACCGGCGACGGCCGGTTGGTAGCAGCCAGCGCCGGCACCACCGGCTGCACCGGTTCGCCGCTGGTCTGCCAGCCCCTCTGGACCGCTTCCTACCCGGGAGCGGACACCGTCGGGACACCCCTGGTGGCCAACAACGTCGTCTACGAGACCTACGCCGACAGCAAGGGCACGGTCGCGGCCCTCGCCGCCTATGACGCCAACGGGGTGACGAACTGCGCCGGCACCCCGCTGGTGTGCGAGCCGCTGTGGACCGCCCCGGTGGCCACCCTGACCGGCGTGAACATCGACCAGGGCAGGCTGTTGGTGGCGAACCTCGAGACGGGCAGCCTCGAGGCCTACGACCCTGCCGGTGTAACCGACTGCTCGGGCACACCCAAGGTCTGCCAACCGCTGTGGAGCGCGCCCGACACGTCGATCTTCTGGCCGTCGATCGCTGATGGCCAGGTGTACCTGGCCAACTTCACTGGTCCAACAGGGACCGTGTCGGTCTACGACGAGACCGGCTCCACCAACTGCACCGGTAGCCCCGTGGTGTGCCAACCCCTGTGGACCGTGGCCCTGCCCGGGGAGGGGATGGGCGGCGTCGATGTGAGCGGCGGCGTCGGCTACGTGCAAGCCCGGCCCTCAGCTGGCGGGTTCCCCACTCTGGTGGCCTTCGACGCCACCGGCACCACGAACTGCACGGGCACGCCCAAGGTGTGCCAACCCCTCTGGACCGCGCCACTGTCCAGCCCGACCTACCTCACCGACACCCCGGCCGTGGCCAACGGGCTCGTCTACGCGGGCTCCGGGGGTGACCAGGTGTTCGACGCCGCGGGGGTGACGGGGTGCTCGGGCACGCCCACGGTCTGCCAGCCCATCCGCGGCGACACCGGTCAAGCCGGCGACCAGACCGTGGCCAACGGGCTCCTGTTCGCCGGGGTCAACATCTACGCGGCGACGGGTTCCAACGACTGCACCACCGCGGTTCCGTCGATCTGCTCGCCACTGTGGACCGCCCCAGGCCTCGCCAACCAGTACGCCTACAGCATCCTGGTGAACGGCACCGTCTTCATCTCCGGCCACGATGACTTCATCCACGCCTACCGGGTCCCCGGGACTTGATCCTCAACTCGTCGGCCCGGCTTCGCCGGATCCCGAGGGGATGGCGTAGGTGACCACGGCCTGGGCCACCAACTCGGGGCTGCCCTCGGAGCGCAGGCGCACCTCGACCACGGCCAGCTTGCGGCCCAGCTTCAGGAACCGGGCCTCGGCCTCCACCCCCACGGGCTGGGGCTTGCGCAGGAACGTGATGTTCAGGCTGCTGGTCACGGCCAGGGCCACCGGGCCGATGTGGGCCAGCACCTGGCAGTAGGCGGCCCCGTCGGCCAGGGCCATTCAGGGTCGGGCCCGACACCGTCCCTCCTGGCCGAATCTGCACCGACTCGGCCGGAACGCGGGCCACCAGGTACTCCTCGTCCAGCGTGTCGACGAAGTAGCCGCGCTCGGTGTTGAAGGCGGTGGAGAGGAAGTCGTTCAACTCCTCGACGGTCATCTTGAGCATCCGATCAGCCTGGCATGGGTGGGTAGCCTGCGGAGGTGCCCGATGTCGATGCCCGCCTCGAGTCGCTGGGGCCGAACGTGTGGGCCTGGCTCCAGTCCCCCCACGGCCACGGCCGGGCCAACGCCGGGGTGGTGCTCGAGGACGACGGCCTCACCGTGGTGGATACGCTGCTCACGCCGTCCCAGGCCGCCCCCCTGGCCGCACGCCTGGAGGCCATGGGCGCTCCGGTGCGCCGGGCCGTGCTGTCCAGCAGCCACGTCGAGTACGTGGGCGGTTCCTCCGTGTTCTGGATGGCGGCCCGCTACGGCCGACCCCAGACCAGCGCCCTGCTCGACCAGCCGCCGAACGTGAGCGGCTACCGGCGCCTCTACCCCGCCTGGGCCGACGAGTTCGACGACGAGTTCGCCACCCGGCCCATCTCCCACACCGTCAACGCCGCGGCGTGGCTCACCCCGGTGGTGTGCGCGGTGCCGACGGGCGGGCAGATGACCGAGAACCTGATGCTGGCCGTCCCCTCCGCCGACGTGTTGTTCGCCGGGGCCATGTGCAGCTTCGGCGTGACCCCCAACGCCTTCGACGGTGATCCCGGCGCCTGGGCCGACGCCCTGGCCGACGTGGGCGAGATGGCCACCACCATCGTTCCCGGCATCGGTGCGGTGGGCGGGGCCGACGACGTGCTGGCCCTCGAGGCCTACCTGTACGCCTGTGTGGAGGCCGAGGGCGACCCGAACGCCATTCCCGCCGGACCCTGGGACACCTGGACCGATCGCCACCTCGACGCCGTCAACGTCGAGCGGGCGGCCATGCTGGCCGTCGGCGACCGCTCCGTTCCCCCGTCGATGCTGCGCGCCATCGGCCTGGCTTGATCTAGGCCGGGACCGAAGCGATCAGCGCCTCGCTGGTCTCCCACAGCTGGCGAGCCGCCTGGGGGTCGCGCGCCGCCCTGGACGGCCGGTGCTGGCGGCCACGCACGTAGTACCCACCCGTCTTGGCGGCCACCTCCGGCGACGAGGCCAGGTACACGATCGTGCGAGCGCCTCGGGCCGCGTCGATGGAGAGCGGCGCGCTCAGCACCATGCTCACGCGCTCCACGCCTCGCGTGTCGTCGGCGCTGCCGAAGCCGGTGCGCACCACCCCCGGGTGCAGGCAGTTGGCGGTCACCCCCGTCCCGGCCAGGCGACGGGCCAGCTCCTGGGTGAACAGGATGTTGGCCAGCTTGGACTTGGCGTAGGCGTCCATCGACCAGTAGTGGTGCTCGCTCTGCAGGTCGGCGAAGGACATCCCGCCCACCGCGAAGCGATGGCCGATGGACGAGACGGTCACCACCCGGGCCGGCGCGCTGGTCACCAGCCGATCGCGCAGCAGGTCGGTGAGCAGGAAGTGGCCAAGGTGGTTCACCCCGAAGGTCATCTCGAAGCCCTGGGTCGTGACCAGGCGGTCCGACAGGATCCCTCCGGCGTTGTTCACCAGCACGTCGAGTCGATCGTGGCGGGCCAGCACCTCGGCCGCGAAGGCTCGGATGGAGGCGAAGTCGGCCAGGTCGAGGGCCAGCACCTCGACGTCGTCGCGGCCCGATCGGGTCCGGATCTCGTCCAACGCATCCGCACCCTTGGCCTGGTTGCGGGCCGTGATCACCACGGTGGCACCCATGCTCGCCAGGGCCACCGCCGCCTCCTTGCCGATGCCCGAGTTGCCTCCGGTGATGACGATGACCTGGTCCGGCAGATCAGGCTGGCCGGCCGCGGCGTTCCCCATGAGGTGTCACCGTACCGGCGAGAGACGGTTCCCATCCGCCCGAGGAGCCTCCGTCGTCCGCCCCGTACACTCGCCGGCATGGAGCCCGACACCTCGACGGTGGCGCCGTTGATCCCGGCGGCCACCGTGGTCCCGCTGCGCGACGGGGCCTCGGGACTCGAGACCCTGATGCTGAGGCGAAACTCCAAGCTGGAGTTCGCCGGCGGCATGTGGGTGTGGCCGGGCGGTCGCATCGATCCCGGCGACTACCCCGATGGCGCGCCGACCACCGAGCCCGACGCGGTGGCCCGCGCCGCCCGGGCCGCGGCGGCCCGGGAAGCGACCGAGGAGGCCGGGATCGTGGTCGATCCCGACACGTTGGTCTGGTTCTCGCACTGGACGCCCCCGCCCATCGCTCCCAAGCGCTTCGGCACCTGGTTCTTCGTGACGCCGTGCCCGTCTGGCGAGATCACCATCGACGGCGGCGAGATCCACGAGCACGCCTGGATGGCCCCGGTCGAGGCCATGGACCGGCGCAACGCCCTCGAGATCGAGCTGTCCCCGCCCACCTGGATCACCCTCGAGCACCTGGCCGCCTTCTCGTCGGTGGCCCAGACGATGTCCGAGCTGTCGAGCCGGCCGCCGGAGTACTTCGCCACCCGCTTCGCCACCGTGGATGGCGGCGCCGTCGCCCTCTACCACGGCGACGCCGGCTACGACGACGAGGTCGCCGACCGACCGGGCGGTCGGCACCGGCTGTGGATGCTCGATTCGGGATGGCGCTACGAACGCTCAGCCTGAGCCCACGGGCAGGACCGCGCCCGCTGGCGTGAGGCGTGGGGTCCCCGTGGTCTGCACCACACCCACCTCGTCGGTGGACACGTCGGTGGTGACACATCCCCCGTCGGCGCGGGCCTGGTAGCTCACCCGCACCCGATCGCACGACGCCGCCCGGCCGGTGTCGTCCACCAGGCGCAGGTCGTGCCAGCGGACCACCGACGACGGGTCGTCGCAGCGGGCGAACACCTCGGACCAGACCACCGGCGCGGCCAGGGCCGAACCCGCCGCCCACAGGTCGCGCACCACCGTGGTGGTCCCCGAAGCCAGATCCGTGACGGTCCCCCGCCAGGCCGTCGCGCCCTCCGGCGAGCCGTCCTGGTCACCGGGCTCGACCCGGCGGATGGCCAGGCGGTACGCCACCCCCGCCGACCAGGCCAGATCCCGGGTGTTGGGGTTGTGCAGGGCACTGGGCAACGTGGCCGCCGATCCGGACAGCTCCCGGCCACCGGCGTCGTAGCCACCCCAGTTCACCGCCGTCGATCCGGGATGGTCCGGATGCCACTGCAGTCCCAGATGGCCGGCCCCGCCCTCTCGACCCCGATCGGTGAACGACGCCTGGAGGGCCCAGAACGAGAGGGCCGGCACCTGGGGCGCCACCAGGACCTCCAGCGTGGCCTCGGCCGCGATCCACCGACGATCCCCGGCGTCGGGCCCCTGCCAGGTCAGGTGGAACGACGAGGCCGCGTTGGACGAGCGGGGCCGGCCCGACGTGCCGTCCCACCTCAGGCGCTGGCGCCACCGCTCGAAGACCAGCGGCTCAGCTCCGGGGGACCTCGACGATCACCGTGGTCGACTTCACCACGGCCACCGCCAGGTCGCCCGGCTCCAACGCCAACTCGTCGGCCGCCTCCCGGGTCATGAGCGACACCAGCCGATGGCCGCCCGAGCGCAGCTCGACGATGGCCGTGAGCTTGTCCCGCTGCACCGACGTGACGATGCCGGTGAACCGGTTCCGCGCCGACTGCCCCACCAGCCCCTCGGACTCGTAGGCCTGCTCGGTCTGGCGCAGGTAGCGAGCCAGCGCGGAGCCGTCGATGGTGCGGTGACCGGCGGCGCTGCGCTTGGTGACCAACCGTCCTTCGTCGCACCACCGCCGCACGGTGTCGGCGCTGACGCCCAGCAGCTCGGCCACCTGGCCCGGTCGGTAGGTGGTCACCTCAGATGGTGGCCGCGGCCAACAGGCGATCGAGCACGCTCGCATCGCCGATGATCTCGACCTGGTCGGAGCGGGGTCGCGACCACAGGGCCAGCAACAGATCCGAGGCCGGGCCTCGGACGGCCACATCGCCCTTGGCGTGGGTGCGCGCCAGCGACGTCGAGCCCTCACCGGCGGTCAGCAACCACTCGCCCTCGCCGTCGGTCACGTGCACGTGGACGGTCTCGACCGGGCCGGTAATCCGCTCGGCTCGCGCCCCGACGAACACGTCCAGGAACTCGTCGATGCCGTCGACCGCGATCTCGGTGTCGATGGGCTCGGCCACCCCCACCGCGTTGCACCCGTCCCAGCAGTGCATCACCGATTCGTGGGCCATGCGACGCTGCACCCACCCGATCGTCTGGTCACGTTCGCTCCAGTTCCACTGAGGTGTGGCCGGGTCGAGCGGCGCCAGGATGGCGACCATCACGTCCACGCCGGCCCGGAACCAGTCGAGCAGCTCGGGGTCCGGCGGTGGGGATGGGCGGGACGGTCGGGAGGGTCGGGGCGCATCCTGCGGGGCGGCCTCGTCGAGCAAGGCCGTCCAGAAGCCCTGCACCCCGCCGAGGTGCCCGACCAGGTCGGCCACCGTCCAGTCCGGACAGGTCGGCACCGGCTGGCCGAGGTGGCCCTCGGCCACGTCGGCCAGGACGTGGCTCGAACGGCTCAGCGCCGTCATCAGCTCCGAGGTGTCCATGCGGCGACCGTAGTCGCGGGTCGGACCACACCCGATCTAGTTCAAGCTCGAACTATATTGCGGAACGGGCGCTACAGTGAAGGCATGGAGATCAAGGAGCTCGGCCATCTGGTTCTCTACGTGCGCGACCTGCCCACCTCCGCTGCGTTCTACCGCGACGTGTTGGGTTGGCGGGAGGTGCTCCCCGAGGTCCCGGGCATGCCCGCGGTGGCCTTCTCGAGCGGCCGCACCCACCACGAGCTGCTGCTCATCGAGGTCGGTGCCGACGCCACCCCCATCCCCCGGGGTCGGCGCGTCGGGCTCTACCACTTCGGGCTCAAGGTGGGCGACACCGACGACGAGCTGCGCGCCGCCCGGGATCGACTGATCGAGGCCGGCGTCACCATCGTGGGCGCCAGCGACCACACCGTCACCCACAGCCTCTACATCCTCGACCCCGACGGCAACGAGATCGAGCTCTACATCGACACCGACGTCGACTGGAAGACCCACCCCGAGCTCTTCGCCGCCCCGGTCAAAGCGCTGGCGCTCTAGTTCGTATTCAGGGAGTTGCTGGTCTGGGCCGAGTTGGCGCTGACCATGAGCGAGGACGAGTTCACGAACTCGAAGTCGTTGCCGGTGATGGAGCCGAGCGTGTGCAGGTCGTCGTTGTTCCACCGGCTGTCCGGCACGCCGCTGATGTACCAGGCCGAGCCGTTGTCGGCCACGACGGCTCCGTAGGCCTGCAGGGCGATGATGATGGGCCGCACGTCGGCCGGGAAGTCGTTGGGGTTCACCGACGACTTCAGGCGTAGCCACGAACCCATGGGCGGGGCTGAGGTGCTCGACGTCGACCCGGCCTGGTGGCGGGCCGGCCACACATAGGAGGTCCGAGTGGTGGGCACGGTGATGCGGATGGCGTGGGTCACCCAGCCCGAGGCCACCTCCTCGTAGCGCACCAGCCCCGGCAGGATGGGCAGCCCGGCCGCGTCGGCCGACGTCCAGCCAGCCGGACGCATGGCATCGGAGCTCAGGCTCCAGGTGGCGCCCGACCCGGCCTTCCAGCTGCCATTGGACTGCGGGCGGGCGTCCCACATCTCGTAGAGCTGGCAGTGATCGCTGTCCACCACGATCACATGGCGGTCACCGGTGGAGGCCGAGCCGCCCTCGATGGGCGCATTGGCCGGGATCGGGTACGGACCCGGGTCGCTCTGGCCCGGGTCATCGAAGGTGATGTTCACCTTGGCCTGGGTGCCGGGCACGGTGGTGTAGGGGATCCCGATCGGCCCGCCGTCCCACGTCCCCGAACCGAAGTCGGCGTGCAGGGGTGAGGTTGCTCCCTCGGTGGCCACCCAGGTGTTCGAGCTGGTCGACACCGGCAGCTTGTTGACCCCGGAGTGCCAGTAGGAGTCGGCCGGCGTGACCGGGCAGGATGGGGCACCCGGCAGGGCCACCTGCTGGCAGGCGGTCACCGCCACCAGGACCACCACCGCGCCCACCGCCATCCCCACCCGTCGACGGCGCGACGGTCGGTTCTGCCCCCGGAAGCCCACACCGTCGTATCGGCCCGCTCGGGCCCGAGCTTGACCGGGTCTAGACCCCCACTTCCACCACCGTGTGCAGATCTCGTTCGAGGTGGGCGATCTCGTTGTCGTTGGCCACATCCCGGGCCTGGAAGTTGGCCAGGTGGACCTCGGGGCCGATGGGATAGGGCCCCCAGTGCCAGGTGCCGATGGCCAGGTTGATGCCCTGGCTCCCCGAGATGGTGAAGGCCCGGATGGTGTCGAGGTGGGCGGCATCGGAGAAGTCGACGTCGGGTGGGGCCACCACGATGACTGCCGGGGATCCGCCCAACGGGATCAGGGCCTGGGTGGCGGTGTGGTGGCGGTTGAGCAGATCGCAGCGGAGCGGATGCCAGGTGTAGGACAGCACGTCGAGGTGGAACTCGGCCTGGTCCCGCAGCTCCAGCACGCACGCCGCCGACAGCTTGTCCCCTCCGCCGATGACCTGCCCGAACGGCTGCCAGGCCTCGGCCGTCAACGGCTGGGCCGTCACCTTCATCACCGTCTGTTCGCCCACGCTCTCCCCCACTGATCGACGCGCTCTATCCTGACACCAACGTCATGTTAGGAGGCCCGATGGACGTGCGGTCGATCGAACAGGTGGAGCCGGTCATCGAGCACAACGGCACCGTGCCGGTGTGGTGGCTGGTCAACCCCCGGGAGATGAAGGAGATCACCGACGGGGGCTTCCTCGAGCTGGTCAGCGAGTTCGAGGTGGCCGGCGGTGGACTGGTCGATCCCCACCAGCACCCGACCCACGAGTTCTATTACGTCACCTCGGGCCGGGGGATCATGGACATCGCCGGCGAGGAGCGCGGGATCGCCCAGGGCGACCTCGTGCACATCCCGCCCGACACGATCCACAGCCTTCGCCCCGTGTCCGACCACGCGCCCATCCACTGCTTCTGCTTCGCCGTGGGCGTGAAGGATGCCGGCCCGGTGGACTACACCCAGCACTGAGCCCACCCGATCGGCGCGACCCTCAGCGGGTCGGCGCGCCGATCGTCTCTTCCAGCAGGGCCAGGGCCGTGTGCCAACAGCGGCGATCTGCCCGTTCATCCCAGGCGATGCCGGGCATGCCCAGCAGGTCGACCTGCACGTTGGTGAAGCTGTGGCCGACACCACCGAGCACCTCCAGGCGCCAGTCGGCCACCTCGGCCTCGACCATCTCGGCCTCGAACGCGTCGCGGGCCGCCTTGGCGATCAGCGTGTCGGCCGCGCCGCAGAACATGAGCACGCTGCCGCGGATCGACCGGGACGCCTCGACGTCGACCCCGCCCAGCCCGGGGTGGAACCCGATCACCGACTTGAGTTCGGCACCGCTGCGCGCCAGTTCGAGGACCATGCTGCCCCCGAAGCAGAACCCCATGGCGGCCACCCGGTCGGGGTCGACCTCGGACCGAGCCACCAGGATCTGGAGGCCGGCCTGAGCCAGCGCCCGGACCCGTCCCCAATCCGCCATCAGCTCGCCCAGCCGACCCAGCGCCTCCTCGATCGGAACGGCCCCACCTCCGCCGTGGTAGTCGAGAGCGAAGGCGGCATAGCCGAGCGAGGCCAACCGGAGGGCCCGTCCCTTGACGTGGTCGTCCATCCCCGGCCCCTCGTGGCAGACCAGTACGGCCGGCTTCGGCGCAGGTTGCATGTCGTCGACGACGAAGGTCCCGATCAGATCACGGCCGTCGGCTTGATACTGGATCTCCTCGATGTGCATTCCCGCACCGTACGCGCTGACCTTCGGGCCGCGTCAGGACCGACGCTCTGCCAAGCTGGATCGATGGCCCGCCCCACCATCTACGAGTTCGCCGGAGGCGACGCCGCCTTCGAGGCCCTGGCCGCCGCCCATCACCAGCGCTGCCTGGACGATCCGGTCCTGAACCACCCCTTCTCCCATCCCGGTCACCCCGATCACGTGGCCCGCCTGGGTGCCTACTGGGCCGAGGTGCTCGGCGGCCCGCCCCGGTTCTCGGAGGTGGCCGACGGACAGTCCGCCATGCTCCACATCCACGCCAACAACGGCGCCGAGGCGGACATGGGCCGGCGCTTCGTGGACTGCTTCGTACAAGCCGCCGACGATGCGGGCCTGCCCGACGATCCCGAGTTCCGCGCCGCCCTGCGCGCCTACATGGAGTGGGCCGTGGCCGACGTCATGTCCTACGCGCCCGTCGACGCGGCGGTGCCCGAAGCGCTGGCCATCCCGCGCTGGTCCTGGAACGGGTTGGTCGAGCCGCAGCCTGATGCGCCTCCGCAACCTGAGGTCTGAAACAGCAGTATTTACACTGTAATATGCTTGATACGGCTGAATAGCAACCGTACAATCGATCATGTGTTCGACCTGAGGGAACTGGCGGAATCGAATCGGAGGGCGGCGCTGGCCGATGTGTGCACCGCGTCCGACGACGAGCTGTGCGCTGCGGCCATCGCGCTCGAGCAGGCGCGGGCATCGCTCGACGCGGCCGAGGGCCACGTGCTGGCTGAGCTCGAGGTGCGCGGCGTGTGCGATCGCGAGTTCGGTCTGACCACCGCGTCCTGGCTGGCCGGTCGCACGCACGGCTCCAGACCTCACGTCGCCGCGCGTCAACAGGTGGGCGCCAAGCTGCGCAGCCTGACCGAGGTCGACGCCGCCCTGTCCGTCGGCCAGATCACCTTCGAGCACGCCCGCGCCCTGACCGACGCCGCCAACCCTCGCATCGCCGACGACGTGGCCGCCTGCCAGGACCAGCTGATCGATCTGGCCGGTCGCGCGCCGTTCGCGATCTGGCGTCGCCAGCTGTCCGTGCTGGTCGACCTTCTCGACGAAGACGGCGGCTACGACCCCGACCGCGAGCTGGCTCGCAACCACCTCCACGTCGACCGCGTGTCGGGCGATCAGGCCATGCTGTCGGGCGAGCTGGTGGGTGAGGCCGCGCTGGTGTTCAGCCAGGCGGTCGAAGCCGAAGCCGACGTGCTCTTCCGCCAGTTCCGCAACGACCACGAGCTCGGCGCCATCGCCACCATCCCCCGCCGCTCGACTCTGCTGGCCCTCGCCCTGGTCTCGCTCTGCCGCAAGGCCCAGGCCGCCGACAACACGACCAGCCGTGGGCCGGGGGTCGACATCACCCTCGTCCTCGACACCCGCAACACCGCGCCGACGAAGAACTGGTGCGAGCCGGGCGCGGAGCCCGCCGCCGAGTCACCCGGTCCGGCACCCCTACTGACCACGATCGACGGCGATCCCCTCGAGCTGGCGCACTACGCCCACCTGTTCTGCGACGCCAGCTTCTTCGCCCTGCTGATGAACGCGCTCGGCCTGCCCCTCGATCTCGGCGGCAGCGTGCGGCTGGCCACCCCGGCGCAGCGACGAGCCCTCGCCGTCCGCGACGGCGGCTGCGTGTTCCCGGGCTGCGATGCTCCACCCAGCTGGTGCGACGCCCACCACGTCCTGCACTACGAACAGCTCGGGCCGACCGATCTGGCCAACCTTGCCTTGCTCTGTCGCCGCCACCACGGCGTCACGCACCGCCGAGGCTGGCAGATGTGCGCCAACCCCGATCAGACCTTCACCTGGACCACGCCCACTGGGGCCACCCTCACCAGCCAGCGACAGCGGGGGCGGCCTCCGAACCCAGTCCTGACGTACGCGGCCTGACTCATCACCAGGGGGTGAGCTCGGGGGCTGAATCACGCCCCAGGAGCCAAGCCACCAGCGTGGCCGGGTCGGCCCGCTCGTTCAGGCGGGGTAGGCCGCGCTCCAACTCGGCGGCCACGTACGCCGCGGGCCAGTCAGCGGCGGAGTAGCCCACGTCGAGGTCGACCAGGTGAACCTCGACC
This sequence comes from uncultured Microthrixaceae bacterium, assembly GCA_963740985.1. Taxonomy (GTDB): domain Bacteria; phylum Actinomycetota; class Acidimicrobiia; order Acidimicrobiales; family Acidimicrobilacustridaceae; genus UBA4742. Next base: position 1,193,120 of record CAVUGJ010000002.1, read on the forward strand.
TCGCGCCAACGCCGGAACAGGATCTCGCCCATCGGGCGTGGGCCGGGACCGACCTCGCCCTCCCGGTCCCATGCGTCGTCGGGGAGGTCGCGCCACGCCAGCTCGAGACGAGCGCAGGCCTGACCCAGGTCCTCGTACTGCTCCGACGCGCCCCGAGGGGCGCCGGCCTCGATATCGGCGGCGCGCATGCCCGGTCGTGGGTATTGGCGCCGGACCTCGCCGATGGCCGCACCCCCGAACATCCAGGTGTGACTGTCGGCGTTGCGGGCCAGGTGCGTGATGACGTGGCCCCGGGTCCAGCCCGGCAGGCGACTCGGAGCCGCCACGTCCGCATCGCCGAGCCCACCGACGCGGTCGAGGAGGCGTCGATGCGCTCGGGCGGCATCATCGATCAGTTGGTCGGGGCGCACCCGCCCGACGCTAGACCGACCCGCCGACGTCAGCCTGACGTTCGCGGCCTGAGTCGTCGCCGGCCCTAGGGTGAGCCGGGCGTGGTACTGACTGCCGAAGAGACCTCTGCCGTCGCGGCGCCGCTCCGCGACGCGCGGCCGGGTTGGCCGGGGCTCGACGGGCTGCGCGGGCTGGCCGTGCTGGCCGTCCTGTTCTTCCACGGTGGTTTCGCTTGGGCCGCCGGTGGGTTCCTCGGCGTGTCCACCTTCTTCACCCTGTCCGGCTTCCTCATCACCACCCTGCTCTTGGCCGAGCACCGCCGCACCGGGTCCATCTCCCGACGCGGCTTCTTCGGACGCCGGCTCCGCCGCCTGGTGCCTGCCGCCCTGCTCGGCGCGCTGGTGGTCCTGGCCTTCGGCCTGACGGTGGCCACCTCCGATCAGCAGCGCGCCTTGTTCGGCGACATGGTCACGGCTCTGACCTACACCATCAACTGGCACTTCATCGCCAGCGGCCAGTCCTACGCCCAGCTGTTCGCGGCGCCGTCCCCGCTCCAGCACTTCTGGTCGCTGGCCGTCGAGGGCCAGTTCTACCTGGTGTTCGGCCTGGCTGCGTGGTGGTCGCTTCGGGGACACCACCCCATCCGGCGCCTGGCCATCCTGGTCGGAATGGCCATGACCGCGTCGCTGGCCCTGACCCTCTTCGCCGGGTTCAGCCACGACCGGATCTTCTACGGCACCGACACGCGGGCCCTCGAGATCCTGGCCGGAGCCGCGCTGGCCCTCCTGCTCACCCGTCGGCGCCTCGCCGACAACCAGGTGGGCCCCGGGCTCGGTCGGATCCTGACCCTGGCTGGCGCGGCCGCGCTCGTCGCCTGCGTCGTCCTGTGGGTCACCAGCACACTCGGCTCGTCCTGGGTCTACGCCGGTGGTCTGGGCGCCTACGCCGGGCTCTCCACACTGATCGTCCTGGCCGTCGTCGTGGTCCCGCAGGGGCAGTTGGCCCGACTGCTCGGGCTGGCCCCCCTCCGGGCCATCGGCCTGGTCTCCTACGGCCTCTATGTCTTCCACTGGCCCGTCTTCCTGTGGCTGACCCCGGCCCGCACCCACCTGTCCCCGTGGCCCGACTTCGCGCTGCGGATGCTGGTCACCACTGCGCTGGCTCTGGCCTCGTACCACCTGGTGGAGGTCCCGGTGCGACGCCGGCGCCCCGATTCAGCCGGTCGTAGGCCGTGGCTGAGCGGCGTCGCCGTCGGGGGTCTGGCCGCGGCCGCCGTGGTGATGCTCGGCGCCCTGGTGGTGACCGTCGACGCCGCCCCCGCGCCCAACGACTTCGCCGCCGCCACCCGGGCGCTGCAGCACCCCCGCTCCCTGCCGCCCGGCGCGACCGCGGGCCTGCCCCGAGTGGCCTGGTTCGGCGACTCCACCGGCCTGGTGCTCTCCGAGGGCGCGGTGTACGACGCCGGACGACCCCTCGACATCGCCAACCTGGGCGGGGTCGCCCAGCTGGGCTGCGGCGTCGGCACCGGCGGCCAACGGCGCCAGCCCGACGGGCAGATCGTCACCCTGACCAGCGCCTGTGACCGCCAGCTCAGCACCTACCGCGACTTCGTCGCCCGACACCCGACCGATCTGGCCGTCGTCCTGTTCGGCCCCAACGACCTCTACGACCGCCAGGTCCCGGGGGTGTGCGCGTCCTGGTGCCACCTGGGCAACCAGCCCTACGACCGGTGGCTCCAGGGGCAGATGCTGGACACCGTCGACGCGCTGGCCAGCCACGGGGCCCGGGTCGTGTGGCTGACCACGCCACCGATGCCCGACGTGGGGAACCGAGCCCAGCAGTTCAACGAGATGATCCGAAAGCTCCCGTCCCTGCGTCCGGGCAAGGTGGTCGTGCTCGACCTGGGCGGGTACCTCATCGCCGGCGGGCACGACCACGCCGACCGACCCGACGGCATCCACCTCAGCACCACCGCCGCCGTCGACGTCGGCCAAGGCTGGGTCGATCCCCAGCTGGTGGCCATCTGGCGGCGTCAGCGCTGAGCGCGCCGGGCGATCTCGACCCGTACCGAACCGGGTTCGGGCTCGCCGGCCAGGAACTGCTCATGCAATTCGACGGCCAGCACCGCCAGCCGGGTGGCGCTCACCGGGGTCGACCCGGACGGGAACACCTCGGGGTGGTCCCCCAGGTAGGCCGCGGCGGCCCGCAGGGCATCGTGGCGACGCGCGTCTTCGGGCGTCGCCGGATCGAACCGCCAGCGCCGCACGCGGTCGAGGATCGGCTCCTGGCCCACCCCGTCGGGCTCCAACCCCGTCGCCGGGAACACGCGGCAGTCGTAGGTGCGACAGGCCCGGGGCCGATCGTCGTAGATCGAGCAGCGATCGTCGACCAGCATCGGACAGTGGCCGTCCTCGTCGTAGCCCATGACCACGTGACCAGCCGCCAGACCGGGTGCCGGGAAGCGCAGGGGAGCGGGCACGCGGGCCAGGGTGGCGGCCTCGTCGGGCTCGATGTGGATGAACTGCGAGCCCCGACAGCAGGCCGTGCAGCCGGCGCAGGGAACATCAGCATCGTGGCGATCGGCCAGGGCCCGGTCCATCCCGACCAGCCACCTCGACAGGTTCCCGGCCGCCACCGCGTCCATCGTCGCCCTCAGTGGGTCCGTCGGATGGGCGAGGGGTCCAGCCCCAGCAGGTCGATGGTGGTCGCGCCGGCCTCCAGCTGGGTGAACATGGTCGCCTCCTTGGCCTCACGAGCCTGGCCGGCGGCCACCACCTCGGCCAGCGATCCGCCGGGCACGACGGTGACGCCATCGCCGTCGGCCACGATCACATCGCCGTCCTCGACTCGCACGTCGCCCACCTCCACGGGCTCGCCCACGCTGCCCTCGGCCACCTTCTGCGCCCCTCGCAGGGCCAGCATGGTGGCGAAGACGGGGAAGCCCCGACCGGCCAGGGCGGCCACGTCGCGCACGCCGCCATCGATGACCAACCCGGCGATCCCCCGCGACTGGGCCTGGGTGGTGAGCACCTCGCCCCAGTGGCCCAGCTCGGGATCCCCCTCGATCTGCACCACCAGCACCTGGCCCGGTCCGGCGGTGGCGGTGGCCACGTGGATGGCCAGGTTGTCCCCGGGCGCGCACCGGACGGGGACGGCCGGGCCCACCACCGACGCGCCCGGCCACATGGGGCGGATCCGGGCCCGCATGGCCCGTCCCCCCGACTCGCCCAGGGTGGCCGCCCCCAGCCGGGCCAGGGTCTCGAATTCGGTCGGTCACGACAGCACCTCCGGGTTGAGCGGCGTGGGCGGCGCCTCGCCCGACAGCACCGCCACGATGTTGGCGCAGGCCAGCTCCACCATGGCGCCGCGGGCGGCAGTGGTGGCCGACCCGATGTGGGGCAGCACCACCACGTTGTCCAGCTGCGCCAACCCCGGAGCCAGTCGGGGCTCGTCGGTGAACACGTCCAGTCCGGCCGCGGCGATGACACCCGACGCCAGCGCCTCGACCAGTGCCGCCTCGTCCACCAGCGGGCCCCGGGCCGTGTTCACCAGCACCGCGGTCGACTTCATGCGGGCCAGGGCGGCGGCGTCGATGAGCTGGCGGCTCTGGTCGTTGAGCGGCGCGTGCAGGCTGACGAAGTCCGAGGTGGCCAACAGCTCGTCCAACTCCACCCGGCGCGCCCCGGTGGCCGCTTCGGCCGCGGGGTTGGGATGGCGGTTGACGTACTGCACCGTCATGTCGAAGCCGCGGGCCCGCCGGGCCACGGCCGTGCCGATGGCCCCCAGACCGACGATGCCCAGCGTCTGTCCGGCCACGGGACGACCGAGCAGCTGGTTCGGCCCCCACACCCGCCACTCGCCGTCGCGGACCAGCCGTTCACCTTCGCCCAGGCGCCGGGCCGCGGCCAACAACAGGGCGAAGGCCAGATCGGCGGTGGCATCGGTCAGCACGCCGGGGGTGTTTGTCACCACCACACCGCGGGCGCTGGCCGCGGCCACATCCAGGTTGTCGAACCCGACGGCCAAGTTGGCCACCACCCGCAGGTCCCCGGCCGCGTCCAGCAACTCGGGATCGATCCGATCGGTCAGCATGGTCAGCATCCCCGCCGCCCCCCGGGCGCCGGCCAGCAACTCCTGGCGCGATGCCGGCCGATCCTCGGTCTGCTGCACCACTCGCAGGCCCGCGTCGGTCAGTGGTCGTGTGGCCGGCAGGGGCAGTGGCCGGGTGACGAAGACCGTCTCAGTCATCCCGGTAGGGCTCTTCGAACAGGTCGGGGTGGGAATCGAGCTCGACCAGGCCCGTGGCCACCATCGTGGGCGGCACCAGTTGCGCCCCGGGATCGGCGGCCTGGCTGGCCATGATCCCGTGGGCCTGGCGCAGCTCGTACATGCTCAGCAGCTGCGCGCTGAAGGTCCGGGGCTGGTCCACCAGCCACACGATGCCCTCGGCTGCCACCTCGCAGGGCTCCCACGAGGAGTGGTCGGCGCTGGGGGCGTTGGCCACGAAACCCTCGGAGGCCACCGGGATGTCGACCCGGAACACGTTGGCCGCGATGGCGTCGACGGCCACCTGACGGGCCACATCCACGGTGGCCCGCTCCAGTGCCGCCTTGGACATGCCGTAGGCCATCAAGCCGGGATAGGGGAACAGGGCCGCCACCGACGAGACGTTCACGATGGCCCCGCCACCGGCGGCTCGGAGGTGGGGCACCGCGGCGCGCATGGCCACCAGCGGCGCGGTGACGTTCACGGCCATGACCAGCTCGTAGCGGGGCGGCGGGATGTCCAGGTCGCCCACGAACGTCACGGCCGCGTTGTTGACCAGCACGTCGAGGCGACCGAAGTGCTCGACGGTCCGAGCCACCATCGCCTCCACCTCGGCGGCCACGGCCAGGTTGGTGGGGACCGCCACGGCCTCCCCGCCGGCCTCGGTGATGCGGGCCACGGTCTCGTCCAGGGTGCCCGGGGTGCGCTGCGGTGCCGACGTGGTCGACCGAGCGGCCAGCGCCACCGATGCTCCCTGGGCGGCCAGCGCCACCGCCGTGGCCGCTCCGATCCCCCGACTGGCCCCGGTGACCAGGGCCACCCGGCCGGCCAGATCGGTCATCCACCCACCCCGACCGTCTCGGTGTCGCGACCCGAGCGCAGGATGTGCCCGGCCAGGGTTCCGGTGGCCTGGCCGGCGTCCACCGCCAGCCGGCCGTTCACGAAGACCTGCTCGATGCCCTGGGCACCGGCGTACAGACGGCCGGCGCCCCCGGGCAGGTCGTGGACCATCTCCACCGGTCCGGCGTCGATCGTCTCGGGATCGAACACCACCACGTCGGCGATCCAGCCCTCGGCCAGCCGACCCCGGTCCCGCAGCCCGAACAAGCGGGCCGGGGCGTCGGTGAGGTCGTGGACGGCCTCCTCCAGACCGATGAGCTGCTTGCCGCGCAGGCAGTCGCCCAGGAACTCGGTGGTGTAGGGCGCCCCGCACATGCGGTCGAGGTGGGCGCCGGCGTCGGACCCGCCGAGCATGGCGTGGGGGGAGCGCCAGGCGTCCACCCGAAGACGCCAGCTCTCGGCATCGTCATCGGTGGGTCCCGGCCACAGGACGGTGCGCAGATCGTCGGCCAGCACGATGTCGATCAGGGCGAAGAAGTCGCGACCCCGCGCTCGCGAGCGATGTCGGCCACCAGCCGTCCCTTGAGCCCCTCGTTGGCCGGGCTGTAGGTGTCGCCGATCCGATAGCGACCCCAGCCGGTCAGTCGCGGCGAACACTCCGGCCTCGGGCGCGTTGGCCCGGTTCTCGAGGTGGATGCGGGTCTGGGTGTCGCGCAGGGCGGCCATCCGCTCGGGCACGGGCAGGCTCAGCACCTCCATCCAGTCCGGGAGCTGGAAGAGCGCGCAGAACGTGAGGAAGCTCATGTTCATCCCCACCAGCGTGGGCATGGTCAAGGCCACCACCCTGGCCCCCCGGCGTTCGGCTTCGGCCCCCACCTCGAGCTGGGCGCGGTAGCGCTCGGGCTCGGCCGAGTCCACCACCAGCACGTTCCAGTTGAGGGGACGCCCGGCCCGCCGACTCATCTCGATCATCAGGTCGACCTCGTCGGAGGAGAACCCCTTGAGGCAACCGTCGGTGACCCACTCGAGCTGGGTGCCCGGGTGCTTCGCCACCTCGTCGCACAGGGCCAGCAGCTCGTCGGGGGTGGCCCAGCGGGAGGGGACGGGCTGGCCGTCACCGTCGGCGTGGGTGAACGACTGGGTGGTGGACAGACCCAGGCCGCCGGCCTCGATGGCCTGGCCCAGCAGCTGGCGCATGGCCGCGATCTGATCGTCGGTGGCCTCGTGGCCCACCGAGTCGGCGCCCATGACCTGGCGGCGCAGGGCGCAGTGGCCGACCATGAAGGCGGCGTTGACGCCGAGGTTCCCGTCCAGTCGGTCGAGGTAGCTGGCAAAGCTATCCCAGTCCCAGGGGACGCCCTCGGTGAGGGCCGCCTTCGCCATCCCCTCCACCCGAACCATCATGTCCACCAGGTACCCGGTGTTCTCTCCGGCCACCGGCGCCAGCGTGAAACCGCAGTTGCCGGCCACGATGGAGGTGACCCCGTGCAGGTTGCTGGGTGTGGCCTGCGGGTCCCAGAAGAGCTGGGCGTCGTAGTGGGTGTGGGGATCGACGAAGCCCGGGCAGACCACCTTGCCGGTGGCATCCACCGCCCTCGTCGCCTCCTCGGTGATCTGGCCGGGCTCGCCCACGGCCACGATGCGTCCGTCGCGGATGGCGACGTCGGCCAGACGACCGGGCGATCCGGTGCCGTCGATCACCGTGCCGCCCTGGATCAGGTAGTCGAGCATGGCCTATGCACCTCCGGGGTCACGCCCGGACCCTAGCGAGATCTGACGGTCCGTCAGGATATCGGGCGGTCTCGGGCGCCGATCAGGGATCGACGGCCAGGGCGCGCTCGGGGCAGTTCTCGGCCCCGGCTCGGGCACTCGCCTCGAGGTCGGCCGGGACCTCGCCGATGATCCGCAGCGCGCAGTGGCCCTCGTCGTCGGCGTCGTACACCTCGGGGGCCAGCGCGTAGCAGCGGCCGTGCCCGGTGCAGGCCTCCTGGTCGAGCACGATCCTCATGTCCCCACAACCCCCTCGGCTGCCAGCGCGTTTGCTGACGTCGGCGTCAGGTCGACCCTAGCGCGGACCGCTCGGCGCGAAGCTGGCGGGGATGACCGATCCCCACGCGCCCGATGCGGCCTTCGACGCGCTGGTGGCGGCGCTGGATCCACCCATGGCGGTGCTCACCACCGCCGTCGCCGGCCAACGCTCGGGATGCCTGGTCGGCTTCCACTCGCAGGCCGGCATCGACCCCCGCCGCTACGCGGTGTGGCTGTCCGAGCCGAACCACACGGCCCAGCTGGCCCAGGCCGAGGACTGCGAGTGGTTCGCCCTGCACCTGTTGGGTATCGATCACCACGACCTGGCGGTCCTGTTCGGCGCCCAGACGGGCGACCACGTCGACAAGTTCTCCCGATGCGGGTGGACCGAGGGACCCCACGGCGTGCCGCTCCTCGACGAGTGCCCGGATCGAATCGTGGGTCACCGGGTCAGCTTGACGCAGGTGGGAGCTGACCACCTCTGCCTGCTGCTGGAGCCCACGTCGGTGTCACGCGGGGCGGGGCCGCCATGGCTACGGTTGGGGGCAGTGACCGACGTGGTCGCCGGCCACGCCCCGGATGATCCACCGACCCACCCCGACACCTGATCGGGTCAGCCGGGGTTGCCCTGGACAGGGCGGTCGCCTGTCCTCGCTTGTAGGACGATTGTGACAATTATGACGAGAAACATGACGATCAGGTTGCGAAACGGGCGCTGACCCGCGAGCATGACGATCGCTGGCGGTCGGGTTGCTGACACGGGTCTCCGCCCTCCCCACGTCGACAACTCGGCCGCCGGCATCACCGCAGCGGGCGGACCGGTCGCGTCCGCGTCAGCCTTCGGGCTTGAGCACGAACAGCGGGATCTCCCGCGTCGTCGCCGCCTGGTAGCTGTCATAGGGCGGCCAGACCTCGTTGGCCCGCGCCCACCAGAGGGCCTTCTCGTCCCCGGTGGCCTGGTGGGCCACCAGATCGAACACCTGCGGGCCGTCCTGGAGCGTGACGTGGGCGTCGGCGCGGAGGTTGAAGTACCACACGGGGTGCTTGGGCGCGCCGCCCATCGAGGCCACCACCGCGTAGGCACCGTCGTGCTCGACCCGCATCAACGGGGTCTTGCGCAACTTGCCGCTCTTGTTCCCCCGGGTGGTCAAGATGATGCAGGGCTGGCCCTCCAGATCGAGTCCCTCGGTGCCACCGGAGGACTCGTACAGGGCCACCTGATCCGCGATCGGACCCCACGGGCTGGGTTCGTAGTCACCGACGAGAGGCATGGTCGGAGGTTAACCGAGCTCCGCCGGGTTCCAGGGTGGGCGTGAACCGATCACCGAGTCCCAGGGATTGGGCGGCGCGGCCACGATCGCGGCCGCGCCCTCGATGATGGCGTCGTAGTTGACCCGCCAGCCGGCGAAGGACGTCCAGCCCCCGTCGCGGTCGGCCACCACGGGCACGCCCGCCGCCTCCAGGTAGTCACAGGCCGCGTCGTACTGAGCCCGGGTGACGCTGATCGGGTCGGTGGGCTGCGGGTCGGGGTCGAAGGCGAAGCCCATGTAGGTGGCCAGGGCCCGCAGGGTGATCACGCCCGATCGAACGGTGACGTGGGGCGCCACGCTGGTGGGCAGGTCGATGGTCGAGACTCGCAGCGCCGCCATGTCCAGCACGGTGCGGGCCGCCGAGATCCAATGGGTGGCCGGGTCGGGCGAGCGGTACCAGCTGAGCACCGGAAACGACCGGTGCGACTCACCCACGTCGATGAACCAACCCTCCCACTCGGGCCACATGGTCGTCTCCATCAGCTCGAGCACCCCGGCCGCGTGGGACACCGCCAGCGATGTCCAAGGCGTCGGCGAGGTGCCGGGCAGCGCACCGCGCACCGACAGCTTGGCCACCATGGCTTCGCGTCGCTGGAACGCGGCGTAGATGGTGGGAAGGTAGGAGATGAGCAGGGCCAGCAGCGTCAGCCCGAGGAGCGCTTCGGCGTAGACGGCGACCAGCGGGGCGGTCCCGGACGGGTTGGAGAAGCCGAGGGTGAACAGGGCCGAGCCCGACTCCTGGGAGGCCAGCCGCCAGCCGGAGTGGTCGAGACCCCAGAACACCCCGGTGAAGCCCACGAACACCAGGAACATCCATACGGCCTGGTAGCCCAGCAGCGTGATGGCAGGACGCAGGGCCAGGATGCGGTCACGGGTCTCGTAGCGCCGCGACGGAGGCGCCAGCCGAGCGAAGACCCAGCCGACGGCCCGCGACACCCCCCGGGTCAGGCGCACCCGGGTGGGCCGGGGCACCATGAAGGTGCGGATGGCAGCGTCGACGACCCAGACGACCAGGGCCAGTCCGGCGATCACGGCGGCGATGCGAGCAAGAACCATGCCCTCATGCTGGCCGCGTCAGCCGGTCCCGGCGGGTACGCACCGCCCCGCCCGCTACCATCCGGCGCCGTGACCGACCTGCCCGAACGCATCTACCACCTGGCCGCGGCCGACGAATGGCAGGCGGCCCAGGTGGCCGGCGACTACCGGCGCTCCACTGCCGACCGATCGCTCGAGCAGGAGGGCTTCATCCACTGCTCGATGGCCGCGCAGGTGCGGGGCACGGCTGACGCCTTCTACCGCGATCGGCCCGACGTGGTGCTGCTGGCCATCGACCCGCGCCGCATCACGTCCGAGATCAGGGTGGAGGTGCCAGCCGACCGCGCCGACGGGTTTCCCCACATCTTCGGGCCGATCGACCTCGACGCGGTGGTGACGGCCACCCCGCTGGCCTTGGGGCCCGACGGCACGCTGGAGGTGCCGGACCTGGAGTGATGGGTCTCAGCCCACGCGACGCAGCGTGTTGTGGTCGGTGTGGGCGAAGGGCTCGTCGAACTCCGCCATCTTGAGCATGGTGGTCTCGTCGTAGGACCAGGTGTCGGCCGTCCGGTCGATGGTGATGGTGACGTCGTAGCTGAGGGTCGAGGCGTGGTCGGCCAGGTAGCGGTTCTCGCCGATGGCGTAGCCGGCCTGTCCGGGCCGGGCCGACAGGGTGAAGCTGGTGGCATCGGCGGTGGCGGTACCGCCGGCCAGGACGGTGATGCCCCGAGGCACCACGAAGCCGCGCAGCACCTCGCCGGTGGCGGCGTCCCACAACCAGTAGCCCACCTCGGTGTGGAAGGGGTTCTGCTCGTCGCCGCGCCACATGGCGGTCTTGTAGTCGAGCCCGTAGAGCGCCTGCGAGCCGTTGTCGACAGGCCCGAACGGCTTGAAGGTGACCTTCTCGAGGTACGGCGTGCCCACCACCTCGTGGCGGCTGTGCGAATAGGCGGTGTCGAGGCCGCCCTCGGCCTCCCACTCCCCCACCAACCCGGCCAGGGGACCCCATTCGTCAGCCATGCCTGCTCCCTCCGTGCCTGGACCCGCGGACTCGGGCTTCGATGGGGCCAAACCCTATCGGCCGGGCGGGAGGGGTAGGTTCGGCGCATGCTGCTCCGAGGTCTCAACCACGTAGCCACGCTGACCAACGACACCGAACGGCTCCACGACTTCTACCGTGAGGTGTTCGACGCCGAGATCCTGCGCGACGGCCCAGAAGGTCCACCAGACCGGGATCCGGTTCGCCTGTCGATCATCAAGATCGGCGACTGGGCCGAGCTCAACGTGTTCCAGGTGGAGGGCAACACCGAGGCCGACCGCCAGACGCCCATGTTCGGCCGAGGCCGGATCGACCACCTGGCCCTCCAGGCCGACTCGCTGGAGGCGTTCGAGACCATCCGCGATCGCCTCATGGCCCGGGGCGCGGCGGACGACTTCGTGACCGACTTCGGGCCGATGCTCAGCCTTTTCTTCCGCGATCCCGACGGGCTGGAGTGCGAGGTGTGCGTCGAGAACCCCGACGTCCAGCCCGGCGTCTTCCATCCCCCCGGCACCCGGGCGGCTCGCTACCGCTAGAGGTAGAGCCCGACGCGCTCGTCGGGACGGGCGGTGTCGAGATCGGCCCGACCGTGACGCCGGTCGAACAGCTCAGCCAGGGTGGCGCCCGTGGGCCCGATGCCTGCGGAGGATCCGGCCCACGCCGTCGCCTCCTGACGGGTCAGGCGCCCGACGTGGAGCTGGGCCAGACAACGCCCGGGACGAGTGACCGCCGGATGCAGCCGCGACAGGTCCTCGTTGGTGGTGATGCACACGAGCACGTCCAGGCCCTGGCCCACCACGCCATCGGTCAGGTTCAGGAGACGGGCCAGGCTCTGGCCTGCCCCCTGCTTGGCCTCGGCCCGGATGAGCTCGTCGCAGTCCTCCAGCACCAGGAGCCGCCAACGACGACGACCACGGCCCGCCGTCTCCACGGGCAGGCCGAGGTCCGCGTCGGGGGATGCGTCGGGGGCCGGGTCCTCGTCATCGGACTGGTCATCTCCTTCGAGGGCCACCCGCATCAGGTACCCCGGTTCGGCCAGCAGCCGCTCGGGATCGAGCACGAAGTCGAGGTCGCACCACGTGCGCCAGCTGTCGGCCAGCGTACGCAGCAGGGTGGTCTTGCCCGTCCCGGGCGGGCCGTGCAACAGCAGCAACCGGCCGGGCAGGTGAGCCGAGTCGAGCGCCAGCAGTCGGTCTACGCGTTCGGCCACCGCGGCGGTGTAGTTGCGGCGGTTCTCGGCCCACGGGGCCGGGGCGACCGAGCGCTCGGTGCGGCGCGGGCCCCGCTCGCCGAAGTGCCAGAAGCCCATGGTGACCACCCGATCGCGGACGGGACGCGCCTCGGCGGCCCCCAAGGTGGCCTGACCCACGATGCGGTTGCCCACCTCGGCGCAGGTGGCGGTGACCGTGAGGTCAGCGGAACGGTCCGACCATCGGTGCAGCCGCAGCGTCCAGTCGGGGCCCACGGCCAGCACGCTGCGCCGGTCCGACATCACCACCGTGCGATGCGGCTCCACCCCCTCGGGCAGCAGCCGGGCGTCGCGCCGGACCCGAGGGAGGCGCACGGAACGGGCCCAAGGCTGGTCACCGGAGACGAACGCGGCCAACCCGAGGAGGTCGATGACATCGCTCGGGGAATCGGCGTCGTCCACGGAGGCGACGATGCGGAGGCGTTCGGTGGGATCCATGACAGGGCTTGCCGGAGTGGCATGGCGCCATGGTGGCGCCTCGATCCGGACGGCGCACGAGAGTTTCCGATCGTCACCGAGACAACTGTCAGTCTAAGTGACACAATCTGGCCATGGACGTCATCCTGCTCGGCACCGGCAGCCCACTCCCCTCTCCTGATCGAGCCGGGCCGTCGACCCTGGTACGGGCCGGCGGGCTCGACCTGCTCTTCGACTGCGGTCGAGGGGTGCTCATGCGCGCCGCCGCCGCCTGGGCCGGGCCGACGTCGTTCGCCACGGTCTTCTTGACCCACCTCCACAGCGATCACATCACCGACTTCAACGATCTGGTGACCAGTCGCTGGGCGCTGTCACCAGTCCCCAACCCCCTGGTGGTGGTGGGTCCGGTGGGCACCCAGCGGTTGGTGGACCGCACCCTGGAGATGCTGGCCGACGACATCGGCTACCGGCTGGCCCACCACGACGACCTGACCGAGGGTCCGCAGGTGGAGGTCACCGAGGTGTCCGACGGGGTGGTGTTCGACCAGGGAGGCGTCAGGGTGGTAGCCGAACCCACCGACCACGCGCCGGTTCGCCCCACCGTCGGCTATCGGGTGGAACACGACGGCCGGGCCGTGGTCATCGCCGGTGACACCGTGCCCTGCGCCGGGCTCGACCGGTTGTGCGCCGGGGCCGACATCTACGTGCAGACCGCGATCCGCCCGTCGATCATCCAGATGATCCCGTCGGCTCGGCTCCAGGACGTGATCGACTACCACTCCTCGGTCGAGCAGGCGGCCCAGACCGCGGCCCGCCAGGGCGTGGCCACCCTGGTGCTGACCCATCCCGTTCCGCCCCCGGTCCCCGGCACCGAGCAGGAGTGGATCGACGAGGCCGCCGCCCACTTCGGCGGCACCGTGCACCTGGGCACCGACCTGCTCACCATCTCGACCTGATCAGGCCGACAGGCCGACGTCGTCTCAGGCCGACAGGCCGGATATGCCCTTCCCCAGCAACACCACCCCGATGACCAGCAGCAGCACGGCCATGACGGTGGCGTTGTTGTTCGTGAGCCAGGACTTCATCTCGTCGAGGACCGACTGCGCCTTGGGCCCGGACACCCGGTAGACCACGACCGGGGCGGCCACCGTGCTGATGGCGATGAGCACGAACACCGCCACCACCACGACCTGATCGGCGGTGGTCAGGTCCACCTGGGACACCGCCACCATGGCGCCGGCGATCAGCAGCAGGTTCTTGGGGTTCACCGCCGACAGGAGCACGCCCAACCCGGCCGCTTTGGGTGGGGTGAGCGAATCGATGTCGGCCAGCCACTTGGGTAGCTCGGCCTCCTGGCCGCCCCGAGGGCGCTTGGCGAAGTTGCGCCGGGCCATGGCCATCAGGCCCAGGCCCAGTGCCAGCTTGATGACCGACGAGCTGGTCGAGGCCGATCCGTCGGAGTTGGTGCTCAGCGATCCGGACACGGCCAGCAAGACGATGGCCGCGCCGGTCACACCGACCACCCAACCGGCCAGGAAGGCGGCACTGTTGGGGCCGGCCCGGACCGACAGCAGCATCAGGATGATGGCGATGATGGGCACCGGGCTGATGGCCACGCCCACGGCGAACGGCAGTGCCTCCCCTATGGCTTGGCCCATGTGAGGCCGGTCTAGCTGCAGCCGCTGGTGGTGCCGCAGCTGGGGCAGGCGTGGCAGGAGCCGGCCCGCTGCATCTGGACACCGCACTGCATGCACATGGGCGCGTCGTGGTTGACCCGGACCGCGCTGGTCGCCCTCGACGTGGAGGCCGACAGGCTGGCCACCAGCTCGGAGGCAGACTCGACCGACGGCGGGTCGGCCGGCAGGTCGGAACCCTGGCGGGTCTCGACCATCGGCTCCTCCACCCCGGGCAGGGTGGGCTGCATGCGCTCGGCGGTGCTGAAGATGTTCAGCTCGGCCCGCTCGTCGGACGACAGGTAGAGCAACGCCAGCTTGCGGAACAGGTAGTCCATGAGCGAGTTGGCGATGCGCAGGTCGGGATCGTCGGTCATGCCGGCCGGCTCGAAGCGCATGCCGGTGAAGGCTTCCACGAAGCTGCGAAGGGGCACGCCGTACTGCAGACCGTGGCTGACCGAGATGGCAAAGGCGTCCATGATGCCGGCCAGGGTCGAGCCCTGCTTCGAGACCCGCACGAAGATCTCGCCCGGGTTGCCGTCGTCGTACTCGCCCACGGTCACGAAGCCCTTGCAGTCGGCCACTCGGAACTCGAAGGTGCGCGAGCGTCGGGTTCGGGGCAGGCGCTGACGCACGGGCTGGTGCACGATCTTCTCGACCACCCGCTCGACCACCTGGTCGGCGGCCGCCGCGGCCGCCGCCAGGGCCGCTCCGGACTCGGCCGTGTCCCCGTCCTTGGTGGCCATGGCCAGGGGCTGGGCCACCTTGCAGTTGTCCCGGTAGATGGCCACGGCCTTGATGCCGAGGCGCCAAGCGTCGATGTGGAGCTGCTCGACCTCGTCGACCGACACCTCCTCGGGCATGTTGACCGTCTTGGAGATGGCGCCCGAGATGAAGGGCTGCACGGCACCCATCATCTTGACGTGGCCGCTGTAGTGGATGGCGTTGTCGCCCATGGAGCAGGCGAACACGGCCACGTGGTCGGGGTCGACGTGGGGCGCGCCCAGGATCGTCTTGTTCTGGTCGATGTAGGCCACGATCTCGTCGATCTGAGCCGGGTCGTAGCCCAGCCGCCGCAGCGCACGGGGCACGGTCTGGTTGACGATGGTCATGTTGCCCCCGCCCACCAGCTTCTTCATCTTGCACAACCCGAGGTCGGGCTCGATGCCCGTGGTGTCGCAGTCCATCATCAGGCCGATGGTGCCGGTCGGCGCCAGTACCGATGCCTGCGAATTGCGGACCCCGAAGTCGGCCGCGATCTCGCAGGCCTCGTCCCACGAGCGCTGCGCCGCGCTCAGCAGCTCGCTGGGGACGAGCTCCTCGTCGATGTGCGACGCGGCCTGGCGGTGCATGTCGAGCACCCCCAGCATGGGTTCCACGTTGTCGGCGTAGCCGGCGAAGGCGCCCATGCGGGCCGCGGTGCGGGCCGAGGTGGCATAGGAGTGGCCCGTCATCAGGGCCGTGATGCCCGCGGCCCAGGCCCGACCCTCGTCGGAGTCATAGGGCAGGCCGAGGGCCATGAGCAGGGCCCCCAGGTTGGCGTAGCCGATGCCCAGCTGACGGAACTGGCGCGAGGTCTCGGCGATGGGCTCGGTCGGGTAGTCGGCTCGGCCGACCAGGATCTCCTGGGCAGTGAACACCGCACCCACCGCGGCCTGGAACCCATCGACGTCGAACGTGTCGTCCTCGCCCAGGAACTTCAACAGGTTGAGGCTGGCCAGGTTGCAGGCCGAGTTGTCGAGGTGCATGTACTCCGAGCACGGGTTGGAGCCGTTGATGCGCCCGGTGTTGGACGCCGTGTGCCAACGGTTGATGGTGGTGTCGAACTGCATGCCCGGATCGGCGCACTCCCAGGTGGCCTTGGAGATCTGGCGCATGAGCTCGCGGGCCGGCACGGTCTTGACCACGTCGCCGGTGGTCACCTCGCGCAGCTGCCAGGGGGCGTCGTCCACCACGGCCTGCATGAACTCGTCGGTGACCCGCACCGAGTTGTTGGCGTTCTGGTACTGGATGGACGTGATGTCCTTGCCGTCGAGGCTCATGTCGAACCCGGCCGCCTCGAGGGCGCGGGCCTTGCGCTCCTCGTTGGCCTTGCACCAGATGAACTCCTCGATGTCGGGGTGGTCGACGTTGAGGATGACCATCTTGGCGGCCCGTCGGGTCTTGCCCCCCGACTTGATGGTGCCGGCCGACGCATCGGCCCCCCGCATGAAGCTGACCGGACCCGAGGCGGTACCCCCGCCGTTGAGCAGCTCGACGCTGGAGCGGATGCGGCTGAGGTTGATGCCCGAGCCCGACCCGCCCTTGAAGATGGTGCCCTCCTCGACGTACCAGTTGAGGATGGAGCGCATGTGGTCGTCGACGGCCAGGATGAAGCAGGCCGAGGCCTGCTGGGGCACACCAGCCACCCCGATGTTGAACCACACCGGTGAGTTGAAGGCCGCCTTCTGCGTCACCACCAGGTGCTTGAGCTCGGCCCGGAAGGCCTCGGCCTCGCGGTCGTCGACGAAGTAGCCGCCGTCGACCCCCCACCCGGTGATGGTGTCGACCACCCGGTCGATCACCTGGCGCAGCGACTGCTCGCGCTCGGGCGTGCCCATGGTGCCCCGGAAGTACTTCTGGGCGACGATGTTGGTGGCGTTGAGCGACCAGTCCACCGGGAACTCGACGTCGAGCTGCTCGAAGGCGACGGAGCCGTCCTGGAAGTTCGTGATGCGCGCGTCACGTCGCTCCCACGTCACCTCGTCGTAGGGGTGCACGCCCTCAGTGGTGAAGTGACGGCGAACCCCGATCCCTGCCTGTTCCGGCGCCATGGCCATGTGGTCGATCTCCCCTGTGTCGTAGGTCGTTCAGCGTGCTGTGGGTGGTGTGCTCGAGTTGTTGCCGGGCCCTGCTCCAGACCGCTCAGAGGGGTGTCCAGGCTAGCGCTGGAGATCGGCAATCCCGTGGCCCCAGACACCAGATCTTGTGGTCGGCTCGGCCCCCCTCGCCGGTCAGCCACAAGATGTGGGAGGGATTACATCACCGTAATTACGGTGGTGTCAATGGTTGTCGGGCTCGGATCCCGAGAAATCTCCGGGTTGGCGTCGTCCAACGGATGGCTGTGGCGCGAACGAGCAGGTCAGAGGGAGATCGCGTCGTCGACCCGGCGCGTGCCGAACCCGACGGCGGCCACTCGGGCCCCCCAAGATGTCGTCCTGCCAGCAGAACCTCAAGACGCCAGCCACCATTCCGATCACTCGCGCCACAGCTCCGTTGCTGTGGTGCACCATACGAAGGAAGGCCTGTGGGGCAAAAGAGGGAACAACCTGTGAATTGCCGGTGGATAAGCGACGAACAATCCACAGGCAGTCGGGTTGTGTACCGTCGAGCGTGCGCCAGTTGCTGCCCGAGCTCATCGACGACGTGGACCTGGGCGACGCCTACCTGAGCGACCTCCGCCCGCCACCGCCGGGACGACCCTGGGTGCTGCTCAACATGGTGGTCAGCATCGATGGGGCCACCGCCGTGGCCGGGCGCTCGGGTGGCCTGGGCAGCCCGGCCGACCACACCGCCTTCCTGACGCTGCGCAGCCTGGCCGACGTGATCCTGGTGGGAGCCGGCACGGTGCGGGCCGAGCGGTACGGGCCGCCGCGCACCAGCACCGCACACCAGGCCCAGCGGCTGGCGCGGGGCCAGGAGCCGTTTCCGCGGCTGGCCATCGTGAGCGGTCGCCTCGATCTGGACCTCGACGCCGCCCTGTTCACCGACACGCCCACACGCCCAGTGGTCATCACCGGCACCGCCGCCGGGCCCGATCGTGACCGGGCCCTGGCCGCGGTCGAGGCCGTGGCCGACGTCGTGGCCGTCGGCGACGAGCACGCCGACGTGGCCGGCGCCCTGGGCGAGCTCGGGCAGTGGGGGGCCAAGGTGGTGTTGTGCGAGGGTGGCCCGACGCTCAACGACCAACTGCTGCGTGACGATCTGGTGGACGAGGCCTGCGTGACGGTGGCGCCACTGCTCGCCGGCGGCCAGTCGAGTCGCATGATCTCGGGTCCCGCTCCCGAACTGGCGCGCACCATGCGCCTGGCGCGGCTCATCGAGGACGACGCCACCCTGCTGGCCCGCTACGTGCGCGCCGACTGAACTAGTGCTGCTTGGGCTCGGTGGCCTTGAGCAGCCGGACCTCGCGCTGGAAGTCGGCCGCGTCATCGAAGCCCTTGTACACGCTGGCGAAGCGGAGGTAGGCGACCTGGTCGAGCCCGACGAGCCGCTCGAGCACGGCCCTCCCGACCTGTTCGCTGGACACGTCGCCGCCGATGAGCCGCAGCTCGTCTTCGACGCCAGCGGCGAGGCTCGACACCTGATCGTCGTCGATGGGACGGCCCTTGGCCGCGGCCCGCACGCCGGCCTCGATCTTGGCCCGATCGAACGGTGCCCGGTCACCCGAGCGCTTGACCACGGCCAGTGGCAGCTCCTCGCAGCGCTCGAACGTCGTGAAGCGGTGGCCGCAGGCCAGGCACTCGCGACGTCGCCGGATCGACGAGCCGTCCTCGTTGGCGCGCGAGTCGACGACCTTGTCGTCGAGATCAGAACAGACGGGGCAACGCACGTGAGCGACGCTACCCGGACCACTGCCCTTCCCGCCGCCCACTGGGCGCGACGCGTGACCACGAACGGGCGCGACCGACATGACCTGCAGTCGATGCGCCGAAGGATGGTGGCGCTCAGGAGGTGAGTCCATCGAGTGGCACCCGCTGGCCCGGCTGCAGGGTGGCCCCGCCCAGTCGGGCCTCGAGGCGATCGACCACGATGCGGATGTCGCCGTGAGGACGCAACGAGCGGGCGATGGACCAAACGGTGTCGCCGGGCTGGACCACATGTACCCGACTGCCAGTGTGGGCGGCGCTGGCGGGCACCGGACCGGCGGGGTTGGTGATGGCCCCGACGGAGGCAGCCAGGCTGCTCACGACCAGGTAGCAGACCAGGGCCAGGCTGGCCATCACCAGGAGCGCGCCGGACGCGCCTGCGCCGGTACACGGCGGCCGGCACCGGTCGCGAGGCGCGATGCGCCCGGGCGTGCGCCCGTGCGGCGGTTCGCCCGCCGGGGATGACCTGCAACGGCGGGCGAGGGGCGGACCGGTCGACCGAGCGGCGGGGAGCGGTGGTGGTGACGATGACAGCAGCCATGGGACCAAGTCTCCTCAGGGGGTGTGACAGTCAGTCGGGAGCGGCGGCCACCGGTGGGCGATTGCCACCACCTGCCGTCGGTGATCTGGTAGAACGTTCGTTCGGGAACCGCTGTTCGCCGACCGGGAGTCCAGCAAACACGAACGCCCGTTCGTTGTCAACCGTCCTATCGAACAATTGTTTGCTCATCCGGCAGGCGAAGGGCTACGATCCCCAGACATCAGTTCGATCGTGAGCTCACGAACCCGTCACCCCCCCCGTGGCACCGAAGGAACCGAAGGAGCCGACATGGCCCGCAGCAAACCACTCACCGTTCGCCAGCGCGAGATCCTCGACTTCATCGAGCACCAGAACAACGTCCGGGGCTACCCGCCGTCGGTGCGCGAGATCGGCGAGGCCGTGGGCCTCACGTCTCCCTCCACGGTGCACACCCACCTGTTGACGCTGCAGCGGCTGGGCTACCTGCGCCGTGATCCCACCAAGCCCCGCGCCATCGAGGTGCGTTTCGACCCCACCTCGGGCGCATCCGATCTCGATCGTCGTCCCGTCCGCCACGTCCCATTGGTGGGCGACGTGGCCGCCGGCACCGACGTGCTGGCGCAGGAGAACGTCGAGGAGGTGCTGCCCCTGCCCGCCGACTTCACCGGCGAGGGCGACCTGTTCATGCTGCGGGTGCGGGGCACGTCCATGATCGAGGCCGGCATCCTCGACGGCGACTTCATCGTGGCCCGCACCCAAACGGTGGCCGACAACGGTGACATCGTGGTGGCCGGCATCCCCGGCGACGAGGCCACCGTCAAGACCTACCGCAACGAGGGCACGCGGGTGGTGCTGCTCCCGGCCAACGCCGCCCTCGAGCCCATGATCTTCGATCCGAGCGAGGTGGCCATCTTCGGCAAGGTCGTCACGGTCATGCGCAAGCTCTGAAACCTGCGCATGACCGGCGCGATCAGAGCTTGGCCAGCGCCTCGTCGTAACGGCTCTTCTCCCGGGCGGTGCCCAGGTCCGGGCTGACGAAGAGGTCGACCACGATGCCGTCCTTGTCGATCACGAACGTGCCCCGGTTGGCGCAACCCAGCTGCTCGTTGAAGACGCCGTAGGCCTTGGCCACCGCTCCATGGGGCCAGAAGTCCGACAGCACCGGGAACTGGTAGCCCTGTTGGGCTGCCCACTGCTTCTGGGCGAACGAGCTGTCACACGAGCAGGCCAGCACCTGGACCCCAGCATCGGTGTACTCGCTGAAGTCGTCACGCAGGCGGCACAGCTCACCCTCGCACACGCCCGTGAACGTGAAGGGGTAGAAGACCAGGGCGACAGACTGCTTGCCCTTGAAGTCCGACAGGCTCACCATCTCTCCGGACTGGTCCTTCAGCGAGAACTCCGGCGCGGGCTGCCCGATCTCGATGGCCATCGATGCTCCTCAGTGTGTTGGGTGGTTCGGATGGTCGGGTCGCGTGTGACCCGACCATGACCCAGCCGAGTCTAGGGAGCCGCCGACGGGTCGCTACCCCAACGGACCAGGTCGTCGAGCGCGGCGAACACCCGGTCGAGCTCGGCCCGGGTGACGTGCTCGCCGGCGGTGTGGGCGATGGTGGGGTCACCGGGTCCGAAGTTGGCGGCCGGAATGCCGAGCTCGGCGAAGCGGGCCACGTCGGTCCAGCCCAGCTTGGCCTCGACGGGCAGGTGGTGACGCGCCACCAGGGTTCGGATGAGCGGGTGGCCGGTGGCCGGCATGGCCCCCACGGCCGCGTCCACCCGGATCACCTCGTCGCCGGCCTCCAGCCAGGGTTCGATCACCGACCGCACACGGGCTTCGGCCTCATCCGCCGAGCGGTCCGGCGCAAACCGGTGGTTGATGGTCAGGACCACCCGATCGGGCACCACGTTGGCGGCCACGCCGCCCTCGATGGCCACCACCTGCAGCGCCTCGCGGAACTGGCAGCCGTCGATCTCCGGGCGACGCTCCGGGCTCGACGACAGCGCCTCGAGCACGGGGCCGGCACGGTGCACGGCGTTGCGCCCCATCCAGGGCCGAGCGGTGTGGGCCCGCTCCCCCATCAGCGTCACCCGCATGCGCAGGGTGCCCTGGCAACCGGCCTCCAGGCCGGCCGACGTGGGCTCGCCCAGCAGGGCGGCGTCACCCACCAGCAGGTCGGGGCGGGCGGCGATCAACTCGCGCAGGCCGCTGCGCTCGGACGCCACCTCCTCGCGGGCGTAGAAGACATAGGTCAGGTCGACGGCCGGCGCCGACCCGGTGCGGGCCAGTTCCACCATCACGGCCAGGCCACCCTTCATGTCGGCCGCGCCCAGGCCGTGCAGGGTGTCACCGTCGATGCGGGCACCGGCGTTGCCGTTGGCCGGCACGGTGTCGGTGTGGCCGGCCAGCACCAGGCGCTGGGCCAGTCCGCGGTGAGTTCGGGCCACCAGGTTGTCGCCCACCCGAATCAGCTCGAGCCCGGCCACCTCGCCCAGCAGCCCTTCGAGGTGGGCGACCAGGTCGGCCTCCTGTCCGCTCTCGGAACCGATGTCGACCAGTTCGGCGGCCCGGGCCAGCAGGTCAGGGGCGGGTGCCACCTTCAGCGCGTCCGGCGATCGTTCACTGGGCCACACCGTGGTCGCGCAGGATGGCGTTGAGCTGGGCCTTGTCGTGACGCTCGCCCTCGGTTAGTCGCTTGAGAACGGCCACACAGGGCAGCCCGAACTCGCCCCCGGCGAACTGGCGGGGACGGGTGGCCGACACCGCCACCGACCACGGGGGAACTGAGCCCCGGGCCAACTCCTCGCCGGTCTCCACATCGATCACGGGGATGGTGCTCGACAGGATGCAACCGGCGCCCAGCACCGTGCCCTGACCCACCCGGGCGCCGTCCACCACGATGCAGCGGCTGAAGATCATGCAGTCGTCCTCGATGATCACCGGCGCGGCCTGAGGTGGCTCGAGGACTCCACCGATGCCCACGCCGCCCCCCAGATGGACGTTGGCGCCGATCTGCGCGCACGACCCCACCGTGGCCCAGGTGTCGACCATGGAGTTGGCTCCCACCCGGGCGCCGATGTTGACGTAGCTGGGCATCATCACCGCGCCACGGTCGAGGAACGAGCCGAACCGGGCCGAGGCGCCGGGGACGACCCGAACCCCGGCGGCCGCGAAGTCGTGCTTGAGCGGGATCTTGTCGGCGTACTCGAACGGTCCCAGCTCGATGGTGGCCATCTCGCTCTGACGGAAGTAGAGCAGGATGGCCAGCTTCAGCCATTCGTGCACCACCACCGAACCGTCCGACGCGATCTCGGCCACCCGCGCCTCGCCCCGATCCAGCAGGGTCACCGCCTCGAGCACATGGCGATTGGCCTCGGCATCGTTGACCGCCAACTGGTCACGATTGGCCCACAAGGACTCGATGGTGGCTTGCAGATCGGCCATCGGGCCACGCTACCGGAGCGGACGACGACGCCTGCTCGATGCCAGCAGGACGATCCCGAAGGCCATCGGGATCACGAACAACACCACCGGGAACCACAGGCCGGTGGCCCAACCCCGACCCCAGGCCCGTCCCACCGCGATGGTTCCCTGGGTGATGGGCAACTCCTGGTCGGCATCGGCGGTCGACACCGGGCGGTGGTCGATGGTCAACAGGAAGGCGCCCCCGCCGCTGACCGTCACCGTGGCGATGGCCCGGCCCTCGTAGCGCCCGACGTGATAGGCGTCGGGCGCTCCCACCGAGCCGAGCTGGCCCACCCGGCGCACCTGGATGCGCTGGCCCGACAGCGACGACGCCGAGACGTCGAGGGCCGGAGGCAACGAGGGCCGGCTCTCGCCCGGGAACTCCAGGTACACGACATAGGAGCCGCCCTGGTGGGCGTTGAAGGTGCGGTACTGGTCGGCCAGGGGGAACCTACTGAAGCTGTAGGGCGACAGGAACACCAGCCAGACCACCACCCCGAGGACCCCGAGGGCCACCGCCACGATCCCGCCGGTGGCGCGCAGGCGTCGTCGGGCCTCAGCCGTCTCCTCCGGCGTGCGCCACACCTGGTCGGCCGCCGCGATGGGCGTGGGAACGAGGGGCCCGAGGGTCACCGGTCGGGCTCGGCTCCGGGTCGGTCCGGCTCGGGTCGGTCCGGCGGGAGGTCCCAACCCGGTGGAGTGATGGGCGGGCTCTCCGGTGCGGTCAGGCCGGGGGTGGGCGTGGCGCCCGGGGTGATCGGCGGCGCCGGCGGCGGGAAGTCCGGCGGCGGGAACGGCGGCGGCGGGGCCGTAGGCGGCATCGCGCCCGGCGGTACGCCCGGCCCACCAGCGGGGGGCCCGGCTGGGGGCGCCCAAGGGGCACCAGCCCCTGGCGGGGCTCCCCAGGGGGGCGATCCGAAGGACGGGGATCCCGGCGGGGCACCGTAAGGTCCGGTGCCCGGCGGGGCACCGTAGGGTCCCGGCCCCGGTGGCATCCAGGTGGGAGCGACGCTCGCCATCTGGGCCCGGCGCCAGCGACCCCGACGGACCAGACCGACGACCAACAGGACCACACCGATCAGCGCGCTGATCGCCCCGAGCGCCAAGGCGTAGAGAAAGGCGCTCAACGTGGAGGTCGAGAACAGGGCCGGCCCCTTGGAGATGGCCAGGACCATCTGCTGGCCCAGCCCGCTGTCGGCGGTGGTGGAGATGTTGTAGGAGCCTGCCGCAGCCACCACGAACGTCCCGATCAGGCGCCCCTCGTGTGGTCCCACCGAGTAGGTCTCGTCGATGTCGGTCGAGTTCACCTCGACCGGCTCGCTCGACGGGTCGGTGACCGAGACCGGTCCGAGCCCGTCGGCCGGATCCGGATCGGCAGTGGCACCGCTGTATTCGGCGTAGATCCGATATTTCCCCGAGCTCAGATGCAACGTGGCTTGACCCGGCACGGGCACCCGGGGCAGGTCGTTGATCCGGTTGACCAGTCCCACCGCGCCCGTGACGAACCAGACGACCGAGCCGCCCACGCCCACCACCAGCACGACGATGCCCAACCAGACCGGCAGCATCGACGGCTGGCGCGCCGTGGCGGGCGTCGGGGTCGCACCATAGGAAGGGTTGGATGGGGGACCACCCGCCATTGACATCGCCTCATTGTGTCCCAACCCAGGCCCGATCGTCGGCCCCGAAAGGGTCGGGATCAGGCCACGCCCAGCCGACGGGCCACCAGCTCGAGCCGGTCGTCGGGCTGGACCATGGCCAACCGAACGTTCCCGGAGCCGTCGGGTCCGTAGAACTCGCCGGGGCTCGCCACCACACCGCCCTCCGCCGCCAGTCGCCGGGTCAGCGCCCAGGCGTCGCCGCCCGGCGCCTCGACCCACAGGTAGAAGGCGCCCGCCGGCCGGTCGACCGACAGACCCCAGCGATCCAGGATGTCGGCCATCCGCGTGAGGCGCCGCTGATAGCGGTCGCGCTGCGCGTCCACGTGGGCGTCGTCGGCCCAGGCCGCCACCGCCGCGGCCTGTACCGGGCCGGCCACCATGAACCCGGCGTGCTTGCGGACCTCCGAGAGGAAGGTGACCAGGTCGGCATCACCGGCGTAGAAGCCGACTCGCACCCCGGCCAGGTTCGAACGCTTGGACAGCGAGTGCACCGCCACCACGCCGTCCAGACCGTGCTCGAGCACGGTGTGGGGCTTGCCGCTCCAGGTGAACTCGATGTAGCACTCGTCGCTGAAGACCGCCACGTCGTTGGCCCGTCCCCACTCGGCCACCGCGGCCAGGTCGTCGAGCCCACCGGTGGGGTTGCCCGGGGTGTTGGCCCACAGGCACAGGGCCCGAGCCGCGTCCGCCGGATCGATGGCGCCCAGGTCGAGGCGGTACCGGTCGTCCAGCGGCACCGGCACGGCCCGGCAGCCGGCCAGGGTGGCCCCCATGGCATAGGTGGGATAGCTGATGGCCGGGTACAGGACGGTGTCACGCTCGGGCAGCCGGAGGCGTAGCCACTGGGGGATCCCGGCCACCAGCTCCTTGGTGCCGATGCAAGCCGCCACCGCCGAGGGCTCGACGCTGACCCCGAGCCGGCGGGCCATCCACTCGCACGCCGCGGCTCGGAAGGCCGGCGATCCGACCGACGCGGGATACCCACGCTCGGTGCCCGAGTGGCCGAGGGCTTCGACCACAGCGGGAAGGGGCGCGTCGGTGGGAGTGCCCACCGAGAGGTCCACCGCGCCGCCGTCGTGCGCCTCGGCCCGGGCCATGATCTCGCCGAGGCGGTCGTAGGGGTAGGGCGGTGGGGTCCAGCTCAGCCGGGTGGCGGGATCGACGGCCACGCCGCTCAGCTGACCACGAACTCGCGCAGTCGGGTCACGGCCGCGTCGTCGAGGCGCGCCCGCAGGACCATGGCCTCGTCATCGGCCTGTTCGACCAGCACCTCGCCCTCACGGTGCACGGTGGCCAGGATGTCACCCCGATCGAAGGGCACCCGCAGCTCCACCAGGTTGGTGGCGGCCCGCAACCGGTCGGCCACCGCCACCAGCATCTGGTCGACGCCGACCCCGGTGGCCGCCGAGCACGACACCGAACCGGGGTGGGTGGCCACCAACCCGTCCACCACGTCACCGGCCAGGTCGGCCTTGTTGAACACGATCAGCTCCGGTCGCGCCGCCGCGCCGATCTCGTGGAGCACGGCCCGCACCGCGTCCATCTGCTCATCGGGATCGGGCGCCGACGCGTCGACCACATGCACGAGCAGGTCGGCGTCGATGACCAGATCCAGCGTCGACCGGAAGGCCTCCACCAGTTGGTGGGGCAGCTTGCGCACGAAACCGACGGTGTCGGTCAGCAGCACCGACTCGCCCCCGGGCAGGTCCAGGCGGCGGGTGGTGGCGTCGAGGGTGGCGAACAGCCGGTCCTCCACCAGTACGCCGGCATCGGTCAGCCGGTTGAGCAACGTGGACTTGCCGGCGTTGGTGTAGCCCACGATGGCCACGGTCCTCAGCCGGGAGCGCCGACGCGACTTGCGCTGGGTGTCGCGGTGGCGGGCGATGTCGCGCAGGTCGGCTTCGAGCTTGTGCACCCGGCGTACCAGGCGCCTCCGGTCCACCTCGAGCTGGGTCTCGCCCGGGCCTCGGGTGCCGATCCCACCACCCTGCTGGCTGAGGTCGTTGCCCCGGCCCCGCAGGCGGGGCAGGCGGTACTTGAGCTGGGCCAGCTCGACCTGGGCCTTGCCCTCCTGGCTGTGGGCGTTCTGGGCGAAGATGTCGAGGATCACGGCAGTGCGATCGAGGGCGGTGCGGCCCAGCAGGCGCTCCAGATTGAACTGCTGGGCCGGGCTCAGCTCGTTGTCGAACACCACCGTGTCGGCGTCGACGTCCTCAGCCAGGTCGCGCACCTCGGCCGCCTTGCCCTTGCCGATGAAGGTGGCGGGCTCGACGCTGCGCCGACGCTGGAGCACCCGTCCGGCCTCGTCCGCGCCGGCGGTGTCGACCAGCTGGGCCAGCTCGTCGAGGGATCGCTCCGTGTCGTCGTCATGCGCCGGGGCCACGGTGACGCCCACCAGCACGATCCGCTCCCGGAAGGTCCGCTCGATCAGGCCGCTCGAGGCGCCGCCCAGATCGCCGAAGCCGCCCCGGTGGGAGTCGGCCGCGGTGTCGGTTGGCTCAGGCATCGGGCACCTCGATGGTGGCCACGTGGTGGACCGGTCCGGTCAGGACGGCCTCGCCGTCGGCCTGCAGGCGGACCCGGGCCGCCCCGCCGGGCATGTGCACCGTCACCCAGGGATCGGCGCCGAGGGCGGACGTGGCCGACGGGGCGGCGGGGCGGTCGTTCCAGGCCTGGAAGATCGACGCGGTGGCACAGGCCCCGGTGCCGCAGGCCTGGGTGATGCCGGCGCCGCGCTCCCACACCCGCATGTCCACCACCAGCTCGTCGTCGACCCCGGGCCGCACGGTGGCGAACTCGACGTTGATCCCCTGGGGGAAGCGCGCCTCGATCCACGGACCGACCGCGGCCAGCTCGATGGCGGTTGGATCGGCCACCTCGACCACCAGGTGCGGGTTGCCGATGTCGGCGGTGGCCGACCGCAGCCCGTGGGCTGGGCCCGTCTGGCTCAGCCGGGCCGCCACCTCGGCGGGGATCTCGGGGCCGGGTCGGACCTTGCCCATGTGGGCCTCGGCATGGGCCACCCGATCCTCGTCGTCGGTGGCGGTGACCGAGACCTGGCGCACGCCGCCGTCGGTGGCGATGCGCAGGTGCAGCTCACGCTCGTCGCGGGCCAGGGCCACCGCCTGGGCCAGGGAGCGGATGCCGTTGCCGCTCATCTCCGCCCGGCTGCCGTCGGCGTTGTACAGGTGCATGACCACATCGACGTCGCCGTCCTCAGGGCCGGGAAGCGCACCGTGGATGAGGCCGTCGGCCCCGACCCCCAGGCGGCGGTCGCACACCCGGCGGGCCAGATCGCCGTCCACCCTCAGCCCGCGACCGTTCACCTCGTCGAGGGCCACCAGGAAGTCGTTGGCCAAGCCGTGGTGTTTGGTGAGCTGCACCGAGTCAGTCTCCCAGTTGGGCGAGTGTGTCAGCGAGTGCATTGTGCCCGCCCTCGACCCAGCTGATGCGGGGATCCCGGCGGAACCAGCGTTCCTGGCGGCGCTCGAAGCGCCGGGTACGGCGGATGGCGAGGTCAACGGCCTCGTCCAGACCGGTCTCACCTCGTAGGTGCCCCAGCAGCTCGCGGTAGCCCAGGGCCTGGCCGGCGGTGGCCGACAGGGGCTCGGGAGCATCGGCCAGACGCCGGACCTCGTCGACGAACCCAGCCACCAGCTGGTCCTGGTAGCGCTGAGCGATGCGCTGGTCCAGCACCTCGCGGTCGAGGTGCAACCCCACCAGCGGATGGTCGAGGTCGGGATAGGTGCCCAGCCCCGGCCCGTAGGACGAGAACTGCCGACCCGAGCCGAGCGTCACCTCCAGGGCGCGTACGACCCGCCGGCGGTTGGTGGGTTCCATCCGCGACGCGGCCACGGGGTCGAGAGCGGCCAGCCGGCGGTGCAGGGCGGACGTGTCGGGCTCGGCCTCGAGCTCGGCGCGCACCATCGGATATCGCGGCGGGATCTCCAGGTCGCCCAGGGCGGCACGCACGTAGAGGCCGGTCCCGCCCACCAGGACGGCCCGGTGGCTCCGGCGGGCGATCTGGTCCAGCGCGGTGCGCAGGTCGAGGATGTAGCGCGACACGGTGTAGCTGTCGCAGGGGTCGACGAGGTCGATCAGGTGGTGGCGGACCTCGGCCTGCTCGGCCGCGGTCGGCTTGGCCGTGCCGATGTCCATGCCCCGGTAGACCTGCATGGAATCGACCGAGACCAGCTCGACGTCGGGGTGGCGACGGGCCAGTTCCAGCGCCAACGCCGACTTGCCGGAGGCGGTCGGGCCAACGATGGCCAGGGCGACGGGCTGGCTCAGCTGGCCACCACCGGGATGCGGGTGCGATGGCGGGGGGCGGCAGTGACCTCGACCAGCTCACCGCGAAGGAAGTGCGGGCCGGCGTCGGTGATGCGGGCTTGGGCGAAGGTGCCGGGCCGCAACCAACCGGAGGTCGGGGCCACGTGGACCAGCTTGTTCTGGGGAGTGCGCCCGCTCAACATGTCGGGGTCGCGCTTGGACGGACCCTCGATGAGGACCTCCTCGATCCGCCCGATGCGAGCCCGGTGCTTGGCCAGGGCGGACCGCTCGACCACCACCCGCAGCCGCTCGAACCGCTCGGCCACCACCTCGGGAGCCACGAACTGGTCGACCCGGTCGGCCGCCTCGGTGCCGGGGCGGGGCGAGTAGATGAAGGTGTAGGCGCTGTCGTAGGCGGCCTCGGCCACTACCTCGAGGGTGCGTTCGAAGTCGTCGTCGGTCTCGCCCGGAAAGCCGACGATCAGGTCGGTGGAGACGGCCAGGTCGTCGATGGCGGCGCGTGCCTGAGCCAGCCGGGCCAGGTAGCGCTCGGCCCGGTAGCCGCGATGCATGGCGGCCAGGGTGGCGTCGCTGCCGCTCTGGAGAGGCAGGTGCAGATGCGGGCACACCGCGGGATGTTCGGCCATGGCGGCGATCGTCTCGGGTCGCAGATCCTTGGGATGTGGGCTGGTGTAGCGCACCCGTCGGATGCCAGCGACCTCGGCCACCGCGGCCAGCAGGTCGGCGAACAGCGGGCGGGGGCGCCGGGCCCCATCGGTGGCCCAGACCGGGCCGGCCCAGTCGACATCGGCGGCCGTGGGCGGCTCGGCGCGCCGTCGGGTGGTCAGGTCGCGACCGTAGGAGTTCACGTTCTGTCCGAGCAGCGTGACCTCGACCACCCCGTCGCCGGCCAGGGCCTCGACCTCGGCCACCAACTGGCCGAAGGGGTGGCTGATCTCGCGACCCCGGACGGCGGGGACGATGCAGAAGGCGCACGAGTTGTCGCAGCCGATCTGGATGGTCACCCAGGCCGACCAACCTTCCCGACGATGGGCGGGCAGGGCGGAGGGGAAGGCCTGGGCCTCTGCCAGCAGCGTCTCCTCCCAGATCTCGGTCACGGGACCGTCGGCTCGAGCGGCGTGCAGGAGTTCGACGGCCCGATGCACGTTGTGGGTGCCGACCACGACATCCACATGGCCGGCCCGGGCCTGGATGAGATCTCGATCCTTCTGGGCCAGACAACCGGCCACGATGAGCTCGAGACCGGGTCGACGCGCCTTGAGCGACTTGAGGTGGCCCAGGGTGCCGTAGAGCTTGTTGTCAGCGTTCTCGCGGATGCAACAGGTGTTGAGCACGACCACGTCGGCCTCGTCGAGCGACCCGGCCGCGGTCATGCCGTCGGCCTCGAGCAGCCCGGCCAGACGCTCGGAGTCGTGTTCGTTCATCTGGCAGCCGAACGTGCGGACCAGGTACTTCTTGGTGCTCACCGACCCAGGATAGGTGGTCGCGCCCCCGCGGCGGACGGGGGCGCGACCAGATCAGTCGGCCAAGGTGATGGGCAGGTCGTCCGCCGCGGTCATGACGTCGAGGCGATCGACATCGAGCGCCTCGTCGTCGCCCTCGTCGTCGACCATGCCGACGCCGATCTCGGTGCGGATGCGTTCGGAGATCTCGACCATGATCTCGGCGTTCTCCGTCAGGAACTGCTTGGCGTTCTCACGGCCCTGACCGAGCTGCTCGCCCTCGTAGGTGTACCAGGCACCGGACTTCTTGACGATGCCCATGTCGACCCCGATGTCGAGCACCGAGCCCTCACGGCTGATGCCCTTGCCGTACATGATGTCGAACTCGGCCTGGCGGAACGGCGGGGCGACCTTGTTCTTGACCACCTTCACACGGGTGCGGTTGCCCACCACCTCGACGCCGTCCTTGATGGACTCGATGCGGCGGATGTCGAGCCGGACCGACGAGTAGAACTTCAGCGCCCGCCCACCTGGCGTGGTCTCGGGCGAGCCGAACATCACGCCGATCTTCTCGCGGAGCTGGTTGATGAACAGGCAGATGGTGTCGGTCTTGTTGAGGTTGGCCGTGAGCTTGCGCAGGGCCTGGGACATGAGCCGGGCCTGGAGACCGACGTGGGTGTCGCCCATCTCGCCTTCGATCTCGGCCCGGGGGGTCAGGGCGGCCACCGAATCGATGACCACCACGTCGAGCGCACCCGAGCGCACCAGCATGTCGGTGATCTCGAGGGCCTGCTCGCCGGTGTCGGGCTGGCTGATGAGCAGCTCGTCGACATCGACGCCGATGGCCCGGGCGTAGATCGGATCCATGGCGTGCTCGGCGTCGATGTAGGCGCAGATGCCGCCGTTGCGCTGGGCCTCGGCCACCACGTGCATGGCCAGGGTGGACTTGCCCGAGGACTCGGGGCCGTACACCTCGACCACCCGACCCCGGGGCAGACCGCCGACCCCCAGGGCCAGATCGAGGGCCAGAGCCCCGGTGGGAATGGTCTCGATCTTCATCGAGCCCTTCTCGCCCATCTTCATGACCGAGCCCTTGCCGAACTGCTTCTCGATCTGCCCCATGGCCATCTCGAGTGCCTTGTCTCGCTCCACCGTGCATCTCCTTGCTCGTGAC
Source organism: uncultured Microthrixaceae bacterium (assembly GCA_963740985.1). Taxonomy (GTDB): domain Bacteria; phylum Actinomycetota; class Acidimicrobiia; order Acidimicrobiales; family Acidimicrobilacustridaceae; genus UBA4742. The sequence goes on from CAVUGJ010000002.1 coordinate 1,224,545, forward strand.
GTTCGTCTGGTTGTGTGAACGACTCTGTGGTGGCTGCGAGCGACCCGCAGCGATGGACCTCACCCTACGGAGGGGGTGTGACAGGCTCGGGTGACTCGACCCGACCGGATGACAGCAGTGTAGTTACGAACGACTGTTCGAGCAAGCATCTCCGGAGCCACGGAACACCTGGGGAGCCGCCAGCGTTCTTGCTTGCGAACGTACGAGAGGAGAACCATGACCGACCAGATCCCCAGCGACGCCGAGCTGCGCCAGCGCCTCACCCCTGAGCAGTACGAGGTCACCCAGCACAAGGGCACCGAACGGGCCTTCAGCGGTGTCTACTGGGACTGCCACGACGACGGCGTGTACCGCTGCGTGGTGTGCGAGACCCCGCTGTTCCGCTCCAACACCAAGTACGAGTCGGGCACCGGCTGGCCCAGCTTCTGGGAGCCCATCGAGGGCGCGGTGACCACCGAGTCGGACCGCACCCACGGCATGGTTCGCACCGAGGCGCTGTGCGCCACCTGCGGCGCCCATCTGGGCCATGTGTTCGACGACGGCCCCAACCCCAGCGGCGAGCGCTACTGCATGAACTCCGCCTCGCTGCGCCTCGACCGCGACCTCGACCCGACCGAGTCGATCGCCGACGCCGAGGGCTGAGGCCAGATCAGGCTGACGGCGCCTCCACCACGGCCTTGATGCGCTCCAAGGTGGTGCGCATCCCGTTGCGGTTGGTGCGGCCCCGAGCCCAGCCCAGCAGGGCCCAGTACAGGCGCAGCCAGAGCGTGGGCGCCAGGGTGAACGACTCGGTGACGTCCGTGCCGTCGCCGGCCGGCTCGAGTACGTACCGCCACGTGTTCAGCGGCTTGCCCCCGGTGAGCACCTCGAAGGCGAACACTCGCCCGGGCTCCGCCGCCACCACCCGGCAGGTGGTCCAGTAGATCGGGCCCTTGCCGTTGCGTTTCACGTGGCCCCGGAACTGGGCGCCGGCCGCCGGGCCGGTAGCTCCTTCGAGCCACTCGCCCTCGAAGGTCTCGGGGCTGAACTCGCCGATGCGGGTCACGTCGCTGATCACGGTCCAGACCTCGTCCGGCGACGCCGCCATGTGAACCGTCACCTCGTCGTGCACGGCCCGACCCTAGAGGATCTGCGACGACGCGCCGCCACCCAGCTCGGGGGGGAACCCGCTCAGCTGATGTCGCGCAGGCCGCGGCCCAGGCCGCGCCCGGCCGCGCCGTCGCCCGCCACCAAGCGCCGCCGCAGCCAGTCGAGGACCGAGATGGTGGCGAACTGGCGGATGCGGGCCCGGTCGCCGGGGAGGCGGATCATGGTGGACTCCGCGTCGCCGTCGATGCACAGGCCCAGGTAGACGGTGCCCACCGGCGCGCCCTCCTGGGTGTCGGGTCCGGCCACCCCCGTGACCGAGACGGCCACGTCGCAACCCAGCACCCGACAGGCGCCGGTGGCCATGGCCATGGCCGCATCGTCGGACACGACCGGGCCGGGGCCCACGCCCAACACGTCGCGCTTCACCTCGCTGGCATAGGACACCACCGAGCCGCGGAACACCTGGCTGGCCCCGGGCACCTCGGTCAGCCGGGCGGCGATGAGCCCGCCGGTCACCGACTCGGCGCAGCCCAGGGTGAGACCGCGGCTGGCCAGCAGACCCAGCACCACCGTCTCCATCGACTCGTCGTCGCGGCTGAAGACCACGTCGCCCAGGATGTCGACCAGCAGGTCGATCTCGGCCCCCAGGACGGCGTCGGCCTCGGCCTCGGTGGCCGCCTTGGCCGTGACGCGGACCTTCAGCCCCTCGATCCCGCTGGCCAGGAAGGCGATGGTGGCGTGGCCGGCCTGATCGAGCTCCACGATGCGATCGGCCAGGACCTCGGCCAGGCCCGACTCGCTCATCCCCCACGTGCGCAGCGTGCGGCTGCGGATGACGGCGCTGACCCCCGAGCGCCGCTGGAGATCGGGGATCACGGTGCCCGACACCATCTCGGCCATCTCGTAGGGCACCCCCGGGACGGCGTAGATGACCTGGCCCGTCTCGGGGTCGCCGATGGGACAGATCAAGCCGGGGGCGGTGCCCGGCTGTTGGTCCATGGTCCGAGCCCCCACCGGCACCTGGGCTTGGCGGAGGTTGTTGGCCGGCATGTCCCGGCCCCGAGAGCCGAACATCGAGCGGATGCGGGCCTCGATCTCAGGGTCGGTCACCAGCTCGACGCCCATCACCTCGGCGATCACGTCGCGGGTGATGTCGTCCTGGGTCGGACCCAGGCCGCCACACACCAGCACGGCATCGCTGCGCTCGAGGGCGGCCCGCAGGGCGGACGCGATCCGCGACGCGTTGTCGCCCACCTTGACCTGGAAGTAGGAGTCGATGCCGGCCAGGGCCAGCTGCTCGCCGATCCACGACGAGTTGGTGTCCACGATCTGGCCCAACAGCAGCTCGGTGCCGACGGCCACGACCTCACAACGCATGGGGATGCTCCTCGAGACAGCGGTGGCAGGGGCTCGGCGTCAACCGAGCGGGTCGGCCCGGGGCGGGTCGTCGGGGGCCGAGCGGGACATGTTGGTGGCCGCCGTCCGCCCGGCCAGCAGGTACTGGCCCCCGCTGACCACGGCCACGACCACCGATGCCCACAACAGGATGTCGGCCACCCACTGATGGGCCATGGCCAGCGGAGGCATGACCGCGGCACCCACGGCCAGGCCCTGCAGGAGCGTCTTGAGCTTGCCGCCCCGCGACGCGGGCACGGCCAGGCCCCGGCGGCCCCAGTAGACCCGGTAGAGGCTGATCCCCACCTCGCGCACGGCGATGATGATCACCGGGACCCACCCGAACCGGCCGATGGAGGCCAACGAGTAGAGGGCCCCGAGCACCAGCACCTTGTCGGCCAGCGGATCCAGGAAGGCGCCCGAGCGGGTGGTCCCGTGCCGGCGGGCGATCCAGCCGTCGACGCCGTCGGTGGAGGCCAGCACCGTCCAGAGCACGAACACCGTCCACGACGAGTGCTGGGAGGTGATCATGGTGAACAACAGGGGCGCCACCAGCAGCCGGATGACGGTGACGAAGTTGGCCGGGGTGGCCAGGGCGGAGGGACCGAAGGTCTGGGTGTCGCTCACCGCGGGTCGCCGGCCAGCTCGGCCACCAGGTCGGGACCCAGGGCGTCCACCACGGTGACATCGGTGAACTCCCCCACCGGCGCCGAGGTCGGGATGGCCACCACCCCGTCGATCTCGGGCGCCTCTCGGTAGGACCTGGCGGTTCCCGGTGCGTCCACGAGCACTCTGACCGTCGAACCGATCAGTTGGTCACGTCGGGCCGCGGTGATGGCGTCCTGGGCCTCGCGCAGCTCGGCCAGCCGCTCGGCCACCAACTCGGTGGACACCTGGCCGTCGAGGTCGACGGCATAGGTGCCGACCTCGGGCGAGAAGGCGAAGAAGCCGCACCAGTCGAGCTGGGCCTCGGCCACGAAGTCGAGCAGCTGGTCGTGGTCACGCTCGGTCTCGCCCGGATAGCCCACGATGAAGTTGGAGCGGAACACAGCCCCCGGCTCGGCCCGGCGGATGTCGGTCATCCGAGCCAGGAAGCGGTCGCCGTCACCCCACCGGCGCATGCGCCGCAACAGGGGTCGCGAGACGTGCTGGAGCGACAGGTCGAAGTACGGCACCCCCGTGGCCAGCACGGCCTCCACCAGCCGATCGTTCAACTCGCTGGGATACAGGTAGAGCAGGCGCACCCAGTCGACCCGCTCGGCCACCGCCGCCACCAGCGGCACCAGGTCACGGCTGCCCCGGCCCTGGTCACGGCCGTAGGAGGCCAGGTCCTGGGCCACCAACACCACCTCACGGGCACGGAGCTGGTCGACCTCGGCCAGCAGCACGTCGAGCGGCCGACTGCGCTGAGGCCCCCGGAAGCTGGGGATGGCGCAGAACCCGCAGGCCCGGTCGCATCCCTCGGCCACCTTCAGATAGGCCCACGGCGCGGTGGCGGCCGGCCGGGGCAGCTCCAACAGGTCGAATGCCGAGCGCCCCGACGCGGGCTTGGCCGAGATCGACACCGCCACCCCGGCTCGGGCCGCCCCGGGCTCGGCCGTTGCGCCCACCGGGGCCGGATCCGGGGCCAACACGGCCTGGCCGAATCCGGCCACCCTCACCTCGGGCAGGGCGGCGGCCAGCTCGTCGCCGTAGCGTTCGGCCAGGCACCCGGTGAGGACCACCTGGGCCCCGGGGCGCGGGCCCCGCTGAGGGCCAGGACGGTGTCGATCGACTCCTGGCGGGCCTCCTCCACGAACGCGCACGTGTTGACCACCACCACGTCAGCCACATCCGCCGCCGACGCAGCCGTCAGCCCGTCGGCCACCAGGAGTCCACCCAGCTTGTCGGAGTCGACCTGGTTCTTGGGGCAACCCAGGGTCTCGACCCAGAACGTGCGCGGCATCGCCGCCGATCGTACCGGAGCGACGCTCCCCGACGAAGCGGAGCCAGGCCGCTGGAACCCCGGACGCGCCGGTGGCCGCCCTCGAGGAGGACGGCCACCGATTGCGTGCTCACTCACCCGGAGGCGAGTCGGTTCGAGGCTCAGCCGGTGAAGTTGGCCGTGGTGGCGGCCGCCTTGGCCGCGGGCGGAGCCGTGGTGGTCGGCGGCTCGGGAGGCAGCGTGCCGTTGGTGGCCGCCACATCCGGATCAGCGGCGCTGCAGGTCAGGTTCAGAGGGATTGCCGTCCCTCCGACCGTGATGGTGGTGTTGCTGAGCAGCGGCTGCTGGATCGAGTAGATGATCGGCTGGGTCTTGTCCACGCCGGTCACCGTGCCGCTGGCCGTGACGGTCGGCAACGTCTGGGGACCGGTCCCCTTGGTGACCGAGCCCGTGGTGGGCGAGCCGGGGAAGGGCCCGCCGCTGCCGCCGCCCGAGATGACGAACGTCGGAACGCCGGTCACCGAGATGGTGGAGCCGGCGGGCAGGAGCGCGTTGCCCAGGGTGGCGGAGATGTCCAGGTCGGCGGTGAAGCTCACCGGGAAGGTCTGGCCGTTCTCCAGGAACTGCGGCACCGAGGCGGAGGTGTGGAAGGTGGAGACGATGTAGTAGTTGCCCTGCGCGTCCTTGGGCAGCCCGCCGGTTGGCCCGAGCACGGTGTTGAGCGTGGTCGTCGTGGTGGCGTCGGCTCCGAAGCAGTTGAACGCCGGGGTGGCGGTCTGGGTGACGGCGGTGGGCGCCGTGGTCGACGTCGGCACGGTGCTGCTCGTGCTGCTCGTGGAGCTCGAGGTGGAGCTGGTGCTCGACGTCTGAGCGCCGGCCGGGCCGACGGCCAGAACGGCGATGGCTGCTACCGCGGCGAGGCCGCCCAACAGGCCGAGCCCGCGGCCGTGTCGGCGCAGCCCCGATCCTTCGCCAGCGATGCGATTCATGTAATACCCCCGTGATTGGTTTTTCAGTGATCCGGTTTCGCGCCGTTACGACGTACTCCGTGTCACGACGACCCTAGCAAACTTGAACCAGCCTGTCGCCGGTGAACCTCAGGATGGCTGGGGCGCGTCGAGCTCGTCGGGGGTCATGAGCACGGCCCGGGCCTTGGAGCCCTCACCGGGACCGACGACGCCCCGCTGTTCGAGCAGATCCATCAGCCGACCGGCCCGGGCGAAGCCCACCCGCAGCTTGCGCTGGAGCATGGAGGTCGAACCCAACTGGGAGCGCACCACCAGCTCCATGGCCGCGGCCAACAGGTCGTCGTCATCGTCGCCCCCGGTCCCGCTCGCACCGCCGGCACCGACCGCAGCCGCGTCGTCGGAGCCCTCCACGCCCTCCACGTAGGCCGTCTCGGGGGCCTGGCGGATCCAGGACCCCACGATGGCGCGGACCTCCTTCTCGTCCACCCAGCACCCCTGGATGCGCTGGGGGACGCTCGACGCCGGCCCCAACAGCAGCATGTCGCCCCGGCCCACCAGGCGCTCGGCCCCGGGCTGGTCGAGGATGACCCGACTGTCGGCCAGGCTGGAGACCGAGAAGGCCCACCTGGCCGGCACGTTGGCCTTGATGACCCCGGTGATGACGTTGACCGACGGCCGTTGGGTGGCGATCACCAGGTGGATGCCCACCGCCCGCGCCATCTGGGCGATGCGACAGATCGAATCCTCCACATCGCGGGCGGCCACCATCATCAGGTCGTTGAGCTCGTCCACCACGATGAGGATGAAGGGCAGGCGCTGGTACTCGACGCCCTCGCCCATGCCCTCGGGGGCCTGGAGGTCGCCCCGGTCGAAGGCGGCGTTGTAGCCGGTGATGTCGCGGACGCCGACCTCGCTGAGCAGGTCGTAGCGCCGCTCCATCTCGCGGACCGCCCACGACAGGGCGTTGGCCGCCTTCTTCGGGTTGGTCACCACCTGGGTCAGCAGATGGGGCAGCTTGTTGTACTGGCCCAGCTCCACGCGCTTGGGGTCGACCAGGATCATGCGCACCTGGTCGGGGGTCGAGCGCATGAGCACTGAGGTGATCAGCGAGTTGATGCAGGAGGACTTGCCGGCCCCGGTGGCGCCGGCGATGAGCACGTGGGGCATGGTGGCCAGGTTGGCCAGCACGGCCCGGCCGTTGATGTCGCGACCGACGGCCACCTCCAGGGGGTGGGTGGCCCGGCGGGCCTCCTCCGACGAGAGGATGTCGCCCAGGGCCACCACCTGCCGGTTGGCGTTGGGCACCTCGACCCCGATGGCCTGGCGCCCGGGGATCGGGGCCAGGATGCGCACGTCGGGCGAGGCCATGGCGTAGGCGATGTCCTTGTGCAAGCTGGTGACCCGAGCCACCTTGACGCCCGGGCCCAGCTCCAGCTCGTAGCGGGTGACGGTGGGGCCCACCACCATGCCCACCAGCCGCGTCTCCACCCCGTGCTCGGCCAGCGCGCTCTCCAGAGCCCGGCCGCGCTGCTCCACGGCTTGGCGGTCCACCTCCTGCTGGGTGGATCGGGCCAGGAGCTTGGCCGCCGGGAGCTTCCAGGCCGGCCCCCGCACCGCCGGGCCCAGGTCGATCTCGAGCTGGCGACCGGGGCCACCGGCATCGACCGACTCGGGGTCGTGGTCGACCACGTCCTCGCCCAGCTCGGGCTCGGGTTCGGGTTCGGATGGCTCCGACAGGATGGTTTCGTCGCCAGCCACGTGCACGGCCAGCCCGGGATCGGGTTCCGCCGCGAGTGTCGAGGGGTCGGTCTCCCGCAGGTCGATGGCACCGTCGACCTCGGGCTCGGGCGCGGATCCGCCCACCTCGAACAGGGGGCGCAGGGCGCGACCCACCGCACCGGTGACCGGGCGCACCCCCGCCGCGGTGTGGCCGGCGGCGGCCCGGACCGAGGTGCGGGTCACCAACAGCACACCGATCAGGGCGATGGCGATCACGGCCACGCCGGCCGCCCAAGGGCCCAGCACCCGGACCATGGACCCGCCCCCCACCACGCCCAGCGCGCCGCCGGCGCGCACCAGGTGCGCCACCGGGCGCTCGAGCGCCGGCCGGCCGCGGACCAGATCGGCCAGCCCACACAACCCGGTCAGGATCAGCAGGGACCCGACCACAGGACGCACGATGGCCACGGGCTCGGCGTCGACCCGCCGGCCCCGGATCACGATGACGCCCAGGGCCACCAGGGCCGGCGGCAGGAGCCACGCGGCCAGCCCCACGGCCGCCCCGAAGGCGGTGGCGATGGCTCGACCGACCAGGCCGGCCCCGTCCACGTAGATGCCCAGGGCGGCGACCACGCCCACCACGATGAGCAGGGTGCCGACCACGTCGTGGCCGTGCCCGGCAAAGCTCTGGCGCAGGGCGTCGCCCAGCCACGACGAGCGCTTCTTGGCCGACGAACGCTTGGCCGCGGGTCGTTTGGCCGGCGCCCGCCGGGCAGGCGGTCGCTTGGCGGGGGAACGCTTGGGCCGGGCCTGTTGCTTGGTTGCCACTTGTCCACCTGGGGTGCGCGGATGACCATCGGATGGCCACCCCTCGGCCCCAGTGCTCCCGCGCCGAGGTGGACACGTGGGTTGTAGCACAGCAGACCCGCCCCCGGCGATGGTGGACCCTCCCCGCTCAGCCGGTGCGTCTGGCGTAGGAGGCGCCGTAAGCCGCGCTACGAGCGGCCAGGATGGGGTCGTCGGAGCACTCGATGCCCGCGGTGACCCGGGTCGGGTCGAAGATCAAGGCCTCGACGTCAGCCAACTCCACCAGCTCCAGGCGGCCCGCCACCACCGTCGGTCGGTCGTCGGGCCACGGCGCGGTGGGATCGCCCACCGGGTCGGCGGGCTGGCCCAGCACCAGGTGCAGGTCGAAGGCCACCGGCCCCTCGGTCAGGTCCTCAGCCAGGGCCGCGGCCAGGTAGTCGGGCGGCGCAGCCGCGGCCTGCTCATCGGTCAGGCCCCCTTCGCCGGCCACCGGCTCCCAGCGGTACCGCACGGGGTGGCGGCCGCCGTGGGCGTCGACCAGCCAGAAGACGTGGACGCTGTGGTACGTCACCCGGCCGTAGCTCACCGGGGCCGGGGCGGCCACCGACAGCTCCGCGGCCAACTGCGCCTCCGGGTGGGCGCCCAGGAAGGCCAGCACCTTGTCCAGGTCCATCTCCCCGGTGGCCGGATCGGGTTCGCGGGCGGCCACGAAGTCCACGAAGTCGTCGGTGGTGCGCACGAAGAACACCGGCAACGACAGGGCCACGATGTCGGTGGAGGTGCCGGCGGCGGAAGCGCCCGCGGCGATGTGGAACTTGGTGGCGAAGCCTCGACCGTCGCGGGCCCCGTCGCGGGCGGTGGGATCGGCCGAGCCGTTGGAGAACCGGGCGTCGACCGGCGTCTCCACGCCCGCCTGCAGGTGGGCGGCCACGGTCAGCTCCGACGCCAGACCGCTGGATCGGAACCGCCCGCGTGCCCCGACCCCCTTGGCGTGCAGCACCCGGTGGCCGGGGTGCACACCGCTGACCGCCTGGACCGCCTCCACCAACCGTTCGCCCAGATCGTCGTCTGCCATGGGTCCGATGCTAGGGCCGAGCGAGCACCGCCGGATCGGGCGCGCCGTGATCCCGGCACGAGGCCGACCAGCCCGTGGGCGTCACCTGCACCCGCATGCGGCGCCCACAGCTCGGGCAGTAGTGGGGCGGGAGCAGCTCCCGGCGACAGCTCACGCCGTCGCAGCCCTCACCGGGGCGCCCACACCAGGGACAGAAGGCCGTGGCGGACATGGCCCCGGCCCGTCAGATGGCCGCGGAGAGGCTGGCGATCGGCATGTGGAGGTCATCGAGCATCTGGAGGTCCTCGGCCGGCGAGCGCCCCAGCGTGGTCAGGTAGTTGCCCACGATCAAGGCGTTGATGCCGGCGGTCATGCCCATGGCCTGCAGCTCGCGCAAGGTGACCTCGCGGCCTCCGGCGTAGCGCAGGATGACCGACGGCAGGCCCAGGCGGAACAGGGCGATCCAGCGCAGCGCCTCGAGCGGTGCCACCACCATGCGGTCGGCCAGGGGCGTCCCCGGTAGCGGGTTCAGGAAGTTGATCGGCACCTCGGCCGGGTCGACCTGTCGCAGCTGACCGATCACCTCGATCCGCTGGGCGGCGGACTCGCCCATGCCCAGCAGCACCCCGCAGCACAGCTCCATCCCGTGATCGCGCACCAGCTCGCAGGTGGCGAAGCGCTCCTCCCAGGTGTGGGTGGTCACGATGGTGGGGAAGTAGGAGCGGGCCGTCTCCAGGTTGTGGTTGTAGCGGTGCACGCCGCCGGCAGCCAGGCGGGCGGCCTGGTCCTCGGTCAGGATGCCGGCGCTCACGGCCACGTTCAGGCCGGTGCGCTCGCGCACCAGCGGGACCAGCTCCAGGATGCGGGCCACGGTGCGTTCGTCGGGTCCGCGCACGGCCAGCACGATGCAGAACTCCGACGCCCCCAGCGCCGCCGTCTCGGCCGCCGCCGCCAGCACCTCGTCGGTGTCGAGGAAGGGGGTGGCCTGCACCTGGGTGTCGAACTTGGCCGACTGGCTGCAGAAGTGGCAGTCCTCGGGGCAGCCGCCGGTCTTGGCCGACAGGATCCCCTCCACCTCCACCTCGGGACCGCACCAGGCCAGGCGCACCTCATGGGCCAGGCTGGCCAGGGCCGGCACGGCATCGTCGCCCACCGCGGCCAGTTCGGCCAGCTCCTCGAGGGTGAGCTGGCGTCGATCATCGAGCAGGGCGTCGCCTGCGGCGCTGAGCAACGACCGGGTGGAGAGGGTGTCGACCATCGCCGCAGGGTACTGGCGGGGGCTACATGCCTTCTAACTCGTCGAGGGTCATCCAGACGCCGAGGTACTCGGCGGTGGGCTCTCCGGGCCCGATGTCGGCCAGGTGCGAGTACTCGTGCTCGGCCACGTCGTTGGCCATCTGATCGGCCGTGGCCACCACGATGTCGATCGGCTCGAGCCCGAGCCGACCGCGGGCCGCCGCCACCCGGGTGTGGGCGTCGGTCGAATCCACCGATGGATCCACGTAGACCAGCAGGCGCGTGCCCGACTCGAGGTTCTCGGCGCCCATCAGGCCTCCATGACCACGGGAACGATCATGGGGCGGCGCTTGGTGTTCTCGTTGACGAACTTGCCCGCAGCCCGGCGCACCACCCGCTGGATGTTCTCGATGTCATGGGTGTCACGGTCGAACACCTCCTTGACCGCGTCGGCCACCGCCGCCTCGCACCGGTCGAGCAGGCCCTCCGCCTCGGCCTCGTACACCCAGCCCCGGGTGATGACCTCGGGCCCGGTGATGATGGCGCCGGTGGAGACGTCCACCGCCACCACCACCACGACCACACCCTCCTCGGCCAGGACGCGACGATCGCGCAGCACGCCGTTGCCCACGTCGCCCACGATGCCGTCCACGTACAGGTAGCCGGCCGGAACCCGGGCGTGGGGCACGAGCCCGTCGTCGGTCAACAGGAGCTGGTCGCCGTCCTCGCACACCATGATGTGGTCGCTGCGCGTGCCCATCTGGTTGGCGATGCGGGCATGGGCCACGAGGTGGCGGTACTCGCCGTGCACCGGGATGAACCAGTCGGGCCGGGCGATGGAGTGGAAGGTCTTGAGCTCCTCCTGCTTGGCGTGGCCGGTGGCGTGCACGTCCTCGATGCCCGAGTGCACGACCTCGGCGCCCACTCGCACCAGCCCGTCGATGACCTTCGACACGTTCGACTCGTTGCCGGGGATCGGGTGGCTGCTCATGATGACCACGTCGTCGGGGCCCAGCTTGATCCAGCGGTTCTCGTTGGCCGCCATGAGGGCCAGCGCCGACATGGGTTCGCCCTGGGACCCGGTGGAGATGATGCACACCTTGGCCGGGTCGAGGTCCCCCACGTCCTCGATGTCCACCAGACGGTTCTCGGGGATGGTCAGCAGACCCATCTCACGGGCCAGCCGGATGTTCTTGCGCATCGACATGCCCATGGTGGCGATGGTGCGGTCCTGGGCGATGGCGGCGTCGGCGATCTGTTGCACGCGGTGGACGTGACTGGCGAAGCAGGTGGTGATGATGCGCTTGCCCTCGAAGCTGGCGAACAGGCCGCGCAGCACGCCGCCCACTGTGCTCTCCGAGCGGGAGTAGCCCTTCTCGTCCGCGTTGGTGGAGTCGGCCAGCAACAGCCGGACGCCTTCGCCGCTGCTCAGCGCCCCCACCCGGGCCAGGTCGGTGAGCCGGCCGTCGACCGGGGTCAGGTCCAGCTTGAAGTCGCCGGTGTGCAGGATGACGCCCTGGGGTGTGTGGAAGGCGGTGGCGAAGCCGTGGGGCACCGAGTGGGTGACCGGGATGAACTCGACGTCGAAGGGCCCGATCTGGCGACGCTCGCCGTCGACCACCGGAATCAGCTCGGTGCGGTCGAGCAGCCGGGCCTCCTCGATGCGGTTGCGGGCCAGGCCCAGCGTCAGCGCCGAGCCGTAGATCGGGAAGGACAGCTCACGCAGCAGGAACGACAGCGCGCCGTGGTGATCCTCGTGGCCGTGGGTGACGATGCAGCCTTCGATGTCGTCGGCCCGCTCGCGCAACCACGTGAAGTCGGGCAGCACCAGGTCGATGCCCAGCATGTCCACATCGGGGAACATCAGCCCGCAGTCGAGCAGCAGGATCCGTCGATCGATCTCCAGGGCGGCGCAGTTGCGCCCGATCTCACCCAGACCCCCGAGAAAGGTGATCGTGACGGGTTTGCTCATGTGTCCCTCAAGTTGTCTCTTAGGCGGTTCCAAATGGTCAGCGCCCGGGCTTCGAGTCCCTCGGGGGCGGGACCCATCGGGAGGCGGCACTGTCCGACGGGGCGGCCGATGGCCCGCATCATGGCCTTGACCGGGATCGGGTTGGGGGCCACATCGCTGGTCTCGAACTCGAACGACTCGAGCAGCACCGAGAGCAGCTCGCGGGCCTTGACCACGTCGCCCCGCTGGAAGGCGCCGATCATCTCGGCCATCTCGGGACCGGCCCAGTGAGCCGCCACCGAGATCACGCCCACCGCCCCCACCGCCATCATGGGCAGGGTCATCGAGTCGTCCCCGGCCCACACCTCGAACCCGGCGGGCGCCTCGGCCACCACCCGGGCGGTCTCGGCCGGGTTGGCCGCCGCGTCCTTGAGACCCACGACGTTGTCCACCTCGTGAGCCAGGCGCATGAGCACCTCGTGGCTGATCTTGCGGCCGGACCGGATGGGGATGTCGTAGAGCAGCACGGGCAGGCCGGTGGCCCCGGCCAGGGCCCGGAAGTGGGCCTCGATGCCGGCCTGGGGAGGTCGGTTGTAATACGGGGTGACCATGAGCACGCCGTCCATGCCGGCGGGGCCGGCCCGGCCCGTCAGCCCGATGGCGTGAGCCGTGTCGTTGGTGCCGGTGGCGGCGATCAGGGGCACGTCCACCGAGGCGCGCACCGCTCGCCACACCTCGACCTGCTCGTCGTCGCCCAGCATCGAGCCCTCACCGGTGGACCCGGTCAGGACCAGGGCATCGCTGCCGTGGTCCACCAGCCAGGCGGCCAGATCGGCCGCGCCCTCCAGATCGACGCGACCGGTGTCGTCGAACGGGGTGACCATGGCCGTGATCAACGAACCGAACCGGGCCATCAGCGCGCCTCCTGCAGCGGGGTGGATGTCTCGGGACGCTCCTGGCCCCGTTCGATGCCCAACGTCATCAGCAGGTTCTCGTGCAGCTCGAACCAGACCGTGTGATACGAGTCGATGGCGGGGCTGGTCAGCCAGTCGGTTTCGCCGGCCCGGACCCGGGCTCGTCCCTCGGCCAGGCGCGGGCCGTAGCCGGCCAGTCGCTCGAGGGTGGCGCCGAGGTGCTCGCACACCGGCCCGGCCACGTCGTGGACGGCATCGAGCTCGGCCACGACGGCCGCGTCGTGAGCCACATCGGCGTGGTCGTTGGGCACCTCCAGGCCGTCGACGGTGCGCAGCTGCCAGGCGGTGCAGGCGTCGATCAGGCGCTGGTTGACGCCCAGGAACCCGCGGTAGGCCCCGAGCAGTTCCACCTCTTCGGAGGCGGCCTCGTCGCGCACCAGGCGGTGGCACTCGGCCCGACCGTCGGCCGTGAGCATCCAGCCGGAGATCCGGCCTTCCCGTGATCGGGCCAAACCTGAACCCTCGAGCTCACCCAGGAGCGCGTCCACCGATGGCGCCGGGACGCCCGAGCGCCGCGCCACATCCGCGGCGGGAACCACCGCTCCCAGCCGCAAGGTCACCAGGACCAGCACACGGGGATCGGATGCCTTGGCCACCCCACGACCCTACAGGCGGGCTGCCACCGCGTCCGCCAGCGCGGCGCCGGCATCGGGCGGGGCCAGGGGCAGGAAGAGGGACGGTTCGATGAGCTCCAGCTCCATGAGCAGCGGGCCCTGGGCGGTGGGCACGCAGTCGATCCGGGCGTAGAGCAGGGGCTGGTCCACCTCGGCCAGGGCGGCCTGAGCCAGGGCCAGCTCGGCCTCCGACGGCGTATGGGCCAGCTCGGTGCCACCGAGGTGGGCGTGGACCCGGAAATCGCCGGGCGCCGGGATCTTGCGCACGGCGTGGGTGACCTGGCCCTGCACCGCCACCAGCGAGACCTCCCCGTCGGCCACCTCGGCCACCATCGGCTGGACCAGGCGATCGGGCGCGGCCGGTCCGCCCCTGGCCTGGTCGGCGGCGGTCCACTCCTCGGCCCGGTGGCGGGCCACCCGCTCGGCGCCCACGGCGCCGGCTGACACCGCCGGCTTGACCACCACCTCGTCCCAGCCCTGGCGGTCCATGACCGCGGCCAGGTCCAAGGGGTCACCGGCGGCCACCAACACGGTCGACACCACCGCCACGCCGGCGCCGGCCAGTTCCAGCAGATAGCCCTTGTGGCTGTTCCAGGTCACCACCGGGGCCGGGTTCCACAGCGCGGTCTGCTCCGCCACCCGCCCGGCCCAGGCCAGGAACTCCTGGTGACGAGCGGTGTAGTCCCAGGTGGACCGGATCCAGGCCGCGCCGAAGCAGGACCAGTCCACCGACGGGTCGTCCCATCGCACCCAGGTGGCGGAGACGGACCGGTCGGCCAGGAGCTGGTCGAGGATGGGCCGGTCCTGGTCGTGCTCGGCCGGGACCTCCGCGGTGACCAGGGCCAGGGGCTTGCGGGCGTTCGTCGCTTCAGGCCAGCTCGGCGTCGAGGGCGAAGGCGTCGTACTCGGACTCGGTGTCGGCCCAGTCCTCGAACTGGATGACCCCGAGCTCGCCGAACTTCTGGCGCAGCCAACCCGGCTGGCCCTTGACCGCCCCGGCGTCGAGCAGGCCCAGCTTCTTGCAGTTGGGCACGATCTTGGAGAACAGGAGCTGCTGGAACATCTGCTGCTCGGGCGACATCATCACCAGCTCGACGGCCTCGGACACCGGCACGCCCATCCGGTCCCACACCTCTTGTTGCAGGAAGCGGTCACGCATGCGCACGGCCGCCTCGAAGGCGAACTCCTGGCGCTCGCGGATCTCGGGAGCCGACAACTCGCTGTAGTACTCCTTGAGGCTGAGCACCCCGAAGGCCACGTGGCGGGCCTCGTCGCTCATGACGTAGCGCAGGAGCTGCTTGAGCAGGGGCTCGGTGGTGAGCTGGTGGATGAACCCGAAGGCGGCCAGGGCCAGGCCCTCGACCATGATCTGCATGCCCAGATAGGTCATGTCCCACCGCGAGTCGGCCACGATGTCGTCGAGCAGCAGCTTGAGGTGGGCGTTGATCGGGTAGTGGCCCGACAGCTTGGTGTCGAGGTACTTGGCGAAGACCTCGACGTGGCGGGCCTCGTCCATCACCTGGGTGGAGGCGTAGTACTTGGCGTCGATCCAGGGCACCGTCTCGACGATCTTGGCCGTGCACAGCAGCGCGCCCTGCTCGCCGTGCATGAACTGGCTCAACACCCAGTTCTGCGACTCGATGCCCAGCTGCAGCCACTGCTGTTCGTCCCACTTCTCGAACGAGGTGCCGGCCAGGTCCAGTTCCATGGAGCTGGGGTTGGCGGCGGCGTTGGCCATGACCACTGCTTCCTGGTCGACCTCGGTGTCCCACGGCAGGTCGGTCTCGCCGTTCCACTGCGATGTCTTGGCCTTCTCGTACAGCTTGTTCAGGGCCGGCCGGGCCCCCTTCTCGTAGTCCCAGGTGAAGATGGCATCGGCATTGTCGGCCACGGTGTGGACCAACTCGTTCACATCGGTGTTGGACACCGAGAGGATGGCCTCGATGTCGTTGACGTCGCTGCGACCGATCAGGTCCTCGGTCGAGGTGGCTTCGGTGGATGACATGGCTGGCTCCGATTTCAGAGAGAGAGGCGTGGGTCAGGGGGTGATCAAGCGGCGAGGCCGGGAAGGACGAAGGTCTCGACCAGCGCCCGGGCCACCGTCGGCTCGCCGAGGTCTCGGCAGGGTTCGATGCCGTAGGAGACGATGAGGCGGGTGACCCACTCGGCGGTGGCTGCGGCCGTGGCCGGGTCGAGGTAGCGGGCCAGATAGGGGGTGCCGAAGGCGGTGGCCACGGCCAGCAGCGGATCGAGCTCGTCGAAGGAGACGTGGGCCAGGACCTCACCCGGCTCGTGCTCGATCAGGTATTGCAGGGCCGGGTGGCGGCGGATGGCCCGAACCGCCTCGGAGATGGCCACCACCAGCAGGTCGTCGAGCGTGTCGGTGCGGTCCAGCGAGGCGGACAGCTCCTGGAGGATGCGGGCCAGCTCGACCTCGCCGGTGGCGTCGAGCACCGCCCGCTTGCCGCCCGGGTACAACCGGTAGATCGTGGCCCGGCTGCAGCCGGCCTCTCGGGCGATGTCGTCGAGGGTGGTCTTGGCCGTGCCCCATCGGGCGATGCAAACCAGGGCACCGCTGGTGATGCGTTGCGCGGCGGGCGGGCGTCCGGCGCGTGCCGGCACCACGCTGGATGTCCGGGCTTCCCCCACGACGGCCACCTTGAGACAATAAGCCGGACTTTGTCTCATTGCCAAGGGGTCATGGCTGTGACATCGGTCCTACCGGATCAGGACGCCACCACACCCCCGAGCAGCTGGGTGCGCACCAGTCGGCGCACCTGGTCGCGGTCGGCCAGGTCCCAGCTGCCGTGGCTGCCCAGATAGGACAGGAACAGCCGGGCGATGTACTCGGCCGCCCAGTCCACGTCCACCCCCGGACGAAGCTGCTCATGGCCGAGTTGCTCGACGATGTAGGCGCGGGCGAGCTGGTCGAGGGCCGGGACCGAGCTGTGGAACTCGGTCAGGAACAGCTCCGGCTCGCTGTTGAGGATGCGCTGGAGCAGCAGGTGGTCGTGCACGGCCTGGTGCCCGAACATCAGGCCCTCGACCAGCTTGGCCTCCAGGTCCGGCTCGGGGGCGATGGCCTCGGCCAGGCGGGTCATGAACCGGGCCGTCTCCCAACCCACCGTCTCGGTGATGAGCTGGTCACGACCGCCGGCGAACCAGCGGTAGAGGGTGGCCCGGGACAGTCCGGCCTCGGTGGCCACGTCCTCCAGGCTGGTCTTGGCCAGGCCCCACCGCTCGATGCAGGCCACCGCCGCCTCCAGGATGCGGGTGCGGGTGTCGCCGACCGGCGCCGGCGACGCGTCGGTCACGCCGGCGCACCGGCGGTGGCGTCCTCCTCGACCACCGCCAGGTCGCGGGCGTGCTTGCGCAGCAGCAGCGGGTAGACGATGGCGGTCAGCGTGGCGAAGATGAACCACTGGCCGGCGTAGTTGAGGTGGGGGCCGTCACCCAGTGACGGGGGCGGAATGGGCTGGGGGTAGGTCCCGGCCTGCGCCGGCTGCGAGGTCACCAGGTTCACGTACACGGGGTACAGGTCGTAGGGCACCTGGCGCTGCCACCGGAACAGGTCCACCCGAGACAGGGTGTGGAGATGACCGGTGGCGGGGTCGAAGGGACCGCCGCTGCGATTCTGGGTGGGGAAGATGAGCCCGGTCACGGTGACCGTGCCCCGGGGCGGCGCGTACTGGGGCAGCGGCCCGTTCTCGTCGTTGGCCAGCAGGCCGTTCTCCCCCAGGGTGAGCGGGACGAAGCCTCGGTTGATGGCCACCGCCGAGCCGTCGGGCAGGATCATGGGCGTCACCAGCCACCAGCCCGGATCGTCCTGGGCATCCTGCTCGTCACGGATCAGCATCTGGTTGGCCGTGTCGTAGTGGCCGGTCACCGTGACGTTGCGGAAGTCGCGGTGGTTGGCGATCTTGTAGTTCTCCTTCGGTCCCACCAACGACTGGATGGGCACGGCCGGCGAGACCATGCGGGCCTCGATCATGGCGTTGACCTGGCGCCGGCCGTGGAGACGGCTGAGCTGCCAGAACCCCAGGTTGATGAAGGCCACGATGCAGGCCAGCACGAACAGGTGCGAGCAGATCCACCCGAAGCGCCAGACGAAGCTCCAGTCCGCCGGCGGCTTCTCCTTGAGCACCGGCGGTGGCGAGGCGATGATCTCGCCGTTGGCGTCGCGCTGGGTGACCAGCGTCGGATCGACATCGGCCGGATCGGCGTCAGCCGATGCCACGTCAGGGAGAGACCGCTGGGACACGCCGCGAGGGTACCGCTGGCGGCGTCGCCGCCAGAATCAGGCCGAAGGCAGGGTGTAGTCGGCGAAGCGGGTGCGCAGGTCCTTCTTGGAGAACTTGCCCACCGACGTCTTGGGGACCTCGTCGATGAACACCACGTCGTCGGGCAGCCACCACTTGGCCACGCGCCCGTCCAGGAAGACCAGCACGTCTTCCCGACTGAGCTCGGCGCCAGGCTTGACCACCACGCAGGCCAGGGGCCGCTCGCTCCACTTCGGGTGGCTGACCCCGATGACGGCCGCTTCGGCCACATCGGGGTGGCCCATGATGGCGTTCTCCAGCTCCACCGAGCTGATCCACTCGCCGCCCGACTTCACCACGTCCTTGGTGCGGTCCACGATCCGCAGATAGCCCTCGGCATCGACGGTGACCACGTCACCGGTGCGCAGGTAGCCGTCGTCGGTGAAGGACTGAGGTGAGCGCTCGTCGTCGTAGTACTCCCGAGCCACCCACGGCCCCGCCACCTGCAGCTCGCCGTGGGTCTCGCCGTCCCACGCCACGGGCTCGCCACTGGCCTGGTCGACCACCCGGAAGTCGACGCCGATGGCGATGTTGCCGATGCTGGAGCGCAGGTCGGCCTGCTCCTCCTCGGTCAGGGTGTCGGCCAGGTAGCTCTTGATGCGCCCGACCGATGCCACCGGGCTGGTCTCGGTCATGCCCCAGGCCTGCAGGATGGGCACGCCCAGCTGCTGGCGGTAGCCCTCCGACAGCGACCGGGGCACGGCCGAACCTCCACATGGGATGGCCCGCAGGTGCGACGTGTCGCGGCCGACCAGCTCGGGCAGCACGCCCATCCAGATGGTGGGCACCCCGGCCGCCACCGTGACCTCCTGGGACTCGATGAGCTCGGCCAGCGCCGGCGCCGACAGGTCTGGACCGGGCATGACCAGGGTGGCCCCGACGGCTACGCCGGCATGGGCCAGCCCCCAGGCGTTGGCGTGGAACATGGGCACCACGGGCATGATGGTGTCGCGCTCGCAGGCACCGATGCTGTCGGCGGTGGTCACGCTGATGGTGTGCAGCCAGGTCGACCGGTGCGAGTAGACGACGCCCTTGGGATTGCCGGTGGTACCGCTCGTGTAGCACATGGAGGCGGCCTGGTTCTCGTCCAGGCGGGGCCATTCGGCCGGTTGGGCTGCGGCCACCAGCTCCTCGTAGTCGTGCAGGTCGGCCGACCCGGCGTCGTCGGGACGATCCCCCCGGCCGTCGTCGGCCACCACCACGTGGCGGACCGTCTTGAAGGTGGGCAGCAGCGGCCACAACAGGCCGACCAGCGACTGGTCCACGAAGATGATCTCGTCCTCGGCGTGGTTGACCACATAGGTCACCTGCTCAGGGAACAACCGGATGTTGAGGGTGTGCAGCACCCGGCCACTGCACGGGGCGGCGAAGTACAGCCCGAGGTGGCGGGCGGTGTTCCATCCGAAGGTGGCCACCCGCCCGTCGGCCGAGATCCCCAGGTCATCGAGCGCCCCGGCCACCCGCCGGGACCGGTCGGCCCAGGTCCCGTAGGACTCGCGCTCGATGCCGGTGGCGGTGGCCGTGACCACCTCCTTGCGGGGGAACAGCGTCTCAGCCCGGTTGAAGAAGTGGTCGAGGGTGAGCGGTCGGTCCTGCATCAGTCCTTGCACGGCGATCCCCCTACGTTCGGCGTTGCGAGTCGCAGGTTATGTCGTCACGCCCCGGCGGTGCGCCGGACGGTCTCGAGCCGTTCGATGAGGGCCTGGTAGAAGGCCTGCGCCGAGTGGGGGCGGGCGGCCAGGCCCTTGGCGTCTTGATGGATGAGCGCCACCAGCTCGCCGTCGCGGGTGCGGACCCCGATGCGATCGGCCCGCCAGCTCCGATGGGGCAGCATCTCGAAGCCGTCGACCTCGCGCCACGCCAGGCCACGCACGCGGCGCAGGCCTTGGATCCGGATGCCCTCGGGGCCGGCATGGGTGTGGCGCCGATAGGCCAACGGTCCCCCGATCCCGAAGGCCAGGGCCACCACCAGGCCGCCGAGGGCCGAGACCGGCTCCGAGCCCACCGCGTCGGCGAACCAGAACAGCCCGAGGGCGGCCACCCCCAGCTCGAGGCCCAGCGCGTAGGGCGAATGGGGACGCAGGGTGATCTCGGGTCCGGGTCGGGGCACGGAGGCGAAGCGCCGAGATCGGGCCGGCGCCAGGCGACGGCCCGGACGGGGGAAGTCGGTGTTGTCTGCGGGCCGGGAAGGCAAGGGGCTCAGAGGTCGAGCAGGTTGTCGAGCCCGACGGTGAGGCCAGGCCGGTCCCCCACCCGTTTGACGGCCAGCACCACACCGGGCATGAACGACGAGCGATCCAGCGAGTCGTGGCGGATGCTCAGGGTCTGGCCGGTGGTGCCCAGCAGCACCTCCTGGTGGGCCACCAGGCCACGCAGGCGCACCGAGTGCACCGGGATGCCGCCAGGGGTGCGGGCGCCGCGGGCGCCGGCCACCACCACGGTGCGAGTCGGATCCTCGCCCCAGTCCCCCGACGCCGCCGCCATCCGTTCGGCGGTGGCCAGGGCCGTGCCCGAAGGTGCATCGATCTTGGCGTCGTGGTGGAGCTCGATGATCTCGGCCGTCTCGAAGTAGGGCGCGGCCAACTCGGCGAAGCGCATCATCAGGACCGCGCCGATGGCGAAGTTGGGGGCGATCACCGCGTTCGATCGGGTGAAGGCCCGGGCGAAGCCGTCCAGGTCGGCGTCGGTCAGCCCGGTGGTGCCCACCACCGCGTGCACCCCGTTGGCGGCCAGCCAGGCCAGGTTGGTCCGCGCCGCCTCCACCTGGGTGAAGTCGACGGCCACATCCACGCCCGCCTCGAGCAGGGCCTCGGGGCCGGCCGCCATCGACAGGTGCAGGTCGACACCGGTCACCTGACCCAGATCCAGCCCGACGTGGAACGGATCCACCACCGCCACCAGCTCGAGGTCGGGATCGGCCACCACCGCCCGACACACCTCGGTGCCCATCCGGCCGCCCGCGCCGAACACACCCACTCGCACCATGGCCCCCGACCTTAGCGGCCGACCCGGCCCGCCTCCTGAAGGAAGCGCTCAGGCGGCGCGGGCCGCGGCTCGGTCGACCGCCGCCACCAGGACCGGGTCGTCGCCGGTGAAGGGTCCGACCACCGACAGGACGGCCGGAGCGGCCAGGATCCGGCGTAGCACCGCATCGACCTGAGCCACGGTGACGGCCCGGGTGCGGGCCAGGTGCACCTCGACCGGGACGATCTCGTCGCGGCTGATGAGACCCGAGCCCAGGCGACCCATGCGGCTGCCGCTGTCCTCGAGGCCCAGCAGGGTGGCGCCTTCCAGGTAGCCCTTGGCCACCGCCAGCTCGTCGTCGGTGATGCCCTCGGCCAACAGGGTGTCGATGGTGCCGTCGATGACCTCGAGCAGCTCGCCGGCCCGGGCCGGCCCGGTGCCGGCGTAGAGGGTGACCACGCCGGCGTCCGCGTAGGAGGCGGGCGAGGTGAACACCGAGTAGGCCAGGCCGCGCTCTTCGCGGACCTCCTGGAACAGCCGGCTCGACATCCCTCCGCCCAGGATCTGGTTGGCCACGGCCAGGGCGTATCGGTCGGGGTCGCGGTGATCCAGGCCCCGCCAGGCCATGGCCACGTGCGCCTGCTCGGTGGGGCGCGGCGCCACCACCAGGGGCTCGAGTCCGACCGAGGGACCCGATCGCGAGGGGCGGTCACCCACCGGGGCATCGCCCAGGAAGGCGGCCACCCGCTCCACCACCTGATCGTGGGTCAGGTTGCCGGCCGCGGCCACCACCAGGTTGGCGGGCCGGTACCAGCCGGCGTGGAAAGCGGCGATCTGGTCGCGGGTCATGGCCAGGATCGTGTCCTCGGTGCCCAGCGTCTCGCGTCCCAGAGGATGGCCGGGGAACACGGCCTCCATGAGCTGGGTGTGCACCACGTCGTCGGGAGTGTCCTCGTTCATGAGGATCTCCTCGAGGATGACCTCGCGCTCGGCGTCCACCTCGGTCGGGCGGAAGGCCGGCGCGCCCACCACGTCGGTGAGGAGGTCGAGCCCGAAGCTCAGCTCCCCCACCGGCAGGCGCGTGTAGTACGCGGTGTGCTCGCGGGTGGTGAAGGCGTTCATCTCGCCGCCGACCGCGTCCACCGCCACCGCGATCTGTCGAGCACTGCGCTGGGCCGTGCCCTTGAACAGCAGGTGCTCGAGGAAGTGCGACGCGCCGGCCAACTCGCCCGGCTCGTCGCGCGAGCCGATGCCGGCCCAGAACCCCAGCGTCACCGACCGCGACTCGGGCATGCGCTCGGTCACGATGCGCACGCCGTTGTCGAGCGTGGTCAGTTCGACCCCGGGCTCGAGGCCCGCGGCCGACCCGGGTGCCGTCCCCCCATCGGGGGCCGACACCCGGTCCGGACCGGGTGTGGTCATGTCAGCGGCGCCGGCCGCCGCGATCGCCGCTGCGGCCGCGGCCGCCACGTGAGCCACCGCCACCCGAGCGGCCACCACGGTCGCCGCCCCGGTCACCGGCGGGAGCCGCCGGACCGAGGTCGCCGAATTCGCTGCGGACCTCGTCGTCGAAGGCGTCCTCGAACGACACGTACTCGCGATCGCCGCCGCCCTCGGGGGCATCGTCGGTGCCACCGTTGCGGCTGGGGCGATCGTCGCGATCGCCTCGGTCGGAGCGAGGCTCACGGGCACCTCGCTCAGCGCCCTCACGGGCCCGGGGAGCCGGCGACGAGCCAGCCAGAGCCAGCGACACCTTGCCGTTGGGATCGACGTCTTCGACCACGACCTCGATCTCGTCGCCCAGGTCGACCACGTCCTCGACCCGGTCGATGCGCTTGCCACCGCCGAGCTTGGAGATGTGGATGAGGCCGTCACGGCCGGGCAGGATGTTGACGAACGCCCCGAACTTGGTGACGTTGACCACGCGGCCCTTGTAGGTCTCGCCCACGTTGGCCGTCGGCGGGTTGAGGATGAGCTTGATCTGGCGCTCGGCCTCGGCCACCTTCTCCGAATCGGTGGAGCCGATGCTGACCCGGCCCACGGTCCCGTCGTCGTCGACGGAGATGTCGGCGCCGGTCTCCTGCTGGATGGCGTTGATGACCTTGCCCTTGGGCCCGATGACCTCGCCGATCTTGTCGATCGGGATCTCGAAGCTGACGATCTTGGGGGCGGTGCGGCCCACCTCGTCGCGGGGCTCGGCGATGGCCTCGGCCATGACGGCCAGGATCTTGAGCCGGGCCTCCTTGGCTTGGCCGAGCGCCTGGGCCAGGACGTCGGCGGGGATGCCGGCGATCTTGGTGTCGAGCTGCAGGGCGGTCACGAACTCGGCCGTGCCGGCCACCTTGAAGTCCATGTCGCCGAACGCGTCCTCGGCGCCCAGGATGTCGGTCAGGGTGGTGTACTTGCCCTCGGCGAACACCAGGCCCATGGCGATGCCGGCCACCGGCGCCTTGATGGGCACACCGGCGTCCATCAGCGACAGGGTCGAACCGCACACCGAGCCCATGGAGGTGGAGCCGTTGGACGACAGCACGTCGGAGACGGTGCGGATGGTGTAGGCGAACTCCTCCTTGGAGGGCAGCACCGGCACCAGCGCCCGCTCGGCCAGCATGCCGTGGCCGATCTCGCGGCGCTTGGGGCCGCGCATGAAGCCGGTCTCACCGGTCGAGTAGGGCGGGAAGTTGTAGTGGTGCATGTAGCGCTTGCGGTCGACCACGCCGAGGGTGTCGAGCATCTGCTCCATGCGGGGCATGCCCAGGGTGGTCACGTTGAGCACCTGGGTCTCACCCCGCTGGAACAGGCCCGAGCCGTGCACGCTGGGCAGCACGCCCACCTCGGCCGACAGGGCCCGGATGTCGGAGGTGCCCCGCCCGTCGATGCGCACGCCCTCTTCGACGATGCGGCGACGCACGATGGTCTTGGTCAGGGACCGGAAGGCGGCCTTGATCTGCTTCTCGGCGTCGGCCAGCTCACTGAACTTGGGGGCCAGCTCGGCGATGATGGCGCTGCGGGCCTCGTCCTCGGCAGCCAGGCGCTCGACCTTGTCCGACAACGATTCGGCCGCGGTGACGCGGGCGGCACCCACCTCGGCCACGGCCTCGTAGACCTCGGGGCTGTAGTCGGTCAGGGTGGAGAAGGCCATGGTGGGCTTGGTGCCCCCGGCGGCGGCGATGAGCTCGAGCTGGTCCTTGATGGACTCGCGGATCCAGGTCTTGGAGGCCTCGAGCCCCGCGGCCAGGACCTCTTCGGTGACCTTGGGGGCGCCGGCCTCATACGACGGCCAGGCCGTCTCGGTGCCGCCGGCCTCGACCATCATGATGGCCACGTCGTCGTCGTCGAGCAGGCGCCCGGCCACCACCAGCTCGAAGGTGGACTCGTCGCCCTCTTCGTAGGTGGGGAAGGGGATCCACTCGCCGTCGGTGCTGAAAGCCACGCGGACCGCGCCGATGGGGCCCTCGAAGGGGATGCCCGACAGGCTCAGGGCGGCGGACGCGCCGTTGATGGCCACCACGTCGTGGGGGTTGGTCAGATCCGCGGCCAGGATGGTGCCGACCACGTGGACCTCGTTGCGGAAGCCGTCGGGGAAGCACGGGCGCAGCGGGCGGTCGATGAGGCGGCAGGTGAGGATGGCCTGGTCACTGGCCTTGCCCTCACGCCGGAAGAAGGAGCCGGGGATCTTGCCGGCCGCGTACATGCGCTCTTCGATGTCGACGGTGAGGGGGAAGAAGTCGGCGCCGTCGCGGGCCGCCTTGGAGGCGGTGGCGGTGACCAACACCTCGGTGTCGCCCAGGCGCACGGTGACGGCGCCGTCGGCTTGGCCGGCCAGCTTGCCGGTCTCGAAGGTCAAGGTCTTGTCGGGTGCGCCGGTCACGGCGCGGGATACGGAATGGGATTCCGCCATGGGTAAGTCTCCTTTGGCGGACCGGTCGGTCTGATGACCGGTCGGTCCTCTCAGTTGGAGGCCGGTTGGCGCCAGTTCCCAGTGGTGAAGGGCGGATCGAGACCTCGGGAGGCTCGGCGCCGTCCCTCGCCACTGGCAGCTGACGGGCACAACCGGCCCGGATATGACGAGCGGCGACCAGATGGTCGCCGTCTCGGTGGTGCAGATGGGTTTTAGCGGCGCAGTCCCAGCTTGGCGATGATCGCCCGGTAGCGCTCCACGTCGTTCTTCTTGACGTAGTCGAGCAACCGGCGACGGCGCCCGACCAGCATCAGCAGGCCTCGCCGGCTGTGATGGTCCTTCTTGTGGACCTTCAGGTGCTCGGTGAGGTGGTTGATGCGGTCGGTCAACAGCGCGATCTGGACCTCGGGAGAGCCGGTGTCGGTCTCGTGGAGGCGATGATCAGCGATCGTCCCTGCCTTGGGGGGCAGGTTGGTGGGGTTGGAGGCCATGGAAGTTCCTTCAGGTGGGTGTTGGACCCGGCTTCTCAGCCCGCTGCGGCGCCTGGGGCGCGGCTGGCGTGGCCAGAAGCGGATGGATTGCCGCCGCCGTTCGGGTTCTCGCCCGGACGCGGATCAGCGGCAGCAACGATAGCAGCCCGGGGCGCGAACCCGGTACTCGGCTCAGGCGGGAGCCGGTGTGGGGCGCAGGCCCGGGAAGCGGACCAGGGTGAAGAGCAGGGCGCTCATGATCAGGATGTACACCGGGAAGGCGGCCACCGCGAAGTCCCAATCGGTGATGGTGAGGAGGGTGATCATGGCGCTCAGGCCGCTGCACAGGTAGGCCGTCGAGGTCTCGGTGTGCGGCTCACGGTAGGCCTTGCGGAGCGTGGGGACGGCGGCCATGAAGTCGGCCAGCAGGCTGAAGGCGATGGCCACCGTGCCTTTGCCGGTGACCTGCCAGGCCACCAGGGCCACGATCGACAGGCTGCCGCAGGCCAGGTCGAAGCGGGTGATGCGCGCGTAGGCGCGGCGATCGACGAACGAGGCCAGCAGCACCAGCAGCGGCCCGAAGCCGACCGTGAAGGTGAGCAGGGCGCGGAGGCCGACGCCTTCTTGCAGCTGGGCCACGAAGGCGATGAGCGGGGCCAGGGCCCACAGGAACCAGGTCACCCGGTTCGGGTGGGTGCGTCCCCGCAGGGTGTCGGCGATGTAGGTGGTCGTGCCCACCAGGCTGAGCAGGGCCCCGACGAAGACGAACTGGACAGGGATCACGGCGGGGCGAACCTAGCCGCGCCCGACTTCGACACCAGCGTCAGAACCAGCTCAGGTGATGGTCCAGCGGTACCGCGGCGATCGGGTCCGCACCGCCGCCGCGCCCGCGGCCGGTGCCGGGGTGAGGGCCAGGATCGGAGCGTCGGGCTCGTAGAAGATCGACTCCAGCTCGTCGGCCGAGGTGGCCCCGGCCGCGCCGATGGCCTCGCGCACCGCCGCCCCCAGACGCCCGGCCAGCAGGTCCGAGACGATGGCCGGCAGCGTCTCGGGATCGCGCAGCATCCACGAGTGGGCCCCACCCTTGACGGTGATGAGCTGGCCGTTGGCTCGCTTGGCCGCCGATCGGGCCGTGGCCAGCGGCACGATCAGGTCCCGATCGCCGTGGAGCACGAAGGTGGGTACCTCGGTCAGAGCCAGCTCGTCGAGGATCCCGCGGCTGCCCCGGGTGCGCAGGATCGACGCAGCCGGACCGACCAGGCGCCAGGGATGGGTGGCGTGGTTGATCATGATGGGCGAGAGCAGTTGGCCCAGCCGGGCGGCCTGGCGTGGATCGCGCATCAGAGGAAGGGTGGACACCGAGTCGATGAACAGGGCCGCGCCCATGGGAGCCAGCAGCAACGGCTGCAGGCGGAACAGGTTGACCATGCGATCCCATTGGTCGCCCACGATGGCATCGATGAGCAGGACGGCGATGGTCATTTCCGGACGCTGGGCGGCCAGCTGGGCGGTGACCCGCCCGCCCATCGAGTGCCCGGCGAAGACGGCCCGGCGGATCCCCAGCTCCTCCACCACGTTGCCCATGAGGGCGGCGTAGTCGCCCAGGTGACCACCCGACAACGGCAGGCCCTGCGTGCCGCCGTGGCCGGCCATGTCGACGGCCACCACCTTGAACCCCGTGGCCACCAGGCGGGCCAGGGTGTCGGCATAGAGGAATCCCTCGGCCGTGAACCCGTGGACCACCACCAGGGGGACTCCCCGACCGCTCACGGTCAGACCCACCCGATGGCCGCTGGCCAGGTCGAAGGAATGACGGGCCAGGGTGGGAGCGGCACCGACCACCGGGCGCGACGATCGCCTGACGGTGTCAGTCACAACACTCATGGTGGTTTCATCGGCCGACTGGGTGGTGGATGGAGCACCGGCGCGACCACACCGGCTCCGCAACGAGATCACCGGGTGAGCCCGTCCCCCGGTCTCAGCCGGCCCAGCACGGCGCGGGCCTGGTCGCAGTCGCGCCCCATCTGGGCCACCAGGGCATCGATCGAGTCGAACTTCTCCTCGGGTCGCAGCCGCGACACGAACCGCACCCGAGCGGTCTCGTCGTAGAGGTCGTCGTCGAACTCCAACAGGTGGGCCTCCAACAACGACGTGTCGGCCTGCTCGTAGAAGGTGGGCCGACGACCCAGCGAGAGCGCCGCGGGTCGGGCCACCCCGTCGGGTCGGAGGTACCAACCGGCGTAGATCCCGTCGGCGGGCAGGCAGATCTCGGTGGGCACCGCCACATTGGCCGTGCGAAAGCCCAGTTCCCGGGCCCGCCCATCGCCGCGCACCACCGGTCCCCGGACCTCGTGGGCCCGCCCCAACATCTCCGTGGCGCGGGGCAGGTCGCCGGCGGTCAGGGCCAGGCGGATGGCGGTGGAGGAGACCTCGGCGTCACCCGTTGTCGGGCGACCGTCCACTCCGACGAGATCCAACCCCACCACCTCGAAGTCGTGTGCCGCCCCCATCCGCTCGAGCAGGGCGACGTTGCCCAGGCGACGGTGGCCGAAGTGGAAATCGGCCCCCACCACCACGGCCCGGGCGCCCAGGGCACCCACCAGCACCTCGCGCACGAAGTCCTCCGGCGCCTCCTTGGCCCGCACCTCGTCGAAGTGGATCACCAACGTGTAGTCGAGACCGGTCTCGGCCAGCAGCTCGAGACGCTGGGGCAGGTCGCAGAGCAGCTTGGGCGCGGATTCGGGGCGCACGACGCTGGCCGGATGGCGGTCGAAGGTGACCAGCGCACTGCGCAGTCCCCGTGACTCGGCCAGCTCGCGGACCCGGGCGATGACGGCGCGATGCCCACGGTGCACGCCGTCGTAGGCGCCGATGGTCACCGCCGTTCCCGATGGTGGCACCAGGCCCGACTCGGGATGGTGGAGGACCTGCATCGGGTCCGAGGCTAACCGCCGCCTGCGGGGGCCACGACCACCGCGGGCTTCACCGTGGTGCCCCGATGGGCCTCGTACATGGCCAGCAGCGCGGCGTCGGGGCCCAGCACCGCCCACGGCCCGGGACCGTCCACGCCCAACACCTCGGCCTCGAGCACCTTTCCCTGGCCCACCGCCGCCGCCAACGCCTCGGACACCACCACCTGGGGGTAGTCGCGCATGGCCTGCGCGGGTGGGACCACGGTGATCTCCTCGAGGGGATGGGCCTCGGCCAGGGTGAACGAGCCGATCGAGGTTCGTCGCAGGTTGCGCAGGTGGGCCCCGCCCCCCAGGGCGTGGCCGAGGTCATCGGCCAGGGTGCGCACGTAGGTGCCCGACGAGCAGCTCACCTCGACCCGGTACACCCCGGGTCGGTCGGGCATGGGGGTCACCTCGAACCGCTGCACCGTCACCGGACGGGGGGCGCGCTCCACCTGCTCGCCGGCGCGGGCCATCTCGTGCAGGCGACGGCCGCCCACCTTGACCGCCGAGACCATGGGGGGGATCTGCAGGATGGGTCCGGTGAGGCTCTGGGCGGCCGCGGCCACCTGGTCCAAGGTCACCGAGCTCATGTCATGGGTGGCCACCACCTCGCCCTGGTCGTCGAGGGTGGTGGTCTCGGTGCCGAGCACGATCTCACCCACATACGACTTGGGCAGCACGGTCAGGAAGCGCAGCAGTCGGGTCACCCGGCCCACGCCGAGCAGCAGCACGCCGGTGGCCCCCGGATCCAGCGTTCCCGAGTGGCCGGCCTTCTTGTTGGCCAGGATCCCCCGCGCCTTGACCACCACGTCCGAGGAGGTCCATCCGGCAGCCTTGTCGATCACGGCCAGGCCGTCGCGGAGCTGGTCGGGCCGCGACACCCGGCCCGATCGGTCGGCCACGACCGACTCAGCCGTCGGCCGGGTCGGGATCGACCGGGTCGTCGGGGCCGGCCTCACGGCCGTAGAGGTCGGGATCGACCACCACCTCCACGGCTCCGGGCGCCACCTCGGCCAGCAGCGTCTCCACCAGGGCGCCCTGGCGCACGGCCGGGTCGGGGGCGAAGCTGAGCTCCGGGGTGCGTTTGATCCGGGCCTCTCGCCCGATGGCCGCCTGCAGGGCCTTGCGCTGATCGCCCAGCGCCTCGAGCACCTCCTCGTCGCCTTCGACCCCCTGGAGGGAGTCGTAGTAGACGAGCGCATGGCGCAGGTCGGGCTCGACCTCGACGGCGGTGACGGTCAGCAGGTCGAGTCGCTCATCGTCGATCTGCTCGAGCGCCTCGGCCACGATCTCGCGCATGAGCTGGTTCAACCGGGCCGTGCGCGGGTACTGGCGGGCGTTGGTGCGTCGGGGGGCGCCCCGCGACTCGCGCCGCGCCATCAGCCCACGTCCAGCCAGGCGCGCTCGATCGACACCACGTCCAGCTCCGGGAACGACCACACGAAGCGCTCGAGCGCGTCGATGACCTCGGTGGCATGGGTGACCGAGCCCGACACCGTGGCGAAGCTCAACTCGGCCCGCTGACGGCGATCCTCGCCGGTCTCGGCCGCGGTCACGGCGAAGCGATGCCGCGCGCCGGCCAACACCGGGCTCAGCACGGCCCGGCGATCCTTGAGCGAGTGCGCCGACGGGATGCGCACGTCGACCCGGAGCGCGAGGACATGAGCCGACACCGGAACCGACGGCCTAGGCCCGTGGGATCTCGCGATCCTCATAGGTCTCGATGACGTCGCCCGGCTTGAGGTCCTGGAAGTCGGAGAGGCCGATGCCGCACTCGAAGCCGGCTTGCACCTCGCGCACGTCCTCCTTGAAGCGGCGCAGCGACTGGATGGCGCCCTTCCAGATGATCGTGCCCTCTCGCAGGAAGCGCACTTTGGAGTTGCGGGTGATGGTGCCGTTGAGCACGTAGCAGCCGGCGATGGCCCCGACGCGGGGGACACGGAAGATCTCGCGCACCTCGGCGTCGCCGGTGACGATCTCCTCGAACTCGGGCTCGAGCAGGCCGAGCACCGCGTTCTCGATGTCCTCGAGCACCTGGTAGATGATCTCGTAGGTACGGATCTCGACGTGCTCCTGGTCGGCCATCTCGCGGGCCTTGCGATCGGGCCGCACGTTGAAGCCGATGATGGTGGCGTTGGACGTGGCCGCCAGCTGGATGTCGTCCTTGGTGATGCCACCCACGCCGCGACGCACGAAGGCCAACTTGACCTCGTCGCGCTCGAGCTTGCGCAGGCTCTCGGTGAGCGCCTCGAGCGAGCCGGTCACGTCGGCCTTGACGATGAGGTTGAGCGTGGCCGCCTCGCCCGCCTGGATCTGATGGAAGATGTCCTCGAGCTTGGCCCCGCCGCTCATGGCGTGGGCGTCGCGGCCCAGGCTGGCCTGGCGCTGCCAGTGCTCGCGGGTGGCCGCCACCTTGGACGCGGTGCGCTCGTCGGGGGCGACCACGAAGCGATCGCCGGCGTGGGCCACCTCGGACAGGCCGAGCACCTGGGCCGGGGTGGACGGACCGGCTTCCTTGACCTGGGTGCCCTGGTCGTTGATGAGGGCTCGGACGCGGCCCCAGGCGGCGCCGGCCACCAGCGGATCGCCGACCCGCAGGGTGCCCTGCTGGACCAGCACGGTGGCCACGGGACCCCGACCGATGTCGAGGTTGGATTCG
Source organism: uncultured Microthrixaceae bacterium (assembly GCA_963740985.1). GTDB lineage: Bacteria > Actinomycetota > Acidimicrobiia > Acidimicrobiales > Acidimicrobilacustridaceae > UBA4742. The sequence continues at coordinate 1,255,543 of CAVUGJ010000002.1, forward strand.
AGCACGACGCCGACGGCCCGGCCGTCGGTGTTGGCCCGGAGATCCTCGAGCTCGGCGATGACCTGCAGGTTCTCGAGCAGGTCGTCGACACCGGTGCCCTGGGTGGCCGACACCTGGACCATGACCGTGTCGCCCGACCACTCCTCGGGCTGGAGCCCGAGCTCGGCCAGCTGGGTCATGACCCGGGTGGGATCGGCGTTCTCGCGATCGATCTTGTTGATGGCCACCACGATCGGGACCTCGGCCGCCCGGGCGTGATCGATGGCCTCGATGGTCTGGGGCATGACCCCGTCGTCGGCCGCCACCACCAGCACCACGATGTCGGTGGCGTCGGCGCCGCGGGCGCGCATGGCGGTGAAGGCCTCGTGGCCCGGCGTGTCGATGAAAGTGATGGGCTTGCCGTTCTTGACCACCTGGTAGGCACCGATGTGCTGGGTGATGCCGCCGGCCTCGCCGGCCACCACGTTGGCGTTGCGGATGAGGTCGAGCAGCTTGGTCTTGCCGTGGTCGACGTGACCCATGACGGTGATGACCGGGGCCCGCAGGGGGGAATCCTCGTCATCCTCGAGGAAGTCCAGATCGAGCAGCTTCTGCAGCTCGACCTCTTGCTCCTCGCCCGGGTCGACCAGGCGGATCTCGGCGCTCAACTCGGCCGCGAACAGCTCGATCATGTCGTCGGACAGCGACTGGGTGGCAGTCACCATCTCGCCCTGCTCCATGAGGAAGCGGACGACGTCGGCCGCCGTGCGGTTGAACTTGGGGCCCAGCTCCTGGGCGGTGGACGAACGCTCGATCACGATCTCGCCGGACGGCACCGGCGCGTTGTGCGGCGTGTAGCTGGGCGCCGACATCGGCTGGAGCTCATCGCGGTTGCGACGACGCCGACGGCCTCGCCGAGGCGCGCGCCGCGGCCCACCGGGACCGCCGCCGGGACGACCACCACCGGGACGACCGCCGCCGGGGCGCCACCAGGACCACCGGGGCCACCGCCGGGACCGCCGCCCATGGGACGACTCGGACCACCGCTGGGACGCGGACCGGAAGGGCCCCCGGCACTGGCACCGGCACCCACGGGGGTACGGCGCGGGCCACCGGGGATGCGTCCGGTGTTCTCGGGGCTGGGGCGACGCAGTTGACCCGGCGGAGGCGGGATGGGCTTGCCGGTGGACGAGATCGGAGGACGCCGACCCGGGGGCGGCGGGATGGATCGACCGCGAGGGGCGGGTGCCGCGGCCGGAGCGCCGGGCGGCGTGCCCACGGGCGGCGCGGCCGGTCGGGCCGGAGCCGGAGCCGGGGCGGTGGCGGAGGCGGCCGCTGGACGTCGGACCTCGGCTTCCTCGACGACCGGGCGCGGCGGCGGGTGCTCGCTGCCGCTGGAGGTGAAGACCCGTCGGGGCGGGGTCGCGGCTGGAGCCGGGGCGGCGGGGGCAGCGGGGGCAGCGGGCGAGGCGGCGACCGGCACGACCGCGGGCGCCGGAGCCGGCTCGGTCAGATCGGGCACGGCGACGTCGGGAGCGGCCGGCTCCGGTTCGGTCGGCACCTCGGTGACCGTGGTGACGGCCACGGCCGGCTCGGGCGCCGCCGGGGCGGCCTCGGGCTCGGCGTCGGGCGCAGCCTTGGCGGCCTTGGCCGTCTTGGCCTTGGGCTTGGCTGCCTTCTTCTCCGGCTCGGGCGGCTGCTCGTCGCGAACCAGGCCTTCGCGCTCAGCCTTGCGACGGACGCGGTCGGCTTGGGCGTCGACCACACTCGAGGAGTGCGACTTGACACCGATCCCGAGCGATTCGCAGAGGTCGAGCGTTTCCTTGTTGGTCAGCCCGAGTTCTCGCGCCAGCTCATACACGCGGATGTTTCCAGCCAAGAGCGGTTCTCAGTTCCTTCTTGCGATCAGGCCGGGCACAGCAATCGCCCGGCAGGGGGCTTCGATGGTCTGGGTGGGTGTCAGCCAGAGGCCGGCTCGCGCCAAACCCCGGGCCCTCTATCCTCGCACGCCGCAGCCGGCGAGACGAAGTGAGATGGTCGGATTACGAGTCGGCAGGCGCGGTCTCGGGGGGCGTGTCGTCGCCCGCCACCCCTACCGTAGCGGGCTCAGGGGCGGATCCGGCTGCTGAGTCCGCACCATCTGCCGGCGCCGGTGCCTCGTCGACCGGTGACGACTCGTCGGTGGTCTCGTCGGCGACGGCCGCCTCGTTCCACTGGTCGGCCGACATGGCCTCACCGCCCTCGGCGGACTGCCAGACCTGCTCACCGGTGGCCGGATCGATGACCCATTCGCCCTCAGCCCAGTCCTGGTTGAGGTAGGCCTCCTCCTCGGCCAGCTGGGTCTCGCTCTTGATGTCGACGCGCCAGCCGGTCAGCCGGGCGGCCAGTCGGGCGTTCTGTCCCTCCTTGCCGATGGCCAGTGAGAGCTGGTAGTCGGGCACGATCACCTCGGCCACGCCCGTGTCCTCGTGGATGCGCACCTCTTTGACCTTGGCCGGCGACAGCGCCTTCATCACGAAGTCGGCCGGGTCGTCGCTGAAGGGGACGATGTCGATCTTCTCGCCCCGCAGCTCGTTGACCACCATGCGCACCCGGGCCCCGCGGGCGCCCACGCAGGCGCCGACGGGATCGACGTTGTTGTCGTTGGACCAGACCGCGATCTTGGTGCGGGCACCGGGCTCGCGGGCGCAGGCCTTGATCTCGACCACGCCGTCGGCGATCTCGGGCACCTCGAGCTCGAACAACCGCTTGATGAGGCCGGGGTGGGTGCGGCTGACCACGATCTGGGGGCCCTTGGCCGTCTTGCGGACCTCCACGATGTAGGCCTTGACCCGGGCGTTGGGCTCGGGGCGCTCGTAGGGGACCTGCTCGGCCTGAGGCAGCAGCGCCTCGACCCGGCCCAGGTCGAGCAACGTGTAGCGGCTGTCGCTCTGCTGGATGATGCCGGTGACGATGTCGCCCTCGCGACCGGCGTACTCCTCGTACTTCATCTCGCGCTCGGCCTCGCGGATGCGCTGGCTCATGACCTGCTTCATGGTCTGAGCGGCCACCCGTCCCCAGACCTCGGCGGGCGGGGTGACCTCGAGCTCGGGACCGGTGGGCTCGCCGTCCTCGTCGAGCTCCTGGGCCATGACCCGGAACTCGACGGTGTCGGGGTCGATGGTGACCCAGGCGTACTCATAGGCATTGGGCAGCCGCTTGTAGGCGGACTCGAGGGCATCGGCCAGGGCCGCGAACAGCGTGTCGACGGTGATGCCCTTGTCGATGGCGAGCGCTTGGAGCGCATCGAGGATGTCGGGGTTGCTCATGACGCCGTGACCTTCTTCGTGGACTGCTTGGTGGACTTCTTCGAGGTTTTCGGGGGGCCGGAGACGGCGGAGGTGCGTTTGGTGCGAGTCGATCCGCCCCCGGGCTTGGGCGCCGGACCCCAGTCGAACACGGTGCGGGCCCGCTCGATCTCGGGATAGGCCAGTCGTCGGGGCTGGTCGGGGGCCACGTCGGGGACCACCACCACCCCGTCGTCGTCGGCTTCGGTGAGCCGGCCCCGGAAGCGACGATCGCCGCCGGCGACGGCCGTGGTCTTGATGCTCACCACCAGCCCGACTGCGCCCCGGAAGTGCTGGGGGGTGCGCAGGGTCCGCTCCAGACCGGGGCTGGAGACCTCGAGGGTGAAATGTCCGTCGATCGGGTCGTGCTCGTCCAGGGCTCGCGAGATGGCCCGGGTGAGCGGGGTGATGGTGTCCATCCCCACACCGCCGCGCTCGTCGGGGGCCGGTTCGTCGCCGGACTGGTCGCCGATCGGCTGGTCCACCACCACGCGCAGGACCCCGCCGTTGAGGTCGAGGTCGTAGAGGACGAGACCCTGTTCATCGACGAGTGGCTCGATCAGGCTGCGGACGCGCTCAGGGATGCTCATGTGGTCTCACCTCCTGTCAGGGCTTCGTGGTCGTCTGGTGGGGCCGCACCTTCTGGAACGGGCGGGTTGCTGATGGTGAACGAAACGAAAGGCGTGGGCAAGGCCCACGCCTTTCGTCCAGAAATCGAACGGATTGCGGCACCAAGTATAGCGCGCCCGAGACGCGTGGGGGAGCCGGACCCAACCGGGAGTCAGGGCAGGTCGTAGAAGGCGTGCAGGGTGGCGTGCAGCTCTTCGTGGGACTGGCCGGCGTAGAGGTCGGCCATCATGGCCGCGTCGTCGCCCACCAGCACGTGGCGGGGCGTCTCCGGATCGGTGGCCGCGGCCACGATGGCCTCGGCGGCCAGGCTGGTGGGCGGACCGACCTTGGCCATGTCCAGGCGCATCTGGGCCGCGGCCTCCGCCCGGGTGCCCAGGGCGGCCGAGGGTGGCGGGGCCGGCGACTTGTCCCCGATGGCCGTGTCGAACACCCCCAGGCGCACCACCACCACCCGGATGCCGGCCCCCTCCACTTCGTGGGCCAGCGCCTCGCTCATGGCCTCCAGCGCGAACTTTGACGCGCTGTAGACACCCAGGAACGGGATCGAGATGAATCCGCTGACCGACGACACGTTGACGATCACGCCCGAACCGCGCCCTCGCATGGAGGGGATGACCGCCTGGATCGTGCGCAGCGGCCCGACCACGTTGGTCTCGAGGGTGAGCTGCGCCTCGGCCACCGGCTGGTCCTCCACCGCCGCGAAGGGACTGATGCCGGCGTTGTTGACCAGCACGTCGAGCGCCCCGACCCGGTCGTGGACCTGCGCCAAGGCGGCGTCGACCGAGGCCTGGTCGCACACGTCGAGGGCCACCACCTCGATGGGCAGCGACTCGGCCTCGATGGCGGCCGCCAGCTCGTCGGCCGCTGCGGGGCTGCGCACCCCGGCGTAGGTGGCGTCGCCGCGGCGCCCGAAGGCCAGCGCGGTGGCCAGACCCACCCCGCTCGAACACCCGGTGACCAGCACCGACGCCATCAGTAGGACCGGCTGCAGATGGCCAGCAGATCGGGCTCGTCCTCGGCCAGGGGCAGCGTCCCGTCGGGGCGCACCAGGCAGCGGACCGTCACCGCCGAGGCGGCCAGGGCGTCCTCGCCCGGCGCGCCCAGGACCGACCAGGGCACCCGCGCCCAGCCCTGCTGGCTGGCCTCGCGGGCCTCCTCCAGGGTGGCCACATCGACGGTGCGAGCGTCACGGGTGGCCTGGGCGGTCTCGAACATGGCCACCTGAGCGGCGGCCAAGGCGTCGCTGACGGCGACGGTGACCCCGGCCAACGGCGTGGGCCCCTTGGCGCCGACCAGTCGGTCGACCAGGGTGACCGCGTCCTCGGCCAGGTCGCGAGGGCCCAGCTCCAGGCGCACAGGAACGCCCTTGAGCTCCCAGTCGGTGGCCCGGCGACCGGCCGACACGCCCACCTGGTCGTCGAGACGGACCCGCAGCCCGGCGTCGGTCAGCTCGGCCGACAGGGAGTGGCATCGCTCGATGACCGCGGGGTCGTCGCGTACGGCCATGACCACGACCTGGATCGGGGCCAGGTTGGGAGGCAGGCGCAGGCCGCGATCGTCGCCGTGGCCCATGATCAGCCCACCCACCATGCGGGTGGACACGCCCCACGAGGTGGTCCAGGCGTACTGCTGGGTGCCCTCGGCATCGAGGTACTGGATGTCGAACGCCTTGGCGAAGTTCTGCCCCAGCTCGTGGCTGGTCCCCATCTGCAGGGCCTTGCCGTCGCCCATCATGGCCTCACAGGTCAGCGTGTTGATGGCCCCGGCGAAGCGCTCCTTGGCCGTCTTGCGGCCCACCACCACGGGCATGGCCAGCACGTCGGTCATGAAGCCGGCGTACACCTGGCGATGGATGCGCTCGGCGTACGCCCGAGCATCGTCGAAGGTGGCGTGGGCGGTGTGGCCCTCCTGCCAGAGGAACTCGCTGGTGCGCAGGAACAACCGGGGCCGCAGCTCCCAGCGCACCACGTTGGCCCACTGGTTCAACAACAGGGGCAGGTCCCGATAGCTCTGGATCCACTTGGCCATGTACTCGCCGATGACCGTCTCACTGGTGGGTCGCACCACCACGGGCTCGTCGAGCTCTTTGCCCCCGGCGTGGGTCACCACGGCCAGCTCCGGGCTGAAGCCCTCGACGTGGTCGGCCTCCCGGCGCAGGTAGCTCTCGGGGATGAACAGGGGGAAGTAGGCGTTCTCGGCCCCCGCCGCCTTGATGCGGGCATCCACCTCGGCCTGCATCCGCTCCCAGATGGCATAGCCGTAGGGCCGGATGACCATGGTGCCGCGCACCGGCCCGTTGTCAGCCAGCTCCGCCTTGGTGAGGACGTCCTGGTACCAGCGGGGGAAGTCCTCCGCCTGAGGGGTGAGCACGGGTGCCTTGGCCATAGTTCGCCGATGGTAGGTGGCGGCACCGCTGGACTGAAACGGGATGCACTCCGGCGCCCCGGTGGATGAGTCGGTCAGTGCTTGCGGATCTCGTCGATCTTGACCGCCACCTGGTTGGCGTCGTCGCCCTTCTCGTCGAGCAGGGCAGCCCGATCGGCCTCGGCTTCGGCGGCCGCGCCGGCGTCAGCGCGGGCCAGTGCGGCCTCGACCCCCTCGGCGTCGATGAGCTTGGCCCAGTCGACCAGCGCCTGGACCATCTCGTCCTCCTTGACCACGGCGATGTTCTGGCCCTTGATGAAGAGGTGGCCCTTGTGGCGTCCGGCGGCGATGCCCAGGTCGGCCTCGCGGGCCTCACCCGGACCGTTGACCACACACCCCATGACCGCCACCTGGATGGGGATGTTGAGATCGCTCAGCGCGTCCTGGGCCTGGTTGGCCAGCCCGATCACGTCCACCTCGGCCCGACCGCACGAGGGGCAGGCGATGAGGTCCAGGCCCTTGCGCTCGCGCAGGCCCAAGGCTTCGAGCAGCTGGCGCCCGGCTCGGGCCTCCTCCACCGGATCGGCGGTGAGCGAGTAGCGGATGGTGTCACCGATGCCCTCGCTCAGCAGGGTGGCCAACCCGGCGGTGGCCTTGACCAGCCCGGCCGGCGGCGGGCCGGCTTCGGTGACTCCCAGGTGCAACGGGTAGTCGACGGCGTCGGCCAGCTGACGGTAGGCCTCGATCATGATGGGCACGTTGGAGGCCTTGACCGAGATCTTCACGTCGTCGAAGTCGACCTGGCGGAAGTAGTCGAGCTCGCGCTGGGCCGATTCGACCATCGCCTCGGGGGTGATGGCGCCGCCGTACTTGGCGTAGAGCTCCTTGTCGAGCGACCCGCCGTTGACCCCGATGCGGATGGGGACGCCCCGGTCCTTGCACTCCCGGGCCACGGTCTTGATGTGTTCGGGGTTGGTGATGTTGCCGGGGTTGAGGCGCAGGCAGGCCACCCCGGCGTCGAGGGCCTCGAGCGCCCGGCGATACTGGTTGTGGATGTCGGCGATGATCGGTACGGGCGAACGGGGCACGATCTGGGCCAGCCCCTCGGCCGCCTCGCGCTCGTTGCAGGTGCAGCGCACGATGTCGGCCCCGGCGCCGGCCAAGGCGTAGATCTGGGCCAGGGTGGCGTCCACGTCGGCCGTCTTGGTCGTGGTCATGGACTGCACGCTGATGGGCGCGTCGCCTCCCACGGCCACGTCGCCCACCATGATCTGGCGGGTGCGTCGCCTCGGGTAGCTCACGGTCGGTTGGCGCGCTCGACCCGGCGGCGCATCACTTGCCGTAGGGGTTCTGGACCGGGTGCAGCAGATCCAGGTAGCTCGTGCTCAAGAAGATGAAGGCCATGACCACCAGCACCGCGTAGGTGACGGGGATGAGCTTGGCCATGTCCGCCCGGTAGGGCCGACCGCTGAGGCGCTCACGGATGGCCTCGTAGGTGGCCACCGCGGCGTGGCCGCCGTCGAAGGGCGGCAGCGGCACCAGGTTGATCATGCCCAGGAAGACGTTGATCAGGGCCAGCAGCATGAGCACCGCGGCCAGCCCACCGGCCCCGGCCGCCTCCGAACCGAGCCGGAGCACGCCGAACACCGACATCAAGCGGTTGTTGGCGGGCGAGGCCATGGCCACGGTCGGGTCGACGGCGGGTGCTGGCTCGTTGCGGGACACCGGCAGGATCGGCGCGGGGTTCAGGTTCGTGGAGCCCGCGGTGGCCGGCGCCTTGTTGGTCAGCACGTAGCGCGTGTAGTTGGTCAACCCGGTGGGCGAGAAGAAGTGGCCCAGCGAGCTGATCGACCCGCTCACGACCGACCCGAACGTGCCCACCGAGCTGGTCACCGCGCTCACCGGCCCCAGGCGCTCGTGGCGCGGCGCGGCCGAGATCCCCAGGAAGCCGTGCCCACCGTCCGCCGGCAGCGTCACCGGCGCGGGCACGGTCGTGGTGTAGAGGTTGTCGTTGCGCTCGAACACCAGCTTGGCGTCGCCTTTGGGCACCCGGGCCAGCTGCGTTCGCAGCTGGCCGTAGTCGTGGACGGCCACACCGTCGACGGACTGGACCCGGTCACCCTCGATCAGCGGGCTGAGCAGCGCCGCCCCCGAGGGGGTGAGATCCCAGCCGACCGTCGGGGTGAGCGTGAGGCGTTTGCCGTCGCGATCGACCACCAGTGTGATGGGATGCCCGGCCTGCCTCTGCACGGTGTTGGAGAAGGTGGTGTCGAAGGCGCCCACCGGCTGGCCGTTGATGCTGATCAGGTGGTCACCCTTGAGCATGCCCACGGCGGCCGCGGCCGACCCCTTGACCACCGACTCGATCTTCCAGTCCTTGTTGCCGGCCTGGCCCCAGACCAGCGCCACCACCACCAGGAGGATGAAGGCGATGACCAGGTTGGTGAGCTGGCCCGGCCAGCACCACGCGCAGCCGTGCCCAGTAGCTCTTCTCCCGGTAGGTGCGACCCTCGTCGCCCGGCTCGACGTCCTCGAGGTCGTTCATGCCGATGATGCGGACGTAGGCGCCCAAGGGCAGGGGCTTGAGCCCGTACTCGGTCTCGCCCCGGGTGAAGGAGAACAGCTTGGGCCCGAAACCCACGAAGAACTCGGTGACCTTCATGCCCGCCTGCTTGGCCGTGAGGTAGTGACCGAACTCGTGCAGCACGATCGAGACCAGCAGGCCGCCGACCACGACCAGCCCCCACCAGCCGAAGAACCGCACGATGACCACCACCAGCAGCACCACGCCGAGCGCCGGCAGGAGGCGTGATTGCTGGGGCGGCGAGTCCGATGACGGCGGTGCCGCCGCCGGCTCGATCGCCGGATCGATGATGTCGGTCACGAGGAGATCCTCTCGATGGCGCGGCGGGTGGCGGCGCGGGCGCGGTGGTCGACGTCGACCACGGTAGGAACATCGGTCGCTGGGGTGCCGTCGTGGAGCGCGAGCACCTCGGTCAGGACCGGGGCGATCTGGTTCCAGCGGATGCGGCCGTCCAGGAACCCGGCCACCGCCACCTCGTTGGCCGCGTTGAGCCAGGCCGGCGCGGTGCCGCCGGCGCGGCCGGCGGCGTAGGCCAGGCCCAGGCAGGCGAAGGCGTCGAGGTCGGGGGGTTCGAAGTCGAGGCGCCCCAGCTCGGTCCAGTCGATGGCACCGAAGGGGGTGGTCGAACGATCCGGGAAGGCCAGGGCGTAGCCGATGGGCAGGCGCATGTCGGGGCGGGAGAGCTGCGCGATGGTGGAACCGTCGCGGTAGGTGACCATGGAGTGGACGATGGACTGGGGGTGGACCACCACCCGGATCTGGTCGAAGCCCAGGCCGACGCCGTCGTCACCGGCAGGTTCGCCGAACAGCTCGTGAGCCTCGATCACCTCGAGGCCCTTGTTCATCAGCGTGGACGAGTCGACCGTGATCTTGGGACCCATCGACCACGTGGGATGGGCCAGGGCGTCGTCGATGGTGACCTGGGCCAGCTCGTCGGCGCCGCGACCCCGGAAGGGTCCCCCGCTGGCCGTGACCACCAGTTCGGCCACCCGGGCCGGGTTGTCGTTGGCCCGCAGGCACTGGTGGATGGCGCCGTGCTCGCTGTCGACCGGTACCAGCTCGGCACCTGGCGTGCGCCGGGCCTGCTGGACCAGGGGACCGGCGGCGATGAGCGACTCCTTGTTGGCCAGGGCCAGTCGGCGACCGGCCTCGAGGGTGGCCAGGGTGACCGACAGCCCGGCGAAGCCGACCACGCCGTTGACCACCACGTCGGCTTCGGTGGCCAGGCTGGCCAACGCCCCGGTTCCGGCCCGGACCTCGCACTCCGGGAGCAGGGCGGCGATCTCGGTGGCGCGTTCGTCGGAGTCGAGAGCCACCACCTTGGCCCGCGTCGACCGCACCAGCCCCACCAGGGGCTCGACCCGGCGGCCGCTGGCACCCAGGGCGGTGAGCTCGTAGCGCTCCGGCTCGGCCGCCAACACGTCGAGGGTCTGCGTGCCGATGGAGCCGGTGCACCCGGCGATGGCGACGCGGCTCCCGGACATGGATCCAGCCTACCGACCGCCCCGCCCCCGGACACGGCGGGTACCGCCCCCAACTCAAACCAGGTGCATGGCCCGGGTCACGTAGTAGGCGGTGGGCAACACGAACAGGAGGCCGTCGAAGCGGTCCAGCACGCCCCCGTGGCCCGGGATCAGGCTGCCCATGTCCTTGATGCCTGAGGTCGCGCTTGAGCACCGACTCGGCCAGGTCGCCCAGCGCCGCGGCCACGGCCCCGGCCACGCCCAGGAGCAGGGCCTGGCCGGCGCTGAAGGGTCCGAACCCGAGCACCACGGCGAAGATCAGCACCCCCACGACCGAGGCCAGCAGCCCTGCGACCAGGCCCTCCACCGTCTTGTTGGGGCTCACCGCGGTCAGCGGGGTGCGCCCGAAACGACGGCCGACCACGAAGCCGCCCACGTCGTAGAACACCGCGGCCACCACCGCGACCAGCAGGATGCTCACGCCCTGGGACGGGATCTTGAGGATGAGCGCGGCGTAGGCGCCGAACACCCCCACATAGACCGTGCCCAGCAGGGTGACGCCCAGGTTGATGGTGGCGTCAGGACCAAGGCCCAGGATGAACCACAGCAGGCCGAAGGCCACGGTCAGGAACAAGACCAGCACGATGGCCGGCTCGCCGCGCCAGTAGGTGGCCAGCGGCATGGCGGCCACGGCGGTGAGGCCCAGCAGCGTGGCCGGTCGGAACCCACCCCGCCGAGCCGCGGTGAAGAACTCGGCGCCGGCCAGGGCCAGGATGGCGAACACCAGGATCATGGTCCAGGCCGGGCCGAAGTGGAACAGGATCAGCGCCAGCGGCGGCGATGGCCAGGCCCACCGACACCGCGGTGGGGATGTCGCGCCCGGCCGGCGGCGGGGTCTCGGCGGCATGGCGCGGACCCGCGGGTGGCGGATCGCCCGGGCCTCGGCGAGCCGTGCGCCGCCGTGGCGCGCCACCGGCCGCACCCGCGGCCCCGGCCGCGGCCACCGAACCCGCGCGACCCACCCGACGGTGCGGTGGGCGGGGCGGGCGGGCGAGCCGGCTCGCTGGAGATGCGGATGGGATCGTCGAAGGAGCCGCGGGCGGGCGCGGTGGGCAGATCGGACTGGGGGACCTCGAGGTCCTCGAAGGTCAGGAACTCCTGGGCGGTGGGTCGATCGGTGGTGTCGAGCGCGCCGTAGCGTCTCGCCGTCGTCCTGGTCGCCGATCAGGCCGGCCACCCCGGAGTCGTCGCCCTCGTCCCAATCGGTGGTCTGGTCGCGCCATCGGGGACCCTGGTCGGCTGAAGGCGGCCCAGCGGGCGTCGTCGTCGGCGTCGTCGTCCACCCCGATGATGACCCGGGGCACCTCACCGGTGCCCGGTTCGGTCCAGTGCGGGAGCTCGACCGACCCGCTGATGGGCAGCGAGATGAGCCCGGCCTCGGGATCGTCGCTCCCACCCGAGCCGGCTGGGCCTCCGGGATCATCGGCGCGGCGGGGCTCGACCGCGGCCACCCGGGGCGCACGATGAGGCTGGGGTCGGCGGAATCGGCCAGGGGGAAGCGCAGGCTGGGCCGGGGACCGCCCGGCGGCTCGGGACGATCGCCGTACCGGGGCTCGTCGCTGGCCCGGCGCTTGACCGCCCGGCCGGTCTCGACCACCTCGGCCGCCTCGTCGGGCTTGATCAGGCGGACGCCCTCGGAGGGGTCGGCGGTCGCGGGGGTTTCGTCCTGGTCGCTCGTGGCGGGGATCGTCAGCCATCAGCCCTCCAAGAGCTCCTGTTCCTTGGCCGCCAACGCCTGGTCGATGTCGGCCTCGTGAACGTGGATGATCCGATCGAGCTCCTTGCCGGCCCGAGCCAGCTCGTCGCTCGACAGGTCGCCGTCCTTCTCCAAGGCATCGAGCTCGTGGCGGGCGGCGCGGCGCAGGTTGCGCAAGCTCACCTTCCCATCCTCGGCCATTCCCCGAACCACCTTGGCCAGGTCCTTGCGGCGCTCGGTGGTCAGCGGCGGGAAGCTGAGCCGGATCGAGACCCCGTCGTTGCTCGGGTTGAGACCGAGGTCGGATTGCTGGATGGCCTTCTCGATGGCGCCCATCGACGACTTGTCATAGGGCGTGATCAGCAGCTGGCGGGCCTCGGGCACCTGGAACCCGGCCAGCTGCTGGAGCGGGCGTCTCGGTGCCGTAGTAGTCGACCATGATCTTCTCGACCAGGGCGGGAGCGGCCCGCCCGGTGCGGATGCTGGCGAAGTCGGCACGGGTGTGGCCGACGGCCTTGGCCATCTTCTCGGTGGCGTCCTCGAGGATCAACTCGGCCAGCTCTGCGCTCACCGACACGCTCCTTGATGGGTAGGGCTCGCGGCGCGGTGCGACGGGGTGATGCTGCCGACGCTACCGCCAAAGGCCGGTCGGCCGGGGTCCCTCAGCGGACCAGGGTGCCGATCGGGTGCCCTTCGAGGATGGCTCGGACGTTGCCCTCCCCCATGAGGTCGAACATCACGATCGGCAGGTCGTTGTCCATGCACAGGGTGATGGCGGTGGAGTCCATGGCCCGCAGGCCCTGGTTCAGCACGTCGAGATAGGTCACCTCGTCGAGCCGGGTGGCCTCGGGGTTGGTCCTGCGGATCGTCGGTGTAGATGCCGTCGGTCCCCGAATGCGTGCCCTTGAGCAGCGCGCCCGCCTCGATCTCGACGGCGCGCAGCGCGGCGGTGGTGTCGGTGGTGAAGAAGGGGTTGCCGGTGCCGCCGGCGAAGATGACGACCCGACCCTTCTCCAGGTGGCGGATGGCCCGACGGCGGATGTAGGGCTCGGCCACCTGCGCCATCTGGATGGCGGTCTGCACCCGGGTGGGCTGGCCGAGCTGCTCGAGGGTGTCCTGGAGCGCCAAGCCGTTGATGACGGTGGCCAGCATCCCCATGTAGTCGGCCTGGGCCCGGTCCATGCCTGCGCCGGCACCGGACATCCCGCGCCAGATGTTGCCGCCGCCGACCACGATGGCCACGTCGATGTCGAGGTCGCTGGCGGACCTCCACGATCTGGGCCGGCCAGCCGCTGGACGACCGTGCCGTCGATGCCGTACTCGCCCTCGCCGGCGAAGGCCTCGCCCGAGAGCTTGAGCAGCACCCGACTCCAGCGGGCCTCGCGCCGCGCCGGCGCGGGCGCGGCGGACTCTGGCTCGCTAGCCACGGGCGTCTCGGCCCGGCTGCTCGGTCACGAGCCGATGTAGACCTGGGCGAAGCGCACGAGGTGGCGTCGCCGAGCAGCTGGGTGATCGAGGTCTTGTCGTCGCGGACGAAGCCCTGCTCGAGCAGCACCTGGTCCTTGTACCAGGCGTTGAGGCGGCCCTCGACGATCTTGGGCCAGGCCTGCTCGGGCTTGCCCTCGGCCTTGGTGATGTCGAGCAGCGCCTGGCGCTCCTTCTCGACCGCGTCGGCCGGGACCTCGTCGCGGGTCAGGTACGGCGGCTTGGCGAAGGCGATGTGCACGGCGACGTCGTGGGCCAGCTCGCGGCGACCCGCCGGCCAGCTCGACCAGCACGGCGTTGACGCCGCGGCCGTCCTGGATGTGGAGGTAGGAGTCGAGCAGGTTGCCGTCGGCCGGCCTCGAAGCGCACGACCGTGACCCAGCTCGATGTTCTCCTTCTTGGCGATCTTGAGGTCCTCGAGCTCGGTCGGCCCGCTCGGACACCGCGTCGGTGCCCTTGGCCAGCACCAGCTCGGCCAGGTCCTGGACCAGCGAGGTGAAGTCGTCGGACTTGGCCGCGAAGTCGGTCTCGCTCTTGAGCTCGACGATGGCGCCGACGTTGCCGTCGACGACCACGGCCACCGAGCCCTGCGTGTTCTCGCGGTCACCGAGCTTGTCGGCCTTGGCCAGACCCTTCTCGCGGAGCCACTGGGTGGCGGCCTCGAGAGTCGCCGTCGTTCTCCTGCAGCGCCTTCTTGGCGTCCATCATCCCGGCGCCGGTGGCCTGGCGAAGGGCCTGGACGTCCTTGGCGGTGAAGTCGGGCATGGTCAGGCCTCCTCGGGTGGCGGCCACGGCCTCGGGGGTCGCGGGCGCGGCGTCGGCCGGGCTCGGCTGCGATCTCGGCCTCGGTGACCGCGGCGGCGTCATCGAGCGAGGTTCTGGGCGTTCTCGGGCGTCAGGCCCGGCTCGGCGGCCACGGGGTCGGCCAGGGCTCGCGGTCTCGACCGCGGCTCTGCTCGGCCCGGGCCGGTGGCCCGAGCGGCATGCGGGCCTCGCGCTCCTGGGCGGCCAGGGCGGCCTGGCGACGGGCCTCGGCCTGCTGGGCGGCGATCGTCCGCCTCCTGCTCCTCGCTGCGGGTGGGCGCGGCCGGACCGGCGCCGTTGCCGTGGCGGCGCGAGGCGATGAAGCGCCCTTCCTCGACGGCGTCGGCGATCACCCGGCACATGAGCATGCCCGAGCGGATGGCGTCGTCGTTGCCCGGGATCACGTACTGGATGATGTCGGGATCGCAGTTGGTGTCGACCACGGCGACGATCGGGATGCCGAGCTTGTTGGCCTCGGTGACCGCGATGTCTTCCTTGTTGGTGTCGAGCACGAAGATGGCGTCGGGCAGCCGCTCCATGCGCCGGATGCCGCCCAGGTTGCGCTCGAGCTTCTCGAGCTCGCGGCCGATGAGCAGGGCTTCCTTCTTGGGCATGGCCTCGAACTCGCCCGAGTCGCGCATGCGCTGGTAGTCCTTCATCTTCGACACGCGCTTGGAGATCGTCTCGAAGTTGGTCAGCATGCCGCCCAGCCAACGCTCGTTGACATAGGGCATGCCGCACTTCTCGGCGTAGGACTGCACCGCGTCCTGGGCCTGCTTCTTGGTGCCCACGAACAGCACCGTGCCGTCGTCACCCACCAGGTCGCGGATGAAGCCGTACGAGGTCTCGATCCGACCCAGCGTCTGCTGGAGGTCGATGATGTAGATGCCGTTGCGCTCCCCGTGGATGAATCGCTTCATCTTCGGGTTCCAGCGGCGGGTCTGGTGGCCGAAGTGGACTCCGGCCTCGAGCAGCTGACGCATGGTCACGACGGGTGCCATGGTGATCTCCCTTCCCAACGGTTACGCGAAGCCCGGACCCAGCGCCCGTGAGGGCGACCGTGGGAGGGTCCAGGTGGAGATGGACTCGGGCCGGGCTCATCCCGGCGGACTCGGCCCGAACCGGGCCGGTCGACCATCCTAGGGGCGCCCGCGTCCGGGCCAACCCTTGGCTCAGGCCGCCGGGCCGACCTTGGCTCAGGCCGCCGGGCCGACCTTGGCTCAGGCCGCCGGGCCGACCTTGGCTCAGGCCGCCGGGCCGACCTTGGCTCAGGCCGCCGGGCCGACCTTGGCTCAGGGAGTGGTAGCCAGGGTCAGGTCGGCGCCGAGCGCGTCCTCGCCCTGGGCCACCAGGTGGCTGGTCACCACCATGGCCAGCCCTGGGCCAGCCCGACACAGGTCGGGCCCAGGCCGGCGCGGGCCAGGGCGATCTCGCGGGTGACCGCGGGCGATCGCGGCAGATCCGAGTGGGTGTCGAACCCGACCATGGGGATGAGGTCGCTCGTGGCCCCGGGCGTGCGAGTCCGGACCCAGGGGACGACGGGATCGCCGCTGGCGCCGATGGACAGCATGTGGACCCCGGCGGGCAGCGGCTGGCGCAGCTCCTGGCTCAGATCGGAGGTCTCGCTCAGCTGCGCCAGCGAGACGCTGTCGGGATCGAGTGGGAGCAGAGAGGTGCCGTGAGCCGCCTGCAGGGCCAGCTCACCGAGCGGTGTGCCCTTCAGCGCGGCCAGACCGGTGGCCAGATCGGCGCCCTGGTGTGGGCTGGAGATGGTCACCACCGTCCCCAACTGGGCGGGCAGGTGGCCACGGGCGTGGGCCTGGATCAGGGCCAGGTGGACGACCACGCCCCCTTGGGAGTGGGCGATCACGTCGATGGGCACGCCCGGGGCCAGGGCGGCCAGCCGGCCCAGCAGCGCCACCAGCCGGTCGGCCACCGGTCGAAGATCGGTCTGGGTGTCGGCGGGACCGTAGGCCGAGGGCGGGATGGACCGCGCCACCCCGCCCGGTGCGGGCACCCGACCCGCCACCCGTCCTCCGTTGTAGGAGAAGCGGACCACGTCGCCGGGGGCGTAGCCCAGGGTGGTCGTGTCGAGATCGTCGATCGAAGCCTTGGTGTCGTTGGAGCCCACCCCCGCCACCAGCACGGCGATGCGACGCCCGGGCGGCGGCGGCACCACACCGGCCGGGGTGCACCCTCGCTGGGACTCGCGCCAGTCCTCCAACTCGCCGGCCAGCGCCGCCAACGACGCGGGAGGGGTGAGGGCCAACAACTGGTGGGTCAAGGCCAGCACCGACGGCGAACCACTGGCGGCCAGGTGATCGGCCACCACGCTCAGCATGGCCTCGACCTCCCCGGCGAAGCTGAACCCGCCCGAGCCCAGCGCCGCCCCGTCCGTCGTCGGCGCCGGGCACCAGGTGCGCGCCCAGATGGCCGGCGAACAGCGCCTCGGGATCGAGGTAGGTGCCGGCGGGGTCGCGAACGCCGAAGTGGAAGAACGTGCCGGTGGTGGCGATGACCTGGCCCTGCGCCACGTCCTGGCCCACCGCCACGGCCACGCGGGCCAGGAACGAGTACGACGTGCGCAGCCCGTCGGCGTGCACCAGGGTGACGGCCAGGGTGCCCGCCACCGGACCGGCGAACAGCACTCGGCCGGCGGCCGACGCCATGCACCGGCGTGCCGGCGACGGTGGCGTAGTCGAGCCCGCGGTCTGCCCGCTGCGTAGGGGGTGGGTGGCGGCCGGAAGTGCCCGATGATCACCGCCTGGGGCGGTCCCACCGGCGGCTGGTAGCGGATCGGCGCCGAGGCCGTCGGGGCCGCGGCGGCCGCCGGAGCGGCCGGAGCCGCCAGCGAGGCGGTGGCACCACCCAACAGGACGACCAGCGCGCCCACCAGCGCGCGACATGACCGGGATCGGATCACCGGAACTCCCCTGCTCGACGAACGCGGCAAGGGGAAGGTGGAGGGCCGCGGCGAGCGGCAAGCTGGGGCTCAGGTCAGATCGGCTCGAGCCGAGGTGACGCCGTCAGGCGGGTTCGCGCTCGGCGGCCAGGATCCGCGAGCGCAGCTGCAGCACGGCCTTGGTGTGGATCTGGCAGACCCGGCTCTCGGTCACGCCCAGCACCTGGCCGATCTCGGCCAGGGTGAGACCCTCGTAGTAGTAGAGGGTGAGGACGATCTTCTCGCGCTCGGGCATGCGTCCGATGGCCTCGGCCAGGATGTGGCGCATCTCCTCGACCTCGTAGGCCGCCACCGGACCCTCGCCGGAGTCGGCGATGGTGTCGCCCAGGGTGAGGGACTCGCCCCGATCACCGCCCACCGAGAGCATCTCGTCGAGGGCCACCAGACCCACGAAGGAGATCTGGCCCAGCGTGGTCTGCAGCTGCTCGTCGGTCACCTGGAGCTCCGCGGCCAGCTCGTCGTCGGTGGGTGTGCGATGCAGCTGGGCCTCGAGCTTGGCGTAAGCCGCCTCGAGGGATCGGGCCTTGGCCCGCACCGACCGGGGCACCCAGTCGATGGAGCGCAGCTCGTCGAGGATGGCGCCCTTGATGCGGGCGATGGCGTAGGTCTCGAACTTGTAGCCCCGAGCCGGGTCGAACTTCTCGATGGCGTCGATCAGGCCGAAGATGCCGTAGCTGACCAGGTCGCTCTGCTCGACGTTCTGAGGCAGACCCACCGCGACGCGGCCCGCGACGTACTTCACCAGCGGTGAGTACTGCAGGATGAGCTGCTCGCGAACGGCAGGGTCGCCGGACATCTTGTAGTCCGACCACAGACGTTCGGTGTGCTCAGCGGCGTCGTCGTCCAACAGGGTCTTCCTAGGCTCTGGGATGGGTAGCGTGCAGAACGCTGCGCAGCCGCTCCCGTGGACACATGAGTGTAGTGCTGTGTGGTGGCCAGGTCGCTGTGGCCGAGCAACTCCTGCACCGCGCGCAGGTCGGCGCCGCCGTCGAGCAGGTGGGTGGCGTAGGTGTGGCGCAGGGCGTGAGGATGGGTGGGCGAGACCGAACGGCGGTCGATGATGCGTCGAACGTCGCGTGGCGTGAGCCGCCGACCGCGCCGGTTGAGGAAGATGGCATCGACCGGTGTCTCGGGCGGTGACCAGGTCGTCGCGTCCGTGGCGGACCCACGCCTCCAGGGCAGCCGCGGCCGGGTCGCTGAGCGGCACCTGACGCTGCTTGGAGCCCTTGCCCCAGACCCGGATCTGCTGGGTGTCGGCCACCAGGTCCTGCGGGCGCAGCCCGCACAGCTCGCCCACACGCAGGCCGCAGCCGTAGAGGATCTCGAGCACCGCGTCGTCCCGCAGGCGGATGGCGGGCGGGTCGGCATCCACCGCCGACGGGGGGTCATCCAGCAGTCGAACCAGCTCTTCGTCCCGCAGCACGCGTGGGAGCCGCCCCGATCCGGAGGGCGCCGACAGGCCCGCGGAGGGGTCGGTGGGAAGATGTCCGACCCGCCGCAACCAGCCGAAGTACCGACGGAGGGCGGCCGCCTTGCGCGCCACCGTGCGCCGGGCGTAGCCCCGGGTGGCCAGGTAGGACACATAGCGACGGAGCACCTTGCGGTCGACCGCGGTCGGGTCGACCACCCCGAGTCGCTCCACCCAGACCACGAAGCCGGCCAGGTCGCCGCGGTAGGCCTGCACGGTGTTGGGGGCGGAGCCGTGCAGCGAAGTCTCGAACTCGTGGCGGTACCACGGGTCGCTCGCCATGGACCGACACGGTACCGGGCCACGGCTCGACCGCGGTGTTCAGGTACCTGGCGCACCCGCGGCTCAGGCACCGGCCTTGGCCATCCGCTCGTACCAGCCGCCTCGGGGGGCCACCCAACCATCGAGCTCGAGTCGCATGAGCCCACCCGACACCTCGGCCAGGGGCCGGCCGGTGCGCGCCACCAGCTGGTCGAGGGTGGCCGGCTGCCAGCCCAGGGCCCCGAGCAGCTCGGCATCGGAGGGCGACGGGGACGGCCGACGCTCGACCGAGCTGCGACGTGAGCCTGGCTCGAGCTGGAGCGCGACCAGCACATCGGTGGCGTCGCGCACCACCGCCGCAGGCGACTCGGCCAACAGGTGGTTGCACCCCTCCGACGCCGGGCTGCGCACCGGGCCGGGCACCGCCATCACCGGCCGGCCCCGCAACATCGCCTCGTTCGCGGTCAGCAGCGCGCCGCCCGTGCGGTGCGACTCGACCACCACCACCACGTCGGCCAAGGCCGCGATCAGCCGGTTGCGGGCCGGGAAGTGCCAGGCCACCGCCGGCGTGCCCAGGGGGTACTCCGACCAGATCAGGCCGCGGCGAGCCACCTCGCGCCACAGCGCGGCGTGGCGGCGCGGGTAGATGACGTCGAGTCCGGTGCCGGCCACCGCCACCGGCGGAGCACCGCGAGCATCGAGCGCGCCGGCATGGGCGGCACCGTCGATGCCCAGCGCCAGGCCCGACACCACCGACACCCCGACGGCCGAGAGGTCGCGACCCAGCTCGAAGGCCAGGTCGTAGCCGTAGCGGGTGCAGTCGCGGGTGCCCACGATGGCCACCCGGCTGCCCACCGCCTCATCTGGATCACCTCGGTGGAACAGGACCGTTGGCGGATACGGATCGGTCTCGAACAGCGAGGGGAAGCCGGCGTGGCCGACCAGCACCACCCCGATCTCGGCCTCGATGTGAGCCGCCCAGTACGCGGCGGGGTCGAGCTGGCCGGCCTGTTCGGCCCAGGCGGCGACCACCTGCGGGCCGCGAGGCCCGAGTACCTCGGCCAGCTCGGGGACGCGAAGCAGGCCCCCGGACCGCAAGGCGGCCCAGGCCCGCTCAGGATCACCATGGTGGGCCAGCAGGGCATCCAGACGGCGGGGACCCATGCCTTCCAGCCAGGACAGGGCGGTGGCCCAGGCCTCGGGCGGCAGCGACGCGCCACTCGGGGTCATCGGGCCAGTCGGGCGGCGATGCCGGCCGGTTCGGTCCGCAGCGCGTTGGCTGCAGCCAGGTGGTCGAAGCTGAGGGGCGGGGCCTGGTCGGCCAGGTCGGCCAGCGTCAACGCCACCCGGCGCAGTCGCTGCAGTCCCCGTGCGCTCAGACGGCGCTCGGCCAGGAGCCGCTCCAACAGCGCGGTCGCCTCGGACGTCAGCGGAGCCATGGCGTCGAGGGCGGCCGCGCCCAGCTCGGCGTTGGCCCGGACGCCGCGCTCGCGGGCCCGACCCCTGGCCCGCGCCACCCGCTCGGCCACCACCGCGCTCGACTCGCCCGGAGCGCCGGCCACCACATCGCCGGGATCCGGCAGGTGCACCGGGATGCGCAGATCGAACCGGTCGACCAGAGGCCCGGACAGGCGCCGCGAGTACCGGGCCATGGAGGCGTCGCTGCACCGGCAGCCGCCGGGCATCTCTCCCCCACCGCACGGGCACGGGTTCATGGCGGCCACCAGCAGGAAGCGTGCCGGCATGGTCACCCGGGCGTGGGCCCGAGCCACCCGCACCACCCCCTCCTCCAGGGGCTGGCGCAGCGCATCCAGCACGTCGGCGTGGAACTCCCCCAGCTCGTCGAGGAACAGGACACCCCCGCTGGCGATGGAGATCTCGCCGGGGCGCAGGCGGCTACCACCTCCACCGACCAGGGCCACCGAGGAGGCGCCGTGATGGGGGGCGCGGAACGGAGGTCGGCGGACCAGCCCGCCCGGGGGCAACGCCACCCCGGCCGCCGAGTGGACCCGGGTGGCCTCGAGGCGCGTCGGGCAGTTCGAGGTCGGGCAGCAGACCGACCAGCCGCTGGGCCAGCATGGTCTTGCCCGACCCCGGCGGCCCGGTCATGAGCAGGTGGTGGCCACCGGCGGCGGCCACCTCGAGCGCCCGACGGGCGTGCGGTTGGCCACGAACGTCGGCCAGGTCGGGCGGATCGGGCAGGGGTGGCAGCGTCCTGGGGCGAGGGAAGCGGCGGCCAGGGCTCGTCGCCCACCAGGCAGGCCAGCAGCTGGGTCAGGGTGGCGGCGGCCCGCACGACGTGGCGGCCCACCAGCTGCGCCTCCACCGCCGAGCCGGGGGCCACCACCACCGTCTCGACGTCGAGCGCGTCGACCAGGGGGAGCGCGCCGGGTACGGCCCGGATGCTGCCGTCGAGCCCGAGCTCGCCGATGTAGGCCGCCCCGACCACGGCCTCGGGCCGGACCTGACCGTCGGCCACCAGCAGGCCATGGCCATGGCCAGGTCGAGACCGGCGCCCGACTTGCGGACCCCGGTGGGGGCCAGGTTGACCGTGACCCGCTGGGTGGGCCACTTCAGCCCGCTGGAGAGCAGCGCCGCCCGCACCCGGTCGCGGGCCTCGCGACATGAGGCGTCGGGCAGGCCCACGATGGTGAAGCCGGGAAGCCCGTTGGAGACGTGCACCTCGACGGTGACGGCCGTGCCGGCCACCCCCATCAGGGTGGCCGAGGCGATGGTGGCGAGCATGCCGGTGCTCCTCAAGGTGAGATCCTCAGAGGAGGCCGTCCGCCGGCTCTCGAAGCGCGACGTGACCATAGCGGCCGGCTCCGCCGGTGGGAAGAGCCACCTGGTGGCGATGAGTCCCGGGTCGTGGCCCTCGGCGATACTGGGTCCGTGGGATTCAATCCGCACCGACAGCACCGCCGCACACCGCTCGACTACGCGCTGGTGGCGGCGGCGCTGGTCATCTGCCTGGGCCTGGTCGCGTGGGCCGTCATCGGCTGACGGGAACCTAAGCTCGTCCGATGGAGGTCGTGCTGATCCGCCACGGCGAACCCGAATGGGAGCGCGACGGCCTGAGCGTGGACAACCCGCCGTTGACCGAACGGGGGCGAAGCCAGGCCGAGGCCGTGGCCGACCATCTGGCCGACCATCCCGACCTCCCCCTCGACGAGATCTGGGTGTCACCGCTGGTCCGGGCCCAACAGACGGCGGCGCCTCTGGCCGCCCGCACCGGCATCGCCCCTACCAGCCTGGACTGGCTGGCCGAGATCGGCGCTCCGCGTTGGGACGGCACCCCCACCGAGGTGGTGGCCCGGGCCTTCGCCGACGGCTGGGCCCGCCCGGTCGACGAGTTGTGGGAGGGCCTGCCCGGGGGCGAGACCTTCCGCCACTTCCACCAGCGCGTCACCACCGGGGTGGCCGGCGCGCTGGAGTCGATCGGGGCGGCCCGGCTCTCGGAGTCCCCGACCCTCTGGAAGCTCCCCGAGGGTGAGCGTCGGGTGGCCGTGGTGGCGCACGGGGGCACCAACGCCACCCTCATCGCCTACCTGCTGGGCATCCCGCCGGTGCCCTGGGAGTGGCTGCGGTTCGTGACCAGCCACGCCTCCATCAGCCTGCTCACGCCGTTGGCCATCAGCCAGGGCCATGCCTTCAGCCTGCACCCCTTCGGCGACGTGGCCCACCTCCCGACCGACCTGCACACGGTCTGACTCAGAAGCAGCCTTCGATGATCTCGAGCTGACCGTCGAGGATGGCGGCCACGTCGAAGCGGATGCCCACCGGTCGGACCGGGCTCTCCTCCAGCCACTTGGCCGCCAGATGACGGAGGCGCTCGCGCTTGGCTCGGGTCACGGCCTCGGCCGGCAGGCCGAACGCGTCGGAGCGAGCGCGTCTTGACCTCGCAGAACACGATGGTCCGCTGACGGCGGACGATCAGGTCGATCTCGCCCTCGCGACAGCGCCAGTTGCGCGCCATCACCTGGTAGCCGTTGTCGGTGTACCAGCGGGCAGCCTGCGCTTCGCCACGGGCCCCGAGGGCCTGGCGTCGAGCGGTCATGGTGACCTCGTCGCGAGCGATGTCACGATCGGATCGGGGTGCGGCCCCGACCGACGGCGGGTCGATCAGTCGCGCTTCTCTTTGATCTTGGCCGCCTTGCCCACGCGATCGCGCAGGTAGTACAGCTTGGCCCGGCGGACGTCGCCACGGGTGACGACCTCGATCTTGGCCACGATCGGCGAGTGGACCGGGAAGGTGCGCTCGACACCCACCCCGAAGCTGACCTTGCGCACGGTGAAGGTCTCGCGGATGCCGTCGCCCTGGCGGCGGATCACCGCGCCCTGGAACACCTGGACCCGCTCGCGGGACCCCTCCACCACCCGAACGTGCACCTTGAGCGTGTCGCCGGGGGCGAAGTCGGGGATGTCATCGCGCAGGCTCTGCTGGTCGACGAGGTCGGTGGGGTTCATGATGCGCACTTTCCGGCGGGGGCCGACGAGCCTCAGGGCATGCGTCGGCCGGCTACTGGTCGTTCAGGGGGGACACAGCAGGATAGAGGGCGCGACCCCGAAGCGGCAAAGCACGCGACCACCTGTGGCGGCGCGTCGGCCCTCAGGAGTCGGGGTCGAACTCGTCCAGCAGGCGTTGGTCGTCCTCGCTCAGCCCGCCCCGGGCCTCGATCAGGTCGGGTCGAGCGGCCAGGGTGGCCCGCAGGGCCTGGGCCCGCCGCCAGCCGTCGACCCGCCCGTGGTCACCGGAGCGCAGCACCTCCGGCACGGTCCAGGCCCGGAAGGTGGCCGGGCTTGGTGTACTGCGGGTACTCGAGCAGGCCATCGGAGAAGGACTCGTCGGTCGGCCGACTGGTCGTTGCCCATCACCCCGGGGACGAGGCGCCCCACCGCCTCCATGCACGGCCATGGCCGCCACCTCGCCACCGGCGAGCACGTAGTCGCCCACCGACACCTCGCCGTCCACCAGGTGGCGTCGGACCCGCTCGTCCACCCCTTCGTAGCGCCCGCACAGCAGCGAGAACCCGTCGCCCGTGGCCAGCTCACGGGCGCGGGCCTGGTCGAAGCGGTCGCCGCCGGGTCCGAGCAGCAGCAGCGGTCGGGGTGGATCTGCCGCCTCCACCGCCGCGAACAGCGGCTCGGGCATCAGGACCATCCCCGGACCCCCGCCGAAGGGCGTGTCGTCCACCGATCGGTGCGGATCCGACGCCCCCGCCCGCAGGTCGTGGACGCGCAGGTCGAGCAGCCCGGCACGGCTGGCCCGGCCGAGCAGGCTGAGCCCGGCGAAGCCCGTGACCATGTCCGGGAAGATGGTGAAGACGTCGATGCGCACGGCGAGTCGGGCTGCTCCTGGTCGAGGATCCTGCTAGTCGAA
Source organism: uncultured Microthrixaceae bacterium (assembly GCA_963740985.1). Taxonomy (GTDB): domain Bacteria; phylum Actinomycetota; class Acidimicrobiia; order Acidimicrobiales; family Acidimicrobilacustridaceae; genus UBA4742. The sequence goes on from CAVUGJ010000002.1 coordinate 1,280,005, forward strand.
GATGCCGGCGGGCGGGTCGACCCGCACCACGCGACCCTCGCGGGGTCGTCTTCACGCCGCCGACCACGAAGCGCAGGGGCACCAGGGCCCCCGAGTCGAGCTCGAGCAGATCGCTGGCCGGGTTGGCCAGCACTGCTACGACCGGTCCGCGCTCGATGCCGGCCGCATCGACCACCTCTGCCCCCGACCAGCTCGTGCACCCACAACGGCGCCTGGTCGTCGTCAGCACCGTCGTCGGCCTCAGGCTTGGGCCGGGCGGTCAGCACCGCTCCGGCCAGCGCTTCGGCCGCCTCGCGGGTCAACGACCCCGGCGAAGGCCACGATCCACTGGCGACCGGTGCACGCTGGATCGCTCGACCGTGAGCGACGCGGCGCCGGCCTGGAGGGTCGAACCCCCGTCCAAGCCGCGAGGTCTCGGTGGTGACCAGGGTGACCAACACCTCGCCGCGCAGGCCGTGGGGCCGCGTGATGCGGCCGATCTCGAGCTGCGGGCCAGGATCATCGGCCACGGTCGCTCGTCAGTCGACTCACCGGCCGACCTTGCGGTCAGTCGAGGAACTCGATGTCGACCTCGACACCGTCGCGCACGGCCGCCGAGCGGGTGACGGTGCGGATCGAGGTGGCCACCCGGCCCCGCTTGCCGATGACCCGGCCCATGTCGCCGGGGGCCACGGTCACGTTCAGCGACGGCCGACGGCCGCCCTCCTCGATCTGCGACCTCGACCGAGTCGGGGTCGTCGACCACGGCCCGCACGAGGTAGTCGAGCACGGCCTTGGCGTTGCCGGCCGTGATGGTGTTGCCGTCGACCTCGTCGTCGACGTCATCCCCGTCGTCGTAGTCGTCGTCGAACTCGTCGTCGCTCAGCTCGGTGTCGGTGGCGTCGCCGGCCTCGGCGTCGCTCACGATGCGGCCGTGCCCTTGAACTCGTCCCAGGCGCCGGAGAGCTTCAGCAGCTTCTCGACGCGCTCGGTGGGCTGGGCGCCCTTGCGCAGCCAGGCCAGGGCCTTCTCGTTGTCGATGGTGATGACCGACGGCTCGCGGCGCGGCTCGTAGGTGCCGACGATCTCGATGAACCGGCCGTTGCGGGGCGACCGGGCGTCGGCGGCGACGACCCGGTAGGTCGGTTGCTTCTTCTTGCCCATCCGCATGAGGCGGAGCTTGACCACGTTGCTTCTTCTCTCTTGGGTTGATGCTCAGCCGGACGGCTGTGCTGGTGTCGGTGACGGTGCGCACCGGGGCGACCTACCATGGTGCGCCCTGGGAGGGCCTCAGTTCAAGCCGAGCCCTCCGGGCCCGTCCAGATCGGGGAGTCCCGTCGATGCCGGGACCGGCGCCGGGGCCGCCGGCCGCCAGCTTGGACAGGTCGAGGTCGGGCAGCCGCAGCGGCGCCCGACCGTCGGTCACCCGGCCGCCGCCCGGCCGCGTCCCCGCCCGCCCTTCTTGGCGTTCTTGGCGTTCTTGCGGCTCTTCTTGGCCATGCGCTTGGAACCGAACCCGCCCATCCGGTTCATCATCTTGCTCATCTCCTTGAACTGCTTGATGAGCCCGTCGACCGCGGCCGGCGTCGGTGCCCGAGCCGGTGGCGATGCGGGTGCGGCGCGACGCCTCGATGAGCTCGGGGCGGGTGCGCTCCTCGCTGGTCATCGACTGGATGATGGCCTCGATGTGGGCGATCTCCTTGGCGTCGATCTCGGCGTCGCGCATCTCCTTGGGCACACCCGGGAGCAGCTTGAGCGTGTCCTTCAGCGACCCCATCTTCTTGACCTGCTGCATCTGGTCGAGGAAGTCGTCGAGGGTGAACTTGCCCTCGAGCAGCTTGGCCGCGGCCGCCTCGGCCTCGTCCTTCTCGTAGACCTCCTCGGCCTTCTCGATCAGGGTGAGCATGTCGCCCATGCCCAGGATGCGCCCGGCCAGGCGATCCGGGTGGAACAGGTCGAAGTCCTTCAGCTTCTCGCCGGTGGAGGCGAAGACGATGGGCCGGCCCACCACCTCCTTGACCGACAGGGCCGCGCCGCCGCGGGCGTCGCCGTCGAGCTTGGTGAGGATGACGCCGTCGAGCTCGAGGGTCTGGTGGAAGGACTCGGCCGCGTTGACCGCGTCCTGGCCGGTCATGGCGTCGACGACCAGGAACGTGTAGTCGGGGCTCGACCGCCTCGGAGATGCGCCGCACCTCGTCCATGAGCTCGGCGTCGATGGCCAGCCGGCCGGCGGTGTCGACGATGACGACGTCGCGGCCCTTGCGCTTGGCCTCGGCCACGCCGGCCCGGGCCACGCTCACCGGATCGGTGGCCTCGCTGAACACCGGCACCTCGACCTGCTGGCCCAGGGTGCGCAGCTGCTCACCGCGGCCGGGCGCTGGAGGTCGGCACCGACCAGCAGCGGGTTGCGGCCCTGGGACTTGAACCAGCGGGCCAGCTTGGCCGAGTTGGTGGTCTTGCCCGAGCCCTGGAGGCCGGCCATGAGCACGACGGTCGGGCGGCTTGGAGGCGTAGGTGATGCGGAAGGTCTCGCCGCCGAGCGTGGCGGTGAGCTCCTCGTTGACGATCTTGATGACCTGCTGGGCCGGGCTGAGCGCCTTGCTCAGCTCCTCGCCGACGCACCGCTCGCGGATGCGCCCGACCAGGCCCTTGACGACCTCAGGTTGACGTCGGCCTCGAGCAGGGCGAGGCGGATCTCGCGCAGGACCTCGTCGACGTCGGCCTCGCTGAGGCGGCCGCGGCTGCGGACGCCGGTCGAAGATGCCTTCGAATCGGTCGGAGAGCGCGTCGAACATGGAGGGTCGAGACTACCGGAGTTTCAACCGGTCACTTCGTCGTGGGCGGTGACTTCGACGTCCGCCCCGACCACAACCATGTTCTCCAGCGCCGACACACCCGGCACGGCGGCCGCCACCCGGGCCAGCTCCTCGCGAGCCGATTCGAGGGCGACCGAGCCCCGCAGCACCACCCGGCCACCCACCACCGTCACCTCGGGCTGGGGCAGGTGCCAGGTTCGGGGCGCGTGCTCCAGCTCGAAGGTGACCCGCTCGGTGAGATCGGCGTCGGTGGTGAGGCGCCGAGCGTCCGCCAGGGCCCGCAGGCGGCGGCGAAGCTCGCGGCCGGGGCCGGGGGCGAACAGCAGACCCAGGGCCAGACCGACGACGAGCGTCACCACCGCCCGGAAGCCCGAGCACGCGACCGACTCCGCGGCGAGATCCGCACGGGCAGGCGTCCGATGGCTACTCCGAGCGAGGAATCCGGTCTGCGATCGCGGCGAGCGCCAGCCGGAACGGCAGCAGCACCAGGCGCAACAGGGACCTCAGCATGGACCTCGACCTCACTCGTTCACTCGGACCCGCATCGACGTCCCCCGGACCGGGGAGATCCCGCCATCAGGCGAACAGGGCGTCGACGAACTCGTCGACCTCGAAGGCGACGAGGTCGTCGACGGTCTCGCCGAGTCCCGACGAGCTTGACGGGGATGCCCAGCTGGGCCTGGATGGCCACCACGATGCCGCCCTTGGCCGAGCCGTCCAGCTTGGTCAGCACCACGCCGGTCAGCTCGACCGCCTCGGTGAACTGCTGGGCCTGGACGAGGCCGTTCTGGCCGGTGGTGGCGTCGAGCACGAGCAGCACCTCGGTGACGGTGCCCGCGCCCTTCTCGGCCACGCGGCGGACCTTGCGCAGCTCCTCCATCAGGTTGACCTTGGTGTGCAGGCGCCCGGCCGTGTCGGCCAGCACCAGGTCGGCGCCGGTGGCCGAGGCCCGTTCGACCGCATCGAAGATCACCGCGCTGGGGTCACCCCCGTCGTCGCCGCGGACGAAATCGGCGCCGGTGCGCTCGGCCCACATGCCCAGCTGTTCGCCCGCCGCGGCCCGGAAGGTGTCGCCCGGCGGCCATCACCACCTTGTGGCCGGCGGCCATCTCGGACTGGCCCAACTTGCCGATGGTGGTGGTCTTGCCCACGCCGTTGACCCCCACGAACAGCCACACCGACGGCGACACGTCGGCGAAGTGCAGATCCCGGTCGAAGCCCGACAGCCGGGACTTGAGCTCGTCCTTGAGGGCGTCGACCAGTTGGTCGCTGGTCGGTGAGGCCGTCGGCCTTGACCCGATCGCGCAACGCGTCGAGCAGCTCGCCGTGGTCGGGCCCGACGCCCACGTCGGCCCGGATCAGCGCCTCCTCCAGCTCGTCCCAGGTCTCGGCGTCGATCCTGCCCCGGGACCGGATCGAGCCGACGTAGCCGCTGAGCAGCCCGCGGGCCTTGCCCAGCCGGTCCCGCAGGCGCGGCTTGACCGGCGCCTCGACCTCGGATGGCGCCTCGACCTCGACGGGGGCCAGGGCCTGGTCGACCGCGGCCGCCAGCTCGTCGTCGACCTCGACCGCGGCGTGGCTCGCACTTCGACGGCCGGTGGCTCGACTGTTCGCGGGCGGTGGCTCGAGCAGGGTGGCATCGCCGCCGGTCGCGGCCCCGAGTCAGGGCGAAGGTGAGGCCGATGACGCCCACCAGGACGACGGCGATGATGACGACGACAAGGACCGGACCCATGGTGCGGGCAGCCTACCCAGGCCGCCCGGAGCCGAAGTCAGCTGGCGGCGAGGGTGACCTCGATGGTGAGGGTCGTGTGGCCCCGTTCGACGCGCAACGTCGCTCGCTGGCCGGGGCTGTACGCCATGACCTCGTTGACGAAGTCACCGGAGGTGGCCGCCGCGGTTCCGTCGATGGACACGATCAGGTCCCCGGTCCGCAACCCGGCCTTGGCCCCCGGGCCCCCGGGGGTCACGGTGACCACGTAGGCGCCGGCCGCACCCGAGGGATCGTTTCGCACGGCCACGCCCACGACCGGCTTGGCCAGCGAGTGCCCCGCGGTGATCTTGGCGGCTACGGCCATGGCGGTGCGGATGGGGATGGCGAAGCCGATCCCGTTGTTGTCCCCGCTCTGGCTGAGGATCTCTGCGTTCACGCCGATGACCTCACCGTTGATGTCGGCCAGGGCGCCGCCCGAGTTGCCGGGGTTGATGGCCGCGTCGGTCTGGATCATGTTGACGGCCACGTCGGCCTCGTTCTCCAAGGGTCGGTCGACCGCGCTGACCACCCCCGAGGTCACCGTGCCGCTCAGTCCGAACGGGCTCCCGATGGCCACCGCCACCGAGCCGACCGCCGGCTCGGCGCTGGCCAGCTTGGCCGCGGTCAGCCGGGACGACCCGGGATCGACCCGGACCACGGCCACGTCGGATGACGGGTCGGCACCCACCACCTTGCCGCTCAGCGTCTGCCCGTTGGCACGCGTCACCTGCACGCTGGTGGCCGTACCCACGACGTGGGCGTTGGTCACGATGAGCCCTCTGGCGTCGTAGACGATGCCCGACCCCAACCCACTGGGCGTCTGGATCTGCACCACGGCGGGGCTGAGGGCGCTGGCCACGGCCACCACCGGCTGCTCGCCGGCGGCGGGGACCCGAGGTGTGGTCGGCCCGACGCTGGTGGAGGTGGCGGCCAGCGCCCCGGAGCTGGAATCCTGGTCGTTGCGCTCGGCTTGGCCCACCAGGTAGCCCGCGCCCAGCAGCGCCATGGCCACGATCACCGCGGCCACCACCAGCCAACCCGTGCCGGATGCCCGTCCGGTGGTCCGGGTCGACTTCGGCTCGGGAGCCCGCGGCGGCGGCGTGGGCGGGGCCACGGCAGCCGACCATGCCCCTGGTACCGGGCCACCCCACGGCGCCGCGTCAGGCGGCTGGGGTCCGGGCTCGTCGTGCCAATCGGTCACGGGTGCTTCCTCGCTGGCGGGTCTCGGCGCCGGCCAACCTAGGACGGCACCGGTAAAGGGTGGCTAAGAGGTCCCACCCTGATCCCGCACCAGCGCCGGTTCCGTGGCTCCGGCCAGATCGTCACGGGACGCGACCGGCGTGGCCGCGCCCGCAGCCGGGTCGGCCGCCGGGAGCCACAGGGCGAAGGTCGAACCCACCCCGGGCGCCGACACCAGCTTCACCTCGCCGCCGTGGGCCTGCACCACCTGGCGGACGATGGTCAGACCGAGGCCGCTACGACGGTCGCCGGTGTCGCCCGCCGGGTTGCCCCGCCAGAACCGTTGGAAGACCGCGGCCTGGTCCTCGGCGGCGATGCCGGGACCCTGGTCGTCGACCGCCAGCCAGACCCATGGACCCTCCCGACCGGCGCGCACGCCCACCGTCGAACCGACCGGGGCCAGCCGGGTGGCGTTGGCCAACAGGTTGGCCAACGCCTGGCGCAGGGCGTTGCGGTCGCCGACCACGTCGAGCTCGGATCCGGCCGACCACACCAGGTGCAGACCCCGGGCCTCGGCCGGCGTCTGGAACTCCTCGGCCGCCTCGCGGACCAGCGAGGCGGCGTCGATCCGCTCGTGCTCCAGGGCGGGCGTCTCGTTGCGGGCGTAGAGCAACAGGTCGTCCACCAACCGGCTCATCCGCTCGGTGGCCCGGTCGACCACCTCGGCGGTGTGGCGCAGGTCCTCGTTGGTGCTGGCCGGATCGGCCAGGGTGACCTCGAGGTTCGTGCGGATCACGGCCAGCGGGTTGCGCAGCTCGTGGGAGGCCTCCTGGATGAACTGGCGTTGGCTGGCGAAGGCGTCGTCGAGGCGGGCCAGCATGTCGTCGAAGGTGTCGCCCAGGCGGCGCAGCTCGTCGTCGGGCCCGCCCAGGTCGATGCGCCGCGACAGGTCCGTGGCCGTGATCTCCCGCGCCACCTTGGTGATGCGACCGATCGGTCTCAGCACGTAGCCGGCCACCAACCAGCCCACCCCGAAGCTGACGGCGAACAGGACCAGCAGGGCGGCGAAGGAATAGGTGCGCAGCTTGTACAGCGCGCTCTCGTTGGCCACCCGCTGCGCCGTCTCCAGCTGCACCGGCGCCACGGTCACCGTGCCGGGCTGGCCCGGCACCGGCTGCACCTGGTGGGCCACCACCGGGGCGGGCTCGTTGGCCAGGGCGTGGGCCAGCGCCAGGTAGATGGCCCCCACCACCAGGGCCGCCAACAGGCACAGCACCACCGAGTAGATGAAGGCCAGTCGGAGGCGGATGCTCACGGTGCCGGCTGCGTCGTCGTCGTGGAGGCGGTAGCCCCGGCCCACCACCGTGTCGATCAACTGGGTCTCGCCATCGCCACGCCAGCTTGCGCCGCAACGTGCCCACCGTGACCCGCACCGTGTTGGTGAACGGGTCGGCGTACTCGTCCCAGACGTGCTCGAGCAGGCGCTCCTGGGACAGCACCTGGCCGGCGTTGGTCATGAAGTAGCGCAGGAGGGCGAACTCCTTGGCCGTGAGGTCGAGCTCACGATCGCCTCGGCGGGCCACGTGGCGGGCGGCATCCAGCTCGAGCTCGCCCACGCGCAGCACGGCGGTGGTGGTGCCGGCGTCTCGCCGCAGCAACGAGCGCACCCGCGCCAGCAGCTCAGGAAAGGCGAACGGCTTGACCAGGTAGTCGTCGGCCCCGTCGTCGAGGCCGGCCACCCGATCCTCGAGCGAGTCGCGGGCGGTGAGCATGAGCACCCGGGGACCGGGCTCGACGTGATGATCGGCCCGGATCTGGCGGCACACCTCCCGGCCGTCGACGCCCGGCATGGTCACGTCCAGGCACACCAGGTCGTACTCGTTGATGGCCAGCTTCTCGAGCGCCTCGGCCCCCGATCCCGCCACGTCGACCGCGTAGCCGTCACGGCGCAGGCCCCGGGCCACGGCCTCGGCCAGGTCGGGTTCGTCGTCGACGACCAGGATCCTCACCTCGAAAACGTACTCGCCGCCGGCTCGGTCGCACCGGGTCGGCGACGGTCCGGCCGGGCACCTTTATCCTGGCCTTCGCCCGCCTGTGCTCATCTGCCCTTCGACGTCCCCCACCCTGGAGCCCCGACGATGACCGATCACGTCCCGCCCACGCCGACGCCGGCGGCCGCCGGTCCCACCCCCCAGACCGTGTCGCCGGCCCGCCTCGAGCAGGCCGTGTTCGAGGTCAAGAAGGTGATCGTGGGCCAGGACCGGGCCATCGAGCGCCTGCTGGTCTGCCTGCTGGCCCGGGGCCACGCCCTGCTCGAGGGCGTGCCGGGCCTGGCCAAGACCCTGGCCGCCGAGACCCTGGCCACCGTGGTGGGCGGCAGCTACACCCGGCTGCAGTTCACCCCCGACCTGCTGCCCGCCGACATCACCGGCACCCGCATCTACCGGGCCTCCAGTGAGCGCTTCGACGTCGAGCTGGGCCCGATCTTCGCCAACTTCGTGCTGGCCGACGAGATCAACCGGGCCCCGGCCAAGGTGCAGTCGGCCCTGCTCGAGGTCATGGCCGAGCACCACGTGTCCATCGGCGGGACCGACCTTCGACGTGCCGGCGCCGTTCCTCGTGCTGGCCACCCAGAACCCCATCGAGAGCGAGGGCGTCTACCCCCTGCCCGAGGCCCAGCGCGACCGGTTCCTGATGAAGATCGTCATCGGCTACCCGAGCCCGGCCGAGGAGGTCGAGATCGTCCACCGCATGGGCGTGCACCCGCCCCACGCCGACCAGGTGCTCGGGCTCGACGACCTGCTGGCCCTCCAGAGCCTGGCCGACGACGTCTACGTCGACCACGGTGTGGTCGAGTACGCGGTCAGCCTGGTGCTGGCCACCCGCCACCCGGGCCAGTTCGGGCTCCCCGAGCTGGAGGACCTGCTGGCCTTCGGGGCCAGCCCCCGGGCCAGCCTCGGCCTGGTCGCCGGCGGCCCGGGCCCTGGCCCTGCTGCGGGGCCGCACCTACGCCCTGCCCCAGGACGTCTACGACGTGGCCCCCGACGTGCTGCGCCACCGCCTGGTGCCGAGCTACGAGGCACTGGCCCAGGGGCTCACCGTCGAGCACCTCCTGACCCGCCTGCTGAGCACGGTGCCCGCGCCCCGCGTGTCGCCCACGCCAGGACCCGGCCGCCGGTCACCGACCATGTCCCCACCGTCGGCGGGACATCGTCCGGCTCCGCACCGCCGCCTATCCGGTGCCGCCGGCGCCGCCCGGCCCCGGCGCGTCGCCCTTCGCGGCCCCGAACCAATGAGCGCTGGCCAACGAGGCGCTTCGCCTCAGCTCGCAGGGCAACCGCCCGCCGAGCGTGGCCACCGGCCCGTCCTCGGAGGTGCTGCGCCGGCTCGAGCTGACCGTCACGCGCCGCCTCGACGGCCTGCTCCAGGGCGACTACCGCGGCCTGGTTCCGGGCCACGGCACCGAGGCGGGCGAGACCCGGCCCTACGCCGCCGGGCGACGACGTGCGCCGCATCGACTGGAACGTGACCGCCCGCACGCTCGAGCCCCACATCCGCCAGACGATCGCCGACCGCGAGCTCGAGACCTGGGTGCTGGCCGACTTCTCGGCCAGCCTGGCCTTCGGCACCGCCGACTGCGAGAAGCGCGACCTGGCGCTGGCCGCCGTCGGCCGCCATCGGCTTCCTGACCCAGCGCACCGGCAACCGCATCGGGGCCGTCGTGCTCGAAGGCGCCCAGCCGGTGACGCTGCCGGCCCGCACCGGCCGGGCCCACATGCAGGCCCTGCTGCACCGCGCCCTCCAGGCGGCCAAGGACGACCACCCCGGCGCCTCCGATCTCGACGGCGCCCTGCGGCGCCTGGCCACGGCCACCCGCCGGCGCGGGATGATCGTGGTCATCTCCGACTTCCTGTCCGACGGCGGAGTGGGAGCGGCCCCTGCGGGCGCTCGGCGCCCGCCACGAGGTGCTGGCCGTCGAGATCGTCGACCCCCGCGAGCTCGAGCTGCCCGACGTCGGCCTCATCGACCTGGTCGACCCCGAGACGGGCATGCGGCGCGAGATCAACACCGGCAGCGCCCGCACCCGAGCCCGCTTCGCCGAGGCCGCCGCCGCCCAGCGGGCCGAGATCACCCGCCGCATCCGGTCCGCCGGCGCCGACCACCTGTTGCTGCGCACCGACTCTGACTGGCTGCTCGACCTGGTGCGCTTCGTCGCCCTGCGTCGCGAGCGCCTCGAGGCACGTCACAAGGTTGCCCTCATGACCTTCCTGTCCCCCGAACGCCTGTGGCTGCTGCTCGGCGCCGTGGCCCTGGCCGTCGGTCTACGTGGTCCTGCAGCGCCGCCGCCGTCGTTACGCGGTGCGCTTCACCAACCTGGCCCTGCTCGACCAGGTCGCACCCAAGCGCCCGGGCTGGCGCCGCCACGTCCCCGCCCTGCTGTTCCTGGTCGCCCTGTCCACCCTGGTGGTGGGCTTCGCCCAGCCGGCCCGCAAGACCAAGGTCCCCCGCGAGCGGGCCACCATCTGCCTGGCCATCGACACCTCGCTGTCGATGGAGGCCACCGACGTGAGCCCCGAACCGCATCAAGGCCGCCCAGACCGCGGCCAAGTCCTTCGTCGAACGGGCTGCCCGACACGCATCAACGTCGGCCTGGTGACGTTCAACGGCAACGCCTCGATGGTGGTCTCCCCCACCACCGACCGCGACGCCGTCGACCCGGGGCATCGACAGCGCCCAGCTGGGCGAGCGCACCGCCATCGGCGAGGCCATCTACACCTGCCTCGACGCGCTCAAGCAACTGCCCGACCGTCAAGGGCGGTGCAGGTGCCGGCCCGCATCGTGTTGATGACCGACGGCACCACCAACGCCGGACGATCCAACGACCAGGCCGCGGCGGCCGCGGTCAAGGCCAAGGTGCCGGTGTCCACCATCGCCTTCGGCACCGACTACGGGGACCATCACCCTGCCCCAGGAGCCGGTGGCCATCCCGGTGCCGGTGGACAAGGCGGCCCTGCAGGACATCGCCCACACCACCGGCGGCCGCTTCTACTCGGCCACCACCGGCAGCCAGCTCCGCAGCGTCTACCAGAACATCGGCAGCTCGATCGGCTACGTCACCGAGCTGCAGGACATCTCCCAGTGGTTCACCGCCCTGGCCCTGATCCTGCTCGCCACCACCGGCATCCTCAGCCTGGCCTGGTTCCAAAAACTGCCGTAATCAGAGCGTCGTGGCTACGCGCTCGCTGACGACCTTGGAGGAGCCGCCGGGCTGCATGGTCACGCCGTAGAGGCAGTCGGCGGCTTCCATGGTGCGCTTCTGGTGGCTGACGATGATGAGCTGGGCGTCGTCGCGGAACTCGGCGACCAGCCCCAGGAAGCGGTGGAGGTTGACGTCGTCGAGCGCGGCCTCGACCTCGTCCATCACGTAGAAGGGCGACGGCCGGCTGCGGAACACGGCGAACAGGAAGGCCAGGGCGGTCAGGGACCGCTCGCCGCCGGAGAGCAGCGAGAGCTTGCGCACGTTCTTGCCCGACGGGCGAGCCTCGAGCTCGATGCCGGTGTCGAGCAGGTTGTCGGGTCGGTCAGGCGCAGCCGTCCTCGACCGCCGGGGAACAGCGTGTCGAAGAGCGTGCTCGAAGTTCTGGCGCCACGTCCGCGTAGGCGGAGGCGAACACGTCGACGATCTCGGCGTCGATGGCCCGGATGATCTTGCCCAGCTCGCGGCGTGACTCCTTCACGTCGTCGAGCTGGCTCTGCAGGAACTCGTGGCGCTCCTGCAGCGCCTCGAACTCCTCGAGCGCCAGGGGGTTGATGGGACCCATGATGCGCAGCTCGCGCTCGAGCTCGCGGACCCGGCCGGCCGGCGTGGTCCCTTCGGCCAGGGGCGGGCACTCGGTGGCCAGGGCCCGATCCGGCTCGCAGTCGAGGTCGCGGCGCAGGCTCTCGACGGTGGTCTCGATGCGCAGCTTGGTCTCGGCGTCGGCGATCTCGAGGCGCTGCTGGCGCTCGCGCACCTCGCCCAGCCGGCGTTCGGACTCGGCCCGCTCCTGGCGGTGGCCGTCGAGTCGGCTGGCCACCTCGCGGGCCGCCTCGCTCTGACGGCGACGCCGCTCGCGCAACCGACCCAACCCGGTCTCGATGACGGCCAGCCGGTCGGCCACATGGGCGGCCAGCCGGTCGGTGGCCACCTGGCGCGGATCGAGCTCGATGCGCCGCTGCTCGGCCGCGGCGCGCTGCTCGGCCGCGCCGGCCAGACGCTCGTCGATCTCGGTCAGCCGGCGGCGGAGGAACTCGCGCCGCTCCCCCACCCCGGCGCCCGCGGACCTCGAGATCGGTGCGCAGAGCCCCGACCTCGCCGGCCCGCTCTTCCAGGCGAGCCCGGGCCTCGCCCATGGCCCGGCCCCGCTCGGCCGCCTCGTGCTCGGCGGCCTCGAGTCCCGGGAGCTCGGCCTTCCAGGTCGGCCACGCGCTCGCGCTCACGATCGGTGCGCGCGGCCAGGTCGGCCTCGTGGGCCACGCAGGGCGTCCTGTTCGGTGGCGGCGTCGCGGCGCTCGGTCTCGACCCGGGTCAGGCTGTCGCCGGCCGCGCTCATGCGTCCGTCGTTGGCGTCGAGCTGACGGGACAGGTCTTGCCTCGGCCTGGCGGGCCTCGGCCGACGCCCTGGTCGGCGGCGGCCAGTCGATCGGCGGCGCCGGCCACCGCGGCCCGGGCCACCTCGGCCCGCTCACGAGCCTCGTCGAGGGCGGCTCCGGTGGCACCCGAGCCAGCGGCACCCACCCGCCAGCCCGAGGCGCCGAAGCGGTCCCCGCCCGGCGTGACCACCACCGCGTCCGGATGGGCCAGCGCCACGTCCAGTGCTGCGGGCCAGCCGCCGTCCACCATGGCCGCCGCGCCCACCAGCGCATCCAGCAGGGCCGTCGACCACCTGGCTCGGGGCGGGCGAGCCGGTCGCCGGCCGCACGTGGGCGCCGCACCGGTCGCCCGACGGTGGGTGCCGGTCGGGCCGACCGTTGCGCGGACGAGGGCCAACACCGCGCCCGGGAGCGTCGTCGGCGGCCAGCGCCTGGAGGGACCGCCGGGCCGCGTCGACGTCGTCCACCACGATGGCGGCCAGGGCGTCACCGGCCGCGGCCTCGAAGGCCGACTCCCAGCCGGGGTCGATGGCGATGAGGTCGGCCAGCGTGCCGATCACGCCCTCGGGCTCCCGGCCAGGCGGTCGGCGCCGGCCCGGCTGCGGGCCTCGTCGAGGGCCATGGCCAGCGCCTCGGCGCGGGCCGACCAGGCGTGGTGCTCGGACTCGGCGGCCCGATGGTCGACCTCGGCCTCGCGCCCGTGACCGCCTCGGCCGTGGCCAGCCATTGCTCGGCCCCGTCCAGCGCCTCCACCAGCGGCAGCTCGGCCTGCTCGGCCGCGGCGATCTCGGCCCGCAGGCGGTCGGCCTCGGCCGCCAGCCGCGTCGACTTGTCGGCCAGACCCTCCAGACGGGCTCGCACCCGGGCCAGCTCGGACTCGCTGCGCTCGACGCTCGATCGCAGCGCCCCCAGCTCGCCGCGCACCTCGGCGCTGCGGCTCGACGGCGGTGTCACCCCGTCGGCCCAGTCCGTCTCGTAGCGCTCCGCGCTCGGCGCCGAGCGCCGGCCTCGGCCGTCCGGCCAGCTCGTCGTGGAGGGGTGCCAGCGCAGACGCTTCGCGTCGACCTCGGCCAGCTCGGCCGCCGAGACGGGCGGCCTCGGCCTCGAGGGTGGCGATCACGCCCTGGTCGACGAAGGCGCTGCGATCGCGATCGATGCCCCGACGACGCTCGGCCAGCAGCGAACCCAGGCCCCGGGCCCGCTCGAACAGCGACTCGTACTGGGCCAGCGCGTCGCCCAGGTCGTCGCCGCCCATGGCCGTCAGCCGCGCCTCGGTGGCCAGCACCAGGGTGTCGAGCTCGGCCAGACGCGACTCGCAACGCCGTCTCGGTGGCCTCGAGCTCGACGACGCTCGCCGCGCCGCCGACTCCAGGCGGGCCCGGTGGCCGGCCAGCTCCCGGCCGGCCACGTGGATGCGCAGGGTCTCCAGCTCGGTCACCACGTCGCCGTGGCGGCGGGCCGCATCGGCCTGGCGCTCGAGCGGGCGCAGCTGGCGACGGACCTCGCGCAGCAGGTCCTGGAGCCGGGTGAGGTTGCCCTCGGTGGCGGCCAGGCGGCGCTCGCTCTTCTCCTTGCGCCGGCGGTACTTGAGCACGCCGGCCGCCTCTTCGATGATGCCCCGACGATCCTCGGGGCGGGCGTTGAGCACGGCGTCGATCTGGCCCTGGCTGATGATGACGTGCTGCTGGCGGCCCACGCCGCTGTCGCTGAGCAGCTCCTGCATGTCGAGCAGCCGGCAGGGCACGCCGTTGATGGCGTACTCGCTGTCGCCGCTGCGGAACAGCGTGCGGGTGAGCGTGACCTCGGTGAACTCGATGGGCAGCATGCCCGAGGTGTTGTCGATGGTCAGCGACACCTCGGCGCGACCCAGGGCGCTGCGCTTGGCCGTACCGGCGAAGATGACGTCGTCCATCTTCTGGGACCGCACCGCGCTCGGGGCCTGCGCGCCGAGCACCCAGCCGATGGCGTCGACGACGTTGGACTTGCCGCTGCCGTTGGGACCGACCACCACCGTGACGCCGGGCTCGAGGTCGAGCGAGGTCGTGTCGGCGAACGACTTGAACCCCTTCAGGGTCAGGGTCTTGAGGAACAACGCGTCTCCGTACGGCCGACTCCGCGGGCACTACTCGGTCCGGCCGACCCTAGCGGCTCAGGAGATGCCCTCCAGGCATCTCCTCAAACTTGGCAGATCTCGCAGAAGTAGGTGGAACGGCCGCCGAACTTGGCCTTGGAGATGGTGGCCCGGCGGCAGCGGTAGCAGGGCAGCTTCTCGCGGTTGTAGACCGGTGGTGCTCCTGGAACTCACCCGGCTTGCCGTTGAGGTCGACGTACTGCTCGTCGTCGAGGGTCGAGCCTCCGTACTTGATGGCCTCGTGCAGGGTCTCGACCACCGAGCGGTACAGCCGGCGGATCTCCTGGGTGGACAGCGAGTCGGACTGGCGGTCGTAGCGCAGGCCGGCGGCGAACAGGATCTCGTCGGCGTAGATGTTGCCCAGCCCGGCGATGATCGTCTGGTCGGTCAGGAACGTCTTGAGCTTCATCTGGCGATTGACCAGCAACTGCCCGAACACCGTCCACGAGATGGGGTTCTCGACCGGATCGAAGCCCAGCTCGGCCAGCTCGGGCACCTCGGCGGTGAGGTCGTCGGGGGAGGTGACGAACATCTCCCCGAAGGTGCGGGGGTCGATGAAGCGCAGCTGTCCGCCCTGGGTGAAGGTGATGACCACGTGGGTGTGCTTGGCCATCGGTTCCTTGGCCGCGGCCCGCAGGAGCTGACCGCTCATGCGCAGGTGGATGACCAGGACGTCGCCGGAGTCGAGCTTGACCACCAGGTACTTGCCCCGGCGGTCCACCCCGGTGATCTTCATGCCCTCGAGCTTGGCGATGAACGCCTTCTTGGTCTGTCGGCGCACGGTGCGGGTGCCGTGCACCTCGACGGACTTGATGCGCTTGCCCACCGCCTCGCGCTCGAGCTCGCGGCGGATCGTCTCGACCTCGGGCAGCTCAGGCATCGTGGGGCTCGCTCTCTCGACGGCCGGAGCCGACGGACTGGGCAGATGGAGGTCCAGCACCGGGGGCCACCCCAGCGACGGCACCCTCTAGATCGACGGCCAGCTGGTCGAGGGCGCGACGCGCGGCCGCGGCCTGCTCGGCTTCCTTCTTGCTGCGCCCCTCGCCGGTGCCCATGGGTTCGCCCGCCAGGCGGACCACGGCATAGAAGCGCTTGGCGTGGTCGGGACCCTCGTCGCGCAGCTCGTAGGCCGGCAGCTGCTCGAACAGCCGCGCCGCCAGCTCCTGGAGCTGGGTCTTGTAGTCCTGACCGCCCGGGCCGGCGGCGGCCGCGTCGATGCGCTCGGCCAGCAGGCTGAGCACCAGCCGCTCGGCCGCGCCCCAGCCCTGGTCGAGGTAGGTGGCGCCGATCACCGCTTCCATGGCGTCGGCCAGGATGGACGGCTTGGCCCGACCGCCGCTGCCGTCCTCGCCCTTGCCCAGCAGCAGCACGGACCCGAGGTCGACCTCGGCGGCCATCTCGGCCAATGCGGCGGCGCTCACCACCGAGGCGCGAACCTTGGCCAGCTCCCCTTCGGGCATGTCGTCGAAGCGTCGGTAGACGTAGGTGGTCACCACCAGTCCGAGCACGGCGTCACCGAGGAACTCGAGGCGCTCGTTGGAGGTGAAGCCGGCGTGCTCGGCGCACCACGACCGATGGGTCAGGGCCAGCTGGAGCGTGTCGAGATCGGTGAAGGGGCAGCCCAGTCGTTCGGCGAACCGAACGAGGGCATCGGTGTCCAGGAGATCAGCCCAGCCGGCCGACCACGTAGTCGACCGCGTCGCGCACCGTCTTGAGGTCCTCGAGGTCTTCGTCCTCGATGCGGAAGCCGACGCTGCGCTCACCCAGCTCCTCCTCGAGGGCCTCGACCAGCTCGATGAGGGCGAGGGAGTCGGCGTCGAGATCGTCGGCGAACGAGTCGCCCTCGTGGATGCTGGACGGCTCGATCTCGAGGATGTCGGCCAGACGGTCACGGATGAGGTCGACCACTTCCTGGCGGCCGATCGGTCCCTGCTCGACGTGGGTTTCTGCAGGCACGGAAACACGATCTCCTTGGACGACAGACGCGGCGAGAGGTAAGCGGGCGCCGACATCCGAGCCAACCCCGGACGCGGCCCCCATCGTACCAGATCTCGACCTTGTGACCTCGTGAACCCGCACGAATGAGCAGGTCAGAGTGCCTTTTTCTTGTCAAGCCCCAGAGATGGCGGTGCGCAGGTGTTCGACCGTCTGGCCGGCCACCAGATCTCGGGCCACCCCGATGGCGTTGACCATGGCCGTGGCCGACGACGACCCGTGGCTGATGATGCACACCCCGTCCACGCCCAGCAACATGGCCCCACCCACGTTCTCCGGGTCGAGCTGGGCGTAGAGCGGACCCAGGGCCCGCAGGAGGACGCCGGCGGCCTCTCGGGTGGCGTCATCGGTGTCGAAGGCCGCCAGGACACCGCCCACCAGCGCCCGCATGCCGCCCTCGAGGGTCTTGAGGGCCACGTTGCCCGTGAAGCCGTCGGTGACCACCACGTCGGCGGCGTCGGTCATCAGGTCGCGACCCTCGACGTTGCCCACGAACACCGCGCCGGTGTTGCCGATCCAGGACCCACCGGCCAGCAGCTTGTGGGTCTCCTTGACCAGGGCGTTGCCCTTGGTCTCCTCTTCGCCGATGGAGAGCAGGGCCACGCGTGGGCGCGGTCACGTCGAAGCGATCACGGGCGTAGACCGCCCCCATCTGGGCGAACTGCACCAGCCACTCGGGATTGCACTCGGCGTTGGCCCCGGCGTCGAGCATGACGGTCGGCGTGCCGCCGAGCACGGGGATGGGCGTGGCGATGGCCGGTCGGGCCACCCCCTTGATGCGACCCATGCGCAGCAGGGCGCTGGCCATGGTGGCACCCGTGTTGCCGGCGCTGACCATGGCGCAGGCCCGCCCGTCGCGAACCGCCTCGGCGGCGCGCACCAGCGACGAGTCCTTCATGCGCCGCACGCTGGCCCCGGCATCCGCGTCCATGGCGATCACCTCGGAGGCAGCCAGCACCTCGAGGTCGCCGGGATCACCGATCTCATCCGGCCGGCCCACCAGCAGGACGTCGACTCCGAGGGAGGCGGCCGCCTGCTTGGCCCCGGCCACGATCTCCGCCGGCGCCTTGTCGCCGCCCATGGCGTCGACCGCGATGGGCAGCACGGGCGTCAGTCGACGTCGATGGCCTGGCGGCCGTGGTACCAGCCGCAGTTGCCGCACACCACGTGGGGCAGCTTGGTGGCGCCGCAGTGCGGGCAGCTGCTGCGGGCCGGCGCCTTCACGGTCCAGGCCGAGGCCCGACGGCTGCGGCTCTTCGCCTTGGAGGTCTTCTTCTTGGGGACGGCCATGATGGTGGTGCCTCTGTCGTGATGGTGCCGGAGAACCGTTGGGGCTCGGCGGGGGCGCGATCGGCGCGGGGGCGCGCCGCGCCCTCGGACGCAGCGCCCTGCGAACAAGTTGAAGATCCTAGCGGGCACGCGGTCCGATCGTCTGAGCGCGCCGCGTGACCCCCATGGCTCTGCGGCGATGAGTCGGACGGCCCTGGGGCACTTTCCCTCGTCTTTCGTCCCGATTGGCGATGGTGGAACCCAGCGCCCCGGCCTGCCTGCCCGCTGACGCGGGCGTGGCGACCTGGCCCACCCCCCCACCGACTGGAGTCTCGATGTCTGCCCGTTCGCGCCGCGAGTCCCGTGGTTCCCGCCGTCTCACCGTGGTGTTGGCCAGCGCGGCCGCGGCGGTGGCCTTCGTGGGAACGGCCGCCTTCGCGGTGGTGCTGGGCCTCAACGCCCTGGGCGGCTTCAACCCCTTCGGGCGCACCACCACCGAGCGCCCCGACGGCGTGGCCCTCGAGCAGGTGCGCGACCTGGCCAGCTTCGACGCGGCCACCGGGCGCTTCCAGACCCTGGTCGATCAGCAGGAGAAGGCCAAGCTCCTGCCCGGCTGGGCCACCGGCTCGGACGTGGTCCTGGCGGCCGCCGGCGACGTCGATGCCACCGTCGACTTCTCCCACTTGAGTTCGACGGCGTTGCACCGATCCGCCGACGGCCACCAGCTCACCGTCCACCTGCCCACGCCGGTGCTCAGCACGCCCAAGCTCGATCCCAGCCAGACTCGGGTCATCGCCCGCCAGCGCGGCCTGATGGACCGGGTGGGCGACGCCCTGGGTGACGGCAACCCCGTACCCCAACAGCAGCTCGAGCAGCGGGCCCAGGCCAAGCTGGCTCAGGCCGCGGGGCAGAGCGACCTGCGCAGCCGGGCCGAGCGGAACACCACGGCCTTCGTGCAGCACCTCCTCACCGATGGCTCGGTTACCAAGGTCACTGTCGTCTTCGACCAGCCGCAGCAATCAGCCTGAGGAAGGCGCAGGCCGCCAGGCCAGAGCTGCTGGACCGATGACACCCGGATGCCGAAGGCGCCCGTCGGGAGGCTTGCCGGCCAGAGGGCAAAGGAGGTCGTCTCAGTTGCCGAGGTCGAGGTCGCGTAGGGCGGCCCAGCGGGGGTCCAGCACGACGGCGTCGTCGTCGGGCGGTCCGGTCGGGAACTCGGCGGGCGCCGGGCCCTGGCAATCGGGCGAGCACAGCGGCGCCAACGGCAGGGCCAGCAGCACGGCGTCGCGCACCATCGGTTCGAGATCGACCTGCTCGCCCGCGAGCAGGTAGGTCTCGCCTTCGGTGGGCCGCGCCTCGAAGATCTCGCGCACCTCGGCCTCGGCGTAGCCCTCCACCGACCCCAGGCAGCGCCGGCAGTCGCCGATCCAGTGAACGCCGATCGTGCCGGTGGCGGTGACCGGCCCGCCGATGCTCTCGAGCACCAACCCGATGTCGACCGATGAACCCGGCGTCACCACGGCCGACGAGATGGCCAAGCCGTCGAGCTCGACCTGATCGTCGAATCGGCGGCGCGTCCCCGGATGGGCCAGCAGCTCGGACACGCCCACCTGCAGCGGCCGAACGGCGCTCATCGGCCTGTCGGCGGGCTCATGGGCCCGCGGGTGGGGTCATGGAACCAACGGCGCGTCGGCCCCGATCACGAGGCGTCGTCCTGGTCGAAGAACTCGTCATAGGCGGCAGGGTCGCGCTCGTCCTCACCCCAGGCGGCGTCGGCACCCTCGTAGGCCGCCGAGGTCGTGGGTGGGGGTGGCAGGTCGAGCGGCTCGTCGTCGGACTCGCCCAGCAGGTTGGTTCCCTGGAGCTTCTGGCGCCCGCTGGCCACCAACTTCATGGTGCGCTCCAGGACGATCTCGAAGCTGGCCAGCTTCTGATCGCAGAAGTCCTCGACCTCGTGATGCAGGCGCCGGGCCTCGGCCTCGGCCGTGTCCATGATCTGGTAGGCCCTCGACTCCGCGGCCTTGACCACCTCGGTGCGCGCCACCATCCGCTCGGCCCGGGCCCGAGCCTGGTCGAGGATCTCGTCGCCCTCGTGGCGGACGCGGGCCAGGTACTCCTCGCGCTCCTTGAGCAGCCACCGGGCGGCCCGCAGCTCCTCGGGGAGCTGACTCAGGGCCTCGTCGACCAGCGCCAGGACCTCGTCCTTGGAGATCATGGAGGAGGCCGACAGGGGCACCGGCCGGGCCGCCTCGATGATCTCGCGGAGCTGGAGCAGGAGCTCCTCGGTCTCGGCTCCGTGGAACGGGGTCGGCGTGGGCGCGTCGGACAGGTCGGCCAGCTCGTCGAGGTCGTCGGAGAAGTCGGTCACGATGCGTACATCTCCTCGAGCCGCTTGGCCACCGGCGCCGGGACCATGGCCGAGACGTCGCCCCCGAACCGGGCGATCTCGCGGATCAGCTTGGAGGCCAGGAAGGAATGGGCCGAGGCGGACGGGATGAAGAGCGTGTCCACCCCCGACACCTTGTGGTTCATCTGGGCCATCTGCAGCTCCGACTCGAAGTCGGACACGGCCCGCAGGCCCTTGACGATGAAATCGGCACCGACGTTGCGGGCCAGGTCGACCACCAGGCTGGAGAACATGGTCACCTGCACGTTGTCCAGATGGGCCACGCTCTCGAGCAGCATCTGCTCGCGCTCGGCGTAGGAGAACAGGGGTTCACCCTTCTGGGGGTTGCGCATGGCCGCCACCACCACGCCGTCGAACAGCCGGGAGGCGGTCTCGATGATCTCGAGGTGGCCGTTGTGGATCGGGTCGAACGACCCGGGATAGAGCACGAGGGCCACGGGTCACTCCGATGGATCGAGCCCGGGCAGGGCGGCGGGCGGCGGCTGACGAAGGATGGCGATGAGCGTAGTCCCGTACCGGCGCTCCCTGATCGCACGCCACGGCTCGGGAACGGCCACCGGCCGCCCGGACTCGATCACGGCCAGGTCGGCCGGCAACGCGGCCAACAGATCGGGCCACTCGTCGAAGGCGTAGGGCGGGTCGAGGAGGGCCAACGACCAGCGCTGCTCGAGGCGCCGGGCGTCGTCGAGGACGCGCTGGGCCGGACCCCGCACCACGGTGGCCCGGTCGGCCAGCCCCGTAGCGGCCAGGTTGGCCTCGATGGCTCGGATGGCCCGGCGATCGTCGTCCACGAAGGTGGCGTGGGCCGCTCCTCGCGACAGGGCCTCGATGCCCATGGCCCCGCTGCCGGCGTAGAGGTCCACCACCTCGGCGTCGACCAGGGCGTCCAGGCTGGCCAGCGCGTTGAAGGTGGCCTCGCGAACCCGGTCGGCGGTGGGTCGGGTGGCGGTTCCGTCCGGAGCCACCAGGCGTCGGCCGCCGCTGGTGCCGGCGATCACCCGCATACGTCAGTGCGGCTCGTAGGGCGCGTCGTCATCATCGTCTTCCAGCACGATGTCCCAGCGGTCCAGGCAGTCCTCGCAGCGGTAGGCCACCACGTCGCCGGGCTCCCACCCCTCGTGGGGCTCATAGGACAGCAGGTGGCAGCGACCGCCGCAGTCGACGCACACGATGTGGGGGTGGACCGACATGGCCATGGGTGGAGCGTAGGGCCGCCGAGGCTACAGACCGGCCTGGCGACGCAGGTACTGCCAAACCCGGGCCCGGCGGGCCACCATGGCCACGTAGAACAAGCCCACGCCGGTGAGGAACACGCCGAGCGGGAAGTTCCACACCACCATGCAGACCACACCGGCCAGGGCCACCACCGCCCCCATGGCCGCGTCCACGGCCAGCACCGTCTTCCAGTTCACGGCGTAGGCGGTGGTCGGCCCGGGTAGGCCCGGTTCCGGGTCCTCACCTGGTTCACCGGCGGCGTCGGAGGGGCTGGACTCGTCGTCGGCAGGCTCCTGGAACGGTTCGCCCTGGCCGGTCACGACCCCGGATGCTACCGGCGCGCCACCGCCCGAGCGGCGCCGCGCGCCGTTGCTATGCTGCCGCGATGCTGGCCGGAGTTGCGCGCATCCACGTCGTCCTGGCGTGCCGGACCCGGCCCAGATGACCGTCGCGGGAACCGAGTCCATCGAGTCCCCTGAGGACACGATCGACGACGAGCGCGACGACTTCGAGCGGTGGACCCTCGAGATCAGCAGCAAGGACCTGGCCCGGTGGGTCTTCCTGGCCTACCTGGTGGTGGCCATCCCGGTGCTGCTGATCATGGGGTCGTCCCGGTGGTTCCTGGGTGACGAATGGACCTTCCTCACGACCAAGTCGGCCACCAACCTCCACGACCTGTTCCAGCCGCACAACCAGCACTGGTCGACCATCCCGCTGATCAGCTACAAGCTCCTCTACGCCATCTTCGGGGTCCGCGAGTACTGGCCGTACCAGTTGCTGGTGATCCTGGCCCACCTGGCCATCGCCGGCCTGCTGCGGGTGATCATGCGCCGCTGCGGGGTCGGGCCGTGGCTGGCCACGGTGGCCGCCGGGGTCTACGTCCTGTTCGGGCCTGGGGTGGACGACATCCTGTGGGCGTTCCAGATCGGCTTCACGCTGTCGGTGGTGTTCGGGCTGGGCCAGATGCTCATGGCCGACCACGACGGCTCCCTCGACCGGCGGGACTGGTACGGACTGGGCCTGGGCGGCCTGGCGTTGCTGACCTCGGGCCAGGCCCCGGCCATCATCCTGGCCACCGGCCTGGCCGTCTGGTGGCGCCGCGGCTGGCGCCAGGCCGCCTTCCACACGGTCCCCCTCGGCATCATCTACGCCATCTGGTACGTCTGGGCCAAGGCCGGACCTCAGTACCTCTCCGACCTCCAGGGCCGCAGCCTCCCGGCCATGACGGCCCACGATCTGATCCACTTCATGTGGACCGCCGCCCTCGGGCTCTTCGCCGGGCTGGGCCACTTCCTGGTCCTCGACTGGGCGTATGTGGCTCTGCTCGGGGTGGGCGTGGCCGTGGCCTGGACGTCCACCCACGGCCGCGAGCGGTCGCGTCGCCTGGCCATGCCGGGCGCCCTGATGATCGGCGCGGCGGTGGGCATGGTCGCCGCCGCTCCGACCCGCTGGTGGCTCAGCCCCGAAGCCGCTCGGGCCAGCCGCTACGTGGCCGTGACCGTGGCCATGGCGCTCCCGCTGTTCGCGGTGGCGGGCGATGCCCTGATCCGCAAGTGGCGCTACACGGCTCCGCTGGTCCTCATCCTCTTCCTGCTCCCCATCCCCTGGGACATCCCACAGCTGAACCCGACGGGGATTACCGGCCCGGCGTACTACCGGGCGCTGCGGACCTGGGTGGCCACGGTGCCGACCTTGCCGGCGCTGGCGCACGTGCCCGCCTGGGTGGAGCCGGATATCAGCATCATCGGGACACCGGACCTCACCGCGGGCTGGCTCCGCCAGGCGTCCAGGCAGGGCAAGCTGCCGCCGCCGGGCAAGCTCGACCCCTACGCAGCCAGCCTCGTCCCGATCCAGTTCGGGGTGGCGTTGCGTCCGGGCACCGCCCCGCCCGGCCTCACCTGTGCCGTGCACACCGCCCCCCTGGCCATCGACCCGCATCTGGGCGACGTGTGGGCGCTCAAGTCCGACCTGCGCGTCTCGCTCCGGTCGGGCGACAAGGCCTCTGGCATCCCCGATCCGTTCTCCCCCGACCGCCGCGCCTCGGTGGTCCAGATCACCCTGCCGAACCTGCACCTGCTGGTGACGCCCGCGCTCGGGGCCAAGTCGTTCCGACTGTGCACGTGATCGCCGGGTGGACGCGAACGAGTCAGTACCCGCGATAGCCACGCTCGGCGCCGTTGACGTTGGTGCGGAGGTTGAGGATTCGGCGGGGCCCGTCGATGGGGGGTCCGGCACCGTGACGAGGTCGCCCATCTCCATCGCCGGGCCATTGCGAGCCGCGCAGCAGCACCAGATCGCCCGCCTGGGTCGTCCATCGCTCGTGGGTGTCGTCGACGGCTGATTCGATCTCGAACCGGGCGCGGCCCTCGAGGGTGACGATGGCGATCACGCCCACGAAATCGGCCGGGTCGAGATGCAAGGCGATCCGGCCCGTCGCCGCCGGGTAGCGCGACCAGGACACCTCGTTGAACTCGGGGGGCGCAGGGTGACCGATGCTGCGGGCCGCGGCCGCGAGCTCGGCGGTGAGGGCAGCCGCGAACTGACGGACCGGGTAGGACACCGCGGCCAGGGCGGCATGGGCGCCGGCTCCCTGCTGGTGGGTCCGACTCCCGCGGGCGAGTGGTCGCCAATCGAGGTCCGCCGGCCTGTCGAGGCCGGCCAGTTCCTCGACGCGAGTGCGGGACCACCCGGGCGTGACCAGCTCCGCCGCCACCCGTGGCCACGCGGCCACGCATCGGTCCACCGTCAAGGGCCCCCCTTCGCTCGTTGCCACTAGCATGAACCCTGCGGGAGGTCATGCCAACGGGGGACTGGCTGGAAGTCGTCGGGGGAGACGAGATGAGGTCGAGGTTGCGAGCGGCAGCCGTGCTGGCGGTGCTGGTGCTGGGCTGCACGGGATGTGAGTGGATGAGCTGGGCCACGCCATCGGTGACCGGGGGCGCGCTCGACGCGTCGGCGGGCACGCGGGCGCTGACCCCCGATGCGCGCTACCTGGTGTTCGCCAGCAAGGCCACCAATGCCACCACGAACGGGCCGACCAACGCCAAGCAGAACCTGTACCGGCGCGACCTGCAGACGGGCACGACCGCCCGCATCACCCACACCACCACCGGCGGCGATCCGAACCAAGGCAGCACCTTCGAGTCGATCTCGGCGGACGGCCGCTACGTGACCTTCCTCACCGGGGCGACCAACATGGACGCCAGCCCCAGGGGCGGCACCTTCGTCCGGGACATGAGCTCGATGTCGGTGACCCGCCCCGACCCACTGGCCTACGCCGCCACCCTCAGCTCGGATGGCCGCTACCTGTCGGTGACCGACCAGATGGGCTCTTCCCCCGACTTCACCTACGCCCTGTACCGACAGGACGTGGCCACCCAGGCCCGGATCCAGGTGGACGCGGGTGGTGGGACACCGGGTGGCGGCTCGTTGAACACCGACGGCACCCGCATGCTCTACTCGAACTCGACGGTGGCGAGCGGCGGCGTCGTGACCACCAGGTGGTACGTCCACGACTTCACCGCCGGCACCGACACCGCGGTGACCAACATGCCCACCGGGGTCGTGCGCATCAGCGGCGACCTGACCAAGGTGCTGTACACCACCGGCACGACCGTCCCCACCGAGGAGCTGTACCAGCGCGACCTGACGACGGGGACCGACACGCTCGTGACGCAGACCGCTGACGGACAGCCCCCCACGTTCCGCGAAGACACCGACCAGCCGTTCCCCTTCCTCGGGGTCAGCATGAGCAGCGACGGCACCCATGTGGCCTTCTGGTCGGCGGCCCTCAACATGGCGGTGGGTCAGACCCCTCAGACCGCTCCCAACCAGCTGCAGGTCTTCGTGCGTGACCTGACCACGGGCGTGACCACAGAGGTGGACAAGACCTGGAACGACCAGCCCGTCGCGCCCTACGTGGAGAACGGCGAGTCGTTCGACCTGGAGACGGCGCTCGACGGATCGGGCGCCTATGTGGCCTTCGACGGCCTCACCAGCCAGTTCGACCCCAGCCTGGCGTCCACCAGCCTGAACGTGTTCGTCCGAGCGGTGGCCGCTCCCCAGCCCACCGCCGTGGGCCCCTCGAGCCTGGCCCCGGGGTCGTCGACCTCGGTCACCGTGTCCGGCCACGGGTTCGCCACCAACGCCCAGTTGGTGGTGAACACCTCGGCCGGCAACACCACCGGCGTGACCATCTCGGCGGTGCACGTGACCTCGTCGACCACGCTCACCGCCACCATCACCCTGGCCCCGTCGGTGCCGGTGGGGGCCGCGGTCGTAGGCGTGTTGAACCCCCCACCCGGTCCGGGCCTGGTGCCCTACAGCGCCGGGACGTGCGCCTGCGCCACCATCTCGCCCTGACGGCACGCGCCGTGGCCCAGCTACGACTTCAACAAGAAGTCGGCGGCGTCGTCGTCGTCGCCCAGCACCACGCCGATCTCCTCGGCCAGCAGCGGGTGGTCGACCAGGTCGGGATCGGCGTCGATCAGCTCGAAGGCCACGTCGCGGGCCCGGCCCACCCATTCCCGATCGCGGCGCAGCGAGGCCAGCCGCAGGTCGTTGCGGCCCTTCTGACGCTCGCCCATGATCGTGCCCTCGCCCCGCAGGTCGAGGTCGACCTCGGCCAGCTCGAACCCGTCGGTGGTGCGGACCATGGCCTCCAGCCGGGCCTCACCGTCGGCGGTGGTGGCGTCGCCCACCAGGAAGCAATAGGACTGGTCGTGACCGCGGCCGACCCGGCCGCGCAGCTGGTGCAGCTGGGCGATGCCGAAGCGATCGGCGTCGAGGATGACCATCACGGTGGCGTTGGGGACGTCGACCCCGACCTCGATCACGGTGGTGGCCACCAGCACGTCCAGCCCACCCGAGCGGAACAGGTCCATGGTGAGCTGCTTCTCACCCGGCGACACCCGGCCGTGCAACAGCCCCAGGCGCCAGCCCGGACAGGTCCCCGGCCTGGAGCCGCTCGAAGGTCTCCTCGGCCGAGCGCACCTCGAGCTTCTCGCTCTCGTCGATGAGCGGGCACACCACGTAGGCCTGGCGTCCAGCCGCCACCTGCTGGCGAACCGCCGCCCACACCGCCTCCTCGTCCAGCTCCCCGTCGCGGGCCCACGTGGTCACGATCGGGGTGCGACCGGGCGGCAGCTCATCGAGCACCGACACGTCGAGGTCGCCGTAGACGGTCATGGCCGCCGTGCGCGGGATCGGGGTGGCGGTCATCACCAGCACGTCGGGCACGGCCGAACCTGCGCTCTTGTCGCGCAGCGCGGCCCGCTGCTCCACCCCGAAGCGGTGCTGCTCGTCGATCACCACCACGCCCAGCGACCGGAACTCGATGCCCTCCTGGATCAGGGCGTGGGTGCCGATGGCCAGATCGACCTCGCCCGACGCCAGCCCGGCCAGGATGCGACGTCGCTCGGCCGCGGTGGTGCGGTTGGTGAGCAACTCGACCCGCAACTCGCGCTCGAGTCCGGCCCCGGCGAACAGGCTGGCCTCGTTGGTGTCGGGCACGCCGAAGCCCTCGAGCAGGGCCCGCACGCCCAGGTGGTGCTGCTCGGCCAACACCTCGGTGGGCGCCATCAGCGCCCCCTGGTGGCCCCCCTGGATGGCCACCAGCAGCGCGCTCACGGCCACGATGGTCTTGCCCGAGCCGACGTCGCCCTGCAACAGGCGGTGCATCGGGTGGGGGCCGGCCAGATCGGCGTCGATCTCGGCGATGGCCCGGGTCTGGGCCCCGGTCAGGGCGAAGCCCAGCCGCTGATGGAAGCGCTCGACCAGCCCTGAGCCAGGTGGCGAACCGCTCGACGCCCCGAGCTGGTGACGGATCCCGGGCGTGGTGCGCTCGAACTCCCGTTTGCGCTGCACCAGGGTGAGCTGCACTCGCAGGAGCTCGTCGAACACCAGGCGACGCCGAGCCTCCATGGCCGCGGCCATCGTCTCGGGCTGGTGGATGTCGTGGAAGGCCACGGTCCGGTCGGTCAGGTTCCACCGGGCGAGCACCTCGGCGGGAACGGGGTCGGCGAACTCACCCGCCCGCTCGAGCACCTCGGTCATCCAGCGGTCCACGTCCCAGCTCATGATCCCGGCCTTCTCGGACTGGGGGTACACGGGCACGATGCGCCCGGTCTTGTCCCCCACCAGGTCGACCACCGGGTTGGTCATCTGGCGGCGATTTCGGTACAGCTCGACCTTCCCGAACAGCACGGCGTGGGTCCCGGGCTTGAGTTGGCGCTCCCGATAGGGCTGGTTGAAGAAGGTGACCTTCAGGTAGCCGGAACCGTCGGTGACGTCGGCGGTGACCATGGCCTTGCGTGACCGGGTGCGCATGGCGTGGACGGCCTTGACCGTGACCAGCACCATGGCCTCCTCGCCCAGATCCAGCTCGTCGATGCGGCGCTCGTTGGTGCGGTCGAGGTAGCGGCGCGGGTAGTAGGTGAGCAGGTCCAGCACGGTCTCGACGTCGAGGCGGGCCAGGGCCTGGGCGCGGGCGTCGCCCACCCCCTTGAGCTCGGTGATCGCCAAGGCGGCGAGTTGGGCCAGACGACGCGCCATGTCCTCGGTTCTACTCCGCCGGGTCGAGCGCGGCGCTCTCGTCGGCCAGCCAGCCCAGCCGAATCAGCCGGCGCCGGAACCCGACCGGATCGCGCCGCAGCAGGATCCGCAGCCCGTCCAGGCCGACGGCCCGACCGGACTTGGGCACGAAGTTGAAGACGGTGGGCAGGCCCGACTTGCCGGTGGCCACGCGCGCTCGCTCGACGTCAGCTCGCCCGACCACCACGGCCAGACCCAGCCACCGGGGGCGCGAGCGGATCACCAGGTGCTGGCGATCGATCTCGATCACGGCGAAGAAGGCGGCCAGGCGCCCGTTGCGCACCACCCCGGTCACCCGGGTCAGCTCCGAGGACGCTCGCTCGTCGGTCTGGTCGAGCTCGGACGGGCCCGACACGGAGGCGGCCACCCCGGCCAAGAGTCGCCTCAGCCGGACATAGGAGCTGACCAACCAGGCCAGCACCAACAGGTCGAACAGCCCCAGCCACAGTTCGCTCACCTCGTCACCGGTGCAGTCACTCGATGCCGAACAGGTACGGGTAGAGCGGCTGGCCGCCGTGGTGGATCTCGGTGGTGACCTCGGGGCGGTGCTCCTGGAGCCACACCGTGAGGTGTCGGGTGACTGGGGCCGACGAGCCCTCGCCCTCGATCACGGTGACGATCTCGTGGTCGTCGGTGACCAGTACGTCGAGCAGTTGCGTGCAGACCAGGTCGAGGCCGCTGGCCAAGGCCCGGATGCCGTCGCTGGCGATGCCCAGGTAGTCGCCCTCGTGGATGTCGCCCAGGTCGCAGGTGGAGTCGCGCACCGCCCTGGTGACTTCGCCGGCCACCACTGCGGCGGCCGCCTCGGCCATGGCCTTGGCGTTGTCGGGCCCCGGCGCCTCGGGGTCATACGCCAGCAGCG
The DNA here is from genome assembly GCA_963740985.1 of uncultured Microthrixaceae bacterium. Lineage (GTDB taxonomy): Bacteria > Actinomycetota > Acidimicrobiia > Acidimicrobiales > Acidimicrobilacustridaceae > UBA4742. The sequence goes on from CAVUGJ010000002.1 coordinate 1,308,835, forward strand.
AGGCGAAGCCCTCGGCCACCCCCCGGGTGGGCACCACATGCACCGACTTGTCGGTCTGGGCATCCACCTGGCCGGCCACCGCGATGATGTTGCGGTTGTTGGGCAGGATCACCACGTGGTCGGCCGGCGCCGCCTCGACTGCCTCGAGCAGCTGGGCCGTGGACGGGTTCATGGTCTGGCCCCCGGTGACGATGCGCTGCACGCCCAGGGAGTGGAAGATGCGCCGGATGCCGTCACCGGTGGCCACGGCCACCACCGCCGTCTCCACCGGCGTGTTCAACTCGGCCATGGCGTCGTCTGGCGCCGCCTCGCGCACCCAACGCTCCTCCTCGACCTGCTCGAGCAGATCGGTGACCCGGATGTCACGGGGCCGCCCGCAGTCGATGGCCGCTTCCACCGCCGCGCCGATGTCGTCGGTGTGGATGTGGCAGTTCCACAGCCCGTCGCCACCGACCACCACGATCGAGTCACCGATCCCGGCCCACACGTCCTTGAACGCCGGAATCGTCTCGTCGGCCGCTTCCAGGAAGTACATGACCTCGTAGCGCAGGTCGGCCAGACCGTGCTCGCCCCCGGCCTCCCCGGCGTGAGCCGAGGCCAGGGTGGCCCGGAAGGCCTGGTCGATCTCGACCTCGGCCACCTCGGGTGCGGGGACGGCTCGACCGTCGACCACCGACAGGGCGGCGTCGATGAGCAGCAGCAGCCCCGTGCCGCCGGCGTCGACCACCCCGGCCTCGGCCAGCACCGCCAGCAGCTCGGGGGTTCGGGCCAAGGCTTCGCCTCCGGCGGCCCGGGCCGCCTCCAGGACGCCCAGCAGCGATGCACCCGCGTCGGCGGCGGCGCCGGCACCCGACGACGCCTCCCGGATCACGGTCAGGATGGTGCCCTCCACCGGACGCATGACCGCGCTGTACGCCGCTTCGCTGGCCGAGGCCAACGCCTGGGCCAGGGCCGCGGCGCCGATGGCCGACTGGTCGCGGACCGTCTCGGTGATGCCGCGCAGGATCTGGGACAGGATGACCCCGGAGTTGCCCCGGGCACCCATGAGCGACCCGTGGCTGATGGCCTTGCACACCGACGGCCATGTCGGCGTCGGCGGCGTCGAGCTCGGTCACCACCGACTCCAGGGTGAGGGCCATGTTGGTGCCGGTGTCGCCGTCGGGAACTGGGTACACGTTGAGCCGGTTGATGGCCACCTGGTGCGCGGCCAGGGCGTCGGCGTATCCGGCCACGACGGCGCGCAGGTCAGTCGGCCTCCAGGGCCTCGAGGGTCGGCACGGCCGACGATGGTAGTGCGATTGTGAGTCGCCCCCGCCGCCCGCTATCCTCTCCGGGCTGTTCTCAATCAGTCGAAGCGGGCCACCAGCCCCATCGAAGTCCAGTCCCCATCGAAGTCCGAGGTCGTAGGCATGGCAGCCGTGTGTGATGTGTGTGGCAAGCACCCGTCGTTCGGTATGGCGGTGAGCCACTCCCACCGGCGCACCAAGCGCCGTTGGAACCCCAACATCCAGCGGATCCGCGCCGTGGTCAACGGCTCGACCAAGCGCGTCAACGCCTGCACCTCGTGCATCAAGGCCGGCAAGGTCACCAAGGTCGCCCACTGAGGGCGGGGAGCAACCGACCGTGCAAGGCGTGATCAAGTCGTACGACCCCGCCAGCCGGATGGGCGTGGTGGTCCGCGACACCGACCTGGCCGAGTACGACCTGGCCCCCGAAGCCCTGGATGGCTCGGTGTTCCGCATGGTCCGCCAGGGCCAGCGCGTGGTCTTCGACCTCACCGATGACCGAACAGCCACCCGGCTGCGACTCGGGTCCGAGGTCGACATGGGCACGCCCGGGGTTCCCCCGGTGAACCCCGGCAACGCCCAGCACCCCCAGGGCTGACCCCCGGCCTGCGGCGCGGAATTTACGGGCTACCTGCGGGGATCGCTAGGCTCATCGCCACCCGCCGAGCGGGCTCTGCCCGTTCCGCTCCCCCCAGCAACGCCAACCCACGTCGGAGGTCCGATGGGCGCCAAGACCAGCAACCGCAAACTGCTCGAATGGGTGGACCGGTGGGCGGAGGTCCTCCAGCCCGACGCCATCGAGTGGTGCGACGGGTCCGCCGAGGAGTACGAGCGCCTGTGCGCCGAGCTGGTAGCCGGTGGCACCTTCGAGCGGCTGGACGGCGAGCTGCGCCCGAACAGCTACCTGGCCCTGTCCGATCCCGGTGACGTGGCCCGGGTGGAGGACCGCACGTTCATCTGCGCCAGAGCGAGGCCGATGCCGGCCCCACCAACAACTGGCGCGAGCCCGACCGAGATGCGAGGCCGAGCTGACCGCGCTCTACACCGGGGCCATGCGGGGCCGGACCCTGTACGTGGTGCCCTTCTCCATGGGCCCGCTGGGCTCGCCCATCGCCCACATCGGCGTGCAGCTGAGCGACTCGGCCTACGTGGCGGTGAACATGCGGATCATGACCCGCATGGGCCAGGCCGCGCTCGACGTGCTGGGCGACGAGGGCGAGTTCGTGCCCTGCCTGCACTCGGTGGGCCACCCGCTCGAAGCCGGCGAGGCCGACGTGGCCTGGCCCTGCGACGCCGAGAACAAGTACATCGTGCACTTCCCCGAGACCCGCGAGATCTGGTCCTACGGCTCCGGCTACGGCGGCAACGCTCTGCTGGGCAAGAAGTGCTTCGCCCTGCGCATCGCCTCGACCATGGCCCGCGACGACGGCTGGATGGCCGAGCACATGCTCATCCTGGGCATCACCCCTCCGGAGGGCGAGAAGAAGTACGTGGCCGCCGCCTTCCCGTCGGCCTGTGGCAAGACCAACATGGCCATGCTCATCCCCACCCTCCCGGGCTGGAAGGTCGAGACGGTCGGCGACGACATCGCCTGGATGAAGTTCGGCCCCGACGGGCGGCTGCGGGCCATCAACCCCGAGGCCGGCTTCTTCGGCGTGGCCCCGGGCACGTCGGACAAGACCAACCACAACGCCATGGCCACCGTCTACGGCAACTCCATCTTCACCAACTGCGCCCGCACCGACGAGGGCGACGTGTGGTGGGAGGAGATGACCGACGAGCCCCCGGCGCACCTGATCGACTGGAAGGGCCAGGACTGGACCCCCGAGTCCGGTACCCCCGCCGCGCATCCCAACGCCCGGTTCACCACGCCGGCGGCCCAGTGCCCGTCGATCGCCGACGAGTGGGAGGACCCGGCCGGCGTGCCGATCTCGGCCATCCTGTTCGGCGGGCGGCGGGCCACCAACGTGCCCCTGGTGACCGAGTCGCTGGACTGGGCCCACGGCGTCTTCCTCGGCTCGATCATGTCGTCGGAGAAGACGGCGGCGGCCGCCGGCGCGGTCGGCGAGCTGCGCTTCGACCCCTTCGCCATGCTGCCGTTCTGCGGGTACAACATGGGCGACTACTTCGCCCACTGGCTCGACATCGGGCGCACCGCGGTCGAGCGGGACGGCAACGCCGACAACCTGCCCAAGCTGTTCTGGGTCAACTGGTTCCGCAAGGGCGAGGACGGCAAGTTCCTGTGGCCGGGCTACGGCGAGAACAGCCGGGTGCTCAAGTGGGTGGTCGAGCGGGTGTCAGGCCAAGGCGAGGCGGTGGAGACGCCCATCGGTCGGGTGCCGACCGCCGAGGCCATCGACCGCACCGGCCTCGACCTGGACGACGCCACCATGGCCCGCATCCTGTCGGTCGATGCCGAGGCCTGGCGGGCCGAGGTCCCTCAGATCGAGGCCCACTTCGAGTTCATCGGCCCGCAGCTGCCGGCCGAGCTGCGCGACGAGCTGAACAAGCTCGAGAAGCGCCTGGCCGACTGATCGAGGAGCGAGCCGATGACCGTCAGCGCGTACATCCTGATCCAGACCGAGGTGGGCAAGGCCGAGCGGGTGGCCACCCAGGTTCGCGCCCTGCCGGGCGTGGTGGCGGCCGACGACGTCACCGGTCCCTACGACGTGATCGTGCGGGCCGAGGCCCCCACCATCGACGAGCTGGGCCAGATGGTGGTGAGCCAGGTCCAGATGATCGAGGGCCTCACCCGCACCGTCACCTGCACGGTCGTGAATTTGTAGCCGTCGCTATTTCTGCATGCCGACCAGCACGGCGCGGATGCCCAGGCCCATGAGGAACAGGCCGCCGCCGCCGTAGAGCAGGTAGCGGTACTTCTCCATCTGGGCCCGGTAGCTGTAGATCAGGGCCACCGCTGAGCAGGGCCACGAAGCCGTAGAACATGTGGAACTGGGGCGCCTTGAGCTTCTGGCCGGCCACCATGCCCACGCCCAGCGCCACCTGGATGAAGATCGAGATCTCCACGGCGATGGTGAACCACCACAGGGCCCGGCCCGCGCAGCCACTCCCACCAGTTGGCGCCCAGCGACCACACGCCGGCCAGGCCGTTGCCCACGATCACGAACCACGCGAACGAGCGATGGATCTCGAGGAGCACCGGGTCGGTTCAGTCCTGGGGTCTGGCGTGGGGTGCCGACCCCACGGCGGCGGGCGCCAGCACCGAGGCGATCGTCAGGCCGGCTGGGCGGAAGCCCACTGAGCCTGGGCCTCGGCGTAGGCCTCGGCCGCGGCGTCGACCAGATCGGAGATCTCGTCCTCGTTGAACCCGGCCAGGCTCCGGAACTTGCGGGCCAGGTGGATCGGGTTCTCCTCCTCCTCGCCGCGGAAGCCACCGAAGCTGAACAACTTGTCGACCGTGCGCTGGAACTCGAGCGCCGCCTTGCGCCGGTCCGGGTCGTCCGCGGTGATGCGCCGGAGCCAGTCCGAGCCCATCTTCACGTGGGTGACCTCGTCGGCCAGCATCCAGTCCTCGCAGAAGTACAGGACCGGGTCCGACACCGAACCGCCGAACTCGCGCATGGTGTTGAACACGTCGATGGCCAGGCCTTCGAGCGCCCGGTTCACCCCGGCCAGGCGCAGGATGGCATCACTGTTGCAAGCCGCCTCGAACAACAGGGTCTGCTCGGCGAACTCGCCGATCTCCGAACCCATGTGCTCGGTGAGCTTCACCGAGATCTCGACGTGGCGGGCCTCGTCCCAGCACTGGCGAGCCATGTCCAGCTTGAGCTCGAAGGGCACGGCGTCGCCCTCGGTGCCGACCGGGAAGTCCCAACAGGTGCGTCCGGCACCCTCGAGCGCCTGGATCTCGCCCACGAAGATGCCGTGCATGAGCGTCCGCGCCGCATCCGGGGCCTCGTAGTTGTCGGCCCGGAAGCCGGTGCCGCGCTTGTCGTCAGCCATCTGCACGGCGTTGCGGGGATCGAAGACCAGATCCTCGATGCGCATGCGGGCGAAGCGATCGTCGCGAGCCAGTTCGGTCACGGGCATGTGACGCTTCATGGACTTGTTCCCCTTGTCCGGCGGTCCGGTACTCCGGTGATGGTCCTGTGGCGAACCAGCCTAGCCCGTGCGGTCAGAGGTACTGGCGCCGACGCATCCAGACCAGCGTGGGATAACCCCAGATCGGCGGCAGGTAGCAGGTCATCAGCCGGGCGGTCAGCGTGGCGGCCACGGCGATCGTGTTGGGGATGCCCAGGGCGGTGAACCCGGCGATCAGGCCGGCTTCGATGACCCCCATGCCTCCGGGCACCGGAGCGATGCCGCCCAGCAGCGAGGCGATGGTGTTGATCACCAGCAGCTCACCCAGCGAGGCCGAGGCGCCGTAGGCGTGCAGCGACGCCCCCAGCACCAGGGCGAAGAGCACCTGGGCCGCCACCGCGCCGCCGAACAGGCGGATCAGCTTGCCCGGCTCGCCGCTCAGGCCCCGCAGGTTGTCGCGGGCCGCGTCGACCTGCGGCTTGAGCTTGGCCACGGCCTGGCGGCGGAACCGGGGGACGGCGGTGACCGTGCCCACCGCGGCCAGGCCCAACACGATGAGCACCAGGATCCAGGTCTCGGACCCACCCGACGAGCTCGATCCGCTCCCTGAGGACTCGGTGAAGTCGAAGCTGAACGACGAGCGCGTGAGCAGGAAGGCGGTCACGAACAGGATGGCCTGGGTGATCATGTTGGCCACCGTGACCAGCACGCCGGAGCTGACCGCCACCGACACGGCCAGGCCGCGACGCTGGAAGTACCGGATGATGGTGGCCGTGGTGCCCACTGTCCCGGCCACGAGCCCGGTGAAGGCGTTGGCCAGCTCGAGGCCCAGCGTGGGACCGAAGGGCAACGGGGTGGACACCGATCCCTGCACCGAGACGGCCTGGGCGCCGTTGGTCAGCTGAGCCAGGACGAAGGCCACCAGCACCCAGGACCACTCCGCGCTCTCGAGGGTCGACCAGAGGTCATTGACCCCGCTGAACTCCTGCACGATCAGGATGACACCGATCAGGGCGCCCACGCCCATGCCCACCGACGCCCACGAGACGCGGTGCACCTCGGCCAGGGTCGGTTCCTCCACCCCGGCCGCGGCGGCACCGGCCCGGCGCAGATCGGCCAGCAGGCCCTTGTGGTGGTGCGCGGCATCGCGGGTGCGGGGATCGAGCGCCGCCGGCTGGAGGTGGGCCAGCACCACGGCCAGGCGCTCGGCACCGATGGTCCGCCGGGCGGCGGCCACGGCCGGGTCGACCCCGGCCACCACCGCGGCGGTGACCAGCGCGTCGGCCATGTCGCGCTCGAGCCACTCGTCGGGCGCGCCCGACGCTCCGCGACGCAGGTCCTTCAGGCCGACCACGTCGGATCCGTCGGCCCCGGCGGCATCGGCGCCGGCGCCGTCCACCACCACGTTGCCCGGATTGACCGAGCCATGGGCGATGCGGGCCCGGCCCAGGTGATCCACCGCCGCGAACAGGGCGTCGAGGGTGGTGTCGGACACGTCGTCGGGACCGAGGTCGGCCATCGGCCGACCCGGCCGGCGGATGGGTGACGAGCACGGCGTCGCCGGTCTCGGGGCTCTCGCCCGCCACCACCACCTCGCTGGTGCAGGTGCCGGTGCCGGCCGCCAAGCAGGGTGAGGTAGGCCTCGTGCTCCACCTGCTGGAGGCGGTTCACGGCCAGACGGGGCCCGGCGTCGCGGTACCAGGCGAAGCGCCAGGCCCGGCCCAGGGCCTGGGCGTCGGTGGCGTCACGGCCGTACAGGGCGACCTCGACCGGACGCCCGGCCACGTCCGACGCCCACGTAGCGGGCCACGCCCCACTCCTGGCTCGGGGCCAGCGACACCTCGGACAGATCGGTGCCCAGGTCGCCGACCGCACCGACCACGTCCTCGGGGGTGGGCAGGCCGGCCGGGGTGCCGAGGGCCAGGTGCACGAGGGCGGCCACCCCCCATCCGAGCAACAGGCTGGCCGCCACGTCGAGGGGCAGGCCGGCGCCGTGGAGCACGCCGGCCACCGATCCGGCCACCAGCAGCACCCAGATCAGCCGGTGCAGCGACCGGCTCAGGTAGGGCAGGACGACCACGGCGATGGCGATGGCCGCCGACAGCCGAGCCAGGGGGAAGCCGGTGGACACCCCGGCCAGGTGGGCGTCGGCGGGACGGCCGGCCGAGGTGCCGATGGTCGCCCCCGCCAGGCCGCACAGTGCCCAGCTGCCCAGGCCGGCCGCCGCCGTCTCCACCAGGACTCGGCTGCGCCGCGACAGCAGGGCCAGCACCACCAGCACCACCGTGACGCCGAACGAACCCAGGAACCAGATGGCGCTGACCAGCCATTGCAGCCCCTCGGGCGGGGGCACCACGGCATCCACCAGGTGGCGGTCCAGGCTGACCCCCACCTGGATGGCGGCCACCACCAGGGCGAAGCCCACCAGGGCCACGGCCAGGCGCACCACGTCGGACGCCCGGCGACGCACCGACCCGTCGCCGAGGACCACGAACACCAGGGCCCGCCAGCGGTTGCGTCCACGATGACGTCGGGTCCGCCGAAGCCGGGGCGACGAGACGCCGGGCGCATTGGTCGTCCCGGTCACGCCGACATCTGAGCACACGGGTCCGGCTGCGCCGAGCATGGGCGCGGCACCCACGGGTCGAGGGGCCGAGATCAACAGTGGACAAATCATTCGTCATACGAATAGATTGTCCGGCAATGATCTCGGCGACCGACCCCCGATTCCTCGATCCGGGTCGAGGACGCGTCGCTCGGGCGGCTCCTGGCCCTCACGGCCAAGGCGTCGCGAGCGCTGTTCGACGCTCGCCTGGCCGAGTCGGGCGGCAGCCTTCCCACCTGGATCGTGCTCTCCCAGGCCATCGACAGCCCGGTGAGCCCCAGCCAGTCCGAACTGGCCGCCCGCATGGGCATCGGGGGTGCCACCCTGGTCCGCCACCTCGACCGGCTCGAGGCCGATGGTCTGGTCGTGCGGCGCGGCGACCCCGACGACCGGCGGGTCACGCGAGTGGACATCACACCCGCCGGTCGACGCCGGCACCGCCAACTGGCGGCGGTGGCCGACGCCTACGACCGTGAGGTCAAGGCCCTGATGAGCGATGAAGAGGCGAGGGTGTTCCGCTCTGTGCTCGGCCGCGTCAACCAGCACGCCCGCACCGCACCCCGCACCCTGTCGCGCCCCGAACGAGCTCGCACGCCCCAACCCACCGACGACGAAACGGATGTCGCATGACCAGTCCGACCGAGACGACCGCCGGGGAATCCCCTGGCGCGGCGCCCCCACCCTCACCCCGCTCGACCGACGAGGTGATCCGCACCGAGGCCCTGACCAAGATCTATCCGGGTGACATCCGGGCGGTCGACGGCCTCGACCTGAGCGTGGGCCGGGGCGAGATCTTCGGCCTGCTCGGCCCCAACGGCGCGGGCAAGACCACCACCGCCGGCATGTTGACCACACGAGTCATCCCGACCAGCGGCAACGCCCTGGTGGGCGGGGTCGACGTGGTGGCCCACCCGGCCCTGGCCAAGCGCCTGATCGGCGTGGTCCCACAGACCAACACGCTCGACCGCTCGCTCACCGTGTGGCACAACCTGTACTTCCACGGCCGGTTCTTCGGCATGTCGGCCAAGGATGCCCGAGCCAAGTCCGACCAGCTCCTCGAGCAGTTCCGCCTCAGCGAGCGGGCCAAGGCCCCGGTGCTGGCCCTGTCGGGAGGCATGGCCCAGCGCCTCATGGTGGCCCGGGCCGTGATGCACAACCCCTCGATCCTCTTCCTGGACGAACCCACCGCCGGGCTCGACCCGCAGAGCCGCATCGCCCTGTGGGAGATCCTGGGCGAGCTCCACGGCGACGGCCAGACCATTCTGTTGACCACCCACTACATGGAAGAGGCCGACGAGCTCTGCAACCGGCTGGCCATCGTCGACCACGGCAAGATGCTGGCCCTGGGCACGCCCCGCGAGCTCAAGGACTCCATGGGCATCGATACATCCGTGCTGGTCACCGTGAACGGTGATCCCCAACCGGTGGCCGACATGCTCCTGGCCGAGGTCACCGGCGCCACCGAGACCCACCTGGTGGACGGCAAGATCAACCTCGGGGTGAAGGGCGCCACCGGCGTGCTGCCCGAGGTGGTGACCCTGGCCGAGAAGCACGGCTTCGTGGTCACCGACCTCTCCGCCACCGAACCCACGCTCGAAACCGTCTTCATCAAGCTGACCGGGAAGGACCTGCGCGAATGACCACCCTCGACATCCCCACCGCACCCACGGGAGGGCCGGCCGCCGAGCCGCTGACCCATGCCAGTGGCTGGTCGGCCTTCAAGTCGCTGCTCACCCGCGACGCCTACGTGTTGGCCCACAACCTCAAGGAGTTCCTGCCCCGCACGCTGATCCAGCCGTTCCTGCTGGTCTTCGTGTTCACCTACGTGCTGCCCAAGGTCGGTCTGGGTATCGGTGGCGGCTCGGGACCCTCCGCCGCCGCCCTCAAGCTGCTCCCTCCGGCGGCCGCCCACGCCGCCCAGGTGGCCGCCGCCGCCCAGGCCTCGGCCTACTCGGCCTCGCTCATCGCCGGCGTGATCGGATCGGTGATCCTCTTCCAGGGCATCCAGGCCGTGGCCCTGCCCCTGGTGCAGGAGTTCGGCTACACCCGCGAGATCGAGGATCGGGTGCTGGCGCCGCTGCCGGTCGAGCTGGTGGCCGGCGAGAAGATCGTGGCCGGAGCGCTGCAGTGCATGATCGCCGGACTGCTGGTGTTCCCCATCGCCGCGGTGGTGCCGGCCACGCCGGTGCACCTGCACATCACCTGGTGGGTCCTGCTGACGGTGTTCCCCCTGGCCTGCCTGATGGCGTCGACGCTGGGTCTGACCTTCGGAACCATCTTCGACCCCCGCACCGTGCCCATGCTGTTCGGCGTGATCGTCATTCCGATCACCTTTCTGGGCTGCATCTACTACCCGTGGTCGAAGCTGAGCGCCATCCCCTGGCTCAAGGTGGTGTCGCTGGCCAACCCGCTCGTGTACATCAGCGAGGGCTTCCGAGCCGCGCTGACCAACGCACCCCACATGAGCCTGCTGGCCATCTACCCGGTCATGGTCGCGTTCATCGCCTTCCTCACCTGGCGGGGCATCGCCGGCTTCAAGAAGCGCGTCATCGCCTGAACGAACAAGCCTGACCAGCCTCCGAGGCGGCAGCCAGACGGCGTCCAGCCGAATGCTTGCCGCCTCGTGGCGTCAGGCGGGGTCGGCGCCGGCGTCGACCAGGCCGGTGGTCGGGGTCCAGGCCAACTCGCCCGTCCCGGCCAGCTCGCGCACCGCGGGCACCGGGTCGGCGTCGGTGAACAAGCCAGCAGTGCCGTCGTAGGCGGCGTCGCGGCCGGTCGGGTCGATCACCCACCAACTGGCCTCCAGCGCGATGCCGTTGGGATCGGTGAAGTAGATCGAGCGCATGATCGAGTGGTCGACCACCTCGGTCACCTCCACGTCGTGGGCCCGGAGCCGGACCTGCAGGTCGAGCAGTGCCTGCTCGTCGGCCAGGTTGAACGACAGGTGGTCGAACTGAGCTGGGAACGTGGGCGGGATGCCGGCCGGCTTGGCGATGGACTCGGTGTCCACGTCCGAACCGGACCACTCGAAGAAGGCCAGGGTGTTCTGCGCCCCGATCTCGAAGAAGTAGTGGCGCATGGGTCCGGCCGAGAGGCTGGCCACCACGCGCATGCCGAGCACGCCGTGGTAGAAGCGGACGGTGGTGTCCATGTCCGGGGTGACCAGAGCGAGGTGGTTGACCCCGCGCCAGCGCGGCATGTTGTCGGTCATGGTGCCAGGGTAGACCCGGCGGCCCCGATCGTCCCGGGTCAGATCGAGCCGGCGGGGATGGTGCCCATGCGCCCGGACTGGAAGTCCTCGAAGGCCTGCTGCAGCTCGGCTCGGTTGTTCATCACGAACGGACCGTAGGCGGCCACCGGCTCGCCGATCGGTCGACCACCCAGGATCAACACCTCGAGGTTCGGGGTGTGGCTGTCCTGGCGCTCGTCAGCCGTGAGGACCAGCGTGTCGCCGGCACCGAAGACCGCCAGTTGGCCGGTGCGGACCGCCGCGGCCTCCGGGCCGACGGTGCCCTGTCCGGCCAGGACGTAGGCCAGGGCGTTGAAGCCGGGATCCCAGGGCAGCTCGAAGCGGGCACCCGGGCTGATGGTCGCGTGCGTCAGGGCGATGGGCGTGTAGGTGATGCCAGGTCCGGCGTGGCCGGCCACCTCGCCGGCGATGACCCGGGCCATGGCTCCGCCGTCGGGCGATCGCAGCAGGCCCACGTCACCGGCCCGGATGTCCTGGTAGCGCGGGTCCACCCACTTCTGGGCGGCGGGCAGGTTCACCCACAGTTGGATGCCGTGGAACAGGCCGCCGGCGGCCACCATGGCCTCGGGGGGACGCTCGATGTGCAGGATGCCGCCACCGGCGGTCATCCACTGGGTGTCGCCGTTGGTGATCAGGCCGCCGCCGCCCGCGGAGTCGCGATGTTGGAAGGTGCCGTCGATGATGTAGGTGACGGTCTCGAAGCCCCGGTGCGGATGCCACGAGGTGCCCTTGGGCTCACCCGGGGCATATTCGACCTCACCCATCTGGTCCATGTGGATGAAGGGGTCGAGGTCGGCCAGATCCACACCGGCGAAGGCTCGGCGCACCGGAAAGCCGTCGCCCTCGAAGGCGGAGGGGGCCGTGGTCACCGAGACCACGGGACGAGGCCGGGCGTCGACCGCCACCTCGACCGCGGGCAGGGTGAGCACGTCGGAGACGGTGACAGCGGGCATGGCTACCTCCAGGTTCTCGCCGCCCCGATCGGGGTCGGACGGACACCCCTCACAACAATAGTTGAAGTCGAAACTATTCCCTCGTCGGGAACCCGTCGAGAGGGGCTCAACCCGAGCTCACATGGGCCGAGACACGACAGGCGTCGGGGCTCGGGAGTCGTGTGGCTCCGCCAGACACGGAGATGTCGCGCACGATGCAATCGGCCACCACGTGGGTGCGGTGGCCGTCCCACCACACCTGTACCAGCCGGACCTGCACCCGCTCGATGGGCTGTTGTCCGGTGTACACGGGCAGGGGTCGTCCACCCGTAGCGGCAGGGGGTGCCCCGCCGGACAGGATCTCGTCGAGGGGATGGTTGGGCCAGGAGGTCAGGCGCGTGCGGAACCGTGCCCGCACCAGCTCGTCGAACCGGGCGGCCCGCGCCGCGTCGTATCGGGACTTCCCGAATCGAGCCTGGACGCCGGCCACCGCGGACGGGGTCTTGGCCGCGCGCAGCGCATCGGCCAACGACGGCGACTCGGTCGCACCCCAGGCGAAGGTGTCCACGGTCGGGGCGGCCGAGAGGTAGGACAGGAAGTTGTGCACGAACAGGACGTCGTAGGGAGCCATGTCGCCCAGGTCGACTCGGTAGCGGGTGCCGTCCTGGCCGACCGCCTCGAGCTGGTAGGCGTAGGAGTAGGGGGTGTCGAGCCAGGCCAAGCGATAGGTTCCGAACAGCCACGGGGAGACGAAGGCCAGGACCAGGGTCAGGGCCACCAGCGTGAGGCGGGCTCGACCGAAGGCCCGCCCGCCCAGCGCCAGGTAGACCCAGACGGCCACCAGGAGCAGCCCCCACGACGTGAGGAAGTTGATCCCGCTGGCCAGGAAGATGAAGACGTGGAGGCCGAACAGCGCCGGCAGCACGAACAACGCCACTCGTCGACCGGCGAGCAGGAGCAGGGATCCGATCTCCACGATCAAGGTGAGCGGGATGAGCACCCACCGCAGCCGGTTCAGCGCGTCGATGACCGTCCCGCTGATCGAGCCCGGGAGCCAACCGTTGGCATGGGTGCCCACGCTCAGGTAGGCCAGGTTCTCCCGCCACGCCCACCCCAGGACCACCTTGGTGCCGGCGGCCGACACGTAGGCGCAGATGAACAGGATGCACACGCCGGTGAAGAAGCTCCGCATGGTTCGCGCCGTCTTGCCTCCGCCCAACGTGACCAGGATGCCGAACAGCAGCAGCGAGTTGAGCAGGAGGTCCCGGTGGGTCCAGGTGAACCCACCCGCCGGGTAGTCGAACTGCGCCCCCACCACCACGACGAACACCGCGAACAGGATCACCGTGGCTGGCCTGAACCAGATCAGCGCCAGCAGGGCCAGCACGATCAGGCGATCCGCCAGGTAGCTGCGGTCGAAGAAGTAGTTCGGCGAGGACAGGGCGGCGGTGGCGGCCAGGCTGGCGGCGGTGGCCATGACCACCCAGCGGATCCGACGGCCGTCGAACAGGTCGTCCCATCGGAGATGGCGGCGGTACAGCAGGCAGACCAATCCGGCCAGCAGCGGGATCAAGGCTCTGGAGTGGGTCGTGGCCACGCCGATCAACACGCTCGGGTGCTCGAACGCTCGAGCCGAGGGCTCAGCGACCTTGTGGTCGAACCTGGCCACCAGGCCGACCGCCACCAGCAGCGCGACGGTCAGGAGGGTGTCGGCCGGCGGGGTGGCCGTGATCGACTGGCGGATCGATGCACCCAGGCGCGCCGTGCGGCTGGCACCGGTCACGTCGTGGGCGGGCACGACCGCCGCGCTCGCCTCGGGGTCGGGGGTGCTGCGCTCGTCCACCGGCTCGCTCAGCAGGTGGTCGCGTTGGGAAGCGATGAGGCGGAAGAGCACCCCGAAGACGGCGCGGATCACGGGCCACTGGAGGCACCGACCGACGAGCCCCCACATCGGGCCCATGTCGAGCAGCGAGTGCGAGATGGCTTCCGCACCCGGATAGCGGCGGTCGCCGACCACCCACAGGACTCCTTCCGCCATCGCCGTGGCCACCCCCGAATCGCCGACCGACGACCGCGCCGCGGTCTCGCCGGCGGTGACCCCGCTCCGCAGGTGGCGACCGGCCCACGAGGCGTAGCCGACGAAGAGGCTGCTGTCGTCGTGGACGAGCACGGGTGCCTCAGCCAGATCCTCCATGGCGCCTCCTTCGGCCCGGTCGCGGGGCAGCGCCCGCGGCGGTCAGTTCATGTCGGGGTGAGGTGCAGGTGCGCCAGCGCCCTGGTGGCCGCATGGAAGCCGCACATGCCGTGTACGCCCGCCCCCGGCGGTGTCGCGGACGAGCAGAGGTAGACGCCGGCAAGGCCGGTGGCATACGGATCCGTGGTCACGCGGGGACGGAAGAGCATCTGTCGCAAAGAGTTGGCGCCACCGGCGATGTCGCCCCCCACGAGGTTCTGGTTGGCCCGGGACAGCTCAGCCGGCGAGCGGGTGGCCGTGGCCACCACCCGGTCGCGGAACCCGGGAGCGAAGCGCTCGATCTGGCCTACCAGCTGCGCCGAGGCGTCGCCGCGGAAGCCGTGGGGAACGTGCGCGTACGACCACACCGGATGGATGTCGCCCGCGGAACGGCTCGGATCCGCCAGATACTGCTGTCCCACCAGGACGAAGGGACGCTCGGGCATCCGACCTCGGCCGACCTCGGCCTCCGCCGTCACCACCTCCTCGAGCGACCCGCCCAGGTGAACGGTCCCGGCGCGCCGACAGGCGTCGCTCGTCCAGGGGATCCCACCCTCGACCGCAAAGTCCATCTTGTGGACCGCGGGACCGTGGCGGTACATGCGATAGGCGCGGGCCACGCGCCCGGGGAGTCGGTCGCCCAGGATCGACAGCGCCGCCGCCGGCGAGGTGTCGAGCATGACGATGTCGCTGGGCGGCAGGTCGGCCAGCGAGCTGACGTGCTGCTCGAGCACGATCGACCCACCCAGCGTCTGCAGGCACGAGGCCAGCGCCTCGGCGATGGCCCCCGAACCGCGCCGGGCCACCGGCCAGCCGTAGCTCTGGCCCACCGCGGCCAGCAGCAGGCCGATGGCCGAGGTGCCGAGGCGCCCGAGCGGGCCCAGGTTGTGGGCCGCCAGGCCGGCGAACAGCGCCCGGGTGTCGGGGCTCTCGAAGTAGCGGGCCAGCGTCGTGGCCGGGAGGAGCGCCAGCGCACCGAACTCGACGTAGGTGAGGGGATCCCGAGGGACGTGCAACGCCGGCTGGAACATCTCGGCCACCAGTCCGTCGATGTGTGTGACCGATCGACTTAGCAGTCTCGCCCACCGTCGACGGTCGGCGCCCAGGAGCTCAGCCGTCGCCTCCAACGACGGCCCGAGCACCGCCGACCGTCCCGAATCGAGTGGATGGGCGAGATCGATCTCCGGGCGGACCCACTCCAGACCGTTCTGATCGAGCCCGAAGAGGCGGAAGGCGGGGGAGGCGGCCCCTGCGGGATGGAAGGCCGAGCAGTGGTCGCTGAGCACCCCGGGCAGGGTCAGGTCGCTGGTTCGGGTGCTGCCCCCCATGGCCTTGGTGGCCTCGAGGACGGTGACCGTGACGCCGGCCCGGGCCAGCGTCACCGCCGCGGCTAGACCGTTGGGGCCTGACCCGACCACGATCGCATCCGGCATCAGCCGACACCGTACCCGGACGTCGCCCGTCGGCACGGCTTGGTCGGCCAGACTCTCCGGGCCGGTTGCGATCGGGCAATCGAGACCTCGGTCCGACCGAGACGACGAAGGAGTGACGCCATGCTGGCCTACGACTACCCGCTGTTGGGCGTCTTCTGGAGCCTGTTCATCTTCTCGATCTTCGTGCTGTGGATCTTCACGGTGGTGTGGGTGTTCATCGACAACTTCCGCCGCCACGACCACCATGGCCTGGCCAAGGCCGGTTGGGCGCTGCTGATCCTGGTGTTGCCCCTGATCGGCGTCCTGATCTACATCGTGGCCCGACCGCCGGCCCTCGAGATCGTGGCCACCTGAGCCGACGCCTCCGCCGCGATCAGAAGATCGACTCGAGCAGCTCCCGAGCGTCGTCCTCGCTGACGGGACGAGGGTTGGCCCGCACCGACGGGCTGGATTGGCTCAGCCGCGCCACCGCGTCGAGGTCGTCGGTCGTCATGCCCACCTCGGACAGGCTCGTGTCCAGACCCAGGCGCTCGACCAGGGCCTCCACCGCCGCCGGGGCGTCGTCGACGTCGAGGGCCCGGGCCATGCGGGCCATGGCCTGGGGCACGGCCTCGGCGTTGTAGCGCATGGCCGCGGCCAGGATGAGGGCGTTGGCCAGGCCATGGGGGATGCCGGTGCGCCCACCCACCAGCTGGGCCAGGCCGTGGTGGATGCCCATGGAGGCGTTCTGCAGGCACCGACCGGCCAGGATCGATCCGGTCAACATGTCGGACCGGGCCTCCTGATCGCTGGGCCGGTCCACCACCCGGGGCAAGGCATCGGCGATGGTGGCCAGACCGGCCAGGGCGACCGCTTCCGCCTCGGGCGTGCGCGTCGGTGACCAGGCCGCCTCGACGCAATGGGCCAGCGCGTTCATGCCCGTCTCGGCGCTGATGCGGGCGGGCAGGGTACGGGTCAGGCTGGGGTCGTAGAAGGCGGCCACCGGCACGATGGTCGGACCTCCGGCCCCGCTCTTGGCCCGCGTGTTCGGGTCGGTCATCCCGAAGAAACCGGTGAGCTCGGCCCCCGAGTAGGCGGTGGGTATGGCCACGTGGGGCAGGGCCGGCCGATCGGCGAAGGACGCGCCAGGCGTGCCCTGCTCCTGCTCGGTGAAGAAGCACACCGCCTTGGCCGTGTCCGCGCACGAACCGCCACCGAAGGAGACCACGCCGTCAATCCCGTCCCGGCGGGCCTGGCGAAGCGCGGCCTGCACGGTGGGAGTGGGCACGTGGGAGATGACCTCGGTGAAGGTCGAGGCCAGCACGCGCCCCAGAGCCCGCACCACCTGGGCGCCCTCGTCGGACTGGGATCGCCCGGCGGTGGTGACCAGCAGCGCCCGGCGCACCCCGACGGGCGCGGAACAGATCGTTGAGCCCGTGGAGCGCGCCATCGCCGAACCGCAGCTGCTGGGCCGCCGAGGTGTGCACCCAGGCCCCCGGAGCGTCCCCGGGCATCAGCCCACCTCCGTCGTGGCCACCACACCCAGCTCGACCACGTGCAGGCCCTCGCCGTCGGTGTCGACGGTGGTGATGGAGCAGTTGTCCAGGCGGACCGCCATGACCCGGTCGTCGCCCGACGCCCAGCCGACGAGCGCGTTGATGGCCACGAAGTGGGTGACCACCACGGTGTCCAGGTCGAGCTCGAGCACGGCTCTCACCAGCTGGTCACGCCAGCCCTCCAGGTCCGCGCCCAGATCGGCCCAGCTGCCAGCCATGGCCTGGCTGAGCCAGGCTCCCCGCTCGGCCAGGTCAGCGGTGGGCGACGGGATCTCGGCCACACGCGGGTCGATCCGCGACCGCGATCCCCAGGCCATCTCGAGGAACGCAGCGGTCTCACGGGTGCGCTGGAGCGGGCTCGAGACCAGCGGCAGCGGGCCCAGCGGGGCCAGGTGATCGGCCATGGCCGCGGCCTGGGCGCGACCCAGGTCGTCGAGTCCGGGATCGGCTGCGGCGCTGAACCCGGCGGCGGCGTGGCCGTGGCGGACCAGCTGCACCCGGGCCATCAGCGCCACCGCGTCGCGACCGCCACGGGCGTCAGGATTTGGCGCTCGACGGCACGAGCCCTGCGAACAGGTCGTCGCCGAAGGGCTGGTCGGGCGCCCGGCGCGCACCCTCGGCGATGAACCACTCGGTGCCGAACGCCTGGCGGAAGCCCTCGATGGGCATGGCCAGGAAGAAGTCGTCGGGTGAGATCTGGCTCTGGTGGCACCCCATGGAGCGCCGCTTGTGGTCGACGAACGCGCTCACGTCAACGGCGTGGGTGATGATGGCCTCGGGCGAGCCCATGTCGGTGTTCTCGTCGATCCCGGGACCCCGACCCTCCTGGTTGAGCTGGGCGAACTCCTCGGCTCGCTCGCGCATCGACCGCACGATGGCGTCGCGGTTCATGGTGGCCTGGAACACGCAAGCGACGCCGGCCAGCTCACCGGCCCGGCGACCTACCCGGTGGACCTGGATGTGATCGGGGTGGCCGTACCCACCGTGGTCGTCGTAGATGGTCAACACCTCGCAGCCGACGTCGGCCAGGATGGCAGCCAGCCGGGCCGCGGCCTCGTCGATGTCGGCCTGCCAGAAGGCGCGGGGATCATCGTTGGTGGGCTCGCCCATCATCCCCGAGTCGCGATAGCCCAGGAACTCGACCCGCGAGGCCCCGAGCACCGCCGCAGACGCTCGCGTCTCCGCCACCCGTCGGGTCCACAGCTCCTCGCCCTCGGCCAGCACGCCGGGCACCGGCTCGCCCAGCTCGCCCTGGGTGGCCACCACCAGCGTCACCTCGTGACCGGCCTCGGCCGCCTTGGCCATGGTGCCGGCCGTGGCGATCGATTCGTCGTCGGGATGGGCGTGGAAGCAGACCAGAGAAGCCACCGGCGCAGGCTACCGGCACCGTTACCTCACGGCATCGGTCTCGCGGAGCTTGGCGATGCGGGCTGGGTCGAAGCCCCACTCCTGCCAGCACCTCGTCGGTGTGCTGGCCGGGATGCGCCGGTGGGCGCTGGATCTCGCCGGGGGTGCGGTCGAAGCGCGGGGCCGGCGACGGCTGGACGATGCCGTGGCGCTCGGTGAAGGTGCCGCGGTGCACGTTGTGGGGGTGCCGCGGGGCCTCGGTCATCGACAGCACCGGGGCGAAGCAGACGTCGGAGCCCTCCATGAGGTCGCACCACTCGTCGCGGGTCTTGGTCTTGAACAGCTCGACCAGGCGCTCCTTCATCGCCGGCCACTGCGCCCGGTCGTTCTGATCGGGCAGGGTGTCGTCGCCGACCAGGCCGGTCAGCTCCAGCAGCTCGGCGTAGAACTGGCGCTCGATGGAGCCGATGGACACGTACTTGGCGTCGCGGGTCTCGTACACGTCGTAGAAGTGGGCGCCGGTGTCGAGGATGTTGGTGCCCCGCTCGTCCCCCCAGATGCCCATGGCCCGGAAGGCGTGGAACATGGTCATGAGCACGGCCGAGCCGTCGACCATGGCCGCGTCCACCACCTGGCCCTGACCCGAACTGGCCCGCTCCAGCAGGGCGCACACCACCCCGAAGGCCAGCAGCATGCCCCCGCCGCCGAAGTCTCCCACCAGGTTGAGCGGCGGGGTCGGCTTCTCGCCCGCCCGCCCGATGGAGTCGAGGGCGCCGGCCAGGGCGATGTAGTTGATGTCGTGGCCGGCGGTGAGGGCGTAGGGGCCGTCCTGGCCCCAACCGGTCATGCGTCCGAACACCAGGCGAGGGTTGCGGGCCAGGCAGGCCTCGGGACCGAACCCGAGGCGTTCGGCCACCCCGGGCCGGAAGCCCTCGATCAGGGCGTCGGCCGACTCCACCAGCGAGAGCAGCGCCTCCACCCCGTCGGGGTTCTTCAGGTCGATGGCCACCGACCGTCGGCCCCGGTTCAACACGTCGGCCGGCGGCGCGTCGGGATCGCCGCCGCGCACCGACTGCGGCCCGGTCGACCCGGATCACGTCGGCCCCCATGTCGGCCAGCATCATGGCCGCGAAGGGTCCCGGGCCGATCCCGGCGATCTCGAGGATGCGCATGCCGTGCAACGGACCACTGGCCACCTCAGGCCTCCACGGTCGAGTGGGCAGCCAGGCTGGTGATGGCCTCGATGACCTGCGGCCAGTAGTACACGGGCAGGTCGTGGCCCATGCCCTCGAGCAGGAGCAACTCGGCGCCCGGCACCACCTCGGCGGTTCGTTGCCCGCCCGACGGGTTCACCAGCGGATCGGCGGTGCCGTGGATGACCAGCGTCGGCTTGTCGAACTGCGCCAAGCCCTCGGAGCGGCTCGGCGAGCTCAGGATGGCCAGCAACTGGTGGGCCACCCCCGCCGGGTCGTAGCTGCGGTCGTAGGCCCTCCCGGCCAGATCGGTGGCGGCCGCCTCGTCGAAGTGCTCGGGGCTGCCGATGACCTTGCTACCGGCGACCGACTGGGCGATGTAGCTGTCACGGTCGGCAGCCGGTGGGGCCATGAGCACCCCCAGCACCTCGGGCGAGGGTTGACCCACGTCGGGGTCGCCGGTGGTGGACATGATGGAGGTGAGCGTGAGGACCCGGTCGGGGGCGGCCACGGCCAGGGCCTGGGCGATCATCCCGCCCATGGAGGCGCCCACCACGTGGGCCGCGTCGATGCCCAGGGCGTCGAGCACTCCCACCGCGTCGCCGGCCATGTCGTCGAGGTGGTAGGGAGCCTCGGGGGTCTGTCCCGCCATCATGGAGGTCACCGCCGCGGCCACGTCGACCTCGGGGTCGACATGGATGTGGGTGGAGAGGCCGATGTCGCGGTTGTCGAACCGGATCACGAAGAACCCCCGGTCGACCAGCCCCTGACAGAACTCGTCGGGCCACGAGATCATCTGGGCGCTCAGTCCCATGATGAGCAGCAGCGGCGGGTCGGCCGGGTTCCCCATCGTCTCGTATTCGATCTCGATGCCGTTCACCTGGGTGCGCATCCGCCCATGGTCCTCACTCTTGACCGTCCGGTCAAGGTCGAGACGCGGGCCACCCACTACCTTGACCGCCGTGGCCGAGCCCGCGACGCCCGACGTCGCCCCCGACGAAGGACCGGCTGGCGCCTACCGGGTGGATCCGCTCAGCGGGGACGTGGTTCGGGTGGTGGCGTCGCGCCAGCACCGACCCAACCAACCGCTTGGCCAGGGAGGTGACCCGCCGGGCGACCGGCGAGCCGATCCGTGCCCGTTCTGCCCCGGCGGCCCCGAGGCCCCCGATCCCTACCAGGTGCGCTGGTTCCCCAACCGCTGGCCGTCCATGCCGGGTGACGTGTGCGAGGTGGTGCTCTACTCCCCCGACCACCGGGCGTCGCTGGCCTCACTGGAGCTCGATCAGGCCGCCGCCGTGGTCGATCTGTGGGCAGCGCGCACCGCCGCTCTGGGGGCCCGCCCTGACATCGCCTATGTGTTGGTGTTCGAGAACCGGGGAGCGGCGGTGGGCGCCACCATCGCCCATCCCCACGGTCAGATCTACGGGTTCGACCTCGTCCCGCCCCGGGCCACCGACGAGCTCGGACGACCGTCGGTCGCCGCGTTGGGTCCCGAGGCGCCAGCCGGACGTGAGATCAGCCGATCGGGCGCCTGGCGGGCCTGGGTGCCGTGGGCGGCCGGATGGCCCTACTCGCTGGTGGTCGCACCCGAGTCCCCGGTCCCCGACCTGCCCTCGCTGGCCCCAGACGGACGCCGCCAGCTGGCCCAGGTGCTGGGGGACTCGTTGAGCCGGCTCGACCGGCTCTTCGGTGCACCCATGCCGTACATGATGTGGTTCCACCAGCGTCCCTTCGACGGCCAGCCCTGGCCCGAGGCCTGGCTGCACGCGCACGTGGCCCCGCTGCTGCGAGCCCCGGCCACCCCCCGGTTCGTGGCCAGCGGCGAGCTGGGTGGCGGCATCCTGTTCAACCCGGTGGATCCCGACGACGCAGCCGAGGCCCTCCGCGGTGTCTGAACCGGTGGCACCCGAGCTGGTGGCGCGGGCGCCAGGGCGGGTCAACCTCATGGGCGACCACACCGACTACGTGGGCGGGCTGGCCATGCCCATGGCCATCGACCTGGCCACCACCGTGGTGGGACGCCGCGTGCCCAGCCGGGTTCGCCTGACCTCCGAGGGCTTCGACGGAGTGGTCGAACTGGCCCGGTCCGACGACGGGATCTGGGCCGCCGAGCCCACCGCCACCTTGCCCGAGTGGGGCCGATACGTGGCCGCGGTGGTGGCCGAGATCGACCCCGCCCACGGCTTCGACGGCGTCGTGTCCACCACCCTGCCGGTCGGGGCCGGCCTGTCGTCCAGCGCCGCGTTCGAGGTGGCGCTGGCGCTGGCCCTCGTGGGCGACCGGTCGCGCCAGCCTGCCACCCGCCTGGAGCTGGCCCAGGCGTGCCAGCGGGCGGAGCATCGGGCCTCGGGCGTGCCCTGCGGCCTCATGGACCAGCTCATCGCCGTGAACGGGGTGGCCGGCGCCGCCCTGCTGGTCGACTTCGCCACGCTGGAGACCGAACCCGTGCCGGTTCCCGACGCCCTGGCCGTGGTGGTGGTCCACTCGGGCCAGCCTCGACGACTGGAGGACTCGCCCTACGCCGAGCGCATCGGTGAAGTGTCCGAAGCCCAGCGCCAGATCGGTCCGCTGCGCGACGCCAACGTGGCCGACGTGGCCGCGGTGACGAATCCCGGGGCGCGGGCCCGGGCCCGGCACGTGGTGACCGAGATCGCCCGCGTGCGGGCCTTCGCCGCCGCGCTGCGGGCCGACGACCTGGTCACCGCCGGAGCCATCTTCGCCGAGTCCCACACCAGCAACCGCGACGACTTCGAGGCGTCCACCCCGGTGGTCGACGAGCTGGTGGAGCGCCTGGTCCGGGTGCCCGGGGTGTACGGCGCTCGACTGGTGGGCGGCGGGTTCGGCGGCTGCGTGGTCGCGCTCACGGAGCCGGGCGTGCTCGACGAGGGATGGACGGTCCGGGCCTCGGCCGGGGCGTCGGTGACCTCGGGCTGAGCCGGCATGGGTGGTTGATCCGGATCCGATCGGGACCCGTCCGGGCCGGCTGGCTACGCTGCCGCCGTGGCCCACGACCAGGACATCCAGTCGGTCGAGCGGATCATCCCGGCTCCGCCCGAAGCCATCTTCGACCTCATCGTGGATTCCACCCGTCACCCCGACATCGACGGCTCGGGCTCCGTGCGCCAGGCCAAGGGTCCCTCGCGCCGGCTGGAGCTGGGTGACCGCTTCGGCATGTCCATGAAGATCGGGGTGCCCTATTCGATGGTGAGCACGGTCATCGAACTGGAGGAGAACCGCCGCCTGGCCTGGCAGACGCGGGGTCCCACCGCGGTGGGCCAGTACTTCGCCGGGCGCATCTGGCGCTACGAGCTCGAACCGACCGATGGCGGGACCCGGGTCCGCGAGACCTGGGACATCACCCAGGAGTCGGCCGTGACCAAGCCCTTCGCCCGCATGGGCGCGAGCGACGCCCGCCGCAACATGGCCGCCACCCTCGAACGCATCGAACAGCTCGTCACCGACCAGCCCGTCGCCTAGCTCGATCCGGTCACCTCGCGCCGGTCACCTCGCGCCGGTCCAGGCCGAGAGACGGACGCGCAGGCGGGCCAGCGCGGCCGGGGTGCGCACCCCCCACCAGAACAGGTCCTGGCCGTCCACCAGCTCGACCGGCGCCACCCCTTCCAGCTCAGCCACGTGGCGCTCGGCGAAGGGATAGGGCTCGCTGGGGGCCAACACCAGGTCGGGGGCTCGGGCGGCTGCCTCCTCCAGGCTGGTGGTGGGATAGCGATCCGAGGCGTCGGCGAAGGCGTTGTCGATGCCCAGGACGTCGAGCACCGACGAGCCGTAGCAGCCGCCGCTCATGGTCATCCACGGCCGCCGCCAGATCGGGACGAAGGCCCTCGGCCGCTCCGCTCCGACCACGCCCGGCGCGGCGGGCCACGGGTCCGGCGCCGGCGCGCCCACCGCGTCGGCCAGGTCGACGAGTGCCCCGAAGACATCGTCCACGGCGTCGATGCGCAGGACGTGCACGGTGAGACCGGCATCCATCAGGGCTTCGGCGTCGGGCCGGCGGTTCTCCTCCTCGCACATGACCACCACGTCGGGGGCGAGGGCGACCACCGCGTCGAGATCCGGGTCCTTGGTGCCGCCGACGTGGGTCAGCCCGGGCTGCTCGCAGAAGCGCGTGACCGCCACGGGCTGGATCCCCCAGGCCAGGAGCGACTCGGTGGCGGAGGGAACCAGGCTGACCACGCGTGCCTCGGACACGGCGGGCCTCAGAGCTGTTCGAGCAGTTGGGCCTTCTTGGCCTCGAACTCGGCGTCGGTGATGACACCCTGGGTGTGGAGGCGGTGCAGCTCGGTCATGCGGTCGGCCACCGAGGGGCTGGGCGCAGGGTGGGGCGCGACCGGAGGCGGGGCGGGCGGAGCCTGGGCCGGGACGGGCTGGCCCGCGACGGCGGGAGCCGACTGGGCCTGGGTGATCTGCTGGCCGATGCGGTCGTAGCCCCGGTTCTCGAGGGCCTCCATCTGCGAGTAGATCTCGTGCTGCACCCGCTCAGGCCGGCGGATGTCGTCGAACACCTCGGCCCCGGTCTTGGAGGCCGACTCGATCTTGAGGTCGCCGAGACCCAGGATCCGCTCGAACATGCGCTGGTTGAAGAAGATGGAGTTGATCCGCTGGAGCGGGATCTCCATCCCATGCTTGGCGAAGATGCCCTCGCGGTAGATGATCCGGTCGCTGGTCAGGATGAAGTAGGTGCTGACCCAGTGGGCGTAGCGCTCGGCCAGCCAGACGAGGCCGGCGAGCACAAGGACGGCGGTCACCAGCTTGATGGGATCCCACCAGCCCTCGGCCAGCACCACGATGGCCAGGATGACTGCCACCACGGTGGCGATCAGGGCCTTGGCGAAGTACCACCAGTGCGGGTGCAGGTCGAGCATCAGGGTCTCGTTGTCGCGCAGGATGAGATCCGAGTAGGCCACGACCAGAGGCTAGTGCTGTCACACCGGCTGGTTAGGGTGACCAGGTGGACGCCCAGCAGGTGCTCGACGGCCTGAACCCGACCCAACGCGAGGCCGTAACCTGCCCGACCACGCCCCTGGCCATCCTGGCCGGCGCGGGCACCGGCAAGACCCGCGTGCTGACCCGCCGCATCGCCTATCGGGCGCTGGCCGGCGAGCACGACCCGCGCCACGTGCTGGCGCTCACCTTCACCCGCAAGGCCGCCGGCGAGCTGTCCTCGCGTCTGCGGCGGCTGGGGTTGCGCGACCAGGTGGTGGCCGGCACCTTCCACTCGGTGGCCTACGCCCAGCTGCGGGCCCGGTGGGCTGATCGGGGTGTGCGTCCCCCCGAGCTGCTCGACCGCAAGCTCGGTTTCGTGATCCGCCTGCTGTCCGGCGCGCAGCGGTCTTCCGCCCTCGACATCGTGGGCGAGATCGAGTGGGCCAAGGCCCGCGACATCGAGCCCGACGAGTACGGGGCCGAAGCCCACCGGCTGGGTCGGCGGGCGCCGTTGGCCTACCGCGACATGGCCGAGGTGTACCAGCGCTACGAGCAGGAGAAGCACCGACGTCGCATGGTCGACTTCGACGACCTGCTGCGACTGTGCCGGCGCGACCTGCGCGAGGACCGTGACTTCGCCAAGGCCCAGCAGTGGCGCTATCAGCATCTCTTCGTCGACGAGTTCCAGGACGTGAACCCGCTGCAACGCAGCCTGCTCGACGCCTGGGTGGGCGGCCGTCGAGACCTGTGCGTGGTGGGCGACCCGAACCAGGCCATCTACGGCTGGAACGGCGCCGACCCCGGCGCGCTGGCCGGCTTCGCCGACGACCATCCCGGGGCCGAGACCATCCAACTCTCCGACAACTACCGGTCCAGTCCCCAGATCCTGGCCGTGGCCAACGCCGTGCTGGCCGGCGGCATCATCGACCATCCACCGGGGCTGCGGGCCAACCGCCCTGATGGGCCCATCCCCGACGTCGTCACCTATCCCGACGACCAGGCCGAGGCCAACGGCATCGCCCGCTCGCTGCGCGACCACCACCGACCCGGCGGGTCGTGGTCCACCCAGGCCGTGCTGTGTCGCACCAACGCCCAGGTGGCGGTGATCGAACAAGCGCTGCACGGCACCTCCATCCCGTTCCGGGTGCGTGGCGGTTCGGGCCTGCTCGACCAGCCCGAGGTCAAGGCCGCGCTGCGAGACCTGCAGCAACACCCCGGCGACCTGTCGGCCGCCCTCACCGATCTGGCCTCGACCGAGTCCGGGTTCCCCGGCCTCGACGACGAGGACGAGGCCGCGCCCGCCGCCGACAGCCGAGCCGCCAACCTCGAGGCGCTGGCCCGGCTCGGTCGCGACTACCTGGCCATCGAGAGCCGGCCTTCCACCACCGGCTTCGTCAGCTGGCTGGGTGAGACGGCCCGATCCGACCAGCCCGATCGTCAGGGGGATGCGGTCGAGCTGGCCACCTTCCATGCCGCCAAGGGCCTCGAATGGCCGGTCGTGCACCTCGCCGGCATCGAGCAGGGCCTGGTGCCCATCGGCCATGCCCGCACCGACGACGACCTGGACGAGGAGCGCCGCCTGTTCTACGTGGCCATCACCCGGGCCGAACAGGAGCTGCGACTGACCTGGGCCCAGACCCGCACCTTCGGGGAGCGCACCGCCACCCGCACAGCCTCGCCCTACCTCGACGAGGTCGAGGCAGCCACCGACGCCCTGCGCCAGGGCATCGTCCCGGCCGACTGGTCCGCCCACCTGGCCGCCCAGCGCGCCGGCCTGCGCCTCGAGTCGGCTCGGCCCAAGCCTCGCCGGGCGGCGCGCCCGGGCGAAGCGCGGGCGGCGCCGCCCCCGAGCTCGATGCCACCGCCCAGGCCACCTTCGACGCGCTCAAGGCCTGGCGCAGCCGCCAGGCCAAAGCCGCGTCGGTGCCCGCCTACGTGATCTTCCATGACCGTGTCCTGGCCGAGGTGGCCGCCACCCGTCCCAGCTCGGCCGCGGCGCTGCTGGCCGTCCCCGGCATCGGCGCGGTCAAGGTGCAACGCTTCGGCGACGAGATCCTGGCCATCCTGGCCGACCAGGAAACGTGAACCATGCGATTCGCCAACGAGCAGCGCTACCCCGCCGACCTGGCCACGGTGCTGGCGTTGTTCACCGACCCCGCGCTCTACCCCACCCTGTCGGGGCTGCCCAAGATCGGCACCCCCCAGGTGGTCGACCACCAGGTCGACGGCAGCCACGTGCGGCTACGACTCCACCAACGCTTCACCGGTGACCTTCCCGCCGCCGCGCTGGCCGTGATCGATCCCGCCAAGCTCACCTGGATCGAAGAGGTCGACTTCGACCTCGATCGGGCCACGGCCACCAGCCGGCTGCAGCCGGACCACTACGCCGATCGGCTGAGCTGTTCGGGTCGCTACACCTTCCTGGCCGAGGGCGACCAGACCACCCTGCGCCGCCTCGACGGTGAGCTCAAGGTGCGGATGCGGTTCGTGGGGGGCAAGGTCGAGGGCGCGCTGGTGTCGGGTCTGCGCGAGCACGCCGAGGCCGAGCAGGCCCTCATCGCCGCCCGTCTGGCGGGCTGACTGCGCCGCTACTGGCCCAGGCGATCGCGCTCGGACTGCTCGCGCTGCACCTTGAGCTCGGCGAACCGGCCGAAGTCGATGCTGATGAACAGGCCCTCGGCCTCGGCGCACAGTCGCGACGTGCCGTCGGCGTCGGTGGCGTAGAGGTGGCCCTGGGTGAAGATCTTGCGTCCGTCCACCGCGGTGATCTGGCCCACCAGGTGCAGCTCGGCGTGCAGCGGCGTGGGCGAGCGGTAGTGCACGGTGAGGCGCCCGGTCATGCCGGGATTGCCCGACAACGACTGGGTGGCGCCCAACAGCTCGTCGAAGGCGGCCGCGATGTAGCCCCCGTGCACGCACCCGGGCGGCCCCTCGTAGGCCGATCCGAAGGTGACCTGGCCGTGGACCACGCCCTCGACGTCGAGCAACCGCATGGGTGGGGCCAACGGGTTGGCCCGTCCGATCAACGGGCTGAACTCGAACATGGCGTGAGGATCACCACCCGCATTGGCCGCCTCGGCGAACCCCTCGTACAGCGACCCGTGGGGCCAGTGGTCGAAGGCCAAGGCGGCTCGGGCCAGCTGGTCGGCCACCTCGATGATGGACTCGGTGGGCGCGGCGGTGGCCACCAGGCGCTCCATGATGATGCGCATCGAGTCGGCCAGGCGGCGGATCTCGACGCGCCGCGACGTCATCTCGCTGGGCGACGGCTCCTGCCACCGACCGGTCAGGACGCTGCGGGCGTACTCGGCCCGCGCCGCCGCCTCCTCCGGATCCATGGCCGGCACCTGGCCGTCGGCTCGACCACCCGAATCGGCCGGCGGCTCGGGAGGACGGGGACTGGCATCGACGGGTTCGGTCATGACCCCATGATGGCTCAGCCCCATGGCCGACCTGGCGGTCAGTCGAGCCCATGGCCGACCTGGCGGTCAGTCGAGCCCATGGCCGACCTGGCGGTCAGTCGAGCTCGAAGTCGGCCACCACCGGTGCGTGGTCGCTGGGTGACTTGCCCTTGCGGGCGTTGCGGTCGATGAGGACGCTGGCCGAACGCTCGGCCAGGGGGGCCGAGGCCAGGATCAGATCGATGCGCATGCCCTTGCCCTTGTGGAAGTTGCCGGCCCGGTAGTCCCACCACGAGAACAGGCCGCCGGCGTCGTAGTGACGCCGGAAGACATCCTCGAGGCCCCACTCCTCGATGTGGGCCAGGGCGTCGCGCTCGGGGGCGCTGGTGTGGGTGGCGTCGACGAACTCTGCCGGGTCGTACACGTCGCGGTCGTCGGGGGCGATGTTGAAGTCGCCGCAGATGGCCAGGGGCTGGGCCGGGTCGTCCTTGGCATCGAGCAGCGTGCGCAGCCGGGCCAGCCAGGACAGCTTGTACTGGTAGTGGTCGTCGGTCAGGGCCCGGCCGTTGGGCACGTAGGCGCTGGCCATGCGCACCCCACCACAGGTGGCCCACACCAGCCGGGCATCCACATCGGGCGGGTCGTCGTCGTCGAAGCCGGCCACCACGTCAGTGATGCCCACCCTCGACAGGATGGCCACCCCGTTCCACTGGCCGAAGCCGTGGTGAGCGCTCTCGTAGCCGAGAGCCTGAAAGGTCAGGGCGGGAAAGGCGTCGTCGGCCAGCTTGGTCTCCTGCAGGCAAAGGACGTCGGGTTGGACCTGGGCCACCCACTCCTCGACGCGGTCGATACGGGCCTTCAGCGAGTTCACGTTCCAGGTGGCGATGCGCACGAGCCCGACCCTAGCGGCGGCCCCGGCAACCCCGGGCCAGCCGCTCTGGGGCGCCAGAGCGGGCCGGTACCATGCGATCGTGGACACGAACCCTGCCGCCGACCAGATCGGTCCGAACGCCTGGCTGGTCGACGAGATGTACGAGCAGTACCTGGCGGATCCGTCGTCGGTGAGCGAGAGCTGGCACGAGTTCTTCGCCGACTACCGACCCGATTCGGCTCCGGTCGATCCGACCGCGCCGGCTCTCCCGAACCCGTCCAGCCCGACTGCTACGCCGGCACCGACTCCGGCTCCGGCTCCGGCTCCGACTCCCAAGGTCGCCACGACCGGGGGCGCGGACAACTCGATGGGCGAGCCGCTGCGGGGCGCGGCCGCCCTCATCGCCACCAACATGGCCGCCAGCCTCGAGGTGCCCACCGCCACCAGCTTCCGCGAGGTCCCGGCCAAGCTGCTCGAGGTCAACCGCACGATCATCAACGGCTATCTGGGCCGCACCCGGGGCGGGAAGGTGAGCTTCACCCACCTGATCGGCTACGCCGTGGTGCGAGCGATCGCCGAGACCATGCCGGCCATGAACAACTCGTTCACGACCGGCGACGACGGCAAGCCTCGGGTGGTGCACCACGACCACATCGGCCTGGGCCTGGCTGTCGACGTCGAGCGCACGAACGGTCGCACCCTGCTGGTGCC
This sequence comes from uncultured Microthrixaceae bacterium, assembly GCA_963740985.1. Lineage (GTDB taxonomy): Bacteria > Actinomycetota > Acidimicrobiia > Acidimicrobiales > Acidimicrobilacustridaceae > UBA4742. The sequence continues at coordinate 1,338,614 of CAVUGJ010000002.1, forward strand.
CTGCATCCGCGACGCCGACACCCTCGACTTCCGCGGCTTCTGGTCCGCCTACGAGGACCTGATCCGCAAGGTGCGCACCAACAAGCTGAGTGCGGACGACTTCGCCGGTGTGACCGTGAGCCTGACCAACCCGGGCACCATCGGCACCCTCCAGTCGGTGCCGCGCCTCATGCCCGGGCAGGGCACCATCGTGGGCGTGGGCACCCTCGGGTTCCCCACCGAGTACGAAGGCGCCGATCCGGCCACGCTGGCCACCCTGGGCCTGTCCAAGATCATCACCATCTCGTCGACCTACGACCACCGCATCATCCAGGGAGCCGAGTCTGGGCTGTTCCTCAAGCGGGTGCACGAGCTGCTCATCGGGGCCGACGACTTCTACGTCGAGGTGTTCCGATCGGTCGGGGTTCCCTACGAGGCGGTCGAATGGCGCCGCGACGTCAATCCGGTCGACCACACCGCCGCCATGCTCGAGAAGCAGATGCGGGTCGACCAGCTGGTCAACGCCCATCGGGTGCGAGGCCACCTCATCGCCGATCTCGATCCGCTGGCCGCCGAAGAGCCGTACATGCATCCCGAGCTGGCGCCGGAGACCTACGGCCTGACCATCTGGGACCTCGACCGCGAGTTCCTGACCAACGGCATCGGCGGTCAGGACCGCATGGCTCTGGGCTCCCTGCTGCACCTGTTGCGCGACGCGTACTGCCGCACGATCGGCATCGAGTACATGCACATCCAGGAGCCGGTGGAGAAGGCCTGGATCCAGCGCCAGGTCGAAGGGGCCAGCGTGGTGGTCGAGCCGGGTGAGCAGCGCCACATCCTGAGCCGGCTCAACGCGGCCGAGGCCCTCGAGACGGTTCCTGGCCACCAAGTACCTGGGCCAGAAGCGCTTCGGCATCGACGGCGCCGAGAGCGCCATTCCCATCCTCGACGCGGTGATCAGTGCCGCGGCCGACACCCACCTCGAGTCGGTGGTCATGGGCATGGCCCATCGAGGCCGGCTCAACGTGCTGGTCAACATCGTGGGCAAGTCCTACGAGCAGCTCTTCACCGAGTTCGAGGGCAACGTCGACCCCGAGTCGACGCAGGGCTCGGGCGACGTCAAGTACCACCTGGGCCAGACCGGCAAGTTCGTGAGCCGCAACGGCAACACCATCGAGGTGGAGCTGGCCGCCAACCCGTCGCACCTCGAGACGGTCGACCCGGTGGTCGAGGGGATGGCCCGCGCCAAGATGGACCTCATCGACCCCCCGGGTCGGTATCCGGTGCTGCCCATCCTCATCCACGGCGACGCCGCCTTCGCCGGCCAGGGCGTGGTGGCCGAGACGCTCAACCTGTCGCTGATCAAGGGCTACCGCGTGGGTGGCACCGTCCACCTCATCATCAACAACCAGCTCGGCTTCACCACCCCGCCCGATTCGGCCCGCTCCTCGGAGTACCCCACCGACGTGGCCAAGATGGTCCAGGCCCCGATCTTCCATGTCAACGGCGACGACCCCGAGGCCTGCGTGCGGGTGGCCCAGATGGCCTTCGCCTACCGGCAGGAGTTCAACAAGGACGTCGTCATCGACATGGTGTGCTACCGCCGCCACGGTCACAACGAGGGCGACGACCCCAGCTACACCCAACCCCTGATGTACAAGCGCATCGACGCCCGTCGCTCGGTGCGCAAGCTCTACACCGAGGCACTGGTCAAGCGAGGCGACATCAGCCTCGACGACGCCGAGGCCGCCCTCGACGACTTCAGCAACCGCCTCCAGAGCGCACTGGAGGAGACCCGCCAGCACGCGCCGCCCGAGGGCACCCGGGCCAAGCCCGCACCGCCGGCGCTGGGCGTCCTGCCTCACGTCGCCACCGGCATCACCCGTGCCGAGATCGACACGATCTTCACCGCGCTCGAGACGGTGCCCGACGGGTTCCAGATCCATCCCAAGCTGGCCAAGCAGTTCGAGACCCGTCACCGGATGTTCGAATCGGGCGAGGTCGACTGGGCGCTGGGCGAGACCATGGCCTACGGCTCGCTGCTGTACGAGGGCACGTCGGTGCGACTGGCCGGCCAGGACACGCGACGCGGCACCTTCTCGCACCGCCACGGCGTGCTGGTCGACTACCAGACGGGGATGGAGCACACCCCGCTGGCGCCCCTGGCCTCGGACGGGGCCCAGTTCTGGCTGTACGACTCGCTGCTGTCGGAGTACGCCGCCCTCGGCTTCGAGTACGGCTACTCGGTGGTCAACAAGGACGCGCTGGTCATCTGGGAGGCGCAGTTCGGCGACTTCTTCAACGGGGCCCAGATCATCGTGGACCAGTACCTGGTGGCCGCCGAGGACAAGTGGGGCCAGACCTCGGGCCTGGTGCTGCTGCTTGCCCCACGGCTACGAGGGCCAGGGGCCCGAGCACTCCTCCGGGCGCATCGAGCGGTTCCTGACGCTGGCCGCCGAGGACAACATCCAGGTGTGCAACGCCACCACCGCGGCCCAGTTCTTCCACCTGCTTCGGCGTCAGATGCGCCGCACCGTGCGCAAGCCGCTGGTGGTGTTCACACCCAAGTCGCTCCTGCGGGCCAAGGCCTCGCGCTCGCCCATCGAGGCGCTGGTGCAGGGCTCGTTCGAGGAGGTCCTCGACGATCCCCGGGTAGGCGATCCCGACGCCGTCAAGCGCATCATCCTGTGCTCGGGCAAGATCGCCTACGACGCGTTGGATGCCCGCGACAAGCTCGGCGCGCCGGTGGCCATCGCTCGGGTGGAGCAGCTCTTCCCGTGGCCGTTCGAGGCCGTGGCCCGGCTGGTCGAGCGCTACCCGAACGCCGACCAGCTGTTCTGGCTTCAGGAGGAGCCCGAGAACATGGGTCCCTGGAACGCCATCAAGGGCCGCTTGTTCGAGGCCCACAGCGACCACTGGATCCACCGCGAGAGCCGCTCGGAGTCGGGATCGCCCGCCACGGGCAGCCATGCCATCCACCTGCAGGAGCAGGAGGACGTGGTCAGCCGCATCTTCGCCAACCTCGACTGACCCCGTCCCGTCCCCGCGGGCCTTCCCGCCTTCCCCACCTCGGCCTTCCCCACCTCGCGCAACCTGTCAGCTCAGCGACGCCGATGGCGTCGCTGGGCTGACAGCTTCGCCTCGTGGAGGAGCAATCCGGAGGTGGACATGAGCGACATCGATCGTGTCATCCATGAACTGGCCGCGTCCCAGCATGGGGCGTTCACGAGAGCCCAAGCCCGCCAACGTGGGATAACCCGCCAAATGCTCTCTGTGCGGCTGCGCCGCGGAGACCTGAGATCGTTGGGCCAGCAGGTGCTCGTAGCCGAGGCGGCCCCCGACACCGAGCTCCTCCGAGCCGCCGTGGCGACCCTGGTCGTCCCCGGGGCCGCCCTCTCGCATCGCTCAGCCGCGGGGTACTGGCGCCTTCCTGGCTTTCGCCTCGAGCCCCTCGAAGTGCTGAGCTGCCGCCCGGGACGCGCCGTTCCCCACGGTCCTCTGGCGAGGATCCACACCACCACCTCGCTTCCAGACACGCACCTGACCATCCGTCAAGGCTTGGTGGTCACCGTTCCCGCCCGGGTTCTGTTCGACCTGGCCCCATTGGTGCATCCCCTACGGCTCGAGCGGCTGATCGACGCGGCCTGGCGGATGCGCCTGGTCACGGGCCGGCTGCTGCGTCGCACCTTGGCGGAGCTGGCCGGGCACGGCCGCCCCGGCATCCAGATCATGCGCGAGCTCATCGAGGCTCGTGGCGACGCCTACCGTGCGACGGACAGCAACGCCGAGTCCCGGTTCGAACAGCTCATGGCCCAGGTCGGGGTGCGCACCTTCGAGCGACAGGTCGACGTGGGCGATCTCGATTGGCTCGGCCGAGTCGACTTCCGCGACCGCGAGGTCCCTCTCATCGTGGAGGTCGACAGCGAGATCTACCACGCCAGCATCAGCGACCGCGCCCACGACGACGCTCGCCGAGCAGCCATCCGGCAGGCCGGATACCGAGTACTGATCGTGTCGGACTTCGACCTCTGGCATCGCCCGAGGTCGGTCCAGGAGCAGGTTCTGATCGCCCGTCGGACGGCCTAGGGTTCCCCACCCGCCGCAAGCTGCCAGCCCAGCGACGCCATCCACGTCGCTCACCTGACAGGTTGCGCCAGCGACCGACGACGCGGGGTCAGGCGAGGGTGAATCCGACGACCTGTTCGAGCTCGGCCAGGGCGTGGGACTCCTCGTCCACCTTGATGGTCAGCATGCCCATGGCCCGCGCCGGCTTGAGGTTTATCCCCAGATCGTCGAGGAAGACGGCCTCGGATGGCTCGATCTCGAGCATGGCGCAGGCGATCTCGTAGAAACGGGGGTCGGGCTTGCGCACCCCGACCCGGCTCGACTCGATGACCGCGTCGAACAGCCCCAGCACCTCACCGTAGGGATGGTCGGGTGCCGTCCCAAACGACGCGTCGCCGGTGGACAGGAAGTTGTTGGTCAACAGGCCGGTCATCAGGTGCTCGGAGCACCGACGCACCGCCCCCACCATCGCCGGGCGCAGCCGTCCCACCCTGGGGCCATCACCGCCCGCGCCGGCTCCCGTGAGCAGTCCGAGCACCGCCTGGCCGTCCACGGTCTCACCCCGGGCGCTGGCCTCCGCCTCGAACACCCGGGCGAACGTCTCGGGATCGATCTCGCCCCGCTCCAGGCGAGCCCAGGCATTGGTGTCCGGGTCGGTGGCATTGATGCGCCGGATCAGGCCGTCGGGCAGTCCGTGATCGCGCTCGTAGTCGGCGAAGGCCTCGAAGGGTCCGTCGACGATCACCCCTCCGAAATCGAACAGCGCGGCCCGGATCACGTCGGGCATCGTAGGCGCGCGGGTCCCGCCGATCGTCCGAGGGCCGGGGGAGGTTGTGCCGGATCAGGATGACGATCCGAGTAGCGTCACCGCGATGACGGACGCAGGTCGGCGGACCACCGCGCTGCGCGGCGACATCGACGGGCTCCGAGCCGTGGCCATCGTGCTGGTCGTGGCCTTCCACATCGGGCTGGCGGGTTTCTCCGGCGGGTTCATCGGCGTCGACGTCTTCTTCGTGATCTCCGGCTTCCTGATCACGCGCAACCTGGTGGCGGAGTCCGAGCGCCAAGGTAGACCGGCCCTGCTGCGCTTCTGGGCCCGGCGGGTGCGACGACTGGTTCCCGCTCTCGGCCTGATGCTGGTCGTCGTGTTGGGGCTGGCCCTGGTGGTGCTTCCCTTCGTCGAATGGCAGACGGTGGCCTCCCAAGCCCGGACCGCGGCCCTGTACGTGTCGAACCTGGCCTTCGCCCGCCAGTCCACCGACTACTTCGCGCCCAACATCGACACCAGCCTGTTCCTGCACACCTGGTCGCTGGGGGTCGAGGAGCAGTTCTATCTGCTGTGGCCCGTGTTGGTCCTGGCCGTGTGCCTGGCCGTTCGTGATCGGCCGCGACGGCGGCGGGCCGCGCTCCTGGTCCTGTTCGGGGCGACCTTCGTCTCGTCGCTGGCCCTTTGCATCGTCCAGACGGCGCACGGCTCGCCCTATGCCTTCTTCGGCCTGCCCGCCCGGGCCTGGGAGTTCGCCGCCGCCGGCCTGCTGGCCCTGGCGCCGGTGCCCGACTCCTGGCGAGGGGGGATCGCGCCGGTGGTGTCGGCCGCGCTCGGCATCACCGCCCTGGCCGTGGCCACCGCCACCTACAGCCAGGACTCCTCCTACCCCGGTTACCGGGCGCTGCTCCCGGTGATCGGGGCGCTGCTGGTGATCCACGCCGGCACGAGCTCCAGCAACCCCATCAACCGCGCCCTCGGACTGGCACCGCTGCAGTGGTTGGGCCGCGTGTCCTACTCCTGGTACCTGTGGCACTGGCCGTTCATCCTCCTGGCGGTGGCGTGGCTCAGCCGCGACACGCTGGGGGTCCGCACCGCCGCCGCGCTGGTGGCGTTGGGGGTAGGCACCGTGGCTCATGAGCTGGTCGAGAACCCGGCGCGCTTCAACCCTCGCCTCATCGGCTCACGACCACTCACCTACGCCATGGGAGCCGCCATCACCGCGGTCGTGCTGTTGGTGACCGTCGGCCTCGACGGCGCCGCCACCGCCGCGGCCACGGGGGGACCATCGGTCCCGCTCACCGCGGTGGCCGCCTCCGTCAAGGTGTTCGATTGCGTCCACCAGACTCACTCCCCCGACGGCATCGCCTACTGCGAGGACGGCGATCTCAACAGCCACCGCCTCCTCGTGCTGGAGGGTGACTCGCACGCCCGCCACTGGGCGCCCGCCTTCGCTCGAGCGGCGCGAACCGAAGGCCTCCGCCTCATCGTGCGCTGGCAGAGCGTGTGTCCAGCCACGCCGATCCCGGTGATCACCCTGCAGGGACCGCTCAACCGCACCTGCGACGCGTTCCACGCGCAGACCGCCCGGCTGATCGAGGAGCTCCACCCCGTGGCCGTCGTCACCTCGGAGAGCGACAGCTACGCCAGCCTGGTCTTCCGACCGCCCGGATCGAACCGTCTCGAGCCGACGGCCCAGATGTGGGCCGACGCCTATCAGCGCTACCTGGCCTCCCTGCGGGCGAAGGGCATCAAGGTCGGTTCGGTTTTCGACACCCCGCGCAACGCGTCCAACCCGATCGACTGCCTGGCTCGACACCCCGCCGACCAGTGCACGACGCCGGTGTCACAGGCGTTGGGTCCGGAGGCGCCGTTGGCCGACGCGCTGGCCGGCGTCCGGGCCAAGCTCGGCGGCGTGCCCACCCTCGACGTGAACGACGACATCTGCGACGCCTCGACCTGCAAGGTGGTGGCCAACGGCACGTACGTCTATGTCGACATCGACCACCTCTACCGGGCCTTCGTGCTCACTGAGGTACCGAAGGTCGAGACGTTCTTCACCCAGCTGACTCGCTGAGGGCGGCAGGCCGGGGCGCGCGGCTCAGCTCAGCAGGTCGCGAGCCACCCGATCCCACAACGCCACCGACAGCCCGAGCGAGTCGACGTCGATGCGCTCGTCATCGCCGTGGAACATCCGGCCGTAGTCCTCGAAGGACAGATGTTGGCTGAACATCCCGTAGCCGTAGGCGGTCACACCCATCCGGCGGAAGAACCGCGAGTCGGTGGCCCCTACCGTCAGGAAGGGCACGATCTGGCTGTCGCGGTAGAACGCCTGGGAGACGCGTGCCAGCGACTCCCACAGCGGCGTGTCGGTAGGCGACTCGGTGGCGGCGTCGGACACGAGCACCTCGACGTCGACCCGCCCGGCCAGATCACCCAGCGCCTCGGCCACCAGCCCGGCCACCTCGACGTCGTCCTGCCCGGGCAACGTGCGAATGTCCACCTCCAGGTCCACGGTGTCGGGGACCACGTTGATCTTGGTGCCCCCGTGCGCCACGGTGGGGGCGAACGTGGTGTGGGTGCAGGCATGGAACATGGCGGCCATGCCCACCGGCAACCGCTCCAGCATCTGGTCGAACCCGTCGGCCGACAGCAGCGAATCGGTCAGATCGGCCGGGTAGCCCATCGAGGTCACGAATCGGCGCCACACGTCGTGGATCTGGGCCGGGGTCTGGAAGCGGTCCAGCCGACGCACCACCTCAGCCGCAGTGACCAACGCGTTGTCCGTGCCGTAGGGCTGCGAGCCGTGCCCGGGCGTGCCGTGCACGCGAAGCCGACACCAGTAGCAGCCCTTCTCGGCCACGATCACCGGGAGCTTCAAGCCGGCGGGGGACGGGATGGGGATGCCACCGGACTCGGTGATCACGAAGTCGGCGCCGATGGCATCGGGCTCGTGGTCGGCCAGCCAGTTGGCGCCGTGGGTCCCGAGCGCCTCCTCGTCGGCCACCGCCAGGTAGATGAGGGTGCCGTCGGGGTTGAAGTCCCCCTGGGCCAGGTGCTTGGCCGCCACCGCCATCGAGGCGGTCAGGTTCAACATGTCCACCGCGCCCCGGCCCCACACCTCGCCGTCGATCAGCTCACCGCCGAACGGGTCGTGCTGCCACCCGTCCGGATTCACTGGCACCACGTCGGTGTGGCCCATCAACAAGAGGGTGGGCGCGTCGGGGTCGCGTCCCTCCAGCCTCGCCACCAGACTGGAACGTCCAGGTTCGGGCTCGTAGCGCTCGATGTCGAAGGATGACCCGGCCAGGTAGTCGGCCAACAGATCGGCACTGCGAACCTCACCACCGGACTCGGTGGTTCCGTCGTTCACACAGGCGTTGCGGATCAGGTGCTGGAGCAGTTCGGTGACCTCGTGGGTACGACGCTCCGTCTCGTCGATGTGCGGCTCACCCATGCAGGCAGCGTAGGCTGGCGCTGTCATTCCGACGGTTCCAATCCTGCCGCCGGTCCCCCCGGATCATTTCCGGCACCAACCGCTACTGGCGGTGTGGCGCGCGGATGATCGGGTGCACCGGGGCTCTCCTTCCAACAGATCGGTCCTTACCACCCATGTCCACCAACTACGTCGTCGTCGACGGCTCGAACATCGCGACCGAAGGTCGCTCGCTCCCCAGCCTGAAACAGCTCGACGAGGCCGTTCGGGCCTTCCTCACCGAACACCCGGCTGACAACCTCACCGTGGTGGTCGACGCCACCTTCGGTCATCGCATCGACGCGTCCGAGCGCGACGCCTACGAGGAGGCCGTCCTGGCCGGCGAGCTGGTCAGTCCGCCCGCCGGGGCCATCGGCCGCGGCGACGCCTTCGTCCTGCAGATCGCCGACAAGGCCGACGCCGTCATCCTGTCCAACGACTCGTTCCAGGAGTTCCACGGTCAGTACCCGTGGCTGTTCGACGAGGGGCGCCTCATCGGCGGCAAGCCCGTACCGGGCCTGGGCTGGGTGTTCCTGCTGCGCTCGCCGGTGCGGGGCCCGGCCAGCCGGCGATCGGTCAAGGAGGCCAGCAGCGACCGGGGGCGGGGTGGCAGCCGAGGCGCCACCCGGGCCTCGGGCGTGACCAAACGGGGCCAGAGCGACCGGGGCGGCTCGGGCGCCGGCGGCCGGGCCGAGAAGGCGTCCAAGGCCGCCAAGACGGCCAAGACCAGCGGGAACGGGCGGGCGCCGGCGCGAGAGCGGTTCGCCCGCCACCCAGCTCAACGAGCTGATGCCCTTCATCGACTTCGTCGGGTGCCCATCCGGTGGGCAGCGAGGTGGACGCCACCGTGGACAGCTTCAGCTCCCACGGCGCCTACGCCCGGGCGGGCGACGTGCAGTGCTACATCCCGCTCAAGGCCATGGGCGACCCGGCCCCCCTGCGGGCGCGCGACGTGATCAACATCGGCGAGGTGCGCACCTTCACCGTGGCCTCGGTCGACGCCCCTCGCCGCGGCATCGATCTGGCCCTGGACCCCACCCGGCCGCCGGTTGATGTGTCATATGCACTGCCACAAGGTGTCCCGATCGGCACCGTCGCGCATCAGGTCGGCCGACCGTCGCAACGCGCCAACGACGCGAAAGACACGACTGACGGGTCTGTCACTGCTACACATTCACCTGCAGACCATCTCGCCGAGGAGGCGCCGGTGACACCAGTAAAGAAGGCTGCGGCCAAGAAGGCACCAGCCAAGAAGGCTCCAGCCCGCAAGGCAACTGCCAAGAAGGCCGTGGCCCGCAAGGCACCGGCCCGCAAGACCGCGGCCCGCAAGGCACCCGCGCGCAAGACCGCGGCGAAGAAGGCTCCGGCCCGCAAGACCGCGGCGAAGAAGGCACCGGCCCGCAAGGCTGTCGCCAAGAAGGCACCCGCGCGCAAGACCGCGGCGAAGAAGGCTCCGGCCCGCAAGACCGCGGCCAAGAAGGCACCAGCCCGCAAGGCTGTGGCTCGCAAGGCACCGGCACGCAAGACCGCGGCCCGCAAGGCTCCGGCTCGCAAGACGGCGGCGCGGCAAGCGCTGAATCCCGTCGCCAACTGCACGTCGGCACCCGCCCCACCACCCGGTTCCATCGGGGTGTGGGGCGGTCGCCGTTTTGGGCCCTGCCCGCCCGTCGGTAACCTCGGCGGCCATGAGCGCCCAGTACATCTTCACCATGCACAAGGTCGGGCGGTACTACCCGCCCGACCGCGATGTCCTCACCGACATCAGTCTCTCGTTCTATCCGGGGGCCAAGATCGGCGTGATCGGCGCCAACGGCTCGGGCAAGTCGTCGCTGCTGCGCATCATGGCCGGCGTCGACCAGGAGTTCACCGGTGAGGCCCGCCTGACGCCGGGGTTCACGGTGGGCCTGCTCGAACAGGAGCCGACCCTCGACCCGACCAAGGACGTCCTCGGCAACGTCATGGACGGACTGGGCGAGACGGCGCAGCTGCTCGAGCGATACGACCAGGTGCTGGCCGGCTGGGCCGATCCCGACGCGGACTACGACAAGTTGGGTGAGCAGCAGGCCGAGGTCGAGCGCAAGATCGAGGCGGCGGGGGCGTGGGACCTGAAGCGAACCATCGAGATCGCCATGGACGCGCTGCGCGTCCCGGCCGGCGACGCCGCCGTGGATGTGCTCTCCGGTGGTGAACGACGCCGGGTGGCGCTGTGCCGACTTCTGTTGAGCCGACCAGACCTGCTGTTGCTGGACGAGCCCACCAACCACCTGGACGCCGAATCGGTGGGCTGGTTGGAGCGGTTCCTGGGCGATTACCACGGCACCGTGGTGGCCATCACCCACGATCGGTACTTCCTCGACAACGTGGCCCGCTGGATCCTCGAGCTGGATCACGGTCGGGGCATCCCCTTCGAGGGCAACTACAGCTCGTGGCTGGAGCAGAAGCAGGAGCGGCTCCGCCAACAGGACAAGGCCGACTCCACCCGCCAGCGCACCCTCGAGCGGGAGCTGGAATGGGTGCGTCTGGCCCCCAAGGCGCGCCAAGCCAAGGGCAAGGCCCGCCTGGCCGCCTACGAGAAGCTCCTGGCCGAGGCCAGCGCCAGCGACCGGCGCAGCGACGGGCTCGACATCTTCATCCCGTCAGGCCAGCGGCTGGGCGATGTGGTCATCGAGACCGAGCACCTGACCAAGGGCTTCGGTGACCGCCTGCTGATCGATGACCTCAGCTTCACCCTCCCCCGCGCCGGCATCGTGGGGGTCATCGGCGCCAACGGCGCGGGCAAGACCACGCTGTTCCGAATGATCACCGGGCAGGATCAGCCCGACGACGGCACCCTGCGGGTCGGCCCCACCGTCGAGCTGGCCTACGTCGACCAGTCCCGCGACGTGCTCGACCCCGAGCGCACCGTGTACGAGGAGATCACCGATGGACGCGACACGCTCGACATCGGCGGGCGGGAGATGAACGGCCGTGCGTACGTGGCGTCGTTCAACTTCAAGGGCAGCGACCAGCAGAAGCAGGTGGCCGTGCTCTCGGGCGGTGAGCGCAACCGCGTGCACCTGGCCAAGGTGCTCAAGGAGGGTGGCAACGTGCTGCTGCTCGACGAGCCCACCAACGACCTCGACGTGGACACCCTGCGGGCCCTGGAGGACGGCCTCGACGCCTTCGCCGGCTGCGCCGTGATCATCAGCCACGATCGATGGTTCCTCGATCGGGTGGCCACCCATGTGCTGGCCTTCGAGGGTGATTCGGCGGTGCGCTGGTTCGAGGGGAACTTCAGCGAGTACGAGGCTTTCCGGCACAAGGAGCTCGGTGCCGAAGCCGACCAGCCCCACCGCCTCAAGTACAAGCCGCTCGTGCGGGGCTAGCCGGCGTGTCCCCACGCACCGTCCGGCGCCTGGTCATCGGGGTGTTCGTGATCGGCATCGGCGGCATGATCGTGGGCTCGATCGCCGACAACAACGGCTTCGCCATCACCTTCGGACTGATCACCGCGGCGGCTGCGCTGGGCCTCATCCTGGTCACCGCGGTGGCCCCACCGGGCGCGTTCGGTCGGCGGGGACGCGACCGCGAGCCCGGGATCGGCGCCGCCCCAGACCACCACGGTGGACGACACCGCTGCCGCGCTGGTCGAAGAGCAGGTGGACCAGCTGGTGTCGGCCGGGGCCGACGAGGGCCAGGTGCGGGAGCTCGTCCGTCGCGCCGTCACCCTCGGCCGGCGCAGTCGGTAGGTGCTACTGGGTGGGGCCCATGATCATGCCGGCGGCCACCGTGCGGTTGGTCCCCTCGTCGATCAGGATGAAGCTGCCCGTGTCGCGGTTGCGGGCGTAGGCGTCGAAGAAGAGCGGTGCGGTGGTGCGCAGGGTGACCCGACCGATCTCGTTGAGGGCCAGGGACTCGGCCTCGTCCACCCGGTGCAGGGTGTTGATGTCGAGGTGGTAGTGCACCGACCTGACCAGGGCCCGGGCCGAGCGAGTGGTGTGCTTGATGGCGAACTTGCCGCCTTCGCGCAGGGCATCGGCCTCGGACATCCAGCAGATCATGGCGTCGATGTCCTGGCCGACGTGGGGCTGGTTGTGCGCCCGGCAGATCATGTCGCCCCGGGACACATCGATCTCGTCGGCCAGGGTGATGGCCACCGACATGGGCGCGAAGGCCTCGTCGAGCGGACCCTCCGGCCCGTCGATGCTGGCGATGGTCGACTGGAAGCCCGAGGGCAGCACGACCACCTCGTCGCCCGGCTTGAACACGCCGCCGGCCACCGTGCCCCCGTAGCCTCGGTAGTCGCGGTGCTCGCCGCTCTGGGGCCGCAGCACGTACTGGACGGGGAAGCGCGGGTCGCGCAGGTTGCGGTCCGAGGCGATGAACACCTCTTCGAGGTGGTGCAGCAGCGAGCCACCCGAGTACCAGGGCATGTTCTGCGACAGGTTCACCACGTTGTCGCCCTCGAGGGCCGACACCGGGATCACGGCCAGGTCGGCGATGTCGAGCTTGGCCGCGAAGGCGTGGAACTCGTCCTTGATGGCGTTGAACACGTCCTGGTCGTAGCCGACCAGATCCATCTTGTTGACGCACAACACGATGTGGGGGATGCGCAGCAGCGAGGCGATGAAGGCATGCCGACGCGACTGCTCGAGGATCCCCTTGCGGGCGTCGACCAGGACCAGGGCCAGATCGGCGGTCGAGGCGCCGGTGACCATGTTGCGCGTGTACTGGATGTGGCCCGGCGTGTCGGCGATCACGAACTTGCGGGCGGGCGTGGCGAAGTAGCGGTAGGCCACGTCGATGGTGATGCCCTGCTCGCGCTCGGCCCGCAGGCCGTCGGTGAGCAGGGCCAGGTTGGTGTACTCGTCGCCGCGGTCGCGGCTGGTGCGCTCGACCGACTCGAGCTGGTCCTCGAAGATGGCCTTGGAGTCGTAGAGGAGCCGCCCGATGAGCGTGCTCTTGCCGTCGTCGACCGACCCGGCCGTAGCCAGCCGCAGCATCTCCATCAGAAGTAGCCCTCTCGCTTGCGATCCTCCATGGCCGCTTCGGAGGTGCGGTCGTCGGCCCGGGTGGCGCCCCGCTCGGTGACCCGGGTGGCCGCCACCTCGACGATCACCTCGGCCACCGTGGCCGCGCTCGACTCGACCGCACCGGTGCAGGAGGCGTCGCCCACGGTGCGGTAGCGCACCACCATCTCGAAGGCGTCCTCGTCGTCCATCATGGTGACGAACGGGCTCACAGCCAGCAGCATTCCGTCGCGACGGAACACCTCCCGACGGTGGGCGTAGTAGATGGAGGGCAGCTCGATGTCCTCCTCGGCGATGTACTGCCAGATGTCGAGCTCGGTCCAGTTGCTGAGGGGGAAGACGCGGATGTGCTCGCCGTTGTGGTGGCGACCGTTGTAGAGGCTCCACAGCTCGGGCCGCTGGTTCTTGGGATCCCATTGGCCGAACTCGTCACGGAACGAGAACACCCGCTCCTTGGCCCGGGCCTTCTCCTCGTCGCGCCGGGCACCACCGAACACGGCGTTGAACCGGTTGTCGGTGATGGCGTCGAGCAGCGTGGTGGTCTGGAGCCGGTTGCGCGACGCACGCGGACCCGTCTCCTCCACCACCCGGCCGGCGTCGATCGACTCCTGCACCGAGGCCACCACCAGCCGGGCTCCGGCCACCTCCACCGCCCGGTCGCGGAACTCGATGACCTCGGGGAAGTTGTGGCCCGTGTCCACGTGCATCACCGGGAAGGGCAGCTTGCAGGGCCAGAACGCCTTGGCGGCCAGATGCAGCATCACCACCGAGTCCTTGCCCCCCGAGAAGAGCAGCACAGGCCGCTCGAACTCGGCCGCCACCTCACGGATGATGTGGATCGATTCGGCCTCGAGAGCCCGGAGGTTGGTCAGCTCATAGTCCATGGGATGGGTCCAACGTAGGGTAGGTGACCCTCCCCCGCAAAATACGAGTCAGAAGGTCGACAATCCGTGTCCCTGGACGATAGCCCCCGCCCCGCCGACCACCACCTGGCCACCGAGCTGGCCACCGAGGCGGGTCGCCTGCTGCTCGCCCTGCGGGCCGATCTGGTGGCCGCCGGGGCCGAGTCGACCGAGCTCAAGGATCAGGGGGATCGACAGTCCCACGAGCTGCTCATGGCCCGCCTGGGCGACGTGATGGCGGCGGGTGACGCCGTGCTGTCCGAGGAGGGACGCGACGACCTGGCCCGACTCGACCACCACCGGGTGTGGATCGTCGACCCCCTGGACGGCACCCGGGAGTTCAGCGAGCCACCCCGCCAGGACTGGGCGGTGCACGTGGCCCTGGCCGTCGACGGCATGGCCGTGGCCGGCGCGGTGGCGCTGCCCGCCCTCGAGATCACGCTCAGCACCGAGGTCACCCCGGAGCTGACCCCACCCCACGGCGGCGCGCCCCGGGTGATCGTCAGCCGCACCCGCCCGCCCGCCGCGGCCGTGTGGCTGGCCGAGCAGCTCGGCGGCGAGCTGGTCGAGATGGGCTCGGCGGGGGCCAAGGCCATGGCCGTGGTGCGAGGCGAGGCCGACGTCTACGCCCACTCCGGTGGCCAGTACGAGTGGGACTCGTGCGCGCCCGTGGCGGTGGCGGCCGCGGCCGGACTGCACGTGTCGCGCCTGGACGGATCGGCCCTGCGCTACAACAACGCCGACCCCTACCTGCCGGACCTGTTGATCTGTCGGCCTGAGCTGGCCGGCCCCGCGCTCGAAGCCCTGGCCGGGTTCGAGGCCTGACCGTGGGCGCGCCCGAGCCACCGGATCCGCTGGAGCTCAAGGTGGTGCGCTACGAGGTGACCGACCGGGTGGCCACCATCACGCTCGACCGTCCCGAGCGGCTCAACGCCTGGACCGGACGCATGCACACCGAGTACCGCCACGTCATCGCCCGCGCCGAGCAGGATCCGGCCGTGCGGGTGATGGTGGTCACCGGGGCGGGACGGGGGTTCTGCGCCGGAGCCGATTCGGCCGCGCTCACCGGCCACGTGGACCGCGGCGGCTACGACCCCGGTACAGGCGCCACACTGGCCACTCCGGGCTTCGGCGTGTCCCCCGAGTTCGACCACGACTTCGCCTTCCACTTCGGACTGACCAAGCCCGTGATCGCGGCCGTGAACGGCCCCGCCGCCGGGGTCGGGATGGTGCTGGCCTGCTACTGCGATCTGCGCTTCGCCGCCGCGGGCGCCAAGTTCACCACCGCCCACGGCAAGCTGCACCTGCCCGCCGAGTACGGACTGTCGTGGCTCTTGCCCAAGCTCATCGGGCTGGGGCGAGCCAACGACCTGCTCCTGTCCAGCCGGACCTTCCTGGCCGAGGAGGCGTTCGCCCTCGGCCTGGTCAACGCCGTGGTCGCACCCGACGAGCTGCTCTCGCACACCTACGCCTATGCCCGCGTCCTGGCCCATGAGATCTCGCCGGGCTCGCTGGCCGCCACCAAGCGCCAGATCGCCCTCGACCTGCATCGGGGTGTGGGCGACGCGGTCGAGGAGTCCGCCCGCCGGCTGGCCGAGATGATGACCGAACCCACCTTCGCCGAGGGCGTGGCCGCCCTCACCCAGAAGCGGCCGCCCAACTTCTAGGGTGCTCACATTTCTATCGTGATACGATATTCTTGTGAAGTCGTTCCAGACCACGGGCCGCTGGTCGCGAGCCGTCGTCCAGATCCGTCGTGGGATGGGCGTGCCGGTGGCCGTGGTCGGCATCGGCGGCGGCCTGGTCGGCGCCGCCTACATCGCCGCCCTGCACCTCTTGCAACGCTGGCTGTGGCCCACCCATCACGGCCAGGCGGCGATCCTGGCCATCCTGGTGGCGGTGGGCGCGGCGGTGGCCCTCATCGCCAAGCTGCTGGGTGATTCTGGCAACGTCGAGCTGCTGGTCGACAACATCCACGTGCTGGGGGGTACCGACGACGTCCGCCGGACCATCCCGCTGATCCCCACCTCGCTCCTGTGCGTGGCGTCGGGTGGCGCCATGGGCCCCGAGGCACCGCTGGTCCAGACCACCGGCACCCTGGGCACGTGGGTGGGCAACCGAGCTGGGCGTGGCCGCACCGACGTCCGGGTCCTGACCATCACCGGGATGGCCGCGGGGTTCACCGTGCTGTTCGGGGCCCCGCTCGGCGCCGCGCTGTTCGCCCTCGAGATCCTGCACCGCCGCGGCCTGCAGTACTACGAGGCGCTGGTTCCCGCCATCGTCGGATCGCTGTGCGGGTACGGCGTCTACGTCCTCGTCACCCGCGCCGGCCTCGCCCCGGTGTGGCAGTTCCCACCCGTGCCCACGCTCCACGCCGTCGACCTGCTGGCCGGCGTCGGCCTCGGGTTGGTCGGCGGCATCGGCGCGGCCCTGTTCGGCCTCACGTCCACCCTCGCCCGCCGGACCTTCGGGGTGCTTCCGAGCAGCGTGCGACCGGCCTGCGGCGGCCTGGCCCTCGGCCTTCTGGCCATCTGGTCCCCGTACTCGCTCACCTTCGGCGAGGCCCAACTGGGCGGATTGCTCACCACCCGCCTGGCCGTCGGGGCCCTGGTGGTGGCCGCGGCGGCCAAGCTGGTGGGCACCTCGGTCACCCTGGGGTCGGGCTGGAAGGGCGGCTTCATCATCCCGCTGTTCTTCATGGGTGCTGCCCTGGGCCAGCTGGGCCACCACCTGTTCCCCACCCTGAGCGAACCCGTGCTCATGGCCGGGCTCATGGCCGCGCTGTGCGCCGGCGTGACCAAGACGCCCCTGGGTTCGACGCTGGTGGTGACCGAGATGGCCGGGCTGCCGGTGCTCGTGCCCACGCTGATCGCCGCCTTCGTGGCCCTGGCCGTGACCCAGCGGGTCACGGTCATCGACACCCAACGGGCGCGGATCGACGTCGCTGCCGACGACGGCCCTCGGCACCCATCCGGCGAACACCCCGACGGCCCCGACCACCAGCCGGAGAACGAGCCATGACCCCCACCGACCTGTCCGACCGCGACTATCAGGCCCTGGCCCGGTTCCGCCACGGCCTGCGCGTGTTCCTGAGCTTCTCCGAGGCGGCGGCCCGCACCGAGGGTCTGCCACCCGCCCAGCACCAGCTGCTCCTGGCCATCCGGGGGTGGACCGGCGAGGGTGAGCCCACCATCGGGGACGTGGCCGACCTGCTGGTGCTGCGCCACCACTCGGTGGTCGAGCTGGTCCAGCGAGCCACCGCGGCGGGACTGATCACCTCGGTGCCCGACGCGACCGACGGACGGCGCCAGCGCGTGCGCCTCACGCCGACCGGCGCCTCCAAGCTGGCCCATCTGTCCACCCTGCATCGCGACGAGCTGCGTCGCTTCCGCACCGAGCTGAGCCCCATCCTGCACGAGCTCGGCTGAACCTCTCCCGCGGCCAGGCGCCCGGGTCAGGCCACCACGCCGGCGGCGCGCAGGCGATCACGCGCCGCGTCGTCATAGCCGGCTCGCGCCAGCACCTCGTCGGTGTGCTGGCCCAGACCTGGCACCGCGCCCACCTCGCGGGGGTCGGCCCCGTGGAAGGTGACCGGCGTGGCCACGGCCCGATGGGCCGGGCCGAACTCCCCCGCCGGCACGTCCACGAAGGCGCCGGCGGCGATGGCCTGGGGATCGGCCAGCACCTCGGCCGGCGTGTTGACCGGAGCCCACCACACGTCGTGGCGATCGAACACGGCCGTCAGCTCGTCGCGGCTGGAGCCGGCGAAGATGGCGTCGAGCTCGCCCACCAGCTCGGCCGCGTGGTGGCGACGACCGCGAGCGTCGGCGTAGCGGTCGTCGTGCGAGCAGGTCGGGACGCTCGAGCGCCGCGCACAACTTGGGCCACAGCCGATCGGCCTCCACCCCCAGTAGCCAGAACCACCGGTCGTCGCCGGCCCGGTAGCAGTTGCACATCGGGTTCAGCTCGGTGGTGCGGGGCTGGACCGAGCCCAGCTTGTCGAACCGGGCCTGGATGCCCAGGTCCCAACCCACCGTGTAGATCCCCGTGCGCAACAGCGAGATCTCCACCAGCTGGCCTCGGCCGGTCTGCTCGCGGGCCAACAGAGCGGCCAGGATGCCGGCCACCGCCGTCAGCGCGGTCACGTGGTCGCCCATGCCCGAGCGCACGCCGGGCGGATCGGCGTCCCCCGGGGCCATGAGCGAGGCGATGCCGCTGCGGGCCCAAAACGCACCCACGTCGTAGCCGGCCCGTCCCGTCTCGGGCCCGCCCAGGCCGTAGCCGCTCACGCTGGCGTAGACCAGGCGCTCGAAGCGCTCGGCCAGCGCCTCGGGGCCCAGACCGAGGCGCTCGACGGCTTCGGGGCGCAGGTTGGTCAAGAAGACGTCGGCGTCGGCCAACAAGCCCATCAGCACCTCGACCCCCTCGGGCTGGGCCAGGTCGATCACCACGCTGCGCTTGCCCCGGTTGTCGAGATCAAAGGGCGGGGACTCGGGCTGGCCGTGACCGGCCAGCAGGGCGAAGAGCCGGCGCATGGGGTCGCCGATCGGCGTCTCCACCTTGACCACGTCGGCCCCCCAGTCGGCCAACAGGCCGCCGGCAGCCGGTCCGGCCACCCACATCCCCAACTCGATCACGCGGTAGTTCGACAGCACCGCGCAACCGTAGACTCCGCCACACATGACCGCCCCCGCCGACCTGACCATCGGATCCTTCAGCGACGACCCACCCTGGCTGGTCGATCCAGCGGCCATGACCTGGCGTCGGGCCGTACCGACCGCCCGGTGGGTGGTCCGCGCCGCCCTGCCCGAGCTGACCCGGCCCCGCCGACTGCCCGACGGCACCCGGGCCATCCGCGTGGCCCGCCACCTCGGCCTGGCCGTCGGGCTGTGGGCGGTGACGGCCCGCCGCCAGGGGGGATCGGCGTCCAAAGCCGACATCTCCCGGCGCCTGCGCATCGCCGCCGAGCACCTCGGACCCACCTACATCAAGCTGGGCCAGATCATCTCGAGCGGCGACGGCCTGTTCCCCGAGGAGTTGGTCACCGAGTTCAAGAAGTGCCGCGACCAGGTGCCGCCCGAGCCCTGGTGGGCGGTGCGCCAGGTGGTCGAGTCCGAGCTGGGCGCGCCGCTCGATTCGGTGTTCGCCCACTTCGAGCGCACGCCGCTGGCCGCCGCCTCCATCGCCCAGGTCCACGCGGCCAGGCTGCACACCGGCGAGGAGGTGGTGGTCAAGGTGCAGCGCCCATCGGTGGCCACCCTGGTGCACGCCGACCTCAAGGTCATGGCCTGGCTGGCCCCGTTCCTGGTCGGGCGCATCCCCATCGCCGCCCTGGCCAACCCGCCGGCGCTGGTGGAGCTGTTCGCCGAGACCATCACCGAGGAGCTCGACTTCCGCCTCGAGGCCGCCAACATGTTGGACGTGGCCAGGTCCTTCCACGACCTGGGCCAGCACGGCTATGTGGTGCCTCGTCCGCACCCCACCCTGGTCACGCCCCGCGTCCTGGTCATGGAGCGCCTCCACGGCTTCGCCTTCGATGACGTGGTGGGGATGCAGGCCGCCGGGGTGGACACCGAGGCGGTGATCCGCACGGGCATGGTCGGGTTCATGGAGGGCGCCATGATCCACGGCATCTTCCACGGCGACCTGCACGGCGGCAACCTGTTCGTGCTGGGCGACGGACGGGTGGGCCTGCTCGACTACGGGATCATCGGACGGATGGACGAGTTCAAGCGCCGCGCCTTCCTGCGGTTGCTCATCACCGCCACCATGAACGACGTGAAGGGCCAGCTGGGCGCGCTGCGCGACCTGGGGGCCCTGCCGGCCGACACCGACCTCGACGCGGTCATCCGCGACCTGGGACTGGACAAGCCGCCCATCGACCCGACCACCTTGACCGCGGACGAGATGGTGGGCGAGATCCAGCGGGTGGTGAAGGCCTTGTTGGGCTACGGGGCCCGACTGCCCAAGGAGCTCATGTTGTTCGTCAAGAACATGGTGTTCCTCGACGGCGCCATCGCCACCCTGGCCCCCGACCTCGACCTGTTCGCCGAGATCGCCAACATCTCGACCTACTTCGCCGAGACTCACGGCGAGCAGATCGCCGAAGAGGTGGGCATGCCCCTGGACGCCTACGAGATCGACCTGGCCGGGGTGAAGGGCTCCTTCGGGGTGGACGCCACCACCGAGCGCCTGACCTACCGCGAGCTCCAGGAGCGGCGCGAGCTGATCCGCAACCGCTTCCAGAACCGTCAGGTGAGCTGAGCAGGTGCGTCTGGTCATCGCCCGCTGCTCGGTGGACTACGCCGGGCGCCTGAGCGCACACCTGCCCCTGGCCACCCGCCTCATCATGGTCAAGGCCGACGGCTGCGTGGCCATCCACGCCGACGGCGGCGCCTACAAGCCGCTCAACTGGATGAACGCGCCCAACACCGTCGCCGAGGAGCCCGACCGCTGGGTGGTGACCAGCCCCAAGGGGGAGACGCTGACCATCATCCTCGACGAGGTGCTGCACGACTCAGCCCACGATCTGGGCATCGATCCGGGTCTGCAGAAGGATGGCGTGGAGGCCCACCTCCAGGAGCTGCTGGCCGCCAACCCGACCGTCATGGCCGAAGGGTTGATCCTGGTGCGTCGCGAGTACCCCACCGACATCGGCCCGGTCGACCTGCTGTGCCGCGACGCCGATGGCCGGGCGGTGGCCATCGAGATCAAGCGCCGCGGCGAGATCGACGGGGTGGAGCAGCTCACCCGCTACCTGGCCCGCCTCGAGCTCGATCCTCGGCTGCGCCCGGTGCGGGGCATGTTCGTGGCCCAGTCGATCAAGCCCCAGGCCAAGGTGCTGGCCGCCGACCGGGGCATCGGCTGCGTGGAGGTCGACTACGACGAGCTGCGGGGCATCGAATCCACCGAGCTGCGCCTGTTCTGAGCCGCCGGCCTCAGTGCCGACGGAGGTGAGCGAACAGGTTCTTGGCCGTGGCTGCGATGGACGAGGCGAACGAGGCCAGGAAGCTCATGGGCCGATCCTACGGGCCCGCCCAGTGGCCCAGCGTGATCCGAGTCAGTCGATGTCGGCGTGATGGGCGCCGATGAGGGCGATGGCCAGCACCGCGGGCACGTCGCCCTGGTTCGACCAGCGGTGCCGCGTCCCGTTCTGGATGTAGGTGTCACCCGGGTCGAGCACGACGGTGGCGCCGTCGTCCAGCTCGAGGGTGGCCTGGCCCGACAGCACGACGCCGTAGTCGATGGTGGCGGTGGTGTGCATGCCCGGCTCGTCGGGCTCGAGGTAGTCGGCCATGCCCGGCAGCTTCTGGTTGAACTCGGCGAAGGCGGCCTCGATGTCCAGGCCCTCGGGCAGGCCGCCACCGGCGTCAGGCGGGACGGTGAAGAAGGCGAAGCGGAACCCACCCACTGACGGGAAGTAGCGGGGCGCCGACGGGCGGGTCCCGTCATCGGGGAACGAGGCGGGCTCGTCCGATCCCCAGAGCTGGTGGAACTCAGAGCCGGGCAGCAAACCCAGGGTGACCGGTGCGACCCGTTCGTCCCCCACGAACACGGCCTTGCCGTTGGCGTCGTGGCCGGTCACCACTCGTCGGACGTCCATGTCAGTTCCCCGATCGTCAGGTGAAGGTGACCAGGCCGGCGTCGAGGACCGTGCGCCCGTCGCCACCAGCGGTCTGGAAGATGGCCTGGCTGCCATCCACCCACATCTTGACCGTGAGCGCCTCGCCGGGCATGACCGGGGACGAGAACCGGCCGGCCATGGACTTGAACCGGGACGGATCGCCGTCGCACAGCGCGTGCAGCAGCGCCCGGCCGGTGAAGCCGTAGGTGCACAGGCCGTGGAGGATGGGCTTGTCGAACCCGCCCATGGCCGCGAACGACGGATCCGAGTGCAGCGGGTTGCGGTCGCCCGACAGGCGGTAGATGAGGGCCTGATCGGTGCGGGTGGGATAGGTCACCACGTGGTCGGGCTGGCGCTCGGGGGCCACGTTCTGGGGACCCGACGGCCCGCGGTCGCCGCCCCAGCCGCCCTCGCCCCGGATGAACATGGACGAGCTGGTCTTGAACAACGTCTGGCCGGTGGCCATGTCGGTGGAGATCGTCTCGAGCGCGATCACCGCGCCCTTGCCCTTGTCGTACACGCCGACCACCTCGCCCACGGCCGACACCGTGCCGGACACGGGGATGGGGCTGAACAGCTCGATCGACTGCTCGCCGTGGACGAGCATGGCCGGGTTGAACGAGCCGATGTTGGCCAGCGCGGCGTGGCCGGGGCCGTCGAGCACGACCGCCATGGTGGGCAGCACCTGCTGGGCGGTGTCGGCGGTGTTCTCGGTGGTGAACTCGAGCTCCGAGAACGGATCCTCGGCGCCAGCAGCCCACGCCCAGGGCGTAGAGCAGGGCGTCCTTCGAGCTCCAGGACCGCTCACCGGGCTCGCCCTTGGAGCCGACGGCGTCAGGGTTGATGGGCATGGTTGCTCCTCAGTTCTTCTGGTCTCGGCCGGACATGTCGGCGTTGGGGCGGGCCTCGGCCATGAGCTGCTCGACCAGCGGGCCCATCAGGGTGGGATCGAGCGTGGGCTCGACGGTGGGGCCTCGGTGCCAACCCTCGCTGATCGACAGCGCCCGCCCGCTGACGTCGAAGACGCGCCCGGTGACGCCGGCCGACTCGGCGCTGGCCAGCCAGGTGATGATCGGGGCGATCCACCGGGGCGACATCTGCTCCTTGGCCTCGTCGGACACCTGACCCATGCCCAGGTTCTCGGTCATGCGGGTCAGGGCGGCCGGGGCGATGGCGTTGACGGTCACGCCGTAGCGGGCCAGCTCCATCGAGGCGATGATGGTGAAGGCGGCGATGCCGGCCTTGGCCGTGCCGTAGTTGGTCTGGCCCACGTTGCCGTAGATGCCCGACGGCGAGCTGGTGTTGATGATGCGCCCGTCGACCGTCTCGCCGGCCTTGGACTGCTCCCGCCAGTAGGCGGCGGCGAAGTGGGATGGACCGGCCGTGCCCTTCAGGTGCACCTTGATGACCGCGTCCCACTCGGCCTCGCTCATGTTGGTGAGCATGCGGTCGCGGAGGATGCCGGCGTTGTTGACCAGCACGTCGAGGCGCCCGAAGGCGTCGATGGCCTGAGCCACCAGACTTCTCGGCGCCCTCCCAGTCCGAGATGTCGTCGGTGTTGGCCACCGCTTCGCCGCCCATGGCCTGGATCTCCTCGACCACCTGCTGGGCCGGCCCGGCCTCGTGGCCTTCGCCGTCCATCGAGCCGCCGAGGTCGTTTACCACCACCTTGGCGCCCTGGCCGGCCAGCATCAGCGAGTGCTCGCGGCCGATGCCTCGGCCGGCGCCGGTCACGATGCACACGCGGCCCTCGCACAGTCCAACCATCGCCTACCCCCAAGTCGTCGAAATCGAACGGGCCGATCTTGCCACCTCGACCGGGGTGTCGGTCCATTCGACCCGCGACCCCGGCCAGGCCGGATCGCTACCCTCCCCCCGATGGCTGACGAGGTCGAGTTCGAGAGTCGGATGAGCGACGGCGGACGCCCTCATGTGGACGATCGAGAAGGACCCGCTGCTGCGCAGCACCATCACCACGGTGATGGTGTTCGACGGCCCCCTCGACCACGACGCGATGCGCCGCCGCCTGGATCGGGTCAGCCGGGTCGTCCCGCGGCTGCGCCAGCGCGTCCAGAGCCACACCTTCTCGGTGGCGCCCCCGCGCTGGGACGTCGATCCGAACTTCGACCTGGACTACCACCTGCGCTTCATCCGCATCGGCCACCGGGACGCACCGGGCGGCCTGCGCCACGTGTTCGACATCGCCGAGCCGGTGGCCATGCAGGGCTTCGACCGGGCCCGCCCGCTGTGGGAGTTCGTGGTGGTGGACGGTCTGGACGCTGGTCGCAGCGCCCTGATCACCAAGATCCACCACTCCATCACCGACGGGGTGGGCGGCATCAAGCTCCTGATGGAGCTGCTCGACCTCGAGCGCGACGTCCCCGACGACGAGCTGCCCGACGCGCCGATGGCCGAGCCTCGGGGCGAGACCGCCAGGATGGCCGACGCCCTGGCCTACCAGGGACGGCGCTCGGTGGGCGGGTTGGCGCACCTGGTCGGATCGGCGCGGGCCCAGGCCGGCCGGGTGCGGTCGGATCCCCTCGGGATCGGGACCCAGGCCCTGGCCACGGCCGGATCGGTGGCCCGCATGGTCAGCCCGGCCACCACACCCCTCAGTCCGCTCATGACCCGACGCTCGCTCAGCGTTCACTTCGACACCCTGCGACTGCCCATCGCGCCGCTCAAGCGAGCGGCCAAGCTGGTGGGCGGCAAGCTCAACGACGCCTTCGTGGCCGGCGTGACCGGGGGCCTCGGGCGCTACCACCGGGAGCTGGGCATGCCGGTGGACCAGCTGCGCATGACCATGCCCATCAACATCCGCCGCGTCGACACGACCACCGTGGCCGGCAACCAGTTCGCGCCAGCCCGGTTCGCGGTCCCCGTGGGCATCGTCGACCCCCTGGCCCGCATGAACGCCGGGCGCGAGCTCATGGCCGCCCAGCGCCGCGAGCCCGGCTTGGCCCTCTCCGACGCCCTGGCCGGGGTGATCAACCGCTTCCCGGCCACGGCCAGCACCGGGCTGTTCGGGTCGATGCTCAAGGGCATCGACTTCGTGACCAGCAACGTGCCCGGCCCGCCGATCCCGGTGTACCTGGTCGGGGCCCGCCTCGAGCGCCAGATCGCCTTCGGCCCCATGACCGGGGCGGCGGCCAACATCACCGTGCTCAGCTACGTGGACCAGCTCGACGTCGGGGTGAACACCGATCCGCGGGCGGTGGACCAGCCGGACCTGTTCATGGCCTGCCTGCACGAGGGCTTCGACGAGATCGTCGGCCTGGCCTGAGCCGATCCCTCGGGTGGCCGTCAGCCGAGCTCGCCGGCCAGGCCGGTGAGGATCTCATCGCCGTGGGCGAACAGGGCCAGGTGGTCACCCCCGACCAGGATCTCCAGCTTGCCATCGGGCACCGCCGCGGCCAGGTAACGAGCGTGGTGCAACGGGATCTCGGGGTCCTGGTCGCCGTGCCAGATGCGAACCGGTGACCCGACGGTGGCCACGTCGAACCCCCAGGGCAACACGATCTGGTGCAGGTCCTGCGCCGGTCCGGCCCCGCCCTGGCGCAGGCTCTCGCGGATGGGCCCGAGCGTCTCGGGGGCCAGGGAACCGGAGTGGTCCTCGGTCCAGCCGGCCCCTTCGAGCCGGCGGGACAGCACGCGGGCCATGGCCCCGGGCGCCAGGCGCAACACCAGGCCCAGCGCCCCGAACAACACCCGGGTGGCCGCCGGCGCCCGGCCAGCCAGTCGGTCCGACAGGCGCTCGGACCAGGCCACGCCCTCGTAGGCGCCGGGCCGGTCAGGTGGCCCCCAGGGGCTGACCAGCCCGACCACCGCTACCCGCGAACCGAGCCGCGAGGCGGTGGCCAGCGCCGCCGCGGCGCCGCCGCTGTAACCCATCACGCTGAACTCATCGAAGCCGAGCTGGTCGGCCAGATCGGCCACGTCGGCGGCGATGGCGGTCAACGGGGCCCCGGGGTGCGGACTGGACAGGCCGTGGCCGGGTCGGTCGAAGGCCACCAGGCGCCAACCACCACGCCGGACGCGGCCTGATCCAACCAGACCACCTCGAGGCGGGAGCTGGGCGTGCCGTGGAACCAGATGAGGGGCTCGCCGTCGGGGCGTCCCAGCTCGGCGTAGCCCAGTTCCCGGCCGTCGGCCAGGCGCGTCGTGTGGGCCAGGTCATCAGCCAGGTCCGGTGCCATGAACCTCCTCCAGCGCGGTGAACCGTCCAGGGTACGGGCCTCATCGCCGAACCTGTCAGGTTCGAGGGAGGATGGGTCAGGCCTCGTCGCGGTCGGTCACGATCTCGGCCTGGTAGTCCATGGGACCGCCGCAATCGAGCTCGATCGGGTCCAGGGGCTCGCCTTGGTCGTGCTGGCTGAGCCGCCAGCGGGTGAACCCGGGCATGAGCCGAGCGATCACGAACGCGCCCACGATGCAGACCAGCCCGCCGGACACCACCGCGAACTCGGGGGTGGTCAGCGCCGCCACCGCGCCGGATTCGAAGTCACCCAGTCGCGGGCCGCCGGTGACCACGGCGATGTGCACCGACGACAGTCGCCCCCGCAAGCGGTCGGGCACGCTGAGCTGCAGGATGGTGTTGCGGAAGACGGCGGAGATCACGTCGGCGGCGCCGGCCACGGCCAGCATGGCCAGCGCCAGCGGCAGCCAGTGGCTGAACCCGAAGGCGGCGATGGACGCGCCCCAGGCGATGACGGCGATGATGGTGGCGCGGCCCTGGCGGTCGACTCGGGTCACCCAGCCCGACGTGCCCGCACCGACCAGCGCACCGACGCCGGGTGCGGCGTACAACAACCCGACCACGGCCGGCCCACCCAACGACGTGCCGATGGCGGGGAACAAGGCCCGGGGCATGCCGAACACCATGGCGTTGATGTCGATCACGAAGGTGCCCTGGAGCGCCTGTCGCCCCTTGAGGAACTTCAGGCCCTCCAGGATCGACGCCGCGCTGGCTCGGGTGCCGCCACCGTCGGGACGCATCGGTTTCATGGCCAGCAGGGCGATGATGGCGACCCCGAAGCTGACGGCGTCGACCCAGTAGGCCGAGGCCAGGCTGACCTTGGCGATGAGCAGCCCACCCACGGCCGGTCCCACCACCACGCCCAGCTGGTACATCAGCTGGTTGAGGGCGCTGGCGGCCGGGAGGTTGTCGGGCCCGACCAGCTTGGGGGTGGCCGCGCTGCGGGTGGGCGAGTCCAGCCCGGCGAAGGCCTGCTGGGCCACGACCAGCACGTAGATGAGCCACACCTTCGGGTGCGGGAGCATGGCGTTGAGGGCCAGACCCACGCTCATCGACGCCGAGCAGGACCTGAGCCACCAGCAGCAGCTTGCGCCGGTCATAGGCATCGGCCAGCGCGCCACCGATCAGCGATCCGGCGATCAGGGGCACCACCGCGGCCAACCCGAGCAGGCCGACCATGAGCGACGAGTGGGTCAGCACGTAGATCTGGTACGGGGCCGCCACCACCGTCATCTGGCTGCCCAGGTAGGAGATGATCTGGCCGAGGTAGAGCAGGCGGAACTCCCGGGACTGACGCAGGGGCGTCACGTCGACCAGGATCTTGGGCATCCGTTCAGTGTGCCGCGGCGCGCCACGGCGCGGCGCGGGCGGGCCAGCGCCTAGGTGGCCCGGTCGACCAGCTTGGTCATAGCAGCCAGCTCTTCGTCGCTGAGGTTGGGGTCGCGGCGCCGCCGCGCCAGTGCCGCCGGCAGCCACTGGGCTGCGGCCGCTCGGTCGGTGGCGGCCAGGAAGGCGCGCACCAGCAGCGGCCGGAACAGGGCGGTGGTGACCCGATCGATGGCCGAGCCTGGCACCCCGGCCGCGCCCATGAGCAGCCAGGCCTCGGCCACATCCGCCCCACCGGGGCCGACCGCGGCGTTGCTCCAGTCGATCACCACCGGCCCGTCGGGACCGAGCATGACGTTGCCCGGGTGCAGGTCGAGGTGCAGCGGCGTCGGCCCCGGCCCGTAGGGCTGGTCGAGCAGTCCCCGCAGCTCGACCGGCACCACCAGCCGATGCAGCCACCCGTGCAGATCGGCCAGGAGGGTGGCCTGGGCGCGCATGCGCCACGGGTGCTTCATCAACTCGTCGAGCATGGAGGGCCCATCGATGCGCTCCATGATCATCCCGTCATCCACCAACTCCACCACGGCCGGGCAGGGGTAGCCCTGGGCGCGCACCCACTCCATGACACTGGCCTCGCCGGCCAGCGACCGGGGCACCCGCGGTCGACGCAGGACGAGCCCGGGACCGGCGTCGACGATGTCGGTGTCGCGGCCCTGAGCGATGATCCGACCGGTCCCCTCCATGGCCAGAGTATGGCGTTTACCACAACTTTCGGCCCAGTCCCTACGCTGGCCGACGATGCTCACCGGCCCGCGCCGACCCACCGCTCACCCCCGCACGCGCCTGGTGCTGGCGGCCGCCCTGGCCCTGGCCCTGGCGTCGGTGGTGGCCGGCTGCTCGAGCGGCTCGATCCCCACCACCACGCCCACCACGGCCATGCCCTCCACCACCGCCCCCCCGTCGACCAGCACCACCGAACCGGGTACCGACGCCGTGGTGTTCGTCTCGGTCGGCGGCAACATCGACGCCTACGACAGCCAGGCTCCCTACGACCGCCAACGGGTGGTGGCCGCCGGCACCGCGCCGAATGGCAGCGAGCCCCACGGCCAGATCTGCTTCCTGCCCGACGCCACCAAGCGCTTCGTGGTGGCCGAGACCCGACCGGCGGCGGCCGGGACGCCGGCCGCGGCCGGCTTCGGCCTCTATCAGCTCAGCGGGGACGGCATCGGCACCTTCCGCGTGCAGCGCGTCAACGGCTTCACCAGTCCCGGCGCCACCTCGGCCAGTGCCACCCTGACCTACGGGTGCGCCTTCTCCAAGGGCGGCCAGCTGTTCACCACCGACGTGGGCTCGGTCTCGCCCACCAACAGCCAGTCCGGCGCCGCCGACGGCCAGCTCATCGAGTGGTTCCCACCCTTCACCTCCTCCGCGCCCGCCCATTGCGTGGTGGCCACCGGGCTGGCCGTGCCCCAGGGTCTGGCCGCCGAGCCCGACGGCTCGGTCGACCTGGCCTCGGCCTCGACCCCCACCGCCGGCGTGTGGCGCTACTCGGGCGCGTTCCCGACCAAGTCGACGGCGTGCACCACCCCCATGACCGGCGTCACCGCCACCAAGGTCATCCCCGCCGGAGCCAACGGCCTGAGTGCGCCGGCCGCGGTGGCACTGACCTCGGACAACAAGAGCCTGGTGGTGACCAGCGCCATCGACGGGGTCGTCGACCAGTTCGGCCTCGACGGCACGTTCACCACCACGTTGCTGACCCCCGATCCGGCCGCCCCGCTGGCGGCCACGCCCTTCACCACCGGCACCCCCCTGGGGGTGGCCGTCAACGCCGACGGAGCCGTGTTCTATGCCGACCCGGGGTTGGAGCGGGCGGCCAACGGCTCGGTGGCACCGGGGGCCCGGGTCGGCTCGATCCGCCGGATCGCGGTGACCAAGGCTCAGCCTCAGGCGCCGAACGCGCTGAACCAGAACCTCCCCGCCCCCGACGGGTTGGGCATCTTCGATCCGTCCAAGGCCTCGGGCGGAGCCGGCTCGATCACCTGAGCCGCCACGCCCGCTGGCCCTGGGTCTCAGTCGTCGTCGGAAACGTCTGAGGTGGAGGCGGGGGGACCGTCGGGCCCGAAGTCGTAGCCCAGCGCCGTCAACCAGGCCACGATGTCGGTCAGTCGCCACGAGGCGGTGACCTCGCTGCCGTCGTCGCCGGTGTAGGCCACGGTGATCATGGCCTTCTGCACGCCGGCCAGGTCGTCCGCGGAGGTGTCGACCGACGTGATGGCGGAGCGAGGGATGCGGAACTCCTTCTGGGGGGCCCAGGTCACGAACATCAGGTCGCTGTGGCTCAGGGCCAGGCAGCCCATGCTGCGCAGGCCGCCGGCGGATGGCGGTTCGGTGCCGAACCCGTTGGCCTTGGGCTCGATGATCTCGATGTTGTCGGCGCCCAACTCGTCCTTGCACCGCTTGATGGCGGCGTCACCTTTCTTGTTCAGCATCGGGCCGAAGGCCAGCGCGGCACCTGCGGCCACAACCACGACGACGATGAGGACGATGATGATCACTCCCATGTCCGCGAACGCTAACAGCACGTCCTCGGACCATCGGTGACCTCGGACCGAGGCCGCCGAGCCGGGCGGATCAGCTGCCTCGCTCAGCCGCCAGGGCCGCGCCCACGATGCCGGCCCGGTTCTCCAGCTGCGCGGCCACCACCGGCGTCCGGCACTCGAGATGGGGCACGAACTTGTCGGGCTCCTTGGACACCCCGCCGCCGAGCACGTACAGGTCGGGCCAGAGCAGGTTCTCGAGGTACTCGAGGTAGGTGCTGACCCGCTTGGCCCACTTCTTCCAGCTCAGCTTCTCTCGCTCACGCACCAGCTCGGAGGCCAGCTGCTCGGCGTCGCGCTGCTTGGATCCCATCTTCAGGTGTCCCAGCTCGGTGTTGGGGATGAGCACGCCGTCGACCACCAGGGCGCTGCCGATGCCCGTGCCCAGCGTGAGCAGCAGGACCACACCGGTGCGCGCCTCGGGGTGGCCGAAGCGGGCCTCGGCCTCGCCGGCGGCGTCGGCGTCGTTGACCACCACCACCGAGCCACCCACCGCGGCCGGAGAAGGTGCCGGCGGCGTCGTGGCCGAGCCATTGCTTGTCCACGTTGGCCGCGGTGTGGATCGTGCCGCCCTTGACCACGCCCGGGAAGGTGGCACCGACGGGCCCGCTCCACTGGAAGTGCGCGGCGATCTGGCCCACCACCTCGGTGACCGCGGCGGGGGTGGCCGGATGCGGGGTCTTGATCCGCAAGCGGTCGGTGGTGAACTCCCCCGTGGCCGTGTCGACCACGGCACCCTTGATGCCGGTGCCGCCGATGTCGATGCCGAGTGCCTGCATGGTCGTCTCCTACGTTCTCAGGCGGGGTCGGCGCAGCTGGCGGTAGCGGCGCAGCAGCGAACGGGTCGAGCTGTCGTGGCCCGAGCCCACCGATCCATCTTGATCGGTCTCCGCCAGCTCGGCCGCGATGGTGGTGGCCAGCTTCTTGCCCAGCTCGACCCCCCACTGGTCGAACGAGTTGATGTTCCAGATGGCGCCCTGGGTGAACACCTTGTGCTCGTAGAGCGCGATCAGCTGGCCCAGCACGTGGGGCGTCAGCTCGGTGGCCAGGATGGACGTGGTGGGGTGGTTGCCGGCGAAGGTGCGGGCCGCCACCTGGTGCCTCGGGCACGCCCTCGGCGCGCACCTCCTCGGCCGTCTTGCCGAAGGCCAGGGCCTCGGGCTGGGCCAGGAAGTTGGCCATCAGCAGGTCGTGGTGGCGACCGAGGTGGTGGGCGGAGCGGGCGAAGCCGATGAAGTCGGCCGGGATGAGCTTGGTGCCCTGGTGGATGAGCTGGTAGTAGGCGTGCTGGCCGTTGGTGCCCGGCTGGCCCCACACGATTGGTCCGGTGGAGGTGTCCACCGGCCGGCCCTGGCGGGTGACCGACTTGCCGTTGGACTCCATGTCCAGCTGCTGGAGGTAGGCCGGGCAGCTTGGCCAGGTACTGGTCATAGGGCAGCACGGCCAGGGTCTCGGCCCCGAAGAAGTCGTCGTACCAGACCCCGATCAGGCCCATGAGCATCGGCATGTTGGCCTCGATGGGGGCGGTGGCGAAGTGGGTGTCCATGGCGTGGAACCCGGCCAGCATCTGGCCGAACTGGTCGGGCCCGATGGCCACCATCAGCGACAGGCCCGACCGCCGAGTCATACGAGTAGCGGCCGCCCACCCAGTCCCAGAAGCCGAACATGTTGGCCGGGTCGATGCCGAACGCGGCCACGGCGTCGTGGTTGGTGGACACGGCCACGAAGTGACGGGCCACGTCGACGTCGGCCCCCAGACCGGCGCGCAACCAGTCGCGGGCCGTGGCCGCGTTGGTCATGGTCTCGAGCGTGGTGAAGGTCTTGGACACCACGATGAACAGCGTCTCGGCCGGGTCCAGGTCGCGGGTGGCTTCGCAGAAGTCGGTGCCGTCGATGTTGGACACGAAGCGCACCCTGAGGTTGCGGTCGCTGAAGTTCTCCAGCGCCTCATAGGCCATGGCCGGCCCCAGGTCGCTGCCGCCGATGCCGATGTTGACCAGGTTGCGGATGGGCCGGCCGGTGTGGCCGGTCCACGATCCCGAGCGGATGGCGTCGGCGAAGCCGGCCATGGCGTCGAGCACGGCGTGCACCTCCGGCACCACGTCCACGCCGTCCACCTCGATCACCTGATCGGCCTGGCGCCCGCAGGGCGACGTGCAGCACGGCCCGCTGTTCGGTCACGTTGATCTTCTGGCCGGCGAACATGGCGTCACGCAGCGCCTCCACCCCGGCCCGGCGGGCCAGGGCCGCCAGCAAGGCGATGGTCTCGGTGGTCAGGCGGTGCTTGGAGTAGTCCAGGTACAGGTCGCCCACCTCGAGGGTCATGGTCTCGCCCCGGTCGGGTTGGCGGGCGAACAGCTCGCGCAGGTGCACCTCGCCCACCGCGGCGTGATGGTCGACCAGGGCCTGCCACTCGGGGGTGGTGGAGATGGGTGGTGGATCGGCCGGCGAGGCCGTCGGGATCGGGGGCGCGTCGTCGGTCACGGGCTGCTCCTGGGAGGGGTTCAGGTGACGGTGATGCTGAAGCGGGCGGTGAAGGACTGGCCCGGGGACACGGAGGGACACGAGCCGGTGACCAGCGCGTTGGTGGGCGCGGCCATGGGCTCGAGCGCGCACAGGTTGGCCTCGGCCGGCGCGTACACCTGGAGGTAGCCGTAGTTGCGGTCGAAGAGCAGGCTGAGCGTGTGGTCGTTCGAAGCCAGGCCCAGACGGCGGTCGCGACCCAGGGCGTAGAGGTCGTCGAAGGTCCGACTGCCCAGCGGCTCGGCCTCGGCCGCCAACCGAGCGCCGGTCCCGGTGGGGATGCCCCGATCGTCGAGGTCGAGGTGTCGCCGGGCCGGCAGGACCACCCGGATGCGAGCTGCGCCGGATCGCCGGGAAGTCGCAGGTACGGGTGCCACCCGAAGGTCACCGGCACCCGCCGCCGGCCGGTGGCCCGCAGTGTGGTGGCCACCGTGAGCGTGGTGGCATCCAGGCGGTGCTCGACGGTGAGCACGTGGGGGAACGGGAACGACTCGAGCAGGTCGGGACGTTCGCCCACGTCGAGACGGGAGACCAGCACGGCGCTGCGGGCGTCGGTGCCCACCCGAACCACCTGCCAACCGTCGTCGCCGGCCAGGGTGCCGTGGATGGGCAGGCCGTTGTCGTCGCGATGCACGCCCGGGGCGCCGGCCACATCGACGCTCAGGCTGCCCACCTTGTAGGTGTCCCCGTCCAGACGGTTGGCCCAGGGGGCGAGCAGCGGCAGTCCGGTGACGTGGCCCTTGGCGTAGTCGTCGAGGGACCGGGGCAGGGCCAGGAACTCGTCGCCGTCTCGCCGCAGGGAGGTACCCACCAGGCCCAGTTCGGGGATCACGGTGGCGGCCAGCGGACCCGCCTCCAGCGTGACCGCGGCGCGACCATCGAGGCCATGGATGCGGACGCCCGGAGCCACGCTCACGCCGGCGTCGCCCGCGGACCCAGGTCAGGACTGGTCGTCATGGGGCTTCTCGTCGTGACCGCCGAACTGCTTGCGCATGGCCGAGAGGATCCTGTCGGCGAAGTCGGCCTCGCCCCGCGAGCTGAACCGCGAGTAGAGCGAGGTGGTCAGCACCGGCGCCGGTACGCCTTCGTCGATGGCAGCCAGGGAGGTCCAGCGGCCCTCGCCCGAATCCGACACCCGTCCGGCGAAGGTGGCCAGCTGCGGATCGTCCACCAGCGCGGCGGCCGTGAGGTCGAGCAGCCAGGAGGCCACCACGCTGCCGCGACGCCACACCTCGGCCACCTCGCGCGTGTCGATCTCGTACTGGTAGTACTTGGGCTCGCGCAGCGGGGTGGTCTCGGCATCGGCCTCGGCTCCGGCCGCCCGCAGACCGACGTCGGCGCCGCGGATGATGTTGAGGCCCTCGGCGTAGGCGGCCATGAGGCCGTACTCGATGCCGTTGTGCACCATCTTCACGAAGTGCCCGGCGCCGGTGGGCCCGCAGTGCAGGTAGCCCTGCTCGCTGGTGGAGAAGTCGCCGGCACGACCGGGCGTGCGATCGATGTCGCCCAGCGCCGGGGGCGATGGTGGCCAGCAGACGGGTCGATGTGGGCCACGATGTCGTCTTCACCCCCGATCATGAGGCAGAAGCCACGTTCCAGGCCGAACACGCCGCCGCTGGTGCCGATGTCCACGTAGTGGATGCCCTTCGGGGCCAGGGCCTCGGCCCGGTCGACGTCGTCGCGGTAGTAGGTGTTGCCCCCGTCGATCACGATGTCGCCCGGGCTCATGCGCTCGGCCAACTGCTCGACGGTCTGGCCGGCGAAGGCGGCCGGCACCATCACCCAGGCCACCTTGGGCGCGTCGAGGGCGGCCACGAACTCGTCGAGGGTGGTGGCACCGGTGATGGCGTCGTGCTCGGCGGCCAGCGACGAGACGGCCTCGGCGCTGACGTCGTAGACCACACAGCTGTGCCCGTCGCGCACCAGGCGGCGGACCAGATTGGCCCCCATGCGACCGAGTCCGACCATTCCGAGCTGCATGGGATCCTCCAGGTGGTGACGGTTCGGTGACGAGTCCGGTGACGAACGTGGGCCCCTCGCCCATGGTGGCCGATCCGAAAACCCCGTGCCGCCCATTCCACGGGATTTTCCGGCCGGTCCGGGCTGGATCGGGCCACGGCGGCGCCGACGGGAACTCGGAATGAATCCGTTCCAGGTGCTGGGCCTCGATCCAGCCGCGTCCACCGACCAGATCGAGGCCACGTACCGCCAGATGCTGCGCGCCCACCATCCCGATCTGCACCAGGGCGGGTCAACGGCCGAGCTGGCCGAGGCCGAGCGTCGCACCCAGGAGCTGAACGAGGCCATGGCCCTCATCCGGGCGGGATGGCGGCCCCGGCCGGAGGCGCCGGACGGCTTCGGGTTCGCCACCCGGCCCTGGCCCCGGGAGTCGTGGGCACCGCCGCGGGGTGCGCCCGCCCAGGGCTACGAACCCCCGCCGTCGGCGTCGGCCAGCTGGAGCGATGGCTTCCAGACCGACGACACCACCGACTTCTTCGGCAACCCGGAACGCCCCCGCCGGGGCCCGGACTCGGTGGGGTGTCCCATGTGCGGCGTGGACTTCGACGACCCCATGGTGCTGCGCCTGCACCTGGTGCACCAGCATGGTCTGCGCGACGACATCTTCCCCGATACCCGCCCGCCGCGCTCGCGGCGCGACCCGTTCCGATGGCTGCGCTGGGTCCCCCTGCCCCAGCTCACCCTCAGCGCCCTGTTGTTCGTGTACCTGGTGCTGGTCGACGGGCTGGTGCCGTCACCGTGGACCATCCCCGGTCTGTGGCTGGGCTTCGGGCTCTACGCCGGTGCCATGTACAAGGCCTTGTGGCAACGCCGCGCCACCTGAACCGAAGGACAGGGAGCCGCTCCCTGATGGGTGCAACCTGCACCCATAGGCGGTACCATGGCCACCATGTCCAGGGTGATCCAGATCCGAGACGTTCCCGACGACGTGCACGATGCCCTGGCGGACGCGGCTGCGACCCAGGGACTCTCGTTGACCAGATACGTGCGGCGCGAGCTGGAGCAACTGGCCGAGCGAGCCCAGATCGCGAGCGACAACGCGGCGGTGATTCGACAGACTCAGGCCAAGGTTCGCGGCCACGTCGATCGCGACACGATCCTCGACGCGCTGCACGAGGGCCGCGGCGATTGAAGGTCATCGACGCGGGGGTCATCGTCGAGCTCGTGGCCAACGACCTCGATCCCGGTCGACTCGGAGAAGAAGAGCTCGCCGTACCGCACCTGGTCGACAGCGAGGTCACCAACGTCCTTCGCCGCCTCGTCGCCCGGACGATCATAACCGAGAAGCAGGGCAGCCACGCGCTCGCTGGATTCGCCCGACTGGGCCTCACCCGGTTCCCCGCCGATTGGCTTCGCCCGCGGATGTGGGAGCTCCGCCACAACCTGAGCGCCTACGACGCCACCTACGTCGCCCTGGCCGAGCTGACCGGCGCCACCGCGTTGCTGACCACCGACGCACGACTCAGCAGTGCCCCCGGCGTCCGCTGCCCGGTCGAGCTCATCTGATCAGCGCCGGGCGCCATCTCTGAGGCGAGCTCCGGGTGGCTCGAGGTGTCGATTCGGCCGATCGGGCAGACTCTCCGGATGGGCGGGCCGACCGGGACGGTTACCTTCGTCTTCACCGACATAGAGGGCAGCACGGCGTGCTGGGAGCGCGACCCGTCAGCCATGGGCGTGGCCGTGGAACGCCACGACGAGGTGGTGCGCGGCTCGATGTCGGCCCATGGCGGGGTCGTGTTCTCGACGTCCGGCGACGGATTCGCCGTTGCCTTCGACGGGGCCGGCGAAGCGGTGGCCGCCGCCCTGGCCACCCAGGCGGCGCTGTCGGCCACCGAATGGCCGGCCGATCTCTCCCTGCGCGTCCGCATCGGCATCCACACCGGGGAGGTGCACGAGCGCGACGGGGACTACTTCGGACCGGCGGTGAACCGGGCGGCTCGGATCATGGGCGTGGCGCCTGCCGGTGAAATCCTGGTGTCGGCCACCACGGCCTCCCTGCTGACGTCTGCCCAACGGTCACGGCTGAGCGCGTTGGGTCACCACGAGCTGCGCGGGGTGCCTGAGCCGGTCGAGCTGTTCGGCCTGCCCGGCAACGACGGCAGTTGGTCGGGTCGAGCGCTGGCCGCCCCCACCCCGGCGCATCTGCATCTGCCCAAGCCCGCCACCGAGCTGGTGGGGCGCCAGACCGAGATCGCCGCCCTGACCGAGCACCTCGGGCGCCGCCGCCTGGTCACCCTGGCTGGGCCGGGCGGAGTGGGCAAGACCCGCCTGGCACTCGAGGTGGCCTGGCTCTCGGAGGAGCGGTTCGGTGGCGGCGTCTGGTTCATCGAGCTGGCCGGGGTGACGGAGCCAGACTCGGTGACCGCCGCGGTAGCAGCCGAAATCGGCGCCCGACCCCAGAACGGGGCCTCTTCCGACGACGCCTTGGTCGACCACCTGGCCAACCTCACCGCGCTGGTGGTGATCGACAACTGCGAGCACCTCGTGGACGCGGTGGCCAAGCTGATCGAGCGCATCCTGTCCGGCTGCCCGGGCGTCACCGTCGTGGCCACGTCGCGGCGAAGCCCTCGGCCTGGAAGGCGAGGTGGTGTGGCCGGTGCCCTCGCTCGACCCCGATCTCGAAGGACCTGAGTTGTTCCGCGCCCGGATGTTCGAAGTCGATGCCTCCGCTCCGCGGGCGACCGACGACGAGCTGATCGCGGCGCTCTGTCGCCGGCTGGACGGGATCCCGCTGGCCATCGAGCTTGCTGCGGGTCAGACCCGGGTGCTGTCGGTGGCCGAGATCGTCGAGCGCCTCGACGACCGGTTCACCTTGCCGCGCGGCAGCAGCCGCGGCCGGATGGAGCGCCACCAGACATTGCGGGCCACCGTGCAGTGGTCATACCGGCTCCTCGAGCCATCTGAGCAACTGCTGTTCGATCGTTTCTCCGTATTCGTCGGCGGGGCCGCGCTGGAGGCGGTCGTGGAGGTGTGCAGCCGCGACGGGCTCGGCACCGGCGAGGTCCTCGACCTTTTGGCCAGCCTGGTCCACAAGTCGATGCTGATCGCCGACCGCTCCCAGCCACGTACGAGGTACCGAGCCCTGGAGACGCTGAGGGACTATGGCCGCGAGCGCCTCGAGGAGCGTGACGACGCGACGGCTCGACGTGATCGCCATGTCGCCTACTTCTCGGACTGGGTCGTGCGGGCCGAGGAGGCCTACATCGGGCCACGGGCCTCGTTCGCGGTGCCCGACCAACGCGAGTGGGACAACCTGCATGCCGCTCTCCAGTGGGCCATCGCCAGCGGGGACCTCGAGCGGGCCGTGACGATCGCCGTCACCACCCGAGGTTGGGCGGCCAACTGGCTGCGCTTCGACCATCTCGACTGGCTCGACGCGACAGCCGCGCTCGCCTCCGACCGCGGCATCGAGGTTCAAACGGTCCAAGGCTGTCGGGCGGGGTGGTTCCTCTCCGCCGGTGACCTCGACCGGACGGTGCGAACCGCACGGGCAAGCCTCGCCATGGCTCCGTCCGCCGATGATGCCTCGACCCGCCAGGCCTGGGAGCACATGGCGTTCGCGGCGTATCTCAAGGGTGACCGCGAGGGCATGGAGGAGGGCTCGGCGGGCCTGCGGGCGATCGTGACCAAGGGCACCACGGCCCTGGACGAGGCCTTCATCCTGTTCATGCTGTCCGTGGTGGACGCAGCGATCACACCCGCGCTGGCGGCGGCGGATCGAACCCGCCTCGACAAGCTTGCTGAGGAGCTGGACAGCCCGTTCATCGATCTCATCGCCAGCACCGCCCGGGTGCTGGAGACCGTGATGTCCCAGGATCCGGCCACCACCGCGGCGCGCGGTGTTCGTGCGCTGGAACTGGCCCACGAGGTGCAGTCACAAGTCTTCGCCGACACCATCCGCGGGATGATGAGCGTGTCGCTGGTCGGCACCGATTCGCCCGGCACCGACGCCACCTTCGAACGGCAGCTCTCGGCCCTGCACCAGGCGCGGGACTGGTCGGTCATCTGGTGGACGCTCGAGGCGCTGGCCAGTCACTGGGCCCAGAGCGGCGACCTCGAGTCCGCAGCTGTGCTCTACGGCAACCTGGAGGCCGGTGGACGCGACTCACGAGGTGCTTTCGAGGACCGGGCGGCGGCCCTCCACGCGCTCCGCACCCATCCGCAGGTAGGCGCGCTGATGGCGGAGGGCGCGGCCATGACCCGCGACGAGATCGTCGAGTACTGCGTGGAGCGACTGGCCACCAGCGGATCAGGCAACGAGCACCAGTCCTAGGCTGACCGCATGGCTGACTACGACGAGTTCTCGATGCTGGCCGACAACGCGGCCGAGGTGGGGCTGGCCTTCGATCCACTCCCCGTCCGACGCACCCAGGTCGACACCCCGTCGGGCTCGCCCATCAGCGCGCTGGTGTGGGGCGACGAGCCGGCCGAGCTGGTGCTGATCCACGGCGGCGCCCAGAACGCCCACACCTGGGACACGGTGGTGCTGGCCCTGGGCCGACCGCTGGTGGCCATCGACCTCCCCGGCCACGGCCACTCGGCCTGGCGCCCCGACCGCGACTACCGCCCCCAGGCCATGGCCGACGACGTGGCCGCGGCCATCGACGCCCTGGCCCCCGACGCCACCACGCTGGTGGGCATGTCCCTGGGTGGCCTCACCGCCATCGCCACCCTGGCCACCCACCCCGACGTCGCCGATCGCCTGGCCCTGGTCGACGTCACCCCGGGGGTCAACCAGGAGAAGGCGGCCGCGGTGGTGGCCTTCGTCGACGGGCCGCCCACCTTCGACAGCTTCGACGCCCTGCTCGAGCGCACCGTCGCCTTCAACCCCACGCGCTCTGAATCGTCGCTGCGTCGGGGCGTGCTGCACAACGCCACCGAGCAGCCCGACGGCAC
This sequence comes from uncultured Microthrixaceae bacterium, assembly GCA_963740985.1. Classification (GTDB taxonomy): domain Bacteria; phylum Actinomycetota; class Acidimicrobiia; order Acidimicrobiales; family Acidimicrobilacustridaceae; genus UBA4742. The sequence goes on from CAVUGJ010000002.1 coordinate 1,378,053, forward strand.
CTGGGTGTGGCGCTACGACCACCTGGGCGAGCGCTTGGAAGACGTGGGGAGCCTGTTCGGCGACCTGTGGGAGGCCACCTCGGCCCTGCAGGTCCCGATCCTGTTGACCCGCGGCTCGTTGTCGCCGGTGGTGGACGACGAAGACGTGGCCGAGCTGGGCCGACGCCAGCCCGGCGCCGAGGTGGTGGTGGTCGAGGGCGCCGGGCACAGCATCCAGGGCGACCAGCCCCTGGCGCTGGCCGCCCTGCTCGATCGCTTCGCCGGCTGAACCCCGGTCAGCTCTTCCAGGTGGCGAAGGTCAGCGGCACGATCTGGGTCAGCCCGGTGTCGCCGTTGGGCAACTTGTAGCCGGTCAGTCCGTGCACCTGGTTGCTGTAGGCGATCGACTGGAGGTTGTGGGCCCAGAAGATGAAGTTGAGGTCCTTGCCGATCTGTTGCTGGGCGATCTTGTACTGGGCGATCTGCTCGGACAGGACCCCGGTCTTGCGGGCGTCGAGCATGGCCTGGGTCAGCACCGGGTCGTCGTAGCGGGTGTAGTTGAGCGAGAGCCCACCCACCGGCTTGATGGTGGTGTTGACGATGAACACGAACATCGTGTCCAGGGTGACTGTGCCGAACTGCAGGAAGGCGGTCGACTGGTAGTTGCCCAGGATCACATCCTGGATGAGGGTGACCTGATCCTCGGGCTTGAGGGTCATCGTCACCCCGGCCTGCTTCATGGCCTGTTGCAGGAAGGCGCCGGTGGCCTGCACCGTCGCCTGGGGGGTGACGATCATGGTGAAGCTGAGGGGATGACCGTTCTTGGCCTCGTACTGCGCCTCGAGCTGCTTGGCCTTGGTCAGGTCGTAGGCCGGGTTGCCGGTGTTGGGCACGTAGTAGGGCTCACCCGGCCCGAACGGAGCGGTGGCCGGTTTGAACACCCCCTGGAACACCGCCTTGTTCAGGTTCACCCGGTCGGTGGCGTAGGCCACGATCTGGCGGGCCAGCGGGTCGTTGAACGGCGCCACCGCCGTGTTCAGGGCCTGGAACGACTCGCTCTGATAGAGGCCGGAGTCGGTGAAGAACTGGAGCTTGCCGGCCTGGGCCTCTGTGGCCAGAGCCTTGATCTGACCCGGATCGCCCTGCTCGATGGCATCGTCTGATCCCGTTTCCAACGAGGCGGTACGGGTGGCGGTGTCGGTCTGGACCTGGAAGGTGATGCTGTCGAGATAGGGGAAGCCCTTGCGCCAGTAGTTCGGGTTCTTCTTGACCACCAGCGACGAGTTGGGCGTCCAGGTCGAGAAGGTGAACGGACCGGTGCCGACCGGGTGGCTGACGCCACCGTCCTTCTGGTTCAGCATGGCCTGCGGCGCGGCCATGGCGCCGGGCTGGGTGGTCAGGGTGTTGGCAAAGGTCGACCACGGCTGGTTCATGGTCAGCTGCACAGTCAGCGGGTCGACCACCTTGACGCCCGTGACGGTCTGGAAGACCGGGCCGGTGAGGGCCGAGGCGCGTTGGGCATTGAAGTTTGCGGCCACCGCACTGGCATCGCACTTCTCGCCGTCCTGGAACAGGATCCCCGAACGCATGGTGATCGTCCACACCGTGAAGTCGGCGTTCGGGGTGATCGACTGGGCCAGGTACGGCGTGGGCTGGTCCTTGCTGTTGTACTCGGCCAGGTGGTCGAAGATGGCCCCGGCCACGATGTAGGCCGATCCGGCCCACTCGTCGAGCACCGGACTCCACCCGTTCGTCTCGGCGTTGAGCCCGAAGGTCAGGCTCCCTCCCGGCTTGGGCGTCCCCGGGTTGGCCACCGTGATGTTGGTCCCGTTCTTGGCGGCGGCGGGATTGGTACCGCTGGTGGTGCCGGACTTGCCGGAGCTCCCCCCGCAGGCCGCGGCCAACAGCGTCACCACCGCCACGATGGCGATCAGTGAAGCGACGGCTCGATGCGAGTGGACAGGCGCGACGTGATCCACGAGATTCCCCCTACGGACTGCTTCGACGACTGGCGATGATGACTCGCCGTCGGGTTCCCCACCCACGGCGATGCACAACCTAGTGCGACCTCAGATCACGTGGCTGACGCGGTGAGCAAGAAGTCGCTGAAGGCCAGGAACACGCAGGCCCCGGCCAGTGCCGGCGCGATGGCCCAGGCCCCGGCGCGCTGGGCCACCACGCCCACTGCGGCTGACCAGGCGGCGCCACCGATGACCGAGGCGGCCAGCTGGTTGGCGATGACTCGATGGGTGCGGCCGGGGCCGACCCGGCTCGGCGTCAGCGCCATCAGCGCCGGGAACATCCCGGCCAGGCTGAGGCCGAGCACGACCAGCGCCACCGTCGCCCCCGGCCCCGGCAGGGCCCACAGACCGACCCCGCCGACCACCGCGCCGACCATGGACACCACCAGCACCTGCGGAGGCGAGACCCGGGGACCGGCGGCGCCGATCCCCAACCGACCGGCGGCCAGCGCGCCCCAGTAGGCGGTCACGCTGGCTCCGGCCGCGGCGGTGCCCATCCCGCGGCTGGTCAGCAGCACGAACGCCCACGAACCGATGGCCACCTCGGTGGCGCCGTAGGCCAGGAAGACCAAGGGTCCGAGACCGGCGGCCCGCCGCTGGCGACGGGCCAGCCCCACCGAGCTCGGCGCGTCGACGGTGGCCGGCGCGGGGACAACCGGCTCCACCGGCGGCAGCTCCACCTCGCCCAGCTCGACCGGAGCCGAGCTCGACGGCCCGGGACGGGCCCAGCCCCCCGCCGTCAGGGCGAAGCCGGCCACCAGGCCGATCTGGAGCACGCCCATGGCGGCGTAGCCCCAGCGCCAGCTCAGCCCCGACCCCACCAGCGCGGTCATGACCAGCGGTCCCAGCGTGGCCCCCACCCCGAAGCTGCCGTGCATCAGGTTCATCATGCGATGGCTGTGGTGCAGGGCCACCTGGGCGTTCAGGGCGGCGTCGACCGTTCCCGCCGACAGGCCGGTCACGACGGCACCGACCAGCAACACCGCCCAGATGTGGGTCAGGGCGAAGCCGAAGCCACCAGCGGCCGCCAGCGCCGAGGCCACCGCCAGCAGGGAGGCCGGACCGAACCAGGCGGCCACGCGCCGGTGCCCGGCGGTGGCCACCAGATAGCCGAGGGTGAAGGTCACCACCACCACGCCCAGGCTCGACAGGGGTCGGTGGAACTCGACCCGCATCGACTTCCAGGCCACCCCCAACGCGGCGGTGGGCAGACCCATGCCCACATACGCCACCATCATCACCACGGCGATGGGCGTGACGCCTCGAAGGCGTCGCCGCCCGGACGGCGAGTGAGGAACCGACGCGATCAGGACGCCTTGGGCGTCGACACGGCCTGGCGCTGGTGCCGGTAGTCCTCGTGGACGGCGAACAGGAAGTTCTCGGTGGCCTGCACCATGCGCCGGGTCCGCGGCGAGCCGAACACGTCGAAGGCGTGCTGCGCGCCCTTGAGCTCCACATAGACGACCTGGTTGCGGGACACGGTCGAGAGCTGGGCCACGAAGGTGCGGGCGTCGGCCACAGGGGCCAACGTGTCCTTGTCCCCGTGCACGATCAGGAAGGGTGGAGCGTCGGGGTGGATCTGGTCGAGCGGCGAGGCCGCGGCGTAGCGCTCGGGCTCGTCCTCGATGAACGCCTTGATGACCAACGGCTGGGCGATCCAGTTGCGGAACTCGGGACCCATCGTGTCGTTGCGGTTGGTGAAGTCGTAGATCCCGTAGAAGGGCACCGCCGCCTGCACCGACGTGTCGGCCTGCTCGAACCCGGGTTGGAAGCGAGCCTGGTTCGCGGTCAGGCCCATGAGGGCGGTGAGGTGGCCTCCGGCCGAACCGCCGGTGACCACCACGAAGTCGGGGTCGACGCCGTATTCGTCGGCGTGCTCGCGGATCCAGGCCAGGGCGGCCTTGACGTCGATCAGGTGGTCGGGGAACGTCGCCCCCGGGCTGAGCCGGTAGTTGGCGTTGAAGCCCACCCAGCCGTGGGCGGCCAGGTGCCGCAGCAGCGGCAGGCCCTGCTCGCGCTTGTCGCCGATCACCCAGGCCCCGCCGTGGATCTGCAGGATGGCGGGCCGCGCCTGGCCCTCGGTGCGGGGTCGGTAGACGTCGAGCTTGAGCTGGCGGCCGGCCACCCGCCGGAACACGATGTTGCGCTCGACCCGCACCTTGTCCGGTCGGACGGCCGGGCGGGCGCTCAGGGCCTCGAGGCCGAACTCACCCAGCGCGGTGGTGGCGATGGTCCGGGTGGCGCGTCCCTGCACGAGGAGGCCGAGCTGGTAGAGCCACGACGCCACCACCAGCACCAGCCCGACCCAGCCGGCCGGGTTGGCCAGGGCACCGCCCCACACCAGCAGGGCGGCCACCACGGCCTCGACCACCAGCCACAGCGGCGCCCCTTCGATGGTGATCCAGGAGGCGAAGAAGCTCCACAGGTACAGCATCCGGTTGCGCCGCACCGGCCGCCAGGCGTTGAGCGCGTGCACCGCGCACCAGACGCCGACGATCAACAGGGCCCAGGACATGGCTCCAGTGTGCCCGGCAGCACTGGTCGCTCGCCACGTCGGGCGCCGCCCGGCCTGGTTGCCCGCCCCGCGGGCTCAGTTGAGGCGCCCGGTGGAACGTGTTCTACTTACGCCCATGCCGTACAACCTGGCCGACCTCTTCGAGCACACGGCCGACCTGATCCCGGACCGGGTCGCCCTGATGTGCGGCGACGACTCCCGCACCTTCGGTGAGCTCGAGGTCCGTAGCAACCGCCTGGCCCACCATCTGGCCGCCACCGGCATCGAGCCCGACGACCACGTGGGCATCTACGCCGCCAACAGCCTGGAGTGGATCGAGGCGTTGCTGGCCATCTTCAAGATCCGGGCCGTGCCCATCAACATCAACTACCGCTACGTCGAGGCCGAACTGGCCTACCTGTTCGACAACGCCGACCTCAAGGGCCTGGTCTACCGCGAAGAGTTCGGGCCTCGTGTGGCCGCGGTCATCGACGACCTGCCCCAGCTCACCAACCTGGTGATGATCCCCGACGGCTCGGGCGCCTCGCAGGCCGGGCTCGATCCGGTGGCCTACGCCGACGCCCTGGCCGCCGGCTCGCCCGAACGGGACTTCCCCGAGCGCTCGGGCGACGACATCGTGATGATCTACACCGGCGGCACCACCGGCATGCCCAAGGGCGTCATGTGGCGCGCCGAGGACATCTTCTACGCGCTGATCGGCGGCACCGACTTCTTCACCCACGAGAAGGTGTCCGACGAGTGGTTCCACGCTCACAACGCCGAGGCGTCGGCCGGCCAGCTCACCTTCCTGTCCACCCCGCCGCTCATGCACGGCGCCGCCTTCGCCAGCTGCCTCATGCAGCTGTTCCAGGGCAACCGCAACGTGCTGGTGGAGAAGTTCGAGGCTCACGACGTGTGGCGGGTGGTGTCGCGCCACGGGGTCAACTCCATCCTGATCGTGGGTGACGCCATGGGTCGACCCCTGATCGAGGCCCTCGCCGAGATGGAGGCCGACGGCGAGGCGCTCGACCTGTCCAGCTTCATCAGCCTGAGCTCGAGCGCCGCGGTGTTCTCGCCCACGGTCAAGGACCGGTTCCTGGAGCGGTTCCCGAACCTGGTGCTGACCGACTCGACCGGCGCCACCGAGAGCCGGGTTCACCGGCATCGGTACCGTGTCCAAGGACGACACGGCCATGAAGGGCGGCGGCCCGACCGTGTCGCCCGGACTCGACACCGTGGTGCTCGACGACGACCTGAACCTGGTCGAGCCCGGCTCCGGGGTGATCGGCAGGCTGGCGCGGGGCGGCAACATCCCCATCGGGTACTACAAGGACGAGGCCAAGACCGCGGCCACCTTCCTGGTGGCCGCCGACGGCCGGCGCTACTCGGTGCCCGGCGACTTCGCCAGCATCGAGGACGACGGACGCATCACGCTGCTCGGGCCGAGGCTCGGTGTGCATCAACACCGGCGGCGAGAAGGTCTTCCCCGAAGAGGTCGAGTCGGCCCTCAAGGCCCACCCCGACGTGTTCGATGCCATCGTCGTGGGTGCGCCCGACGAGCGGTGGGGCCAGCGGGTCACCGCCCTGGTCCAGGTGCGCGACGGCCACGACATCGATCTCGACGACCTCGACCGTCACGCCCGCGAGCGCCTGGCCGGCTACAAGCTGCCCCGCCTGGTGGTCCCGGTGGACGAGGTCCACCGCTCACCCAGCGGCAAGCCCGACTACCCATGGGCCCTCGATCTGGCCGCCACCGAAGCCGCCAAGCAAGCCGCCGACGCCTGACCCCATCCACCGGAGCTGCTGACCGCAGCGGCCGAGAGCGACAAGAAAGCGATCCACCTCATGCAGACCTACGACTCGTTCTTCATCGGGGGCAAATGGGTGAGCCCCGCCGGCAGTGACACCCTCGACGTGGTGTCTCCTGCCACCGAGGAGGTCGTCGGGCGCGTGCCGGTGTCGACCACCGCCGACATCGACCGCGCCGTGGCCGCGGCCCGCGAGGCCTTCGACGACGGCCCGTGGCCGCGCATGGCCCCAGCTGAGCGGGCCGACATCATCGCCGCGGTCTCGGCCGCCATCACCGCCCGGACCGAAGAGTTCGCCTCGCTGATCTCCGACGAGAACGGCGCCCCCTACATGTTCTCCATCATGGGACAGGTCTTCGCGGCCACCGCCGTGCTCGACTTCTTCACCGGCCTGGCCCGCGAGTTCGACTTCGAGCAGACCCGCCAAGGCATGCTCGGGCCGACCCTGGTGCGCAAGGAGCCGGTGGGGGTGGCCGCTGGCATCATCCCGTGGAACGTCCCGCTGTTCATCGTGGCCCTCAAGCTGGCCCCGGCCCTGGCCTCGGGTTCGACCATCGTGTTGAAGCCGGCGCCGGAGACCCCGCTCGACGCCAACGTGCTGGCCGAGATCCTCGATCGGCCGGCCTGCCCGCCGGCGTGGTGAACATCGTGTCGGCCGACCGCGAGGTGGGCGAGCACCTGGTGCGCCACCCCGACATCGACAAGGTCTCGTTCACGGGCTCCACGGCCGCCGGTCGCAAGATCGGCGCCATCTGCGGCGAGCAGCTCAAGCGCTGCACCCTGGAGCTGGGCGGCAAGTCGGCGGCCATCATCTGCGACGACGCCGATCTGGCCGCCACCATCGGACCGCTGGTCGACGCCGGGATGATGAACAACGGCCAGGCCTGCGTGGCCCAGACCCGCATCCTGGCCAGCCGCAGCCGCTACGCCGAGGTGCGCGATGCCCTGGCCGAGGCGGTGGCCGCCTACAAGGTCGGCGATCCCCACGATCCCGAGGTGCTGTGCGGGCCTCTGGTGGCCGAGCGCCAACGTGACCGGGTGGAGGGCTACATCGCCAAGGGCCAGGCCGAGGGCGCCACGCTGGTGGTGGGCGGAGGTCGTCCGGCCGGGCTCGACAAGGGGTGGTTCGTGGAGCCCACCCTGTTCGCGGATGTGGACAACTCCATGACCATCGCCCAGGAGGAGATCTTCGGGCCGGTGCTCTCGCTGATCCCCTACGACTCCGAAGACGACGCCGTCACCATTGCCAACGACAGCAACTACGGCCTGTCGGGCACGGTGTGGACCCGAGACGTGGACAAGGGCATCGACATCGCCCGCAAGGTCCGCACCGGCACCTACACCGTCAATGGCTTCGGCATGGACTTCGGGTCGCCCTTCGGCGGCTACAAGTCCTCCGGCATCGGTCGTGAGCTCGGCCCCGAGGGCCTCGAGGCCTACCTCGAGGACAAGACCATCAACCTGCCGGGCGACTACCAGCCCAGCTGACCGGCCCGAACCACCGGGCTACTCGTAGTCGCTGAGTCGTAGGCGAACCTTGTTCAACAGGCGCGCCTTGTTGCTGGCTTCGGTGGCGGCGCTCTCGGCGGCCGGATCGAGTGCGGCCACTTCGCTGGCCGCCAGGATGTCGCGGTCGGTGGTCACCGACTCCCAGTCGATGACCTCCTGCTCGCCGACGGCGGCCGGAGAGTCCGTTGCCGGCGACGCTGCTCGCTGCTCGGCCTGTCGCCGAGCCTCCATCTCGAGCTGGGCCGCGTCGCGAGCGGCGCGCTCCTCGACCTCACGGGCCTCCTCGGCCTCACGGGCCTCTTCGGCCTGACGGGCCTCGGCTTCGGCGGCCCGCCGGGCCAGCGCTTCAGCCTCCAGGCCAGCCCGCTCCGCCGCCTGCTGGGCGGCCAGCTCCTCCGCCTCCCGCAGCGCCTGCTCGTCGGCCAGGCGGCGCGCCTGGGCCTGCTCCTGGAGCCGGTCCCGCTCTCGCTCCTCGGCTGCGATCAGCTCCTTGAGCCGGGCCTCCTCGGCCAACAGCTCCTGGCGCTCGGCCTCGGCTCGTTGCGCGGCCGCGGCCTCCTCCCGCTCGGCCTGTGATGCCGCGGCCTCGGCCGCTTCCCGCTCGGCCCGGGCCACGGCGTCGGCCGCTTCGCGCGCCTCCGCCTCGGCTGCCTCCCGCTCGGCCCGCGCCGCCGCCTCAGCCTCCTCGGCCTCCTGACGACGGGCCCGCTCGGCCTGGTCGCGGGCCTCCGCCGCCGCCCGACGCGCCGCCTCAGCCTCTTGGCGCTGCTGTTGCTTGCGGGTGCGCTCCTGGTCCCGGGCCTCGTCGCGGGCCCGACGCGACCGTTCGCGCTCGTCGACCCGGGCTCGTTCCCGCTCGGCCCGCTGGGCGGCCAGCGCGGCCTGGGTCTGGGGATCGGACGGCACCACCACCGATGACCCCTCGACCGGATCCACCACCGCCGGCTCCGCCGCAGTCGGCCCGGGCCGAGTGGTGGGGGGAGGACTGGGGCGAGTCGGGCGCACCGGCGTGGCCGGGTTGGGGCCCCACCCCAGTCGCTCGAGCGCGCTCAGGTGCCCGAGGCGGGGATGGGTGAGGCGCAGCGTGACCACCCACACCGCGGTGGCGATGAGCGCCAGGATCAGCGCCAGGGCCCCCGACAGGCCCACACAGAACAGGAAGAGGCAGATCAGTTCGATCGCGCCCAGGCTGATGGCGGCCTTCTCGTTCCGGCTGACGTTCATCGCCCTGCCCCTTGCTCCGCGGAGAACGGTCCCACACTAGGGGCCCGTCAGGACCCCTGCTCCCAACCCCCCTCGCCTCAGCGTCCGGTGAAGTTCGGAGCCCGCTTCTCGGCGAACGCGGTCGGGCCTTCCTTGGCGTCCTCGCTGGCGAACACCGGCCATCCGTACTCCAGCTCCAGGGCCAGACCCTCCTTCTCGGGCAGCTCGCGGGTGGCCCGCATCGACTTGAGCACGGCCTGCACGGCCAGCGGACCGTTGGCCGCGATGGCCTCCGCGATCTCGTGCGCCTTGGCCAGGGCCTGGCCGTCGGGCACCACGTAGCCGATGAGGCCGATCTCCTTGGCCTCGGCCGCCGGCACGAACCGCCCCGTCAACAGGAGGTCAGCGGCGATCGTGTAGGGGATCTGGCGGGACAGGCGCACGGTCGAGCCGCCGAGGGGGAACAGCCCGCGGCGCACCTCGGCCACCCCGAAGGTGGCTGTCTCGCCCGCCACCCGGATGTCCATGGCCTGGAGGATCTCGGTGCCCCCGGCGACGGCGTAGCCCTCCACCGCGGCGATGATGGGCTTGTTGGGGATGAAGTGGCGCAGCAGCGCCTTCCAATGCAGGTCGCCGTCGGCCGAGATCCGCTCGGACCACACATCGGGGGCATCGCCGTAGCCCCCGGCCATGGCCTTGAGGTCGGCCCCCGAGCAGAAGTTCCCCCCGGCGCCGGTCACGATCAGCACTCGGATGTCGGGGTTGGTGTCCACCTCCACCCAGGCGTCGTACATGCGCACCAACATCTCGCTGGACAAGGCGTTGCGCTTCGCCGGCCGGTTGAGGGTGAGGGTGGCCACGTGACCAACGTGTTCGAAGATGGCGTGGGGCTCCACCGCTTCGGGGGTGGTCGGGACTTCAGACATGGTCTCTCCTGAGCAGGGCATCGCTGCCCCCGTCGACGAACAGGACCGAGCCGTGGATCATGGCGGCATCGGGGGACAGCAGGAAGGCGATGGGACCGGCGATCTCCGCCGTCTCCGCCGGGACGACCCAACGGCACGGGCAACATGCCCACCAGGGGACCCAGCACCGGGTCGTCAAGCGTGCCCTGGAACAGCGGGGTGTTGACCGGGCCGGGGGCGACCAGGTTCAGTCGCACCTGGCGAGTCGCCCAGGTCTGCACCCGAGCCCGGAGGGCCCGACCCAGCGCCAGCTTGGTCATGGCGTACACGGTCGGACCGTCCAGCTCGGGGGCCAGCTCCAACGCCGCGGCTCTCGTCGCCGGCCACCATGAGCTCGACCAGTCGTTGGTCAGGCATGGGGGTGACCGAGATCGAGTTCGAGCAGATGGCCACCGCGGCCGGGGCCGCGCCGTGGGCCAGGGCCGGCAGCAGACCGTCGAGCACGGCCACGGCCCCGAAGTAGTTGACCGACACCAAGGCCTGGCGACTGGGGACCTGGGGTCCCAGCCCGGCACAGGCCACCACCGCGTCCAACACGGGCTGGTCGACGGCCAACTCCTCGCGGATCGCCAGCTTGGGCGCCTGGTCCAGCACCGCCGCCACCGCATCGGACCGACCGGTGGGGGTGGACAGGTCGGCCTCGACCTCCTGGCCGGCCAGGTCGACCCCGATCACCTTCCAGTCGTCGGCCTCGAGTCGCGCCCGCACGGCCGCCCCGATGCCCGACGCGGAGCCGGTGATCACGGCCAGACGGGTGCGTACCGGGGTGGCGAGGTCGGGGCCGCCGACGGCGGTCACGACGCGGCCATCCGGGCACCCAGGCGCCGAAGCCGCTCGGTGCGCCCGCCCAGCGTGAGCTCGAGGTGCTTGGCCAGCCGGTAGTAGCGGTGCAAGCGGGTAGTCGGTGTCCACCCCGATCCCGCCGTGGAGGTGCTGGGCGGCATCGGCCACCCGGCTGCCGGCCTCGGCGGCCCAGAACTTGGCGATGTCCAGCTCGTCGGCCGCGTCGAGCCCCTGATCCAGCCGCCAGGCCGCCTGCCAGGCGGTGAACTGGATGCCCTGGGTGTCGATGTAGGCGTCGGCCGCCCGCTGGGCCACGGCCTGGAAGGTGGCGATGGGCGAGCCGAACTGGTGACGCTCGGTGGTGTAGGTGGCGGTCAGGCGCAGCGCCGCCGCGCTCACGCCGGCCTGGGTGGCGCACAGCCCGGCCGTCACCCGGTCCACGATCGAGGTGGTGACGAGTCGGCCGTCGCCCACCAGCACTTCGTCGGCCGAGACGGACACGCCGTCGAGCACCAGGTCGGATTCGGGCCACCCGTCGGTCAGGTCGAGATCGACCACCGTCACCCCCTCGGCGCCGGGATCGACCAGGGCCACGATGACCGAGCCATCGGGGGTGGTGGCCGGCACCAGCACCCGACCCCGGGTCTCGGGTGCATCGCCCTCGAGGGTGCGCGACACCCAGGGCACGAACGACTTGGTCCCGTCCAGGCGCCAGCCGTCGTCCGACTTGCTGGCGCCACCCGACGTGTCGGCGGCTGCCGGCGTGGCCGTGGTGACGGGCACGTCGGGGACCAGCGCCACGCCCGGCTCGGCCAGGGCCGCGGTCAGGAAGCGCCGGCCGGCGATCACGTCGACCAAGAGCCCCGATCGCTGGGTGGGGGTGCCGTGGTCGGCCAGGGCCATGGCCCCGGCCACGATCGAGGCCAGGTAGGGCACCGGCGCGGCGGTACGTCCGATCTCGGTGAGCACCAGCGCCGCCCCCAGGACGCCATATCCCCCGCCGCCCACGTCGGTGGGCAGGCCGATGCCCAACAGATCGGCCTTGGCCAGCTCGGCCCAGGCGTCCGCCGCGAACCGCTCCTCGCCGGATTGCTCCAGCTCGCGCAGGGACGTGTGGGTGATCTTGTCACCCAGGATCTGGGCGGCCAGGTCGGAGATGGCCTGCTGGTCGTCGTTGAAGGTGAAGTCCATGGTGGCTCCCTGGGGCTCGGTCGGCCGGATCAGTGGCGGGGCACGCGGGGCATGCCCAGGGCGAAGAGGGCGATGAGGTCACGCTGGACCTCGTTGGTCCCGCCGCCGAAGGTCAGGATCAGATGGGTCTGGTAGGCACGCTCGAGCTGGCCGGCCAGCACCGCGCCGGGCGAGTCGCCCCGCAGGTATCCGGCCTGGCCCACGATGTCGAGCAGCGCCTTGGTGCTCTCCAGGTACAGCTCGGTGCCGTACACCTTGGTGGCCGACGCCAGACCGGCGTCGAGCGTCCCGCCGCTGGCCGCCTTCCAGTTGAGCAGGACCAGGTACTCGATGCGGGCCCGGCACCGGGCCAGGCTGATCTGCACCCACTCCTGGTCGATGACCCGCCGGCCGTCGGCCAGCTTGGTCGTCCTTGGCCCACTCGACCACCTGCTCGTAGGCGTGCTGAGCCCAGCTGGGCAGGGCGATGGACACCCGCTCGTAGTTCAGCTGGTTGGTGATCAGGTGCCAGCCGCCGTTCAGCTCACCGATCAGGTTGGCGTGGGGCACCCGCACGTCGGTGTAGAAGGTCGAAGTGGTCTCGGCGGCCGAGATGGTGTGCAGCGGCTGCCACGAGAAGCCGGGCGTTTCGGTGGGGACGACGAAGATCGAGATCCCCTTGTGCTTGGGTACGTCGGGATCGGTTCGGGCGGCCAGCCAGATGTGGGTGGCGAAGCCGGCCAGGGAGGTGAACACCTTCTGGCCGTTGATGACCCACTCGTCGCCGTCGCGCACCGCCTTGGTCTGCAGCGAGGCCAGATCGGTGCCCGAACCGGGTTCGGTGTAGCCGATGGAGAAGTGGATCTCGCCGCGCAGGATGGCGGGCAGGAAGCGCTGGCGCTGCTCGTCGGAGCCGTGCTGGAGCAGGGTCTGGCCCACGGTGTTGACGGTCAGCAGCGGCACCGGCGCGCCCGCCCGATGGGCCTCGTCCATGAAGATGAGCTGCTCCATGAGCGACAGCCCACGGCCGCCCACCTCGGCCGGCCAGCTCACGGCCAGCCAGTTGTCCCGACCCATCTGGCGCACAGCCTCGAGGCAGGCGGGGCCGCCCATGTCCCCCCTCGACATCTCCTCGGCCACCTCCGGGGTGACGATTCCGGCGAAGTACTGACGCAGCTCCTGGCGCAGGGCGTCCTGTTCGGGGGTGTAGGCGAGGTGCACGGTGCGGACTCCTCGGTGGGCTAGGCGATGGCGCGGTCGGCGCGGAGCTGATCGATCTGGTCGGAGGTGTAGCCGGCGTCGCCCAGCACCTGGTCGGTGTGGTGGCCGGCGGGCACGGGCGGCCGGTCGAGGACGGCCGGGGTGCGGTCGAAGCGCGGCGCCGGCGCCGGTTGGATCACGCCGTCGTGTTCGGTCCAGGTGCCCCGGGCGGCCAGGTGGGGATCGGAGGCCACCTCGGTGAAGAGCCGAACCGGGGCCACGCAGGCATCCAGGTCGGCGAAGACCTCCAGCCAGCCGTCGAGCGGACGACCGGCGATGACCTCGGTGAACCGTTGGCGCAGGGCCGGCCAGTTGGCCTCGTCGTCACGGTCGGGGACGCTGACCGCCGGGCCAGGCCGAGCGGCTCGGACAGCCCCAGCCCGACCAGCAGGTCGGCGTAGAACTGCGACTCGAGCGGCGCCACCGACAGCCAGTGGCCGTCCGCCGTCTGGTAGCTGTCGTAGTAGGGCGCGCCACCGTCGAAGAGGTTGGTGCCCCGCTCGGCGGAGAAGTAGCCGCCGTTGTAGGCCTGTCCGACCGCGCACGAGAGCAGGGCCACGCCGTCCACCATGGCCGCGTCGATGACCTGACCCTGGCCCGAGGTGGCCCGCTCCACCAGCGCCGCGCAGATGCCCATGGCCAGCAGCAGGCCGCCACCCCCGAAGTCAGCCAGCAGGTTGAGCGCCGAGGTCGGGGGTTGGCCGACACGACCGATGTGGGCCAGCGGACCGGCCAGCCCGACGTAGTTGAGGTCGTGACCGGCCTTGGCCGCCAGTGGGCCCTCCTGACCCCACCCGGTCATGCGGGCGTAGATCAGCTCGGGATGATCGGCGGCCAGGTCGTCGGGCCCGAGGCCCAGGCGCTCGGCCACCCCGGGCCGGAAGCCTTCGATGAACACGTCGGCGGCCGCCACCAGCCGGCGCACCACCGCGATCCCGTCGGGCGACTTCAGGTCGACCGCCACCGAGCGCCGACCGCGGCCGTAGATGTTGCCCTTGGCCGACTCGGCCGGCAGGCCGTACACCCGGTCGGGCCGGTCGATGCTGGTCACGTCCGCGCCCAGGTCGGCCAGCACCATGGCGCCGAACGGCGCGGGGCCCAGCCCGGCCACCTCCACCACCTTCACCCCGGTGAGGGGACCAGCCACGGCTCAGACCTGCCCCGCCGCCGGACCCAGGCGGCCCCCGGCGGCCAGCCAGGCCTGCAGGACGTTGTTCATCTCGACCTCGTTGTAGAGGTCCTCCTCACGCGACCACAGGTGGTCGCCGGCGTAGTCGAGCACGGTGATCCCGCTGAACAGGTAGGTGCCGGCATCGCCGTCGGGGATGGGCAGGATGTTGTCCCAGTAGTGCACGGCGCGGTCGTCGCCCACCAGGTACCACTTGGTGGGGTACTCCCAGCCCACCAGCGGGGCCATGCAGGGCACCAGCCAGTCCCGGATGGGCTCGCGGCCCTCGAAGGTGCCCATGGCATGTTCGACGTACACGGCGTCGGGCGTGAAGAAGTCGCACATGTGGTCCCAGTCCTGGCGCGTGCTGGATCTCCAGGAAGGCGAGCAACTCCCGCTCGACCTCGGTGTCGCTGAACCTGCCCATGCTGGTATCCCCCTGATGTCCCCGGTCCGAGACCGACCCTAGTCTCGAATTGAAACGTGTTCTAACTCGTCTCGACTACGGTGTCAGTCGATCCTTGTCACCTCAACCGGGGCCGAGTCGAGGCCGAAGGAGACCCCATGGAGCTGACCGACGTCGACCTGCTCGATCCCGACCTGTTCCAGGCCGGCCTTCACCATGAGATGTTCAGGGTCCTACGCCAACAGGATCCGGTCCACTGGGCCGAGGGTGGGCCCAGCGGGGGTTTCTGGAACGTGACCCGCCATGCCGATCTGGTCGCGGTCAACCGCGACGCCCACGTCTTCTCCTCCGCCGAGCACGGGGTGTTCCTCGCCGACACTCGACGAGGAAGGCGGCGCCATGGTGCGCGAGATGATGCTGTACATGGACCCACCGCGCCACACGCGGTACCGCCTGCTCGTGAACAAGGGCTTCACGCCCCGCATGATCGGCCTGCTCGAGACCCACCTCACGGCCAAGGCCACCGCCATCGTGGACAGCGTGGCCGAGGCCGGGCACGTGCGACTTCGTCACCGACATCGCGGCCGAGCTGCCACTGCAGGCCATCGCCGAGCTCATGGGCGTTCCCCAGGAAGACCGCCGCAAGCTGTTCGACTGGTCCAACCGCATGATCGGCGCCGACGACCCGGAGTTCCAGAGGAACGCCGAGAACCCCGAGGAGGCGACCGAGGCCGCCACCGAGCTGTTCGTCTACTCCCACACGCTGGCCGAGCTGCGGCGCGACGACCCCCAGCGACGACATCATCAGCCGCCTGCTCGGCGCCGAGATCGAAGGCGACAAGCTCAGCGAGCTCGAGTTCGACATGTTCTTCATGCTGCTGACCGTGGCCGGCAACGAGACGACCCGCAATGCCACCGCCCACGGCATGAAGGCGCTCCTCGACCACCCCGAGCAGTTCGACAAGTTGAAGGCCAACCCCGAGCTGCTCCCGGGCGCCATCGAGGAGGTCCTGCGCTGGGGTACGCCGGTCATGCACTTCGCCCGCACCGCGCTGGTCGGACTACGAGCTGGGCGGCAAGCAGATCAAGGCCGGCGACAAGGTCGTGATGTGGCACATCTCGGCCAACCGCGACGAGACCGATGTTCGACGATCCCTTCGCCTTCGACATCGAGCGCTCCCCGAACGAGCACATCGCCTTCGGCGGCGGTGGCCCGCACTTCTGCCTGGGCGCCAACCTGGCCCGCATGGAGCTGCGGCTCATCTTCGACGAGCTGATCCGGCGTCTGCCCGACATGAAGCTCGACGGCGAGGTGGAGTTCCTGCGCTCCAACTTCATCGGCGGCATCAAGCACATGCCCGTGCGCTACAACGCCGCCTGAACGGCCGCCATCGCCCCCCAACCCGCAAATTGGGCATCTTTGCAGTCGGATACCCGGCGCTTTCGACGCCCAATTTCCTCAGGCACCCTCGGCGGACGCGTCGTCCTCGTCGGTGCGGTGGTTCAGCCGGGCCTCGATGCGACGGTCGGGCACGAACCACATGACGGCCACCACCACGTAGAGGCCCAGCGCGATCCAGTGGTTGACGAAGGCCAGCGGGATGGCCGCCAGGTAGATGACCACCGACAGCCGACCCTTGCGATCGTTGCCCACCGCCCGGGCCAGTGACGAGTCTCGGCCGTGCTCGGCCACGATGGCCATCTCCAGCACGTAGTAGGACACCCCGGCCAGCAGCGCCACCACGCCGTAGAGGGCGGTGGGCACGGCGGCGAAGTGGTTCTCCCCCATCCACGCGGTGGTGAACGGGAACAGCGACAGCCAGAACAGCAGGGTGAGGTTGGCCCACAGGATGCGGCCGTTGATGCGCTCGGTGGCCTGGAGCAGGTGGTGGTGGTTGTTCCAGTAGATGCCCAGGTTCACGAAGCTGAGCACGTAGCTCAGGAAGACCGGGACCAGGGGGCGCAGGGCCGACAGCTTGGGGCTGAGCGGGACGTGCAGCTCCAGCACCATGATGGTGATGAGGATGGCGATGACGCCATCGCTGAAGGCTTCGAGCCGGCCCTTCGACACGGGCGAAGTGTAGGAGCCTCCCGGAGCGGCTCAGGCGCTCGTGGCGTTGCCCGCGGCGGCTCGCTGGGCCCAGCGGTAGTCGGCCTTGCCGGCCGGCGAGCGCTCGACTGGTCGACCAGGACCAGCGAGCGCGGCACCTTGTAGCCGGCCAGACTCGGCGCGGCAGTGCTCGGCCAACTCGTCGAGGGTCGGTGACTCGCCCGGCGGTGGGCTGCACGACCGCGGCCACGGCCTGGCCCCAGCGCTGGTCGTCGACGCCGACGACCAGCACGTCGTACACCGAGGGATGGGCCTTGAGCACGGCCTCGACCTCCTCGGGGAAGACCTTCTCGCCACCGGTGTTGATGCAGCCCGACCCGCGCCCGAACAGGCGCACCGTGCCATCCTCGGCGATGGTGGCCATGTCGCCGGTGAGCACCCAGACGCACGCCGTCGATCTCGACGAAGGTCTCGGCCGTCTTCTCGGGCGCGTTGTAGTACCCGATCGGGATGCGACCCGCTCAGCGCCACCCGGCCGAGGGCGCCCGAACCGGGCTCGACCGGACGTCGGGTCGTCCTCGTCGATCACCGTGGTCGACGGGATAGGGCGTGAAGGCGGTGTATGTCGCCCGAGTGATCGGCCTCGGCTCAGGCGCTGGGCGCCCTGGGCCCCGGTCTCGGACGAGCCGAAGCCGTCGGACACCACCACGCCGGGCAGGATCCCCATGAGCTGCTCGCGGAGCGCGGGCGACAGCGGGGCGCCGCCCGAGCCGATCGAGAACAGGCTCGACACGTCGAAGGGCCCGTCGCTGAGCCAGGCATCGACCAGAGGCCGCACGACCGGGTCGCCGACCACGGTCATGAGGTTCACGCCCTCCTCGCCCACGGTGCGCCACACGCGCACCGGGTCGAGCGAGCCGGGCAGCAGCACGACCGTCCCGCCGCAGAACAGCCACGACAGCGACGTCCACTGGCCGGCCGCGTGCATGAGCGGGGCGACAGGCAGGAAGATCACCGGCGCGTCCATGATGCGGTCGACCAGCTCGGCCGGGCTCGGTGACCCCGCCGGACTGGCGGCTGGGATCGCCGCCGCCGATGCAGGCGTAGAAGGCGTTCTCCTGGGTCCAGACCACGCCCTTGGGCAGGCCGGTCGTGCCACCGGTGTAGATCACGTAGTGGTCGTCGCTGCGCCGGGGCCCGAAGTCGACGCGCCGACGAGGAAGCGGCCAGCGCCCGCTCGTAGGGCTCGCCCAGCTCGAGGCTCCACTCGCAGGCGGGGCAGCTCGGCGGCGATCTGGGCCAGGCGATCCGAGAACTCGGGCTGCACCAGCACGCCGACGAGGTCGGCGTCGGCGAACAGGTGGCGCAGCTCGTCGGCCACGTAGCGGTAGTTCACGTTGATGGGTACGGCCCGCAGCTTGTAGCAGGCCGAGCATCGCCTCGAAGTACTCGATGCCGTTGGTCAGGTAGAGGCCCACGTGCTGGCCGGGGCCGACCCCGTGGTCGGCCATCCAGTGGGCCAGCCGCGTGGCCCGATCGTCGAGCTCGGCGTAGGTGCGGCGCACGTCGCCGCACACGACGGCCATGCGGTCGCTGCACCCGAGGGGCCACCGCCTCCCAGATGTCAGCCAGGTTGAACGTCGCAGGAACGGGCGCGGTCACCCGGCCATGATGACCGGGCTCACGACGTGGGCGCCAACGTGCCCTCGCGCATGCGCGTGCTGCGATGCACCGGATCGGTGTCGAACTGCGGGATGACCTCTTTGCCGAACAGCTCCATGGACGCCACGATGGCCTCCTGGCTCATGTTGTTGGTCGTCGGGCTGAAGCAGAGCTGGTCGGCCCCGATGTCGACCCAGCGCTGCACGGCCTTGGCGCAGTCGTCGGGATCGCCCACGACGACCATGCCGATCTCGCGACGCCTTCTTGATCTGATCGATGCGTCGGCTCGGGGATGAGGTCGGGCCACACCGGGAAGCCGTCGGGCTTGGGGATGTTGTCGAGCCAGTGCATCTGGAGGCTCGTGTAGTAGTTCATGCCCGAGGTGACGGCGGTCTCGAAGGCCTGCTCGCGGTCCTCCATGCAGACCATGTTGGTCACGACCATGATGTTGTCGTTCACGAAGTCGCCCACCGGCTCGGCCTCGGCCACCGCGTCCTTGTAGGCGCCGATCAGCGGAGCGATCTTGTTGGGCGTGCCGTGGGTGAAGCAGAACGCACCCAGGCCCATCTTGCCGGCCTTGGCGAACGTCGGCGGGCTGCCCGGCCGCCACCCACATCGGCGGGTGGGCGTGGCCGTAGGGCTTGGGGAAGACCTGGCGGGGCGGCACCCGGAAGTAGGTGCCCTCGTAGGAGTACTCGCCCGTCCTTCCACATCTTCGGGATCTCGCGGATGGCCTCGTCCCACATCTTCGAGGTCTCGTCGAGGTCGTCGATGTCGAAGCCGAACACCTCGGTGGTCGACGAGCCGCGGCCGCTGCCGAACTCGAAGCGGCCCTCGGTGATGTGGTCGAGCAGCGCGACGGTCTCGGCCACCCGCACCGGCTTGTTGACCGGCGGCGTGACGTTGAAGATGGCCGAGCCCACGTGGACCCGCTCGGTGCGGGCGGCCAGGTTGGAGAGGTAGACCTCGGGCCCGGGCATGTGGCTGTACTCGTCGAGGAAGTGGTGCTCGGGGCACCACACGTACTTGATGCCGTTGCGGTCGGCGGCCACGCCGATGTCGATGTTGCGCATGATGCGCTTGTGCTCGGCCATGGGGTCGGCGTCGCGCTCGTAGCGCGGGACGAACAGCTGGGCGAAGACGCCGAATTCCATGCGGATCCTTTCAACGCACGGCCTGGGTGCCGTCGCGTCGCCGGCTGGCCGGGACGCCAAGATTAGAACACGTTCTCGTTTTCGTCCACTACGGGTGTGGTGACGGGTCGGCGGCCCGGGCCGAGGCCCGGGCGGAGGCCCGGCCGGACCGGCCGGTGCGGGCGATGAGGGGGACGACCAGTGCGGCGGCGATCAGGAACAGGCCTTGGAGGATCACCCACACCTCCCCATCGGCCTTGCCCAGGCTGGCGGGGATGGTGAGGGCGGCCAGGACCGGCAACGTCACCAGCCATTTGCGATCCACGGCCCGATCGGCCAGCACGAGGCCGAGCGCGGCCACCGCCACCCACAGGTAGTGCCACCACACCAGCGGCACCACCAGCAGGACCAGCAGCCAACCGGTGGCCCACTGCACATCATCGTCGGCGTCACGCACCCCCCACCACCACAGCCACACCGCCAATGCTCCTCGCACGGCCAACGAAGCCGTGGAGAGCAGACGGTTCTGCGTGAGCGGCGCCCAGATGGCATGGGCCACGTTGTCCAGCGATCCGCTGTAGGGGTTGCCGATCGAACTCTTGGTCACGTCCACCGAGGCGCGCACGAAGTCCGACCAGATCGAGACGGGGGCGACCACCAGGCTCAGGGCGCTCAGCGCCACCAGGGAGATGAGCGCGCACGCGATGAGACGGAACCGCCGCTGCCACAACAGCACCACACCCAACGCGGCCGGGAACAGCTTCAGCGCGATGGTCAGCGCCCACAGCCCGGCCACCGTCCAACGCCGAGCCGGCCGGACGGTTCCCGCCACGCCGAGACAAGCCAGCAGGAACAGGTAGGGCGAGGTCTGCCCCAACACGATGGGCACCGAGGCCATGGGCGTGAGCAACAGGGCCGACGCGACCAGGTAGGCCGGCGCCTCGGGTGACCGATCGGCCAGGCGGTTCCACAGGATGCCCATGCCCACCGCCAACGACAGACTGGCCAGCAGGCGGGCCAGGGCCACGCCCGCCTCCGTCCCCGGCGCCCCCAGCAGCACCGCGAAGGGCAACGACGGGGGCGCGCTCACGAAGGCCACGGCCACCCGGTCGCAGTGGGTACCGGCTGGCGCCATCTGGCACCACTTGCGGGCGAAGGGCGCCTGGAGGTCGTACAGGTCACCCGAGCGGCTGGCGTACACCTGGGACGGGTGGGCGTGGACGAGATCCGCGGCCACTTGATACGGGATGGCGTCCTGGGCCAAGCGGCCCCAGAGCAGGAAGGTCAGGGCCACCCAGACGGCCAGGATGGCCACGAACCACTTGCGCAGCGGATGCGGGTGCTCGAGGAGCACCCTGGCGCTACGGACCGGAGCGGCGGCGCCTGGCGGGTCGGCCATCACCCCGGTCTAGTCGGCATCAGTACCGCAGGCCTGGAGCCCGGCTGTGGAAGATGTCGGCGTTCATCAGCGCCGACAGCTCGGAGGCCTCCCAGCGCTGCTCCGGCTTGCGGATGGTGTTGCCGTTGCTCCAGCCCTGCATCAGCACGATCTCGTCGCCCACGGCCCGGATGACCTGGCCCGTGACGTGGCCGGCCTTGTCCGAGGCCAGCCAGGCCACCAGCGGAGACGCCAGCGACGGATCCATGCGGTTCCACTCGGTGAACTCGTCGGGCTCCTTGGCCTCGATGCCGGCTCCGGGGATGGAGGCGGCCATGCGGGTGGCGCCGGCGGGGCCGATGCAGTTGACCGTGACCCCGATCTTGAACACCTCCAGGCTCACCGTCTGGGTGAAGGCGGCGATGCCGGCCTTGGCCGCGGTGTAGTTGGCCTGGCCGAAGTTGCCCACCAACCCGGCCCCGGAGGTGGTGTTG
Organism: uncultured Microthrixaceae bacterium; assembly: GCA_963740985.1. Classification (GTDB taxonomy): domain Bacteria; phylum Actinomycetota; class Acidimicrobiia; order Acidimicrobiales; family Acidimicrobilacustridaceae; genus UBA4742. The sequence continues at coordinate 1,399,536 of CAVUGJ010000002.1, forward strand.
ATGATGCGGCCCGACGACACGTCCTGGCCGGCTTTGTTCAGCTCGCGCCAGTGGCGGATGGCGGCCTGGGTGGGCGCGAACGTGCCCTTGAGATGGACGCGGATGACCGAATCCCAATCGGCTTCGGTCATGCCCCAGATGGTGGCGTCGCGGGCGATGCCGGCGTTGTTGACCACGATGTCGAGTCGACCGAAGAGCTCGACGGCCTGGGCCACCATGCGGGCCGCACCCTCGATGTCGGCCACGTCCTCGTAGTTGGCGGCCGCCGCCCCGCCGCGACCCTCGATCAGCCCGACGGTCAGATCGGCGGCACGCTCCCCACCGTCACCCGCCTCGCCGGCCAGCGACACCCCGAGGTCGTTGACCAGGACGGTGGCACCCTCCTTGGCCAGTTCGAGGGCGTGCCCGCGCCCGATGCCGTGCCCCGCGCCCGTCACGATGGCCACCTTGCCGTCCAACAAACCCATGGATCGATTCCCCTGCGTCGACGTTTCTGATGAGGCGTCAGATCATAGGGTCCGAGCTGGGGACGCACGGAATCGACTCCCGCCCTCAGCTATCAGTTGCACCCCAATGCAGCCTGGACGTTCGCCGGGATGGCGATCGCGCACGCCTGGGCGGCGGACTCGTAGTGGATCGAGGTCGACCAGCCGTCGGCGTTGGAGCCCTTGAACACGAAGTAGGCGGTGGTGGTGTCGCGGTCGATCTCCTCGGCCAGGGCGTATCCGTCGGCACAGCGGATGTCCTGGAAGCTCGTCGGGACGAAGGTCTCGTCGTCGAAGTCGTGCATCAGCTGGTCCGAGGTCGGACAGCTCGACGACGCCGTCGTCGTGGTGGTCGAGTCCGGGCTCGAACCGGGTCCGACCGGCCCGTAGGCCAGCACGGTGAAGGGCTCACTGGTGGCGATCTGATGCCAGGTGCGGCCATCGCGGCTGGAGAAGATCTGATCTCTCCCGGGCTCGCTCGGCGCCGCCATGAGCAGCCAACTCCCCCCTCCGTAGGCCAAGGCCACCGCTCCCCCATCGTTGCCGGCCAGACTGGCGCCCGGGGTCCAGGTCGAGCCGTCGGCGCTGGTGTACACCGCGTTGTTCGACTGGGTGTCGGGCCATCCGGCCAGCACCCACCTTCCGTCGCCGTAGGCGGCGGCTCGCCCGGCGATGCCGTCGATCGGGGCTCCCGGCACCCAGTGCTGGCCGTTCGAGCTGATGAAGAGCTCCGTCGAGGTCGCCATCTCTCGAACGTCGATGGCCTCCGAGGTCCAGGCGGTGAGCCACTGGCCGCCGCCGTAGACCACTCCCGCGGGCGTGACACCGGGGGACGGGTCGTCGAGGTCGGTCGAGGTCCAGGTGATGCCATCGCTGCTCATGTAGTTCACCTGGCCGACCGCCACCCAGGTGCCGTTGCCGTAGCCCAGGGCCGTCTCGTCGTTGCCGATGGTCGCCACCTGTGACCAGTGGTTCAGGTCGGTGCTGGCGAACACGGCAGTGCTGGGCGTACCGCTGATGGGCGCCATCGCCAGCCACCGCCCATCGCCGTAGGCGATGGCGGATGCATGCGGGCCCGGGATGATCCCGGCCGTCCTCCAGGTGGTGCCGTCCGTGCTGGTCACGACCTCGGACTCCGAATAGCCGAGACTGGTGGTGGCCGACGGCGACACGATGGCCACCCACTCATCGCCGCTTCGGCCGCTTCCGCCACCGCCCGATCCCGAGGGTGGCGCGAGGGTGATCGGGATTCCCGTGTTGATGTCGATCCCGGTCAGGCCGCCCGGTCGGGGCGCTCCCGGCGACACGGAGGTCACATGGGTCGGGTCATAACCGGTCCACGGCGTCCCGGTGGTGTGGGCCGGCGACAGCACCTGGGGCGAGGTCAACGGGTTCCCGCAGTTGCACTTGACCCGAGGCACCCCCGACGAATCCACCATCACCGACGTGCCCGCCTGCAACACCGATGTCTCATAGGTCGCCCGGCCGTGGCGATAGCCGTGGTTGCCCACCACGGTGTCCTGCACCAACACCACCGGCGTCAACCCCGCCACATACGACTTGATCTGACTCGTCGAGATCCCCAACACCGACGCCCACGCCGTGGCCTTGGCCGGGTTGCCGGCCAGGAAGTCGACCAGCTTGGCCGGGTCGCACACGTGCACGTCCCCCGAGCCCCCATAGAGCCCCGGCTTGGTGCCCGACGCCACCAGCACCCCGTCCTGGGTCGGGAACGACTTGCGGGTGGTGGCGGCGATGGCCTCGACGTTGCCGGGGAAGCTCGAGACCGCCACCACCTGAACCGAGGCACTGAACGGGTCCTCACCGGCGCTGCGCGCCGGCACCAACCGAACTGCCGCAGAAGCCGACGACCCCCGCGACGCCACCACCACGACCACCCCGGCAACCAGCACCACCACCACAGCCACCGCCACCCACACCAACCAGCGACGACCACCTGATGACGGTGCGCCCGCCGTCGTCCCGTTCGACCCCACGACCTCGCCCATCGCACACCCTCCCTCAGCACGGCGCAGCCGTAGTCTGGCCGACCAGGCTCACGTGCGGCTCACATCCCGGTCAGGCCCGGCTCCAGCGGTTCGGGTCGTTGCCCCGGTGAGGCGCCCATGGCCGTTCCGTGCTGTCCGATCTGGGTTCCACCAACGGCACCCGGGTCAACGATGCGGTGCTCGATCACCACGAGCTGGCAGACGGTGACGTGATCGATGTCAGCGGGGTCGAGGTGCGGTTCCGGACCTTCGAGTGACGAGTCCGACTTGTCGACGTGTCGCGCTCGACTTTGGGCTCAGTTGGTCTGGCAGGCCTCTTGGTAGATCGTGGACGGGACCGTGTTCGCTTGGCAGGGACCGGTCCGGTCGACCGTGGCCCAGCTGGAGCCGCTCCACTGCGCCAATTGCGTGAACTCGTCCTGGGAGTTGTCGGCGATGATGACCGCCCACGAACCCGAGCAGGAGAACGAGTCGAGGTGCTGGCCGGCGGGAAGCGTCGCCTGGAAGGTGGCGGCCGTGCACGGGCCGGCGGCGGTACCGGATGCGATGCTGGTGGTCGTGCTGCTGCTTGTGGTCGGGCTCGACGGGGACGCGCTCGAGCCACCGGCCGGGCCGTAGGCCAGCACGGGGTCGAGCTCGGCGGTGGTGACCACCGATGACCAGGCGAGACCGTTCGGGCTGGCATAGACGTCGGTCCGGCCCTGCTGGCCGGCTGTCGACACCATGAGCCACGAGCTGGTGCCGTAGGCGCTGAACCCGTAGTTGTCGAGGGCGCCGTCGGCCACCGAGGCGGGCGTCCAGGTGGTGCCGTCGGTGCTGGTGTAGGTGCTCGTGGTGGCCCCGGTCCCCGGGCCGCCGGCGAGCACCCAGGTGCCGCCGCCGAATGCCACCGAGGCGGCGATGTCGCCCACGTTGGCTCCGTCGGTCCAGTGCACGCCGTCGCGGCTGGTCTCGAACCAGGTGTCGTTCACGATCGAGGTGCCCATCGGCGAGTTCGAGGAAGTCTGGGCGACCAACCACTGACCTCCGCCGTAGGCCACCGACGGTGGACCCTCGGACGCGAACAACTGGTCGAGAGGGGTCCAGGTGAGGCCATCGGTGCTGGTGTAGCCGGTGGTGGTCCCCACTTGTGGTCCGACCGCGGTCCACCGACCGCCGCCGTAGGCCACCGCGGTCAGATCGGCCGGCAGGGTGGGGTCGGCAGACCAGCTGCGCAGGTTCGTGCTGGTGTAGATCTCCGTGGATGTCTGGCCGGCGGCGAAGCTCTGAGCCATCGCCACCCACCGGCCGCCGCCGTAGGCCAGCGCGGAGACCTCGAGGTCAGCGGGAATGATGCCGGCCGGGGTCCAGGTGCGGCCGTCGCTGCTCGCCACCACGGTGGCGGAGCCCGAGCTCCCCGTCGGCTTCTCGATCGAGACCCAGCGGTTGGTGGTGGTGCCGGCGATGGGGATCGTGACCGGGTCGCCGGTGAGGATGCTGATCCCGGTGAGCCCACCCGGAGCCGGCGCCCCCGGCGCCACCGACGTCACATGAGTCGGGTCATAACCGCTCCACGGAGCCCCAGTGGTATGCGTCGGGGGCGACAACACCTGCGGCGCGGTCAACGGGTTCCCGCAGTTGCACTTCACCCGAGGCACCCCCGACGAATCCACCATCACCGACGTGCCCGCCTGCAACACCGACGTCTCATAGGTCGCCTTGCCATCCCGATACCCGTGGTTGCCCACCAAGGTGTCCTGCACCAACACCACCGGCGTCAACCCCTCCACATAGGTCTTGATCTGAGCCGGCGAGATCCCCAACACCGACGCCCACGCCTTCGCCTTGGCCGGATTCGCCCCCAGGAACTCGACCAACTTCACCGGATCACACACATGCACATCCCCCGAACCGCCATACAGGCCCGGCTTGGTCCCCGACGCCAACAACACCCCACCCTGGGACCCGAACGACCGACGGGTCGTGGCCGCGATCGCCTCCACGTTCCCCGGGAACGCCCCCACCCGGCCCACCTGCACCGAATCGGTGAAGGGATCATCACCCACACTCCCCGCCGGCACCAACCGCACCGCCGCCGAAGCCGACGACCCCCGCGACACCACCACCGCCACCACCCCCGCAACCAACACCACCACCACACCCACCGCCACCCACACCAACCACCCACGACCCCGCGCCGACGTCGACTCCGTCGACACGGCACCCGAACCAGCAGCCTCGCCCATCACACACCCCTCCCTCGACACCCATTCGCTCCGGGGCCGACCAACCACGATCAGACCAGGCCCACATCCCACATCACCACGATCAGCTCCGCATCAAACCCCGCTCAGGGAGGGCGATGTGGTCGTGGGTTCGCCCTCACCGATCCGTCGCCACCGCACCTCTCGAACCTCCTGCACCCCGTCGAAGCCCTTGAGCGCCACCTGCCGGGTCGGTCCGAACTCGAAATCACCCATCGGCGCCACCAGCTCGTAGACGAGCGTCGAGGCCACGACCTCGTCGCTGCTCGCCTGCGCCGACACGCGCGCCGCCAGGTGCACGTGGCGGCCGAACAGGTCGCCGTCGTCGTGGAGGACCTCACCGGTGTGCACACCGATGCGCACGTGCAGCGCGAAGTCGGGCTGTTCGTCGCGCAGCTCCGCCAACGCCTGCTGGGCGCTCACCGCGAACAGCAACCCCCGACGAGCCGAGGGGAACGTCAGGAAGAACCCGTCGCCCTGGGACTTCACCTCGGTACCACCGTGGCGCACGAGCTGGTCCCGCATGACCCGGTCGTGGACCTGCAACAGCTCGAGCCAGGCGCGATCACCCGTCTGCGCGTTGCGCGCCGTCGAATCCACGATGTCGCTGAAGACCAGGGTCACCGTCCCGCCGACGGCGGAGGCCTTCAGACCGGCCGGATCGACCCCGGCCACGGTGGCGCTGATGCCGGACGGGGGGCTCGGCGCGTCAGGCAGCTCGGGCGCCTGGTCGTGGTCGACGGCGATGCTGGTGTCGCCGATGAGGATGAGGTCGCCCGGTGCCAGCTCGACCTCACCCTCGAGGCGCGCCCCGTTGACGAAGGTGCCGTTGCTGCTGCCGGCGTCGCGGATGAGCAGCTCACCCGCCGGTCCGATGCGCAGCTCGCAGTGGTAGCGCGACAGACGCTCGTCGCCCAACAGCAAGCCGGTGCCGGCGCGACCGATGGGCAGCGTCGACACCACCGCCAGCCACAACGGGACGCGCCCCGGCTCACGTACCACGACGAGGTGATCCGGCGATCCGGAGGTGTTCAGGCGGTCCTCCTCGTGTGCTCCGAGGCCGATGGAACGCGTTGCTAACCTGCGCCTACCAGCCGAAGCTACACGACACGGGTCGGGGACCGATGAGCAGCAGCGTGCCTGATGTCGCCGATGCGTTGCCCGACTACGAGATCGGCCGGGAGCTCGGTCGTGGCCAGTTCGGCATCGTGTGGATGGGCCGGCACCGCCATCTCCAGCGCGCCGTCGCCATCAAGCAGTTCGCCGGACCGGCCAGCACCGAGCACGGGGCCCGGTTCCGGCGCGAGGCCCGCATCCTGGCCCAGGTCGACCACCCCCATGTGGTCACCGTCTACGACTACCGAGAGGTCGGCGACCTCCGCCTCATCGTCATGGAGCACCTCTCGGGCGGCACCTTCGCCGATCGGCGCGCCGCTGGCATGACCACCGAGACGGCCGTCGGATCGATCATGGCCGCGGCCTCAGGCCTGCACCACGTGCATGGCCTGGGCATCCTCCATCGGGATGTGAAGCCCGAGAACCTGATGTTCGATCACCGCGGCACGCTGAAGGTGACCGACTTCGGCATCGCCCGCGGCCAGGCGGCCGACGCCACCGCGGTCAACCTGACCCACGCCGGCGAGCTCTTCGGCACGCCGGCGTACCTGTCCCCCGAGCAGGCCGGCCAGGCGCTGGGCGACCAGACCTATCCCATCGGCGCGGCCACCGATCAGTACAGCCTGGCCGCCGTGCTCTACGAGGCGCTGTCGGACCAACTGACCCATGACAGCTCCGGGGGGGCCTTGGCCCTGTGCAACCGGCGGACCCACGATGACGCCACGCCCCTCGACCAGGTGGCCCCGACGGTGGGTCCCGAGCTCAGCGCGGTGGTGATGAAGGCGTTGGCCCGCGATCCGGCCGACCGCTACGCCTCGACCGAGGACTTCGCGGTGGCCCTGGGCCTGGCGGCCACCAGCCAGCTGGGTCCGGGCTGGACGGATCGCGGCGGGGTCGACCTTCGCGAGACCGGGCCCATCCGGACCGCCGCCCTCGACCACCCGGCCGGGGAAGCCGCTGCCTCCTCGCCCGGGCGACCTGGCCGGCTGGCCCTGGCGGCGACCGCGGTGGTGGTCGTGCTGGCGGTGGTGGCCGTCGGCCTGCTCCTGACCCGCAAGTCGTCGTCCTCGTCGGCCTCGGGCTCGTCGACCTCCACCGCGTCGGCCCTGGCCGCGTCGGGCGGCCAGGCCGAGCTGACCAAGGCGTGGGCCACGGCCACGGGCGGCAACGTCTTCTCGTCGCCCACCACGTCGGGGGCCTTGGTGGTGGTGGGCAGCAACGACGATTCGGTGTACGGGCTGGACCTGTCGACCGGCGCGGTCAAGTGGAAGCGGGCCACCGGCGGTCCGGTGCGATCGTCGCCCACCGTGTCTGGCGACCGCGCCTATGTGGGCAGCAACGACGGCAACGTCTACGCCCTCGACCTGGCCACCGGCGACGTCGCCTGGAAGGCGCCTCTGGGCTACGAGATCGTCTCGTCACCGGCGGTGGCCGACGGCCTGGTGGTGGTCGGGGCAGACAAGCTGTACGCCCTGGACGCCGCCACCGGGGCCAACCGCTGGACCTTCTCCCCCGGCGCCCCCATCGTGTCGTCGCCGGCGGTGGCCGACGGCGTGGTGGTGGTCGGGAGCAACGACCACAAGATCTACGGGGTGGGGCTGGTCGACGGCCAGGCCCGCTGGAACCTCCCGACCGGCGACGTGGTGCAGTCCTCGCCCGCCATCGTCGACGGCGTGGCCTACGTGGGAGGACATGACGGGTACCTCTACGCCGTCGACGTCGGGACGGGCCACGACCGATGGGGCATCGACCTGGGGGCGCCCGTCGACTCCTCGCCGGCCGTGTCGCAGGGTTTGGTGGTGGCCGGCACGGCCGCCGGCCGACTGGTGGCCGTCGACGCCGGGACGGGCAAGGTGCGATGGACCCACGACCTTCCCGACGCCGTCGACTCCTCGCCGGCGGTGGCGCGGGGGCTGGTGGTCGTGGGCTGCAACGATGGCGATGTCTACGCCGTCCACCTGGACACGGGTGCGGCGGCCGGCCAGTTCCGCACCGGCGCGCCGGTGCTGTCGTCGCCCGACGTATCCGCCAGCGGCGTCGTGGTCGGGAACCAGGACGGCAAGGTCTACCGGCTCACCGGCCTGGGCAGCTGAAAGCCACCCTTGTCCTGGTCACCCAGCTCGCCGAGTTGTGCCCGGCGGCTGCTCAGACCGGGTCGTCGGCGAACCCGAAGGGCTCCGACGTCCCGTCCCCCGACACACGCTCGCGAAAGGCGCGGACGCTGTAGCTGGACAACCGGCAGTCGGTGCGGGCCACCGCCCGGGCCGCCCGGGGCAAGCCGAACAGCGGACCGGTCTCCCCGAAGTAGGAACCCGGCCCCAGCGTGGTCAGGGTCTCGGTGCGGTCGTCGGCCAGCACCCGCACGATGTCGATGTCGCCGGTCTCCACCACATAGACCCGGTCGCCCCAGCTGCCCTGATCGAACAGCATCGCCCCCACCACCAGGTCGATCTGTTCGGTCTCGCCCTGGTCGTCCAGGAACTTGGGGACCATCTCGATCACCACGTCGGCCAACGGGATCATGCGTTCGTCGTGAGTCGACACCACCACGATCCGTTCCTCCGCGGCCAGGCTCCGGATCAGCTTCAGGATCTCGTCCACCTGGATGTAGTCGAGGTGCGCGGTCGGCTCGTCGGCCAGGACCAGCGGCGGGTCGAGGGCGAGGGCCCGGGCGATGGCCACCCGCTGCTGCTGACCGCCGGACAGATCGGCGGGGCGATGGTCGGCTCGGTCGCTCAGCCCGACACGCTCGAGCAGCGCGGCGGCCCGCCGAGTCCGCTCGACGCGAGCGACCTTGGCGGCCCGAAGCGGCGTGGCCACGTTCTCCAGGGCCGAGAGGCTCGGCACCAGGTTGAAGGCCTGGAAGATGAAGCCCACCTGATCCCGCCGGTAGGCGTTCAGCGCCGCGCCGGAAAGGCCGGCGACCTCGACCTCACCGAAGCGGATGGATCCCGACGTCGGGGTGAGGATCCCGCCCAGACACGACAGCAGCGTGGTCTTCCCGCAGCCGCTCGGTCCCAGCAACAGCACCAGCGAGCCGGCTCGCAGGTGCAGGTCGACGTGATCCACGGGACGGATGGTGTAGCCACCGGCGTGGTACTCGACCAGCAGGTCCTCCACGACCAGATCGGGCACGGCTCGTCCTCTCCTCGGTCAGGGCCCGGCGAAGGCCACGGCGGGATCGATCGACACGACGCGACGCATGCCCACCACGCTGGCCACCAGCCCGACCACGACCGCCAGCACGGGCAGAGCCACCAGCGCCGACGGACTCAACACCACGGCCAAGGGGAAGCGCGGCGCCAGGATCAAGGCCAGGACGATGCCGACCGCGGCCGACAGCAGCGAGAGCAACACCGACTGGATGGCCAGCCCGGCCAGCAGCGACCGGGTGCGGACCCCGGTGGCCTTGAACACGGCGAAGTCGCGGCTGCGCTCCATGGCCGACAGGTACATGGCCGAGGCCAGGGCACATCCGGCCACGATCCACAACAGGATGGCCATGAAGGAGATGGCGTCCTGGGCCGACTGGAGCGGCACCAACAAGTTGGTCACCGCCTGGTCGGGGGTGGCCGAGGCCCATCCCCTCGACGTATCGGTGGGCATGCCCTTCACCGCGAACGACGTCGCCAGGCGGGCGCCACCCAGCCCGACGGCCTGGGCGTCGCGCACGGCCAGGAAGACCACGGGCGTACCGGCGTAGATCGAGACCGCCAGCGTGCCCACCACCTGGAAGCGACGAGGGCCGAACCACACCGTCGACCCCACCGGTCGCCCGAGCGAGGTGGAGACCACGGCTTGGCCCGGTCGACTCAGGCCGTGGCCGCGGGTGGGCGTGGGCGAGCCCACACCCCCGATCTGGACCCCGACCAGCGAGACCTGCGGCTTGGCTGCCCCCTTGATCGGGGCCTGGAGCAGGAGCAGGGGCGACGCCTTGGACACACCCGGCATGGCGGCCACCGTGGTGGCCGCGGAGGTGCTCACCGGGCTGGCCCCGGTGAACGGACCGCTGGCCGACGCCGGGTACACGAAGCCGTCGGCGCCGAGCACCGACACGAAGTGGACGGTCTCGTCGTGGAAGCTGGCCGACAGGCCGGAGAGCACCAGCGTCATGGCCAGCACCAGCCCGGTGCCGATGACGGTGATGATGACTCGCCGATGGCGCCACTGGAGGTCCCGGAGCGCGGCCACCAACATGGGGAGTCAACCACTCCCTCAGGCCGGCGAGCCGGCGCCGTAGGTCTTTCGCAGCTCGTGCTTGAGGATCTTGCCGGTGGGGTTGCGCGGGATGACCCCGACGTGTTCGAGCTGCTCGGGGATCTTCTGGGTCATCAGGTGCTGATCCTTGAGGTACGTCACCATCTCATCGAAACCCAGCGGCTCGACCCCGTCGGGCGCGGACACCACTGCGCACACCCGCTCACCCCGCTCCGGGTCGGGCAGGCCGATGACGGCCACGTCCAGCACCTTGGGGTGGGAGAACAACAGATCCTCGACCTCCTTGGCGCTGACGTTCTCACCCTTGCGGATGATGATGTCCTTGAGGCGCCCGGTGATGGCCAGCATGTTGCGTTCGTTGAGGGTGCCCAGGTCACCGGTGCGGAAGTAGCCGTCCTCGTCGAACCCGTCGGCGTCCAGGCTGGCATCGAGGTAGCCCAGCATGAGCTGGGGGGCCTTGGCCCGGATCTCGCCCTCCTCGCCCACCCCCGCCGGGGTGCCGTCGAGCTTCACCAGCTTGAGCTCGACGCCGGGCATCGGCGCGCCCTCGGTGTTGGCCAGGTCCTCGTCGAGATCGAGGACCGAGCCCATGGTCAGCACCGGTGCCTCGGTGAGGCCGTACCCGGACACGATCGGGGCCCCGAAGACCTCCTTCATCTCGTAGTAGAAGGGAACGGGCTTGGGTGCACCGCCACCGGGGAAGTTGCGCAGCTTCGGGAAGATGGGCGTGTCGCGCTGGCGCTGCGCGGCCAGGTAGGCCTGGTGGAAGGCGGTGCCCGAGCCGGCCAGGGTCACGCCCTGCGCGCCCAGCACCTGGACCACCACATCGGGCACAAAGGCCTCGAACAGGATGTTGACCATCCCCATCATGAGGCTGGTGAACAGCCAGGTGATGCCGCCCACGTGGGTGAAGGGGAAGGCCAGGGCATTGCGGTCGGCGTCGGTGATGGCCAGGCGCTGGCTCATGCCCGACGCCACCGCGGTGATGGTGCGGTCGGTGTGCTGGGCGCCCTTGGGGTCTGCGGTGGTGCCCGACGTGTAGAAGAGCCAGCGCACGTCGTCGCCCGACATCGACGGGGCGGGCAGGGTGGCCGGGTCGCCCGCAGGGAGGGACCGATCCGAGGTCATGACCGCCACGCCGCCAACGTCGTCGGCGATGGCACGGGCCATGGCCACGAAGTCGAAGTTGGCGAACCTGGACGGTACCACCAGCAACTTGGCCTTGGCCTGGCGCACGCAGAAGCCCACCTCGCGCTCGCGGTAGATGGGCAGCACCGGGTTCTGGATCGCACCCAGCCGAGAGATGGCACCCACCAGGACCATGGACTCGAGCCAGGTGGGCAGCTGCCAGGTGATGACGTCTCCGGCACCGATGCCGTGGTCGGCGGCCAACCCGGCCGCCGCCACCTCGACCTGGTGGCGATAGGACCCGAAGGTCAGCTCGCGTCCCAGCTCGTCGACGGCCATGAGCGCGTCGGGCGTGGCCGACGCCCGCGCCTCGATCAACCCCCAGAGAGTGTCAGCCTCGACCATGGTGTCCCCCTGTGCGTCTGCGGGCCGTCCGCGCCCCGGATTCTGACGAGGCGTCAGCTTAGGTGGAGCCAAAGCCGGGAGGCGGCCACGCGGATGGCGGGCCGGCGCACGAGCCCCGCCCGCCCCTGGAGGTCGGCGGCTCAGGTGCGGCTTTCGTCGTGGCGCTGCAGCTCCGGCACGTAGGACCAGCCGGCGCTGTTCTCCGGTAGCCCGTCGTCGGAGTGCTGCACCCAGATGACGGGGACCTGAGAGGCCCGGGCTTGCGATCCGCACCGGTGGATAGTCTCCGTCGATGGAGCGACTCGAGGGGCGTACCGCGGTGGTCACCGGCGCGGCCAGTGGCATCGGCCTGGCCGTGACCGAGGCCTTTGTGTCCCGCGACATGGCTGTGGTCATGGCCGACGTCGACGAGATGGCATTGGCCGAGCACGCCTCCCGCCTGGCCGACCAGGGCGCCCGGGTGGAGCCGGTGACGGTCGACGTGTCGGACCCCGATGCCGTCGAGCGGGCCGGGCAGGCCGCCATCGACCGGTTCGGGGCGCTGCACGTGGCGGTCAACAACGCCGGCATCGTGAACGGGGGCAACTCCTGGGAGTTGCCGCTGGAGGACTGGCATGGCGTGATCGACGTGAACCTGTGGGGGGTCATCCACGGCGTGCGGGCCTTCGTGCCCCGCATCCTGGCCACCGGCGAGGAGGGCCACGTGGTCAATACGGCCTCGATGGCCGCCGTCATGGCGATCGCACGACTTGGCCCCTACACGGTGGCCAAGCACGGCGTGCTCGGTCTGTCCGACGTCCTGCGTGCTGAGCTCGAGGCCATCGACGCGCCGGTGGGGGTGAGCGTGGTCATGCCCGGCATGATCAAGACCAACCTGAACCCCATCGGCACGGTCCCCGCGTCGACAGTGGCGGCCAACGTGGTCGACGCCATGCTCCGGAACCGCAGCTACGTGTTCACCGACGATGGCGGCGCGGCCGAGGTGGAGGCTCGCCTGCGCGCCATCCTGGCCGCACGCGCCGACGTGATCGACTGACCCCACCCTTCGGACGGGTCAGGCCCGCGGCTCCCAGCGATAGCGGGTCCAGCCGTCCACGGGCGCCGCGCCCAGGGCCTGGTAGAAGTCGATGGCCGACTGGTTCCAGTCCAGCACCGTCCACTCCACCCGGCCATCGGTCCGATCGCGCACCGCTTCGAGCAACGCTCGGCCGTAGCCGTGTCCCCGGTGCTCGGGTCGGACGAACAGGTCCTCGAGCCAGATGCCGGGTCGGCCCACCCACGTCGAGAACGTCCGGAACCACAGGGCCATGCCGGCCACCCGACCGTCGTCGGTCTCGGCCATGAGGACGTGGGCGGCGGGGTCGTCCCCGAACAGGTGACGACGCACCTCGTCGCGCTCGAAGACCACCTCGTCGGGCGCCTCCTCATAGATGGCCAGCTCGACGATCAGCGCGCAGATCTCGTCGAGGTCGGCCGGACGGGCATCACGGATGGTCACGATGGCCCGCCTCAGCTACCCGAGGACAGGGGCTGGCCCGGTTCCCACCCGGGCGGAGCCAGCTCCCACCGGTCGTAGGTGAACCCCGGCACCACGGTGGCTCCCACCAGGGTGTAGTCACCCAGGCTGACCGCGCCCTGCCAGACCCCGGCCGGCACCACCAGCTGCGGTCGCTCCCCCGCCATCAGGTCGGTGCCCAGCACGGCCCGTTCACGGCTCACCCCGTCCGTCGAGGTCCACAGCTCGAGGGGGGCACCACCGTAGTGATGCCAGATCTCATCGGCATCGAGGACCTTGTGCCAGTGCGACCACTCGTCGGCCACCAACAGAAAGTAGATGGCCGTTCCGGACGGACGGTCGTCACCGGCGGCGGCGGCCTTCCACGTCTCCCGGTACCACCCACCCTCGGGATGGGCGGTCAGTCCCAACAGGTCGATGATCTCGGCGGCGTCCACCCGGCTGAGGCTACGGGCTAGCGGAGGGCGGCGGCCAGGGTCTCGGCGTAGGCCTGACCGCCGGCCTGGGTGAGGTGCACGCCGTCGCTCACGAAGTACTCGGGGTGACCGGCGCTGGCCGCGTACCAGTCGGCGATGACCACGTTCGGGTGGCCGGCCACCGCGGCCATCAGCCGCTGGTTCGCCACGTCCTGCCAGGACCGCGGCTCGCGGGTGGTGACCAGCACCACCTTCTGGGCACCGGCCAGCGCCCCGAGCACCCGGGCCAGATCCGCGTCGGTGGGCGGACCGTTGGTGCCTAGGTCGATGATCACCTCGGGCCGGAGCTCGCCGGCGGCCTGCAACTCGCTCAGCAAGGAGGGCAGCGTCTCGAACTGGCGGCCGACCACGGCATTGAGCAGCAAACCCGGGAACTGCTGGCGCACCCATCCCCGCGCCCCCAACAGCACCGAGTCGCCCACCGCCAGCAGCTGATCGCCGGGCACGGGCACGATGGGCGGGAGCGGCGGCGCGGTGACCGGGGGTGGCGCCACCGTGGTGGTCGGCGCCACCGTGACGGTCGTGGTCGCGGTGGTCGAGGACGTGCCCACGCGGGTGGCCACGTGCGCGCCGGGACCGTCAGAGATCACGTCGCCCAACTTGTCGTGGACCACGCCGCGCAGGTCGAGGCCGGCGATGGCGTCGTCGGGCTTGGCCCGCACCAGCCCCGTGCCGATGACGGCCACCACCGCGACGGCGGCGACCGAGGCCACCAGGATCCGTCCGGGCGTCCGCTTGGGGCGATCGTCGACCACGGCCACCGGCCCGTTGGTGGTCAACTCGATGGTCACAGGGCGGGTGACGGTCGGGGCCGGCGGGGCCGACGACGCGTCGGCGTCGGCATCGACCGCGACGGCCGGGCGGCGGGCGTGCAGCCAGCGCTTGAGCGACCCGTTGCGCACCGGCAGCTCGACGAACCGGTACGACAGCTCGGCCGCCGCCAGCGTGGCCCCGAGGCGCAGGCCGAGCAGCTGCCAGCCCCCGAGCGATACGTCCACGCCGGGTCGGGTGATGACGAAGATCGGCCAGTGCCACAGATAGATGCCGTAGGAGCGGCGCCCGATCCACACCAGGGGAGCCACCGACATGGCCCGCGACACCAACGTGGCGGCGGGGTGCACGAGCGACAGGATCAGCGCCACGGTGAGCAGGTCCAGCAGCACGAAGCCGCCGTGGTACACGAACGGATCGAACTCGCCGACGCGGAGGAACATCCACATCACGCCGGCCAGCGACGCCACGGCCAGGATGTTGAGCAGGAAGGTGGCGCTGCGATGCACGGTGGCCCGCATCCGCCACGGGGGTACGGCGATGGCCAGGGCGGCGCCGAGCAGGATGCCGGCGGCGCGCGTGTCGGTGCCGTACCAGACGCGGTAGGGGTCCAGACCCGGGTGGTACAGCGCCATGCCCAACACGGCCGAGCCCGCGGCCAGCGCCAGCGTGGCCACCAGCACCAGGCGCATGCGTCGGCGGAAGAGTCGCACCAACCCGGCCAGCGCCAACGGCCAGATCAGGTAGAACTGCTCCTCGACCGCCAACGACCACAGGTGCAGCAGCGGCGAAGGTCGCCCCACGCTCTCGAAGTACGACTGCTTCACGGCGATGAGGTACCAGTTGCTGACGTACGCGGACGCGGCGACGACCGCGCCACGCAGACCGGCCACCTCGGTCGGGTGCCAGATCAACCACGACGGCCGACACCACCACCAACAGGGCGTAGAGCGCGGGGAGCAGCCGACGCGCCCGGCGGATCCAGAACGCCTTGAGGTCGGTGCCGCCGGTGCGCACGCGCTCGCCGAACAACAGCGAGGTGATCAGGTAGCCGCTGATGACGAAGAAGACCTCGACGCCGAGGAAGCCACCCGGCATCCACGACGCCGGCCAGTGGTAGGCCAGCACGGCCAGCACGGCCACGGCGCGAAGGCCGTCGATGGCGGGCTGGTAACGAACCAGGCCCGGTCCGAACCGAGGCAGGGTGACCCGGGGCGCGTCTGGGGCCCGGAGGTTCGACCGGATCAGCCGAAGGGGCCGGAGTCGGGACGTGCGTGCGCGGCGCGGTCCCGATGGAGGTGGTGTCGATCGCCATCGTCGTGCAGCGGCGTCCCTGGGGCGGAACGCGAAGGGCAAGAGCTTATCGGCGCGAACGCGACCGAAGGTAGAGGGTAAGACATGAGTCACAAGCAAACCCTCTAGGCGAGGTCGAGGGTTTAGCGTCATCGAGGTGGCGACCGGGTGGACCGGGGCGCTGGCTGCGCCGGTGAAGGGCTCGGGATGGGCGGTGAAGAGGAACTCGTAGACACCGTCGTCGGCGCAGGCCGCGGCGAGCGGCTCGAAGTCGAAGTTCTGGCCCTGCACCTGACCCATGTCGCGCAGGTGGATCATGTGCACCACCATCATCGCCGCCCAGTCCTGGGGCGGCCACACCTCGTACACGTAGGTGTCGGTGAACACCGCGCCGCAGTCGTGGTCGCGGATCCACCGGATGGTGTGGGTGGACAGACCGGGGCTGTCGTGGTTGTAGGCGGAGGTGTCGCCCTCGTGGAAGCACTGCATGTGTCCGGTGCGCACGCACACCACGTCACCCGACGCGGGCTCGACGCGAGCCAGCTCCACCGCCGCGTCGAGATCGTCGGCGGTGACCGCGTAGCCGGGCTCGAGCCGCTCGACTCCCCGCGCCGCCGCCACGTCCAACAGCACGCCCCGGCTCATGAGCGGTCCGATCTTGTCGGCGCCGCAGCGAGTCAGGCCATCGACGGCCGACACCGTGTCCGGCCGCGAACCCGTTGTAGAGGAACCCGCCGTAGCTGCAGTGCCCGAGCGCGTCGACATGGGTGCCGGCCGACATGGCCATGACCACGGTGTCGTCGTTGAAGGCGGCGTCGCCGTCGGCGCCGGTATAGGTCTG
Organism: uncultured Microthrixaceae bacterium; assembly: GCA_963740985.1. Classification (GTDB taxonomy): domain Bacteria; phylum Actinomycetota; class Acidimicrobiia; order Acidimicrobiales; family Acidimicrobilacustridaceae; genus UBA4742. The sequence continues at coordinate 1,416,037 of CAVUGJ010000002.1, forward strand.
GTTGATCGACAGCATCGTGCGCAGCGGGGCGAGACGTCCGGGCGCGCCCCCTTGTTGGGGGCTGCGCTGGTCGAGCGGGATGGCCATCGACAGGTGACGACCGGCGCCCACCGCCGCCAGTCCCCGACGGCGGGCCGCGTCGTCGATGAGGTTGGCCGTGCCCCGCTCGTCGTCGTCACCCCACCGGCCCCAGTTGCGCACCGATTCGGCCAGCTCGGCCCACTCCGCCGGCAGCGCCACGTCAGGCGATCCGAAGGACGCCGCGAGCCAAGTCGCCGTTGTGCATGTCGTCGATGGTGGTCTGGATGTCGGCCAGGTCGTAGGTCCTGGTCACCAGCTCGTCGAGCTTGAGCCGGCCGGCCAGGTACAGGTCCACGAACAGCGGGATGTCCTTGTGCGGGCGCCCGGCGCCGTAGCGACAACCCATGATCGTCTTGTCGTTGTACATGGCGCTGACCAGGAAGCTGGCCTCGGTGCCGAACTTGGGGACGCCCAGGATGACGGCGGTGCCGCCCCAGTCCAGGGCGTCGATGGCGTTGCGGATGAGCGCCGGATGCCCGACGCACTCGAAGGACACGTCCACCCCGTTGGGGCAGATCTCCTTCACCGCCTCGACGGTGTCCACCTGGGCTGCGTTGATGAAGTGGGTGGCCCCGAACTGGCGGGCCAGCGCCTCTTTCCGCGGGTTGGTGTCCACCGCGATGATGGGCAGGGCGTCGGCCAGGCGGGCGCCCTGGATGACGTTCAGGCCGATGCCTCCCACGCCGACCACCAGCACGCTCTGGCCGTGGGTCACCTTGGCCCGGTTGAACACCGCGCCCACGCCGGTGATCACGCCGCAGCCGAGCAGCGAGGCCACCTCGAAGGGCACGTCCTTGTTGATGGACACGGCCTGGCGCGCCTTGACCACGGTCTGCTCGGAGAACGCCCCGATGTTGGCGAACTGGAGGACCTTGCGCTCGCCCTGACGGAAGGGCGCCGACATCTTGCCGATGGACTGGCGGCAGTGGGTGGGCCGGCCGCTGTCGCAGGCGTCGCAGGCACCGCAGTTGGACAGCGTGGAGATGACCACGTGATCGCCGACGGCCAGACCCGACACGTCCGAGCCCACCTCGGCGATGATCCCGGTGCCCTCGTGGCCCAGCACCACCGGCGTGGGGAACGGGATGGTCCCGTCGATCACCGAGACGTCGCTGTGGCACACCCCGGCCGCCTGCAGGTCGACGCGCACCTCGTCGGGGCGCAGGTCGCGGACGGTCAGGTCGTCGGCGACGCTCAGGCCGCCCTCGTCGAACACGATCCCTCTCATGGCAACGCTCCTCGACCGGTTGGGCCCGGCCTTGTCCGGTGGATCAGGCGGACGCCTGATCGGCGATCAGTTCGATGGGTGGACGATCCGGTCTAGCCGGACCACACGATGGATTGGAGCTCGCTGTAGGCGTGGAAGCCGTAGCGTCCCCGATCGCGACCGACCCCGCTCATCTTGAACCCGCCGAAGGGCAGCTCGTCGTACTGCTGCACCGTGTTGATGCCCACCGAGCCGGTGCGCAGCTGCTGGGCCACGCCGTAGGCCCGGGCGGTGTCGCGACGAGAACACGTAGTCGAAGAGGCCGAAGTCGGTGGCGTTGGCCAGGGCGACCGCCTCGTCGTCGTCGTCGAAGGGGATGACCACCACCACCGGCCCGAAGATCTCCTCCTGCGCCACCTTCATGTCGATGGCGGCAGTCGGCGATCAGGGTGGGCGCCACATAGAAGCCACGCTCGAGATCGGGGCGGCTGCCGCCGGCGGTCACCTCGGCGCCCGGCGTCACGACCCGGCCTGCACGTAGCCCTCGATGCGACCGCGGTGCAGCTCGGTGATGACCGGCCCGACCACGGTGTCGGCGGCTCGAGCGGATCGCCCACCTTCAGGTGCTCGGCCGCCGCGGTCAGAGCCCTCGACCAGCTGGTCGTAGATGCCGCGCTGGGCGAGCACCCGGGTGGGCGCGGTGCAGATCTGGCCCGAGTGGAACGCCCAGACGCTGGCGATGGCGCCGATCGTCGTCTTGAGGTCGGCGTCGTCGAACACGATGCCGGCGCCCTTGCCCCCCAGCTCCATGCAGCAGGCGCTTCATGCCGCGGCCGGCCACCTGCGCCGATGCGCTGGCCGACCGCGGTCGAGCCGGTGAAGCTGACCATGTCGACGTGGCGGCGAGGCCACCAGCGCCTCGGCCGCCTCGGCACCCTCGCCCACGATCACGTTGAGCACGCCCGGCGGCAGCCCGGCCTCGGCGAACACCTCGCCCAGCGCGCAGGATGGCCAGCGGATCCTGCGGGCGCCGGCTTGACCACCACGGTGTTGCCCATGGCCAGGGCGGGCCCGACCTTGCCGGCCGTGTTGGTCAGCGGGAAGTTGTAGGACGAGATGGCGGCCACCACCCCGACCGGGGCCCGTCGGGCCACGCCGCTGATGATCCCGCCGGGCGCCAGGGCCGTGGTGGGCATGATCCGCGGCTCGGTGGGGATGACCAGCTCCGGGGTCGATGCCCTGGGCGTAGTAGCGGAAGCGGGTGGCCGCCTGGGGCACCTGCATCTGCTTGGCCACCCGAAGCGTGGCGCCGGTCTCGGCCTGCACCAGCGGCACCAGCTCGTCGCAGCGGGCGTCGAGCAGGTCGGCCGCTCGCTCCAGGATGGCGGCCCGCTCCTCGGGTGCGGTGCGCGACCACGCCGGGAAGGCGTCGGCCGCGGCCTGCGGCCGCGGCCTGGGCGTCGGCCGCCGCCGGCGTTGGGGGCGTGGCCCACCACCGTCTCGGTGGCCGGGTTGACGATCTCGTAGGTGCCGTTGGCGCCGTCGACCCACTCGCCGCCGATGAGCAGCTGGTAGGTGGCGTCAGGGTCGGGGCCGACGGTGGCCGGCCGTCGTCCGCAGTGGTGGTCACGGCTCGAACGGGAGGCTGAGCATGCGGATGGCGTTGCCGCGGACGAGCTTGTTGACCACCTCGTCGTCGAGGTGGCCCATCAGCTTCTGGCCCACCTCCCGGCTGTGGGGCCAGGTGCTGTCGCTGTGGGGGTAATCGGTCTCGAAGGTGATGTTGTCCACCCCGCACTTGTCGATGGCGCTGGCGGACAGACCGTGCACGTCATCGAAGAAGCAGCCGTAGATCTGGCGGTAGTAGTAGGTCGAGGGCGGTTCGGGGATCTTGCCGTACACGCCGTTCCAGCCCCGGTTGTCCTCCCAGACCTTGTCGGCCCGCTCGAGGATGTAGGGGATCCAGCCGATCTGGCCCTCGCTGTAGGCCAGGGTCAGATCGGGGTAGCGCACCAGGACGCCCGACATGAGGAAGTCGACCATCGACGACATAGCGTTGCCGAAGGTCAGGGTCGAACCCACCGCCGGTGGGGCGTCAGCCGACGTCGACGGCATCTTGGACGACGACCCGATGTGCATGTTGACGACCACGTCGGTCTCGGCGCAGGCGGCGAAGAACGGATCCCACTCCCCCGAATGGATCGAGGGCAGTCCCAGGTAGGGCGGGATCTCCGAGAAGCAGGTGGCGTGCACGCCCCGGGCCGCGTTGCGGCGCACCTCCTCGGCGGCCAGCTGCGCGTCCCACAGGGGGATGATGATGAGCGGGATCAGGCGGCCGTTGGAGTCGCCGCACCACTCGTCGACCATCCAGTCGTTGTAGGCCTGGACGCACAGCAGGGCCAGGTCCATGTCGTCGGCCTCGAGGAAGGTCTGGCCGCAGAACCGGGGGAAGCTGGGGAAGCACATCTGGGCCTCGGTCCAGTTGGCGTCCATGTCCTCCAGGCGGGCGTTCGGATCCCAGCAGCCCTTGCGCATCTCCTCGTAGGTGATGGCGGTGATCTTCACGTCGTCGCGGTCGAAGCCCACAGCGGCGGACAGGCGGGTCTGGGGGATGGCCTTGTCCTCGTAGTGCCACCAGTCGCACATGGGGCCTTCGCCGCCCTGGACGTAGGAGAACTTGCCGCCGATGAAGCTCATCTCGCCCATGGGCGCACGCTTCACCCGGGGGCCGATGTCCTTGTACTTGGCGGGCAGCCGGTCCTGCCACACGTGGGCGGGTTCGATGACGTGGTCATCGACGGAGATGATTTTCGGGAAGTCCCCCATGGCCGTGATGCTAGCGGCCATCTGACGACCTGTCAGCCCGAAACTGAAACCGGTTCTAGTCAGGACTAGGCTCCCACCGTCGCGTGATCGAGCATCAGGGGGAGTCGAGATGGGGCAGGTCCAGGAAGCCGGCAACGAGGGCGGGATCCGGATCGGCAGCACGCTGCTGACCCTGGTCGAGCCCCACCGCGGCCAGGAGGTCGAGTACAACCGGTGGTACGAGCGGGACCACTTCTACGCCGGCTGCCTGATGGGCGCCGGCTGGTTCGCCGGCAAGCGCTGGGTGGCCACCAAGCCGCTCAAGGACCTGCGCTTCCCGAGCGAGACCCAGTTCCTGCCCGACGTCTCGGCTGGCAGCTTCCTGGCCACCTACTGGGTGCTCAAGGGCATGGAGCCCGAGGCCGTGGCCTGGGGCAGTGCCCAGGTCAAGTGGTTGCACGAGAACGGGCGGATGTTCGAGGGACGCGATCACATCCACACGCTCATCTACGCCAACCGGTGGGACATCTCACGCGACGCGCAGGGCGTTCCGGCGCCGCTGGCGCTCGACCATCCCTGGGGCGGACTGGTGGTGCTCATGGTCGATCGCAACCCCGACGTCGACCCACGCACGACCTCGGCCTGGCTGCGCGACGAGGTCATCCCGGCGGCCATGGCCGACACGCCGTGGGCTCTCACCGTGGGTCTCTCGCCCATCCCGCTACCCAAGGAGGCACCGGTGTTCCAGCCGCCCAACCCGGGCGAGGAGAACCGGATGGCCCTGATGTGCTTCACCGACACCGACCCGCGTGAGTGCTGGGACGTCTTCGAGCAGGTGGCTCAGACGATCTCGGCCCGCGACCAGGCCACCGTCTCGTACGCGGCGCCGTTCATCCCCACCATCATGGGCACCGACACGTACACCGACGAGTTGTGGTAGTCCACCTCGGACCTGGTGGCTGCCCTGCGACCCGGGTGAGGTCGCCTCGGTAGTCTCGGTCCATGCCGCCTGATGCCGCCGGGGACATGACCGACCGGGTGGTGGTGGTGACCGGCGGCGCGGCCGGCATCGGCGGTGGGATCAGCCGGTGCCTGGCCCGGGCCGGGGCCCGACTGGTCATCAACGACATCGACCCGGCCGCGCTGGCCGCCATGGTGGACGAGATCCGGAACGATGGCGGCCCCACGGCGGTGGCGGTGCCCGGCGACATCCGCGCCGCCGACACCGTCGAACAGCTGACGAACGCGGCACTGAATGTCGCCGACGGTCGACTGCACGTGCTGGTCAACAACGTCGGGGACTACCGGCCCAACGGGCGCTTCCTGAAGACGTCCGAGGCCCAGTGGGACGCGCTCTACGCCATCAACCTGGAGCACGTGCTCCGCTGCACCCGGGCCATGGCCCCGGCCATGGTGGCCCAGGGGTCGGGCAGCATCATCAACGTCTCCACCGTCGAGGCCTTCCGGGGCATCCCGGCCAACGCCGTCTACTCGGCCTTCAACGCCGCCATCAACGCCTTCACCCGGAGCCTGGCCGTGGAGCTGGGTCGCGACGGCGTCCGGGTGAACGCCATCGCCCCCGATCTGGCCGACACCCTCCAGACCCCGGCAGAGGCCATGTTGGCCGGTCGGGATCCGGCGCTGGTGCGCCAGTGGGTGCCGCTCGGGCGCTTCGGCCAGCCCGACGACTACGGCCAGGTGGTGCGTTTCCTGGCCAGCGACCAGTCTCGCTTCGTGACCGGCCACATCATCCCGGTCGACGGCGGCACCACCGCGGCCAGCGGCTGGTACGGCCGCCACGACGGCCGCGGCTGGACCAACCTGCCCGACTCGCCCTGACCCCGTTGGCCGAGTAGGCTGTCCCGGTATGAAGGATGATGTCTCAGATACCGAGACGCAGGGCGGACCGTGGCTGCCCACCTGGGACGCCTCGTACGCGGCCAACACCGGCCACCACCGGCGCTACGACGCGGCCTTCCTGGCGCTCACCCCGATCCGACCGGGCGACCGATTGCTCGATCTGGGCTGTGGGTCCGGCGACTTCACGCGGATCCTGGCCGACCTGGTGCCCGACGGGCACGTGGTCGGCCTCGATCCCCAACCGGCGCTGCTGGCCGAGGCCCGGGCCGGCGCCGGGCCCAACCAGTCGTTCGTGGAGGGGCCGGTCCAGCACCTCGATCGCCTGCTGCCCGACGACGCCGGCTTCGACGGCGTGGTCAGTCGGGCGGCCATGCAGTGGGTGCCCATGGCCGACCACCCCGGCTACCTGGCCCAGGTCCACCGCCTGCTCCGGCCCGGCGGGTGGTTCCGCCTGGAGATGGGCGGCGCCGGCAACATCGTCGCGCTGGCGCCGCGGGTGGCCGCCATCTCACGGTCCTACGGGGGACCCGACGCGCCGTGGTCCTTCCCCGACGCCGGCACCTACCTGGAGCTGCTCGAGCAGGCCGGCTTCGCCATCGACGCCGACCCCGCCGCCGTGCCCGGTCGGCCGGTCGACCAACCGGGCAGCGACTTCGTGCGCACCACGGCCCAGCGCCGCCCGTTCGACCGCGACTCGCTGCTGGGCTGGCTGCGCAGCCAGTGCTACCAGGGCTTCGAACTGACCATGCCGCCCGAGAACCACGCCGCCTTCCGAGCCGAGGTGGAAGCCCGCCTCGACGAGCTGGCCCGACCCGACGCCACCTTCGACCAGACCTACGTCCGCCTGGATGTACTGGTCAGGAAGGCGAAGGCCGCCAGGCCGTAGCCGACCTGACTGGCCCTACGGTCGGCAAGCCTCCCTGCGGGCGCCTTCGGCATCCGGGCATCACCGAACGAGCTGCTCCGCCTGGCGGCTCCGCAGCCTCAATCAGGCTATGAAGAGTCCCAGGCTGAAGCGGCCGATCAAGGCGTAGGCGGTGAGGGCCAACGCGACCACGATGCTGGTCATGGCCGCCACCCGCCACGGCTTGGGCAGCCGCTCGATGGCCGAGGCGTAGACCGGGTAGAGGATCCAGTCGGCGAAGGTGAACCGGTTGAAGCTGGCCAGCACGCTCGAGCACAGGGGCAGGATGATCATGGCCACGCCGAGCATCCACACCTCCATGGGAAAGCGGTCTCGCCGGGAGAAGGCGGCGTAGCCGATCCCCAGCAGCACGATGCCCACGCACCACAGGTCGAAGTTCCGGGCCACCAGGGCCGGGATCATGACGGTGCCCACCCGCGGCCACAGGTTCTGGTAGCCCTGCATCACGGTGGTCCAGGGCGCGCTCAGCGAGCGGCCCCAGTCCTTCTGCACGCCGACGAACGAGAAGGCGTTGCCGGTCTGCACCTGGAACATGACCAGCACGGCCACCAGGCCGCTGGCCCCGGCGGCGGCGTAGGCCCAGCACCACTTGTCGATGCGACGCTGGCGGATGATGCGGCACAGCACGATCACCGCCGGCACGAGGATGCCCACGCTGCGGGTGGCGCCGATGAGGACGAACAGGGCGGTGGCCACGCCCCGCCGACCTCGGCGGTCGGCCCACAGGGCCCCGGCGCCCAGGGCGATGAACAGACCCTCGCTGTAGAAGGCCCACAGGAACAGCGACGACGGGAACAGGGCGAAGAGCAGCACGGCCCGCCGGGCCACGCGCTCGTCCCGCAACGACTTGGACACCCCCCACACGCTGATGAAGGCGGCCAGCGAGGTGAGCGTGGCCACGGTGTGCACGGTGAACAGGTCCGAGTGCGTCAGCTTCCACAGCGGCCAGCCCAGCCACGACACGGCCGGGAAGAAGGCGTTGGACGGCATGGTCCACACCGGGTGCACATAGCCGATGTGCATGATCCGCAGGTAGTGCTGGGAGTCGTAGTAGAAGGCCGTGTACTGGGCGTCGCCTCCCAGGTGCACGCTGATGGCCAGCTGCACCAGGCGCCACACCGCGAACAACACGATCGGGTACCAGATGCCGGGCAGCACCTGGTGCCCGGCGGCCTTCCAGCGGGCCAGCAGGCGCCAGCGCGCCGGTCTCGTCGTGGGGCGGACGTCGCTCGGGGGCGGCTCGCGCCACCGGCGGCTCGGCCAGTCGCGTGCCCTCGCCCGACCCCGGCGAGCGCGTGCCGATCGGCGCGTCGTCGAGCGGAACGGTGGTCACGATGGCAGATGCTAGAGAGCCCCGGGGTGGCGCGTCAGGTCAACGGGGCACCCCGAGAGACCCTGAACGACGCCTGACGCAAGCCTGGGCGCGGTGATCGACCCCTTCATTCCCCCAGCATCTCGCGCAGGAACGAGTCGACCTGGGAGCTGGGCAGGACGCTGCCGCCGTCCACCACCAGGTTCTGGCCGGTGACGTAGCGCGCCCGCGAGCTGGCCAGGAAGACCACCACGTCGGCCACGTCCTCGGCGGTGCCGGCCCGCCCGAGCGGGGTGGCGGCCTCGATCGGTTCGATCCAGGCCGGATTGTCGAAGGCGAAGCCGGTGAGCTGGGTGTGGATGAAACCGGGCGACACGCAGTTGACCCGGATGCCGTCGGGCCCGTACTCGAGGGCCGCGCTCTGGGTCAGGGCGATCACCGCCGCCTTGGCCGCCGAGTAGGGCGCCTCGCCCCGGGTGGGTCGCAGGCCACTCACCGAGGCCATGTTCACGATGGCGCCGCCGCCGCTGGCCCGAAGCAGCGGCACCGCCGCGGCCACCCCGTGGAACGAGCCCTTGAAGTTCACGTCCACCAGCAGGTCCACCTCGACGGGGGTGTAGGTGTGCAGGGGCTTGAGGGAACCCACCCCGGCGTTGTTGAACACGACGGTGAGACCCCCGAGCCACTCCGCCGCCTGGACGAAGGCGGCGCCCAGGGCATCGGCGTCGGCCACGTCCGCGGTCACCGCCTGCCCACCGATCTCGTCGGCCACGGCCTGGGCCCCGGCCGCGTCGCGATCGATCACGACCACTCGGGCGCCCTCGGCCACCATGGCCCGGGCCGTGGCCGCGCCGATCCCGCTGGCCCCGCCGGTGACCAGCGCGCGTTCCCCTCGAGCAGTCCCATGTCCCCTGCCTACTACCCCTGGGCCTCGGCGGCGCGCCGACGGCCCCGACGACGGGTCCACAGCACCCCCGCCGCCAGCACGACGCTGACCACGCCCTCGGCGATCATGGCCACCTGCCACTGCCAGCGGGTCAGGCTGCTCACCGCTGCCACCACACCCAACAACCCGAGCAGCCAGACCAGGAACAGCATCGACAGCCAGCGCATGGCCCGGTCCTGGCCCGCGGGCTCGGGGGCCGTCGACATGGCTGAAACCTAGACCGTGGCGAAGCGGAGCGGAGCCGCTCGCAGGTTGACACCCGGATGGCGAAGCGCCCAACGGGAGGCTTGCCGACCGGCGGGCCAGTGTTACGGCAGGAGCAGCAGGTTGAGCCGGCGTCCGGCCACGCGCAGGCCCACCGCGCCCATGACTGCCAGGTAGACCACGTGCACCAACAGGGTAGGACCCACGTCGCCCAGGATCAGCGCCCGCTCCAGCGCCACCCCCTGGTACAGCGGGGTGCACTGCACGACCCATTGCAGGCCGGTGGGGTACTGGCTCACCGGGAAGAACGTCCCCGAGAACAGGAACATGGGGATGATGGCCAGGTTCACCAGGTCGAAGTCGATGAACGAGCGCATGAAGGTGGTGGCCCCCAGGCCGGCGCCGGCGAAGGCGAAGCCGATGAGCAGGGCCACCGGGACGCACAGCAGCGCCCACCACGAACTGGTCAGGCCCATGATCACGATGGCCGCCAGGAAGGCGGCGGCGTAGAGGGTGGCTCGCACCAGCGACCAGAGCAGCTCCCCCACCACCACGTCGCGGGGTCCCATCGGGGTGGACAGCACGGCCTGGTAGGTGTGGATGTACTTCAGCTTCACGAAGAAGTTGAAGGTCGAGTCGAAGACCGGCCCCATCATGGCCGACGAAGCCAGCAGTCCCGCGGCCACGAACTCGCGGTAGGGCACGGTCTGGCCCGAGCTGAGGGTGACGTCGCCCACCAGCTTGCCCACACCCACGCCGATGGAGAACAGGAAGAAGATGGGCTCGACCATCACCGAGATGAAGATCAACCACATGCCCCGCCAGGCCACCAGGTTGCGCTCGAGCAGGCGCAGGGGCGGGGACATGGAGGCGCCGGGGAGCAGGCGGGTCCACCACGGGCGCGTGGGCAGCGGCCCATCCAGGGTGGCCGGGGCGGCCCGGTCGGCCAGGCTCATGGCGCCAGTCTCCGGGCGAAGGTCCGCACCCCGAACCACCAGCCCACACCCACATAGGCACTGAGCACGGCCACGTGGCCGAGCACGCCCCACCAGCCGGCGGCGCCCAGCGTGGCGGTGGTGGCCTCGCGGCACAGCTCCACGCTGTGCCACAACGGCAGCACCCAGGCGATGGGCCGCAGCAGCGCCGGCAGCTGGCTCAGGGGGAAGAACGTGCCCGAGAACAGGAACATGGGCAGCGTCAGGAACCGCATGATGATGGCGAACCCGTGGTCGTCCTCCTGGGTGGCCACCCAGGCCACCAGGGGCGCGGCCAGGGCGATCGCACCCATGACGGCGGCCGGCACGGCCAGCACGCCCCAGACCGAGGGGATGGCTCCGAGCACGGCGGCCACGATCAGGAAGGCCAGAGCGCTCACGCCGAAGCGCAGGGCGATCCAGCAGATGTTGCCGGTGTAGACGTCGGCCGGCGACATGGGCGAGGCGGCCATGCCTTCGTAGAACCGCTGCCACTTGAACCCCGACAGCACCGGCCAGAGCGACTCGCCGGTGGCGTTCTGCAGAACGGTGGCGGCCATCAGACCCGGGGCCACGAACACCAGGTAGGACAGTCCGTCCACGGTGCGCCCGGCCGCCGAGATCATGCCGCCCAGGCCGACGCCCATGGCCAGCAGGTACAGGGCCGGGCCCACGAACTGGCTGAAGATGGTGGCCCGCCACAGCCGTCGGTAGATGGCGGCCTCACGCTCCACGAAGCGAAAGGCGGGGGCGTCGGCGACCACGGCTCAGCCCTCGACCAGGGTGCGACCGGTCAGGATGAGGAAGACGTCCTCGAGGGTGCTGCGCCGCACCAGCACCGAGGCCGGCCGCAGCCCGTCGGCGTTGAGCTTGGCCACCAGGGCGTCGCCGTCGTCGGTGTAGGCCAGCACGCGGTCGGTGACCACCTCGGCCCGCTCACCGTTGGCCCGGACCAGCGCCAGCACGGCCGCCAGCTCGTCGTCGACGGTGGTGGCGGCCTGGCCATCGAGCGCGGCCCCGGTGATGGTCGGGCGCACCTCGACCACCTCGCGGGTCACGTGGCGGGTGACCAGAGCCGAGGGCGATCCCTCGTCCACGATCTTGCCGCCGTCCATGATCACCAGCCGATCGCACAGCCGCTCGGCCTCGTCCATGTAGTGAGTGGTGAGCACCTGGGTGACCCCGTCCTGCTTGAGTCGCCACAGCCGCTCCCACACCAGGTGGCGAGCCTGGGGATCGAGGCCCGTGGTGGGCTCGTCCAACAGCAGCAGCTCAGGCTCGTTGACCAGGGCCCGGGCGATGGTCAGGCGCCGCTTCATGCCCCCCGAGAGGGGGTCGACCTTGCTGTCGGCGCGGTCGCTCAGCTGGACGAAGTCGAGCAGGTCGCGCACCCGACCGCGCAGGACCGACTTGGGGATGGCGAAGTAACGGCCGTAGATGATCAGGTTGTCGATCACGCTCAGCTCGAGGTCGAGGTTGTCCTCCTGGGGGACCACGCCCAGGCGCCCCCGGATCTGGGGACCGTCGCGCCGGGGATCGAGGCCCAGCACGTGCAGCTCGCCCCCGGTGAAGGGTGAGACGCACCCGATGATGCGCATGGTCGAGCTCTTGCCCGCGCCGTTGGGCCCGAGGAAGCCGAAGACCTCGCCAGGCTGCACGTCGAAGTCGATGCCCCCGACGGCCAGGAAGTCGCCGAAGGCCTTGGTCAGCCCGCGGGCCTCTACCAACGATCCCGACGTCCCCATGCCCGCACGCTACCCAGCCCGCCGCGGCGGCCCGCACCCGATTTCGCCTCAGGTGGCCAGGACGCCGCCGTCGACGGCCATGGCGTGGCCGGTCACGAAGCTGGCCGCGTCCGAGCACAGCCACACGATGGCCTCGGCGATCTCGGCCGGCCGGGCCAGTCGACCGATGGGAGTGACCTTGCCCATGCCGGTCAGCGCCTGCTCGTCTCCCCCGGCGAAGCCCTCGAGCATCGGCGTGCGCACGTTGCCCGGGCACACCGCGTTGACCCGGATGCCACCCCCCCGGGCGAACTCCAGCGCCACGCTCTTGGTCAGCCCCACCACCCCGTGCTTGGACGCCACATAGCCCGGTAGGTTGGCAAATCCCATCAATCCGGCAGCCGAGGCCACGTTGACGATGGCCCCGCGACCGGCCGGGCCCATCACCGCCAGCTCGGCCTGGAGGCAGAGGAAGGTGCCGGTGAGGTTGATGTCGACGGTGCGGCGCCAGTCGGCCAGCTCCTGGTCGGCCAGCGGCCGGTAGGTGCCGGGCGTGCCGGCGTTGTTGACGGCCGCGTCCAGGCCACCGAGCTCGGCGACGGTGGCTGCCACCATGGCCTGCACCTGGTCGGGCTCGGCCACGTCGACCACCACCGAGTCGACGGTGCCCCCGCCGTCGGGGACCAGGCCCCCGAGCGCGGCGGCGGCCGCGGTGGCCGCGGCGCCATCCAGGTCGGCCACCATGACCGACGCCCCGCGCTGCACGAACAGCTCGCAGGTGGCGCGACCGATGCCGGAGGCGCCGCCGGTGACCAGGGCCACCCGGCCGGCCAGGTCCAGCTCGGGGCGGGTCACGACAGGTACTCGCCGCAGTTCACGTTCAGGCTCTGGCCGGTCACGGCCTTGGCCAGCGGTGAGGCGAAGAAGACCACCGCCCCGGCGATCTCGGCCGACGAGGGCAGGTACTTGAGGCAGGTCCCGTCGGCCAGCTCGTCGTACACCACCTGGAAGTCGACGCCCCGCTTCTCGGCCATGTCGTTCACGTACCACTCCACCGACTTGCCCCAGATGTAGCTGGGATGGATGCCGTTGACCCGCACCCCGTAGCGGCCCAGCTCCCGGGCCAGTCCCTGGGTGGCCACGGCCAGCGCGCCCTTCGAGGCGGCGTAGGCCACGAAGCGCTCCTGCACGACCTGGGCAGCCTGGCTGTTCACCATGATCACCCGGCTGTCGTCCTGCTCCTTGAGGTGGGGCAGGGCCGCGTAGGTCATCTGCATGGTCCCGATCAGGTTGACGTCCATGGTCGAACGCCATGCCTCGAAGCCACCCTCCTCGAAGAGCGTGAAAGTACCGTCGCTGAAGGCGTTGTTGACCAGGATGTCGACACGGCCCAACTCGTCGCGGGCGGTCTGGGCCAGGCGGGCGCAGTCGTCGGCCACGGTGATGTCGGTGGGCACCCACACCACCTTGCGGCCCAGCGCCTCGACCTCGCCGGCCACCTTCACCAGCCCCTTCTGGCGTCGCGCCCCCATGGCGATGTCGGCACCCTCCCGAGCCAGGGCCAGGGTGATGTCACGCCCCATCCCTGGCCCGATCCCGGACACGATGGCTACCTTGCCGTCGAGCAACATCTGATTCGTTCCCCCTGGATTGGTTGAGCGGCGCTGGGCTGGTTGAGCAGCGCTACGGCTGGTTGAGCGGCGCTGGGCTGGTTGAGCAGCGCTACGGCTAGTTGAGCAGCGGTGCGACGTCGGCGCCGAAGGCATCGATCTGGTCGCACAGCTCCTGGCCAGAGCGGGTGTGGAAGCGGAGCTGGAGCTGGTTGATCCCCACCGACTTGGCCTTGCGCAGCCGCTCGGCCATCACCTCGGGCGGGCCGGCCAGCTGACCGGGGCCCGGCTCGAACCAGGGCTCGCCCACGTAGAGGACCTCCGAGTTGCCGCCGATGGCGAAGGGCCGGTCGGCGCGGCCGTTCTGGTGGCGTCGCTCGGCCATCCAGGCGATGGCGGCACGCACGCCGTCGGGCGGCGGTCCCTGGGGTAGCCAGCCGTCGCCCTTGTCCGCCGCCCGGCGCAGGGCGGGACGCGACGATCCACCCACCCAGATGGGCGGACCGCCAGCCTGGCGGGGACGGGGTCGCAACCCGGCACCGGCCACCGTCACCGTCGGCGTCGATACGTCGGGGTACTCGTCGATGAAGGCGGCACGGACCACATCGATGGCGTCATCCAGGGCACTGCCCCGGTGCTCGAAGTCGATGCCCAGCAGCTCGAACTCGGACTGCACGTGGCCGGCCCCGACCCCGAGCAGGGCCCGACCCCCGCTGAGCTCATCCAGGGTCATGAAGGCCTTGGCCGTCATGAGGGGATGGCGGTAGGGCAGGACGTAGACGTGGCTCATGAGGCGGACGTGCTCGGTGATCCCGGCCAGCCAACCCAGCGTGGCGATGGTGTCGTACCAGGAGGTGTTCATCTTCTCGTCCAGCGGACGGGGGATGGCCACGTGGTCGCACACGGCCAGGTACCAGAAGCCGTTGCGATCGGCGGCCCGCGCCACCGCGGCCAACTCGGCCGCGCCGGCTGACGCCTCCCAGGGCTCGGCGTAGATGGTGCTCTGGGACTGGATGGGCAGTTGCATGCCGTACACCAACGTGTCCGGCGGGATCGGGTCCGGCATGACGGCCACTGTAGAACACGTTCTAGTTCTGCGCCGACGAGGGGCCGGGAGCGACCGGGGTTAGCGTGCCGAGGTGGACGTGGTCTTGGCCTCGACGATGCAGGTGCAGCCGGGTCAGGCGCGCTCGGGCGGACTGGTCGACCTGCTCATCGTGGTGGCGGTCCTGGGCTTGGCCGCGGTGTGCTTGTTCCTCCTGTTTCGCCGCGGCTCGATCGCTGACCGGGCGCGCCGGGAAGCCGCCGACGACACCGAACAACCGTCCGACACGCCCTAGTTCAGGAGGCGGGCGGCTTCTGGCCGGTGACGGTGGTGTGGATGATGCGGGCCATGCTGCGACGGGTGTCGCCGGTGCGGATGCCCCAGAACTCGAAGCCGTAGCGGTGCCCGGCCACGGTGGCCAGCATGGCCACCAGCACGCCGGCGCTGGCCATCGGGTCGAGGTCGACGGGATGGCCCTTGCCCCGATTGCGTCCGATGACCTCGGCCAGCGCCACCACCACCTCGTTCAGGAGCCGGGTGCGGATGTTCCGGAAGCGTTGGTCACCCTCCTCGGTGGCCAGGTCCACCACCCGCATCACCGATCGATGGCTCTCCCAGAAATCGAAGAAGCCGTCCACCAGTGATTCGGCGGTGGGATAGGAGGTGCGGCCCCGCCACTGCCCGTCGCGCACGATGGCCGGCAGCACCGCGCCTTCGTAGGCCATCTCCTCGGCCAGTACCAGGATGGCCGACTCGACCTCGGGGAAGTACTGGTAGAAGGTGGCCGGCGAGGTTCCCGCCCCGCGGGCGATGTCCACCACCTTGAGGTCGCGGTAGTTGCTGGCCCTGAGCATCTCAGCGGTCTGGTCGAGCAGGCGCTGGCGGGTGGCCCGGCCCCGGCGGCCCGGCACCCGTCCGTCGGCCGCCCGCAGCAGCTCCTCGTCGGTCCCGTCGTCGCCGTCCACCAGCGCCAAGCGGTCACCACCGGATTGTGCGCTCATCCCCCGCCACGTTAGTCGGCCCCCACCTGACGCCCCGTCAGCTCGACTGGCCCCTAGCTTGATGCCCGTGTCGCGCCGCCCCCTCGCCGCCAGATCGCTCGTGGCGGCCGCCGTGGCGGTGGTGCTGACCGCCGCGCTGGCTGCCTGCGGTTCGAGCTCGGGCCATGGCTTCGCGCCGGCCGCCTCCGCCCCCACGACCGTCCCCGGCGCGACCAGCTCAACCGGCGCGACCAGCACCACCGCCCCCACCGGCACGGGACCGACCGATGCCACCTTCCCACCCAACACGGCCACGGTGACCAGCTCCTCGTCGCCGCTCGGCCCAATCCTGGTGGACGGCACCGGCCACACCCTCTACAGCTACGCCGCCGACGCGCCGGGCGGCGTGCCCACCTGCGTGGGTGACTGCGCCAAGGCGTGGCCGCCGGTCACCGGCACCTACCTGGGGGTGGCCAGCGCGGTGCCCGTGGAACCCCACGAGTTCAAGCTGGTCACGATCCCCGGCTCGCTCATCAAGCAGCTGGTGGTCAACGGCCATCCGCTGTACCGGTTCTCCGGCGATGGCCTGGCCGGCGAGATCAAGGGGCAGGGCCTCGACCACCAGTGGTACGTGGTCGGCCTCGACGGCCAACCCATCACCAGGGCGGCCGCCACCACCACGACCGGCTGAGGGTCAGGACCCCCAGGCCTCCAGCAGCGCGTCGGTGGTGGTCAGCGTGGCCACCAACGAGAGCGTGTTGTCCAACACGTCGTCGGCGTAGCTCTGGGGCACGCCGGCCACGGCATCACGGGGGATCACGAACTGGTAGCCGTTGTTCACCGCGTCCATGGCGAAGTTGAGGATGGCCACGTTCACCGACACCCCGACTCCCACGATGGTGGTCACCCCCAGATTGCGCAGGATCGGATCCAGATCGGTGCCGCCCATCGGGCCCAACCCGTGCAGCCGGGTCAGCACGATGTCGGAATCGGCCACCCCGATCTCGGGTACCACCTGCACCGCCGGCGTACCCGGGCGCAGGGGCACCGGCGTCTTGAGGATGCCCATGAACAGCCGGGCGTTGTGGTTGGACCCCTGGCCGTCGTCGCGGCGCATGGCCAGGCAGTGGACCACCGCTACCCCGGCCGCGCGGGCTCCGGCCGCCAGGCGGGCGATGTTGGGGACGGCGGTGCGCTGCGCGGCTTCCGCCAGCTGGGGCAGGGCGGCGTCGGGCCCCATGGTCGCCCCCTGGCACTCCTGGGTCACCAGGGCGGTGTGCCCGGCGGCCACCAGGTCCGTCAGCTCCAGGCTCATGGTGCGACCTCTGGTGGGGCGGCGGCGCGGATGCGAGGCAGCACCTGGTCGGCGTAGAGCTCGAGGCTCTCCCAGCCGTCGTCGGGCGAGGTCGCGCCGCACAGCGGGTGATGGGTGAACGAGCCGTTCCGCCCGAGCGCTCGATCCAGGGCCACGCACTCGTCGGGCGTGAGGATCTGGTAGACGCCCTCGGCCCGCAACTCGTCCACCGTGGTCGCCCCCGACTTCACGTGGGAGCGGATGTCGTCGGTCTGCCAGGAGTGGTACGTCACCGCGTCATGGAGCAGGTGCTCGCCGATGCGGGCCCACAGCCGGTCGGGGTCCTCCGACACGAAGACCGCGCCGGGGCCCTTGGGTTGGCCCACCCACCCCGCCTCGATGCCCAGCCGCTCGCACTCGTCTCGGTAGAGCTGCACCAGCTCATCGTCGCCCACGGGCGGGAAGAATCCGAACCCGAAGCGCGCCGCCCGCCGGGCCGCAGCCGGACCCGACCCGCCCACCATGATCATGGGATGGGGTTGCTGGACGGGTCGCGGCGTGACCTGCACCATTCGGCCGTCGAGCTCGAAGGGCTCACCCGTCCAGGCCTTGACCAGGGTCTCCAGGCACTTGTCCAGGCGCGTGCCCCGCGTCTTCCAGTCGCGATCGAGCAGGTCGTACTCCACCGGTCGGTACCCCAGGCCGGTCACGATCGAGATGCGACCGTTGCTGATGAGGTCGAGTACGGCGATGTCCTCGGCCAGGCGTACCGGATCGTGCAGCGGGACCAGCAACGCCGACACCCAGATCGGGATGCGCGTGGTGCGGGCCGCCACCGCCGCGCCCAGCACCAACGGCGAGGGCAGATATCCGTCGGGAGCGGCGTGGTGCTCGCTGAGCACCAGCATGTCGAAGCCGGCCTTGTCGGCCCACTCGCTCATCTCCAGGCTGGCGGCGTAGAGCCGCTGTGCCTCCGCCGGTTCCAGTCCCGGTGCCCGCATGTCGAATCGGATCACCGAGAACATAGAACACGTTCTAATTCATTGGCCCTTCGGTCGGCAAGCCTCCCTTCGGTCGCCTTCGGCATCCGGCTGTCATCCCGCTCGCTGCTCCGCCTGGCGGCTGCGCAGCCTCGACAAGTCGGCAAGCCTCCCTTCGGGCGCCTTCGGCATCCGGCTGTCATCCCGCTCGCTGCTCCGCCTGGCGGCTGCGCAGCCTCGACAAGTCGGCAAGCCTCTCTCCCGGTCAACTTTCGTTCTGGGAGTGGTCAGGAGAGAATGGCGGTCCGCTCGACTTCGCCGAATGCCGTCTCCCAGGGGGAACCATGCCCGACGCCGTGATCGTCTCCACTGCCCGCAGCCCGATCGGGCGGGCCGCCAAGGGGTCGCTGGTCGACGTCCGACCCGACGACCTGGCCGCCACCATCGTCACCGCCGCCCTGGACGAAGGTGCCAGCCCTCGATCCCAACCAGGTCGAGGACCTGATCATGGGCTGTGGCCAGCCCGGCGGGGAGTCCGGCTACAACATCGCCCGGGTGGTGGCCATCCTGGCCGGCATGCCCGACGTGCCGGGCGTGACCGTCAACCGGTACTGCTCCTCGTCGCTCCAGACCATCCGCATGGCCGCCCACGCCATCCAGGCCGGCGAGGGCGACATCTTCATCGCCGCCGGCGTGGAGACCGTCAGCCGCTACCGCAACGGTGCCGCCGACACCGGGCCGCACAACCCCCTCTTCGCCGACGCCGAGGCCCGTACCGCCACCCGCACCGAGGGCGGCCAGCCCGACTGGGCTCCCGCCGAGGGCCTGCCCGACATCTACATCGCCATGGGCCAGACGGCCGAGAACGTGGCCGAGTTCGAAGGCGTCAGCCGCGAAGAGATGGACGAGTTCGCCGCCCTCAGCCAGCAGCGGGCCACCGCCGCCCTCGAGCGCGGCTTCTGGGAGCGTGAGATCACGCCCATCACCACCCCCGACGGCACGGTCGTGTCTCAGGACGACGGCATCCGGGCCGGCACCACGGTCGAGGGCCTGGCCAAGCTCAAGCCGGTGTTCCGCCCCGACGGTCGCATCACCGCCGGCAACGCCTGCCCGCTCAACGACGGGGCCGCGGCCGTGATCGTGATGAGCGACACCCGCGCCGCCGAGCTGGGACTCACCCCGCTGGCCCGGGTGGTGGCCAGCGGCGTCACCGGAGTCAACCCCGAGATCATGGGCCTCGGCCCCATCGAAGCCTGCCGCCAGGCCCTCAAGCGGGCCGGCATGACCATCGACGACGTCGACCTGGTCGAGATCAACGAGGCCTTCGCCGCACAGGTGGTGCCCTCGGCCAAGCACCTGGGGATCGACTGGGGCAAGCTCAACGTCAACGGGGGTGCCATTGCCGTGGGCCATCCCTTCGGCATGACCGGCGCTCGCATCATGACCACGCTCATCAACGGCCTGCAGGACTCCGACAAGACCATCGGACTGGAGAGCATGTGCGTGGGCGGCGGTCAGGGCATGGCCATGATCATCGAGCGCCTCTGACGACCCCCGACTTGATCAGCGTCATCATCCCGACGCGCGACCGAGCTCATGTGATCGGCTTCCAACTCGATGCGTTGGCCGACCAGCGCCGCGAGCGCGACTTCGAGGTCATCGTGGCCGACAACGGCTCGTCCGACGACACCGTGGCCGTGGCCCGGTCCTTCGCCGACCGCTTCGCCCGCTTCGAGGTGGTCGAGGCCTCGGCGCGCCGCGGCGCCGGTCACGCCCGCAACATGGCCTGTCGAGTGGCGCGAGGCGACCTGCTGGTCTTCTGCGACAGCGACGACGTGGCCCACCCCAACTGGCTCGAGACCATCGTGCGCGCCTGGGAGCCCGGGTCGATCGTGGCCGGTCGCATCTACCCCATGCGCCTGGCCCCCGACGCACCCCGGTGCGACGACCTGTTGCCGCCGACGCCCCGCCGCGTCGTCCGCAACTTCCTGCCCTTCGCCGACGGCGCCAACATGGCCATCGGACGCCGGGACCTGGAGTGGCTCGGGGGATGGGACGAGTCGTACCGGTTCTCCCAGGACGTCGAGCTGTCGTGGCGAGCCCAGGTTGCGGGCATGGCCTTCATCGACGCGCCGGAGGCGGTGATCTTCAAACGAGGTGCGCCCAAGGGGTGGATCCGCTTCCGCCAGTACCACCGGTGGGGCCGGTCCGCCACCCGCCTGTACCGCCGCTATCACGACCAGGGCATGCTCCGGCGACCGGTGCGAACCGTGGTCCGCGCCTGGGCCGTGCTCGGCTATCACGCCCTGCGGGGCACGGTCGACCTGGAGGAGCGCGACCTGGCCGTCCGCCAGGCCGGTTGGTACACCGGCTACCTGGCCGGATCCGTGCGCTATCGGGTGTTCTACCCCTGAGGTCTCAGGCGCCGTAGACGGGTGTGGGCGCGGGCGCCTCACCCAGCAGGTCGTGAACCACGGCCCCCACCTCGTCGGGGGCCCACCGCGCCCCCTTGTCGAACTCGGGCCCGTGGCCCCATCCGTCCGCCACGCTGATCTTGCCGCCTTCCACCTCGAACACCCGGCCGGTCACGTCCGCGCTGTGCACCGAGCCCAGCCACACCACCAGCGGGGCCACGTTGTCGGGGTCCATGGCATCGAACTGGCCCGGCTCGGGCGCGGCCATGGTGTCGGCGAACACCGCCTCGGTCATGCGGGTCCGGGCCGCCGGGGCGATGGCGTTGGCGGTGACGCCGTAGCGCGCGAACTCGGCTGACTCGACCAGGGTGAGCGCGGCGATGCCGGCCTTGGCCGCCGAGTAGTTCCCCTGCCCGACGCTGCCCATGAGCCCGGCCCCGGAGCTGGTGTTGATGATGCGAGCCTCGACCGTCTCGCCCGCCTTGGCCCGCTGGCGCCAGTGGGCCACGGCGTGGCGAGTCGGGCGCGAAGTGACCCTTGAGGTGGACCCGGATCACCGCGTCCCATTCCTCCTCGGAGGTGTTGGCCAGCATCCGGTCGCGCAGGAACCCGGCGTTGTTGACCACCACGTCCAACCGGCCGAAGGTGTCGACCGCGGTGGCCACCAGCTGCTCGGCCTGGGCCCAGTCGGCCACGTCGGCGCCATCGGCCACGGCCTCGCCCCCCATGGCCCGAATCGCCTCGACCACCTCGCCGGCCGGCCCGCTGGAGCCGCCTCGCCCGTCGCTCTCGGCACCCAGGTCGTTGACCACCACCTTGGCGCCCTGGCGGGCGAACTCCAGGGCGTGACCCCGACCGATCCCCCGACCGGCCCCGGTCACGATCACCACTCGTCCGTCACAGATGCCGCTGGGTGCGTCCATCCGGCGATCATCCCACGCCGATCTGACGACCCGTCAAAAACGGGCACCGACCCCCCGCCGTCAGCCGCTGACCACCGACAACATGAGCGCCGCCATCCCGATCCCGGCGGTGGACCACGCCACCAGGGCCAGGGCAGATCGCGACGGCAGCTCGTGGTGGCGGCGGTGACGCTCGTAGGCCAGACCCACCGCCAGCGCGGCCACCGCCAGCACCAGGATGACCACCCCCTCGGTGACGCGGTGGTCGCTGAGCGGGAGCACCCGCTTCACCAGGATCAGCCCGACCACCCCGAGGGCCAGGCCGCTGCGGGTCCAGGCCAGCTCCGTGCGCTCGAGATCTTCGTCGGCGATCACGTCCCCACCCCACCCCAGGCCCCGAAGATCAATGCGGCCGCAGCCACTGCGGCCACGCCCACCGCCACCACGGCCGGAAGCCGGGATCGGGGCAGTGGAAGATGCGCCTGCATGGCCCGTTCGTTGGCGTCCCAGTTGCGGAACGAGGCCAGGGCCAACACGATCCCCAGCCCGATCAGGGGCAGGCCGACGATGCGCCGGCCGCCGGCCAGCTTGAAGGCCGGAAGCAGCTGGGTGACCACCAGGCCGGCGGTGATCAGGGCCAGCGCGGTGCGGATCCAGGCCAGGAAGGTCCGCTCGTTGGCGTAGTGCAGGCGGGGGTCGATCTCGGTCGGGCCGGGTGGCTCGACGGGGTCGGATCCGGCGGCGGCGTCATCCCCCATGCACGGAGTCTCGCACCCGGCCGGCGTCATAGGGTGAGCAGATGCGTCACGGCATCACCATCTTCGCCACCGACCAGACCATGGACACGGCCACCCTGGCGCGGGAGGTGGAGGACCGCGGCTTCGATTCGCTGTACCTGCCCGAGCACACCCACATCCCGATCAGCCGGCTGACCCCGCCACCCACCGGTGACGCCGAACTGCCCGACGAGTATCGCCGCACGCTCGACCCCTTCGTGGCCCTGGCTTCGGCCGCGGCGGTGACCGAGCACATCCGCCTGGGCACCGGCATCGCCCTGCCCGCCCAGCGCGAGCCCATCGTCACGGCCAAGGCCGTGGCCACGCTCGACCACCTCTCCGGGGGGCGGGCCGTCCTGGGGGTGGGCTTCGGCTGGAACCAGGACGAGTTGGCCGATCACGGGGTGTCGATGGCCGATCGGCGCGACGTGGCCCGAGAGGTGGTGTTGACCATGCAGGCGCTGTGGACCCAGGAGGTCGCCTCCTTCGACGGCACCCACATCCATCTCTCGCCCAGCTGGGCCTGGCCCAAGCCGGTGCACGGTCACCTGCCGGTGCTACTGGGCGGCTCGCCCGGACCCAAGCTGTTCGCCCACATCGCCGAGTACGGCGACGGATGGATGCCGGTGGGCGGCGCCGGGCTGTCGACCGCCATCCCCGAGCTGCGTCGGGTGGTCAGCGAGGCCGGGCGCGACCCGGCGACACTCGAGATCGTGCCCTTCGGCTCCATCCCCGATCCCGGCAAGCTCGAGCACTTCGCCTCCATCGGGGTGACCGAGTGCATCTTCCGGGTGCCCAGCACCACGGCCGACGTGGTCCTGCCCATCCTCGACGACTGGGCCAAGCTGATCGCATGACGGAGCCGACGCCGTGACAGCTAGGCCGACGCCGCGATGGCCGAGCCGACGCCATGACTGACTGGGCCACCGTGGCCTCGCTGGCCACCGCCGCCGGCACCATGGTGCTGGCCGTGGCCACGTTCTCGGCGGTGCGCTCGTCGACCGCGTCGGCTCGCGTGGCCGAGCGCGCCCTGCAGATCCGCACCCGCCCGCTGCTGATGACCTCGCGTCTGGACGACCCGCCGGTGAAGCTCCGCTGGATGGATGACCACTGGGTCAAGCTGGAAGGCTCCCGGGCCCACGCCGCGGTCGAGGACGGTGTCGTCTACCTGGCCGTGTCGGTGCGCAACGTGGCCAGCGGGGTGGCGGTGCTGCAGGGCTGGTACCCGCACCCGGAACAGTCGCTCTCTGACGTGCCGTTCCCGGCCCCCGAGGACTTCCGGCGCCAGAGCCGTGACCTGTACATCGCCGCCGGTGATGTGGGGTTCTGGCAGGGGGCGTTGCGCGAACCCGACGACCCGCAGCGCCTGGCCATGGCCGAGGCGGTGGAGAAGCGCGAGAACTTCACCGTCGATGTGCTCTACAGCGACCACGAAGGCGGTCAGCGGGCCATGACCCGCTTCATGGTGTCGCCCGCGGGCGACGACACCTGGATGGGGTCGGTGGGCCGCCAGTCCAACGTCGACCGCGACGACCCGAGGTAGCTACAGCCGCTCGATGATGGTGACGTTGGCCTGGCCGCCGCCCTCGCACATGACCTGGAGGCCGTAGCGGCCACCGGTGCGCTCCAGTTCGTTCAACAACGTGGTCATGAGCCGCACGCCAGTGGCGCCGAGCGGGTGACCCAGGGCGATGGCGCCGCCGTTCACGTTGACCTTGTCCAGATCGGCGCCGGTCTCGCGCTGCCAGGCCAGCACCACCGAGGCAAAGGCCTCGTTGATCTCCACCAGGTCGATCTGGTCGAGGGTCATGCCGGCGCGCTCGAGGGCGTAGGCGGTGGCCGGGATGGGAGCCGACAGCATGAACACGGGGTCTCCGCCGCGCACGCTGAGGTGGTGGATGCGCGCCCGCGGGCGGAGCCCGTGGGCGTCGACCGCGGCCTGGCTGGCGATGAGCATGGCCGCGCCGGCGTCGCTGATCTGGCTGGACACGGCCGCGGTGATGCGACCGTCGGGACGCAGCGTCTTGAGGGTGGCCATCTTCTCCAGGCTGGTGTCGCGCCGGAACCCCTCATCGACGGCGAGCCCTTCGAACGGCGCGATCTCGCGCTCGAAGCGGCCCTCGTCGGTGGCCTGGGCGGCCCGACGGTGGCTCTCGAGAGCGAACACCTCCATGTCCTCGCGGGTGATGCCCCACTTCTCGGCGATGAGGTCGGCGCCGCGGAACTGGCTGATCTCCTGGTCGCCGTAGCGGGCCTGCCAGCCCTTGGAGCCGCTGAAGGGATCCGTGTAGCCGAACGGCTCGGCCACGGTCATGGCCGAGGAGATGGGGATGGCGCTCATGTTCTGGACGCCGCCGGCCACCACCAGATCGGTGGTGCCGCTCATCACGCCCTGGGCGGCGAAGTGCACCGCCTGCTGGGACGAGCCGCACTGGCGATCCACGGTCGTGCCCGGCACCTCCTCGGGGAGCCCGGCCGCCAGCCAGCAGGTGCGGGCGATGTCGCCGGCCTGGGGCCCGATGGTGTCGAGGCAGCCGAAGATCACGTCGTCCACCGCGGCCGGATCGACGTCGACGCGCTCGAACAGCTGGGTGAGCGGGAAGGCGCCCAGGTCGGCCGGGTGCACGTGGCTGAGGCCGCCGCCCCGTCGGCCCACCGGGGTGCGGACCGCATCGATGATGTAGGCCTCGGGCATGGGTTGCTCCTGGGTTTCGGCGATCGACGTCAGGCTAGGGGCCGAGCAGCGAGTCGGCGACCTTGGCCCGATGGGTGGCGGCGCTGCCGAAGGCTTCGCTCAGGGCCCACACCCGCTTGAGGAAGAGGTGCAGGTCGTACTCGACGGTGTAGCCGATGGCGCCATGGCATTGCAGGGCGTGGCGGCCGACCAGCCGGGCGGCGTCGCTGGCCGCCGCCTTGGCATGGGAGGCGGCCAGGCTGGCATCGGTCTGGTGGGTGGCCAACGCCCAGGCCGCGCCGTACACCACCGGTCGGGCGAACTCGAGGGCCAGCAGGGCGTCGGCCAGGTGGTGCTTGACGGCCTGGAAGGAGCCGATGGGCACGCCGAACTGGTGGCGCTCCTTCACGTAGCCCACCGTCAGGTCGAGCAGCTGCTGGCCCAGGCCGAGCAGTTGGGCGGCCGTACCCACCGCGGCCCGGTCCAGGGCCCGGGCGATCACCTCGGCGGCCCGAGCGTCGACGGCCAGGACCACCTCGTCGGCCGGCGACCAGCTCACCGTGGTCAGGGTGCGGGCACCGTCCACCGACGCCTGGGGCACGGCGTCGACCCGGTCGCCGGCCACGGCCACCAACCGCTCGTCTCGCTGAGCCAGCACCAGGTCGGCGTCGCCGCCGTGGGACACCAGCGGCGAGTCGTCGAGGCTCACGGCCACGACGGCCTGGCCGCCGGCGAGGCGCGACAACCAGTCGTCGATCGACGCACCACCCACCTGCACCTCGGACGTCACGTCGGCCCGCAGGTCAGCCAGAAGGGGCGCCGCCACCGCCGCGGTCTCCACGATCGGATCGGGGAAGGCCACCCGACCGGTCTCCTCCAACAGCAGCACCAGGTCGAGCTCGCCCAGGCCGAGGCCGCCCTGCGCCTCGGGCACCTGCACGCCGAGCACGCCCATCTCAGCCAGGGCCTCCCACACCTCGAGCAGGCGACCGTCGTCGTCCACCCAGGCGTAACGCACCTGTTCGGGCTGGCACTCCTTGGCCAGCAGGTCGCGCACGGTGTCACGGAACAGGAGCTGGTCGTCGGTGAAGGCGAAGCGCATGGTCTGGGTCCCGATCCCGTCCGCCGTTACCGGCGCGGCAGGCCGAGCACGCGCTCGGCGATCACGTTGCGTTGGATCTCGTTGGTGCCGGCGTAGATCGGTCCCGACAGCGAGAACTGGTACCCCTTCATCCAGGCGCCGCGGTCGACGCTGCGCGGAGCCTCACCTTCCAGCTCGGCCAGCGGGCCGAGCAGCTCCAGGGCCGCCTCGTGCAACCGGACGTCGAGCTCGGACCACCAGATCTTGTTCAGGCTCGAGCGCGCCCCGGGCGCCCGGCCGTCGGTCAGGTCGGTGACGTCGCGCAGGGTGTAGAGGCGGTACGCCTGCGCATCCATCCAGGCCTGCGCCACCTGATCGCGCCCTCGTGCTCGCGCCGGTGCTCCCGCCTCGGCGGCGGACGCCGAGCGCCGATACAGGTCGATGAGCCGGTCGCAGGCGGCGGTGAAGCGCCCGGGGCTGCGCAGGGTGAGGCCGCGCTCGGAGCCGGTGGTGGCCATGGCCACGCTCCAGCCCTCGTTCACGCCTCCCAGCACGTCGGCGTCGGGCACGAACACGTCCTCGAAGAACACCTCGGCGAAGCCCTCGTCGCCGTCGAGGCGCCCCACGCCGCGCACGGTGACGCCCTCGGCGTCGAGCGGAACGAGCAGGTAGGTCATGCCGTGGTGGCGCTCGGCGGCCGGGTCGGTGCGGAAGAGGCCGAACAAGTGGGTGCAGAAGGCGCCGCGGGTGGTCCACGTCTTCTGCCCCGTTACGCGCCAGCCGCCGGCCTGGTCGTCGCGCTCGGCCCGGCTCTTGATGCCGGCCAGGTCGCTGCCGGCATCGGGTTCGCTCCACCCCTGGCACCACAGGTCCTGGGCCGCGGCCATGCGGGGCAGCAGCCGGTCCTGCTGCTCGGGGGTGCCGAACTCGAAGATGGTGGGCGCCAGCAGGAAGATGCCGTTCTGGGTGACCCGCTGGGGGGCGCCGGCCCGGTAGTACTCCTCCTCGAAGATCAGCCACTCCCACAAGGTGGCGTCGCGACCGCCATAAGCCGCCGGCCACGACACCACCGACCAGCGATCGGCGAACAGCTGGCCCTCCCAGTCGAGGTGGCGGGCGAAACCCTGGGCGGTGTCGCCCGACGGGAGCGGCTCGGCCGGGACGTGAGCCTCGAGCCAGGCGCGGCACTCGGCCCGGAAGGCCGCCTCGGCCTCGGTGTCGGTCAGGTCCATGCGGGCTCCATCGGGCCAGAGCCTGACGCACCGTCAGATCAGCCGCAACATCCGCGGCGTGTGGCCCGGCGCGCCCTCGGTACCATCGGCCGATCACGACCGGAGACCGACGACGGGGCAGCGGCGATGACCTGGCGGACACCCGGGCGTTCTTCGCGCCTCGGGCGGCCACCTGGGACGAGCGCTTCCCCGATGACGACGACAAGTTCGGAGCCGCCGTGGCCTGCCTCTCCCTGGGCGTTGGCTCCACCGCCATCGACGTGGGCTGCGGCACGGGTCGGGCGCTGCCCCACCTGCGGCGGTCCGTCGGGTCCACCGGTCGGGTGCTCGGCCTCGACGTCACCCCCGAGATGGCCGCCCGCGCCTCGCAGCGAGGACCGGTGGTGGTCGGCGATGCCCGTCGACTCCCGGTGCGCGGGGCGTGCGTCGACGGCGTGCTGGCCGCCGGGCTGGTCAACCATCTCGCCGACCCGAACGCCGGACTGGTCGAGCTGGCCCGGGTCACGCGCCCGGGTGGCCGTATGGTGCTGTTCCATCCCATCGGGCGCGCCGTCCTGGCCGCCCGGCGCGGCCACCAACTCGACGCCGACGACTTCCGCGGCCCGGACAACCTGCCCGGCGTGCTGGAGGCGGCCGGTTGGGCGCTGGTCGACCTCGACGACGGGCCCGACCAGTACCTGGCCCTGGCCCTCCGCCACTGAGTCACGGACTGGCGTCCCCAAGCGAGGGCCCGAGACTGTCGTACCGCCTTCGTAGGCTTGAGGAGGTCGGCGGATTCGGTGTTCCCGCCCCGAGACGGGTGGCGCGTGCGGAGGTGGCGGGTTGATGGAGACGACGTTGGAGACGGCTCCGCCGTCGTTGGCGGATCTGACGACGGAGCGGTTGGAGGCGCAGATCGTGGCCATGGCCGCTCGCCGCGCCGCCGATGACTGCGCCTGGTTGTTGTTGATCGCCGAGTTCGACCGGCGCGAGGGGTGGGCGTCGTGGGAGTGCCGGTCGACCGCCTACTGGTTGGGCTGGCACTGCGGCCTGTCGGTGGTCGCGGCCCGTGAACACGTGCGGGTCGGGCGAGCCCTCCAGCACCTACCCCGGGTCCGATCCGAGTTCGCGGCCGGCCGGCTCACCTACTCCAAGGTGCGGGCCATCACCCGGGTGGCCACGACGGCCAACGAGCAGTCCCTGGTCGACCTGGGCCTGGCCGCCACCGCCTCTCAGCTCGAACGGATCTGTGCCGCCCACCGCCGCGTCCAGGCCGTTCAACCGCTCCACGACGACAACGGCGACGGCAATGGCGACGACAACGGCCCGCTCGACCAGGAAGCCCAGGCCAAGGCCGACGCCGAGCGCCAGCACCTCGACGTCTGGCACCGCCACGGCGTCGCCCAGCTGCGAGCCGACGTCGTGACCGAGGATGCGGCGCTCATCGAAGCCGCCCTCGCCACCGCGCAAGAGCACCTCAACGGTGGTGCTTGTAGCGGTAGCGATTCCGCGGAATCGCATTCGGGCCCCACCCCCGGGCCGGGCGGGCCGGCGCCACGGGCGTCCCGGCTCGATGGGCTGGTCGAGATGGCCCGGGCCTACCTGGCCCAGACCGCCCCCTCACCCCGAGTCGAGCGCCGGCACCTGGTCATGCTCGTCGATGTCGGCGAGCTCACCGCCACCGGCCAACTCGGCATCGACTCCGACGGGCGCTGCACCATCGGCGGCCATCGCATCACGCCCGACACCGCCCGCCGCCTCGGATGCAGTGCCTCGTCGACCACCGTGCTGATCGACCACCGCGGCCTCCCCCTGTCGATCGGGCGACGTTCGCCCCACCCCACGCCCGCCCAACGCCTCGCCCTCCACATCCGTGACCGCGGCCAGTGCCGCTACCCCGGCTGCCCCAGCCACCACGTCGACGCCCACCACACCACCCCCTGGGAGAAGGGTGGCCCTACCGACCTCTTGAATCTGCTCCTGCTCTGCCCGTACCACCACCACCTCGTCCACCGTTGCGGCCACACGATCAGCCTCGACCCGCTCACAGCCACCGTCGAGGTCCGCCGGCCCGACGCCACCCTGGTCACCGGCCGAACCCCCGACCCCGATGACGCGCCCGACCGACCCACCGTCGCCGACGACGCTCAACAACCCGGCGAGGCCGGCACCCCACTCGACCTGGCCGACATCACCGAACACCTGGCCTGGCTCGACGACCACCGGGCTTGACCGTCGGGCTCATTCGAGCCTGACTCAACCGGCGGACGCCTCGCCGCCCGGGAGATGCCGACCGGTGCGTAGGGCGTGGACGACCTCATCGACCCTGGCTGAGCTGGGCCCCCACCCCACGGTGGGCCAGACATGACGTCGTCGCGCCACGCCCGGGCGTCGGGCGGCGCCCAGCCGTCGGGCGGTGACCGGCCACGGCCGACGGCGAGTTGCGCACAGGACCAGATCGATCGGCGCCACGGCCACCGCCGCCGCCCGCCCGGCCACCAGCCTGGCCACCTCCAGGGGCAGCAGGCACCCGAGCGCCTGACCCCGCACCGTCTGATCGAACATCGTCGCGGGTTCGCGCCCGTCAGGGGCGGCTCGCGCCGCCCGCGAGGTCTTGCCGAGCAGGGTCGGCATGGCTCGAAGGCGGTAGCGAGTCACCCTCCAGACGCCACCATCCGCCGCCCTCAGCTTCATGGTCCCACGAGGTAGTGAACCCGGCCGCCGCCGACCGCCGCCGACCGCCGGCGACCCGCCGACCTCAGAGGCCCTTGTAGTTGAGGATCTGGGTGAGGGTGTGCCGCGGCCGCACCAGGTCGGCCTGGTCGGCCATGACCTGGTCGATGTCCTTGTAGGACCGCGGATCCTCGTCGAGCAGACCCTGGGCCTGGTCGGCCAGCCAGGTCTTGCCGGCCATCTCGGCCCGGAAGGTCTCCAGGTCGAGCTCGCGGCGCGCCTGGCTCCGGGACATCCGCCGTCCGGCGCCGTGCGAGCACGAGTCGTAGCTGGCCGGGCCGCCCAGACCCTCGACGATGTAGCTGCGAGTGCCCATGGAACCGGGAATGATGCCGAGGTCACCCGGGCGCGCCCGGATGGCCCCCTTGCGGGTGACCCACGGGTCACGGCCGTGGTGGTGCTCCTGCACGCAGAAGTTGTGGTGGCAGTTGATGCGGGCCACCTCGTCGAAGTCCGCGCCCAGGAAGCCGCGTAGCTGCGCCAGCACGGCGTCCATCATCGTCTCGCGGTTGGCCAGGGCGTAGTCCTGGGCCCACAACATGGCTCGGATGTAAGCGTCGAACTCGGCCGTGCCCTCGACCAGGTAGGCCAGGTCGGGATCGTCGAGCTGGATGAAGTACTGCGCCATCAGGGCCTTGGCCCCCTCGATGTGGACCTTGGCCAGCTCGTTGCCGATGCCACGAGACCCCGAGTGCAGCACCACCCACACCCGGTCGCGCTCGTCGAGACAGACCTCCACGAAGTGGTTGCCCGAGCCCAGGGACCCCATCTGGTTGGCGGCCTTGGCCCACTGACGCTGGGTCAGCTCCGGGCCATCGGCGGCGGCCTGGCGCAGTGCGACCAGGGCGTCGCCCTGGGCGTGGCCTCGGCCCACCCCGGCCGGGACCACCTCGGCGACGGCTCCCAGCAGCGGATCCAGATCGTCGGGCAGCGCCGTCGACCCGAGCGGGCATTCCACCGCGATCATCCCGCAACCGATGTCGACGCCGACCGCGGAGGGGATGACGGCGCCCACGGTGGGGATGACCGAGCCGATGGTGGCACCCATGCCCACATGGGCGTCGGGCATCAAGGCCACGTGGCCCGCGACGAACGGCAGCTTCGCCGCCCGCTGGGCCTGGGCGATCGTCGCCTCCTCGAGGTCCGATCCCCACATCACCACGTTGCCGATCCTGGTCTTGGCCATCCTGCTCGCTCCTTCGTGAGCGGACCAGGCTGGCAGGCCGAGGCCAGCGAGTCATCCGGGTTTCGGCGCGGCTCGAGCGCGACCGGGCCGTCGCCTGGTGCCCCACCATGGGCCAGTAGAGTCGCGGTCGTGTCGGGATCAGGCGTTGTCAGTGCCGTCTCCTCCGAGTTGTACGAGGCCAGCGTGGTGGTGCCGGCCTACAACGAGGAGGCCGGGATCGACGCCGTGCTCGACGACCTCGAGCGCCAACTCGGTCCCACCTACGAGATCGTGGTGGTGGACGACGGGTCGACCGACCGCACCCGGGAGCTGGCCGAGGCCCACCACTGCCGGGTCATCAGCCACCACCACAACGCCGGCAAGGGCGCGGCCATGAAGACCGGCGCCGAGGCCGCCACCTCCGACGTGCTGGTGTTCATCGACGCCGATGCCACCTACCCGGTCGAGGCCATCCCCGAGATGGTGGCGGCCATGGCCGACCACGACCTGGTCCGGGCCACCCGGTCCCACACCTCCGAGCACATCCCGGCCGTCAACCGGCTCGGCAACCGGGCCTTCGATCGCCTGCTCAACGGCTTCCACGGCATCGAGGGCTACGACCACATGAGCGGGCTGTACTCCATCCGCCGCTCGGCCTTCCTGGGCCTCGACGTGCGCTCCGACGGCTTCGACGTCGAGATCGAGTTGGCCGTCCACGCCCGCCACACGGGCATGCGGGTGGCCACCGTGCCCATCGACTACCTGCCCCGGCTGGGCGAGAAGAAGCTCAAGCCTGTTCGCGACGGCATGCGCATCCTGGTCCGCATGCTGGGCATGGTCGTGCTCTACCGCCCCGTGGCCACCTTCGTGGTGCCCGGGCTCATCCTGTTGGTGACCTCGCTCACCGCGGCCATCGTCCTCAGCGGCGGCCCGCTGGTGGTGGGCCAGGTCGGTCTGACCACCAACACCCTGATCGTGGCCCTCCTGGGCGTGATCTCGGCCAACCAGCTGATCATCCTGGGCATCGGGGCCAGTCACTACCGCATCGAGATGGGGGCCCCGGCCAGCCGTTGGCTGCTCCAGTTGGGTCGGCGCGACGTGCGACTGGGATTCGCCTTCGCCGGCATGGGCTTGTCGTTGCTGGGAGCCATCTGGCTCGGCGTGATCATCGTGGGCTGGCTGGCCAGCGGGCACGGCCGGTTCTCCAACACCCAGCACCTGGTGGAGGCGGCGGCCATGGGCGCCACGGGCTTGCAACTCCTGTCGTTCGGTCTCTTCCTGTCGGTCTTCCACGTCCGACGCACCCATACGCGCCTTGTCCTCTGAGGTCGAGGCCCGCACCGTGGCGCCTGGCGATCTCCCGACGCCCGAGCCCGACGCCGGCGCACTGGCGCCGGGCACGATCACGACCGTGGTGGTCAACCGCCAGGGTGGCGACGGGCTGGTGGCCTGCCTGACCAGCCTGCGCCAGAGCGGGTTGGCGACCAACGACATCGTGGTGGTGGACAACGACTCCACCGACGGCAGCGACCAAGCCGCCGAGGATCTCGGCGTGCGCGTGCTGCGCACCGGCGCCAACCTGGGCTACGCCGGCGGCGCCAACGTGGGGCTGGCCCAGGTCGCCACCCCGTACGTGGTGGTCATGAACATGGATCTGCTGGTCGACCCCGGCTGGCTGGTCCCATTGGTGGAGACCCTCCGCGACGACCCCACGGTGGGGGCAGTGTGCCCGCTCATCCTGCTGGCCGGCACCGAGCGTGTGAACGCCGCCGGCCAGTCCGTGACCATGAGCGGCCTGGGCTTCAATCGATTCCTCGACGCGCCCGCCGCCCAGGTGCCGACCGAACCCCACGAGGTGAGCGGCATCCACGGCGCCGCGGTGGCCATGCGCACCGACGTGCTGCGCGAGCTGGGGGGCTGGGACGACAGCGGGTTCCTCTATCACGAGGACGTCGAGCTGTCGTGGCTGTTGCGTCTCACCGGGCGCCGCCTGGTGTGCGATCCCCGCAGTCGGGTGTGGCACGACTACGAGCTCAGCATGTCGCCCCGCAAGCTCGAGCTGCTCGAACGCAACCGCAAGGCCATGCTGCGCACCCACCTCCACCCGCGCACCCACTTGTTGATGGCGCCGGTCCGCTTCGCCGACGATGCCGTGGTCTGGGCCTTCGCCGTGCTGCGGGGCCGCGACTACCTGGGCGCGAAGTGGCGAGCGGCCCGCTGGGTGCGAGGTCGCAAGCAGGTGCTGACGGAGCGCCGGGCCGAGATCGAGGCGATGCGCAAGGTCGGCGACCGGGCGCTGCTCCGCCGGATGCGCCTGGGCTACCCCATCGGCCAGCTGGTCACGCTGGGCGGCGAGCACACGCCTCGCCGCGACCGCCTGTCCTAGGCGCGGCCGGGCCACCCAGCTCCGACTGGCTCCGAATCTGACACACCGTCAGATTCGGGCGTCTAGAATCGCGGCCATGGCCGAGCTCCCCAAGATCATCAGCGTCGACGACCACGTGCTGGAGCCGCCCCACGTGTGGGTCGACCGGCTGCCGGCCAAGTACCGCGACGTGGGTCCGCGCATCGAGCGCAAGGTGGCGTCGAACCTCCAGTTCAACGGCACCACCTACACCTACGACCTCGACCAGCCCGACGGCGTCCCCACCGACTTCTGGGTCTACGAGGACCTGATCATGCCCCACCGGCGCATCATCGCCGCCGCCGGCTTCCCGGTCGACGAGGTCACCCTCACCCCCATCACCTACGACGACATGCGACCCGGCTGCTACGAGCAGAAGGGCCGCCTCGAGGACATGGACGTCAACTGGGTGGAGGCGTCGCTGTCGTTCCCCACCTTCCCCCGCTTCTGCGGCCAGACCTTCCTCGAGGCCAAGGACCGCGACCTGGCCCTGCTGTGCGTGCGGGCCTACAACGACTGGATGGTCGAGGAGTGGTCGGCCGGCACCGGCGGGCGGCTCATCCCGCTGTGCCTGGTCCCGCTGTGGGACCCGGCCGAGGCCGCGGCCGAGGTTCGGCGCAACGCCGCCCGGGGCGTGCCCGCCGTCTGCTTCAGCGAGATCCCCTACCACCTGGGTCTGCCCAGCATCCACGACAAGGAGCACTGGGAGCCGTTCTTCGACGCCTGCGAGGAGACCGACACCACGGTGTGCATGCACATCGGGTCGTCCTCCAAGATGCCGGCCACCTCCCCCGACGCCCCCGCCTCGGTGCAGGCCACCCTCAGCTTCAACAACGCCATGGGCTCGCTCAGCGACTTCCTGTACTCGGGCGTGCTGGTGCGCCACCCCCGACTCAAGCTGGCCTACAGCGAGGGCCAGATCGGCTGGCTGCCCTACATCCTCGAGCGGGCCGACGACGTGTGGAACCAGTTCCGGGGCTGGGCCTTCCCCCGCGAGCAGGTTCCCGAGCCGCCGTCCACGTACTACTACCGCCAGGTGTTCGGCTGCTTCTTCCGCGACCAGCACGGCATCCGCTCGCTCGAGGAGGTGGGCGTGGACAACATCACCTTCGAGACCGACTACCCCCACTCCGACTCGACCTGGCCCAACACCAAGGCCGTGGCCGAGAAGATGTTCGCCGGCCTCGAGCGACGAGGACACCTACAAGATCGTCCGGGGCAACGCCATCCGCATGCTCCACCTCGACTTCGACACCTGAGTGGCGCGGTACCGCATCGATCCGGACCGCTCCGAGGTGTCGGCCGTGGCCCGACCGGCGCTGGGCCAGGGTCCATTCGCCGCCCGCATCACCGGAGGCGTGGACCTGGTCGACGAAGGACCGGCGACCGGGTCGGTGCGCATCTCGGTGGCCGTGCCCGGCGACCCCTCGGCCGGCGCGTTCGACGTGGACCTCTCCGCCACTCGACCCGAGCTGGACCGCGGCCCCGACGGCGAGGTGCTGCTGCGCGGCTCGACCTCGCGACCGGCGACCGAGATCGGCCAGTTCGGCCCGCCGCTGCTCAACCCGACGATCGTGTTGCGCTGGCGAGCCGTGCTCGTCCCCGACAGCTGACCCCGACGATCAGGCCGACGTGGGCGCTTGGTCCAGGAGGCGGTCGTAGGCGGCGCTGCGCTCGCTGTCCTCGAAGTCCTCCTCCAGGTGGATCCGGCCCCAGCGGGTGTGCACGAAGATCACCGCCCGGTTGTTGTAGAGGTCCTGGCCATCGGGACCGGCGATCCAGTCGTGGACGATGGCTGCGGCCCGGGCGTTCCACGGGGTCCGTTGACCAGCACGTCCTCGACCTCCATCTGGAGCCCGTGCTCGACGTATCGCACCAGGAACGCCTCGATCTCATCCTTGCCCCGGTGGGTGCGGCCAGGTGATCGGCCCGGTTCGGGTGGCGCGGAACATGCCCGACCACGAGTTGTCGCCGGGAAAGGTGAGCGTGGCATCGCCGGCGAACATGGCCAGCGCCGGGCGGTGGTCGCCCTGGTTGAGCCGGGCGATGTTGCGCCGGATGAGCCATCGGACGGTGGCCTTGTACATGTGCACCTCCTGGACGGGGCGCCGAGCGCCCGGGCTGATCGATTCCGGAATCCAACTAGATCGATCGATCTACACAGTAGGGTGTTGATCATGCCTCGCGCCAATCTCCGATCCCGCGCCACCAACTGCCGGGCCCCGCCCCACCCGCGACCGCCTGATCACCGCCACCGTGGAGCAGTTCCGCCTCGGCGGCTACCACGGCACCGGGATCAAGTCGATCCTGACCGCGGCCCAGGCCCCCTACGGCTCGCTCTACCACTTCTTCCCCGGCGGGAAGGAGGAGCTGGCCACGGCCGCGGTCGAGACCAGCGGGCAGGCCTACCGCGACCTGGTCGAGCTCTACTTCCCGCCGGACGACGACCTGGTCGGGGCCACCCGATCCTTCTTCGCCGGCGCGGCCGAGGTGCTGGCCGGCACCGACTGGATCGACGGCTGCCCGCTGGCCCGAGTGGCCCTCGAGACGGCACAGGAGAGTGAGCGGCTGCGCCGAGCCGCACTGGCGGCCTTCGAGTCGTGGCTGGCCGTGCTGGAGCGACGGATGGTCGAGGCCGGGGTGTCGGACGCCGAACCGCCCGGGCCCTGGCCGTGCAGCTGTTCTGCCTGGTCGAAGGGGCGTTCCTGCTGGCCCGGGTGGCGCGGCATCGAGAGGCCTTGACGGTGGCCGGCGACGCCGCCGCCGATCTGGTTGCAGCGGCCCTGGTGGCGGCCCAGGACAAAAAGATCACCTCTTCCATATAAAGAGGATCTCCGATATAGTTTGCGGTCGTGGCCACCCAGGGGGAACGCAAGGCAGAGACTCGCCAGCGACTGCTCGACGCCGCCGCCCTCCTGTTCGCCGACCGCGGGATCGACGCCGTGTCCATCGACGCGGTGGCCGACGCCGCCGACCGCACCTCGGGCGCGGTCTACGCCCACTTCGGCGGCAAGGACGGCCTGCTGGTGGCCCTGCTCGACCACCTGGTCGACGACATGGCCACGGTGATGCAGGCCGAGCTGACCCTGGGCGACGAACCGGCGGTGGACGACGAGCGGCTGGCCGCGCTGTGGCGCACCTTCAGCGATCCCCCTCCCGGGCCCGGGTCGCGGAGTGGATGCTGCTCGAGCACGAGTTCTGGCTCTACGCCGCTCGCCACGAGGACGCCCGGCGCCGGCTGGCCCGCCGCTTCGCCCTGGCCCGCGAGACCGCCACCGCGGCCATGGCCGAACACGCCGAGCTGGGCGAAGCCGAGCTGCCGGCTCCCCCGACCAGGTGGCCACCCTGCTGGTGGCCCTGCTCATCGGCCTGGAGATGCAGAGCCGCATCGATCCCGACGCCGTGTCCGACGCCACCGCCGTGACCGGCCTGCGAGCCCTGACCGGCTTCGGTGGCCGGCTCCGACCGCTCCACCCCCGAACCTTGACCAGCACGTTGACCAGGAAGCGGAGTTCCCCATGAAGCTCGACGAGATCGACCTGTTGGCGGAGACGTGGAGCCACGAGCGTCCCCCACGACGCCTTCGACGCGCTGCGGGCCGACGACCCGGTCCACTGGCACCCCGAGCCCGACGGCCCGGGGTTCTGGGCGGTGACCCGCCACGCCGACGTGGTGGCGGTGAGCCGCGACACCGAGACCTTCTCGTCGGAGCTGGGCTGCCACCTTCATCGACACCCAGACCGACGAGGCGCTGGCCCAGATGCGCCTGACCATCCTCAACATGGACCCGCCCAAGCACAACCGCTACCGGCGGCTGGTGTCGCAAGGGCTTCACGCCGCGGGTGGTGGCCCAGCTCGAGGAGCAGATCGAACGACCGGGCCAAGCGCATCGTGGACGACGTGTGCGAGCGCGGCGAGTGCGAGTTCGTGGAGGACGTGGCGGCCAAGCTGCCGCTCGAGATCATCTGCGAGATGATCGGCCTGCCCGAGGCCGACTGGCAGCGCATGTTCGAGCTCAGCAACACCATGGTCGCCTTCGACGATCCCGAGTACCAGGCCAACCCCGAGATGGGCGCGGCCGCGGCCACCGAGATCTACCTGTACTGCAACGACATCGCCGCCGATCGCCGGGCCAACCCCCGCGATGACCTGATGACGGCGCTGGTGCAGGCCGAGCTGGACGGCGACCGCCTCGACGAGCTCGAGCTCAACCTGTTCTTCGTCACCCTGGTGGTGGCCGGCAACGAGACGACCCGAAACCTCATCACCCACGGCACACTGGCCCTCATCGACCACCCCGAGCAGGCCCAGACGGCTGCGCGACGACCCCAGCCTGTACCCGAGCGCGGTCGAGGAGATGCTGCGCTGGGGCACCTCGATCCACAACTTCCGCCGCACCGCCACCCACGACACGGTGCTCGGCGGCCAGCCCATCAAGGCCGGCGACAAGGTGGTCATCTACTACATGGCCGCCAACCGCGATCCCGAGCGTGTTCGTCGATCCCTACCGCTTCGACATCGCCCGCACCCCCAACGACCACGTCGCCTTCGGCGGCGGCGGCGTGCACTTCTGCCTGGGGGCCAGCCTGGCCCGCTCGGAGATCCGGCCATCACCCGCCAGGTGGTCGAGCGCATGCCCGACCTGGCGCTGGCCGGCCCCGTCCGCCGCCTGCGCAGCGATTTCATCAACGGCATCAAGGAGATGCCGGTCACCTTCACCCCACGTCCATCCCCGACCCCGCATAGAGGAAGACCACCATGCACACCGATCTCTGCGACCAGCTCGGCATCGAGTTCCCCATCTTCGCCTTCACCCACTGCCGCGACGTCGTCGCCGCGGTCAGCAAGGCCGGCGGCTTCGGCGTGCTCGGCGCCGTCGGCTTCAGCCCCGAACAGCTCGAGATCGAGTGCGCCTGGATCGACGAGCACGTGGGCGACCATCCCTACGGCGTCGACGTCGTCATCCCCGGCAAGTACGAGGGCCAGGGCGGCGAGGAGGACCCCGAGAAGCTGGCCGAGATGCTGCGCGAGATGGTGCCGGCCGGCCACCTCAGCTTCGCCAAGAAGATCCTGGCCGATCACGGCGTGCCCGAGCTGCCCGACGAGGACTCCAACAGCCTGCGCCTGCTGGGCTGGACCGAGGCCACCGCCACCCCGCAGGTCGACGTGGCCCTGAACCACCCCAAGGTGCGCCTCATCGCCAACGCCCTGGGCACGCCCCCGCCCGAGATCGTGACCCACATCAAGGAGAGCGGCCGGCTGGTGGCCGCGCTGTGCGGTTCGCCCTACCAGGCCCTCAAGCACAAGGAGGCCGGCATCGACATCGTCATCGCCCAGGGCGGCGAGGGCGGCGGCCACACCGGCGAGGTGGGCTCCATCGTGTTGTGGCCCCAGATCGCCGCGGCCATCGCCCCCACCCCCATGCTGGCCGCCGGCGGCGTGGGCACCGGCGCCCAGATCGCCGCCGCCCTGGCCCTGGGCGCGCAGGGCGTGTGGAGCGGCTCGCTGTGGCTGACCGTGGAGGAGGCCGACATCCCGCCGGCCCAGAAGCAGCAGCTGCTCGACGCCACCAGCCGCGACACCGTGCGGTCGCGCTCGTTCACCGGCAAGCCGTGCCGCATGCTGCGCAGCGACTGGACCGACGCCTGGGAGGCGCCCGACGCCCCCGACCCCCTGCCCATGCCGCTGCAGTACATGGTGTCGGGCGACTGCGTGGCCCGGGGCACCCGCTACGCCGACAAGGCCACCAAGGTCATGTTCAACCCGGTGGGCCAGGTGGTGGGCCAGCTCAACACGGTCCGCAAGGCCCGCGACGTCGTGCAGGAGCTGGTCGAGGGCTACCTGGAGGCCACCGAGCGCCTCAACTCGCTCAACCGGCTGAGGCCGAGGCGGTGGACCACCGCCGCAGCCTCGCCGCGGCTCGACACCTCGAGCTTGGACAAGATGTTGGACACGTGGACGCTGGCCGTCTTGGGGCTGATGTAGAGCTCTTCTGCGATCTGGCGGTTCGTGCGACCCGACGCCACCAAGGTCAGAACCTCGCGCTCGCGTCCGGTCAGGCCGCTCAGGATCCCGTCGGGCGCCTCGTCAGGCTGTCCCGGGCTCGACAACCGGGCCCGCCGGCCGAGCTCGGCCACGGCCTCGGCCAGCGGACGTGCCCCGAGAGCACGGGCCCGGCGCTCGGCGTCGGCCAGCACGGCGGCGGCATCTGCTCGCGAGCCGCCCGTGCGCACCAGCGACTCGGCCTGGCGGAAGCGTCCGTAGGCCGAGGCGAACGCCATCCGACAGGCGTCGGCCACCTCGACCGCCTCCTGCCAGTGATCCGGGCGATCATCGGCCGCGGCCCGACCGGCCTCGGCCCGGGCCAGCGAGCAGTACAGCGGGAGCAGGCCCGACCCCACCACCCCTGAGGGGCTGGGGCCGGCGACGAAGGACTCCAGTCGGGCCAGGTCTCGCTCGATCCGAGCCAGGCTGGCGGTTGTGGCCGGGCGGTCACCGCGATCGACGGCGGCCAGGGCCACATCCGCTCCGGCCCAGGTGCCCCGCCACAGCAGCTCACCACCACGACCTCGCTGCATCTCCTCGGGGAGCCGGTCCAGCACCTCGTCCACCATCGCCGCCACCTGGTCCGGGCGCCCCTCCCAGATGGCCAGGGCGGCCAGCCCGATCACGACGTCGGGCAGCCCCTGGAGCGAGGCGGCGTCTCCCATCTGGGTCATGCAGCTCGTCGCTCCGGTGGGCCAGCTCGAAGTCGCCCTGGTCAGCCGCCAGCACCGGCGCGAAAGGTGGCTCCATACGCCCGCGGCCCGGACCCGCACCGAGGCCTCTCGGCTGGCGGCCTCGTCCCAGCGTCCCAACGCCAGCAACCCGTCGATGAGGTTGTCCTCGATGAACACGCCGTAGGTGCGGTCGATGCCGGTGCGCCGCGCGAAGGTCAGCGCCGGCCCGGCCACCTCGATCAGCTCGTCCCACCGGCCCACGTAGGCCAGCGAGTGGCACAGGTTGACCATGGCGCGCCCGGTGTCCTCCACCGACCCGAGCTCCTGGGCGATGGCGAGTGCCACGCGCAGCTCGCCCAATCCGGCATCGGCATGACCCATGGGGACCAGGCAGGTGCCGAGCGTGTTGCGGGCATGCCCCTCGGCTTCGCGGGCGCCGACCCGAACCGCCATCTCGACGGCCTCGGTGGCGTAGCGATGGGCGGTCGCCGTCTCGCCCGCCAGCATCAGGATCTGGGCGTACCCGCCCAGCACCCGCGCCCGCTCGGCGCTGGGGGGATCGTCCGGGCACGAGGCGGATCGCCTCCTCGCAGGCGGGCCGGCCGTCCTGGTCCGCGGCCCACCGGAACCGACCGAGGCGCTCCCACATCATCCCGGCTCGCACCGGGTCGGCGTGCTGATCGACCAGCCCGAGGGCGGCACCCATCAAGGCGATGGCCCGATCGAAGGCGCCGCGCAGGTTGGCCTGTTCGGCGGTGAGGGCGAGCAGCTCGTCATGGGTCAGACCCAGCCGTTCGGCGGCGTCGGGCACCGTGTCCCAGAGCTCGACCGCCCGCTCGTAGTGCGTGAGCGCCTCGGCCGGGGCACCGATGGCCTCGGCCGCCCGCCCGGCCTGCACCGACGCCACCAACGCCTCGGGCAGCATGTGGGCCCGTTGCCAGTGCAGGGCCAGCTCGGCGGTGACCAATGGCCCCTGCTGGCCCGAGGCGGCGATGGCCTCGGCGATGCGGGCGTGGAGGCGGCGGCGCTCGCCCGGGAGCAGCTCGTCGTAGATGGCCTCCTGCAACAGGGCGTGGCGGAAGCGGTAGCCCTCGCTCTCGGCCCTCAGCAGGTTGGCATCGACCAAGATCCGCAGCCGACCGTCGATCTCCGCATCGTCCAGCTCGGCCAGCAGCCGCAGGAGCTGATCGTCGACCCGCACCCCGAGTGCGGCGGCCAGGCGCATCAGAGACCGGTCGTCGTCGTCCAGGTTGGCCACCCGACCCAACAAGATGTCGCGCAGCGACTCGGACAGCTGCCCAGGCCGAACGGCGTCGGCGGCCAACAACTCCTCGGCGAAGAACGGGTTGCCCTCCGAGCGCCGCATCAGCTCATCGAGCGCATCGGAACGGATGGGCACTGCCGGTGATGGCCTCGGCCTGGAGGGCCAGCTGGTCGCGGGAGAAGGGCGGCAGGGCCAGGCGGGTGCTCCCCGATCGCTCGAGCTCGGCCAGCAGCGGGCGCAGGGGATGGCGTCGATGCAGCTCGTCGCTGCGCACCGTGCCCACCAGCAGCACCCGCCCGGCCAGGTTGCGGTCGAGGAACGAAAGCAGGTCGAGGGTGGATCGAGTCGGCCCAGTGCAGGTCCTCGGCCACGATCACCGTGGGCCGGTGGGCGCCCATCCGCTCGAACAGCGCCAGCAGCAACTCGAGCAATCGGCCCGGCGACGGCCGCGACGCCACAGGGTCGGAATCGGCGGCGGGATCCGAGACCAGGAACTGGAGCTCGGTGGCCATCGCACCTACCAGCTCGTCGAACTCGTCGGGCTCGAGCTGATCTCGGAGTCGTCGGAGGGCCTCGGCGATGGGGGCCATGGGCACGCCGCCCTCGCACAGCTCCAGGCACCCGCCGACCAGCACCAGGAAGCCCGCGTGGCGGGCCCGGTCGGCCAGCTCATCGACCAGGCGGCGTCTTGCCCACCCCCGCCTCCCCGGTGATCAACAGGGTGGCCGGCTGGCCGCCGGCGGTCTGGGTCAGGAGCGCGTCGACGGTGGCCAGCTCGGCTTCCCGACCCACGATCTCGGCGCTGGCCACCCGGCGAGACATCCACCCATCATGGCCAGGGACCGCACCGATGGCACGCGACATCCTCCGGGGCTCAAACTCGGGGGCTGGCGGCCCGAGGCGCCGCGGCCCAGAACCGGACCCGGCTGATCCGGCTCATCCGGGTGATGGGGCTGGTCCGAGCGGGGCCGGCGGTGTCGGTCGTGTCGGCGGCGGTGCCGGTCGTGTCGGCGGCGGTGCCGGTCGTGTCGGCGGCGGTGCCGCGGCGGGCCGGCTGCGCCGATCGGGCCAGACGGTGCTGCTCGGCGATGGTGCGGTGCTCCTGCTGGGCCCGCTCGATGGTGCGGAGGTGGAGGCTGGGATCCTGGTACATGGTGGACCTCCCGGTCCGATGGGTCGCTCCGGATGAGCACTCCCCATGCATCCGACGATGCGCTCTGAGGTGGGGACCCCACATCGGGCAGATGCCCTATTGGTCTCCTCATCGACGAGGCCCGACACCGAGCGCTAGCGTCGCCCGGATGCTTCAACGCCCTCCGCCGGCACCTACCTTGGTCAACCGCCTGCGCGCCCGAGCCATGACCGAGCTGGGTACGGCGATCCGCTGGTCGTGGGACCAGGTCGTGAACATCGGCGGCATCGGCCCCCGATCGGCCATCGCCCACCGCTTCGGCACCTTCGGAGCGGGCAGCATCATCTGCTTCCCCAGCCAGACCATCGTCAACGAGCGCTCGATCCACATCGGCGCGGGCACCACCATCGCGCCCTATGTCGCCCTGTCGGCCGGGTGGGGACCGGGACACCCGAACCTGCCTGACCGGGTGGTGACCATCGGCGACCGCTGCCTCATCGGTCGGGGCAGCACGGTGATCGGCCACCAGTCGCATCGAGATCGGCGACGACGTGTGGACCGGCCACTACGTGCACATCACCGACATGAACCACGGGTACGAGCTGATCGACCGCCCCATCTCGGTGCAGAACCAGCCCGAGGCGCCGGTCAGCATCGGCGAGGGCTCCTGGCTCGGCCACGGGGTGATGGTCCTGCCGGGTTCGCGCATCGGTCGCCACGTGGTCGTCGGAGCCAACAGCGTGGTCAGCGGCGAGATCCCCGACTACAGCGTGGCGGTGGGCGTGCCGGCCAAGGTGATCCGCTCGTACGTCGAGGGCCGGGGCTGGATCGACGTGCGCTCGGGCCTACCCGTGGATCCCCCGACTCGGCCGCCGATCACGCTCGTGGCCGACTTCCTGGCCGGCGAAGGCTGAGCCCCGC
The DNA here is from genome assembly GCA_963740985.1 of uncultured Microthrixaceae bacterium. Lineage (GTDB taxonomy): Bacteria > Actinomycetota > Acidimicrobiia > Acidimicrobiales > Acidimicrobilacustridaceae > UBA4742. The sequence continues at coordinate 1,459,380 of CAVUGJ010000002.1, forward strand.
CGGACGAAATTCGTTTGGTCTCGCGGTCCCGGCGGGTTGGAATGGGCCTGCGGCCAGAACGGGCCGACGGAACCGATCCGGGAGGTGGTGGATGAAGACCGTGTCCTTCGACGCCATCACGTCGCGCTGCCCATCGAACGGCGCCTCCCCCGCCTGATCACGGCGGGTTTGGAGCCGGGCGCGACGCCGTGTCGTCCTCGGCCCTTGGAGGTCCCTTGTCACGCGATCCGCGTCGACGCTCCGCCCGTTCCCGTTCGGAGTCATTCCGTTGTCGTCATTGCCACCTGGACGTGGCCCTCGACGCACCCGGAACCGCACACCGCAACCACTGCCCCAACTGCCTGTGGAGCCGCCACCTCGACGACGATCGCCCCGGCGACCGCGACGCCGACTGCGGCTCGGCCATGGAACCGATCGCGGTGTCGGTCCGAGGTGACGGCGAGTGGGTCCTGGTGCACCGCTGCACCAGTTGCGGCGTGGTCCACCTCAACCGCACGGCCGCCGACGATCAGCCGCTGCTGCTGGTTCGCCTGGCCGTGCGACCGCTGGCCCAGCCCCCGTTCCCGTTGGAGGTGATCGGCCAGATCTGAACCGCAGTGGGCTCGGGGGCTGGCAGACTCGACGGATGCCAGCCCCCAGCTCGCCCGTCTCGACCGCGGCCGTTGACCACCGCCCGCTGGGAGGTCGGCTGTCGCTTGGAGTTCGACGTCACCGAGCCGGCCCGCATGGCCTTGCTGGTGGCCGCGGCCCGCGCGCCCGGCCTGGCGGTGACCGACACGCTGGGCGTGTGGGTGGACGGCCAGCCCGATCTGGTCCGGCCCACGATCGTCGAGGACGCCGACGGCGAGCGCACGCACGTGCTCGAGCTGCCGGTGGGAGCGGTGTCCATCGCCTACGACGCCGAGGTCATTCGGGCCCCTGCCACCGCTCTGGACGCCCCCGCGCCGACGGCCACGGTGTCGGTGGCCGAACAGCTCCGCTTCCTGCGCCCCAGCCGCTACTGCCCGTCGGACCGCCTGGCCGGCTGGGCCCGGCGCGAGTTCGGCGTCACCGACCCCGAATCCGCGGTCGACGCCAGCGATCCGGCGCAGACCGCCGAGGCCCAGGCGCTGGCCCAGTGATCGCCAGCTGGGTGTTCGAGCGCACCGATTACGTGCTGGGCAGCAGCGACGGCACCGACAGCGCCATGGACACGTTGCTGTCGTCCCAGGGGGTGTGCCGCGACTTCGCGCACCTGGTCATCACCATCTGCCGCGCCCTGGACCTGCCCGCCCGCCTGGTGGCCGTCTACGCACCGGGGCTGTTCCCCATGGACTTCCACGCCGTGGCCGAGGTGTGCATCGCCGGGCGGTGGTTGGCCTTCGACGCCACCGCCCTGGCCCCCCGTCGGGCCCTGCTGCGCATCGCCACCGGGCGCGATGCCGCCGACACCGCCTTCATCACCGTCGATCGCGGCCAGGCTGAGCTGACCGCCAGCACCGTGACCGCGGTCATCGACGGCGACCTCCCGACCGACGCCGACGCCAAAGGGGCTGGTGCTGGCCTAGCCGGTCAGTCCCCGGGATCGCCGAGGGACAGGCGGCAGGACCTGCTCGGCCTCGGCCAGGATGCGCTCGACCAACTCGGCCACGGTGGGCAGCTCGTCGATGACGCCGATGCCCTGGCCGGTGGGCAGGATGCCGACCTCGGGCCGGCCGTCGACCATGGACGCCTTGATCAGCATCGGGGCGTTGGCGGCCATGGCCAGCTGGCTCCAGCTCAGATCCTGGTTGCGCTTCATGGCCAGGCCCTCGGTCAGCAGGTCGCGGTAGGAGGTGCCGGTCAGCTTGCGGAACTCGAGCGCTCGGCGCACGGCCCTGGGCAGCCGGGTGACGATCGACGCCTGCTCGATCTCGTCCACCACCTCGGTGCGGATGACCCGCTGGGGGAACCCGTCCAGGGCGGTGGTGACCACCGTGCCGGTGACCGGCGTCTCGAGGTAGATGTCCTTCACCGCGTCGGGCACCGTCGACTCCTTGGTCAGCAGGAACCGGGTGCCCATGGCGATGCCCGCACGCGCCCCAGGCCAGGGCGGCCACCAGGCCCCGGCCGTCGGTGAACCCGCCGGCGCCCAGCACCGGGATGTCGACGGCGTCGACCACCTGGGGCAACAGCAGCGAGGTGGGCACGACTCCGGTGTGGCCGCCGCCCTCGGCGCCCTGGGCGATGACCGCATCGACGCCCCATTCCGCCACCTTCTCGGCGTGGCGGCGGGCGCCGACGGTGGGCATGGTGACGATGCCGGCGTCCTTGAGCTTGGCCACGATGTCGCGGCTGGGCGCCTGGGCGAACGACGCCACCTTCACGCCGCTCGCGGATGAGCAGGTCGATGCGGTCGCCGATGTCGGGCTGGTCGGTGCGCAGGTTCACGCCGAAGGGCTTGTCGGTGCGATCCTTGACCTCGCCGATGGCGGCCCGCAGCTGGGCGCAGCGTCATGGTGGCCGAGGCCAGGATGCCCAGCCCGCCGGCCGCGCTGGTGGCCGAGGTCAGCCGGGCACCGGCCACCCAGCCCATGCCCGTCTGCACGATGGGGTGCTCGACGCCGAACAGCTCGCACACCCGCGTGTGCGAGCGCGGCGTGGGTCATCCACGAACCTCGGCGCTTCGCGCCCCGTGCGGGTCGATGACGTCGCGGATGAGGTGCAGCTCCTCGTCGGTGGGCAGGCGGGTCTCGTCGAACTCGTCGATGACCAGCTCGAAGCCCGTGGCCTCGACCACCTCGTCCACGGTTACGCCCGGGTGCACCGAGCGCAGGCGCATGCGATGGTCGGGCGTGTCGAAGTCGAACGTGCCCAGGTTGGTCACCACCCGGCGGATGTCGTGGAACCGCGAGGCCACCGGCCCGAGCTCGGCGGCCCGGTCGTAGCCCACCCCGCACACCACGTCGACGTGGTCGACGAACACCTTGGGCGTGTGGTTGGGGATGAAGTAGGAGGTGGTGTGGTTGATGGTGTTGCCCGGCGCGCCCCGGAACCCCAGCAGCTGGGCCTTGGGCTTGTGCCAGTCACCGATGCAGGCGAAGTTCTGGTTGCCGTAGGGGTCCATCTGGCTGGCCCCCATCATCACGTGGCGCTTGCCGTTCCACAGCACGCTGAACATCTGCGGGTAGGGGTTCCACGACTCGACCACCACCTCGGGATCGGACACGCCCACCGGCACCGGGTTGGCCGCGAACATGGCGAACCCGTCGGTCATGACCAGCTCGGGCTCGAAGGTCTCGCGGGCCAGGCGGCCGCCGATCATGGGGATGGTGCCGATGGGGTTGCACAGCCGCTCGCCGTCGCCGCGGAAGCACTCCGCCACCGCCACCACGCACACCTCGGCGCGGGTCGGATCGGCGTTCTCGGGCATCAGGCTCGCTCCTCCACGGCTCGCTGGTAGGCGGTCTCGTCGCCCGACAGGTAGCGCTCGACGGAACGCCGCCCACAGCTCGGGCGACGACGGCGGTGGCCGCGTACTCCTTCTGGAACGCCTCGTCGCGGCCGTAGTCGGGCGGGCACTCGGTGAAGTGGGCGCCGTGGGGCGCCTCGACCACCCCGTCGACCATGAGGCGGCTGATGCGCAGGGTGTGGAACGAACCCTCGGCGGTGAGCTGGTCGGTGGGGACGATCTTCTCGGCGGACAGGAAGGTCTTGGTGGCGGCCATGGCCATCAGATCGTCCATGTAGAGGTCGGGGCCCGAGGAACTGGCCGTTGCCGCCCTGGTCGGCCCGGTTCATGTGGATCAGGGCGACGTCGAGCTCCAGGGCGGGCATGGCCACCAGCTCCTCGCCCGGCCGCCGTCGGGGCCCGGGTAGGGCGAGCGCACGGTCAGGATCTCGGGCATCACCCGCAGCAGATCCGAGCCCAGCCCGGCCCGGGTGGGCAGGAAGGGCACCCGCCACGCCGCCGCCTGCAGGCCCAGCAGCATCATGCCCTCGTCGAGCTCCATGGCCTCGACCGACCCGGACTGGCGGGCGATGCGGAAGTGGGGCTCGAGCGGGATGGTGTCGAGCGAGACGAAGCCGTAGATCGCCTTGCGCACCTTGCCGGCCGCGCACAGCAGGCCGATGTCGGGACCGCCGTAGCTGACGATGGTCAGGTCCTTCACCGGCGAGCGCAGGATGGCCCGCACCAGCGACATGGGCTTGCGGCGCGACGCCCAGCCGCCGATGCCGATGGTCATGCCGTCACGACAGCTCGGCCACCACCTCGTCATGGGTCATGCGCTTGTCGGGGATCACTTCTCGAACTCCGCGTCTCGCTTGGCCACGAAGGCGTCGCGGGCCTCGTCGCTCACCCCGGACAGGTTGAGCTCGAAGGTGAAGCCCTGCTCGAAGCGGTAGCTGCGCTTGACGTCCACCGGGTCGATGCCGTTGAGCGACTCCTTGGCGGCGCGGATCACGGTGGGGCTCTTCTCGGCGATCTGGCCGGCGATGCGCAGGGCGGCGGCTCGCAGGTCGGCCTGGGGCACCACCTCGAGCACCGATCCGAAGTGGTGCAGCTCGGCCGCGGTGGCGGTGGCCGACGTGTAGACCATGGCCCGCATCCTGTGCTGAGGGACCAGCCGGGCCAGGTGGGTGGCCGCGCCGAGGGCGCCCCGGTCGACCTCGGGCAGGCCGAAGGTGGCGTCGTCGGCGGCCACGATGACATCGGCGTTGCCCACCAGGCCGATGCCGCCACCCAGGCAGTAGCCGTTGACGGCGGCGATGACCGGCACCGCGCACTCGTACACGGCGGCGAAGGCGGCGTAGCAGCCGCGGTTGGCGCCGATCAGGGCCTCGTAGCCCTCGGTGGCCTGCATCTCCTTGATGTCCACGCCGGCGTTGAAGCCCCGGCCCTCGGCCCGCAGCACCACCACCCGCACCGCCGGATCGTGGCCCAGGGCCGCGCACCTGGTCGGCCAGGTCGAACCACCCGGCGACGGTCAGCGCGTTGACCGGCGGGTTGTCCATGACCACCTCGGCGATGCCGTCGGTGATCGTGTGGGTTGTCGGCATGCCATGGGCCCCCGTCTGGTCAAGCGGCCTGGAGGCCGCCCGATCTGATGACCCGTCAGGTTAGGCCGGACGATCAGAGGCGAGCGAACCGTCGCCCCGAGGGCGTCCCGCTCAGCCCGCCGCCTGGAAGGAGTTGAAGAAGGTGTCGGCGTTGGCCACCGCCGTCGGGCCCTCCACCGCCAGGACGTAGATCGAGTTGCCGCTGAAGAAGGCCAGCGCCTTCACCGGGACGCCGTGGTCCTTCCCGCTCACCGCTCGGGCGGCGTGGTTCTGGAACGGCACCGTCAGCGTCGAGGTCACGTCGATGTCCTGGTCGACCGCCACCAGGGCCTGATCCAGGGCGTCCTGCTCCTGGCTGACGTCGTGGGGCCCGACGTTGCCCCCCTCGACCAGGAAGGCCGGGTGCTTCGGGTCGGTCCAGCTCACCGTCTGGGAGTTCGGATCCTTCGGATCGGTGGAGGCCGTGCCCGCGGTCGGGAGGGCCACGCTGAAGGATCCGTCCACCGCCGCCGTGCGCACCCAACTGGCCGGTGGAATCGCCTTGGCCGCCTCCGGGTAGGGCGGCGGCACCACGAACTTGCCGTGGATCACGAAGAAGGCCACCGCGGCCACGATCAGCACGGCCACGACCACCAGCGCGGAGACCAGCACCTTCTTCACCCGATGCCGCTTCACCTCGGGGGCCGCCGGCGGCGGGACCGGGGGAATCGGCGCGTACCCGGCCAGGCTGGGCGGGGGGAAGGCGCCCAGGGCGCGGCGGAGGCGGGCGAAGCCGCCGGCGGCGGGCTCTGGGGAGGCACCCAGCCCGCCGGTCGCTTTCCCTCAGGATCCCATCCGCACCCGTGGCACCAGTCCCAGTGCGGCTGCACCGCGGCACCGCACTGCGGACAGGGCAATGCCGGCGCCGCCGCGCCCGCCTCGACCGAACTCGTCATCGCACTCCTTCGGCCGATCCCGTGACGGCTTGAGTCATTCCGGGGCCGAGGACCGTCCGATAGCGTGCGGGCGTGCCGGCCCGCCCCGATCCCCTCGACTTCACCGGGCGCGTGGTCCTGGTCACGGGCGGGACCAAGGGCGTGGGCCGGGGCATCGCCCAGCGCTACCTCGAACTGGGCGCCACCGTGGTCATCACCGCCCGCCACGAGGCCGACGCCCCCGTGGTGGCGGGAGGTCGGGTGGCGGGTTTCGTGGCTGCCGACCTGCGCGATCCCGAGCAGGCGGCGGCGGCGGTGGACCGCACGGTCGAGCTGGGTTCGGGTCGGATCGACGCGGTGGTCAACAACGCCGGCGGATCCCCTCCCGCCGACGCGGCCACCGCCTCGCCCCGGTTCACCGAGGCCATCGTGAAGCTGAACCTGCTGGCCCCGCTGCACGTGGCCCAACGGGCCAACGCGGTCATGCAGGCCCAGCCCGACGGTGGGTCGATCGTCAACATCGGCAGCGTGAGCGGCCTGCGCCCGTCGCCCGGCTCGGCCGCCTACGGCGCGGCCAAGGCCGGGCTGGTGAACCTCACCCGGACCTTGGCCATGGAATGGGCCCCCCGGGTCCGGGTCAACCTGGTGACCGGGGGGATGATCGTGACCGAGCAGGCCGAGCTGTTCTACGGCGACGCCGAGGGGCAGGCCCGGGTGGCCGCCACCGTGCCCATGGCCCGCCTGGGCACACCCGGCGACATCGCCGATGCCTGCGTGTTCCTGACCTCGCCCCTGGCGTCGTATGTGACCGGCGCCAACCTCGAGGTCCACGGCGGGGGCGAGCCGCCGCCGTTCCTCGACGCCGCCGCCGACGCCGGAGCCGGGAACTGATGGACGACCGCCCGCCGCCACCACCGCCACCACCGTTGCCGTCGTCGCCCCCGACCGGATTGACGGCGCCGCCCCCGACCGGATTGACGGCGCCGCGCCCATGGTGGCGACGAGCCTGGCTGTGGCGCAGTGCCGCGGCTCTCGCCGTCGTGGTGGTGATCGGGGTGGGCCTGGTGGTGGCGGCCAACATCGTGGTGCTGGTGGAGGGAACCCCTCGCTTCGACACCGTGGATACGGTTCCCCACGAGCCGGTGGCCATCGTCTTCGGTGCCGGCCTGGACGGCAACCGGCCCTCCGGAGCGCTCCGCGACCGGCTGGACGCGGCCGTCGCCCTGTTCCGGGCCCACAAGGTCCCCCACCTGCTCGTCACCGGCGACAACCGCACCACCACCTACGACGAGCCCACGGCCATGCGCACCTACCTCATGAGCCACGGCGTGCCCGCCTCGGCCATCACCCGGGACTACGCCGGATTCGACACCTTCGACAGCTGCGCCCGAGCCCGCGCCGTCTTCGGGGTGCGACGGGCGGTGCTGGTCACCCAGGACTACCACCTCCCCCGAGCCCTGTACCTGTGCCAGCACCTGGGCGTGGCCTCGGTCGGGCTCTCGGTTCCCGACTGGCAGCACCACCCGGCCCAGGCCAGCTTCCGGTACCCGCTGCGGATGCAGATCAGCTTCACCGGTCGCGAGTGGCTGGCCCGGGCCAAAGCGGTGTGGGACACCGACGTGGCCCACCGCCAACCCGACGTCGGCGGCCCCTACGTCGGATTGGCCTCCACCTGAAGCGCTAAACAAGAAGGGTGATCCCGGCACCGGCCTACCGTGCGCTGCGAGCCGCCTTCGATGGCGGCGACGCCGATGGCGTGCTGGGTCAGGTTCAGGCGGTCCTCGACCAGATCGAGCCCGATCCCGACCAGTCTGTGCTGGTGCCGGCGGTGTTGTTGCTGGCCGGCGCCAGCCTGGCCGGTGCGCAGCGCTACGCCGATGCCCTGGCCTGGCTCCGGCGGGGACGCGAGCTGACCGTCGAGGACCCGGCGCTGATCCGGGAGATCGGCACCGGCGAGTCCTTCTGGCTGATCGAGCTGGATCTGCTGCTGCTCACCGGAGCCTTCCGTGATGCCTGGGACCTGGTGGTCCCCCTGAGCGAGCCGGCGCGGGCACTCGAGAGCCGTCTCGGCGCCACCCGGGCGCACGTGGCCCTGGCCACCACCTTCGGGGACTTCGATCGGGCCTACCAACTGCTCAACACCGCGGCCGGGTTGGCCCACCAGATGCGCAGCCGACCCCAGCAGGTGGCGGTGGACGGCGACCGGGCCATCGTGTTGGCCCACGCCGGACGCATCCCCGAGGCGGCCAGCTTCGCCGATGCCGTCCTGCCGCTCCTGTCCCGGCCCGGCCCCGGATCCCGACTGGCGTGGGCCATGGCCCAGGCCGTGACCGTGGCCACCACCGTGGCCCGACTGGCGGGCGGCCAGGGTGACGCGGCCACCGCCGAGCGCCTGATGGCCGCGTTGTCGCCGCTGGAGGCCAACCGCGGCTCGGGCCGCCGATTCGATGAAGGCCAGTACGCCCTGGCCCGCGGCACGGTGTGGCGCGATGGCGGTCACGTGACCGAGGCGGAGGCCCCTCTGGCCGCGGCTCGACGCATCTTCCAGGCGCTGGGGTGCGCGCCGGCCGCCGCCCGGGCTCAGCTCGAGGAAGCCCGCTTGGCCCAGCTGCGAGGCTACGGCGCCTCGTCACGACCCCTGTTCGAGCGGGCCCGGTCCGAGTTCGCGGCCCTGGGGCTGCCCCGCGAGGTGGCCGAGATCGACCGCACCCTGGTCACGGCGTCGGGGCCCGAGGACCTCAGCGGACGCTGAGCTCGCCGGTCAGGCCAGGCGGGCTTCGACCCGTCCGCTGGCGATGGCCTCGACCAGGGCGGCGTGGTCCTGCTCGCTGGTGCGGGCGTAGGCCGCGGAGAACACCGTTATGGCCTGGTCGAACCGCGACCCCGTGCCCAGGTAGCCCGACAGCTGGGCCGCGTCGCCCGTGCGGGCATGGGCGCGGGCCAGGGCCCAGGCGCACAGGGCCCCATAGTAGGTGAGGTTGCTGAGATCCATCTCGAGCGGGTCGCCCTGGCCTTTGACGTCCCACAGCTGGCGCACGTAGTAGTGCCGGCCTGAGCGTGGGCCCTGCGTCCACCCCAGAAAGATGTCACTGGCCGCCTGGGTCAGGCGCTGACCGGTGACCACCCGATGGCCCTGGTGCTCGGGGGCGGCCTCGGCCACGTAGGGCTGAAGGACCGAAGGAGGCGCCTCCTTGATCTGCAGGATGAGGTGGTCGCCTCCTGGCCGGGAGGGGCCCTCGAACAGCGTGATCCAGCAGCGGGTGCCCACGCTGCCCACGCCCACCACCTTGCGAGCCACGTCTACCAACCGGTAGCGGTCGAACAGGGTGCGCAGGTCGTCGCTGAGCGAGGCCCGGTAGCTCTCGATCATCGGGGCCACGTCGTCCATGTCGTACCCGGTGTTGTCGAGGTGGACCAGCAGCGGCGGATCCTCCACGAAGCCCACCTTGTCGCCGGTGGTGGTGGTCAGCTTGGCCACGGCCCGCAGGTGCGTCTTGCGCCGCGACTTGGCCACGTCCCGCTTCACCCGCGGCCGATACCGACGGGGGAAGTGGGAGATGACCTGGTCGATGTGGATGCGGTCGTACCAGATGTCCAGGGCCCGCATCCGGGCCGAATCGGCCAGGCACTCGCGGTAGGTGCGAGCGGCGGTGCTCACCACGCGGTCGCACTTCGACGACGAGAAGCCGTGGCCGCGGGCCACCACGGCCAGGCTGGCGCACAATCGCTTGACGTCCCACTCCCAGGGTCCCGGGAGGGTCTCGTCGAAGTCGTTGATGTCGAAGATCAGGTTGCGCTCGGGCGTGGCGAACTGGCCGAAGTTGGTCACGTGGGCGTCGCCGCAGGCCTGCACCTGCAGGCCCGTGACCGGCGTGGTAGCCAGGTCCATGGCCATGACGGCCGCCGCGCCCCGGAAGAAGGCGAACGGGGACTCGGCCATGCGGGCGTACCGGATGGGAACCAGATCAGGCTCGCGGGTGGCCGCCTGGTCCTCGAGCACGGCCACCGGATCGCGTCGGGCGGCGGTGGCGGTCCACTCGGCATGAGCCGAGCGGGGCACGACGGCGCGAAGCACTCGGCCGGCGTCTCGCCGTTCGGCGGGAGGATCAGCCATCGACGGCTCGGCCGCGATCAACCCGTCAGCCGGCCTGGCGCCGGCCGACGGCCAGGCCGTAGAAGGCGCCCAGGCACAATCCCACCCAGAACCCGCCGATGCCGGCGCCGATCCAGGCGGGGTGGCGGGTGTTGCCGAACACGGCGATGAGCAACACGGCCACCAGCACCCCGACCACCGCTCCGACCACCGCGCTGATGACGACCAGGCGCAGGTTCGGCCCCCCGTCCTCGCTCATGGCGTCGCTCCGTCGGCTGTGACCCCGCTGATCTGCCTGCGCATCGACGCTCCCCTGATCGACGAGTACCGGCTCCGGTGAACCCAGACCGGCGCCAGTATCGCATCGGTCACCGGCACTGGCTGCGTTCCACCCCCGAGCCCGCGCTCGAGCGGCCGGTCAAGTCGAGTCGTCCAGGTCGAACAGACGGCGCAGGCCGGCGGAATGGCGGGGCAGGATGCGAATGACGGGCAGCGAGAACACCGCGGCGGTGAGGCTGCCGTAGCGATCGAACAACACGGGGTTGAGCTCGATGGCGAAGACGATGGCCCGGCCCACGATGAAGAACCAGCCCAGCGTGACCACGGTCGTCCCGATGGCTCCGTAGAGCTGGCTGGCCCGCTCGAACCGGCCGGGCAGGTAGAACTGGCTGACGGCCTGCATGGTGGTGATCACCAGCGCCACCACCGCGCAACCGGGGAGCACAGCCCCCGGGTCCTCGGTGCGGCGCGGCAACAGCAGGGAGATGACGAACCAGGCCACGGCGTAGAGCACGAATGCCGGGATGAACGACAGGCTGGCCGGTCCCAGCCCCACCGCCTCGCGGATGCGGTTGACCAGGATCGACACCAGACCCATGCCACCGACCAGGCCGGCCACCGAACCGATCACCCGCCACGAGGCCTTGGACACGATCGGCAGCTCCCAGGCCCGGTAGCTGGTGGCGATCAGGGCACGACTGAGCGAGCGACCGGCGGTGGCCATGCCGAACAAACCGATCAGCAGCACCAGCCAGCCGGCACTGTTCTCCTGGTTGAAGGCGGCGCGGATCTGCGTGTCCAGGCCCCCCGACACCCCCGCATCATGGGCGATGGTGCCGGGGTCGACGTGGCCCGACAGGAGCCCGGCCACCCCCACCAGGAACAGCAGCAGCGGGATGAAGAACAGGAAGAGGCGGAAGGCGATGGCGCTGCCCACCACCGACCCGGCCCCCTGGCGGTCTCGGGCCATGATGTCGCTGATGAGGGCGACCATCGGGCGATTCCGGTAGGGCTCGAGGCGACGAGCGATCCGTCCGGGGATCGTGGATCCCAGCTGCTCGACGTCGACCGGGGTCGACACCGGGGCGTCACCGCCCCCTCGATTCCCCCGCCGACCCGGGTGGTCGCCCATCGCGTGACGGTAGCTGGCCAGGAGTACCCTGACCGGATGCCACTGGGACCCACCGTGCGATCGGCGCTGGGGCCCTTCGAAGGCCGAGTGGCGAAGCGGTACCGCGACTGGTTCATCGATCTTCCCGAGTTGGCCCGTGACATCGCCGCGCTCGGCCAGTTCCAGCGCGTGCTCGAGATCGGCGCCGGTGACGGTCTGTTGAGCATGGGTCTGGCTGACGAGCTCCCCCAGGCGTCGATCCTGGGCATCGACATCTCGACCCAGCCCGGTCGACTGGCTCCCGCCAGCCCGGAACGGGTGACCTTCCGTCAGGTGTCGACCTCAGATCTGCTGGCCGAGGCGCCCGAGCCCTACGACCTGATCGTGATCGGCGACGTGCTGCACCACGTCCCCGACGCCCAACGCCAGGCGCTGCTGGCCGACGCCGGGCACTTGGTGGCGCCGGGTGGGGTGCTGGCCATCAAGGAGTGGGAACGCACCCGCAGCGCCGCCCACACCATGGCCGACATCTCGGACCGCTACGTGACCGGAGACCGCCAGGTGAGCTTCATGACCCGCGCCGAGCTGCTGGCGCTGGTGCACCGCTCGGTGGCCGATCTCTGTCTGATGGCCGAGTTCCGCATCCCGCCGCGGCCGAACAACCTGTTGGTGGCGTTCCGCTCGACCACCCGCTAAGGGTCAGGCGTAGTAGCCGGCGACGTCGCAGATGGCGTCGACCGAGCCACCGTTGTTGAAGATGGAGATGGCCCCGCTCCCGGACAGCTTGACCGTGACCGCGTTGGGAATGGTCTCCCCGGTGGTCCAGTTGAGGCTCGACACGGTGGGTCGGGTGGCGCCCTGGGGCCACAGCGTGAGGAACGACGAGTTGGTCGTGTTGGTGACGGTCACGTTGGCCACCACCGAATCGGCGCCGGTCAACACGCCGGCCACGCCGGCCACCGTGAGGTTGCGGGAGGTGGCCGCGCCCCACGGAGTGCTGAAGCCGCCCATGTTGCCCGGCCCCGGCCGCGAGTCCAGGATGCGACCGGGTGTGAGCGGGTGGAAGAGCTTGCCGGTGGCGGCCTTGAAGTACCCGGCCACGTCCACGATCACATCCGCGTTGCCGGCCAGGTTGTAGAGCGAGATCTTGCCGTTGGCCGCGTTGAGCTTCACGGTCACGGCGTTCGGGATCGTCTCCCCCGTCACCCAGTTCAGGCTCGAGACGGTGGGTCGCGCTGCGCCCTGCGGCCAGATGGCCAGATACGAACCGGCGGTGGTGTTGGTCACGGTCACGTTCAACACCACGGCATCGGCGTCGGCTGGCACCCCGCCGACCCCGCCCACCACCAGGTCACGACTCAGGCCCGCGCCCCAGGGCGTGGAGAAGCCACCCACGTTGCCCGGACCGGGTCGGGAGTCGAGGACACGGGCCGGGGTCACCGAGGTGAACCCGTCTCCAGTGTTGGTGTCGTAGTAGCCGGTGACATCCACGATCACGTCCGCGTTGCCGCTGGCGTTGAAGATCGAGACCTGGCCGCTCGCGCCCAGCTTCACCGTCACCTGGTTGGGAATGGTCTCACCCGGCGTGAAGTTCAGGCTCGACGCCGTCGGGCGCGCCGCGCCGGCGGGCCAGATCGACAGGTACGACGAACCGGTTGCTCCCGTCTCGGTGACGTTCAAGACCACGGCATCGGCGTTGGCAGGCACCCCGCCCGCGCCGCCGACGGTCACGTTTCGGCTCACCCCGGAGCCCCAGGGGGTGGTGTAGCCCCCGACGTTGCCCGGGCCGGGTCGGGAGTCGAGGATGCGGGCCGGCGTCAGGGCGTGGAAGGCGTCACCCGCGGACGGCGTGGCCGGGGCCGACGCCGCCGACGCCGGGCCGGTGCCCTGGCCGTTGGTGGCGGTGACCTTCACGGTGTAGCTGGTGCCGTTGGTGAGTCCGGTGATGGCGCAGGCCAGCGGACCCGTCGTCCAGGTGCACGTGGCGCCGCCGGGCGAGGCCGTGGCCGTGTACGACGTGATCGGCGACGACCCGGTGTTGACCGGCGCCGACCAGGACACCGAGAGGGCGGCGTTGCCGGGGAGAGCCACGACGTTGGTCGGGGGCCCGAGCACGAAGAAGGTGTCCCATTGGGGGGTTCCGAGTCCGGTGAGCTCGTCATAGCCCGCCCCGGCCGAGTAGGGCGAGTACGACCCACTGGTGACGTCGCGGAAGTTGCCTGGCGCGCCATAGAGCTCGGCGTGGATGTCGCCGATGCCCGTCGTGCGCGAGCTGTTGGACAGCTCCGAGATCAGACCGCCGGTCACGATGGGCGCGGCCAACGAGGTGCCGCCCCCGTAGTAGTAGGTCCCGTCGAGCAGAACGGTGGGGCCGGGGGCACACGGATCGGCCTCGGCGGAGATGTCGGGCACCAGGCGGAACGACCCACCGATCCCGACGCCGGCCTGATAGCTCGGGCGAGGCACGGAGGTCGAGGTGCCGCCACCGCCCCCGGTCGGGGAGCTGCCGTTGCAGTCGCCCGACGGGTATTCCCAGGCCACCTCGGAGAACGGGCCGGTGCCGGTCAGCTTCGTGCCGCCCACGCCGACGACGTTGGGCGACACCGCCGGCCAGTCGGTCGAGAGCGTCGATTGGTCCCCGCAGTCATAGGGGCCGTCGTCGCCCGAGGAGGCGAACAGCGTGGCCCCGGCGGCCACGATGGCGTTCAGTGAGCTCTCGAGGGTGGCCCGGGCCTCGGGGCCGCCGGGCCCGTCGAACGACGCCTCGCAGAAGCCCCACGAGATGCTCACCGCAGCGATGTGCTGGCTGACCACCTGGCTGGCGATATCGGCGTACACGTCGAACAGCCCGGTGTTGTTGTTCGGGGCGATGTACATGAGCTGCTTGGCCGCCGGCGCCATGGCCAGCAGCGTCTCGGCATCCAGCGGGTCCTCTTGGGCGGTACCGGACACCGACGCGCCATCGACGCTGATCGAGGTCATCTGGCCCGGCGCCAGCGGGATACCGGCCGCGGCGGCGTAGTTGGTGAAGTCAGCCGAGTTCCAGCCGTCGAACTGCACCGTGGCCACGGTCAGGCCCGACCCGGTACCGGAGACGTCGTAGGCAGCGCGGAGCTTGCTCGATCCATAGCCGGGCAACGAAGCCGGCCGCGAGGTCAGCCCGGGCACAGGACGGTTCTGTTGACCCAGGGGATGCATTCGGCGCGGGGAGACATCGGAACCGGCTGCGGTGGCCACGCCGGCCAGTTCGGCCGGGACCTGAGGAGCGGTGGCGCTGCCGAAGGCGGCGGCGACCCGGGCCCGCGAGCCGGACACGGTCGTGATCTCGTTCTGGGTGGCGATCACGGTCAGGTGGTGGCGAGCGGCCCAGGCCGACACCCGGGCCGCGGCCCGGCCCGAGTGGGCCAGCGGGAGGGCGATGCGGGGGGCGTCGGGATCGGGCTGGTGATGGGCCAGACCTTCTGACGTCGATACGACGGCGGGGCCGGACCTGGTCGGCGTGGTGGTGGCGGAGGCAACGTTGGCCATCGCGGGCGACGCGGCCACCAGGCCGGCGAACACCGCCACGACCGTCGCCAAACGGACGAGGCGGGTCATCCGGAGATTGTCGCTCAGGTGCACCCGATCCGCGCGGCGCGCACCCCGGACCCGATCGCCAACTCGAACACCCACCATGTCGTTCCCCCCCAGCTCTTCCGCCAGTTTTCCGCCCGAATATGAGCAGGTGTCACCCTACACGTCAATGAAAATGGGCCGAACGACCCGGTCGGCAACGTCCTGACGACCCGTCAGGACCGGGCGGATCGGTGGACTAGCGTGGGATTCCGATTCACCCGACTCCGACCCGGGAGGTCCCGTGGCCGCCATCACCCAGGTGCCGGCGATCGAGGGATGGTTCACCCTCGACCCCGAACGTCCCGCCCTGCTGGGCAGCCGATGCACGCGGTGCCAGAGCGTGTTCTTCCCCCGCGAGACGTCGTTCTGTCGCAAGCCGGGCTGCGGCGGGCGCGAGTTCGCCGAGACCGAGCTGAGCCGCACCGGCACCATCTGGTCGTTCACCGACAACCGGTACCAGCCTCCACCGCCTTACATCTCGTCCGAGCCGTTCGAGCCCTACGCCATCGCCGCCGTCGAGCTCGAGGCCGAGCAGATGGTGGTGCTGGGGCAGCTCGTCCCCGGCACCGACATCACCCGGCTCCATGCCGGCCAACCCGTCGAGCTCGTCCTCGGACCGCTGTACGCAGACGACGAGCACGAGTACCTGGTGTGGAAGTGGAAGCCGCTCGAGGACCCGCCGCTCGGTGGCCAACTCGTCGAGGGCGCGGCGCCGGAGGGACCGTCACGATGACCGACGATCGTTCCGTCTCCGTGCTGGGCGTGGGGATGCATCCCTGGGGCAAGTGGGGCCGCAACTTCGTCGAGTACGGCATCGTGGCCGCCCAGGAGGCCTTGGGCGACGCCGGCCTGACCTGGTCCGACATCGACTTCGTGGCCGGCGCCGACACCATCCGAAACGGCTATCCGGGCTTCATCGCTGGTGCCACCTTCAGCCAGGCGCTGGGCTGGCAGGGCAACCGCGTGGCCAGTTGCTACGCGGCCTGCGCGTCGGGGGCGCAGGCCCTCAACATCGCCCGGGCGCAGATCCTGTCCGGCCTCAGCCAGGTAGCTCTGGTGATCGGCGCCGACACCACGCCCAAGGGGTTCTTCGCGCCCGTGGGCGGGGACCGTCCCGACGATCCCGACTGGCTGCGGTTCCGCCTGCTGGGCGCCACCAACCCGACCTATTTCGCGCTCTACGCCCGCCGGCGCATGGAGCGCTACGACGCCACCACCCAGGACTTCGCCCGCGTGCGGGCCAAGAACAGCCGCCACGGAGCGGCCAACCCCAACGCCCGCTACCCCAAGGAGTTCGCCGTCGACGACGTGCTGGCGTCGCCGGTGGTGGCCGATCCCCTCCACCTGCTCGAGATCTGCGCCACCTCCGACGGGGGCGCGGCCGTCATCCTGGCCAGCAACGAGTTCGCCCGCCGCCACCTGGGCGAGACGGCCTCGGCGGTGAAGGTGGCGGCCATCTCGACGGTGACGCCCACCTATCCCCAGACGGTGCTCGAGCTGCCGGCTTTCGCCACGGACTCGGCCGCCGGGGTCGATGTGGCCCCACGGCCCTTCCGCGACAGCATCGCCCACGCCGCCTACGAGGAGGCCGGGCTCGGACCTGCCGACCTCGACCTGGCCGAGGTGTACGACCTGTCGTCCGCGCTCGAACTGGATTGGTACGAGAACATCGGTCTGTGCCCCGAGGGCGAGGCCGAGCGACTGCTGAACGACGGCGACACCGAGATCGGCGGCCGCATCCCGGTCAACCCGAGCGGTGGGTTGGCCTGCTTCGGCGAGGCCATCCCCGCTCAGGCCCTGGCCCAGGTGTGTGAGATCACCTGGCAGCTCCGGGGCCAGGCCACCGGACGCCAGGTCGAGGGCGCCCGGGCCGGCCTCACCGTGAACCAGGGCCTGTTCGGCCACGGTTCGTCGGTGCTGCTCACCCGCTGACCAGACCCCCCTCCGTCGTACCTGTCAGCTGAGCGACGTCTCTGGCGTCGCTCAGCTGACAGGTTCCGCCGCGCCCCGACCGCGGCCGCTTCTTGAAGCGCATACTTATATCGTCATCCTTATAGATATTTGTATTTGCATCTTGGAGCAGGTCTGCCATACTGGGTTTCGAACTGGACGTGGCAGGATTGCCACCCAGTTCGTCCAACCCGATGGTCCGAGGGCCAGGCGGGACAGTCAGTGGAGAAGAACGGCGCGATGGCAGACCAACGGGTGATCGGCAAGAGCGGTCGGGTGACCGGGCGCATCGGCCCGGGCGCTTTGGGTGAGGTCATGATCTCGATCCGGGGCGGCGCCGAGGTGTTCAACGCCTACGCCGTCGATCGGAGCGACGAGATCGTGGTCGGCACCGAAGTGGTGGTGGTCGAGTACCTACCGCCGCGCACCGTCGTCGTCTCCGCGCTGTAGCCAGCAGGCAGGAACCACACCAGGCCGGCGCCGCCGGCCAGCAAGCAGAGGAACGAACATGACCACCCTGTACATCATCGGCGGGGCCGTGCTGATCGGCCTGATCGTCGTCATCATCCTGTTCAAGGCCACCTGGCGGGTGGCCGAGCCCAACGAAGCCCTCATCATCTCGGGCCTGCGCCATCAGAGCGCGCCCGACGCGGTCGAGGCGAGCCTGGGCTTCAAGATCATCACCGGCAAGGGCACGGTGGTGTTCCCCGGCGTGCAGGTGGTGCGCAAGCTCTCGCTCGACCTGCGCGAGGCCGACCTGGCCATCGACTGCGTCACCCATCAGGGCATCCCGCTGGGCATCCGGGGTGTGGTCATCTACAAGGTGGGCGACGACTTCTCCTCCATCGCCAACGCGGCTCGGCGGTTCCTCGACCAGCAGGCCCAGATGGACCAGCGGGTGCACAACGTGTTCGCCGGCCACCTGCGCGCCATCGTCGGCAACATGACGGTGGAGGAGATGATCCGCGACCGCGAGAAGCTGACCCAGCTCACCCGAGAGTCCTCGGGTACCGAGATGGAGAAGCTGGGCCTGATCGTCGACTCGCTCCAGATCCAGGAGATCGAGGATCCCACGGGCTACATCAAGAACCTGGGTCGCCCCCACGCCGCCGCGGTCGAGAGCCAGGCCCGCATCGCCCAGGCCGACGCCGACCGCATGGCCACCGAGAAGGAGCAGGAGGCCGAGGCGCTCAAGGCCGAGGCTCGACGCACCAGCCAGGTCAAGCAGGCCGGGTTCTCGGCCGAGGTGGACCAGGCCGCGGCCGTGGCCCGCCAAGCCGGCCCGAAGTCCGAGGCCCAGGCCACCCAGGAGGTGGTGGTCGAACAGACCAAGGTGGCCGAGCTGGAGGCCGAGCGCGAGGAGCAGCGCCTGCAGGCCACCGTGCGCAAGCCGGCCGACGCCAAGGCCTACGAAACCGTCACCATCGCCAAGGCCGAGCGGGACTCGCGCATCGCCCACGCCGAGGCCCAGGCCCAGGAGGTCGAGCTCGAAGCCAATGCCAACGCCGGTCGGGTGAAGGTGGAGGCCGCGGCGCAGGCCGAGCAGGTCAAGCTGGCCGCCGGCGCCGAAGCCGAGCACGTGAAGCTCCAGTCGGGCGCCCAGGCCGACGCCACCCGCAACGTGGGCCAGGCCGAAGCCGACGCCACCCAGGCCAAGGGCATGGCGGAGGGCGAAGCCGTCCGGGCCAAGGGCATGGCCGAGGCCGAGGCCATCAAGGCCCGGGCCGACGCCCTGGCCGAGAACCAGGACGCGGTCATCGGCCAGCAGCTGGCCGAGAACTGGCCGGCCATCGTGGAGGCCGCGGCCAAGCCGTTCGGCGACATCGACCAGATGATCGTGCTCAACGGCGCCACCGGCCTGAGCGATGCGCTGGCCCAGGCGCTGAGCCAGGGCGTGGCCGGCATGCAGCTGGCCCGCACCATGCTCAAGGGCGGCCTCACCGGTGAGGTCGAGTCGTCCAACGGCAACGGCAGCGGGAAGGGCCAGGCCAAGCCCGCGGCGCCAGTCGCCCCGCCCCCGGTCAGCTCCGGCCACACCGACTCCCCCGACTGAGGAGGGGAAGGGCATGACCGAGGTCGCCGACCGGTACCGCCGGATCGCCGGGGAGTTCACGGAACGGGTCGAGCAGGTGCCAGAGGAGGCATGGGACAACCCGGCCCCGTGCGAAGGCTGGGTGACGCGTGACGTGGTCGGGCACCTCGTCGAATGGCTGCCGGCGTTCTTCTTCGACCAGTGGGACCTCGAGCCGGGCCACCGCCCGACGGTCGAGGACGACCCCGTCAAGGCGTGGGCGGCGGTGAACGCGGTGATCCAGGCCGCGCTCGACGACCCGGCCGTGGCCACCGCCGTCCAGGAGACCCACATCGGGCGGCGGAGCTTCGAGCAGGCGTTCGACATGATCGGCACCAACGACGTGTTCATGCACACCTGGGACCTCAGCCGCGCCGCCGGCCTCGACGAGAGGCTCGACCCGGTAGAGGTCCACAACCTGTTCACGAGCATGGAGCCGATGGACGAGATGCTCCGCCAGTCGGGCCAGTACGGACCGCGGGTCCAGGTGCCCGACGACGCCGACGAGCAGACCAAGCTCCTCGCCTTCATCGGCCGCGACGTCTGATCTCGGGGGCGGGCCGCCGCTACGGTTGGGAACGATGAGTCCCCGGCGCACGCAGACCGACGAGCTGTGGCGGGGCTACCGGCGCCCGGTGCGGTCCGACCGGGCGTTCTGGTTGGCGATGGCGCTGACCCTCGCCGCGGTGGTCATCGAGTTCGCCCTGTCCAGTCCGAGCACGCCGTTGGGCTGGGTGGCCTTCGGGCTGATCGCCCTGGCCCTGGCCGTGCTGGTGGTGAGCCTGGTGGGCGTGGCCGCCGGGGTGTTCCGGGGCTTCTCCGACGGCTGGCGCTCGAGTCGGTCCAAGGCGGCCGCGCCAGCCGCCGACGAACCGACTGCGACTGCGTCGAGCGCCGGTGAGTCGAGATCGGCCGCCGATGCGAAGCCGGATTCGGAGCCGGTGGTCGACGCGGAGGGTCCCGCCCTTCCCCGCCCGGCCGTGCCCGCCTCGGTCAAGAACCTGGCCGCCGCGGCCCAGGCCCGCAAGCCCACCAGCGCGGACGTGGATCGCACCGCCCGGGCCCTGGGACGGGCGGCCGGTGCGGCCAAGCGCGCCTACCGCAAGGACGACTGACCTCCACGCCCGGCCCGCCGGCCGCGCCGATCAGGCGTGCTGACTGCTGACCGACACCACTTCGCCGGTGAGGTACGACGAGTAGTCGCTGGCCAGGAACACGATGACGTTGGCGATCTCCCAGGGCTCGGCGGCGCGGCCGAAGGCCTCGCGGGTGGTGAGCTCGTCGAGCAGGTCGTCGGAGGTGACCTTGGCCAGGAAGGGGTGCATGGCCAGGCTGGGTGCCACCGCGTTCACCCGGACACCCGACGCGGCAGCCTCGATGGCGGTGCATCGGGTGAGGGCCATGACCCCCGCCTTGGCCGCGGCGTAGTGAGCCTGGCCGGCCTGCGCCCGCCATCCCAGCACCGAGGCGTTGTTCACGATCACCCCTGATCGGCGAGCCAGCATGTGGCCGAGCGCCGCCCGCGTGGCCCGGAACGTCCCGGTCAGGGTGACGTCGAGCACCAGGTTCCACTGCTCGTCGGTCATGTCCACCACATCGGCCGTGCCGCCCAGCCCGGCGTTGTTGACCACCACGTCGATGTGGCCCAACTCCTCGATGGCGTCGGCGAACAATCGGTCGATGTCGGCCTGGACGGTGACGTTGCAGGGCACGCCCAGCACGGGGCGTCCGGCCAACTGGCTGAGGGACTCGGCCGCCTCGGCCAGGCGACGCTCGTGGGCATCGCTGATGACCACGGTGGCGCCCTCCTCGACACATCGCCGCGCCACGGCCGAGCCGATGCCGGTGCCGGCCGCGGCGGTGACGACCACGGTTCGGCCCTCGAGCAGGCGGTGGCCCTCGACGTACGGTGGGACGGGCACGGTGCGGTCTCCTACTTCTGGGTCGGGACGCGATTCGGTGGGTCGCGGCTCGGGGGGTAGGCCCAGGGCTCGCTCGCCGATGATGTTGCGCTGGATCTGATCAGATCCGCCGTAGATCGTGTCGGCTCGGGTGTAGAGGAACAGGCGCTGGGCGGCCGACAGCTCGTAGCCGCCATCGTCGGTGCTGCCCGCCCAGTCGCCTCCGACCAGGCCGTCGCTGCCCCCGCGCGTCGAGGAACAGCTCGCCGAGGTCCCGGTGGAACCGGGCCCAGTACAGCTTGGCGATGTAGGACGCCCCGCTGAGCTGGGGTTCGTCGGCGTGGGTGAGCATGCGCAGGCTGTTCCAGCGCATGATCTCGAGGCGACTCCAGGCCGAGGCCAGGCGCTGGCGGAAGGCCGGATCGTGGGCTCGCCCGTTGGCCTGGGCCAGCTCCGTGATCTCCCGCAGCTCGCGCTCGAACCCGAACTGCTGGCCCAAGGTCGAGGCCCCTCGTTCGAACGAGAGCAGGCCCATCGCCACCTTCCAGCCGCCGTTCACGTCGCCCACCACCAGGTCGGCCGGCGTGCGGGCGCCGGCGAAGAACACCTCGTTGAACTCGGAGGTACCGGTGAGCTGCACGATCGGGCGGATCTCGATGCCGGGTGCATCCATGCGGATGAGCAGGAAGGAGATGCCCTTGTGCTTGGGGGCGTCGCGGTCGGTTCGGGCCAGCACGAAGCACCAGTCGCTCCAGTGGGCCAGCGACGTCCACACCTTCTGGCCGTCGATCACCCACTCGTCACGCCCCTCCGAGTTGGTGGCGAGCACGGCCCGGGTGGCCACGTTGGCCAGGTCCGAGCCGGCGTCGGGTTCGGAGTAGCCCTGGCACCAGAGCTCCTGGCCCAGGCGGATGGCCGGCAGGAAGCGCTCCTGTTGGTCCGGCGATCCGAAGTGGATGAGGGTCGGACCGATGAGACCCTCGCCGATGTGGCCCAGGCGGCCGGGGCCCCCGGCGCGGGCGTACTCCTCGAAGTAGATGACCTGCTGGTTGAGGGGCAGGCCGCGGCCGCCGAAGCGTGCGGGCCAGCCCACACACGTCCATCCATCGGCCCCCAGGCGGCGCTCCCAGGCCAGGCGCTCGTCGAAGAAGGCGTGCTCGTCGCCGGGGCCACCCCGCCCCCGGATCACCGCGAACTCGCCGTGCAGCAACTCGTCCAGGTAGGCCCGGACCTCCTTGCGGAAGGCATCCTCCTCGGGGGTGAAGCGCAGGTCCATGGCGCCGACGAGCCTACTTCAGGCTCCTCCACCGACCTGACGCCCCGTCAGGAACGCGCCGGTGCCGATCGCCTGTGTCGTGTTCGGCACACACCGAGGTTCGTGGCGTTCACGGTCGTGACGGCCGAACGGTCCGACGATGAACGCACCCGCACGACCCAAACGAGGGAGACGAAACCATGGCTGCTTACATCACCTGGGGATTCATCCTGGCCATCCCGATCATGTGCCGCATCGTGACCGCCAGCCGACCCTTCCGGGTCAAGGCGGGCACGCCCCTGACCTTCGGCCGGGTCGGCCACAAGTACGGGATCCACACCTTCACCGGTTACGCCAACGACGTGTCCAAGGGCAGCTCCAGTTACACCTCTGGCAGCATCTCCTCCAACTACGACGGCTACGTGTCGGGCTCGGTGTCCACCACGGTGGTGATCCGCGACCAGTTCTTCCTGACCGCGGCTGACGGTCGGGTGCAAGCCTTCCAGCTCAACGACTTCAATGCGGCTGTGGGGCAGGGCCACCTGGTGTCGGTGGCCTGGGCGATCCGGCGCCATCGCAAGCGAGGGCCGTACTTCCTGGTCCACAACCACACCACCCACACCAGCTACTTCCACACCAAGGCCCTGAACACCATCGCCATCAGCCACCCCAAGCGGGCGAGCCTCAACCTGTTCCTGATCTTCTTCTGGCCGGCTGCGCTGCTGCTGTTCGTCTGGGGACTGGCCTGCCGGGTGCAGCTCAGCCGGTTCAAGCGCAAGGGTGTGCTCCCGCTGGTGGAGTGGCTGGAGTCGACCAACGCCGGGCAGGCACAGCGCCACGACCTGGTGGCCGACGACCTCGACCGGCTCGCCGCCTTCGCCCAGCAAGGCCTGTTGACCAGCGATGAGTGGACCCGGGCCAAGGAGCAGTTCCTGGGCAAGCCGGCCGACGGCCGGTCCCAGGCCCTCAGCCACCTGGGCCAGGTCTACAGCCTGTACCGCGAAGGGGCCCTCTCCGAGTCCGAGTTCAACAACAAGAAGTGGGAGATCCTGGCCCGCGAGCGTCGTGGGTGACGGTGGTGCGGTGCGCCGGTGCAGTCGTGGTGCTGGTCTGCGTCGGCGCGGGGGCCGGCGGGGGCGGCGGCGGCGGCAACACCTTGAGCGTGTCGAGCTGGGCGGCCATGACCGGGGCCAGCCAGGTGGCGTAGGTGGTGGTGATGTGGTTCTCGTCTCGGTACAGCAGCATGTTGCCCACGATCACCGCGCAGCGCGTGGCCGTGCAGAACCACGGGCGCACGTCCAGATAGTGACCGCCCGCGGCCACCACCGCGGCCTGCTCCCGGGCCAGGCCGGCCACGTCGTAGGCATCCGGGATGGCCTGGGAGCAGTTGATGGCGCTGTTGAGGTTGGTGGACAGGCAGTTGGGCTCGTCGTTGGCCGGATGGGGCACCGGGCCGATCACCAGGACCTGGGAGCCGTCGGCCCGGATGGCCTGGATCGTGGCGGTGAGCCCGGCCAGCCACGCGGGGCCGTACTGATCCAGGTGGTAGGCCGAGCCGTAGGCCCGGTTCATGTCCAGCACCACCAGGTTCGGTCGCAACGACGCGATCCGGGCCAGGGCGGCGGTGCGGAAGGCGTCGCACTCGCGGTACTCCCGGCCGAAGTTGGGGGCCCACACCGCCGTCTGCAGCGGCGGGCACGTGGCCTTGGTGAACACCTCCAGCCGCCAGTTGCGCTGGTTGGCGACGGTGTCGAAGGCGGGGAACCACATGGCCGCGTGCGAATCGCCGAACACCACCACGTTGGCCACCGGTTGCGCCGACCCGTAGGTGCAGGTGGCGGGCGTGGTGGCGGTGAAGCTGGCCAGGCAGCCGTCGATGAAGGGTCTGGCCGCGTTGGCATGGGCGCGGGCCAACGAGGGATCGAGGTTGGCCGGCACCGCCTGCACCCCTACCGACGCCGCCACCGCCGCAGTCACCGGTGCGGTGGCGTCGTCGAGGGCCGCAGTCAGCGGGTCGAGGGTGGCCTGGGTGGCGCGAGCGGAGGCCACCGGGGGCTTGCCGGCCGGCAGCGCCACGGCCACGCCGTGCCCGGTCACCGCGGGCACGGGCAACGCCACGGTAGCCACCACCGCCACCGCGATGAGCGCCGCGCCCAGGCTCAGCGCTCGACGCGTCGGGGCGAACTGGGGCGCGAACCGGATGGGCGCCTCGACGACCACCACCGTCACCGCCGACAGACCGATGGCCACCAGCACCAGACCCAGGTTGGCGGCCAGCGACAACGCGTGCCCGACCGCCAGTGGCACCAGCACCAGGATCGGCCAGTGCCACAGGTAGAGCGCGTAGGACACCCGGCCGCCGGCGCGGAAGGGCTTGTGTCCGAGCAGCCATTCGGCGCCCCAGGTGTGGGGCGCGCAGCCGGCGGCGATGACCGCGGCCGTGCCCGCCACCGGGATCACCGCGGCCAGACCGGGATAGGGCGTGGCCGCCGACAGCCGGGTCGCGGCCCAGGCCACCGCGGCCAGACCCACCCAACCGAGTCCGCGGGCCGCGCCCACCCCGATCCGAGTCAGCCAGGGCTGGCCCAGCGCCAGCAGGGCGCCGGCTCCGAGCTCCCAGGCCCGGGTGGGCAACGAGAAGAAGGCCCAGGGCTGATTCACCCCGGTCAACCACCACGACGCCAGCAGCGACACCAGGCTCACGCCGGCCAGCACCACCAGGGCCTGGCCCCGCGAGCGCTGGCCCAGCGCCCGGGTGCGCGACACCCACAACAACACCGCCGGCCACACCAGGTAGAACTGCTCCTCCACCCCCAGCGACCAGTACTGCTGGAACGCCGAGGGGGCCGCCACCGTCAGGTAGCTGGTGTGGGCCAGGGCGAAGCGGATGTTGGCCACGAACAGGGCGCTGGCCAGCCCGTCGCGGGTCACCGACGCCAGCTCGAGCGGTGGGACCACCCGCCAGGCCACCAAGGCGGTGGCCACGATGACCAGCGTCGACACGGGCAGGATCCGCCGAGCCCGACGGGCGTAGAACGACGAGAAACCGATCCGATCGTCTCGGTGCAGCTCCTTCCACAGCAGGTCGGTGATCAGGAACCCGGAGAGCACCAGGAACACGTCCACCCCGATGAAGCCGCCCGAGAACCCCGGCACGCCGGCGTGGAACAGCACCACCGTGGCGATGGCCACGCAACGCAGCCCTTCGATGTCGCGCCGGAACCGATGGCGCGGGCGCGACGGGTCCAAGCGAGTTACACCAGGTACCGGCTGAGCGACTCGATGACGCACGCCGGCTTGTCGGCGCCCTCGAGCTCGATGGTGATCAACATGGTGGTCTGCACCCCTCCGGCCACGTCGTCGGCCGAGACCAGCTGCACCTGAGCCCGGATGCGCGAGCCCGCCGGAACCGGCGCCGGGAACCGCACCTTGCCGAGCCCGTAGTTGATGCCCATGGCGAAGCCGCGCACCTCCACCACCTCGGGGAGCAGCGCGTTGGACAACGACAAGGTGAGGTACCCGTGGGCGATGGTCGATCCGAACGGCCCCGTCGAGGCCCGCTCCGGATCCACGTGGATCCACTGGTGGTCACCGGTGGCGTCGGCGAACTGGTCGATGCGCGCCTGGGTCACGGCCAACCACTCGCTGGTCCCCAACGAGCGACCGACCGCGGCGCGCACCTCTTCGATCCCGTCGAGCACGGTTTGGGCCATGCCAGGATGATGCCATGACCGACGAAGACACCCTGGCACTAGCCGATCGCCTGTTCGGCGCGCTCGAGGGCGGCGACCTGGACGCGGTGTCGGCCTGCTACGCCGACGACGTGGCCGTGTGGGCCAACTACGACGACCGCACCCTGGACAAGGCCAGGGCCCTGCGAGCGATCGGCTGGTTGTTCTCCAAGCTGTCGGACCGGCGATACGAGGTCCGCCGACGGGTGCTGATCGCCGACGGCTTCCTACAGGAGCACCGGCTGTGCGGCTCCACCCCCGACGGAACCGAGGTGGCCATCCCGGTGTGCATAATCGCCACCGTGGCCGGTGATCAGATCTCCCATCTCCACGAGTACCTCGACCCGGCCTGGGCCGCGTCGCTGTCGAGCTGAGCCGGTGCTGGCCGCGACGGTGGCCGAGGCCGCCCGGCGCTTCGGTGACCGCCCCGCCTTCGCCACCCCCAGCTGGACCCTGAGCTTCCGCCAGCTCGACCAGCTCAGCGACGAGGCCGCCGTGGGCCTGGGCCGCCTCGGCCTGGCGGAAGGCTCGGTGCTGGCCCTGGCCCTGCCCTCGACGCCCGAGTACGTGGTGGCGTACGTGGCTGCGGCCAAGCTGGGCGCCATCACCGTCGGGCTCAACCCTCGGGCCACCGATCACGAGCGGGCCGCCATGATCGACGTGATCGACCCGACCCTGATCCTGTCCACTCCGGCGCTCGGCGCCGGCCACGCCGATCGGTTGGTTGACGGCTCGACCGGCGGTCGACGCGTCGAGACGATCGAGCTCGCGTCAGCGCCCGACGGTCTGCTCGCAGATCTGCGGCGCGGTCTGGGCGGGCACACTCCCGAGCGCCTCGACGCCGATCCCGACCGTCCGGTGACCATCGTGTTGACCTCGGGCACCACCGGTACGCCCAAGGGGGCGGTGTTCACCGGGTCGGAACTGGCCGCGGTCTGCCAGGCCGACACCGGCGGACGTTGGGGCGGCGGTGCGGCCATGCTCTCGGGCACCCAGTTGGCCCACATCGGGTTCATGACCAAGCTTCCGTGGTACCTGCGCACGGCCAGCACCGTCCACCTGGTCGATCGCTGGCGCGCCCACGAGGTGCTACGCCTCATCGCGCAGGCGCGCATGCCCAGCATCGGGGGCGTGGCCCCTCAGCTGGCTCTGCTGCTGCGCGAGCCCGACTTCGACGAGTTCGACCTGTCGGCGGTGAAGACCATCGTGATGGGCGGGGCCCTGTCCCCCCCGGCGCTGGTGCGCGAGGCCCGCCGACGCATCGACGCGGCCTACTCCATCCGCTACTCCTCCACCGAGTCAGGCGGCATCGGCACGGCCACCGCCTTCGACGCCGACGAGGACGAAGCCCTGTTCACGGTGGGCCGGCCCCGCCCCGGGGTCGAGCTGGCCATCCGCGATCCCGACGACCGGGCGGTGGCGCCCGGTCAGGTGGGCGAGATCTGCCTGCGCTCCCCCACCCAGCTCCGCGGCTACTGGCGTGACCCGGAGGCCACCGCCACCACGCTGCGAGACGGCTGGGTGCACTCCGGGGACCTGGGCCGCATCGACGAGACCGGCTGCCTGCGCCTGGCCGGTCGGGCCAAGGAGATGTTCATACGCGGGGGCTACAACGTCTATCCGCTGGAGGTCGAGGCGGTCCTGGCGTCGCATCCCGAGGTGCGGGACGTGGCCGTCGTGCCCCGACCCGATCCGGTGATGGGCGAGATCGGGGTGGCCGTGGTCGTCCCCCGCCGACCGGATGAGCCGGTGTCGCTGGACGAGCTGCGCCGCTTCGGGGCCGAGCGGCTGTCCCACCACAAGCTGCCCGAAGCGGTGCGGGTGGTGGACGCCCTACCCCTGACCCCCATGCAGAAGGTGGATCGGCGCGCCCTGGCCGACGGCGAGACGACCCCGCCGGAATGAGGCTCAGGTGGCGAGGGCGCGGTCGGCGGCCAGCGCCGCCATCTCGGTGAACACCTTGGCGATGTCGACCGGTGCGTCCCAGGCCGCGCCCTCGAACTCCCGGTAGGCACGATCCAGCTGGAAGGCGAGGCGTTCCGGCTCGGTCCACAACCCGTAGGGACCCAGGTCGATGCGTCGGGCCGCCTCCAGCGTGGACAAGCCGGCGTCGAACCCCACGCGGGCCTCGCCCTGCACGTAGATCAGGTACTGGCGCAGGTCGACCACCCCGTCGACCCCCGCGAGCGGACCGTGACCTGGCACCACCGTGGCCGGCTGCAGCGCCTCGATGCGTTCCAGGGCGGCGATCCAGTTGGCGAAGGTGCCTTGCCAGCCGAGCGGGGTGCAGCGATGGAAGAGGATGTCGCCGGTGAACACCACCCCCTCGGTGGGCAGGTGCACCACGACGTCGCCCGGCGTGTGGGCCGGGCCCACGTAGAGCAGGCGGACGTCCAGCCCATCCAGATCGAGCTGGGTGTCGCCCTCGATCAGGGTGGTCGGTGGGGTCAGCACGATGTCGTGGAAGTCGTAGTCGGCCAACGCCGCCACCAGGGCGGCGAAGGCGGGCGGAACCTCGTCGGACTCGCACAGGCTGACGAACAGCTCGGGTGAGGCCTCCCGCTCGAAGTACTCGGCGCACAGCCGGTGACCGATGATCTCGGTGCCCAACTCGGCGAAGAGCTGGTTCCCCCAGCAGTGGTCACCGTTGTGGTGGGTGTTGACCAGCCGCTGGGCCGGGGTGGTGCACACGGTGGCGTAGAGGTCGATGAGGCGCCGGGTGCGGGGCAGGTCGTAGAGGGTGTCGACCACCAGTCCGCCGCCGTGGTCCACGAAGCCGGAGTTGGATGCGCCCAGGCCGGTGTCGGGTTGGAGGCAGGCATACAGGCCGGCACCGATCTGGGTCAGGTCCATCCGCCTGAACCTACTCACGCCCGCCGCGGGCTGCCGCGGCGCGGGCCGAACGGGGAGCATGACGAGCGGGTAGCTTCGGCCGGCATGGAACTCGGACTCCAGGGACGTCGGGCCGCGGTAGCGGGTGCCTCCAGTGGATTGGGCCGGGCCACCGCCAGGGCTCTGGCCGCCGAAGGGGTGCGGGTAGCGATCTGCGGTCGTGACGCCACCCGCATCCACACGGCGGCCACGGAGTTGACCGAGGAGCTCGATCTCCCCGACGACGCGGTGGTGGGTCTGGTGGCAGACGTGTCGAGCGTGGCCGGCGCCACCGCGTTCGTGGCCGACGCCGAGGCCGCCATCGGCCCCATCGACATCCTGGTCACCAACGCCGGAGGTCCCCCGCCGGGCAACTTCGCCACCACCGATCTGGAGGCCTACGGACCCGCGCTCGAGCTCAACCTGTTGTCGGTGGTGGCCTTGTGCCGCGCCGCCGTGCCATCCATGGTCTCGCGTGGCTGGGGCCGGGTGGTGGCCATCACCTCGATCTCGGTGCGCCAGCCCATCGAAGGGCTCATCTTGTCCAACACCGCCAGGGCCGGGGCCACGGGGTTCCTCAAGACCCTGGCGCTCGAGGTGGCCCCCTCCGGCGTCACGGTCAACTCCGTCCAGCCCGGATCGCACGACACCGACCGACTCCGGTCGCTCTACGGAGGCGACCTGAGCGGAGCCGCGGCCGCCACCCCCACCGGACACCTGGGTCGAGCCGAGGACTTCGGCGCCGTGGCCGCCTTCCTGTGCAGCGACCAGGCCCGCTTCATCACCGGCGCGGCCCTACCCGTCGACGGTGGCAGCTACCGCGCCCTGCTCTAGCCATCCCCGCACGCTGACCAGGAGGTTCCCATGCTGCGCCATGTGGCCATGTTCCGCTTCACGCCCGAGTCCACCGTCGACCAGCACGAGGCCGCCTTCGAGTCGCTGCGGGCCTTGCCCGGGATCATTCCCCAGATCCGCGACTACCGGGTCGGCCTCGACCGGGAGCTGGTGGAGGGCAACTGGCAGGCGGTGGTGGTGGCCGACTTCGACGACGAGGAGGGCTGGCGCACCTACAGCCAGGACGCCACCCACCTGCAGATCATCGCCGAGCAGATCCGACCCATCGTGGCCGAGCGGGCCGCCGTGCAGTACGTCATCTGACCTCGGGCGACCTCAAGAGGTGGCGGTGTCGCTCCTCGGCCACGTCCCACACCGCCTCCAGGTGGCGGCGCACGTCGAGATCGGCGCCGTCGGGAGCGAGCCAGGCGCCATCGAGCGAGGCGCCGTCGCCCCAGACCGACCCGGCCAGCAGCCCGACCACCGCCGCCGCGTGGCGGGCCACCACCACCAGCGGTCGGACGCCGGTCCACCGCGGCAGCATCGCCTCGGAGATCTCGTCCAGCGCGCCGGCTGCTTCCAGCGCGGCGCGGGCCTGCGGATCGAGGTGCTCGCTCGGCGTCAGCTCGAGCTCCAGGCCGCCACGGCCCACGATGTGCGCCGGGGCCAGATCGACATCGGCGATGGGACGCCAGCGCCGACCGCTGACCCCGTGTTGCTCCTCGAGCAGGTGAAGGCACTCGACCCGCGTGGGCTGGGGCGCCCAGCCGCTGGACGCGTCCATCACCGAGTCCAGCCGGACCTCGTCGATGCCCTGCGTGAGGGTCACGTGCGGTACGAAGTCGTGCTCGGCCGGCCGGTCGAGCGGCGGCTCGGCACAACGACGGGCCAGATCGACCAGCATGGCCTCGGCGGCGGTGGAGCCGTGCACCTCCAGGTAGCCCACGTGCTCGTGGCCGGGGAACACGGCCACCGGACCGATGGTGAGCTCCAGCGGCCGCGCCTGCGCGGCCGCCGCCCGCAGACGGGCCAACGCCGCGGGGAGGTCGGCTTCGCGCACGTTGATGGGCGGCACCAGGGTGATGTGGGGCGCCACCCGCTCGAGCGCCGGGTCACCGAAGGCCCGACGCAAGCCGTCGACCGCGTCGGCCAGCGGTCGGGGTACCAGCAGGACCACACCCAGGCGACGGCGAGGCATGGCGCGACGCTAGAGCCCGGATGAGCCAGCATGGGGCATGGATGTCGACCAGTTCCGCGTCGAGCCCGGCCATGGCGTCACCCTGGCCGCGGCCCCGACCCGCGCCCCCCAGGACAGCCCGAACAAGAACGACGCCCGGGCGCAGACCGACGCGCTGGCCGAGCAGCTGCTGGCGCTCCAGCAGGTCTTCTACGCCAGCGCCACCCGCAAGCTGCTGGTCGTGCTCCAGGGGATGGACAGCTCAGGCAAGGACGGCACCATCAAGCACGTGTTCAAGATGATCAACCCGCTGGGCGTGCGGGTGGCCAACTTCAAGCGTCCCAACCACGTGGAGCTGGCGCACGACTACCTCTGGCGCGTGCACCACAACGCACCTCCGGCCGGTGAGATCACCATCTTCAACCGCAGCCACTACGAGGATGTGCTAGTGGTGCGCGTCCACGACCTGGTACCGGAGAAGGTGTGGCGGCGCCGCTACGACCACATCCGGCACTGGGAGCAGATGCTGGTCGACGAGGGCACCGTCATCCGCAAGTTCTTCCTGCACATCTCCCCCGACGAGCAGCGCCAGCGGCTCCAGGAACGGCTCGACAACCCGGCCAAGCACTGGAAGTTCGAGCACGGCGACATCGAGGAGCGCCGGTACTGGGACGACTACACCGCCGCCTACCAGGACGCGCTCGAATGAGACCTCCACCACCAACGCGCCCTGGTACGTGGTGCCGTCGGACCAGAAGTGGTTCCGCAACCTGGTCATCTCCACCGTGCTGGTGGAGACCCTCCAGTCGCTGAAGCTGTCCTACCCCGAGCCGGCGGCCGACCTGGACCAGGTGCAGCTCGACTGAACGGCAGGTCAGTCGGGCCGAGCCGGATCAGGCCGGCGCGGCGACGGCCAGGCGGGCGTTGGCCCGAGCCAGGGCGGCCGCGGCTTCGGAGCCCTTGGCCTCGTCGCCGGGCGGCAGCGCGGCTTCGGCCTGGTCCCGAGCCGCTTGCGCCCGGGTCACGTCGATCTGGCTGGCCAGCTCGGCCAGGTCCGACAGGATCTTCACCTGGTTGTCGGTGACCGAGATGAAGCCACCGTGCACCGCCACCCGCTCGGTCACGCCGTCGGGGGTCACGATGTCGAGCGGCCAGGTGTCGAGCGCGCCGATGAACGGCGCGTGATCGGTCAGGAAGGCGATGTCGCCGCCCCGGATCGTGCGCGCCACCACCATCTTGGCGTCGGTCGACAGCAGGATCCGTTCGGGCGAGACCAGCTCGACGTGCAGCGTCATGCGCTCTTCTCGAGCTCGCGGGCCTTGGCCCGGGCCGAGTCGGCATCGCCCACGTTCAGGAACGCCTGCTCGGGCAGATCGTCGAGGTCGCCGTTCACCAACTGGGCGAACGAGTCAACGGTGGTCTCGGTGTCGACCCAGATGCCCTCCATGCCGGTGAACACCTTGCCCACGAAGAAGGGCTGGGACAGGAACCGCTGCACCTTGCGGGCCCGGTTCACGGTGATGCGGTCCTCTTCGGAGAGCTCGTCGAGACCCAGGATGGCGATGATGTCCTGGAGCTCCTTGTAGCGCTGGAGCACCTCCTGCACCTGGCGGGCCACGTCGTAGTGACGCTGACCCACGATCTCCGGCGCCAGGATGGACGAGGTCGACGAGAGCGGGTTCACGGCCGGGTAGATGCCCAGCGAGGCGATCTGGCGGTCGAGCTCGGTGGTTGCGTCTAGGTGGGTGAAGGTGGTGAACGGCGCCGGGTCGGTGTAGTCGTCGGCGGGCACGTACACGGCCTGCAGCGAGGTGATGGAACGACCGCGGGTGGAGGTGATGCGCTCCTGGAGCTCGCCCATCTCGTCGGCCAGGGTGGGCTGATAGCCCACCGCCGATGGCATGCGGCCCAGCAGGGTGGACACCTCGGAGCCGGCCTGCACGAAGCGGAAGATGTTGTCCACGAACAGCAGCACGTCCTGGCCCTGCACGTCGCGGAAGTACTCGGCCATGGTCAGCGCCGAGAGGGCCACCCGCAGGCGCACGCCGGGCGGCTCGTCCATCTGGCCGAAGACCAGGGCGGCCTTCTCGATCACGCCGGACTCCTGCATCTCCAACAGCAGGTCGGTGCCCTCGCGGGTGCGCTCGCCCACACCGGCGAACACCGACACGCCGCCGTGCTGGGAGGCCACCCGGTTGATCATCTCCTGGATGAGCACGGTCTTGCCCACGCCGGCGCCGCCGAACAGGCCGATCTTGCCCCCGGCCAGGTAGGGGGTGAGCAGGTCGATGACCTTGATGCCGGTCGGGAAGACCTGGGCCTTGGGCTCGAGGGAGTCGAAGGCGGGAGCCTCGCGGTGGATGTCCCAGCGCTCGTCGATCCGGTCGAGCACCTCCTGGCCACCCATCAGCGGCTCGCCGATGACGTTCCACACGTTGCCCAGGGTCACATCGCCCACCGGGACGCTGATGCCGCGACCGGTGTTGACCACCGGCGCGCCCCGCGTCAGCCCGTCGGTGGGCTTGAGCGAGACCACCCGCACCCGGTTGTCGCCGATCTGCTGGGCCACCTCACCGGTGACCAGCGTGTCGACGCCCTCCAAGGTGATGGTCATCTGGACGGCGGTGTTGATCTCGGGCAGGGCCCCACGGGGGAACTCCACGTCGACCACCGGGCCGGCGATGGCCACCACCCGGCCCTCCTTCAGAGGAGCGGCGCTCGGGCTGTCGGTGCTGGGGGTGTCGGTGACGGTCATGCGGGGTCTCCGTGGTGAGCAGGCGAGTGGTCGGTGGGATCGAGGTGCTGGGCGAAGAGGTGCTCGGTCCCGACGTGTTCGAGCAGCAGCTGGTCGCCGCCCTTGCGGTCGCCCTTGAGCGCCTCGGCACCACCGACGATCTCCATGATCTCGGTGGTGATGGCGTCCTGGCGAGCGCGGTTCATGATGCGGCTGAGCGTGGTCTTGAGCTCTTCGGCGTTGTCGGTGGCTGCCTTCATGGCCCGCTGCTTGGCCGCGTACTCCGAGGCCGAGGCGTCGAGCAGGGCGGAGAAGATGCGGCTGGTGACATAGCGGGGCAGGAGCTCGCCCAGGATGGCGGTGGGGGACGGCTCGTACTCGAGGTCGGCGGTCGGCCCGGTGGCCACCGGGGCGGCATCCTCCATCTCCACCGGCAGGATGCGGCGGGTGACCGCTTCCTGGGTGCCTGCGCTCACGAAGCGCCAGTAGCAGATGTCGGCCGAGAGCAGCTCGCCGGCGGCGAAGCGGCCGATGATGGATTCGCCGATCTCGCGGGCCTGCTCGTAGGTGGGCTGGTCGGTGACGCCCAGGAAGGCGTTGTCGATGCGGTAGTTGCGGAACCGGAAGTAGGTCTGGGCCTTCTTGCCGCCCACGATCAGCGCGTAGCGGTGCCCCTCGGCCTCGATGGCCTTGAGCTGGCGCTCGGCCATGCGCATCATGGTGGAGTTGTAGGCGCCGCACAGGCCCCGATCGGACGTGATGCAGATCACGGCGCGCACGTGGGCCTCGGGGTGCTGGCGCAGCAGCGGGTGGTCCTTGGCCGCACCGGCGCGCGACAACTGGGCGATCACCGCGGTGATCTCGTCGGAGTAGGGCCGCGCCGCGGCCGCCCGCTCCTGCGCCTTGACCACCCGGGTGGCGGCGATGAGCTCCATGGCGCGCGTGATCTTCTTCGTCGAGTCGACGCTCTTGATCCGTCGGCGGAGGATCCGCTCCTGACCACCTGCCACGACTAGGCCTCTCCAGCCTCGTCGGCGTCGACGACCGCGTCGGCGGTGGCCGCGGCGGCGACGGCGTGGTCGATTTGGTCGGTCTCGGCCGAGGCGCTCAGCGTGGTGGCGCTGGCGTCGGAGGGCGAGAACTCGTCCTTGAAGGCGGCCACGGCGGTGGCCAGGGCGTCGTCGCCGGGCAGGGCGCCGGACGTACGGGTCGAGTCGAGCAGGTCGGCGTGACGGCCGCGCAGGTAGTCGAGCAGGTCGGACTCGAAGCGCTTGACGTCGGTCACCGGGATGTCGTCGAGGTAGCCGCCGGTACCGGCCAGGATGACCGCCACCTGCTCCTCCATGGGCATGGGCGAGTTCAGGTTCTGCTTGAGCAGCTCCACCAGCCGGTAGCCGCGCTCGAGTTGGGCGGCCGACACCTTGTCGAGCTCGGAGCCGAAGGTGGCGAAGGCCTCGAGCTCGCGGAACTGGGCCAGGTCGAGCTTGAGCGTGCCCGAGACGGCCTTCATGGCCTTGGTCTGGGCCGCGCCACCCACGCGTGACACCGAGATGCCCACGTCCACCGCCGGGCGCACGCCCGACTTGAACAGGTCGTCCTGGAGGTAGACCTGGCCGTCGGTGATCGAGATCACGTTGGTCGGGATGTAGGCCGACACGTCACCGGCCTTGGTCTCGATGATGGGCAGGGCGGTGAGCGACCCCGAGCCCCGCTCCTCGGACAGCTTGGCCGCCCGCTCGAGCAGGCGGCTGTGCAGGTAGAAGACGTCGCCGGGGTACGCCTCACGGCCCGGCGGGCGGCGCAGCAGCAGTGAGAGCTGGCGGTAGGCCTCGGCCTGCTTGGACAGGTCGTCGTAGACGATGAGGGCGTGCTCGCCGTTGTCCATCCAGTGCTGGCCCATGGCGCAGCCGGCGTAGGGGGCGAGGTACTTGAACGGCGCCGGGTCCGACGCCGCGGCCAGCACCACCACCGTGTAGTCGAGGGCGCCGTGCTCGCGCAGGGTGTTCACCGTCTGGGCCACCGTGGCGCCCTTGAGCCCGATGGCCACGTAGATGCACTTCACACCCTGGCCCTTCTGGTTCAGGATCGTGTCGATGCACACCGTGGTCTTGCCGGTCTTGCGGTCGCCGATGATCAGCTGGCGCTGACCTCGCCCGATGGGGGTCATGGCGTCGATGGACTTGATGCCGGTCTGGAGCGGCTCGTGCACCGGCTGGCGGCCGGTGATGCCGGGAGCCTGGATCTCCATGCGACGCAGCTCGGTGCCCACCAGGGCGCCCTTGCCGTCGATGGGCTCACCCAGGGCGTTGACCACCCGGCCGAGCATGCCGTCGCCCACCGGCACCGACAGGATGCGCCCGGTGGCCCGCACCGGCGAACCCTCCTCGACCTGGGCCGCCGACTCGCCGTCGCCCAGGATCACGGCGCCGATCGATTCCTCGTCCAGGTTGAGGGCCAGGCCGACCGTGCCGCCCTCGAACTCGAGCAGCTCGTTCACGGCCACGTCGGGCAGGCCCGACACGCGGGCAATGCCGTCGCCCACCTCGAGGATGCGCCCGACCTGGCGCAGCTCCACGTCGGGGTGGAAGTCGGCCAGGTTCTTCTGGAGGGCCGCGGTGATGTCGCTGGTGTTGATGGTGAGTTCAGCCATGGGTCTCGACTTCTCGCTCTAGATGGTCTCTCGGAGTTGGCTCAGCTGGTGGCGCACGGACCCGTCGATGACGGTGTCGCCGATCTGGGCGACGACCCCACCCAGCACGGTCGGGTCGACGATGACCTTCACCTCGACGGGCGAACCGGTCGCCTCGGTCAGGGCGGCCTCCAGTCGGCCCCGCTGGTCGGCGGTGAGCTCGATGGCCGAGCGCACCTCCGCCACCGAACGCTGGTGGCGCGAGGCGCTGGCCGCCACCAGGCGGTCGACGATGGCCGGCAGCTCCCGAGCGCGACCCACCCCCACCAGCATCGAGATGAGGGCGATGGTGACATCGGTGGCCTTGCCGGCGAGCAGGTCCTCGACGATCTGCTGGCGTCGGGCCGCGGGCAGGTGCACGTCACCCAGCGCCTCGCGCAGCTCGTCTGAGCCCTCGATCACGCGGGCGAAGCGGAACAGCTCGTCAGCCACCTCGTCGAGCTGGTGCTCGTTGGCCGCGATCACGAGCATCGCCTCGGCGTAGCCGGCGAGCCGCTGGTCGGTTGTGCTGTCGTCGGCCACGAGCCGATCTCCTCCGGGTGTCGGTGGGTCGAAGACCCGGTCAGTGGGTCGAAGACCCGTCAATCTGGGTCGAAGACCCGCTCAGTTGGCCGAGCCGACCTGGTTGATGTAGTTCTCGATCAGCGCCACCTGGGTGTCGCGATCCAGGTTCCGCTGCACGACGACCTCGGCGGCACCGATGGCCAGCGAGGCCACCTCACCGGTGAGATCGGCGATGGCCTGAGCCTTGGACGCCTCGACGTCGCGAGCGGCGCGCTCACGCATCTCGGCGATCTCGGCCTCGGCCCGGCGGGCCATGTCGGCCTTGAGGCCCTCGGCGGTGGCCCGGGCATCCTCGATGATCCGGGTGGCCTCGGCCTTGGACTCGGCCACCTGGCGCTGGTAGGTGGCCAGCAGCTCCTCGGACTCCTGTCGGGCCGAGTCGGCCTTGGCCAGGTCGTCACGGATGCGGTCGGAGCGCCCCTGCATGCCGGTCTTGAGAGCAGGCAGGGCGAACTTCCACATGGCCAGCAGCAGGATGACGAACGCGGCGCTGCCCCAGATGAGGTCGGTGGCATCGGGGACGATCGGGCTCGGCGCCTTGTTGCACTCGCCGACGTCCGAGCCGTTGTTCACGGCCTCGATGACGCACTTCTGGACCTCGGTGGCCCCAGATGGGACGGGGATGTTCGTGGCGGAGGCCACCGCGGGCATGGCCACGATGCCGGCCAGGGCCAAGACGCCCCCGACGATCAGAGCTCGGATGCGCATCGGGGCTCCTAACCCTTGAGCAGGAAGGCGAGGACGAAGCCGAAGAGCGCGAGCGCCTCGGTGAAGGCGATGCCCAGGAACATGGTGGTGCGCACGGGGCCGGAGGCCTCGGGCTGGCGGGCCATGGCGGTGATGGCGTTGCCCACCACGATGCCGATCCCGATACCGGGGCCGATGGCGGCGCCACCGTAGACGATGCCGGCACCGACGGTCTTGAGACCGGTCGCCAGCTCGCCGGCCTGTTGAGCAGCTAGCACGAGCACTGGATTTCTCCTTGTTGGTTCTGGACGGGAAGCAGGAACGGGACCCGGGCGCTGAGGATCAGTGCTCGGGGTGCATGGCGCCACCGATGTACACGGCGGCGAGGATGGTGAAGATGAAGGCCTGCAGGAAGGCGACGAGCACCTCGAAGCCGGTGAGGGCCACGAGCAGGCCGAAGGGCAGCACCGCACCGATCTTGAGCAGCGGCGGGGCGCCGAAGAGGATGCCGGCGGTGAGCACGGCGAAGGTGGCCAGCAGCAGGTGGCCGGCCAGCATGTTGGCGAAGAGCCGGACCGACAGCGACAGCGGCCGCACGAACAGAACCGAGATGATCTCGATCGGCGTGATCAGGATGTACAGCGGCCACGGCACGCCGGGGGGGAAGGCCATCGACTTGAAGTAGCCGAAGAAGCCCTGGCTCTTGATGCCCACCGCGTTGAACAGGACCCACACCAGCAGGGCCAGCTCGACGGGGATGGCGATGTGGGCCGTCACCGGCATCTGGAAGCCGGGAAGGACCTCCCAGATGTTGAGCACCAGGATGAAGCTGAACATGGTGATGAGGAACGTGGTCCAGTTCAGACCCTCCTCGCCCATGGTCTGGAGGATGATGCCGTCCTGGACGAAGTCGTAGGCCGACTCGGCCAGGTTCTGGGCGCCCTTGGGCACCAGGGCCTTCTTGCGGCCGGCCAGCACGTAGAAGGTGATGATGACGATCACCGACAGGACGATCTGGACCGTGACCCTCGTAGGCGCGAACGGTCCGCTGCCGAAGAGCGTCTTCCACTGGACGAGTCGACTGACTGGCTCGAATTCGAGGCCGAGGATCACCTGTCAGGCTCCTTTGCGGGGCTTGAGGCCGGGATAGGCCAGGGAGATGGATACGTAGCGGGTCTCCCACATGAGCAGGCCGATGTGGGTGATCAGGATGGTGCCGAGCATGGGCGCCATGACGGCCCAGGAGGCGTGGTGGACGAGCATCACCGCAGCCACGATCAGGATCATCCGCACCAGGAAGCCGCCCAGGGTGGCGGCCATCAACATGGTGGGCGAGATGCGGGCGGCCCAGGCCAGCAGCGCGGCCGCGATCAGGAAGTTGAGCAGCACCAGGGCCAGGCCGTAAGCGCTGGACAGGGCGCCGTCGATCCCCCAGATCAGGCCGCACACCAGCAGCAGCACCGGAGCGACGGGCAAGGCCCGCCGAACCATGTCGCGGGCGATCTTCGAGCTCCGGGGCACCCTCGACGAAGGACTGGTCGACCGGCTCGAACATCTGCGGCTCAAACATCGGACGCACTCGCGGTGTTGGCGTCGGGAGCCGACGCCGGTCGGCGACTCCACGGCGCGTCGGCGTCGTGGCGGGCCATGTCGGCGGAGTAGCGGTGGACCAGCTTGTACATCATGTACCCGAAGGTGAAGAGCCCGAAGATGAGGGCGAAGACGAGGTGGAGCCCGAGCCAGCGGTCGATCAGGTAGCCGAAGAACGCGACCAGGAGGGGGGTCACCACGATCTCGAAGGCGGCGGCCAGGCCGTCACCGAATCCGTTGTTGACTTCGCGATACGCCCGAAGGTCCACGACGGAACCTCCTCTCGACCAGTGGGAATCCGGCGGGCCGGTACTGGAGCCGGCCACCCGATCGCCCCGAACAGGGCTTGTGAATCCATTCGCAATCTATCGCCGGGGCCGGCGCGGGCACAAATCCGAGCCACTCCCCCCAGCGCGCCGAGTGCCGCCCCGAAGGGCGACGCCAGGCGCTGTGAAGCGGGCAGCAACCTACGCGTGGGCTGCGCGAGCCGCAACTTTGACGACACAAAGATCGCGGCAAGGCCCCTTCGCACTCCCTTCACCGGGAGCCCGGTGGACCAGCCACCCGGATTGCGTCAGACTTTTCGGGGTCGAGGTACACGAGCCAGTTCGGAGCGCGCGTGACCAAGCAGATGACCAAGCTGATCCTGCTGGTGTCGGTGGTCGCCATCGCGGTGAGCGCCAGCATCTACCTCAGCCGCGAGCAACGCCGCCTCCGCACCGAGGCCCCCCAACCCGGAACCCCGGGGTCGAACGGCTCCACGGGCCCGGCCGACGCGGACCCCGTGCGCACCGAATCGGCACGGTCTCGCAGCCGAGAGCTCCGCCAGGTGATCCACGGCGCCGCCGGCGACCTGGCCCACGCGCGAGACGGGTGACGGGCGAAGGCAAGCAGGTCATCGCCCGGTTGAAGCAGGGCCGGGAGGGCCGCCGCCTCCCGAAGATCGTGCCGTCGACAGGGAGCCCGGAGCCAGACGTGCGCAGCTGAGCCGGCGCCCACTTGCTCGGTGGCTCAGCCAGGGGTCAGTCCTGCTCGGCGAACACCTGGGCGTGGGTCTTGCCGTAGGGATAGAACTCGTCGTGGTCGCCGGCGTCCCAGCGCTGGCGCAGCCCCGGAGCCGACAGGTCCCAGTCGGGTCTCACCTTGGCGGTGATGGCCCGCAGGTCGTGGCGCAGCTCGTCGAGCGTGGGCCGACCGAAGTACCAGTAGCCGTTGTAGATCGAGTGGATGACCAGGCCGGGTTCCAACACCACGGTGTGGGGAACCATCGGGTCGTGGTGGGGATCGGTGTACTCGGCGATGTCGAGGTCCTGCTGGATCTTGCGACCCGGGTCGGACAGGAACGGCCAGTGCGCGGCCATGCCGGAGCGGAACTCGTTGGTGTCGAGCAGGTTGTCGGTGCTGATGGTCACCAACTTGGCGTAGCCCACCTCGATCTCGCGGTACAGCTCCACCAGCCCCTCGTGCTGGCGTCGGTCCTTGGGGCAGTAGCCACCCCGGCTGAGCACCACGATCATCGGATCGCTCCGCTGGAGCTCCGACAGCTTGCGGCGGGTGCCGGTGTGGTCGGAGAGCTCGTAGTCGGGGAACGTGGCCCCGGGAACCATGTCGGCGCGCATGGGGAAAGTCTACGAACGCGATGTCGGAGTTGGGTCCTCGAGACCGCTGATGGCCTCATCCGCCGACCGCTCGTGGGCGGCGCGGGCGGCGTCGTGCTCGGCCCGACGCACCTCTCGTACGCCCGGATGCAGCAGCGTGTAGAGGGCCAGACCGAGCGCGGCGATGCCGAAGGGGGCCACACCGTCGCCCTTGTGGGTGTACGCCGGATAGAGCACCAACCCCGACAGCAGGGCCGTCCATCCCCACAGGATGAACACGCTGCGGCGGTGACCGTGTCCCAACCGCATGAGGCGATGGTGCAAGTGGTCCTTGTCGGCGGTGGTCGGACTGGTGCGCGTGCGAGTGCGACGCAGGATGGCGAAGGCGGTGTCGAGGATGGGCACCCCGAGGATGACCAGCGGGATGAACACCGGGGCGAAGAAGAAGAACGACTGCCCGCTCACCGGCGTGTCGGTGCGCCCGCCCACCACCATGGTGGACGCGGCCATCAGCAATCCCAGCAGCAGGGCCCCGCCGTCGCCCATGAAGATCTTGGCCGGATGCACGTTGTGGGGCAGGAAGCCCAGGCACATCCCCAGCACCAGCACGGCGATGAGGGGACCGATGTTGCCGGCCTGGAGCGCCCCCTCGCGACCCAGCTGCTGGGCGTAGAGGAAGAAGGCGGCGGCAGCGATGGCCACGATGCCCCCGGCCAGGCCGTCGAGCCCGTCGATGATGTTGATGGCGTTGGTCATGCCCAGCACCCACATCACGCTGACCAGGTAGGCCCAGTTCGGATCCAGGATGAAGGTGCTGACGAACGGGATGCGCAGCGACAGGATGCTGATGCCCGACAGGACCAGCACGCTGGCCGCCAGCACGATGCCGGCCACCTTGGCCGGGGCCGACACCTCCCGCAGGTCATCGATGACGCCCACGCCCAGGATGAGCACCGCGGCGATGACCAGGCCCAGAGGTTCAGTGTTGTTGTCGAAGATGGAGCCGAAGGCGTGCAGCCGCCAGGCCACCGCCATGCCGGCCAGGAAGCCGACCAGCATCCCCACGCCGCCGAGCAGCGGCGTGGGCCGTTCGTGGACCCGGCGTTCGTCCGGGCTCACCACCGCCCCGATGCGCACGGCCAGCCGCAGCACGAGGGGCATGACCACGAAGGTGGTCACCGTCACCACCGCCAGGACGATGGCGTAGTCGGCCAGCGGGGGCATCAGCGGGCCGACGACCGCCGCGGGTGGCGCATCAGGGGGCTGGCGGCCAGAGCAGGTCGGCCATTCGAGTGATCAGGTCCTCGAGCTCG
This sequence comes from uncultured Microthrixaceae bacterium, assembly GCA_963740985.1. Taxonomy (GTDB): domain Bacteria; phylum Actinomycetota; class Acidimicrobiia; order Acidimicrobiales; family Acidimicrobilacustridaceae; genus UBA4742. The sequence continues at coordinate 1,501,376 of CAVUGJ010000002.1, forward strand.
TTGGCCGTGGCCGCGTAGACCTGCGAACCCTGCCCCACCGGGTCGGCCACGTCGTCGACGGGGGACTCGCCCAGGTGGTCGATGGGCCGACGGTCCTTGTGCAGACGGGCCAACCAGTCCTCCAGCGCCTCGCCCTCGGCTCGCCGACCCTCGTCCTCGCCCCGGCGGACCAGTTCCTTGAGCGTGAAGGAGATGGGGTAGCACTCGGGCCACATCACCGCCGCCTCGCGCACGTGCTCGCGGGTCATGGCCACGATCAGGTCGGCCGACTCCAGCATGGTCGGGGTCATGTGCCGGCTCTGGTGCTCGGAGATGTCGAGGCCCCGGTCGGCCATGGTGTCCACCGCGGTGTCGGTGGCGGGCTGGCCGTCGTACAGGCGCCCGGCCGAGGTCACCCGGGCTTCGATGCCACGGTCGCCCAACGTGGCGCGCAAGAGCGCCTCAGCCATGGGTGAGCGGCAGGTGTTGCCCGTGCACAGGATCAGGATGTCGATTCGAGGAGTGTAGTGAGCACCACCGGGCCCGCTAGGGTCGCCGCGCCCGCCAGACCAGGAGATGACGATGTTCGACGGCCTCGACCCCCGCACACCGGTCCTGATCGGTTCCGGGCAGCTGAGCCAACGAGTGGACCGCGGCGCGGAGGTGCTCGAGCCGGTCGACCTCATGGTCGAGGCCCTGCGCCGAGCGGAGGTCGACAGCGGCGGTCGGGGGGTGTTGGCCCGGGCCGACTCCATCCGGGTGTCTCGACTGCTGTCGTGGCGCTACGGCGATCCGGGAGCACTGGTGGCCGACCGGGTGGGTGCCAGCCCACGACAGACCATGTACACGGTCATGGGCGGCAACTACGTCCAGTCGCTGGTGAACATGTCGGCGGCGGACATCGCCGCCGGCCGGGCTGACGTGGTGCTCATCACCGGCGCCGAGGCCTGGCGGTCACGCAACCAGGCCCGAGCCGAGGGCCGCCCGCTGCCCTGGACCTCCCAGCCCGACGACACCGTCCCCACCGTGTCGCTGGGCGAAGACACCTCGCTGTCGTCGCCCGGCGAGGTCGAGCGCGGGGTCTTCCTGCCCGTGACCATCTACCCCATGTTCGAGGTGGCTCTGCGGGCCGGCGCCGGTCGCAGCCCCGACGACCAGCGCCGGCGCGCCGCCCAGCTGTGGGCCGACTTCAGCCAGGTGGCGGCCACCAACCCCAACGCCTGGATCCAGCAGGCCTTCACCGCCGACCAGATCGCCACACCCTCGCCGGACAACCGGATGATCGCCTATCCCTACACGAAGCTCATGAACTCCAACAACAACGTCGAGCAGGGCGCTGGGCTGATCCTGTGCTCGGTGGAGGCCGCCCGCTCGGCGGGGGTGCCCACCGATCGCTGGGTCTTCCCCCTGGCCGGGACCGACGCCCATGACCACTGGTTCGTCTCCAACCGGATCGACCTGTGCTCCTCGCCCGCCATCCGCCTGGCCGGCGCCCGGGTCATGGAGCTGGCCGGCGTGGGCGTCGACGACCTGGCCCACATCGACCTCTACTCCTGCTTCCCCTCGGCGGTGCAGATCGCCGCCACTGAGCTGGGTCTGGGTCTCGACCGACCGCTCACCGTCACCGGCGGGATGAGCTTCGCCGGCGGGCCGTGGAACAACTACCCGTGCCACGGCATCGCCACCATGGCCCAGCGCCTGCGCCAGGACCCGGGCGCGGTCGGGTTGTGCAGCGCCAACGGCGGCTACACCACCAAGCACGCCCTCGGGCTGTACGCCACCACGCCACCGGCGGCCGGGTTCCGCACCGACGACCTCCAGTCCGAGGTCGACGCCGGTCCGTCACGTCCGGCCGCGGACGGCTACCAGGGCCCGGTCCAGGTCGAGAGCTACACCGTGACCCACGCCCGCGACGGCGCGGCCGAACGGGCGCTCTACGCGCTGTTGACCCCCGAAGGCGGACGCACCTGGGGCTCGGGCGACGACCCGGCCACCCTGACCGAGCTGGAGACGACCGAGTGCGTGGGCCGATCGGCGCAGCTGGCCGGCGACGGCCAGGTCGAGCTACTGGCCTGAGCGCAGGCGGGCGGCCAGGACCTCCATGACGCGGTCGTGGGCCTTGGGCATCTCCTCGAGCAACTGCTTGAAGGCTGCGGTGTCGAACACGATCAGCTTCATGGGTGTGTCCGCCACCACCGTGGCGTTGCGGGGCTTGTGCTCCACCAGCGCCATCTCGCCCACCATCGACCCCGGACCGGACGTGGCCACGTGCTCACCCGACACGTACACGCTGGCCTCTCCCTCGAGGATGACGTAGCACTCCCGGCCGACGCGGCCCTGGTCGACCAGCACGGCACCGGACTCGGCGTCGACGTCGTCGGCCAGCTCGGCCACCCGCTGCAGCTCGTCGGGCGAGAACCCGTCGAAGAAGGGCACCCCCGCCAGCTTCCCCACCCCGTCGACCGCCTTCTTCCTGTTGCCGAACATGCGAGTGCCCCCGAGAAATCGTGATCCGGCCGGAGCGTAGTGTGTGGCTGACGCGACCGTAGGGGGATCCGTGAAAGCAGCTGTGATGCGGGGCGGGGAGTTGGTGGTGGACGAGGTGGCGGACCCACATCCCGGCGAGGGGCAGCTGCTGGTGCGCACCCTGGCGTGCGGGATCTGCGGCTCGGACCTGCACGCCTTGGCGCACGGCGACCAGCTGGTGGCGTTGTCCGACGAAGCGGCGCGGACCGCCGGCGACGGCATGCCCGCGCCGCAGATGATGGATCTGGCCCACGACGTGGTCATGGGCCACGAGTTCGCAGCCGAGGTGATCGATCTGGGGCCCGACCTGGTCGGCGGCGGCGCCAACCACTCGGTGGGCGACGTGGTCGTCTGCCTGCCCGTCACCTTCGGGGCCGATGGCGTGCACGCCGTGGGCTACTCGAACCAGTACCCCGGCGGGTACGGCGAGCTCATGGTGCTCAACGACCTGCTCTGCCTGGACGTGCCCAACGGGCTCGAGGCCACGCCGCGCCGCGCTCACCGAACCCATGGCCGTGGGTCTGCACGCGGTGAACCGGTCCCGCATCGAAACCGGCCAGGCCGCGGTGGTGCTCGGAGTCGGGCCCGGTCGGGCTGGCGGTCATCGCCGCCCTGGCCCGAGCAGGGGCCGAGCCGATCATCGCCGCCGACTTCTCCCCCATGCGCCGCTCCCTGGCGCTGACCATGGGGGCCCACGAGGTAGTCGACCCGGCGGTGGAGCCCGCCATGGATGCCTGGCGGCGCCACGGCGCCCGCCTGCCCATGGTCCTGTTCGAGGCGGTGGGGGCCCCTGGGATGCTGGACGCGGCCATGCTCGATGCCCCCCGCAACTCCCAGATCCTGGTGGTCGGGGTGTGCATGCAGCCGGACACGGTGCGCCCCATGCTGGCCGTGAGCAAGGAGCTCAACCTCCAGTTCGTGCTCGGTTATGACCCGCTGGAGTTCGCGGAAACGCTCCGTCGGATCGCCGAAGGCGAGTTGGACGTCTCGCCCCTGATCACCGGAAGCGTCCCCATCGAGGGCGTTCCGGACGCCTTCGTCGAGCTGGCGCACCCCGACGCCCACGCCAAGATCCTGGTCCAACCTGGGTGATGGACCGGCGTGATCCGGTGGAGTTGCTAACTTTTTGTTGCCGCGTTTGCTGCAGTGGGCCCGTCGCGGTGCCGATCTAGGACGCAACCGTCACATTTCTGTCGGCCTACTGCACCCCGACCGGTGGGAGTCACACCCGATGGCCAAGAACCGATGCCCGTCCTGCGGAGCCGCTCACAAGGAGCCGCCCGGCACCTGCCGCCTGTGCGGCTACGTGATGGACGGGTCGGTCGAGACCGCGATGCCCTCGGAGGTGCCCCGGGCCACGGTGGCGACCAAGAAGCGGGGTGTCGGGAGCCTGGCCTTGATCGGCGTGCTCATCGTGGTGGTGCTCGGCGTGGCCGCGCTGGCCCTCCACGTCGTAAACGGCTCGAGCCAGGTCAACAAGGCCATCGAGAAGATCGGCATCCACGGCACCACCAACGGGTGGAAGACGGTGACCGATCCCGAGGGCGGCTTCACCGTGAGCCTGCCCCCGACTGCGGCGGCCACCTCGGTCAGCTTCGCCCCGGCCGACAACGGCCAGCTGACGGGCTGGCTGGCCACCATCGGCGAGCCTCCCAGCGTGGCCACGCAGATCTACGTGCTCTACGGCAAGGTCCATGCCATCCCGGGCGAGTCGGGCGAGGACACCGTCTCGCGCCTGGGTGACGCCAAGATGGCCGCTGACGGCGGCTTCATCGAGAGCCGCACCCAGACGACCTACCAGGGCTATCCGGCCATCAACTACACGATCAACCGGATCACCTTCCAGGGCGGCAACGGCTACGAGAACGCCATGCTGTTCCTCAAGGGCGACGAGCTGTACGTGGTGGAGACGCTGTCGATCTACTCGGGCGACCCCGCCGATGCCGAGTTCAACGCCGTGCTCAACAGCCTCCAGTTCACCAGCTGATCAGTCGGTCGGGTCCAGCCTGGCCACCAGCGCACGAGGACGCTCGGCCAGGTCGGCGCGCACCTCGACCTGGTCGTAGCCGGCGGCGCGGGCCACGTCGACCATGACCGGCGCCTGGTGGGGGGCGAGCTCGAGCACCAGCGCAGCCGGGCGAGCCAGCCACCGGTGGGCCTCGGTGACCAGGTGTTCCAGGCACTCGGTGCCGGCCGGGCCGGCCACCAGGGCCGAATCGGGTTCCCACCGCGCCACCTCCGGGGGGAGCTCGTCGCCGTCGGCCACGTAGGGCGGATTGCTGATCACCAGGTCGAGGGTGCCGGCCAGGTCGGTCGGCAACGCCTCGAACCAGGAGCCCCGGGCCAGCCGGACCCTGGTGGCCCGCATGCCCAGGGTGGCCAGATTGGCCCCGGCCACGTCGAGGGCATCACCCGAGTCGTCGGTGGCCCAGATCTCCAGTCCGTCGCGCTCGGCCGCCAACGACAGCGCCACGGCTCCCGAGCCGGTGCCCAGGTCCACCACCCGCAGCGATCGTCGGTCGCCGGTCTGGCGTCGAGACCGGAGCCGGTCCAACTCGATCAGGGCGTGACCGACGACCGCCTCGGTCTCGGGACGGGGGATCAGGACGCGGCGATCGACCATCAGGTCGAGCGTGCGGAACCCCCAGCTCCCCAACACGTACTGCAGCGGCTCGCCCTCCAGGCGACGACCGAGCATGCGATCGAAGTGGGCCACACCCCGGACGGTGGCCGGCTGGTCCAGCCCCACGGCCAGTTCGGTCGGGGTGAATCCCGAGGCCTCCTCCACCAGTCGCCGAGCGTCCACCTCAGGACTGGCCAGGCCGGCGGTGGCCAGGCGCCGCTCGGCCTCCGCCCGCGAGCTGTCGCCAGGAGACCGTGCCGTCCACTCAGCCGCGGCCCGGGTCGCTGAGCTGGCGGGCCCGTTCGTCGGACACCAGGGCGTCCACGATCTCGTCGAGGTCCCCGGCCAGGACCTTGTCCAACTTGTAGAGGTCGAGATCGATGCGGTGGTCGGTGACCCGGTTCTGCTTGAAGTTGTAGGTGCGGATCTTCTCGGATCGACCACCGCCGCCCACCTGGCCCCGACGGGCGTCGGACAGCTCCGCGCTCTGGCGGTCCTGCTCCAGCTTGAGCAACCGGGCCCGCAGCACCTGGAGCGCCTTGGCCCGGTTCTGGATCTGGCTCTTCTCGTCCTGCATGGCCACCACGATGCCCGTGGGGACATGGGTGACGCGAACCGCCGAGTCGGTGGTGTTCACCGACTGACCACCCGGACCCGACGAGCGGTACACGTCGATCTCGAGGTCCTTGGGGTCGATCTGCACCTCCACCTCCTCCGCCTCGGGCAGCACGGTGACCGTGGCCGACGAGGTGTGGACCCGCCCCTGGGACTCGGTGGCCGGCACCCGCTGGACCCGGTGAGGCCCGCCCTCGTGCTTGAGCTTGGTCCACACACCATCGCCCCGGATCAGGAAGGTGACGTCGCTGAGCCCGCCCATGTCCGAGGGGCTCGAACCCAGCACCTCGACCTTCCAGCCCTGACCAGCGGCGTAGGCCAGGTACATCTCGAACAGGTCCCGGGCGAACAGGTTCGCTTCCTCACCGCCTTCGGCGCCGCGGATCTCGACGATCACGTTCTTGCTCGTCGTTGGGATCGCGGGGCAGCAGCAGCAGGCGGATCTCGGCCTCGAGCTGCTCGATCAGCTGCTCGGACTCGTCGATGTCGACCCGCACCACCTCGCGATCGGCACTGGACGCCTCGGCGTACATCTCCCGGGCCACGTCCAGATCGCTGCGAGCCGCCCGCAACCGCCGGGTGCGCGACACGATCGCCTCCAGCTCGTGGTGGCGGCGGGCCACCTCCGCGTAGCGGCCCTGGTCGGCCAGGAGGCTGGGGTCGGCCAGGCGCGCCTCGACCTGGTCGAACTCACGCTCCAGGTCGTCGAGTCGGTCGAGCACGCAGAAAGGGTACCGGCGGGCCAAGAAGGCGAAGGCCGCCACGCCCGAGCCGCTGGACCGGTCACTCCCGCCAGTCGCCGGGGAGAGCCACCACCTCGGCTGGGTCCACCAGCGCGCCGGCGAGTCTCCGAGTCATCGGATGGGCGTCGCGTTCGGGTACGACCAGGACCAGTCGAGCGTCGGGTTGCGTGGGCCAGGCGCAGGTCGGCGGCCAGGGGGACCAGGGCCAGGTCGATCCCGGTCGACGCCACCACCACCAGCGGACGACCGTCCCGATCGGTTCCCACCGCGGCCACTGGCGCCGACTCCTTGACCCCGCCCCGAGGCAGGACGCCGGGCACCGGGGCCAGGCTGGACCGCGCCCACCAGCTCGGGCTGGGCCACCAGGCGTGCCCGCAACCAACGCGGCGCGCCGAGCCGGTTCAGCGGATGCGCGGGGGCGCCGGGCTGGCGATGCGTGCTCACGGTGCGCACCACCGAGGCCAGGGCGTCGACCGGATCCTGATCGGCGTGGATGATGGCGAATGCCTCCCGGTCGTTGCGCCCCACACCCACCTCCAGCCGGGCGGCACCGTCGTCGTCCACCACCACGCGGGCCACCTCGAGGCCGAGCACCTCGCCGATGACCTCGCCGTGGTCGACCACCACCTCGACGCCCTGGTCGACCAGCACGTCGACCAGTTCGAGGGCGGCGTCGGGTGGCCCGAGCGGCGGGATGTAGGGAACCGCCGTGGCGGCGACGATCGAATCGCCCTCGATCTGCCACACCTGCGGCGGGTCGGCGAATTCGGCGGCCTGACGGGCCAGCAGACCGGCGTGGCGGTCGACCACCAGGTGCAGATCGCGCCCGTTGATCGAGCGGGCGGCGCCCCAGGCCAGGGCCGGACCCATCGCTCGCTCCGGGTCTTCGTCGGCCAGCACCCAACCTTGCGCTCCCGGCCGCGCCGTCGCTTGCTCGCCTACCACCAGGCTGGCGCCTCCCGGGAAGGGGCCCGGTTGGCGCGACGAAGATGCGCCGGCGTGGTCGCCGGACACGCTGGGCGGGTCGTGGCTGGCGCTCGAGCGCGGCGAGCTTGGCCGCCAGCAGCGCGGCGCGGCGCTCAACGGGCAGCGCCACCGAACCGACGCTCAGGCGTCAGCGGCGGTCTTGGGCTTGCGCTTGCCGTAGCGGCGCTCGAAGCGGTCGATGCGGCCACCGGAGTCCACCAGCTTCTGCTTGCCGGTGTAGAAGGGGTGGCACTCGCTGCACAGCTCGGAGTGGAGCTCGGGCGAGGTCGAACGCGTGGTGAACGTGTTGCCGCAGGAGCAGTGCACCGTGGCGGTCACGTACTCGGGGTGGATGTCAGCCTTCATCGGGGCTCCAAAGGTCCTTGTGGAATGTCCAGTCTAGGGGTTGGCCGGCGCCTTGCCGACCTCGGCCAGGAACTGCTCGTTGCTCTTGAACGAGGCCAGGCGGTCGATCAGCATCTCCAGCCCGGCGCCGCTGCCCCGCTCGCTCAGCCCCGACAGCACTCGGCGCAGCTTCCACACCATCTGGAGCTCCTTGGGGGTGAAGAGCAGCTCCTCGTGGCGGGTCGAGGAGGCGTCCACGTCGATGGCCGGGTAGATCCGCCGCTCGGCCAGGTGACGATCCAGGCGCAGCTCCATGTTGCCGGTGCCCTTGAACTCCTCGAAGATCACCTCGTCCATCTTCGAGCCGGTCTCGACCAGGGCCGTGGCCAGGATGGTCAGCGAGCCGCCCTCCTCGATGTTGCGGGCCGCCCCGAAGAACTTCTTGGGCGGGTACAGGGCGCCGGTGTCGATGCCGCCGGACATGATGCGACCGGTGGCCGGGGCGGCCAGGTTGTAGGCCCGGGCCAGACGGGTGATGCCGTCCAGGATGATGACCACGTCGCGGCCGTCCTCGACCAGGCGCTTGGCCCGCTCGATGGTCAGCTCGGCCACCATGGTGTGCTCGTCGGCCGGGCGGTCGAAGGTGGAGGCCGCCACCTCGCCCTTCACCCAGCGACGCATGTCGGTCACCTCTTCGGGCCGCTCGTCGACCAGCAGCACGATCAGGTGGACGTCGGGGTTGTTCATCTCGATGGACCGGGCGATCTGCTTCATCACCGTGGTCTTGCCCGCCTTGGGCGGCGACACGATGAGGCCGCGCTGGCCCTTGCCGATGGGCGACACCAGATCGATGATGCGGGTGGTCATGTTGTGCGACTCGCTCGGGACCTCGAGACGCAGGCGATCGTCGGGGAACAGCGGGGTGAGGTCCTCGAAGCGCGGACGCTGCCGGGCCACCTCGGGATCGACGCCGTTGACCGCGTCGATGCGCAGCATGGCCGGGTTCTTCTCGTTGCGGCCGGCCGGACGGGCCGCCCCGGTGACCTGGTCGCCCTTGCGCAGCGCGAACTGGCGCACCTGCTTCACCGAGATGTAGACGTCGTCCTTGCTCGGCAGGTAGCCGGCCAGGCGCAGGAAGCCGTAGCCCTCGTCGCGCAGGTCGAGCAGACCGGCGACCTCGACCGGCTCGCCCTGGAAGGGCTGGTCGACGTCGGCCCGCTCGCCCTGTCCGCCCTGGACCCGCTCGCGATCGTTGCGATCGCGGCCCCGACGGCGGCGGCGGCGGTTGCCTGATTCGCCATCGCCCGCGGGCTGGTTGGCCGACGCCCCCTGGGTCTGGTTCTGGCCGTTCCCCTCGGAGGCCTGGCCGCCGCCGTCGGAAGCCTGGCCGGCGCCGTCGGAAGCCTGGCCGGCGCCGTCGGAAGCCTGGCCGGCGCCGTCGGAAGCCTGGCCGGCGCCGTCGGAAGCTTGCCCGGCGCCGTCGGAAGCTTGGCTGGCCCGGTCGGAGGCCCGGCCGGTGTCGGAGGTCTGGTCGGCGCCCGGTGCGGCCTGGCCGGTGGCGGCGGTGTCGGCCGTGTCGGTGTCCCCGGACTCATCGGCGCCGGAGGCGACCGCGTCGGTCTCGATCGGGGCGACCGCGTCCTGACTTGCGGCGGCACGGCCACGGTTGCGGCCGCGACGGGCCGGCGTGCGAGCCGCGTCGGTGTCCGACTCGGTCGACGGATCGGCGGCGGCCGAGGTCTCGGGGGCGTCAGCGCCAGCCGTGGCGGCGGGCTGCGGCGGACCCGGTCGGCGAGCCGAAGGCACTCCGGCCAGCTCCAGGATCAGGTCGACGATGTCGGCCTTGCGGGCCCGGGAGGTGGGCTTGCCGCCGAGTGCCACCGCGATGGTGTGCAGCTCGTCACGGTCCTTGCGCTCGAGCGCCGAGCGTTCGAGTTGCTGGGTGTCCGCGCTCACGGCGACCTCATTTCTGGATGGGTGGGATTGCGAAGGTTGAATGTGTGGGAACTAGCGGAGGGGTGGCGGTGGGTCGAACGGCCGCAGTTGGCCTGGACCCGGATCGGCGATGCGTGGGCGTCCATGGGACACCCGCGAAGCCAAGGCATGATTCAGGTGGCGCCGCCGCGATGGCGGTCTCTCTCCCGCACGGGAGAGCGTCCCTGGTCGGCGCACCCGAGGACATGGAGCCGACGTGGAACCAAGTCGCGAGACTTGCCGCGGCCCCCTGTCGACGACCGGCGCATCGTACCCGGTGCCCGCGATCAGGGGCAACCCGGGGCGATCACCGACCCGACCACGAGCGACCCACCGGGCCCACCGGACTACCGGGCTGCCCGAGCTGCCGGGTCCTGGCGGTAGAAGGTTCGGAGCACGTCGTAGAGGTCGGGGTAGGTGTCGGCCATGGCCTGGGGACGGTCGAAGAAGACCTCGGTGGCCACGGCGAAGAACTCACCGGGGTTCACCCCGGCATAGTCGTCCAGCAAGGGGTCGGCTCGACCCTGGCGGACGTCCTGGTAGACGGCCGTGCACACCTCGATCCAGCGCTGACGATCCGCCGGCGCGAGCACCGGCGTCCCGTCCACGGTGCCGTCGTCCATGTCGAGCTTGTGGGCGAACTCGTGGTAGACGACGTTGTGCCCCCGCTCGGGATGGCGCGCGCCTTCACGGGCCGCGTCCCAGGCGATGAACACCGGTCCGGTGAAGCTGGTCTCGCCCAGGATGGGCAGATCGCCGTCGAGGACCACCCCGCGGGCGTCGCCGTACTGGCGTTGGCCCCGGCTGATCATGGTGGTGGGCTGCACCTCGATCCACTTCACCCCCCGGTAGGCGTCGTCGGACAGCCCCAGCACGAGCAGACAGGCCATGGCGCTGATGAGCACCTTGATCTCGTCAGTCAGCTCCAGGCCGCCGGCCGACTCCCACTTCTTGTCGGCCAGGAACACCCGGATGAGATCCTCCAGTCGGGCGCGCTCGACGTCGTCGAGCAGGTTCCAGTGGACCAGCCGTTGCGCCAGCAGCACCCGCCAGCGGTCCGGGAACGGCACGGCCAGGGCCCGCCGACGACGGGCACCGCGACCGAGGGCGATCACCGACCGATCAGGCGGCCCATGAGCTCGTGGCCCGGCACGATCGGGGCGCCCGCCACCCCGACCTCGGTGAAGGTGCCACCCGGGCCGTCGATCTTGGAGTCGACGCAGGAGGTAGGGAACCGGATCGCTGGTGTGGGTCTTGAGGCGCAGCGGGGTGGCGTGGTCGGGAAGCATCAGCAGGCGCCACGGGCCGAGCCGGTCGAGCGCGGGTGACAGGGCTCCCAGCACGTCACGGTCCCAGCTCTCCAGAGCCCGGATCTTCTCGTGCACGTCGCCGGCGTGGCCGGCCTCGTCGGTGGCCTCGATGTGGATCAGGAAGAGGTCGGCGCCGTCGGCCAGGGCATCGAGTGCGCACTCGCGCTGGGCCGCGTAGTCGGTGTCGAACCCGGCGGTCATCCCGTCGACGTCGACCACCTCGATGTCGGTGAGCACCCCGAGGCCCCGCACCAGGTCCACCGCGCTGTTCAAGGCCGCGTCGACCCCGTAGCGGGAGGCGAAGCTCGGCAGTTGCGGACGCGTGCCCTGGCCCCACAACCAGATCTGGTTGGCGGGCAGGTCGAAGCGCGCCAGCACGGCTCTCGAGGCGTCCATGAGTTGGCGCAGTTGGGGGGCGGCCGGGCCTTCGGGCAGCACCACGGCCTTGTCGGACAGGTCGTGGGGCGGCGTGGCTTCGACGTCGGCCCACGACCGTCGGGGCCACCAGGATGTGGCGGTACTCGACGCCGGGGTGGAAGGCGATCCCGTCGCCACCCAGCTCGTCCTGGAGGGCGGCCAGCACCTCGGCCGCGGCCTCGGTGGTCGGGTGGCCTCCCGAGAAGTCGACCATGATGCCGTCGATCACGGTGGCCAGGTTGCAGCGGAAGGCCACCTGGTCGGCCGACAACTCGATGCCCAGCGCGGCGGCCTCGATGGGGGCACGACCGGTGTGGAACTGCGCCGGGTCGTAGCCGAAGATCGACATGTTGCCCACGTCGCTGCCCGGCGGCAGACCCGCCGGGATGACCTCGGCCCGACCGACCTCACCCCGGGCGGCCATGGCGGTGATGGTGGGCAGGTGGGCGACCTCCAGCGGCGTGCGGCCGCCGAGTTGGTCCACCGGCTCGTCGGCGCAGCCGTCGGGCACGCACACCACGAACTTCACCGGGGCATCATGCCAGGAATCGTCCCTAGGAGATGGCGGTGTCGATGGCGGCGCGCACCTGGTCGTAGTCGTTGGCCACGGTGTCGTAGTGCTCGGGACGATCGAACAGGTCGGCCAGGGCGTCGGGGAGCGCAGGGCGTACGCCGGTGGCCGCCTCGACCGCGTCGGGGAACTTGGCCGGGTGGGCGGTGGCCAGCGCCACCATGGGCACCGATCGGATCGGCGCGGACCCGCGCCGCCGCGCCCAGCCCGACCGCCGAGTGCGGATCGACCAGCAGGCCCAGGCGCTCGTGCATCCGGGAGATGACCGCCAGGGTGGCGGCGTCGTCGACGCTGGCTCCCACCCAGTGCTCGCGCAGCAGACCCATCCGGTCGTGGTCCACCGAGAACGAGCCCTCCTCCCGGAACCGCTGCATGGTCTCGGCCACGGCGGTGCCGTCCCCGCCGTAGATCTCGAACAGCAGACGTTCGAAGTTGCTCGACACCTGGATGTCCATGCTCGGGCTGAGCGTGGGCTCGACCCCGACCATCTCCATGGCCGCGGTCTCGAGGAACCGGGTCAGGATGTCGTTGGCGTTGCTGGCCACCACGAACTGGCCCACGGGCAGGCCCATGCGCTGGGCGCCATAGCCGGCGAAGACGTTGCCGAAGTTCCCGGTGGGCACGGCGAAACCCACGGGCGAGCGACCCCCGGTGAGCCGGGCCACCGACGTCACGTAGTAGACGATCTGAGCCATGACCCGGGCCCAGTTGATGGAGTTAACGGCCGAGAGGTTGACCCGGTCCCGGAACGCCTCGTCGGCGAACAGCGCCTTGACCAGGTCCTGGCAGTCGTCGAAGGTGCCCTCCACGGCCAGGTTGTGGACGTTGGGGGCGTCGACGGTGGTCATCTGGCGGCGCTGCACGTCCGAGACGCGACCCGCCGGGTGCAGGATCACGATCTCGATGGCCTCGCGGTCCCGACAGGCGGCGATGGCGGCCGAGCCCGTGTCGCCCGAGGTGGCGCCGACGATCGTCACCTTCGAGCCGCGTCGAGCCAGCTCGTGATCGAACAGGCGCCCGACCAGCTGCAGGGCCACGTCTTTGAAGGCCAGGGTCGGACCGTGGAACAGCTCGGCCAGCCACAGCTGGGGTGCCCACGCCGAGAGGTCGCGCAGCGGAACCACGTCGGGATGGTCGAAGGTGGCGTAGGCGTCGACCACCATGGCCGCGAAGTCGTCGCGGTCGATCGATCCCTCCACGAACGGCCACATGACCTCGAGCGCCACCTCGGCGTAGGGCGCGTCCGCGGCCCGCGACAGCAGGCCGGCCGGTAGGGCGGGCCACGTCTCGGGCACGTACAGGCCTCCGTCGCGGGCCAGCCCGGCCAGCAACACGTCGGCGAACTCGAGGATGGGGGCGCTGCCCCGGGTGCTGACGTACTTCACGACGTCTCGGGTCCTTCACCCAGCACCCGGATGAGGCTGCCCAGGTGACGCACGGCGTCGAGGTCCCGAAGGTCGCGCAACGTGGCCTGCACGTCTCGCTCCAGGGCATCGTGGGTGATGAACACCAGGTCGGCCTCGGCCTCGGTCTGGTCAGGGCCGAGCTCGGGCAGCCCCTGGCTCATCGAGCTGATGGACACGCCGTGGGTGCCGAACACGCCGGCCACCGCGGCCAGCACGCCCGGTCGGTCCACCACGTGCAGGTGCAGGTAGTAGGCGGACTCCAGGTCGTCGACCGGACAGATGGGCACTTCGCTGAGTGCACCGATGCTGGCACTCGACCCCTTGCGCAGGTTGAGGGAGGCGTCGATGAGATCGCCCAGCACCGCACTGGCCGAGGGGTTGGCCCCCGCCCCCCGGCCGTAGAACATGAGCTCGCCCACCGCCGCGCCCTGGACGAACACGGCGTTGAAGCTGCCCCGGACCGAGGCCAGCGGATGGGTGGTGGGCAGCATCACCGGATGGACGCGCACGGCCAGCTCCGATGGCCCGCTGCGCCCGCCGCGCCCGGTCAGGTGCTCGGCCACCGCCACCAGCTTGACCACGTAGCCGTTGCGCCCGGCGAAGGCGATGTCGGAGGCGGAGATGCCCGAGATCCCCTCGTGGTAGACGTCCCCGGCCACCACCCGCGCCCCGAAGGCGATGCTGGCCAGGATGGCGATCTTGGCCGCGGCGTCGTAGCCCTCCACATCCGCGGTGGGATCGGCTTCGGCGTAGCCCAGGGCCTGGGCTTCGGCCAGGGCGTCGGCGTAGCTGGCTCCCGATTCGGTCATGCGGGTCAGGATGTAGTTGGTGGTGCCGTTCACGATTCCCATGACCTGGTCGATGGGTTCGCCCAGCAGGGATTCGCGCAGCGGGCGCACCAGCGGGATGCCGCCCCCCACCGCCGCCTCGAACAACACGTCGACGCCCGACGCCTCGGCCGCGGCGAAGATCTCGGCGCCGACGTTGGCCAACAGCTCCTTGTTGGCCGTGACCACGGGTTTGCCGGCCTTGAGGGCGTCGAGGATGAGCTGGCGGGCCGGCTCGATGCCCCCGATGACCTCGATGACGACGTCGACGTCGGGATCGTTGACCACCGAGGCGGCGTCGTTGGTGAACAGCTCGCGGGGCAGGTCGACGCCCCGGTCCTTGGAGGCGTTGCGCACCGCCACGCGGGAGATCTCCAGGCGCAGGCCGGTGCGCGACTCGATGCCTTCGGCCTGTTCCTGCACCAATTGGACCAGTGCCGATCCCACCGTCCCGCAGCCCAGCAGCCCCACGCGCACTCCGGATCCGTTCACGCCTCCCACGCTAGTGGCCCGCTCAGGAGCATCCGGTACGAGAATGCCACCCCCTGAAACGACTACTCCTTGGATCTCTCCGTATTTTTCATTCTATTTTCTAGCTTTTCAATGCGGGCGAATCTAAGGTGCGGCGGTCGGGCTCCTGATGGTCCAGCGCCCCCCTTCCGCCGGTCACCACCGTCAGGAGCCCGACCTGCGCGCTCGGTCACCGCCGGGCTCAGCCCACGTCGCAGGCCAGGAGGTCTTCCAGGGTCTCCCGACGGACGACCAGGCGAGCCCGGCCGTCGGCCACGAAGACCACGGCAGGGCGTTGGACCTTGTTGTAGTTGGAGCCCATGGAGTGGCCGTAGGCGCCGGTCACGGGCGTGCACAGGATGTCGCCGACGGCCAGGTCCGACGGCACCCAGCCCTCGCGCACCAACAGGTCGCCCGATTCGCAGTGCTTGCCCACCACCCGCACCAGCCGATCCCGTTGCGCGCCCACCGAGCGGGCCAGGAACGTCTCGTAGCCGCTCCCGTAGAGCACCGGGCGGGGGTTGTCGCTCATGCCCCCGTCCACCGACACGTAGGTGCGGATGCCGGGCAGGTCCTTGATGGTGCCGACCGTGTAGAGGGTCACCGCGGCCGAGGCGACGATGGACCGACCGGGCTCGGCGGTGACCCGGGCCGTGATGCCGGCCTGGGCACACGCCCGCTTCACCGCCGCGGCCCACTCGGTGATCGACGGTGCGTCCTCGCCCTCCACGTAGGCCACTCCGAGCCCACCACCGATGGACAGCTCGGCCAGGGGATGCTGGACGAAGAACGGGGCCAGGGCCTCGACGGCCAACTCGAAGAACCGAGCCTCGAACACCTGGCTGCCCAGGTGGGCGTGCATGCCCACCAGCTCGACGGCGTCCGAGGCCGCGGCTCGGGCTAGCGCCGTCGGCCGCCGCGCCCGATGCCACCCCGAAGCCGAACTTGGAGTCGTCCTGGCCGGTGCGCACGAACTCGTGGGTGTGGGCCTCCACACCCGGGGTGATGCGCATGAGCACCTTGGGTGTGGGCAGCCCCCCGGCCACCAGGGCCTCGATGCGATCGAGCTCGTCGAAGGAGTCGACCACGATACGACCCACACCATCGGCCAGCGCGGTGCGCAGCTCCTCGGCCGACTTGTTGTTGCCGTGCAGCACCAGGGCCTCGGGCGGCGTGCCGGCGGCGCGGGCCACGTGGTACTCCCCGGCGGTGGACACGTCGAGGTGCATGCCGGCCTCGGTGGCCAGTCGGGCCATGGCCCGACACAGGAAGGCCTTGGTGGCGTAGCTCACGCCGGGGCCGA
The DNA here is from genome assembly GCA_963740985.1 of uncultured Microthrixaceae bacterium. Taxonomy (GTDB): domain Bacteria; phylum Actinomycetota; class Acidimicrobiia; order Acidimicrobiales; family Acidimicrobilacustridaceae; genus UBA4742. The sequence continues at coordinate 1,517,491 of CAVUGJ010000002.1, forward strand.
AGCCGGTCACGGCTTCCGCGCAGCGGGCCCGCAGCTGATCCTCGTCGTAGACGAACAGGGGCGTGCCGTACTCGCCGGCCAGATCGAGGGTGTCGCACCCGCCCACTGTGAGATGCCCGTCGGGTCCCTCCTGGGCCGAGTCGGGCAGGAGGGCTCGGGGGATGGCGGTCACATCGAGTCGGGGGCGCCCACCCCGAGCAGGTCCAGCCCGATGCCCAGGCCGATCTCGGCCACCGCCACCAGCCACAGGCGGGCCTGGGTCAATTCGGGCGAGATGCCATCGCCCAGCACGTAGCAGTCGTGGTAGAAGCCGTGGACGGCGCCGGCCAGCTCGCGCACCCAGGTGGCGATGCGGTGCGGCGCCCGGTCGGTGCAGGCGGTGGCCAGCACGTCGGGCAGGGTGGACAGGACGCGCAGGACGTCCAGTTCGCGCTCGTGGGTGAGCAGGACCACCTCGACCTGGTCCAGGGGCTGTCGAGCCACGCCCCCCTCGGTCGCCCGGCGCTCGATGGAACGCAGCCGGGCATGGGCCATCTGCACGTAGTAGACGGGGTTGTCCATGGCCTGGCTGGCCACCAGGTCGAGGTCGAAGGTCTGCGGACTGTCGATCGACTGGAGCAGGAAGGTGAGGCGGGCCGCGTCGGCACCGACCTCGTCGATGACGTCGCGAAGCTCGACGATGTCGCCGGCGCGCTTGGACAGACGCACCGGCTGGCCGCCCTTCATCAGGTTCACCAGCTGCACGATCGACACCTCGAGCTCGGCCGGATCGTGGCCCACCGCTTGCATGGCCGCCTTCATGCGCGGGACGTAGCCGTGGTGGTCGGCCCCCCACACGTCGATGAGCAGGTCGAAGCCCCGGGCGAACTTGTCGCGGTGGTAGGCGATGTCGGGCAGCAGGTAGGTCGGCTCGCCGTCGCTGCGCACCAGCACGCGGTCCTTGTCGTCGCCGAAGTCGGTGCTGCGCAGCCAGATGGCTCCGTCGGCCTCGACCACCACGCCGTGGGTCCGCAGGTCGGCCAGGGTGGCTTCCATGGCCCCCGAATCGACCAGCGAGCGCTCGCTGAACCAGGTGTCGAAGTGGATGTCGAGGGCGGCCAGCACCTCGCGGTGGTCCTCGATGGCCCGGGCTTCGCCCCAGCTCTGCGGATCGGCGTCGTCGGGCATCTCCTTGGCCCAGTCGATGATGTACTGGCCGGCATAGCCGTCCTCGGGCAGGTCGGTGCCGGCCCGGCGGGCGGCCAGCGAGTCGGCGAACTTGGCCATCTGGGTGCCGCGGTCGTTCAGGTAGTTCTCGCGGGACACCTGGTAGCCGGCCCGATCGAGCAGCCGAGCCAGCGAGTCCCCGTAGGCCGCACCTCGGCCGTGGCCGGCGTGGAGGGGGCCGGTCGGATTGGCGCTCACGAACTCGACGTTGACCCGTGACCCGGTCCCCAGGTCGAGTCGGGCGAAGCCGTCGACGCCCTGGTCGACGATGTCGGCCAGCACGTCGTGCAACCAGGAGTCGGCCAGGTGGAAGTTCACGAACCCGGGGCCGGCCACCTGGACCGCGGTCACGTGGGCCGGCGGCGAGGCGTTGAGGATCTCGGCCAGCTGACCGGCCAGCTCGCGTGGATTGCGCCCGGCCGCCTTGGCCGTGACCAGGGCCACGTTGGACGACCAGTCGCCGTGCTCGCGCCGGGCGGGGCGTTCCATACCGATCGACTCGGGCACCGGCTCGACCTCGAGGGTGGCCAGGGCGGCGCGCAGGGCGTCGGCGAGCTGGTCGCGGATCAACGGGGGTCTCCTGGTCTGGCCATCGGTCGGGCGATCCTACCCGGCGCCCCTCCCGCCACCCGAGTCGGTTCCACCCGATCTGCTCCGGGCCGAACTCCCAGGACCCTGCGCTAGGCTCGCGCCCCTTGCCCTCGTAGCTCAGCGGATAGAGCACCGCCCTCCGGAGGCGGTGGCGCAGGTTCGAGTCCTGCCGAGGGCGCTCGCCGGACCGGGGTTCAGTCCCCCTCGTCGGGGCCGATCTCATCGCAGTAGCCGCAGTGGGCGGCCAGGGCGTCGGCCAGCAGACCGGCCTGGGCCGCGGGGTCGGTCCAGCGGCGCCCGTACTCCCAGCCGGCCCGGGCGATGGCGACCAGGCGATCCGGGTCGTCCAGCGCGGCCGCCACCACCTCGGCCAGGTCGCGCCCCGAGGGCTCGTAGGCCAGCACGATCTCCCCGGCGTCCCAGCGCTCGGGCTCGGGCACCAGGATGTGACGCTGGACCGGCTCGGACAGCACCACCCGGCCCCGGGCCCAACCGTCGGCGTGGCGCATGGTGAGGTAGCCGTAGCCCGCCGGGGCGAACACGATGGCCGACCGATCCATCTCGGCCGTCGACCGATCCCGCATGGCCCGCTGCTCCGCCTGGTCGCTGTCCCAGTACGCCCCGCGGCGGACGAGCAGGCGATCGGGGTGGACGGCCGGCGCGAGCTGCGCCAACAGGTGGCCCCGGTGGTGCCGGTCACGGGTGTCGCGGCCCGGCCCAGCCCAACCCGGTTCCCGGTAGAACCCGGCGAAGTGCACGTCGAAGTCCGCGGGGGCCCAGATCGGCGGGGCGGCCCGCCGGGCCACCAGCGGGGGGTACGGCAACGGCAGCGGGTGGGCCGGACCACCGGCGAGCGGCAGCTGCGGACCGGCCACCACGGTGGCCTCACGGCAGTACTCGTGCACCAGATCGGTGAAGACCGGATCGCCGCGCCAGGCCCGCGCCGGATCGTCCCAGCTGTCGAACCGGTTGTACACCGCGGTCGGGACCCGGGCCGAGCGGGCCAGGGCCAGGCCCGCCGCGAAGTCCTGGGGTCCCCACCGCCAGGTGGGCATGGGCAACACGACGGCGTCGGCGCGCCCCGAGACCAACGTGAACGCCTCCTCCACCGCCGCCCGGGGCCACCACTCGGGGAAAGCGTCCGGGGACGCCGTCACCCGCAGCCGGGTCCGGGTGGCGGACCCGCTCACTCGCTCGAGCCCTGCCCCAGGCCCCGGTCGATCCACCCGGAGTTGCGCCCACCCAGGTCGATCCAGCCGGCGCCCTGGGTGGCACCGGGGTTCTGGATCCCGAGCTGGCGACCCACCCCGATGAGGTTGTCGAGCGGCATGGCACCCAAGCCGCCGAAACCGAAGCCGCTCACCTCGTCACCGGGCGGACCCTCGAAGGCGTCGCCCACGTCGAGACGCAGGGCGTCGGCCAGCGCCGAAGCCTCCGCCTCGGTCAGGTCGAACGCATCCAAGGCCGCTCCGCCGTCAGCCACCACCCGTCGGGCCAGGGCTTGGTCCACCCGCATCTGCTCGACGGCATCCTCCACGCCCGCTGCGCTCATCTCGGCCTCCTCAGGTCTTCACCGTCTGAGACGCTGCTGCCCGCCGACCGTTACACCCCCAGCGATCGTCCTAGGATCGGGAGCCATGCCATCGCAGAGCCGGAGTGGCGCGTGAACTCGATGGGTGAGCGGGCCACGCTGGTCGAGCGGCTCTCGGCCGGTCTGGCCAACCGGGTGGGGCGGCGCAGCTTCCTGGCCCGCACGGCCATCGTGGGCAGCGCCCTGACCGTGGCCCCGGCCGATCTGTTGTTGCGGCCCACCACGGCCTACGCCGCGGTCTGCTCCTGCGTCGGCGAGAACTGCACCTGTGGGGCGTTGTGCTGCGACGGCTACACCGAGTTCTGCTGCTCGATCTACGGCCCCAACGCCTGCCCGCCGGGTACCGCCGTGGCCGGTTGGTGGAAGGCGGACGGTTCCGGCTTCTGCGGCGGTCCCCGCTACTACATGGACTGCAACGCCGGCTGCAACGGCTGCGGCTGCGACAACACCGGCCTGTGTTCGGGCGCCTGTTCGGGCACCGGCTGCGGCTGCGCCAACGGCAACTGCAACGAACGCCGAGCCGGTTGCAACGAGTTCCGCTACGGGCAGTGCAACCAGGCCGTCCCCTGTCTGGGACCGATCGTGTGCCGCCTGGTCACGTGCATCCCACCCTGGGAGATCGAGGCCAGCTGCACCACCACGCCGGCCACCGACGACTCCACCGGCCCCCACGACGCCCCCTGCCTGCACGTGGCCATCGGCGCCATCCACGCCGCCTCGGTCACCGACGGCGTCCTGAGCGTCGACGGCTGGGCGCTGGACCCTGACGTGAACGGTCCCATCCCGGTGAACGTGTACGTGGATGGCGCCTTCGCCGCCAGCGTCTCGGCCAACCAACCCTGGTCCGACGGCGTGCTCGAGCACAACGGCCACGGCTTCGTGGCCAACATCGCGGTCAGCACCGCCAGCCACTCGGTGTGCGCGTACGCCGTCAACGAAGGACCGGGCACCACCAACCCCCTGCTCGGCTGCCTGTCGGTGGCGCCAGCCCTGGTGTGGAACTACCGCTACGGCCTCAGCACCGGCGCCGCCGACGTCACCCAGGTGTTCGGCGACCCCGGCGACCTGCCCGTGGCGGGCCACTGGCACGCCGGCGCGGCCGACTCCCCCGCCGCCTTCCGCGACGGCCGATGGCGCATGCGCGACTCGCTGCTGAGCACCGCGCCCGACACCATCATCAACTTCGGCACCACGGGCGACCTACCCGTAGCCGGGGACTGGAACGGCGACGGGACCGACACCGTCGGCATCTACCGCAACGGCATCTTCTACCTGCGCAACAGCAACACCAGCGGCGTGGCCGACCTGACCGTCCCCTTCGGCGTTCCCGGCGACCATCCGGTCACCGGCGACTGGAGTGGTACCGGGATCGACACCATCGGGGTCTTCCGCCGCGGCGTCTTCTACCTCCGCCTGTCCAACACCCCCGGCCCCGCCGATCTGGTCATCCCCTTCGGCCTGGCCACCGACCTGCCCGTGGTGGGCGACTTCGACGGCTCCGGCACCGACACCATCGGCGTGTTCCGCGGCGGCATCTTCTACCTGCGCAACAGCAACACGCCCGGCCCCGCCGACATCACCTTCGCCTACGGAATCCCGGGCGACACCCCGCTCATGGGCCACTGGACGGTGGCCGGCGGCGGCATCCAGCGCCCCTCGAGCCTGCGCCAACCCGTGCCCGTCGGGCCCGCAGTGGCCAGATGATCCCGGCGCCCAGACGCCGCGCCCTGGGGTCGGTGGACGAGCTGATCGCCGTGCTCGACGGGCTCGACCGGCGCCCGGACCCTCGAAGCGCCGACGTGGTCGGCGCCGTGCCCCACCTGCTCCAGACCGCTGAGCACCTCCAGCGCGTGGCACCCGACGACGAAGGCCTGGTGGTGGCCGGACTGGTGCACGATCTGGCCAGCACCATCGAACCCGGCTGCGCCGACCACGGGTCGGCCGGCGCCGAGCTGGTCGAGGCCCTGCTCGGGGCGCGAGTGGCCGAGCTGGTGGCCGGCCACACCGACGCCAAGCGCTACCTGGTCACCGTCGAGCCGGGCTACGCCGACAGCCTGAGCGAGAACAGCACGTTCACCCTGATCGGCCAGGGCGGATCCATGCGCCCCGACGAGCGGGACCGCTTCGTCCGCCACGCCGACTTCGATGCCTTGATCCTGCTACGACGAGCCGACGATGCGTCCAAGGTGCCCGGTGCCGTGGTGCGCCCGGTCACCGAATGGCGGCCGGTGCTGGAGCGGGTCGCCGACGCCGCCACCTGACCCGCTCGGGGATCAGCGGCTCAGCACTTCACACCCGGCGGTGGGCTGCCGGCCTGCAGGCCGATCGGCGGCGCCGTGGTCGAGGTGGTCGAGGTGCCCGTGCCGCTGGTGGAGCTGGAGCTGCTCGACGAGGACTTGGCCGTCTCCGACGTGTGGGAGATGCCCTCGAAGTCCGAGCCCAGCACCAGCTCCACCGCGCCCGCGGCCAACGACGAGTCAGCGGTCACCATGGCCCCTCCGCCAGTCACGTAGCTGGCCACCAGGTCGGCCTGGCCCTCGCCACCGGTGCCGTAGCGCACGGTGGTGGTGGCCGACGTGGTGGCGTTGCCGGTGCCCGAGACGGTGAAGCCGAAGGTGGTCAGCTTGGCCGCGGTCCGCGACGCCTCGCCGGTCACGCCCCCGCCGTTCTGCACGGTCAGGGTGACCTGGCTGGGCTTGACGTTGGTCGACTGCTGGCTCTGGGGCCGAAAGGCGTCGAACATGGGTTGGGCCGCCGCCGTCTTGAGGAGCAGCACGTCGGCACCGCCCGCGGTCACATGCGGTGCGGTGGGCAGGGTGTAGGTCTGCAGCTTGTCGGCGTCGAAGTACTTGTAGTCGCCCATGAGCCCGAGCATGTCGCCCAGCGAGAAGCTGGAGTCGACCTTCAGGTTCTTCACCACGCTGTGCACCAGATTGTTGGTGGTGATCAGGTTGATGCCCGTGAGCTTGCCCTCGGCCCGCCCGACCAGGGTGCGGATGAAGATCTGCTGGCGGGTGATGCGGCCCAGATCGCCCGTGCCGTCATATTTCCAGTAGCCGACCTTGGTGTCGTAGTACTGCAGCTCGCGGGACCGGGCGAACGAGAGCGCCTGATCGCCGTTCAGGGTGACGCAGCCGGGCGTCTCGATGTCGAGCCCGGAGTTCTTGTCCCGCATCCGGGTGGCGAAGTAGAGGGGCACCCCACCGATGGCGTTGACCACGTCGCGGAAGCTGTCGAAGTTGACTTCCACGTAGTGGTTGATCGGGAATGTCGAAGTCCTGCTCGATGGTATTGATGAGCGGCTGAGGCCCGTTGTTGTACGCCGTGTTGATGCGTTGGCTGGCACCGGTGCCCGCGATCGGCACCCACAGGTCGCGGGGGAACGACAGCAACTTGGCCGTCTTCTTGGCCGGGTCGATCCGCACCACCATGATCGTGTCGGAGCGCTGGCCGCCGGTGGCGTCGCTTCCGCCCTTGAACACGGCGTAGTCGGGATCGCCCTTGGCGATCACCGAGCGGCTGTCGGAGCCCACGATCAGGTAGTTCTGGGGGACGCCCGACACCGTCTTGGCCAGCTTCAGCTTCTCCTTGTGGAGCTGGCTGAACCGCCACTCCGAGTAGCCGACCGCGGCCACCGCACCCAGGATGGCCAGCACGACCAGGAACCCGGTGCCGATGACGGCGCGCTGGCGCCAGCTTCGTCGCGGCCGCCGGGGCGCGGATGTCGAGTCGGCGTCGGGGACGGGGACGTCGTCTCCCACGCCGCGAAGGGAGGGCGGGGCCATGAAGTACGTCAGGGTACTCGCCGGTACTCGCCGGCTCGGGTCACCCCTGGGGTGCCTCAGGTCACTCCGGCCGGGCCGGTTTCCGGTGGTCGCCTACGCCGGCTTCGGCTCCAACCCCTGGGTCGCCTACGCCGGCTTCGGCTCCAACCCCTGGGTCGCCTACGCCGGCTTCGGCTCCAACCCCTGGGTCGCCTACGCCGGCTTCGGCTCCTTGGGCAGCCCGAGCACCCGCTCGCCCACGATGTTGCGCTGGATCTGCGACGTCCCGCCCCAGATCGTCTCGGAGCGGGAGAAGAAGAACGACGACTCCAGGGCCGAGGCCGGGTACTTCTCGTTGGTGCGTCGGGCGCCGTAGCCGGGAACGGACTCCTCCACCTGTGGGTCACCGCTCAGGATCTGGCCGTCGGGGCCCAGGATGTCCATGGCCAGCTTCATGACCGACTGGTGGTACTCGCTCCAGAACATCTTGTTGGTGGCCCCCAGCGTGGCCACGCCCAGATCCTTGCGGTTCTGCACCACCGCGGTGAGCGAGCGCAAGCCGTTGATCCGCATGATCTGCACCTTGGACCAGGCCCGGGCCAGGTCCTGGCGCACCAGCGGGTCGACGGAGCGGCCGTTGTCGCGGGCCTTGTCGATGATGACCTCGAGCTCCTTCTCGAAGCGGCGGTGGCCGGTGGTGGCCGACGTCCCCCGCTCGAAGCCGAGGGTGGTCATGGCCACCTTCCAGCCGTTGTTGACTCCGCCCACCACGTTGGCCTTGGGGCAGCGGGCGTCGGTGAAGAAGACCTCGGCGAACTCGGCCGCGCCGTCGATCTGCTGGATGGGACGGACCTCGATGCCGGGCTGATCCATGGGGCACAGGAGGTACGAGATGCCGGCGTGCTTGGGCGCATCGGGATCGGTGCGGCACAGCACGAAGATGTAGTCGGCGATGAAGCCCTGGGTGGTCCAGATCTTCTGGCCGTTGATGACCCACTCGTCGCCGTCGAGCACGGCCTTGGTCGACAACCCGGCCAGATCGGAGCCGGCGTCGGGCTCGCTGAAGCCCTGGCACCAGGCGATCTCGCCCGAGAGGATCTTGGGCAGGAAGAACTTCTTCTGCTCCTCGGTCCCCCACTGCAGGATCGTCGGCCCGACCAGGGTGTCGCCGAAGAAGTCGGCCCGCAGCGGCGCCCCGGCCCGGGCGAACTCCTCGTTCAGGACGACCGCCTCCATGGTGGACAGACCCTTGCCCCCGTACTCGGTCGGCCAGGTGGCGCAGATCCACCCGCCCTCGAACAGGGCGTGGGTCCACTCCTTCTGGAACTGGATCTTGGCCTCGGCGTCCATCTCGAACCCGGGCTCGAACCATCCCTCGGGCAGGTGGTCGGTGAGCCATTGGCGGATCTCGACGCGGAACGCTTCGGCTTCGGCCGGGTAGTTCAGGTCCATGCCTCTATCTTGCCCCCACCCTTGACCGATGGGTCAACCTCACTGGCCCTCTGGTCGGCCAGCTTCCCGGCGGGCGCCTTCGGCATCCGGGTGTCATCGGTCCAGCGGCTCCGGCCTGGCGGCCTACTTGTCTGGCCCTCCGGTCGGCAAGCCTCCCGGCGGGCGCCTTCGGCATCCGGGTGTCATCGGTCCAGCGGCTCCGGCCTGGCGGCCTACGCCTTCTAGGCTGAGGGCATGACGGATACGGCCACTGAGACGAGCGAGGCCCCCAAGCGTGAGCGCTGGACCTTCCAGTGGAAGGAGCTGTACGAGGAGGTCATCACCAGCGGCCTGTGCACCGGGTGCGCGGGATGCGTGATCGCCTGTCCCCACGACGTCATCGGCTACGACCACGAGCAGGGCGGCTACAAGCCGTTCCACCTGGAGGACGAGCTGGGTCCGGGCGACTGCGGCCACGGGCTGAAGGGGTGCACCTCGTGCACCCGGGCCTGTCCTCGCTTCCGGGCCTGGGAGCCCGAGGCCAACGAGCACCTCTTCGACCGTGAGCGCCAGCCCGACGAGGTGGCCGGCATCTACTCCGACATCCTGCTGACCCGGGCCAGCGACGACATGGTCCACCGGATGGGCCAGGACGGCGGACTGGTCTCGGCCATCCTGATCTGGGCCATGGACGAGGGCTACATCGACGCCGCGCTGACCTCGTTCCTCGACGGCGCGGCCGGCGACTGGAAGGCCAAGCCCGGCGTGGCCGCCAACCGCGACGAGGTCCTGGAGTCCGCCGGGAGCCGCTACACCTACTCGGCCAACACGCTGGCCATGGACGAGGCCCTCGAGCGCGGCTTCTCCAAGCTGGCGCTGGTGGGCATGAGCTGCCAGTCGTCGGTGCCGCCGGTGATGTGGCACCGCAAGATCGGCAAGATCTCCAAGCCCATCGTGTTCAACATCGGCCTGCTGTGCTCGAAGACCTTCGACGACGCCATCTTCGAGGAGCTGTTCGAGGCCAAGTACGGGCTGGCCAAGCAGGACATGGTCAAGATGAACATCAAGGGCGTGTTCCAGATCTGGATGCGCGACGGCAGCTTCCACGAGATCAACCTCAAGGAGTGCCACGACTGGACGCGTGAGGGCTGCACGCACTGCCCCGACTTCGCGGCCGAGCACGCCGACATCTCCACCGGCGGGATCGGCAAGGACAACGACTGGACGCTGACCATGGTGCGCACCGAGCTGGGGCGCGAGATCATCCAGCGGATGATCGCCGACGGCTCGATCATCGCCCGGCCGGCCGACGAGGACCCGGCCGCCATCGCCCTCATGCGCAAGTTGGCCGAACGCAGCCGGGCCCGCTGGCCCGAGTGGGCCAACCCGGTCGTCGCGTCGGCCTGCCTACCCGCTAGCCCTTCGTCGTTGTGGGGCCGCCGCTGGAGGAGGGCTTGGCCGTGGTGGTGGTCGACCCCTGGTAGCCCTGGTCGTTGCAGGTCTTGGTCCAGGCCTCCTGCAGGTTCGACGGGACCTTGTTCGGGTTGGTCTTCAGCTCGCTGTTGATCTGGATGAAGGTCTGCCCGGTGTAGGTGGCGAACGTCTTGCCGTGGTCGCGTGTCTTCTCGTCCTCGCCCGAAGCCGGGATCATGCCCGTGGTCACCGTGTACATGCACGTGCACAGGTCTTTGGACGCCAGGGTGGTCCCGGTGCTGCCGCCGATGCAGCCCTGGGTGAAGTTGTTCTGGGTCACCGAGTTGTAGAACTGCGGCGTGTTGTCCTGGTGACACGCACTGGCCAGCAGGGCCAGTGCGCCAACCGCCGCCACCAGCAACGGCGCCCGACGGCGGGTGCGTCGGCGCGCCTGGGGGGTCGGCCGCACGGGCTCCGGGGAGGTGGTACACGTCATCTGCCAGCGGCCTCGGGTCGGGGTTCGGGGAAGTCGGCCGACACGGTAGCCGTGTGGGGTCCGCTCCCACCATCCGGCGACGGGCGCCGGGACCCGACCGCGGCTACTGACCGGAGCGAGGGCGGGGGCCCTCGAAGACGATGACGTCGGCCTCGTAGGTCCCGTCGTCGCCCAGGGTGCCGTCGACGCCGGCAGCCACACGGGCCAGGTAGGCCAGGTGGGGGGCCTGCACGGCCAGGTCGATGACCTCGGCCGGCTCAGGTCGCAGGTCGGCTCCGACCGCGAACAGGTCGTTGGCCGAATCGGCGGGCGACGCCTGACGGGCCCGGGCCACGGCGTTGGCCATGGCCGTCCACAGACCGCCCCGACCCCGAGGTCCGACCGCGGGAACCGGCTCACCGACATCACCCGAGAGCCAGTCCATCGACGGCCACACATCGACCTGGGCGGGTTGCTGGGTGAGGTCGATCCGGCGGATGCTCGCTCGCATGTCGCCATCTTCCGGGGCCCCGCCCGGGAGCGGATGAGGCGCCCGACCCAAATGGCGGCCAAATGATCCGTACGCCCCACCGGACCTCCCGCCGCCCTGGGCCGTACGGCCTCACGTGTCGGGCCGTACGGCCCGGTCAGTCGCGGCGTCAGAACACGCACCCGGGCGAAGATGGCGTCGAGCATGGGCTCGGTGAGCCGACCGGTGAAGGTGTTCTGCTGGCTCACGTGGTACGAGCAGACGATGGTCCGCGAGGGTCGGTCGGCCGGCGTCGGGACGGCCACCTCGAGTCCGTGGGCGAACCGGGGACGGGGCCGGACCCCCACCAGGGCGCTGACAGCGTGGTACCCGATCTGGCCGAGCGCCACGTAGACGCGGGTCCGGTGCAGCAGGGCCAGCTCGCGCTCGATGAACGGCCGGCAGCGGCGCTGCTCATCAGGGGTGGGCTTGTTGGCCGGCGGGGCGCACCGCACCGGCGCGGTGATCCAGGCCCCGGTCAGCTCCAGCCCGTCCTGGCGTGAGGTGCTCTCGGGCTGGTTGGCGTAGCCGGCCCGCCACAGCGCCCGGTACAGCCACTCCCCGGACCGGTCGCCGGTGAACATCCGCCCCGTGCGGTTGGCGCCGTGCGCGGCGGGGGCCAGACCGACCACCACCACGGTGGCCTCCGGATCACCGAAGCCGGGCACCGGGCGACCCCAGTACTCCTCGTCGCGGAAAGCGGCCCGCTTGGTGGTCGCCACCTCCTCGCGCCAGGCCACCAGCCGGGGGCAGGCGCGGCAGTCGACGATGTCGTCGTGCGACCGCCGACAGGGAGTCCACTTTCCCAGGTTACGGATAGGTTGGGTGGCCCATGTCCGCTCCCCGATCTCCCGGCTCCGCCTCGGCCCCGGCACGCGAAGAGCCCGGTCCCCGGTCGCGCCAAGGCCACAGCCACCCACGGCCACCACCGTGCTGCTGGTGCGCCACGGCCAGACGCCGTCCACCGGCACGACCCTGCCGGGCCGAGCCAAGGGTCTGCACCTGGCCGACGCCGGCCGGGCTCAGGCCGAGGCGGCCGCGGCCCGCATCGCCAAGCTGGACAAGGTCACCGCCGTGTACGCATCGCCGCTGGAGCGCACCCGGGAGACGGCCGCGCCCATCGCCGCCGGGCTTGGGCCTCCGGGTGAAGACCGATCGGGGCCTGCTCGAGTGCGAGTTCGGCGACTGGACCGGCCGCGCCCTCAAGGATCTGGCCCGACTGCCCGAGTGGAAGACGGTGCAGCGCTACCCGAGCGGGTTCCGCTTCCCCGGCGGCGAGTCGTTCGCCGAGATGCAGACCCGGATCACCTCCACCCTGGCCCGACTGGCCGCCGCGCACCGCGGCGAGACCATCGTGGCCGTGTCCCACGCCGATCCCATCAAGGCCGCGCTGGCCGACGCCCTGGGCACCCACCTCGACCTGTTCCAGCGCATCGTGGTGTCGCCGTGCTCGGTCAGCGTCGTCTGGTACGGCGACGGCGGGCCGGTCGGTGCTGACCGTCCAACTCCACCGGTGACGACCTCACCACGCTCGGGCCTCGTCATGAGCACCTCGTTCGACTTCGACGAGCCGGATCACTTCACCACCGGCACCATCGGCGAGCCCGGCCACCGGGTGTTCTTCCTGCAGGCCGCCCAGCACGGCTCGGTGGCCACCCTGCGCCTGGAGAAGCAGCAGGTCGGCGGCGCTGGCCGAGTACCTGGCCGGCATCCTGGCCGACCTGCCCGACGCCGACGCCACCGCCACCGAGGTGGACGCTCATCGAGCCGGCCATCGAGGAGTGGGTCGTCGGCGCGCTGGCCGTGGCCTACGAGGAGGCCGACCGACCGGATCCTGCTGGTGGCCGAGGAGCTGATCGTGCCGGTCGACGACGGCGGACGAGGACGACGACGACCGACGGCGCCGACGAGCCGACCGCGACCGCCGACGACGCCACGACGACGACTCGGCCACGGCCCGCTTCCGACCTCACCCGGGCGCAGGTGGCCGGCGTTCATCGGCCGGGCCGCCGAGCTGGTCGCGTCCGGCCGTCCGATCTGCCCGCTGTGCGGCCGACCCATCGACCCCGACGGGCACGCCTGCCCACGGCTCAACTGAACCAGGTGCCGCACGATCGGCCCGGTGACGGGCTGCCGTGACCGACGTCGGTCAGCTGCTGGTGCGCGGCGAGCTCGAGCATCAAGGGCCGGATGCCGTGGAGCTCCAACGGCACCTATCTGGCCGAGGCCGCCCTCGACGGCGACGCCGTCGACGCCGTCTACAAGCCCCACCGCGGCGAGCGGCCGCTGTGGGACTTCCCCGACGGGCTGTTCAAGCGCGAGGTGGCGGCCTACGAGCTGAGCGAGGCGCTCGGATGGGGGCTGGTGCCCGCTGACGGTGCTGCGCGCCGAGGGGCCGCTGGGCGAGGGCTCGCTGCAGCGGTTCGTCGACGCCGACTTCGAGCAGCACTACTTCACCCTCTACGAGGACGAGCAGTACCACGACCAGCTGCGGGCCGATCTGCGCGTTCGACCTGCTGGCCAACAACACCGACCGCAAGAGCGGCCACTGCCTGCTCGGGCGCGGACGGCGCACATCTACGCCATCGACAACGGGCTCAGCTTCCACCACGAGTTCAAGCTGCGCACGGTGATCTGGGAGTTCGGCGGCGAGCCCGTGCCCGCGGCCGCTGCTCGACGACGTCGCACCGGCTCGGCCGACGACGGGCTGACCCCGCCGCTGGTCGGCCCTGCTCGACCCGTTCGAGCGCGACGCCGTGCTGACCCGGGCCCGAGCCCTGGTCCGCGACGGCTGCTTCCCGATCGACCACACCGGCCGCCGCTACCCCTGGCCCCTCGTCTGACCGCCCCACCCCCGGAAACTGGACATCTGTGCCCGTCATCCTGACGGGTTCGCTCCCGTTCCGGCGTGACTCAGCCGCCGACGGGGCCGAGGATGCGGTCGAGGTAGGGGCTGGTGAAGCGGCCGTCGGGATCGAGGCGGGCGCGCATGGCCTGGAACTCGTCCCAGCGGGGGTAGCGGGGCGCCAGCGTGGCCGCCGTACTGGAAGTGGAGCTTGCCCCAGTGGGGCCGACCGCCGTAGTCGTCCATGATGTGCTCGACGCCCTGGAAGTACTGGTCGTAGGACGTGCCCTGGTACACGTGCACGGCGATGTAGGCCGTCTCGCGACCGTGCGCCGTGCTGAGCGGGATGTCGTCGGCCGCCACCACCCGCACCTCCACCGGGAAGCTGATCGGGACGCCCAAGCGACCGGACCAGGGCCCGCACGCGGTTGAGCGCCTCGACCAGGTGCTCGCGCCCGATGGCGTACTCCATCTCGTAGAAGCGGACGAGCCGGGGACTGGCGAACACCGTGTGGCTCGGGCGCGACGTAGTCGGCCGGCCCGGTGCTGGGCACCAGCTTGGCCACCCGAGGGATGAGGTCGGGCCGGCGCCGCCCGATGCGACAGGTCACGTCGAAGGCCAGGTTGGTGAGCAGGTAGTCGTCGCGGATTGCCCGCCAGCGAGGCCGGGGCCGGACCGGCTCGTCGGTGCGGCGGTTGCGCTTGGTCAGGGCCCAGCGGGTGCCCGGGATCCAGAAGAACTCGAAGTGGTCGTTGCCGACGATCTCGTCCTCCCACCGCTCGAGCACGTCGTCGACCAGCTCGGCCTGCTCGACCGCGTGCAGGTTGAAGGCGGGGACGCACTGCGACCGTCACGGTCGAGAGGATGCCCAGCGCGCCGACCCCGACCCGGGCCACGTCGAGCACGTCGGCGTTGTGATCGGGCGTGGCCTCGATGACCGAGCCGTCGCCGGTGACGATGCGCATCCCCACGATGCGGCTGGACAGGTTGCCGAAGCGCAGCCCGGTGCCGTGGGTCGCGGTCGAGGTGGCGCCGGCGATCGACTGGTAGGCGATGTCGCCCAGGTTCTCGAAGGCCAGCCCTGGGCTGGCCAGCGCACCGGCTCATGCGCGGCAGACGGATCCCGGCCTGGACGGTGGCGGTGCCGCGCCACCGGGTCGACGCGAGCACCTGGTCGTAGTCCGCTGAGGTCGACCAGGTCGCCGTCGGTGCACACCAGCGGGGTGAACGAGTGGCCGGCGCCGACCGCCTTGACCGTGCGGCCCGCCGTCGGCCGCCCGCTCGACGACGCCGACCAGGTCGGCCTCGGTCGTCGGGCGCGGGAGGCTCGCGGGCGCGCACGACTGGTTGCGGGCCCAGTTGCGCCAGATGAGCTGGCGCGACCGGCAGCGGGTTGGTGGGCGACGGTCGGGCACCGTCGACCCCCGTTCCGGTGCGCGAGATGCCGCTCAGCCGCGGGCCTTGAGGGCGTCGATGAGGGCCGGGATGCACCTTGTGACGTCGCCCACGATGCCGAGGTCGCTGATCGAGAAGATCGGGGCCTCGGCGTCCTTGTTGATGGCGATGATGTTCTTCGAGCCCTTCATGCCCACCATGTGCTGGGTGGCGCCCGAGATGCCGGCCGGCGATGTAGACGGTCGGCTTGACCACCTTGCCGGTCTGGCCGACCTGGTGCGAGTAGGGCACCCAACCGGCGTCGACGATGGCACGGGACGCACCCGGCGCCGCACCGAGCAGCTTGGCCAGATCCTCGATCATCTGAGTACTTCTCGGCCTCGCCGAGACCTCGACCGCCGGACACCACGATGGCGGCGTCCTCGAGCTGGGGACCCTCGCGCTCCTCGACGTGGCGCTCGGTGATGCGTGGCGCCGCCCGAGGCGCCCGACGTCGGGCACGGCCAGCGGGCTGACCGCGGCGGTGCCGCCACCGCTCTCCTCGGCCGCGAACGACTTGGGCCGGATGAGCACCAGCGCCGGACCGGCACCGGTGAAGGTGGTGACCACGTTGGTGGTGCCGCCGAACACGGGCTCGGTCACGGCCAGCGCGTCGCCCTCGAGGGCCAGGTCGACGCCGTTGGTGAGCACGGTGCGGTCGAGCGCGACCGACAGGCGGCCGACCACGTCGCGGGCGGCGTAGGAGGTGCCGAACAGGATGGCGTCAGGCGCGGCCGCCCCGACGGCGGCGGCGATGGCGGCGGCCACCGGCGCGCCCGGCAGGGCGCACCGCCGAGGTCACCGGTCGAGTGGACGGTGGTGGCGCCGTGGGCGCCGAGCGGGCCGGCCACGGCGTCGGCGTCGCCGCCCGACGTAGACGGCCTCGACCACGTCGGCCAGCTCACGGGCCTTGGTGAGCACCTCGAGGGTGGTCGACGACACCTTGCCGTCGGTCGCCTCGGCGAAGACCCAGATCTTGGAAAGCGTCATGTCGGATGGCTCCTAGATGACCTTGAGGTTGTCGAGGAAGGCGACGATCTTCTCGGCGCCCGTACCGTCGTCCTCGACGATCTCGCCGGCCTGGCGGGCCTCGGCGGCGGCGATGGACGTGATCTCCTGGCCGGCCCCGGCCCAACCGACCTGGCGCGGCGTCGAGACCGAGGTCGGCGACGGTGACCTCGTCGACCGGCTTGGACTTGGCGGCCATGATCCCCTTGAAGGAGGGGTAGCGGGGCTCGACCACGCCGGCGGTCACCGACACCACCGCGGGCAGCGGGCACTCGACGTCGTCGTAGCCGGCCTCGGTCTGGCGCTCGACCTTGACGGTCGACGCCGTCGACGGCGATCGACTTGGCGAAGGTGACCGACGGGCCGGTCGAGCAGCGCGGCGATCTGCTCGGGCACGGTGCCGGTGTAGCCGTCGCTCGACTCGGTGGCGGTCAGCACCAGGTCGGCGCCCTCGACCCGCTTGATGGCCGCGGCCAGGACCTTGGCCGTGCCCAGCGCGTCGGTGCCGGCCAGGGCCGGGTCGCTGACCAGGATGGCCTTGGCCGCCCCCATGGCCAGGGCGGTGCGCAGGCCGCTGACCTCGCTGTTGGGGACCATCGAGACGAGGGTGACCTCGCCGCCGCCGGCCGTGTCGACCAGCTGGAGGGCCATCTCGACGCCGTAGGAGTCGGACTCGTCGAGGATGAGCTTGCCGCTCCGGACGAGGGTCTTGGTTTCGGGATCCAGCGCACCCGGGTCGGCCGGGTCCGGGATCTGCTTGACGCAGACGACAACGTTCATGGCGCTCATTCTTTGCCGAGACCTCGGGGTCCGGCCAAATCGACTCGATTCGGGCCACTGCTACCGTCGGTCGCACTGTGAAGGTGCTGCTGCTGGTGAACTCCTCGGCCTCGTCGGTCACGGCTCGGGGGCGGGTGGTCATCCAGAAGGCGCTCTCGGCCGACCACGACGTGACGCTGGCCGAGACCAGCCGGCGGGGCCACGCCACCCGCCTGGCCCAGGGCGCGGCGGCCGACGGCGTCGACGTGGTGGTGGTGCTCGGCGGCGACGGCACCCTGAACGAGGCGGCCAACGGCCTGGCCGGCACGGACACCGCGCTGGCCGCGCTGCCGGGTGGGTCGACCAACGTGTTCGCCCGCACGCCTCGGCCTGCCCGACGATCCCATCGAGGCCACCGGCGTGCTGCTCGAGGCGCTGGCCCGCGGGCTCGATCCGCCGGGTCGGGCTGGGCTCGGTCAACGGCCGCTACTTCCTGTTCCACGCCGGCATGGGCTTCGACGCCGCCATCGTCGCCCAGGTCGAGCGGCGGGCCGTCGCTCAAGCGCTACGCCAGCCACCCGCTGTTCCTGTTCTCCGCGTTCGAGACCTGGTTCCGCCACTACGACCACAGCCGGCCCCGGTTCTCGTCCGGTGCCGTCGGCTCCGACGGCGACCAGGCGGTGGTCGACGACGTCTACTTCGGCGTCTGCCTCAACACGAACCCCTACACCTACCTCGGGCACCCGACCGCTGAACCTGGCGCCCGGACACCACCCTCGACACCGGCCTGGCCATGGTGTCGGTGCGCTCGCTCGAGCTTCACCACCATCATCGGCCTGGCCTGCTCGGCGCTGGCCAGCGGCGACCACCTGCGCCACAGCCGCCAGGTCGACTACCGCACCGATCTGCGCCGCGCTGTCCATCGAGGGCTACGGCCCGTTCCCGTACCAGGTGGACGGCGACTACCTCGGCGAGGTCACCCACCTCGAGTTCCGCCACGAGCCCGAGGCCATGGCCCTGGCGCTCAGTCCCCTCGACGCATCAGGCCGAGTCGCATCGACACCGGCGGGCGACGTCGGCCACGTTGGTGATGATGCCGTCGACGCCGAGGGTCGACGAGCTCGGCCATGCGATCGGGATCGTCGACCGTCCAGACGTTCACGGCCAGCCCGGCCTCGCTTGGCCGCGGCCACGAGTCGAGGCGTCGACCAGCCCGTCGTAGGGGTTGATGGCCACCTGGCCGCCGTCGCGCAGCTCGTCCATGAGGCGCGCCGACCCGACCGACACGCACGATCAGCGCCGCGGTCGCCAGCCGGGGCTGGGTGGCTCGCACGTGGCGCAGCACCTCCGGGTCGAACGAGCTCACCAGCAACTGGTCGAGTGGGTGTCGGCCCGGCTCATCGGCCCGTGCGACCAGGCGTTCGGCCACGGCCGCGGCCAATCTGGCTCCGCCCGCCTCGTGGTCCGGGATCGCCCGGATCGTTCTTGATCTCGACGTTCACTCCCATGCCCGACGCAGGCGTCGAGCGCCTGGTCGAGGGTCGGCCACCGACGCCGGCAGCTCGTCGGCGGCCAGGTCGACGATGGCCCGGCCGTCAGCCAGCCGGGCATCGTGGTGGACGATCAGCGACGCCGTCGGCGGTGCGGCGCACATCGAGCTCGACCCAGTCGGCGCCCAGCTCGGCGGCGTGGCGGAAGGCCTCGACGGTGTTCTCGGGACGGACGGCCGACGCGCCGCGGTGGGCGATGACCGATGGGCGACGCCGGATCTGACCACTTCTCGTGGTTGTCATCGCGCGCTTGGTCCGATTTGCCGCGGCGATGGCCCGATCATGGCTTTCGATCGGGCCCAACGAGACAAGTGTCATAGCCAAAACCACCGCAGGAGGCCCTTGAAACCGAGGCCCGTCCCCGTTAGGTTCACTACGTCCCAGCCACACGCCCTGGTCTTTCCGATGCGGTGGCATGTGATTCGCTTCACGAACGGTCGTTCTTCGCGCCCCTCCTGAAGCCCTACTCGTGGAGGCGCAGTGGCCCTCACCGCGGCTGACTCACTTTCCCTGTCCAGTCGATCCCGACCAGTGGCGCGACGTCGCGGCCTGCCGCGACACCGACCCCGACCTGTTCTTCCCGGTCGGCACCACCGGCCCGGCCATCGACCAGATCGCGGCGGCCAAGGCCGTGTGCGACCAGTGCGAGGCCAAGGCCCCGTGCCTCGAGTTCGCCCTGACCACCAACCAGGACTCGGGCGTCTGGGGCGGCACCTCCGAGGAGGAGCGCCGCAAGCTGCGTCGCCAGTGGGCCGCCGCCCGTCGCCGCGCCACCGCCTGATCCGACCCGCCACCTCCAGATCTCACCGAACCGGCTCCCCTCGACGGGGGGCCGATGTCGCGTCCGGCACCGGATGCCGTCACGCCACGACACCACACGAGCGTCACGGATCGATCGTCTCGGCCTCGGGTGCGAGCGGGACGCGCAGGTCGACAGCCGTGCCCGGCCCTGGTCCGCCCTCCAGACCGGGGCCGAAGGCGATGGTGCCGTCCAGCTCGGTGGTGACCAGGGTGCGCACGATGGACAGCCCCAGCCCGGTGGCGGCGTCGACGGTGAAGCCCGGCGGGCAGCCCGATGCCGTCGTCGCTGACCCGGACCCGCAGCTCGTGACCGTCGTTGTCGAACTCGAGCAGGACGTGGCCGGGCTCGCCCGTCGGCGGGCCCGTCGTCGCCCGCCGGGTAGGCGTGGTCGACCACGTTCTGGAGCAGCTCGTTGAGCACGACGGCCAGCGGTGTGGCCACGGTGGCCGGCAGGTTGCCGGCGTCGCCGGTGATCTTGATGTCGATCGGGTGCTCCGGCGACAACAGCCCCTCCTCCACCATGCGCACCAGCGGGCGGGCGATGTCGACGAAGGGCACGTCGTCGCCGGCCTCGTGCGACAGGATCTCGTGCACCAGCGCGATGGAGCGGATGCGCCGCACCGACTCCTCGATGGCGGCCTTGGCCTCGGGCGACGACAACCGTCGGCCCTGGAGCCGCAGCAGCGACGAGATGGTCTGCAGGTTGTTCTTCACCCGATGGTGGATCTCACGGATGGTGGCGTCCTTGGACACGCAGCAGGCGGTCACGACGACGCAGCTCGGAGATGTCCCGCAGCAGCACCACGCCGCCGGTCACCCGCTGGTGCTCCACCAGCGGGATGCAGCGCAGCAGCACGGTGACCTGGGGCCCGCGCTCGATCTCCTCGGTGTCGGGCACGGCCATCGAGAAGGCGGTGCGCACCACCGTCTCGGCCAGGCCCAGCTCGCCCAGGCGCATGCCCTCGGTGTTGGCGTGCACGCCGATGCGGTGCAGCGCCGACACCGCGTTCGGCGAGGCGTACTCGACCCGACTGGCATCGTCGAGCAGGATCACGCCGTCACCGACGCGGGGCGCCTCCTCGATCAGGCCCTCCTCGCTGGCGAAGGGGAACTCGCCCGCGGCGATCATGCGGGCGAAGCGGTTGAACACCTCCACGTAGGTGCGCTCCAGCTCACCGGGGTGGCGCACCGACGGCGCCGACTCCCGGTTGACCACGGCGATGGTGCGACCGCGGTGGCGCACGGGGATGCACAGCGCCCGCACCCGCTCCTTGAGGGCCTGGCTGGTCACCTCGCCGTCGATGATCTCGCCCAGCACCAGCGAGCGGGCCACCAGCGGTCGATCCTCGGCGGAGACCACGGTGCCCACCAGGTCGCTGCGGTACAGGGTCTGGTTGGTGAGGGGGCGCATCTGGCCCAGCACCACCAGTCGCTCGGGCTGGGCGGTCTCGGGCTCAGCGGCCGGATCGGCGGCCACGAACAGCAGCAGGTCGGCGAAGCAGAGATCGGCCAGCAGCCCCCACGACGCCACCAGGCGCTGGAGGTGGTCGACCTCGGTCGCGTCGAGTCGCGGTGTGCTCCCGGGCGAACTCGGCGAGGCTGGCCATCCCCGCATTCTCGCAGGCCGGCGCCGCGAATCATCGCCCGATCCCCGACCGTGCCTCAGCGCCAGATCTGCTCGCCCAGACGCAGCAACCCAGCCAGGTCGTGGATGTCGGTGTCGAAGTAGGGGACGCTGGCCACCAACTCGGGCTTGCGTGACAGCTCGGCGCGCTGCTCGGCCTCGCGAGTGGCGATCACCCGGTAGTTGAGGAAGCTCTCCCCCACCTCGCGCAGCACCCGCGACACCAGGGCGGCATCGGTCAGCTTGCCCCGACTGGATTCGGCCACGGTCGCGGCCAGCCCCTCGGGATCCGCGGCCACGGCCCGGGCCGCGGCCGTGGCCCCCCGATCGAGCAGGTACGCCGGGGAGCACCTTGTTGAGCACCACGGCGCCGAGGTCGAAGCCGCGCTCGTCCAGCGCGTCGATGAAGAAGTCGGCCTCGCGCACCGGAGCCGGCTCCAGCGTGGTGACCACCACGAAGGTGGTGCGTCGGTCGGCCAGGGTGCGGGTGACGGCCTCGGCCCGCTCCACGAACCCGTCGTACATGGTCTGGAACAGGATGAAGAACTCGGCGATGTCGCCCAGGAACTGGGACCCGAGCATCCGGTCGGCCACCGAGTAGAAGGGCCGTGAGGCCGCGTTGTACAGCCGCGAGCGGTAGGGGGCGATGAGCCAGCGCAGCAGCCGGCTGGAGAAGAAGTCGGCCATGCGCTCCGGGGCCTCGAGGAAGTCGAGGGCGTTGCGGGTGGGAGGCGTGTCCACCACGATCAGGTCGTAGCGCCCCGACGAGTGGATCTCGTACAGGCGCTCCATGGCGATGTAGTCGTGGCTCTGGACGAACTTGCCGGCGATGTTCTGGTAGAGCGGGTTGGCCAGGATGGCGTCGCGGGTCTCGGCGTCCGGAGCGTGGGTCTCGATCAGGTCGTCCCAGGACTGCTTGGTGTCGAGCATGGCCGCCCACAGCTCGCCTCGGGGCTCGACCCCGGCGGCCACGAACAGCTCGTCGGGCACCCGGGTCTCGACGTTGCCGAACTGCTCCAGGCCCAGCGCGGTGGCCAGCCGACGGGCGGGATCGACGGTGAGGACGAGCACCTTGCCGCCCAGCTGCGCGGCCGCCATGGCCGCGGCGGCGGCCGCGGTGGTGGTCTTGCCCACCCCGCCCGAGCCGCAGGTGACCACGATCTCGCGGCTGGCCAGCAGCTGCTCGAGGGTGCCCGACGACCCGGAGGCACCGGTCGACGATGAGCGGGCCGAACGCCGGGACGCGCGGGCCACGCCTACTCGTCGATCTCGGCCGACAGCGACTCGGCCACGGCCCGGGTGGCCCGCACGCCATGGGTGCGGGCGAACAGGTAGGGGACGTAGACCAGCGGCACGTCGTCAGCCAGCTCGGCCCGCAGCCGGGTCAGGTGCTCGGCGCGGGTTCTCCGCAGGGTCACCGCCAGCTGGGCGGCATCGAGCAGACCGGCCACGGCCTCGGCCTGTCCGACGGCCGCGGTCCCGGCCGCGGACGAGCCGGAGCTGGCCGCGGACGAGCCTGAGCTGGCCGCGGCCAGGGCCTGGGTCAGGGCCCGGCGGCCGGCGGGCTGGCGCAGGCGGTCGAAGACCTCCTCCTCGCGGCGGCCGAACAGCTCGGGCAGCACCCGGTTGACCAGCACGGCGGCCAGGTGCACGTCGGTCTCCTCCGCCAGCCGCTCGGCCAGCTCGAGCGTCTCGGTGACGGGCATCTCCTCGGGCGAGGTCACGATCACCGCCGCCGTGGTGGTGGGGTCGGCCAGGATGTCCACCATCCATCGGGTCTGGTCCCGGACGCGACCCACCTTGACCAGCTCGTTGATGGCCTGGGGCGCAGCCAACTGGCCCACCACGTGGCCGGTGGCCGAGGCGTCCACCACGATCAGGTCGTAGTTGCGCTCGCGGACCTCGTAGCAGAGCTTGCCGACGGTGAGGATCTCCTTGACCCCCGGCGCGGCGTCGGCCACGAAGTCGAACGTACGAGCCACGGGCCCGATGCGACCCAGCAGCGGCACCTTGAGCTGCAGCTTGAGGTACTCCCGCAGCGACTCCTCGGTGTCCATGGCCATGCCCCACAGGTGCGGGGCCAGCTCGGTCGGATCGAACCGGAGCCGACCCACCTCGAAGGAATCGGCCAGGTCTCCCTTGGCGTCGATCTCGCACACCAGGGTGCGTCGCCCCCGCTGGGCCGACAGCAGGGCCAGGCCCGCGGCCATGGACGTCTTGCCCACGCCGCCCTTGCCCGTGACGAACAGCAGCCGGTGGTCGAGCAGCCTCGCGTCGCTCGGGTCGAGACTTACGTCGCCGCTAGGCCGCACCGAAGCCGATCCGGCGCTCGCCGTCGGCGCCACCGAGCTCGATGTAGGCGATCTTGGCGGACTGCACCGCGATCTCCTTGCCGCTCTTGTCGGTCAGCCACAGGACCTGGTTCTCGTCGGCCAGGGCGGCGTTGATGCTCTTCTTCACCTTGTCGCGGTCGGCGTCGGCCGGCAGCTCGATGTCGATCTCCTTGACGGTGTTGGTCACACCGATGCGAACGTCCACGACAGATCCTCCTGGGGCCCGCCGGACACGGCGGGAGCGGGCAAGGCGCCTGGGTCCAGGCGCCGGTTGGGCGAAGTGGCGTCATCGTATGCGCGCCGAACCCGTCCTCATCCTTCTGGCGATGATTCTCGACGTGCCGCGGTGGAGAATCATCGCCAGAACCCGAA
Organism: uncultured Microthrixaceae bacterium; assembly: GCA_963740985.1. Lineage (GTDB taxonomy): Bacteria > Actinomycetota > Acidimicrobiia > Acidimicrobiales > Acidimicrobilacustridaceae > UBA4742. The sequence goes on from CAVUGJ010000002.1 coordinate 1,541,219, forward strand.
GGCACGGGCGGATAGGCGTTCGAGGGGTGCTGGTGACTTGAAGGTGCGTGACCAGGAAGGGAAGAGGGCGGCGCCGAGCGAGCCAGGCCGCGCCATGAGTGCCGAGCAGGGCTTCGAGGCCTTCTACCGGACGCATCACCCCCGCCTGGTGGCCTCGCTGCTCCTCACCACCGGCGATGTCGAGCTGGCCAGGGACGCGGTGGACGAGGCGTTCACCCGGGCGTTGGCGCGATGGGACCGGGTGTCGGCCATGGCCACGCCCGCCGGCTGGACCTACCGCGTGGCCCTGAACGTGTCCCGCCGGCAGTTCCGGCGCCGCCAGCTCGAGCAGCGGCTGCTGTCCCGGCGGCGTGTCGCCGAGGCACCACCGCCTGGCCTCGACCATGCCCGGGACCTGCTGGTCGGGCTGCCGGCCCGCCAGCGCACGGCGATGGCCCTTCGCTATGTGGCCGATCTCACCGAGCCCGAGATCGCCCAGGCCATGGGCATCCGCCGTTCGACCGTTTCAGCCACGCTGGCCGCGGCCCGCAAGCGGGTCGCGCGGGACCTGGCCGCGGCCGAGCTCGTCGAGACCACCCGCCAGACCGCTCGACCGGATCCCACCCGACTGGCAGGAGGCTCCCATGGATGAGCTCCGAAACCGCGCCCAGGTGCTCCTCGACCGTCCGCCGGTCGAGCCCCGCCCGATGGGCGAGTTGCGCGACCGGGTCCGAAGGCGGCAACGACGTCGACGCCGGGGCGGCCAGGTCGCGGCCGCGCTGATGGCCACGGCCACGATCGCACTGTTGGTGGTGAGCCTGGCCGGCGGCCGGACCGGCTCCCACCCCACCATCCGCGTCGGGGTTCCCCCGGTGACCATCCCCACCACCACCGCACCCACCTCCCCGGCCACCCCCAGGATCGGCTACCTGTCGCCCGTCATCGCCTTCGCCGACGCCCAGAACGGCTGGCTCGTCGCGGGTGGAGGCTGCGCTGGCGGGCGTTGCGCCAACCCGATCGTGCGCCACACCACCGACGGTGGACGCAGCTGGCCGATCTGGACCTCGGTGCCCCAGGTGGAGCGCGTCGCTTTCGACGCGCAGACCCAGCGCGACCTGGGCGGCAACGTCCTCCTGGCCTTCGCCGACCCGCAGGACGGGTGGTACGGCCAGGGCGGCCAGCTGTGGTCGACCCACGATGGGGGCCACACGTGGCAACACCTCCCCCTCGACGGGGTACTGGCGCTGGAGCCGATGGGCGGGACCAGCTGGGCCCTGCAGGCTCGCTGCCCCACCACGACATCCACCACCTCCGTCGCCGGCGACCTCAGCTGTCCCGCCATCCTGCTCAGCACCACCTCCGGGCTCGACGACTGGACCGCCAGCGACGTGGCCACCAGCGTGGGCGGCGACCTCCTGGCCAAAGACGGCTCGCTGTGGCTGCTGTCCGCCGGTCACCTGTGGCAGCTGGCACCCGGGCGGGCGGCGACCATCGTCGGGCCTCCGTGCGCCAGCCAGCCCGGGCTCAGCCCGAGCCGATTGCTCGACCTCGGGGTCGGCCGACTCGGCGTGCTGTGCGCCGCCGCGGCGGTGGACGGGAACACCAACACGATGGCCAAGGTCGTCGTCCAGTCCACCAACGAGGGCGAGCGCTGGACGCGATTCGCCATCGCGCCGTCACAGGGCTGGGCCGGGTGGGCCGTGGGCAACGGGGCTGGGACCGCGTTGGTGGTCACCGACGGACACACCCTGTGGCGCACCACCGATGGCGTCTGGCTACCGGTATTCACCCCGGCGTCGCCCACCGGGGAGATCGACCAGCTCACGATGGTGAGCGCGTCAGCCGGCTTCGTGGTGGCTGACGACGGGCATGGTGGCTCAGATCTGTGGGCCACCCGCGACGGTGGCCGGACATGGGCGATGGTCTCGCTGCGCTGATCGCCGGTCAGATGAGCTTGAGCTCCGCGTTGAACACGCGCGTCGGTGCCAGCTCGACGTCGATGCGCTCGGCGATGGCCGCGAACGCGGCCGCGGCTTCGCCATCGGGTTCGCTCACCACGATGGGGTGCCCGGTGTCGCCACCCTCGCGCAACGCCGGCACCAGCGGGATCTGACCCAGCAGCGGCACCTCGAGCCGGTCGGCCAGCTCCTGGCCGCCGCCCGCCCCGAACAGCTCGTAACGGGTGCCGTCGTCGCCGGTGAACCAGGCCATGTTCTCGATGATGCCCTTGACCTCGAGGTGCACCTGCTCGGCCATGAAGGCGGCGCGCTGGGCCACCCGCTGGGCTGCGGGCTGGGGGGTGGTCACCACGTAGACCTCGCCCCGGGGCAGGAACTGGGCCAGCGACAGGGCGATGTCGCCGGTACCGGGCGGCAGGTCGACGACCAGGAAGTCGGGGGCGTCCCAGTAGACGTCGGTGAGGAACTGCTCGAGCGCCTTGTGCAGCATCGGGCCCCGCCAGATGACGGGCTGGTCCTCCTCGGCGAAGAAGCCCATGGAGATGCAGCGCACGCCGTAGGACTCCGGCGGTAGCAGCATCTCGTCGATGACCACAGGGGGCCGGTCGACGCCCAACATGCGGGGGATGGAGAAGCCCCACACGTCGGCGTCCACCACCGCCACCGAGTGGCCGCGGCGGGCCAGGGCCACCGACAGGTTGGTGGTGACCGAGGACTTGCCCACCCCGCCCTTGCCCGAGGCGATGAGCAGGCACCGGGTGCGCGACGACGGTTCGGCGAAGGGGATCACTCGACCCTCGGCGTGGCCGTGGCCGGCGTGGGTGCCGGCGGTGGCCCCGGGATCGCCGTGCAGCTGCTCACGCAGTGCGGCCCGCTCGTCGTCGGTCATGACCGTGAAGTCGAGGTCGACCGAGTCGATGCCGTCGAGCGCGGTCAGGGCGCCGGTGACCCGGTTCTGGATCTCGTTGCGCAGCGGGCAGCCGGCCACGGTCAGGGCGATCTGCACGCTCACCCGAGGCTCGGCGATGGACACCGTGCGCACCATGCCCAGGTCGACGATGCTGCGATGGAGCTCTGGATCCTCCACCGGGCGCAGGGCATCGACGATCTGGGACTCGGTGACGGGCATGGGATCGGGTTCCTGGTCGGGGGTCGGCGGCGACGGGGCGGGTGGGGACGACGTCTGGCCGGCTGGGGGCCGGCTGGGGCCATCGGAATTTCCCCTACGCAGATAGGTACAATACCGAGGTGGATCAGGCGCCACTCACGCCCACCGAGTTCTCGTCGGTGGTCACAGCCATCACCTCTGCGTTCGGGGATCCGACTCGCCGGGACATCTACCTCTACGCCCGGGAGCACGACGGGGCCCGTCACCGCGTCCGAAGTGGCCCGCCACTTCGACCTGCATCCCAACGTGGCCCGCCACCACCTCGACAAGTTGGCCGGGGGCGGGTACATCGAGGTGGAGGTGGCCCGGACCGAGGGCGCGGGCGCGGGTCGACCCTCCAAGCAGTACCTGGTCACCGAGCAGGCGGCCGGCATCGAGTTCGCCGTCCGCCACGACGATCTGCTGATCAGCCTGCTGGGTCGGGCCCTGGCCCTGATCCCCCGCCAACAGGCCGAGGAGATGGCCGAGGAGGTGGGCATCGAGTACGGCCGACTGATGGCCGGGTCCATGGGCGATCGCCCGCAGGCGGACGGGACGGCCAGCGCGCCCCGATCGTTCCGCGCCGCGCTGCACGCGGTGGCCGACGCGCTCACCGCCCATGGCTTCGCCGCCCACGCCGAGCCGCACGACAACGGGCTGCGCATCGTCAGCGAGCACTGCCCCTTCGGCGACGCGGCCATCGAGAACCCGGTGATCTGCGCGGTCGACCGGGGCATGGTCAAGGGGATGCTGGGTGCGCTCTACGGCGACACGTCGCCCGAGACCTCCTCGTCGATCCCCATGGGCGACGAGATCTGCGTCACCGCCGTCGAAGCCTGACGCCTCGCCATGGCGCGGCACTACCTCGACCACGCCTCCACCTCACCGCTGCGACCGGAGGCGGCCGAGGCCATGGTGGCGGTGTTCGAGGGGCGCGGCTTCGAGGGACTGGTTCCCGCCGACCCGGGTCGCATCCACAGCGAGGGGATGGCGGCGCGGGTTGGGCTCGAACAGGCCCGGGCCCAGGTGGCCGCCCTGGTCGGCGCCCGGCCCCGGGAGGTGGTGTTCACCAGCGGCGCCACCGAGTCGATCGCCGCCGCCACCTGGGGCGCACTGCGGCGAGCCGTCCCGGCCACGGGTCCCGAACCGGCGACGCCACCCCCAGGTGGTGGTGGCCGCGGTGGAGCACTCGGCGGTGCGCCAGTCCAGCCAGTCGTTCGCCGACGTGCTGGGGCGCGGGTGACGACGGTGGGCGTCGACGGCTCGGGGCACATCCGGGCCGACGACGTGCTGGCCGCGGTGGACGCGGCGGGCGACCCCGAGGGTGGCGGAACCGCGCTCGGTGCACCTGCAGTGGGGCAACCACGAGGTGGGGACGCTCCAGCCGGTGGCCGAGGTGGTGGCGGGCTGTCGGGCCCGCGGCGTGCTGGTGCACCTGGACGCGGCCCAGGCCGTCGGGCACGAGGCGCTGGCCTTCGACGACCTGGGGGCCGATCTGTTGTCGTTCAGCGGCCACAAGCTGGGCGGACCGCCGGGAACGGGCGTGCTCGCTGGTGCGGCGCGGCCTCCGACTGGCGCCACTGCTGCTGGGCGGAGACCAGGAGCGGGCCCGACGCGCCGGCCTGGAGAACCTGCCGGCCCTGATCGGCCTGGGCGCGGCGGCCGAGGCCCTCACGGTCGACGACCGACGTGCGGGCGGAGCAGGTCCGGGCGCGAGCCCAGACCGACCAGGTGCTGGCCTCGGTGGCCACCATCGAAGGGGTGCACCCCTACGGCGACCCCAACCGACGGCTGGCCCAGATCGTCTGCCTGGGGATCGACGGCATCGAACCCCAGGCGGTGCTGCTCGGGCTCGACCAGGCCGGCATCGCCGCCCACTCGGGCAGCGCCTGTGCCACCGAGGGTCTGGAGGACTCGCCGGTGCTGGCCGCCATGGGCGTCGACGCCCACCGCTCGCTGCGCATCTCGGTGGGGTGGTCCACCACCGACGCCGACATCGACGCGCTGGTCGACGCGCTCCCGGTGGTGGTGGCTCGCCTGCGCGCCCTGGGACCGAGCGCGTGAGCCCGACGCCGGAGCTTCCGATCGCCGACCCCTGGTTCGTGCGGCGACGGGTGGGCGACGGGATCACCCTGGTCACCGAGCCCCACGTCCACCGCTACCTGCGCTGCAACGTCTGGCACGTGGACGGGCGCGACCAGGACCTGGTGGTGGACACGGCCCTGGGCCTGATGCCGTTGCGGGCGGAGGTGGCCCGGGCGGGCACGCCGCTGCTGGCGGTGGCCACCCACGCCCACCGCGACCACGTGGGCGGGCTGGCCGAGTTCGACCAGCGTGCCATCCATGCCGCCGAGGCCGAGAGCGTCGCCCGCGCCGGCACCACCTCGGTGCGCACCGAGGACTTCGGCGGGGCCGTCGAGCCGTATCGCCGGGCCGGCTACCAGTTCGGTCCGTGGCTGGTCGACGCCGCCCCCCACGCCGACTTCGATCCCGAGGTCATCCAGGTGGCCGCGGCGCCGGCCACCCGCATCCTGGGCGAGGGCGACGTGATCGACCTGGGCGACCGGGCCTTCGAGGTGCTCCACCTGCCCGGGCACTCCCCCGGCAGCATCGGTCTGTGGGAGCCGGCCACCGGCGCGCTGTTCTCCGGCGATGCGCTCTACGACGGACCGCTGCTCGATCAGCTCGACGGCTCTGACGCCGACGACTACGTGCGCACCATCGAACGGCTGCGCGCCCTGCCGGTGAGCGTGGTGCACGGCGGGCACGAGGAGAGCTTCGGGCCTGAGCGCCTCCTGGCCCTGTGCGACGCCTACCTGGCCGGCCAGCCCTACCGACTCGGGGATGCTCAGTAGCGAGACAGGCCGTGGGTCTGGCGGAAGGTGGCCCAGTCCTGCCAGTCGAAGTCGGGACGATCCCAACGGGCCACCAGCTCGGGGGCGGCGGCGCCCAGGTCGCCGGGCTGGAGGTTGTCGGGGTAGGACGCCGCTGGACCCAGGGCCTCGGCGATGCGCTCGGCCACCGAGTCGCCCACGAACTGGGCGTAGGCCAGGTGCGACGGCCACACGGCCAGGAAGCCCTCGAGGCCCGAGCTTCTCCAGCTTGGCCGGCACCGGCTGGGCCACCGCAGAGGTGTCGGCCACCGCCAGCGACGGATGCTGGGTGCGCCGCGAGGCATAGACCGACCACTGCAGCGCCGCCCGCCTCCTTCTCCAGGGCTGGGGCTGAGCGCGAACAGCTGGGTCAGCAGGTCGCCGACCCGGGTCGAGTCGATGGTGGGATCGAAGCGCGTGTTGGCGGGACCCACGGTGGTCTGGGCGTCGTCGATGGGAGCCGAGACGACCCAGGTCCGCCGCGGTACCGGTCCGTCACCCGAATCGCTGGTGTGCGAAGCCACCGTGAACGGCCCGAACCGCCCGCTCACCGCCGGCAGGTCGCCCCGGATGCAGATCTCGTACTGGGTGCGTACGGCCTGGCACGCCGTCCACCATCTCCTTGGACGACTTGCGGCGGGCCTGGTCGGAGAACCGCGAGCTGAGCTTGGTCAGCAGATCGGCGTTGCCCACGCCCGCGGCCAGCCACCACGAAGCGGGCCACGATCGGCACCAGCACGTCACCCACCTGGACCTGTACGTCGTCGATGGCCTCGTCGGTGAACAGCCCGAAGCGCACCACCTCACCCTCGAGGCATCGGTCGGCGATGTCGCGACGCAACTCGGTGAGCAGCACGGCCGGGTTGATGACCACGTCGGTCTCGGTCTGGAAGGGCACGTCGGTGGCGAGCGAGCCCTCGGCGAACGGCGCCGGCAGCTCGTCGGCCTGGGTCACGCCCAGGGCGGCATCGGTCCACAGCCGGGTGCGGCTGGAGAGCTCGTCGCGGGGGACCACGAACCAGGTGGGTTCGGGATCGAAGGCCACCCCGTTGGACTCGGCCCACAGGCGCCACCAGGCCGCGGCCCGTCGCGCCGGCTGGATGCGGTTGACGTCGTTGCCGTCATAGCCGGCTGACAGGTAGCCGTCGGACTCGAGCGTGCCCGTGGCCATGGCCGGATCGGCCACCACGCACACCGAATACGTCTTGGCCACCTCGCGGGCGATGTACAGACCCTGGATCCCGGCTCCGATCACCAGGACATCGACGGCCAGGTCACCGTCGAGGTCATCGGGAGGCGAGGCCATGTCCCGAAACTACCCGGTGACCACACCCGTGCCGGAGGACCGTGGCGGGGCGGACGCCCCGCTCGCCGCCGGCGTGGCGCGCCGCGCTTCATCTCCGGGGCCAGCCGTGCCTCGCCGCCACTGATTCACTTGTCAGCTACGCATCATGCAAAAGAATCACTTGCGCGTAGGCCAAATGGCCCGGATACTTGCCGGAACACCACGGCCGATCTTGAGGGGGAGACGCACATGGCGACTGATGTGGGCAAGCCGTCAGGCGGCCAGGTCGATAGCAAGGGGCTCAAGGCCGGTGCCCTCGGTCTGGTCTCGGCCACGGTGGTCGGCGTGGCCTCGGCCGCTCCGGCCTACAGCCTGGCCGTGACACTGGGCCTGGTGGCCGCGGCCGGCGTGGGCTTCAAGGCGCCGGCCATCATGTGGATCTCGTTCATCCCCATGGGCTGCATCGCCGCCGCCTTCTTCTACCTGAACCGGGCCGACCCCGACTGCGGCACCAACTTCACCTGGGTCACTCGGGCCATCGGGCCACGGTGGGGCTGGATGGGCGGTTGGTCGAGCGCGGTGGCCGACCTGCTGATCATGCCCAACCTGGCCGCGATCGCCGCCATCTACCCCTCTCGCTCTTCGGTTTCGACAGCCAGTCCGGCAGCCTGTGGTGGCAGCTCGGGCTCGGGTGCCTGTTCATCATGGGCATGACCTGGATCTGCGTGGTGGGCATCGAGCTCAGCGCCCGCACCCAGTTCGTCATGCTGGCCACCGAGCTGGCCATCCTGGTGCTCTTCAGCGTGGTGGCCCTGGCCAAGGTGTGGGGCGGCGACATCCACGGCTCGGTCGACGCCGTCGCTGTCGTGGCTCACCCCGACCAACCTGGGCGGCGACCAAGGCCATCACCGAGGGGATGATCGTGGCGGTCTTCATCTACTGGGGCTGGGACACGGCCACCAGCGTCAACGAGGAGTGCGAGGAGCCCAACAAGGTGCCCGGCCTGGCCGGCATCTGGGCCACCGTCGTCCTCGTCGTCATCTACATCGTCGTGTCGTTCGCCGCCCAGGCGGTGAAGGGCCCGGACTTCCTGGCCGACAACTCCGACGACGTCTTCTCGGCCACCGGCCAGGTGGTGTTCAGCAACAACGGCATCGGCTGGTTCGCGCTCAAGCTGCTGCTGCTGGCCGTGCTCAGCTCGTCGGCCGCCAGCTGCCAGACGACCATCCTGCCGGCCGCCCGCACCGCGCTCTCGATGGCCATGCACCGGGCCGCGCCCCCGAAGTTCGGCGAGGTCAGCCCGAAGTACCTCACGCCGGCCTGGTCGACCTGGCTGTTCGGCATCCTCTCGTGCGCGTGGTTCGCGCTGCTGACCGTCATCTCCCGCATCTACGGCGGTGACGTGCTCACCTGGTCGATCCTGTCGGTCGGCCTGATGATCGCCTACTACTACGGGCAGTGCGGCATCGCCTGCGTCATCTACTACCGCCGCTACCTGCTCAAGAGCGCGAAGAACTTCTTCTTCGTCGGCGTGCTCCCCGCCATCGGTGGACTGACGCTGGCCTACCTGTTCGTGCGCTCGCTGATGGACATGAGCCACGCCGACTACACCGATCCGCCCGCAGCAGCTGGCTCGGCGTGAACCCCGTGTTGATGGATCGGCATGGGCCTGCTCCTGCTGGGCATCCCGCTGATGTTCTGGTGGAACACGCGTGACCACGCCTTCTTCCGGGTGAGGCCCGATCCGATCGACAACCGACCTCCGCCCGAGGGCGGCGAGCCGCTGCCGCCGCTGGTGGAAGAAGGAGCACCCAAGTGAGCGGCCCGATCGTGCTCGGCTACGACGGCTCGGAGGGGTCCAAGGCGGCGCTGGCCGAGGCGCTGGCGCGTGGCCAAGGCCCTGGGTACGTCGGTCACGCTGGCCTTCGGCTTCGAGCCGCCGGCCTTCTACGCCGGCGAGCCGACCGGCCAGCGCGACGCCATCGAGGCCATCGGCACCAAGACGCTGCGAGGAGGGGCTGGCCGCGGCCAAGTCCATCGATCCCTCGGTCGAGGTCGCGGGCCGAGACGGTGGCCGGTCGCCCGGCCGCCGTCGCTCATCGCCATGGCCGAACGCGACCACGCCCGCATGATCGTGGTGGGCCACCACGGCGGCGGCACCGTGCGGGGCGCCATCATGGGCTCGGTCACCTTCAAGGTGCTCCACGACGCGCCCTGCCCGGTGCTGGTGGTCAGCGCCGAGGGCTGATCGCCCCGGCAGTCAGCTGGTGTCGCGCTCGGGATCCGGGCGCGGATAGGGCGCGGCCTGCACCGGCGCGCGCCGACGTCGAGCCGACAACAACGGCCAGCCGATCACCGCGAACACCAGCTCGGGCATGAGCGCGCTGATGGCGTGGAAGTACGGCTCAAGAACCATCTCCAACGCCACCAGCCACAGCACGATGGCCAGGGCGATGCGCAACTTCACCCGGTCGACGTCGAGCGAGCTCACCCACCAGTACAGGGCGCGGATGCCGAGCAGGGCCATGCGTGCTCGACGCCAGCACCAGGAAGCCGGGCTTCTTGACCGAGAAGGCCAGCGGGACGGTGGCGGCGAAGTAGATGTCGGCGGTCAACAGCACCACCAGCATGGAGAAGGCCAGGGTGTAGCGGCGATGGCGCGGTCCGGTCGGATCGTCGGGCGGCGACTCGGTGACCACGAACCGGTCGTCGCGCCACGTGTCGGTGAAGTCGAGGTGGCGGTGCAGCCGGCGCAGGTACCAGTTCTGTGCGGCGTCGGGATCAGCCTCGCTGCGCAGCAGGAAGACCAGGCCACCGACGAAGAAGGCTCCGGCCACGATCAGGTGCAAGCTCTCGGGCTCGGAGCGGGCGATGGCGGTGCCCAAGGCGATGAAGGGCAGCTTGAACAGCAGGCCGAGCCACAGGGCCAGGAAGATCGCCCGCTTGGCCGGCCGACCGGGGGCGGCGAAGCTGGTGACCACCAGGGCGAAGACCAGGGCCTGGTCGACGGTCAGGGCCTTCTCCACCGCGAACCCGGTCAGGTACTTGACCGCGTAGTGCTCGCCGGCCTCGATCCACACCACGATGGCGAAGGCCAGGCCCACCAGCGTCCACACCACCGACCACCACCACGCCGTGCGGGGGGCGAGCTGGTCGTGGCCCCGGGGGAGCACGAACAGGTCCAGCGCCAGCAGGGCCGGGGTGAGCACCAACAGCACCACCCAGGCCCAGGTCTCGACACTGCATGCCCGAACCCTAGGAGTTCCCTGCGGCGGTACCGGCCACCGAGACCGCCCGAGGCGCGAGGGGTCAGGGCGCTACCCCGTGAAGCGGGGGTGGCGGCCACGGCTTGGGCCGCAGCCGCGGCGGCGGTCGTCGTCGACCCCGGAGCGGCGGTGGTGGTGGTCGTGGGGGGAGGCGTGTTGCAGGTCGAGGTGTCGTCGCTGACGGTGGTGTCGTTGAGGTTCGACGTGCCCCCCTCCACCAGCACCGAGTTGGCGGCGGTGCCCCCACCGGAGGCCGTGGCCCGGTTGCCGACGATGCTGCCGGCGTTGGTGGTCACGTCGCCGCCCTCGGCCAGGATGCCACCGCCAGCATCGGTCCCGTCACCGGCGGTCGACGCGGTGTTGCAGTTGGCCGTGACGGTGCGGAAGGTGACCGATCCCCCCTCGGCCAGGAAGCCGCCGCCGACGTCGCCGGAGGCCGTGGCCGTGTTGGCCGACACCGTGGAGGTGGTCACGATGACCTCACCACCCTCGGCGAGCACGCCACCGGCGCCGTCGCCGTCGTCGGTTGTGGCCATGTTCCCGGTGATGGTCGATCCGCCGATGGTGACGTTGCCGCCCTCGGACAGGACACCCCCGGCGGCGTCATCGGAATCGTTGGCGGCATCGTTGGTGATCGTGCAGTTGGTGATGGAAACGCTGCCGCCCTCGGACAGCACGCCTCCAGCCGCGTCCCCCTCGCTGGACGTGACGTGGTTCCCCGTGATGGTGCAGTTGGTCAGCACCATCGAACCGCCCTCCGACACCACGGGGGCCGTGTCGTTGCCGGTGGTGCCACCACCGCCGCTGAGGGTGAGGTTGTCGACCGTGATGCCGTTGCCACCTTCGTCGTCCAGGCCCGCCGGGCTCCCGTTCAGGTTCACGGTGTTGCCGTTGCCGGTGATGGTGACCGCCCCGCCGCTTCCGGACCATGCGATCGGCGTGTCGAGGGTGATGGGGCCCAGGCCGACCTGGACCACGACCGTGTCGGCGCCCGGGGTGGTGGAGGCATCGTCCAGCGCCTGGCGCAGCGATCCGGCGCCCGAATCGTTGGCGTTGGTCACGTTGAAGGTGGCCGCAGCCGCCGGCGCGGCCAGCGGACCGGCCACCGCGATCGATCCGACCAGCAGCACGAACGCCCCGGCCAATGCGCGTGATGCGCGGGTTCCCCTCATTGTCACGCCCTCCCCAGTCCAACGCCGCGTCGGCGATGTTCTCAGCGTTTGCACAGGATAGTGCCAAGCCCGCGGCCGCGCCTGGGACGACCGGTGCCGACCGTCCGCCAGCCGGGCCGGGCTCGCTCGTACCATCCATCCGTGGCCAACGACCCCCTCGAGGACATGGAGACCGCGGCCGACTTCGTCTCCGCCGAGCTCGACGGGGTGTCAGAGGATCTGAGCCACGTCGGACGCGAGATCATGGACGTCCTCCGCCGCGACATCATCAGCCGCGACGGCTACCTGATCGTTTTGATCATGGTGTTGCTGACCGTGGTCATGATCGCGGTCGACGACGCCTTCACCGGGGGCCAGGTGGTGTCGGCGGTCATGCTGGCGCTGCTGGTGCTGACCACGCTGAGCCGGTCCCACGTCTCCCACACCCTGCGGCTCTTCGGAGGGGTGGTGACCGGCACCGCGGTGATCGCTGGCGATCGCCGCCACACTGACCGGGCACACGCCCGGGACGGCGGTGACCGGCACCTCGCAGGTGATCTTCGCCGTCGGTGCGGCGCTGTACACGGTGCTGCTGGCGTTGCTCTTCCCCGCCATCCTGCGCCAGGCGTTCAGCCATCGACGGGTCAACCTGAACACAGTGGCGGCCTCGCTGGCCGCCTACCTGCTGCTGGGGCTGATCTTCGCCAGCGCCTATCGCTTGGTGCAGATCATCAGCCCGCCCATGTTCAGCCAGCCCAACACGAACGGGTTCACGTACGTGTACTTCAGCTACGTGACCCTGACCACGATCGGCTACGGCGACTTCACCGCCCACAACGACGGCGGCCGGGCCATCGCCATCCTGGAGGGGTTGTTCGGCCAGGTCTTCCTGGTCACCATCGTGGCCCTGGTGGTCTCCAACCTGGGTCGGGATCGCCAGGTGCTGCGCAAGCTCCCCGACGACCCGGACGATCCTGAGGCCGGCGCCGCCACCGACACCGAGCACCGACGAGCCGTCGAGCGCCACCGGTGGCGCCGTGGACGGGCAGTAGCCTAGCCCCATGCCGGTGTTCCTGGTCCGCCATGCCCACGCCGGCAATCGCTCCAGCTGGCGCGGCGAGGACGGTGACCGACCGCTGAGCGAGCGCGGGTCTGGGGCAGGCCAAGGATCTGGTCGGCCTGCTGGGCGACCGCCAGATCCTCCGGGTGGCGTCCAGCCCGGCCCGGCGCTGCGTGCAGACGGTCGAGCCGCTGGCCGAGTTCGTGAAGCTGTCGGTCGACCTGGACAAGCGCCTGGCCGAGGGATCGGCTGTGCGGGGCGCGCTCGATCTGATCCTGGACGGGGGCGACGATCAGGTGCTGTGCGCCCACGGGGACCTGATCCCGGCCCTTATGGCCCGCCTGGTGGACGGCGGGATGCGCGCCACCGCGCCCGGCCGCTGCCAGAAGGGTTCGGTATGGGAGATCACGCTGGACCACGGTCGCCCCGTGAAGGCTCGGTACCGCCCCCCGACCAGTTGACCGGCTGATCAGCCGGTGGTGGTGGTTGATCCGGATGCGATCTGGGCCTGCATCTGCGCCTTGAACTGATCGATGGTCCCGCTCATGAAGCTCGGCAGCTGGCCCGGCGGGCACTTTGGCCAGCTCGGCCAGGGCGTCGGTGGGTCGGCCCAGGTCACCGAGCAGGACGGCCATGAACACCAGGCTGGTGCCGTCGGTGGGGTCGGTTCGCAGGGCCTGCTGCAGCGACGCCATGGCCTCGGCCTGGAGCTGGGTGCGCTGCTGGCCGCTGGCACTGGTGGCCACGATGCGCAGCATCCAGCCCCGGTAGGCCAGCGCCTCGGTGTTGGCCGGATCGAGCTGGAGCACCTTGTCGTAGTCCTTGATGGCCTCCAGGTACTGACCGTTGGCCGCCTTCCTGGCGGGCGGCGAGCAGGTCGTCACGGGTGTCGCCCCGGATGCCACCGGTGATCGAGTCCCCGCTGCCGCGCGAGCCGGACCACTGCGCCACCAGCACCCCGGCTCCGACCGAGAAGATCACCACCAGCGCGGCCACCAGAATCCGCCGCCCGGTCGAGCGGGTCGGGGGCCGGGCGCGACCGGGCCGCCTGATCGGACTCGATGGCCCGGATGGTGGCCGCGGCCCGGGCCGTGTAGTCGTCCTGGAGCGAGGCGTAGTCGCGGTCGTCGACGTCGCCGGCCTCGTGCTCGGCTTCGAGGTCGCGCAGCGAGCCCAGCAGGAAGTCGCGCTCCTCGGCCAGGGCGGCCAGCCCGCTCGGGATCGAGCGGTCGGCCGCCGTTGGCGTCGAGCGGTCTCCCGACGCCCGATCCGGACGCGACCTTCGAGGTGGATGCTGACGTCCGCCTTGGCGAGCCCGGCGACGACTCGCACCAACGCCGCCGGGCACGGGCCTTGGTGCCTCGGGAACCCGACCCACCCGACGGCGTGGTCATCGGCCGCTCCCGGCTCGGTCTCGGTCGGCGCCGGACGGGGCCGGCCGGTCCGACGGCCGACTCGGCCAGGGCGTCGGCCACCAGCTCACGGTCGGCCTCGGTGGCGTGGACGTCGCCTTTGACCTGCCAGCGCCGGAACACCATGACCAGCACCGCGGCCGACACCAGCAACGCCACGACCGGGATGATCCACACCAGGCCCCGAGACCCCGCTCGACGCCGGGATCAGCGACACGCTGGCCCCGTAGTGCTGGATGTAGAAGGCACGGATCTGCTCGGCGGTCTGGCCGTCGTCGAGACGCTTGGCGATGTCGACCCGGGCCTGCTGGGCGAAGTCCGAATCGGACTGGGCCACGGACTCGCCTTCGCACACCTCGCACTTGAGGGTGGCGGCGATGGCCAGCATGCGCCCCTCGTTGGTGGTCGGACCGGTCTGGCCGGTCACGCCGATGGCCAGCGCGGTGACGCTGATGACGGCCATGGCCACCCACGGTCCGCATATCCGCAGCAGGCGCCCGACCGAGGGCGGCGGGGGTCGCCGGAGCCGCGCCGCGGGTGACGGCTCGGTCACGGGGTCGCGCTCGTGACGGGGCTGGCCCCGGTCGACGCGGTCGATTCACCGCCGTAGCGCTGGATCACGTCGTCGAGGGCCGACGCGGTGATGCCCGCCTCGAACTTGGCCACGACCTGACCGTTCGGGGCTGACCACGTAGGTCTCGGGCACGCCGGTCACGCCGAAGGTGAGCGCGGTCGACCCGTCGTCGTTCAGGATGGGCCAGGTGGCGCCGGTTCGCTTGTAGAAGGACTCGGCGTCGGCCTTCTTGTCGGTGTACATGATCCCGACCATCGCCACCTGCGGATCGCCCTGGTGCTCGCTGGGCGAACTTCACCAGCTCGGCCTGTTCGGCCTGGCACGGCACGCACCAGGAGCCGAAGAAGTCGATGACCACCCACTGCCCGAGGTGGTCGTCGACGTCGAAGTGGGCGCCGGCCAGCGTCGTCGCCCTTGACCGCCGGGACGGCCTTGCCCACCACCTCGGAGCCTGCGCCGACCTGGTCGTCGCTGGTCTTGTGGGTGGCCAGCAGGGCGACCAGCGCCACCAGGATCACGCCCACCACGATGGCCACGGTGCGGGCCAGGTGGGCGCCGCCCTTGGCGCGGCGCCACTTCGGGCGGCTCGACGGTGGCGCTCATGCCGGCTCGATCGTGGGCTCGTGCCTGGCATTGACCGTCTCGGGCTGACGATCAGGCGGCTCGCCCGCCGGACCGGGGTCTGCTCGGCCCGGCCGGCGGTCCGGAACGGGCGCCGACACGGGTTGGGTGGGTCGGCGTCGCTTGCCCGGGAAGGCGGCCAGGGCGGTGCCGAGCCCGATCACCCCTCCGCCCATCCACAGCCACATGACCAGCGGTTGGCTGGTCACCCGCATGGTGACGGTGTTGGAGTTGGTGGCCGGAACGGCCAGCAGGCTCAGGGCCACGTCGCCCCGGGGGCTGGTGTACGATCGACGGGGTGCCGACCGGGTTGCTGCGTCCCGTCGGACTGGCGGAAGGCGACGATGCCCGGGGCGTAGGGACCCGAGCCGTCGACCGTGACGATGGCGCTGGTCTGGTTCTTGCCGGCCGAGGCGGTGATGCGCAGCCGCTGGTAGGTGATGCGTGTGGCCGTCGAACTCGGCGGTCTGGCCGGGATGCAGGGTGAGCTCGGCCTGGCGCACGTTGCTGGCGCTGGCGGCGAAGGCCACCGCGATCATCACGATCCCGATGTGGACGATCATCCCGCCGTTGGCCCGCCCCACCAGACCCCGCCAGCCCTGGCGTCGGGTGGCCAGCACGAGCTGGCGGCCGGCGGAACCGGCGGCGAACCCGGCCAGCCCGTAGGCGATGAGCGGGGCCAGGCCGCGTCTGGCCGGCCACCACCCCGACCACCAACGCGGCCGGTGCCGATCCAGGCCGGCCAGTAGCAGGCGGTGGCGCAGCAGCTCGCCGCTGGCCTTGCGCCACGGCAGCACCGGGGCCACCGCCATCAGGAACAGCAGGGCGATGGCGATGGGCAGCGTCATGCGGTTGAAGTAGGGCGAGCCGACCGAGATCTGGTTGCCGTTGATGGCCTCGACGATCAGCGGGAAGACGGTGCCCAGCAGCACCACGAAGGCGAAGGCGCCGAACAGCACGTTGTTGGCCAGGAAGGCGCCCTCCCGCGACAGCGGGGAGTCGATGCGCCCCGGCGAGCGCAGCTGGTCGCCCCGCCACACGATGAGCCCGATGGTCACGGCCACCACCAGCCCGAAGAACCCGAGCAGGAGCGGTCCGATGGTGGAGTTGGATGAAGGCGTGCACGCTCTGGACCACCCCCGAGCGGGTGAGGAACGTGCCCAGGATGGTGAGGGCGAAGGTGGCGCACAGCAGGGCCAGGTTCCAGACCCGCAGCATCCCCCGCCGCTCCTGCACCATGACCGAGTGCAGGTAGGCGGTGCCGGTGAGCCAGGGTAGGAACGAGGCGTTCTCCACCGGGTCCCAGGCCCAGTAGCCGCCCCAGCCGAGCACCTGGTAGCTCCACCAGGCCCCGAGCACGATGCCCACCGACAGGAAGCCCCAGGCGATGAGGGTCCAGCGCCGGGTCTCGACCAGCCAGCCCTCGCCGACCCGACCGGTGACCAGCGCGGCGATGGCGAAGGCGAACGGCACGGTGAAGCCGACGTAGCCGAGGTACAGCATGGGCGGATGGATGGCCACCAGCGTGTTGTTCTGCAGCAGCGGGTTGGGGCCGGGTCCGTTGAAGCCGGGCGCCGGGTTGAAGGACCGGAACGGGTTGGCCGGTCCCATCAGCAGCCCGAAGAAGAACAGGCAGGTCACGAACATGGCCAGCAGGGCCCAGCCCACCAGCGGGTCGTCCAGGCGGCTTGCGGAACTTCTGGCCCACGGCGAACGTGTAGCCGGACAGGAACAGCACCCACAGCAGGATCGAGCCCTCCAGGGCCGACCACATGCCGGCCACGGTGAACAGCAGCGGGGTGTTGGTGCTGCCGTTGTCGGCCACGAACTTCACCGTGAAGTCGTGGGTCAGCAGGCGCGTGCTCCATGGCGAAGACCGACAGCACGGCCGCGCCGAGGATGAGCCAGGTGTAGATGCGGCCCAGGCGCACCATGTCCGGGCGCTTGCGCACCAGCCCGACGGCCACGGTCACCACCGCGCAGAGCGAGGCCACGAAGCCGAGCACGTCGCCGGCTGTCCCCAGGGCGAGGTTCACGGCTGGGTCGACGCTCCGGACCGGGCGGGCGTGGTCGTGGTGGTGGTCTTCGGTGCCACCTTGCCGCCCTTCTCGGCCTGCTTGAGCCGCGCCCCGTTCTTGGCCGTGTAGGTGGCGTCGTGCTTGACCAGCATGTGGTCGCTGACAGGAACAGGTGCTGGCCGGCGTGGGCGAAGTGGCCCTGGAGCACCACGGGCTCGCCGGGCTTGAACAGCTGGGGCGGGTCGCCGGTGTGGTCGACCGGCACCTCGACGCCCGTTGTAGGTGATGGTGAAGTCGGCGCCGTCGGACGTGCGCTTCACGTCGTTCTCGACCGTGCCCTGGATGCGGAAGGTGCTGGTGCCCAGCGTCGGCTCCTTGGCCACCGCCTCGTCCGCGTTGTAGAAGAACAGCGACGCCGAGGTCAGCGCCTTGGACACCACGAAGCCGGCGGCCACCAGGATCGCCACCAGGGCGATCTTGGCCGCCCAGCCCCGCCCGCGCCGACGGGAGGGCAGGACGCGGGGGCTGAGGTCGAGCCCGGCCGTGCCCGAGGTGGCGTCGCTCGACTCGATCGGATCGATCGAACCGTCGGCGTCGTCGGGGCCGGGGGTGGAGGCGCCGCTGGGCGGGTCGATCACAGCCATCGGCGGTCCTCGGGCGGCACGCGACGGCTGACGGCCCGGCCGCGCAGCACGATCCACAGGGCGTAGGCCACCAAGCACCACGGTGGCGATGCCCCAGCCCAGCCCGACGTAGCCCCAGTCGCTCATGGTGCCACCGAATGAGCGGGCGGCGGCGATACCGGATGCGCGCGCGCCTTCGGCCTTACCCGATGGCGCACCTTCGGCCTGACCGGACGGCGCACCTTCGGCCCTACCGGATGGCGCGCCTTCGGCGCGGCGCTCGGCGATGGCCTCGTCGAGCTCGGCCGCCTCGGCCTGCTGTTCGAGCCAGGCCAGCCGCCAGCGATGAACCAGCAGCCACGAGCCGACCAGCAGGCCCACGAAGATGTTGAAGACCAGGGCGAAGGCCATCTGGTCGTGGATCTTGGGCTGGAGGGTCTCGAGGATGGTCGTGCCCTGGTGCAGCGACCGCCACCAGGTCACGGCCCGGTTGTCGAGGAAGACGTTGGGGAGCACCAGCAGACCGACCACGGCCGAGCGGCGGGCCCGGCTGGCCTGGTCGCCGGGCAGGCGTCGCACGGCCAGGTAGCCGAGCAGCAGCAGGGCCAGCATGGCGGTGGCGGTCAGGCGGGGGTCCCACACCCAGAAGGTGCCCCAGGTGGGCCGGCCCCAGATGGCGCCGGTGATCAGCGTCAGGCAGGTGAAGACCAGGGCCAGCTCGCCGCAGGCGGCGGCGGTGACGTCCCACCAGGCCGACCGCTTCCACAGGTACATCACGCTGGCCACGGTGCACCGCGGTGGCCGTGATGTAGGCCACGGTCACCACCGGCACGTGCAGGTAGAGGAGCCGGACGGCGTCGCCCATGTTCTGGTCGGGCGGGCTCGACCTCAGGGCCAGGTAGGCGCCCAGGGCGACCGCGGCCAGCGTGATGGCCCCGAGGATGCGGGTGCCCTTGGAGCCGGTGCCGCGAGGGCCCGGATCGGCGGCGGCGTCGAGCCCCACTCCACCGACCCGGTCGGCGCCGGGTTGCTGGCTCGGCTGGCTGGTCACGATTCCTCCAGGAGGGGGCCGAAGCCGAAAGCTCCGAAGACGGTGTATCCGACGGCGAAGGCAGCCAGCAGAGCCACCCAGGGCCAACCCTGGCTGGGAGTGCGGTCGTGGGCCGCCTCGAAGGCCCGGGTGGACCCGATGAGCACCGGGGCGAGCACCGGGAGCAGCAGCAGTGGCAGCAGCGTCTCCCGGACCCGGAGCCCAGCGGCGAGAACGCCGTAGAGGGTACCGGCCGCGGCGATCCCCGCGGTCGCGGCCACACACGTCACCACCAGCAGCAACCAGCCGGTCGGCGTGCTGTCGTAGAGCACGACCACGCCGATCCCGAGGAGCACCTCGAGCACCGCCAGCTGGGCGCAGATGGCCAGCATCTTGCCCAGGAAGATGCCGGCCGGCTCCAGGCCCGACAAGCGCAGGGCGTCCTGGTTGCCGTCGGACGACTCGATGGCGAAGGCCCGCTGGATGGCCAGCACGGCGCAGAACAGCACCGCCACCCAGAACAGGCCCGGGGTGGCCGAGTGCAACACGCCTGAGTCGGGGTCGAGGGCGAAGGCGAACAGGATGAGCACCAGCAGGGCGAAGGGTGCCACCTGGTTCAGGGCCACCCGGGACCGGGCCTCGATGCGCAGGTCCTTGCCGGCCACGGCCAAGGCGTCACGGAACACGGGTCACCCCCGCCGGCTCGGGTGCGTCCGCCGGGGACGGCGGTGTCCGCCGGCTCGGGTGCGTCGGCCGGGGACGCGGTGTCGGAGGGCCGGGCGGGGTCGGCCGGGGTGGCCGGACCTTCGATGACCCCGCTGGTGATGGTCACCACCCGGCCGGCCAGGGCGTTGGCCCGCTCCAGCTCGTGGGAGGCCACCACCACGGTGGCCCCGGCCCGCACCGCCCGGCGGATCAGGTCGTCGACGGTGTCGCGGGCCTCGGCGTCGAGGCCGGCGTGGGGCTCGTCCAGGAGCCACAGCTCGGGGCGGCGGGCCACCAGCACGGCGATGGACGCCCGCCGGCGCTGGCCGGCCGAGAGCCGGGCCACCGCCACCGACCGCAGCCGTCCGCCCAGCCCCAGCGCCACCAGAGCGGCGTCGGCGTCGGCGGGATCGGCGTGGGCCGCCCGGGCCCAGAACCGGATGTTGTCGTCCACCGTGAGCTCGTCGTAGAGCATGGTGGCGTGGCCCAGCAGGCCCACCTGGCGACGCACCGAGCGGCGGTCTCGGCGCAGATCGTGGCCGAGCACCTGGGCGGTGCCCGAGACCACCGGGTGCAGGCCGGCCAGCGTGCGCAGCAGGGTGCTCTTGCCCGCCCCGTTCGGACCTTGGAGCAGCACGATCTCACCCCGGGCGACGTCGAGATCGACGCCGGCGAGCGCCGGAAAGCGGCCCAGGAGGGACACCGCGGCGCGAAGGTGGACGGCGGGCTCCATGGCGATGCACCAGGGTACTGGGGCGGATCGACCCCGACCAAGGCGCGGCCCGACACGGTCGCGGCCCCGGAACTCACTATCGTTCCGGCGTGCGAACGGCTCGGGTGATCGGCGCAGTGGGGCGGCTCATGATCCGCGCCGGTGTCCTGGTGCTGCTGCTGGTCGTCTACCAGCTGTGGGGCACTGGCATCCACACCTCTGAGGCCCAGGACAACCTGCGCAAGCAGTTCGCCCAGGATCAGGCGGCGCAGGCGGCCAAGACCCCGACCACCACCGCACCCTCGGCCGCCGCCCCTCATCCCGGCCGCGGACGGATCCATCCCGGTGCCCAAGCCAGGCGACCCGATCGGCACCATCGACATCCCCCGGATCGGGTCCAACTTCGTGATGGTGGAGGGAGTCGACCTCAAGTACCTGTCCGAGGGCCCCGGCCACTTCCCGGGCACGCCCCTGCCCGGCCAGGCCGGCAATGCCGCGGTGGCGGGTCACCGCACCACCTACAAGGCACCGTTCAACCGCATCGACGAGCTGCAACCCGGCGACGAGATCTTCATCACCACGCTGCAGGGCCACTTCACCTACAAGGTCATGGCCCAGGCCCCCGACCAACCCGGCGGTCCGGCGCTGGGTCACCGGGTGGTGAAGCCCAACGCGGTCGAGATCCTGGCCGACAAGGGCCGCAACCAGCTGACGCTGATGGCCTGCAACCCCAAGTACTACGCCACGCAGCGGATCGTGGTGGAGGCCCTGCTGGTGGGCAACCCGGTGGCCGGCAAGCCGGTCACGCACGTGTCCAACGCCAACCAGGACGCACTGGCCGGCCTGACCAAGGGCGACAACTCCGAACGGGTGCCGGCCGGGGTCTGGCTGTTGGCCGCGCTGGCGGTGTGGTTCCTGACCTGGTTGGCGTCGCACCTGCTCAAACTGCGCCGGGCCCGCGCCGTTGCCGCCGCGGCCGCCGCCTCGACGCCCGCCACCGCTGACCCCTTCGGCTTCGGGCTCGACGGGCCGGGATCAGGCGCCGACGGCACCCCGGGCGTACCCGGGTCGGCGGCCACCGCCACCCTGGCCCCGCCCTCGCCGCCGTCAGTTCGTCCGCCGGTGGCGGCGCCGCCCTCGGCCGCCAGCTGGTGGCTGCGCTGGACGCCCTACCTGGTCGGCTTCCCTATCTTCATCGTCTGTCTCTACGCCTCCTTCGAGGCGTTCTCCAAGGTGCTGCCCGGGGCGTTCTGAGTTGGACGACACCCGTTGGCGCACCCGGCTGGTCGCGTCGCTGCTCGCCGCCGCGCTGCTGGCCGCCTGTGCCGGCAGCCACGCCGACGACCACGTGGCCACCACCACCACGGCCAAGGCGCCGACCACGACCACCACCGAAGCGCCACTGGCCGCCGGCCGCCAGATCAGCGTCTACGTGCCCTCGGTGGGCGACTGCTTCGACAACCGCACGCTTCCACCCGGACCCGGGGCGGTCCCGGGGACACCTGCCCCCACCATCGTGTTGCTGCTGGCCTGCACCCTGCCCCACCAGAACCAGGTCTACGCCACCCTCGACTATCCGCCGTCACCCACCTTCCCCGGAACCGGGGTGTTGGAGGCCTACGCCAAGTCCCACTGCGTCGCCAACTTCGCCACCTTCGTGGGAAAGCCCTACGAGACCTCGATGTACGGGCTCGCCTACCAGCTGCCCACCGAGGCCAGCTGGGGCAACGGCATCCGTCACGTGTTGGGGTGCCTGCTGGTGAATCCCTCGGGGGATCGCCTGACCGGCACCGCCCAGGGCAGCGCCAAATAGATTGGCCCTCTGGTCGGCAAGCCTCCCGGCGGGCGCCCTCTGACACCCCAACTAGTTGGGGTGTTCCCCACGGCGGCGCGGGCAGACACTCGGGTCATGACCGACACCGAAAAGAACAAGACCCTCGTCACCGACTTCATCGGAGCCCTGTTCACCAAGGGCGATCCCCGCGCCGTCGACGACTATCTGAGCGATGACTTCGTGAACAACGATCCGCCCTTCGGGGCCAGCGCCGATCGCGAGGGCATGCGGGCGGCCGGCGCCATGTTCCGCGCCGTGTGCCCGGACTGGCACAGCGACCTCGAGCTGCTGGTGGCCGAGGGCGACATCGTGGTCGAGCGCTTCACCGCATCGGGCACCCACACCGGCGTCGACCTGATGGGGGTGGCGGCGTCCGGTCGCACCATCGCGTTGGCCGGCATCAACATCTTCCGGGTCCGCGACGGCCGGATCGTCGAGCGTTGGGGACGTCTCGACGACCTGGGCCTGCTCCATCAACTCGGCCTGGTCGACCACTAGGCGTAGCGTGGCCGCAGTGACCATACGAGGCGCGGACGCGGCGGGCAGCAACCTCCGCCGCGCCCGCCTCGAGCGGCTCTGCGTCGAGGGTCGTGACCTGGCCTCGTTCCGGACCGAAGCACTGCGCCGGGTGCGGTCGTTGGTGTCGGTGGACGCCGCCTTCTTCGCCACCGTCGACCCGGTCACGCTGCTGTTCACCTCCGCGGTGGCCGAGGAACCGCTGGCCGAGGCCACGCCGTTGTTCCTGGACAACGAGTTCGGTCGCCCGGACGTCAACAAGTTCGCCCGGCTGGCCGCGTCGGCCGACCCGGTGGGCTCCCTCGACCTGGCTACCGGCGGGGACCGCGCCACCAGCCCCCGCTTCCGCGAAGTGCTGGATCCGCTCGGCCTGGGCGACGAGGTGCGGATGGCCTTGATCGCCGATGATCGGTGCTGGGGCGTGCTCTGCCTTCATCGGGCCCGATCGGCGCTGGGCTTCGACGCCGAGGAGATCGCCTTGTTGGCGCGGGTGGCGCCGCTGCTCGGTCGGGGCCTGCGCCAGAGCATCGCCCTGTTCCCGACCGAGCCGGATCCCGGCCCGACCGAGGGCCCGGGCATCATCGTGCTCGGAACCGATCTGGTGGTCATCTCCATCAACCGCCAGGCCGAGGCCTGGCTGGCCGACATCGCCGACGGGGACTGGCCCGCCCACCTACCCCTCCCGTTTCCGGTCATGGCCATCGCAGCCCAGGTCTCCGGGCCGGCGCCCGGCGAGTCGACACCTCCCACCCGGCTCCGGCGGGCCCGGGGCGGTTGGCTCACCGTGCACGCCTCGATCCTCGACGGACCGGCCGGACCCCAGATCGCCGTCGTCCTCGACGCCGCCGATGCCGACCTGGTGAGCTCGCTGGCCCTGGCCGCTCACGGTCTGACCCCGGCCCAGAGCCGGGTGGCCGCTCTGGTGGTCCAAGGACGCTCAACCCGATCCATCATGAGCGAGCTGGGCATCTCGGCCAACACCCTGCAGGAGCACCTGCACGCGGTGTTCGACAAGTTCGGGATCGGGAGTCGCCGGGAGCTCGTCGCCGCCTTGTCCGGGCGCCCCCACTGAACGGAGTGGTGGGTCAGCGGCCGCGGAACTCCGGGGGACGGCGCTCGGCGAAGGCGGCCAGCCCCTCCTGGAGGTCGGCGCTGGACCAGGCCGCGTCGAAGGCGGCGCGGTACTCGGGCGTCCAGTCCAACTCCCCCTCGGCCTGGTTCAGCCCCACCTTGAAACCGGCCAGGGTCAGCGGCGCCAGCTGGGCGATCTGATCGGCCCAGGCCCGGGCCTCGGACTCGAGCGCGTCGGGTTCGCTCAGCCGGGTCACCAGGCCCAGCGCGTGGGCCCGTTCGCCCGAGCAGATCTCGGCGGCCAGGAGCATGGCCCGTGCCATCGACGGTCCGGCCAGGGCGCCGAGTCGCGGCACGGTCCACTGATCGGTCATGAGCCCGAGCTTTGCGGCCGGGATGCCGAAGGTGGCCCTGGCCGTGGCCAGGCGCAGATCGCAGGCGATGGCCAGCTGCGTGCCCGCCCCCAGCGCGGCGCCGTCGATGGCGGCCAGGGTGGGGATGGGGACGGTTCGCAACCCGTCGAGCAGCTCGTGGAGCTTGGCCACGAAGCCCTCGTCCTCCACGGTGGTGAGGTCGGCGCCGGCGCAGAAGTGCCCGCCCGAACCGGTGAGCACCAGCACGCGGCTGCCCAGATCCAGGGCCGCGGCCAACGCCCCGAGGAGCCCGTCGAGGGCCTCGTGGTCCAGGGCGTTGCGCCGCTCGGGTCGATCGATGGTCACCACCGTGTGGGCGCGGTGATGCTCGACGTGGATCATCGGCCCGTCCAGGTGGGCGGGCGCTTCTCGGCGAAGGCCGCCAAACCCTCGGCGGCGTCGTCGAGTCCGGTGCCGACGGTGAGCATGGCCTGCAGCAACGGCAGGGCGTCGGCCGCGGACTGGTCCCACACGTCGTAGAAGGCCTGGCGTCCCAGCCGCAGCACGGCGGGAGACTTGGCCGCCAACGTGGCCGCCAGCTCCCCCACCGCCGCGTCCAGCTCCTCGACCGCGACCACCCGGTTCACGAACCCGATGCGCTGCGCTTCGGCCGCGTCCACCCGCCGGCCCGTCATCATCAGCTCGAGCGCCACCTTGGGAGGCATGGCGCGCATCAGCGGGACGGTGATCATGTAGGGCCACAAACCGACATCGATCTCGGGAGTGGCGAACACGGCGTCGTCGGCGGCCACCACCAGATCACACGCCAGGGCCAGGCCCATGCCGCCGGCCAGGGCGTAGCCGCGGACGCGGGCGAGGGTGGGCTTGCCCAGATCCCAGAGCTCGGCGAACAGCCCAGCCATGTCACCCCGGCTGTCGTGGGTGGCCAGGTGGCCGGTTCCGGCCATGCCGCTCAGGTCGGCCCCGGCACAGAACGCCTTGTCCCCCGCGCCGGTGAGCACCAGGACCCGCGCCTGCGGGTCGGCCTTCACCTCGGCCACCCGGCGGCGCAGGTCGCGCAGCACCGACCACGACAGGGCGTTGCGCTTCTGCGGACGATCGATGGTCAGCCGGGCGATGCCGGCGTCCAGCTCGTAGCGCAGCTCGATACCGTCCTCGTTCCCCTGCTCTGCACCTGCCGCGGCCACGCCCGGCAACCTAGCGGAGGCCTGCGACCGGGGCGCGACCGGCACGCGACCACTGACCGACCACGATCGCCAGGTCGTCGTCCGACGATGTTCGTCCGGCTGGAGGAGCGTTCCCATGATCAGACCCCGTCCGCGACACCTCGTGGTGGCCATCGTCGCGGTGGTGGCGCTCGCCGCCGTGTCCACCGCCTCTTGGGCGGCAACCCCGCGCCCGACCCCGTCAGCCAAGCCCGCCATCCCCTACTGGCACCACGTGACGTGGACCAACACCGCGCCGCCCATCGTCATCGCCAGCCCTCAGTGTTCGCCGGCCGGGCCCTGCCTCTATCCCTGGACCGAAGCCGGGGTGTCCCACGGCGACCGAGAAGGCAGCTACTTCGCCTCCGGAGTGGCCACCGCCAGTCCGACCGGGGTGCTCGAAGTCAGCCGGATCGACGTCTTCACGGGGACGATCGCGGGATGCGGCACGGGGACGATCACCACCCGAGGCATCGAGGAGATCGACCCGAACACGCCGGCGGTGGGCCACTGGAAGGTGGTCAGCGGTTTCGGAACCGGGGAGCTCTCCCGACTCCAGGGCTTCGGGCAGGGCACCGGGGGAACCACCCCAACCGGGTTGACCGCCACGATCAGCGGCTCGATGCGCTGCGGTCGATCGAAGTGACCGCCTACTGGCGCCTCATGGCCAGGTTGCGCCCGTTCCACCAGCGGTCGGCTCCCACTCCGGCGTGCACGACCTCGGCTCGCTCGAAGTGGCGCTGGGCGCGTGGCTCCTGACCCGCGGCCGTGGCCAGATGACCGAGATGGAGGTGCACTGCCCCCAGGAAGAGGCCGGCGCCGTCGAAGATCACCAGGTCGGCGGCCGGCTCCACCAGGTCGTAGAGGCAGCCTGCCGCGTTCGGCGTCGCCCAGGCTTCGCAAGACGCCGGCCATGATGGCCACGACGGTGGGCCAGTAGACATCCCGCGGCAGGGCGGTCAAGGCGGCGCCGTCGAAGGCGGCGACGGCGGCCCGGGCCGCTTCGGGATGGCCGAGCTGGAGGTGGGCGGCGGCTGTCCAGGCCTTGGCGGCCGCATCGATCGAGGGCTGCGGATAGGTGATCTCGATCAACGCCGCCTCCGCCACGGTGCCATCCAACAGGTCGATCATCCCCAACTCGCCCATCTCGGCCAGCGCCGCCGCGGCGGGGTCCGGCAGCACGGCCTCACCCACCACCCGGGCCGCGACGATGGCCCGACGCGCCGCCGCGAAGTCCGCCACCAGGGTGGCCGCGCTGATCGGGGCCGATGCCGCCGCGTACCGCAGCGGGCCTTGCCCGGGTCCGACGGCCAGCTCGTTCATCCGCTCGACCGCGGCGTCGTAGGCGATCCGGTCCCCGCGGGTGGCGGCCAGGCGCGACAAGTGGGGCAGGGCCCATCCCTCCCAGCGGGGTGACTCGTTGGCCTCGGCCAGGGCGCCGAGCGCCTCCGCGCACGCGGTCCGCTCGCGCACCCGCATCAGGTCCTGGTCGACCACGAGTTGGGCATGGAGGGCGACCGCCATGCAGTCGTCGGCATCGATGACCCGGGCCAACCGAACCGCCTCCTGGGCATGCCCGACCGCGTCGGCCAACGGACGGCTCTGACTCTCCGCCACGGCCAACCGGGCCAGCAGGCGGGCTCGCAGAGCCGTCGGCGCCGGGGCCAGTTCCGTCAGCGCCTCATCCAGCAGCTCGATGGCGGCGGCCGTCGGGTCCAACCCGGTGACCCATCCATCGGCGGCCGCGGCCAGAGCGGCCAGGGCCAGGCGGGTGGTGTCGTCATGCGAACGAGCGAGGCGCGCCGCCTGGTCGGCCGCCTCCACCGCGTCCGACACCGCCAGGCGCTCGTGGTGGACCTGGGCCAGCTCCAACAGGAGGTCGACGATGACCCGGTAGCTGGCGCCCGACTCCTCGGCCGCGCTGACTGCCTTGGCGAAGCGGTCGGCAGCCTGGTCCAGGTCCCCGGCCGCGACGCACTCTCGAGCGCTCCTGGCCGCGTCGTCGACCGTCCTCGAACGAGGCGTGGCGTCGAAGGCTCCAGCTGGGTCGTCGGCCAGCACCGAGGCCTGGAGATGGACAAGCTCGGGGCCCGGTGACAGACCGAGCTCGGCGGCCAGCAGCTGGCGGGCTCGGTCGTAGGCGCGCAGCGCCTCGGCGCGGCGTCCGGCCTGGGACAGGGCTTGGATGAGCAGGGCCCATCGACGCTCACGCAGCGGATCCTCGGCCACCAGGGCTTCCAGCGCGCCGATCGAGGCACGACCCGCGGTCAGCTGTCCTTCCGCCCGGCGCTCGACCAGATCGGCCCGGAGCTGGGCCAGGTGCAGTCGCTGGGCGACCGCCGGCGGCCACTCCCCCAGGTCGGCGAACGGCACGCCTTGCCACAGATCGAGCACCGCAGCCAGGCGGCGATCGTCCTCCGCGGTGGGACGCTGATCCCGGTCCAACTCGGCGCGAGCGCCGCGCTCGAAGCCGTGGGCGTCGACCTGGCCCGGATCGATGTGGAGGCGGTACCCGGAGCCCGTCGTCCCCACGACCTCGGAACCCAAGGCTTGGCGCAGACGCAGCACGTGGGTCTGCAAGGCCTTGCGTTCCCCGACGGGCGGGGAGGCCCCCCACATGGCGTCGATCAGATCCCAGGCCGATACCTCCTGGCCGGCGCGGAGCGCCAGCGCGGCGCCCAGCGCCCGCTCCTTGGGGCGCAGCACGATCTGGCGGTGCGAGTCGCCATCCACGTCGACGGTGAACCCACCGAGCACCCGCACGAACACGGCGTCACCCTACTGCCCGGCCCTGGAGCCACCGGACGCCGACGCCACTAGCGGACCAGGCCCCGGCCGGTGATGAGCGGGAGATCGAGCGCGGTGATCAGGCCGGGTCGGGCCGCCACCACCGCGGGCACCGCGTTGACCAGGCGCATGGCCGTGGCCTTGAGTCCGGCCGTGTTGTGGTCGCCGTCGGTGCCGAGCATCTGCATGTCGAGCGTGTAGTTGGGTTCGCCCGACACCACGACCCGATAGCCGCCCTGGCCGAGCGGCTGGGGCCAGTCCGGGGCCAGGTCGTCCCGCAGGCGGGTCACGTGTTCGAGCACCACGACGGCTCGCCCGTCCTTCATCCCCCGGACCTCGAAGCGCAACCCGGCGGCGGTGCCGGCCTCGACGGTCCCGGACGCGATCTGGAAGGTCTCGGGCGCGGGCACGCGCTGGTAGGACTCCTCCACCCCGTCGAGCTCGACCCCGAGCCCGGCCGCCAGCTGGCGCACCACGCTGCCCCAGCCCATGGTCAACACGCCCGGCAGCAACAGCATCGGCGTGTGGTCGAGCGGGCGGCCGAACCCCATGATCTCGAACATGACCAGTTCGTTGTCGTAGGTGGCGTAGTTGAGGATCTCCATGCAGCGCACCTCGTCGATGCGCTCGCTGATGCTGGTCAGGTTGAGGGCCAACCAGTCGTTGGCGAAGCCCGGGTCGATGCCGTTGACCCACAGCGTGGACTGCCCCGCGGCGGCGGCCTGCTCGACCGGTTCGTACATGGAGGGATCGACCACGCCCCACGGGTACTGGAGGTACACCGGGCCACTCGACACCACGTCGATGCCGGCTTCCAGGAACCGGGCCAGGTCGGCCACCGCCTCCAACAGACGGTTGTCGGCCATGGCCGTGTGCACGATGCAGTCGGGCTGCAGCGCCAGCAGGGCCTCGGCGTCGGTGGTGGCGGTCACTCCGAGGTCGCGGCCCAGACCGGCCAGCTCCCCGGCGTCATGACCCGACTTGGCCTCCGACGACACCCACACCCCGACCAGGTCGAGATCGGGGTGGGCGTCGATGCCGGCGATGGTGTGGCGCCCGACGTTGCCGGTGCTCCACTGGACGACGCGAAGGGTCACGGGGTTCTCCTGGGGATCCGAGATCGAGAGGTCAGCGGTCCGGCCATCAGAGGTCGGGCATGTGCAGGTCGAGGTTGGGGCGTTGCAGACCGCCGTCCACGGCGATGAGCTTGCCGGTCACGTAGCCGGCGGCCGGCGAGCACAACCACACCACGGTGGCGGCGATGTCGGTCGGATCACCGATGCGCCCGACCAGCGTGCCCCCGGCCATCTCCGCGGTCATGGCTTCGTCGTCGAGGACGGTGTCCAGCGCCGAGGTGGCGATGGAGCCGACCTCGATGGCGTTGACCCGGATGCGCGGGGACAGATCGGCGGCCGCCAACTCGGTCCAGTGCGACAGGGCCCCCTTGGCCGTGCCGTAGGCGGCATAGCCCCGGCCGGCCAGGCGACCCATGGCTGACGAGATGTTGACCACCGACCCGCCGACGCCGGCCAGCATGGTGGGGACGGCCGCCTTGGTCAGGGCGTGGGCGGTGAGGACGTTGAAGCTGAAGGCCCGGGCCATGTACCCGACGCTGGTGTCCATGAACGAGCGCGGCGCAGTGCCCCCCACGTTGTTGACCACGATGTCGATGCGCCCGAAGGCGTCGACCGCGGCCTGGGCCAGACCGGGTACGGCGTCGAGGTCGGACAGGTCGGCCTCCACTGCCACCGCTCGGCGACCCAACCCCTCGATGGTGCCCGCCACCTCGCTCAGCTGCTCGGCGGTGCGGGCCGACAGCACCACGTCGGCCCCCATCTGGGCCAGGGCCACTGCGGTGGCCGCTCCGATGCCGCGACCGGCACCCGTCACGATGGCCGCCTGGCCATCGAGGCGGAAGCGTTCGGGCATGCTCGTCGGGCTGACCTCGGTCATCTGTCCCCTACCTCTCCCCCTGGGAGCCCGGCGAGCGACGATCGACGCGGGTGGACCCGAGCCATTCCTATCGCCGCACGGCCAGCTGGACCAAACCCCGCCCGCGACCATCCGCGCGTGCGGCCGCGGGGCCTCCTACCGTTTCGGCCATGTTCGCGCGATCCAGGCGCTCCTCCGAAGGCGAGCGTCTCCCCCAAGGTGCCGAAGCGGCGCTGTGGTCGATCGTCGAGGTCATCCCGGATCCGCGAAACCATCTGGCCCTCACCCGCGATCCCACCTGCGAGATCCGCCTGAGCGCCGACCAGATCGAAGCCGCAGCTGCCGCTCCCGTGCCGGTGGCTGCGGCTTCGGCCTCATCCGAACAGGTCCCGGTGACCGACCACCCGCTGGGATCGGTGCACGATCTGACCGATCGGACGCCGGCGCTCCCCACCGAGGAAGAGCTCATCCGAGCCCTGTTCGCCGAGAGCGCCTGAACCGGCTCTCCCTCAGACCACCATGGCGGCCAGCGCGGTCCACGACTGGGGCACCGCGCCCAGCCCCTGGCCGGTGTCGGGCTCCCAGTACTCGGCGAAGCCGGAGCGCTGGGCCCCGGCCACCAGTGCGCCGGCCAGACGCCGGGCGTCGTCCGCCCGGCCCCGACGGGCAGCGGCCAGCCAGAGCAGGTAGGTCAGCTGCGGCCAGGCCGGGCCCCGCCAGTAGGTGCGGGGATCGAAGGTGGGTTCGTCGCGGTGGACGCCGGTGGGGCCGAACCGGGCGCCGAACTGGGCCGGATCGGCCAGCTGGGCGAAGGCCGAGTCCACCGCCGCCGGATCGTGGCTGACCAGCACGCCCAACAGGGATTCGACCGTCCGCACCGCCGCCGCGGCCGGCGGTCCGGTGACGACCTGGTCGGCCCAGGTGGCCGCGCTCGACACCCATCGCCGGTCGAGGCCGGCGGCCAGATCCCCGGCCGCCGAGGCCAGATGGCGATCGGCGGTCACCTCGGCCAACTCGGACGCGTTGAACGCCACCAGCGCGTCGAAGCCGGCCGGCGCCACCTCGAACGACCGTGCTCCCCACCGGCGAACCGCCAGGGGCGAGCTCGAGGCGCGCCCACCAGGTCGCCCTTGCGCGCCTTCCAGTGGGCGGGGCGTCCACCTCCATCGCCGTGGCTGGATGCATCGGGGAGCCAGGCGTCCCAACGGGGGCTGTCGTCGCACCCCGACTCCCACGGGTGCACGATGATCGGACCCACGCCGTCGCGCATCCGGGACTCGAGCAGGAACCACAGCCCGCGCCCGGCTCGATCGACCAGGTCGGCCCCGACGTCGACCCCACGCCGCACCAGCTCGGCCACGGCATGGCCGTACATGGGCGGCTGGGTGATCGACGAGGTACCCCGACGTCCCCAGAAGGCGGCATGGGTGTCATCGTCAGGCGTCCCCCGCGCCGACCAGTAGGTCATGTGGGGAACGAAGCCGTCGGCCGCCTGCTGGCTGAGCGCGTTGGTCAGTTCGGTGCGGGCCCGGTCCGGGTCGCCGAGGCGGGCCCAGCACACCGCGTGGAAGCACGAGTCCCACAACCACTGCCACGGATAGCGACGCGGCGTTGGGCACGCAGAAGCCCGGCTGGCGCCAGTGGCGGGTCAGCACCCGGTGGTCGCCTGGTCGACCACCGACGCTCCGGATCGGGCCGCGGGTCGAGGAGCCCGGTACCGTGGCGCCACTCACCGCCGACACGTTCGCCGGTACCCGACCCGGTCGACCCCACCCATGCCCACCTGCACCTTCGTCTCGTTCCGGCTCGGCCTCACCGATGGGGTGTCGATCGTGGCCGCCAACTGGGCCGGGGTCATGCGCGGGCTCGGCTTCGAGGTGGTGACGGTGGCCGGCGAAGGGCCGGTGGACCGGTTGGTCCCGGGCCTGGAGCTCGATGCCACCGCACCCCCCGAGCCCGGAGCGGTCGCGGCCGCGCTGGCCGACGCCGATCTGGTGGTGGTCGAGAACCTGTGCACGATCCCGCTGAACCTACCGGCTGCCCGCGTGGTGGCCGGCGTCTTGGCCGGTCGCCCGGCGCTGCTGCACCACCACGATCCCCCCTGGCAGCGCGCCGAGTGGGCCCACGTCACCGAGCTCCCGCCCGACGATCCGGCCTGGCGCCACGTGACCATCAACGACCTGACCCGCCGTCAGTTCGCAGCACGGGGACTGGCGGCCACCACCATCTACAACGGCTTCGACACCCAGGGCGGGACGGGCCAGCGAGACCGGACCCGCGCCGAGCTGGGGGTGGCACCGACCGAGCTCCTGGTGGCGCATCCCGTACGGGCCATCCCCCGCAAGCAGGTGCCCCTCGCCCTGGCCCTGACCGAGCAGCTGGGCGGCACCTACTGGCTGCTGGGCGACGCCGAGATGGGCTACGGCCCCGAGCTCGAGCGGATCCTGGCCGGTGCTCGCACGCCGCGTCATCCATCGCGCCTGGCCGCACGGTCCCGATCTCTACGCCGCTCCCGACGTGGTGGCCTTCCCGTCCTCGTGGGAGGGCTTCGGCAACCCCCCCATCGAGGCCGCCATCGCCCGACGCCCGGCGGTGGTCGGGGATTACCCCGTGGCCCGGGAACTGGCCGCGCTGGGCTTCCGGTGGTTCGAGCCGAACGACGTGGCTGCGTTTGGCGACCTGGCTGGCCCACCCCGACTCCGATCTGCTCGACACCAACCAGCGGCTGGCCGAGGCGCACTTCTCCCTGGAGGTCATGGGCGCCGCCATCGCCGACCTGTTGGATGGGGCAGGCTGGCTGGCGTGAGCGACCCGACCCCGGAGCCGTCCCCCAGGCCCGGCCCCGACCCGGTCCGGCGGCGGCGCGCCCAGGTGGCCCGTCTGGTGTCGGTCGGCCAGCGAGTGGGCTACGGCCTGTTCGCGGTGGCGGTGGTGGCCTTCTTCGTCGGGTTCGTGGTCGGCTTCGACGACGCCGTGGTCGATCTGATCGTGGGCGCCCTGATCGTGGGCTCGATCGTGCTGGCGCCATCCATCGTCTTCTCCTACGCGGTCAAGGCGGCCGAGCGCGAGGACCGCGAACAAGGGCGCTGAGCTCGCCCGCCACCGGTGAGAATGGCGCGCCGGCGGATGCGGCGCGAGCATCCGGGCACCGATCACGCAATCAGGGGGAACCTCATGACCAAGGCCGCCGTCCTCAACGGGCAGGACGTCCCGCTCGTCGTCCGCGACGACATCGTCGTGCAGGCTCCGGGGCCGGGTGAGGTGCGCATCCAGGTGGGGGCCTCGGGCGTATGCCACTCCGACGTGTCGGTGGCCAACGGCACCATCCCCCTGCCCACCCCCATCGTGTTGGGCCACGAGGGCGCCGGCGTGGTCACCGAGGTGGGCGACGGGGTGTCGCGGGTGGCCGTGGGCGACCACGTGGTCCTCTCCTTCGTCCCCAACTGCCAGGAGTGCTACTACTGCCTGCGCGGCCAGGGCTACCTGTGCGAGAAGTCGGCCATGCAGGCCGCCGGGGGCATGCTCGACGGCACCACTCGGCTGTCCACCCCCGACGGACCGCTGTTCCAGATGGCCTGTCTGGGCACCTTCTCCGAAGAGGCCATCGTCCCGGAGATCTCCACCGTGAAGATCGACGACGACGTGCCCCTCGAGGTCGCCGCCCTCATCGGCTGCGGTGTGCTCACCGGTGTGGGCGCGGCGCTCAACACGGCCGACATCCGCCCGGGTGACTCGGTGGCCGTCATCGGCTGTGGCGGCGTGGGCCTCAACGTGATCCAGGGAGCCAAGATCGCCGGGGCCGAGCGCATCATCGCCATCGACATGTTCGACTCCAAGCTGGCCATGGCCAAGCAGTTCGGGGCCAACTACCTCATCAAGGCCGACGACGGCGACCCGGTGGCCAAGGTCATGGAGCTCACCGAGGGCCGCGGCGCCGACACCTCGTTCGAGGTGATCGGACTGGGCGCCACCATGGAGCAGGCCATCAACACCACCCGCAACGGCGGTGAGGTGATCCTGGTGGGCGTGCCCCGCATGGACGTCTTCCTGAACCTGAACGCCGCCTTCACCTTCCTGTACCTGGCCAAGACCGTGAAGGGTTGCTGGTACGGATCGTCCAACGTCAACCAGGACGTGCCCAAGCTCATCGGCCTGTGGCGCGACGGCCAGCTCGACCTGGAGGGCCTGATCTCGCGCCGCATCGGCCTGGACGACGTGAACGACGCCTTCGCCGCCATGCAGGCCGGCGAGGTGGCGCGTTCGGTCATCACCTACGCCTGAACGCTCCGGCGCGGTGATTGCTCGTCCGTGACCGTGGCCGGCCCGGGGCAAGAATTCCTACGGCTCAACTCGGCTGGCGCTCGAGCTCACTCGGACGCCCCACGGTCTCGGCGGTGCCAGCTGGCCGGCGCGTTGTGGGGACCGTCATCGGGCTCGAGCAGTTCGACGGTGATCCTGCAGTCGCTGGTCGCCTGGAAGATGACTCCTTGCGCGGGCGCGATGGTAGCGGTCGGAGGTGCGAAGCCGGACTCGTCGCAGCTGATCACGCTCGGGTCGGTCGGCCCGAACGGCACTCCGTCTGCGCCGGGATAGGTCACGACGATGCGCCCCTCGTGCTTGGTCAGGGTGTTCCTCACCAGGTACGTACCGGGTCGGATCAAGGTGAGCGCGAAGACATCGTGTTGGCGCAGGCGCTCGCTCTCGAACTCCCTGGCCTCTTCGTCACCGGACTGGCCGACCTTCGTGACGACGAAGCGGCGGGCGCTGTAGAGCGGAGCCGAGAACGAGACGTAGCCACCGACGTCGACGACCACGCCGGGTGGATCGGGAGGAGCCGCCTGGATGGGGACCTCTGCAGAGTCGCTCACGTCGACCATGACACTGCGCGGGGGCCTCTCCGTTTGAGCCGCCTGCGAGGTCGCCGGGTCGTCACCGACCTCGGACCGAGCACGAGGAGGCTCGACCACGATGGTGCGGGACGCGACCACGCCGTCGCCGTCGTCCAGGAGGGCGACCGCGAAGCGGCCCTCCTCGGCCAGGCGGTGGACCACGGTGGCGTTTCCGGACGGCCGCGCGCTGTCGAAGCTTGTCTGCTCGAGTCGGGCCAGGTCGATCGATCCGCTCATGTCATCCTCCAAGGTCCACTTGTACGGTCATCTCGTCGGCGTCGACGTCGATCCCCAGGTACTCGATCGGTTGCAGCACCTCCACCAGCCCGTTGCTCGCCTTCAGCAGGGTGAGCGGGTCGGGAATCTGGATCAGCGGGTGCTTGCTGGCCAGGTGCTGCGCGACCTCGTCGACGATGAACTGCAACAGGCCGAGGACGCCGAGCTTGTCGAGCAGCCATCCGGCGATGTCCTGTCCGATGTTGAGGATGGCTTTGATGACGTCGATCGCGCCGCCGACGATCCACTTGACGAAATCCTTCGCCCATCCTGGTCCGGGAAGGTTGTCGATGGCCGAGTCGACGATGCCCTCCAGCAGGCTGCCGACGATGTTGGCGACGTTCAATCCGCCGACGGAGAGGTGGTCGGGTCCGACCAACACCTGCCAGTGGTTCGGCAGACCGGCGTCGACGGCGTCCCAGTCGTTCATGGCGGCGGTCCGCGCCGGGTTGACCGCATATTTCGTCAAAGGTGTGAGCTCGCCGCCCAGCTCGATGGTCACCGAAGGGCCGATGTCGACGCAGCCCTGGATATCGGGGTCGGCGGCGAACAACGTGAAGCTCGGCGCGTGGAGGGCGCACCCGAACGGCGTCGGGATGAGGCAGAAGCCGCCGATCGTGATCGCGGGGATGTCGTAGCCGACACAGATGTTCAGTGTGGAGAAGGCGACGTCGAGGCCATTGAGGGCGATGCTCCCGTTGGGTTGCATGTCGATGACGCCGTTCTCGAGGAACATCGTGGCTGAGTAGCTGAGGGTCACCGGGCCGAGATGGGTGCTCCCCGACGAAGACTTGGAGAATCCATCGCGCACCTGGGCGAACAGCGCTTGCACCGCGCGTTCGGCCAGCGCCGCCGTCGCGTCGGCGGGTCCAGTCCGCGTTCGGGCCCGGGGTGTGCCGGGGTCGGCCGGTGGCGCCGACGATCCACCTCCGCCACCCGAGGACGGCTGCGGTACACCCGGCGCGGTGGCCACGTCGAGGAACACCTTGATCTGGTCGTCCTCGAGCGCAGGGTTGTTCGGGAGAGCCGCGGAGCGGGGCGTCGGTTCGATGTCGATGCTGATCAGGTCGCTCGGGAGCCATCCCGACTGGATGATCGGGACCCTCAGGCGGGGGATCAGGCCCAGGCGGATCACCGAGGAGAGGTAGCACTCGATGCTGTCCTCGAGCGCCGTCGGTGTGATGTCGACGATCTCGATGCCGCCGAGCTTGCCCATCAGGTGCTCGACGCCGGCCGGACCATCGAGTTCGACTCCGGCCGTGGCGAAGATGTCGAGGCAGGTGCACAGGAGGTGACCGAGAGGCAGAGGGATCGGGCGTGGGGGTGGTTCCTTGACCGGACGGCCCTCGCTGAGCTTCGAGGAGGCGTAGTTCGATACGTCCCGCTCCACCTGCTCTTCGAGCAGTGGCGGCAGTCGATCGACGAGTTCCGATGAGGGACAGCCAAATCCGAAGCAGGCGCCCGCGTGGACGGCGAGCATCTGGTCCGCGAGTGGCGGGTTCAGCTCCGGGGGGAGCGCAAAACGGTTGCCGGGATGCACGTCGAGCTCGAGCGCCGTGATCTGGAAGCAATAGTCAACCGTGTACGGCGTGAGGAGGATCGGCAGGCCGGGCACCACTCCGACCAGCGGATTGTGGCGGAGCGCGACGATCGGGTGCGCGTCGATCTTGTGGCACAAGCGAGCCGCATCGGCAGCCAAGGCTCGGGTGGCGAAGTTCACGATCGAGGGGCGCTGCCGGAACACCTGCCGGACGAGACGATTGATCCCGTCGTCGTAGATGGCGAGGTAGATGTCACAATTCTGGGTCAGCGCCATGGTGCTCCTTCGCCTCTGTTCGTCATCGTTGGGAACGCGGAGGCTGACGCCGATGGAGGCGCCGCCGCCACGGGGCCTTGCCGATGTCGATGCCCCGTGCTCAACGCATCGATGAGCACGTCACGAGCGACGCGCGCGCGTGAAACCAATTTCATCCGCACCACCACCTGTGTCTTGCCAGGCGCACGCCGGTACCGCCCAGCGCGTGCCCAGTCAGTGTGGACACCGCGCATGAAGGTGTCAACCAAAACCATGGCGCCCTCCGAGCTCGGTTCTTCATCGGGGGCAAGTGGCGGTCTGGCGGACCAGGTCCACGGCTCGGGGCGCTTCGGACGGAGACGGATGCCACGCCGGTACGGTGACTCGGTCCACGCCACAGGGGGTCAGCCATGCACATGCGGAGTCTGGGACGAACCGGTTTGCGGGTCAGTCCCCTGTGCCTGGGAGCGATGATGTTCGGGGGCTGGGGCAACCCCGACCACGACGACTCGGTCGCGATCATCCATGCCGCCCTCGACGCCGGGATCAACTTCATCGACACCGCCGACGTGTACTCGGGCGGCGAGTCCGAGGAGATCGTGGGGAAGGCCATCGCCTCGCGCCGCGACGAGGTGGTCCTGGCCACGAAGTTCTACGCGCCCATGAGCGAGGAGCCGAACCGCAGCGGCGGTTCGCGTTACTGGATCATGAAGGAGTGCGAGAACAGCCTGCGCCGGCTGGGCACCGATCACATCGACCTGTACCAGGTGCACCGCCCGGACCCGAACGTCGACATCGACGAGACCCTGGGCGCGCTCACCGATCTGGTCCGCCAGGGCAAGGTGCGGTACCTGGGCAGCTCCACCTTCCAGGCGTCGGGCATCGTCGAGGCCCAGTGGACCGCCGAGCGACGCCAGCGCGAGCGGTTCGTGTGCGAGCAGCCGCCGTACTCGATCCTGGTGCGCGGCATCGAGGCCGACGTGCTGCCCACCTGCCAGCGCTACGGCATGGGGGTCATCCCGTGGAGCCCGCTGGCCGGTGGCTGGCTCTCGGGCAAGTGGCGCAAGGGGGCACCGGATCTGACCAGTCGCCGAGCCACACGGATCCCCGACCGCTACGACCTGTCCAAGCCCGAGAACCAGCTCAAGCTGGACGCCGCCGACGCCTTGGGCACGCTGGCCGACGAGGCCGGGATCAGCCTGGTGCACCTGGCCATCGCCTGGGTCATCAACAACCCGGCGGTGACCGCGGCCATCATCGGGCCGCGCACCATGGACCAGCTCACCAGCCAACTCGACGCCGTCGATACCACCCTTCCCACCGACGTCCTCGACCGCATCGACGAGATCGTCGCGCCCGGCACCAACGTCAACTGGGCCGACGCCGGCTACACGCCGCCCACCATCGCCGATGCCCGCAAGCGCCGCCGCCGTCCCCATTGACGGTCCCTCCCGAAATCCGTGGGTGGATGCACCACATGGGTGCATTCGTCCACGGATTTCGAGGGGTTGAGGGGTCGGGCGGGAGCGGTCAGATGATCGACGGCACGATGGCGTCGATGAGAGTGGGACCGGGGGTGGCCAGCGACCGACCCAGCTGGTCCACCAGCTCGTCAGCCGTGGTGGCCCGGCTGGCCGGCACGCCCAGGCCCTGAGCCAGGGCCACGAAGTCCAGGTCGGGACCGCGGAGGTCGAGCATCTGGCGGGCCCGGGGACCGGCGGCCTCGGCGCCGACCCGGTTGAGCTCCATGTTGAGCACGGCGTAAGACCGGTTGTTCAGGATGATGGTGGTGACGTCCAGGCCTTCGCGGGCCATCGTCCACAACGACTGGAACGTGTAGAGGGCACTGCCGTCCGACTCGAAGGCGATGACCCGTCGATCGGGACAGGCCACCGCCGCCCCCACCGCCACGGGCAGGCCCTGACCGATGGCCCCGCCGGTCAGGCACAGCCAGTCGTGGGGTGGCGCCCCGGCGGTGGCGCCGGCGGTGAACAACCCCGTGGTGTTGCCTTCGTCCGACACGATGGCGCCTTCGGGCAGCAGCGCACCCAGGGCGGTGCCGACCGACTCGGCGGTGAGGGCGCCGGAGGGCGCGGCCGGACGCCCCGGCGCCTGGGTCGAGGCGGCGGCCCGGGGCGCGTCGAGGGCGTCGAGCAAGGCCACCAGCGTGGCCGCGGCGTCGTCCTGCGGGCCGGCCAGGTGGTGGACCTCGCAACCAGGCGGCACCAGGTCGCTGGCCTTGCCCGGATAGGCGAAGAAGGACACCGGCGAGGGTGCGTCGACCAGGATCAGGTGGGCCAGGCCGTCGAGCTGGGCGGCGGCGAACTCGGCCAGGTAGCCCAGCCGCTCGACGGGCGGCACGCCCGCTCCCCGCTCCAGGCGGGCCGGGAAGGTCTCACACAGCAGCCGAGCGCCGGTGGCCACGCTCACCGCGGACCGCGTCTCGCAGGGCCTGGCCCCGCACCACCCGACCACCCACGAACAGGGCGGCCGGCTGGCCCGAGCGCAGGACCTTGGCCGCCACCTCGACCCGATCCACGTCCACCGCCGGCTCGGTCGCGGCCACCGGCCCGACCCGCTCCGCCCAGGCGGCGGCGTCGGCGGTGACCTCCAACCACGAGGCGTCGGCCGGCAGGATCAGCGTGGCCACCTGGCCGGGCGGACCCAGGGCCGCGGTCACGGTGTCGAGCGCGTCGGCCACGACGTCGTCAGGCCCGTCGCTGCGCCGGATGAAGCTCGACACGTTGCGGGCCACGGTCTCGATGTCGGACTCGAGCTGGGGGTCGTAGGCCTTGTGGTAGCTGGCGTGGTCGCCGACGATGTTGACCACCGGGGTGTGGGCCCGTCGGGCGTTGTGCAGGTTGGCCAACCCGTTGCCCAGCCCGGGGCCGAGGTGCAACAGGGTGGCCGCGGGTCCATCGGCCATGCGGCCGTAGCCGTCGGCCGCCCCGGTGGCCACGCCTTCGAACAAGCAGAGAACGCCACGCATCTCGGGGACGGCGTCGAGGGCGGCCACGAAGTGCATCTCGGAGGTGCCCGGGTTCATGAAGGCCACGTCCACCCCGGCGGCCACCAACGAGCGGATCAGGGCCTGGGCACCGTTCATCGCGCCACCTCCGGGTTGAGGATGCCGGCGGGATCGAAAGCGCCTTTGATGTGGCGCATGAGCGCGACCTGGGCCGGATCGGCCAGCTCCAGGAAGATCTCGCGCTTCTCGGTGCCCAGCCCGTGCTCGCCCGAGACGGCACCGCCCATCTCCACCCCGGTGGCGATCATGTCGTGGACCAGGCCGTGGCGCACCTCGGGGTCGGGTTGGAAGACCGACAGGTGCACGTTGCCGTCGCCCACGTGCCCGCAGCCGGTGACCAACGACGCGGTGGCGGCGGCCATGGCGTTGACCCGGGTGATGTAGTCGGCCATGGCCGAGCGAGGGACGACCACGTCGACGATGTCATCGGCGCCGGCCGCCTTGGCCGCCCAGAACGCCTTCTCCCGGGCCTCGATGAGCTGGGTTCCGGCGTGGTCGGGCAACACGTAGACGTCGAGCGCGCCCAGTTCGGCCAGCAGGACGGCCAGCTCCTCGACGTCCTCGGCCAGGCGGTCCTGGCGGCGCTGC
This sequence comes from uncultured Microthrixaceae bacterium, assembly GCA_963740985.1. GTDB lineage: Bacteria > Actinomycetota > Acidimicrobiia > Acidimicrobiales > Acidimicrobilacustridaceae > UBA4742. Next base: position 1,581,928 of record CAVUGJ010000002.1, read on the forward strand.
TCGAGCACCACCACCAGATAGGCCTGGGCCTGCTCTCGTATCGCCGGTTGCACCCCCAGATCGAGACCGGCGTGGGCCACGATGCCGCCCATGGCCAAGCTGTCGATGTACTCCACCAGCAGCGGACCGATCCCGCTGCTCACGATGGTGGGCGTGGCGCCGGTGGCCTCGGCCAGCGTGGGGAACGGGGCCAGCACGGTGGCCACGTGCGGCGGCCGTGGGTACAGGCGCAGGGTGGCCTCGGTGACCAGGGCCAGCGTCCCCTCCGAGCCCACGATGAGCTGGGTCAGGTCGTAGGCGTTGCTCGACTTCACGAACCTGCCCCCGGTGCGGATGAGCTCGCCCGTGCCGGTGACGGCCTCCAGGCCGAGCACCTGGTGGCGAGTGACGCCGTACTTGATGGCCCGCATCCCACCGGCGTTGGTGGCCACGTTGCCGCCCAGGCTGGCCGAGCTCTCCCCGGGGAAGACGGGATAGACCAGACCGACCTGGGCGGTGGCCTGGTCGAGCTGGTCGAGGGTGACCCCGGGTTGGACCACGGCCACGTGGTTGTCCAGGTCGAGCTCGAGGATGGTGGCCATCCGGTCGAAGTACACCAGCAGACCACCTGGGCTGGGCACGCAGGCACCGGACAGCCCGGTGCCCGAGCCCCGGGCGGTGACGGCCACGCCCAGCTCGGCGGCCAGCGCCACCACCGCCGCCACCTCGGCGGCCGAGGCCGGGCGCACCACCGCCGCCGGTACCTGCGGGCTGGCGGTCAGCGCCTCGTCGTGGGTGAGCTCCTCGGGGATGTCGTCACCGACGAGCACGTTGGTCGGGCCCACGATGACGGCCAGGCGCTCGACGAGGTCGGTCACCGGCCCAGCATGCCACCGCCGGCCCCGAGCAACCTTGTTACCCTCCGCTCACGATGGCTCGTCCGACTTCCGCCGGCACGCCCCGCCTGCCTGCCGCCCAGCGCCGCCAGCAGCTGCTGGAGGTGGCGCTGGCCGTGTTCGGCCGCGACGGCTTCCACCACACCTCCATGAACGACCTGGCCGAGGCGGCCGGGGTGACCAAGCCGGTCCTGTACCAGCACTTCGGCTCCAAACGCGAGATCTACCTGGAACTCCTGCGCGAGGTCAGTGGACGGCTCATGACCTCGGTGGGCAAGGCCATCGCCGCGGCTGCGGGTCCACGCCAGCAGGTGGAGGCCGGCTTCCTGGCCTACTTCCAGTGGGCGGCGCGGGATCGGCGCGGCTTCGATGTCCTCTTCGCCGGTGACACTCGGCGCGATCCCGAGTTCCTGGCCGAGCTGGGCAAGGTGGAGACCCAGTTCGCCGACTCCATCGCCGAGCTCATCCTGGTCGAGGGCATGACGCATGAGCGCCGGCTGCTGCTGGCCTACGGGATCGTGGGGATCACCGAGACGACCTGTCGCCACTGGGTGGCCGCCGACCTCGACCTGACCGCCGAGGACCTGGCCCAGACCGCCGCCGACCTGGCCTGGGCCGGGCTGCGAGGCCTGCGCGCCGACTGAGGGTCGTCAATTGCTGGTGGTCGGGGTGGTGGGCGTGGTCGGGAAGACGGGGCAGGCGCCTGCGCTCAGGCAGGGCACCACCCCGGGGGTCGTCAGGTCCAGGCGCAGCCACTGGGGGAACAGCAACCCCCGCCAGGTGTCCAGGCTGAGCACCCGCAGCTGACCGGCCACCCGCTGCGCGTCGGCCAGCGTCGGCCTCCGCTCCGCGCTGGGCGGTCGCTTGCCGTCCCAACGCACCGGCGGTCCATATCGGATCTGGAACACCTCGCCGTGCTCGAGCCACGACAGCGTGTGCTGGTGGTCCGACACGAAGATCCCCGGACCGTCGTCTTGGACCCGGCCGACCGTACCGCGCACCGACGCCGCTGTCCTTGTCCCCGACCTTGGCCAGGGGTGCGGTGATCGGGAGATCGAAGTTGGTGGTGAGCGCGAACGTGCCCGGGGAAAAGCCAGCGACGTCGAGGGCGCTGATCACCTGTTGCTTGGCGTTGGCCAGGACCGCGACCGCGGTGCGGCCCCCGGGCAGGCCGAGCCGGGCCGCCGGATCATTCAGGCTGGGGCCCACCCGAGCCACGGTGGTGCCGCCGGTGGAGCTCTTGATTCTCCCCTGACCCGACGGCGCCCCAGCGGTGAGGGACCACCAGGTCGAGTCGCTCAGCCGGATCAGGTGTCCGGCCAGGGCGACGGCCTGGGCCACCGACTGACCCCCGGGATCGAGCGCGGCCAGGTGGTGGGCGTCGGGCTTCCAGTAGACCCCGCTGGACTCGACGGTCAGGGAGGTCTGGTCGGGGTTGGGTGTCACCGTGATGGCGGGCAGGTCTCCTACCCGTGCCGACGCCACCGAGACGTCCGGACCCGAGCGCGTCTCGCGCACCTGGTCGAGGCTCTGGTCCGACCAGGCGACCGACAGCGTTTCGGTGAACTGGGGCAGGTGCGACAGGCGCTCGACCACCTCGTTGCCGGGGTAGAGCCAGTCGACCTGGGTCTGGCCCAGGTGGGCGGGGAGGCCGAGCTGAGGAAGGGGCGGCACCTGCTGGTGGACGCCGGTGACCACCCGGTCACTCTGCTGGTCGTGCCGGGTCAGACCGATGCCGGCCGCCACCAGGGCCGCCACCACGACCACGGCGGTGACGGCCTGCCCAGTCCGGCGGTGGCGGCGACGCCGCACCACCCGATCGGCGATGGCGGCCCGGCCCTGCTCGGCACTCGGCACCGAGGCCTGGCGGGAGCGGGCGTCGAGTCCGGCGCCCAGGCGACGTTCGAGCTCGCTGGTGTCGATCGGGCTCATGGCTCGATCACCTCCCGGAGCTGCTCGAGCCCTCGGCTCAACAGCGATTTCACGGTGCCGGGACGAACGCCCAGCGCCTCGGCGATGTCGGCCTCACTCAGATCCTGGTAGTAGCGCAGCACCAGCGCGGCGCGTTGGCGCATGGGCAGCTTGGCCAGCGCGTCGAGCACCTCGTCCGCGCCGAGCTCGGCCTCCGCCGCGGCGGTGACCGGCCGTTCCCGCTCCCGCTCCACACGGCGCCGGCGCTGCAGGTCGCGGCACCGGTTGATCACACTGGTGCGCAGGTAGGCACCGGGCCGGTCGAGGCGCTTCCATCGCTCGAAGACCTTGGCGAAGGCGTCGTGCACCGCCTCCTCGGCCAGCTGGTCGGAGTCCACCAGCAGGAAGGCAACCCGCAACATGGGCTCGTACTCGCGCCGGTACAGCTCGTCGAACCCGTCGGACCCGTTGCCGCCGACCGCGATCATCGCCGACCTGGCCTCGTTCGGCCTGGCCTCGTTCGGCGCGCTCGACATCGAGGCGCCCACGTCACCACCAGGAGCCCCGCCCCCGTCACCCATGCGGGCCATCATCGCCGCCACCGGTGTTCACCATCGTCCACACCCCCAACGACGTGTGGACCCCCCGGTTGGTTCCGCTCAGCTGGTGGGCAGGGGCTCGGGTGCCTCGAGACCGGTGTAGCGGGCGCTCGGGCGCAGGATGCGGGTGATCGTCGGCCTGCTCGAGCACGTGGGCGCCCCAGCCCACGATGCGGCTGGTGGCGAAGGCGGCGGTGAACAGGCTGGCAGGCAGGCCGCAGGACTCCATGACCACCCCGGCGTAGAACTCCACGTTGGTGCGCAGATCGCGCTCGGGATAGCGCTGGGCCAGCAGCTCGATCACCCGTGCTCGACCGCCTCGGCCAGCTCCACGCGGGGACCGGCCTGGTCGCGGGCGACCTGGCGCAGCAGCTTGGAGCGCGGATCCTCACCCTGGTAGACGGCGTGGCCGAAGCCCATGATCCGCTCCCCGGACTCGAGCTTGGGGACCACCACGGCGTCGATGCGGTCGATGCGTGCCGATCTCGTCGAGCAGGTCGAGGGCCCGGCTGGGCGCGCCGCCGTGCAGCGGCCCCGACAGGCGCGCCGACCGCGCCGACCACGCACGCACCCACGTCCGCCCCGGTGGAGGCGATGACCCGGGCGGTGAAGGTGGAGGCGTTGAACCCGTGGTCGATGGTGGCGATGAGGTACTGCTCGAGGGCCCGGACCCGGCCGGCGTCGAGCTCGGTGTCGCCGATCATCCACAGCAGGTTGGCGGCGGTGCCCAGATCGGGACGGGGATCGATCGGGTCGCGACCGTGCTGGAGCTGGTGCAGGGCGGCCACCAGCGTGGGGGTGGCCGCAGCCAAGCGTGAGGGCGTCGAGACGGCGCTCGGCCGCGTCGATGTCGAGCACAGGTCGCATCTTGTGCGCCGCGGCCAACACCGAGAGGGCGCTGCGCAGCCCGTCGAGGGGTCCCTGTGCGCCCACGCCGGCGATCGGAGCCAGGACCGGGACGCACCGCCGACGGCACGGCCCGCAGCGGTGCCACCTCGCCCAGGAACGCCCGGCGCTGGGCGTCGTCGGGCAGGTGGCCCTCGACGAACAGGTACCAGACGTCCTCGAAGGAGCGATGCCGGGCCAGGTCGACCGCCGAGTACTGGCGGTAGTGGTAGAAGCCTTCCCGGCCGCGGACGTCGCCGATGGCCGTGTCGGTGACGGCCACCCCCTTGAGACCGGCAGGAACCTGGATGAGCGGGGCTTCGGTGGTCATGAACCCATGGTGTCGCCCTCCACCTCGACAATCAACGTTGATTATGCTCAACGTTGATGACGTCAACATGGCTCACCGCCAACCAGGTGGCGCAGCGGCTGGGGGTCAAGCCGGCGACCGTCTACGCCTACGTCAGCCGTGGGCTGCTGCCTCGCCAGATGGCCGACGACGGGCGCACCAGCCGCTTCGACCCCGCCGAGGTCGAAGCCCTGGCCCGCCGCAGCCGACCCCGGACCGACGCCCGACGCACCGGCATCGTCGACGTGGTCCTGTCCACCACGCTGACCGAGATCCGGGGCGGTGAGCTGCGCTACCGGGGCCACGACGCCGTCGAGCTGGTGGGGTCGTCCACCTTCGAAGACGTGGCCGAGCTGCTCTGGACCGGCCAGCTGACCGATCGGGCCCGCTGGTCGGCCCCGGCCAAGGACGTCACCCTGGTGCGCAACGTGACCGCACCGCTGGGTTCGGGGGTCACCCCGGCCGATCGCATCCGGGTGGGCACCGCGGCGGTGGCGTCGTCGCGGCCCCTGCGCGTCGACCTGCGATCCGATTCGGTGACCCACCACGCCCGCACCCTGCTGGCCACCCTGGTCGACGCGCTCCCGCCGATCCGGCGCAGCCGGGCCACCGCCCCACCCGTCGGCGGTTCGACTCGCGGACGTCCGCCCAGACTGGCGGCCCGACTGTGGCCCAAGGTGGCCCGGGTGGCCGCCAACCCCGCTCGCACCCGGGCCCTCGACGCGGCCCTGATCCTGCTGGCCGACCACGAGCTGGCCAGCTCCACCCTGGCCGCCCGGATCGCCGCGTCCACCCGGTCCGATCCCTACGACGTGGTCCTGTCGGGCCTGGGTGCGGTCAGCGGCCCGCTCCACGGCGGTGCGGGCGCGGCCGCACATCGGCTGCTGACCCATGCCAAGTCGTCGGGATCACCCGAGCGGGCCGTGGGCGAGGCGCTGAGCCTCAACGGCGCGCTGCCCGGCTTCGGCCATCCGCTCTACCCCGACGGCGACCCCCGGGCCCGATGCCTGCTGGGGCTGCTGGCGCCACTGCTGGGCACCCACGACACCGCCCTGGTCGAAGCCACCCTGGCCGCCGCCGCGGTGAGCGCGGCCGAACCCCCCAACGTGGACTTCGCCCTGGCGGCCCTGGCCTTCTCGGCCGGCATGTCCACCGACGCCATCGAGGTCATCTTCGCCCTGGCCCGCATCTCGGGCTGGATCGGTCACGCCCTGGAGGAGTACGCCGAGACCCCGCTGCGGTTCCGCACCCGAGCCATCTACGTCGGGGTGTAGAACTAGCGGCACAACCGGACGAGTGCGCCGACCTGGGGGGCGGGGCACGAACGATCCGCACAAGGAGCGCCGATGAGATTCCGCCTGACCCCGACGCGAGTCGCCCTGACGACGATGGCAGCCGCAGCCATCCTGGCCGCGGCCGTGATCCCCGGGGCCGCGGCCTCGACCGCGGCGTCGAACACGCAGCCGGCCACCACCACCGACGCATTGGCCGTCCCCGCCGGCGCCATCAAGCACGTCATCGTGATCGACCTCGAGAACGAGAGCTACTCGACGACGTTCGGACCGAGCTCGGTGGCGACCTACCTGAACCACACGCTGCTGACCAAGGGCGAGCTCATCCCCCACTACTACGCGACCGGCCACGTCAGTCTGGACAACTACCTGGCCCAGATCTCGGGCCAGGCGCCGAACCAGTCCACCAACAGCGACTGCTCCGGCAGCTACCTGGACATGCTCAACAGCGGCGCGCCCAGCACCCTCGATCCCAACCAGGCGCTCTACCCGGGTCAGGTCGATGGACAGGGATGCGTGCAGCCCGCGGCGGCCCTGACCATCGGAGACCAGATCCAGGCCATGCACCCGCACGCCAAGAGCCCCACGTGGCGGGAGTACGCGCAGGACATGGGCAGCGATCCCACCCGCGACAGCGGGACGGCGGACACCTCGGCCGGATCCGCGGGCGGCACCACCTGCGCCCATCCGGCCCTGGGCGGGGCCGATCCAACCAACAGCGCCACCGCCGCCGACCAGTACGCGAACCGCCACAACCCGTTCGTCTACTTCCACTCGGTGATCGATCACCCGAGCCTGTGCAACGCGGACGTGGTGCCCCTGGGCACCATCGCCGTGGGTACCCCCAGCAAGATCGGATCCACCCCGCTGGCCGACAAGTTCTCCGGCCACCTGGTCAGCGACCTGGGCAACCGGGCGGAGACCCCCGCGTTCATGTTCATCAGCCCGAACCTGTGCAACGACGGCCACGACGACACGTGCGCCGGCACCAACACCGAGGGGACCAAGACGGGGGGCCTGGTCGGCGCCGACCTGTGGCTCAAGCACTGGATGCCGCTGATCCTGGGCTCGCACGCCTACAAGGACGGCAGCACCCTGGTGGTCCTCACCTTCGACGAAGGCAATCCGTTCACCGATCAGGCCGCGTGCTGCAACGAGCAGCCCGGTCCGAACTGGCCCTATCCAGGAGCCAGCCCGCTGCTCATGGGCATCTACTCGGCCTTCGGCGTGACCCCGCCCAGCCATCCTGGTGACATGCCCGGCGGGGGCCAGATCGGAGCGGTGGTGTTCAACGCCCGCTACATCCAGGCCGGCTCAGTGGACACGACCGGCTCCTACAACCACTACTCGGCGCTGCGCAGCTACGAGGACCTGCTGGGGATCACCACCGGCGGGGCCGACGGGCAGGGCCACCTCGGCTTCGCCGCCGCCTCGGGTCTGGCGCCGTTCGGCACGGACGTCTTCAACAAGTAGCTTCGCCGTCCGCTCCGCCAGGAGGTGACCGCCTTCCTGCTGTGAGCGGCCGTCCGGTCAGGCCGGTCGAGGCACCAGCAGCTCGCGGGCGTTGTCGTGGAGGACCTTGCGGCGGTCGTCGGCCGCCAGGTCCTTGACCTCACGCAGGTAGTCGAGCGGTTCGGGCAGGGCCTCGATGTGGGGCCAGTCCGAGCCGAAGATGACCCGGTCGGCGCCCATGATGTCGACCACCTGGTACAGGTCGTCCTCCCAGAACGGGTTGATCCACACGTGCTGGCGGAAGATCTCGATCGGGTCCTCGGGGAAGTAGCCCGGGATCTTGTTGGCGCGTCGAGCGCACCTTGCGCACCAGGTCGGGCAGGAACTCGGCGCCGTTCTCGATCGACGCGATCCGCAGGTTGGGGAACTTCACCAGGTGGTTCTCGAACACCAGGCTGACCAGGTAGTCGTCGATGGCCCGCTCGATGGCGAACGACTTGATCGACGGCTTGTAGGTCCCCGATCCGAAGTTGGCGGCGAACCCGTCGACCGCGAAGCCGTTGGATGACACCCCGCCGTCGCTGGCGTGCAGCACGACGGTGATCCCGGCCTCGTCGGCCAGGCCCCAGAACCGGTCGAACCCAGCGTCGAACGGTGAGCGCACGCCCGGTGGCGGTGGTGGGCGCGGCCGGGCGCATGACGATGCTGCGTGGCTCCGGCGTCCAACGCCCAGGTCAGCTCCTCGACGGCCCAGTCGGCGTCGGCCAGCGTCAGGTAGGGGGCGGCGTAGATCCGGTCCGCGGTGTTGAAGCCCCAGTCCTCCGCCAGCCAGCGGTTGAAGGCACGGAACGTGTGGCACACCGCTTCGGGATCGTGGCGCAGCGGCTCCTCGTAGATCATGCCCAGCGTGGGGAACAGCCAGCAGCCGGCCAGTTCCTGCTGGTCGAGGGTGGCCAAGCGGGCCGCCGGCTCCCGGTAGGCCGGCCGGATGGGTTCGCGAGCAGCCAGCAAGTCGAGCGGGTTGCGGCCCTCGGGGTTGCCCCGGAAGTAGTCGTACATGGCCCCGGGCATGGCGATGGGATCGAAGGTGGGGTTGCTCACCGCCTTGGACACGCGCCCGCCCAGCACGTGGTAGCGGCGTCCGCCGATCTCACACCACTGCACGCAGCGTGGGCCGAGCGCGGGGTCGAGGTGGCGGGTGAAGGCGTCGAGCGCCTCGTAGTAGTGGTTGTCGGCATCGAAAACCGGGTGCCCGAGGTCGTCGGGGACGGGATGTTGGCTCACACCCTTGATGGTAGAACCTGTTCTCGTCGACGTCGCAGCCGAGCGCTAGCCTGGCCACCGAGCTCAGGGGGAAACAACATGCACGATCTCGTGGTCCGGGGCGGAACCGTCGTGGACGGAACCGGCGCCGGCGCCCGCACCGCGGACGTGGCCGTGGACGACGGTCGCATCTCCGAGGTGGGCGACCTCGGTGGCGCCGCCGCCCGCCGCGTGGTCGAGGCCGACGGACTGCTGGTCACGCCGGGCTGGGTCGACATCCACACCCACTTCGACGGCCAGGCCACCTGGGACGAGGTGCTGGCCCCCAGCTCCTGGCACGGCGTGACCACGGTGGTCATGGGCAACTGCGGTGTCGGGTTCGCGCCGGCCCGACCCGATCGCCACGACTGGCTCATCGGGCTGATGGAAGGGGTCGAGGACATCCCGGGCACCGCCCTGGCCGAAGGCATGACGTGGAACTGGGAATCCTTCGGCGAGTACCTCGACGCCCTCGACCGCCGCTCGTGGACCCTCGACGTCGGCACCCAGGTGGCTCACGGCGCGGTGCGGGCCTACGTGATGGGTGAGCGCGGGGCGCGCAACGAGCCGGCCGATCCCGACGACATCGCCGAGATGAAGGCCGTGGTCAAGGAGGCGATCCGGGCCGGCGCGCTGGGCTTCTCCACCTCGCGCACCCTCGGCCACCGGGCCATCGACGGCGAGCCCGTGCCGGGCACCTACGCGGCCGAGGACGAGCTGTTCGGCATCGGTTCGGCCCTGGGCGAGCTGGGCACCGGCGTGTTCGAGCTGGCCCCGATGGGCTCGGCCGGCGAGGACATCATCGGGCCAGCCAAGGAGGTCGACTGGATGCGCCGGCTCTCGGCCGCCATCGGCCGGCCGGTCACCTTCGCCCTGCTCCAGGTCGACGCCGCCCCGGACCTGTGGCGCGAGCTCATGGACGAGTCCAAGCGGGCCGCCGACGAGGGCGCCGACCTGTGGCCTCAGGTGGCCGGTCGGGCCACGGGCCTGCTGTCGGGCACCACACCACCTACTCGCTGTTCGACATGATCCCCGAGTACCAGCAGCTCAAGGCCCGGAACCTGGCCCAGCCCGACTTCCTGGCCGCGTTGCGCGACCCGGCCGTGCGCGCCGCCATCCTGAGCTGGGAGGCGCCAAGTGACGGCAGCCGGGAGCGGATGGAGAGCGGCTTCCGCAACACCTACGTGCTGGGCACGCCGCCGGACTACGAGCCCGGTCCGGACCGCTCCCTGGCCTCGCTGGCCGCCGCCGCCGGATGCAGTCCCCTGGAGCTGGCCTATGACGCCATGCTGGCCGAGGACGGCCAGGGCCTGGTCTACACGCCCATCCTCAACTACTCGTCGGGCAACCTGGAGCCGACCCGCCAGATGCTGCTGCATCCTCGGGCCGCCCTCGGGCTGGCCGACGGAGGCGCGCACTGCGGGGTCATCTGCGACGCCGGCCAGCCCACGTTCATGCTCAGCTACTGGACCCGGGACCGCACGGCCGGCGAGAAGCTGCCGCTGGAGTGGGTGGTGCGCAAGCAGACCCGCGACACCGCCCGGCTCTACGGTCTGGGTGATCGGGGAACGATCGAGGTCGGGATGCTGGCCGACCTGAACGTGATCGACTACGAGCGGCTCCAGTTGGGCACGCCGGTGGTGGTGGCTGATCTGCCGGCGGGGGGCAAACGACTGGTGCAGCGAGCGGTCGGCTACGAGGCCACCATCAAGTCAGGGATCACCACCTTCGACCACGGCGAGGACACCGGCGAACGACCCGGCAAGCTCCTCCGAGGTGCACGGTGACGCGGCGGAGCAGAGCGGAGCCGCTCCCACCCCGGGCTCGGATGCCGAAGGCGGCTCGGCGGATCATCGCCGAGCCAAGGAGGTTGAGCCGGTGAAGTTCGGACTGCACCTGCCCAACGCCGGGTTCGTGCCCGAGGGCGCGGGCCTCATCCGGGTGGCCCAGGCCGCCGAGACCGCCGGGTTCGACTCGGTATGGCTCTTCGACCACCTGTTCACGCCCACCAACCTGGAATCGAAGTACCCCTACACCGCGGATGGCTCGTACCTGATGACCGCGGCGCTGCCCTTCGCCGACCCCGTGGCCGTCATGGGTGCGGTGGCCGGTGCCACCTCCACCATCCGCTTCGGCACCCGGGTGCTCATCCCCACCTACCGCCACCCGGTGGTGCTGGCCAAAGAGCTGGCCACCATCGACTACATCGCCGGGGGTCGCATGCTGCTGGGCGTGGGCGCGGGATGGATGGCCGAGGAGTTCGACGCCGTCGACGTGCCCATGGAGGCCCGATTCGCCCGGCTCGACGAACACGTGGCGTTGATGCGCAACGTCTGGACCAACGGCGTGGCCGCCCACCAGGGCCGCTTCTACTCCCACGTCGAGGCCGGCTTCGGGCCCCAACCCCCGGGCGACGGCCACACCATCCCCGTGATCGTCGGCGGTCACGGCGACGCCGCCCTGCGCCGAGCCGCCCGATGGGGCGACGGCTGGGCCGTGTCGGCCAAGGGCGACGCCCTGCTGGCCGACGGCTTCGAGGCGGTGGCCGAGCGCCTGGAGCAGCTGCGCCGGTTCTGCGACGAGGAGGGCCGCGATTTCGACGACCTGCTCCTGGTCAGCCAGTGCCTGCCCGAGGACACCGCGGCCAGCCTGACCCGCCAGGCCGAGCTCGGGATCGACATCGTCGACCTCATGATCTTCGGGTCGGAGAACCAGGTGATCGAGGGCGCCCAGGCCTTCCTGGCCGACGTCGCCTCCCAGGTCCCCTGAGGGGTGGACAAGGAGAAGCTGGCCACCCTCTTCGACCTGACCGGCCGGGTGGCCATCGTCACCGGAGGAACGCGCGGGATCGGCCGGGCCATCGCCGAAGGCTTCGTGGCCGCCGGCGCGGGTGTGGTGGTGGCCAGCCGCAAGCCGGACGCCTGCGCCGAGACCCAGGCCGCACTGGAGGCCGCCGGCGGCCAGGCCCTGGGCGTGCCCACCAACCTGAGCGACCTCGACGGCATCGCCGCCCTGGTGGCGGCCACCGCCGAGCGCTTCGGCCGCATCGACGTGGTGGTCAACAACGCGGCCACCGGGCTGACCGAACCCCTGGGGGCGTTCACGCCGGCCGCCTACGCCAAGATCATGGACGTGAACCTGCGGGGGCCGGTGTTCCTGGCCCAGGAGGCGCTGCCGTGGCTCTCCCAGAGCCCCGGCGGCTCGATCCTCAACGTCATCTCCGCCGGAGCCTTCATGTTCTCCGCGTCCCAGGCCAGCTACTCCGCGGCCAAGGCCGGCCTGTTGTCGTTCACCCGATCGATGGCCGGCGCCTGGGCCCCGCTCGGGATCCGGGTCAATGCGCTGGCGCCGGGCACCACCCTCACCGACATGATCACCAACAACCCCGACGAGGTGGTCGAGTCCATGCGCACGCTGAGCCTGCTGGGTCGCTTCGCCGATCCCGATGAGATGGTCGGACCAGCGCTGTTCCTGGCCTCCGACGCGGCCAGCTACGTCACCGGGCAGGTGCTGTTGGCCGATGGTGGGCTCATCCCTCATTGAGAGGTACGGTGGTCGAGTTGATCCACGACCGTGGGAAGGAACGACCATGACCGAATCGACCGAGCCCGACTTCCGGATCGCCTTCGTGCAGGCCCAATGGCACCACGAGCTGACCGACGGGTGCCGCCGGGCCTTCCTGGTCGAGATGGCGGCCCGGCTCCCCGACGCGCAGGTCGATCGCTTCGACGTGCCCGGGGCGCTCGAGATCCCGTTGCGGGCCAAGCTCCTGACCCAGACCGGCCGCTATGACGCGGTGGTGGCCTCGGCTCTGGTGGTGGACGGGGGCATCTACCGTCACGAGTTCGTGGCCCAGGCCGTGCTCGACGGCCTCATGCGCGTCCAACTCGAGGCTGAGGTCCCGGTGCTGTCGGCGGTGCTCACCCCCCAGCGCTTCGACGAGCACGACGACGATGACGTCCGCTTCCTCACCCAGCACCTGGTCACCAAGGGCGTCGAGGTGGCCCAGGCGTGCGCCAACATCCTCCGCAGCGGCCGCCAGCTCCTCGCCTCGGCTTAGCTCGGACCCGAGGCCGACCCGGCCTCCCAGCCGCGGCCGGCGCCAGTACCCTCGATCCATGACTTCGGGGACCCCCACCGACCCGAGCGCGGCGGTGTCGGAACCCGACGCCCAGGTGCCGGTCCGCCACCTCGAGCTCAGCGACCTGCCCCCGGCGGTGGCTGACCGACTCCGGTTCGACAAGGCCGCACCCCGTCGGTTGCGCAACGATCGCCTGCCCGAACCCGTGCGTGACGAGCTGTCGCAGCTGTGGGACGGCGTGGTGGCCGACGTCTACGACGAGGTGGCCGGCCTCCGTCGCTACCGCGGCCTCAGCTCGGCCACCGTCGAGCGGGTGCTGCGACGCGTGGGCGACCGGGTCCTACAGGCCGAGCGGGTCATCATCTTCGCCGCCGTGCACTATCCGCTCACCAGCGACCGCACCTCGCGCCACGTGGCCCTGGCCGGGGTGGGTGGCGCGTCGGCCGCCGCGGCCGAGGAGCTGGCCCTGTTCGGCAGTGTGGGGACGGCCACCGCCGCCGCCATCCTGACCGCGGTGGTGGGCGAGGTGTTCGAGACCTATGTGGCCGCGTCCGCTCGGACCCGGACCTACCAGAAGGCCGGGCGCTCCCCCGATCCGGACGTGGTCCTGACCGACCTGGCCGAAGCCGCCGGCTACGCCACCTCGGTGGGCCGCCGGGCCACACCGGCGATGGCCCGCGACGCCGCCGCCTGGCTGAGCGACCTGATCCTGCGGCGCACGGCGGTGCGGTTCTCACGGGCCTTGGTGCCACTGGCCGGCGTGGCCATCGGCGCCGGCATGTCCATGTTCAACGTCCGCCGGGTGTCGCGCCTGGCGCTGCGCCCACCCGCACCCGACGAGGTCATCCGGCTGGCCGAGGACATCGTGAGCGACCGACACGCCTACGACGAGGCCCGCCAGCGCTACCTGGAGCTCCCCGACCCTCCGGCCTGAGGCTCGACCGGCTGGAACAGGACGAGGTGGCGGCCGTCCGACATGGGCTCCCAGGTGACCTCGACGGCCAGGCCCACCGCCACGTCGCCAGGGGGCACGCCGACCACATTGGTGAGCATGCGCACGCCCTCGTGCAGGTCGACCAGGGCGATGGCATAGGGCTCCTCGCCGAACACCCGGGGCAACAGGGCGGGTCGGTGGTCGACGGTGACGGCGTACACCACCCCGCGGCCCGACGCCGGGCGCCACTCGATGGCGGAGCCCAAACACCGTGGGCAGACCTCCCGGGGGAACCAGAAGGCCTGGTCGCAGGCAACGCACCAGGGCAGCACCAGCTGACGCCCGCGGGTGGCCTCCCAGAACGGGCTGCTGGCCTCGGTGATCGGGGCCTCCAGCCGCGCCGGGCGCGGCGGCCGGGCGTCGTCGGGGGTCACGGCCGGCCCCTCATGCCGCCGCCTCGGTGCCCAACACCAGGGTGGACATGCACGACAGCACCATGCCCGACCCGTGCGCCACCGCGATCTCCGCGCCCGCCACCTGCCGGGGACCGGCTTCGCCCCGGAGCTGGCGCACCGCCTCGACGATGAGGAACATCCCGTACATACCGGGGTGGGTGTAGGACAGGCCGCCGCCGTTGGTGTTCATGGGCAGGGATCCACCGGGGCCGGTCCGCCCGTCGGCCACGAACGGACCACCCTCGCCCTTGGCGCAGAAGCCCAGGTCCTCGAGGTGCAACAACGCGGTGATGGTGAAGCTGTCGTAGCCCATCAACACGTCCACGTCGTCGGGTCCGACGCCGGCCATGGCGAAGGCGTTGGCCCCCGACACCGCCCCGGGCGTGACCGTCAGATCAGGCATCTGGCTGATCATGGCGTGGTCGTGACAGGTCCCGACGCCCAGCACCAGCACGGGCGGTCGGGCCAGGTCGCGGGCGCGCTCGGCGCTGGTCATGACGAAGGCGCCGGCGCCGTCGGTGACCAGGCAGCAGTCGAGCAGGTGCAGCGGCGAGCACTGCAGGGGCGAGGCCAGCACATCATCGACGGTGATCCGGTCGCGGTAGCGCGCCCGGGGGTTCAACGCCGCCCACTCACGGGTGCTGACCGCGATCTGGGCCAGTTGCTCCGAGGTGGTGGCGAACTCGGCCATGTGCCGGTTGGCGGCCAGGGCGTAGGGACCCATGGGCATGCGCAGGCCGTAGGGCGCCTCCCACTCCAGCATGGGGTTCGGTCCGGCCAGGTTGGGTCGACCGCCCGGACGCCCCCGGGTGCGGTCGCTGCGGGGCGTGGCCGCGTACACGCTGACCACCACGTCGCAGAGTCCGGCGGCGATCGCCGCGGCCGCGTGCTCGGCGTGCACCTCGAAGCTGGAGCCCCCAGTCATGGTCGAGTCGGTGAAGCGGGGGTGGACGCCCAGGTACTCAGCCAGCTGCATGGAGGACCCGGCGTGGCACACGCCGTCGACGTCGTCGAGGGTGAGACCCGCATCAGCCAAGGCCTCGGCCACCATGGTGGCTTCCAGGGCCCGGCCGGTGAGCTCCAGCTCCCCGGTGGGCGAGACCGCGTCGGCCACGCCCACGATCGCCGCAGCCCCCCGCATCGAACCCACTCGCTCCCCCGTCGTCGTTGGTCAGCGCCGCCCGGGCGGGGGCTCGACGAGGAGCCAGTATGGCCGAGATCACCTAGGGTCGTGGCGTGTCCTTCCAGCTCGCGCAGGTGAACATCGCCCGACTGCTGGCCCCTGTCGACAGCCCGACGCTGGCCGATTTCGTAGCCCAGCTCGACCCGGTGAACGCGTCGGCCGACACCGCCCCAGGATTCGTCTGGCGTCTCCAGACCGAGGCGGGCAACGCCACCGCGATTCAGGCCTTCGAGTGGGACGTGCACCGCAGCGCCGGGGTGATCGTCAACATGAGCGTGTGGCGAAGCGTCGAGGACCTGGCCGCCTGGGTCTATGGGCCGATGCACCGAGAGGTCTTGCGCCGACGTCGCTCCTGGTTCGAACAGGTGGCTGAGGCCACCACCGCGCTGTGGTGGGTGCCGGCCGGGCATCTGCCTTCCACCCAGGAGGCCGAGGCCCAGGTCCGCCTTCTCCGCCAGCACGGTCCCACGCCGCAGGCCTTCACCTTCCGCCAGCGCTACCCGATGCCCGACGCCCTCGACCCCGCAACCGCCAGAGACGGCGCCGACGACTGGTTCTGCCCGGCCTGACCGCGTCCGGTCCATGGCACCGTCGACCTCAAAGGGCGGCGGCCGGTCCCCGATAGGAGCACCCGGCGGTGCAGGTCTCGCGTACGTCCACCTGGGACAGACCGGCCAGGTTCGGCGCCAGGCGGTCCCACAACCACATGGCGAGCACCTCGCTGGTGGGGTTGTCGAGCCCGGCCACCTCGTTGAGGTAGTGATGGTCGAGCTCATCGAGCAGCGGCGCCATGGCCGCGGTCAGCTCGGCGAAGTCGACCACCCAGCCAAGCTGGGGATCCACCGGCCCTTCCACCCGCACCGTCACCTGGTAGGAGTGGCCGTGCAGGCGAGCGCACTTGTGGCCCTCGGGGGCGTGGGGCAGGTGGTGGGCGGCCTCGAAGGTGAACGACTTGAACAGCTCCATCAGGGGATGCCGATCGCCTTGTGGGTCTGCACCGACAGGCGCCACGGCGGATGGGCCAGGCACCAGGCCACCGCCGCGTCCGTGTTGGCCGCCCGATCGGGGCCGTCCATGGGCTGCACGAAGAAGTGGTCGAAGTCGAGGTCGAGGAACCCGATCAGCTCGGCGTCACCGAACCCCTCCTGGGGGACGATCACCTTCAGCTCGTCGCCTGCCCGCGCCACCCATGTCGCCTCGGCCTTGGGGCTCACGCACACCCAGTCGACTCCGGCGGGCACGGGCAGGGTGCCGTTGGTCTCGATGGCCACCGTCGCCCCCCGGCGATGCAGGGCGTGGAGGAGCGGCTGATCCAGTTGCAAGAGAGGCTCGCCGCCCGTGCACACGACCAGCGGATCGTCGCCATCGGGGGAACCGATCCACGTTCCGACCACGGCGTCGGCCAACGCCTCGGCCGTGTCGAACCGCCCACCGCCCGGACCATCGGTCCCCACGAAGTCGGTGTCGCAGAACCGGCACACGGCGCGGGCGCGGTGGCGTTCCTGGCCGCTCCACAGGTTGCACCCGGCGAACCGGCAGAACACGGCGGCTCGCCCCGCGTTGGCCCCTTCGCCCTGAAGGGTGAGGAACAGCTCCTTGACCAGGTAGCCCACGTCAGCGTCTTCCCCGACTCGGCACCCGGATCCGACGCGACGGCGACGGCTGGAGGTACGACATGGCGCCCAGTATGGCCCCGACTCGGCCACCACTAGGTTGGCCCGATGCTGCGCCCGCTCCTGACCGCCCAGCTGCGCGCGTGACCCCCCTCGAGATCGTTGCGGTGGCGGGAGCCGGCGTGGCCGCCGGCGCGGTCAACACCATCGCCGGGGCCGGGTCGCTGCTCACCTTCCCCGTGCTCATCGCCGTGGGCCTGCCACCTCTGTCGGCCAATGTGACCAACGACATCGGCGTCATCCCCGGCAACGCCTCGGGCGCCGTCGGCTTCCGCGCCGAGCTGCGCGGCCAGGCGCCCCGACTGGCCGCGCTGCTACCGCTGGCGGCCGCCGGATCCCTGGTGGGCGCGGTGCTGCTGCTGGCCTTCTCGGCCCGGACCTTCGAGGTGGTGGCGCCCGTCCTGCTGTTCGTGGCCAGCGGGGTCACCGCCGCCCAACCGGCACTGGCCCGATGGGTGCAGCGCTCATCGCACCAGGGTCACGGGCCATTGCGCCTGGTGATCATCGCCATCTCCGTGTACGGGGGCTACTTCGGCACCGGCATCGGTGTCCTCTTCTTCGCCGCCCTGGGCGTGTTCGTGGACGACACCGCTCCCCGCCTCAACGCCACCAAGCAGATGTTGGCCCTCGTGTGCAACGGGGTGGCCGGTGTCCTGTTCGCCTTCGTGGCCCCGGTTTACTGGGGGGCGGCAGCCGCCCTGGCCGTGGGCAGCGCCGTGGGGGGCCCGATCGGCGCCCGATTGTCCCGCCGCATCTCGGCCCGCGCCTTGCGCGGGGTGGTGTGCACGGTGGGAGCGGTGGCCGCCGTCTATCTGGCGGTCAAGCAGTGGTGAGATCCGGTCAGAGCCCTGGCGGGTGTGGCTGAAATCACAGCTGACGGCGCCGAGCGACTGCGACAGACTTCAAGGGCATGTTCAAGACCACGCTCAAGAGCCTCTTCGCGCACAAGCTGCGCCTGCTGGGCAGTGCGCTGGCCATCACCCTGGGCGTCGCCTTCATGACCGGCACCCTGGTGCTGAGCGACACCATCCAACAGACCTTCAACCAGCTCTTCGCCGGCGTCTACCAGGGCACCGACGCGGTGGTCCGCTCCACGGTGACCCTCGACAGCCCCCAGGGCGGGCCGGCCACCCGAGCCGAGGTGCCCCAGTCGCTGGTTCCGGTGGTGGCCTCCACGCCCGGCGTCGAACGAGCCCTGGGCGGCACCACGGGCTATGCCCAGCTGATCGGCCACGACGGCAAAGCCATCGGCGATCCCAACCGGGGCGCGCCCACGCTCGGGGTGAGCTGGGACGGGACGTCGCGGCTGAACCCGTTCCGCATCGCCACCGGGCGCGCCCCCACTCGAGCGGGCGAGGTGGCCATCGACCGCCAGACGGCCAAGGACGACCACTTCTCGGTGGGCCAACCCATCGGCGTGCTGACCAAGGGTGGACGGACGCACCAAGCAGATCGTGGGCATCGCCACCTTCGGCACCCAGAACAGCCTGCTCGGCGCCACCGTGACCATCTTCGACCAGGACACCGCGGCGCGGCTGATCGGCCAACCCGGCATGTTCTCGGGCATCCGGGTACAGGGCCGGCCGGGCGTGTCCCAGGAGCAACTGGTCAGCGCCATCTCCCGGCGCCTGCCCGCTCACACCGAGGCCATCACCGGGGCCGCGGCCACCAAGGAGTCCCAGGACCAGATCCAGCAGGCCCTCTCGTTCTTCAGCACCTTCCTGCTGGTGTTCGCGGTGATCGCGTTGTTCGTCGGGTCGTTCATCATCTACAACACCTTCTCCATCATCGTGGCCCAGCGCACCCGCGAGATGGCACTGCTGCGAGCCATCGGCGCCAGCCGCGGCCAGGTACTGGGCTCGGTGCTGGGCGAGGCGTTCGTGGTCGGGCTGATCTCGGCCGTGCTCGGGCTGATGGTCGGGATCCTGGTGGCCATCGGGCTCAAGGCCCTCCTGAGCGGGCTGGGCCTGGGCATCCCGGCCAGCGGCGCGGTGGTGCACCTCAGCTCGGTGGTGGTGGCTTTCATCGCCGGGGTGGGCGTGACCATGGTGGTGGCCATCGCCCCGGCCGTCCGGGCCTCTCGGGTGTCGCCCATGGCCGCCCTGCGAGAGATCAACGTCGACCGCTCGGCCCACTCGCTGGTGCGCACCGTGTTCGGCCTGCTGGTGTTGGCCCTGGGCGTGGCTGCCCTGTTCCTGGGCCTGTTCGGCCACCTCGACAACGGGATCGCGGTGGTGGGCGGCGGGGCGCTGATCACCTTCCTGGGCGTGGCCGTGCTCGGCCCCGTCATCGCCGCGCCGATCAGCAACCTGATCGGCGCGCCGGTGGCCCGCCTCAAGGGCGTCACCGGTCGACTGGCCCGCCAGAACGCCACCCGCAACCCGAAGCGCACCTCGTCCACCGCCGCCGCGTTGATGATCGGGGTCGGCCTCATGGCCTTCTTCTCGATCTTCGCCGCGTCGGCCACCGCCTCGGTGAACCAGACGATCGACAGTCAGTTCCACGGGCAGTTCTTCGTCGACTCGGGACAGGGTTCGGGGCAGTCCGAGGGAGCGGGCCTCCCTCATTCGGTGGTGGCGCAGATGGGTCGCGTCCCGGGCGTGACCGCCGTGCTGCCGGTCCAGCTCGGGACGGTCGATCTCGACGGCAGCGTGGACCAGATCCCGGGCTTCGACCCGAAGGTGCTGCCCGCGTTGGGCGACATCGACGTGCGCCAGGGGTCGCTGGCCGCGCTCGGCGCCGATCAGGTGGCGGTGAGCCAGAAGTTCGCCGATGACAACAACCTGCGGCTGGGATCGGTGGTGCCCGCCCGGTTCAAGTCCGCCGAGCCGGTTCGCCTGACGGTGGCCGTGATCTACCACGACGCCGACCTGGTGGGTGAGGCCTTCCTCAGCTCGGCCGGGTTCGATGCCCACTTCCCCGGCTATCAGGTCCAGCAGGTCTACGTGGCCGCCAACTCGTCGCAGCTCACCTCCGTGCATGCCGCCCTCGACCGCATCACCGCCCCCTACCCCACCGCCAAGGTGGAGGACGTGGCCGAGTTCAAGGCCAGCCAGACCCAGGGGGTCAACACCCTGCTGGGCCTGATCTACGTGCTGTTGGGGCTGGCCGTGGTCATCGCCCTGCTCGGCATCGTCAACACGCTGGCCCTGTCCATCTTCGAGCGCACCCACGAGATCGGGCTGATGCGCGCCGTGGGCATGAGTCGACGCCAGACCCGCTCGGTCATCCGCTGGGAGGCGGTGATCACCGCCCTGCTGGGCACGGCGCTCGGTCTGGTCATCGGGCTCTTCTTCGGGTGGTCGGTGGTCAAGTCGCTCAACGACTCGGGCATCCACCAGCTGGCCATCCCGGTGGGCCAGCTGTTGGTGGTGGTGATCGTGGCCGCCCTGGCCGGCGTCCTGGCCGCCATCCTCCCGGCCCGCCGCGCCGCCCGGCTCGACGTGCTGGCGGCCATCAGCACCAACTGACCGATCCGGGCGCCTCCGTTGGGTCTCAGGGGGCATCCACGTCGAGGCGTCGGCCCGCCAGCACCGCCCGCAGGTCGTTGAGGGTGGCCAGGCTGGCCTCGGCCCGATCCTCGTCGAGCGCAGCCAGCCCGAGCACCAGTGCCTCCACCAGCACGAGCGTGTTGGTGTGACTGGCGAACAGGCCGGGTACGCCTCGCCCGCTCTCCAGCACCATGGTCACCCGCCCGGCCACACGGGGTTGGCGGACATCGGTGACCAGCACCGTGGCCGTGCCCAGGGCGGCAGCGTGATCGATGAGTGCGTGCACGTGGTTCTGCAGCCGGCCATAGGCCAGCGCCACGACCACGTCGCCGACCGCCAGGCCGGCCAGCTCGTCGGCAAAGGCCGTGCCCGTGTGCGTCCAGACCGCGGCGCGTCGCCCGACGCGCTCGCACAGCAGACGGCCGTAGTCGGCCAGGCAGGCGGAGGGTCCGACGCCGCGCCACACGATGCGTTGGCCGGCGCCGAGCACATCGACGACGCGGGAGAAGACATCGGGTGTCACCCGTCGGGCCAGGCTGTCCAGGCCGGACAGGTGGTTGGCCACGCTGGTGGCCAACAGCTGATCGGGTTCGGAATCTGCCAGCGTCCGCTGCAGTCGCCGAGCCAACGGGGGTTCGTCTCGGCGCTCCTCGCCCTGCTCGAGCTGTCGCTCGGCCAGTGCCTGGCGCAGCTCGGCCATGCCGGCGAAGCCCAGGGCCTTGGCCGTGCGGACGACGGTGGCATCGCTGGTCCCCAACCGGGTGGCCAGCGCCGCCGCGCTGAGCACCAGGACATCGGGACCCGCGTCCATCAGGAAGTGGGCGACGCGCCGCTCAGCCGGTGCCAGGCCGTCGAGCCGCTCGGGATCGAAGCCGGCATCACCGCCGACTGATGTTCGTAGCATCGACTACCTCCGTGCCGATCTTGTCGGTTATGCTACTGGCCGTCAGCCGGGAGGTGAGCCATGTCCGAACTGTTCCTCTTCCTGGCCGCATTCGGAGCCTCCGCGGTCGAGATGGTGGAAGCGCTGACCATCGTGTTGGCCGTGGCCGTCACCCGGGGCTGGCGCAGCGCGGGATGGGGGGTGGCGGCGGCGCTGGTCGCACTCAGCCTCATCGTGGTCGTGTTGGGCCCAGCCCTGACCAAGTTGCCCATCGACGCCCTGCGGGTGGTGGTGGGTACGGTGCTGCTCATCTTCGGCCTGCAGTGGCTGCGCAAGGCCATCCTGCGGGCCAGCGGCCTGAAGGCGCTCCACGACGAGGACGCCATCTTCCAGGCCGAGGTGGACGACCTGCAGGCGAACCCCAGCGACCACACCACCGCTGGACTCGACTGGTACGGGTTCACCGTGGCCTTCAAGGGCGTGTTCCTGGAGGGTCTCGAGGTCGCCTTCCTAGTGGTCACCTTCGGCGGCACCCAACACAACGTCGGCCTGGCTGCGTTGGGGGCGGCCGCCGCGCTGGTGGTGGTCGTGATCGTGGGCGCGGTGGTGCACGCCCCGCTGTCGCGGGTACCCGAGAACACCCTCAAGTTCGGGGTCGGCATCATGCTCACCACCTTCGGCACCTTCTGGAGCGCGGAGGGCGCCGGGGTCAGCTGGCCCGGTGGGGAGACCGCCATCCTGGCCCTGCTGGCCTTCGTGGCCCTGGGCTCGTTCGCCCTGGTGGCGGTGACCCGCCGGCGGGTGGCGGCCAGCACGGCCGCGCCGCCCCTGCCACCGGTGGCTCCGACGTGAAGTATGTCGTCGCCTTCGGGCGCTTCTGGTACGACTTCGTGGTCGGCGACGACTGGACCATCGCCTTGGGCGTGGTGGTGGCGGTGGCCGTGACTGCCCTGGCCGCGCACCACGGGATCACGGCGTGGCCGATCCTGCCGGTGAGCGTGGCCGCCCTGTTGACCTGGTCGGTCTTCCGCGCCCGCTGAGTCGATCCCACCGGGGCGGGCGGGTTCATCGCCGACCGCCCGGGGACGGTCCGGATAGGGTCTGGCCGGTGCCTCGCCAGCCCGACATCGTGCTGATCCTCACCGACCAGCAGCGCCACGATCAGGTCGGCTACGCCAGCGGCGGGCACTTCGAGACCCCCAACCTGGATGGCTTGGCGGCGCGGGCCACGGTGTTCGACCACGCCTGCAGCGCGGCCACCGTGTGCGTGCCGTCGCGGGTGTCCATGCTGACCGGGCTGGCCGCCCACCGCGTGCCGGTGGAGCCCGGCACCGATCTCCACCTCCGCCAGGGCACGCCCACGGTGGCCCGCACCCTTCGCGCCGCCGGGTACCAGACCGCCCTGGTGGGCAAGATGCACTTCTGGCCGATGAACGGCGACTACGGCTTCGACATCATGCGCACGTGTGAGCACCTGTTCCCCGCCGACTTCGCGGATGGCCGCCCGGTGCGACCCGAGGGCATCGACGACTACCACCGGTGGCTGATCGACCAGGGCGTGGCCGACTGGCGGGCCGAGCCCGACGCGCCCCGCGACCCGGACGCGCCGGCGCCGCCCCGCTTCGCCTACGACGCCGCCCTGCACCCCACCAGCTGGGTGGCCCGCGAAGCCTGCGAGGTACTCGACCATCGCGATCCGGACCGGCCGCTGCTGCTGGTGGTCTCGTTCCCCCACCCCCACGAGCCCCACAACCCGCCCGAGCCCTACGAGTCGATGTACGACCCGGCCGATTCGGTCCTGCCGGCGGACGGGTTCGAGGTGAACGAGCACCTGCCGGCGCCCTTCCTCGACGCCATCGACCAGCAGGGCCAGGCGTGGTCGGCGGTGCGGGTCCCGTCGCCGGGTTGGCTGCAGGGCGCGCTGGCCATCACCCGCGGACTGATCCGCCAGATCGACGACGCCCTCGGGCCGGTGCTGGACCGCATCGACCTGGACTCCAGCCTGGTGGTGTTCACCTCCGACCACGGCGACTACGCCGGCCATCGAGGCCTGGTCCGCAAGATCCCCTGGATCGCCTTCGACGACCTGGTCCGGGTGCCCCTGGTGGTGTCGGCCCCCGATGGTGGAGCGGGCACCCGACGGTCGGCGCTGGTGCAGAACAGCGACTTCGCCCTCACCTGCTACGACTACGCCGGTCTCGAGGTGGACACCGACGACTACGAGAGCCGGAGCCTGCGACCGCTGCTCACCGGCCCCGACCGCGCCGACGAGGAGCGGGCCTTCTTCCTGTCGCCCAGCATCGGCTGGACGGGGGTGCGCCGTGGGCGGTTCAAGTACTTGGGGCGGCGCAACCTCTACTTCCCGGCCCGAGCCCTCTTCGATCTGCAGGACGATCCCGGCGAGACGCGCGACCTGGCCGACGACCCGCGCTACGCCTCGGTGGCCGACGAGCTTGAGGCCATCCTCGACCACGAGCTGGCCCGACCGATCCCCGGGTAGCGGACCGGCCTCAGCCCCGGTCCGGATCGGCCAGGTAGGCGCGCAGCTGGTCCCGGCGACGGCCCACGAAGCGGAGGCTGTAGTGGTGCCCGACGAAGAAGAAGGCCATCGACACCACCGCGGCCAGGGCCACGCCGCCGGCGAAGTGGCTGGTGGGCAGCTTGTCGGTCAGCCCGTGGGACGACAGCATCGACCACAGGAACAGGCTGGGCGTGATGATGATCACGGCCAGTAGCGGAACCAGACCGTAGGGGGTCAGCACCAGAGCGATCCAGCGCACGAGCATGTGGCGCCACTCCCGCCGGTGCTCCCACCGGAAGCGCAGTTGGCGCGGGTGGTAGGGCCAGCGGATCCCCACGAAGGCGCTGACCCCCAGCGTCCCGAACGGGACCACGGCGATGGCGGTCACGCTCACCAGGGTCGGGGGCCAGTTGTGGTGGACCCAGCCGATGATCACCGCCACCACGGTGCAGAACGGCGCCACCAGGCACCACAGCGTCAGGTTCTTGGCGTAGAGCAGCCGGCGCAGCATCTCCGGGTCATCGAGCGCGGCCAGCACCCGCCGACTGTCCGGGGCCAGCACGTTGGTGGCGGGCACGTCGGAGTACATCCACCCGGCCAGGACCATGGCGAAGGCCAAGGGACCATGCAGGCTGAACAACCAGTTCTGCCACGAGGTCGGGAGCAGGAACCAGGCCGCGCACATGAGGGCGGCGTTGAAGGCGACCACGAGGAGGTCGGAGTACGGCGGGCGGAACGTCTCACGCAGCTCGTAGCCCAGCGCCGCGCCCAACGACGCAGGCAGCGAGACGGACTGCTCGTCGATCTCCTGGGCCTCGGCCATGCGCCAGCCTGACACGGAACGTCAGGACGGCACCTGGATGAACGGGCGGCGCCAGCCATGGTCAGGCGAGAGCCGGACCCCCGTCGTGGATCGCCGTGGGCAGGAAGAGCTCGAGGAACACCTGATAGAGATCCGCCGCCTCCGGATCGATCTGGGCCGCGTTGCTGAAGGCGTCGGCGGTGATCAGCAGGATCGACGTCAGCGTCTCCAGTGGCACCCTCGTCTCGAGATCGGTCGAGTGCGCCCGCATGAAGGCCACCACCACATCACGGTTGTGGCGCCGGTGAGCCAGCGTGCGTGCTCGCATCTCGGGGTGGCGCAGCACGTAGAGCTGGAACTCGAGGTCGAGTGCACGCAGGTCGACGTCATCGGCCAACTCGTCGCGCCACGTGTCGACGATGGTGGCTGGGTCCATGACCTGGGCCACCCCGATGTCGAACAGCTTGGAGAACCGCTCGAGCGCCTGCTCGTTGACCAGGTCGTACACGGCGAACAGCAGATCCTCCTTGCCGTCGAAGTGCTTGTAGATGGCGCCGCGGGTGTAGCCAGCCGTCGCCGCGATCTCGTCGAGCGATGCCCCCTCGAACCCCTTGCGGGCGAACACCAGTCGGGCCGCACTGACCAAGGCGGCGCGGGTGCGTGCCCGGCGGCGCTCGGGCGTCCACTTCTCGACGGTGCTCCCGGTCGGGGAGGGGCTGGGGTCGATCGTCACCAGGTGCATTGTCCCCCATCCAGGCTTGACATTGGTGTACGAGTCCGTATCTTAGATACGTAGTCGTATCTCAGCCCCGGATCGCCAGCAGGAGGAGGGGACGGTGCCAACGCCGCCGGTGCTCGAAGTCTCTGGTCTGGTCAAGTCCTTCGGGGAGCGGCGGGTGCTCGACCAGATCGATCTCGGGGTGGCCGCGGGGGAGATCGTCGGTCTGCTGGGACCGAACGGCGCCGGCAAGACCACCCTGGTGTCGATCATCTCCGGCCTGGTGCACCCCGATGAAGGCATCGTGCGGGTGGGAGGGTTCGACGTGTCCCGTGACACCCGCGACACCCGAAGGCTCCTGGGGATCGCCCCGCAGGAGACCGGGGTCTACCCCACCCTGACCTGTCGACAGAACCTGCGGTTCTTCGCCGAGCTGGCCGGCCTGCACGGCGCCCGGCTCCGCGAGGCCATCGATCAGGTGGCGGACGCGCTCGTCCTGACCGACCTGCTCGAACGCCGCGCCGCCGAACTGTCCGGGGGCGAACGCCGTCGCCTCCACACCGCCATCGCCCTGACCCATCGTCCGGCCCTCGTCCTGCTCGACGAGCCCACCACCGGCGCGGACGTCCACACCCGCGCCGCCCTGCTGGAGCTGGTGACCCTCGTCGCCTCCCAGGGCTCGGCCGTCGTCTACTCCACCCACTACCTGGCCGAGATCGAGCACCTGGCCGCTTCGGTGATCGTCCTCGACCGCGGCCGGGTCGTGACCCGGGGGACGGTGACCGACCTCATCGCCACGCACGGCACCAGCGTGATCGAGCTCAGGTTCCGGGATGTGGTGCCCCGCATCGAGCCGCCGCCCGGGACAACGATCGAGACCGTCGACTCGCTCGTGCGGCTCCGAGCCCGTGACCCGGGCCCGGCGACCGCCGAGCTGCTCCTCCAACTGGGCGAGCAGGTCGGGAGGCTGCAGTCATTCGAGATCGTCCAGCCCAGCCTCGAGACGGTGTTCCTCGAGCTGACCGGTCGCCGCTACGGACCCGAGGATGAGGAGCTGCCCGATGTCCGCTAGGCGGGTCCTGGCCATCATGCGACACGAGACCCGGGTGGTGGCGCGCGACCCGCTGCCGGTGATGATCCTGCTCGTGTTCCCACTCATCCTCATGGCCTTCCTCAAGCCCACCTTCCGCCTGGCCATGGTGGCCGCCGGCTACCCCCACGCCAACGGCGCCGAACAGGTCGTGCCGGGCGAGGCCGTGGCCAACGGGTTCTACATCGTGGGCATGACCAGCTTCGCCTTCTTCGCCGAGTACGGCTGGGCCACCTGGGACCGGCTCCGAGCCAGTCAGGCCACCTCGGTGGAGATCATCGTGGGCAAGGCCGGACCACGACTCACCCTGTCCGTGGCGCAGTTCATCGCCGTCTTCGCCATCGGCGTCCCCGTGTTCGACCTGCGGGTCCGCGGTCCCTTGCTGGTGCTGGTCCCCCTTGTCGTGGCGTTCGGCACCTGCCTGGTGCTGCTGGGTGTGATGATCACCGCCCTGTGTCGCACGCTCGAACAAGCCAACGCGTTGGCGTTCGGCGGGCTGGTGCTGTTCGGCGGGATCGGAGGCGCACTGGTACCGGTCAGCGCGCTGCCGCCATGGGCCCGCGCCGTCGCCCCGCTCACCCCGACGTACTGGGCCATGCGCGGGTTCCGCAGC
Organism: uncultured Microthrixaceae bacterium; assembly: GCA_963740985.1. Taxonomy (GTDB): domain Bacteria; phylum Actinomycetota; class Acidimicrobiia; order Acidimicrobiales; family Acidimicrobilacustridaceae; genus UBA4742. Next base: position 1,609,037 of record CAVUGJ010000002.1, read on the forward strand.
GTGATCCTCGACGGCGGAGGGCTCGGGGGCGTCCTGCTGCCGGTCGCTGTGCTCCTGGCCATGGCCGCCGGGTGCCTGGCCGTGTCCGTCGCCCGGTTCCGTCTGGACGACCCCAAGACCGGTTACGCCTGACCGGGGCCCATCACCCGAACGGATCGAGGCTGGCGCCCACCACCCAGGTGCTGAAGTACTGGCTGTTGGCGCCGTAGGCCATGGCCAGGGCCACCTTGGCCCCGTCGACCTGGTGCTCGCCGGCAGCGCCCCGCACCTGGTTGGCCGCCTCGGCGAACCGCAACAGGCCCGACGCCCCGATGGGGTTGGAGGAGAGCACCCCGCCCGAGCAGTTGACCGGGAAGTCCCCACCCAGCTCGGTGGAGCCGTCGTCGATCATCTTCCACCCGTCCCCCGGATCGGCGATGCCGTGGGCCTCGAGCCAGATGGCCTCGTGCCAGGAGAACGGGACGTAGAGCTCGGCCATGTCGATCTGCTGGCGGGGTCGGGTGATGCCGGCCATCTGGTAGACGTCGAGCGCGCACTGCACCGCGGCGGCGGGCCGCACCGGATCGCGTCCCGGGAAGCTGGGCGGCTCGGAGCGCGACGACGCGCCCAGCAACCAGGCCGGAGGACGACCGTCGGCCGCGGCGGCCTCCCCGCCGGCCTGGTCGGTGAGCACCATGGCACAGGCACCGTCCGAGGAGGGGCACGACTCCAGGAATCGGATCGGTTCCCACATCATGGGCGAGGCCTTCACCTTCTCGATGGAGATGTCCTCGATCCGGAGGTGGGCGTAGGGGTTCTTCAGCGCGTTGAGGCGATCCTTCACCGCCACCTTCCATCCGATGTGCTCGGGAGCCCGGCTGCGGTGGATGTAGGCGCGGATGAACGGCGCGAACGCGCCACCCGCGCCCAACGACGCGCCCTTGCCGCTGCCCAGCGCGAACTGGGCGTTGCCCTCGGACTGCTTCTCGAAGGCCACGGCCATCACCGTCTTGTGCTTGCCGGCCTGCACATGGGACGCGGCCACGATGGCGGTGGTCCCCCCCACCGAGCCGGCGGTGTGCACCCGGAACATGGGCTTGCCCACCGCGCCGAGGGCGTCGGACAGGTAGAGCTCGGGCTTCATGACCCCCTCGAACAGGTCAGGGGCCTTGCCCAGCACGACCGCGTCGATGTCGGCCATCGTGAGCTGGGCGTCGTCGAGGGCGCGGAAGACCGCCTCGCGGACCAGCCCGCCGAAGGACACGTCGAGACGCCGGGACTTGTGGTGGGTCTGGCCCACCCCGATGACGGCGCACGGGGCCGCGCTCATGGCTGGTCCTCCACGATGCAGATCAGGTTCTGTTGCAGACAGGGACCGGACGTGGCGTGAGCCAGGGCCCGGTGGCCCCCACCGAAGACGTGGTCGGCGGCGTAGCCGATGCGGCACAGGCCGGTGGCCATGATCGGGTTCGACCGCAGGGCCCCACCCGAGGCGTTGACCACCACCTCGTCGCCCAGTTCGAGCACGTGGCGCAGGAGCAGCTCCTCGTGGGTGAAGGCGGCCTGCAGCTCGGCCACCTCGACCGGACCGTCGCCCAAACCGGCGGCCGCCGCGGCGATGCGGGTCGAGGGCGAATCGTCCAGAGCCCGCAGGGCGGGGTTGTGGCCCTCGGTGCGATGGTCGAAGCCGTGGATGTAGGCCGGCCGCTCCACCAGCTGGCGGGCCCGGTCGCCTCGGGCCAGGACCATGGCCGCGGCCCCGTCGGTGATGGGCGGCACGTCGTGACGGCGCAGCGGTTGGCGCACGTAGTCCTCGTGCCAGCAGCGAGTCGACCTCGCCCTTGCCCCGCGATCGCACCGCCACCTGGGCCATGGCCCGCTCGTCCACCAGGCCGGCCGACATCAGGGCCCGGGCCTGGAGGGCGGCAAAGGTGAGCGGATCGGCGCCCAGGGGGGCCAGGAAGTAGGGATCCATCTCCATCGGATAGATCAGGGTGGGATCACCGGTGGACGAGCGACCCGAACCGGTGACCACGGCGATGTCGATGTCGCCCTCGCCCAGGCGCAACCACGCCTCGTAGAGGGCCCAGGCCCCGTCCATCTCGACGTGGGAGTCGCGCTTGGGCGGCCAGGCGCCGATGGCATCCAGGTTGGACACGAAGGAGAAGGCCTGACCGGTGATGTAGTCACACGAGCCCAGGCAGGTGAAGTCGACGTCGGCCCGGGTCAGGCTCAGGGGCTCGAGCGCGTCGGTGATGACCTGCATGAGCAGCTGGACCTCGGACTGGTCGGTGTGGCGGACCATGGGGGTCTGGGCCCAACCGATGACGGCGATATCGGTCGATGTGGTCATCAGAAGATCCGGTTCACCAGGTCGGGGTCGTCGATGTCGGGCTCGCCGTTGGGTATCCAACCCAACAGATCGCCGTAGGCACCGCCCATGCCGCCGCCGTCGTCGGACGCCTCGGCCGCCGACGCCCACACGGCCGCTACCCGTTGTCCCACGCGCACCTGGTCGGCCGGCAGCTCGATCACCGGCTGGTAGACCAGCACGACGTCGACGCCGTCGAGCAGCACGAAGGCCCGCACGAATGGCTCGGTCTCGGTCTGGCCCGGGTATTGGACCGGGGTGACGATGGTGAAGTTGGTGATGGTGCCCGCATGGGGCAGATCGACCTCGTGGTCGGCGCCCAGTTCGAGCGCGTCGATCGGGCAGTAGCCCCGTCCCCCCGTGTAGATGCGCTCACACGTCGGGCACTGGAAGCCCAGCAGGCGCTGCTGGTGCGACGCCTCGACACTGCGGTCGGCCGCGGCCGGCACCGGGTTTCGATAGGTGATGGAGGCCAGGTAGTCCATGCGGGTCACCGGCTCGTCGGCCGGCCCGGCGTCGTCGCCTTCGGTCTCGGGCTCCTCGCCGAGGACGAAGCAGATGATGTCGTCGATGCGGCCGACCCGCGTGCCTCGCCAGCGCGGCGCCACCCGGGCGCCGTCGGCCATGGCGTCGGGTGAGCCGGCGTCCACCGCGTGCAGCATCGGCGTGCGTGGCCCCGTCGAGGCGGATGAACGCAAAGGCGAAGGGTCGGTCGAGCGGGTGCTGCTCCGAGGGGACCGGTACCCACGTCCACGATTCGACGGTGCCGACCGGGCCGACCTCCACCAGATCGTGCGCCAACTCGGCCCCGGTGACCGGGTCCCACTCCAGGGGCGGCACCAGCACGGCGTCGCCGTTGCGGATGCCCAGGATCCGCCGTTCGGTCAATGCCGTCATGAACGGACCGATCACCGGTCCCAACGAGCGCTTGTACGGAAAGGTGATGGTGCTCTCGACGAACCGGGCCAACGCTCCCCCTGGCGACGCTCTGGACCTGACGCATCGTCAGGTCACGGCGTCACCTTATCCACTGGGGGTCGGTCAGGCGCAGAGCCAGGGACGAGGATCGATCTCGTCCCTGGCCCAGCTCGCCCTCCCGCCATCCGCCGCCCTACTGGCCGACGAGTCGCCGACCGGATCCCACCACCAGACCTGCCGCCTAGGCGATCAACGCCAGCTGCCGCTCGGGTGCCGCCTTGCACTGGTTCCCCAACAGGAGCTGGGTGGCCACCGCGTCGGACACCTCCAGCAGCGCCAACACCTCGCGGGTGTCGTAGACGATGACCTCGGCCCGGCCCTGAGCCACCACGGTGAGCGGGCTGGGCCCGCCATAGATGGCCGAGGCGGCGCCGATGAGCGCGCCGACCCCCAGCTCGCCCACCTGGCACTGCCCGAGCGAGCACCGGGCCCGCCCGGCCGTCAGGACGATGAACTGGCGAGCCGGCTGGTCCTCGGTGACCAGCGTCGTGCCATCGAGCACCGTGACCGCCGTGCCCAGGTTGGCGATCTGCGCCAGTTGGCGTCGATCGCAGCGCTCGAACAACGGAATCGCGGCCAGGCGGTGCAAGACCGCGTTTGGTGCCACCTTCGTCATGAGAGGCTCCTCATCCAATCCCGCTGTGACCCGGGACCGCCCGTACATCCTGCCGAAAGCCGGATGACCCATATACGACACACTTTCTATGTACATAGTACATACCGGCCGCCCGACGGTCAATGCGACAACGGTCACGCCGTGACGCCTGGTCGGTGACTCCTCACCTCCGGGCCAGCCAGGCCAGGGCGGCCATGCTGGGCAGGAACGTGTAGGCCCCGCCCACCGTTCGCACCAGCGGGCGCGCCGGGACCTCCACCACGTCGTCGGGCGTCTCGGGATCGGGAACGAACCGGAAGGGCGGCTCCAACGGATCGTGGTTGCCCACCAACGGATCGTTGGTCCCGGTGATCCGCGGGTCCTGGAAGCCGAGGTTGATCCAATCGTTCTGCAGCGATTCGAACTGCGCCCCCAGATCCGCGCACAGAAAGTTGCCCAGCAGCCCGCGGGGCGCGCCGTCGTCGGGCTCGCCGGGGCAGTACGGCGGGCCGTATGGAATTCCCCGCCGGGTCAGCCGGCGGACATCGTTGCTGGCCCGCTGCACGATCACGGCGTCGCGCGGGTTGGCCCGGCGCACGTGCGACCCGATCGGACACCGCAGGCCGTCGGGGTCGTCGGCGAAGCCGATGGTCTGGTGGGTCTCGATGATGGGCGTGCCATCCGCTTCGTGGCCGACCAGCACCTGCACGTCCACGGTGGCCAGCGGATCGCCGTTGGGATAGCGCCCGCACAACTTGGCGGCCACCAGGTCGGGCGTGAGGTCCGGGCGCGCCGTCACCGTCTCCTCGAGCAGCCGGCTGAACCCGACCACGTCTTGTTCGAGCATCCGGAAGGCGTTGAAGACGCCCCAGCGCGCCAACACGTCGGGTTGGGGCACGGCCCACCACACGTGGGGCATGGTCGTGCGCTCCCCCACCAGCAGGGCACCGAGCGGCGCGAACTGGCGCGGGTCGCCCGTACCGTCGCCCGGTTCGATCTCGTCGATGCGCGGTTGCTCGATGCCGTCGCGGTAGCCGAAGTGCACGGCCCGCTCGTCGTCGGGACCGGCCAACCGGGTGCGTCCGACCACCGCCGGGTCGGACGTGTCGCGAGCCAGCGCCCTCCCGTCGATCGGGTCGCCCACCAACGTCCAGCCGCGATCGCGCCACACCAGCGCGTCAGTGGCCCCGTCGAGCAGCTCGGCGGTCTGGGCGTGGAGGGTGATGATGGCGTCGACCCGGTGGGACTGGTTCAGCCCACCGCGCCAGTGCTCGGGAGCTGAGGGACCCACATCGCCCAGCAGTCGGGCCCGGGCCGCCATCCCCTGGGTGAACTCGGGTGGGAAGGTGGCCAGGTCGTCGACACCCACCCCCATGGCCGCCAGCCCGTGCGCGGTGAAGCCGATGTTGGTGCACACGCCGGGCGGCGGCTTCGTCGGCCAGCTGGCACCGCTGGTCACCTGCGGCCCCGGGGCGTGGTCGTCGAGCAGGTCGCGCGAGCGCGGCCCGGGCCCTGTCGCCATCGTCGATCTCCACCACCAGGTGACGCACGTAGACGAAGACGTTGCCGTAGGCGCGCAGGACGTTGCCCTGTACGCCGGCCAGCACCGTCTCGGGGCTCACGGCCCGGTCGTGACCGCTCACCAACCCACCTCCAGCGACTGGCGGATCTGGCTGGCCGAGAAGCCGGGGTAGTTGCGGTACAGACCGAGCTGCACATGACGGTGTCGGTGGAGCTGCACCAGGGTGCGCCGCTCGAGCAGGCTCAGCGTCGGAGCCAGGTCGGTGAGGTTGTCGGGGAACTGGAAGGCATCGTGGGCGGCGATCCACGCCAGGAAGGCGTCGGGATCGCGCTGCACCGGCGGGGGCGGATCGTCGACGAAGCCCATCAGCATGTCGAAGGCCGGCCCGATGACGCCGATGAAGTCGCGGATGTAGCCCCCGGGATCCCCGTCGTAGATGGAGAACATGCACAGGTACCGGTCGATGAGGTCGAAGCGGGCGAAGTGGACCGTGCCGATGTTGTTGAGCCCCGACAGCACCATGTCGGTGGCGTCGGACAGGCCGTGGGCCAGCTCGGCCCGGCTGACCACGTTGCCCCAGCGCAGCGGCATGATCAGGTTCATCGAACGCTGGAGGTTGTCCGAGGGGGCCAGCCCCGAGGGCGGGGTGACCACGACGGGCGGTTCCAGGCGCGACCACACCAGGGTGAGCGCCGCTCCCAGGTACCGCTGCCAGGTCTCGCTCAACTGGGTGGTGTTGCGGGGGAAGTTGCGGGTGACCCGACGCCACGACGGCGGCAGGGCATGAACGAGCAGCGACACGAACGCCTCCTCGGACTACGTTGAGCGACGGTGGTGGAACCAGCTGAGCTGATCGAAGACATCGTGGGCGACTTCCCGGGCAACCGACCCGAGACACGCCCGGTGCACACGCACGGCATCTCGGCCCGGGGCACGTTCCGCGCCTCGTCGGTGGGGCCGAAGTACTGCCGGGCAGGCCACCTGTCGGGTGCCCCGGTCGATGTGCTGGTCCGGTTCTCCAACGGCTCGGGTCTGCCCGTCCAGCGTGACGGAGTGGCCGACGCCCGGGGCATGGCGGTGCGCTTCTACCTGGACGCGGCCACCGGGTCGCCCGAACCGCCTGGCGACCCGGCGGCGCGACCGCACACCGACCTCATCGCCATCACGTTGCCCACCTTCTTCACGCCCACCGTGGAGCTGTTCGAGGACTTCACCCGGGCCACCGTCCCCCGACCCCGTCCCACGCTCTCGCGGTGGCAACAGGTGCTGGCCCAACTGCAGATGCGTCCGGCCACACCGGCCCTGCCCGCCGGCGTCACCACCTCGGGAGATCTGGGTGGCATCGCCTTCGCCGACGAGCACCCTGACGCCTGCCCGGCCGTGCTGGCCATGGCCGGACCCGTCACCGGCAGCTTCCTGGGGGCCAGCTACCACGCGGTGCACGCCTTCGGGCTGACCTCGGCCGACGACACGCAACGGTGGGTGCGCTTCTTCTGGGAGCCCGAAGGAGGCGAACGGTCCCACATGGGCAGTTCCGAGGTCTACCTGTTCGACGACCTGCGCCGGCGGGTGGCCGCGGGCCGCGCCGGGTTCGTGCTCCGCGCCCAGGTGGCTGAACCGGGCGACGACCTGGCCGACCCCACCACGCCGTGGCCCGAGACCCGGCGCCGGCTCACCCTGGGTCGACTGAATCTCACCTCGGTCCCCGCGGACCAGGACCGCGACTGCGAAGACCTGGCCTTCGATCCGGGCCAGCTGCCGGCGGGGATCCAGGCGTCGAACGATCCGATCCTGGCCGTACGCCCGGAGGTGTACGCGGCCTCCGCCAGTCGTCGGGCCGCGGCCCGCGCTGCCCAGGCCCGGGCCGCGCCCTAGGGGCCGAGCTGCCACGCCAGCTTCCCCCCGCTCAGGCAGTCGCCGGCGTCGCGCTGGCCGGCCTCGATGGCCGCCTCGATGAAATCCGGATCGAAGAACAGGTAGCTCATGGCCTCGCACAACGCGGCGTCGCGTGCAACCAGCGAGCTGGACAGGTGGCGCAACCGGGCCAGGACACCCGAGAGACAGCCGGCAGCGCGCCGGGGTCGCCGCAGCACCTGGGCCACCAGGTCCGCCATGGCGTCGGTGGTCGCGGGTCCGGCGAACAGGAACGGGATCGGACCGAACGACTTGGCCCCGGGGGAACCCGGCTGGTTCCGCTCCTGCAACCGGCGCAGGTCCTCGACCATCCGGTCGACCAGGATGGCGTGCAGGAGCTGGTCCAACCCGGCCGGCAGGCCCGGCGCCGAAGCCGGCGGCGCCGGTGACGGCCTCATCGGCGCGGTGGCCACCACCACCAGTCGCCGGGCCCCGAGGGCCAGGGCCGGGAGCAGCGGGGTGTTCAAGCGCACGCCGCCATCGCCGTACCAGCGGGCGGCCCCGTCGGGGTCGTCGATCGACACCGCCGGGAAGACCACAGGGAGGGCGGACGATGCCAGCACGTGGGCGCTCGACAGCTCGGCCGGGCGGTAGTCGATGTTGCGGATCTGGTCGGCGTCGGGCAGGACGCGGCCCGGGTCCTGGGCCACGAACACCCGAGTGCAGTAGTCGCGCTCGTCGGTGGCGACGACCGCCACCGCCTCGAGCAGGTCGGGGTGGCGCAGGTTCTGGCGGATCTGGCCCCACGGCACCTGGCTGTCGAGCGTCTGGCGCAACGGGGCGGGGTCGAGCAGGCCGATCGACGGGCGCGGCGCGCCGGCGAGCAGGTCCCAGCCGGTGGAGGCGGCGTTGCGGGCCAGACCCCACGGGATGGGTGCGTACACGCTCCGGGGCCGGACCGAGCGCCACACGTCGAGCACGCGCCGCGACGCCTCGGTGGCCCCGTAGTTGATCAGCGCGGCGAAGGCGGTGGCGTTGATGGAGCCGGCGCTGGCGCCCACGAAGATGGTGGGAGCCACGTGCTCGGCCTCGAGCGCCGGCAGGATCACCGACAGGGCCCCGGCCTCGTAGGCACCTCGTGCCCCACCGCCGGCGATCACGATCCCACACGTATCCATCGCTGCCGCCAGTCTCACCAGTACGGTCGACGTACAACATACACCTCCGCTCGATGATCCGGTATGGTGAATGGCACCGAACGGGGGGCGGCGGCCCCATCCGGCTGGTCGCCACCCGTTTGACCGCCGGAGAACCACCGCCGAGCACCGAAGGGATTCCATGCCAGAGCACAGCCGGCGCCGCGCCACCGGTGGCCCGCGCTGGCTGGCCGACGACCCGCCGCCCAAGCCGGTTCGGGATCCGCTCACTCGACGCCGGATCGTCGAGGCGGCCCTCGACATCGTCGAGCGCCAAGGCCTGGCCAGCCTCACCATGCGGCGGGTGGCGGCCGAGGTGAACGCCTCGCCCATGGCGCTCTACAACCACGTGTCCGACAAGGCCGAGCTCATCGACCTGATGGTCGACGCCATCGTGGGCGACGTGGTCACCGGCTCGGCGAGCGACACCGGCGACTGGGTGGACAAGATGCGGGCGGTGACCCGACGCAACCATCAGGTGTGGGGTGCCCATCCCGGGTTCGCCGTGGTCTACACCGAGGGCGTGACCATCGGGCCCAACGGCCTGGCCAACATGGAAGCGCCGATCCAGGTGCTGCGCGAGGCGGGGTTCGACGACGGCGAGGCCGCCTTCGCCTTCCTGATGCTGTATCACTACAGCATCGCCTCCCTCCTGATCGCGCCGGTCAAGGCCCTCGACCCCGACGAACGGACGTCGCGGAGCGACGGGAGCCTCCAGGACCAGGTGCGGCGCTACTTCGGCGCGGTCGAGCCCGAGCTGATCCCCAACGTGTTGGGGGTGGCCCCGTGGCTGGTGCAGGACTCCTTCGAGTTCGGGCTCGAGGTCATCCTCAACGGCCTCCAGCAACGATTGGCCGACAAGCTGCACGCCACGGATGCGCCCGCAGACGAGCCGCCGTCGTGACCGGACCGCAGCTCTCGGTCGGCCTGCGCACGTTCGCCGCCGACGACCCCGGTTCGTGGGAGCCCTTGTTCACCCGCGCCCGGCTGCTCGATCGCAGCGGGGTGGACCGGCTGCTGGTCTCCGACCACGTGCTGTTCGGCGAACACCTCGAGGAGTACGGCCGCCCCGAGGTGGGCGGCACGGCCGACGGCGTGCAGCCCACCGGCCCCGACGGCCACTGGCTCGAACCCCTGACCACGCTGTCGGTGCTGGCCGGCATGACCACGCGCATCCGGCTGGGAACCAACATCCTGATCGCCGCGCTGCGCCGGCCGGTGGTGCTGGCCAAATCGGCGGCCACCCTCGACGTGCTCTCCAGCGGGCGCCTCGACCTGGGCGTGGGCGTGGGCTGGCAGCGTGAGGAGTACGAGGCCGCCGGGTTGGCGTTCGACCGACGAGGACGCCTGCTCGACCACACCCTCGACGTCTGCCACACCTTGTGGCGTCAGTCCCGAGCCTCGATGGTGTCAGCCGAGCTGACCTTCGACGCCATCCACCAGATGCCCAAACCCACCCAGCCCGGGGGCGTGCCCCTGTGGATCAGCGGGCGGGTGAACCCGGCGGTGGCCCGGCGTCTGGCCCGGTTCGGTGCCGGGTGGATCCCGTGGGGCGACGACGCCATCGACGTGGTGGGCTCGATCGCCCGCATGCGGGCGGCAGTGGTCGTGGCCGCCGATGGGGCCGGGCTCGAGTGCGATCCCCTCCAGCTCGGGGTGGCCGGCCAGCTGCCCGAGGTGCGCGACGAGGCCGGCGGGCTGGACGTGACCGCCACCATGGCCGGCGTCCCCGCCCTGGTGGAGGCGGGCGTCACCGACTTCCGGGCGTCACTGCGGATCCCGAGCGATCCGGCCCAGGCCGAGGACCACATCGGCCGGGTGATGGCCGCGTTCCGGGTGGTCACCGGACGTCCATCGTCGAGTTGATCGGCGTACCAGCGGACGTCGCGGTCGTGGCACACTGCGCCATGGCCCACCCTCGAGACGAAGTCGCCGCCACCGTCGCCCGCTACGTCGAGCGGCGCGAACAGATCGAGCGGGGCGAGGCCACCTGGCTGGATCTGGCCGAGTTCTTCACCGACGACATGGTGTACATCGATCCGGCCTGGGGGCGGGTCGAGGGCATCGACGACGTCCGCGAGTTCCTGGTCGACGGCATGACCGGGTTGGAGGACTGGCGCTTTCCCATCGAGTTCACCGCCATCGACGGCGACGACGTGGTGATCAAGTGGCTGCAGATCATCCCCGGTGGGCGGCGCCAGTCGGGGTGGACCCGGCTGGTCTACGCCGGTGACGGCCGGTTCCGCTACGACGAGGACACCCTGAACATGGCCCACGTCCTGGAGGATCTGGAGGCGGCGGGCTGGCGCCCCCTCGAGGGCTTCAACATGCCCCCGGCCACGCCCAACCGGGACTTCTCGGTCCCCGACACCTGACCCGGATCAGGCAAAGACCGGCGGTCGCCGGTCGGCCCACGGGCACGCCTGCTCGAGTTGGCCCGCCAGGCGCAGAAGCGTGGCCTCGTCCCCGTATCGGCCCAGGAAGTGCATGCCGATGGGCAGGCCGGTGTCGCTCCAGTGCAAGGGCACCGACATGGCCGGCTGGCCAGTCAGGTTGGCGACGACGCCGGCATAGGCCACCGATGGTCCGCTCACCTCCAGCGCCTGCAGCGGATCTTCCGGTGTCGACACCATCTGGCCGAGAGGCAGGGGCGGCTGCGACATCGTCGGATTGAGCAACAGGTCGATGTCGACGAAGAACGCAGCCACGCGCCGGGCGTAGCGCTGAAGCGATTCGATGGCGGCCAGATACCGGCTGGCCGTCACGGCTTTGCCCATCTCCCAGTACGCGGCCGTCAACGGCTCCAGATCGTCCGGTCCGGGCTCACGACCGAGCCGGCGGATCCAGTAGTCGACGATCCACGCCGTGGCCGCGTTGAACACCACACCGACGGCCTCGCCTTCGTCCGGGGCCATAGCCGGCAGGCTGGTATCGACCACATCGTGGCCGAGCTCCGCCAACGTGGCCACGCTCTTGTCCAGACCGGCCACGCACTCGGGGTGGGCCGGGCCGCCCCCGGTGGTGCGCGCGGTGAAGCCGATGCGCAGTCGACCCGGGTCGGTGACCACCTCGTCCCGGAAGGATCGGCGAGGCGCCGGTGCGACCACGGGGTCGCCCAACATCGGCCCGGAGGTCTGGTCCAGGACGGCTGCGCTGTCGCGCACCGAACGGGTGAGGACGTGCTCGACCGCCCAACCGCTGACGGCGTCGCCGTACTCGGGTCCCAGCGGGTTGCGCGCCCGGGTCGGCTTCAGCCCGAACAGCCCACAGGCGCTGGCCGGATACCGGATCGAGCCGCCGAGATCGTTGGCGTGGGCGATGGGCACGATGCCGGCGGCGACAGCGGCGGCGGAACCCCCGCTCGAGCCGCTGGTCGACCGGGTCAGGTCCCACGGGTTGCGAGTGGGGCCGAAGCGAGCGCTCTCGCAGGATGGGGACATCCCGAACTCGGGCGTGGCCGACTTGCCCACGATGACCAGGCCCGCCGCCTCGAAGCGCCTCACCAGTTCGGAGGTGAAGGTCGACACGTGGTCAGCCAGGAAGGTCGAACCCTCGGTGAAGCGCACACCTTCGACCTCGGCGACCAGGTCCTTCAACAGCATGGGCACGCCGGCCAGGGGGCCGCTGGACCTCGAGGCCTGGACCCGTGCCCGTTCGAACATCGGTGTGACCACCGCGTTGAGCGTGGGGTCGAGCGCTTCGACCCGCTCGATGGCCGCCTCGACCAGCTCGGCCGCGGTCATCTCGCCTCGCGCCACCAGCTCCGCTTGCGCCATCGCGTCGAGTGCGGCCAGATCGGTCATCGCAGGACTGACTGGTTCATGGTGGCGAAGTGGACCTCACCGAGCACCTCGATGCGGGGCGCGGGCAGACCGACGCGCTCGAGGGTGCCCAGGAACTCGGGGCTGGTCACGAAGGCTTGGTGGGTCGGCAGGTCCGGGCACGAGTCGAAGACGATGAGCCCGTCGTCGGTGCTCACGGCCAGCTGGAGATCGAGTGACCCCGGCGGGAACAGGGACACCATGGCCCGGTGGCACTCGAGGAGCGTCTCCGGGTCGCCGTCGAAGCGGTAGGTCGCGAGGATCATGATCGGCACCTTTCGGGTCGGAGTGGGTCTGTCACCCCAATAGGCGCGAGATCGCATCTCGCGGCCGCGAGAGCGCCCGGCCAGCAAAGATGGAGGGCGTGGGTGTCGGATCGCCATCCCCGCTGGTCGGAAGGGATCTCCCGGTGCAGCAGCTGCGCCGGGCCGTCGACGAGGCCGGCGCGGGCATGGGTCGGCTGCTGCTGATCTCCGGTGAGCCCGGGGTGGGCAAGACCAGCCTGGCCACCGAGGCGCTGGCCGAGGCCGAGCGCCGTGGTGCCCGCACGGTCACCGGCGTGTGCTGGGACGGCGCGGGCACACCCGGCCTGTGGCCCTGGATCCAGGTGCTGCGGACCCTGCGCTCATCAGTCGATCCGGCGGCGTGGGAACGGGCCAGCGGGCCGGGCCACGATGCCCTCGATCGGTTGGTCGAGGCCGAACCGCTGCCCACCACCCCCGCCGTCGAGTTCCACGTCTTCGACGCCGTGCGCCAAGTGCTGGGCGGACTTGCCACCGAGCACGTCCCGCTGGCCATCCTGATCGAGGATCTGCAGTGGGCCGACGCCGCGTCCGTGCAACTGCTCGAGTTCGTCCAGCGACACGCCGGCCATCTGCCTCTGCTGCTGGTGGCCACCTACCGGGTCGACGAGCTGTCGGGCCCGAACCACCCGCGGCGGGAGGCGGTGGCCGATCTGGCCGGCAACGCCCGGGCCATCGCACTCGGCGGCCTCGACAACCAGGCCATCCAGCAGCTTCGCGAACGGCTCGGGGTCCCCACCACGCTGGCCGAGGCCGAGCACCTCCGCCGGCTCACCGGCGGCAATCCCTTCTTCATCATCGAGTCGACGGCCTACTCGTCGCCGATCGAGTCGCTCGGGGTGCAGCGCGCCATCGAGAACCGGATCGACGCGCTCGGAGGCTTCGAGCGAGAGGTGCTGACGGTGGCCTCGATCGTGGGGCGCACGGTTCCCGACGCCTTGGTGGTGGCCGTGGCCGGCGCAGAGGCGGCCGACGCGCTCGCCACCATCACCCGCGCCGGGCTCATGGAGGCGGCCCCCGACACGCACGCCTTCGTCCACGACCTCGTGCGTGAGGCGATCGCATCGCGCCTGCCGATCGACGAACGCCGATCCGTCCACGCCGCCATCGTGCGGGCCGCCGACCTGGACGAGGTGGCGGCCACGCTCCTGCCGGCGCAGATCGCCTGGCAGGCCACCCAGGCCCTGCCGGAGATCCCGACCGAGCTCGCCGTCGACCTGCTCGAGGCGGCGGCGGCGGACGCCTCCGCCCGACTGACCCACGAGGCCGCCGGACGCCAACTCGCGCAAGCCGCCGCGCTCTGCCGCGATCCGCGCCAGGCCGACCGTCTGACCCTGCAGAGCGGTCAGGCCTACCTGCGCGCCGGCGAGCTGGCCCAGGCGCGTGACCGGTTCACCAGCCTGCTCGACCAGTCGCCCGACGTGCGGGCTCGGGCCCTGCTGGGCCTGCACGCGCTCGGCGAGGAGGCGGCCGGACCCGAGAGCGACGTGGCGCGAGGGCTCGATGAGGTCCATCAGGTCCTGGGTCCCGAGGCTGACGCCGCCCTGCGGGCCGAGGTGCTCGCCGCCCGGAGTCGGGCCCGAGCGCACCTGCTGGCCGACGATCGCTCCGAGGCGCGGCAGATGGCGCTCGACGCCCTCGAGTTGGCCCGAGCCGCCGAGGACGATCCCACGTTGGCCTCGTGCCTGCTGGCGCACCACGACGCCATCTGGGAACCAGGGACCGAGCTCGCTCGCCTGGCCTTGGCCCGCGAGCTGACCGAGGTCGGCCACCGGCTGCACGACTCGGGCGCCCAGGCCCAGGGTCTGCTGTTGACGATGGTGGCCGAGCTCGAGCTCGGCCACCCGGCTTTTCGACACACCCACCAGCGCTTCGACCGCCTGGCCGAAGCCTCCCGATCGCCGCGGCTCCGGTACTGGGCCGCATCACGGCGAGGGACGGTGGCCATGCTCGACGGTGACTTCACCCGCGCCATCGAGGAGATCGACGCCGCCCGCGATCTGGGCACCCGGATCGGCGAGCCGGACGCGGTGAGCGTCTGGTGCGATCAACGATGGCAGGCGGCCCGTCAGACGGGTGACCTGGGCGTCGTCGGTGAGGTCTCCGACGTGCTGCGCGCCCACGGTGATCCGCATTGGGTGTTGTACGAGGCGCTGCTCGGTCTCGACACCGGCGATGTCGACCGCGCCGAGCGGTGGACAGCCGAGGTGGAGGCGATCAGCCCGCGATGGCCCCGGTGGGCCGCTCGGCTCTGGCTGACCTTCTTGACCCAGCGGGCGATCGGCCGCGACGATCCCGCGGCCATGGCCACCCTGATCGAGCGGCTGAGGCCCGAGGCACCGTGGTGGGCCGTGCTGGGTGGCGGGGTGATCGTGGACGGCCCGATGAGCCTGTGGCTCGGGCGACTCGAGGCCGCCCGAGGCGACCTCGAGGGCGCCGTGGCCTGGTTCATCCAGGCCGAGGACGCCGCTCGGCGATTGGGGAGCCGGTACTGGAGGCTCGAGGCCAGCGGCGACCGGCTGGTGGCTCAGCACGGGCTGGGAACGATGGGCACGACCGAGCTGACGTCGACGATCGAGCAGGCCGACGCGCTGGGCCTGGCTCCCCTGGTCGGGCGGCTCCGCCCCCTCGGGGTGGCCCCCCCGGCCAACGTCTTCCGACTCGACCACGACGTCTGGACGCTGGTGTGGGAGGGAGAGGAGATTCGGCTGCCCGACGCCAAGGGGCTGCGCGATCTCCACACCCTGCTGGCCAACCCGGGTACCGACGTGTCGGTCGTCGACCTTGCCTCGTCGGGAGCGGTCCGCGTGCGCTCGGCTGCACCGGTGCTCGATCCGGCGGCCAAGGAGGCGTACCGGCGCCGGCTCGACGAGCTCGACGGGGCCATCGACCGGGCGGCGCGGCGCGGACAGCCGGAGCGGGTGACCCAGTTCGAGGCCGAGCGCGTGGCGTTGATCGACGAGCTCCGCCGAGCCACCGGCCTCGGTGGGCGAACACGGCGTCTCGATGACGACGGCGAGAAGATGCGCAAGACGGTCACCGCCCGCATTCGCGACACGTTGCGCAAGCTCGACGAGCGCCACCCCAGCCTCGCCGCCCACCTCCGCCACTCGGTTCGGACGGGGGCGCACTGCTCCTACCGGCCGGTCGCCACCGTCCACTGGGACCTCTGATTCGGCACTTGTCCCGAACACAGGTTGACAGATCTTTAACGCTGTATAAGAGTTTCGATCAGTGTCCGAGACCAGGTCCAACCCCGATTGGAAGGAAGGCCGACGTCGCGCGGCGCGGGACGCGATCGTGGATGCGGCCTGGGAGGTCGTGCGACACCAAGGGGTCAGCGGCCTGTCGATGCGGGACCTGGCCGCCCAGGCCGGCATCACCACGCCGACCGTGTACGCCTACTTCGATTCGAAGAACGCCATCTTCGACGCCATGTTCGCCCGGGCGGCCACCGACTTCGCCGAGTTCCTGGACGGACCCTACGAATCCGAGGATCCTCGGGCCGTCCTGACCGAAGGGACGCGGCGCTTCGTCAAGTTCTGCACCACCGACGTGGCCCGCTACCAGTTGCTGTTCCAGCGCACCATCCCCGGCTTCGAGCCCACGCCTGACGCCTTCGCCCCGGCGGTTCGCGCCCTGGAGGGAACCCGGGCCCGCCTCGAGCGCAACGGGATCACCGATCCACGCCATGTCGACATGTGGACGGCGTGGGCCACCGGCCTGGTCGATCAGCAGCTCTCCAACGATCCCGGCGGCGATCGGTGGGTCCGGCTGATCGACGACTTCATCGAGATGTTCTTCCGCTACTGCCGCCCCGGCGGACGATCCACACGACCCTCCGCCCGGAAGGCCGTCACGAAAGGAAGCAAGACATGACGACCAAGGTCGACGAGATCGCCCCCGACATCTACCGGCTGTCCACCCTCGTCCCCGACATCGGCCCGGACGGGTTCACGTTCAACCAGTTCCTGATCGATGACGAAGAACCCCTGCTGTTCCACACCGGCCACCGGTCGATGTTCCCCGACATCGCCGACGCGATCGGCACCGTCATGCCCATCGACCGCCTGCGCTGGATCAGCTTCGGCCACGTCGAGTCCGACGAGTGCGGCGGGCTGAACCAGCTGCTGGCCGCCGCCCCCCGAGCCGAAGTGCTGTTCGGCGCACTGGGCTGCATGGTCTCGGTGACCGAGATCGCCGACCGAGCACCCCGGCCGCTGGCCGACGGTGAGACCGTCACCCTCGGCGCCAAGCGGGTGCGCCACCTCGATACCCCTCACGTTCCCCACGGGTGGGAGGCCGGGCTCCTCTACGAGGAGACGACCGGCACGCTGCTGTGCGGCGACCTCTTCACCCATCTGGGCGATGGAACGGCGCTGACCGAGGACGACATCCTGGGGCCGAGCGAGGCGGCGGAGGATCTGTTCGGCTACTCGAGCCTCAGCCCGTCCACGCCGGCCACCATCGAACGGCTGGCCGACCTGGCGCCGAGCACGCTGGCGCTCATGCACGGCTCCTCGTTCGCCGGCGATGGCGCGGCCGCGCTGCGTGCCCTGGCCGGCGCCTACGCCACCCGAATCCACGCCGTCGTCTGAACCAGAACCAGGAGCCACAACCCATGTCCACCATCGCCCCGGCCCGCCCCCATCACATCGCGCTCACCGTCACCGACGTCGACCGAAGCGTGCCCTGGTACGAGTCCGTCTTCGACATCCGGTTCCGGATGGATGCACCCCATCCGGGTGGGGTGGGCCGGCTGCTGGCCGACGACGAGATGCGGCTGGTGATCGTGCTGCATCGCCATGACACCAACGACGGCCGGGCCTTCGGTGAGACCACCACCGGTCTCGACCACGTGGGCCTGGTCGTCCCCAGCCGCGGGGACCTGGAGACGTGGCAGGACCATCTCGAGGCCCACGAGGTCAGACGGGTCGACGTGGCCGATGCGGCCCTGACCCAGTCCCCCATCGCCGACGAGCCCTACGGCTCGGTGCTGGTCTTCCGGGACCCCGACAACATCCAGCTCGAGCTGTTCAGCCCACCCGGCGGCTGAAGCCGTCCCGAGCCGCGGGTCAGTCCGACGTGCGCGCCCGGTAGGCCCGCAGCGACATGGGCACGGCCACCGCCAGCATGACGAAACAGGACACGAAGGCGGCGGGGATCGGGTGCTCGAGGGGCCACGCGTGCACGCCGGCGTAGGGCACCGGGTTGCCGAACAGCGCCCGGATGGCGTTGACGATGACGCTGATCGGGTTCCAGGCCGCCACGTGCTCGAGGATGGTCGGCAGCGTGTTGATGGGGACGAAGGCGCTGCTCAGGAAGGTGAGTGGGAACACCACCACGAAGGCGATGCCCATGACCGCGTCGGGGGTGCGCACGCTCAGACCGATCCACGTCCCGATCCAGATCATGGCCGAGCTGAAGAGCAGCAGCAGCAGGACGGCGCCGGAGATGTGGCCGATGTCGTTGTGGGTCCGCCACCCGATGATGAGTCCAGCCCCGAGGAGCACGACGATGGACAGCACCATGCCGCCCAGCTCGGCCAGGTAGTGGCCCAGCAGATACGACGCCCGGGTGGCGGGCAGCGACCGGAACCGGTCGATCACCCCCTCGGTCAGGTCTGTGGCGATGGCGGTGGCCGGACCGTTCAACCCGAAGGTGAGCGACTGGATGAGGATGCCACCGATGATGTACTCGCGGTAGCTGCCCCCGCTGCCCACGCTGATGGCGCCGCCGAAGACGTAGGCGAACAGCAGCACGAACATGAGCGGTTGCACGGTGACGTCGAGCAGCTTCTCCGGGATCTGACGGATGTGGGCGATGTTGCGGCCGGCGTAGACCAGCGTGTCGCTCCACAGCTGGGCCAGATTCGAGCCCTCGTCCTCGGGCTCGACCACCGGGTCGCGCTCGAGATCGGCGGTGAGGGTGGCGGTCATCGGGACACCTCTGCTTCCTGAGCGGGGGTCGGGGTCGGCGCGCCGGGCTCGGTGAGGGCCAGGAACACGTCGTCGAGCGTGGCCTGGCGGCGGTTGAGGTCGACGGCGTCGACGCCGGCGGCGTCGAGCGCTCGCATGACCTCCATGAGGGACACGCCTTCCACGATGGGCACGGTGGCGATCAGTTCGTCGCCGTCGAAGGTGGGCGCCCCGTTGGCGAACCGCTCGATGGCCTGAGCCGCACGCGCCATGTCGGCCATGGAGGACACCTGCACGTCGATGCGATCGTTGCCGATCCTCGCCTTCAGCTCGTCGGGGCTGCCGTGGGCCACGGTCAGCCCGTGGTCGAGCACGACGATGTCATCGGCTAGTTGATCGGCCTCTTCGAGGTACTGGGTGGTGAGCAGGATGGTCGTGCCCTCGCGCACCAGATCTCGAAGCACCTCCCACAGCTCGTTGCGGCTACGGGGGTCGAGACCGGTGGTGGGCTCATCGAGGAACAGGACCTCGGGCACCGACACCAGGCTGGCGGCCAGATCGAGGCGACGTCGCATGCCGCCGGAGTAGTTCTTGGCCAGCTGATCGGCCGACTCCGCCAGGTCGAGGCGCTCGAGCAGCTCGGCCGCGCGCTGGCGGGCCTTGGCCTTGGACAACCGATGGAGCCGCCCGACCATCTCGAGATTGGCGCGACCGCTCATGAGGCCGTCGACCGTGGCCTGCTGGGCCGCCACGCCGATGCGCCGCTGGACCGCGCCCGGGCGGGCCACCACGTCGATGCCGGCCACGGTGGCCGAGCCCTCGGTGGGTGACGACAGGGTGGTGAGGATGCGGATGGCTGTGGTCTTGCCCGCCCCGTTGTGGCCCAGCAGGCCCAGGACGGTGCCGGGCGCCACCGCCAGATCGAGGTCGCGCAGAGCCCAGAGGTCGCCGTAGCGCTTGCCCAGGCCGTGGGTGATCACACCGCCCTCGGACGCGAGCCCCCCCGTGACCGGAGGGTCGTTGGGACGGGCAGCCGGAGCCGAGTCGATGTTGGTATGCCGTACGGATGTTTCGTACATAGTACGGCCAAGACTAGCAGTACGCTGTACGACATGGCAAGCAAGAATCGGGCGCACCACCACGACCAGCCTTCCCCCGAGGCCCTGCGGGACTTCGTGGTCGAGCGGACGGTCCAGAAGATCGACCAGAAGCTGAACCAGAAGTCCGCCAAGGCCAAGGCCAAGCAGGAGCGGCTCTCGGCCAAAGCGGCACGAGCCTCGCGCCAGCTCGACCGGCTCTCGTCCCAGCTCGAGGCGCTCGAGGTGTGGACTCGTCCCGAGCCCAACGCCCGCCGACCCCGCTTCACCCGCGAAGAGATCGCCGTCGCCGCGCTGCGCATCGCCGACGACGAGGGCATCGCCTGCCTCTCGATGCGGCGACTGGCGGCCGAGCTCGACACCGCCACCATGACGCTCTACCACTACATCCGCACCAAGGACGAGCTGCTCTCGCTGGTCACCGACGCGGTCATGGGCGAGGTGCTGCTGCCGCCCGGGGAGACCATGCCCACCGACTGGCGTGCCGCCGTCCGCCTGATCGCCAATCGCAGTCGGGCCGTGATCGAGCGCCACCCCTGGATGTTCGACATCGGCGGTGACCCGCGCATCGGGCCCAACAGCGTGCGCCACTTCGACCAGACCCTCCAGGCCGTTTCGTCGGTGCCCGGAGATCTGGCCACCAAGCTCGACATCGCCTCGGCCGTCGACGAGTACGTGTTCGGGTACTGCCTCACCCAACGCGACAACCGCCAGACCAGCAAGGCGCTCGACGCCGGCATGTTCGAGTACGTGGCCGGACTGATCGGAACCGGCTCCTACCCGGCGCTGTCCGCCCTGACCGACGAAGTCGGGCTCGAACCGGCCTGGAACCAGATCGAGGCGCACAACCGCGACACGCGCCGCTTCGATCGCAACCTCGATCGGCTGCTCGACGGTCTCGCTCGCCACCTGGCCGGCTGAGCCCTGGATCTCCGTACTGGGCGCGCCCGGCTAGGTCGGGGTCGCGACGATGAGCCGGAGCGAGCCGCGGAAGGTGGGCTGGGTCCGGAGCTGCCCGTGGCGCTGATCCCAGGCGCCATCGGCCAGATCCGACGCAAGGCGCGCCACGGCCCGGGTCTCGGCCTGGGGGTCGACGAATCCCCAGGCCGACTGGGCCCGCCGCACCTGGTCCTCGAGCAGCTTCTCGGGCCGGGCGTAGAACGCTTCGGTGAACCCGTCGGTGCAGTCGATCGGGATCTCGACGACGGTCACGTCGGTGGTGCCGCCGAGGGTGGCGCCGACGTGGTCGATCGGCGGGTACCGACGCCGCTCGGCCACCACGAGCTCGGGGGCGTACTCCGCTAGCCAGAAGCGATCGAGTGCTTCGCCGTCGAAGGTGAGCACGACCACTGGGCCGCTCGCCACCCGGCGCAGCTCGCGCAGACCGGCTGTGGCGTCGCGCCACTGGTGGATGGTCACGCTGGCCATGGCCGCGTCGAACGCGCCGTCGTCGAAGGGGAGCCGCTCGGCGGTGGCATCGATCGCCGGGACGCGCCCGGCGCGCTTGGCTCGCATCGCCGCCGAGGGCTCCACCGCCGTCACATACCGATCCGCCGGTTCGTAGGAACCGGCACCAGCGCCGACGTTGATCACGGTGGCCGCGTCGCCCAGGGCGTCGTGGATGAGAGCTTCGATCCTCGGATCGGCCCGGCGGTGGTGCTCGTAGCACTCGCCCCCGATCTCGTAGTCGAAGTCGCCCGCGACCGGTGTCGGCACCAGGCCAGTCCAGCCGGGGACCGCCTGGGTCGCAACCGCGTTGTGGAGCGACGTCCGAATCCGGGCTGGCGGAGACGGAGGCCAACCACCTCCGCGACCTAGGTCGAGAGGATGGTGATGGCCGCCGTGCCCGGGGCACCGTAGACCTGCGCGAACCCGACCCGGGGATGGCCGGGGACCTGACGATCGCCGGCCTGGCCTCGGAGTTGGCGCACGAGCTCGTGGACCTGACGCAGTCCGGAGGCCCCGATGGGCTCGCCGTTGGCGATGAGGCCGCCGTCGGTGTTGATGGGCATCGGTCCGTCGATCTCGGTGGCGCCGTCGGCCAGGAGCTTCTCCTGGTCGCCATGCGCACAGAACCCGGCCTCGGCCATGGCGATGACCTCCGCACCGGCCTCGGTGTCCTGGAGCTGGATGACGTCCACATCCCCGGGCTCGATCCCCGCCGACTCGAACGCCGCCCGGGCGGCGTGCACCGTGGGCGGCTCGTCCTCGTCGACCGCGGCGTAGCTGGCGTGGACCTCGTACGCGCCGTAGGTCCGGGACCGGATCTCGCTGGCCCGCACCAGGACCGGCGCCGAGGCGAACCGTTCGGCCAGATCGGCTCGGCACAACACGGCCGCGGCCGCGCCTTCATCGGGGGCGCAGAACATGTACTGGGTGAGCGGGTAGTTGACGATCGGCGACTCGAGGATCTCGGCTTCGGAGAGGGTCTGGCGCCGGAAGGCGTTCGGGTTCCGTGCCCCGTTGCGGTAGTTCTTGGCCGCCACCTTGGCCAGGGTGGCCGACGAGATCCCGTGGTCGTGGCAGTACCGATTGGCCTTCATCCCGAAGAACTTCGTGGTGATGTACTGGGCGTTCTCCCCGTACCACATGGGCAGGCCCAGATTGGTGGGGCTGCCGGTGAACGCACCGCGTGGGTGCTTGTCCATCCCGAAGGCGATGGCCACCTCGGCCCGCCCGGAACGGATGGCGTCGGCCGCGACCTGGATGGCACTGGCCGAGGTGGCACAGGCGTTGAACACGTCGGTGAAGGGGATGCCGCTGAGCCCGACCAGACTCGACACCGCGTTGGGGTTGGTGACGGTGTGGCTCCCGCCCACCCCGAACTGGATGTCGCGCCAGGAGGCGTTGGCGTCGGCCAGGGCCAGTTGGATCGCCTCGGCGGCCATGGCCATCGCCGACTTGTCGCCGAAGCGCCCGAACGGGTGGAGCCCGACTCCGATGATGGCGACGTCGTTCATCGCTCGGTCCCTTCCATGGCGCTCACCGGGGCGAAGGCGAACATGAGGACCTCGTCGCCGTCGTCGTCGATGTACAGCGGTCGCATGGTCAACTCGACGTCCATCCCGAACCGCAGCTTGTCGGGATCGCCCTCGGTGAGGCGGCCCTCCACCTTGATGACGTCGCCCAACTGCACCAGACCCATGCCGAACGGCTCGAAGGTCTCGGCCGTCTCGGACCCGGCGTAGGGCGCCCCCGGAAGGAAGCCCTGGGTCGTCCACGCCACCAGCGTGCCCTGCCTGGGCAACAGCAGGTCGGACATGGCCGCGCCGCTGCAGCGCGGGCACAACGCCTGGGACGGGAAGGTGGTGGCTCCACAATCCGCACACCGACTACCGATCAGCTGCGGGTCGGTGTCGGGCCACGTGGAGATGTCAGGGGCAAGCATCCTCGGCACGCGCATCCTCCCTGCCGTCGATCGGCTGACGATACACCTGCCGGCGCGAGCCTCGAACCGCCGGCAGGCCACCTAGAGGCAGTGCTGCCTCGCCCCTGAGCCCGGATCTGAGGCACTTCGGGTGAGGGTGGCGCGGCAAGACTGACCGCATGACCTTCTCCGGTCCGACCGACGTTCCCGCGATCTCAGACGAGCGTGAGCTGCTCCTCACCTACCTCCATCTCCAACGCGAGCTGGTGGTCTCGGCGACCTTCGGGCTGTCCGAGGAGCAGGCCCGCTGGCAGCCCGGCGGTCGCCTCATCCCGCTGATCGGGATCGTCAACCACCTGACGCATGTCGAGTGGCGCTGGATCGATGGTGGCTATGGCGGGGAGACGGTTTGGCGAACCGAGGAGGAGTTCACGGTCGGTCCAGATCGAACGCTCGCCGAAGTTGTGGCCGCATACGCCGCTCGTGCCGAGGCGACCGATCGCACGGTGCGGGCCGCGGCCGGGCTCGAGGTGCCCTGCAAGACGCTCGGGCAGCGTGACATCGACCTGCGATGGGTGCTCCTCCATCTGATCGAGGAGACGGCGCACCATGCCGGACACGCCGACTCGACTCGGGAGATGCTCGACGGCCGCACCTCCGTCTGGTGAATCAGACCACCTTGACATAGGTCAGTGCCCGGCCGTTGAGCAGGAGCGTGCCCCCGTCGGCCAGCGTCAACTTCGCGGCGATTCCATGATCCATCGCCAGCCGAATGGTCTCTGTGACCTTGGCTGCGGTCTCAGTCGGGCCGAGTTCCTTGACCGTCCCATCAGGGAACTCGAGGGCTGCCATGTTCTGAGGCTAGTTCCCGACCGTGTGCAGACTCGTCGGATCAAGTTGGATGACCCAGGGGAGATTCCCGCCCGGGTAGGACCTACTCGACCCGCAGGCCGGTGATGGCTCGGGAGATCACGAGCTGCTGGATCTGCTCGGTGCCCTCGAAGATGTCGAAGATCTTGGCGTCGCGGTGCCAGCGCTCGACCGGGTACTCGCGGACGTAGCCGTAGCCGCCCAGGATCTGGATGGCCCGCTCGGTGACCCACACGGCGGTGCGGCCGGCCTTGAGCTTGGACATCGAGCCCTCGGCGTTCTTGTACGCCCCGTTCTTGGACAACCAGGCGGCCCGCCACACCAACAGGCGGGCGGCGTCGATCTCGGTGGCCATGTCGGCCAGCATGAAGCCGATGCCCTGGTGCATGGCGATGGGCTTGCCGAAGGCCTCGCGCTCGGTGGCGTACTGCAGGGCGTACTCGTAGGCGGCTCGGGCCACGCCCACCGCCTGGGCGGCCACGGCCGGGCGGGTGGCCTCGAAGGTGGCCATGGCCGGCTGCTTGCCGCTGTGGACCTGCGGGTTGGCCAGCGCTTCGCGCGCCCGGGCCAACTTCTCGTCCAGCTTCTCCTTGCCCCCGAGCAGGCAGCTGCCCGGCACCCGCACGTCGTCGAGCACCACCTCGGCGGTGTGCGACGCCCGGATGCCCATCTTCTGGTACTTCTGACCCTGCGAGAGGCCCGGCGTCTTGGGCGGCACGATGAAGCTGGCCTGGCCCCGACCCCGAAGCTCGGGATCGACGGTGGCCACCACCACGTGGATGTCGGCGATGCCACCGTTGGTGATCCACGCCTTGGTGCCGTTGAGCACCCACTCGTCCTTGGCCTCGTCGTAGACGGCCTTGGTGCGCAGCGAGGAGACGTCGGAGCCGGCGTCGGGCTCGCTCACGCAGAAGGCGCCCAGCTTCACGTCGTCGGCGGTGCCGTAGCACTGGGGCACCCACTCACCCAGCTGCTCGGGCGTGCCGTTGCCCATGATGCCGGCCGCGGCCAGACCCGAACCCATGATGGCCAGCCCGATGCCGGCGTCGCCCCAGAACAGCTCCTCGATGGCCACCGGCATGGTCAGCCCGGTGGCGTCGCCGAGCATGGCGTTGGCCATGAAGTCGAGTCCGTACAGGCCGATCTTGGCCGCCTCCTGCACGATGGGCCAGGGGAACTCCTCGCGCTCGTCCCACTCGGCTGCGGCCGGTCGGATGGTCTCCTCGGCGAAGTCGTGGATCCACTTCTGGAGGGTGAGCTGGTCCTCGTTGAGCTGGAACGAGATGTCGGACATGGCGGGCTCCCAGGTTCGAGCGAGTGGGCCGGTACCGCGGTTCGCCCAGAGCAGGCGACAGGAGGATCCGACGAAGTTACCCGTCGGTAACATCCCACCGTAGTACGGGGGTCGCGGCCTGACAACCCACCCTTGATCGGGTTGGGTCAGGCGGTGGGACGGGCCAGGGCGCGGCCCACCGACGGCACGCAGGTGAGCGCCGCCACCACCAGCACGGCCCCGACCACATAGGGCGCACCGACACCGATCTGCGGTGAACAGGATCCCGGCCAGCACCGGTCCGGCCACCCGGGCCAGCGCCGCCACCGACTGCTGCCAGCCCAGCCAGGCCCCTCGGGCCCGCGCCGCCCGCCCGGCGATGGCCGACGACAGCGTCGGGGTGATCAGGCCCTGACCCAACACCAGCAGGGCCAACGCCGGCACCAGGGTGGCCCAACCACCGTCGACGGCCAGCAGGGCCAGGCCGACGGCGTTAGCGCCCAGACCGGCCCGCAGCGTGCCCGATTCACCCAGACGGGCGTTGACTCGCCCGATGATGCCGACCTGCACCGCCACCAGAGCCAGGCCGATGACGGTGAAGATGGCGCCCGTGCCCGCCTCCTTGAGGCCGAAGCGGTCCTCGGTCAGCAGGGCGAAGGTGGACTCGAAGCCGCTGAAGGCCACCATCCCCACGAACGACACCACCAGCAGCCGCACCAGCGCCTGCTTGTCGATGCGGCCGATCCCGTGGGCCGGCGGACCCGGGGCATCCGCGGATGCGCCGGCACCCCCGCCGGAGCCCGCCCCGCCCCGATCGAAGGGCGTCCCTGGCTGGGGACCGTCGAGCGTGCCGGCCAGCTCGAGCTCTGCGGTCAGCAGGCTCGGGTCCTCGACCAGATCGGCGTCGGCGCTCGACGGCCCTGACGCCGGGGCGACCGGACGACCGGCGGCTCGCGGGCCGTGGGTCTCGGGCAGCCGCCGGATGGCCACCAGGGCGTTGACCCCGGCGATGGCCGCGGCGACGTAGAACGGCACCCGGGGACCGGCCAGCGCGCCGACGGCCACGATGGCGGGTCCGGCCACGAAGCCCACCCCGAAGGCCGCGCCCAGCAGGCCCATCAGCCGGGCCCGGTCCTGCGGCGCGGCCACGTCGGCCACCGCGGCCTGGGCCACCGACACGCTGCCGCCCGATGCGCCGTCGATGAGCCGGCCGATGAACAGCAGCGGGATGGCGCCGGCCAGGCCGGTGAGCAGGCTGCCGATGGCCGTCCCGAACAGGGCGATGATCAGGACCGGCTTGCGGCCGACCCGGTCCGAGAGCCGACCCCACACGGGGGCCAGGGCGAACTGGGCCAAGGAGTAGGAGGCCACCAGCAGGCCGGTGGTGGTGGCCGTGGCCCCGAAGCGCTGGGCGTACTGGGGCAGGATGGGCAGGACGATCCCGAAGCCGACCAGGTCGATGGCGACGGTGGTCCAGATGATCCCGAAGCCTGGGGCAACGGCTGGCGCTCGCGGCCACGACGGCGGCGAGGTCGAGGATCGGGCCACGACGGCAAGCGAACGCGACCCGCCGCCCGAGGTCAAATCGACTGGCCCTCTGGTCGGCAAGCCTCCCTCCGGGCGGCTTCGCCATCCGCGTGGCATCGAGCCAGTTGCCTGGTCTGGTCAGGCGGGGCGGATCTGGGTGCCGGCCGGGGTGTCCTCCACCACGTAGCCCAGCGCCACCAGCTGCTGGCGCAGGTCGTCGGCCCGACCCCACTCCTTGGCCGCCCGAGCCTGGTCGCGCTGGGTGGCCAGGGCCCGAGCCGGCTCGGTCACACCCGATACCTCGCCATCGTCGTCCGCCCCGGCCGTGGTGGGCGCCGCCAGCTGGATGCCGACCGCCTCGGCGATCTGGCGCACGGTGGCCAGGATGTCGGCCGCGCTGGCGTCGTCGTCGGCGTCGAGGGCCTGGTTGCCCCGCCGCACCAGGGTGAAGAGCAGGCTCGACCGCGCCGGGCGTGTTCAGGTCGTCGTCCATGAGGCGGCGGAACTCGTCGAGCTGGTCGGGCTCCGGCGACCCGTCGCCCAGCTCGCCGGCGCGACGCACGAAGGTGTCGAGTCGGCGCAGGGCGGCCGAGGCGTCGTCGGCGGTGGCGTTGGTGACCTCGACCGGGGAGCGGTAATGGCTGCGCAGCACGAGCAGGCGGAAGGCGCGGGGGTCGGACTTCTGGATCAGGTCGAGCAGGTTGGCGAAGTTGCCCAGGCTCTTGGACATCTTCTCGCCGTCGACCTCGACGAAGCCGTTGTGCATCCAGTGCCGGGCGAAGGTGTGACCCAGCGCCACAGCCTGGGCCCGCTCGTTCTCGTGGTGGGGGAAGGCCAGGTCCTGGCCGCCGCCGTGCAGGTCGAAGCCGTCGCCCAGCAGGTCGAGCGCCATGACCACGCACTCGGTGTGCCAACCCGGGCGGCCGTCGCCCCAGGGCGACGGCCACGACGGCTCGCCGGGCTTGGCCTTCTTCCACAGGGCGAAGTCGATGGGCGAGCGCTTCTCCTCGTTGGCCTCGACCCGGGCGCCGGCCTGCAGGCTGTCGAACGACTGGCGGGCCAGCAGTCCGTAGTCGGCCACCGACCTGGGGCGTGAAGTAGACACCGTCGCTCGTCTCGTAGGCGTCGCCCTTGGCCACCAGCTGGCCGATCAGCTCGACCATCTGGTCGACGTAGGCGGTGGCGTGGGGATCGTGGGTCGGGTCGCTTGACGCCGATCCCGTCCATCCCCTTCCACCACACCTTCTCGCACCGCCGGGCGATCTCGGCCGCCGGGCGACCCTCGGCGTTGGCCCGCTCGATGATCTTGTCGTCGATGTCGGTGATGTTCGAGACGTAGTTCACCTCGAAACCCGACCACTCGAGGTAGCGGCGCAGCACGTCGAACACCAGCGGAGAACCGGCCGTGGCCCAGGTGCGGCGGGCCGTAGACGGTCGGGCCGCACACGTACATCGACACCTTGTCGAGGCTCGCGGGTCTCGAAGGGCACGACCTCGCCCCGAGCGGTGTCGAACAGGCGCAACATGGCGGCGAGGCTACCGCCGGGTCCCTCGACCACCGAACCGGTATCGGTCCGGGGCCGGGGCGCCGGTCGGGCTCAGCTCGGGCTCAGCCCAGGTTGGTGGCGACGAAGTCCCAGTTGACCAGGTGATCGAGGAAGGTCTCGATGTACTTGGGCCGGGCGTTGCGGTAGTCGATGTAGTACGCGTGCTCCCACACGTCGATGGTGAGCAGCGCCTTGGCCGCGTGCTTGAGCGGCAGGTCGGCGTTGGCCGTCTTCATGATCTGCAGGCCGCTGCCGTCATCGGCCAGCCAGGCCCAGCCCGATCCGAACTGGGTGGTGGCGGCGTCGGTGAACTGGGCCTTGAAGTCGTCGTAGGAGCCGAAGGCGCTGTTGATCTTCTCGCCCACGTCGCCGCTGGGCGCGCCGCCACCGCTCGGGCTCATGCAGTTCCAGTAGAAGCTGTGGTTCCAGACCTGGGCGGCGTTGTTGAACACCGGGCCCTCCGCCGAGGCGATGACCTCCTCGAGGGTCTTGTCGGCCAGGTCGGTGCCCTCGGTCATCTTGTTCAGGTTGGTCACGTAGGTCTGGTGGTGCTTGCCGTAGTGGTACTCGAGCGTCTCGGCGCTGATGTAGGGCGCCAACGCATCCTGGGCATACGGAAGCGGAGGGAGTTCGAAGGCCATGCGGGTTCCTCTCATGGGAGCTGCCTGCCGGTGCGGGCGACCGGACGGGACACTACCCGCGCAGGCGCCCAAAAAGGACGAGAACAGGACCCCCGAGCGGCCTGCGCCTTCCGGTCCAAAACGCAGGAGCCCCCCGGTCGTGACTCCGACCGGGGGGCTGATGAGCTGGTCAACTACGCGCGGCGACCGCAGACGGGCCAGGCCCGGTAGCTGTGCTGCGCGTTGTAGATGTTGGTGGCCACGGCGATCTGCTGCTCGCGGCTGGCCTGCCAGGCGTAGGCCGCATAGGCCGTGCCGCCGTAGGCACGCCACGTGGACGGGCTGAACTGCAGCCCACCGGAGTAGCCGTTGCCGGTGTTGTCGGCCCAGTTGCCGCCGGACTCGCAGGCGGCGATGCGATCCCACACGGACCCGGCGGGAGCGGCGGGTGCCGGAGCCGAGGCCACCGGGGCGGCCACCGCTCGGACGACCACCCTCGGGGCGGGCTTGGGGGCCGGCGGCGCCGGCGGGGCGGGCGGCGCGGGGGTGAGGTAGGCCACGAGTGCGGCCTGCTCGGCGGGCGTGGCGTTGGCGTAGGCCACGCTCAGGCGAAAGGTGGGGCTGACCGTCCAACGATGACGGAAGGCCTGCTCGTCGGGAACCGTGGCCGGGGCGACCGGGTTGGGTGGCGCCACCGGCGGCAGGGCCACCGGAGCCACGGTGGTGCTGGTTGAAGGGGTGGGAGCGCTGGACGACGTGGTGGCAGCCGCGCCGGCCTGGTTGGTACGCGACCCGTGACCACGGATCAGACCGGGGGCCACGATGACGCTGAGCGCGATCGCGCCGGCGAGGGTGACCTCGGCGGCCCGACGCGCGCGACGTTCTCGGAAGGGATGTTGGAAGGACAAGGGACAGCTGCCTTTCGCCCGGGACCGGGCTGAGGGGTTGTGTGCGGCCCTTTACTTTCGACACTTCGTCACCGGATCGCAACTTTCCCGCCACGATTTCGTTGTGAAACGGGTCACCTCGTGGTACGGAAAGACAGGAGAAATCATCAGGATGTACCGTCCCACATGGGACCTATGACCCAAATAGTGACGATCGCGTCACTTGAGAAAAGGGCGCGATTTCTGGCGTGGGCGCGCGTTTGGGCCCCCATCCGCGCCCAGTCGCGCCAGGTTCAGGTCGTCGGCGGCGCGGTGAATCCGCCCATCAGCGCCTCGACGCAGGCCCCAGCCGCCAGGGTGGTCCGGTCACCGGCGTGCGGCCCCATGATCTGCACACCCACCGGCAGGTCGGCGGCGGTGCGCCCGACCGGCACCACCGTCACCGGTAGGAACGGCATGGTGGCCAGCCCCGCCCACACCAGTTGATCCATGTAGGGACGGTCCTGCCCGTCGATCTGGATGACCCGCTGGTCGAGCGGGCGCTCGGTGTCGTGGAGCGGAGCCACCACGGGAGTGACCGGGGTGAGCATCACGTCCACCTGCTCGAACACGTCGGCCCACTCGAGACGAACACGGTGACGCTGCTCGTTGGCCCGCTTCCAGTCCCGATGGCTGGTGGCCGTGCCGCGCGTCAGGGCCGCCGTGCGGGACCGATCCTCGGGATCGAGGGCGTCGGCCATCTGGCGGCTGAACTCGATCACCTCGTCGGGGTAGCCGCCGGCGACCACCGAGGTGAGCAGGTGCAGGTAGACCAGGTGCTGGTCCTCGAGCGAGGTGGGGGTGCGGACGTCATCCACCACGGTGGCGCCGGCCGCTTCGAGCGCGGCCGCGGTGGCTTCGAGTCGTTCGAGCACGGCCCGGTCGGTCGGAGCGGCCGGATCGGCGAGCCACAACCCGATCCGCCAGCCCGAGGCATCGGCCGGCTGGCCCGGGTGAGCGACGCGCGCGGGGGCTGGGGGGAGCACGCCTCCCGGCAGGCCGAGCGGATCGGTGCCCGCCAGCACGTCGAGCCCGAGCATCAGGTCGGCCACCGAGCGACCCATGGGTCCGACCACGTTGAGGTCGGCGGGCGTCACCACCCCGGGCGGGCCAGGGATGTGGCCCCGCTGGGGGACCACGCCCCACGTCGGCTTGTGGCCGAACACCCCGCAGTAGTGCGAGGGGTTCCGGATGGATCCGCCGATGTCGCTGCCCAGCTCGAGCAGGGTCATGCCCGTGGCCAGCGCGGCCGCGGCCCCACCCGACGAGCCCCCCGAAGTGCGGCTCAGGTCCCACGGGTTGTTGGTGCGTCCGAACAGCTCGTTGTAGGTCTGCATGTCGCCGGCGTAGAGCGGCAGGTTCGTCTTGGCGAACACAATGGCCCCGGCCGCCTTGAGCCGGGCCACCGCATCGGCGTCGCGTTCGGGGACGTGGTCGGCCAACTCGGGCGCGCCCGAGGTGGTGGTCAGGCCCTCGGTCTCGAACGCGTCCTTGATGGTCATGGGCAGGCCGTGGAGCGGTCCCTGGCTGCGGCCGGCGGCGCGGTCCTCATCGGCGCGCACCGCCTGGGCTCGAGCCCGGTCGACGTCGAACGCCACCACCGCGTTGACCGCGCCGTTGTCACGTTCGACGCGAGCGAGGTGGGCCTCGAGCAACTCGGCGCTGCCCAACGAACCCTGGGCCAGCGCGGCGACGGCCTGGCTGGCGGTGGTGGTGTCCAGATCGATCATCCCGGCAGTCGACCAGCGAAGTCGACAGGCCGCAAGCGGAACGATCAGCTGGGCTGCGCCGACGGCACCGAGCTGGCGGGTACGGCCGTGCGGTCGGGCGGCATGATGATCGGCCCCACGGTGGTGCTCGGAGTGGTCGGAGGCGACACGACGGTCGAGGCCGGGGGCGAGCCGGACGACTCCCCACCAGTGCCGACGGAGGCGGTGGTGTCCGTGCCCGTTGGGGCGCCGGGATCGAACCACTTGGTGTCGATGGCCAGCACCGTCCAGGTACCCGCGGTGGTCGACGACGTGAACCGGTAGGCGGGGATCAGCCAGGTGGCCCCGTCGGTGCCCCCCATGGGTTCGAGCACCAGTTCGGCCCGGTCGATCCGCACCAGCCGGGGCGCCATCGTCACCGTCAGGGGCGCCGTCACCGTCGGTGGCGCGGTGACCGTGGTCGACGTCGTGGTCGACGGGATCGAAGGTTGGCAGGACCCGGCCATTGCGGAGACCGTCTGGCAGTCCACCGTCGGGGGCGGCGAGGGCGAGATCGGTACCACGCAGGGCTGGGTCACCCCGTTCGGGGGGAGGCATTCTGTGGTGGTCGGACCGTCGGTCTGGTTCGACCCGGCCGACCCCGTGGGGGTGGCCGTCTCCGGTGCCGACTGGCCCGATGACGCCGCCACCATGGGTTCGACGCCGGGCAGGCCCTGGCCGTGGTTCAGGGCCTCGATGCCCGCGGCGGTGCCGATCAGCGGGTAGGCGTCGACCTGGACGGGCTGCGCCCACGACCCCGACCCCGAGGTCACCTCGCCGCCCGCCCCGACATACAGCGACACGCCGACCGAGGCCGGATCCCAGGTGGCCGCGTCGAGGGCGGCGCCGCCGAGGTCGGGCGTGGCCGTGACCTGGGTGCCATCGGACGACGCCACGCTGGTCACCGTCCAGCCCGACAGGTCGTAGCCGGCGTCACCCAGGATCGACCGGGCCCGCGCCTCGGCCTGCGCCGAACCCGGCGGCGGGTCGGCCACCGGGGCCGGAACGGTGGTGACCGGCGGCTGGCACACGCCCCCCGAGCCGCTCCCCGGCAGGTCGGGCAGGGGCGGGACGTCGTTGCCGATCGACGGCCGGACCATCGGGACAGCACAGGTCATCGGTGTCGACACGGCCACGCCGGTCATCGTCCAGGTCCACGGCCCGGCTGGTTGGCTGCGGCTCACGGTCAGGAATCGCCGATCCGATCCCGCCACCGTCCAGCCGTCCCCCTGGGCCACCGCCGGCCCCGACAGCCCGAGCGCGTCGGCCAACCGGTTCACCGTGGCCGGGGTGACGGTGGTCGGGTCCAGACGCCAGGCGTGGGCCGTCCCGGCCAGCGCCGCCAGCCCGGGGGCAGCCACATAGGTGACCGCGCCGGCGTCGATGGTGGAGGCCGGCACCATGGCGGCCGCGGCCGGGGCCGCCACCTCGGCGCGGATGGGCAGCTCTCTTGGTTGGCCGGCCGCCACCGACCCGGACCCGTGGTGCCAGGCCATCAGGCCGACGACCAGCACCACCACTGCCATCAGCACCGCCATCACCGTGATGGGTCGTAGCTTCACCGGCTCGCCTCCCAGGGTCGGATCGGGCCATCCCCGATCCTCGACACCGTTCAGACGCCGGGCCCGCTCCCCTGGTTCCCGCTCGATCCCAGAAGACTCAGTCCCAAAAGCCCGTGTGCACGGCCCGGGCCTCGTCGCCGAGGGCCGGGCCATCCACCACCACCGGGTGACCTCCGGCGGCGAACACCTGGCGGCAGGGCAGGGCCAGGGTGGGGTTGTCGGGGTGGTCGCCGCCGGTCATGGCCAGCAGGTCGACCTCGGCCATGGCATAGACGACCCGGCCGATCCCGGCCCAGTAGATGGCCCCCGCGCACATGGCGCAGGGCTCGGTGGAGGTGTAGAGGACGGTGGCCGACAGGTCGATGCCCCGGCGGGCCGCCAACGGCCCGGCCTGGCGCACCAGGTTGGTCTCGGCGTGACCGGTGGGATCGTGGTCGACCACCACCGAGTTGTGGGACTCGGCCACCACGACGCCGTCGCCGTCCACCAGCCGCGCCCCAAAGGGGTGGTTGCCCGCGGCCCGGGACTCGGCGGCCAGCTCGAGGGTGCGGCGCAGGTGGATCACATCGGCGTCGGACACGGGCACGGCGGGACCTTATCGGGCTCGTTCGAAGCGGAGCTGTGCCAGTCTGCGGCCATGCCCAGCGACTGGTACACCATCGTGATCGACGCCCACGACGTGGCTGCCCTGGCCGACTTCTGGCGGGGGGTGCTCGACTACCAGGTCCTCTACCAGGCCGACGACGAGGTGGTCATCGGCCGTGACGAGCACACCGAGCCCGCCTTGGTGTTCGTGCCGGTACCCGAGGGCAAGACGGTCAAGAACCGCCTGCACATCGACCTGAAGCCCGACGACCGCGACGCCGAGGTCGAGCGCATCCTGGCCCTGGGAGCAACCCGGGCGGACGTCGGCCAGACCGGCGACGAGACCTGGGTGGTGCTGGCCGATCCCGAGGGCAACGAGTTCTGCGTGCTGCGCGCCCGCACCAGCGGCGCCGGCTAGACCTCGCGGGCTCGGGCCAGGGCGGCCGTCGGGTCCATCCCGGCCTGTCCCACCAGGTAGCAGGCGATGGGCGCGGCGGTGCGTTGGGAGGCGTGGGCGGCCACGCCGGCCAGGTCCAGCAGGGTGGCGATGGTGTCGGCGTCAGGTGGATCGAGGCCCAGCGCGGCGGCGAACCCAGCCAGCCATCGCACCGGGTCGTCGTCGGGGACATCGGGGGTGTGGCGGCGATCGTCAGGCACGCGCTCGACCCTACGAGGTCGGCGTCACCGACAGGTCCGACAGCGGCTCGAAGCCCTCGTCGAAGGCCTGCACGTCACCGGTCGGACCGACGCCGGTGGAGGCGCAGTTCGGTGCGGCCAACGTCTGGGCCAGCGTGGCCTGGAGGTCCACCGGCACACTGACCGGACCCCGGGGCGACTGGCCGGCCGCACAGGTTGGGGTGCTCAGGTTCTGCAGCAGCACGGGCGACGAGGCCTTGCCCGCCTCCAGGGCGGCGCGGTGGCGGGTGATCCAGAGCTTCACCTGGGTCACGGCGGTGGCGAAGTCGGGCGCGGCTACGCCGGGTGGGGCCAGCCCCGCGCTGGCGGCCAGGGCGGGGATGCCGCGGCTGGCCGCAGCCCGGGCTGCGCCCACCGTGCCCGACAGGTCGGTGGCCACCCCGAGGTTCTGTCCGAAGTTGACCCCGGAGATGACCACCTGGGGCTTCTGGGCCAGGCCGTGCTGGTCGACGGCCCAGATGACGGTGTCGGCCGGGAAGCCGGCCACCGCTTTGGCCGCGTAGCCGCTGGCTGTCTTTACGTCGGTGACGGCCAACGTGCCCGGCGTGGTCTTGCCGCCGGTGCCGCTCTGGTTGGCCAGCGGCGCCACCACGGTGATCGACACGTCGGGCAGGGTGCGCAGACCCTGGACCACGGCGTCGATGCCCGGCGCCGAGTAGCCGTCGTCGTTGGTCACCAGGATGCGCAGCGGCGCGGCCGCCTGGGAGGTGCCGGTGGAGGATGGCGCGGTCGGCCCCGGGCCTTTGTGGCCCGAGCTCGAACAGGCGGCCAGCACCAGCGCGGCCATGGCCACGACGGCCAACAGACGACTCGCACTTCGTTGCATTTCGGGATCCTTACAGAACTTTGGACAGGAACAGCTGCGTACGTTCGTGCTGGGGGTTGGTGATGACGTCGCGGGGCGTCCCGGCCTCGACCACCACCCCACCGTCCATGAACACCAGGGCGTCGCCCACCTCGCGGGCGAAGCCCATCTCGTGGGTGACCACGATCATGGTCATGCCCTCGGTGGCCAGGTCGCGCATGACGTCGAGCACTTCGCCCACCAGCTCTGGGTCGAGTGCGGAGGTGGGCTCGTCGAACAGCATGAGCTTGGGCTCCATGGCCAGGGCCCGGGCGATGGCCACCCGCTGCTGCTGGCCCCCCGACAGCTGCGTGGGGTAGTTGTCGTACTTGTCGCCCAGCCCCACCCGGTCGAGCAGCTTGAGGGCGCGCTCGCGCACCACCGCCTTCGACTCGCCCTTGACCCGGATGGGGGCCTCCATGACGTTGCCCAGTGCGGTCATGTGAGGGAAGAGGTTGAAGTGCTGGAAGACCATGCCGATCTCCTGGCGCTTCTGGCACACCTCGCGGTCGCGCAGCTCGTAGAGCTTGTCGCCCTGCTGGCGGTAGCCGACCAGCTCGCCGTCCACCGAGAGGCGCCCCGCGTTGACCTTCTCCAGGTGGTTGATGCAGCGCAGGAAGGTCGACTTGCCCGAGCCGGACGGCCCGATCAGGCAGAACACGTCGCGGGGCGCCACCTCCAGATCGATGCCCTTGAGCACCTCGAGCTTGCCGAAGCTCTTGCGCACGCCCTGGGCCTGCACCATCGGACTGGTGGTCGCGGTCACGGCCGGATCACCCCCACTGCCGGTTTCCCATGGCCAACCATCGCAGCTTCTGCAACGGCGTCGGCGGCAGCTCCCGCAAGGCCCCCCGAGCGAAGTAACGCTCCAGGTAGAACTGGCCGAAGGTCAGGATCGAGGTGAGGAACAGGTACCAGAGGCTGGCCACGATCAGCAACGGGATGACTTGGTAGGTGCGCGAGTAGATGTTGGTGGCCGAGCCCAGCAGTTCGTTGTAGGAGACGAACACGGCCAGCGAGGTGGTCTTGAGCATCGAGATGGTCTCGTTGCCCGTGGGCGGGATGATGACCCGCATGGCCTGGGGCAACACGATGCGCCGCATGGCCTGCAGGCGGGTCATGCCCAGGGCGGACGCGGCCTCGACCTGTCCTTCGTCCACCGACAGGATGCCGGCTCGGGCGATCTCGGCCATGTACGCGGCCTCGTTCAACCCCAGGCCCAGGCAGACGGCGATGAGGGCGGTGATCAGGTCCTTCGGATCGTGGGGGAACCAGCTCGGCCCAAAGGGGATGCCCACCGAGATCGACCGCAGCACGGTCGGGAGGTTGAACCAGAAGATGAGCTGCACCAGCACCGGCGTGCCCCGGAAGAACCAGATGTACAGCCATGCAACCCCCGAGACGATGGGGTTCTTGGACAGGCGCATGATGGCCAGGATCACGCCCAGGACCACGCCCATGAGCATGGCGATGACGGTCAGCTTGATGGTGTTGGCGACGCCGGTGAGGATGGGGCTGCTGAACAGGTACTGGCGCACCACGTCCCAGTGCAGGGCCGTGTCGGTGACCAGCCAGTGCACGAACTGGGCGGCCAACACCAGGATGACGATCGCCGCCACCCACCGGCCACGATGGCGCACGGGGATGGCCACGATGGCGCCGCCACCGGACCCGTCACCCGGGGCCGGAGCCCCGGGTGACGCTGAGGAAGGGCCGGACTCGGCCACGACGGGCTAGCTCGAAGCCGGATTGATGGCGAAGTTGGAGATGGCCCCGGAGCTGATGCCCCACTTGTCCAGGATCTGCTTGTAGGTGCCGTTGCTGTCCAGCGTCTTGAGCGCATCCAGCATGGAGGAGGCCAGCCCGGCGTACTCCGCCGTGTTGGGCAGGACGATCCCGTAGGGGGCGCTGCCGTAGGAGTCGCCCACGACCTGGATGGCACCGTTGGACTGCTTGGCCGCGTAGGCGGCCACGGGGGAGTCGGCCATGCCCGCCTCGGCCCGGCCGCTGGTCAGGGCCAGGTTGGCGCCGTTCTGATCGGGGAAGGTCAGGACGGTGACGGCCGCCTTGCCGGCGCTCTTGCACTTGGTCGACTGACCCTCGGCATCGGTCTGCTCGGTGGTACCGGTCTCGACGGCCACGGTCTTGCCGCACAGCGCCGACAGCGAGGTGATGTCCTGGTTCTTGCCGGTCTGGACCATGAAGGAGGTGCCGGCCGTGAAGTAGCTGACCATGCACACCTGCTTCTCACGGGCGGCGGTGACCGAGAACGACGACATGGACATGTCGTAGCGGGTCCCGATGGCCGGGATGATGCTGTCGAACTTCACGTTCTGCAACTTGGCCGTGAGCCCGAGCGCTTGGCGATGGCGTTGCCCAGGTCGATGTCGGCGCCATGGATGGTGGTGCCGTCAGTGCCGATGAACTCCATCGGCGCATAGGAGGCGTCGGTGGCGGCGTTGAGCTTGCCCGCGGACTTGACGTTGGACGGGACCATGGAGGCGGCCGTGCAGTTCGTGGCCGGAGCCCCCACTGGAACCGCCGCCGCCAGTGGTGCCGGTGGTCGAGGTGGACTTGGAGCTGCTGCAGGCGGAGGCCACCACCAGCACGCCCACTGCGACAGTGACCGCGACCGCTCTCGTGAACGCGGATCTGCTCCCCCAGCGGCTGGTTCCGTGCTTCTTCATCGATGCTCCCTCCGGCGGCGTCCACGATCCAATCGATCGTGGATCGACCCTATTACAACCGATCCTGGGCCAGTGGTTGGCGCATGTGACGATCTGGTCAACCATCCTCCGCTGACCGCCGCTCGATGCCGCCCCGGTCGAGCCTCGACCGGCCACGCCCCGTAGAGTCGAGCCCATGTGGCTTCCCTGGCAGTACGCCGCAGTCGGCGCGGTCATGCTGGTGGCTGCGGCGGTGCTGATCCGGCCACGAGGACGCGTGTGGACCGGTGCCCGGCCCTTCGCCCTGGAGATCTCGCTGATCCTGGTGCTCTACGCGCTGTGGCGGATCGCCGGCCAGCTGTCGGTGCTGCACACCGACGGCGCCGAGGCCCGCGGCCGCGACCTCTGGAACCTGGAACGGACGCTGCACCTGCCCAGCGAGCTGACCATCCAGCACTGGGTGCTGCCCCACCCGTGGCTGGTGCAGTCGGCCAACGTCTACTACGCGGTGGTGCACGTGCCGGCGCTCATCGCCATGCTCATCTGGCTGTTCGTCCGCCACCGCGATCGTTACCCGGCCGTGCGCAACACCCTGGCCCTGCTCACCGGCGCCTGCCTGCTGGTGCAGCTCGTGCCGGTGATGCCGCCACGGCTCATGAGCTCGCTCGGGTTCGTCGACACCGGCCATCTCTACGGCCAGTCGGTGTACACCGCGCTCGGCCGCGGCGCCTCCGACCAGCTCTCGGCCATGCCGTCGCTGCACGTGGGGTGGGCCCTGCTGGTCGGGATCGTGGTGGTCATGGGCAGCACCAGCCGCTGGCGCTGGATCGTGTTGGCCCACCGGTTGCT
Source organism: uncultured Microthrixaceae bacterium (assembly GCA_963740985.1). Taxonomy (GTDB): domain Bacteria; phylum Actinomycetota; class Acidimicrobiia; order Acidimicrobiales; family Acidimicrobilacustridaceae; genus UBA4742. Next base: position 1,647,750 of record CAVUGJ010000002.1, read on the forward strand.
GACCATCACGGTGGTGGTGGTGACGGCCAACCACTGGTGGCTCGACGGCGTGGTGGCGGCGATGCTGCTGGCCGTGTCCTACGGGATCGACCGATGGGTGCGCCGCCGCCGGGCCGAGCGCCGCCCGGATCCCGACGCCCACTGCGCCCAGCGAGCCGGCGGCCTCGGTCGGACACGACCAGGACGGGCCCGAGGCACCCGCACCGTCCGTTCCGCTCGAGGCGGGCGTCGGTCGATGACCGCCACCGCCTCCGCGTCCGGGCAGGTCTCGGTGGACGTCCGGACCCGCACCGCCGCCGACGTCCGACCGGTCGAGGCGCAGGCGTTCCTGGGCGACGAACTGCCCACGCTGGCCGCCGAGCGGGGCGAACTGGTCGTCCCCGGCGCCCGCTGAACTGGGCCCTCGGTCCCTGGCCGTCGAGGTGGACGGGGCGAGCTGGGTCCTGTCGTTCGACGGAGACCGGGTGGCGGTGACCCCGGGCGACCTCGACGCCGGTGGGCTGGATCCGCCGGCGCTCGTGCGCCTCGACCCCGCGGCGCTGGCCGACCTGGTCAACGACCTGCGCACCCCCATGGGCCTGTTCACCGCGGGCGATCTGGACCAGCCCCGCGGCCGGCTCGAGGACTTCCTGGACTGGTGGGTATCCTGCGCGGCCTGGTCGACCAGCGGCAGGTGCACACGTCGGGTTCGGTCAGCTTCTCCGACCTCGACGACACCCCGCTGGACCTCCACCGGTCGTTCGGCCTCCACGACGATCGCGCCGAGATGGCCCGCTTCCTGGCCGAGGCGGGTTACCTGCACCTGCGCGGTGTCTTCCACCCCGACGAGATGGCGGCGGTATCGGCCGACATGGACGCCGCCGCCCAGAGCTATCGCCAGGGCGATGACAACTCGTGGTGGGCCCGCACCGCCGACGGCACCGATCGCCTGGTGCGCATGCAGCGCTTCCAGCGCGAGTCGGCGACCACCCGGGACTGCTGGCCGACCCCGGCTGCTCGGTCTGTCCGGCCCCGACGGGCTGACCCGCGACGGCCACCGGCTGGGCAAGCCCGGCACCGACGCCAACCTGGTGGAGGCGCTCATCAAGCCCATCGGCGTGGTGGCCGGCATCTCCGACGTGCCCTGGCACAAGGACTGCAGCCTGGGCAGCCACTCCTACCGATGCTGCTCGATGACGGTGGGGATCTCGGTGACCGGTGCCGATGCCCGATCGGGCCAGCTGGGCGTGGTGGCCGGATCGCACCGGGCGCTCATCCAACCCGCCTTCGTGCGCCGCAACCTGGACCTGCCTCAGGTCGAGTTGCCCACCGCCACCGGCGACGTGACCATCCACCTGAGCTGCACGCTGCACATGAGCCACCCGCCGGTGGATCGAGAGCGCCGGGTGCTCTACACCGACTTCTCCCTGCCCAGTCCCGACGGTGCACGGTCGCCGGGCGAAGCCGAGCTGGCCCGCATCCGCAAGGCCGCGCCCGTCACCGTGAGCCAGCAACCCACGACGGGATGACGGGGTGGCGGGGGCCGATGCGGACCTCGACGCCCGGCGACCAGTGCACGAGCGGTTCGCCCGCCGGGGCGGACAGCCCGGCGGCCTGGATCACGTCCTGGTCGAGGTGCACCAGCTGGGCCCGGTGCAGCGGCCAGGGGTCGTGACTGGCCAGCTGATGACCGACCCCGTCGCGCTCTCGGGTGAAGAGCCGCCAACGGGCCGTCAGCCAATGGTCCAGCTCGCTCAGCTCGGATGGCTCGTAGGGCGCGCCCACGTCGACCACCACACGGCACGAGGCGCCAACGGGCCCGGGCCAGCGCCGTCTCGACTGGTAGGACACGACCGGGCCGTTGACCTCCAAACCCATGGTTGACCAGTAGTAGGGAAGGTGGAAGTGCCGGCGGGCCACCACCACTGGCGCCAAGCGGGCCGCGTCGAGTGACAGGAACCAGACGCCCACCGTCCCGTCGGGGCCACGCACGTAGGTCCGCACGTTGGTCTCGCAGAAGCGCGACAGCCAGGGGACCGCCGGGAGGCGCGGCGGGCGCACCAGCATGGCGAAGGGCACCAGGCCCACCCAGGCCCGACCCCCGAAGGTCTCGACCTCCAGGCCCTCAGGCAGCACGGCGGCCACCTCGGCGGGGTCGTAGCTCCAGTGCAGGAAGGTGAGCAGGTCCCATCGATGGATCTGCTGGGCTCGGGGCACCTCGACCGGACACCAGGGGCCGGGGCCGAGCGGCTCGGCCGGCGAACCGTCAGGGTCGATCACGGTCAGGTCGGACCTCATGGCGTTATCATACGAACGTATGAATGAGACGACAACTCGACAGGCCCTGTTGGACGCGGCCCGGCTGTGCGTTCGCCGCGACGGCCTGTCGGGTGCCACCTCCCGTCAGATCACCCAGACCGCGGGCGTGAACCTGGCCGCCATCACCTACCACTTCGGGTCCAAGGACGACCTGGTGGCCGAGGCCCTCTTCGCCGAGCTGGAGCGCCGGGTGCAACCGGCGCTCGACCTGCTGGGTGCTCCCGGTCCGCCCGAGTCCCGCCTGCTGCACGTGGTGGGCGCCCTCAGCGAGGAGTTCGAGCGCAGCCGGCGCGACACGCTGGTCTACTTCGAGGCGTTGCTGCTGGCCGTGCGGGACCAGCGCTACCGACGCAGCGCCCTCCAGCTGTACCGGTCGTTGCGCGCCCGGCTCAGCGAGGTCATCGCCGAGATGGCCGGGGGCGGCTCGATCCCCGGTTGGGTCGATCCCGAGGCCATGGCCGGGCTCATCCTGGCCGTGGCCAACGGCATCGCCCTGCAGAGCCAGCTCGACCCCAAGGGTCCCGACCACCGGACCATCAGCGCCGAGTTCGCCCAGCTCCTGCTGGCCGCCCGCCCCTGAGCCCGACCGGGGGTCGAGGTCAGTAGCCGGGGAAGACCCGGCGGAGCTGGTCGAGACCGATCGGCCCGTCCACGGTGATGCCGGCGGGCGTGTGCTCGGGTGTGAGGCGACCAGCCACCAGCCGCAGGAAGGCCTCAGCGGGCAACGACACCCGACCCGCCTGGTCGGCCGCCACCGGCGGATCGACGAGCGCCGTCTTGTCCGCCAGCTCGAGGCCGATCTGTCGGGTGGGCGCCTGGGTGACGACCTCCAGTGTGACCGGGCGGGGCTCGATCACGTCGGGGTGACCGATGTAGCCGATCAGGATGCCGGCCCGATCGATCAGCAGCTCGACCGAGCTGGGGGTGAGGGGGGTGGCCGGATCGTCCATGACCCGCACGTCCCACGCGTGCAGCACGAGCTCGTTCAGGCGTAGTGCGGCCACGGTGGCCGCGTCGGTCGGCTCGGGCAGGAAGGCGATGTCGAAGCGCAGGTTGGCCCGGTCATCGGCGTCGAGGCCTTCGAGGGTGGCCACGATCCGCTCGGAGAAGTCGAGGAAGCCGGCGGCCTGCTCGGTCGGCGACATGGTGTTCCAGCGATCCCAGACCGCCTGGTTGTCGCCCGCCTCGGGCTCGGCCCCCCGCACCGCGGCGTCGAGCGTGGCGCCCATGATCTCGGCCCCGGACCCGAGGTGGCTCAGCACCTGGGCGATGCTCCAGTCGGTGCAGGCGGAGGGTCCGGCCACCTCGTCGGGGCTGAAGGCGCGGACCCGCGCAGCCAGCTGATCCTGCTCGATGCGCAGCGCCTCGATCCAGCGGTCGGTCTCGGTCACGGTGGTGTCAGTTGCCATCTCGGCATTGTGGCGGCCCCGCGGGCAGATTCCGACGCCCGCACCGACCCCGGTTCCGGCGGTAGCGTCGCCTCCATGAGCATGGGGGTGCTGGCCGATCCGGACACGTTCTCGTCGGGGGTCCCCCACGAGCTGTTGGCCGAGCTGCGCGGCTCGCGAGCCGGTGTCGTGGCAGGAGATGGAGGGCGAGCCCGGGTTCTGGGCCGTGCTCCGACACGCAGATGTGGTGCACGTGGCCCGTGAACCCAACCTGTTCTCGGCCAGCCAAGGCGGGGTGGTGCTCGAGGACCTCGAGCCCGACAGCCTGGAGATGATGCGGGGCATGTTGCTGGCCATGGACCCGCCGCGCCACACCACCTACCGCCGTCCCATCGCCGACAGCTTCAAGGCCAGGATCATCGGCCAGCTCGAACCGCAGATCCGCGACATCAGCCGCGGTCTGATCGCCGAGGCCATCGAGCAGGGCGACGTCGAGTTCGTGCACGACGTGGCCTCCGGGCTGCCGTCGCGGGTGATGGGCCAGCTCATGGGACTGCCGCCCCAGGACTGGGCCCACCTCCACGAGCTGTCCGAGCGCCAGACCTCCGGGCAGGACCCCGACGTGCTGGCCGGTCAGGAGCCCGACTACAGCTCGTCGATCGAGATGGCCTTGTACGCCATCGAGTTCGCCACCGCCCGGCGGGCGGGCGAGCCCCAGGAAGACCTGACCACGCTCATCCTGGACAGCGACTTCGGCGGCCAGCCCATGAGCGAGGTCGACTTCGGCAGCTTCTTCGTGCAGTTGGTCACCGCCGGCAACGACACCACCAAGACCATGCTCTCGTCGGGGCTGCACGCGCTGCTGACCCACCCCGACCAGCTGGCCGAGCTGCGGGCCGATCCGTCGTTGCTGGGTGGCGCGGTCGAGGAGGTCCTGCGCTGGGCCAACCCGCTCCACTACTTCCGCCGCACGGCCGCGACGGACACGACGGTGGGTTCCACACCCGTGGCCGCCGGCGACAAGGTGGCCATGTACTACACCTCGGCCAACCGCGACGAGGACGTCTTCGCCGACGCCCAGGCCTTCGACATCCACCGCAGCCCCAACCCGCACCTCTCGTTCGGGATCGCCGAGCACTTCTGCCTGGGCGTGCACCTGGCCCGACTGGAGGGCCGCGTGTTCTTCGGCGAGCTGCTGGCCGCCTGCGACACCCTCGAGCTCACCGGCGACCCCGTCCATCTGCGCTCCAACCTGAACAACGGGTTCAAGCGGCTGCCGGTGCACGTCGGGCCGGCGACCGCGTGAGGACGGCGCCCGGCGACGGGGGTCGCTACGCGGGCGCACCCTTCGACGAGGACGCGGCCACCATCGCCGCCTACCTGGAGGACCTGAGCGTCCCGGCGCTGATGATGTCGATGGTGCACATGACGGGCGACCCCGCGGTGCTGCGGGGCGAGCACCGGCCGGTGGGCATCTACCTCAACGAGGTGCAGGGCTTCATGAGCCCGGAGAGCCAGGCCGCGGTGCGGGCCCAGGCCCTCGACGTGATCCTGGCCTATCGCGCCGGTGGCTACGTCAGGCCGCTGGCACCCGACGACGAGTTGCTGGCCGAGATGATGCAGGTGCTGCTGAGCGAGCAGGTGCCCGAGGAGTACCTGGGGTTGATCGGCGAGGAGCTCGAGCTCGACGGGGTCGACCCCCGGGCCGTGCCCTGGCCTGGCCCCACCCCACCCGTGGGCGTGGACCACACCCACGTGGTGGTGATCGGCGCCGGCATGTCCGGGCTGCTGGCCGCCATCCGGTTGGGTCAGGCCGGCATCCCCTACACCGTGGTGGAGAAGAACGACGGGGTGGGCGGCACCTGGTACGAGAACCGCTACCCCGGCGCCCGGGTGGACGTGGGCAACCACTTCTATTCGTACTCGTTCGCGCCCGACGACCACTGGAGCGAGTACTTCGCCCGCCAGCCCGAGCTGCAGGCGTACTTCGAGCACTGCCTGGACCGCTACGGGGTGGCCGACCACGTGCGCTTCGCCACCGAGGTCCGTCGAGCCACCTGGGACGAGGACCGCGCCGTCTGGTCGGTCGAGGTCGTCCCCCGCGGCGCCGACGCCGCCGTCGAACCCGAGATCATCGAGGCCAACGCGCTCATCAGCGCGGTGGGTCAGCTCAACCGGCCCAAGCTGCCCGCCATCGCCGGGCTCGACGACTTCGAGGGCCTGGCCATGCACTCGGCCCGCTGGGTGGACGGGACCGAACTGGCCGGGCGTCGGGTGGCGGTCATCGGGACCGGGGCCAGCGCCTTCCAGATCGTGCCCACGGTGGCGCCGGACACCGCGCACCTGACCGTGTTCCAGCGATCGGCGCCGTGGATGTTCCCCAACCCGAACTACCACGCCCCGGTTGGTCCCGGCGTGGCCTGGGCGTTGCGCCACCTGCCGTACTACGGCCGCTGGTACCGGTTCCTGCTGTTCTGGCCTGCATGCGACGGCGGCTTGGCCGCCATGCGTGTCGACCCCGACTATCCGCATCCCGACATCGCCATCAGCGAGATCAACGATGCGGCCCGCCAAGTCTTCACCCAGTGGATGGCCGACCAGATCGGTGACGACCCCGAGCTGCTGGACAAGGTGGTGCCGGACTACGTGTGCCTGGGCAAGCGCACGTTGCAGGACAACGGCAGCTGGCTGGGAGCGCTGACCCGCGACGACGTCGACCTGGTCACCGACCCCATCGATCGGATCGTGGCCGACGGGGTGGTGACCACCGACGCCGATGGCCGCCAGCACCACCATCGGGTGGATGTGATCGTCTACGCCACCGGGTTCGAGGCCAACAAGTTCCTGTGGCCGATGACGATCGTGGGCCGCGGCGGACAGGTGCTGAGCGAGCAGTGGGGGAATCAGCCCACCGCCCACCTGGGCATCACCGTGCCGCATTTCCCCAACTTGTTCTGCCTCTACGGGCCCGGGACCAACCTGGCCTCGGGGGGCAGCATCATCTTCCACGTGGAGTGCCAGGTGCGCTACGTCATGGGTGCACTGGTGGCCCTCCTCGCCGGGGACCACGCCGCCATGGAGGTCCGCCAGGACGTGCACGACGACTACAACGCCCGCTTGCAGGCGGAGCTGGACACGATGGTGTGGTCGCACCCGTCCATCGCCAACAGCTGGTACCGGGGTCCCGACGGCCGCATCTACGGCCTGTCACCGTGGCGCCTGGTCGACTACTGGGCCTGGACGAAGGCGCCCGACCTCACCGAGTTCGAGCTCACCTGACCGCTTGCTGTCAGGTCGTGGGCATCGCGCCGAACGGGTTGTCGATCACGTACAGCCAGGTGCCGTCGGGCTGGCGCCGGACCACCTCGGCCGTGCTCCCGCTCACCGGCTCGCCGGCGAAGTCCAGGGTGTAGTCGTTGCGGAGCAGGGCGAGATCGCCGTGCTCGATGCAGTACACGGTGGTCAGCACCATGTTCCGGCCGCCCGTCTCGAGCAGCCCGGCCCAGTTGGCCCGGATGGCGTCGAGCCCGTCCACCCGCTCGCCCTCGGGCCCCATCATCACCGCCTCGGGTTCGTACAGCGCCACCAGTCCGTCCACGTCGGCGGCGTTGAACCGGTCCTGCACGGCCGGATGGATGTCTCCAGGCTGTTCGATCCCCATGTCTCGCTCCTGTCAGTGGGCGTTGGACCATTCGATGGCGAGCTGCGAGGTGCCGGTGATGGCGGCCAGGTCGGCCGCGCTGAGCGGCCCGGCCGCCGCGGCCACCACTGACGGGATGGCGTTCACGATGCGGTTGGCGGCGGTGGCGTTTCCGCCGGCGGCCGGGCCCGGCTCCCCCGGATCCAGGCTGTGCACGCCGACCTCGATGTCGGGTCGGCCGCGGATGATGACCCGGTGCTCCCCGCCGGGCGAGGCCGAGCTCGGCCAGTCCGGCGCGCACTCGTCGTCGATGCGGGTGACGTGTTCGACCACCAGCAGGGCCCGACCGGCCACGATCCCACTTACCTCGAACCGGAAGGCGCCCTGGGTGCCGGCCTCGAAGGTACCCATGCCCGGTACCTCGATGGTGCGCTCGAGCGGGCGCCGCTCGACGTGGATCTCGATGCGTTCGACGGTGACGCGCAGCAGATCCGCCAGCACCCGAAGGTTCGGGGCCCACACCAGGTCCAGCGAGTAGTCGAGCAGCATGAGCGGCAGCTCGTCCATGGACTGACCGAACCCGACGATGGTGCGCACCACCTCGGGCTGGTCGTACAGGGCGTAGTTGAACAGCTCCTGGATGCGGATCTCGCGGATCTGGGCGCCAGCCCCGCTCACCAGCGCAGGCAGGATGTCGAGGGCCCAGCCCGGGTCGATGCCCGACACGAACACCGACGAGTCGCCTTCCACGCAGGCGGCGGTGACCGGGTGGATCAGGTCAGCCGGCGCGCTGGCCGGGTGCAGCAAGGGGAAAAACGAGGTGGACACCACGTTGGCGCCCGAGCGCAGGCATCTGAGCAGCTCCTCGAGGGCCTCGGCCGGCCGGGTGTCAGCCGTGGCCGCGTAGACCACCGCATCGACGTCCTGATCGAGCAGCTGGGCGGCATCGACCGCCGCGGTTGCGACCACACCCAGCGGATCGAGACCGGCCAGCTCGCCCGCATCTCGACCGACCTTGTTCGGATCGGCCACGACCACCCCGACCAGCTCGAGATCGCGGTGGCCGACCACCGCCCGGATGGCCGGTCGACCCACGTTCCCCGTCCCCCAAACCACCACTCGATGGGTCATGGACGGAACCTACTCCGCCGGTTCGGTGCCGTCGGTGGTGTCAGGACGCGGCGCGGACGGCTTCCGGGTTGGTCGTCGTGTCCAGGAAGTCGTCCAACACCTCCACGAAGCGTGCCGGTGCCTCGACCTGGGGGAAGTGGCCGACGCCGTCGAAGATCTCCAGACGACTGCCCGGCATGGCCGCGTGCGCCGCCCGGGCGTGCTCGACCGGGATGATGTCGTCGTCGGACCCCCAGATGATCAACGTGGGCATCTCGCCCACCAGGTAGAGCCGATCGGACGCGCCCACGGCCTGACCCCCCGGGTCGACCACCGACCGCAGCGTGCGTAGGAAGGCGGTGCGGTTCTCGGGATCGGACAGCGAGGCGTAGGCCTGCCACATCTCGGCCAGTCGGGGAGCGGCGAAGCGGTGGGCGCCCAACCATCGGCTGACGGCGTTGCCCTTCTCGGCCACGAAGGCCGGAGCGGCCAACGGCAGGACCAGATCCGCCCCCGGCAGCGCCAGCACTCGCAGCAGCCAGCTCACCTCGCGGCCCAACCCGCCGCTCGAGACCAGCACCAGCCGATCGCCCCGTTCCGGGAACTGGTAGGCGAACTGCATGACCACCCCGCCGCCCAGGGACTGGCCGACCAGCGTGGCGCGGTCCATGCCCAGATGGTCCATCAGGTCACGAATGCCGCTGGCCATCGCCCCCAGGGAGTAGTCCCCTGACGAGGGCGCCGAACGGCCGTGGCCGGGCAGGTCGAGGGCCAGCACCCGGTGGCGCCGGGCCAGCGCCGGCATCACGTCACGCCAGGTCCGCGAGCTGCCCGCCATCCCGTGGACCAACACCACGTTGCGCGTCTGGCCAGCGTCGCCGGCCCTGCCCCCTTCGCCTCCGGCCAGGCGGTAGGCCACGTCGTGGCCGTGGATGGAGGCATGACGAAGCTCGATCAGGGCGGTCATGGGTGCGGTCTACCGGCAATCGGAGCCGTCCGCCAGGGTCTTCGGTCACCCAGGGGCGCTCAGTCGGCCTGGTCGGTGGGGCGGACCAGGATCTCGTTGACGGCCATGTGCCGGGGCCGCGTGACGATGAACTCGATGGCGTCGGCGATGTCGGATGCCTCGAGCCGTTCGATGTCGAGGAAGCGCTTGGCCGACTGCGCCCGGATCTCGGGGCGCAGGTGGGTGGCCAGCTCGGTGTCGACCGCGCCGGGCTCGACCAGCGACACCCGGAGGTGGCGCCCGGTGACCTCCTGGCGCAGGGCCTCGGAGAAGGCACCCACGCCGAACTTGGTCAGGTTGTAGACACCCGACCCGGCTCGCGGACGTCGACCCGCCACCGACGAGATGTTCACCAGGTCGGCCACCCGACGCGGCTCCTGCTCGGCCGCGGCGAGCAGGTGCGGCAGGGCGGCGTGGGTGACGTGCAGCAGGGCGGACAAGTTGAGTTGGACCATGCGGTCCCACTCCTCGAGCGGGGCGTCCTCGGCCGGGCCCAGCAGCATGACCCCGGCGTTGTTGATCACGGTGTCGAGACGACCCAGGTCGGCCACTGCCTGCTCGACGATCGACGCGGCCTGGTCGGGATCGGTGATGTCGGCCTCGAGCACCAGCGACTTGGCGCCGGCGGCATCGAGGTCGGCGGCCAGGGCATCGAGGCGGTCACGGCGACGGGCGGCGATGGCCACGGTGGCGCCGGCCGCGGCCAGCGACCGGGCCGTCGCCTCCCCGATCCCGCTGCTGGCCCCCGTGACCAGGGCCACGGTGCCAGCCAGGGATTCGGTCGAGTCAGTCATCGGGCTGCTCCAAGCATCGAGGTCGGTGACGCTCGGAGGCTACCGAGGCCGGGCCCAGTCGCTACCCGCCCGAAGGCGCGACCGGGCGACCGTCTAACCGGGAGCCGACGGCGGAGCTGGACCGCCGAACATCTCGGGGTGCTCGGCCTGCTGCCTGGCGATGTTCTTGTCCACCGCGGCCTGGAGGGCGGCGGGGTCGATGTGCTTGCCGAACATCTTGGCGAACGCCTCCATCCCGTCCACCTGCGCCTGGCGCATGAACTCGGTGCGCTGCTCGGGGCTCATGGCCGTCACCTGCGCCATGACCTTGTCGCGCTCCTCCTCGCTCATGCTCGGGCTGAGCACCGTCCCGTCGGGCATGGTGGGCATCTTCAGGGCGTCGTCCTCGGCCACGAACTCCGGCAGCAGTCCGATCAGCTTGCTCACGACGTCGACCCGGGCCTGGTAGTCCGCAGCCGAATGCAGGCCGTCGGCGCACAGGCAGATCAGCGTGTCCATCTGATAGGCGAAGGCCCAGTCGTCGCGGGTCAGCAGGATCTCCATCACCTGCGGGGTGATCACATCGGAAGCCAGCTTGGGGTTGACCGACTCGACGTCGAACGTGCGGTTGAACTCCTCGCTCTCGAAGTCGGAGTGCTTCAGGAAGAGACCCCGATAGGGCCGGCACCTGTGCAGGTTCACGTACAGCGGCGGCAGGGTCATGGGCATGTGCATGGCGCACACCGAGGCCCACGCGTCGGCGTCGCGCTCGAGGCCGAACGTGCCGTAGCGCGACACGTTGAGCCGAGTGTTGGCGATGGTGAACACCCGCCCGTCCTCGATGCCGTGGAAGACGTTGGTGAACCGGTTCTGCGGGTCGATCGAGGTGCCGCTGCTGCCACTCTCGGTCTGGCGCGAGTGACCCCACAGGTTGCGCAGCATCTCGTGGGTGTAGTCGGTGACCTGGTTGTTGATCTGCGGGTCGGTGGACGGTCCGGTCCATCCCTTCGAGGCGGCCAGCTCGGCCATCCCGCTGATCTGGTCGGTGCCGCCGGGCTGAGCCCGGTCGTGCGCCACCTTCTTGCGCATCTCGTGGCGCTTGGCCCTGCGACGGATGCTGAGTGGGATCTGGATGATGAGCAGCACCACCACGATCACCGCGGCGATGGCGAAATCCTTCAGCACCGGGTTCTGGTTGATCGTGTTGCGGATCTGGCTGCTGTCGACGGCGAGCAGGATCATGGTGTCCCTCCGGCGAAGGAGACGGGCGGTTCGGCGTGCGGTTACGTGGGCGCGACCCGCGGCTCAGCCCGACTTCGCCCGCTGGTCAACCCGACTTTGCCTTCTGGGCGACGGGGCCGGCGTCGCCCATGGACAGGCCGGCGGCGGTGATGATGTGGGCCAGGTGGCTGAAGGCCTGGGGGAAGTTGCCCAGCATGCGCCCGGCCTGCCGGGTCGTACTCCTCGGAGAACAGGCCGACGTCGTTGCGCAGCGACACGAGCCGGTCGAAGATCGCCCGGGCGTCATCGGACCGACCGATCAGGGCCAGGTTGTCGGCCAGCCAGAAGGTGGTCAGCAGGAAGGCGCCGTCGCCGGGGGGCAGGCCGTCGGGGTTCTGGCCGTCGGTGGTCGAGTAGCGCTGCACGAACCCGTCCACCAGCAGCTCGCGCTCGATGGCCTCGACCGTGCTGACGATCCGGGGATCGGACGGCGCCAGGAAGCCCATGCGAGCCAGCATCAGCAGGCTGGCGTCGAGCAGATCGCAGCCGTAGTACTGGGTGAAGCTCTGCTTGGTCCTCGTTCCAACCCTGCTCGCAGATCTGGTCGTGGATCAGGTCACGGGTCTGGCACCACTGTTCCACCGGCATGTCGGACCAGCCTCGGGCCTGGGCGATCTTCACCGCCCGGTCATAGGCCACCCAGGCCATGACCTTGGAGTGGGTGAAGTGCCGGCGAGGGCCACGGATCTCCCAGATGCCGTCGTCGGGCTGGTCCCACACCTGGTCGAGGTGAGCCATGACGGCCACGATCATGTCGCTGGCCAGACCGTGGTGGCCGTCCGGCTCCATCTGGTCGGCGGACACGCCGCTGGACACCGCCGTCCACGCCGCGTCCATCACCTCACCGAACACGTCGAGCTGGAACTGCTCGCTGGCCTGGTTCCCGATTCGCACCGGTTTCGAGCCCTCGTAACCGGGCAACCAGTCGAGCTCGAGCTCGGTCAGTCGCCGTTCGCCGCGGACGCCGTACATGATCTGGAAGTCGCCCGGCGAGCCGGCCACCGCTCGGCGCAACCACTGGTACCAGGCCTTGGCTTCCTCGTCGTAGCCGTGCATGAGCAGGGCCTGGAGGGTGAAGGACGAGTCGCGCAACCAGGAGTAGCGGTAGTCCCAGTTGCGAACGCTGCCGATCCACTCCGGCAGAGAGGTCGTGGCCGCCGCGCACACCGCGCCGGTCGGCGCGTAGGTCAGGGCCTTGAGGGTGATGAGCGAGCGGATGACGTCGTCGCGCCACTCGCCCTGGTAGGTGCAGCGCGACACCCACGACCGCCACCACTCCTCGGTGCGGCGCAGGCTGGCCATGGCGTCGAGCGGCAGCGGTGGCGATTCGAGGGCCGGGAACCACGAGAGCGAGAAGCTGCGGTGTTCGCCTTCGGTGACGGCGAAGTCGGCCACGCTGGACATGCGATCGGTGCCTTCGATGAGCACCGGGCTGTGCAGCTGCAGGCCATCCTCGCCGGCGATGAGGGTGAGGCCGTCGCCGGTCTCGGTCACCCACGGGACGATCGAGCCGTAATCGAAGCGGGCCACCAGCTCCATGTGCATGTGGACGTGGCCCGAGCGTCCCTCGACGATGCGGAAGATGGTGGGGTTGTCCGAGCGCGGCGACATGAAGTCGATCACGGCCACGCTGCCGGTGGCCGTCTCGTGCAGCGTCTCGAGCACCAGGGTGTCGCGGCGGTAGCGGCGGGTGCTGGTGACATCGGTGTCGGTCGGGCTCGATCAGCCACCGCCCGTGCGACGGGTCGCCCAACAGAGCGGCGAACGTGGCACCGCAGTCGATGCGTGGGGCGCACCACCAGTCGATGGATCCGCTCAGATCGATCAGCGCCACCGTCTCGGTGTCGCCCACGATGGCGTAGTCCTCGATCAGTCCGGCCATGACCTCAGTCTGTCCGAGGATGCTCCGTGGTGCGCTGATCGGGGCGGTGCGAAGATGGTTCGAGCGGCAGAGAGGGGATCGGCCCATGCCTGCGGAACGTCCGGTGCTGGACCAGATGAACCTGGTGGTGGGGAACATGGCCGAGATGACGGCCTTCTACCGGAGGCTCGGGCTGGAGATTCCCGCCACCGAGCCACCGTGGGACGCCCACCACGTCGGCGTGGAGACCGGGGGCGACACCGACCTGGAGCTGGACAGCGCGCAGTCGGCCGCGATCTGGAACTCGAGCTGGCCGACGGGAGCCACGGGGGTCATCCTCGGGTTCCGCCTGTCATCCCGGGACGCGGTCGACGAGTGCTACGCCGAGCTCACCGGCGCGGGTGATCGCGGTCAACAGCCGCCGTTCGACGCCTTCTGGGGAGCGCGCTACGCCATCGTCACCGACCCGGACGGCAACGCCGTCGGCCTGATGAGCCCGGTCGATCCCTCCAGGAGGACTCCCCCGCCGGATCCGGCCTGATCGACCTGCGCCCGTTCAGGGCTGGGTGGTGGTGGTGACCGCGCTGGAAGGTGGGGTCGCGCTCGACGAGCTGAAGTAGGCCAGGGCGGTCACCCCCATGATGGCCACGAAGCCGCCCACGAGCAGGAACAGCAGGGCCATGGTTCGTTGGGGGGACTGGCCGGCAGGGTCGAATGGGCCGACGGGCACCGGCTCGCCCGGCGGCAGCTCCTGATCACCCGGGTGGTAGGGCATGGTGTCGGGCTCCCCTCGATGCCGCGTCTGAGCGCGCGACGCTACCGGGCCACGCCCTAGCATCCGCCACCATGGGGATCATGAGGGGGCGGCGGCGCGGCATGGCTGCGCTGGTGGGGGCGACGCTGTTGGCCACCGTGGCGTGTCAGGTGCCGATCGGTGGGCCGCCCGGCCGCGCTCGGCCAGGCCACACCTCCTGGCCGCTCCCCAACCTCGATCTGGGCAACACCCGCGACGCCTCGGACTCCCCCATCGACTCGCACACCGTGGGTCGGTTGCGTCTGACCAGGAGCTCGCCGTTGCCCGGGACCGGCACCTACGGCAACGCCTCCACCAACCCGATTGTGGTCGGCGGCGCCATCTACCTGGAGGACCTGTCGGGCAACGTGCGCAAGTTCGACCAGCGCACCGGGGCGCTGGTCTGGTCCACCAACCAGTCCGACGCGGGCAAGCCGATGATCGGACCCAACGGTGTGGCCGTGGACCACGGAAAGGTGTTCGCGGTGTCGGGTCGGGGCGACATCGTGGCCCTGGACACCGGGACCGGGGCGGTGGTGTGGCGATCGACGGTGGTGGGCACGCCCAGCCTGGGGATCGACATCCAACCCACCACCTACCGGGGCAAGGTGTACGCGGCCACGGTGCCGGTGAGCCTGGCCGGGATCTACCACGGCGGTGATGCCGGGATCCTGTTCGCGCTGAACGAGTCCGACGGATCCACGGCGTGGACGTTCGACACGGTCGACGGCCCCGACCTGTGGGGGAACCCGACCATCAACTCCGGCGGCGGGGCGTGGTACCCGCCGGCCATCGACGTGCACACCGGTTTGATCTACTGGGGGACGGGAAACCCGGCGCCCTTCCCGGGAGCACCCGGCTATCCGAGCGGGTCGAGTCGGCCCGGCGACGATCTCTACACCAGCTCGACGGTGGCGCTCGACGCCATGACCGGCCGGCTGGCCTGGTACAACCAGGCCACCCCCCACGACCTGTTCGACCTGGACCACCAGCTCACCCTGGTGGTGCCCAGCCGGCGTGGTGACCTGGTGATCGGCACCGGCAAGGACGGCTGGGTGTTCGGTCTGGACCCGCGCACCGGCCGAACTCTCTGGAAGACCTCGGTGGGCCAGCACCAGAACGACACCGTCCGCGACGTGACCCAACCCATCACCGTGCTCCCGGGAGACTTCGGCGGCGTGGAGACCCCACCGGCGGCCGCCGACGGGATGGTGTACCTCCCGGTGCTGAACGAGCCGACCACCTATCAGCCCGAGGCGTTCGGGTTCCAGGGAACGATCGGCACGATGGACGGCGAGATGGTGGCCATCGATGTGGCCACCGGCCGGGTGCGCTGGGACGTCAAGGTGCCGGGCGACCCGCTGGGTGGGGCAACGGTGGTCGGCGACCTGGTGTTCACCGCGCTGCAGAACGGCAAGATCCTGGCCCTGTCGAGACGGGACGGATCGACCGTCTGGACCTATCAGGGCACCGGGGTGATCAACGCCTGGCCGTCGGTGGTGGGCGATTCGATCATCTGGCCCGAAGGGGGAGCCAAGCCGGCGCAGCTGCTCACCCTCAGCCTCGGCGGCGACCAGTCGTCGGGCCCCGGGACCACCGCTGGACCCTAGGCCACCCCAGGGCCGGGGGTGGTCACCCGCCGGGCCAGGCCAGTTGGATGACCAGATACCTCAGCGGTAGCTGATCATCCAGACTGTCGCCCGTGGCCCGACCCGGCAGGCGGGGGGGTGATCACTCGTGGCTGGTGATCACGAGCGCGCGGGTGGCGGTGGTGCTTCCTCGACGGACTTCGTGCTCATCGGACATCCTCCTCGGCGTGCGATCTGCACACGAAGACGCCGAGCGGCGCACGGAGTTACGCGCCGAGGTCCGAGGCGATCAGGAGGGCGTCGGTCCGGCCGCCTTGGCGGCGCGGCGCAACTGCACTTCGGGCTCCTTGCGGTCGAGGTAGTCGCGCCACTTGGTGACCAGGGCGTCCCCATCCACCTCGACGATGGTGGCGCCGTGCATCTCGATCTCGGTCCCGGCCAGCGGGTCGGCGTCACCCGTGCCGGCGTAGGTGGCCCGTCCGATCCACTCGAACACGGCCCAGTCGTCGCCGCCACGGATGCTGGTGATCTCCTGTCGCCAATCCGGGAACACCTGGGCCGTGCCGTGCTGGACGCTCCGCAGATCGGTCGTGCTCGGGGTGTGGGGATCGCCGAACTCGGCCCCATCGGCGAACAGGTCACGCCAGCGTCCGTCGCTGCCGGAAGTCCAGCGCCGCCTCGGCCCGTCGGGCCCAGTGCATCCCAATCCATCATCGGATCCTCACGATTCGAGCTCCACGTTGTGACCGTCACGCCAGCACCGCAGCACCAGCATGTCGCCCTTGAGCGCGGCGTGGTCCCACTGGCCGAAACCCATGGTCGTCCCCTCCTTGCCCGCCGCCGCCGGGAGGCGCTTGACCCGTTCCAGCCCTTCGCGCACCCCAGGCCGGGGTCACGTCGTCGGCCATGGCCATCCCCAACCCGATCAGCCGACCCATGTCGAACGCCGCCACCCCGATGGGCCCGCCCGCGTGCACCTTGGACCGCTCCCGCAAGGCGGCCCGCACCGTGTTGGTGTCGCTGATCGTGTCCACGTAGGGCCAACCGTCCCAGGCCGACCGCCACTCCCGCCGGCCGTAGCCGAACATGAGCGCCGAGTTGGCCGCCACCGGACCATTCCAACCGCACGCCTCCACCCCCAGGGCCACCGCCCGCGCCGCCACCCCCAGGCCGAGATAGACGAGGGCGTCAGGATCGTCGGCCACCGCCGCCCGCACCGCCGGCTCGAGGTCGGTGGCCAGCGGCGACACCGATGCCCGGCTGAGCATCTGCGGTCCGCCTCGCTCGGCCACGGCCCGCTCGAACCACATGCCGTAGTTGTGTCCCACCGGCGTGTCGTCGTGCAGCACGGCCACCCGCTGCCGGCCGAGCCGGCGCAGGTGGTCGACGAGCACGTAGGGCTCCTCTTCCAGCGAGCCCACCTGGTAGTGGAACATCCACCGGCTGCGGGTGATGGCCCCGCCGGTGTAGTTGACGCACGGCACCTCGATGGCATCGACGTGGTCGCGCACCACGATGCCGTTGTCGCTGACGGTCGGACCGGCGATCACCACCGCGCCGGCCGCCGACCATGGCATCCACCTCGGCCACCACCGCCTCGGCCGATCCGCCGGGCAGTCCGTCGGCCTGGCCGACGAGCAGTTCGATGGTCGCGTCCCAGTCGTGCCTCGGCGGCCACGTCGTCGAGTCCCAGTCGGAACCCGCCCGCGTAGTAGGCCCCGCCGTCGCCCTGGTCGAAGTCGAACAGCAACCCGATCTTCACCGGCGGTTCAGCTGCCATCGCGCACCGCCATGATCTGGATGGTCGGAGCCAGGCGGGCGCGGGGGAGGGCCAGGTCGGGACCCATGTCCTCCCAGACCACCTCGACGGACCGGCCGATGGCCACCTCGGTCGGGGTCGGCGTCCACGATGTTGGTGACCAGGCGCACGTGATCGGCCTCCAACCCGTCCAGGTCGATCACGGCGATCACATAGGGCAGCGCCAGGTCGGGCAGGAACGGCTGGTGCACCCGCGTGAAGGTGTAGATGGTGCCGGTGCCGGGATGCTCGCCCCAGGACGAGACCCAGTTGCGACAGTGCGGGCACAGGGGCGACGGCGGGTGGCGGTACCGCCCGCAGTTCTCGCAACGCTGCACCACCAGCCGGTGCTGGGCCGCCGCCTGCCACCACGGCAGCGTCTCACGGCTGGCCGCCGGTAGCGGCATGGAGTCCGGGAACCACCGCGGGCTCGGGTCGCTCGATTCGCTCATCTCGCCACCCGCAGGATCAGGGCGCTGCCGGGGACGCCGGCCGCGCTGGTCACCAGGCACGTCTCGGCGCCCGGCACGGGGGTGGTCGACTGGCCCCGTAGCTGGCGCACCCCTTCGACCACGTGGTTCAGCCCATGGACGTAGGCCTCCGACAGCGATCCCCCGTGGGTGTTGATGGGCAGCGTGGTCTCGGCGAAGTACTCCCCGCCCTCGCCCTGCCCACAGAACCCGTAGTCCTCGAGCTGGAGCAGGACCATGCCGCTGAAGTGGTCGTACAACATGGCCACGTCCAGATCGTCGGGGCCGATGCCGGCCCGGTCCCACAGGTCGCGGGCCACCGGTCGACCGCCGCCGCTGGTGTAGAGGTCGTCGTCGACGTAGGCGTTCAGGTACTGGCCGTGGCCGTACGCGCCCGGCGCACCCTGGGCCGAGGCCACGATCTCGACCGAGCGGTTCGGCAGGTCGCGGGCACGTGCCGCCGAGGTGACCACCACCGCGCAGGCGCCGTCGTTCTCCATGCAGCAGTCGAACAGGTGGAACGGTTCGGCCACCAGGCGCGAGGCGAAGTAGTCGTCGAGGGTCATGGGCGATCGCAGCACCGCCCGCGGGTTGCGGGTGGCGTGCTGGCGGAAGCGCACGGCCACGTTGCCCAGCTGCTCGGCGGTGGTGCCGAAGCGGTGCATGTGGCGCTGCATCACCATGGCGTAGGTGATGGGCGGGCTCACCATCCCGAAGGGCATGGTGAAGGCGGCGTGGGTGTCGAGCAGGCCCTTCGACACCCGCAGCCCAGGCGGACGTGCCGCTCGGGCCCCGCCTGTGCCCCGCGCTCCCGGGCCCTGGCCGAACCGGGCGAACTGGCCCTGGCACAGGCTGCGGTACACCACGATGGCATCGGCCTGGCCGGCCTCGATGGCCAGCACGGCGCTGGCCACCGCCGCGCTGCCCCCACCGCCGCCGGGCAGCCAGCTCATGCTGGCGTAGCGCAGCTCGGGCAAGCCCAGGTCGGCCGCCACGAACACCGCCAGGTTGCGATCGTCGGCGAAGCTGCCCAGCCCGTCGATCTGGTCGAGGGTCAGGCCGGCGTCGGCCACCGCCGCCATGATCGCTTCGAGGGCCAACTGGTACTCGGTGGCGTCCAACCCGCCCCACTTGGCGTAGTCGGTCTGGCCGATCCCGACGATGCAGGCGTGGGTCATGGGCGTCACCGCGTCGATGCGGTCGAGCTCGGCCAGCACCGCGGTGGTGTGCTCGCCCAGCTTGGGCGGCGGTCGGTCGAAGCGGAACGGCGACCCGTTGGCTACGAACGGCGCGCCGGCTTGGGTGACCCCGTCGATCTCCACCCAGTGGCCGCGGGCCTGGAGGTGCTCGTCGTCCAAGCGTCTCGTCCGGGGAGCGGATCACGCCCCAGGGCAACCCCGCCGACTGACCCAACCGGAACAATTCCTCGCCGTCGTGGAGCGCGGCCAACCGGTCGGTGGCCGCCATCATCTCGCCGTAGTTGCGGGCTCGATGTCGCGGATCGTCGAACTCGGGCTCGGCCAGCGCGCCGGCCACGCCGTCGTCCAGGAGCATCGACCGAAAGTGCTCGAACACGTGCGGGCCCAGGAAGTCCGGCACCAGAGCCGCCACCTCCTTGCCGTCGGCCGCGGTCACCGTCGGATGGCGGAACCGGGCCATGGGGATCCCCGAACAGAGGTAGGTCATGACGTGCCATTCGGTCATCGACGCCGACGCCTGGTGGGCCGACACGTCGACCAGCTGACCCTCGCCGGTGCGGTCGCGATGGTCGAGGGCGGCCATCACCGCGATGGCGCCGTAGGTGGCCGCGGTCAGCCACGCCTGGTCACCCCAGCAGGCCAGGGGCGGATCGGCCAGGCCGTACCCGCAGGTGGCCATCGACCCACCCAGCGCCATGAGCACCAGATCATCGGCCACGTAGTCCGCCCAGGGCCCCGTGAGCCCGAAGGCGGTGATGGCGCAGGAGATCAGGTCGGGGTGGTCCTCCTGGAGGGTCTCGTGGTCGAGACCGCGCGCCGCGGCGTCGGCCACGCCCAGGGTGTGCACGAACACGTCAGCCGAGGCGACCAGCCGGTGCAGCGTCTCGTCGTCCCCGGCGTTGATGACCACCGAGCGCTTGCCCACGTCGAAGTGCCACTGGGACAGGCTGGCCTCGACGTCACCCTCGCGACCATCGACGTAGGGGCTCTGGTGGCGACGAAAGCCCCCCTCGGCCGGCTCCACCACGATCACGTCGGCACCCAAGCCGGCCAGGATGCGCCCGCAGTAGTCCACCGGCTCGTCCACCAGCTCGACCACGCGCACCCCGTCGAGGGCCCCGGTCACTGGAGCGCTCCGGATTCGCGGCAGGCGCGCGATGGCGGTCTCGTCCAGCTCGAGCAGCTCCCGGAGGATGTCGTCGCCGTCCTGGTCGATGCAGGGCGGTGCCCGATGCAGGCGGCCACCGGCCGATGCCGACGTGACGGACAACTCGAAGGGCACGCCCTCCAGGGGCAGGTCGCCCACCTCGTCGTTGGCCAACGTGACGAAGTGCCCCCGGGCCGCCAGCTGGGGATCGCGTTCCAGCCGGTCGGCCGCGTCCTGCACCGCGCCGGCCGGCACCCGAGCGCCCTGGAGCAGGTGCATGACCTCGTAGCGGTCGCGGGTCGAGGTCCACGACTCGACCAGCTCGTCCAGCTCGTCGGCGTG
Source organism: uncultured Microthrixaceae bacterium (assembly GCA_963740985.1). Lineage (GTDB taxonomy): Bacteria > Actinomycetota > Acidimicrobiia > Acidimicrobiales > Acidimicrobilacustridaceae > UBA4742. Next base: position 1,668,445 of record CAVUGJ010000002.1, read on the forward strand.
CTCCCGCCGATCGGCCAGGGTGGCGAAGCGCGCGTCGGTCCCCCACTCGGGATGGCCGGCCACCTCGAGGAAGGCCAGCCACTCGTCCTGGGTGCGACACGAGATGACCACCCAACGATCGCGGCCCGTCTGGCCGTCGGCGCCCTCGTCGTCGGCCGCCCGGTACGCCCCCTGGGGACCCCCGTCGCGACGGTTGCCGGTGGGGAAGTCCGGTCGCCGGGCCGAGCGTCCGTTCACCGATCGGTCGAGCAGGAGCGGACCGGCCAACGCCGTGGCCGGCTCGAGTTGGGACACGTCCACGTGCTGGCCCTGACCGGTGCGACGTCGATGGGCCAGACCGGTCAGGATCCCGACCGCGCCGAGGTAGCCGCCCACGTGGTCGAGGTAGCTGAACGACCACCCGGCCGGTTCGCGACCCGGCATCCCGACCATGTGGGTGAGCCCGGTGAGGGCCTGGGCGGTCGGCCCCATGGTCACGAAGTCGTGGTCAGGTCCCGTGTGGCCGTAGCCGCACATCGAGACATAGATGATGTCACCCTTGAGCTCGCGGAGGCGCTCGTAGCTGAGCCCCCATCGGGCCAGCGTGCCGGCCGCGAAGCTCTCGGTGACCACGTCGCTCTGCTCGATGAGCCGCTCGAGCACGGCCAGGCCCTGGGGGTTGCGGGCGTCGACCGCGATCGAGCGCTTTCCGCCGGTGTTGTACTTGTAGAAGATGCCGCCCCGGTTCAGGCTGCGCACCTTGTTGGCGTTGGCCAGGGTGGCACCCCCGAACCCCTCCCCCTGCTCGCCCGGCTCGGGGATGAACGGCGGCATGACCCGGACGGGGTCGGGCCGCACCGTCGACTCCACTCGGATGACGTCGGCGCCCAGGCACCCCAGTATCTGGGTGGCTTGCGAACCGAACCCAAGCCGGCAGAAGTCGAGGATGCGCACGCCGTCCAGCGCCATCGGACCCACCACCCCTCCGGCGCCATCCCCCATGCGGGCGAATAGTAACCTGACGGCGGCGTCAGGTTCTGGGGCCGGGGCAGGGTGCCGAAGGTGCCACATGGGTAAGGGCGCCGAAGCGCCGCCGGGGGGAAGGGGATGGCCATGCAGATCGACGATCTGGTCCTGGTGAGCGTGGACGACCACGTGGTGGAGCCGCCCGATCTGTTCGAGCGGCCACCTGGCCGTCACGCTGGCGCGACATCGCGCCCCGGGTCGAGCGCCGGGCCGACGGCAGCGACGTCTGGGTCTACGACGGCAACGAGATCCCCAACATCGGGCTCAACGCCGTGGCCGGTCGACCGCCGGAGGAGTACGGCATGGAGCCGACCTCCTTCGACGAGCTGCGCGACGGCACCTGGGACATCACCAAGCGCCTGGCCGACATGGACGCCAACGGGGTGATCGGTTCGATGTGCTTCCCGTCGTTCCCCAACCTGTGCGGCCAGCTGTTCGCCCGCTCGACCGACCTCGACGCCGGCCTGGCCGTGTTGCAGGCCTACAACGACTGGCACATCGAGGACTGGTGCGGCGCCGCGCCCGACCGGTTCATCCCGCTCATGATCCCGCCGATCTGGGACGCCCAGCTCATGGCCGACGAGGTGCACCGGTGCGCGGCCAAGGGCTGCCACGCCGTGTCGTTCTCGGAGAACCCGTCCAAGCTCAAGCTGCCCAGCTTCCACGACGCCCACTGGGATCCGTTCTGGCAGGCCTGCGTGGACACCGACACCATCGTCTGCCTCCACATCGGGTCGTCGTCACGGCTGGTCATCACCGCGCCCGACGCGCCGGTGGACGTGCTCATCACGCTGCAGCCCATCAACATCGTGCAGGCCGCCGCCGACCTGATGTGGTCGCCGGTGCTGCGCAAGTTCGGTGACCTGCGGGTGGCGCTGTCCGAGGGCGGCATCGGCTGGGTGCCCTACTTCTGCGACCGCCTCGACTGGATCTACACCCGCCACCACGCCTGGACCGGTCAGGACTTCGGCGATCAGCTGCCCAGCGAGGTGTTCCGCGAACGCATCATGCTGTGCTTCATCGACGATCCCGCCGGGGTGGATCAGCTCGAGCGCATCGGGCGTCGACCAGGTGTGCTGGGAAGCCGACTACCCGCACTCGGATTCGACCTGGCCCATCTCGCCGGAGACCTGTGGCCCTCCATCGACGGACTGGGGGCCGACGTGATCGACCAGATCACCCATGGCAACGCCATGCGCCACTTCCGCTTCGATCCCTTCGTGTCGCGGACGCGAGCGCAGTGCACGGTCGGGCGCGCTGCGAGCCGGCGCCCGCGACGTGGACGTGTCTCCCGTGTCACATCGCGCCCAGGGCGCGAGCGGCGGGCACAAGACCGGGGCCGCCGAGCTCATCGACATCGGCCAGTCCGGGATCCGCCGGTGACCGACCGGCGACGCGGTCATCGTCGGGGCCGCCACGTCCGACTACCCGCACCTGCCCGACATGAGCGAGGGAGCGGTGCACGCCCAGGCGTCGGCCCGCGCCCTGGCCGACGCCGGGCTCGACTTCGACGACGTCGACGGCTTCGCCAGCGCCGGCTACTTCCCGCTCTACAGCGTGGCCATGAGCGAGTACCTGGGCATCCGTCCGGGCTGGCTGGACGAGACCAACATCGGTGGCGCCTCCTTCGAGGTGCACCTCGAGCACGCGGCCCGGGCCATCGAGGCCGGCGACTGCGAGGTGGTGCTCATCACCTACGGCAGCATCCAGCTGTCGTCCATGGGCCGACAGATCGGTGGGGGCGGCGGCGGCAGTGTGACCGCCAGCCAGACGTGGGACGGCCTGTGGGGCAACTCCCTGGTCGGGGTGCTACGCCCTGGCCGCCATGCGCCACATGTCCCTGTACGGCACCACCTCCGAGCAGCTGGCCGAGATCGCGGTGACCATGCGCCGCCATGCCGGGTTCAACCCGATGGCCCAGTACCGCGACCCGCTCACCGTGGACGACGTGGTCGGGTCCCGAGCTGGTGGCCGACCCGCTGCACAAGTTCGACTGCTGCGTGGTGTCCGACGGCGGCGGTGCCATCGTGGTCACCACCGAGGAGCGGGCTCGCGACCTGCCCAACCGCCCGATCCACGTGCTGGGCGCGGCCCACGACATCAGCCACGCCATGAACGTGTCCCAGTCAGACGACCTGACGGTGAGCGCGGCCGCCCGCTCGGGTCCGCGGGCACTGGCCCGGGCCGGCGTGGCGCTGGCCGACGTGGACGTGCTCCAGCTCTACGACTCGTTCACCATCACCGTGCTGCTCACGCTGGAGGATCTCGGGTTCTGCGCCAAGGGGGAGGGCGGCGCCTTCGTGGAGGGTGGACGCCTGGCCTTCGACGGCCCGCTGCCCACCAACACCGACGGCGGGGGCCTGTCGGCCTGCCATCCCGGCATGCGCGGCATGTTCCTGCTGGTCGAGGCCGTGCGCCAGCTGCGCGGCCAGGCCGGCGCCACCCAGGTGCCCGATGCCGAGATCGCGCTGGTGCACGGCACCGGTGGGTACCTCTCGACCGGGGCCACCGTGATCCTGGGGACCGACCGTCCATGAACACCACCGGCTCGATCCCGGACCAGCCATGAGCCCGGCCGTCCGGCCCGTCCACGATCCCGTGCTGCCCGCCGACGCCAAGCCGCGGCCCGGTCCCCCGCCCGACCCCGAGCTGGGGCCGTACTTCGCGGCCGCGGCCGAGGGCCGACTGGTGGTGCAGCGCTGCCCGAACGGCCACACCCAGCTCTATCCGCGCCGGCATTGCATCGTGTGCCGCCAGGCCGTCGACTGGGTCGACGCCTCGGGCTTCGGATCGGTCTACTCGTTCACCGTGATCCGCCAGAGCTACACCCGCGCCTTCCGCCACCTGCTCCCGCTGGTGGTGGCCCTGGTCGACCTGGACGAGGGCCCCCGGATCATGACCAACCTGATCCAGGTCGATCCGGCCGCGGTCGAGGTCGGCCTGCGCGTCGAGGTGTGGTTCGAGCGGGTCAGCGACACGGCCGCGCTCGCCCTGTTCACCCCCGCGTCGAGCTGACCTTCGCCCCCGACCCACACTGGCGTTGAAATCAACCCCCGGGAGGGTCGACTTCAACGCCAAAGCGGTGTGGTCGAAGCCGAACCTCAGGTCAGCTTGGCGTAGAGCGTGTTCTGGGTGGCGTCCGCGTCCTCCACGAAGCAACCCTCGGTGCTGTCGATGAGGGTCAACCACGCGGGATCGGCCGCCATCTTGTCCATGGCCGTCCCGTAGGCGCCCAGGTCGGCGAACGCGGTCAACCAGGCCACGCCGCTGTAGGGCCCGGTCATGTTCCGCACGAACAGGGTCGGCTGACCGGTGATGGCCTCGGCCTTCTGGGCGATCTCCACCCCGACGGTCATGGCCTGGGCGATGTGGCCGCCGGCGCAGATGGCCCGCACCCCGCTCACCAGGCGATTGGTATCGCTCGGTTCCGGATCGCCCGAAAGGGTCTGGTAGAGGATGTCATCGACCGTCCCGTCGATGAGCGTGGCGCCGTCGGCGGCCAAGGTGGCATAGGCGGCGTCCACGTTCAACGCATTCAGACCGGCCTCCATCGAGGTGAGGTCGGCCCACCACGTCGTCCAGGTCACCGTGCCGAAGCCCGGCGACAACGTGTTGGCCCAGCAGTCGACGGTGTTGCCACACGCCGTGCTCGCCACCCCGGCGATCTTGGCCGCCCAGTCCAGACCCTCGGGCGTGGCCAGTTGGCCCTGCCGTGTGAACAGATACATGAGTCCCTCCTCGGTGCCACCCGAAGCTCGGGTCGCACGGACGCGACGGTAGCCCCCGGCGAAAATGCGTGCGCCGGTAGTCGGCTGAATACGAAACGAACTCTTGTCGTTATTAGGTTGAATGGTCGAGGCGGTGGGGCCAGCCTCGACGCGAAATCAAGGGTCGACGCGTCTGGGAATTTCGGCCGCCAGGAGCCCTGGCCGCGGCGGCCTGCCATCATGGCCCCGACCAACGCGAAACGGGGAGGCACGATGGAGGTCAACGAGTTGCTCATCGAGGTGTTCGGGCGGGTGACCGACCACGTGCACGGCGCGGTCGACGGTCTCGACGCCGAGACCCTGGCCCGTTCGCCCGGTGCCGATACCAATCCGGTCGGGTGGCTGGTCTGGCACCTGACGCGGGTGCAGGACCACCACGTGTCGGCGCTCATCGAACAACCGCAGGTGTGGGAGAGCGAGGACTGGGCCCACCGATTCGGGGTGCCCGCCGACCCCGACAACACCGGCTACGGACACGGCCCGGACGAGGTCGCCGCCATCCGTCCCGAGAGCGCCGATGCCCTCATCGGGTACTACGAAGCCGTGGCCGCACGCACCACCGATCTGCTGGCCCGCACCTCCGCCGCCGACCTCGATCGCGTGGTCGACCGTCGCTGGGATCCGCCGGTCACGCTGGGGGTGCGCCTGGTCAGCATCGCCGATGACGACATCCAGCATGCCGGCCAGGCCGCCTACGCCCGAGGCCTGCTGCAACTCTGAGCCGCGCCGACGCCGCCGAGAGCGGGGTCCACGAGGCACGGCTACCCGGTCGACCTGGGTAGGAACGGCACATGGGTGCAGATCCCGCCGCCGCAGCCGAGGCACTGGCCGAAGACCGCTCGGCCGGCGACCTGGACGACGAGCTGGACCGCGGCGAGCTGCGCCAGCGCTACTACGGCCTGCTCCAGGAGGTGCGGGTGCTCCTGCCCGGCGTGCAGATCCTCGCCGCCTTCCTGCTGACCATCCCGTTCGACAGCGCCTTTCGCCGGCTCGATGCACTCGGGCGGGACCTGTACGGCGTGTCGCTGGGCGCCAGCTTCGTGGCCGTGATCGCCTTCATCGGGCCCACCGCCTTCCATCGCATGGGCCCGCGACGATCCCGGGTCGAACGACTCGAGTGGAGCATCCGGCTGTGTCGCATCGGTCTGGCCTTCTTGGGGGTGTCGCTCACGGCCGCCCTGGCCGTGGTGACCCGCGACGTCTACGGCGGAACCACTGCGGCCGTGGTGGTCAGCGGGTTCGTCGTGCTGCTGGTCGGAGCCTGGGTGGTGCTGCCTCGAATGGAGGGCCGCCCCCGCCACGCCGACGCGACGGCCGGTCCAACTCGGACCGATTGATCTCGATCGTTCCGGCTCGAACGTCCGGATCCGGAATTCGTCGGGGCCACGATCGGTTTGTGCATGGGTAGCTGATTGATTGTCTACGTGATCGATCCGTCGCTCCCAGGAGTCCGCCGGTGACCTTCGCTGGTTTGATCGTGCAGAACGTGAGTGCCCGCAAGCTTCGCGCCGGGCTGACGGCAGTGGCCGTGGCCATCGCCGTGATGGCGGTCATGACGCTCGGCATCCTCACCACCAGCCTCAAGTCCACGGCCACCGAGATCCTCAAGGTCGGCAACGCCGATTTCAGTGTGGCCGAGAAGAACCAGGACATCCTGTCCAGCACCATCACCACCCAGGACCTGACCGCCATGAGCAAGGTGCCGGGCGTGGGATCGATGGTGGGTGCGCTCATCCAGACCGACCGCTACGACTCGGGGCATCCGGGGGTGATCGAGGTGGGTCTCGACCCCGCGGCCCAGAAGCAGTTCGGGGTGGTCCTGTTGCAGGGCCAGTCCTATGCGCCGACCAGCCCCGACCAGATCATGTTGGGCTACGTGCTGGCCCAGAGCCTCCACAAGACCGTCGGTGACACGCTGGTCATGGGGGGCAAGACCCGTCACGTGGTCGGCATCTACCGCACCAACGTGTCGTTCGGGCACTCGACCATGATGTTCCCCCTCACCACCCTCCAGACCGAGAACCAGCTCACCGGCCAGGTCACGCTGGGCTTCGTCAAGGTGGCGCCGGGAGCGAACAAGGACGCGGTAGCCAAGGAGATCGACCGGCGCTTCGTGCAGTACGCCGCCATCCAGTCGGCCAGCGACTACGGCCGAGCTGATCGCACCCTGGTGCTGATCGAGGTGGCCAACACCGGCGGCACCATCCTGGCCGCGGTCATCGCCATCACCGGCGTGCTCAACACCACGTTGCTCTCGTTCTTCGAGCGCACCCGCGAGTTCGGCGTGCTGCGCTCGGTGGGATGGTCGCGCCTGCGAGTGCTGGCCCTGGTGCTGGGCGAGGCGGTGGTGGTGGGGTTCGTCGGCCTGGTGCTGGGTCTCGTCCTCGGCTGGATCATGGTCAACGTGTTGCAGCACGTGAGCGAGATCGAGGGGTACTTCCAGCCCACCTACGACGCGGCCACGTTCGTGCGGGCGCTGTCCTTCGCCTTCGCCGTGGTCCTGGTGGGGGCCCTCTACCCGGCGTTGCGCGCCGCCTTCCTGGCTCCGCTCGACGCCTTGCGACGCGAGTAAGGAGCCAGGCGATGCAGACCGACCACGCCGTCCAGGCCCGGGGCGTCGATCGCACCATCGATCTGCGCGACGTCGCCGAGGCCGTGCGCCTCGAAGGGGTGGTCAAGCACTTCGGCCGGCGGTGCGTGCTCGACCACGCGGACCTGACCGTGGCCCCCGGCGAGTTCATGGCCCTGGTCGGGCCATCCGGCGCCGGCAAGTCGACGACCCTGCACCTGGTGGCTGCCCTCGACGTGCCCGACGAGGGGACGATCACCGTGTTCGGGGATCCGGTCGGCCATCACCACCACGAGAGCCGTTACCGACGCGAGACCGTGGGCATGATCTTCCAGCTCCACAACCTGGTGGCCCGCATGACCGCGTTGCAGAACGTCGAGCTGGCCATGTTCGGCACCGGCCTCAAGCGCCGGCAACGAGTGGCCCGAGCTGAGGAGCTACTGGGTGAGCTGGGCCTGGGTGACCTGCTCGACAGCCGCCCGCCCATGATGTCGGGCGGCGAGCGCCAGCGAGTGGCGATCGCCCGGGCCTTGGCCAACCACCCGCGGCTGGTCCTGGCCGACGAGCCCACCGGCAACCTGGACGACGAGTCCACCGATGTGGCCCGAGCCGTGCTGCGCCGACTGGTGGACGAGGAGGGTGTGACCGTGTTGGCCGTGAGCCACGATGCCCGGCTCAACGCCTCGGCCGATCGCCTGGTTCGGTTGGACCACGGCTCCTTCGTCCCCCTTCAGCCCGGCGTGCACGCCGATGCGGCCAGCTGACCGTCGGGTCCCGAGGCCAGGCCCGAGCAGACCGACACCGTGATGGCCCCCGGGGGCTGGGCACCGGTGGCATCGACCGTTCGCCGAACCTGGCGGACGCCGATCACCTCGTAGGTGGTGATCTGGATGTGGCCGCCTTCACCGTCGGTCTGGGCCCGCTCGCGGTAGATGGCCGCCGTGCCCGCGGAGAAGGCCGACAGGATGCATTGCTGGACCGCGGGCGAAGGCACCGTCGTGGTGGGCCAGCCCGAGGCCAGGTAGGCCGTGCCGCAGTCGATCTGACCCGTCGGGGTGGTCGAGCTGGTGGTGGGCGCACTGGTCGTCTGCGTCGGGCCGGTGGTGGTGACCGGGATCGTGGTCTGGCCCGGGCCGCGTGTCGTGACCGTGGCCGGAACGAACGTGGTCGGAGGCACCGAGGTGGAGGCACCCGAACTGGTCGACGACGAGCCCGGGACGACGGTGGTCGGCCCCGACCCGGTGCGCAGGGCGATCCTCGAGCTCCGGTCGGAGTGGGTGGCCAGCACCAGGGCCACCGCCACCACCACCACCACCGCACTGGCGGTGGCCGCCAGCACCAGCCGACGGTCGCGCCGCCGGCGCCGCTCGCTCGCCTCCTCGATGGCCGCCCAGCCCGAGTCGCTGGCGCCCAACGCCCCGGCCGGGCCGATCGGATCGGTCGATGCCGGGTCGCCGAGCTCCTGGTGCAGACGATCGTGCAGTTCGTCCTCGGGGTTCATGGTCGGTCCTCCTCGTCGTGGCGCGCCGGCTCGTTCGGCTCATCGGGGTCGGCCAGATCGCCGCGCAGGCGTTCGAGCGCACGGGATGCGTGGGTCTTGACCGAGCCCGTGGAGATGCCCAACGACGCCGCCGTCTGGTCGACGCCCAGGTCGAGCCAGTAACGCAGGAACACCACCTCGCGCTCGGCGTCGGGGCAACCCGGCCACCGCCTCGGCCAGCGCGGCCCCGCCGGCGTCGGGGCCGCCCGGTCCGGGCGTGGTGTCGTCGACCCGGTGCGGCGAGCGACGGGCGGCCCGGCGGGCGGCTTTGGCCGCATGGCTGCGGGTGAGGTTCAGCACCACTCGCACCAGGTAGAAGAACAACTCGTCAGGCTGATCGGGGGCGCCGCGCGTCGCATGGTGCGGATGAACGCCTCCTGCACCAGATCGTCGGCCACCCCCCGATCCCGGACCAGTCCGACCGCCAGGCGCGACAGCACTCCCGCCTTGTCGCGATAGACCCCCGCCAGCAAGCTGTGGTCCGCCCGCTGGCGCGTCCCCGGTCTGCCGATCCGCCGGAGGAGGAGCCACGACGTCCATGTTGCTCACACCCCCGAAACCCTGCGGGGATCGTCTCCGGTTGACAGGGAGCGCCCGATGATCGACTCAGGCGTAGAGCCCGGTCAGCTCGGCGGCGATGCGGGCCAGCTGCTCGCGGCACCTCCGGGGGGTCGAGCACCTCAGCCCGGTTGCCCAGGCCGGCCAGCTCGACCGCCAGCGAGAACGGGCTGTAGCCACGCAGCTCCAGCTCGACGCGACCGTCGGGGCGGGCGGGTCCGATCCGCAGCCGGCTCCCGAACACGAAGCGCACCAGGTCCAGGTGGTCGGGCTCGGTCGCCACCGACGCTCGGGCCGGCAGCCGCTGCTGCTCCACCTCGTCGGTGACGGCCTGCCACTCGGCGTGTATGTCGAAGTCGTCGGGCCGGTCGAAGTGGTCGCCGGTGGGTTCGGCCTCGATCATCCGATCCACCCGGAAGGTGCGCCGCCCGGCATCGGTGTCGGCCAGCAGGTACCAGTTGCCCTGCTTGGAGGCCAGGCCCAGGGGCCGGACCTGGCGGGTGCTGGCTCGGCGTTGGCGATCCAGGTAGGTGAGGCGCAGGCAGGCCGACTCGATCACCGCCCGCTGCACCGCCTCCAGATGGGTCGACCGACCTCCGCCGGGCGGACCGGTGGCCCCGCCCCGCCACCCGCGGTTGCCCTCCCAGGCGGCTGGGTCGACCACCACCGAGGTGGAGGCCACCTCGGCCCGGTCCCGGAACGGCTCGGGTAGCGCCCGGATCAGCTTGCGCAGCGCGGCCGCCACCTCGGGGGTGGCCGAGGCCGGACCGGCCACCAGGAACAGGGCCCGCACCTCGTCGGCGTTCAGGCCGCTGAGATCGGTGGTGGCCCCGCCGAGCAGCTCCCAGCCCCCGTTGCGACCCTGCCGGGAGTAGATGGGGAGCCCAGCCATGCCCAGCGCCTCGAGGTCGCGCCGGGCCGTGCGCTCGGAGATCTCGAGCTCGACGGCCACCTGGGCCGCGGTGACCCGACCCTTGCGCTGCAACAGCAGCAGGACGGCCACCAATCGATCCGCGCGCATGAGAAGAAGATGTCACAGAAACCGGACACTTGCTGACCGGTTTATGGGCGCAGGGTGGTGTTCATGGAACCCACCCAGCAGACCTCATCGCCCTCATCCACCAGCCCCGCCACCCTCGACGACCCGCGTCCGCTGTTCGCCACCGCCGTGCGCACGGCCACCGCCACCATCAGCTGGGTGGCGGTCGACCAACTGCACGAGGCCACGCCCTGTCGGGCCTTCGATGTGGCCGACCTGCTCGACCACCTGGTCCTGGTGGCCCCCCGCATCGCTTCGCTGGGCCGAGGCGCGCCCGACTACACGGCTCAGGACGGCGGAACCGCCGGCTGGTCCCTGAGCGACATCGCCGCGGCCTGGAACCACGACATCACCGAGGCCGAGCAGGCCTGGGAGGACCCTGAGTCGCTGACCCGGATGATCACCCTGCCCTGGGCCACCATGCCCGGCGACTCCGTGCTGCGCATGTACCTGAGCGAGCTCATCGTCCACACGTGGGACTTGGCCCGGGCCACCGGCCAGCAGCCCTCGTGGGACCCGGCGGCGGTAGCGGCGGCGCTCACCTTCATGCAGACGGCGCTGCCCGCCGACATCCGTGGCGACGCGGAAGACGCCGAGGTTCCGTTCGCCCCGGTGGTGCCCACGCCGGACGACGCCGCACCGATCGACCGGCTGGTGGCCTGGTGCGGCCGCAACCCCGACTGGGCCTGATCTCGGCTCGCCGGGACGCGCCTCAGGGCACCGGGATGGCCCGGGCGTAGACCAACGTGGTGGTCCGATCGGTGGACAGGTCGACGAGCTCGACCTGGACCGCCGCATCGGGCCCGGAGCCGAGCAGTCGGCTCCGGGTGCGCACGGGACCGGCCTGGGTCCGCTCCAGGTAGCGCAGATCGAGGTCGGTCACGATCACGGGGAACCGGCCAGGTCGCCCACCAGCTCCTCGGTCGCGGCCTCGGCCACCAACGCCACCATGGCGCCCTGCAACGTCCCGGCCGGATTGCGCAGATCGGCGGTGACCGCCACCTGAACGACCCCGGCCGCCGCGTCGATCACCTCGATGCCAGCCTCTTCACGCAACGGTCGGGTGAGCGGAGGCTGGCCACGGAACAGGGTCACCGCCTGTTCTGCCGTGACGGACGGCTTGGGGCCGTCGGTCGGCTTGCGGGGCACCGAGGCGAAGCCGATGGCCGCGGTGGCGATGGGGGCGCCGAGCTCGCTGGTCAGCTCGACCCGACAGGTCGACGAGCGCCGACCCGAACGCACGATGGTGTTGAAGGCGTCGACCCGGTCGGGCGCGGCCACTGGGCGCATCCGCATCGACAGATCCGTGGTGAGGGTCCAGACGTCGGGATCGCGGTCCAGCGGGATGCCGGCGGCGGCGTCGATCAGGAAGGCCAGGACGCTGGCGCGCACCACGCCGTGGTGCAGGACCTCGGGCCGGGGCGTGAGCTCGAGCACCAGATCGCCGTCCTCCAGCCGAGCGGTGGTGCCCAGACGACTGGGCACCGACGTCACCGGGATGGGGAGATCCGTCATGGGGGCGAGGGGGTCGGCGGCGTCAGCATGGGTCGCCGATGCTAACGCCCGTGCCGAGCCAGTCAGACCGGTCGGACCGGTCAGACGGGCCAGACGGGTCAGGCCACCGGACCGGCCGGAAAGTATTTAGCATGGCTTACCAATGACGTCGAGGTTCAGTCCCGGGGCCGCGGCCCGCCAGTCGTTCCTGTCGCTGCGCAACCGGAACTACCGCCTCTTCTTCATCGGCCAGCTCGTGTCCAACACGGGCAACTGGCTGACCATGGTGGCGCTGACGCTGCTGGTGCTGAGCCAGACCAACAGCGGCCTGGCCGTCGGCCTGCTCACCGCCTGCCAGTTCGGCCCCATCCTCCTGTTCTCGCCGTTCGCCGGGCTGATCGCCGACCGGGTGGACAAGAAGCGCCTGCTGACGGTCACGCAGGTGCTCGAGATGGTGCAGTCGTTCGTGCTGGCCGCTCTGGCCTTCCAGCCCCATCCGTCGCTGGGGGCCCTGTACGGGGTGGCGGCCGCCGGCGGCGTGCTGCTGGCCTTCGACAATCCCGGTCCGGCGCAGCTTCGTCACCGAGATGGTGATGGCCGAGGACGTACCCAACGCGGTGACCCTCTACTCGGCGTTGGTGGCCACGTCGCGCATCTTCGGTCCGGCCCTGGCCGGTGCCCTGGTGGTGACGGTGGGCTACGGGTGGGCGTTCACCCTCGACGGCATCTCCTATCTCACCGTCTTGGTGGCCCTGGGCATGATGCGGCGATCCGAGCTGCGCCCGGCACCCCACACGCCTCGGGCCAAGCCACCAGGTCCGCGACGGGCTGCGCTACGTCCGCCAGGTGCCCGAGCTGCGCATCTCCTTCGTCATGCTCGCCATCGTGGGGGTGCTCAGCTACAACTTCAGCGTCACCTTCCCGCTGCTGGTGACCCGGTCGTTGCACGGTCACGACACGACCTACACGCTGGTGTACTCGGCCTTCAGCGTCGGGTCGCTGGTGGGCGCGCTGGTGGTGGCGCACCGCAGCCAGGTGCGCTTCCGTTCCATCGTGATGGGAGCCGGCGCCCTGGGTCTGGCCCTGATGGCGTTGACGGTGGTCCCCAACGCCTGGGTGGCGCTGCCCGTGGCCGTGGCCCTCGGTCTGGCCAGCATCGCCTACATGACCTCGACCACCGCCATCGTGCAGGTGGTGGCGGCCGACAACATGCACGGTCGGGTGCTGGCCCTCCAGACCGTGCTGATGATCGGCACCACCCCGCTGGGCGGGCCGCTCCTCGGTTGGATCGCCGATGGTTGGGGCGCCCGGGTGCCGGTGGCCATCGGCGCGGTGGGGGCGCTGGGCGCGGCCGTCTACGGCTGGATCGCCGGTCGCTCGCTGGGTCGTGGCGTGGCGGCGAGGGCCGTGCCCGTCGACGAGGCCGAGATCGAACCCGTGCCCACCACCTACGCCTGACGGCTCCTGCCCTAACGTGACGTGGGTGGCTGACCTGGGGGCACGGCGACCATCGACGGGATCAACCCGCAGGTCGACGGGGTCAGCCGGTCAACGGCTGTCGATCCTGCTGGTGGTGCTGGTCACGCTCCTGGTGGTCGCCGGGTGTTCGAGCAGCGACGACGCCTCGGGGGACTTCACGCCGGCCCGGGCCGGCGTCCTGACGGTGGCCACCGCCGAGGTGCCGCTCGACGGCTTCTGGGACGGCACCGAGTCCCACCCCACCGGCGGCTTCGAGTTCGAGCTGGCCAAGGACCTGGCTCACCAGTTCGGGCTGGCCAAGGTCCGCGTGGTGATCGTCCCGTTCGCCCAGATCGTGGCCGGCCACCTGGGAGGCGCGGACATGGCCCTGTCCGATGTCACGGCCACCCCCGAGCGGGGCGAGGTGCTCGACTTCAGCGATCCCTACCTGGCCGCCACCCCGGCGGTGCTGGTTCGCGCCGGGCAGTCCGTCCCCGACCTGCACACCGCCCAGGGACTGACCTGGTCGGTCGGGCGGACCAGCACCCTGCGCGACTTCCTGGAGAACACCATCCAACCCGACCACCCGGCCCGGCTCAGCTCGTCCCAGCACGACACCGTCTCGGCCGTCGAGGGCCACCAGGTCGACGCCGGCCTGCTCGACCTGCCGGTGGCCGCGGCGGTGGCCCGTGACTCCCACGGCGTGCTGGCCGTGGCCGGCCAGTTCGACTCCAACGACGACCTCTCCGCCGCCCTACCCCAAGGCTCGGGCAACCTCGACGCCACCTCGTCGGCCATACGTGCCCTCATCGCCGACGGCACCATCGCCTCGCTGGCCGAGAAGTGGTTGGGGATCACCCTGGACGGGACCAGCGCCGATCACGTCCCACTCATCCGGACCGACGACTGAGGACCCGCTGATGCTGCTCGCCCAGATCGTCCACATCGAGGCCCCGACCGGCCCGGCGCTGCCCTTCCTGGTGCTGTTCCTGGTGATCGTCCTCGGGCCGATGATCATCGAGCGGTTCAAGGTGCCCGGGATCATCGGCCTGCTGCTGGGCGGCCTCATCATCGGGCCCCACGCCCTGGGGATCGTGGGATCGGGCAACACCACCGTGCCTGACCTCGGGCAGATCGGGCTGCTCTACCTGATGTTCGTGGCCGGCCTCGAGCTCGACCTGCGTCTGGTCTCGGCCAATCGTCGGGACACGATCGTCTACTCGATGCTCACCTTCAGCCTGCCCATGCTGGCCGGCACCATCGCCGGGTTCGCCATCGGCTTCAGCACCGCGGCCGCCGTGCTGTTGGGTTCGCTGCTCGCCTCCCACACCCTGGTCGTCTACCCGATGATCCGCGACCTGGGTCGGGGCAACGACCCAGCGGTGGCCACCGGCGTGGGGGCCACGGTGGTGACCGACACCCTCACCCTCATGGTGCTGGCCGCGGTGTCGGGGGCGACGTTGGGCCAGTCCGGCGGACTGGACATCGCTGCCCAGCTCGTCACCGGCCTGCTGGCCGTGGGCGTGGGCTGCTTCGTGGTGCTGCCCCGCATCGCCCGCCTGTTCCTGACCCACTTCGGGACCTCGCGATCGGCGCGCTACGTCTTCGCCCTGGTGGCCATGCTGGCCGCCGCCACCCTGGCCGAGCTGTTCGCCATCGAGGGCATCGTCGGGGCCTTCTTCGCCGGGCTGGCTCTCAACCGCCTGGTCCCCAACGAGGGCGACCTGATGGAGCGGATCGAGTTCTTCGGCGGGGCGGTGTTCGTGCCCGTCTTCCTGGTCTCGGTCGGCCTGATCATCAATCCAGCGGTGATGTTCGACCCCGAGACGTTGCGCCTGGCCGCCATCTTCATCGCCGCCTGCTTCGGCGGGAAAGCGTTGGCCGCCCTGGCCACCAGACCGCTCCTCGGCTACGCCTGGGCCGAGGTGGGGATCCTGTTCTCGCTCACCATCCCCCAGGCGGCGGCCACCCTGGCCGCCACCATCGTCGGCTACGACATCGGGCTGTTCGGCACCAAGGTGGTGAACGCGGTGCTGGTGCTCATCGCCGTGAGCCTGGTGCTCTCGGCCTCCATCACCCCCATCTTCACCAAGCGGCTACCCGTGAGCGTGCCCGCCCCGGGCCGGGTCGGACGGCGGGTGCTGCTGGTCATCGACGGCCGGCGGGCGCTGCGACGAGGCGTGGCCGAGTTGGCCGTGCGCCTGGCCGCCAGCGACGACGGCGTGGTCCTCCCGGTGGTGGTGGGCACCGAAACCGACATGCCCGACGAGGCGGCCTCGTCGCGGGCCGTCGAGCTTCTGCTGGTCGGCCTGGGCATCGACCGGCCCATCGAGGTCTTCATCGACCACACGGTGGAGCTGGGCGTGCGCCACGCCGCCCGATCCTTCGCCACCACCGCGGTGGTGGCCGACGACACCGACGGAACGCTGCACGACCTGCTCCAGCAGGATCGCCTGGACCAGCCGGTCCTGTTCGTGGGACCACTGTCGTCCATGCCCATCAGCCGAGCCGCGGTGGCCACCTCCAGCGATGACGACCTGGCCCTCCAGGATGTGGCCGGCCGCCTGGCCCGGGTGTCCAGCTCGGATCCCGACGACGAGACCTGCGACCTGGTCGTCCAGGCCGCGGGCAGCCCCGCCCCCGAGTTGGGCGAGCGCCAGGTCACCCTGGTGCGGGTCCTCTCGGCCAGCGACTGAGGGTCGTCGAGGAAGACCTAGCGTGGCGCGGTGGCGCAGCCGATGGTGGAGTCGGCCATGCCGAAGTAGAGGTGCCAGCGACCGCCCACGGCCACCAGGCCCTGGGCGAAGCAGACGTCGTCGACCTGGCCGGTGCGCTCGTCGGGTGTGTCGGCCAACAGGAACGGTTCGACCGACCGGGCGATGCAGGCGGTGGGATCACGCCCGTCGAACAGGACCTGCCCAGGCTGGTAGGCCATCGGAGCCGACGCCGGATCGCCCCGGGTGGGGTGGTTGGCGCCGTTGTACACGAGCACCACGCCGGCGCCGGTGCGCACTGCGGGTGGCCCGGGCTCGACCAGCAGGGAGTCGAAGCGGCCGGGCCGGGGGAAGAGGAGCGGCCGGATGACCCGGGTGCCGGGCACCCGGTGCAGCTCCCAGGAGGCGGTCTCGTCCTCGTCGGCCGGCGCGGACTCGGTGAGGTAGCGGTCCGCGGTGGCGTCGAACTCCACCGGGGTCCACCGGACCAGATCATCGGACGTGGCCGCGAAGCAGTTGCCCTCACCCCAGTACATCCAGTACCGGCCGTCCAGGCGACAGGCCACCAGGCGGCCGTCGGGCCGCGCCTCGGTCACCACCGACCCGCTCTTGGACCATCGCCGGACGTGAGCGGTACCGGTGAAGGCGGGACCGTGCTTGTGCCACTGGCGCAGGTCGATGGAGGTGGCCACCATGAGCGTGGCCGAACGACCGTCGAAGCCCGAGTAGAGGCACACGAAGCCGCCGTCAGGTGACTCGACCAGGCGCGGGTCCTCGCAGCCGCCCGGCCACTCCCAGGCCTGCCAGCCATCGTCGTCGGGGAACAGCACCGGCTCGGGCTCGAGCGAGAAGCCGAAGCCGTCGTCGCTGATGGCCAGGCCGATCCGGGACGTCCGGTGCCCGCGTCGGCGCTCATCCTCGCCACGCACGAGCAGGTGTACGCGGCCTTCGAACATGGCCGCGCCCGGATTGAACAGATCCTTGGCCGCCCACCGCACCCGCTCGAGGCTCACCGGGCAGCGGAACTCGACCGACGGGTCCGGCACCAGCACCGGACCCGGATGACGGGTGAACGGGCCGAGCTGCCAATCGGCCCCGCTCGCCGCGTTCACCAGCTGCCGCCGCCCCCGCCGCCGAAGCCACCGCCCACCGCGCCACCGATGCCCCCGGCTCCCGACGAGTGCGGGGCCACGCTGGCCGCATGGGTACTGCCGACCAGGAGCGGGGCCAGGTAGACATAGCCCAGGCCGGCTCGGTCGACGTTGCCGATCTGGGCCCCGGCGGCCTCGACCGCTCTCGACCAGTGGTGGACCTCGTCGAGGGCGATGGCCCAGGCCGTGTACTGGCGCAGCACGCCTCGCTTGGCCGCCTCTTCGGCCTGGGGCCCCTCCGAGTCGTGCAGGAACCGCCGGAACGACTCGACCCGCACCCACAGCCCCGAGCCCTCCGGGCTCCGGACCATGAGCTCGAAACCGGCCGTCAGCGCGGCCAGCCCGAGGCCGGCCACCAGCCCGGCCACCGCCACCAGGGCCAGGAAGCCCGAGCCGTGGCGGGCCACCAGGAAGGCGCCGGCCGCCATCCCCACCACACCGGCCAGGGCCGGCAGCACGCCCAGGATGCGGGCGCTGCGCTGGCGCCGGCGACCCTGGTCCTCCCACAGGGGACTGGTCGCCATCCACCCGGCCAGGTCGAGGCCGAGCGCCTTCCACATGGCCGAGAAGGAGGGATCGTAGGAGCCGAGGGTGATGGCCGGGCGGCCGGCGAAGCCCTGGTCCAGCAACGAGTCGACGCCGCCGCCAGGCGCCGCCGGCCGGCCCGGCACCACCACCGGTGACGGCGGCACGGCCAGGCGGGTGAGGGTGACCTTGCCGTCGTTCTCGTCGAGTTGGAGGTGACCGACGATGGCCGCTTCGAGCAGCCACGCCACCTTCTGGGCATCGAGCACCTGCTCGGTGCTGAGCAGTCCGCCCTGCCAGGCGGTGAGGTCGGCGGGCGGGGCGAACTCGATGGATGCCATCCCGGCCAGCTCGTGGGCGCTGACCCGTCGCGCCGCGCCGGAGCTGGCCTCGGCGAAGGCCACGTCGGTGGCTCCGGCGCCCACCACCTCGTCGCGTCCGAGTCGTTCCAGCACGCCGCGCAGGGCGAGCGCCGACACCAGCAGGGCCAGTGCCGCCACCGCGGCGGTGACGAAGGGCGAGGTGCCGGGCGGCGGCCACTGCGCCCGCGCCACGGCGGGCAGGGAGGGGGCGACCGCCAGGGATGGCCCCCGACCGGCCTCCACCGTGACTCCCTGGTGGGGATCCAGACGTCCGACGTGAACGACCAGCAGCCCCGGCTGGGGCTGGGTCACGGTGCACGGCGTGGTCGAACCTTCGACCCCCTGCTGACAGGTCGGGTCGGTCCAGGTCCACGGCCCGGTCACGGCCAGGTCGGTCTGGTCGATGTCGACGCCCCAGCCGGTGCCCACCCCGTTCCAGTCGAGGTTGCCGGCCGCGTCGATGACCGTCGGCAACGGGTAGCCGACCAGGTACGCGTGATCACCGCTCACGGTCTGGCTGGGATCGCCGATGCGGATGTGGGCGTTGGGCAGAGCGATCTCGTTGTCCGTGACCAGCACCTGGGCCGGGCGCCCGTTGTCGGTGGCGGTGATGCCCGGCGTGTCCGCGGCCAGGCCAGGCACGTCGCGGTAGATGCCGTGGTGGTCGATGCCGCTGAACCGGTAGTCGATCGTCTCGGCCACCACGGCCGACCCGTTGGCGGCCACCGTGGCCTGCGCGGTCAGGTGGACCACGTGCTCCGGGCGCGAGAAGAAGGCCACCGCCCAGGTGCCGGCGAACACGGCGATGGTCAGCACCACGACCACCACCAGCGACCGGCGCCGCCGCGTGCCGGGCTTCATCGGCCGGCCTCGACCCGGTCAGCCGCGGTGAGATCCTCGGCCATGGGGGCGCATGGTAGGCGCGCCGCCACCCGACGCCCGGTCCCGGGCGCCAGATCGACCGCGCCCATCTGCCAAGGTGGCCCCATGTCCAGCCACGACGACTTCCCACCGGGGTTCTTCGATCGACAGGACGAGACCGACGACGACCGGTTCTATGTCCCCGACCGGTTCGTGACCCACATCGACGACCGGGCCATCGCCGCGGTCGGCGTCCTGTACCAGGAGCTGGGCCTCGACGGCGAGGTGCTCGACCTGATGGCGTCGTGGGTGTCGCACTTCGCCACGACGCCGCAGCGCCTGGTGGTGCTGGGCATGAACGACCAGGAGCTGGCGGCCAACCCGCAGGCCGCCGAGCGGGTGGTGCACGACCTCAACCGCGAGCCGGTGCTCCCGTTCGCCGACGCCACCTTCGACGACGCCACCTGCTGTGTGTCGGTGGACTACCTGGTCCGACCGGTGGAGGTGTTCGCCGAGGTGGCCCGGGTGCTGCGCCCGGGCGGGCGCTTCGTGGTCACCTTCTCGAACCGCTGCTTCCCGACCAAGGTCATCCGGGGCTGGGCCTTGGCCGACCCCGCCGGATGCACGGACATCGTGCGCCGGTACTTCCGTCTGAGCGGCGGGTTCGAGGAGCCCACCGCCGCGCCGCGCACCCACCTGGGGGCGCCCGGCGACCCGCTGTGGGCGGTGTGGTCGACCAAGGCGTGAGGGCAAATTCCCGGTCCACGCACGCGTACGGCCCGCGATCGTGCTTAGCTGACGCCAGGCGGTCCAGCCTGGGGGGTTGGACGGCTGGTGGGCGGTCCTTCCGGGCGCCCCAAGGGGGAGGAGACCCGATGACGCGCAACGTGTTCATTCGCCGAGCAGGGGTGGCGATCGTGATGGTGGTCGCCCTGGCGGCCTGCAGCAGCTCGAAATCGTCCAACACCGCCACCGGCAGCACCACCGGTGGCACGTCGGCGAACGCCGGCAACAGCGCCGTGGCCGCGCTGGCCAAGGCCGAAGCCGCCACCCAACTCGCCTTCAAGGGCACGAACCGCAACGTCTCGGACAAGTCGCGTCCGGCCAGCAAGAACAAGCACATCGTGGTGATCTCTTCTGGCCAGGCGGCCAGCAGCAGCTCGGTGCCGTCCAACGGGGCGGTGGCCGCGGCCAAGGCGCTGGGCTGGCAGGTCGACCTCTACGACGCCAAGTTGAACCCGTCGAACTACGCCCCGCTGGTGCGCCAGGCCATCGCCGCCCACGTCGACGGCATCATCCTCGACGCCATCGACTGCGACCAGGTCAAGCAGCCCCTGGAAGAGGCCAAGGCGGCCCACATCGCCACCGTGGGCATCTACGCCTTCGACTGCAACGACCCCAAGGCCGGCAACGAGGCCACGGGCTTGTTCAGCGCCAACATCAACTTCGGTCCCAAGGCCCTCAACCCGGACAAGTTCTCCGAGTCCTACGGTGCTGACCAGGCCAACTACATCATCGCCAAGACCCAGAACAAGGCCAAGATCATCGCCATCAACGATCCGGAGTTCACGGTCCTCTACTGGACGCTCCAGGGGTTCAAGAACGTGATCGCCGCCTCGGGGAACTCCCAGATCGTGGACACGGTCAGCGTCACCACCCAGGACCTGACCGACGGCCAGATCGTCCAGAAGATCCAGGCGGCCGTGCTGCAGCACCCAGAGGCCAACTGGATCAAGAGCCCCTACACCTACGTGACCACCCTGGGCGTGGCCCCGGCTCTGGGAGCCAACCCCCACCACGTCGACGTCATGGGCGGCGAGGGCTTCTCCGATGAGCTCAACCTGATCCGCCAGGGCAAGGTGACCGCCGTCAACGTCATCTCGTCGGAGTGGACCGGCTGGGCTGCGTCCGACACCATGAACAGCGTCTTCCTGGGCCAGAAGCCGGCCGACAGCGGCATCGGCTGGACCATGGTGGACGCCGAGCACGGCCTGCCGGCCTCCGGGGAGTTCATCCCGCCGGTCGACTTCAAGGCCGAGTACCAGAAGGCGTGGGGCGTCAGCTCATGAGCGACGGGGGCACCCCCCCGGAACCGGCCCTACGCATCGCCCACCTGTCCAAGACCTTCCCCGGCACCCGGGCTCTGATCGACGTCTCCTTCGAGGTGGCCCCCGGCCAGATCCATGCCTTGTTGGGCGGCAACGGATCGGGCAAGTCGACCCTCATCAAGATTCTGGCCGGCGTGTACCACGGTGACCCCGGGGGCACCATCGAGGTGGCCGGCACCACCACGGCCAGCGACCAGACCGCGCCCAGCTCGGCCAAGGCGCAGGGCCTGCACTTCGTGCACCAGAACGCGGCCGTGTTCCCCGCCCTGTCGGTGGCCGACAACATCGCCATCGGCAGTGGCTACGAGACCACGTGGGCCGGATCCATCCGGGGTCGGGCCCTACGCCGCCGGGCCCAGGCGCTGCTCGACCGCTACGACATCGCCGTGTCGCCCGACGCGCCGGTGCACACGCTGCGGCCGGCGGAGCGGGCCATGGTGGCCATCGTGCGGGCCGTGCAGGACCAGGAAGGCGAGCACTCGGGCGTGCTGGTGCTCGACGAGCCCACCGCGTCGCTGCCCCGGGCCGAGGTGACCCGGCTGATGGGCGCGCTCAACCGATTCGCCCGCAATGGCCAGACCATCCTGCTGGTGAGCCATCGACTCAACGAGGTGATCGACATCGCCGATCGGGCCACCGTGCTGCGTGACGGTCGGCTGGCCGGCAGCCTGGACGGGCCGGAGATCACCGAGAACCGCCTCATCGAGCTCATCGCCGGGCGGCCGCTCGACCACATGTACCCGGAGATGCCGGCGGTGACCACCGACGAGATGGCGCTGGAGGTGAAGGGCTTCGCGCGGCGGTCCGCTGCGCGGCGTCGACCTCCAACTGCGCAAGGGCGAGGTGCTGGGCATCGCCGGCCTGCTGGGCTCGGGACGATCCGAGCTGCTCAAGATGGTGTTCGGCGCCTACCCGGTGCGATCGGGCTCGATCGAGATCGACGGTCGTCCGCAGAAGTTCCGCCACATCGGCCAGGCCATGGAGGCCGGGGTGGCGTACGTGCCCGAGGATCGCGGGAGCGAGGCCGTCTTCCCCGAGCTGACGCTGTCGGAGAACCTGGCTGCGGCCATGGTCGACCGCTACTGGCACGGCCTGCGTCTCCACCGGCGCCAGGCCGACACCGAGGCCCGCGCCACCATCGGCTCGTTCTTCATCCGGGCCAACTCCGAGCGCCAGGAGATGGGGACGCTGTCGGGTGGCAACCAGCAGAAGGTGATCCTGGCCCGCTGGCTCGAGCGCAACCCCAAGGTGCTGCTGCTCGACGAGCCCACCCAGGGCGTGGACGTGAACGCCCGGGCCGAGATCTACGACGCTGGTGTCGCAAGGCCGTCGACCAGGGGTGCTCGGTGCTGCTGGTGACCAGCGACTTCGAGGAGCTGGCCCACGTGTCCGACCGGGTGGTGGTGCTCACCGAGGGGCGCGTCACGGCCGAGCTGCGTCCCCCCGACATCGAACCCGCCCGACTGACCGAGTTGGCGCTGCGCACCCAGGAGGTGGCCTCATGAGCCTCGACCCCGACGCTCCCGCTGGCGCCGAGCCGAGCCCGGACGTCGGCCCCGCCACCGCGTCGGCGGCCGGTAGCAGTCCGCCCCGCCGACGGCGAGCGACTCGCCCGAGGAGTCCAGCGGCAGCGGCTGGTGGCTCGGGTTCATCGAGCGCTACGCCCTGGTCGTGCTCTTCGCCGCTCACCTTCATCTTCTTCAGCCTGTGGTCGAAGACGTCGGCAGCGCCTTCCGCAGCTCGGCCAACATCACAGAACGTCCTCGGCAACCAGGCGGTGGTCGGGCATCCTGGCCCTCGCCATCATCATCCCGCTCGATCTGCGGCGAGTTCGACTTCTCGGTCGGCTCCGGTCGCCGGGCTCACCCAGGTGCTGTGCGCCGGCTTCATGGCCCGGCTGGGCTGGCCGGTGGGGCTGGCCATCCTGGTGCCCATCGGCATCGGCGCCTTCGTCGGGCTGAGCAACGGCAACACCGTGGCTCGCATCGGCGTCAACTCGCTGATCGTCACGCTGGGCGTGTCGACCGTGCTGGCCGGCATCGTGGAGTGGTACACGAGCGGCCAGTCGATCTGATCACCAGCAGCTCCGACCTGGTCGACCTGGGCTCGGGCGACTGGTTCGGCATCCCCCGCACCGTCTACTTCCTGGCCGTCGTGGCGCTCGTCGTCTACTACCTGCTCGAGCACACGCCCTACGGCCGCTACCTGCAGAGCATCGGGTCGAACGCCGACGCCGCCCGCCTGGTCGGCCTGCGGGTCGACGTGCTGGTGCTGCTGGCCTTCGTCATCTCGGCGACGCTGGCCGGGTTCGCCGGCGTCCTGCTGGTGGCCCGCAACGGCGGCGCCAGCCCGCAGCTGGGCACGGTGGCCGACACCCTCCAGGCCCTGGCCGCCGCCTACCTCGGCGCCACCGCCATCAAGCCCGGGCGCTTCAACGTGCTGGGCACCCTGGTCGCCATCTTCTTCCTGGCCTTCACCGTCACCGGGCTGTCGCTGGCCGGGCGTGCAGAACTGGATCAACGACGTGTTCAACGGCGCCGCCCTGTTCGTGGCAGTGCTCATCTCCACCATCATCGGCCGCAAGCGGGCCGGGGTCTCCTGAGGAGCGCAGAACCATGCCCCGAAGCAACGTGGTTGAACGGCTGGCCACGGTCGATCTGTTCTCGACCTGCACCGATCGCGAGCTGACGCTCATCGCCCAGGTCACCCAGCCGTTGTCGGTCGAAGCCGGCCAGCACGTGGTCGAACAGGGCATGCCGGGTTCCGAGCTGTACCTCATCGTGGCTGGGGAGGCCGAGGTGGTGCGCGACGGACGGTCGGTGGCCCGCCTGGCTCCGGGCCAGTACTTCGGCGAGCTGGCGGTGCTCGACAACGCGCCCCGCGGCGCCACCGTCACCGCCGTCACCACCCTCGAGCTGTACGTGCTCGGCCAGCGCGAGGTGGCGGCCGTGCTCGACGAGTGGCCGGGCGTGTCCCGACGGATGCTCACGGCGCTGGCCGCCCGCCTGCGCCAAGCCGAACAGGACGCCGCCACCCACTGAGGGAGCCAGAAGGCGAAGGCCGCCAGGCCCGAGCCGCTGGACCGATGACACCCAGATGCCGAAGGCGCCCGTAGGGAGGCTTGCGGACCGAAGGGCCAAAGAAGAGGAGCCACCATGGGAGACCTGCCCGTCGAGGTGTCGCCGGAGGAGGTCGGGTTCGACCCGGACCGGCTGGATCGCATCGAACGCCACTTCGCCGCCTACGTGGACGACGGCCGCTTGGCCGGTTGGTTGGCCGTGGTCACCCGTCACGGCCAGGTGGCCTACGTGAGCGCACGACGGCCACCGCGACCGTGAAGCGGCCCTGCCGGTGGAGCGCGACACCCTGTGGCGCATCTACTCGATGACCAAGCCGATCACCTCGGTGGCGGCGATGATGCTCTACGAGCAAGGGCGCCTTCGAGCTGAAGGATCCGCTCCACCGCTACATCGAGTCGTTCCGCCGACCAGCGCGTGTACCGCAGCGGGTCGCTCGCAGTCGCCGGTGACCGTGCCGGCTACCGAGCCGGTGCGCATCTGGCACCTGCTGACCCACACGTCGGGGCTGACCTACGGCTTCCACTACGCCCACCCGGTGGACGCCATGTACCGCGCCGCCGGGTTCGAGTGGGGCAGCCCGCCCGACCTCGACCTGGCCGGAGCGGTGCGACGCGTGGGCGTCGATGCCCCTGCTGTTCGAGCCCGGCACCGAGTGGAACTACTCGGTGTCCTCCGACGTGCTGGGGCGGCTGGTCGAGGTGGTCTCGGGCCAGCCGCTCGACCGGTTCCTGGCCGAGCACATCTTCGAGCCCGCTGGGCATGACCGACACCGGCTTCTCCGTTCCCGAAGCCGACCTGGACCGCCTGGCCGCGCTCTACGGCGCCGGTCCCGAGTCGCACCGCCGTGCGCCTCGATGCCTTCGGGCGCTGGCGCCCTCGGTCCGCCTCGGATGCTGTCGGGCGGCGGTGGGCTGGTGTCGAGCGCGGCGGACTACCACCGATTCACCCAGATGCTGCGCAACCGCGGCGAGCTGGACGGGGTGCGGCTGCTCAGCCCGCGCACGGTGGACTTCATGGCCCGCAACCACCTGCCCGGCGGCGCCGACCTCGAGGCCGTCGGCCGTCCACTGTTCGCCGAGACCACCTTCGAGGGCGTCGGGTTCGGGCTGGGCTTCTCGGTGGTGCTCGACCCGGCGGCCAACAAGGTGCTGTCCAGCCCGGGCGAGTACGCCTGGGGTGGCGCGGCCAGCACCGCCTTCTGGGTGGATCCGGTCGAGGACGTCACCGCGCTGTTCTTCACCCAGCTGCTGCCCTCGAGCACCTATCCCATCCGCACCCAGCTCAAGCAGCTCGTCTACCAAGCGCTGGTCGACTAGCCGTCCTCTTGTCTGACTCTCTCGGCGTTCGGTGTTCGTGACGGCGAGTAGACCGAACGAAAATTGCCTTTCGAGGAGTCGTCCGCTATCGTTCGGTGTTCGTGACGGCAGGAACGCAGAATACCGCCCGAGCCGGGGCCGAGGTGGTCGAGGCCCTCACGGCCATCGGCGTCCACGCCCACGCCGAAGACGAGGTCCTGGTGGTGGACGGCCAGCGCCTGGTCCCCGAACTGGTCGAGCGCGCCCACCCCACCCCGGCTGACCTGCGCGACCTCGTGCGCGAGACCCCGAGCCGGCTGCCGGCGTTGGTGGTGGCCGACCGGATCAGCGATGCCGGGCGCGACGTGCTGCGGGCCGCCGGGTGGGGCTGGCTCGACCGTCGGGGCCACCTGCGCCTGTGGGCGCCCGGCCTGCGGATCGACTCGGCCCTGCCCTCGACCGGCATCGATCGGCCGACCACCGGCAACGTGTGGACCACCGTCGGGCTGGAGATCGCGCTGGCCGCGCTGTGCTCGCCCGACGAACCGGTCACCGCCCGCCGGGTGGCCGCCACCATCGGACGCAGCGTGGGCACCACCCACGAGCTCATCGGCCGGTTCGTCGAGCGCGGCCTGATCGGGTCGCGGACCCATCTCCCTCTGCTGCCCGACCTGTTCTGGGAGACGGCCGGGCGCTGGCCCGACGACGGCTGGCTGGCGCTGCCCGTCGACCTCGAGGTGGTGGCCGACCGGCTGGCCCCCGACGAGCTGGTGCGGGTCGACGAGCGGGCGGCCACCCTCGGGGGCGCCCACATCGCCGCGGCCGGCGACCTGCCGGCCCGCTGCTACGTGCCCACCGCCGCCGCCCTGCGCCGGGCTCGCGGCCTGGTCGACCGCGAGCTGCCCACCCGGTGCTGGGTCCGCCAGTCGCCGGTGCGTTGGCTCCCCGAGTTGGACGGCCTGCCCCCCGACGACGAGCACCCGTGGCGGGTGGCTCATCCGCTGGTGTGCGCCCTGCGCCTGGGGGCCGATCCTGCTCGGGGTCGAGAGATCGTCGACTCGTGGGGCATCGTGCCCGGCACGCCATGACCCAGGTGCTGCTGTCGGGTCGGCGCCAGGGCTCGACCCACCGCGAAGTGGAGCTGCTGGCCCGGCTGCCGCCCGAGCTGCGCCTCATCGGTGGGCTGGCCGTGATGTGTCGGGTGGGGACCCCGCACCGCACCACCGTCGACCTGGACGCGGTGGCCCGCGACCTGCCTCGCTACCACGACGCGGTGGCGCGCCTGGCCGTCACATCGGTCAGTGGCGGGCAGTACCACTTCGCCGACCACCTGGATCTGGACGTGATCGACGTGGCCCCCATGTCCAGCCACGACCTGGCCGCCCAGCTGGAGGCGGCCACCCGCGCCGACGCAACCGATGGACCTGATGAAGCCGAGCCGTTGTCGGACCTCGAGCTCAACGTGGTGGCCCACACCTGGGCCCACGACGCCGCCACCCCCATCGACATCGTGGCCGTCGACGACCACGACGGCGAACGGTTGGCCGTGGCCCCGGCCCGGCTGGTGGCCAGCGCAGCCGGGCTGGTGGCCATGAAGGCCACCACGGTGTCGCTGCGGGCCTCGTCCAAGCCGGAGAAGCGGGCGTCGGACCTCTACGACCTGGGTCGCCTGCTGGTGGTCGGACGGGTGCCGGCTCAGGACCTGCACGACATGCCCCCCGTGCTGCGCCAGGCCATCCTCGACCGGCTGATCGGCTGGTTCGTCACCGACGCCGGGCGGGACCGCACCTAC
This sequence comes from uncultured Microthrixaceae bacterium, assembly GCA_963740985.1. Lineage (GTDB taxonomy): Bacteria > Actinomycetota > Acidimicrobiia > Acidimicrobiales > Acidimicrobilacustridaceae > UBA4742. The sequence continues at coordinate 1,695,763 of CAVUGJ010000002.1, forward strand.
CGCGACGTTCGGCGGTTCGACGAACCCCGCCTCGATCTCGACGACGCCGCCGATGCCGTGGATGCCCTCGCCGCCGGGTGAGCGAGGGCTCGGCGGGGGTGTGGTAGGCAGTGACGTGCCTTCGGCGGTCGCAGCGTCCCCAGCCGCCGGATCGGACCAGGTGCTCGGGCCGGTCGAAGCCGCCGGTGGCGGCTGGCTGAACCGCCATCGCTACCTGATCCTGTCGGTGGTGACAGCGATCGGCGTGGCCATCCAGACCGCCAACGGCCAGTGGTCGACCGACATGTGGCAGCACGTGGCCGTCGTGCGCGAGCTCATCGCCCGACCCATCGATCCCACCCACCCCCTGGTTCGGGCCGCCACCACCCATCCCAACTACTCGCCCTACACCGTCGCCCTCGGCCTGTTCGGCCACGTCACCGGTTTGGGCGCGGTGACCGTGCTCTCCCTCGCCGCCGTCCCCAACGTGATCCTGCTGGTGGTGGCGCTGCGACTGTTCGTGATCGAGATCACCGACAACCGGCGGGCGCCGTTCTGGGCCTTGCTGTTCACGTTGTTGCTGTGGGGATTCGAGCCGCTGCGAGCCAGTGGCGTCTTCGGGTTGAACTCGATCGGCTTCGGGGCGCCCTACCCGTCGGCCTTCGCCGCGCCCATCGCGCTGCTGACGCTGACCGCCGCGCTGCGGGCCTGTCGCGACCCACGCTGGGGCTGGTTCGTCGGGCTCTGCGCCGGCCTGGCCCTGACCATGGTCGTGCACCCGATCACCGGGACCTGGCTGGCCGCCGCGCTGGTGGTGGTGGCCGCCTGCCGGGCCCGGGGTCGCCAGGTCTGGATCGGGTTGATCGCGGCCGGAATCGTGGCCGTCGGGCTGTGCCTGGCCTGGCCCTACTACTCGGTGCTGTCGCTGGTCACCCAGGGCGGTTCGTACGACACGTCCAACGCCGGGATCTACCACCTGATCCTCGTCCGCGTCTTCCCCATGCTGCTCGGACTGCCCTTCCTGTGGCGACGGTGGCGAGCCGATCGACTCGATCCGCTCAGCCTGCTGCTGGTCACCGGCGCCGTGTTGTACCTGGGCGGTTGGGTCACCGATCACCAGACCTACGGCCGGGCCATCTCGCTGGTGGTGCTGGCCCTGGCCGTCGGCGCGGCCGACGGAGTGGGCCGTCTCGAAGTCGGGTTCCGCTGGGCCGACGCCAGCACCGCGCTGCGAGCCGGGGCGGTGGGGCTGGCCGCCCTGCTGGTGCTGGGCGTGGCCACCACGTCGCCGGGGTGGATCCGCATGGTCCCGAGCCCCCTCCTGCCCTCGTCGGTCCGCCACTCCAGCTCCTACGCCCGCAAGGACGACGCCTACCGGTTCCTGTCCCGCTACGTCGGTGGCCGCCAGGTCGTGGTGGGCACCACCACCACCGACGACCAGCTCATCCCGGCCACGGCCGGACGAGCGCTGGTGCCCGGGTACCCCCAGGTGTTCCTCGACGACGTCCCCGCTCGGCGTGCCGCCCGGGCGCGCTATGTGGATCCGACCACCAGCGCCAGCGAGCGACGGGCCATCGAAGCCCGCTACGACCTGCGCTTCGTCCTCCTGCATCCCTCGTCACGCCGGGACCGGGCACTGGCCCGCACCCTCGAATCCGAACGCGCGACCACGGTCTACGACCGCCACGACATGCAGCTGCTGCGCCTGCCCACCACGCCCGCCAGCTGACGTCGCCGACCACCCGGCTGGCCGGTGCCAGCTGGGGGAAGGACGGGCGCTGATGGAGGTGGTCGGCAGCCAGGTCGAGATGGTCGGACCCACGATGACCGAGGTGCCGGGCGTCATCCCGCCTCCGTGACCAGGCGCGCGGTTCAGCCCGACCGCCAGGGCGGGGGCCCCGAGCTCAGGTTCCGGAGGCGACAGGGGCGAGCGCATCCAGCTCGGCCCGGGTGGAGGCATCCAGGCGCACCCGGCCCACGGCCAGGTTCTCCTCCAGGTGATCCAGGCTGGACGTGCCCGGGATCAACAGGACCTGGGCGCGTGGCCCAGGAGCCAGGCCAGGCCGACCTGGGCCGGGGTGGCCCCAGTCGGGTGGCCGCGGCCACCACGTCGGGATGCTCCGACACCTTGGGCAGGCCGGGGAAGGCCGAGCCGAGCGGGAAGTAGGGCACCCAGGCCACATCGTGTTCCTGGCAGAGGTCGAGCAGCGGTTCGCCGGAGCGGTCGAGCACGCTGTAGGCGTTCTGCACGCAGGCCACACCGGCGGGCAGGGCTCGACGGAGTTGGTCGAGCGACACGTTGCTGATCCCGACCCCGCGGATCTTGCCCTCGGCCCGCAGGGCGATCATCTCCGCCAACTGGCTGTCGAGGTCGACGCGGGGCGAGCCCGCCTCCGGCTCGGCTCCGGCGTCGAGAAGTCGCAGGTTGACGACCCCGAGCTGGTCCACCGCCAGGCTCCGCAGGTTGGCCTCCACCCCGGCTCGTAGTTGCTCGGGTCGCTGCGCCGGGGTCCAGTTGCCCTCGTGGTCGCGGTCGGCCCCGACCTTGCTCACCAGCACCAGGTCGGCGGGATAGGGGTGCAGGGCGGCGTGGATGAGCTCGTTGGCCACGTCCGGGCCGTAGTACTGGGCGGTGTCGATGTGGTTCACTCCCAGTTCGATGGCTCGACGGAGCACGGCCACCGCCGCGTCGCGATCGCGAGGCGGCCCGAACACCCCTGGCCCCGGGAGCTGCATGGCCCCGAACCCGATCCGCGAGACGGATCGACCGGCCAACATGGCGGTGCCACCTGGTGGGTCGGGCGGTTCGTCGTGCACGGTCATCCGTGTTACTCCTGGGTGAAGTCGAGCTGAGCGGCTGGCGGACCGCGCCCCGGGTCAACAGAATGTTGACATGACCCTCGATGCGGCGCCTCCTTCGCCGGCGGACGTCCTGATCCTCACCGGAGGTCGAGTCATCGACCCGGCCAACAAATTGGACGAGATCGCCGATGTGTTGGCCGGCGACGGACGCATCCTCGAGGTCGGGCCCGACCTGGGCCGGGACCACCCGGGGGCCCAGGTGGTGGACGCCCACGGCCTGGTGGTCACCCCGGGCCTGATCGACATGCACGCCCACGTGTACCCGGGCCTGGGCGACTTCTGCGTGCGGCCCGACCAGGCCGGCGTGGAGCGCGGGGTACCCATCGTGGTCGACGGGGGCACCAGCGGCACGGCCACGATCGACCTGGCTCACCAGTGGATCGAGGCCTCCGCACCGCGGACCCGCATCCTGGCCTTCATGGATCCCTGCTCGCTCTACCTGGCCACCCATGACTTCATCTGCCACCGCCTCGAGATCGCCAACGACATCCGCAACCTCGACCTGGACGCGGCCGCCGCCGCGCTCGAGACCCACGCCGACTACGTGATCGGCTTCAAGGTCCGGGCCTGTCACACCGGCGACCCGTCGGTGTCACCGTTCCTGGAGGGGGCCAAATCGGTGGCTGGCGACCTGCCGATCATGGTGCATCTGGGCCGGTTCCCGTTCACCCCGACCATCTCCACTCCCATCCTGCTCGAGGCCCTCAGGGACGGCGACATCATCACCCACGCCTTCCGGGGCGCCTCGGGTGAGCTGGATGCCGAAACCGGCCAGCCGGTGCCCGAGTTCCGCCAGGCGATCGAGCGGGGCGTGCGCCTCGACGTGGGCCACTCGGCCACCGACTTCCGGTTCCGCGACGCCCAGCGCCTGTTCGACCTGGGCTACGTGCCCGATTCGATCTCGACCGATCTCAACGTGTTCAACATCGACCACCCGGTGCGCTCGCTGCCCGAGACCATGACCAAGGTGTGGGCGCTGGGCGTCGAGCTGTCCGATGTGGTGGCCATGGCCACCACCGGACCGGCCGCCTCCATCCATCGCAGCCACCAGTTCGGCACGCTCGATGTCGGCCGCGACGCCGAGGTGTCGGTGCTGCGCATCGAGGAGGGCCCGGCTGAGCTCTCCGACGGCTTCGAGGTGGTGCAGGCCGACCGGCGGTTGGTACCGGTGGGCTGTGTGCGCGGCGGCACCTGGATCGCGGCCACCGCCGGGCTCGGCCACCCCGACGCAGCCTGATCAGCCGATCGGTGGGGTCGGATCGTCCAGGTCGGCCAGGCCGAGCCGGGCCATGCGCCGGTTGTAGGCCAGCCGACCGGCCTGCTCGAGCTCGAAGGTGTGCAGGACCCGGTGGCGCACCCGCTCGACCGCATCGGGCGTGGTGGCGTAGCGCTCGATGACCTGGCGTCCGACGCGCATGTGGAAGTGCTCGTCGGGGATGATGCGTTCGAAGGTCTTCGCCACGTCGTCGGGCAGCCGGGGCTTGATCTCCACGAAGGCCTGGCAGGCACCCAGCTCACCGGCCAGGTTGTGGGCCGACACCCGTTCGAGGGTGTCGACGCCCGACGGGTACCAGACGTCGATCCACTCCTCCCACTCGGGCTCGGGATGCCAGCCATCCAGTGAGGTGATGCCCCGGCGGGCAAGCGCCCGCATGCAGTACTCGTGGTGCATGGCCTCGTCCTCGACCTGCTGGGCCAGCAGCACGAAGGCGTCGGGCTCGGGCGTGTCGCCCAGCCAGCGCCCGATGAACTGGGCGGCCCGCAACTCGTAGTAGGCCTGGAAGGAGAGGAACTCGATCAGCTCGCGCTCGCTCATGGGCCGGTTGAAGAAGCTGGCCTGGTCGTCGTCGAGCGCCGCCCGGCGGGCATCGAGCTCGGCCACCAGCTCGTCATAGAGCGATGGCCCGGCGTCGGGCGTCGTTCTGGTCGGCCATGGTCGCGACGCTGCCCGACCCGAGCCGGTCTGTCAACGCACCCCACCCGAGTTCATGATCCCGTCACAGGCCGGCGGGCATAGCTGACGGCGGCCCCGTGTTGGCCCCACCGTGAGCGACGCTGAACGACTGCCGACCTACTTCATCTCCCACGGCGGCGGGCCCTGGCCCTGGATCAAGGACCTGTTGCCCGGCGATGCCTCGATCCTGGAGGCCTCGCTCCAGGACATGCCGGGACAGGTGGGCACGACGCCCCGGGCCGTGCTGGTGGTGTCGGGCCACTGGGAGGCACCGGAGTTCACGGTGCAGACCCACCCCAACCCGCCGATGTTCTACGACTACGGCGGCTTCCCCGAGTTCACCTACCACATCCAGTACCCGGCCCCCGGCTCACCGGAGGTGGCGGCGCGGGTCGGCCAGCTGTTGGAGGCGACCGGCATCCCGGTCCGTGCCGACGGTGCCCGAGGCTTCGACCACGGGGTGTTCGCGCCGCTCTACGTGATGTACCCCAACGCCGAGGTGCCGGTGCTGCAGCTGTCGCTCAAGCGCGGCTACGACCCGTCGACCCACCTGGCCGTGGGACGGGCGTTGGCCCCGCTGCGCGACGAGGGCGTGCTCATCGTGGGCAGCGGGCTCAGCTACCACAACCTGGGCAACTTCGGTGCGGGCGCGACGCCCATCCGGGGAGTTCGACGGCTGGCTCAACCAGACGCTGTTCGCGGAGGACTCCGATGAGCGCACCCGACGCCTGCTCGACTGGGAACAGGCGCCCAGCGCCCGGGCCAGCCATCCCTCCGAGGACCACCTCGTCCCGCTCATGGTGGCCGTGGGCGCGGCCGAATCGGAGGCCACCACGCGCACCTACCACGAGGACGCGTACTTCGGCGGCGTCACCGCCTCCAGCTTCGCCTTCGGTCTGTCGTCGGAGGCGGCGGCGCGGGCGGCGCGCTGACCGTCTCCTCGGTGGATCAGCGGCCGCCGACGTCGGGCACCGTGGCCAGCGCGGCGGCGAAGCGCTCGTCGCTGACCGCCTCGTCGCTCATGGCCCCCGACAGGTAGGCGTCGTAGGCGGCCAGATCGAAGTGACCGTGCCCGCACAGGGCGGTGAGGATCACGGTCTCCTCACCGGTCTCCTTGGCGATGAGCGCTTCACGGATGGCCGCGGCCAGCGCGTGGGTGGGCTCGGGGGCAGGCACGATCCCTTCGCTGCGAGCAAAGCGGATGGCGGCGGCGAAGCACTCCATCTGCGGAATGGCCACGGCCTCCAACAGACCCAGTTCGTACACGTGCGACAGCAGCGGCGACATGCCGTGGTACCGAAGGCCGCCGGCGTGGATGGGGTCGGGCACGAAGTCGTGGCCCAGGGTGTGCATCTTCATGAGGGGAGTCAGTCCGGCCGCGTCCCCGAAGTCGTAGGCGTACACGCCATGGGTGAGCGAGGGGCACGAGGCCGGCTCGACGGCCCGGATGGTCGGGTTCATGTTGCCCGCCAACTTCTCGCGCAGGAACGGGAACGACAGGCCACCGAAGTTCGAGCCGCCGCCGGTGCAGCCCACGATCAGATCGGGGGCCGTCTCGCCTGCCTTGCGCAGTTGCAGCAACGCCTCCTCACCGATGATCGTCTGGTGCATCAGCACGTGGTTCAACACGCTGCCCAGCGAGTAACGGATGTCGGGGTCCTGGGCCGCCACCTCGACCGCCTCGGAGATGGCGATGCCGAGCGAGCCGGGGTGATCGGGATCCTCGGCCAGATAGCGCTTGCCGCTCTCGGTCAGCGGCGACGGCGAGCGGTGGACCACCCCACCGAAGGTCTCCATCATCATGCGGCGGTACGGCTTCTGGTCGTAGCTGGCCCCCACCTGCCAGATCTCGCACTCCAAGTCGAACAAGGCGCAGGCGAAGGCCAAGGCGGTGCCCCACTGGCCGGCGCCGGTCTCGGTGGTCAACTTCTTCACCCCGGCCTTGGCGTTGTAATAGGCCTGGGGCACCGCGGTGTTGGGCTTGTGGCTACCGGCCGGGCTGACGCCCTCGTACTTGTAGTAGATGCGAGCCGGGGTTCCCAGGGCCTGCTCCAGCCGATGGGCGCGGAACAGCGGCGAGGGCCTCCACTGGCGGTAGACGTCGAGGACGGCGCCGGGGATCTCGATGTAGCGATCCATCGAGACCTCCTGGAGGATGAGGTCCATGGGGAAGAGCGGTGCGAAGTCGTCGGGTCCCGCCGGCTGGAGCGTGCCCGGGTGCAGGGCCGGGGGCGGCGGGCTGGGCAGGTCGGGCACGAGGTTGTACCAGGCCGTCGGCATCTCGGACTCGTCCAGGACGAACTTGTGCTGGCGAACCGTCTCATCCATGGGGACCCCCTCCTACACGCTGAGGAACCCAACGTAGCCAGCCCGTGGTCCGCCTGCGCCGGGGTGGTGGCCCTGCTCGCATCGGCGCTCGACAGGTGCGATCGTTCACCGATGCCAGAGACGGCCGATCTGATCTACGACCCCTTCGACCCTGAGGTGGTGCGCGCGCCATGGGCCCTCTACCGCCGGCTGCGCGACGAGGACCCGGTGCACTTCGTGGCCTATGACGCGCTGGCCGGCCACGGCGCGGTGGCCGAACGCACCGGCCACGCCGGGATCCACGTGCTGTCGCGCTTCGCCGATGTGTTCGCGGCGGCCCGCGACACCACCACGTTCTCGTCGAACCACGGCTTGTCCATCGACGGCGGCGACGTCGAGGCGCTCGGGCTGGTCCCGACCATCGTGATGATGGACCCACCCGATCACACCGCCTACCGCCGGCTGGTGTCCCGTGGCTTCACCCCCCGGGCGGTGGCCACCCTCGAGACCGAGGTGCGGGCCTTCGTGGTCGAGCGCATCGAGTCCCTGCGACGGCGCATCCGCGACCAGGGGGACGCCGACTTCGTGGCTGAGCTGGCCAGCCCCCTTCCCAGCTTCGTGGTGGCTCACTACCTCGGGGTGCCCGAGGCCGACCGGGTCCGGTTCGATGACTGGAGCACCTCGATCGTGGCCGCCAACGCGGCCGGCGACGTGTTGGGTGGCGCTCGCCACGCGGTGGGTGAGCTCTACGGCTACTTCACCGAGCTCATCGAGCGCCGACGCCTCGAGCCGGGCGACGACATGGTGTCCCAACTGGTCGAGGCCTCAATCGGCGGCGAGCCCGTGTCGGTCGAGGCCGTGCTCGGCTACGCCTTCGTGATGATCGCCGGGGGCAACGACACCGTCACCGGCCTGTTGGGTGGCGCGGCCGAGCTGTTGAGCGCGCACCCCGATCAGCGACAGTGGCTGATCGAGGACCCGTCCCGCATCGCCGGGGCGGTCGAGGAGCTGCTGCGCCTGACCGCGCCGGTGCAGGGCTTGTCGCGCTTCGTCACCACCGACACCGAGATGCACGGGGTGCCGCTGGCCGCCGGCAGTCGAGTACATCTGTTGTACGGATCGGCCAACCGAGACGAGCGCCAGTTCGGCCCCACCGTGGGCGAGCTCGACGTCGGTCGGCAGATCGACCGGCTGCTCACCTTCTCGTCGGGGCCCCACTTCTGCCTGGGGGCGTCGGCTGCCCGCCTCCAGGGGCGCGTCGCCCTCGAAGAGCTGCTGGCCCGGATCCCGGACTTCCAGGTCGACGCCGAGGCCGGCCGCTACGCCCCGGGTGCGTTCGTGCGCCGCTTCGAGTCCCTGCCCATGTCCGCCTAGGGTGCGCCCATGGACGGCATGGAGCACTTCGACTCCCATCCGGCCCGCGACGCCTCCCGGGCGTCGATGGCCGCGGTGGAGGCGGGCGATCGCCACGGGTGGCTGGGGCTGTTCGCCCCGGACGCCCTGGTGCAGGACCCGATCGGCCCGTCGATGTTCGATCCCGATGGGGAGGGCCACCGCGGCGGCGAGGCCATCGCCACCTTCTACGACACGGTGATCGCGTCGGGGCGGGTGGCCTTCTCGATCCGTGAGTCCTACGCCGCCGGCCGCGAGTGCGCCAACGTCGGCACCATCACCACCACGTTGGCTGACGGCACCCGCGCCATCGTGGAGGGGGTGTACACCTATCGGGTCGACGAGCAGGGCCGCATCGTGGCCTTGCGCGCCTACTGGGAACCCGACCACCTGCGACTGGAGCCGCCCGGGTCGTGACCGTCGGGGTCAGCCGATGGGCGGTGCCTCAGCCGGTGAAGGCCGGGGTGGTGGCCACCGCCTTGGCCACCGGTGCGGCCGTGGTGGTGGGCGCGGCCGTGGTCGAGGTGGTCGTGCTGGTGGCGATGGGCGTCGACGTCAGGTTGACGCAGTCGACCCCGGCGTTGAGGACGGACTCGTTGACGGCCACGGCGAAGCGCAGGCGCACGGTCTGGCCGGCGTAGGCGCTCAGGTCGACCGTGACCGGCGTGGGCCCCATGGTGGCGGCATCGCCGGGCTGGGTCTGGAACACCGTCTGGAGGATGTCGGCGGAGGCCACCGAGAAGGGATCGGCGGTCGCCTTCATGATGTCGACCCGATACTGCTGGTTCTGGCCGTCGAAGGTGTAGTCGAGGCTGGCCGGACTGGCGAACAGCGGCGTCTCCGACTCGCCCTCCACGGCCGTGTTCAGATAGAAGTGCGTGAAGGTGAGGGTGTGTGTCTCCCCTGGCTCCAACGTCAGGTCCTGGTAGAGCACGTTCGAGCTCGGGTCGCCCTGGTCGGTGACGGCCGCGTGGGTGCCGCAGGCCGGAGCGGGGATGGTGTTCTCGGAGTCCGGCGACTCGGTCCCCGTGTACACCGACCAGGTGCCGCCCGAGTTGGCCTGGGCCGCGTTGGTCCATCCGGTGAAGTCACCGGTCTCGAAGCTGCCGTTGGTGACCGTGGCGGCCATGGCCGCCTGGGGGATCAACAGCACGCCGGCCACCACGATGGTGACCGCGGTCATCCATCGCACGTTTCGTCCCAGCCTCATTCGTTGCCCTCCCACAAGTCGCGGCCAGCCCGCGAGCGGCGGACATCATCGCACATCGCCCGTGGTCCGATGTGCACCGATCACCACGGCCGATCGGGGCCCGACCGGGTAGTTCCGCGTGCGGTCGGGCAGGCGTCGCGGGGGTACGGGGACGTCGTCGGGCGCGGCGGCCGCGGTGTCGGCGACCACGGCCCAGCCGCGGCCCGCGGGCAAAGGCGGCAGCTCGAACTCGAGCGGCTCCCAGAAGGCGTTGAGGGCCACGTACAGGTGGGCGTCGGGGTCCTTGGCCAGCGTCAGCTCGAAGGCCAGGGAGTGCGACGTGTCGCCCCAGTCGGGTCGGCCGACCTCCACGCCGTGCCAGGTGACGTCCGCCCCCCCGGGCTGGCTCCAGAACCGGTCGTCCTGGAAGAACGGGCTCAGCCGACGGAAGCGCAGCCAGGCGCGACACGAAGTCGAACAGATGCGGGTTGGAGTCCACCAGGTCCCAGTCGAACCAGCTGATCTCGTTGTCCTGGCAGTAGGCGTTGTTGTTGCCCTGCTGGGTGCGGCAGACCTCGTCGCCCATCACGAACATGGGTCGACCCTGGGAGAGCAGCAGCACGGTGAAGAAGCTACGCAGCTGGCGCTGGCGCAGGGCTTCGACAGCCGGATCGTCGGTCGGGCCCTCGATGCCGCAGTTCCAGCTGTCGTTGCGGGCGTTGCCGTCCCGGTTGTCCTCGCCGTTGTCCAGGTTGTGCTTGTCGTCGTAGCTGACCAGGTCGGCGAGGGTGAACCCGTCGTGGGCGTCAACGAAGTTGACGCTGCGCATCGGGTCGCGTTCGGGATCGCCGAACAGGTTGGGGCTGCCGCTGATGGCGTCGGCCAGGTCGCCGACGGTGCCGTCGTCGCCCTTCACGAACCGCCGGACGGTGTCGCGGAATCGCCCGTTCCACACCGCCCACCGATCGCCGGCGAACGAACCGACCTGATAGAGGCCCGCGGCGTCCCAGGCCTCGGCGATGATCTTGGTGCCGGCCAGGACGGGGTCGGTGTCGATGTCCCACAGGATGGGAGGGTCGGCCATGGGCTGGTTGTCCTCGCCGCGTGACAGCACCGAGGCCAGGTCGAAGCGGAAGCCGTCGACGTGCATCTCCTGCACCCAGTAGCGGAGGCTGTCGGTGATCAGCCGACGCACGATGGTGTGGTTGGCGTTCACGGTGTTGCCCACCCCGCTGTCGTCCACGTACCGGGATCGATCGGCCCCCTCCAGCAGGTAGTAGGTGGGGTTGTCGATCCCCCGCATCGACACGGTCGGTCCGCCGACGCCGTCCTCGGCCGTGTGGTTGAAAACCACGTCGAGGATCACCTCGATGCCCGCCTGGTGGAAGGCCCGCACCATGTCGCGGAACTCGTCCACCGGCCCGGTAGGGCCCTGGTTCGAGCTGTACGCCCGGTGCGGTGCCAGGAAGGCCACGGGCTCGTAGCCCCAGTAGTTCGGTCTTCCCCCGGGCGCGGACTGGCGGTCGAACTGGAAGACGGGCAGGAGCTCGACCACCTCGACGCCCAGGCGCTGGAGGTAGGGGATCTTCTCCACCGCGCCCCGGTAGGTGCCACGGATGGCGGGGTCGACACCGGAGTTGGGGTGATTGGTGAAGCCGCGCACGTGCAGCTCGTAGATGGCCCCACCCCGGAAGGGCCGGCGCAGCGGTTGGTCGCCGGCCCAGTCGTAGGTGGTCGGATCGACCACCACGCCGATCATGGCCCGACCCAGGTTCGAGGCCCCGGGCGACGAGGCCAGGGCGCGGTCGTAGTCGTCGTCGATGACGGCGCGGGCGTACGGGTCGAGGAGGACCTTGCCCGGGTCGAACCACAGTCCGTCCGCGGGCTGGTCCGGCCCCGTCACCCGGTAGCCGTAGCGCTGGCCGGCCACGACCCGGGGAACGAACACGTGCCAGTAGTGATCGGTCCGATTCGTGGTGGGATCCAGAGCGATGGTGGTCGCCGGATCGATCGCGCCCTCGTCGAACAACAACAGCTCGACGGCGTCGGCGTGACCGGAGTAGAGGGAGAAGTTCACACCCCCGTCGACCACAGTGGCTCCGATGGGATCGGCCCGCCCCGAACCTGTGCCGTCCATGGTGGGTCCTCCTCGCGGGTCGAAGCGGTCGCAGGCTAGCGGGGACCGCCGCGCTCGCTCTCAACCGGGCGGCGACCCGGCGCCGTCATCCGCGGTGGGCCCACACCCCCTGGTTAGGGTCGGGGGGTCCGGTGACGTCACACCGAACAACTGGGGGAACCATGTCTGACTCGACGACCGCGGATCCGGCGGATCTGGTTCGGGAGGTGGGGCGCGCTTGGTGGCTGCTGGCCATCTTCGGCGTGATCACCCTCGGCTTCGGGATCGTGCTGACCTTCAAGCCGAGCAACTCCGTCCACGCCATCGCCGTGCTCTTCGGCATCTGGCTGCTGATCCTCGGAGTGGTCCGACTGATCCAGGCCATCGGCGCGTCGGGTGAGCGACTCGGCCTGCTGGTCGTGGGGCTGCTGTCGATCCTGGTGGCCATCTTGTTGGTGCACCACACCACCACCACCATCGCCACGCTCGGGTTCATCGTCGGCATCTTCTGGACGATTGGCGGGGTGACCGAGATCTTCTCGGGGTTCAGCCACGATCCCGACGGCTCGACGAGCTGGCTCGTCGTGCTCCTCGGCCTGATCTCCACCGCCATCGGCGTCCTGTGCCTGGTGTACCCGTCGCTGTCGCTGTCGATCATCTGCGTGATCGTGGGGCTGGGCATGATCCTCTACGGGATCGTCGAGCTCTTCGCCGCCTTCCAGCTCCGAAAGCTGCGGGCGGCCTAGCGGTTCGAAGGCCCCCGACTACTCGGCCCGGAGCTCGGTCAGCAGGTGCAACAGGGCGGCGCGCAACGCCTCGAGCTCCTCGGGGCTGGTCAGCTCGGCCCAGTGCTGTTCGACGCGGGCCGCGGTGGCGTGGGTGACCGGCTTGACGGCCGCACCCTTCCTGGTGAGAGACACCAGGCGAGAACGTCGGTCTTTCGGGTTGGCGCGACGCTCGACGTAGCCCATGGCCTCGAGTTGATCCACGGCCTGCGCCATCGTCTGCTTGCGCACCCGGGCCAGCTCGGCCAGACCGGAGACGCTGATCCCCTCGGGCGGCACGAACGGGAAGACGTTGGCGTGGGGCGGGCGGATGTCGCCGAACCCCGCCTCGTCGAGCGCCGAGTCGATGGCCTTGGCGTAGTCCTGGTACAGCAGCCGGAGCAGCAGCCCGATCAGCGGCCGGGCGGGGAAGCTCTCGACCACGTGGCTGCTGCCATCTTCTTCGTTCACAGGTAGACAGGTTCCTGTCTAATTTGTATGATCGTCAGGTACCTGTCCAACAGTAGGAGAACGGAGCTCGAAATGACAGCACCGACGACGTATGCCCAGTTCGGCCAGACCCTGGCCTTCGCCGAGCGCACCCTGAGCGAGGTGCTCCGCCGCCACCTGGCCGAGCGCCAGGTCGTGCCCGAGACCTGGTACGCCCTGAAGTTGATCGCCACGCGGGGGCCGGGAGTGCCACGCTCGAGCCTGGCCGCTGACCTCGCCGGCTCCCGCGGGATGAACCCCGACGCCAGCCGCGAGCTGCTGGGGAGGCTCGAGACGGAGGGATTGATCCGCGGCGGGGAATCAGTCGATCTGACCGACGCCGGCCGGCAGCTCTATGCCAGCCTGAGCGAAGGCGTGCTGGGTGCCACCAACGAGTTGCTGGGTCAGTTCGCACCCGGTGACATCGAGACGACCATCCGCACGCTCCAGGCCGTGACCGAGCGGGCCGCCGCCGGCTGAGCTGACGCCCGGACCCGACCCCCTCCGGCTGGCTAGGGTGCGCCCGTGGCCGCCGAGCAGCTCCTGGTCGAACACCGCGATGACGTCGCCCTGGTCACCCTGAACCGACCCGAGAAGCTCAATGCCTGGACGCCCCAGATGGGCGCCGAGCTGAGTGACGCCATCGAAGCGGCCGACGCCGACGACAGCATCGGCGCCATCGTGGTCACCGGTGCGGGCAGGGGCTTCTGCGCCGGGGCCGACATGAGCGCGGTGTTCGACGCCCAGATCAAGGGGGACGGGGCGGCGGCCGAACCGGGCCGGGTCCGTGACTGGGTCGAGTTGGTGCGCGCCTCCAAGCCGCTGGTGGCCGCGGTCAACGGGGCTTGCATCGGCGTGGGTCTGACCATGGTCCTGCCGTTCGACCGCATCGTGGTGGCCGACGGAGCCAAGCTCAGCATCCGCTTCGTCAAGCTCGGGCTGGTGCCGGAGCTGGCCAGCACGATGTACCTGCCGCGGAGATGCGGCTGGGGCGCGGCATCGGACCTGATGCTGTCGGGTCGCACCGTGCTGGGCCAAGAGGCGGTGGCCCTCGGCCTGGCCGACGAGCTGGCCAGCGTCGATGACGTGGTCGACGTGGCCGTGGCCCGAGCCCGCTCCTACGCGGAGAACCCACCCCAGGCCCTGCGCTGGATCAAGGAGCTGCTCAGCCAGAACGCCGGCGAGACCGACGCCGGGGTGGTGCAGCGGCGGGAGATCACCCGGGTGGCGCAGGGCTACGAGACGGCCGAGCACCGCGAAGCCGTAGCCGCCTTCCTGGACGGCCGCCAACCCCGCTTCGGCTGAGGTTGTGCGAGCACAGCCCCGCTCGATGTGTTGAAATTGCAGATCCGCAAGCATCGGGGCAAAGACGAACCGAACCCGACGAGTGAGTCCCCGGCCACGGGTGACGAGCAGACGTCGGAGGAGGACCAGGACCGGTTCGCGTCCATGGGCCAACACATCGCGTCGCTCATGCGCGGCGCGGACGAGTCCGCTCGGCGAGTGGCTGCCGACGCGGATCGTGATGCCGAGGCTCGGATCGCCGAGGCCACCAAGCAGGCGGCGGGTCTGATCACCGAGGCCGAGAAGCAGGCGGCCACCGCTCACGCCGACGCCGAGAAGCAGGCCAAAGGGGTGCTCGAAGAGGCCACCACCTTGCTCGAGGGGGCCCGCGAACGCAGCCGCCAGATCCAACGCCAGGCCGACGCCTACGCCGAGGCCCGCCGGGCCGAACACGCCGAGCTCATCGCCCAGGCCACCCGGGATCGTGATCAGGCCACGGCCGTGATGGCCGGGGCACGCAAGGTGCTGGTGGAAATCGGACAGGAACTGGGCGAACGGATCGACCACGCCACCCGGAGCCTGGGTCAGCTGACCGAGATGCAGGGTTCGCTGTCGCGACTCGAGGTGGAGCACGCCAAGTTGGCTGACGTCGGTGCGGACGGCGAAGCGTCGTCGGAGGCCGAGTCGAATGCCCATGCCGATGCCGATGCCGTCATCGATCTGACCGACTCCGACGACCAGTTGGACGACGCCCTGCGCAAGGCGAAGGAAGGGCTGGAAGAGCAACCTTCGCCGAAGCAGGAACCCGCAACCGGCAGCTCGTAACCACCGGGCCATCGAACCGTCACAGGATCGAACCACCGACAGCTGGGAGCTACGACCATGGACACTGACGAGACGGCCGGCGACGACCCGGTCCACGACGAGACAGCTGACGAGACGACCGACGAGGTCGAGACCGAGGTCGAGGAGGCCGAGGTCGGCGGGCTGGCCATGGGTCTGCCGGGTCCGCTGGGCTCGCTGGCGCCTGGGCTTCCCGGGACGGAGGGCGGGCTCCATGCCCGCAAGGCCGGGAAGGATCAGATGGAGTACCTGACGGTGACCATGCACGACGTGCAGATCACCGGGACGCCCTAGCTGCCATGGCCGATGGAGCCGACCCGACCATCACCCTGGATCAGAAGCTCGCCACCTTCGCCGAAAGCCTCACCGACGACGAGCTCACGGTGCTTCACGACATCGTGCACCTGGCCTACGAGGGCGGCGAGGTCAAGGGCTTCGCCATGCCCGGGCGCACGATCATCAGGGGTGGTGATCCCTGCGAGGGCGGCGAGGTGACCTTCGGTGGCACCTTCGAGCTGATCGGCAGGCTCCACGTGTCGCTGCACCGCCCGCCCTCCGGCCCGATCCCGACTCCCTACCCGAACGGCTGAGCCAGGCCGACCTGAACGCGAGCGGCGGGCGGCCCAACCCTCGTGAAGCCGCCATCGGGCACTGACCACCCGACCCTGGCGGGCCGCACCACTAGTCTCCGACGATGGGTGTCGCGGCGCATCGGAGGGTGACGGGCGCGGGGTGGGTCGTGGCCGTCGGGCTGACCGTCGGACTGATCGCCGGCTGCACGTCGTCCACCGGTCGCCCGGCCTCCGGCCCCACCTCCAGTTCGGGGACCGGCTCCCCGACCAGCCCGCCGCGCCAGTCGGTGGCGGTGAGCGTCGACGGGCTCCCGCAGGTGGGCGCGCTGTTTGCCGGCACGTCCGACCAGGGCCTCCACTTCTGCACGGCCAGCGTGGTGCACAGCCCCCACGGCAACGTCATCGCCACGGCCGCCCACTGCCTGGCCGGGACCGGGGCGGGACTGCTGTTCGTGCCCGGCTACCACGACGGCACCGCGCCCTATGGCACCTGGCCGGTGACAGCGGCCTACGTGGACCCTCGGTGGATGACCGATCACGATCCGATGGCCGACTATGCGTTCCTTACCGTGGCGCTCCAGGCTCGTAATGGCCGAACCGTCCCGATCGAGCAGGTGGTCGGATCGGACCAGCTGGCCATCGACCAGTCCTTCACCACGCCGGTTACGGTGGTCGCCTACCCGGGCCGCGTCGGAGGTCGAGCCATCCTGTGCGCCACCATCACCTACGCGCACCAGGGCTACGCCGGGTTCGACTGTGGCGGGTTCGTGGCCGGTACGAGCGGCAGTCCGTGGCTGATGGACTACCGGTCGGCGACGCGGCGGGGGCGGCTGTACGGGGTGATCGGCGGCCTGAACCAGGGAGGCTGCACGCCGGACACGTCCTTCACGACCCACTTCGACGCCCGCACGGCCAAGCTGCTGGCCCGGGCCGAGCAGTCCGGACCCGCCGACAACGTGCCCGCAGCGGGGAGCGACGGATGTTGATCCGATTGGTGGCGGCGGCGACGCTCGTGGCCGTGCTGGCGGTCGCCCAGCCCGCGGCGGCCGACGCCGCCGCCCACGCGAACCAGGTGCCTGCCCCGATCATCGGCTGCTCGCAGTCGGCGGTGCGAGTCGTGCTCACCCAGAGCGCCCGCTTGGCCCGCGGCTGCATGTTCACCGCCGGGTTCACCATCACCGCCTCCGACGTCACCCTCGACTGCCAGGGCGCCACCATCAGGGGCAACGGCGTGGGTCACGGCATCGACGTGGAGGCGCCGGACACCGAACCCCTCCACGACGTGCACATTCGCAACTGTCGGGTCGAGAACTTCCTCAACGGCATCCACGTCACCCGGCTGGGCTTCACCACCCTGGCCGAGGGCGTGGAGTACGTGGACGGCTTCTCCGACATCTCCGTGACCGACAGCCACATCGTCGACAACATCGGCGTCGGGCTGTACGTGGACGGCTACGTGGCCGGGGTGACCGTGGCCGACAACGACATCTCCGGCAACGGCAGCAGCGGCGTGTACCTGGACACGGGGTCGGAGGACAACGTGGTGCAGGACAACCGCATCCACGGAAACGGCTTCGTCGAGAACGGGCCCGAGGGCACCGACACCGTGTTCAACGGGGTCGACGTGCGCTTCTGGGGGCCCGGGCGCGAAGGCCTGTCGCTGGACGGCTCCCGGTTCAACCGGATCCTCGACAACGTCTTCTGGGGGAACTCGGCCGGCTCCATCTTCCTGTACAAGAACTGCGGCGAGGACTACATCAGCGACGCGGCCGACTGGCTCCCCCGCCGCTACGGCAGCGACGGGAACCTCATCCAGGGCAACCGCTTCACCGGTGGGCTCAACGGGGTGTGGGTGGGGTCGCGGATGGGCGAGAACACCTACCCCATGCAGTGCAGCGCGCCGGCATACTTCGAGGCGCCGCTCCAGCGGGTGGTGCTGGACGAGGCCACCGACAACACGGTGCGCGACAACACGTTCACCGACGTCACCTACGGGGTGCACGTGGAGGACGACCGCACGACGGTGGCCGACAACGTGTTCCGGGGCTCCGACCCCGGCGACTACGCCGTCATCGTGGGCACCCGCCTGCGGACCACGGTGCTGGATCAGTCGGTGACGGGCACCGTGGTGGCGGACAACCAGAGCCGGATCGTGGGCAACGCCAGCCCGTACCGCTGGGTCGACGGTGAAGTCGGCACCCTCATGTCCCACAACCTGGCGCAACGTCGTCCGGCCGGCATCTGCCAGGCCCCGGAGATCCCGCACAACTTCATGATCATGGTCATCGCCGTGGCCGCCGAGACCCCGGGCCAGCCTCCGCCACCACCGCCGGACCTGACCGTGCCCACGATCGGCGTCCTGGCGCCGTGCGCCGGCTCGGCCCCCTGACGCCAGAGGCCCCAAGGTGGTGCCCCGGCGGTGACGCCGGGGTCGCCGTCAGGCCTCCTTGTGGCTGAGCGACCGGGCCAGGGCCGGAGCCATGTTGGCGAACATCGGCTCGACCCAGTAGTTGGCGGCGGCGTAGGTCGACGACGGGAAGGCGTCGGCCCCGTAGTTGTAGAGCCCGTTCCCGGCACCCGGGGCGCTGGCCGGGGCGTGCAGGGGCGCGCTGTCGTAGGCGTTGGTGAAGAACCCGTCGTCCTCCGCGTAGTGGCCGTTGGGGGCGTAGTACGACGCCACGTAGGTGGTCCCGGCCGTCACCGCCACCGGCATGGCGAACACGAGCGTCTGCCACCCCCTGGCCGACTCGCCGCTGAAGGTCCCGGTGGCCAACAAGGTGCCCGACGCCGTCCACAGACTGCCCGAGTGCACCCCGGTGTTGGCCGCCGCCTTGAAGAACCGGATGCCCGTGACCGACCCGTCGGTGTCCGAGGTGAACCGCACGCCGAGCTCCACCGCCGACGGATCGAAGCTGTCGGGGTTGATCGGGGCCTGGGTGGAGCTGAACAGCGTGCAGGTGCACGCGCCCACCCCGGCGGTGGTGAACGTCCAGGAGAACGGCGCGGCCATGACGTTGCCGGCCAGGTCGATGGCGCCGCTCACCACCGCCGTGTAGACGCTGGCCGGAGCCAGCGGTGCCGACGGGGTGAGGGTCAGGGTGTGGGTGGTCGACGAGTAGGTGACGGTCCCGGCCACCGGGCCCGACGGCCCAGTGAGCGTCATCACGTGGACGGCGGACTGGATCGGCTCGCTCATGGTGGCCGTCACCGGGGTGGCGGTGTTCTGGTTGGTCGTGCCCGGCTCGGGGTTGGTGTCCACCACCGTGGGCGGGGCGACGTCCGGGCCGGGCGTGTACACCACGTCGACCAGGTAGCTGGCGCCGCCGCCGTCACCCGACGGGAACGCGCTGGGGCCGTAGGCGAACACCCCGTTGGGGGCGGAAGGCCCGGTGTCGGCGTCGGCGTGCAACGGCGCGGCGTCCACACCGTGGCCGGTGAACAGGCCAGGCGTCATCGAGTAGTTGCCTGTGGGGGTGTGGTAGGAGGCGACGTAGGTGGTGTTGGCGCTCACGGGTACCGGTGAGGAGAAGGAGACCGTCTGCCAGCCGGTCGACGACTCGTTGGAGAAGGTGGCCGTGGCCAGGAGCTGGCCGGTGGCGGTCCACAGGCTGCCGGTGTGCACCCCGGTGTTCTGCGGTCCCTTGTAGAACCGGATCGCACTGATCACCCCGTCCTGGTCGGCGTGGAACCGGACGCCCAGTTCGACCGCGTTGGGGTCGGGCTCGGTGATCACGGTCGGCCCGGTCTGGTCGCTCCACAGGCCACAGGGGCACACCCCCAGCGGGTTGGGCGCCACCGCGGTGGTGAAGCTCCAGATCTGCGGGGCGACCAGGACGTTGCCGGCCAGGTCGGCGGCACCGCTGACCCGGGCTTGATAGGTGGTGGCCGAGGCCAGGGGGCTCGACGGGGTGAACGTGGCCATCTGCTGGCTCGAGTCGAGCGAGGTGGTGCCCGGGACAGCCACGTTGCCGGGCCCCGTCAAGGTGAAGGAGACGGTCGAGGGCCGGACTGGCTCGGAGAACGTCCCCGTCGGCGCGGTGGAGGTGGCCACGCTGGTGGACCTGTCGATCGGCGAGGCGGAGGTGACCACCGGTGGGGTGATGTCCGCCGGTGCCGCGGTGGCCAGCACGGCGTCGACCCAGTAGTTGCTGGCACCGAAGCTCGCGGTGGGAAAGGCGTCACCGCCGTACGAATAGATCCCGTTTCCGCCACTGGTGGCGTCGGGGAGGGCAACCAGCGGTCCGGCGCCCGCTCCCTTGTCCAGTCCCTCGTCCGCGCTGGCGAAGTCGTTGCCGAGGTTGTCGCCGGCATAGTCGCCGTTGGGCGCGAAGTACGAGGCCACGTAGGTCGTTCCGGCCGTGACGGGAACGGGAGTGGGGAAGTTGGCCTGCTGCCACCCGGTCGAGCTCTCGCTGGTGAAGGTCGACGTGGCCAGGAGCTGGCCGCTGGCCGTCCAGAGGTGACCGATGTGGGTTCCGGTGTTGCCCGCGCCCTTGAAGAAGCGCACGCCGGTGATCCAGCCGGCGGCCTGGGACGTGAACTTCACCCCGACCTCGACCGAGTTGGCGTCGCCGCTCGATGGGGTGAACGGGGTCTGGGCCAGACCGAAGATCGAACACGGGCAGGCCACGTGGACCGAGACGGCCGTCGGGGTCGCCTGCAGGTTGGCGCTGTCGTCGACTGGCCCGAGCCAGGATGGGTTCGGTACCGGTGCCGCCCAGCGACCCGGTGTAGGACCAGGCGTTGGTGCCGCTGGCCCGGTGCCAGGTCTGTCCACCGTCGAGGGAGACCTCCACCGCCGCGACGATCCCGCCGCCGGCGTCGGTGGCGGTGCCGGTGACGGTCACCACCTGGCCGTTGCCGATGCTCGCTCCCGCGGCCGGCGAAGTGATCGTGGCGACCGGAGGCGTGGTGTCGGTCGACTGGGCCGCTGGCTGCAGCGCGAGCAGGAGCGTGCCGGCTGGCGCGCCCATGTCGGCCAGGATGTTCACCGTCGCCTGTTGCATGTCCACCGAGGCGGCCGGGCCGACTCCGTCATGGGTGCTGTCGAGCCCCCACGACCAGTCGATGGTCCCGGCGGAGAACACCAGCGCGCCGCTGGCGGCGCGGTACTCGGTCATGTTCTGGGTCACGACGGCCGGGCCCGACCGTGGAGCCGTAGTCCTTGAGGGACTCGGGCTCGGAGAGGGTCGTCGACGACAGATCGAACAGGCCGGCCGGCCGAGAACCCGTTGTCCACGTCGGAGTCCCACTCGTAGCCGAGGATGCCCTGGGGGAGCGTCCCGGTCGACCCCGGCGCCAGGGTGGCCATGGACGTGTTGCGCCAGAATCGGAGCCGGCCGTCAGCGGCGGGGATGGACATGGCGTCATCGGCGGTCTGGACCATGAACATGGTCCCGCTCAGGGCGTTCTCGGGGCGCCCCCCGTCGGACGGCGGACTGAACCGCGGGTCGCGCCAGGTACCGGTCCAGGTCGACGACGGATCGGTCTTGGCGTTGTCGGCGGTCTCCTTGTAGCAGACGATCGTGCGGTACGAGGTGTTCGTGCCGTCGACCGAGGGCTCCCACCTCGTCTTCCAGTAGCTCTCGTTGCCGGAGAAGAAGGCCAGGTTGACCCCGGCGTCACGGGCCGCCTCGACGTTGGCCCGCTGGGCCCCCGACCAGTACTCGTCGTGGCCCACCGAGAGGAACGCCTTGTGGTTCAGCAGCAGACTGCCCGAACGATCGGTGTCCGCCTCGGCCTGGTAGCTGATGTCGTAGCCGTTCGCCTCGAGGAAGCGGATCATCGGGTACTCGCTCGACATCAGGTAGTCCTGCCCGTTCGGGGTGTCGGCCCGGGTGGCGAAGGGTCGGTTGTAGCTCACCTTCGTCGCCTTCCCCGACGGTCCGTGGTACAGGCTGGCGCCGCCCCAGTCGTTGTAGGCCTCCCAGGTCGTGTCCGAGGTCTGGTAGATGAGGGCGGAGTGGCTGGAGTCGTCTCGCACCACGAACGGGATCTGGTTGTCGTCGGTGGAACCGTCGTCGCGAACCAGGTGGGCGAGGTACACACCCGACACGGCGGTCGACGGGACGGCCCACGAGGCCGAGACCGACCAGTTGCCGCAGTCGGTGAGGCTGGTGGTCGCGTCGGTCAGACACGGCGGCTGGGCCTGGGGCAGGGTGGCCGACGGGGTCACGGTGGCCCACCGGCGGGCACCGTTGCCGCCGTAGTAGCCGAGCCGGTAGATGTCGAGGTGGTAGGCAGTGGCCGGCGTCGAGATCTTGAACTGGATCGTCTGACCGACGTTCACGCTCATCTGGGTGGCGAAGCCCTGGATGGAGGCATCACCGGTGCCGGAGTCCCAGACCGACTGCGGGCTCCCCGGCAGGCTGTTCTCGCACGCCACCGCATTGATGTTGGGCGAACACGGGTCGATCGGTGGCTGGGGTGGACTGAGCTGACAGCCGGTGAGGGCCAAGAGCGCCACCGCCAACGTTGCGAAACCGAGTCTCCGCAGTGTGGCCCTCATCGTCGTCCACACTTTCTGATCGGGGTACGGCGTCGACCACGCGGGTGGGGCCGTCGTCGGCGCCATGTTCGTCACCCACCTTTGAGCAGCCCTGAACGGGGACTGAAGCATTCCTGAAGCGTCGGGCTGACAGACTCTGGTGTGGGCACCATCGAGCCGCGGCGTAGGCGGTGACGCGAGGCGAGGTCGGAGGGTCCGAGATGACGGCGCAGGCCGACAGGACCCTCGGACGGGAGGGACGACCGCGCTACCCCGTCATCGAGGTCGTGTCCCTGGTCGCCATCGTGGTGGTCGGGTTGTGGCTGCGACTGCCCGGCGCGAGCTCGCGGGGCCTGTTCCGCGACGACGCCTGGGTGGCGATGACCAGTCGCGTGTCGCTGGGCACCGCGCTGCGAATGGCCGCCACCGCACCCGGGTTCACCTTGATCGAACGGACCTGGATCCTGCTCGATCCGGGTTCGTCGGCCTGGGCGCAGCTCCTACCCGTGGCGCTGGGCGTGGTCGGCATCGTCGCCATGTTCGTCCTGGCCCGCTACCTCGGATTGTCGGCGTGGCTGGCGCTGGCCACCTCCGCCTTCGTGGCCTTCTCCCCGGTGGTCGTCACCTACTCGACCCACGTGAAGGAGTACAGCCTCGACCTGGTGCTGGCCTGCGCCCTGCTCGGCCTCGGGGAAGCGGCCCGACGACAGCCCGGACGGCGACGGCTGGGCGCCCTGGCCGCGGTGTCGTGTGTGGCTCTCGTGCTCTCCGCCTCCGTCGTCGTGATCATCGGCGGGGTGTGGGCCATGCTGCTGGCTGCCTCGTACCGGGATCGCCGTCGCCGCCAACGCGTCCTGGTGGTGGGCGCCATCACCGCGGCGGTGTGCGCCGGGGTGGGGTTGGTGTTCTACACGCACCTGTCGCCCAACTTGAACCTGTACTGGTCCCAGCAACACCGCTTCCTGGAGGTGAGGCCGACGCACCGTCTGGTGACCCAGTTGGCCTCGATGGCGTCCACCGCGGTTTTGAAGACACCGGCTACGCCCCGGCTGTCCACCTGGGTGGGGATCGTGGTGAGCCTGGTCGCCCTGGCCGGTCTCACGGCCGGTGCGAAGGTCTGGTCGAGTGGGCTGGCGCTGTCGGCCGCGCTGGGCGCGGCCGGGCTGGGACTGATCCCGTGGGGATCGGGGCGCACCGACGAGGTGCTCTATCCGGCCCTGGCCCTGCTGCTCGCCTTCGGCGTCGAACGTCTGGTGCGGGCCCTGGTCAGGCGAGTTCCGAGTGCCCCGGTGGAGGCGATCCTGGCGGTCGTGGTCGGTCTGGCGCTGACCGCGGGGATGCTGCGCGGCGACATCGTGCATCGAGAGCACTACCCGGCGTTCGACGCCAAGCTGCTCATGACCGAGGTGGCGGCCCGCCAGCACCCGGGCGACCTGATCTACGTGAGCTCGGCCAGCCGCTATCCGTGGGCCCTCCAGTCACGGGACCGGCCGAGGCTGGTGTTCGGGTCCGGCTGGGGCGCGGGCTACACCGTGGTCAGCACCCGCGCCGACCAGTTCCTGGCGCCGTCCTACAGCTGGGAGGTCGGCTACCGCCCGACCGAGTGGGCACAGCGGACGACCCAGGCCCAGCGGCTCTGGTTCGTGGGGGGCGGGTACCCGCCCAGCCGCCACGACCGTGAGTACCAGGCCATGCTGGCCGCCGGTTGGCGGCCGGTCAGCGTGCTGCACGCGCCCGGCTGCGTCGCCGTGCTCATGGCCCGCCGCTGATCGACGGCCTCACCGCGGCTCGGCGCACCTGGCCGGCGGATGCGCCACGGTCAGGGGGCGAAGGTCTCGCCCACCAGCTCCTCCGAAATGGTCCACAGGGCGGCGGCGGTGTCGGGATCGAGGGCGTAGCCCATGACGCCGGGTTGGTCGTTCGAGTCGGTGATCACCGGGGCCACCGCGCAGTCCTCGCAGTAGCGTCCGCCGATGGTGTCGGGGTCGGCCACGAACCCGGCCCACACCGACGTGGCCGCCCCCTGGGGCACCGTCTTCCACTCGAAGTGTCGCTCGCCGCGGGTCTCGATGAGCACGTTCATCGTCTCCTCGGTCAGGTGGCGCCCCAGGTCAGTAGGGATGCCGCCGGGATGGACGGCGGCGGCCCGCACCCCCCGATGGCGCAGGCGCCGGTCCAGCTCGACCGCGAACAGCACGTTGGCCGTCTTGGCCCGGCCGTAGGCCTCCCAGGCGTCATAGGGGGTGCGTTCGAACCCGGGGTCGTCGAGGTTCACGTCACTGCGGCGGTGGCCGGCGGACGACAGCATGATCACCCGGGCCGGTGAGCCGGTGAGCAGCAAGGGCATCAGGCGGTTCACCAGCACGAAGTGACCGAGGTGGTTGGTGCCGAACTGCAGCTCGAAGCCGTCGGCGGTGGTCCCCTGTGGGCAGGCCATGATGCCGGCGTTGGCGATGAGCACGTCGATGCGGTCGTGGCCGTCGGCGAAGAACGAGTCGGTGAAGGCCCGGATCGAGCTCAGCAAGGCCAGGTCGGCCTGGTAGAGATCGACACCGGTGGCGCCCACCGCATCGAGGTTGCCCCGGGCCTTGTCCACGTCTCGCACCACCCCGACCACGGTGGCGCCATGGGCGGCCAGGGCGCGAGCGGTCTCCACCCCCAGTCCGGCCGAGGTGCCGGTGATCACCACGTTGACGTCGGTGAGATCCCGACCGTCGAGGACGTCGTCGGTGGTGGAGTCGAAGCCGAACGAGCTCATGCGGACACGCTTTCAGTCGAAGTTGACGGCGGTGGTGACGGGTTCCCACTCGTCGACGGCGGCCGACCAGGCCGCGGTCTTCTCGCGGTAGGCGTGCAGCACGTCCTGGCCCAACAGGAGCCGCAGCGGCGGATCATCCATGTCGGCCAGGCGCAGGACGGCGGCGGCCAGCTTGGCCGGGTCGCCCGGCAGGTGCTCGCCGAACGCCTTGATCAGGTCCTTGCGGGCCGACACCTCGGCGTAGTCGGCGATGCTGTCGGCCTCGTGCATGGAACGGGTGATGTAGTCGGTCTGGAAGGCGCCGGGCTCGATGGCGCACACCTTGATGCCGAGGGGCCCGACCTCCTTCGCCAGCCCTTCGGTCAACGCCTCCAGGGCGTGCTTGGTGCACGAGTAGTAGGTGTTGGGCGGGTTGGTGACGATCCCGGTCATGGAGCTGACGTTGATGATGTGGCCGCTCCCCTGGGCTCGCATGGCGGGGAGCACGGCCTTGATCATGTCGACCGCGCCGAAGAAGTTGGTGTCGAACAGGGCTCGGACCTCGGCGTCGTCACCCTCCTCCACCGCGGCGAGGTAGCCGTACCCGGCGTTGTTGACCAACACGTCGAGGCCACCGAAGGTGGCATGGGCGGTGGCCACGGCCTCATGGATCTGGGCGCGATCGGTGACGTCGAGAGCGACGGCCGCGGCCGCGTCGGGATGGGATTCGACCAGGTCGGCCACGGTGTCGGGTCGGCGAGCGGTGACCACAACCGAGTGCCCGGCGTCGAGGGCGGCCACGGCGACGGCCCGGCCGATGCCGGTCGAGCAGCCGGTGACGAGCCAACGGGTCACGCCACCACCTCGGGTAGGCGCCGGTCGTAGGCGGCGGTGCGCTCGGCCAGCTGGGCGGCGCGCTCGGCGGCGGAGACCTGGCGGGTGCCGGCGGGGAGCACCGATTCGAGGTCGGCCAGCTTCACCACCTGTCCCGACGCGGCCAATCCCGGGTGGGGGCGCTGGTCGGGGAACTCGGCCATACGCAGGGTGAGGATGCCTTCGGAGAGCCCGCCGGGATCCACCCAGTTGTGCACGCCGGGGTCGGCGTTGGACAGCACGTAGGTCCAGGTGCCGTCGCCGTTGGGTTCGGACTGGGCTTTGTTGAGGCTGCCGGTGCGATCGCGGATGGCCATGGTCGTCCCCCACACGTTGGACACGGGCACGGTGAAGTAGCGGGCGCCGCCGTCGTTCACGTCGATCACGAACGCCTCGTCGTCGTCGAGCAGGAAATGGCCCCCCACGTAGACCTGGTTGCGAAGGGCGCCCCCCTCGTCGGCCGAGTACCCGAGGTGGAAGCGGTTGGGCCGGCCCCGCGTCATCCCCTGGGACAGGCCGTGGCTGAAGTCGGCGAACTTGTGCATGTAGGCGGCGGTCCGCTGCGCCTGTTCGTGCACGGTCAGCGGCGGCGTGGAAGGCGGCGGGCCCAGGCGGGCGATCTCGAACCAGTTGGGGTCATCGGTACCCCAGTCGAGCATGACGTCACGGATGTAGAACTCGTGCGCCTTGGGCGTGGATTGCACGTGATTGGGGCGTCCGCCGGCGGGCTCGGCGTCGACGGTGACC
The DNA here is from genome assembly GCA_963740985.1 of uncultured Microthrixaceae bacterium. Classification (GTDB taxonomy): domain Bacteria; phylum Actinomycetota; class Acidimicrobiia; order Acidimicrobiales; family Acidimicrobilacustridaceae; genus UBA4742. The sequence continues at coordinate 1,722,358 of CAVUGJ010000002.1, forward strand.
ACGAACGAGCCGTCCGCTTCGGTCACCAGGTCCGCCCCGTTGAGCAGGGCCTCGGTGCCCATGGCGTCGTCCCACAGCGTGAAGTAGTTCTCGGTCATCCGATGGGCGCCGACCCGGCCGCGGATCTCGTAGCGCTCGTCTCCCGAGATGGGGATGACCCGGTAGATGGTGTCGGGGTTGTCGATCCCCCACCGGCTTCCCGGGATGCGCTGGCCGTCGACGGGATGTTCGAGGCGCGTGATGCAGGTGACCCTGGGGTGGAGCGGATCCTGGTTGGACGACCACACCGCGGCCGAGAACATCACCTCTTCGAAGGCCCAGTCGAAGCAGGCGCGCATCGGCGGCGAAGGCTGCTCCTTGGCCAGCCAATCGGCCCGGACGACGTCGCGGGCTTCGGCCACCACGGGGTGCTCGATCAGGTTGAGGGCGGCCTGCTCGTGGGCGTGTTGCTCCGCCGTGGCCACCGGGTGCTCGTCCATCCGGCGAGCATCGCACACCTAGCCGAAGCGGTCGGTGTAGCCGGCGAAGCGGTCTCGGATCTGCGCGTCGGTCAGCCCGAAGTCGCCGGCCGAGTAGCGGTGGACGGGCAACGACTCGCGCTTGTGGTCCTGGGCGATCCATCTGGCCATGGCGGCGCGAGACTCGTCACCGACGTCGAGATCCACCGCGGCCAACACGCGGCTGGCCGCGGCGATGGGGTCGGCCACCGCGTCGGTGAAGGCGACGTCCGTGGCCTGGTCGGCCGGTAGCCGATCGCGGGCGGCCATGGCCCGGTCACAGGACCAGCCCATGCGTTCGATCCACTGGCGTCCGACCTCGTGGGGGTCGACGTCGTCGCCGTGGGTGCGCCACAGGGTGGTGTTGAGCGACGCGCCCGACGGGATCACATCGACCGGATCGCGATGCACGTGCACCAGGTGGGCATCGGGGAACTCGGCCAGCAGCGTGTCCAGGTAGCCGAGATGCGCCGGGGTCTTGAGCACGAACGGGCGCACGGGTTCGCCCCGCTGGCGCTTCTGCCATTGCAGCAGCTGGAGCATGTGGCGCAGCCACCGGTAGGCCGGGGCGAAGTCCTGGTCGTCGATCCATGACCGATAGCCGGGCACGTTGGTGGAGGCCTCGGGGATGTGGGAAAGGAAGGCGTCGGCCAGGAAGACGATCTCCTCCTCGGCTTCGTGGACGTAGGTGGGATGGATGGCGAACAGCTCGGTGGCGAAGGTGCGGGTCTGGGACTCGCGGGCCTCGGCATCGGCGATCCGGGGGTCCTCGGCGCTGGGGTCCCAGTCGGCTCGGGGCGCCGGCTCGCCCACCTCCCAGCCGTAGGCGCAGGCCAGGCGCGGGTCGCTGGCCAGCACCCGTTGCAGCAGGGTCGTACCCGAGCGCATCATGCCCACCACCACGATGGGCGCCTCGACCGGCTCGGCCAGGATCTCCGGGTGGGCGGTGAACCACTGCTGTGCCCGCAGCCGTTGGATGAGGCTGCGCAGCAGCGTGCCTCGCAGGATCATGGTGCCGAGATCGTTCACGGGAGCCGAACGCAGTGAGTCGAGCAGCACCCCGAGCGGCTCCAGGAAGGGTTCGGTGCCGAAGTCGTCGGAGCCAGCCGAGCGACAGGCGGAGCGCAACAGGCGCTCCTGGTCGAACGCGTCACCGGGGCTGGTCGTCACCGCGCATCACTAGCATCTCGCTCTGTGCCCGACAACGCCCGAACCATCGAGAACCTCATCTACGCCTACGCCGAGCGCATCGACGCCGGCGATCTGGCCGGTGTGGCCGAGCTGTTCCGCCACGGACGCATCGAGGCAGCGCCGGGCATCGTGATCGAGGGCGCGGACCAGGTGCGCAAGCTCTACGGCGGCTCCACCCGCCTCTATGAGGACGGCACGCCGCGCACCCGACACGTCACCACCAACGTGGCCATCGACGTCGGGGCCGACCAGGCCGACACGGCCAGTGCCCGCAGCTACTACACGGTCTTCCAGCAGACCGATGAGCTCCCGCTCCAGCCCATCATCGCCGGCCACTACCACGACACCTTTCACCGAGTGGAGGGGCAGTGGTGCTTCGACACGCGGGCCATGTTCGTCGACCTCAAGGGCGACCTCAGCCACCACCTGCTGTTCGACCTCTAGCCGGTCCACCAGAGACGCGGCGGCGCCCAACCGATAGGCTCGCGGTCGATGGCGGGCCCCGGCGAAGGCACCGACAACGGTTGGAACGACGACCTCTGGGGTGGACGTCTCGCGCACGGTCGATGGTTGGGTCTGCTCACCGTGCTGACCGCGGTGACGGCACTCGTCTATCCGGCCGCGGTCATCGTGTTCGCTCAACCGACGACCCGCCATGTGTGGGTAGCCATCGGGTTGATGGCCGTCGCCTTCCTGCTCACGGCCAAGCAGTGGGTCCGACGCGACTTCGTGGCCGTCGTGCTGCTCTCGGTCTTCCTGATGCTCGACCTGCTGATCGGGGTGGGCAAGCAGACCCAGCTCGGCACGCCGCGACTGGCGCTCCCCGAGCTCCAGGACACGGCCCTGGCCCGCGGACCGGCGCTCCAGAAGACCTTGGCCGCCCTGAAGCCCGCCGAGCCGGTCGAGCCCGCCCAGACGACCTTGCTGTCCCGGGCGATCATCGACGTCGTTCGGCTCTGCCAGTACGCGCAAGGCCGGCACCCGGCCGGCAACTGGCGACCGACCCCGCTCCCGTCTGCAGCCCAGAGCGCGGCGGGGTGCACGCAACCGCCTGCCCACGATCTCGACCTGTCGGGCGGACACGATCTCGAGCTGGCGGTGGCCAAGGCCAACCGGGACGTGGCCGCGGCGTCCGACGCCCTCGAGCAGACCCACCAGTTGCCGGCGGCCGACAGGGCGCTGGCCGCGGCCAAGGCCGCGACCACCTCCAGCCACGACTTCACCCTGATCGACAACGGGGCGGCGGCGGTGGCCGACAGCGTCTGGGGCAGCGACACGCCCTTGACGACGCTGACCCTCGAGGGGTGGCTGGTGGTGGCGGTCACCGCCCTGCTGGCCTTCCGATGGCTGCTGATCGTCAATGGCTGGAACGGCTGGGGACCGGTCGAGGTCCACGCCGACTCCGAGGCGGCCAACGGCACCACCGATGCCGACGACACGCGCCGGCGCAACACGCTGCGCATGTACCTCATCCAGAACGTTCGGGAGCCGGCCGCCGTGCCCGGCACCAGCGCCGTCCTCCAGGTCAGCGACCTGGCTTCGGCCGCCATGTTCGGTGGTGGCGCCTGGATCAAGGGACTGGCCACGTTCGTCACCTGGGCCCTGGCCCCACCGACGGGCTACCTCATCCGCTTCTCGTTCCAGGAGCACGACCCGCAGACCCCGGCCGCGCCTGGGGCAGACGGGGCGAAGTCCTTCGAGGTCACCGTGCGCGTGGCCACCCGAGGACGTTCGCAGTTGCTCGACACCAAGACCCTGACCGGAGACTCGGAGGATGCGGCACTGCGCACCGCCGCCTACTGGGCCGCGGGTTGGATCATCTCGAGCGCCAACTTCGTGCCCGGTTGGGCCAAATGGAATGCCGATGCCGGTGAGCACCTGGCTGATGTCGAAGCGGCCCGACCGGGCGGCCAGACCAGCGCCACCGCCATGGATGACGAGCTCTTGGCCATCGAGAAGGCGCGGGCGGCCGACCGGTCGAGCGGGCTGATCCTGCTGCGCCTGGGCGAAGCCTTCCAGGCCCGGGACCGGCTGCTCGACGCCCTCGAGGCCTATCTGATCGCCATGAACGGCTACCCCGAGTATCCGGTGGCCCGATACCGCGCCGCCACCGTGTTCAGTGCCATCGCCCATGTCCCCGACACCTGGCAGGAGGCGGTGGCGAAGCAGGACGGGCTGACCGACCGGATCCTCGATCTGACCGAGGCGACCCCGGGCCACAAGTTGGTGCTCAAGAACGCCGGTGCCCCACCCGCCGACACGGTCACGGCGCTGTGCCAGGTGGCGCAATCGCTGTTCACCGAAGCCGCCCAGAGCTATCAGCGCTCGGCCATCCTGTGGTTGGGGTTCAATCGGAGCCAGCGCAGGTTCTGGCGACAGCTCTTCGGACCGGCCAAGCAGGTCCGGGAGATCTACCTGACCGCCCGGTCCCTGGCGCGCGAGATCAATCCGGCGGCCCCGCACGCCAGCCCGAGGAAGATGAAGGCGTGGGAGCACCGGACCAAGCGACGGCCGCCCGCCCCGACCGAGCCACAACCGACCGACGCGGCGCAACCGCAGGCGCCGGACCCGACACCGTCAGACCCGGCAGCGTCAGACCCGGCACCGCCGAAGGCGCCGGCATGGGCCGGGGCCGTCTACAACCTGGCCTGCGCGATGTCGATGCACTCGTTGCACCTGACCGGCGACGATGCCTCGGCCGCCCGGGTGGCGGCGATGGAGGCCCTCGAGGAAGCGCCCACCCGCCACGCCGGCGACGAGCTGAAGGCCGAGTGGATCGATCGCGATCCCGATCTTGGTCCGATCCGACAGGACCGGCTGCTGAATGCCCGCTACCAACGGCTGTTGGCCATCCTCGATCCGAAGAGACAGGTGAGCGTGACGTCCCGTCGCGATGAGGAACTCACGAGCCACTGGCCGTGAGCTGCCGGGCTCCGGTCGGCGTCGACCTTCACGACGCAACACCTTCGTTCGGCTCACGCACTCTCGAAGATGACCGAGATCGCCAGCTAGGTCAGTCGACGATCGGATGCGCGGCCCAGGCGAACGGGTAGGGCGGGCCGGCGACGATGTACGGCTCGGGATCCTGCGACCAGGCCCAGCCCTGGATCTGGGACGCGCTGCGGCGACCGGCGATGGCCCGGAAGACCTCATAGGCCGGTGCCTCGACCACAACGGCTCCGGCGGTCGGGGCCGACCATCCCGGCGACACCGGGCGATCGGTCGGCCGGATCTCGATCCCGGGCAGGCCGGCGCGGTCGTGTACGTCTTGCCATCGCCGCCGCGATCCCACCATGGCCAAGTCGACGGCCGGGGCGGGAACCCGCTCCGAGCGGAGCGCGCCGCGCAGGTCGGCCTCATGCACGACGGCGTCGCCGAACGCCCACCGGGCGGGCGGTCCCAGGGAGGGGTCGGGGTCGAGGGCGGCGAACGCGTCCATGGCCTGGCCCCAGTGCCGAAGGATCTCGGATCCGTCGAGCGTCTCGAACCGCTCGACCTGGCCAGCGGTCCAGTCATCGCTGGCGTAACCGTCGAGCCGGTGAGCCACCCAGTCATCGCACAGTCCGGCCAGGTGGCCGAGGACGTCGTGCACGGTCCAGGCCGGACAGGCGGGGACCGCCACCTGGTCATGGTCGGGCCCGACCAGGTCGGCGAGGCGACGTCGGAGATCGGCGTAGGCCTCGAGATAGGTGGCGGCCGAGGATGCGTCGCTCACGCCGCCATCTTCACCGCAGTGACACCGGATCGACCGCGAACAGCAGCCACGTGCCGGGTACCCCCTTGAGCTCGTGCTCGCCCCGGTCGTGGAACCGGATGCCCGATCCGGTCACCAGATCGACAACGGTGCGTGACACCAGGATCTCCCCGGGCCCGGCAGCGCTCGACACTCGCTGGGCGATGTGGACACCGACGCCGCTGACGTCCGCGCCGCGCATCTCGACCTCACCGGTGTGCACCCCGGCGCGGACCTCGAGCCCCAGCGCTTGGGCTCCGTCGATGATGGCGCGAGCGCATTCCATGCCCTGGGCGGGTCCGGCGAAGGTGGCCAGGATCCCGTCGCCGGTGGTCTTGACCTCACGGCCTCCCCGTCGGGCCAGCTCGACGCGGACGAGCTGGTCATGCCGATCAAGGAGCTCCCGCCAGAGTCCATCGCCCAGCCGGGTCGCCTGCTGGGTCGAGCCGACGATGTCGGTGAACAGGATGGTGGCCAGCACCCGGTGACCGCCGCCGGAGGACCGGGTGCCCGTGAGGAACTCCTCGATCTCGCTGAGCACGGCGTCGGCGTCCCCCGAATAAGGCATGTGGTCGGGACCAGGAAGCTCGACCAGATGGGCGGACGGGATGTGGTCGGCGAGGTATCTGGCGTGTTCGACCGAGAGGAACCGGGTGTCGACCCGGCGCAGGACGAGGGTCGGACAGTCGATGGTGGGCAGCAGCTCGCGGGTGTCGGCGGCGAACATGCACGACATGATCGCCCGAGCCGATGACGGGCTGGCCCCGCGTCGGCCCGCCTTGGCCCACCACGCTTGATAGGCCGGGTCGTCAGCCAGACTCGATGCCAGCAGAGCGATGTCGTAGCCCGGACCGGCCTCCCGATCCTGCGTGTCCAGGACGTTGTCGAGGAACGCATCGATCAGGCGCGGCGGGATCCCGAACGGGTAGTCCGGGGCCCGGGTCAGGCGAGCGGAGCTGTTGATGAGGATCAGCGACGACACCCGGTCGGGGTGGTTGGCGGCGGTGGCCACCGCGGCGGCACTGCCGGTGCCCACGGCGCACAGCGTGGCGCGGTCGACGCCGGCGTGGTCGAGCACCGCCACCAGATCCCGGACCAGGTCCGGAGGGGTCAACGTGGCGCCCAGGGCGATCGGATCAGAGAGCCCGATGCCGCGGGGGTCGAATCGGAGCAGACCACCCAGCTGGCTGAGTCGATCCTCGAACGCTCGGATGTGGGGCTCCTCGTCCCGCATGTCGATCGAGATCATGGTGCCGTAGCCGCAGGAGACGATCTTGGGCACACCGTCGCCCAGCACCTGGTAGCCGAGGTGCGCGCCATCCGGGGCGCTGGCATAGGAGACGTTCACCGAGTCGCTCACCAGGGTGCAGTGTGCCAGCCCGTGCCCACCCGGGCGGTGCGTTCTCGTGCGAGCTGGCTGCGAGGATCGGACGGTTCGGCGAGCGTCAGGCTTGGTCGGCGAACACGTCGAGCCAGGTACGGTGACCGAATCGGTCGATCACCCCACGGGTCTGGGTATCGGGCCGCGGCCTGAGGTTGGCCGGTGGCGTCCATCCACCGCAGGTTGCGGCCGTCGACGCCTCCGAGTGACCGAGCCGATGACCACGGCGGTGGCTCCCCCGCCGGGGGCCGGACGAAGATGTTGCCGGGCCCGTGCACGCCTGGCCGCCCTCGCCGATCGGGCTGCGGTGGAGCGTGCCGTCAGGCCACACGTAGCGGCCAGCACACGACGGTCGTGGCGCGTCGGCATGATCGCCGCCAACTGGTTGGCCACCAGGTCACCCGCGCCGGCGGCGGCCGCCTCGCCGTCGTCGGAGTGGCCGCACCCGAACCGGTCGACGTCGGGAGGATCGAGGTCGTCGAGCGTCGGGATGCCGACCGCGTTGGTGCGCGGGAAGATGTAGCCGATCATGTCGTCGCCCAGGCCGACCACGAAGCGCCACCGGGTGTTCATGCTGCGCCATGATCCACGGGGGCGGGGACCACGACGGATCAGGCGTGGCCTCGTCGGCCGGACCGGCGAACGACCGGATGTAGGTGTAGGGGAACAGCTCGCCCGGCGCGCTGGCGAACCCGCCGTCGCCGATGCGCAGCCAGAAGACCTCGCTCTGGAACTCGTTGCCCGGGCCGCCGATCTCGGCGCCGGTCGCGATCGCGGGGCACCACCTGGCCGTCGAGGTAGGCGGTCTTGCCGGCGATCACCCCGATCTGGGAGCCGAGGCCGAACAGGGCGTTGTCCAGCGGCACGAAGAACCGCTTCGTGGCCACGTCGATCCCGCCGCGACTTCGAGTCGGCGCCATGGGCTGAGGGCGGCCTCGTCCATCGGGCGACCTGCTCGCCCCGGGCCTGGGTCGACACGGTGTAGCCGTAGGGCACAGCGGTCGAATCGGTCGGCGTAGATGGTGCGACAGCCGCCGTTGCCGGACGAGCTGTAGACCCCGACGGGGTCGAAGCTCGCGGGCGGCCGGGTACACCTGGGGCATCTCCACCGAGCCCACCGCGCCGGCAACGGTGATGGCCATGCCGCCATAGCGGGCCTCGAGGGCGGTGCGGGCGAAGTGGTGCCAGTCCGACGAAAGGTGGAGCGCGTCCTGGCGTGGCGGACGAGAAGCCGAGCTCCTCGGCGTGGATGCCGTAGTTGGCCAGGGTGAAGATGACGCGGCCGGTCGCCCACCGAGCGAGCCTGGAGCGCGCCGATGTTCTCGTCGGCCACGAACGGGTACGACGACCAGCAGGTCACCAGGTTGTCCGGGTGGACCATGCCGTAGCGCAGCGTGGCGGGCTGCAGGTGCGCCGGCCGCCTGCTCGATGCTCTCGGGCGGCACGGGCGACGAGGAACTGCACGTAGAAGGGATCGACACCCGAGGTGAAGCTCGTCGGGTCCGGTGATGCCGATGGTGTCGGGCGCCGACTCGTCGTGGGTCGAGCTGAACAGCATGGTGTCGACGCCGTGCACCCCGTCGGCCCGGACCTTCGCCCGCACCTGATCCCAGATCTCCGCGAACACGCCTTCGTTGTCGACGCTGGTGAGCGACACGGTGGTCGCGGCCGCTGCGGACCACGATGGTGCGGGCCCAGATCTGGTCGAGCACGGCCGTCGGCTCACGAGGACCGCCGTCGCCCCCGCCCAGCATGATCCCGTCCCAGCGCTGGTCGGGCGCCGCCGTGCCCCCGTCGGCCAAGCGGCGTGGGGCAGTCGACGAACGGCTCGCCGCGAGTCCCAGATGCCGTTGTGGTTGGTGTCGACGTAGGGCTCTTCGAGCGACAGCAGGTGCGGTCCGTCGTACTGAGCCAGCTGTGCCGGTGTCGCGCAGGCCGCCGCCGGGTTCGGCGCGCCCGACGAGGCCATCGGCGGGGTGACATCGACGGCGGCGGCGCCCACCTGGAACACGGCACCGTGGCCCGACCTCGGCGGGGGGCCAGGATGGTCCCAGGCCGCGGCCGGAGCGACGGCCACGGCCGACATGACCAACACGGTCGCCATGGCGACCGCCAGCACGAAGCGGATGGCAGCCATCAGCTCACTCCCCCTGTCGAGCCCCCTGGCGTCGGAGCCTCGGTGAGAGGCTAGGCGCGGCGGGCCCATCGTGCCCCGGTAGCAGGACCCGTGGTTCTCCTCGCTGGCCCTCCCGCCCCAGGCAACCATGCGGCATCCGTGTGCCGTCCTGGCCCGCAGCATCGCCTGGTGCGTTCCGGGCCACGACAAGTAGGCCGTAAAAGCACCACGACCGCTGACCGCGTCGTTGGCTACCTTGTGGGCCGGGTGTGACTGCCTTCCTCGAGGAGTCCAGCGGTGCTCCTGGCTGACGCAAACCCGTTCGTAGGCCGGTTCGACGGCATCCGCACGCTCGCGCGGTGGGCGGACGAAGCGGCAGGGGGACAGCCCCGCCTGATCGTGATCAGCGGGCCGGCCGGGGTGGGCAAGTCTCGACTGCTGGCCCACCACCTCGAGACCCGCACGAGGCGCGGCGAGGCGGTGCTGGTCGGCTCGGGGCACGAAGGCGTCGACATCCCGTTCCTGGCACTGGTCAGTGCCCTACGTCCATTGCTCGATCGATCCCACGGCGAGTCGGCGTGGGCCCTGCGCGACTCGCTGATGGGGCCTCGAGCCGAGCCTGAGGTTGGCGACGAGGCCGGCGCGGCCGAGCAGTCGCGGCGACTGGCGCTCTTCTTCGACGCATCGTCGGCCCTGGTTGACGCCGCCCGCGAGCAGCCTGTGGTGTTGGCCCTGGACGACCTGCAATGGGTGGACGAGCCGAGCAACGAGCTGCTGTGGCACCTCGCGTCCACGCTGGCCCAGGAGGGGACGGCGCACCGCATCTCGGCCACGATCATCGTGACCGTGCGCGACGCCACGCCCCCCGCCCAGGTCCGGCGGCTGCTGGCACGGCTGCAACGCGAGCAGATCTACCGGGGCGCCGCGCTCGAGGGGCTCTCCGAGCTGGAGACCAACCAGCTGCTGAGCTCGCTGCTCGGACGCCGACCCTCCGGCCAGCTCCTCCACGCCGTGCAGGAGGCCACCGGTGGCAACCCGTTGTTCATCCGGTCGCTGCTCAACACGCTCGCCGACGGCGACCACCTCTCGGTGCGGGGGAACGTCGTGGTAGCTGACGATGACGACCTGGTGGGGCTGCCGAGCGACCTCGACTCTGCCCTGCGTGACGCCATCGACCGGGTGTCCCCCGAGGCGCGCGAGCTGAGCGCGTCGCGCCGCCTACCTGGGCGACGACGGCCAGCTCGACGACCTCTTGCTCATCGGACCGGACGAACGCAGGAGCGCCGAGCGCGCCGAGATCGAGGGGCGGGGCCAGCGAGCCCTCGATGAGCTCACGCGGAACGCCCTGTTGGCCGTCGACGGCGATCGGTTCCGCTTCGCCCATCCCCAGATCCGCCAGCTGCTCTACCACGAACCGAATCCGCATCGGCGCGAGCTGCACCGAATGATCGCCGATCGGCTCGAGCGCGCCGGGCCGGTATCGGGCGAACGGGCGATCATCGTGGCCCACCACCTGCGGCGGGCCGGTCCCGGCATCAACCCGGCGCGACTGCTCGTGGTCGCCGGGGTGGCCGGGCGCGACGCGTTCGCCGTCGGCGCCTGGGCCAAGGCCGCCCGCTACGTCGGTGTGGCCCTCGAGGCCGATGACAACGGGCACCTCCTCGATCCGACCGCCCGCGCCGAGCTCGAGCACCGCATGGCGACCGCCAGCTACCGCGACCACGACCTGCAGGCCACGGTGGTCCACGCCCGCCGCGCCGTGGAACTGGCTCGAAGCGAAGGCGACCTGGAACGGTGGGGGGCCTCGCTGGGTCTGGCCCTGCGGGCGGAGTTCGCGCATGGCGCCGCCGGCGTGGGCGGACGGATCGACAGCGCACCGATCGAAGAGTTCCTGGCCGCCGCCGGCGACAGCCACCCTGCGCTGCGGGCTCGCCTGCTCGGGGAGTGGGCCGAGATGGCCTTCGCCGCCTATGACGTCGACACGGGCCGACGAGTGGCGCGGCAGGCGCTGGCGCTGGCCGAGCGGACCACCGACCAGGCGCTCATCGGCGACCTACGGTTCGCACTCGGTCTCGCCCACCTCGGTGCCGTCGACCTCGGCTCGGCACGGGCGTGCTTCGAGGCCAGCGCCGAGGCGGCCCGGGCAGTTCAGGACCGGTGGCAGCAGGCATGGGGACAGGGCCGGCTGCCACTGGTGTCGCTGGCCGCCGGCGAGCTCGCACGGGCGAGGCGCGAGGTGGCCGAGGTCGTGGAGCTGACGCAGACCACGCATGACTGGGCGGAGTGCTCATTGGCCACCGCCATCGACACCGCGTTGGCCGTGGCCAGCGGTGACCTGGCCGCGGTCGAAGGACTCGCCAGCCAAGCCGAGCAGCTCTACGACCGCAGCGGGTTCGCGTTCACCCCCGCCGTGCTCTACCCGGCGGTGGCGTTCGCCCGGGCCCGGCGCGGCGATGGCCACGGCGCCCGAGAAGCACTGGAGCGACTGGCGACCGAGCAGGACGGCCCCACCTGGCGATACCAGCTCAGCGTGGCCGCAGCCGTGGGCGACGACCGCGCCATCGTGGACGCCATCGCCCAACGTCCCTATCGGCCCAGCCGGCGGCCACTGACGTTCCTGACCGCCGACACCGTGACCACCGACGTGGACGTCGCCGTCGCCGTCGGGGATGCAGATCTGGCCGCCCACGCCCTCGAACGGCTCGAGACCTTGCGGTCCAAGGGACTGGTGGTGATGCCGGGCAGCGCGAGCTTCGTACCGCGACTCATCGGTCAGGCCCTGCTGGTGTTGGGACGAGTCGCCGATGCCGCACGCGAGCTCGAGGCCGCGCGTGCCGAGGCCGCCCAACGGGGGCTTCGCACGGAAGAGGCGTTCGCCGGGTTCCAGCTGGCGACGCTGTTGGCCGAAGGGGACGACACCGATCGACGGCGAGCTCGAGTCATACTCCACCAGGCCACGACGTGTGCCGACGAGTTGGGCCTGTTGCCTCTCCTGCAGCGGACCCACCGACTGTCGGCCGAAGTGGCCGCCGAACCCGGATCCTTTCCCGAGCCGGTGTCGAGCCATCCGCGCATCATCCTCGTCTCCGACCTGGTCGACTCGACCCGATTGAACGTGCAAACGGGTGACGTCGTTTGGGCGAGCCACATGGCGCGCCACGACCGGGTGGTGCGCCAATGCCTCCGGCGCCACAACGGCGTCGAGTTCAAGCACACCGGCGATGGGATGTGCGCGTGGTTCGACGCCGCCCCCGAAGCCATCGATTGCGCCCGCGACATCAGCGAAGAGCTCACCCGCTCGAACCTCGACCATCCCGACGTGCCTCTGGTGAGCCGGTTCGGTCTAGCCATGGGCCAGCCCATCGCCCGCGACGGCGACCTCTTCGGGCTGTCGGTCGTCATGGCGGCGCGCCTGTGCGCCGAGGCGGCGCCGTCCTCGCTGCTCGCATCCGCCGAGATCGCCCAGGTGGGACAGGCGACGACGCCCCTGACGCCGGGCGAAGATCGACGGCTCAAGGGGTTCCCTGATCCCATAGCCGTCGTCGGTGCCTCATTCGGCGACTCCCCCAGTCGAGTTCCCCCAGCATCGCCACGAACGTCCGAGTAACGTGACGTCATACGGTTTTAGGCGTGGGGAGGGCGACGGATGCCTGGTATGCCGTATCACCTCGAGAAGGGCCCGATCCTGTCGGTGCTCGAGAGCTTCGCCAACGGGGGCAACGCCGGAAGCGCGGCCACGCGGCACGGCAAGATGCGCACCGTGCTCGACCGGCTCCGCGACTCGTCTGTCGCGCTCACCGCGGTGGGCGGGCTCGACTCGACCAACCTGAACGGCGGCAGCTCCAACCCGTGGTCCACCTACCAACAACGGGCCGACCACATCAACCATGACTGGTTCGGGATCACCGCCACCGGCGCGCAGCCCGGGTTCGACGCCACGAACCCGCAACCGACGGGATTCTGGGTGAACTACTACGGCGACGTCGAGGGCATCGTCCGCGAGACCCTGATCCGGGCGCTCGAGGTGGCGCTCGGCGTCGACCACGACCAGCCCAGCTCCACCGCGAGTCGGTACTGGAGGATCGAACTGTTCTGGAAGTGTCCGAACCCCTGGTTCGAGGGCTGGGTCACGTGGCGGTCGGAACCCAACGCGACGGTCGGCGGCCAGGTGACGGTGATCCTGGCCACGCCCGGCAACGGTGGGTGGGTGTATCCAGATCCGAGCGCAGGCCGCAACCCGGTGATCGACCCGGTCTCTCCCCAGGACGACCGTGGCATGTGGATCGTCACCCACCGCGGCCACCAGGAGTTCGTGGTCAACACCAGCGTCGAGACGCCACCCGGCTCGGTACCCATCCCCAGCCTTGGCGCGTTCTGGGCGGGGACGACGCCGCTGGTCACGGTGGCGCCGTCGTTCGGCGATGGTGGCGGCCGCGACGGCGGCCTGGCGTACTGATCCGAGGAGGCGACATGGGCGAGGTGGATCCGAGGCTGGCGGAGATGATCGAGCAGGACCTCTCCGCGAGTTTCACCACTGCTCCGGACATGGACCCACCGCCGGGGTTCTCCGAAGGCGAAGGGGGGTTCACGGCCCTCGACGCCACCGAGCTGAAGGAGGACGGTACGAGCTCAGCCGTGGAGTGGCAGTACGAACTGATCCACACGGGCACGTTCGCCGGGCTGGCACCCACCAAGCGGACAGTGGTGCTCATGGGCGTGACCCTCGTCCGCAACGATGGCAACCAGTTCCTCCACCGCCGCTACATCGACTGGCTCTCGCTGTTCGGTCAGCTCGGGCTGACGCTGTCGGCCCGCCCCGCGGTCGACCAGATCTACCCGGAGGTCGTGGCCGAACAGGCCACCGTCGTCGACGCGCCGAAGAACTGATCCCGGTCCGCCGCCAACGACGGCGTCGCCGTGGGCCCGGCCAGCGCGCGGCCGTCAGCCAGATCGAGTTGTTCGCCCGAGACGGAGACCCCTGGACGAACATCACCGCCGAAGCCGACCGCCAAGTCATCACCCACGCCGTCGACCGCCTCGATCCGATCCCCTGGCCGATCCTACGAGTCCTGCTCTCGCGCCATCTCCACGTAGCGGCAGAGCATGTTGGCCAGGCGCATCTGCTCGACGGTGTGGCACTGCACGGCCAGCAGCCTCGGGCTGGCCGCCACCACGCACAACGCCCTCGCCCGCGACACGGCCACGTTGAGCCGGTTGCGGCTGTAGAGGAACTCCATGCCCCGCGACACCTCCTCGGCGCTCGACGCGGCCAGCGACACCAGCACCACCGCCGCCTCCTGCCCCTGGAACTTGTCGACCGTTCCGATCCTCGCCCCCGCCGGCAGGTGCACCGCCAGCTCGTGCACCTGGGCGTTGTACGGCGCCACCACCAGCACGTCCTCGCGCCCGATCACGGCCTCGTCACCGTCCTCCTTGATCCACGCCCGACCGATCAGCGCCTCGTACACCTCCGCCAGCGCCCGGGCCTCCTCCACCGACGACGTCCGGTTGCCCTCGTGGTCGATCGGTAGCCATCGCAGGCCCGAACCAGCCACGATCGGCCCCGCGCTGATGGTTTGCACCGACGTCTCCGGCCGGCTCTCCAGCCGCTGGTCGTAGACCTGCTCCGAGATGAACTCGCACACCAACGGATGCATCCGCCACGTCTGGTCCAGGAAGAGCCCGCGATCCTCGGCGATGGTGGCCTCGCCGTCGAGGATGTGCTCCAACGCCGAGGCCCCCGCCCCGTCGGGATGGGTGCCCTTCGACGGCTGAGCCAGCTGCTGGGGATCGCCCACCAACACGAGGTTCGCCGCCGCCGGGGCCACCGCCAACACGTTGGCCAACGACAGCTGACCGGCCTCGTCCACCACCAACGTGTCGAGCGCGCCCACCAGGTCGGGCCGCGAGAACAACCAGGCGGTGCCGGCCACGATGTCGAGCGAGCCCAGTGCGTCGACCAGGTCCTGGGCCTTGTTGTACGGCGTGACGGAGTCGTCCGCCACGTACTGGCCGTCCTCGCTGTACTTCTGGCCGATCCTCACCGTGGTTCCCGCTTCGGCGGCGGCCTTGATCACCGCCTTGATGACGTTGCCGATGGCCGCGTGGGTGAAGGCGGTGATGCCCACCTTGCGACCCTGGGCCACCAATCCGAGGATGGCCCGAGCCGCCGTGAACGTCTTGCCCGCTCCCGGCGGTCCCTGCACCGGCAGGTACGACCCTTCCAGCCAAGCGACCAGGCGCGCTGTGGCCGCCAGCGTCGACTCCCCCTCGTGCCGCAGCGGGTCGCCCCCCGCCGCGCCCCGCACCGCTGGGAGGCGCCGACCCAGTAGCTGGCGGGCCGCTCGGGCCCGGCCGTCCCCGTCCACCCCGTGGTCGAGCAAAGCCTGCGCCACCCGCTGCAACGACGCCTCCTGCTCCTCGCTGAAGAACGGCTTGCTCCCCATGAGCGACCGGGGATGGGGACCGTCCCAGCCGTTGCCCCGACTCAGGTCGATGGTGCCCTCACGGCTGTCGAGCGCCACCACCGTCCCGGTCGACCCGTTGGGTCCCTCCCGGGTCAGGTGGTTGAGGCGGGCCACCGGCGGGTCGAAGACCTTGTCTCCCGCCGACAGCTTGAAGTCCTGGGCCACGTCGAAGCGGTAGCGCCAGATCGTCGAGCGCTTGACCGTGCCCACCGTGTCGACGAACTCGAGACCGCCCAGCGTCTCGGTGTCGGCCACGAAGTCGTCGTCCTCGTAACGCAACAGCCGCTCGAAGTACTGCCACCACTCCGGCTTGGACTCCCGGCGGTGCCACTGCAACAGGTCGGCCATCAGCCACCGGGACCGAGCCTCGTCGAGGGGCGCGCCCGGCGACGGCGAGAGATCCACACCCTCTTCCAACGCCACGGCCTCGCGCTCGGCGTCCTCGGCCTGGGCCATCTCGCGGTCGAACGTCAGCCGCTCGATCAGCTCAGCGATGGTGGGATCGATGGCCTTGGTGTCGACCTCGCGGGGCGGCGCGGGGCGAGGTACGTCGACGCCCCGGTCGATCAGCGCCTGGCGTTGGCCCTCCAGCCACCCCCGCAACCGCCACGTCGACTCGACGTCGTCGCGGTTGTAGGCCTCGATGTCGTCGAGGATCTCCTGGTCGTTCGAGTTGAGCCACTGCTCGTAGGCCACGATGCTCGAGCCACCCGTACCGATGTCGCCCTCGCGAGGTGGCATGTAGAGCGGCTCGAGCTTCTTGATTGAGTACGACTCGGTGCCCACCCGCACCCCCTGGCGCACCACCCGGTACAGGTCGACGAACACGTTGCCCCGCAACAGATCGTCGACCTCGTCCTCGCGGGTGCCGTAGCGGCCCATGAGCGTGCCCACCGCCGTCGTCTCATACGGCGCGTAGTGGTACACGTGCATGTCGGGGTGCAGCCGGCGGCGTTCGACGATGCGGTCGATCAGGCGCTCGAACACCAGCCGTTCGGCCGCCGGTGTGTGCGCCCACATCGGCTCGAACTCGAACTGGCCGTCGCGCTCCCAACCCAGTCCGTGCAGGTACTCGAGGCCGTGGTCGCCCACATAGGGATGCCCCTCGATGTCGTAGAACAGATCGCCCGGATCGGGAGCGGGCAGCCCGGCCAGACCCATCTCCGCCTCTACCGGCAGGATCGCCTCCACCGGCGGCGGCTCCCCCGGACGAGATTGGGCCTGCAGGCGCGCCTGGGCCCGGAGTCGCTCCAGCACCGATGTGCTCACGTCGGCCACCGTGGTCGCGTCGGGCGCAGCGGCCAGTTGGCGCAGCGCGGTGATGCCGGCCACCTCCAGTCGGCGGGTCTGCTCGCGGGTGATGAAGGCCACCCGACTCAGGTGGTCGTCGTCGTCCCAACGTTGATGGCACCTGCCAGCCCACCGACAGATCGCACAGTGGTCACACGGCAGCGGATAGGGCTCGGCCTCGACGCCGAGGCTGAGCACGTCGAGGAACTGCTGGCGTACGGCCCGGTAGTAGGCGTCCACCTCGACCAGGCGCACCGACACCTTTTCGTTGGTGCCCAACACCACGTGCACCCGGTCGGCGGCGGTGCCCTGCATCCGCTCGACCTGTTCGGCGTAGAAGCACAGTTGCAGCACGGCCGAGGCTCGGACATGTCGGGCCAGCTTGGTGTCGACCGGCTCATAGCTCCACCCGCCGAGGCTGCTCGGCGTGTCCACCCGGCGCAGGAAGTCGGCGTGGCCCCGCCACCAGGGCGGCGCCGTCTGGTCGAGGAACGTGGCTTGGTAGACGACGTCGGCGCCGTCGGCCATGGCCCGCCGGGTGGCCTGGTCGCGGGCGACCAGCGCCTGGGCCCGACTGGGACGGATGGCGTCGTCGGCGTCGCTCGGGTCCTCGGGGATCTCCACCACCGACGCGCCCTCGCCTTTCACCGAGTCGAGGTAGACGTGTTCGTGGTCCATGCCCCGGGCCTGGAGCAGGACGAGCATCGGATCGTCGCGTTGAGGCTTGCCGATCGTGCCAGCCGCGGCCAGCCGGTCGAGCCAGGTGACCTGGCCGCAGGCCAGGTAGGCGACCAGATCGGTCGGGCTGACCACGGTCGTGTCGTCGATTCGGTCCATGTCCGCCCTTCGGTCCCCGGGAGCCTCGCGCCCCCAGTACATCAGGGCGGTGACACCGCAGCGTCGACCACTCCCGCCACAGCAGGCTCGGCTGCGTGCACGGCTTCGTCGGTCCGCCTCGATGGATCTGAACCTGTTGCGGACGGGTGCGCCCGGCCATAACCTTTACATTCCATGCGACAAGTAAAGAATCGCCGGCGGGGCAGCTCCCGGGTCAGTTCCAAGCACCAGGTCACCATCCCGATAGACGCGCTCCGCGATGCCGGCCTCGAGGTGGGCGAGCGGCTGGTCGCCCACGCGGACGGGCCGGGCCGGGTCGTGTTCGAGCGCGAGGTCGACCCCCTGGCCGAGTACTCCGGCGCGCTCACCGGCACCTACGAACCGAACGAGCTCGACAGGTTGCGCGACGAATGGGGCTGACGGTCCTCGATGCCGGCGTCATCATCGGCTTCCTCGACTCCAACGATGCACACCATTCCGCCGCCCACGCCGCGCTCAACGAAGCACGACGCCGCAACGACCGTCTGGTGCTGCCGGCGTCCGCGTTCGCCGAGGTCCTGGTCGGGCCATCGCGTCAGGGGGCGGCTGAGGTCGCCGTGGTTCGCAGTCTGGTCGACCGCGTCCCCATCATGATCGAACCCCTCGGCGCTGACGTGGCGATGGCGGCGGCCGCGCTGCGGGCCAAGCACCCGTCACTGAAGCTCCCGGATGCCCTGGTCATCGCCACCGCCAGCCACCTCGAGGCCCAACGCCTCATCACCACCGACCGCCACTGGCCGACCAGGTCCAAGCTCAAGCTGGCCACCGCGATCACCGAGATCTGAACCGCAGCAACGGGCGTCTTGTACATACGTCTGACGCCGACACGAACGAGTACCGCTCAGTACTCGCCCTTGATCACGAAGTACGAGCCCCGAATGGTTCCGGCCAGCTTCGACTTCTGCCGGGCGAACTTGAAGCTGGAGGCCAGCTCGGTGGGGATCTCCATCCCCTCGGACAGCTTGAACCCGACCGCCCGCTTCCCGGAGCCGTCGTTGGCATACATCACGTTGATCGACAGGCCGCTCTCGTAGAACACGTAGGCCATCTTGATGTCCTCGACCTCGAAGGCGGTGGCCTCCAGGGGGCGGGACTCGATGACGAGGCCACGCTCCTCCTTCAGGATGCGATGCACCCAGTCGACGGTCGCCTTGGCCTTGCTGGCCGGGTCGACGGTGAAGACGTGGTCGTACTTGTTCTTGAAGTAGCGGGCCTCGTTGGCCCTCAGGCCCGCCAAGGCGTCGGGCACTGGCGACGTCTCCAGCCCGACGGTCGACACGTCGACGAAATCCACTTGGTAGGACACGGCACCCTCTTCTCCACGGCGGCACACGCGCTCAGCGCGGCCACAGGCTAGCGAGACGGCGGCCGGGCCGATCGAACCTGACGCGCTCCCTGTCGGGATATCCACACATCGTGCTGACGTCGGAACATTCCGAACGAGGATTGCCTCCGCCGCCGAGTCGACTCTCGCGCCCTATCCGCTGGCCGCCCCGGCCAACTGGGCCCGGTCGGTCGGCTCGTGCCACGCGGGCACGGTCGCGCCGGGCTGGCTGAACGACAGCAGGTCGGTGGACGAGCGGAACGCGGGGACGGTGTAGAGGTCGCGGGCGTAGCCCCACACGTTGGGGAACACCTCGAGGCCGCCGACGATCTGGCGCCGAGCGTTGGGGCCGACGTCGAACCGAACGAGGGTCACCCACAGGCGGATGTCAGCTTCGGTGATGGTGTCGCCAACCAGGTACCGCTGGTCGGCCAGCCGGCGATCGATGTCGGCCAACGCGTCGAGGAGGCGAGCGCGAGCCTCCAGGTTCTCCTTGCCGTCGCCGGCGGCCAGGTGTGCACCCTGGTTGATCGCCGGGCCGATCCACTCGTCGAGAGCGTCGATCTCCTGGGCCAGGTGGGCCGGATAGGTCTCGATCACTGGCACGGCCAGATGCTGGAACTGCGTGGCCAGATCGATGCCGATCGAGCGGAACTGGTTGCTGGACACCGTGCCGGTCGACCGGTCCCACAGCGTCGGCACCGACACGTGGCCGTCGAAGTCGGGCTCGGTGGCGTCGTAGGCCTGACGGAGCAGAGGGAAGGCGTTGACCGGGTCCGGGCCGTAGGGCTGGCGAAAGGCCCAGCCCCGCCCGTCGCGTCGGCCGTCGACGTAGGAGAGCGAGATGACGTCCTCGAGGCGGGACAGGCTGCGGGTGATCACCACACGTTGCGCCCAGGGGCAGAACCACCCGGAGTAGATGTGGTAGCGGCCGGCATCGGGGGCGAACGGCGTCGAACCGTCGGCCCGGATGCGCCCGTCGAAGCGGTACAGGGGACGGGGATCATCGGGGTTGCGGACGATGCGGTAGTCGCCGTGGACCGCGGTGTCAACGGGGCTGGCGAAGATGACGGTGTCGGTCGTGGTCACGGCGCGCTCCTCGGTTCACGACGCCGCCCAAGCGCCGGTCGGTGGTTCGTCGGCGGATCGGTGCTCGATTCGGCCGGATGACAACGCGGAAACCCTACCTATCTGGTCGGGATTTCACAACGGTCGGATACCCCGCACCACGGGTCGATGAGCCACAGAACCTTGGTCGCACATGGGCCGGTTCCCAGTGATCAGCCCTGCCGATCCCACTACGGTCTGGGGACCGCCTGTGTAGTAGTCGAGGGAGCCGACCATGTATCGCATCCTGTCGAACGAACCCATGAGCCCCACCGACGGTCACGTCGACCTCAACTTCGAGAAGCGAAGCGGCTGGGCCGAGGACATGGGGGCGACGGTGCTTCCGATCCTGGTCGGCGACGAGCACTGTGGACCCTTCGTCGCGCTGAGCTTTGTCGAGCCCACCGACGTCCAGATGCCGTTGTCCTTCGCCCATGCGCACTCCAGCGACAACTGGCGCATCTCGGTGCGGGGCACCACCAACATGGGCCACGACACCTACGAGCAGGGTCAGTTCCGCTTCCACGACGGCGGCGTGCCGTACGCGAGCGACAACTACGCCTGGGGCCCGGAGGGGGGCTACGGCATCATCCTGTTCGCGGACCGCAGGGGCTTCGCGATCCGGCCGGTGAAGGCCGAGATCGCGCGGAAAGTGGTGCCGGCGCAGGAGGCGGCGGGCGCGTTCCTGGGCATCGACCTGCAGGACCCGTGTCCGGGCGCACCAGCGATCGCGACGACGATGGGTCCGACGATCCGCGCGCACCTCGACGGTGGCTTCGACATGTCCGAACGATGGGAGGCGATCGGCCCGGGTCTCCGCATGGCCGCGGGTCTCGCCGGCGAGCCGACCTGTGGACCGGTGCTCGTGCTCGTGG
The DNA here is from genome assembly GCA_963740985.1 of uncultured Microthrixaceae bacterium. Lineage (GTDB taxonomy): Bacteria > Actinomycetota > Acidimicrobiia > Acidimicrobiales > Acidimicrobilacustridaceae > UBA4742. Next base: position 1,743,215 of record CAVUGJ010000002.1, read on the forward strand.
ACGCCGCCGCCGGCACCGAGGTCGTTCCGACCCGCTCGATCGGGTCGGAGACGATCGTGGCCCCTGTGTCCGGGTCGATCGAGCTCGCCGGCACCACCCTGACCCAAGGCGACCTGCGCGTCGAGGAAGCCGGGATCGGCCATCCCGCAGTCGTCGCCGGTCCCGACGGCGCACAGCTGGTAGTCATCTTCGGCGACCGGCGGGCGCTGAGCTCGGCGCTCGCCGACGGGACCCTGGCCGGGACGTTGGGCCCGGCGTTGTCGACCGTGCTCGAAGAGCTCCAGCGCCAGTTGTCCCTCGCCGGCTCCCCATCCTGAACAAGCCGGCACCCGCGCTGGCTGAGGTGGCTCACATCTAGCGCCGGCGAAATGAAGTGGCTGAGTTCGTGCTCACCGCTCACCTATAAGCAAGGCACTTGTACAAGTGGCTTGTGTATCAGATACCATCCCCTCGTGCCCCGATCGCAGCCCGATCAAACCTCGCTCCAGCTGGCAGTCGCGGTCAAGCGGTTGAAGACCCGGTTGCGTGAGGTGGCCGGGCCGGAGTCGATGGCGCTGCCCATCGGCCTGCTGTCGCTACTGGAGCGGTTGCTCACTGCCGGGCCGGCCACCGCCGCCCAGCTGGCCCTGGTCGAGCACGTGAGCCAACAGGCCATCGCCCAGAGCGTCGAGCGCCTGAAGGTGGCCGGGCTGGTCCAGACCGACCCGGACCCCGACGATCGCCGCAAGAACCTGATCTCGGTCACCGCCGTCGGCCACGACCTGGTGGCCCAGGCCCGAGCCGACCGCACCGCCTGGCTCGACCGGGCCATCGAGGCCGTGATCCCACCCGAGGACCGTCCAGCGCTGGACAAGGCCATCGAGCTGCTCGAACGCCTGGCCGACGCCGACCCCTGACCCGTGAACCCCGGTGGGCGAACTCGCCCCACCCGGCCCCGGAGGCCCCCATGCCCGATCTCCCACCCCTCGATCCCGCCCGCACCGCCCTGCTGGTCATGGACTACCAGGTCGGCATCCTCGACCGCGCCCCCGAGCCCGATGCCCTCCTGGACCGGGTGGCCGAGGCCATCGGGGCGGCGCGCTCGGCGGGCGCCACGGTCGGCTACGTGCGCGTGGCGCTCACCGACGCCGACTACGACGCGGTGCCGGCCACCAACAAGACCTTCTCCGCCGCGGCCGCCATGCGGGCCATGGACGAGGGTGCTCCCCACACCGCCGTCCACCCCTCCATCGCCCCGCAGGCCGACGACATCGTGGTGCGCAAGGTGCGCGTCGGGGCGCTCTCCACCACCGACCTGCACGAGCAGCTCGGGGCCCGCGACATCGACACGCTGGTCCTGGCCGGCATCTCCACCAGCGGGGTGGTGCTCTCGACGGTGCGAGACGCCGCGGACCGGGACTACCGCCTGGTGGTGCTGGCCGACGCCACCGCCGACCCCGACCCCGAGGTCCACGCGCTGCTCATGGCCAAGGTCCTACCCCGCCAGGCCGACGTGATCACCGTGGCCGAGTTGGCCCATCTGCTGGCCCAACCGTGACGGCGCCGGTCGATCCCACCCAGGACCCTCGCCGGTGGATCACCCTCGGCATCCTCATCACCGCCGTCATCCTGATCGCGGTCGACACGTCCGTGCTGAACGTGTCCATCCCGACGATCCTGCGCGAGCTGCACACCACGGTGCCCTCGCTCGAGTGGGTCATCACCGGCTACTCGCTGACCTTCGCCACCCTGCTGGTCATCGGCGGCCGCCTGGGTGACATCTACGGACACCGCAAGCTCTTCATCATCGGTGCCGCCCTGTTCGGCACCGGGTCGCTGCTGGCGTCGGTGTCGCAGTCGGTGGGGGTGCTCATCCTGGGTGAGGCGATCATCGAGGGCATCGGCGCCTCGCTCATGACGCCCGCCACCCTCGCCATCCTGTCCACCACCTTCCGGGGCCGCGAACGCGCCACCGCCTTCTCCATCTGGGGCGCCACGCTGGGCGCGGCGGTGGCCTTCGGGCCGGTGCTGGGCGGGTTCCTGACCACCAACTACTCGTGGCGCTGGTCGTTCCGCATCAACGTGATCGTGGCCCCGCTGGCCGTGCTGGGGGCCTACCTGTTCATGCCGTCGGGGGTGGGAGAGCGGCGCAAGGTCCCCATCGACGTGCCCGGGGCGGCCATGATCGCCTCGGGGATGTTCCTGCTGGTGTTCGCCATCAGCGAGGGCGGCACCTACGGCTGGTGGCGATCGACCGAATCGCTGTCGATCGGGGGCTTCGACCTGTGGCCCCACGGGGCGCCCATCGCCGTGGCCCCCGTGGCCATGGTGGTGGCCCTCGCCATCCTCGGCACCTTCGTGGTCTACGAGCGCCGCAAGGAGCGGCGAGGACGCTACCCGCTCTTCGAGTTCAGCCAGCTCAGGTTCAAGACCTTCCGCTACGGCCTGCTCACCGTCTCGATCCTCTCGATGGGCCAACTCGGCGTGCTGTTCGCCCTCCCCCTGTTCCTGCAGGACGCCGTGCACCTCACGGCCGAGCAGAACGGCTACTGGATGCTGCCCATCGGGGTGGCCGTCATCGTGGGCTCACAGCTCGGGGGCTGGCTCACCCGACGCATCTCGGTCACCTGGGTGGTCCGCCTGGGGCTCTTCATCGAAGCCGCCGGCCTGGTCTGGATCATCGCCACCGTGTCGCCGGGCGTCACCTTCTGGGCCCTGGCCGGGGGCCTGAGCATCTTCGGCATCGGCATCGGCTTCGCCACCTCGCAGATCACCGGCGTGGTGCTGTTCGAGATCGAGGCCCAGAAAGCCGGGGTGGCCAGCGGCGCCAACTCCACGGCCCGCCAGGTCGGCGCCGCCCTGGGCGCGGCCATCATTGGTTCGGTCATCACCGTCCGCACCACCAACCTGGTGCTCTCGGGCCTGAGCCACACCCGGCTTGGCCCGGGCGTCGCCGCCCAGGTCCACCGCGGCGTGCAGGTCGCTGGCCCCAGCTACGTGCCGCCGGCCTCGCTCCACCACGCCGACCTGGCCGCCCTCGAGTCGTTGTTCAATCACGCCCTCAGCAGCGCCACCCGCTGGGCCCTGGTCTTTGCCTTCGCCGTGGTGTTCCTGGGGGCCTGCGCCTCGATGCTGATCCCGCTCCTGCACATCGAGGGCAAGGCGGAGGAGGCGGCCCAGCGGCTGGAGACGTTCGAAGCCGTGAACCCGGCATCGGTCCCGCTCGACGTGCTCGACGACGAGGACGATCGCCAGCCCGTCGCCGACTGAGGCAGGCGGCGGCCCACCACAAGCCCGTAGACCCGGGCCGGTTCACAATCCTTGAGCGGCTCGGGCTCCGCGAGGGGTCCGACCTCGACGGTCAGAGTGAGGAAGGCTGGCGGTCATGCGGGACGTGACTTCGATGTTGAGACCGGAACGAGCTGCATTCGTCGAGTTGCTCTGTTCGCTCGAGCCGGACGATTGGGACCGGCCGACGGAGTGCCCTGCGTACAGCGTCAAGGGCGTGGCGACACACGTGCTTGGCGACGATCTGTCCTTGCTCTCCCGTCAGCGGGACCAGGCGACGAACGGCCTGCGGCCGATGACGTGTTGACTCCGGGAACCGGGGTTCGGGCACCCCCGATCGAGGAGCGCCGACGTGGCGTTCTGTGCGCAAACGGCCCGAGCGTCAGACGGCCACGGGCGGGACCTGCGTGGTGCAGTATGCGCAGCGTGTTGCTTCCTTGGGGATCGAGCTCTTGCACTCGGGGCACGGACGTTCGTCGGTGTCGTCGTCGTCCACCCCCTTGCGGCGCTTTTCCAGCAGGAAGTTCATCGGCTTGATGATGAACAGGAAGACGACGAGAGCGATCAGGACGAACGAGATGAGGGAGTTGAAGAACGCCCCGTAGGTGAACGTGCTCTTGTTGACGGTGAAGCTCAGCGAGGAGAAGTCCGGCTTCCCGAAGATGGCAGCGATGAGAGGCGTGAAGATGTTGGCGACCAGTGAGGTCACCACCGCGGTGAACGCGGCGCCCATGACGACCGCGACCGCCAGATCCACCACGTTGCCCCGGAGGATGAACTCCTTGAACTCGGTGACGATGCCCTTCTTCTCGTCGGCCACTTGAGAACCTCCCTAGTCGGTGTATGGAGGATTCTTGCCGTGCGGCATGACCACCGCCCCAGATCGAGGGCTGCGCCGCGATGACGGCATCCAGATGCGACCCACCTATCGAGCACCGAACCGGCTTCCGCGATAGGGCACTACTGGGGCGCGGCGACGGGGTCCGGCCAGCGCGGTCGTTACGAGGTCACATCCCGCCACGCGAACAGCACACCGGTCGCGATCATCGCGACCCCCGCGTACAAGACGAAGGTGAGCGCCGCCGCCGAGTAGGTCGGGGAATGACCACCGCCGGAGGCGACGATCTGCAGGAGCTGGCCGGGCAAGAAGCGGTCGATCCCGCCGATCGTGGCGCTGAGGATGGCCTCGACCGGCAGGGCGTAGGCCACGCCTGCGCCGATGGCCGCGACCGGGGACCGGAGCACCACGCCGAGGATCGCGCCGATCAGCCCGAACCCGAGGGTCGCCAACAGCAGGTTCCCCACGGTCCGACCGAGCTCGGAGAGGCCGGCCGAGCTGAACCACACCGACGTGTCCACCCCTTTGGTCGACGCGATGGCCACGGCGACCAGCGACGCGACGGTCAGGGCCACCACCGTGATGGCTATGACGAAGGTGAGCACACCCACGGTCATGCCCGCCAACAGACGGATCCGACGTGGCTCGCGCACCAGCAGGTTCCTGATCGTGCCGGTGCTGAACTCCCCGGCCATGGCGGCCGCGCACAAACACAACGCGACCACACCCAGCAGGGTCGTCGACTGGCGCAGCGCCGCGCCCAGACCGGGCGCCGAGCGCAGCTGCGCCAAACTGATGGCGTCGCCGGCCCGCGGACCGCTGGACGTGCCGGCGCCCGCGGTCGCGACGCCCAGCACCGCACCCAACACGGCGACGAGGATCATCGACGAGAGGCCTCCGACGAGCATCCCGGGCCGGCGGAGTTTGGCCCATTCGCTGCGAACGACGTGCCTCACGCCGACACCGATCCCGACGACGCGGCGCCCTCGACCTGGGCACCCGGGAAGGACCCATCGGTCAGGTGGAAGAAGGCGTCCTCGAGGCGCACGGGCACCACAGCCAGCTCGCAGAGAGTGATGCCTTTGCCCATCGTCAGACGGTTCAGCTCGCCAGCCCAGGAGGCGGGTGCAGCTACGAACACGCGCCCGTCGATCACGCTCGCGGACTTCTGCTCCTGCTCGCACAGGCGGACGAGGTCACTCACCCGCGCGCAGTCCTCCGGCATCACGCTCAGCTGGGGTTGACTCGATCCGAGCAGCTCGGACACGTCCCCCGAGAAGATCAGGCGACCTTCGTCGATGACGACGAGATGGTCACAGACCTGCTGGAGCTCATCGAGCAGATGGCTGGAGACGAACACCGTCATCCCCGCGTCGGCCAAGGAGCGCAAGGAGGTACGAAGGTCCCGGATGCCGGGTGGGTCGAGCCCGTTGGTGGGCTCGTCGAGCACGAGCAGATCGGGCCCCGGCAGCAGGGCGGCCGCGATGCCGAGACGCTGTTTCATGCCGAGCGAGTAGGACCCGTAGCGCTCGTTCGCACGGCCGGTCAGTTCGACGACGTCGAGTACGTCGCTCACCGCCCGACGCTCGATCCCGCCCATACGGGCCAGCACCTCGAGGTTGCGACGACCGCTGAGCGACGGGTAGAAGGCCGGGCCCTCGATCATCGCCCCCACCCGCGGCAGGTAGGCCGAGGGGTGACGAAGGTCGTGGCCGAGCACCTCGCCGGTGCCCTCGCTGGGCGAGATCAATCCGAGCAGCATCCGGATCGTGGTGGTCTTGCCCGCACCGTTGGGTCCGACGAACCCACACACCACCCCGGCCGGAACCGAAAACGTCAGGTGATCGACCGCGCAGCGCTCGCCGTAGCGCTTGGTCAGCCCCGTGATGGCGATGGCGGGGCGTGCCTCACGGGGACCCGCGGGCTCGGGTCGGGACGGCACTCGGGTCTCCACCCTGGCGGGAAGGCTGACAGTCAACGAAGCAGAGCGATCTCGGGAGTCGAGGCGGACTCACGACGAGTTCGCGGTATCGGAGCCGACGTCACACCGCATCCTGTCGGCGCGCTCGAACCGGACTTGAACTCTACCGGACCGCGGAGTGAGACGGTCGTCGCGCCCGTGCCAGGCGCGCCCCGTTCGGGACATAGCTACCGGACCCGGGTGGCCGCCCAGCAGACTGGCCTCAGACCTGACCTCGCACCGGATCGCGCCAGCAGTCCCGACGATCCCACGACGGTCAGCGATGGCGAATTGCCAGCGAGCGACGTTCGTTCGCTCGCGTCGCGCGCCAGCGCGACGATTTCCTGCGCAGGCACGTCTGATCGGCGACACGCAATACGCGATGTCGCCGAACCACGAAAGGGGATCCGCGATGAAGGCCACCAACTTGGGTGCAGCCGACGGGCTGCCGCTGGTCGACTGGGCGGCTGTCGTCGAGACGCTCGACGCCGGAACGGCGCCGGCTCCAGACGCCCACAACGCCCGCACGACCTGGCTCTCGACGATCAACGAAGACGGAAGCCCGCACGTGACTGCCGTCGGCGCCCTCTGGCTGGAGGATGCCTACTGGTTCCAGACCAACGCGGGCACGCGAAAGGGCCACAACGTCGCCCGCGACCCGCGCTGCTCGATCGCCGTCTCGATCCGCGACGCGGACGTTGTCATCGAAGGCGAGGCAGCCCGAGTCACGGATCCGGCACTCGTCGCTCGCGCCGCGCAAGCATGGGCAGACAGCGGTTGGCCGGCAGAACCCGACGAGAGCGGCACCGGCATCACCGCGCCTTTCAACGCACCGGCTCTCGGACCGCCCCCGTGGAACGTATATCGCGTGGAGCCACGCTCGGCGACCGTGGTGCTCGGCACCGAGCCGGGCGGCCTCACCCGCTTCACGTTCTAGCGTCAGCAGCGCCGCATCGGCCAGCATCGATAGTCGTCGTCTCGAGCGTCACGCTGCCGTGCCGCCCTGGAGGACCGTCGGCGGCCACCGACCGTGACGCCTCGACCCAAACTCCCAGATCGGTTGACAGGTCCAAGGGGCTTTCGTAGCGTCCACACCACGGTCGCTTCGACCGAGGATGTCCAGGTGTGGGGGTAACCACCATGGGTCCAGTAACGGTTGCGCGTCGGTTCCTGTGTTGTGTTGGGGCCGCTCTGCTCGTCGCGTCGGCGTGCATGGCTGCGCCGGCGCTGGCCCATGCGGGCAGTGGCGGTGTGCTGTTCGTGTCACCGGGGGGCCGGCCGTGGCGGGCGGACGACTCGTGTCGCTCGGCGCGGTTCAACTCGGTGGGTGCCGCGGTGGCGGCGGCCCCCGTCGGCGGCACGGTGATCGTGTGTCGGGGGACCTACGCCGAGGACGTGATCGTCCCCAAGGCGCTTACGTTGGTCGGTATCGGCGCCACCATGGACGCGGTTGGCCGCGAGAACGCGCTCCAGGTGGTGGCATCCAACGTTTCGGTCAGCGGGTTCACGTTCGAGAACGCCAACGGTGAGGGGCTGCTCGTAGGGATCGACTCCCTGGCCGACATAGGTCTGCTGCCCCCCGCCGGGCCTGTGCTGCGAAACGTGACCGTGGCCGACAACCGGGCGGTCAACAACGACAAGGGATTCAACGGCACCGAAACAGGGAACTGCAAGTACCCAGGTGACTGCGGGGGCGGCATCCATCTAAACGGCACCACCCGCTCGGTGGTCCGCAACAACCGGGTGACCGGAAACGCTGACGGCGTCCTGCTCACCGACGACTACGCGCCGAGCTCCTACAACCTGGTCGTTTCCAACATCGTGAACGACAACCTCAGCGAATGCGGCATCGTGTTGCCGTCCCACAGCTCGAACGCGGTCAACTTCGACCCGAACACCTTCCAGGTGACCGGGCGCAACCCCACCCTGGGCGGCATCTACGACAACGCCGTGCTCAACAACGTCGCTGACGACAACGGAACCGACCTCGCGCCACCCCAATTCGGTGGTGGCGGCAGCGGCTCGGGCATCGGCCTGTTCGGCTCTGGACCCGGCTCGGCGGTCTACGACAACCTGGTCGCCGGCAACGAGGCATCGGGCAACGGGCTCGCCGGCATCGCCATGCACGCCCACCACCCCGGCGGCGAGGACATCAACGGCAACGTGATCATCTTCAACCGGCTGGGCACCAACAACCTCGGCGGTGACGGCTTCGACGGACCCCCGACCACCGACTTCCAAACCACCGGCATCGCCATCTTCTCAGTCCCGCCCGCCCACATGACCATCGCGGGCAACGTCATCCACGACAACGCCATCGGCATCTGGCTAAGCACCACGATCAACGCCGCCGGCTTGGGTCTCAACGTCTTCCACAACGTCACCACCCACGTCGTCACCGGCTAGCCCAGACTGATTGGTGTTGGTCACAGCGGGTCGCGTTGCTCGGGATAGCGAGGCGATGGGATACAGGGCCATGGGCAACCCGGTCGTACATTTCGAAATCATCGGCGCCGACCCGCAGAGGCTGCGCGACTACTACAGCGAGCTGTTCGGCTGGCAGTTCGACATCAGCAACCCGGTATCGGAGGCTGTGTCGGAGCCAGATAGCTACGGCTTCGTAGGGCGCATCGTCGCACCCGATGGCTCCGGCATCCCGGGTGGGGTCGGTGGCGGAGAGAAATACCCGCACCAGGCTCTCTTCTACGTCGGAGTCGACGACGTGGAGAAGGCGCTCCACGATGCCGAACGCCATGGTGGTGCGCGCGTACTCGGGCCGGCTCGGTCTCCCAGCGGCCTGGTCATCGGGCAGTTCACTGACCCGGCCGGCAACTTGATCGGTGTCGCCGGCGCGGCAGGCAGTGATGGAGATGTTCGGGGCCCCAAGGCTCAAAGCGAGCTCACCAGACGAGTCAACCCCCCAGCTCACGGTGGCGAGGCGCCGATCGTCTGAACTGGCATCTCTAAATGCTGAAGGGTGCGCAAGTGGCGCCGCTACGGCAGGGCTGTGGCATCGGCCCGTGTTCGGGCCTGGCGGGCGCGCTCGCGAGCCCTGTCCGCCACCTGCTCCGATGTGACCGCCGCGGCTGCGGCGCGGTCTGCCTCGCGGCGGGCCTCGTCCGCTTCCGCTTCAGCCGACGATGCCTCCGCTTCGGCCTGACTGGCCGCCTTGTCGAGCTTCCGCCAGCGGGCCTCTGCCAGCTCGTTCCGGCGCGCCGTGGCCTCCTCAGCATCTTCATCGGACGCGTAGGTCTCGCCGGCCGTTCCAGCGGGGACGGTGCCTCGCCGTGATGTCTGGGCCCCACGCGCCCGGGTGGTGGGAGGGACCAGGTGGCCGGTGAAGCCTTCCAGACCGAGTCCGGCCGAGGTCAGATCCTCGGTTAGTCGACCCTGCTTCAAAAGTGCCGCTGCTTCTGCATCGGTGCTGGTCGCTCGGAGCGTGTCGAGCATCCGCTGGTGGTTGGCGTCATTCCGGCGCTCCGAGCCAGCCGAGAGGTGAGCCTCCGCGGCTTCGATCACGCGGTCGAGGGCACCACGCTCGGCGACCTGGGCCAATCGCAGCGCGGAGGGGTCACCGTCGAGCGCCTCCTGGGTAGCGGTTCGCAACTGCGACCCGGCATCACCGAGATCGGCGATGAGGTCGGGTTCGTGCCGGGCGACCTGATTGAGGGCCCATACGCTTTGGGTGGGCCGCCGCAGGCGAGAGACCTCGCCGGCAGCTTCGCGGTCGCCAGCGGCCCGGAGCCGTCGAACCAGGGCATTGCGAGCTGCCACGAACTCTGAGGGCGGCCGATCGAAGAGCTCGTCGTCCGGGGGCGGTTCAGGCACTCCTTCGAGTCTCGCGCTTCGCGCTCGAACGCCTGTCAACATGGCTGACCGCCTTTCCCGTCGCCCGACTCGCCGCCTTGGCGCCCGCCGCCCGCTTGCGGCCGATGGGTTGGGTAGAAGGGTGGATCATGACGAACCCGGAGCTCAGTATCGAGGCGGCCGGCGGCTGGCATCCGGTGCGGGTCGTCCTCTCGATCGTGCTGTTGGTGGCCGGCGTAGCGCTCTGTGAGATCAGCCACCACCGGGGCGGGCTCACGGTGGCGGGCCTGGTCATGGTCGCGGTGGGAATGGTCTGGCTCCTCACGCACTACCTACGCCGCCAGCCGCGACCAAGATGAGCTCGTCCTAAGACGCCTCGGAGCCCGATCAACCTCGGGTCAGCGAGCCGGCCCTCACGCAGCCGGTAGACGTCGCCGGTGACGCGGCCCCGACAACGACGAAGGCCCAGGTCTCTGACCTGGGCCTTCACATGGTGGCGGGGGTAGGATTTGAACCTACGACCTTCGGGTTATGAGACGGATGGCCAGGGTGCCAGCTCATAGCAAGGCGTCCCGGAAAGTTGCCCTGAGCTGGACTTTCGTGCCGCTGCACTCCCGGAGCGTACCGCCCCGTACAAGTCCGTAGCTCGTCGTTGTGTAGAAGAAGTGTAGAAGCCTCGTGACACGAGCTCGGGCAGTGGCGCCACCCTGCGGACTCCCAGAGGCTGTTCATAACGACCGAGCGGGCACGAATCGCATAGGGCCCGCGGCCCGTGACCTCAAAGTGCGGAGAGCATCAGCGAAATCGCGAATCCGATCGCGACGAAGGCACCGGTGGAGACGTGCTCCACGTCGTAGGCCTCGGGGAGCATGGTGTCGGTGATCATGGCCAGCAGCGCGCCGGCAGCGAATCCTTGTGCGAACGCTCCGGTGTGCCCGTGAGTGGGGTCGAGGAGCGCGTAGCCGAGGGCGGCGCTCAGGCCGGACACGGCGATGACGATGAGCCACATCTTCACCACTCGACCGCGGGACCATCCGGCGATGCGGAGGCCGCTGGCCGATGACAGTCCCTCGGGCAGGTTGCTGAGGGCGATGCCGATGAGCAGTGCGACGCTCACACCGCCTTGCAGGACGGTCAGTCCGAGTACGAAGGACTCAGGCACACCGTCGAGCACCGATCCGAGCACGATCGCCAGCGCCGATCCGTCCTTCTGGGCCCCTTCCGAGTCCTTGCGGTCACCGCCGCCTTTCTTGGCGAGGATGAGGTTGCCCCCGATGAAGGCGGCCGCGCCGATCAACGTGTATAGGCCCACGAGGGCGACTTCGGTCGACTTCAGTGCCTCGTCGATGAGCTCGAAGGAGATCGACCCGATGAGCAGGCCAGCGCCGAGTCCCATCACGATGGCGATGAACTTCGGACTCGGTGTCATCACATACGCGATGAGCGCGCCGACGACGAGCGCAGACGCGGCGAGTGCGCCCCAGAAGAAGGCTACGAGCATGGTCGGGTCGCCCTTCAGCTCAGCTGTGCGGTTCGACTTCGCCTGCGCGCCACGTCTTGTCGAAGAACGGCTGGAGCGGGCTGTAGAGCCGCAGGACGGGGAAGTAACCCTTGCCGGGCATGGTCTGGATCCAGTTGCCGTCGGCGACGCCGGCGGGCTTCTCGGGTGCGAAGTGCACGGTGGTCGAACCGTCGGCGTCCGCCACCGCGGCCGGGCTCGGGTAGGACTGGCTGCCCGCACGCGGATAGCGCTGCGGGGTGACGAGCATCGACCGGGTCTGGTTGTCGTAGAGCGTGAACGACCAGAACCGCGCTTCGGGAACGTCGGGCGGCAGCTTCACCGAGTAGGCCTTGGCGCCGTCGAAGTACTCCTTGTTGGCGTCGAAGAAGGTGACGAGGTACTGGCTGCCCAGGCCGGTGAGGCGCATGGCCATCGCCGGGGTGATGCCGGTGTAGCCGTAGAAGAACAGCGTGCGCAGGTCGTGCTTGCGCGCCCCGGTGGGCGGGTATGGCTTGATCCCGTCGGCGGTGACCTCGGGGATCGGCCGGTCGAACAGGTAGCCGCCTCCGAACAGCATGTTCGTCCACCCCGAGTCCGGGTAGAAGGCGACGTCTTCCTCGCCCCGACTGTCGAACATCAGCGCCCGCGAGATCGCGTTGCCCACCGCGGCGGCGTCGTCAAGGATGCGTCGCATCCGGTCGTCGGGCGCGAACGGCTGGCCCTTCACGATGCCGATCTCGGCCAGATGTCCGAGGATCTCGGGATCGGTGGCCCCGACGACCTCGTCCTGGACCAGCGCGTTGACCGTCTCCCAGAACCCGAAGTCGTTGGCCGGGATGGTGTTGAACGTCAAGCCGCTGCCCTCGACGAAGGTGGTCTCCGGGATCGCCGCCGGCGGAGCCGGGAGCGGGCCACCCTGCAGCAGCGTCCCGACGCTGGTGCCGGGACCGCCCTGGGCGTAGGGGTACACCTTCAGCGTCGACTTGATGGTCGCGACGGTGGGTGCAGGATCGCTGTCCTCCATGAACGAACGGCCCAGCATCAGCACGCGGTTGGTGCGGGAGTGCCCGACGAAGTAGCCCCCGTCGGGCACCGTGCCGTCATAGCCCGGAGGCACGAGGAGGAATCTTCCGCCTGCGCCCCGATCGGGGCCGGGGAGACCGAAGTCGACGATCCACTGGAACCACATGTCGTCGAACGTGCCCAACGCCATCGGAGGCGTCTCGACCACCATCGGGCCGTCGGTCAGGTCGACGATCATGAGGTAGTAGACGGTGTCGGCGTTCGCGGTCAGGAACCGCGATGACGAATCCATCAACTGCGAGAAGATCAAGACGGAGTTGTCCTCGGCGCCGACGCTGAGGAAGCCTTCACGGATCGCCCATGTCGATGCGGCGGGAAACGCCGTGAGGAAGCCGTTCAATGCGTGTACGTAGTCGAGGTGGTCGTAGAGGGTGGCCACCGTGCTCGAAGACGGGGCCCCATCCCTGAACTCGAGCGCGCCGAGTCGGCTGTCCACAAGATCGGGGGTCGAGATCCGCTCGAGGATCTCCTTTGCGAGCTCGGTCATTGCTCAACCTTCCTGTTCGAGTGCTGCGGGGTCATGGTGTGTGGTCGTACTGCTCGGCGGCGGTGTCGATGCTCAAACCGGGGCCGAAGTGCGGGCCGCCGCCGACGTTGTAGACACCGTCGATCCGCTCCGGGTAGGAGCCGCCGCGGATGATGGCGTCGGACCACGGATCGAGGTGGTCGAGGAGCTCGTCGAGGTCGTCGCCGAGCGCGTCGACCAACGGTCGCTCGAGCTCGTCGGTGCGAACCTCGATCTCCTCTCGGAAGGCGCGGCCGGCGTCGGTGAGCTGCTCACCGTCCATGAGCCCTCGTCGGTCGAGCCGTTCGAACCCGGCGTCCATGTCGGCGGCCTGCCACCCGCGCGACGGGGTGTACGACCGGGCCGGGAGTCCCCACCACTGTTCGGTCAGGAGCAGGATCTCGACCGCGTCGACGCCGGCGACCGCCCAGGCGATGACATGGCTGTCGCCGCGGTGCTCGCGCAGGAGATCGGCGGTACGCCACATCGCGCCCATCGGGTCGTCGGGGATGTCGAGGGACCGCAGACCCGAATAGACGGCCCTGCCTGCCCACGGAGCCGCGGTACGCGGCGTGGCGCAAGAGCTCCGTGACGCGGTCGAGTCCCTCTGGTTCGTCGCCGATGATCCGACGCAGCATCAACATCGCGCCCTGTTCACGCGCCGCGAGGACAGCATCACGATCGGTGATCTGCCATCCGGCGGTCACGGCGGGCACCACCGCCTTCGGGTTGAAGCATCCGAAGGCGGTGGCCACGATCTCGCCAGGAACCAGACCCATGCAGGCACCACGACTGGTGAAATAGGACTTCAGCTCCGGGCGGGCAACACCGTCCGCGGCGGTCGCGCTCCCATCGAACCCGAGCGACTGATAGGCCGCGTGTGCCTCGGGCGCGAAGTACACGCCGGCCGCCACCGGCTCGACGGCGTTGCGCAAACGACGGGCACGTACTTGGAAGTTCACCGCAGATCCACCTTCGGTCATCGACGTGATTCCTGACATCGCGAGGTGTGTCGATTGTGCGGTGCGTCCACTACGGTGTCGTCACGCAGATTGCGTGATTGATCGGACGTTCCGCGGTCGCGTTGGCCCTGGGGCGGGCGGTTGGCTCTGGGGGGCACCGCAATGGCCGATGAGATGCTGCAACCGTCAACGGTCGACACGCTCTCGAGGTCGCTCCGCGACGCCAAGGTGGCCGTGCCGGGGGTGCGGCGAGGCATCGTGCCTCGGCCCTCGCTCGTCGAGTCGGCGCGTTCGAGCCGGTGTCGGGTCGTCGGGGTCACCGCGCCGGCGGGCTACGGCAAGTCGACGTTGCTAGCAGAATGGGCCGCCCAGGAAGATCGCCCGGTCGCCTGGGTGTCGCTCGACCGCTACGACGACGACCCCGCCGCGCTGTTGTGGGTACTGGCGTCGGCGTACGCACGGATCTCGCCGAGGAACGCGGAGCTGCCGGCCGACGTCGTCGGCCTCGGAGTTTCGGTGTTGGGCCGCGCCGCGCCGCTCCTTGCCTCGGCATTCGCCAGCAACCCCGACCCGTTCGTGTTCATGTTGGACGACCTCCACGAGGTCAGCTCGGCAGGCTGTCACGATGCGTTGAGCGTGGTGATAGCCGGGATACCGGTCGGTTCCCAGCTGGTTGCCGCGAGTCGAGCCGAACAACCCCACGTGCCTCGGCTCCGAGCGTCGGGAGATGTGCTCGAGTTTGGCGCGGACGACCTGGCCCTCGACGCCGTCGGCGCGAAACAGATCTTCTCCGACGCGCGAGTGGACCTCACTTCTGAGTCAATCGCCACCATGACCGACCGGACAGAAGGATGGCCGGTCGGCCTCTACCTGGCGGCGATGATCGCGAAGGAGAATCGGGAAGCGGCGTTCGCCGTCACCGGTGATGACCCCTACATCGCCGACTACCTCTACCGCGAGTCCCTGCGCCAGCATCCCGAGGAAGTGCAGCGATTCCTACGGCGCACCGCGGTGCTCGATCAACTCAGTGGACCGCTCTGCGATGCCGTGCTCGACGAATCCGGCTCAGACGCCCAGCTCCGCCACCTCGAAGCCACGAACTCGTTCCTGGTCCCGCTCGACCGCAGGAGGGAGTGGTACCGATACCACGCACTGTTCCGCGAGTTCCTGGTCGGCGAGCTACGCCGAACCGAACCCGACGACATCATGAAGCTGCACCTGCGTGCCGCCGACTGGTACGAGGCCAACGGATCGCCCGGACTCGCGCTCGAGCACCTGCTGCACACGACCGAGAGGGACCGATCAGCGCAACTGCTGGCCGCGCTGATCCTTCCCACCTACAGTGCCGGGCACATGTCGACCGTCGAGCGATGGCTTGGCGAGCTCGGCGAGGCCTCGATCGAGCACTACCCGCCGCTCGCCGTGCTGGCTGGCTGGGTGGCCGCGTTGACGGGCCAGACGACCGACGCAGAGCACCTGGCCGCGATCATCGAGGCCGCCAACTTCGATCAGGCACAACTGGATGGTTCGGCTTCGTTCGAATCCGCCCGCGCCATGTTGCGAGCAGTGATGTGCGCCGCCGGCCCTGAGCGCATGATGGCCGACGCGCAATTCGCCGCCGCCCAGGAGCCGGCCTGGAGTCCCTGGCGTGACACCGCGCTTGTCCTGTTGGCCGAAGCGCACCTCCTGGTAGCTGACCTCGAGTCGGCGCGTCCGCTGCTGGCGGAGTCGTCAGCGCTCGGCGCCACCCTGGGAAACACCGACACGATCGTGCTCGGCGAGTCCGAGCTCGCGCTGTTCGCGATGGATGGCGGGCAGTGGGACGAAGCCGGGGAGCACGTGCGCGTCGCCCTGGCCACGATCGACGAGTACCGGATGCACGACTACGCCGTGTCGGTGCTGGGCTTCGCCGCCGCGGCCCGGCTCGCGTTCCATCGCGGCGATCTCGAGAACACGAACCGTCAGTTGGCGCGGGCCATGCGGACTCGACCGACGTGTACGTACGTCATGCCTTGGTTGGCGGTTCGTCCGCGGCTCCATCTCGCCAAGGTGTTTCTAGCGAAGGCGGATTCGGCGACCGCTCGTCACCTGTTGCGGGAGATCGACGAGGTCTTCCGCCAGCGGCCCGCCCTGGGCGCACTCGTCGCCGAGGTGGCGGACTTCCGCGATCACTTCGCGGCGGCGACGCCCGGAGTGACCGGGGGAGGACCGCCGCTCAGCCCCGCCGAGCTTCGACTGCTGCCGTACCTCCAGACGCATCTCACGTTTCCCGAGATCGCAGGACGGCTGTTCGTCTCACACAACACGGTGAGGTCGCAGGTCAGCTCGATCTACCGCAAGCTCGGCGTCTCGACCCGTAGCGAGGCCGTGCAACACGCGACCGTGATCGGTTTGCTCGGCGGATGACCAGCAGCTGACGAGCCCTACTGCTCCATGGCATCGTCGGTGTCGTAGCCGAGGGCCATCGCCAGGTTGGGTGCTGCGGCAACAACGCGTGGTAGGCCGATGACGGGGACGACACCGAAGAGCACGTCGACGATCTCGTCGGCGCTCGCGCCGGCATCGACGGCGGCGTCGGCATGCGCTCCGTAGGATGACCGTCCACCTCCCACGGCGACCAACGCCGCCAGGCGTGCGAGCGCAAGCGTCTTCGGGTCGAGCTCCCGGCATTCCACATGCGTACCGGTGAGGTCCTCGGCCAAACGGGCGTCGTTCAGCGCGAGGCTGCGGAGGCGATCGGTGTAGTCCAAGAGCTCACCTCAGTCGTGTGTGGTCGGCTCCCGAGCTCGTGCGAGAGCTCGACGCCTGGGGCGCGATCTGACCCAGATCGCGGACGGTTCGGTCATTTGAGCATGTGTCTCACCGTGGGTTCGGCGCTCTTTGCCACCTTCTTGAGCAGCCCTCGCTTCCGGGCTCGGGAGACCGCGTCGCTGGCAATCACCCACGCTGGCACCGCCAGGATCAGCCCGACCATTCCGCCGAGGAGGCCACCCAGGGCGGTAACGATGAGGACGACGAGGGGATGGATGTTGAGCGTGCGGCCCATGACCTTGGGCTCCACGAAGTTCTCGAGGATGAGGTTCGATGCGAGCACGGCGAGCAGCATGATCACCGCCTCGGTGATCCCACCGTCGCCCAGCGCGATGATCACCGCCAGCCCACCGCCGAGGAACGCGCCGATGTAGGGGATGTAGCCCCCGATGAAGTTCACGACGATGATCGTGAACACGAGCGGTAGTCCCATCAGCAGGGCAACCAGACCGATGAAGGCCGACACGATGGCCGACATGACCGTGCGACCGCGCCCGTAGTCGCGCAGCACGCGACAAGAGTCACCGATGAAGTCGTCGACGTCGGCCTGGTACGCGGGGTCGACGGTCGTGACCAGGGCGCGTCGTATGTTCGTGCCGTCCTTGAGCAGGTAGTACATGATGAGCGCACCGAGGATGACGCCACCAGCGATAGCGATCGCCGTGCTGAAGCCGGAGACGACCGCGGCCAGTACGCCGGTCGTGATCTCCGAGGAGGCGCCATCGATCGCCTTGCGGGCGGAATCCAGCGACTCCTGAGAGATGCCGACGGCGTCGGTCTGGTCGGACGCCTTGTCCACGGCCTTGTCGGCCGAAGCGCTGATCTGGTCGGTCTGGTCGGCCACACCCCGCACCGTGGCGATGCCGACACCGGCCATCAGCACGAGCAGCCCGAGGACGACGAGACCGGCGGCCAGCGTGGGCTTGAGGTTCTTGCCGACGAGCTTGTTGACGAGTGGTTTGAAGGACACGGCGAGCACCGCCGCGAAGGTCATGGGCAGCAGGATTTCGCTCACCACACCCAGCGCGGCGCAGACGATGGCGGCAGCCACGACGAAGCCGACGAAGCTCCACGACCAGATGCCAAGCCGCGGAACCCGTCCGAGAAACCCGGGCACGCCATCGGGTCCAGCGTCGTCGTCGACCGTTCCACTGGCGGCGGAACGTCCGTCGGGGTCGGCGGTCAGGTCAGTGATCTGAGACATGGGCACTGTCCTCCTGGCTCTGGAACGCGTCGCGCAGTGTCAGCGGGCGGGTGGGAGGTGGGAGCGGCGGGCTGGCATCGGCGCTCAGGGTCGAGGCCGCCGCGCCCCGCACGAGCGCGCCGACCCGTCCCGTGTCCTCGGCCAGGACCGGTCCCGCGCAGGCGCCCAGCAGGATGCAGCACGCGGCGCCGGAGAACCACGTGACCAACGCGAGCGCGATGCCGAAGATACCGAACTGGGCCTCGTTGTCGGTGACCACGCCCGGCATCCAGAGCGTCGCAGAGGTCGCGAACGCGGTCATGGCGATGCCGGTGATCACACCGGTCGGAAGGAGCGCCCGGGGAAGAACTTCGCCCAACAGGAGAAACCAGGCCGTGAACCACCACAGACCGGCGCTCACCGCGACCGCGACAACGGCGAAGACGGCAAGCCCCGCCCCGTCCCCGAGGGCAGCGCGCAGCGCGCCGAGGATGGCCATGTACGCCAGGACCGCCAGGAGCCAGGTGATGCCGCGCACGTAGGCGCCGGCGCCGGTCTGCGGCGGACGGCGCCACGCGTGTGCGTAGACGCGTTGCAAGGCTGTCGTGAAGGAGGTCGCGAAGAAGATCGCCAACACCAGACCGAGCAAGCCAGTCGCCTTGCGAACGTCGTCGGACGAGGCGAAGGCGTTTCGGGCCGAGACGAGGGCGTGGCCCTTCAGCCCGATTCTGGTCGTCAGGGTGGTGACGATCGACGCGCGCAGCCGATCCGGCAAGAAGGCGGCGACGACGATCACCAGCGGGAAGAACGAGACGAACGCCTTGCCAGCCAACGCCACGCTGCGATCGACGAACTCGATCTCGAGCATGCGCTCCCACACGCGATACACGAGCAGCTCCTGGAGCCAATCGTTGAGTGCTCCAATACGTTTGCGCATCTCGGCTCACACGTCTGTCGCCGGCCATGGGTCGGTCTCCCCGCGGATCAGGTCGGTTCGATCTCACTGGGCTGCCAGGTCTTGTCGGATTGGGCGGACCTAGCGAGTATCCGTCTGGGACCAGCGCGCGTCGTCACGCAGAATGCGTGATTGCATACGGCGATCGCCACGCCACGCGGTGAGGTGCCAGAGCAAGCACAACTAGGTCCAGCTGGTTTCACGCACTTTGCGTGATGCGGTCACCCGACCTGCGCGATTCGATGGCTTCGGTATGAACGCCATCCCGGTCTTCACCTCGTTGCGGGGGTACAAGCCTTCGTGGGCGACGCGAGACGTGATCGCGGGACTGACACTTTGGGCAGTGCTCGTCCCCGAGGCACTGGCCTACGCCACGATCGCCGGCGTCTCGCCCGTGATCGGTCTGTACGCGGTACCGCCCGCTCTCGTGCTGTACGCGGCCTTCGGCTCGTCGAAGCATCTGGTCATCGGGCCAGGGGCAGCGACGGCGGCGCTCTCGGCTGCGGCCGTAGCCGAGTTGACCACGGGAGGGCCGGACAACTTCTTGGCGTTCACGGCGACGCTGGCGATCGCGACCGGTGTCATCGCGCTGTTGGCCGGCCTGCTGCGACTCGGCTTCCTCGCCAACTTCATCTCGGAGCCGGTCATGAAGGGCTTCATCATCGGGCTCTCGCTGACCATCATCGTCGGGCAGCTCCCCAAGGTGTTCGGGTTCGAGAAGGGCGAGGGCGACTTCTTCGAACAGACCTGGGATTTCATCACCCACCTCGGCCACACGCAGTGGCGAACGCTCGTAGTCGGAGCCCTTTCCTTTGCCATCGTCGTTGGGCTCCGGCGGTTCGCGCCGACCGTGCCCGCGTCCCTGGTGGCGGTTGCCTTCGGCATCGCGGTGGTGCACCTGTTGGATCTCGACCAGCACGGAGTGGCCATCGTCGGTCCGATTCAGAGCGGGTTGCCGTCCTTCGGGCTCCCGCACGACGTGGCGCTGAGTGACTACTTCGCCACTGCCGCCTCGGCGTTCGGTGTGATGCTCGTCGCCTTCGGGGAGGGTCTCGCGGCAGCCAAGACCTACGCGGCGCAAGACCACTACGAGATCGATGCCAATCGTGAGCTCGTCGGCCTCGGCGTCGCCAACATCGGGGCCGGCCTGTGCCAGGGCATGGTGGTCAGCGGAAGCCTCTCGAAGACAGCCGTCAACGCGTCAGCCGGCGCGCGCTCGCAGGTGTCGGGACTGACCGGCGCTGCCGTCACCGTGATCACCCTGCTCTTCCTCACGAGCCTGTTCGAGAAGCTCCCCGAGGCGACGTTGGGTGCAGTCGTGATCGCCGCTCTGCTCGATCTGGTCGATGTCCAGGCACTCGTTCGGCTGTACCGGCTCTCGACTCGGCGCCTCGGCAAGATTTACGGTGTCGCCGCCCGCCCCGATTTCATCGCGGCCATGGCCGCCATGTTCGGTGTGCTGATCTTCGACACGCTTCCCGGTTTGTTCATCGGCATCGCGGTCTCCTTGCTGCTTCTCGTGTACCGCGCGTCCCACCCGCATCTGGCCACGCTGGGCAAGATCGATGGGTCCGAGCAGTACACCGACATTGACCGCCACCCCGACAACAAGACCGTTCCTGGGGTCGTCATCGTTCGCTTGGACGGCGCCCTCTTCTTTGCCAACGCCGACGGCGTCGCCGCCGAGATCCGTGCCCACGCGAAGGAACCAGAGGTCCGAGCCGTCATCCTCGACGCCGAGTCGATCCCGTTCATGGACATCAGCGCGGTGCGGGTGCTCGCCACCACGTCCACCGATCTCGAAGGAGATGGTGTGCGCCTCGTCATCGCCCACGACATCGGGCAAGTGCGTGACTTCCTGCGAGTGGGCGACGCGCCTCGACTCAACGACTCCGTCTACGCGACCGTGCAGGCGGCCGTCGATGCGGTGACGTGACGACCGATGGCAGTCCTCGGTCCTCTCAGAGGCGGCTCGTGGTCGCGGCAACGCTTCGGGGCGTACTGACGGCGGCTGTGCTCATCGCGCTGTACTACCTGCTGCCGCTCAACCACGTCAGTGGCACATCGGCGGTGTGGAAGCTGGTGATCGGCTTCCTTGTCTTCTTGGGCGTCATGGCGTGGCAGATCCGCGCCATCACCGAGTCGCAGAACCCCGGGCTGCGGGCACTCGAGGGCGCGCTGCTCGTGCTGCCGCTGTTCATCCTGCTGTTTGCGACGGCCTATTACCTGATGGGTCATTCCGATGCATCGAGCTTCACCGGGCCGCTGTCACGGACCGATGCCCTCTACTTCACGGTGACGATCTTCTCGACCGTCGGTTTCGGCGACATCTCGGCGCGAGCTGAGACGGCTCGACTCGTGGTCACCGTGCAGATGCTGCTCGACCTGGCCATCCTCGGCCTAGGCGTACGGCTCATCCTCAACGCCGTCCAACGGGGTCGCGATCGGCTCACCAGCCAGCCGAGCGACGGCTGAGTTCACGCATTTGGGGTGACGACTCGGTCCGCCCCAGCACGGATGATCGTCATGCAAGCGACCGCGAGTCGACACGAACAGGAGACAGGACAATGGCACAAGCTGATGGCACGTTTCTCTACATCGGCACCTATCCGGACGAGGCCGCCGCGCGCGCCGACTACGACGTCGTGAAGGACCTTCACGCCGCCGACGTGGTCGGGACCTACGACGCCGCGGTCATCACGAAGGACGCGTCGGGCAAGGTGCACGTCAACAAGGACGAGATGGCGACCCGGCACGGCGGCTGGGGCGGTGCAGCCGCGGGCGCGGTTGTGGGCATCCTCTTCCCGGCCGGAGTCCTCGGCGCGGCGGCGGTCGGCGCTGCGGCCGGCGCGATCGGTGGCCACCTGTGGCGCGGGCTCTCCCGCTCCGACGTCAAAGAGCTCGGCGACCTAATCGACTCAGGACAGGCCGCGCTCCTGGTCGTCGGCGCGAGCAACCTCGAGCAGGCGATCGACAAGGCCGAGCTGAAGGCCGAGAAGCACGTCGCCAAGCAGCTCGACGTGAGCACCGCCGACGTCGACGCGGCGGTCAAGGAGGCCGCCGGTCAGGTCGGCTGACCCCGGCACATCGTCACATCCGAGTGGTCGGGTCTTGGCGCCGGGCTGTCGGGCGCCAAGACCCCCAAGAGTCCGACCGCGGGGGCAGTCGAAAGAGTGTGAAAGCGCCGCCTGCCGCCCGGTACCTCCCGACAGCTGCACTGCCCAACACACGTTGCCGCGTTCGACCCTGTCGACGGCACACGACCCAAGACCAAGGAGACAGCCATGTGGTTCGGACTCGGCATCATCGGCATCATCATCTGGATCGCCATTGCGTTCTGGCCGGCTCGAGTAGCCGGCCGCAAGGGACACAGCTTCATCGGCTACTTCCTTCTGAGCCTGCTGTTCTTTCCGCTGGCGCTGATCATGGCCTACGTCGTGAAGGACCGGACCACGACCATCGTGTACACGTAGCCGCCATATCGGAGGGGATGCAATTGGGGGCCCAAACTCCCCCGGCCCGCCCTGACCCATCACGGACAGAATTGGACGCTTGACCTCTCTTCTACCAGGACTACGTGATCCAGCTTGGACAGCGATGGACGGTTGGGTCTCGTCGGGACGACGATGTCGTGAGGACACAGTCGTCAGCCACTTCGGTTGGTCGCATCGGGCTGGTGCCCGACGGTCAACGAGCACGACGTAGGCCACCTCATCACCCCCTGTCCCACCCTTCAGCATGGAGATGGTCCACGGCCAGCTCGATCGTGGCCAGCCGACCAGACAGCTCTTCGGGTTGGTCTCGAAGTCGTTCACGCTGGTCCGGTGAGCTACATCATCCAACGCCAGACCCGCTTCTATGTCGTTGCCTACGACGGCCTCGATCCGCTCACCGGTAAGGAACGCCGACTATGGCACCCCGCCGGGCACGACCTTGCCGAGGCCCAAAGCATCGCCAAGCGCCTCGACCTGGAACATGACGACCCGCCCCCAAGATCGAAGGCCCGATCACCCTCGGCGCATTCCTCACCGAGACGTGGCTGCCACGTAAACGCCGAACGGTCAGAGCCACCACGGCCTACCGGTACGCCTGGTATGTCGATCGCTACATCGTCCAAGCGATCGGCGACATCACGCTGCGTCGGCTCCGACTCGACCATCCTCGAGACCTTCTACAGCCAACTCGCCACCACGGGCGGACAACTCGGCCACGGGCTCGCTCCCAAGACCGTCCTCGAGGTCCACATGATCGTGCGCGCCGCCCTCGACCTCGCCGTACGCCGAGAACTCGTCGGGCGCAACGTCGCCGCCGACGAGCACCTCCGCCTCCCCCGCGCCGGCAACGCGGCGCGCACCTGGACTGGGTATGAGCTGGCCCGCTTCCTCGACGCCGCCCGCAGCCACCGGCTCTACCCGGCCCTGCACCTCGCCGCTCACACCGGCATGCGACGAGGTGAGATCGCCGGACTCAAGTGGTGCGACCTCGACACCTCAACGCAACGCCTTGCCATCCGCCGCACCCTCCAGTGCGTCGGGGGCCAGCCCGTCGAGTTCGGCTGCAAGACCCGCACCAGCCGACGCAGCGTCGAGCTCGACCACGGCACCGTCGATCTTCTCCGCGGTTGGCGGCGCCGGCTCATCCGCGACCGCCTCCCCCACAGCGCCGACGACTGGATGTTCTCCAACACCGCCGGCCGCTACCTCAACCCCCCAATCAATCAGCCAACTCTTCGACCGCATCGTCGCCCGCACCAACCTGCCCCGCGTCCGGTTCCACGACCTCCGACCCACCCACGCCTCACTACTCATCGCGTCGGGCGAAGACATCAAAGTGGTCAGCGAACGCCTCGGCCACGCCCACCCCGCCTTCACCATCCACACCTACCAACACCTGCTCCCCGGCATGAGCACCGCGGCCGCCGACCGGTTCGCGACCATGATCGCCGCCGCAAGCCGGTAGACGTCTACCGGCCGGGAAGCCGCGAACACCCAGGTCAGCGGACCGCCCAACCGACACCCGGTAGACGCCGCCGGTGATGCGCACCCGACAACGACGAAGGCCCAGGTCTCTGACCTGGGCCTTCACATGGTGGCGGGGGTAGGATTTGAACCTACGACCTTCGGGTTATGAGCCCGACGAGCTACCAGACTGCTCCACCCCGCGGCGTGGAGAGCACGTTAGCAGCCGGCCCCGAACGCTCCAACCCGGCCCCAACGGGCCCGGATCAGACACGGAAGCGTCGCGGCTCGCGTCGCAGCACCGGCTCGAGCTCGGTGGGGACGGCGAACGACGGCCGCTCATCGCCCCGGTTGGCGTCCATGAACCCCCGCAGGGCCGAGCCGCCGACATAGCGCATGCACCGTTGCACCAACTCGTCGTGGCGCTCGTCCACGTGCACCACCTGGCTGGCCCGCCGCACCGGACCGTCGAGCACATAGGTCCAGGCGTTGCGCTCGATCCCCAACAGGTTGGCCACGTCCGACCCCAGGAACCAGCGCACGGCCGCGGGCACCAGACCCCGCAGCGACGGGCTGGGCATCGAATCCTGCATGGCCGAGATCAGCGCCCGGGTGAGCTGGCGCCCGTCCCGGCTGGCGTCCTCCTGGCGCATCCGGATCAACGTGGCGGCCAGCGCGGCGTGGTCGCGGTCGAGCGGCAGGATGTCGTCGCGGATCCCCAGCAAGGACCCGACCACGCACCACCGGTGCAGGTACGCCTCGACATCGGCGTCGTCGTACTCGACGGCCATCTTGTCCAGCACCTCGAACACCGTGACCGTGAAGGTGAGCAACCCACCCAGCAGATCCTCCTGGTTGAGCGGCTTCCCCCACCCGTCACACCACCCGTGCGCCGGCGCCGGCAGGTGGGGTGTGTGCTTCACCGACGGATCGTCGTTGATGAAGTGGCGCACCGCCGCGTGCATCAGCCGCACCCGACGCAGATCCTCCCAACCGGCACCCGACCCCGGCTCGAGTCCGTCGGTGGTCATGGCGTCGAGCACCATCTGGGCCGTCTCGGTCACCCGGCGCACCGGTCCGGCCACCAGCCGACCGGTCAGGGTCAGCACCCGCGCCCCCCGTGGCGACGCGTATCCCTCGGGCAACGACCCGCAGAACAAGCCGCAGCCGATCTCCAGGGCGTGGGTGGCGAAGAACGCCGCCCCCTGCGCCATCAGGTCGGGATCGGCCCACTCCGGCAACGGCGGGGTGGCCGCCAGATAGGCCTCCACCGCCGCGGAGCGTTGCCCCTCGGCCATGCGCAGGTGCGCGGCCACATGACGCACCACGTCGCCCGGCACCAGCGCTTCGGTGAGCGCCGCGTGTTCGGCGATCACGTCGTCCGCCTCGGGATCGCCCTGCAACATCATCTCGTCGAGCAACGCGTCGGTCATCGACTCAGCCATCGAGCATCCCCTCCCTCCCAGTGTCACACTAACGACCCAACGGACGGGCGCTCGGGGAGGGGCAACCATGGCCAACACAGCCGGGCGCGCCACCGCCACCACCCTGCTCATCCCCCTGCACCGCGGCTGGTCGGTGTGGTGTCGCATCCTCTTCGCCACCGCCCGCCGCTTCGCCATCATCAGCGAACCCCTGCGTCGCCAGTCCTTCATCCACATCGCCCACTGGACGCTGGTGGACGAGCTCGGCGGCCACCCACTGGGCCACACCTGCCTCTACTTCGAGAGCAACTTCGACTCCTCCATGGACGAGTACGTCGACGTCTTCGTACAAGCCGTCCCCTGGCACATGCGCATGGTCTGGGCCGGCGGCATCGACTACCCCGGCCTCTATCCCAGCGCCGACTACCGCGACTGGAGCGACGACCACGCCAACGCCGTGCAGCACTACTTCAGCCGGTACTCGAACGCGACCACCACCGAGGTGTGCCGTGCCCTCGAGGTGAGCGACCGACTCGACGAGCTGGCCCGACAGGCCCCCACCCTGGACGACGACGGCTTTGACGCCGCCTACCGCGCCCTGCTCACCGAGGTCAGCCCGTGGCTCTGACCGCCACCCGCGCTCGCGCCGCCGCGGCCGCAGCCGCAGCCGCCACCCGCCCGGTGGACACCATCACCTCGATCACCGTCATCTGCCGCGCTGGGTTCCGACCTCGACCCGGCCGCGGCCGGAGACCGGCTCAGCCAGCTCCCCGTGGGCGTGCACAGCCCCTTCGCCACCAGCCCTCGCACCCACTTCGCCCGACTCCAGATCCTCGACGAGCTGTGCACCGACGAACGCCGGCCGCTCGCTGCCCCGGTGCTGGTCCTGTCGGCCGACGTGGACGGCGACGCCCGCAGCTACCTCGACGAGCTGGCCACCGGAGCCGGCCCCGCCCTGGCGGTCGTGCTCGGCCTCTGCGCCGGCGCGCCCAGCGACGCCGCCGCGCCCGACTTCGCCAAGACGGCAACGAGCTACCTGCTGGCCCGGATGCTCCCCGTCGGCCTCCAGTACGCCAACTCCCCCGGGCGCACCGCCGATGACGTCCGTCGAGCCGTCGGGCGCCACCTCCACCTCCAACGCTTCGTCATCGCCCACCAGGGTGACGAGCCGGCGGCGCGACGCCAGGCCTTCATCGACGCCTTCGGTTCCACCACCTCGGAGGGACCATGAGCGGCGAGGACACCAGGCGGGACACGACCCCCCATCGGACGAGCCGGATCGAGTCGGGGGTGTTCAAGGCCCGGCTCCTGCGCGAGGAGCTGCTCAGCCCGAGTCAGGGCTGGCTGGCCGGA
Organism: uncultured Microthrixaceae bacterium; assembly: GCA_963740985.1. GTDB lineage: Bacteria > Actinomycetota > Acidimicrobiia > Acidimicrobiales > Acidimicrobilacustridaceae > UBA4742. Next base: position 1,769,822 of record CAVUGJ010000002.1, read on the forward strand.
CGCGCCCGGCGGTTCCTGGACACGCCCGATCTGGCCGACCTCCAGGGCAACGTCCTGCGCGCCTACGACAACGACCACGCCGCCTACCTGTTCGTAGAGGTCGATGACCCCGCCGCCGGTCGGCGCCTGCTGAGCGAACTGCTCCCCGACATCACCCCGGCCACCGAGTGGGTGGTCCCGCCCCTGGTCACCACCAACGTGGCCTTCGAGCGCGGCCGGCCTGGCCCGCCTGGGGCTGAGCGACGCCCAGCTGCGAACCTTCCCACCCGCCTTCCGCCAGGGCCTGGTTGCACGCGCCGCCCGGCTGGGCGACGAGGGCCCCGCCGACCCCGAGCGCTGGGAGCCCGGCCTGCGCGACGACGTGGCGCACGTCGTCATCACCCTGACCGCCTGGAACCCCGCCCACCTCGACGACCGCGCCGACCAGCTGGTCGACCGCCTCGAACACGACCGCGGCCTGCGCCTGACCTACCGCCAGCGGGCCGAGCGCTTCGAGGATCGGCGCGAGCACTTCGGGTTCCTGGACGGGGTGGCCCAACCCCGGGTCATGGGCGTCGACCCGCCCGGCACCCCGGCCATGGGCACGCCCAAGCGATCTCGTTGGCAACCCCTGCCGGTGGGCGAGTTCGTGCTCGGCCACCTCGACGCCGAGGGCGTGGCCAACCCGGCCCCGGCCGGCGGGTGGGCGACCAACGGCTCCTACCAGGTGATCCGCAAGCTCCACCAGGACGTGGCCGCCTTCCGGTCCCTGATCCACGAGACCGGTCGCGACTTTCCGGGCGGGCCCGACCTGCTGGCCGCCAAACTGGTGGGGCGCTGGCCCGACGGGACCCCGCTGAGCCTGTCGCCCGACGCCCCCGACCCCGCCCTCTCGTCGGACCCGGCCCGCATCAACCACTTCGGCTTCGCCGACGATCCCGATGGCGTGCGCTGCCCGGTGGGGGCCCACATCCGCCGGGCCAACCCCCGCGACGGCGCCGGGGTGGGCGGCGCCATGACCACCCGCCACCGACTGATGCGCCGCGGCCTGCCCTACGGTCCCCGCCTGGCCCCCGATGCGCCTGACGACGGCGTCGACCGCGGCCTCGTCTTCGTGTGCTTCGTGGCCGACATCGAGCGCCAGTTCGAGTTCCTGCATCGGCGGTGGCTGATCGACGGCGACGTGCTGGGCCTGGGCCACGACCCCGACCCCATCCTGGGACTGCCCCAGCCCGGCGCCACCTTCAAGGTGCCGGGGTCTCCGCCCTACCTGCTCGGCCTGGAGCGTCCCGTGGTGGTCCCCCAGGGCGGCGCCTACCTGTTCCAACCCGGCCGGCGAGCCCTCGCCGCCCTGGCCGCCGACGACCTCTGAGCACGGCCGGCCGTCCATTCTGAGCACGCTCAACCACCGTTTCGGTGGTCAGATGTGCCGAGTTCGGGCTGGGGCCGAGCTGGGGCTGGGGCGGAGGCTCGGGCTGGGCGTGAGTCAGCGTCTCCCCGCGGATCGGCGGAGCGAGGTCACCTGGCGGGTGATGGTGGCCGCGCCCACCCGTTCGGCCAGCGCGCCGGCCTCGTCCAGGGCCAGCTGCGCCCGCTCGACGTCGCCCAGCGCCCGACGGGTCAGGGCCAAGCGGGCCGCGGCCACCAACGACTCGGCCGTCCAACCCGACGCCTCCATCCGGCGGTGCACGTCGAGGCCCTGGGCCACCAGCTCGTCGGCCTCGTCGAACCGACCCAAGGTGGTGGCCACCCGCCCGAGCGCGGCCGCCACCGACCGTCCTGCGCTAGTGCCGGTCCACACCACCTGATCCCGCCATGGCAACAAGGTGTCGTAGAGCACCCCCGCCGCCTCCACGTGATCGAAGTAGGCGGCGATCTCGGCGTTCATGGCCATCGACACCAGCCACAGGCCGTTGTGGCGGTAGCGGGCGAAGCCGTTGGCCACGTCCTGTTCGAACAGGTCGCGCCCGTCGGGGCGATCCAGGTCGCAGTAGGTGACACCCAGCGCCGGGCGGAAGGCCTCGATGTCGGGCGCGGCCTCGACCATGGCCACCAGCAGCTCGACCAGCTCGTCCAGGCGTCCCTGGCCGCGACGGATCTCGAACAGATGGGAGGCGTAGACGGCGTCGGCGTCGGGCTGGCCGCACTCGAGGCCCAGCTCGTGGGTGCGTTCCATCAACGCCTCGGCCTGGTCCCAGTCGGCTCGCAGGAGGTGACCGGTGACCACCACGAAGCCGCCGATCCACTCGAGCAACCGCTGGCCGGTGGCCGCGGCCGCGGGCAGGACCTGGGGCACCAACTCACCGAAGCGATCGGCATCGCCGTGTTCGAGGGCCACCACGCTGCCGGCGTTGACCGCCCAGAACTGCTCGACCGGATCACCCAGCTGGGCGGCCAGCGCGGCGTGCTCGGCGGCGACTGCCACCCGTCCCTCGAGGTACCAGGGCAAGCGATGGACCAGATCCCAGCTGCGCAGGAGATAGGCCAGGGTGGCCGGCTGGTCCAGGCGCCGGGCCATGGCCAGCGCCTGGTCGGCCAGCGCCACCCGTTCCTGCTCGTCCTCGCCGTAGCCCAGCTCGACCGCGGTGGTGGCCAGGATGCGGGCCGTGGCCGGACTGTCGTCGTCGCCCAGCGCCCGTCGAGCCGCGTTCAGCTCGTCCACCCGCTCCTCGTCCACCGATCCGCTGGTCGACCAGAACCCCCGGAAGTTGGCCAGCGCGGCCTCGGCCATCAGCTCGGCCGACCCCAGCTCGCGGGCCCAGTTGCTGGCCCGGCGCAGCGTGTCGCGGTAGTCGGCCGAGCCCGCGTCACGCTGGGCCACGCCCAACAGCACCAGCAGGGAGCACTGGCTGGCCTGGTCGAGATCCACCTCTTCGGCCATCTCCAGCGCCCGGCGGTACCAGCGAGCGGCTTCGTCGGGCGCCAGCTGCACCTTGGCCCGCTCGGCCGCCCGCGTGGCCCAGTCGATGGCCGGGGCGGTGGTGGCCCGGTCGCGCCCCTCATAGGAGTGCCAGGCGATGTCGGCCACAAGCTCGGCCGGGGTCATCGCCCCGCGGGTCTCGAGGGCCCGGGCGGCCCGACGGTGGAGACGTTTGAGGCGGGGTGGGGACAGATCGCGGTGCAGGGTCCGAGCCACGATGGCGTGGGCAAAGGTGAAGGTGTCGGATCGGCTGGGCAGGGCCCGCACCAGCTCGGCGGCCGTGGCCGCCTCCAACCCGTCGAGCAGGTCGCCCTCGTCCAGGCCGGCCACGTCGGCCAGCACCAGCGTGTCGAACTCGTGGCCGAGCACGGCCGCGGCGGCCAGCATGCGCTCCACCGGCTCCCCCAGGCGCTGGACCCGACGGCGCACCACCTCGACCACGGTGGTGGGCAGGGACGCGGTCAACACATCGGCCACGTCGCGGCGGTCGCCCTCGCGCTGCAGCTCGCCCACCTCGACCAGGTGGCGGACCACCTCGCTGACGAAGAACGGGTTCCCGTCGGTCTCGCGGGCGATGGCATCGGCCACCTGGCGGTTGTCGGCCTCGAGGGATCGGCCCAGCTGGTCCTCGATGAGCGAGGTCACCCCGGCGTCGTCCAGGCCGTCGAGGTCGAGGGCCACGAACCGACCGGCCCGCACCTGTTCGGCTCGCAGGTCGTGCAGTGGGCTGTCGCTGTCGAGTTGGCTGGGCCGGTACACCGCCAGGATGAGCAGTCCCGAGATGGCCTCGCCGGCCAGGAACCGCGTCAGCTGCAGGGTCGAGCGGTCGGCGTAGTGCAGGTCGTCGAGCACCACCACCGTCGGGCGGGCCGAGCCGGCGTCAGCCAGCAGGCCACCCACCGCCCGGTACAGGCGGTAGCGCTCGGTCTCGGGATCGGTCTCGGGGACCGCGGGCAGCGGACCCATCCGGGCCGCCAGCTCGGGGATCAGCCGGCCCAGCTCGGCGCCGTGGGTGGCCACGTGGTCGGCCAGCACCTCGACGTCCACGTGGGTCACCAGGTTGGTCAGCGCCTCCAGGTAGGGACCGAAGGGCACAGCTAACTCCTCGCGGGCGCGACCGGCCAGGACCAGCGAACCCCGCTCGAAGGCCAGGCGGGCGAACTCCTCGGCCGTGCGGCTCTTGCCGATGCCCGACTCGCCGGTCAGGGCCACCGTGCGGCTCTGGCCGGCCTCGACGGCCCGCAGGGTCTCGGCGAAACGCTCGAGCTCGTCGCCGCGCCCCACGAACGGACCCGGCTGCTCGGACCCCGAGGGCCACAGCAGCGGGATCTGGTCCAGCTCCACCGACTCCCAGGTCACGGCGCAGACCGGGACCAGCTCGGGCAGGCCCTTCACCTCCAGGGGGGTCACCTCGCCGAACTCATAGCTCACCGCCCGCCCGGCCAACAGGCGGACGAGCTCGACCACCAGGATCGACCCGGGGTCCGCCACCGCGCACAGCCGGGCCGCCTCCACCACCGGCTCGCCGAAGTAGTCGTCGTCCACCACCTCGACGTCGCCGGCGCTCATCCCGATGCGGACACGGATGGGCATGGCGAAGCGCCGGTCGAGCCGGTCGACACGCCGCTGGATGCCCACCGCCGCCTGGAGCCCGCTGGCCGCATTGGGGAACACGGCCATGACCCCGTCACCCAGCGACTTCACCTGGCGCCCGTCCACGCGCTCGATCTCCTCGCGATGGAGGGTGAACAGCGAGGTGCGCAGATCGGCCGCGGCCGACGAATCCAAGGCCACGCCGATGGCGGTGGAGTCCACCAGATCCGAGAACAGCAGGGTGAGCGTCTCGACGGGGCTCACACCGCGCGCCGGATGATCTGGAACCGCATGAAGGCCGCCCGGAAGATCACCGCGCACATTGTAGATACAGAGAGAAATGTCGGCCCGACGAAGTGACGGCACCGCCACCCTGCTAGGGAACGCAGGCAACGCCGCCGCCCGGAACCCGCCCCTCGGACCCCGATGACCTCCTAGGGTGAGCAGCGGAGCGGGACCGACGATGCGGGGCCGACGAAGCGGTCGAGAACAGGAGTGGGCATGCACGGGATGGCCAGCCGCTGGGACGACGCCACCGCCCCCGACGCCGACGACCTGCTGGGCGGATGCGTCCACGCCTCCCGGCTGGCCGGCGCCGACCCGGCCCTGGTGCTGGCCGGCGGGGGCAACAGCTCGGTCAAGACCACCGAGACCGACGTCCACGGCGACCCGGTCGAGGTGCTGTGGGTCAAGGGCAGCGGCTGGGACATGGCCACCATCGAGCCAGCCGGGTTCGCCCCGCTGCGCCTGGGGACGGTGGCCCGCCTGGCTGAGCTCGAACGGCTCAGCGACCGCCGCATGGCCAACGAGCTCAAGGCCGCCTCACTCGACGTGTCGGCTCCAGCGCCGTCGGTCGAGTCGATCCTGCACGCCACGCTGCCCCACCGCTTCGTGCTCCACACCCACGCCGACGCGGTGGTGGCCCTGACCAACACGCCCGACGGCCGCGACGTCGTACGCCAGGTCTACGGCGACGAGCTGGTGGTCGTCCCCTACGTCATGCCCGGCTTCGACCTGGCCCGGCGCTGCGCCCAGATCTTCCCGGCCGAGGCCACCGACGCCACCCGGGGCATGGTGCTGCTCAACCACGGCCTGTTCACCTTCGCCGACGATGCCCGCACCGCCTATGACCACCACGTCGAGCTCGTGAGCCGGGCGGTGGCACATCTCGACGCGGCCTACGCCTCCTACGTCGGTGACCGCCCACCGCCCGAGCCGGTGGCCGGGCCCGACGGCCAGGCCGATACCGACGAGTTGCGTCGCGCCCTGGCCGATCTGCGCCGCAGCGTATCCCGCCACGCCGGACACCCGATGGTCATGTGCACGTGCACGGCCGAGCCCACCCGACGCTTCGCCGCCCGGGGCGACCTCGACCGGGTCAGCCAGCAGGGCACCGCCACCCCCGACCACGTGCTGCGCACCAAGCGCCTGCCCCAGCTCGGCCGCGACGTGGCCGCCTACGCCGCCGCCTACCAGGCCTATGTGGATCGCAACCGGTCCCGCCTCGACGGACGCGACCTCATCCCGGTCGACCCCGCCCCCCGCATCGTGATCGATCCCGAACTGGGGGTACTGGCCGCGGGCCGGCGGCCCCGCGGACGCGGTCGCGGCGGCCGAGATCTACGACCACACCGTCTGGGTCATCGAGCGGGCCGAGGCGGTGGGCGGGTACACCAGCATCTCCGAAGCCGACCTGTTCGACGTGGAGTACTGGGAGCTCGAACAGGCCAAGCTCAGCCGTGAGCCGGCTCCCGCCCCGCTCACCGGCCAGATCGCCCTGGTCACCGGGGCCGCGTCGGGCATCGGCCGCGCCTGCGCCCTGGAGCTGTTGGGCCGGGGCGCGGCGGTGGTCGGTCTCGACCTGTCCGACGACGTGGCCGGGGTGTCCGAGGGACCCGCCTACCTCGGGGTCACCGGCGACGTCACCGACGCCGCCGCGCTGGACCGGACCGTGGGCCAGACGCTGCGCGCCTTCGGCGGGCTCGACCTGGTGGTGGTCAACGCCGGCATCTTCCCAGCCGGAGCCCCGATCAACGTGCTCGAACCCGAGGTGTGGGAGCGGACCATGGCCATCAACGCCGGGTCGGCCGCCCGCCTATTGCGCCTGACCCACCCCTACCTGGCCCGGGCCCCGATGGGGGCGAGCGTGGTGGTGGTGGGCTCCAAGAACGTGCCCGCGCCCGGCAAGGGGGCGGCCGCCTACTCGGCGTCCAAGGCCGCCCTCACCCAGCTGGCCCGCGTGGCCGCGCTCGAATGGGGAGCCGACGGCATCCGGGTGAACGTGGTGCATCCCGACGCGGTGTTCGACACCGCCCTGTGGGACGACCAGATCATCGCCGCCCGGGCCGCCAGCTACGGGCTGACACCGGCCCAGTACCGCACCCGCAACGTGCTGGCCACCGAGGTCTCGTCGTCGGTGGTGGCGTCGCTGGTGGCCGACCTGTGCGGTCCCAGCTTCGCCTGCACCACCGGCGCCCAGATCCCCGTAGACGGCGGCAACGAGCGCGTCATCTGACCAGTCGCGGCGTCGGCGGGGGCCGGCCGGCCCCTGCGTCGGGGCGCGACGGTGCCGTCAGGTCTACGAGGACGTCGCCGTGGTGGTCGTCGTGGTGGTGGCCGAGCCCGACTCCTGGGCGTTGGCCTGGGCCACGTACGCGGCGTACAGGTTGATGGCGGTGAAGTACGTGTTGAAGTCGCAGGTGCCGGTCGTGCAGCTGGTCGCCAGGTCCGACTTGGCCTTGGCATAGATCAGGTTGGCCTCGGCCAGCAGCTGGGCCACCGTCTGGTTCTTGGGCACGGTCCCGGGCGCAGTGGTGGTCGTCGTCGGCTTGGTGGTCGACGTGGACGGCGCGGTGGTGGTGGTCGTGGTCGGCCCGCTGTTCGAACCGGGACTCGACGAGGAGCCCTCGCCCTGGGGCGCGCCCACGTACTGGAGCACGCTGGCCGGCACGTCGGGGAACAGCTTGGCCAGCGCCTGGGCCAGCGTGGGCTGGATGGTGATCTGACCCCCGAACGAGGCGGCCACGAACTGCATCTGGGGCACCTCGGTGCCGCCCTGGGCGGAGACGTACAAGGGCCGCACGTACAGCAGCGACTCGTCGATCGGGTAGAGGACCATCTGCCCCCACGTCACGTTGGAGCCCTGCTGGTTGAGCGGGGTGGTGACCCCGGACACGAACTTGTTGGAGGAGATGTCCGCGCCCACGATGGCGGGGCCCGGCACCGACTCGTCCGACGGTACTTGATAGGAGACGAGCTGGCCGTAGTCGTCGTTGAAGTTGTCGCTCTTGGCCACCATGAAGGCGCTCAACGTCTTCTTGGTGTCGTCCTCGGAGAAGGGCACGAACGAACGGAAGAGCATGAACGACTGCTGGGACTCTCCGGGAAGCTTCAGGATCGAGTAGTAGGGGGAGACGCGTGCCTCCTTGGTCTGCACCTGCTGGCCGGCCTGGTTGAACTGGGTCGTCTGCTGCGGGTTGGTGACCGACTTGCCCGGGTCCTGGGCGATCGACCAGCCCGCGGTCTGGCCGTAGAAGGCCTGCGGGTCGTCGATGTGGTAGCGACCCCACGTGTTGGTCTGCACCGAGAACAGGTCCGGCGGGTAGCGGAAGTGGTCCTTGATCGACGCGGGTGCCTGGGAGTGGTCGAAGAGCTTGGGGAAGGCCGACTCGTAGGCCCGGATGATGGGGTCCTTCTGGTCGACCACGTACAGGGTGACCGACCCGTCGTAAGCGTCGACCACCGCCTTGACCGAGTTGCGGGCGTAGTTGAACGTCTTGTCCAGTCCGCTGGCGCCCGTCAGCCCGGTCGTGTCCGCCGTCTGCGCGTTGGGGTAGTGGTCGCTGGTCGTGTACCCGTCGACGATGTAGTAGATCCTGCCGTCCACCAGCACCGGGTAGGGGTTGCTGTCGAAGGACAGGAACGGGGCCAGCGCCTGCACCCGGGCTTGCACGTCGCGCACGTAGAGGATCTTCGATCCCGGGGTCACGTAGCTGGAGATGAGCGGGTTCCAGTCCCCGAAGCGCAGGGCGAAGGCAGCCCGCTTGATCCACGAGTTCAACGCCACGCCACCCGTCCCGGCATAGCTCGACGTGCTCTGCGAGCCGTTGGCGTTGAGGTAGTCGACCTCGCTCTCCTTGGAGCTGTCCACGATGGCGTAGCCGGACTGGTCGAGCGAGAAGTACACCTGCGGCTTGGTCATCGTGGCCTTGATGGCGCTGCGGGTGATGTCGGTGGGCACGTTCTTGATCAGATAGTCGGGAGAGCCCGTGGAGGTCACCGAGTTGGCCGGGGCCAGGGCCACGCCGTAGCCGTGCGTGTAGAGGATGTGCTGGCCTTCCCAGCTCTGCGACGGCGCCTGGCCCAGGTTCAGGTCGCGGCTGGCGTCGACCACCTGGGTCTCGGTGATCTTGCCGTCGGCGCCGGTGATGCGGTAGCGGTCGCTGGCCAGCGAGGGATAGGTGGCGCCGGCCGGAAGGGTGTTGAACTTGGTGTAGGCCAGGTAGCCCTGCTGCTTGTTGAACGTGTCGGTCACCACCGAGGGGTCGAGCAGGGGGATGTTGTTGATCACGCCCGTCTCGTTGGTGATGGTCTGCGACGCCACCGTCTCGTTGGAGTTGTCCACGAACGTTCGCTGCACCACGTGGTTGAGACCGAGCGCCTGGCGGGTGGCCACGATGTTGTTGTGGATGTAGGGCGCCTCGCGGGTCGACTCGCTGGGCTTGACCCGAACCGCCTCGATGAAGGCGGGATAGGCGGTTCCGGCGATGATGCCCACGAAGGCCCACAGGCCGACGGCCACCGCCGGCACCACCCAGCCGCGCTGCCAGATGTTGTAGATGAACAGCCCGCACGACAGCAGGGCGATGATCAACAGCAGCTCGAGGGCGGGCAGGGAGGCGTGCACGTCGGCGTAGGTCGCGCCCTGCACGTAGCCCCGGCTGGAGAAGGTGAGCGAGTAGCGGGCCAGCCAGTAGTCGAACGCCTTGACCAGGGCCATGGCCGCCAGCAGCACCGACACGTGCGCCTTGACCTGCGGGGTCACCCGCTGCAGCGGGCTCTGGGGCCGGATGCCGCCGTTGAGGTAGCTGGCCACCAGGGTGATGAGCAGGATGATGATGAGCGAGTCGAACAGCCACTGGGTGACGTTCACCAGGAACGGCAGCCGGAACACGTAGAAGCCGACGTCGGTGTGGAACGTGGCGTCCTTGATGCCGAAGCTCTTGGCGTTGGTGAACAGGATCCACTGCTGCCACAGGTTGGACTGGCCCACCCCGGCGATGAGGCCGAACAGCAACGACACCGCGCCGCGAACCAGCCAGGCCCGGGGTTCCACGAAGTCGTGGTAGCGGGTGAGCAGCTCGTCTTCGGGACCGGTGGGACGGAACGTGGGCGCCAGGCGGTCCGCCACCGTCAGGCTGATGAAGCACATGACGAAGAAGGCGAGCGTGAACGTGACCGCCAGCGCCACCTTCGCACCCAGGATGCCGGTGAACACCGAGCTCAGGTGCAGGTTCTCGAACCACAGGTAGTCGGTGTAGAAGCGGGCCAGCCCGCGCAGCGAGGTGATGAGCAGGAACAGCACCACGACGCCAACCAGAAGCAGGATCCGTCCCCGATTGCTGGTTCGGCGGCGGCGGCGCGGCATGTCTGTCGGCGCTCTCATGAGGCGGTCATCCTATGAGAAGGGGCTCAGGAAGCTGGCGCGGGGCCCCGGTTTTCCGGGACGACGCGCTCAGACCCGTTTCGGTGCCACCAGGCAGCGGCAGTGGTCCGAGATCGGAGGGGTGGCGTGGCCGGTGGGGAAGGGCTCGCCCCGGGGGATGTCGCCGGCCAGCGCGTTGTCGTCGCAGTCCGGGGAGGGGGTGTCGCCGTCGTCGACCACCCAGTGGACCGGGGTCCCCGCCGGGAGGCGGTCGACCAGGCCCCGGTTGGCCGCGGCCAACGCCAGCCGCGAGACCAGCTCGTCCACCCGTTGGCCCTTCCACTCCCGGTAACAGGCCCGCAGGCGCTCGGCCAGCTCGTCGCTGTCGCCGGCGGTCTCCTCGAAGCATCGGTCCAGGCGCTGGCGCAGCGGCTCCACCAGATCGGCGGCCAGCTCTCCGGCCAACTCGCCGGCCTTGGCCCCGGCCTTGGTGCTCGTCGGGCTCAGCTCGAAGCCCATGTCGGCCAACAGATCGCCCCCGGCGGTGGCCGCGGCCACCAGGCTGGGCAGCGCGGCGGTGCGGTAACGGGCCAGGTGAGCGGCCTGGTCGGGGAGCGCGGCCTCGGCGGTGGGCACGCCCTTCTGGCGGCGCACCGTGTCGAGCAGCTCGTTCTGCTCATCGGAGAGCTCCCGCTTGATGCGTCGACCCAGGTTGCGCTCGATCTCCACCAGGGCCTCGTCGCGCCGGGCCAGCAGCTCGTGGTCGGGATCCAACGGCTCGGACTGGGCCGCGGCCTCCGCCAGCTCGTCGGCCTGGGCGGTGAGCTCGGCCAGCTCGGCCTCGTCGACCAGGACCTCCTCCACGATCTCGATGTCCACCGTCTCGGTCTCCACGGTCTCCAGCACCTCGACGGTGCCGGTCGCCTCGTCGACCACGACCACCTCTTCGACCACCGTCTCCTCACGGATGCGGGCGAACAGGCTGGACACCTCACCCGGCTCGGTGGGCGGCTCGGGCGGATCCTCGTCGCTGGCGGCCACCGCCGCGGCCGCGGCGGGCGCGTCCATCGGGTCGGCTTCCGCGGTCACGGCCTCGGCATCGGGTGGTGGCTGATCGGGCTGGGGCGCCTCGGCCTCGGCGGGCTCGTCGGCCCGGATGACCTTCACCGACGAGGAGTGACGACCCTCCACCGAGGTGTCGGACGGGGCTCGGGGCCGGTCGTCGTCGGGTTCAGCCGGCGTCTCTGCCGAGGCGGCCTGGTCGATCGGCGCGTCCGGCTCGGGCGTCGTCGGTTCGTCGGCGGCCGTCGGCGAGGTCACCTCGGCCGCGTCCGTCTGGTCGCGAGCCGGCGGCGCCGGGGTGTCCACCTCGGGCAGCTGGGAGGCCTCCCGCTCGAGCTCCTCGAGGCTGGGCTCGTGCTCGTCGGCGGCGCGCAGGGCGGCGGCCTCGGCGGCCAGCCGAGCCTGGGGCAGGGCCACCGTGAGCTCCTCGGTGGCCACGTCCAACGTTTCGCGGACCACGTCGTAGGCCGACATGAGTCGGTCGCGCCCGGCCTGGAGTCGTTCGATCTGCTGGCGGAAGGCCTTGCGGCGCCGGGCCAGGTCGTTGAGCATCCGCTCGCGCACCCGCTGGGCCTCGGCCACCATCTCGCGGCCTTCCTGGCGGCCGCGCTCGATCTCGGCCGCCGCCTCGGCTTCGGCCTGGGCGGCCAGCTCGGCGCCCCGGGCCTGGATGTCGGCCACCTCGGACTCGGCCTCGGCCCGACGCTGTTCGAGCAGCTCGGCCGCCTCGGCTCGGACCCGGGTGGCCTCCGCCTCGGACTCGGCCCGCAACTGGGCGGCCGCGGCTTCGGTCTCGGTGCGCAGCTGGGTGGAGGACTCCTCGGCCTTGGCCTTGAGGTCGTCGGTGCTGGCGATCGTCTCGCTGAGCAGCAGGCTGGAGGACTGCTCGGCCTTGGCCCGCATCTCGTCGGCCGCCATGCGAGCGGCGTCGAGGACCCGGGCCGTCTCCTCGCCCAGCAGGGCGGTCAGCTGGGAGGGATCGAGGTCTCGGCTGCGCTCGGCCTCGTGGCGGGCCGCCTGCAGCTCGCGGTCGAGGCCCAGTGCCTGCGAGCGCGCCTCACGCAGCTCGGTGGCCACGGCCAGCAGGTACCCCTGGACCTCGATGGGGTCGAAGCCCTTGCGGACCATGGTGAAGGTCTTGCGACCGATGTCATCGGGGGTCATCCCCGAGCCGCCCTCGGGCGAGTTCGCTGCCACGTTTGCGATGGTAGTCAGCTGACCCCTGCGGATCGGTGAGGGTAGAAATGCGTCAGCTGGCCGACGGCGGCAGGACCTTGTTGCCGCCACCCATGGCGGTGAGGGCGGTGAGGGCCTGGTCGATCGTGTCCACCGGCACGATCTTGAGCGAGCCGGCGTACTTCTCGCGCCTCGGCCGCTTCGGAGCTGGGCACCAGGAACTCGACCGCGCCCGACGCCTTCACGGCCAGCACCTTCTGATGGATCCCGCCGATCGGCCCGACGTTGCCGTCCACGTCCATCGTCCCGGTGCTGGCCACCTTGTGTCCGCCGGTCAGCGAGCCCTTGGTCATGACGTCCATGATTCCCAAGCGTGAAGGCCAGGCCGGCCGAGGGTCCACCCACGTCGGGGGTGGACACGCTGATGGTGACGGGCAGGTCCGGGAACTTGAGGTCGCGGGTCTCGAGGGCGACCCCCAGATAGGCCTGCGAGCTGTCCGTGGGGTTGGTGGCCAGGGTGACCGTCTCGGTCGCCGGAGCCGGCTTCTTGTCGGTCTTGGTGGGGGCCGGATCCACCGTGATCGCCACCGTGTCCCCAGGCTTGTGGGCATGGATGATGGCCACCAGGTCCTCGGCCAGGTGCACCGGCTGGCCGTCGACCGCCACGATCGTGTCCCCGGCGTGGAGCACCTTGCTGGCCGGTGTTCCCTTGCCCAGGGCGGCCACGCCGGCGCCGGTGCCGGAGGCGTGCACGTGGTAGCCGAGGTGCTCGAGGGCCACCACCGATGCCGCCGTCTTGGAGTCGGCCATCTCCCGGAAGTTCTCCTGGAGGTTCTGCGACGGTGTCTGGTTGGGCGGCACGATCTGGTCGGCCGGGGCGATGGTCACCGACGAGTCGGTCTTGGCCCACAGCCACTGCAGGGCGGTGGCCCGCTGGCTGGTCACCGACACGGTCACGTACTCGATGGAGCCCACCTGGGGATAGGTGGGCGCGCCCTGCACCGTGATCAGGTTCTGGGTCCGATAGGTGCCACCAGGCGAGAGCAGGTAGTAGGGCACCCGCACCACCGCCGCCACCAGCACGGCGCCGGCCACCACGGCCACGACCAGGATGGTGGCGAGCAGCCCGCGCCGTCGGCGCCGCCGGCGGCGGGCCTGTTCGGGTGTGAGAGCCACGTCGGACGCGTTGCCATCGACGTCGCTCGCCCCGTCGAGGGCGACGTCAGATCCGATGTCGGGCCCGTCGCCCTCAGGCGGCGCGGGGTCGCTGTCCGGTACGTTGTCGGTTGAAGTATCCACAGCGCCAGGAAGCCTGCCACGGAACCAACCTCGTCCAGGCGCGGGGCCCCCGACCCGGTGGAGCCCACCGCCGGGGGCCCGCCCGATCGGCCACCCCCCGACGTCGGCCTGCCACCCGACGTCGCCTCCCGACGTCGCCAGGCGGCCCTGGCCGGCCACCAGGGTGACGCGGCCACCGCCCGGCGTCTGCTGGAGGACCCCCAACCGGCGGTGCGGGCCACCGCGCTGGGCGCGCTGGCCCGACTGGGCCAGCTCGGAGCCGACGAGCTGGTGGCGGCCATGGCCGATCCTTCCCCGGTGGTGCGAGGTCGGGCGGCCGAAGTGGCGGCGGCCTGGCCCGGGGACTCGCCACCCAGCCTGACCGGGATGCTGGACGACCCCGATCCGGGCGTGGCCGAGGTCGCCGCCTGGGCGGCCGGCGAGCGCCAACCTCCCGAGCCGGCCACGGTGGCCCCGCTCATCGCCATGGCCACCGGCCACGAGGATGCGTTGTGCCGGGAGGCGGCGGTGGCGGCGCTGGGCGCCATCGGCGATCCGGCCGGGTTGGACGCGGTGCTGGCCGCCACCGCGGACAAAGCCACGGTGCGCCGCCGGGCCGTGATCGCCCTGGCCGCCTTCGAGGGTCCCCGTGTCGATGCCGCGCTGGAGGAGGCTCGATCCGACCGCGATTGGCAGGTCCGCCAGGCGGCAGAGGATTTGCTCGACTAGCCCTACACCGAAATTGGGCGGGAAAATTGCCGGAATCCGGCCGCAAAGATGCCCAATTTCCGGGGTCAGGCGTCAGGGAAGTCGGCGGGGCGTTTGTCCAGGAAGGCGGCGACGCCCTCGCGGGCGGCGTCGGTCTGGCTGGCGGCGGCCATGACCTCGATGGCGTAGGCGTACGCCTGGGGCAGGTCCATGCCGATCTGGGTGTGGAAGGCCACCTTGCCCAACGCCTTGGATCCCGCTGACCCCCGGGTGGCCCGGGCCAGCAGGTCGTCCACCGCCGCGTCGAGCTCATCGTCGGGCACGCAGCGGTTGACCAGCCCCCAGTCGGCGGCGGTGGCCGCGTCGATCAGGTCGCCGGTCAGGGCCATCTCCATCGCTCGCTTGGAGCCCATGGTCCGCCCGATGGCCACCATCGGCGTGGTGCAGAACCAGCCGGCCTTGCCCCCGGGGGCGGCGAACCCGGCCGACTCGGCGGCCACCGCCAGATCACACGAGGCCACCAGCTGGCACCCGGCCGCGGTGGCCAGGGCGTGAACCTTGGCCACCACCACCTGAGGGAGCGCCTGAATGGTCAGCATCAGCCGGGTGCAGGCCTGCAACAGGCTGCGTACCTCGGCCAGGTCGGCACCGGCCAGGTCGCGGAAGTCGTGGCCGGCCGAGAACACCGGGCCGTTGGCGGCCAGGATCACCCCCCGGGCGTCGGACGCCCCGATCTGGTCGAATGCCGCCTGGAGCTCGGCCAGGTGATCCCGCGACAGGGCGTTGCGCCGATCCGGGCGATTCATGGTGACGGTCACGACCGGCCCGTCGTGGGCCACCAGCAGCGTCGCGTTCTCCAACTTGTCCAGGTTGCCCATGCCCGCACTGTCGCGCGCCCGCCGGCTTCAAGCCATGAACATGACCTTGAGGGCGTCGAACGCCTCCACGCAGTGGCCGGCGCCCAGCACCACGCACTCCAGCGGCGCGTCCACCAGGTGCACGGGGATCTCGGTCTCCTGGGCCAGGCGAAGGTCGAGGCCGCGCAACATGCCCCCGCCACCGACCAGGTGCATGCCCTGCATGATGAGGTCCTGGGCCAGCTCGGGTGGGGCCTGGCCCAGGCAGGCGATGACCGAGTCGACCATGGCCGACACCGGCTCGTCGATGGCCTCGCGGACCTCCTCGGCCGACAGGACGATGGTCTTGGGCAGCCCGCTCATCAGCTCGCGCCCTCGCACCTCGGCCGCGTACTCGTTCTCGGTGGGCCAGGCCGAGCCGATGGTCACCTTGATCTCCTCGGCCGTGCGCTCCCCGATGGCGATGCCGTACTCCCGACGGATGTAGGTCTGGATGTGGGCGTCGATGTCGAACGAGCCGATGCGCACCGCCTCGAGCGCCACCACTCCACCCAGCGAGATGAGCGCGGTCTCGGAGGTGCCGCCGCCGATGTCGACGACCATGTTGCCCATGGGCTCGTTGATGGGCAGCCCGGCCCCGATGGCCGCGGCCATGGGCTGCTCGATCAGGTGAGCCTCCGAGGCGCCCGCCCGCTTGGCCGCCTCGTTCACCGCCCGCCGTTCGACCGCGGTGATGGCCGAGGGCACGCAGATCACCACGCGGGGCCGGTTGAACCGACTGACCCCGACCCGCTGCAGGAGCAGCCGGATCATGCGCTGGGTGATCTCGAAGTCGGTGATGGCACCCTTGCGCAGCGGCCGAACGGCCACGATGTAGCTCGGGGTGCGTCCGATCATCTGCCACGCCTCGTGACCCATGGCCAGCACGTCCTGGGTCCGGCTGTTGAGAGCGATGACCGAGGGCTCGTTCAACACGATGCCCTCGCCGCGCGGCGTACACCAGGGTGTTCGCCGTACCCAGGTCGATGGCGAGGTCGCGGGCTATGGCTGCGGCTCCCCGCTCGTGTCGGCACCGCTGGTGCCGGGGCCGGACTGGGCGGGCGGCGCGGACGTCGGGCCGGGACCCGGGGTCAGGGGACCCGGGTTCACGCCGGGACCCGGGTCCGGGCCGGGTTCCGGGGCCGGGCCGGTGCGCCGCGCCGACGGAGAGATGGCGCGGCGACGCTGGCGGCCGGTGGCGGCCGACTTGGTCGTCTTGTTGTTGGTCTCGCCGCCCAGCGCCTTCATCTCCCGCTCGAAGTCGTCGATGCTGGACATGAAGGTCTGCGGCTTGCGGTTCAGGAGCCACAGCAGCACCGACACCACGATGATCACGGCCACGGCGATGAGGACGAAGGCGGCGTTGCTCATGGTCGGCGACCCGACCCGGCGGTGATCCCGGCGTCGGCCGAGACGGCCTCCCAGTCGGCCAGGGTCATCAGGTGCTGCGCCTCGAGCCCCCAGCTCTCGCCGTCGGCCCACGTCTCGCGCTTCCAGATGGGCACGGTGGCCTTGAGGGCGTCGATGGCGAAGCGGCAGGCCGAGAAGGCTTCCTCACGATGGGGCGCCGTGGCCACCACGACTACGGCCGACTGACCCAGCTCCACCCGGCCCACCCGGTGAACCATGACCATCCGGCCCAGATCGGGCCAACGGCGTCGAGCGGCGGCCACGATCTGGCTCATGCGGACCACGGCCTCGTCCTCGTAGGCCTCGTACTCGAGGCGGGTGACCCCGCGCCGGTCACCGGCGTGATCGCGCGCCGTGCCGCTGAAGCTCACCACTGCGCCGCAGTCCGCCTGGACGGCCCAGGCCCCAGCCTCGTCCACCGGCAGGGGTTCGCCCGACAGCGCGACCCACTCGTCACCCTGATCCGGAGGCCTCACGGGCGACATCGTAGGCGACCGGCCACCGCCTCCCTCCAGCCATCGGCTCCTGAGGGCTGGGGCGCGGCCGCTCGATTGGGTCATCTCAGTATCGTGTCGGCCGTGCCGATCGATGACGACCACGAGGAGGGATCCGAGCTGGGGCCACCACCCCCGGCCGACGATCGCCTGTGGCGCCACCCGTCGGAGATGGGCGGTGCCGCGCCCGTGCGCATCGTCACCGCCCGCCCCAGCCGTCGGCGCAGCGTCACCATCGGTGTGGTTTCGGGGCTGGTCGGGGCGGCAGCCATGCTGGCCGCTCTGGTGGCCGTCGGGGCGCTCGAACACCGCCGGACCACGGTGGCGGTCGAGCAGGTCAAACAGCCTCTGTCGGCCACCTCTGACAGCCAGGTGGCGGCGGTGACAGCCAAGGTGCTGCCCGCCCTGGCCCGTGTCGACGCCATGCACCCGACCGGCACGATCAGCGCCACCGCGGTGGTGTTCCGCAGCGACGGCTACCTGCTGACCACCGCCGATGCGGTGAGCGGGGCCAGCGGGTTGAACGTGCAGCTGTCCGACGGCACCACCATGCCGGCCCACCTGGTGGGGGTGGACTCGTCCAGCGATGTGGCCGTGGTGAAGGTGAACCAGACTCAGATGCACGCGGCGGTGCTGGCCGACGAGAACGACATCCAGTTGGGCGAGCCGGCCGTGGCCATCGATTGCATCTCGGGCCGCCCGGCCACGCCGGATGTCAGCGTGGGCCTGATCAGCGCCCTGGGCCGGCGGGTGGCCTCGAGCAGCGGCACCATGCTGCCCGACATGATCCAGACCAACGTGCGCACCGCCACCAACGACGCGGCCGCGGTGCTGGTGGACAGCACAGGCGCGGTCATGGGCCTGCTCACCGCCGGCGGCGCCCACCTGTCCGGGGTGGCTGACGAGACCACCACCGTGTCGTCCACGGGCACCCAGGCCCTTGTCGGCGCGCTACGCCACCCCGGTCGACTACGCCTCCAAGGTGGCCGACGAGCTCATCGCCACCGGCAAGGTGGCCCATCCCTGGCTCGGGGTGGAGGCCAGCGACCTCACCGGCGACCAGCTGGCCGACGCCGGCCAACCCGGGGCGCGCATCGACAAGGTGATCGCGGCCAGTCCCGCCCTGCACGCCGGCCTGCTGGTGGGCGACGTGGTGGTCTCGGTAGACGGCACCAAGGTGACCTCCAGCTCCGGGCTCACCGCCGTGCTGCGCCAGGAGACCCCCCACCAGAGCATCAAGATCACCTATCTGCGCGAGGGCACCCGCCGCACGACCATCGCCACGCTCTCCGAGAGGGACAACTAGGGCCGACCTTCTTGGCCCTTCGGTCGGCAAGCCTCCCTGCGGGCGGCTTCGTTGCCCCCGGCTAGGAACGGGACTGATGCGAGCGGCGGATCAGGGCGACGGCGCCCGCGGCCAGGCCGACCACGGCCAGTCCGGCCAGGCCCAGGGAGATCTCCTGACGACGCCTGGGGCTCATGTCGGCCAGCGGACCCCCGGGATCGGCCTCCACGTAGACCTCTTCGTTGCGGTACTGCGGCTGCCAACCCGTGGCCCGCAACCGGTCGTTGGCCACGACCCAGGGGTGTTGGGTGTACCCGCCCCCGGCCGCGCCGGTGGGCACGCCCAGTCGGGATCGCAGGTCGCGGACGCGAGCCACCCAGCTGGGCGGCAGGTGGACCCGTCCCACGGGCCCGGCCAGGTCGGCCAGGGCGTCGCGCGACAGCCAGCCGTCGGGCGACACGTTGAACGGGCCGTCCAGACGATGGCGCCGGGTGTGATCGACGGCCGAGGCCAGATCGTCGAGGTGCAGGAACTGCGAGGGGCGATCGGCGCCGCTGACCCGCAGGGCCCGGGCCGACCAGGGCGAGAGCGCCAGCCAGGCTGCCGACTCTGCGGCCACCGTCACCGTGGGACGCAGCACGGCCGCGGACGACCCGGGGTGATCCAGGCGCCACTCGCCCACCAGGCGCTCCACCTCGGCCCGCCCGGCCGCGTAGCCGTAGGTGGCGTCGGGACGCAGCGGCGTCTCCTCGGTCAGCGGCACCGGGTTGGTGGGCCAGGCTCCGTAGGCCATGGCCGCGGAGAGCACCACCAGGTGGCCAACCGAGCCGACCGACTCCAGGCTCTTGCGCAGGCGGGTCGGATCGAGCTGGGGGAGCCCGTCGGGACCCAGGTCGGCGCCGGGATCGCCCAGGTGGACCAGGGCGTCGTCCGCGCCCAGTTCGGCGCCGGAGACGCCCACGTCGACCGCTGCGTCCAGATCGACCACCCGCAACACGGTCGGGTCGGCCCGCAGGGCGGCCACCACCCGGGCCCCCAGGGCGCTGGCGGTTCCAGCCACCGCCACCACCCCGGCCCGGGCGGCATCGGCAGTGGCAGGCTTCGGCGAGACCATCGGGCCATGATGCCCGGCCCTCACCGATACCGCACACCCAGCTCGACCCGGGTCGGCGAAGCTGAAGCCTCACACGGCGAAGCGGAAGCCAACGGCTGCCCGCCTACGATGAAGCCGTGAGCGACTCCGGCGATCCGGGCCCTCTGGGCGACGACAACCCCTTCAAGGGGATGCCGCTGTTCGGCGACCTGGCCCGGATGTTCCAGCAGCAGGGCCCCATCAACTGGGAGGCAGCCCGTCAGCTGGCCCTGTCCATCGCCATGGGCGAGCAGCCCGAGTCCAACATCGATCCGCTCGACCGCATCAAGATCGAGCAGCTGGCCCGGGTGGCCGACCTCCAGGTGGCCAACGCCACCGGCCTGTCCACCTCCACCACCGGGCGCGGCGTCACCGTGGTGCCCGTCACCCGCTCCCTCTGGGCCCAGCAGACGCTCGACGCCTACCGGCCCCTGTTCGAGAAGCTGGCCGGCGCCCTCCACCAGGACGGCTCGGCCACGCTGCCCACCGACGACCTGCCCAGCGCGGCCGACCCCATGGCCTGGATGGGCCCGCTCATGGAGATGATCGGCCCGACCATGTTGGGGATGACCGCCGGCTCGCTGGTCGGCCACCTGGCCCGCCGCTCCTTCGGTCCCTACGACCTGCCCATCCCCCGCCCGGCCACCGACGAGCTGCCCATCCTGACCGCCAACCTGGACGAGTTCGGCCAGGAGTGGAGCCTGCCGGCCGACGACCTGCGCCTGTGGGTGTGCCTGCACGAGATCGCCACCCACGCCGTGCTGGGCGTCCCCCACGTGCGCAGCCGAATCGAGCAGTCCCTACAGGACTACCTGTCCGGTTTCGAGACCGACGCCGGCGGCCTGGAGCGGCGCCTGGGCGAGGTCGACCTGGAGGATCCCACCGGTCTGGGTGGCCTCCAGTCGATCTTCGGCGATCCCGAGGCCCTGCTCGGGGCCATCCAGACCCCCGATCAGCTCCGCATGCTGCCGGCCTTCGAGGCCCTCATCACCGTGGTGGTGGGCTACGTCGACCATGTCATGGACGGCATCGGAACCGGGCTGCTGTCGTCGTACTCGATGGTCACCGAGGCCGTGCGACGCCGACGGGTCGAGGCCGACGAGTCGACCCGGTTCGTGGAGCGCCTGTTCGGCCTCGAGCTCACCCAGGCCCAGTACGACCGGGGCACGCACTTCGTGTCGGGCGTGGTGGAACGGGCCGGCGACGAGGGTCTGGCCCGGTTGTGGTCCCGCGAGCAGGACCTGCCCACGCCGGCCGAGGTCGACGCGCCCGGCCTGTGGCTGGCCCGCATCGACCTGCCCGACTGACCCCGGTCGGGGACGCGGCAGGCGCAGCCCGCCAGGCCGGTCAAGTGGCGTCACGCCAACGTGGCTCGGTGAAGGTGGTGGCGTCGGGGTCGGTGGCGGGGTCGACGAAGTCGAGCGGCAGCGACGGCTGGACCATGGTTCGATCGGGCTCGGGGCGGCGGTCCTGAGGAGGAGGGCGCGGTCGCCGGCTCGGCATCGGTCGGTCCGTTGGGGCGGGGACGAAGGCCGCGGCCAGGTCGGCCACGTAGTCGGCGGCCAGATCGGCCTCACCGTCGAACACCGTGGGCGGCGGCGGGCGAGGCGGCGGCTCGGGAAGCGACGAGATCAGCGGCTCGGACACGAAGCCCGGCCGGCGGGGACCACCCCGGAGCAGCCGCAGCCGCCTCGGCACCCTCAGGGCGGCGAGGCGCCAACGATCTGTCGACCTTGCGCAGGCCGCGGCGGAACAGCTTGCGTCCGGTGGACTCCCAGTCGTAGGTGCCCCTCGCCACCCGCCGCTGGCCCATCCAGTACGAGACCAGGCCGACGGCCATGCCCACGCCCACGATCAGGTACCCCACCACCAGCGGGAACCGCACCAGCAACGGGATGGCCGCGCCCACCACCCAGGCCAGCTGGAACCGGGTCTCGAACTTGGCGAACGAGCGGCCCCGGTTGGCATCGGGAGCGTCGCGCTGCACCAGCGCGTCGAACGCCTGCTTGGCCGTGCCCGAGGTGACCCCCAGCAGGAACGAGAGCAGCAGCGCCCCGACCAGCCGGCCCAGTATGGCGGCCGCCAGACCCCCCACCAGGGTGGCGCCCAGCGAGCCCACCACGATGCGGGCCTCGGACAACGACTTGCGCAGGCGTGGGGCCAACCAGGCCCCGAACAGCACCCCACCCTGGGCGGCCACCACCGCCGCGGTGATAGCCCACACCTTGAGCTGGTTGTCCTTGTAGGACAGGGCCAACATCAGCACCAGGAAGCCGACCGCGCACCGCATCAGCGCCATGGCCGAGGCGGCCAGGCGGATGCCGGCGCTGCGCAGCTCCTGCTTCTCGACCTCGGTGGGCTTCTCGGCCGCCACCTGCACGCGGGGCAGGCGGGTGGCGAACACCGCGCCGGTGGCGATAGACGATCGCGCCCAGACCGACTGCCAGCTGGGGGCCGTACTGGTTGCCCCCCAACTTGAGCAGGATCAGCCCCGGTCCGCCGGCCACGATGGCCGCCATGCCGCTGAGCATGGCCAGCTTGGAGTTGGCCTCCACCAGCTCGTGATCGCTGCGCACCGTGGTGGGCACCACCGAGGCGCGCGAGATCAGGTAGGCCTTCTGGAACACCAGCATCAGGAAGGCTTCGATGTAGAAGTACACGCTGTTGAGGTCGCGCACGATGAGCACGCACAGCACGGCCCGCAGGGCGATGGCGGCCACGATCATCCAGCGTCGGCCACCCTTGACCCGGTCCAGCACCGGCCCGATGAACGGTGCGGCCACCGCGAACGGGGCGAAGGTCAGCAGCAGGTAGAGGCCGATCTTGGCCGGCGCCTCCTTGGGGCTGACGGCGAAGAAGATGGTGCCGGCCAGACCCACGGTGAACAGGGCGTCGCCGCCCACCGACAAGGCGTGGGTGCGGGCCAGGCGGGTGAAGGGTGAGGCGATGAACGGGCGGCGAGGGTCCCGGACCGGCTGCGGGTAGGCCTCGCTCATGGCCGCAATGGTAGGGGCCCCGGCCCACCAGATGTCACCCGGGGATCAGCGGTGCGGGCTCTCGTACTTGTAGCCGAGGCCACGGATGGTCACGATGCGGGTGGGGCTGGCCGGATGCAGTTCGACCTTGGAACGCAGGCGCTTGATGTGGACGTCCAGCGTCTTGGTGTCGCCCACGTAGTCGGCGCCCCACACCCGGTCGATGAGGGTCTCGCGGGTCAGGACCCGACCCGCGTTCTCGAGCAGCAGGGTCAGCAGCTCGAACTCCTTGAGGGGCAGGCGCACCTCGTCGCCCCGGATGAAGACCTCGTGGCGCTCGTGGTCGACCCGCACGTCGCCCACCTCGACCACGTCGTCCTCGACGCCCACCGGCACCGGCACCAGCTCGTCGTTCGAACGTCGGCGCAGCACGGCTCGGATGCGGGCCACCAGCTCCCGCAGCCGGTAGGGCTTGGTCACGTAGTCGTCCGCCCCCATCTCCAGGCCCACCACGGTGTCGATCTCCGCGCCCTTGGCCGTGACCATGATGATCGGCACGTTCGACCGGGCCCGCAACTGACGGCACACGTCCAGGCCCGAGATCTTGGGCAGCATGACGTCGAGCAGCACCAGGTCGGGGGCCACGTCATCGAACAGGTCGAGGGCCTCGGCGCCGTCGCGGGCCACGCTGACCTTGAAGCCTTCCCGGGTCAGGCCCAGGGTGAGCGCATCGATGAAGGAGTCTTCGTCCTCCACGATGAGCACCGACGTGGAGGGGGTCATGCCAAGCCTTCCTGTCGGAGCGGCGCGACGTCGTCGCCACCGGTCTGGTGGGTCCGGCCGACGTCGAGGTCGTCACCGAGTCGTTCGTGCTCGTCGAGATCGGCCAGGGCCAGCGGACCCGAGGCCGACGGCAGCACCAGCTCGAAGGTCGAGCCCTCACCCAGCCGGGAGCTGACCCGCACATCGCCCTGGTGGTTGGTGGCCACGTGCCGGACGATGGCCAGCCCCAGTCCGGTACCGCCGGTGGCCCGGCTGCGGGCCTGGTCCACCCGGTAGAAGCGCTCGAAGATGCGTTCCAGATCGGCCTTGGGGATGCCGATGCCGCGGTCGTGCACCTTGATGACCACGTCGATGCCGTCGGTGGTGGCCGAGACGGTGACCACCGACCCGGCATCGGAGTACTTCACCGCGTTGTCGAGCAGGTTGTAGAGCGCCGAGGTGACCTGGCGACGGTCGCCGAAGATGCCCATCCGGTGGTCGGGTTCGGACACCTCCAGCCCGATGGCCACCTGCTCGGCCGCCGGGCGGATGCGCTCGACGGCTTCGGCCATGACCAGGTGCACCGGCACCTGTTCGCGTGCCGGCGCCTCCTCGGTCTCGATCGTGCTCAGCACCAGCAGGTCTTCGATGGTGCGGGCCAGCCGGAAGACCTCGGTCACGATCCGCTCGGCCAGCCGGGTGGCCACGGCCGGATCGTCCTCGGCCACCAGGGTGTCGGCCAGCAGTCCCACCGCGCCGATGGGCGTGCGCAGCTCGTGGCTGATGTTGGCCACGAAGTCGCGGCGGGTGGCCTCCAGGCGCCGGCGCTCGGAGATGTCGTCCACGATGGCCAGCGCCCCACCCAGGGCCCGCCGCGGCGCGCCTTCGCCCGGGCCACTGGCGGCGCCATCCTCGCTCGGAGGTCCTGACGGACCGGACGAGCCCGGCTCGGCCGGATCCTCGGGGAGCTCCTCGAACAGCGGCGTGGTGGCGATGACCAGGGTACGTCGGGGTGGGCCGAACAGCTCGATGGTGCGGCGTCCGGCCTGACCGCCCAGTGCCGCGCCCACCAGCTCGGTGATGGCGGCCTCCACCAGCGCGTCGCTGTGGCGGGCCGACTCGAAGGTCTCGGCGATCTGGTTGCGGAACACGACCCGACCGCCGGCGTCGGTGATGAGGACCCCCTGAGGGATGGCATCGAGGGCATGGGAGAGCCGATCGGCCGCCTCGGTGGCCTGCTCACGGTCCTGGTCGGCCTGGCGGCGGGCTCGGGCCAGCTCGTCGGTCAAGTGGTCGATGCGGGCGGCCCGGGTTCGCAGACGTCGGGCCAGCTCGACCACGGCCACCACGGCCACGACCACCACGATCACCAACACCGGGACGGGCACGCCCGAGGCCAGCACCTCCGCCGACACAGGGGGCATGGGCTCAGGTCACCTCGGGTGTCGGGCCGTCGGCCGGCGACGGCTTCGAGCCCAGGTCCACCACGTCGGCTTGGCCCTCGCCTTGGGTGCGGCCGCTGTCGCTCAGGTCCAGGTCGTCGATCTGCGCGGCCAGCTGCTGCTCGGCGCGGCCGCGGCGCGCCACCAACCGGGCGGCGCCGCTGTGCTCGGGCAGCCAGCCGGTCACCATGTACTCGACCCGGGCGCCGATGTTGACGGCGTGGTCGCCGATGCGCTCGTAGTAGCGCCCGATCAGCGCCAGCTGCACCGCCGCCTGCAGGTCGATGACTCCGGCGTGGTGCGACTCGAAGATGGCCTGGATGTAGTCCTTGTGCAGCAGGTCGAGGCCGTCGTCCATGTCGTCGAGCGCGGCGGCCAGGCTGGCGTTGCCCTCCACGTAGGCGTCGATCGAGAGGCGGAACAGGCGCGTGGCCTCCTCGCTCATGCGCTCGATGAGACCGCGCAGGCGCGGGTCGAACTGCACCCCGTAGATGCGTCGGGCGCCCTTGGCCACGTTGACCATGAGGTCGCCCGACCGCTCGATCTCCGACACCAGCCGGATGGCGGTGACCAGCGAGCGCAGGTCGATGGCTACCGGCTGCTGGAGGGCCAGCACCTGGTAGCAGTGCTCCTCGATCTCCAGCGCCAGACGAATCGAGGACGTCGTCGTCCTCGATCACGCTCTGGGCGCCCTGGAGGTCGTTGGACAACAGCACGTCGGTGCCCCGCGGGATGCACTCGGTGACCATGGCCGCGGCCCGCACGATGTCGCCCTTGATGTGGTCGAGCTCCTGGTGGAAGGTGCGGCGGACCTCGGGCATCAGCCCGTCCCCCTCACGTGGGTGCCGGTCATCGCCGGACCTCGGTGGCCAGGTGGTTGGGGTCGCCGGTGATGAGGTAGCGCAGCCGTGTGCCCAGGATGGCGGCATGGTCGGCGATGCGCTCCAGGGCCTGGCCGGCCACCAGCGCCTGCATGGCCGTGGCCGCGGCTTCGGGGCCGTCCAGGCGCACCAGGGCGTCGACCAGCTGGGCGTAGGCCAGGTCGAGCGATCGAGGGCCGGTGGCCAGCTCGGTGGCCAGGGCGAGGTCGTCGGTGGCCCAGGCCCGGATGGCGGCCCGGAACAGCTCGATGGACTCGTCGGCCATCACGCACAGGATGTCGAAGGGCCGGGCCTCACGGGTGAGGCGGTCGTGGTCGATGCAGGCTTTGACCACTCGCAGGCACAGGTCGCCCACCCGTTCCAGCTCGCTGGTCACCCGCACCACCGACACCACCAGGCGAAGGTCCGAGGCCACCGGGGTCTCGCGGGCCAGCACGTCGTAGCAGCGCTCGGTCAGCGACACGTTCATGGCGTCGATCTCGTCGTCGGCGGCCAGCGCCTCCGCGGCCACGCTGGGCGCGCCGCTGGTCAGGACCTCGCGCATGCGCTCCAGGTTCTGGTCGACCCGCAGACCCATCACCTCGATCTGGAGCCGGAGCTGTTCGAGCTCGGCCCCGTAGCCGAGCCGCACAGGCCCGGGCCGCTCAGCCGAACCGGCCGGTGACATAGTTCTCCGTGCGCTCGTCGGTGGGGTTCGAGAACATCTTGTCGGTGTCGTCGTACTCGACCAGGACGCCAGTGCGGGTGTCGCTGGTCTCGTTGACCTCGGTGGTGAAGAAGGCCGTGCGGTCGCTGACCCGGGCTGCCTGCTGCATGTTGTGGGTCACGATCACGATGGTGTACTGCGACTTGAGCTCCTGCATCAGGTCCTCGATGCGGGCGGTGGCGATCGGGTCCAGGGCCGAGCAGGGCTCGTCCATGAGGATGACCTCCGGGGCCACGGCGATGGCCCGGGCGATGCACAGCCGCTGCTGCTGGCCACCGGACAGACCGATGGCCGACTTCTTCAGCCGATCCTTGACCTCGTCCCAGAGCGCAGCCTGGCGCAGCGCCCGCTCGACGATCTCGTTCATGTCGCCCTTGATCCCGGCCAGCTTGGGCCCGAAGGCGATGTTGTCGTAGATCGACTTGGGGAACGGGTTGGGCTTCTGGAACACCATGCCGATGCGCTTGCGCACCTCGACCGGATCGATCTTGTCCCCGTAGAGATCGACACCGTGGTAGCGGATGGAGCCCTCCACCCGGGCGCCGTCGATCAGGTCGTTCATGCGGTCGAAGCAGCGCAGCATGGTGCTCTTGCCACAGCCCGACGGCCCGATGAAGGCGGTGACCTCGTTGCGGTGGATGTGCAGGTTGGCGTCACGGATGGCGCGGAAGGCCCCGTAGTAGACGCTCACGTCGCGCACGTCGAAGACCACCGGCGCACTGGGCGTGGGCGGCTTCGCCTCCGCCGGCACGTCGCTCGGGGTGACCGCCTCGGTCGCCTCGATCGTCGGCACGGCTTCAGTCGTCTGATCAGGGGTCATCGGTGGGACCTCCGGCGATGATCGCGATCGCACGCACCACGATGGTGGATCGGGCGGTGACCGGACAGGGCCAGAGGGTAGCGGACAGTCACAGATGACCTCACTGGTGCTTGAGGGAGAATCGGGCGGCCACGATGCGGGCGATGACGGTGAGGATGAAGACGATCCCCACGAGCGTCAGGGCGGCGCCCCACGCCCGGTTCTGGGCGGCGGTGAAGGGCGTGGTGGCGTTGGTGAAGATCTGGAGCGACAGGGCGGAGTTGGGCCCGGAGAAGACGTTCCAGTTGACCGATCGGGAGGCGCCGATGAGGAACAGCAGCGGCGCGGTCTCGCCCGCCGCCCGGGCCACGGCCAGCATGACCCCGCTGACGATGCCGCCGACCGCCGCCGGCAGCACGACCGTAAGGATGGTGCGCCACTTGCGGTTGCCCAGCGCGTAGCTGGCTTGGCGCAGGTCGTCGGGCACCAGCCGCAGCATCTCCTCGGTCGAGCGGATCACGATGGGCAGCATCAGGCAGGCCAGGGCCAGCGACCCGGCGAAGCCCGACAGCCCGAAGCGCAACGTCCAGATGATGTAGATGAACAGACCCATGATGATGGAGGGCACGCCCGTCATCACGTCGCTCATGAACCGGATCAGCCGGGGCAACTTGCCGTGGCCGCCGTACTCGTGCAGGTAGATGGCACCCAGTACGCCCAGCGGCACCGCCATGACCGTGGCCCACAGGGTGATGACGAGGGTGCCCACGATGGCCGGGGCCATGCCGCCGCCCGGCTGGGAGCTGATGATGGCGAGGGGCTTGGTGAACCAGTCCACCGACAACGCGGCCGCGCCCTTGGCCACCACGTAGGCCACGATGAAGCCCAGCGGGATGACCACCACCACGAACGAGGCGTAGAGCCAGAAGGTGGCCAGGCGGTTGGTGATTCGCCGCCGCGGGCTGATGGTGCTCTCCAGCAGGCGGCGCTCGTCGGCCTCGGAGGGCTCCGGATCGGCGGGCCCACGAACCAGCAGGTCGCTCATGTCACGCTCCCTGGGCCCGGCGGTCGAAGCGGGTGACCACCGATCGGGCGGCCACGTTGACCAGGATGGTCATGGCGAACAGCACCACGCCCAGACCGATGAGGGCCGAGCGGCCGACGTCCTCGGCCGAGCCGAAGGTGTTGGCGATGATGGCGGCGATGGTGTAGCCGGGCAGGAACACGTGTGAGGTGATCTGGATGGCCGAGCCCACCACCAGGGCCACGGCGATGGTCTCGCCCATGGCTCGGCCCAGGCCCAGCATGACCGCGCCCACCACCCCACCCCGGCTCCAGGGCAGCACGGCGTGGCGGATCATCTCCCACCGGGTGGCGCCCATGCCGTAGGCCGCCTCGCGCTGGGACGACGGCACGGTGGCGATGACCTCGCGGCTGAGCGAGGTCACGATGGGGATGATCATGATGGCCAGGATGATGCCGGCGGTCATGTAGCTGGGCCCGCTGGCCGTGCCCCCGAAGATGGAGTCCAGCACCGGGATGCCCTTACAGGCATCGGCGATGTCCTGGTAGAAGGGCTGGACCCACGGCGCGAAGACCAGCACCCCCCACAGGCCGTAGACCACCGACGGCACCGCGGCCAACAGGTCGAGCACCGTGACCACCGGTCGCCGCAACCAACGGGGCGCGGCCTCGTTGACGAACAGGGCGATGCCCACGCTCACCGGCACCGCCAGGATGAGGGCGATCACCGAGGTGAGCACCGTTCCGTAGATGAGGGCCAGGGCCCCGTATTCGTTCTTCGTCGGGTCCCAGGTGGTGCCCGTGACGAACTTGACGCCGGCCAGCTGGAAGGCGGGCCAGGCCTCGTGGGTGGTCGTGTAGGCGATCAGGGCCAGGATGGCCAGCACCAGCAGCCCCGCGGCGAGCGCCAACCACCGGAAGAAGGTGTCCCCGCGCCCGCCCCGGCCGCCCGAGGTGAGCCCCTGAGGGTCCCTGGGTGCGGCCGGCGCGGCGCCGGGCGATTCTTCGGTGGTGGTTGGTGGAGTCACGTCGTCGAACAGTCTGGCGTCTCAGCCGGCCCCGATGGGTCGCTCAGCCGATCTGCAGCTGGCTGAGCTGGGCGATGGCCTTCTGTTGGAGCGACGAGGGCAGGGGCGCGAAGTTGGCCGGTTCGGCCAGCGCCTGAGCCCCGGTCAGCAGGTAGTTGAGCCAACCCTTGAGGGCGTTGCCCAGCTGCGTGTTCGTCTGCTTCTGGTAGACGATCACGTAGGTGGCCGAGGTGATCGGGTAGGCGGTGGCGCCGGTCGAGTCCAGGGCGAAGTAGGTGAGGTTGGCGTTGATCGTCGCACTGGCCACGGCTGCCGACGCGCCCGACAGGCTGGGAGCGATGAAGTCGCCGGCCTTGTTCTTGATGGAGGCATAGGTCAGGCTCGACGCCTTGGCGTCGGAGAAGTCCACGTAGCCGATGGCTCCGTTGGTGCTCTTGATCACCTGCGCCACACCCGAGTTGCCGGTGCCAGCCTGGGTCGAGGTCGACCAGTTCACCGTGTCACCGGTGCCCAACGACCAGTCGGTGGCCGAAGCGGCCAGCGTCAGGTAATGGGTGAAGTTGTTGGTCGTGCCCGAGGCATCGGCACGGTGCACCACCACGATGGGGGTGCTGGGGAGGGTGACGCCCGAGTTGAGGGACTTGATGGCCGGATCGTTCCAGGTCTTGATCTGGGTGGAGAAGATCTGGCCCAGGGTCGGCCCGTCGAGCTTGATGGGCTTGGACACCCCGCTGAGGTGGTACGAGACGGTGATGGGCGCGGCCACGGTCGGGAAGTACAGGACGGTGCCGCCCTTGTAGAGCGACTGGTCGGCGTCCTTGATGAGGCTGTCGGTGCCGGCCCACTGCACGATCTCGTTCTGCAGGTCGGTCTTGCCCTTGCCCGAGCCGCCGCCGGCGTAGTTGACGGTCACCTTGGGAGCCACGCTCTGGAAGCCGGCGATGGCCGCCTGGTTGAAGGGCAGCTGGAAGGTGGAGCCCGAGCCGTTGAGGGTGCCCGAGAGACCGGAGTAGTCGAAGTTGGAGCCGGGTGCACTGGTGCCCGAGGTGGTGCCGCTGGTGCTGTTGGACTTACTGCTGCCGCAGGCGGCAGCCAGGATGGCGACAGCCACCAGCAGTCCGGCCGCGGCGATCGATCCACGTCTGGTCAGGCTCAACAGAGGGCTCTCCTTGGGATTCCGACAGGGACTCGGGGCCGTCGGTGACCCCGCGCCAAACGGTAGGAACCGTCGGTGACCCCCCGGGGATGACCGGGTGAACGCGAGATGAACGGAGCCCAAAACCTGGGTGGCCAAGCCACCCTGCGTGCTCGGTGGCGGCCTGCCGCCACGCCCGGTGGCGGCCCCAGGGGTTTGCCCGGCGTTCGCCTGGCGTTCGCCGGTCGACGGGGTGCCGGGCCGACTCGACTAGGGCGCGGGCTCGAGATCCTGGAACGAGCGCACCACCGGGAGGTCCCGGGCGTAGGTCAGGGCCGCGGCCACCTTGTCCACGGGCAGCCAGCGCATCTCGTCCACCTCGTCGTTGGCTCCGAAGGAGCCACCGCGCACCGTCATGGCCCAGTAGCGCACCACCTTGTCCCGACCCCGGCCGTCCACGTAGCGCGAGGTGGCCAGCTCCGGTCCCAGGTCGCACGCCAGCCCCGTCTCCTCGAGCACCTCGCGCCGGGCCGCGTCCTCGTCGCGCTCACCCGAGTCGCACTTGCCCTTGGGCAGGCTCCAGTCGTCGTATCGGGGACGGTGCACCACCACCACCTCGATGATCCCGCCCCGCGACCGCCACACCACCCCACCGGCGGCGCGCACGATGCGGCCGGCGCTCACGGGCCGGCCACCAGCGACAGCGCCCGGGCCAGCTTGGAGCTCGACGAGCCCGGCCGGGCGCCCGCCAGCAGCAGCCGGTCGACCACGGCGCGCACCACGGGCGCCCCCGCGGCGT
The DNA here is from genome assembly GCA_963740985.1 of uncultured Microthrixaceae bacterium. GTDB lineage: Bacteria > Actinomycetota > Acidimicrobiia > Acidimicrobiales > Acidimicrobilacustridaceae > UBA4742. Next base: position 1,800,949 of record CAVUGJ010000002.1, read on the forward strand.
CGTCCACGTCGGCCTGTTCGACCTCGATCTCGCGGAACCGTCCCACCGGCTGGTCGTCCACCTCCACCGAGACCAGGTCGTCGTCCACCTCGGCCAGCCATTGGCTGCCAGCCGGGTCGGGTCCCAGCGCCACCCGTCGGCGATGCGAGAGCAGCCGAGCCACCGGGACGAGCGCGGCGTCGCCCAGCCAGTCGGCCACCAGGTCGACCACCCCGTCCGGCACGGCCAGACCCTGGTCGAACAGATCGACCTCGCGTCGGCTCACGGCCTGCGGTCGGTCCGAGCCCACGGTTCCGGACGATTGGTCCCCCCGCACCGGGCGCCAGGCCGGCAGCTTCACCGTCCATCGCGTGCCCTCTCCGGTGCGTCGGCGCACGGTCACCCCCGCGGCCAGCAACCGGGTGTCCACGGCGTCGAAATACGTGGCGTCCAGATCGAGGGTGGGCCGGCTCACGGCGTGGATCCCTCGAGCCACCCCGTCCAGGTCGGGTAGGACCAGGTCCGGGTCGGCGTCGAGCTTGATCTCGCGCTCGAGGTGGCCGGTCACGCCGGACGGCGCAGCGCCAGGGCCAGCTCCTGCAGCCGTCGATGGGTGTCGATGTGGCCGGACTGGTCCGGCTTGTGCCACGTGCCGTCGGCACCCAGGGTCCAGGCCAGGACATCGTCGGCCAACTCGGTGTCGAGGATCTCGTCGAGCTGGGCCCGCAGGGCGGGGTCCGACACCGGCACCAGCGCCTCGACCCGACGGTCGAGGTTGCGGGGCATCAGGTCGGCCGAACCGATGTAGTACGCCGGTCCGCCGTCGGGGTCACCATGGCCGAAGTGGTAGATGCGGGAGTGCTCGAGGTAGCGCCCGACAATGGAGCGCACCCGGATGTTGTCGGACAGGCCGGGCACGCCAGGTACCAGGCAGCAGATCCCCCGGATGATGAGGTCGATCGACACCCCGGCCTGGGAGGCGGCATAGAGCTGGTCGATCATCTCGGGGTCGACCAGGCTGTTCATCTTGAGCACCATGCGGCCGTGACCGTCGGGCGCCTCCACCTCGCGCTCGATCAGTGACGTGATCCCCGGGCGAACCCCGTGGGGAGCCACCAGCAGCTTGCGGTACTCGACGTCGCGGGCGTAGCCGGTCAGGAAGTTGAACAGCTGGGTCAGGTCGGCGCCGATGTCGGGGTCGCAGGTGAGCAACCCCACGTCCTCGTAGAGACGCGCCGTCTTGGGGTTGTAGTTGCCGGTGCCGATGTGGCAGTAGCGGCGCATGCCGTCCTGCTCCTCGCGCACCACCAGGGTGGTCTTGGAGTGGATCTTGAGCCCGACCAGCCCGTAGACGACGTGCACGCCTGCCTTCTCCAGCTCGCGCGCCCACTCGATGTTCTTCTCCTCGTCGAACCGGGCCTTGAGCTCGACCAGCGCGGCCACCTGCTTGCCCTGCTCGACCGCCCGGATCAGCGACTGGATGATGGAGCTGTCACCTGACGTGCGGTAGAGCGAGAGCTTGATGGCCAGCACCTTGGGATCGACGGAGGCCTGGCGGATGAACTCCTCCACCGAGGTGGCGAACGACGAGTACGGGTGGTGCACCAGGATGTCGCCCTTGCGGATCTCCCGGAAGAAACTCACGTGCTCGTCGTCGTCGCTGGCCAGGCGGGCCTGGGTGATCGGCACCCACACCGGGTCCTTGAGGTCGGGACGATCCACCCCGTGCACCGACCACAGCCCACCCAGGTCGATGGGGCCCTCGTACTGGTAGACATCCTCGACACCCACGTCGAGTTCGCGCTCGAGCAGCTCGCGCATCTCGTCGCTCATGGACAGATCGACCTCGAGGCGCACGGCTCGACCGAAGCGCCGCCGCCGCAGCTCGAACTCCACCGCCGCCAGCAGGTCGTCGGCTTCCTCGTTGTCCACGGTGAGATCGGCGTTTCGCGTCACCCGGAACGGGTACTGGCCCTCGATCTCCATGCCCGGGAACAGCGACCCCAGATGGGCGGCGATCACGTTCTCCAGGGCCACGAAGCGCTCGCCATCAGGAGTGACCACGAAGCGGGGCAGCAGCAACGGGACCTTCACCCGGGCGAACCGACGAGCCTGCATGACCGGATCGCGCACCACCACGGCCAGGTTGAGCGAGAGATCCGAGATGTAGGGGAAGGGGTGGCCCGGATCGACGGCCAGCGGGGTCAGGACCGGGTAGATGCGCTCCTCGAACACCTCGTCGAGGTACTTGCGATCGTCATCGTCCAGCTCGTCCCAGCTGGAGAACACGATCCCCACCGCGCGCAGCGAGGGCACGATCTCGTCGACGAAGACCCGCAGCGCCCGCTGGTTCAGCCGGTCGACCTCGTCGCGGATGTCCAGCAGCTGCTGGGCCGGGGTGCGTCCGTCCGGCGTGGTGGAGGTGACCCCGGCAGCCACCTGATCCTTGAGGCCGGCCACGCGCACCTGGAAGAACTCGTCGAGGTTCTGGCTGAAGATGGCCAGGAACTTGGCCCGTTCGAGCAGGGGCACCTGCGGGTCGCCGGCCAGGGCCAGGACGCGGGCGTTGAAGTCGAGCCACGACAGCTCGCGATTGAGGTAGCGACCGGCGTCCATCGGCCCCACAGTAGCGGTGGACCACAACCGCCGGTCCGACTGACGATCGGCCACCGCCCCCGTCAGCGGTTCAGCGAGTGGCGGCCATGGCGTCGTCCTCGGGGATGCCCAGGTCCCACTCCAGCATGAGGTTCTCCCGCTCGGCGTCGCGCACCACGCGCTCGCGATTGCGGCGGAACTGAGGGTCGTGCGGAGGCAGCAGCAGCAACCGGGATTCGACCCGGGATCGGAAGTCGTTGATCACCTGGTGGTCGCCGAAGTCGGACCGGACCTCCCAGTGGGGGGCGACCGGACCGAGGTACACGACCTTGACGTGGCCTCGGGGAGGTTCGGCCGGGGCGCTGGGTTCGGTGACGGACATCTGCAGCTCGCTCTCGAAGTGGACTGTTGAGCATACTCCCGGAGCCCGGTCCCGCCGCGCTCGGGCCCGCGGCCGCTCAGTTGCCGGTGTCGCCCCGGGCCAGCAACGTCACGGTGGCGTTGGCGACCTGGCCCTGGCGGGCGTAGGTGACCTGCACCTGGTCCCCGGACTGGTGGGCGTCCACCGCCGCCGCCAGGTCACTGGAGTCGTTGACCGGCTGGGAGTCGATGGCGGTGATCACGTCCCCCACCGCCAGTCCGGCGCTGGCCGCGCCCGACGGCTGGGCCACGTGCTCCACCAACGCGCCGTCCGAGGTCTGGATGTCGTACTGGGTCACCACCGACGGGTCCAGGCCGCGCACGTCGGTGGTGGAGACCCCGAGGCTGGGCGAGGCCGGGGTGTCGTCGGCGTGACCCTGCTCGATCTGGGTCACGAGCGGACCCACCGCGTCCATGGCCACCGCGTAGCCGGACCCGGCGTTGGCTCCGCTGGGCACCACATCGAGGCCGATCACGGCCCCGTGGTCGTCCACCAGGGGTCCGCCGGCGGCGCTGGCCGGGATGGGCGCGTCGGTCTGGATCAGATCGCTCGAGCTGCTCTGACCACCGGGCAGAGCCTGACCGACGGCCGTGACCAGGCCTTCCGCCGAGGTGGGCGTGCCGCCGGCCTGGGTGGGCGCCCCCACCGCCACCACCTCGTGGTGGACGGCCACCGCGCCGGAGTGCCCCAGCGACGCGGCTTTCAGTCCCCTCACGGCCGGGATGCGGATGGCGGCCACATCGTCGTCGGGCAGGGCACCCAGCACCTGACCCGGACCGACTCGACCGTCCGCCAGCTGCACCGACACGGCGGTGGCGCCGCTGACCAGGTCGGCGGAGGTGACCAGGACACCCGAGGCGTCCACCACGATGCCCGAACCGGTCACGGTTCCCGCCGGACCGGACCCGGGCCGCGTCACCGTGAGCTGCACCACCGAGGCGGCCACGGCCTGGCGCAAGGCGGGCACGTCCAGGGGAGCCGGGCGAGTGGTCACCTGCGCCCGGGCCTTGGCGTGGGAACCGCCCGATCCCAGCCCGAAACCGAACACCAGCGCGGCCACCAGGGCCACCACCGCCACTCCGGCCGCTCCGGCCAGGACCGGACCCCGCAACCGATGGCCGTGGCCAGGCTCCCGAGGGGCCAGCGATGGCAAGGGGGGCAGCCCGGCGGTGGCCCGCGACCTGCCGCCGCTCGGGGCGAGATCGGCCGCTGCGCCCGTGCGGGACATGGGATCGGGGTCGAAGGTGGGCGGGGACGGGGCCCGCCACGACCCCTCGGGGTTGAGCGGCGCGGCCAGAGGCGGATGAGCCGGCGGAGCCGGGGCCATGTCGTGATCGATCACCATCACCCCCCGGGCGCGCTCGTGGTCTCAGAATGTAGGGCGGTTTATGGGAGCTTGCGGCGCGGGGAGTACCGTGCGACAGGACATCTTCGGGTCAGAACCCTCGGTCGGGGCCCCCCAGCACACCCCCCACGACCCGGAGAAAATGGAGGATTCTTCCGATGGACAACGAATGGATGGCGCTGGGCAACTGCCGCCTGGAGCCACCCGCGACGTTCTTCCCCAGCGACGGGGTCGGCGTCGAGATCGCCAAGCGGATCTGCGCCGACTGCCCCGTCAAGGAGCCGTGCCTCGAGTACGCCCTGGACCAGCGGATCGACCACGGCGTCTGGGGCGGGACCTCCGAACGCCAGCGCCGCCGCATCCTCAAGAAGCGCAAGGTCACCTCTCCGGTCCTGGTCTGAGGACCAGCCCGACCCGCTGACTCGCTGGTTGCGAGCCCATCCGTGCTCGAGTGCGTGGTCAACATCAGTGAAGGTCGTCGTCTCGACATCGTCGACGCGGTGGCGGCCGCGGCGGGCATCGACCTGCTCGACGTGCACCACGATGGCGACCATCACCGATCGGTGCTCACGCTCGTCGGCCGACATGCGCCGCGGTCGGTCGCGGCCACGGCCGTGGCGGCCATCGACCTTCGTCAGCACCAGGGGGCCCATCCCCGCCTGGGAGCGGTGGACGTCGTGCCCTTCGTGCCTCTGGGCTCGGCCACGCTGGACGACGCCCTGGCCGCCCGCGACGACTTCGGCGCCTGGGCTGGCCGCGAGCTCGGCCTGCCCTGCTTCGTCTATGGCCCCGAGCGCAGCCTGCCCGACGTCCGACGCAACGCCTTCGTCAGCCTCGAGCCTGACTTCGGTCCGGCCCGGCCACATCCGACTGCCGGTGCGGTGGCCATCGGGGCCCGAGGCGTCCTGGTGGCCTACAACCTGTGGCTGGCCGAGCCTGATCTGACCCGGGCCCGCGCCCTGGCCCGCCAACTCCGAGGACCGGCGGTCCGCGCCCTGGGGCTGGCCGTCGGCGATCAGGTGCAGGTCTCGATGAACCTGATCGATCCCGAGCGCGTCGGGCCGGCTCAGGCCTACGACCAGGTGGCGGCGCAGGCCACGGTGGACCGGGCCGAACTCGTCGGACTCATCCCCGAGCCGTCCTGGCCGGGATCGACCAAGTGCGATGGCCGGAGTTGGGCCTGTCCGCCGAGATGACCATCGAGGCGCGCCTCGAGGCCCGGGAACGGCCGGCGCCGCGCTCAGCCGGTCTGGGCGGCGGCGCGAGCCAGCGCTCGCTGGCGCCGGATGCGACGACGCTCGCGCTCGCTCATCCCGCCCCAGATGCCGAACTTCTCACCGTTGGCCAGGGCGTATTCGAGGCAATCCTCACGGACCACACAGCCCCGGCACACCTCTTTGGCCTCGCGGGTGGATGCCCCCCGCTCGGGGAAGAACAGATCAGGATCGACCCCGAGGCAGTTCGCGTAGTCCTGCCACGATGGCTCCACAGGTTCGTCGGCGGCTGCATGGTGCATGTCCGGCCTCCTTCTCCCCGCCCTGGTGCGACCCAGAGCTGTCGTCGCGACGTCGTTGTCGCACGAACAGCTCGGACCCCCCTCAGGCACCGGATGGCGCCCTTGGACGAGTGGCTCGTACCACAGGTGTAATTACAACAGTGTGATCATGGCCGGGGATTTGCCCCAAAGCAAGGGGAAGTTCGGATTTTCCTTGCCACGGCGCCCATCTCGGCCGGTCGCCGGACCAGACTGACGACGTGTCGATCCGAGTCGTGCAGGCGGACATCACGACCCTCGACCTCGACGCCATCGTGAACGCGGCCAACTCCTCGCTGCTCGGCGGCGGCGGCGTGGACGGCGCCATCCACCGGGCCGCGGGACCGGAACTGCTCGACGCCTGCCGCCTGCTGGGCGGCTGCCAGCCGGGCCAGGCCAAGGCCACCCCCGGCTTCGCCCTCCCGGCCCGGTGGGTGATCCACACCGTCGGCCCGGTCTGGCACGGCGGCAGCCAGGGCGAGGCCGAGGTGCTGGCCTCCTGCTACCGCGCCAGTCTGGCCGTGGCCTCGGGCCTCGGGGCGCGGTCGGTGGCCTTCCCGGCCATCTCCACCGGGGTGTACGGCTACCCGGCCGCGGCCGCCGCCGGAGTGGCGGTGGACACGCTGCGCGCCGCCATCACCCCGGCCGGGGTCGAAGTGGTGCTGGTCGCCTTCGACGCGACCACCCTCGGTTGCTACCAGGGGCTGTTGGACCGCTGACCGGCCCGGTCGCGACCGCAGAACCCACCGATAGCGTGGCCATCCATGAGCGATGTCAACAACTTCAACCACACCCTCATCGACGACTTCCGGGCCAACGGCGGCAACGTCGGCGGGGACTTCGCCGGCTGGCCGCTGGTGCTGATCACCACCACGGGCGCCAAGTCGGGACTGGCCCGCACCAGCCCGGTGGTCCACACCAACGACGGAGACGACGTGATCATCATCGCCTCCAAGGCCGGCGCGCCCAGCCATCCGGACTGGTACCGCAACCTCAAGGCCAACCCCACGGTGACCGTCGAGCTGCCCGGCGACACCTACCAGGCCGAGGCCATCGAGGCCACCGGCGAGGAGCGCGATCGCCTCTACGCCGCCCAGGCCGAGCAGATGCCGAACTTCGCCGAGTACGAGAAGCTGACCGACCGCAAGATCCCGGTCATCCGTTTGAAGCGCGTTTAAGCGGACCTTCTGCCCCTCACCAGCTGGCGCTTCTGCTCGATGAAGTCGACCAGGACGTAGTCGCCCAGCGTGTCGGGCGTGGTGAAGAACGCCCGACCCCGGTTGAGCTCGGTCAGCTGCTCGACGAACTGGCGCAGGTGCTGGGTGGGGTCGAGCATGAAGGTGTTGATGCGGATGCCATCGCGGGTGCAGCGGGCCACCTCGGTGAGGGTGGCGTCGACCGTCTCGCGCACCGGCGGGTAGTTGAAGAAGACGTCGCCCCGATCGGTGATGTGGGCGGTGGGCTCGCCGTCGGTGATCATGATGATCTGCTTGGTGCCGGTCTGTCGGGCCAGCAGCCGCCGGCTGATCTGGAAGGCGTGCTGCATGTTGGTGCCGTAGACGAAGTCCCACGACACCTCGGGCAGCTGCTCGGGCTTCAGCTCTCGGGCCACCTCGCTGAAGCCCACGATGCCCAGGTAGTCGCGGGGGTACTGGCTCGAGATCAGCGAGTGCAGCGCCATGGCCACCTTCTTGGCCGGCAGGAAGTTGTCGCGCATGGGCATCGACAGCGACAGGTCGAGCATGAGCACGGTGCGACGAGCGCACGAGGTGCTCGGTGCGCTCGACCTCGAAGTCCTCGGGCGTGAGCTGCACCGGCGTGCCACCGCCGCTACGGCGCACCGCGTTGCGCACGGTGCGCTCGATGTGGAGGTTGAACGGATCGCCGAACTCGTAGGGCTTGGTGTCGTACTCGCGCTCGTGGCCGACGCCCGACGCGCTCCAGCTCGTGGCGGCCGATCTGGTCGGTGGTGAGCTTGCGCGAACAGCTCGCGCAGGGCGTTCTGGCCGATCCGGCGGATGCCCCGCGGCGTGAGCTCGAAGCGGCCCTCCTTGTTCTCGATCAGGCCGGCCTCCTCGAGCATGCGGGCCAGCTCGGACATCCGGTCGAGGCTCTGGGCCGACTCGTCGCCCAGCAGCTCGCGGGCCCGGTCGAGGTCGACCTCGGCCAGCGCCGCCGGGCGTGGTCGCCCCACGCAGCAGGTTCTCGAGCTGGTCGATGTCGCCGAGCTCCTGCATCATCTGGGCCGCCTCGGCGAACCCGAGCGGGTCCTGGCCGCTGAAGTCGTAGCTGCGGTTCCAGCCCATCTGGGGGAAGAGGTTCTGCAGGTTCTGTCCGAGCTGGTCCATCTGCCAGCGCAGGTCCATGTCCTCCATGAGCTGCTCGGACAGGCCCTGCAGCTGGGCCCGCTGCTCGGGCGTCATCGAGTTGAGCATCGCCTGCATGGCGGCCATGCGCTCGGCCATGATCTCGAGCAGCTCGTCGAGGTTCTCGGGGTTCTCGGGGAAGAAGTCGCCGAAGCGCTCCATGAACTGGTCGAAGTCGGGCTCCTCGCCCCGCTGGCGCTGCTCGAGCATCTCGTTGAGGGCCGACGAGCATGTCCTTCATGCGGGCCATGTCCTCGGGCGAGATCTCGCTCATGGCCCCGGCCATCTGGTTGAAGTAGCTCTGCGTGAGCTGCTGGCGGAGCTGGTCGAGCAGCTCCTCGAACCGCTCGCGGGCCTCGCTCGAGGTGAACTCGTAGTTCTGGAGGTCCTTGACCTGGCCGGCCAGGTCGGGCGACAGCATGTCGAGCTGCATCTGGCGCTCGGCCACCACCTGCTCGGTGATCTCCTGGCGGCGGGTGTCGCCCGCCTCGCCGGCCTGGCGGGCTTCGTGGGCCAGCTCGTCGAGCGACGGCCCGCTCGGTGTCGACCACGTCGCGCAGCTCCTGGGCGATGTCGTCGTAGACGCCGCCGAGGTCGTAGCGCTCGAGCTCGTCGCGACGCTTGCGACGGAGCTTCTCGAGCATCTCGCGGATGCCCTGGATCCGCTCGCCGTTCTGGTCGCGGAAGCCGGACTGCATCATGCGGCGCAGGGCGGCGTTCGAGGTCGCCGTGGTAGAGCAGGTCGTCGGTGATCTCGCCGAAGATGTCGTCGGCGTCGAGCTCGAACCCGACCTGTGTGCCGTCCCAGCGTGAGTAGCGGACCCGACGAGCCCTGGTCATGCTCCGAGGGTATCGGCCGGGCCTCCAGCCTTGACCGACCGAGGTCAGTTGCCAGCCACCCCGCCCGGCCCGCTTGGCCTCGTACAGGGCCCGGTCGGCGGCATCGAGCAGCTCGTCGGGGTGCAGGGCATGGCCCATCACGGTGGCGATGCCCACGCTGGCCCCCACCTCACACCAGCCCGTCGGTGACCGCCACCGGCCCGGCAGACGCGCCAGCACCCGGTCGGCGATGGCGGTGGCCTCGCCCTCATCTTCCAGGTCGCGGCACACGATGGCGAACTCGTCACCGCCCAGCCGGGCGATGGTGTCGCCCGGTCGGACCACCGCGGCGATGCGCTGGGCCACCTCGGTGAGGATCAGGTCGCCGGTGCGGTGGCCGTAGCGATCGTTGACCTCCTTGAAGCCGTCCAGGTCGACGTAGAGCACGGCCACCAGCGGACCCGAGAGGTCGCGGGCCAGCGTGTCGAGCACCTCCCAGAAGCCGGTGCGGTTGACGAGACCGGTCAAGCGGATCGCGACGGGCCGCCTGGCGAGGCCGGTCACCTGGTGGCGCCAGCGCAGGACCACGGCCAGGGCCCGGGCCATGGTGTCGAGGGCGTAGCCGTGGACGTCGAGGTCCGGGCCACCCACCCGGCCCCACACCAGGATGACGGCCGCCTCTCGCGCATCGGGTCGTCGACCGGCTGGACCCAGCAGGTGGTCGAGCCCCGGGCGGCCGCCGCGGCGCGGGCCAGGTCCTCGGGCATGTCCTCGGGACCCACCCGGCCCGCCAGGTGATGCTCGCGGCCCGGTCCCACGGGGAGTCGGGGATGTCCAGCGTGAACCAGTGTCGACCGCCTCGTCGGTCCCCGCGATGGCCCGCCGCCGCCCTCGTCGGTGAACAGCACCGCGTAGTGGTCGAGCGATGGCGCCAGCGCCCGAATCCGGGGATCGAGCTCGATGACCGCGGTCGGGCGACTCGCCGCTGCCAGCCGGGCCATGATCTGGTCCTGCAGATCCCGATCGGCCGAGTAGCGACCGATGATGACGACCACGTCCGCTTCGCCCGGTCCGTCGGCGAGGACCCGGGTGCCGTTGATCTCGATCGGCAGCTAGCCGCCGTCGTGGCGGCGGATGCGGTAGATGGCGGGCGTGACCGGCACGTCCAGGGTGTCGCGGCCGACCATGCAGACCACCCGGATGGCCCGCTCGAGGTCCTCGGGGTGCACGAACTCGGCCATCGACCGACCCACCACCTCGTCGCGCTCGTAGCCCAGCAGGCGCAGCATGAACGGGTTGGCGTCGAGCAGGTTGCCCGACCTCGTCGAGGACGGCCACGCAGTCGCGTGAGCGAGCTCGAAGGCACGCGCCGGTACGGTCGATCCGCCGGTCACGCCATCGGAAGCCTCCGAACCATGGCGGCATGCTGTCAACCCGGGCGGTGGCGCTGCCGGAACCGGGCGTCCGGGCCAGCGGGAGCCTGTGGCAGGATCGCCGGTGGACCGCTCCGGCAGCGCTCCGGTCGCCAACCCGCGGCGCCTGCCCGACGGGTTCTGTGGGGCACCGGGGCCTCGTCGCCACCCAGGCGAAGGGGCGGCCGACCGGCCAGCGACTGGTCCGCGTGGGAGGCGGCCGGCCGCGCGCCGCGATCCGGCGACGGCAACGGCTTCGCCACCCGCTACGCCGAGGACTTCGCCCTGTTCGCCGAGCACGGCCTGACCCACCATCGACTGTCGCTCGAGTGGGCCACGGCTCGAGCCCGGCGCCGGGCCATCACGACCCCGAGGCGGTCGAGCACTCACCGAGCGTGCTCGGGCCGCCCGCGACGCCGGGATCGCCGTGTGGGTCTGCCTGCACCACTTCACCCTGCCGGGATGGTTCGCCGAGGACAGGGCGGCTTCGTCGACCGGCCAAGCCGGGTGCACTGGCAGCGCCACGTCGACTGGGTGGCCGAGACCTTCGGCGACCTGGTGTTCGGCTGGAAGCCGATCAACGAGCCGGGCGCCTACGCCCTGCCTCGGCTACCGGCTGGGGCATCCATCCCCCGGGTGTGAGCGGCGCCGCCGAGTTCGCCGAGGCGCTCGAGGCCATCCACCTGGCCAACCACGAGGCCTGGCGCCTGCTGGGCAGCGGCGAACCAGCCGGTGGCCACCATCCACAACCTCGTGATCGTGGAGCCGGCGGTGCGCACCTCCAACCCCCACGAGCGCGACCGCGGCCCAGGACCGGGCTCAACGGTTCGACGAGACGATGTGGTGCTGGACCCGGGCGCTGCGCGACGGCGTGTTGGCCGTGCCCGGCCGGGCGCCCATCGAGCTGGACGACCTGGCCGGCTCCTTCGACTGATTGGGCTTCTCGTACTACTTCGCTCAGACCGATCTACGCCGACGAGGTGGGCCCCTACCCGGCCGACGCCCGGGTGGGACCCATGGGCTACGCCCCGTGGCCGAAGGGCTGGGGCTGGTGCTGCGCCGGCTGGCCGACGAGCTGCCCGGCCGACCGCTGCTGGTAGCCGAGTGCGGGTTCGGCACCGACGACGACGAGTGGCGGATCTCGCTGCTGCGCGACTCGCTCGAACAGGTGGAGCTGGCGCTCGACGACGGCGTGGACGTGCGGGGCCTGTTCCACTGGACGGGCGTGGACAACTACGAGTGGGGCTTCGGCTACGGGTGCCCTTCGGGCTGTTCGACCGGGACCGCAACGCCCGACCCAGCGCGACGCTGGCCCGAGCCTGGGCCACGCCCTAGGAAAATTGGGCATCTTTGCAGCCGGATTCCGGCCGCAAGGATGCCCAATTCCGGAGGCGGGCGTGGGACCGGCTGGCGTGGGAGCTGCATCGGTGAGCGACACCTCCGACGCAGCTGCCGCGGCCAAGGAGGCGACCGGGCGCCGAGCCGCCGACTACGTGACCGACGGCATGCGGGTCGGGCTCGGGCACCGGCTCGACGGTGCACTTCACCATCGTGGCCCTGGGCGAGCGGCGACGCCGACATCACCTGCACGGCGACGTCGACGCCAGACTCACGAGCTGGCCACCTCGCTCGGGCTGCGGGTGGTCGCCCCCGACGAGATCGGCCACCTGGACATGGCCATCGACGGGGCCGACGAGGTCGACCCCGACTTCAACCTGACCAAGGGGCGGGGCGGGGCCCAGACCCGGGAGAAGATCGTGGCCCAGATGAGCGACCGGTTCATCGTGGTGGTGGACGAGTCCAAGCTGGTCGACCAACTCGGGCCCTTCGGGACGCCGCTCGAGGTGCTCGACTTCGCGCCGGGCGTCGTGGCCGCCCGGGTGCAAGCGCTGGGCGCGACCGAGGTCACCACCCGCGAGGTCCGCAGCGACAACGGCAACCTGCTGATGGACGCCCAGTTCGGGCTCGATCGAGGATCCGCTCGAGCTGGGCGCGGCGCTGGCCGCCATCCCCGGCCTGGTCGAGCACGGCCTGTTCGCCGGCGAGCTGGTCGAGCGGTCGTGGTGGCCGGCCCTGCCGGCGTCCGCGAACTCACACGGCTCGACTGGATCTGCCCCGGTACTGGGCTCGGGCGCCGACGGCTTCCTTGTTGAGGCGCTTGGACAGGTGCAGGCCCTCGAGCACGAACTCGACCGCGCTGGCCACCGCCGCCGCGCTGAAGCGCTTGGTCACGTCCGACCCGTCGGCGGGACCGCCCAGCAGGCGGGCCACCGGTCCGCCCAGGGCCCCGATGGTGCTGACCAGGCGCACGTAGTCGCCCGACACCACGTCGTCGCCGGCGCTGACCACCGTCTCGCCGTCGAAGGCATCGAGCACCTCGCGCAGGTCCTCGAGCGGCAGGTGCTCCTTGAACACGGTGAGCACGGCCGCCGACAGCAGGTGATCGATGATCTGCTCGTCGCGACCCTCCTCGAGCGACTCGATCTCGACCTTGCCGGCGGTGGACGAGGCCAGGGCCTCGAGGTCGCTGATACGGGGCACCACCTCGGTCTCGCCGTGGGTGAGCGCCCGCCGGGTGGCGTTGGCCACCAGCGTCTCCAGGTTGGACACGGTGAGGCGCACCGAGACGCCCGAGCGCTGGTTGATGTGGGGGCTCTGGCGGGCCAGGTGGCTGAGGGTGGCCACGATCTCGGCCATGTACCCGGGCACCTCGACGGCTACGCCCTCGGCCACCAGCGGGGTGGCCTCCTGGGTGGCGATGTCCACCTCGATGTCGACGTCGAGCGGGTAGTGGGTGCGGATCTGGGCGCCGAAGCGATCCTTGAGCGGGCGTGATGATCCGACCGCGGTTGGTGTAGTCCTCGGGGTTGGCCGAGGCGAACAGCATCACGTCGAGGGGCAGGCGGATCTTGTAGCCCCGCACCTGCACGTCGCGCTCCTCCAGCACGTTGAGCAGGCCCACCTGGATGCGCTCGGCCAGGTCGGGCAGCTCGTTGATGGCGAAGATGCCCCGGTTGGTGCGCGGCACCAGGCCGTAGTGCAGCGTCAGCTCGTCGGACAGGTAGCGACCCTCGGCCACCTTGATGGGGTCGACCTCGCCGATCAGGTCGGCGATCGAGGTGTCGGGGGTGGCCAGCTTCTCGCCGAAGCGATCGTCGCGGTGCACCCAGGTGATGGGCGTCTCGTCGCCCTCGGCGGCCAGCAGGTCGCGAGCGTGACGCGACACCGGGGCGTAACGGGTCGTCGTTGATCTCGGAGCCCGCCACGATGGGCATCCACTCGTCGAGCAGCTCGGTCAGCGAGCGGATCATGCGGGTCTTGGCCTGCCCCCGCTCGCCCAGGAAGATGACGTCGTGGCCGGCCAGCAGCGCGTTCTCGAGCTGGGGCAGCACCGTCTCCTCGTAGCCGAGCACGCGGGGGAACAGGGTGGTGCCGGCCCGGATCCGGGCGATGGCGTTGGCCCGGATCTCCTCTTTGACCGGGCGCGACGTCCAGCCGGAGCTCCGGAGCTGGCCGAGCGTGAACACATCAGGATGAGCAGCCATGGGCCGAGGCTACCGTCGTGGCCGCGGGCTGGTTCGGTCGCAGGCCGCGTCGATCGTGCTCGAGCGCCCGACCGGTCAAGCCTCCAACGGGGTCTCGTCCGATCGGGTCGCGTGGGCGGTGGCGGCGGCCAGCCGCTCGGCGATCAGGGCCGGGCCCTGGGGCCGGCCGAAGAGGTAGCCCTGCACGCGCTCGACAGCCCAGGCGCAGCAACTCCCGCAACTGCACCTCGTTCTCGACGCCTTCGGCGGTCACCCGCAGTCCCAAGCGACGAGGCCAGCACCATCACCGCGCCCACGATGGCCGTGTCGTCGGGGTCGGTGCCCAACCCGTCCACGAAGGACCGGTCGATCTTCAACACGTCCACCGGGAGCCGCTTGAGGTAGCTGAGCGACGAGTAGCCGGTGCCGAAGTCGTCGATGGCCAGCTCCAGACCGAGGCCGCGCAGCTTCTCCAGCAGCGCCAGCGAGCTCTCGGCATCGGCCATGACCACCGTCTCGGTGATCTCCAGGCACAGCTGACCGGCGGCGATGCCGGTCTCGTGCACGATCTCGACCACCTGGGACAACAGGTCAGGCTGGCCGAGCTGCACGGCGGAGAGGTTGACCCGCACGCGCAGCTCGTGATCCGGGTACTCCTGGAGCCAGCGCACCTGCTGGGTGCAGGCCTCGCGCAGGACCCACAGCCCGAGCTCGGTGATGAGGCCGGTCTCCTCGGCCAGGTCGATGAACTCGGCCGCGGCCAGCAGGCCCCGCTCGGGGTGGTGCCAGCGAACCAGGGCCTCCACCGCCATCATGCGACCCGACGGCACCTCCACCTCGGGCTGGTAGTGCACCACCAGCTCGACCGTGGTCCAAGGCCTGGCGCAGCTCGATCTCGTTCTGGAGCCGACGGCGCACCTTGGCCCGCAGGGTCTCGTCGAAGACCTCGATGCGGTCCCGACCGAACTCCTTGGCCGCGTACAGCGCCGCATCGGCGTGACGCAGCAGGTCGTCGGCGCTCTCGGTCGGGCAGGGCGGTGAAGGCGATGCCGGCGCTGGCGGTGGTGGACATCTCATGGCCCTCGACCATCACCGGGCGCCGGACGACCTCGCGCAGCTCCTCGGCCACAGCCGCGGCCTCGGCCCGACCGCGTCGAGGCCCTTCACCATGACGACCAGCTCGTCGCCGCCCATCCGGGCCAGCACCGTGCCCGCCGGGCGAGCCGTCGTCCATCCGCTGGGCCAGGATGACCAGGAGCTGATCCCCCAGCCGGTGCCCGAGCGAGTCGTTGACCACCTTGAACCGGTCCAGGTCGAACAGCAGCACGGCCAGACCGACCCCGTCGGCACCGGTCACGTCGGCGGCGTCCCCGTCCCGAGCCAGCTGGTCGACGCCGGCGCGCAGGGCCTCCAGGAAGCTCCAACGGTTCGGGAGACCGGTGAGCGGATCGTGGCCGGCCTGGTAGGCCAGCCGCGCCTCGGCTTCCCGCTTGGCGAACGCCTGGGCCAGGATGCCGGCCGCGCTGCGCAGGGTCATGACGTGGTTGATGGAGAACCTCCACTCCGACAGGGCGGCCTCGAAGCCCATGAAGCCGATCACCCGGCCCTGGTCGGCCAGCGGCACCGCCAGCGCGAGCGCGGGCGCCGCGCGACTCGAACCACACCCGCTCGGCTTCCCAACCCGGTCCCAGGTCGGCGACCACGGGGATGTGCACCTCCTGGTTGGCCTTGATGGCCCGCAGGAAGGGGACGTCTGCCACCGGCACGGCTCCGGCCACCCGCCGCAACGGCTCGACGCCGGGAGCCACCCACTCGTGGGTGTTGGTCATGGTGTCGCCGGTCTCGCTCGAACAGGATGATCTCCACCCGGTCGACCCCGCCCATGCTGCCCAGCTCGGCCAGAGCTGCGTCCACCCCGTCGTCGACCTGGCCCGGGGGCAGGTGGACGAACGACGAGGCGATCCGCACCAGCCGACCCTGCTCGACCAGGCGATGGCGCAGCTCCTGTTCGACTCGCGTGCCGATGTCGGCCAGCCGCAGCGTGGCCACGATGGCCAGTGGTCCCACCGCACTCACCGCGTCGATGGTCACCCGCAGCCACTCCCCGTCCGCGGCTCGGATCGCGCTGGGGATCGAGACCGCCGCATGCCCCGCCACCCCGTGCCAACGGTCCACCAGGCGCAGCAGCTCGCCCAGGTCGTCCGGATGCACGTAGTCGGCGATGGAGGCGCCGACCAGCGTCGCCGGGTCGTGGCCGGTCAGGCGGGCCAGCGGCGGCGTTGGCGAAGAGGATGGTGCCCGCCTCGTCGAGGCACACGATGGCTTCGTCGACGTAGAGCAGCAGCTGCTCGAGGTGCGCCCAGGTCAGCTGGAGCGGCTTCGACTCGTTGCCGACGGGTCCCACCGCGCCCGCGGACGGCTCAGCCTCGTCGGTGGGACTCACCGCGCGCCGCCCGACCTCACCGCAGATCGCCGCCCACCGGGTAAGGCGAGCGGGCGTCCCACAGCAGGGCGGCCGGGCGGGGACGGGCGAACATGAAGCCCTGGGCGCGATCGCAGCCCAGGCGGCGCAGCTCGTCGAGCTGTCGTCGGGTCTCGACCCCTTCGGCCACCAGTCGCAGGCCGAGGGCGCGACCAAGGCTGATGATGGCGGTCACGATGGCGGTGTCGTCGGGGTCGTCGCCCAGACCGTCCACGAATGACCGGTCGATCTTCAACACGTCCACGGGGAACCGCTTCAGGTAGCTGAGCGACGAGTAGCCGGTGCCGAAGTCGTCGATGGCCAGCTCCACGCCCAGGCTGCGCAGGTCCTGCAGCACCTTGAGACCGGCCACCGGGTCGGACATGAGCGCCGTCTCGGTGATCTCCAGGCACAGCGGCGGAGGCGTCGATGCCGGCGCCGGCCAGCGCCTGCACCACCTGGTCGACCAGGTCGGGCTGCGCGATCTGGCGGGCCGAGAGGTTGACCCGGATGGTGAGCGGGAAGTCCGGCCGCTCGCGCTGCCAGACCCCGGCCTGGCGGCAGGCCTCGGTCAGCACCCACTCCCCCAGCTCGATGATCAGACCCGGAGTCCTCGGCCAACTCGATGAACGCGCCGGCCTCGAGCAGTCCGGCCACCGGGTGGTGCCAACGGGCCAGCGCCTCGGCCCCGACCATGACCCCGGTGTCGAGCGCCAGCTCGGGCTGGTAGTAGACCTCGATCTCACCCATCTCCAGGGCTCGCCGCAGGTGCGACTCGGTCCGGAGGCGCTCGGTGGCCTGGGTGCGCAGGTCCTCGTCGAAGATCTCGTAGCGGTCCCGGCCCCGGGCCTTGGCCAGGTACATGGCGGCATCGGCGTCGCGGAGCAGACCCTCGGCCGTGTCGTCGGGCGCGTTGGCCACGGCGATGCCGATGCTCACGGTGGTGAACACCTCGTTGCCGTCGACCAGCACCGGCGCCTTGAGGACCTGGTGGATGCGCTCGGCCAGGACGATGGGGTCGCGCGGGTCGGTGAAGTCGTCGATGAGCACGACGAACTCGTCCCCGCCCAGGCGGGCCACCGTGTCGGTCGGGCGAAGGGCGGAGGCCAACCGCTTGGCCGTCTGCACCAGCAGCTGGTCGCCGGCGATGTGGCCCAACGAGTCGTTGACGACCTTGAACCGGTCCAGGTCGAGGAAGAGCAGGGCCACGGCCTGGGCCACCCGCTGGCGCCGGGCCAGGATGCGGGCCAGCTGATCGAGCAGCAGCGCCCGGTTGGCCAGCCCGGTCAGCGGGTCGTGCAACGCCTGGTGGGCCAGCTCGGCCTCGGTGCGCTTGAGCGCGGTGATGTCGGTGTTCATGACCAGGACGTGCTCGACCTCGCCGTCCTCGCCGAACTCGGGCACCGCCCGGGACTGGAACCACAGGACGCCGCCCGTCGGGCATGGGCACCTCCCACTCGGTGTCGAGCCGCTCGCCGCTGCTGAACACGCGGTCGAGCGCGCTGCGCCACTGGCCCTCGTCGGCCACGCCGAAGATGTTGGCGGTGTGGCCGACCACCTGTTCCGACCGGGATCCCGGTGAGCAGCTCGAACGCCGGGCTGAGGTAGACGAGCCGATGGTCGCGGTCGAAGCGGGCGATGACCGCCGGCGAGCTCTCGACCACGGTGCGGTAGCGCTGCTCGCTGGCCCGCAGCTCGAGCTCCTGGCGATGGCGCTCGGTGATGTCCTCGGCGTGGGACACGGTGTAGCGCAGCTTGCCGTCGCCGCCCCGCACGCCCGAGATGTGCAGCCGCAGCCACAGCATGCACGTCGTCGGGGCGGATCATCCGCACCTCGAGCGACTCCTGCTCGGCCTGGCCCAGCACCACGCGTCGGTGGCGTGCGGGTGAGGGCCTCGACGTCGCTCTCGTGGATGAGGTCCATGGCCGGGTCGACCGATCAGCTCGGCCTCGGTGCGGCCCGACCAGATCGCAGTAGGCCTGGTTGACCTGGATGTGGCGCCCGTCGGGAGCGCTCAGCACCATGCCCAGCGGGGCGTTGGTGAAGGCCAGGCCGAACCGCTGCTCGGCGTCGCTGCGGGCCAGCGCCTGGGAGATGATGCCGGCCGCCGAGCTGAGCACGGCGATGTGGTCGTCGCTCCAGATGCGCTCGCGCTCGACCAGGTCGAAGCCGATGAAGCCGATGAGTCGGCCTTCGTCGGCCAGCGGGACGGCCAGCACCGACCGCACGCCCTGGGGCTTGAGCAGGTCGATCTCCCGGCGCCACACGTCGGTCTGGTCGGCCACGCGGGGGATGTAGATGGGCTCGAGGCGTTCGAGGGTGCCCATCCACTCCGGGATCAGGCCGGGATCCACCACCGGGACCATGTTCATCTCCGAGGGCACCCCGGCGTTGGTCCACTCGTGGGTGTTCTCCATGGTGCCGCGGTCGTCGCGGCTCACGAAGACATAGACCCGGTCGACCCCGACGAAGGTGCCGATGTCGGACAGGGCGCCGGTGATGCAGGCGTCCACCTCGTGGGCCGGACGATGGATGAACGACGACGCCACCCGGGTGAGCAGATCCTCGAAGGCCAGCCGCTGGCGCAGCGCGTCGAGGGTGTGGCCGCGGTCCTTGGCGTCGCGGAGCACGACCGCCCGGTAGCCGACGGCGTCGAGCGCCGGGCCGGCGTGCACGAACAACAGCACCTCGCGCCAGCCGTCGGGCTGCCTGACGCATGAGCAGGCGGGCACCGACGTCGTGGTGGCCGTGACCCCGGTCGAGGCGGGCGATCACGTCGTCGGCGTCGTCGGGATGCAGGAACTCCACCAGCTGGCGACCGAGCAGCTCCTCCTGATCGAACCCCAACAGGGCGTGGATGGCCGGGCTGACGTAGCCGATGGTGCCGTCGGAGGCCACGGTGAGCACGACGTCGCTCACCTGGGAAAGCGTCTCGTCGAGCTGCACCCGTCCGATCAGCGCACCCAGATCCGGGTCATCGACCGCCTCGCCGTCGCTTCCGCCCGCGGACCGCCACGCGGCCGCGGCCGCGGCTGGGAGGTCGGTGGAGGTCTCGGGCACGGACTGGTTCCTCCTGTCCGGTAGCTGCTGACAACGATAGTTCTCCCTCTATCGGCGCGCCCCGGCGACACCTGAGGTCGGAGGTCACCCGGACGCTGCTCGAGCCGGTCCGAAGGGCCGGCTTTGCTCATCCGGGGAGGCGAGTGGCTAGGTTGCGGCGATGGTCGACCTGTCAGGCACCTGGCGAGCGGCCGTCGCGGGGGATTCTCCGCGGGACGACCACCACAACCCCGACTTCGACGACGGCTCCTGGGCGGTGGCCACCGTGCCCGGGCACTGGCGCTCCGATCCCGCCCTGGCCCACACCGACGGGCCGGTGGTGTACCGCACCACCTTCGAGGATCCGGGTCGGTTCGGGCCCGGTACCGGGCTCGACCAGGGCGCGGAGGACCGCGACCATCCCGGTCGGCGCACCTGGCTGGTGCTCGACGGGGTCTTCTACACCAGCGACGTCTGGCTCGACGGCACCTATCTGGGCGACACCGAGGGCTACTTCTTCCCCCACCAGTTCGAGATCACCGACACCTTGGCCGATCGCTCCGAGCACACCCTGGCGGTGGAGGTGGCCTGTCCGCGGCCGTCGGATCCTCGAGCCAAGCGGAACCTGACCGGGGTGTTCCAGCACTGGGACCTGCTCGACCAGGACTGGACCCCGGGTGGGATCTGGCGTCCGGTGCGCCTCACCAGTCGGGTCCGGTCCGCATCCGCCACTGGCGGACGCGCTGTGTGGACGTGAACGACCAGTCGGCCACCGTGGCCGTGCGGGTCGTCCTCGACACCCAGGAGGCCGCCACCGTCGAGCTGGTCACCACCATCGCCCCGCACCTCCCCACCAACGACCCGGCCGACGACTCGGTCGAGGTCGACGGTCCCCTGGCCACCCCACGGCGACTCGACGGCTACGAGCATCGGCGCACCCAGTCCATCGCCGCCGGCGAGAACCGGGTGGAGTGGATCGCTCAACGTAGCGCAGCCCGAGACGCTGGTGGCCCTGGACCCTGGGCGACCAGCCCCTCTACGACGTGGTGGTGGAGGTCCGCACCGAGTCCGGGGCCATCAGCGACCGGGTCACACGCCGCGCATCGGCCTGCGCACGGTGGAGATGACCGACTGGGTGACCTCGATCAACGGCGAGCGCCTGTTCCTGAAGGGCGCCAACCAGGGACCGACCCGCATGGCGCTGGCCGAGGCCACCCCGGCCGAGATGGCCGGCGACGTGGCCCTGGCCCGCGAGGCCGGGCTCGACTTCCTGCGCCTGCACGCCCACGTCGGCTCGCCCGGAGCTGTACCAGGCGGCCGACGAGGCCGGGCTGCTGCTGTGGCAGGACCTCCCGTTGCAGTGGGGCTACGCCCGGGGGGTCAAGGGCCAGGCTCGCCGACAGGCTCGCGAAGCCGTCGATCTGCTCGCCCACCATCCTTCGGTGTTCCTGTGGTGCGGTCACAACGAACCGCTGCCCATCGACGGACCGGACCCAGTAGGCGATCCGAAGCGACGCCGACGGCTGGCCGCCCGGGGGCTGGCCTCCCAGGCGCTGCCCACCTGGAACCGCTCCCTGCTGGATCGCGCCATCAAGTCGGTGCTCGAGCGCAACGACGGCACCCGCCCGGTCATCGCCCACTCGGGCGTCTACCCGCACCTCCCTCAGCTCGACGGCACCGACAGCCACCTGTGGTTCGGGTGGAAGGTGGCGGACGAGCGGGACCTGCCCGCATTCCTGGCCCGATGGCCCCGCATGGCCCGGTTCGTCAGCGAGTTCGGGGCGGCCGCGGTGCCCGAGTCCGATGACTTCGTCGAGCCCGAGCGCTGGCCCGACCTGGACTGGGAGCGGCTGGCCGCCCACCACGGCCTGGATCTGAGCCGCTTCGAGCGCTACGTGCCCCCCGGGGCCTTCGACACCTACGAGACTGGCAGCGACGCGACCCAGCGCTACCAGGCCCGGCTGCTGCGCTACCAGATCGAGACCCTCCGTCGCCTCAAGTACCGGCCCACCGGCGGCTTCGCCCAGTTCAGCCTGGCCGACAGCTCGCCGGCGGTGAGCCCGTCGGTGCTCGACCACCTGCGCATCCCCAAGGCCGGCTACCACGCCCTGCGGCAGGCCTGCCTGCCCGTCATCGTGGTGGTCGACCGTCCCCCGGACCACGTCCACCCCGGCGACCGACTCGAGTTGGACGTGCACGTCGTCTCCGACGCACGTATCTCATATAGCGATATGATCGTGCGTGCCGATCTGTTGTGGGAAGGGGAGGTGCGCCGGTCATGGTCCTGGGAGGGCGACATCCCAGCCGACGAATGCGTTCGGGTGGGCACCCTGACGATCGAGGTCCCCGACACCACCGACGACCTGCTCATCGACGTGGAGCTCGACGGTGACGGCCCGGACTACACGGCGCGCTACGGCACCCACGTGGTGCGACACCCGTGAGTTCGCCGCACCCATGCGGCGGTATGTAGGTTCTGAGCCGGTCGCTCCCGGCGGCGGTGCCCGGCGCGCCGCCGTTCCCGCCACGGGTTCGCCGACCGACGGGGAGGTCCGTTCGTGACAGCAACCCAGCAGCCCGCTCCGGACCTCAGTCCGGACATCACCGTGGAGCCGATCCGCAAGCGGCCCGGCCGCCGCAAGCCGTTCCTGGTCGAGATCTACCAGACGGGCGTGGGCAAGAAGTGGGTCATGGCCGTCACCGGCATCGCCCTGATGCTGTTCGTCCTCGGACACGCCGTCGGCAACCTGAAGATGTACCTGGGCCCGACCGAGTTCAACGACTACAGCGAGTTCCTGCGCGAGCTCCTGGTGCCGATCCTGCCCCGCACGGTGACGCTGTGGCTCATCCGCATCGGGCTCATCCTGGCCTTCGTGTTCCACATCCATGCCGCCTACGGCCTGACCCGGATGAACCAGAAGGCCAACGTGAAGTACGCCAGCCGGCGCGACTACCTGGCCGCCAACTTCGCCTCGCGGACGATGCGTTGGACCGGCCCCATCGTGCTGCTGTTCCTGATCTGGCACCTGGCCGACCTGACCTGGGGGCTGCACCCCATCACGGTGCCGGCATTGGCCACCGCGGTCTGGCGTATCAGAACGTGACCGAGAGCCTGAAGCGCCCGGGCGTGGCCGCCCTCTACATCGTGGCCAACATCGCCCTGGGCATCCACCTGTTCCACGGGTCGTGGAGCCTGTTCCAGAGCCTGGGGTGGAACAACCCGCGGTTCAACCGGGCCCGGCGAGGGTTCGCCGCTGGCTTCGCCATCCTGATCGCCGGCATCAACATCAGCTTCCCGATCATGGCCCTCGCCGG
Source organism: uncultured Microthrixaceae bacterium (assembly GCA_963740985.1). GTDB lineage: Bacteria > Actinomycetota > Acidimicrobiia > Acidimicrobiales > Acidimicrobilacustridaceae > UBA4742. The sequence goes on from CAVUGJ010000002.1 coordinate 1,823,760, forward strand.
TGTCACCGGCGTCTCGAGCTGAGGAGCCCATCGTGGCCGTAACCGAGTCGCCAACCACCATCCCCGCCGATCCTCGCCTCCAGGCGGGATCCCCCACCGGTCCCATCGAGGGTCGCTGGGACCGGCACAAGTTCGACATGAAGCTGGTCAACCCCGGCAACAAGCGCAAGTTCGAGATCATCGTGGTCGGTACCGGTCTGGCCGGGGCCTCGGCCGCCGCCTCCCTGGCCCAGCTCGGCTACAAGGTGAAGGTCTTCACCTTCCACGACTCCCCCCGGCGGGCCCACTCCATCGCCGCCCAGGGCGGGATCAACGCGGCCAAGAACTACCCCAACGACGGCGACAGCGTCTACCGGCTCTTCTACGACACGGTCAAGGGTGGGGACTTCCGGGCACGGGAGTCCAACGTGTACCGGCTGGCCGAGGTCAGCGTCGAACATCATCGACCAGTGCGTGGCCCAGGGCGTGCCCTTCGCCCGCGACTACGGCGGGCTGCTCGACAACCGCTCCTTCGGCGGGGCCCAGGTCAGCCGGACCTTCTACGCCCGGGGCCAGACCGGCCAGCAGCTCCTGCTGGGCGCCTACCAGGCGCTCGAGCAGCAGGTCTCGCTGGGCAACGTGCGCCAGTACACCAAGACCGAGATGCTCGACGTGGTGGTGGTCGACGGCGTGGCCTCGGGCATCGTCGTGCGCGACCTGGTCACGGGCGAGATCAGCTCGCACTCGGCCCACGCCGTGGTGCTGGCCACCGGCGGCTACGGCAACGCCTACTACCTGTCCACCAACGCCATGAACTGCAACGCCACCGCCATCTGGCGGGCCCACAAGCGCGGCGCCATGTTCGCCAACCCCTGCTTCACCCAGATCCACCCGACCTGCATCCCGTCCAGCGACGAGTTCCAGTCGAAGCTGACGCTGATGTCGGAGTCGCTGCGCAACGACGGCCGCATCTGGGTGCCCACCGATCCCGACGACACCCGCTCACCGGACCAGATCCCCGAAGCCGACCGCGACTACTTCCTGGAGCGCAAGTACCCGGCCTTCGGCAACCTGGTGCCCCGCGACGTGGCCTCGCGCAACGCCAAGGCCATGGTCGACTCGGGCTACGGGGTCGGGCCGCTCAAGAACTCGGTGTACCTGGACTTCGCCGACGCCTCGAACCGCCTGGGCGAGAGCGTCATCCGGGAGCGCTACGGGAACCTCTTCGACATGTACGAGCGCATCACCGATGAGAACCCCTACCAGGTCCCGATGCGGATCTACCCGGCCATCCACTACACGATGGGTGGGCTCTGGGTCGACTACGACCTGATGACCACCATCCCCGGCCTGTATGCCATCGGTGAGGCCAACTTCGCCGACCAGGGGGCCAACCGGCTCGGGGCCTCGGCGCTGATGCAGGGGCTGGCCGACGGCTACTTCGTGCTGCCCTACACCATCGGCAACTACCTGGCCGGGCTGCTGGGCACGCCGGTGGCGCCGCCCGACGGTCCCGAGTTCCTGGCCGCCGAGACCGAGCGGCGCGACGAGATCACCCGGTGGATGTCGGTGGGTGGCACCAAGTCCGTCGACCACTACCACCGCGAGCTGGGCAAGATCATGTGGGACTACTGCGGCATGGCCCGCGACAAGGTCGGCCTGGAGAAGGCCCTGGCCGAGATCCCGGCGCTGCGAGCCGAGTTCGAGCGTGACGTGCGGGTGCTGGGCACGGCCGACACGGTGAACCAGTCACTGGAGAAGGTGCAGCGGGTGGCCGACTTCTTCGAGCTGGGCGAGCTCATGTGCCGCGATGCCCTCATGCGCGAGGAGAGCTGCGGCGGCCACTTCCGGGTCGAGCATCAGACCGACGAAGGCGAGGCCAAGCGCGACGACGAGCACTTCGCCTTCGTCGGCGCCTGGGACTGGCAGGGCAAGGGCACACCCCAGGAGTTGCACAGCGAACCGCTCGAGTTCGAGTACGTCCACCTGACCCAGAGGAGCTACAAGTGAATCTGCACCTCAGGGTGTGGCGCCAGGACGGGCCCCGGTCCGCCGGGCAGTTCGAGGAGTACGAGGCCGTCGGCATCAAGGAGGACATGTCCTTCCTGGAGATGCTCGACACGGTCAACGAGCAGCTGATCGCGGAGGGGCGCGAGCCGATCGTGTTCGACAGCGACTGCCGCGAGGGCATCTGCGGGACCTGCGGGCTGATGATCAACGGCCAGGCCCACGGCCCTCAGAAGGGCACGGCCACCTGCCAGCTGCACATGCGCAAGTTCACCGACGGCGAGACGCTGACCATCGAGCCGTGGCGGGCCACCGCCTTCCCGGTCATCCGCGACCTGATGGTCGACCGCAGCCCGCTCGACGCCATCATCGAGGCCGGCGGGTTCATCTCGGCCAACACCGGCTCCGCCCCCGACGCCAACCTCATCCCCGTGCCCAAGACGGCCGCCGACGCGGCCATGGACGCGGCGGCCTGCATCGGGTGCGGCGCCTGCGTGGCCGCCTGCCCGAACAGCGCGGCACAGCTGTTCACCGCGGCCAAGATCTCCCATCTCAACCTGCTGCCCCAGGGCCAGGCCGAGCGGTGGAGCCGCACCGAGAACATGGTCGAGACCATGGAGGAGTTCTTCGGGTCCTGCACCAACCACGGCGAGTGCGAGCAGGCGTGCCCGAAGGAGATCAGCATCGACTTCATCGCCTACATGAACCGCGACTACATCAAGGCCAAGGTCAAGAACCGGCGCCTCACCGGCCAGAAGAAGTAGCCGGTCAGGCCGAGGTCTTGTTGGCCTTCAGGCGGTGGCGGATGTACTCGAAGGCGATGGGTGTGAGCGACAGCGCCACGATGATGAGCACGGCGTAGTCGAGGTAGTTGCCGATGCCGGGGAACTTCTTGCCCAGCCCGTAGCCGAGGCACAGCATCAGCGTCGACCACACCGCGCCGCCGATGATGTTGTAGAGCACGAACGTGCGGTACTGCATCTTGGACGCCCCGGCCACGATGGGGGCGAACGTGCGCACGATGGGCACGAAGCGGGCGATCACGATGGTCTTGGAGCCGTGACGCTCGTAGAAGTCCTCGGCCCGCTGCAGGTGCTCGTGCTTGAACAGGCGTGAGTCCGGCTTGTTGAACAGGGTCGGGCCCACCTTCTGGCCGAACAAGTAGCCGGTCTGGTCTCCCAGGATGGCGGCGACGGCGCAGCCCAGCAGCAGCACCGGGAACGGCCACAGCACGTGCTTGGTGGCCGAGAGCAGGCCGGCGGTGAACAACAGGGAGTCGCCGGGCAGGAAGAAGCCGATCATGATGCCCGATTCGGCGTACACGATGGCGAACAGGCCGAGCGTCCCGACGCTGTTGAGGATCTTCTTGGGATCGAGACCGAGGCTGGCGAACAGGCCGGTGGGCATCCGGACAGCCTAGTTACCACCGGCGGGGCCCTTGGCGCGGCCTGGGGCCAGCGAAGGCGCAGGCCGCCAGGCCGGAGCCGCCGGACCGACGACACCCAGATGCCGAAGGCGCCCGCAGGGAGGCTTGCCGACCCGCACGCGTGCGGAGCAGAGCGGAGCAGCTCCACCGACGACACCCAGATGCCGAAGGCGCCCGCAGGGAGGCTTGCCGACCCGCACGCGTGCGGAGCAGAGCGGAGCAGCTCCACCGACGACACCCAGATGCCGAAGGCGCCCGCAGGGAGGCTTGCCGACCCGCACGCGTGCGGAGCAGAGCGGAGCAGCTCCACCGACGACACCCAGATGCCGGAGGCGCCCGCAGGGAGGCTTGCCGACCAGAGGGCCAGTGTTAGGGCTGGTTGAACTCGATCCAGCCGATGCCGGCGCGCCCGTCGGCGGCGGTGAAGCGGGCCATGGCCCGGGGGAACCGGGCCTCGCGTCCGTCTGGCGCGGTGAGCAGCACGGGAGACCACCCCAGCGGCTCGACCGTGAAACCCGATCCGGCCACGTCCAGCTCGGCTGAGGTGGGGATCCCGTCAGCCCCGAGCTGGGGGCGAGCGTCGAAGGCGGTGACCAGCTCCAACGGGGCTGGGGGCGCTCCGTCCGGCCCAGACACGCCGGGCTGGGCGTAGCCGACGGCGAAGCCCTCCGAGGGCAGCAGGGTCACCGCGTGGTACCGGGTGCCATCGTCCATCCGCCACGCCGTCCAGCACCAGCCCTTGTCCCACCAGTCGCGCACCCCCCACGAATGATCGCGCTGACCGGGTCCCTCGAACTCGATGCGTTCGTCGCCCACCAGGATCTCGCCATGCACCCGACAGGGGATCTCGTAGCGGTCGATGGGCCAGCGGAACGGGATGCCGTCGGTCTCCCATTCCAGGTCGAAGCCGAGTGGGGTGCGCTCGCCCCGGAGTCCGTGATAGGTGTCGGCCGGGTCATCGAGGGCCACTCCGAAGGCCTCCAGGCCCAGGCTGAAGCGGTCCAGCGGCTCCTCGACGTTGTGGTCCGCCCACAGCCCGTCGTTGCGCACCTCCAGCGACGAGCGGTCGCGACCGAAGGGGACGGTGTGGTCGATGACGGTGACCAGCGGGCGGTCCGGTCCGACCACACAGGCCCAATACCAGATGACGCCTCCGCCCCCCGGACCCAGGTTGGGGTACCGCCCGATGCGCACATAGCCCCCGAGGGACCCGTCGGCGGCGGTGAAGTCGAGGTAGTACGACTCACTCCAATACGCCTCGGGACCGGCGGTGTGGGTGGCTTCGTCGGCCGGATCGACCGGCCCGAACGGCAGCTCGAAGTCGGTGTCACTTGAGGAGCTCGTCATGGCCCAAGCTTGGCAGCCGCAGCTCGGCGACGCCGCGAGACGTACGCTGCACGCGGCTCGACTCGTTCGCAGGGGGAACCGACATGCACGATCTGGTGATCACCAACGGCACGGTGGTGGACGGCACCGGGGCCCCGCCGATCCGCGCCGAGGTGGCCGTGGACGGCGACCGAGTGGTGGCCGTTGGCCCGGCCTCGGAGGTGGGCGAAGGGCGTCGCACCATCGACGCCGAGGGCGCCTACGTCACCCCCGGGTTCGTGGACATCCACACCCATCTCGACGCCCAGCTGGCCTGGGATCCGATGGGGTCGTCGTCGTGCTGGCACGGCGTGACCTCGGTGGTGCTGGGCAACTGCGGCGTCACCTTCGCGCCCTGCAAGCCCGGGGACCGCGAGGAACTGGCCGAGATGATGGAGTCGGTCGAGGACATCCCGGCCGACTCGATCATGGAGGGCCTGGCCTGGGACTGGTCGAGCTACGGCGAGTACCTGGACGCGGTGGAGCGCTGGCCCAAGGGCCTCAACGTCGGGGGCATGGTGGGTCACTGCGCGGTGCGGGTGCACGCCATGGGCGAGCGCAGCCTGAGCGAGGAGCCGGCCGAGCCCGACGACATCGAGCGCATGTGCGCCCTGGTGGATGAGGCGATCGGCGCCGGCGCCCTGGGCTTCTCCACCTCGCGGACGCTGCTGCACCGCGTCCCTGACGGTCGACCGGTACCCGGCACGTGGGCCGCCAACGACGAGCTGCTGGCCATCGCCGCGGTGATGGGGCGCCATCGAGCGCGGGGTGTTCGAGGCCGCCCCCCGCATGGGCGAGCGCGACACCGACGACTATCCCAACACCCGGGCCGAGATCGATCTGCTGGCTGAGATCACCACCTCGTCGGGCCGACCTCTCACCTTCGGGCTGGCCCACGCCTACCGACGCGACGACCTGTACCGGTTCGTGCTCGACCGGGTCAACGAGCACAATGCGGCCGGGGCCAACGTGCGACCCCAGACCACGGCTCGGGGCATCGGCATCCTGTTCGGCCTCTCCCACGCCACCCCCTTCGACCGGACCCGGCCCTGGAAGCGGCTGCGCCTGCTGTCGCTGGAGGAGAAGCTGACGGTGCTGCGTGATCCGGCGAGTCGGATGCAGCTCATCGAGGCGGGAAACGAGACTCCCGACGAGTTCTTCACCGGCGCCTACGTGCTCGACGACGACCACCTCGACTACGCCCACGATCCGGCCAACACGCTCAAGGCCGTGGCCGACCGACGGGGGGTGACTCCGGCCGAGGCCTTCGTCGACCTCTCGCTCGAGTCCAACGGGCGGGTGCTCATCAACTGGCCGTTCCTCAACCAACGCCTCGAGGCGGTGAGCGAGATGCTGGCCGACCCCAACGTGGTCATGGGCCTGGCCGACGCCGGTGCCCACGTGGGCCAGATCATGGACGCCAGCCAGCCCACGTTCTTCCTGAGCCAGTGGGTGCGCGAGCGGGGCGTGGTCCCGATCGAGGAGGGGGTGCGCCGGCTCACCTCCGACACGGCCGGGCTGTTCGGCGTGACCGACCGGGGCGTGCTGCGCCCCGGTTCGTTCGCCGATCTCAACGTCATCGACCTCGATCGCCTGACCCTGCGGCTCCCCGAGTACGTCCACGACTTCCCGGGCGGCGCCGGGCGCTACACCCAGCGCGCCGACGGCTACCGGGCCACCGTGGTCAACGGCCGGGTGGCCCTGGTCGAGGGCGACCACACCGGCGACCTGGCCGGAGTGGTGCTCCGCAGCAGCACCTGACCAGTCGTGCTGCGCAGCCGCGCCTGATCAGTAGCCCTGGGCCGGGTCGACCCGGTCGGGCAGGGGCTCACCGTCGAACCAGGCTCGCAGGTTGACCGCGAATGACTCGAACATGGTGGACATCGCGCCGGGCCAGCTCCACGAGTCGTGGGCGCTGAGCCGAACCCGAGGATGGCTGAACAGCCAGTGGCCCTGCGGCAGCGGCTCGGGGTCGACCGCGTCGAGCGAGGCCATCGCCACCTGTCCGTCGTCCAGCGCCACCCGCAGGGCGTCCTGGTCGACCAGGCCTCCACGGGCGATGTTGACCAGGTGCACGCCTGGCTTCATGGCGGCCAGCGAGTCGGCGTCGATCAGGTGCCGGGTGGCCGGGGTGAGCGGGGCGGCGATGACCACATGATCGGCGTCGGCCACCAGCTCGGTCAGGGTTGACACCAGCTCCACGCCCGGGACGGGGCTGGGGCGGTCGGTGCGACGCAGGCCGCGCACCTCCATTCCGAAGGGGAGAGCCCGCTCGGCCACGGCCGCACCGATGGACCCGAACCCGATGATGGCCAGGCGCTGCCCGTGCAGGCTGCCCAGCCGGGCGTCGGCCCGCCAGTTCGACGGCGGCTGGTGGATCCACACCTCGGGGAGGTGCTTCTCGAAGGCCAGCATCATGGCCAGTACCCACTCGGAGATGGGAATGGCACTGGCGCCCCGCGAGTTCGTCACCACCAGGTCAGCCGGCAGGTGGGCGAAGTCGAGCCGGTCGACGCCGGTCGACACCAGGTGCATCCATCGCACGCCCCGAGCCAGCAACTCGTCGGCGTTCTCGCTCCACCCGGGCACGGTGACCAGGATCTCTCCGACCGCGTCGGGCGGGGGCGCTCCCCGGGCCGGCACCGGGACCACCTCGACGCGGGTCGGCCAGATCAGCGGGCAGCGCGAGGGCGTCGGCGTCCCCGACGTGGCTGAGCACCCGCGGTCGGGGGTCATCGAGCCGCCAGCGGTGGTCGCTGGACGTCGGTCACCGCCATGCCCGCTTCGGCCAGGGCCCGCAGGAAGTCGCGAACGCCCACGGCCCGGTCGGGATGACGGCGCAGCTGCTCCAGCTCGCTGCCGTGCAGCGGGATGGCCTGCACCAGGACCACCTCGCGGTCATCGTGGGCGAACAGGGCCTCGTCGTCGGTGATGAGCTGGTGCCAGAGCACGAACGACTCCATGGCCGACTCCTCGGCGATGGGTTCGCCCACCTCGATGGTGTCGCCGGGCAAGAAGACCGAGGTGCGCCGCACCCGGTCGCCGATGTCGGCCAGGGCCCAGGCCCAGCGGGCATCGGTGGAGTCGACGCAGATGGCCAGCTCCGGCCGCAGACCGCCCCACAGGGGGTTGGCCACCGCCGAGATGCCGAAGGTGAACCCCAGCAGGGTGCCCGCCTGGGGGCAGTCCATGTAGCGGATGGACAGCACCGGCTGGTCGTCGCCGGTCGGCTCGCTCACGTACTCGTAGACCCCGGTCATCCCGGCCTGGTCGTCCAACCAGTGCAGGTAGGCCTCGACCAGCGCGCGGCTGGTGGGCTCGATCGGCCAGGGGGCGACGGTCATCCGGGCGAGGTTAGGGCGCAGACCGCCGACACGCCGCCGCGATGATCGCGGCCGTGCCCGACGACAGGTCAGACGATCGCGACGACCTGGTCACCCGCACCCGCCTGGCCGTGCTCCGCCTGGCCCGGCGACTGCGCCAGAACGTGACCGCCGGGATCACCCCGTCGCAGCAATCCGCCCTGGCCGCCATCGAGCAGAAGGGTCCGCTCACCCTGGGCGAGCTGGCCGGCTTCGAGAACGTGCAGCCGCCCTCGATCACCCGAATCGTGGGCAACCTGGAGGCGTCCGGACTGGTGGAGCGCACCACCGCCGTGGCCGACCGTCGGGTCAGCCTGGTGCAGATCACCGCGGACGGCCGAAACGAGCTGGGCACCATCCGCAGCCAGCGCAACGCCTGGCTGGCCGAGCGGCTGGCCCAGCTCGACGCCGAGGATCTGGACCGGTTACGCGACGCGTTGCCCGTCCTCGACAAGATCCTCGACCTCGACACCTGATCGGGCAGCGACCCGGCCGGGTGTGGAGGGGCTGACCCCGAGCGCTACAGGTCGTCGAGGGTGAACGAACCGCCGGGGGCGGCCGGGGCCGCAGGAGCCGGCGGGGCTGGCGGAGCCGCGGGAGGCGCCGGAGCCGGGGGCGCGTCGGCGGCTGGGGGAGGGGCGCGGGGGCCGCGGGGGCCGGCGGTGCGGCCGCGTCCGGGGCCGGTGGGGCGGGCGGCGCGGGTGTGGCCGCGGCCGGCGGCGGGGGCGGTGGCGCGGCCGCGGTCTTGAGCTTGACGTCGATGGCGGTGCCGTCGGCGGCCAGCTGGTTGAGCTCGGCCTCGATGCGGGCCCACTCCTCGGAGTCGTCGGGCCCTCCCTGGCCGGTCTTGGCCGCCCAGGTCAGGGCGCCCAGGTCGTGGAGCAGGTTCGCCACCCGCTGGGGGCCGCTGGTGCTGTTGACCGAGCCGCTGATCGAGCTGCCGAGGTCGTTGGCGCCCTTCTTCAAGTCATCGAGAAAGCCCATGGGGATGTCCTTTGTGTGTGGGGATTCAGCCCTTGGAGGTGCCGAAGAGGCCGCCGGTGATGCCCTGGTTGTCATTCTGGTGGACGCGGGCGAACAGCGCATTGGCCATGCCGTCATAGGTCATCGACTGCAGGAGCACGATCCCGTCGCCCGAGAGCGTGGCCACGCTCAAACCCTGCCCCGCGAACATCGCCCCCATCAGAGCCTGGGCGTTGAGTCCACCCACTCGGCGCATCTCATAGGTGATGCAGTCCTGGAAGGCCACCACGCAGCCGGTGTCGACCTCGATGGTGCCGCCGTACTTGGCCGGGTTGAGCTCGATGAAGTTGCCAGCGCCGGCGATGACCAGGGTGCCCACCCCGGTGAACTTCTCCAGCACGAAACCCTCACCGCTCTTGCGACCGGCCTTCCAGTTCTGGAACGCGATGTCGAAGTTCACGGTGCTCTCGGCGCACACGAAGGCGTCCTTCTCCGCCGTCCACCCCATGGTTCCGTCCAGCTCGAGCACCCGCATGCTGCCGGGCAGCGTGCCGGCGAAGGCCACCAGGCCGGATCCGCCCTGGGCCGTGAAGTGCTGGAAGGCCACCGACTCGCCGGCCAGATGGCGCTTGCCCATCTCGACGCCGGTCTTGAGCGCCTTGTTCAACAGGCCGGCGGCGCCCGCCGGTGCCGGCTCGGCGGCGTCGGGATCCCCCTTGCTCAGGCGGGTCTGGACGTCGACGTTGGTCGTCTTCCAGAGGAACTTGCCGGCCTCGCAGAAGACCCGCTGGCCCTCCCCGAGCTGGAAGACGATCATCTGCATCGACTCGCCCTGGATCTTGTGGGCCAGCGTCATCGGGAGCCTCCTGGGGTCGCGCCGGTCATGTTCACCGATGATGGCATTCAGACGAGCGGCGCGTAGTACTCGCCCACCTCGTCGATGGGTTCCTCGTCGCCGCGGATGGCGGAGAAGAGCTCGTAGAGGGGTTCAGGGATCGTCTTGGGCACGTCCCAGTCGAGGTCGTCGGCCACGCCCGCCACCTCGGCGAAGGGACGCAGGAAGGTGAAGTACACGTAGGCCCCGCACCGGATCATCTCGTCGCGGCTCATGGCGGCGATGTTGCGGTAGTGGCGGGCCTGCACCCGACGGATGGTGGCGGTGAGCTCGTCGAGCTCGTCGAGCGGCACCGCCGTCAGCTGGCCCGGTGCGGCGCCGTCGGCGGTGAACAGCCCGAACCCGACCAGCCGGTCGAGGTAGTCCTCCGGCACCGTGTTGCACGAACCGAAGTCGGTGGCGGTGATCTCCACGTCCTCGAGCACCAGCCCGGCGGTGAGGTGGCGATACGGGATCTCGGCGGCCACGTCCGACCAGGGGAAGTGACTGGTCCCGAACTTGTTGAAGTCTCGGATGAGCAGCACCCGGCCGTCGTCGAGCGGATACGGGCCGGTGTCGGCGATCCCCGACCGGGTGTCGAACCACATCAGGAAGAGGTGGTTCACCAGCGTGGCGTTGAATCGGCTGAGCCGAACTCGCTCGTCGGTGCCGACCACGGGGATCGCTCCGGCCACGATCTGGTCGACCACCTCAGGACCGTAGGGTCGACAGGTGCCCGTGTCCCAGGCCTGGCGGGTGCCATCGGCCCGGTAGGCCCGAGCCGCCCGTTCCCAGAAGTCGAGGACCGTGGCCGCGGCCACGGGATCGTCGAGCGAGGGATCGAGCGTGGTCATCACCTTGCGACCGAGCAGCCAGAAGTTGGCGATCGACCACAGGTGGACCGAGTTGATCTCGGTACCCGGGTGGTGACCCGCCCGTCCGATCTCCTCGGCGGGCAGGGCGGCGTCGATGCGGGCCATCAGATCGGGGTAGCGGGTGAAGGCTTCGCAGCACGCCACCACGATGTAGGCCGTGACCGGGATCAACTGGGACGAGTAGGACGTCCGCTGCGCGGTGAGAGCCTGGGCGATCGGTGCGTGGTAGGCGATCAGCTCGTTGGCCCGACCGCGCGCCTCCTCGACCTGGCCGTCGGTCGGCGGGTCGGCGTCAGGCACGGACGACGCCCGGCTCACCCGAGCAGTCGAGCTCGACGGTGGCACCGTCATCCAGGTCCGACTCGAGGATGCAGGCCATCAGACACGGGATCTGGAACTCACGGCTGACGATCCCGATGTGGCTGCGCGGAGTCCCGCCCGTGCACACCACCCCGGTCAGCTCGTGGAAGATGGGGGCCAGGAACGTGGCGCCGGCGTCGCGGACCAGGGCCACCACGCCTTCCGCCCCGTGGTCCATGAGGTCGAGCACGTCGTCGGGACCTTCGAGCACCCGCCACGTCCCCTGCACCGGAGCGTGGGCGAACACCCGGTCCCCCTGACCGTAGATACGCATGGCCGCCGATCGTATAGGTGGTGCGCCGTTAGCCTGCTCACGATGCCCGAGACGGTCACCGAGTTCCTGTCCCCCGCCTGGCTGGCCGCCATGGCCGGCGCCGCCGACCCGGTACCGGCCGCTCCAGATCTGGTCATCCAGCAGGTGGTCACCGGCCCCGAAGAGGTGACCTGGTTCGTATCGGTGTGCGCCAACGGCGTCGGCTTCGGAGCGGGGCGCCACCCGGCTCCCCACATCATCTTGACCCAGGACCGCGCCACCGCCGCGGCCATCGCCGCCGGCCACCAGAGCGCCCAGGGAGCGTTCATGAGCGGGCGGCTGCGGGTGGGCGGCGACGTCCGGATCCTGCTCGACCACCAGGACGAGCTGGCGCGGCTCGACGACGTCTTCGCCCACGTCCGGGCAGCCACGAGCTATCCCGAGGAGGGCTGACCGATGCCCGAGCTGCCTGAGCTCCAGGCCCACGCCGAGCGCCTGAGCCGTGACTTCGGTGGGCTGGTGCTGGCCGCGTTCCGCCCGATCGCCTTCACCGCCCTCAAGACGTTCGCCCCGCCGCCTGAGCAGGCCGTGGACCAACCGCTCGACCACGTCGGGCGCCGGGGCAAGTACCTGCTCATGGACTTCGGGGCCACCACCTTCGTGGTCCACCTGATGCAGGGCGGTCGGCTCAAACCCGATGACAAGCAGTCGCTCAAGCCTCGTGGCGGCTTGGCCCGCTGGGTCTTCCATCCCGGTTCGGACTGGTCCGGTGCCACCCCGCCGGCGTTACTGCTGACCGAGGCCGGCACCGAGAAGCGGGCCGGGGTGTGGGTGCGCGAGGGCACCCTGCCCGAGCTGGAGGCCCAGGAGCCGCTGGAGGGGCTCGGTCCCGACGCCGACACGCTGGATGTGGCGGCGTTGGCCACCATCTGCGAGGCCCATTCCATGCGCCTGCACGGGATGCTGCGCGACCAGCGCGCCCTGGCCGGGGTGGGCCGGCGGTTGGCCAACGAGATCTGCCACCGGGCCAAGCTGTCGCCCTTCGCCAACGCCTCCAAGTTGTCGGCGGCCGATGTGGAGGCCCTGGCCGGCGCCATCGGTAGCTGCATCGACGAGTCGTTGGCCTACGAACGCGGCCGCGAGGACATGAGCGCGTCGAAGGATCGTCCGGGTGAGGTGCACCACCGCGCCGGTGAGACCTGCCCGGTGTGCGGCGACGTGGTTCGCGAGGTCGAGTACTCGCGTTACACGGTCAACTACTGCGCAACCTGTCAGACCGGCGGCAAGGTCCTGGCCGACAACACCACCAGCAAGTTCCTGAAGTAGCCCGACAGGCTTGGAAGGCGACCATCTCGGCACATCGAGCCACCGAGAACGGTGGTCAGGCGTGCCGAGTTGCGGTTGGGTAGCTAGATCAGGCCGAGCTCGGCCACCGTGTCGCGCTCCTCGACCAGCTCGGCCACCGAGGCGTCGATCTTGCCCCGTGAGTAGTCGTCCAGATCGAGGCCGCCCACGATCGAGTAGGTGCCGTCGGAGGTGGTGACGGGGAACGACGACATGAGGCCGTCGGGCACGTCGTAGCTGCCGTCGCTGGGGATGGCCATCGAGACCCAGTTGCCTTCGGCCGTACCGCTCACCCAGGTGCGAACGTGGTCGATGGCCGCGGCCGCGGCCGACGCCGCGCTCGGACAGACCCCGGGCCTCGATGATGGCGGCCCCGCGCTGCTGGACGGTGGGCAGGAACGTCCCGTCGATCCAGGCCTGGTCGTCGATGAGCTCGGCCGCGTTCTTGCCCTTCACCTGGGTGCGGAACAGGTCGGGGTACTGGGTGGCCGAGTGGTTGCCCCAGATGGTCATCCGGGTGATGTCGTTGACGGTGGTGCCGGTCTTGGCCGCCACCTGGGCCATGGCCCGGTTGTGGTCGAGGCGGGTCATGGCCGTGAAGCGCTCGCGGGGGATCTCCGGGCGCGTTGTTCATGGCGATGAGGGCGTTGGTGTTGGCCGGGTTGCCCACCACCAGGATGCGCACGCCATCGGCCGCGTTGTCGCTGAGCGCCTTGCCCTGCACGGTGAAGATGGCCCCGTTGGCCTCGAGCAGGTCCTTGCGCTCCATCCCCTTCGAGCGGGGTCGTGACCCGACCAGCAGGGCGTAGTCGACGTCGCCGAAGGCCACGTTGGGATCGTCGGTCTGCTCGATGCCGGCCAGCAGCGGGAAGGCGCAGTCGTCGAGCTCCATGGCCACGCCCCGCAACATGTCGAGGGCGGGCGTGATCTCCAGCAGCTGGAGGATGACGGGCTGCTCGTCGCCCAACATGGCACCGCTGGCGATGCGGAACAGGAGGCTGTAGCCGATCTGGCCGGCGGCCCCGGTGACGGCGACTCGAACGGGGGTCTTCACGTTGGCACGACTCCTGGGGGAACGATCTCGGCACCGCAATCCGGCGCTGACGGACGATCGCGAATCTAGCCAGGAGCCCGTCCCCGACGGCAATCGAGGCTCAGGCCGCCTGGGTGTTGCCCAACCAGCTCTCGAACATGGTGGAGTAGCGGCCGCCGGCCGACAGCAGCTCGACGTGGGGACCCATCTCCACCAGTTCGCCGTCGGCGAACACCAGCACCAGGTCGGCGGATTCGGCCGTGGACAGCCGGTGGGCCACGCTGATCGTGGTGCGGCCGGCCGTGAGCACCGCCAGCGCATCGGCCAGGGCCCGTTCGGTGTCCGGATCGACGGCGCTGGTCGCCTCATCGAGGATCAGGAGCCCCGGGTCCGCCAGCTGAGCCCGGGCCAACGCCACGAGCTGGCGCTCCCCCACCGAAAGGTTCTCGCCCCGTTCGCCCACCTCGGTGACGAGCCCGGCGGGGAGGCGGGCCAGCCACCAGTCCAGGCCCAGGCGGACGAAGGCCGAGCCCACTTCGGCGTCGGTGGCGTCGGGACGTCCCATGCGGACGTTCTCGGCGATGGAGGCGTCGAACAGGAAGCCGTCCTGGGGCACCATGCGGATGGCGGCGAACCGGGAGCTGGCCGACACGTCGCGCAGGTCGATGCCGTCGATGAGGATCCGTCCCCGGGTCGGGTCAGCCAGGCGGCAGAGCAGCTTGGCGAAGGTGGTCTTGCCCGACCCGGTCTCGCCCACGACGGCCACGTTGGTCCCGGCGGGGATGGTCACATCCACGCCGCGCAGCACGATGCCGCCGTCTCGGTAGGCGAACTCGAGGCCCTCGACCGCCAGCTCGGCCGACCCGTGGGGCAGGTCGACACCCGGGTCGGCCTCGACGATGTCGATCGGGATGTCGAGCAGGTCGAGCACCTTGCGCCAACCCGCCATGGCGGTCTGGGTCTGGTCCAGGATCTCGCCGAGCTCCGCCACTGGGATGAGCAGCAGGTTCACCAGGAAGGCGAAGGCGATCAGGGTGCCCGACTGCAGGCCCCAACCCGGACCCCACCACACGCCGATGGCGATCACCGCGGCCAGCGTCAGGCCGCCGAAGACGTCGCCCAGCGGGAACATGAAGGCGAAGTACTTGGCCGTGCGCATCTCGGCCCGGTACTGACGATCGATGGCGGCACCCATTCGGGCGCGCACCCGCTCGGCGATGCCGTACGCCCGCACCACGGCCGCGCCCATCACCGTCTCGGACACCACCGACAGCGTCTGACCGACGCGGACCCGCACGACGTCGTAGGCCTGCAGCTGACGGCGCTGGAGCCCGCGCATCAGCGGCAGCAGCGGGCCCATCATCACGATCGTGACCAGCGTCAGCTGCCACGAGTACACGGCCATCACCGCCAGCGTGCCCACGATGATGACCGAGTTGACGACCCAGGCGATGCCGCCCCACTGGGCGAACTGGGCGATGGTCTCGACGTCGCTGGTGACCCGCGCCGTGAGCTCCCCCCGTCGCGACTCGTTGTGGTCGGCGATGCTCAGCGCGTGGATGTGGGCGAAGCCGGCGACCCGCAGGTTGCGCAACATCAACTCGGCGGACTGCACCAGGCGGATGTAGGTGGCCCGCGCCGTGATCACGACGGTGATGGTCACCACCAGCGCCACCAGGCTGGCGGTGATGACGAATCGAGGCTGGAACCCGTCGGCGCCGTTGACCCCCTTGTCGAGGATCTGCTGGATCAGGACCGGTGTGGTGAGCCGGCCGATGGCCACCACCACGGCCATGGCCAGCGTGAAGGCCAGGCCCCGACGCAGCTCCGGGTTGGCTCGCAGCCCCCGTCGCAGGACCTCGGTGGCCTTCACCGACGTGGACTCGACGTCCTCGGCCAGGTGATCGGTCAGCGAGTCGGTGGGATCGTCGAACAGGCCCGGGTGGGCGCGCCCGATCTGCGCCTCGAGGCCGAGCTCGACTTCGGACTGGAGCAGGTCGGCTTCGAGATCGCTCATGTCGCTCATCGGGACCGCCTGGCGCCCAGGGCCGGGCGGCCCGGGCCCGACTCATAGGCCTGGACGATCCGCGCGTAGGCGGGGATCGTGGCCAGGAGTTGGGCGTGGGAACCCTCCCCGACGATGCGCCCGCCGTCGAGGAAGGCCACCCGGTCAGCCAGCTCGATGGTGGACACGCGCTGGGCCACCACCAGCGTGGTGGTGGCCAGCTCGTGGCGGAGGCCCTCGAGGATCTCGGACTCGACCACCGGATCGACCGCGGAGGTGGCGTCGTCGAGGATGAGCACGCGGGGCTGGCGCAACAGGGCGCGGGCCAACGCGATGCGTTGGCGCTGGCCGCCCGAGAGGGTGACGCCGCGCTCGCCCACCACCGTGGCCACCCCAAGCGGCATTTCCCCGACGAACCGGTCGGCCCGGGCAATGACCAACGCACTGCGCACCTGGTCGTTGGTGACGGCCGCACCCAGGGTGATGTTCTCCCACAGCGTGTCGGCGAACAGGAAGGTCTCCTGGAACACCAGGGCCACCGCCGCCGACAGCGATGCCGGGACGACCGTGCGCAGGTCGACGCCACCCACCTGCACCACGCCGGCGGTGGGATCGGCCAGGTGGGCGATCAGCTCGCACAGCGTCGTCTTGCCCGCACCGGTGGCGCCGACCAGGGCGACCACCTCGCCCGGCTCCACACGCATGGAGACGTCCTCGAGCACCAGCTCGCCCGACCCGTAGCCGAACGAGACCCGTTCGACCTCGATGGCCAGTGGCCGATCGGGCAGCGCCCGGGCGTCCTCGGGCGCCGGGGCCACCGCTGGCGGCTGGGCCACGACCCGGTCGAGGCGGGCGGAGGCCACCACGGCCCTCGGCAGCTCCTCGAGGAAGAAGCCGACGACCTCGATGGGGAAGGCCAGGATCGAGAAGAGCGCGATGGCCTGCACCAGGTCACCCGTGTTGATGCGCCCCACCGAGATCTCCCACGACCCGAAGGCGAGCAGGACGATGGCCCCGAGGGTGGGCAGGCCCTGGAGCACGGGGTCGAAGGAGCCACGGAGACGACCGACCTGGACCCGGGCCACACGCAGGTGGTCGGCCGCACCGAACAGCCGGTCGACCTCGAGCTGGCTGCGTCCGAGGGTCTTGACCACCAGCGCGCCGTCGATGCTCTCGTGGGCGATCCTCGACACCCGGCCCACCCGTTCCTGCACCTGCTCGGCCGGTCGCTCGATCCGGCGCGTGTAGGCCCGGTTCAACAGACCCAGGATCGGGAAGAACAGCAGGGACAGCACCGCCATCCAGATGTCGACCAGGGCCAGGCTGATCGAGCGCGAACACGACCAGGGCCAACACGCCGAGGGTGAACGGGAAGGGGCTCAGCACCTCGGTGGCGGCCAGGACGTCGTTGTCGGTGTGGGCCAGGAGCTGACCGGTCGGTTGGCTGTGGTGATAGGTCAGCGGGCGCGTCGAGGTAGACGTCGGTGATGCGACGCCTCCAGCGGGCCTGGACGCGGAACCGGGTGGTGCCGGCGAAGTAGCGGCGCAGCACGATCGACACCGCCCGGATCACGCCGATGGCCGCCAGGGCGACGGCCGCGCCGACGACCGTGCCGCCGTCCACGCCGTGGTCGAAGGCGGGCAGGATCACATCCTGGGTGACTCGGCCCAGCACCACGGTGGCGGCCACGGCGGTGGCGCCGTAGAGGGAGGCACCGAGCACCGACACGGCGAAGGTCCGCGGCTCCTGGCGGGCATAGCCGAAGACCACCCGCAGTCCTCGGCGGAACACCCCGGTGCTGCTGTTTCGTCGTCCCCCCGTGCGTGGCATAGCCGTTCCATGCTCGCCCAACCGGCCCGAACCCGACGAATCCGTTCCCCGGCGTCCCGACGGCGGGAGATTTCCCGACGCCGTCAGGCGCGTCCTAGGGTCGCGGCATGCGCAACCCCAAGGACTTCTTCCGACCCCTGGCCGTCGGCGCGCCCGAGCCGGTCCGAGAGATCCCGGTGCGGCCGTCGCGGATGATCCACTTCTTCCCGGCCTCCAACCCCAAGATGGTGGCCAAGGTCCCGGACATGGCCGCCAAGGTGGACGTGCTGCTGGCGAACCTGGAGGACGGGGTACCGGCCGACGACAAGGACGCCGCCCGGGCCGGGCTGGTCGAGGTGGCCCGCACCGCCGACTTCGGTGCCACCCAGTTCTGGACCCGGGTGAACTCGCTGGACTCGCCCTGGGGGCTCGACGACCTGACCGCGGCCGTGCTGGAGGCGGGACAGGCCCTCGACGTCATCATGATCCCCAAGGTCGAGGGCCCCGAGGACATCCACTACGTCGACCGGCTGCTGGCCCAGCTCGAAGCCAAGGCCGGGCTGGACCGACCCATCCTGGTCCACGCCCTGCTGGAGACGGCCCGAGGTGTGGCCAACGTCGAGGAGATCTGCGCGGCCAGCCCCCGCATGCAGGGCCTGTCGCTGGGTCCGGCCGACCTGGCCGCCAACCGCCGCATGAAGACCACCCGCGTAGGTGGCGGCCACCCGGGCTACCTGGTGCGCCAGGATCCCGACCCCGACGACCCGGACGCGCCCCGCGCCACCTACCAGCAGGACCTGTGGCACTACACGTTGGCCCGCATGGTCGATGCCTGCGTGGCCAACGGGATCCTGCCCGTACTACGGGCCCTTCGGCGACATCGCCGACGCCCTGGCCTGCGAGGACCAGTTCCGCAACGCCTACCTGCTCGGGTGCGTGGGGGCCTGGAGCCTGCACCCCAGCCAGATCGACATCGCCCGGCGGGTGTTCAGCCCGGACCCGGCCGACGTGGCCCACGCCCAGCAGGTGATCGAGGCCATGGGCGACGGCACCGGCGCCATCATGCTCGACGGGAAGATGGAGGACGACGCCAGCGTGAAGCAGTGCCAGGTCATCGTGGCTCTGGCTCGCCAGCTGGCCGAACGTGACCCCGAGCTGGCCGCCAGCTACGGCCTGTGAAGGAGAACCGCCCATGACCCGACGAATCGCTGCGGCCTCGCCGCTCGGTGTTGTACATGCCCGGCGCCAACGAGCGGGCCCTGGAGAAGGCCCGCACGCTGCCGGCCGACACCCTCATCCTCGATCTCGAGGACGCGGTGGCCCCCGAGGCCAAGGTCGACGCTCGCCAGCGCGTGTGCGCGGCCGCCTGTTCGGACGGCTACGGCCGGCGGGAGATCGTCATCCGAGTGAACGGCCTCGACACCGAGTGGCACGCGGACAGACGTAGCCGCGGCCGCGGCCGCCGAACCCGACGCCATCCTGGTGCCCAAGATCAACTCGGCCGCCGACGTTCACGCGGTGGAGGCGGCCATGGAGTCGGCCGGCGCCCGCGACGGCACCGCCATCTGGGCCATGTTGGAGACACCGGTGGCCGTCCTCCACGCCGAGGAGATCACCACCTCGTCCGAGCGTCTCACCGCCTTCGTGATGGGCACCAACGACCTGGCCAAGGAGCTGCACGCCGAGCAGGTCCCGGGCCGCCAGCCGCTGCTGGTCGGCCTGTCGATGTGCCTGCTGGCCGCCCGCCACGCCGGCAAGGTCATCCTGGACGGGGTCTACAACGACATCAACGACGAGGCCGGATTCGAGGCCGAGTGCGTACAGGGCCGCCAGCTCGGCTTCGACGGCAAGACGCTCATCCACCCCGGCCAGCTCGAGGCCTGCAACCGGGTGTTCGCGCCCAGCCCCGAGGAGCTGACCCAGGCTCGTCGCATCATCGAGGCCTTCGAACAGGCCGAGGCTGACGGTCGCGGGCGTGGTCACCGTCGACGGGCGCATGATCGAGAACCTGCACGTGGTCAACGCCCGCCGAGCCATCGCCGTGGCCGAGGCCCTCGCCGACGCCGCCTCCTGACCCGGCGCGATCGCCGGCGTAACCTCCTGACTCGACGCGGGCCCGGCGGGATCCCTTGGACTGGCCTCCGCCTGTGGCCAGACTGGAGAACTGATGGACGCGGAACGGATCCGACTGAAGGTGTGCTGCGTTGCCTCGGAGGACGAGGCCTCGACCGCGGTGCGCTACGGGGCCGACGCCATCGGGCTGGTGGGCGACCCGCTCCGCGGTCCCGGATCCATCCCCGACGAGCTGATCGCCCAGATCGCCCTGGCCGTGCCCCCGTCGGTCGCCACCTTCTTGATCACCCGGGAGACCTCGGTCGAGGCCTTGGTCGACCACGCCCGACGCACCGCCACCAGCGCCCTGCAGCTGGCGGGTTGGGTCGAGTCCTCCGTCCACCGGACGCTGCGGGCCGAACTGCTGGGCGTGAAGCTGGTGCAGGTGCTGCACGTGGAGGATGACCACGTGCTGGACCAGGCCCAGATGGCCGCCGCATCCGTGGACGCCCTCCTGTTGCACTCGGGACGAGCTGACGACGGGCGGCAGGAACCGGGCGACGCCGACCGCACCTACGAGTGGAAGCTCAGCCGGCAGCTGGTGGACCAGTCCCCCGTGCCCGTCTTCCTGGCCGGCGGCCTGAACGCCGACAACGTGGGCGAGGCCATCGCCCGGGTGCGGCCCTTCGGGGTCGACGTGTGCCGTGGCGTGCGCACCTTCGACGATCTCAACGCCGGCAAGCTGCGGGCCTTCGTCTCGGCCGTGAACGCCGCCCCCCGCCTGTAGCCCCCGGCCCGCCCGTCAGTGGGGGGTGGTGGTGGACGTGGTGGTGGTGGTCGACGACGCCACCAGACTGGTGGAGACCACCAGGGCGGGTGGAGGTCCGGGCTCGGCGGCGCGCACCTTCAACAGCCACTCGAGCATGGCCTGGTAGACGCCCAGGATCTTCGGGCCGTAGTTGGGGTCGCTGGCCCAGGTCTTGGTCAGCTGGGTCCAGGTCGCGCAGCAGCCGGCGGGGCCGACCAACCTGGGGTCGACCAGGGGGTTGGCGTACTTGGGCGTCTTCTCGGCGTAGGACTTGAGCAGCTGGATCTGACCACGCACCCCGAGCTGGGCCGTCTTGAAGTCGAAGCCGGAGCCACAGCTGTCGCAGTGGCCGATGCCGGCGAAGTTGTTCAGGCTGATGGTGTCGGGATTGGTGAACGCACCCGTCTCGACCATGGCCTGGGCGAAGGCCATGTCTCCCCGAACGCCCTCGGCCTGGCCTTCGGAGACGTAGAAGCCGGCCAGTTGGTCGATGGGGACGGTCGCCTGGGACTGGCGTCCCTGGGCGATGAACCACTGCGACAGCTCGGTCCCGGTGAAGGCGCTGTCGCCCTCGATGGACAGCGACCAGGTGCTGCCCTTGCGCCCGCTGCCCGACAAGTCCCGCCGGGCCGCGGTGAGGGTGGCATCGGCGGCGGTCACGCCCAGGCGTCCGGCGGCCACCTGCGCCGTGCTCAGGCTCACCTGGTGGGTGGCCGCGGCCAGGCTGGCCTGGGCTCGTCTGAGGGACTTGAGGGCGGCGTCGACAGCCAGACTGTGGTACTCGATGGTGGAGTTCACCATCTCGCGTTCGATGGTGCCCGAGTCCGGGCCGCCCTTGAGCAGGGCTGAGAGCACCCCCCCGCCGGCGCCCATGAAGGCCAGCGTGGCCACCGAGGACAGCTGTGACCGGGCCAGGGTCAGGCGAGTCTGGGCGGCGGCCACCTCCAAGCGGGCCTGGGCGGCGGCGGCGTTGGCCTGGTCGAGGCCCGCCTGTTCGCCGGCCAGGGTCTGGGCGGCCATGGCCACGCCCTTCTGGCCGTCCAGCACGCCGATCTGGCCCAGCAGCGAGCGGATCTGGGGCGACGGGTCGGCCAGGGGCGGCCCCGTGTCGGGCGAGTTGCCCGTGACCAGGGTCGGGATGGTGACGGTCGGCGTGCCCTGGGGGGTCGTGGCCGGCGTGCCCGGTGCGGTGGTGGTGGTCGTGCCCCCGTCGGCCGTGGTGGTGGTCGTGCCGGGATCGCCGGTGGTGGTGGGCGAGCCCACGGTCGTGGACGTGGTGGGAGGATCGGTGGCCGGCGTGTCGGCCCGCGACGGGATGGCCCAGGCGAACTGGGCGGCCGCCACCACCAGAGCCAGCACCGCGACGGTCGTGCCGGCCCGGCGCCTCGGATGATCCATGGTCCTCTTCATCGGTCGGGATCGTCGAGGTTCGAGCCCTCGAGGATAGGCCAGCCGAGGTCGCGCCCCTGGGCGCGACCCCGATCCGACCGATTCTGCCGACCAGTCCTGGGTTGTCCGGATCCCGACTCGACATCGGGCTCCGGGCGGGGGGCGACTACCCCGGCAGCTGCATGCTCTTGATCTCGAGTGAACTCCTCGAGACCGTACTTGCCCAGCTCACGACCGTTGCCGGACTGCTTGTAGCCACCGAACGGGGCCTGGATGTTGAACCCGCCCCCGTTGATCTCGACCTGGCCGGTGCGCAGGCGCCGGGCGAAGGCCTTGGCCCGCTCGAGGTCGGCGGACTGCACGCCGCCGGCCAGGCCGTAGATGGTGGAGTTGGCGATCTCGACGGCCTCGTCCTCGTCGTCGTAGGGCATGATCACCAGCACCGGGCCGAAGATCTCCTCCTGGGCGATGGTCATGTCCGAGGTGACGTCGGAGAAGATGGTCGGCTTCACGAAGTAGCCCTTGTCCAGCCCTTCGGGAGCGTCGACGCCACCGGTGACCAGCGTGGCGCCCTCGTCGATGCCCTTCTGGATGTAGCCGCGCACCCGGTCGCGCTGGGTGGCCGACACGAGCGGGCCGAGCATGGCATCGCTCGAGCCGGGACCGACCGAGATGCCCTCGGCGGTGGCCTTGGCGATGGCCACGACCTCGTCCTGCTTGCCCCGGGGCACGAGCATGCGGGTCAGGGCCGAACACGTCTGGCCCGAGTTGAGGTAGCAGCCGAAGGTGACCCCGCCCGGGATCGACGGCGTCGAGGTCGGCGTCGTCGAGGATGACGTTGGCCGACTTGCCGCCCAGCTCGAGGTGCACCCGCTTGACCGTCTCGGCGCCGAGCTCGGTGACGCGCTTGCCGGCCCGGGTGGAGCCGGTGAACGAGACCATGTCGACGTCGGGGTGGCTGGCGATGGCCTCACCCACCACCGGACCGGTGCCGGTGACCAGGTTGAACACGCCAGGCGGCAGTCCGGCCGAGTCGATGACCTCGGCCAGGATGAAGGCGTCGAGCGGGGTGACCTCGGAGGGCTTGAGCACCACGCAGTTGCCGGCGGCCAGGGCCGGCGCCGTCTTGTTGACGATCTGGTGCAGCGGGTAGTTCCACGGCGTGATGGCGCCGACCACGCCGATGGGCTCGCGCACCACCAGCGAGTTGCCCACCGTCTCTTCCAGGGGGAACTCGTCGAGGATCTGCACGTAGCCGGCGAAGTTGCCCGACCGGCAGGCCGGCCTGGATCATGTTGGCGAACATGATGGGCATGCCCATCTCGTCGGAGATGACCTGGGCGATCTCCTCGCTGCGGGCGGCCAGGCCCTCGGCGATGGCCTGGATGTACTTGCCCCGCTCCTCCTTGGAGGTCTGGCCCCACGTCTTGAAGGCGGCCTTGGCCGCGGCCACGGCCTTGTCGACGTCCTCCGCCGTGCCGGCCGGAACCGAGGCGATGATCTCCTCGGTCGAGGGGTTCTCGACGTCGATGGTCTCGGTGCCGGTGGACGGCACCCATGCACCGTCGATGTAGAGCTTGGTGGTGTCGGTCACGGCTTCCCCCTGAGGAGCTGGACGATGAGCGAGAGCCCCTGTGGCCCCCGCGGTCTGGCGATGGATCCCACGCTACCGGTCGAGGTCCGGCCCGCGCCTCTCGGCCGCGCTCGCCGGCTCAGAGGGCGGCCTCCTGCTGGGCCACCGAGCCGCGGATGAGATCGATGAGCTCGGGACGGGCCTTGGACGGGGCGCCCGCGTCATAGGGCGGCTGGGGGTCGTACTCGATGGCCAGCTGCAGCGCCTGGGCGGTGTCGTCGCCCCACATGATGCCGGCCAGGGTCAGGGCCAGGTCGATCCCGGCCGACACGCCGGCGCCGGTCACGATCTTGCCGCTCTGCACCACCCGCTGCTCGGTGGGCTCGGCGCCGTACTTGGCCAGCTCGTCGTAGGCGCACCAGTGGGTGGTGGCCGGCCGGCCCTCGAGCAGGCCGGCCGCGCCCAGCAGCAGCGCACCGGTGCACACCGAGGTGGTCCACGTGGTGTGGGGATGGGCCTGAGCGATCCAGTCCACGATGGGCGCCCGCTCCCGGGCCAGCTTGCGGGTGATGACCCCGCCGGGCACCAGCAACACGTCGGGGGTGGGCACCTCGGCGAAGTCGTGCTCGATCTCGAAGTGCAGCAGGTCGTTGTCGTCGTTGAGCCGCCCCCGCGATTCGGCGCAGATGACCACCTCGACGCCGGGCATGTTGGAGAAGACCTGGTAGGGGCCGATGGCGTCGAGGGCGGTGAAGCCCTCGTAGAGGCCGATGGCGATCTGAGTGGGACGGGCTTGCGGCGAGGTTTCGGTCATGGCCCCATCGTGAAGCTGGACCGCCGTGGCGGCAAGGACACGTCCCCCACGATTCCGGCCATGGGACCCGCCCCAACTACCCCCCGCCCTCTGGCGAAATCCGTGGAGCAATGCACCCCCACGGTGCATTGCTCCTCAGATCTCGTGGGACCCGGCCTCGGGGACCGGTACGGTGCCGAGCATCTGGAACCGCGCCCGGTGCCCGGGCAGAGGGGGAACCGCAGCATGGAGATGGAATATCGACACCTGGGCAGCAGCGGCCTGCAAGTCAGCGCGCTGTCGTTCGGCTCGTGGGTCACCTTCGGCACGCAGATCGACACCGACCTGGCCGCGGAGTGCCTCACCGCCGCCCGCGACGCCGGGGTCAACTTCTTCGACAACGCCGAGTCCTACGCCAAGGGCGAGTCCGAGCGGGTCATGGGCGAGGCCATCGCCCAGCTCGAGTGGCCCCGCTGGTCGTACGTCATCTCCACCAAGCTGCACATGGGCATCCATGACGGCGTCCCCAACATGGCCCAAACGCTCAACCGCAAGTACCTGCTCCAGGCCATCGACGGTTCGCTCGAGCGCCTCGGCCTCGACTTCGTCGACCTGCTGTTCTGCCACCGCCCCGATCCCCACACCCCCATCGAGGAGACGGTGTGGGCCATGTCCGACATCGTGTCGTCGGGCAAGGCGCTCTACTGGGGCACCTCGGAGTGGAGCGGGGCCGAGATCCGGGCCGCCTGGGACATCGCCGACCGCCACCACCTGCACAAGCCGGTGATGGAGCAGCCCCAGTACAACCTCCTCGAGCAGGAACGGGTCACCAACGAGTACGCCCGCCTCTACGACGACATCGGTCTGGGCCTCACCATCTGGAGCCCGCTGGCGTCGGGCCTGTTGACGGGCAAGTACCTCGACGGCGTCCCCGACGACAGTCGGGCCGCCCTGCCCGGCTACGAGTGGTTGGCCGGGATGTTGACCGACGAGCGTCGCAACGCCAAGGTGCGCAAGATCGCCGAGGTGGCCGATCGGCTCGATTGCTCGCTGGCCCAGCTGGCCATCGCCTGGTGCACCAAGAACCCGCACGTGTCCACCGTCATCACGGGGGCCAGCCGAGTCTCCCAGGTGGTCGAGAACATGACCGCCCTCGAGGTGGTCGACGCGCTCACCCCCGAGGTGATGGAGGAGCTCGTCACCATCGTGTACTTCTCGTGACGCGACGGAACGGAGTGGAGCCGCTCAGCCGGTGACACCCGGATCGGCGAAGCCGGCCCGCCGGGAGGCTCGCCGACCAGAGGGCTAGGAGAGTCGGTCGACGATGGCCTGGGCAAACTCCGAGCACTTGACCTCGGTGGCCCCCTCCATCAGGCGGGCGAAGTCGTAGGTCACCACCTTGTCGGCGATGGTGGCCTCCATGGCCGTCACGACGTCGCTGGCCGAGTCGGTCCAGCCCAGGTGCTCGAACATCATGACGCCCGAGAGCAGGACCGAACCGGGGTTGACCTTGTCCTGGCCGGCGTACTTGGGGGCGGTGCCGTGGGTGGCCTCGAAGATGCCGTGCCCGCTCACGTAGTTGATGTTGCCGCCCGGAGCGATGCCGATCCCGCCGACCTGGGCGGCCAGGGCGTCGGACAGATAGTCGCCGTTGAGGTTCATGGTGGCGATGACGTCGAACTCGGCCGGACGGGTCAGCACCTGCTGCAACGTGATGTCGGCGATGGCGTCCTTGACCAGGATCTTGTTGCCCGGTTCGCCGCCGCAGTCGTCCCAGCCCACGGCCACGTCCGCGAACTCGTCGCGCACCAGCTCGTAGCCCCAGTTGCGGAATGCGCCCTCGGTGAACTTCATGATGTTGCCCTTGTGCACCAGGGTGACCGACTTGCGCTCATGCGCCTGGGCGTACTTGATGGCGGCCCGGATGAGGCGCTTGGACCCGGTGGCGCTCACCGGCTTGATCCCGATGCCCGAGTCGGGCCGGATCTCCCAGCCGAAGTTGTCGTGCAGCAGCTCGATCATCTTGGCCGCCTCGGGTGTGCCCGACTCGACCTCCATGCCGGCGTAGATGTCTTCGGTGTTCTCCCGGAAGATGACCATGTCGACCAGATCCGGACGCTTGACCGGCGAGGGCACGCCCTGGAACCAGCGCACCGGGCGCAGGCACACGTAGAGGTCGAGGATCTGGCGCAGGGCCACGTTGAGGCTGCGGAAGCCCCCGCCGATCGGCGTGGTCAGGGGACCCTTGATGCCGATCAGGTACTCCTTGAAGACATCCACGGTCTCCTGGGGCAGCCAGTCCCCCGTCTCGTTGAAGGCCTTCTCGCCGGCCAGCACCTCTTTCCACTCGATGGTGCGGCCGTACTTGGCCGCGGCCGCGTCGAGCACCAGCTTGGCCGCCGGCCAGATGTCGACCCCGGTGCCGTCGCCCTCGATGAAGGGGATGATGGGCGTGTCGGTGACGTTGAGTGAGCCATCGGCGTTCTGGGTGATCTTGTCTGCCATGTCTCGATCGTATCGAGTGAGACAAGTTCCAGACAAGTGCTCGGTGGCGTCGCACGCACCGGGGCCGCCCCCAAGCCGCAAATTGGGCATCTTTGCGGTCGGATTCCGCACGTTCTGATGCCCAGTTTCCGTGGTGGAGCCCGGTGCCGCAGCGTCGGGGCACGGTTGGGCCACCATGGGAGCCGTGGCCCGTCCCCGCTGTGCCCCACTGCTGATCGCCGCCCTGGTCCTGATGGTGATTGTAGCCGCCTGCAGCTCGTCGAAGACGGCGTCTGGGCCCGACACCACCGAGTCGACGCCGGCCACGCCGACCACCGCGGCCCAGCCCACCCCCCCGTCGGTGCCCATCTCGATCCCGGCCAGCACGGACAGCACCTCGCCCGACGGTTCGGGGTGCACCCCGTCCTCGGGCGACAAGCTGCCCGACGGCATCTGGTTCGGGGTGCTCAAGTCGGTGGATGCCGCCACGGGCACCATCGGGCTGGACCTGGCGTGCTGGTTCTCGGGGACGGCGGCCCAGACCGCATCCGGCTCGTCCACGCCCGTGGATGACGACCACTACGTGCGCAACGAGAACCCCAAGATCTACTCGTTGCCGACCGCCACCCAGGTGGCGGTGGTGCCCCTGGCCACCGATGCCAGCGGCGGGTTCAGCGGCGGGCCGGCCACAGCCACCACCGGCGTGGCCAGCGCCCAGGCCATCCTGGCCAGCCAGACCCCTCGCTATGTGTGGGTGGAGATCACCGACGGCCTGGTCACCGTGATCCAGGCGCAGTTCACGCCCTAGTTGTGCCCCCCGGGCGGGACGACCGGGATGACGAGCTCATCTCCGAGCCGGTCAGAGGCCCAGGTTGGCGTAGATCTCGCGGGTCGCGGTGGAGCGGTTCAGCGTGTAGAAGTGCAGACCGGGTGCGCCGGCCTCCAGCAGGTCGCGACAGAGCTCCGTGGCCAGCTCGACCCCGAGCGCTCGCACGGCCGCCGGGTCGTCGGCCACCGCCTCGAAGCGGGCGGCCAGGGCGGGGGGGAACTCGGCCCCGGCCAGCTCGGCGAAGCGTTGCACCTGGCGGGCGTTGGTCACCGGCATGATCCCGGGCAGCACGGGTTTGGTCATCCCGCGCTCGGCCAGTTCGGCCACCATGGTCAGGTACGCCTCGGGTTCGAAGAAGAACTGGGTGATGGCGAAGTCGGCCATCTCCAACTTGGCGGCCAGGAAATCGCGATCACGGCCCCGATCGCCGTTCGAGCGGGGATGCAGTTCAGGATGGGCGGCCACCCCGACACAGAAATCGCCGGAGGCCCGGACGATCTCGATCAGCTCGGAGGCATAGCGCAGACCGGACAGGTCGAGCGGCTCGCCCAAGGGCGGATCGCCGGCCAGCGCCAGGATGTTCTCGATCCCGGCCTCCCGGTACTGGCGAAGCAGAGACACCAGGTCCTCGGGCTGGTGGGCGATGCAGGTGAGGTGCGCCATGGCGGTGATGCCGGCGTCGCGCTGGATGTGGACCACGATGTCGCGGGTGCGGTCGCGGGTCGAGCCACCCGCCCCATAGGTCACCGACACGAACGAAGGGCCCAGCGGCGCCAGCTCGCCGATGGTCTTCTCCAGGCTGCGGGCGGCGTCATCGGTCTTCGGGGGGAAGAACTCGAACGAGTACGTCCGGCCCCCGGCAAGCAGATCGCTGATCCTGGCCATCCGACAAGGCTAGAGCGCTGGCGGACCCCAGTGCGGCGGAACGGAGTGGGCCGCTCGATCCATGACACCCCGATGTCGAAGGCGCCCGGCGGGAGGCTTGCCGACCAGACGGCCAAGCTAATGGCGCTCGGCCGCCTCGATGGTATTGCGCAGGAGCATGGCCCGGGTCATGGGTCCGACCCCACCGACCCGCGGCGACGTCCAGGCCGCCACCTCGCGCACCTCGAGCACCACGTCCGAGCGGATGCGACCGTCCTCGAAGGTCACCCCGGCGGCCACCACCGCCGCGCCCGGCTTGACCATGTCGGGGGTGATGATGCCGGGAGAACCGGCGGCCGCCACCAGGATGTCGGCCTGGCGCGTGTAGGCGCCCAGGTCGGCCACCCCGGTGTGGATGACGGTGACCGCGGCGTTGGCCCCGGGCTCCTTGAGAGAGAGCAGGTTGGCCAGCGGTCGCCCGATGGTCAGGCCTCGACCCACGATCACCACGTGCTGGCCGGCGATGGGGATCTCGTAGTGCTGGAGCAGTGCCTGGATGCCCGCCGGCGTGCACGGCCGAGGGCCGGGCACCCCCTGGACCAGGTTGCCGAGGCTCACCGGGTGCAGGCCGTCCACGTCCTTGTCGGGATCCATGGCCAGCATGGCCGCGGCGAAGTCGAGGCCCGGCGGGAAGGGGTACTGCATCAGGAAGGCATCGACGGAGGGATCCGTGTTGTAGTCGGCCACCACGGCCATCACGTCGGCCTGGCTGGCGTCGGCGGGCAGGTGGGTGTGGCGCGAGGCGATGCCCAGCTCGGCGCACTCCTGGTGCTTCATGGCCACGTAGTTGGCGCTGGGCGCGTCGTCGCCGACCAGCAGCGTGCCCAGACCCGGCGTGACCCCCCGGTCGACCAGGGCGGCGATGCGGGTCACCAGGTCGGCCTTGACCAGGCCGGCCACCAACTCGCCGTCGAGCTTCTGCGCAGTCACGAACCGACTCTACTCTTGGGGGGTGACCGCCCCGATCGACGATTCTCCGGCCCGAACAGGCTCGGCCTGCGAGTTGGCCCGCTCGGCCGGCGATGCCGTCGCCGCGCCCGGCGAGTTCGCGCCGCTGTCGATCGGCCCGATCCCGGTGTGGCCGCCAGTCGTGCTGGCTCCCATGGCCGGGGTCACCAACGCCGCCTTCCGCCGCCTGTGCCGGCAGTTCGGCGCCGGGCTGTACGTGAGCGAGATGGTCAACGCCCGGGGGCTGGCCGAGGGCGGCGATCGGAGTTGGGAGCTGGCCGCGTTCGATGCGGACGAGTCGCCGCGGTCCATCCAGCTCTACGGCACCGATCCCGCGGCCGTCTCGGCGGCGGTGACTCTGCTCGTGGACCGGGCCGGGGTCGATCACATCGACCTCAACTTCGGCTGCCCCGTGCGCAAGGTCACCCGTCACGGCGGCGGCGCGGCCGTACCCGTTCGCCCCGCCCTGCTGGCCTCGATCATCGCTGCGGCGGTGGCCGGCGCCGGCCCGGTGCCGGTGACGGTGAAGATGCGACTGGGCATCGACCACGACCTGCTCACCTATCTGGAGGCCGGCCGCATCGCCCAGGACCAGGGCGCGGCGGCGGTCTCGCTCCACGCCCGCACCGCGGCCCAGCTCTATTCGGGGCGCGCCGACTGGACCGCCATCGCCCGACTGAAGGAGGCGCTCGACGTGGCGGTGCTGGGCAACGGCGACGTGTGGACGGCGCAGGACGCACTGGCCCTCATGCGCGGCACCGGCGCCGACGGGGTGGTCATCGGACGCGGCTGTTTGGGCCGGCCCTGGCTGTTCCGGGACCTGGCCAACGCCTTCGCCGGGCGCCACCCCCGACCGGCGCCGCCGCTGGGAGAGGTCACCACCCTGGTGGTGGACCATGCCCGGCTGCTGGTGAGCCTTCGGGGCGAGCGGGCCGGGATGCGCGACCTGCGCAAGCACACCGGCTGGTACCTGACTGGCTACCCGGTCGGCGGCGCCATCCGCCGGGCCCTGGCCACCGTCGACACGTTGGCGCAGCTCGAAGCCCTGGTCGCCGGGCTGGACCCCACCTGTCGACCACTGGCCGAGCCCGGGGTACGCGGCACCCAGTCCGGCCCCCAGACGGTGACCCTGCCCGCCGGCTGGCTGCGGGATCGGCTGGACGACACGCCGCCACCCTCGGTCCCGGCCGGCGCCGGCGTCTCGGGCGGGTAGGACGTCGCGCCGGTGACCGACGGCTTCCCTGATGCCATCCCGTCCACCGGATCAGCCGGGCCGCGCCTGGTCCTGGCCTCGAGCTCGCCGCGCCGACGGGAGCTGATCGGGCGCCTGGGCGTCGCCTTCACCATCCGCGATCCCGACATCGACGAGACCCCCCAAGGCCGGGAGGCCCCCTCCCGCTACGTCGAACGGCTGGCCCGGGCCAAGGCCCGCGCCGGTCAGGCCCAGGCCCTCGACGGCGGCAACGACGAGGTGGTGGTCGCGGCCGACACCACGGTGGACGTCGACGGTGACATCATCGGCAAGCCGGCGGCGCTCGCCGACGCCATCGCCATGCTGTGGCGTCTCTCGGGCCGGGACCACCTGGTCCACACCGGGGTGGCCGTGGCCCGGGGCGACCAGCTGGTCAGCTCGGTGACCACCTCGACGGTCACCTTCGCCCTCCTGGACCGAGACGAGATCGAGGACTACGTGGTCACCGAGCAGCCCTACGACAAAACGGGGGCCTACAGCATCCAGGGTCCGGCCGGGTCGTTCGTGACCGCCATCGACGGCAGTGCCAGCAACGTGCTGGGCCTGCCCATGGCTCAGACCGAGGCCCTGCTGGCCCGGGTCGGGTTCGCCCCGGTGGTGTGGGGACCACCCCGCCCCGAGCCGGGATCGGCCGCGAGCGCTCAGGGTTGAAGCCCCGGCGGCGGATACCGGCAGCGGCCAAGCTGATCGTGGTGTCCGCCACGATCGCCCTGGTGGCCGGCGCCTGCTCGTCGGGGCCGTCCCGGCACACGGTGGCCGTGATCGGGGACTCGATCACCTTCCTGGCCTCGGGCGACATCCAGGCCGGGGTCAACCGCGCCGGCGACCACCTGCTGATCACCGGTCGCATCGGCTACACCGCCGCCCAGCTCGCCCCGGATGTGAGTGCGTTCGCTCGTCAGCACCCGTCAGTGGTCCTGTTCGAGCTCGGCACCAACGACGTCACCCAGAGCGTGACCGGGGCCACGGGCGCCGCCGCCTATGAGCGGGTCATGGCCGGGTACCTTCACGAGTTCAGCCACGCCTGTCTCATCGCCACCACCGTCAGCTCGCATCGGGGTGATCCGATCCAGGACGCCACGGCCCGCGCCATCAACGCCTGGCTTCGGACCCACTTCACCCACCTGGTCGACTGGGATGCCTACGAGTGGGCGCAGCGCCGAGCGGGGCACTTCATCGTCGAGCAGGTCGACGACGTGCACCCCAACGACGCCGGACAGCAGGACCTGGCCAACCTCGACCTGGCCGCCATCAAGTCGTGTCCGAAGCCCTAGGCCGCCAGCCCGACTACTACGAAATCGGCGCACTTGTGCACCTCTGGGGTGCACAGCTGCACCCACAACCGCGAGGCGTCCGTCGGGAGACTCGCCGACCGAACGGCCGGAAGGCGGAGGCCGCCAGGCCGGAGCCGCTGGACCGATGACACCCAGATGCCGAAGGCGCCCGTCGGGAGGCTCGCCGACCGAACGGCCGGAAGGCGGAGGCCGCCAGGCCGGAGCCGCTGGACCGATGACACCCAGATGCCGAAGGCGCCCGTCGGGAGGCTCGCCGACCGAACGGCCGGAAGGCGGAGGCCGCCAGGCCGGAGCCGCTGGACCGATGACACCCAGATGCCGAAGGCGCCCGTCGGGAGGCTCGCCGACCAGAGGGCCAATATGTCAGTGCCGGAAGTGGCGTTCGCCGGTGAAGACCATGGCCAGACCGAAGGCGTCGGCCGCTTCGATGACCTTGCGGTCGCCGATGGACCCGCCCGGCTGGATGACGGCGGTGGCGCCGGCTTCGATGGCGCCGTCCAGGCCGTCGGGGAACGGGAAGAAGGCGTCGCTGGCATAGGCGCCACCCATGGCCCGACCAGCCGCCTTCTGCTGGGCCAGGCGTCCGGCGTCAGCCCGGTTCTGCTGGCCGCACCCGATCCCCACGGCCTGGCCGTCCTTGACCAGCACGATGGCGTTGGAGGTCACCCGGGCCACCACCCGCCAGGCCAGCTCCAGATCCGCCCACTGGGCGTCGGTCGGGGGGCGCTCGGTCATCACCTGCCACTCGGACCGCTCGACCCGCACGGGGTCGGGGGTCTGGGCCAGGTAGCCACCGTCGATGGCCCGGAGGTTGGGCCCGAGCGGCCCGGGTGGCACGGCCTCGAGGATCCGCAGCGTCTTGCGGTTCGAGAGGATGTCGATCGACTCGCCCTCGTAGCCCGGGGCCACCACCACTTCGGTGAACACGGGATCGAGCTCGCGGGCCATGGCCTCGGTCACGGGGCGGTTCACGGCCACGATCCCGCCGAAGGCGCTCACCGGGTCGCAGTCGTGGGCCCGCCGGTAGGCCGTGGTGATGTCGTCATCGAGGGCCACACCGCACGGGTTGGCGTGCTTGATGATGACCGCGGCCGGACCGTCGCCCAGGCTGTGCACCAACCGCCAGGCCGCATCGGTGTCGTAGACGTTGAGGTAGGAGAGCTCCTTGCCGTTGTGCATCTCCATGGACTCCCACCAGCCATGGCGCCCCACGGTGGCATAGCGGGCGCCGTGCTGATGAGGGTTCTCGCCGTAGCGCAGCTTCTGCTCGCGCCGCAGGGTGACCTGGATGGTGGGCGGCAGGTCGCTCTCGTCGGGCGCCGGCGATCCGGCCAGCTCGGGGGCGGTGGCCGCGCCCGAATCCAGCCAGGCCACGATGGCCGCGTCGTAGGCCGCGGTGGCGGCAAAGGCGTGACGGGCCAGGCGCCGTCGGGTGGCGTCGCTCAGCCAGCCGCGTTCGCGCATCTCGGTCAGCACGGGTTCGTAGTCGGCCGGGCTGACGATCACGCCCACGAAGGCGTGGTTCTTGGCCGCGGCCCGGACCATGGCCGGGCCGCCGATGTCGATCAGCTCGATGGATGGATCCGAGGAGAAGGGGTAGAGGTTGGACACCACCAGCTCGATGCCCTCGATGCCGTAGGTGACCATGTCGGCCAGGTGCTCAGGGTTGTCGCGGTCGGCCAGGATCCCCCCGTGCACCTTGGGGTGCAGCGTCACCACCCGGTGCCCGAGCATCGGCGGGGACCCGGTGAGGTCGGCCACGTCGGTGACGGCGATGCCGGCCTCGGCCAAGGCCTTGGCCGTTCCCCCGCTCGACACCAGCTCCCAACCCAGATCGGTCAGGCCCTGAGCCAGCTCGACCACGCCGGTCTTGTCGTAGACGGACAGCAGGGCTCTCATGTGCGGGACTCCGGAGGGATGGGGACGAGGACGAGGGGGACGGGGGTCATACCGAACCCCGTTCGACGATGTCACGAACGGTCTGCACGTACAGCTTCCGCTCGACGACCTTGATCCGCTCGTGCAGCGATTCGACCGTGTCGTCGGGGCGGACGTCGACCGCGGCCTGGGCCAGGATGGGCCCGGCGTCGACCTCCTCGGTGGCGATGTGCACGGTGCAGCCGGTGATCTTCACCCCGTAGTCGAGGGCGTCCGCCACCGCGTGCCAGCCGGGGAAGGCGGGCAGCAGCGCGGGATGGGTGTTGAGGATCCGACCGGGCCACCGGTCGAAGACGGGCTTGGCCAGGATGGTGCCGTACCCGGCCATGACCACCAGCTCGGTGCCCGCGGCGTCGAGGCGATCGACCACGGCATCGGTGTAGGCCTCGCGATCGAAACCGCCGTCGTAGCGGTCTCGCGTCACCAGCTCGGCGGCCACCCGGTGGCGCTGCGCCACCTCGACGGCCCCGCAGGGTCGGTCGACCACCACCACTTCGACGGCCACGCCGGCGTCGAGCAGAGCGTCGAGGATGGTTCCGCTCCCCGAGGCCAGCACTGCGACGCGCACGGCCGCACGGTACCAGCCGGGGCTCGGGCCGCGAACCGGGTTCGGTCAGCCGAGAGCCGCCACCAGCCCACGTATGTAGCCGACCCGGGATTCGATGTCGGTGATCTGCATCTGCGTGGAGACCGGGATCTGGGTGGCGTGGTAGGTCCCCTGTCCCTGCACGCTGACCGTCATCCAGCCCGTCGTCTTGCGTTCCTTGATCAACAGGAACAGCAGCCCCAAGAGGCAGACCAGGAAGAAGACGATGGCCAGCACGATGGCGTAGGCCGGGATCGATTCGGTGGTCGTGGTGTTGTTCTGCACCACCCAGACGGTGCGGGCCAACGGCCAGCGTCCGTTGGGCGTGATGACCTCGGTCTGGGTGCAGGACACATCCCCCACGGTGACCACGACGTCCGACGCAACCGGGGGCGGCCCGGGGCCAGCCGGTCCCGGCCCCGCGAACTGCTCGGGCGGGTACCACCGTGTGTCCGAGGCCTGCCACCACCCCGGTCCCTGCGGGACGTCGCTCATTGGGACCTCCAGGTCAACCCGCGGCAGGGACCATGGCGAGCGACCGGGCGGCGTCTAGAAGAGGGGGTCGGGCTGGAGCGCGTACTGGGCCGAGCCGAAGCCGAGGATGGGTACGAAGATCCACGGGAGGATGATCAACCCGATCCCGAAGCCCGAACCCTTGTTGAACGCCGTGGCCAGGCTGAAGTACACGACGATGAAGGCCACGATGTTCACGCAGGGGATCAGGAACAGGATGATCCACCACAGCTCCTTGTGGACCACCTTCAGCAACACGATGATGTTCAGGATCGGCACGATGGCGCACCAGCCCTTCTGACCCGCCTTGTCGAACATCTTCCACATCGAGGCGATCATCAACACGATGAAGGCCACGTAGAGGACGAGCAACAGCAGCAAGACTGCGCCGCCTGCGGCCGAGCTGCTGGTCGTCGTGGTCGTGGATTGCGCGAGCAATGCCAACATGGACCCCTCCCCCAAGTCTGGTACCTGGGCGAACGCTAGCCGAGGGGAGGGATCAGGCTCCGGATGTCGTCGTCGCCACGCTCGACCGCGGCGAAAGGCAGGTGGTGACGGATCCTGGTCGAGCGTTGCGTTGAAGAGGTGTGGGTCAGCCCAGGTCGCGAACGATCTCGACCATCAGCTCGCCGGCCTCGGTGGGGTTGCGACCCACGCGCACGCCGGCGGCTTCGAGCGCCTCCATCTTGGCCGCGGCTGTTCCCTTGCCGCCCGAGACGATGGCCCCGGCGTGGCCCATCTTCTTGCCGGCCGGGGCGGTCACCCCGGCGATGTAGGCCGACAGCGGCTTGGTCATCTTCGACTGGATGAAGTCGGCCGCCTCTTCCTCGGCCGAGCCACCGATCTCACCGATGAGCATGACCGCCTTGGTCTCCGGGTCGGCCTCGAAGCGCTCGAGGCAGTCGATGAAGGTGGTCCCCGGGACGGGGTCGCCGCCGATGCCGACGCAGGTGGTCACACCGATGTCCTGGAGCTTCAGCTCGTAGAGCGCCTGGTAGGTGAGGGTGCCCGAGCGACTCACGATGCCCACCGGGCCGCCGGCCTTGGCGATCTCGCCGGCGGTGATGCCGATGTTGCACTTGCCGGGGCTGATGATGCCCGGGCAGTTGGGCCCCAGCAGCTGCACGTTCGGGTGATCGCGCTTGAGCTCGTTGTAGAACCAGGCCTCGTCCTGGGCGGGCACGCCCTCGGTGATGCACACGATGAACTCGATGCCGCCCTCGGCCGCCTCGAGCACGGCGTCCTTGACCCCGGGCGCGGGGATGAAGATGCACGACGCGGTGGCCCCGGTCTCGGCCACGGCCTCGGCCACCGTGGCGAACACCGGAACGCCGTCCACGTCGGTGCCGGCCTTGCGGGGGTTGGTGCCGGCCACCACCTGCGTGCCGTAGGTCACGGTTGCGCAGGCCGTAGAAGCGGCCCTGGCTGCCGGTGAGGCCCTGGTAGACGACCTTGGTCGTCTCGTCGACGAAGATGGACACGAGAGCCTTCCCTACTTCCGGCTGAGCTCGACCGCGGCGCGGGCCGCTTCGAGCATGGTCGGCTTGGACTGGAGCTTGTCGGACAGGTGCGGCTCGAGGATGGCTCGGCCCTCCTCGGCGTTGGTCCCGTCCAGGCGGATGACGATGGGGGCGTCGATGGTCACCCGCCCGAGGGCCTCCACGATGCCGTTGGCCACCTCTTCGCCTCGGGTGATGCCGCCGAAGATGTTGATGAAGATCGACTTGACCCGGGGATCGTCGTTGATCACCGACAGGGCGCCGGCCATCACTTCGGCGTTGGCCCCGCCGCCGATGTCGAGGAAGTTGGCCGCCTCGCCGCCGGCCTGGTTGACAACGTCGAGCGTGCTCATGGCCAGCCCAGCGCCGTTGGCGATGATGCCCACCGACCCTTCCAGACCCACGTACTGCAGGCCCTTCTCGTGCGCCGCCTGCTCGCGCTCGTCGCGCACCTGGGTGGCCTCGTAGGCGTCCCACTCGTGGCGGAACTCGGCGTTGTTGTCGAGCGTCACCTTGGCGTCGAGGGCGTGGACCCGACCGTCGGGGGTCAGGATCAGCGGGTTGATCTCCACCAGGTCGGCGTCACCCTCGACGTAGGCGGTGTAGAGCTTGGTCAGGATGTCGACGGCTCCGTCGGTGGCTGTTGGATCGAGGTTGGCCGCCAGCACCCAGTCGCGGGCGGCCTCGGGCGTCAGACCGTCCACCGGGTCGATCCAGATCTTGGCCAGCGCCTCGGGCGTACTCGACCGCCACCGTCTCGATCTCGACGCCGCCCTGGGCCGAGAGCATGCCCAGGTGCTTCTTGGCGGCCCGATCCAGCGTGAAGCTGGCGTAGTACTCCTGGGCGATGTCGGAGGCGTGCTCGATCCACACGATCTTCACCGTGTGGCCCTTGATGTCCATGCCCAGGATGTTCCCGGCATGGGTGCGCACCTCGTCGGCGTCGGTGGCCAGCTTCACCCCCCCGGCCTTGCCCCGGCCGCCCACGTGCACCTGGGCCTTGACCACCACCGGGTAGCCGACCGCGTCGGCCGCGGCCACGGCATCGTCGACCGTCTGCACCGCCCGACCGTCCGAGACGGGGATGCCGAAGCCGGCGAAGAACTGCTTGCCTTGGAATTCGAGGAGATCCACGGCGGCGAAGCTAGCGACTCGCCGGGTCGCTCGGCAAAGGCCGCCGGGTCGGACCGACACCGGAGCCGACTCGATCGGTCCGCGCCCGCACGGGATACTACGGCCATGAGCCCGGTCGCCCCCCGTCGCCAGCGCACGGCGCGCACCTACACGCTGGCCCTGGGGGGTGTGTTGTTGGCGTTGGCGCTGGCCGTCGCCCTGTTCGTCTTCGCCATCCCGTCCATCACCTCCCACAACCAGACCGTGCTGCACCTGGGCGCCGCCGACTTCGACGCCGGCTCGGCCAAGGATCGGGCCGCGGACATCGCCCGCTCCGGTCCGATCCTGTTGCCCGACCCGGCCGGCGGTACCCGCGACATCTTCCTGCAGCACCTGGGATCGCGGGTGGGGCGTGGTTGGCTGGCCTTCGACGCTCACCCGGCGGGCCAGGGCCGCCAGTGCACGCTGAAGTGGAAGCCGGCGCAGAACCACTTCGAGGACCCGTGTGGCGGCGCCACGGTGTCGGCCACCGGCGGCGGGTTGGTGCACTACCGGGTGACGGTGACCAAGGACGGCCGGGTGATCATCGACCTGAACCCCAACGACGAGACCGCCGGCCTGCCCAGCGGCGGCACCACCCTCGAACCCACCAGCACCAGCTCAACCGTGCACATCACCGGCACGGTGCCGAAGGGCTAGGAAGGCAGAGGCCGCCAGGCCGGAGCCGCTGGACCGATGACACCCAGATGCCGAAGGCGCCCGCCGGGAGGCTTGCCGACCAGAGGGCCAAGCAAGCTGAGCCCTCCTAGAACAGATTGAGCAGCTCGCGCTTGGCCAGCTTGTTGGTGCCCGTCCGGGGGAGCTCGTCGACGGCCACGAAGCGACGGGGCACCTTGTAGGCCGACAGGTGCTGGCTGGCCCAGGTCTCCAGGTCCAGCTCGTCGAGACCGACTCCGGCGGCCAACCGCACCACCGCGGCCGGGATCTCGCCCTTGGTGGGGTCGGGCAGGCCCACCACCGCCGCCTCCAACACCGAGGGGTGGCGTTCGAGGGTCTCCTGCACCTCCAGGGCGTAGACCGAGTAGCCGGCGTGCTTGATCACGTCCTTCTGGCGCCCCACGAACACCACGGTCCCGAGCGGCCCTCGGCGCACCAGATCGCCGGTGCGCAACCAGCCGTCCTCGGTGATGGTGTGGCGGGTCGACTCGGGGGCGTTCCAGTAGCCACGGATCACGCCGGGGCCACGCACCCACAGCTCGCCCTCGGCGCCGGGACGCACCTCGTGGTCGTCGGGGTCCACCACCTTGAACCGGTAGCCCGGCAGTTGCAGACCCAGACCGTCGCCCAACCCGAGGTCGATGCCGGGCAGCGAGACCTTGGCGGCCACGCCCCCGCCCACCTCGACCATGCCGTAGCCCTCCACGAACGCGGCCTGGCCCAGCGGTCCGATCACCGGCAGGGTGGCCGTCGCGCCCAACTTCTTGAACTGGCGGGCCAGATCCGCAGGCATGGCATCGGCCCCCGAGCCCCACAGGCGGATCGAGCTGAGGTCACGCTCGGGCGCGCCGGCTTCGAGCAGCATCCGGTACATGGCCGGGACCCCGATGAAGATGGTGGCGCGACGAGCCTCGATGGCGTCGAGCACGTCGGTGGGCCGAAAGCGCGGGATCAGGTAGGTGGGCACGCCCAGGCACGCCATCCCGGCCAGCACGGTGAAGCCCATGATGTGGGCGATGGGCAGGCTGAAGACGCATTCGTCACGGTGGAGGGCGGGGGTCCACAAGGCCCCCGCCGCGGCCTGGCCGATGAGCGCCCGGTGGGTGAGCTCGGCGCCCTTGGGCGAGCCGGTGGTGCCCGAGGTGTAGAAGAGCGCGGCGACGTCGTCGACCGAGGCGGGGACGGGATCGACCAGGGCCTCGGGATGGTCCACCTGGTGCACGCTGCGCACCACCAGGGCCGCCCCGGCGTCGGCCACGACGTGGGCCACCTCGTCGGCGCGCATCTGGGGGTTGACCGGGGCGGCGATGCACCCGGCACGCGACGCAGCCAGGCACAGCAGGAACTGCTCGTAGTTGTTGGTGGTGTTGATGACCACCCGGTCACCGGGAGCCGTCTGGGCCCGGATCCCCGCCGCCCACCGGTTCACCCGCTTGGCCGCCTGGCGGTAGGTCAGCTGGGCACCGTCGTGATCGGTGACCAGTCGCCGGTTGCCGTGGACCTCGGCCAGGTCAGCCATGAACGAGCCCAGGGTGGTGCCGCGGCCCAGCACCAGGCGGGCCCGGGCTAGTGCGTGCACAGCCGTCGCGGTCGGTCAACGGACACGCGACGATGTTGGCCGCCCGATCGGCGCACCGCCAGTCCGGTCGGGGAGGGCGCGTGGCCGGCCCGCGGCCGGATCGGGCGGCCGGGTTCGATGCCGGGTCAGATCTTCTCGAGCGGGGCCCAGCTCAACAGCAGCACCTTGTTGCCCACGCCGGCGAAGTGCACGTGCGCCTGGGCCTTGTCGCCCTCGCCTTCGATCCGCTGGATCACCCCTTCGCCGAAGGTGCCGTGGCGGACGTCGTCGCCGACGGACAGACCGAGCTGGTCGGCCCCGGTGGGTGCCGGCTTGGCCTTGGCCAGGGCCTGGTCGACCACCCGCTCGCGGTGGTCCTCCCAATCGCGGCCCCGACCGGTCCCCCGCCCGTAGGTCTTGCCGTCGCCACCGTCGCTGCGGGCCGGACCGGGATCCCACGATCCCGAACCGGAGCTGCGGTCGTAGCGGCCGGCCCCGGACCCCGAGCGCCGCGACCCGCGCCGGTTGCCCTCGACCTGTTCGACCAGCTGCTCGGGGATCTCGTCGAGGAAGCGGCTCGGCGGGTTGTACTGGGTCGAGCCGTAGAGCATCCGGCTCCAGGCGTGTGACAGGTAGAGGCGCTGGCGGGCCCGGGTGATGCCCACATAGGCCAGCCGGCGCTCCTCCTCGAGCTGGTCGGGCTCGCCGATGGATCGCAGGTGGGGGAAGACCCCGTCCTCCATGCCGATGAGGAAGACGACCGGGAACTCGAGGCCCTTGGCCGAGTGCAGCGTCATGAGCAGCACCGACGACTCGTCGTCGCCCAGCTCGTCGGTGTCGGCCACGAGGCCGACCTGTTCGAGGAAGGTGTCCACCGAGTCGAACTCACGGGCCGCGCCCACCAGCTCGGCCAGGTTCTCGATGCGCCCCTCGGCCTCGATGCTGTGCTCGGCCTCGAGCTCGCGAACGTAGCCGGATCGGTCGAGCACCACCTCGAGCAGCTCGCCCCGGACCCGATCCGCCGGCCAGCTCGGCGGCCAGCTCGTCGATGAGGGCCAGGAAGCGCTCGATGCCACGGATGGCGGTGCCCTTGATGCCAGCGTCGTCGTGGCGGCGCAGGGCGTCGATGAAGGACACGTCGTGGCCGTTGGCCCAGGCGTCGAGACGACCCACGGTGGAATCGCCCACGCCCCGCTTGGGCACGTTGAGGACGCGCTTGATGCTCACCTCGTCGACCCGGTTGGCCAGCACCTTCAGGTAGGCCAGGGCGTCCTTCACCTCGCGCCGGTCGTAGAAGCGGGTGCCGCCGATGACCTTGTAGGGGATGCCCGAGCGCATGAGCTGCTCTTCGATGACGCGGCTCTGGCCGTTGGTGCGGTAGAAGATGGCCACGTCGCCCCAGCGGTGGTGGTCGTCGTGGAGGTGCGAGATCTGGTGGGCCACCCACTGGCTCTCGTCGCCCTCGTCGTCGGCGTGGTAGCGGATGATGGCCTGGCCGTGCCCCTCGTCGGTCCACAGCTCCTTGGGCTTGCGGCCCAGGTTGTTGGCGATGACCGCATTGGCGGCGTCGAGGATGGTCTGGGTGGAGCGGTAGTTCTGCTCCAACACGATCACCGTGGCATCGGGGAAGGCCTCCTCGAACTCGAGGATGTTGCGGATGTCGGCGCCCCGGAAGTTGTAGATGCTGTTGTGGACGAGGACGCCGTCAGCCACATAGGTGTGAGTCTGGTCCACCTCCAGGTCGTAGACCGGACCGTCGTAGCTCTCGAGCTCGATCGACTCGACGGGCGCCTCGACAAAGCCATCTGCTTCTTCGACCAGCACCCGCATGCCCGGCCGCAGATGGCTCAGCGGGGTGCCCTGGTAGACCTGCGCCCCGATCGCCATCCGGGTGTGGAGCTCAGAGGCGGTGATCGCGGCGAGACGGCGCGCCGAAACCAGGGCGTCGACGTAGCCGTCGAAAGACTGGCCCACCGAGGCACGGGTGCCCTCGCCCGAGACATCGACCGGCATGCCTGACAGCCCTACCCGTTCGACCACCGACCGGTTCGACGACGCCCAACGCACCCGGTGCTGGATCCTTCCGCTGGCTGGCTCGAACATGGTGAGCTCGACCGCGGCGCGACCATCACGCTCCTGGACGTGGGTCAGGCCGAGATCGACGCGCTCCGGCTCCACGGGGCCGACCCGACGGGCACCGATGCCGGCGGCGATCAGGCGGCGCACCCGCGGGTCGACCCACGATCGCGCTGCGGGCCCCTCGTCCTCGGTCCGGGTCCGAGCTGGCACCACGTGCCCGGCGGTGCCTGCCAGTTCACGTCCTCCAGCCCGGACTCGCGCCAGCGGACCGCGCGATCGTCTCCGAACGACCGCGGTGACGGAGCCGCAGACAGGATCGAGCTCGCCCAGGGAGCCCAACACCTCGTCGCCTTCGGAGATGGACTCGATCGGAACGGGGCCGGAGGGCGTCGAGATCATCGTTCCCGGCGGCAGGCACTGGTCTGAATCGCCCACCACGCAGACGTTGCGGTGCTCGGAGGTGAGCTGGAGCACCAGCTCGTTCTGCACGTGGTTGGTGTCCTGGTACTCGTCCACCAGCACGTGGCGGAAGCGGCGGCGGTAGTGGTCGAGCACATCTGGGTGCTCGCGGAACAGGCGCACCACGTTGCCCAGCAGGTCATCGAAGTCCATGGCGCCGGCGCGCTCGAGCCGGGCTTGGTACTCGCGGTACACCTCGGCGATCTTGCGCTCGAAGATGACCTGGGCCCGATCGGCGTAGGCGTCGACATCGATGCCGTCGTTCTTGGCCGCGCTGATGGTGGCGTGTACTGACCGCGGCGGGAACCGCTTGGAGTCGAGGTTGAGGTCACGCACCACGTAGCCGGTGAGCCGCACCGCGTCGGCCTGGTCGTAGATGGTGAACGACGAGGGGAAGCCCAGCGCCTTGCCATCGCGACGCAGGATGCGGACGCAGGCCGAATGGAAGGTCGACACCCACATCCTCTCGGCCACCGGCCCGACCAGGACCGCCACCCGTTGCTTCATCTCGTCGGCCGCCTTGTTGGTGAAGGTGATGGCCAGGATCTCGAAGGGCGAGACGTCTTCGTTTCGGATGAGGTGGGCGATGCGATGGGTCAGCACCCGGGTCTTGCCCGACCCGGCGCCGGCCACCACCAGCAGCGGGCCGTCGACGTGGGTCACGGCCTCGAGCTGGACCGGGTTCAGACCCTCGGTCGGATCGGGACGCGACGCCCATGAGCCCCCGCCGGGCCGCTCGTCGACCTCGGGCCCGTCGGGCTCGAAGTCGGGTAGCGGCTCGTCGTCGTCCGCCGGCGGGGGACCGTCCACCTGCGTCGGATCGGCCGCGTCGCCCGCCCCGCGTTCGCCCCCCGACGGGTTGCCGAGCGCCGCGGCCGACGGGTTCTGGCCGGCCGCGTCGAACAGGCTGGCGGCGTCGGATCCGGGTGTCATGACCCTTCGATGCTACTGGCACCCTGTGACGCTTCTCGGCGAGCCCTGGCCCGGTTCACCCGCTGGCGGCCGGCTCGACCAGCCGGGTGC
Organism: uncultured Microthrixaceae bacterium; assembly: GCA_963740985.1. Classification (GTDB taxonomy): domain Bacteria; phylum Actinomycetota; class Acidimicrobiia; order Acidimicrobiales; family Acidimicrobilacustridaceae; genus UBA4742. Next base: position 1,867,248 of record CAVUGJ010000002.1, read on the forward strand.
GGAAGAACTCCAGCACCTGGTCGAGGGCGTCGTGGGTGGGGTTGCCCGGCTCGTCCACCAGATGCTCGGTGAGCACGGAGTGCGCCCCCTTGGGGAACCCCCAGGGGTTGCCCTTCGACGAATCGATCTCCACCCCGATGAAGTTGTCCCCCAGCTCCTGGCGCAGGTGCTCGAAGCGTTCGGCCCTCACCACCGAGTCACCGGTGAAGCGCAGGCCCAACACGCACACGCCATCGGCGGCCCTGGCCTTGACCCGGGCCAGATCGGTGTCGCTGAGCTGCAGCCCGCGACGGGCCTTGCGCGAGATGGGCAAGGGCAGCGAGGGTTGGCTCAGCACCGGAGCGATGAGCCGATCGTCCACCATCATCCCCAGGGCGAACCCGCCGGTGAAGCACATGCCCAGGGCCCCAACCCCCGGGCCACCGCAGCGTTCGTGGGCATCGGCGGCCAGGGCTCGTAACCACACGGTCACCGGCGCGGTGCGGTTGGCCGCGAAGGCGGCGAACTCCTTGGACACGCAGGCCGGGCCGACCACCTTCAGGGCGTTGGCCGGCGTGGCCTCGGCGCCGGGCGTACCGAACAGCACCGGAAGCACCGCCGTGCACCCGACCGCGACCACCCGACGGGCGAAGGCGGCCACCTTGGGGGTGATGCCCGGGATCTCGGCTATGACGATCACCGCCGGACCCGTCCCGAGCTCGTAGACGTCGCGAGTCTTGCCGTCGTGGGTGAAGGTCGAGCGCGGTGAAGTCCTGCAGCGGGTCGGTCACGGGCGGCAGGCTAGTTTCGCCTCGACCGTCCACCAGGTTCCCGCCCTCGTGGGCGATGTGGGAACGAGGAGGAGCAGGCGTGCCGGCCACCAAGGCGTTCCGATTCGGACTGCAGGCGGCGACGCCCGCCCCGGGCACCACTTGGCCCGAGCTGGCCCGCAAGGTCGAGGACCTGGGCTATGCCACCCTCACCGTCTCGGACCACCTCGATGACCAGCTGGCGTTGACCCCGGCCCTGATGGCGGCGGCCGACGCCACCTCCGATCTGCGCATCGGCTCGCTCACCTACTGCAACGACTACCGGCACCCGGTGGTGCTGGCCAAGGAGGCGGCCACCATCGACCGGCTCTCGGGGGGACGTCTCGAACTGGGCCTGGGTGCCGGCTGGATGGCCTCCGACTACCGGCAGGCCGGCCTGGCCCTGGATCGGCCAGGCACCCGCATCGAACGTCTGGGCGAGGCGCTCGAGATCATCACCGGCCTGTGGCGTGAGGGTCCGGTCTCCTTCGCCGGTCGTCACTATCGGATCGAGGGCCTCGAGGGCTGGCCCAAGCCTGTGCAGACGCCACGGCCCCCCATCCTCATCGGCGGTGGCGGCCGTCGGGTGCTGAGCTTGGCCGGGCGATGGGCCGACATCGTGGGTCTCAACATCGCCCTGCCGGCCGGGCGCATCGACGAGCGCGCCGGGCCCTCGTCCACCCACCAGGCCACCCTGGACAAGGTGGCCTGGGTGCGCGAGGCGGCCGGAGCCAGGTTCGACCAGATCGAGCTGCAGGTGCGGGTCCACCTGACCATGCTCTCCGACGACCGCCGGGCCGTGGCCGAAGCGGTGGGGCCGACCATGGGCGTGACGCCGGAGGAGGCGCTCGACTCCCCCTACGCGCTGGTCGGCACCACCGAGGAGATCATCGAGCAGTGCCTGGAGCGGCGCGAGCGCTACGGCATCTCCTACTTCGGGGTGGGTCTCGACGCCCTCGACATCATGGCCCCGGTGGTGGACGCCCTGGCGGGACGCTGATAGCCCGCCGCCTGCGGGGTGACCAGCATGATGAGAGCTACGGCCATCACCGGAAGGGTCATACGGGTGGCGTTTCGGTCCAGCCCGATCACGCTGACGCTGTAGCAGACCATGACGGCCAACTGCAGGATGAGTGCCAGACCCAGCGGGTGGCGCCAACCGTGGCGCACCAGCGCGGCGATGGCCAGGGCGAAGGTGACGATGACCGAGACCACCGCGTAGTTGGCGTCGCCCGCCCGCCAGATGGGCAGCGACCGGGCCAGGCCGACGAAGGGCAAGCCGAACTCGACGATGCCCTCGCCCCCGCCACCGAGCTGGATCCGGAGCCACAGGTACCACGCGCCCGCCACCACCAACGGGGGGACGACCAGGGCCAAACCGTCGCGGTCTCGTCGCCACAGGGCCACGCCCACCAGTCCCAACAGAACGGGCTCCTTGGCCAGCACAGCTGCGGCTGCCGCCGCGGCGGTCAGCAGGAGGTGACCGCGGAAAGAAGCCACGATTGCCACCAGTAGCAAGGCGGCGCCCAGCGCATCTCCGGTGGTGATCCGCAGCGACATGATGGCACCGGGCATCACGCCGAACGCCAAAGCCGGCCAAAGGGGGCCCTTGAGCGTGGACGACAACGCTCCCGCCGCCACCGAGCCCATGAAGATGCCGACCACCGAGACGCCGAACAACGTCCACACCATGGCGTCGCCCCCGCCCCATGGGTGTGCGGCCCAGGCCAGCCAGCTCAGCAGCGGGTGCTGCAGCCGGTAGCGGGGGCGGTCGAGGTACTGGCTCACCTGCTTCAGGTGGAAGGGGTTGCGGGCGATGGCGTAGTACATCGGCCCATCGTGCTCCCCCAAAGTGAACTGGCGGTCGCTGGGCAGCTCGCGCCGCAGCAGTGCGGCCGCCGGGCCATGCGGACCGGTGTGGACCAGGCCGCCGTACACGGCCTGGGTCTGGTGGAGGTCGAGCAGGCAGCATCCCACCCCCAACGTGGTGCCGATCAGGGCGAGGAGCACCAAGGAGCGCCATGCCAACGGGCTCCGCAGGGGCGCCACCGAACGCTGAGGCACGCTGGACCACCGCGAGGCGGCGCGGCCAACCACGCCTCGGTGCAGGGCCTCGCCCGTCGTGTTGCCCACCCCTGCCGGCCGGATCAGACCACGCGGCCGAAGCCGACGAGGGTGGGCCACCAGATGCTCTCGATCCGGATCACCGCACCGGTGTGGGGGGCATCGATCATCATCCCGCCGCCCAGGTAGATGCCCACGTGGCCGATGTCAGGGGAGTCGAAGAACACCAGGTCACCCGGCAAGGCCGCGGCGTAGGACACGTGGCGGGTGGCAGCGGCCTGGGCGTCGGCCACCCGGGGCAGCGAGATGCCGGCCTGGCCGAAGGAGTACTGGACCAGCCCGGAGCAGTCGAAGCCGGTGGCCGGCGAGGCGCCACCCCACTGGTAGGGCGTACCCAGGTAACGCCGGGCCACGGCGATGGCAGTGGCCGCACCGGGCAGCACGGGCGGCGGGGTGCCGGGCGGGACGTAGATGGGGACGACCGGGCCGCCATCACCGCTCCCGGCGGGAGCGGTGGTGGTCGGACTGGGCGGCGTGGTGGTCGGCGAACCGGGACGGCCACCGGTCGTGGTGGGGGTGGTCCCGCCAGCCTTGGGTGGCGTGGTGGCCGGGGGCGATTGCTGCTGAGCCATCCGAGCCTTGGCCGCCGCCTCGGCCGCCGCGGCCTGGGCCGCCTGGGCCTGGGCCACCAGGTCGGCCAGCTGGCCGGTGACGGTGGCCTGCAGCGCCTGCTGCTGGGCCATGGCCGCGGTGGCCTGGTTCTTCTCGCTGGTCAGCTTGTCCTGGAGCGCCCGGGCCGAGCTGCGGGCCGCGTCCAGGGTGGCCAGCTTGGCGTTGGTGGCGAACTGGGCGGCCCGCACCTGGTCGATCAGGTCGTCGCGGTTGCCCGACGCGGCCTTGAGGTATTCGAGCTGGCGCACGGCGTCGTTGCCGTTGCCCGTGAGCAGGATGTCGGGCAGCGCGCTCTCACCACCCTGCACGTAGGCCTGCACGGCGTAGCCGGCCAGCTGTTGGCGGGCCACGCCCAGCTCGTGGGTGGAGGCAGCCACCTGCTTGGCCGCGGTCGTGATCTGGCCGTTGACCGTGCTGAGCTGCTGCTGAGCCGCGTCGTACTGCTGGCCCAGCTGATCGATCTGGGTACCCAGCTGATCGAGCTTCTGGGCGATCTGGGCCGCCTGTGCCCGCTTGTCGGAGATGGCATCGGACTGGGCAGGTGAGGCGGCCACGCCGAGCACGGGCAGCACAAAGACCAGGACCGCCAGCGTCATCATCACTCGACGTGCTGAGAACCTCACCAGACGCGCTCCTGTCCGGACAGCTGGGATTCTCCGCACCCCGGTTACGAACAACCGTTCGTCACCGGCCCCTTGATCAAGATCGTAGGCCCTGGTGAAGGCCATGACCAGACCATCTGCTTCGACCAACCCGCCGCCGAACTTCAGGAAGTAGCTGGTTCCGGGCCGAAAAATCGGTGTCCGGCTACTCCCACTCGATGGTGCCGGGCGGCTTGGAGGTGATGTCGTAGGCCACCCGGTTCACGCCCGGCCACCTCGTTGATGATCCGGCTCGACATGCGTTCGAGCAGCTCGTAGGGCAGGCGGGCCCAGTCCGCGGTCATGGCATCCTCGCTGGTCACGGCCCGGATGATCACGGGATGGCCGTAGGTGCGCTCGTCGCCCATGACCCCGACCGAGCGGATGTCGGGCAGCACCGCGAAGGCCTGCCAGATCTCGCGCTCGAGCCCGGCCAGGCGGATCTCCTCGCGCACGATGGCATCGGCGTGCTGCAGCATGGCCACCTTGTCGGGGGTCACCTCGCCGATGATGCGCACGCCCAGACCGGGCCCGGGGAAGGGCTGGCGCCACACGATCTCGTCGGGCAGGCCCAACTCGGTGCCCAGCTCGCGCACCTCGTCCTTGAACAGCCCGCGCAGCGGCTCGACCAGCTCGAAGTCCATGTCCTCGGGCAGGCCGCCCACGTTGTGGTGGCTCTTGATCTTGGCCGCCTGGCTGGTGCCCGACTCGATGACGTCGGGATAGAGCGTGCCCTGCACCAGGAAGCGGGCGTCGGAGAGCCCGCCGGACGAGTCCTCGAAGATGCGGATGAACAGCTCGCCGATGGCCTTGCGCTTCTCCTCCGGGTCGACCACCCCTTCCAGGCGCTCGAAGAAGCGATCGGCGGCGCGGACGTGGATGAGCTCGATGCCCTGGTGGCGCTGGAAGGTCTCGACCACCTGATCGCCCTCGCCCTCGCGCATCAGCCCGGTGTCGACGAACACGCAGGTGAGCTGGGCGCCGATGGCCCGGTGCACCAGCGCCGCGGCCACCGCCGAGTCGACGCCGCCCGACAGCCCGCAGATGGCCCGGCCGTCGCCGACCTGGGCCCGGATGGCGGTGATGGACGACTCGATGACCGAGGTCATGGTCCAGCGGGGCTGGCAGCCGCACGCCTCGTACAGGAACCGCTCGAGCAGCAGCTGGCCGTTGGCGGTGTGCACCACCTCGGGGTGGAACTGCACGCCGTACACGCCGCGGACCGGATCCTCGAAGGCGGCGGCGGGCGTGTCGGGCGTGGAGGCGGTGACCACGCGCCGCGCCGGGCGCGGCCATGATCGTGTCGAAGTGGCTCATCCACACCGGGTGGTGGTCGGCCTGGTCGGGACCGAACAGGCACGGTCGACGCCGCATCCGAGCGCACCAGGTCGGTGCGGCCGTACTCGCCTCGGCCGGTCTTGGCCACCTCGCCGCCCAGGTCGACGGCCAGCAGCTGGGCGCCGTAGCAGATGCCCAGGATGGGGATGCCCAGCTCGTAGATGCCCGGATCGATCCGGGGCGCACCGTCGACGTGCACCGAGGCCGGCCCCCCGCTGAGGATGATGCCGGCCGGGCCGCGGTCGGGCCAGCTCGGCCGCGGTGATGGTGTGGGGCACGATCTCGCTGTAGACGTGGGCTTCGCGCACCCGTCGGGCGATGAGCTGGGCGTACTGGGCGCCGAAGTCGACCACCAGCACGGTGTCGACGGTGGGATCGGTCATGGGCGGGTCAGTGACCCATCCCCACGCCTTGGGACCGCTGGAGGGACTTGCCCTCGGTCTGCAGGGCGGGTGCCACCATGACCTCGGCCTTCTGGAACTCCTTGACCGACTCGTAGCCGCAAGTGGCCATGGAGGTCCGCAGCGCACCGAACAGGTTCATCCGGCCGTCGTTCTCGTGCGCCGGGCCGACCAGGATCTCCTGGAGGGTGCCGCGGGTGGTGGTCTTGACCCGGGCGCCCCGGGGCAGGGTCGGATGGAAGGTGGCCATGCCCCAGTGGTAGCCACGGCCGGGCGCCTCGCTGGCCGCGGCCAGCGGCGAGCCGATCATCACCGCGTCGGCGCCGCACACGATGGCCTTGGCGATGTCGCCCCCGGTGCCCATGCCGCCGTCGGCGATCACGTGCACATAGACACCGGTCTCGTCGAGATGGCGCATGCGGGCCGCTCGGGCGTCGGCGATGGCGGTGGCCTGCGGTACGCCGATGCCGAGCACGCCCCGGGTGGTGCAGGCGTGGCCCGGACCCACGCCCACCAGGATGCCGGCGGCGCCCGTGCGCATCAGGTGCAGGGCGGCCTGGTAGCTGGCGCAGCCCCCGACGATGACGGGCATGTCGAGCTCGCGGACGAAGCGCTTGAGGTTCAGGGGCTCGACCGTCTTGGACACGTGCTCGGCCGACACGACCGTGCCCTGGATCACCAGCAGGTCGAGCTCGGCGTCGATGATGGCCTGGGCGAAGGCATCGGTCCGCTGGGGGGTGACCGACGCGCACGACACCACGCCGGCATCCTTGATCTCGCGGATGCGGACGCTCGATCAGCTCGGGCTTGATCGGCTCGCTGTAGATGTCCTGCATCCGCAGCGTGGCCTTCTCGGGCGAGAGCTTGGCGATCTCGTCGAGGATGGAGTCGGGGTCCTCGTAGCGGGTCCACAACCCTTCCAGGTTGAGCACGCCCACCCCGCCGAGGCGCCCGATCTCGATGGCGGTGGCCGGACTGATGACGCCGTCCATGGCCGACCCCATGAGCGGCAACTCGAAGGTGAAGGCGTCGATCTCCCAGGAGATGTCGACGTCCTCGGGATCGCGGGTGCGGCGGCTGGGCACGATGGCGATGTCATCGAACCCGTACGCCCTGCGACCCGACTTGCCGATGCCGATCTCGACCTCAGCCACGGCACTGCCCCTTTTCTCCGGGGTGCTCGAGGCCCCCGGTCTCCGGCCCGGTGAAGAGGTCAGCCTACCAAGCCGGGCGCGCCCCCTCCGGGCCGGCCGGGGTCAACCGGCCAGGGATTTGAGGATCTGCTTGGCCACCGCCGCGTTCATCTGGAACGCGGCGGTGCGGCCCCGGTCGGTGACCTGACGCAGGACGCCGCCGCCGGTCACCTCGTCGACGCTCTCGAGCCCCTCGACCAGTCGCTTGGAGGTGGCATCGGTCACCTTGTAGCCCATCTCGGTGAGCTGACGGACCATGTCGTTCTGGGCGATGGGCTTGGGCGCGGCCGAGGCGATGATGCGCATGGCGTCCTTGGTCAGCCCGGCGCCCTGCTCGATGGCCTGGGTCATCGAGATCAGGCCCTGATCATCGGCCTCGAGCGACGCCAGCCAGGCCCGTACCTGAGAGACGAGCTCCTGCTGGGTGGCACCTTCGAACACGAGCTGGGGCATGCGGGAAAATGCTACCTGTGCGAAGGCCGCCACCCCGGTGGCCAGGGCGTGGGCCGCTTCCCACTGGACGAAGTGACCGCAGTCGCGCAGCCGGAACGGGCCGACGTGGCGGTCGAACACGCACGCCGCCATCAGATCGAAATCCGGGTAGATCACGTGATCAGACGGGCCGAACAGGATGAGGGTGGGGGTGTCGGCGTTGTGGCCGATCATGGCCGGCTCGCTCCGGGCCTCGGCCGAGAAGGTCGACTCGTAGGCCCCGAACGAGGCGCGGCAGCTTGGCGCCGTCGGCGAACGGTTCGGTGTGGAAGGCGATGCTGGCGTCGTCGAACGCGCCCGGATGGGCCCAGAAGCGCGACGAGTAGAAGGTGGCGATGTAGCGGCAGCGCTGATCGGTCGGTGGCCAGCTCGGCGGCCAGGGCGTCGGCGTCGGTGCCCTGGCGCAGGAAGTAGTCGTGCGCACTGGCCGGGCGGGTGTGCAACCCGGCCATGCGCACCTTGTCGTAGGGCAGCGGCGAGTTGAACAGCACCATGCGCTCGACGAACGCACCGAAGCGCAGGGCCAGATCCTGGATGATCGGCCCGCCCAGGTCGCCGCCCACCGCCACCACCTGCTCGTGGCCCAGCTCGTCGTGCACCAGCGCGTGCAGATCGAGGCTGGAGCTGGCCACGTCGTGGAAGCCATCGGGGGCCACGTCGCTCTGGCCGAAGCCCCGCAGATCCGGGACGATGACCTCGAAGCCAGCCGCGGCCAGCGGTTCGATCACCCGCCACCAGATGCGCTTGGTCTCGGGCCAGCCGTGCACCAGCAGGAGCGGCACCCCACCGACACCCTCGCGGACGTAGGCCTGACGGAAGCCCCGACCCTCGCTCCAGTGCGTGGTGAACCGCTCGGGGTCGATGTCGGGGTTGGTCGTCATGTCCGCACTATTGCGTCCTGGCGAGCTCAGTGCCGCGCCGCGGCCGTGGCGTGGTCGCCTCGGCAGCCCGATGCGGGGTCAGCTGGTCGTGCACTGGGCGGCGGCCGCCTGCATCTTGGCATCGAAGGCGTCTGAGCCCTGCCCGATCACCGATGACCAAGTCAGGTGCGGGTTGAGCTTGCCCACGATGCACGAGATCTGGGCGTCGGTGATCTGGCTTTCCTGCTGCTTCAGCTCCGAAGCGATGAACCCGGAGATCGGGTAGCAGGTGTCCAACGACGCGGTCATGGCCTGGTCGAGCGGCTTGCCGTCGGTGCCGGAGCCCGCGGCCTTGTCGTCGGCCGCGGCGACTGCGTTGAGCATGCCGGTGGCCGCGCAGGTGGCTTGGGCATCGGTCAACCCGGGGATGGCGTCGGAGCCGCCCACCAGCTCACTCTTGAAGGAGGCGATCACATAGGCGGCGTCGCAGGTCTTGCCGGCCCGCACCAGCCGGATGCCCAGGTCGTTGGGCACGTCGTTGCCGGAGGTCACCTTGGCCACCCGCACCCGGTCGGCCGCGCTCAGCTTGGCTTCCACGCAGTTGGTGAACACCGCGGGAACCGACCCGGCCTTGGTCCCGTCGGCAGGCCCGAACACCAAGGCGATCCCCTTGTTCACCGCCTGGCGGCTGGGCGCGGCGCCGGACTCGGCGGTCGTGGTGGTGGTGGCCGGCGCGGCTTTGGGCTTCGAACTGGAGCAGGCCGCGCCCACCAGAGCCACCCCGACGATCACCACCAGGCCGAAGCGGAGGAGCCCGCGGCTCGGTTGGGTCCCTGTCCTCATCGATTGCCCCCAGCCGCGAAAGGGGCCCGACCGGGCGCCCGAGGGTCGAGATGTTAGCGGCGGTCGTCGGGGCGGGCGGTCACACCCGAGCGCAACTCCTTGCGCCACACCAGGCGCAGCCCCGACCAGTCCTCGTCGATGGCCGCCACCTTCACGTCGACCAGGCCCAGAGGCAGGGCGTGGGTGCGCACCACGTTGTCGGTGATGTTGCTGTCGTGGCCACCGGCTCGGCGGGGCCAAGCCACCCAGATGCCGCCGTCGGGGAAGACGCGGCGGCCCAAACCGGGCAGACGCTTCACCACCTCCGCCTCCGTGCGGCAGAAGCAGACGATCACGTCGGCGCTCGAGCGCGGCCCGGCGGTCACCAGCCCCTGAGGCGGGTCGAGCAGCGTCCAGTCGGGCGGGGCGTGGTCGAGCGCCACCCGCAGACCCGGTTTGAGCCCCAGCTTGCGAGCCTGGGGCGTCCCCGAATACCCGGCCTCGGCCATCCGCCGAGGCTACCCACCCGGGACCAGCGTTGGCCGCGGCGATAGGGTCCGGCCATGGCTGAGCTCCTCGATCTCGATCCCGACGCACTGCTGTCCACGACCCGGGCGGTGCGCAAGCGCCTGGACCTGGATCGCCCCGTCGAGCCCGAGCTGATCCAGCAGTGCCTCGAGCTGGCGGCCCAGGCGCCGACGGCGTCGAACGGGCAGGGCTGGCACTTCGTGGTGGTCACCGATGCGGCGAAGCGCCGCCGGCTGGCCGAGCTCTACCGGGTGGGGTTCGACCTGTTCTACGGGGATCCCGAGGCCGCCCTGGCCGGGATGCCCCAGGATGATCCGGACTACCTGGCCACCCAACGCCGGGTCATCGACTCGGCCCGCTACCTGGCCGACCATCTGGCCGAGGTACCGGTGCACGTGATCCCGTGTGTGGAGGGTCGCGTGACCGAGGGTCCGGTGGCCATGCACGCCGCCGTCTGGGGCTCGTTGTTCCCGGCGGTCTGGAGCTTCTGCCTGGCTGCCCGAGCCCGGGGCCTGGGCACCTGTTGGACCAGCCTGCACCTGATCCAGGAGCAGGAGGCGGCCGAGCTGTTGGGCCTGCCGGACACGGTGATGCAGGGCGCGCTCATCCCCGTGGCCCACACCCTGGGCACCGACTTCAAGCCGGGACCCCGGCGCGACCTGAGCCGAGTCGTCCACCACGACGCCTGGTAGTCGCGTCCCCACGGGATTGGGTGCCTGAGTACCGCGTGGGTGGGCGGGCTCAAGGACCCAAACCGGTCGGGCGCCGGCGTCAGGCGCCGATGCTCGGGTCAGAAGGTGTCGCGGGTGGGCGTGGTGGCGGTGGCGGTCACGAGCTCCAGGAGGTTGCGCAGCATGGTGGCGGTGGCGCCCCAGACCGTGTCACCGTCCAACTCGAAGAACGAGATGGGATGTTCCAGCGGCGCCAGACCCCCACCGCTCCTGGTGGTAGATGGCCGGATCGAGCAGCTCGGCCAGGGTCACGTGCAGGATGGCCGCCACCTCCGCCGGGTTGGGAGCGAGCTCGGGGCGCCCGGTCAGCGCCCCCACGAACGGCACGATGTAGGAGCGGCTGGTGACGGTCTGGAGGTGGTCGATCTCTCCGATGATCTCGACCGCAGCCGGGTCGAGACTCACCTCCTCGTGGGCCTCCCGGACGGCGGTGGCCACCAGGTCGGCGTCGCCCGGCTCGGCTCCGCCTCCGGGGAAGCTGACCTCGCCCCGGTGCGAGCGCAGATGGGCCGACCGGCGGGTGAGCACCACCGTGGCCAGGCCATCGACGTCGTCGTAGAGGGCCGCGAGCACCGCCGAGGGCCGCGTGCCCGTGCCCTCGAGCACCGACCGGCGGGGTGATCGGGTCACCGACAGGGCGGCGCGCACGTCGGCCACCGAAGGGCGGCGGCGCTCGGCCGGCAGATCGGCCCAGGGGGGCGGGCCACCCGGACGGCGATCGCGCGGGCGCGGGATGACCTGGGCCCCGGGTCGGCGCACAGCCTGACCATCGGTCTCGGGCCGACCGGACGTGGGCGCGGGATCGCTCAAGCCGGTGCGGCCGGGACCTGCTGAGCCACCAGCTGCTCGAGCAGCTCCGGCATCCCGGCCGTCTTCAGGTTGGCCATGACCCGCCCGGGAGTGGTCTCGCCGGTCTCCCACTCGTTCCAGTAGGCGAGCAGCTTGGCCGGGTCCGGCGGTGGTCGATCCATGGCCCAACCCTACCGGCCGGCCGCGGCCACCCACCGAGGCGGGCTTCCTGTCAGCCCAGCGACGCCAGAGGAGTCGCTGGGCTGACAGGTTCCAGGTGGGCTTCCCGAGTAGGGCGGATGGCGACCGTCGACCGCGCCCCCGACGCGACACGACCGGCCCCGAAGGGCCGGTCGCATCGGACGTCACGGGCGACCCGGGCTCGAGAGCCCGGGTCTGATCACATCATGCCGCCCATGCCACCCATACCGCCCATGCCACCCATGCCGCCACCGGGCATGCCGCCGGCGGCCTCGTCCTCGGGCTTGTCGGCGACGAGCACCTCGGTGGTGAGCAGCAGACCGGCGATCGACGCCGCGTTCTGCAGCGCGGCGCGGGTCACCTTGGCCGGGTCGATGACGCCGGCCTTGAGCAGGTCGACGAACTCCCCGGTGGCCGCGTTGAGGCCGACCGAGCCCGTCTCGGACTCGATCTGCTGCACCACGACGGCACCCTCGAGCCCGGCGTTGTCGGCGATGAGCCGTGCCGGAGCCTCGAGCGCCTTGTGGACGCTGCGGGCACCGGTGGCCTCGTCACCGTCGAGCGTGGTGATGGTCTTGGCCACCGAAGCCCGAGCCCGCAGCAGGGCGGTGCCGCCACCGGCGACCACGCCCTCCTCGATGGCGGCCCGCGTGGCGGACAGCGCATCTTCGATGCGGTGCTTCTTCTCCTTGAGCTCGACCTCGGTGGCCGCGCCGACCTTGACCACGGCCACGCCGCCGGCCAGCTTGGCCAGCCGCTCCTGGAGCTTCTCGCGGTCCCAGTCGGAGTCGGTGTCGTCGATCTCGCGCTTGATCTGGGCGATCCGGCCCTTCACGTCCTCGGCCGAACCGGCGCCTTCGACGATGGTGGTGTCGTCCTTGGTGACGACGACCTTGCGGGCGTGGCCGAGCAGGTCGAGCGTGGTGTTCTCGAGCTTGAGCCCGATCTCCTCGGAGATGACCTGACCACCGGTGAGGATGGCCATGTCGGCCAGCATCGCCTTGCGGCGCTCACCGAAGCCGGGGGCCTTGACCGCGATCGAGTTGAACGTGCCCCGGATCTTGTTGACCACCAGGGTGGCCAGGGCCTCGCCCTCGACGTCCTCGGCCACGATCACCAGCGGCTTGCCACCCTGCATGACCTTCTCGAGCACCGGGCAGCAGGTCCTGCACCGAGGTGATCTTGGCGTTCATGAACAGGATGTAGGGATCCTCGAGCACCGCTTCCTGGCGCTCGGGGTCGGTCACCATGTACGGCGACAGGTAGCCCTTGTCGAACTGCATGCCCTCGACGAAGTCGAGCTCCATGCCGAAGGTGTTCGACTCCTCGATGGTGACCACGCCGTCCTTGCCGACCTTGTCGATGGCATCGGCCAGGACCTCGCCGATGGCGGGGTCGGCGGCCGAGATGGACGCGACCTGGGCGATCTCGGACTTCTCGTCGATCTCCTTGGCCTGCTCGGCGATCGACTCGACGGCCGCAGCCACGGCCTTCTCGATGCCGCGCTTGAGGCCGAGCGGGTTGGCCCCGGCGGCCACGTTGCGCAGGCCTTCGTGCACCAGCGCCTGGGCCAGCACGGTGGCGGTGGTGGTGCCATCACCCGCGATGTCGTTGGTCTTGGTGGCCACCTCCTTCACCAGCTGGGCGCCCATGTTCTCGAACGGGTCGTCGAGCTCGATCTCCCGAGCGATGGACACGCCGTCGTTGGTGATGGTCGGGGCACCGAACTTCTTGTCGAGGACCACGTTGCGGCCCTTCGGGCCGAGGGTGACCTTGACCGCGTCGGCCAGCTTGTTGACGCCGGCCTCGAGGCCGCGCCGGGCGTCCTCGTCGAACTTCAGGATCTTGGGCATCTGCTCTCCTACTTGACGATGGCGAGGACGTCGCGGGCGGTGAGGATCAGCACGTCGTCGCCGTCCACGGTGATCTCGGTGCCGCCGTACTTGCTGTAGACGACGGTGTCGCCCACCTTGACGTCCATGGCGATGATCTCGCCCGTCTGCTCGGAGCGGCGCCCCGGGCCAACGGCCAGGACCTCGCCCTGCTGGGGCTTCTCCTTGGCGGTGTCGGGGATGACCAGGCCGCTGGCGGTGGTCTCCTCGGACTCGCCGGGCTTGACGACGATCCGATCGTCGAGGGGCTGAATGGCCATGTGTGAACTCTCCGTCTACGGGTCTCTGCGGTCGTTAGCACTCTCACGGTGCGAGTGCTAACGATACGCGCCAGAGGTCACAGAGGGCAACCCGCGTCCCGAATTGGTCGCCGAGGAGGTGGGAGCGCGACGGAGGTGGTCCTTGAGCAGCAGGAAGGGCCGCTCCACCAGGTACCACGACAACAGGGTGACGGACATGGCCAGGCTCATCCCGAGCAGCATCTGCGACCAGACCCCCCAGCCGTCACGCGCCCCGTAGTAGGCGATGATGGCGAAGGCGAGCGGATGCCAGACGTAGAAGCCATACGAGACGGTTCCCACCGCCCGCAGGGGTGCCAAGGAGAGCAGGCGGGCTGGTGACCAGTTCGTCTCCACCAGGGCGAGCAGCATGAAGGCGACGGCGACGCTGATCACGTCGTAGCCGCCCCGGTAGAGGATCAGGCTGGACTCGTGGAGATACAGCAGGCCATATCCGACCACGACCACCCCCGCCCAGGCACCGGCCTTGATCAGCTTGGCCGACGGCACCCATCCGGCGCACCAGAGCTGAGCCGCGAAGGCTCCGATGAGCAGTGAGTCGGCCCGGTAGTCGACCCGTGCGTACTCGAGCGGCCAGGCCAGGCCGCCTTGGAGGTCGTTGAGCCGGTGGAGCACGACCACGACGATCAGCAGCCCCGTGACCCCCAGCGCCACCCCGCGCTTGCGCGAGATCGTCAGGACGGCGAAGAAGATGGCCGGCCAGACGAAGTAGAACAGCTCCTCGACCACCAGGCTCCACATCTGACCCAGCCCCGGGGGGTGGTTCACCAGGTTGTCGCCCGGCAGGGGGAAGATGTGGATGCCGAAGAGGGTGACGGGCACGACGGCGTGGAACAGCGCAGCCAGGTCACGACCCGCCGGCACGGAGGTCGATGTGGCCCACAGGTACTGCACCACGAACATGGCGGTCACAGCCGGTACCAGGCGGAGGACCCGGCCGAGGTAGAAGCGGCCCATGCGGATGCGCCGGCTGCGTTCGAACTCGCGCAGCAGGATCGAGGTGATGAGGAAGCCGGACAGCACGAAGAACAGGTCCACACCCAGGAACCCGCCCGGCACGAACAGCTCGCGCTGGCTCGGGTCGAAGGTGCCGGTCAGGTGGATGATCACGATGACCAGCACGGCCACAGCCCGGACCCCGTCGAAGGCAGGCACGAACCCGATGGTGCGTACGGCCAGGGCTCGCCCGACCTCCTCGTCGTCGAGAGGCGTCGCCGGCTCGGCCGCACCCGGCTCCAGCACCGGCATCGCCGAGGAGCCATCGACCTCATCGGGAGCTCCGCGGGAACCTTCGAGCTGCTCAGTCATCGGTCCTGACATGCGGTCGGTGCGGGGTCACCACTCGTCGCGAGGGTAGTGCCGACCGACCGGCCCCGCCCGAGGCCATCGACGTGGAACCCCGCGGCGCGTGCGGAGGCTGGCACCGGGCCAATCAGACCGTCGGCAGGCGCAGCCCCGGCGTGGCGCCGGTGTCGAGCGGAGACGGGCCGTCGGATTGGAGGCGCCACCAGGCGGCAGCCGCCACCATGGCCGCGTTGTCGGTGCACATGGCGTGGCTGGGCAGGAACGGATGCAGGCCGTCGGCCAGGCAGGCATCGAGCACTCGGGTGCGCAGCTGCGAGTTGGCGGCCACGCCGCCGGCCAGCGCCAGCCCCTTGGCGCCGTAGGCGGCGGCCGCCCGCCGGGCCTTGGTGACCAGCACATCGACCACGGCCTCCTGGAACGACGCGGCGACGTCGGGCGTGGCCACGTCCGGGTGGCGGCGCACGTGGTTCACCACCGCCGTCTTGACCCCGCTGAAGGAGAAGTCGTAGCCCTCGGCCAGGATGGCCCGAGGGAAGGCGATGGCCTCGGCGTCGCCGTGCACGGCGATCTGATCGATGGCGGGACCGCCCGGATAGCCCAACCCCAGGTACCGAGCCACCTTGTCGAAGGCCTCACCGGCCGCGTCGTCGATGGTCGAGCCGAGCAGGCGGTACTGGCCGTGGCCCTCCATCAAGATGAGCAGCGTGTGTCCGCCCGACACCAGCAGCACCACGATGGGCAGCTCCAGGTCCGGCTCCTCGAGCAGGGCGGCGTAGAGGTGAGCCTCCAGGTGGTTCACGGCCACGAAGGGCACGTCCCACACCAGGGCCAGGGCCTTGGCCGCGCTCAGCCCCACCAGCAGCGCGCCCACCAGACCGGGTCCGACGGTGGCGCCCACGGCGTCGACGTGGTCGTCGCTGATCCCGGCCTCGACCAGGGCCCGGGCCACCACCGGGGTGAGCGACTCCACATGGGCCCGGCTGGCGATCTCGGGCACGACGCCGCCGAAGCGGGCGTGCAGCTCCACCTGGCTGCTGACCACCGACGACAGCACCTGGCGGGCGTCGACTACCACGGCCGCGGCCGTCTCGTCACACGACGTCTCGATGCCGAGCACCCGGGTGCCGCTCACGGCGTCGTCCCCGTGAGACCGGTGAGGCGCCCGTCGGGAGGCTGGCCGACCAGAGGGCTGGTCAGGTTGGCGTCGAGGCCCTCGACCCGCGCCGCGCAGGCGGCCCGCCTCTCGAGTGCGTCGAGACGACGGGCGTAGTCGGGCTGATCGATGTCGTGCACCCACATCACCAGCGCATCCTCGCCCGTCTCGGCGTAGTAGTTGCGTCGCACCCCGGCCGGGGCGAACCCGAACGCCCGGTAGAGGGCCTGGGCCTCCGGGTTGTGGGCGCGCACCTCGAGGGTGGCTGCGTTGATGCCGACCTCGATGGCCTGGCGGCACTGGGCGACCAGCAGGCGGGTGGCGATGCCCAACCGGCGCCACGCCGGATCCACCGACAGCGTGGTCACGTGGCCGTCGGTGCCGACGAAGAGCATCCCGCCGAAGCCCACGACCTGCGAGCCCACCTTGGCCACCAGGTAGCAGCGGTTCTCGGGACGAGCCAGCTCGCCCAGGAACAGGCCCAGCGACCAGCCTCGGGCCTGGGTCTGGTTCTCGATGCGCAGCACGGCGCGGAGGTGCCGGCGCCGCATGGGCGTGATCACCACGTCGGGAGTCGCTTCGGGGTGGCCGGGATCGGCGCCAGAGGTGGTCATCCGCCCTCCCGGGTCGACCAGTTGATCTCGGCGTCGGGCTTGCGCAGGTACAGCGGCGTGAGCTCCCAGGGCTTGACCCACTGCTCGCGCAACGCCTGGGCGTGGGCCAGCATGACCAACGACGACGCCGACGGGTAGGCCAGCTCCTCGCCCACGATGTCGACCTTGTTCAGGCCATCGAACACCTCTCGGTAGCGGATGGCACCGTCGCCGACCAGCAGGCACTCCTCGCCCGAGGCCAGCAGCTCGCTGGCCAGGTCGTCGGCCGTGCCCACCCGGTGGTCGCCCAGCCGCTGCACGCCGCCCGGCACCTGGCGGTAGAAGGCGTAGAACAGCTCGCCGCGGCGGGCGTCCACCGCAGCCACGATGAGCTTGGACGTGAACCGCACCGGGAAGGCCAGCAGGTCCAGGCTGGGCACGCCGATCATGGGCACCCGCAGGGCGTGAGCCATGGCCTTGGCCGAGGCCACGCCCACCCGCAGGCCGGTGTAGAGGCCGGGCCCGAGGTCGACCGCCACCACGCTGATCTCGGTCAGGGCGATGCGCGCCTGCTGGCACGAGAACTGCACCGCCGGGGTGAGCGTCTCGGCGTGGCGCTTGCCTCGCGCCGACAGGGTCGACGCCAGCACGCCCTCGTGGCCGCCGATGGCGCAGCTCACCTGGACCGTGGCCGTGTCGATGCCCAGGATCAGCACGGGATCAGCCAGGCGGCCAGGGCCAGCGACAGGGCGCGCTGGCGCGCCGACCAACGGGAGCCGACCAGCTCGAGCTCCAGGCCGCGGTCGTCCTCGCCGTCGCCGTAGGCCATGCGGATGACCAGGTAGTCGGCGGGCAGGGCGTTGACGATGGCGTCGCCCCACTCGATCACCGTGACCCCACCCTCGTCGAGCATCTCGGGCAGCCCCACGTCGAGCACCTCGGCCAGCTGCTCCAGGCGGTACACGTCGAGGTGGTTGAGCTCGAGTCGACCCTCGTAGTGGCTGGCCAGCGTGAAGGTCGGGCTGGTGATGGACTCGACCACCCCGAGCGCCCGGCCCAGCCCCTGGGTGAAGGCGGTCTTGCCCGCCCCCAGCTCGCCGGCCAACAGGATCACGTCGCCGGGGCGCACCAGCTCGGCCAGCGCCGCGGCCAGGGCCTGGGTGTCGGAGGCGGATCGGGTCCGGGCTAGCAGGGTCACGAGGACGAACCCGCGGCGGCCATGGCCAACTTGGCCCGCACGAAGTCGGCCCGCATGTGGGCCAGGGGCTCGCGCCGCCCCGCAGGGCGTAGGCCGGGTGCAGCGTCGGGATGAGCACCGCTCGCCCGAACGGGTACTGCTGGCCGCGCAGCTTGGTGATCCCCACTTTGGAGTCCAACAGGAGCTGACCCGCGAACTTGCCCAAGGTCACCACCACCTTGGGATCGATGAGCTCGATCTGGCGTTGCAGGTAGGGCCGGCAGGCCTCGATCTCGGGCGGGAGCGGATCACGGTTGTCCGGCGGCCGACACTTGACCACGTTGGCGATGTACACCCGGTCGCGGGTCAGCCCCATCTCCTCGATCATGAGCCGGTCGAGCAGCTGGCCGGACCGGCCCACGAAGGGCAGACCCTGGCGATCCTCCTCGGCCCCCGGTCCTTCCCCCACGAACATGAGGTCGGCCTCGGGGTCGCCCACACCGAACACCACCTGTGTGCGTCCCGCCGCCAACGCGCACCGAGTGCAGGTGCTGGCTTCGACGGCGAGCTCTTCGAGGTTGCCCACCCCGGGATGGTACTGCCCTCATCTGGCCGCTCCGGCCGCCGGATCGGGCTCGGGTGGTGGGGCCGACACCACCGCCGGCGCCCGGTCGGCCGCGGCAACGGCGCGGCGGTAGTGGCGAGGCACGCGGGGGCCGATGCCGCACACGACCTCGTAGCCGATGGTGTCGAGTCGGTCCGCCCACTCCTGGGCGCTGATCACCTCGCCTCCCTGCTGGCCGATCAGCACCACCTCGTCGCCCACGGCCACCGGATCGTCGCCGCAGTCGACCATGAGCTGGTCCATCGTGACCGCGCCGACGATCGGGCAGCGGGTGCCCCCGATCAGCACCTGGCCGCCGGTTATCGACAGTCGTCGGGTCACCCCGTCGGCGTAGCCGATGGGCACGGTGGCCACGTTGGCGGCCCGGGCGAAGGTGTGCGACTGGCCGTAGGAGATGCTCTCGCCGGCCGGCACCCGCTTGACCATGGCCACCTCGGCCCGCAGGGTGAGCGACGGCACCAGATCGCACCCGATCGGCCAGGGCCACCGACGGCGCCAGACCGTAGATGCCGATGCCGGCGCGAACCAGGTCGTAGCGGCTGCGGGGGTGATCGATGGCCGCGGCGGTGTTGGCCGCGTGGCGCATGGGCGGGGCCAGCCCCCGGTGATCGAGCTCGGCCCACACCTCTTCGAAGCGCTCCAGCTGGACGTCGGTGAAGGGGTTCTCGGGCTCGTCGGCCACCGCGCAGTGGGTCCACAGCGCCTCGAGCGAGAGCTCGGGGTGCCCGGCGATGGCGGTGGCCAGCCCCACCACCTCGTCGGGCGCCGCCCCCATGCGGTTCATGCCGGTGTTGACCTTGAGGTGGAGCCGGGCCACCCGGCCCTGGCGGGCCGCGGCCGCGGCCATGGCCGCCACCCCGGCGTGGGTGTCCACGGTCAGGCGCAGGTCCAGGCGCACGGCCGCGTCGATGTCGGCGGCACGGGGTTGGGACAGCAGCAGGATGGGGGCGTCGACCCCGTCGCGGCGCAGCACCGCTCCCTCCTCGACCAGGGCCACGCCGAGCCAGACGCGCCGGCGGCCAGGGCGGCTTCGCTCACCGCGACCGCGCCGTGGCCGTAGCCGTCGGCCTTGACCACCGCGCACAGCTCGGCCGGCGCCACCAGGGCCCGCAGGGCGCGCACGTTGTGGGCGACCGCATCGAGATCGACCTCGGCTCGGGTGGCGCGCATGAAGGGCTAGGCGTCGGCCCCGGGATCGCCCTCCCCGGTTCGAGGTTCGTCGTGTCAGGCTCGCCGGTGCCCACGACGATGGCCTTGACGATGTCCCCGCGGCTGACGATGCCCACCAGGGCGCCGTCGCCGTCCACCACGGGCAGACGCGACACGTTCTTGTCGTGCATGATCGTGGCCGCGTCCTCCACGCTGGCGTCAGCCGTGATGGTCAGCGGCGTGGGCGTCATGACCTCTCCCACCGTGGCCCCCAGGGCCTTGGCCACCGAGTCGTCCAGCTTCTGGTGCTCGAACGGGAGCGTCACGTTGACCCCGAAGAAGTTGACCACGCTGGGGAAGTGCACGCGGGCCTCCTCCACGATGAGGTCGCCGGTGGAGAGCATCCCGACCACCGTCCCGTCCTCGACCACGGGGCCGGCATCGATCCCCTGCGCCACCAGCTGGCTCATGGCCTCCGTCACGTTCTGATCGGGCCGGAACGATGACCACCTCGGCGGTCATGACGTCGTGCACGGGCAGGTCGCGAAGCGCATTTGGTCTCCTGGTCGGGAAGGATCAGCGGGGCGGTGGGTCAGCTGCTCAGGCCACCGGACCGCGGACGATCCTTTCGATCGCCTGGGGCAGATGGTCGAGCAGGTCGCCGAGCCACGAACCCGTCACGCCAGCCTAGGGCGGCGGCCGTGCCGTGCAGGAACGCTCCGGCGGCCGCGGCCCGCCAGGGATCCAGGCCGCGGGCGCCCAGCGCGCCGATGACGCCGGCCAGCACGTCGCCCGTGCCGGCGGTGGCCAGCCTGGCGTCGCCCGTGGCCACCACCAGGGCATGCGCCATCCGGGCCGGCCACCACGGTCGGGCCGCCTTTGAGCAGGACCACGCAACCCAACTGCTCGGCCAGCCCGCGGGCCGCGCCCAGGCGGTCAGGTCCGGGCGGTCCACCCGCCAGCCGGGCGAACTCGCCGTCGTGGGGCGTGAGGATCGTGTGGGGACCGACCAGGCCATCCGCCTGCTGGCCCAGGGCGGTGAGGCCGTCGGCGTCCACCACCGTCAGCACCGGCACCTCGTCCGGCGCGGCCAGCACGGCTCGGATCTGGGCGCGGGTGGCGTCGTCGGTGCCCAGGCCGTTGCCGATCACGAGCGCGCCGAACCGATCCAGGTCGCCGAGCACCTCTGGCGCCCAGTCGGCTCCGGCCAGCCTGTGTTGCACCACTTCGACCGGCGCGACGGCGCCGAGGGCCTCGTGACGGCCAGGGCTCGACAGCCGCACGTATCCGGCACCGCCGCGCTGGGCCCCGCCGCAGGCCAGGGCGGCGGCCCCGCCCATCCCCGGCCCACCGGCCACCACCCACACCGCGGCCTGCCACTTGTGGCTGGAGACCGACCGGGTGGGCCAGCCAGGCGGCCACATCGGCGTCCTCGACCAGGTGGGCGCGGGCGGCGCCCACGTCGAGACCGATGTCGGCCACCACCACGTCGCCGGCCAGTCCGGCTCCGGGTTCGAACAACAGACCGGGCTTGAGGGCGGCGAAGGTGACGGTGGCGTCGGCCCGACCCACCGCCGGGCCGGCCGCCCCGGTGACCCCGTCGACCCCACTGGGGATGTCGATGGCCAACACGGGCACGCGACCCGACTGGCCGTCGGCCCGACGGGGCGTCGGCCAGGCGTACGTGCCTCGAAACCCGGTCCCGTAGGCGCCGTCGATCACCAGGTCGCAGGGCGGCAGCCGGTCCACCGCGCCGGCGTCGACCACCTCGACCCGGACGCCCCGGCGGCGCAGCCGCCGCGCCGCCTCCCGGCCGTCGTTGCCGTTGTTCCCCTTGCCGGCCACCACCACCACCCGACGGCCGTAGGTGCCGCCCAACAGGCCGATGGCCGCACGGGCCACCGCCGCCCCGGCCCGACCGATGAGGACCTCGACTGGTTCGGGTGCGGCGCGGTCCACCACCCCCATCTCCTCGGGGGTCAGGACTGGGATCATCGAGGCGTGGCCCGCAAGGCCACCACGACGGCCTGGGCCAGGTGGGCCGTGTGGCTGAGGGTGATCCGCCAGTGGGTGATGCCCCGCTCCGCGGCCAGCTCGGCGGCGGCGCCGTGCAGCGCCAACTGCGGCTCCCCCGACTCCAGCCGGCACACCTCCAGATCGTGGAACCGCACCTCACCCAGACCCACACCCAGGGCCTTCATGGTCGCCTCCTTGGCCGCGAACCGTGCCCCGAAGCGCTCGGTGGGATCGTGGCGGGCCCGGGCGTAGGCCTGCTCGCCGTCGGTGAAGAGGCGGGCCGACGATGGCCGGCGTGCGGGCCAGCACGACGCGGAACCGGTCCAGGTCGACCAGATCGGTGCCGATCCCGACCAGGTTCGCCGCAGCCGGCCCGGCCGACGGCATCACGGAGCGGAGCGGGGCGGAGCCGCCAGCCCGCGGCCACCCGGATGGCGAAGTCCTTCGCCGGGAGGCGCGCCGACCGTAGGACGAGGCCGGTTGGCCGTCATCGGTCGCCGGATCGCCAGCGGTCGGCCAGGACGTTGACCGGCTCGGTCAACAGGTCGATGACCGCCACCGCGCCCAGCAGGTCCTCCCGGAACGTGGGCTCGGTCTCGGTCACCGCGTCCTTGAGGGCGGAGAACCGTCCCTGGTAGCCCGACAGCACCGCCCGCATGGTCGAGGGCTCGAGTCGGTCGCGGAACTGCAGGTGGAGCAGCGTCAGGCCGGTGGCCTGCTTGTCCTTCACCTCGGGGACGATGACCAGGGTGCGACCGTCGCGGCGCCCGCGGGCCACGGTCACCAGGCGTTGGGTGGCCACCCGATGCTTGGTGCCCACCAGTTCGGGTTGTGACTCGGTCCGGCTGACCAGCTCGCGGGAGATGCCACCCCGGTCGATCACCACCACCGAAGCCGGGGTGCGCTCGTCCTCCACCCGACCCTCGATGCGATACCGGGTGTAGCCGAGCACCTCGACCACGGCCGGGTCGAGCGTGGCCAGCGCCCGCAACGAGCCGTAGGTGAGCTGGTCGCGGGCCACGCCGGCGGCCAGCACGGCCGCCACCAGCGGGACCTGGAGCAGGCTCTCGTCGCTCCGGGAGATGCCCACGGTGACCGTCTTGGCCTGGTGCTTGATGGCGTCGATGGGACGGGTCGAGCTCCTCGATGGCCCGGGTGAGCGAGGCGGTCAGGTCCTCCACCACCACGCTGGGCGTGCCCACCTTGCCGTGCTCGACCTGGTAGGCCTCGAGCGGCAGGACGCCCAGGGCGTAGCGCAACTGCGAGCCCAGCCGCACGGCGGTGCTGGCCTCGAGGTGCCCGTCGTAGTCGCCGGCCCGCAACACGTCGAAGAACCGGGCCACCACCGGCTCCAGGGTCGGAGCCAGGTGGTCCAGCAGATCGGCGCCGTCGCCCACCGACGACGCCCGACCGGCAGCCGAGACCGCCGACTCGATGGCGGCCCGGGCCTCGCGCAGCGGCCGAGCCTGAGCGTCGATGGCCAGGGCGGCCTCGTAGCTGAACAGGTGCCCGGCCATGGCCGAGAGCACGAAGGCCAGGTCGGGGTGGGTTGTCGGTACGAGCACGGCCTGCATGGCCGCGGAGAAGCGCTCCTCACCCTCGGTGGCGATGACCACCGGCGCCGCCTTGTGGGCCCGGTAGATGGCGATCTCCTTGGCCACGTCGTCGGCGGTGGACCCGGTGAGCCCGGCCGCGCACACCAGGATCAGCGGTTCGCTCGACAGGTCGATGTGCTTCTTGTCCTCGGTGGCATCGCAGGCGATCGGACTTGTAGCAGAGCTCCGACAGCCTTGATCCGCACCTCGTTGGCGGCGATGCGGTTGGACCCGTTGCCCACCACCGCCCAGTACCGGCGGCTCGGGGCCAGGCTGGCCGCGGCCTCGGCGATGACCGGTCGCAGCTCCAGGGTGCGCCGCATCTGGTCGGGCAGATCGCGCAACGCGCCGAGCACGGCGTCCACCGGATAGCTCGGGTCGAGGCCGGCTTCGCCGGCCAGGGCCAGGCCCAGGACGAAGCCGGCCGCGATCTGTGCGTAGAACGCCTTGGTGGAGGCCACACTCATCTCGACGTCACGCCCGTCGGAGGTGTAGAGGACTCCGTCGGCCTTGTCGGTCAGATCGCTGCCCCGTCGGTTCACCACCGCCACCACGCGACCACCCCGCGCTCGCACCAGGTCGACGGTGCGGTTCGTATCGGTGGTGGTGCCCGACTGGCTGATGGCCACCACCAGGGTGTCGGACAGGTCGGCGGCCAGCTCGAAGCCGGACAGCTCGGTGGCCAGCAGGGCGCGCGCCTCGATGCGGTCGTCGGCCGAGCGCGGCCCGCAGCACCGCGGCCAGGCTCTGGCCGGCCACCGCGGCCGTGCCCTGACCGATGACCAGCATGCGCCGGATGCGTCCGGCCCGCAGGTCCTGGCGCAGGTCGTCGGGCAGGGTGTCGTCGCCCACCAGCACCTGGAGGTGGCCGTCGCGCTCGGCCACCCTCCCCCGCAACGTCTTGCGGAAGGAGGCCGGCGCCTCGGAGATCTCCTTGAGCAGGAAGTGGGGGGCGTCACCCCGGTCGATGTCGCGGGTGGTGATCTGGGCCGTGGCCAGCTCGTCGGCGCGCGACGGGCAGCGGGGTGCCGTCATAGGCCAGCCGCTCGATGCCCTCGATGGAGCCGGCCAGCGCGCCGCGCAGACGGACCAGCTGGCCGCGGGTGGCGTTGGGGTTGGTCGGGGTCGGCCGGCGTCTCGCCGTCCAGGCGCAGATAGGCGTCGGCCTCCTCCACCACGCCGTAGGGCTCGGACGCCACGATGAACGCATCCTCGGCCAACCCCACGTAGAGCGCCTGGCCGCTGCCTCGCAGGGCCAGCAGCAGGTCGTCGGGAGCGGTGGCCGAGCAGGCGCCGATGGCCACCGAACCTTCGAGGGCGTCGACGCAGCGGCGGAAGGCCTCGACCAGGTCGCAGCCTTCCAGCAGGTGGCGTGAGGTCAAGGTGGGGATGACCTTGGCGTCGGTGGTGATCTCGACCGGGATGCGCAGGGCCTCGGTGGCCTTGAGGTCGGCGAAGTTGTCCACGTCGCCGTTGAGCACCGCGGTCAGATAGGGCCTGGCGACGAGGCCAGCCTCGGCCCCGTCGGACCCGACTCGGTCCGGTGCCGACCCGGCGAGGGTGGGGGCCAGCTCGTCGGAGTTGAGCGGGTGGGCGTTGGCCTGGGAGATGATCCCGACGCTGGCCCAGCGGGTGTGGCCCAACACCGCGGCCTGGGCGGTCGGTGCCTGCAGCGCCCGACGCAGCAGCCCGTCCGCGGCGATGGCCTGACGCAGCGCCCGGGTGTTGTCCCCCAGCTCGCCGATCTCGGCCGCGGCCTTGTAGACGAAACCCAGATGGCCTTCGGCCACGTGGACCGCTCCGCTGCCGAAGAGCGGATCGGCGCTGCGGGCAGCCAGCTCGGCCGCCACCGCGCCAGCTCGCAGGTCCAGCTGGTGGCCGCGGACCAGCACGTGCAGCCCGGCGGAGTCCCGTCCCCGCACCTCCAGACGATCGAGAGCGGAGAGCGCCTCCTGGATGGACAGGTAGCCGGACAGCGCGGTGGACGAGGAGTCGGGCCCGGCCAGCCGGCGCACCTCGGTCGCGGTGCGCACCCGGTCGTGTTCGATGGCCCACACCGCATCCTTCAGATGCACCAGGGCGGCGTTGACGGCCTCGATGTCGGCGTCACCGTCGAGCAGCGCCAGGTCGGCCTCCAAGGAGTCCAACGCGGCCTCGATGAGCGACACGTCGCCGTCGAGCACCCGGGCCAGGTGGGTGACCTCGCTCATCAGGGCCGGATCGCCGGCCAGGGCGGCCATGCCCGGCGCGCCCCGAAGGAGTCTGTCCACCTCGCCGATGGCGGCCGACACCTCATCCAGTCGCCGGGGGTCGGGCAGGGCACCGCCCAGCTCGTCGAGCTGGCGGTGGGCGTCGGTGAGGGCGCCGGTGATCTCACCCGCCCGCGGTGGAGGGCGTTCGGATGGACGGCGGACGACGGCGATGATCCCGCACATGGGATGGGCACCTTCCTTGGAGAGGCACCGGGCCACGCTGCTCGGTCAGAACCTCGAATCCAGCGATCGGGGGACCCGGAGCGGCCGGGCCGGTCGAACCAGCTTAGGGGACACGGCCCCCGAGCCGACCCATGCGAACCCCGCCGATACCGCTCGGCGCGCCCCGGCCAGTGGGTTCAGTCGCCGCCATCGGTCACGGCGCGCAGAGCCGCCACCAGGCGGTCCGCCGCGGCTCGGGCGACCGCCGGGTCGATCGCCTCCACCATGACCCGCACCAGCGCCTCGGTGCCGCTCGAGCGCACCAGCACCCGGCCCGAGGTCCCCAGCTCGGCCTCCACCGCCGAGATGTCGTCGGCGATGGCGGCCACCGCGCCGTCCCCGTCGCCCACCCGGGCCACGGCCACGCTGGTCAGGACCTGGGGCAGGCGGGTCATGGCCGCGGCCACCAGTTCGGAGAGCGGTCGGTGCGACCGGGCCACCAGATCGAGCAACTGGACGCCGGTGAGCAGACCGTCACCGGTGGTGGCCAGGCGCCGGAAGATGACATGGCCCGACTGCTCACCGCCCAGCGCCAGGCCCCGGGCCTCGAGGGCTTCGAGCACGTAGCGGTCACCCACCTGGGTCTCCACCACCTCGATGCCCTGGTCGGCCATGGCGATCCGGAAGCCCAGGTTGGTCATCACCGTGACCACCACCGCGTCGTGGGTGAGCTGGCCCCGCTGGCGCAGGTCGCGGGCGCACAGGGCCAGCAGGTGGTCGCCGTCCACCAACGCGCCCTGCTCGTCCACGGCGACGACCCGATCGGCGTCACCGTCGAACGCCAGCCCGAGATGGGCCCCGCCCGCCACCACTGCCGCCTGGAGATCGCCCGGGTGGGTCGAGCCACAACCCTGGTTGATGTTGCGCCCGTCGGGCTCAGCGTGGATGACCGACAGCTCGACGCCCAGTTGATCGAGGACCGCAGGGGCCACGTAGGACGCGGCGCCGTTGGCACAGTCGATGACCACCCGCAGCCCGGCCAGGTCGCGGCCCTCGAGCGAGGCCGCCACCGCCTGCTGGTAGCGGGCCACGTCCTCGGCCCCGGCTTCGTCACCGGCACCCCCGAGGGCCTGGCCATCCTCGGGCGTGTCCGACAGCCAGGGGACGGCCGAGGTCGCGGCCGCCAGCCGGTCGAGCTCCGCCTCGAGCTCCTCCTCGATCGCGTCGCTGAGCTTGAGCCCCCCGGGGGCGAAGAACTTGATGCCGTTGTCGCCGTAGGCGTTGTGAGACGCCGAGATGACCACGCCGGGCACGCCGCGGGCCGCGCTCACCTGGGCCACCACCGGCGTGGGGACGGTGCCGAGCGACTCGACGGTGGCGCCGCCGGCCACGAGCCCGGCCGCCAGGGCTCGCTCGAGGCGGGGACCCGACTCGCGGGTGTCGCGGCCGATCACGTATCGGTGCGGACCAAGCACGGCCACCGCGGCGCGCCCGAGGGCGTGTACCAGCGGATCGGTCAGTTCGTGAGCGGGGCCCCGGACGCCATCGGTGCCGAACCGCAGCGACACGCGGCGGTCAGCGCTTCGAGTACTGCGGGGCCTTGCGCGCCTTCTTGAGGCCGTACTTCTTGCTCTCCTTCTCGCGGGCGTCGCGAGTGAGGAAGCCGGCCTTCTTGAGCTCGCCGCGCAGCTCGGGATCGAGATCGACCAAGGCTCGGGAGATGCCGTGGCGCAGGGCGCCGGCCTGGCCCGAGGGACCACCGCCGTCGAGGGTGGCGTCGATGTCGTAGGTCTCGACGTTGTCGGTGAGACGAAGCGGCTCGGTCAACACCATGCGGTGGGTCTCCGACGGGAAGTAGTCGGCCACCTCACGGCGATTCACGGTGATGATGCCGGTGCCCGGACGGAACCGAACGCGGGCCACCGCCCGCTTGCGCCGACCGGTGGTCTGGATGAGTGGCTTCGACATCGAGGAGATCCTTGGGTGGCGGGGGTCAGCTGCGGGCCCGAGCGTGCTCGAGCGCGAGCGGCTGGGGCTTCTGGGCCGAATGGGGGTGGGTGGGACCGGCATAGATCTTCAACTTGGAGATCTGGGCCCGACCCAGGCGGTTCTTGGGGAGCATGCCTCGGATGGAGCGACGGACGGCCTCGGCCGGTCGGCGATCCATGAGGTCGCCGAACGTGCGATGGCGGATGCCGCCCGGATACCCCGAGTGTCGGTGGATCAGCTTCTTGTCGGCCTTGCCGGCGGTCAGCACGATCTTGTCGGCGTTGATGATGATGACGTGATCGCCGGTGTCGATGTGGGGGGAGAAGATGGGCTTGTGCTTGCCCCGCAGGATGCGAGCGGCCTCGGTGGCCACCCGGCCGAGGACCAGGCCGTCGGCGTCGATGACGTGCCATTCACGCTGGATCTCGCTGGCTTTGGGTGAATACGTGGGCACGCGCGGGCCTTTGCTCGATTGCAGACAGGTGCTCAGCTGGCGCGGCGACCGTCGACCGGCGCGCCAGGGCGACCTACCACGATATGGGTCGCGGGCCCCAACAGCAAACCGGCCCGGCCAGGTTTCTCAGGGATAGGCCAGGCGGACGGCGGCCTCGGGGGAGTTGATGCGCACCGCCAGGCTCTCCTCGAGGTACAGCTGGGCGGCGGTGTCGGTGACACCGCGGTAGCCCACGGAGAAGTCCTCACCGATGACCAGCTCGAAGTCCCCACCTCGCTGGCTGAGCACCACTGCACCGTCGACCGCCGGGGCCCACACCACCGGGCCGCCCAGGATCATCTTCAGGTGGTCGAACACCGGGTAGCCCCCGTGCTCGGTCGTCTCGATGACGCCGGTGTAGCAGCGGGGACCCAGGGCGATGGCGTAGGGACCGTCCACGCCCGCGGCTCGCAGGACGGCCACGGCTCGGGCCGCGCTGCGGGGGTAGTCGTCGTAGTCGTCGGCGATGTCGATGGGGGCGTGGGGGCTGGACTCGGCCAGGCCGGCCAGTCCGCCGGCGGCGAAGCCGTGGAAGACCGCGGTGTCCTCGGCCAGGGCGGCCACCCGGGCGGCATCCACCACCACGTCCAGATCGACGTCGGTGGCGCCGCGCTCGGCGTCGTCGAGCGCGGCCAGGCCCAGCTCGAAGGGCGTCCGCAGTTCGACCAGGGACAAGGCCTGGCGCTGAGCAGCCTCCACGCCGGCGGCCGGTCCCTCGATGGCCACCGTGTGGCCCAACTCGACACTCGAGGCTGTCCAACCCAGGGGGCCGGTGACCTCGATCAGCTTGCGGGCAGCCAGGAAGTGCTTGAGCGAGCGGGTCGCCTCGGCGGTGATCTCGGCCCAGCCGGCATCGCCGATGGGTGCCAGCTCACGTCTCAGGTGGTTCACAGCTCTCCCTCACTCTCGTTGCGCAGGTTTCCGACGCCCAGACTCGACGATCCCGCCGAACCCGACGCCGAGCCCTCGACTCCGGCAGCCTCGGCCTCGGCCTCGTGCTCGACCTCCAGGATGTCGCCCTCGGCGAAGAGATAGGTCCGCAGCATCTGGTCGATCCTGGGATCGTGGCGGCGCAGCCACTCCAACGTCATGGCGAAGTGCTCCTTTTCTTCGTCACGGTTGTGGGCCAGGACCGCGGCCAGCTCCGGGTCGTCGCACACGGCCACACGCTGGTCGTACCAGTCGACGGCCTCGAGCTCTTCCATGATCGAGACGATGGCGCGGTGCCGGTTGATCACATCGGAGGGCAGACCCTCTTCGTGCAACTCGAAGCTTCCGGTACCCATAGATGCATGCTCCTACCCGTTCGGCAGCTCCGGCAGTCTGGCTGCTTGGCCCTTCGGTCGGCAACCCGCTGTCTTGGCCCTCTGGTCGGCAAGCCTCCTGCTTGCTTGGCCCTCTGGTCGACAAGCCTCCCGGCGGGCGCCTTCGGCATCCGGGTGTCATGCAACTCGCTGCTCCGCCTGGCGGCTCCGCAGCCTTGGGCTACGACCGCCCCACTCAGGCGTAGGTCACTTCCCACAGGCAAAGGCCTCGGGGCGGGGCCACCTGGCCAGCGGCGTGACGGTCGGCGGCGCGCAGCATCCCGGTCACCTCGCCCGGGCTGCGCCGGCCCAGGCCGAGGTCGACCAGCGTCCCCACCAGGCTGCGCACCATCTGGTGGCAGAAGGCGTTGGCCTCGATCTCGAAGCGCAGGATCCCTTCGCCCAGCTCGACCCAACGGGCGTCCGACACCCGACGCACCAGGGAGGGGGCCGCTTGGTCGGCCGGCACCTTGGGCGCTCGACAGAACGAGGAGAAGTCGTGGGAACCGATGAGGGGGTCACAGCCCAGGTGCATCCGCTCCAGGTCGAGGGGCGCCTCCACGTGCCAGGTGAACCGGCGGGTGAAGGGATCGGGGACCGGACCGTTCTGCACGGTGTAGCGGTAGCGGCGCGACACCGCCGAGAAGCGGGCATGGAAATCCGCGTCGGCCACGACTGCGTCGCGGATCACGATGGGTCCACCACAAAGCTTGGTTACCGCCCGACCGAGGTCGACCACGTCGAGCCCCTCGGCCGGGGCGTCGAAGCTGATCACCTGACCCCAGGCGTGCACACCGGCATCGGTGCGCCCCGCACAGGCCAATTCGACCGGGCGCCCCAGGACCCGTCCGAGCGCTTCGGCCAGGGTTCCGCTCACCGTGGTCACGCCCCGGTTGGCGGCGAAGCCCCGAAAGTCGGTGCCGTCGTAGGCCACCGTCATCCGCACCCGCACCCGGTTCTCGTCCGGCCGGGACACAGGGTCCGCGGGCGGGTCGAACAGGGTCATGCCGTCAATGCCGGCACGACCGGCGTCGGGTCAGACCAGCTCGATGCGGGCCATGGGGGCGTTGTCCCCGTGGCGCGGTCCCAGCTTGAGGATCCGGGTGTAGCCGCCCGGCCGATCGGCATAGCGGGGCCCGATCTCGTCGAACAGCTTGGACGCCATCTCACGGTCACCGATGAACGACACCACCTGGCGGTGGTTGTGCAGGCCGCCCTTCTTGGCCTTGGTGATCATCTTCTCGGCCACGGGGCGCAGGGCCTTGGCCTTGGCCTCGGTGGTCACGATCCCCTCGGCCGCGATCAGCGACGCCACCAGGTTGGCCATCATCGACTTCTGGTGGGATGCGGTGCCGCCGAAGCGGCGGCTCTTGCGTGGCGTTGCCGGCATGGTGGATCAGTCCCGGTTGCGGAGCGAGAGGCCTCGCTCGTCGAGCTTCTGGATGACCTCGTCGAGCGACTTCTGGCCGAAGTTGGTGATGGCCAGCAGGTCGTCCTCGCCCTTCTCGAGCAGCTCGCCGATGGTGTTGACCTGGGCACGCTTGAGGCAGTTGCGGGGACGCTCGGACAGGTCGAGGTCCTCGATGGGCAGGTCGAGATCGGGAGAGCCGGCGCTGGCGCCCGTGAGCTCGCCCAGCTCGAGGCCCTGGGGCTCGTCGCTCATCTCCTCGACCAGCTGCACCAGGGTGCGCAAGGTGGCGCCGGCCGACGCCAGTGCCTCGCGGGCCGAGATGGAGCCATCGGTCTCGATGTCGAGCACCAGTCGGTCGAACTCGGTCGACTGCTCGACACGGGTGGGCTCGACCTGGAACGTGACCCGGCGCACCGGCGAGAAGATCGAGTCGACGGGGATCACGCCGATCGTGTTGGACGTCTTGTTGCGATCGGCCGACACGTAGCCCCGGCCCTTCGACACCGTGATGTCGACGGCCAGACGGCCCTTGCCGTTCAGGGTGGCGATGTGCAGGTCCTTGTTGAGGATCTCCACGTCGCTCGTGGTCTGCAGGTCACCAGCGGTGGCGTCGGTCGGACCGCGCACGTCGAGACGCAGGGTGACGGGCTCATCGCTGTAGACCTGCAGGACCAGGTCCTTGAGGTTCAAGATGATGTCGGTGACGTCCTCGGTGACACCCTCGATGGTGTCGAACTCGTGGAGGGCGTCGTCGAAACGAACCTGGGTGACGGCCGCGCCAGGGATCGACGACAGCAGGGTCCGCCGCAGCGAGTTGCCGAGGGTGTGCCCGAATCCGGGCTCGAGCGGACCGACGGCGAACAGCTGCCGATCGGCGTCGCCGTCGCTGAGTGCCTCGACCTTCGGGCGCTGAATGACCAGCATGTGCTTCTACCTCAATGAATCGACAGATTCCGTAGAACGAACAGGGTGCGCTAATGGCACCGGGAGCGGACGCACCGCCCCGGCCGCCGGGGGTTACTTGGAGTACAGCTCGACGATCAGCTGCTCGCGGACGGGCACATCGATGTGCTCGCGCCGAGGCAACTCGGAGACCGTGACCGAGAAGCCGCCGTCGCTGGCCTCGAGCCAGGGCGGAGGAGTGCGACCGAGAACGTCGGTGTTCCACTGCACGACGACCATCTCGCGGGACTTGCCCTTGAGCGTGATGACGTCGCCCTTGCGGACCCGGTAGCTGGGGATGTCGACCCGCTTGCCGTTGACCTGCACGTGCCCGTGACCCACGAACTGGCGGGCCTGGGGCCGGGTGGCAGCCCATCCGGCGCGGTAGGCAACGTTGTCGAGTCGCAGCTCGAGGTACCGCAGCATGATCTCGCCGGTGACGCCGTCCTTGCGGTTGGCCTCCTCGTAGAGGTTGCGGAACTGGCGCTCGGACAGGCCGTAGGTGAAGCGAGCCTTCTGCTTCTCCTGCATCTGGAGCAGGTACTCCGACACGTTGCCGCGTCGGCGGGTACGACCGTGCTCCCCGGGCGGGTAGGGACGCTTGTCGAGCGCGATGGTCTCGCCCTTGGTGCCCCAGATGTTGGTGCCGAGTCGGCGCGAGATGCGGGCCTTGGGCCCGGTGTAGCGAGCCATGTCAGACCCTCCGGCGCTTGGGTGGGCGGCAACCGTTGTGGGGCACCGGCGTGACGTCCTTGATGCCGGTCACCTCGATGCCGGCGTTCTGGATGGAGCGGATGGCGGTCTCACGACCCGAACCCGGGCCCTTGACCATCACGTCGACCTTGCGGACGCCGTGCTCCATGGCTCGGCGGGCGCACTGCTCGGCGGCCATCTGGGCCGCGAACGGCGTGCGACTTGCGCGAGCCCTTGAAGCCCACGTTGCCGGCCGAGGCCCAGGCCAGGACGTTGCCGTCCTGGTCGGTGATCGACACGATCGTGTTGTTGAACGAGCTCTTGATGTGCGCCACCCCGTAGGTGACGTTCTTGCGTTCCTTGCGGCGGGGACGACGGCCCCCGGCGGCGGGCTTGGCCATGGTCAGCGCACCTTCTTCTTGCCGGCGACGGTCTTCTTGGGACCCTTGCGCGTGCGGGCGTTGGTGTGGGTGCGCTGCCCGTGGACGGGCAGGCCCTTGCGGTGGCGCAGGCCCTGGTAGCAGCCGATCTCCATCTTGCGCTTGATGTCCTGGGACACCTCGCGGCGCAGGTCGCCCTCGACCTTGACGTTCTGGTCGATGTAGGTGCGGATGCGGCTGACCTCTTCGTCGGTCAGGTCACGGACCCGGGTGTCGGGGTCGATGTCGGTGGCGGCGCAGATCTGCTGGGCAGGGTGCGGCCGATGCCGTAGATGTAGGTGAGCGAGATCTCCAGCCGCTTCTCGCGGGGGATGTCGACTCCGGAGATGCGCGCCATCTAGCCCTGCCTCTGCTTGTGCCGGGGGTTGGTGCAGATGACACGCACCCGGCCGTGGCGCCGGATCACCTTGCACTTCTCACACATTCGCTTGACGCTCGGTCGTACTTTCATGGTCTCGCCTGGATCCTTGGGGCCAGGTACGCCGGGGTCTCCCCGACGGGCCCGGGCTCGGTCATCGGAGCGCTCTCGCTCGCTCGGCCCTGGGCTCTCACTCGTGTGCGGATGATGATGTGAAGGGACTGGATCTACTTGTAGCGGTAGGTGATTCGGCCTCGGGTGAGGTCGTAGGGGGTGAGCTCCACCTGGACGCGATCGCCGGGCAGGATGCGGATGTAGTGCATGCGCATCTTCCCCGAGATGTGGGCCAGCACCTTGTGGCCGTTCTCGAGCTCGACCCGGAACATGGCGTTCGGCAGGGGCTCGATCACCGTCCCTTCCAGGACGATCGCGTCTTCCTTGGGCTTGGGCAGCGTGCTACTCCTACGAGCGATGAACCGGGACCCGACAGCCGTGCGACGCGCGCGAAATGCGCGCCGACGACATGGAACTTCCTCGGCCGATGGCGCGCTCGGCGCACAAGGGTCCCGAGGCGAATGGACAGCTTAGCGGTCGGAGGGCGCGAGTCCAACTCCGGGCGTGCGGCCGGACAAGGCGATGAGCTGGTCCGACGTGCTGGCCGGGTCGCCCCAGTCGGCCGCCAGGTCGAAGGCGGCGTCGGGGCCACGGTTGGCGGGGTCATAGTACTGCCGCATCATCTCGAGCTGGGTGGCGGCCAGGTCCTCGTCGATCTGGAACGGCTGGTCCAGCGCGGTGGCCAGGTCCCAGGCATGGATGAGCTGGTCGCCGATGAACACGCGCACCCCGATGGCGGCCGGCAGGGTCGAGAAGGGCAGCGCCAGCATCATCTCGGCCCATTCGGTGGTCCGCCATCCCTCCAGGGCGGCGGCACTGGCCTCGGCGTAGCGCCGGCCGGTCGGTCGTGGCCCAGCGGGCCCGGCGCGGCGGGCGGTTCCTGGCCCGCCAGCCCGAGGGCGAACACGTCGCACATCCAGATCATGTGCTCGAGCAGCGCCCGGACATCCCAGTGCGAACAGGGCGTCGGTCGGGCCAGATCGGCGTCGGTGACCAGCTCGACCACCGACGCCGCCCGGGCCACGGCCCGCCCACAGTCGGCCACCACCTCGTCCATGGCTCGAGACGCTACTGCCACCCTTCTCGACCCGGCCGCCCCGGTCTACCCTTTGGGCCATGACCCTGGCGGACGTGGCCATCGACCAGGCCCGATCGATCCGTCCTCGACCGCGCACCACCGCCGCTGTCCTGGCCGGCTTGCTGGTGGCGGCGCTGGCGCTGGGAGCCGCCACCTGGTGGTACAGCGGCCGCGGTCCGGTCCCTGATCTGTTCCCCCTGCCGCGACCCGAGGCGCTTCCCTTCGGGGGTGGGGCCGACGGCGTGCCGATCGGGAGCCCGCGGGTCGTGGTGACGCCGTGGCAGAGCCAGGGGGGCACGGTCACCATCGAGTCCATCCGCCTGGCTCACCCCGTCGTCGGGCTCCGCGCCGCCTTCGCCATCTCGTCGCAGTCCTGCGGATCGGGGATCGCCACCGCGTCGATCCTGGCCCACTGCCACGGGTTGGCCGCGCCGCACGGCGCGCGGCTCAGTCCCACCGGCACCAGCACGCTCGTCATCAGCTACCAGCTCACCGGGCCCCAGCCGGTCGAGATCCACGCGCCGGATGTCCTGGTCACCTACCGCGCCGGCCTGCGGACGCGCACCGTGGGGCTGAGACTCGACATCTGCCTGAGCTCGCCCGGCGCCCCCAGCTGCTACTGATGGCCACGCTCGACGACGTGGCCGCGATGGCCAGCGAGCTACCCGAGGTGACCGAGGGCGAGCGTCACGGCCACCGCACCTGGTTCGTGGCCGGCCAGGCGTTCACCTGGGAGCGCCCGTTCAGCAAGGCCGACCTCAAGCGATTCGGTGACGCCACCCCACCCAACGGACCCATCCTGGCCGTCTACGTCGACGACCTCGACGAAAAGAGGTGGTTCTGGCCTCTCAGGAGCCGATCTTCTTCACCATCTCGCACTTCGACGGCTACCCGGCCGTGCTCATCCAACTCAGGCGGGTGGGCAAACGAGCCCTGCGCGACGCCATCGTCGATGCCTGGCTGTCGAAGGCGCCACCCGCGCTGTCCGACGGCTTCCTGTCGCGCTGACGCCAGCCCGGCCCGGGCCCTTCCTGGGGTAGCGTCGCCGCTCGTGGCGGATCCCTATGTCGTGCTCGGACTGCACCGAGAGGCGACCCCGACCGAGGCCGAGGCTTCCTACCACCGGCTGCTGTTCGAGTGGCACCCGGATCGCCACCAGGCCCAGGGGCCCGAGGCGGTGGCGCAGGCCGAGACGCGAACACGGGAGCTGAACGAGGCCATCGACCGGATCCGTCGCGGCTGGCGCCCTGATCCGGTCGCCGATCGGCCCTCGGCGGCGCGGGTTCCCCCACCCCCCGACCACGGCGAGCAGATGCGGGAACACGCCCCCGTCCCCTGTCCGCTGTGCGACGAACCCATGACCAGCCTGGCCGCCTTCGAGGCCCACCTCCATCAGGCCCACGGCCGCGTCCACACGCCGCACCCCAGGCCGACGCGGCCCAGACGACGCCTGTCGACGTTGCGGTTCGGCCTGGCCAACCTGGTCGTGGTCGTGGTGATGATCGTGTCGGTGGCGGCCCTGGGCGGCAGCGACGCCACCATCGATAGGTTGCACGGGACCACGCCGGCAGCTGTGAACGCGTCGGCCCAACCCGACCCAAGCGGATGTGACGCGGGCCTGACCGGTCTGCGCTCTCGACCGACGGGGTGCTCCGACCGGGGTTGGCCCGAGGCCTACTTCCTCATCGGCATGGCCCCGACCTTCTTCCTCTTCATCTACCGGACCACGACCAAGCGGTGATGCCATGACCGACCCGATGCCCACCACCCAGGACCTGGCCGATCGTCGGACCAGGTTCGCCGCCCTGCACGCCGAGGGATGCTTCGTCATGCCCAACCCGTGGGACCGCGGCACGGCCCGGGCGCTGGCCAGCCTCGGCTTTCCCGCCCTGGCCGGCACCAGCGCCGGGTTCGCCTTCTCCCGGGGCCTGCCCGACACGCC
The DNA here is from genome assembly GCA_963740985.1 of uncultured Microthrixaceae bacterium. GTDB lineage: Bacteria > Actinomycetota > Acidimicrobiia > Acidimicrobiales > Acidimicrobilacustridaceae > UBA4742. Next base: position 1,903,750 of record CAVUGJ010000002.1, read on the forward strand.
CACGGCGCTGTCGCTCGGTCAGGTGCTCGAGCACCTGACCGACCTGGTCGGCGCCACCGAGCTGCCGGTGAACGCCGACTTCCAGGCCGGCTACGCCCCCGATCCCGACGGGGTGGCCGCCAACGTGACCCGCGCCATCGGCACCGGCGTGGCCGGCCTGTCCATCGAGGACGCCAGCGGCCAGCCCGCCGCCCCGCTGTTCGAGCTGGGTGAAGCCGTCGAGCGGATCCGCGCCGCCCGATCCGCCATCGACGACTCCGGCACCGGCGTGGTCCTGACCGCCCGCGCCGAATCGTTCCTGGTGGGCCTGGACGAACCGCTCTCGGACGTGCTGGAGCGACTGGCCGCCTACGCCCGGGCCGGCGCCGACGTGCTGTTCGCCCCCGGGCTGCGAACTCTCGAGGACATCCGCGTGGTGGTGGAGGCCGCCGGCACCACCCCGGTCAACGTCCTCATCGGTTGGGCCGGCGGTCCCAGCGTGGCCGAGCTGGCTGACGCCGGCGTGCGGCGGATCAGCGTGGGATCCGCCCTGGCCCGCGCCGCCTGGGGGGCCTTCCTGGCCGCAGCCGAGGCCCTGAGCGACGGCAGCTTCGGGGGCCTGGCCGACGCCGCCCCCTTCGCTCGACTGAACGAGCTCTTCGCCTAGTTCGTCAGGATCTGGGGGCCGTCGTCGGTGATGGCGATGGTGTGCTCCCAGTGGGCCGACAGCGAGCCGTCGGCGGTGACCACGCCCCAGCCGTCGTCGAGCAGGAAGGTCTCGGCTGCCCCGGCGTTGACCATGGGCTCGACCGCGAACACGTTGCCCACCGACAGGCGAGCTCCCCGACCCGCGCCGGCCGTAGTTCGGGCACCTCGGGCTGCTCGTGCATGGCCCGCCCGATGGCGTGGCCGACGTACTCGCGCACCACCGAGAAGCCGGCTGCCTCGGCCACGGCTGGACGGCTGCGCCCACGTCACCCAGGTGGTTGCCGGCCACCAGCTCGGCGATGCCGGCGTGCAGCGACGCTTCGGTGACCTCGATCAGCCGCGTGGCCTCCGGGGTGATCTCGCCCACCCCCATGGTGAAGGCGGCGTCGCCGTGCCAGCCGTCGACGATGGCGCCGCAGTCGATCGAGATGATGTCGCCGTCTCGGAGCCGGTACCCGCCGGGGATGCCGTGCACGATCACGTCGTTGGGCGACGCGCAGATCACGGCCGGGAAGCCGTGGTAGCCCAGGAAGTTCGAGGTCGCGCCCACGGCGGTCGATCACGTCCCGGCCGACGGCGTCGAGATCGAGGGTGGTCACCCCCGGCGCGCACTGCCGCCCGGATGCATTCGTGCATCTCGGCCACGACCTGGCCGGCCTTGCGCATCTTGGCCACCTCGGACCGGCGTGCGCACGGTCGGGCGTCCGGACGTGCGCATCCATCGTTCATGTCGACGACGTGAGCGTCGATGGCGGCCACGATCCGGGCCGCCACCTCGTCGGGCGCGACCCAGGCCGTCGACGCTCTCGAGCAGGCCCAGCTGGCCGAACCGGTCGATGGCCGGCACGGTGTCGCGCTCGTAGGCGGCTCAGGCGCTTGCCGATGGCCTCGGGCGTGTCGTCGTCGCGCTGCACGACCTCGCCCCCGCAGACATCGCAGGTCCAGGGATCGGTGGGCGGCTCGGCCAGCGAGTAGATGGCGCCGCAGTTGACGCACACGCGGCGGCTGGACAGCCGCTCGAGCACCACCTCCTCGGGCACCTCGAGGTTGACGGCCACATCGAGCGTCGGTGATGCTCGAGCAGCGCCTCGGCCTGACCGAGCGTGCGGGGGAACCCGTCGAGCAGGAAGCCGCTCGTCGGCGGCGTCGGACTGGGCGAAGCCGCTCGGTGATGATCCCGAGCATGATCTCGTCGGGCAGCAGGGCGCCCGAGTCCATGTACTTCTTGGCCTGGCGGCCGAACTCGGTGCCCTCGGCCACGGCCTCGCGCAGCATGTCGCCCGTCGAGATGTGCGGCGCGCCGTAGTGCTTGGCCAGCAGGGCGGACTGCGTGCCCTTGCCCGCGCCCTGACGGCCGAACAGCACCAGCTGGAGCGCCACTACTTGAGGAACCCTTCGTAGTTGCGCATCATCAGCTGGCTGTCGATCTGCTTCATGGTCTCGAGGGCCACGCCCACCGCGATCAGGATCGAGGTACCGGAGAACGACACCTGGTTGCCGGGCAGGTAGTGGCTGAGCATCCACGACGGGATCAAGCGCGACGCAGGCGATGAACAGGGCGCCGGGCAGGGTGATGCGGTTGAGCACCTTGGCCAGGTAGCGCTCGGTCTGGGGCCCGGGCCGGATGCCGGGGATGAAGCCGCCCTGCTTGCGCAGCGTGTCGGCCTGCTTGGCCGGGTCGAAGGTGATGGCCGTGTAGAAGTAGGCGAAGCCGACGATCAGCAGGCCGTAGACGACCAGGTAGTAGGGCGAGCCCGGGTTGGACAGGTGGTTGTTGATGAAGCTCTGCACGCTCGGCGCCCCACCCGCTGGCGGGCAGCACGAACGACAGCAGCTGGGGCAGGTAGAGCACCGAGCTGGCGAAGATGATCGGGATCACGCCGGACTGGTTGACCTTGAGCGGGATGTAGGTGCTCTGGCCGCCGTACACCCGACGTCCCACCTGGCGCTTGGCGAACTGCACCGGGATGCGGCGCTGGCCCTGCTCGATGAACACGATGGCCACCAGCAACATGATGAACACGATCGATGGTGACGATCAGCGCCGGTCCAGCCGGCCGCGGCCTCGATGCGGGTGCCCTGGCTGGGCAGGGTCGACACCACCGAGGCGAAGATCAGCAGCGACATGCCGTTGCCGATGCCCCGCTGGGTGATGAGCTCGCCCATCCACATGAGCAGGGCCGTGCCCGTGGTGAGGGTGAGGACGATCGAGCGCCGACGTGGCCGGCGTTGTAGTGCGGCACCAGGTCGAGGCCGGTGGTGTTGCCTTGGCGCAGGCCGCCGCCGCCCTTGTGGAACAGGTAGGCTAGGCCGGTCGACTGCACGACGGCGATGCCGATCGTGACGTAGCGGGTCCACTGGGTGATCTTGCGCTGGCCGACCGCGCCCTGCTCCTGCCACTCCTCGAGCTTCGGGATCACCACGCCGAGGATCTGCATGATGATCGACGCCGTGATGTACGGCATGATCCCGAGGGCGAAGATGGCGAAGTTGGTGATGCGCGCCGCCGGAGAACAGCGTCAGGAAGCCGAGCACGCCGCTCTGGCTGGCCTCGCTGCGCAGCGTCTTGAGCGGCGCCGGTGTCGATGCCGGGCACGGGCAGGTGCGCGCCGAACCGGTAGAGCACGATCATCAGGATCGTGAACAGCACCTTGTTGCGCAGGTCGGGGACCTTGAAGATGTTGCGCAGGCTGGAAAGCACCGAGGAGCTCCTGTCGACGACCGGGTCGGCCGGGCGCGGGCGGGCGCGGACTAGCGGTTGGTGAGGTGGTTGCCCTTGGCCGGCGGGCGTCGATCGCCCCACGGCAGCGGCAGGGTCTCAACCGTACCGCCTGCCGCGGTGATGGCTGCCTCGGCCGACCGGGAGAAGGCGTGGGCCTGGACCTGGATCGGCCGGGTGACCTCGCCCCGGCCCAGCACCTTGATGAGGGCGCCCTTGTGGGTCAGGCCCCGGCTCGTGGAGCGACTCGGGATCGATCGACGTCGAGGCCGGACGCCTCGAGCACATCGAGGTTCAGGGCCTGGTACTCGACCCGGAACGGGTTCTTGAAGCCCTTGAGCTTGGGGACCCGCATGTGCAGCGGCAGCTGGCCGCCCTCGAAGCCGGCGGGGATGGTGTCGCGGGCGCCTTGGCCCTTGGTGCCACGGCCGGCGGTCTTGCCGCCCTTGCCGCCGATGCCGCGACCGACGCGCTTGCGCTTGCGGGTGGAGCCCGGCGGCCGGCTTGAGATCGTGGACCTTCACGATCGAGCTTCTTCCTCGACGCGTGATCAGGTGCGGGACCCGGGCGATCATGCCCCGGATCTCGGGGCGGTCGGGCAGGGTGTTGCGTCTGGCCGATGCCGCGCAGGCCGAGGGCCCGCAGCGTGCCGCGGGTCTTGGGCTTGGCGCCGATGGCCGAGCGGACCTGGGTGACCTGGTCGAGCTCGGCCCATCACGCCACCTCGTCGGGGACGAACGGCCCGCGCTCGCTGCTCGCGGTAGGCCTCGAGCAGGCCCTTGGGCACGAACTCCTCGGGCGACAGGCCGCGCAGGCGGGCGATCTCGTCGGGGCGCTTGAGCGCCTGGAGCCCGGCGATGGTGGCCCGGGCGACGTTGATGTGGTTGGCCGAGCCCAGCGACTTGCACAGCACGTCGTGGATGCCGGCCTCTTCGAGGATGGCGCGGGCGGCGCCACCGGCGATGACGCCGGTACCGGGGGCGGCGGGCTTGAGCAGCACGCGACCGGCGCCCATCTCGCCGATGACGGGATGGATGATGGTGCTGCCGGCCAGCGGGCACCGGAGAAGAGGTTCTTGCGGGCCTCCTCGGTGCCCTTCTGGATGGCGAGGGGCACCTCCTTGGCCTTGCCGTAGCCGAGGCCGACCCGGCCGGCGCCGTCGCCGATCACCACGAGGGCGGTGAAGCGAGAACCGACGGCCGCCCTTGACGACCTTGGCCACGCGGTTGATGTTGATCACCCGCGACTCGCGCAGCTGGGCGTCGTTCGTGTTGGGGGCCATCAGAACTCCAGTCCGGCTTCGCGGGCCGCGTCGGCCACCGCCGCGACGCGGCCGTGGTACAGGTTGCCGCCGCGGTCGAACACGACCTTGTCGACGCCGGCGGCCTTGGCCCGCTCGGCCACGAGCTGGCCGACCTTGGTGGCGGCGTCGACGTTGCCGGTCGAGCCGGCGCGCGAGGTCGGCCTCGGTGGTGGACGCCGCGGCCAGCGTGCGGCCGGTGCGGTCGTCGATGACCTGGGCGGTGATGTGCTTGTTCGAGCGGAACACCGCCAGGCGCGGCCGCTCGGCGGTCGCCGCGGACCTTCTTGCGGACCCGGCGGTGCCGGCGGACCCGGGCCGCGCGCTTCTCCTTGGCGCTGGTGCTCATGGTTCCTACTTCGCTGTCTTGCCGGCCTTGCGGGCCACGTACTCGTCGCGGTAGCGCACGCCCTTGCCCTTGTAGGGCTCGGGCTTGCGGATCGCCCGGATGTTGGCGGCCACCTGGCCGACCAGCTCCTTGTCGATGCCGATGACGCCGATGCGTGGTGGGCGCCGAGACCTCGAAGGTCGATGCCGTCGGGCGCCTCGACCCGCACCGGGTGGCTGAAGCCGAGGGCCAGCTCGAGCTTGGTCGGGCCCTGGGCCGTGGCGCGGTAGCCGACGCCGACGATGTCGAGGTCCTTGCGGAAGCCCGTCGGTGACGCCGACGACCATGTTGTTGACCAGCGAGCGGACGAGGCCGTGCAGGGCCCGGTTCTCGCGCTCGTCGTCGGGGCGCTCGACCACGAGCACGTCGCCGTCCTGGCGGATGGTGATCTCGCCGGGCAGGGTCGCGCTCGAGCTGGCCCTTCGGGCCCTTGACGGTGACGTGGTCGCCGTCGATGGTCACGTCGACGCCGGCGGGCACGGGGATGGGTGATCGTCCGATGCGGGACATGTCGGTCTCCCCTTACCAGACGTAGCAGAGCACCTCGCCGCCCACGCGGCGCTGACGCGCCTCGCGGTCGGTGAGGAGTCCCTGGCTGGTGGACAGGACGGCCACGCCCAGGCCGCCGAGCACGCGCGGCACCCGGTCGGCCTTGATGTAGACCCGGAGGCCCGGCTTGGAGATGCGCTTGCACCCCGGAGATGACGCGGGCCCGCTCGGGCGAGTACTTCATGGTCACGGTGAGGACGCGGCCGGGCCGGTCCGTCGTTGTCGGCCACCGTGAAGCCCTCGATGTAGCCCTCCTTGTGGAGGAGCTGGGCGAGCGATTCCTTGAGCTTGGACGAGGGCATGCGCACCTCGTCGTGCATCGCCACGTTGGCGTTGCGGATGCGGGTGAGCATGTCGGCGATGGGATCGGTCATGGTCATGTCGGCTGCTCTCCCTTCACCAGCTGGCCTTGGTCACGCCGGGCAGCTCGCCGGCATGGGCCAGCTCGCGCAGGCAGATGCGGCAGAGCCCGAACTTGCGGTAGACGGCGCGGGGCCGCCCACACCGCCGGCAGCGGGTGTAGGCCCGGACCTTGAACTTCGGCGTGCGCTGCTGCTTCTCGATGAGCGCCTTCTTGGCCATTACTGCTGCCCCTCACGCTTGAAAGGGAAGCCGAAGGCATCGAGTAGAGCCTTGCCTTCGGCGTTCGTACGGGCGGTGGTGACGATGGTGATGTCCATCCCCCGGGTGGTGTCGACCTTGTCGTAGTCGATCTCCGGGAAGATGAGCTGCTCGGTGACGCCGAAGGTGTAGTTGCCCCGGCCGTCGAACGAGTTGGCCGGCAGGCCGCGGAAGTCACGGATGCGGGGGATGGCCAGGCTGATGAGCCGGTCGAAGAACTCCCACATGCGATCGCCCCGCAGGGTGACCTTGGCGCCGATGGCGTTGCCCTCGCGCAGCTTGAAGCCGGCGATCGACTTCTTGGCCCGGGTGGTCAGCGGCTTCTGGCCGGTGATGGTGGCCAGGTCGCTGATGGCGCCGTCGAGCAGGCGAGCCTGATCGGTGGCCGCGCCGACGCCCATGTTGATGACGATCTTCTCGAGCCGGGGCACCTCCATGATGTTGCCCAGACCGAGCGTCTCTTTGAGCTGGCTGCGGATCTCGTCGTTGTAGCGCTGCTTGAGGCGCGGGATGGTGATGACGGTCGCTCACGCCAGATCCTCCTGGCACTTCCGGCAGATGCGCACCTTGGTGCCGTCGGGATCGAAGCGGTGGCCGACGCGGGTGGGCTTGCCGCACGACGGGCACACGATGGCCACGTTCGACACGGGCATCGGCATCTCCTTGTCGATGATGCCGCCCTGGTACGTCGGGTTCTTGGGCGTGTTCTTGGGCTTCTGGTGCTTCTTGGCCACGTTGAGCCCGTCGACGACCACCTTGCCGCGTGGCGGGGTAGGCGAAGGTGACCGAGCCGGTCTTGCCCCGGTCCTTGCCCGACAGCACCTGGACGCGGTCGCCCTTGCGGATCTTCATCACAACACCTCCGGCGCAAGCGACACGATGCGCATGAACTTCTTGTCGCGCAGCTCGCGACCGACGGGCCCGAAGATGCGGGTGCCGCGGGGCTGCTGCTGGTCGTTGATGAGCACGGCCGCGTTCTCGTCGAAGCGGATGTAGGAGCCGTCCGGACGACGCTTCTCCTTCTTGACGCGGACGACCACGCACTTGACGACGTCGCCCTTCTTGACCGCCGCGCCAGGGATGGCGTCCTTGACGGTGGCCACGAAGATGTCGCCGATCGAGGCGTAGCGACGACGGGAGCCGCCCAGCACCTTGATGCAGAGCACCTCCTTGGCGCCGCTGTTGTCGGCCACCCGAAGACGGGTCTCCTGCTGGATCATCGGGCCCGCTCCAACACGTCGATGAGGCGCCACCGCTTGTTCTTGGACAGCGGCCGGGTCTCCTGGATGCGCACGCGGTCGCCCACGTTGAGGTCGTTGGCCTCGTCGTGGACGAACAGCTTGGTCGTGCGCTGCACGGTCTTGTCGTAGCGGGGGTGGCGCACCCGGTCGGTGACCGCCACCACTGCCGTCTTGTCCATCCCGTTGGAGACGACCAGGCCCTCGCGGACCTTGCGGGGGTTCGGTCGCGGTGGTCTCGTCGGCCATCACGCCTTCTCCTGATTCGCGCTGGCGAGCGCCTCGTGGGCCCGGATCTCGCGGGCCCGCAGCTCGGTGTTGATCCGGGCCACGTCCTTGCGCAGGTGGGCCAGGCGGGAGTGGTCGTCGAGCTGGCCGGTCACGTGGGTGAAGCGGAGCTTGAACAACTCGTCCTTGGTCTCGGCCAGGCGCTCCACCAGGGCGGCGTCGGGCAGGTCGCGGATCTCGGCATTGGCAGAAGCCATCAGAACCCCTCCGTCGCGGGTGACGAACGCGGCCTTGATGGGCAGCTTCTGGATGGCGCGGTCGATGGCGGCCCGAGCGATGACGGGATCGCTGTAGGACAGCTCGAACATGATCCGGCCGGGCTTGACCACGGCGACCCAGCGCTCCGGGTTGCCCTTGCCCGAGCCCATGCGGGTCTCGGCCGGCTTCTCGGTGACGGGCTTGTCGGGGAACACGTTGATCCACACCTTGCCGCCACGCTTGATGTGGCGGGTCATGGCGATACGGGCGGCCTCGATCTGGCGGGCGGTGATCCAGCCCGGCTCGAGGGCCTTGATGCCGTAGTCGCCGAAGGTGACGGTGGTGGCGCCCTTGGCCTGGCCCCCGGTGCGCCCGCGCTGCTGCTTGCGGTGCTTGACCTTGCGTGGCATCAACATGGTCAGTCACCGTCCCCGGGGCGGAAGTGCGGGGTCTCGCTGTGGTCGCGGACGGAACGCTCGATCTCTTCTTCCTCGGCCAGCAGGCGCTCGAGCTCGGGATCGGCTTCCTTGAGCAGCGGCGCAGCCTCCTCGGCCACCACCTCGGCGGACTCGCCCTCGGTCGGACGGCGGCGAGCCGCGGCCGACGAGGACACGACCTTGCGGGGACGCACCTGGCCCGAGGTCTCGCCCACGGCCATGGCCGCCTCACGGGTGACCTTGTCCTCGAGCACGCTCTTGTAGGGCAGGATGTCGCCCTTGTAGATCCACACCTTCACGCCGATGCGGCCGTAGGTGGTCTTGGCCTCGCGGAAGCCGTAGTCGATGTCGGCGCGGAGCGTGTGCAGCGGCACCCGGCCTTCGCGGTACCACTCGGTGCGGGCCATCTCGGAGCCACCGAGGCGACCCGAGCACTGCACCCGGATGCCGGGAGCGCCGGCCTTCTGGGCGTTCTGCACGGCGCGCTTCATGGCCCGGCGGAAAGCCACGCGGCCGGCCAGCTGGTCGGCCACGCCCTGGGCGATCAGCGCGGCGTCGAGCTCGGGCTGCTTGATCTCCTGGATGTTGAGCTGCACCTTGTTGTTGCCGGTGATGGCCGTGAGCCCGCCGCGCAGGCGGTCGGCCTCGGCGCCGCGGCGGCCGATGACGATGCCGGGACGGGCGGTGTGCACGTCGACGCGCAGCCGATCACGGGTGCGCTCGATCTCGACCCGGCTGATGGCTGCGTGGGGCAGCTGGGTCATCAGGTAGTCGCGGATCTTCCAGTCCTCGATGATGTAGTCGCTGTACTGGCGTCGATCGGCGAACCACCGCGACTTCCAGTCGGTGGTGACGCCGAGGCGGAACCCGTACGGGTTGACCTTCTGGCCCATCAGCTGTCCTCTCCGTCGGCATCGCCGTCGGCGGTGTCGCTCGCATCCGCGTCCTCGTCGACCTCGTCGTCGAGGCGCTCGGCCTCGTCGGCCGTCTCGGAGGATGCCGTGCTCTCGTCGGTGTCGGTTTCGGTGGCTTCGGTCTCGTCGGTGACCTCGGCCGTGTCGGTGGCCTCGACGGTCGTGTCGGTGTCCACCTGGTCGGTGTCCACCTCATCGTCGTGGTCGTGGTCGTGCTCTTCGTCGGCGCGACGCTCGGCCTTGGCCTGGCGGCTGCGCAGCACGCGCTGGCGGCGAGCCTCGGCGGCCCGGCCCCCACTGCTGGTGGGCGAGCTCTCACGCTGGCGCAGCACGGCCAGGCGTTCGGGGTCGATGCGGCCCACGATCACCGTGATGTGGCAGGTGCGCTTGCGGATGCGGGTGGCCCGGCCCCGGGCCCGGGGGCGCCAGCGCTTGAGCGTGGGGCCCTCGTCGGCGAAGCAGGCGGCCACCTCGAGCTGGTCGGCGGGGATCCCGTCGTTGGCCTCGGCGTTGGCGATGGCCGACTCGAGGCACTTGAGGACGACCCGGGCGATGTCGCGCTCGGAGAACTCGAGGATCTCCAGGGCCCGGTCGACGGGCTCGCCCCGCATCAGGTCGAGCACCTCGCGGGCCTTGTAGGCCGACGAGCGGACGTACTTCACCTGAGCCCGGGTGCCCGGGCGCTCGTTGGTCTTGACGCCGAAGCTCATGTCAACGCCGTCCCTTGTGTTCCTGGCCGGCGTGGAAGCGGAAGGTGCGGGTGGGCGCGAACTCGCCGAGCTTGTGACCCACCATCGACTCGGTGATGTACACCGGGACGTGCTTGCGCCCGTCGTGCACGGCGATGGTGTGGCCGACCATCTCGGGGATGATGGTGGAGCGGCGCGACCAGGTCTTGATCACGCGCTTCTCGTTCTGCTCGTTCAGCGTGTCGACCTTCTTGAGCAGGTGGTCGTCGACGAACGGGCCCTTCTTCAAACTACGAGGCATGGCGGAGGTCTCTCTCTTCTTCCGGCCGACTACCGGCGCGAGCCGCGCGTGCGGCGTCGTCGGACGATGAGCTTCTGCGAAGGCTTGGTCTTGTCGCGGGTGCGGCCTTCGGGCTTGCCCCACGGCGACACCGGATGGCGGCCGCCGGAGGTCTTGCCCTCGCCACCACCGTGGGGGTGGTCGACGGGGTTCATGGCCACACCGCGGGTCTGGGGGCGAACGCCCTTCCAGCGGTTGCGGCCGGCCTTGCCGATCTTGATCAGCTCGGCTTCGGCGTTGCCGACCTCGCCGACCGTGGCCCGGCAGTCGATCGGCACGCGGCGCATCTCGGTGCTAGGGAGGCGGATGGTGGCGAAGTCGCCCTCCTTGGCCACCAGCTGCACGCTGGAGCCGGCGCTGCGCGCCATCTTGGCCCCACCGCCGGGCTTCAGCTCGACGTTGTGGATGGTCGTGCCCACCGGGATGTAGCGCATGGGCAGGGCGTTGCCGGGACGGATCTCGGCGCCCTGGCCGCTCTGGAGCAGCTCTCCCACCCCGACACCAGCCGGCGCCAGGATGTAGCGCTTCTCGCCGTCGAGGTAGTGCAGCAGCAGGATGCGGCAGTTGCGGTTGGGGTCGTACTCGACCGCGGCCACCTTGGCCGGCACGCCGTCCTTGGTGCGTCGGAAGTCGACGATGCGGTACTGCTGCTTGTGGCCACCGCCCTTGTGCCGGGCGGTCTTGCGGCCGTAGCTGTTGCGGCCGCCGGTGTTGTGCTTGGAGGCCAGCAGCGATTTCTCGGGCGTGGTCTTGGTGATCTCGGAGAAGTCCGAGACGGTCTGGAACCGACGACCGGGGCTGGTGGGCTTGCGCTTGCGGAGTGCCATGGTCTCTAACCCTCGAAGCAGTTCGATGGTGTCGCCCTCGGCCAGGGTCACGATCGCCCGCTTGGTGTCGGGAAGCTTCGCCATCGTGGGCGACCGGCGGTTGCGCTGGCGCTTGCCCTTGCGGTTGAGCGTGTTCACCTTCAGGACCTTGCACCCCGAAGATGGCGGAGATGGCGTCGCCGATCTCCGGCTTGGAGGCATCGGCGTGGACCCTGAAGGTGTAGACGCCCACCAGCCGACAGGCCGTAGGACTTCTCACTCACCACGGGGCTGAGCACGATGTCGCGGGGATCCTTCACGACTGGTCCCCTTCGTTCTGCACCGTCTGGTTGAAGCTGAAGCCGCCCGAGGCCTTGGACTCGTCGGACTCGTCGGTCGAGTCGTCGCTGGCGTCGTCGGTCTGGGGCTCACCGCTGGCCGATGCCTGCTGGCGAGCCCGGATCTCGGCTTCCTTCTCGGCCTTGATGCGGGCCGCCTCGAAGCGAGGATCGGTCTTGTCGCCGGCCGGCTTGACCCGCTCGGAGGGATCGACGGGCTTGGTCGCCTCCCCGGTTGGCTTCGGACGGCTGGGAAGGTCGCTGGCCATGTCGCTGTCCCCTCCTGCATCGGAGCTGACGATCTCGTTCTCGGGGTCGGTCACGGCCTCCGCGTCGACCACGGTCGCCTTGCTGGCCGACTCGGTCCCGGCCGCGGGCTTGGTCGCAGCCGGCTTGGCCTTGGTTGCCGGCTTGGCCTTGGTTGCCGGCTTGGCCTTGGTTGCCGACTTGGCCTTGGCTTCGGGCTTGGCCTTGGTCGACCCGTCCTCGGACGAGCTGGGCAGGTTGTCGCGGGTGAACACCACGTAGTCCGAGACCAGGATGTCGTAGGCGTTGAGCTCGCCCGGCTCGAGCAGGTGCACCTCGGGGAGGTTGCGGAAGCTCTTCACGGCCACCGCGTCCTCGCGCGCCCACGACCACCACGATGCGACCCTCGACACCGATGGCCCCGAGCAGCGCGGCGGCGCTACGGGTGCTGGGGGCGTCGAAGCCCCAGTCGTCCACCACGATGACCTTGCCCTCGGCCGCCCGATCGGACAGCGCCGAGCGCAGGGCCAGGCGGATCATCTTCTTGGGGGTGCGCTGGGCGTAGCTGCGGGGCTTGGGCCCGAGAGCCACACCGCCGCCCTTCCACTGCGGGGGCCCGGATGGAGCCCTGGCGGGCCCGACCGGTGCCCTTCTGCTTCCAGGGCTTGGCGCCACCGCCGCGGACCTCGGCCCGGGTCTTCGTGCTCTGGGTGCCCGACCGGCGGGCGGCCAGCTGTGCCGTCACCACCTGGTGCATGACCGGCACGTTGGGCTCGATGCCGAACCAGCTCTCGTCGAGATCGACCGAGCCCTTCTCGGCGCCGGCCGCGTCGCGAACCTTGACCGATGCCATCACTTACCACCCTGGGAGGCAGGCGCCTTCACGGCGTCACGGACGATGACCAGGCCGCCCTTGGGGCCGGGCACGGCGCCCCGCACCAGCAGCAGGTTCGTCTCGGGGTCGGCCTGGACCACCTCGAGGTTGAGCGTGGTCACCTTCTCGCCACCCATCCGCCCGGCCATGCGGGTGCCCTTGAACACCCGAGCCGGGGTGGCGCAGGCGCCGACCGAGCCGGGCTTGCGGTGAACCCGATGGGTGCCGTGGCTGGCCTTCTGACCGGAGAAGTTGTGCCGCTTCATGGTGCCGGCGAAGCCCTTGCCCCGGCTCACCGCGGTCACGTCGATCAACTCGCCCGCCGACAACAGGTCGACGGCGATCTCCTGGCCGACCTCGTAGTCGCTGACGTCGTCGAGACGCAGCTCGACCAGCTTGGCCCCGGGGCCGACGCCGGCCTTGGCGAAGTGGCCTGCCTTGGGCTTGGTCAGCTTGCGGGCGTCTGCCGTCCCGAAGGTGACCTGCAGGGCGCTGTAACCGTCGCGCTCGGGAGTCTTGATCTGGACGACGCGGATGGGGGTGACACGCACCACGGTGACCGGGACGACGCGATTGTTCGTCGTCCCACACCTGGGTCATGCCGACCTTTTCGCCGACGAGTGCCTTGTTCGCCATACCGGCTGGGTTCCTTGTGTCGATCGCTTGCACGGGCGGGCTCGGCGCCAGCTGGCGCCGGGTGCCTGTTCACGCGAGCGCTCCGCTCGGGAAACCCGGCGGAGCGCCTGTTCGAAGTTGGGCTGCGGGGTCCCAGGGCTCCGGAGAGCACTGGCCGGCGCAGACGTCAGTTGAGATGCGGTCTGGACCATGCGGCGCCGACCCGTAGGGGTCGTCGCACACAAGGGAGAGAGCATAGCGGCGAAGGGCGCGCAGTTCCAAGCCGGGATTGTCCATACTTCTGCGGTGGACCCTCCTCCGGTTGATCCAGCTACCCGGCCGACAGCCCCCGAGTGGCTCGATGACCTGCCCCTCAAGGCCGGTCCCCCGTGGTTGTCGATGGGGCTGCACCCCCTGGATCTGGCCGACTGGCTGGTCTTCGATGCCGATGCCCCGGCGCAGCTGGCCCTGAAGCGCCAACTGCTGGCCGAGCGACCCGAGGAGGTGTTCGCGGCCCGACCCGGCTGCGAGACGGCCGGCCAGGAGGTCCTGGACCTGATCCAGGCGTGGTTGGGAGCCCATCGCACCACCATCCGCGCGGGCTCGCCCGCCCGACCTCCCGACGAACCTCCCGACGAACGGCACCCCCTCGACGGGCCGGACGGCTGGTGCAGGAGGACCTCTGCCTGCTCCTGCCCAGCGAGGGGCGGTACCGACTGGAGGCGGCATCGCTGTGCTTCCCGTCACACTGGCGCCTGAGCGAGAAGCTGGGCCGCTCGGTTGGGGTCATCCACAGTCCGGTCCACCACTACGCGTCGGCGCTCGAGGCCAAGGTGGACACCTTCCTGGAGCGGTTGCGGCCCGAGCGCCCGGTGCTGCGGCGCAACCTGTCGATCCACGACCACAACGAGCTGTTCCGCCCCGAGCCTCATGAGAGCCCCGACTCGTTCGCGGCGGACGTATCCGGGCTGGATCAGGTCTGGCTGCGCAGCGAGCGTCAGACCCTGGTGCGCCTGCCCCAGACGGGCGCAGTGCTGTTCACCATCAAGACCCAGCAGTGCCCGATGGCGGTGCTGGCCCAGCGGCGCGACGTGGCGTGGGCCCTGGCCTTCAAGCTGCGGACGCTCGAGCCCGAGCTCATCGCCCTGGGCGAGACCATCCCCTTCCCGCCCTGGCTCGTCGACTGGCTCCTCGCCTGCTGACCGGGCTCCGCCCGCCGGACCCCCGAGCCCGCCTAGCGCACGTACCGGTCAGCAACGCGTTCTGTGCACCCCCACGGTGCACAACTCGCGTTCGTGACCCGCTAGCCCCTTCAGATCGTGCAGGAACCCACCCACACGGTGGTCAACCGCACGATCCCCCCGAGCCAGCCCCGCGCCCCGCCCGCGAAGCACGCCGTGGCGGCCCGCGGCGCAGCCGCCGGCCCGAAGCCAGCGGGTGGCGCCCTCTCTAATCGCGAGCGCCTCGCCGTCGGGGGGTGGCGCCGACGGGACAGCGGCGAGAGCGAGCGTCAGCGAGCGGTCCGCCGTGCCCGCCGGTGACAGGACCCGCCGACCCGACGGGGCCGAGCCTACGCCTGCTGGATCTTGATCTCGATGTCGACGCCGGCAGGCAGGTCGAGGCGCTGGAGCGAGTCGACCGTCTTGGGCGAGGGCTCGAGGATGTCGAGCAGGCGCTTGTGGACGCGCATCTCGAAGTGCTCGCGCGAGTCCTTGTCCTTGTGGGGCGAGCGGATCACCGTGTAGCGGTGCTTCTCGGTGGGCAGCGGCACCGGCCCCCGGATGGTGGCGTTGGTGCGCACCACCGTCTCGACGATCTTCTTCGTCGACTGGTCGATGATCTCGTGGTCGTAGGCCTTGAGCCGGATCCGGATCTTCTGCTTGTCAGCCATGGGCCTGTCTCTCGAGTCGCTTGCTGGGGGGATCGTGTTACTTGATGATCTTGGTGACGCGGCCGGCGCCGACGGTGCGGCCACCCTCGCGGATGGCGAACCGGAGGCCTTCTTCCATGGCGATCGGGTGGATCAACTCGACGGTCATGGTCGTGTTGTCTCCCGGCATGCACATCTCGGTGCCCTCCGGCAGCGTCACATGCCCGGTCACATCGGTGGTCCGGAAGTAGAACTGGGGACGATAGTTCGAGAAGAACGGCTTGTGACGGCCACCCTCGTCCTTGGTCAACACATACACCTGACCCTCGAAAGTGGTGTGAGGCGTGATCGAACCCGGCGCCGCCAACACCTGACCCCGCTCCACCTCCTCCTTCTTCGTGCCCCGCAACAGCGCACCGATGTTGTCCCCCGCCCGACCCTCATCGAGGATCTTGCGGAACATCTCCACCCCCGTGCACGTCGTCTTCGCCGTCGGCACGGATCCCCACGATCTCGATCTCGTCACCCGTGTGGACCACACCCTGCTCCACCCGCCCGGTCACCACCGTCCCCCGACCCGTGATCGTGAACACATCCTCGATCGGCATCAAGAACGGCTTCTCCGTGTCCCGCTCCGGCTGAGGAATATAGGTATCCACCGCCGTCATCAACTCCAAGATCTGATCAACCGCGACCTGATCACCCTCCAACGCCTTCAACGCCGACACCTTCACCACCGGCACATCATCACCCGGGAACTCGTACTCGCTCAGCAGCTCCCGCACCTCCAACTCCACCAGATCCAACAACTCCTCATCATCGACCATGTCGACCTTGTTCAACGCCACCACGATCGCCGGCACCCCCACCTGCCGAGCCAACAACACATGCTCACGGGTCTGAGGCATCGGACCATCCGCCGCCGACACCACCAGAATCGCCCCATCCACCTGCGCCGCACCCGTAATCATGTTCTTGATGTAATCCGCGTGCCCCGGCATATCCACATGCGCGTAATGACGATCCGGCGTCTCATACTCCACATGCGAAATATTGATCGTGATCCCCCGCTCACGCTCCTCCGGCGCCTTATCAATATTCGCGAACTCCGTGAACGAGTTGTTCGACGGATCCGCATCCGCCAACACCTTCGTGATCGCCGCCGTCAACGTCGTCTTCCCATGATCAATATGACCCATCGTCCCCACATTCGCATGAGGCTTGTTCCGCTCGAACTTCTCTCTGGCCATGACGATCTTCTCCTGGAGCCTTTCTCGGGGTGCGGAATACGGCGAGGTGCGGGGCGCGGCTACTCGCCGCGCACGCGGGTGACGATCTCTTCCTGCACGCTCGACGGCATCTGCTGGTACGAGTCGAACTGCATCGTGTAGGTGGCGCGACCCTGGGTGCGCGAACGCAGGTCGGTAGCGTAGCCGAACATCTCCGACAGGGGCACCTGAGCGTTGATGACCTGGCTGCTGCCGCGCTGCTCCATGCCGCCGAGCTTGCCGCGGCGGCTGGACAGGTCGCCCATGACGTCGCCCATGTAGTCGTCGGGGGTGACGACCTCGACCTTCATGATCGGCTCGAGCAGGATGGGCTTGGCCTTGCGGGCGGCCTCCTTGAAGGCCATCGTGCCGGCGATCTTGAAGGCCATCTCGGACGAGTCGACGTCGTGGTACTTGCCGTCGATGAGCGTGGCCCGGACGTCGACGGTGGGGTAGCCGGCGAGCACGCCGGCGGTCATGGCGTCCTGGATGCCGGCGTCGACCGAAGGGATGTACTCCTTGGGGATGCGCCCGCCGCTGATGGCGTCGACGAACTCGTAGCCGCCACCGGGACCGGTGTTCTCGATCGAGATCGTGACCTCGGCGTACTGGCCCGAACCACCCGTCTGCTTCTTGTGGGTGTAGGTGCTCTTGTCGACCTTCTGGCTGATGGTCTCGCGGTAGGCCACCTGGGGCTTGCCCACGGTGGCGTCGACCCGGAACTCGCGCAGCATGCGGTCGACCAGCACCTCGAGGTGCAGCTCGCCCATGCCGGAGATGACGGTCTGGCCGGTCTCCTCGTCGCTGCGCACCTGGAAGGTCGGGTCCTCCTCGGACAGGGCGAAGAGGGCCTTGGACATCTTGTCCTGGTCGACCTTGGTCTTGGGCTCGACGGCCACGTGGATCACCGGCTCGGGGAACTCGAGCTCCTCGAGCACGATCGGGGGCGTCGATGGCGCACAGGGTGTCGCCGGTCTTGGTGTTCTTGAGCCCGATGCCGGCCACGATGTCGCCGGCGTAGACGCCGTCGAGGTCCTGCTGGTGGTTGGCGTGCATCTCGAGCACGCGACCCAGCCGCTCCTTGGACTGCGTGCGGCTGTTCATCACCTGGGCGCCCTTGGGCAGGTGGCCGCTGTACACGCGGAAGTAGGTGAGCTTGCCCACGTCGGGGGCGGTCATGATCTTGAAGGCCAGGGCGGCGAAGGGCTCGTCGTCGCTGGCCTTGCGCTCGAGGGTCTCGTCGCCCTTGAGGTTCATGCCCTGGGTGGGGGGCAGGTCGAGCGGCGAAGGCAGGTAGTCGACCACCGCGTCGAGCAGGGGCTGCACGCCCTTGTTCTTGAAGGCGGTGCCGTTGAGGATCGGGCACCAGGTCGTTGGCGATGGTGGCCCGGCGCAGGGCCTGGCGCAGATCGTCGACCGATGATCTCCTCCTCACCCACGAACTTCTCGAGGATGGCCTCGTCGACGCTGGCGATGGTCTCGATGAGCTCGGCCCGGTACTCGTCGGCCTGGGCCACGAGATCGGCAGGGATCTCCTGGACCGATCCACTTCGCCCCGAGCGACTTCTCGTCGGTGGCGTCGTCCCAGACCAGGGCTTGCATGGTCAGCAGGTCGATGACGCCCTTGTAGTGGCCCTCGGCTCCGATGGGCAGCTGCACCACCGCGGTGACGCAGTCGAGGCGGTCGCGGATGCTGTCGAGCGCCTTGAAGAAGTCGGCGCCCAGGCGATCCATCTTGTTGATGAAGCACATGCGGGGGACGCCGTACTTGTTGGCCTGGCGCCACACCGTCTCGGTCTGGGGCTCCACGCCGGCCACGCCGTCGAACACCGCCACCGCGCCGTCGAGCACGCGCAGCGACCGCTCGACCTCGACGGTGAAGTCGACGTGGCCGGGCGTGTCGATGATGTTGATGCGGTGGTCGTTCCACAGGCAGGTGGTGGCGGCGGAGGTGATGGTGATGCCCCGCTCCTGCTCCTGGACCATCCAGTCCATGGTGGCCGCACCCTCGTGGACCTCACCGATCTTGTAGTTGCGACCGGTGTAGTAGAGGATCCGCTCGGTCGTGGTGGTCTTGCCCGCGTCGATGTGGGCCATGATGCCGATGTTGCGGGTGCGCTCGAGTGGGTGGTTCCTGGCCATCGTTTTCGTCTCTCGTCGTTCTGCGTTGGGGTGAAGAGCAACCGGCGGCGACGCCGGTGGTGCCCGTTGCTCGCCGGTCCGACGCCGATCGCGCCGAGAACCGACCAGAGCTGCGGTCGGTTCGGCAGGCGGACCGGCCGGCGCCGGTAGCGGGGCTGGCTACCAGCGGTAGTGGGCGAAGGCCTTGTTCGATTCGGCCATCTTGTGCATGTCCTCGCGGCGCTTGACCGAGGCCCCCACGCCGTTGGATGCGTCGAGCAGCTCGTTGGCCAGCCGCTCGGCCATGGTCTTCTCCCGACGCTGGCGGGAGTAGCCCACGATCCAGCGGATGGCCAGGGTGTTGGCCCGACGGGGCCGGACCTCGACCGGGACCTGGTAGGTGGCGCCACCGACGCGGCGGCTCTTGACCTCGAGCTGGGGCTTGACGTTGTCGACGGCCTTCTTGAGCACGGCCACCGGCTCGCCCTCGCTGCGGGCCGAGACCAGCTCGAGTGCCTGGTAGACGATGCGCTCGGCCGTCGAGCGCTTGCCGCGCTGGAGGATCTTGTTGACCAGCTGGGTGACCACGACCGATCGGTAGATCGGGTCGGGCATCAGCTCACGGCGCGGGGCGGGACCCTTGCGAGGCACGTCAGCTCTCCTTCTTGGCGCCGTAGCGGCTGCGGGCCTGCTTGCGGTCGCGCACGCCCGAGGTGTCGAGCGTGCCGCGGATGATCTTGTAGCGAACGCCGGGCAGGTCCTTCACACGCCCGCCGCGGACCAGCACGATCGAGTGCTCCTGGAGGTTGTGGCCCTCGCCCGGGATGTAGGCGGTGACCTCCATGCCGCTGGTCAGTCGCACACGAGCCACCTTGCGCAGCGCCGAGTTCGGCTTCTTGGGGGTGGTGGTGTAGACGCGGGTGCAGACGCCCCGGCGCTGGGGCGCGCCCTTGAGGGCCGGGGTCTTGCCCTTGGCCGGCTTGGATTCGCGGCCCTTGCGGACCAGCTGCTGGATGGTGGGCACGAAGGCACCTTTCAAACTGAGCACTGCACGCTGTCGTGCAGCCGGATGGCGAACGCCAGGCCCGCGGGCGCGCGAGCGCCGACGGGGCCGAAGGTCAATGCTACGGGGGTCCGGCGGCTTTCGGCAAGCCGCCGGACCTGGTTGCCCTGAGGATGCGAGGGCGGTGATCAGCTCACGGCGTCGCCGGTGGGCAGGTCGATGACCTGCGCCTCGGCGCCCACCGTCGCCCCGTCGGAACGACCAGCCAGCCACTCGGCGATGTCCTGCTCCTCGTCGGCCGACGAGTAGAACTCCATGGGCTGGTAGTCAGGGGCGAAGGTGGCGATGTCGCGGTAGTTGGCCATGCCCGTCCCGGCCGGGATGAGCTTGCCGATGATGATGTTCTCCTTGAGGCCGAGCAGCGAGTCGCGAACGGGACTCGATGGCGGCCTCGGTGAGCACCCGGGTGGTCTCCTGGAAGGAGGCCGCCGACAGCCACGAATCGGTGGCCAGCGACGCCTTGGTGATGCCCATGAGCTCGGGTCGGCCCTCGGCCGGCGTCTTGCCCTCGGTCACCAGGGCCCGGTTGGTGTCGGTGTACACCTTCTGGTCGACCCGCTCGCCGGGCAGGAAGTCGGAGTCGCCCGGCTCCTGCACGGCGATGCGTCGGGTCATCTGGCGCACGATCAGCTCGATGTGCTTGTCGTGGATGGGCACGCCCTGGTCTCGGTAGACCTTCTGGACCTCGCCCACCAGGTACGCCTGCGTCTCGCGGACGCCCTTGATCTCGAGGAGCTCCTTGGGATCGCGGGGGCCTTCCACGATGGCGTCGCCGGCGTGGATCTCCTGGCCGTCGGTCACCTCGAGGCGGGCCAGACTGGGCACCGTGTAGTTCTCCTCGGTGCCGTCGTCGGCCACCACGGTGACCACTCGACCCTTGCCCTCGTCGTCGGCGATGCGCACCACGCCGGAGACTCGGCTGAGGGTGGCCTTGCCCTTGGGGCTGCGAGCCTCGAAGAGCTCGACCACGCGGGGCAGACCACCGGCGATGTCCCCACCGCCGGCGATGCCGCCGGTGTGGAACGTCCGCATGGTCAGCTGCGTGCCCGGCTCACCGATCGACTGGGCGGCGATGACGCCGACTGCCTCGCCGGTCTCGATGGTCTTGCCGGTGGCCAGCGACAGGCCGTAGCAGGCGGCGGAGATGCCGACATCGGAGTCGTCGGTGAGCGGCGACAGCACCCGCACCCGGTTGACCTCGGGGTCGTCGCGCAGCGCCTCCATCTCGGCTTCCTCGATGGTGGAGCCCTTGGTCAGCGTGGTGCCGTCGGCCAGCTTGACGTCGTCGGCCAGGACCCGGCTGTAGAGACGGGTCTCGAGCCAGGTGCGATGCCCGGGCACGTCCGGACCCACGTCCTCGATCCAGATGCCGCGCACCGCTCGGGGCTTGCCATCGGGACCGGGGCTGAACGGGTCCTCGCTGTTGATGATCAGCTCCTGGGCCACGTCGACCAGACGGCGGGTCAGGTAGCCCGGAGTCGGCGGTGCGCAGGGCGGTGTCGACCAGGCCCTTGCGGGCGCCCGGGCGTGGCGATGAAGTACTCCAGCATCGTCAGGCCCTCACGGAAGTTGCTCTTGATCGGGCGGGGGATCATGTCGCCGCGGGGGTTGGCCACCAGGCCGCGCATGCCGGCGATCTGGCGGACCTGCATCATGTTGCCGCGTGCACCCGAGCCCACCATCATGTCGATGGGGTTGAACTGCTGCGGCCTTGAGCTGCTCCTCCATCTTCACCCGCACCTCGTCGGTGGCGGTGGTCCAGATCTCCACTTCCTTCTGGCGGCGCTCACCGTCGGTGATGATGCCCCGACGGAACTGGCTCTCGACCTTCTCCGCCTCCTTCTCGTGGCGGTCGAGGATGTCCTTCTTCTCGACCGGGGTCTGCACGTCGTCGATCGAGACGGTGAGGCCCGACTTGGTGGCGAAGCGGAAGCACAGGTTCTTGATGGCGTCGAGGCTGGCGGCCACGTCGGCCTTGTCGTAGAACTCGGCCAGCGTGTCGACGATCTCGCCCATCTGGCGCTTGGTGACGCGGTCGTTGATGAACTCGAAGCCGATCGGGCAGCGCCCCGTTGAAGAAGACGCCGGCCGACCGTGGTCTTGGTGTAGGTGGCGGCCTTGCCGTTGGCCGGGGTGGCCGACCAGCTTGGCGATGACGGAACTCGATCTCGGCGTGCAGCGAGACGTCGCCGGCCTCGTAGGCCCGCTCGAGCTCGTAGACGCTGCGGAACACCCGGCCCTCGCCCTGGGCTCGCCGATCACCTTCTCGGTCAGGTAGAAGGCGCCGATGATCATGTCCTGGGTGGGCGTGACCAGCGGGCGGCCGTCGGCCGGGCTCAGCACGTTGTTGGCCGACAGCATGAGCACGCGGCTCTCGGCCTGGGCCTCGGCCGACAGCGGCAGGTGCACGGCCATCTGGTCGCCGTCGAAGTCGGCGTTGAAGGCGTGGCACACCAGCGGGTGGATCTGGATGGCCTTGCCCTCGACCAGCACCGGCTCGAAGGCCTGGATGCCGAGGCGGTGCAGCGTGGGGGCCCGGTTCAGCAGCACCGGGTGCTCCTTGATGACCTCTTCGAGGACGTCCCACACCTGGGGGCGACGGCGCTCGACCATGCGCTTGGCCGACTTGATGTTCTGGGCCAGCTCGGCGTCGACCAGCTTCTTCATGACGAAGGGCTTGAACAGCTCGAGGGCCATGAGCTTGGGCAGGCCGCACTGGTGCAGCTTGAGCGTCGGGCCGACCACGATGACCGAACGGCCCGAGTAGTCGACGCGCTTGCCGAGCAGGTTCTGGCGGAACCGGCCCTGCTTGCCCTTGAGCATGTCGGACAGCGACTTGAGCGGGCGGTTGCCCGGCCCGGTCACCGGCCGGCCGCGGCGGCCGTTGTCGAACAGCGCGTCGACGGCCTCCTGCAGCATGCGCTTCTCGTTGTTGACGATGATCTCGGGGGCGCCCAGGTCGAGCAGGCGCTTGAGCCGGTTGTTGCGGTTGATGACCCGGCGGTAGAGGTCGTTGAGGTCGGAGGTGGCGAAGCGGCCACCGTCGAGCTGCACCATCGGGCGCAGCTCGGGCGGGATCACCGGCACGACGTCGAGGATCATGGCCCGCGGGTCGTTGACCCGCCGGCCGTTGCTCGTCGCGGCGGTTGAAGGCCGAGACGATCTTGAGCCGCTTGATGGCCTTCTGCTTGCGCTGGGCCGACAGGGGGCGCTGGCCCTCCTGGGGGTCGATGGCGGCGCGGAGCTTGACCTCTTCCTCGTCGAGGTCGATGCGGTCGATCAGCCGGGCGATGGCGTCGGCGCCCATGCCGCCCTCGAAGTAGTCGCCGTAGCGGTCGGTCAGCTCGCGCCAGAGCATCTCGTCTTCGATGATCTTGCGGGCGAACAGGTCCTTGAACTCGTCGAAGGCCCGCACGCAGCACGTCGATCTCGAGGTCGAACTGCTCACGGATGAGGGCGACGTCCTTCTCGCCGGCCCGCTGGCGGGCCTTGACCTCGGAGTCCTTGGCGCCTTCCTTCTCGAGGTCGGCGATCTCCTTCTCGAGCTCCTCGTAGCGCTTGGCGATGGCCAGCTCGCGCTCCTTCTCGATCGCCTCGCGCTCGCCGATCATCTCGGCCTCGAGGTTGGGCAGGTCCTCGTGGCGCTGCTCCTCGTCGACCCAGACGACCAGGTTGGCGGCGAAGTAGATGACCTTCTCGAGCTGCTTGGCCTTGAGCTCCTCGCGGACCTCGGTGCCCATCAGCAGGTAGGCCAGCCACGACCGGGTGCCGCGGAGGTACCAGATGTGCACGACCGGGGCGGCCAGCTCGATGTGGCCCATGCGCTCGCGCCGGACCTTCGAGCGGGTGACCTCGACGCCGCAGCGCTCGCAGATGATGCCCTTGAAGCGCACGCGCTTGTACTTGCCGCAGTAGCACTCCCAGTCCTTGGTCGGACCGAAGATCTTCTCGCAGAAGAGGCCGTCCTTCTCGGGCTTGAGCGTGCGGTAGTTGATGGTCTCCGGCTTCTTGACCTCGCCGTTGGACCACATGCGGATCGAGTCGGCCGTGGCCAGACCGATGCGAAGCTGATCGAAGTTGTTGACGTCGAGCATGTCGTGCTCAGCCCCTCTCCGCCTGGCGGCGGGCGTCTTCTTCGTCACTGCCCCGCTCGGGGCGTGACAGATCGATGCCGAGCTCCTCGGCGGTACGGAAGATGTCCTCGTCGAGCTCACGCATCTCGATCTCCTCACCGGTGGTGGAGAGGACCTCGACGTTGAGGCACAGGGCCTGCATCTCCTTGATGAGCACCTTGAAGCTCTCGGGGATGCCGGGCTCGGGGATGTTCTCGCCCTTGACGATGGCCTCGTAGACCTTGACCCGGCCGAGCACGTCGTCGGACTTGATGGTGAGCAGCTCCTGCAGGCAGTAGGCGGCGCCGTAGGCCTCGAGGGCCCACACCTCCATCTCGCCGAATCGCTGGCCACCGAACTGGGCCTTCCCGCCCAGCGGCTGCTGGGTGATCATCGAGTACGGACCGGTCGAGCGGGCGTGGATCTTGTCGTCGACCAGGTGGGCCAGCTTCAGGATGTAGACGATGCCGACCGTGATCGGGTTGTCGTAGGCCTCGCCGGTGCGACCGTTGAAGAGCGTGGTCTTGCCGTCGGACTGGATCAGCCGGCCGTTGTCGCCGTAGCGGGCGTCGGTGGCCTCGGGGGTGAGGTTCTCGAAGATGGACTTGATGGTCGGGTGCTTGCCGGCTCTGGCCGTCCTCGTCCCAGTGGGCGCCGTCGAACACCGGCGTGGCGATGAGGGTGGCCGGAGGCGTGTTGGTGCGGGTCTTGGTCTCGACGCCCCGGATGGGCTCGTCGCCCACCTGGTCGCCGTTCGACGTCCCAGCCCCAGCGGGCGGCGTAGCCGAGGTGGGCCTCGAGGATCTGGCCCACGTTCATGCGGGAGGGCACGCCCAGCGGGTTCAGGATGATGTCGACGGGGGTGCCGTCGGCCAGGAAGGGCATGTCCTCGAGCGGGCAGGATCTTGGAGATGACGCCCTTGTTGCCGTGGCGGCCGGCCAGCTTGTCGCCCACGCTGATCTTGCGCTTCTGGGCCACGTAGACCCGGACCAGCTGGTTGACGCCCGGCGGCAGCTCGTGGCTCTCGTCGCGGCTGAACACCTTGACGTCGATGACCTTGCCCTCTTCGCCGTGGGGCACCTTCAGCGAGGTGTCGCGGACCTCGCGGGCCTTCTCACCGAAGATGGCCCGCAGCAGGCGCTCCTCGGGGGTCAGCTCGGTCTCGCCCTTGGGGGTGACCTTGCCCACCAGCACGTCGCCGGGGCCGACCTCGGCGCCGATGCGGATGATGCCGCGCTCGTCGAGGTCGGCCAGGATCTCCTCGGAGAGGTTGGGGATGTCCCGGGTGATCTCCTCGGGGCCGAGCTTGGTGTCGCGGGCGTCGATCTCGTGCTCGTGGATGTGGATCGACGTGAGCACGTCGTCCTTGACCACTCGCTCGGAGAGGATGATGGCGTCCTCGAAGTTGTAGCCCTCCCAGGTCATGTAGGCCACGACCAGGTTCTTGCCGAGGGCCAGCTCGCCGTTCTCGGTGGAGGGACCGTCGGCGAGGATGTCGCCCTTGCGGACCTTGTCGCCCTCGATGACGCGGGGCTTCTGGTTGATGCAGGTGTCCTGGTTCGAGCGCTCGAACTTGAGCAGGCGGTAGACCTTGCGGCCCAGGGTCTTGTACTCGACCGTGATCGACGTGCCGTCGACCGCGACGATCTGGCCGTCTTCCTCGGCGATGATCATGTAGGCGGCGTCGCGGGCGGCCCGGGCCTCGATGCCGGTGCCGACGTACGGCGCCTCGGCCTTG
This sequence comes from uncultured Microthrixaceae bacterium, assembly GCA_963740985.1. Lineage (GTDB taxonomy): Bacteria > Actinomycetota > Acidimicrobiia > Acidimicrobiales > Acidimicrobilacustridaceae > UBA4742. The sequence continues at coordinate 1,929,170 of CAVUGJ010000002.1, forward strand.
ATCAGCGGCACGGCCTGCTTCTGCATGTTGGCGCCCATCAGGGCGCGGTTGGCGTCGTCGTGCTCGAGGAACGGGATCAGGGCGGTGGCCACCGACACGATCTGCTTCGGCGAGACGTCCATCAGCTGGACCTCGTCGCCCGGCACGGCCGAGATCTCGGTGGTGGCGCCGAAGAACACGTCCCGCTCGAGCTGGAGCTTGAGCTCGCCCAGGGTGGCGGACTGCGGCGAGCGCCGCACGAGGACGCGGTCCTCGGCGAAGGTGCCGTCGGGCTTGAGGGGCGCGTTGGCCTGGGCGACGACGTACTCCTCCTCCTCGTCGGCGGCGAGGTAGACGATCTCGTCGGTGACCTTGCCCTTGACGACCTTGCGGTACGGCGACTCGATGAAGCCGAACTCGTTGACCCGGGCGAAGGTGGCCAGGGCGCCGATCAGGCCGATGTTCGGACCTTCCGGCGTCTCGATCGGGCACATGCGGCCGTAGTGGCTGAAGTGCACGTCGCGGACCTCGAAGCCGGCCCGCTCACGGGACAGGCCGCCCGGGCCGAGCGCCGAGAGGCGACGGCGGTGGGTCAGGCCCGACAGGGGGTTGACCTGGTCCATGAACTGGGAGAGCTGGCTGGTGCCGAAGAACTCCTTGATGGCGGCGACCACCGGCCGGATGTTGATCAGCGTCTGGGGCGTGATGGCCTCGACGTCCTGGGTGGTCATGCGCTCGCGCACGACCCGCTCCATGCGGGACAGGCCGATGCGGACCTGGTTCTGGATCAGCTCGCCCACCGAGCGGATGCGGCGGTTGGCGAAGTGGTCCTGGTCGTCGAGGCGGTAGCCGGGCTCGGCGTTGACCAGGTGCAGCAGGTAGGTGGTGGCGGCCAGGACCTCGGCCGGGCTGAGCACCGGCTGGTCGGGCTCGGGGCGCTCCAGCTTGATGTTGAAGATCTGCTCGATCTTGTCGAGCTCGGGGCCGAGCTTGCGGTTGAGCTTGTAGCGCCCGACCCGGCTGAGGTCGTAGCGGCGGCTCTCGAAGAAGGCGTTGCGGAAGTAGGCCTTGGCCGACTCGACCGACGGCGGCTCACCCGGGCGGGCCCGCTTGTAGATCTCGACCAGGGCCTCGTCCTGGGTGGGGGCCAGCTCGCGGTCCTTCTCCCACTGGCCCTCGAGGAAGTCGAAGTGGCGGACGAACTTCTCGAGGAAGCCGGGGTGGTTCTCCTCGTCGTAGCCGAGGGCCCGGAGCAGGACGAACAGGCTGAGGCGGCGCTTGCGGGCGACGCGGCAGCCGGCGGTGACGTCCTTGCCGGGCTTCTGCTCGACGTCGAACTCGATCCACTCGCCGCGGTAGGGGTGGATCGTGCCCGGTGACGAGCTGGTGCTTGGTCAGGTTGCGCAGGCGGAACCGCTCGCCCGGCTGGAAGATCACGCCCGGCGACCGCACGAGCTGGGACACGACGACCCGCTCGGTGCCGTTGATCACGAACGTGCCCTTGTCGGTCATCATGGGGAAGTCCCCCATGAAGACCGTCTGCTCCTTGATCTCGCCGGTGGTGGCGTTCATGAAGCGGGCCCGGACGAAGATCGGGCGCGGAGAAGGTCATGTCCTTCTCCTTGCACTCCTCCACCGAGAACTTCGGCGGCGGGCGCAGGTCCTCGTCGTCGGGATCGAACTCGAGCTCGAGCTGCAGGGTCTCGGTGAAGTCCTTGATCGGGACTGATGTCGCGGAAGGTCTCGGCCAGACCCTGGTGCAGGAACCACTCGAACGACGATCGCTGGATGGCGATCAGGTCGGGCAGGGCCGAGGACCTCGTCGAGGTTGGCGAACGAGTAGCGATCCCGGGTGACAGGGCGAGCAGACAAGGATTACCCCTCAGTGGCAGAACAGCAGGTGGTGACGCGGCATCCGTGCCCAGGCGCGCGAGGTCGCCAAACAGAGATCGGCGCGGGCGAAACGGACATGCACGGCAGCGACAAGCCTAGGCGGGCACGCGTTGAAGAGCAACCCGGGGAATTGCTCCCAGGGCGCCAGAGCGGGGGATCAACCACTTCTTCCCCGTGCAGGTTGCCGGCAGGGTAAGACGAACCCGCCGAGAGGTCAAGAGTACCCGAGTTTGCGAATTCATGACGCGACCAGGGTGCGGGCCGCCCCCGCCCAGCCGTCGGGCCGCCTGTGAGCGGCCGAAATGACGGACTCCTGGACCAGTTGTGGCGTAAGTCTTTCGGCCTAGGCCGAAAGTCACCCTTGGTGGCCGCTGTTCCCTCAAGACGGCCACGAGCGGTGACGATCCGAGGTTCATGTGGCGCCACTCGTTCTTCCCCCCAGGTTCATCCGCCGACCCTGGGGGCCGGGATAGGGTCCCAGCCGGCAGGGCGGCCGAACCGAACAAGATCGACCGAACCTTGAACCCACCCTCCGGACCTTCCCGATCCCTCCCCCGTCGGGCCCACGCCCGGCACCCCTTCGCCGTGGCTCTGGTCGTGGTGCTCGCCCTGGTGGCCAGCGCCTGCGACGTGGTCGACACCGGCCCGAGTCCCACCACCCACGCCGCGCTGGGGATCGTCGGAGCCAGCGGCGGCTACTACGCACAGGAGGTGGCCGCAGGTGTCCAGGTGGTCACCATCGCCGCCTCGTGGAACAGCGCGGAGCCCACCCAGGGCACCTTCAGCACCCACTACGCCGATCAGCTCAACGCCAAGATCAACGCCGCCCGTGCCGCCGGGCTCGACGTGATCCTCGACCCGGGCATGCAGTACACCCCGGCCTGGGTGTTCAACCTCAAGGGCGGGACCCGCTTCGTCAACCAGTACGGCGACGTCTTCACCGGCCCCGCCGCCGGCGGGAACAACGTGGCCAACGCCGTGACCAACATGAACGTGCGCACTGCCCTGAACGTGTACCTGACCTGGTTGGGCGGCCAGATCCCCAAGGGGGAGCTGTGGGCCGTTCGCCAGGGTGGTGGCCCGCTGGGCGAGCTGCGCTACCCGACGGGTAACTACAACAACCACACGGGGTCCTACTGGGCCTACGACGCCAGCACCCAGGCCGCCTCGCCGGTGCCGGGCTGGAAGCCGGGCACCGGCACCGCCGCCCAGGCCCAGTCCTTCCTCGATGCCTACAACACGGCGCTGGACAACTTCGGGAAGTGGCTGAACGGCACGTTCCACAACGACTTCGCCACCCGGGAACTGATCATGCTGCCCGGGTGGGGCCAGCGACCGGGGGTGGCCACCAAGGTGGTCAACTCGCTGCTGACCCTCGATGACGAGGAGTTCAACCAGGGCCTCGACTGGACGACGCTGCTGGCCGGGCTGTCCGACAAGACCCACGCCATCGCCTACACCACCTACCTCGACGGCCAGTCGACCAAGAACACCACCGAGCTCGAGGACCCGGCCGACTTCCTGGCCGGTCTGGTCAGCACCGACCACCTGGCTGGCCTGGGGGGCGAGAACACGGGCAATCCCACCCTGGCGTCCATGACCCTCATCCTGACCCGGGCCAAGGACCTGAACCTCAAGGTGGTGGCCTGGATGAGCGAGCACGGCCTGGTCACCGCCACCGGCTCCCAACCCACCATGGCCACCCTCCAGCAGCAGGCCAGCGCCATCCTGGGCTGACCACTTCGACCAGCCGTCCAGGATCAGGCCGTGCTGGGCGGCCCGTAGGTCATGGTCACGTTGCGGACGATGTGGCTGTCGTAGCGACCGCCGGTGGCGCCGGTGAACACGATGTTGGCCAGCGCCGGCAGATCGGCCACCACCGTGGTCAACACCACCGTGCCCGCCACCGACACCGTCATCGTGTGACCCGACACCGACACCACCACATGGGTGGTCGCCCCCTCCAAGGTGGGCACCGCCGTCGATGTCGACAACCAGTTCGGGATCCCCGGTGACACCGGACCCCCGTCAGCCACCCCCACGAAGTTGCCCGACGGCTCCCCCGTGTTCTTGAACGTCACCAAACCCACCGCCGGACCCGAGATCCCCGAATACCCCAACGACCCCGCCGAGAACCCCAACCGCTTGGTGCTCGACGCGTTGGCCAACGCCATCGTCATCCCGTCCGCCCCGTTGCCCCCACCGATCACCGCGTCGAACGCCACCGTCAACCCATCGGTGGCCACCGCCGACGGCGACGACACCGACCCCGCCTGCCACGCCGTCGGCCCCGTCAACACCACATCGGACCCCGACATGGCCGCCGAGCCCGCCAACGCCCAACCCCCCGCCGACGGGGGACCCGGCAGCGCCGGGCGCTGGCTCAGCTTGACGTTGCGGACGATGTGGCTGTCGTAGCGACCGCCGGTGGCGCCGGTGAACACGATGTTGGCCAGCGCCGGCAGATCGGCCACCACCGTGGTCAACACCACCGTGCCCGCCACCGACACCGTCATCGTGTGACCCGACACCGACACCACCACATGGGTGGTCGCCCCCTCCAAGGTGGGCACCGCCGTCGATGTCGACAACCAGTTCGGGATCCCCGGTGACACCGGACCCCCGTCAGCCACCCCCACGAAGTTGCCCGACGGCTCCCCCGTGTTCTTGAACGTCACCAAACCCACCGCCGGACCCGAGATCCCCGAATACCCCAACGACCCCGCCGAGAACCCCAACCGCTTGGTGCTCGACGCGTTGGCCAACGCCATCGTCATCCCGTCCGCCCCGTTGCCCCCACCGATCACCGCGTCGAACGCCACCGTCAACCCATCGGTGGCCACCGCCGACGGCGACGACACCGACCCCGCCTGCCACGCCGTCGGCCCCGTCAACACCACATCGGACCCCGACATGGCCGCCGAGCCCGCCAACGCCCAACCCCCCGCCGACGGGGGACCCGGCAGCGCCGGCACCGCCACGCCGGTGCCGGTGAAGGCCAGGTTGGTCAGCACCGACGTCCCCGAGCCGTTCAACACCCACTGGTCGGTGGCCGCGCCCAGCGCGGTCGGCCGGAACGACACGGTCTCGGTCACCGACTGGCCGGGCTGGAGGACGGTTCCCTCGGCCAGGGTGGTGGTGGCCGTGAACACCCCCAGCGCCGGTGGCTTGGACTTGGTGATGGTGAGGGCGGAACCGCCGGTGTTGCTGACCGTGAAGGAGCTGGTGGTCACCGAGCCCAACGGCGCCGAACCGAACGCCACCGCAGCCGGGGCGACCTGGAGCTGCCCTGGCGTCCCACTGGTGCCCGACAGGTCGACGGTCACCGACCCGCCGTCGCTGTCCAGGTCGAGCGCGTCGATGTTCTGGCCGGCCGCGGTGGGGGCATAGGTCACCGCCACCGCCACCGAGGCGCCGGGGGCCAGGGTGGCGCCTACCGCCGGGACCCCCGCCAGCGTGAACGGCGCCGCCGGGGACGTGACCCCGGTGATGTGCAGCGTCTGGCTGCCCTGGTTGGAGAAGATGGCGTCCGCGGTGATCTTGGCCCCGATGGCCGTCCCCTCGAAGCTGATGGCCTTGGGCGCGACGGTGAGCAACGGGGTGGCGTTGAGCCCGTCACCGTTCAGTCCGACGGTGTAGGCCCCGACCGATGTGGTCACCGTGAGCGTGCCCCCGGCCGCGCCGTAGTCGGTCGGGGCGAAGGTGGCGGGCACGGTGAAGCTGGTGCCCTTGGCCAGCGTGAGAGGCAGCGGTGAGGACGGTGCGCCGATCGAGAAGGTTGCCCCCGCCACCGACAGCGCGGTGACGGTCAACGCCTGGGACGCGGTGAAGGTGTCGGCGACAGTGGCGCTCGATCCGACCGTCGTGTTGGGGAAGCCCACCGCCCCCCCGGTGAAGGGGCTCTGCACCGGCGAGCCGTAGGCCCGCACGATCCCGTCGGTGGTGCCCAGATAGATCTTGCTGTTGCCCGCGCCCGGGCTGGACAACCGGACCGCGGCGCCGCTGGGCCCGCTCCACAGCAGGGTCAGATGACCGTTGGCGTCAGGCACGGGATCGTAGGCCCGGAGCTGGGCGTAGTCGGTCCCCTGGCTGTTGACCCAGTCGACCCAGAGCACGCCGGTTCCCGACGTGGTTCCCGACGAGGTCACGATGGGTGAGCTGCCGCCGTAGGCGAAGGCGTCGGTGCTGGCCCCGACTTGGGCGAAGGTCGGTTTGCCCGACCCGTCCACCCCGAACTTCCATGCCAGCAACTTGCCGTCGGTGGCACCCGGCGCGCCGGTGGGCGAGGCCCCGTTGGTCACGAAGTACAGGTAGCCGCCGTCGCCGCCCCAAACCGCGGGGTTGCCCCACACCCCCTGCACCGGTCCCAATCGGGCCAGGACGTCATCGCCCATTCCCGCGCCCTGCTCATAGCCACCCAGGTGCGCGGCATCCAGGACGTACAGATAGCCCTCCTTGCCGACGACCACGGCCAGGTGCGGATGGGTCGGGGTGGAGAAGCTGCTCGGCAGCAGCACCGGCGAGCCGGATCCCAGGTCGCCGTCGATGTTGTTGAGGTGGTTGGCGTCGAAGGGGATGAAGAAGTCGTTGGTCTTGAGCGAACCGTCCGGCTGAGCCACCAGGTGGACCACGGCTTCGCCCAACGTGGCTGGCGGCGTGGTGTCGGCCAGCGGGGTGGTCGGGTCGTTCCCGTTGCCGGTGGTCAGCACCAGCGAACCCGGCCCGTCGGATCGCAGCGCGCCGGCGGCCCAGATGCCGGATTGGCCACCGTTGGCCGCCACTCCGGCTTCGTCGCTCCACAGGGTGGTGAGATGACCGGCGGTGCTGACCCCCACCACCCAGCCGTGGTACGGGTCGATGTCGCAGTGCCCGCCGAAGGCGGCATAGACCACCCCGCCGGTCAGGACCAGTCCGGGCCGCTGCAGCTGATAGGTGGCGTTGAAGGACTGGTTGGGATCGTTGGCGGCCGTGCCCTGGACCGGGACCGGGAAGCCGGGGCGCTCGGCACCGGAGGTGATGTCGAGGGCGTGGAGCGAGTACACCGCCGGACCGCTGGTGCCCGACACGTAGGTGACCGACATCAGGTACTCGGTGCCAGCAGTGGCATCCACCACCGGAGTGCCCGTGACGCCGTTGCTGGGCAGGTCGTTGCAGCCGATGGCGCCCGAGTCCACGGGGGTGCCGAGCGACCGCGACCACAGGACGGCGCCGGTCGAGGCATTGAGGCCGTAGGCGTTGTTGGCCTCGGTGGCCACCAGCAAGGTGGCGCCCACCACCAGGGGTTGTGCTTGGATCTGACCCTGGAGCTGGGTGGCGAACTGCTGGCCGAAGGCGCCGCCCGACACCACCTGGGGCGACAGGCCGCTCTGATCCGAGTACCAACTGGTCCCGGCCGGATCAGCGTCGACCCCCACCACGGTGGGGCCCGAGGCGGCCCGGGCCGGGCGCGGCACCGCGGCCAGCCCGGTGCCCACCAGCACGACCGCGACCATGGCCACCAGCGCTCGCACGCCGGTCGCCCGGTACCGCGGTCGACTCGCAAACTGCCCTCGACCACAGGTCCCCGTCAAGGCCCCCACCCCACCAGCACGGAGCGCGTTCGTCAACGGCCTGACCGTGAACGCTGGGTTTGCACCACCCATCCGCAGTCTGACCTGGGCGGGTCACCGGGGCGCTCCTGGGTCCGATCCCAAAACGACGAGGGGCCGGACCCAGGGGGTTCCCCGAGTCCGACCCGACGGTCGAACGGATGCCGGTGACCCGGCGGGTGACTACTTGAGCTCGACGGAGCCGCCAGCCTCTTCGAGCTGGGCCTTGGCCTTCTCGGCATCCTCCTTGGACACCTTCTCGAGCACGGCCTTGGGGGCGCCGTCGACCAGATCCTTGGCGTCCTTGAGGCCCAGGTTCGTGAGGGCACGAACCTCCTTGATGACCTGGATCTTCTTGTCGCCGGCCGCGGTCAGCACGACGTCGAACTCGTCCTGCTCCTCGGCCTCCTCGGCGGCGGCGCCCCCACCACCGGTGGCGGCCGCGGCCACGGCCACGGGGGCCGCAGCGGTCACGCCGAACTTCTCCTCGAACTCCTTCAGGAGCTCGCTGAGCTCGAGCACGCTCATGCTGGCGATGCTGTCGAGGATGTCTTCCTTGGTTGCCATGATCAGTTGTCCTCCGTGGGGGTCTCCGCGGCCTCGGCCACGGGGGTTTCGGTTTCGGTTTCGGGAGCCGGATCGGCTGCCGGTTCGTCGGCGGCGGGCGCCGCGTCATCGGATGCGGCGGTGGCCGCGGTCTCGTCACTGGCCTCGGCCACCGGGGCGGGTGCCTCGGGCGCACTGGCCTCGGTGTCCGGAGCCGGATCGGCCTGGGTGGTGTCGGCCTCGGCCTCGGCGGGGGCCTCGGGCGCACTGGGCGTCTCGGGCACGCCACCCTGCTGCTCGATCAGGGCGGCCAGGCCGTAGGCGAAGTTGCGGGGCAGGGCCTCGAGCAGGCCGGCGAACTGCACCATCGGCGCCGCCATGGCCCCGGCCAGGCGAGCCAGCAGCTCCTCGCGGGGAGCCACGTCGGCCAGCGCTCGGGTGTCCTCGGCCGACAGCAGCTTGTCACCCAGCACGCCGCCCTTGACCACCAGCTGCTCGTGGGTGCGGGCGAAGTCACGCAGGGCCTTGGCCACCGCCACCGGATCGCCGTCGACGAAGGCGATGGCGGTGGGACCGGTGAGCAGGTCCTCGATCTCGAGTCCGAGATCGCGGGCCGCGAAGCGCACCAGCGTGTTCTTGTAGATCTTGTAGTCGCCTCCAGCCGTGCGCAGCGTGCGGCGCAGGGCTGAGATGTCGGCGACGTTCAGACCCCGGTACTCGGTGAGCACGGCCGCGTCGCTGCGCGAGAAGCGCTCGCGAACCTCGTCGACCACCGCGACCTTCTCGGGTCTCGGGTTCTCCATCGCACCTCCTTCTGGTTCCGGTTGCCGGTGGACCGGCCTCGTGTCGAACCTGCGCCGGGAACGACACAGGGTGCTCGCGCGTAGCGAACACCCCGGAACTTGAGGAGCATTCACCTCGGCTGGCGGGCGGCTGCCCTTTGGGTCGTGAGACACCAGCGGTCTTCGGCGAGCGGTGGATTCAGTTGTCAGGGGCCAGCGGCCCCCGGAACAGCCTGGTCAGGGTAGCGGGCGATCCCCGCCGTCCCAAATCGGCTCGCCGAACCGGACTCCACTGCCAGTACAGGCCAGTTCACCAATCGGGTGCACCCATGCACCACGGAGGTGCACAGGTGCACCAGGTGCGAGCGTTCGGGATCGCGGAGGCGAGCCCCGCCTCAGGCGGCGGGGCCGTCCTCGGCCAGGACGAACATGCGGGCCGGATCGATCTTGACGCCGGGGCCCATGGTCGAGGTCAGGGTGATGCGCTGGAAGTACCGGCCCTTGGCCGACGACGGCTTGACCCGCTCCAGCTCCTCGAGCACGACCCGCAGGTTGGCGCCCAGGGCGTCGCGCTCGAAGCTGGCCTGGCCGATGGGGACGTGCACGTTGCCGAACCGGTCGGTGCGGTACTCGACCTTGCCGCCCTTGAAGTCGGACACGGCCTTGGCCACGTCGGTGGTCACGGTGCCGGTCTTGGGGTTCGGCATGAGACCGCGGGGGCCGAGCACCCGGCCCAGCTTGCCCACCTGGGGCATGAGATCGGGGGTGGCGATGGCCACGTCGAAGTCGAGCATGCCCCCCTCGACCTGGGCGGTGAGATCCTCGGCGCCCACGAAGTCGGCCCCGGCGGCCCGGGCCTCGTTGGCCGCCTCACCGGTGGCGAACACGGCGATGCGCACGTCCTTGCCCGTGCCCGAGGGCAGGGCGACGGTGCCCCGGACCATCTGGTCGGCCTTGCGGGGATCGACGCCGAGGCGGACGGCCACCTCGACCGTCTCGTCGAACTTGGCCGTGGCCAGGCTCTTCACCAGGTCGACGGCCTCGGCCGACGAGTGCTGGGCTTCGCGATCGAATCGCTTCGTCGCGTCGTTGTAGCGCTTTCCGTGCTTCGCCATGACGGCTCCCTCGGATCGACACCCGGGTGGGTGTGGGGTGAACGGGCCCGGACGAGGTGGAACGGGTCCCGGTGGAACTCGTGGCCGCGACCAGGGTCGCCACCACGACGGTGGATCAGTTGGTCAGCTGACGGTGATGCCCATCGACCGGGCGGTGCCGGCCACCTGGAGCTTGGCCGCGTCCAGGTCGTTGGCGTTGAGGTCGGGAAGTTTGATCTGGGCGATCTCGGCCACCTGGGCCTCGGTGATCGAGCCGGCCGTCTCGCGCCCGGCGGCGGTGGCTCCCTTGTCCAGCCCGGCCGCCTGCTTGATCAGCACGGAGGTGGGCGGGGTCTTGAGGATGAAGGTGAACGAGCGGTCCTCGTAGACGGTGATCTCGACGGGCACGATGGTGCCGCGCTGGGACTCGGTGGCCGCGTTGTAGTCCTTGCAGAAGTCCATGATGGCCACGCCATGGGGCCCGAGCGCGGTACCCACCGGCGGTGCCGGCGTCGCCGCCCCCGCCGGAATCTGGATCTTGACTACGGCCGCAACCTTCTTCTTGGCCATGAACCTTCCTACTTCCCTAGCTGAGTCAACGTCTGAGTAGCGACCGACAAGTCTGCCGGGTAACACCTGTGCTCCACAACTCGCCCATGCCCGCCGGCGGTGGCGAAGCCACCGCTCGGCCCGAAGGCCGGGGGGTGACGCCGGTGGGAGGGCTGCGGAGAGCGAGCGCGGCGAGCGGCCCCGCAGCGCCCACCGGCGGCAGGACCCGCCGGCCGAAGGGCCGAATCGAGCCGGACCAGAAAGGCCTAGAGCTTGGCCACCTGGGAGAACTCGAGCTCGACGGGGGTCTCGCGACCGAAGATGTTGACCAGCACCTTGACCTTGAGCTGATCCTCGTTGATCTCCACGATCTCGCCCGAGAAGTCGGCGAAGGGCCCTTCCTTGACCCGCACGGTCTCACCCGGCTCGTACTCGTGGCGCGGCTTGCCCTTGCGGGTCGGTTCCTCGCCCTCCGGCTTGACCTGCAGGAACGCCTCGACGTCACGACGGGGCAGGGGCGACGGCTTGGCCCCCTGGCCCACGAATCCGGTCACGCCGGGCGTGTTGCGGACCACGTACCAGGAGTCGTCGTCCAGGTTGCACCGGACCAGCAGGTAACCCGGGAAGACCTTCTTCTGGACGACCACCTTCTTGCCGTTCTTGACCTCGACGACGTCCTCCATGGGGATGACGACCTCGTGGATGCGCTCCTCCATGTTCATGGACGAGATGCGGGCTTCGAGGTTCTGCTTGACCTTCTTCTCGTAGCCCGACTGGGTGTGGACCACGAACCACTGGCCCGGCCGGTCGAACGGGCTCTCGACCGGAGCGGCCGCCTCGGCCAGCAGGTCGTCCTCGTCGAGCACCTCGAGCTCGGCGTCGATGGCGTCGCCCAGGTCGTCGAGCGCCTCGACCAGCTCGGCCTCGGCTTCGGCTTCGGCGACCTCGGCCACGATCTCCTCGGCGATCTCCTCTTCGATCTCTTCCTCGATGGCGGCTTCGACGATCGCCTCGGCGAGCTCTTCCTCGAGCTCTTCCTCGAGCTCTTCCTCGATGGCCTCCTCGACGGCGGCCGCGACGATCACCTCGGCGATCTCCTCTTCGAGCTCCTCGAGCTCGGCCTCGGCCACCACCCCGGTCAGCGCCACCTCGGCCAGCCCGGCTTCGAGCGCCTCGGCCTCCTCGCCCTCCAAGCCGGCATCGATCATCTCCTCGAGCAGCTCGGCCGCCACCGCGCCCTCGATCACGGCCTCGGCCAGGACCTCGACGGCCTCGACCACCTCTTCGGCGATCTCCTCGGCGATCTCCTCTTCGAGCTCGGCCTCGATCACGGCTTCGGCGACCGCTTCGGTCACCAGTTCGATCTCGTCTTCGGTCAACTGCTCGTCAGGACTCATGGCCTCGTCGTTCGTGGGGGTTTCGTGCGGTTCGTCAGGGGTGGGGGTGTCGGTCATCGGCTGGCCTAGGCGTTGAAGAGCTTCAGGACCAGCTGGCTGAACACGTAGTCGACCCCGAAGATGAAGGTGGTGAGCACGATCAGCGCCACCAGCACGATGATCGAGTAGTTGATCGTCTCGGAGCGGGTGGGCCAGGCCACCTTGCGCAGCTCGGCGGTGACCTCACGCAGGAACTGGCGGGGGCGGGTGCGCTCGGACTTGGCTCGGGGCGCCGGTTGCTGGCGGCCCTTGGCGGCGGGGCGCTTGCGGATCGGCTCGCCGTCCTCACCCACGTCGCCGCTGCGCTGCAGCGCCCGCTTCTGTTCTCGGTTCATGGCCATGACGGCACCTTCATGCGTTCGGGGAACGACCCCGGGCTCGGCGGGCCGGGGGGCGTGACAGCGACTGGGTTCGGCGGCGCCACAGGCGCGCCGGGGAAAGGGTACGGACTGGAGCAGGGCAGGAGGGAATCGAACCCCCAACCGCCGGTTTTGGAGACCGGTGCTCTACCAATTGAGCTACTGCCCTAGGGGGTTCTGGCCCAGCGAGCCAGGATAGCAAACCGCCCGGGCTTCCCGCCCGTCGCTATTGCAGGCTGCCTGTCAGGCTCAGCCGGCCAGCGGGAGCCGGCGCCGGGTCCGGGTGACCAGGACCACGGCTCCACCCACCCCGGCGGCGGTGGCGGCGGCCGCCAGCCCGCCCACATAGGCCACCCGCCGACGGCTCGCCGGGCGCCGAGCGGCGTGCGCCGACCGGCGCCCACTGCGGCGCTCCGCATCGGAGTCCACCGCACCCAAGAGCTCGTCGAGCAACCCGGGAGCCGGGGCCGACAACTCGTCGCGCAGGCCACGCAGGGCCCGACGCAGCTTGCGGTGCTGGACGGCCTCGGCCTGGCAGCGCAGGCAGCCCTCGACGTGGCGCCGGGCGTCGGGATCCAGCGACATGGCGCCGTCGGGCGCGTCGGCCAGGCGCTCGATCACGTCGTCGCAGGTCAGCAGGGTCTCAGACCGCACGAGCACCCCCCTCGTCGAGTGGGCCGACGGTCTCGAGATCGTCGAGCTGGTCGCTCGGCATCACGAACAGGTCCTGGCGCAGCCGACGTCGGGCCCGGTGGAGGCGGACCTTCGCCGCCGACACCGAGATGCCCAGCTCGGCCGCGATGGCCTCGTGGGGCAGGTCGTAGACATCGCGCAGCACCACCACGGCCCGCAGCCGCGCCGGCAGCTCGGACAGCGCCGCCTCCAGGCGCTGGCGCAGCACGACGTTGTCCATGGCCAGTTCGGGACCGGACGGGCCCCGGCCGTTGGCATCGGCCAGCCCGTCGTCCAACTCGTCGTGGCGGTGCCGAGTCCGGCGCCCCACCTCGGTGGAGGCGCAGTTGGCCGTGATCCGGTAGAGCCAGGTCGAGAACTGGGCATCGCCCCGGAAGCGCCGCAGGCCCCGGTAGGCCCGCAGGTACGACTCCTGAACCACGTCTCGAGCGTCCTCCTCGTCGCCGGTGAGGCGGAAGGCCAGCGTGTAGGTCTCGAGGTAGGTGTGGCGGACCAGGGCGTCGAACGCGTCCCGATCGCCACCGCGGGCCGCGGTGACCAGGCTGACCACCTCGTCGGGCGTCAGGGAGTTGGACCTGGGCATGGGCCGAAGGTTACGCGACCGCTCAGCGGGTCTCCTGTTGGCGGGAGAGCCCGCTCAGCGGGTCTCCTGTTGGCGGGAGCCCACTCAGCGGGTCTCCTTGTGGAGCGTGTGCACCCGGTCCCACTTGCAGTACTTCTTGATCTCGATGCGCTCGCGGTCGTTCACCTTGTTCTTGGTGGTGATGTAGTTGCGACGCTTGCAGGTCTGGCACTCGAGGGTGACGGCGACGCGCTTGTCGTTCTTGGCCATTGCGGGAACTCCTGTTACTTGATGATCTTGGTGACGCGGCCGGCGCCGACGGTGCGGCCACCCTCGCGGATGGCGAACCGGAGGCCTTCTTCCATGGCGATCGGGTGGATCAACTCGACGGTCATGGTCGTGTTGTCCCCCGGCATGCACATCTCGGTGCCCTCCGGCAGCGTCACATGCCCGGTCACATCGGTGGTCCGGAAATAGAACTGGGGACGATAGTTCGAGAAGAACGGCTTGTGCCGGCCCCCCTCGTCCTTGGTCAACACATACACCTGACCCTCGAAAGTGGTGTGAGGCGTGATCGAACCCGGCGCCGCCAACACCTGACCCCGCTCCACCTCCTCCTTCTTCGTGCCCCGCAACAAGGCACCGATGTTGTCCCCCGCCCGACCCTCATCGAGGATCTTGCGGAACATCTCCACCCCCGTACACGTCGTCTTCGCCGTCGGCACGGATCCCCACGATCTCGATCTCGTCACCCGTGTGGACCACACCCTGCTCCACCCGCCCGGTCACCACCGTCCCCCGACCCGTGATCGTGAACACATCCTCGATCGGCATCAAGAACGGCTTCTCCGTCTCCCGCTCCGGCTGAGGAATATAGGTATCCACCGCCGTCATCAACTCCATGATCTGATCAACCGCGACCTGATCACCCTCCAACGCCTTCAACGCCGACACCTTCACCACCGGCACATCATCACCCGGGAACTCGTACTCGCTCAGCAGCTCCCGCACCTCCAACTCCACCAGATCCAACAAGCTCCTCATCATCGACCATGTCGACCTTGTTCAACGCCACCACGATCGCCGGCACCCCCACCTGACGGGCCAACAACACATGCTCACGGGTCTGAGGCATCGGACCATCCGCCGCCGACACCACCAGAATCGCCCCATCCACCTGCGCCGCACCCGTAATCATGTTCTTGATGTAATCCGCGTGCCCCGGCATATCCACATGCGCGTAATGACGATCCGGCGTCTCATACTCCACATGCGAAATATTGATCGTGATCCCCCGCTCACGCTCCTCCGGCGCCTTATCAATATTCGCGAACTCCGTAAACGAGTTGTTCGACGGATCCGCATCCGACAACACCTTCGTGATCGCCGCCGTCAACGTCGTCTTCCCATGATCAATATGACCCATCGTCCCCACATTCGCATGAGGCTTGTTCCGCTCGAACTTCTCTCTGGCCATGACGATCGGGGTCCTTCCGTGATCCGGTGAGGCGGTGGGTCTGGTGGTGGTCGGGATGCCCGACGAGCGGGCACGATGGTGGCGGCGGTCGGACTCGAACCGACGACAACTCGATTATGAGCCGAGTGCTCTAACCGACTGAGCTACGCCGCCAGGACTCGGCCGGATCCCACCCCAGGGGCAGGACGACGGCCTCGCTGCGCGTGAGCCCCCTGACAGAATCGAACTGTCGACCTTTTCCTTACCATGGAAACGCTCTGCCGACTGAGCTAAGGGGGCATCCCGCTGTCAACCTGCGACAACGGACCGTCCATCATGCCACGCACCCCCGCCCGGTCCCAACTTGGTTGGCCCTGGCCGGAGCCGCCGGACCGATGACACCCAGATGCCGAAGGCGCCCGCCGGGAGGCTGGCCGACCGGGAGGCCAAGAAGACAGGCCGGATGGCCCAGAGGCGTAGGCCTTTCGGCTCAAGTCCGGGCCCGCGGACGCCGATCCTCCGAGGGTGCACTTCGAACGACTCGTGATCGAGGCCGGCAAGCGAACGTACTCCCTGGACCTCCATCGCCGGATGACCGTCATCGCCGGCGTGGGCCCGCTCGAACGAGAAGGTCTGATCACCGAACTGATCGGGGGGCTGGGCGCCGGACGCTCGGGCGTCCACCTCGAGATCGCCTCCGACGCCGGGGCGCGCTACGCCATCTTCCGCCCCGAGGGGGACGCCACCGCGTGGTCGACATCGACCGGTCGGCTGACGTCACCGAGTCCTTCACCACCTCCCATGGCCTCGACGTGCTGCGCCGGGCCGGCATCGATCCGGCCCAGGCCCGCAGCCAGCTGTGCCTGAGCCCGAGCGACCTGGCCACCCGGTCCCAGCTCGATCACTACCTGAACAGCGTTGGCCCGCATCGACCAGGCCCGTCTGTGGGACGTGGCCGACAAGGTGCAGCGACCGTGAGCGACACCTGGCCGAGACGGCCCAGGCAGCCGGCTCCGACGCCGAGGACGCCGCAGGTCTACGCCGAGATCGAACAACGCCACCACGAGTTCGAGCAGGCCCAGGCCGACAACGAGCGGGTCCGCTACCTGTCGTTCATCGGCGGGGCCGGCGGCGCCATCGTGGGCATCGCCATGGCCGCCATCTACGGCCCCATTCTGCTGGTGCCCTTCCTCATGCTGTCCATCGGCGCCACGGCGTGTCCGATCGCCTTCTGGCAACGCCTGGAGCAGGCCCGCCAGCGCGAGGAGGAGGCACTGGCCTCGGTGGGCGTCACCTCCTACCTGACCTTCCAGATCCACCGGGTCAACGGCCTGCTGGGCAACGACCAAGCCCGGCGGTTGATGATGCGGGCGGCCGAGGAGCACCGGGCCGCGCTGGCCGAGTGGCGGGTGCTGGTGGGCGACATCCCGGTGTCGTGGGCCGTGGAGCACCGACGCCAGATCCGCCGCCTGGCCCAGGAACGGGAGTCGGGCCCGGACGGGCCAGGCCCCGGGCGTGGGGCCACGAGGCACCGAGGACAACCGGGCCGAGCTGGCCCACACCCTGCTGCAGCGTCTGGCCCGGTTGAAGTCGCTGGGTGCGGGCGGGGAGAGCTTCCCGCTGCTGGTGGACGACGCACTGACCGACGTGGACTCGGCCATCAAGCCCGAGCTCCTCGAGCTGTTGACCAAGGCCTCGACCAACCAACAGGTCATCTACCTCACCGAGGACCCGGACGTGGCGGCCTGGGCTCGGGTCGAGGCGCTGACCGGCCAGCTGTCCATCGTGGAACCCGTCGCCGACAAGCCCCCCACGGATCGGGCCCATCGTCGCATCCGACCCAACATCGCGGTGTAGGAGGGTCAGCCCTGTTGGCCCTTCGGTCGGCAAGCCTCCCTGCGGGCGCTTCGCCATTTGGGTGCCCATCTATCCAGCGGCTCCGGCCTGGCGGCCTCCGCCTTCCGGAGCCAGCCAGGTAGCGTCTCCGGGTGGAGATACGACTGGCCCAGGCGGGCGATGCCGAGGCGATCCGCCAGATCTACAACCGTGAGGTGTCCACCTCGACGGTCACCTTCGACCTGGTCCCCCGCACGCTGGCCGAGCAGCAGCAGTGGCTGGAGGCCCGATCGGGCGCCCATGCCGTGATCGTGGCCGCCGACGGCGACGAGGTGGTCGGCTTCGCCTCCCTGTCCCCGTTCCGCGACCGGCCGGCCTACAACTCCACCGTGGAGGACTCCGTGTACGTGCGCCACGACCAACGGGGCGCCGGGCTGGGTCGCCTGCTGCTGACCGAGCTCATGGCCCTGGCCGCCCAGCACGGGTTCCACACGGTGATCGCCCGCATCGTCGGCGGCCACGACACCTCCATCGAGCTGCACCGCCGGCTCGGGTTCGAGGAGGTCGGGCTCGAACGCGAGGTGGGACGCAAGTTCGGCAAGTGGCTCGACGTGATGGTGATGCAGCGCCTGCTCTAGATGTACCCGGCGGGCGCTCGCCACGCGCCACCCGGATGGCGGAGCCGTCCGCAGGGAGGCTCCGCCGACCGGGGGACACAGCAAGTGGGCCGGGGTGGATTTGAACCACCGTAGGCAATGCCGACGGGTTTACAGCCCGTTCCCTTTGGCCACTCGGGCACCGACCCAGGAACTCGTCACGTTATCCGTTCGACCCGGGTAGCTCGAAACGAGACCAGCCGATCCATCGACGCCAGCACTAGTCTGCGCGACATGCCGACCTTCGATGTGGTGTCCGAGATCGACCAGCAGGAGATCCGCAACGCGGTCGACCAGGCCGCGCGTGAGCTGACCACCCGCTACGACTTCAAGGGAACGGGGTCCAACGTCGAGCTGGGCGACGACACCATCGAGCTCAAGTCGGTCAGCGAGGACCGGCTCAACGCGGTTCGCCAGGTGCTGGAGGAGAAGCTCGTTCGCCGGAAGGTGTCGCTCAAGGCCGTGACCTACGGCAAGGTCGAGGACGCGGCCGGCGGCACCGTCCGCCAGACCGCCACGCTCAACGCCGGCATCTCCAGCGACAACGCCCGCAAGCTCAACGTCTTCATCAAGGGGCTCAGCCTCAAGGGCATCCAGTCCCAGACCCAGGGTGACCAGCTGCGGGTGAGCGGCAAGAAGCGAGACGACCTCCAGTCGGTGATCGCCGCCCTCAAGGAGCACGACTTCGGCATCCCCCTCCAGTTCAGCAACTTCCGCGACTGACCCTGCGGCTACTCGTAGTAGCCGGAGTGGATGTACACGCAGGGCACTCCCTCGGCGTGGAACATGTCGTAGTTGCGGCGGTCGTCCTCGAAGGCCAGCCGCAGGTCGAAGCCGAAGGCCCGCAACTCGTACACGGTCCGGCGCTTGAACTCCCGGGACGCGCCGTAGTCGCCGTAGTCGCGCATGATGAGCAGGTCCCAGCGCAGCTGGTAGCGCTCCAGCCACCCCAGGGTCTGGCGTTGGACCCGGATGGGCCGGGCCGTCAGCAGGACGATCTGGTGATCGGGTCCGATCACCTCCAGCAGCCGGGCCACCTCGTCGATGAGCGGATCGTCCCCGCAGGCCTCGAAGAACGCCTCCCAGTCCCGGAAGGGCCGCTCCAGGTAGTGCTGACGGCCGACCGCGTCGGAGAGCACGCCGTCCAGGTCGAAGACGACCGCCGTGCCCGGCGACACCCGACCCTCGTGCCATTGCCAGTTGTCGGGGTCCGGCGCCATCGGTGCCACCATCGGCTCAGGACCCCCCGCCGTCGGTCTCGCCGGGGTCGGCCGGGTCATCGGCGGGATCCGGGGCGTCGTCCACCTCGCCGGCCAGCCGGCGGACCACCGCGCCGAACGCCCGCTTGGACACGAAGAGCTGATCTGCGCCCACCACCACCTTGAGCCAGCGGCTGTCGAAGTAGGGCCGGATCTCCACGGCCAGCGGACCCCGCTGAAAGGGCTCGAGCGCGCCGCGGCGCGACGTGAACACCACCAGCTCGTCGGGCAGCTCGGCCACCACCCGGGTGGTGTTGCCGAACCGCATCACGCCCACGATGGCCGCGGCCATCACCAACAGGGCCGCCAGCAGCAGCACCGGCCGCTTGCTGGCCACGGCCACCGCCACCACGGCCACCGCCGGGCAGGGCCCCGATCACGGTGACCGCGTTGGGCGACAGGCCGGAGGTGCCGGAGAAGGCGGAGCGGACCCGTCCTCGGGGCAGCGCCTCGTTGACCCGGGTGACCAGGCGATCGACGGCCCCCACGTTGAGGTCGGGTTCGGCCGGCCGACTCGACCGTTCCGACTGGGTCGAGGGGGAGGACCCGCCCGATCGGTTCGCCGAAGCCGAACCGGATGAAGATCGGGATGGGGTCACCCGACCCGACTGGCCCTTGGACGCGGACCGGGACCGGGACTTGGCGCCGGGATTGCTCTTGCGCTTGGTGGACACCCGCCGTCAGCCCTCCGACGGGGCTTCCGCGGCCCGTCGGCGGATGTCGTCGACCACTCCGGCATCGGCCAGGGTGGTGGTGTCGCCCAGGTCGCGGCCCTCGGCCACGTCGCGCAGCAGGCGGCGCATGATCTTGCCGCTGCGGGTCTTGGGCAGGTCGGGGACCACCAGCACGGCCTTGGGCCGGGCGGTGGGACCGATCTTGGTGGCCACGTGCTGGCGGATCTCCTCCACCAGCTCGGGGGTGGGCTCCACCGTCCCTCGCAGGATGACGTACCCGATGATGGCCTGGCCGGTGGTGGCGTCGGCCGCGCCCACCACCGCCGCCTCGGCCACCGCCGGGTGGTCCACCAGGGCGGACTCGACCTCGGTGGTCGAGACCCGATGGCCCGAGACGTTCATCACGTCGTCGACTCGGCCCGAGCAGCCAGAGGTAGCCGTCGTCGTCGATCTTGGCGCCGTCGCCGGCGAAGTACCGGCCTTCGTACGTGCTCCAGTACGTCTCCCGGTACCGCTCCGGGTCACCCCAGATGCCTCGCAGCATGGATGGCCACGGCTTGGTGATGGTGAGGTACCCGCCGCCCTTGGTGATGGGCTGACCGGCATCGTCCACCACCTCGACGGAGATGCCGGGCAGGGCGAAGGTGGCCGAACCCGGTTTGGTGGTGACCACACCAGGGCAGCGGGGCCACCATGTGGGCTCCGGTCTCGGTCTGCCACCAGGTGTCCACGATCGGGCAGCGCTGGCCACCGATGTGGGTGTGGTACCACATCCACGCCTCGGGGTTGATGGGCTCGCCCACCGTGCCCAGCACCCGCAGGCTGGACAGGTCGTGTCCGGCCGGTTCCTCATCCCCCCACTTCATGAAGGTGCGGATGGCGGTGGGTGCGGTGTAGAGCTGGGTCACGCCGTAGCGCTCCACGATCGACCACAGCCGATCGCGTCCGGGCGTGTCGGGCGTGCCTTCGTAGATGACCGAGGTGGTGCCGTTGGCCAGCGGCCCGTACACGATGTAGCTGTGGCCGGTGACCCAGCCGATGTCGGCCGCGCACCAGTAGACGTCCTCCTCGGGATGCAGGTCGAACACGTAGCGATGGGTGAAGACGACCTGGGTGAGGTAGCCACCGGTGGTGTGCATGATGCCCTTGGGCTTGGCCGTGGTGCCCGAGGTGTAGAGCAGGTACAGCAGGTCCTCGCTGTCCATCGGCTCGGGCGGGCAGTCGGTGTCGGCCGCGGCCATGAGGTCGTGGTACCAGTGGTCACGACCGGCCACCATGTCGACGCGGGTGCCTTCGGGCGACGCCGGGTGGTCGGTGACCCGCGCCACCACCACCACGGCCGCGACCGAGGGCGTGGAGACGACCGCGGTGTCGACCGCCGGCTTGAGCAGAGCCGGGGCGCCTCGACGGAAACCGCCGTCGGCCGTCACGATCACCTTGGCCTGAGCGTCGTTGACCCGGTCGACGATGGAGTCGGGGGAGAACCCACCGAAGATGCACGAGTGGGCGGCCCCGATGCGCGTGCAGGCCAGCATGGCCACCGGCAGCTCGGGGATCATGGGCATGTAGATCCCGACCCGGTCGCCGCGCCCGACCCCGAGCGACTTCAACACGTTGGCGAACCGGTTCACCTCGTCGGAGAGCTCGGCGTAGGTGATGGTTCGGGTGTCGCCGGGCTCGCCCTCCCAGTGGTAGGCGACCTTGTCGCCCAGCCCGGCCTCGACGTGGCGGTCGAGGCAGTTGTAGGAGACGTTGAGCGTGCCTCCCACGAACCACTTGGCGAAGGGCAGGTCCCACTGGAGCGGCTCGTCGAAGTCCTTGGACCAGCTGACCAGCTCGCGGGCCTGGCGGGCCCAGAAGGCCACGTAGTCCTGCTCGGCCTCCTGGTAGAGCGACCGGTCGGCCACCAGGGCCCGGGCCTGGAACTCCTTGGACGGCGGGAAGGTCCGGCTCTCGAGCAGATAGTCCTCGATGGTCGGCTCAGCCATGGCCCCTGATCCCCTTGCTCGGCTGCGATACGGGGCGAGCCTACCGCTCGGCCCGTCGCCGCCGGCCGGGGGTCACTCCCCCACGCCCGCCGGATCTCCGATCAGCGCCCGCAGGGATTCGATCACCAGGTCGAGGCAGCGCTCGAACTCCTCGTCCCAGTTCTGAGCCAGGAGGCTCTGGCCGAACTGCGCGGCTCGCTCGTGTTCGGGGCCGACCCAGGTGACATAGGGGTCACTGGGATCGCCCGGGGGTGGGGTCAGTCGACCCAAGTCGATGCGCAGGTAGCCGAGCACGAAGGCGGCCACGTAGACCACCGCGTGGACCCCTCGCTCGGTGGCGAACCCGGCGTCGACCAGGATGGCGTGGATGGCCTCCACCGGGGCGAAGCCCTCGGCGGTGGCGATGGGGCGAGTGCCGAACAGCGGGAGCACCCCCGGGTGCTCGAGCCCGGCGCGCCGGATCTCGTTGGCCAGGGCGCGGAGCCGGTCGTCCCAGGGCGCGACCGGACCGGGGATGCATATCTGGCGCATGACCAGCTCGAGCATGCCGTCGAGTACGTCGTCCTTGTTCTCCACGTGGTTGTAGAGCGACATGGCCTCGACGCCCAGCGCGGCCCCCAGCTTGCGCATGCTCAGCGCATCGAGGCCGTACTGATCGACCAACTCGACCGCCACCGAAATGATCCGCTCCCGCGACAAAGGAAGGCGTTCCGCCGTAGACATGGCGCCACCCTAGTGCCGGCCCGCGGGCCGCTGAGGCGCTCCGAGGCCGATGGGGTTCGAGGCCCGGATCAGACCTGCTGCCACTGCAGGACGGTGAAGGCGCCCAGCCCGGTCGGGTCGATCAGCGCCTCGGCCTCACCCACCCGGGAGCGGGCCTGGATGGCCTGGAGGTCGCCGATGTGTGCCCGTTGCGTCCACACCTGTCGGCCTTCGTCGACCAGTTCGGCCAGTCCGTGACGGGCCAGGAAGTCGGCCTGGGTCTCGACCCGATCAGGCGGGCGGACCAGGGCCAGCTGGTCGGCGGCCACCTCGCAGGTGACGTCCTGGTGACCGACGTCGTGCAGCGGCGGACCACCGCGGGCATGGTCCCGGTAGGTGCGCAGCCACGCCGGCTGGGGTCGCCGCGCCATCGAGGCGGTGGAGTCGGCGTAGTCGAGGATCACCAACCACCCTCGTTCCAGGCGAGCCAGCCCATCGGCCACCCAGTCGCGGGCCTGGGCCTGATCCGGGATCCGGGCCCCGACCGCCGCGTCCGGCGCCAACCGATCGGCTCGGGCCTCGACCTCCAGGCGCGCGTCCACGGTGGTCTCGACCAGCCCCGGACCGGCCTCGTCCACCGCCACCCGGACCTCGCGCCAGCCCGACGGGCCGCGCTCGACCAGCCCGAAGGCCAGGTTGTCCAGCAGCTCGTTGGCCAGCACCACCCCGGTCAACGGCCCCGCCGGGGGCCGGGCACGCGACGCCACCCACGGCCCGCCGGCCGCCGCCCCGCCCGTCTGGTCGCCCGGCTGGTCACCCTCGGCCCCGAGATCGTCGACCAGCGCCAGATGGTCGCCATGGTGAGCCCGCAGGGCGTCGGCCCGCTCGACCAGCACATAGTGCAACGCCGGCGCACAGGCCGGACGGGCGGCCAGCACGGCCCGAGCCAACGTGCCCACCCCGGCGCCGGCCTCGACCACGGTGAACGGATCCGGGGATCCCAGCTCGGTCCACCATCGGTCGAGGGCCCGGGCCAGCACCGCGCCGAACAGCGGACCCACCTCCGGGCTGGTCAGGAAGTCGCCACGCCGGCCGGCCCGACCTCCCGCGGGCGTAGAACCCGTGGTCGGGGTCGTACAGGGCGAGATCGACCACTTCGTCGAAACCCATCGGACCCTGCACCCGGATCTCGTCCATCAGCGCCTCGGCTCGAGCGGGGTGGGCTCGGTCAGCGCCGGCGACCGGCCACCTATCGACCGAGGGCGAAGTGGACCGTGTCGGTGAAGTGGGTGACGGTCGCCGGGGAAGAAGCCCGCAGACCAGCGTGATGCCGACGGTGAGCACCAGGGCGATGGTCAGCGACACCGGCACCCGGATCGGGGCGGGGTCGCCGTCGATGGCGTCCTCCATGAACATGTAGCGGGTCAGACGCAGGTAGTAGAAGAGCGGCGATCACCGAGTTCACGCCGACCACCACGGCCAGCACGTAGCCCGGAGGTCGTCCCGCGGGGCGACCAGGGCGCGGAAGATGCACGAACTTGGCGAACCAGCCGGCCATCGGCGGGATGCCGGCCAGCGAGGCCAGGAAGATGAGCCATGGCCACGGCCAGGCCGGGCGCGTAGCTGGAACAGGCCGCGAGAAGCTGGTCGAGCTCGGCCGATGCGGGTCTTGCGGGCCACGGCGATGACCACGGCGAAGGCGCCCAGGTTCATGACCACGTAGATGGCCAGGTAGGTGACCATGGCCCGCAGCGGCGTCGGCGCCGCACCGATCCGCTGCTGCCGGCCACCGCCAGCGGCGCCAGATGTAGCCGGCCTGGGCGATGCCGGAGTAGGCGAGCATGCGCACGACGTTGGTCTGGCGCAGGGCGATCAGGTTGCCGACGGTCATGGAGGCGGCGGCCAGGACCCACATCAGCGGCTCGTAGACGTCGTGGCGCCCGTAGAAGCCGACGAAGATCAGCTCCATGAGGGCCACGAAGCCGGCGGCCTTCGACGCGGTGGCCAGGAAGGCGGCGACCGGGGTGGGCGCGCCCTCGTAGGTGTCGGGCGCCCAGGTGTGGAACGGCACGGCCGACACCTTGAAGGCGAAGCCGATGATCATGAACACGATGGCCAGGCTCACGATGGGCTCGGAGCTGCCCAGGTGGTTGACCTGGTGGCCGATCTCCACCAGCACCGTCGTGCCGGTGAAGCCGTAGATCAGCGACATGCCGTAGAGCATGATGCGCCGAGGCGAACACGCCCATCAGGTAGTACTTCAGCCCGGCCTCGTTGCTGCGCAGGTCGCGCTTGCGCCAGCGCGGCCAGCATGTAGGCGGGGATCGACAGCAGCTCGAGGGCGACGAAGATGGTGATCAGGTCCCGCGCCGAAGCCATGACCATCATGCCCAGCACCGAGCGAGAGGAGAGGATGTAGTACTCGCCCTCCCAGTAGTCGCCCTCGGCGATGTAGTTGGTGGACAGCAGCACCACCACGTAGCCGGCGAGCACGAACAGCGCCGTCGAGCACCAGCGCGAAGTGGTCGACGACGAAGGCGCCGCCGAACATCGACCGGTCGGCGCCGTTGACGGCCAGGGTGATGAGCGGGATGGCCGTGCCCAGCAGGCCGATGCCGGCCAGCGAGGACAGCGCGCCCTTGGCGTCGCGACCGGCGAACAGGTCGACCACGATCATCAGCACGATCACGCTCGGTGAGCACGATCAGCGGGCGCGAGCGCGTGGTAGTCGACCTCGGGCGGCCTGCCAGCGGTCGCGGTCAGCAACACGGGCATCGGCCGATCAGCTCCCCGCGGCCGCACGGACGTGCGGCCACGACGTGTGCTGGTCACGGCCGGATCGGTCACCTTGAAGATGAGGTTCGGGAAGAAGCCGAGGACCACGATGCCGACCAGCATGGGCAGCCAGGCGATCCACTCGGGCACGGTCACGTCGTGGAGGTGCGGATCGTGGGCGAACTCCTCCGACGGCGTGCCGAAGGCGGTCCGCTGGTAGAGCCAGAGCAGGTAGCCGGCGGCCAGCACGGTGCCCAGGGCGGCGATGACCATGAACACCCGGAACAGCGCCACGTTGGTGCACGTTGGGCTGGTAGGCCGACAGGATGGCGGGGAACTCGCCCCAGAACCCGGCCAGGCCGGGCAGGCCCAGCGAGGCCATGGTGGCGAAGCCCAGGATCCAGCCCATGTGGGGCATCGACTGGAGCATGCCGCCGAGCCGCTTGATCTCGAGCGTGTGGTAGCGGTCCTTGGCCGAGCCGGCGACGAAGAAGAGCATGCCGGTGATGAGGCCGTGGGCGACCATGCCGAAGATGGCGGCGTTGATGCCGAAGGTGGTGAGCGTCGAGATGGCCAGCATCACGAAGCCCATGTGGGCCACCGACGAGAAGGCGATCAGCCGCTTCATGTCGGTCTGCGCCAGACAGCACAAGCGCGCCGTAGATGATGCCGATCACGGCCAGCAGCCCGATCCACGGGGCCCACGTCTCGCGCCGCGTGGGGCAGGATCGGCAGGGCGATGCGGATGAAGCCGTAGGTGCCGAGCTTCAGCAGCACGGCGGCCAGGATGACCGAGCCCACCGTGGGGGCCTGGGTGTGGGCGTCGGGCAGCCAGGTGTGGAACGGGAAGATCGGCACCTTGATGCCGAAGCCCATGAACATGCCGCCGAAGATCAGCAGCGCGGCGGCCGACGAGATGCCCCGGGCCGCCAGCGGCAGCAGCGTCATGTCGAAGGTGTGGACGGGCGGGCCGCCGTGACGCTGATCGGGCTGGACAGGAAGTAGAGCGCCAGGAAGCTGACGATCATCAGCGCCGAGCCGAACAGCGTGAACAGGAAGAACTTGATCGAGGCGTACTGGCGCTGCTCGCCGCCCCACACGCCGATCAGGAAGTACATCGGCAGCAGCACGACCTCGAAGAACACGAAGAACAGGATCAGGTCCTGGGCGAGGAACGTGCCCGACCATGCCCGTCTCGAGGATCAGGATGCAGGATCAGGAAGGCCTTGGGGTTGTGCGGCTCGGGGAAGTGGTTCCACGAGTAGATGATGCACAGCGGGACGACCAGCATCGTCAGGGCCACCAGCGGCAGCGAGATGCCGTCGAGGCCGAGGTGGTAGTGGCTGTTGATGAACGGGATCCACGCCTTGTCGATCACGAACTGCAGGATCGCCGAGCCGTGCGGTCGTAGTCGAAGTGGGTGATCAGCAGGATGCCGACCACCGCCGACGGCCAGGCTGGTCACCAGGGCGACGACCTTGTGGAGGTCTCCTCCGCCTTGGGGATCAGCAGCATGATCGCCACACCCACCAACGGGATGAAGGTGGCGAGCGTCAGCCCCCAGTGGTTCGAGAAACGAAGTCATCGTTGGTGTCCCAGGCTCCTAGATGACGAAGACGAAGATGGCGGCGAGGATGGCGGCGCCGGCGAAGAGCAGCGCGGCGTACTGCTGGACCTTGCCGGTCTGCATGTGGCTGAGGACCTGGCCGGAGTCCTCGGCGCCGCGGTCCGGAGGCGACGATCACGCCGTCGAGCACGCTTCTGGTCGAAGTCGCGGTAGACCACGTGGCCGGTGGCGACCGCGCCTTGACCGGCGCCGTTGACCACCGCGTCGATGACGTTCTGGTTGAACCAGTAGGCACCCGGCCGCGATCGGGCCCTTGACGGTGCCGACGATCCAGTCGGTGTAGAGCACGTCGAGGCCGTACTTGTTCTCGACCACCCGGTGCAGCCACGCCAGCGCAGCTGACTCGTTCGGTGATGCCGATGAACGGACCCTTGTGCAGCGCCCAGTACTGGTAGGAGAGCAATGCCGCGCCGAGCACGCCCAGCGCGACCGAGGCGATCGCCGTGTACCAGTTGAAGGCGATGCGGCACGATGTGGGGGAACAGCGCAGGTGGGCTGCACGTACTGCTCGAAGTTGGTCGAGCGTGCCGAGCCGGGATGTTGACCAGGCCGATGACGACGGAGCATGGCGGCCAGGATCACCAGCGGGACGGTCATGACCTTCGGGCGACTCGTGGGGCGTGCCGTGGCCGCGGTACTCGCCGAAGAAGGTCATCCACCAGCACCGGATCATGTAGGCCGCGGTCATGAACGCGGTCATCAGGCCGAACGACCAGCATCAGCCAGTACGCCGCCGCCGTGCTGGCCCTGGGCGGCGCCGGCCAGGATCTCGTCCTTCGACCAGAAGCCGGCGAAGGGCGGGATGGCGATGAGGGCGAGCATGGCGATGGTGAAGCAGGCGAACGTCGTGCGCATGGTACTTGCGCAGGCCGCCCATCTCCCGCATGTCGAAGGTGTGGTGGGCGGCGTGGCTCACCGAGCCGGCGCAGAGGAAGAGGCAGGCCTTGAAGTAGGCGTGGGTGAAGAGGTGGAACACGCCACCGGTCCAGGCGCCGACGCCCAGGCCCATGACCATGTAGCCCGAGCTGGCTGATCGTCGAGTAGGCCAGCACCCGCTTGATGTCGTACTGGACGAAGGCCAGCGAGGCGCCGAACACCGTCGTGAAGGCGCCGATGAAGGCCACGTAGTTGATGTCGCCGGTGCCGATGTGCAGGCCGTTGTAGAAGACGGGGTAGAGCCGGGCGATGAGGTAGACGCCGGCGACGACCATGGTGGCGGCGTGGATCAGGGCCGACACCGGCGTCGGACCGGCCATGGCGTCGGGCAGCCAGGTGTGCAGCGGGAACTGACCCGACTTGGACGTCACGCCGCCGAACAGGCAGAGGGCACCGATGAGCAGCAAGGTGCCGCTGACGCCGCCGGACAGCGCGGCCTGGTTGATGTGGAGGACGTCGAAGCTCGATGCACCGGCGGCGAAGAAGGTGAGGATCACGCCGATCATCAGGCCGACGTCGCCCACGCGGTTGGTGAGGAAGGCCTTGAGGGCGGCGTCGGTGTTGCGCTTCTCCTCCCACCAGTGGCCGATCAGCACGAACGAGCAGACGCCGACCAGCTCCCAGCCGGTCAGCATCTGCAGCGTGTTCGACGAGATGACGTAGAAGAGCATCGCCGCGGTGAACAGGCTCAGGAAGGCGTAGTAGTGGGTGAAGCGCCGGTCGCCGTGCAGGTACTCGGTCGAGTAGATGTGCACCAGCAGCGAGATGAGCGTGACGGTGAACAGCATCATCACCGACAGGCCGTCGGCCAGCGTGCCCAGCTCGAAGTGGACGCCGTCGACCTGGAACCAGGTGATCCGCTCGACGACCGGGCTGGTCGGCGTCTCCTCCTCGACCGGTACTTCCGCGCGACCGTGCGGCCTGCGCGCTTGCTCGACGCCGCACTGGCCGCGGCGCGGGCGCTCGCGTGCACCGCCGTGCAGTGGCCGGCCGTCGCTGGGCTGGGTGTTGGCCGCGGCGACGCGCCGAGGCCGGGTTCCCGGGCGGGCTCGTTGACCCGCTGGATCCACTGGATCCCGGCGGCGCAGCGCACAGCACGAAGCAGATGCCGACCGCGGCGATGCCGATGCCCGAGCGTGACCCGCTCGGGCAGGCGCTTGCCGAACAGCAGGATCAGCAGCGAACGACATCGCCATGATGGCAGGGATGATCCAGACGTGGGTCAGCATGAACGGGTCGGTCAAGGTGCGGATCAGCCCTTCATGAGATCGACGTCGTCGACATCGATGCTCTGGCGGTTGCGGTAGATCATCAGCACCAGGGCCAGGCCGACGCCGACCTCGGCGGCGGCGATGGCGATGACGAACAGGGCGAACACCTGACCGGCGAGGATCGTGGCAGGTAGGCGCCGAAGGCGACGAGGTTGATGTTGACGGCGTTGAGGATCAGCTCGACCGACATCAGCACCATCACGCCGTTGCGGCGGGCGAGCACGCCGTACACGCCGATGCAGAACAGGACGGCGCCGAGGAAGAGGAACTGGTTGAGCAGCATCAGTCCCGCCTCGCCAGGACGATGGCGCCGATGAGCGCGGCGAGCAGCAGCACCGAGACGACCTCGAACGGGATCAGGTACTGGCTGAAGATCGAGTTGGAGACCTGCTGCGGTGGTCTGCACCGGCGATGTTCTCGAACTGCTTGTTGCCGAAGGCCTTCCACAGCGTGTAGCCCATGACCCCGAGCAGCACGACGGCGATGGCCAGCGCCGACCAGCCGCTGCTCGTTGTCGGTGTCGTGCATCTTGCCCATCGGGGCCCGGGTCAACATGATGCCGAAGAGGAACAGCACGACGATGGCGCCGATGTAGACCAGCACCTGGGTGATGGCGATGAACTCGGCCGCCAGCAGGATGTACTGGGCGGCCACGCCGGCCAGCACCAGCACCAGGTAGAGGGCGGCGTGCACGATGTTGCGGGTGGTGACCACGCGGATGGCCGCCACCACCATGATCGAGGGCGATGATGCCGAAGGCGATGTTCTCGGCCACCCAGAGCCGAGCGAGCATCAGCTCGGCACCTTCTTGACCTTCTGCTCCGACCCGGCTTCGTAGGGCTCGAAGTCGGGCACCGTCTCCATCCACTCGGCCAGGCGGGACTTGTCGTGCAACAGCTCGGCGATGCGGGGCTCGGAGTACTCGAACTCGGGGCTCCAGAACAGGGCCTCGAACGGGCAGACCTCGACGCAGATCCCGCAGTACATGCACAGCGAGAAGTCGATGTCGAAGCGGTCGAGGGCGTTCTTCTGGCGGGGCTTGCCGCCTTCGCGGCGGGGCGGGGCCAGGTACTTGTGGGCCTCGATGTAGATGCACCAGTCGGGGCACTCCCGCGAGCACAGCATGCAGGCCGTGCAGTTCTCCTCGTGGAGGGCGATGACGCCCGCGCGCCCGCGGGACCGGCGTCCTCCTTGACGTGGGGGTAGTCGACGGTGGCCGGGCCGCCACCCATGCTGTCGGGCTTGAGCGTCTTGACCATCTCGCCGAAGGTCACGCCCAGGCCCTTGATCAGGCCCTTGCCGGGGATGTCGGGCATCAGAACGCCACCTTCAGGACCGCGGTGACCAGGATGTTGAGCAGCGCGATGGGGATGAGCCACTTCCAGGCGAAGGCCTGGAGCTGATCCTCGCGGAAGCGAGGGTAGGTGAAGCGCACCCAGAAGATGATGAACGAGACGATCATGATCTTGACGAACAGCACGACCGGCCCGAGCACCCAGTAGGCGTTGCTGCTGGGGTTGCACGCCGGGGAACCACCAGCCGCCGAGGAAGAGGGTGGCGGCGATGCCGGCGAAGGCGAAGGCGGTGGCGAACTCGGCCAGGAAGAAGGTCAGGAAGCGGAAGCCCGAGTACTCGACCTGGTAGCCGCCGACCAGCTCGGACTCGGCCACGGGCATGTCGAACGGCGGCTGGGTGAGCTCGGCCTGCACCGCGGCCAGGAAGATGAAGAAGCCGACGAACTGGGTGAGGATGAACGGGTTGCCGAGGCCCGAGAAGCCGAAGATCGAGCCGTTGGCCTGGGCCTCGACGATGCCGTTGAGGCTCAGCGTGCCCGGCCTGGATGACCACGCCCGACGACGGCCAGCACCATGGGGAGCTCGTAGGCGATGAGCTGGCCGCCGCCGCGCAGCGCGCCCATGAGCGAGTACTTGTTGGCCGAACCCCAGCCGGCCATGAGCACGCCGATGACCGACAGCGACGACACGGCCAGGGCGAAGAAGATGCCGACGTCGAGGTCGGCGATGACCAGGTGCTCGCTGGCCGGCAGCACCGCGTAGAGCAGCAGCGTCGACATCAGCACGACCAGCGGCGCCGTCTTGAACACGATCCGATCGGCCTTGTCGGGGATCAGGTCTTCCTTCTGGACGAACTTGGCGCCGTCGGCCAGCAGCTGGAGCAGGCCGCGGGGGCCGGCTTCCTGAGGGCCCTTGCGGCTCTGCATCCACGACATGACCTTGAACAGGAAGACGATGCCGAGGATCAGGGCGGTGGTGGGCACCACGATGGCCGCCACGACCAGCTTGATGATGGTCGACTGCCAGTAGGCGGGCTGCAGCGAGGCGAGGACGTGGATCATCGATCGATGTCACCGAGGATGAAGTAGAGGCTGGCAAGGATGGTGATGACGTCGGGAACGTAGACGCCGCGGCACACCCAGGGCACGATCGAGACGTTGTTGAACGAAGCCGAGCGGATCTTCACCCGGAACGGGCACCAGGTCGCCCTTGCTCACCACGTAGTAGCCCATCTCGCCGAGCGGGTTCTCGGTGGCGACCCAGGCCTCGCCCTCGGGCACCTTGATGATGCGGGGCACCTTGGCCATGATCGGACCGCTGGGGATCGCAGTCGAGGAGCTGGTCGACGATCTTGGTGGCCTCGCGGGTCTCCTGCAGGCGGATCCACGAGCGGGCGAAGGCGTCGCCGTCGGGATGGGTCCAGACCTTCCAGTCGGCCTGGTCGTAGACCAGGCCGGGCGGGCACTGGTCGCGGCGCAGGTCCCAGTCGATGCCGCTGCCCCGGGCGTTGGGCCCGCACAGCCCGTAGGACTTGGCGATCTCGGGCGGGATGATCGCCGACGCCCGCGGGTGCGCTTCTGGAAGATCTCGTTGCCGATGAGGATGTCGTCGACCTCGTCGCAGAAGGCCGCGCAGCTTCTCCATGGCCACGTGCGGTCTCGGCGATCCAACCCTTGGGCAGGTCGTCCTTGAGGCCGCCGATACGGTCGAAGTTGGGGTGGAAGCGTCCGCCGGTGACCGCCTCGATCTGGTTGAGCACGAACTCGCGGTCGCGGAAGGCGTAGAAGCCGACCGACAGGCCGCCGAGCTGGATGCCCAGGTCGCCGAGGAACAGCGAGATGTTGGCGATGCGGCTGAGCTCGAAGAGGATCGTGCGGATGTGCTGGGCGCGGGGCGGGGCCTCGATCTCCATCAGCTTCTCGGCGGCCAGGATGAAGGGCACCTCGTTGGCGAAGCTGCCCAGCCAGTCGATGCGGTTGATGAGCGTCGTCACCTGCGGATAGGTGCGGACCTCGGTCAGCTTCTCGTAGCCGCGGTGCATGTAGCCGGCGATGGGCTCGGCCGACACCACCTGCTCGCCGTCGAGCTTGGCCACGATGCGCAGGGTGCCGTGGGTGGCCGGGTGCTGCGGGCCGATGTTGAGGGTCATGCCCTCGGACTCGTAGTCGACGTTGATGCGGTTGTCGGCGGCCTGGGCGGCCAGGGCCGCCAGCTGGGCGCGATCGGAGATGGCCGTCATGCGCTCGACCCCCGGCTGCATCGGCTGGCGATCCCTCGTCTGCGTCCTCGTCGTCGCCACCGGGCATGGGCTCGACGTCGACGATGCCGGGCCACGGCTTGACCCGGCGGGCCAGCAGCGGGAAGTCCTTGCGCATGGGGTGACCTTCGAAGTCGCCCGGCAGGTAGATGTGGATCAGGTTGGGGTGGCCCACGAAGTCGACCCCGAACATCTCCCAGGCCTCGCGCTCGTGCCAGTTGGCCCCGGCGTAGACCGGCACCCAGGTGGCCACCGACGGGCTCGACGTCGGCCAGGTCGGCCTTGAGGGTGAAGCCGTAGCCGCCGGCCAGCGACACCACCCGGGCGAAGACCTGCATGCGGGTGTCGCCCCCGGCGTAGCCGGTGGCGATGGGCCCGACCTCCTTGGGTTCGGCCCCGTGCACGACGATGTCCTCCTGGCTGTCCATGTCGCGCCCGTAGGGCGAGGGCAGCCAGTCGATGACCGAGAGGAAGTCGAAGTACGTGCAGCCGAGCTTGTTGCGGGCCACGTCGCCGGCGGCGCGCCACGCCTGGTTGGAGACCCGGATCCACAGGTCGTCGCCGGGACGGATGTGCGAACCGACCACCTCGTCGCCCAGCTCGGCCTGGAACGATTCGAGCAGCGCCTGACGGCGCTCGTCGACCGGGGGCGCCTCTTCTTCGGGCTCGGAGCTGTCGGCCTCGGTGGCCCCGCCCTCAGGCGACGACAATCGAATCACCTCGCCAGCGCGCGGCCATGTCCTCGTTGCGGATGTGCTCCTGGAGCAGCAGGATGCCCTCGAGCAGCGCTTCGGGCCGCGGCGGGCAGCCGGGGACGTAGATGTCGACCGGGATGAGCTGGTCGACGCCCTTGGTCACCGAGTAGCTGTCCCAGTAGGGCCCGCCGCAGTTGGCGCAGCTGCCCATGCTGATGACGTACTTGGGATCGGGCATCTGCTCGTACAGGCGCAGCAGGGCGGGGGCCATCTTGTCGGTGACGGTGCCCGAGATCGACCACGAAGTCGGCCTGGCGGGGGCTGGACGGGAACGGGATGACGCCCAGACGCATGACGTCGTAGCGGGGCGAGGCGAAGGCGGCGCCCATCTCGATGGCGCAGCAGGCCAGACCCCACTGGTAGACCCACATCGAGTACTGCCGGGCGCGGTTCAGCAAGGTGGTCAGCGGCTTGGGCATCTTGCCGCTCTCGACTAGACCCACTGCAGCACCTTCTTCCGCCAGGCATAGGCCAGGCCGAGGGCCAGGATGACGATGAAGATCGCCATCTCGACCAGTCCGAACGTGCCGTAGGCCTCGAGCTGGGTGGCCCACGGGAAGATGAAGACGGCCTCGACGTCGAACATCACGAAGAGCACGGCGAAGATGTAGTAGCGGACCTGGGTCTGGGCCCATCCGGCGCCGACGGGGTCGACGCCGCTCTCGTAGGTGAGGTACTTCTGCTCCTGGGGCCGGTCGGGCCGGATGGCCCGTCCGATCACGCCGAGCAGGGTGCCGATCAGCACCAGAGCCAGGCCGCCCATGAGGGCGACGGTCAGGTACTGGCGCACGAATTCCGAGTAGGGCATCGTCGTCGGAGCCTAGTGAAGCCGAGCTGGGGTCATGAAATCTCCGCCGTCGGATCGACCGGGCGCGGCCGGCGCAACGACTACTTGCCCACCGGCGCGGCCGTGGGCGCCGGGGGCTCGACCAGGTACGGCACGCCGTGGTCGGCGGGTCCGTCGAACAGTTCGGGCACGATCCCGACGCCGATGGTGACCAGCAGGCACAGGCTGATCGCCACCTTGGTGCCCGAACGGCACCCGGATGTGGGGCTCGGCCGGCGCCTCGTCCTGGTCGCCCAGGTACATGAACACCACGATGCGCAGGTACAGGAAGGCGGCGATGGCGCTCGACAGCATGGCCACGATGGCCAGCCAGTAGACGTGGTTGTCCGAGCACCGAGTCGACGGCCAGAACTTGGCGAAGAAGCCGGCCGTGAACGGGATCCCGGCCTGGGCCAGCAGGAACACGGTCAGGGATGCCGGCCAGCAGCGGGTTCGAGCGGGACAGGCCCCGGTAGTCGTCGAGGCGTCGTGCGTCCGTCGCCCTTGCCGGCCACCACGCCGACCACGCGCGAAGGACCCGGCCACCATGAAGGTGTAGGCGGCCACGTAGAAGAGCACGGCGGCGGTGCCCGTCGGCGTTGGCCGCGGCGACGGCCAGCAGGATGAACCCGGCGTGGTTGATCGACGAGTAGGCCAGCGTGCGCTTGACGTTGGTCTGCACGATGGCCAGCACCGCGCCGAGCAGCAGGGACAGGACGGCCAGCACCCAGAGGATGGGCGCCAGTCGTTCACGTAGTTCGGGAAGGTGAGGACGAAGACCCGCACGAAGGCGGCGAAGGCGGCGGCCTTGACCGCGCCGGCCATGAAGGCCACCGCCGGGGTGGGCGACCCGTCGTAGACGTCGGGCTCCACGAGTGGAACGGGACGGCCGCCACCTTGAAGCCAGCCCGACGAGCACCAGCACCAGGCCGACAGCAGCAGGCCGTCGTGCATGGGCACGTTGCCCGCCGGTGACGCCCGCGGCCGTGGTGGCGGTGCCGAAGAAGTTCTTGATGTGGATGAAGTTGGTCGAGCCGGTGGCGCCGTAGATGAGGGCGATGCCGTAGAGCAGGAAGGCCGAGGAGAAGGCGCCGAGCACGAAGTACTTCATGCCGGCCTCCTGCGACTGGGCCCGGCGCAGGTGCATGGCAGCCAGGATGTAGACGGCCAACGACAGCGTCTCGAGCCCGAGGAACAGCACGATGAAGTCGTTGGCCATGGCCATGATCACGCCGCCGGCGCCCGACAGCAGCAGCAGGGCGAAGAACTCGGGACCGTTGAGGTCCTCACGGCGCAGGTAGGAGCCGGCCAGCAGGGCGCCCAGCACCACCGCCGAGCAGATCACCACGGCCACGAACAGCCCGAACCCGTCGACGCCGACCAGGCCGGCCACCGTGGAGAACGGACCCCGGGGCGAGCGGGGCATGGTGATCCACCGCAACTTGTCCCAGCCCTGCACCCGGGCCCACAACGGCAGCACGGACAGGGCCGGCGGCGATGGCCACGGCCACGGTGAACGGGGCGTACCAGCGCGCCGTCGGGCGCTTGCGGGTCAGCGCGGCGATGGTGAGCAGCACGATCCCGCCCACCAGCAGGATGACCACGGGCGCCAGGGCCCGCCAGTCCACCTTGGGCGTGGCGATGCGGGTGGCGTCGGCGGCCAACACGTTGAGCGCGGCGATCACGAGCCGCTCCCGGTGTGGCGTGCCCGTCGAGGGCGGACCGCCGAGGCGGTCGCCCGCGCGTCGACGACTGTCGCGACCCGACCTGGGGGGTGGCGGCGTGGAAGGACGGCACCTCGGTCTCGACGTGGGCGATCAGGACCCGCACCGACGGCTCGATGCGCTCGAGCAGGGGCTTGGGATAGATGCCCAGGAACACGATGAGCCCGATCAGCGGGACCATGACCAGCTTCTCGGTGACCTTGAGGTCGGGGAAGGTCTTGTTGGCCTCGTCGGGCTCGCCGTGGAAGACCCGCTGGTAGGCCCACAGCAGGTAGAGGGCGGCCAGGATCACGCCGCTGGCGGCCACCACGCGCCCACCAGCGGTGGGAGAGCGAAGGTGCCCGAGCAGCACCAGGAACTCGCCGACGAACCCGTTGAGGCCGGGCACGCCGATCGACGACAGCATCACCAGGGTGAAGACCCCGGCGAACCAGGGCGCCACCTTGGCCAGGCCCTTGAGCTCGTTGATCTCGTAGGTGTGGCGTCGGGTGTAGAGGAAGCCGAGCAGGATGAACAGGGCGCCGGTGGTGATGCCGTGGTTGATCATCACCATGACCGCGCCGTCGATGCTCTGCTGGGTGATGGCGAACACGCCCAGGACGGCGAAGCCCATGTGGGCCACCGACGAGTAGGCCACCAGGCGCTTCAGGTTGTGCTGCATGGCGGCCACGGCCGCGCCGTAGAGGATGCCGATGCTGGCCAGGGTCAACATCACCGGGGCGGCCCAGATGGTGGCCTCGGGGAACAGGTAGAGCCCGAAGCGCAGGAACCCATAGGTGCCCAGCTTCAGCAGCACGCCGGCCAGGTCGATCGAGCCGGCGGTGGGCGCCTCGGTGTGGGCGTCGGGCAGCCAGGTGTGCAGCGGGAACACCGGGGTCTTGACCATGAAGGCGATGGCGAAGCCGACGAACAGCCAGCGCAT
This sequence comes from uncultured Microthrixaceae bacterium, assembly GCA_963740985.1. GTDB lineage: Bacteria > Actinomycetota > Acidimicrobiia > Acidimicrobiales > Acidimicrobilacustridaceae > UBA4742. Next base: position 1,965,610 of record CAVUGJ010000002.1, read on the forward strand.
GTTGCCCTGGCTGATGGCGTGGCTGTTGACCACCTTGATCAGGTCGAAGCTCGGCGCCGCCGCCGGGGCCGGCGTGGGAGAGCACGGCCAGCGAGATGATCGACACCAGCATGAAGGCCGAGCCGGTCATGGTGAAGATGAAGAACTTGGTGGCCGCGTACACCCGACGGCCGTGGCCCCAGCGCCCGATCAGGAAGTACAGCGGGACGATGGTGAGCTCGAACATCAGGAAGAACAGGAAGAGGTCGAGGCGCACGAACACGCCCAGGCAGCCGGCCTCGAGCAGGGTGATCCAGAGGTAGTAGCCCTTCTCGTCGTGCTCGGGCTTGGCCGCGAACAGGGCGATGGGGAACAGGATCCCGGTGAGCACCACCAGGAACAGGGAGATGCCGTCGACGCCCAGGTAGAACTTGATGTCCAGGTGCGAGACCCAGGTGTGTTGCACGACGAACTGGAAGCCGGCCGTCGTGGGCCTTGAAGGCGTAGAGCACGTACAGCGTGATGGCGCCGGCCATGATCGACGGTGACGATGGCCACCAGCCGGTGCATGTCGGGCCGGCTGTTGGGGATCAGCCCGATGACCAGCGCGCCGAACAACGGCAACAGGACCAGGGCGGTGAGCACCGGGAAGCCCGGCGGTGATCGGTGGGCTCGACCACGAGCCAGCATCAGTAGTTGATCCGGGTCAGGATGAAGATGATCAGCGCCACGGTGCCGATCGGTCATGGCCAGCGCGTAGGTGCGCACGTAGCCGTTCTGGAGCGCGGCGCACGATCACGCCCGAGCCCCGGGCCGCGCCGCCGATGCCGTTCACGGCGCCGTCGATCACGGTGCGGTCGAACCAGGCCAGGAACTCGAACCAGCGTCGGCCCGGGCCGCCCATGAAGTCGGACGACCGCGATGTCGTAGTACCAGGCCTTGAGCGAAGAACTCGGGCTCGAACTTCTCGGTCGGGACCCGGTGCTTGAGATACACCAGGTAGGCCAGGCCGATGCCGGTCAGCGCCACGACGGTCGAGATGGCCAGCAGGCCGACGATCTGGGCGTTCGAGTAGGTCAGCACCGCGCCGTAGCGGCCGGTGACCGGCGCCAGCCAGTCCTCCAGCCAGTGCTCCGCGACCGCTGAAGGGCAGGTTGAGGAAGCCGGCGACGGCGGCCAGGAAGGCCAGCACGACCAGCGGGAAGGTCATCGTCCAGGGCGACTCGTGGGGGTGGACGCCACTGTGGCGTGCCCTCGTGGCCGGCGTCGGCCGCGCCGCGCGGTGGCGTCGGCGTCGGCCGTGGTCTCGTCGCCGGCTCGCCACCGCCACCGGCGACCGGACGGTTCGTCTTCCCACTGGGCCTCGCCGAAGAAGACCATGTAGACCTGCGCGGCTCATGTAGAAGGCCGTGAGCAGGGCGGTGAACAGGCCGACGGCGTAGAGGGCCACGCTCTTGTGCAGGGCGTAGGTGAGGATCTCGTCCTTCGACCAGAAGCCGGAGAACGGGATGACCCCAGAGATGGCCAGCCAGCCCACGATGAACGTGCCGGCGGTGATGGGCATGAGCTTGCGGAGCGCGCCCATGCGACGCATGTCCTGCTCGTCGTGCATGCCGTGGATGACCGAGCCGGCACCCAGGAACAGCAGGGCCTTGAAGAAGGCGTGGGTGATCATGTGGAAGATGGCGGCCCAGTAGCCGCCCGAGCCGACGGCCAGGAACATGTAGCCGAGCTGGCTGACCGTCGAGTAGGCGAGCACCTTCTTGATGTCGGTCTGGGCGATGGCGATGGTGGCCGCGAACAGGGCGGTCAGCACCCCGACCCAGGCGATGGCCGTGCTCAGCCACGGCGACGAGGCGTGCAGCACCGGGTTGATGCGGACCATCAGGTAGACGCCGGCGGTGACCATGGTGGCGGCGTGGATGAGGGCGGACACCGGGGTCGGGCCGGCCATGGCGTCGGGCAGCCAGAGGTAGAGCGGGAGCTGGGCCGACTTGCCCACCGCCCCGACGAACAACATGAGCGAGATGAAGGTGGCCGTGGTGGTGGCCGCCGCACGACGAGATGGGCAGGAAGTGGGTGTAGGAGATCGAGCCGAACGTGAACCAGGTGAGGAAGATCCCGATCATGAAGCCCCAGTCACCGACCCGGTTGGTGATGAAGGCCTTCTTGCCGGCCGAGGCGTTGGCCGGCTTCTCGAACCAGAACGAGATCAGGAAGTACGAGCAGACCCCCACGCCCTCCCAGCCCAGGAAGGTGAGCAGCAGGTTGTCGCCCAGCACCAGCATGAGCATGGCGAACACGAACAGGTTCAGGTAGAGGAAGAACCGCGGGTAGCGGCTGTCGCCGTGCATGTACCCGATCGAGTAGCAGGTGGATCAGGGCCCCGACGCCGGTGATGAACAGGATCATCGCGCTCGACAGCGGGTCGAGCAGGAAGCCCACGTCGACGTTGAAGCGACCGGCCGGGATCCAGGTGAACAGGCGTCAGCGTGTAGGTGCGATCCGGCCCGGCCGTGCAGGCCCGACGAAGCACGATGATCGACACCACGAAGGCCGCCGGCCACCATGGCCGTGGCCAGCCAGCCCGAGGCCGGCTCGCCCAGGCGGGGGCCGAACAGCAGCAGGATCAGGAAGCCCAGCAGCGGCAGGGCAGGGATCAGCCAGACGAGAGAGACCATGGCCAGTCGACCTAACCCCTCAGCAGCGAGATGTCGTCGGCAGTGGCATCGGGACGGCGGCGGTGACGGCCACGATGATGCCCAGGCCGACCACGACCTCGGCGGCCGCCACGACCAGGACGAAGAACACGATGACCTGTCCGTCGACGTCGTTGAGCATGCGGCCGAAGGTCACGAAGGTGAGGTTGACGGCGTTGAGCATGAGCTCGACGCACATGAGCATGACCAGCGGGTTGCGCCGGATGAGCACCCCGACCGCGCCGATGCAGAAGACCAGCGCGCCGAGCACCAGGTAGGAGACGGGGTTGAGCGAGGCCAGCACCATCAGGCGCCCACCTCCGACTCGGCCTCGTCGGCTCGACGCTCGGCGCTCGTCGGTCGATCGGTCTCGGCGCTCGGGAAGCGGCTCGTACTGTCGGGTCGCCGGGCCATGACCACCGCGCCGATGACGGCGATGGTCAGCAGACCGGCGGTGATCTCGAAGGCGAAGATCCAGGTCGGTGAAGATCGACTGGCCGATCTGGGCGACGTTGGCCAGGCTTGCCGGCGCGGCGTGCCGCCGTGTGACTTGGCCCCGGTGAGGCCGTGCTGGGACGACGCCGACGATCACCAGCAGCAGCGACGCCAGCAGCGCCGCAGACCGGCCGATGCCGGCCAGGATGCGCTGGCCGACGAGCGGCTCGCTCGGCCAGGTCCTCCTCGCGATCGACGCCGAGCAGCATGATCACGAACAGGATCAGCACGACGATGGCGCCGGTGTAGACGATCACCTGCACGGCGGCCAGCAGCTCGGCGTCCTGCTCGAGGAACAGGACGGCGATGCCGAACAGCGTGGCCACCAGGCTGAGCGCGGAGTGCACCGGGTTGCGCGAGATCACGACGCCGACCGCGCCGGACAGCACGATGGCCGCGGCAGACGACGAAGACGGCGGTCTCGATCACTCAGTCCGCCCCTTCGGTCGGCCATCCAGTGGCCCGATCGCCGGCAGCCGCCAGGCGATCGTCGTGGCGGCGGACCGTGGTCGCACGCCGCCATCTTGGCCGACCACGGGCTCGGGCGGTCGGCCATCGAGTCCTTGGTGGCCTGATCGGCCTCGGGCGCGCGCACGCCGTAGCCGAGCTCGCCCGACCACGCGACCCGGCCCTCAGGGCGGCGACGCCCGACGGGGCGGTGGCCCGCATCCAGGCCGAGGTGTTGCAGGTCCTCGCCGGGTCGCCAGTCCTCCCACGGCAGGTGCTGGGGCTGGCCGTCGTCGCCGACGACCAGCTCGTCCTTGGTGTAGATGGCGTCCTGGCCGGTTGGTGAAGGAGAACTCGAACAGCTTCGACTCGGTGATCGCCTCGGTCGGGCAGGCCTCGACGCACAGGTCGCAGTGGATGCAGCGCAGGTAGTTGATCTCGTAGACGAAGCCGTAGCGCTCGCCCGGGCGAGACCGGGTCGTCCATCGGGGTTGTCGGCGCCGCGGACGTAGATGCACCGGGCCGGGCACACGCCGGCGCACAGCTCGCAGCCGATGCACTTCTCCATGCCGTCCTCGTAGCGGTTGAGGACGTGACGACCGTGGCGGCGCAGCGGCCTTCGGCGCCTTCTCCTTGCGGGTACTCGTCGTCACGCGCTGCTTGCGCACCCATCTGGCGCAGCGGGACGAGGAAGCCGTCGAGGTAGCCCATCAGGCTCGACCTCCTCGAGTCGCCGGGCGCGGCTGCCGGAGACGGCGGCGCGCAGCAGCGCCGTAGGCGGCCAGCATCACGGCGACCGACACCACCACCACGGCCACCGGGTTCCAGTCCTCGTCGCGGCCGATCTCGATGGCGGCCAGCAGCAGCGACCAGCCGAGGGCGAGGGGGATCAGCACCTTCCAGCCCAGGTCCATGAGCTGGTCGTAGCGGAACCGGGGCAGCGACGCCCGGAGCCACACGAACATGAACAGGAAGACCATCAGCTTCAGGAAGAACCAGATGCAGCCCCACATCCAGCCGGGCCCGAAGTAGGCCGGGCCGGCCGGGCCGCCGAGGAACAGGGTCACGAAGATGGCCGACATGGTGATCGTGTTCATGAACTCGGCCAGGTAGAACAGGGCGAAGCGGATCGAGCTGTACTCGGTGTTGAAGCCGCCGACCAGCTCCTGCTCGGCCTCGACCAGGTCGAACGGCGGTCGGTTGAGCTCGGCCGTGCCGGCGATCACGAAGATCACGAACGGGCACGACGCCGGTGACGAGGACGCCCCAGTTGGGGACCACGTTGCCCCAGCCCGGACCGGCCTGGTACTCGACGATGCCGTGGGTGCGTGAGCGTGCCGGCCTTGAGGAGCACGGCCACCACGGCCAGGCCCATGGCCGCTTCGTAGGAGACCATCTGGGCCGAGGCCCGCACCGAGCCGAGCAGCGGGTACTTCGAGCCCGACGACCAGCCGGCCAGCATCACGCCGTAGACGGCGATCGACGACATGGCCAGGGCGAAGAGGATGCCGATGGGCGGGTCGGCCACCTGCATGTAGGTGGCGTGGCCGAAGATGTGGATGATGCCGTCGTTGTTGCCGTTGAAGTCGCCGCCGATGGGCACGATGGCGAACAGCAGGAAGGCCGGGACGAACGACAGGAACGGCGCCAGCATGAACACGCCGCGCTGGGCCCGATCGGGGATCAGGTCCTCCTTGAAGAAGAACTTGATGCCGTCGGCCAGGGTCTGGAGCACGCCGAAGGGTCCGGCCAGGTTGGGGCCGATGCGGTTCTGCATGTCCGACGACGAGCTTGCGCTCGAACCAGATCATCAGCATCGTGGCCACGAGCAGCAGCACGAAGACGATGACCACCTTGCCGATCACGATCGGCGAGGACGCGCCAGCGTCGAGCGGCCCGATGAGCATCGGGTCCTCGGCGAAGATCATGGTCAGCCCTCCGCCGTCTCGACCCGCACGTCGGTGACGGGCGCGGCGGCGTCGATCAGCGATGCGGCGCGCGGGCCGGGCTGGTTGAAGTAGCACAGCGGCCGCGCCCCGGGGCACGCCGGCGTCGGCGGCGATCTCGACCCGCAGTTCGGCCCGCGAGGAGTGCACCCGCACCTGGTCGCCCGGCCGCCACGCCCAGGCGGTCGAAGTCGTAGGGGTTCACCCGCAGGATGCTGCCCGGCGCCAGGCCGGCGAGCGACGGCGAGTGCTGGACGAGCGACGCCCTGGTCGTAGAGCTTGCGCGTGGCCACGAGGCGCAGGGAGTAGCGGTCCAGCGGCGGCGGATCGGCGGGCGGCGCGGGCACGAAGGCCAGCAGGTCGGGGTGATCGGTGCCGACGACCTCGTCGGCCTCGGGTTCGCTGGCCGCGTCGGCGTCGGCGTCAGTCGATTCGGCATCGGTCGTGTCGTCGGTCGGCGGGGCTGGTTCGGGCAGCGGCACGACCACGCCCGTCGGCCGAGGCCACGGCCTCGATCAGCGCGGCGGTGAGCCCCGGCGTAGGCGAGGGCGCCACGGTGGCGATCTCGGCCCGGATGGCGTCGAGCGACTCGATCCCCAGATCGGCGCCGAGGGCGGCGGCCAGCTCGACCGGCGATGATCCAGTCGGCCCGGGCGGTGCCCGGCGGCGTCACCTTGGCGTGCACGGACGCTGACCCGACCCTCGAGGTTGGTGGTCGTGCCGTCCACCTCGGCGAAGCCGGCCGCGGGCAGGACGACGTCGGCGCTGGCGACGCTGGCCGTGGGGAACTGGTCGATCGGCCGACCAGGGTGCCGGCGCCGGCCAGCGCCCGGCGCGGCCAGGTCGTGATCGGGGAAGTCCGACAGCGGGTCGGCGCCGAGCAGGACCAGCACGTCGACTGGCGCCGTCGGCGGCGGCCGTCGAGGATGCCGGTGCAGTCGAGGCCCCGGGCGGCGGGGACGCTTGGCCCAGCACGCTGGCGTACCAGCGATCGCGGCCGGCGTCGAGGCCGACCCGGCCGGGCAGCAGGCCGGGCGCCAGACCCATGTCGAGGGCGCCGCGGACGTTGGCCCGACGCAGCACGGGCAGGAAGCGGGTGTCGGGCTTGCGGGCCGAGCAGCGCGGCGGCGGCATCGACCACCGCTCGCTCGGACTCGGCCAGCGACTGACGGCCGATCACGACCGTGATCGGGCCCGGCGGCGACCAGCTCGCTGGCCGTGGCCAGCGCGTTGGCATCGACGCCACCGGCGTCGGTGCCGGGCGGCGGACCGTCGAGCAGCGCCCGCAGCCAGCGACGCCGGCCTCGCCCGGGTCGGGGGTGCAGCGAGACGGTGGCGTAGCGGCGTGAACCCGCCGGCTCTGGGGCGCGACCTCGATGACCTTGACGCCGTGGGACACGACCGCGTCGCGCAGCCGCAGGTAGAGGACGGGCAGCTCCTCCTTGAGGTCGGGGCCGAGCAGCACGACCGTGCCGCCCGCGGCGCACACCTCGTCGATGGTGGCCGGCGGCAGCCCGAGCACCACCTCGGCGGCAGGCCGTCGCCGAGCTGGGCGTCGACGTGGTCGGTGCCGATGACGCCCTTGGCCAGCTTGGCCCAGGCGTAGGCCGCCTCGTTGGTGAGCCGGGCCCCGCCGATGACGGCCACCCGGCCGCGGGCGACGTCGCGCGATGGCGGCGGCGACCCGGTCCAGCGCGCGTCGGACCAGCGGGCGGTGACGTGGCGCGTCGCCGTCGCGGACCAGCGGCTCGGTCAGGCGGTCGGCGCTGCGCTGCGCCTCGAAGCCGAAGCGGCCCTTGTCGCACAGCCAGCCCCAGTTGACCGGATCGATGTCGACGCCCTGGTAGCGCAGCACCTGGTTGCGCGATGACTCGACCGAGACCCGGCAGCCGACCGAGCAGCCCTGGCAGGTCGACTCGACCGGCTCGAGGTCCCAGGGCCGGGCCCGGAACCGGTACGGCTGTCGCGGTGAGCGCGCCGACCGGGCAGATCTGCACGGTGTTGCCGCTGAAGTACGAGGAGAACGGCTCGTCGGGGAAGGTGTTGACCTCGGTCTCGTTGCCCCGGTTCATGAAGTGGATCAGCGGGTCGCCGGCCACCTCCTTGGCGAAGCGGGTGCAGCGGTCGCAGAGGATGCAGCGCTCGCGGTCGAGCAGCACGAGGTCGCTGACCGGGATCGGCTTCTCCTTGTGGCGCTTCTCCTCGACGAAGCGGCTCTCGCCCGGGCCGTAGGCCATCGTCTGGTCCTGCAGCGGGCACTCCCCGCCCTTGTCGCACACGGGGCAGTCGAGCGGGTGGTTGATCAGCAGGAACTCGAGGACGCCGTCCTGCGCCTTCTTCGTGACCGGCGAGGTCGTGTCGACCTTCATGTCCGGCGTGCACTCGAGCATGCAGCTCGGCTGGAGCAGGCCGGCCCCCGACCGGTGTCGACCTCGACGATGCACATGCGGCACATGCCCACCGACTCCATGCGCGGGTGGTAGCAGAAGCGCGGGATGTAGATGCCGTTGCGCTCGGCGGCCTCGATGATCAGCTCGCCCTTGTCGGCCACGATGGCCTGGCCGTCGATGGTGATCGGCCACGCCATCGACCACGGGCGGGGCGCCGGCACGTCGGTGCTGGCGGTGTCAGACATCGGCACCGGACCGAGCCGGGACCGCCACGGAGACGCGCGACTGCACGGCCCTGGCCGACGTGGGCCTCGAACTCGTCGCGGAAGCGGACGACGGCCGAGGCGATGGGCGAGACGGCCGACGGGCCGAGCGGGCAGATCGTCGTCTGCTTGGGCGGCCAGGCGATGCCCGGGCTGATGTTGTCGCACACGTCCATCAGCAGGTCGAGGTCGCTGGGCCGGCCATAGCCGTCGAGGATGCGCTGCAGGATCCGCTCGAGCCAGGTGGTGCCCTCGCGGCACGGCGTGCACTTGCCGCACGACTCGCGGGCGAAGAAGCGGACCACCCGCAGGCAGGCCTTCGACCACGTCGGTGGTCTCGTCCATCACGACGATGGCACCCGAGCCGAGCATCGACCCGGCCTTGTCGACGGTGCCCTTCTCGAGGGGCAGGTCGAGGTGCTCCTCGTAGAACCACGGCGCCGACGCCCCACCCGGGATGAACGCCTTGAGGTCGTGGCCGTCGCGGATGCCGCCGGCGTAGACCGGGGCGTAGATCGAGGTCACGGAAGGTGGTGACGCCGTACTCGACCTCGAACACCCCGGGCGTCTTGACGTGGCCCGACACCGCGAACATGCGGGTGCCCTTGGACGCCTCGGCGCCGAGCGCGGTGAAGGCGCTGGCGCCGTTGGAGATGATCCACGGCAGGTTCGAGAGCGTCTCGACGTTGTTGACGATCGTGGGCTGGAGGTACAGGCCCTTGGCCGCGGGGAAGAACGGCGGCTTGAGCCGGGGCATGCCCCGGTTGCCCTCGAGGCTCTCGATGAGGCCGGTCTCCTCGCCCACGATGTAGGCGCCGGCGCCCCAGGTGCAGGACGACGTCGACCGAGAAGTCGGTGCCGAGGATGTTGCTGCCGACGTAGCCGGCGGCGTAGGCCTCGTTGAGCGCGGTGGCGATGCGCTCCTGGGCCAGGGCCATCTCGCCGCGCACGTACAGGAAGGCCTGGGCGCAGCCGACCGCGTAGCAGGCGATGAGGATGCCCTCGATCAGCTGGTGCGGGTCGCGCTCCATGAGCAGGCGGTCCTTGTAGGTGCCGGGCTCGCTCTCGTCGCCGTTGACCACGAGGTAGCGCGGCCACACGCCGGGCGGGCAGAAGCCCCACTTCACGCCGGCCGGGAAGCCGGCGCCGCCGCGACCGAGCAGGCTGGCCTCCTTCACCTCGGCCGATCACCGCTTCGGGCGACATGGTCAGCGCCTTGCGCAGGCCGTGCGTAGCCGCCGGTGGCCTCGTAGCGGGCGAGGGTGTGGGAGTCGGCGTAGCCGAAGCGGCCGGTGATGATCTTGGGTGCGTCGGTGATGGCCATCAGCCCGCCGCCGTCCGCGTCGGCGCTGGGCGGCGGCGCGTTCATGCCCATCCAGGCCGGTTCGGATCGCCCTCGGGCGACGCCGGACCGGCGGCCCGGTCGGCCGGGATGGCTGGCGGACCCGGGCCAGCGTGCCGTGGGGCGGCACCTCGTCGTCGAGGCGGCCGGCCCGCAGGTCGTCGACCAGCGAGTCGAACTCGGCGTTGGTGATGCGGTGACGGTAGCGGTAGTTGACCTGGAGGCACGGCGCCTCGGTGCAGGCGGCGATGCACTCGACGTCCTCGACGGTGAACAGCCCGTCGGCGGTGGTGTTGCCCGCCTTCACGCCCGAGCGTCTGCTCGGCGTGGTGCGAGCAGCTCCTCGCCGCCCATGAGCTGGCACGAGATGTTCGTGCACACGTTGACCAGGTAGCGGCCCACGGGCTCGCGCTTGAACATCTCGTAGAACGAGCAGGTGCCGAGCACCTCGGCCGGGGTGACGCCCACCAGCTCGGCGATGTGAGCCATGGCGTCGTCGGTGACCTAGCCGTCCTGTTCCTGGGCCAGGTGCAGCAGCGGGATCAGCGCCGACTTCGGGACGCGGGTAGCGGCCGATGATCTCGGCCGCGACGACCACGTTTCGGCGTCGAGCCGGGCCATCAGCGATCGACCTCGCCGAGGATCGGGTCGACCGAGGAGATGACGGCGACGGCGTCGGCGATCAGGCCGCCGCGCATCAGGTGGGGCAGCGTCTGGAGGTTCACGAAGCTCGGGCCGCGGATGTGCATGCGGTACGGATGCGAGCTGCCATCGGACACGATGTAGCACCCGAGCTCGCCCCGAGGCGATTCGACGGCGCAGTAGGCCTCGCCCTCGGGCACCTTGAAGCCCTCGGTGAAGATCTTGAAGTGGTGGATCAGCGCCTCCATCGACTCGTCGATGCGGGCCCGCGGGCGGCGGCGTGACCTTCTTGTCCTGGATGCGGTAGTCGCCGCCGGGCATGTGGTCGACGATCTGGCGCGACGATGCGCAGCGACTCGCGGATCTCGTTGAGCCGGATGGCGTAGCGGTCGAAGCAGTCGCCGTAGGTGCCGACGATCACGTCGAAGTCGACCTGGTCGTAGGCCAGGTAGGGCATGTCGCGGCGCAGGTCCCAGGCGTACCCGGTGGCGCGCAGGATCGGGCCGGTGGCGCCGAGGGCGATGCGCCGTGGCCGTGTCGATCACGCCCGACGCCCTGCAGCCGCTCGCGCCAGATCGGCTGGCCGGTCAGCAGGGTGTCGTACTCGTCGAGGCGGGGCGGGATCATGTCGAGCAGCCGCAGCACGTCGTCGCGCCACCCGTCGGGCAGGTCGGCGGCCACGCCACCGGGGCGGATGTAGTTGTGGTTCATCCGCAGGCCGGTGACCTCTCTCGAGGAACCGCAGCACCTCTTCGCGCTCGCGCCAGCCGTAGAGCATCATCGAGATGGCGCCGATGTCCATGCCGTTGGTGGCCATGAACAGCAGGTGCGACGAGATGCGGTTGAGCTCGGTCATGAGCATGCGGATCCAGGTGGCCCGCTCGGGCACCTCGATGCTCGAGCAGCTTCTCGACGGTCAGGGAGAAGGCCAGCTCGGAGAACAGCGGCGAGGCGTAGTCCATGCGGGTGACGTTGGTGCAGCCCTGCAGGTAGGTGAGCTCCTCGCCCGTCCACTCCATGCCGGTGTGCAGGTAGCCGATGATCGGCTTGGAGCGCAGCACCGTCTCGCCCTGCAGCTCGAGCATCAGCCGCAGCACGCCATGGGTGCTCGGGTGCTGGGGACCCATGTTGATGATCATGGTCTCTTCGTCGGGCACCTCCTCGAGCCCGTCGCTGCCGGCCTCGACCGCCGCGGCCCCCGCCGCCTCGGCCTCGGACATGCGCAGCACCGCGCCGACCTCGATCATCCGCTCGACGGCATCGGTCACGTGGCGGCTGGTCAGCTCCTGGCCGCCCTCCGAGGTCTGGCTGGAGTCGGCGAAGGGATCGTGGCTGGCGGACTGGCCACCGTCGTCGGTGGTGGGTTCGTGGGTCGTGGTCATGGCTGCCTCTGTCACGGGCTCGCTCACCGGGCGGTGGGCGCGCCCTTGAACTGCACGGGGATGCGGCCCGACGTCGTAGTCCTTGCGCAGCGGGTGGCCCACCCAGTCCTCGGGCATGAGGATGCGGGTCATGTCGGGGTGACCCGTCGAAGACGATGCCGAACATGTCGTAGACCTCGCGCTCCATGGCCTCGGTGCCGGGGTGGAGGGCGAACAGCGACGGGCAGGTGGGATCGTCGCTCGGGCACCTGCACCCGCAGCCGGACCCGCTGGCGCTCGCGGTGGGACATCAGGGTGACCACCACCTCGAAGCGCTCGGGGTCGATGCCCTCGGGCAGCGGCCGACCCGGGTGGGTCAGGTAGTCGACCCCGGTGACGTCGAGGCACATGAGGTAGCCCTCGTCGTGCAGCGTCGCCGACCAGCTCGACCAGCTGGTCTCGCGCGGCGGGTGCACGCACGCGCTGGCCCCGGGACCAGCTGACGGGCACGCCGTGGAGCTGTTCGGGTTCGGGGGCCGGCTCGGTCGCGACCTCGGGGTCGGCGACGTCGCTCATGGCTCAGTCGCTCCCGGTCGGCGCCGTGGCCGCCAGCGGCGGGCCGGACAGCTCGACCCGGGTGCCGATGTCGGTCTGGCCGTCGCGCTGCTCGATGACCAGGCCGGCGCCCTCGCCCTGTGCGGCGGGTCAGCTCGCCGGCCCGGATCTTGGCGTGCAGCGTCAGGATGGCGTGCAGCAGCGTCTGGGGCCCGGGCGGGCACCCCGGGGCGTAGACGTCGACGGGGACGACCTGGTCGACGCCCTGCACGATGGCGTAGTTGTTGAACATGCCGCCGCTCGACGCGCACACGCCCATGGAGATGACCCACTTGGGCTCCATCATCTGGTCGTAGATCTGGCGCAGCACCGGGGCCATCTTCTGCGACACCCGGCCGGCCACGATCATCAGGTCGGCCTGGCGGGGCGAGGCCCGGAAGACCTCCATGCCGTAGCGGGCCAGGTCGTAGTGCGGCGCCGCCGGTGCGCCATCATCTCGATGGCGCAGCAGGCCAGGCCGAAGCTGGCGGGCATGACGCTGCGGGCCCGGGCCCACTTGACCAGCTCCTCGAGGGTGCCGGTCAGGAAGTTGTGCTCGAGACCTTCGAGGCCCTTGTCCAGGAAGCCACCGGGCTCGGCCATCAGGCCGCCTCGGCTCGTGGCGGTCTCGTCGGCCGGGCTCACGGCCCTCGAGGCCGACCCGACGGATCGTGGTGGCCAGGTGCGGGCCGGGTCGACGACGTCGACCCGGCGCAGCTGCTTGATCGGACCCCAGTCGAGGGCGCCGTTGCTGATCAGGTAGACGAAGGACTCGAACACCGCGGCCGCGAAGATCACGATGGCGAACAGGCCGAACGGTCCGAGCGAGCGGTACACCACGGCCCACGGGAACAGGAAGATGATCTCGATGTCGAACACGATGAAGATCATCGCCACCAGGAAGAACTTCACCGGGAAGCGCTGCGGGGGCTCGCGGTCGGGGATGATGCCGCACTCGTAGGGCGCGCTCTTGGCCACCGTGGGGTTGCGCGGGCCCGAGCAGGCGCGACGCCACCCGGCTGATGCAGCCCGAAGACGATGGCCAGGACCAGCAGGGCGAAGATCGGGAGGTACTGGGCCATCGGGTCAGACCTTGACGCTCTCCGCCTCGATGGCCTTGCGCTCTTCCTCGTCGTCGGCCAGGTTCCGGCGCAGCGTCAGGTCCCGGTAGTGCAGCAGCATCACGAAGAAGATGAACAGGGCGAAGGCCACGATGAACATGGTGGCCGGCAACATGCGGGCCTGGCCCAGGTCTCGGACCATGACCACGGCGATGATGGGCTGGGTCTTGTCGACCTCGGGCAGCGGCGGGGCGTGGCCCGGCACGGCGTCCTGCGGGCACCACCTTCTGGACCAGCACCACCTCGTAGTGGGGTCGGGCTGTTCCAATGGAAGAGCTTGTAGAGCTTGTACTGGACGCGACAGATCGGGTCGCCCGGGATCAGGTAGTGGGTGCGCGTCTCCTTCTTGGCCCCGCAGTACTCGAGCCGGGTGGGCTTGCCGCCGTAGTCGAAGGTGCCCGATGATCTTGTAGTCGGTGGCCAACTTGAACAGGCTGTTGTTGCCGGTGGTCAGCAGGGTGCCGGCCACCGTGCCGGCGTCACCGGCCGCCGACTGGGGCACGATGCGCCAGCCGCCCATGTCGATGCCGTCCAGGTACTTGGGCAGCACGTTCGGGGTTGTTGTTGGCGATGTCGGACAGCGTGGCCTGGGTGGGGTTGGGGTAGTTCTTCAGGATCTCGGGGTGATCGGCGATGATCTGCTGCGCCGTGGGCAGCTTGGCGTGAGGCGGCAACGAGTTCGAGCTGGGTCGTGCGAGCCGGGCCCGCGCCCTGGACGTAGATCTCCACCGGCTTCCACGATGGCGTTGCGGCCCGCGGGGCCCGTTGGCCGGCGACGTGATCCACCAGGTCATGGTCAGGATGCTGGCCCAGCCGAAGAAGGCGGCCAGCGCGATGAGCAGACCCAGCCGAGCGCCGATGTTGGTGGCCAGGAGCAGGTAGACCGAGCCGGGCAGGATGACCACGGCCAGGGTGACGACCAGGATCCCGCGGATGCCGGTGTTGAAGTCGATGCCGGCCAGGATGTGGATGGGCATGTGGCTACAGGCTCCGCTCGTAGTTCACGATGGCCGCGACCTGGTCCTCGGTGTACATCACCTGGGCCGGGCTCATGGTGGCCTGGGTGGGATCGCTGGCGTTGGGGTTGATGCCCCAGGCTGGCATCTGGCCGCTGCCCATGCTGCCCGTGGCCGTAGCCCTTGCCCAGCACCGAGCCGACCATGACGAAGGCGATCTGGTCCTGGGCGGTGTCGAAGCTGCGCAGCTCGCTGCCGTTGGTCAGGTTGGGCCCGAGCGAGCCGCCGCCGCCGGCCACCGCCGGGCATGCCGATGGACCAGCCCTTGGTGTGGCAACGGGCGCACGAGTAGGCGCCGGCCGCGAAGCCGTCGTACTCACCCAGGTTGAACAGGGCCTCGCCCAGCGTCTTCCACTGGCGCCGCCGGCGTGGTGCCGTAGAGCGTGCAGATGTTGGCCGAGTCGGGCTTGCACACCGTGGCGATCTCGGTGTTGAGCGCCTGCGGTGGCCGTGTTGGCCGGCAGCTGGATGCTGCGCAGGTAGGCGATCACGTCGAGCAGCTGCTGGTCGCTCAGCGGACCGCCGCCCAGCGAGCCCCAGGCCGGCATGGGCGATGGCGGGCGGCCGTATTCGAGGATGTTGTTCACCTCGGCCTCGGAGAAGCGGTAGAGCACGTTGTTGAGCGCCGGTGCCTTCCACTGCACGGCGGCCACGTAGTCGCCGTTGTCGTTGAGCAGCGTGTAGCTGGCCGCGCCACCCACGCCGTTGGGACCGTGGCAGTTCACGCACTTGGCCTTGTTCAGGTAGACGTCGAGGCCCCGGGCGACGAACACCTTGTCGTAGTGCTGCACCTCGCCCTTCTCGCGGGCCGGCTCGGCCAGCCAGTAGAGCGGCAGGGAGATGGCGATGACGATCATGCAGGATGAGGGCGAACGCCGAGCGTGCGGTCGAGCTTGCGGCCCTCGAGCTCCTCGTCGCTCAGGTAGGGCTTGCGGTTGGCGGCCAGCTCGAGCTCGGCGCCGACCTCGGCCCGACCGCGGCGCATGTTCGCCGACGACGGCGATCACGAAGCCGAGGATGACGATGGCGACGACGATGCCGCCGATCGCGCCCTCGGCGGTGGCCAGCACCACTTGGCTGGCCAAGACAGGATGAATCACCGGCATCAATGCCCTCCCGACGCAGTGCGGTCCTTCGGCCTGCTTGGCCGGTGGTGTCGGTGCCGATGGGCGGGCCGTGGATGATCGTGCCGGTGTCGACGGTGAGCACGCCGCCGTTGACGGTGTTGGTGAAGCGGTCCATGCCCCGAGGAGCCGGACCGCCGCGCTTCTCGCCGGCCTGGCTGTACTGCGAGCCGTGGCACGGGCATTCGAACCACTGCGAGGTCAGGCACGACGGCACGCGGCAGCCCAGGTGCGGGCAGGTCTGGTAGACGACGGTGACACCCGCCTCGAGCGAGTGCAGCACGGCCGGCGAGTACACCTTCTCGGCCTTCTGGACGTCGGCCAGCGGGTAGGCGGTCATCCACAGGCGGCCCTGGGCGAAGTAGAAGAAGCCGCTGCCGGCGGTGATCTCCGAGCAGGATGTCGCTGATCTTGCCCACCTGGATGACCGAGCCGAACCCGCCCTTGGGGACGGGCCACAGGAAGGCCAGCACCGCCGCGCCGAAGCCGGCCAGGCTGATGCCGAAGAAGGTGACGATGCTGCGGTTCAGGAACTGGCGGCGGGTGACGCCGAGCTGGTCGGGATCGGGCGGCACGTAGCTGGCCAGCTCGGACGCCGGCGGCTCGCTCGATCTGCGGAGGGCGACGCTCGAGGGCGGCCGACTTCTCGACCTCGCGGCCCGACGCCGGCGCGCCGACCAGCACGGGCGTCTCGCTCTGGTCGCGCTTGCGCGTCTCGCGCGACAGCGCGCCGGTGGCGGACTCGGTGTCGCGACGGCGCATCGAGGCGAAGAGCGCCAGGGCGGCCAGCACGATGAAGATGACGACGATGGCGATGATGAGGAATGTGGACATGGGGGGCTCGGATCAGAGGTCGAAGAACAGCCCGCCGCTCCAGGGGGCGGTGAAGTTGAAGCCCTCCCCCCGGAAGAACGAGCCGATGATGACGAGCAGGGCCCAGAACATGAGGAACACGGTGAACAACGAGATCGCGAACTTGCGGTCCTCGGGCTTGTTGCTCGGGTTCTTGTCCATGTAGGGGGTGAGGATCAGCAGGAAGATGCCCATGCCCGGGACGGTCACGCCCGCGACCATCGGGTGGAACATGGTGAGCAGCTCTTGCAGGCCGAGGAAGTACCAGGGGGCCTTCGACGGGTTCGGGGTCGAGTTGGGGTTGGCCAGCTCGAGCAGGGGGGCGTTCACGAAGATCGAGAAGATGAGCAGGAAGACCGTCATCACCAGGGAGGCCAGGAACTCGACGGCCAGCAGGTGGGGCCAGACGTGGACCTTGTCGACCGGGGTGGCCTTGACGTCCTGGATGGAGCCGGACTTGACCACCGTGAGCAGGCGCTGGGTGTGCCCACCCGGCCCGGTGGCGGCGGGCGGCGGCGCCGCGGTGGCGATGGCCCCGCCGGCCGCCGGCGCCAGGGTGCCGACGCCGCCGCCGCCCTCGGATGCCTCGGACGCCGCCCGCAGCCTTGGCGGCCTTGGCCGCCTTGGAGCGCTCGAGCAGGTGAGCCGGGATCTTGCTGTCGCTGGCGGCGGCGTCGTCGGCGCCTGCCGCCGGCGCGGTCGTCGGCCGCGCCGGCGCCCGCGTCGGCCTTGGCCGCTTCGGCCTTCTGCCGAGCGGCTTCGGCTCGCTTGCGGAGATGTTCGGGGATCTCAGTCATGGCCTCTCGATGTCGACCTAGAGCGGACCGGAGATGCCGCCGTCCTTGCGCACCCGCCAGAAGTGGATGGCCAGGAAGATGACGGTGACGAAGGGGACGAACAGGACGTGGAGCACGTACCAGCGCAGCAGCGTGCTGGTACCGATCACGCTGCCTCCTAATAAGACGAACCGCACTTGGGTGCCGAACACGGGGGTGTAGCCCATCATGTTCGTGCCCACCGTCACCGCCCACAGCGCCAGCTGGTCCCACGGGAGCAGGTAGCCGGTGAACGAGAGCAGCAGGGTGAGGGTGAGCAGGATGACGCCGATGACCCAGTTGAACTCCCGCGGCGGTTTGTAGGCACCGTGGTAGAAGACACGAGCCATGTGCAAGAAGACCGAAAGAACCATCAGGTGGGCGGCCCATCGGTGCATGTTGCGCACCAGCAGACCGAAGGTGACCGAGGTCTGGAGCGTGTAGATGTCGCTCCAGGCGTTGGCCGAGGTCGGCCGGTAGAAGAACATCAGGAAGATGCCGGTGATGGTGAGCAGGATGAACAGGAAGAAGCTCAGCCCACCGAGGCACAGCGTGTAGGAGACCTTGACCGCGTGGCGCTTCACCTTCACCGGGTGAAGGTGGTAGAGCACGCTGTTCATGATCACGTAGGAGCGGTTGCGGGGGCTGTCGGTGTAGCCCTTGCGGAACACCGAGCCGGGCCGGAAGATCGAGTTCCAGGCCTGGGAGCCCTGGACCGACTCGTTGAGCTCGGTCAGCTTGCTCTTGCCCTTGGGCTGCATGGTCTTGGCCACGTCAGTTCCTCTTCTGGGTCTGCTGGCGGTCGGTCATCCGAGTCGCATCCCGTAGCCGTAACCGTAGGTGGGGGTGCGCTGGTGGATGTCGCCGGCCGCCGAGGGATCGCCCACCTTGCCCAGGATGATCACGCCGGTCGGGCACCGGTCGACGCACAGGGCGCACCGGGTGCACACGTCGTCGTCGATGATGAACACCGAGTGGTCGCCAGGGTCGTCTCCCGGCAGCTCGGTGAGCACCGCCTCGTCGATGGCATCGGTGCGGACGAGGTGGATGCACTTCCACGGGCAGATGTCGACGCAGCCCTCGCAGGTGATGCACTCGGACTGGTCGATGTGGATGAACTGCTTGGGCTTGACCGCCTTGGACAGCCAGGCGGCGTCGACCTCTTGGAGGACGTAGTCGTCCCGGAACTCGGGCAGCGGGGGATTGGCGTCGGTGCGGGCCATGTCAGCTCTTGCGCACCAGAGGGCGCCCGTAGTCGGACGTGGTGATGGCCGGGACCTCCGCCGCCCGCTTGGCCCGGTTCTGCCACCAGGCGAAGATCCACATCTGGAAGCCCAGGGCCAACACGTAGATGCCCACCACCAGCAGGTCGCGCAGCACCTGGTAGTTGAGGGTGAGCGGGAACCATCCGCCGGCCTTCTGCGGCTGGAGCACCTGGCCGGGCCCAGCCAGCGCTTTGGTCGGTGGTCCACCCGAGCTCGTTGGACGTCCACGTCAGCCAGAGGTGCGGGATCATGGCGTAGGTCCAGAACATCAGGAAGAAGGCGTACACGGCGGCGGCCATGGCCTCGCCCCAGGTCAAGGGGGTGCCAGGTGGACGACGCTTGGACACGGGGATCACCAGCAGGGTCAACACGACCGCGATGAGCACCGCTGTGACGAACGCAACCACCTGGGTGGGGACCTCCGTAGCTGGACCGGATCAGCCTACCGCCGTCACGGGAGCCCCCCGTTCACCTGGGGAGCGATCTGGCGGGACTGAGATGTGGTTTAGCACGACCTTCGCGGACCAGGCACATCGAGTCTCGGCAGGGGCGCGCGACCGTCTTGGCCTCGCCGGGCGCGTGTGACCTAAGGTGCTCGCTGACGCATCCGACAGACCGCCTCGACGCCTTCGGCGCGAGCGGCATTGGCCGAGTTGAACTGCCCCCCGGAGGCCGGCTGTGACCGAAGTTCCCGAGCATCTCCTCAAGCGCTCCCGCGACCGCCGAGCGGCGCTGGGTCTCGGGGGTGGGGACGGCGGCGACAGCGGTGGCGGCGAGGAGACCGCGGCTGCGTCGGCCAGCAGCGCGGTCGAGTCGACCGCGCCGGCAGGTGCCGCGGCCCGGCCCGCGGCGGTGGAGCCGCTCGAGGTGGCCGCACCTCCGCGACGGGTGCCCAAGTACGTGCGCGCCTCGCTGGAGCGCAAGCGCATCCCGCTGTGGGTGATGCCCGTCCTGGCCTTCCTGCCCATCTGGGCCGTCATCTACGTGAACACGCTGTCCAAGCCCTACTCCAACGTGCCCACCCAACTGGTCGACGGCTCCACCGTCTTCGCCAGCTGCTCGAGCTGCCACGGCAGCAACGGCGAGGGTGGCGCCGGCCGCCCGCTCAACGAGGGTCAGGTGCTGTTGACCTTCCCGCACCTGGCCGACCAGCTCGAGTTCGTGTGGCAGGGCGACGTGGGCACGGGCATCGGCAACGTCTACGGCGACCCCAACCGACCCGGTGGCGCCCACAAGGCCGGCAGCTTCAACGGCGGCGCCACCCTGATGCCGGCGTGGAACGGCGCGCTGACCCAGTCCCAGCTGCTCGACGTGGTGCGCCACGAGCGCGAGACGCTGAGCGGCCAGACGGTGCCGCCCAAGCAGATCGCCGACGACGGCTCGCTGCTCTGGCCGAACCTGACGCCGGTGCTCAACCCCACCACCGGTCTGCTCCAGAACCCGGACGGCTCGGTCATGCTCGATCCCACCACCGGGAAGCTGACGAACCCGCAGCTGGCCGACTCGGCCGCCGGCAACGCCTGACGCCACCCCGTCGGCGCGGCCTCGATGCATCCACGGTGACGGGCGCGCCGTAGGCTGGGGCGGTGAGCCAGCCCGATCCCCCGGCGACGTCCGGTGAGCGCCACGAGGTGCTGGTCATCGGTGGCGGGCCGTCGGGGGCCGCCACCGCCTACTGGCTGGCCGAGGCCGGCCACGACGTGGTGTTCGTGGAGCGCAAGACGTTCCCCCGGGAGAAGACCTGCGGTGACGGGCTCACGCCCCGGGCCGTCCATCAGCTCCAGGAGATGGGTCTGGCCGAGCGGCTGGACGACTTCCACCGCTACGACGGGCTGCGGGCCTGCGCGCACGGCATCGAGCTGGAGCTCAACTGGCCCCAGCACCCGATCTACCCCGACTACGGCTACGTGGTGCGCCGGTCCGACCTCGACACCATGGTGGCCGAGCACGCGGTGAAGTCCGGGGCCGTGCTGCGCCAGGGCACCGAGGCGGTGGCGCCGCTGCTGGCGGACGGGCTGGTGGCCGGCGCGGTGGTGAAGGACAAGGAGTCGGGCCGCACCGAGGAGATCCGGGCTCGCTACGTGGTCATCGCCGACGGCGCCAACTCGCGCTTCGGGCGGGCCCTGGGCACCACCCGGGACCGCAGCTACCCCCAGGGAATGGCCATCCGCGGCTACTTCGCCAGCGACATCAGCGACACACCCTGGATCGAGAGCGCCTTGGACGTGCGGGACCGCAACGGCAACTCGTTGCCCGGCTACGGCTGGATCTTCCCGCTGGGCGACGGCCAGATCAACGTGGGCATCGGACTGCTGTCCACCTTCCGCGACTTCAAGTCGGTGAACACCACCCACATCATGAACGAGTTCGCGGCCACCGCTCCCGAGCGCTGGGGCATCTCCCCCGAGGCGGCGACCTCGGTGCCGACCGGCGGGCGGCTGCCCATGGGTGGATCGGTGGGCCCGAAGGTGGGTCCGACGTGGATCGTGGTGGGTGACGCGGCCGGGTCGATCAACCCGTTCAACGGCGAGGGCATCGACTACGCCTACGAAACCGGTCGGATGGCGGCCGAGCTGCTCGACGAGACGCTGGTCACCGGTGACGGCCTGGTGCTGGCCCGGTACCCGCAGCTGCTGGCCGACGAGTACGGGCTCTACTTCAAGGTGGCCCGCCTGTTCGCCCAGGTGATCGGCCAGCCGAGCGTTGATGCGAGAGCTGACCCGGGTGGGCATGCGGTCGCGCACCCTCATGGACTGGGTGCTGCGCATCATGGCCAACCTGCTGCGCGACGACGAGCTGGGCATGGCCGAGGTCGTGTACCGGACCGTGGCCCAGATGGCCCGCGTCATCCCCGAACCCGCGGCCTGAGCCTGCCCCTCCGTCGCCCCCCTCCCCGGAGGGTCTCAGCCGACCTGGTGCAGTTGTGCACCTGGGAGGTGCACCGGTGCACCGAGACCGGCGAGCGCCTCGGCGATCACGGCGATGACCTCCTGGGGTCGCCTGGTGATCTGCGTCCAGGTGAAGTGCAACACCCTCCATCCCGCGAGCTCGAGGGCGTTGCCTCGAACGCGGTCGTCTTCGAACGCGTCGGGCTGTGTGTGCCACTCGAAGCCGTCGGCCTCGAGGGCCAGGCGAAGCTCAGGGAAGGCGAAGTCGAGCACCCGACGCTGGCCGCCGACGAACACCTCGTGCTGGAACACCGGCTCGGGGAGACCGGCCGACCGGCACAGTCGGAGGAGCCGCGATTCGAGTGCAGATCGACCGAGGCGCCGTTCGGGTACCGACCGCCGTTCAAGGATCCCGCGAAGAACGCCACACCCGGTTCGACCTGGACCGGCGAGCCGATCGAGCGCGCCGCGCACGCCGGCAGCGGTCACCAGTTTGCGGCTGATCATCGAGTTGAGCGCTTCCTCCACCAGGTCCGGCCCGACCACCGCCCCCAGGTCCACCAGCGTCCGATGCGGTTCGGTCACGGGAACCCGGTGCCGTCGAATGACCTGGTCCGGGGTGAGGTCGAGACTGCGGTGGAGGACCACGTCGTCGCTCCGGGGCCCGAGTCGGACGCTGCGGGGCCGAACGAGGGTGACGTCGGTGATGCGAGAAGCGGCCACGTCGGCCCCCCACACGGCCGCCGCCGTGCGATGCGACACGGCCACCGTGCCGCCGACGGCCAGACAGGTGGCCAGCCCGGCCTGCCACTCGTCGGGTGGAAGGCCGCCCAGCCGGTAGACCCCTCGGCACACGCGCTCGAAGCGACCTGACCTCAGGCGCGACTCGACCATGCGCCGACTGATGCCCGCCGCCTCGAGCTGTGCCCGGGTGATCAGCCCGCGCTGGGCCGACGTGATGCTGGATACCCGCCGCTCGTCTTGCATGGAGCGAGTCCATCACCGGGGTGTGACAGTTCGACCCCCGCCCCGCCACTTGGTGCACCTCTGCACCTCTGCAGTGCACAACTGCACCAGGTCCGCGGGAGTATCAGGGGGCCACCGGCGGATCAGGTCGGCGGCGGGCTCAGGTGGCGGCGGCGACGGCCTTGGCCGCCTCGGCGGCCACTTCGACCACCTGGTCGAGCACGTCGTCTCGATGGGTGGTGCCCGGGAACATCACCTCGTAGGCGCCCGGCGCCAACGCCACCCCTCGGTCCAGCATCTGGTGGAAGAAGGCGGCGTAGCGCGCCTCGTCCGTGCGCTGCGCCGAGGCGTAGTCCACGGCCGGCTCCTCGTCGAAGAAGAGTCCCACCAGCGTGCCCGCCACCGGAACCTGAACCGCCAGCCCGGCCGCCTCCATGGCCTGGCGCAGGCCCGCGGCAAACCGGGCCACCCGATCGCGCGAGGGCCGCGTAGGTGGCATCGGTGAGCTGGTCCAGCGCGCAGCATCCCGCCGCGGTGGCCAATGGGTTCCCCGAGAGGGTGCCGGCCTGGTACACGGGTCCGAGGGGGGCCAGCACCTCCATGATCTCGCCCCGGCCGCCGAAGGCACCCACCGGCAGACCGCCGCCGATGACCTTGCCAAAGGTGGTCAGGTCGGGCGTCACGCCCAGCAGGTCCTGGGCACCCCCCGCCGCCACCCGGAACCCGGTGATGACCTCGTCGAAGATGAGCAGCGCGCCCACCCGGTCGCACTCGGTTCGCAGCCCCTCGAGGAACCCCGCCACCGGCGGGACCAGGCCCATGTTGGCGGCGATGGGCTCGACGATGACCGCGGCCGTCTGCTCGTCGAGAGTGGGAACCACGTTGTAGGGGGCGACGATCGTGTCGGCCACCGCGGACGGTGGCACCCCGGCCGAGCCGGGCAGACCGAGGGAGGCCATGGCCGTCCCGCCCGCCACCAGCAGCGCGTCGGAATGGCCGTGGTAGTTGCCGGCGAACTTCACCAGCCGGGGGCGCCCGGTGAAGCCACGGGCCGTGCGGATGGCGCTCATGGTGGCCTCGGTCCCGCTCGAGACCAGGCGCACCTGGTCCACCGACGGCACCCGTTCGCAGATCAGCTCGGCCAGGCGCACCTCACCGGGCGTGGGTGCCCCGAACGAGGTGCCGTCAGCCGCAGCCACGCAGACCGCGTCGACCACGCCCGGGTTGGCGTGACCCAACAGGATGGCGCCGTAGGACTGGACCAGGTCGATGTAGCGGCGACCCTCGACGTCCCACAGGTGCGGCCCCTCGGCGTGGGACACGAAGTAGGGCTCGCCCCCCACCGAACCGAAGGCCCGCACGGGTGAGTTCACCCCGCCCGGGATGACGCGCCGGGCGCGCTCGAACAGGTCGTGGTTGGTTCGATCGGTCATGTCAAACCAGGGCCTCGGCCAGGGATCGGGCGAAGTACGTGAGGATGACATCGGCGCCGGCTCGCTTGATGGACCCGATGTGCTCGGCGGCCACGGCGGGTCCGTCGATCCAGCCCCGCTCGGCCGCGGCCTGGACCATGGCGTACTCCCCCGACACGTGATAGGCGGCCACGGGCACGTCGAAGCGGGCCCTGGCGGCGGCGATGACGTCGAGGTAGGCCAGGGCCGGCTTGACCATCACCAGGTCGGCCCCCTCGTCCAGGTCGGCCCGGATCTCCTCCATGGCCTCCCGCCCGTTGCGCGGGTCCTGCTGATAACCACGCCGGTCTCCACCGTCGGCGATGGTCACGTCCACGGCCTCGCGAAACGGTCCATAGAGGGCCGAGGCGTACTTGGCCGCATAGGCCAGGATGGCCACCTCGGCGTGACCGGAACCGTCCAGCCCGGCCCGGATGGCGCGCACCTGACCGTCCATCATCCCGCTGGGAGCGCACACGTCGGCTCCGGCGTCCGCCTGCGCCACCGCCACCCGGGCGTACAGCTCGAGGGTGGCGTCGTTGTCCACCTGGCCGCGATCGTCGACGACGCCGCAGTGTCCGTGATCGGTGTACTCGTCGAGGCACAGGTCAGCCATCAGGACGATCCGGTCCCCCACCTCGTCGCGCAGGTCGCGCAAGGCCAGCTGGACGATCCCGTCCGGGTCCCAGGCCCCCGAGCCGGTGGGGTCCTTGGTCGCCGGCACCCCGAAGAGCATGACCGCCGGGACCCCGAGGCCGATGAGCTCGGCCACCTCCTTGCGCAGGCTCTCGCGGGTGTGCTGCACCTGCCCCGGCAGCGACGAGATGGCCACCGGAGCGTCGATGCCCTCCCGAACGAACAGCGGGGCCGCCAGGTCGTCGACCGACAACCGCGTCTCGGCCACCATCCGCCGCAGGGCGGGCGTGCGTCGCAGCCGGCGGAGGCGCCGCTCGGGAAAGCTCACCCGGCCACTCTAGGGTCGAGCGGCCGCGGATCGGGCGGATCGCCCAGGGCCATCAGCCCGGCCGATCGGGCGCCAGGTGGTCGGCCAACGCGGCGGCCAGCCCGGCGGCGGTGTGCTCCGCCGCCTCGACCGACACCGACAGGCCCAGCCGCCGGGCGGTGTCGGACGTGACCGGACCGATGGTGGCGACCACCGGGGGAACCGCCTCGACACCCAGCGCGGCCACGAAGTGCTCCACGGTGGACGACGAGGTGAAGCACACCGCGTCGGCCCCGGCCACAGCCTGGCGGCGCTCGTCGGAGACGACGGCGGCCACCGTGCGGTACGCGGCCACCACCTCGACCGACCATCCCCGCTCCGCCAACCCCACCGGCACCACGTCCCGGGCCACCTCGGCCCGCACCACCAGGACGCGACCCGACCCCGGGGGGAACGCCTCGACCAGGCCTTCGCCCACGAAGCGGTCGGGGACCAGGTCGGCCACGACATTGCCCTCGGCCAACACGGCCGCGGTGGCCGAACCGACTGCGGCCACCGCCACACCGCCGAGATCGCGGGCGTCGCGCAGCGCGTCGAGCAGCCGCCGGGCACCGTTGGGCGACGACACCACCACCCAGTCGAACTCCCCCAGCCCGGCCACGGCCGCGGCGAGCCCGGCACCGCCATCGGTGGGGTCGACGATCTCGATCACGGGCACGGCCACCGCTTGGGCACCGAGACGAGCCAGGGCGGCGACCAGGTCATCGCTCTGGCCGGCCGAGCGGGTCACCACCACCCGACGCCCGAACAGAGGCCGCGACTCGAACCAGGCCAGATCGATGGCCGCCACCCTGCCCACCACGATGGTGCTGGGAGCTTCCAGGCGATGGTCGCCCAACGTGGCCAGGGTGGCTCGCACCGTCCGCTGCTCGGGCCGGGTCCCCCACTGCACGGCCGCCGCCGGGGTGTCGGCGTCCAGGCCTCCCGACATCAGCCGGGAGGCGATGGCCGGCCAGCGCCCGACCCCCATGAGCACCACGATGGTGCCGCCCAGCCCGGCCACCGCCTCCCAGTCGATCTCGACCGGATTGGCGGGATCCTCATGGCCGGTGATCACCGTGAACAGCGTCGAGCTGTGGCGGAGGGTGACGGGGATGCCGGCGTAGGCCGGGGCGGCGATGGCCGCGCTGACCCCGGGCACCACCTCGAAGACCACGCCGGCGCCGGCCAGGGCGGCGGCCTCCTCGCCGCCCCGGGCGAACACGAAGGGGTCGCCACCTTTCAAGCGCACCACCTCGAGCCCGGCCGCGCCCGCGGGCCACCAGCAGCTCGCCGATCGCATCCTGGTCCATGGTTGCTCGTCCAGGGGCCTTGCCCACGTTGACCAGCTCGGCGCCGGCAGGGGCCAGTTCCAGCAGGCTGGCCACCGAGAGCCGGTCGTAGACCACCACGTCGGCGCGGCCCAGAACTTCGGCGCCGCGAACGGTCAACAGCCCGGGATCCCCTGGACCCGCGCCCACCAGGTAGACGGTCACGCGGCCAGCGTAGGGCTACTCACGGGCGGGCCGAACCCGGTAGGTGACAAGATGGAAGGGTGAGCGTCACCGACGCTGGTCCCCGCACTGCCCGTGCCGAGCGCACGCGCGTCGCCATCGCCGACGCACTGCTCAGCCTGATCGACGAGGGCGACCTGCAGCCGACGGCCACCCGCATCGCCGAGCGGGCCGGCATCTCGCTGCGCCTGATCTACCACCATTTCGGCGATCTGGAGGCCCTCTTCCACGAGGCCACCGAGCGCGAGACGGTCAGGGTGCTGGCCCGGGTGCACCCCGTTGCCCTCGACCAGCCCTTCGGGGGGCGCCTCGATGCCTTCGTCGAGCAGCGGAGCCAGCTGCTCGAGTGGATGACCCCCGTGTGCCGGGCCGCCGCCCTCCACACCCCCACGTCGGAGACCCTCCAGGCCGCCCGCCGGCAGGCCACCCGGGCCGGAGATCACGAACTGACCCGCGTCTTCGCCCCGGAGATCGCCGGTCTGGACGACGACCACCGGGCCGCCACCGTCGACGCGCTGTGCGTCCTGACCAGCTGGGTGTCCTGGGACGGGCTGCGCACCCGAGGGCGGACGGTCGAGGCCAGCCAGGAGGCCATGCGCCGATCGCTGGTGGTCATGCTCGGCCCCTACGCCTGACGTCGCCGACCACTTCGCCCGGCTGGGGCAATCCGATCGCGGGGTCAGGATCGAATGGAGGGGGAGAGCGATCGGCGCGCCCGCGCATCGGGCCCCCGCCGAGCGATGGCCCGACCACGGAGGCGTGTAGGTGAGCGCAGAGGTTGAATACCCGTCCCCGGCGCAACGTGCGGAGCCCGCCACCGACGAATGGATGACCCAGGCCGCCTGCAAGGGTCGGACCAGCCTCTTCTTCGGCCTGGCCGGCGAGCGACCGGAACGACGCATCCGACGCGAAGCCCGGGCCCGCAAGGTGTGCACCACGTGCCCTGTCCAGTGGCCGTGTCGCTCCGACGCCCGGGCCAACCGAGAGAACGGGTTCTGGGGCGGGGAATCCGAGGAGGAGCGGGCCGCCGCCGGCTATCCGCCACGCTCCATCGCCCGGCGCTCGGTTCAAGCCGCCAGCCAGCCTGCTTCCGACGCCCCGGTCCGGATCCGGGCCAACGCCTGTTGAGCCGGGCGAGTCAGGCCGGAGGTTTGCCCACCGCGGCATAGGCGGCCAGGGCTCGCCGGCGGGCCTCGGCGTGATCGACGATCGGGCGGGGATAGTCAGTCCCCAGGGTGACCCCGGCGGCGGCCAACTCGGACTGACCCAGCTCCCAGGGTGCGTGGATGGCCCGTGCCGACAGTCCCGCCAATTCGGGCAGCCAACGACGGATGAAGGCGCCGTCGGGGTCGAACTTGCGACTCTGGGTCACCGGGTTGAAGATCCGGTGATAGGGCGACGCGTCCGGACCGGTGCCGGCCACCCACTGCCAGTTGCCCACGTTCTGGGCCACGTCGCCGTCCACCAGCAGGTGCCGGAAGTGACGCTCGCCCAGGCGCCAGTCCACCAGCAGGTCCTTCACCAGGAACGATGCCGCGATCATGCGCAGGCGGTTGTGCATCCAGCCGGTCTCGCGCAGCTGGCGCATGCCGGCGTCCACGATGGGGAAGCCGGTGAAGCCCCCCTTCCAGGCCGAGAGATCTGCCGGGCGGTTGAGCCACTCGACGTGGTCGAACTTCTCGCGCAGCGAGCGGCGAGGCAGGTTGGGCAGCTCGAAGAGCAGATGGGCCCACCAGTCACGCCAGGCGAGCTGGCGAACGAACCCGTCCCGTCCGGCTGATCCCGTGCCGGCCGCGGCCGCCACCAGCCGGGGTGACAGCGTGCCGAACCGCAGGTCGACCGACAGCCGGGACGTCCCGTCATGGTCGATCCGGTCGTGCTCATCGGCGTAGTCGTCGATCCGGTCCAGGAAGTCGACCAGTCGCAGCTGGGCCTCATCCTCGCCCTCGAACATCGGGGGCTGGCCATCGAGAGGCGGGACCGGCTCACCCGGGTCGTCGAGCAGGGTGGCGTTCCCTGGCGACGGCCAGTCGTCCCATTCGAGGGTTTGCCAGCGGCGGTAGAACGGGGTGAACACCCTGGACAGCGAACCCTTGGCCGTGAGCACCGTTCCCGGCGCGTGCACCAACGTCCCCCACCAGCGCTGCACCGGGATCTGCAGCGCGGCTTCGACCTTGTCGTCGCGGGTGGTGGCGAACGGGGTCACATCCGCGTTGAGGTGGACCGACCCCACCCCCAGCGTGGCCACCGTCTCGGGCACGACCACCTCGGGATCGCCGATGCGCACCAGCAGGCGGCCACCCGATTGGGCCAGCCCGTAGTCCAGGGCCTGGATGGTGGCCAGCAGCTGGCGCCGCCGGTAGGGCCCGGCCCGGTCCATGAGGCGCGGATCGATGACGAACAGCGGCACCACGAAGCGGTTCTCGGAGGTGGCCGCCGCCCAAGCCGGGTTGTCATCGAGCCGCAGGTCCCGCCGGAACCAGACCAGCCCGATCTCGTCGGAGACGGTCATGCCGGGTCAGCGTAAAGGCGGCCGTCGCCGGCGGCCACTCGGGGGTCGTGCGGCATCAGGCGATCGGCCGTCCGAACGGGAGCTGCTCACACCAGGTGGCCAGGTAGGCCTCGGCCCGGTAGCAGGCGGCCAGCAGGGGGCCGTCGGGATGGTCCATCACGTCGACCATCACGCCACGAATGGCCTCGGCCGCGGCCCGCGCCGGGTCCTCGGGACCACCCGGGCCGGCCGCCGGCCAGCCGGCGAACAGCGGGCCGGCGGTGCTCACGAAATCGGGGACCACCACCTTGCCGGCCCGGCGCAGGCGAGCCAGCGCCTTGGCCGTGACCGGGGTCGGGCCCGACGGCACCACCACCCGCGCGGCGACGTCGCCGGCCAGCTCGTCGGTGATCAGCCCGGATCGTGAGCCGGTGACCACCACGTCGGCGTCGACGCCGAACACTGCGGCCGGATCCGCGGCCGAGGGGCCGGCGCCGGCGAGCTCGGCCACCAACTTGGGACCGTGGGCCGGCCACAGGGCGGCCAGGTTGTCGGGATCGAACCCCGTCCCGGAGGCGGTGCCCTCGGCGGTGGACACGGCCACGATGCGCGCCCCTTGCTGACCCAGACCGGCGGCGATGGCCGGGCCCGCCGAGTCGAAGCCCTCGAGGGCCACGGTCCGACCCTCGAGTCCCCCGGCGGCCACGGACGCGGCCGCGGCCACGCCTACGCCGGTGAGCGCGTCGGCCAGCTCCCAGTAGTCCTCGGGCCGAGGGTCCAGGGCGCGCAGCGGCGCCAGGGCCTCGGGGTCCACGCCGCGTCCGGCCTCGGTCACGAAGCGCCCGGACGCGACCAGCGGGCTGACCTCCTCGACATAGGCAAGTACCGCCGCGGCCCGATCGTCGGGCTTGGCGTTGATCCCAGCCGAGGCGCCACCCACCTGGCGCTCGAAGCTGGCGAAGCGATAGGTCGAGGTGCGGGCCAGCGCGGTGGCGCCGTCCACCAGGATCTTGGGCGCGGCCCGCGTGATCCCGGCGGCGGGGGCGTCGTCGAGGTCGAACACGATGAAGCCGTCGATGGCCGTGAGCTTGCGGATCTGCACCGGCGCATTCTGACACCGCCCGTGGTCTCGTGATCCGGCCGGACCCCGGACCGCCCGACCCGGTCGGGCCACCACGCCGGCGGCGGCCAAGATGGAGGCGTGTCCGACCCGACCTACCCGACGTCTCCGACGGGCGCACCCGCAACCGGCGCCGCGCTCCCGGCGTCCGCCGATGTGGTGGTGATCGGTGCGGGGATCGTGGGGCTGGCCACGGCCCGAGCCGTGCAGCGGGCCGATCCGGACCTGACCGTGGTGGTGCTGGACAAGGAGGATCGGGTCGCCGCCCACCAGAGCAGCCACAACTCGGGGGTCGTGCACGCGGGCATCTACTACCGGCCGGGGTCCACCAAGTCCGAGCTGTGCCGCTCGGGACGCGCCGAGCTGCTCGACTGGTGCGACCGCCACGCCGTCGCCTGGCGGCGCTGCGGCAAGGTGGTGGTGGCCGCCACGGCAGCCGAGATGGCCGGGCTCGAGGCCCTGGCCGAACGGGCCGCGGCCAACGGCATCGAGGTCGATCGGCTGGGCCCGGATGGCCTGGCCGACCACGAACCCCACGCCACCGCAGTCGCCGCCCTGTACGTGCCCTCCACCGCGGTCATCGACTTCGCGGCTGTGTGCGACGAGTTGGCCGTCGGGATCCGCCTGCGAGGTGGGACCATCGTGCTCGGGGCGTCGGTCCGGGAGATCGAGCGGCGTTCGGACGAGCTGGTGGTCCACACGTCGGTCGGCGCCATCACCGCCACGCGGGTGGCCAACTGCGCTGGGCTCCAGAGCGACCGCGTGGCCGCCTCGGCCGGGGATCGCCCCGGCGCCGCCATCCTGGCCTTCCGGGGCGAGTACCACGAGCTGGTTCCGTGGCGTCGCCACCTGGTGCGGGCGCTCATCTATCCGGTGCCCGACCCCCGCTTCCCGTTCCTCGGCGTGCACCTGACCCGGGGGCTCGACGGTTCCGTGCACGCCGGGCCCAACGCCGTGCTGGCCCTGGCCCGCGCAGGGGTACCGGCGCCGCGACGTGGTCGCGGCCGACGTGGCCGCGCTGGCCACCGACGCGGCCACGTGGCGGCTGGCGCGCCGCTACTGGCGCACCGGTGGCGCCGAGGTGGCCCGGTCCATGAGCCGTCGGGCCCTGGCTCGCTCCCTGCGTCGCCTGGTGCCCGAGATCGAGGTGGCCGACCTGGTGGCGGGGGGCAGCGGGGTGCGGGCCCAGGCCGTAGCTCCCGACGGCTCCTTGGTGGACGACTTCGCCTTCGCCGGCGACGGGGCTCGTCCCCCGGACGGGATCGACCCGCCCGCGGCCTCGCCCGGATCCCGTCTGGTCCACGTGGTCAATGCCCCGTCCCCGGCGGCCACCGCCTCGCTGGCCATCGGGCGGGTGGTGGCCGAGCGACTGCTGGACGAGTAGAACCGGGGGATGTCCACCGCCGGCAGCAAGCGTGCGGTCTTCGTCGCCCTGCTGGCCAACCTCGGCATCGCCGTGGCCAAGTTCGTCGGCTTCGCCTTCACCCGGTCGTCGTCGATGCTGGCCGAGGGCGGTGCACTCGCTGGCCGACACCGGCAACCAGCTCCTGCTGCTCCTGGGGGACCGCCGGTCGCAGCACGCCCCCACCGAAGCGCACCCGTTCGGCTTCGGCCGGGAGCGCTACTTCTGGGGATTCGTCGTGTCGATCGTGCTGTTCGCCCTGGGATCGGCGTTCGCCATCGTCGAGGGAGCGGACAAGATCGTGCACCCCCATGCCCTGGAGTCGACCGGCTGGGCGTTGGGGATCCTGGCGGTGGCCGCGGTGTTCGAGGGCTCCTCGTTCCGCACGGCCCGCCGTGAGTCGAACCAGCACGCGCGGGGACGCTGGTTGGTGGGAGTTCATCCACGGAGCCAAGGCGCCCGAGCTGCCGGTGCTGCTGCTGGAGGACTCGGGTGCGCTGATCGGCCTGTTCATCGCCTTCGTGTGCTTGCTGGCCGCCACCGTCACCGACGACTCCCGCTGGGACGGCGTCGGCTCGGTGCTGATCGGACTGCTGCTCGGCGCCATCGCGGTCGTGCTGGCCACCGAGATGAAGAGCCTGCTGATCGGCGAGTCGGCCAGCCGGGCCGATCGCGACGCCATCCACGACGCCATCACGTCTTCGCCCCGGGTCCGCCACCTCATCCACCTGCGCACCGAGCACCTCGGTCCCGAGGAGCTGCTGGTCGGGGCGAAGGTCGACTTCGATCCCTCGCTCAGCTTCGCCGAGCTGGCCGCGCACCATCGACGAGGTCGAGGTCGAGATCCGCGCCGCGGTGCCTGCGGCCGCGGCTCATCTACCTCGAACCCGACGTGGTGCGCCCGGGTCAGTCCGCCGACGATCCCGCCGCGGGGCCTCAGGGGTGAGGCGCTACCGTCGCTGGCCATGACCGTTGACGATGGGGTGCGCGAACAGCTCCAGTCGCTCGGCGCCTTCATCCGGACCCAGCGCCAGCAGGCCCAGATGTCGCTGCGCGATCTGGCCGAGAAGACCAACGTGTCCAACCCCTACCTGAGCCAGATCGAACGGGGACTCCATGAACCGTCGATGCGGGTGCTCAAGGCCATCTCGGATGCGCTCAACGTGTCCATCGAGACCCTGCTGGCCCGCGCCGGGCTGGTCTCCGACAACGCCGACGCCAGCTCCGGCGCCGGCCCGATCGACACCGCGGCCGCCATCCAGGTCGACCCGGCGCTGACCGACGAGCAGCGCAGCTCGCTGCTGGCCGTCTACCACAGCTACGTCGACCCCCGCCCGTAGCCCGCACGGCCGCTTGCCGACCAGAGGGCCAAGGAAGGCGAAGGCCGCCAGGCCGGAGCCGCTGGACCAACGACACCCAGATGCCGAAGCCGCCCGCACGGTGGCTTGCCGACCAAAGGGCCACGGAAGGCGAAGGCCGCCAGGCCGGAGCCGCTGGACCAACGACACCCAGATGCCGAAGCCGCCCGCACGGTGGCTTGCCGACCAAAGGGCCACGGAAGGCGAAGGCCGCCAGGCCGGAGCCGCTGGATCAACGACACCCAGATGCCGAAGGCGCCCGCCGGGAGGCTTGCCGACCAAAGGGCCAAGTCATATGTGGCCGATGTCACGCTTGCAATTGCAAGCAGTACGTTGACATCTCTCGCAACGCTTGGTTTACTTAGCACATCACTGCAGGCCGACCCCCCGAGCTTGCGGTCACGCTCCGAGAGGAAGCCCCATGGCTGCTACGGCCACCACCGTCATGAACACCCTTACCGACACGCAGGAGAAGCTGCTCGAGGCCCTCGTCAACGTCGAGGAGCCCGTCGTCACCTACGTGCGCAAGGCCGTCGATCTGGTCGAGGCCTCCATGCCCGAGCTGCCGAGCCGCGACCTGGGCGAGAAGCTGCCCACCATCAAGCAGTTCGTCGACAACCAGTTCGTGTTCGCCGGCAAGGTGCTCGACTCCAGCACAAGTTCGTTGGCCAGCTGCTCGAGGTGACCAAGCCGGTGACCGAGAAGGTCGTCGTGCAGAAGCCCGCCACCGGCGTGCGCAAGGTCACCAAGAGCACCCCCCGCAAGGCCCGGCCTGAACCACCCCTGATCGTCGCGAGCCGGACCACTTCCCCCCAAGTCCCGGATCCGTCCCAGACCGACCGGCTTCCCCCCAAGCCGTAGGTCTCCCGAGAGGGCCCGTCGCGGGCCCTCTCGGTCGTTTTCCGAGTGACAGACCGCGGAAACCCGACTTTCCCTGTCGGGATTCTCGCCGGCGCGCCTAGAGTGGTCGACGCTTCCGAGACCATCGACAAGGAGACCCACCATGGCCGTACGACTGGGCGATGACGCCCCGGACTTCACCGCCGACACCACCGAGGGCGAGGTCCACTTCTACGACTGGAAGGGTGACAGCTGGGCGGTGCTCTTCTCCCATCCCAAGGACTTCACGCCGGTCTGCACCACCGAGCTGGGCACGGTGGCCAAGCTCAAGCCGGAGTGGGACAAGCGCAACGTCAAGGTGATCGGCCTCAGCGTCGACCCGCTCTCGGCTCCACGGCGACTGGAGCAAGGACATCGAGGAGACGCAGGGTGCGGCCCCGAACTTCCCGCTCATCGCCGACCCCGACCGCAAGGTGGCCGACCTCTACGACATGATCCAGCCCAACGCCAGCGACACCATGACCGTGCGCTCGGTGTTCATCATCGGGCCGGACAACAAGCTGAAGCTGAGCCTGACCTATCCGGCCAGCACCGGGCGCAACTTCGACGAGATCCTGCGGGTCATCGACTCGCTGCAGCTCACGGCCAAGCACAAGGTGGCCACCCCGTCGAACTGGAAGCAGGGCGAGGACGTCATCATCGTCCCCGCCGTGTCCGACGAGGAGGCCAACGAGAAGTACGGCTCGTTCAACGCCATCAAGCCGTACCTGCGCACCGTCCCTCAGCCCAGCTGAGGACGCCTCGCCACCAGTCCATCCAGAGCCTCGCGCGCCTGCCCGACGGAAGAGGGTGCGCGGGCTCTGGCGCGTTCAGACCGAGGCGGGACTGGAGTCGAGAGCCAGGCGCATCACCGTGCGCCAACCCGTCGCATCCAGGCCGAGCTCGCCCAGGCTGAGCTCGGCCGCGTCGCGTGCCGCGGTGGCGTCGTCGCGACCCAGTTCCAGGAGCACCGAGGCGAAGGCGAGCTGCATGACCGCCCGGGCCACCACGTCGTCGGTCCCGTCCACCGCGGCGACGGCCACAGCCAGGTGGTCGGCGGCGTCGGCGTCGCCGGCCCGGGCCTGGGCCAGCGCCAGGGCCATGGACGCCACGGCGCGGTCCATGTAGGTGGCTCGGGGGTCGGTGCCCACCAGCCCACCCAGCTCGACTGCGGCCGCGTCGTCACCGGCCACCACCAGGGCCAGGGCCAACGAGGCCACGGCGTAGGGGGAGGCGGTGACGGGATCGGAATCGACCATGGGGCGGAGCTGGTCCACGGCCTCGTCCAGCTGTCCGGCCTGCAGGTGGGCCAGCGCGTGGGCCACGTCGCGCTCGAGCGCGCCCGCCCCCAGTCCGACGCCCATCCCGGACAGGTCGACGTCGCGGACCCGGTCGAACGCCTCCAGCGCCACCTCCGGGTCGCCGATGGCCACCGCGGCCGCGGCCAATCCGGTGACCAGGGTGGTGCGGTCCTTCGAGTCGGGGTCACCCAGACTGTCGTCCAGGGCATCACTGAGGATGGTGATGCCCTCGCCGACCCGGCCCAGCGCCACCAGGGCCCGCCCCAGGGTGGTCAGGGACTGCGCCTGGCCGAAGCGGTCGCCGATGGTGGCGAACAGGGCGTGGGACTCGCGGGCGTACTCCAGGGCCTCGGCCGTGTGGCCCGACCAGCAGCGCACGCCGGCCGCCAGTTGCAGCATCATCCCCTCGCCCCAACGGTCGCCGCGCTCGCGGGCTTCGACCAGGACCTGCTGGCCCAGTTCGTCGGCCCGAGCCAGGTCACCCTGGATGTAGCAGACGTAGGCCAGCAACCCGAACGCCCAACCCAAGCCACCCACGTCGCCGATCTCGGCGAACGTGTCGGCGGCACGGGTCAGCCGGTCCACGGCCTCGTCGGCCCGGCCGTCCACGAACGAGATCCAGGCCAGGTGTTGCAGCGCCCACGCCTCGCCCCGCCGATCGCCCACCTCACGCGACCCGGCCAGGGCGGCCCGGATGGCGGCCTCGGCTTCGTCGTTCTCGCCCGAGGAAGATGCGCACCATGCCGATCTCTCGCAGGGCGTCGGCCGCGCCCCGGTTGTCCCCTGCGCCTTGGAAGTGGTCGACGGCCTCGATCAACGTGGTCAGCGCGCCGCTGTAGTCGCCTCCGGCTCGTTCGATCTCCCCCCGCACCAGCAGGGCCCGGGCCAACACCGCCTCGTCGCCGAGGGCCTCGGCCAGGGCATGGGCCGCCTCCACGTCGGCACGGGCCTCGGGGGTGGCCCGCATGACCGCGTTGACCCCGGCGCGACCCAACAGCAGCTGGGCCCGTCGAGTCGAGGCTTCACGCCCGGAGCAGGCGCAGGGCCTGGCTGTAGAGCCGCTCGGCCACGGGCAGGGCCTGGGCCACCGCGGCGCGCCGCGCTGCCTCGCTCAGCCAGTCCAGGGCCAGCTCGGTCACGTCGGCGGGCACCCCGTGCACCGGACCCAGATCGACCACCAGGTCGGCGGCGGCGCCGAAGTGGTAGGCCACCATGTCCACCATCCGCTCGGGCGCCTCGGCGCAGTTGGCGACGGTGGAGGCCAGGTAGGCGGCGATCCCGTGGTGGCGCCGGGCCCGATCGGCCTTGGTCAGCGTGCCGTAGGCCACCTCCCGGATGAGGTCGGAGCGGAACACCCAGTGCTCGCCGTCCACCTGGAGGAGCTCCTTGTCGTCCAGACGCGCCAACACGGGCTCGAAGTCGGTGATGCCCCTCGAGTGCTCGGCCATCATGGCCAGGGCCTTGGCCGGACCGCTGCGACCCCAGACGGCCGCGTCCTCCAGGCTGGCCCGCTCGGTCGGATCGAGGCCATCGAGGCGGGCGGCCACCAGGCCGCGCAGGGTGTCGGGCAGGTCGCCGAGGGCGCCCACCCCGGCCGATGACGAGCCGACCTCGGCGGCCGCCACCAGGGCCACCAGCTCCTCCAGGAAGAAGGGGTTGCCGCCGCTGCGGTCCAAGAGCATGGCCCGGACCTCGTCGGGCACCTCCGGATCGACCAGGGCGTCGAGCATGGCGCCAGCCGCGCTCGGCATCGAGGGGGTCGAGGTTCACCAGGACCGTGTTGTGGCGACCGGTGGGCACCGACCACCGGTCGGTGACCGCCTGGCGGGCCGTGGCCACCAGGACGAAGGCCTGGCGACACAGCCGGTCGACGAGGGTGGCCACCAGGTCGAGCACCAGGTCGTCGGCCCAGTGCAGGTCGGAGAGCACCATGACCACCGGTCGGGTGGCGCAGGCGCCCTCGATGAAGGCCAGTACCGACCGCGAGGCCTCCTCGCGGGCGCGCTGGGGATCGATCTCGCGCAGAGGGACCTCGTAGCCCATCAGGAACAGCAGCCCGCTGGCCACCCGCACCACGTCGGGCGCCTCGACGGGCTGGCCCAGCGCGGCGGCCACCGCGGTGCGAGCGCGGGGCTCGGCGTCGACCAGCAGGCCGTCGGGCGGGATGTCGCAGGCCTGGCGGAGGGCCTCGGCGATCGGCCACCACACGTTGGCCTCGCCGTAGGGCACGCACCGGCCCTCGAGCACCCGGGCGTCGTGGTGGCGACAGGCCGCGGCCGCCGCCTCCTCGGCCAGGCGTGACTTGCCCACGCCGGCCTCGCCGATCAGCAACAGCAGATGGGAACGTTGCCGCGTCGACGGCCGCGTCCATGGCGTTGGCCAGCACACCCAACTCGGCATCGCGGCCGACCAGCGGCGTCTGCTGCCGGCGGGGCCGACGGCCGGGCGGCAAGAGCGTCTCGGTGGCGATCCAGGCCTCCACCGGCTCGTCGCGGCCCTTCACCTCGAAGCTGCCCAGCGCCCGGTAGGCGATGGCCTCGTGGGTGGCCGCGTGACAGGTCGAGCCCACCACCACCGATCCCGGCTCGGCCACGGTCTCGAGCCGCTGGGCCGTGTTCACCACGTCACCCATGGCCGTGTAGTCGCCACCGGCCCGCAAGGCGCCCGTCGAGCACCTCGCCCGTGTTCACCCCGATGCGCAGCTCGACCGGCGCGCCCGTCTCGGCCCGGTAGTCGCGCACCGTCTCCTGCATGCGCAAGGCGGCCCGCACGGCCCGCTCGGCGTCGTCCTCGTGGGCCACC
Source organism: uncultured Microthrixaceae bacterium (assembly GCA_963740985.1). Classification (GTDB taxonomy): domain Bacteria; phylum Actinomycetota; class Acidimicrobiia; order Acidimicrobiales; family Acidimicrobilacustridaceae; genus UBA4742. The sequence continues at coordinate 2,003,115 of CAVUGJ010000002.1, forward strand.
GGTGCCCCGAACAGCGCCACGATGGCGTCGCCGATGATCTTGTCCACCTGGCCGCCGAACGAGGTCACGTCGCGAACCAGCAGTTGGAAGCAGGCGTCGACCAGGTTCTTGACCTGCTCGGGGTCGCGTGACTCGCTGAGGGTGGTGAAGCCCACCAGATCGGCGAAGAGCACGGTGGCGATGCGCCGCTCGTCGCCCCGGCTGACGAGTGCGTGCCCGCAGGAGGCGCAGAAGCGGGCCCCTCCGCCCACACCGGCACCACAGCTCGGACACCGCATGTGCCCAGCATACGGGGGTGGACCGGCTCACCCCCTGGGGTTTGCGGCTTGTTCCCGAACGGCGATGCAGGAAGACTCTCGGCTCGTTCGGCATGGCGCTCCCGCGGGCGACGCGAGAGAACCACGACCGCCGCGTAGGCTCATCCCCCGGGGCCGTCTCGCGCCACCCCCACCCTGAGAGGATCCACGTGACCGCCACCGACATGATCCCGCCGCCGCCTCCGCCCATGCCGGGCGCCGAACTGGCGGCCCAAGCCATCCGGGCGTCGAAGATCTACGGCTCAGGCGACACCGAGGTCCGGGCGCTGGATGACATCTCGGTGCAGTTCCCCCGAGGCCGCTTCAGCGCCATCATGGGGCCGTCGGGCTCGGGCAAGTCCACCCTCATGCACTGCCTGGCCGGCCTCGACAACCTGACCTCGGGCCAGGTGTTCATCGGCACCACCGACCTCAGCCGGCTGTCCGAGAAGCAGCTCACCTTGCTGCGGCGCGACAAGATCGGCTTCATCTTCCAGTCGTTCAACCTGGTGCCCACCCTCACCGCCTCCGAGAACATCACCCTGCCCCTCGACCTGGCCGGGCGGAAGGTCGACCAGGCCTGGTTCGATCAGGTCATCGCCACGGTGTCGTTGAACGACCGGCTCAAACACCGGCCCAGCGAGCTGTCCGGTGGCCAGCAGCAGCGGGTGGCGGTGGCGCGGGCCATGGCCAGCCAGCCCGAGATCATCTTCGCCGACGAGCCCACCGGCAACCTCGACTCCCGTTCGGGCATCGAGGTGCTCGACTTCATGCGCAAGGCGGTCGACGAGTTCGGGCAGACCATCGTGATGGTCACCCACGACCCGGGCGCGGCCAGCCACGCCGATCGGGTGGTGTTCCTGGCCGACGGGCACATCGTGGACGAGATGGCCGACCCCACCGCCGAGCGGGTGCTCGACCGCATGAAGGCCTTCGGGGACTGACCCTGGTGCCGGCCGGCATCACCGGCTCGGCACGGCCGCCATGCTGAAGGTCACCCTCCGCGGGCTCCGGGCCCACAAGATCCGCTTCCTGGCCACTGCCTTGGCCGTGCTGCTGGGCGTGGCCTTCATGGCCGGCACCCAGGTGTTCACCGACACCTTCTCCAAGAGCTTCGACCAGATCTTCGTCAACGTCGACAAGGGCATCGACGCGGTGGTGCGCTCGCGGGTGGTGGTCAAGACCAACTTCGGCGATCAGCGCAGCCGGGTCGACCAGGGTCTGGTGGCCCAGCTCGATCAGGTCGACGGAGTGGCCGAGGCCGCCGGCGTGGTCAACGGATCGATCCGGATCCTGGACAAGTCGGGCAAGGCCATGGGCGACGCCAACACCGGGCCCCCCACGCTGGGGCTCAACTGGATCACCGATCCCGAACTGAACCAGTGGCACATCGTGGATGGACGCCCGCCCGCCTCCGCCACCGAGGTGGTGCTGGACAAGGCCAGTGCCCGCGACGGCCACTTCCACGTGGGGGACCAGGTCAGCCTGATCGCCGGACAGGGTCACACGCAGGCCTTCACCCTGGTCGGGATCGCCAAGTTCGGTCAGCTCGACAACTACAGCGGTGCCAGTGCCGCCCTGCTCGACACGCCGACGGCCCAGGCCCTGGTCGCTCAGCCCGGCAAGTTCGACTTCGTCGCCCTGGCGGCCCGACCGGGGGTCTCCCAATCCGCCCTGGTTCGGCGGGTGGACGCCGCCGGGCTCCCACCCCAGACCGAGGCCATCACCGGCGCCGCGTTCACCAAGGAGAACCAGGACATCTTCGAGCAGGCCATCAGCACCTTCAAGACGGTGCTGGTCGCCTTCGCCCTGGTGTCGCTGTTCGTGGGCGCCTTCATCATCTACAACACCTTCTCGATCATCGTGGCCCAGCGCACCCGGGAGATCGCGCTGCTCCGGGCCATCGGCGCCGGCCGGGGTCAGGTGCTGGGCTCGATCTTCGGCGAGGCGCTGGCCGTGGGCGTGGTGGCCTCGGTGCTGGGGGTGGTGGCCGGCATCGGCCTGGCCATCGGTCTGCGGAACCTGTTGGCCCGAGCGGGGTTGGGGTTGCCGTCGACCGCGCCCGTGATCTCGACCACCACGGTGATCAGCTCGCTGGTGGTGGGTGTGGTGGTGACCCTGGTGGCCGCGTTGTTCCCTGCCCGTCGAGCGGCCAGCGTCCCTCCGATCGCCGCCATGCGCCAGGTGGCGGTGGACGTGTCCAACCGCTCCAAGGTCCGCTTGCTGGCCGGCCTGCTGCTCACCGTGGTGGGGCTGGCCGAGCTGTACCAGGGACTGTTCACCTCCACCGGTAGCCGCCTGCCCCACATCGGGGTGGGCGCCTTCCTGATCTTCGTCGGGGTGGCCGTGCTCGGCCCCAGCTTCGCCGGTCCCGTCAGCCGGGTGCTGGGCAGCCCCCTGGCCGCGTTGGGCGTGACCGGGCGCCTGGCCCGAGAGAACGCCATCCGCAACCCCAAGCGCACCTCCGCCACGGCCTCGGCCCTCATGATCGGAGTGGGACTGATCGTGTTCTTCGCGGTGGCCGGCCAGTCCATCAAGGCCTCGGCCAGCCAGGCCATCGACAAGACGGTGAGCGGCGACTTCGTGATCGACTCGCAGTCCTTCGGCAACGGCGGCTTCAACCCGTCGCTGAACCGTCAGGTGCAGGCGCTCCCCCAGGTGCAGACGTCCACCGGCATCCGCTTCGGGGTGGCCAAGATCGACCACGCCGGAACCATCGTCCTGGCCGTCGATCCGGCCACGTTCACCCAGATCGTCAAGCTGCCGCTGGTCGCCGGCACGTTCCAACAGATGGGAACCAACGGGGTGGCCATCCCCGAGGCGCTGGCCACCGACAAGCAGTGGACCATCGGGTCCACCATCCCGGCCACGTTCACCGCCACCGGCAGCACGCTCCTGCACGTGGCCGTCATCTACCAGGCCACCCTGCCCGGCCAGGGGCGCTACCTGCTGAGCTTGGCCGGCTTCGATGCCAACTTCCCCTTGAACCAGCAGGTCGACAACCAGATCTACGTGAAGCTCAAGCCCGGTGCGGACGCCGCCGCCGCCCGCCGGGCCATGAACGCGCTGACCGCGCCCTACCCCACGGCCAAGGTCGAGGACCTCCAGACCTTCAAGAAGGCCCAGCTCAGCCAGATCGACCAGCTGCTCACCATCGTCACGTTGCTGCTGGCCCTCTCGCTGCTCATCGCCCTGATCGGGGTGGTCAACACCCTGCTGCTGTCGGTCTACGAGCGCACCCGGGAGATCGGGCTGCTGCGGGCCGTGGGCGAGACCCGCCGCCAGCTGCGGCGCAGCGTGTCGGAGGAGTCGGTCATCATCACGTTGCTCGGGACGTTCCTGGGCCTGGTGATCGGCATGTTCTTCGCCTGGGCCCTCATCCGGGCGCTGGCCGACCAGCACCTGAACGTGTTCTCCATCCCGGTGGGCCAGCTGGTCGAGTTCGTGGTGGCCGCGGTGATCGTCGGGGTCTTGGCCGCGCTGTACCCGGCCTGGCGGGCGTCGCGCCTCGACGTGCTCGAGGCCATCGCCACGGATTGACTGGCCCTGCGGTCGGCAAGCCTCCCTTCGGGCGCTTCGCCATGCGGGTGTCATCGATCCAGCGGCTCCGGCCTGGCGGCCTTCGCCTTACTGTCCCCGATGTCTGGCACACTCTCGGGCGATGAGCACGGATTCGATCCCGGAGCTGGCTCGGCCGCCGCAGCCGGTCACGGTGTTGGTGGTCCACCGTCGCCCCGCCGACCGTGAATCGCTGATCCGCTGGCTCTCGGCCGACGACCGGTTCGCCGCCACCGAAGGGTCGGAGAAGACCTCGGAGGTGCTCGACGCCGTAGCCGCGGTGAACCCGGATGTGGCCATGGTCGACATCGACCTGGAAGGTCCGCCATCGGGCATGGAGCTGATCGCGGCGATGCGCGAGTCCCATCCGGGCGTACGCGTGGTGGCGGTGGCCGATCAGGACGACGACCGGGCCTACGCCGCCGTCCGAGCCGGCGCGGTCGGGTGCTACCTGTGGTCGGACCCGGTGAGCCCGGTGACGGCGGTGGTGGCCGGCGCGGCCCGCGGCGAAGGTGCCCTCACCCCGGGATGGGCGGGCCGACTGGTGGACGAGGTGGGCTGGCTCAACCGCGAACCCAGCCCGCTGCGCGCCCCGGAGCTCACCCCCACCGAGCTCGAGGTGGTCCGTCGCGTGGCGTCAGGGGCGTCCCCGGCGGCCATCGCCGCCCTGCACGGCGTGACCGAACACGTGGTCAACCTGCACGCCGGCATCGTGATCGAGAAGGTGTTCCGCCACCACGACGACACCCGCCGCCTCGGTCTGGGCGCGTAGATCCGGCAGGCGGAAGCCGCCAGGCCGGAGCCGCTAGCGAGATGACGACCGGATGGCGAAGCCGCCCGCAAGGAGGCTTGCCGACCGGAGGGTCAATCCTGATACGGCGCCATCTCGGCCATGTCCCAGTAGGCCCGCAGCGAGGTGACCTGGCCCTCGTCGTCGAAGGCCATGACGTCGATGATGTCGACCGCCATCTTGGTGCCACCCAGATCGGCGATGGCGCGCAGGCTCCAGGCCGCCTCGCCCCCGCGATGCGAGGAGCGCCCGTCTTGACCAGCGTGATGCTGGGCGTCAGACCCCGCACGCCGTCCCAGAAGGCGCCGATCTCGGTCGCCCCGGTGGCCACGTCGCTGCCCACAGGATCCTCCACCGTGGCCCCGGCCGCGAACACGCCCGAGGTAGCCGTCCTTGTCCCCCTGGCTGAAGACGGCGACGTAGCGGTCGATGGTGGCGTTGATCTGATCGGCGGTGGCGGCCACGAGATCCCCCTCTGGTCGTCGATGGTGCGCCGACTCTAGCCAGCCGGGTCCCGCGGCCCGTCGTGGAGCCATCCACCGGAGAGCGGCCGATCGGGAAGCGGTCCGTCGGAGAGCGGGTGGGGCGAATGCGGTAGGACCTCGGGTCGCAGGATGAGTCGGGGACCGCGGTCCCAGGTGAAGTAGTTCCAGGCCCAGTTGATGACCACCGACACCCGGTTGCGCACCCCGATGAGGTACACCAGGTGCAGCCCGAGCCAGGCCAGCCAGGCCAGAGGGCCGGTCAGGTTCACGCCGATGGGCAGCTCGGCCACCGCGGCCCGGCGCCCGATCGTGGCCATGGTGCCCTTGTCGTGGTAGCGGAAACTGGTTCGGGGTCGGCGGGCGATGGTGGCCAGGATCTGCTCGGCGGCGTGGGTCCCGCCCTGCATGGCCACCTGCGCCAGCTGCGGGAGCCGGCCACCGTGGCCGTCGTCGATGTCGGCCAGGTCCCCCACCGCGTAGACGTCGGGCTGGCCCGGCACCGACAGATCGGTGCCGACCACGATCCGGCCACCGCCACCACGGCTCACCTCCAGATCGTCGGCCAGGTGCGACGCCCTGACGCCCGCGGCCCACAGGACCAGTCGGGTGGGCAGCACCTGACCGTCCTGGAGGGTGAGGTGGTCGGCGGCCACCGACGTGACCGCGGTGTTCAGGAGCACCTCGACCCCGCGGTCTTCGAGCACGCGACGGGCGTATCGGCGGCTGTGGTCGCCGAACGGCGCCAGCAGGTGCGGGGCCTGCTCGATGAGCACCACCCGGGCCCGGCGCACGTCGAGGTCGTGGAAGTCCTGGCGCAGCACCTTGTCCACCAGCTCCACCACCGCTCCTGCCACCTCCACCCCGGTGGGGCCACCGCCCACCACGACCAGGTTGAGGACGCCGTCGTCGAGCAGGGCGGGCACCGCCTCGGCCGCCTCGAACAGGCTGAGCAGGTGGTTCCGGACCCGGATGGCGTCCTCGAGTCCGTACAGCGGGAAGGCGAACTGCTCGGCGCCGGGGACACCGAAGTAGTTGGTGGACGAGCCTGCGGCCAGGATCAGATGGTCGAACCGGAGCGGCGGCTCGTCGCGGAGGAGGAGCTGGCGGGCGTCCCAGTCGACCCCGGTGACCTGCGCCTTGCGGAACAGGACCCGCTGTTGTCGCCGGAAGACCCCTCGCACCGCGTAGCCGACGTCGGCCGGGTTCAGCCCGGCGGTGGCCACCTGGTAGAGCAGGGGCTGGAACGAGTGGTAGTTGTGCCGATCGACCAGCGTGACGTCGACGTGCTCGCGTTCGAGCCGCTTGGCCGCGGTCAGCCCTCCGAAGCCCGCCCCCACGATCACCACGTGCGGCCGCGTGCTCATCGACCCATCATGGACGGCTGGCGGGATCGGCTCCAGCGGGTTGGCTCGGGGAAGCCGGTGGCGACGCCGGCTGGCAGGTCGGACACCAATAGGTGCTGCGGGCATGTGGCCCGGTCCGCGCCACCCGGATGGGGGTGCCGCAGCGGCGACACGGCCGGCCCGCCCGGCCGTAGACGGCCATGGCCCCGTTTCGAGGGCCGGCACCGGGGACGACGGCCGATCCCCGCCGGTTGACGGTGGTGCGCGGCCCGGGACCGAGGTTCGCCCCGAGCAGCCGGGCGGCCGTGGTCCACAGCTCGGTCCGGCAGGCCCGGTCGAGTGCGCCCACCGGGGTGGCTGGATCGATACCGCAGGCGAAGCAGACCTCGCTCTTGTACACGTTGCCCACCCCGCAGGCGACTCGCTGGTCGAGGAGCACCTCGGCCACGGCCGTGTCGAGATCGATCAAAGCGTCCAGCCGGGCCAGGCAGGCAGCCAGGTCAGGGGCCGGGCCGGCCAGATCCGGACCCAGGTGGTCGGTGGCCGGACGACGTTCGAGCTCGACCACCGGTGCGTCGAAGCACACGGCCTCCCATCCCTCCACGGCCACCATCGCCCGCATGCGGTGGCGCGGGCGGGGCCACGGCTGGCCGGCGGGGCAGATCAGCCACCGTCCGTTCATGCGCAGGTGGGTCCGGAGGGTCACCCCGTTGGCGAACCGGATCAACAGGTGCTTGCCCTGGGCATCGACCGACTCGATGGGCGTCCCCGGCGGCGGGGGACGGATGCCGCGGCGCGACGACCGGGCCAGCTCCATCCGCACCAGGTCCTGGCCGGCCAGCACGGCGCCGAGGCGCTCGGCCAGCCGGTGGATGGTGTCGCCCTCGGGCACCCGGCCCACGCTAGGGCTCGCGCAATCCGTCCCCACCCGATGCAGCCCGCCACGATCTCAGCACGATCGACCACCGAAACGGTGGTCAGACGTGCCCAGAACCGACACCGCCACGATCTCAGCACGATCGACCACCGAAACGGTGCTCAGACGTGCCCAGAACGGGCACCGGGGGTCGGGCTAGAGGCGGAAGGTCAGGCCCTTGTAGCCGTCGGCGAAGCCGGCCGCACGGAGGTGGTCGGCCACCACGGACTCGGCGGCCGGCGCGCCGTCGATGCGGGTGATCTCGAGCTTGCGCAGCCGCCCGTCCTTGACCAGCCGGACCAGACCCTCGGCCCAACCGGGATGATCAGCCACCCCGGCGAAGGTGGAGAGGCTCTTGGCCCCCCGCTCGAGCACGGCCATGGGTCGCCCGGCGATGGACACCACGAAGGCACCGGTGCTGCGAGCCGGCCGGCCAGCCGAGTCGGGCCAACCCAACGCCGCCCCGTAGGGCTGCGCCGGATCGGTGGCCGCCAGCACCAGCGGGGTGGGCTCGCTCTCGCCCAGTTCATGGTCGACGTCACGGGCGGCGCGCAGGCGATCGACCGCCCCGGGCAGGGCGAACTGGGCTGCGCCCAGGCCGGCCACGAAGTAGCCCCGGCGCACCTGGCCTCGGTCCTCCAGGACCTTGAGCACCGGGTAGACGGCGGCGAAGCCGCCCTCGACGCCCTCGGCCAGCGTGGCTTCGCGGGTCAACACGCCGTGGCGTTCGAGCAGCTGCAACGCCTGGGCGTGCGCGGCCTCGGTCGGCGTCGGGACGGGTTGCGAGCAGCGGGGCGACCAGCGACCACCGCCCGGCGGCTGCCGGCGGACCGGTTCGGCTCAGACCCCGACCACCGACCGGGCCCCCGCCCCCGGCTCCACTCGTCGTGCCGCGGGCCAGTGACGCTCGACCGAACTGGGGCCGCAACCGTAAGGCGCCGCCGGCCCGGCGACCCCGGCCCGCGCGACCGGCCCGGCGACCCGCGCCAGGGCCGGACAGGGCGCGCAGCGGGGCGATGGCGTCGTTGGTGACCTCGGCGGCCCACACCAGATCCCACAGGGCATCGAGCACGGCCGCGTCGTCGGCCGGCTCGTCGGCCGCGGCCACCGCCGCCACCAGGTCGGACCAGAAGCAGGCCCCGTGGGCATCCAGGTGGCGCGCGAAGGACCTGGTGGAGCGGGCCAGCCAACCGTTCCGACACGTCCTCGGACGCCGGCACCGGCGGCGACCAGCAACGCGGCCTGGTCGCGGAACAGGAGGCGAACCCGTCCGTCGGTGGGCCCGAGCGGCCCGGCGCCGACCCACACCACCTCGCCCGACGTGCACAGCGCGTCGAGGTCGGCGGGTTGGTACCCGGCCACCCGAGCCGACAACACGTCGGCCTCGAGCGTGGAAGCGGGCAGGGCCGCCCCCTGGAGCGAGCCGATCGCCTCGACCAGGGCATCGAGCCCGCGTCGGGGTGCACCCACGCCCTGCCATTCGGGCAGGAAGCGGGCCAGCGCGGCACCATCGACCGGCTCGACCTCCTTGCGCAGCGGCGGCCAACGAGCGGCGCCGCAGCTGGCGCAGCACCTCGTCGTCGCACCACTCGCGCTCGATCCCGTCGGGACGGAACTCGCCCCGCACGATGCGCCCGGCTGACCTCCAGCTGATCGAGGGCCGGCGCCACCCGGTCGAGACCCAGGCCGTAGCGCTGCGCCACCTGGGCGGCCGAGGAACGGCCCGTGGGTGCGGGCGAAGCGGGCCACCAGATCGACCAGCGGGTCAGGCGACCGAGTCGGTGAAGGCGGTGGGCAGCCCGGGGGGCAGCGCCACGCCCGAGCGCGTCGCGCAGGCGGGCCGCATCCTCGGCCGCGGCGATGCGCTCGTCGCCGGCGATGGACACCCGGATGGCCCGCCGCTCGGCCAGCAGCTGGTCGACCCAGGTCTCGGCCTGGCCCGAACCGGACCCGGCGGCCGTGTCGGAGACGCAACGTACGTCGATCTCCCACAACGAGAGCGGGCCGAGCACCCGCAGCAGGTCGTGCACCTCGTCGGCGATCGCGGGCTCGCCGACCGTCGACCAGGCGTTGCAGTTCGAGCTCGAGGTCGGCCAGCACCCCGGGGTCGATCAGCTCGCGCAGCTCCTCGGCCCCGAGCAGGTCGCGCAACAGGTCACGGTCGAGGGCCAGGGCCGCGGCCCGCCGCTCGGCCAGCGGCGCGTCGCCCTCGTACATGTAGACGCCGATCCAGCCGAAGAGCAGCGACTGGGCGAACGGCGAAGCCCGCGGGGTCTCCACGGCCAGCATGCGCACCTTGCGCGACCGCAGATCGGTCAGGACCTGGCGGAGCGCGGGCAGGTCGAACACGTCGTTGATGCACTCGCGGGTGGTCTCGAGCAGGATCGGGAAGTCGGGGTGGTTGGCCGCCACGGCCAGCAGATCGGCCGCCTTCTGACGCTGCTGCCAGAGCGGGGTGCGCCGATCGGGCCGACGGCGGGGCAGCAGCAGGGCTCGGGCCGCGCACTCGCGGAAGCGCGCCGCGAACATGGCGGTCTGGGGGAGCTGCGCCACCACCACGGCCTCGATCTCGTCGGGATCGATGGCCAGCTCGTCGATGGGCAGGTCGTCGATGGCCTCGGGCAGGCGCAGGACGATGCCGTCGTCGCTCCACATCAGCTCGACATCGACCCCCCAACGCTCGGCCAGCCGCGCCTGCAGCGCCATGCCCCACGGCGCGTGCACCTGCGCCCCGAACGGGCTGAGCACGCACACCCGCCAGTCGCCGATCTCGTCGCGGAACCGCTCGACCACGATGGTGCGGTCGTCGGGGACCAGACCGCCGCACGCCTCGGCCTGCTCGTCGAGGTAGGCCACCAGGTTGCGGGCGGCCAGCGGGTCGAGGCCGTTGTCGGCCTGCAGCCGGTCGAGCGAAGCGGCACCCTCGGCCCGGACCTCGCGCACGAACTGACCCAGGGCCTGACCCAGCTCGAGCGGGCGTCCGGGTCCGTCGCCGTGCCAGAACGGCATCTTGCCGGGCTGGCCGGGAGCCGGGCTGACCACCACCCGCTCGTGGGTGATGTCCTCGATGCGCCACGTGCTGGCGCCGAGCAGGAAGGTCTCCCCGACCCGGCTCTCGTAGACCATCTCCTCGTCGAGCTCGCCCACCCGGGCCCCATCGGGCAGGAACACGCCGTAGAGCCCGCGATCGGGGATGGTGCCGCCGCTGGTGACGGCCAGGCGCTGCGCGCCGGCCCGACCTCGGATCTGGCCCACGGCGCGGTCCCACACCAGTCGGGGCCGCAGCTCGGCGAACTCGTCGGAGGGGTAGCGGCCGGCCAGCAGGTCGAACACGTTGGTCAGGACCTCGTCGCTCAGCTCGGCGTAGGGCGCGGCCCGGCGCACCAGGTCGCTCAGCTCGTCGACCGGCCACTCGTCGAGCGCGCACATGGCCACGATCTGCTGGGCCAGCACGTCGAGCGGGTTGCGCGGGTAGCGGCGTGTGCTCGATGAGCCCGGCGTGCATGCGCTCCACCACCACCGCCGACTCGACCAGGTCGCTGCGGTGCTTGGGGAACAGCTTGCCCCGGCTCGGCTCGCCCACCTGGTGACCGGCCCGGCCGATGCGCTGGAGGCCCCGCGACACGGCACCGGGCGACGAGACCTGGATGACCAGGTCGACCGCGCCCATGTCGATGCCCAGCTCGAGCGAGCTGGTGGCCACCAGACCTTTGAGCTCGCCCCGCTTGAGCTCGTCCTCGATCTGGAGGCGGCGCTCGCGAGACAGGGAACCGTGGTGGGCCTTCACCACCTCGCGGCCGGGCTCGGGTGGACGGCCCTCGGCCTCGGCCGCCCGGTTCTCGCCGTCGGCGGCCAACTCGTTGAGGCGGGTGGCCAGCCGCTCGGCCAGGCGACGGGCGTTGACGAAGATGAGGGTGGAGCGGTGCTCCTGCACCAGCTCGAGCAGCCGTGGGTGGATGGAGGGCCAGATGCTGCGTCGGGCGGGTGACGCGGCAGGACCGTCGGCGGCCACGACATCGACCAGCTCGCCCAGCGCCCCCATGTCCTCGACGGGGACCACCACCTCGATCTCGAGCGGCTTGCGGATGCCGGCGTCGACGATGGTGACCGGACGCGGCACCCGACGCGTTGCCCCCGACTCGTCGACCACCTGCTGGTACCCGCCCAGGAAGCGGGCGATCTCGTCGAGCGGTCGCTGGGTGGCCGACAGACCGATGCGCTGGGGCGGTCGCTCGCACAGGTCTTCGAGCCGCTCGAGGCTGAGCGCCAGGTGCGAGCCGCGCTTGGTCGGGCGCCAGGGCGTGGATCTCGTCGATGATGACGGCCTCGACGTTGCGCAAGGTGTCGCGGGCCGCCGAGGTGAGCATGAGGTAGAGGGACTCGGGCGTGGTGATCAACAGGTCGGGAGGGGTGCGGATCAGCTTGCGGCGCTCGTCGGCGGCGGTGTCGCCGGTGCGCATGCCCACGGTGGGGGCGTGGAACTCGAGACCCAGGCGTTCGGCGGCCAGGCCGATGCCCATGAGCGGAGCACGCAGGTTCTTCTCGACATCGACGGCCAGGGCCCGAAGCGGCGACAGGTAGACCAGGCGGGTGCGGCGGGCCTTGTCGTCGGGGGGAGGCCGGGTGACCAGTCGATCGAGCCCCCACAGGAACGAGGCCAGGGTCTTGCCCGAGCCCGTTGGGCGCCAGGATGAGGGTGTGCTCGCCGCCGGCGATGGCCGGCCAGCCCTTGGCCTGGGCGGCGGTGGGGGCGCCGAAGGTGGTGGAGAACCACGCCCGCACGGCGGGCGAGAACGGTTCGAGCGGATCGGGCGAGCTCACCCGATCAACGCTACCGGCGGGGTGTGACGCCGACCCCGGGACCGGGCGGTGACGAGCGGGGATGCCCGCCGTACACTCCAGTCGTGCCGACCTACAAGACGCCCGAGTACCACCCGGCCTTCGAGGAGTACTGCGAGACGATCTTCGAGTTGCGCGAGGACGACGTCGACGTCATCCAGGCCCGCATCGCCGAGCGGCTCGACGTGTCCCGACCCGCGGTGTCCGAGATGATCCACCGCATGGAGCAGCAGGGCCTGGTCAGCGTCGACGGCGCCATCCGCCTCACCGACGACGGCCTGGGTCTGGCCGAGAGCGTGGTGCGCCGCCACCGCCTGGCCGAGCGCTTCCTGACCGACATCCTCGGGTCTGTCGTGGGCCGACGCCCACGCCGAGGCCGGCAAGTGGGAGCACGTCATCTCCGATCCGGTCGAGGCCGCACTGGTGCGCCTGCTGGGCGAGCCCACCACCTGCCCGCACGGCAACCCCATCCCCGGGTCGAACTACCAGGCCCCCGACGCCGTTCCGCTCGACGGCCTGGCCGTGGGCGACCGCTTCGAGGTGTCGCGCATCCCCGAGGAGCTCGAGTTCGCGCCCGGCCTGCTCACCTTCCTGGAGGAGTCGCACCTGGTCCCCGGCTCCCGGGGCGAGGTGACCTCGGCCTCGCCCGACGGCACCCGCACCGTCGAGGTCGACGGCCAGCACGTGGGCATCGGCACCTTCGCCAGCACCCGCATCCTGGTCACGACTCGCTAGGCCCTCTGGTCGGCAAGCTGGCTAGCCTATCCTGGAGGGCCTCGGGCAGGTCGGCGGCGTGCACGATGGCCAGGCGCTTGGTGGCCCGGGTGAGGGCCACGTAGAGGGCACGCAGGCCCTGGGCCTCCTCGGTCGACGATGGCTGCCGGCTCGACCACCACCGAGGCGTCGAGCTCGAGGCCCTTGACCAGGCCCACCGGTACCACCGTGATCTGGGCGTCGAGCCCGTGGCGGGTGGCCCGGCCGAACTCGCCGACCGGCCAGCGTGAAGGCGTCGCGACACCGGGTCGACCATCGACGCGGGGACGATCACGGCCACGTTGCCGGTGCCCACCGCCTCCAGCTCCTCGATGGCCACCGTCACCACCCGTTCAGCCAGCTCGTCCTCGCCGGACCGCACGATGCGAGGCGATTCCCCGTCCTCGCGGATCGACCGGGGAGGCTTCAGGTCGGGATCGGCCACGGCCAGCACCCGCGAGGCCAGCGCCATGTTGGGCGCGGGCAGGCGGTAGCCGACGGTGAGCTCGGCGCGCCGGGCCGGGCGTCGATCCGGCAGGTGATCGAGGATCTCCTGCCAGTTGGCATGGGCCCACTCGCCGGTGGACTGGGCGATGTCGCCCACCACCGTCATCGACCCGTTGAGGGACCGCCGCTCCAGCATCAGCAGCTGCATGGGGGACAGGTCCTGCGCCTCGTCCACCACGATGTGGCCGTAGGTGCGCACCTCCTCATCGGTCGGATCGGTGCCCGGACGACGGGTGCGGGGCTTGGGGCCGAGCAACGATCGGGCCTCGTCGAGCAGCGGCGCGTCGTCGTTGGTCCACGGCACCTGCTCGACCGTCTCGGAGCGGGGTCGCACCAGCGCCGCCCACTCCTCGTCGGACAGGAGTCGCCGCCCGGCGTTGCGCAACAGCGCCCGGGAGCCATACAGGTCGTGCAGCAGCTGGGCCGGGGTCAGCACCGGCCACATCCACTCCAACGCCTCGCGCACGTCGGGCGTGCCCCGCAGCCGATCGCGCACCGTGGTGGTCGACAGGTCCTCGCGGGCCGAGCGGGCCAACGCGCCGAACAACTCGGCCTCCACGAAACGACGCCCGGCGTTGTGGCGGTGGAAGCGCCGCCGGGCCTCGCTGACGATGTGCTCGCTCTCGGCCACCGTCATGCGCAGGTTGGTCAGGCCGTAGCCCACCACCAGGTCGCTGCCGCAGCGGACGCTGGCGGTCGTGCACGGCCCGGCGCAGCACCTTGACCATGCGCAGATCGCCCTTCACCCGGGCGGTGAGGCGGGTGTCGCGTCCCTGGACCCGGACGTCGTCCACCAGGTCGGCCAGCACGGCCAGCTCCACCCCGGCCTCGCCCAACGAGGGCAGCACCTGTTCGATGTAGCCCAGGAACAACCGGTTGGGGCCCGACCACCAGCAATCCCTGGCCCTCCAGCGGGAACCGGTAGGTGTAGAGCAGGTAGGCGGCGCGGTGCAGCGCCACCACCGTCTTGCCGGTGCCCGGCCCGCCCTGCACCACCAGGACCCCGGGCAGCTCGGCCCGGATGATCTCGTCCTGCTCGCCCTGGATGGTGGCGGCGATGTCGCCCAACTTGCCCGAGCGGGAGGTCTCGAGCGCCGAGATGAGCGCGCCGTGGCCGGAGATGCCGTTGGGCGCGGCCGACGGGTCCAGGCCCAGGGCGGCCGCGGCGTCGCCGAACAGCTCGTCCTCCAGGTCGAGCAGCAGACGCCCGCGGGTGGCGAAGTGACGACGCCGGGCCAGGCCCATGTCGTGGCTGCCCGTGGCCCGGTAGAAGGGTTCGGCCACCGGGGCGCGCCAGTCGACGATGACCGGCTCCTGCTGGTCGTCGCTCACCGCGATCCGCCCGATGTAGTACGGGGTGGGGTCGTCGACGGCGTCGATGCGACCGAAGCACAGCGATGCATCACCGAGGTGCAGCTGCGACAACCGGTGCAGCATCGTGTCCCAGATGACGTCGCGCTCGAAGCGGGCCTGTTCGGTGCCGCCCCGGCCGACCTCCACCATGGAGCTCAACCGGGTGGCCGCCTGCCTGGAGTCCTCGAGGAACTGGTAGGCCCGGTCGATGTAGGCCTGTTCCGCCTCGAGATCGGGGTGTGCCATGGGCTCCTCTGCTGGGTGGACCAACCCCGACCGACCGAGCCAGTCCGTTCAGGGGATGGATAATCCTATCGGCCCGAGGCGGCTGGTTCGACACCTCGGGCCATCGACCGGGTCTGACGCCGCTTGCCAGCACGGGGCTTGGCGCCGCTGTGCCAGCATGGATTCGTGACCGAGCCGGACCGGGGACCTCAACGCACCACCGTCGGGCTGGTGCTCGGCGCGGGTGGAGTGGCCGGGGCCGCCTTCCACGCCGGCGCCCTGGCCGCGCTGGTCGACGTGACCGGTTGGGATCCTGGCCACGCCGACCTGGTGGTGGGGACCTCGGCCGGGGCGTCCACCGCCGCCTCCCTGCGCAGCGGGTTGGCGGCCTCCGACCTGCTGGCCCGTGCCACGGGACGGCCACTGTCCGAGGCCGGCGCCGAACTGGTGGGCCAGTTCGACGGTCCGTTCGCCCTGGACGAGCTCCGGGCCACCTCGCCAGCCTCCCTGCGGGACCAGCTCACCCGATTCGTACCCGCCGCGCCCTGGCTGGTGGGCCCGGCGATGCTGCGAGCCGGACCCACTCGTTGGGGCGTGGCCCTGGCCGGCCTGGCCCCGGCGGGCCAGGTGCCCACCGACCCGATCGGACAGCGCATCCGCGCCGCCGCGCAGGGTCGATGGCCCGAGCGACCCCACCTGGATCGTGGCCTACCGCACCGGCGACGCCCGGCGCGTGGTGTTCGGACGCGACGACGTGGAGGTGGCCGACCTGGCCACCGCGGTCGAGGCCTCGTCCGCGGTCCCCGGACGCTTCCGCCCCAAGCGACTCGAATCGGGGCGATACCTGGACGGCGCCGTCTACTCGCCCACCAACGCCGACGTGGTGGCTCCGCTGGCCTTCGACCTGGTGATCGTGTCGGCGCCCATGTCCGTCGACCCGGCGGCCCGAGCCGAGCAGAGCGGGTTGGCCGGCCGAGCCCGGGGGTGGTTCGCCAGCCTGCTCGATCGCGAGGTGGCGGCCGTGGCCGGGCGGGGCGCGGCCACCCTGGTCATCGAGCCCGGCCGCGCCGAGTTGTTGGCCATGCGCTCCGACCTGGCCGACCGCGAGCTCGGGCCGCTGGTGGCCGAAGCGGCGTTCGAGTCGGTCCGGGTCCAACTCGACCACCCGGGCGGCCAGGCCACCCTCGACCTGCTCTCCCGCGCCGACCACTGAGCCAGGCCGACGGGTGGCCGACACCCACCGAGAACGGGATGCCCGCGCCCCTGGTGGAGCTGGACGAGTCAGTCCCCGGGATCCTGGCCGACCTCGCGCAGGGCGTCGCGCAGGGCCAGGCGCAGCCGGCGGGCCACCGTCGGGTTGAGGTGGCCCACCAGTCCGTAGCCGGCCCGCCCGACCTCCTCCACGGTGAGCACCACCCGCACCTCGGCGTCGTCGTAGTCGTCGCTGATGGCCACCCCCCACGAGATGGGGGTGAGCTCGTCCTCCTCGTAGTGCTCGGGGTAGTCGGCGGGGTCGAACGGGTAGTCGTCGATCGAGCGGCGCATGGCACCATTCAAGCCGAGCGCCGCGCCTGGGCGTCCCGTCGCGCCCTGGCGTGGCCGGGCGCCGGTCAGGGGCCGGTTGGGGGGCCCGAGCCCGGGCTGTCTAGCGTGGGACCGTGACCGACTCCGCCTTCCTGCGCGCCTGTCGCGGGCTGCCCGCCGATCCGGGCCGGCCCGACGGTCATGTGCCCGTGTGGTTCATGCGCCAGGCCGGGCGCTCCCTGCCCGAGTACCGGGCCCTGCGGGGCGACGGCACCATCCTCGACGCCATCGCCAAACCCGAGCTGGCGGCGGAGATCACGCTGCAGCCGGTGCGGCGCTACGGGGTGGACGCGGCCGTCCTCTACAGCGACATCGTGGTCCCCATCTCGGCCATCGGGTTCGGCGTGGACATCGCCCCCGGCGTGGGTCCCGTGGTCGACCAGCCGTTCACCCGCACGGCGGATCTGGCGCGCATCCGGCCCCTCGATCCCGAGGTGGACACCGGCTACGTGCTCGAGACCATCCGCATCCTGGTGGGCGAGCTCGACGTCCCCCTCATCGGCTTCGCCGGGGCCCCGTTCACCGTGGCCAGCTACCTGGTGGAAGGGAGCCCGTCGCGGACCTACGCCCGGACCAAGGCGCTGATGCACGGCCAACCCGACGCTCTGGCACGCCCTCATGGAACGGTTGGCCGACCTGGCCATCGCCTCGCTGCGCAGCCAGATCGAGGCCGGCGCCCAGGCCGTCCAGCTCTTCGACAGCTGGGTGGGTGACCTCAGCCGGGCCGACTACGACCGCTTCGTGGCTCCCCACAGCGCCCGCATCTTCGCCGCCCTGGCCGACCTGCGACGTCCCCCGCATCCACTTCGGGGTCAACACCGGCGAGCTGCTCGGCCAGATGGCGGAGGTCGGGGCGGACGTGGTGGGCGTCGACTGGCGGGTTCCCCTCGACGAGGCCGGTCGACGCGTGGGCCCGGCATCGAGCCGTGCAGGGCAACCTCGACCCGGCGCTGTGCTTCGCGCCCTGGGACGTGATCGAGCCCCAGGTCAGGCGAGTGGTGGCCGAGGGCGCCCGCCATCCCGGCGGCCACGTGTTCAACCTGGGCCACGGGGTCACGCCCGACACCGATCCGGCCGTGTTGGGCCGCATCGTCGAGCTGGTCCACCACAGCTCGCCGGCACCGGACGGGCTCGAGTCGGCGTGACCCGAACCGGGGTGGTGGTGATGGCCTACGGCACCCCGGGATCGCCCGACGACGTCGAGGCCTACTACACCGACATCCGGCGGGGCCGGCCCCCCACCGCCGAGCAGCTGGCCGATCTGGTGGGGCGCTACGAGGCCATCGGCGGGATCTCGCCGTTGGCCGAACGCACCGAGGCCCAGCGCCAAGCCATCAGCGACGCCCTCGACATTCGCCGACCCGGCCAGTTCACCGTGGTGCTGGGCCAGAAGCACGCCGCTCCCTTCATCGAGGACGCGGTGGCCACCCTGGCCGACCAGGGCGTCACCCGGGCGGTCGGGCTGGTGCTGGCTCCGCACTACTCCGCGGGCCAGCGTGGGCGAGTACCAGGAGCGGGCCGCCACCGCCGGCACCGAGGAGGGGCTGGCCATGACCGCCATCGACAGCTGGCACCCGAACCCGCCTACCTGGACTTCCTGGCCGCCAGCCTGGCCCAGGTCCGCGCCGAGATGGGCGAGCCCCACCACGTGCTGTTCACCGCCCACTCCCTGCCCGAGCGCGCCCTGGTCGACGACCCCTACCCCGACCAGCTGCGCCAGAGCGCGACCGCGGTGGCCGAACGCGTGGGACTGGGCCCTTGGGCCGACTGGGCCATCGCCTGGCAGAGCGCGGGTCGCACCCCCGAGCCGTGGCGCGGTCCCGACGTCCTGGAGGTCATCGGGGAGCTGGGCCGCACCGGGCGGAGCCGGGGTGTCATCGTCTGCCCCCAGGGGTTCGTGTCGGATCATCTGGAGGTGCTCTACGACCTGGACATCGCAGGCCGCGGCGGCCGCCGGCGAGGCCGGATTGGCCTTCGCCCGCACCCGCTCGCTGAACGACGACCCCACCGTGATGGGGGCCCTGGCCGACCTGATCGTCGCCGCCGCCGACGACAGTGAGAGCCGGCCTGGCCGCGTTGACGGGGTTGGCGTCGTTGACGGCGACGAGCGCGACGGGGCCTGAGATGCGGGTGGTCGTGGTGGGTGGAGGCGTGACCGGGCTGAGCGCGGCGTACGAGCTCGTGCACGGCACCGGCTTGGCCGACGACGACATCGACGTGGTGGTGCTCGAGGCCGGCGACCGCTTCGGCGGCAAGATCCACACCTCGCCCTTCGCCGGGCGGCCGGTCGACGAGGCGGCCGACGCCTTCCTGGCCCGGGTCCCCGACGCGGTCGACCTGTGCCGACAGCTGGGCCTGACCGACCAGCTGGTCACCCCGGCCACCCGCCAGGCTCACCTCTACAGCCTGGGCCAGCTCCGGGCCTTCCCCGACGGCCTGGTGCTCGGCGTCCCCACCGATCTCGACGCCCTGGCCGCCTCCGGCGCGGTATCGACCGAGGGGGTGGCCCGCGCCGGCCAGGACCTGACCATGGGCCCCGACCGCGGACCCACCGGCGCCGGTCGGGACGAGTCGGTGGGCGAGCTGGTCCGCCGGCGGGTGGGCGACGAGGTGTTCGAGCGCCTGGTCGCTCCTCTGCTCAGCGGCGTGCACGCCGGCAACGCCGACCGGCTGAGCGTGGCCGCCGGCGCGCCGGCCTTCGCCGCCGCCCTGCGCGACCACGACAGCCTGATGGCCGGGCTGGCCGCCCAACGCCAGGCCGCCGTCCGACGCCGGACGCCCCCGTCTTCTTCGGCCTGGCCTCGGGCACCGAAGGACTCATCGACGCCCTGGTCGACGCCCTGCGAGTGGCCGGGGCCGAGCTGGCGCTGGGCTCCGGGGTCAGCCAGATCCGACCCCAGGGTGGCCGCGCCTCCGATGGCGGGGCGGGGCGGGCCAGCTTCGAGATCCACGTGTCGGGCCTGGGCACCCCGATCGATGCCGACGCGGTGATCCTGACCACGCCCCTGGACGTCACCGCCCGGCTGCTGGCGCCCATCCAGCCCGACCTGGCCGAGCAGATGGCCCAGGTCGACTACGCCTCGGTGGCGCTGGTCGCTCTGGCCGTCCCGCTCGAGGGGATCGACCGCCCGCTCGACGGCAGCGGCTTCCTGGTGGCCCAGCCCGAGGGGCTGCTGATCACGGCCTGCTCGTGGGCCTCGAGCAAGTGGGCCCACCTGGCCGACCCCGACACCGCCGTCCTGCGCGCCTCGGTGGGCCGTGCCGACGACACCCGGGCCGACGGCCTCGAGCGACCCCGACCTGGTCGAGGCCGTGACCGCCGATCTGGCCACCACCATGGACCTGGTGGGCACGCCGACCGCCACGCGGGTCACGCGTTGGCCCCGGGCCCTGCCCCAGTTCACCGTGGGCCACCTCGACCGGGTCGAGGCCTGGCAGGCCCAGCTGGCGGCCGAGCAGCCCGGCCTGCTGGTGGCCGGCGCCGGACTCAGCGGGCTCGGCATCCCGGCCTGCATCGCGCCAGGGTCGGGCCGCGGCCCGGGCCGTGAAGACCGACACGGTCACCCCGGGCACGACGTGACCCAACCGACCTCCCACGAACTGGGCATCTTTGCCTCCGGATACCGCACTCCTTCGCGCCCGGTTCTCGACGGAGGCCGGCGTGACGCCTCGCCCGATCGTGGTGCTGCACGGCTACGAGGACCCGCCCGGTCGGCGCCGGGTGGTGACCCCTGAGGATCCGAATTGGCGCCTGGTCGAGCCGCGGGGACCACTCGAACTGGCCGGCGGTCCCGCATGGTTCGCCACCGACGACGACGGGCCGATCGATGCCCAGCTGCGGGCCTCGGTTCGCCAGGTGCAGGCGGCAGTGGCCGAGGCCGACACCGGCGCCGATTCAACCGATCGGTGATCCTGGGCGGGTTCTCTCAGGGCGGGGCGGTGGCCCTGGCCAGCGCGCTGGCCACGTCGGCGGACGCGAACCCGACTCCCGGCGGAGTGTTCTGCGTGAACGGCTGGCTGCCCCACGCGCCCGGCCCTGGCCTACGACCCGTCGGCCCTGGCGGCAGTCGGCACCCGGGTGCTGGTGGTGGCGTCGACCGAGGACGAGGTGGTGCTGGTCCAGCAGGGTCGATCGGCCGCCCGATGGCTCGAGCGAGGCGGCGTGGAGGTGGCCTACGTGGAGTTGCCAGGCGGCCACGGCATCGGAGCTGATGCCGTGACCGCGGTGAGGACCTGGCTCGACGGCCTCACCGGAGCGGGCGTTCCCGGCTGACCGAGCCGAACGGACGCGGGCGAGGCACACTGGAGGGCGATGAACAAGCGCAAACGACGAGGCGGCCGGGTCACCGAGTCGGCCCGGTCCCAGGCTCGATCCGCTACCCCCGCCACCACCGGCGCGACGGGCGGCGCCCAGGCGGCGGGCGCGGCCCAACTGACGCTGCCCCGACCGGCCACGGTCGGCGGCTCGCGGTCGGCCCTGGTCGGACTGCGACGTTCGGTCCCCGCCGACATCGGTCGCCCGCCCTACGCCGCCACCGGACAGCCGCCGCCCGGTCGGGGTCGCAGCATCCAGCCTCCCGAGATCATCGAGCGGATGCGGGTGTCGGGTGCCATCGCCGCCGAGGTCCTGCTCGAGGTCGGGGCGGCGGTGCAGCCGGGCATCACCACCGACGAGCTCGACGCCATCACCCACGAGGCCACGATCGCACGGCGACTCCTACCCCAGCCCGCTCAACTACCGCGGCTTCCCCAAGTCGGTGTGCACCTCCATCAACGAGGTCATCTGCCACGGCATCCCCGAGGCTCGCCCGCTGCTCGAGGGCGACATCATCAACATCGACGTGACCATCTTCCACGACGGCGTCCACGGCGACACCAACGCCACCTTCCTGGTGGGCGACGTCGACGACGAGTCGCGCCGGCTGGTGCGTGAGACCCGCACCGCCATGTACCGGGGGATCGCCGCGGTGGCGCCCGGCGCTCACCTCTACGACATCGGCCGCGCCATCGAGGACCACGCCTCCGGCTGCGGTCTCGGCGTCGTGCGCGAGTTCATCGGTCACGGGATCGGCGAGCAGTTCCACGGAGGCCTCCAGATCCTGCACTACTTCGACGAACGGGCCGACACCGTGCTCGAGCCGGGGATGACCTTCACCATCGAGCCCATGATCACGCTGGGCTCGCCCGAGCTGTGGGTGTGGGAGGACGGCTGGACGGCGGTGACCCGCGACGGCAGTCGCAGCGCCCAGTTCGAGCACACCATGGTGGTCACCGACGATGGCGTCGAGCTGCTGACCGTCACCGCCGACGGCCGGTGCGCGGCCGACCAGGCCGCCGACCTCTGATCCGATGGGCGAGCGAGACTCCCACTCGCCCGAGATCAGACCCGCGCCGACCGCGCCCGACGATCCAGCCGCCGATGGCCGCCCGGGCCGACGACGCTTCCTGGTGCTGGCCGGCACCGGAGTCGTGGCCGTCGGAGCGGCCGCGGCCGGCTGGGATCTGAGCCGACCCTCGACCCAGCGCTCGGCCGCCCCACCAGTTCGGTGGCTCCCACCAGCTCGGTGGCGCCCACCCACCACCTGCAGGTCCACACCGACGCCGGACCAGCGCTGCCCATCCCTGATCCGCTGCCCGACCCGAACGCGCCGGCCAGCGGCGTCGTGATCGGCACCATCGGCATCGCCCGCATCGGGCTGATGGCCGACATCCAGGAAGGGATGGCCCTGGCCGACATCGACCGGGGACCCAGCCACTGGCCAGCCACGGCTCGGCCGGGACAGCTGGGCAACATGGTTCTGGCCGGTCACCGCACGACCTACACCGAGCCGTTCCGCCACCTCGAACGACTGCAACCGGGTGATCCCGTCGAGTTCGTGGTGGGCGGGGAGACCTTCACCTACGCCACCCGAGGGGTGGTGGTGGTGCCGGCCAACGCGGTGGACATCGCCGCCCAGAGCGACGCCCACACGGCCACGCTGTTCGCCTGCCACCCGCCGGGCCAGGCCACCGAACGGATCGTGGCCAAGCTGCGACTGCTCGACGCGGGCGGCCGACCGGTCGAGCCGGACACCGCCCTGCCCCCGCTCGAAGGCGGCAGCCAGCCCGGCGGCCACGTCCTCACCGTCCGCGTCGACCCGTTGAATTCTTAGCGGCGCAGCAGATTGGGCATCTGGGTACCCGGGAGGTACTCGAGGACCCAAACCGAAGCCTGGAGCGAGCGCAGGAGCCGGTCCGGGCCGGTGGGCGATCAGATCTGTCCGCGGTCGAAGAAGCGAGGCCAGTTGGACTGGGACTCCGAGCCGTCCGCCACGATGGCGGCCCCGTTGACGAACCCGGCGCCGGGTGAGCACAGGAACAGGATCAGCGCCGCCACCTCCTCGGCCGACCCCATCCGGCGCATCGGCCCGATGGCCTCGGCCTCCACCGCCCATTCCTCCTCGCTGTAACCCAGCTGTCCCACCTCGTTGGCGTGCATGCCGGGGGTGGCGATGGTGCCGGGAGCGATGGCGTTGATGGTCACGCCGTGGTAGCCGAGGTAGGGCGCCATCGATCGGGTCATGCTGACCACTCCGGCCCGAGCCGCCCCGGAGTGGACGAACCACGGCGCGCCCCGGTCGAACGAGAAGATGTGGACCAGGTTCACGATCGAGCCTCGGCCGGCCGCCACCATGGGCTCCATGAAGCGGCTGACCATGTTCCAGGTGCCGTTCAGGTTGAGGTCGACCACCGCTCGCCAGCCGTTGTCGGAGATCTGGGTGGGCAACGCCGGGAACTGACCACCGGCGTTGTTGATGAGGAAGTCGACGCGACCGAACCGCTCGTAGGCGGCGTCGCGAAGCCCGTCCACCTGATCCGGGACACGGATGTCGGTGGGCACCACCAGCGTGGGGGTGGGCGCCGATGCCGCCGTCTCCTCCAGGGTCTCGCGGGTGCGACCGGCCAGCACCAGCGACGCCCCGTAGCGGGCGAAGGCCAGGGCAGCGGTCCGCCCGATCCCGGAGCCGGCCCCGGTGACCAGGGCCACGCGCCCGTCGAACAGACCGGAGGCGAACATGTCGAGGGCACCGGAGGCAGGTCGCTCGTCAGCCATGGCCGCGCACCCTACCGGTCCCCCTCAGGGGGCTTCATCGGGAAGGATGGCGCCCGATGTCCCGTCCCCCCCAACCCGATGTCCGGCCCGACGCCCCTTCCGGCGCGTCCGCCCCTTCCGGCGCGCCCAAGCAGGCGTCCAGCCGTGGGTGGCGGGTGCACGCGCCCAGCCCTGCCGGTTGGGCCGTGGCCGGGCGCGCGGTGCTGGCCGGGCTCTGCATCGCCGCCGCCGTACCCCCCTGGGGCTGGTGGCCGTTGGCCTTCGTGGGCATCGCCATCATCGATCGACTCATCGCCGGACACGCTTGGCGACGACGGTTCCGGCGCACCTGGCTGGCCGCCTTCGCCTGGCTCGTCCCGGGTCTGTTGTGGATGTGGGACTTCACCGCCCCGGGCTACATCGCGGCCTGCGCCATCTTCTCCACCTACTTCGCGGTGGCCGCCGCCCTCTGCCCGTCGGGCCGAGCCCGCTGGATCGCCCTGCCGGCGTTGTTCACCCTGGCCGAGATGGCGCGTTGGCGGTTCCCCTTCGGCGGCGAGCCCCTGGCCACCCTGGCCATGAGCCAGGCCGACGCCCCGTTGGGCCAGACCGCCCGAATCGCTGGTTCCTACCTCACGGTCGGCGCTGGTGGTGCTGGGCGGCGTGGCCCTGTCGGCCGCCTGGGAGCACCGCGGGTGGGTGAGCGTCGGGGTGCTGGTCGGGCTGGTCGTGGTCGCGGCGGTGGCCGATTTCGCTCCCCGAGGACACGTGGTCGGCCACCTGCGCGTGGCGGTGGTGCAGGGTGGCGGCCCGCAGCACACGCGGGCCGACGGACACCGACAACTGGGTGGTGTTCCAACGGGAGGTGCGGGCCACCGAGACCATCAAGGGTCCGGTCGACCTGGTGTTGTGGCCCGAGGACGTGGTCGGCCTGACCGGCACGCTGGCGCAGAACCCCCACTATCGAGACCAGATCGTGCGGCTCGCCCGCCAGCTCCACACCACCCTGGTGGTGGGCGTGACCGAGAGCGTCAGCCCGACCAAGTTCCGGAACGCCTCGATCGTGTTCAACCCTGACGGTTCCGAGGGTGACCGCTACGACAAGGTCCGCCGGGTGCCCTTCGGCGAGTACGTGCCCTTCCGAGGGCTGATCGAGAAGCTGGCCGGACCCAACTCGGGCCTGCCCACCCAGGACGCCATCCCCGGCACCCGCCCGGCGGTGCTCCACACCCGAGTCGGAACCATGGGCGTGTCCATCTCCTGGGAGGTCTTCTTCGCCGACCGGGCCCGAGACGCCATCAGCCACGGCGGCGAAGTGCTGCTCAACCCCACCAACGGGTCCTCTTACTGGCTCGACATCCTCCAGAGCCAGCAGTTGGCGTCGTCGCGGCTGCGGGCCATCGAGACCGGGCGCTGGACGTTGCAAGCCGCCCCCACCGGATTCTCGGCCATCGTCACCCCCACCGGGCAGGTGACCCAGCGGACGGCCATCAGCCAGGCCCGAGTGCTGACCCAGACCATCGAGCGGCGCCAGGGCCAGACCTGGGCCACCGACGTGGGGCCGTGGCCGGCGCTGGTGCTGTCGCTGCTGGCCATCGCCGGCGCCTGGGCCCTGGAGGACCGCTCAAGACGGCGCGCCACCAACTCAGCCCGCTCTGGCCAGGATCCTCGAGGCGCGACGGTGTAGATCCATGGCCAGGACGCTCGTCAGAGCTCGACCGTCCGAGTGAGGTCGACGGTGTCGAGGAATCGGCGGTCGTGCGACACCAGCAGGAGGGTGCCGTCGAACAGGCTGAGCGCGGACTCGAGCTGTTCGATGGCCTCGATGTCGAGGTGATTGGTGGGCTCGTCGAGGACCAGGCAGTTGACGCCGGTGGCCATGAGCGCGGCCGAGCTGGGCCCGGCTGCGCTCGCCGGGGGACAGGTCCTGTCCGGCCCGACTCAGGTGGTCGGGCCCCAGGCCGAACTTGGCCAAGAGCGATCGGGACTCGCTGAGGGGCAGATCGGTGAGGGCCTGGAAGGTGGCCAGCACCGACGGCTCGCCACCGAACCGAGCGCGGGCCTGGTCCATCTCGCCGATGCGCACCCCGGGCCCGATCCAGCGGCGGCCCGACACCAGCGGCACCTGGCCCAGCAACGCGGCCAGCAGGGTCGACTTGCCCGATCCGTTGGCGCCCAGGACGGCCACCCGGTCCTGCCAGACCACCTCCAGGTCGATGGGACCGAGTCGGAAGCCGGGCGTCTCGTCCGTCGAGCCGACGCCGCCGACGCCGGATGCCGATCCACCCCGCTGGATCACGGCCTGGTCGAGGCGGACGACCACGTCACCGCTGCGGCCAGTGGCAGCCAGGCTGAGCTCGAGGCGCCAACCCTCCCAGGGTTTGTCCACCGTGGGCAGGCGAGCCAGGCGCCGCTCGGTGGCCTTGACCTTGCCGGCCTGCTTCTCGCTGCGTTCGCGGTGCGACGCCCGAATGTTCTTGTCCGGCTCACCAGAGGTCTTGGCCCGCTTCACCCCGCGCTCGGTCCACTGCTTCTGCGTGCGTTGCCGCTCGATCAGTCGGCGGCGTTCGGCCTGGGACTGCTCGTGGGCCCGCGACTGCTGGGACCGGGCCAGCGCCCGGGCCATGGTGTAGTCCGTCCAGGCGCCGGCGAAATCCCGGGCACGGTGGGTGTGGCCGTCGATCTCCACGATGCGCGCCACGCTGCGATCGAGGAAGTCGCGGTCGTGCGACACCACCAGCACGGCCCCGGCGAACCCGTCCACGAACTGCTCGAGCAGATCGAGCCCGGCGAAATCGAGGTTGTTGGTGGGTTCGTCCAACAGCAACACATCGACCCGGGACAACAGGATGGCGGCCAACGCCGCCCGGGCCGCCTCGCCTCCCGACAGGCTGGCCACCGGTTGGGCGAACCGTTCCGCTCCGCCGGCCGCATCAGGAGCGGCGGCCATCCGGCCGAGGCCCACGGCCGCGATCGTGGTCGCCGCCCGGGCCTCGAGATCGTCGCCGCCCAAGGCCACGAAGCAGTCGAGCGCGTCGGCATAGGCCTCGTGGCTGGCCGGATCCTCCGAGAGCTCGGTGGTGCGCCGATCCAGATCCGCCGAAGCCGCGGCCACCCCGGTGCGTCGGGCCAGGTATCCCAGCAACGTCTCGCCGGCCACCGCATCGGGCTCCTGGGGCAGGTAGCCGACGGTGAGCAGCCGAGGCGCCCGCTCCACGGTGCCGGCGTCGGGCGCCTCCAGGCCGGCCAACACCCGCAGGAGCGTGGTCTTGCCCACGCCGTTGGGCCCCACCACGCCCACCCGGTCCCGCCCGTCCAGCGAGATCGACACGTCGTGGAGCACGGTCTGGCCCCCGAAGGCCCTCGAGATCCCCCGGGCGTGCAACATGGCGGCGACCCTAGGCGCGGCGTGAGGAAGAGGCCCCTGGGATCTACGCCACCCGGACGGAACCTGTCATCCCAGCGACCTCTCTGAAGTCGCTGACGCGACAGGTTTGCCGACGGCGGCGGGATCTCCCCCAAACGCCTTTCGGTGGAGAGCATCTAGCCTCGGCCCCCATGCGAGCCGTGGTGTGCCGGGAGCTGGGTCCGCCGTCGGGACTGATCGTGGAGGAGCGCGACCCGCCGGTGCCGGGTTCGGGCCAGGTCGTGGTCGACGTGGCGGCGGCCGGGGTGAACTACGTGGACGCCCTGTTCGTGTCCGGCCAGTACCAGATCAAGCCCCACCTGCCGTTCGTGCCCGGCAGCGAGATCGCCGGCACCGTCTCCGCCGTCGGCCCGGGCCCGACGGATGGAGCTGGGGCCAACACCCCGCCGCTGGCCGTGGGCGACCACGTGCTGGTCTCGTGCGGTCTGGGCGGCTTCGCCGAACAGGTGGCCGTGCCCGCCGCCAGCGCGGTGCGCCGACCGGCCAACCTGGACGCCCCTCGGGCCGCCGCCTTCACCCAGAGCTACGCCACGGCCCTGTTCGCCCTCCGCGACCGGGCCGACCTCCGCCCCGGTGAGACGGTCCTGGTGCTCGGCGCCGGCGGTGGGGTCGGCCTGGCCTGCATCGACGTGGCCCAGGCCCTGGGCGCCCAGGCCATCGCCGCGGCCTCGAGCCCGGCCAAGCGCGAGGCGGCGATGGCCATGGGGGCGGCCGCGGTGATCGACACCACCACCGAGTCGGTCAAGGACCGGGCCCGGGAATTGGCCCGCCAACTGGGCACCGAGGCCGGCCCGGTGCCGACCGGCGTGGACGTGGCCGTCGACCCGGTGGGGGGCGACCTGGCCGAGGAGGCACTGCGCGCCCTGGGCGAATCCGGGCGGTTCCTGGTCATCGGCTTCGCCTCGGGCACCATCCCTCGCCTGCCCCTGAACCTGGTCCTGCTGCGCAACCGGGCCGTGGTGGGCGTCGACTGGGGGGCATGGGCCATGGCCCACGCCCCCGACCAGGAGGAGCTGCTGGATCAGCTGCTGGCCTGGGTGGCCGCCGACCGGCTCCACCCACCCGTGCCGACCACCTATCCCCTGGCTGAGGCCGCCGCCGCCCTTGACGACCTCACGAACCGCAAGGTGGTGGGCAAGGTGGTGCTCGTCCCCTGACGTTCTTGGTAAGGAACCGGTCATCAACACGACAGGCAACGGTCCTCGGCGCTCCCGGAGCCGGTCCCGCTCGGTCGTGACCCAGGTCACAAGCGTGTGAACAGGCGGCTGGTCCACTTGACCGGCGGGTCTGAGAACAGGAGACTTACGCACTTATGCAGCCTGCCGATCGCCCCGTCCCGACCAACGCCGGGCCTGGCGGTCAGCGAGGTGACGAGCCGCTGAGCATCGCCTACCTCACCTATCGCGGCAAGCCGCACGTGGGCGGGCAGGGCGTCTACACCCGGCACCTGACCAAGGCCCTGGTCGACCTGGGCCACCACGTCGAGGTCCTCAGCGGCCAGCCCTACCCGGTGCTCGACGAGCGGGTTCCGCTCCACGACCTGCCCAGCCTGGACATCTACAACGACTACTTCCCGATGCGGATGCCCGGCGTGTGGGAGCTCAAGACGGTGGGCGACTGGGTGGAGGTGGGCGCCTTCATGGGCGGAACCTTCCCCGAGCCGCTGGCCTTCAGCGTGCGGGCCGCCCAGTACCTGCGAAGCCGGGTCAACGAGTTCGACCTGGTCCAGGACAACCAGTGCCTCGGCTACGGCCTGCTGGCCATGCAGCGCATGGGCCTGCCCGTGCTGGCCACCATCCACCACCCCATCACCGTCGACCGGCGCCTGGAGATGGAGCACTCCGAGACGACCCGCCAGCGCCTGTCCAAGGCGCGCTGGTACGCCTTCACCAAGATGCAGACCCGGGTGGCCTCGCGCATGAGCCGGGTCATCACCGTGTCCAAGAACTCCTTCGAGGACATCCACACCGACCACCAGGTGCCCCGCGAGCGCATGCACGTGGTGCCGGTGGGCGTCGACCAGGAGCTGTTCCGCCCGCTCGACGACGTGGCCCGCATCCCGGGCCGGCTGATCACCACGGCCTCGGCCGACGTGACCATGAAGGGCCTGAAGTACCTGCTCGAGGCCCTGGCCAAGCTGCGCACCGAGCGGCGAGGTGTCGCTGGTCATCATCGGTCGCAAGAAGGAGGGCGGCGTGTCGGCCCGCACTATCGACGAGCTGGGCCTGGGCGACTGCGTCGAGTTCGTCACCGGCGTGCCCGAGGAACGCATCATCGAGCTCTACTCCGAGGCCGAGGTGGCGGTGGTCCCGTCGCTCTACGAGGGCTTCTCGCTGCCGGCCATCGAGGCCATGAGCTGCGGCGTGCCCCTGGTGGCCACCACCGGCGGCGCCCTGCCCGAGGTGGTGGGCGCCGACAACGAGACCGCCCTGCTGGTGCCTCCGGGCGACTCCGAAGCCCTGGCCGCCACGCATCGCCACCGCCCTCGACGACGCCGAGCTGCGGGCCCGGATCGGCGCCGCCGGCCGCCAGCGGGTCATCGACCGCTGGACCTGGCGCCACACCGCCGTGGGCACGGTCGAGCACTACCGGGCGCTGCTGGCCGAGACCGCCGACATCCAGAGCCGCCGCCCCGGGGCGCGCTGGCCGCGCCCCGCTTCCGCGCCGCCGCCCACGCCGAGGCCGACCTGCTCGCCGGCGCGGCCCTGGTGCCGGCGAGGCGGACTGACCGTGCTCACCGTCGACTACGACAAGCTCGGCCTCCGGCCGGGCGACCTGCTGCTCGACCTGGGCTGCGGCTTCGGGCGCCACGCGTTCGAGGGCCTCCGACGCGGGCGCCCGGGTGGTGGCCTGCGACATGGCCACCGACCGAGCTGATCGAGACCCGCAGCCTGTTCGGGGCCATGGCCACCGCCGGCGAGATCGCCCCCGACAGCACCGGCGACGTGCGTCAACGGCGACGCCACCCGGCTCCCGTTCGCCGACGACACCTTCGATCGCATCATCGCCAGCGAGGTGATGGAGCACATCCCCGACGACCTGGCCGCCGCTCGACGAGCTCACCCGGGTGCTCAAGCCCGGCGGCATGATCGCCGTCACCATCCCGGCCTGGCTGCCCGAGAAGGTGTGCTGGGCGCTCAGCGACGAGTACCACGCCCCCAAGGCCGTGGGCGGCCACGTCCGCATCTACACCGAGAACGAGCTGCGCACGAAGATGCGCGGCGCCGGGCTCGACCGACGGCGCCGCCCACCACGCCCACGCCCTGCACTCGCCCTACTGGTGGCTCAAGTGCGCGGTGGGCACCACCAACGACGACTTCCCGCTCGTGAAGCTGCTACCACCGGCTGCTGGTGTGGGACATCGACCGAGGGCCCGCCGGTCACCCGGGTCAGCCGAGCAGCTGCTCAACCCGGTGCTGGGCAAGAGCCTGGTCGTCTACGCCACCAAGCCGATCGCCCGCGACGAGTCCGGTCGCGTCAGCCGCGACAGGGCGGCGGCACCGACCGCCCCGTCACCCACGACTCGATCGGGAGACCGTCGATGCCACTGCCTGAGGTTCCCGGCATCCTCACCGCCGCCCAGATCGGCCGAGACCGTCGACGCCATCGCGTCGTGGCAGCTGCCCAACGGCATGATCCCCTGGTTCCCGGGCGGCCACGCCGACCCGTGGAACCACGTCGAGGCGGCCATGGCCCTGGCCATCGGCGGCCGCCGGGCCGACGCCGAGCGGGCCTACCAGTGGCTGGTCGACTGCCAGCGCCCCGACGGCTCGTGGCACCAGTACTACCTGGCCGACTCGATCGAGCAGGACAAGCTCGACGCCAACGTCATCGCCTACGTGGCCACCGGCGTCTGGCACCACCACCTGCTGTTCGACGACGACGGCTTCCTGGAGGCGCATGTGGCCGACGGTCGAGAAGGCCATCGACTTCGTGCTCGACCTGCAGACGCCCCGCGGCGAGATCCTCTGGGCCCGCCACGCCGACGGCACCCCGTGGTCGTTCGCCCTGCTCACCGGCAGCTCGAGCATCTGCCACAGCCTGCGCTGCGCCATCGCCATCGCCGAGCACCTGGGCCACGAGCGCCCCGACTGGGAGCTGAGCGCGGCCCGCCTGGCCCAGGTCATCACCGCCCACGCGGCCGGCGAGCTGCCCGACGCCTTCGCCCCCAAGCACCGCTGGGCCATGGACTGGTACTACCCGGTCATGACCGGCGTGCTGCGCGGCGACGCCGGCCTCGAGCGCCTGGACGCGCGCCGCGAGACGCTTCTTCGAGGGCGACAAGGGCATCCGCTGCGTGAGCGACCGGCCCTGGGTCACCGCGGCCGAGACCTGCGAGTGCCTGCTGGCCTACCTGTCGCCTCGGCGAGCGCGACCTGGCCCTCGACCTGTTCGCCTGCGCCCAGCACCTGCGGTCGACCCGAGCGGCCACTACTTCACCGGCATCGTGTATCCCGAGCTGGTGCACTTCCCCGGCGACGAGCGCTCGACCTACACGTCGGCCTCGATCGTGCTGGCCGCCGACGCCCTGGCCGGTGCCAGCCCGGCCTCGCAGCTGTTCGTCGACCACGACCTGCTGCCCGCCCTGATCGACGCCGAGTCGGCCGAAGGCGACCTGGCCGCCGAACCAGGCCGCGACTGACCTATT
This sequence comes from uncultured Microthrixaceae bacterium, assembly GCA_963740985.1. GTDB lineage: Bacteria > Actinomycetota > Acidimicrobiia > Acidimicrobiales > Acidimicrobilacustridaceae > UBA4742. The sequence continues at coordinate 2,034,911 of CAVUGJ010000002.1, forward strand.
CCTGACCCGATGATCCCGCATCCGCCGACGAGACGGACCTAGGTTTGGCCCATCCAGTCGGGTCGGTGGCGACCCGTGACGGAGAGGGGACGCCATGGATCGCAGCAAGGGGACCATCCTGCTGGCTGAGCTGATCGGCACGTTCGTGCTGGTGCTCGGCGGCTGCGGCACGGCGGTCATCGCCGGCAAGCTCGTGGGCAACCTGGGGGTGGCCATCGCCTTCGGCCTGACCTTGCTGTGCATGGCCTACGCCATCGGCGCCATCTCCGGCTGCCACATCAACCCGGCGGTGACCGTCGGGCCTGCTGGTCAACGGGCAGTGCCCCCCGGGCGACGCCATCTTCTACTTCTTCGGCCAGATCGTGGGCGGCATGCTGGCCGGCGCCGTGCTCTACGGCATCGCCCTGAGCCAGACCGGCGCCACCCGGGCCAAGATCGTGGCCGGCGGCTTCGCCTCCAACGGCTACGGCTCCCACTCGCCCGGGCTGCTACAAGCTGTCGGGCGCCATCATCGTCGAGGTGGTGCTCACCGCCCTGCTGGTGTTCGTGGTGGCCAGCACCTTCCACAAGAGCTTCCCCAGCGGCTTCGGCGGCGTGGCCGTCGGCCTGGTGCTCACCCTGATCCACCTCATCTCCATCCCGGTCGACAACACCTCGGTCAACCCGGCCCGCTGCCATCGGCGTGGCCGTGTTCGAGGGCGGCTGGGCCCTCAAGCAGCTCTGGGTGTTCATCGTGTTCCCGCTGATCGGCGGCGCTGCTGGGTGCGCTGGTGTGGCGGCGCTCGGCCGACGACGGGCCGGCGCAGCCGCCGCCCGGCGCCGGCCGCCGCCGCCTGAGCCCGGACCGCTCAGCAGCCGGGGGCGATCCGGCGCAGCACGCGCAGCGAGCCGACGGCCCGGATCTCGGTGAAGGCGCCGCTGTCGAGGGCGCGGCTGTAGATCTCGAAGGGCGGCCGGCCGCCGTCGGCCGGGTCGGGGAACACGTCGTGGATGGCCAGCAGGCCATCGGGCTCGACCTGCGGGGCCCAGATCTCGTAGTCGCGATGCGCCGGGTCGTGGCCATGGCCGCCGTCGATGAACAGCAGCGACAGCGGGATGGCCCAGTGCCGCCCGACGGTGGGCGAATCCCCGACCAGGGCCACCACCGATGCCTCCAGCCCGGCGTCGTGCACCGTGCGGCGGAACGAGGGCAGCGTGTCGATCGAGCCGACCGCGGGATCGACCAGGTCGGGCTCGTGCCACTCCCAGCCCGGCTGGTTCTCCTCGCTGCCCCGGTGGTGGTCGAGGGCGAACAGGATGGTGCCGCGCACCGTGGCCCCGGCCCCCAGGTAGACGGCCGACTTGCCGCAGTAGCTGCCGATCTCCAGCAGCGGCGAGCCGCCGGCCGGAACCGAGGCCGCCGCCTCGTACAGGGCCAGGCCCTCGTCGGGCGGCATGAAGCCGCGCGCCGCCTCGGCGTGGGCCCGCAGTTCGGGGTCCACGTCAGTCCGGAGGTCTGGGTGGCGCGGCCGACGATCGGCCTGCGGCCGCCTCGGCCGCGGCCACCGCGTCGTGGCCCTCGACGGCCTCGGCGAAGTCGACGCCCATGAGCTCCTCGGCCAGCTCCGGGTTGGTGGTGAACAGCTGCTCGAACAGGAAGAACCGGAGTGATCCACAGGATGAAGAACGAGGCCGCGTTGACCATGTTGGGCAGCAACTTCTCGGCCAGGGTCGAGCTGCGAGTCCGGGGTGCTGGCCGCCCCGGTGAGGTGCGGACCAGCGCCACCATGGCGGTGGAGAAGACCAGGCCGATGCCGATGAAGATCCAGAACGGGCAGGACCTCGGTCTTGAAGTGGCTCTTGCCGGTGCGGCCCCAGACCCAGGCCCGGCTCAGGTAGTAGGCGGGCACGGCGCTGATGCACACCGACACGGCGTTGGCCACGGCTCGGTTCCAGTGCAGCCGAGCGTGGAAGAGCAGCAGCAGGCCCTGGCCGACGACCACGTTGACCACCGACACGCCCATGTACTTGGCGCCCTTCTCCTTGACCGAGGTCAAGGCGCCGGAGACGAAGGACGAGGGCATGGCCCGCCAACCTACTGCCGCCCGACAGCCCGCCGACAGTCGACCCGAATCACCCGACTCACCCCGCTTTCCCGCCGTTTCCGTGAGCCCGTCGCGGCGGCAGATCACCACCCCGATGGCCAGCCGCCACGATGAGATGACGATGAGGCGAGCCTTCGCGGCGGCAGATCACACGAGGTGGCATTTGCCGCCACGATCAGGGGAACATGGGTTGGCTCCGGGCGATGCGGCCCAGCCAGTGGCCGCTCGGCTTCGACCTGCGGCGCTGGGTAGCCCGGTCGACGCTCGACCAGACCGAAGCGGGGGGCGTAGCCGAAGGCCCACTCGAAGTTGTCGAGCAGCGCTCCAGTACGTGTAGCCGCGCACGTCGATGCCGTCGTCGAGGCAGTCGAGCACCCCGTCGAGGGCGCCGGCCACGTAGGCGATGCGCTGCTCGTCGTCGTCGGTGCCGATGCCGTTCTCGGTGACCAGGATGGGCACGTGGCCGGTCTGCTCCCAGGCCCGACGGATGGTGGCGGCCAGGACCTGGGGTAGAACTCGTAGCCCATGACCAGCGAGCCCGCCGTCCTCGGCCGCCGAGGTTGGAGTCGGCCCCGACCCGGGTGCGGCGTGTAGGACTGCACCCCGACGAAGTCGTCGCCCCGGCAGGCCTCCAGGAACACGTCCTCGGCATGGCCTCGCATCCGCTCCAGCCGCGCGACCGCGCCGGCATCGTCGGGGGGCACGGCCTGGTAGTCGCTCATCGACAGCGTCAGGCCCGACCGGGAAGTCGCCCGGGCCGGCCTTGAGCACCTCGACGGCCCGCCGATGGCCGGCCACGGAAGTGGTCGCTGGCCGCCAGCCACCGGGTCCGATCCCGGACGCCCGGCGGGAAGACCCCGCCGTAGTAGCCCAGGAAGCTCACGATGTTGGGCTCGTTGATGGTGCAGGCCCGGGTGATCAGGTCACCGAGGTGGCCGGTCGCCACCTCGCAGAACCGACCGAAGCGGTCGACGATCGCCGGGTTCGACCAGCCCCCGTCGGCCGCCGCCCACCGCGGGGTGGTGAAGTGGTGGAAGGTGACGTGGCGTCGAGACCGTGCTCGAGGCAGGCCGCGCACACGCGGCGGTAGTGGTCGAGGGCAGCGGTCGAGAACTGGCCCTCCTCGGGCTCGATGCGGCTCCACTCGATCGAGAAGCGGTAGCTGTTGAACCCGAGCGCGGCCAGCAGGGCCAGGTCGGCCGGGTAGCGGTGGTACTGGTCGCAGGCGTCGCCGCTGGGCTCGACGCAGCCCGAGACCGGGGTCTGCTCCCACGCCCACCAGTCGTTGTTGACGTTGCCGCCCTCGACCTGGTGGGCGGCGGTGGCGGTCCCCCAACGGAACCCTGCGGGAAAGGATCGAGACATGCCCGGACCCTAACCCGGCCGATGGCGACGGCGGATCGAAGTGGTGTCGCCGGTCGTGGCGGCGGTCGACCAGTCGACGATCGGGCGGCTCGCGTCGATCAGGTCCAGGCGGGCAGGAGGCGGCTGGCCGCCTCGGCGATGAGGATCACGAACAGGATCAGCGGCGGGGTGGTGAGCAGGTAGGACACCCGCATGCCGAAGCGCCGGTAGAGGAACGTGGCCCCCACCACCGACAGGGCCAGACCCTGCAGGGCCAGCACCAGTCCGGTCCAGACCGAGGAATCGCCGGTCAGGCCGGTCTGGTTCGAGGTCCGCCCGTTCTGGGGGGTCGCGCGAAGGGACGAGTGGCCATGGTGGCGATCACCACGGTGCCCTTCGACTGGTTCAAGAGCCAGGCGCTCGAGGAGGTGACCAGGGTGAGCTGGTTGGCCTTGGTCGGGCCGTAGAGCTGATCGAGGTCGACCGACCGGCTGGCCTGGGCCGCGGCCACCTTCTGGGTCGACTGGTTGAGCTGCGCGTTGGCGGTGGACGCCGCGCCCACCCCCGAGCTGCCCAACTGGCTGGAGGCCGGCGCCGCCGTGGTGATGACCTCCTGTTGGACCGAGGCCACCCTGTAGACGGTCTGGCCCTGCACCGTCGTGACCAGGATCCGATCGCCCTTGTGGAGGTGCGACAACGAGCTGAAGGGGCCACCGTAGGTGGAACGCCGCCCCACCACGGCGCTGTTGCCCGGCTGGCCGACGGCGGCGGTGCCGGGTACGTGGCCCGGTCCCGCGGTCGTCTGCTGGGAGGCCACACCTTCGACCACGGCCTGGCGCAGGTGGATCTGGGGGATCTCGATGATCCCGACCGGAGTCCCGAGATCGGGCGCGACGTTGCTGGCCTGGCCGCCCGTCAACCCGGCGATGCTGTAGTGGGCATGGGAGATCTCGGTCTCGTAGCTGGTCAACAGCCGGGCCTGGGTGCGCTGCTGGAAGAGGGGCTCGACCAGATAGATGACGAGCCCCACGCACACCACCAGAACGACCAGCCACATGCCGACCAGCCGCATCACTCGGCCGGGGCTCATCTGCTCCCGCGCCCCACCGCGCTCGGGCACCGGGGATGCCATCTCGGCGCTCCGGGCCGCGCTGGGCTCGGTCCGGGCGGGGGACGCCACCGCAGGAGGCGAGGTCAGCGTCGTCACGGGGGGGACCGCTCGGGATCGACATCCTGGTCGGGATCGGACGGACCAGCCGCGCGCGACGTGTAGCGGGCCGTCAAGGTGATCAACGCCACCACGCCCAGCAGCGCGGCGACGGTGAGGATTCCGCTGACGGCCCCCGACCCGCCGTAGGGCGGGATGGACACCTTGGCCACGATGGCCTTGTCCTTGTTCAGCGGACCCGCCAGGCCCGACGAGCTCACCGAGTTGCCGTCAGGCCCGGACGCCAGGTTGGTGCTGCCGTCGAACGACCCACTGCCCGAGCTGCCCCCAGTGGCGGACGAGCCGCTCGCGCCCGAACCACTGGCCGAGTCGCCCGCCGGCGGTGTACAGGTGTTCGGTGTGGCCCCCACCCGGGCGATGGCGGTGACGGCCGCGGCCTTCAGCGCCGGGGTGAGCGGCGCCAGCCCGTCGGGCAGCACCGCCTGGCCAGCGCCGATCACGTAGTTCAGCCACGTGGTCAGCTGAGCCTGGGAGGCGGTACGGGGTGCGCACGTGGCGTCCACCAGTGGCTGGGCCGGCACCATGGCGTACTCGACGTAGGTGAGCGGATACGCGTTGGGGTCGCTCGGTTGCGGATTGGGCTGGAGCATCCCCTGGGCGTCCGGGGTCATGTCGGCCACCGCCGCATCCATCGACTCAGCGGTGGGAGCCACGAACGGACCCCCGGCGGTGCTCTGGATGGCCACCGGGGCCAAGGTCTCCGCCTTGGCCGTAGTGAGGTCGCTGACCACGAAGACCCCGCCGAGGAGGAAGGTGTTCTGCACGATCCGGAACAGCAGGGTGTCGAGGGCCGGCCGCCCGGAGTAGGTGGTGAGCAGGGTGAAGTCGGGCGAGGCGGTGCCGAAGTCGTTGAACACACCCCGAGGTTGGCCGGCATCGGGCCCGGCCGCGCCGACGGGTGGCACCCGCCAGCTGTTCGGGGCGACCTGGGTGAAGTAGCTCGAGAGGTACCAGCTGGAGGCGGAGGTCCCGCTCGGCACCCCCGACTGCATGTCGGTGGACGGGGCAAAGAAGGGAGCCAGCTCCGGATTGCGGGCCACGACCGGAGCCTCCTCGTCCGAGCTCATGTACGAACCCGCGGCCACCACCGTGGCGGCCTCCTCGGCCGTCATCGAGATGGTCGGGAACGGCACCTTCTTGCCGTTGGCGCCGTAGCCGTTGCCCACGCCGAGCGTCACGGCCCCGATGCCCACCGGCACCGCCACCGACGGCCGGGGGGTGCCGGTCGGGTCAAGACCCACCGTCGGGTTGGTGCCCGCCGACGTGTAGGCCAGGTCCAGCAGACCGCTGTCGAACTGCTGCACCGCCTGGCCCTCACCCACGAACGAGGCCCGCGTGGCCGCGCCGGTCTGGCCCGGCTTCTTGCACTGGTCGAGGGTCCACAAGGTCCAGGCATCCACCAGGGCGTCGGAGCCCCCCGTGGACAGCGCACCGGGAGCGGCGCCACCACAGGTGGCCAACGGATCGCTGTCGGCATAGCTCAGTTGGCGCACGAACGGCACCCAGATCGGCGGCGATGAGCCGTCCTGGGGTCCCCCGTACAGCTCGACCACCAGGTCGCAGGGATCCGACGGGCCACAGGTCAGCGTCTGCGCCTGACCGGTGTTGTCGGTCCACGAGACCACGCCGATGCCCACCCGCAGCGACATCGTCTCGCCCTCGGGCGACGCGGCTCCGCCGATCATGTTGTTGTCGACCACCGCCGAGTCGGCGGAGCTGGAGATCGGGGCCAGCGCGCAGTTGGGTCCGTTGGGATAGGCGTCCGGGTTGTAGAGCGAATCCGTGCTGGTCTGGTACGTCACCCCGGCCCGGCAGACCGCAGCCCGTCCCTGGTACACCACGTTGCCCGGCGTGGACTTGACGTTGATGGTCACCGTCTTGCCGTCGGTCAATCCCGCGGTGGGAGTGGCGGTGGCCACATAGGCCGGAGCCGGGTCGGCCGAGGCGGACGACCGGCCGATCCGCGACCCCGACAGGGCCGGGCCGACCACCACGGCGAGGAGCACGGCCAGCACCGCGGCCATCCTCGGGCTGCGCCGCCGCCGAAGCAGAGACGAGCCAGGCCGCGGGCGTTGGCTCACCCGAACCAGCCGGCCACGTCGATGATCACATCGGCGTTGCCGGCCAGGTTGAACACCGACAGCTGACCGCTGCTGCCCAGCTTCACCGTCACCGCGTTGGGGATGACCTCACCGGCCGTCCAGTTCAGGTTCGACGCCGTGGGCTGGGTCTGGCCCTTGGGCCACAGCGTCAGGAACGACCCACCCGTGGTGCCAGCCACCGTCACGTTGGACACCACCGCATCGGCGTTGGCCGGCACCCCGCCCAGCCCACCCACCGACACCGTCCGGGTCGTGTTCGGCCCCCACGGCGTGGTGAAACCGCCGGTGTTGCCCGTACCCGGCCGCGAATCCAGCACGCGAGCCGGCGTGAGGGCATGGAACTGCTTGCCGGTGCCGGACTGGTAGTAACCGGCCACGTCGATGATCACATCGGCGTTGCCGGCCAGGTTGAACACCGACAGCTGACCGCTGCTGCCCAGCTTCACCGTCACCGCGTTGGGGATGACCTCACCGGCCGTCCAGTTCAGGTTCGACGCCGTGGGCTGGGTCTGGCCCTTGGGCCACAGCGTCAGGAACGACCCACCCGTGGTGCCAGCCACCGTCACGTTCAGCACCACCGCATCCGCGTTGGCCGGCACCCCGCCCAGCCCACCCACCGACACCGTCCGGGTCGTGTTCGGCCCCCACGGCGTGGTGAACCCACCCGTGTTACCCGTACCCGGCCGCGAATCCAGCACCCGAGCCGGGGCCAGCGACGTGAACCCGTCGCCCGGGGTCGAGTCGTAGTAGCCGGCCACGTCGATGATCACATCGGCGTTGCCGGCCAGGTTGAACACCGACAGCTGACCGCTGCTGCCCAGCTTCACCGTCACCGCGTTGGGGATGACCTCACCGGCCGTCCAGTTCAGGTTCGACGCCGTGGGCTGGGTCTGGCCCTTGGGCCACAGCGTCAGGAACGACCCACCCGTGGTGCCAGCCACCGTCACGTTCAGCACCACCGCATCCGCGTTGGCCGGCACCCCGCCCAGCCCACCCACCGACACCGTCCGGGTCGTGTTCGGCCCCCACGGCGTGGTGAAACCACCCGTGTTACCCGTACCCGGCCGCGAATCCAGCACCCGAGCCGGCGTCAGGGCATGGAAGTACGAACCCGCCGGCAGCGTCGGAGTCACCGGCGCGGATGACGCCGACGCCGGACCGGTCCCGATCGCGTTCGTCGCCTTCACCTTGAACGTGTAGGCCGTCCCGTTGGCCAGACCGGTGAAGTTGCACGTCAGAGCCAGTACGTTCGTGCACCCGGCGGGCGGCGACACCACCGGCGACGAGGTCACCGAGTAGCCCGTCACCGGTGAACCACCGTCGGACGCCGGAGCGGTCCACGACACCGCGGCCGAGGCGTTGCCGGCCACCGCCGTAGGCGTTCCCGGCGCACCGGGCGCGGTGGCGGCGGCACCGAAGCTGATGGGGAAGCTCACGTAGTCGGTGTTGCCGGGCACCGACAGGGAGACCACCAACTTGCACACGTGGGTGGTGTCGCAGGTGATCGTGTGGCTGACGAGATCCTCGTCGGTGAAGGTCGTGGTCCCCTCACCGACCGCGAAGGTCATGTCGCCCACCAGGTTGGGTGGGGCGATGCCGACCACCGGGTGCAGGCTGCCCGCCCCGAGCGCCACGTTGGAGCAGTTGCCACCCTGGGTCGGGGTGTAGTCGAAGAGGAAGTCGATGGGCGCGGCGTTGGAGCACTCGCGGCCTTCGATGCCGAAGATCGAGCTGGCCACTGCGTTCGGCGGCGCTTGTGCGTCGACGTGCACCGCGATCACGTCACCGTCGCTGAGGCCGGTGATGGTCTGGCCGACGCTGTAGGTGTGGCTGTGCACCGTGGCGGTGACCGTCACCGGCGGGTTGGCCGTCTCGGCTCCCGCCGGGGCTACCGACAACGTGGCCGACGCGGCGGCACACACACTGGCCAGCAACCCGGCCAGGGCCAGGAGCAACAACGCGAGGCGGGGGCGACGGAGCAAGGTCATGGGCGACGACTTCTCTCGGGTCGGCGGACGGCGCCCCTGGGCGCGGCCGAAGCCAGCGGTCACCGGGGAACGCCCAGAGCATGGTCAGGTCGGGTGAGCGCGATCTGTCTCGAACGGGAACGGCGAGGCAACGCTGGGTGAACAATCGGGGACGGCTCCGATGGTCGGAGCGTCAACCGGCGAAGGTGAGCGGGAAGGATCGGAAGCCGAACGCGTTCGGGTACTGGAGCCGCACCACCAACTGGCAGGGATGACCCGGTCCACAGGTGATGGCCACCTTGTCCAGGTTCTCGGTGGTGAAGTGGTCCGTGCCCACGCCCACCCGGAACGTGAGCGTCCCCGACTTGTAGGGCGATGCCACCGGCACCTGCAGGTAGGCATCCGAGTTGGCCGACAGGGGGTGGAGGATGCAGTTGCCCGCCGGATCGGGCGTGTAGTCGTAGAAGGTGGCGATGGCCGGCGATCCCGCGCACAACCGGGCATCCAGGCCGTAGAAGGCCGAACCCGGATCCGCGGTCACCGTCACAGTGACGACCTGGCCGTCGCGGAGGTTGCTGGTGCCGCTCACCGCCACCTTCAGCGGGATGGGCTGGGTGGTCGTGGTGGCGGCTTGGCCCGACGCGCCGGTGGTGGGCGTCGTGGGCGCGATGCCCGTCGATGACGTCGAGCCGGCATGGCTCGAGGGGTGGGTGTCGACCGACGAGGTGGTGGCCGACGCCGACGAGGAGCCCTTGGAGCCCGAGCCGGCGTTCACCACCAGGACCACCACGGCGATCAGGATGACGACGGACACGCCCACGCCCACCAGGATTCGGTTCCGACCGGTCATGGATCTGTCTCCTCAAGGCGGTCCGAGTGGGCCGGGCGCGGGGACAGTAGCGACCGCGACCCTCGCCTGGAAGTCAGCAGGGCGGTCTGACCCGAGTCTTCTACCAGTTGCCATCCGCCGGTCCCCCGGAGGACAACTTCTGTCCATCCTCCGGTCACCTTCGCACTGGTGGCGAGGCCGCTCCCGGGGTCTGAGCGCCGAGCGTCGCCAACCGCGGACGCGCTGATCGACCTCCAGCCGAGTGCTCGAGACGCCGTGACACCGCCAGCAGCATCCGGCCGGCCAGCATCAGCCCGACCGCCACCGCCAGGAGCAGGGGCAGCAGAGGCGCGCCCGTCCGAGGCAGGGTGCCGGCCATCGGCGCGCCCGCGCTGGACTCGGCCGCGGCCACCGCCACCGTGGTGGGTGGAGGCCCGGCGGGCACCACCACGGTGATGGTCTGGCCGACCGACATCAGCCGTCGACGCTCGAGCCGGCGACCTCCACCGCGTCGGTGGGCGCTTCACCCCCCGACGAGACAGACGCGAGGGCCGAGGGGGAGGTCTTGGGCCGCTGGCTCCGTCGGCGACGGTAGCGGTGGATGCCCCACCCGATGATCAGCGCCAGCGCCAGGAGCAGGAGCCACGGGATGGCCCACACACTCGAGCTGGCGCTGGCGGTCGGGGGAGGCGGCCGCAGCGTCCCCTGCTTGGAGAAGGGATGCACGCTCACGACTGACGAGACGCGAACCGTCGGCAGTACGCCGGTGAGGTGCAGCTGGCCGCTCACGCTGCCGCCGGGCAGCAGCTCGGGTACGTCGGCCTGGGCGTGGCGCTTGAGCACCCATCCGAACGGGCCCTCCACCGTCACCTGCTGGTGGCCGGCCAGGCGGACGTTGCCCACGTTCACCACTCGGTAGGAGATGTCGAGCGAGCCGCCGCCCAGCGCGAAGGCCGAGGAGTGGTAGTGGCTCTGCATGCCGATGACGGCCAGACGTGGATGCAGCGGCCCGGCCACCCGCACATAGAGGGGCACGCCGACCCGGTGCTCGACGGCCACCCGCTGACCGCTCGCCGTGGTGGTCGAGCCGCGTATGGCCGCCAGGATGCCCGCTCCGTGGTCGCCCGGTGAGGCCCCCTTGGGCACGATGACGACGAACGGGATCACCACCGCGCTGCTGGCCGGTACCACCACCGCGGTCTGCTCGAGCTTGATCCAGGAGCCCGCGTCGGTGGGCTGCTGGTCGAAGCGCTTGAGGTCGAGTTGACCCTCCGCCGTGTCCAGGGCGTCGTTGGCGTAGACCTGGAAGGCGGTGGCGTGATCGGCGTAGTTGAACAGCGTGACGCGGTCGGCCCCTTGTCCGCCCGGCGCCAGCGCGAACGAGAACGAGGTGCGCGAACCCGGCTGGGTCGGATCGGCGCCTGTCGGAGTGAGCGCGAACTGTTCGGTGGGCGTGGGCTCGGCTTGGGGTTGCTTGGCCGCGGCGCTGCTGGCGCCGCCGCTCAGGGTGACGGCCACCACCGCCAGCGACGCCGCCGCCGCCAGCCAGGCCACGACGGGGTGGCGAGCTCGGGACCGGTTCCCCGCGGGTCGGGGACCGAACCGAGGCAGATGGAGGTGGGTACGAAGGCCGGGTGAACGCATGCAGCAGTCCTGGTTCGTCTCGGAGTGGGAAGCCGTCGGGCGGAGATACGCCAAAGGCTGGGACGGAGTCATCCGTCCCAGCCGAAGGCATGAGTGGCAGGAGCATCGCTCGCCACCCTCTTGGTCAGGCGGGGTGGCGGACCACTGCCCGTCGCGCCCGTCCTGCGTTGGGGTGAGGGTGCGGGGCCCGATCGGAACCAGACCCCGCACCGCTACTAGTTGGTCAGCAGCGTGAAGGTGAGGACCGCGGTGTACGCCCCGGAATGGGCGCTCACCGGGATCTGCACGACCACGGCGCCGTTGATGAGGGAGTCACCGAGGCCACCGCCGGCGGCGGCGTTGGCGATGGTGTGGGTGGTGGAGTACCCACCGGCCGGGCAGCCGGCGCCCACGGCGGTGCCGGGAGCGGTGCTCTGCACATACGGAGCCAGGGAACCTTCACCGGAGGCAGCCGGCGAGTAGCCGAAGTTGCAAGCGGCGAAGGTGTTGGCCCCGCTGGTGAAGGGCGTGAGCGAGGCGTCCACGTGCCAGCCCACGTCGGCGTCACGCTGGTCGCGGACCTCGACGTCGGAGACGTTCCCCGTGGCCTGGTAGAAGCCACCGGTCTGGTAGGTGGCCGTCCCGAGGTTGATGTTGCAGTTCTCGGGGGTGGGCGAACCCAGGTACGGCTTGTCGGCGAAGGGGCCGTCGGTGTTGCCCGAGCAGGCCTCGCCGATCACCAGGGCGCCGGCCGGCTTGGTCACCGTGAACGTCTGGGTGACCGACCCGAAGTTGCTGAGGGGGGTCACCGCCGCGCTCGGGGCCGAGGGGCTGGTGCCGCCGGCGTAGGTGGCCGTGACCACGAACGTGTAGGCGGTGCCGTTGGTCAGCCCGGTGAAGCTGCAGGTGAGCGCCGAGATGTTGGTGCAACCGGCAGGCGGGGCCACGACCGGGTTGGACGTGACGCTGTAGCCGGTGGGGCTACCGGACGCGGCCGTCCAGGTGAGGCTGACCTGCGCGTTGCCGCCGGACGCATTGGTGATGACCGCCGGTGTTGGGGCCGGGGTGAAGGTCACCGGAGCCGTGGGGCCTGTGAAGCCCGCGGCGTTGTGGGCCGCCACCGTGTAGGTGTAGGCGGTGAAGTCGGTGAGGCCGGTCACGTGCAGCGAGGTACCCGTCACGGTCTGGGGAGCGCCGGCCGCCGGGGCGGTCTCGGTGACCACGTAGTGGTCGATGGCCGAGCCACCGGTGTTGGCCGGAGGGGTCCAGTTGATCGTGCCCGAGGACTCACCGGGGGTGGCCGTGACGGCCGGCGCGCCCGGAGCGCCCGCGAACTGCAGCGGGAAGCTCACGTAGTCGTTCCCACCGTTGACGGCCAGGGAGACGGTCAGCTTGCAGTTGTGGGACGAGTCGCACGTGATGGTGTGGCTGACCAGGTCACCGTCGGTGAAGGTCGTGGTGCCGACACCCGCGGCGAAGTCGAGGTCGCCAACCGCGTTCGGCGCGGCGATGCCGACGGTCGGGTGCAGGCTTCCCGCACCCAGCGCCACGTTGGCGCAGTTGCCGCCCTGGGTCGGGGTGTAGTCGAACAGGAAGTCGATGGAGTTGGTGGCGTCGCACTCACGGCCTTCGATCCCGAAGATGGGGCTGGCCCCGGCGACGACGTGGATGTGGATGTTCTGTCCGTCGTTCAGACCGGTGATGGTCTGGCCGAGGTTGTAGGTGGTGGCGCCGACCGTGGCGGTCACCGTCACCGGCGGGCTGGCTGTCTCCGCCGATGCGGTGGAGCTCAGCAGCGGGATGGTGAACGCAGCCAGCGTCACCAGCGCCGAGAGAACGGCGAGCAGTCGGATCGCTGAGAACCGACGGCCCGAAGGGCTTCTGGACATGGGGTGTGCTCCTCTGATTTTCGTTTCTGGCAAGGGTGAACGTGCGCGTGCGACCAAGCCCCCCTCAGGAGCCTGAAGAGACTCCTGAGGGGAGACGTTGGTGGTGGGCTCACCGCCGACTGGCGAGGGTCAGCCCGTTGGCGTCAGTCAGGCGCCGTAGTTGCGGCAGGTGGAGCCGGCCAGGTTGGCGGTTCCACCACCAGCCGCGGTCAGCGCCGAGAAGCCGGAGCTGGACAGGATGGCCTTGTACTGGCTGGTACCGCTGCAGAGTCCGCTCTTGGTCCCGGACGCCACGTTGTTGAACCCGACCATGGCCTGGGTCTCGGCGAAGTTCGGGTTGGCGGTGTCCAGCACGTACCAGACGTACCGGATGCCGGGGTAGGCGATGGTGCCACCGTTCAGCGCGACGTACTCCGAGGTGTAGAGCTCGTTGATCGGAGAGGTCGGGTTGGCGGCGTTCACCGCGTTGGGCTCCCACACGCCGCTGACGTTCCAGCGCAGGTAGTTGTCGGCGGGGTGCGTGGGGGCGTCAGCCGGCGTGATGCCACCGATCTTGACGCCGTTGCGCAGGTCGAGGGTGGGGTTCAGGTGGTTGTTGGCCTGGAAGACCCACTGGCCGACCGAGTAGGGCAGGATCGCCGTCTGGTAACCCGCGGCGTCAAGCTCGTTGCCGGTGTTCTCCTCGAGCGGCTTGCCCGAGTTGTCCAGCTGCGTGACGATCACAGCCGGGCAGCTACCGGAGCTGACCAGCGTCGGGTCGTTGCCACCCAGCAGGTTGCTGATGAAGAACTTGCGGGTGCCGGAGCTGGCCTGGGGCAGGTACCGCTGGATCGGGTGACCGGCGATGCCGCCCACCTGGCCCCAGTCGGTGTCGGTGCAGTTGTAGATGGCCTGCAGCTGCGCGTCGGTCATCGTGGCCGGGGCGTAGATGCTCGGGCTCGACCAGCTCACGGCGTCCAGGGCGAAGGCGTTGAACACCAGGTTGGCGCTGCCGTCGCTCACGGCGCCCTTCGGACCGCTCGAGGAGCGACCGATCGAGATGCACCCGGTGCCTGCACCGCTGTTCGGGTAGTTACCAGCCTCGGCCGCCACCATGGCGGCCGTGCCTGCGCCCGAGCCGTTGGGAGCCTGGAAGGTCCCGGCGGGAGGCGACGAGTTGGTCGTGTAGTGGATCGACCCGGCCGGGCTGCCGGCGCAGTTGGGCGACGTCGGGACGGTGTAGGTCAGGTCCGGCTGGCCCGCACCGACTGCAGCGTGGAGGTTCACCACCGCGTCGGTATCGCCGTTGGCCGTGTTGTAGGCGCTCATGGCGGCCGACAGCAGCGGATCGCTCACGTTCTGGATGGTGTCGGAGCCACCGGCGACGATCTGTGTGGTCGGATGGGTCGCTGCATGGGCGGCTGGAGCCACCCCGGCGATCACGGTGCCGAGGGTGCAGAGCGCCGTGGCGGCGATCAGTCCTCGACGGAGGAGGGTTCTCTTCACTGTGGCAATTTCCTTTCACAGGTGGATGCGGCGACCGCGGCCACAGGAGTTCCATCTCGCCCCGGTCCGCTCTGTTCTCTCATCCGGACATGAACGCCCCACCCGGGGAGGGCAAACGGCGGGTGAAGAGCGCGTCGCCAGACGGCAAACCTTCGCCAGGGTCTACGCGGTCGGGGCGCGGTCAGCTCGACCGGCCACGACGGGGTCGGGGCGCGGTCAGTTCGTGCGGCGACGACGCGAGCGACCGAACAGCAACGGCGGGATGACCAGCAGGGCCAACAGGAACAGGATCGGTGCCAGCACGTGGACCGAACTGATGGGCCGCTGGTAGAGCACCGGCGAGGCGTCACGCCAATCGGTGCTGCCCCCACCCGCCGAATGGGTCGAGCCCACCGCACCCGAGCCAGCCGCCGCGCTGGCCGCACCCGACGCGGCCGGGCCGGCGGCCGAAGAGGAGCCATTGCCCGAGGCGCCCTTGGTGGCCAGGCTGACCACGTTCTTGATCGGATCCGGAGGCGCGCCGGAATCCGCGCCCAGCTCACCCTTGAAGCGTGGGTTGGCGCAGTTGGCCGGCGTGAGCTGCTCCGGGGCCGTGCCTGACATCCTGGCGATGGCGTTGGCGATCTCCTGGGACAGGTTGGGCGGCAAGGGCGAGTACCCGATGGCCGCCATGTTCACTTGGCCATCGCAGGCGATGTACCGCATCCACAGGGCAAAGGTCGAGGTGACGCCCGAGTTGCTGTAGGGACCTTTGCACGTGGCCCGATCGGGCGACGGCGCGCACTGGGTCACCAGGTAGCTGTAGGCCGAGATGGGATAGGTCAGCGGGTTGGTGCTGGCGTATACCCCGGTCAGGTCCTGGCTCAGGTCGGGCTTGAGGCGAGCGGATTCGAGGGCGGCCGAGATGTTCTGGGCGTAGGGCAGCTGGAAGGTCCCCGAGGCGTTCTGCACCCAGGCCGTGGGAACGTTGTAGGTCTTGGCGTAGCCGAACTCGTCGTAGCCGATGCTCCACATGCCCTGGCCACTGGCGATGTGCTCGGCGATCTGGTCGGAGCCGTTGAGGGCCAGGGTGTGGCAGGCGAAGCTCGGACTGGTGTCGAGCTCGATGATGCGGACGTTGGTCGGGATCGAGTTCTTGGCCGCCCAGGTGGCGAACAGGGCGGGATCGGTGTGCTGCACGAAGTCGTAGAACAGCCCGGTGGTGCCCGACTGGCCACCTCGGTACACCACGGTGATGGGCTGGTTGGGCAGCACCAGGCCGCGGTTGTCAGCCGTGATGGCCGGGTCGTTCCAGCTGCAGATGTCGCCCATGAAGATCCGGGCGATCGTCTCGCGCGACAGGTGGAGGTAGTTGACCGTGTTCCCGGCAGAATCCTGGACGTGGTACATGATGGCCACCGCGCCGGCCACATCCGGGACGTACTGGTACCCGCGTGCCGGGTCGGTGTCGCCCACCTGGAGCGAAGCGAACTCGGCTTCGGTGCCGGCGAAGTCGATCAAGGACTGGCCGAACTCGGTCAGTCCCGGCGGCGAGCCCAGAGGCGTGTAGTTCACGTGCAGGCCCTGGGTCTGGGCATCCGCCACCCATTGCTGCATGGCCAGGGCCACGTAGGTGGAGCCGGCCCCGTTGATGGCGGCGTTGTCGGCCGAGGCCGGCGGCGAGGCCACCATGAGGAGCAGGGCGGCCACCCCGATCAGCCCAGCCATGCGGCCAACCAGGCGGGCTCGCCACCGGCCCGCGGTGCCGTGTCGCGCCCTCATCCGAAGCGCCCTTCCACGTAGTTGAGCGTGCGCTCGTCGTCGGGGGTCGAGAACATCTTCTCGGTCGTGCCCTTCTCCACCACGTATCCGGGCTCGTTCTCCTCGGCCAGGAAGAAGGCGCACAGGTCTGACACCCGCTGGGCCTGTTGCATGTTGTGGGTCACGATGACCACCGTGACCACCGAGCGCAGCTCGGCGATGGTCTCCTCGATGCGCCGGGTGGAGGTGGGGTCGAGCGCGGAGCACGGCTCGTCCATGAGCAGCACGTTGGGTTGCACGGCCAGCGAGCGGGCGATGCACAGCCGCTGCTGCTGACCGCCCGACAGCGCACCACCGGGCCGGTCCAGACGGTCGCGCACCTCACGCCACAGACCTGCCCGGGTGAGGCACTGCTCGACCAGGTCGTCGCGGGTCGGAGCACTTGATCCGAGCCAGCTTCAGACCCGACAGCACGTTGTCCCGGATGGTCATGGCCGGGAACGGGTTGGGCTTCTGGAAGACCATGCCGACCCGGATGCGGATCTCCTGGGCCCGCCGACCCGGCGTCGTAGATGTCCTCGCCGTCGAGCAGGATCTTGCCGTCCAGGGCCGCGCCCGGGATGAGCTCGTGCATGCGGTTCAGCAGCCGCAAGAAGGTGGACTTGCCACAGCCCGACGGCCCGATGAGGGCAGTCACCTGGCCGGCGGGCATGACCAGGTCGACGTCCTCGAGCACCAGGTGGTCGCCGAACCAGGCACAGGCTCCGCGCGCCTCGAGCGAGGCTTCGCCCTTCGGCGGTCCTCCGATCAGCTCGATGGGTCGGGAGACCGCGGGTTTCGACGTCGCCGTGCCGGGCGGCGCCGGCAAGTGGTCGACCGGGGGGGACACGAGATCGCTCATGAGGGTTCCTTGCTCCCGAAGGACGGGCGCCAGCGACGGCCGGATCGCTTGGATCGGTCACGGCCGATGATGCGGGCCAGCACGAACAGGCCGAGCACCAGCACCATGAGCACCAGGGCGCCGGTGTAGCCGCGGGCGATCGAGGCCAGGTCGGGCTTGCGGATGTTGTTGTAGACGAAGAGGGGCAGGCTCTCCTGCGGCTTGGCGAACGGGTTGCCGTTCATCAGGTCGTAGCCGAACGAGGTGAACAGCAGCGGGGCCGTCTCGCCCACCGCTCGGGCGATGCCCAGCACCACCGCGGTGGTGATGCCCGTGCGGGCCGTGGGGAACACCACCGACCATGTCGTGCGGGCCCGGGACGCGCCCATGGCCAGGCTGGCCTCGCGCAGCCCGTCGGGGACCAGTCGGAGCACCACCTCGACCGTGCGCGTGATGGTGGGGAGCATCAGCAGGGCCAGCGCCAGGCTGGCCATGAAGCCGTTGAAGCCGAAGATGGCCGCCGGTGTGGGCGTACGGCAGGATGAACACGGCGAAGATGAACAGGCCGGCCACGATGGAAGGCAGGCCGCTCATGGCGTCGACGAAGATCCGCACCGGGCGGCGCCAGCGGCTGCGGGACTCGTTGAGGAACACCGCCGCGGCCAGCCCGAGGGGCAGCGACCAGATGAGGGCGAGGCCGACCTCCTCGATGGTCCCCACCAGGGCGTGGGCACCGCCGCCCGCGGTGGCCGGCTCGGTCGGGGTGATGCCGGCCTGGTCGTGCACGAAGAACCCGAAGCGCAGCGCCTTGACGCCCTCCACGATGATGTAGCCCACCAACAGCACCAGGGGTACGAGCACGATGATCCCGCCCGAGATCATGATCACGGTCATCAGACGGTCGACGGCCACCATCCGCCCGTAGCGATCGGCGGTGGCCACGCCGTAGAGGATCAGGAACACCACGTAGACCAGGACGAAGAACCCGAAGCTGCTGACCCCGGTGGCCAGGCGCTCGAACAGCAGCCAACACAGGCAATACGAACTGGCCAGCGACCCGAACAGCAGGCCGTAGTCGCCCGACGTCAGCTCGCGGGGCCGCAACCGGGAGTGGCGGCGAGGCCGGGGGCGGGTGGGGCGGACGCCCCCGCCGCGGCCCCCGCCGCCGTCGGCCGGGTCACGCACGTCGATGATCGCCGATGGCTGGGTGTCGAGGCTCACAGCTCGACCCCGACTCCCGAGCGACTTCGGGACACCACGACCGACGCGATCATGTTGGTGGCCAGCGTCATGAGGAACAGCACCAGTCCGGCGGCCATCAGGCCCGACACGGTGAAGCTGTCGGCCCCGGCCCGGTTGGCGATGAAGCCCGACACGGTGGCCCCGCCGTTCTGGAGGATCTTGACGCGGACACCGATGGAACCTGCGGCAGCAGCAGAACCACCGCGATGGTCTCGCCCAACGCCCGGCCGAGGCCGAGCATCGGTGCCGCCCACGATGCCGCTGCGTCCGTAGGGCAGCACCACCGAGCGGATCATCCCCCACCGGGTGCTGCCCAGGGCCAGGGCCGCCTCCTTCTCCCCCGGGGGCGCCTGGGAGAACACCTCGCGCACCACCGAGGTGATGATGGGGATGACCATCAGCGAGACCACGATGCCGGCGATGAAGATCGAGCCGGTCAGGCTGGCGCCCGGGTCGGTCTTGAAGATCGGTATCCAACCGAAGTGGTCGGTCAGGAACTGCGAGAGCGGCACCATCTTCGCCGACAGGAACAGGAAGCCCCACAAGCCGAACAGCAGGCTGGGCACCGCGGCCAGCAGGTCGACCACGCCCACCAGCCACTTGCGGGCGCGGGCGCCGGCGTACTCGGTGATGGCCAGGGCGGTGACCACGCTCAGCGGCAAGGCGATGGCCACGGCCACCAACGCCACCAGCACGGTGCCCACCAGCAGGCCCAGCACCCCGATGCGGGCCGGGTGCACGTCGGTGCGCCACTCGGTGCGGGTCAGGAACTGCGCACAGGCCCGACTCGGCGATGGCGGTGTGGCTCTGGAACAGCAGGAACACCCCGACCAGGGTGAGCAGGACCAATACGGACACGCCGGCCAGCAACGTAACCCGGTCGAAGGTCCGGTCGGCCCGACTCGGCTGGTCCACCACGATGCGGGGCCGGCGCGCCCGTGGGCCGGCCCCGCCGTCGGGCGGCGACGGGGACAGCGTCGTGGTCACGGGTCGCATGCTGGCAACAGCCGATGAACGAGGAGCCTGCGCCAGGTGAACAGCAGGTGTCGCCCGGTCGAACATCTGCCCTGTGTGCGACCGAACGCGGCTGCGACGTCTGCCAGGATGCGGAGATGCAGCAAGCCCTGGACGCCTTGATCGCCCTGCTCGACCTGGAACCCATCGAGGTCAACATCTTCCGGGGCACGAGTCCGGACGTGGATGCCCAGCGCGTGTTCGGCGGGCAGGTGGCCGGCCAGGCCCTGGTGGCCGCGGCCCGTACGGTCGAGCCCGACCGGCAGCGTCCACTCGCTGCACGCCTACTTCCTTCGACCCGGCGATCCCACCGTGCCCATCCTCTACGAGGTCGACCGCATCCACGACGGCCGTTCGTTCACCACCCGACGGGTGGTGGCCATCCAGCACGGACGGGCCATCTTCAACCTCCAGACGTCGTTCCACGTCCTCGAAGAGGGCTACGACCACGAGGACGCGATGCCCGCCGATCTGGCCCAACCCCTCGACGCTGCCTGACTTCAAGGCGCGGTGGGCCCCGTGGGCCGAGGCCATGGGCGAGTGGTACGAGCGGGACCGAGGCCCATCGACAGCCGGTACGTGGACTGGGAGCCGCTCGACCGCAGCCGACCGCTGCCACCACGCCAGCGGGTATGGCTGCGGGCCGACGGCCGCCTCCCTGACGACCCGGTGCTGCACGCCTGCATCGTGACCTACGCCTCGGACATGACGCTGCTCGACACCACGCTGCTGCCCCATGCGGTGGGCGCCATCGAGCAGAACCTGATCATGGCCAGCCTCGACCATGCCATGTGGTTCCACCGGCCCTTTCGGGCCGACGAGTGGCTGCTCTACGACCAGGTCAGCCCGTCGGCGTCGGGGGCCCGAGGCATCGCCCGCGGCTCGATCTTCACCCACGACGGGCACCTGGCGGTGACGGTGGTGCAGGAAGGCCTCATCCGCCTCAAAGGCTGAATCCCGAGCCGCTCGGGCCGGCCCGATGCGGTCGGGAGTGACCACCCACCGCGTAGGATGTCCCGATGCCCGATTCGAGCCCGCCGATGCTCGCCGAGGACGCCGACGGCGCCGCGGACGCCCCTCGGAGCCAGGCGATCGTGCGCAACCCCACCCGTTGGCGCGGCGGCACGCGTCTGAGCACCGGCCACGAGATCTACTGGTGGGTCGAGGTCGGCATCGTCCTGGTGTTCGACCTCATCTACGAGAGCCTGCGCGACCTCAACTCGGCCGGCACCGCCCACGCCTTCCACAACGCCATGCGCCTCATCGGCTGGGAGCGGACCCTCCACATCTACGACGAGCACGCCTGGCAGGTCTTCGCCCTGGCTCATGCCAAATGGGCCGTGATCGCGGCCAACTACTACTACGGCGCCATCTATCTGGCCGTCACCATCGGCGCGCTCGATCTGGCTCTACCGCCGACATCCCGACAGCTACCCGCTGATGCGCAACACCCTGGCCGTGGGCACCATGTTGGGGCTGATCGGGTTCGCCACCTTCCCGCTCATGCCACCCCGGCTGCTCGACAGCGTCGGCCACCACGCCGCCTTCGGCTACGTGGACACGCTGGTGAAGTACCCGACCTTCTGGTCGTTCAACTCGTCGGCCATGAAGACGATCTCCAACCAGTACGCAGCCATGCCCAGCCTGCACTGCGGCTGGGCGCTGTGGGGCTGTGGCGTCTTCCTGCCTCGGGTGAAGTCGTGGTGGGCCAAGGCCCTGGCCATCGCCTACCCGGTGGCCACCGTCACCGTGGTGGTCATCACGGCCAACCACTACTTCCTCGACGGTGTGGGCGGCGCAGTCATCTTCATCGTGGGCTACGGCCTGGCTCGCGTGTTCACCCGGGCCGGGCGCGTCCCGAAGGTCGGGCACGCCCGAGGCCGACCAGCTCGCCGAACGCGACCCCGCCCCGGCCTGACCGGCCTCATCCAGCCGGTCAGGCGGCGGCTCAGGCGGTGGCGGCCGCGGTCCGCGCCCGACGCCCGCAGCTCGATGGCCCGGCGATAGACGTCCACGTTGACGGGCACCACCCGGCTCCAGTCGACGTTGGAGGCCACATCCCGGTTGTGGGTGGCGATGCGCTGGCGCAGCTGGGGGTCGCAGATCAGTCGGAGCAGCTGCTCGACCATGTCTCGATCGCTCTGGGCCAGCAGGCCCTCGCGACCGTTGGCCACGAACTCACGGATGCCGGTGCGGGCCATGGCCACCACCGGCAGAGCCGGCACAGCGGGCCTCCAAGGCGGCGATGCCGAACGACTCCAGGTTGGCGGGGGCCACGAACAGGTCGGCTCGGGCGAAGGCTCGACCGGATCTCGTCACGGGTCCGGCGCCCCACCAGCTCGACCACGTCGGTCAGGTCGTGGGCGCGGAGGTACTTCTCCAGCGACGCCCGCTCGGGCCCCTCGCCGATGATCTGCACCTTGAGCCGCACATCGGCCGGGAGCCGGTCGTGGACCCGGTTGATCATCTTGAGCAGGTGGCGAGGACGCTTGCGCGGCGCCAGGCGCATGACCGACACCATGGTCACCGTGCCCACCTCGCGCGGCAGGGGGGTGACCGACCAGGTGGCGTTGTCGATGCCGTTGGGGACGACCGCCACGTCGACGTCGGGCCCGGCGATCTTGCGGATCGGGCGCGGCGGCCACGTCGCTCACCGCCGAGAGCACCACCGGCCATCGGCTCCAGTGGAACCGGCGGTCGAGCAGGCGAAGATCGGCGCCGCGTAGCTCCACATGCAGTGGGTGGTGATGACCGTGGGCACCCCGTCGGCCTGGGCGCTGGCCGCGGCGATGAAGGCCAGAGGCGACGCGATGCCGCCGTGGAAGTGGGCCACGTCGACCCGCTCGCGCTGGAGCAGCTCGCTCACCCCTCGGAACGTGGCCGGGGTGAAGGGGATGTCGAAGGGCAGGAGCGGCACGTCCATGCGATGCACCCGGATCCCGTCGATCAGGTCGGGGCCGGGGGTGGGCGTGATGACCACCACCTCGTGGCCGGCGGCCTGGAGCCGCTGGGCCAGGTCGTGCACCTGCATCTCGATGCCGCCCAGCCGGGGGACGTAGCAGTCCGAGACCAGGCCGATCTTGAGCGGGCGCGCCGCAGCACCGGATCGGGGAACGGCCTGAGGCGCCGGGAGCGCCGAGGCCGAGCTGCTCATCGCCACGCAGGTGCCTTCCCCGGCCCGGAGTCGTCCCAGGCTGGTCTGGTCGGAAGCCGGTCACCGACGACGAGACCGGCCGCGTCCGGGAGACCCCCGGATCGCGCCGCCCAGGCTAGCTCTCGGAGTCCGGGCCCGATGCGGCAAGATTGAACCGATGCCCTACACCCTGGTGTGCTTCCACGCCCACCCCGACGACGAGGCCCTGCTGACGGCCGGGACCATGGCCAAGGCCGCGGCCGACGGGCACCGGGTGGTGCTGGTGGTCGCCACCCGGGGTGAGGTGGGCCAGGTGGCCGATGGCTTCCTGGACCGCGGCCGAGACCCTGGCCAGCCGGCGCTGGGCCGAGCTGGAGCGGTCGGCGAGCATCCTGGGCGTGGCCCGGCTGGTGTGGCTCGGCTACGCCGACTCGGGCTCGGCCCCGAGCCGCGAGTCGGGCTCGGCCCCGAGCCGCATGAGCCGGGCTCGGCCCCCGAGCCGCTGAGCCGGGCTCGGCCCCCGAGCCGCTGGCCGGGGTTCGCCGACGCCGAGGTCGACGAGGCCGCCGCAGCGACTGGCCGCCATCCTGGTCGACGAGCGGGCCGACGTGTTGACCAGCTACGACCCCAACGGCGGCTACGGCCACCGCGACCACGTCCAGGTCCACCGGGTGGGGTCCCGAGCGGCCCGAACTGGCCGGGACGCCCGTACTGTTGGAGGCCACCATCGATCGGGAGCTGATGCGCACCGGGGTCGAGCTGGCCTGGCTCGCTCGGCTACGAGATCCCGCCCGATTTCACGCCCGAGACCTTCGATCTGTGGTACACCCCGGCCGAGGCTCGATCACCCACTCGGTGGACGTCAGCGCCCACCTCGAGCAGAAGAGGGCCGCCATGCAGGCCCACGCCAGCCAGGCCACCGCGGCCGACCCCTCCGCCGACCGCACCCTCGAGCTGTTCCTGGCGCTGCCCCGACGAGTACTTCGCCCTGGCCTTCGGCACCGAGTGGTTCGTGGAGCGCGGGCGTCCGACCGGGCCGCGTGGCCGACGACGTCTTCGCCAGCCTGGTGACCACTTCGTGACCACCCACCGGCCCGAGCCGACGGGATCACGGGCCCGGCTGCGACCCCGCCCGCCGATCACGTCCCGTCGGCGCACCTCCATCCCTACGACCTGGACGACACGGTCGAGCCGCCCGATCCCGTCGCGGGCCGTCGAGCACGAGCTGCACCGCAAGTCGCTGGGCCGACGGCTGGCCGAGGCGCTCATCTCCCTGGCGGCCCTGGTCGTGCTGTTCGCCCTGGTCATCCCCAAGGTGTCGGGCGCCACCTACCGCCAGGTGGCCCACCAGCTCCACCGCCTGAGCATCGCCGAGATCGCGTTGCTCACCGTCGTGTGGCTGGTCGGGCTGGTGGCCTACGCCGGGGTGCTCACCGCCTCCCTGCCCGGGTCTGCGACGCACCCAGGGCGTTCATGCTGAACACCGCCAGCAGCGCCGTGTCCAACGTCGTGCCCTTCGGCGGAGCGGTCGGGGTCGGTGCCACCTACGGGATGTGCCGATCCTGGGGCTTCGGCGTGCCGAAGACGACGCTGGCCATCCTGGTCTCGGGCATCTGGAACATCTTCCTCAAGCTCGGCCTGCCCGTCATCGCCCTGGTGCTGCTGGTGGCCGAGGGGCGGGCCACCGGCGGGCTGGTCGGGCGCGGCCATCTTCGGGCTGGCCGTGTTGGTCGATCGCCGTGCTGGCCCTCACGCTGGTGCTGCGCAGCGAGCGCCTGGCCCAGATCGATCGGGCGCTGGCTGCAGCGATCGGTGTCGGCCGGGTTGCGCCTGGCCCGTCGGCCCGACCACCCCGGCGATCCGCGAGGCGGTGCTCGAGTTCCGCCACCGCAGCAGCGACCTGATCTCGCGGCGCTGGCCGCAGCTGACGTTCTGGATGCTCTCGTACTCGCTGTTGCAGTTCGTGCTCCAGCTGCTGTGCCTGCGCCTGCTCGGCGAGACCTCGCTGGCCACCATCCAGGTGTTCGCCGCCTTCGCCTTCGGCCGGCTGCTGTCGACCGTCCCGATCACCCCGAGCGGCGTGGGCTTCGCCGATGCCACCGTCATCGGTGCACTGGTGGCCTTCGGCGGCGACCCGGCCATCTGCACCGCCGGGGTGCTGCTCTTCACCGGGTTCACCTACCTGCTGGAGATCCCGGTGGGTGGCGTGTCGTGGGGGTCTGGAGCCGGGTCGAGCTGGCGCCGCCCCGTGCGCCGAGCTGGTGCTCGACCCGGCGTCAGGCCGCCGGGCCACCATCGGCCCCATGAAGCCGCTCACGCTCGGAGGCCGCACGGCCCGGTCCGGCGCTGCACCGCGTAGAGCGTGGCCAGGTCATCGAGGCTGAGCTCGGTCAGCTCGGTCGGCGCCTGGGTGAACCGGTGGCAGGCGGTCGCGGGCCGTGCGGCCACGATCGGTGAGCACCACGATCTTGGCCCGCCGGTCGGTGGCGACGGCTGGCGCACGACGAGCCCTGCTCCTCGAGCCGGTCGACCAGCCAGGTGACGTTCGAGGCGTCGCACCCCAGGCCTCGGCCAGCGCGCTCATGGTCGGCGCGTCGCCCTCGGTCAGCGAGAGCAGCGCCTTCATGTCGCCCGGGGTCAGCCCGTAGGACGCGGCGACGGCGAAGCCGGCGTCGCGCCGAGCCGACCATCAGCGCGGTCAGCAGCCCCCACGACCTCGTCGGCCAACGCTTGCTTGGTCGGTCGAACCACGCCGCAGCATAGGCGAGCGCGCCACACTCGTTCAACCCATTCAATCATTTGAATGGACTTAAATACTTGACTACCATTAAAGCATTGCCAAGGTGGAACCCATGACCGACTCCCCCACTTCCCGTCGACCGGCGACCCGGTCATCGCGGTCGAGGGGCTGGTCAAGCGCTTCGGCGACGTGGTCGCCCTCGACGGTATCGACCTCGCGCGTCGAACGCGGCACGGTGTTCGGGCTGCTCGGCCCGAACGGCGCCGGCAAGACCACCGCGGTGCGCATCCTGACCACGATCCTGAGCCTCGACGCCGGCAGCGCCCGGGTGCTCGGCATCGACGTCGACCAGGACCCGCAGGCGGTGCGCGAGCGCATCGGCCTGGCCGGCCAGTACGCCGCGGTCGACGAGAACCTCACCGGCCGCGAGAACCTGCGCATGGTCGGCCAGCTGACCCACCTGCCGAAGGTCGACCTACGCCGCGGGCCGACGAGCTGCTCGAGCGCGTTCGGCCTGACCGACGCCGGCCGACCGTCCGGCCCGCACCTACTCCGGCGGCATGCGTCGCCGGCTCGACCTCGGCGCCGCCCTCGTGCACCGCCCACCGGTGCTGTTCCTCGACGAGCCCACCACCGGCCTCGACCCGGCCAGCCGCAACGACCTGTGGGTGGTCATCCAGGAGCTGGTGGCCGACGGCACGACCGTGCTGCTCACCACCCAGTACCTGGAGGAGGCCGACCGGCTGGCCGACCTCATCGCCGTGATCGACGGCGGCCGCAAGATCGCCGAGGGCACGTCGGCCGAGCTGAAGGCCACGATGGGCGCCACCATCGTCGAGATCGGCGCTGGCCGACGCGGCGCCAGGCCGCCGCGGCCCAGGGTCTGCTGGCGCCGGTGGGCACGGTCGAGGTCGACGCGACGGCCACACGCTCAAGGTCAACATCGGCGACGGGGCCCGGGGCGTGCTCGACGTGGCCCGCATCCTCGAGCAGGCCGAGCTCGTGCCCGACGCGTTCACCGTCCGCGAGCCCACGCTCGACGACGTGTTCCTCAGCCTCACCGGCCACGCGCGACCGACGACCGACCGATCTCCGACGACGCCGGCCCGACGACCGTCGACCGTCCACTCGCCGAGGAGGTGCCGCGATGACCGCCACCCAGCTCACGCTCGCCGACGTCGCCGCCGGCCGACGCGCCCGCCGAGCGCCGCAGCCCGTTCGCGTGGGCGGTGCGCGACTCGCTGCACGATCACCTGGCGCAACCTGATCTCGCTCACGCGCCAGCCCCAGCTGATCGTCTTCTCGACGATCCAGCCGATCATCTTCGTGCTGATGTTCACCTACGTGTTCGGCGGCGCCATCCACATCGCCCGGACGGACGTCCTACGTCGACTACCTGATGCCCGGCATCTTCTGCCAGACCGTCGTGTTCGGGGCCATCAACACCGGCATCGGGCTGTCCGACGACCTGCAGAAGGGGCTGATCGAGCGGTTCCGCTCGTTGCCCATGGCCCGCTCGGCCGTGCTGGCCGGGCGCACGGTCGCCGATCTGGTGCGCAACGTGTTCGTGGTGCTGCTGATGCTGATCGTCGGCTACGCCGTCGGGTTCCGGATCCACACCAACTTCTTCGGTCTGCTCGCCGGGCATCGCCGTCCTGCTGCTGTTCGCCTTCTCGATGACCTGGATCTTCGCCATCGTCGGTCTGTCGGCGCCGAGCCCCGAGACGGCCCAGGCCATGTCGTTCCCGATCCTGGCCCCGCTGGTGTTCGCCTCGTCGGCCTTCGTGTCGACCGCGACGATGCCGGGCTGGCTGCAGGTGTTCGCCAACCACCAGCCCGTCACCGCCGCCGTCAACGCCACCCGGGCGCTCATGCTCGGCGGCCCGACCGCGCACCGACGTGCTGCAGAGCCTGGCCTGGAGCGTCGGGATCGTGGCCGTGTTCGCCCCGCTCGCCGTCCGCCGCTACCGCCGGGTCGACCTGACCCGCCCGTCCACCCGGGCGAGACCGGCCAGCACGGCGGCGGCGAAGGCGTCGGGCGCCTCGACCATCGGGTAGTGGCCGACGCCGTCGAGGCGGGTGAGGGTGGCGTCGGGCCGTCGCTCGACCAGGCGGGCGATCATCTCGCCACACCGCGATCGGGTCGGGTCGCCCCACACCACGGCCAGCGGCGAGGGGTGGCGCTCGATGGCATCGGTCCAGCGGTCCCGTGCTTCCGCCGCTCCTCGATGTAGCGGATGGTGCGGGGCAGCAGCCGGTTGCCGCCGCTGGCACGATCAGGTCGGCGCCGGCCCGCACGTGGTCGGGATCGGGATGCGACGGCGGCCGCCGGGCGGGCGCGAAGGTGGCCGTGCAGGCCGACCGACGATGGCGTCGACGTCGGGCGCCGTCAGGGCCAGGCGTCGTCGGGCAGTCGCGAGCAGGAACTGCTGCCCGTCGGTGAACTGGGCCAGGTCGAAGTAGATGCTGCCGTTGCCCAGCACCCGCGACGCGACCTCGAAGCCGAGGGCGCTGGCTTCGATCGGGCCAGCAGCTCGCCGCCGACCGAGTCGCCCATGTCGTGGGTGAGCAGGTCCACCCGCTCGATGCCGAGGCGCGGCCACGCACGGCGTCGGCCACGTCGGCCTGGGTGAGCAGCGAGTAGCGGCGGTCGGGTTTGGCCGACATGACCGAAGCCCAGGAAGTCGAACAGCACGACCCGCCGCCCGGCCTGAGCACAC
This sequence comes from uncultured Microthrixaceae bacterium, assembly GCA_963740985.1. Taxonomy (GTDB): domain Bacteria; phylum Actinomycetota; class Acidimicrobiia; order Acidimicrobiales; family Acidimicrobilacustridaceae; genus UBA4742. The sequence goes on from CAVUGJ010000002.1 coordinate 2,062,931, forward strand.
GCCAGCACGGCGTCGAAGTCGATGGAGCTGGTCGGGAAGCCGTGCAGGACGAGCAGCGGCGTGTCCGAGCCGGTCGAATCCGACGCCGGGGCGGGCGACACGTCGACCACGAAGATCTCCCGCTTGCCGATGGAGACCAACTGGCCCCGCTGCTGCCACTGCTGGATCCGCTCGATCGCGCTCATGGCCTGAGATCCTGTCAGGTCAGTCGCCGCCGGGCTCGATCCGCTCGACCGTCCCGACCTGAGCAAGGCCCACAGGTGAACCTGTCAGCCAGACGACCGCTATGCGGTCGCTGGGGTGACAGGAACCGCCATGGGCCAGAGCAACCGATCCGCCAGGCGGTGACGTCTTACCGCCGACCATGGATGTGGTGGAACCCGACCTCACGGCCGACGCGGCGCTGGCCGCCGACCCGGCCCCGGCGATCAGCCCGGCGGAGCCCGACCGGATCAGACACGCGCTCTACGCTCGACACCGGCCGGCGGCGTTCGGGTTCGCCTACCTGGTCTGCGGGGACCGCGACCGGGCCGACGACGCCGTGCAGGAGGCCTTCGAACGGGTGATGCGCCGGGGTGGCCGGCTGCGACGACCCGAGGCCTTCGGTGCCTACCTGCACAAGACCGTCCTCAACGTGCTGCGATCGCGGGCCCGCAGCGAGACCCGGGCCCGCGACCGCGAGGTCCGCCACGCGTCCGCCACGGGCCACCTGTCGCCGGCGGGCTCCCGGTCACCGGTCAGCGACGCCGACCCGGATGGGCAGTTGTGGGCCGCGCTCGAGGCACTGCCCGACCGCCAACGAGCGGCGGTGGTGTGTCGCATCTGGCTCGACCTGTCCGAAGCCGACACCGCCTCGGTGCTCGGCTGCCGACCGGGCACGGTCAAGTCGCTGCTGCCGCGCGCGGCCTGGCCTCGATACGGGAGACGATCACCGATGCCTGAGCCCGACGACCTCCAGGAGCGCCTGGCCGCCATGGCCGAGCGACGCGTGGCCGGCGCCGACCGACCGGCTCACCTGCCGGCCCGGTCCCATCGGCGCATCCGCCGGGGCGAGCGCATCGGCACCGGCCTGGCCACCCTGGTGGTGGTGGCCCTGGTGGCCGGCGGGGTGGCCGTGGCCCGCAGCGGCCAGGAACAGGCCACCACCGTGCGGGTGTGGACAGTCCACCGCGCCCGAGTGCGATCCGCTGCGATCCCGCCCGGCCTGGCCGATCAGGTTCGGGCCCTTGCCCTGTTGGGGACGCACGTGCCAGGGGCCACACCGCGGGCGGTGGTCGTGTACCACCCGACGGGCAGCAGGTACGCCGCCCCGAGCACGTCGGCGGGCGCGAACGTCGTCCCCACCCCGGCCGAGGCCTGGGAGGTCGTGATCAGTGGTGAGCACTTCGTCCCCAGCGACACATCCTTCGGCTTCCGCGACCCCACCCCCCATCGGGCCAACAGCGAGAGCTGGGACCTCGACTCGACCCTCGACGTGATCGGCGCGGCCGTTCCGGGCCCGAACGCGACCGAGCTGACGGCAATGGGCTCGGCCACACCGGTGGCCCTCGACCACCGATGCGTCCCCGGCCCATCATCCACCACCACCCTCCCGCCAACCGGCAGCACCTCGACCACCACGGCGTCACGACGCCGGGTGCGCCGATCGGCCGCGGCACCCCGCCCGACTGCACCGGCTCCAGCTCTCGCTCACCGCTGCCACCGACAAAGCCAGCTACGTCAGAGGCGACACGGTGAGCATCACCGTCACCATTCGCAACGATGGCGCGACGTGTGAGACGCGTCGGTGGCGGCCGCCCTCGACACCTGTCCTCTGGTCCGCGTGGCCGACGCCACGGCCATACGGTGTACGACCCCGGCGTGTTCTGCCCCGTCCCGCTCCGCCTGGCGCCGGTGCCCGCCGGCTATCACCGCTCGGACACCTTCACCTGGATCTCGGGCCAGGTGTCCCCGCCGTGCACCGGCGTGAACTGCGCTGTCCAGGCCACGCCCGGCACCTACACGGTGACGCCCGCCGATCCCCAGATCGACGGGATCCGGATCCACGCCACCACCATCCGCCTCACCTGACGCACCGACGCTCACCTCGGCGCTCACGGCCGTCCGGTGACAGGATGGGCGCATCATCCGGCGAACGAACCAGGGGGTCTTCGTGGACGTGCGCAACGTGGCCGAGGTCGAGCCCGAGGTCGAGCACAACGGCACCGTGCCCGTGTGGTGGCTCATCCGCCCGGAGGAGATGAAGACCATCACCGACGGCGGCTACCTGGAGCTGGCCAACGAGTTCGAGGTGGCCGTGGGCGGTGAGGTGTTCCCTCACTCGCACCCCACCCACGAGTTCTACTTCGTGATGACCGGCGAGGGCACCATGGTCATCGGCGGCGAGGAGCGGCCGGTCAAGCCCAGCGACCTGGTCTACATCCCACCCGACACCGTGCACAGCCTGCGCACGATCGGCGAGCAGCCCGTCCACTGCTTCTGCTTCGCCGTGGGCGTCAAGGGCGCCGGGGGCATCGACTACACCAACCACTGACCCAGCGTTCGGCACGCTCTGACCCACGAAAACGTGGGTCAGATGTGCCGAAGAAGCGGTCTCAGCTCAGGGGGAAGCAATGACCAACATCGACGGCACGTGCGACGAGCCGCTTCGAGGCCGTCCGCGACGCGTTCGTCGCCAACTTCGACCAGGGCCTCGACGTGGGCGCGTCGGTGGCGGTCGTGCTCGACGGCCAGACCGTGGTCGACCTGTGGGGCGGGACCATCGACGGCACCCTCGACGAGCCCGGCACGACGCCGTGGGAGCGCGACACCATCATCAACGTCTGGTCGACCACCAAGACCATGACGGCGCTGTGCGCGCTGATGCTGGCCGACCGGGGCGAGCTCGACCTCTACGCGCCCGGTGGCCCGCTACTGGCCCGAGTTCAAGGCCGGCGGCAAGGAGGCAGGTGACGGTCGCGCCACTGATGAGCCACTCGGCCGGCCTGTCGGGCTGGCAGGAGCCGATGGCGCCCGAGGACCTCTACGACTGGGATCTGGCCTGCAGCCGGCTGGCCGCCCAGGAGCCCTGGTGGGAGCCGGGCACGGCGTCGGGCTACCACGCCATCACCCAGGGCTACCTGGTGGGCGAGGTGATGCGCCGCATCGACGGCCGGTCGGTCGGGCCAGTTCTTCGCCGAGGAGGTGGCCGGGCCGCTCGGCGCCGACTTCCACATCGGCACTGCCGCGCCGAGCACGACCACCGCGTCGCCGGGTGATCCCGCCGCCGCCGCTCGACGCGCTCGATCGCGGCGGCCGACCCCGAGAGCATCGGCGATCCGCACGCTCACCAACCCGCCGCTGTCGGCCGAGCAGTCGTGGACACGAGGCGTGGCGTCGGGCCGAGATCCCGGCCGCCGGCGGACACGGCAACGCCCGCTCGGTGGCCCGGGTCCAGTCGGTCCTGGCCAGCGGGGGCGAGCTCGACGGCGTGCGCCTGCTGTCCGAGGCCGGCTGCCAGCGCGCGCTCGAGCAGCAGATCGAGCGGCACCGACCTGGTGCTGGGCGTGCCGCTGCGGTTCGGGCTGGGCTACGGGCTGATGACGACCGGACATGCCCGCTCAGCCCCAACCAGCGGGCCTTCTTCTGGGGCGGCTGGGGTGGCTCGGTGGTCGTCGATCGACCTCGACGCCCGCATGCGCGTCGCCTACGTGATGAACCGGATGGGCGAGGGCACGATCGGCGACGTCCGCGGGCGTCGGCATCGTGTTCGCCGCCTACGGCGCGCTCGAGCGGCTGAGCCGATGGGTGACACCGTCTCGGTCAGTCGTGACCTCCACGCTCCCGCCGAGCAGGTGTGGGAGCTGGTGTCGGACCTTCCCCGCATGGGCGAGTGGTCGCCGGAGAACACCGGCGGCACCTGGCGCGGCGGAGCCGACGGCCCGGCGGTCGGGACGCGGTTCAAGGGCACCAACGCCCGCGGGATCCGCCGCTGGCGCACCCGGGTGATCGTCACCGACTGCCAGCCGGGGCGGAGCTTCGGCTTCGACGTGCGGGCCGGCGGGATGGGCGTGGGCCACTGGCAATATGACCTGGAGCCGACCGACGGCGGGTGCCGGGTCACCGAGACCTTCGAGGACACCCGCGGCCGGAGATCAAGTTCCTGGGCAGCCTGATCTCCGGCGTGTCCGACCGGGCCTCCCACAACCGGTCCGGCATGGAGACCACCCTGGCCAACCTGGCCGCCGCCGCCGAGGCGGCCCCACGACCGGCCTGAGCCGGTAGGGGTGGGCCGCGGGGCCTACCCGGGCGCTCGGCGCGGCATCGGCTTCGCTCAGCTCCACGATCTCGCTGGTCTGGAGCCCGGGGCGATGTTGGTGTAGTTCGCCACGTCGGCCATCACCTCGGCGTGCCGGGCGACTCCCATCGCCGCCCAGCGCGTCCATCGACTCGAAGGTGAAGTGGACGGCGGCCACGTAGGGACCGTCGAGCCCTTGTCGATCTCGGCCCCGTCCAGACCCCACGACTTGACGGCCAGCGGCACGTGGCTGTCGCGGTAGTAGTCGTGGTCGAAGGTGGAGCCTTCACCGACGGATAGAAGACGCTGAGTCGGATCATGGTGCGGGCTTCCTCTCGGTATCACGGCGTTGGCGTCCGTGGGGCAAGGCCCGGAGCTGTGGGACCGCGGCTCCCGGAGACTAGGGCGTCCGCGCTCGCCCGTCGCCCTGACCGCCCGGGCGGCGATCGCCGGGCAGCGGACGGACATTTCCTTCAGAATGGCGCCATGTCCGAGAACCTGACCCGCCTGGCCGAGTACAGCGACGCCATGTTCGCCGGCGACGAGGAGGCCGTGTTCGATACTGGTCGCCGGACTTCATGAGCCACGTGACCGACCGGGTGAACCCCGCCGCAGTGGGCACCGACGTGCGCGGCCAGGAGATCGAGTGGTGGGCCCAGGTCCGCTCCGCCTTCCCGGACATGACCTTCAGCGTCGACCTGCTCATCGAGTCGGGCGACCTGATCGTGTCGAACTGGACGGTGAGGGGCACCCACACCGGCACGGCCTTCTACGGGGTCGCTCCGTCGGGCGGACGCGGTCGAGATCAACGGCACGGCCATCCTGCGCATGCGCGACGGCCAGGTCGTCGAGCACTGGGGCGGTCCGCACTGCCAGGACGGCGTGGGCCTGACCCACTGACGCCGGTCAGTTCGCCCACGGCGGGGTGAACCGGCTGCCGTCGACCATCACCGCCTCCAGACCGGGGGTGGTGGTGACCCACGGCCCGCGCCGGTGCTTCACCTCCGTCCACGAGCAGCTCGGTGCCGGCCGGAACGAAGGCCACGTCGCCCGCCTCGAGGACAGACCGCTCCCCGTCGAGCGTGACCGACAGCTGCCCTTCGACCACGTAGAGCACCTCGTCACGGCTAGGCCGATGGGCGGCCCCGCCCAGATCGGCCGGGACGGCCAGCTCCCAGGCGCAGACCTGGGTGTCGGCCCGCGACGGCGCTACGTAGGAGCGGAAGGTGCTGCCGTGAACCTCGTGCACGGCAGCCTGGTCGGATCGGATGATGGGCATGACCTCTCCCATATAGTCAGGTTTCTTGACATATGGTCATCCAACCTGACCGGTCTGTCAAGCTCTGGCATGACCGACGACGAACGCTTCGCCATCGCCGGGCTGGTGCTGCGGGCCTCCACCGAGCTGGTCGAGGGCATCCAGCAGGGTCTGGCCGCGCAGGGATTCGATGATGTGCGACCCGCCCACGGGTTCGCCTTCGTCCGCATCAGCATGGGCGACCGTCGATGATCGACGTGGCCCGCCACCTGGGCATCACCAAGCAAGCCGCCAGCCAGCTGGTCGAGCACCTGGTGCAGGCCGGCTACGTGCGGCGCCAGGAACATCCCCACGATGCCCGGTCCTCGCTCCTGGTGCTCACCGACCGGGGCTGGGCGTGCACGCGGGCGGCGTCGGAGGCGGCGGCGCTCACCATCCGGACCTGGGAGCGCGTCCTGGGACCCGACGCCGTGCGCGCCCTCGGCGACACACTGGTCGCGGTGGTGTCGCCCGGGCCGCTCCGACCGAGCTGGTAGGGGTCGCCGGCTTGGCCCGAGGTGGGATGGGTCGACCCGGCGGAGTGAGTGCCTTGCCCGCATCGTCAGGTGCGACCTGCGAGGGCGTCAAGCCAGAGCAGGGCAGGGGAATGGCACCGCAGGGCCGGCCTTCAGGGCGGCGGGCGCAGGATCTGGCTGGGGTCGGTGCGGGCCGCAGTTCGTGCCGGGATCACGGCGATGACCTGGACGATGCCAGCACCGCGACGATCAGGGCGAGGCCGGCGGTCCACGGCAGTTGGAGATGACCGTCTCCACACCCAGCTGGTCGGAGAACGAGACCCACAACCAACGGCCGACGATGACGCCTACGGGGAGGCCGAGCACCAGCGCCAGTACCACGATGGTGTTGGTCTGCCAGGTGATCGTCCGGCGAAGCTGTCGGGGCACGAAGCCCAGCACCTTCAAGATGGCCAGGTCGGAGCGCCGGGCCCGCATCGAGGTGAAGAGCAGGTGGACCAGGGTGCCGATGGCCAGGACGGCCGCAGCCCACCGACCACCATCGGCAGGTACCGGACGCGCCCGAAGTTGACGAGGTCGACCGGCTGTTGCGGCGCGGCCCCGTTCGGTCAGGTGATCGTGCCCGACGGCGCGGTCGAGGCGGGCCACGGCCGCCCGCTGGTCGGTGCCTGGCCGAAACCGCACCAGGATCGAGTCTGCCGGCGGGATCTCGCTCCCAACGACGGACCGGAGGGCGCCGGTGGTCAGCACCACGCCGTGGCCGAGGTAGAGCAAGTCGTCGAGATCCGGGGGAGACGGCAGTGCCGACCGACACGGTAGTGGCGGGGTCGACCGATGCCGGCGATGACGATCGGGATGGTGTCACCCACCTTCACGTGGAGCGACTCGAGGTCGAGCGTGCCCGGCGACCTCGTTGTCGGCCACGGGCATCCGCCCGGTCAGACCCGTCGGCTGCAGGGACGAGCCACGGACCGTGTCGAGCGCCTCGCCCAAAGAGGGCGCGACGACCAGAGGTGAGGGGTACGCCGGTGTAGCCCTCCGAGACGGCCTGGATGTCTCGGTCCGACGCGAGTGCGGATCGGGCCCGGGCCATCGAGGATCCCTCCCCGTTCGTCGAGGAGACGATCGCGTCCCACCGCACCCCGTAGAGCCGGGGGGTGGCCACCAGGTTGGACAGGCTGGAGGAGAACACGACCGCGCCGGTCAGCGCGGAGATGCCGATGACACTGGCCACGATGGTGGATCGGATCGGGCCGGCGAACCGCCCATGCCTCCGTTCCAGGGCGAAGCCCACACCGGCCACCAGGGTGGCCGGCACGCCCGAAGCCGTGCCAGCGCCACCACCCGCGACCGGCCGGCGCCACGTTCGTTCCGGCCGACCACCCACGAGGATTCAGCCGCAGCCCGCCAGTTCGGCCACACGGCTGCGACCAGGAGGATCAGCGCCGAGAGGCCGACGGTGACGGCCAAGGTGATCACGTCGACGGAGAATCCGGGATGCGGCTCGGCGATGCCGGCCAGCCCGATCGGGAACACCGGCGAGAGCGCCATGGCCAGGGCCACGCCGACGGAGCTGGCTACGGCGCCGATCAGGGCAGTTCGGGCCATCCCGACGGCCCAGATCTGGCGGGTGGTCATGCCGAGTGCCCGCAGCTCGTGGTAGCCGTCGGACTCCATGGCGGTTTGGCGAGCGAGCAGCTGCGACACGATGAGCAGCGCGGCCAAGCCCAGCAGGCCGGCCAGGATCCACAGACGCGACGGCCTGGAGGTGGATGGCCCGCTGCGTGCTGGCCGACTGGGCGTCCACACCGAACGACTCGGTCGGGCGGCCGTCAGGCCGAAAGTCGCGCGACCTCGGCCTGGACCGACCTCAGGTCCCGGGCACCGTGGTCGAGCCGCAGGGCCGAGCCGACATCCAACGCCAGGTCGCGGTGGTGGGCGTTGAAGGCCGGGGTGGTCCATACGGTGTCGGAGCCGTCGGTGGCCGCGTCGGTGCCTGCTCGGGGCGGGAACTCGGTGACGGCCACGTCGATCCCGTCGACGCGCACCACGACCGTCTCGGCTGCCCTCCTGACCGCGTCTGCACAACGATCGGCAGGTCGTCGCCGACGTGCAGGTGGAGCTGCTCGGCGGTCGTGAAGCTGACGGTCGCGCCGCGGGGGTCGGACGCATCGGGGATTCGGCCGGCGAGGAGCTTGCGGGTCCAGAACCGCTGGCCGACAACGCCGTCACGAGGCACGAAGAGCCCGATGGCAGCCGGGCGTACGACGTCGTAGCCCTCCAGGGTGCCGACATCACGGACCCCTGGCAGTGCCGCCAGGGCGGATGGCTCAACCGGGCAAACGAGGGTCCATCGAGTTCAACGCCAGAGGGCAGGCACCCGTGTCACCCGCAGGAACCGAGGATCGGCCGAGTCGGTCCGCCGCGCGAGCGGCGATGGCGCCGACCCCGCCCACGAACACCACGATCAGCAGCGCCAGGCCCAGCCATGCACCCATCGGTTGCGAAGCTCGCTTCTCACTCGAAGCACCGCGATTGCTCCCATCGACGAAGCCTCTCATCCGCCACCACCACGAGGAACCTTGGAGACCCCCGCCCGGCTGGGGATGCTGGCCTCCCCTCGGCCGGTCTGCTGGCGGTGAGGTGGCCGGCGGTCACAAGTCGTAGCGATAGACGTTGGTGTCCCGCGGCTCGAACCCGAGCCGCTGATAGAGACGGTTGGCGGCCTCCCGTGACGGGCGGGAGGTGAGATCGACCGTCTTCGCGCCCTCTGCCTCGGCCCGGTCGAGGGCGGCCCGGTTGAGCGCCTCCCCGACTCCCGCCCGCGGGCCGCCTCGTCCACCACGACATCCTCGATCCAGGCCCGGACCGCCGTCGGGATCGGGAAGACGACCAGGGTGAGGCTGCCCAGGATCTCGGCCGTCGCCGCGGATCGCGGGCCACGAGCAGCACTGGCGGCGTCGGACGCGACGATCCGCTCGAGCTGGGCCCGGTCCGGCGGCGGATTGGAACGGGAGAGCTGCGGGATCAGGCGTTCGAAGGCGCCGATCACCTCGCTCGGTCCACCCCGGTGACCTCGATGACCTCGATGTCTGGAGACCCGCGGACATGGCCAGACCTAGACCGAACCCGGCACCGGCCGGTGGCCGACCCGGACGGTAGCCTCGGACATGCCATCGAACCAGCCGGGGGCCGGTCGTGAGGGCGGAGCGGGCCAGGAACCGGTGCTCGATCACGTCCGCTGGATCTGCCACCCGGCGCTCGAACACCCCGATCGTGCTGGTGGCCTTCGAGGGCTGGAGCGACGCCGGCGACGCGGCCAGCTCCGCCGTGCGCTTCATCGGTGAGCAGTACGACGCCGAGCCGTTCGCCACCATCGACCCCGAGGTGTTCTTCGACTTCTCGTCGACCCGACCGAGGGTCGCAGTTCGACGACGACCTGCAGCGCGAGATCGTGTGGCCCGACACGACCGTCTCGTCGCTCGCACCGGATCGGGCGACGCGGTCAGCCGCTCGTCACGATCGTGGGCAGCGAGCCGCAGCTGCGGTGGCGGACCTTCGCCGAGCAGATCGTGGGCGTCGCCCGGCTCTACGAGGCCCGGCTCGTGCTGACGTTCGGCGCGCTGCTGGCCGAGGTCCCCCACACCCGACCGGTCTCGGTGTTCGGCACCGCCGACGACCAGGAGCTGGTCGACGAGCTCGGACTGCTGCCGTCGCGCTACGAGGGCCCGACCGGCATGACCGGCGTGCTGCAGACCGCGTGCCGCGACGCCGGGCTCAGCTCGGCTGCGCTGTGGGCGGCGGTGCCGACCTACGTCCCGTCGGCGCCGTCGCCCAAGGCCGCGCTGGCCCTGGTCGAGCGGGCCAGCCAACTGCTCGACATGCCGGTGAGCACCACCGAGCTCGAGATCGCGTCGGCGTCCTACGAGCGCCAGGTCAGCGAGCTGGTGTCCGACGACGACGAGACCACCGACTACGTCGAGCAGCTCGAGCGCCGGTTCGACAACGACGACCACGACCCGTTCGGCGACGACGAGGAGAGCCTGGTCGACGAGGTCGAGCGGTTCCTCCGCGACCAGCGCGACTGATCCGACTGCGCGACCGCCTCAGGGCTGTCGGGCGGCGGTGGCGGGGCCAGGGCTGGGCCAGCTCGAACAGTCGGGCCAGGCGCAGGACCACGTCGTCGGCGTGGCGCCGGCCGGTGATCTGCAGCCCGACCGGCAGGCCGTCCGAGGCCAGGCCGGCCGGGACCGAGCAGGCCGGGTTCCAGCACAGGTTGGCCAGCATGGTGAAGGGCACGTTCATGGCCCCGGCCGCATGGCGCCGAAGCGGGCGACCAGGTCCTCGCCGGCGATGGTGGTCGGGGGCGGTCCCTCGGCGGCGAAGGCGGGCACGGCCGTGGTCGGGGTGAGCAGCACGTCGACCTCGTCGAACAGGGCGGCCACGTCGGCCTCCAGCTGCAGGCGGCGCCGCAGGGGCTTGACCAGCGTGGGGACCGGACGATCGGCGGTCGAGCGCAGCCCGACGGCCACGAAGGGCGTGAGCTCGCCGAGCCGATCGGGGTAGGCGTCGCGGCCGGCGACGTCGAGCCACAGGCCGACGGCGTCGCCGCTCAGCCAGGTGCGCACCGGGTCGGTCAGCGTGACCGCCACCTCGATCAGCGCCACGCCGGCCTCGGCGGCCAGCACCTCGGCCGCGGCGCGGGTCAGCTCGGCCACCTCCGGATCGACGACCGCGAAGCCCAGGTCGGGGGACCAGCCGATGCGCAGGCCCGACACGTCGAGCTGATCGATGGCGTCGAGGTAGGAACCGCCGAAGGCGGGCAGCGAGGTGCGGTCGCGGTCGTCGGGCCCGGCGGTGACGTCGAGGTGGAGGGCGGCGTCGGCCACGGTGGTCACCTCGACGCCCAGCGACGTGGTCTGGCTGGTGCCGGCGCTGGGGGAGGGCACCCGACCGAAGCTGGCCTTCATCCCGACCAGACCCGCGAACGAGGCCGGGATGCGGGTCGAGCCACCCCCGTCGCTGGCCGTCCCGAACGGCACCAGCCCGGCGGCGACCGCCGCCGCGGTGCCGCCGCTCGAGCCGCCCGGGGTACGGCTCGGGTCCCACGGGTTGCGGGTCACGCCGAGCGCCTTGGAGCGCGTGAACTGGAGGGTGCCGAACTCGGGCGTCGGTCTTGCCCGATCGGGATGGCGCCGGCGGCGCGCAGGCGGGCCACGTGCATCGAGTCGGCGGCCACCGGCTCGTCGCCCAGGAACAGCATCGAGCCCTGGGAGGTGGGCATGCCGGCGCAGTCCTCCAGGTCCTTGACCCCGAAGGGCACGCCGGCCAGCGGACCGACGGCCTCGCCCGCGGCGATCCGGGCGTCGACCGCGGCCGCCGCCTCCCGGGCGCCGTCGGGATCGAGGTGGACGAAGGCGTTGAGGGCGTCGTTGCCGGCGTCGATGGCCGCCAGGCACCGCTCGAGCAGCTCGGTGGCGGAGTAGTCGCGGCGGGCGATGGCCGCGGCGGCCTCGACCATCGATGGCATCTCGTCAGCCATTTCGTTCCCCCTGGGTGTGGTCCGGTTGATGAGCCGGAGGGGCGTGGATGAGCGTGGATGGGTCCTGGATCAGTCCGAGCGCCAGGTCGGGGCTCGCGGCTCGTCGTAGAGCACCTCGATCGATTCGCCCCGGATGGCGGCGAAGGCCAGCTCGCCCCAGTGGTCGACGCCGGCCAGCGGCTCGGGCAGGGCATCGGGTGCGAACCAGCCGACGCCCCGGGTCTCGAGCGGATGGCCGACCAGCTCGCCGCCGGTGGCCCGGCAGTGGAACACCAGCGAGTACAGCGGGATGCGGGTGAACTGGCGGCGCAGGCCGTCGAGCACGGCGATGAGCCGCACGACCTCGCACTCGATGCCGGTCTCCTCGCGCACCTCCTTGACCGCCACCTCGCTGGCCGAATAGCCGACGTCGGCCCAGCCCGTCGGGTACAGCCAGATGCCCGAGTCGCCCCGCTGGACCAGCAGGATCTCGCCCCGGTCGTTGCCGACCACCGCGCCCACCGCGATCTTCGGGGTCTGGTAGCCGGCCACGCCGTGGCCGACCGTCCGCATCCACTCCTGCACCAGCGTGTCGGCCTCGAAGTGGCTGCCGGCCGCCACCCGCATGTCGGCGGCCACCGCCAGCACCTCCTCGAAGCGCTCCCGCTCGTAGAGGTTCTCGGTGAACCCCAGCCCGGTGCGGGCGATGCCGGCCAGCGCCTCGCTCCAGCGCACGAGGTCCTGGGGCGTGGGCAGCGGGTCCGGCGCGGGCATCACGGCGACGCTATCCCTAGAGCGAGGCGAGGATCGACCGCTCGAGCTCGCGCAGGTAGTCGGCATCGACGATCTTGTGCCCGTCGCGGTCGCGCACGTAGAAGGCGTCGAGCACGTCGAGATCGATGCGTCTGCACCTTGGCCGATCGGATGTCGAGGTCGAGATCGGCGATGGCCCGGGTGATGCGGTACAGGACGCCGATCTCGTCGGGGGCGTGCACCTCCACCACGGTGGCGGCGTCGGAGAGCGCGTTGTCGAAGATGACCATGGGTTCGACTGGGCGAGGCCAGGGTGGGCTCGCGACGGGCGTAGACCCGGGCCCGTTCCCGCAGCCGCGGCCTCGAGGGCCAGGCGACCGTCGAGCGCCTTCTCGACATCACCGATCACCCGGTCCCACGGGATCACCGGACCCGAGGCTGCTCTCCACCCGGTAGCTCTCGAGCGCCATGCCGGCGTCATCGGTGTGGGCCGCGGCGGACAGCACGTCGAGGCCGTTGAGCGCCAGGGCGGCCGCCACCCGGGAGAACAGGCCGGGCGGTCGGGCGCGATGACCATGAGCTGGTCGTCGAGTCCCTCGATGATCCGGCGGCCCTCGGCCAGGCGGGCCAGCTGCTCGGGGGTCGGGAACCCGCTGCCGATCCCCTCGTCGGCCGGGTGGCCCCCGGCCAGGACGTGGGCGGCCCGCGCACCGAGCTCGGCCAGCAGCTCGGCCTTCCAGGTGCTCCACGCCGCCGGCCCGGTGGCCAGCGAGTCGGCCTCGGTCAGCGCGCCGAGCATGCGCAGCAGGCTGAGCGATGCCGACCCGTCGGCCACGAGCGGATCGGTGCCCTCGTCGGACAGGTCGCGCCGGGTGGCCACATCGGGCAGCAGCAGGTGGTGGCGGACCATGTCCTGGAGCACCTCGATGTCGTCGACCGGATAGCCCATGCGCTCGCCGATGGATGCGCACCACCACGATGCCCGACCTCGGTGTGGTCGCCGGGATAGCCCTTGCCGATGTCGTGCAGCAGCGCGCCCACCACCAGCAGGTCGGGGCGCTCGACCCGGTCGACCAGCGCCGAGGCGTTGGCCGCCGTCTCGCACAGGTGGCGGTCGACGGTGAAGCGGTGGAAGGCGTTGCGCTGCGGACGGCTGCGCACCGGCTCCCACTCGGGCAGGATGCGCACGAACAGGCCGCGCTGGTCGAGCGTCTCGATCACGTCGATGGCCGGGCGACCGGCCGACAGCAGCCGCGTGAACAGCGCCCGGGTCTCGTCCGACCAGGGCATGGGCAGATCGGCGGCGCCGGCCACTCCGGCGGCCAGGCGATCGAGCGTGGCCCGGTCGATGCGGGCGTCGGCCTCGGCCGCGGCCACGGCCACCCGCAGGAACAGCAGCGGATCCGACTCGGGATCAGCCTCGGCGGTGATGGACACCCGACCCTCGCGTAGCACCACGCCCTCCGCCAGCGGGCGATCTCGCGCTCATCCGCCACCCGCGGGGACCCTTGATGCGACGAGTCCACCCGCTCCCACACCTCGTCGCTGGTCCACGCGATCGAGCGGGCGGCGGCGCTGACCGCCCGCATCAGGGCGTCGGCATCGTCGTAGGCCGAGGGCGTCGGCCACGGCGTCCTGCTCCTCGAGCAGCAGGCGGTCGCCGGGCCGCCCGGTGATGCGGTGCAGCTCGACCCGGGCGGCCAGCAGGACGTCGTGGTCGCGGGCCAGCGCGGCGTCGTCGCCCTCGAGCATGACCGTCTGGGCCAGCTCGGCCCAGCGGATGGCGTGGACGTCGCGCAGGCCGCCCCGCCCCTCCTTGAGGTCGGGCTCGAGCAGGAAGGCCACCTCGCCGGCCTCCGCCTGGCGCTGACGTACCCGGGAGCTGATCTCGCGCAAGCCATCGGGTGGCCCGCTTGCGCCACAGGGCGATGGCCCGCTCGGCCAGATCCGCGGTCAGGGCCTGGTCGCCGGCCAGGTGGCGGATGGTGACGAGCGAGGTGGCCGTGTCGAGGTCGTCGGCGGCCAGGGCCAGCGCCTCCTTGGTGGTGCGCACCGAATGGCCCAGCTTCAACCCCTCGTCCCAGATCGGGTACCAGAGCCGCTCGGCGATGGCGGCCACGTCCTTGACCCCGGTGTGCAGCAGCAGCACGTCGATGTCGGACTGGGGCGACAGCTCCCGGCGGCCGTAGCCGCCCACGGCCAACAGGGCCACCCCGCGGGCGTCTCCGGCGGCCTGGTCGAACAGCCCGGCCAGCCAGTCGTCCATGCGGTCGCTGTACACGCGGCACAGCTCGATGCCACGCAACGAGGTGTCGGCGAACAGGGTGGCGCGGTCCAGCCCCGCGGGCTGGGGGGTGGGAACGTCGGACAGGCCCGGACCCATCAGAGGGCGTCGGCGTCGAGCTCACCCGTGCGGATGCGCACCAGGCGGTCGACGGGGGTGATCCAGATCTTGCCGTCGCCGATCTGGCCGGTGCGGGCCGCATCGGCGATGACCTCGGCCAACCGGTCGGCGTCGGCGTCCTCGATGACCACCTCGATGCGCACCTTGGGTACGAAGTCCACCTGGTACTCCGAACCGCGGTAGCTCTCGGTGTGGCCGCCCTGGCGTCCGAATCCTCGGATCTCGGCCACGGTGACGCCGGCCACCCCGGCCGCCTTCAGTGCCTCTTTGACCTCCTCCAGACGGAAGGGCTTGATGATGGCGGTGACGAGCTTCACGGGGCGCCTACCTGGTCGGTGGGTGTGCTGCGGCGCCGACTGCCCACTCGCGCCGCGGTGGCGATCGGGTCCCAGAGCGGCGAGAACGGAGGCGCGTAGGCCAGGTCCAGGTTGACCACCTCGTCGATGGTGAACCCGGCCGTGACCGCGGTGGCCAGCGTGTCGATGCGCAGCCCGGCGCCGCGACCGCCCACGATCTGGCCGCCCAGGAGTCGCCCGGTACCGACCTCGGCCACCAGCTTCACCGTGAGCGGATCAGCATCGGCCATGTAGCCCGCCTGGGTGGTCGACTCGACGGTGGTGGTGACCACGTCGAAGCCGTCGCGCTCGGCCTCGAATCGGGTGAGGCCCGTGCGGCCCACCTCGGTTCCACAGACGCGGGTCACGGCCGTGCCGGCCACGCCGGCGAAGGTGGCGTAGCCGCCGCCGATGTTGATGCCAGCCACCCGGCCGGCCCGGTTGGCCACCGTGCCGAGCGCCACGTGCACCGGGCGCTGGCTGACCAGGTGGAACGACTCGGCGCAGTCTCCGGCGGCCCAGATGCCCTCCACCGCGGTCTGCTGGCGACGGTTCACCCGAATCGCACCCCGCACCCCGAGCTCCAGGCCGGCCGCCTCGGCCAGGGTCGCTTCCGGCTCGACCCCCATGCCCAGCACCACCACGTCGGCCTCCAGCGTGCCCTGGTCGGTGTGGACCTGGCCCGGCTCGAACCCAGTCACGGCCACGCCGGTGCGCACGTCGATCGACAGGCGCGCCAGGGCCCGCTCCACCAGCTCGGCCATGTCGGCATCAAGCGTGCGCATGACATGAGGACCGCTGTCCACGATGGCCACCTCGGCACCCCACATCACGAAGGCCTCGGCCATCTCCAGGCCGATGTAGCCGCCCCCGACCACCACCACCCGCTGGCAGCGACAGGCGTCGGCGTAGGCCAGCAGGCGCTCGGCGTCGTCGAGGGTCTGCACGCCGAACACCGATTCGTGGTCGATCCCCGGTAGGTCGGGCCGGATCGGCCGAGCGCCGGTGGCCACCACCAGGTGGTCGAATCCGATGCGGAAGTTGCGGTCGCGGTGAAGATCACGCACCTCGACCTGGCGCTGTTGGGCGTCGACCGCCACCACCTCGTGCTCGGTGCGCACGTCGATGCGCAGCGTCTCGCGGAACTCTCGCGGACTCCGGGCCACCAGGGCGTCTATGTCGTCGATCTCGCCGGCCACCAGATACGGGATGCCACAAGCCGAGTAGCTGGTGCGCGAACCGCGCTCGAAGGCCACGATCTCGAGGTCGCTGCGCAGCCGCCTGGCGTTGGAGGCCGCGGCCATGCCCGCGCCGTCTCCTCCGATCACCACCAGCCGGTCAGCCATGGAGGGCGAGGCTACCGCGAGCAGGTCCGCGTCCCGCCCCGAGCCGGGCGGTTCCGGCCGCCGAGTCGGGCGGGTCGGGCCGCTGGACCGGGCGGTTGGGGCTGGCGAGCCGGGCTGTTCGGGCTGGCGTGCCGGGGCCTGTCAGAATGGAGGCATGGCCGTGCGCAAGGACTGCCGCCACTACTCGACCCGGACGACGCCGACCGGGGACGTCATCCAGCGCTGTCGCGTCGACGCCGCCGACCAGGCCCCCTTCAGCTGTCCGGAGGGCTGCATCTTCTTCGAGCCCCGCTCGGTGAGCAACGCCGGGTGGGAGCGCTTCGAGCAGACCGACGACGGCGATCAGTGGGGCGAGTAGGGCAGACCGTCCACTCCGGCACGGACCGGCGAGCCGCCTCAGGACGTGACGTCGCTCGCCGATCCCAAGCCCGATCCCGATCCCGACCCCGAGCCTCAACCGGATCGGGTGCTGGCGTACCCCACGGGTATCTCAGCACCCAGGCCCCGGGTCGTCCTGTTCGGTGCGGTCAGGCTCCATCCCGACGACGACGCCGGGCGAGGTGCACGTGTGCCTTGGCCGCGCCCCAGTGCAGTCCCGGCTCGGCCAAGGAAGGGTCGATGTCGGCGAAGGAGGCCGGCGTGAGGTCGTAGGTGTCGTCAGGGGCCTGACGCTGGGCGAAGGGATCCCGGGCCGACGGGGCCACGCCCACCGCCTGCAGGGCCTGGGTGGCCCAGCGCACCTGCGCTCGAGCGATGGCCAGGGGCGTCGTGGTCTGCTCGTCTATGTCGGCCTCCAAGAGCTGGACCAGTGCCGGGGCGGCTTCGGCACCAGCCCGCTGCCCGGCCGCGGTCGCGGCGGCGCGCTCGGCACCGGTGACCGAGCCGCGGGCGGCGACGATCCGGTCCAGCACCGCACGCTCGATCCAGCCGGGGATGGCCGCGGTCATGGCGGAGGCCAAGGTGGCGCCGTAGCCGGCCAAGGCGGCGACGTCGCCGGGATCGTCGCCGTGGCGCGCCTCGAGCGGATCCACGGGTGCAGGGTCCGGATCCGGGGGCGTCGGGGATGGCGGGGGCGATGGCGGGTTGGCATCGGGGGCCATGGCCACCATGCTGGCGGACATGAGCCGGCCGGCGCGCATCGAACCCGGAGCCGGGCAGGAATCGGTGTGGGACTATCCCCGCCCGCCCCGGCTCGATCCCTGTCCCGACCGGGTGGTGGTGCGCTTCGCCGACCACGTGCTGGCCGACACCACCCGCGCCCTGCGCGTGCTCGAGACCAGCCAACCTCCGGCCTTCTACCTGCCGCCCCGCGACGTCGATCTCGATCTGCTCGAGCCCAGCGCCACCCGCACCTGGTGCGAGTGGAAGGGGGAGGCCACCTACTTCACGGTTCGGGTCGGCGACCACACGTCCGTCGATGCGGCCTGGAGCTACCCCACGCCGAACCCGGACTTCGAGGCCATCGCCGACCACCTGGCCTTCTACCCCGCCCGGGTCGACGCCTGCTATGTGGGCGACGAGCAGGTGTCGGCTGGCGAGGGCTCGTTCTACGGCGGATGGATCACCTCCCGCATCGTGGGTCCGTTCAAAGGCGCGCCTGGCACACTGCACTGGTGAGCGCAGTCCCCAGCGCACTCCCGAGCGCACCCCCGAGCGCACTCCCGAGCGCAAGTTGAGGATCCGGGCTCTGTCGGTGTTCGAGGGCGTCGTGTACCACTGCTGGCCCGTCGACCTGGCCAACCCCGGTCGACCGGTGCTCGAGGTCGAGGCCATCCTGCGAGATGGCGACGCCGATGCCACCAGCGGGCCCCTGCTGCTGACGGTGGCGGACTACGTGGCTATGGTCGGCGGGATCGACCCGGCTCGTCCCCATCTCCGCGAGCTCGATCGCCAGGGCCGCATCGTCGACCACCTCGGCGCCCAGCACATCAGCTTCCCCATCTGGACCCGCGTCACCGACGCTTGAGACCAGGGCCGTTCAGGTTGCCCGAGCGCAGACCTTCGAGATCGAGGGTGACGTAGCGGTAGCCGGCGGCGTGGAGGGCATCGACCACCTGGTGGCGCTGGTCCAGCACGCGCGTGGAGCTGGTCGAGGGGCACCTCGAGGCGGGCCAGTTCGCCATAGTGGCGGACCCGCAGCTCGTCGAACCCGAGTCGGCGCAGGCCGGTCTCGGCCGCCTCCACCTCACGCAGGACGGTCAGGCTGACCGGCGTGCCGTAGGGGACCCGCGAGGCCAGGCAGGCGGCGGCCGGCTTGTCCCAGGTGCGCAGCCCCAGCTGCTGGGAAGCAGCCCGGACGTCGGCTTTGGTGAACCCGGCCTCCACCAGGGGAAAGGCGGCTCCCCGCTCGGCCGCGACGGCCTGACCGGGCCGGTGGTCGCCCAGGTCGTCCAGGTTCACGCCCAGCACCACCGTGGCCGCGCGCTCGACCGCCAGCGGCTCGAGCACGTCCATCAAGGCGGTCTTGCAGTGCGCGCAGCGATCGGTGTCGTTGGCCCGGTAGGCGGCGTCCGCCAGCTCGTCGGTGTGCACCTCGAGCCACGGCAGCTGCCACTCCCGGGCCAGGGCGGCGCAGTCGTCGCGTTCGAAGCCGGCCAGCGACGGGGACACGGCGGTCACGGCCAGCACCCGCTCGGGTCCGAGGGCCTCGTGCGCCGTCCAGGCCAGGAAGGCCGAGTCGGCTCCGCCGCTGAACGCCACCACCACCTGGTCGTATCGGTCCAGACCCCGGCGGAGCGTGGCGAGATCACCCATGACGCGGTCGGGCCGATCGGGCGATCAACTGGAGACGAGGCCCACGCTGGCCAGGACCGCGGCGAGCGGGGCAGCCATGCCCGTGAAGAAGGGCCCGAACTCGGCGTAGCGGGCCGACGCCCGATCGAAGCGCATGGTGTAGACGACCTCCTTGAGGTCGTCTGGATGCTGGGCGAAGAGGGTGACTCCCCACTCGTAATCGTCGAGGCCGGCCGACCCGGTGATGACCTGGAGCACCCGACCGGCGAAGTTCCGCCCCGACGCCCCGTGCTCCATCATCAGCGCCTTGCGGTCGTCATAGGCCAGCTCGTACCAGTTCTGGTCGGGCTCGCGGCGCTTGGACATGGGATAGAAGCACCAGGCCGGCTTGCCGTCGGGCGGCAGCTGAGGATGCAGCCGGGCCTCGCGCAGCGCCTCGGGGACGCCCTGGGCGTACTCGCTCAGCTCGGTCAGCGACACATAGGAGTCGACCACTTCGAGGCCGGCGGCCTGCAGCTCGCTCTGAAGCTGCCGGAGCCGCCACAGGTCGTCACCCAACGCCATGAAGGCCAGGTCGGCCTTGTGGCCCAGGATCGACACCGTCACCACCTGGTCGCCGGCCGTCTCGGCCCGCTTGACTGCGGCGGTGATCTCCTCGGCATCGGCCAGCGGCCCCGCTTTGGCGAACAAGTGCAGGACACCCCAACCGACGTTCGGCGAAACCGGATCGTTCACCTGGCCAGTCTAGGTCCGCCCCCTGACCGGCCCCACTCGCCACCGCGGCGCCAGTCGGCACATCCACCCACCAAACCGGTGGTCAGACGTGCCCGGAACGGCGGGTCGCCGGATCAGGACGGCGTGGCGTAGAGGTTCATGCGCGTCCCCCGCACGAACCCGGCCAGCGTGAGCCCTGCCCGTTCGGCCGTCGACACGGCCAGCGAAGTCGGCGCGCTGACCGCCACCAGCGCCGAGAACCCGCCGGCCCAAGCCTTCTGCACCAGTTCGAACGAAGCCCGGCCGCTGACGTACAGCCCGTCACCCGTGGCCGGCAGCCGACCGTCGAGCAGCAACCGGCCGACCACCTTGTCGACCGCGTTGTGGCGCCCGACGTCCTCGCGTACGACCCCGATGCGGCCGTCGCGGTCGAACGAGCGCGGCTGCGTGCACGGCGCCGGTGGCGTCGAAGAGGGTCTGGTCGCCCCGGATCCGCTCGGCCATGCCGGCCAGCACCTCGAGGGGGATGGCCTCGGTCGGTGCCAGCCGCTCGAGGCGTCCGGCCAGCTCGTCGATGGAGGTCGAACCGCACAACCCGCACGACGACGAGGTCACCCCCAGCCTCGCGGTCGGAACCGGAGCCAGTCCCCCGGTGTCGACCGAGACCACGTTGAACTCGCTGTCGACTGCCGATCCGGTTCCGCAGTAGCGACAGGTGCGCACCGGGGCGCCGTCCAGCAGCCCGTCGGTGAAGCAGAAGCCGACGGCCAGTTCGAAGTCGTGCCCCGGCGTGCGCATGGTGGTGGCCACCAGGTGGTCGTCGAGGCGGATGGTCATCGGCTCCTCGACGGCCAGCTCATCAGGGTGACGGTTGGCCAGACCGTCTTCGATGGTGGTGGTGAGCACCGTGGTGGTGCGGCCCCGGGACACCCTCGGAGGGTACCGGGACCCGACCCGTCGATGGGCGGTGGGCCCTGCGCGCCCGTCTCCCGCGGCACCGCCACGTCGTCCCCCCGACCCGACTAGATTCGCCACGGCGGATCGCGGCTGGGGGATGGACGGTATGACCAGACGGAAGCCGGCGACGGCTCTGCTGTCGTTGATGGCGGCGATGACCATGATCCTGGCCGGATGCCAGTGGATGTCGACCGGCTGGGATGCCAGCGGGTCGTCCGACAACAACGTCGACACCCATGTCGGCCTCGCCAATGTGGCCTCGTTGCACCTCGAGTGGGAGGCCGACCCGGGCACCGGCCAGGACGGCCAGGTCACGCCGGTGGCCACCGGGAACACCCTCATCGACGTGGCCCGATCCTCTGGCGGCGCCGAGTTGGATGCCTACTCGGCCGATGGCTCCACAGGGTGCGGGGGCTCCCCGAAGATCTGCTCCCCGCGGTGGCGCGCCACCGGCACCTCGTTCGGCCAGCCACTCGCCGTCAACGGCGTGGTGTACGTCGACAACGCCGGGGTGCTCGATGCCTACGACGCCTCCGGGGGGCAGGGGTGCTCGGGCTCGCCGCGGGTGTGCCTGCCGCGGTGGTCGGGGACGGGGGCGGGAGGTCATCCGATCTTCGAGAACGGCCTGGTCTATGTCGCCGGGTCGGGCGAGATCGATGCCTACACGACCGATGCCAGCGGCTGCACGGGCACGCCGGTCGTGTGCCACCCGGTGGCCACCTATGCCACCACTGGCCTGTGCCTCGCCCCCACTTGCCCGGTGACCGCTCTGGTGGCCGACCAGAACCGCTTGTACGCCTCGGTGCTGCACACCTCGACGATCACCATCCCGTTCCCCGGTGGCCCGGTGCAGGAGCCGACCATCACCCAGTCGGTGGTCGCCTACGACATCGGCGGGAACGGCAGCCCGGTGTTCCAGCAGCAGTACAACTACGAGATCGGCGAGCCGCCCACCGCCTCGGGCCTCATGGATGTGGGCGGCCAGATCTTCACCACCGGGAGCAACGCACCGCTGCTGGCCAACTGGACGCCGTTCGTGGGGATGAAGGCGTTCACGCCCTCCGGCGTGACCACCTGGCAGAGCCGCGGGCTGCTCGGTGTCCCGGCCGCAGCCCCTGATGCCGTCTTCGCCGCCGGCGGGCCGGGCCTCGTGGCCTGCGCACCGACGGTGGGGTGCGGTGCGCAGGCCAGCTCCGGTCTCCTCACCCCGTTGCGCTCCTACGACGCCGGCGCCCACGGCGTGTCCACCGGGGTGGCCATCGCCAACGGCCTGGTGTACGCCGGCGGCAGCGATGCCCTACTGGCCTTCGACGAGAGCGGCCATGCGGGATGCACCGGCTCTCCCGCCGTCTGTCAGCCGGTGGCGGTCATCCCGCTGCCCTCGGCGGGGCGAGAGCTGTCGATCACCAACGGACGGGTGGTGGTGACCACCGCCACCGGCCAGCTCATCGTCCTCACCGTCACCTGAGCTGAGGCGCCGGACCGATCAGGAGGCGGTGGCGCGACGGGAGCGCCCCGCAGGGCGCTCCCGTTCACGAAACTGGGCGTGGAATCTGCCGGAATCCGGCTGCAAAGATGCCCAATATCAGGGACGACTCAGTAGTCGTCGACCCGCTACCGACTCAGTAGTCGTCCATGCCGCCGGGCATGGCCGGGGCGGCCGGCTCGGGCTTGTCGGCGATGACGGCCTCGGTGGTCAGGAAGAGCGCGGCGATCGAGGCCGCGTTCTGCAGGGCCGAGCGGGTCACCTTGGCCGCGTCGATGATGCCGGCCTTGACCAGGTCGACGTACTCACCGGTGGCCGCGTTGAGGCCCTCGTTAGCGGTGTCCAGACCACGCACCCGGTCGACCACCACGCCACCCTCCAGGCCGGCGTTGGTGGCGATCTGCTTCAGTGGCTCCTCCAGGGCGTGGGCCACGATGCGGGCGCCAGTGGCCTCGTCGGGGGAGAGATCCTTGGCCGCGTCGAGCACCTTGGCCTGGGCCCGCAGCAGGGTGGTGCCGCCGCCGGCGACCACGCCCTCCTCGATGGCGGCCTTGGTGGTGCTGACCGCGTCCTCGATGCGGTGCTTCTTCTCCTTGAGCTCGACCTCGGTGGCCGCGCCCACCTTGAGGACGGCCACGCCGCCGGACAGCTTGGCCAGCCGCTCCTGGAGCTTCTCGCGGTCGTAGTCGGAGTCGGTGTTGTCGATCTCGCCCTTGATCTGGGCGATGCGACCCTCGACGTCGGCCTTTTCGCCGGAGCCCTCCACGATGGTGGTCTCGTCCTTGGTCACCACGATCTTGCGGGCCTGGCCCAGCAGGTCGAGCGTGGTGTTCTCCAGCTTGAGGCCCACCTCTTCGGTGATGACCTGGCCGCCGGTGAGGATGGCCAGGTCCTGCAGCATGGCCTTGCGGCGATCGCCGAACCCGGGGGCCTTCACCGACACCGAGTTGAAGGTGCCACGGATCTTGTTGACCACCAGGGTGGCCAGGGCCTCGCCCTCGACGTCCTCGGCCACGATGACCAGCGGCTTGCCGGCCTGCATGACCTTCTCGAGCAGCGGCAGCAGGTCGCGGACGGCCGAGATCTTGGAGCCCACCAACAGGACGTAGGGGTTCTCCAGGGAGGCTTCCATCGACTCGGGATCGGTGACCATGTAGGGCGAGATGTAGCCCTTGTCGAAGCGCATGCCCTCGACCAGGTCCATCTCCATGCCGAAGGTCTGTGACTCCTCGACGGTGATGACCCCGTCCTTGCCCACCTTGTCGATGGCCTCGGCGATCATCTCGCCGATCTCGGAGTCAGCCGAGGAGATGCCGGCCACCTGGGCGATCTGGCTCTTGTCGTCGACCTCGTTGGCCTGCTCCTTGATGGAGGCGACGGCGGCTTCGACGGCCGCCTCGATGCCCTTCTTCAGCGACATCGGGTTGGCGCCGGCGGCCACGTTGCGCAGGCCCTCGCGGACCATCGACCAGGCCAGCACGGTGGCCGTGGTGGTGCCGTCACCGGCAACGTCGTCGGTCTTCTTGGCCACCTCCTTGACCAGCTCGGCGCCGATGCGCTCGTAGGGATCCTCGAGCTCGATCTCCTTGGCGATGGACACGCCGTCGTTGGTGATGGTGGGGGCGCCCCACTTCTTGTCCAGCACGACGTTGCGGCCCTTCGGGCCAAGCGTGACCCGCACGGCGTCGGCGAGCTGGTTCATGCCCCGCTCGAGGGCTCGGCGAGCGTCCTCGTCGAATTCGATGATCTTGGCCATGGGGAAATACCCTCCGTTGGGTTAGCACTCTCACGTCGAGACTGCTAACAGGAAACCAAAACCGCGCCCCAGCCGCAACCCGGGAGGTCCAATTCCGCCCCGATGGCCCGCCCGGCGCCGCCCAGGGCGGTCGGGGACCGGCCCGCGGTCCGGCCACCGCCTTCGGGTTGCTTAGGCTGACCCGATGGCGACAGATCCCGGGTCCGACCAGCCGATCGTCGTGGTGGGCGCCGGTGTGGCCGGTCTGGGCACCGCCCTGGCCCTGTCGCCGCGCCGGGCACGCGGTCACCCTGGTGGAGCGCGACGACACACCCCTGCCGGCCGATCCCGATGCGGCCTTCGAGTGGGACCGCCGGGGCGCGCCTCAGGTGCGTCACTCCCATGCCTTGCTGGCCCGCCTGCACAACCTGCTGCGCGACCGCTACCCCGACGTGCTGGCCGATCTGCTGGCCGCCGGAGCCACCGAGATGCGCTTCACCGACGACCTGCCCGAGGAGATCACCGATCGCCACCCGCGGCCCGGCGACGACGACCTGGTGGCCCTGGCCTGTCGCCGGACCACCTTCGAATGGGTCCTGCGCCGAACGGTCCTGGCCAGCGACCGGGTGACGCTGCGCCACGGCGTGGTGGTGGACGGCCTGGAGGCGGTCGAGCAGGGCGCGGATGACGGCGGATGGCGCGGACCCCGGATCACCGGCGTTCGGCTGCGGCCCGCCCACAGCCCGGCCGACGGGGACCACGAGGTGTTGGACGCGCCGCTGGTGGTGGCCGCCCTGGGCCGGCGTTCGGCCGTGCCCCGATGGCTCGGCGAGCTGGGCGTGGACCTCCCCGAACACGAGGAGGACACGGGTCTGGTCTACCTGTCTCGCTTCTATCGACTTCACGACGGCGTGGTGGCGCCGCCCAGCGGCGGACCGATCGGCGGTGACCTGGGCTACCTCAAGTACGCCATCTTCCAGGGCGACAATCGCACCCACTCGGTCACCTTCGCCCTCGACACCGAGGACGCCGAGCTGCGCACCCGGATGCTCGACCCCGATGCCTTCGACCGGGGCGCCTCCGCCCTGGTGGTGACCCGCCCCTGGGTGGACCCGGCCCTGACCCGGGCCATCACCGAGGTCCACACCATGGGCGGGCTGATCAACCGCCGGGTGGACTACCTCGACCAGGTTGGTCGCCCTCGCGTGCTGGGCTTCCACGCCGTGGGCGACGCCCACACCTGCACGAACCCCCTCTACGGCCGCGGCTGCTCGCTGGCCATGGTGCAGGCCACGCTGCTGGCCGAAGCCGTGGCCGACCATCCCGGGTCCGATCCGCAGGTGTTGGAGCAACGGGCGCTGACCTACGAGCAGGGGGTCGAACGCGAGGTCCTGCCCTGGTACCGGGCAGCGGTGAACCAGGACCGCCTCAACCGGCAGGGCGCAGTGGCCCGCGACCATCAACGCCGAGCCGAGACCGAGACCGGCCCGGTCCCGTTCGAGGGCGACGACGTGGACGGTCCCGAGACGGCCGACGACGCCGAGCAGGCGGCCGCGCAGGAGGCGCGGGACTTCATGCAATCGCTCATGCGGGATGGCCTGATGGTGGCTGTGCGCACCGACGCCAGTGTCTTCCGAGCCTTTGTGCGCTCGTTCAACCTGCTCGACCCGCCCGAGCTGATCATGAACGACCCCGAGGTGATGAGCCGGGTGCTGGCCGCGTACCAGACCCGCGACGAACG
Source organism: uncultured Microthrixaceae bacterium (assembly GCA_963740985.1). GTDB lineage: Bacteria > Actinomycetota > Acidimicrobiia > Acidimicrobiales > Acidimicrobilacustridaceae > UBA4742. Next base: position 2,088,705 of record CAVUGJ010000002.1, read on the forward strand.
GCCCCCGGAGCCGCCACTGGGCCCGGACCGAGCCGACCTGCTCCCGGTGCTGGCCGGGTCCGACTGACCAGTATTGGGTTTCAGGCCGACCGCAGCCCGGCCGATGATGGAGGAGACGAGCGACGGTACCCAGAGGAGAGGGTGACCGGACGATCAACGACGACGTCCGGTCGCTCCTCCGGGGGCTCCGCGCCAGCCGAGCTCAGGGCCCGACTCAGCCGCCGGCGACGGCCTGCATGATCGACAGGGTGCCCCCGTCGGGCACGGCCGTGTCGAGCCCGTCGAGGAAGCGCACGTCGTCGTCGTCCACGAACAGGTTGACGTAGCGCACCAGCGAACCCTGGTCGTCGAGCAGCTTGTCCTTGAAACCCGGGTGGGCGGTCTCGAGCGAGGACAACACCTCGGCCACGGTGGCGCCGTCGGCGTCGACCTGCGACGACCCGGACGTCAGGGTGCGGAACACGGGGGGCACACGAACGGTCACACTCATGGCCGGCAGCGTATACGGACGCTCCCCCGGTTCACTGCTGCAACATGATGGCCTCGAACTCGGCCAGGGGATTGCGGGCCGGACGACCGGTCACCTCCACCACCGCCTCGTGGATGAGGCCGGCGTACCGGAACGGCGCCAGGTACCCAGGGCCCACGGCCGGACCCATCTCGTAGCCACAGGTCAGCCCGACACCGGTCCCGGTGAAGCGAGCGGGCGTGAAGCGCTCGATGCGGCCGGTGGCCAGCGTCTGGCCGTCGCACCACAGCCGGATGTCGCCGGCGTGCTCGGCGGTCTTGTCGAAGGCGAAGCCCACCTGGTGGCGTCCAGGGGCGAGGGGCTCGTCGCTCTCCAACACGTCGATCTGCTTGCCGTACAGGTTGTGGGCGTAGCGCAGCCGGCCGTCGAGCACGTGCAGCGACCAGCCCCCCAGCACCGATCCCAGCGCCAACAGCACCCCGTCGCCGTCGCCGAACTCGGCGTCGACCCGGATGCGATGCGTGCGGTTGCGCACGTCCACGGCCACTGCCTCGGGCACCGGGGCGCCATGAGGCAGGTAGCGGTACTCCAGACGGTCCCGGAGGCGGCTGGGGCGCGGGTTGAGGATGGTGTAGAGCACCCGGTTGTCCAGAGGCAGCACCTGGTTGGCTCGGGCCTCCGTCCACCAGAGCTCGATCATCTGGGCCAACCGGTCGGGCTCCTCGTCGGCCCGATCGTGCACTTCGGACAGGTCCCGGGCCACGTGGTACAGCTCCCACGGATCCTCGTCGAAGGGCGCCATCAGGTCCCGCCCGTCGTCGTACATGGGGCCGAGCGGCTTGAAGGTCACCGCCTTCCAGCCCCGGTGGTAGATGGCGCGGGACCCGAGCATCTCGAAGTACTGGGTGTGGTGACGCTCGGGCTGGCGGTCACCGTCGGAACCCAGCAGGTAGGCGAAGCTGGTGCCGTCGACCGGGCTCTGGGGCACGTGGCCCACCACCTCGGGGGCCGGTAGGCCGGCCAGCTCGAGCACGGTCGGGGCCACGTCGACGGCATGGGCGAACTGGTGGCGGATGGTGCCGGCCACCCCGCCCAGCCGGGCCGGCCAGCTCACGATGCAGGGGTCGGCCACGCCGCCCTCGTGGACTTCGCGCTTCCAGCGCCGGAACGGCGTGTTGCCGGCCATGGTCCAGCCCCACGGATAGTTGTTGTGGGTCCTGGGCGTGCCGATCTCGTCGATGCGACGACGCAACTCGCGGGGGCCGGCCGGGTCCAGGTTGGTCAGCCGGGCATCGTTGATGGAGCCCTGGACGCCGCCCTCGGCGCTGGCCCCGTTGTCCGACACGACCACGACGAGGGTGTCGTCGCGCTCTCCCCTCTCGTCGATGAAGTCGAGCACCCGACCGATCTGGGCGTCGGTGTGGGAGAGGTAACCGGCGAAGCACTCCATGAACCGGGCGGCCACGGCCTGGTCTGCGGGTTCCAGGTCGTCCCAGGCCGGCACCCAGGACGGCCGGGGCGACAGCTCCGTGCCTTCGGGCACCAGGCCCATGGCCACCTGCCGGGCGAAGGTGGCCTGGCGCCACGCGTCCCAGCCGTGGTCGAACCGGCCGCGGTAGCGCTGCGCCCAGGCGGCGGGCGGCTGGTGGGGGGAGTGACAGGCGCCGGTGGCGAAGTACAGGAAGAACGGGCGCTGATCGTCGACGGCCCGCAGGTCGCCCAGGAACTCGACGGCGCGGTCGGCCAGGTCCTCGCTCAGGTGGTAGCCGTCCTCGAAGGTCCCGGGCGGGGCCACCGCGTGGTTGTCGTGGTAGAGCGCGGGGGCGAACTGGTGGGTCTCGCCGCCGTGGAAGCCGTACCAGCGGTCGAAGCCGCGAGACAGCGGCCACGTCCGGCGCGACGCCCCCATGTGGGTGTCCTCGTCGGGGGTCAGGTGCCACTTGCCCACCGCATAGGAGGCGTACCCCTCCTGGCCCAGGATCTCGGACAGGAAGCCGTTCTCGATGGGGATCTGGCCCCAGTAGCCGGGGTACCCCATGGCCAGGTCGGCCACCCGCCCCATGGCGTTGCGGTGGTGGTTGCGCCCGGTGAGCAGGCACGAGCGGGTGGGCGAGCACAAGGCCGTGGTGTGGAAGTTGGCCAACCGCACGCCCCCGGCGGCCAGGGCGTCGATCACCGGCGTGTCGATGTCGGAGCCGTAGCAGCCCAGCTGGGCGTAGCCCACGTCGTCGAGCACGATGAGCACCACGTTGGGCGCGTCCGGCGGCGGCTCGGGCTCGTCGGGCCACCACGGCTCCGAGTCACGCCAGTCTGTTCCGATCACGCTCGACAACCTACGTCGCCTTGCCAGGGCCCGGGGTTGTCGGTGACCATGAAGGAGTGCCAGCAGCCATGCTGCGGACCTTCCGCGCCGGGGAGTTCGACCCCGCCCGCCTCGTCTCCGAAAAGGCCGGGCGCCTGATCTCGGTCTGCCTGCCGGCCCGCGACGAAGAGGAGACGGTGGGGGTCATCGTCGATGCCATCCGTCGCACGATGATGGAGCGCTGGCCCCTGGTGGACGAGTTGTTGGTCATCGACGACCACTCGAGCGATCGCACCGCGCGAGGTGGCGGCGGATGCCGGGGCCACCATCCTGCGCGCCGACGAGATCCTCACCGGCTACGGGCACGGCCACGGCAAGGGCGAGGCGCTGTGGAAGTCGCTGTACGCCTCTCGGGGCGATCTCATCGTCTGGTGCGACGCCGATGTGCGCCAGTTCGACCCCACCTTCGTGGTCGGCCTGGTGGGCCCCCTTCTGACCCGGCCCGACGTGGCCTTCGTGAAGGGCTTCTACGAGCGCCCGGTGGAGGGCGATCAGGGCGGACGGGTGACCGAGCTGGTGGCCCGACCGGTGGTGTCGCTGCTCTTCCCGCAGTTGGCCCCGTTCGTGCAACCGCTGGCCGGCGAGTACGCCGGCCGCCGCGAGATCCTCGAGCAGCTGCCCTTCATCGAGGGCTACGGGGTGGACCTGGGGCTGCTGATCGACATCGAGGCCCGCTTCGGGCTGGGGGCCATGGTCCAGGTCGATCTCGGCCAGCGGATCCACCGCAACCGTCCTCTCGACCAGCTCTCCCCCCAGGCTCAGGCCGTACTGCAGGCCGCCCTGCATCGCGCCGCGCCCGATCTGGTCGGCACCACCGAGGTGCTGGTCCGGCCCGGGCGCGATCCGGAGGTGGTGGACGTGACCGAACGCCCACCGCTGGTGGAGGTGCCCGAGTACCGTCGCTCCTCGGCTTAGCTCGGCCCCGACGCTCCCGCTTTGGCGTGGAGGAGGTGAGTGCGGGTCAGGGCCAGCCGATGGCCAGGCGCTCGCCCACCACCGTCTCGACCGCGGCCAGCGTGTCGTGGCGGGCCCGGTCGTCGCCCACCCGGTCCACCAGCGAGATGGCCTCGATCCACCGGTCGGCGTCGTCGAAGCAGTCACCCACCACGGCCAGGACCGGGATGTCCAGCTGGGCCGCCAGTCCAGCCACGCCGCCCACCGTCTTGCCGTCGAAGGACTCGGCGTCGAGGAAGCCTTCGCCGGTGATGACCAGATCGGCGTGCTCGAGCCGGTCGAACAGCTCGATCTCCTCGGCCACCACGTCGAACCCGCTCTCGAGGTGGGCACCGGCTGCAGCCAGTCCACCGGCCAGTCCACCGGCCGCGCCCGACCCGGGCAGGTCACCCACGTCGACCCCGTGGTCGTGGAGGTAGACGTCGGCCAGGCGCTCGAGCCGGGCGGTGAGCAGTCGGACCTGAGCTGGGGTGGCGCCCTTCTGAGGGCCGAACACCCGGGCGGCGTCGACGAAGACCGTTCGCACGTCGCAGGCCACCACCAGCTCCACCCCTCGCAGGCGGGGCAGCGGGGACAGGGCCCGGAGCGCCCCCAGTCCCCCGTCGGTGGTGGCGGATCCCCCCACCGCCACCAGCACGCGGGTGGCGCCGCTCTCCACCGCGGTGGCGATCAGCTCGCCGGTGCCTGTGGTGGTGGCGGCCACCGGATCGTTTCCCTCGGCGCCACCGGCCAGCTCCAATCCCGAGGCGCGAGCCATCTCGATCACCGCTCGGCGCCGGTGCAGACGCCACCCGGCCTCCACCGGCCCGCCCAGGGGCCCGGTGACCGTGGTGGTGCGGTTGGCCCCGCCCAGCACCTCCAGGGTGCCTTCGCCGCCGTCGGCCATCGGGAGCGCGATCGCAGGTGTGCCCCGCTGCTTCGACGGCCCGGGCGATGGCGTCGGCCACCTCGGCCGCGGTCGCCGTCCCCCGGAACTTGTCAGGTGCGGCCACCACGTGCATCCGCCATTGTGTAGCGGGTCCGCCCGATCACCGCCGACTGGGGCATGATCGTCGCATGACCGACGCCCCCACCTCGGATGGCTCCGGTTCGAACGGTGACCGGCCCGTGGTGCTGGTCTCGAACCGGGGTCCGCTGTCGTTCACGGTCGGGCCCGGACGACGAGTTGGTGGCTCGGCGGGGCGCGGGCGGGCTGGTGTCCGGCCTGGCCCCGCTCATGGTCGGCACCGACGCCCTGTGGGTGGCCGCGGCCATGTCCGAGGGCGATCGGGTGGCGGCGCGGTCGGGTCGCACCCAGGCCGAGGGACTTCACACCGCCCTGCTGGCCCTCGACCCCGACGACTACCGGATGGCCTACGACGTGGTGGGCAACGCCACCTTGTGGTTCGTGCACCACGGCCTGTGGGAGCTGGCCCGCCGACCTCGCTTCGACCGCCACTTCACCGAGGCCTGGGACGCCTTCCGCCGGGTCAACCAGGCCTTCGCCGCGCCGTCACCGATCAGGCGCCGCCCAACTGCGGTGGTGCTGGTGCAGGACTACCACCTGAGCCTGCTCGGGCCGATGCTGGCCGAGCAACGACCCGATCTGGTGTCGGTGCACTTCTCCCACACACCCTTCGCCGGGCCCGACTGGCTGCGGGTGCTACCCGATGCCGTGGCCGTCGAACTGCTCGAGGGTCTGGCCGGCCACCACGCCTGCGGCTTCCATGCGCCGCGCTGGGCCGAGGCGTTCGCCGCCGACTGCCGCCTGTGGCTGGGACGCGAGCCCACCACCTTCGTGGCCCCGCTGGCCCCTGATCCCGACGACCTGGCCCGGGTGGCCGCCAGCCCGGCCTGCGCCGAGGCGTTGGCCGCGCTCGAGGTCCAGATCGGCGATCGGGCGTTGATCGCCCGGGTCGATCGCGTCGAGCTGTCCAAGAACCTGGTGCGGGGCTTCCTGGCCTACGACGATCTGCTGGACCGCTACCCGCAGTGGCGCGAGCGGGTGGTGTTCGGGGCGTTCGTCTACCCGTCGCGTGAGGGCCTGCCCGAGTACCTGGCCTACCGCCAGGAGGTGGAGTCGGATCATCGACCAGGTCAACCAGCGCTGGGCCACCCCGTCCTGGACACCGATCCTGGGCTTCATCGGCGACGACCACCCTCGTTCCATCGCCGCCCTGCGTCGCTACGACGCGCTGTTGGTCAACCCGGTGCGCGACGGCCTCAACCTGGTGGCCAAGGAGGGGGCGCTGGTCAACGAGCGCGACGGCGTGGTGCTGCTCAGCCCCGAGGCCGGCGCCTGGTCCGAGTTGGAGGGGGTGGTGCGGCGGGTCCACCCCTACGACATCACCGGCACCGCCGACGCCCTGGCCGATGCCCTGGCCACCTCCCGGGAACGCCGGGCCCACGAGGCCGAGCGGCTCACGGCCCGGGCGCGCCTACGCACCCCTCGCCACTGGCTGGCCGATCAGCTGGCCGCGGCCAGCGCCTGAAGCAGTCCCAGCGCACCGGGGGGTCCGTCCACCACCAGGTCGGACCGTTCGAGCAGCTCCGAGGCCACCTCCGCGCTGCGCACCCCGACCCGTACGGCGTCGATGCCGGACCCGGCCAGCTGGTCGAGGGCGTCGAAGGCAGGCAGGTCACCCACGTCGTCACCCAGGAAGCACACCGCCGACAGGTCGTTGGCCAGCTCCAACAACGACGTGCCCTTGTCCACGTCGATGGGCGGATGCAGCTCGTAGGACAGACGGGCGGGGCGGACGTCCAGGCCCGACCGCGACGCCTGCTGCTCGGCCCAGTGGCGCACGTCGTCCTGGCGCTCCGGGCGGCCGCGGTAGTGCAGGGTGAGCGACAGGCCCTTGGCCTCCACCCGCATGCCTTCGGGACCCCGGGCCCGCGACAGCGTGGCCACGTCGTCCACCACCTCTCGCCACACACCGCCCAGGGGATGATCCAGGCGCTGGCCGTTGATCACCAGCTCGAGCCCGTAGAGGCCCGACAGCAGGACCTCGGGGGGGAACCAGGGGGACAGGAAGCTGACCGGTCGGCCCGACAAGACGGCCACCCGCCCGAAGCGGGAGGCCAGCTGGCCCAGCACCGCTGCCGCGCCGGGCAGCGGGACGGCCTGGCTGGGCTCGTCCACGATCTCGGAGATGGTGCCGTCGAAGTCGGTGAACACCCCGGTGTCAGCCACCTGGTCGAGCAGCGAGTCGACGGCTCGCTGGCGCGACCCGGCACCCACGTGCTCAGGGTTTCTTGGTGGTGGTGGTCGCCTTGGGCGCGGTGGTGGCGGTGGTGGTCGGGTTGCCGCTCTCCACCGCGTTCAGCGCACCGTCGGTGCCGATGACCACCAACACGGTGGCCGATCCGAGCGCCGCCACCGGCGCCGGGCTGGGCATGGGGGCGACCGAGGACGCCGGCAGGTCGAGGCTGGAGGCCACCAGCTGGGCCTGGGCCGCGCTCCCGGGCAGGTAGTAGACCATCGTGGTGGCGGCGGTGGCGGCGTTGCCCACGGCCGGAGCCGGGTACTGCTTGCCGGCCAGGACGGTGCTCACCTTGGTGGCCGCCCCCGCCTTGCCGCTGGCGTTGGCCACGTAGATCTTCACGGTGGCCGGGTCGACCGCCTCGGTGGTGCTGGTGGCATGGCCGGGCAGCGTGGTGGTGGTGTGCGACGCGTTGGAGGACTTCTTCGAGGTGGACAGGAAGCCACCGTCGTCGCTGAACCCCTTGGCCAACAGGATCAGGCCGATCACCACGGCCGCCACCACCAGGAGGGCACCGGCCACGGTGGCGCGCCGGTCCTCACCCAGCGGTGAGGCGCCGCCCGAACCGGGGGCGGCGCCGGAGGGGGCGGTCACCGGCCTGGATGCTCGGTGGCCTGGTACCCCTCGTGACGGGCACGCCGCCGACGATCGCGCAGCCGACGGAGCCGACGGACCACGAGGGGGTCGTACTCGTACGCCTCGTCGCTCTCGAGCAGCTCGTTGAGGATCTGGTAGTACCGGGCCCCGGACAGCTCGAAGCGCTCACGGATGGCGGCTTCCTTGGGACCGGACTCGGTCCACCAGGAGCGTTCGAAGTCGAGGATGGCCCGATCGCGGCTCGGTGAACTCCATCTCGGAACTGTGCTGCACCGCTCCCCCCATTGCAAGCACCCTGCTGTCTTGGCCCTCCGGTCGGCAAGCCTCCCTGCGGGCGGCTTCGCCATCCGACTCTCATCGGTCCAGCGGCTCCGGCCTAGCGGCCTTCGCCTTCTTGGCCCTCCGGTCGGCAAGCCTCCCTGCGGGCGGCTTCGCCCTTCGGGGGGCCGGTGCGTTCTGAGCACCGTGGGGGTGCACAGAACGCGTTGCCGTCGGCGGATGAATCGAAGGCCGTGGCCGGATGCCCGGCCGCGTACGCTTGGGGTCCCGGTCCGGCGGCGACGGCGGAGCGGACTCGCCCGAGTAGCTCAGCTGGCCAGAGCGCCGCTCTTGTAAAGCGGATGTCGTGGGTTCGAATCCCACCCCGGGCTCGATCGATCCAGATCTCCCCCGATCCGCCACGGCGGACCCCAACCCGATCCCAACTCCACCGTTACGGAGATCCAGCAAACGCCTACTGCTGGTAGCCCTCGACGGTGCCGGCCGGGCGCAGCGTGGCGCCGTCGGGATCCTCGCCGGCGCGGCGGCGGGCCCGGCGCTGACGGATGAGATCCCACAGCCGGTCGATCTCGACGTCGACCTCACCCAGACGCTCGGCCACACCTGGCGCGCCGCCGCCCCCCACGTTGGCCTGGGACAACTCGTGCTCCTCGACCATGAGCACATGGATCTGGTCGAGGATGGCCTGGTCGCTCTGCTCGGTCATGGCGTCAGTCTAGGGACGCCGGAGAACCGTCAACCCCCGAGGATCTTGGCCTTCTGGGCCGCGAACTCCTCGTCGGTGAGCACACCGCTGGTGTGTAGATCGCCCAACTGCTTGAGCTGGTCCAAGGTCGTGTCCTCGGCCGGAGCCGCTGGGGGCGGCGGAGGCGGCGCCGCGTACTCCTGGGGCGGCGGGGCGGCCTGATCCTGCTGATAGGCAGCGGCGTCCTGTTGCTGCTGAGCCTTTCCGGCCTGGTGGCGCGACACGCCGCCCACCACCGCAGTGGCGGTGCCGGCCACGACCGCGGTGCGGGCCATGGTGCCCACCAGTCCCGGTCGTCCCACGCGTCCCACTCCTCGTCGCATCAAACCCATGTGCTGTCCTCTCGATCGGTAGGTCGAGCCGATGGGCTCGACCGGGGTGGTCGGTCTCAGGCGTCCTCGAGGGCGGCCATGGCGGCTTGCACCACCTCGGCGGGGATTCGCTCGTGGGCCAAGACCTCGCCCTTGGAGCCTTGGACGGCAGCCACGAAGCGTTCGGCCCAGGCGTTCTCCCACACCAGGATGGCGGCCGAGCAGTCGTTGGGAAGCCCATCGGCCACCTCGGCCACGTCCTCCTCGCTGACCAACCCGCCGATGGTGCCTTCCAGCGCGTCGAAGGCCTGGGCCACCGGCGAGTCGAAGTCGCCCAACTCGAACCAGCCCACCTTGCCCGACTCGTCCTTGGTGACGAACAGGAGATCGAGCAGGCGGACGATGCCCGATTCGATCAGCTCGGCCAGGGCCGGGGCCACGTCGCCGTTGAACTGGTTGCCGGGGAACTCGATCACGACGTATTCGACTGGTGCGGTCATGAGGGGTGACTGTAGAGCAACCGACGCGATCTCGCCTTCCCGCACCAACACGCGGCCGGGCCTGCCGGTCACCACCCTCGACCGGCTCGGAACGCCAGCCGGTAGCGTCAGACGCCATGAGCATCCTTGGTCACCGCGTGCTGCGCCGGGAGGACCCGGCGCTGCTCACCACCGGCGGCACCTACGTCGACGACCTCGACCTGCCCGACGCCGCCTACGTCACCTACGTGCGGTCCACCATGGCCCACGCCCACCTGGCCTCGGTCGACGTGGACGAGGCGCCGCGCCATGCCCGGCGTGCTGGCCGTGGTCACCGCCGCCGACCTGGACCTGGCCGACCTGGGCGCCGCTCATGCCCATGTTCAACGCGGCCATGACCCGGCCCCTGCTGGCCCGCGACACCGTGCGCTTCGTGGGCGAGCCGATCGTGGCCATCGTGACCGAGACGCGGCCGCAGGGGCCCGACGCGGCCGAGGCCGTGTTCGTCGACTACGAGCCCCTCCCCGCCCTGGTCGATCCGCGAGGCCGCGGCCCATGACGAGATCGTCCTGCACGAGGCGGCCGGCACCAACGTGGTGTGGACGCTCGACCACTCGCGGCGCCGCCGGTCGACTTCTCGGGCTGCGAGGTGGTGGTCACCCAGGAGATGGTCAACCAACGCCTGGCGCCCAGCCCCATCGAAGGTCGCTCGGGGGCGGCCTGGTGGGAGGGGGACCGACTCATCCAGTACCAGAGCTGCCAGGGTGCCCACCCCGTGCGCGACGCCATCGCCGAGGTGTACGGGCTCGACCAGAGCCGAGGTGCGGGTGGTGTGCCCCGACGTCGGCGGCAGCTTCGGGGCCAAGGCCGGCTCGACCCCCGAGCTGCTGCTGCTGGGCGAGCTGTCCCGGCGGGTCGGACGACCGGTGCGGTGGTTCGAGACCCGCAGCGAGAACATGGTGGCCATGGGCCACGGCCGGGCCCAGCGCCAGGTGGCCACGCTGGGCGGCACCCGCGACGGTCGGATCACCGCCTACAAGCTCGACCGTGGTGCAGGACTCCGGCGCCTACCCGGCCATGGGCGCGGTGCTGCCCTTCATGACCCGGATGATGACCACCGGCGTCTACGAGATGGGCGACGTCGAGTTCTCGGCCGTCAGCGTGGTGACCAACACCACCCCGCTGGTGGCCTACCGCGGCGCCGGGCGGCCCGAGGCGGCCGCCGCCCTCGAGCGGATGATCGACCGCTTCGCCACCGAGATCGGCCTGGATCCGGCCGAGGTGCGTCGCCGCAACCTGTTGCCGCCCGACGTCTTCCCGTTCACCACCCCGACCGGCACCGAGTACGACAGCGGCGACTACGCCCGCGCCCTCGATCTGCTGCTGGAGACGGCCGGCTACGACGAGCTGCGGGCCGAACAGGCCCGCCGCCGCGCACGCCGACGACCCGATGCTGCTCGGCATCGGCCTGGCCGTCTACGTCGAGGTGACCGGCGGTGGCGCCGAGTACGGCGAGGTCCAGCTGCGGCCCGACGGCACGGTGCTGGTCAAGACCGGCTCCAACCCCTACGGCCAGGGCCACCACACGGCCTGGGCCATGCTGGTCAGCGACCGCCTCGGCATCCCCATGGATCGGATCGAGGTCGTCCACGGCGACACCGACGTCATCCCCAGCGGGGCGGTCACCGGCGGCTCGCGATCGGTGCAGCTGGCCGGCGCCGCGGTGCACGACGCCGCCGGCAAGCTGCTCGAGCTGGCCCGCCAGCGGGCCGCCGACCTGCTCGAGGCCGCCCCGGACGACGTCGTGCTCGACGCGCGGCGAGGGGCGCTTCCACGTGGCCGGCACGCCCCAGCATCGGTCTGGGCTGGGAGGAGCTGGCGGTCGAGGGCGAGGACCCGTTGGCCGGCCTGTCGGATCTGGCCGAGGCCAAGGCCACCTTCCCCTTCGGTGCCCACCTGGCCGTGGTCGAGATCGACCGCGAGACCGGGCGAGGTGCGAGCTGGTGCGGCTCGTGGCCGTCGACGACGCCGGCGTGATCCTCAACCCGATGCTGGCCGAGGGCCAGGTGCACGGCGGGCTGGCCCAGGGCGCGGCCCAGGCCATCTACGAGGAGGTGCGCTACGACGACGACGGCAACCCCCTGACCGCCACCTTCGCCGACTACACGGTGATCTCGGCGGCCGAGCTGCCCGATGTTCGAGCGGGTGGTGATGGAGACGCCCACCCCGCTCAACGCGCTCGGGGCCAAGGGCATCGGCGAGTCGGGCACCATCGGGTCGACCCCGGCCGTGCACAACGCCGTGGTCGACGCCCTGTCCCATCTCGGCGTCCGCCACCTGGACATGCCGGCCACCCCCGAGAAGGTCTGGCGCCCGCCCTCAGCTGAGTCGTGGTGGTGGCGGTGAAGCTGCTGCAGTCGTCGTAGGGCACCGAACCGTTCGCCTGCACGCTGCTGGTCCCGAACTGCCACTGCAGACTGACCACCGGCGGGGATCTGGTTCAGCGGCACCTGGTAGGAGAGCGTGTTGCCGGCCACGGTGACCGGCACGCCCAGGTCGGTCTTGGCTTCGTTGCCGCCCTTGAAGGTGTGCAGCACCACGTTCCACGGTCCGGCCGGGTTCGGCGGCCGTCACCGGCTGGGCCCGCAACTCGAAGCTGAGCTCCGGGGCCGCCGACGGAGTCGCCCTGCTGCACGTCGAACAACGGCTGGGGGACCTCGGCGATGGGACCGTTGGTGGTGAAGCTGACGGCCAGGTTGTCATCCTTGACCACCGGCCGAGGCTTCGACGATGTCGATGCCCGCGGGCTGGGTGAGCTTGCCGGCGGCCGAGGGATCGAGGCTGACGTCGCCCACCGGATCGTGGCAGGTGTAGCCCTTGGTCTGGGGCAGCGTCGTCTGCTTGCCCACGCGTCGAGCTCGACGAGGTGGACCGGTTGGTCGGGCTGCAGGCGGCACCCAACAGGACCAGGGCCATCACCAGGCCCGCGAGCCCGACCACACCCCGCCTGGTCATCGCCGCGGGCGCGGTCATCGGAGGGCGCGTCATCGGTGCCGGGCGGCGTCGAGCCACCTCGAAGCAGGCCACCGCGCCGGCCGCGGCCACGTTGAGCGAGCCGAGCTGACCGCCCAGGGGGATGGACACCACCTCGTCGCAGCGCTCGCGGACCAGCCGCGACAGGCCGGCGCCCTCGGCCCCGAGCACCAGGGCGACGGGCCGATCGGCCACGTCGAGATCGAACAGGCGGCGGGCACCCCCGGCGTCGAGGCCCACCACCCACACGCCGGCCTCCTGGAGGTGGCGGATGGCGGTCGGCAGTCCGCCCGACCAGGGCGAAGCGGCAGGTACTCGATCGAGCCGGCGGCCGCCTTGGTCACCGTCGGCGTGATGTGCACCGCCCGATGGCGGGGCAGCACGACACCGGTCACGCCCGCGCACTCGGCCGAACGCAGCAGGGCCCCCAGGTTGCCCGGATCGGTGATGCCGTCGGTGGCCAACAGGAACGGCGGCGGCCCGCCCTTGGGGGTCGACCGCCAGTTCGTCCAGGTCGGTCTCGGGCAGCTCGCCGGCTCGGGCCAGCACGCCCTGGGGGGACTCGGTCCGGGCCACCGAATGGAGCTTGGTCCGGGTCACGTCCTGCACGGGCACACCCACGCTCTGGGCCAGCTCGGCGATGTCGTCGAGGACCGCGGAGTCGTCCTGGTCGGCGGCGATCCACACCTCCCGCACCTGCCGGGTGCCGGCCAGCAGCAGCTCGCGGACAGCTTGGCGGCCCTCCACCTGGTCACCACCCAGGCCCTTGGGACCGGTCCGGCGGGTCGTGAGCGGATCGCCACCGCGACCGGCCGAGCCTCCGGGACGGCCGCGGCCCGAGCGAGCGGAGCCGCCCGGACGGTCGGACTTGCGCACCGACGCCGCGGCGTGGCGGGCCTGGCGGGCGGCCACGGCCTTCTCGGCGGCCGGCGACCGGGCCGGCTTGGCCTTGGCCGACGCGCCTCGGCCACGACCGGCCTTGGGCGGCGGTTTGGGCCCACGTGACGAGCGAGCGACCGGGGGGACTTGCGGGCCGGGCTCACGCTGTCTCCACCAGGGCCACGGCGTAGCAGGCGATCCCCTCGCCGCGGCCGATGGCGCCCAGGCCCTCGGCCCGGTTGGCCTTGACCGAGACCGGCGCGCCCACGGCCGAGCTCAGCCGCTCCTCCATCTCCACTCGGTGCGGCGCCACCTTGGGCGCCTCGAGCACCACCGCGCAGTCGACGTTGACCGGCTCCCAGCCCTCGGCCCGCACCCGCATCGCAGGCCGAACGAACAGCACCAGGCTGTCGGCGTCCCGACCACTCGGGATCGGTGTCGGGGAAGTGCGTACCCAGGTCGCCGAGCGCAGCCGCCCCCAGCAGCGCATCGGCGCAGGCATGGGCAACCACGTCGGCGTCGCTGTGGCCGAGCAGGCCTCGCTGCCCGGCGAAGAGCACACCGCCCAGGCGCAACACCCGATCGGGCTCGTCGCTGAAGGCGTGCACGTCGAAGCCGAGGCCGACACGGATGGACATCCCCGGCAAGCTACTCGCTGCAGGTGCCCGGCCAGGTGGCGCGGCTCCCGGCGACACCCCTCAACGGATCCGCATCCCGACCACGGCCAGATCGTCCTTGGTGGTGATCTTGAGGTTGGTCGGATCGCCCGGGCACGACCGACCACCTGACCCGCCGCAGGCCTCGACCAGGGCGGCGTCGTCGGTCGCTTCGGGGCCGCCGGCGTGGGCCGCCCGGAGGGCGTCGGAGCCGGAAGGCCTGGGGCGTCTGCACCGCCACCAGGCCGTCCCGATCGATGGTCTCGGCCACTTGGCCGTCGGTCACGCGCTTGATGGTGTCGGACACCGCCACCCCCGGGATGGCGGCGTCGGCCCCCGCCCGCACGGCCCCCACCACGGCCGCGAACAGCTCCGGCGGAGGCCAGCGGTCGAGCCGCGTCGTGGACGACCACGATGTCGCAGTCCTCGGGCAGGACCGTCGAGCCCGCAGCGAACCGACGCCGATCGGGTGGCGCCGCCCGCCACCACCAGATCGGCCAAGGGCTCGGGCTCGTCGGTGAACTCCTTGCGGGTCACCAACACGACACCCTCGGCGACCGATCGCGCCGCTCGCATGGACAGGTCCTGAACCCGCCACGACCCGACCTGCTCGTGCTGCTTGAGCCGGACCGGGTCGAACCGCTGGCCCCCGCCCGCGGCCACCACGACCGCCCAGACGCTCACCGGGCTCGGGCATGAGGGGCAGAGGAGGTCGGCGGCGCTCAGGCCAGCGCTTCATCGAGCTTGGCTTCGGCCTCGTCCTCGGACACGTTGATGGCGAAGGTGAGCTCGGACACCAGGATCTGGCGGGCCTTGGCCAGCATCCGCTTCTCGCCGGCCGACAGGCCCTTGTCCTTCTCGCGCAGCGACAGGTTCCGCACCACCTCGGCCACCTGGTAGACGTCGCCCGACTTCAACTTCTCGACGTGGTTCTTGAACCGACGGGACCAGTTGGTGGGCATCCGCGCTTCCTTCTTGCGCAGGACGGCGAACACCTCCTCGACCTCCTCGTCGTTGATGACGTCGCGCAGCCCGACCTCGTCGGTGTTGTCGGTGGGCACCGACAACATGAGATCGCCGTAGGCCAGGCGCAGCACCAGGTACTCCTTCTCCTCGCCGAACACGAACTTCATCTCGCGGCGTTCGATCACCGCTGCACCGTGATGGGGATAGACGACCTTGTCACCGACGTCGAAGGACATGGAGCTCCCGAAACGAAGAACGCGACCGGATGCCTTCCCAGGGTAGGGATCGACGCGCCGGTCCACAAATGGGCCGGAGGGTCCGGAGCCTCGACCCGAAGGCGCCGCCCCGCCGGGTCGCCAACGTGATCGCCGGGGCCCCGATAGCATCGCCGGGTGCCCGAGCGAGACCTGTTGGCGGCCGTCGAGCTGTTCGCCGATCTGGAACCTGACGAGGTCGATTCCATTGCCGCCGCCGCGGCCGTGCGCGTCCTGAACCGCGGCGATCTGCTGTTCAGCGAGAACGACGAACCCCACGAGCTGTTCGTCGTGGTCTCGGGTCGGGTGGCCATCGCCAACCGCTCGATCGACGGTCGCGAGTCGGTGCTGGCGCTCATGGAGCGTGGCGATCTGTTCGGCGAGATGCCCCTGTTCGACAACCTGCCCCGGTCGGCCGAGGCCCGAGCCCTCGAAGCCTCCGAGGTCATCGCCCTGCCCTACGAGCCGCTGCGACGTCTCTACGAGGGCCGGCCGGCGCTGCTGTGGAAGGTGGTGGCCTTGCTGGCCGGCCGCATCCGCAACACCGACGAGGCCCTGGCCGATTCGGTGTTCCTCGACGTGACCGGCCGCACGGCCAAGCGGCTGCTCGAGCTCTCCGGCGACGCCGACGAGTTCTCGCTCCCGGTCACCCAGGAAGAGCTGGCCGGCATGGTGGGGGCGTCGCGGGAGCGGGTGAACAAGGCGATCGCATCGTTCATCCGCCTGGGCTGGATCGACCAGAGCGATCGCCGCTACCGAATCACCAACCGCGAGCAACTCGAGCGCCGGGCCAGGTAGTCGATCTGGTTGGCCCTCCGGTCGGCAAGCCTCCCTGCGGGCGCTTCGCCATCCGCGTGTCAACGGTCCAGCGGCTCCGGCCTGGCGGCCTTTGCCTTCCGTGACCTCCGGTTGAAGACCCTTCAGCTCGTCAAGAACGCGATGGCGCGGGACCAGGCATCGGCCGCGTCGTCGGACCGATGGTTGGGGCGGCTGGCGTCGTGCACGAAGCCGTGGTCGGCACCCTCGTAGATCACCACGGAGGCGTCCACCGCCTGCAGGTCGGCGATGTCGGCCATGGGCACGAACGGATCCTCGCTGCCCACCAGCTCGAGCACCGGACACGCCGCCGGTGCCGTCACGAAGTCGATGGCATCGCCCATGGTCGGGCTCTGCCAGTTCTCCGGCATCCGGATCATCCCGTAGAACGACACCGCCCGACTGAAGCGCCCGGTGGCCGAGGCCTTCAGCGCCCACATGCCCCCCATGCAGAAGCCGAGCACGTTGACCCGCTCCATCCCGGTGGCGTCGGCGGCGCGCTGCAACGTGCTCAGAGCCACCAGATCGTCGAGACCGCCCACGGCCGCCATGCGCTCGGACAGGTCCAGCTGCTCGCGGCCGGCGAAGGGCTCGGGCGACGCCACCACCCACCCCTGTTCGTCGGCCAACGACTGGGCCATGTCGTCGAACAGCGGTCGCAGGCCCATGATGTCGGGGCACAGGACGAGACCGCCGGTCGCCTCCCCGTCGGTGGGCCGGGCCAGCTCAGCCGGAGTGCCGTCGCTCAGTTCGATGCGCATGACTCCGTTCTAGCCCCTCGCCCCGTCTCCTTCGGATTCTGGGCATCTTTGCCATCGGAAACCGGCTGCAAAGATGCCCGATTTTCGTCGGGGTCGGACGGCGCGATCAGGCGAAGCGGTCGAGCAGGCTGGCCTCGGCCAGACGGGACAAGCCTTCCTTGATGGCGCGGGCCCGGCTCTCGCCCACACCCTCGACATCGTCGAGGTCGTCGATGGTGGCCCGCATGATCTTCGACAGGGCCCCGAAGTGGTCGACGATGCGGTCGATGACCTGCTCGGGGATGCGGGGGATCCGAGACAGCAACCGGTAGCCGCGGGGCTCGAGGCCCAGATCGAGATCGTTGGTGCCCTCGGGCAGGTGCAGCACCTCGCCCACGGCCCGCAGGTCGACCAGGGCCTCGGTGTCGAGCCGAGCCAGCGCATCCATGGCGTCGCTGAGGCTCCAGTCGGGATCGCTGGTGAAGTAGTCGCGCACCACCGAGCGGCGCTCGTCGGCGGTGGTGCCCAGCACCTCCTCGAGTTGGAGCCGAACCAGCCGACCGTCGGTGCCCAGCTCCACCACGTACTCGTCGATCTCCTCGGCGATGCGCAGGACCATCTCGGTGCGTTGCAGCAGCACGAGGACGTCGCGCAGCGACACGAAGTCCTCGATCTCGAGGGCCGAGAGGTTGGCCGACACCTCCTCGAGGCGGGCGCGGTAGCGCTCCAGGGTCTGGAGGGCCTGGTTGGACCGGTTGAGCAGGCGGGGGATGTTCTCCAACGGGTGCTTCTGATCGCCCACGTAGCAGGCGATGATGCCCAGTTCCTCGGACACCGAAACGACCGGAACGTCGATCGAGCGGGCGACCCGCTCGGCCGTGCGGTGGCGGGTGCCCGTCTCGGACGTGGGCACGTTCGGGTTGGGCACCAGGTGCACGTTGGCCCGGGCGATGCGGCTGGCGTCGGGGGCCAGGATGATGGCACCGTCCATCTTGGCCAGCTCGGAGAGGCGCTGGGGGCTGAAGGCGGCGTCGAGCAGGAAGCCGCCCGAGCAGATGTTGAGCACCTCGGGGCCGTCGCCGACCACGACCAGGGCCCCCATCTTCGACTGCAGCACCCGGTCGAGACCCTCACGGAGCGGCTTGCCCGGGGCGACCACCGCCAAGGCCTCGAGCAGCGCGTCGCTTCGCCGGCGGGTCACCCCGGAAGTCTACCCGGCCGACCCGGAGCCACTCCGGCCGATGGCGGCCGCCTCGAGGGCCTCGGCCAGAGTGGCGGCCCGCACCACGTCGATGCCCTCGGGAGCCTCGGGCGACAGCCGGGGGACGATGGCTCGCCGGTACCCCAGCCGCAGCGCCTCGGTCAGCCGGCGATGGCACTGGGCCACCTGGCGCAGCTCACCCCCCAGGCCGATCTCGCCCACCACCACCAGCCCGTCGGGGAGGGCCACGTCGTGCAGCGACGAGGCCAGGGCCAGCGCCACGCCCAGATCGGCGCCCGGATCGACCACCTTCACCCCGCCCACGGCCAGGGCGTAGACGTCCAGCCCGCCCAGGTCGGTGCCCGCCCGCCGGGCCAGCACCGCCAACAGCATGGGCAGGCGGCCACCATCGAGGCCCTGGGTCGAACGCCGGGGTGACGGCAGCGACGACTTCACCACCAAGCCCTGCACTTCGACCAACAGGGGCCGGTGGCCTTCGATGGTGGGCACCACCGCCGAGCCCGAGACGCCCGGAGCGTCGGTCGGCCAGGAACAGGCCGCTGGCGTCGGGCACCGCCCGCAGGCCGCCCTCGCCCATCTCGAACAGCCCCAGCTCGTCGGTGGTGCCGAACCGGTGCTTGGTGGCCCGCAGCAGCCGCAGCGCGTGGTGGCGGTCACCGTCGAAGGAGAGCACGGTGTCGACCACATGCTCGAGCACGCGGGGACCGGCCAGGGCACCGTCCTTGGTGACGTGGCCCACCAGGACAGTGGCCAGGTCACGGCTCTTGGCCAATCGGACCAGGCGGGCCGTGCACTCGCGTACCTGCGCCACCGACCCCGGCGCCGAGGCCAGGGCCGGCTCGAAGATGGTCTGGATGGAGTCGACCACCAACAGGTCGGGGTCGACCTCGGTCGACCTGGCCCAGCAGGTTTCCCAGGGCGGTCTCGCTGGCCAGGTAGAGGTTCGGGGCCAGCGTGCCCAGCCGCTCGGCCCGCAGCCGGACCTGCTGGGGCGACTCCTCGGCGGCGATGTAGAGAACGGTGGCCCCCGTCTGGGCCACCGACGAGGCCACCTGGAGCAGCAGGGTCGACTTGCCCACGCCCGGCTCGCCGCCCACCAGGGTCACCGAGCCGGGCACCAGGCCGCCGCTCAGCACCCGATCGACCTCCTCGGAGCCGGTGGAGCGCGGCTGCCAGTCGACCGAGTCGACCTCGGCGATGGGCACGGCCCGTTCGACCCGTCGGCACCACGACCACCTCGTCGACGCCAGTCGAGCTCTTCGACCAGGGTGTTCCATTCGCCACAGGACGGGCAACGCCCGACCCACTTGGGGCTCGGACCGCCACACTCCTGGCACCGGAACACCGACCGGGTCTTGGGCATCGCCCGACCCTAGCCAGCCCCTGTGACACCCAGAGCGCCCCTGGTCCCCCCGCCCACGGCCGCAACCTGTCAGCTCAGCGACCGCTGTGGCGTCGCTCGAGCTGACAGGTTTGACGCAATCGGGTCGAGCGAGGGTCAGTGTTCGGGCTGGTACCGGTGGTGGCGGGCGAAGCGGCGCCGGAGCAGGATCAGGGCCAGGCCCAAGAGCACGACCGCGGCGACCACCACCGCCACCCCGACCGCCCGGCTGACCTTGGTCTGGGTCACCGCCACCGCGGTCGTCTGACCATCGGACAGCTTGGGGGCGTACACCTTCGAGGCACCGGGGAGCTCCACGCTCACCCGGACGGCCACCAGGTCGGAGATCGGGCGGCCCTCGCGCTTCTCGATCTGGGCGATCATCGAGTCGTAGCCGTTGGCGCCCAGGGCCTGGTCCAACTTGGGATCGCTGAAGGTCTGCATCCCCTTGCGCAGGTCGACCGTGCCGGCCACCTTCCAGTCCGTCGACCACAGCGACGAGGAGTGGGAGACCTGCCAGTCCCGAAAGGCTCCGTTGGCGCCGTTCACCTCGTTCATGACCGCGGTGGCCTGGGCCGGATCGGCGAAGGGCTTGGAGGCGCGCACCCACGTGTCGCCGGCGTGGTCACGGGTCGGGCCGGTCACCTTCCACCCGGCCGCCTCCAGATCGCTCACCCGGAGCTGGGACGACAGATCGCCCACCTGGGCCAGCGCGGCGGCGTCCAGCCCGACCGACACCGTGATGGTGCCCGAGCCATCCGGCTCGACCTTGGTGTCCACCAGCACCTTGACCTGGCAACCGGCCAGCACCGCCAGGCAGGCCACCGCCGCCAGCAGGCGCGCCAGATAGCGCGGCACAAGACGGGAGACGGGCACGGCGGGTCAACGTAGCGCTCATCGTGGCCCGGCTGGAACCGGGCCACGACCAGCGACGACGATTACTCGGTGGGGCCGGCCTCGGCCATCTCGACCGGTGGCGGCTCGAAGCCCTCGATGGCCTTGAAGGTCATGACCCGCTCGCCGTTGGGCGACTCGGGATCGACCTCGGCGTCGACGATGATCGTCTCGCCGGCCCGGAACTCCTTCCACAGGAGTCGCTCGGACAGGGCGTCCTCGACCATGCGCTGGATGGCTCGGCGCAGCGGCCGGGCCCCCAGCGTGGGGTCGTAGCCCTTGTCGGCCAGAGCGTCTTGGCCGCCGGGGTGAGCTCGAGGCCCAGGCCCTGGCCCTCGAGCTGCTTGGTCACCCGCTTGATCATGAGGTCGACGATCTGGGTGACCTCGCTCTTGGACAGCTCGTGGAAGACGATGGTGTCGTCGATGCGGTTCAGGAACTCCGGGCGGAAGTGCACCTTGAGCGCATCGTTGACCTTCTCCTTCATGCGCTCGTAGCTGACGGCCTCGTCGGCCTTGGAGAAGCCGAGGTTGGCCTTGCGCAGGTCCTGGGTGCCCAGGTTGGAGGTCATGATCAGCACGGTGTTGCGGAAGTCGACCGAGCGTCCCTGGGAGTCGGTCAGGCGACCCTCCTCCAGGATCTGCAGCAGCGTGTTGAACACGTCGGGGTGGGCCTTCTCGATCTCGTCGAACAGCACCACCGAGAACGGCTTGCGCCGCACGGCCTCGGTGAGCTGGCCACCCTCTTCGTAGCCCACGTAGCCCGGGGGCGAACCGACCAGGCGGCTGACCGTGTGCTTCTCCATGTACTCGGACATGTCGAGCTGGATCAGCGACTGCTCGTCACCGAACAGGAAGTCGGTGAGGGTCTTGGCCAGCTCGGTCTTGCCCACGCCCGAGGGGCCCAGGAAGATGAACGAACCGCTGGGGCGCTTCGGGTCCTTGAGGCCGGCCCGGGTGCGGCGGATGGCCTGGCTGACCGCCTTGATGGCGTCCTCCTGGCCGATGACCCGCTTGTGCAGCTCGTCCTCCATGCGCAGGAGCTTGGCCGTCTCGGCCTCGGTCAGCTTGTAGACGGGGATGCCCGTCCAGATGGAGAGGACCTCGGCGATGGACTCCTCGTCGACCTCGTCGAACAGGTCGATGCCCGAGTCCTTGATCTCGCGCTCCTTGGTCTCCTTCTCGTCGAGCAGCTCCTTCTCGCGGTCGCGGAGCTTGCCCGCCTCTTCGTAGCGCTGGGCCTCGACCGCCTCCTTCTTCTGCTGGACGACCTGGGCGAGCTGGTTCTCGAGCTCCTTGTAGTCGGGCGGGGTCTCCATGCGCTTGATGCGCAGGCGCGACCCGGCCTCGTCGATGAGGTCGATGGCCTTGTCGGGCAGGTGGCGGTCGGAGATGTAGCGATCGGCCAGGTTGGCCGCGGCCACCAGCGCCTGATCGGTGATGGTGACCCGGTGGTGGGCCTCGTAGCGGTCGCGCAGGCCCTTGAGGATCTCGATGGTGTGGGCCACCGACGGCTCCTCCACCTTGATCGGCTGGAAGCGGCGCTCGAGGGCCGCGTCCTTCTCGAGGTGCTTGCGGTACTCGTCGAGCGTGGTGGCGCCGATGGTCTGCAGCTCGCCGCGGGCCAGCATCGGCTTGAGGATGGAGGCGGCGTCGATGGCCCCCTCGGCCGCGCCGGCACCGACGAGGGTGTGCAGCTCGTCGATGAACAGGATGATGTCGCCCCGGGTCTTGATCTCCTTGAGCACCTTCTTGAGGCGCTCCTCGAAGTCGCCGCGGTAGCGGCTGCCGGCCACCAGCGCGCCCAGGTCGAGCGTGTAGAGCTGCTTGTTGTGCAGCGTCTCGGGCACGCTGTCGGCGGCGATGGCCTGGGCCAGGCCCTCGACGATGGCCGTCTTGCCCACGCCGGGCTCGCCGATCAGCACCGGGTTGTTCTTGGTGCGGCGCGACAGGACCTGCATGACCCGCTCGGTCTCACGGGCGCGCCCGATCACCGGGTCGAGCTTCTTGTCGCGTGCCAGCTGCGTGAGGTTTCGGCCGAACTGGTCGAGCACCAGCGACCCCGACGGGGTGGCCTCGCCCGAACCGCCGGCGGTGGCGCCGGCCTTCTCCTGGCCGCCGGGGCCCGAGTAGCCCGACAGCAGCTGGATGACCTGCTGGCGGACCCGGCTGAGGTCGGCGCCCAGCTTCACCAGCACCTGTGCGGCCACGCCTTCGCCCTCACGGATGAGGCCCGAGCAGGATGTGCTCGGTGCCGATGTAGTTGTGGCCGAGCTGCAGCGCCTCGCGCAGCGAGAGCTCGAGCACCTTCTTGGCGCGGGGCGTGAAGGGGATGTGGCCCGACGGCGACGAGCCGCCCTGGCCGATGATCTCCTCGACCTGGCTGCGCACGGCCTCGAGCGAGATGCCGAGCGACTCGAGGGCCTTGGCCGCGACGCCTTCGCCCTCGTGGATCAGCCCGAGCAGGATGTGCTCGGTGCCGATGTAGTTGTGGTTGAGCAGCCGCGCTTCTTCCTGGGCGAGGACGACGACACGGCGGGCCCGGTCGGTGAATCGTTCGAACAAGGACTGCCTCCCTCAGAGGGCTCCACCAGCCTGAGGTTCGGGCCGGGGATCGTGGGCCAAGTGTAACCACCTCCCCCTGGATCGCACCGCACGGGGAGCACCTCCATCGAGGTCCGGCTCGCCCGATCGAGCTGGGGCGGTTTCCCTCCTGTCGGCGGCAGGAACCCACACGTGAGGTGACCGATGACCGACCTCGTTCCCGGCCCGATCTTCGGCCAACCAGCGACACGGTTTCCGAAACCCGACTGCAGCCGCCTAACGTGGCTGACGGTGGCCGCCTCCAATCCCCTCCTCCAGGTTCCGATCCTCATGGACGACCTGGCGCGGGTGGAGGCCGAGCTGCGGGGTGCAGTGGTGGCCGAGGACCCGTTCCTGACCGAGATCGCCAGCCACCTGATCAACGCCGGGGGCAAGCGGGTCCGCCCCGCCTTCTCGGTGACCTCGGCGGCCACGGCGCGGCCCGAGATGGCGCCGGCGTCGCCCGATGTGATCATGGGCGGCGGTCTCGGTCGAGCTGGTCCACCTGGGGTCGCTCTACCACGACGACGTGATCGACGACGCCTCCACCCGGCGCACGGTCGACACCGTCAACGCCCGCTGGGGCAACCTCAAGGCCATCCTGGCCGGCGACTACCTGCTGGCCCGGGCCTCGGAGATCGCCGCCGACCTGGGCACCGAGGTGGCCGGTCTGCTGGCCGCCACCATCGCCCGGCTGTGCGAGGGCCAGATGCTCGAGCTCCAGAGCACCTTCGACGTCGCCCGGGCCGAGGAGAGCTACCTGGCCTCGATCACCGGCAAGACGGCCTCGCTGCTATCCACCGCCTGTCGCATCGGCGGCATCGTGGGCGACCTCGACCGTGCCGTGATCGATGAGCTGACCCGCTTCGGCCACAGCTACGGCATGGCCTTCCAGATCGTCGACGACATCCTCGACGTGGTGGCCACCGACGCCGAGCTGGGCAAGCCGGCCGGCAACGACCTGGTCCAGGGCGTCTACACCCTCCCGGTGATCCGGGTCCTGGCGGGCGGCGGCGCTGACGCCGACCAGCTGGCCGACCTGCTGGGGGCACCCCTGGACGACGCCCAACGGGACCAGGCCCGATCGCTGGTTCGGGCCAGCGGTCAGGTGGACGGGGCGTTGGAGGTGGCCCGCTCCTATGCCGACGACGCGGCCGGCGCGCTGGCCAACGTGGCCAGCACCCAGGCCGGTGCCGCCCTCATCGCCGCCTCCGACTACCTGATCGACGCCGTGCGTGTGGCCGGCGGCCGCTGAGTCGAAACCTTCACATCCCCGAGCCAGTGGCCGATCGGTAGAACAATCGATTGACCATATGAGCCGGCGGCCGGGGGATGACCATGCGTTCAGACCAGCAGTTCACGCCGAAAAGACCAGCACGCGCCACGATCGGCCTCGTGGCCGTCGCCGTAGTGGTGGCCCTGACCGCAGCCGCGTGCGGCAGCAGCTCGTCGAAGCAGACGGCCAGCACCTCCACCCAGGCCACGGTCGTCCAGACCAAGGCCAAGCCCGGCGGCAGCCTGGTGGTGGGGGTTCGGGCCGAGACCAACGGCTGGAACCCGGCCCTCGACCAGTGGGCCGACACCGGCTCCCTGGAGGGCTCGACCGTGCTCGAGCCGTTGGCCACCACCGGGACCGACAGCGGGGCCAAGCCCTGGCTGGCCAAGAACTGGTACCCGAACACCACCTTCGACAAGTGGGTCATCAACCTGCAGAGCGGCGTGACCTTCCAGGACGGTGAGCCGTTCAACGCTGACGCCGTGGTCCTGAACATCAACACCTACGCCAAGGGCCCGCTGTCGGGCCTGGCCATCGGGCCGATGTTCAAGACCGTGAAGGCCCTCACGCCGACCAGCGTCGAGGTGGACCTGACCCAACCGTGGGCCGCCTTCCCCAGCAGCTTCCTGCAGGGCGGCTCGGCGCTCATGATGGCCCCCGCCATGATCAACTCGTCCAACGGCGGCATCAACCACCCCGTCGGTACCGGTCCGTTCACCTTCGACAGCTGGACCCCCGGCGACACCTTCACGGTGAAGAAGAACCCGACCTATTGGGGCGGCCTGGACACCTCAGGCAAGCCCCGCACCGGCCAGGGCCTGCCCTACCTGAACGAGATCCAGTTCAAGGTCATCGCCGACGACTCCACCCGCACCGCCGCCCTGCAGAACGGCGACATCAACAT
This sequence comes from uncultured Microthrixaceae bacterium, assembly GCA_963740985.1. GTDB lineage: Bacteria > Actinomycetota > Acidimicrobiia > Acidimicrobiales > Acidimicrobilacustridaceae > UBA4742. The sequence goes on from CAVUGJ010000002.1 coordinate 2,113,746, forward strand.
GCAGTACACGACCTCGGCCGCCGACGCCACCGCTCTGGCCTCGAGCTACACCGAGCTGCGGGACTGGGACACCGAGCAGTCCTTCATCATGCCCAACACGGCGCCGACCGTCGGGGGCAAGGCCAACCCGCTCAGCAACGTGCACGCCCGCATGGCCCTGGCCTACGCCACCAACGCGGCCCAGGTGGCCAAGGAGATCGGTGCCGGCATCCAGGTCCCGACCTCGCCGTGGGGCCCCAACAACGTCTGGGGCATGCCGTCCTCGCAGAACGGCTACGTGACCTACAACCTGGCCCAGGCCAAGGCCCAGGTGGCCCAGTACGACTCGGCCACCGGCCAGACCGGCCTCACCTTCACCCTCTCCGGGCTGCCCAGCGTGGATGACGCCCGCACCCTCCAGCTGCTCCAGGGGCAGTGGAAGCAGGCAGGCATCAGCGTGAACATCGAGACCCTGGAACAGACCGCCTACATCACCAAGATCGCCACCGGTGGGTACCAGGCCGCCTTCTTCCGCAACTACGGCTACCCAGACCCCGACCAGGACTACTACTTCTGGTCGTCGACCACGGCCAAGGGCGTGGGCAACATCAGCATCAACTTCACCCAGTACAGCACCTCCCAGATCGAGAAGGATCTGACCACGGGCCGCCAGAGCGGCTACGCCAAGATCCGCAAAGCGGCCTATGACGACCTGGTGAAGCAGCTCAACGCGGGGTTCACCAACGTCTGGCTGTACTCGACGCCCTACAGCTTCATCGCTCAGAAGAAGGTCATGGGGCTCAACGCGCCGGGTGGGCCGTCCACCATCGCCTTTGGCAACTACTCACCCAAGACCTGGTGGCCGAACGTGTGGCTCAACAGCTGAATCCCCGGTCCCGACCGGTCACGATCCACCCCGGGTCGTGACGGGACCGGTGGCTAGGCTGACCACCATGGTGTCCGGGCGGCGGCCGTTGGACCCCACCGGGCGGCCGATCGATCAGGTCGCCCTCGACCGGGAGCTGCTCACCGGTGTCGTGGTCCTGCGTTGGGCCACCTGGCTCTGGATGGCCGTGCTGGTGATGGTGGACGCCCGGGGCCACCGGTTCAGCCACTTGTGGGCCGCCCTGGTGCTGGTGACCATGGCCCTGCTGTTCACTACGTGGGCCACGCTGATGCTGCGGACCCACCCAGCTGCCCTGCTCCACCCCGCGGCCGTGGCCACCGAACTGGGCATCGCCGGGCTGCTGGTCTTCGCCGATCAGTGGGTCTACGGCCACGCCCATTCCGAGTCGCTGGGCTCGGCCTGGCCCCTGGCCGCGGTGCTCACGGTGGGCATCGCCTACGGCACCCGGGCGGGCGCCGGGGCCGGGGCCGCGCTGGGCGTGGTGCACTGGCTCGGCGACCTGTCCTTCGAGACCCGACCGTGGACGGTGGACCGGTTGAGCTCGTTGAGCACGCTGGTGCTGTTCACCCTGGCCGGGGCGGTGGGCGGGTTCGCCGCCCGCCGGGTGCGCGAAGCCGAGTCGGCCATCTCGGCGGCGCGGGCCCGCGAGGAGGTGTCGCGCACCCTCCACGACGGTGTGCTCCAGACCCTGGCGGTGGTGCAGCGCCGTTCCGAGGACAGCGAGCTGGTGGCCCTGGCTCGCGACCAGGAGCTGGAGCTGCGCGAGTTCCTGTTCGGCGCCGATCCTCGCCATCCGGGGCTGGGGTCCACCCTGCGGGCGGCGTCAGCCCGGGTGGAGCGTACCCACGGCCTGCGCACCCAGGTGATCCTGGCCGAGGAGCCGTCGGTGTCCGATCCGGTGGCACGGGCCGTGGGCGGTGCAGTGAGCGAGGCGCTGACCAACGCGGCCAAGCACGGCGAGGCCACCAGCGCGACGGTGTACGTGGAGGTGGCCGATCAGGGCGGGCTGTTCTGCTCGGTCAAGGACGACGGACGCGGCTTCGATCCGGCCACCAGCCCCGAAGGGGTGGGGCTGACCCGTTCGATCCGGGGCCGGATCGACGAGGTGGGCGGACGGGTCGAGGTGGTGTCGCGCCCTGGCCGGGGCGCCGAGGTCAGACTGTGGGTCCCATGACGGCATCCGATCCGGCCCGGGTGATCCGGGTGGTGCTGGCCGACGACCACCCCATCTGGCGGCGCGGCGTCCGAGCCGACCTGGGCCAGAACTTCACGGTGGTGGGCGAGGCCGGCGACGCGGCCGAAGCCATCGAGGTCATCGGTCGCACCGAGCCCGATCTGGTGGTGTGCGACCTGCACATGCCCAGCGGCGGCGGCATCGAGGTGGCCCGGGTGTGCGGCGCCAAGACCCGCATCGTGATGTTGACGGTCTCGGAGACCGAGCGTGACCTGCTCGACGCGGTGGCCGCCGGGGCGGTCGGCTACCTGGTCAAGTCCACGCCTTCCGACGAGCTGCGCCAGGAGCTCTGGCGCGCCGCCAACGGCGAGCCGGTGTTCTCGCCGGCCCTGGCCGCCCTCGTACTCGGCGAGTTCCGCCGCCTGTCGCGGGCCACCGAGGACAGCCAGCCGCTGTCGCGCCGCGAACGCGAGGTGCTCCAACTCGTGGCCCGGGGTCACACCTACCGCGAGATCGGCGAGGAGCTGTTCATCTCCACCAAGACCGTCGAGAACCACGTCCGCAACATCCTGGGCAAGCTCCACCTGAACCGCCGCCAGGAGCTGGTGCGCTACGCCATCGACCACGGCCTGGAGTAGCCGCCAGGCCGGAGCCGCTGGACCGATGACACCGGATCGACCGGAAGGCGTAGGCCGCCAGGCCGGAGCCGCTGGACCGATGACACCGGATCGACCGGAAGGCGTAGGCCGCCAGGCCGGAGCCGCTGGACCGATGACACCCGGATGCCGAAGGCGCCCGCCGGGAGGCTCGCCGACCAGAGGGCAAAGCAGCTTGGGGGCCACCCAGGGGAGTTTGGGGGATCCGCCCCATGGCCCGGGTGGCAGCCATGCCCGACCCTTGACCCATGAACGAAACCCGGCTGTCGCCCCCTGACCGTCCTGCATCCCCACCGCCCACCCCCAGACCCACCGACGCGTCCCGCGCCGGGGCCATCTGGGTCACGGCCACCGGCGCGTTCCTGCTGCTGGTGGCCGCGGCCGTGTTCGTGGCCGTACAGTGGGACCACATTCCCGATGCCGTGAAGCTCGGTGCACTGGGCCTGCTGTGCAGCGCCTGCCTGCTGGCCGGTCGCGCCCTGCGTCGCCCGCTGCCGGCCACGGCCACCGTGCTCTACCACCTGGGCGCCTTCCTGATCCCGCTGGTGAGCGCGGCGGTGGCCGTCCACGTCGGGGCCAGCTGGTCGACCATGGTCCTGATCGAGGGAACGGTGGGTTCGGTGGCCTTCTGGGTGCTCGACCGGGTCGAGCGTTCGAGCGTCCTGGAGTGGGCCACCACCGCCGCCGCGGTGGTGGCCGCCATCGGCCTGGGCGCCCGAAGCGGACTCCCGGTCCCCCTGATCCTGGGCGCCATGGCCGTGGTGGCGGCTGGCGCGGGCGCAAGGCGTCGGGCCATCAGCTGGGCTCTGGTGGTCGGGCTGGGCCCGCTGGCGGCCGCGGCCGCGGCGCTGGCCGACCTGGGTCCGGGCGTCGTGGCACAGCTCGGTCTGACCGGTTCGGAGTCCCGCCTGTGGGCGGCGCTGGCCGGCGCCGCGGCCGCCGCGGTGCTGGGCCGGGAAGCCCACCGACGCCACAGCCTGGTCCTGGTGGCGGCCGCGGCGGTGACCGCCGGGGTCGGTCTGGTCGACGGCTGGAGCGCGACCATCCACCGGGGCCTGATGGACCTGATCGGCGCCGCCGCCCTGTTCCTGCTGCTCGAGCTGGTGGCCTGGGCCACCGCCGCCGACCCGTTCTGGTCGGGTCCCACCAAGGTCGGGGCCATCGCCTCCGAGGCGGTGGCCGCCTGGGCCATCGGCCCGCTCACCCTGTTCGGCCTGTTCCGCCTGGGCGATCACTGGCGTGAGGGCAGCCCCGCCACCTGGTCGGCCAGCCTGCTGCTGGCCGGGGGGTTGGCCCTGATCGGGTGGTTCGTGGCCGACGTCCGTCGGCGCCAGGCCGACCGCACCCCCCTGGGCATCGCCCTGCTGGTGGGCAGCGGCTGGCTCCCCGCCAGCCTGGCCCTGGCCGCCACCTCGGTAGCGGTGGTGGCCGCGGCCACCGGCTCGGCGCCGCTGGTGGGGGTCACCGCCGTGGCCATGGCCGCCTTCCTGGTGGTGGGCGGACGTCCGGGTGGTGCCGGACTGGCCATCGTGCTCACCGTGCCCGCCGCCATGTCCGCACCGACCCACCCCCTGTGGAGCGCGGGGCTGGGGTTGGCCGGCGCGCTGGTGGTGGCCATGGCCACCGTCGTGCGAGCACCGCTGATCCGCAACCAGGCGGACCTGGAATCCACCTGGATGCTGGGCGTGTCCACCACCCTGCCGGTGGTCGCGGCGGTTCTGGCCAGCGTCGGGCGGGTGAGCGTGCTCACGGTGGACGTGGGCGCCGTCCTCGCCCTGTGGGCGGTCGCCCTGGTGCTGGACAACGCCGAGGTGGATCCCAAGCTCACCGGTCTGGGTCTGGTCCCTCGCGCCGCCGCGGCCCTGACCCTGGTCACCCTCCCGCTGCTGCACCCGGCCGGGGTGGCCGCGCTCACCGGTCTGCTGGCCGGGCTCGCCCTGCTCGATGCCCTGGCCCGCGGCCACCGCTGGATGACCATGGCCGCCGGCGCCCTGGTCCCGCTCACCGTGGCCTCGGCGACGGTGGCGGCCGGGGCCACCCGGGGTTGGGCCGCCCTGGCCACCATGGGGCTGGCCGTGGTGGCCACCGCGCTCGACGACGTGGCCCCCAGCGACGCCGCCCGGTGGGCGGGGCGGGTCACCGCGGCCAGCGCCGCGCTGGTGGCGCTGGGGGTGGCGGGGCCGGACCGTGCCGTGCTGGCCACCTTGCTCATCGCCATCGGCGGGCTGGGCATCGCCTGGGCCGTTCGCCTCGACGAGCTCGACCTGGCGCTGGTGGGCGCGTTGCTGGCCATCGGCGGCATCTGGCTGCACCTGGTCGACCACCACGTGCGCATCAGCGAGCCCTACCTGGCCCCGGTGGCGCTGACCCTGGTGCTGGCGGGTTGGCAGGCCCGACGCCGGGTCGAGGTCAGCTCCTGGGTGGCCTACGGACCGGCGGTGGCCCTCCTCGGCGGTGCCGCCCTGGTCGAACGGGTCACCGGCGGCGGCGCCGGCCACGCCCTGGTGGCCGGCGCCGTGGGCCTGGTGGCGGTGATCGTGGGCGGACAGCGCCGACAGATCGCCCCCCTGCTGTTGGGGACGGCGCTGCTGGTGGCGCTGAGCGTGCACGAGTCGTTGGCCGTGACCGCGGGTGTGCCCACGTGGGGCTGGTTGGCCATCGGCGGGATCACCCTCATCGGCGCCGGCATCGGCATGGAGCGCGCCGAATCGACGCCCCTGGAGACGGGTCGCCGGGTGGTGGACGTCGTGGCCGAGCGCTTCAGCTGAACCAGCCGGGTGGGCGGCGGATGCGCCGGCGGTCCGGGTGCCTCAGGCCGGTACCCGGGCCGAGGCGCGTCCGAGGAAGGCCAGCACGGTGCGGTTGAAGGTGGAGCCGTGCTCGAGCATGAAGCCGTGGGCCGCGCCCCGGATCACGGCCAGCTCGGCCCCCGGGATGCGCTCGGCCAGCTCCTCGCTGTCACCCATCGGCGTGAGGATGTCCTGGCTTCCCACCAGGGCCAGCACCGGTACGGTCAGACCGCCCAGCTCCCCGCTCAAGCTGTCGTCGATGGCCAGGATGGCCTCGACCTGGGCCACGAAGGCGTGGGGTGATCCGGTCATGGCCATGGGGCCGATGAGGCCGACCGCCGGCCACACCCGTCGCAACGAGCGCGGTCCGATCAACCAACGCACGGCTTGCTGGGCGAACGCCCCCATGCCCCGCTCAGAGGCCACCGCGGCCCACTCGGCCAGCAGCTCCCGGCGCCACTCGTGGTGGTGACAGGCCGTGCAGGCCAACACCAGGGACCGGGTGCGTTCCGGGGCGCGAACCCCGAGGATCTGGGCGATGACCCCACCCATGGACGCGCCCAGCACGTGCGCCCGCTCGACGCCGACCGCGTCGAGCACGGCCAACGCGTCGGTGGCCATGACCTCCAGGTCGTAGGGACCCTCGGGGTGATCGGATCGGCCGGCCCCGCGGTTGTCGAAGGTGATGCAGCGGTACTGACCGGCCAGGGCGCGGCGCTGGCGGATCCAGCCCCGACTGTCGGCCCCCAGCCCCTGGATCATCAACAGGGGCTCGCCATGACGGGTGCCGAAGGTGTCGTAGTGCAAGCGGGTGCCGTCAGCTGCCAGGGCGGTGGCCACCCGGCGAACATAGTCCGGGCCCTCCCCCGTGCCGGGGTCCCTCGTCGCGCCGGCGCGCGCCCGGTGACGCGTCTAGGGGCGACCGGTGACGCGTCGAGCCACACCTGCGGCCTGTCGGCGCGACTCGGTCAGCAGCGTCCGCACCGCTTCGCGGGCGGCGTCGCTCAACTCCTCGGGGTCACCGGTGGCCCGCCGACGCCGGGTGGGGATGGGAGCGCCGATGCGCACGCTCCAGCGGCGCGCCGCCTCCAGACCGCTGATGGCCACCGGCACGATGGGAACCCCCAGCTCCAGGGCCTCGCGCACCGGCAGGGCCGGGACGGCAGGCACGTGGTAGCGGTGAAACGGCTCGCGCCTCAGCGCCAGTCCCACCAGCTCGCCGGCGTGCAGCAGGCTGCGCAGGTCGGCCCGATCAGAGGGCACGCCACCGAGCTGGCGTGACGGTTGCGCCAGCGGGCCTCGCTCCGGCGCGCCGGTCCAACGCAGGGGCCGACCGGTGGCCCTGGCCACGGTCAGGGCCAGCACCGCCGGTTCGGACAGGCCCAGGCGACGGTTGTGCACCAGCAGGGCGGGACCCACCTCGGGCAGGTGGCGCTCACCCTCCACCACCACCCGCCAGCGCAGCCGGGCCAGCGGCGTGACCAGCCGGAGCAGGTCGCGATCGAGGCCGAACTCGTCGATCACGAAGCGACCCGACAGGCGCCGGTGGACCAGCGCGGCCAGGTCGTTGCGCTCGAGGTCGGGATCGAGCGCGTCGATCTGGTCGGCCTCGAAGGCGAAATCCGGCCGGCTCATGCCGCCTCGGCCTCGGGCTGGACCAGCTGCACCACCTCGGCCCAGGCGTAGAGCTCGGTCAGGACCTCCGCGGTGGACCGTGACGGTCGCACGCCCAACCGTTCACCGGCCCGGCTGCCGTCGGCGCTCCGGCCCCGTACCAGCAGCTCGTGGACGTGGTCGGGAACCGGTGCCCCGGAGAGCTCGCTGAACCGGCGAGCCGCCCACCATCCCGGCCCCACCACCGGCACCGGGAGACGCCGTCCCAGGCGCGCCGCTTGCGACGCGGTGACGGCCCCGTCGCCCACCACGTTCACCGGACCATCCACCGGCCGGCGCACCGCGGCCAGCAGGGCGGCGGCCGCATCCTGCTGGTGCAGCAGGGAGAAGGGTGGATCGCCCAACGCCGAGAACGGCACCGCCGGGGTGCGCAGGTAGCGGCCCAGCGGGCTGGGGAAGTGCGGGCCGACCAGCGGGGCGAAGCGCAGGCAGGTGACGGGAGCGGCGGCATGCAGGCCGGCTTCGACGCAGGCTCGTTCGACGTGCGCCAGCTCGCGCCCGAACGGGCTGGTGGGATCCGGGCGCACCTGCTCGTCGGGTCGGACGGGCGAACCTCGCCGCCGGCCGTAGACCTCGATGCCCGAGCGCACGACGATGCGGTCCAACCCGCCGGCGTCGGCCGCGGCGGTGACGGCGGCCACGGTGCCGGCCGCGGTGCGCTGCGCGGCCGAACGAGGGCTGGACCGGGCGTAGGGCTCGTACACACCCAGGTGGACGAGTGCGGTGGGTCGGAACGCGTGGATGAGCTCGGTGGTCCGCTCCCGGTTGCGGGGGTCCACCCGATGGAACGTGGCCGGATGGCGCCGGCGGGGTGGGTCGATGTCGAGGCCCATGACCGCCTCGACCCCACGGTCCCCGCCGAGCTCGATGGCCAACCGGGTGCCCAGCTCGCCGCCCATGCCCGTGATCAGCACCCGCATCGTCGCCACCGTAGTTCGTCGTCCCCGCCGACCTGATGACCCGTCAGACCCATTGGCCCTTCGGTCGGGCGGGGCCAATCAGTTACGTGTTCTTCTCGTAGACCAGGCGCAGGCCGTGGAGGGTGAGCCAGGGCTCGCTGTGGTCGATGGAGCTCGACAGGGGGGTGATGAGGTCGGCCAGGCCTCCCGTGGACACGATCGTGCACTCACCCAGCTCGCGTTGGATGCGCTCGCACAGCCCGTCCACCTGGGCGGCGAAGCCGTAGACGGCGCCCGACTGGATGCACTCCACGGTGCTCTTGCCCAGCACGCTGCGCGGCTCGACCAGCTCGACCGCCCGCAGCTGCGCGGCCCGCCCCACCAGGGCGTCCATGCTGATGCCGATGCCCGGCGCGATGGCCCCACCCAGGTACTCCCCGTTGGCCGACACCGCGTCACAGGTGGTGGCGGTGCCGAAGTCGCAGATGATGGTCGGTCCGCCGAACAGGTCGAAGGCGGCCACCGCGTTGGCGATGCGGTCTGCGCCCACCTCCTTGGGGTTCTCGGCCAGGATGGCGATGCCGGTCCGCACCCCCGGCTCGATCATGATCGGATCGAAGTCGAGGTAGCGCTCCGAGAGCTGGCGCAGGCTCTCCTTGACCCGGGGAACGCCAGAGGACACAGCCAGCCCGTCCACATCGTCGAGGCCCAGCCCGCGGAAGGACAGGAAGCCTTGCAACAGGACGGCCAGCTCGTCGGAGGTGCGGTTGGCCTCGGTGGCGATGCGCCAGTGGTCGACCAGCCCGTCCTCGGCCCGGGTGCGCTGGGCCGGGTCGGGCCCCTCGAGGTCGTAGAGGCCGACCACGGTCTCGGTGTTGCCGGCGTCGATGGCGAGCAGCACGTTCAGCTCCTGGGGTCGATGTCGAGGCCGATGTCGAGCACCGGCGCCGAGTTGGTCAGGCCACCCACCGAGATGAGGTCGGCTCCCAACGAGACATAGCGGGTCACGGTCTCCAGGTTGATGCCCCCGGAGATCTCCAGCAGCGGGCGGCGCCGGCCCGTGGCCGCGGCCTGCTCGTCGGCCAGCGCCACCGCCGCGGTGACCTCCTCGGGGGACATGTTGTCCAGCAGGACGGCGTCGACCCCGGCGTCGAGGGCTTGGTGGAGCTGGTCCAGATGGTCGCACTCCACGTGCACGGTGCGTCCGGGCCAGCGGCGTCGGGCCTCGGCCACGGCGCCGGCGATCCCCAGTACGGCCAGATGGTTGTCCTTCAGAAGGATCCAGTCCGACAGATTGCCGCGGTGGTTGGCGCCCCCACCGGCCCGCACCGCGGCCTTCTCCAGGCTGCGAAGGCCGGGGGTCGTCTTGCGGGTGTCCCAGATGCGGGTCTGGCCGCCGGCCCCGGCCACCACCACGAACCGACGGGTGAGGGTGGCGATGCCCGACAGGTGCCCGAGGAAGTTGAGGGCGGTGCGCTCGGCGGTCAGGATCGAGGCCAGGGAGCCCGACACCGTAGCCACGGTGGTGCCGGCGCGAACCGGGTCGCCGTCGCTGACTGTCCAGGCCAACTCGACCGACGGGTCGACCTGGGCGAAGGCCTCGGACGCGCAGGCCACACCGGCCACCACCCCCGAACCGCGGACCACGAAGGCGCCGGTGGCGGCCACGTCGGCCGGCACCAGCGCCGCGGTCAGGTCTCCGAGCGGCGTCAGGTCCTCGGCCAGGGCGCGGGCCACGGCCTCGACCACCGCGCCCCGGGGCGGCTCGAGCGCGCTCATCGGCCGGCCGCGGTCGAGCCGACGGTCGCGGCCAGGCCGGGGCGGGAGGCGTCTAGGACGATGCGACAGCGGAAGGCCGGGTCGGTCTCGGGGAAGTCGGCCCGGGTGTGCGAGCCTCGACTCTCGGTGCGCTGGCTGGCCGACGCCAACAGGCCCTGTGCCAGCTCCAGGAGGTTGGCCAGCTCGCACACCGCCGGGTCGGTGTCGCCCCGGGCAACCGTGGCCGCCAGGAGGCTGACCACGGCGGTCGTGGCCGCCAGCGAGTCGGCGTCACGCAGGACTCCTGCCCCTTCGGTCATGGCCCGTTGCAGGGTCAGCCGGTCGGCTCGGGCCTGGGCGGCCGCCTGGGTGGCGACGGTCGGTCGGGCGGATGGTGCGCCCGACACCGGAGCCTGCAGCGGGCGCCAGAGCTCGGCGGGGCGCCCGCCGATGCGCGCCGGGTCGACCGTGGGGTCGGCGGCCGAGGGCACGTCCTGGCGCGAGTCCAGCACGGCCCGCATGGCGCCGGTGGGCCGGGCCGCGTCGCGACCCGACTCGATGGCCTCGACCACCCGGGCGCCGAACACCATCCCCTCGAGCAGGGCGTTGGAGGCCAACCGGTTGGCCCCGTGCACGCCCGAGCACGACGCCTCCCCCGCGGCCCACAGGCCCGGGATGGACGAGGCCCCGTCCAGGTCGGTGACCACGCCGCCCGAGAGGTGGTGGGCGGCGGGGGCGATGGGCAGCCAGTCGCGAGACGGATCCAGACCCACCCGGGTCAGGGCCGCGCTGATGGTGGGGAAGCGGTCGTCGAACGCCTCCAGGCCGGTGGCGTCCAACCACAGGTGGTCGACCTGCTGGTCCAGCATGCGCTGGGTGATGGCGCGTGCCACCACGTCGCGGGGCAGCAACTCGTCCACGAAGCGCTCGCCCCGGGCGTCGCGGATCAGGGCGCCGTGACCCCGCAGGGCCTCGGAGAGCAGCGGGCGAGGCATCTCGGGGTGATGCAGCGGTGTCGGGTGGAACTGCACGAACTCGATGTCAGCCACGGCTGCGCCGGCGCGCAGGGCCATGGCGATGCCGTCCCCGGTGCTCTCGACCGGGTTGGTGGTCACCGAGTACAGCTGGCCGGCGCCCCCGGTGGCCAGCAGGACGTTCGCCGCCTCCACCACCCGCACCGCGCCGTGAGCGTCACGGGCGACCACCCCCCGGCACTTCCCGCCGGAGATCAGCAGGTCGACGGCGAAGGAGTTCTCGTGGACGGCGGCCACGGTTCGCCGCACCGCCTCGACCAGGGCCGCGTTCGATCTCCGCGCCGGTGGCGGCACCGCCGGCGTGCACCACCCGGGGCAGGCTGTGGCCGCCCTCGCGAGCCAGCTCCAGGCGGCCCTGCTCGTCGCGATCGAACATCGCCCCCAGGCCGATCAGCTCGTTGACCCGCCCGGGGCCCTCGTCGACCAACACCCGCACCGCGTCGCGATCGCAGAGTCCGGCGCCGGCCGCCAGGGTGTCGGCCAGGTGCAGATCGGTCGAGTCCGGGTCCTCTCCCAGCACCGCGGCCACACCGCCCTGGGCCCAGCGGGTGGTCGACTGGGCCAGCTCCCCCTTGGTCAGCACGCCGACCTGCATGTGATGGGTGCCGGCGGCGCGCACCGCGGCCGAAAGACCAGCCACCCCGCTGCCCAGGACCAGCAGATCCAGCGGCTTGACCGCGGCGGGAGCCGACGCGTCGCGCTTCGGCGGGTTCACCGGCTCAACCGGCTCACCGCGGTCGGGCCGGGATGGGGATCAGGCCCACTGGGGCACGGCCTCGTCGAGGGTCACCGGACAGTTGCCGGCATCGACGTGGACCACGGACGGCACGAAGCCGTCGAGCTCGGCGTCCTCGTAGTCGGCGTAGGTGATCACGATGACCTTGTCCCCGGGCTGCACCAGGCGGGCCGCGGCACCGTTGAGGCAGACCTCGCCCGGGCCGCCGGGGATGGCGTAGGTCTCGAACCGGGCGCCGTTGTCGATGTCGAGCACGTGGACCTGCTCGTGCTCGCGGATGTCGGCTCGGGCCATGAGATCGACGTCGAGGGTGATCGACCCGATGTAGTGCAGGTTGGCGTCGGTGACGGTGGCCCGATGGATCTTGGACTTCATCATGCGTCGGCGCATGGGCGCTCCTCGTTCGACTTGGCGCCCGGAGGGGTCGCCGTGCCCGGACTGGGGTTCAGTCCTGCTCGGAAGCGAGCACCGAGAGGTTATCCAACAACCGGGGCCGGCCAAAACGGGCGGCCACCAACAGCCGTACCTCTCCCGCCAGCCGGTCGGGTCGACGCAGCGTGGACGGGTCCACCGCCTCCACGTAGTCGAGCTCGGCCAGGGGTTCGGCCGCGATCAGCCCGGCCACCAGATCGATGACCGCGCCCGGCTCGCGCTCGCCGGCTCGGACGGCGTCGGCTCCGGCCTGCAGGGCCTGGAAGAGCACGGGCGCGGCCGCCCGCTCGGCCGGGGTCAGGTAGACGTTGCGGCTGGACAGGGCCAGCCCGTCGGGCTCGCGCACGAAGGGGCACGCCACCACCTGGACCGGGAAGGACAGGTCCACGGCCATGCGGGACACGATGACCAGCTGCTGGAAGTCCTTCTCGCTGAAGTAGGCGCGGCACGGGCCGACGATGTTGAACAGCTTGGCCACCACGGTGGCCACCCCAGCGAAGTGGGTGGGCCGCGACGCCCCCTCCATGGTGGCGGCCAGATCGGTGACCGACACCGAGGTGAGCGCCGGGACGGGGTACATCTCGCCGACGTCGGGAGCGAAGACCACGTCGAAGCCCAGGGACTGGGCCAGCGCCAGGTCGCGGTCGAGGTCGCGTGGGTACTGCGCCAGGTCCTCGCCCGCCGCGAACTGCAGTGGGTTGACGAAGATGGACAGCACGGCGACGTCGCACTCGACCCGGACCTGTCGCATGAGGGTGGCGTGGCCTTCGTGCAGATAGCCCATGGTGGGGAACAACCCGACGGTGCGCCCCTCGGCCCGGGCCGAATCCAACTGGCTCCGGGTCTCGGCGATGGTGGTGAGCAGGCGCACGATTCGATCCTGCCTCACTCCGGACCGGGACCGGGCGCCGGCCGGGCGTCGGGCCGCGACGGGGCGCCGGCCAGTCGCCGGGCCAGCTCGGCCACCGCCGCGTAGCCCTCACGCTCGGACGGATCCAGGGCGGCCAGGTGGGCGGCCACGGTGGCTTCGTCTCCCCGGGCGGCCGGACCGGTCAGCGCCGCGGCCGGACCCAGCTCGATCACGTTGTCGAGGGTGGCCCGCACCAGCTCGAGGTACACGTCGAAGGGCACCCCAGCGGTGGCCGCCACCCGCTCGGCCTGGCCGAGCACGGCCACCACGTGGTTGGAGGCGATCACCGCGGCGGCGTGGTGGGCCACCCAGTCCGCCTCGGCCACCTCGAACCACTGACCCCCCAGGTCGTCGACCACCCGGGTGATCAGCGGATCGCCGGCCACCGCGAACCAGGCACCCGCGGCCAGGCGACGGGTACCGGCGTCGGGGTCGGGCATGGCCACCAGGGGGTGCAGCACCGCGGTGCGGGCGTGGCCCAGGCCCTCGAACACTCGCCGGCCGGTGGCGCCGCTCAGGTGCGCCACCACGGCGTCGGGACGCGGCTCGACGGCCGCGGCCACCTCGGCGATGGCCGCGTCCGGGGTGGCGATGACCACCAGGTCCACGTCGTCCGCGGCCCGGCGGGGATCGTCTCGATGGCCCAGGACCCCGACCACGTCCCAGCCGGCGGCGCCCAGGGCACCGGCCAGCGAGCGCCCGGCCCGGCCCGCCCCGATGATCCGCACCCGGGGCCTGGGCTCGCCGGTCACGACAGTGGGCCGACCAGCCGGACCCGGCCCTCGGCCCGGTCGCTCCAGTTGGCCGGCACCACCTCGGGGGCCAGCTCGGCCAGCGGCGCCATGACGAACCGTCGCTCGAACATGCGGGGATGGGGGATCTGGAGATCGGGTTCGTCGGTGGGATCCTGATCGGTCCACAGGATGTCGACGTCGAGGGTGCGCGGCCCCCAACGCTCGTGGCGCACCCGGTTGGCCGCCGATTCCAGGCGGTGGCACACCCCCAGCAGCTCCCGGGCCGACAGCTCGGTGTCGAGCTCAACCACCAGGTTCAGGTAGGCGCCCTGGCCCCCGGGGCCACCCACCGGATCGGTCTCGTACACCGACGACACACCCACCACCCCGGTGAGGGACTCGACGGCCTCGCGGAGGAAGGCCTGGCGATCGCCCAGATTGGAACCGAGGCCCAGGAAGGCCCGCATCGTCAGCGGACCCTGCGGATGCGCACGCCGGAGGTGGCCAACTCGGTCGGCACGGGCGGGCGGAGCTTGCGCACGGCCACGGTGACGGCCACCACGCCCGGCGACTCGAGGACCACCGCGGCCAGGCGCGACGCCATCCGTTCCAGCAGCACCGGCTGCTCCCCGGTGATCACCTCGACCACCTTCTCGGCCAACATGCCGTAGTCGACGGTGTCGCCCAGGTCGTCGGAGGCGCCGGCTGCGGCCAGGTCGACCTCCACGTCGAGGTCGACCTCGAAGGGCTGGGGACGCAGGCGCTCCTCGGGGAGCGCGCCGCAGATGCCAACGGCCCGCAGGCCACGCAACTCGATGCGGTCTCCGGTGGGCGGCGTCATGGGGTGGCGGCGGGCAGGCCCGGTGGGTCAGAGCGCGGCGGCCACGGCCACCAGCTCGCGACCCAGGGGCCCGAGCTGGCGCTGCGTGATCTGCTCGACCGCGGAGATCGTCCGGGGACCCGAGTCGATGAGACCGTCCCACAGCAGGTAGCCGGCCACGGTTCCGCAGATGCGGTCGCCCAGCTCCTCGCCGTGCATGAGCACTCGGGTGCCGTCGGCCAGGAGGCCCTTGATCTCGGGGTAGAGCGTGCCCAGGTAGACGGCGGCGTCATCGGTGGAGCTGAACGGTCGGTGCCGCCAGGTGACACCCAGATCGTCATAGTTGTGCAGGTTGTGAGGCGCGGGGATCAACGAGATCACGCACCCGAAGCCCTGCTCACGGATCCAGATGATCTCCTCCTGGCGCCGGACGCGGCGATGGTTGGCGCCGTATCCGCCCGGACGCTCGCAGAGCGCGATCTGATCCTTGATGATCCAGTGGAAGTTCCGAGGGCGGATGCCCTGGGCCCACTTTCCCTTCATTGCCACGGGGCTCATGCTGCCACGACTTTCATTGCTTGGACGGTTGGACCGACATCGTGGACCCGGACCATGCGAGCGCCCTGGGCCATGGCCCAGGTGGCGGTGGCCAGCGAGGCCTCCAGCCGCTCGCCCACCGGGGACGATTCGGGATCGGCCGACTCCGGCTCGGCCGGCACATCGGATCGGGTGAGCGCGCTGGTGTCGGATCGGGCCACCAGGCGGCCCAGGAAGCCCTTCCGACTGGTACCCACCAGCACGGGTCGGCCCATGCCCACCAGCTCGTCGAGGTGACGCAGCAGGGTGAGGTTGTGAGCCAGGGTCTTGCCGAAACCGATGCCGGGATCCACCCACACCTCGTCGATGCCCAGCGCCTCGGCCTGCTCGGCCCGCTCAGCCAGGAAGGCCCCCACCTCGGCCACCACATCGTCGTAGCGGGGGGCCACCTGCATGGTCTTGGGCGTGCCCTGGCGGTGCATGACCACGTAGCCCGCCTCGAGCTCTGCGGCCACCTCGGCCAACGACGCGGACACGTCGTTGACCAGCGTGGCACCGGCCGCCACCGCGGCCCGGGCCACCTCGGGCTTGACCGTGTCGATCGACACCCGCACCTGCGGAGCCAGAGCCTCGATCACCGGGACGACCCGACGCAGCTCCTCGGCCGAATCGACGGGTTCGGCCCCCGGACGGCTGGATTCGCCACCTACATCGACGATGTCGGCGCCGTCGGCCACCAGTTGGCGGGCGTGAGCCAGGGCCGCCTCGAGCTCGACGAAGCGTCCGCCGTCGCTGAACGAGTCGGTGGTCACGTTCACCACACCCATCACCAGCGGGCGCGACTCGGGCAGGATCACAACGGGGCAGGGTACAAGGGGGTGTCAAATCCGATCCCGTGTCGGCCAGGCTCGAACCGGGAGCGGCGATCGCTCTGGTGGTCTACCTCTAGATGCCGCTGCTGATGAAGCGCATGGCTTCGAAGCGGGTGGCGGTGTTCTCCCGGAACAGGCCGCGCACGGCCGAGGTCACGGTGGAGGCACCAGGTTTGCGCACGCCGCGCATGGACATGCACAGGTGCTCGGCCTCGATCACCACCAGCACCCCTCGGGGCTGGAGCGTGCGCTCGAGCTCGTCGGCGATCTGAGTGGTCAGGCGCTCCTGGACCTGGGGGCGCTTGGCGTAGGCGTCGACCAGGCGGGCCAGCTTCGACAGGCCGGTGACCCGCCCGTCGTTGTTGGGGATGTAGGCCACGTGGGCCTTGCCGATGAAGGGCACCAGGTGGTGTTCGCACATGGAGGTGAGGGCGATGTCGCGCACCATCACCATCTCGTCGTGGTTGGCCTCGAACTGCACCTCGAGGTGGTGGTGAGGCGACTCGCGCAGCCCGGCGAACACCTCTTCGTACATGCGCGCCACCCGGGCCGGGGTGTCCAACAGGCCGTCGCGTTCGGGGTCTTCCCCGATGGCGGCCAGGATCTCGCGCACCGCCGCCTCGATCCGGGGCAGGTCCACCGGACCCAGCGCCGTCATCTCGGGCCGAGGAGCCAGCGGCCGGGCGGTGACCGGCGGCTCGGCCCCGTCGAAGGGCGGGACGTCGAAAGGCTGGTGATCGGTCGCGCTCATGGCCGACTCCCGGAGAGGGGTGCTCGCCGCCACCGATGGACGCCGAGTTGGGCCGGGTCAGGCTACCGGCGAGTCGACCCCAGGGGGTAGGTCGGGTCGCTCGGCGGCGCCCTCGGCCACGAAGGTGTAGATGGACGCCAGATTCCGATACCGCTCGGCCACGTCGAGTCCGTAGCCGACCACGAACTCGTCGGGGATCCGGAAGCCCACATAACGGAGGTCGGGTTCGACCTGCTGGATGCCGTCCTTCACGATCAGGGCGCACACCTCCAGGCTGGCCGGCCCCCGGGCCAACAGGTTCTTGCGCAGGTAGTGGAGGGTGAGCCCGCTGTCCACGATGTCCTCGACCAACAGCACGTCGCGATCGGTCAGATCCAGATCGAGGTCCTTGACGATGCGGACCACCCCGCTGGTCTTGGTGGAGCTGCCGTAGGAGGACACGGCCATGAAGTCGAACTCGACGGGCAGGTCGATGGCCCGGGCCAGGTCGCTCATGAACATGAAGGCACCCTTGAGCACCCCGACCAGCAGGGGTCGCCGCCCGGCGTAGTGAAGGGTGATCTCGCGACCCAGCTCACGGATCCGGGCCTGCAGCACGTCGCGCTCGACGATCACCCGGCCCAGGTGGGGATCGGCTGCCAGTGAGGGGGACGGCGGCTGGTCCATGCCGGCCCGACCCTAGCCAACGGGCGGCCCGATCACGACTCCAGCCGCAGCCGCCCCCGTGATCGGCTCACCCGTCGTCCCCCGCCCACGTCGGTCGAGCGGATCTCCAGTCGGGCCACAGCCAGCACGCGGCGCACGGTGGCCGAGTCGGGCGGATGGCCTTCGGGGTCGGCCGAGGCCAGCCACCGGCGCACCGCCACCGCGGCCACCACCGGATCACCGCCGGCCAGCGCGGCGGCGTCGGTCGGATCCACCGAGTCGGCCAGGCGGGCGAGCAGCTCGTCCACCTCCCGCAGGTGGTCGGCCTGGCGAGCGATCACGGCCACCACGTCGCGTGCCGACACCTCGGCCATCAGGGGCAGCACCTCCCACCGCACCCGGTTGCGGCGATGACGAGGATCCAGGTTGGACGGGTCCTGCACCGGCTCCAGGCCGAGGGTGGTGCACACGGCCTGGGTCTCGTGGCGGCGCAGGCCCAGGATGGGATGGCGCCGGTCGGCTCGGATGCCGGCCAACCCGCTCACCCCGGCGCCGCGCATGAGGTTCAACACCACGGTCTCGGCCTGGTCGTCGGCCGTGTGACCCAGAAGGGCCCGGTCACCCAGGACGCGGTGGCGGGCCGTGCGAGCCCGAGCCTCCAGGTTGGGGCCGTCGGCCACCTCCACCTGCTCGGCCCGGAAGGCGGCCCCCAGGGCGGAGGCCGCCTCGGCCACCACGCCGGCTTCGGAGCTCGCCCCCGGCCGCAACCCGTGATCCACGTGGACCGCGGTGGCATCCAGGCCGGCGGCCACGGCCAACGCCAGCAGCGCCAACGAGTCCGCCCCGCCCGACACCCCGCACACCACGGCCGTGCCCGGCGGCTCGAACCGACACCGGGCCAGCAGCGTCGTGACCAGCGAGCCCGAGGGCGAGCCCGGGTCGAGGCCGATCAGCTGGCCAGGGCCGGGGCGACCCGGGAGATCCACGTCTGCGGGTTCCGGATCTCGTCGAGGCTGGGCAGGCGGTCGGGGCTCTCCCACGCTTCGGACAGCAGCTGGGGACCGCCGACCTGCTCGACCGCCTCGATGAACCGCTCGCCCTGGGCGTACTGGTTCATCTTGGCCTCGAGCCCGATGAGCTGCTGCAACAGGCGGGCGAAGCCCTGAGTCGAGTCGCGCCGCTGGTGCAGCACGCGGGAGAAGCGATCGGCATTGGGCACCAGGGCCCGCCCCGCCCGGTCCATGGTGATGTCACCGTGGCCCTCGAGCAGGCTCATCAGTCCGCTCACCTGATCGAGCACCTGGCGCTGCTCGGCCGAGGCCAGCAAGGCCATGATCCCGCCTTCGGCCAACGGGTTCTCCCCGCGGCGGAGCGAGTCCGCCAGCCGGCCGGCCACTTCGACGAAGCGCTTGGGGTCCGGGTCGACCGAGTCGAGGGTCTCCGACACCAGGCCCAGGAAGTGCGGACGCATCCAGGCGATGCCGGTGAACTGGGCCCGGTGGGTGACCTCGTGCAGGGCCAGCCACAAGCGGAACTCGCGCGGCGGGAAGGCGAACTGCTTCTCCAGGGCCAACACGTTCGGACCCACGTAGTACACGAGGTCCTGGTCGAGTGGGGACTCGTCCTCGATGATCAGCAGGTCGTATTGGCCCAGCACCCGGGTGGACATCCAGCCCAGCACCATGCCCACCTCGGCCCCGGCCAGCTTCTGGGCCATCGGGGACAGGGCGTTGGCCTCGAGGCGCGAGCTGAGCTTGTCGATGATGGGCCGTAGCAGGCGTTGGAAGGAGGCCACGTTGGCCTGGATCCACCCCGCCCGATCGGTCACCCGGGCCCGAGCCGGCCCGGCCAGCGACACCAGCCCGGTCTCGTCGGCCACCAGCCGCTCGGCCACCTCGGTGAGCTCGGCGAAGTCGGGTTCGAGCGAGTCGGAGTGGTACGACTGGCTGAACGGCTCGCGCCCGGCCACGCGCACCGCCACCCGCTGCGCCGTGGCCCAATCGACGGCGCTGGGCACGGTCAGTCCCTCGGGTACCGGGGAGCGACCACCTTGCGCACGTACAGCACGCCGGTGGCGATGATGGCCAGGACGATCGGGAACACCAGGGCGACGGCGATCCAGAAGTGCCAGACGTGGGCGGCGAGAACGACCATGCGCAGATCCTAGAGGGATCGCCGCGGCCATCGGCATTCGGCGGTCCGGGTCAGCCTTCGGACCCGCCGACCAGCCGGACCGATCAGTGCTCGACGGAGGTATCGGTGGGGTTGTCGAGGATGCGACCCACGGCCTCGCGCAGCGAGTCGGGCACCTCGTCGCGGCAACGGGTGGAGATCACGTTGCGCAGCTCAGCCTCGAAGTCGAAGGCCTCGAAGCAGGGACTGCAGTCGTCGAGGTGGTGCTTGATCTGGCTGCGCTTGTCGACGGTCAGCTCGCCGTCGAGAAACAGGTAGAGCTCCTGGAGGGCCGACTCGCACGGCAGATCGCTGTGATCGTGGCCGTGGTCGTCCGCGGCTGGGGCCTCGTGCTCATCGCGCTCTGATCCCGGCTCGGTCATGTCGGCAGATCTCTCAGTCGGCCAGTGCCGGCTGCCCGCTGGGGGCGACCGGCTGGTTGGTTTGGTCCTCGGAGGGGCCCGAGGTGAGCCCCCGGCTGGTGGCGAACTCGAACAACGCCTTCTGCAGCGCCTTTCTTCCCCGATGCAGCCGGCTCATCACCGTACCGATCGGGATGTCGAGGATCTCGGCGATCTCCTTGTACGAGAATCCCTCGACATCAGCCAGCAGGACGGCCATGCGGAACTGCTCGGGCAGCGCCTCGATGGCGTCCTTCACCTCCTGGTCGGTGACCAGGTCCATGAGCTCGTCCTCGGCGCTGCGACCGACGGCCACCGCCTCCAGGCCACCCAGGCGTCGATAGAGGTAGAGGTCCTCGACCTCGTCGAGCTCGGACTCGTCGGGCCTGCGCTTCTTGGACCGGTACGAGTTGATGAAGGTGTTGGTCAGGATGCGGTACAGCCACGCCTTCAGGTTCGTGCCCTGCTCGAAGCCGCCGAAGCCCCGGTAGGCCTTGAGGTAGGTCTCCTGGACGAGGTCCTCGGCATCGGCCGAGTTGCGGGTCATGCGCAGCGCGGCCGTGTAGAGCGGGGCCATGTACTGCATGGCCTGCTCCGCGAACGTCGCCTGATCGGCCATGGCGGCCAGCCTACCGACACTCTGGCCGACCGGGCCCGGCGCGATGTCCCCCCTCGGTCACGGCCCTAGCGGCCAGCCGGATGGGGTTCGGGGCCGAGGCCGGCGGAATGTCCCACCGAGGCCGCCACGGCGACGGCCTCGGGCCGGCTCTGGTGATCGACCGGCAGGGTGAGCGCCCCGCGGGCGGGACGCACGTGCACCACCTTGCCGGGCACCAGCCCCAGCCGCTCGGCGGTGTCGCGGGTGACCTGGACGTAGAGGTCGGGCTCGCCGTCGACGGTGTCGACCCCCGCGCTCGGCGGGCGCGTAGACACGGGGGTGCCGTCGGCCAGGCGCAGGTCGATGCGGACCTCGAACCCGAGCCGGGCCACGCGCTCGACCACGACCGGCACGGTCGAGGGGGCGGGGTCGTCCACCAGCTCGAGGTCGTGGGGTCGCACCAGTCGCCCGTCCAGCTCGGTCACCGGCCCCAGGAAGCTCATGACGAAGGCGTTGGCCGGTTGGTCGTAGAGCTCGTCGGGGGTGCCGATCTGCTCGACGCGGGCGTTGGCCATGACCACGATGCGGTCGGCCACGTCCATGGCCTCCTCCTGGTCGTGGGTGACGAACACGGTGGTGACGTGGATCTGGTCGTGCAGTCGCCGCAGCCAGTTGCGCAGCTCCTTGCGCACCTGCGCGTCGAGCGCGCCGAACGGCTCGTCCAGCAACAAGATGCTGGGCTCGACGGCCAGCGCCCGGGCCAGGGCCATGCGCTGGCGCTGCCCACCCGAGAGCTGGGCGGGCAGCCGGTCGGCGAAGGCCTCCAGGTGGACCAGCTCCAACAGCTCGGTCACACGCCGGCGGATCTCGTCCTTCGGTCGCTTGCGGATCTCCAGGCCAAAGGCCACGTTGCGGTAGACGCTCAGGTGCTTGAAGGCCGCGTAGTGCTGGAACACGAAGCCCACGTTGCGACGCTGGGGCGGCAACGACGTGGCGTCGACGCCGTCGAGCTCGACCACACCCGAGTCGGGCGGCTCGAGACCGGCCATGACTCGCAACAGCGTGGACTTGCCGCCGCCGCTGGGGCCGAGCAGCGCGGTCAGCGACCCTGACGGGATCTCCACCGAGACGTCGTCGAGGGCCACGAAGTCCCCGAACCGCTTGACGATGTTGGTTGCCGTGATGCCCATGGCGGCCTCGCGCTCAGGAGTCGGACTTGGGACGGAAGAGGTTCATCACCAGCAGCGCCAGGATGGCCACGAAGGCCAAGGCGAAGGAGACGGCGTAGGCGCTCTGCTTCTGGAAGTTCTCGAAGCTCTGCTCCACGTAGAGAGTGGCGGTCTGGGTCTGTCCCACGATGCGCCCCGAGACCACGGCCACTGCGCCGTACTCGCCCAGCGAACGGGCCAGGGTGAGGATCACGCCGTAGGCCAGCCCCCACCGGATGGCGGGCAGGGTGACCCGCCGGAAGATCTGGACGGGTGAGGCGCCGAGCGTGGCCGCGGCCTGCTCCTGCTCGTCACCGATCTCCTCGAGCACCGGCACCAGCTCGCGCACGACCAGCGGCAGCGACACGAAGCAGGTGGCCATGATCATCCCGGGCAGGGCGTAGATGACGTCGACCCCGTGGCCGTTCAGCCACGCCCCCACCGACGTGTCGCGCCCGTAGACCAGGATCAGGGCCAGACCCACCACCACCGGGGAGACGGCCAGGGGGAGGTCGATCAGCTTGTTGATGATCGCCTTGCCCCGGAACTCGTGGCGCACCAGCAGGAACGAGGCCACCAGGCCGAAGATGGTGTTGGCCACCACGGCCACGCCGGCCACGATCAGGGTGACCTGGAAGGCGTGGAGGGCGTCGGGGCTGGTCAGCGCGTCCCACACCGGGCCCACGCCATGGGCGAACGTGCGCCAGAAGATGAGTCCCACGGGGATGATGAGCAGGAAGGCCAGGTAGACCAGCGCCACCAGCCGCAGCGCCCAACGCGTGGGCGTCGAGCCGCGATCCTCGGTCAGCGTCCGGGGTTCAGCCACGACGCACCACCCGATGCTGCACGACGCCCAGGACCACCATCACCATCAGGGAGATGATTAACAGCACGGTTGACACCGCGGCGGCGCCGGCCGTGTTGTCGTTCTGGATCTGGTTGTAGATCTGAACCGAGGCCACCTCGGTGTGGAACGGCAGGTTGCCCGAGATGAGCACGGTGGAGCCGTACTCGCTCAGGGCGCGGGCGAACGACAGCGCCGTGCCGGCCAGGATGGCCGGCACCAGGTTGGGCAGGATGATCCGGCGGAAGGTGGTCATGCGACTGGCCCCCAACGAGGCGGCCGCCTGCTCCATGTCCCGGTCGAGCTCGAGCAGCACCGGCTGCACCGTGCGCACCACGAAGGGCAGGGTGACGAACAACAGGGCCACCACCACACCCAGCTGCGTGTAGGCCAGGGTCACGTGCACCGGACTGGTGGGGCCGTAGAGGGCCAACAGCACCAGACCCGGCCACGATGGTGGGCAGGGCGAACGGCAGGTCGATGAAGGCGTCGACCACCCGCTTGCCCACGAAGCGGTCGCGCACCATGACCCAGGCGATGAGCGTGCCCATGACCGCGTTGATGCCGGCCACGATGAGCGATGCCACCACTGTCAGCTCGAGGGCGGCTCGGGCTTCGGGGGTGGTGACCGCGTCCCAGAAGCCGGACCAGCCCTGGCCGAGGCCCCGCCAGACCACCGCGGCCAGCGGGATGACCACCAGCAGGCTCAGATAGAGGGTGGCGATGCCCAGCTCGATGCCGGTGCTGGGACGGCGGCGGGCCCGGTGAGGTCGGCCGGCGGGACGCGCCGGACCTGACCGGTCACCCGGCGGAGGATCCCCGGCTGGGCGATCGAGCTCCGGGGCCGCGGCTACTTGCTGGATGTCGACACCCCGTTGGACTGCTCGATCTTGGCCACGATGCCGCTGGTGGGGTCGAAGAACTTGGCCGTGACCGCGGTCCACCCACCCAGGTCGTCGATGGTGAACTGCTGGGCTGGGGTCTTGAACTTGGAGGCGGGCACCACCCCGGGCACCACTGGCCGGTAGCCGTTGTCGGCGAAGAGCTTCTGGGCCGTCGGGGTGTAGACGAAGTCGAGGAAGGCCTTGGCCGAGGCCGGGTTCTTGGACTTGATCGTCACCGCCGCCGGGTTCTGGATCAGGATCGTCTGGGCGGGGATGACGTAGTCGACCGACTCACCGTTCTGCTGGGCGAAGATGGCGTCGTTCTCGTAGTCGAGCAGCACGTCGCCCTTGCCGCCGGTGAAGGTCTGCAGGGCGTTGCGGGCGCTGCTGTCCTGCACCGCCACGTTCTTGAACAGGTCGGCCAGGTACTGCTGGGCCTCGGCCGGGGTCTTGCCGGCCTTCAACTGGGCGCCGTAGGCGGCCATGATGTTCCACCGGGCCGAGCCCGACGAGAACGGGTTGGGCGTGATCACCGACACGCCCGGCTTGGTCAGGTCGCTCCAGCTCTCGATGTGCTTGGGGTTGCCCTTGCGCACGATGAACACCACCACCGACTCGGTGATGAAGCCCTTGTACTGGTTGGCGTTCCAGCTCGAGGCCACCAGGCCGGCCTTGACCAGCCGGGTCACGTCGGGCTCGAGGGAGAAGTTCACGAAGTCAGCGGGCTGGCCCGCGGCCACGGCCCGGCTCTGGTCGCCCGACGCGCCGTAGGACTGCTGGAAGTGCACGCCCTGCCCGGCCGGCGTCTTCTGGAAGGCGGCCTCGATCTGGGTGAAGGCGGCCTGCGGTGTCGAGTAGGCGACCAGGTCGATGGTGCCTCCGGCCCCTGCGGTGCCGCCGGTCGAGCCCGAGGTCGTGGTGGAGGACTTCGAGCTCGAGCAGGCGGCGGCCATCAGCGCCACCAGGACCACCAGGGTGGTGGCGGCCACCAGACGTCGGGACGGACCCGTCAACATCCGCGCTCCTCAGGGACGGCCGGACGCGGGGATGCGCCGCAAGCAGGCCGGTCGAGCGTACGGTGCCGCCGGCCCTATTGCAATCAGACCCATGGGAATCCCGGGAATAGTGGGAATCCTGGGAAATGGTGGGAAAGGGTGAGCCGGTGAAACGGCCGTTGCGGCGACGGCGTGGACGCAGGGTCACGGCGCGCGGTCGCTACCGCCCCTGCCGGCCCGCCGCCGACGGACCGACATGTGGGGGATCCGAGCCGCCCTCGTGCCCATCCGCATGGAACATGGCAACGAGGGCCGGCTCGGCGCCCTCCCCGCTCCAAGGATCCGATACCGCGACCCCCCAGCGACAGGTCCATTTGGCCCAAATGTGTACGAACTCCAGGGCTCCAGCACACGTCGGAGCACCATTGCTGCGAGGATGGAGGCATGGGGCAGCCTCGACGGTGGCGTCCTGCGGCCAACGCCCTCGGAGCGCGGCGGTGACCCTGGGCGACGACTTTGCCCCAACGCTCCTGGGCGCAAGAGCGGGCGAGCGGCAGTCATTGGAGCGCCTGTACCGCGACAACGCCCCCCTGGTGCTGGGTTACGCCGCGAGCCAACGGCTCGCGAGACCCGGAGGACCTGGCCCAGGAGGTCTTTGTGGCCGTGGTCCAGCGACTCGCCGGGTTCGACGGAGACGAGCGGGCGTTCCGGTCCTGGCTCCTGACCATCACCCATCGACGCCTGGTCGATGACCTCCGGCGGCGGGGCCGGCGACCGGTGTCATCGGGCAACGAGCAGGACCTGGCCCGGATCGAGGCCCCCGGTTCGATCGAGGACGAGGGACTGGCCCGCCTCCAGGCCCGCGGCGTGCTGGCGATCATCGACTCGCTCACCGCAGCCCAGCGAGGCGTGCTCCTGCTCCGGCTGCTCGCCGACCTGTCCGTCGCCGAGATCGCCCGTGTGGTGGACAAACCCGAATCGGCCGTGAAAGCCCTGCTCCGTCGGGGCCTGGCCGCCTTGGCGCGGCAGATGGAGGAGGACTTGACGCTCCCTGGGTCACCTCCCTCCGGCGGAGGGGGACATCCCAATGGATGAGTGGCGCGATCGTCGGGATGTGGACCCTGGCGGTGATCTGGCCGGATTCCTGACCGTGGCCGCCGATCTGCGGGCCCGCTTCGTGGTCGAGCCGAGGCCCTCGGTGGCCGAGCGCCACGTCGAAGCCATGGTCGCCGCGCTCCGCCCGGCCCCACCACCCACCCGTGAACGCCACCACCGGGGCCTGGTCGCCGCGGCGGCAGCCTTGGCCTTCCTGGTTCTCAGTGGGGGCATGGCGGCGGCCGGGGCCCTGCCCAGGTCGATCCAGCACGGCGTGGCCGTGCTGGTGCACCCACTCGGGATCGAGCTCCCCGACCATGACCGCGGTGGCGGCCCGACCTCGCACCCGCGCCACGGCCCGGCCGGCCCTACCAGCGGAGGTGGCGCGACGTCGGGCCCCGGGAAGGTCGGAGCGGGAACCGGTTCAGCGGCCACCACCTCGACTGATGCTTCCGCGTCGCCATCGACAACCGCGCCGGCGGGCTCGTCGAGCCCACTTGCGCCACCGACGTCGACCACTCTTCCCGGGCGATCGGGCACCGCACCGGGTCGAACCGGCACCGTGGGCAACAACAAGCCGCCGAGCCCACCCGGACAGGACCGCAAAGGATCCACCACCACCACCACCGCAGCCCACGGCGGCGGCCCTCCCTCCTCGGTCCCTGGCCAGGGGAACCCGGGTGGGCCACACCACACCTCGGGCTGAGGTCGGGGTTCCGGCTGCCGGATCCGCCCTCTTAATGTCCGCGCCGCACTGAAATTCTCTCCGGGTTGGCAGTATCACTCAGCGTGGCCGCGGCGATAACTCATCTGGACGGACCGTGAGGGCGTCTGGCCAACAACTACATATGGATCCTGGGGTGCTGTGATCCGCCGGCTGTGAGATGGTCGCTTTGCCGGCGAGAAGCGAGTAGCGAACCCGACCCTCGACCCACCCGACGACTCCCTTTGGGGAGCGCGGGTTAGCCGAGACAGGGACGCACGTGACCGCAGGATCGAATCGAAGCAGCCGGGCGAGGGTGAGGGGTGGGACGGGCGCCGCGCTGAGCGAGCTCGCCCCCACCTCGCGCCTGGCGGGCGACCAGGGCGGAGCAATGGTCGAGTTCGCGCTGCTGCTGCCCTTCCTCTCGCTCGTCGTGTTCGGAGTGATCGACGTCGGCCGGGCCTACTCGACCCAGAACCGGCTGACCAACATGGCCCGCGAGGGCGGGGCCTATGCCCAGTTCTTCCCGACCAGGGTGGTCAGCGCCAGCTCCAGCGACGCCTGCGCGGTGCAGAGCATCACCTCCCGGGCTCGGGGCGAGGACCCCGGGTTGACCGGAGTGACCATCACGGTCAGCGACGTGACCAAGGCCTCCGCCATCACCGGTTGCGGAACGGCCACAGTCACGCCGGGCGATGTCATCCGAGTGACCGCGACCACCCCGTTCCAGCCGCTCACGCCGTACACGGCGGCGGCCATCGGGCGGTCGCCGACTCTCAGCGAGAGCATCGACGTGGTGGCGCAGGGATGACCACCAGACGCGGCCGGGGAGATGCCGGAGCGGTGATCGCGGAAGTCGCGCTGATCCTGCCCCTGCTGTTGGCCTTCATCATGGGTGTGATCGATTTCACCTACATCGAGCTGAAGAGCGACGAGGTCTCGTCGGCCGCTCGCGACGGGGCCCGGGTGGCCATCCTGAACCACGACGTCATCACCGTCGGCCCGCAGACCACGTGCGACCCAGCCCAGCCCGATCCGAACTTCACCGCGATCTGCCACGCCGTGGCCCGCCGGTTGGCCGGGGCCAAGGTCGACTCCGTCGAGGTCATCTGTTACGCCGGGACCGGCCCGGGCGCGGCCCTGCCCTCCGGTGTGACCGACCCGCACACGCAGGCCAGCTGCACCAGCAACCAGATCCAGCCCGACTCCAGCACGATCGCCGTGACCGTCACCTCGACCCTGAACCCGCTGACGTTCGTAGGTCAGACGACGTTCGGCCATCGACGGCTCACGGACACCTCCCAGATGGTGGTGGCGGGATGAGGTCGGGACTGCGAACCAGGAGGTCGATGGCCATGTCCACATCAGCCGCACGCCCACGCCCACGCCGACGCCGAGGTCGGCGCGGCGACGGTGATCAGGGGGTCACGGTCATCATCGTGGCGCTGATGCTCGTCGTGATCTTGATGTTCGTGGCCTTTGCCATCGACGGCGGAATGGCCTACCTCTCGCACCGGACTTCGCAGAACGCGGCTGACGCCGGGGCCTTCGCCGGCGTACGGGTGCTCGACCACCTCAAGTTCGACCCCAACTGCACCCCGACCATCACTCCCTCATGCCCGTTCAACAGCACCGCGTTCATCGCCAGCGACATCATCCAGCAGGTGGCCGACGACGGGGGCGATTCGGCCAACACCCACTGCTACCTCGTGGACTTCTCGGCCACTCGCGTCATCGATCCGCTGTCGGGCACCACGCGGGACCTGTGCGCCGGCGGCACGGCCACGGCCGCTGACGTCGGTGAACTGACCCAGGCCTACGGCGTCGAGTCCTGGGCGACCGTCGTGCGCGCCAGCACCTTCGCCCGGATCGGCTCGGCCAGTCTGTCCCAGACGCGGGCCTCCACCCACGCCGTGGTCATGATCCAGAACTTCGCCGGCGCCCAGGGGTCACCGTTCATCGTGTGCGGTTCGTCCGCCGACCCTGGCGACTACAACATCCTCACCCAGACGGTCGTGAACGGAACCCCCAGCTACGGCATCAACTCGAGCTCGCTCAACCAGTTCTACGTGCTCCAGTCGAGCCAGGTGCCCGGATGCGGTGCGGACAGCAACAGCTTCAAGGGCCTGTCGGGCGGGCAGCCCCTGGTGCTGGACCAGTGGAACGACACCACGCCCGGCAACGGGAACATCTCCGGCGTCAGCGAGCAGATCCTCGGGGCGACGCCGTGCACCGACGCGCAGGTGGCAGCTTTGAACTTCAACGGCTGTGGGGTGCTCATCCCCATCGCCACGCAGAACCGCAGCACCGGTCGCAGCCTCCAGTCGTTCATCGTGGCTTGGACCGTGTGGAACGTGTGGGGGGACGGCACCGGCCAGAGCCTCAACGGCGTCCCCCCGAACCCCGTGTCCTCGGACCCGGGGTCTGGTTGCAAGAACCCGCTGCTGGGCAGCGACGGAGGCGGCGGAGCCGGGGCCAAGACCGCGGGCATGAAGTACTGCGGCGAGCTGCTCGGGTCCTACGCGGTTGTGGCCGGCGGTGCCGGGAGCGGTCCACCGGTGTCGGGGGCGGCTCGGGTGTTCCACCTGGTGGGGTGACCGCCGGCGGTTCGGCCGTCGGTGAGCGACACGACATGGCGGTGGTCAGGCCCGCAGCAGACGGACCGCGTCGACCCGGCGGGCCCTACGGGCGGGGCCGAGCGCGACCAGGTTCGTCACCACCAGGGCGCCGAGGGCGATCACGGCCAGGGCCGGCAGGGGCAGGGCCGGGGAGACGACCACGTCGAGCTGGTCGGCGAAGACGGTCCAGAGCCGTTGGCCGATGATCACCCCCAACGGGAGCCCGATCACCAGGCCGATCACCGCGGTCGTCGTGGACTGCCATGACGCCACGGCGCCGAGTTGACGAGACGTGAAGCCCAGGGTCCGCAGGACCGCCAGATCGCGGCCTCGGCGCCGGACCGCGGCCCCGACCGCCAGCACCAACGAGATGAGCGCACCCACCGCCACCGCCCCGGCCAGCCACCGGGGCGAGGAGCCCACCGAACCGGAGTTCACGATCTCTGCCGGGCGCTGCACCGCCAGCACGTCAAAGCCTCCGAGACCACCCAGCGGGGCCATGGTGGTGCGCAGGTGAGCCAATTCGGCCGCGCCATCGGTGCCGGACCGGAACCGGATGAACACCGCCCGGGGGCCGGGGTCGCCCGAGCGCACACCCATGATGTTGCGGTCGTACCCCGGCACCAACCGGTGGGCCACGAGCGCGCCGAATCCGAGGGAGGTGTGAGCGGCATGGGTCACACCGATGGTGGGGAAGGTGGCGATGCCGACGACCCGCAGGCGTCGAGCAGTCGGGGGCGAGCCGAAGTCGACCAGATCACCGATCTTCTTGTGGAGCTGGGACGCGGTCCCCGGTCCGAGCACGATCTCGTCAGTGTGGTTCAACTGGCGCCCGTGCAGGATCGGGGGCAGCACGGCACTACTCGGATCCATCCCCAGCAGGGACGTGGCGTGGCCATCGATGGAGTCGGACCCGAAGTAGGCGCCCGACCAGGCCGCCACGGCGGGATCGCGACGGAGGATGATCCGCGTCGCCGGGGTGGGGATGTTGCCGTAGCCGTTGGCGGCCACTGCGGCCACATTCCAGTTCCACCCGTACAGCGGAGGCTCGGTCACCAATCGCTGCAGGCTGGCTCCGAAGGTCAGCGACCCGGTGAGTGCCGCCACGGCCAGCACAGCGCCGATCAGCACCGAACGCATCGGCACCGCCCCGTCTCCCGGGTCGAGCGCGAACTGCAGGCCCAGGACGGCCGCGGGACTGAGGCCGCCCGCCGACGCCCACGTGACCAGACGGGACGGAACCGGTCGGGCCGCCCGCCGACGGTCCAGGCGATGGGGCAGCTCGCGAGCGGCCACCACCGCCGTGGCCGATCCGAGCAACAGGGCCATGAGGATGGCGCCCAGCACCAGGACGGTGGCATCCAGGCTGACTCCGTACCCCACCTCCACCCGGCGCACCGGTCCCACCGGCATCAGCGGGGAGGCGGCGACCGCGACGCCGACGGCCAGCAGGCAGCCCAGGGCGATGGCCACCAACGGCGCCGCCAGCGTGGTGGAAAGGATCATCCCGGGCGACGCGCCCAGCCCCCGCAGCCGGGTCCGCGTCACGCGATCGAGTCGGACCACCCGCGAAAGCGCCTGGAACACAAGCACCAGGGCGGCGACCCCGAGGATCACGCCGAACAGCCCGAGGGCCACCGCCAGGGGCCGGACCGCGGCCTGGGCGTGGTACACCTCCAGCGACGAGAGCTGGACGTCGGTGGCACCATCGGGAACCAGTCGAGCCAGCTTCTCCTTGACCGCGGCCACATCCGCGTCCCCATGGCGCAGGACGAGACCCTGGAGGGCGTAGGTGGCGTAGGCCCGCACGCTCTGGCTGAAGGCCGGCGTGAGCAGCAGGCGAGGGGTGCGATCGGCATCGTCCTGGAGCACCTCGTCGGGCAACACCCCGATCCCCACGATCGTGGCCGATGTCCGTTGCTTCGGTGCCGGCGGTCGCGTGGCGAAGTCGGGCGCCTGCACCTGATCGGTGGTGTAGGTGGCCAACTCGAGGTGCTGGCCCACGCGATAGCCAAGCTGGTGCGCGGCGTACTCGTTCACCATGACCTCGTCGGCCCGCGTCGGATCGGCGCGACGGCCGGCAGTGGCCGTGAACCGATCCTGGTCGAAGGAGCTCCCGTTGAAGGTCCCGTCGGCCTCCAAGTCCTGGGTGAGATCAGGACGTCCTCGGCGGAGGACGTCGACGTTGAAGCCGACGAAGGTCCGCGACTGGCGGACCTGGGGGAGCTGTGCCATCTCCCGGTCGATCCGGGCGTCGTAGCCGCCAAAGCTCGAGAAGGTCATGGTCGAGGCGGTCACCTGGCGCAGGAACCGTGGATAGGCGGATTCGGTGCGTCGGGCCCCGGCCACCGCGAACAAGCTGACCCCGCCAGTGAGGCCGAGCAGCAGCGCAACCCCCAGATACCCGCGCCAACGAGCACGCACCACTGAGCGCAGCACGTACCGCGTCGGCCACGCGGTCACATCCGCCACCGCCACGGTGACCGGCCCGGCCCGGGTCGACACTGCTGGACCATGGTTCCACTTGCGCGCCAGCCGGCCCGTTCGGCAAGGGTGCCAGCACCCATCGAGACGGCGGGTGTCAGTATCCGAGCTGCAGCAGGGGAGGTCGTGCGAGTCTCGAGCCCGAGAAGGGAATCGAACCCTTGACCTGCTCATTGCGAGCAAGCCCGCTCACGAGCGGATGCTCACCTGCGTTTTCGCAGGGAATTGACGCCCGGAGTGCGCCGAGTTAGTAGCTGTGCGCCTTGGTGTCTCAGTCAGCAGACCCCCCTCCGGCGGCGATGGGCTGTCAACCCCCCTGAGGCGCGGACTCCAAACCATGACGGTGGCCTCCCAAGCGGCCGGGGGCTGAGGCGGACGAACACCGCCAGCTGCATCCCTTTTCGTCACCCCCAAATCCGACCAGGCGTCGCAGGACACCTGCAACCATGCGTCCATGAGCGCGGTCAGCGGTCCCGATGTCGCAACGGTGAAACAGCTCCTGGACACCCGGCTCGAGCCAGGTCAGGTGATCGTGTCGAGCATCGCCGCAGCCCACCGTGAGGCTCGCAATCTTGTCGGACGGGACCCAGCCACAGGGGACATCGTCGCACCAGAGCATGGGCAGACATGGGCGGGTGCACTGGTGTACCTCATCTTCTGCGAGCAGATCGGATCGTGTTTCAGCCTTGAAGGCGAGCCGCGAATGAAGTCCCACGACCTACAGAGCGCTCTGATGCAGTTCGCCGACTTCGAGCCACACGATGCGCTCGATCTCACCCGCCTCCGCAATCGACTTGCGCATGATTACACCCTGATCGAACCAGCCCGTGGCTCGAGGCCAGGCGAGGCGTTTGCCTTGCACGGGTCGGCACATGAACCGGTCGTGCGCCGAATGAGCGCCGGGATCCTGATTGGACTGCCAGCACTTGCCATCCGGATTGAGCGGACCTTCTGTCCCGCAATCGATTCAGCGCTCGCAGGCCACCGGCTCGTGTGCCACCATCCGGGCGGCGTGGCAGGCGTCGTTCGCCGCTCCCAGATGGGCGTGATCAACGGATGAGGAGCGCTCAACCACGGCGGGCGGGGTGCCCCGCCTGAGCCGGTAAGGCCGGAGGATTCACCAGCCGCCTGCGCAGCGAGACCTTGGATGCCCCTGTTCCACGTGCACCCCGGCCAACTCCCTGGCGATGGATCAAGACCTACGCATCACTGGGGCCGAGGGTGGGTTCGCCGATCCTTCTGGGAGCGCCCGATCAAGCGGGTGAAGGCGGGGCCGAGCGGGGTCGAGTTCGAGTGGGAGGAGAGCCTTCGGGACGCCAACGAGAAACTGGACAACGCCGAGCAGGCTTCTCCGCCCACCGCCGAGGCCGCGAGCGAGTCTGCGGCCGAGCCCGGCGAGGGCGACGACTTCTTCACGATCGTCGATCGCCTCGCCGTCGATGTACCGGACGCCGCGGTGTTGTACGCATTCGTACGTCTCGAGGAACTGACTCGATCAGCCCTCGAACCGCTAGTCCCGTCCCAGAACCGGCGAGCACCATCGCTTCGTCAGCTGGTTCGATCAGCCGCGAGGGAAGAGATCGTACCCGCCGACTTCGTCGCTGCATTCGACGAGGTGGTCACGATGCGTAACCTCGTGGCGCACGCGCAGTTGTCAGTCGACCACGACCAGGCGGCTGAATACGCGGAGACCGTCCAGCGCCTCCTTTTCTCTTGGCCCGAATCGACCTAGAGCGGATGGCCGAAGAGCTTCGGCAACGATCATGAACGGATCTGCGCTGCTTGGCTCCGAGGCAAGCTCGCCCCTAGCGCGTCGTGAAGCTGGCCGAGGTCGGCGCGGCGCTGGCCGGTCCTGCGGCTGGCCCGATCGATGCCACCCAGACGAGCGCGCTGGCGGCCATGGTCAGAACGATCACACGGCGATCCACGTGTCCTCCTAGTCCTCTTGCCCGGGCACCCGGCGGCACGAAGCTAGCAGGGGCACCAGATGCTCCTGAGGGAACCCACGAGGCGCGCGTGAGAGCCCGCCGGCGGTTCAGCCAGGACCGACGAGCGTGCCGGACACGATGGTCCAACCGGCCGGGAGCGCGGCCGGCGTCCCGACGAGCCCGGACGAGGTGACCCCGGTGAGCGCCGCTCCCGTGAGGTCAGCGTTCGTGAGGTCAGCGTTCGTGAGGTCAGCGTTCGTGAGGTCGGCGCCGGTCAGGTCGGCGCCGGTCAGGTCGGCGCCGGTCAGGTCGGCGCCGGTCAGCGTCGTCCCGGTGAGGTCGGCAGCGATGAGGTTGGTTCCGGCGAGGTCGGCGCCGGTCAGGTCGGCGTTGGTGAGCTCGGCGATGTTGAGGTTGGCGCCGGGTCCGACCAGGTAGCCCTGGGTGAGGGTCCAGCCGGTGGGGAGCGTGAGCTGGGAGCCGGTGATCTGTCTGGAGGTCACCTTGGTGAGTACGGCGGAGCTGAGGTCGGCTTCGACGAGCACGGCGCCGGTTAGCTCGGCGCCGGTTAGGTCGGCGCCGGTGAAGTTGGTCCAGGTGAAGGTCGGGTGGTCGAGCGTGGCGCCGCTGAGGTTGGCGCTGTCGAGGTTGGCGAAGGTGAAGTCGGCGAGACCGACGTAGGCGTAGGTGAGATTGGCGTAGGTGAGGTCGGCGCCGTTGAAGTGGGTCTGGTACGCGGAGCTCTCGCTGAGGGTGGCAGAGTCGAGGCTGGCCTCGGTGAAGTTGGTGCCGGTCAGCTCGGCGCCGGTCAGGTCGGTGTCGATGAGGTAGGCAGAGCTGAAGTTGGTGTCCGCGAGACTGGCGGAGGTGAGGTTGTCGCCGGAGACGTCGGCGCCGACGAGGTCGGCGTTGTCGAGGTTGGCGTATTGGAAGTCGACGTGTTGGAGGTCGACGCCGGCAAGGTTGGCGCCGTTGAGGTCGGCTTCGACGAGATCGGCGCCGGTCAGGTCGGCATCGTGGAGGTCGACGTGTTGGAGGTCGACGCCGAAGAGGTTGGCTCCGGTCAGGTTGGCGGAGTATCCGACCAGGTAGCCCTGGGTGAGGATCCACGCGCTGGGCAGCGAGGCCGGCGTGCCGGTGATCCCGCCGGAGATCACGTCGTCGAGCGCGGCGTTGGTCAGGTCGGCTCCGCCGAGGTCGGCGCCGGTGAGCGTGGCGCCGGTCAGGTCGGCATCGTGGAGGTCGACGTGTTGGAGGTCGACGCCGAAGAGGTTGGCTCCGGTCAGGTTGGCGGAGTATCCGACCAGGTAGCCATGGGTGAGGATCCACGCGCTGGGCAGCGAGGCCGGCGTGCCGGTGATCCCGCCGGAGATCACGTCGTCGAGCGCGGCGTTGGTCAGGTCGGCTCCGCCGAGGTCGGCGCCGGTGAGCGTGGCGCCGGTCAGGTGGGCGCCGGCAAGGTTGGCGCCCACCAGCTCCGCGCCCGTCAGATTCGCCCCGGACAGATCCGCCGCCGTGAGGTTGCAGTTGGTGAGGTTCGCGTTGCTGAGGGTGGTGGCGTACGGGGTGGCGTCGAGGTGGCAGTCATGGCCGACCAAGGCGATGGAGCCGACACCGGCGGTTGCACCGGCGGGCGGGGTGATCGGGGTACCGGTGGTGGGATCGGTGGAGGTCGAGCCCCAGACCTCGGTGTGCATGGCCCCGGTGGGATCGATCAGCTCGAGGGTGTAGGGGGCGGCATCGAGGCTGGCGATGTGGAACGTTCCGTCGCTGGCGGTGATGGCTCCAGACGTGCGCCCGCCGGTTGCGTCGTAGGCGAGGACGACGATGCCGCCCAGCGGTGCGCTGCCGTTGGTGACGGTCCCGGTGATGCCGGCCTGGGGCGCGAGGGTGGTGTCGATGCCGGTGGTGGTGGAACCGTCGCTCACCGTTACGGAGGGGGCGGCGGCCCGGGTGTCGGCATTGTCGTTGTAGCGGGTGGTGTAGCCGGGAGCGCTGAACTCGAAGACGTAGCTGCCGGCGGGCAGCGCGGCGAAGCCGTATGTGCCGTCGGTCGCGGTGGTGGAGGCCACGGTGGTGTTGCTGGGGTTGACGGCCGCCACATTGACGCCGGTCACGGGGTTGCTGGCCGGGTCGGTGACCGTGCCGGCCACCGATCCGGCGGCGGGGTCGAGGGTCTCGTTGATGGTGACCGGGGTGGCCGCGGCCACGGCCACGGGGGTGGCGTCGGTCCAGTCCCCGACCTGGTTCCACCAGTCCGACGACGAGAACAGCACCCGGTAGGTGCCGTCGGGCACCGCCGATGACAGGAACGAGTAGTCGCCCTGGCTGTCGGTCGTGGTCTGCGCCGCCACGGTGTCGGTGGTGTTCGAGTAGACGGCCACCGAGACGCCGACCGGGTGGGACCCGTCGGACGAGTCGGTGAGGCGACCTTTCAACACCGCCCCCGGCGTCTGGCAGCCGGCGGCCAACAACGATGCCATCGCCACTGCGGCGGCGATCAGGGCAACCGAGGCGGCGCGGCGCATCATGAGGGATCTCCTGAGGTCGGCGAGAAGCCGGAAGGGGCGGGCACGTCCCCCGGGCACGACGGCGGAGGCCCGCTGACCCTATCGACCGCCCGACCTCGATCGCTTTATGGGTCGGACGGCCCTCCCGGCGTTCGTCGGGTCGATGTTGCTGAGAGCCGCCGCCGTGCCGCGAACCTCGAGGTCGTGCGGATCGCACTAGCCGGGGCACTGGATGCTCCTCGGGGAACCCACGAGGCGTGCATGAGAGCCCGAGAAGGGAATCGAACCCTTGACCTGCTCATTACGAGTGAGCTGCTCTGCCGACTGAGCTACCCGGGCGGGCGGGAGCCGCAGGTTACCAGTCGCCTAGGGAGCATCCAGAACCCATTGAGCAGCCCGCACCGAGGTTCCCCGAGACGCGTCGGGCGGGCAGCGATCAGTGCGCGGGCAGCTGGCAGGCGGCGTCGATGCCCAGCACGTGGTTGAGCCGTCCGAAGGCGATCCACGACCCGATGCACATGGAGAGCTCGATGATCTCCTCGTCGGTGAACGACGCCTTGAACGCGGCCCAGAACTCCTCGTCTCCATCCAGGCTCAGGTGGTCAGCGGCGAAGCGCTCGGCGTACTCGGCGGCCAGCCGCTCCCGGGGGCTGAGGGCCTCGCTCTGGCGCCAGGCCTCGACCTGCTCGTAGAGCGACTCGTCCACCCGGTCGCCGTCACGCTCGGTGCGCCAGTCCAGGCAGAACGAGCAGGCATTGACCTGAGCGATGCGGATCCGGGCCGCCTCGAACTCTCGCAACGACAGCGTCGAGTGCTCGTACACCGCCCCGGAGAACTTGGCGGCCGGCACGCCGATGCGCGGCACCGCCTCCCCCCACACCCAAGTGACTGGATCGCGATCCGCCGGGAGATCGATGCGAAGGGCCATGGCTGGGACGGTAGCTCCCCCGGCCCCGACCGCCCGACCCTCATCCCCATTCTCGGCACGTCCAGCTACCGAAACGGTGGTCAGACGTGCCGAGAAAGGGGTGAGAACGGGAACCCGGGCCGCGGATCAGGCCAGATCGCCGAGGCGGACGAACAGAGCTTGGAACTGCAGCAGCTCGTTGGGATTGCGCACCAACCCCTCGGCGGTGGTGGCGATGGCCTCCAGGGCGCCGGCGATCGGCGCCGGGCGGCTGGAGACGGCCAGCTCGTCTCGGTAGTGCCGGGCCAGCACGGCCAGTCCGAAGCGCAGCTCGTCGGTGCGGTGGCGACGCAGCTCGCGCTTGTGCCGCTCGGCCAGCGACTTGCGCCCGGCGCCACGCTCGCCCAACTGGGTCACCCGTTCCTCGAGCGCCACCTCTTCGGCCGTCTGGCGCTGGCGCAGCGGATCGGCGGCGTCGTCGATCATGGCGAAGAGCTCGTCCACCAGCCGCGCCGCGGTGGCGCCGGTGCCGTCCAGCTCGCCGGGCACGCCGCCCCAGTGGGCGCGGCGCAGGGCCAGGCGGGCATCGGTGGCCAGCAGGCGGGCGCGACCCAGGTCCCCGGCCGACGCCGCGGCCGCCTCGGCCGCCGCGACCGGGTCGATCCCCTCCGCGATCAAGCGATCGGCGATGGTGTCCACCGGGACGGCACCGATGTCGATGCGCACGCAGCGCGAGGCGATGGTCACCAGCTCGGGCGGCACCTCTTCGGCCAGCACCACGAACACCGTGCCCGGGGCCGGTTCCTCGATGGCCTTCAACAGGATGGGCGCGTTGCGCACCACCAGGTGGAACTCGTCGAGGACCAGCACCTTGCGGGCCCCCTCGATGGGAGACCGGCTGGCCCGGTCCACGATGTCGCGGGCCTGCTCGGCGGTGATCCACGGTCCGGTGCGCTCGGTCACCACCAGATCTGGATGGGTCTCAGCCAGGGCCAGGCGACGGTGGCGCTCGGCGTCGGGACCCGAGGAACCGGCCGAGAGCAGCGCGGCCGCGAATGCCCGGGCCAGGGCCCGCTTGCCACTGCCGCGGGGACCGACCAGGAGGTAGGCGTGGACCGGGGCGTCCACCGCTGCCCGCAGCTGGGCCACGGCCCGGTCCTGGCCCACCACGGTGGCCCAGGGGTCGGTTTCACCCCGGCCGGGCCCCGGATCGGCGGGCGGCTCCGAGGGCGGGGTCTGGTCCTCCACCACGGTCATGACTCGAGTTGTAGCCGCTGCGCCACCGCCGCGCGCACCTGTTGTTCCACCTCGTCGATGGTGCCGGTGCCGTCCACCACCTCCCAGTGGAGCGGATCGGCGTCGGCCAGGGCCCGGAACCCTGCGGCCACCCGGCGGTGGAAGTCGTCGCCCTCCTGCTCGAAGCGATCGAGCTCGCGTCCCAGCCGTTGGCCAGCGACGACGGCAGGGACGTCCAGCAGCACCACCAGGTCGGGCCACAGGCCCTCGCTGGCCCACCCCGACAGGCGACGCACCTCGTCGGTGGGCAGGCCGCGGCCGTAGCCCTGGTAGGCGATCGACGAGCCGGCGAATCGGTCCGAGACCACGTAGCGTCCCGCGGCCAGGGCCGGGGCCACCACCTCGGCCGTGTGCTGGGCCCGGTCGGCGGCCATCAGCAGCGCCTCGGCGCGGGGCACCAGCCCAACGGTTCCGGCGTCCAACAGCAGTGCCCGCAACTTCTGACCGACCTCGGTGCCCCCCGGCTCGCGGGTCAACACGGCGTCGAGGCGCTTGGCCAGGCGCCGAGCCTGGGTGGACTTGCCGCAGCCCTCGCCGCCCTCGAAGGCGATGAACCGACCTCGGATCATGCCCCGGCCTCCGCCCACGACGCGCCCGAGCCCGGCACCCGCCGCTGGGACGGGTGGGTACCCGAGCGATAGGCCTTGGAGCGCTGACCGGCCCGGACCGAGTGCAGGGCCAGCACGCCGGCGGAGATGATGATCAGCCCGGCCAGCCACAGGGTGAGGCGGACCCCGGGCAGGGCGACGTGCACGGCGGTGATGGTCATCGATCCACCCAGCCATCGATCGGAGAGGCCGCCCAGCAGCGCGGCCAGCAACGGCCCCACGATCATCGACACGAGCACGCACAGTCGCACCAACGTGTTGAGCGAGCTGAACACCCGGCCCCGCAGCTCGTCGGTGACCTCCTCCTGCAGCAGCACGAACCCGACCACGTAGACCGGCCCCACCGCCACGCCCATCACGCCCACCAGCAGGGCGGCCACGGCCAGGGATCCGGCGCTGGCCGCGCCGAGCAACGCCAGCCCGGCCACGAGCAGGCAACCCGTGAACACCCGCTCCTTGGGCAGTCGACGCTGGAAGACGGCCACCGCCGCGGCACCGATGGCCACGCCGAAGCCGAGGGCGGTGGTGAACAGGCCGTAGCCAGCCGCGCCGGCGTGGAGCACGTCGGCGGAGTACACGGCCCCGAGGGGGATCAACATCCCGCCACCCACCAGTCCGGTGGCCAACCCGATGTTCACCGCCCGCACCGTCGGGTTGATGAAGATGTACTGCCACCCCTCCCGCAGCTCGGCCAGGGTCTGGCCCGGACCCCAACGCCGGGCCGCCGCATCCTCGATCGAGGGGCGCGATCGGCCGATGGACAGGCGTCGCACCAGCAGCGCCGAGACCACGAAGGTGGCGGCGTCCACGTAGAAGGCCAGCGCCATCTGGTCCGGCGCCATGGTGTGGGCGAGGTGGAGCTCGCCGATCCACCCCGACACGGCGGCCAGCAGGGCGAAGAGCAGCGCGGCGAAGGGGAACGTGCCGTAGGCCGCCGCCAACGACAGCGAGTTGGCGCTGGCCAGGTGCGACGGCGGGACCAGCTTGGGGACGCTGGCGTCCTTGGCCGGCGACCACAGCAGGGTCAGGGCCTCGAGCGCCAAGGAGGCCACCACCAACCCGACCAGGTTGCGCACGAAGGGCAGCGACACGATGACCAGCGCCCGGCCCAGGTCACAGGTCATCATCACCTTCTTGCGATCCCACCGGTCGACCAGGACCCCGGCCAGCGGTCCGAAGAAGAAGCCGGGCACGATCCGGGCCGCCAGCACCAACGAGATGGCGCCGGCGCCGGCGCCGGCTCCGGCCTCGCCACCCAGCCGACCGGCCAGGACGATGATGGCCGAGAACCCCAGCCAGTCGCCGGTGGCCGAGGTGAGCTGCACGATCCACAGCCGGAAGAACTGACGCGATCCGAACAGCCGGGTGATCCGGTCGGGGGCGCGAACGTCGGACTCCTCGTCGCCAGTCGGATCAGGGCGCAACACAGCCACGATCGCAGACGTTAGGTCCGGTTCGAACCCGCGCCGGGCATCATCGGGCGCCTGGGCGCCCGGGCCGTCAGCTAGAAGGGTTCGTCGAGGTCGCTGGCCGCGGCCACCGATCCGGGCGTGACCGCCCGGCTCACCTTCTTGGCCGCCGCCTTCTTGGCGGTCGACTTCTTCGCCGCCGACTTCTTGCCCCCAGCCTTCTTGGCAGTCGACTTCTTCGCCGTCGACTTCTTGGCTCCGGCCTTCTTGGGAGCCGGGCCGCGCTCGCGTCGATCGGCCAGCAGCTCCGAGGCCCGCTCGTCGGTGATGGTCTCGACGTCGTCCATCTTGCGCAGCGAGGCGTTGGTCTCCCCGTCGGTCACGTAGGGGCCGAAGCGGCCGTCCTTGATGACCATGGCCTTGCCGCTGACGGTGTCCGCGCCCAGCTGGCGCAGCGGCGGCTTCACCGTCTGGCCCCGGCGCAGTCTTGGGCTGGGCGAACAACGCCACCGCCTCGTCCACACCGACGGTGAGCAGCTGCTCCTCGTTGGTGAGGCTGCGACTGTCGTTCTTGCCGTCCGGCAACGCCTTGGAGATGTAGGGGCCGTAGCGACCGTTCTGGGCAGTGATCTCCGCCCCGTCGGCGGGATCGACGCCTACCCGCCGAGGCAGCGACAGCAGCTCGAGGGCTTGGGCCAGATCGATGTGGTCGAGGGTCATGGTCGAGAACAGCGAGGCCATCTTGGGCTTGGTCTTGCCCTCGTCGTCGTACTCGCCCAACTGCACATACGGCCCGAAGCGACCGCTCTTGGCATAGACGGCGAGGCCCGAGGTCGGGTCCTGGCCGAGGTCGCGGCCGCCCTTGGGCGCGGCCAGCAGCTCGAGCGCCTTCTCGACGGTCAACTCGTCGGGAGCCAAGGTGGCCGGGATGCTGGCGGTGTCGTCGCCCCGCCGGAGGTACGGGCTGTTGTCCTTTCCCGGCTTGGCCACGATGAGCCACGCCGTCGGGATCGAGGCCGATGGGGATGGAGTTGACCGCGGCGGCGTCGATCTGGTCGCGCTGGGAGCCCACCATCTCCTTGAGGCCCCCGGCGCGCTGGCCGTTGGCGTCGGCCGGTCCGAAGTAGAACTCGGACAACCACGGCACCAGCTCCTCGGTGCCGCCGGCGATCTCGTCCAGGTCGTCCTCCATGCGGGCGGTGAACGAGTAGTCGACCAGGTCAGGGAAGTGCTGCTCGAGCAGGTTCACCACCGCGAACGCCTTGAACGAGGGAACCAGCGCGGTGCCCTTCTTCCACACGTACTCGCGGTCCTGGATGACCTTGATGGTGGACGCGTAGGTGGAGGGGCGCCCCACGCCCAGCTCCTCGAGCCGCTTGACCAGCGACGCCTCGGTGAAGCGCGCCGGTGGCTGGGTCTCGTGGCCGTGTGGTTCGACGTCCCGCACATCGAGGGGGTCGCCTTCGGCCATCGGGCGGCAGCTGGCGCTCCTGCTCGTCGGCGTCGTCGTCCTCGTCGCGATCGACCACGTAGGCCAGCCGGAACCCTGGTGGGTGATGATCGTGCCGCTGGTGGAGAACTCGACGTCGCGCCACACCGCCCCCGTGGGGTCCGCCGCGGCCGCGGGGTTGGTGGCGCCCAGGCGCACGGTCACCGTCTCGCCGGTGGCGTCGGTCATCTGCGAGGCGATCGTGCGCTTCCAGATCAGCTCGTAGACCTGGGCGTCGGCGCGACTCGACCTCGCGGGCCACCTGGTCGGGCGAGCGGAAGCGTGTCGCCCGCCGGTCGGATGGCCTCATGCGCCTCCTGGGCGTTCTTGACCTTCTTGGCGTAGAGCCGCGGCGCGTCGGGCAGGAACTGGCGCCCGTAGCGCTCGGCGATCTCGGCGCGGGCCGCCGACAGCGCGGTGTCGGACAACGTGGTCGAGTCGGTCCGCATGTAGGTGATGTAGCCCGCCTCGTAGAGGCTCTGGGCCGACCGCATGGCCATCGACGACGACAGGCGCAGCTTGCGCCCGGCCTCCTGCTGGAAGGTCGAGGTGATGAACGGCGGCGAGGGCCGACGGCGGTAGGGCCGGCGCTCGACCGACCGCACCGCGAAGGAGGCGTCGACCAGTTCGGCGGCCAGCCGCCTCGGCCCGGGCCTGGTCGAGCACGGCCACGCCGCCCCGGACCCGGCCGTCCTCGCCGAAGTCCTTGCCGCTGGCCAGGCGATCGCCATCGAGGGCCACCAGGGTGGCGGCGAAGGTCCGAGCCGATCCGTCCGGGCCCGATGTGTGCGTGGCGAACTCGCCGTCGAGGTCCCAGTAGGAGGCACTCACGAACCGCATGCGCTCGCGTTCGCGCTCGACCACCAGACGCGTGCCCACGCTCTGCACCCGCCCGACGCTGCTGCCGGGGCCCACCTTCTGCAGGGCCACCGACGCCAGCGGGCCGTAGCCGTAGATGCGGTCGAGCAGGCGGCGAGCCTCCTGGGCGTCGACCAGGCGCCGGTCGATGTCGCGGGGGTTGTCGATGGCGTCCTGGATGGCCTGGGGCGTGATCTCGTGGAACACCATGCGCTTGACCGGCATGGAGGCCGGCGGGTTCAGCACCTCCAGCAGGTGCCAGGCGATGGCCTCGCCCTCGCGATCCTCATCTGTGGCCAGATACAGCTCAGAGGCGTTCTTGAGCTCGGCCTTGAGCTTGCTTGATGACGTCGCGCTTGTCCTTGCTCACCACATAGAGCGGCTTGAAGTCGTTCTCGACGTCGATGCCCGAGGATCTCCCACTGGCGCTTCTCGGCCTCGGGCACGTCGGCGGCGTTGCGAGGCAGGTCGCGGATATGGCCCACGGACGCGTCCACCGTGGCCGAGCCAGGTCGGGGCGGCCGCCACCCGAGCGTCGGCCGAGCCGTTGGCCCGCCAGGAAGCCTGCGATGGTCTTCGCCTTGGCCGGGCGACTCCACGATGACGAGGGGGTTGGCCATTGCCGAAAGGTTGAGAGCACGCCGGGCTCCGTGTCAAGAACGCCTGCGACCAACGACACACCGCTGGTCCCTTCCCGCCGCCGGTTCCGATGAGCCATACTCGACCTCCATGACCGGACTCACACCCACCGCCAGCGACTCCGGATCGGGCTCGATGGACGGCTCCAGCCCCCTCTTCGAGCGCCGACCTGGGGCACGTTCACCGTGCTGGGCGACGACGAGGAGTGCAAGGTCAAGCGCATGACCGTCGACCCGGCCAGCGAATCAGCTACCAACGCCACGAGCACCGCTCGGAGCACTGGGTGATCGTCGGCGGGAAGCCCTGGTCACCCTCGACGGCGTCGACCACGACTGGGGGCGGGCCAGTCCATCGACATCCCCAGGGGCGCCGCCCATCGTGTGACCAATCCGACCACCACCGAACTGGCCTTCATCGAGGTCCAGCTGGGCGATTACTTCGGCGAGGACGACATCATCCGCCTGTCGGACGACTACGGACGAACCGAGTAGGCCGATCGCGGATCGCCCGGCCGGGCCGCATCACCTGGCCATCGGGACCTCAGTCCGACACCAGCTCCGAGACGACCTCGTCGGGCTCGATGGGGTCGGTGGTCATCTCGGTGGCCCGACTGGCCACCTCCAGCACGTCCGGGGCCAACTGCAACGGTGACCGCGGCTTGTCGAGGTGCAACCGGTCGTCCTGCAACCGGGAGATGACCGTGCGCGCCGCCACCGCCACCGCGGCGCGCCAGAACCGCCAGTCCGCCACGATGGACGCGGTCTCGAGGTCCTCGACCGGGACCACCAGCTGGAGGCGCTTGGCCAATCGGAAGGGCGCCGCCCGCACCGACACCAGCAGATCCAGGTCGATGACCCAGCTCTCGCGGGCCACCAGCGTGGGACCCTGCCGCCATTCGATCCGGTACCGCTCCACCTCGTCTGTTGTACCCCGTGGACACCCTCGGTGGGACATCAATCTGGGTTTGATTCGCCCCGATCATCGTCGGTGCTGCCCCCGGCGCCGTGGAACACCACCAGACGTACTGTGGTTCCACCTGCCGAAGAGGTGATCTGGGCCTCGTCGACCAGGACCCGCATCAACGGGATGCCCAGCCCGTGCTCGTGTCGGAGCCGCCGGGGATCGCTGTTGTCGGGCACCTCTTCGAGCTCCTCGACCACGAAGCCCGAGCCGCGATCGAGCACCTCCACCTCGACGCGATCTTCCCCCAGGTCGCATCGGATCACCACCCGCTCGTCGCGGGACAGGTCGGCGTGCGCCTCGATGGCGTTGGTGGTGGCCTCGGAGACGGCCAGGCGCAGGTCGTCGATGCGCTCGTCGCGAAAGGTCGACTCGACCTCGGCGGCCGCAGCCACCACCTGGCGGGCCAGCGTGACGTACTCGGGTCGGGCCGGGATCTCGAGCACGACCTCACGCATCCGGCTCACCCCACTCCCTCACGCTGGTCGATTCACCCTTCTTTCACCCTTGTCGACTCACCTGTCTCCGGAGTTGAGCCGCCCGATCGGCTGCTCGAGCGCGCTCGCCACCGAGTCGTGCAGCTCGATGATCTCGTCCAGGCGGGTCAGCTCGAACAGGGCCCGAACCCGGGGACCGGCGCCGGCCACCACCAGCTGGCCGTCACGGCTGCGCACCCGCTTCAGGGCGCTGACGATGACGCCCAACCCGATCGAGTCGATGAAGTCGACGCCGCCCAGGTCCAAGACGATGTCGATGCGGCCATCGCCCACCAGGCTGACCACGGCCTGGCGCAGCCGGGGCGCGGTGGCCAACTCGAGCTCGCCGGTGACGGCGACCACGGTCCAGTCACCGCGAGGCGAGACATCGAGGGCGAACAACACCTCATCAGTCTCCCAGATGGCTCACAGGAAGCCGGACGACTTGCACCGCTGTAACTACGTCGACGCAACCCGTACACTTGTGCGTACCGCCGACCACACGCCAGCCGACCGCCATCCAGGACCGCCATGGCCCTCGTCACCGCCACCGATCTCGATTCGGCCATCCATCACCTGGCCGC
The DNA here is from genome assembly GCA_963740985.1 of uncultured Microthrixaceae bacterium. Classification (GTDB taxonomy): domain Bacteria; phylum Actinomycetota; class Acidimicrobiia; order Acidimicrobiales; family Acidimicrobilacustridaceae; genus UBA4742. The sequence continues at coordinate 2,158,719 of CAVUGJ010000002.1, forward strand.
GGATCCGCGTCTGGTCCACCTGGAGGAATTGGCTCCCCGCCCGCCGTCGTTCGGCCAGCTGGCCCGCCCGCTCCCCCAGGTCCTGGTGTCGCGGTTCGGGTCCCGACCGCTCTGGAGCCACCAAGCCGCGGCCATCGACCTGGCCCGCGCCGGCCGGTCCGTGGCCATCGCCACCGGCACCGCCTCGGGCAAGTCCCTGTGCTACCAGATCCCCATCGCCGAGGCGGCGGTGGCGCCGGTCCGCCCGGGCACCTCGTTGCTGCTGTTCCCGACCAAGGCCCTGGCCCAGGATCAGCTGCGGGCCATCAGCGGGTTCGAGGTGCCAGGCCTGGTGGCGGTGACCTACGACGGTGACACCGGTCCGGCCGAGCGCACGTGGGCCCGGGCCAACGCCAACGTGGTGCTCACCAACCCCGAGATGCTCCACCACGGCGTGCTGCCCCACCATCAACGCTGGGCCACCTTCCTCATGCGACTGCAGTTCGTGGTGGTGGACGAGCTGCACGTGCTGCGCGGCGTGTTCGGCACCCACGTGGCCCACCTGCTGCGACGCCTGCGGCGACTGTGCGCCCACTACGGCGCCGACCCCACATTCGTGTTCTCATCGGCCACCATCGGCCAGCCGGGCCGGCTGGCCTCGCAGCTGTGCGGCCAGGACGTGGCCGAGATCACCGACGACGGGTCACCGCGGGGCCGACGCACCTTCGTGCTGTGGAACCCCGCGGCGGAACTGGCCGCGGGCGACACCGACGTCAGCGGGACCGGCTCGACCGAGTCCGGCCGCGCCCGGCGCCCGTCGGCCAACCGTCAGACAGCGGCGATCATGGCCGAGCTCATCCGGGAGGGCCGACGCACAATCGCCTTCTGCCGAAGCCGGAAGGGCACCGAGCTGGTGGCCGCCGAGGTGCGTCGCCGGCTGCCCCCCGACCTGGCCGACCGCGTCCGCCCGTACCGAGGGGGCTACCTGACCGGTGAGCGCCGCCTCATCGAGAGCGAGCTGTTCGGTGGACAGCTCCGCGGCGTGGTGGCCACCACGGCACTCGAGCTGGGCATCGATGTCGGCGGGCTGGACGCGTGCGTGCTCGATGGGTTTCCCGGCACCATCGCCTCGATGTGGCAACAGGCCGGACGGGCCGGACGCCAGACCCAGGACGCCATCGTGGTGCTGGTGGCCGGTGACGACCAGCTCGATCAGTGGCTGATGAGCCATCCCGATCAGGTCTTCGCCAGAGCCCCCGAGTCGGCGGTCATCAACCCGACCAACCCGTACGTGCTCAACGCCCATCTGGCGTGCGCCGCCTACGAACGGCCGCTCAGCCATGCCGACGAGCGGTGGTGGCCCGATGTGCTCGACGAGGGGGTGCGAGCTCTGGTGGTCGACGACCGCCTCAAGATCCGACCGCGCCGCTTCGGCGGCCGCCACGAGCCGCTGGCCGTGTGGGCCGCCCGCGGCTGGCCCAGTCATGCGGTGGGGCTTCGCAACGGCTCGGCCCACGAGGTGCGCATCGCCCTAGCCGACGGCACGCTGATCGGAACGGTGGATCACGGTCGGGCCGGGCGGATGGTGCACCCCGGCGCCATCTACCTGCACCAGGGCCAGACCTACCGAGTGGCCCAGCTCGACCTGGACGACGGCGCGGCCATCGTGGAGCCGAGCGACGGAGGCGAGTGGACCCAGCCGCGCAGCGTCACCGACATCACCATCCTCGAACAGGAGCGAACCCGACGGGTGGGCGCCAGCCAACTCAGCCTGGGCGCGGTGCAGGTGTCCTCACAGGTGGTCGGCTACCGGCGGTTCGACTCGACCACTGGCGAACTGTTGGGCTCCGAGGAGCTGTTCCTGCCGCCCGGCGAGCTCACCACACGCGCCTTCTGGTACACCATCGAGCCCGGGGTGCTGGCCGAAGCCGGCATCACCCCGGCCGCACTGGGCGGCACGTTGCACGCCGCCGAGCACGCGGCCATCGGACTGCTCCCCCTCTTCACCATCTGCGACCGATGGGATGTCGGAGGGGTGTCCACCCCGTTCCAGCTCGAGACGGGCCTGCCCACCATCGTCATCTACGACGGCTACCCGGGCGGCGCCGGCATCGCCGAGCTGGGCTACGACAACGCTGACCGCCACCTCGAAGCCACCCTCGAGGTTATCGAATCGTGCCCGTGCGAGGATGGCTGCCCATCGTGCGTGCAATCCCCCAAATGTGGCAACGGCAACGAGCCATTGGACAAGGCCGGATCCATCAAGATGCTGCGGGCCATCACCACGCTCATTGCTCCCTCATCATGACGGCGTCAGCCTCCAGTTCGACGTCGGGCACGAGGGCCCCCACCAGGGGGAGATCGGTGGCACACCGGTAGCTGACGTGGACTCGAACGGTGCCGGCGGGGTCGCCGTCGCCGACACGGCGGACGACCACCGTCAGGCGGCCGGTGTCGAGTGGCCCCGCCGCCGCGGCCGCCCGCCGTACCTGGTCGTCGGTGTCGCCCACCGACGCCGCCCGAACCGCCTCGCGGGCGGCGTGCACCACCAGCACCTGGTCACGGACCACCAGCCCGACCTGCACCACCAGGAGCAACACCAGCACCACGAGGGGGAGGACCAGGGCGAACTCAACGGTCGACTGGCCACCTTCGGCCCTGGCCCCCCGGCCTCGCCGGCTCATCTCACCGAGCCGATGACGTGCGCCATGACGAAGTCCATGAGCCGGCCCACCGCGTCGGTGCCCGACGCCCAGGCGATGACCAGCGAGGCGATGGCTGCCGCGCCCAGCAGGACCAGCGCGTACTCCACCGTCGTCTGTCCGCCGGCACCGCGGAGGCGCCCAGAGCCCGGGACCGATGGCCGGGCGGCACCAATGGCGGGGCACCTTCTGACGAGTCCGGCACAGAATGAGACAAGCATTTGAACCATTTTGATATCCTCCACAATCGATAAATGAGGACGGGAGATCCGTCGATATTGGTGGACCCGATCAGCCGGTCAGGCGAGGCCATGATGCGGCCAGCAACGGGACCACGGTCAACAGCGCGGCTGCGGGCAGGATGCAGAGCACCAGCGGGAACAGGAGCAGCACCGGCAGCCGCCGGGCGGCCTCCTCGGCCTGACGGCGTCGCACGTCACGTGCCTCTGACCCAGCCCGGTCGAGGGCCGGCCCGAGCGGGGCGCCGTAGCGCTCGGCGGCCGTGAGCGCGGCCCCGAGCGGACGCAGCGGTTCGCCTCGCCGAGCCAGTCCCTCCAGGCCGTCGGCCAGTCGCTCGCCGCGATCGGTGCGGGCCACCACCTCGACCAGCGCATCGGCTCCGGGGCCGCTCAGACGGGTGGCCAGGGCCCGCACCGCCAGGTGCACGCTCAGGCCCGAGCCGATGGCCAGCCGGAACAGCTCCACCAGGTCGGGCACGGCCTCGACCAAGTCGCGTTCGCCCGCCCGACGACGGGACCGTGCCACCCACGCCGGCCTGGCCCACACCAGCCCGCCCACGGCCAAGCCCAGCACCGGCGAGACCGGTACCGCCAGCACCCCGAGCGTCACCGCGGCCCCCAGGCGCGACGCCGACGTGGAGCCCGACCCACCACCGCCCGCAGGCCGACCGCAGCGGGGGAGCAGCCGGAGCAGATGCCCGCCCGACCACGATGTCCAGCGACCCCAGACCAGGCCGACCGACAAGGAAGCACGACGCAGGCAGGGTTCGGCCGAGCGAGAGGGCCGAGTGGGGTCCGAGCCGGTACGGACGCGACGCGCCGGGGGCATGGCCCGCCAGGGCGCACAGACCCAGACCGCAGCCGCACCGGCCAGGACGAGGGCCAACGGCTGGCTCACCCCGTTCACCGGATCCGCCGGGCCAGACGCGCCATCCAGCCGGCACCCGCGCCGTCGAGCAGCAACCCGCCCACCACGCAGGCCCACCCGAGCGGGGTGGACACCAGGATCTGCGCCATCCGCGGGTTGGTGGCGGCCGAGAGGAAGGCGAATCCCAACGGGGCCGCCACCATGACCCCGGCCGACGCCCGGGCTTGGGAGCTCAGCGCCCGGACCTCACGCTCGAGACTGGCTCGCTCGCGCAGGCTGGCCGCGGCCGAGTCGAGACAGCGGGCCTGGGCTCCGCCCAGCTCGGCACTCAGAGCCAGCGCGGTACCAGCCAGCACCCGCGGCCCGCCGGGTCCGCGGGCGACCCAGTCGTCCACCACCGCCCCCACTCCGAGCCCCGAGTCGGCCAGGCGCACCGACCGGGCCAGCGCCGCACCGGGCCCGCGTTCGACCTCCGCTTCGGCCGCCTCCGCCACGGCCCCGATCATCGACTGCCCGCTGCGCAGCGAACGGGCCACCGCCTCCAGCAGGCAGGCGTGATCTCCCTCGTCTCGACCCGGGCGGGATGCGGTGGCGACACGAATGCCGCGCAACCACTGGGGGACCGAGGCCGACGGGCGGTGACGGCGGTCGACCTGATCGGGCCGACCCGCGAACCCGCGGGGCGGGGGCTCGGCCAGACCCGTCAGCGATCGAGCCCGTCGCCGCACCGAACCGCTGCTCATCGACCCACCCACCCGGGCTCGGGCTCGCCCGCCAGCCGGGAGCGGCGAGCCCGCTCGGGCAGGGCGATCACCTGGCCGACGTCAGCCAGCGTGCGGATGCAGACCCGACCGTCGGCGTCGACACCGGCGGGCTCGGCCACCGCCACCACCCGTCGCCGTCCCTCGGCCTGGCGGGCGATGTGCACGATGAGGTCGACGGCGGACACCACCTGCTCGCGCACCGCGGCGTGGGGGAGGTCGACATCACCCATGAGCACCATGGTCTCGAGCCGGGACAAAGCCTCGCCTGGCCCGTTGGCATGACAGGTGGACAACGATCCCTCATGGCCGGTGTTCATGGCCTGCAACATGTCGAGGGCCTCGCCGGCGCGGACCTCGCCGACCACGATGCGATCGGGACGCATGCGCAGGGCGGCCCGCACCAGATCACGGATGCGGACCTCCCCGGCCCCTTCGCTCGACGCCGGTCGCGCTTCGAGGCGGACCACGTGGTCACCCGGCAGGCGCAGCTCGGCTGCGTCCTCGATGGTCACCACGCGTTCGCCGGTGGGGATCGAGGCCGCCAGCGCGTTGAGCAAGGTGGTCTTGCCCGCCCCTGCACCCCCGCTCACCACCACGTTGGCCCGGGCCCGTACGGCCCAATCGAGCAGCGCGGCCGTGCCCGGCGACGACACCTCGTCGAGCGCCACCGGGCGCGCCCCGAAGCGCCGGATGGTCAGGCAGGGTCCGTCGACGGCCAGAGGCCGGACCACGGCGTGGACCCGTGATCCGTCGGGCAAGCGGGCGTCGACGATGGGATTGGCCCGATCGACGTGACGACCGAGGGGCGCCAGCACCCGTTCGATGAGGTGCAGGACCGTGGGTTCGTCGATGGTGACATCGGTGAGGCTCAGGCGGCCGGCGCGGTCGATCCACACCCCGCCGCCGCCGTTGACCATCACATCGGTCGTGGTCGGGTCATCCAGCAGCGGCTCGAGCGGCCCCAGACCCACGACTCGGGCCAGCACCAGTCGACAAGCCTGCTCGGCCCGGGTCTCGTCGAGCAGTGGCGCCGCCTCGGCCACCAGCCGACGTACCCGTTCGGGACCGGGCACGCCGCCGTCCTCGTCGCGAACCAACCGTTGGTGGACCTGGTCGGCCAGGACCTCGAGGGTGTCGGTCATCGGGCCTGGCCCAGCGCGCGTTCGAGACCACGAGGGAGCCGGGCGGACAGCAGCCCGGCGTCCACGGCCCTGGCCACGCCGGCTTCGACCGCCACCTCGGCCACGACCGACACACCCACCACGTCCTCGACGTCGCGGCGGCCGAGGGCCCGACCCGGCTCGCTGACCAGCACCACCCCCGATGGCCGCAGCGGGGCGGCCAGCAGCCGGCGCAGCGACAGGTAGCAGCCACGAGTGACCAGCAGGCTCTCGACCCCGGCTCCGGCCAGCACCGCGGCGGCGTCGCCCAGGCCCGACGACGTCCACCGTGGCACCCCGCAGTCGACGACCACCGATCGCCGCTCGCCAGCCAAGATCTCGGCCAACACCTCCACCCGCTCGATCGGCTCGAGCGGACCGCGCCCGTGGACCAGCAGGTCGAGCCCGTCCCGCACCGCCATCTCCAGGCGACCCAGGCCATCGGGGGGCACGTCGGATCCGGCCGCCAGCCAGTCGGCCAGACCCGGACCGGACGGTTCGGCCAGCCCCAGCGCCGCGGGCAGATCGCCGCCCAGATCGACCAGCAGCGCGCCGGCCTCGTCGGTACGGGCCAGCAGCAGGGCCAGTGATGCGGCCACGACGGTCGTACCCGAGCCGCCCTTGGCCGACCAACATGATGCGAACACGAGCACTCTCCCGGATCGGGCAACGACCTCGGGAAAGGTGGGCTGACGGTAGCGCCGGGTGGCCTCCGGCTCAAGGGGTGATTCTGGTCACGCTTCGCCCATGCGGCCACTGCGGCGCGCATGGCGACCCTATGCTCGACTCGATGGAGGCGGCCTTCTTCGATCTCGACAAGACCGTCATCGCCAAGGCCTCGATGGTGGCCTTCGGTCGGCCCCTGTATCGCGCCGGCATGGTGTCGCGTTGGCTGGTGGCCCGGGCCCTGTGGAGCCAACTGGTGTTCCAACACCGCGGCGCCGACGAGGAGCGGATGCGCAAGTTCCGCGAGTCGGCCCTGCGGGTGACCCGGGGCTGGGACCAGGCCCGGGTCAGCGCGATCGTGCGTGAGACCCTCACCGAGGTCATCGATCCGATCGTCTACGACGAGGCCCTCGACCTGATCCACCAGCACCAGGCGGCCGGACGTCGGGTGTACCTCATCTCCGCCTCACCCGAGGAGATCGTTGCGCCGTTGGCCCTCTACCTGGGCGTGGACGAGGCCATCGCCAGCCGGGCCAGCCTGGACGAGGCCGGGCGCTACACCGGAGAGGTCGAGTTCTACAGCTACGGGCCCTTCAAGGCCCTGGCCATCGAGCAGGCCGCGGCCGAACGCGGGATCGACCTGGCCGGCTCCTACGCCTATTCGGACTCGGCCACCGACCTGCCCATGCTCGAGGTGGTGGGCCATCCCGTGGCCGTCAACCCCGACCGCGACCTGGCCCGCGTGGCGCGACAGCGCGACTGGGAGGTCCTGCACTTCCACCACGGCGTGCCCCTGCGCGAGCGCGTGCCCATGCCGGCGCGCCGTCAGACGGCGATGGGTCTCACCGTGGCGGTGGGCGGAGCGACGGTCATCGGTGCCTGGTGGCTGTGGCGCCGCCATCCAGCCGGCGGGGCCACCGCCGTCGACCCAGGCGCGATCGAGCGTGCCCGGCGTGCCTTGGCCCGGTCTGCGGGTGGCGCCGCCGGTGGAGGCCTCAGGCGTCCTGCAGCTTCTTCACCGCGAAGGCGGCCAGGGCAACGACGACGACGAGAACCAAGAGCTTCTTCATGGAGCCCAGCTTAGGCGCGAGCCACCCGGTCGCGCCCAGCGAGCCCCCGGCGGGAGCTCGGCGGGGCCCCGGGGAAGGTGATACGCACCCGCGCCCCGCCCACCGGGGTGTCGTTGTCGGCCTCGATGCGTCCACCCTGGGCCCGGACCAGAGCCGCCACGATGGCCAGACCCAACCCCGTTCCGCCGGTGCCGCGACCACGGGCCGGGTCGGCGCGGACGAAGCGCTCGAAGGTGACCGGCAGCATCGACTCGGGGAACCCGGGTCCGTCATCGGCCACGCTCAGCACACAGGCTCCGGCCTCGTCGTGGACCAGCACCTCGACCCGCGAGTTGGCGTGGCGACGGGCGTTGACCAGCAGGTTCACCAGGACCTGGTCGACCCGGTCGGGGTCGGCCCAGGCGTGACCCGAGCCGGCCACCTCGATGGACGCACCCGCCCCGTCCAGCGATCGGCCCACCCGCTCGGCCTCGGCACGCAAGTCGACCGACTCCAGACGCAGTCGCAGCTCCCCCGAGCGAACACGGGCCAGGGCCAGGAGATCCTCGGCCAGCCGGCCCAGGCGGACGGTCTCGTCCAGCGCGCTTTGCAGTGAGGCGGTGACCTCACCCACGTCGTCGGGTCGGGCCAGGGCCAGCTCCAGCTCGCCTCGCAGGATCGAGATGGGCGTGCGCAACTCGTGGCTGGCGTCGTCGATGAACATCCGCTCGTTGGCCACGGCCCGCTCGATGCGATCGAGCATGGCGTTGATGGTCCGGGCCAGGTGCTCGATCTCGTCGTTGCTCTCGGGCACGGGGAGTCGACGGCCGAGCTGGTTGACCGAGATCTCGTCGGCCTCACTCGGTCAGGCGCCGCACCGGGCGCAGGGCCGCGCCGGCCAGCAACCAGCCCGAACCGGCCAGCAGTCCGATCAGCAGCGGACCGGCGACGATCAACACCAGCTCCAGGCGCTCGCGGGCACGGTAGTAGTCACCGATGGGCGATCCCACCACCAGCACCATCGGGGTGCGACCGACGCTGCAGCGGCGTGGCCAGCAGCTCGCTGTCCCCGCCCAGCGCCCGCACGTCGGACAGGAAGTAGCGGCTGCCGCCGACGGTGGCGAGCTGAGCTCGGGTCAGGACGGGTACGGCCCCCTCCCGCGTACCCGGCGACTGGTCCTCGACCCGACCATCCAGGCTCAGGAGCTGCGCGAAGGGATCTCGATCGGGGAGCTCGGCCGTGCTGACTGGCCACCACGGCCAGGTCACCGGCCCGGCTGTGGAGTCCCCGGTCGACCGCCGAGAGCAGCTGGCGATCGAGCACGTGGTACAGGGCGAAGGTGAAGACGATGAGCACGGCCGCCGACCCGAGCGCGAAGAGCACAGCCAGCCGGCTGCGCAACGAGGTGGGCAGGAGGCGCACGGCGCCAGCGTAGACTGGACGACGCCGGTCAGCCGTTCGGGGCCGTTCAGGCCCTCGGCGGCATCCGACGGTCGACGTCGGCTCCCGAAGGCGGTAGCCGACACCCCGCACGGTCTCGATGTCGGCTCGATCGAAGGGCCGGTCGATCTTCTCGCGCAGGTAGCGGACATAGACGTCGACCACGTTCGAGCCCGCCCTCGTAGGCGAAGTCCCAGACGTGCTCGATGATGCGGGTGCGGGTCAGCACCTCGTCGGGATGGCGCATCAGGAACTCGAGCAGGGCGAACTCCTTGGCCGACAGGTCGACCCGCTGGTCGCCCCGGCCGCACCGTCCGGGTCACCGGGTCCAGCATCAGGTCGCCGACCACGCAGCACGATCGGACGCTCCACCGGTCCGCGACGGGTCAGCGCCCGCAGCCGGGCGAACAGCTCCTCGAAGGCGAAGGGCTTGGTCAGGTAGTCGTCGGCACCGGCGTCGAGGCCGCGCACCCGGTCCTCGATGGAGTCGCGGGCGGTGAGGATCAGCACCGGCGCCCAGCGGCCCTCGTCGCGCAGGGTGCGGCACACGGCGAAGCCGTCAGGCTCGGGGATCATGGCGTCGAGCACGATCGCGTCGTAGTCGCGCTCTCGGGCCGACCACAGCGCCTCGGCTCCGTCGGCGGCCACGTCGACGGCGTAGCCCTCCCGCTCGAGGCCGCGGCGCACCAGCGCCGCCATCTTCACCTCGTCCTCGACCACGAGCACGCGCACGGACCAGGGTATCCCGCTCTCATGAGACTTAGATGAGAGAAGACCTCCGAATTCTCATCATCCTCTACCATCGCCGTATGGCACCGTCATCGACCGGAAGGGCAGCCGGCCCGCCACGGGAAGCCTCTCGACGAGGATCGCTGCCGGGAGTGCCCTTCCGTGACCGCGGGCAGCAGGTCCGTCCCCAGCCGGGCCTGCTGCCACGGTCTCCGCCTTCGGCGCCGGCTCAGTCGGCGTGGTGGTCGTCGCCACGGCGACCAGCTTGGGGTTCTCGACGCGCAGATGGTGGTCGACCTTGCAGGTCACCGACTTGGACTACGTCACGCCGGCCGGCCGCCGAGGCGCTGGAGGTCGACGGCCCGCCCGGGACCGGCACGTTGAACACCGCGGTCGCCGCCGTAGCCGACCACCGTGCTGCCGTGCAGTGAAGTCGACGGTAGATGAAGTAGGCGCTGGCTGGCCGCGTGTTGTTGAACACCGAGCCACTTGGCCGTGGCCAGGCGCGCTGCTCGAGTCGACCGAGCAGTCCAGCGGCCGCTCCGTAGACGTCCTTCTGCGGGGGATGCGACTGAGTCGAAGCTAGATGGGTTGCGTGGCGATGCCGGTCTTGTCCTCGACCTTCTTCTCGGCGTTGGCTCCCGTCAGGACGTGTGCCCCAGCCGGTCGACCACGAAGGCCAGGACGGCGACCAGCCGATGCCGCACCACGAAGACCACGCAGACCACGATCACGAACGCCTTGAGGCAGCCGTTGCCCGACTTCTTCGGCGTCCCAGGAGCCGCGCGCGGCCGCCGCCCGGTTGGCTGGGGGGCGGCGACGATGGCGGCGGAGCCGACATGGAGGGCGATGCCCCGGCCGGGGGTGGCGCCGCGGCCGCAGCCGATGCCGGGACGGCGGCGGGCGGAACCGGTTGCGGCGCCGAGACCGGTGGCGCCGCCTTGGGCGCCGGGACGGGCGCGGTGGGCGGCGGCGGGGCCGAAGCCGGCGTGGGCGCCGGCCTTCTCCGGCGGGTACCACTTGCCGTCCGACGGCCAACCACCAACCTGGGCCCTGCGACGCGTCGCTCACCAGAACCTCCCTCTACGTGCGGAAGCCGGAGCTTATCGGCCGAGGTACGGCCGAGCTCGGGTGCACCGACGTCGAGGAGGAGGTGGGCGGTTAGCACCGCCAACAGGTCGCGGGCGCCGGTGTCGCTGGAGGGGTGGCGCAGCTTGGACATGGCCCGGGCCTCGATCTGGCGGATGCGCTCGCGGGTGAGGTTGAAGTGCTCGCCGACCTCTTCGAGCGTGCGGGGCTCGCCGCGGTCGAGACCGAAGCGCAGCTTCAGGATCTCGCGCTCGCGCTCGTCGAGCGGACCGAGCAGCCGGGCGATCTCCTCGGGCAGCAGCGCGGTGGCCGCCACCTCGAACGGGCGACTCGGCCGAACGGTCCTCGACCACGTCGCCGAGCTCGGCGTCGCCGTCCTCGCGGAGCGGCTCGCTGAGCGACAGCGGCTCGGCCGCGAACCGCAGCGCCTCGGTGACCTTGTCCTCGGGCATCTCGACCTCGGCCGAGAGCTCGGACAGCGTGGCCGGGCGACCGAGCTTGAGCTCGAGGCGGGCCCGGGCCTTCTGGAGGCGGGCCAGCGTGTCGCCGGCGTGGACGGGCAGGCGGATCGTGCGCCCGGTGTTGGCGATGCCGCGGGTGATGGCCTGGCGGATCCACCAGGTGGCGTAGGTGGAGAACTTGAAGCCCTTGCGCCAGTCGAACTTCTCGACGGCGTGCATCAGGCCCAGGTTGCCCTCCTGGATCAGGTCGAGCAGCGGCAGACCCGACGCCTGGTACTTCTTGGCGATCGAGACCACCAGGCGCAGGTTGGACTGCACGAACGTGCGCTCGGCGTCTTCGCCCGCCTTCAGCTCGCGGCGCAGCTCGCGCTTGCGGGCCGGCGTGATGGCTGGCCGCCGACCTCGAGCTCGGCCCGGGCGGCGGCCCCGCCCTCGATGGCCTGGGCCAGGCGGACCTCGTCGTCCTTGGTCAGCAGCGGGTACTGCCCGATGTCGGTGAGGTAGAGCCGGACGAGGTCTTCCTCGTCCCGTTCAACGCGCTCCTTGGGCAACATGCACCTCTTCGCTCAACTGGAAAGGCCGGCGGGCCTGGGAAAGGGATGGGGTGACACGCCGCGAAGGGCTCGCCCGGTTCGGTCGCCTGAGACGGGCGATGGCCCGGCACGGACGGCCCGAGTTCCGCTCCACGATACCGAGGCGGTCAAGAGGCCCCAACCCGTATGCTCGCAATCTGGTCGGGCAACCATTGCCGTCATGTTCGTCACTATCGGTCACCTTGATCGGCCTTCCAGCGTTCCCTCCGCGGTATTCCCGCGGCGAATTCTAGGAGCATCATCGTGGGCGACGAGGTCGGACCTCACCATCGTGACCCTGGTGTTCGAGGCGACCGACCCCGAGCGCCTGCTGCCGATCTTGTCGAAATACGTCGTGGTGAGCCGAGGTCACCCAGGATGCCGCAACATCGACCTGGCCGCCTCGGCCACCGCGCCCGGCCGGTTCGTGATCATCGAGAAGTGGGAGTCCGCCGACGCCCAGCAGGCCCACTTCGACTCGCCCGAGATGGTCGAGATGGCCGGTCCTGCACCGGCCTGCTGCCGTTCGCCGCCCCGCATCGACCTGCTGTTCGGCATCAGCGCCCACGACCTGGCCTGAGTCCGCGGCCGCTCGGGCACGCTCGGCGCCGGGCAGGCGAGCCGGGCCGGCCGGGCTCAGGATGGTCGCGGCCAGCTCGCGTGGCGTCGTCGGACAGGCGTTCGATCTGCGGCCCAGGTGAGGTCCGTCGCCCGTCCAGAGCGCGTCGAAGGCGGCGTCGGCCGACGTCGGTGAACCCGTGGCGGTTGCGGAAGTTGTACAGGCGGCGCTGGCGCTGGGCCGGGTAGCCCAGGCGGGCCAGCCGGCCCAGGGCGTAGACGTCCCAGGCCACCCGATGGGCGACGGAGATCGCGTCGTCGGGCGGCGGTTCGCCGAAGGCCGGGTCGCGGCGGTCCAGCGCCTGGCAGGACCAGGCGACCGACCACCACCGACACCGAGTCGGTGCTCGAGCTGGCGGGGATGGCGCGGGTCCTCGAAGGCCCCGCCGTCGACCGCGATCACACCGGATCGACCGACATCAGGTGGGTCCGGGCCAGCGGGTTGGACTCGTCGACCTCGACGCGGATGTCCTCGTCCGACGGGCAGGCCGACGTGCCGCGGCCACCTCGTCGACGGCCTCGACGATGGCGCCGTGGTCGAACAGCACCATCGTGAAGGTCTCGGGCGTGACGGTGGCCACGCTCACGACTCCGACGCGCTCAGCGTGCCGCTGGCGACGGTGCCGACCATCTCCTGGCGGGCCTGCGTGCGAGAGGTCGGCGATCTCGTCGATCTCGTCGTCGTCGAAGCCGGCCAGCTCCCGGAAGCGCCGGGCCAGCTTGATCGGGCTGTCCTCCTCCTCGCCCCGGACGCCGCCGATGCGAGAAGAGCTTGTCGACCACCCGCTGGAACTCGAGGGCCCGGGCCCGTCGCTCGGGGTCGTCGGCGGTCATGCGCCGCAGCCAGTCCGAGCCCATCTTCACGTGGGTGACCTCGTCGGCGAGCATCCAGTCCTCGCAGAACTCGAGCACCGGGTCGCCGGAGCGGATCCCGAAGTCGCGCATCGTGTTGAACACGTCGATGGCCAGGCCCTCGAGGGCTCGGTTCACCCCGGTGAGGCGCAGGACCGGGTCGGGGTTGCAGGCGGCCTCGTAGAGGAACGCCGACTCGGCGAACTCGCCGATCTCGGTGCCCATCCAGTCGCCGAGCTTCACCGAGATCTCGCAATGGCGGGCCTCGTCCCAGCACTGGCGGGCCATGTCGAGCTTGAGCTCGAACGGCGCCTCGTCGGGCGCCGTCGCCCGACCGGGAAGTCCCAGCAGGTGCGGCCTGCGCCCTCCAGCGCCTGGATCTCGCCGGTGAAGATGCCGTGCATGAGCGACCGGGCCTGTTCCGGGGCGTTGGTCCGCTCGGGGCTCAGCGGCGTCCGGCGGCCACCCTGTTCGCCGGGCAGAGGGCGCGGGATCGCTGGCCCGGGACATGAAGTCGGTGCGCACGAAGCGCTCGTCGCGAGCCAGCTCGGCGGCGGGCAACATCCGCTTCACGCCGACACCTCGGCCGATGTCGGGGACCGCGACGCCCTGCTCGCCGCCGATCGAGCCCGGGCCGGCGATGCCACCGGCCGCCAGCATCAGCTTCTCGAGTCGCACCTGGTGGGCGGCGGCCCGCTCGACCTCCTCGGGTGTCTCGATGAGCGACTGGATCAGCATCTCGCCGTCCCGCCAGTCCTCGAACTCGTCCTGCAGGGCGAACTTCAGCGAACGGATGGTGGGAGCGTCGGTGATCGTGCTGGTGTTGTTCAGGTGGTACGTGTACGCCGCGATCTTGTGGGGGATCAGCACCCGGTAGACGCCCACGAGCTTCTCGATGGTGAGCTCGGGTGCCTCGGGCTCGGTCATGGCGTCGACGAAGGCCACCAGCTCGTCGTTGGCCGGCGGGTCAGCCGCTCGGGGTTCATCTCCCGCAGCTCGGGCAGGCGCTTGTGCCACAGCTCGGCGTGCCAGGCGTGGTGGTAGCAGTGGGTGCCGAGACGCATCTTCACGTCCAGCTCGGGCACCGTCGCCACCCAGCCGCCGAGCACCTCGAACAGGCGCATCTCGATCCACTTGTAGTTGCCCGACCCGACGGGCCGACTCCTCCACCGTGAACGCACCCGGCAGCTCGCGGCGATCCCACGGCGCGAACGCGGCCCGCGGCTTGTTCGGATCGGCCATCGATACCCCCACAGCTCAGGTCCGGCCCGACGCGGACCGGGACAACCTGACTGTATCTGTCTCACGTTCCATGCGCCGTGCCTCGGCGGGCGGGCGGGTGGTCGGACGGTCGGGCGACGCGTGTACCATGACCCCGGCGCGTCGGGGTGGCCGCGTCGGGGGAGCACGAGCAGAGGAGCGTCATCGATGAGTCACACCAACCGCCGCCTTCGGTCGCGCCGCTGGACGCGGGGGCGGCCCTGCTGGTGGCCGTGCCCGTGATCATGGGTCTGGCCGTGGGCTGCACGCGCTACCTGTCCACGTTGGCCCGGCCCGAGGAGCCCGTGATCCTCGATGGTTCGGCCCTGCCCAAGCTGGCCGGCATCGCGCCCCAGCACGTGGTCGGCTTCTCGTGGGACTCGAAGAAGTGGAACCAGATCCCCACCCAGGTGGATCAGCGGGACTGGGTGAATCCCGGTCAGATCCTGAACCGACCGACCAGCGCCTACGCCAAGCTCCCTGGCGGCGCCGACTACAAGGTGCTCGTGTACACCAACCCGGCCACGGCTGCCCCGGGCTACTCGTGGACCCCGACCTACACCGGCGTGGCCGGCCACAGCGGCCTCGGACCCGACGACGAGGTCTCCTTCTTGTCCAACGACGCCGGGGTCCAGGCGCCCGTGGGCACCGCCGCGCCTGCTGGCGTCGATGCGTCCAGCCTGGAGCAGGTCAAGGTGAACGACAGCCTGGTGGCCAACGACTTCGGCTACGTCTACCTGTTCTCCAGCCCCACCCTGACCGGCGGCGGGGCCGGGAACGACGGCGTGGACTACACCTTCAGCCTGGACTCGGGGAACTACGAGTCCACCTACCACATGGGGTCGGGAGCGCTGGCACCCAACACCTCGATCTTGCCCAACCCCGAGCACTCGACGGTGGTCACGCCCTCGTACTCGCTGAGCTTCGGTGACCGCTGGCTGAACGACGGCCTGTCCATCACCACCCCGGGGGCCAGCGGGGCAAACATCCTGGAGCGCAGCCGCGTGCAGTTGGTGCCCAGCACCTGCGGGCGCTCCGAGGACACCTTCGACAACGTGATCCCGTCGTCGCCCTACGAGGCCGGTTTCATCGTCAACATCAGCGGACCGGTGCGCGCCATCCGATCGTCGATGGGGGCCAACAGCGGCCAGTACACGGTCAGCACCGACATCTACTATCCCCAGCGCGAGGACAGCACAGTCGACCTTCGGGTGCACGTCATCCCCGGGGCCATGGTGTTCAACGACTTCGCCACCGGCGTCACTGGACTGCGCTACTCGGACAGCAACACGCCGGACGGGGTGGCCATCGACGGGGTCCCCGACGCGGTGGCGAGCACACCGGCGGCGTGGCAGATGGTGTCGGGTGCCCAGGGGTCGCTGGTCACCACCCAGAGCACGACCACCGACATCGCCGGCCTGGCGACCTCCACGTACTACCTGGACCAGAGCCCGGCCAGCCCGGTGCCCTGCACCGGCGACGGCGCGGCCTGGGGCCAGAGCGGCGCGGCGGTCGTGGGTCCAGGCGGGGGCAACCTCCCCTGCACCGATCCGACCATCTACGGCTCACCCGGGGCGTGTCCGACCGTGGCCGGCCAGACCACCGCCAACACGCTGAGCGCCACCGCCCATCGCTTCTTCGAATCGCCCGGCTACACCGCGGCCCAGGCCGCCACCCTGGCCGCCGACACGTCCACGCCCCTCCAGATCAGCGTCACGCCCACCATCGGCTGATCGGCCTGGCCCCGCCAGGTCACCCGAGGTGTCGAGTGTCGTTGAACCCGCGGAGCACCCAGCGATCACCCAGCACCACCAGGCGGGAGATCGAGGCGTTGTCGGCACCGACGAAGGCCCACGGCCGCGAGCCGGTGGCCTGGGCCAAGGCTTCACCGATCGAGCCGCCGTGGGCGACGACCACCACTCGACGGTCGGGGTGCGCGGCGGCGATGCGGCCGATTCCCCGCCGAATCCTGGCCGCGAAGTCACTCGCCGGTTCGGCGCCCGGAATCACGTCCCAGCGTTGCTCCTGGGCCATCCTGAGCGCGACCGGATCACCGTCGGCCACCTTCTGGCGGAACAGCTCGCCCTCCCAGTCACCCAGGTGCACCTCCCGGAGATCGGCCTCGACCCGCGGCTCGAGCCCCAGGCGGGCGGCGAGCGGAGCCGCGGTCTCGACCGTGCGCCGCAACGTCGTGACGTAGATGGCATCGATCGGCTCGTCTGCCAGGCAGGCTCCCACCTGCTCAGCCTGGACCCGCCCTTCGGGGGCCAGTGCCGGGTCGCCGTGACCGCCGGTCAATGGGAAGGCCGTCCCCTCGACCAACGGCTGGGACTCACCGTGACGCACCAGCACCAGGTCGGCCGCCCCGGGGGGCGGCAGGTAGCGGCTCTGGCGGAACACCCGGGGTTGAGACATGGTGCGCAGCGGTCAGCCGCGGTAGGCGTTGGTGATGGGCAGGCGCCGGTCCTTGCCGAAGGCCTTGGTGGTCAGCCGAACCCCCGGTGGTGTCTGGCGGCGCTTGTACTCGGCCCGGTCGATGAGGCCCACCACGCGCTGCACAATGGCCGCGTCGAAGCCGGCCTGCACCAGCTCGGACGGCGGTGCGGTCCTCGGTCACGTAGGCGTCGATGATGGGATCGAGCACCTCGTACGGAGGCAGGCTCTGGTCGTCGCGCTGATCGGGGCGCAACTCGGCCGACGGCGGCTTGACCAGGATCGTCTCGGGGATCAGCTCACGCCCGGCGCGGGCGTTGCGGTCGCGACACAACCGGTAGACGAGCAGCTTGAGCACGTCCTTGATCACCGCGAAGCCGCCGGCGGTGTCGCCGTAGAGGGTGCTGTAGCCCACCGCGCTCTCGCTCTTGTTGCCGGTGGTGAGCACCAACCAACCCAGCTTGTTGGACAGGGCCATGAGGGTGACCCCGCGGAGGCGTGACTGCAGGTTCTCCTCGGTCAGGTCCGCCGGTCGCCCGGCGAAGCTCGGCGCCAGCATGTCGGTGAAGGCGCGGTGCGCGGGCTCGATGGCGATCGTCCGGTGGTCGATGCCCAGGTTGGCGGCCAAGGCTTCGGCGTCGGTGATGGAGTGGTCGCTCGAGTAGCGCGACGGCATGAGCACGCCGTGCACCCGCTCGGGCCCGAGGGCGTCCACCGCGATGGTGGCCACCAGCGAAGAGTCGATCCCACCGGACAACCCCACCACCACGTCGCCGAAGCCGTTCTTGGTCACGTAGTCGCGGGTGCCCAGCACGAGCGCTTCGTAGACCTCGCGCTCGGCGGACAGGCTCGGGGCGACGGGCGCCACCACCACCGGGGCGGGCGGCGCCGGCGGGCTCACCCGCACCCGAGGGGCCTCGACACCGCCAGGGCCCTCATCGAACCCGGGGCGTGCGGGGACCGCCAGATCGGTGACGAAGAGCACCTCGGTGAACTGCGGGGCACGGGTGACCACCGCGCCGGCGGCGTCCATCACCAACGAACCGCCGTCGAAGACCAGCTCGTCCTGGCCTCCCACCAGGTTCACGTAGGCGATCGGACAGCCCGCTTCGGCGGCGCGGCCAGGCCAGGGTCCGCTCGCGCTGGCCGACCTTTCCGGCGTGGAAGGGGGAGCCGTTGATGTTCACGATCAGCTCGGCGCCCGACCCGACCGGCCTCGGCCAGCGGGCCTTCGTCGGCCCAGGCGTCCTCGCAGATGGTCACGGCCACCCGGTGCCCGCCGATCTCGTAGAGCACGGGCGGGCCGTGCCCGGCTCGGAAGTAGCGGCGCTCGTCGAACACCTCGTAGTTGGGGAGCAGCTGCTTGCGGTAGACGCCGTGGAGGCTGCCCGTCGGCGCAGACGGCGGCCGCGTTGTACAGGTCGTCGCCCTCGCCGATCGACGAACCCCACGACGGCCGCGCAACGCCCGCTGGCGGCCACGATGCGCTCGAGCGCACCGGCGGTTGTCGGCCACGAAGGCGGCCTTCAGCAAGCAGGTCCTCGGGTGGGTAGCCGGTGACGGCCAGCTCCGGGAAGGCCACCAGGTCGCAGCCGTCGGCCTCGGCGCTCTTCATGGCCTCCAACACCTGCTCGACGTTGCCCTCGAGATCGCCGACCACCAGGTTGAGTTGAGCCAGGGCGAGACGCAGGCGGGCCATGGTTCCAGCGTAGAGCGCACGGTTGCTCGAGCTCACCCGACCAGCTCACGTCCGGACCCCTACGCTGAGGCCGTGGCCCGCAGCGGAGTCCGAGCCGATCTGCACCAGGAGATCGAACGGGGCGCGGCCCCCGGGCCGGTGGCCGCGTCCATCGAGCAGCTGCGCCAGAGCGGTGCCCGAGCTCGACGACTGGTTGGCCGAGGGACCCGAGCGCAGCCGGCGCCTGGTGGCGGTGCTGGCCGCCAGCCGCTCCCTGACCCGACTCATCACCACCACCCCCGAGACCCTGTCGGTGTTGGGCGACGTCGATCACCGGACGCCGGTCGACGCCGTGACCATCGAGCGGCTGACCCGGTGGAAGCAGCTCGAGTTCCTGCGGATCGCCGCCCGCGACCTCGAGGGCACCGACGACCTGGCCGCGGTGGGCCGGAACCTGGCCGACCTGGCCACCGACGTGCTCGAGGCGGCCTGCCGGCTCAGCGGGACCGACGGACTGGCCGTGATCGGCATGGGCAAGCTCGGCGGTCGAGAGCTCAACTACTCGAGCGACGTCGACCTCATCTTCGTGGGCGACGGTCCCCCGGGCGACCTCGAGGCCGCGGCCCGCCAGGTCATGGACCTGACCCGGCACTGCTTCCGGGTCGATGCCAACCTGCGCCCCGAGGGCCGCGACGGGCGCCTGGTGCGCACGCTCGACGCGTACGAGGCCTACTGGGACCGGTGGGCCGAGCCCTGGGAGTTCCAGGCGCTGCTCAAGGCCGAGCCGGTGGCCGGCGACCGCGAGCTGGGGCTGCGCTTCCACGAGACGGCCCAGCGCTGGCTGTGGAGCCACCCGTTCAGCGCCGACGACCTCCGGTCGCTGCGAGCCATGAAGCACCGGGCCGAGGAGCTGGTGATCCGACGAGGGCCTCGACGAGCGCGAGATCAAGCGGGGACCGGGTGGCATCCGCGACATCGAGTTCACCGTCCAGCTGCTCCAGCTGGTCCACGGTCACGCCGACTCCGACATCCGCTCGCCCAACACCCTGCTGGCCCTCGCAGGAGATGACCGCGGCCGGCTACGTGGACCCCGCCGACGCCGAGCAGCTGGTCGCAGGCCCACGCCTTCCTGCGCACGGTCGAACACCGGCTCCAGCTGGTGGACGAGCAGCAGGTGCACACCGTCCCCGACGAGCCGGGCGCAGTCGAGCGACCTGGCCCGGGTCATGGGCTACCGCGACACCGCCAGCGGCGACGCGTCCGAGGCGCTGTCGGCGCGACCTGCGCCGCCAGGAGCTCACGGTCCGGGGCATCCACGAGCGCGTCTACTTCCGACCGCTGCTGGAGGCCTTCGCCTCCACCGACGGCGCGCTCAGCCCAGAGGCGGCGGTGGCCCGGCTGGTGGCGTTCGGATTCACCGACGCCCGCCGGACCCAGGCCGCGGTGCGCGAGCTGACCCGGGGACTCAACCGGGCCAGCCGCCTCATGCAGCAGATGCTGCCGCTGATGCTGGACTGGCTGTCCACGTCGCCCGATCCCGACCTCGGCCTGTTGCAGCTGCGGAACCTGCTGGCCGGCAAGCTCGCGCCACACCGCGCTGGTGGAGGCCTTCCGCGAGTCGCCCCAGGCCGCCCAGAGGCTGTGCGAGGTGCTCGGCACCAGCCGGCTGCTGGGCGACACCCTGGCCCACAACCCCGATCTGGTCAGCCGGCTCCCCGATCCCGAGCGCCTGGCCACCCCGGCCACGCGCCGCGCTGGTGGACAGCGCCGCCAGCGCCGCGGCCTGGCGCAACACCTCGACCGAGCGCCAGGACGCGCTGCGCCGCTGGAACGATCGCAACCGCTTCGGCGTGGCCGCCCGCGATCTGTTCGGCTACGCCGACGTGTCGGCCGTCGGACGGGACCTGACCACGTTGGGCGAGGCGGTGGTGGAGGTGGCGCTGGCCGGCCTCGATCCCCAGGTGCCGTTCGCGGTGATCGCCATGGGCCGCTTCGGCGGAGCCGAGCTGAGCTTCGCCAGCGACCTCGACGTGATCTTCGCCTTCGACGGCTCGGGTGCGGCCGACGCGGCCGAGGCCGACCGGGTGGCCACCGCCCTGATGCGGTTCGTGGGCGGCCCCACACCGGCCGAGCGCCTCTACGACATGGACGCCGACCTACGTCCCGAAGGTCGTCAGGGCTCCATGGCCCGCAGCCTCGAAGCGTTCCGGTCCTACTGGGAGCACTACGCCCTGGTGTGGGAACGACAGGCCATGATCCGGGCCCGGCCGGTGGCCGGCGACCTGGCCGTCGGCCAGCGCCTGCTCGACCTGCTGGCCCCAGCCGTGTGGGACGGCGGACTGTCCACCGAGGACACCCGGGAGATCCGACGGCTCAAGGCGCGGGTGGAACGCGAGCGCATGCCCACCGGTGAGGACCCGGCCTTCCACCTCAAGCTCGGCCGAGGCTCGCTGTCCGACATCGAGTTCACCGCGCAGCTGCTGCAGCTGCGCCACGGTGTGACGGGCACGGCCACGGTGGCGGCGCTCGAGTCGTTGACCGCGGCCGGGGCCCTCGAGCGGGCCGACGCCGACACGCTGATCGAGGCCTACCGGTTCTGCGAGGGCACCCGGAACCGGTGGTACCTCGTGAACTCGAGCCCGGGTGATTCGCTACCCAGCCAACCCAACGAGCTGCTCTGGCTGGCCCGGTCGCTGGGCACCACGCCGACGGAGCTGCGCGAGCACTACCGCCGAGTGACCCGAAGGGCCCGGCGAGTGGTCGAGCGCGTCTTCTACGGTCGCGACTGAGGGACCGTAGAGCTCGAGCCTTCCAGGTCCGGAGGGGCCAGGGCTCAGTGCTTGACGGTGGTGCTGGTGGAGCCCGACGACGTGGGCGCGGCGGTGGCCGGCGTCGAGGTGCTCGACGAGCCCGCGGTGGTCGGCGGCGAACTGGTCGTCGGCGCGACGGTCGTAGGCGAAGTGGTCGACGGCTTGGTCGCCGCTCCCGAGTGACGGGCACCCACCTTGCGGCCCCAGGAGCGATTCAGGAAGGCGTTGACCCGGGCCGCCAGGTCGGACTTCATGCTCGAGGCGTTGGCCTGGTTGAGGTGGTGCGCGCTCACCCGAGCGTCGATCCCCTTCTCCAGCAGCGCCACTATCTGGCCGGCCAGCGTGCTCGGGTTGATGCCCTTGGCCGTGGCCACCTGGGCGATGGTCTGGCCGGACCGCAGATCGGTGCGGAGCGTCTTGGCGTCGAGCCCCAGCAGGAAGGCCACCTTGGCCAGGTCCTGGCGACCGATGGGCGGCCGCTTGGCCCAGAAGGCGGCTCGGTCGGCCTGCACCTGGCTGGAGATGGCCTCAGACTGCTTTTGGGTGATGGTGCCGTTGCCCACCAAGGTGGACAACGCCTGCTGGATGATGTTCTGGTGGCTGGAGCCCGACGAGCTCGTACCGGCCAGCGCGTTGGCCGCGCCGACGGGGTTGAGCACCAGCGTCAGCACCGATCCCAGTGCCATTCCGATGACCAGCACGACCGCGGTGAACGACTTGCGCATGGAGCTGCTCCTTGTCCCGGGACGCCCAGCACCGCCATGTTACGGAGCCCGGGCGCCGGAGTCTGGTCGCCTCCGCCGCGCCCGTGGCACCACGGACATCCGCGCCGCCCCGAGCGATCCGGCGGGTGGGTCAGCCCTTGGTGGTGGAGGGGCTGGCGCCGTTTCCGCCCGTGGTGGTCGACGGCGCCGCGGGGGAGGTGGTCGACGGCGCCGCGGTGGTCGGTGTGGGAGCCGCGGTGGTCGGCGGAGTCGAAGGGGCCGGCGGGACCGCTCCCGGGGTGGCCACACCACCGGTGCCGGGGCCACCGAGGCCGGGACCACCGAAACCGAACCCGAAGTGGGGCATCGTCCCGTTGACCAGGTCGGTGATCATGGTGGCCAGGCCGTTCTCGATCTTGGTGGCCTGGTCCTGGGTCAGGTGACCCGCGGTGACCTGCTTCTGGATCTCGGTCTTGGCGTCGTTCTCGAGCGTGGCGATCAGCGTGTTCACGTCGACGCCGTTGGCCTGGGCGATCTGGGCGATCGTCTTGCCCGCCTTCAGGTCCCCCATCAGGGCCTGCGGCGTGGTCTTGAGCAGGGTGGCCAGTTGGGTGAGCCCGTCACGGCCCAGCACGGCCAGGCCGCCCATACGGCCGGCACGCCCCATCCCCGCGAAGGCGGGGTGCGGGTGCTGCTTGCGCAGGTTCTCCACCTGCTGGCTCACCGCGTCGGACTGCTTCTGGGTGATGGTGCCGTTGCCCACCAGCGTGGACAACGCCTGCTGGAGGATGTTCTGGTGGCTGGAGGTGGACGAGCTGGTACCGGCCAGCGCGTTGGCGGCGCCCACGGGATTGAGCACCAAGGTCAGTGCCGACCCCAACGTCATGCCCACAACCAGGAGGAGGGCAGCCAGACTCTTCTTCATACGGTCACTCCACGTGAGGATCTTCGCCACCCTAAGTGATCCACAGTGTGACACATGGGCCGGCTGTTGTCTTGTCGCAATCCCCGTCGGGGGCCTCCGGGGGCCTTTCCAGGGGTCTTATGCCGGATCTGGCTAGCTGGTCGTACGTGCGCGCCAAGACTCGTGACCCCCATGGAGTCCGCTCGCACCATGATCCAAGGAGCGTTGGTCCATGTTCGTCGCAGGTGTGATCGTTGGAACCTTCTTCGGTGGTGCGCTCGGCGTCGTAGCCATCAGCCTGGCGTCGATGAGCCGCTCCGCCGATGATCTGGCCGAGAGCGAGGCCTGGGCCCGCCACGAGGCGACCGAGCGCCGGGTGGCCAGCCGAGCATCCTGATCGCTCAGATCGGCCGCCACCGCTCGGGCGGATCGGCCACCACGGGTCGGGGCGCGACCGAGTCGGACGGCTCACCGTCCGACTCCGGTCAGGAAATGTGTCTGATGCGACCGCCCATCATGCGGGCGGGCCAGATCAGCTGTGGGCCTCAGCCTTGCGCTTGCGGGTCATCAGCACGAACAGCCCACCCATGCAGATCAGCACGGCTGCGATGCCGGTGAAGAGCACGGTGTGGCTGGCGCCGGTGACTGGCAGGGTGCTGCTGCCGGTCGTAGCGTTCGCCGCGGCGACCGCCGCGACAGCCGCGGTGGTGGTCGGCGCAGCCGTGGTCGTGGTGGGAGCAGCAGTGGTGGTGGTCGTTGCGTACTGGGCCGCAGCCGGCAAGGCCGCCAGGGCCACCATCAGGAACACCGCCACCGAAAATCCAACGATTCGTTTGGTCATGTCGCTCTCTGGTCTTGTCGGGTTGGTCGGATTCAAGGCACGAGGCGGTAGGCAGCGATCGACGCAAAGCGCCCCAGGTCAATGCGTCTGCTTCAACGGTAACAGGAATCGGTCCGTGATGCCAGGAATCAAGGGTAGATGGCGCGAACTGCACCGAAAGGGGCCCAGCGGCGAGCGCATCGAGGCCCAGGATGCGCCAGTGGATCCCTGGTGGAGGACTATGATCTCGCCGGCCACCTGATGGTTGGGGAGCAGGTTTCGGCCCTACTCCTTGACCCCTCGCAGGGGACACTCGGTCTGAATCGGAGCCAGGTGGAAGAACAGGAATCTGAGTTCGATATCCGCAGGTTGGCCGGCATCGCCCGTCGCCGTGCCTGGATCGTCGTGCTGTGCGTGGTGGTCCTGGGGGCAGGCGCCTACGCCTATTCCGCCAGCCAGCCCAAGCAGTACGCCGCCACCTCCGAGGTGCACATCACCTCCCCCACTGCGGACGAAGTGTTCGGGGGCGCCCAGATCAAGCCCGATCCCAAGCGGGAGGTGGACACCCAGACCCTGATCGCCAAGTCCAACCAGATCCGCACCTGCGCCAACAAGGCCCTGGGGTCCAGCGCCAGCCAGGTCGACAAGATCGGCGTCACCGGCACCGGCGACACCGACATCCTGTTGATCCGGGCCGAGAGCCATTCGGCCAAGGTGGCCCAGAAGGCGTCGATCGCCGTCACCGACTGCTATCTGGCCTCACGCCACCAGTCGACGGTCAAGCAGTACCAGGGGCAGATCGCCGCCCTGCAGAAGCAGTCGGCTGCCCTGGCCAAGAAGATCGCCGCCCTGAATGCGGCGCCCGGACCGAAGACACCCAACACCCCGCTCGGGAACCAGCTCATCGACCTGCAGAACCAGAAGGACGCAGTCGACCAGAGCGCCAACCAGACCATCGTCGACGCGGCGGTGGGCACCGGCGACGTCGAGCTCGTCTCCCACGCCACGCTCCCCACCCAGCCGTTCGCCCCCAAGCCGGCCCAGGACGCCGTCCTGGCTGGCGGGCTGGGGCTTCTCCTCGGTCTGGTGATCGTGTTCCTGCTTGAGCGGGTGGACGACAGCGTGGCGCTCGAAGACCTCGAGCGGGTGACCGGGGGCGCACCGGTGCTGGGCAACATCCCGCTGCAGGCCAGCCGCAACCTCAAGCACCACCACCTGCCGGAACGACCCCGGGCTCTGGTCGGACCGCGCTCGGTGGACGCCGAGGCCTTCCGCACCGTGACCACCAGCCTGCGGTTCAGCGATCTCGGTCGCAAGAAGCGGATCATCGCGGTGACCAGCGCCTCGATGAGCGAGGGCAAGTCGACGGTCACCGCCAACCTGGCCGTGGCCCTGGCTCAGGGCGGCCGCCGGGTGGTGGCCATCTCGGGCGACCTGCGGCGCCCGTCGCTGGCGCAGTTCTTCGGCATCGACGACACCGAGGTCGGCCTGACCTCGGTGCTGGTCGGTGACGTGCCCGTGTCGGGTGCGGTGGTCAAGGTGGCCGATCCCGATGCCACTGGCCTGCTGATCCTCCCGGTCGGTCCACTGCCTCACAACCCGGCGGAGATCCTGGGGTCGGCGGCCATGAAGCAGATGCTCGACGGGCTGGTGGCGGCCGGGGCCGACTACGTCCTGATCGATTGCCCGCCGATCCTGGCAGTGAGCGACACCTTGTCGGTGGCCGAGCACGTGGACGGGGTGATCGTCGTGTGCGTCCCGGGCCAGACCAAGTCCGAGGACCTGTCCGACGCCTGCGGCCGCCTGCGCCAGGTCGGAGCCGAGATCATCGGGGTGGTGGCCAACGGCGTCGGCGAGAAGCGGGCCAAGTACGCCCCGTACTACGCCCAAGAGCCGAAGGACCGCGAGCCGCGCCGCGCCGCCCGAGTCAGCGGCCACCGGATCGCCCATCGGGGTGAGCGTCAGATCCGGCGATCCGGTCACGGCGACCAACGGGTCGAGCAACGGCACGGCGACCGACACCGCCCACGCGGTCGAGGTCCCCGTGGCCGGCGACGAGGACGTCAGCCGGAACTGACGTGGCCGCGACGCCGTCCACCGACCCGACCCTCATGAGCTGGACCATCGCCCCATGACCATCCTGAGCGCGGTGGCCGTGCTGGGCGCGCTCTTCGGGATCTACCGCCTGTGGTCGAAGTGGCCGCTGGACATCATCGGGGTCTTCTGCCTCGACTTCATGCTCTTCTACGGCTTCCGGGTCTTCGTGGTCGGATTCGGCATCGACGGGATCTACCCCGACTACCTGTTCACCGGCGACGCCCCCTTGGTGAAGACCAACCTGCTCATCCTGTTGTTCCTGGCCACCCTGGCCGGCGGTCTGTTCCTCGGAGGTTTGACGAACACGCGGGCCACGTGGGTGTTCCCGTCGTTCTCCGGTGTGCTCAGCGTCCAGCGCGGCGTCAAGGCCAGCGTGGTGCTGACCTTCGTGTCCTCGGCGCTCACCCTCGTGCTGCTGGCGCACTACGGCGGCTTCGCCGGGCTCATCCGTGCCGGCAAGCTCCAAGGCGATCTGGCCGGGCTCTTCATCCTGCGGATCATCCCCGGCCTGGGAGCCGTGGTGTCCTCGGCCACCTTCCTGGAGCTGGTCCGACGACGGAGCCAGCGGTTCTCGCCCAACCAACGCCTCCTGGCCACGATGGCCGCGGGGATGGCCATCCTCAACGGCATCTGGGTGTTCGCCTGGGGCGCCCGATCTCTCCTGGCCATCGTGGTGTTCATGCTGCTCGCCGGCTACGTGGTGTTCCGCACCCACGACAAGCCTCGCCGCGTGCGGCGCCGCCAGCTCTGGGCTGGCCTCATCGTGGTCTGCCTGGTGGCGGCTGGAACCATCGTCGGACTGCGGATCGTCCGCGACCTGACCTCCCGCGGGGTGGTGAACACCTCGATCGCCGGTCAGTCCGCGGTCCGTCAGGTGTCGGTGGCGTCGAACGCCACCTACTACGACGCGTTCGTGCTGGCGGTGCGCGACTGGCCCAGCGTGTACGAGTATCGCAACGGGAGCGACTTCTACGCCGGTGCGGTGGCGATCGTCCCCCGGGCGGTGTGGCACGGGAAGCCGTCCGACACCACCCCGGGCCAGTGGTTCCGCCAGATCTACGAACCCACCGTGCTGAACGGCTGGCCGATGGGCACAGCCGGCGAGTGGTACCTCAACTTCGGGATCCTCGGCGTGATCGTGGGGGGCCTGGTGTCGGGATTGTGCCTGTCCTTCGCGTCGCGCTCGCTGCGTGACGGCGCCTCCAATCCCATGGTGTTCGTGACCACGCTGATCATCGGGCTACAGGTGCTCGAGATCGGCTTCAACACCCAGACCCCCGTCCGGTGGGTGGCCTGGTGCCTGCCGATCCTGTTGATCTCACCGTTCCTGCGGCTGCACCGCCAGGCCGCCCCGCAATCGAGCCTTCCAGTCGTCGACCACGCCACCTGACCGTGGACGTGGCGCGTCGGATCCGGCGCTACTCCCCGGCCATGTGGTCGCTGTCGACGCGGGCCGGCGGGGCGCTCGGGGTCGCCGTCCTGAACGTGTTGTTGGCCCGTCGGCTCAGCACCGCCGACTTCGGCATCCTGGCCGTGGTGACCAGCGTGGCCACCCTGGGGACCTTCGTGGTCTCCGCCGGGGTCAACCGCACGCTGCTTCGCAACCTGGCCGCCTCACGGGCGCTGGACCGGCCTCGCGAGATCGCGGCCGACCTCCTGGTGGGCCGGCGCATCCTCCTGGTCAGCCTGCCCCTGGGCACGGTGCTGGCGGCGGTCGTGACCCTCGCGTTCACCCGCAACGACGACCGCGTGTGGGCGCTGGCGCTGCTCGGCGGTCTGCTCGCCCTGGTGGGTGGGTGCGTCCTGTTGGGTGCCGATGTCCTGCGCGGTCTGGGGGAGATCCGTCTGGCCAACCTCACCGCCGGACGCAACGGCGGCGCCCTGACCATCGGCATCTTCGTGCTGCTCCTGCTGGTGGCCGGATCCTCGGGGCTCACCGTCACCTCGGCGCTGACGTACAACCTGGTCGGGCTCCTCGTCGCCGGGGGACTGCTGCTCGTCGCCTTCCGCCGCTATCGGCCGCGCCCGTCCGGCCCGACCGACCTGCCCGATCCCGCGGTTCGACGCGCCCTGATGGTGGCGTCGGCGGCCTTCGCCGGGACCCAGATCGCGGCGTTCCTCTCCACCCAGGTGGACCTCTGGGTCGGGAACGGGATCCTGTCGCCTTCCGACGTCGGCATCTACGCCGGCGCCCTGGAGGTCATGACCGTCGTCGCCCTCCCGCTGTTCGCGGCGCAACTGGTGGTCATCGCCCAGGTGTCGGCTCTGCACGCCCAGGGGCTCACCCGCCAACTCGAGAACCTGGTCCGTCGTACGGCCACGCTGGTCACCGTGCCGGCCGTCGTGTTGCTGATCCCGTGCATCGTCGCCCCGGCCGAGGTGCTCACCGTGCTGTTCGGGTCCGCCTTCGCCCCGGGCGCGTTCGCGCTGGGGGTGCTGGCCGTCGGACAGTTGGTCAACGTGGTGACCGGACTGTGCGGCACCGTCCTGGCCATGACCTCCCATGAGCGACTGGTGCTCTGGGTCTCGATGCTCGGGGCGGCGCTGTCGGCCGCCTTCGACGTGGTCGGCGCGTCCATCTGGGGCATCGACGGCCTGGCCGTGGCCTCGGCGCTGACCACCTCGGCCATGTTCATCGCCATGTGGGTGTTGGCCCGGCGCCGCACGGGCATGTGGACCCACCCGGGTTGGCCCCGCATCGACCCCGACCTCACCGACGCCTTCAGCCCCACCCGCTAGTCCATCGCGGCTAGGGCGTGGGCATCAGATCGACCTGGCGGCACTGGGCCGCCTTGCAGGCTTGGAGCTGGTGGAGGCGGGTGGCGAGCTCGTCGCGGAGCGCGGGACTGGCGGTGGGATAGATGTTGGTCATCTCGGCCGGATCGGTCTGCAGGTCGTAGAGCTCGCGGTCGCCGTTGGCCCACTCGACGTAGGTGTAGCGGGTCGTCCGGATGCCGGCGTACTGCGGGATGAGCGACTGGAAGTCCTGCCCCTTGGGCAGGCCGCCCACCGTCGGATCGGGGGGCTCGGTCTGGGCCCCGGCCCGAACCGTGGCGTCGTTGTCCACCGTGTCCGGCCAATGCTCGAGCAGGTAGGCCTGACGCTGGGGGTGCACGGCGGCCGGGTCGGCGGCGTAGGGCAGCATCGAGCGGCCGTCCTCGAAGCCGAGCGGCTTGGCCCCGGCCATGTCCTCGAAGGTGGACGCCAGGTCGACGTTGCCGGTCATGGCGCTGACGTGGGTCCCCGGCTTGATCCCCGGGCCGCGGATGAACATCGGCACCTTGATGTCCTCCTCGTAGGGCATGCCCTTGCCCGGAGGCAGGCGATGCTGGCCCAGGTGGTAGCCGTTGTCGGAGGTGAACACGATGTAGGTGTTGTCGAGCTGACCCAGCGCCTTGAGCCTGTCGACGATCTTCACCACCGCGTCGTCGACGGCCTGCAGCGACCGCACCCGCAACGCGAACTGATGGTCGTCCAGTGCCTTCTCCTTGTCGCTGATCGGCGCCAGGGCCCGGACGTAGGAGGGTTTGTCCGAGGTGTCCGCTTCGTCGTAGGACGTGGTGTGGGGCGCCTTCAGTCCGGGGAAGTCGTTGACGTGGCGTGGCGCCGGCGTCGACGGCGAGTGCGGCGGGTAGTAGCCGTAATAGAGGAAGAACGGCGACTTGGCCCTGACCGCGGAGGTGGCGTACTTCAGCGACATGTTGGTGTAGACGTCGGTGGCGTAGTCGCTCGGGTCGGAGCCGTAGTGCACGCGGGTGCCGTTGCTGTTGAGCGTGTAGTTGAACTCGCTGATGTCACCCTGGACCGGGCTGTGCCAGTCCGACCAACCCGGCGGGATGTACTTCCAGTTGGCGGTGTGCGGGTACCCGTTCAGGTACTTCCCGTAGAGCGCGGTGCGGTACCCGGTCGAGGTGAGATCGGTGGCGATGGTGTGGTTCTCGTCGCCCAGGCGGTAGGCCGTCTCGAATCCTCCTTGGGCCTCGGTGTTGTCGAGCACCCCGTTGTTGTGGGAGTACTGGCCGCGCAGAGTGGTGGTGCGAGATGGGCAGCACTCGGTGTTGCTGATGAAGTAGTTGTCGAAGGTGGCGCCCTGATCGCCGATCAGCTGCTGGGCATGGGGCAGGTAGGGCAGCTCCGCCATGGCCAGGTCATCGGTGAGGATGAACACGATGTTGGGCCGGGCTCGCGACACCCCGGTGGTGGCCGGGGCACTGGCAGTCCCTGGAGACGCCGCCGACCCGCCGCCCGAGCAGGCCGCCGCCAGCAGGGCCAGCACCATCAGGAGCGCCGAGGGGGCCGATCGGGGTCGCCGAGAAGCAGCGCGAAACCGAGGACGCACGGATCTGAGACCTTCCGGGGATGCGACGGGGGTGGACGCGTCCGCCAGGCCCAGTCCTCGCGGAATCGCGGGTCACGGTACCAGCCCCCGCGCCGCAGAATCGTCAGTGGGCCGCCTGCCGCTCGAGGATGACAGCTCGGTAGACCGCCTCGAGCGCGGCCAGCTGCTGGTCCGGATGGAACTCGCGGAGGTACTTCTCGCGGGCCGCAGTTCTCGAGCGCGCCACGGTCGGCCTCGGCGAAGAACCAGCGCACCGCCCGAGCCAGGTCGACCGGGTCGGCGCAGCGATAGCGCTCCCCCGTCACCCGCGGGTCGATCATCTCGGAGAAGTTGCCGACGTTGGATGCGATGACCGGCGTGCCGGCGGCATAGGCCTCGGTGATCACCACGCCGAAGCCCTCGTACCACTCCGACGTCATGAGGAGGACCTCGGCTCGGGCCATCACCTCAGCCACCTCGGACGGATCGAGCCAGGGACGCACGGTAATGCCGCCGTGGCGGGCCGCGGCTGCCTCCACCTCTGGGCGCAGCACCCCGTCGCCCACGATGACCAGAGGGAGGTCGAGTCCCTGCCTCTCCCAGGCCTGGAGCACGGTCAGGATGCCCTTCTCCGGCACGAAGCGCCCCACGAACAGGGCGTAGCCGTCTCGCTCGGGAGCCGGTGACCCAGGATCCGGGGGCGTGTGGGGGATCACCACCACCTTCTCGGGGCTGATGCCCTCGGCGATGAGCCGCTCGCGCATGAACGGGGTGAGCGCGATGTGGCGGTCGACCCGATGGGCGAAGGTGCCGGCCGCACCGTGGACGGCCAACGTCGAGACCATGGTCAGCGAGCCGGCCAGGCTGTCCTTGTAACACCGATGGACCACAGCCGGATATTTGATCCGGCGCCCCACGCAGTCCTCGCACACGCGGCCGTCACGCAGCATCGTGGCCTTCACGCAGCTGTACCGGAAGCTCTGCGAGGTAGCGACCACCGCAACCCCGGCCTGGTCCGCGGCTACGAACACCGCCGGGGACATGAGCGGGAACGGGGTCTGCACGTGGACCACATCGGGATCGAAGGTCCGGATCCGGTCCTTGAGCTCGCCGACCGCTTCGCCGTTCCAGATGGCCTTGGTGGCGGAGCGGAACCGACCGATCTCGCGCGATCTGGCGGTTGTCCACCAGCATGGTGTCCACCTCGTGTCCCCGCTGGCGGAGCCCGTCGGCCTCGCGCTCCATCTGGATGTCGGCGCCGCCTCGGGTGAGCTGACGGTTGTGGAGCTGGAGGATCCTCACGGATACGCCCAGCTCGGCGCATCGGCGCCGAGCAGGGCGCGGAGCGACTGGCGCTCGGTGGCGAACACCAGCTCCAACCGGGCGCGGTCGGCGGCGGCCATGTCCTCCCGGCGGATGTTTCCGGACCGCACCCGCTCGCGAACCGAGAACGGCACCGTGGCGCGCAGCACTCGGCGCGCCGGCTCGACCGTGCGCACCCGACGCATGCCCTCGGTCAGCATCCGGCTCCGCGGGTTGCCTCCGGCGTTGATGTCGAGATCCACGTCGGGCGGATCCCAGTCGTCCACGTCGAGGAACTCGAAGCAGCGCGACAAGCCGGCCGGCCGATCCGCCATGAAGTCCTCGTAGCCGAGCACCAGGAAGCGGTCGCGGTTGAAGGCGGCGAAGAACCGAGCGAGCTGATCGCTGTAGTGGCCCATCTCGGTGTAGTGCCAGATGTGGTGGTACCCCTGCTCGATCCGCTGGCGCTCCAGGTCGAGACCCCGAGCAAAGCTCTCCGTCTCGAACCCGCGAGACCGCCAGTACTGATGAGCCGAGAACGCCCGCTCGACCGGATCGCGGAGCAACACGATCATCTTGGCGTCGGGGCAGTACCGCTGGATGTTCCGGATCGATTCGTCGGCGTAGTACAGCGTCGACACCGAGCCCTCGCCGCGTTGGCGGATGTCGGGGTGGCCCACGAAGAGGGATCGCCATCCGGCTTCATCGGTGATGGCCAGCCGATTGATCGTCTCGTCGTCGCCCGGCCCCGTGAAGGCCGGGGTCTGACCGGCCAGGGCCAGGAAGTGCGGCTCCTTGGGTTCGCTGACCCCGATCTGTGGATGCGACGCCAGCTGGCGCGTCAGGTAGGTGGTCCCGCTGCGGGCCGCGCCGATGACCAGGAAGGTCGGGGTGTCCGACCCGGTGGGCACCGGGGCCGAGCTCGGTCGCGGCGGACGGTCCAGCACTTGCAGGACGGCTCGGGTGGCGTTGGCGCCGAGCTGGTCGAGGCGAAAGCGGTCCACCACGCGCTGACGGCCCGCCTGGCCCTCGCGTCGACAGCGCTCCGGATCCTCCAACCGCTCCACGATGGCCGAGGCCAATCGGTCCACATCGTCCATGGGCACGAGGGCACCGGCATCGGGACCGATGGCGGTGCGCATCCCGATGCCGTCGAAGGCCACGACCGGTCGCCCCACGCTGAGCGCCTCCAACACCGAGAACGAGAGCGCCTCGTAGCGGGAGGGCTGGACGGCCAGGTCAGCCGCCGAGTACCACGGGGCCATGTCGGCCTGGTTGCCCACGAACTCGACGCCGTCGGGAGCCATGGCCACCAGCTCGGCCTCGTCCTCGCCGTCGCCGACCAGCAGCAGGCGGCTCCCCGGTACCTGGGCCCGGACCTGCCGCCACGCCGCCAGCAGTGGCTTCTGGCCCTTCTGATAGCAGAGGCGTCCGGCGCACACCACCAGCGGGCCGCCGCCGGCCTCGAGCCCCAAGGTGGATCGGGCCGCGTCCCTGGCCGCGTCGTCGGCGTAGCTGAACACCTCGATGTCGACACCGTGCTCGGCCACGGCATAGGTGGCGTGCACGCCTGCGGCGCGCCCGGCGGCTGCCTCCTCCTCACAGGCCACGAGCACCTGGGTGGTCCAACGGGTGGCGAACTGCTCCCACATGAGCGATGGGCGCCGGGTCCATCCGGGCAGCAGGAAGGACCACGCCTCGGGACTGAACACGGTCGGGCGACGACCTCGCAGCACCAGCCGTCCGGCCAGACCCGCCTTGGACGAGGTCAGGTGGACGATGTCCGGATCGAACTCCTCGACGATGGCCCGCAGATCGCGCAGCTCCCGGGGCAGCGCCCGTCCGGGCTGGCGATCTGCCGTCCACGTGAACCGGGGCAGTCCGTCACGCCGGACCCATTCGTCGAGCAGCCCCCAGGGTGGACAGGCGATCCGGGCGTCCATCCCCTGGTCGATCTGGTGCCTGGCCAGGCTGGTGACGTAGACAGCCACGCCGGTGGCGGTGGCCTGGGCCACATGGAGGATGCGGACGGGTGGGTCGGTGGCAGGCATGGCTCTCAGAAGGTTCGGTCCGGGGGAAGGTCGAGCTGGAGGCGGCGCGAGGCTCAGCAGGCGCCGTCTCGACGAGCCACCGCGCCGACTGTGGCGAGCATGATCCGGACGTCGGCGCGCATCGATCGGTTGGAGACGTACTCGACGTCGAGCGCGCACCGTTGCTCTCCGGAGAGGTTGCTGCGCCCGCTGACCTGCCACAGACCGGTCAGGCCCGGCCGGACCGCGAAGTAGTGCTCCTCGAACTCGCCGTAGAGCACCGGGATCTGCTCGATGATCGGGGGGCGCGGGCCCACGATGCTCATGTCGCCGCGCAACACGTTGAGGAGCTGCGGGAGCTCGTCGAGGCTCATGGCCCGCAGTACGGCCCCGACCCGGGTGACGCGGGGATCCTCGCCCCGGGGGAGCTTGAAACCGTGGCTCACGAACCGGCGATAGAGCTCCGCGTCCGCGGCCAGCAGCTCCTCGGCGTCGGGCCGCATCGACCGGAACTTGAGCATGGTGAACGACTGACGGGACCTCCCCAGGCGACGCTGGCGGTGCAGCACCGGCCCGCCGGATTCGACCAGGATGGCCAGGGCGATGATCAACAGCAGTGGGGTCACGGCCATGACCAGCAGCCCGGACACGACGACGTCGAAGCCCCGCTTGGCCATGTCGGTCAGCGGCTTGGGCTCAGGGGCCGGCAGCAGCGAAGGGGAAGGCACGCGCCCCACTTGACCGTCAGCGACACCGGCGGCTCGCAGCGCATGAGATTTCACCCTCAGAGGCCCCCCAGCAACGGACGCGAAGCAGTAACCCTAGCGGCTGGCGAAATGCGCTCGGATGATCATCGGCGGCGACGAGCGGCCGCGCCGCGGTCGGCGGATCTCAGCTCCGGCGCAGCCCCACGTCGTAGCGGACCTGTCCGGGGGCCAGAGCCTGGCTGACCGGCTGGCCCGGTTTGAGGCCCACGGCTCGCCACGGTTGGGACGGGGTCATTCGGACCGAGACCTGGTCGGCGTTGACGGTCGCTTGCTGGTACCAGCCGAACGAATAGGTGGCCGAGGGCGCGACGTGCCCGGTGAGGTGGGCCACGACCACGGCGTCGCCGTGGGAGGGCACCGCCAGGTGGGTCTCGTACACGTTCATGCCGAACTCCGACTGGTCCACGAGGCTGAGCGGTTTGCCGTCCAAGGTGGCCGAACCCAGTTGGTGAGGCGTGTACAGGTTGAACCACAACCAGTTGACCCCGTCAGGCTGGTGGGAGTCCGGTCGGTCGGCGATCACATACGCCGGCAGCCCCGACGACGGCGCGTCGTTGTGCAGCCGTACGGTCACCGTGGCCTGCACCGCACCGGTCCGGGGATCGTAGGTGACGTCGTAGGTGGTCGACCGGTGCAGGTAGATGTCCATCTTGTTGTTGCCCGAGTTCTGGGTGACCAGCGAGAGGAAGTCGCCGGTCGGGTGGGCGGGGAACGTGCCGTCCAGGCCGATGTGACGGATGAAGGACTCCTCGGCCGGCTGGCTCGACATGGCCAGGAGTCGATGTTGGGCCACGACCGGCTGGAAGACGTGGCCCAGCTGGGCCGGTCGAAGGGACTTGGTGTGCAGGAACGCTTCGAAGGTGCGCCGGCCGGCATCGTCGAGCACGTCGAGGCGAGCCTTGTTCTGGTCCGTCGGGTCGAACTCCAGGTACTGGCGGCGCAGCAGGTAGTCGGCCGCGTTGGCCGAGGTCAGCGGCTCGGGGAGTCCGGTGATCTGCACCGGGCCGGTGATCTTGAGCATGGCCGCGATGGCATAGGGGTCGATGGCCAGCACGCCATCGATGGGGGTACCACCACGCGTCTGGGGGTAGACGCTCTGGATGGCCTGGGCCACCGATGGGAAGTCCGGGGACAGGGTGATGTCGCGCAGATCGTTCTCGGGGTGATACGGCCCGTACCTGGCCAGGTAGTCGGCGGGCGCGGTCAGGGTCCGGGCCGGGTCCTTTGGTCGCACCGCCAACGCGGCGGTGCGACCGCTCCGGGTGAGCGAGAGCTTGCCCTGGTCCGCGGTCAACACCGCCCAGTTGCCCATCAAACCGTCCAGGCCACGCGACTCCGCCGGGTTCACGAAGGCGATGAAGTAGTGCCGAGGACCGTTGGCGCCCAACAGGGCGGGCGCCACGTCCACCGCCTGGATGGCGGTCGACGTCTCGTCGGAGGCCTGCGCCAGGTCGTGGCGCAGACGAACCACGCGATCCGACAGCGGCGGCGCGAGCCAGTGGACGTCGATGCCGGCGACCTGCGCGCTGGCTTGGTGCAGCGCGTGGGACACGTCGACCAGGGGCGCCCGCAGACCCTGGATCTTGGCGATGTCGATGCGCCCGTCGACGATGTCGATCGACCGGTAGTCGGCGTGACTCGATGCCTCCAGGGCGCTGCGCGACAGGTTCTGGCCGGCCGCGCTCAGCTTCAGCAGCGCCCGGGCGTGATAGCCGAGGACCGGAAGCGATCGAGCGGGTTCCGCGTACCAGGCCGCGAAGATGGCATGAGCCGAGTCGAAGTTGGCCACCGCGCGGCGCAGATCCCGGTTCATCGTGTCGGTGTCGCCCTTGCGGGCCGCGGCCAGCCCCGCTCGGGCCTGGCTCAACCCCTGGCTCGCCTCCGAGCCGCCGATGACCAGGGCGACCGCGAAAGCGCCCACCATGACGCCGAGCACGACGGCCGAGCCACCCACCGCCAGTCGCAGGGCGCGACGCGTACGGCCCCGCTGGAGCCGGTAGCCGGACACGAGCACCGGCGCCACCGCCACCAACACGCCCACGACGCTGAGCGCGGGTGCGACCGAGCTCGGGAGGTGGAACAGGGCGATCACCGAGCACAGGCCGATGGCCGCCCCCAACGGGCGCCGACGCAGGTCGAACAGCACCGAGGCGAAGGCCAGCACCAACGCGGCCCACCCGAAGAGGGCTCCGATCGACACCCCGCTGAGGGCCGCGGCCACCCCGCCCAGGACCAGCAGGGACCACCGATGGGCCCGGCTGGCGGCCGCGGTGACAGCCAGGCCGAGGACCATCCGGAAGGCGCCGTCCACCACCGGGTTGAGCGTCGGCCAGCCGGTCGCGAACAACCCGACCAGTCCGCCGACGATGGCCAGAACAGCCACGGCCACGTCGTCGCCGGACCAGCCACCGTCGCGGTGGTCGGCGACGGCAGAGCCCTCGGTCGGGTCCGCAGCCGGCGGCGGCTCGACGGGGGCCGGCGGTGTCACCTCGGGCGCGCCGCCGAACGCCTCGGACCAGAGCGAGGCGGCCGTGGGAGCCGAGCCGGCATCACCGGCGGGTGTGGGATCAGGACCGGACGGGGGGGTAGGACCCTGCGGGTCGGACGGAAAGTTGGACATCAGGCCTCAGGGTCGGTGGAGCTGAGAAAGGATGCCAGACAGCCAGGCCGATGAGGAGGCACCACCCATGACCGACCAGCCCACCGGCGGGGAGGCCGGAACGCGGTCGTCGGGCGACGGGAACCGGGACCGTGTCCGCCTCTCCGACTTCGCCGGGGTCGATCCCTCGGGGGCCACCACCTCCCCGCGCCACACCGCCTCGGTCCAGGCGGCCATCGACCAGGTGGCCCGGCGGGGCGGCGTGCTGGTGTGGGACGGCGCCTACCCGTGCACCTCCCCCTGGATGCTGCCCTCCCACACCCGAATCGAGGGGGCAGGCGATGGCCGATCACGCGCCATCGGGACCTGGACGGCGGAGCCCGAGGGCCCGGGCGTGTTCCGCAACGCCGAGTTCGACGGGACAGCCACCGACATCCACGTCGATGGCCTGGAGATCGTCGGACCCCACGACGGGAGCCCCTGGGGCGACACCGCCACCTCCGGGCGCCCGGCCCACGGCATCCGTCTGTACCAGGTGTCGGACGTGTCGGTGACCCGTTGTCGCATCCACCACGTGGCCGGGATGGGCATCAACCACCAGGGGTGCCGGCAATTCCACTTCGACGACAACGAGGTGTTCTCGCTCGGTCGTGACGGCATCACCGGCTACTACGCCGCGGGCACGAACATGTTCGACGGCACGGTCAACCGCAACCGCATCTGGGAGGTCGGCGACGACGGCGTGGCCTTCTGGGGCACGCAGCGACGCGAGGCCAACGGCGTCACCACCCGAGTGACCACCACCCACGGCCAGGCCCGGGTCGACGTGGTCGACCCCGGCGCCGGCCCCGGTTTCACCCCGGGCCACGTGGGATCGTCGATCGCCATCGCCGGCGCCGGGGCGGCCGGCAACGTCCACGAGGCCACCATCACCGCATGGCTCTCGGAGCGGTCGGTGGCGATCAGTCCGGTGCCGGTGGCCGGCGCCCTGGCGGCTGACGCCACGGTCGGATTCACCCGGCCCCACGGCCTGGAAGCGAGCCACAACGTGATCGTGTCCCGACGGGCGCGCCACCCGAGGATGCTCGGCCGCGGCATGGTGGTGGCTGCCTGTGAGGATGTGGTGCTCGACCACAACCAGGTCACGTCGACCTACGGCGACGGCATCCTGGTGCGCGATTCGCCCGATGACCCGAACATCTACGCCCGATCCTGCCTGGTCGCCGACGCGAACACGATCGAGGACGCCGGCCAGGTCGGCGGCGGCGACATCCGCCTGCCCCGCCACGGCGTCGAGCTCATGGGCACGCGCGACTGCACCATCGGGTCGGTGACGGTGCGGCGGGCCTTCGACGCCGACGTGTTCGTGGTCCGCTCGGTGGACTACACGGTCGCGGGCCGGCGCCGGCCTCGCACGGGTTCGGCCCCACCCGCCGCGGGCACCCGCTTCTGAGCGACTTGGATCAGGACGGGTCCGGGTAGGGGCAGTGCCGACACCCCGAGCCGCAGCAGGTGCCCCGGGCGCGCAGGAAGGCGGCTGTGAACACGAAGTAGCCCGTGTCGGGATCGACGTACCCGTCGTGTCCCACCGCCACCGCCTGGTCATGGGCCATGCGGGCTGCGGGGCTGAGATCGGGCGCGGCCGGAGTCATCGCCGAACCCGGGTACCGCAGCGCGCGCCCACCCGCCGACTCTAGGTCCGCCCCTCGACCCCACTCGGGTCATGGCGCGCGCCGATCCAACCGCGTGGCCGCGGCGCTCACGCCCGAGGTCGGTCGGGGTCGGTCCGGGGAACAAGACGCGTAGCCGTGGTCGGATCCCCGACCGCGGTCCCCCTGGCCCTGCATGTCAACGAGCTGCTCGACCTGCTGATCGGCGTGCTCACCGCGGACGTATCGGGCCAGACCCGAGCTGCGCTCTCGAAAACCCGAGGTGTGTGACGCAGCTTCATGCGGAGACGGGGGTCTGTATCACGCGTGATACACTCCAGGCATGTCGAACATCTCGATCAGAGATCTACGGAACCACGGGGGTGAGGCCGTGGATCGCGCCGAGCGCGGCGAGCAGCTGACGATCACTCGCGCCGGCAAGCCGGTCGCCCAGCTCGTCGCCCTCCCACGGTCGGCCGCTCCCCTCGATGAGCTGCGTCGGCGTTGGGCCAAGCTTCCACCCGTCGATCCAGCCGCGCTTCGCCGCGACATCGACGACGTCGTCGATGCGGCCCTCTGATATGGCCCGAGGTGTTCTCGACACCAGCACCCTGATCCTGCTGGGTCGGATCGAAGACGCCGAGTCGCTGCCGACCGAACCGTTGATCACCGCCGTCACCCTCGCCGAGCTCTCCGTCGGTCCGCTGGTCGCCGCCACAGACGAGGAACGAGCCGCTCGGCAGGCGCATGTCCAACAAGCAGAGGCCGACTTCGATCCTTTGCCCTTCGATGCGGCCGCGGCGCGAAGCTTCGGTCGAGTGGCGGCATCGCTGCGACGGACAGGCCGGAAGTCATCGGCCCGCGCCTATGACGCGATGATCGCTGCAGTCTGCGTCGCGACCGAACTGCCGATCCACACGTGCAACCCGGGCGACTTCTCCGGCATCGACGGCCTCGACGTCGTCGCCGTGCCTCATCCCGGCCGCTGACCCGGCCATCGGGGGCAGGTGTGCGGTAAGCGGGTGGTGGGAGCGATCTGGGTCGTGGGTTCGGGGGCTGTCGCCGTGACCGCGCAGGTCGACGAGCGTGACGGTGCAGTCCTGTTCCTCGGCGAGGAGACGGGCGAACTCCGTCCAGTGCAGCGAGGAGGCGGAGAGGCCGTGCACCAGCGCTGCCGTGCGCGAGCCCGAGCCGATCGTGGTGGTGGAGAGCTGCATGGGCGTCCGATCCATCAGTGGCCTCCGAAGTTCTACTCCGTCAGCCTCCAGGCAGGACCTGGGTCTTGGTGCCGAGCCCCCGGCGGAACCGGTCGAGGGCGGCGGGGTACTGCTCGAGCGGGATCCGATCGGAGATGATCGACCCCGCGTCGAGCACACCCGCGGCGAAGAGCTCGGCGGCACGCTCGAAGGAGTGCAGTACCGCCATCGATCCTGCGATGGTTATCTCCTTGTTGTAGATCTGGAACGGAGACCACGAGGCCACCGCGGTCTCGTCGGCCACGCCGAACTGCAAGAACGTGCCGCCCCGTCGTACCCGGCCGAGCCCGTCCTCGATCGCCGCGACGACGCCTGTGCAATCGATGACCAGGTCCCAGCCCAGACCGGCATCGAGCTCGGTGGCGCTGACGACCGCAGAGGCGGCCCCGGCCGCCTTCGCTCGATCGAGGCGAGTGCGGTTGAGGTCGACCACCTCCACCGTCGTCGCACCCGAGCGCAACGCCAGTGAGAGGTTGATCAACCCCATGGTCCCGGCGCCGTAGATCAGACAGCGATCACCGAGGCGCACATTGACGACGTCGAACCCGTGTACCGCGCACGAGAGCGGCTCGATGAGCGCAGCGTCGCGAAGGTCGACATCGTCAGGCAACACGACGCAGCTCCCGGCCGGCGCCACTGCGAAGTCCGCCGCCCCTCCCGCGGTCGACACGCCGATGGCGCCCCATCGCTCACAGAGGTTGCCCCTCCCGCGCCGGCACTCGGCACAGGCGCCGCAGTACAGGCTCGGGTCGACGGCGACCCGGTCCCCGACCGCGAGCCGCTCCACGCCGCGCCCGACCGCGACGATCTCGCCGGCGAACTCGTGACCCGGGACGATCGGCAGCGACGGCGCGAACTGTCCGTCCAGGATGTGGAGGTCGGTCCCACAGAGGCCACACGCGGCCACCGCCACGACCACCTCGCCGTCCTCCGGCGCGGGATCGTCGATGGTCGCGACCTCCACCTCACCCGGACCGCTGATGACCGCAGCGCGCATGAGCCGACCCTATGGTCGATCCGAGGCGTTCCGCTTCACAGGACCCAGACTCGCGGTGCCGACGACCTCCACCGACTGGTGCGTCCGCAGGTCAGGTCGGGGTGAGCCGCACCAAACCTGTCCTGTCAGCGACGCCCGAGGCGCCGTTGACAGGACAGGTTCGAGATCGTTGCGGTTACTTGTCGTTACGTCCCGTCAGATGTCGTAGTACAGGGCGAACTCGTAGGGATGCGGGCGCAGACGCAGCGCATCGATCTCGTTCTTGCGCTTGTACTCGACCCACGTCTCGATGAGGTCGTCGGTGAACACGCCACCGGCGGTCAGGTAGTCGTGGTCCTCTTCGAGGGCGATGAGCGCCTTGTCCAGCGAATCGGGCACCTGGGGCACCAGGGCCAGCTCCTCGGGCGGCAGGTCGTAGAGGTCCTTGTCGACCGGGGCCGGCGGCTCGATGCGGTTGGCGATGCCGTCGAGGCCGGCCATCATCATGGCCGAGAAGGCCAGGTACGGGTTCGAGGTGCTGTCGGGGCAGCGGAACTCGACCCGCTTGGCCTTGGGGCTCTGCGAGGCCAGCGGGATGCGGCACGACGCCGAGCGGTTGCGCTGGCTGTAGACCAGGTTCACCGGCGCCTCGTAGCCCGGTACCAGCCGCTTGAAGCTGTTGGTGGTCGGGTTGGTGAAGGCGATCACCGAATGGGCGTGGCTGAGCAGCCCGCCGATGTACCAGCGGGCGGTGTCGCTCAGTCCGGCGTAGCCGGCCTCGTCGAAGAACAGCGGCTCGCCGCCCTTCCACAGCGACTGGTGGGTGTGCATGCCCGAGCCGTTGTCCTCGAAGATCGGCTTGGGCATGAAGGTCAGGCTCTTGCCCGCCTGCCAGGCCACGCCCTTGAGGATGTACTTGAAGGTGAACAGCTGGTCGGCCATGCGCAGCAGCGTGTTGAACTTCATGCCGATCTCGCCCTGACCGCCGCTGGCCACCTCGTGGTGGTGCAGCTCGGTCTCGATGCCCACCTGGTGCAGGGTGGCGGCCATCTCCGAGCGCAGGTCCTGGTAGTGGTCCATGGGCGGCACCGGGAAGTAGCCCTGCTTGGTGCGCGGCTTGTAGCCCAGGTTGGGACCCTCGTCGGCCCCGGTGTTCCACACACCCTCGACCGAGTTCACGTAGTAGTAGGACGAGTTGCCGGTCGTGTCGAAGCGGACGTCGTCGAAGATGAAGAACTCGGGCTCGGGCCCGAAGTAGGCGGTGTCGGCGATCCCGGTCGACTTCAGGTAGGCCTCGGCCTTCTGGGCGATGTAGCGCGGGTCACGGCTGTACTGCTCGCCGGTCACCGGGTCGGCCACGAAGCAGTGCAGGACACCGGTCTTGCGCTTGTAGAACGGGTCCACGTAGAAGGTGTCGGGATCCGCGATCAGCACCATGTCGGATTCCTGGATCTCCTGGAACCCGCGGATCGACGAGCCGTCGAAGCCGTGACCGTCGGTGAACTGGCCCTCGTCGAGCAGGCTGGCCGGGATGGTCACGTGCTGGCAGACGCCGGGGAGGTCGGAGAACCGAAAGTCGATGAACTCGAGACTCTCGGACTTGACCTTGGCGAGAACTTCGTCGGGGGTGCTTTCTGGCACGGTTCCTCCAAATTCGTGATGCCTGCGGCTGCGACGCCGGACGGCCGATGGGCCGCCCCGGACACTAGCGACTCGGACTGGGCGGGGCGCCCGGACCTGACGGCTTGCTGGCCGTGGCGCGCGACTTGCCGCACCTGGGCCAACGATCACCGTTCCAGTGAGCAGTTTCCGAGCCGTTGCTCAGATGTGAACGCTCCATGAACTGGACCGCGGCTGGTGCGAGTCGGCACGAGCCCGTGAGAACATGGTCCGATGGAACGCCAGCAGGACTACGTGTTGCGCACGGTCGAAGAGCGCGGCGTGCGCCTCATCCGCCTGTGGTTCACCGATGTGCTCGGCCAGCTCAAATCGGTGGCCATCTCGCCGGCCGAGCTGGAGAACGCCTTCGACGAGGGCATGCACTTCGACGGCTCGGCCATCGACGGCTTCAGCCGCGTGCAGGAGAGCGACGTGCTGGCCAAGCCCGATCCCAACAGCTTCGAGCTGCTGCCCTGGGCCAAGGGCGACGACCCGTCGGCCCGCATGTTCTGCGACATCCTCAACCACGACGGCGAGGCCTTCGAAGGCGACCCCCGCCAGGTGCTCAAGCGCAACCTCGACAAAGCTCGCGAACAGGGCTTCTCGTTCTACGTGGCTCCCGAGATGGAGTTCTTCTACTTCGGTGACGGCGATCCGTCCCAGCCACCCAAGCTGCTCGACACCGGCTCCTACTTCGACCTCACCACCGCAGATGTGGCCAGCGACC
Source organism: uncultured Microthrixaceae bacterium (assembly GCA_963740985.1). Lineage (GTDB taxonomy): Bacteria > Actinomycetota > Acidimicrobiia > Acidimicrobiales > Acidimicrobilacustridaceae > UBA4742. Next base: position 2,201,897 of record CAVUGJ010000002.1, read on the forward strand.
TGCGCAAGCGCACCATCCACATGCTCGAGGCCATGGGCATCCCGGTGGAGTACTCCTTCCACGAGGACGCCCCCAGCCAGCACGAGATCGACCTGCGCTACACCGACGCGCTGTCCATGGCCGACAACGTGATGACCTTCCGCCTGGTGGTGCGCGAGATCGCCCTCGAACAAGGCGTGTACGCCACTTTCATGCCCAAGCCGCTCAGCGGGGTGCAGGGCTCGGGCATGCACACCCACATGTCGCTGTTCGAGGGCGACACCAACGCCTTCCACGAGCCCGGCGACCCCTACGGACTGTCCAAGGTGGCCCGGGGCTTCATCGCCGGCCTGCTCGTGCACGCCCCCGAGATCACCGCGGTGACCAACCAGCTGGTCAACTCCTACAAGCGCCTGATCGCCGGCTACGAGGCGCCGGTGTACGTGACCTGGGCCCGCAACAACCGATCGGCGCTGGTGCGGGTGCCGGTGACCAAGGCCGGCAAGCAGTCCTCCACCCGCATCGAGTACCGGTCACCCGACCCGGCCTGCAACCCGTACCTGGCCTACTCGGTGCTGCTGGCCGCCGGCCTGCGCGGCATCCGCGAGGGCTACGAGCTCCCGCCCGAGGCCTCATCCAACGTGTTCGAGCTGACCCCCGAGGAGCGGGCGGCCGAAGGCATCAAGCCGCTGCCCCAGTCGCTGTCGGAGGCCCTCGACGTCATGGAGAACTCCGAGCTGGTGGCCGAGTGCCTGGGCGAGCACATCTTCGAGTGGTTCCTGCGCAACAAGCGGGCCGAGTGGTTCGACTACAAGTCGCAGGTGACCCAGTTCGAGCTCGACCGCTACCTGCCGAACTGGTAGGCCTGGTTCGCGCCCATGGAGCCTCTGCTGCTGTTCCCCGATCCCGTGCCGCCCGAGCTGGCCCAGGCCCTCGACCTGGGCGGCTACCCGTGGAAGGCCGCGGCCGACGACACCGCGGTGAGTCGGGGCGAGCCCGAGGACGGCTGGGCCGGCGCCATCATCTGCGCCGACGCCGACCCCGACGGGGCGTTCGCCCTGTGCCGGGCCCTGCGCAAGCGGGACCTGCCTCTCGAGCCGGTGCTGCTGTTGATCTCGGGCACCCAGCTGGGCGACCTCGAACTGCGCGACGACCTGTTCGACGACTTCTGCCTCACGCCGTTCCATCCCCGCGAGCTCGAGGCCCGGCTCAAGCACCTGTTCTGGCGTACGGGGCGGGGCACCCGTCCCGACCTGGTCGAGTACGGCGATCTGGTGCTCAACCTCGAGACCTACCAGGCCGCCATCTCCGGCCAGCCGCTCGACCTCACCTACATGGAATACGAGCTGTTGAAGTTCCTCTCCTCGCATCCGGGCAAGGTCTTCACTCGGGAGACCCTGCTGTCGCGGGTGTGGGGCTACGAGTACTACGGCGGCGCCCGCACGGTCGACGTCCACGTCCGCCGTCTGCGGGCCAAGTTGGGCGAGGAGCACGCCAACCTCATCCAGACCGTCCGCTCGGTGGGCTACCGCTTCGGCCAGTCCCGCTGGAGCCTGTGAACCACTCCGCTCACCACAGTCCTGGCTAGAACAGATCGCCAGGCCGTGCGCAGACGCCCTCGGCGTAGGCGTTAGCCTTGCTGGCGGCCGATTCGAGCGCAGGCTCGTAGGGCGACGACGACGACTGCATGTTGAAGAGCGACCACCAGGTCGACCACGCCGCTCTGAGCTGTGCCGTCGGTGCCGCATCTCGACGCTGGGCGAAGATCGACTCGGCTAACGACGTCTTGGGCGAGTCCGGGTGCTCGAGCGCGGACCTCAAGCTGGCGGTGGTGTCGTCATAGACCCGGCAATAGCGCCGTTGGTCCGCGTTCAGGGCCACGGACCGGTGCCTGGTGGCTCCGAAGGCCAGGGTGGCCACCGCACCGACGGCCAGGACGGCGACGACGACGGCCACGACCGTCAGGGCGATCGGCGCCCGCTCCTGGGTCCCGCGTTGGCGCCGACCATCAGGGTCGCTCCTGGGTGCGACAGGCGCGGGCACGAGCGATTGCCATTCCTCCGCGTGATCCCAGTCCCAGTACCGGCGGATCGTCTCGACGTCCTGGTCGAAGTGGGGGTTCACACCGAGCGGGCCGCTGATCGGTGCCGGAAGCTTGCGCTTCCCGGCCAGAACGACTTGGCCACCCAGCCTGGTCTTCTTCACCCCGATCTCGGACACGTCGGCCCACGCCACGTTCCTGCGGCCCGCGGTGTAGCCATCGAGTCTGACCTCCACGGCCCGCCGCCGCGAGCTGGAGTACCCGATCACCAGGCCGATGGCACTGGCGGTCAGGTACAGCTCCACGAGCAGGGCGATGAGCCGCGGAACGTCCACGTGGCCCGGACCACCGCCGCCGCCGTCGGACCCGTCGGGGGTGGCCAGGCAGACGAGGAAGAAGATGACCGTCTGGGAGGCGATGAGGGCTCGGATGAAGCTCTCGGCCCGAGTCAGTCGAAAGGTGACTGCGCTGGATCGGCTCAATCGGCTCGTCGTCGCCGTCGCCGAATCGTCCGCTGCTCCCGCCATGGCCGCACCTCCCCTCGGCTCGCACCATACGCCTCACGCGTGGCTGGATGAGGAGGGTTTTCTGGTCAGCGGTTCATGCACCTTCGCCATCCGGGCAAAACGACGAGAGCCTCCCCGCAGGGAGGCTCTCGATCAGAATGGGGTGCAACTCAGACGAGCTTGACGTCCTGCGCCTGCTCACCCTTGGGACCCGTCGTCACCTCGAACTCGACAGCTTGGCCCTCTTCGAGCGAGCGGTACCCGGTCGCCTGGATCGCGCTGTAGTGCACGAAGACGTCGGGCCCCCCCTCACGGGAGATGAAGCCGTAACCCTTCTCGGCGTTGAACCATTTCACGGTACCGGAAGCCAATCCGATCCCCTTTCGTGCCTGCGGGGTCGGATGAAACCGGGTCCCTGCTGTTTGCTTTGCCGGCGAAAGGGTACATGCCTGGCTGGCCCCCGCAAAGCCTTCGTGCCGACCTGATTGGCCCTCCAGTCGGCGAGCCTCCCAACGGCCGCCTTCGGCATCCGGGTCTCATCGGTCCAGCGGCGCCTGCCTGGCGGTTCGGCGCCTTCTGACGAGGGGGCGCGGGCCTACTTGCCCAGCTCGAGGTACTCGGAGTCGGCGTAGGCGGTGTCGATGTCGTCGCGCACGTAGTGGCCGATGATCGCCGCCCCGATGGCACCGGTCATGATGACGGCCACGGGGATGAGCAGCAGGACGATGACGATGACGACGGCGCCGATCACGCCTTCATCCAACCACGTGGAGCCACCCCCGGCCAACCACCGGCAGGCTCAGGAGCCTGTCGAACTGCCGGCAGGCTCAGGAGCCTGTCCAAGCCCAGGCCTCGATCTCCACGAGGGCCACGAAGGGCAGCTCGCTCACCGCCACCGCCGAGCGGGCTGGGTAGGGCGGGCGGAAGGCCTCGGCGTAGGTCTCGTTCATGAGCGGGTAGTCGCGCATGTGACGCAGGAACACCGTGGTCTTGCGCACGTCGGCCAGCGACGAGCCGTGGGATGCGAGCAGATCGGACAGGTTGGAGATGGCCTGGCGCAGCTCGTCCTGCACGCCGCCCGGGACCATGGCGCCGTTGAACAGCCCGATCTGACCCGACACGATGAGCCAGTCGCCGGCCACCACCACGGGTGAGTAGGGCGGCGCAGGGTTCGACATCGGATACCTCCAGAGGACAGCCTGACGGCGGGACGGGGCGCTCGATCATCGCAGGCCCGATGATCCCAGGTCGCGTGGGTGAGCGACAACGACCTCAGACCCGCAACGGCCGGCGGGTGGGCCAGTCCGGTGGGTGGCCCTGGGCCTGCCACACCGCGGCCGCCACCGCCGCGAACACCGCCTCGCTCACCGCCACCGGCGCACGACCGGTCTCCGCCGCCGATGTGTCGATCTCGACCTCGATGGGCGGGGTGTCCAGCGCACGGGGGATCCCGAAGGACCGGATGGTCAGATCGTGGACGGTCCCGGCGTCGTCGACCGCCAACGCTTCTGAGGTGACCCAACCCACGGCCATGTGGGCGGCGCCGGTGGCGTAGGACGCCAGCACCACCTCGTCGAGGGGATCGCCGGCCGCCACCCGCACCAGGATGGCCCCGTCGGGGGTGATCTCGGCCTCGGCTCGACCGCCATCGGGGCTGGTCATGGTCGTACCCGTCCCGGTCACCGCGGCCAGCAGCACGCTGGCCTCGGCCCACCCCGCACCGCGGGGGTCCAGCGACGTGGGCGGGCCGGGCTGATCCACCTCCACCACCACGAAGCCCGGCGCCGCGGCCCGGATCCGATCCGCCACCCCCGGGGTCCGGACCACGTGCACGACCCCGGTCCCATCGGCGCGGACCCCGGCGGCCACCGGCGGGCGCTTGGGGCCGAGGCGCACGCAGTCCTCGCGGGAGTACAGCACCAGCACCGCACGGCGATGACGGGCGGCCAGCTCCCGGGCCGCGCCGGGCGCGGCCGAATGGATCTTGCCCCCGAACGCCCCGCCGTTGGCCAGCGGCGACACCGGCTCGGCGCCCGGGGCACACCAGGCGGCGTCGGGCTCCAGATAGCCGGGCTCGACCCAGGAGGTGCGCAGGGTGAGGTCCCAGGCGCCTTCGGGCAAGGTCAGCGGGGGCTCGGCGGCCACGGTGGTGCGGCGGCCCTGCACCTTGCCCGCGGCCCGTCGGGCCTCGTCCACCGTCTCGCCCAGCGCCCAGCCGCCGGCGCCGTCGGGCACGGCGATCAGGGCATCGTCGGGCGCGGTGTCGGCCGCGAAGCCGCCACCGCCCAGCGCCACGGCCGGTCCCACCGACTGGGGGGCGCCGCCTTCGAGGGCGGCGCGGCGGCCGGCGGCCGCCAGATCGCGCCCTCGCCGCCCGGGCGCCGGATCGTCGACCCGGCGCGGGAACGGCCATCCGGTCCACCGCATCGAGGATGGTGCGCCAGCCGGTACAGCGACAGAGGTGGGCCTGTAGGGCTCGCTCGGCGGCACCTCGGTCCAGGTCGGCCGAGCGGTTACGCAGGCCCTCGAGGCGCATGATGATGCCCGGTGTGCAGAAGCCGCACTGGCTCCCGCCCGAGACGGTCAGGGCGTCGGCCCACCCCGCTGCCACCTCCGGGTCGAGCCCGTCGAGCGTGGTGATGGCGCGGCCGGCCATGCGTCGAGCCGGGGTCACACACGCCACCCGGGGTTGGCCGTCCACCAGCACGGTGCAGCAACCACATTGGCCCTGGGGGCTGCAGCCGTCCTTGGCCGAGCGCACGCCCAGGTCTTCGCGCAGGATGTCGAGCAGGCTCACGCCCCGGTCGGGCACCTGTACCTGCCGACCGTCGACCACCAGCTCCAGGGTGGGCGACGGTTCGGGAGGGGTCAGCTGAAGGACTGACCGCAACCGCAGGTGCGGTTGGCGTTCGGGTTGTCGATGGCGAACCCGGCGCCCTGCAGCCCGTCGCTGTAGTCGAGCGTGGCGCCCGACAGCAGCTGCGCGCTCGACGGATCGACGACCACCTTGACGCCGGAGTACTCCTGCACCAGATCGTCGCCGGCCTTGTCGGTGTCGAAGAACATCTCGTAGCTGAAGCCCGAGCAGCCGCCGGGACGGACCGCCACGCGCAACATCAGCGCGTCGTCGCCTTCCTGGGCGATGAGGTCTTTGACCTTGATGGCGGCGTTGTCAGTCAGAGCGATCACGGGGGTCCTCCTGGGAGCACGGATGCCCCACCACGTTACCGGCCCGGCGGGGCCCGTCAACCTTCCTGGCCGGAGCCGGACGTGGTCAGCACCAGCTCCGACCTGGCAGGGGTTTCGATCCAATAGGGGGTGGAACCGGGCCACGGCCACGCCGCCGATCCCGTCGGCCAGGCCCTCGACCAGGCCTCGGTGCAGGCTGCACACCAGGTCCGGGTGCTGCTCGGCCAGCTCCCGGAAGGGGCAGTGGGCGAAGGCCATCACCGCGCCCTCGTCGAGCGCCACCACCTCGGGGTCGAAGCCCAGGCGGGCCTGCTCGTCGACCAGCACGCCCAGGGCATCGGCGTCATCGACCCAACGGGCGGCGTCGGAACGACCCTGATCCCGACCGGCGTCGACCAGCTCATCGGGACCCAGACCCGCGGCGTGGGCGGCGGCGAGCACGGCACCGGCCAGCATGGGTAGCGGCGACGGTTCGAGCCCCAGCCAGGGTGCATCGGCGGCCAACGAGTAGCGGTGCTGGGGCCGGCCCACATCGCCCCGGGACGTGGTGGTCACCTCGAGCAGCCCGACCTCCCGCATGCGCTCCAGGTGCGGTCGCACGGTGTTGACGTGCAGTCCCAGCACCTCGGCGATGTCGGCGGTGGAGAGCGGTCGGGGTGACCGGGCCAGCTCCAGGTAGATGGCGTAGCGGGTGTTGTCGCCGAGGGCCTTCAGGATGTCCAGACCAGGCGCTCGCGCCGGGGCGGGCGGGGGCACCGACTCACCCTCGGCGGTCCCTGGTACGTCGCCATCGGTCACCACACCAGATTACACGGCAGTTCCCGGTAAAATCGGAGACATGGATGATTCGGTGGTCGCCCCGCCCCAGCCTGAGGAGGTCATGGCCCTGCTTCGCGGCGTCATCGATCCCGAGCTGGGCAGCGACATCGTCGAGCTGGGGATGGCCAAGGGCGTCGACGTGAGCCCCGAGGGCCGGGTGGTGGTGACCATCGCCCTGACCACCGCCGGGTGTCCGCTGCGCGCGCAGCTGCAACGAGACGTGAAGGCCCGGGTCGAGTCGCTGCCCGGCGTGAGCGGTGTGAAGCTCGACTGGACCGAGCTGAACGCGGAGGAGAAGGCCGCGGCCATGGCCAAGGCCCGCTGGAACGTGAAGGAGAAGGCGCCCGACACCGCCGTGCCCGCCAGCACCCGCGTGCTGGCCATCGCCTCGGGCAAGGGCGGCGTGGGCAAGTCGTCGGTCACCGTCAACCTGGCAGCCGCCCTGGCCGCCAAGGGCTTCGCCGTGGGCGTGCTCGACGCCGACATCTGGGGGTTCTCGGTCCCGCGGATGCTTGGGATCGAGGGCCGCCTGGCCGGCGCCACCACCGGGGAACGCAAGATCGCCCCCAACGTCAAACTCCTGGGCCAGGGCCGCCTGGAGGTGGTCTCCATGGGCCTGCTGGTCGACGACGAGGGCGATGCCCTCATGTGGCGGGGCCTCATGCTCAACCGTGCCGTCCAGCACTTCCTCGAGGATGTCGACTGGGGCGACCTCGACTACCTGCTCATCGACATGCCACCGGGAACGGGAGACGTGCAGATGGGCCTGGCCCGCATGCTGCCGCGGACGGAGATGATCATCGTGACCACCCCCGCGGTCAGCGCCCAGAAGGTGGCCATCCGGGCTGCGGCCATGGCCACCAAGAGCTACATCCGCATCGTGGGCGTGGTGGAGAACATGAGCTCCTTCCGCTGCGACCACGACCAGGAGTACGCCCTGTTCGGCGAAGGTGGCGGCCAGGCGCTGGCTCACGACGCCGGCGTGCCCCTCCTGGCCCAGATCCCCATCGAGACCTCGGTGGCCGCCGGCAACGACTCCGGCCAGCCCGTGGTGCTGGGGAGCGGCCGGGCCGCCGAAGCCTTCCGCGACCTGGCCACCCTCATCGCCACCGAGGCCGCCCCACCGGTGTCCATGGCCGGCTGCTCGGCCCGCATCCTCGACGCGGCCATGGCCGCCCTCGACGCGCTGGACGGCCAACCTTCTTAGCCCTGCGGTCGGCCAGCCTTCTCGGAGTCCTCGGCCTTGACGTCCTTGGCCGACTTGTGGGCGCGGCGGGCGGCGATCAGGCCGGGTACCGCGGCCACGCCTCGGGTGGGCTGGAAGCGGTCGCTCTCGTCGGTGAGGCGGGCGTCCTCGTCATCGGACAGCTCCAGGTCGGCCGCGGCCACGTTGGCCTCCAGCTGGGCCACCGAGCTGGCGCCGGGGATGGCCACCACGTTCGGTCGTCGGATCACCCAGGCCAGTGCCACCTGCGCCGGGGTGGCTCCGTGGTGCCCAGCGATCTCGCGCAGGGCGGTCAACAACCCGGTGGCCCGCTCGAGGTTGTCGGGCAGGAACAACGGGTTGTTCGTGCGCACCCCCGGCGGTGGAGGATGGTCGACGTCGTATCGACCCCCGAGCAGACCCTGGCCGAGCGGGCTGTAGGCGATGATCAACCGGTCGTTGCTCTGGGCGTAGCCCACCAGGTCGCGGTCGGGCTTGCGGGCCACCAGGCTGTACTGCACCTGGTTGGACAGCACCGGTGAGCCCAGCAACCGCTCGGCAGTGCGCCAACGCAACTGCGAGAAGTTGCTCACCCCCACGTGGCGTACCAACCCCACCTGCTGGAGTCGGCGCAATCCCCGCATAGTTAGGCCATTGGGCGCGAACGGGTTGGGCCAGTGCACCTGGTAGAGGTCCAGGGTGGTCACCTTGAGCCGGCCGGCGGACTCGATGGCCCGCCATTCCACCACCGGCGGGATGGGCAGGATCGGGAACAGCTTGGTGGCCACGAAGACCTGGTCACGGCGTTCGGCGATGGCACGTCCCACGATCCGCTCGGACTCGCCCATCCCGTAGATCTCGGCGGTGTCCACCAGATTGACGCCCAGGTCGATGGCCCGGTCCACGATCTGGCGGGCCGTGCGACGGGCGTAGTCCTCGCCGTACCCCCACTCCTTGGCCCCGAACTGCCACGTCCCGACCCCGATGGCCGACAGCCGGACCCCGTTGACCTCCACGTAGCGCATGGCCTGAGCCTAGGCGGGGGGTGTGCACCACGGCCTCCCTCGCCGGTCATGCTGGAGAGGATCATGGTCTGCCATCTCCGCGCGGAACCCCGCCCCCGAGCCCGTGGCCTGCGCTGGGGCGCGCTGGCGCTGGCCCTGGGCCTGGGCGTGGCCGCCTGCACCAGCACCTCCAGCGGAACCGAGGTGCGCTCGTCGGCCGGCCGGGCGCCGATCGATCGCAGCACCACCGCCGCCATCGTGGCCGCCAACTCCCAGCTGGGCACCGACCTGTACCACCAGCTCGCTCGTCAGGATCAGAACTTCAGCCTCTCCCCCTACGCCGCGTCCCTGGCCCTGGCCGAGGTGGGTGCCGGGGCCGCCGGGGTCACCGCCGACCAGGTGGCGGCCGTGCAGCACGTCGCCGATCCCCATCAACTCGACTCGGGGCTCAACACCCTCTCCCAGCAGATCGACAGCCGGGACGGCGATCGCCAGAACGACGTCCGCCAAGGCCACGTGACTGTCCAGATCCCGGTGGCGATCTGGGGTCAGCTCGACACCCACGTCGAACCCCACTTCCTGGACCAGCTGGCTCGCTGGTTCGGCACGGGGATGCGCCTGGTCGACTTCCGCTCCGACCCCCCCTCGGCCGCCACCACCGTCAACGACTGGATGTCGGACGAGACCTCCGGCCAGCTCGAGGCCGTGGTGCCGACCAAGCAGACCACCGAGGCCACACGCCTCATCACCACGACGGGGACAGCCATCGCCGCGCCGTGGGATCAGCGCTTCGACGTGAGCCGCACGCGCCAGGACACCTTCCATCGCCTCGACGGCCGCACCGAGGACGACACCACCATGAGCATCACCGCCAGCCGAGGACTGCTCTACGACGCCGGACCGGGCTGGCGGGCGGTGATGCTGCCCTACCTGGGCCGCCAGCTGGCCATGGTGGTCATCGTGCCTGACGCCGGACGCTTCGCCGACTTCGAATCGCGCTTCGACGGACCCATGCTCCAGACCGTGCTGGACGGCCTGGTCCCCACCTCGATCAACCTGGAGATGCCCCGATTCCAGTTCAGCACCCAGTCGGACCTGTCCGGCCCGCTGAGCACGCTCGGCGCGGCCAGCCTCTTCCAACCCACCCAGGCTCACCTACCCGGCATCACTGCCGACGAACCGCTGTGGCTGGCCGCCGCCGACGAGCAGTCGTTCCTCTCCGCCGACGAGGAAGGCAGCCAGGCGTCGGCTCCCACGGCCGTGCTGGCGCCGCCGCCGGTCGAACCCGTGGCCGAGTCGCTCAACGTGGATCGGCCCTTCGTGGTGGCCGTGGTGGACCGGGCCAGCGGCGAGCCGCTCCTGCTCGGGAGAGTGGTTGATCCACTTTCTTAGTGCTCTGGTCGGCAAGCCTCCCGGCGCACGCCTTCGGCATCCGGGTGCCGTCGGTCCAGCGGCTCGGCCTAGCGGCCTGCGCCTTCCGGACGCACCGTCGGCACGCGTCCCTCAGGAGGGACCGATCCTGACCAGGGCAGTGGCGTAGAGGCGGGGAGCGTCGGGGGTCGGATCGGTGAGCCAGATGCGCAGCTGGCCGTCGGGGTCCTCGATGGAGGTCACGGCCACGGTGTCACCCGGCTCGATGGCCAGGCGGTACTCCAGCTCGGCGTCGATGGTGCCCGAACCCGGACGGTGCTCGGCCAGCACGTCCTCGACCGCGGCCCACGTGGCCGCGTTGTTCACGTGACCCAGCAGGTCGAAGTCGGCGGCCCGCAACGTCCACGGTCGCCCGGTGAGGTCGGTCGGCGGCTCCGGGTCGTGCTGGAGCCGGGTCGACACCACGCGACCGTCCGCGGCCTGGTCGTACTGGCGATGAAAGGCCTCGGGCATGGGCGCCGGGCGCCCGGTGACCGCATCGAGGTGGATCCACAGCGACACCGACTCGATGGCCGCGCCCCGATCGCCCACCACCGACACCCGGCGCTCGGCCCACCGCCGCCCCAGGCCCGAGCAGAAGGTGCACAGGGTGAGCTGTTCGCGAAAACGAGGCGATCGCCGGACCGCGATCTTGGTGCGCCGGACCACCCAGGCCACGTTGTCGAGCCCGGCGTCGACCGTGTCGTCTCCCGACACGTCCTGCACGTAGCGGGCCACGGCGTCGAACCGCAGCCGACCGTGGAGATCCAGATCGCCGAACCGGGCCAGCCGGGTGGCGCTGAACGTCCGGCCGACCTTCGGGGGTGGCAGCAGCCGCTCGGCGCCGGGTTCGGGCATCCGATCGACCCTATCGACCGACGAAATCGGAAATACAGTTGACGACGTCGGGGCCGTCGTGGTCCCATGGATCGCACTCACCTGACCCGCCCCATCGGGGCGCGGCCGGGCCAAGACCACACCGAACCGCACAGGGGAACCATTCGATGAAGCGCACGCCAGCTACGACCGGCCATACGGCCCTGGTCGCTGCGTCGCGTCATCACGCGACCTGCGGTCAGGTGTCCTACCCGTGGTCGATCGACGCTCGTCCCATCACCGTGAACGTGATGAACGAGTTCGCCGACACCTCCAAGGCCACCCGGCGCCGGAAGGAGTCTTCGCCCTGAGCATCGCTCCAGCGAAGAGAAGTCTCCGAAAGGCCGCCGGGTTCACCCGGCGGCCTTTCTGCTTCTCCGGGCTCTGTTCCATCCGCCCAAGCCCCATCCACCCAAGCCCAATCCGATCCCCCGATCTCACCTCGAGCGGGGGCGACACAGGAAGGTAAGCCGATGTTGGCCCCGCTGAGCAACGAGCAGTTCAACGAGGACTGGTGGGACGACGCTGCATGCCGCGATGGCGAGGCGTCGCTCTCGGGCGTGTTCTTCTCCGAGGAGCTCCAGGACATCGCCCGGGCCAAGGCCATCTGCGCCGAGTGCCCGGTGATGGACGAGTGCCTCGAAGGTGCCATCGTGCGGCGCGAGCCGTGGGGCGTCTGGGGAGGCCAGCTCTTCCTCAACGGCAAGATCCTGGCCACCAAGCGGCGCCGGGGCCGTCCGCCCAAGCACCCGCGGCCCGAGGATCAACTGCCTCAGATCCCGATCCCGGCTCACCTCGAGCATCGCGTGCGCCTGCGCACGGCGTGAGCCGGGTCCAGCTCCGCACCGCGTCGAGTGGGTCCGGTCGATCCCCCCTCGACCGGTCCACCACGCGGGGCGAGGCACGTCCTCCATCCCGTCGATCGTCCGCTGCCACCCCCCGGCCGGGCGATCGATGGGATGAGGTCCAACTAACTTGGCGGGATGGGGATCATCGGCATCGACCACGTGCAGCTGGCCATGCCTGCGGGTCAGGAGTCGGCGGCCGCGGCCTTCTACGTCGATCTGCTGGGGTTCACCCAGGTCGACAAGCCCCCCGCCCTGGCCGCCCGAGGCGGTTGCTGGTTCGAGACACTGACGGCCAAGGTCCACCTGGGCGTCGAGTCCGACTTCCGCCCGGCCCGAAAGGCCCACCCGGCATTGCTGGTGGACGACCTGGGCGCGCTGGCCGATCGTCTGGTGGCAGCCGGCGTCGAGGTGCGGGAGGAGAACGGTCTCGACGGATACCTCCAGCGCTACGTCGACGACCCGTTCGGCAACCGGATCGAGCTGCTGCAGCGCCTCTCGTGAGACGCCCCCGAGCCCCGTCGCGGTGGGTGCGCCAGCGCCCAGCGCTACCGTCGTAGCGCCCTCGGGCGCCCTATGACCACCCTGCCCACCGATGACCGCGCCCAGCCGGGCGCCGAGGCCCCCCGTCGCCACGGCCGGCGCACCGCCTGGCTGGGGCTGGCCGGCGCCATGGTCCTGGTGGCCGCAGCGGCACTGGTCGTGATCTCACATGACGGCCATGACGGCTCCGCCGACACCCGATCGGTGACCCCGACCGAGCTGGTCGGCCACCCCGTCCCCGACGTCTCCTATCAGAGCTTCGACGGCGCCTCGGCCACCTTGACCAGCCTTCAGGGTCGGCCACTGGTGCTCAACTTCTGGTCGGCCACCTGCGTCCCGTGCCGCACCGAGATGCCGGCGCTCCAGCGGATCCACCACCAGGAGGGCGACCAGGTCGCCTTCCTGGGCATCGACACCGGCGACGCCCGGACCGCCGGTCGCGACGCGGCCCGCCAGACGGGAGTGGACTACGCCCTGGCGTCGGATCCCCAGAGCCGGTTGGCCGCCCGCCTGGGCGTGGTGGCCCTGCCCACCACCGTCGTCGTGGCCCCTGACGGCACCGTCACCCACGTGCACGTGGGCGCGGTGGCTGCGGACCAACTCCAGCACTGGATCGCCCAGGCCCGCCGATGAGCCGGAGCGCGCCATGATCGACGCCCCCCTGGCCTACGCCTTCGGCGTGGGGATGGTGGCCACGGTGAACCCGTGCGGGTTCGCCATGTTGCCGGCGTACCTCTCGTTCTTCCTCGGGCTCGAGGGTGCCGACGCCGACGCCCGCGCCGACCTGATGCGGGCCCTGGCCGTGGGCGCCACCATGACCGCCGGGTTCCTGTTGGTGTTCGGTGTCCTGGGCATCGTGTTGGACAGCTTCATCAGCTCCATCGAGTCCTGGCTGCCGTGGGTGACCATCGTGTTGGGACTGGCACTGCTCCCGCTCGGAGTCATGCTGCTGCGGGGGCGATCGCTGACCCTTCGCCTGCCGCTGCCCAACCGGGGCACGAAGGATCGCCAGCTCCTGTCGGTGTTCCTGTTCGGCATCTCCTACGCCCTGGTGTCGTTGTCGTGCACCATCCCGCTGTTCATCGCCGTGGTGTCGACCACGTTCACGTCCTCCAACTTCGTGTCCGGCATGGCCACCTTCGTGGCCTACGCGCTGGGCATGGGGGTGGTGCTCATCGCCTTGACCGTGGCCCTGGCCCTGGCTCGCCAGTCGCTGGTCCACTCGGTGCGCCGCGTCCTGCCCTACGTGTACCAGGTGTCGGGGGTGCTGCTCCTGGTGGCCGGCGTCTACGTGGCCTACTACGGCTGGTATGAGCTGCGGGTCGACCACGGCGACACCTCCGGAGGGGCCGCCGCCGACTGGGTGTTCAACCTGAACGCCACCATCAGCACCTGGATCCAGCGCACCGGGCCTGTGCGCATCGGCATCGTGCTGGCCGCCGGGATCGGCGTGGCCGTGGCCATCGTGATGAGCCGGCGCAAGCGCTCGGTTTAGCGATGTTCGCCGAGCTGCTGGGCCATCCGGGGGTGCGCGAGGTGATGACCCTGCGCTCGAAGTTTGGGTTCCTGGCCTTCCACGGCGGCTCCTTGGAGAAGGGCACCGACGACATCGCCATGGCCGCGGCCGAGGCCGCCGGCGCGTCGATCTACGCCGTGCTCCAGCCCCCGGAGCTGCGCTGGCACCTGCCGTCGGCCGAGATCGACCCGGCCGCGTCGGCAGCCCTGCGCGAGTTCCTCGGCCATGTACAAGAGGTGGTCGCCATCCACGGCTACGGGCGCCCGGACCGCTACACCACCATCCTGCTGGGTGGCGGCAACCGGGACCTGGCCCGCGAGCTGGCCGGTCCCATACGCCAGGTCCTGCCCGACTACACCGTGTTGGACGAGCTCGAGGACATCCCCCGCGAACTGCGGGGCCTGCATCCCGACAACCCCGTCAACCGGGCCTCCGGCGGGGGCGTGCAGCTCGAGCTGCCGCCCCGGGTTCGGGGGCTGGGACCGTACTGGCACGATCCGCAGCGTCGCGGACCGGGCCCTCGCCGGCCTCACACCCAGGCGCTGATCGACGCGCTGGCCCAGGGGGCTCGCCGCCGCTGGCCTGGCTAGTGTCGCCAACATGGACCTGCGCATCTTCACCGAGCCCCAGCAGGGGGCCTCATACCTCCAGCTCTTGGCCGTGGCCCGCCAGGCCGAGGCCAGCGGGTTCGACGGCTTCTTCCGGTCCGACCACTACCTGCGCATGGGCGACGGCGACGCCCGACCGGGTCCCACCGATACCTGGGTGACCCTGGGCGCCATCGCCCGCGAGACCTCCACCATCCGCCTGGGGACACTCGTGTGCTCAGCCACCTTCCGTCTCCCTGGGCCGCTGGCGGTGGCGGTGGCTCAGGTGGACGAGATGAGCGGCGGCCGGGTCGAGCTCGGCATCGGGGCGGGCTGGTTCGACGACGAGCACCTGGCTTACGGGATCCCGTTCCCGCCCACCGGCCAGCGCTTCGACATGCTGCGCGAGCAGCTCGAGATCATCACCGGCCTGTGGCGGACGCCGCCGGACAGCCAGTACTCCTTCGAGGGGGACCACTACACGCTGGTCGGCTCGCCGGCGCTGCCCAAGGCCCGCCAGCCCGGCGGTCCTCCGATCATCATCGGTGGGTACGGCGCCAAGCGGACGCCGCGGCTGGCCGCCACCTACGCCAGCGAGTTCAACCTGCCCTTTGCACCGGTCTCGGCCTTCGTCGACCAACGGGCTCGGGTGGCGGCCGCCTGCGAGGCCATCGACCGCGACCCCGACGACCTGATCTGGTCGGTGGCGCTGGTGGCGTGCTGCGGACGCACCGACGCCGAGGTGGAACGCCGGGCGGCGACCATCGGGCGGGCTCTGGACGGGGACCTGCGCCAGAACGGGGCCACCGGCTCGCCGGCTGAGGTGCTGGAGATCCTGGCCACCTATGCCGAAGCCGGCGTCCAGCGCGTCTACCTCCAGATCCTCGACGTCGACGACCTGGACCACATCGCCCTCATCGGCGAAGAGGTGCTGGCGCTGCTCTGATTGCACGGGCGATCCGGAAGACGCAGCCCGCCAGGGCGGAGCCGCTGGATCGATGACACCCAGATGCCGAAGGCGCCCGCAGGGAGGCTCGCCGACCTGGATCCGGAAGGCGCAGCCCGCCAGGGCAGAGCCGCTGGATCGACGACACCCAGACGCCGAAGGCGCCCGCAGGGAGGCTCGCCGACCTGGATCCGGAAGACGCAGCCCGCCAGGGCGGAGCCGCTGGATCGACGACACCCAGACGCCGAAGGCGCCCGCAGGGAGGCTCGCCGACCTGGATCCGGAAGACGCAGCCCGCCAGGGCGGAGCCGCTGGATCGATGACACCAAGATGCCGAAGGCGCCCGCAGGGAGGCTCGCCGACCTGGATCCGGAAGGCGCAGCCCGCCAGGGCGGAGCCGCTGGATCGATGACACCCAGATGCCGAAGGCGCCCGCAGGGAGGCTCGCCGACCTGGATCCGGAAGGCGCAGCCCGCCAGGGCGGAGCCGCTGGATCGATGACACCAAGATGCCGAAGGCGCCCGCAGGGAGGCTCGCCGACCGCAGGGCCAATAGTTATGGTGCTAGACGCTCGATGATCCAGGCGTGGCCGTGGCGGCGGTACCGGATGCGGTCGTGCAGGCGCGAGGCCCGACCCTGCCAGAACTCGATCTGGTCGGCCTCCACGTCGAAGCCGCCCCAGTGCGGTGGCCGGGGCACGTCCTGGCCGGCGAAGCGGGCCTCCACCTGTCGGTAAGCGTCCTCCAGCTCGGCCCGACCGCTCAGCACCGAGCTCTGGGCCGACGCCCAGGCGCCGATCTGGCTGTCGCGGGGCCGACCGGCGAAATAGGCATCCGACACCGCGGGTGACGACCGCACGGTCCGACCCACGATCCGCACCTGGCGCCCGATCACGATCCAGCCGAAGCAGCAGGCCACCGCTGGGTGAGCCGCGATCTCGAGAGCCTTCTGGCTGCGGTAGTTGGTGAAGAACCGGAAGGCCCCGTCCTCGTAGGCCCGCATCAGGACGTGCCGGGAGGAGGGAGCACCCTCGGCCCCGACCGTGGCCACGGTCATGGCCTCGGGCTGGTGGACGCCGGCGTCCCGGGTCACCTGGTACCACCGATCGAACTGGACGAAGGGGTCAGGATCGAGATCGGTTTCGTGCAGCCCGACCGCTTCCAACTCGGCACGCACGGCGTCGAGGTCGCTCACCGGGGACCGTCGCCGCTGGGTCGATCGGGACCGGGGCTCATGAGAGGTTGAAGGTGAAGATGGTGGACATCGCCATCAACCCGACCACGGCCAGCACCACGGCCAGCACGGCGGTGATGGCCACCCGCGTCGAGGGCCGCGGGCTGAGATCGGCCAGCACCGAGTTCAGGCCGATCCCACCATGCACCAGTGCCAGCACCACCACGGCCCCGTCGAGCAGACGCCAGTAGCCGTGGTGCCAGCGATCCACGTAGAGCGCGACGCCGAAGTGACCGGGATCGTGGAGGACCCAGGTGCTGAGGACGTGGATGGGGAGCAGCACGAGCAGCAGCCACGACGTCACCGCCATGACGTGCCAGCCCCAGCTCCGCACCTCCGGCGCCGGTCGATCCGTCGAACCGGGCGACGAGGAGGTGGCCACAGTCGCCTGCTCGGGTGGCGTCATCGGGCGGTCTCCGACACCCACGGCCACACGATGACGGCGAAGCTGGGCAAGGCGAGAGCCCAGGTGGCGAACAGCGCGGCGGCCCGCAGGCGGCGGTCCTGGTCGACCAGCGATGGGACCACGTCGGGCAGCATCCGCCGCAGCCCGTCGAAGGTGTGGAAGAGCGTGGCCAGCACCACGCCGCACAGGACGAGGCGCGCCCCCAGGCTGCCCATGGCCGCGCCCCAACGGTTGAACCGGTCCCGCGAGGCCAGCTGGCTGAGCGCAGTGCAGTAGACGAGGACGTACACCAGCACGGCGGTGCCGGCCACCGCCCCCCACCGCACCCGTCGGACGCGACCCCGGCGGGGCGTGGGAGGGGCCTCCGGGCCCGGGTCGCGCCGGTCGGTCCCGGCGTCGGCCGTCATGTCACGTGGGCGGACCGAGCCGGGTCGCGCCACCCAGATAGGGGTGCAGCACCTCGGGTAGCGCCACCGAGCCGTCGGGCTGGCGGTGGGTCTCGACCAGCGCCGCCCACACCCGAGGGACCGCCAGCGCCGAGCCGTTGAGGGTGTGAACCATCTCGGTGCTCTTCGAGCCGCGGGGGCGGTAGCGGATGTTGGCCCGCCGGGCCTGGTAGTCGCCGAACCACGACACCGACGACACCTCCAGCCATTGGCCCACCCCGGGTGCGAACACCTCGATGTCCTGCGAGCGGTGGTGGGACTGGCCCAGGTCGCCGGTGCAGATGTCCAGCACCCGGTGGGCCAGGCCGAGGTCACGGATGAGCTGCTCGGCCCGCCCCAGGATCTCGGCCAGCAGGTGCGGCGCCTGGTCGGGGGTGGCGTAGGCCAGCAGCTCGACCTTGTCGAACTCGTGCACCCGCAACAGGCCGCGCGTGTCGCGGCCGGCCGAGCCGGCTTCGCGGCGGAAGCAGGGCGAATAGGCCATGAGGCGCTTGGGCAGGGTCGCCGACGTCGAGGATCTCGTCCATGGCCACCGAGGTGAGCGGGACCTCGGCGGTGGGGATGGCCCACAGGTCGTCGCGCTCGAGGTGGTAGGCGTCGTCAGCGAACTTGGGGAGCTGGCCGGTGGCGGTGAGCGTCCGGGTCAGCACCAGGCTGGGCGGTCGGATCTCCTCGTACAGGTCGCGGTTGCGGTCGAGGGCCAGTTGGCACAACGCCCGGTTCAGCGTGGCCCCGAGCCCGCGGAAGAGCACGAACATCGACCCCGAGATCTTGGCCCCCCGCTCCAGGTCGAGGATGCCCAGCTCGGTGCCGATGTCCCAGTGGGGCACGCGTTGGTGGGGCTGGTAGGCGGCCTCGTCGAAGTCCTCGACGCGGAGGACCACGTTGTCGGCCTCGCCGGCCCCGTCCGGGGCGTCGGCCGCCGGGATGTTGGGGATGCGCAACAGCAGGTCACGGACCTCGTCGGCCACCACGGCCACCTGGGCGTCGAGCTCCTGCTCGCGAACGCCCAGCTCGCGACTCTCCTCGGCCACCACCTCGGCCTTGTCCACGTCGCCCTGACCCCGCAACGAGCCGACCTGTTTGGACAGCGATTTGATCCGGGCCCGCACGTCGTCGCGTTCGGCGGCCAGGTCACGTTGGCGCGCGTCGAGCGCTCGGACCCGCTGGAGGGAGGGTCCCAGGTCATCGCCCTCGGCGGGCCAGCGCATCGGCCACCGCGTCGAAGTCGGTGCGCAGCCGGCGGATGTCGAGCATCCCAGCAAGGTACCAAGCCGGTGTCCCGCGGCCCGACAGGGTTCGCGCGCTTGGGAGCAGCCTGGCCACGGCAGTAGCGTCGCCGCCGGTGTCCGCCCCCCTGCCCGATCCCGATGGCCATCCCGACCCCGACTCGACCGCCGGGGGTCCGGCGGCCGTCGAGGTGCGGGATCTGGTCATCCGCTACGGCGATCGGGTGGCGGTCGACCGGCTCAGCTTCGAGGTGGCACCGGGCACGGTGACGGCCCTGCTCGGCCCGAACGGGGCGGGCAAGACCTCGACCGTGGAGTGCCTGGAGGGCTACCGCCAGCCGTCGTCGGGGCAGGTGCGGGTGCTCGGTCTCGACCCCGGGACCGACCACGCCCAGCTCACCCGGCGCATAGGGGTGATGCTGCAGAACGGCGGCGTCTACACCGGCATCCGACCCCTCGAGGTGCTGACGCTGTTCGCCTCCTACTACGACGACCCCGCCGACCCTCGAGGAGCTGCTGGCCAGGGTCGGCCTGGCCGACCGGCGTCCGATCGACCTGGAAGACGCTGTCGGGCGGCGAGCAGCAACGGCTGTCGTTGGCCCTGGCCCTGGTGGGCCGACCCGAGGTGGCGTTCCTGGACGAGCCCACCGCCGGCATCGATCCCAGCGGACGCCAGCTGATGCGGCGGGTGATCGCCGAGCTGCGCCAGTCGGGGGTCACCGTGCTGCTGACCACCCATGACCTCGAGGAGGCGGAGAAGCTGGCCGACCGGGTGGTCATCGTGGACCACGGCCGGGTGCTGGCGGCCGGCACCCCCCAGGAGCTGACCCAGCAGGGCCAGCGTGAGGAGATCCGCTTCGGAGCCGCCCCGGGACTCGACGTGGTGTCGCTGGGCCAGGCGGTCGAGGCCACCGTGGCCGAGGTCTCCCCCGGCGAGTACCGGGTGGACGCCGCCCCGGACCCGGCCCGCATCGCCGCACTCACCAATTGGCTGGCCGCCCGCGATCTGGCCCTGGCCGATCTGCGGGCCGGACGCCAGCGGCTGGAGGACGTCTTCCTGCGCCTGACCGAGTCGGCCGCGGCCGCCGATGCCGCGGCCCGATCCGAAGCCGACGTCCCGGCGGGGAGCCGCGGCCGCCGCTCCCGGCGGGCCAGACGATGAAGGCATACCTGGGCCAGACCCGCGCCGAGCTCACCCTGAGCCTGCGCCAGGGCGAGCAGCTGCTGGTCAGCGTGGCCATCCCCTGGTTGCTGCTGGTCTTCTTCTCCCTGGTGGACGTGTTGCCCAAACCTCCGGCCCTGCACGACTACTCGTCGATCGACTTGCTGGCGCCGGGCATCCTGGCGCTGGCCGTCATGTCGACGGCCATGGTCAGCCTGGGCATCGGCACCGGCTTCGAGCGCCAGTACGGGGTGCTCAAGCGGCTCGGCGCCACACCGCTCGGTCGTCCTCGCTGGATCGCGGCCAAGCTGACCATGGTGCTGGCCATCGAGCTGGGCCAGGTGATCATCCTGGTACCGACGGCCCTGGTCCTGGGTTGGGCCCCGGACGGCTCGTACGGCCTGGTGATTCCCGCCTATCTGCTCGGCACCGCCGCCTTCGCCGGGATCGGGCTGTTCATGGCGGGCACGCTCAAGGGCACGGTCACCCTGGCCGCGGCCAACGGCCTCTACATCGTGCTGCTGCTGCTCGGTGCGATGATCATCCCGCTCTCCAGCCTGGGCGTGCTGCGCGGCGTGGCCGAGCTCCTGCCGGCGGCGCCGCTCAGCCAGGTGATGAGCGCGGCCTTCAACGCCCAGGTGACGGTCACCGCCGAGAGCTGGATCGTCCTGGTGGCCTGGGCCGTGCTGGCTCCGCTGGCCGCCGCCCGCTGGTTCCGCTGGGAGTGAGCGAAGCGAGCACGTTCAGCCACCGATTCGGTGGTCGGACGTGCCGGGAAGCTGACGAACGCCCGGTCAGGGGTGCGGGTGGCCCGGGTACCAGACGTTGAGGATGGTCATCACGGCGACGTACACCACCACGGCCAGGACCAGGCCCGAGTAGAAGACGACGGTCAGGATGCGCTTGTCGAACTTCAGGTGCATGAAGACGTAGGCGACGGTGAAGAACTTGACGGCCATCAACAGCAGCAGGACGAACGTCACGCCGTCGGTGCCCGACCAGTACCAGGCCTGGAACTTCGGGAACAGGTAGGTGCAGACCTCGATGGCCGTGAGGATGGCCAGCCCGATGGCCGTGAGCACGTAGATCTTCTCGCGCGGGTACTCCTCGACCGGCCCCATCGAGGATGGCGGTCGGGATCGGCTTCGCTTCGGTCGGTCGTGTCGGTGACGCTCATGACCGCGCTCCTAGGGGATCAGGTAGACGACGGCGAAGATCACGATCCACACCACGTCGACGAAGTGCCAGTAGAGACCGATGGTCTCGACCGTCTCGGCTCGGTGCTCGGGCAGCCTGCCCCGCAACGAGAGGATCAGCAGCGAGACCAGCATGATGATGCCGATGGTGACGTGGACGCCGTGGAAGCCGGTCAGCGTGTAGAAGGCCGACGACGAGCGGCTGGTGGTGAAGCCCATGCCCTCGTGCACGAAGGCGGTGAACTCGTAGACCTGGCCGGCCACGAAGGTGGCGCCGAGCAGGGCGGTGGCGGCCAGCCAGGTGCGCAGCCGGTGGTGGTCGCCGCGCTCGATGGCGGCCACGGCCAGCACCATGGTCAGCGAGCTCATCAGCAGCAGGAACGAGCTGACCGAGGTGAACCCGAGGTCGTAGACCTGCTTGGGCGCCGGGCCCTCGCCGGCCACCGGCACCTTGTAGAGCAGGTAGGTGGTGATGAGGCCACCGAACAGCAGGCACTCCGACGCCAGGAAGAGCCACATGCCGAGCTTGGTGTTGGAGATGCCGGTGTTGGTGTCGTGGTCGATGTGGGCGGTCGGCGAGAACTCGTCGCGCAGCGCCGCCGGTGATCTCAGCCAACGGTCTCGACCTCCTTGGCCGAGTCCGCGTCCGAGCCGGCATCGACCTCGGTGGATCCGCTCGGTCAACTCGGCATGCTCGTCGGCGTCGCCCTCGGCGTCGGGACCGTGCTCGTCACCGTGGTCGCCACCGGGGGCGTCCGGCGGCTCGAGGGCCCAGCCGAAGATGGCCACGGCCAGGAGCAGGCCGCCCACCAGGCACAGCCACAGGGTGTAGAGCAGGCCGTAGGCGATGATCGGCAGCGAGAAGGCGGCCACGATCGGCCAGTAGGACGGCGACGGCAGGTGCACGCCCTTGCCGTCGCTGTGCTGGGTGACCTCTTCGATGGTGTGGATGCGCACCAGCTTGTGGTCGGCGGTGTCGGCGTACTTGCGGTACCAGAAGTCGTCGAGCCGGGTGACGGTCGGGACCGGGTCGAAGTTCCACTCCGGCACGGGCGACGGGGTCATCCACTCGATCGTGCGGGCGTCCCACGGATCGGGGCCCGGCGGCGGCAGGTTCTTGGCCTTCCGCCGGCTGTAGAAGATGTTGAAGATGAACATGGCCACGCTGAAGGCCAGGGTGAAGGCGCCGATGGTGGCCACCTTGTTCCAGAACTCGAAGCCGTAGCCGGCGTCGTAGGTGTAGATGCGCCGCGACATGCCCTGCAGGCCGAGCATGTGCATGGGCGCCGAAGGTCAGGTTGAAGCCCAGCAGCATGATCCAGAAGTTGGTCTTGCCCACCCGCTCGTTGAGCAGGTAGCCGAACACCTTGGGCCAGTAGAAGTAGAAGCCGCCCATGAAGCCCAGGAAGGCGCCGCCGAACAGCACGTAGTGGAAGTGGGCGACGATGTAGTAGGTGTCGTGCTGCTGGGTGTCCGACGGGGCCACCGAGTGGGTCACGCCGGACAGGCCACCGATGGTGAACATGCGTGATGAGGCCGATCGGCGTACAGCATCGGCGTGGTGAACTGCAGCTTGCCGCCCCACATGGTGGCGGTCCAGTTCAGGATCTTCACGCCGGTCGGCACGGCGATGAACATGGTGGTCAGCGAGAAGGTGGTCACCGAGATCGGGCCGATGCCGGACACGAACATGTGGTGGGCCCACACGCCCCAGCCCATGAAGCCGATGGCGATGCCGGAGTACACGATGAAGCGGTACCCGAAGATCGGCTTGCGGGCGAACACCGGCAGGATCTCGGACACCAGGCCGAAGGCGGGCAGGATCATCAGGTACACCTCGGGGTGCCCGAAGACCCAGAACAGGTTCTCCCATAACAAGCGGATTGCCGCCGCTCTGCACGTTGAAGAAGTTGGCGTGGAAGAGCCGGTCGAACATCAGCAGGAACTGCGCCGTGGTGAGTACCGGGATGGCGAACAGCAGCAGGAACTGGGTGACCAGGGTCATCCAGGTGAACACCGGCATGCGGAACATGGTCATGCCCGGGCAGCGCATGTTCAGCACGGTGACGATCAGGTTCACCGCACCGGTCAGCGAGGCGATGCCGGTGATGATCAGGCCCATGTTCCAGTAGTCGATGCCGTGGCCCGGCGAGAAGATGATGCCGGAGTTGGGGGCGTAGTTGAACCAGCCGCCGTCGGCGCCGCCGCCGAACAACCAGCTGGAGTTCAGGAACAGACCGCCGGCCAGGAAGCACCAGAAGCTGAAGGCGTTGATCCGGGGGAAGGCGACGTCGCGGGCCCCGATCTGCAGCGGCATCAGGTAGTTGGCGAAGGCGGCGCCGATGGGCATGACCACCAGGAAGACCATGGTGGTGCCGTGCATGGTGAAGACCTGGTTGTAGGTCTCGGCCGACAGCAGGGTGCCCCGGGGAGCCCACAGCTGCGAGCGGATCAGCAGCGCTTCGCAGCCGCCGATGATGAAGAAGCACAGGGCGGCGGCCCCGTACATGATGCCGATCTTCTTGTGGTCGACGGTGAACAGCCACCGCCGCCACGCGGCCTTGGGATTGGTCGGACGCGACAGAGCCCCCAGCGGCTCGAACGCGGCACCGCCCGCTCCCGCCGGCAGTGCGAGCGGGGTGGGGTCAGTGAGGGCCATGAGGCAGGCTCCGTGACTGCGGACTGGGGACTGGGGGTCATGCCTGCGGCGGTCATCTTGAGGGTCTCGAGGTAGGCGACCAACTGGGACGATCTGGGTCTCGGTCAGGTGGAGGTCGGGCATGCCCCGATGCTGGGTGGCGGCTTCGGGCAGGTCGGCGGGGGCGTTGCGGACCCACGCCTGCAGTGACGTGGTGTTGAACTTGAACGGCGCGCTGTCTCCACCGAAGAGGGCGTTGCCGGGGTTGCCGGCCAGCGACAGGTTGTTGGGATCGCCGGGCAACGAGGGGTTCTTGGGATCGCTCGGGTCGTAGAGGTTGAACACCGAGCCGGCGAAGGTGCCCCGGGTGGCGATGTGGGTCAGGTCGGGCGCTACCCCCGAGACCAGCTGCTTCTTGGCCGACCCGGAGGCGATCTTGGCGTCGTTGACGCCCCGGATGAGGTGGCACGACGAGCAGAGCTGGCCCTTGAACACGGTCAGTCCGGCGGCTGCCTCGGAGCCAGGTGTCGGCGTCGGCCGACTTCTGCTGCTGGTTCGACACCCACTTGGCGAAGTCCGACTGGGAGACCACCCGCACGATCATTCGCATGTTGGCGTGGGACAGCCCGCAGAACTGCGTGCACTGACCCCGGTAGACGCCGATCTTGTTGCCCTCGATGACCAGCGGGTGGTGCTGGCCGGGCACGGCGTCCTTCTTGCCGTTGAGGGCCGGGATCCAGAACGAGTGGATGACGTCGTTCGAGGTGATGGACAGCGCCGACCTGGCGGTTCACCGGGATCACCATCTCGTTGGCGGTGATGATGTCGCCCTTGGCCGTCTGGGTGTACGAGCCGTTGCCGTCCATGTCGTAGTGGAAGGACCACCACCACTGCTGGCCCGTGACCTCGACCTTGAGGGCGTTCTTGTTGGTCTGGTTGAGCTTGACGATGGTGGCCACCGTGCCCACCGCCACCACGGCCAGGATGAGCAGGGGCAGCAGCGTCCAGGTGAGCTCGAGCTTGGTGTTGCCCTCGAGCTGGTTCGGGAACTCGCCTTCGTCGTCGCCGTGGTCGCGGAAGCGCCACGACGATGTAGAAGACGACGCCGAAGACCAGCACCATCACCACGCCGGCCACGGCGTAGACCGGCGTGATCAGGGTCTGGATGTACTGCGACTGCACGCCGTGGGGGCTGAGCGTGGTGAGCGGCTTGCCCCCGTTGCCGAACACCGCGTCGATGGTGAGGGCGATGTAGACCACGCCGATGACCACGGCCACCACGGTGGCCAGGATCCGACCGACGCGGCGGCGTCCCTTCGACGACTTCGGCGCCTCGCTGGGCTCCATCAGCAGGTCACCTCGCCCGAGGTGCGGACCCGCCGGATCACGCCGGCTTGATGGCTGGGGTGGAGCATCGTCACCTTCCCGAGAGCGGCTGGATCTGCGTGCCGGTCGTCCGCTCGTGATGTTCGAACTCCCGTGGGCCCCGGGCCGCGCCCGACGATGCCACCCACCAGCACGACCAGACCGAGGATGAACAGGGCCAGGACCACCGGGGCCTTGCTGATCTTGGGGCGCAGCGCGATGGCCACGCAGGAGAAGAACACCACGGCGCCGATGATGCCGAACACCGCGGTCGAGGAGTGCTTGCTGGGCAGGGTCAGCAGGATCCGGGACAGGCCGCCGATGACCAGGGCAACGCCCAGCAGGGCCATGAGGGGCAGGCGGGCCGGCTCGACCACCTGCTGGTAGAGCTGAAGGTTGACCAGATCGTCTCCGGTGGCCCGCTCGGCCCATGCCCGGATCGTCCACATGACCACCGACGCGCCCAGCACCACCGCGGCGGTCAGAGCCAGCCACCGGGTCGAGGTGGCCAGACCCACCAGCACGCTGCCCAAGGCAAAGGCGCTGATGATCGGCCAGTAGTTGGCGCCCTGGGGAGCCCGAGCCAACGGGACGGCCTCGAGCCCGGCTGATTCGGCCTCGGCGTTGGCGTCCGCGTCTCGCCAGGCGGTGAACAGAACGGCCAGGAAGATGGCGGCCACCGCCACCCCGACCAGCACGGAGTAGCCGAGGTGGTTGCCCACCCCGCCCTTCCAGCCCAGGTCGAGCGGTCCGATGACCTGATCGATGATCGAGCTGTGCTGGCTGGTCACGCCGACCAGGAAGGCGCCCGAGCAGGGCGGCGACGGCCAGGGCGCCGTAGAAGCGCAGGCTGATGGTGATGGTGCGGGACTTGAACATGGCGGGCCTTACTTCGTCACGTAGATCGCGTACCAGAGCAGGGCGTACATGGCCACGGCGGTCTGCCAGTAGAGGGCAGCGGCGGTGATCCCGTCGTACTGGCGACTGGTGAACTGCCCGGCCAGGGCACGGAACCCCATCAGCGCCACGAAGATCATGGCCACGACCATCATGACCAGCTGGGCGCCGGTGACCGTGTAGATGAGCACCGACTGCTGGTTGCCGTGGATGTCCAGGCTGATCAACGAGTACAGGTAGGCCGTCTGGTTGAGGAAGGCGAAAGCCAACAGCAGCGACACGCCGATGGCCAGGTAGGCGTGGCGGCGGTCATCGGCCTTGATGGCGTACACCAGCCAGGTGATGGTGGCCGACGACATGAGCAGCGTGAAGAGCATCACGTTGGGCTGGGTCAGCGGGATGTGCACGGTCTGGGGGAGCCAGGTGCCGCCATGGGCCCGACCCAGCGCTCGCTGGTTCAGGTAGATGCCCAGCATGCCGAAGATGAACATGGCGCTGGCCGCACTGGCGAAGGCGGTGCCCACCAGCAGCACGCGGGTCGCGCCGGCGCAGGTGGATCGACCCCAGCCAGTTCGAGGGGGGCGTGGGGATCGGCCAGCACGCGGCGCGGTCATCAGGACTCCTCCTCGGTCGAGACCCGATCGAGCAGCGGCTCCGCCGACACCACGGTCTCCAACACGCCGAACCCGGCGGCGGTCGGCGGGCTGGTCGTGGCCCACTCGAAGGTCTGCCCACGGCCCCAGGCGTCGTCGTCGGCCCCCTCGTCGGCCGGCGATCAGCGCGCCCAGCACCACCAGGACGGCCACCACCAGCAGGGCCGATGCCCACGGCCGAGGTGCCGTAGAGGAAGTGGGCCGACTTGGTCGATGCCGTGATAGCTGAGGGCGAAGCCGTAGACCAGTAGCGGGAGGCCGGCGACCAGGCCTCCGACCACGCCGACCATGGCCGCCAGCTTGCGCCAGCCCCTCGTTGGCCGTGCGGCCGAACAGCTTCGGCGACCAGTAGGTCAAGGCGCCCGACATGGCGAGCACCACCACGGCCAGCACCAGCAGGAAGTGCCCGTCGGCATACGGCGGCGGATAGCCGGTGGTGTTCCACCCGGCGGCGTGCAGATCGAAGGGCTTGATCGCCGTACACGGCCCCGGCCAGCAGCGGCCACCAGCAGCAGCAGACGCCGCACCCACGCGCGAACAGGAGCGGGCTGGCCAGCTTGGGGCGCCCGGCGCGCGCACGTTGCCGCCCATCCGCCGAAGCACGATCAGCGCCGGGAAGATGATGAGGAAGGCCAGGACGATGAACAGGGCCTCGTTCTGCACGTCCGGGTAGAACGACGGCTGGGCGAAGGCGCCGAAGCTGAGGATGCCGAACATCGCCACCGCGGCCATGATCGCCCTGCGGTGAGGCTGGCGGGCGCCCGACAGGGTGGCGATGACGTCGTTGGCCACGCCCAGCACCGGGACGAGCACGGCGTAGATCTGGGGCTGGCCGAAGGCCCAGGCCAGCTGGGGCCACTGGTTGGCCCCGACGCCGAACGAGCGAGGGCTTCCCGTAGTGGTGGTCGATGTAGATGAGCACCACGTCGCCCAGCACCACGGGCAGCGTCAACATCCACAGGGTGCCGGCCACCAGCATCGACCACGAGAACATGGGCACCCGGTCGAGCCACAGGCCGGGGGTGCGCAACGAGACCACGGTGGTGGCCACGCACAGGGTGGCCACGGTCAGCGAGACCAGCACCAGGGCCAGGCCGGCGAAGCTCAGGTCGACGGCCTTGAACCGGCTGCCAGCCGGCCCGCCGTCGACGGCGTAGGCGGCCACCAGGATGCCCGAGCCGATCAGCCAACCCCAGAACGCCAGGGCCGCGGCCCGCGGGAACGCCACCGTGTTGGCCCCGACCTGGAGCGGGACGATGAAGGTGCCCAAGCCCGACGAAGAGCGGGATGGCGAACAGCAGCACCGCCCAGGGTGCGACTGGCCGTGTACACCTGGAAGACGTGCGCCACGGGCAGGAAGTGGTGCGCCTGGTGGGCGGTGAACAGGGTGTCGGCCACCAGGGCGCCGCACCCCGAACAGGATCGACAGCACGATGTAGGCCCGACCCAGCGAGCGGTGGTCGCCCGTGCCGATGAAGCCGGCGAGGCCCGGTAGCTCGGGTTCGGGCAGGCCGATGAAGCGCTCCGGCTCGGCCGCGGGCTCGTCAGCCACGGGTTCGGTGGGTGGTCTGGTCTCGGTGATCGCCATGTCAGTGCAGAGATGACCTCGTCGTCACCGCGACGTCGAATCGGGCGCTGCCCACCGAGGAAGGTGGGCCGACGACCGGCATCGCGGGGCCGGAGCAGGGAACGAACAGCGACTCTACACACCTCATGACGGCCGACTGAAAACCCACTGGGGCCGCGGCGAGGCGGGTCGCAACCGGGCGCCAGGGCATCGCGATCACACCCCGTGACGCACGAGGACGTCGACGACCATGGCTCCGAACAACAGGGTCACGTAGGTGATCGAGTAGGTGAACAGCCGCATGGCTTGCTTGGGCGATTCGGTGCGCAGGACCTGCACGGCCTGGTAGGTGAACACCGCGCCCAGCGCCAGCGCGCTGGCCAGGTAGATGACCCCCAGGTGACCGACCGCGTCGAACACCAGGGTCAGGGCCCACAGCAGCAGCGTGTAGAGCAGGATCCGCACCGCGGTGGTGTGGAAGCTGGCCACCGCCGGGAGCATGGGCACGTCGGCGGCGGCGTAGTCGTCCTTGTAGCGGATGGCCAAGGCCCAGAAATGGGGCGGGGTCCAGTAGAAGATGACGCGCGAACAGCACGATCGGGGCCCAGGCCAGATGACCGGTCACGGCCGTCCAGCCGATCAGCACCGGCATGGCCCCGGCCGCCCCGCCGATGACGATGTTGCGGCTGGAGGTTCGCTTGAGCCAGAGCGTGTACACGAACACGTAGAACAGACAGGCCGTGATGGCCAGGACGGCGCTGATCAGGTTCACGAACGCCCACAGCCACACGAAGGCCACCACCTCCAAGGCGATGGCGAAGACCAGGGCGTGGCTGGGCTTGATCAGTCCCGTGACCAGCGGCCGGTTCTGGGTCCGCTTCATCAACGCGTCGATGTCGCGATCCACGTACATGTTGATGGCGTTGGCCCCGCCCGCGGCCAGCGTCCCGCCCACCACGGTGGCCACCATCAGCCACACCGGCGGGATGCCCCGCTCGGCCACCACCATGGTC
Organism: uncultured Microthrixaceae bacterium; assembly: GCA_963740985.1. Taxonomy (GTDB): domain Bacteria; phylum Actinomycetota; class Acidimicrobiia; order Acidimicrobiales; family Acidimicrobilacustridaceae; genus UBA4742. Next base: position 2,231,167 of record CAVUGJ010000002.1, read on the forward strand.
GGCACCGTGGTGACCAGCAGCAGCTCGATGATGCGTGGCTTGGTCAGGGCCACGTACCCGGCGGCCCGAGACCGCAGGGAGGGATGCATCGTGGTGGCCATCGGGCCTCGATCGTAGGCACGTCAGGGGCGGGCGGGACAATCGCCGGGCGTGCCCCACAGCCAACCCACAAGTGCTCCACAGGCCCGATGGTCGACCCTAGAGTCGGGTCATGCGAGTGGGCGTGGTCATCCTGCCGTCGATGCCCTGGTCCGCGGCGCGCGACGTGTGGCTCGAGGCCGAAGCGCTGGGCGCCCACACCGCGTGGACCTATGACCACCTCACCTGGCAGGGCCTGCGCGACGGTCCGTGGTTCGGGGCCGTGCCCCTGCTGGCGGCGGTGGCCGCCTCGACGTCCACGCTGCGACTGGGGACGCTCGTCACCTCGCCCAACTTCCGCCATCCCGTGACGCTGGCCAAGGAGGTCATGACCCTCGACGACGTGTCGGCCGGCCGCATCACCATCGGCATCGGTGCCGGCGGGACGGGGTGGGATGCCACGGCCATGGGCCAGGCGCCGTGGTCGGTGGCCGAGCGAACCAGTCGTTTCGAGGAGTTCGTGGCCCAGCTCGATCAGCTCCTGACCGATCCGGCCACGCCCCGCCTGGAGGGGGAGTGGTACCAGGCCGTCGACGCCCGCAGCATCCCCGGGTGCGTGCAACAGCCCCGCGTGCCGCTGGCTGTGGCCGGCGGAGGCCCGCGAGCCCTGGCCCTGGCCGCCGCCCACGGCCAGGTGTGGGTCACGCTGGGCGATCCACGACGGGCCGAGGAGCTCGACGCCGCGGCCTGTCTGGCCACGGCCCGGGCCCAGGGCGCGGCGCTCGACGCCGCCTGTGAGGCCATCGGGCGCGACCCGGCGTCGCATCGACCGGCTCTACATGCAGGGCGCCACCCGGGAGCCCTGGTTGGCCTCGGTCGAGTCCTACCGGGAGCTGGCCGGCCGCTACGCCGAGCTGGGCTTCACCGATCTGGCCCTGCACTGGCCCGCGATCGGAGCCGCCCTACGTCGCCGACCCGGACGTCTTCCGGGCCATCCTGGCGGAACCAGTCAGCTGAGCGCCCCAATGGCGGAACCTGTCAGCTCAGCGACCTCATACGAGTCGCTGAGCTGACAGGAAGCGGACGGGACCTGACGTCTCAGAGTTCGCGGCGGGCCAGGCGACGACGGCGCCACGCCACCAGCCAGGTCCCGGCCGCGATCAACCCGGCCGCCGCCAGCAGCAGGACGACGGTGTCGGCGCCGGTGAGCGGCAGGGTGCCCCCGCCTGCGGTCGCGGTCGGGCCGGCTGCCGACTGGGTCGTGGCCGGCGACCCCGCGGTGGTGGAGGGGGCTGGACCGGCGGTCGTCGACGTGGTCGTCGGGGGCACGACCGTGGCCGGTGAGGTGTCGACGCAGCGCCCCCGAGTTGTAGGAGTCGCAGCCGTACGAACCCCAGGCCGGGCGCGCCGTGCCCTGGGTGTGCCACACGAGCAGGTAGCCGTCTCGGCGCTGCTGGGCCACCTCGAGCTTGCCGTCGCCGTCCCAGTCGCCCACCGCCGGCGTGCCGATGCGTCCACCCGCCGGTCAGCTTGGGCCAGCCCGGCCGGCTTCGTTCCCGGCCGCGTCGACGGCGTCGAGGGTGTAGAGCCGTTGCCGGCGATCACCTCGTTGTGACCGTCACCGTCGAGGTCGGCGATGGCCGGCGCCACGAACAGCGCCAGGTCGGCCGTGGTGTGCGGCGACCCGGTCAGCTCGTTGCCGGTGGCGCCGTCCCACGCCGAGAGCTGGTCGTCGTTGGGCAGCTGGAGGTCGGGCGCCAGCAGGTCGATGAAGCGCGTCAGCCCGGCGGTGTTGGCCGCGATCTCCTTGGTGCCTCCGCCCTGGAGCTCACCGATCGTCGGACCCGACAGCCCGATCGAGCGAGGCCACGATGTCGTTGCGAGTTGCGATTCGGCGCCGAAGCGCCCGGCGTTCTGCAGGGCGAGCCCGCCCGCCCAGGCCACCGGGAAGTCGCCCGCCGCGGTCGAGCCGTAGACGCTGTGGCCCTGGGCGTCGAGCACGTACAGGGTTCCGGCCGACGAGGCGGCCACGATCTCGGGTCCCGGGTGGGCGGGGTCGACATCGCCCACGACCGCGGGCATGGCCACGCCGTCGCCGATGGTCGGCAGCAACGAGGTGGCCAGCTGGCTGAGCCTTGGCCGGCCAGCCGGGGAGGTAGGCCTGAGCGTCGGGGTTGGCCGAGGCGTTGGGGTGATGGGCGTCGGTGCCCATCCGGCGACATCACGTACAGCCGCGAGTTGCCGGGCGTGCCGGCCGCGCCCAGCAGGCCCAGCACGTCGGCGCCGTCGCCGATGTTGGGTGGCTCGACGTACTGCTCCTGCGCCGCCGACCACGATCTCGGGGCGGCCGTCGCCGTTGACGTCGGCCACCGTCGGAGTGGCCACCAGCTCGCCGCCTTCTCCCACCCCCGAGCTCGGCGTGAAGGTGACCTCGTGGCTGACCGGATCGACCGAGGCGACCTTGGTCGGGTCGACCAGCAGCACCGGGAAGCCGGCCACCGGCGTCCCGTCTGCGTGCCAGGCGTAGACGTGGCGGTCCATGGCCGCGGCCACGATCTCGAGCTTGCCGTCGCCGTCGAGATCACCCAGCGAAGGCGAGCTGGCGAACTGCGGCTTCGTGCGGTTGAACTCGTTCTGGTCGGCCGGATCGTCGCGCGAGTAGGCCGGGTTGACCGACATCGTGGCCAGTCGTTGGCCGGTGGCCGACCACACGTAGACCTTGCCGTCGAGGTCGGTGTCCACGATCTCCAGGTGGCCGTCGCGGTACAGGTCGCCCACCGCCGGCGCGCCGACACCGAAGGCGCCGCGGTGAACGGGGATGTGATCGGCCTGGCGCGGTGGGCGAGCTCGTCGGCCACCAGGGCGACACGTCGCCGAGCAGGGGGAAGCCCGGCAGTTCGGTCATGTCCGAGCGGTACGCGTGGATCTCGCCGTCGGCCGTGGCCAGGAGCAGCTCCTGGTGGCCATCGCCCAGCAGGTCGACGAAGCGGGGGCTCGACGTACTGGCTCCAGGGATCTTCGTCGGGCATCCCGGCCACCAGGTCGGGGTCGTCGTGCACGAACACCTGCTTCTGCATCTCGCCGGTCGAGCCGTCGTCCGAGCCGCCGTGGGCGGTGACCACGACGCGGATCCGCACGGAGAACTTCTCCTCGTCGGGGCGGTCCTGCATGCTCGGGTCCACCGGTGCGCCGTTCCCGTCGTCGGGCAGGGCGGCGGCGATGGCGGCCAGGTCGAGGGTGGCCAAGGTCCCGGACACCGGCGCCGTCAGCCCGGTGCCGACGGCCGCCGTGCTCCAGTGGTCGGTCGCCGGGTAGAGCGGAGGCTCGAAGCCCGGGCGCCCACTCGCACCTGGTAGTCGTAGGAGGTCGCCCGGGGAGCGGCCACGCGACCGGTGACGGTGGCCGTGCCGGTGGTCCCCAGCACGTCGAACCACGCCGGGGAGTCGATCATGGCCTCGGGCGGGATGCGCCGCGTCGCGCACGGCCTTGAGCATCTCGTAGGTGTTCACCCGGCCGTAGCCGAAGGTGGCGTCCCAGCCCTTGGTGCTCGGGTAGCGGACGGTGTCGAGGATGGGGCTGCCGTTGGGCGTGCCGAAGTTGTTGGCCGGGTCGACGGCGTTGGGGGTGGAGAAGTCGATGTCGTCAGCGGTGGCGCGCACGATCTGCATGGCCTCGTCGGCCGACAGCACGTTGTCGCCCGGCCGCCAGGAGGTCAGCGCCGGGTTGGGGGCGATGTCGAGCTGGCGGGCGTAGCTCTCGATCAAGCCCGACCATCCCCGCCGACTTCGCCGGTGGCCTCCGAGGAGCACGAGCTCGACGGGATGCTCACGAAGGTGTGGCCACCGAAGTTGGTGCAGCCGTTGAGGGCCAGGTAGCCCTCGTTGGTGCCCCCGCCGAGCGGGTTGCTCGATCAGGGTGGTGACCGAGTTGACGTCCATCGTGTGCTCGAGCGACGCCGGCAGGTTCGGGTGCTTCGACGCCTCGTCGGCCATGGAGGCGACGACGACCACGCCGCGGTGGTAGGCGGCGTCGATGGCGTCCTGGGCCTGGCGAGGATCGTTCAACGCGCCCGAGCGCCTCCTGGATGACGTCGGCTCCCGAGTCCAGGCCGAACAGCACGCCGGCCGCGAAGCGGCCGCCGTCGGCGATGAACGAGTCGCCCACCCGGACCGGGATGAACTGGCAGTTCGGACAGGTGCCCACGTTGCCGGTGCCGTTCGCGGCCGCGCTCGAGTCCTTGGCTTCGCCCGTGCCGTGGCCGTAGTCGACCGTGTCGAGCGGGTCGTTGTCGCCGTAGAGGAAGTCCCACCCGGAGATGTCGTCGACGTAGCCGTCGTGGTCGTCGTCGCGGTGGTTGTTGTACGCCGGGTTCAGGATGAGGTCCTCGGGATCGGCCACCCCGTTGTGGTTCAGATCGGGGATGGACCCGAAGTCGGTGATGTTGAACACGCCGTCGTGGTTGCAGTCACCGTCAGCCACCGCCGGCCAGCAGGGCGGCTGCGCCTCGCCGAGGTTGATGTACGCCTTGGTGGCCAGGTCGGCCATGGATGCCGGGATCGCGCCATTCGATGCCGGAGTCGAGGATGGCGATGCGCACCGACGAAGAGCCCTGCGACAGGCCCCAGGCCAGGTCGGTGGCCGAACCCTTCTGCCCGCACAGGTTCTGAGGGGAGTTCGACCAGCGCCGGGTTGGGGTCGCGCAGACGAGGTGCGCTTGTAGTCGTTGCGGTCGAACTCGGCCGGCAGGGAGGCCGGCTCGTCGGCCGGGCCGTATCGCCAGTTGGTGCAGTCGAGCGGATCGCCCGGGATCCACTCGCTCGACGCCGTCCTCTTGATCACAGGTCCAGCTGAGCTCGGCGCCGTCGAGGAGAGGACGGCGGTGAGCAGACCCGCCGCCGCCAGCCCCACGATCGCGGCGGTGTGCAGCCTCGTCCCCATCGACCCCCCATGGTCCTTGCCGCGCCGAGCCGACGCTACCGTCGGCGCGATCGGCGTCGGGTCGGGCGTAGCCGCCCGTAGCATCGTGGCGTGCGCCTCCCCCGCATCACGGTTGCGCAGTTCCGCGTCATCACCTTGGTGGTGGTGGTGGCCGTGGCCGTGATCGTGGTCACCGGGGCCGCGGTGCGACTCAGCGACTCGGGCCTGGGATGCGTCGACTGGCCCAACTGCACCCAGCACCACTTCATGGCCAAGGCCTCGTTCCACCCGCAGGTGGAGCAGATCAACCGCGACTTCACCGGCCTGGTCTCGATCGGCATCGCCGTGGCCGTGCTCGGATCTCTCTCCCTGGTCCCCCGCCGGCGCGACCTGATCGGATGGTCGCTCGGCCTCGTGGGCGGGCTGGTGGCCGAGATCGTGCTCGGCGGCATCGTGGTCTACTCACATCTGTGGCCCCCCTTCGTGGCGCTGCACTTCCTGTTGGGCATGGCTGTGGTCTGGAACGCGGTGGTGCTCCACGACCGGGCCGGCCACGCCGACACCCCGGGCTCGCTCACCGTGGCCCCGACCCTGCGGCCACTGGCCCGGGCGATGGTCGCCGCGGCCGGCGCCGTGCTCGTCACGGGCACGATCGTGACCGGCACCGGTCCCAACGGCGGCGATCAGCACGTGAGGCGCCTGCCCTTCCTGGTGGAGGACGTGGCCCGCATCCACAGCCTCACCGTGTGGGGGTTCCTGACCCTGACCGTGGTCGCGCTGGTGCTGCTGGCCCGTACCGGCGCCAGTCGCCAGGTGCGCCGACGGACGGTCGAGCTGGTGGTCCTCATCGTGGCCCAGGGCGCGCTGGGTTACACCCAGTACTTCCTCGGCGTGCCCCGGGGCTTGGTGCTTCTGCACGTGGTCGGGTGCGGTGGCGGTGTGGATCGCCTCACTGCGCTTCTACCTCGGCCTCTACGCCCACCCCGAGTCCGATCGGTCGGCGGTGGAACCGGGGGACGTGACCGTCGCCGCCCGATGAGGGACAATCGAGCCATGTCGGCCGCGTCCCCTCGTTTGTCGTCGACCAGTCCGGTCGAGGTCGACGAGCCCATCCACGACACCGACCTGGACCTGGATCGGCCGTGGGTCGTGATCGTGTGGAACGACCCCATCAACCTGATGGACTACGTGACCTTCGTGTTCCAGAAGCTCTTCGGCTACAGCCTGGAGAAGGCCACCAGCCTCATGCTCGACGTCCACGAGAAAGGTCGGGCCAGCGTGTCCACCGGGGCACGCGAGAAGGCGGAGTTCGACGTGTTCCGCCTTCACGAACATGGCCTGTGGGCCACCATGCAGCAGGACTGAGCGCGTGCCCCGCCTCACGCGCTGGTTGGGCGCCTTCGGCTGGCGGCCGCTGGTGGACGTCGTGCCCGGGGGCTACCAGGTCAACCTGACCAAACCCGAACAGCGCGTGGTCATGGACTCCATGGACGAGCTGCGGGTCATGCTGGCCGACCAGGATCCGGCCACCCGACGGCTGTTCCCCACGGCGTACGTCGAGCACCCCGAGCTCGACGCCGAGTACCAGCGTCTGGTGGGCGACGACCTCCGCCAGGGCCAGCTCGACGCCCTCGACGTGGTGGAGCGCACCATCGACGGTCAGGTCATCGACCAGGCCGAGGCCGAGGCCTGGATGCGTGCGGTCAACGGTGTCCGACTAGCTCTGGGCACCCGGCTGGACGTGGGCGAGGAGCCACCTGCGGCCCTCGACGCCGACGATCCCGACCTGCACGATCGGATCGCCTACGAGGTGCTCAACATGATCCTGGGCGCCTTCATCGCCGCCCTGGCCGACTGACGGCGACGCGCCGAGCGCGCCCCTCAGTGGCAGGCGGCGATGGCCTGTTCGACCGCGCGCTGGTCAGCCTGTTGGTCGGCGTCGCTGTCGCTGACGATCTGGTCGACGGTCAGCCGTTGGATGGTGCCGGCGCTGGCGCACTTGGCCGCGGTGTCGGGGATGTTCTGCTTGAAGAAGATGCCGGCCAGCTCGAGTCGGGCGGCCACCACCTCGAGGGCGTCGCTGGAGCGATCGGTGCCGGTCAGCTTCACCGTCTTGCCCGGGTCGCAGGCGTGCAGCTCGACGGTGTCGCCATGTTGGGTGACGGTGACGTTCGGGCTCGGGCCCGACGGCCTTCCACCGGTTGAGCAACGAGGTCATGTTGGCCGTGGCCGCCGCGCTGGTGCCCTCGTACTCGGCGTCCAGGCAGACCAGGCCTGATGCCTGGCGGTAGCCGATGCTGGTGTCGCTGTGCCAGCCGTCGACCGCGGTCAACGCCTGGTGCACGTCGATGCGACGGGCCAGCAGCAGGTACCACTGGAGCGCTCCGAAGGTGTTGTCCCCGTCGTCGGCCCGCTTGGCCCCGGCGGGCAGCGGCAACGGCGCCAGGGTCGGGCGCGGTGCTCGACGTCTGGGTCAGGTAGTTGAAGATGTTCATCAGCGGCGGCGGTGCTGGCCGGTGGGTGGCGCAGCGCGTCGTTGATGGCCGTGTTGCCGCCGCGGGCCTTGAGCGCGTCCACGAAGGCCGGCCCGATGATGTAGGGCTCGGAGTCCTGGGCCACCAGGATGTCGGGCACGTTCGAGTAGGCCTGGTCCGACCCCTGGCTCTCGGCCTTGTTGTACTGGTCCTGGTCGGACTGGGACATGGTGTCGGCATAGGCGTTCTGCACCACCACCGCGTCACCCTCGATCACCGAGCGGTAGGCCTGGGCCGAATCGTCGGGCAGCGTGTCCTGGCGGCCCAGGTCGAAGTACTGGTCCTGCAGCGCGTGGGTGAGCTCGTGGGCCAGGGTGACCCGCACGTCGGGCGTGAGGGCGGTGCCCTTGACCCGCACCTTCTTGTCGTGGAAGTCGTAGTAGGCCAGGATCCCGTTCTCGTTGAGGCCGTTCTCCTCCTTGAACAGGTCGACCTTGCCATCGATGAGACCCAACGCCCGCATCAGGCCCGTCTGGTTCTCGATGTCCTGCTTGTCCTTGGTGCTGAGCTGGCTGGGATCCGAGCCGACCATCTTGTTGAAGGCCTTCGGGGTCATGAAGAGCACCTGCACGGGGTGCTTGAACACCATGCCCCGCTCCTGCTCGTCGAAGTGGACGATGGGCAGGATGCGGCTGTCCCACTCGCTGGGGTAGCTCGGGCCCTGATGGCGGAGGGTGAAGGCCGCGACGGTGCCACCGATGAGCACCACGACCAGGACGCCGATGGCCACCAGCACCTTGCGGGAACGCTTCTTGGGCACCGGCGCCGCAGCCTCCGGGACACCGAACCCCACGGGCGGGGGACCGGCCGCGTACCACCCGGCCCCAGGGCCAGCGGGACCCGCGGGTCCACCCGGACCTCCCGGACCACTCGGAGCGGCGGGCGGGCCCGAGGGCGGCGCCCACGACGCGGGCGTCGGTGCCGGTTGACCCGACGGTGGCGCCCACGAACCTGGCGCCGGCGGGGACGGGGGCGGTGCGCCCCAGGTGCCTGGTCCTGGCGAAGGTGCCGCCGGCGGCGGGGCGCCCCAGGGGGCAGACGGCGAGGTGGGCGACGGCGCCGTGGGCGCGGCGAAGGGCGATGCCGGCGGAGCCGGGGCGGACGGTGCCCTGGGGGGCGGGCTGGCCGGTGGGGGCGCGGGCCATGGCGGCGCCGACGCAGGTGGGGAGACTGGCGCTGACGGGGAAGGGGTGGGCCAGGTCGGGCCAGGCCCACCCGGCGGCGGCGTGGTTGGGGCCGACGGTGGGGGTGCCGCATAGGGCGCGCCGGAGGCAGGGGGTGGCGTGGAGGTCGACTGGTCGTCGTCCTCGGGCGGCGGGGTGGGCGGCCCGTCCCAGGGGGGTACTTCGGTCATGGCTCGCCGACTATAGAGCCGGGTGCTGGCCCCACTGCAGCAGTTGGGACCAATGACCTACTGGGAATTTCGGGGCCACCGGCGGGCTGTCAGCAGCTGTCCTCGAGGGGCTCTGATATCGTGGGCGGCCCCTCGGGCACGAGCCCCCATCGTCCAGTGGCCCAGGACGCCGCCCTTTCAAGGCGGTAACACGGGTTCGAATCCCGTTGGGGGTGCCACGACGCCGTGCCGCTCAGGCGGCCAACACGCGCCGGACCATCGCACGCAGCTGAATGCGATCGTCCAGCCGTAGTGGATGGCGTCGGCGTCGGGAGAGCGTGTAGCGTGCCCTTCCGCCCCTGGCCGGCCCTTCGAGGCCGATCTGGGCAGGTGGCCTGTCCGCAGGCCATGAGGTCCCGTGGTGCAGTTTGGAGTGCACGCCGCCCTGTCAAGGCGGAGGTCGCGAGTTCAAATCTCGTCGGGACCGCTACCCGGGCTCTGGTCCGGGGCCGTTCGGCCGGGCAGGACCCGGCCGCCCGGTCGGGTAGCTCAGTTGGCAGAGCGTCCGCCTGAAAAGCGGAAGGTCACCGGATCGACGCCGGTCCCGACCACTCAGGAAACCCCTGCTGAGCAGGGGTTTCTGCGCGTCCGAACCCTTCTGCACCATCTCCGGCCGGGAGCCCGTGTCCGGTAGGGAACGGTCTGTGCGCCCTCGATCCGGCGCTATGGGACGGCGAATCGCTCGCCCAGGAATCGGAGCGCTCCAGGCGCGCCGGTCAACGCCACGATCACGTGCTCACCGAAGCGCAGGCGGCGGTAGGTCACGTCGGCCCCCTCACGTTGGTACGTGTCGACGACCCTGTCCGCGTCGGCGACGGGGAGGCGGCGAAGGCGTGCCGCGGTCCGGTGTAGTCGGTGGCAATGACCGCCCACCCCCGGCGCAGCGCGCCGACAAAGAGTGGGAGTTCCAATTGATTGCCTTGACGCTGGGTGAAGGAAGGATCGGCGGCCGGCCCGAGGCTGTCGATGGCCGGCTGGTAGGAGAGCATCGGCCTGACCGACCCGCCGAACCGGTGGCGGGGAATCATCACCGTGGTCACGGCGGAGACGGCGCCATCACGAGTGTCGGTGGAGCGGAACTTGACGTGCCAGGCGTCGACCTTCACGGTGCGGCGAAGCATCCGTAGCTCGATCGGTCGACTGTCGAGCACGGCGCCGGGGCGGAACGATTCGAGATCCTCAGGCACGTGGTAGAAGGCATCGTCGGCCGGTGAGGTGACGCGCACGAGCGTCCAGGACGAGAGCCGCTCGTACAGACCCAGTCCGCGAACCATCACCGATGCCGCCACCCGCTCGCGCCGGTTCGTCAGGTCGGTCCGGGGTGGCAGCGCGACTCGGTGACCGGTCATGGGCGAGACACTCCCCCGCAGCCGCCACGCACCACCACCTCGCCTACAAATCGCGTGGGGAGGTGCCGTTCACCGGATCGATGCCGCCCCCCCTACCCGCCCGGCTTCAACTATCTCGACTTCGGGTCGATAGATCTAGGTGAGCGATGGGCATGGGCAGGGACGCGGGTCGACTTGGCGCCAGTCCTTGATCTTTGCCGTCATCACCCTGGTCCCGGTCATCCTGCTCGGGGTCAGCCTCGGTCGCAGCTACCGCGCCGAGGCCAGCCGCCGCGGTCTGGCCCAGGGGCGCTCGGAAGCGCTCCTGTTCAAACAGACGGCGGTCGAGCCCCTGTTGGACGGTCGCCTGCTCAGCCAGGGCCTGACTGCGACCGAGAAGGCTGGGCTGACCCGCCTGAGCAAGGGAGCCACGTCCACCCTCAACATCCAACGGCTTCGGCTCGAAGACCTCGACGGTCACGTGGTCTACTCCGACAGCGAGTCCGGATCGACCCAGCAGCCCCAGGTGCAGGCGATCGACGCGGCGAGGGGCGAATCGGTGGCGGAGCTCGCGCGAGTCAACGCCGGGACCGGCGTCCAGGGTGGGCCCGGGCCGGCCTCGGTCGAGGTCTTCCTGCCCATCTTCGCCGGGCCGAACCACAAGCCCGTCGGGGTGATGGACATCAACCTGCCCTACGACCCCATCAAACTGGACATCGCCGCCAGCCTCCATCCCCTCTACTGGGACCTGGCCGTCGGACTGGTCGCGCTCTACCTCGTCCTTTTCCGGGATCTCGTACTGGAACGGCCAGCGCCTGCGCCGCCAGGTGCGGCTGAACGCCTACCTGGCCGAGCACGACACGCTGACCGACCTCCCCAACCGCGTGCTGTTCCACCGCCTGGCCCAACAGGCGCTCGAGCGGGGTCGCCAAGCCGGCGGATCCACCACCATCGCCATCATCGACCTCGACCAGTTCAAGGAGATCAACGACACGCTCGGACACGGCAACGGTGACCGGTTGCTGGCCGCCATCGGGTCTCGGTTGGCCTCGTACGTGCAGAAGCCCCACGGCCTGGCCCGGCTGGGTGGAGACGAGTTCGGCGTCGTGCTGTCCAACGCCGATGATCCCGAGGCGGTGCTCACCTCGGTGCGTCAGGAGATCCAGCGCGACACCGAGATCGACGGCCTGCCGCTGTCGATCGAAGCCAGCATCGGCTACGCCGTGAGCCCGGCCGACGGATCGGAGGTGGATGACCTCCTCCAACACGCCGATGTGGCCATGTACGTGGCCAAGCGGACGCGGTCCGGGGTCGTTGGCTATGACCCATCGCAGTACCACTACGACGCGGCCAACCTCTCGCTGGCCACCGAGCTCCGGCGGGCCATCTCCCTCAACCAACTCCTGCTGCACTACCAGCCGAAGATCGACCTCGCCGACCGGGCCCTCAAAGGCTTCGAGGCGCTGGTGAGGTGGGAACATCCCACCCACGGGCTGCTCTACCCCGATCGATTCCTGCCGCTGCTCGAGCCGACCGACCTGATCGACGATCTGACCGCGTGGGTCATGGGCCAGGCCCTCCACGACCTGGGGCTGCTGGGCGACGACCGACGGGACCTGACCATGGCCGTCAACATCTCGGCCCGCAACCTCGGGCACGTCGAGTTCGCCGACACGGTGCTCGAGGCGTTGGGGCACGCAGATGTCGCGCCCGAGCGGCTGACCGTCGAGCTCACCGAGACGGCGCTGATGGTCGATCCCACCAAGGCCGGGGTGGTCCTGTCCCAGATAGGCGGCACCGGTGCCCACGTCAGCATCGACGACTTCGGGACGGGGCAGACGGCGCTGCGGCTGCTGACCACGCTGCCCATCCATGAACTGAAGATCGATCGGTCCTTCGTCGCCGACCTTCTGGTCAACCCGGCCCACCTGGCCATCGTTCGCTCGATCGTCGAGCTGGGTCACAACCTCGGATTCACGGTGGTCGGTGAGGGCGTCGAGTCGATCGAGGTCCTGGACCGGCTCACCTCGACCGGGTGCGACATGGCCCAGGGCTACCTGATCGCCCGTCCGATGCCATTCGCCGACCTCCTGCACCACCTGCGCGAGTCCACCTCCGCGACGCAGGCCTGACGAGCCGGCGACGGCCGCGGCCCCGCCGCCCGCGGCGCTGACCGAGACGGCGAACGCCGAGCGCGCACTCGTCAGGCGGTGGGGCCGCTGCCCAGCCAACCACGACGCTTGAACAGGACGAACAGCAGCACGATCGCCACCAGCTCGGAGCCGAGTCCGAGGAACACGAAGTTCCGGAACCCCATCAGGAAGTGGGTGAGCGGCCAGGTGAAGTTCTGACCGAAGAAGCCGGTCAGGAAGCCCAGCGGCAGGAAGATGGTGGCGATGACCGCCAGCTGCTTCATCACCACGTTGAGACGGTTGGACACCATCGACAGGTGGGTGTCCATGGCCCCGCTGATCAGGTCACGATAGGTGTCGACCATGTCGCTGATGCGGATCAGGTGGTCATAGAGGTTGCGGAAGTACGCCGTGCCCTTGTCCGTCATGCCCGGGATCTCGACCAGGCCGCCGTTGAGGCTGGCGATCATGTCGCGCTCGGGGCGCGATGACCTTGCGGATGGTGATGATCTGGCGCTTCATGTCGAACAACGTGCCCAGCTGCTCCTCGGTGGGCGTCCTGAGGATGGCCGTCTCGAGCTGATCGATGGCCTCGTCGAAGTCCGACAGCACCGGGAAGAACGAGTCGATCAGCGTGTCCATGATCAGGTAGAACACCGCCACCTGGGGTGGGGCCACGTCGGTCGAGTGATGTCCGGCGATGCGGTCGCGCACCGAGCCCAGGGCCGGACAATCGCCGTGGTGCACGCTGATGATCGAGTTCTCGGTGATGAAGCAGTGCACCTCGGCCACGTGGGTGCCGTCGCCGGCCATCCCGAAGGTGACGACGTGCACGAACTCGTCGTAGTCGTCGATGCGCGGGCGCTGCCCGAACTTCTCGGCCGACTCCACCGCCACCGGGTGGAAGTGGAACTGGTCGATGAACATGGCCTTGATGTCCTCGTCAGGCCCCGGGTCCTTGATATCGAGGTCGAGCCAGAAGAAGTCGGTGCCGGCGATCGCCGCCGTGATCCCTTCGGGGGTGGCCGGCTCGGCCTGGCCGCCGCGGGTGAGGGTTCCCTGCATGGGCCGATTTTCACCCGGCGGCCGACCTCAGGAGGGGGATGCTCCCTGGTCGGGCTCGATCGGCCCGTTGGCGTCGGCCTGGGCGTCCGCGCTGGCGTCCACCGCCGCCACCTCGTCGGTCGATGCCCCGAGCCGACGCTCGATGTCGGCCAACCGCACGCTGAGCACCGCCAGTTCGTAGCCCAGCGTGGCGTGGCCCCGTTTGATCTCCTCCTTGTTGGCGTCGGTGTGCTCCTTGACGAACACCGACGCCACCGTGGCCGTGAGCACGCCGATGAGGCCGATGCCGACCAGCATGAGGACCACCGCCACCGCCCGACCGGCGCCGCTCACCGGGAAGCGGTCGCCGTAGCCCACCGTGGTCACCGTCACGATGGCCCACCACAGCGCGCCCGAGTAGTTGTGGATGTTGCTGCCCTTGGTGTGGTCCTCGAACAGCAGGACCAGCCACGCGCCGAGAAACAACGTGGCCGTGGCCGCGATGAGCACCCGGAACAGGCTGTGGTGTTTGAGGATGGCCTGGACCCGCAGCACGCCTTCGTGCACCAGCAGGCTCATCTTCTCCATGCCCACCAGGTGCCAGCCCTCGAAGGGCGGCACCACCACGGTCACCGGCTCCACCCAGCGCCGCCGGAGGTACCCGCGGCTGTCGGGGCTGACGATCAACCGCACCAGGTACTCCACCAGCAGCACCAGCCACAGCACGAAGAGCGTGCCCACCAGCAACACCGACGAGGAGCCGTTCAGGTTGATCGTGCCCACCAGGATGAGCAGCACCAGCCAGGCGATGCCCAACACCACCATCGGGTACTTCGTGACGTCCTCGATGCGGTCCACCAGGTCGTGTCGGCCACCTGCCGGCTTGTCGCCGGCCACTCGCTGGCGTCGCCGCTCCTCGCGTCGTTCCTTCTCCTCGAGCCGCTCGCGCTCCAGTCGCTCCAGTCGCTGGATGCGCTCGATCGACGGGGGCTTGGTCGGCGCCGAGGTGCCCGCGGCACGGTTGGCGGCCGGTTCGGTGGCGGCGCCCGCGGCGCCCGAGTCGGTGGCGTCCTCCACTGGGACGCGAAGCTAGTTGGTGGCGCGGCTCAGCCGAGGCCGTGAGCCTGGCCGATGCGCCCGGCCTCGATGCGATTGGCCGCGTCGAGCTTGCGCAACAGGTTGGACACGTGGACGCTGGCCGTCTTCTTGGAGATGAACAGCGACTCGGCGATCTCGCCATCGGTCCGGCCCGCGGCCAGCTGACCGAGCACCTCGACCTCGCGCGGCGTGATGCCCAGATCGGCGCCAACCGCGGACGCACCGCCGTCGACGTGGTTCCGGTCGTCCCCGAGCTCGATGCGCGCCCGACGGGCCAGGTTCTCGATCCGCTCACGCAACGGGTCCGCCCCGAGGTCCAGGCACACCCGCCAGGCCTCGCTGAGCGCCTCGTCGGCGCGGACCCGATCCGACGACTCGGCCCGCCCGCCGAGCCGGGCCTCGGCTTCGCGCCAGCGACACAGCGCCACGCCGTAGATCTCGTTGGAACGCCGCCAGGCCTCCGCGGCCGCGGCCCACAGCTCTGGATCCGGGTCGTGCAAACGCGACGCCTCGGCCCGGGCCTGGGCGGCGTGGGCCACGACCCGCGGCGGCGGTTGGCCGCCGCGACGCAACGCCGCCGCCACCAGCTCCTCCGCCTCGCCCACCAGGCCTTGGGCCAGGAGCTGGCTCTTGTCCAGATCGAAGCGGGTGCCGTCGACGCGGCTGTCGTCGTACCGATCCGCCAGGGCCCGCACCGCCAGTGCCACCAGCTCGGAGGTGAACAGCTGGTCGTCAGAGCCCGAAACCTGCTCGAGGCCGCGCTGGGCCAGCTCGTAAGCCGCGGCCGCGTCCCCCCGCGCCAGCGCCAGTTCGGCGGACAACGACAGGTAGGTGCCGCGTTGCTGCACGTCGGGGAAGTCGCCGATGATCGCATCAGCCAACGCCAGCAGCCGGTCCGCCTCGTCGTACCGGCCCGTCCGGATGACGATGGGAGCGGGCAGGAGATAGGGGCTGGGTGCGCAGGCACCGCTCAGCGTCCCCTCCCCGATCTGGTCGAGCAGGTCCCGCGCTTCCCCGTACCGGCCGAGGCGCACCAGGGCCTCCACCGCGTTGCCGGCCGCCCCGTTGAGCCGCACCCCCCACAGCGCCTCGTCCACCGCGGCGCTGTCGTAGAGGAGGGCGGACACGTCGGCCAGCCGCCCGTACTCCATGAGGAGGTTGCTCAGGTTGGTGTAGGAGCGGCTCAGGTCGTCGGGGTCCTGCAGGTCCTCGGCGATGGCCATGGCTCGGCGCAGGAGCTCGATGCCCTCGTCATGGAAGCCGAGCGCACCCCGACAGCACGCCAGGGTGCAGCAGGCGTGTCCCTCCTCAGACCTGGCGCCCACGGCCTGGGCCACCTCGATGGCCGCACGGCAACGGTCGGAAGCCTCCGCGTAGCGCGACAGCAACATGAGTCCGCGACCCTCCTCGGCCAGGATGCGGGCCCGCGCCGCCGACGGCCGCTCGTCGGGGAGCAGCTCGGCCGCCTGGCCATAGGCGGCGAAGGCGGCCTCGGCGTCGCCCACGGTCCAGGCGTTGCGACCCAGGGTCACATAGGCCCGGGCCAGGTCGTCCACGTCGTCGAGCTCGGCGGAGGCGTCGACCAGCTGGCGGGCCAGCTCGACGGACCGGGCGCCCGCCCCGGCCAGGTAGGCGGCGGTGCAGGCCCGGCCGATCAGGGTCACCCGGGTGAGTCCGGCGGTGGCCAGCGCCTGCTCGGCCGCCGACGGATCCCCACGGCCGATCTGTTCGAGCGCCGCCTCAGCCCGTTCGAGGTGGGCCAGCACCTCGGGGTAGGCCCACACCTCGGCCGCGGCGTCGGCGGCCGACACCGACGCCTGCATCGCCTCGACCCACTCCTCCGCCGCCCACCAGTGGGCGGCCAGCTCCGCCGCGCCGGCCCGCCCGGCGCGGGCGTCGCGTCCCTCCGCGGCCAGGACCACGCCGGCTCGGCGATGGAGTCGGCGGCGCTCACCGGGCAGGATGGCCCCCTCCACGGCCTCGCGGGTCAGGGCGTGGCGGAAGCGGTAGCCGGTGCGGCTGGGCTCGACCACCAGGACCTGGCCATCGACCAGCTCCTCGAGGGCCTGCTCGAGCGGGCTGGGTCTCGAATGGTCGAGGTGGTCGGGATCGCCCGATGCTCCGCCGGTGCCTTCGGCCATCGCCTCGAGCAGGTCGTGGTTCACCGAGGTCCCGAGCACCGCGGCCAACCGAAGGACGCGCTGGGCGGGGTCGGACAGCTCGGCCACCCGCCCGAGGATCACGGCCTGGAGCTCGGGTGGGAGGTCGTGGCGCTCTCGAGCGGCCACCAGCTCCTCGGCGAAGAACGGGTTGCCCTGCGAGCGTCCCCACACCGCCTCCACCAGCGTCCACTGCGGGCTGTGACCCAGGATCCCGTCGACCAGCTGCGCCACCTCGGGCCGCCCGAGACCTTCCAGGGGCACGGTGACGACGTTGGGTGATCGACGCATCTCCCGCATCCATCCGTACAGGCCGTGGTCGCGGCCGATCTCGTCGGATCGGCAGGTGAACACGAACAGGACGGCGGCGTCGGACAGGTTGCGGATCAGGAATCCGAGCAGGTCGGCGGTGGCCGAGTCGGCCCACTGCACGTCCTCGAACACCAGGACCAGCGGGGATCGGGCCGCCACGGCCCGCAGGCTGGCCAGCTCGAGCTCGAGCAACCGGGTCTTGGTCACCTCGTCGAGCAACGGATGAGGTGCGCCGGCGACCTCGCCGGGATCCCGATTCGAGGCCACACCGCGGCGGCTGGCCACACTGCCCGAGAGCCCGAAGGCCAGTGGCCCGAGCAACTCGCCGGCATCGGGTCCATCGAGCTGGCGCGCCAAGTCGTCGAACAGGGCCACGAACGGTCCGTACGGGGTGGCCCCGCCATCGACCGGCACGCATGCTCCCTTGGCCACCCGGGCGCCGGCGCGTCGGGCCCGGGCCACGAACTCGTCGACCAGACGGGACTTGCCGATGCCCGCCTCGCCGGTGAGCAGCACGGCCTGCGGGGCTCCGGCTCGGGCCGTCTCGAACGCGGCGTCGAGCACCCGCATCTCGTCGATCCGGCCGACGAACAGAGGACAGGACATCCGTTGGCCCACCGACTCAGTGTGCCCCGTCACCCCGACCGGGTCGAGCGAAGCCGGCGCGCCGGACAGGGACGCCGTCGAGCCCGAATCGGCCGAGGTGAACAGGGCCACCGATCACGCCCCCTGTTGCACCGGCGTGATGTGATCGGCCACCAGGCCGTGGGCCTCGCGGTGCACGGCCTCGGCCGCGGCGGCGTCGGGCGCGTCGACCAGGCAGAACACCTGGCCCGAGCTCTCGTCGAACCAGTACTGCAGGTAGTTGACGCCGTGCGCAGCCTGGACCTCGAGGTCGCGCTGGTGGGCACCGGCCACGGCCTCCGCGGTCAGACCCTCGACGTGATCGTGCACATCCATGAACAGGGGCATGGCAATCCCTCAGCTTTCTCTCGTTGGTCGAATCGGTAGGTCGGTCGTCAGCAGGGCCGGCCGAGGCGGCAGAAGGTGGTGGTCGGGGTCACGGCCGGGGTGTGGATGACCGTGGTCACGGCATGGGCGGAGGTCCCGGTGGCCCGACCGAGCACGAAGGCGCCGGCCAGCAGCACCACGATGGCGACCGTGACGAGGACCACTCGGACGATGTGGCCCCAGGAGGTCGAGGCGGGATCGGCGGCGGAGCTGACGGATGGAGCGACGGCGGTAGCAGTCACGGCGGTTCCCTTTCTCGATGACCGGCGACGAGCTTGCGGCCCCGGCCTCGGGCCACCACGGTGGTGACCACGGGGTCCACCTTGCGCCTGAGGAGCACCCGCGCACATCGGGAGAGCTCCTCAGATCGGCCCGCCGCGCTACCTAGATACCTGGATGGCCGCCCGCCCGCCGCCACGACCTGGATGGCCGGCTCACCGCCGGGGCATGGCCACCCGACGTCCGTCCGGGCGCAGGACCACACCCTCACGGCGGAGGTGACGAGCCTGATCCCGCTCGTGTCCGGGAACCAGCCGTCCCGTGGCGTTGACCACCCGCCACCACGGCAACGAACCGTCGCTGGCGGCCAGCAGGTGTCCCACGGCGCGCGCCGCGCCCGGGCGCCCGGCTTCGAGTGCCACCTCGCCGTAGGTCATGACCTCGCCCGCCGGGATGGACTCGATCACCGCCCGCACCGCCTGGCCGAAGGCCCCGGCGTCGTCGACGTTGCGGCCCATGCGCTGCGGCTTCCTCAGGCCAGACCGAGGGCGTCGATCAACTCGGCGTGGTCGGCGATCACGATGTCGGCCTCCGGGCGGGGATGGTCATCGCCGGGAGCGCCCGTCGCGGGGTCGTCGTAGGCACCCCGGTAGCGGACCGCGGTCATGCCCATGGCCTGGGCCCCGCCCACGTCGGTGCGACGGAGGTCCCCGACGTGCGCGGCGTGGACCGCGTCCACGTCCAAACCGGCCAGGGCATGCTCGAAGATCTGCGGGGCCGGCTTGTACCAACCCACGTCGTCGGAGAAGGACCAGTGGTGGAACAGCTCGAGCACGCCGTGGTCGTCGAGCCAGCCCCGCAACACCGTCGACGGGGTCAGGCCGACGTCGCAGATGATGCCGAGCTTGATCCCCCGCTGGCGCAGCCCGGCCAACGCCTCGGCCACGTGCTCTGTGAGGCGCATGTCCAGGTCGGCGGCCGCGTTGGCGTAGGCCACCATCACGATCTCGCGCTGGTCCTGGGCGAGGTCGAGCTCGAGCAGCGACACCACCAGCTCCCCACCGTGGCGCGCCGTGAACTGGCGATTCGACACCCAACTTTCGTGGTGGGCATCGAAGGTGCGACGGAAGGTGTCATCGAGCAGATCGTCGTCCACCTGATGGCCGAAGTCGCCCAGTACGGCCTGCACGGCCAGGCGACGGGCACGGCGGGTGGCGTCGTCATCGGGGTGGACCAGCGTGTTCCAGAAGTCGAAGGTCACGGCCCGGATGGCCCGATCGATGCCGCTCACGATGGTCGGATGTGCCCGACGGCCACGCGGCTCACCGCACGACGCCGTCGCGCACGGCCGCCTCGGCCGAGGCCTGCGCCACCAGCTTGACCACGCGCTTGTCGAACACCGACGGGATGATGAAGTCGGGGCTCAGGTCGTTCTCGTCCACCGCCGAGGCGATGGCCTCGGCGGCAGCCAGCTTCATGTTCTCGGTGATGGTGGTGGCCCCGGCGTCGAGGGCGCCGCGGAAGATGCCCGGGAAGCACAGCACGTTGTTGATCTGGTTGGGGAAGTCGCTGCGACCGGTGGCGATGACCGCGGCGATGCCTTCGCACCAACTCGGGCCGGATCTCCGGATCGGGATTGGCCATGGCGAACACGATCGGCTTGGGTCCCATCGATCGGACGTCGTCGGCGTCGATCAGGCCGGGGCCGCTCACGCCGATGAACACATCGGCACCGGGCAGCACCTGGCCCAGCGACCCGGTGACCCGATTGGGGTTGGTGTTCTCGGCGAACCACTGCTTGGCCGGGTTGAGGTCCTCGCGACCCTCCCAGATGGCGCCCTGGCGATCGGTTCCGACCACATGGGCCACCCCGGCCTCCAGCAACATCTTGGAGATGGCCACGCCGGCCGCGCCCACGCCGGCGATGACGATGTTCAGGTCGATCATCTTCTTGTCGACGATCTTCAGCGCGTTCTCGAGCGCGGCCAGCACCACCACCGCGGTGCCGTGCTGGTCGTCGTGGAACACCGGGATGTCGAGCAGGTCCTTGAGCCGCTCCTCCACCTCGAAGCACTGCGGTGCGGCGATGTCCTCGAGGTTGATGCCGCCGAACACCGGGGCCAGCCGAACCACCGTCTCCACGATCTCGTCGGCGCTGTTCACGTCCAGGCAGATGGGGAAGGCGTCGACGCCGGCGAACTCCTTGAACAACAGGGCCTTGCCCTCCATCACCGGCAGCGCCGCGGCCGGGCCGATGTCGCCCAGGCCCAGCACGGCGGTGCCGTCGGTGACGATGGCCACGGTGTTGCGCTTGATGGTCAGCTCGTGGGCCTTGGCCGGATCGTTGGCGATGGCGGTGCAGACGCGGGCCACACCCGGCGTGTAGGCCATGGACAGGTCGTCGCGGTCGCCCACCGGTGCCAGGGGCAGGACCTCGATCTTGCCGCCCTCGTGCATCTTGAAGGTTCGGTCCTCGTGATCGAGCACCTCGATGCCATCGAGGGCTTCGATGGCGCCCAGCACCGCCCGCTGGTGATCCTCGCTGCGACAGTCGACGATGATGTCCTCGTCGAGGAAGGCCTGCTTGGCCTCGAAGCCGTCGAGGCCGGCGATGTTGCCTCCCACGTCGCCGATGGCCACCGCCAGGCGACCCAGGTCGCCAGGCTTGTTGGCCATGCGGACCCGGATGCGGATCGAGTAGGCAGCAGTCGGGGTGTCAGCCATAGGCGCCAGACGCTACCTGCCGCGGGTCTTACGCCCGCAACCGGAAAGCCCTGCGAGGGAGCGGAGCGCAGTCGCTCGGCCGATGAAACGCAGATGCCGAAGGCGCCCGCCAGGAGGCTTGCCGACCAGTGGGCCAAGAAGGTCGGCGTTCAGGCGCCCTCGTAGTCGAAGCCCAGGTCGGCCGCGGTGACCAGGGCGTGGAAGGCGATGCCCTCGGCTTCGGCCCGGGCCGCGCAGGTGCCGCCCCGGTCGACCACCACCAGGATCATCACCGGGGTGGCCCCCAGCTCGCGCACCACCTGCGCCGCCTCCAGAGGCGAGGTGCCCCGCGTCACGGTGTCCTCGGTGATGACCACCTGATCGCCGGGTTGGAGGGCGCCGGCCAGGCGTCCGGCTACGCCGTGGTCCTTGGCCTCCTTGCGGATCGTGAACGAGCGCAGGTCACGACCCCGGGTGGCGGCCACGGCGGCGATCCCGTAGGCCACCGGATCGGCGCCGACGGTCAGTCCGCCCACCGCACCCACGTCCGCCGGGATGGCCTCCAGGGCCAGGTCGGCCATGAGCAGCAACCCCTCGGGTCGACACACCGTCTGCTTGGAGTCGATGAACCAGCTGCTCTTGCGCCCCGACTTGAGGGTGAAGTCGCCGGTCCGGACCGAGTGGTCGAGCAGGTGGCGGACCAGCGCGGTCTTGGCTCACGTCGCCGAACCTACCGCCCCCTCAACCCACCCACGGCGTGAAATCCGTCGCGGGGTGGGCGGGATCAGGCCAGGGTCACTGCGCCGGAGCCGGGCGTGATCGACCCGATCACCGCGGCTCGCTGGCCGGCGGCCCGCAGGACGTCGAGCGCCTTGTAGGACTCGGTCTCGGGCACCACCACGATCATCCCGATGCCCAGGTTGAAGACCCGGGCCATCTCGTCGTCGCTCACGTCGCCCAGCTGCTGGAGCTCGCCGAAGATCCGCGGGGACTCCCAGGTGGAGCGGTCGACCACCGCGTCCACCGCCAGCGGGCAGCACCCGCACCAGGTTGCCCGGTATCCCGCCGCCGGTGATGTGGGCCACGGCTCGGACGTCGACCGACCGGGTCAGCTCGGCCACGGCCGGGGCGTAGATGACCGAGGGCTCGAGCAGCTCGTCGGCCAGCGTGTGGTGGGCCCCGGGATAGGCAGGATCGTCGAGGGACCGGCTCGGCCACGTCGAACAGGATCCGCCGGGCCAGCGAGTAGCCGTTGGAGCGCAGGCTGGGCGAGGGCAGGCCGATGAGGACGTCGCCGACGCCGACGTGCTCGCCGGTGATGAGCTGATCGCGCTCGGCCACCCCCACCGCGAAGCCGACCAGGTCGAACTCGCCGGGTTCCATGGCTCCGGGATGCTCGGCCATCTCCCCGCCGATGAGGGCGCAGCCGGCCTGGCGGCAGCCCTCGGCCACCCCCTCGACCAGCTGTTCGATGTGGTCGGGATCGAGCCGGCCGACCGCGATGTAGTCGAGGAAGAAGAGCGGCTCGGCCCCTTGGCAGACCAGGTCGTCGACGCACATGGCCACCAGGTCGACCCCGATGGTGTCGAACCGGCCGGCGGCCTGGGCCACCAGCGCCTTGGTGCCCACCCCGTCGGTGGCCGACACCAGCACCGGCTGGCGGTAGCGGGCGCTGTCGAAGCCGAACAGGCCCCCGAACCCGCCGATGTCGCCGATGACCTCGGGGCGGAAGGTCGAACGCACCTTGGCCTTGATCCGCTCGACGGCCTCCTCGCCGGCCGAGATGCTGACGCCGGCCCCTTCGTAGGTCTCGCCCATGGGAGCCGCGCTCAGGGACGACGACGACGGGCGTGCGCGGCCGGCAGCGACGCCTCGTCGTCGCTCAGCAGCGACAGCCCGGGCAGAGGCTGAGGCGTCGGCGTCGATGGGCTCGAGCTCGAGCACGTCCTTGCGCAGGCTCACCGGCACCTCGACCGGGTAGTTGCCGCTCAGGCAGGCGTCGCAGAAGCCGGCGCCCACCGCGCCGGTGGCGTTGATCAGCCGGTCGAGCGCCAGGTAGGCCAGGGTGTCGACGTTGAGGTAGTCACGGATCTCTTCGACGCTCATGTTGGCGGCGATGAGCTCGCCCCGGTTGCCGGTGTCCATGCCGTAGTAGCAGGGCCAGCGGTACGGCGGCGACGACAGGCGCAGGTGGACCTCGGCCGCCCCGGCCTCACGCAGCATGCTCACGATGGCCCGGCTGGTGGTGCCTCGGACGATGGAGTCGTCGAGCACGACCAGGCGCTGGCCCTCGATGTTGTCGCGCAGCGGGTTGAGCTTCATGCGCACGCCGAGGGCCCGCATCTCCTGGTTGGGGGCGATGAAGGTGCGGCCGATGTAGCGGTTCTTGACCAGCCCCTGACCGAACGGGATGCCGCTGCGCCGGGCGTAGCCCTCGGCCGCGGGCATGCCCGACTCGGGCACCCCCATGACCAGATCGGCCTCCACCGGGGCCTGGTCGGCCAGCTCCTCGCCCATGCGCACGCGGGCCCGGTGCACGCTCTGGCCGTAGAGGGTGGAGTCGGGGCGGGCGAAGTAGACGAACTCGAACACGCACAGCTTGGGCTCGACCTGGCCGGCGGGGAAGGCCCGCACCGAGCGGTAGCCGGACGCGTCGATGATGACCATCTCGCCCGGTTCGAGCTCGCGCACGAAGTGCGCGCCCACCACGTCGAGCGCCGGGCTCTCCGAGGCCAGCACCCAGCCGTTGTCCAGCTTGCCCAGGCACAGCGGGCGGAAGCCGTGCGGATCGCGCACCCCGACGATGTGTCCTTCGTCCATCAGCACGAAGGAGAAGGCGCCCTCCAGCGTGGGCAGCACCTCGAGCAGCGCCCGCTCGAGCGCCCGCCCGTCGGAGCTGGCCTCGGGGTGGCGGCCCAGCTCGTCGGCCAGCAGCTCGGCTACCACGTCGCTGTCGCTGGTGATGGCCCCGGGCAGCATCCCGGCGTCGGCCGCCAGCTTCTCGGTGTTGACCAGGTTGCCGTTGTGGCCCAGCGCGAAGGTGTGGGCGCCGATGTCGCGGTAGACGGGCTGGGCGTTGCGCCAGTTGCTCGATCCGGTGGTCGAGTAGCGGTCGTGGCCGATGGCCAGGTGCCCGGTGAGGGCGGCCAGTGTGCGGTCGTCGAAGGCGTTGGACACCAGGCCCATGTCCTTGACCACCGTGATGGTCTCGCCGTCGCTGACGGCCATGCCCGCCGACTCCTGGCCGCGGTGCTGGAGGGCGTACAGCCCCAGATAGGTCAGGTGCGCGACCGGCTGGCCGGGGGCGTAGACGCCGAACACGCCGCAGGCCTCGTGCGGCGTGTCGTCCTCGGGCCCGGCCGGATCGTCGACCCCACCGGCTGGACGCGACGGATCCACAGGGGCGGCGGGGGGGATCACGAGGCCCAGTCTACCGAGCCGTCAGGAGGCGACGGTGCCGGCGCCCAGGGCGTCGGGGATCCGTCGGCGCCAGCGCGTGGGTGGCGTCGGCCAGGCTCAGGTCGAAGAGTCCCTTGACCGAAAGCCGGTCGCCGCCGGCCACTCCGATCCGCTGGAACGGGACCTCGGCTTGTTCCAGCACGTTGAGCACCGGGGTCAGGCGGTCAGGGTGGACGCACAGCACCACTCGCGACGGGCGACTCGGCGAACAGGTCGACGTGGGAGTGCAGTCGGGCGGCGGTGAAGCCCGACGCCACTGCGCACCGCCATCTCGGCCAGCGCCACGCCGACGCCGCCCGAGGCCACGTCGTGGACGCCGTCGAGCAGGCCGCCCGACGACCAGCGTGCGCCACGGCGTCGGCCACGGCCAGGTGCCTGGCCACGTCCGAGGTCGGGCAGCCGTCCACCGCGGTGGCCGCGGCCACGGGCCCACAGCGAGCCGCTCAACTCAGCCTGGGTGACCCCGACCAGGACCAGGCGGCCCCCGTCGACCAGTCCGACGCCCGGCGGGCGGCGTATCGAGGCGGTCGACCAATCCCAGCATCCCGATGACCGGGCTGGGATCGATGTCGGCCCCGCGAGACTCGTTGTAGAGGCTGACGTTGCCACCGATGACCGGGAGGCCGAAGGCCCGGCAGGCCTCGGACATGCCGTCGATGGCTTCCGAGAGCTGCCACATGACCTCGGGATGGGTCGGGATTGCCGAAGTTGAGGCAGTTCACGACGGCCAACGGCCGGGCCCCCACACAGGCCAGGTTGAGCACGGATTCGGCCACCGTCAGCGCCGTTCCCTGCCGGGGATCGACCGCGCACCAGCCGTGGTTGCCGTCGGTGGTCAGCGCCAGACCGCGGCCCGGTGTCGGCCCCGGTCACGGGATGACGCAGCCGCAGCACGGTGGCATCACCGCCCGGACCCTCGACCGTATTCAGGAACAGCTGATGGTCGTATTGGCTCCAGACCCACGACGTGTCCATGAGCATGTCGACCAGATCGGCTCCCGGGTCATCGGACCCATCGGGCATCGGTGGTCCGGCCAGGGTCCGGGTGGCCGGGTCCCATCCCTTCGGGCGCCTCGAGCGGACGGTCGTACAGCGGCGCGTCCTCGTGCAGCGAGGCGGCCGGCACATCCGCCAGCACCTCGCCGTCCCAGCCGTCGAGGATGCGCAGCCGTCCACCGCCGATAGCCGTTCCCGACCCGCCGTCCGGGCCTTCGGTCACCCGGCCGATGACCGTGGCCCGCACGTCCCAGCGCTGGCAGATGGCCAGGACCTGGTCGAGGTCATCGGGCTCCACGATGGCCAGCATCCGCTCCTGGGACTCGCTGGTCAGGACCTCGAACGGCTCCATGCCCGGCTCGCGCCGGGGATGGCGGTCACGTCCACGTCCATCCCCACCCCGCCCCGCGACGCCGTCTCGCTGGTGGCGCAGGTCAGGCCGGCACCGCCCAGGTCCTGGATGCCCACCACCAGCCCGGCGTCGAGCAGGGCCAGGCAGGCCTCGATCAGGCGCTTCTCCTCGTAGGGGTCGCCCACCTGCACGCTGGGCCGCTTGGCCGCGTCCTCGGCGTCGTCGGAGAACCCCGCCGACGCCAGCACGCTCACGCCGCCGATGCCGTCACGGCCGGTGGTCGAACCCAGCAGCACGGCCAGGTTGCCCACGCCCGTGGCGGCACCCAGCACCAGACGATCCGTGGGCAGCGTGCCCAGGCACAGCACGTTGACCAGCGGGTTCTCGGCGAAGGTCTCGTCGAAGACGGTCTCGCCGCCGATGGTGGGCACGCCCACCGAGTTGCCGTAGCCCGAGATCCCGCTGACCACGCCCTCGGCGATCCAGCGGCTGCGGGCGTCGTCGAGCGGGCCCGAATCGCAGCGGATCCATCAAGGCGATGGGGCGGGCGCCCATGGTGAAGATGTCCCGCAGGATCCCGCCGGCCCCGGTGGCCGCGCCCTGGTAGGGCTCGATGGCCGACGGGTGGTTGTGGCTCTCGATGCGCAGGGCGGCGGCGATGCCGTCGCCCACGTCGACCACCCCGGCGTTCTCGCCCGGTCCGACCAGCACCCATTCCGCCTCGGTCGGGAGCCGTCGCAGGTGAATGCGCGACGACTTGTACGAGCAGTGCTCGGACCACATGACCGCGTACATGGCCAGCTCCAGATGGTTGGGCTGGCGCCCGAGGATGCGCTCGATGTCAGCAGCCTCTTCGTCGGTCAACCCGAGGGCGCGGTGCAGGGATGCGGGCATACCGGCACGCTACCCGAGCGAACCGGCCGCGCCGGCCGGGCCGGAGCCGGCGCACAACCGGCGGGAATCGACGGATGTGGAAGAGGTTTGTACCAAGATGTAATGCCGTGGTTACAAGGCTTGCAATCACCCATATAAGTGTGATCCTCTAAGTAGTATGCCTACCACGAAGCGCAAGAAGACGACGATGTCCGACTCGCACAAGGCCGCGCTGGCCGAGGGTCGGGCCCAGGGACGAGCCGTGCGCAACTACCTCGAGGCAATCGAGGCGCACAAGCCCAAGCGGGGGCGCAAGCGCACGCCGGATTCGATGACCAAGCGCCTGGCCAAGATCGATGCCGAGTACGCCGAGGGCGACCAGCTCAAGCGACTGCAGCTGGCCCAGGAGCGGCTCGATCTCCAGCGCGAGCTGAGTGCCGCCCAGAACGCCGTCGACCTCTCCGCCCTCCAGGCCGAGTTCGAGGCCGCGGCCAAGGCCTACGGCGAGCGAAAGGGCATCGGCTACGCGGCCTGGCGCGAGGTGGGCGTGCCCGACTCGGTGCTGCGTTCGGCCGGCATCTCGCGCAGCGCCTGAGCCTCCCGAGGGAAGGCGAAGGCCGCCAGGCCCTAGCCGCTGGACCGATGAACCCGGATGGCGAAGCGCCCGGAGGGAGGTTTGCCGACCGGAGGGCCAGCCAAGTTGTCCTCAGGCCGCGGCCTGGAGCAGCGACTGCAGCAGGGGGATGCCGTCGCAGCTGCCGAGCAGCTCGGCCGACGCCCGCTCGGGGTGGGGCATGAGCCCCACCACGTTGCGCTCGGCCGAGCAGACCCCGGCGATGTCGTCGACCGACCCGTTCGGGTTGTCGGTGTAGCGCAGCACCACCCGGTCGTCGGCTCGCAGTTCGTCGAGCACCTCGGGCGAGCAGGTGTAGTTGCCCTCGAAGTGGTTGATGGGTAGCTGGAGCACCGAGCCCGGCGGCGGCAGCCGCGGTCAGGACCGAGTCGGTCGACTCGACCCGCACACCCACGGTGGTGCACAGGAACTTCAGGCCCCGGTTCTTCTGCAGGGCCCCGGGCAGGAGCCCGGCCTCGGTGAGCACCTGGAACCCGTTGCAGATGCCCACCACCGGCCCGCCGGAGCGAGCGAAGGTCATCACCGCGCCCATGATGGGTGAGAAGCGGGCGATGGCACCCGGACGCAGGTAGTCACCGTGGGCGAAGCCGCCGGGCACGATCACCGCGTCCACGCCGCCCAGCGAGGAGTCGGCGTGCCAGAGGATCTCGGCCCGGCCGCCCAGTTGGTCGATGGCGTCGACGGCGTCCTGCTCGCAGTTGGAGCCGGGGAAGAGCACCACGCCCACCCGGGCGCTCACGAGGCCACGGGCTCCCGCTCGGGCCACCTCGATGGTCACGTCCTCGATCACCGGGTTGGCCAGGAAGCGCTCGCACAGGTCCTCGACCCGGGCGCGTGCGGTGGCCTCGTCGGACGCCTCGATCTCGAAGCGGATGCTCTTGCCCACCCGCACCGCAGTGATGGCGTCGAAGCCCAGTGTGGGCAACGATCGCTCGATTGTGGAGCCCTGGGGATCGGCGATCCCGGGCCGGAGCTGGACGTCGACATGCACCGCGAACACCATGGGCGCCACTATGCCATGCCCTCGAGTCAGCGCCCGGCGCCGGGCCAGTCGGCCAGATCGCGGCCGGTGATGCGCTCGTAGGCCTCCACGTACCGGTCCCGGGAGGCCAGCACGACCTCGGCTGGCAGCATGGGCGGCGGCGGCTGCTTGTTCCAGTCCAGCCCGTCCAGGAAGTCGCGCACCGGCTGCTTGTCGAACGACGGCGGGGTGGTCCCGGGCGTGGCTGCGTCCGCCGGCCAGAACCGCGACGAGTCCGGGGTGAGCACCTCGTCGGCCACCACCAGCTCGCCGTCGACCAGACCCAGCTCGAACTTGGTGTCGGCGATGATGATCCCCCGCTCGAGGGCGCGAGCCGCACCTCGTCGGTACAGCTCGAGGGAGACGTCGCGCGCCCGGGCCGCCAGATCCGGCGCCGACCAGGTCGACGGCCTGCTCGAAGGAGATGTTCTCGTCATGGCCCTCGGCCGCCTTGGTCGAGGGCGTGAACACCGGCTCGGGCAGCGGCGAGGACTCGAGCAGTCCCTCGGGCAGGGCAGTGCCGTGCATGGTGCCGTTGGCCCGGTACTCCTTCCAGGCCGAGCCGGTGATGTAGCCGCGCACGATGCACTCGAGCGGCAGCATGTCGGCCTTGCGGCACAACATGACCCGCCCGGCCAGCTCGGGCTTCTGCGCGCCGGGCGGGAGGTCGGCCAGGTCGGTGGAGATCAGGTGGCTGGGCGCCACGTCGGCCAGCTCCTCGAACCAGAACGCCGACATGGCCGTGAGCACGCGGCCCTTGTCGGGGATGGGCTCGTTCATGACCACGTCGAAGGCGGAGAGCCGGTCGGACGTGACCAGCAGCAGCCGTCCCTCGCCGGCGTCGTAGATGTCACGGACCTTGCCCGAATAGAGGTGTGGCAGTTCGACCTCGACCGTCACGGCTGCTCCTGGGATGTCATGGTTTGGTTCGGGGAAACGAGGCGACCGGCGGACACGGACGCTCAGAGGATGGGGGCGGGGTGGTAGGTGGCGGCTTCGGGGTGGGCGACCACGATGGGCTCGACCGCGGCCACGAAGGCCGCCACCTGATGGGGGGCCGCACCTACGAAGTCGAGGGGGTCGGCCAGCAGGCCGTCCAGCGCGTCGGCGTCCAGCCCGAGCCGCGGATCGGCGGCCAGCCGGGCCACCAGGTCGTTGCCGGCGCTGCGCCTGTTGGCGCTGGGCCAGGGCCACGGCCACCGCGTGCTCCTTGATGGCCTCGTGGGCCTGCTCGCGGCCGACCCCGGCCCGAACCGCGGCCATGAGGACCTTGGTGGTGGCCAGGAAGGGCAGGTAGCGCTCGAGCTCGCGCTCGATCACCGCCGGGTAGGCGCCGAACTCGCTCGAGCACCGACAGGAAGGTCTCGAACAGGCCGTCGGTGGCGAAGAAGGCGTCGGGGAGCGCCACCCGGCGCACCACCGAGCAGCTCACGTCGCCCTCGTTCCACTGGTCGCCGGCCAGCGCCGGCCACCATCGTCAGGTGGCCCCGCAGCACCACGCTCGAGGCCGTTGATGCGCTCGCACGACCGGGTGTTCATCTTGTGCGGCATGGCCGAGGAGCCCGACCTGACCCGTCGACGAAGCCCTCGGTGGCCAGCTCCTGACCCGCCATCAGGCGGATGGTGAGGGCCAGGCTCGACGGCGCCGCGGCCGCCTGCACCAGCGCCGACACGACGTCGAGGTCGAGCGAGCGCGGGTAGACCTGGCCGACGTTGGCCAGCACGTGGTCGAACCCGAGATGGCGGGCCACCGCCGCCTCGAGCAGGTCGAGCCGCTCGAGGTCGCCGTCGAGCAGGTCGAGCTGGTCCTGCTGGGTGCCCACCGGGCCCTTGATCCCGCGCAGGGGGTAGCGCTCGATCAGCTCGTCGACGCGCTGGTAGGCCACCAGCAGCTCCTCGCCGGCGTTGGCGAACCGCTTGCCCAGGGTGGTGGCCTGCGCGGCCACGTTGTGGCTGCGCCCGGTCATCACCAGCTCGGCGTCGGTCGGCGGCCAGTTCGGCCAGGCGGGCCAGGGCGGTGACCATCCGGTCTCGGACCAGCTGGAGCGACGGAGCGGATCTGGAGCTGCTCGACGTTCTCGGTCAGGTCTCGGGAGGTCATGCCCTTGTGGATGTGCTCGTAGCCGGCCAGCGCCGAGAACTCCTCGATGCGGGCCTTGACGTCGTGGCGGGTCACCCGCTCGCGGGCCTCGATGGACTCGAGGTCGACCACGTCGACCACCTTCTCGTAGGCCTCGATGGCCTCGGCCGGGACGTCGACGCCCAGCTCGCGCTGGGCCCGCAGCACGGCGATCCACAGCTGTCGTTCCAGCACGACCTTGGTGGTGGGCGACCACAGCTCGGCCATGTCGGCGCTCGCGTAGCGGGCCGCGAGCACGTTGGGGAGTTCCGGCGCCACCCACCGATCCGACCGCTGGGCCGCGAAGGCGACTGGACGATGCACCCGATGCCGGATCATCGGGACTCGGAAGCGCAGCCCGCCAGGGCGCCGCTGGTCCGTGACCCCCGGATCGCCGAAGGCTCAGCAGAGAGGCTTGCACGACCGGAGAGCCAGCAGTGGGCCGGACGCCTCAATTCGGGGCCGAAAGGCCCGATTGGATCAAGCCGCAACATCCCTCCGTCGAAAGTCTCTCGAAGGAACGCACGAGCCCGACGCCGGCTCTTGGATGCGAGAGAGACCGAGGTAGCGATCGATGGAAGAGCGATGCGCGCGACACCAGTTCGAGGCAGCCGAGGACGTCTGCCGGAGCTGCGGGCACGACTTCTGCGGTGAGTGCCTGGTCTACGCGTTCGGGGCCAACAAGCCCCCCTACTGCCTGTCCTGCGCCCTGGCGGCCTCCGGTGTCCGCTCCACAGCCACCATCCGGCCGGTGCGCTCCAAGCGCGAGATCAAGGATCGCCACAAGCAGTGGTGCCGGGCGCGCAACTCGGGCCACCGGGAGACGACCCGGGTCGAGGTGTCGCCCTTCGACGACTTCGTGAGCTCCTCGCCCAGCCCGGACCTCGAGCAGGAGAACCCGCTGGCCTGGCTGGACGAGCACCTCGGCGGCACCGGCGAACGAGTGCCGTTCTAGCTTGCTTGGCCCTTCGGTCGGCAAGCCTCCCTGCGGGCGCCTTCGGCATCTGGGTTCCATCTGACCAGCGGCTCCGGCCTGGCGGCCTGCTTGCTTGGCCCTTCGGTCGGCAAGCCTCCCTGCGGGCGCCTTCGGCATCTGGGTTCCATCTGACCAGCGGCTCCGGCCTGGCGGCCTGCGCCTTCTGAGACCCCTACCTCAAGGCTGGGCGCGTTCCTCGCGGTCCTGGGCCAGGCGCTCGGCCAGGGCGGGGTCGGAGATGGCGAGCATCTCGACCACCAGCAGGGCGGCGTTGAGCGAGCCGTCGATGGCCACGGTGGCGACCGGGATGCCCTTGGGCATCTGCACGGTGGCGTAGAGCGCGTCGACCCCGTTGAGGGCGCCGCCGGACAACGGCACCCCCACCACCGGCAGGGTGGTGTGGGCCGCCACCACGCCGGCCAGGTGTGCGGCCATGCCGGCGCCGCAGATGAAGGCCACGTAGCCCTCCTCGCGGGCGGTGCTGACCAGCTCGACCACCTGGTGGGGGTTGCGATGCGCCGACAGCACCCGCACATCGGCCTCCAGGCCGAAGCGTTCGAGCGTCTCGGCGGCCGCCTTCATCTTGTCGCGGTCGTTGGGGGATCCCATCAGGATTCCAACCTTCACAGCAGCTCCTTCGTCGGGTTGGCAGCGATGTCAGTTCGGACGTGCAGGCCCGGCCAGTTCAGGCAGGCCACCGCCTGGTACGCCCGTTGTCGGGCGCGGGCGATGTCGGGGGCGAGGGCGGTGACATCGAGCACACGGCCCCCCGCGGTCACCAGTCCACCGTCGTCGCCCGCAGCCACACCGGCGCAGAACACGGTGACCCCCTCGACCCGCGAGGCGGCGTCGAGCCCGTGGATCTCGTCTCCCAGGCGCGGGGACCGGGGGTAGCCCTCGGCGGTCACCACCACCGTGACCGCGGCATCCTCCACGAACCTGGGCTCGGCACGGATCGACCCGGCTGCCGCCTGGCTCAGGAGCTCCACCAGATCCGACGCCAGCCGAGGCACCACCACCTGGGTCTCCGGATCGCCGAAGCGCACGTTGTACTCGATCACCTTGGGGCCGTCGGGCGTCAGCATCAGCCCGGCATAGAGCACGCCCCGGTAGTCGATGCCCTGCGCCGACAGCGCGGCCAGCGTCGGGTCCACGGCCCGGTCCATGACCAGCTCCATCACCTCGGCGCCGGCGGCCGGCACGGGCGAGTAGGCCCCCATGCCTCCGGTGTTGGGGCCCTCGTCGCCGTCACCCACCCGCTTGAAGTCCTGCGCCGGCGCCAGGGCCACGGCCCGTCGCCCGTCGCACACGGCCAGCACCGAGAGCTCGGGGCCGCGCAGCCCCTCCTCGATCACCACGGTCCGCCCGGCCGCGCCGAAGGCCTCGCCCGACAGGTAGGCGGCCACGGCGTCGCGGGCCTCGGCGCGAGAGCCGGTCACCAGCACGCCCTTGCCGGCGGCCAGGCCGTCGGTCTTGATCACGAACAGGTCCCCCATGGTCTCGAGGTAGGCCAGGGCGGGGTCGAGTCGGTCGAACGCCCGGTAGCGGGCGGTCGGCACCCCCGCCTCCACCAGCACCTGCTTCATCCAGGCCTTGGAACCTTCGAGGCGGGCGCCGTCGGCCCCCGGTCCGAACACCGACTTGCCCTGGGCCCGCAGCCGGTCGGCCAACCCGTCGACCAGCGGCCCCTCGGGACCGATCAGGAACAGGTCGGCATCGATCTCGGTGGGCGGTTGAGCGGTCGAGCCCGGGATGCCCGGATTGCCCGGTGTCACCATCACCTCGGGCGCCGCGCCCCAGCACGTGGGCCAGGGCGTGCTCGCGCCCGCCCGCGCCCACCACGCAGACCCGGGTGCTCATGAAGCGAACTGGACGAACTGATCTCGACCGGGCCCGACCCCGACAAGCCGGATGGGCACACCCACCTGGTCGGTCAGGAAGGCGAGGTAGTCCTTCGCCGCCGCGGGCAACTGGTCGGGCTCGGTGGCCGAGGTCAGATCGCAGTGCCAGCCGGGCAGCTCTTCGTAGACCGGGGTCACCTTGTGCAGGACCGACTGGTGGTAGGGCAGGTGCTCGAAGCGCTCGCCGTCGAGGTCGTAGGCCACGCACACCTTGACCGTGTCGAAGGTGTCGAGGACGTCGAGCTTGGTCAGCGCCACCTCGGACAGCGAGTTGAGGCGCACGGCGTGGCGCATCATGACCGCGTCGAACCAACCGGGACGGCGGCGGCGGCCGGTGTTGGTCCCGTACTCGCCCCCCCGCTCGATGAGCGCGTCACCCTGCTCGTCGAGCAGCTCGGTGGGGAACGGCCCGGCCCCCACCCGGGTCACGTAGGCCTTGGCGATGCCGATGACCCGGTCGATGTAACGCGGCCCCACCCCGGCGCCGGTGCAGGCACCACCGGCCACCGGATTGGACGAGGTCACGAAGGGATAGGTGCCCTGGTCGAGATCCAGGAAGGTGGCCTGGGCGCCCTCGAGCAGTACGTGCTGGCCGGCCTCGAGCGACTCGTGCAACAAGTTGACGGTGTCGGCGATCATCGGCTCGAGCCGGGGCCGACACACGTCGAGGTACTCCGCCGCGATCTCGTCGGCCGACAACGGCAGCTGGTTGTACACCCGACTCAGGACGGCGTTCTTCTCCTTGAGCACCACGTCGAGCTTCTGTCGGAAGATCTTCGGGTCGAGCAGGTCCTGCACCCGCAGGCCCACCCTCGACGCCTTGTCGGCGTATGCGGGGCCGATCCCGCGCTTGGTCGTGCCCAGCTTGTTGGCTCCCAGCCGGCGCTCGGTGACCTTGTCCAGCTCCTGGTGGTACGGGAGGATCAGGTGGGCGTTGCCGCTCACCACCAATCGGCTCACGTCGATCCCGCGGCCGGACAACATGTCGAGCTCGGCCAGCAGGACCCGCGGATCGACCACGACCCCGTTGCCGATGACGGGCGTGATGTGGTCGTAGAGGATGCCACTGGGCACCAATTGGAGCGCGAAGCGTTCGCCATCCACCACCAAGGTGTGCCCGGCGTTGTGGCCACCCTGGTATCGGACGACGAGGTGCGCTTCCTTGGCCAAGAGATCGGTGAACCGACCCTTGCCCTCATCGCCCCACTGGGTCCCGACGACGACGGTCGCTGGCACATGTCCTCCTTCGGCAAGCGTCGTCTTGCGGCGTGAGCCTAGTCGGCACGGATCGCGGCCCTGAACGGGCCGGCGGGACCCGGGGCGCGGACCAGCCGGCGAACCCGCTCAGGCAGAACGGGGACGCCGGCTGGGCCGATCAGGCTGAGTCAGGTCGGCTACTCGTCGACCTTGGCCGCCAGCACCAGACACCCGCCGGCCAGCATGAGCATCAGCGCGATGATCACCAGGTAGATGGTGTCGGGTGCACCCGTGACCGGCAGGGTTGCCGGGGCCACGGTGGTGGGGGTGGCGGTCGCACCCAGCACCTGCGTGAGCGGGTTCTGGAGCGTGACCGACACCGTGTTGTGGCTGGAGTTCGCGGTGATGGTCACCACGTTCGACGGGTTCCAGATCTCGGTGCCCCAGGTGTAGCCCGAGGTCGCCGTCATCGGCTTCGACGTCTCGGCCAGCGTGCAGGTGGTGCCGATCGGCAGCGAACCGACGCTGCCGGTGCTCCCGTTCGTCAACGTCAGCACCCCGGTGGTGCCCTCCGAGCAGGTGTAGCTGACCGTGAAGGTCGTCCCGGCGACGTAGCCGGCGGTGGCGCCCGTGACCTGCTTGGTGACGTTGAAACCACCCAGCACCCGCACCAGCGGGTTGTTCAGGACCACACCGATGGTGTTGTCGGAGTCGTTGATCACGATGGTCAGCGTGTCGGACGGGTCCCACGTCTCGTCACCCCAGGCGTAGCTGGCGTCCTTGGTCGCCGGCTTGGCCGTCTCCGACAGCGAGCAGGAGGTGCCGATGGGCAGGCCCGAGACCCCGTCCGTCTGGCCGTCGGTGAGGACCAGGGTCCCGTCTGTGCCGTCGGTGCAGGTGTAGCTCACCGTGAAGGTCGAGTTGGCCACGTACCCGGCCGTCTCGCCCGTCACGTGCTTGGTGACGGTGAAGCCACCCAGCACCCGCACCAGCGGGTTGGTCAGCGTGAACGCCACGGTGTTGCCGTTGTCGTTCTTGACGATGGTGACCACGTTGGACGGGTCCCAGGTCTCGCTTCCCCAGGCATAGCTGGGGTCCTTGGTGTCGGGCTTGGCCGTCTCCGACAGGGTGCATGTGGTCAGCAGCGGGAGGCCGCTCACCGTGCCCGTCTGGCCGTCCTTGAGGACCAGGGTCCCGTCGGTGCCGTTGGAGCAGGTGTAGCTCACCGTGAAGGTGGAGTTGGCCACGTACCCGGCCGTCTCGCCCGTCACGTGCTTGGTGACGGTGAAGCCACCCAGCACCCGCACCAGCGGGTTGGTCAGCGTGAACGCCACGGTGTTGCCCGAGTCGTTCTTGACGATGTTCACCGTGCTCGACGGATCCCACGTCGGCGTGCCCCAGGCGTAGCTCGCATCCTTGGTGGCCGGCTTGGCCGTCTCCGACAGCTGGCAGGTGGTCAGCAGCGGCAGGCCGCTCACCGAACCCGTCTGACCGTCCTTGAGGACCAGGGTCCCGTCGGTGCCGTTGGAGCAGGTGTAGCTGACCGTGAAGGTCGAGCCGGCCACGTACCCGGCCGTCTCACCCGTCACGTGCTTGGTGACGGTGAAGCCACCTTCGACCCGAACCAGCGGGTTGGTCAGCACGACCCCGACCGTGTTGTCGGAATCGTTGCCCACGATGGTCACCGTGCTCGACGGATCCCACGTCGGCGTGCCCCAGGCGTAGCTCGCATCCTTGGTGGCCGGCTTGGCCGTCTCCGACAGCTGGCAGGTGGTCAGCAGGGGCAGGCCGCTCACCGTGCCCGTCTGGCCGTTCGTGAGGGTCATGGTGCCGGTCGTGCCCTCCGAGCAGGAGTAGGCCACCGTGAAGGTCGAGTCGGCCACGTACCCGGCCGTCTCACCCGTCACGTGCTTGGTGACCTGGAACCCACCCAGCACCCGGGTCATCGGGTTGTTCAGGACCACGCCCACCACGTTGGAGGCGTCGTTCTTCACGATGGTCACCGAGTTGGACGGATCCCAGGTCTCGGTGCCCCAGGCGTAGCTCGCATCCTTGGTGGCCGGCTTGGCCCCCTCCGTCAGCGTGCAGGTTGTGAGCAGCGGCAGCCCGGTGACGGCTGCGGTAGCGCCGT
The DNA here is from genome assembly GCA_963740985.1 of uncultured Microthrixaceae bacterium. Lineage (GTDB taxonomy): Bacteria > Actinomycetota > Acidimicrobiia > Acidimicrobiales > Acidimicrobilacustridaceae > UBA4742. Next base: position 2,267,754 of record CAVUGJ010000002.1, read on the forward strand.
CGGTCAGGTGCAGCGTGCCCGACGCACCGTTGGAACAGGAGTAGTCCACCGGGAAGGTGGTGCCGGCCACATAGCCCCCGGTCTCACCGGTCACGTGCTTGGTGACGGTGAAGCCACCTTCGACCCGAACCAGCGGGTTGGTCAGCACCAGCCCGACGGTGTTGTTGGAACCGTTGGTCACGATCGTGAGCGAGTTCGACGGGGTCCAGGTCTCCGAACCCCAGACGTAGCTCGCATCCTTGGTGGCGGGCTTGTTGGTCTCGGCCAGCGTGCACGTGGTGCCGATGGGCAGGCCGTTGACCGTGCCGGTCTGGCCGTCGATCAGCGTCAGGGTGCCCGAGGTGCTGTCCGAGCAGCTGAAGGCCACCGTGAACTGCGAGCCGGCGACGTACCCGCCGGTCTCACCGGTGACGTGCTTGGTCACCGTGAAGCCACCCAGCACCCGAACCAGCGGGTTGGTCAGCGTCACGCCGACCGTGTTGCCCGAACCGTTGGTCACGATGGTCAGCGAGTTCGACGGGGTCCAGGTCTCCGAACCCCAGGCGTAGCTGGCGTCAGCCGTCGCCGGCTTACCCGACTCCGACAGCGTGCAGGTGGTGCCGATGGGCAGGCTGCCCACACCCTTGGTCTGACCGTCGGTCAGCGTCAGGGTGCCGTTGACCCCACCCGAGCAGGCGTACGCCACCGTGAAGGTCGAACCGGCCACATAACCGGCCGTCTCCCCCGTCACGTGCTTGGTCACGTTGAACGCGCCCAGCACCCGAACCAGCGGGTTGGTCAGCGTCACGCCGACCGTGTTGCCCGAACCGTCGGTCACGATGGTCAGCGAGTTCGACGGGGTCCAGGTCTCCGAACCCCAGGCGTAGCTGGCGTCAGCCGTCGCCGGCTTGCCCGACTCCGACAACGTGCAGGTGGTGCCGATGGGCAGGCTGCCCACACCCTTGGTCTGACCGTCGGTCAGCGTCAGGGTGCCGTTGACCCCACCCGAGCAGGCGTACGCCACCGTGAAGGTGGTCCCGGCCACATAACCGGCCGTCTCCCCCGTCACGTGCTTGGTCACGTTGAACGCGCCCAGCACCCGCACCAGCGGGTTGGTCAGCGTCACGCCGACCGTGTTGCCCGAACCGTTGGTCACGATGGTGACCGTGCTCGACGGGGTCCAGGTCGGCGTGCCCCAGGCGTAGCTGGCGTCAGCCGTCGCCGGCTTGCCCGACTCCGACAAGGTGCAGGTGGTGCCGATGGGCAGGCTGCCCACACCCTTGGTCTGACCATTGATCAAGGTCAGGGTGCCGTTCGAGCCGTCGGAGCAGGAGTAGGCAACCGTGAAGGTCGAACCGGCTACATAACCGGCCGTCTCCCCCGTCACCTGCTTGGTGACCGTGAAGCCACCCAGCACCCGGGTGATGGGGTTGCTCAGCGTCACGCCCACCGTGTTGTTGGAGTTGTTGGCCACGATGGTCAGCGAGTTCGACGGGGTCCAGGTCTCCGTACCCCACAGGTAGCTCGCATCCTTGGTGGCCGGCTTGGCCCCCTCCGACAGCGTGCAGGTGGTGCCGATGGGCAGGTTGGAGACCGTCTTGGTCTGGCCGTCGGTGAGCGTGAGGGTGCCGTTGATGCCACCCGAGCAGCTGTAGGCCACGCTGAAGGTCGAGCCGGCCACGTAGCCACCGGTCTCACCGGTGACGTGCTTGGTCACCGTGAAGGCCCCGAGGTCGGGGAAGGTGTTGGTCACGTTGATAGTGGCGGTCCGGCTGGCCGGGGAGACGGTCACCGGATTCGGGTTGATGGTCACCGAGTCACCGGGCAGCGGCGACAGCTCGCTGAGGGTGTAGGTGCCGAACGGCAGGTTGGCCACGGTGGCCGTCTGGCCGCCCTGGACCTGGACCGTCCCACTCGTGCCCGCGCCGTTGTCGTACTTGATCGTGTACTTGGTGGTGGCTGGAGGCGCGCTCTTGGCCGGTCACCGTCTTCGTGATCTTGAGCGTCCCGGAGCAGTCGCTGGTCAGGTTGACCTTGTACGTCGGCGGGTTGTCCTGCATGAAGTTGTCAGTCCACGTGCCGGCCACCGCCAGGGTGACGTCCGGGGTCGTCTGTGGGACGCCGGTGGTCGTGAACTGGATGGAGTGATTGGCGGGGACCACGGTGCCTGAGCCCGTGTAGGGCGTGCCTCCGTGGTAGCTGCCGTCCGCGGTCAGATGCGTCGTGCCCACGTTCGGGGTGACCGAGAACGTGTGGACGATCGAGTCCAGTTGGTAGTCGTTCGAGAGCGTCCACGTGATCGTGTAGCTCCCGTCCTGCTGGCACGCGGCCACGCCGGTGAGCGACAGCGAGTGCGCCGAAGCGGACTGCGCGAAGCCGATCAATCCGGCGAGCATGGCGAGCACCAGGCTCGCCGACGCGATGACGCGATACGGCAGTTTCCGACTGCGTGCGGGGTGTCTGGCCACGATCGTCTCCCTCGATCTGTTGCGCAGACGCTGGGAGATCGTCCCACCACGACCAAATCGACCCGGCGTCAGAAGCGCCTAGGGGCCGGGTTCGCTCTAGCTCCCCGCAGGCCAAGCGACCAGTGACGCCGGCGGATCAATGCTTCCCCAAATTATGGTTCGCCCTACAATCCCGAGACTCGGTGGGGAGTCGGGATGCGGCCGACCTTACGACACTCTCCGTGGCCGACGCAACCCCGAGCGTGGATTTACTCGGCAAAAGGTCGACTCAGCGTGGCGTTGAGATCACTCTCAGGCTCGGGGCCGCCGCAAGACGACGCCCGACGGCGACGATCACCAAGGCGGCGGGCACGGGCATGAGCACGTTGATCGGGACGTGGAAGCGGGGGTCCCCGAAGAAGGGGACTACGGCGATGATCACGGCCACGATCGACAGGAACAGCAGGAGTCGACGACGATCGCCGCCCCGCAGCAGAGCGGGGACACCGACCAGCGCCAGCGCCCCCACCACGTAGAAGTAGGCGTCGGCGATGTTGCCGAGCGCCCGAGCCGTGTCGATCGGGATGAACGGATCGCTGCCGTAGGACTGGACGGCACCGAGCGCATCGTGGTCACCCTGGAACTCCCAGTAGAAGCGTGAGCCGATGAGTCGGATCTGCTGGGACGGGTGGTGCACGATCCAGCTCAGCGCCCGCTGCGTCTCCACCGAGTTTCGCTGGGTCTCGAACCTGGGCCGCGTGCCGGTCGACGTCCCGGCGATGTTGGCGTAGCAGAAGGCGGGGAAGTGGAAATGACCCGTGGCGGTCGGGTTGTTCCCGATGCAGAGGTTGTCGCCGGTGGTGGTGCCGATGGGCAGGAAGGCCTTCATCACCACCGCGTTGCGCACCGTCCAGGGGATCATCACCGCCACCACCACCGCCGCCACCACCGCGAACCGTTCGAGGGCCAGGCGAGTGCCGCCCACTCGCCACAGCGCGATCAACACCATGGGGACGGCCAGCAGCGCGATGGGCCGCACCTCGATGGACAGGCCGAGCACCAGCGAGAAGACCACGAGTCGCGACCAGGACGGCACGTGACCGTTCCAGGGCCGCCAGCAGATCACCAACAGGGCGACCAGGAACACGAAGTTGAACGTGGTCTCGGTCAGGATCGTGGCGGAGTGGAAGATGAGGCTGGGGAACAGGCCACGATGACCGCGGTGACCGCCCCGACCCATGGGCCAGCCAGGCGCCGACCGAGCACGCCGGCCAGCGCGATCGACGCGGTCGAGAACAGGACGTTCAACCCGACGGTGGCCGCCAGCCAGTGGTTCGGGAACGGCGAGTGCTGCATGATCCAGAACCAGGCGGCCAGGATGGCCGGGTACCCGATCGGGTAGTAGGCGGTCGGTCGCCAGCCTCGGGTAGCGGTAGCCGTCACCTCGCTGCACGCTCTGGGCCAGAGTGGAGGTAGAAGATCGGATCGTGGAGCCCCTTGGCCGGCCGAGCGGCGTAGAAGACCCAGCCCATGCGCAGGCCGAAACCGACCAGCACGGCCAGCACCATCACGCGCCGGGGCCAGCTGCCCCAAAGGGCGCGACACCACCCGCTTCATCACTCGGTCACGGCCAGGGCCGATCCCGCCGCGTCCGGGCTGGCCGGCGACGGCTGCGCCCGCGTCGGGCCCACGAGGTCGATCGAGCGCACCCAGCGCGGCATCGACGGCGGCCGCGGCCAGCAGGCAGATCGCCCCTTCGGCGGTGGCCCGGAACCGGGTGGCCGCGTAGAAGAGCGCGACGGTCGACGAGCACCGATGAGGACCGGCGCCAGCAGCGGGAACAGCACGGTCGCGTCGACGGCGGATCACCACGGCGCCGGCCACCGCCAGCAGCGCCATCGGGTAGAAGGTGTAGAGCCCGGCGAAGGAGACCCACGAGCGTGGTGTTCTCCAGGTACACGTCCAGGTGGGCCTGCTGGCGGGGGTGGAACAGGTCGGTGATGCGACCGATCCGCGCCGCCACCACCACGGGTACCCGGCCCTTGTGGGCCTCGATGTACTTCAGCCCGCCGTTGAACTGGTCACGATCGGCCGCGCCGTTGAAGGCATACGGACCGATGTGGTGGGCCGTGAGGATGGCCTGTCCGCACTGGTAGTCCCAGTAGCCCATGAGCCGGCCGTAGTACACGGCGTCGCAGTTGGAGGTGGCCAGCGTGCCGCCGATGTTCTCCGACAGCAGCACCGTGTGATCGAAGCGGCCCAGGTTGAATGCCACCCACGGGGTCAGCACCGCCACGCAGGCCGCCACGCCGAGCACGGCCCGACGCAGGCGACGCCGGCGGGACGCATCGGGGGTGAGCCAGCGCCAAGCGGCAGGACCAGCAGCGGCACGAACAGCACCAGCTCGCTGCGCGAGAGCGCGGCCAGCCCGACCATGGCGCCCACCGCGGCCATGCGCCACGCGGGTGGGGTGGTGCCAGTACCGGTAGGCCAACCACACCGTGATCAGCACGGTGAGGATGACCAGCGACTCCGAGAGCAGCATGCCGTCGTAGCGGAACGTGTTGGGGTACACGGCCACCAGCACGGCGCCCACCAGGCCCATCCGCTCGCCGCCGTGGGCCCAGTGCCGCCCGATCTCGCGCCCGGCCAGGCCGGCCACCACGCACCGAGCCGGCGCCGAGCAACGTGGAGGCGAGCAGGTGGCCGGTGATGCTGCGCACCCCGAACAACGAGAAGGCGGCCAGGTACATGATGTAGAGCGGCGGGTGGTCGGCCGCCTGCACGATGCTGTGCCGGGCGTAGGCGTAGGGGTTGATGAAGCCGTGGCCCGTGGCCAGCAGGTTGGCGCTCAGGTGGTAGTAGAGCGGGTCGCCTCCGTAGGGGGTGTCACGTCGGTAGATCCACACGTAGGCGACACGCAGCACCAGCCCGCCCACCACGATGGCGGCCAGCAGGGCGCGGAAGTGCCGCTGGGACCAACGCGGCGACGATGACGGGCACCGGTCGGTCGACCAGCTGAGCTTCAGCCACTCGAGCTCACGGGCAGGGGAGGCTGACCGTTGGCGATGTTGACCAGCGAGTTCCCCAGCCACGGGGCCAGGGCCAGCGCCGCCGGCTTGGCCCAGTGGATGCCGTCGGGGCGATCGGCCAGGCTCATCTCCCCCTCCGGGCAGCGTGCGCATGTGGCGCTGCAGGTCGAGCATCTCGGCGCGGGGCTTGGTGGCCACCACCTCGCGGATCAACTGGTTCAGCTCGTTCATCCGCGTCCGGTTCTCTTCGGGGAACGACCCCTTGGCGCCGCTGTCGATCCCGTCCTGGATGTAGGGACTGGTCAACCAGACCACGCTGGCGCCCTGTGCGGTCATGGTGTCGATGGCGTCGGAGACCTGCCCACGCAGCCACTTGTCGTACACCGGGTCGCCGATCGGCGCGCCACTGCGTGTCGCCCGGGATCATCCGATCGGACACGTCCCAGGTCCCGAACAGGACCAGGATGACCTGGGGTTGGATGGCGCTGATCTCCTGGGGCAGGGTCGTGGTCCAGTCGCAGTAGCCGTAGTCGTCGATGACCTGGCCCAGGTACCGGATGGCACCGCCCCGCCCGACCGGGCAGCCGAGCTTGCCGGCGTCCCACACCTGGACCTTCCCCGATGCCGGGCCCCACTTGACCAACCCGTCGCCCAGGGTGAGGGCGGCGGAGTCGCCGAAGATCAGCACCCGAGGCGCCGCTCCGGGCGCCAAGGGCACCTTCGGCGCCATGGGCGCGGTCACCGTGCCGGCAGCCGACGTGGAGGTCACGGGGGTGGTGGCCGTCGAGGTGGTGGCGGACACCTTGGGCAGGGAGGGCCCGGCGGGGGCGGCGAAGCTGACGAGCTCGGTCTGGGGCACGGCGGTGACGGCCACCAGGGCCACCACCAGGCAGCCGATGGCCCCGGCGCTGAGCACCGACGGGACGCACGCGGGTCAGGAACCGGCGCTGGCGCACGGGCGCCTCGACCAGCCGGGCCGAGGCCACGGCGGCGGCCAGGGTCACGGCCAGGCGCAGCCCGAACAGCGGCCACAACGAGAGGCCGGTCCGCGCCGGGGTGAGCCACAGGTAGATGGGCCAGTGGAACAGGTAGGCCCCGTAGCTGATGGCTCCGAGCCACCGCAGCACCGGGTTGGACAGCGCGGCTCGCAGCGGTCCCCGACGGATGGCGGCCACGATCAGCAGGCAGGACATGAGGGCGTAGCCGGCCAGGCCGCCCTGGTAGAGCCACGAGGCGGTCTGGGTGGAGGTGACCCACAGCGCCAGCGTGACCGCTCCGCCCGACGAATCCGGCGACCTCCCAGGCCCAGTGCGGTATGCGCAGCACGAACCCGGTGGGGTGGGCCAGCACCAGAGCCAGCAGTGCGCCCAACAGGAGCTCGAGGGCTCGGGTGCCCGTGCCGTAGTACACGCGGGTCACGTCGTGGCTGCTGGAGTACAGCACCAACATGCTGGCCAGCGACGCCGCCGACAGGAGGGCCAGCACCACGAAGACGGCCCGCCGCGAACCCTTGAACACCTTGAAGGTGACCACGATGATCACCGGGAACACCAGGTAGAACTGCTCCTCGATGGCCAGCGACCAGAAGTGGAGCACCGGCGACGGGCGCCCGGAAGAGGTTGGCGTAGGTCTGGCCGGTGAAGATGAAGTGCCAGTTGGCCACATACGCCAGCGCCGAGATCACGTCGCCGCGCAGGCTGGCCACCTGGCCGGGCGTGGCCACGGTGGCACCGAAGAGCACCACGCCCGGCCAGGCACAGCAGGGAGGCCGGCATCAGGCGGCGGTAGCGCCGACCCCAGAACCCCCGCAGGCTGATCCGGTTGGTGGTGGAGAACTCCCAGATCAACAGCAGCGTGATCAGGAACCCCGACAGGGTGAAGAAGGTGGACACGCCGAGGAAGCCGCCCTGCGCCCATGTGAACCCGTTGTGGTAGAGCAGCACGGCCAGCAGGGCCAGGCCGCGCAGCCCCTCCACCCCCGGCAGGAAGGGGATGGTGGGCCGGCCGGGCTCAGGCGAGGGGGTAGAGGTGGGGGCGGGGACCGTCACGGAGCGCGCGTCGCTCCCGACCGTCAGTGCTTCGGCGGACACGCGGCCGATGTTAACCGTGGCCTGCGGGTTCACCGAAGCAGGGCCGCCCATCAGCGGAGCGGGCGAGCGGGGCCAAGTACCGTCCTGGGCCAGGTGAAGACCCGAGCTGCCGCCCTTGGCTATCGACCCGAGCTCGACGGGCTCCGGGCCCTGGCCGTCGCGGCGGTGATGCTGTTCCACGCCAACGTGTCCTGGGCCAAGGGCGGCTTCCTGGGCGTCGACGTCTTCTTCGTGCTCAGCGGCTTCCTGATCACCCGGCTGCTGCTCGAGGAACGCGAGTCGAGCGACCACATCGCCCTGGGCAATTTCTACCTGCGGCGCATCCTGCGTCTCTTCCCGGCGCTGGTGGTGGTGTGCCTGGCCTGTGCCATCTACGCCGCCTTCTGGCTGCCCCACGATCAGCTGGTCCGCACCTGGCACGACATCTTCGCCACCGCCACCTACCACATGAACTGGGTGCAGGCCCTCCACACCCAGCCCGCATTCGGCCTGCTCGACCACGCCTGGTCACTCAGCATCGAGGAGCAGTTCTACGTGGTGTGGCCACTCATCCTGATCCTGGCCCACCGGATGGGCGGGGTGAAGGGAGTGGGTGTGGTGGCCCTGGTGGCGGCCCTGGCGTCCGCGGTGCTCCGCGCCGTCATGGCTCATCACGGCGTGCCCGACCGGCGCCTCTACTTCGGGCTCGACACCCACGCCGACGGGCTGCTGCTCGGGTGCGGGCTGGCGGCCCTCACGCTGCTGGCGCCCGGTCTGCCCGCGGCCATGACCCGCCGCTCCACGCAGTGGGTGGGGCCGGTGGCGCTGGTGGCGGTGGGGTTGGCCGCGGCCACCGTGAGCCTGACCAGTCCAGACCTCTACCGGTGGGGATACCTGCTGTTCGTGGTGGTGACCACTGTGGTCATCGCCGACCTGTTCGCCGGTGGGCTGACCAGTCACCTGCTCCGTCACCAGCCACTGGTCAGCGTGGGGCGGATCTCCTATGGCCTGTACCTGTGGCACTGGCCGGTGTTCCTGGTGCTCAACGGTGGACGCATCCACTGGGACTTCGTCCCGCTGACCCTGTTGCGCCTGACGGTCAGCGGGGTTATGGCCGTGCTCTCGTTCCTGCTGGTCGAGGACCCGTTCCTGCGTCTCAAGTCCCGCCTGGAGCCGAGGGGCCGGATCAGCGCGACCTGAGGACGATGGTGTGGTCTTCGTCGGCGTCGACGGTCACGACGTCGCCTTCGCCGAACTGCCCGTCGAGCAGGGCCATGGCCAACCGGTCACCGATCTCGCGCTGGATGAGCCGCTTGAGCGGTCGGGCCCCGAACGCCGGGTCGAAGCCCTCCTTGGCCAGCACGTCATGGGCGGCCTGGGTGACCACCAGGGTCATCCGCTTGGCCTCGACGCGTCCGGCCAGCACCGCCAGCTGGAGGTCGACGATGCTGGCGCAGATCGGCCTCGGTCAGAGCAGCGGAACCGCACGATGTCGTCGATGCGGTTGATGAACTCGGGCTTGAAGAAGTCGTGGGGATCACCCGGCAGGTTCGAGGTCATGATCAACACCACGTTGGTGAAGTCGACCGTGCGACCCTGGCCGTCGGTCAGGCGACCGTCGTCGAGCAGCTGCAACAGCACGTTGAACACATCGGGGTGGGCCTTCTCGATCTCGTCGAGCAGCACCACCGCGTAGGGCCGACGTCGGACCGCCTCGGTGAGCTGGCCGCCTTCGTCGTAGCCCACGTAACCGGGAGGCGCGCCGATCAGGCGGGACACCGAGTGCTTCTCCATGTACTCGCTCATGTCGATGCGCACGATGGCTCGCTCGTCGTCGAAGAGGTACTCGGCCAACGACCTGGCCAGCTCGGTCTTGCCCACGCCGGTGGGACCGAGGAACAGGAAGCTCCCGATGGGACGGTTCGGGTCGGACAGACCGGCCCGGCTGCGACGGATGGCGTTGGCCACGGCCGTGACCGCGTCCTGCTGTCCCACCACCCGGGCGTGCAGCAGCTCCTCGAGGTGAACCAGCTTGTGCATCTCGCCCTCCATGAGCCGTGACAGGGGCACGCCGGTCCAGCGGCTCACCACCTCGGCGATGTCCTGGTCGTCCACCTCTTCCTTGAGCATCTTCTGGTCGGCCTGCAGCTCGGCGAGGGACTTGGTGGCCTCGTCGATGCGGCGCTCGAGATCGGGCAGCTGGCCGTAGCGGATCTCGGCCGCCTTCTCCAGATCGGGTTCGCGCTCGAGCTCGGTGCGCTTGGCCTCGAGCTGCTCCTTGAGGTCTCGGATCTGGGCGATGGCGTCCTTCTCTCCCTGCCAGTGCGCCTTCATGCCGGCCGACTGCTCGCCCAGGTTGGCCAGCTCCTCGTCGATGGTGGCCAGGCGCTCCATGGAGACGGCGTCGGTCTCCTTGGCCAGTGCCACCCGCTCGATCTCGAGCTGGCGGATGCGCCGCTCGACCACGTCGATCTCGGTGGGCATCGAGTCGATCTCGATGCGCAGCTTGGAGGCGGCCTCGTCCATCAGGTCGATGGCCTTGTCGGGTAGGAAGCGCCCGGTCAGGTAGCGGTCCGAGAGCACGGCCGCGGCCACCAGGGCCGAGTCCTGGATGCGCACGCCGTGGTGCACCTCGTAGCGCTCCTTGAGGCCGCGCAGGATGGCGATCGAGTCCTCGACGGAGGGCTGGCCCACGAACACCTGCTGGAAGCGCCGTTCGAGCGCGGCGTCCTTCTCGATGTACTTGCGGTACTCGTCGAGGGTGGTGGCCCCGATCATGCGCAGCTGGCCCCGAGCCAGCATGGGCTTGAGCATGTTGCCGGCGTCCATGGCCCCCTCGCTGCCGGCACCGGCGCCGACCACGGTGTGCATCTCGTCGATGAAGGTGACGACCTCGCCGTCGCTGTCGGTGATCTCCTTGAGCACCGCCTTGAGCCGCTCCTCGAACTCGCCGCGGTACTTGGCTCCGGCCACCATGGATGAGAGGTCGAGCGCGATCAGCCGCTTGTCCTTCAAGCTCTCGGGCACGTCGCCCTCGACCATGCGCCGGGCCAGACCTTCCACGATGGCGGTCTTGCCCACGCCCGGCTCGCCGATCAGCACCGGGTTGTTCTTGGTGCGACGCGACAGCACCTGGATGACGCGGCGGATCTCGTCGTCGCGCCCGATGACCGGATCGATCTCGCCCGCCCGCGCCGCCTCGGTGAGGTCGCGACCGTACTTCTCCAGCGCCTGGTACTGCTCCTCGGGGTTCTGGCTGGTGACCCGGTGGCTGCCACGCACCTGGGCCAGCGCGGCCAGCAGATCCTCACGGTCGACCCCCAGCCGCTCGGCCAGCGCCAGCAGCAGGTGCTCGGTGGACAGGTACTCGTCGTGCAGCTCGCGGCGCGAGGCGTCGGCCGCGTCGAGCAGCGCGGTGAGCTCCCGGCTCATGCGGGCGTCGCTGCCGTAGGCCTTGGGCAGACGCTCGACCGCCGCCTCGGCTTCGGATCGCACCTGATAGGGGGCCTTGCCCACCTTGGCCAGGATGGGCAGCACCACGCCCTCGTCCTGACCCAGGAGCGCGACCAACAGGTGGTCGGGGGTGACCTCAGGGTTGGCGTTGGTCCTCGCTGACTCGATGGCGTGGTTGAGCGCCTCCTGAGTCTTGAGGGTCCAGCGGTTGGGATCGAGCGCCAAGAGACTTCTCCACGAACTAGGCACGTATGGCACTAAGGAAAGTTGATAACGAGTGTAGCAAGTTCGGAGATGGATTCAACCGGGACGGGTGCACCGGGCTGCTGATCCACCCTCGCGCCGGGGCGGCTCACCGGCAACGGTCGGGAGTCAACAAAGCGTTCGGCCGGGGAGCCGCCGGGAAAACACTTGCGAAACTGCCGCCCCGTCCCGGCTAGGCGCGACATCTCCTGGGTAGCGTGTTGCGGACCGGCGATACCCGCTCCCGGATGGGGGCCAGGTGAAGGAGGCCAGCAAGGTGGACGCCCCGAGCAGCCCGCTCTCCACGATGTGGCTCCAGCACGCCTGGATCCGCCTGCCCGCCATCCGCGACACCGACTGGGTGCACTCCCGGTTCGGTCACTACTGACGTGCCCGGCGCGCAGCGGTCGCTGACCATCGACCAGGTGGCCGCGCTCGTGGCCCAAGAGGTGTTCGGCCCGTCGGCCGATGCCCACGGCCTGGGCGTGGAGCTCGAGTGGCTCACCAGCCAGGGACGACGCGAACGCCGCCTGCCGGTGGCCGAAGCCACCGGGCTGATCGAGCGGTTGTCCCCCCTGCCGGCCGGAAGCCGACTCACCCTCGAGCCCGGCGGACAGCTCGAGCTGAGCTCGGCCCCCTTCCGCACCATCGACGAGGTGTGCACCGCGGCGGCGACCGACCTGGCGGTGTTGGACGAGGCGTGCGACGAGGCCGAGGTCGAGCTGATCGCCATGGGGGCCGATCCGGTGCGACCACCCGAACGGGTGGCGGTGGCTCCCCGCTACCAGGCCATGGAGCGGTACTTCGACCACCTGGGCCGCGCCGGCCGCACCATGATGTGCAACACCGCCGCCATCCAGGTGAACGTCGGGCTGGGTGAGCCCGACCAGGTGGTGGCGCGCTGGAGGCTGGCGAACGAGCTGGGCCCGACGCTCATCGCCTGTTTCGCCAACTCACCTTTCGCCGACGGCCAGCCCAGCGGGTGGCAATCCAGTCGGCTACGGGCGTGGTGGTCGCTCGACCCCACCCGCTCCGCGCCCGTGGTGTGCGACTGCGATCCGGTCACGGCGTGGACCAGCTACGCCCTCGACGCCAGGGTCATGCTGGTCGACGCGGCCGACGGCCACTTCGTGCCCATGATCGAACCGCTGCGATTCGGCGACTGGGTGACCGACGGCCACGAGCTGGGATGGCCCACCCTCGACGACCTGCGCTACCACCTGACCACGTTGTTCCCACCCGTGCGCCCCAAGGGCTGGCTGGAGCTGCGCATGTTCGACGCCCTGCCGTCGCCGGCCTGGCAGGTGGCCGTGGCCGTGACCGGCGCGCTGCTCGGTGAATCGGCGGTGGCCACCCAGCTCGACGGCCTGCTGACCGACAGCGCCGACCTCTGGGTCGACGCGGCCCAACTCGGTCTGGGTCACCCGTCCCTGGCACGCAGCGCCGTGGCCGTGTTCGACCTGGCCCTCGAGGCCCTCGCCGCGGCTGGCGTGGGCACGGAACGGCGCGACCTGGTCGAGGCCTACGCCGACCGCTGGGTGCGCCGGGGCCGTTCGCCGGCCGACGACCGGGTCGACGCCTGGCGCCGCACCGGCGATCTGTTCCCGCCGGCCGAGCGGCCCGAAGCCGCGTTGGTGGGGACCAACCGCTGATGGCCACGTCGGTCCCTGACCTCGCGCCGCGCCCGATCCCGGACGCGGCCACCGTGGCCGACGCCCTCGAGCGCGCCCGACGGCGCACCTTGGGCCTGGTCGACCGGTTGAGCGAGGACGACCAGCGCGCCCAGGTGTCGCCACTGATGTCGCCGTCGGTCTGGGACCTGGCCCACATCGGCAACTACGAGGAGCTGTGGCTGCTGCGCGCCATCGACGGACGGGCGGCCATCGATCCCGACCTCGACGACCTCTACAACGCCTTCGAGCACCCGCGGTGGGAGCGCCCGTCGCTGCCCATGCTGGGGCCGATCGAGGCCCGGGCCTACCTGAGTCGGGTCCGTGCCGAGGTGCTCGACCTGCTGGAGCGGGTCGACCGCCTGGATGGCGATGCACCCACGGCCCGGCTGCTGGCCCACCACTTCGTGTACGGCATGGTGATCCAGCACGAGCACCAACACGACGAGACCCTGCTGGCCACCCATCAGCTCCGTGGACTGGCCGCCACCCCGCCACCCGCGGTGCCGGTCGAGCCCCCATGGTGGACCACCGACGCCGCCGCCAGCCCGGCCACGCCGGCCCCCGCGCCGGGCCCGGACGCCATGGTGGCCGTCGATGGCGGACCGTTCCGACTGGGCACCTCGATCGAGCCGTGGGCCTACGACAACGAGCGCGAGGCGCACCTGGTCGACCTGGCCCCGTTCCGGATGGACGCGGGGGCGGTCACCAACCGCGACTTCCTGGCCTTCGTCGAGGACGGCGGGTACGGCGACGCGCGCCTGTGGGAGCCGGCCGGCTGGTCGTCGCGCCAGGACCAGCAGCTCGAGCACCCGCAGTTCTGGGATCGCACCGCGCCGGGGAGCTGGACCATCCTGCGGTTCGGCCGGACGTCTGACTTGGCCGACCACCTGGATGAGCCCGTGCAGCACGTGAGCTGGTACGAGGCCGACGCCTACGCCCGCTGGTGCGCCAAGCGCCTCCCCACCGAAGCTGAGTGGGAGCGCGCCGCGGTGGGCGGGCCGGGCGACGCGACCACCACCCGTTGGCCGTGGGGCGACGACGCGCCCAGCCCGGCCCGAGCCAACCTCGGTCAGCGCCGGGACGGACCGAGTCCCGCCGACGCCACGCCGTCGGGGATCAGCCGATGGGGTTGTCGAGGCATGATCGGTGACGTCTGGGAGTGGACGTCGTCAGACTTCCAGCCCTACCCCGGCTTCGAGGCCTGGCCCTACCGGGAGTACTCCGAGGTCTTCTGGGGACCGGAGTACAAGGTGCTGCGGGGCGGCTCCTGGGCCACCGACCCGAGCGCGGTGCGGGGTTCGTTCCGCAACTGGGACTACCCCATCCGTCGCCAGATCTTCGCCGGCTTCCGCTGCGCCCGGGACGCCTGAGCCATGTGCCGCCTGCTGGCCTACTGGGGTGCTCCCGTGGCCGTCACCGATCTCGTGGTCACCCCCGACCACTCGCTGCTGGTGCAGTGCTCGGCGTCGCGCCTCCAGACCAGCGGCACCGTGAACCCCGACGGCTGGGGGATCGCCTGGTACGACGACGCGTCCGACAACTCCGCCGCCGAGACCCCGAACCGGTACCGGTCGGCGACCTCCATGCCCGACGACGCCGACGGCTTGGCCCGGCTGGCCGGCGTCGAGTCGGGACGGTTCGTGGCCCATGTGCGGCACAAGTCGCCGGGCTCGCCCACCGAGGTGGCGGGCAACGCGCCCTTCGTGCGCGGCTCGCTGGTCTTCGCCCACAACGGCTTCGTGGCCGGGTACCGGCTGGGACGACGTGAGCAGCTTCGGGCCGGTCTCAGCCCGGACACGGCCGCGTCGATCCGCAGCGACGCCGACAGCGAGGTGCTGTTCGGCCTAGTGCTGGACCGGCTCGGTGCCGGACAGGACCTGGCCGGCGCGGTGACCGGCCTGGTGGCGGAGTTGGCCCAGGCCGAAGCCCACGGCCACGCCCCGCGACCCGACCAGCCCGGCCCGGGAGACCTGCCCGAGGGCAAGTACAACCTGGTGCTGACCGATGGCCACGAGTTGGTGGCCACGCGCTGGGGCAACAGCCTCTTCCTGCGCCACGACGTGCCCCATCCCGGCGCGGTGATCGTGGCCTCGGAACCCTACGACGACGATCCGGACTGGCAGGAGGTGCCCGACCACACGCTGGTGCGCGTGGCCGACGGCGCCGTCTCGCTCGTCCAGTTCGGCCCGACCCCTGCGGAGGTCCACCCGTGAACGAACCACTCGACCCCAAGACCCCCCCGGACGCCGCCGCGGGTGACGCGACCCGCGTCCACGTGGACGTCCTGATGGGGCCCCACGATCTCGAGAACGCCCTGCGGGCCGACGTGCGACGCGGGCTGACCGCCACGCCCAAGGAGCTGCCGCCCAAGTGGTTCTACGACGACCGGGGCTGCGAGTTGTTCGACGCCATCACCCGTCTGCCCGAGTACTACCCGACCGAGCGTGAGCGCGAGATCCTGCGGGCCGAGGCTCCGGCCATCGTGGCCGCCTCGGGCGCCGACACCCTGGTCGAGCTGGGTTCGGGCACCTCGGACAAGACCCGCGTGCTGCTCGACGCCCTGGACGCCGCCGGCCAGCTGTCCCGTTTCGGTCCCTTCGAGATCAGCGAGACCACCCTGCGGGCGGCGGCGTCGGCCATCAGCACCGAGTACCCGGGGGTCGAGGTCCACGCCGTGGTGGGCGACTTCGAGCGCCACCTGGGCCAGCTGCCCCGCGGCGGGCGGCGACTGGTCGTCTTCCTGGGTGGGACCATCGGGAACTTCGCTCCGGCCGATCGCAAGCGGTTCCTGGCCGACCTGGCCGACGGCATGGCGCCGGGCGACCGGTTCCTGCTCGGCACCGATCTGGTCAAGGACGTGGCCCGGCTCGAGGCTGCCTACGACGACGCCGCCGGGGTGACCGCCGAGTTCAACCTGAACGTGCTGGCCGTGGTCAACCGCGAGCTGGATGCGGACTTCGATCTCGACCAGTTCGTCCACGTGGCCCGCTTCGATCCGGTCGAGGAGTGGATCGAGATGCGGCTGCGGTCACTCGTCGACCAGACGGTGCGGGTGCGATCACTGGGACTCGAGGTGTCGTTTGCGGCGGGCGAGGAGATGCGCACCGAGATCAGTGCCAAGTTCCGCCGTGGCGGCGTGGAGGCCGAGCTGGCCGACGCCGGACTGCGGGTGGAGCGGTGGATGACCGACCCGGCCGGCGACTTCGCCCTCAGCCTGTCGGTCCGCGACTGAGGTCCCGGCCCGGTTCAGGAAGGCGCAGCCCACCAGGGCGGAGCCGCTGGCCAGACGTCACCCGGATGCCGGAGGCGCCCGACGGGAGGCTTGCCGACCAGAGGGCCAATCAGGTCGGCTCGATCTCGATGGCGTCGCCGAGTCGGATCCGCCCCGGTCGAAGCAGGGTGGCGTAGAGCCGGCTCCAACCGGGATGCTCGTCATGGTCCATCCGCCGGAACTGGCGATCGGCGAACCAGTCGGCGTTCTTGGCGCAGGGGGTGGCGTACGACGAGATCTCGCCCACCACGGTGCCCACGCGGATCTGGACGCCGGGCCGCAGCGACGCCCAGTCGACCCCGGTCACGGTGACGTTCTCCCCGGCCAGCCCGGCCTCGATGGGGTGGCCCTCGGCGCGGAGGGCGGCGAGGACGTCCTCGCTCCACAGGCACAGCGCCTGGAACGGGCGACCATGATGGCGACGATCGCCCTGCACATCACCTTCGGCCCCCGACCACCCCACCTCAAATCCGTCCACGCCCCGCTTGGGCACGCCTCCGCCGGACACGGCCAGGTGGGTGACCTCGCCGCGCTGTCGGGGCACGCCGTCGCCGAGCGCCACGCGGATGCGACCGACGTCATGGAGGTGGTGCGTGGCGTCGTGGAGCGCGTGGCGCCCGATCCACCCCAGATCGACCACCTGGTCGCTGAACCCGACCGTGGCCGCAGGCCAGTCCTGCGCCGGTACCTCGGCCAGAGCCTCCACCAGCTGGCGCGCCTGGTCGGCCAGGCGAGCCCGCGCCGCGGCCAGATCGATGGCCACCGGCGTCGGATCGAAGGGCCGACCGTGCACCTCGCCCAGATCGTGGCCGGGGGTCTCCCCGGCCACGGCCACCAGGAAGCGCATGGCCCACAAGGTCTCGGCCAGGTGGTCGGTGTACTCGGCGATCGACCACTGCTCGGGGTTCGGACGGGTGTGCAGCGTCCGGTCGTCGGCGCCTTCCAGGTAGCCATCCCACAGCGGGCCGAGCACGCCCAGGGTGGTGAGCACGTCCTGGTCGGTCCACCGACTGCCGTCGAAGCGGCACTCGTCGCAGCGCTCAGCCACCATGATGGGAGTCTCGCAGGGGCCGGCCCGACCGGCACCACCAGTTCGGCGAGCGCCCGTTCCAGGAGACCGATCGTGGGCACCATCTACGAGGACATCGCCAGCGCGGCCGACCAGATCGCCACCGAGCTGGAGGGCTATGGCTATCGCCTGGACTTCACCCTGGCCAGCCTGGCCGAGGTGGACCGGTTCCTGGACGAGAACGCCGACCCCAGCTCGAAGGTGACCGACACCTTGTTGTCGAACCGGCTGGGCCCGTGGATGTTCGCCCTGGGCAGCTACTGCGGAGAGGTGCTGCGGCGGTCGGCCGGCGGCGAGTGGCACTGGGGTGGCCTCGACGACGACAAGGCGGCATCCACCGACACCGAGCTGGTGCTGGTGGACGGCTCGCTGGTCTTCCCCCTCCAGCGGATCTGGAAGCGCCTGCTGAGCGGCGAGGAGGAGTCGATGACCCGCTGGGGCGCGGAGATGGTGGCCGCGGTCGAGCTTCCCGACGCGCCGGGCGGCGCGTCGGGCTTCGGGTCCGAGCCCGGGGCGTGAGCCGAACCGTTGGGCCGTGGCGGGCGTAGCCTCCATTGGCACGATCATCCGGGATCGGGCTGGACGGGAGACACCATGTGGCCTCGACTGATCGGCGGGGTGGTGTTCTCCCTGATCGGCATCCTGTGGATCGCCCAGGGGCTGGGCGCGGCCAAGGGGTCGGCCATGACCGGCCATCCCTTCTACGCCGTGCTGGGTCTGGTGGTGGCCGTGATCGGCATCTGGCTCATCCGGGCCGGCCTCCAACGTCGCGAGACGCCCCCGACCGACCCAGGGGTCTGAGCACTGGCGCTCGTGCAACTGACTCGGGGTCAGTCGGTCGCGGATCTGAGCCTCACGAACGCGAGTTGTGCACCCCTGGGGTGCACAACTCGCGTTCCTGGTTGGGCCGCGGGCCAGGTTGACCGACCGGGGCCAGGTGACGCTCAGCGGTCGGTGAAGATCGCGCGGTCGCGGCCGTAGACCATGACGGCCTGGCTGAAGGGCACCAGGTCGCGGCGGTACTTGCGATGGGTCCGCTCCACCGCTTCGGTGGCCTGCGAGCGGGCGTCGGCCAGCTCGTGCCGCAACTGCTCGTTCTCGGCCTCGAGCTCGAGGACCCGCTTGACCCCGGCCAGGTTGAGGCCCGACTCGGTCAGATCCTGGATGCGCTGGAGCAGATGGATGTCGTCCTCGCTGTAGCGACGGCTGCCGCCGCCGGTGCGCGCCGGTTCGAGCAAGCCCTTGCGCTCGTAGATGCGCAGGGTCTGGGGGTGCACGCCGGCCAGCTCCGCCGCCACGGAGATGACGTAGACCGCTCGGGATCGGGAGCTGTCGCTCATAGCTGGCTACCTCCCATGGTTCACACGCCCAGATGGGTTCGGGGCGAGGCCGTGGTGGCCTCGGCCAGAGCTTCGACGGCGCGGCGCTCTTCGCTGGTCAGTTTGGTCGGTACGGCCACCTCGATGGTGACCATCAGATCGCCTCGGCCCTTCTTGGCCGGCACGCCGCGACCCTTGATGCGGAACACCCGTCCCGAGCTGGTGCCGCTCGGCAGCTTGAGCGTGACCGGATCGCCCTCGAGCGTGGGGACCTTGAGCTTGGTGCCCAGGGCCGCCTCGGGGAACGTGACCGGCACGGTCAGGGTGAGGTTGCGACCGTCGCGGCCGAACAGCGGGTCCGGGGCCACCTGGGCGATCACGTAGAGGTCGCCCGGAGGCCCACCGTTGCGGCCGGGGCCGCCCCGTCCCTTGATGCGGATGCGCTGCCCGTCGGTCACCCCGGCCGGGATGCGCACCTTCACCTCGCGGCGACGACGCTCCACCCCTCGGCCATGACACGTCGGGCAGGGCTCGGTGACCAGGGTGCCGCGTCCCCCGCACTCGGGGCAGGGCGAGCTGAAGGAGAAGAAACCCTGGTTGTCGTCGAGCACGCCCCGACCGTTGCATCGGGGGCAGGTGACTGGAGCCGTTCCCGGCTTGGCCCCGCTGCCGTGACAGGTCGAACAGGCCGCCTCGGAGGTGAGGTTGACCGACGTCTCCACCCCGTTGACGGCCTCGAGGAAGCCGAGGTGGAGCTCGGCTTCGAGATCGGCGCCGCGCTGGGGGCCGGGCCCCCGTGAGGCACCGCCGTCCCCGCCGCCCCGACCGCCGCGGCCGAACAGTCCGCCGAGCAGGTCGTTGATGTCAGTGGAGTTGAAGTTGAAGTCGTTGTGCCCGCCGGCCGGCCCGGCCCCGAAGCCGCGACCGAACCCCGGGCCGCCAGGACCACCGGCACCCATGCCACCCAGCGGGCCGAGTCGACGAACCTCGTCGTACTCCTTGCGCTTGGCCTCGTCACCCACCACGTCGTAGGCGGCCGAGACCTCCTTGAACCGGTCCTCGGCGGTGGCGTCGCCGGGGTTGGCATCGGGGTGAAGCTCGCGGGCCAGCTTGCGGTAGGCCTTGGTGATGTCCTTGGCGGACGCGCTCTGGGAGACGCCGAGCGTCTTGTAGTAGTCCTTCTCGAACCATTCGCGCTGTGGCGCCAACGGCCTGCTCTCCTGTTCTGACGGCGCCGATCAGCGGCCGCCGATCGGTCAGCCCTTGACCTTGACCATGGCGGGGCGCAACACCCGACCCTTCCAGAGATAGCCCGTGCGCAAGCTCTCGGTGACGACGCTCTCGCCTCCGTCGCCCGGTTCGTGCAGTACCGCCTCGTGCATCAGCGGGTCGAACACCTGCCCTTCCACCACCATGGCTTCGAGGCCCTGCTTCTGGAGGGTCTCGAGCAACATCTTGGAGATGGGCCCGACGTCGGGCGCGTCGTGCACCACCGCGGCGTCACAGGCATCGAGCACCGGCAGCAGCTCGACCACCAGAGACTCCGAAGCCCGCTCACGGGTCTCGGCGTCGGCCTTGGCCGTGCGCTTGCGGTAGTTGTCGAACTCGGCCTTGAGCCGCTGGAGGGCGTCGCGGTACTCGTCGCGCTCAGCCGCCACGGCCCCGCTGTCGCCCCCGGCCAACATCTGGCCCAGCTCTTCGTCGATCTCGTCGCCCACCGCATCGGCCTCGCCGGCGGTGTCGCGCATCAGGTCGTCGAGGGCCGAGGCCGGATCGACCGGCTCGGCGGGATCGGACTCGGGCGGGCCGTCGCTGGGTTCGGAGGGACGGTGTCCCCCCGAACCCTGGGCCGGCTGCCCGTTGGTGGGTTCGTCGTCGGATCGGGCCATGTTCAGCTGGCCTCGTCGTCGTCGACGATCTCGGCGTCCACGACATCGTCGTCGTTGGGTGCCTCGCTCGTCGTACCCCCACCACCCGTGGCTGCGCCGCCCGCCGCGTCGGCCTCGGCCGCCGCCTGGTAGAGCTTCTGGGTGAAGTCCTGGCTGGCGTTCATGAGCAGCTCGGTGTTGGTCTTGATGGCCTCGATATCGCTGCCCGACAGGGCCGAGCGGACGTCGACCAGACGGTCCTCGACCGTCTTGCGCTCCTCGGGGGAGATCTTGTCGCCCTGGTCCTTGAGCAGCTTCTCGGTCTGGTAGACGAGGCTGTCGGCGTTGTTGCGGACCTCGGCCTCCTCCTTGCGACGACGGTCGTCCTCGGCGTGGGCCTCGGCGTCCTTGATCATCTGGTTGATGGCGTCCTTGTCGAGCGAGCTCTGACCGGTGATGGTCATCGACTGCTCCTTGGACGTGGCCCGGTCCTTGGCCGACACGTGCACGATGCCGTTGGCGTCGATGTCGAACGTGACCTCGATCTGGGGCACGCCGCGGGGCGCGGGCGGCAGGTCGACCAGCTGGAACTTGCCCAGCGTCTTGTTGTACGAGGCCATGTCGCGCTCGCCCTGGAGCACGTGGATCTCTACCGACGGCTGGTTGTCGTCGGCCGTGGTGAACACCTCGGTGCGACGGGTCGGGATGGTGGTGTTGCGCTCGATCAGGCGGGTCATGACCCCGCCCTTGGTCTCGATGCCCAGCGACAGCGGGGTCACGTCGAGCAGCAGGACGTCTTTCACCTCGCCCTTGAGCACGCCGGCCTGCACCGCCGCGCCGATGGCCACCACCTCGTCGGGGTTGACCGACTTGTTGGGCTCCTTGCCGGTGAAGTCGGTGACCATGTCGGCCACCGCCGGCATGCGGGTCGAGCCGCCCACCAGGATCACGTGGTCGAGGTCGCCCTTGGCCAGGCCGGCGTCCTTGACGGCCTGCTCGAACGGGACCTTGCAGCGCTCGAGCAGATCCGCGGTCAGCTCCTGGAACTTGGAGCGGGTGAGCTGGTAGTCGAGGTGCAGCGGACCTTCGTTGGTGGCGGTGATGAAGGGCAGGTTGATCTGGGTCTGCTGGACGGCGGACAGCTCGATCTTGGCCTTCTCGGCCGCCTCCTTGAGGCGCTGGAGGGCCATGTTGTCCTTGCCCAGGTCGACGCCGTGGTCGCCCTTGAAGGAGTCGACCAGCCAGTCGATGACGCGCTGGTCCCAGTCGTCGCCGCCCAGGTTGGTGTCGCCGTGGGTGGACTTGACCTCGAAGACGCCGTCGCCGATCTCGAGCACCGAGACGTCGAAGGTGCCGCCGCCCAGGTCGAACACCAGGATCGTCTGGTCGGCGTCCTCCTTGTCGAGGCCGTAGGCCAGCGCCGCGGCCGTGGGCTCGTTGATGATGCGCAGCACCTCGAGGCCGGCGATCTGGCCGGCTTCCTTGGTGGCGGTGCGCTGGGCGTCGTCGAAGTAGGCGGGCACGGTGATGACGGCCTGGTTGACCGAGTCGCCCAGGTAGGCCTCGGCATCGCGCTTGAGCTTCATCAGCGTGCGGGCCGAGATCTCCTGGCTGGCGTAGTCCTTGCCGTCGATGTCGATCTTCCAGCTCGTGCCCATGTGGCGCTTGACCGAGCGGATGGTGCGGTCGGGGTTGGTGATCGCCTGGCGCTTGGCCACCTCACCGACGAGGACCTCGCCGTTCTTGGCGAACGCCACCACCGACGGAGTGGTGCGGGATCCCTCGGCGTTGGGGATCACGACGGGATCACCGCCTTCGAGGACGGCAACGACCGAGTTGGTGGTTCCGAGATCGATGCCGACGGCCTTGGCCATGATGAATCTCCTGGATGTAGGGGTAGATGCAGGGGTCTCCCCTGCTGGGTCGAAAGATTGCGTTGCCGTCCATGATAAAAGTTGAGTCGGTAACTATCAACTCGGGTGGGCAGGTTTCTTCGGCTCCGCCTGGCGGCTGCGCAGCGTAGGGTCGACGGCGATGAGCCACACCTTGATCCTCTTGCGCCACGGCCAGAGCACGTGGAACCAACTCAACCTGTTCACCGGTT
Organism: uncultured Microthrixaceae bacterium; assembly: GCA_963740985.1. Taxonomy (GTDB): domain Bacteria; phylum Actinomycetota; class Acidimicrobiia; order Acidimicrobiales; family Acidimicrobilacustridaceae; genus UBA4742. Next base: position 2,290,281 of record CAVUGJ010000002.1, read on the forward strand.
GGTTCGACGCCGACCTGACCGACCAGGGCCAGGCTGAGGGCCGCGCCGCCGGCGCCACCCTGGTCGAGGCCGGCGTGGCGCCGGACGTGGTGCACACGTCGCTTCAGGTGCGGGCCATCCGCACCGCCGAGTTGGCCCTGGCCGAGATGGGCCAGTCATGGCTGCCGGTCCGGCGCAGCTGGCGGCTCAACGAGCGGTCCTACGGAGCCCTGCAGGGTCAGGACAAGGCCCAGACCACCGCCCAGTTCGGTGCCGATCAGGTGAAGGTGTGGCGGCGCAGCTACGACGTCGCCCCACCGGCGCTGGCCCTCGACGACGAGCGCCACCCGCGCTTCGACCCCCGATACGCCGGCCTGGCGCCCGACGTGCTGCCGGCCACCGAGTGCCTCAAGGACGTCGTGGGCCGCATGCTCCCCTACTGGTACGACTCGCTGGTGCCCGATCTGGCCGCGGGGCACACCGTGCTGGTGGCCGCCCACGGCAACAGCCTGCGCGCGCTCATCAAGCACCTCGACGGGATCTCCGACGACGACATCGCCGAGCTGAACCTGCCCACCGGCGTCCCCATCCGCTACGAGCTGGGTGACGACTTCCGTCCGGCGCAGGCCCTGGCCGTCGATGATCGGTACCTGGGAGACGTCGAGGCGGCCCGCGCCGCCGCCGACGCCGTGGCCCGCCAGGCCGAAGCCCGTCGATGACCCGACCTCAGGCTTGACGGGCCTCCTGGTCCGGGCCGAGATCGCTGCCCGCCACCCGGGCGCTGGGCTCGAGCAGGTAGCCACGGGAGCGGACGGTCTTGATGGACAGGTCGAGCGGCGCGATACGACGACGCAGGCGCAGCACGTGCACGTCGAGCGCGTTGCGACCCGGGGCGCCCTTGGGCCAGCCGGAACGGGCCAGCTGATCGCGGCTCACCACCGTCTCGTAGCGCTCGAGCAGCGCGGCGGTGAGTCGGGCCTCGACCGGCGGGAGCGACACCCAGCCGCCCGAGAAACGCAGCAGCCCGTCGTGGTCGAGCACGGGACGGTCCTGGCCGTGGGCGTGATGGCGACGGGTGAGGGCCTCGATGCGGGCCCGCAGGTCGGCCTCGTCGGCCGGCACCCGGATCCAGTCCTCCAGGCAATCCTCGCATCGGGGTGCCGCGGCCCCGCCCTCCACCAGGAGGAGGCGCATTCGTTCCTCGTCCGCCAGCCGCTGACGACGCGGCTCCTCGAGGGGCCACCGCAAGAGCACGACATCCATGGCCCGACGGTACGGGACGAACATTTCGCAACTGTTTCCCGCCGGTGAACGGCGGCGGGCCGCACGGTGGATCGTCGACATCGGCCTCGCCGGAGCGGTCGCTCACCCCCCACGATCGGGCGGTGAGACCTAAGCTCGCACCATGGCAAGCCACGGCACCTACCTCGAGCAGTTGGCCACCGTTCCACTGTTCTCGGCGTTCTCCAAACGAGAGCTGACCAAGGTGGCGCGGGCGGCCGACGAGGTGCAGGTGGTCGCCGGGCGGGAAGTGGTGGTCGAGGGCAAGGTGGGCCACGAGTGCTTCATCATCCTGTCGGGGGACGCGGTGGTGTCGCGTGACGGCACCACCATCGCCAAGTTCAGCGCCGGCGACCACTTCGGCGAGCTGGCGCTGCTCGACGGCGGGCCGCGCACGGCCACGGTGACCGCGGACACCGACCTCAGCCTGCTGGTGCTGGGCCAACGCGAGTTCCTGTCGCTGCTCGAAGAGGTGCCGGCCCTGAGCCGCAAGATGCTCACCACCCTGGCCCGACAGGTCCGCCAGCTCGACGACCACCTGTACGGATAGACGCTGCGGAGCAGAGCGCAGCTGGAACCGCGTCCGCGGATGCCGAACCCAGCTCGGCGGCCCATCGCCGGGCCAGCAAGTCGGATTGCAGTTCGGCACCTGCGCCGCGAGTACGTTCAGTGATCGTATGAGTGCAAAGTTCGGCACCGCCCGCAAGATCATCCTCGGCATCGGCATCGGCTTCGCCATCGTGACGGTGCTGTCGGGGCTCAGCGGCTGGGCCTTCACCAGCTCCCAGGTCGACCACTCGGCCCAACAGCGCGAGGTGTTCGGCGGCATCCCCGCGGTGTTCGTCGTCTGCTTCTACATCGTCGTGCCCGTCCTGCTGATCTACGGCGCGGTGCTGTTCGCCCAGCGCACCAAGAACTGGGAGCGCGGCCGCCCCGACAACCGGGCCACCACCTCGCAGAACGTGGGCCGACGCCTGCGTGACTTCCGGGCCGGGGCCTACATGCAGACCCTGCTGCGAGACCCGGCCGCCGGGCATCATGCACTCGCTCATCTACTTCAGCTTCCTGGTGCTGCTGGGCGTGACCACGGTCAGCGAGATCAACCACCAGATGCCCACCAGCCTCAAGTTCCTGCACGGGGACGTGTACGCCGGGTTCAAGGTGGTGGCCAACACGGCCGGGCTGGCCCTGCTCATCGGTGTGGTGTGGGCGCTCGTGCGCCGCTACATCCAGCGGCCCTACCGCATCCGCATCAAGACCAAGCCCGAGCACGCAGTGATCCTGGGTGTCTTCCTGAGCTTCGCCGTGACCGGCTTCATCACCGAGGGCTATCGCATCGCCCTCGACGGCATGAACCCCATCGAGAAGTGGTCGTATCGTGGGCTGGCCCATCGCCAAGGCGGTGCAGAACACCAGCCACCTGGCCGGCTGGCACGAGGTCTGGTGGATCGTCCACGTGCTCACGTTCTTCGTCTTCCTGGCCATCCTGTCGACCACCATGCTGCGCCACATGTTCACCGTCGCCGCTGAACATGTACCTGCGCGATCGCGACCGCCCCAAGGGCGCCATGAAGCCCATGCCCAACCTGATGGAGACCGAGCTCGAGAGCTTCGGTGCCTCCACCATCGAGGACTTCACCTGGAAGCAGCTGCTCGACACCGACGCCTGCACCATGTGCGGTCGCTGCACCAGCGTGTGCCCGGCCCATGCCACCGGCAAGCCGCTCGATCCGCGCGAGATCGTGCTCAAGACCGGTGAGGTCATGGCCCGCACCGGCGACCCCGGCGTGTCGCCGCCGATCGGCGATGGACGCCGACATCGTCGTGTCGGCCGACTCGGTCTTCGAGCGCATCACCGCCGAGGAGCTGTGGTCGTGCACGTCGTGCAAGGCGTGCGACGAGATCTGCCCGGTGAACATCGAGATCCTCGACAAGATCCTCGACATGCGGCGCTACCTGTCGCTGATGGAGTCGAACTTCCCGACCGAGCTGGGCAACGCCTACCGCTCGATGGAGAACTCGGGCAACCCGTGGGGCATGAGCCAGGCCGATCGGGCCGACTGGGCCGACAAGCTCGAGGGCATCGAGATCGTCGACGGCACCAGCCCGCTCGAGGCCGAGTACCTCTACTGGGTGGGTTGCGCCGGATCCTTCGACGACAAGAACAAGAAGGTCACCCAGGCCATGTCCAAGCTGATGCAGCGCGCCGGCATCAGCTTCGCCATCCTCGGCCCGTCAGAGATGTGCACCGGCGACCCGGCCCGGCGATCGGGCAACGAGTACATCTTCCAGATGCTGGCCACGCAGAACATCGAGACCCTCGACGGCATGGGCGTGCAGAAGATCGTCACCCAGTGCCCGCACTGCTTCAACACCCTGCAGAACGAGTACCCCCAGCTCGGTGGCAACTACGAGGTGGTGCACCACAGCCAGTTCCTGGAGTTCCTGATCGACTCGGGCCAGCTCGACCTGAGCGAGGCCCGGCTCGAGGAGCGCGTCGTGTACCACGACTCGTGCTACCTGGGCCGCCACAACGACGTGTACCTGGCCCCGCGCAACGTCATCGGATCGCTGGGCGGCATCGAGATCGTCGAGGCCGAGCCGCAACGGCACCAAGGGCATGTGCTGTGGCGCCGGCGGGGCCCGCATGTGGATGGAGGAGTCCATCGGCAAGCAGGTCAACGTCGAGCGCAGCCAGGAGCTGATCGCCACCGGGGCCAGCCGGATCGCCACCGCCTGCCCGTTCTGCTACATCATGATCGACGACGGGGTGAAGAGTCAGGGCAACGAGGAGGACGAGCTGAAGGTGGCCGACATCTCCATGCATCTCCTCGAAGCCATCGAAGAGGGCGAACAGAAGGAACGAGCTCGTTGCTGAGACGGTCCAAGACTGACCGGTCGCCGGCGGCCGACGCCGACGCCCGCCCCGAAAACGTCTCCAAAGGCGTGCTGGTCGTCAACGACGACGAGGACATGTGCGAGCTGCTTTGCCGGGTGCTGCAGTCGTCGGGCGAACCTCGTGGCCTTCCGGGCCCACAGCAGCGATGGCGCGCTCGAGGAGCTCACCGCCCACCAGACCTCGATCGACGCGGTGATCCTCGACTTCACCGCCGGCACCGCCACCAGCTTCTCGGTGCTCGAGGCGATCCGGCGCAGGCCCGAGCTCGACAACCCGGCGGTGATCATCGTGGCCACCACCACGGCCAACCGGGTGCTGGCCTTCGACTCGGGGGTGGACGAGTTCATCACCCGGCCGTTCCACGCCAACGACTTCCTGGCCCTGGTCACCACCGTGCTGGGCCGCACGCCCGAGGAGCGCGAGGCCTACCGGACCCACCAGACCATCGCCGGACGCGGCCTCACCGACCTCCAGGGCTGACTGGTCCGCCCTCTCCCCGACCGCCCTCTCCCCGAAATCCGTGGAGAAATGCACCCCGAGGGTGGGTTTCTCCACGGATTTGGGGGCGGCGCGGAGGGTCGGACCCGACGGCTACTCGGAGGTGAAGTTCTCCCAGTAGCGGCTGGGCCGGGGGCCGCGCTGGCCCTGGTACTTGCTGCCGACCGCGGCCGACCCGTAGGGCACGTCGGCGGCGGTGGTCATCCGGATGAAAGAGATCTGGCCGATCTTCATGCCCGGGTAGAGCGTGATGGGCAGGTTGGCCACGTTGGACAGCTCGAGGGTGAGCTGTCCGTCCCAACCGGCGTCGACGAAGCCGGCGGTGGAGTGGATGAGCAGACCCAGGCGGCCCAGGCTCGACTTGCCTTCGAGCCGGGCCACGATGTCGGTGGGCAGAGCCACCCGTTCGATGGTGGAGCCCAGCACGAACTCGCCCTGATGGAGCATGAAGGCGTCCTCCTCCGCGATCTCCACCAGCTCGGTGAGATCCTCGAGGTTCTGCTTCACGTCGATGTGGCCCATCGTGTGGTTGCGGAAGACGCGGAAGTAGCGATCGATGTGCAGGTCCACCGACGACGGTTGGATGCAGGTGAGGTCGAGCGGGTCGATCACGATGCGACCGGCGTCGAGCTCCTCGCGGATGGTGCGATCAGACAGGATCATCGGCGGGGACGTTAGTGCAGGGGCGGTGCCAGGTCGGCCGGGCGGGCGCCGAGTGGCGCTCCTACGATGTCGGCCGGCGCGGAGCGGGCGACCTCGCCCAGGGTCGGGTGAGATGGGGGACAGGAATGGACATCGAACACACCATCGCCAACCCGGCGGTGATCGACGAGCGCCTCGACTCGCGGGCTGTGTCGTTCGAGAACACGACCGGTGAGCGGGGCGGCGGCGGCGCCGCCCACGGGGGACGCAAGGGGGCGCCGAGCCGCCGCGTCCGTGCCGGTGAACGGGTGGTGCTGGCCGACCTGGACGGGCCGGGCGTGGTGCGCCACCTGTGGATGACGTTCCCACCCGGGCCGCCCGAGCAGATGCGGGCCATGGTCATCGAGGTGTTCCACCAGGGCGTCGACGGACCGAGCGTGTCGGCGCCGTGCCTCGACTTCTTCGGACTCCCCCACGGTCGGCCGGTGGCCTACGCCTCGACGCTCATGGCGGCCAACGAGGGGCGGGGGTTCAACAGCTGGGTGCCCATGCCGTTCCGGGCCGGGATGCGGATCGAGTTCGTGAACGCCTCGACCCGGTCCACCACCCTCTACTACCAGGTCGACTACACGCTCCAACCGGAGCTCGACGCCGCGCTCGGATGCCTGCACGTGGCGTTCCGGCGGGAGAGCCCGACCGCCATGGCTCGGGACATGGTCATCACGGATGGATTGACGGGGCCGGGACGGTTCCTGGGCTGCGTCGTGGGCGTGCGGGTGCTGGATCAAGGCGCGTGGTACGGCGAGGGCGAGGTGAAGGTGTACCGAGACGGTGACGGCGAGCGGCCCACCATCTGCGGCACCGGCCTGGAGGACTACGTGGGCAGCGCCTGGGGCATGGGTCCGCACGCCGCGCCCTACGGTGGGGCCCCGTTGGTGGTGGGGCCCGGGGGTGGGTCGGGTCTGCCGGGCGACGATCCAGAGTTCGTCGGGTTCTACCGGTGGCACGTGGCCGACCCGATCATGTTTCGCCGCGAGCTACGGGTCACCATCCAACAGATCGGCGCCGCCTTCTTCGGGGTGGGGTCGGAGGGGGAGCTGGCGGCCTACGAGCAGACCCACCCGGTGGCGGGCGACGGCTGGCACCGGGACGTGGCGCCGGGTCTGCTGGCCTGGGGCATCGTCGAGCGGGTGGACGACTACTGCGCCACCTCGTTCGTCTACTGCCAGGAGCCTCAGGCGGTGAGGCCCGTCGACGTGGCGAAGGCGGTGGCCGACATCGAGCGACGGCCGTACGAGGTGGCGTCACCGCTCGAGCTGCTGGGCAACCTGGCGAGCGTCGAGCAACCTGGGTCTTGAGGTCGCGGTCGGCTCGGCCGATCAGACGGCCTGACGGACGCCGTCTCGCAGGTCGATGACCAGGGGCTGGGTCTCGGGGACCCAGGTCTCGGACTCGGCGTCCCAACGGATCCAGCAACCGTGGACCTCGTCCCACTGGTCGTGGGGATCGGGGCGCACGGGCGGCTCGGGGATGGCCATGGGTCCTTCGTCGGTGTCGGCCAACGCCGCTTCGGACGGCCCGGCACCCGTGATGATCACGATCTGGCTCGGGGTGTTTCCGATCTCGGTCATGCTCGGTACCTACCCCGGAGAGGGGCCGGCCAGCACCACGGCCGCGGCCCAGGACCGACGGCGGGGCGACGGATCGCCTTGCCAGCGGCCGATGGGGGTCAGGTAGGGTGGCGCCCTCTGCGGGTGTAGTTCAGAGGCAGAACATCAGCTTCCCAAGCTGAGAACGCGAGTTCGATTCTCGTCACCCGCTCTCCGAGATCGGCCTGTTTCCCCAGGTCAGAGCCCTGATATCAGCTTTCGTGTGCGATGGCGTCACGCAGCGGTCGCACATCCATCGCACATCGCAATGGCAGTGCGGTGCAATCGGGGCCGGACGCAGAGCCGCCGCCGGTGAGAATCCGCTGGTCACAGCCTTGCCAATCCGCTCGACCCAGCGAGACGGCCGGATCCTCAGCTGTCGAGGCTGAGTGCAGCCTCCAGGCGACCGACCGCGACCCAATGCCAGGGCGTGCAAGAGAGGGTGAATCGCATCACCCGCATTGGGTGATGTGGCTGCTGCGCATCGGCACCACGCTTCTCTTGCCACTCGCCGATCGGGGCATCGTTCGGCCACCGGCAGATGCCCTCCGGGCTTTCGCCCGAGGGCCCGAGAGGAGGCAGGAATGACCGAAGCCACCGTCGCTACCAGCACCCAGCCGCAGGAAGGCACCGCCCCGCCGCGACCCGCCGGCGCCTACCGCGAGCCTTCTGGCTGGGTCGGCTGGATCTCGTTCGCCGGCGTCATCATGGTGATCGCCGGCGCGCTCCAGGCGATCTACGGCTTGATCGCCATCGTGAACGACAACTGGGTCGTGTGGGGCAATCGTGCGAACCTGTACGTCGACCTCACCACATGGGGTTGGGTCCACCTGATCGGGGGCGTCATCGTGATCCTTGCCGGGATCGGCCTGTTCACCGGCAACATCGTCGCTCGCACCATCGCGGTGATCGTCGCTGGCCTGAGCCTGATCGCCAACTTCCTCTTCATCCCCGCCTACCCGGTCTGGGCGGTCACCGTCGTCACGCTCGACGTCCTCGTGATCTACGCCATCATGGCCCATGGTCGCGAGGTCATCGATCTGCGAGCGGAGTGACCCCGAGGCCCTCGGCGGTCACCGCTCCGGTCGCAACGCGCCGTCTCCGATGGCCCGGAAGGCTTCAGGGAGCCTGACCGGCAGCCAGACAAGGCGGCCCACGGGATCCCACGGACCAAGCCACCATTGCCACACGACTTGGCGCGAGAGCCTGGATCGTTCACCCATGCGCCGGTGGATCACGATGACGATCGTGACGAGGAACAGGGTGCCGATGATCGACGCGACCGTCGACACCGTCGGCCAGGGTCGGTCGAGGCCGAGCAACAGAACCCCGGCCGCCAGGGCCAGGTGCAAGGCCGTGACGACCCACCCCGACACATAGGCGATGCCGTCCAGGCGTCCGGACAGGATCGGCCCCTCATAGGGAGGCGGGAAGCGAACGAACTCGACCAGTCGACGGATCATGGCCGTCGGTTCCACGGCCAAGCGCCGTACATCTCGACCTCGAGGGAGAAGCTCAGCACGATCCGGATGACCACGATGCTCCCGAGGACGGCGACGCTTTCCATCGTCGGGTCGACGATGATCGTCCGGACGATGTCGCCGATGATGAGTACCTCGAGACCGAGCTGGATGGCGCGTCCCAGCGTCAGGCGGAGCTGTCGGTAGGCGGGTTCGCGCGTGTCGGCTCGCGCCATGGCGACCGCGTAGGTGACCAGGGCTGCGAGTCCGCCGAGCACCATGATCGCCGCGCCGGTCGCTTCGACCGTCTTGACGACGTCGGAGACGATCTCCTCGTAGGTCATGGTCGAGGTCGGCTCCGAGGTCCGAAGGACGGTGTCAGCTCTCGGTCTGAGAAGTCATCCGGCCCGTAGCGATGGCTTTCGTGAGAGCCTGGTGGTCGAGGCTGTTCTGCTCTGCGTACAGGCTGGCGAAGCGGGCCAGGGCCTGATCGAACACGTCGGATCCGCCGAGGTAGGCGGCGATGGCCACCCGATCGCCGGAGCGGGCGTGGGCCCGAGCCAGCGTCCAGCCACAGATCTGGCCGTAGACGTCGAGCCACGGGGGTGACATCGCCTCGATGGCGGCTGAGGCCTTCCAGTCCCAGAGTTGGCGGATGTAGTGGTCGTGGGGCTTGCCGTCGTAGCCCATGGCGTGCACCCAACCGAGGAAGATGTCGGGGGCGGCCTGGACGAGCCGTTGACCCTGCACCACTCGCTCGCCGTGGTTGGCATACTCGCTTGGTCCGAGGTGGGGCTCGAGCACCGACTCCTCCGCCTCCTTGACCTGGAGGAACAACGGGTCCTCGTCGTCGACACCGAGCAGAAGCGCGACCCAGCATCGGGTTCCGACACTGCCGACCCCGACGACCTTGCGGGCGAGTTGCACGAACCGATAGCTCTCGAGCAGATGGCGACGGTCGTCAGGCAGGGTCTGGCGATAGGCGTCGAGGGCCGCGTGCACCGACCCTTCGAGGTCGTGCACGACCGCGTCGGAGAAGAGCTCCTCGACGGGCACCAAGAGCGGCGGGTCGCTGATGAACCTCGGTTCGCCGTCGACCAGCCGCGTCAACTTGGACTCGGCCCGCAGCCGGTCCTTGCCTTCGGCCTTGCTCACCGCATGTTGGAAGCCCTTCAGCGCGTCGCGGCCGGCCCCGGTGCCCCAGCGAGCGAGTATGTCCTCGATGCCGAGATGCGCGTACCACACGTCGAGGTTCTGCATCTTCGCGAACCCGCGAATCGCCTCGCGGTACGAGCGCACCGACCCGGTCACGATGCGACGCCGCACCTTCCGGTCGAACTCTCGGCTACGCCCCGCGATCTCCAAGCTGGCGGCCAGGCGCTTGACGTCCCACTCGAATGGGCCCGGCAGGGTCTCGTCGAAGTCGTTGAGATCGAAGACGAGGCTGCGTTCAGGCGAGGCGAAGCCACCGAAGTTGGCCAGGTGGGCGTCACCGCAGAGCTGCACCCGCAGACCTGAAGGCGGTGCGGGCGCCAGGTCGGCGGCCAGCACGTTGGCGGCACCCCGATAGAACGCGAACGGAGTGGCTGCCATGCGGGAGTGACGGATCGGCACCAGCTCGGGCACCCGAGTGGTCTCCTGCGCCTCGAGCAAAGCCAGGGGGTCAGGACGATCCGGCGCGGGGTCCCACTCGCCGTGGCTGGCGCGGGGAACCTTGGCGCGGGCCGCCTTCCCCCTTGCGACCCGTTCACCGACGCTCAGATGCTCGATCGTCGCGTCGACGTGCGTGGTGTGGGTTGCCACCATGGTGGACCTCCTCTCCCCGACACAGCTAACGCTCGGAGCTGCCATTCCGGGGTGCCACTCACGCACGCTACGGATCGCGGTCCTCGTCGTCATCACCTCATCTGGGTGGCGCCAAACGTGAGCTCCTCGCGCATCATCACCGCCGATGCAGGAGTTCAACCACGGAGAGCTAGGAGCTGCCATGTTCGGTTACGACTACCCACTACTCGGCCTGTTCTGGACGATCACCATCTTCGCCGTGTGGACGATGATCATCTTCACCGTCATCTGGGCGTTCATCGACAACTTCCGTCGCCACGACCATGGCGGGTTCGCCAAGGCGGGCTGGGCGCTCGTCATCATCGTCCTGCCGCTGCTCGGTGTCCTGATCTACCTCATCGCCCGTCCATCCGACGTCGACTACGTCCGCGAGCTCGCCTGACTGGCCTGCGGCACGCCGGACCACCAGGTGCAAGCGGCCTGATCACCCGCCTGGCACACCCCCGCCTGGCTGGTTCGCGCCGGGTCGGTTCGCCTCGGAGCGGCGCCGCATCAGCGCGAGCTGCGAAGCGCCGATGACGACCCGGACCAACCCGCCGAGGATGACGAGATCGAGAAGCATCTGGACGGTCACGACCGCTCGGGCCGCATCGGTTCGGGCCACGATGTCGCCGAAACCGACCGTGGTGAACACGGTGACCGTGAAATAGAGGCCGGCGATCCTGGTCACGGGCGCATTGAATGCGCCGGGGTTCACCTCGGACATGGTGACGTAGACGAGCGCGAAGATGACGATGAATGCGGGGATGGCGGTGGCCAGGGTCTCGACGGCGCGCAGCTGAGGGACGGGCGCGTCGATGATCCGGCGAACCTGGAAGCCCACCGAGATCGTCAGTCCGATGAGGCTGACCACGAGCACAACGATGCTCCAGGTAGAGATCTTCTCGCCGATCGGGATCGCGAAGTAGACGACCAGCAGCATGGCAGTGGTGCCAAAGACGCGCAGGGCGGCGATGAGGAAGAGTCGTCGCCGGCGACGGCGATCGAACGCCGCCAGCGTCGGATTGGCGACGGCGATGGCCGCGTCCGAGAGATGGGCGTCGCTCATACCGGCGGCGCCGAGGATGCGGTCACTGGCGCGGCTCCTCCAGTTCCGGGCGAGGCGGTCAACCGGCAAGGCGAGACATGACCAAGCCGGTAAAGCGTGACGGCCCGACCGAAGCGTGTCGTCACCCAATAGGGGTGATGCCGGCCGTCGCGCCCCGGCATAGCTTGACGCTGAGCCGTCATGATCCTGCCGTTCAACGCTGATCGCCCGGTGACCTGTGTTGCCGCCGCGAGCCGAGGTGACGAACTGCCCCAGCTGCCGCTCGGGAGCGTGGGCTCACCCGCACCCTTCGGCTGGCCCTCCAGTTCGCCGCCTGCCTCTACCGGTCACCGCGACGGCGCCCTCCGACGAGTTCGGCGCGAACATTTCGAGGCCGCCATAGAGGCGGCGGTCGTGGGTGAGCCCGACCAATTGCAGGGCGTGCTGACCGTCGACGCCGTTGGCTGGTCTCCGGCGCTCAGGTACGGCTCCAGGGAAGAAGCAGTGGCGGCACTGCGCGAGCACCCCGCGGCACTGTCGGTGACCGAATTCCACATCGTTCGATTGATTCGTCCGCCGCCGTTCCTGGTCGCCGAGTGGCATCTGGCCGCGGTGCACGACCAGGCCTTTCTCGTCGCGGATGATCTGCTCATCGACGTCAGCCAGAACCCGTTGCACTTGAGCGGAACGACGGTGGCGAAGGTGCGGGGAACACTGATCGAAGCCGTGCACACCTATTACGACGAAGCATCGCTGGTGGAGCAGGTCGTACTCGGCGTCGAGATCAGACACTGAGATGCTTTCTTCTCTGCGTCCACACGGACCGGGCGGTACCGTTACCCGGGTGAGGGTCGAGGCACCGCCGATCCCAACGGGATTGCGCGACCGGGTATCCAGCGACATCCCCGCCAGTTGGTACCACCTACCTCCGCGGCGGCCATCCCTGATACCGCGAGAGCACCTCGTGCAGCAGTTCCTCGACGTGGAGTCACCGGTCGTGGCCGTCTCCGCGCCGGCCGGCTACGGCAAGACCACCGCGGTGATGCTGTGGGCCGAAGTGGACAAGCGGCCGTTCGGTTGGGTGCAGGTGACCGTGGCGGACAACGACCCGGTTCATCTGGGGCGCCACATCGCGCTCGCGCTCGACATGATCGACCCGATCGGTGAGCGACAGTCGCGCTTCCTGCTGGGATGCGGGCGTTCACCCGATCTCGACATCTTCCCGACGCTGGCTCGGGCGTTGGAACAGGTCGCTCCCGCAGTGCTCGTGCTCGATGACGTCCACCTCCTCGTGGAAGAGCCGGCCACCCGAGGCGTGGAGGCGCTGCTGTCAGCGATCCCTTCGGGATCCCAGATCGTCGTCATCGGCCGGCACCTGGCCATTCACCTTGGCCGGCACCGGATGCGGGAAGATGTCGCGCAGGTGGCCACCGGTGAGCTGGCGATGGACGCGACCGAAGCTCGCCTGGTGCTCGAGCACGCCGGCGTCCGGCCCAGCGAGGCCGACCTCGCCGACCTCGTGGCCCGAACCGAAGGCTGGCCCGGCGGCCTGCATCTGGCCGCGCTGGCGATCGGTCCCAATGGCTCCGCCGAGTCCTTCGGCGGTCGGGATCGCCTCGTGGCCGACTACCTCGTCGAGGAGGTGCTGGCCTCCACGAGCGCCGAGATGGTGGACTTCCTCGAACAGTCCGCGACCTTGGAGTACATGGACGCCGACCTGCTCGACCTCCTGCTGGAACGGTCCGATTCGGCCAGGATGTTGGAGGCGATCGAGTCGAGCGGCAACCTCTTCCTGGTCCCGCTGGACAGCGAACGCCACCGCTACCGCTACCACCACCTGTTTCGCGACGTGTTGCAGGCCCGGCTACGCACCCGCGATCCTCTGTTGGCTCAGCGCCTGGACAGCCGTGCCAGCCTGGCGCTGGAGGGGAACGGCGATGTCGATGGCGCGGTACGCCACGCCGTCCGCGCCCACGAAGACGAGCGGGCCGCCAACCTCATCCTGAGGGCGACCCTCCAGCGGTTGTTCGACGGCCGCCACGCCCAGGTCGGCGACTGGCTGGCCTTGCTGCCCGAGGAAGCGCCCGACCGCTACCCGGCCGCCGCGGTCGCGACCGCCTGGTACAGCATCGCTCGCGGCGCTCCGGATGAGGCCGCCCGATCCTGTGCCGCGGCCGACCGATTTGGTTGGCACGGACCGTTGGCGGACGGATCACCTTCATTGCCGGTGGCGTTGGCCGCCATACGCATCTTCATCGGCAACGACGGTGTAGACGGGCTGGTTCGCGACGCCGAGACCGTCCGAGAGGCGGGCGGACCGAAGTGGAACCCGTGGTGGGCCCTGGCCACGGGCGCGCAGGGCACGGCCTATTCGATGCTCGGCCAACTCGAGCTGGCCCGGGAGCGATTGACCGAGGCATTGGCGGTGACCGCGGGGGCACCCTTCATGGAGGCGGCCGGAACGGCGCACATCGGCCTGCTGACGCTCTACGACGGAGATCTCTTCGAGGCCGATCGACTGGCGACCAAAGCTCGACGGATCGCCGACGCCAACCACCTCGACGGATTCGCTCCGACAGTGGGTGTGTATGCCATCGCCTCGCTCACCGCGGCCCGATCGCGGCGACCCGACGACGCACGGAGCGCGGCGTCCATCGCCCGGTCGATCATCGCCCGGCTGGGCGAAGCTCCGTCTCGGGCGTCGGTGTTCGGCTTGCTCTTGCTGGCTCACACCGCCGTCGCGCTCGGGGACCGCGCCGATGCCAGGTTGCTCCTGCGCGAAGCCCAGTGGGCTCGCCGCCGCGACCCTTCGGCGACCTTCCTGAACTACCAGCTCGACGAGCTGGCCGAACAGTTGAGCTCGGCCGGGGACCTGTCTGCGGCGCAGATCCAACCGCTGACGACCGCCGAGCTCCGGTTCCTGGACTACTTGCCAACCCACCTGTCCATGAAGGAGATCGCGGAGCTCCTCCTGATCAGCCGCAACACCGCCAAGTCCCACTCGGTGTCCATCTACCGCAAGCTCGGGGCATCCTCCCGTGCCGACGCGGTGGGCACCGCCCGCCGCCTCGGTCTGCTGCCCGAGCGCTGATCTTCGACACATCACCCCTTCTGGGGGATGCGCGTCGCTTGGACGGCAGGGCTGAATGACAACTGAGCGGCTTCGGCGACGCGCCAACGTGCGGCCCTCGGAGCCTGGCCAGCAAGGAGTCGACGTGAACGATCCTGATCGCACCCGATTGCCGATCCGCCGACAAGAGTTCGCCGGGGTGGCCGGCAAGACGCTCGGCGATTCCGAGCCGGACTGGAACCTCATCGCGCACCCGACACCGCCGGACGGTGCACCAAACGTCCTGCTGGTGCTGATCGACGACGCCGGGTTCGGCAACCCCTCCACCTTCGGCGGACCGATCCAGACACCGAACTACACCCGTTTGGCAGACAAGGGTTTGCGGTACAACCGGTTCCACGTCACCGCGTTGTGCTCGCCGACGCGAGCAGCCCTGCTGACCGGCCGCAACAACCACACCGTCGGCTTCGGCTCCATCGGTGAGCTCGCCGGTGGCTTCCCCGGCTACTCCGCCACGCTGCCCCGCGATTGCGCCCCGCTGCCCCGGATCCTGCGGGAGAACGGCTACTGCACCGCGGCCTTCGGCAAATGGCACCTCACTCCCGACGCCCAGCAGGGCCCCGCCGGGCCCTTCGACCGGTGGCCGGCGGGCTGGGGCTTCGACCACTTCTACGGCATCCTCGGCGGCGGCTCCAGCCAGTGGGATCCCTGCCTGGCCGAGAACCAGAAGATCATCGGCACCGACGACGCGTTCTACGACGAGGACGACCCGTACTACTTCCCGGACGCCATGGCCGACCGCACCATCGAATGGCTGCACGGCGTCCGGGCCCAAGACGCCCACAAGCCCTTCTTCGTCTACTACTCGACCGGCTGCAGCCACGCCCCACACCACGTCGCCAAGGAGTGGGCCGACAAATACCACGGGGCCTTCGACCAAGGCTGGGACCGGCTCCGGGAAGAGGTCTTCGCCCGCCAGAAAGAGCTCGGCGTCATACCCGCCGACGCCGAGCTCACGCCCCGCAACGAGGCCTTCCCCGCCTGGGACGACGTACCGGAGAAGCTGCAGACCTTCTACGCCCGCCAGATGGAGGTCTACGCGGGTTACTCGGAGAACGCGGATCACAACGTGGGTCGGGTCATCGACGCCATCGACGAGTTGGGTGAGCTCGACAACACCTTGATCGTGTGGATCTGGGGCGACAACGGCGCCAGCATGGAGGGCGCCACCACCGGCTCGTTCAACGAGCTCACCATGCAGAACGGCATCCCCCTCACCGACGAGATGCAGCTCCAGCTCTCCGAGCTCTACGGGGGGCTCGACCAGTGGGGCGCAGCCGTCATGGATCCGCACTACAGCGCGGCGTGGGCCTGGGCCGGCAACACCCCCTTCCAGTGGGGCAAACAGGTCGGGTCCCACCTGGGAGGGACCCGCAACCCGCTCGTGGTCCACTGGCCCGACGGCGTGCCCGAGACCGGTGGGCTCCGCTCCCAGTTCACCCATGTGATCGACGTGGCTCCGACCATCCTCGACATCGCCGGCATCCCCGCACCCGCCAGCGTCGACGGGATCGACCAGGAGCCGATCCACGGGACCACCTTCGCCGAGTCCATCGCCAACGACGCGGCCCCGGAGCACCGGACCCGTCAGTACTTCGAGACTGTGGGCAACCGAGCCATGTACGAGGACGGTTGGTGGCTGGCGGTCAAGACCGACCGCATCCCGTGGGTCCTGACCGCCGAGGCGCTCGCCCCCTACGCGCCGGGGGTCTGGGACCCCGACGCCGATCGAACCGAGCTCTACTACCTGCCCGACGACTTCAGCCAGGCGCACGACCTGGCCGAGGCGCACCCCGACAAGGTCGAGGAGCTCACCGCGTTGTTCTGGCAGGAGGCCGAGCGCTACAAGGTGCTGCCCCTGCTGGCCCCGTTGTCGACCTTCTTCGGGATGCTCCCGCCCATCCCGGAGGAGACGACCTTCGAGTTCCGCGGCGACGTGCAGAACGTGCTCTCGGGCATGATCCCCAGGATCTACAACCGCTCCTATTCGATCTCCGCCGAGCTCGTCATTCCCGAGGCCGGCGCGCAAGGGGTGATCGTGGCCGAGGCCGACCACCTCGGGGGATTCACCCTCTACGTCAAGGAAGGCAAGCTCACCCACACCTACTCCATGATGGGCGTCCTCATCTACACGCAGGTCGCCGAGGAGGACATGCCCACCGGCGACGTGAGCGTGCGCATGGAGTTCGCGGCCGACGAGGCCAAGCCGGCCACCGGCGGCGAGGTGACCCTCTACGTCGACGATCGACCTGTCGGCAAGGGGCGCATGGACCACACCGTGCCCGTCCGCTTCTCCGCTTATGCCGGCATGGACATCGGCCGCGACAACGGCGGCGTGGTCGACCCCGCCTACGAGAACGAGAAGCCGTTCGCCTTCACCGGCACCGTCAAGAAGGTCACATTCGACATCAAGCCCCACCTGTCGGGACAAGACGAGCTCGACATCCACGCCGCCGGACACCAGGGCGACGCGGCTCACGGGCTGTCCGCCTAGGGAGGTTCGTGCAATGTTCGCGATGTCATCGGCCGGCTGGCTCGGCCTCGGCCTCATCGGACTGATCATCTGGGTCGCACTCGCCTTCTGGCCGGCCCGGGTCGCTGGCCGCAAAGGCCACAGCTTCTTCGGGTACTTCGTGCTCAGCCTCTTCTTCTTCCCGCTGGCGCTGATCCTCGCCTACGTCGCCAAGGATCGAGCCGGCCTCAGCGTCCGTACCTGAACGGTTCTTCGACGCCCGCCCGGCTCACCCCCATTGGGTGATGCCGGGATGGCGGAGCCGGGTGGACGATCGTGATCACCCACACTCGAAGGAGGTCCGACATGACACCCCACCACCCGATCGTGCCGGCAACCAAGCCATGAGCGTTCCCGAGGTCGACGAGCTCGGTCCGGTCGACTACCTGGTCGTCGAGTTCCCGGCCGGGGCACAGCACTTCACCGGCGAGATGGCTAGCGCTCTGGGCGACCTCATCGAGGACAAGACGGTCAGGCTGCTCGATCTGCTCGTATTGAGCAAGGGAGACGACGGCAGCATCGACGCCATGGAACTCGAAGACCTGGCCCAGCTCGACGACCTGCGCGTCGCCGAGACGCAATTGGCCGACATCCTGGCCGCGGACGACGTGACCCACCTGGCGGCGGCCATGGACCCCGGCTCGGTGGCCGGTG
Organism: uncultured Microthrixaceae bacterium; assembly: GCA_963740985.1. Lineage (GTDB taxonomy): Bacteria > Actinomycetota > Acidimicrobiia > Acidimicrobiales > Acidimicrobilacustridaceae > UBA4742. Next base: position 2,307,857 of record CAVUGJ010000002.1, read on the forward strand.
TCATCGTCTGGGAGAACCTCTGGGCCGCACCGTTCGCCGCCGCAGCCCGCCGTGCCGGCGGCCAACTCGTGGCCAGCGGCCGGATCCCGATCCAGGCCATCGCCGCCTCGATCGAGGCCGAGACCGCCGTCGAAGAAGGAGTGTGAGATGCCCTTGCGTCCAGTCCGAGCCAGACGACGAGGCGTGATCGGCGCCCCCGTCGCCCGCACCGCCGCCACCGTCGGCACCGTTGCTGTCGTGGCCCACGGCGTCAACCGCCGCCAAGACCGCCGAGAGGACCGTCGCGACGACCGAGGCCCGCGGCGCTGAGCCGTCGCGACCAGGTCCGCTGAAGCACAGGCCCGGTCAGCTGACCCGGCCGCCCCGCACCCGACAGGCTCCGACACCATGGGAGGACCAACCCGACCCGGTCGTAGGTCGCGCCTCGCCCGGCTGCGCCAGGACGCAACCGCCGGCGCGGTGCTGGGGGTCGAGAGCGTGCCCGACGGGCTCGCCACCGGCTTGTTGGCGGGCGTCAATCCGCTGGCCGGCGTGTACGGGTACATGGTCGGGACCGTGGCCGGCGCGCTCGCGACCTCCTCAGCCTTCATGGCCGTCCAGGGAACGGGGGCCATGGCCATCATCGTGGCCGATGTGCCAACGGTTCACGATGGCCCTGATCCACCGAGGGCGCTGTTCACCCTTGCGATGCTCACGGGTGTCGTCATGGTCGTGGCCGGCGCGGTGCGTCTCGGCGGCGTCCTCCGCTTCGTGTCGAACGCCGTGATGGTGGGCTTCATCAACGCGGTCGGCGTGAACATCGTGCTCGGCCAGCTGGCCAACCTGACGGGCTACAGCTCCGATCGAGGATCCCGTCTCACCCGGGCCCTGGACACGGTGCTGCACCCGGGTCGGCTCGACGGGAGATCGTTGGCGGTCGGGCTGGGCACCATCGTGCTCATCCTCGTGCTCGAACGCACGCCCCTTCGCTCCCTCGGGCTGGTCGTAGCGGTGTTCGTCACCTCCGCCGGTGCCGTCGCCCTGGGATGGGACGTGGCCACGGTCAAAGATCTCGGCGCGACGCTCGGCGACGCTGCCCCGCCTCGAGGCGCCGGACCTGCGGCTCGTGCCCGCGCTCCTGGTGCCGGCGATGTCGCTGGCCCTGGTCGGACTGGTCCAGGGCGCGGGCATCTCGGCCAACTTCCCGAACGAGGACGGGAGCTATCCCGACGCGTCGCGGGACTTCCTGGGTCAGGGCGTCGCCAACCTCGCGTCGGGCGCGTTGCAGGGCATGCCGGTCGGCGGTTCTGTCTCCGCATCATCGTTGAACAAGGCCGCCGGTGCCCGGTCCCGGGCGTCCCTGGTCATCGCCGGATTGGTCATGGCGGTGATCGTGGTGGCGTTCGGCGATCTCATCGGAGGGATCGCCATGCCTGCCCTCGCCGGGCTGTTGATGCTCGTCGGCGCGCGGACGATCAGACCCGCCGACCTGGCCTCGGTGTGGCGCACAGGCCTGTCGCAACGAGTCGTCCTCATCGCCACCTTCGCGCTCGACCATCGTCGTGCCCCTGCAGTACGCCGTCCTGGTCGGCGTCGGCCTTTCGATCCTGCTCTACGTCGTCGGCCAGTCCAACACGGTTCGCATCAAACGCCGTGTCTTCACCGACGATGGTCCCATCGAGATCGACCCACCAGCCGAGCTCGGCGCCAACGAGGTCGTCGTCTTGCAACCGTACGGAAGCCTCTTCTTCGCGGCCGCTCCGACGTTCGAGGACGCCCTTCCTCGAGTGACACCGCAGTCACGCAACTCGGTCGTCATCCTGCGGCTCCGCGAGCGCACCGATCTCGGCACGACGTTCACCGATGTCCTTCGGCGTTACGCCGTGGCCCTGGCCGCCGATGACCTCCAAGCTCGTGATCGTGTCGGTGAACGAGCAACTCGCCGATCAACTGCTGGTGACCGGCCTCACCGACCTCATCGGCGCCGACAACCTCTACCGCGGCAACGAACGGATCGGCGCGGCGCTGGACCGAGCCCACCGAGACGCGGTCGCCTGGGTCGCACGACCCGACGACCCCGATCACGACAACGACCGTTGAACACACGACGAGAGGTTGTTCGAATGGCATCTACTGACGGCCGCAACAAGTCAGTGGCGGTCCTCGGCGGCATCACTGTCGCGATGTATCTCACCGCGATCGCGCTTCTTCCGATGAGAGCGCCCAACTCCGAATCAACGGGCGGCGAGATCGTCGTCTACGCGTCCGAGCACCGCAGCCAGCTGCTGGCCAGCTATCTGATCTTCGCCATGGGGCTCGCCCTGCTCACGGTCTTCGCGGGCGGGCTCCACCGGGCCATCCGACGTGCAGAACCCGAGGACGGGTGGCTCGCCATGGCCGCGGTCGCCAGCGCGGTCGGCGCCGCGGGGATCTTCGGTGCCGGCACGGCGTTGTTCATGGTCGTCGCATACCGGCCGGCCACCGATCCAGCTGTGGTTCGAGCGTTCTGGGATGCCGGATGGATGGCGTACAACATCGCTGGGTTCGGCTTCGTAGCCTGGATGGTCATCGTCATCGTGGCCACGCTCCGCCACGATGCACTACCCAGATGGTCAGCCTGGGTCGGCATCCCGATCGCGGCGATCAACGTCGTCGGACCCTTCGCCGTCCAGGCCGGGACCGGCGCGTTCTCACCCCAGGGGTGGTACGCGATCGTCGTCGGACTCACCTTCGCCGTCTGGCTGCTCGGCGTCACCGTCGCGGTCGGGCGGCCGGCGCGGGCAGCCACGAACGCTTGACCTCCGGCTCGAGCCAGAACGCCGGGCCCCATGCCCGAGCGCGATCGAGCTCGCAGACGTGACGGAGCCCCGAGACCCGAGACCCGCGCAGTTCAGACGGCAGACACCGACCGGGCCATCGCACATGGATCGCACATCCACCGACGTCCGACGCCGTCTCAGCTCATCCGCCGCTTCGAGAACCAGCAGGTCAGCCGTCCATTCTGGTCCAAGCAAGGCCGCCCCCATCCGCCGAATTCTGATTCCCAAGCTGAGAACGCGAGTTCGATTCTCGTCACCCGCTCCACTCGATTCGACCTGTCTCCGCAGGTCAGAGCCCTGGTATCAGCGTTGGTGTGCGATGGCCGTCGGAGCCCGATCGCACATCCATCGCACATCGCAATCCCGACGAGGTGTCATCGCGGCACGTCGCGGCGATGGCGTCGGTGAGAGGGCGCTGGTCACAGCCTTGCCCAATCCGCTTCGACCCACCGAGACGGCCGGATCCTCAGCCGTCAAAGCTGAGGTTCACTAGGCCCGCCCTTCCCGAGTTGATCACCGCAAAAATCTGGCGGAGAGTGGGTCGACCAAGGCCGGGATCGGGCAGGTGCTCCGGAACGGCCAGTGACCACTCGGGTCCACCGCTCGGCTCATTGGCGTGTTGAGCGGAGGCGGATTCCGAAGACGCCACGTGGACCGAGCCACATCGTATGTAGGTGCAAGCGCACCAAAGGACAGGTGTCGCGATGAGGCGTTGCCGCGGCGATCCTCGCTCATCTTGTTGTGCTTTCGGCACTACGGGCGTGTGATCTGTCAGGCATCACCGATCAACGTCGCGAGGTAAAGCTCGAAACGGTCGAAGCTCGTCTGGAGACCGGCCTGGGCCTCGGGCGTGCGGTACATCTCGGGCACGTTCGTCTGGTGGGTGACGACCTCGGTGCCGCCGTCGTCGGTGGGCCGGAAGGTCACCGTCGTAGTCATGCCGCCCTCGACATCGGGTTCGCTCCACACGAGTTTCTCGGGCGGATCGATCTCGACGAACACGGCGCGCATCGCGTACTCGGCGCCGTCCGCGTCGTTCACCATGAGCGTCTCGAACGCACCCCCCGGTCGGAGCTCCACAGTGATGTTCTCGATTGGCGTCGTGTGCCGGTGGGTCCCCAGAAGTGCGCGAGGTGCGCCGGTGTAGTCATGCACTCGAAGACGAGTTCGCGCGAGGCGCGGTACGTCCGCGTGAGGACGAGCTCGCCCTGTTCCGAACCGGTCGATGTCATGGCGTGTGCTCCCTGGTCGGTGTGCGTTCCTGCAGTGTCCGCAGGTGGTGATCGAGTTGGTCGTAGCGTTCGTCCCAGATGCGGCGGTGCCGCTCGATCCAGCCCATGGCCTCGTCGAGGGCTACCGGTTCCAGGCGACAGGGCCGGGACTGCGCTCGCTTCGCTCGGGAGATGAGGTCGGCCCGCTCGAGCACCTTGAGGTGCTGTGAGACGGCCTGGACGGTGATGTCGAACGGCTCGGCCAGTTCGTTCACCGTTGCTTCGCCCTGCCCGAGGCGAACCAGGATGGCCCGCCGGGTCGGGTCCGAGAGCGCAGCGAACGTGGCGCTGAGCGATTCTTCCTGGTTCACCGTCATCGTGGGCATGCGGTGCTCCTCCTCATGGTCGGGACCGCCCGAACGTGGAAGCACCCGCACCGCAAAACCTCTCTGGGTCGATTCGACGACCCGAGAGCACCAACACGAGATCCTCGGCGCGTGCCCGCAGTTCGGCACCGTCGCCGTGGGACCAGTCGATGTCCTCTGCCTGGAGACGGACGCCGCTAGCGTCGAGCCCGAAGAACTTCAGGCTGCGCTCGCCCACCAGCTGATCAAGCACCAGCCGCAGGTCCGCCTCCGGGATCTCGCGCTCGATGCCGAGCGGTCGGGTGATGTCGAGCCCGTGCACCACGTCATGGGTCAGGGCTCCCTCGTAGCCGCCACCCGGCGGACGCCAGCCGTGCCGGGCGTTGTCGCGCACACCAGCGACGAGCTCCGCGGTCGCCATCCTGGCATCACGGTGGGCGACCCGGTCGGCCATCCGGTTGAAGTTGCCCCGCGCCTTCACCATCTCGAGCCCGAACCGTGCATTCGAGGTGCGAAACCCCATCGTGATGTGGGCCACGACCTCCCGGACCGTCCACCCCTCACACAACGACGGCGTCGCCCACTGCTCGACGCTGAGCCTGTCGAGAATGTCGGCGAGCGCCACCCGCTCCGCCGCGATCGTGTCACGCAGTTCTTCACCCATCATTCAAGCACTTCGTTGTACAAGTCATTGCTTGAATATGCGCCGGGCAAGCTCGGTTGTCAACCCTCCTCCGATCGACCGACCTGCAGATCGGGTCCCACCGGAAGAAAGGGTCTTGGGTGTCCGAGCGGCCTGTTCGCGCTGCGCTGAGTTGGCTGTCGCCCGCCGGGTGCAAGGGACCGGGCTTGCGTCGCCGACCAACTACGGACCACAGATATCGCATGGCTGCCGCGCCGTCGGCTGCGCCTGTGCAGACGAGCACCCGTGCCCGGAAGCCGCGATGATGGCGCCATGACTGACCTCGCCTCGTTCGCCGACCTGGTGCCTCACGACCACGGGCTCGTTGTGGTGTCCACGTCGAGGGCAGATGGCAGCATCCAGTCGTCGGTGGTCAACGCGGGCGTCGTCGAGCATCCCACCGTGGGCGGTCCGGTCGTCGCGTTCGTCGCAGCAGGATCGTCGCATCGGCTCGGAAACCTGCGGGCTCGTCCGCGAGCGACGGTGGTCATCCGCGTGGGTTGGCAGTGGGCGGGTGTCGAAGGCGCCGTGAGGCTCGCCGGTCCCGACGACCCGCTCGAAGGTGTCGACGCGGAACGCCTCCGCCTGCTGCTGCGGGAGATCTTCGTTGCCGCCGGCGGAACCCACGACGACTGGGACGAATACGACCGCGTCATGCGCGAGGACAAGCGCGTCGCCGTGCTGGTCCAACCAGAACGCGTCTTCGGGCCCGGCTGACCGTCGCCCTGCTAGGTCGACGATGGCCAAACCTGGTTCGAGCCTGTGACCGAACCGACGTCCACACGGCACATGAACTCCTCCAGGAACTCACCGCGGGCGCCGACGTCGTTCGTCGAGCGAGCCGTCAGGCGGCTCGGAGCTCGGCGAGATACGCCTCGAGGCGTTCGACGAGCTCGTCGGGATGGGCAAGCGCGGGGAGGTGCCCGCCGTCCATCTCGTCTGGCGTGATGCTGAGGCGCTCCCCTACCACGCGGCGTTGGAAGTCGGCCGGGAAGAACCGATCGTCGCGGCACAGCAAGAATTTCGTGGGCACATCGGGCCAGGCGTCGAGTGGCCATGGCTGGGCGAAGGGCGTGCCCGATTGCGGACCCGCGTGGTTCGCGCTCTCTGCCGCGACGTCCGCGGGTACGTCGTGCAAGAACATCTCCGTCGGGTCGTCGGTGTCGGGTCGTCCGTCTCGCGCCGCCGCTTCGGCCTTGGCTTGAGCGTGGCCGGTGTTCGCCCACCACTCGCCTCCCGACTCGCCGGGTGAGGGCACCATCGCCGCCACCAGGACCATCAGGTCGACCGGGACTCGGTCACAGACCATCGGTGCGGTGAATCCGGCCATCGACTGGGCGACGAGGACCAGCTCGTCGTCCCACTCACCGCGGTCGCCGATCGCCTCGACAACGACGTCGGCGTATGCACTGAACCCGGCGGAGGCGTCGCCCGCCGGCAGATCGACCGCGATCACCCGGTGTCCGAGTCTCTCGAGCTTCGGACCGACGAGATGCCAGTACCAGGCATCCGACCCCGCTCCGTGAATCAAGACGTAGGTCGCCATAGATGCGCTCCTCTCAAGGTGTCATGTTCCCAGACGAGACGAGTGGGCGAGTTCCAACGGTCGGTGCACGGTCCCGGTCATGATGGCCGATGCTGTTTGTCTCGGACATCCGCCGCCGCACATCCGCCGTCATCCGCCCGGATCCGAGGTCATTCGCCCAGTCGGAAGGCCCTGCTCAGCCGTCCCGTGCGGTCCGAGTCAGTGCGTCCGTATCAGCCTGATTCGGTTTCCCAAGCTGGGAACGCGAGTTCGATTCTCGTCACCCGCTCTCCGATCTTCCTGGCCCAGGTCAATGGTCATGGCCGACACGGCCGGGCCGTATTAAGATAGTTACTGCCATCTAAATGGCGATTTCGGTTGTGTTCGTCACTCGGCGCGCCCGGTGCTGCTGATACACAGGCAAGGCGATGCGGGCCAGTTGTGCTGCGGCATGCGCGACTCGCGGTCGGTTGGACCCCCGACCCCGTGGCGCCGCGCACCGTCGTGCGGCCGACGGTTGAAGGGGGACGGTCAGATGAGCAACGACGCACGGGCCGACGAGCACGACATCGCCAAAGTGCTCGTCCGCTACGCCACGGCCATCGACCGCAGGGACTGGGAGCTGTTCCGCACCTGCTTCACCGAGGACGCCCTCGCCGAATACGAGGGCCTCGATCCGTGGCGCGGCGTCGAGGAGATCACCGAGTCGATGACCACGAGCCACGCCGCCATGGGACACACCATGCACCAGCTCTCCAACCTGGCGATCACCGTCGACGGGGACACCGCGACGGCCCGCAGCTACGTCGACGCCATCCTCATGGCCGCCGACGGGCAGACCGGCCTGAACCCACGCGGGTTCTACGACGACGAACTGGTGCGCACGCCGGTCGGATGGCGGATCGTCCACCGTCGCTTCACCTCGGTCCACTTCGGCGTGATCGGCGTCTGAGACCAGGAGCAACCACCGAACTCCCGCTCTTCGATCGGCGGTGTCGCGAGCGATGCCATAAGATATCGCGCACCATCTTAAGGGAGGCTGCGCGGTCGAGACGGGGCGTGCCGGTGCAGGGGGGAACATGACGATCAAGGTTGGCCACATCGGGACTGGGCGAACCGGTCGAGAGGCCTTGCGTGCGATCATCCGTGATCCACGGCTCGAGCTCGCGGCGCTAGCCGTCAGGACACCGGAGAAGGCCGGGCGGGACGCAGGCGAGCTCTGCGGTCTGCCGCCAGTGGGACTGCAGGCCACTCTCGATCTCGATGCTGTCCTGGAGATGGGTCTCGACTGCTTCAGCTACGGGGGCTCGGTGATCGGTCGGGAAGCCGAAGCGTGCGACGAGATCGCCCGCTTCCTGGAGCGAGGGACCGACGTCGTGACGTTTGCGCTCGCGTCGATGGTGTATCCACCGATGGCGCCGGCCGAGCTCGCGACGCCGATCAGCTCGGCCTGTGCATCCGGGGGCTCGACCTTCTACGCGTCCGGCATGGAGCCCGGGTGGGCCAGCTTCTCGCTCCCGTACACGTTGCTCGCCGTTGCCGGAGAGGTCGATGTGTACCGGGAGGAGCAGCACGCCCTCGACATGGCGACGTCCTATCCGATCAAGGAGGTCGTCTTCGGGTCCATGGGCTTCGGTCAGCCCGACGGTACGACTCCGCCCCGCTTCGTCGACGGGATCTGCGCGAAGTGGTGGGTGCCGAACCTGCATGTCGTCGCCGACGCGCTCGGGTTGGTGATCGAGTCGACCGCGTTCCGCTGGGAGACCCATGCGACGCCCGAGGAGTTGGACACCGCACTCGGGCCGGTCGAGGCCGAGACCATCGGCGCCACGTTCTGGGAGCTCGAAGGGATCACCAGCCGCGGAACCCGGATTTTTGTCGACTACGTGGCGCGGGTCAGTCGCGCCGCGCCCGTGCCGGACCACTGGCCATCGCCTTCGCTCGGCCTCGAGAGCGGCGGCATCACCTACCGGATCGACGGTCGGCCGAGCTTCAAGGTGGATGTCCAGGCGGTGCAGCGCCCGGGCGACGACTACCGCGCGCCGCTCGCCATGACCGCGCTCCACGCCATCAACGCGATCCCCGCGGTCACGGCAGCCGCGCCCGGTCACGTCACCCCACTCGACCTGCCTCAGTACGCCGCTCAAGGGGCGATTCGCTAGAGACACGGAGGCAGCAGTCGTCCACAACGCGGAACCAATGCGTACCTAATGTTTGTTCAACCGTCCGGGCGTTGCCGGGACGGCAGCGAAAGGTAAGGGGAACCTTGAACAGTCGCATGCACCTGAACCACGGCCGCACGCTCGACCAGGGCCAGTCGACGAGCGCTTCCGACCCACCTCGCGGCTCGCGCCGCCCCAGGCGCTGGGTCGTCCCCGTGGCTCTGGTGGCCATGGTCCTGCTGGCGGCCTGCAAGTCCACGGCCACGACCTCGGCGGGGGGAGGCGGCACCACCTCCACGGCCAGCGTGTCCGACACTCGAGCCCCGGGGGTGACCGCCGACAGCATCAAGATCGGCATCGTGTGGCTCGACCTCTCGTCGCTCCAGAGCTTCATCCACATCAACGAGGGCGACTTCCCGAAGGCGTACCAGGCCATCGTCGACGACATCAACGCCCACGGCGGCATCCACGGCCGCAAGCTGGAGGCGACCATGGTCGGGATCAACCCGACCAGCCAGGCTTCGACCGACGCGGCCTGCACCCACTTGACCCAGGACGTGAAGGTGTTCGTCGCCGTCGGCTTCTACCTGGCCGACAACGTGCTCTGCTACGTGAACACCAACGCCACCGCCACCATCGGAGGGGCGCAGACGACCGAGCGTCTGGCTCAGGCCAAGGCGCCCTGGTTCAGCACCGACGCGGGCGAGAACCTCGAGGTCAGCGTGGTGAAGTCGATGGCTGGGCGGGGCGAGCTGGACGGCAAGCTGGCCGTGGTGGCCACGACGGCCGACCAGACGCTTCTGACCGACAAGATCAAGCCGGTGCTGGCGGCCGCTGGCATCAAGCCGGTCGAGACGGCCGTCATGACCGCCGCCACGAACGACTCGACGGCCAACTACGCGCAGGCTGCGACCATCTCCGAACGCCTGAAGTCCGAAGGCGTGACCAAGGTGTTGGTGGTGGGCCAGTCCGCCACCGGCGCCTTCCCCCCCGGCCTGGCCAAGACCGACTACCGCCCCGAGCTGATCTTCTCCAACATGTACGGCACCACCACGCTGACCGCCGCCGCGGGCGCGGACACGTCTTACCTGACGGGGTCGATCACCGGCGGCGTGTTCGGACCGAACGACGCCCGCCTGGCCCTGGGCGATCCCACCAAGGGGTGCATGGACGTGCAACGGAAGGCTGGCCTGGTCATCAAGCCGTCGTCCACCGTCCCCAAGGGCCAGCCCGACCAGTTCGTGGCCTCGGCCCTGGCCTGTCAACAGATGTACCTGCTCGAGGCCATCTTGGCGAAGGCGGGCCCGACCCTCAACTACGGCACCTTCCAGGCGGCGGGCAACTCGCTGGGCAAGATCGTGCTCCCGACCTTCCCCGACGCCTGGGACTTCGGCCCCTCGCCCCACACGGACGGCAACCCGAAGGTCTACTTCTTCAAGTGGAACCAGACCGAGGGCCAGTACGACGTCAACAACGGATGACGCACCGGGAACGTGCGGACCACCCGCCAATTAAGATAGTCAACACCATCTAAGGGGAGGCACCATGGGGCAGGCCATCATGCTCGGCTCGTTGCTCTTCGTGATCGTCGTGATCGTGGGACTGGTGATGCGGTTCGATCCAGAGGCGCGTGGCGATCGCGGTGAGACCGGAGAGCCGTGATCGGCGAGCTCACGCCGCTGCTCATCGCCTCGATGACGTTCGCGTACGTCACGGGGATCGCCTTCCTGGTGGCGGGGATCTATCTCAGCTGGAGGCAGCGGCGTCCCCACCCGCTGTTGCTGGTATCGATCTCGGCCATCGCCATCTCCTGGATCGAGGCCCCGTACGACTGGGCGATGTACGCCCAGTTCCCGTCGGCTCTGCCACGGATGCCGTCGTGGTGGCCGATGAACGCCACGTGGGGTGGGCTGCCGGCGTCGGTGCCGATCGGCTACATCTCCTACTTCGTCCTGCCGGCGCTCATCGGTGCGGCGTTGGGGAACCGGGCAGCGGCGAAGTTCGGATGGCGACGTCCCCAGGCACTGCTCGGCGTCGGTTTCGCGGTCGGGTTCGTCTGGGCGTTCTGCTTCAACGCCATGCTCGGTGCCCGCCTCGGCGTCTTCTACTACGGGCGGGTGATTCCAGGACTGGCCATCTTCGAAGGCACGAAGCACCAGTACCCCGTGTACGACGCCATCGCCATGGCGCTGCAGATGATGGTGTTCGCCTACCTGCTCGGCCGGACCGATGCCCAAGGTCGCAACGTGATCGAGTCCTGGGCCAACCGACGGTCCAAGTCCACGACCGGGACGTTCGTGCTCTCGATCATCGCCGTCGTCGTCGTCGGCCACGTCCTCTATCTGGCCGTGTTCGCGCCGCACCTGATCACGAAGGTCCAGGGCGACGTCACGGCCGGGCCGAGCGGAGAGCTGTTCCCCGGCGTGCAGAACCAACCGTTCAACGGAGGCTTCGGCGGCAGCCCGCACATCCACCCCACCTCGGCACGAGGAGGGGGACGTTGACGTCGACCGAACCGACATCGGCGCTGCGGTACGACCCTTACGACGCCGACATCGACGACGACCCCTATGAGATCTGGCGGCGCCTCCAGCAGGAGGCGCCGCTGTACTGGAACGAGGAGCACCAGTTCTGGGCCATCAGTCGGTGGGACGACGTCAGAGCCGCGCTGCTCGACTGGGACACCTACCGCTCCGGGCGCGGCACCGTGCTCGACATCGTGAAGGCCGGGGTCGAGATCCCCGCCGGGATCCTCCTGTTCGAGGATCCACCGATCCACGATGCGCACCGCGCCCTGCTCTCGCGCGTGTTCACCCCGCGACGGATGCTCGACCTCGAGCCGCTGGTGCGGAGATACACCGTTCGGGCGCTCGACGCGCTCGACGGTCGAGAGGAGTTCGACATCATCTCCGAGCTCGGCGTCGAGATCCCCCTGCGCACGATCGGGTTCCTCTTCGGCATCCCCGAGGCCGATCAGGACGCGTACCGACGGACCACCGACGACGCCATCGCCACCGACGGCGGACCGACCTCATTCGACCAGTCGACGCTCGACTCGGTCCTCTCGGTGCTGGCCGAGTACGTCGAGTGGCGTTCACATCACCCGTCCGACGACCTCATGACCGAGCTGCTGCAGGCGCAGGTGGATGAACCCGACGGGTCCCGGCGTCGGCTGACCCGAGACGAGGTCGTGACCTATGCCTCGATGGTCGCCGGGGCCGGCAACGAGACGGCGACCCGCCTCATCGGGTTCACCATGCAGCTCCTCGCCCAGAACCCGGACCAGCGACGTCTCCTGGCCGAGGACCCTTCGTTGATCCCGGCTGCGATCGAGGAGATCCTGCGGCTCGAGTCGCCGTCGCCGGCGCAGGCGCGCTGGGTCCAGCACGACGTGGAGCTCCACGGGACGACGGTCCCGGAGGGCTCGGTCATGTTGGTGCTGAACGGCGCCGCCAACCGCGATCCGCGTCATTGGCACGAGCCCGATCGCTTCGATGTGCACCGCGACGACGGCCCGCACCTGGCGTTCGGGTACGGGCTCCACTTCTGTCTCGGCGCCGCGCTCGCCCGTCTCGAAGGCCGCGTCGCCCTCGAGGAGATCCTTGCGCCGCTGGCCGGATTGGGACGTCGACGTCGCCCGGGGCCAGATGGCCCACACCGCAAGCGTCCGGGGGTGGGGCTACCTGCCCGTCCGGCCACAACAGGGGGAACAACCATGACCGACCCATCAGCACAGGCACCCACGACGCGTCGTCGTCTGGTCGACGGGGGGCATCGGATCGTTGTCGATCGTCGCCGTGAACGAGCGATCCGACCTCGAGCTCGTCGGGGTGTGGGTCCACTCACCCGACAAGGTCGGCCGTGACGCCGGGGAGCTGGCCAACGGCGTCCCGATCGGCGTCACCGCGACCAATGACATCGACGCGCTCCTCGCGCTCGAACCGGACTGCGTGGTGTACGGAGCGAGCGGACCCGAACGAGACGCAGGCGCGGTGCCCGACTACGAACGGATCCTGGCCGCTGGGGTGAACGTCGTCACGACGACGTCGACGAACCTGATCAACCCGTTCGCCTACCCGCCGGCACACCGCGAGCGGCTCGAGCGGGCGGCGCTCGCCGGGGGAGCATCGATCTACGCCTCGGGCATCGAGCCCGGCTTCCTGTGCGACTACATCCCGCTGGCGCTGTCGACCGCGTGCCGTTCCGTCTCGAAGATCCACTGCTACGAGATCGCGCTCTACGACGACTACGGCGTCAAGGAGATCATGGTCGACGCGCTGGGATTCGGTCAGCCCTTGGACTTCGAGCCGTGGATCATGCTGCCGGGAGGGATCTCGGGCGAGATGCAGGGTCAGCTCCGCTTCATCGCCGATGGTCTGGGCGTCGAGCTCGACGAGGTTCGCGAGTCGTATGACCGCCGGTTGACCGATCAGCCCATCGAGTCCGCCTTCGGCACGGTGGAACCCGGTACGACCGGCGCCATCCGCTTCCAGGCCATCGGCGTCGTCGACGGTCGAGAAGCGATCGTCATCGACCACATCACCCGGTTGGCCCGTCACGTCGGGCCCGACTGGCCCATCGGCGAGGCCGACCTGACCTATCGGGTCGTGCTCGAAGGCAAGCCGAACTTCGATTGCTGGTTCACGCCGACCCTCGACGACCCGGCCGAGGCTGGCGTAGCGACGATGGGCAGCGGGGCAGGCGCCATGCTGGCCACCGCCATGCGCGTCGTGAACGCGGTGCCCTACGTGGTCGACGCCGAGCCCGGCCTGCTGCGGTCCCTGGAGCTGCCCCTCACCCTGGCGAAGCAGGGTCTCCGGCCCTGATCGCCCATGTTCACCGTCCGGGTCTTGGCTGGCAGGCCGTGAGCTCAGCCGCCGCGGTGCAGGAACCCGTGCAGCGTCGCCTGTGCCAGCTCTTCGACGACATCATCCCTGGCCGGGCGCTCGCCTCCGAAGAAGGGCGAGCTGAACGCCGACATCCCGGCGACCATCGCCACCGTCGAGCGGGCGGCGAGGGGCTGGGAGCCGCCGTCGATGCCCAACATCTCGGAGCCCTTCCCGCCGAGGTCGCTCAAGAGGGTCAGCGCTCCTGCGATCTCGACGATGCCGGTCTCGGTGAGCTCGTCCTCCGTCAGGGCATCAGCCGTCCAGAGCGTCATGACCAGGCCGCGATTGTCGACGAACAGGTCATAGAGCGACCCGAGGAACTCACGGGCGACGGCTTCAGAGCTCTCGGGCCCCGGCTCGAACGATTCCCAGCGGAGGTTGAGGTCGTCCACCAGCTCGAGGAACGGCAACACGACGGCCTCGTTGAACAGAGCCGCCTTGGATCCGAACTGACGAAAGAGGAGATGCTCGAGCACCCCCGCGGTGTCTGCGATCTCCCGGGTGGTGATGCTGCGGTAGTCCCGTTGCGCGAACAGCGTCCGGGCCGCGTCGAGCAGCAGCCGCCGAGGCGCGCCGCGGGCTCGGCGCGTCGTCTTCGAGCGGACTCCGTCCTCCGTCGCCATCACCCGGGCTCCCTTGTCAAGATAGTGATCGCCATCTTATGGTCTACACCGATGACCGACCCCCTGGGCCACCAGGGTGGCGCAGCGAGGGGACCTGAAGGTGGCATACGAGAACACGGCTGAGCCCATCAAGATGGGTTACCTCATGGACCTCCTGCTGCCGGACGGTTTTCCCGCCGAGCGGCGGGCCGACCTCACGGATCCGTTCGACCTGGTCTTCAGCGACGGTCTGGAACGAGGCACGATCGACCGTCCCATCCAGATCATCTACAAGGAGGTGGAGGGGCTTCCCAAGGGTTCGGTGAAGGCGGTGATCGACGCGTACCAGGAGCTCGTCGACGAGGGCTGCCTGCTGATCTTCGGGCCCTCGATCACCGACAACGTCGTGCCGACCAAGGCCGCCATCGACGAGCGGTTCAAGGTTCCGACCGTCAGCGTCACCGGCTCGGAGGAGTGGCTGGGGGAGTGGACCTTCTCGCTGTCGATGGGATCCATGAGCGACGAGCCGATCTTCTGGGCGGACATGATCGCGAAGCAGGGCCTGACCGATGTCGGGGTCTTGGTCGAGCAGTCGCTCGTCGGTGAGTCGTACCTGGAGCAGTTCCGGCGTGCCAGCCAGCGCAAAGGGCTGCGAATCGTGATCGAGGAGTCGATCCCCCAGACCGCTCAGGACGTGAGCGTCCAGGTGGAGAAGCTCCACGCCGCAGAGGTGCAAGCCGTCGTGCACTGCGGCTTCGGGTTCGGTGTCGTGCTCGTCGGCCTCGCCATGCAGGCGCTCGAGTGGGATCCACCTCGGTTCATGGGCACCGCCTTCCAGAACGCGTGGCTGAACGAAGTCGTCTGGAACGCCATGGTCGGCTGGACCGGCGTGGATCAGTACGACTCGGACAACCTGGTGGGCCAGGACTTCCTCGATCGGTTCAACGAGCGCTACGGACGCCGGCCCGAGTGGTGCGTGCCCGTGGTCAACGGCGACCTCGCAGAGGTCGTGCTGGAGGCGTTCGCCACCGCACGCCCGCTCTCCCCCGATGGTGTCCGCAAGGCGCTGGAGCGGGTGAAGATGATCCCCGCTCGCTCGGGGGCTCCCGGAACCCGGATCTCGTTCGGCACGTACATGCACCGCGGTTGGATGGGCCCGGGGTACCTGGTCGCCCGCCAGCTCGATCCCGACGGTGTGAGCGCGCACACCGTCGGCCGATTCGGCGAGCCCTGACCTCGCGACGGCTGAACCCGATGGTCGGCGCGGTCGAGGCGATCCGGTCGCAGGACGGCCGAACGGCGATCGTCACGGGGGCGAACACCGGGATCGGCCTCGAGGTGGCGGCCGCGCTCGCCGCCGCCGGCGCCAAGACGGTGCTCGCGTGCCGCAACGACCAGCGGGCAGCCGCTGGTCGGGGGCAGATCCGCCGCCGTCATCCTGGTGCAGACGTGGAGCTGCTCCGTCTGGACCTGGCCGATCTCGTGCAGGTCGCCGATGCAGCCGCCGAGGCAATCGCGCGCTTCGGCCGGGTGCACCTGTGCGTGAACAACGCGGGGCTGATCGTTCGCTCGCGCTCAGTGACGGCGCAGGGCTTCGAGACCACCTTCGGGGTGAACCATCTCGGCCACTTCGCCTGGACCGGCCTGCTGCTGCCGGCGTTGCTGGCGGCGCCCGACAGCCGGATCGTGACGGTGACGTCGTTGGCGCATCTGCAGGCGACGATGGACTGGGACGATCTGATGGGGAAGAACCGGTTCAGACCCACCGTCGCCTACCGTCGCTCGAAGGTCGCCAACCTGCTCCACAGCTTCGAGCTGCAGCGCCGGCTCGCCTCATCGGAGCTCCAGGGCGCGCGAGACACCTCGGCCGTTGCCGCGCACCCCGGCATCGCCGCATCGACCTTCTGGGAGAACGCCGCGGGACCCACGTTCCGATGGGCCGCGCGGTTGTCCAACGTCCTGATCGCCGTTCTCTTCAGCACCACCTCGCAGGGTGCACGCCCCATCCTCCATGCCGCGACGACCGAGGACGTCATGCCCGGCCAGTGCTACGGCCCGAGTGTGGCTCAACGCTGGGGGCGACCAGGGGTCGTCAGGTCATCGGACGAGACGCTCGACATCAGCGCGGCAACGAGGCTGTGGGAGGTATCCGAAGAGCTCACCGGCGTGAAGATCCTGTGAGCGCATGCAGGTCTGATATGACGACGGGTGCTCGCGGATCGAGCGGGGTCAGGCGATCCGCCAACTGGTGGTCGCCACGATCTCCCGTTGTCGGTACCTGGCGACCTCTCCGGTCAGCTCGACGATCACCTCGAGGTCGGCCCGGTCAGACGAGCCGCCGACCGTGAAGGTGAACACCCCCGGTTCGGTGACGAAGCGCATGGCCTCGTCGTAGAAGGCGAGGCGGCTGGGGTGCACCTCGAACGCGACCGTTGCCGTCTCACCCGGGTCGAGCTCGAGGCGAGAGAAGCCGACGAGCTGTTGATGGGGACGGGCGACCGACGCCACCTCGTCTCGGACGTAGAGCTGCGCGACCTCCGAGCCGCGCCGCTCGCCCACGTTGGTCACCGTGGCCTGCAACACGACTGGTTCGGATGTGGTGCCGGACGCGACCACGTCGAAGTCGCCGTATTCGAAGGTCGTGTAGGTGAGGCCGTGGCCGAAGGCGTAGAGCGCCGTGGTCGCCGAGTCGGTGTAGTCGCCGTAGAACTGCGAGCGTCCGCCACCGGCGCGGTGGTCGTGGTGGATGGGGACCTGGCCCACGGTTCGAGGCATCGAGATCGGCAGTCTTCCGCCGGGCTCGGCTCGGCCGACCAGCACGTCGGCGATGGCGCTGCCTGCTTCCTCGCCCGGCAGCCATGCCTGCACGACCACGGGAACGGTGGCCGCGATCGTTGGGATGGTGTGCACCCGGCCACTGATGAGAACCACGACCGTGGGTGTACCCGACGCCACCACTGCGTCGACGAGCGCCCCCTGGGCTCCGGTGAGGGCCAGATCGGTGGCGTCACGCGCTTCGCCGACCGTGCACCGGGGCGTAAGACCCGAGCGGCCGCCCACGAAGACCACGGCGACGTCGGCACCAGCGGCGGCCTCGGCCGCCTCGTCGATGCCGGATGCGTCATCGCCGGTGACGTCGCATCCCTTGGCATGGGTGACCTCGACGTCTGGTAGCGCGGCGCGGATCCCCTCCAGTGGGGTTACGTGACGGACGAAATGTGGCCCCGGTTCGAAGGCGCCACCGTTGGCCGGGAGGTACTGCTCGCCGCGGGTGGCCACCGGCTCGGCCGAAGTGACGGGCACGCCCGGCATGGTGACGCGCTCGTACATGATCTCGATGTGGCTCGGGTAGTGGTAGTCGCCCTGGAGCAGGCGCGGGTCGTCGGCCGCGGGGCCGATGACGGCGACGCGACGGAGTCGGGCGACGTCGAGCGGCAGCAGATCGCCCTGGTTCTGGAGCAGGACGATCGACTCGGTGGCGGCCCGACGGGCCAGGGCCCGATCCGATTGGGTGTCGAACACCCGCGGGGCCGCCGCCTCATCGACGTAGGGATCCTCGAACAGACCGACCTGGAACTTGGAGCCAAGGACCCGACGCACCGCCTCGTCCAGCACCTCCATGGCCAGGCTGCCGTCCGCCAGCCGAGCTTCGAGGGGTTCGCCGTAGCAGGCCCGGCCAGGGAGCTCGAGATCGAGACCCGCTCCCAGAGCGCGCGCCCCGGCGTCGCCCCGATCGGCGGCCACGCCGTGGTGGGTCATGAGCAGCTCCACCGCGAAGTAGTCGGCCACCACCACGCCGTCGAAGCCGAGCTCACCACGCAGGAGATCGTGGAGGATGGCGCGACTGCCGGCACACGGGAGTCCGTCGATCGACGAGTAGGAGTTCATGACCGAGGCCAGGTCGGCGTCACGGATGGCGGCTGCGAACGGCTCGGCGTACACCTCGCGCAGCTCTCGGGGACCGAGCTGGACCGGCGCGTGGTTCATCCCGCCCTCGGACAGGGCGTAGCCCAGGAAGTGCTTGCCGGTGGCGATGACGCCGTGGCGCAGGTCGTCGCCCTGCAGGCCGCGCACGTAGGCGCTGCCCAGGCGCCCGACCAGGTAGGGATCCTCGCCGTAGGTCTCCTCCACGCGCCCCCAACGGGCGTCGCGGGCCACATCGAGCACCGGGGACAGCGAGTGGCGGGCGCCTACCGCCACCATCTGGCCACGGATGACGTCGGCCACCTCCGTGACCAGCGACTCGTCCCACGTGGACGCGAGCCCGATGGCCTGGGGGAACTGGGTGGCGTCGCGGGCGCAGTAGCCGGCGACGCCCTCTTCGTGCACCATCACGGGGATCCCCAGCCGGGTCCGCTCCACCACCACCCGTTGGATCTGGTTCATCAGCCGGGCACTGGCCGTCGGCCGCAAGCCGGTCGACGCGCCGATGCGGGTCACGTGACCGATGCCGTGGGTGAGCTTGGCCGCCACGGATTCGGCGTCGAAGCGGGCCCCGCGCACGAGCTCGGTGAGCCAGATGCTGCCGATCTGGGCCAGCTTCTCGTCGGTGGTCATGCGGTCGAGCAGGTCCTCGACGCGCTCGGCGATGGACGCGTTGGGGTTGCGGAAGACCTCAGTGGTCATCAGGTCCTACCTCCAGGAGGGCGCGGGCGTTGGCGGCGCGGATGGCGGCGCCGTCGACGGACGGGTCGGGCTCGACGGCGAGGACCGGGCCGGTCCCCCAGCCGTCGCAGATGTCGTCGAATGAGCGGCCGGTGAGCACGGCCGCGGCCTGGAGGGCGGCGCCACGGGCCACCGCCTCGTCCGCGTCGGGGACCAGCACGGGTCGACCGGTGAGGTCAGCGACGACCTGACGGTAGGCGGCGCTGCGGGCGCCTCCGCCGATGAGCATCAGCCGGCCCTGACCGCCGTGAGGCACCGCCTCGACGAGTTGGTCGGCGCCGGCGAGCAGGTTGCACACCACGCCTTCGAAACTGGCGCGGGCCACCTGCTCTCGGCTGGTGTCGGAACGGATGCCACCGAGGGTTCCAGTAGCGCTGGGCCGGAACGGCGTGCGCTCGCCATCGAAGTGAGGGACGAGCACCACGCCACCCGCGCCGGGTGGTGACTCCAGGGCCAGGGCGTCGAGGCCGGCGGCGTCGGTCCCGAGGAGCCGGGCGACGGCGTCGGTGACCTTGGTGGCATTGAGGGTGCACACGAGGGGCAGGTAGCGGCCGGTGGCGTCGGCGAACCCGGCGACAGTGCCGGTGGCATCCGAGGTGGGACGGTCGCTGAGGCAGAAGGCGGTGCCGCTGGTGCCCAGACTCAACGCCAGGTCACCGGGACGCAGGCCGAGCCCCAGAGCGGCGGCCATGTTGTCGCCGGTGCCGGGGCCGACGAGCATCCCTTCCCAGTCGCCGGCCGGCTGGGTGGGCGCCAGCACGTCGGGGAGCATCGGCTCCCACGCCCGCGTGTCGTCCACCAGGGCGAGCAGGTCGTAGCGGTATCGCTCTTCGGTCGGTGACCACCACCCGGTGCCCGATGCGTCGCCGCGATCGGTGGTGAAGGCGCCAGTGAGCTGCGCGGTCAGCCAGTCGTGAGGCAACAGGACCCGCGCCAGGCGAGCGAAGGCGTCGGGTTCGCAGCGGCGCAGCCATCGCAGCTTGGTGATGGTGAAGCTGGCCACGGGCACGCTGCCGCAGGCCTCGGCCCAGCCACGGGCACCGATGGCCGCCACCAGTGCGTCGGCGTCGGGCGCCGATTCGGAGTCGTTCCACAACTTCGCCGGCCGCAGTACCTCCCCGCCCGTGTCGAGGGCGACGAGTCCGTGCTGCTGGCCGGCGACGGCCAAGGCGGCCGGGCGGTTCCGACCGAGCAGGCCGGCCTCGACTCTGGCCTGTTCGAATGCCGCCCACCAGTCTCGCGGCAGTTGTTCGCTGCGGGGCGGGGCGGTCGCCGGGTGGGGGGCGCGACCGCGAGCCACGAGCTCGCCGCTGTCAGCGTCGCGCACCTCGATCTTGCAGGCCGACGTCGAGGAGTCGACCCCGGCGACCAGCGGCATCAGCGCACGCCGAGCAACAGCTCCGTGACGAGCTGGTCGAGGCGCTCGTGGCCGTAGCCCTGGGCGGCCAGCGCGTCCTCGTCGAAGGTGGCGGCGCGCACGACGGCCAGGGGACCCGTGGGTTGGGTCAGCTGGTCGGCCTTGGCGACGGCCAGGGCTGCTTGGATGTCGGGGTCGTCGCGCATGCGCTCGACCTTGTCCTTGAGGATCAGGTAGGTGCGCATGCACCCGGCCGCGAACTGCCACACCCCATCGGCATCCTCGGTGCGGTAGGCGTGGGCGTCGAAGTGACGCATCCCGTCCCAACCCGTGTCCTCCAACAGGCGCACCAGGTAGAAGGCGTCGCGGATGCCTTCGGAGCCGAACCGGAAGTCCTGGTCGAACTTGCCGATGCGCTGGGCGTTGAGGTCGATGTGGAAGAGCTTGTCGTGCCAGAGGGCCTGGGCCACCCCGTGGGTGAAGTTGAGCCCGGACATGGTCTCGTGGGCGAACTCCGGATTGAGGCCGACCATGTCGGGCCACTCGAGCCGGCCGATGAAGGCCAGGGCGTGGCCGACGGTGGGCAGGAAGATGTCGCCTCGGGGTTCGTTGGGCTTGGGCTCCAACGCGATCCGCATGGGGTAGCCGCGTTCACGGATGTGCTCGCAGCACAGATCGACCGCCTCCTTGTAGCGGTCGAGCGCGAGCCGCACGTCCTTGGCCGCGTCGGCCTCCACCCCTTCGCGCCCGCCCCACATCACCACGATGCCGGCACCGAGCTCGGCGCCCAGGTCGATGCTGGCCAGGGTCTTGGCTACGGCGAAGCGCCGGATCTGCGGATCGTTGGCGGTGAAGGCCCCCTCCTTGAACACCGGCCGCGAGAACAGGTTGGTGGTGGCCATCGGCACCTTCATCCCGGTCTCGTCCAGCGCCTGGCGGAAGCGCTTCACGATGGCCTCCCGCTCGGCCGGCGACGAGCCCGGAGGCACCAGATCGTCGTCGTGGAAGCTCACGCCGTAGGCGCCAAGGTCGGCCAGGTGACGAACCGAGTCGACCGGGTCGAGCGGCGCCCGGACCTCGTGGCCGAACGGATCGCGACCGGGGTTGCCCACGGTCCACAGACCGAAGGTGAACCGGTGCTCTGGTCGCGGGGTGAACGGCTCAGACATGGCGGGCCTCCAGGCTCAGGCAATTCGATCAGTTGGTCGACCAGGCGTGTTCGCCTCGGGGTTGACCGTGGACCGCCCTCGATTGTCCTTCAGAAGGCCGGCCCGACGCTCAACTAGGGCACATACGCCGCCGCCGGCGACTCCGTTGGGCAAGACCACTCAGCCGTCCTCGGCGTCGAGCTGGATCCACGCCGCCTTGAGGTACGGGGGATCCCCAGGGCCGCTGCGGTGATCCAGGGGCACGGTCTGGGTCTCCACCGACCCGGTTCGGCCCGCCGCGGCCAGACCTTGGGACAC
The DNA here is from genome assembly GCA_963740985.1 of uncultured Microthrixaceae bacterium. Classification (GTDB taxonomy): domain Bacteria; phylum Actinomycetota; class Acidimicrobiia; order Acidimicrobiales; family Acidimicrobilacustridaceae; genus UBA4742. The sequence continues at coordinate 2,329,579 of CAVUGJ010000002.1, forward strand.
CTGGTCCAGGAAGGCCGGCCATCGCATGCGGCGCAGGTTGGTGGACACGAAGAGCGTGCCCCCCGGCCCACACAGCGTCGCCCCCCGCTCGACCAGGGTGTGCAGATCGCGTTCCACCCGCCAGCGCCCCCGCCCCTTGCGTCCCGTGCTCGAGCTGGGTGGGTCGACCAGCACCACGTCGAAGGTGCGACCTCGGCGAACCAGCCGACCCATCCAATCCAGGGCGTCGCCGAAGATGAAGTCGTGGTCGGCCGGGTCGAGATGGTTGGCGATCAGGTTCTCGCGGGCCCAATCCAGGTAGCGGGGGGACAGGTCCAGCGACACCGTCCGGGCACCGGCGCGGGCCGCGGCCACCGACAGCGAGCCGGTGTGGGCGAACACGTTGAGCACCGTGCGACCGGCCAGGTCAGCCGTGCGCAGCCGCCGCCGCGTCTCGCGCTGGTCCAGGAAGAGCCCGCTCGAGGTGGCACTGGCCCCCAGGTCGATCAGATAGCGGCACCCCAGCTCGGTCACCTCGAAGCGCGGGCCAACCGCCCCGCTCACCAGTTGGGCCGGTCCCCCACCGCCGCCCCGGGGACGGCGCTGCTCGTAGATGGACCTCAGGTCCAGGGTGTCGTGCCAGGCGTCCAGCCAGGCGCGAGGCAGCGCCGCCGCCGACTCGTCGTAGTTGATGGCCAGAGCCACCTGCCCGAGCCGCTCCAGCCGCAACCCGGCGAAGCCGTCGTGGTGGCGGTCGATCCACAGGTATGCATCGGTGTCGGCCGGGTGGAACAGACCGGCCCGGGCCTCATGGGCCACGGCCGCGGTCAGCGAGAGGTCGGTCGGGTCGGCCCCGGCCAGCACCCGGTCGAAGGCGGCCGGCCGATCATCGGCCAACTCGAGGTGTCCCGCACTCGGGTGGTCGAGGCCCAGGGCAGCTGCATGCAGGAACACCCGGGCCGCTTCGCCACCCCCGTACTGCTCGTCGCCCAGGATGGGCATGCCCAGCGCGGCGGCGTGCACCCGGACCTGGTGGGTTCGCCCGGTGTGGGGACGGGCGGTCCACCGCTCGACGGCCGGGCCCACGGCCTGGCGCTCGAAGTCGGTGGCCGCCGGCCGGTCGCCCTCGCCCACCGGGGCATCACTGCAGGCCACCGCGGGCCGTCGAGGGTCGCGGTCGACCAACAGCTCGTAGCGCTTGGCCACGGTGCGATCCTCGAACTGGCGGGCCAGGCTCTGGTTGGCTGCGGTGCTGCGGCCGAACACGAGCAACCCCGAGGTGGCCTTGTCCAGGCGGTGCAGGATCGCCAACGGGTGGTCCGGGCGCTGGCGCTGCACCCACTCGTACATGCCGTCTTGGGCGTGCACGTCGGCGCGGTGGGTGTTGATGCCCGCGGGCTTGGCCACCACGAGCAGGTGGTCATCCTCGAACCGGACCCACGGCTCTGGCACCGGCGCAGTCTAGGAAGCCGCTGGCGACACCGGCCCGAACCCCGGCACCCACCGCGGCTCAGGGCTCAGACGTCCGTATGGCCAATTCTCGGACAAGGGCGCCGCTCCGCTGACCGTCGATCCGGATCCAGGTCTTGCGCCCCTCGTCGTTCGGCGCGAACATACAACCAGATGGTTGTAGATCAGGGATCCGACGTCAACATCGACCGCATCTTCCACGCCCTGGCCGACGGCACTCGGCGCGACATCCTCGCCCTCGTCGTCGGGGGCAGCTACAGCGTGTCGGCGTTGGCGAGGCGCTACCCGATGAGCTTCGCCGCCGTGCAGAAGCACGTCGCCGTGCTCGAAGGCGCCGGGCTCATCACCAAGGAGCAGCAGGGGCGTGAGCGGCTCGTGCGCATCGACGTCGACACCGTCCAGCGGGCCCGAGTGCTCCTGGACGGCATCGAGGAGCTGTGGCGGGCGCGGGTGGACCGGATCGACGACCTTCTGGCAACCGAGAAGCGAACCACTGGAGGCAAGCGATGAGCGTGACCAGCGTCGAGAAGGACCTCGAAAGCCTGACCATGACGGTCACGGCGCACCTCGATGCCACCGTCGAACGGGCGTGGCAGCTGTGGGACGACCCCAGCCAATTCGAGCGGTGGTGGGGGCCCCCTGGCTACCCCGCGACCGTGGTCGACCACGACGTGCGGGCCGGAGGGCGGATCACCTTCTTCATGGCCGGGACCGAGGGCGAGCGCCACGACAGCACGTGGGAGGTCATCGCCGCCAACCCGCCCCGCCTCCTCGAACTCCGCGATGCCGACGTCGACGACGACGGCCGCCCGAACGACGGGAACACGATGACGGCCATGGTCATCACCATCGACGAGCGCCACGACGGCGGCGCGGTGATGGCGATCCGTACCCACTTCGACTCGTTGGCGGGCATGGAGCAGCATCTGGCCATGGGAGTCGAGGAGGGCATGAGCATGCTCTTCGCGCAGATCGACGCGGTCCTCGCCGGCACCCCTGCGTGACGGGCTGACACGGTCGCGGCACCGGGCGCACCAGTGCGTGCGCCCGAGACCCCCCCGCCGGCCTGCATCACAATTGTCCACTCATCTTGGGCGGTTTCGGTTGACACCTGCGGGTGGCGTGTCCAAACTGCACGAGCAGGTCTTTGGTGGGTAGAGGCGTTACAACTCGTTGGTCGTCGGTGATGGTGCGGATGAACCGTCGCAGCCATTCGGCGCGCACGGGTCGCACCCCGCCGCCGCCAAGCGGGCGGCGCAACAGTGAGGGGATGTCATGAGTTGGGCAACGGCAGAGCGGGCATCGCTGGCGGCGTCGGCCGGCCTGCTGATCGGCTGTGCCGCCATCGGCCTCAAGTTCGTCGACTCGCCGTACTTCAAGGGGTACGCGTCGGCTGCCGGTGGCTTCTTCGTGCTCAGCCGAGTCGCGGCCTCGTTTCGTTGAGTAGGGTCGGCGCGGACGCGCACCGACGCGTCGGCACGGTCACGGCCATCACCACCCGTCTGGCCAACAACGCGCCGCTCATCCGCGCCGTCAGTTGGCCACTGGTGCGGTTCATGCCCACTCTGGTGCTGCGCAAATCGGTCATCGTGACGGGGCACGCCGAGATCAGCGAGGTCCTCGCCCGCGACACCGACTTCACGGTCGAGGAGGTCAACGCCACGAGCATGGATCTCGTGAACGGGCCGTTCATCCTGGGGATGGACCGGTCACCGCTCTACCTGCGGGAGCGGTCGATCCTCCAGCGTTCGATCGAGCCTGGCGACCCGGACCGCATCCGGGCAACCGTGCAACGCCACGCCTCCGAGCTCGTCGAGGCGGCTCGACCAACGGGGCGGATCGACGTCGTGCAACAGCTGGCCCGTCCCGCCGCCGTGCGCCTGGTGGCCGATTACTTCGGGGTCCCCGGGCCCGACGAGCCCACGATGATGCACTGGATGCGCACCATGTTCTACGAGACCTTCCTCAACATCGGTGCGGAACCGTCGGTGCGCCGAGCCGGCGAGGAATCGGGCGCCGCCTTCCATGCGTACGCCGACGAGTTGATCGCGTGGCGCAAGGCGCAGGTGGCCAGCGGTGAGCCGACGCCCGACGACCTCGTCTGCCGACTCCTGCGGATGCAGGCCGACCCCGACACCCGCCTCAGCGACGAGGGCGTACGTCGAAACCTGGGCGGTGTGGTCGTCGGCGCGGTGGACACGACCTCGAAGGCCGTGGCCCACGCCGTCTACGAACTGCTGCGGCGACCCGGCGACCTGGACGAGGCGCGGGCGGCAGCCCGGGCCGGCGACATCGACACGGTTGCCCGCTACGCCTTCGAGGCGCTCCGATTCAACCCCCTCAATCCGATCCTGGCCCGCCACGCCGCCCACGACGAGACGCTGGCGGCGGGCACGGGACGAGCGCGTCGCATCCCGTCTGGACGCACCGTGTACCTGGCGATCCTGCCCGCCATGTTCGACCCGACGGTCTTCGAGCAACCGGGGCAGTTCCGACCCGATCGGCCCGCCGAGGCGTACCTGCACTTCGGGGGCGGGCTCCACACCTGCTTCGGCCGCTACGTCAACCTCATCCAGATCCCCGAGCTGGTCGCCGCGGTCGTGCGCCTGGACGGGCTTCGCTTTGCCGGTTCCGCCAAGCCCGCCATCCGCTATGACGGGCCCTTCCCCGACGAGCTCCTGGTCGAGTTCAACGGATCGAACTGACGTGAAGCAATCGGCGTTCACCATCGTCACCGGGATCGAGCACGCCGACGGCGCCGCCGCGCTCGCCGCGCTGCTCGACGAGATCGGCGACAGCATCGCCGAGAACGAGCGGCTGAACTTCGCGAGCCTGACCGACCTGCACTTCGCCAGCTTCTCCGTGGTGGCTGCAGACAGCGATACCCCCTACCTGGTGTTCGAGGGAAACGTCGATGGTTCACCAGAGACCTTCCTTCGCCAACTGGTGGGCGTCGCCCCCCAGGCTGTCGATGACATCTACTGCTACGCGGCCGGCTATCCCGCGGCGGGGTCGCGAACACCCGACGCGGTCGTCGGCTACCTGATCAGCCACGACATCGGCGTGAACACCTTCTACATCGCCCGGCCCGGGTGGAGCGTGGAGGAGCTCAGGCGCGAGCAGCTGCTGCACGACCGCATCGAAGCCATGCTCGACGGCCTCGACCCCGCCTCCCCCGCCGGCGCGGATCCCGAGGCCCTACACGAGTGGATCGGCCAGCGAGTTCGGGAGGACCCGGATCTGAGCTGGGCGGCGACGCCGCCATCGGCACCGTTCCTGGTTCGATACGGCACCAAGGTCGTGACCGTCCTGGGCGGCGCGTCGGTGCTGGCCCTCATCGGGATCATCAGGGTCGGTGCCGGGCGCCCAGGCCCCAGGCGGTCCCTGGCTAGGACGGCGTTGCTCTCGATCGTCGGCGGAGTGCTCGGCGCCTTCGTGCAGTTGAACGTGGCGGAAGCCCAGGACAACCGTCGCGACCGCGCCCGGGACCCCGACTGGCTGACCGCCTACGAGCGCTGGACCGGGGCCATCGGCCGCATCCAGGCCCGCGAGGACGTGCAGGTGCAGAACCACATGATCAGCGTCACGCAGATCAAGCCCGGTGCCTTTCGACTCGGGCTGTTGCGCATCGTGCTGTTCGTGATCGACGCCGCGGCCAGGCTGGTTGCCAACCGGGGTCAGCTGGGCGGGATCGGGTCGATCCACTTCGCCCGCTGGGTGATCACCGACGATCGGAGGCACCTCATCTTCCTGAGCAACTACGACGGCAGCTGGGAGAGCTACCTGGGCGACTTCATCGACCGGGCCTCGCTGGGCCTCACCGCGGTGTGGAGCAACAGCGACAACGCGGTCGGGTTCCCCCGCACCCGGTTCCTGGTGACCGAGGGGGCGCGGGACGAGGTGCGATTCAAGTACTTCGCCCGATTCAGCATGGTGCCCGACCAACACCTGGTACAGCGCCTACCCGTCTCTCACGGTGGACAACATCTTGAACAACATCGAGATCCGCAAGGGCCTGTTCGCGACGCTCGACCGCGACGGCGCACGAGCCTGGTTGCGACGGCTGTGACGGCGCGGTCGTCGGCACCGGCGCGCCCGGTCGAATGGCACGACATCCAAGGCCTCGTCGTCAGCGGCTACGCCTCCATGCACCAGGCCCGCTACCTCTTCCTGCGCGTGACCGACGGCGCACGGGCGCGTCAGTGGGTCACCGATCTCGCGGATCGGGTCACCGTGAGCCTCGGTCCCGAGCTGCGACGTTGCCTCAACGTCGCGTTCACCGCCAGCGGCCTCACCGCCCTCGGGCTCGGCCCCGAGGAGCTCCAGACCTTCGCCATGCCCTTCCAGGAGGGCATGACCGAGAGCCACCGCCAACGCCTGCTCGGCGATACTCGGGCCCAACGCGCCCGAGCACTGGGAGTGGGGCGGGACCGCGGCCGACAGTCGGGCCCGGCGGGGCGAGATCGACGTGCTCCTGCTCCTGTTCGCGCCCGACCAGTCGACGATGGAGGCCGTGACGGCGGAGGAGACCGAGCTCGTCGGTGCCGCCGGCCTCGAGGTCGTGTACCTGATCACCCCGGAGCCGCTTCCCGGCGAGGTGAATGTCGGAGGGTTCGGGATCGAGCACTTCGGATTCGCCGACGGCATGTCGCAGCCGGTCATCGCCGGCAGCGGTCCGGATCTCGAGCTGGGCGAAGGCGAGCGGCGGCGGTCGGTCATCAACCCCGGCGAGTTCGTGCTCGGGTACCCCAACGGCTACGACCAGGTCACACCGTGGCCACGCCTGTCGGGGTCGGCCTCGGGGCGATCCGAGTTCGGCCGGAACGGTACCTATCTGGTGGCCCGCCAACTCGCCCAGGACGTCGCCGGCTTCTGGCAGTTCATCTCCACGAACGCCGAGGCCGAGGGCGGGTGCGACCGAGCCGGAGGCGATGAACCGGCTGGCCGCCAAACTGGTCGGCCGCTGGCCGAGCGGTGCGCCCCTGGTGCTCTCCTACCACCGCGACGATCCCGACCTCGGAAGCGAGAACGGGTTCACGTACGCAGAGGTCGACCCCTACGGCGAGCGGTGTCCGCTCGGCGCGCACATCCGGCGAGCCAACCCGAGGGACGCGCAAGAGCAGCCCGCCCGACAGGGCGATCGAGCTCGCCAACCTCCATCGCCTGATCCGGCGCGGCCGGGTCTACGGCAAGGGGCCGGCCGACGTGCTGGTGGAAGACGGCGTTCCTCGCGGACTCCTCTTCCTGGCGCTCAACGCCAACATCGAACGTCAATTCGAGTTCGTCCAGCACACCTGGCTCGGCAACCCGAAGTTCGGGGGGCTCTACGACGAGACCGATGCGTTGCTCGGGAACGCCACCGACGGGCCCGGTCGCTTCACCATCCAGGGCTCGCCGGCGCGCACCGAGCTGCGGGGCCTGCCCAGCTTCGTCACCGTCCGCGGCGGCGCTTACCTGTTCATGCCCGGCGTTCGCGGGTTGCGGATGCTGGGTGCGCAGTCGGCTTCGTAAGGAGGACCCATGGACGACCACGGCGACAACCAGTGGCACTACGCCTCCCTCACCCTCGAGGAACCCCGATGGCCGGGCACCAAGGGCGGGCAATGGGTGGCGGCGACCGCCCGTAGCGAGGAGTTCCGCACCCGCGACCTGCTCACCGCCATGGATCGACTCGGCGCGCAAGGGTGGGAGCTGGTGACGTTCTCGCCGGCGTGGGGCGATCGCTCGGCGCGCTACATCTTCAAGACCAGGACAACCTCGCTGCCGTCGTGACGGGTATGGGGCGGTCCCGGTTCCCAGGGTCGGCGCTCGTCACACCTCGTCGAGCACCACCCGGACGCCGAGGAGGCGGATCGGTCGGTCGAGCGGGAACCGATCGAGCACCACCAGGGCCGTGGTCGCCACCCGCTCGGCATCGGTGGACGGCGCCTCGAGCTTGCTGATCTTGGTTCGCGTGAAGAAGCTCGCCGTGCGCACCTTGACCGCGACGTGGGTGACCACACGGCCCTCGGCCACGACAGACCCGGTGACCTGGCGGGCCAGGTCGACCACATGGCGCTCGATCTCGGGCCGGTCGAGGAGGTCGCGGGTGAAGGTGATCTCTCGGCTGCGACCCTTGGCCAGGCGCGGCTCGCCGCGGATGGGCGAGACGTGGCCACCCATGGCGAGCAGCTTGAGGTTGGGCCCGATCGTCGGGCCGAACTCGACCGCCAGCACGCGGTGGTCGGACGCGGCCAGCTGGGCCACGGTCCTCAGGCCCAGATCGGCGAGTCGTCGCTCGGTGCGGCCGCCGACGCCGTTGAGCGCGGTCACCGGCTCGGCACCCATCGTCGTCAGCCACGTGTCGAAGGTCAGGCGGGCGATGCCACCGGGCTTGGCGAAGCCGGTGGCGGTCTTGGCCTGCACGCGCGTCTGGCCGATGCCGACCGCGCACGACAGGCCGGTCTGGCTGAGGACGAGGGCCTTGATGTCGGCGGCGAGCGCTTCGGGGTCGTCGGTGTTCATCCCGAGGTAGGCCTCATCCCAGCCCAGGACCTCGACCGGGGCACCCACCGAGCGCAGGACCGCCATCACCTCCTCGGAGGCCTCGTCATAGGCGGGCCGATCCGACGGCAGGAACACTGCGTCGGGACAGCGCCGCCGGGCCACGCCGAGCGGCATGCCCGAGTGCACGCCGAAGGCCCGGGCCTCGTACGAAGCGGTGGCGACGACCTGGCGGGGCCGACCGGGGTTGCCGTCGCCACCGACGACCACCGGCCGACCCGCCAGCTCAGGCCGCCGCCGCACCTCGACCGCCGACAGGAAGTGGTCCAGGTCGACGTGAAGCACCCACTCGTCGGGACGCACCTCGGCCGCGGGCCCGCTGGGCACCATGGCGCCGACGATACCGAGCAACCACCGCTCAGGTTCAGGTGGACGAGCGCAGGGTGTGGATCAGTGCATCGGCGGCGGGAAGGGGGGCGGCGGCGATGCGACGAGCGACCACCAGGCGGCGAGTGGCGATCGGGGCGGCGCGGGCGGGCGTCAGCCCCGCGGCCTGGACCGTCGGCAGCACCGTCCAACCGAGGCCGAGCAACACCATCTCCCGGAGCACCTCGGGCTGGTGGGACTCGGCGACGACCTGGAAGGGGACGCCCAGCGAGCCCAGTGCACCCGCGATCACTGCTCGGGTGTGCGATCCCGCCGGAAACGTCACCCAGGGACCCCACTGGCGGTGCGGTCCGACGCGCTCGCCCGGGGGCGCGAACACGGCCAGATCCTCGGTCAGCAATGCCGACCACTCCACGCCGTCGACCGGGGCCGGCGGCTCGACGCACACGACCAGATCGAGCTGCGACCTGGCCAGCGACACGAGCAGCGGGCCAGACGGCGCCACCAGCAGCTTGAGCTCCACATCCGGCCGCTCACGCCGGTAGCGGCGCAGCACCTTGGGGAAGTGGTGCACCGCGGCCGCGTCGATCATGCCGAGGCGCACCTCCCCCTGGACTCCGCCGCGCTGCCTGGCCGCCCATGCGCCGAGGTCTCTCGTCGCGGCCACCACCATGCGGGCGTGGTCGAGAACCGGCATCGCCGCCGGCGCGAGCATCCGCCGCCGACCCACCCGCTCGAACAGGGTGACGCCGATCCGCCGCTCCAGCTCGGCCAGACCCTGCGACAATGCCGACTGGGTGACGCCGACCGTCTGGGCGGCATCGGCCCAGGTCCGTTCGTCGACCACCGCCACCAGGTACTCGAGTTGCTGCACGGTGAGGTTCGGTGGGGTGCTCGACACCCAGAACACAATAGTTCAGAAAATCTGAACAGAGATTGCGAGGAACGTGGCAATGGTTGACAATGGTTGGATGCCCGAACCCCGCCAGATCGCCCCCGCCACCGGCAAGCTCGGTGTGCTCCTCGTCGGCCTCGGTGCCGTCTCGTCGACCGTCATCGCCGGCGTCGAGACGGCCAAGAGCACCGGTGAGGCCCCGATCGGTTCCATCACGCAGATGGCCAAGATCCGCCTCGGCAGCCGGGGCGACGGCGTGAACCCGTACATCAAGGACTTCGTGCCACTGGCTCAGCTCGAGGACCTGGTGTTCGGTAGTTGGGACCCGATCTCGGCCAACGCACTCGAGGCCGCCCGCACCTGCGGCGTGCTGGAGGAGCGAGACCTGGCGCCGATCAGCAGCCAGCTCGAGGGCGTCGTCGCCATGGACGCGGTCTTCGACCAGTCGTGGGTCAAGCGCCTCGACGGGTTCAGGGTCAAGAAGGGCGAGACCAAGTTGGACCTCGCTGAGCAACTGATGGCCGACATCGAGCGGTTCCGTGCCGAACACGAGTGCGACCGTCTCGTCATGGTGTGGTGCGGGTCGACCGAGGCCTACCGCGAGCCCGCCGACGTGCACCAGAGCGTCGAGACGTTCGAGCAGGGCCTGCGCGACAGCCACCCCGAGATCAGCCCCAGCCAGATCTACACCTATGCCGCGCTGCAGAGCCACGTGCCCTACGCCAACGGCGCGCCCAACCTCAGCTGTGACCTGCCGTGCATGCTCGAGCTGGCCGACCGCAACGGCGTGCCCATCGGGGGCAAGGACTTCAAGACCGGCCAGACGCTGATGAAGACCATCCTGGCTCCCGGTTTCAAGAGCCGCATGCTCGGGCTCAACGGTTGGTACTCGACCAACATCCTCGGCAACCGCGACGGCGAGGTGCTCGACGAGCCCGAGAACTTCAAGTCGAAGGAGGTGTCGAAGCTGGGCGTGCTCGACACCATCTTCCAGCCCGAGGAGTACCCGCGGCTCTACGGCGACATCTCCCACGTCGTACGCATCAACTACTACCCACCCCGCGGTGACAACAAGGAGGGGTGGGACAACATCGACATCTTCGGGTGGATGGGCTACCCGATGCAGATCAAGGTCGACTTCCTCTGCCGCGACTCGATCCTGGCCGCGCCACTGGTGCTCGACCTCGCCCTCTTCTTCGACCTGGCCGCTCGCGCCGGCGAGAAGGGCGTGCAGGAGTGGCTCAGCTTCTACTTCAAGAGCCCCCAGCCGACCGATCCTGCCCTCCCGCCCGAGCACGACATCTTCATCCAGCAGACCAAGCTGAAGAACACCCTGCGCGAGTGGATGGGCGAGCCACCTGTCACCCACTCCGAAGCCGGGTAGACGGGCGTCGCGTCGGCTCTCAGGCTCCGCGGATGTCAGACATCGGGACATCGGCGGCCCCCACACGTGCGGGACGAGCGTCGAAGCGCATATCGGCCGTGTCCATCGTGAGGGCGGCTCGAGACCGGCGTGAGGTCGGAGCCGTGACCCTCAGCACCCAACGGGGGACATGGCGAACCTTCCCGTCGTCGCCTCTGGCGCCACCGAGGATGCCGGCCAACTCGTTGAAGGTCAGGTCATCCGGGCCACCCACCTCGAGGGTGTGGCCGCGCGAGGCGGGGTCGAGCGCCGCCCGTTCGACCACGGCCGCGACGTCGGTCACCGACACGAAGTTGATGGGGTTGTCGCCTTTGCCGAAGACGATCGGCTTGACCATGATGTCGGCCCAGAGCTCGGCGAAGGCCGACGCTCTGACGATGGTCCAGCGCACCGAGCTGGCCTTCAGATGCTGTTCAGCTTCGTACTTGGCCCGGAACAACTCCATCGGACTGTCCGGGCCGGCGCCCACCGTCGACACCAACACGACGTCAGCGCCCACACCGGCGGCGGCGTCGATCAAGTTGATGTTCCCGGCTTGATCGACCGAGGCCGGAGAGACCCGGCCCGGTCCGTCGAAGCCCTGCACGGCCGACACGATCGTGTCCACCGCGGCCACCGCGCCGACCAGCGTGTCTGGATCCCTCACGTCCCCGATCACGATCTCAGCCGCAACCCCCTCCAGGTGAGCAGCTCGGGCCCGATCGCGAGTCAGGACACGCACGTCGACGCCGAGGGCCGCCAATCGGCCGACCACCAACGTGCCCAGCCGCCCGGAGCCCCCGGCCACCAGGATCATCGGCCCGCCACCTGATGGCGCACGGCCTCGTCAGCGGAGAGTGCGCCCTCGTCAACCGGCTCGAGGTAGAACCGGGCCCGTTGGATGAGGTCGAGCGCTACCTCGAACACGATGACCCCCACCATCAGATGGCGCGAGCCGTCCAATCGGGTCCCGCTCATCTCCCACTCCGTCCACACCGAGTTGGCGTCCGTCACCGCGCCACGCATCTCGGCGTGAAGATCCGGCACGAACTGGAAGATCTGCTCCCAATTTCGCCGTACCTGGTCGCGGCCCTGGAAGCTACGGGACGGGTGGGCCGGGGTGTCGTTGCGGTACTCGGCGGCGAAGCACCCAACCAGCCGCTCGAGGTCATGATCGTTGGTGGCGTGGAGCAACCGTTCGACGGCTTCGTGCGGCTGGGTCATCGGATACCGGACCTTCCGTGTCGAGCTTCGGGGCCGACGCGGGTGCGGAAGCCTCCACCAAATTTCACTCTAGTATACTAGAATAAAATGAGTATGGACCGTTCACCGGACACCGTCAATCAAAAGAACGATGGCCGGACCCCGGCCGGGAGACGGCCCTACGACTCCACCAAGCGCCAGGCGAGCGCGGCGCGCAATCGGGCCGCCATCGTGGACGCGGCCGAGCGGCGCTTCCTGCACGGCGGCTACGCCGACACGACCGTGTCGGGCATCGCCGCCGAGGCCGGCGTGTCGGACCACACCATCTACAAGACCTTCGGGGGCAAGCCCGGCCTCGTGCGGGCGATCCGAGCCACGGCGCTCCTCGGCGCCGGTCCCACGCCGGCGGAGGACCGATCCGACGCCATCATCGACACCGAGCCCGACGCCCACCGGATCATCGCCGGGTGGGGCGCGCTCACCGAGGAGGTGATGCCGCGCGTGGCGCCGATACTTCTCTTGATACGTGACGCGGCCACCACTGACCCCGAGGTGATCGAGCTCCTGCACGAGATGGACGCCGACCGGCTGCGCCGCATGACCGACAACGCTCGACGCCTCATCGACACCGGCCAGCTCCGCCCGGACCTGGACTTGGTCGACGTCGCCGACGTCCTGTGGACCTACAGCGCGCCGGAGCTCTACGAGCTGGTCGTCATCCGGCGGGGCTGGACGGCCGCCCGATACGGCGAGTTCATCTCCCGAGCCATGATCGACGCCCTGCTCTGAACCAAGCCCGGCGGGCCGAGATCTCCGGGGCTCGGCGCATAGAGTCCATCGATGGACGCGGTCGAACGTGAGCGGCAGGTGCGTAGGTTCGTCGAGGCGGTCTGGAACGAGCGGGACTACGACGCGGCCTCAGAGCTCTACGCCGAGAACTACGTCAACCCGTTCGGGTCCGGCCCGGCGGCCAGGGTCGAGCCCATCCGCCGCTATCACCAGGCCTTCCCCGACCTGCGCATCGAGATCGAGGAGCTGATCGTGGCCGACGAGACCGTGGTGATGCGGGCCACCTTCCGTGGCACCGACACAGGTGGCTACGTGGGACGGGCCGCCACCGGGCTGGCCGTCGACGAGTGGGTGGTCACGATCATGCACTTCGAAGGAGATCAGGTCGTCCGGGAGTGGATCGGGGCCGACAAGCTCGGACTCTTCATCCAACTCGGCGTCGTCGACAATCCCTGGCCCGCCTAGTCCGACGCCACCACCATCAAGGTCAGCGATGGCGAATGCGGCGCGCTTCGAGACCGGTCACCAGACGATCCATCGCCTCGGCCGCGTCACCCGGATGGGTGTCGTAGCCCGCGGCCTGATCGGCGACCACGGCGAAGGCCAGGCCCTGCATCGCCGCGGCCACCAGGACCGGGGTGAGCACGTCTGCATCGAGGCCGTACTCGTCGAGGAGGGTGGACAACCGCTCGACCTGCAGGGCGCGCACGTCCTTGGCCATGGCGGCGATCTCCGCCTTGAGCGGTGGTCGGTGATTGGCCGCGGCCAGCAGCTCGACGAGCAGGGCCGTGCCCCGCGGGTCCGAGGCGAGATCCCACCAGGCCCGCAGGGGTTCGGCCGAATCGAGGGCCTCGGCCATGCGCTCCACGGCGCGGCTCGACCGCCGGCGGAGCACCGCCACGAAGAGGTCGTCGATGGTGGCGAAGTAGTAGTGCAGGTGCGGCGCCTGCATGTCGACCCGTCCGGCCACGCGCCGCGAGGTGACGGCGGCATAGCCGTTCTCGAGCATGATCTCCTCGGTGGCATCGAGGATGCGCACGCGCTTGGCCTCGGTGGTCGCACGGGAACGACGCGCCGCAGGCATGCCCGATTCTTAGCCCGGGGCGGTCCAAAGAGAAACTTGTAACAGTCGTTAAAACTCGGTACAACGTCTGCATGGGAGAACTCGAGGGAAAGATCGCGGTCATCACCGGTGCCGGGTCGGGCATGGGACGGGCCGCGGCCGAGGTGTTCGTACGGGAAGGCGCCAGAGTGCTGGCGGCCGACATCAGTGGCCACCAGGACGAAACCGCGGCCGCGCTCGGATCGGCCGCCGTCGCCTGCCAGGTCGACGTGTCCAAGGAGGCCGAGGTCGAGGCGATGTTCGCCGCCGCCCTCGAGGCGTTCGGTCGGGTCGACGCCATGCTCAACGTCGCCGGCATCGCCGGCGCGGCCCCGTTGGCGGAGCTCACCGTGGCCGACTTCGAGCGGTTGTTGTCGGTGAACCTCACCGGCGTCATGTTGGGCACCAAGCACGGGATCCGGGCCATGTTGCCGACGGGTGGCGGTGCCATCGTCAACTGGTCCTCCACCGGCGGGATGAACGGCTCGCGCATGCCGACCGCCGCGTACTCCGCGTCCAAGGCGGGCGTCATCTCGATCACCAAGGCGGCAGCCATCGAGTACGGCACCCAGGGCATCCGGGCCAACGCCATCTGCCCCGGATTCGTCGAGACGGCCATGTCCGGCGGCAAGGGCGCGGCGGAGCGCTTCCCGGCCCTGGTCGGTGGCAGCGCCCTCAAGCGCGGCGGCCAACCCGAGGAGGTGGCCGAGCTGGCCTCGTTCCTGGCTTCGGACCGAGCCAGCTACCTGACGGGTGCTGTCATCCCCATCGACGGCGGCAGCACCTGCATGCTGCCGAGCTGACGACAGGACGATCACCATGGCCACCACCACCGAATCGGACGTGTACTTCGACCCCTACGACGTCGACATCAATGCCGACCCGTACCCGATCTACGCCCGACTCCGAGACGACGCGCCGATCTACCACAACGAGACCTACGACTTCTGGATGCTGACCCGACACGCCGATGTCGAGGAGGCGCTGGTCAACTGGAAGGTCTTCACCAGCACCCGCTCCGACATCCTCGACATCATCCGGGCCGGCTACGACCTGCCCGGCGGCGTGATCCTCTTCGAGGACCCACCCATCCACACCATGCACCGAGGTCTCATGTCCCGGGTGTTCACGCCCCGCCGCATGGCCGAGCTCGAGGACCAGGTGCGCCGGTACTGCATCGACTGCCTCGATCCCCTGGTCGGCTCCAGCGGGTTCGACATCATCACCGAGCTGGCCACGATGCTGCCCATGAAGGTCATCAGCATGCTGCTCGGCATCCCCGAGCAGGACCAGGCCGCGGTCCGCAACAAGACCGACGCCAACCTGCGCACCGAGCCGGGCCAGCCCATGGACATCAAGCAGGAGGAGATCGCCAGCGGCGCCATGTTCGAGGAGTACATCGACTGGCGGGCCGAGCATCCGTCCGACGACCTCATGACCCAACTCCTCAACGCCGAGTTCACCGACGAGACCGGTACGACCCGCACGCTCACCCGCGCCGAGGTCTCCACCTACACGGCGGTGCTTGCCGGGGCGGGCAACGAGACCACCGGCCGGCTCATCGGGTGGCTCACCAAGGTCCTGGCCGAGAACCCCGACCAGCGCCGCGCCGTCCACCAGGATCGCTCGCTCGTCCCCCAGGTCATCGACGAGACGCTCCGCTTCGAGCCCACCGGTCACTCCATCGCCCGATGCGTCACCGAGGACATCGACTACTACGGCACGACCATCCCCGCCGGCAGCCCCATGCTGCTCTCGATGGCGTCCGCCAACCGCGATGAGCGCCGGTACGCGAACCCTGACGTCTTCGACATCCACCGCCCCGACATCGCGCACCTGACCTTCGGGTACGGCCTCCACTACTGCCTGGGCGCCAACCTGGCCCGACTGGAAGGACAGGTCGCACTCGACGAGATGCTGAACCGGTTCGCCGAGTGGGACGTCGACTACGACGGAATGCGCCTGGCGCCGACCTCCACCGTCCGCGGATGGGAGAGCATGCCGGTCATCCTGCCCTGAGCCCGCCTCCCCGAACCCGTTGCGCCTAAGCGGGGGCGACGAGCGATCCGAAGCTCGGGAAGAACGGCCCCGCGAAGGGCTGGCCCTCCTCCAGGCCGTGTCCCGGCGGCAGGGGCATCGTGTAAGGCAGGTCGCGGAAGACGACGTCATCACCGAACCAGCGCGTGGCCAGGGCCCGGCGCCGGGTCGTGGTGGAGCTGTTGCCCTGCGAGCCGTGCACGATCAGCGGGTGGAACACCAACACATCGCCCGGTTCCATGTCCCACGCGGCCACCCGGTAGTCGGCCCGATGGGCGTCGATGTCGGGCACGTTCTCGAGATCGGGGTTGATCATGTACGGGTTGTAGTCCGGGGTGATCGCCTTGAACCGCTGCGGCCAGCGGTGCGAACCGATGACGTACTCCAGCCCGCTGGTGGCCGTGGTCACCGGGTCGAGCGGCATCCAGATCGAGCACAGCTGAGACCCTTCGACCGGCCAGAACGTCAGGTCGTGATGCCACGGGGTCGGCACCTGCGTGCCCGGCTCCTTCACGAAGCTCTGGTCGTAGAAGAACGACATGGTGGTGGCACCGAGACCGGCCAGGGCCTGACCGGCGATGGCCGCCGCGGGTGACTCGAGGACGAACCGACGGAAGCCGTCATCGTGCAACCAGACGAACACGTCGTTGAGGTAGCCCTGCTCGGGCATCGAGATGACCTGCCCGATGAAGGTCGGATGCTCGAGGTTCCGGGCGATCGCGTCCGCCGCCACCTCCAGCCACTCCTGGGGCATCACCGACCGGGCGCACACCACCCCGTCCTCGACGAAGGTGGTCACCTCGTCGGCGGTCAAGGGTCGGAGCGGGGCCGCGGCAGCCATCGATCAATGCTGATCAGTCGATCAAGGATCTGTCAAGGGCGGCGGCGCGGGGCGGTAGTTTGAGGAGATGGCGAAGGATCGCGCAGCCCTGTCGGATCGGACCACGCGACCGTCGGCCGACCCCACCCGCGACCGCATCGTGGCCGCGGCGGCCGACCTGTTCGCGGAACGGTCCTTCGACGGTGCCACCACCCGCGAGATCGCCGCTCGTGCCGGCGTCACCCAGCCGCTGCTCAACTACCACTACCGGTCGAAGGACGAGCTGTGGCGGGCGGCGGTGGACTCGCTCTTCGCCTCTCTGACCAGTTCGATGACCGCGCACCGCGACGGTCTACGCGACCTCGACGACCTGACCAGCGCCAAGCTCCGCGTCCGCGAGTTCGTGCTCTTCTCCGCTCGCAACCCCCAGCTCCATCGCATCATCACCCAGGAGTGCAAGGCCGACGGGGCGCGGATGGACTACCTGGTCGAACATCACGTCCGCCCGTTGTACGAGGGCACGGTGGCGCTCTTCGAGCACCTCGTGCGCGACGGCATCGTGGCGCCCATACCGACGCCGCACCTCTACTACATCCTCACCGGCGCCGGGCCGACGATGTTCGTGCTCGCCCCCGAGTGCCGCCGCCTGACCGGCCTCGATCCCGAGTCTGACGAGGTGATCGAGGCCCACGCCGACGCGGTGTGCACGCTCCTGTTCGGCCAGCCCTGACCCTCGGTTGCCTTCCGCCTGAACCAACCCTTGACAGATACCTGATCAGTTGATCAGGATGGCTCGAGTGACCGTGCCCGGCAAGCTCGACGTCCACGCCCACTACCTGCCCGAGCCCTACCGGGAGGCGCTCGAGCGCGCCGGCCACCACCAGCCCGACGGCATGCCCCAGATCCCGGCCTGGTCGGCCCCCGAGCACGTGGCCCTCATGGACCGCCTGGGCATCGCCACGTCGCTCCTGTCCATCTCGACCCCAGGGGTGCACCTGGCCGAGCCAGGGGCCGCCATCGACCTGGCCCGCCAAGTGAACGAGGCCGGCCGGCGCGCCGTCGTCGACCATCCCGGCCGCTTCGGCCTCATGGCCTCGCTCCCACTCCCCGATGTCGATGCGGCCAGGGCCGAGATCGCGCATGGCGTCGAGCACCTCCACGTCGACGGGTTCGTGCTGCTCACCCACGTCGACGGCGTCTACCTCGGTGATCCGGCTTGGGACCCCGTGTTCGCCGAGCTCGACCGGCGGGCCGCCCGCCTGCTCATCCACCCGACGTCGCCCGTCTGCTGGGAGCACACGTCGTTCGGGCGGCCGCGGCCCATGCTGGAGTTCCTGTTCGACACCACGCGGGCCGTGATCAACCTCGTGCTGAACGGCACCGTGGCGCGCCACCCGAACATCCGCTTCATCGTCCCCCACGCCGGCGCCACCCTCCCGGTCATCGCCGACCGGGTGGCCGCCTTCGCCCCGCTGCTGGGTCTCGACCCCTCCGTCGACATCCTGCGCGACCTCGGCGACCTCCACTTCGACCTGGCCGGGACCCCGATCCCTCGCCAGCTCAACGCCCTGCTGGCCATCACCGCGCTCGACCACCTGCACTACGGCAGCGACTTCCCCTTCACGCCCGACTTCGTCGCGGCCGTGGCGGCCGAGCACCTCGACGATGCCGGCGACCCGCCCGGCTCGCTCCTCCACGCCCTGCGGGCCAACACCCAACGACTCTTCCCCCGGCTCGGCGCCGGACACTGACCGCTCCCGAGAGGACCTCCAGATGAACCACCGGATCGAGCTCGGGTACCTCGTCCTCGAGGTGCCTGAGCCGGAGACGCTCACACCCGTGCTGGCCGATGTCATCGGCCTCATCCCGGGCCAGCCGGCCGCTGGCGCGCGCACCTGGCGCGACGACCATCGGGCGCAGCGGCTGGTGGTGGCACCGGGTCCGGCCAACGACGCGGTGGCTATCGGCTTCGAGGCCGTCGACGGAGCGGCTTTCGACGAGACCGTCACCCGGCTCCGGGGGATCGGGGTGGACATCGCCGACGGCACCGACGACGACACGCACCGCCGCCGGGTCGATCGCCTGGCCCGCGTGGCCGCCCCGTGGGGGATCGACGTCGAGATCGTGGTCGGGATGGCGGACGCGCCGACGCCGTACTCCTCGCCCCTGGTGCCGGGCGGCTTCGTCACCGAGGGCGTCGGCTTCGGGCACGTCGTCTTCGCCACCCTGGCCTTCGACGAGTCGGTCCACTTCCTCACCGAGGGCCTGGGGCTGGTCCAGTCCGACTGGCTCGAGACCGAGTTGGCCCCCGGCATCGACCTCGAGGTCCGCTTCTTCCACTGCAACGCCCGCCATCACACGGTGGCCCTGGCTCGCGCCCCCTTCGAGCTCCCGCAACACCTCCACCACGTGATGTTCGAAGCCAGGTCCCGCGATGACGTCGGGGCAGCCTTCGACCGGGCCTGGGCCACCGACCTGCCGATCCCGAACGGGCTCGGACGCCACGACAACGACGGGATGTTCAGCTTCTATCTGCAGACTCCCGCCGGGTTTCAGATCGAGTTCGGCCACGGCGCTCGTGTGGTCGACGACGACTGGGACGACGACCGCCGCTATGACCGCATCAGCGCCTGGGGCCACCAGTCGCTGCGCCAACCGTGAGCGACGCGGCCGACCCATCGGCGATCGATCGCCCGGTCGCCGACACCGTCGACGGCGACGTGGCCATCGTGGGCGCCGGGCCGTCGGGGTTGGTGTTGGCGGTGCTGCTGGCCCAACTCGGACGGTCCGTCGTCGTCGCCGAGCAGTGGCCTGTCCCCTACGCGCTGCCGCGGGCGGTGCACTTCGACCACGAGGTCGGCCGCCTCCTCCAGTCCTGTGGCATCGGCGACGAGCTCCGCGCTCTGTCGGAACCCGCCGAGGTCTACGAGTGGCGCAACGCCGCGGGCACGACGCTGCTCCGCTTCGGTCGCATCGGCACGGCCGCATCCGGCTGGCCGTTCTCGTCGATGTTCTGTCAGCCCCAGCTCGAGGCCGCGCTGGCGGCGCGAGCTCAGGCCCTGCCGACGCTCGAGATCCGCCGCGGCGTGACCGTCGACTCACTGGTGCAGGACGAGGACCTCGTCACCGTGGGCTGCGGCTCGAATGGCTCGGTACGCGCCCGCTACGTCGTCGGCTGCGACGGCGCCAACTCCACCGTGCGTCACCTGCTCGACATCGCCGTGGACGACCGAGGCTTCTTCTACGACTGGCTGATCGTCGACGTCATCCTGGATGAACCACGGGTCTTCGACCCGATCAACCTCCAGGTCTGCGATCCGGACCGGCCCACCACCGCCGTGTCGGGGGGACCAGGCCGCCGGCGGTGGGAGTTCATGCGCCTGCCGGACGAATCCCCCGACGAGCTCGGTCAGGAGGCCACCGCCTGGAAGCTCCTCGAGTCCTGGGACGTGCACCCGGGCAACGCCCGCATCGAGCGCCACGCGCTCTACACCTTCCAAGCCAGGGTGGCCCAGCGCTGGCAGGACCGCCGTGTCTTCCTGGCCGGCGATGCCGCCCACCTGATGCCGCCCTTCGCCGGCCAGGGCATGTGCTCCGGTGTCCGGGACGCGGCCAACCTGGCCTGGAAGCTCGACCTGGTCCTCGGTGGACGAGCCGAACCCGAGCTACTGGGCACCTACGAGCAGGAGCGGCGGCCCGGAGCGGTGGCGGCCATCGACCTGTCGATCGAGCTGGGCCAGGTCATCTGTGTCCCCGACCCGGCCGAGGCGGCGGCGCGCGACGAGGCCATGGCCGCGGCGGTCACCGACGAGGTGTCAGAGGTGCCGGGACAGGCCGGTCTGGCCTCGGGCCTCGTCCACCCCGACGCACCGCTGGCGGGGGAGCTGCTCCCCCAGGCGAACCTGGGCGGTCGGTGGTTCGACGACGTCCACGGTGCGGGGTGGCGCCTGGTGAGCGACGATCCCGCCGCCCCCGATCTCGATCCCACCCTGGTGGAATGGCTCGGCTCCATCGGAGGTGCCGTGGTCGAGGTGAATGACAAGGCGGCGGACCTCACGGACTGGTTCCGCCAGCACGGTGTGCGATGGGCGCTCCAGCGACCCGACTTCCACCTGTACGGGACAGCAACGGACATGACCGGTGCGGCCCAACTGGTCGACCACCTGCGCCGCCGCCTGACCTCCGCGGCCAGCTGAGCAGCGACGTCCCAGTCAGCCCTCGCCCAGTTGGGCGGCGAGGGTGGCTCGACGGGCTTCGAGGGTGGCCACGATCGTCTCGCGATCCTCGAGCTCGCGAATGGCCTCGGCGTCGTCGGACGTGTCCGGCCACGCGTCAGGGTCCTGACGCTGCGCTCGGAGGACGTCGAGGTCACGCTGAGCCGAGGCCAGGTCGGCATCGACGCGGGCCAGCTCGGCCACAGGGTCGTCCGGTTCGTCGTCGGCAGAAGGATCGCGGGCCATGTCCAGCGACGGTAGACCACGGCGCGCAGAAATGCTCGGGTGGAAGCGTGGTCCGGGACCTTCCTGCGGGCCGAGCCGTGTCCCGGCCGATCGTTAGGATGGAGCCGATGGCGCAGAAGAAGCGATGGTCCGAGTTCTCCCCGGCGGCGAAGAAGGCGATCGTGATCGGTGGGGCCGTCGAGGTGGCGGTCACCTCGTTCGCCCTCCGTGACCTGATCCGGCGACCCGGGGGCGACGTGCGCGGTCCGAAGCTGCTCTGGGTCCTCGGCTTCGTCGTCCAGCCCTTCGGGCCCCTGCTCTACCTGCGCGTAGGTCGACACCGGTCACCGACCTGATCGGCCGTCGTCCACGGGGCCGACCACCCGAGCGAGCCTGACCGGCGGGAGGGTCACGCGTGAACCAGCCGCTCGATCACCAGCTGCTCGCCATCGTGGCAGCGCAGCTGGGCGAACCCGGCGTCGAGTTCGCGATGGCGCCGCGGAGCCTCGGTGGTTCGTTCAGTCAGGTCTTCCGCTTCGAGCTGGCCGACGTCGGCGAGCCGTGGCGAGGCCCGCTGGTGTTGCGCCTCGGTCCTGCACACGCCGGGCCCGAGCAACAACAGCTCGAATGCCGCGTCCAGGACGGGCTGGCCGCGGCCGGGTTCCCCGCGCCCCGGGTGCTCCTGGCCGACAACACCCTTCGGATCTCTGACCGACCGTTCCTGATCGTGGAACACCTGCCCGGACGGTCGTTCCTGCGGGGAGTCCGACCCAGCCAGTTCGCCCTCGACCTCCCGCACCTGCTCACCTCCTGGGGGCACGCCGCGGCCCGCGTGCTGGCCCGGCTCCACGACCTCGAGCCCGACGTGGTGATCGACGGTCTCGACCACGCTGGGCGCGGCCGATCCGAGGTCTCGACCCGGCGTCACGTGACCCGGACCATCGATGCCCTCGACGAGTTCGGCGGGCCCGCTCTGGCCGACGCTGTCGACTGGCTACGCGAAAACGAGCCGGCCGTACCCGAGCGCGCTTCGGTGGTGCACGGTGACCTCTGGCCCGGCAACGTGTTGTTCCGCCGCCGGACCCTGACCGGGGTCGTCGACTGGGACCGGACCGGGATCGGTGACCCCGAGCTGGATGTCGGCTTCGCCAAGGCCGGCCTGTCGCTCATGCCGGCACCGTTCCCCCCTCCGCCGCCCATCGCCCAGGGCGTCCACGTGGCCGGCCGATCGATCGCCCGAGACCTCGACCGTGCCTACCGCAAGCGGCGACCGCTGGACGCGTCGCGGGTCTCCTACTACGAGGCGCTGCGTTGTGCCCTCGAGCTCGCCCCGGTGTTGGCGTTCCGCCATCGCCGCGCCCACGGCCACGACGACGAGCCCGACCGCCCTGGGACGCGGGCGCCGACGCCCTGTCCGAGCACTTCACCCGAATGACTGGCGTGGCTCTCCGCCTCGACGCCAGCCGGTGACCCACCCGTCGGTCAGTCGCCCACGTAGGCCGCCAGGTGCTCGCCGGTGAGGGTCGATCGCTTGTCCACCAGCTCGCCCGGGGTGCCCTCGAACACGACCTGGCCGCCTTCGTGACCGGCGCCGGGGCCCAGGTCGATGATCCAGTCGGCATGGGCCATGACGGCCTGGTGATGTTCGATGACGATGACCGACTTGCCCGAGTCGACCAGCCGGTCCAGCAGGCCGAGCAGCTGCTCGACGTCGGCCAGGTGGAGACCCGCGGTGGGCTCGTCCAGGATGTAGACGCCGCCCTTCTCGGCCAGGTGGGTGGCCAGCTTCAGCCGCTGGCGCTCGCCGCCCGACAACGTGGGGAGGGGTTGTCCCAGTCTGAGATAGCCGAGACCGACGTCGGCCAGTCCGCCCAGGATCTTGTGGGCGGCCGGCGTGTGCGCCTCACCGGCGCCGAAGAACTCCTCGGCCTCGCTCACCGACATGGCCAGCACCTGGCTGATGTCGCGCCCGCCAAACCTGTACTCCAGGACGTCGGGCTCGAAGCGCTTGCCTTCGCACACCTCGCAGGTGGTGGCCACGCCGGCCATCATGGCCAGGTCGGTGTAGATGACTCCGGCGCCGTTGCAGTTGGGGCAGGCGCCCTCGGAGTTGGCGCTGAACAGCGCCGGCTTCACCCCGTTGGCCTTGGCGAACGCCTTGCGGATCGGGTCGAGCAGCCCGCTGTAGGTGGCCGGGTTGCTGCGCCGCGAGCCCTTGATGGCGCCCTGGTCGATGGACACCACGCCATCGCCGCCCGAGACCGAGCCGTCGATCAGTGAGCTCTTCCCGGAACCGGCCACGCCGGTCACCACCACCAGCACTCCGAGGGGTATGTCCACATCGACGCCGCGCAGGTTGTGCGTGGTCGCGCCTCGCACCTCGAGCGCACCTGACGGTGTGCGCACCGACGGCTTCACCGAGGCCCGATCGTCCAGATGGCGCCCGGTGATCGTGCCGCTGGTGCGCAGGCCCTCGACGGTCCCCTCGAACACCACCTCGCCACCGGCAGCACCGGCGCCGGGGCCGAGATCGACGGCGTGGTCGGCGATCACGATCGCCTCCGGCTTGTGCTCCACCATCAGGACGGTGTTGCCCTTGTCGCGCAACTGGAGCAGCAGCTCGTTCATCCGGGCGATGTCGTGGGGGTGCAGCCCGATGGTGGGTTCGTCGAAGACGTAGGTGACGTCGGTGAGCGACGAGCCGAGCTGGCGGATCATCTTGGTCCGCTGGGCCTCACCGCCCGACAGCGTGCCCGACGAGCGGTCGAGCGAGAGGTAGCCCAGCCCGATCTCCACGAACGAGTCGAGCGCCTGTGTCAGCGCCGCCAGCAACGGCGCCACCGACGGCTCGTCCAGGCCGTGGACCCAGTCGGCCAGGTCACTGATCTGCATGGCGCAGGCCTCGGCGATGTTGATGCCGGCGACCTTGGAGGACCGGGCGGCCGGGTTGAGCCGGGTGCCGACGCAGTCGGGACAGGTGGCGAAGGTCACCACCCGCTCCACGAACGCCCGGATGTGGGGCTGCATGGCCTCGACGTCCTTGGACAGCATCGACTTCTGGATCTTCGGGATCACACCCTCATAGGTCAGGTTGATCCCTTCGACCTTGATCCTGGTCGGCTCCTTGTAGAGCAGCGCGTCGAGCTCTTTCTTGGTGAACTTCTTGATCGGCTTGTCGGGATCGAAGTAGCCGCAGCCCCGGAAGATGCGGCCGTACCAGCCGTCCATGCTGTAGCCCGGGATGATGAGCGCGCCCTGGTTGAGTGACTTGGTGTCGTCGTAGAGCTCGGTCAGGTCGAAGTCGGTGACCGATCCCATGCCCTCGCAACGCGGGCACATGCCACCGGTCCGGGTGAACGAGCGCTTCTCCCGCGTCTTGCGACCGCCTTTCTCCAGGGTGACCGCGCCGGCCCCGCTGATGGTGGCCGTGTTGAAGGAGAAGGCCTGGGGCGAGCCGATGTAGGGCTGGCCCAGCCGGCTGAACAGGATGCGCAGCATGGCGTTGGCATCGGTGGCCGTGCCCACCGTCGAGCGGGGGTTGGCCCCCATCCGCTCCTGGTCGACGATGATGGCCGTGGTCAGGCCGTCCATGACGTCGACCTCGGGCCGAGCCAGGGTGGGCATGAACCCCTGGACGAACGAGCTGTAGGTCTCGTTGATGAGCCGCTGGGACTCGGCCGCGATGGTGCCGAACACCAGCGAGCTCTTGCCCGAGCCCGACACCCCGGTGAACACCGTCAAGCGGCGCTTCGGGATCTCGACGCTGACGTCCTTGAGGTTGTTGACCCGGGCGCCGTGCACGCGGATCAGATCGTGGTTGTCGGCCTGCATCAGCCCTGCGCGATGCGAACCATGTTGCCCGAGGGGTCGCGGAAGGCACAGTCGCGCGCCCCCCAGGGCTGGGTGGTCGGCTCCTGGAGCACCTCGGCGCCCGACGCCCGCACCTTCTCGAAGGTGGCGTCGAGGTCGTCGGCGGCGAAGATGGCGGCCTGAAGCGACCCCTTCGTCACCAGCGACTGGAGAGCGTCGCCCTCGGTCTGGGAACGACCGCCGTGGGGCTGGGACAACACGATGACCACATCCTGGTCGGGAGACCCCACGGTGACCCAACGGAACCCGTCGGAGGCCACGTCGTTGCGGACCTCGAGCCCGAGGGCGTCACGGTAGAAGACGAGCGCCTCGTCCGGATCGTTGACGGTGACGAATGTGGTGGAGATGGTGACAGCCATGAGATGACCCTACGAGCACCGCACCGTGCGGTGCTTCTCCGATCCTGCTCGGTGCCCAGGCCCAGCCGGCAACCCGCTCAGGTCGAGACGAGGGACCGCTGCGGTCGCGTCCGCACCTTGGTCACACATGACGGCACGACCTCGAGGTGGCGATGATCGCGGGCCCGGTACTGCGACGGCGTCTCGCCCATGATCTCGGTGAAGCGCGAGCTGAACGAGCCCAGCGAGGTGCAGCCCACGGCCATGCAGGCGTCGGTCACCGACATCCCCTGGCGAAGGAAGGCCTTGGCCCGCTCGATGCGTCGGGTCATGAGGTAGGCGTAGGGCGTCTCGCCGTAGGCCGCCCGGAACTTGCGGGAGAAGTGGGCGGGCGACATGAGCGCGGCCCGGGCCAGGGACGGCACGTCGAGCGGTTCCGCGTAGTCGCGATCCATGAGGTCGCGCGCTCGGCGCAGGTGGGCGAGATCGGCGATCTCGTCTGGCGTCATGCCTCCAGCGTACGCGACCCGTGATCGAGTCCTCATCTCTCGAACCGGTCAGGAAGCGCCGGCGCGAGCCCTACGGTGTCACGATGGAGCGCACCGAGATCGAGGAACTGCAGATGCACGGCCAGGACATCCCCTGGCTGCTCGGCCACTGGGCCGCCCACAAACCCGACCACCCGGCGCTGATCTGGGATCCACCCGAGGGCGACGGCCGGCAGTGGACCTGGGCCGAGCTCCTCGACACCACCCGGGGCCTGGCCGTCGGGTTGGCCGACCACGGCGTGGCCATGGGCGACAAGGTGCTGATCCACGCCGAGAACTCCCCGGAGATGCTCCTGGCCTGGCTGGCCTGCGCCACCCTCGGCGCGGTGGCGGTCACCACCAACACCCGCTCGGTGGTCACCGAGATCGCCTACTTCGCCGACCACACGGGCTGCGTGGCCGCCATCGTCGACGCCCGCTACGCCGACGCGGTGGCCGAGGCCGCGCCCACCCTCCGATGGATGGCGGTGATCCCCGAGGGCGGCGACCCCGCGGCCGACCCGGAGCCGGACGGGAGCGGGCCGACACGGATCCCGTTCGCGGCCCTGAGCGGCGACGCCGGCTCGTGGACCGGACGACCGATCGAACCGATGCGCCCCTTCGGCATCATGTTCACGTCCGGCACCACCAGTCGGCCCAAGGCCGTGGTGCACACCCACGCCAACGCCATCTGGGCCAGCCGCGTCGGTCCCCGCAACATCGACCTGGGCACTGACGACCGGTACCTCATCTACCTGCCGCTGTTCCACGTCAACGCCCAGAGCTGGTCGTTCTTCTCGGTGCTCGGCGTGGGCGCCACCGTCGTGCTCACGCCCAAGTGGTCCTCCAGCCGCTTCTGGCAGGTGGTCACCGCCAACCAGATCACCCACATCTCCCTGATGCCCTTCTGCATCGGCACCATCGCCGGCCCCGATCGCCCGGCCTCCACCACGCTGCGCATCGGGGTGTTCGGCCTCATCATGGAGGTGCTCGACTCGATGCTGGGCATCGAGGTGTACGCCGCCTACGGCATGACCGAGACCGTCATCCACGCCACCAACGGCAAGCCGTCGGAGCATCTGCCCGAGCGTTCCATGGGCCACGCCACCCCGGGCTACGAGTTCGCGGTGGTCGACAAGGACACCGGGGCGCTGTGCGCCGAGGGGGAGACCGGCGAGCTGTGGTTGCGCGGCACCCGAGGCATCCAGCTGTTCCTGGAGTACTACGACAACGACGAGGCCAACGCCAAGGCCTTCGAGGACGGCTGGTTCAAGACCGGCGACATGGTGCTGCTGGGCACCGGCGGCAACCTCTTCTACCGCGAGCGCGACAAGGACCTGCTGAAGGTGGGCGGCGAGAACGTCTCGGCCCGCGAGGTCGAGGACGTGGTCACCGCGGTTCCCGGCGTGACCCAGGTGGCGGTGGTGGGCAAGCACCACGACTTCCTCGACCAGGTGGTGGTGGCCTTCGTGGTGCCGGCCCCGGGCACCGACCCGGCCGAGCTCGAGACCCAGGTCATCGAGGCCTGTGGCCAGCGGTTGGCCGACTTCAAGGTGCCCCGGGCGGTCTACGCGGTGGACGAGTTCCCGCTGGGCACGCTGGACAAGGTCCTCAAGAACAAGCTGCGGGAGATGGCCGACGAGCGTCCACCGGTCTGAGCGGGCTCGAGGCCGGACGGCTCAGAGAGCAAACGAGTACCCGCCGTTGACGGGGATGGTCTGGCCGGTGACCCACCCCGCCCGGGGACTGGCCAGGGTGGCCACCATCCAGGCCACGTCGTCAGGATCGCCGGGCCGGCGGACGAGGTAGCTGGCCATCAGCGCCTTCTGCTGCTCGGCCCGCTCGGGATCGTCCCAGAAGGCGTCGGTGGCCGGCGTGCGCATGGTGCCCAGGGCGAGGTTGTTGACGGTGACGCCGTGGCGGGCCACCTCGCTGGCGATGGCCCGCGAGAACCCGGCGGCGCCGGCTTTGGCCGCGCTGTAGGGCGCCATCTGCGCCCCGCCACTGCGGGCCGCGTCCGACACGATGGTGATGACGCGTCCCCACCCCGCCTCGACCATGGCCGGGAGGGCGGCGTGGACGCAGTTCATGACCCCGTGGAGGTTCACGCCCAGGTACCGGGCCCACTCGTCGGGGGTGGAGTCGACGAAGCGGGTGGGCGTGCCGAAGCCGTCGGTCCCGGCGTTGCCGGCGTTGTTGACCAGGATGTCTACGCCACCGGCGCCCGTGACCGCGTCGTGGGTGGCGGCGTGATCGGTCACGTCGAAGGGCAGTGCGTCGGCGGCACCGCCCGCGGCCCGGATGGTCTCGGCCGCCACCGCCGCCCGGTCGGCGAAGAAGTCGTTCACCAGCACCTCGGCGCCGGCCGCGGCCAGCAGCCGGGCGATGGCCAGGCCCACCCCCTGCCCGGCGCCCGTCACCAGGGCCCGCTTGCCCCCCAGGGCGAAGTCGGTCGTCACGTCCCCTCCTGAGCTCATGTGATCACCCCATCGGCGTGCAGTCCGGCGATCTGGTCGGGAGTGAAGCCCGCCGCGGCCAGCACGGCATCGGTGTCGGCGCCCAGCGCCGGGGGGTCGGCGGCAGCCGCGCTGGCCGAGCCCCCGCCGGCGCCGTCGAAGCGGATGGGGTTGGCCAGCACCCGCGTGCCCGAGGAGGTCAGCGCCACCAGGCTGTCCCGCTCGGTCACCTGTGCGTCCTCCAACAGGTCGGCGGGCTGGTTGACGGGGCCCACGCCGGCGCGCAGACCCGGGTCGGACACCCACGCCGCCGCCGGCCGGGTGGCGAAGACCTCGGTGAGCCGGGCGATGACCGGACCCTCGTCATCGACGCCCAGCCGGTGGTCGACCAGGTCAGGGGTGCCCAGGCCCTCGCACAGGGCGGCCCAGGGCTTGGGCTCGCTGGCCGCCACGGTGACCTGGCGCCCGTCTGCGCACCGATAGACGTTTCGGGCGGCGAAGGTCCCCCACCCCGGCGCCGGTGCGTTGGCGGCGCGAGCCACATCCTCGGCCAGCACCCACATGGCACTGTCGACCATGTTGGCGTCGAGGCGTCGGCCCTGCCCGGTCCGGTTGGCTTCGGCCAACCCCGACAGGATGCCAACGGTGGCCATCAGCGCGGCCAGCGGGATCGAGATCGTCGCCGCCGGTGGGGTCGCCGGTCCGTCGGTCAGGCGGTCGAGCAACCCGGCGTAGCCGAGATAGGTGAGGTCGTGGCCCGGCGCATCGGTGTTGGGCCCGGTGTCGCCGAAGCCGGTGACCGAGCACCACACCACCCGCTGGTTCTCCTCCCGCATGGCCTCGTAGCCCAAACCCAGGCGGTCGAGTTGGCCCGGCCGGTGGGACTCGACCACCACGTCAGCCCACCGCACCAGCCCGCGCAGCACGGCGGCGGCGCCCGGCGCGCGCAGGTCGAGGACCAGGGAGCGCTTGCCGCGGTTGAGGGCCACGTGGGCCGGGTTGAACTGCCCCGGTGGGGCCATGGGCCGCAGGCCGTCGCCCGCGCCCGGCGACTCGATCTTGACCACGTCGGCACCGAGGTCGGCCAGCAGCAACGTGGCGAACGCGCCCGGGTACATGCGGGTCAGATCGAGCACCTTCACGGGTGCGAGCGGTCCGGTGCGTTCGGTCACCGCCCGAGTCTCGCATGCGCCCGGCCGGCGTCCGGCGGCCTACGCTCGGGCACCCATGGCCACTCTCCCGATCCAGCTGGTGGGCGATGGGCTGGTCGTCCCCTGCGCGGACGGCGTCGACCGTCCCTACCTGTCGCTGGACAGCGCGGCCTCGACCCCGGCGCTGCCGGCGGTGGCGGACCGGGTGGCGGAGTTCCTGCCCTGGTACTCGAGTGTCCATCGGGGCGCCGGGTACAAGTCCCAGATGGCCACCGCCGCCTACGAGGAGGCCCGGGCCGCGGCGCTGGCCTTCGCCGGGCGCGAGGGCCGCGACCACATCGCCATCCTCTGTCGCAACACCACCGAGGCCATCAACCACCTGGCCTACCGGTTGCGCCTCACCGCCCAGGACGTGGTGGTGTCCACCGTGGCCGAGCATCACGCCAACCTGCTGCCCTGGTCCCGGTCCGCCGCCCACCGTCGCTACGTGGAGTGCGACGAGCAGGGCCGGTTCGGGGCCGAGGACGTGGCCGCCGTGCTCGACGACGGCGATCGCCCGAAGCTGTTGGCCGTGACCGCGGCCAGCAACGTCACCGGCTGGCGGCCGCCCCTGGACCAGATCATCGCCGACGCCCACGAGCGCGGCGTCGCCGTCCTGGTGGACGCGGCCCAGCTGGCGGCCCACCAGCCGCTGCCGATCCAGGCCGACTTCCTGGCCTGGAGCGGCCACAAGATGTACGCGCCGTTCGGTACCGGCGTGCTCGTCGGTCCCCGTCAGGTGTTCAGCCAGGGCGATCCGTTCCTGGCCGGCGGCGGCGCCGTCGACCTGGTCGACCTGGACGAGGTGGTGTGGACCGACCCGCCCGAGCGCGAGGAGGCCGGCTCGCCCAACGTCATCGGTGCGGTGGCGTTGCACACGGCCATCGACGAGCTCACGTCCATCGGGTGGGACGCCATCGGGAGCCACGAGGCTGTGCTGGCCGACCGACTGCGGCGAGGTCTGGCCGCCATCGACGGCGTCGGTCTGCTCGGCCCCGACCTCGACACGCCGACCCTGGCCGTGGCCACCTTCGTCGTCGATGACCTCCCGCATGCCCTGGTGGCCGCCCGCCTCAGCGCCGAGTACGGCATCGGGGTGCGCCACGGGTGCTTCTGCGCCCATCCGTACCTGGTACGGCTCCTGGGGCTGTCCGCCGACGAGATCGCCCGCTACCACGCCGACATCCATCGGGGCGACCGCACCCGGATCCCGGGCGCCGTCCGGGCCAGCGCCGGGCTCTCCACCACCCCGGCCGAGGTGGACCGGTTCCTGGCCGCCATGGCCGTGATCGCCGGTCCCGAGGCCCCGCCGGTGGCGTACCACCAGGACCCGGTCACCGGCGACTACTGGCCGGACGCGGACGCGGCGCCCTGGTCAGCCGGCGACCGGAGCCTGGGCGCGGCCTGCTCCCGAGGTTGACCTCCCGACCAGTGGCTCGCGGGCGGATCAGCAGCGGTAGAGCCGGTAGTGGTGGAGGGGGATCGATCTGGGTGGGATGCCCCGACCCGGATCACGCCGGCAGGTGGACCTGACCCACTTCATGTAGGACGACCAGGGTGGCTTGTCGTTCACCAGTACGTAGCCGATCGCACCGGCCCGGGTCAGGAGGGTGAACCCGACGAGCGGAGGGGCCGATTCGAGGCCGGTGTAGCCCCCCACCCCGACGACCGAGTCGCCGCCGGCCACGATCCAGGCCCCGGCCGCCATGGTCGAGGGCAGGACAAGCTGGTACTTCGCGCCCCGTGCGTGCTGCTCGGTCCAGGACAGGACCGGGCCAACGCTGCGGACCAAGCCGGCCGTTCCCTGCACACCGACGGGCGGTCCCCCTCGTGAGTCGCTGCCCGCCGTGGGCGCGCCCAGCGGGAGCACCGCCCAGGTGACCGGACCGGCCAGGATGCACACGAGGGCCAGCGCGGTGGCCACGCCCAGTGCGGCTCGGCGCGATCGAGGACCCACGTGTTCCGCCAGCACGCCCCTCGACAGCAGGACCATCACCAAGGCGGCGCCACCGCAGGCCAGGATCAACGGGGCCAGCCAGGGCAACGACCCGTCCTGGCGCCGGGCCAACACCGTGGCCGCCACCGTCTCGACCCCGATGCCGACCGGGAGCAGCCAGCCGATCCGATCACGGGCGCGCCAGGCCCGGGCCATGATCACCAGCCCGGCGCCGGTGGTGGCGGCCAGGGCGGGGGCGATCTCGTTGGCGTAGTAGAGGTGGCCGATCCTGGCTCCCTCGCTGATCACCACGCAGGCCACCGCCAGCCAGATCGACCAGAGCAGCCATCCGCCGCGCCCCAGCCGCGAGCCCGACCGACGCCACGCGCTCCAGAACCCGGCGATGCAGCAGATGCCGGCCAGCGGGAGGAGCCAACCGATCTGACCACCGAACTGCACCCCCAAGAGGCGGGTCGGACCGGGCGGGCCCGCGACCGACGCGTGCACCGGTTCCGGCTTGACCACGATCTTGCGGGCAGTGGATCGGACCGGAGCCGACGGAACGCTGGGGGAGATGACCCGGTCGAGGCCGTCGGTCACCAGCACCAGGTTCAGCTCGCTGTCGTCGGTGCTCGACTCGACGAAGGGCCGGTGCGACTTGGGCACCAGGTCGACCGCGGTCGGCCACCACAGCGATCCGACCACCACGACGACACCCAGGAGGGCGAGCACGCCGATCCGACGGACGAGGCGAGCGGGGGCGGCGACCAGGTAGCTGACCCCCACCGCGGGCAGGATCACCCAGGCGGTCAGTGACTTGGTGAGCGCGCCGAGCCCGATCATCACGCCGGTGAGCACCATCCAGCGCAGCCGATCCTCCTGCATGGCTCGGGTGACGAAGTACGCGGCCGCCACCAGGCAGAGCATGAGCAACGTGTCCGGGTTGTTGCCCCGAGTGATGGCCACCACGATCGGGGTGAACGTCAGGATCACCGCGGCCAGCAGGCCGGCGCGGTGGCCGGACCAGCGCCGCACCGCCAGGTAGAGCAGGGCCACCGTGGCCGCTCCCTCGATCGCCTGAGGCAACATCAGCACCCAGCCGTGGAAGCCGAACAGCCGAACCAGGCCCACCTGGATCCACAGCGCCAATGGGGGCTTGTCGGTGGTGACCAACCCCTTCATGTCGAAGGCGCCGAAGAAGAAGTTCGACCAGCTGCTGTTCATGCTGCGCACCGACGCCGCGTAGTAGAGGTTGCCCCACCCCTCCCCGCCCATGCCCCAGCCGTACAGGACGGCGGAGGTGACCACGACGGCCACGGCTTCGTAGCGCTGTCGGGCGCGCACGGAAGGGGAGTCCTCCGCCGCCTCTGCCGAACCCACGGCGGGACGGTAGCTCACGCGTGCCGCCGGACTTCCTCGCCCCGGGCCCCGGCACCTGGCCACTGATTCTCGGGCTCCCACCCTGGATAGCCGATCGGCTAGGGAACCGAGGTCGATCGGCTAGCCTGGGAGGGTGACCCCACCGCCAGCCGTGGCCACCCCCGCCCTGGGCTCGATCCGACGCACGCAGGCGCAAACCCGCATCATCGAGGCCGCCCTCGGGTTGTTCGGCGAGCACGGGGTGAACGGCACGTCGCTGCAGATGATCGCCGACCGCCTGGGGGTGACCAAGGCCGCGGTGTACCACCAGTTCCCGGCCAAGGACGACATCGTGCTGGCCGCCATCGAGGTCGAGCTGGTGAAGCTCGAAGAGACGCTGGCCGACGCCGACCCGGCCGCCCCCGATGCCCGGGACCGGGTCCTGCGCCACGTGATCGAGCAGGCCGTCGAGCACCGCAGCATGGTCAGCGCCGTGCAGCGCGACCCCGTCATCGTGCGGCTGCTCGCTCGACACGAGCCGTTTCGCCAACTCATGGACCGCCTGTCCACGGTGCTCACCGGCGGACGCACCGATGCCGAGATCCGGGTCCGGGTGGCCATGGTCTCGGCAGCCATCGGCGGCGCCGTCACCCATCCGCTGGTGGTCGACGTCAGCGACGAAGATCTGGCCGCGGACCTCCTGCGCCTGTCCCGCCAGTTCCTGGACCTTCCCGACTGACACGTCCGCGTCGCCGTGACCGGGGGCGCACCCATCTGGTCTCGGGGTTCGGGCGCCGGTCCGTACACTGGATCGACCATCAGCCCGGTCGGCCGCGTCCCGGCGTCGTCAGCCAGCCCACCCCACGAAGATGCAGACCACGAGGATCGGATGAGTCAGGAACCCGTCGAGCCAGACGTCGCCAACGACCCGGCGCGCTACGACCCCCTCGCCATCGAGGAGCCGATCGCCCGTCGCTGGTTCGAAGACGGCACCTACTCCACGTCGCCCAGCGCCGCGGATCCGCCCACGTACCTGCTGACCATGTTCCCGTACCCGTCGGGCGACCTGCACATGGGCCACGCCGAGATCTTCTCCCTGCACGATGCCCTGGTCCGCCAGCGCCGGATGCTGGGCGAGCGGGTCCTGAACCCGATCGGCTGGGACGCGTTCGGCCTGCCGGCCGAGAACGCGGCCCGCAAGCGCGGCATCGATCCCCGCACCTGGACCTACGCCAACATCGAGGAGCAGGCCGCATCCATCGCCCGGCTGGGCTACTCGTTCGACTGGTCCACGCGCCTCAACACCTGCGACCCCACCTACTACCGCTGGACCCAGTGGGTCTTCGTGCAGCTGATGAAGGCCGGCCTGGCCGACCGTCGCGAAGGCCTGGTCAACTGGTGCCCCGGCTGTGAGACCGTCCTGGCCAACGAGCAGGTGATCGACGGGCGCTGCGAGCGCAGCGACGACCTGGTCATCCGCCGGCCGCTCGTGCAGTGGTACCTGCGCATATCCACCTACGCCCAGCAGCTCCTCGACGACCTGGCCGACCTGGACTGGCCCGATCGGGTGAAGAACATCCAACGCAACTGGATCGGACGCTCGGAGGGGGCGATCCTGCGCTTCGCCGTGTCCGGCGCCCGCGTCGGCACCGACGAGCTGGCCGGCACCGACGAGCAGGTCGAGGTGTACACCACCCGGCCCGACACCCTGTTCGGCGCCACCTACGCGGTGTTCGCCCCCGAGCACCCGCTGGTGCTGGCCCACATGGCCGGCGATCCCGACTTCGAGGCCTTCCGGGCCGACGTGACCATGCGCTCGGAGATCGAGCGGCTGTCCACCTTCGAGGGCCAGCCGGACAAGCGCGGCCTGCGATGCAACTTCGACGTGGTGAACCCCATCAACGGCGAGGTGCTGCCCGCCTACGCGGCCGACTACGTGCTGATGGACTACGGCACCGGGGCCATCATGGCCGTGCCCTTCGGCGACCAGCGCGACCTCGACTTCGCCCGCCAGCAGGGGTTGCCCGTGCGGGCCATCATCCGCCCGGCCGACGACGCCGCCGGCGAGCCGTTGGACCCCGACACCATGACCGAGGCCTGGGTGGGTCCGGGCACCCTGGTGAACTCGGGTGAGTTCGACGGCCTCGACACCGTCGAGGGCGGCCGGGCCATCACCGCCGCGCTGGCCGACCGCGGGTTGGCCGAGGCCACCGTGAAGTTCCGCCTGCGCGACTGGCTGGTGTCGCGCCAACGCTCCTGGGGCGCCCCGGTTCCGGTCATCCATTGCCCCGAATGCGGACCGGTCCCGGTGCCCGAAGAAGACCTGCCCGTGGAGCTGCCCGACGACCTCGACTTCAGCGTGAACGGGTCGCCACTGGCCGAGCATCCCACCTGGAAGTTCGTGTCCTGCCCCCAGTGCGGAGCCGACGCCCGACGCGACACCGACACCATGGACACCTTCGTCGACTCCTCCTGGTACTTCCTGCGCTTCCTGTCCCCCAACGACGCCGAACAGGCCTGGCCCCGCGACCTGGCCGACGCCGTGCTGCCGGTGGCCCAGTACACCGGCGGCGTCGAACACGCGGTCCTGCACCTGCTCTACGCCCGCTTCGTGGTCAAGGCGCTGCGCGACCAGGGGCTGCTGGCCGCGGACGAGCCGTTCCAGGCGCTGCTCAACCAGGGCCAGGTGATCCTCAACGGCTCGTCCATGAGCAAGTCCAAGGGCAACCTGGTCACCCCCATCGAGGTCTACGGCATCTACGGCGCCGACACCCTGCGGGCCACCATGCTGTTCGCCTCCCCGCCCGAGGACGACATCGACTGGGGCCAGGTGTCCCCGTCGGGCATGCACCGCTGGCTGAGCCGGCTGTGGCGCCTGGCCAGCGCCGACGCCGAGTCAACCGGCCCCGGCTCGGAGACCGACGCCCTGGTCCTGCGGCGGGCCACCCACCTGGCCATCGAGGGGTGCACGTCGGACTACGCCGCCCACAAGTACAACACCGTCATCGCCAAGCTCATGGGCCTCACCAACTCGGTGCGCGAGGCCAACCGGTCGGGCGTGACCGGGGCCCCGGTCGACGAGGCCGTCGACACCACCCTGTTGATGCTGGCGCCCATCTGCCCGTTCATCACCGAGGAGCTGTGGACCCGGCGCGGCCACGCGGGATCCGTCCACGACCAGCGCTGGCCGCAGGCCGATGCCGCCCTGCTGACCCAGGACTCGGTCGAGCTGGTCATCCAGGTGGACGGCAAGGTCAGGGGCCGGATGACCGTCGATCAGGGAACGCCCGAGGCGGAGCTGGCCGACCGCGCCCGCCAGCTCGACGCCATCGCCCCCCTGCTCGACGGACGCGAGGTGGCCCGGACGATCGTGGTGGCCGATCGACTGGTCAACTTCGTGCTGCGCAAGCCGTAGTTTGTGCTCGCCCACCCGGGCGAACAGGATGACCGGATGGCCACCGTCCCCGAAAAGCCCACGCTCGAAGGCCTCGAGGCCAAGTGGAGTGCGATCTGGGAGGCCAACGGGACCTACCGCTTCGACCGGACCCGGCCCCGCCAAGACGTCTACGCCATCGACACGCCACCCCCGACGGTCAGCGGTCAGCTGCACCTGGGCACGGCGTTCGGCTACATCCAGGTCGACGCCATGGCCCGGTTCCAGCGGATGCGCGGCCGCGAGGTCTTCTACCCGATCGGTTGGGACGACAACGGCCTGCCCACTGAGCGGCGGGTGCAGAACCACTACGGCGTGCGCTGCGACCCCACCATGGCGTACCAAACCGACCTGGTCGTCCCCGACCCCGACGACGAGCGCAAGCTGATCTCCCGGCCCAACTTCCTGGAGTTGTGCGAGGCGCTCACCGAGGAGGACGAGAAGGGCTTCGAGGAGGTCTTCCGGGCCGTCGGGCTCTCGGTGGACTGGACGCTCAAGTACGCCACCATCGACGAGCGGTCACGCCGCGCCGCCCAGCGCGGCTTCCTGCGCAACTACCTCCGCGACGAGGCCTACCTGACCGAGGCGCCCACCTTGTGGGACATCGACTACCAGACGGCGGTGGCCCAGGCCGAGCTGGAGGACCGGACCACGAAGAGCGCCTACCATCGCCTCCGGTTCGGCCAGGCTGACGGTCCCGGGGTCGAGATCGAGACGACCCGGCCCGAGCTCCTGGCCGCGTGTGTGGCCCTGGTGGCCCACCCCGACGACCCGAGGTTTGCCGCACTGTTCGGCACCACCGTGACCACCCCGGTCTTCGGCGTGGCCGTGCCCGTCCTCCCGCACCGCCTGGCCGAGCCCGACAAGGGCTCGGGCATCGCCATGGTCTGCACCTTCGGCGACACGGTCGACATCGTGTGGTGGCGCGAGCTCGAGTTGCCCACCCGCTCCATCCTCGGGCGCGACGGGCGCCTGAGCCGCGAGGCGCCCGCCTGGCTGCCGGATCGAGGGGCGCAGGCGTGGGCCGAGCTGGCCGGGACGACGGTGGCCGCGGCTCGCCGCAAGATGGTCGAGCTGCTCCAGGCCGAGGGCGCGACCATCGGCGAACCCCGCCCGGTCGAACACGAGGTCCGCTTCTACGAGAAGGGCGATCGCCCGCTCGAGATCGTCACCAGCCGCCAGTGGTACATCCGCAATGGCGCCCGCGACGAGGCCCTGCGGAACCGACTGCTCGAGGCCGGTCGTGAGCTGGTGTGGCACCCGGCCAACATGCGCATCCGCTTCGAGCACTGGGTGGAAGGCCTCAACTCGGACTGGCTGATCAGCCGGCAGCGCTACTTCGGCGTGCCCTTCCCGGTCTGGTACCCGGTCGGCCCCGACGGTGAGCCCGACCTGGATCAGCCCATCCTGGCCCGCGAGGACTCGCTGCCGGTCGATCCCCAGACCGACACGCCGCCAGGCTTCGAGGCCGGCCAGCGGGGCGTGGCCGGCGGGTTCGTAGGCGACCCCGACGTGATGGACACCTGGGCCACCTCGTCGCTCACCCCGCAGATCACCTGCAACTGGGAGGACGATCCCGACTTCTTCGACCGCACCTTCCCGATGGACCTTCGTCCCCAGGGTCCCGAGATCATCCGCACCTGGCTCTTCTCCACGCTGCTGCGCTCCCTGCTCGAGGAGGACGCCCGACCCTGGGCGCACATCAGCATCAACGGCTGGATCCTCGACCCCGATCGCAAGAAGATGTCCAAGTCGAAGGGCAACGTCGTCACCCCGGGCCAGCTGGTGGAAGACCACGGTGCGGACGGCATGCGCTACTGGTCGTGCAGCTCCGCGCCGGGCGTCGACACCGCCGCCGACGCCGGCCAGATGAAGGTGGGGCGACGGCTGGCCCTGAAGCTGCTCAACGTGACCCGCTTCGTGCTCGGCCTCGGCATCGCCGATGCGTCGACCGCGGGCCCGATCACGGCCCCGACCGCCGCACTGGATCGCGCCATGCTCACCCGCCTGGCCCAGGTGGTCGACACCGCCACCGCCGCCTTCGACGACTACGGCTACCACCGCTCGCTCGAACAGTCCGAGGTCCTCTTCTGGACCTTCTGCGACGACTTCGTCGAGCTGGTCAAGTCCCGCGCCTACGGCGACGACCCGGGAGCCGACTCGGCCCGTGCCGCGCTGGCCATCGCCCTCGACGCCCTGCTCCGGCTGTTCGCACCGTTCCTGCCGTTCGCGGCCGAGGAGGCCTGGTCGTGGTGGCACGACACGTCGGTGCACCGCGCTTCCTGGCCGACCAGTGCCGAGCTCACCCAGACGGCCGCGGCCGGCGACCCCCTGGTGCTGGAGATCGCCAGCGAGGTGCTCGGCCACATCCGCAAGGAGAAGTCGCTCAACCGCCTGTCCATGCGATCGCCGGTGGACCGGGTGACGGTGGTGGACACGGCCGAACGTGCCGCCGCGCTGGTCGAGGCGGCCGACGACGTCAAGACGGCAGGGGTGGTGAGCGAGCTGGTTGTCGAGGTGGGAGACACCCCGTCGGTCACCGTCGAGCTGCCCGCGGCCGAAGTCGCCCCCACCTCTTGAGCCGGGCGCCTACCGAGCCAACCAGAGCTGGGCGACGGTCACGACGCCGCTGATGATCGGATCGGTCTTCTCCCCGCTGGGCAGGGTGGTGGCGTCGAACCCGCGCACGTCGTTGGCCGCGCCCACCATCCAGATGGTGTGCGACAGCCAGATGTAGGGCAGGTCCTTGGCCAGTTGCCGGGCCAGGGTGATGTAGGCCAGCTGCCGCTGCTGCTTGATGTGGCTGGTGCGACCCACGTACAGGGCCGCGTCGATGGTGGGATCGACGTTGCGGGCCATGTTGAGCGCCAGCGGCGGCTTGGTGTTGGCGCCGTTCCACCACAGCGAGTCACCGTCGGGGTCCTGGCTGCCGAACTGGCGCCAGTCCGAGGCCTGGTAGTTGCCGGTGATGGCCGCGGTGACCTGGGAGGTCTCGTCCTCGGTGACGAGCTTGACGGTCATGCCCGCCGACGCCCACTGGTGTTGGAGGAGCTGGCACATCTGCAGCTCGCCGATCTCGTCGCCACAGATCAGCGAGAACGACGGCGCCGCACCGTGCTGGCTGGCGTACTGCTGGACCAGCGCCTTGGCCTTGGTCAGGTCGTAGCTGGGGAAGTCCGTGGGCACGTACCACTTGGACCCCACCGCGAAGGGACCGGTGGCCAGGTCCTTCGGATCGGTGCCCGTCACCTTGGCGTACTCCTGGGTGTCGGTGGCGTAGGCGATGGCCTGGCGGACGACGAGCTCGTTCATGGGCGCGACCTGCGTGTTCAACATGACGCTCTCCTCCTCGGACTCACCCGAGGAGTGCACCAACTGGATCTGCCCGTGGTCGGCGGCGGTGCCCAGCTTGTGCTCGATCTGGGGCTCGCTGGTCTGGATCAGATCCGTGTCCCCGCTGACCAGCGAGTCGTACATGGTCTGGGGATCGCTCATCGGCTTGAAGGTGATCTGGTCGAGGTAGGGCAGACCCTTGCGCCAGTAGTGGGGGTTGCGAATGACGGTGAGGCTGGTGTTGGGCACCCAGGTCGTCATCACGAACGGTCCGGTGCCGATGGCCTGCTTCGTGTCGCCCGACTGGATCTCCTTGGGCGCATCGATGTAGCCGGCCTGGGTGGTGAGCACGGTCGGGAACACCGACCACGGCATGCTCATGTGAACAGCCAGGGTGAGGGGATCGACCACCGTGGTGGACGTGACCGGGGCCAGGGCGGTCCCGGTCAGCGTTGAGGCGGCCACGGCATCGAGGTCGGTCTTGACCGCGCTGGCATCGAGGACCTCACCGTCGGAGAAGGTGACGCCAGGCCGCAGCTCGATGGTCCAGGTCGTGTAGTCGGCGCTGTGGGTGAACGCCTTGGCCAGATAGGGCTGGGCGTCGTAGTTGGGGCCCCAGGCGGCGAGCGGGTCGAGCACGGATTGGGCTTCGGTGGTGGTCTGTGGGGCCCACTGCGCCGACGTCGGGTTCCATCCGTCGGCTTCGCCGTTGACCGCGTACACGATCGAGCCGCCGTGGCGGGGTTGGCCGGACGTGGGCTGGAGGACGTCGGCCAACGTGGCCGAGGTGACCGACGAGGCCGGGGCGCGGCTGGCCGCCTTGGTGGCGGTCGAACCGCACGCCGTCGCCAACAACCCCACCACAACCATGGTTGCGGTGAGGACCACCCAGGTGCGCGCCGATCGGTTCACCGTTCGTTCATCCCTTCGCTGAGCATGCCTTCGAGAGGCCCTCGTCGGCGCGACGAGATGGCATTCAACCCAACGTGACCAATCTGTAGCCGGCTGAACAATTTGTGACCGGTGACAGTGGTCACTCCGCCCCCGACTGGGGGTGCGGACGAGTGAGACATCTAGAGGTTTGACGAGTAGCGTCAGGGCCCGTGCAACGCCCGATCGCCGACATCTTCACCTGGCCGTCCGACGACCCGCGCCTCATCGGCAGCCGGTGCGACCATTGCGGCGCGGTGACCTTCCCGGTCCAGTCCCGCTGCCCGCGGTGCAGCCGACCCGACATGTCCGAGCTGCTGCTGCCCACCCACGGCACGCTGGTGTCGTGGACGACGCAGGGCTTCCCTCCCACCGTCGACTACATGGGCGATCCCACCGGCGCATCCTTCGAGCCCTTCGGCGTCGGGCTGGTGCAGCTCGGGGATGTCGTGCGCGTCGAGGCCCGTCTGACCGAGGCCGACCCGGCCAAGCTCGACTTCGACATGCCGGTCGAGCTGGCGATCGTGCCCTTCTACACCGACGACAACGGCGACGAGATCGTCACGTTCGCGTTCGCGCCGGCGAGCTGAGGAGCCAACCTTGGATGACGTAGCCATCATCGGCGTCGGCCTGCACCCCTTCGGCCGGTTCGGCGACAAGACCGCGTTCGAGATGGGGGCAGATGCGATCCAGCTGGCCCTGACCGACGCCGGCGTCGACTGGGCCGACGTGTCCTGCGCCTTCGGCGGCAGCTGGGAGGTGGCCCAGGCCGATCCCCTCACCGGCATCCTGGGCCTCACCGGCATCCCGTTCATGAACGTGTTCAACGCCTGCGCCACCGGCGCGGCCATCACCCAACAGGCGGCCAACGCCATCGTGGCCGGCAACGGCGACATCGTGGTGGCCGTGGGCATGGACAAGCACGCCCGGGGTGCGTTCAAGGTCGACCCGACCCTCACCAACGTGCCGGCCTGGTACGGCGACAACGGCCAGTTCACCACCACCAAGTTCTTCGGCATGAAGATCAACCGGTACTGCCACGACCACGGGATCTCCCACGAGACGCTGGCCAAGGTGGCGGCCAAGAACTACCGCAACGGCGTGCTCAACCCGAAGGCCTTCCGGCGCCAGGCGATCTCCGAGGAGGAGATCCTCGCGTCCCCGATGCTGAACTACCCGCTCACGGCCAAGATGTTCTGCGCGCCCGACGAGGGCGCGGCCGCCCTGGTCATGTGCCGGGCCGACATCGCCCATCGCTACACCGACACGCCGGTGTACGTGAAGGCCACCGCCCTGCGCAGCCGCAACTACGGCGCCTACGAGGTCAGCACCACCTGGGCTCCGGTGGCCGAGGACGTGTCGCCCACCGTCTACGCGTCGGCCGCGGCCTACCAGGAGGCCGGCATCGGGCCCGAGGACGTGGACGTGATCCAGCTGCAGGACACCGACGCGGGGGCCGAGGTGATCCACATGGCCGAGAACGGCTTCTGCGCCGATGGCGAGCAGGAGAAGCTGCTGGCCGACGGGGCCACCGAGATCGGCGGCCCGATGCCGGTCAACACCGACGGTGGGCTCATCGCCAACGGCGAACCCATCGGGGCCTCGGGCCTGCGCCAGGTGCACGAGCTGGTGGTGCAGCTGCGCGGCCAGGCCGGTGACCGCCAGGTCGCGGGCGACCCACGGGTGGGCTACGCCCAGGTGTACGGCGCCCCGGGCACGGCCGCGGTCACCATCCTGTCCCGCTAGTCCAGTCGCGCTCGTCCCGTCCGGTCAGGTCTGGGCGTCGACGAAGGTCTGATCGAGCTGGCCGATCCCCTCGATCCAGCTGTGCAGGTGATCGCCGGCACGTAGGAAGACGGGCGGCGTGCGTCCCATGCCCACCCCGGGTGGGGTGCCGGTGAAGATGACGTCGCCGGGGTACAGGGTGACCACACCCGACAGGTAGGACACCAGCTCCGGCACCCCGAAGATCATGTCGGCGCTTCGCGCCTGTTGGCGGACCTCGCCGTTCACCTCGCACCCGAGGGCCAGGTCGTCGGGCGACTCGAGCTCGTCGGGGGTGACCAGCGCGGGACCGGAGGGGGCGAAGCCGGGATGCGACTTGCCCAACCCGAACTGCGCGGCCGGCCCCCGGCGCTGCAGCCCGCGCTCGGACAGGTCCTGGCCCACGGTCAGACCGGCCACGTGCGCCCAGGCCTGCGCCAGCGGCACCGCTCGGGCCGTCCGCCCGATCACGGCCACCACCTCCACCTCCCAGTCCACCGAGCCGGGGGGCAGGCTCACCGTCGACACCGGACCGGAGAACGCGCTCACGTACTTGGTGAACACCACTGGGAAGTCGGGGACGTCGTGGCCCGATTCGGCGGCGTGGTCGCGATAGTTGATCCCGATGCCGAAGACCTGCCTCGGACTCGGACTGGGCGCCCCCGCCTGTTCCGGAGCGAAGGGCTCGTCGGCGAGGGTGACCCCCGAGGCCCAGGCCACCAGATCGTCGAACCGCTCGTAGGCCGCCTGGACGTGGGCGGGCAGACGGCCACCGCTGGCCTGCTCGACATCCACCGCACCGCCCCCGACCAGCACCTTCACCCGACCGTCCACGTTGGCCATGCGCATGCCCGACCTTACCCAGACGCTCCCGGGGTCGGATTGGGACTTGACAGGCAGCCTTTCGGCTGCGCATTATAAAGGCAGCTAATCGGCTGCCTATCAGTGGGCCAGCCGGCATCCGAACCCTCGGACAAACTGGAGCAGACCATGAGCGACATTCGACACCACCTCGGCATCGACGCCCCCCAGGCCCAGGTCCACCAGGCCCTGACCACCCGCGACGGGTTGGCCGCCTGGTGGACCCAGGACACCCGTGGCGAAGCGGGCGAAGGCGGCAAGCTGGCCTTCTACTTCGGCGGCGAGGACGCCGCCGCGGTGATGGCGGTGGAGGAGGTGACCGCCGACCGGGTGGTGTGGCGGTGCGTGGAGGGTCCCGACGAGTGGCTCGACACCACCTTCACCTTCGAGCTCGACCACGCCGACGGCGAGACGATGGTGCTGTTCACCAACGCCGGGTGGCGCGAGCCGGTGACGTTCCAGGCTCACTGCTCGACCAAGTGGGGGTACTTCCTGCTGGAGCTGAAGTCGGCGCTCGAGGGCGGCCGAGCCCACCCGTATCCCCATGACCGCAAGATCAGCAGCTGGGGTTGACGCCCGAACCCGTGCCCGACCTCGACGACGTCTTCCGCGCCCTGGCCGACCCCAGCCGGCGCACGCTGCTCGACAGCCTCCAGGCCCGCAACGGCCAGAGCCTGCGTGAGCTGTGCGCCGAGCTGGACATGGCCCGCCAGTCGGTGAGCAAGCACCTGGCCGTCCTCGAGGTCGCCGGCCTGGTGACCACGGTGCGCCACGGCCGGGAGAAGTTGCACTACCTCAACGCCGCCCCGATCAACGAGATCGCCGACCGTTGGATCAGCCACTACGACCGCGGCCGGGCCGAAGCCCTGGCCGACCTCAAACGAGCTCTCGAGGAGCCCCTCATGTCAACCTTGCCCAAGTCCCCGCCCACGTTCGTCTACAC
This sequence comes from uncultured Microthrixaceae bacterium, assembly GCA_963740985.1. Lineage (GTDB taxonomy): Bacteria > Actinomycetota > Acidimicrobiia > Acidimicrobiales > Acidimicrobilacustridaceae > UBA4742. Next base: position 2,373,525 of record CAVUGJ010000002.1, read on the forward strand.
CACCTACATCCGCACCACCCCCGAACAGCTGTGGAAGGGCCTGACCGACCCGGCCTTCACCCAGCGCTACTGGAACCTCAGCTTCGAGACCGACTGGCAGCCCGGCTCGCCCATGGTCTGGCACAACCACGGCGCTCGCATCGAGGACCCCGAGCAGGTGGTGCTCGAGTCCGACCCCTACACGCACCTGTCCTACACCTGGCACACCATGACCCAGGAGCTGGCCGAGCGCATCGACTTCAGCGCGGAGAAGGTGGCCGCCTGGGAGGCCGAGCCCCGGTCGAAGGTCACCTTCGACATCGAGGACGGCCAGCCCCTGGTCAAGCTCACGGTGATCCACGAGGTGGCCGAACCCGACGGCATCGTGATCTCCAGCGTCAGCGGTGGTTGGCCCATCGTGCTGGCCTCGCTCAAGACGCTGCTCGAGACGGGCCGCGCTCCCGACGAACCCGCGGCCTGACGGGCGCGCTCACTCAGGAAATTGGGCATCTTTGCGGCCGGATACCGGGACTTTTCACGCCCAGTTTCCGCTGGTGGGGGGTCAGTCTGGGAGCAGGGGCACGGTCTGGGTGAGCCGCTGGCCCATCAGCACGGTGCGACCGATGGCCGACGAGCCGAAGCGTCGACGAACCTCGTCCAACGCGCCGTCCAGCGAGCCGTCGGTGCGGCCGTCGAACGGCAGGGCCAACTGCACGGCCGAGGCGTCGGACAGGTTGGCCACCGACACGCCCACCAGGGTCAACCCTTGCGCCTCGATCAGCGGCTCGGCCTCGGCCAGGAGCGACCGCATGGCGGCCAGGACGGGGGCGGTCTGGGCGGTGGCCTGGTCGAGGGTGTGCGAACGCGTGACCCGGGTGAAGTCGGCGAAGCGCAGGCGCAGCATGACCGTGCGGCCCACCCGATCGCCGTCCCGCATCCGTCGGGTGACGCGGTCGACCAGGGCGACGGCCACCGCGTCGACCCGCGCTGAGGTGTGCGGGCCCCGCCCCAGCGCACACTGCGCCCCCACCGAGCGTCGCCGACCGCCGGTTCGCACCGGTCGGGGATCGCGGTTGTGGGCCAGGGCGTGCAAGTGGTGGCCCGAGGCCGGCCCCAACATGGCCACCAGGTCGGCCACGTCCAGCTCGGCCACCTCCCCGACGAAGTGCAGCCCCCGGGCATGGAGCTTCTCGGCGGTGATGCGGCCCACGCCCCACAGCCGCTCGACCGGGAGCGGATGCAGGAAGTCGAGCTCATCGCCCGCCGGCACCACCAGGAGCCCGTCGGGCTTGGCCACCGCGCTGGCCACCTTGGCCAGGAACTTGGTGGCGGCCACCCCAACCGTGATGGGCAGGCCCACCTCCTCGAGCACCTGCTGGCGCAGCCGAACCGCGATCTGGGTGGGTGTACCCGACACCCGGGCCAGGCCGCCCACCTCCAGGAAGGCCTCGTCGATGGACAGCCCCTCCACCAGCGGCGACGTGCGCCGGAACACGTCGAACACCGCTCGACTGGCGGCCGAATAGGCGTCCATCCGGGGCGGGACCACCACCGCCGAGGGACACATGGCCCGGGCCTGGCGCTCACCCATGGCTGTGCGCACGCCGCGAGCCTTGGCCTCGTAGCTGGCCGCCAGCACCACGCCGCCGCCCACGATCACCGGGCGGCCCCGCAGCTGCGGGTCGTCGCGCTGCTCGACCGAGGCGTAGAAGGCATCGAGGTCGGCGTGCAGGATGGTGGCGGCTCCAGACACGAACACATGTTCGCACACCGCCGACTCGGGCGCACCGGCCGACGTGCGGGTCCTGCATCCGGAGAAGGTCAGGTCACCTCAGTGGGCGCCTCGTCCACGGGGACCACCTCGACCGTGGGTCGGTCGGGCACCCTGTCGGCCAGGAACCAGCGAAAGGCCAGCGCCCCCTGGGCATGGTCGACCGTGGACAGCGCGTTGGGGTGCACCAGTTGGCGCCGGGCGATGACCGCGGTCACCGAACCGTCGACGTTGGGCACGGCCGAGCCGCAGTTGATCGAGGTGGGAGCGTCGCCCAGGTTGTGTCCAGCCATGAACGGGTTCCAGATGGACAGGCTCCAGAAGCGGCAGTCGGGCGGGCGATGGGTGACCACCAGAGCCTCGTCAGGAGCGATGTCGAAGCTGGCGAAGGCGTAGCAGGCGTCGCGGGCCGACCAGCCGTAGTTGGCGTCGAGCACCTGGTATGGCTCGGCGAAGGCGTTGGCCGTCTGGGGGGAGTTGTGGCCCAAGGTCGTCTCGTCGCGGGGCGCCAGGGCCAGGGGCACGATGTCGAACATGGTGCGCACCCAGGCCAGCACCGAGCCCAGCGCCTCGGCGGTGTCGTGGTCGGTGTGGCGCGGCGGGTCCGGCGGGTCCAGGGCCTCGATCGACCATGTCACCCGCTGGCCCAGTCGGGGGTCGACCTGGTAGTCGCGGGTCAGCGCCACCGCTGCGTCCTCGGTGAGCTCGATGAAGGCACCTTCGTGGCCGGCTGGCCGGCGCGGTCCGACCAGGAACGAGAAGGTGCCGTCGACGGGGTCGATGTCGAGGTCGGTGTCGTTTACGATCCCCACGATCCGGTCCGACCAGGCTCCCGGCGACGGCTCGTTGTAGACGGTGAGCGAGAAGTAGGTGCTGTCGCCCCGCTGGCCAGACACCCGATAGGTCCGAGCGGGATCGATCGGCGCCATGGCGTAGTAGGCGTCGGTGTTGTCTCCGCCCCAGCGCCGGTCGCGCCGCGTGGGGGTGTTGATGTCCACGAACACCGGCCGGGTCGGATCGGCGAACAGATAGGCATCGGCGGCCACCCCGAGGACCGAGAGCAGGAACCGGTAGCCCTCGGCTACCGACTGCTCGTCGTCGAGAGCCTTGGGTCCGGCCAGGAAGGTCTGGTCGAGGCCGGCCAGGCCGTCGAGCAGGTCGTGCCAGGCCTGGGTCGATCGCCACTGCGGTGTCGTCATGATCCCCCTGGGGCCGTGCGGACGAGCCGATGTCGCCGGCCCACTGGCCGGGGCGGCGGCCCGTACTGTAGAGGGCTGAGAACCACGATCACCCGGGGGACAACCGATGGCCGACGCCATCCACATCGACGACCTGAACGCGCCGCGGTTCAGTCCGGAGGTGGACGAGATGCTGGTGGCCATGGCCGCGCTGGCGCCCGACTGCGAGCTGGACGTGGACGCCATGCACCGCCGGGCCGCCGAGGAAACCGGCCTGGACGACTTCGGTCCCCGCGACTATGTCGAGCGCCTCCAGGTGCTGGTCGACGCGCTGACGCAGGTGGCCGGGTTGAGCCCGATGGGTCTGGTCACGTTCCACGCCCAGGTGGTGCAGCTGCTCCGCAACCGCCTGCTGCTCACCGACCTGCTGGCCCGCCATCCCGAGATCCACGAGATCGCGCTGGTCGCGCCCATCATCATCGCCGGCCTGCCCCGCACCGGGACCACCCACCTGCACAACCTGCTGGCCGCCGACCCGGCCCTGACCACCCTGCCCTACTGGGAGAGCCTGGAGCCGTTTCCCCTGGCCGCCGAGGCGGACACCGATCCGGCCGGACGCCGCGGCCGCGCCGACGCGGCGGTGTGGTTCATGAACCAGGCCATGCCGCGGTTCCCGCTCATGCACGAGATGACCACCGATCACGTGCACGAGGAGATCCAGCTGCTGGCCATCGACTTCTCCACCATGTACTTCGAGACGCTGGCCCACGTGCCCACCTGGGAGGCCTACTACCGGGCGCACGACCAGACGCCCCACTACCAGTACCTGCGCACCATCCTCCAGGCCCTCCAGCACCTGCGCGGCGCCGACCGTTGGGTCCTGAAGTCGCCCCAGCACCTCGAGCAGTTCGGCGTGCTCTCGAGCGTGTTCCCCGACGCCACGGTGGTGGTCACCCACCGCGACCCGGTGGCGGTGGTGGTCTCGCTGGCCACCATGATCGCCTACACCGCTCGCATGCACGCCGACCCGGTCGACGCCTCCGGGCTGGGGCGAGCCTGGGCCGACCGGGTCGAGATGATGTTGAGCTCGTGCGTGCGCGACCGGCACCTGCTCGACCCCGAGCGCTCGGTGGACGTGCGCTTCGACGAGTTCATGGCCGACGACCTGGCCACGGCCCGGCGCATCTACGAGCTGGCCGACCAGCCGATCACCCCGGCAGCCGAGGCGGCCATGGCCGAGTACCTGTCCGGCCACGAGCGGGGCCGGCTGGGACGCATCGACTACCGACCCGCCGACGTGGGCCTCGACCCCGACGAGTTGCGCTCGCGCTTCGCCCCGTACACCCGCCGCTTTCTGGAGGCCTGATACCTGGAGCGCTGATCTCGCGGCGCGGCAGTGCGAGCTAGGTTCCGCCCATGAAGATCGTGGTGTTGGGGGCCGGGTTCGGGGGGCTGGAGCTGACCACCGAGCTGTCCGAGCAGTTCGGCGACCAGGTCGAGCTGGTGCTGATCGACCGGAGCGACTCGTTCGTGTTCGGCTTCTCCAAGCTGGAGGTCATGTTCGGGCGCGCCCCGGCCGAGTCGGTGCGCCATCCGTATGCGGACATCGTCAAGCCCGGCGTGCGCTTCGTGCAGGCCACCATCGAGTCCATCGATCCCGTGGCCAAGCGGGTCGAGACCAGCGCCGGCGCCTTCGACGCCGACATCTTGGTGGTGGCCCTGGGCGCCGACCTCGACCCCGACGCCACACCGGGGCTGGTCGAGGCGGGCCACGAGTTCTACACCGTGGCCGGCGCCTTCGCCCTGCGCGACGTGCTGGCCGACTTCGAGGGCGGCCGGGTGATCGTGGCCGTCACCTCCACGCCGTTCAAGTGCCCGCCGGCACCCAGCGAGACGGCGCTGCTGCTGCACGACTACCTGACCGAACGTGGTCGCCGGGATGCCAGCCACATCTCCCTGGTCATGCCCATGGGGGTGCCCATCCCCCCGTCGCCCCAGGCGTCGGAAGCCCTGTTGGTGGCCTTCGCCGAGCGCGGCATCGACTGGGTGCCCGAGAGCACCGTGACCCACCTGGATCCCGAGCGCAAGGCAGCCGTGCTCAGCTCCGGCGACGAACTGCCCTTCGACCTGTTCCTGGGCGTGCCCCGCCATCACGTGCCGGCGGTGGTGGCCAAGTCGGGGCTGACGGTGGACGGTTGGGTCCCGGTGGACCCGCTCACCCTGGAGACGTCGTTCCCCGGGGTCTACGCGGTCGGTGACGTGACCAGCGTGGGCACCCCCAAAGCCGGGGTGTTCGCCGAGGGCCAGGCCGCGGTGGTGGCCAGCGGTATCAGCGCCACCATCCGGGGGGCCGACGACGCCACCTCCTACGACGGCACCGGCAAGTGCTACCTGGAGTTCGGCCACGACCAGGTGGCCAAGGTGGAGGTCACCTTCCTGAGCGGACAGGCCCCAGTGGGCGGGCTGGAGGGACCCTCGGCCGCGCTGGCCGCGGACAAGGTCGAGTTCGGCACCAGCCGAATCCGTCGCTGGTTCGGCCGCACCTGGCCCGCCGCCACCTGACCGAGCCGGCCGGGCACACCCACCAGCCTGCCGCTCGGATCAGTCGAGCACGTGGAGCACGGCCGCGCCGTCGACCCGGTCGGCGGCCAGGTCGGCCAGGGCCTGGTCGGCCCGCGCGAAGGGATAGGGGCTGACCGTCGGCCGGATGGGGATGCGGGCGGCCAGGGCCAGGAACGCCTCGCCGTCGGCGCGGGTGTTGGCGGTCACGCTGCGCACCTGGCGCTCCTCGAACAGGTCGGTGGCGTAGTGCAACGGCGGGATGTCGCTCAGGTGGATGCCGGCGATGGCCAGGGTGCCGCCACGGTCCAGGGCCCGCAGCGCCACCGGCACCAGGTCGCCCACGGGGGCGAACAGGATGGCTGCGTCGAGCGGCTCGGGCGGTTCGTCGTACGAATCGCCGGCCGAGGCCGCCCCCAGGTCGAGCGCCAGTCGGCGAGCCGCGGCGGACCGCGGTCATGACGTGCACGGTGGCCCCTTCGAACATGGCCACCTGGGCGGCCAGATGCGCCGATCCGCCGAACCCGTAGATCCCCAACCGGCCGCCCGGCGGGAGCTGGGCCCGACGCAACGACCGGTAGCCGATGATGCCGGCGCACAGCAGCGGGGCGGCCGACTCGTCGTCGAACACGTCGGGCACCCGGTAGGCGAAGGCCTCGTCCACCACCGCCAGCTCGGCATACCCGCCGTCGTGGTCCCAGCCGGTGAACTGGGGCGCCAGGCACAGGTTCTCGTCGCCGCGCCCGCAGAACCGGCACGACCCGTCGGTGCCCCGAAGCCACGCGATCCCCACCCGCTCACCCACCGAGAAGCGCTCGGCCCCCGGGCCCCGCTGGTCGACCCGACCCACGATCTCGTGGCCGGGCACGACCTGGGGCCGGTGCACGTCGAGGTCGCCCTCGACCACGTGCAGGTCGGTCCGACAGACTCCACACACCGACACCCGAACGCGGATCTGGCCCGGACCCGGCTCGGGATCGGGCCGCTCACCCAGCACCAGCGGGTGTCCGTCGGTCACCGAACCGACCTCGTCGACCCACCAGGCTCGCACGGCGCACCTCCTCGTCCGACTCTAGGGCTCGGATCGCCGGGTCAGATGGGCTCGCTCGGGTCGCTCTCGAGCCGTCCGGCGCCGATCGCCTCGGACAGCACCGGTCCCGAGGGGGCCCCGGGCACGTCGGGGATGTCGCGCATCCCGAACAGGGGCGAGAACACCAGCCACAACGCGGCCGCCCACATCCCCAGGCCGGCCACGAACACGGTGGCCCGGACGCCGATGACGGTGCCCAGGATGCCGCCGGCCAGCCCGCCCAACGGCATGGTCCCCCACACGATGAAGCGCACCGAGGCATTCATGCGCCCCATCAGGTCGGCGGGGCAGATGGCCTGGCGGTAGGAGACCTGGCCGACGTTGTAGACCACGGCGCCCAGGCTGGTGCAGAAGCCGGCGACGGCCACCAGGGCCACGCCCCAGCCCGGGAAGGCGAAGGCCGCCAGCAGGGCGAACGGACCGGTCAGCACCTGGCTCACCCAGATGGCCCGAGCCGACCCCACCCGGTCGGCGATCCGCCCGGCGAACACCCCGCCCAGCAGTCCGCCCACCGCGGTCAGGCTGAACACCAGCCCGATCACGCCCGGGCGGGCGTGCAACACCCGCACCAGGAACACGGCCTCCACCGCCACGTAGGCGCTGGAGAAGAAGTTGGCGGTGGCCGTGCAGCCCACGATGCGCTTGAGGATCGGGTGGCGCACCACGAAGGCCAGGCCTTCGCGGATCTCGTCGCGCAGCCGACGACCCGGTGGCCGGGGAGGCGGGGTCGGCTCGGTCCGGCGGATGGCCGAGGTGGCCCCGGCCGACACCAGGAACGAGACGGCGTCGACCACCACCGCGTAGGCCGCGCCCAGCCCGGCCACCAGCAGTCCGGCCAGCGCCGGACCCGCCACCTGGGCGAAGGACTGGCTGGCCCCGATCTTGCCGTTGGCGTCGACCAGCTCGTCGGCGTCGACCAGCGCAGGCAGGTAGCTCTGGTACGCCACGTCGAAGAAGACGGTCAACACGCCGGTGAGCGACGCCACCACGTAGAGCTGGGGCAGGCCCAGCACCCCCAGGGCCTTGGCCACCGGGATGGAGCCCAGCAGGACGACCCGACCCAGGTCGCCCCACACCAGTACCGGCTTGCGACGCCACCGATCCACCCAGGCGCCGGCGGGCAGGGCCACCAGCAGGAAGGCCAGGCTGGTGCAGGCCGTGAGCAGGCCCACCTGGAAGGTGGTGGCATCGAGGGAGATGACGGCCAGCAGGGGCAGGGCCAGGACCGTGACCGAGCTGCCCACCTCGCTCACCGTCTGGCCGCTCCACAACAGCATGAAGTCGCGGTGACGCCACAGGGAGCGTCGGGGTGCGGTCATGCCGCCATGGTGGCCTCACCCATTGGGAAGTGTCAATCACTTATCATCATCGGCATGGGCAAACGCGACGACGGCGCCGACGACAGTCCTGGCGAACTCGAGCCGAGCGGGCGCCGACAGGCCACCCTGGCCGAGGCCCGGGCCATGGCCCATCCCGACCGCCTGCGCATCATCCGGCTCACCTTCGACGCGGAGCTGACCAACAAGCAGCTGGCCGACCAGTTGGGCCGCGACCCGGCCACCACCCTCCACCACGTGCGCACGCTGGTGGACAACGGCTTCCTGGAGGCGCTGCCCCCTCGCCGGGGGCGGCGAGGTTCACGCGAGCGGCCGTACCGGTCGACGGGCAAGTCCTGGACCCTCGACCTGGGCCCCGAACACCTCGACAACGACACCTCGGCGGTGATCGAGGCGCTCCGGGCCGAGGTGTTCGAGGCGCCGCCCGAGCAGCGCCACCTGACCCGGCTGGCCCTTCGCCTGACCCCCGACCAGCTGGCCGACCTGGATCGGCGCCTGGACGCCCTCGTGGCCGAGGCCGCGTCGTGGGAGCCGGTGGCCGACGGCGAGCCCTGGGCGTTGTTCGTCGCCCTCCATCGCCGGCCCGACCTGCGCGAGGCTGACCCGCGATGACCATGACCGATTCGAGCCCCACCAACCGCACCCGCGCCCACACGAGCACGTCGCCCAACGTGGTGATCATCGTGCTGGACGACCTGGGCTTCGCCCAGCTCGGCCCATTCGGCTCGGACGTGGACACGCCGGCCATTGCTTCACTCGCCGCCGACGGGCTGCGCTACAACCGCTTCCACGTCACCTCGCTCTGCTCGCCCACCCGGGCCGCCCTGCTGGCCGGACGCAACCATCACGCCGTGGGCATGGGCTTCCTCAGCGACCTCCCGCTCGTCTATCCCGGCTACCGCGGCGCCATCCCACCCACCGCCGCCACCCTGCCCCGCATCCTGCGCGACGCCGGGTACTCGACCCTGGCAGTGGGCAAGTGGCACCTGGCTCCCCGGTGGGAATCGAGCGCGTCGGGTCCGTTCGACCACTGGCCCCTGGGCATGGGCTTCGAGCGCTACTACGGGTTCCTGGCCGGTGACACCAACCAGTGGACTCCCTCGCTGGTGCGCGACAACAGCGCCATCGATCCGCCTCGCACGCCCGAGCAGGGCTACCACCTGACCGAGGACCTGGCCGACCAGGCCCTGCGCATGCTGCGCGACCAGCACCAGGCCACCCCCGGTCGACCCTTCTTCCTGTACTTCGCCACCGGCGCCACCCACGCCCCCCACCAGGCGCCGCCCGACTGGATCGCCCGCTACCACGGCGCCTTCGACGACGGGTGGGAGGCGTTCCGCCAGCGGGCCTTCGCCCGCCAGCTCGACCAGGGCCTGGTGCCGGCGGGGACCATCCTGCCCGAGCGCCCGGACTGGGTGGCCGACTGGGCCCACCTGAGCGGCGACGAACAGCGGCTGGGCGCGCGTTTCATGGAAGCCTTCGCCGGGTTCCTCAGCCACACCGACGCCCAGATCGGCCGGGTGCTGGCCGGCCTGGACGAACTGGGCGTGGCCGACAACACCATCGTGATCCTGCTCTCGGACAACGGAGCCAGCGCCGAGGGTGGCCCCACCGGGCTGCTGAACGAGCACCGGTTCCTGGGCGACGGCCGGGAGGATCCGGCCGAACAGCTGGCCCGCATCGATGAGATCGGCGGCTTCCGGGCCTACAACCACTACCCCTGGGGGTGGGCGTGGGCCGGCAACACCCCCTTCAAGCTGTGGAAGCGCTACGCCTGGCTGGGCGGCGTGCGCACGCCGCTGGTGATCCGCTGGCCCGGCCACATCACCGATGTGGGGGGCGTGCGCAGCCAGTTCGCCCACGCCATCGACGTGGCCCCGACCGTGCTCGAGGCGGTGGGCCTGGGGGCGCCCACCACCGTGGACGGGGTGACGCAGCTGCCCATGGACGGCATCAGCCTGGGCCCGACCCTGGCCGACCCGGGGGCGCCCGAGTCACGCACGACGCAGTACTTCGAGATGCTGGGCAGCCGGGCCATCTACCACGACGGGTGGAAGGCCACCACCGACCACGTGGGCCGCGGGCTGGCGGCCGAGGACGTCATCCCCGGCAGCCGCCACTTCGACGAGGACCGCTGGTCGCTGTTCCACCTCGACGACGACTTCGCCGAGGCGGTGGACCTGGCCGACGAGCAGCCCGACCGGCTGGCCCGGCTGGTGGAGCGCTGGTGGAGCGAGGCCGGCGCCAACCAGGTGCTGCCCCTGGGCGACGACCTGATGAATCGGCTGGGTGCGCTGGAGCCCTCACCCTGGGGCCCACGATGGTTGGTGGAACTGGCGCCCGGCGGCGGGCCGGTGGCCGAGGAGGTGTTGCCGCCCCAGCTGTTCGGCTTCGAGCTCACCGCCACCGTCACCCTGGCCGGGGATGAAGCTGGCGCCCGGACCGAGGGCGCGGTGGCCACGCTGGGCGACTGGAGCAACGGCTGGGCGCTCTACCTGCTCGACGGCCGGCCGGTGTTCGCCATGACCGCGGGGGCGGCCCCCTTCCGCCTGGCCGGCGCCGACCCGCTGGGTCCGGGCCACCACACCCTGGTGGTCACCTACGACCACGTCCACGGCGAGCCCAGCCAACTGCGCCTGGCCGCCGACGGCGTGGCCCTCGACCAGACCCCCGTCACCGAGCGTCTGCCCTTCCGTTGGCAGATCGGCGGGGCCGGCCTGCTGGTCGGGGCCCACCTCGGGTTCCCCGTCCACGAGGAGTACCAACCGCCGTTCCCCTTCACCGGCACCATCCACCAGGTGGTGCTGGCCGTCCCGGCCATGGCCCCGTCCGAGAGCGACGTGGCCGCCGAGATCGCCGAGGCCCTCCGCAAGGAGTAGCGACTCAGGTGCCGGGCCGACTCCAGGCGGTGAGGTGTCCGGCGCCGTCCTCCAGCAGGATGATGCCGGCGGTGACGACCGGGCTCTGCCAATGGATCGAACCGACGGAGGTGGACCAGAGCACCGCTCCGGTGGTCGGGTCGTACGCCCTGATCTGGGTGCCACCCGCTGAGTACGCGACCCCGCCGGCCACCATCGGCGTGGTGGAGCCGATGGCCACGTTCCACTTGAGGGTGAGGGCGGGCACGTGGGTGGTGGGATCCAACGTCACCGTGTAGCCGGCCAGGTTGGTCCCGGTGCCCACCTCGGCCCAGATGGTGCCGGACGAATCGGTCCAGATGGTCGGCTCGGTCAGGACCTGCCCGCCGGGGCTGGGGATCGAGTCCCACTCCCCGCCGGTGTGACCGCAACCACCCTGCTGGCTCAGATCGGCGGGGTCGAGCAGTCGCAGCTTGGCGTCTTTGCCGCCCTGGATGCCGACCTGGCTCAACGGACTGCCGTCGGGGGCCAGGGCGCCGGCCGGCAGCGTGACCAGCGCCGGCAAGGTCGAGCCCAGATCCTCGTCGGAGCTGTTGAGGAAGGCGAAGTTGGTGGGGGTGTAGCAGTCCACGGGGTTGCCAGCCACCCCGGTGCCGTCGGGGTGCAAGGCCAGGACGGTGTCACCCCAATCGTGGCCCGCCGGGCTGTAGGTGGCATTGCCCGTGGCCAGGTAGATGAGGTCGGTGGCGGCCGAGTAGGTGGTGCCGGGCCGCGCCCAGACCCCGCTCTCGACCTCGCTGCAGTCCGGCGTCCCGGGCTGCTCGACGAAGTGGACGGTCTGGTTGCTGCACAGCGTGTTGAACACGGTGGAGGAGCCGTTGGCCAGGTCGATGGTGGTCAGGTGGCCCTGGTAGTCACCTTGATCGCCCCAGCTGGAGGTGGTCATGTACAGGTAGGTGTGACCGTCGGCCGTGGCCATGGACAGCGCCGACGAACCCTTCTCGTCGAACGGCTTGAGCGTGACGGTCACCGGCCACGGCGCGGCGGTGTTCTCCACACCGGTGCCGATGGCCACCTTGTGGACCTTCCCGTCGAGCCCGTAGGTGTAGACGAAGCCGCCGGTCTGGTCGACCGCAGGTGACGAGGTGGTGAAGCAGGTCGAGGTTCCGTTGTTGATCTTGCACGATCCTGGTCCGAAGCTGACCGTCCACACCTGGACGCCCGTGTGCAGGTCGAAGGCGAGCAGCCCGCCGGCCTTGGTGGTCACGAACACCAGGTCGTGGGTGCCGCCCGGGGTGGACACGCCGAACGCCACCGCCGGCGTGCCGTCCGCCACGCTGGGCAGGGTGGCCTGCCACCACTGGGTGACCTGGGCCACGTTGGCCGGGGTGAGGTCGAGCTCGGCCGTGTTGTCGTTCTGGTGGCTCGACTCACCACCCCACTGGAGCCAGGCCACGTTGCACCCGACCAGCAAGGTGGACAGCGCCGAGCACGGCCATGACGAAGATCCAGCGGTGACGGGCCATACCTGAGCATCGTCAAGTCGCGGGCCCAAGACAAGGATTCGACTCGACAGCCGAAAGATCGACCGGTTTCGGCGCATTGCTGGCAACATGGAGGGCGATGGTCGGACACCAGTTCCTGGTGGCGGCGATCGCCTTGGCCGCCGCCCTCTGCTACGCCGCCTCGAACGTGATCGAGCAACGCAAAGCCGCGGCCGCCCCGCCGGAGACCTCGCTGCGCATCGCCCTGCTCTGGTTCCTGGCCCGACAACCCATCTGGTGGTTGGGCATCGGCGTGGACGTGGGCGGATTCGGACTTCAGGTGCTGGCCCTGGGCCTGGGCACGCTGGTGTTCGTTCAACCGCTGCTGGCAGCCAGCCTGCTCTTCTCGTTGGTGCTCGGCGCCCTCGTGGGCACACTCCGGCTGACCCGCACCGATCTGGGGTGGGCGGTGGTGTTCATGGCCAGCCTGTCCATCTTCCTGGTGGTGGCTGCCCCCAGCGGCGGGGTCGACCAGCGCGACCTGAAGGCCTGGGTGGCGCCCCTGGCCGTGATGGGCATCCTGGTACTGAGCGCGCTGGCCCTCAGCCACCGCCTGGGACGCGGCTACCGGGCCGCGGCCATGGCCGCGGCGGCCGGCATGACCTTCGGGGTGAGCTCGACGCTGATGAAGAGCTTCGCCCACCTGCTCAGCGCCGACGGGGTGGCCGACACGCTCACCCACCACTGGGAGCCGTACGCACTGGGCGTGGTGATCGCCACCGGCTTCCTGATCCTGCAGAGCGCCTTCCAAGCCGGCGACCTGCGGGCGGCGCTGCCCCTGCTGGAGGTGTCCGAGCCGGTGGTGGCCAGCATCCTCGGGCTCACCCTCATGCACGAGCGGCTCCACGCCATCGACGGGCCCACCAAGGCGGTGGTCGCCTTGGCTGTGGTGCTCATGGTGGTCAGCGCGGCCATGCTGGCCCGCGCCACCGCCCAGACCCGCGGTGCGCCAACGCCCGCCGCACCGATCAGGGCGGCGACGGTTGCGCCGCCGCGCCCGACGGAGAGCGGTCGGATGGCGGGGTGGGGTGGCCATCGGGCGAGACCGGCGAGTCGAAGGTGAGGACGATGGCCGCCCCCAGCGTCAGCGCGAACCCCACGACGGCCACGCCCGCCCAGCCGCTGCGGGCCCGGTCGCCCAGCACCACCAGCCCGATGAGGGCCGGGATGAGGGTCTCGAGCGCGTACTGACAGGCCGTGGCGATGGTGACCGAGCCGCGCTGGAGCGCGGCCGCGTACAAGGCGATGCCCAACGCGCCGAAGACCAACAGCGCCCACGAGAGCGGGTCGCGCCACACCGCCGCGACCGTGGAGTGAGCCTCGACGGCCCGGGCGCACAGTGCGGCACCCCCGAAGGCCAACCCCGACAGCCCGCCCAGGATGGCCCCGGCGCGCTCGCCGGTGACGGTGCGGGCCACCAGCCCGCCCGCGGCGGCCAGGACCACCACCCCGATCCAGGCCGCCAGCGCGAACCAGCTCGGGGCCGGGGTGGGCTTGTCGGGTGACGCCGTGGCGGCCAGCGCCACCAGACCCACGGCCAGCACGCTCAGCACCACCAGCTGGCGGGCGCCGGGCCAGTGCCGCTGGCGGGCCGACGACAGGACCACCACCACCCCGATGCTGGAGGCGGCGATGGCCTGCACCGCGAACAGGGGCAGCCGCAGCAGCGCCAGCAGGGAGAGGATGAACCCGGCCAGGTCGAGACCCAGGCCGCCCAGGTAGGGCAGCTGGGTGGTGACGCGCACCAGCAGGCGGGCGTCGAGCTTGGCGTCGGCCTCAACGCGCTTGGCCGCGATGTCCTGCAGGATCGAGCCCACGCCGTAGCAGAGGGCACAGCCGAACGCGGCGATGTAGGCCAAGGCCATGGGCGCGGAAGTGTACGAGTCAGGCCTCGACTGCGTGCTTCCGGTCAGCTCCGCGGGCGGAGTCCGCTCGCTGAACTGACCGAATGGGCGCTGTGGGCGCGGCCCAGCCCTATGCTCCGGCGATGTCCCCGACTCCGGCCGGGCCCGAACCTGGATCCGACCCGCAGGCGGCCGCCGACCGGGACGGGGCCGAGGGATCGCGGCGGGTGGTGATCACCGCCTTCCTGGCCAACGTGGGGGTCACGGCCGCCTTCACGGTGGCGGCGGTGGTGACGGGCTCGGCGTCGATGCTGGCCCAGGCCATCCACGGCGCGGCCGACACGGGCAACCAGGCCATCCTGTTCGTGGCCGAGCGCCATTCGCAGAGTCGGCGCGACCCGGCCCACATCGAAGCCGGGCGCGCCGCCTACTTCTGGGCTCTGGTGGCCGCCCTCAGCGTGTTCGTGATCGGCGGAACGCTCTCGGTCTTCGAAGGCTTCCGCACCCTGTTCCGCGGCGAGTCGGCCACCCAGTTCGCGGTGGCCTACGTGGTGCTGGCCTTCGCCATGACCCTCGACGGACTGTCTTGGCTTCAGGCCTTCCGCCAGACCCGGCGCGACGCCGCGAACCGCGACCGGGAGTTCTTCACCCAACTCATCGAAGGCTCCGACCCGACCACCCGGGCCGTGTTCGGCGAGGACGGGGCCGCCCTGATCGGCGACGTGCTGGCCCTCATCGCCGTCTCGTTACACCAGATCACCGGCTCGTCGGTGTTCGACGCGCTGGGATCCATCGCCATCGGCCTGCTGCTCGGCACCGTGGCGGTGTTGCTGGCCCGGCGCAACATGGACTTCCTGGTGGGCCAGGCGCCGTCAGCGGCGGACAGCGACCGCATGCGCCCGAGTCCCTGCCCGGGGTCAACGGGCTGGACGAGCTGCTGGTGCTGTTCGTCGGGCCGCGCCAGCTGTGGATCGTGGCCCGGGTGAACATCGACGAACATCTCAGCGCCGCCCAGATCGTGGCCCTCAGCGACGAAGCCGAACAGCGGGTGCAGGCCGAGGCGCCCGAAGTGCTGCGCGTCGACCTGGTCACCGCCGGTTTCGACCGTCCCGACCCGGATCCCCCCGAGCCTGGGAGCTCTGACACCGCCGCCGGAGACGGGCTGGGCTGAGACGCGCGGCCCGCCCGACGGTCAGGGCTCCATGACTGCCCAGCCTCGACGCTGGAGCTCGGCCGCCAGCGCCTCGGCGGGCACGGCCTGCAGCTGTTTCTCCAGCTTGGACAGGCGGCCGGCTGGCGCGGGCCGCGTCGGCGCATCGCCACCTGCGCCATCGGCGGGCACGGCGTCGAGGTCGGCCTGGGCGTCGGCCTCGGCCTGGAGCTGCTCGATGAAGGCATCGGCCTCGTCGCGGGTGAACTTCCCACCGGCCTGACGCTGGGTGAAGCCCATCGGCCCACGGGCGTCGCGGAAGTCCACGTGGCCGGCCTCGTTGAGCAGGCCCAACAGCTCGTTCACCTGGCGAGCGGTGGCCGGCGGGCCCGACTGCTGTCCGAAGGCCATGGCGCAGTCTGGCACGGCGGACCCGATTCCGGTCAAGGGCCTGGAACGGGTGCAGTTGTGCACCGGTGAAGGGCACAGGTGCACCCGGTCTCGGGGAGACGAGCTCCATCGAGCCCCGAACCCTGGATGTAACGGGTTGGGGCGCCTACCGTCTTGGTTTCGACCCCGCTCGACCGTCGGGCGCCGGTCCCTCGGAGAGGACCACCATGTCTGCAGAAGATCTGGCCAAGGGCATCGCCGCCCTCGAGGACGACGACGTACGGTCTGCCGTGGTCGATGGCGACCTGTCCGCCTTCGGAGGCCTTGAGCTGACCGAAGAAGAGGTCGGTCTGCTCGAGGGCGCGGCCAGTGACTACCCCGACGTGGTCGGCTTCGACATCCGGGCCGGTTTGATGAACCTGGGCATCCCGATCGCCTGGAAGATCGACGCCGCGTCCCAGGACAGCACGGTCAACAAGGCCAAGACGGCCGACAAGGCGTACACGCAGATGGACGGCTACATCAAGCAGTAGCGCACCGGTGACAGAGCTGGCCGACAGCCCCGACCGAGCTGAAGCGGCGAGGCCGGCCCCGCTCCACTGGACCGGTGTCAGCGTCGACGCCAACGCCCGCGCCGCCCTGGTGGTCCTCGGCGACGTCCTGCGGGTACCGGACCGCGCCTGGGCGGACGACCTGATGCGCGGCGCCTCGGTGTCGACCGACGAGCTCAGCCGCCGCATCGGCCTGGCGCACCTCGACGCCCTGGTCGGCGCCGGACTGGCCGCCGTGGCCAACGGCCACGTCGGGCTGGCCAGCACCATCAGCGACGTCGCCGGGGTGCTCACCGCCATCCCCAAGCACGGCTGGGGCGACGAGATCGTCTACCTGGGCCAGGACTCGACCTACCTGGTGGAGGCCGCGTTGCGTCTGGCCCCGAGGGGTGAACGGGCCGCCGATCTGGGCACGGGGACCGGTCTGGCCGCGGCGGTCCTGGCCTCGCGCTACCGCGTGGTCATGGGCACGGATCTGGCTCCGAGCGTGACCACCGCCGCCGCCCTGACCCTGGCCCTGAACCGCTACCCCGACGACTTCCGGGTCGGCCTGGGTGTGGGTGACGTGGCCGGTGGCTTGCGTCCACACGCCTTCGACCTGGTGGTGGCCAACGCTCCCTGGGTGCCGCTGGCCCCTGGTTCGGCCGCGCCCCGCGAGTTGTTCGCCCACGGTGGCGACCTCGGAGTCGAGCTCCCGACCCGATTCCTGCGCGACGGAGCCACGCTGTTGCGGGCCGGCGGCGTGGCCATCACCCTGGCCCTCGACATCGAGGTCAACCATCGGTTCCGGCCGCTGCGCGCCGCCTGCGACGATCTGGCCGCCCAGGGCTACGTGGTGGCCCGGCTGGCCACGCCGTTCAACCGTGACCGCCCTCATCTGGCCGAGGTCACCCGGCAGCGCCAGCCCGATCTCACCGCGGCCACCCACGTGGCCATCGTGGTGGCCCGACCCCGTGGCGACGACCCCACGCGGCGCAGCCTGCGGGTGGCCATCGACGCGCTCGAGCGACGGTGGGCCGACAGCGCGCCGGCCGAAGTGCCGAGTCAGGCTTCGACGACGGCGGAGCCGTAGCCGGGGCGGCCAGCCGCCTGCCAGCGCTCCCAGAACTCGAAGAAGTTGGCGCCGAACGGATCGTCGCCGCGCAGGGGCATGGATCCCCGCACGATGGTGAAGTCGAAGGGAGCCAACTGCACCGCCCGATCGAAGTGCACCACCGCGGCCTCGTCGTCGCCCTGGCGGTGCAGCCAGGCGGCCAGGCGCCGCTCCACCCGGGCCTGTTGGAGCTCCTGGGTGGGCGGGTCCACGTGGTCGCGGGCCCCGTCGGCGTCGAAGGGCAGCGTGTCGTGGCGGACCCACTGGCGCAGCTGATCGTGGTGGACCTGGCTGTCGATCTCGGTGAACTCTCGGAACTGGTCGTCGCCGGGGGCGATCACCGGCGGTCGCACCACCCGATCGTGCTCGTCGATCCACACCACGCTGGGGACGTTGACCACGCCGTACAGCTCGGCGATGCGATGGTCGGGGTCGACCAGCACCGGGAACTCCGGATGCGGGTTGGCCGCCTCCACCCAGGGGCGGGCCGCCTCGACGTCGTCGTCCAGGGAGACCGACAGCACCTCGAACCCGGCCGGAGCCAACTCGTCGCGCAGCTCCTGCCATGCCGCGATCTCGTAGCGGCAGCCGCACCAGCTGGCCCAGGCCACGATGGCGCGCTTGTGCCCGCCCCACTCCGACAGGTGATGGGTCTGGCCGTCCAGCCCGGGCAGGGCCACATCCGGGGCCTCGAGCGACTCGAGCGCGTCGCGCCGCTGGTCCGCGCCGTCGCCCAGCACGGCCACCCCTCGGTCGGCGTCCACCGCCACCACCCGGCCCAAGGCGCGGGCCAGGGCCTCGACGTCGACCCACCCGTCGGCGTCGACCAGACCGTCGCGGTCGTAGACGGGAACGCACACGTCGCCCCGACACAGGCCCTCCGCCTTGACCACCCATCCGGTAGCCGACACCAGGTCGGCTGGAGACACCCGAAGGCGACCATCGGCCTCGCGCCAGTCCACCGGATGTTCGGCGTCGTCGATCAGCGTCCCCATGGTGTCCCCCGTGCCTCGCGTGGTGTCGTCGTAGGGCCGCGTCCGCGGCCGGTCCCGGCCTAGTCTGGCGCGGTGGAGCCCGGGAGCGACACGGGTGGCGCGCTGGCGCGGCGGTGGGCCGCTGATCTGATCGGGCTGGGCGTCATCTGGTTCGTCTTCGCCCCCGCCGTGGCCGCAACGATCGGCTTCGGCACCGCGCACGCCACGGCGGGGACCTGAGCGTGGCCGACACCGATCCGGCCATCGGCTTCCGGCCCCTGACCCGGGCCGACTTCGCCCTGGTGGCCACCTGGATCGGGCGTCCGCACGTGGCCGAGTGGTGGACCGAGCCCGCAGACCTGGCCGGCGTGGAGGCCGAGTACGGCCCCTGCGTCGACGGCACCGACGCCACCCGGGCCTTCCTCATCCTCTCCGGCCCGCGACCCGTCGGGTTCATCCAGTGCTACCGCCTGGCCGACGAGCCCTCCTACGCGGTCGCCGTCAGGGTGGACGACGGTGCCGGCATCGATCTGTTCGTGGGCGAGGACGACGTGCGCGGCGGCGGGTTCGGGTCCAGGGTGCTGCGCGCCTTCGTCGACCAGATCGTGTGGCCGGGGTACCCGGAGGTGGCCCGGGTCATGGCCGGACCCAGCGTGCGCAACCAACGATCGCAGCGGGCCTTCGAGAAGGCCGGCTTCCGGCCTCGGCAGGTGGCCGTCGTCCCCGGCGAGGATGATCCGGAGCAGGTCATGGTGCTCGAGCGCGTCCGGCCGGAGCCGTGACCCACGTCCCGCCCACGACCCATCCGGCCCGGCGCAACCTGGTCAGGCTGGTGGCCCTGGTCGGCCTGGTGGCGGTGACCATCCCCGCCTGCTCGAGCTCGAGCGCGGGTGCATCCGGCCACCCCGGCGCACCCGCCCACCTGACGATCGACGACGAGGTCGACCCCGTGGGCGTCGACGACGCTCGTCCCGCCTTCGCCTGGCTCGTGACCGATCCGCGCCCGGGGGCGATCCAGAGCAGCTACCGCATCGTGGTCTCCCGGGCGGGACGGATGGTGTGGGACAGCGGGCGGGTCCGCTCGGGCGCCCAGAGCGAGATCGACTACGGCGGTCCGACCCTGCCCGCCGACCAGGAGTTCCGGTGGACGGTCCAGACCTGGGACGGCGCGGGCGAGCGGGGTCCCGCGTCGACACCGGCCACCTTCGTCACCGGCCTGGGGGACCACGACTGGCAGGCGGACTGGATCACCCGCGCCTCGAACGATCCCCTCGACGCCACCGACGCCTACACCTACGCCCGTCACGACTTCAGGGTGGGCTCGTCGCCGGTGGTCCGGGCCACCGCCTACGTCTCGGCCGACCAGCAGTACCAGCTCCACCTCGACGGGCGCACGGCCGACGCCGGGCAGGCCTACAGCTATCCCGACTCGCAGTACTACCAGGCCACCGATGTCACCCCCAGGGTGCGGGCCGGCTCGACCCTGGCCGTGGGCCTGCTCTCCCACTGGTCGGGCGTGGGCAAGGGACGGCCGGCCGGACAGCCCGGGATGGTGGCCGAGATCTCGGTGTGGCACGCCGACGGCAGCCACCAGGTGCTCGGCACCGATGGGAGCTGGAAGGTGACCCGGGCGCCATGGCTGGCCGGCAGGCCGCGCAACCTCCAGGGCGATCCGGTCGACAACACCGAGAACCTCGACGGCCTGCACGCCCCGCAGGGCTGGGACGAGCCCGGCTTCGACGCCGCCACCTGGGCGCCGGCCCAGGTGATCGGTCGGCCACCGGTGGCCCCCTGGACCCACCTGGTGGACAGCCGCACGCGGATCGTGACCAAGGCGGCGGTGGCCCGGACGTTGACCCGACTCCCCGGCGGCGCCTACGTGGCCGACTTCGGGTCGGTGGTGGCCGCCACCCCGACGGTGGCCTTCCACCAGGGTCAGGCCGGGCGGCTGGTCACCATGCACGCCGGCTACCTGCTCGATCCCGACGGGTCCGTGTCGACCACCCGGGGCACCCAGGCCACCGACCTCAGCTACTCGTACCTGGAACGGGCCGGCACCCAGACCTTCGCGCCCTTCGACTACCTGGGCTTCCGCTACCTCCAGATCGACGACCTGGGCGAGGTGCTCCACGCCCGGGATGTGGTGGCCCAGGTCCGTCACGTCGAGCTGCCGGCCGGTCCGTACGCCACCTTCAGCTCCTCGGACCCGACGCTCGACGCCATCTGGGCCATGGCCGCCCACTCCGGCGAGCTCACCGCCCAGGAGCAGTTCATCGACACGCCCACTCGCGAGAAGGGACCGTTCCTGCGCGACGGCTTCAACGAATCCGAGACGGACATGGCCGCCTTCGGCGAGCAGAACCTGACCCGGCGGGCCCTGCTCGAGTTCGCGCAGTCCCAGTCCCGCTACTGGCCCGACGGCCGGCTGAACGCCATCTACCCGAGCGGTCAGGGCGCACGGGACATCCCCGACTTCACCGAGATCTACCCGGAGTGGGTCTGGCGCTACTGGATGGCCACCGGAGACCGCCAGCTGCTGGCCGCCGTGTACCCGGTGCTCACCAGGATCGCCGACTACCTGCGAGCAGCCATCGACCCGGCCACCGGTCTGGTCACCAACCTGCCCGGCGGCGACGGTGACTATCAGTACGGCATCGTGGACTGGCCGGCCCCCATGCGCTACGGCTACGACATGGCCACCGCGGCCCGCACCACGGTCAACGTGATGGCCGTGGACGCTCTGGACCGGACCGCGAACGCGGGGGCGGCGCTGGGTCGGCCGGCGTCCGAGTTGGCCGGACTGCGCGCCTCGGCCTCGTCGCTGACCACGGCCATCAACGCCCGGCTGACCCGCGCCGACGGGACCTACGTCGACGGGCTGGAGGCGGACGCCACGCCCAGCCACTCGGCCTCCGAACACGCCAACGCCGAGGCCCTGGCCTTCGACGTGGTGCCGACCGCTCGCCGGGCATCGGTGGCCGCCTACGTGGCCTCCCTGGGGACGCAGATGGGCCCCATGACGGCCCAGGCGCTGCTCGACGCCCTGCACCAGGGCGGCCAGGACCCGGCCCTGGTCGCCCTGCTCACGAACCCGGCCCAGCCTGGGTGGGCCAACATCCTGGCCCAGGGCGCCACCTTCACCTGGGAGACCTGGGCGCCGTCGGACGCCGACGGCGACAGCCTGTCCCACGGCTGGGGTGCCACGGTGCTGGTCGCCCTCCAGGAGGATCTGGCCGGGGTCACCCTCACGGGAGCGGGCGGTTCCTCGGTGGCCGTGCGCGCCCCGCGACCCGGCCCGCGCCTGTCACGTCTTCGCGCCACGGTCCCCACCCCTCGAGGCGTGGTCTCGGTGAGCTGGCGGTTCGCTGGCAATGGCGCGGTGACCCTGGACCTGACCGTCCCCCCCAACACCACCGCCTCGGTCGTCCTCGACGGCCAGCCGGTGCAGCGGGTCGGTGCCGGGCATCACCGGTTCACGGGGTCTGGCTGAGCACTGGCTGAACCTCATCGGCTCTTTGCCGAGACTTAGCCAGCGTCGCGACCCGGTCGACGGCCCCTTCCGACAGGCTTGATCGGGTGAACGAGACGACCCGCGATCGCGGGCTTCAGACCCTCGGAACCGACCAGGCGCCCGGGGTGGCCGCCAACGCCCGGATCACCGGAACCATGGGTGCCATCCTGTTCGTGCTGTTCGCGGCCGAGGGCCTGACCATCGTGGGCCACGTCGGGAGCCTGCTGTCCACGCACGTCTTCATCGGCATGATGTTGGTGCCGCCCGTGCTGGTGAAAACGGCGAGCACCGGGTACCGCATCGTCCGGTACTACCAGGGCGACCCCGCCTATGTGCACAAGGGTCCACCTCCGCTGTTGTTGCGGCTGCTCGGTCCCGGCGTCATCGCCACCACCTTCCTGGTCATCGCCACCGGGGTGGCTCTGCTGCTGCGACCGGGTGACCACCTGCTCGGCCAGGCCCACAAGGCCAGCTTCATCCTGTGGTTCGTCGCCATGGCCATCCACGTACTCGGCCACTTCCTGGAGACACCCCGTCTGGCCGGCGCCGACTACGCCCGACACGCGACCAGGGTCCCTGGGGTCGGGGTCCGCCGCCTCCTGCTGGCCGGGGTGTTGGTCACCGGTGCCCTGCTGGGGACCTGGTCGCTCTCGTGGATCGGGGCGGGGTGGCAACACGGCCGATTCGGCTGAACCGCCTCAGCCGCCCCCCGGACCGGCGGGCGGACCGCCGGTGCCGCCGAAGCCGCCGGTGAAACCACCCGAACCCGTGGTCAGGCCGCCGCCGCCCAGCCCGGAGCGCCGCGACGTACTGGTCGAGTCGCTCGAGGGCAGCGCCTGGCTCAGGTCGGCCAGCACCACCACCTGGCCCACGTGCAGGCCGGTCTTGATCTGGGTCAGCTGGGCGCCGACCACCCCGGTGGTGACCTTCACCGCCTTGGTGGTGGAGCCATCCAGCACCGTCACCGTGTGGGTGGTGCCGGTGGTGTGCACGGCCGAGGTGGGCACGGCGGTGGCCGCCACCACCGATGCCAACTCGATGGTCACCGAGGCCGAGGCGCCGTTGCGCAGGCCGGCGAGCGAGCCGTCGGGCACGCTCGAGAAGCCGACCACCACGGGGTAGGTGGTGGTCGTTCCGCTGGTCGTGCCGGCCACGCCGATGGCCACCACCTGGGCCGACAGCACCTGGGTGGAGCCGTCCGCCACCACTGTGGCCGCGTCTCCCAACTCGAGCTTGGTCCGATTGGACACGCTGAGCGTGGTGGCCACCTCGTAGCCGCCCGGACCGGCCACCACCACGGCCTGGGTGGACGAGTCGGCGCTCACCGAGTCGCCCGCGGCCAGGCCGACGGCGGCCACGGTGCCGTTGATGGGGCTCACGATGCTGGCCTGGTCGAGGCCCTGCTGAGCCACGGCCACCGCGGCGTCGGCCGCGTCCACTGCGGCCTGGTCGGCCACCAGTTCCTGGGCCGAGGGGGTCGAGGTGCTCGACGAGTTGGCGGCGTCGGTCGAGCTCGCGGCACTGGCCGCGGTCGAGGAGCTCGATGAGTTGGACGAGCTCGAAGCGTTCGACGCGGCGGAAGCGGCGGAGGAGAGGAGGGCGTCGAGGGCCCGCTCCGCCCCGGCCAGGCTCGTCTCGGTGTTGGACACCGCCGTCTGGTCGGTGAGGAGCTGGCGCTGGGCGTTCAGGCAGGCGGCGCTGGTGGCCGCAGTGCCAGGCGTGGTCGAGGTGGTGGTCGAGCCGGCCCCGGGGGACGAGGAGGGGTCGGCGCAGGCCGCCTGCGCCGCGGCCAGGTCCGCCCGCGCCAAGGCCAGGTCCCGGTCGAGCTGCTGCTGATCATCGGTCACCGCCTGCTGAGCCGCGGCCAACGACCCCGTGCCCGTCGTCGGGGAGCCGGTGGACCCCGGCCCCGATGCCGACCGGGCCGCGGTGGTGGTGGTGGACGCGGTGTCGGCCGTGCCGGTGGCGGCTGAGGTCGAGCCGGTCCCACCCGAGCCGCCCGAGCCCGACCCCGAGCCGTTCGAAGCGCCCGATCCCGACCCGCCGCTCGAGCTCTCACCGACCTCGGCGTTGGCCAGTGTCAGCTTGGCCTGGGCCAGGGTGGCGTTGCGTTGGTCGAGCGTGGCCTGGAGGCTGGTCGTGTCGAGCGTGGCCAGCAGCTGGCCCGTGCGCACCGTGTCACCCACGTTCACGGCCACCGAGGCCACCGTCCCCGAGGTCGGGAAGCTGACCGAGGCCTCGGCCACCGGCTCGATGGTGCCGCTGGTGCGGATCTGCTCCGCCACCGTGGCTCGGACCACCGCGGCGGTGCGATAGGCGGGACCCGACGAGGTGCGGGCCAGAGCGGCCGATGCCACCAGGACCACCACGGCCAGCGCCACCAGCGAGCCCACCAGGGCGCGCCGACCCGAGCGGGGCCGCCGGCGCCGGCGATCAGGGCGGCTCACGGCCGAGGCGGGATCAGGGTCGGTCATCGGGACCTCACTCGGTTCGCAGGGCGTCGATGGGGGCCAGTCGGGCCGCCCGGGACGCGGGGTAGACGCCGAACAGCACGCCGATGCCGATGGCCACGGCCACCGCTACAGCCGATGCGCTGGGCGAGAACGTGATGGGATTGGAGATGAAGTGGGGGAGCACGATCGAGCCCACCAGCCCGGCGGCGGCGCCGAGGACCCCACCGGCCAGGCCCAGTACCGAGGCCTCGACCAGGAACTGACGCCGGATGGCCCGGGGCCGGGCCCCGAGGGCCTTGCGCACCCCGATCTCCCGGATCCGTTCGGTGACCGACACCAGCATGATGTTCATCACGCCGATCCCGCCCACCAGCAGGGAGATCCCGGCGATGCCGGCCAGCAGCACGGTCAGGGTCTTGTCCACCGAGGTGGCCGCGGTGAGCAGCGACTGCTGGCTGGTGATGGTGAAGTCCGCGCCCGAGGAGGTGGTGATGCCGTGGGTGGCCAGCAGCTCCTGATCGGCCTCTTGATACGCGCCCGACAGGCTCGACGACGAGGTGGCCTCGACGTAGATGGAACCCACCGACGTGCGGGTGGTGCCGCCCACCAGGCGCTGGGCGGCGGTGGTGATGGGCACGATGGCCAGGTCGTCGTTGCTGGTGGTGCTCGACGACCCACTCGACGCCAGCACGCCCACCACCTGGAGCGGCACGCCGTTCACGGTCACGGTCTGGCCGATCGGGTTGCGGCCAGAGAAGAGCTCCGAGGCGGTGGTGGAACCGATCACGGTCACCGCCGCGGCCGACCGCTGATCGGCCGCGGTGATGAACCGGCCGGCCGCCAGCTTGCGGGCCCGGACCGCCATCCACGAGGGCGTGGTGCCCACCAGGCTGCTGGTCCAGTTGGTGGTGCCGGCCGTGAGGGTCTCCGACGAGGTGGTGGCCGGGGCCACCGCGGCGATGTCGGGCGCCACCGTCTTGGAGCCCAGGGCCGTGGCGTCGGCCAGGGTCAGGGTGGAGGCCGAGCCCAGACCGCCCCGGATCCCCGAGCTGCTGGTCGAGCTGCCCGGCGTGACCACCAACAGGTTGGTGCCCAAGGCGTTGATGTCGGACTTCACCGCGCCTTGCGCCCCCAAGCCCAGACCCACGGTGAGGATCACCGCGGCGATGCCGATGAGGATGCCCAGCATGGTGAGCGCCGAGCGCAACCGATGCGAGCGCACCGCCTCCAGTCCGGTGCGGAAGGTGTCGAGCCAGCTCATGGCGCGGCCGTTCCGCCGCTCGCGGCTGTGGCAGCCGCCATGGACGGCTGGGCCCCGGAGCGAGCGCCCGGTCCGTCGACCACCCGGCCGGCGCGGTCGACAAGTTGCCCGTCGCGGATCCGCACCACCCGGCCGGCGGCGTCGGCCACCTCGCCGTCGTGAGTTATCAACACGATCGTGCGCCCGGCGTCGTGCAGCTCGTGGAGCAGCCCCAGCACGTCGGCGCTGGAGGCCGAATCGAGGTTGCCGGTGGGCTCGTCGGCCAGGATCAGGGCCGGCTCGGTCACCAGGGCGCGGGCCACCGCCACCCGCTGCTGCTGGCCGCCCGACAACTCGCCGGGACGGTGCTCGACCCGGTCACCCAGGCCCACCCGTTCCAGCGAGGCGATGGCCAGGCGGCGGCGCTCGGCCCGTGCCACCCCGGCGTAGGCCAGGGGCAGCTCGACGTTGCGCCAGGCGCTGAGCGAGGCCAGCAGGTTGAACTGCTGGAAGACGAAGCCGATGCGCTGGTTGCGCACGTCGGCCAGGTCGTCCTCGGACATGGCGCTGACGTCCTCGCCGGCCAGGTGGTAGCGCCCGGAGGTGGGCACGTCGAGACAGCCCAGGATGTGCATGAGGGTGGATTTGCCTGAGCCCGACGGTCCGGCGACGGCCACGAACTCGCCTGTGGCGATCCGCAGCGTGACGTCGCGCACGGCTGCCACCTCCAGCGGTCCGGAGCGGTAGATCTTGGTCACCGAATCGAGATCGATGACGGCCTCTGGCGGAGAATCGATGACCGCCTCCGGCCGAGCGTCGATGACCGCGTGAGGGCCGGTCTCGCTCACTGCCCGGCTCCGTTCGTGGCCGGGCCCGAACCGCCGAAGCCGCTGGGCGGTCCGCCGGATCCCCCGATGCCCGTCGGACCCTCGAAGCCGCCGGAGCCCGATCCGGTCCCCGTACCTGTCCCGAGGCGGGTTCGACCCACGGCGAAGGAGGGAACCTCCACCACCACCTGGTCGCCGGCCGCCACCCCACTGGTGATCTGGATCTCACCGTTGGCCTGGGTGCCGGTGGTCACCGTGCGGGTCTCGTGGCGCCCGTTGACCACCACCACCACGGTGGGCTGTCCATTGGTCTGGGTCACCGCCGCCACCGGCACCTGGATGGCGTCGGTCACCTCTTGGTAGATGACCGCCACCGTGGCCGTGTCGCCGCCGTAGAAGCCGGTGGGGTTCCCCGTGACGGTGACCACCACCGGGAACGAGGACACGCCTGA
This sequence comes from uncultured Microthrixaceae bacterium, assembly GCA_963740985.1. Classification (GTDB taxonomy): domain Bacteria; phylum Actinomycetota; class Acidimicrobiia; order Acidimicrobiales; family Acidimicrobilacustridaceae; genus UBA4742. Next base: position 2,400,326 of record CAVUGJ010000002.1, read on the forward strand.
GCTGGACGAGGCGATGGTGCCCACCGAGGTGACGGTGCCGGTGGCCGAGGTGGTCCCGCCCGAGGGCGTGACCGTGGCCTTGTCGCCATTGGCGATGTGGGCGATCGCGGTGTCGTCCACGCTGAGGTTCACCACGTAGGTACCGGTGCTGATCACGGTGATCTCCGAGCTCGATGAGCTCGAGGAGTTCGAGGAGCTGGCGGACGACGAGCTGTTGTTCCCGCCGCCGCCACTCGACAACGCGCTCGAGCTGGCGGCGTTCGATCCACCGCCCCCGCTGCCCGAACCGGTCAGCGACGTGCCCGAGCCGCCCGAGCTGCCCAGCTGCTGGCCCACCGTGAGGTTGACCGCCGACACGGTGCCGTCGATGGGCGAGGTGAGGGTGGCACCGGCCAGGGCCGCCTGCGCTGACGCCAGTTGGGACTTGGCCGCGGTCAGGGCGGACTCGTCCGCGCTGAGCTGGGCGGACGAGGCGCTGGCGGAGGTATCAGAGGCCAGCTTGGAGGTGTCCGACTCGACGGTGGCCTGGGCCTGGGCCACCGAGCTCTGCAGGGCGGCGGAGTCGACGGTGGCCAGCACCTGTCCGCTGGTCACGCTGTCGCCGGCCTTGACGTTCACGGCCGTGACCGTCCCTGAAACGGAGAAGCTGAGGTCCTCGGTGCTCTCGGGCTCGATGGTGCCCGAGGACGACACCGTCTGAGCCATGGTGCCCTTGGTGGCAGTGACCAGGCGTTCGGTGGTGGCCACGCTGGCCGACGACGAGCTGGAGGTGGACCGGTAGCCCAGCCACAGGCCCACGACCACCACCGCCACGGCAGGGGCGACGATGAATGGATTGCGCACGGCACGGCGCAGCGCTGATCTCACGCGACAGCTCCTCGGGACGGCTCTCGATCGGTGAGGTCACGATGCGAGCCGCGCCTTGGCGTTTCCTGGGAACGGCCGGGGGAATCACTCCGACTTGCGCGCCGGCGAGCGCCCCAACCCGACGCCGCACCCCCTGACCCCGAAATCCGTGGAGAACGGCACCCCGAGGGTGGACTTCTCCACGGATTTCGGTGGGGGGTGGGTCGGCGCTGGGCGCGGTCAGTCGGGCGTCTTGCGCCAGAGCAGGGCCAGGGTCGGGCAGTTGGCCACGGCGCGGCGGGCGTGCGGTTCGAGCCGTCGGGGGATGTGGGCGGGATCGATGATGGGATAGCCCCACGGGTCGAGCGTGATCCGCTCGGGGAACAGCTCGGCGCAGATCCCGTGGCCCGCACACGTGATGGGGTTGACCTCGAGCTTGCGGCTCATCGCCAGCTTCCCGTCTCGGGGACCGGCAGCAGGGGCCGGTGGATGGCACACACGCCGTGGCGCTGGTGCTGGACCACGTGATCGGCGAACACCCGCAGCGAGCTGTCCACGAACCGGGCCATGCCGTCGGGGTGCTTGCACGCCCCTCGGCCCCGGACCAACCCCATCAGCCGCGTTGACTGCTCCACACCTGCGGGCCAGCCGGCCACGATGGCGTCGACCGCGTCCGCCAAGGCAGGCAGGCCGTTGATGCACGGGCCGCACTGGCCGGCGTTCTGGTTGGCCAGCCACCGCGACACCCGGGCCACCTCGACCAACGGGCAGACCCCGTCGGGCAGCACCGCCACCACCCCGCACCCGAGGCTGGCGCCCTGGGCCGACAGCGAGGACGGATCCAGACCGACCCGACCCACCGACGAACCCGGGATCCAGGTGCCGAAGTAGCCGCCCACCAGCACGGCCTGCACCCCGCTGACGGCGCCGCCGGCCGCGGCGATCACCGCATCCAGCCCGCACCCTCCCGGGGCCTCGCACACGCCGGGTTGCGGCCACCGCCACCGGTGACCGTCAGCAGCGTGGTGCCGGGCGCGTCGTCGGAGCCCAGCGCCCGGTACCAGGCCGGGCCGAAGCGGGCGATGAGCGCCAGCTGGGCGTAGGTCTCGACGTTGCTGGTCAACGTCGGTCGGCCCCGGACCCCACGCTCGAAGGGCCGCGGGGGCACGAAGGTCGGCTTGGCCTCACCACCGCTGAGCCAGTGGACCAACGCCGTCTCCTCACCGGCCACATATCGATCGGGTGCGGACACGACCTGGAAACGGAACCGGCGACGCGTGGTCGGGCGCTCCTGAGCCGCCTGGGTCAGCGAAGCCTGGATGGCGGGCCAGTTGCGGTCCACGCACAGGTAACCGTCGACCGCCCCCGAGCAACTCGGCCGCCAGTTCGATCCCGTCCAGCACCAGGTGGGGCGCGGCCTGGAGCAGGACCTTGTCCTTGGCGCTGGCCGGCTCGCCCTCGGTCCCGTTGGCCACCACGACCGGGCTCTTGGGCCTGGCGGCCACGGCCGCCAGCTTGGTGGCGGTCGGGAACCCCGCCCCACCGCGGCCCCGGAGACCGGCGGCCTCCACCTGGTCGATGAGACGCCGGTTGCCCTCCGGTCGTGGCCCGAACCGGGCCAGGTGCTCGCCCAGCGTGGTAGCCGAGGGACGAGGCAGCAGGCGCACCGGATCGGTGGCCGACAGTCGAGGGGGAGACTCCTCAGCGGTTGACATCGAATGTCCCCGTGACCTGCCGAGAGGCGGGGTCGATGGTCAGGCGCGCCTGGGCCGTGTACAGCTGGCCGCCTGGCGCCTGGACCTGGGCGGTGACCACATCGCCGTCCAGCGAGGTGACCGCGCCTCGGTAGGCCGTGGGCTGGCCGCTGGGTCCGAAGGTCATGGTGCCGTCGCGCAGGGCCAGACCGCCGTCATCGAGGGCCGAGCCCTCGAGCAGGATCTGCAACTGTCCGAGCGCCGAGCCGGAGGTGGACTCCATCAGCTGGGCCTGGATGGTGACTCGGCTGTGCCGACTGTCGCCGGCCTGGTCGATGGTGCCCGCCAGCTGGGCCTGCACGGGTACGGTGAGCGACCCTGGCGTCGACGTGGTCGATGGGCTCGAGCCACCAGCGGTGCCGGTGGGGGTGCCGGCCGCCTGGACCGAGCCCAGCAGCGACTTGGGCGTCCCCGCCTTGCGGGCCCATCCGGCCTGGGTGGGACCGGTGGCCGCCCAACCCAGGACCAGGACCAGCACCAGCGCGCTGCCCAGGGCGCCGACGGCGCGGCGGGCGGGGTCGAGCTGCCAGTTGGCCCCGAGGCGCCAGCCCACGGCAGCCAGCACCACCGCCAGGCAGACCAGATCGACCCCCTGCACCCATCCGACCCGACCATCACTGCCGGTGCCCAGGCCGTGCACGAAGGCGATGGGCCAGCTCAGGTAGGCGGCCCAGTGCAGGGTGCGCCACACCTGGTAGCCGATGCGTTGGCGCAGGAGGCTGGTGACCACCAAGGCCACGATGAGGTCGAAGGCCACAGCTCCGAGGCCCAGCCAGAGCCCGCGGTAGGACGAGGTGAAGGGCACCACCGCCGAGACCACGTCGATGGGCACAAAGGGGTCGAGCACCGCGGTCAGGATGTGGACCGTCAGGAAGACCACCGCCAACAGCGACGCGTTGCGGTGCAGCGTGGCCGTGACGAACCGCGGCCATCGCGCCGGCGCCCAGCGCTGGACCTGACTGATGCCCAGGGCCATCACCAGCGTCAGCAGGACCAACGACACCAGACCGGTCGATCGCGTCAGATACCACAGGGCCTGGGTGGTGCCGCTGGAGCTGACCGCGCCGATCATGGCCGCCGCGTCCCGGCCATGGCGTCCTGCGGCGCCGCCGGCCAGTCGGCCACGGCGCGGACGTCGCCGCTGACTGACACCAGGCGGGCCGGGAGTCGACGGGCCGTCAGCCAGGCGGGGGCCTCCAGGCCCAGGACGATGGCTGCGGTGGCGGCCACGTTGGCGTCCACGCACGAACCGGCCGCCACCGTGGCCGTGCGCCAGCACGACCGGGCCGGACGACCGGTGCGGGGATCCACAATGTGGTGGAGCTCGACGTCGCCGCGCTGCCACCGCCGGACGGTGGTCCCCGACGTGGCCACCCCCCCTTCGGTGACGGCCACCGTCTGGCCGGCGCCATCGTCGCGCTGGGCGTGATCGTCGGTCACCAGGACGGTCCATCCCTCGGGGCGCCGCGGACCGGCCACGGCCAGGTCGCCACCGATGCTTACCAGCACGGGGGCCTTCGCGGCCCGGCCGGCGGCCTCGGCGGATCGGTCGACGGCCAGGGCCTTGGCCGTCGCCCCCAGGTCGAGCTCCACGCCGGGCGGGAGGCGCACGGTGCTGGCCGTGACATCCACGCGCACGGCGCGCCAGCCCACCGAGGGCGCGAGGTGGATGTGCAAGGGCTCGCCCTGCGGGGGCACGGATCGGAAGTCGCGGTCGTAGCCGAGGGCGCGCATGAACGCACCCAATGTCGGATCCACGCATCCGCCGGTGGCCGCCGCCGCCCACAACCCGGTCTGCACGGCCAGCAGGAGCAGGGGCGACACCTCGACGGTCCGACCGGCCGCGCCGTTCAGGGCGGTCAGCTCGGAGTCGGGACGGAACCGCGAACAGGCCGCGTCGATCCGATCCAGCTCGGCCGTCACGGCCGCCACCGCGGGTTCGAGGGCCGAGGCCTTGGTCGTCACCACCGTGGCGGTGGTGCCCAGGGCCGGGAACGACGCGATGTGGCCGCTCACGATGCGCCTGAGGACACCTGGCTGGATCGCGACGAGGACCGCGGCACCTGCACCGGCGGGTTGAGCGGCGCCGCGGACCCACCACCATCGATCGAGGTCCCGCCGAGGGGATCGAGCGTGGTGGTGGGAGCGCCGGTGACAGGTGGAGCTTCGGTGACACCGGGGGCGGTGACCTCCGGCGTGGTCACCGCGGAGGCGGCCGGGTCGGTCGTCGTGGTCGTGGCCGCGCCCGAGCGGGCGTGGGGTTGGGCCAACAACGCCACGAAGGCGCCGCTCACGACCAACGCGCCACCCGCCATCCATCCGGTCAGCCGGTTGACCCGGGCTAGACCCCGGCTGCGTGTCCGTGCATCCATGCGGTCATTGTCGGCGGATCGGCCTGGGAATGGTCTGCGGGTCAGCCCAAGAAACGGCAAAGAACCACAGATCGACCCCGATCGGCGCCGCTCAGGGACTGGGGTAGGTCACCACCGCGTCGACCCCACCCCCGGGGGCTTCTCGCAGCTCCACCCGCCCACCGTCCGCCGCCACCAGGCGGGCCACGATGGCCAGGCCCAGGCCACTTCCCCCCAGCTGATGGCCGACCTGGCGGTCAGTCGAGTGATGGCCGACCTGGCGGTCAGTCGAGCTCGGCCGATCATCCTCACCGGCGTTGGAGGTCGGGGGCATCCGCCAGAACCGGTCGAAAGCGCGGCGGCGCTGGTCGGGGTCGAGTCCCGGACCCTGGTCGACCACATGGATCTCCACGCCGCGCCCGTCGACCGATGGGCGGGCGAACAGGTGCAGCTGGGTTCCCCGAGGGGAAGCATCGGTGGCGTTGGCCAACAGGTTGTCGAGCACCTGGGCCAGCCGGTCGGGCGACACGTCCACCCGCAGGCTCGAGGTCTCGCCCACCAGCTCGACATCACACTCCTCGGCGATGGGTCGCCACGTGTCCAGGCGCTCGTCGGTCAAGGCCTGCACCTCCAGCACCTGACGCTCGGACCAGCCCGTTCCCCGGTCGGCGCGGGCCAGGGTCAGGAGCCCGTCGATCAATCTCGACAGTCGTTGGGTCTCGCGCCGGGCCCCGGCCAGATCGTCCTGCGCGTCGGCCCCGGCAATCTCGGTCTCCAGGTTCTCGAGTCGCAGGCGCAGCGCAGTGAGCGGCGTGCGCAGCTGGTGCGACGCGTCGGCCACGAACGCCTCTTGCGCATCGACCAGCTGCTCGAGCCGCGCCGCCATCTCGTCGAAGGCGATGGCCACCTCCTCCACCTCAGGCGGACCGGGTGCCGGGCCCACCCGGGCGGTGAGGTCGCCGTGGCCGAGCCGCACCGCGGCCCGACGCATCGGCGCCAGCGGCTGGGTCACCCATCGCGACAGGAAGATGCCCACCAGCGCAGCCGCGCCCAGGCAGGCCACGGCGATGACCAACAGCAGCAGCCAGTAGCGGTGGATCCGATCGTCGACCTTGTCCGAGCTGTAGGTCACCCGCACCGCACCCAGCACCCGACCGGCGCTCGACACCGGCACGGCCGCCACCATCACCGGATCTCCGAAGTTCGCCCCGGAGCGGCTACCGGTGACGGTGTGGCCTTTCAGCGCGGCCACCATCTCAGGACGCCGAGCGATGGAGGCAGCCGCTACGGGCGCCCGGGAATCGGCCACCACCTGGCCGGAGGCATCCACCACCACGGCCTGGGCTCCGGTCCGTCGGGCGTAGGCCGCCACGAAGCGCGGGATGTCGGCGTGGGCATCGCCCTCGAGGGTCTCCTCCGAGTAGTTGGCGATCACGTAGGCGTCGCGCTCGAGGCCGGTGGCCACCTGTTGGCGCTCTCGCGCCCCGTAGGACAGGGCCAGCGGCACCTCGAGCACCACCAGCACCACCAGCGTCAGCGCCAGGTAGCTGGTCAGCAGTCGACGGCGCATCGGCTCGCCTCAGCGATCGTCGCGCAAGCGGAATCCCACGCCCCGCACGGTCTCGATGCGGGTGGGGTCGCCCAGCTTGCGCCGAAGCGAGGCCATGTGGACGTCGAGGGTCTTGGTGGGGCCGTACCAGTGCGGGTCCCAGACCTGTTCGAGGATCTCCTCCCGGGTGCGCACCGCGCCGGGATCGGAGGCCAGCAGTGCCAGCAGGTCGAACTCCTTGCGGGTCAGCATCAACTCGGCGCCGGCCACCCGGACCCGCCGGGCCCGACGGTCGATGTCCAGATCGCCGTTGACCATCACCTCGGCCGACGCCCGCGCCCCGTCGGCGCGGCGGGTCACCGCCCGCATCCGGGCCACCAGCTCCCGGAAGCCGAAGGGCTTCACCAGGTAGTCGTCGGCCCCCAGCTCTAGGCCCCGCACCCGGTCGGGCTCCTGGCCTCGGGCGGTGATCACGATGATGGGCACCCCGGATCCCTCGCGCAGGACCCGGCACACCTCGTAGCCGTCCACATCGGGCAGGCCCAGGTCGAGCAGCACCACGTCGGCGGGCGGCGCGGCCAGGGCCGCCGCCCCCGAGCTCACCCGGTCGACCGAGTAGCCCTCGCGCACCAGGCCCTTGCACAACGGCTCGGCGATGGCGTCGTCGTCCTCCACCACGAGCACGTGCATCGGCTCAGCCTGCCCTCCCTGACCCGGTCAGCCGGCCCACTTTGCCAAGTCTTCACCCGACCGCACATGGAAGGGGCGCGGGCTCCTCAGTCCAGGTAGCGGCGGCTGTAGTCGGCGAACTCGTCGGCCAACCCCTCGTAGCTCCACCCGAAGTCGGCCGGGTCGTAGCGGTGACGGCCGAAGGCGTCCTGGGGGCGGTCGCGCAGCCAGGCCTGCATCCGGCGCACGTGGAGGTCGCTGACGGTTTCGCCCAGCGAGGCATACAGGCCCGATACGGCAGCCACCGGATCGGCCACCAGGTCGTCGTAGCGCAGGTGACGACACCACCCCTCTTCGTGATCGTCGTCGTAGGCCATGGCCGAGCCCAGGGCGAAGTGGCACTTGCGCTTCCACTCCTCGGCCGTGGGCCGCGGATCGGTACGTGAGGTGAGGGGACGCTGGCCGGCGTTGGCCAGGCTGGCCAGCGAGGTGACCACCGGTCCGGGGTCACGATGGGTCCAGATGATGCGGGCGTCGGGATAGCAGTCGACCAGGGCGTCGAGGTGCCACAGGTGGTTGGGCGTCTTGAGGATCCACCGCTGGGTGGGCTGGCGCGACTGGAGGGTCTGGAGCGCGAGGCGGTGCTGGGCGTAGGCCGGTGCCATGTCCGCCTGCTCCAGCCACCGGGCGTAGCCGGGCACGTGGGCCTGAGTCTCGAGGGCCATGGTGCGCAGGTCGTACATGAACAGCGACACGCACTCCTCGGCCAGGGTGGCACCGAAGGGGTGCATGGCCTGCAGGGCCGGGTTGAGCTTCATCAGCCCGTCGAGGTCCTTGGCGTGGCGGGCGATCCGGGGATCCTCGGCCGACCCCTCCAGCGTGGGCGGCGGGATCGGATGGGCGGCTTCCCACTGGAGCAGCGGTCGAGCCACGGGATCGAGCCCGAGCAGGTTCGATAGCAGGCTGGTGCCGGTCCGGGGGAGTCCCACGATCACCCACGGTGCCTCGATGCGCTCTTCGGCCACCTCCGGGTGCTCGACCACCCATCGATGCAGTTCGAGCCGGTTGGTCAGGGCCCCGCTGAGCATCCGGGTGACCAGGAACCGTCCGAAGGTGGTCAGGTCGGCCTCGCCGGCGGCCGCGGCCAGGAACTGGTCCAGGGGCTCGCGGTAGCTGTCGGATCCCAGGTCGGCCAGCATGGGCGCGTCGACCTGGGCGCCCTTGATGGCCGCGGCCACCACCTTGTCGGGGGACAGGGACGGGATCTGGGTGCCGGCCCGGGCCAGCCGGGCCCCGAGGGCGTTGACCGCCTTGAGGGGACGGCTGCGCAAGGTGGCGTCGCGATAGGTGATGTCGGCACCGCGAACATCGGAGGCCGGCGTCACGGCGCCACCACGACCACGGTTCGGCCCACGGCGCGGCGCTGCTCGTGGTCGTCGAGCGCGGCGCCGGCCTCGGCCATCGCCACCCGTCGGCCCACGTAGGGCCGGATGCGCCCGGCCGCCACCAACGACCGCAGGTCGTCGTGCACCTCGTCGGCCACGTCTCGCCCGAAGGGGTTGAAGCCGAAGCGTCGCATGCCCGGATCGACGTGGTCCGTCCAGGCCAACATGACGGCCACGATGGAGATGTTGCCGATGCACGCCATGCGCAACGGGCGACCGGTCATGCCGTTGTCGTCGTCGTCGGCGAACCCGACGGCCAGGTAGCGACCCTCCCGAGCCGTGCACTGCCACGAGCGGGCCACGAAGTCCCCGCCGGTCAGGTCGTACACCACCTCCGCCCCCACGTCACCGGTGGCCTCCAACACGGCCTCGGTGAAGTCGGTGGTCTGGTGGTCGATGACCAGGTCGGCGCCCAGCTCCGCGCACACCCGGCCCTTCTCGGGTCCACCGGCTACGGCGATGACGCGGGCCCCGGCCGACTTGGCCAGCTGGATGCCGGCGGTGCCCAACCCGCTGGCCGCCGAGTGCACGACCACCGTCTCCCCCGCGGTCAACCGGCCGCGGCGGAACAGGGCCAGGTGGCTGGTGTGGAACGGCAACAGGAAGGCGGTGGCCTCGGCGTCGTCGAGCTCGGGCGGCGCCTCGAACACCGACACGGCGGGGGCGATGGCGTACTCGGCGATGCCGCCCAGGGCGGTCTGGGTGATGGCCACCACCCGCCGCCCCAGCCAGGCCTCGGCGCCTTCGCCGACGGCGTCCACCACGCCGCAGACGTCCATGCCCAACGTGTAGGGCGGTGGCGTGGGCACCGACACGAGCTTGCCCCGGCACCGGTCGATGTCGTTGAAGTTGAGCGAGGCGGCGGCCACCTGCACCCGGACCTCGCCCGGCCCGGGCTCGACCTGGTCGACCTCCACCACCGCCAGCACCTCGCCGGGCGCGCCGTGGCGCGTGACCTGCAACGCCTTCATGATCCAGCCTCCCCCTGATACGTGAGACGATCCTAGTCTTGCGTCTCGCAAGGTCGCGAGTGTGGTTGAATCGAAGGACCCACCGGCTCCGACGCCGAGCCGATGGGTAGACCAGGGGGAGCGGCATCCGCCGCCCAAGGGGGAGAACAACGTGCACACCACCCAGCGCCGCGTGGTCGCGGCCACGCTCGCCGTCGTCCTGCTGGCCGTGGTGGCCGGGTGCTCGCGCTCGGGCTCGAGTACCACCACCGGCACCGGCTCGGGCGCCACGTCGGGGACCTCGGCCTCGTCGGGCGCGCCCATGAACGGCCAGTTCGGCACCATCACCGACCCGGTGTGCGGCAAGGCCCCCAGTGGCTCGTCGGGAACCGTGGCCGCAGCCGACGTGGGCGCCACCACCGGCAAGAACGTGCTGGGTCTCACCTCCTCCACCATCCGCATCGGCACCATCTCCGACGTCGGCTACTCGGGCTACCCGGGCCTCAACCAGGAGCTCTACGACGCCAGTGACGTGTTCGTCGTCGTGGTGCAACGCTCTCGGCGGCATCAACGGGCACAAGATCCAGATCGATCACCTCGACGCCAAGCTGTTCGACTACCAGTCGGTCATCCAGGCCGCCTGCCAGCAGGACTTCTCGCTGGTCGGCGGGGGCGGCGTCTTCGACAACACCGGCCAGGCCGACCGCCTGGCCTGCCTGCTGCCCGACTTCCCTGGCTACGTGGTCACGCCCGAGGCCCGGGGATCCGACCTGCAGGTGCAGGCCACCAACGGCGGGTCCAACACCGCGGTGATGTTCGGTCTGGCCAACTACCTGACCAAGACGTTCCCCTCCTCCATCCAGTCGGTGGGCTACATCACGGCCAACACCGGCACCACCATCACCAACAAGGACCAGTACCAGGAGGCCGGCGCCAGCCTGGGTTGGAAGACCACCTACGACACGCAGTACAACGCCACGGGCGAGCCCACCTGGCTGCCGTTCGCCCAGGCCATCAAGGACAAGGGCGTCAAGGGCCTCTACTTCGTGGGCTCGGCCGCGCCGCTGGCCCAGCTGGTGGCCTCGCTGGCCCAGATCGACTACAAGCTCGACTGGGTGGCCGGCCCGCAGAACATGTACGACCCGGCACTGGTCAAGCAGGCCGGCTCGGCGCTGACCAGCAACCCGGTGTTCATCAACGACGCCACCACGCCCTTCACCGCCACCGAGGTGCCGGCCATCCCCCAGTACGAGCAGCTCTTCAACACCTACCTGCCCAAGGGGCTCAAGACCGCCTCGCTGGGGCTCAACGCCTTCTCGGCCTGGCTGCTGTTCGCCCAGTCGGCCAAGGCGTGTGGCAACGACATCACCCGGCTGTGCGTGTACCAGCACGGCATCCGCACCACCTCGTTCGACGGTGGCGGGATCAGCGGCCCACTGAACCCGTCCACGCCCCAGGTACCCACCAACTGCTTCGTGCCGGTGAAGGCCACGCCCAGCGGGTTCGCCATCGTCAACTACAAGCCCAACCACGGGCCCTACAACTGCTCGCCCAGCAACGTCTTCAAGCTGACCGGCAACTACGGCTCATCGGTCAGGTTCGCCAACGGGCAGAGCCTGGACGGCCTGAAGTAACCGCTGGACCGATATCACCCGGGTGCCGAAGGCGCCCGCCGGGAGGCTTGCCGACCGCGGATCCGGAAGGCGCAGGCCGCCAGGCCGGAGCCGCTGGACCGATATCACCCGGATGCCGAAGGCGCCCGCCGGGAGGCTTGCCGACCAGAGGGCCAATCAGAAAGCAGCCGGTCGAAGGCGGGCAGGAACAGCGTGGTCAGCTGACGCCGGATGTCGTCGCGGTCCAGCCCGGCGGCGCCGGGCACTGACGGCGTAGGAGATCAGGATGCGCAGCATCCAGTCGACCAGGTCGGCGATCACCTGCTCGCCCATCGGATCGTCGGACGCCGGACCCAACAGCGGGCGGACGCCGGCTTCGCCCAGCTGGCGCAGGGCCGCCAACGACACGGCCTGGGTGACCGCCCACCCGGCCGAGTCGCTGGTGAAGACGGCCGCGTGGACGGGACGCGCCCGGACCTGCTCGATGGCGAAGAGCATCCCCTCCACCAACCGCTCGGCCGGGTCACCGATGGTGGCCAGGTAGACCTCGCCATCGCGGGCCATGGCTTGGGACTCGCGGGTCAGCACGGCCAGGAAGATGGACTCGTGGCTGCCGTAGCGCCGGTAGAGCGTGGCTCGCGAGACCCCGGCACAGGCGGCGATGTCGGCCGCCGTGGTCTTCTGCACGCCGAAGCGCAGGTAGCACTCCGCGGCCGCGTCCAGCACCGCCTCGAGCTCGGGCGACGGACTGGGCTCGGGGCTCATGAGCCCACATTAACGATCGTCACTCGCGGATCACCTCGAGTGGATCCTTGTCGTCGCGCAACCCCTGGAAGGCGGGGTGACGCAGACGCCCGTCGGGCGTCCACTCGGAGAAGCGCACCTCGGCCACCAGTTCGGGGCGCACCCAGCGGGGCGCCCGCTCGGGGACCCGATCGGAGCCGAATGGCGAGGCCGGAACCTCGATGGCCTCCAGGCGTGCTCGCAGCTGGGTCAGGACGCGCTGGGAGAAGCCCGTGCCCACCTTGCCCGCGTAGCGCAGGCGATTGCCCTCGTACACGCCGATCAGCAGCGCCCCCAGTCCGACTCGTTGACCCTGGGGTTCGGTGAAGCCGCCCACCACGAACTCCTGGCGTCGCTCGCACTTGATCTTGAGCCAGTCCCGGGAGCGCCGCGAGAGATACGGGCTCGAAGCTCGCTTGGCCACCACCCCTTCCCAGCCCCGACGACACATCTCGGCGAACAGGGTCTCGCCATCGCCGGCGAAGGCGCCGTTGATGACCAGCACCTCTCCCGAGTCGAACCGGTCGGTCAACACCTGGCGCCGTGTGGTCAGGGGCTCGGAGGTGAGCCGGCTCCCGTCGATGGCGAGCACGTCGAACACCACGTAGGCCACCTGCACCGGGGTGCGGCTGACCTGGCCCGGCTCCACCAGCCCGATGCGCTGCTGCAGGCGCGAGAAGCTCGGCCGACCACCGTCGAAGGCCACGATCTCTCCGTCGATCACGAAGTCGGTGGGCGCCTGCTCGGCCAAGGCGTCCACGATCTCGGGGTAGGTGCCCCCGAGCGGCTTGCGGTTGCGCGACCACAGCTCGACGTGTGACCCCTCCCGGTAGGCCAGGCCGCGCTCCCCGTCCAGCTTGGGCTCGAAGAGCCAGTCGGGATCGGAGAACGGCGCGTCGCTCAGCGTGGCCAGCATGGGCGGGATCCACGGAGCCCTCACGGGACCTTCATCGGGTCTTGGTCGGTTGCTCATGTCCGGTGAGGATGGTGGCCGGGATCGACCGGCCGCGCCAGCCCTCCTCGGGGACTCGCCCGGCCGGCAGACCTTCACCGACTGGGGACCACATGCCGACGTCATCCATCACCGCACCCATCCGCCTCAGGCGTCGGCCTCTGGCCAGCATCGCCGTGGCCGCCCTCGTGGTGCTGGCCGCGGTCGCCTGCCAGCCCAGCCTGGGGCCGGCGCCGACCCTGCCGGTGGCAGGGAGCTGCAATGCGGGCACGGGGACGTGCTGCCCGCCCGGCGTGTCCGGGGTCGACTACTACGGCAACCTGCTCTACGGCCACGACGTCGACCAGAACCAGGACCTGCTGCTCGACGCCTACGTGCCCACCGGTGTCCCGGGACCGCTCGAGGCCGTGGTGTACGTGCACGGCGGCGGCCACGTGGGGGGCAGCAAGTGCAGCGACCCCAGCCTGACCAGCTACCTGGCCCAGCACGGCTTGGCGGTGTTCTCCATCGACTACCCGTTGGCCTCGACCACCGTGCACCCGTCCTACGACCAACCGGCCGATGCCGAGCTGGCCGTCCAGTGGGTCCGCACCAACGCGGCGCGCTTCGGCGTGAACCCGTCGGCCATCGCCCTGTTCGGAACCTCGGCCGGCGTCGACATCGCCTTCGACGCCGCCTACCAGGCCCAGCGGTCCGACCCGCCGGCCAGGGTCCAGGCCGTGGCCGGCTGGTCGGGCGTGTACGACTTCGTCGACGAGTACTACCGCAACCCGGACAACCCTGACCACGTGGGCAACGGCACCGAGTACCTCGGCTGCACCGACCTGGCCGACAACGGCTGCTTCGCCATCGCCGAGGCGGCGTCGCCCATCACCTACGCCAGCCACGACGACCCACCCGCCCTGGTGGCCACATCCACCGACTTCACCGACGGCTGCGAGAGCGTCGAACCCCAGAACGCCATCGAGATGGTGAACGCGCTGCGTGCCCGGGGCGCCCCGGTGGCGTTCCAGACCAACCACGCCTGTGCCCATGCGGCCGGCTACATCAAGGCCAAGATCGATCCGCCCGGAACCGGCACGATGGTCGACAACCTCATCTCGTTCCTCGACCAACAGCTGGGATCCTCACCCACCCCGCCGACCACGCCGGCGCCCTTGCCGGCCCGGCTCACCGGACCATCGGTGGTCACCCCCTCTTCCAGCTGCACGCCGTCGGCGTCGGGGGTCACCTACCAGGCCAACCTCATCTACGGCCATGACCTGGGCCACCCCCTCTACGCCGATGTGTATCGGCCCACGGGCACCTCCGGGCCGCGTCCGACGGTGGCGGTGCTGCACCAGGGCGACTACGTGGCCGGCGACAAGTGCGACGCCTCGACCGTGGCCGCGGCGGTGCTGCTGGCCCAGCACGGCTACGTGGCCTTCACGCTCAACTTCCCCTTGGCCACGGCCTCCCAACCGACCTTCCCGAACCCGGTGTACGACGTGATCGACGGAGTGGCCAACCTGCGGGCCAACGCCGCCGCCCTGGGGGTCGACCCGAACCACGTCGCCCTCTGGGGTGGCGGCAGCGGTGCCACCCTGGCCCTGACCGCGGCCGAGGCGGCGCCGCTGGTGGAGCCCGCGGGCCGGGTGAGCGCGGTGGTGGACGACTCGGCCACCACCGACATCTTCGAACGCCAGGGCGAATACGCGGCGGCGGGCACACTCGACCCGAACGACCACTGGTCGACCTATCTGGGTTGCTCGAATCCGGTGTCCATCCCGTGGAACCCGACGGCCAACGCCTGCTTCACCACCTACCAGGCGGCGTCTCCCGGTCTGCTCACCGACCCGCTCGGTGGCAGCTTGGCCACGCCGCCTGCGCTGTTGAACCGGGGTTCGGATCAGTTCGACGGATCCGGCTCCTGCGAGCCGACCCCACCCCGCCAGGCCGAGGAGATGCAGCTGCGAGCCACCGAAGTGGGCTGGTCCACGACGATGTCGTTGCCCGACGAGTGCGCCACCGGGTTCGGGTACCTAGACACCCAGGGAGCCGCCACGCTGACGTTCCTGCAGGCACAGTTCGGCTCCTGAACCGCCCCGCCGGCACGGCTACCGTGAGGATCCGACCGGACCGCACGAGACTCACGGAGATCACCATGACCGAACGCTCCAGCTACGCCCCCGGCACCCCGTCATGGGTCGACCTGGGCAGTCCCGATCCCGCGGGCGCGGCCGCCTTCTACGGCGCGCTGTTCGGCTGGACCGCCAACATGGACCCGCGCCCCGAAGCTGGGGGTTACGGGCTGTTCACCATCGACGGCAAGAACGTGGCCGGGCTGGGGCCCCAACAGAACCCGGACATGCCCCCGTTCTGGGCCGTGTACATGTCGGTGACCGACGTCGCCCAAACGGCGGCCGCCGCGACCACTGCGGGCGGGATGGTGGTGGCCGGGCCCATGGACGTGCTCGACGCCGGTTCCATGGCCGTGCTGTCCGACGCCGCCGGCTCCTTCGTGTCGGCGTGGCAGGCCAAGGCCCACATCGGCGCCGAACTGGTCAACCAGCCCGGCACCTTCACCTGGTGCGAGCTGGCCAGCGCCGATCTGGAGGCGGCCCGCGTCTTCTACCTCGAGGTGTTCGGCTGGGGCCTCGATCCCCAGGCCAGCAGCGAGACCAGCGCCATCTTCACTGTGGGCGGCGAGATCGTGTGCGGGGCCCACGCCGCCGGTGACGGTGAGTTCCCGGCCTGGTCGGTGTGGTTCTCGGTGGAGGACTGCGACGCGTCGGCCGCCAAGGTCACCGAGTTGGGGGGCTCGGTCATCATGGCGCCGGGCGACATGGATTTCGGTCGTGGCGCGGTGGTCGCCGACCCGCAGGGCGCGGTGTTCGGCATCGGGACCATGAACGCGACGACCGCCGCCAGCGCCGGCTGATCGAGAGCCCTACCCGCACGCGCCCCCGAGCGTCGGGTGCCGCGGCGGGGTTCGGTGCGACCACTACCGTGGTCGGGTGACAGCTGGGGAGCCTGGGGCACCACTCGAGTACTGCTTCGTCGTCGGGTGCGGACGCACCGGATCGAGCCCGTTGGTGCGACTGCTCGGGGCCCATGTCCAGATGGCCATGGGGATGGACCGCTTCAAGTACCTGCTGCGAGACGTGCGGCGCCAACGCGACCCCGCCTTGTTCACCCCGGCACTGTTCGAACCCGAGCGCTTCCTCGACTTCCGCGCCACCGACACCAACTCGCTGCCACCCAAGTTCGACCGGCACTACGCCCGCATCCACGCTCGCCTGGACGCCGGCACCATCACCCACGCCGGAGACAAGCTCGTGCCGACCGACCTGTTCACGCTGCTGGCGGTGGCAGAGCAGTTCCCCGGCGCTCGCTACGTGTTCGTGTACCGGGACGTGACGCGGGTCGCCAACTCGTTCGAGGTGCGAGCCCGCAATCCCGACGATCTCGCCTGGCCAGGCGAGCACGGCCAACGGATGGCCTGCCGGCAGTGGGCCGAGTCGTTCGACCTGGCGGATTCGCTCATCGCCGCCGCCGGTGTGGACCGGGTCTTCCCGGTTCACTCCAACGTGCTGTACCACCCCGATGGCCGGCTGCGCGATGCGCTCTTCGACTTCCTCGGGCTCGACGTGAGCGAAGGGGTGCGCGAGACCTTCGAACGGCTGAGCCGAGAATGGAGCCAGCGTCAAGCGGTTCCCGAGATCCTGGACAGCGCCACCCAACGGGCCGTGGAGGAGCGCACCGACCGCCGCCAGGTGGCCCGCTACCAACGTTGGGTCGAGCTGGCCGCGGCGAGCAACGGCGGGGGCGAGCGGGTCCGGCGCCAGCTGGCTCAGCACCGGGCCCAGGTGCAGGTCGAGGCGAACCAACGAGCCCTGGAGGTGGACGAGCGCGCCATCCAGGCGCGCCGACGCAAACGGGCCCTGGCTCAGGCGGAGGGACCACCGATCAAACCTGTCACCCCGGCGACTCGTGACCAGTCGCTGGCGCGACAGGAGTTCCCGGGGTGGGCGGCCGCGCAGCCTCAGTCAACGACGTAGCGGATGGTGCCGGCGAAGCGGTCGACGCCGGAGTGCGTGCGGCGGGCGGCCTGGCGCTGGCGGTTGCCCAGCTGGGCGATCTCTTCGCCCACGGCGTGGACGTCGTCGGGCTCGGCCACGTGGCGGGGGGTCCCGAAGTCCACCAGGCTGGCATCGGGGCCATAGTCCACGAACAGCGGCACCACCCGTACCGTGGGGTCGTCACGAGCGATCATCTCTCGGGTCGTCCGCCCGAAGGGGTGCATGTCCACGTCGCCGGAGGCCGTGACCGTGTCGTGTGATCCGCCTCCGGCCAGCAGCACGATGTGACCGGTGCTGGCGTGCACCAGCCGCTCGAACTCACGCTTGGTCTGGTGGTTGCACACCTTGCGGAACAGCCGCAGCAGTGGATCGAGGTCGTCCTCCACCATGCGGGACTCGTCGAGGGTCTCGGCCCCGCTGACGGGGAAGGACTTGAGCACCCCGCCGGCCTTGCGCAGGATCCCGTCGATGACGTTGAGCCCGCCCACCTCGTAGTAGCCGAGCAGGCGGCCCACCATGGTGGAGATGTAGTGCTCGAGGCGATCGACGTCGCTGGTCACGTGCGCCGCCTTGTGGAAGTACCCGAGCGTGAAGCCCTGGTCGGGCAGGGCCAGGTGGTTGCTGGGGAAGATGTACTTGGCCCCACCGCTCACCCGCTCGAACAGCTTCTCCTGGCGGGCGAACTCGGCGAAGCGCTCGGTGATCCCCGCCACCTGGTCGCCCTGCATGACATCGACGATCCCCAGGATGGCCTGCTGGTCGGCAGTGGAGGTGGGGTTGGCGTGCAGGTAGGCGTTGTGGTGGTCGACGGCGTCGGGGCGCGGGTCGTGGTGCAGGTAGTCCTCGCTCACCGACTCGAAGAACTCCCCGGTGGAGGTGGCCCCGATCTGGCGGGCCATCTCCAGCATCTTGGTGTCGATGTGGTCGGTCAGGCGCCCGGACACGTCGAGGTGGCGCAGGTGGTCGGCCGTGTCGCGGGTGACCTCGCGCAGCTGGCTCAGACGGCTGGCGGTCTGGCGGTTCGTGGTCATCGGGCCGGGACCAGGATGACCGCCTGGGTCGCCTCGAGGTGGCCGGTGAACGCGAGGCCTTCCCCCTCCCCGTCGCTGGCCACCACCACCCGCCACGGGCCGCCGGACTCGACCAGGCCGGCCTCGATCTGGATCGGCTCGGTGGCGAAGGACACCACCACCCGACGTCGCTCGTCGCCGTGGTGGCGGTCCCAGGCGATGACCGGTTCGGGCCAGCCCACGAGCAGGTCGATGGCGCCCCGGCGCAACGCGGTGGAGCGCTTCCGCTCGGCCAGCAGCCGCCGGTACAGGTGCAGCACCGAACCGGGATCGTCGCGCTCGGCCGCCACCGACCGCTCGGTGGATTCGGGCGGGAAGGGCAGCCACGGCTCGCGGCCCCAACCGTGGTGCTCCTCGGTCGTCCAGGGCACCGGCGCCCGGCACCCGTCGCGATCCACCGGGTCGAGCTTGCGCTCGGGGGGGATCGCCGCGTCGAGCAGCCCGAGCTCCTCGCCCTCGTAGAGGAAGGGCGTGCCCCGCAGCGTGAGGGCCATCACCGCGGCGGCGCGAGCCGCCGCCTCCGAACCCCAGTAGCGGCGTGCGATGGCGGGGGACGTCGTGGTTGGACAGCACCCAGGTGGGCCAGCCCGCGATCGGGTCCAGCGCTTCGTAGGTGCGCTCGATGCGGCGGCGCCACCGATCGGCGTCCCAGGGCGCCAGGATCTGGGGGAAGTTGAAGCACAGGTGCAGCTCGTCGTCGTGGCCGTAGTAGGCCGCCATCTTCCCGGTCGACAGCACCGAGGTCTCCCCCACCGACACCCGGTCGCCCGGGTAGCCGTCGAGCAGCCGCCGGATGTCACGCAGCAAGCCGTGGGTGTCGGTCGTGTCCAGGTGGGCGTCGCCGTAGAGGATCTCGTTGGGATCGTCCAGGTCGGCGAAGTCGGCGCGCTTGAGCAGCGACTGCACCACGTCCATGCGGAACCCGTCCACCCCGCGGTCGAGCCAGAACCGCAGGGTGTCGTGCATGGCCGCCACCACCTCGGGGTTGCGCCAGTTCAGGTCGGCCTGCTCGGGCAGGAAGAGGTGCAGGTAGTACTGGCCCGTGGTGGGATCGAGCTGCCAGGCCGTGGGACTGCCGAAGTCGCTGATCCAGTTGTTGGGCGGGCCGCCGTCAGGACCCGGATCGCGCCAGATGTACCAGTCCCGTTTGGGGTCGTCCCGCGACGAGCGCGACGCCCGGAACCACTCGTGCTCGGTGGAGGTGTGGTTGGGCACCCAGTCGATCAGCACCCGCATGCCGGCGTCGTGGCACTCGGCCACCAGTGCGTCGATGTCGGCCAGGGTGCCGAAGAGGGGATCGACGTCGCAGTAGTCGCTGACGTCGTAGCCGTAGTCCTTCATGGGTGACGGGAAGAAGGGCGACAGCCAGATGGCGTCGACGCCCAGCCATCTCAGATGATCCAGGTGGGCCCGGATGCCGTCGAGGTCGCCGACCCCGTCTCCGTTCGAGTCGGCGAAGGAGCGGGGATAGATCTGGTACACGACCGCCTCGTGCCACCACGGCTCGGACCGCTCACCGGCGTCGCTCACCCGGACTGCCCCCCTCGCGTGCTGCCCGGTGTCCTGTCGCCCCTGCCCCCTCGCATCTTCCCGAAGCTACCCGGGTGCGCCGAACAGGGTGCGCCGCCAGATCTGCGCCACGGTGGTGGCAGCCACCTCGGTGGAGAGGTCCGAGCCCCGGCCGTAGCTCTCCAGCAGGTAGCGCTCGGTCATCCAGACCAGGGCTCGCGCCACCTCGTCGGTGCCCTCGATCGACACGCGACCGGCGTCGGCCAGCGCGTCGATCCGCTCACGAGCCCGGTCGATGAAGCCGCCGACCAGGTCGCGCCAGGCGGCCTCGACGTCCGCGCCGGCGGCGGCCGCCTCGGCGAAGGCCCGTAGCAGCGAGGCGTGGCGCTGGTAGACCACGGCCAGGGCCATGGCCGCCTCGGTCAGCCCGTCCTCGGGCTCGACCCCAGGGGACGGATCCAACCAGCTGTCGGTGGCGTCGCTCAGCTCCTCCTCGATCTGGGCCAGTCGCCGCAACAGGACGGTGTCGAGATCGGGGAAGTAGCGATAGAAGGCGGTGCGTCCCAGCCCCGTGGGGGCGATCACGTCCTCCACGGTCAGCTCGCGGTATGAGTGGTCGCCCAGGAAGCTCTCGATGGCCTCGTAGATGGAGGCCTCCACGGTGGCGCGGTGGTCACGAGCCTTGGCCTGTTGGCGCGGATTGGCGGGAGACACCCTCGGAAGATACCCTTTCGTGACGCTACGTCACACGGACTGTAACACGGTCCGTTACAGCGACTCCCTCAGGATCCCCCCATGTCTGACTCCGATCCCACGGACCTCGACGATCGCGTGTTGTCTGCGGCCATCCGCGTGTTCGCCACCGAACCCACCAGCCGGGTCACGCTGAAGCGCGTGGCCCTCGAGGCCGATGTGCCGGCCCAGCAGGTCACCGACCGCTGGTCGTCCACCACCGAGTTGCTGACCGCGTCCGTCGACCGGCTCACCGAGGAACTGGCCGGGTCGGCCACCGAGGCCGTCCCCACCCGTGGCGGCGATCTCGCCCCGGAGCGCCACGCG
Source organism: uncultured Microthrixaceae bacterium (assembly GCA_963740985.1). Lineage (GTDB taxonomy): Bacteria > Actinomycetota > Acidimicrobiia > Acidimicrobiales > Acidimicrobilacustridaceae > UBA4742. The sequence continues at coordinate 2,420,937 of CAVUGJ010000002.1, forward strand.
CTGCTCGATCAGGTGGTGCAGCTGCTGGCCCGCTCGCTGCTCGACCAGATCGACCCGAACCACTTCCGGGACCGGTTCCCGATCGCAGAGCGCCTGGTCGACCATTTCATGGCCCAGGGGGCCGACCTGCGCACCGCCCGGTACCGGACCTTCCAGCTGATGGTGGTGGAGTTCGGGGTCCGACTGTTCTCCTCGTCGTTGCTGGTGGCCTGTGGCCTCGGCCACGAGACGCCGGCACAGGTCCGGGCCGAGATCGACTCGCTCCAGGACCTGGTGGCGCTGCGGGGCGTGCACCCTGTCGACCAGGTGGCCTGACCGGCGCCCAGCAACGCGTGCCGACCGGAGGCGTTGAAGGCGAAGGCCGCCAGGCCGGAGCCGCTGGCGAGATGACACCCGGATGCCGAAGGCGCCCGCAGGGAGGCTTGCCGACCGGAGGGCCAAGCAACAGGAGGCTTGCCGACCCGAGGGCCAAGCAACAGGAGGCTTGCCGACCCGAGGGCCAAGCAACCGGAGGCTTGCCGACCGGAGGGTCAATAGAATCGGGGCGCGTAGTAGGAGGGGTTGCGGTCGGGCTCGCCCCGGCGTGACGTCCAGCGCCATTGCGCAGAGATGCGGCTGCGAGCGGGGCCGCGGGTCTTGGGCACGGCGTGCAGCCAGGCTCGCTGGGTGGCGCCGCCCATCACCATCAGGTCGCCGCTGGCGGGGGCCAGGTCGACCGCGTCGGACAGGTCGCCGGACTCGGCCCGGCGTCCGGTGAGCGGGCGCAGCAACCACGGCCGTCGGGCGCCGAGGGTGAGCACGCCGATAACGGTGTCGTCGAGCCACTTGAGCTCGCGGTCGCGGTGCCAGGCCACGCTGTCGCGCCCGTCGCGGTAGTGGGCCAGAGCCACCCCGTCGAAGGACACCTGGTAGCGCCGGGCGATCCAGTCCTGGGCGTCGGCCAGGGCGGGGTGGCGAGAGTTGCCGGTCTGCCACGAACCCAGGCGCGGCTCATCGATCCAGCGCTCGTAGCGGAACACCCGTCCCTGTTCCCACGTGACCGATCCGGCCAGGTCGTCGTGCACCTCATCGGCTCGATCGAGGATCCCCCGCACGACGTCCACCCAGCACCGGCCGTCGAGGTCGACGCGCTCGACCACCGGATGGGCCGCCAACCACACCGATTCGGCCTCAGCTCCCCGCGTCGTGGAGGACGCGGACACGTCGCGCTCGGCGGCGGCGCCGGCCCCCTGGATCTCGACCTCGGCCGGCCCGTCGCCCCGGGCGTCGGGTGGCTGCCATTCGGTGACGCGCACGGGTCCACGGTAGCTGTGGCCAGGCGCGATCTACCCTGGCGCCATGCTCGATCATGTCTCCCTCCAGGTCGCCGATCTCGACGCCAGTGCTGCCTTCTACGACGCCGTGCTGGCCCCGCTGGGCGGCCGCGCCCACCTGCGCATGACCGACACCGTGGGCTATGGGACCGACCGCCCCATCTTCTGGATCGGTCGCGAGGCCACCGGCCAGCCCAACAAGGAGGTCCACGTCGCCTTCGCGGCCGCCGATCGGGCCACGGTGAGCGCCTTCTTCGAGGCGGCGGTGGCCACGGGCGCCGAGGTGCTGCACGAGCCTCGGGTGTTTCCCGAGTACCACCCCGACTACTTCGGCGCCTTCGTGCGCGACCCCGACGGCAACAACGTCGAGGCCGTGTGCCACCAGCCGGGCTGAGCGCCCGCCTTCAAGCCGAGGACCGCGGCGGGCCGACCGGATCGCGCCGATCGGCGGCCATAGGATTGCTCGTCATCTCGTTGGGTCTGTGCTCGCGGTCCCCGGTTCAAGAAGAGGAAGGGCCTGGTCGTGCACGCCGTTCGAGACCGCGGAATCCTGGATGCGGACCGACGTGGGTGGTCGGTGCTCGTGGGCACGGTCCTGGCCATCGGGGCGCTCGTGCCCATGGCCAACGCCAACACCCGCAGCCTGCCCTTCGATGACGCCTACATCTCGTTCTCCTACGCCGCTCGCCTGGCCACCGGCCACGGTCTGCGCCTGAGCGTCGGGGCGCCGCCGGTCGAAGCCTTCTCCGACCCGCTGTGGGTGGCCATGCTCGCCCTCGGCAAGCTCTTCGGGGTGGCCATCCCGACGTGGGCCCGAGTGCTGAACATCGCGCTGATCGCCACGATTGGCGGGGGGACTGCTCGCCTGGTGCGGCGCCTGAGCCCGGAGGCACCGGCCTGGATGGCCGTCGGCACCGCCGCCCTGGTCGTCTTCGTGCCGGCCACGACCTACGACGCGGTCGGCGGCCTGGAGACCCTGCTGTTCGCCGCCCTGCTCGTGGTCGTGTTGCTGTGCTTCCTGAGCGACTGGACCGAGCGCCGGGCGCTGTCGGTGGCCACGACCGTCGGCTGCCTGCTGCTGGCCGTCACCCGACCGGAGGGTGCGGTGGTCTGGGCCGTGCTCTGGGCCCAGACGTGGATCTGGTCCCGATCGCTGCGCCGCCAGGCGCTCGGGGCCGCTTGGTTCGTGCTGCCCATGTTCGGCCTCGAACTGGCCCGGCTGGCCTACTTCGGCCAGCCGATCCCCAACTCGATCGTGACCAAGGCGGGCACGAGCGCCGAGACCACCAAGCTGCTGATCCGGGGCGAGGTCCTGCGCTTCACCACCGCCTATCTCCCCGTGCTGATCCTGGCCGCGGTGGTCGTGGTCGTGGTCCTGGTCGCTCGGCGATGGACGAGCCCGATCCTGGTGCTGACACCGGTGGTGGTGGTGCTCGCCCTGGTCGAGGCGGCGCTCTCGTCCGGGGACAACTACCCCTACGAGCGATACCTCCTGCCCCTGCTGGCCCCGATGGCGGCCATCGGCGTGGCCGGGATCAGCCGGATGGCCTGGGCCACAAAGCCCTCAGGCGACGCACGCGATCGCTACCGCATGCAGCTCCGAGCCGGCTGCGTCGTCGTGGTGCTGGTCATCCTGGTGGGAACCTTCGTCACCGCCGACCGGCATCAACAGGTGGGTACGACGACGGCCAACGAATTCGCCCTGGGCCGAGGCCTGACCGCCATCCCACAGCTCTTCGCCCAGGACAGGCTCAGCGACCACGGCGACAACTACCAGTACGGGGTGGCCGAGATCGTCGACCAACTCGGCCAACCCCACCAGGTGCTGGCCACCGACGAGGTCGGCGCCGTCTCCTACTACACCGACCTGCGGATCGTGGACCTCTACGGGCTGGCCGACCGCCACATCGCCGAGCGGCCAGGACCGCCAGGGACGCGGATCGATCCCGCCTACGTCTTCGCCCAGAGCCCCGCGTTCTTTGCGTTCCGCCTGACCGGATGCCTGTGCGTCGCCCTGGCCAACGACGCCGTGTACCTCCGCGACCCCCGGATCTTCGCCTACCGGCTCGTCGCCTTCGTTCCCGATGTGATCCCCGACTACGTCCCGGTCCCACCGGCTGCGGTGATCCAGCGGGACCCGTCGGTCATCCGCGTGACTTCACTCGACCGCGCCCTCCCGGCCGGCGACCACACGCTCGGGGTCCTCCCTGCCTCCATCGCCACTCTTCTCAGCCCCGATCCGAAGATGACCAAGACCACCCGAGCCACCGCCGCCCAGACCGCCGCCGCCCCGCTCGCGCTCCGTGTCACCTTCACGGTGGTCACGACGGGCACCGACGTGGCCGTCGCCCTCCCCGCCCGCACCGGATCGCACTGTGACGTCGAGGTCACCGCCCTCAGCCCTGGGGGCGGCCCCCAGGCGATGACCCTGTCGATCACCGACCGATCTGGCGCCACCATCGCTCGCACCGCGGTCGAGTCGTCGTCCACGCCCGACGTGCGCACCGTGACCGTGGCCATCCCCGACAACGGAATCGACCCCATGGTGCACCTCGATGTCGCGCCACCGCCGAGTGGCCCAGGCACCGCGCAGTGGGCGGAGCCCCGCATGATCTGCCGATCGGGCTCGTCTGGTTGAGGGCGGCGCGGCGGGCGTCGATGAGCTAGACCGGCGCCATGTTCGACCTCGCTCAGACCGACAAGCTGCTCGCCACCACGCGGTCGGTGCGCCGCCGCCTCGACCTCGATCGACCCGTGGAACGCGACGTGCTGGTCGACTGCCTCCGCCTGGCCGTGCAGGCACCCACTGGCGGCAACGCCCAGACCTGGCGTTGGCTCATCGTCGACGACCCCGACACCAAGGCCGAGCTGGGCCGGATCTACCAGCAGATGGGCTCGCGCTACCTCGCCTCCTACCGGGGCGAGGAGATGACCGACCAGACCATCCGGGTGCTCGACTCGGCCGACTACCTGGCCGAGATCCTGGGCCAGGTCCCGGCCATGGTCATCCCCTGCATCAAGGGCCGCCTGACCGACACCGTCGCCGGTCATGGCCGCCTCGTTCTACGGGTCGATCATCCCGGCGGTGTGGAGCTTCCAGCTGGCCCTGCGCAGCCGGGGCCTGGGCACCTGCTTCACCACCCTGCACCTGGCCCATGAGGCCGAGGCCGCGGCGCTGCTGGGCATCCCCGACGACATCACCCAGGTGGCACTGCTGCCGGTGGCCTACACCACCGGCGACGACTTCAAGCCGGCCGCCCGAGGCCCGGTCGAGCACATCACCTACTTCAACCACTGGAAGGCGACCTAGTTGATTGACCCTCCGGTCGGCAAGCCTCCCTGCGGCGCCTTCGGCATCCGGGTCTCATCGATCCAGCGGCTCCGGCCTGGCGGCCTTCGCCTTACTGGCCCTAATCGACCAGATCGGCGCGGTACTTGGGGTGCTCGGTCAGCCACACCGGCGCGTTGCGCATGCTCTCCTCGTTCTTCTTGTTGATGAACGGCGTAGATCCGCCCCTCGAACCACTTGAACGGGATCGACGGTCAGGTTGTAGCGCTCGTCGAAGAGATGCGGGTGCGGTTCGGACCGAGCGGTTCGAGGCGCACGTGGCCGATCTGGTCGTTGCCCGCCTTGGTCGAGATCATGGTGTACGTGTAGCCCCGCTCGGGCTCGACGTCGGTCACCAGCTCGAGGGCCGAGCCCTCCCGACCCAGCGGCATGGGGTAGATAACCCGTCGCAGCCGGCCGTTGTGGTGCTCGTCGCCCGGCCACAACACGTCGACCCGCTTGACCACCGGGGCGAAGTCGGCCCAGCGCTCGTAGTCCTGGAACAGCGCCCAGATGCGGGCCGCCGAGTGCGGCATCTCGAACGAGTAGCGATGCTCGCGCATGGTTCCCCCAGGTGATCCTCGGGACCGATGCTAGGGCGATCAGCCCGACGGCTGGCGGGGCTCGAGGCCGGCGGCGCGGTAGATGGCGTCGATGACGGCCATGTTGGCGATCGCGTCGGCCGGCCCGGTGGCAGGGTGGCTCGATCGCCGGCCACCGCGTCGCGGAAGGCCTCCAGCTGGAACGAGTAGGTGGATCGCCGGGCGAACCGCTCGACCCGGCGGCTGTCGGCGGTGCGCACCGACAGCCGGTGGCACGGTCTGGGGCGCGACGGGTTGAACACCCGCATCTCGCCCGCCTCGCCGGTGACCCGCACCGACAGGTGCAGCAGCGATCGCGACCACATCGAGCACACCATCCGACCGGTGTGCGCCGCTCGGGAACACCAGATCGGCCTGCATGGCCCGGTCCACCCCGGGCGAGCGCAGCTGAGCCCGGGCCGACGTCACCCGCGGGCTCGTCCAGCCCCACCAGCGCGGAGCAGGTGGACGGCGTAGCAGCCGGCGTCCATGAGCGCGCCGCCGGCCAGGTCGAGGCGGTAGCGGATGTCGTCGAAGCGGGGCAGCGGGAAGCAGGTCGTAGGCCTCGACGTGGCGGATGGGGCCCAGCTCCCCGCTGGCCACCACCTCGCGCATGCGTCGGGCCAGCGGGTGGTAGCGGTAGTGGAAGGCCTCGGCCACCACCAGGCCGGTGCGCTGCGCCACCGTGGCCACCTCCACCGCTTCGTCGCGGTTGGCGGTGAACGGCTTCTCGCACAGGACGTGCTTGCCGGCCTCGAGCGCGGCCATGGTCCACTGGCCGTGCAGGCCATTGGGCAGCGGGTTGTAGACGGCGTCGACGTCGGGGTCGGCCACCAGGTCGGCGTAGTTGCCGTGCACGGTGGCGATGCCGTGGCTGCGCCGCGTACCCCTCGGCCCGAGACCGGTCCCGCGCCGCCACCGCGCTCGACGCGCACGTCGTCGAGCCCCCGGGCCGGCTTGATGAGCGCGGCCGGCGCGATGCGCGCCGCGCCCAGGATGCCGACACAGAGCTCCGTCATGGCCAGGAGCCTACGGTCGAACGTCGGGCGCCGGTCAGCTGCGTTCGACCCGGTTCACGAACGAGCGCATGAGGCCCAACTGGGTCAGGGCGAAGGCGTCGGTCAGGTGGTGCGCGTCGATGTACACCAGGGTGCCGCCCACCTGCAGGGGGCAGGTCCGGGGTCCGCAGATCACGTCGGTCAGGTCCAGGGTGCTGATGTGTCCCACCTGGGCCACCGCCTGCTTCTCGGCAGCCAGCAACGGCGCATCCTGAGCCAGGGCGGCGCTGCGGGTGGGAACACAGGGCGCCACCTTGTTGGCCGAGGCGATGCACTTGCTGGCATCGAAGGCCAGGGTGGGTTCGTCGTAGACGAAGCCGAGCTTGATCCCGCGGGACTGGATGAAACGGAACATCGTCACCGCCTGCTGCTCCCACAGTCGGCTCTTCTGGGTGGTGGTCAGGGTCTGGCCGGGCGCGCCTCGGATGTCGGGCAGGTACCCGTTCCAGGGGATGATGATCAGGGCTTGCGGTTTGATCTGGTCGATCACCCGCAGGTCGCCGGCCTCCTGGCGCTGACACACCACCATCTTGCTGACCGGCATGTACGGGGCCCGCGTGTCCACCCGGAACGGCGGGCACCCGTCGCGTTCACGGAGGACCAGCCTGAGGTGTTCGGAGGAGGCGATCTGGGACAACACCCGGCGCCACTGCCCGGCGTGGGAATCCCCCAGCACCAGCAACACGTTGGAGCTGATGGCATCGCCGTCGGGGCAGTAGAGGTCTCCGTCGGGTGTGGAGGTGGCGCCGGTACTGGGGCATTCAAGGGTCAAGCGGTGGCGGAACAGGCTGACCTCGAAGTTGACCTGCTGCTGGAGCGACGAGCCCGGAGGCGCCTGCAGCTGGGCCATGGTGGCCGGTCCCACACCCAGTGCCTGGGCCGGCGCCAACCCGGGCGTCGAGGGCGTGACCAGATAGGTCACCAGCAGGACCAGGACGGTGACGACGGCACCGAAGGCGAAGGTGCGGGTGTTGGAGTTGGCCAGCCGGGGTTCGAAGCGGATGGGGGTCTCGTAATATCGGTAGGTGAGCCAGGAAACGCCCAGGGCCCAGGCCGCGGCGGTAGCGGCCAGGGCGGTGTTGGTGGTGTCGAAGGCGGTCGCCACCAGGATGATGGCGGGCCAGTGCCACAGGTACCAGGAGTAGGACACCCGGCCCAGCCATTGGGCCGAGCTGGTCGACATGGCCGAGCTGATGGGGTTGGGGTCGACCTGACCCTCCCAGGTGTGGCCGGCCGTGATCAGCGCGACGGTGGCCAGCACCGGCAGGAGGGCCCAAAGCCCCGGGTACGGCGTGGAGCCCCGGATGGTGACGAGGCCCACGGCCAGGATGACGAGCCCGGCCACGGCCAGCGCGGTCCGGGCGGGCACGCCCCGCAACCAGTTGGGGACGGTGATCGCGGCCAAGAGGCCGGCGGCGGCGAACTCCCAGGCCCGCGACTGCAGGCCGTAGAAGGCCCACGTGCTGCCGTGGTTGGTCAGGGCCACGTTGGTCGCGAACGAAGCCAGGAAGGTGACCGCGAACACGCCGACGAGGGCCTTTCGCCGGAAGTCGGGGATGCGGGCACTGAGTGGCTCGCGGGCGGTCCAGCACACCAGGGCGAACAGGACCGGCCACAACAGGTAGAACTGCTCCTCCACGCCCAGCGACCAGGTGTGCAGGAAGGGGCTGGAGGAGACGTCGCCCCCGAAGTAGCTCTGGGCCTGCCCGGCGAACTTGATGTTGGACACGTAGAGAGCGGCGGCCGCGCCCTGCCGGGCGAACTGGCCCAGCTCGAACAGCGGGAAAACGAAGTGGCCCACGACCAGGGTGAACACGATGACCAGGGCCAGCGCCGGCACCAGCCGGCGGATGCGCCGGGCCCAGAAGCTGGCCAGGCCGACTCGCTCCCGGCCCTGGGCCTCGCGCAGCAGGTTGCGCGAGATGAGGAACCCCGAGATGACGAAGAACACGTCCACCCCGATGAACCCGCCCCCGAAACCGGGGAGGCCGACGTGGTAGCCGACCACCAGGATGATGGCCAGCGCCCGCAGGCCATCCACATCGCCGCGGAACCAACGGGAAGGCCGCGCTGGCGCGGTCGGCCGCGTGTCTTCAGGAGCCGCGCTCACTGCCACGAGTGCTCCGGTCCCTCCGGTCGTCGCTGGTCCGGGTGCGCAGCGTAGTCAGGTCGACGACCGGCGAGCGGCGGGCCGTGTCACGTTGTCGGGCGCGATGCCGGCTGCTCCCGGATCACCATGCGCAGCCCCGCCCTCAGGTCCTGCGGCCGGATCTCGCCCTCAGCCCTTGACCAGGCTGGCCAGGGCCCACACCGCGGCCACCACACCGATGGCGATCATGACCACGCTGCGAGCCAGGGGCGGTCGGGCCAGTTCGCCGTCGGCGGGATCACCCTCGCCCCGCACCAGGGCGAACACCGTCCCCAGCGCCAGGGCCGCGCCCACCGCCAGCACCAACCACGGCAGCGGGTCCCCGCCCAGCAACTGATCACTGGCGACGAGCACAAGAACTCCAGAATGGGCGCAGAGAGTTGGGGCGGGGCCGGCGCGAAAAATAGCTCAAGAGACCTATGGACAAATCCGATGTAGTTGGTGTCGGTGGCTTCGCCCCCACCGGCTGGGGAACTGGGCGGGGGTCACACTCCCTCCAATGCATCGCCACCAGCACTCTCGGGTGCTGGGCGCCCTCGTGGCCTCCGCCCACCCCTCCCCGGCGCGCCAGCCGACACCTCCGGTCGATCATCGGGCGGGCTTGGTGTCGTAGTGCGACTCGTAGGCCGGGTCCTGGGTGATGCTGAAATCAGCGTCGCTGACCACCCCGGTGACGTGGATGGCCTGAAAGACGTCCGTGGCGCCCTCCAGATGGCGCTTGACGTAGGTCATGGCCCCGGTCGGGGCGTCGAAGCACATCCGGGCGAAGCTGCCGTAGGGCGCGCTCGGGAACTCACGGACCTGGGTCAGTTCGAAGCAGCCGGTGCCGGCGTGGACCACGCGGTAGAGCGGGATGGGTCCGCTGAAGTACCCCTTCAACGCGCTCATCTGCGCGGCCACCGCCTTGGTGAAGTCCTCGGTGGTGGGTGTGGGCCCGCACAGGAACTGGCCGCTGCTCTGGATGTCACACGTGATCACATGGCCGTTGATGGCCCCTTCGACCTGCCCGTTCTCCCGCCGCAGGTGATCGGGGGGTCGCTGCACCACCAGGGCACCCGACCGCAGCGTCTGGCCGTTGACGCACCGGGACTGGGTGGCCAGGCACTCGATGGTGCGCGTGTAGGTCCCGTTGACCACGTAGGTGCCGGTCAGGCTGCGGTGGAACGCGGCCAGGAAATCTGCGGTGGCGGGCTTGGCCGGGGCGGCCGTGGCTCGGTCGTCCAACCGCCCGCTGGCGATCAGGGCCGCCGCCGCCAGCGTCCCCACCAACAGACCGGCGATGACCGCCATCGTGGACAGGCTGGGCCGCGACACGGGCCGACGGTACCCGCCGTCCCCGCCCGAAGGGCGCCACCACGGTCAGCAGAGGTGGCCGATGACCACCCGTCCCGGGCATCATGGGGCGGTGGCCATGCCGGATCGGGTGGGAATCGAGGGAGGCGGGACGGCTGAACCGGTCGCGGTCGACCTCGCCAGGGTGGATGGCTACACCCTCGATCAGCTCGAGCAGCTCACCGGTGTACCGGGCCGCACCATCCGCTTCTACCGCCAGTCCGGCCTGATCGAGGCCCCGCGTCGGGTGGGTCGCAACGCGTATCTACGCCCCGGAGCAACTGGGGCGACTGCGCTTCATCGCCGCCCTGCGCGAGCGGGGGATGAGCCTGGAGGCGGTGGCCAAGTTCCTGGGGGACCCCGAGGGGGAGCACCAGGCCTTCACCGTGCTGCTGACCATCCAGGACGAGCTGCTCGAGCCCTGGATCGACGACCACTCGGCCGTGGTGGACGGCCCCGAGGTGCTGCGCCTGATCGGTCTGGATGAGCCTCGGGTGCTGGGCGCGCTCGAACAGGTCGGGCTCATCTCCGAGATGGACGACCAGTCGGACTCCTACGAGGTGCCCAGCCTGGTCGTGCTCGAGTTGGCCGCCGAGATGATCAGCGCCGGCATCGCCGCCGAGGTCTCGACCGCGGCCTGGGCCACCATGCAGTCGCGCATGGCCGGTCTGGCCGATGAACTGGTCACCCTGTTCGCCGAGCATCCCGACCACGGGTTCGCCGGCAACGACACGGCCGCCGAGATCAGCGAAGGGTTCCGCCAGCTCCGGCCCATCGCCCTGCGAGCCGTGCAGGTGGCGTTCGGCCAGGAGATCCAACGCGCCCTGGCCGGCTACCTGGCCCTGGCCGGCAACCCCGACGCGGTCGTTCCCCACCGCGACGGGGCAGGCATCGACACGCCGTGAGGCGGCTGCGCACCGCCTCGCCGCCGGCGCGCCCCGTCCCGAGGCGGTGACCGACATGAATGCGCCGGGGTCGGCGTCCGAGACGGTCGACCCCAGGTTCCGTCGTCTGCTGACCCCCGGTCGGATCGGGCCGATGGCCCTGCGCAACCGCATCGTGCTGGCACCGATGGGCGACCGTCTGGCCCACGAAGACGGCACGGTCAGCGAACGCCAGGCCGCCTACCTCGAGTCCCGGGCCCGGGGGGGAGCCGGACTCATCCTGGTGGGCTCGGTGTCGGTGGCCTACCCGTCGGGGTCCTACGCGCCCAGCCAGACCGCCATCAGCTCGGACGAGCATCTGGCGGGCCTGACCGATCTGGCCGCCCGGGTGCACACCCACGGAGCCGCCATCGCCGCCCAGCTGGTCCACGACGGCGCCAACTCCCTGTTCGACATCGCCCAGGGACGCCCGCTGCTGGTGCCGTCCATCCCGCCCCGGCTGCGCCCCGACCGACTGTCGGCCATGATCACCGGCGAGGAGCTCACGGCCATGACCGCGCCGTTCACCACGCCCGAAGCCGCGGTCGACTACCGGGTGGCCGACGAGGACGACCTGGCCGAGCTCATCGAGCACTTCGCGGCCGCGGCGCGGCGAGCCGCCGAGGCCGACTTCGACGGGGTGGAGGTGCACGCCGGCCACGGCTACCTGATCGACAGCTTCCTGTCCCCGGCCATGAACCACCGCGACGACCGCTGGGGGGGACCGTTGGAGAACCGGTCCCGACTGTTGTTCGAGGTGTTGCGCGCCGTGCGGGCCGCGGTGGGCCCGTCGATGGCCATGTGGTGCCGGCTCAACGCCGTCGAGCGGTTTCGAGACGGCGGCGAGACCCCCGACGACCTGTTGGGAGTGGCCCGCCGGGCGGTGGCCGCCGGCGCCCAGGCGCTGAGCGTCAGCGCGGCCACCGACGCTGGCGCCGCGCTGGGCGTCACCGAGGCCCACACGCCCCACGAGCCGGGCCTGCTGCTGGGCTTCGCGGCCGCGCTCCGACCCCATGTCGACGTGCCCATCATCACGGTGGGCCGCATCGAACCGGTCGTGGCCGAGCGGGTGTTGGCCTCGGGGGGCGCCGACTTCGTGGCCATGGGTCGCAAGCTGCTGGCCGACCCCGACCTGCCTCGCAAGCTGGCCGCCGGGCGGATCGACGATGTCCGACCGTGCATCTACCAGTACCGCTGCATCGGCAACATCTTCCTGGGACGGGCGGTGGCCTGCGTGGTCAACCCGGCCACCGGCCACGGCGATGCCGACCTGCCTGCGGCCGGGAGCGTCCGACGGGTGCTGGTGGTGGGCGGCGGTGCCGCGGGCATGGAGGTGGCCCGCCTGGCCGCCGGGCGGGGCCACCAGGTGGTGCTGGCCGACCGGGCGCCCCAGCTCGGGGGCAGCCTGCGCCTGGCCGGGGCCACCGACGAGGTGCTCGACCAGTTCCTGGGCTGGCTGATCGGTCAGGTCGACCGGGCGGGCGTCGACCTGGCCCTGTCGACCTCGGTGGACGCGCAGCTGGCGTCGGCCCTGGGGGTGTCCGATGTGGTGGTGGCCACTGGCGGACGCTGGCTGATCCCGCCCGTGCCGGGGAGCGAGTCGAGCCGGGTTCTCACTGTCGCCGACCTGGCCGACCAGCTGACCGACCGCTTGACCGACGGTGTCGGCGGAATGCCCGGTGTCGGCGCGCCCGCCCGGGCCGACGGGCCCGCGGTGGTGCTGGGCGGGGGCAAGACGGGCCTGTCGGTGGCGCGGTGGTGCGCCCACCCGGTCGACGGGTCCCGACGAGCGGTCACCGTGCTCGAAGCCGGTGATGTCTTCGCACCCCAGCTCGGGCCGCCCGGGCGGTTCCGGCTGGTCCATGAGATCGAGCAGTCGGGTGTGGTCCTGGAGGCCGGCGCCGAGGTCACGGCCGTGACCTCAACCTCGGTGCGGTGGCGACGCGGGGAAGGGCCCGAGGTCGAGACCGAAGCGGCCGCCGTCATCAGCACGTGGCAGGGGGTGGGTGGCCCGACCGGAGGAGACGCGCTGGCCGACGAGCTGGCCGCGGGCCCCGGCCACCCCACCATCCACGTGATCGGTGATGCCCGGGCCACCAACGGCCTGGAGGGCGCGCTGGCCGACGCCCGCCGGGTGGCCGCCGCCCTCGACTAGCCGCCAACTCGGCACATCCCACCACCGAAACGGTGCTCAGACGTGCCCGGAACTCGCCACCCCCCCCCAACTCGGCACATCCCACCACCGAAACGGTGCTCAGACGTGCTCGCTAGCTGATGGCTGATGGCTGAGGTCAGACGGTGCAACCGTCGTCGGAGCAGCCGGCCGCGTCGGCTCCCTCATCGGCCATGACCACCACCGGTTGCGACTCGGCCCAGGCCCGCTCGAGCACGCGTGCCAGCAGGTCGGGGGACTGCGCTCCGGCGATGCCCAGCCGACCGTCGAACAAGAAGAACGGCACGCCGGTGACATCGAGCTCGCGGGCCGCCAGCTCGTCGGCGCGCACGGCGTCGACGTAGTCGTCGCCAGCCAGCATCTCTTCGGCGGCGTCGGGGTCGATCCCCACCTCGGTGGCCAAGGCCACCAGCGTGGCCCGGTCCCCGATGGGGGCGGCCTCGACCAGGTGCGCCCGCAACAGCCGCTCCTTCATGGCATCGCCCAGCCCGACGGCGGCGGCCAGGTGGATCAGGCGATGGGCGTCGAAGGTGTTGCCTCCGGCGGCGCGATCGAGGTGATAGTCGAGACCTTCGGTCGCGGCCAGCTCGGTGAGCTGGGCCTGGCTGGCCCGGGCCTGGTCGACCGAGATGCCGTACTTGCGAGCCAGCCGCTCGGCCGGATCACCCTCGCGCCGGATCGGCGCGTTGGGGTCGAGCTCGTAGGCGCGCCAGACCACCTCCACCTGGTCGCGCTGGGCGAAGCCGGCCAGCGCCGTCTCGAACCGTCGCTTGCCGATGTAGCACCAGGGGCAGACCACATCGGACCAGATCTCGACGTGCATGGAAACCACTCTACGGTGAGCCCATGGATCTCGAACTGGTCACGGCCCGCCTGGAGCTGCGCGACCTGATCGACGGCTACGCCCGGGCGGCCGATCGTCGGGACCGCGTCGCCTTCGAGGCCCTGTTCGCGCCCGACGCCACCCTCACCGTCCACCGGCCGGGTCGCGAGCCCCACACCTACCGGGGCCCGGGCGAGATCGGCGAGATCGTCCCCAACCTCGGTCGCTACGTCAGCACCTTCCACCTGGTGGCCAACCACTGGTGCGATATGGCGCCGGGGCGGGCCACCGGCGAGTCCTACTGTCAGGCGCATCACGTCCTGGCCGCCCAGGACGACCAGGCCGCCATCGACGTCGTGCTCACCATCCGCTACCGGGACACCTACGTGCGCGCCGGGCCGAGCTGGCGCTTCGCGACCCGGGACGTCCACATCCTCTGGACCAGCGAGACGGTGCTGTCGAGCGGACCCTGACCCGGGCCTCGACCCGGTATCCCCGCCCAGCGGACGCGCCCACAGTGAAAATGCGCGACCGGAGGCGTGAGGGACTGACTACGCTGACCCGCCCGCCTCGTCGCCCGGACCGGCGCGCCGCGGGCGAACCACGATGACGAGCCCAACTCCCTCCCCACCCGTCGACCTGGCGGGCGAACGAGCCGCGCTCACCCGCGCCTGGCGTGCGGTCGACGACAAGCTGGTGGCCCTGGGCCAGATCCGCGCCGACGGCGCCGACGCCCTGTCGCGAGGAGTACATCGCCAGCGTGGTCCGCGGCGCCATCGACAAGCTCCAGCACGAGCTGGTGGTGTTCGGTCGCATCGATGACGACCAGCCCTGGCGGGTCGGGCTCTACGGCATCGACTCGGGCGGTGAGCAGCTGGTCATCGACTGGCGGGCGCCGTTCGCCGAGAGCTTCTACCAGGCTGGCTTCGACGACCCCCGCGGGCTGGCCCGGCGATCAGCTACGTCGGCCACATCGACGACCTGTTCGTGGAGGACTTCGCCACCGGCCAGGTCTCGGGCTCGTCGCCGCTGATGGCGGAGCTGTCGCGCAGCCGCGGCGAGGCCATGCGCGCCGCGGTGGCCACGCTGCAATCCGACCAGGATCGGCTGGTGCGCCTCGATCCCTCGGCCCGGATGGTGCTGCGCGGCGGACCGGGGACGGGCAAGACGGTGGTGGGCCTGCATCGCGCCGCCTGGCTGGTCTACAACGATCAGCGCATCACCGCCGATCGCATCCTGGTCATCGGGCCCGAGCGACCGCTTCTTGCGCTTCGTGGCCGCGGTGCTGCCCACCCTGGGCGAGGCCCGCATCGCCCAGACCACCTTCGAGCGCCTGCTGGGGCCGGGTAGCGACGCCGGTGGCGACGAGCGATGGATCGGCGTGCTCGATCGCTTCGAGGCCGGTCTCTACCAGCCGGCTGAGCTGCGGGTCGGGCCGCGGCGGATCCCCGCCGACGAGGTCGCGGCCCTGGTCGAACGACTGGCCGGGCGCAACCTGCCGTGGCGGGACCGTCGACACATCTTCGTGGAGACCCTGGCCCGCGCCCACGACCTGGCCCCCGCGGCCGTCAGCACCGCCGCCATCAAGGTGTGGCCTCGCATGACCACCAACCAGGCCTGGCGGCGCCTGCGTTCGCGCCGTGCCCTCGAAGCCCTCGACGTGCCCGAAGACCTCATCGACGCCTGGCTGCGGGCCGACGGCGACGGCGCCCTGGCCGACGAGGTCCGCGCCCGCTTCGAAGGCGTACCGGCCCGCTACTCGCACGTGATCGTGGACGAGGCGCAGGACCTGACCATCCCCCAGCTGCGGGCCGTGATGCGCCGGGCCGACGGCCTCACCCTGGTCGGCGACGACGCCCAGCGGCGTCGTCGGCCATGGGATCGGCCTGCGCCGCGCCGCCGACCTCCTGGACGTGCCACTCGACCAGATGGACACCGCCTACCGCATGTCGGCGGAGATCGCCGACTGGCTCAACCAGTGGGCGGCGGCGCACGACATCGACGCCGTGCCCTTGGTTGGCATCCGACCTACCGGCGTGGGCGTGCGGCGCCACCCCGAGTCGGAGCCCGCGTTGGCCGACCTGCAGTCTCGCTGGTCGAACGTGGCCCGCATCACCGCCGACGAGGTGTGGAGCCACAAGGGGGTCGAATACGACGCGGTGGTGGTCGAGGCCGCGGGCATGGACCCCCACGAGGTCTACCTGGCCGCATCCCGGGCGGCGCACGAGCTGGTGGTGGTGGGCGGTCCCGTCCCGACGGCCGCGTGATCCTGCGCCCACCCACCGCGCGAACAGGGCGCATCCGCGATAGACCTCTCCCAGGACTGGAATCATTGGAGGCGGGGCCCGGTGGCGACGCCCCAGATCTCCGAGGTGGGGGACCGCACCGTGGCCCAGGACGAGCCGACCAGACCGCGCCGAGGGCGGCCGCCCAATGACGCCACCGCGCCCCACGGACCCGAGCAGGTGGTCCCGGCGGTGGTGGCCGCCGCCATCGAACAGTTCTCCGAGAGCGGCATCGCCGGGGTGACGGTGCGCCACATCGCGGCACAGGCGGGGGTCAACCCCGGTTTGGTGCACCGCTACATCGGCTCCAAGGTGGATCTGGTTCGGGTGGCCGTGGCCGAGGCCGGCGCCGAGCTCGACCGACGACTCGACCAGGCCCGCCATCTCGACGCCGGCGACGACCCGCGACCCGAAGGTGCCACCCTCGGCCCGACGGGCCGGGCGTTGATCGAGGCGGCGCTGACCCGCTACGAACGCCTGCTGGCCCACCTGGCCCTGGAGGATCACGACCTCGATGGCCTCGACGTGACATCGGAGCTGTGGACCCTGACCGCCGGCCGGGCCGGCCGGGCCGGCCTCGACCCCCGAGCAGCGCAGCTGCGGGCGGTGAGCCTCGTGGCCCTGGATCTGGGTTGGCGCCTGTTCGAGCCGGTGGTGGCCGCGGCCACCCGACTCGAGGCGGGCGAGGAGATCGAGGTGTGGGCGGCCATGCACCGTGCCCGCGACGAACTGGCCGGCCGGCCATGACCGTGGATCAAGCCCGCGCCCACCCGCCCCGCGGTCGCCCACCCAAGGACGAACTGGCCCCTCGCGGTCCTGACGCGGTGCGCCAGGCCACCCTGGCCGCGGCCGCCGACCTGTTCGCCCGACCGCGGCCTGGCCGCGGTGTCGGTGCGGGAGGTGGCCGCTCGCGCCGGGGTCAACCCGTCGCTGATCCACCGATACATAGGCGGCAAGGACCGGCTGCTCCGAGCCGTGTTGGCCGACCTGCTCGATCAGCTGCGAGCGGACCTGCCCGCCTTCGCCGAACGGGCCGATCAACCGCTGCCCGAGACGCTGGCTCGCATCCTGGCCACCCATCAGCGCATCGTGGCCCACCTGGTGATGGAGGGCCACGACATCCGCGAGTACCAGTTCGAGTTCCCCGTGATGGATCACATCATCGACGAGATCCAACGCATCTACGGCGTGGACGCGGCCACGGCCCGGCGGCGGGGGGCGTTGATCTACGCCCACGACATGGCCGTGCGACTCCTCATGCCCGTGCTGCTGCGCGCCGCCGGACTCGAGCCGTCCGACGCCGACGACCTGGTGGCCGCGGCGCGCGACGTCAACCTGCGCCTCAGCGACCTGCCCTGAGTGCGGACGGCGGCGCCGTCGACACCACCGGATTCAGCTTCGGGGCACGGCCGACCAGGGCATGTCCTTGTCGGTGCGCGGCTCGCCGGGCAGGCCCAGCACCCGCTCCCCCAGGATGTTGCGCTGGATCTCCGAGGTCCCGCCCTCGATCGAGTTGGCCCGCGACCGCAGGAACATCTTGCGGGCCGACCCCGGTGGACCGACCAGCCCGAGCTGCTCGGACCGGCGCATGGTGTAGTCGTAGTCGACCATGGCGTCGGCACCGAGCAGGTCCACGCACAGCGCGTAGATGCGCTTGTTCACCTCGGCGAACATGAGCTTGGCGATCGAGCCCTCGGGGCCGGGGTTGCCGATGCGGCGGTTCTGGCTGGCCCGCTGGTTGGTCAGGCGCAGGACCTCGGCCTCGATCCACACCTTCATGAGCCGGTCGCGGGCAGCGAGCGACCGGTCGCCGGACGGGTCCTGGAAGATTCGCACCGCCTCGGCGATGGCACCCGAGCCCCGAGCCGGCGGACCCGACCCCCCGCCGATGGTGGTGCGCTCGTTCATCAGGGTGGTCATCGACACCCGCCAGCCCTCGCCCACCTCGCCGATCCGATCGGCATCGGGCACCCGTACCTCGGTCAGGTAGACCTCGTTGAACTCGGCCTCGCCCGTCATCTGGCGCAGCGGCCGAACCTCCACGCCCGGCGCGTGCATGTCCACGCCGAAGTAGGTCAGCCCCTTGTGCTTGGGGGCTTCGGGATCGGTGCGGCACACGAGCATGCCCCGGTCGGCGATGTGGGCCAGGGTGTTCCACACCTTCTGGCCGGTGATGACCCACTCGTCACCGTCGCGCACGGCCTTGCAGGCCAGGCCGGCCAGGTCGGACCCGGCGCCGGGCTCGCTGAAGAGCTGGCACCAGGCGTCCTCGCCGGTGAAGGTGCGACGCAGCAGCCGGGTGCGCAGCTCGTCGCTGCCATGGGTGACCATGGTGGGACCGGCCATGGCCAGACCGAAGAAGTGCCGGGCGTCGGGCGAGGGTGCCGCCCGCCGCACGCAGGCGCTGGTCGACCTGGCGTTGGAGGTTGGGCGGCGCGTCCAGTCCGCCCCAGCCCTCGGGGAAGTGGACCCAGGCCAGCCCCAGGTCGTACTGGCGGCCCCGGAGCTCCACCTCACCGGCGGTCTTGGGATCGAGCTCGTCGAGCAGCTGATCGAGGCGTTCGTTGACCAGGGATTCAGGATCGGCCATGGCCATCACGCTAAGCCGCGAACCGCCCGACGGCGAACCGAGCGCCCGTCCGGACAGAAGCGAATGCCCCCGGGAATAGAGATAGCATTTGCTTGTTTTGAACGGGTGAAGCACCCACCGAACCAGCAGTTCCGCCGAGCAGGGGGTCGTCACCATGGCCAGTGCCATCATCACCGGAGGATCGCAGGGATTGGGCCGGGCCCTGGCCGCCACGCTGGCCCAGCTGGGCTGGCAGGTGGTCATCGACGCCCGCCACGCCGCCGACCTCGATCAGGCCGCGGCCGAGCTGGGTGATCGGGGGCTGGCCATCGTGGGCGACGTCACCGACGCCTCCCACCGACGCGCCCTGGTCGAAGCGGCGGTGGCCCGGGGCCCCCTCGAGCTGGTGGTCAACAACGCCAGCACCCTGGGCCCGCTGCCCATGCCCCGCCTCGACGAGTACGACCTCGACGGCTGGCGTCACGTGTTCGAGACCAACGTGGTGGCACCCCTCGCCCTCATCCAGCTGGCCCTCCCGTCGGTGTCACCGGGAGGCACGATCGTGAACCTCACCTCCGACGCCGGGGTGGAGGGCTATGAGGGCTGGGGCGGCTACGGCGCCTCCAAGGCCGCGCTCGAGCAGCTCAGCCGAGTGCTGGCCGCCGAACATCCCGACGTGTCGGTGTACTGGGTCGATCCCGGCGACATGCGCACGGCCATGCACCAGGACGCCTTTCCCGGCGAGGACATCTCCGATCGTCCACCCGCGCAGGACAGCGTGCCCGGACTTCTGGCCCTGATCCTGGGCGACTACCCCTCGGGCCGCTACCAGGCCCACGACGTGGCGGAGGTGACGCCATGACCTACTCGTCCGCTCTCACGGCTCCTGGCGTTCCCCTGGCTCCGACCGCTGGCACCGCCGACCGTGGCGCCGGACTGGCAGCCCGGGCGGCTGCGGCCAATCGCCAGCTGCTCGCCCATCCGTCGATCGCGCCGCTCCCCACCTCCAGCGTGCACTTCGACCTGCCCCCGGCCCTGGAGGCCTCGGAGCCACCCGAGGCCCGGGGCAACGGCCGCGACGACGTCCGGCTGCTGGTGTCGATCGGCACCGAGGCCCCGGTCCACGCCCGGTTCCGGGATCTCCCCACGTTCCTGGGCCCCGACGACCTCGTGGTGGTGAACACCTCGGCCACCATGGCGGCCTCGCTCGACGCAGTGGAACCGGGCGGCCACCGGCTGGAGGTGCACCTGTCCACCCGACTGCCCTCGGGGCTGTGGCTGGTGGAGATCCGCCAGCCCGACGACCGGGCCACCCGGCCCGACTTCGACGACCACACCGACACCACCCTCGGTCTGGGCGGAGGCGCCACCGTGCGCATCCTGGCCCGCTACCGGGGCTCGCGGCGACTGTGGTTGGCCGTGTTCGACACCGGCACACTGACCCTCGACGAGCTGCTGGCCGGCTACGGCCGGCCCATCCGCTACGGCCACGTCTCCCGCGACTGGCCGCTGGAGGCGTACCAGACGGTGTTCGGGACCATCCCGGGCAGCGCCGAGATGCCCAGCGCCTCGCGTCCGTTCACGCCCGAAGTGGTCGAGCGGCTGACCGAGGCCGGGGTCGAGCTGGCCCCGGTGGTCCTGCACACCGGCGTGTCCTCGCTGGAGGGAAGCGAACGGCCCTATCCCGAGTGGTTCGAGGTCCCGGAGGCCACCGCCGATCGGATCAACGACGTGCGCCGAGCCGGCGGGCGGGTGGTGGCCATCGGCACCACCGTGGTGCGGGCGGTCGAGAGCTCGTGGCGCCCCGACGGTCGGTCGCACGCCCGATCGGGCTGGACCGATCTGGTGGTCACGCCCGAGCGGGGCGTGCACCTGGTCGACGGCCTGCTGACCGGGTGGCACGAACCCGAGGCCTCGCACCTGCTGATGCTGGAGGCCATCGCCGGTCCCGAGGCGCTGCAACTGGCCTACGGCGCCGCGGTGGCCGAGGGCTATCTGTGGCACGAGTTCGGCGACACGCACCTGATCCTGCCGGCGGCTCGCCCCGACGCCGGCGACGGCCCCGAGCGAGCCTGAGGTGGAGCAGGCACCCTCCATCTCCGAGAGCCGCCGCAGCGTCATCGACGCCCTCAAGCACCGCGGCGAGGCCGACGTGGACGAGCTGGCCGAGGATCTGGGGATGACCCCGGCCGGAGTCCGCCAGCACCTGGCCACCCTGGCCCAGGAGGGGCTGGTCGACCAGCCAGCGAGGTCGCCCGGGCCGAAGGCGGGCGGGGCCGGCGGCGGCGCCGCTACGCCCTCAGCCCCCGCAGCGAGCCGCTGTTCCCCAAGGCCTACGACGAGCTGGCCAACGACCTGCTGCGCCACGCCCTCGAGGAGGACGGCACCCTGGTGGAGCGGATCTTCGTCCGCCGCCGCGATGGCCGGATCGCCAACGCCCGCGCCCGGCTGGCCGACAAGACCACCCTGGCGGCCAAGGTGGCGGAGCTGGCCGACATCCTCGACGAGGACGGCTACCTGGCCGAGTGGGAGGCCGTCGACGACGGTCGGTTCCGCATCACCGAGCACAACTGCGCCATCCTGGCCGTGGCCAGCCACCACCCCGATGCCTGCCGCAGCGAGATCGAGTTCCTGAGCGCGGTGTTGCCCGAGGCCACGGTCGAGCGCGTGTCGCACATCGTGGCGGGCGCCCACCAGTGCGCGTACCTCGTCACGCCCAACCCCGACGCGGCGGCGTGATCAGCGTCGGGCCCGGGTAGACATCCCCAGACGATCCGACGCGAGAAAGCCGAGCCTCCCATGTCCCTCGACGACGACACCGTCCGTTTGGCCAAGGGCCCGAACCTGGCCACCGTCGTCACCCTCATGCCCGACGGCCAGCCCCAGGCCCTGCTGACCTGGGTCGACACCGACGGCGAGAACCTGCTGGTCAACACCGAGCCCCAGCGCCAACGGGCCCGCAACCTGCGCCGTGATCCGCGCATCACCGTGCTCATCCACTCCGCTCAGGACGCGTGGGACTGGTCCGAGGTGCGGGGCCACGTGGCCTCGACCATCGACGGTGACCAGGCCCGGGCCCACATCGACGCCTTGTCCAACAAGTACGTGGGCGCCGACTACGCCCGCCCCGTCGGCCCCGAGGGTCGCATCATCCTGGTCATCGCCCCCGACAAGGTGAACACCCCCAAGACAATGGGCCGCTGACGCGGCGGAGCGGAGCGAGGCCGCTCGAACCGGCAGCACTCGGATGGGCGAAGCCCGACCGCCGGGAGGCTTGCCGACCAGAGGTCAAAGCAAGTGGGGCGCTAGCCGATCATCGACTCGAGCAGGGTGCGGTGCATGATCAGGTCGTCGGGATCGTCGGGCATCTCGGCCTGACCGAAGTGGATGGACCGCTGCTGCACACGGCTCATCACGATGGCGTGGCGGAGCGCGGCGTAGACCAGGTAGAAGTCGAGGTGGCGGGGCGTGTGACCGCTGGCCGCCTCGTAGCTCGAGGCCACGTCGGCCACGCCGCATGAAGTCGGGCATGCCCGGCAGCTCGAGCTTGGCCGTCAGGTCCTCGAAGAACTGGTGCAGGAAGATCATCCAGGCCAGGTCCATCTCCCGCGGAGCGAGCCCCACCATCTCCCAGTCGAGCACGGCCACCGGAGCGAAGTCGCGGTACAGCATGTTGCCGATGCGCGAGTCGCCCCAGCTGAGCGCGGTGGGGCCCTCGTCGGCCGGCCAGTGCTCCTCGAGCCAGGCGAAGGCCCGCTCGATCAGGGGCTGGGGGCGGTCGCCGGACACCCAGCGGTAGTAGTCCCACTGGTCGGCCACGTGGCGCCGCAGCGGGGTGGGCTCGGTCCGGTCGAGCTCCAGGAAGGCCAGGTCGGCGTTGTCCGGGTTCAGGGTGTGGATCTCGGCCAGCACCCGAGCCGACGCCTCCTGGAGGCGGCGCCTGGTCGGCCGGATTGGCGTCGTAGAGCCAGCTGTCGCCGAAGTTGTAGGGCATGACGTCGGGCGGCACCTCGCCCTCGACCCGCTCCATGACGAAGAAGGGCGAGCCGACCGCCGACGCGTCGGGTTCGAACCAGGGAGCGGCGGGCACGGGCGCGGCGGTCGCGGCGGCCACCAGGCGCATGACCCGGAACTGCTTGTCGAAGTCGTAGGTGGGGAAGACCGGGACGGCCGAGGCCTCCGGGGCCAACCGGGCCACGTACGGCGCCGTCGTCCGCTGGCCCTCGGTGGTCGGTGTCCAGGTCGAACAGCACCGTCTCGCTGGACATGCCGTTGCGCTCGGGGGTGCGGAGGTCTGTCACGGCCAGATCGGTGCCGGACCCGTGCTGGCCCACCAGCCACACCTCCAACCGCCGCCGCAGCTCCTCCGGATCCCGGGTCGAGGTCTGCGGGCGTTCGCTGTCGGTCGCCGGCTCGGTCATGCCATCCCCCTGAGGTGTCCCCCCTCGACGGTCACACTACTAGAACGTGTTCTTGTTCGCGGGCGGTAGGCGTGCTCTACTCGCCCCGACGACCAAGGGGGACATGTGAGCGATTCGGTGATCATCGTCGACGAGCCGGCCCAGGGGGTGCGTCGGGTCACGCTCAACCGCCCCGAGAAGCGCAACGCCCTCAACCACGCCCTGCGGGGGCGAACTGCTCGAGGCCCTGCGCGCGGCCGACGCCGACCCGGCCCACAAGGTCAGCATCGTGCGGGGCGCGGGCACCTGCTTCTCGGCCGGCTACGACCTGGGGGGCGGCAACGAGGGCCTGGAGATGCCCTTCTACACGCCCGGAGGGGACGGGCAGTGGCCTCGCCACGTGACCGAGGGTTGGATGAGCATCTGGGACCTGGCCAAGCCGGTCATCGCCCAGGTCCACGGCTACTGCCTGGCCGGTGGCAGCGAGCTGGCCACCGGCTGTGACCTGGTCTACGTGGCCGACGACGCCAAGATGGGCTATCCGGCCGTGCGCTTCGGGATGCCCGACATGCAGTTCCACGCCTGGTTCCTGGGCATGCGCGCGGCCATGGAGATGATGGTCACCGGCGACTCCATCTCGGGCACCGAGGCGGTGCGCCTGGGCTGGGCCAACCGCTCCTTTCCGGTCGACGACCTGGACGAGCGCGTGGTCGAGATCGCCCAACGCATCGCTCTGGTTCCCTCCGACATCGTGCAGCTCAACAAGCGGACGGTGCACCGGGCCATGGAGGTCATGGGCCTGCGCACGGCCATCCGCAACGGCACCGAGCTGTGCGCCCTGGCCACCCGCCAGGAGAGCTTCCGCAAGTTCATCGAGGAGGAGCTGCCCAAGGGCCTGACCAAGGCCCTCCAGGACCGCGACGCACCCTTCGGCGACTACCGCACCACCGAGCCCCACCCCTCCTGACCCACCCCAAACCCGAAATTGGGCATCTTTGCAGCCGGATTCCGGCTGCAAAGATGCCCAATTTCCCCGGGGAGGCAACGTCAGTGAGGTCGGCGGTGGCCTGTCGCCTCCAGGCGGGCGGCCACCTCGCGGTAGCGCGACACGCTCACCAAGTGGACCCCGTCGAAGGCCCCTGACGCCTCGATGGCCTCCAGCTGGGCGCAGGCCAACTCCACCCCGCACCCCGGGTCGCGCTCGAGCTGATCGATGACCGACGCAGGCACGGTCAGTTCGCCGATCTGGCCGGCGATGCGCGCGGCCATGGCCGGGCTGGCCAGCACCAGGACTCCGGCGTACACCGGCCCGGAGAAGTCGAGCGCCTCGCGCCACGCCACCAGGGCCTCGACGTCGAAGGACATCTGCACGAACAGGAAGTCCGCCTCCTGCTTGAACCCAGCCAGTGGCCCCACCCGAGTGGTGGCACCGACCTGGAACCGAGGATGCCCGGCGAAGCGCTCGGTGGACCCGAACGTGCGGATCTCCTCCATCATCGTGCGCACCCCGAGGCCCGGGGGCTCATCAGGCCTGCGGTCGCCGGCCACCAGCAGGAACTGATCGACCCCGTAGGCCGCGGCGGTGAGCAGGTCGCGCCGCAGGCCCAGGCGGTTGCGGTCGCGGCCGTTCAGACAGGCGATCGAACGTCCGCCCATGGCCGCCACCTCGTGAGCGACGGCCACGCTCGAGACCGTGGCCCGGCCCAGGTGGTTGTCGGGGATCAGGAAGGCGGCGGCCACCTCGGACAGCACCCCGATCTGATGACGGACGTGAACCAGGTCCGGCCGGGTGGGAGGCTCCACCTCGCACACCACCGCGAACGGGCGCCCGCTCACGACCGGCCCGCCAATGCGCTCATGGCGGGGAGGCTACCGATTCGGCGGCAGCCAAACGGCACCGTTCTGGCACACTCCCCTGATGACCGACCCAGCCGCCGTCTCCATCCGAGCGGTGGTGTTCGACATGGGGGGCGTGCTCCTCGACTGGGATCCCCGTCACCTGTACCGCACGATCTTCACCGACGAGGACGCCATGGAGCGCTTCCTGGCCGAGCTCGACCTGGTGGCGTGGAACGTGGCCAACCACGACTCGGGCGCTCGGTCGCTCGACCAGTCAGTGGCCGACCTGATCGCCCAGCACCCCGACTACGCCCAAGAGCTGGCGGCCTGGAGCGAGCGCTACACCGAGATGGTCAGCGGCCCGATCGAGGGGTCCATCGAGATCCTGGGCGAGCTGCGCGGCCGGGTTCCGCTGTACTTGCTGTCCAACGTGCCCCGCGAGCCCATCGCTCGGCTGCAGGCCGAATGGCCGTTCTTCTCGTGGTTCGACGGCCAGGTGATCTCGGCCCACGAGGGGCTCATCAAGCCGGATCCGCGCCTGTTCCGGGTCCTGCTGGATCGCTACCGCCTGGCCCCCGAGGCCACGGTGTTCATCGACGACGTGGCCGCCAACGTGGACGCGGCGGCGGCCCTGGGCATCAGGGCGATCCAGTTCCAGTCGGCGTCCAAACTGCGTCAGGATCTGGCTCGTCTGGGTCTTCTTCCGGCGCCGTGACCGGCAGGCCGCCGGTGAAGGCCAGGGCGACCAGGGCGATCAGCGCGGCCAGCATGAGCCCGGCCCGCAGGGCCTGGAGCTGGCTGTCGGAGTAGTGCTCGACGATGGCCGCCGACTCCGAGGCGGACACACCGGCGTCTTTCAGGCCGGCCTCCACCTGGTTCACGGGCACGAAGCTCACTCCCGACTCGACCTGCACGCCGACCTGGTCCTTGACCGACTGGCTGACGTGGGGGTCCGAGCTGATGCTGTGGCTCAGCCCCGAGGCCAACGCCCCGATCACCACCGCACCGATGAGGGCGGTACCCAGCGCGGCGCCGAGCTGCTGGGCGGTGTACTGCAGGCCGCCGGCTTCGCTGCGGGCCTCGGCACCCACCGACGACTGCACCACGTTGCCCAGCTGGGACAGCAGCAGGCCCAGGCCCACGCCGATCACGCCCATGGCCACCAGGAAGGGCGTGGTCACGATGGCCGGCTTGAGCACCGCCACCAGGCCCACGGCGCCGGCCACGAGCACGACCAGACCGGCGCGAACCACGCGCCGGGGACCGAAGTGGCGAGCCAGGAGCGGCCCCGACATGGCCACCGCGAACAGGGTGACCGACACCGGCAACATGCGCAGTCCGGTTTCGAAGGCGTCGTAACCCTGCACCACCTGGAGGTAGAGCGGCACCACGAAGAAGATGCCCATCAGGATCAGGTTCTGGGCCAGGAACGTCCAGAGCCCGCTGCGCAGGGCGGGGATGTGCAACCGCTCCAAGCGCACCAGCGGATCCCGACCCCGGGACTCGCGGAACCGCTGCCAGCGAACGAACCCGGCCAGCACCACCGCTCCTCCCACGATCACGAACAGGGTGAGGGAGAACCCGAAGATGGTGATCGGAGAGTTGCGGGGCGTGACCCAGCCCCACGTGCTGGATTGCAGGACGCCGACCACCACCAGGCCCAGGCCCACCGCGGACAGGACCGCGCCCACCCAATCCAGCTCCGGTGGTTCACCCTCCCGGGGGGCGTCGGAGATCCAGCCCATGAGGGCCAGGATGGCCACCACCACCACCACCTCGCCGATGAAGACCACTCGCCAGGTCAGGTTGGTGGTCACCCAGCCACCCAGGATCGGTCCCACGGCGATGCCCGCTCCGGCCAACCCGCCGAGGACGCCGTACGCCGCGGCCCGGTCACGCCCCTCGAAGTTGCCGGCCACCAGTGCTGCCAAGGCCGGTAGCACCAGGGCGGCGCCGATCCCCTCGAGCAACGACCAGCCCAGCGCCAGGACGAACACCGATTGCGAGATGGCGGTGATGAATGAGCCCACCCCGTAGATCACCATCCCGATGGTGAAGGCCCGCCGCCGTCCCAACCGGTCGCCCAACTTCCCGCCGGTGATCATGAGGGCGGCCATGACCAGCGAATAGAAGGTGATCACGGCCTGGATGGTGGTGACGTCGGTGTGGAAGTCCGACACCAGCTGGCTGATCGAGACGTTCATCACCGCCTGGTCCAGCACCATGAGGAACTGGGCCGCCCCCAACACGACCAGCACGCGGGTCTTCACGAGGGGGCATGCTACGGGTCCGGTCGGGACCCGGCGGGACCCCGGGCCCTAGCGTGGGCGGGTGCGCCTTTCGATCACGGTCCCCGTCGACGATCCGCGCCGGGCCGCCACCACGTTCGCTCAGCTCGAATCGGTGGGGTACGACGGCGCCAGCACCTACGAGTCACGCCACGATCCGTTCCTGCCGCTGGTCTCGGCGGCCACCGCCACCTCGACGCTTCGTCTGAGCACGGCCGTGGCCATCGGCTTCGCCCGCAACCCCATGGTGCTGGCCGAGACGGGCAACGACCTGCAGCTGCTGAGCGAGGGACGCTTCGGGTTGGCACTGGGCTCACAGATCCGGCCCCACATCGAGCGGCGCTTCAGCGAGACCTGGTCCCAACCGGCCCGACGCATGGGGGAGATGGTCCAGGCCATCAAGGCCATCTGGACGGCCTGGACCGACGGCTCCCCACTGGAGTTCGAGGGCGAGTTCTACCGCCACACCCTGATGACCCCGGCGTTCGACCCCGGGCCGAACCCCTTCGGGATGCCGCCCGTGCTCGTCGGCGGCTTCGGACCGGCGATGGTGGCCATGGCCGGCCGGGTGGCCGATGGCCTGATCGTCCACCCCTTCACCACCCGGCGCTCGTTCGAGGAGCTCACGCTGCCCGCGCTCGACCGGGGGCTGGAGACCTCGGGCCGGAGCCGCGCCGACGTCGACGTCGAGTGGGTGACCATGGTCGTGACCTGGTCCACCGAGGCCGAACGGCAGCAGGCCATGCGATCGGCCCGCGAGCAGTTCAGCTTCTACGGATCCACCCCGGCGTATCGACCGCCGCTGGATCTGCACGGCTGGGGTGACCTGCAACCCGAGCTGAACCGCCTGTCCAAGCAGGGACGGTGGGACCAGATGGCCGACCTCGTTCCCGACGAGTTGGTGGAGGCGGTGGCCGTGGTCGGTCCCCGCGACGAGATCGCGGCCCGGCTGGTGGAGCGGGCCGCCGGACTGGCCGATCATGTGGGCCTGGTCAACACCCGCAACCCCGATCCCGCCCACTTCGCCGACATCGTGGCCGACCTCCGGCGGCTGACGGCCTGACGCCGGGCTCAGCGCAGGTGCGGGAACACCTCATCCACCAGTCGGTCGAGGGTCTCGAGGCGGCGCTCGAGCGGGCCCATGGTCCAGTCCGGCACGATCAGCTCGTCCAGCCCGGCCTGGCCATAGGCCCCGATCTGATCGACCAGCTCGGCCGGGGTACCGATCAGCCGAGGCCGGTCCGACGGGGTCGAGCGGTGACGGGCCAGCCAGTCCTGGTCGTCGCTACAGAACACGAAGGCTTGAGTCGAGCGTGCGATGGTGGCCGGATCGCGATCGATCTCACCGCAGCGCTGATCGAGCACGCCGGTGCGGTGCCGGAACTCGTCGAGGGTGCTCCAGGCATTCCACTCATCTGCGAAGCGGGCCGCCACCCGCATGGTTCGCTGCTCGCCCTTGCCCCCGATCAGCAGGGGCAGCTTGGCCTGGACCGGCTTGGGATCGCAGGGCGCGTCGACCACCACGTAGTGGCGCCCCTCGAAGGTGGTGCGGGGCTCGGCCAGCAACGACGTCACCACCGCACAGGCCTCCTCGAAGCGGTCGAGCCGGGTCTTGATCCCGCCCAGCTCCAGCCCGTAGGCCGTGTGCTCGTTCTGCTGCCAGCCGGCACCCAGACCCAGCGTGAACCGGCCGCCGCTGATCTGGTCGATGGTGGCGGCGCCGTTGGCCAACACGGCGGGATGGCGATAGGTGGTAGCGCACACCAGCGAGGCCAGCCGCAGCCGGGAGGTGCGGGCCGCCAGCGCGGCCAACGTGGCCAGGCACTCCACCACCGGTCCGTCGGCCACCGACCCGTCGGCGGTGTTGGGCATGAAGTGATCGGAGATGTAGGCGCCGTCCCAGCCGGTCGACTCGCAGTGGTCGACCACCGCGGCGATCTCGGACCACGAACGCTCGGGATTGGGCCAGACGCTGAATCGCACCGTGCCACCCTGCCTGCTTGGCCCCTGCTCGGCAACCCTCCCGACGGGCGGCCTAGACGCCCTTGGCCATGTTGGCGAACTTCGTGTAGTGGTCGAGGAAGGCCAGTCGCACCATGCCGGTGGGCCCGTTGCGGTGCTTGGACACGAGGATCTCGGCCGTGCCCCGGTCGGGTGACTCCGGACCGTTGTAGACCTCGTCGCGGTAGATGAACATGACCACGTCGGCGTCCTGCTCGATGGAGTTGTGCACCACGATGCCGTCGGCCACGAAGTTGTGGGTGCCCAGCACGGTGGCGTCGTAGACGGGTTCGTCGCCCAGTTCGGTGATGCTCACGATCGTGTCCCACCGCACGTCGCTGGCGGCCAGGTCGGCCAGCAGCGGGTCGGGGACGACCTGGGCCAGGCGGGCCAACTCGGGACGGGTCAGGGCGTTGGCGTAGAAGTTCTCCACGAAGTCGTCGAGCGCCAACCCGTTCTCGACGTCCGCCATGGTCAGCCCGTGGTGGGGCAGGCACTTGCGGATGTAGGACCACAGCTCGCGCGGCACCGTGTCGGGCGTCGTTTCGTCGCGACCCACCGACGCCGGCCACGAGCCGGCCCGGGGTACGGCGATGGAATCGCCCACATCGAGCTTCTCCAGCGGGAACCAGCCCTCGAGCGCCAGGAACGGGTGGTTGGCGCTGGCCTTGACCGAGCGCCCGGAGGCCAACCGCAGCTCGTAGACCGTCTTGACCCCGCTGGGGAAGACCCGGGTCATCTCGCCCCGAACCAGTCGGTAGGACTCGTCGAGGGTCCAGATGGGGACCCGCTCGGCACCCTGGGCCAACAGGTCGCCCAGCGTCACCTCGGCGCCCGTGTCGGCCCGGGTGATGCGGGTGTCGGCCGTCAGGCAGCCCGACTCGCGCAGGTCGGCCAGCATGGGTCGCTTGTCCTGGCGCATCTCCAGACCACGCGACAGCTGGGACAGCGCCACCACCGGGCATTCGAGCTCGCGGGCCAGGATCTTGAGACCGCGGCTGATCTCGGACACCTCGACCTGGCGGTTCTCGGCCGAGCTGCGCCCGGTCATGAGCTGGAGGTAGTCGACGACCACCAGACCCAGGTCACCGGTGCGGGCCTTGAGACGGCGTGCCTTGGAACGGATCTCCATGATGGTCAGGTTGGGGTTGTCGTCGATCCAGATCGGAGCCTCGGCCAGGCGGCCGGTGGCATGGGCGATCTTCTGCCAGTCGGCCTCGTTCAGCTTGCCGTTGCGCACCCGCTTCGAGTCGACCCGGGCCTCGCTGCACAGCATGCGCTGGGTGAGCTCGAGTCGACTCATCTCCAGCGAGAACACCAGCACCGGTCGGCCGGCCTCGAGGGCGGCGTGGGTGGCCATGCCGAGGCCCAGGGCCGTCTTGCCAGCCGACGGTCGGGCGCCCACCACGATGAGGGCGTTGGGCTGCAGCCCGGAGAGCAGCTCGTCGAGGTCGGTGAAGCCGGTGGGCACGCCGGTGATCGACTCGCCCCGCTCGTAGAGCTGCTCGAGCCGATCGAGGTTGGCGTCGAGCAGATCGTGGATCTCGGCCATGGTGTCGGTGACCCGACGCTGGGCCACTTCGAAGACCATGGACTCGGCGGTGTCGACCGCCTTGGTCACGTCGTCGGGAAGGTCGTAGCTGAGCTCGGCGATGTCGCCCGCCACCCGGATCAGCCGCCGCAGCAGGGCGTGCTCCTCGACGATCTTGGCGTAGCGCCCGGCATTGGAGGTGGCCGGGGTGGCCGACTGCAGGTTGACCAGGGTGGCTGGCCCCCCGATGGCCTCCAGCAGCCCGCTGCGACGCAGCACGTCGGAGACGGTGGACACGTCGGCCGGCTCACCCGAGGCGTTGAGGGTGCTGATGGCGTCGAAGATGTGGCCGTGGGCCGGCTTGTAGAACTCGTCGGCGCTGAGGATCTCGGTGGCGGCGGCGATGGCGTCGCGCGACAGCAACATGGCCCCCAGCAACGACTCTTCGGCCTGCAGGTCGTGGGGTGGCACCCGGGCGCCGCCAGCCGGGCGGGATCGGGGTGCGTCGTCGGTGAGGCTCATGGAGCACCCACACTGACCGATCGAGCCTGGGGATCGTAAGGGGTACAACCCCGATTGTTCTGGGGATCGGCCTGGGGATCAGCTGTGGACACCGGGGCCCGCCCTGTGGGGCGCGCCGCCGTCTCGGACCTCGTGGCCGGTCGCATGCGCACCATGCCTGGCGAGACTAGGCAGGGGGTATGACACTGCACGCGGATGGTGGGCCGGCCGACCGGGAGGTCGACCGGCGCCGAACCCGTGGGCACTAGGAGGCGGCGACCTCGAGGCTGATCTGGAACTGCACGTCGCTGTGCAGCTTCACCGGCACCGTGTGGGTCCCGGTGTCCTTGATGTGCTCGTCGAGGTTGAGCGCCTTGCGGTCGAGCTCGATGCCGGTCTGCTGGCGCACGGCATCGACCACGTCGGCGGCGGTGACCGACCCGAACAGGCGACCCTCGGGCCCGGCCTTGGCCGTGATGGTGATCACCCTGGGCACCAGCGTCTTGGCGATCTCCTCGGCCGCGCCACGATCGGCCGCGTCCTTGACGTCACGCGACCGGCGCATCGACGCGGCCTGGTCATCGATGCCCTTGGTGGCCTTGATGGCGAAGCCCTTGGGCACCAGGTAGTTGCGGCCGTAGCCATCGGCCACGTCGACGACGTCGCCCTTCTTGCCGACGCCGTCGACGTCGGAGCGCAGCAGCAGCTTCATCACTCGTCCGTCTCCTCGACCTCGACCAGCACGATCGCGCCTCGGCCGTCTCGATCGCGGTCGATGTCGGCAGCTCGACCTCATCGGCGCCGCCGACCGGCGGCGGGCCGTCGGGACGCGGCGGCGGCCCGTCGGCCCGGTTGCGGTCACCCCGGTCGCCGCGGTCGCCCCGCTCGCCACGGTCGCGGCCGCCCCCACGCTGGGTGGTGACGCGGTTGGCGTAGGGCAGCAGCGCCATCTCCCGGGCGTTCTTGATGGCCCGGGCGATCTCCTTCTGCTGCTGCGAGTCGTTGCCGGTGACGCGGCGGGCCCGGATCTTGGCCCGGTCGGACATGAACCGCCGGAGCAGGTTGACGTCCTTGTAGTCGACGTAGTCGATGCGCTCGGTGTTGAGCACGCTCGTCTTCTTCTTGCTGCGACGAGCGTTGTCCTTGTTCTTGCCCCGCTTGGGGGCGACCTTCGCCATCAGAAGGGCTCCTCATCAGGTTGGTAACGCGGGGGGCGGCGCCTCGTTGCCACCGGCGGGCCGACCGCCGCTGCCGCCACCCTCGAAGTCGCCACCACGGCGCTCGTTCTTGGTGACCGCGGCGGTGGCGTAGCGCACGCTGGGGCCGACCTCGTCGGCCACGATCTCGATCTTGGACCGCTTCTCGCCGTCCTGGGTCTCCCACGAGCGCTGGTCGAGGCGCCCGGTGACGATCACGCGGGTGCCCTTCTGGACCGACTCGGCCACGTTCTCGGCCAGCTGCTGCCAGGCGGTCACGTCGAAGAACGACACCGCCTCTTCCCACTCGTTGGATCTGGCGGTTCTGCCAGCGGCGGTTGACCGCCACGCCGAAGGTGGCCACGGCCTGCCCGCTGGGGGTGAAGCGCAGCTCGGGATCACGGGTGGCGTTGCCCACGATGGTGATGTTGTTTCCGTTTGCCATGTCGTGCTCCTCAGATCTCCGGCGGGGCCTAGTCGGCCTCGGCCGGCACGGGCGCCTCGAACAGGCCGCGTCGGGCGGCCTCGCGATCGGGCAGCCGCATCAACTTGTGGCGGACGACCTCGTCCGCGAGCCGCAGGGACCGCTCCACGTCCTCGAGGTCGACGCGCCTCGGTCGTGATCTCGAGCACCACGTAGATGCCCTCGAACTTGTGGTTGATCTCGTAGGCGAAGCGTCGACGACCCCACAGGTCGGTCTTGGCCACCTTGCCGTCGCCGGCTTCGACCTGTTGGGCCACTCGGGCCAGGCCTTCGGTGACGGCGGTTTCTTCGACGTCGCCGTCGAAGATGATCATGAGTTCGTACGCTCGCATGGAGCGCATCACCTCCCTCTGGACCCGGCCGGAGCCGGGGCCCCGACGATCGGGGCAGGGTCATCGATTGACCGGAGCATCGTAGTGGACCGGCTGGGCGAATCCCTCATCGGCCCACTCTGCCCGGGGGGTGTGACAACCACGCCGAGTCCGATCGGGTCGCGGCCGACCCGTCAGATCGTGCAGGCCCCGCCGATGGTCACCTTCGGCTGGTCCGATGCACCCAGGCCCAGGGCGGCGAGCTGCCCGAGCGGTACCTCGATGGCCCATCGGTAGGGCGCGGTCGCCGGGTACAGCGGGCAGTTGGCCGTCGAGGTGGGGCACGGCGCCATGTCCGCGCTGGAGATCCGCCGGCCGTGGTCGTCGAGGAAGATGACCGACAGGGGGATGAGCGTGTCCTTCATCCAGAAGGTGCCGGTCACGTCTCCGTCGAAGGCGAAGATCATGCCGGCGTAGCCGGCCAGCTTCGGGTCCGTGACCGCCATCAGGCCCCGGTCGCGAGCCGCGCCCGTCCGCGCCACCAGCAGGCAGGGGGTGTGGGTGTGGCCGTCGGCGGTGACCGACTGTGGCCTTGACCTGCTCGAACGCGTGGAAGGGCGCCGAGGCCGGGGTCAGCCCAGGGATCCGATCCGCGGGCACGGTGCCGTCCATCGACCCGGTGGTGGCGGTGGTCGCGGCCGACCCGCCGGGCGCGGCTGGAAGCCGTGGACGAACAGCCGACGGCCGAGGCCAGCACGACCACGACCACGACCAGCCCCGCCATGATGCTGCCCCGGTGGGTCAGGCGGATGGGGACGCGCTCCCGTACAGGCTGAGCGCCTCGGCCACCTCGCCGTTGAGGTGGTAGCTCTCAGAGTCGTCGGGGAACCGGCCGCCGCGCACATCCGCAGCGTAGGCCGACGAGCGCGGCCACGGCGTCGTCGCCCAACGAGGCGTAGCGGCGCACGAACTTGGGGGCCAGGCGCTCCTCGATGCCCAACAGGTCGTGGAAGACCAGGACCTGGCCGTCGCACCAGGGACCGGCGCCGATGCCGATGGTGGGCACGTCGACCGCTTCGGTCACCAGTCGGGCCACCTGGTCGGGCACGCCCTCGAGCACGATGGCGAAGCACCCGGCGTGGGCCAGCGCCTTGGCGTCGGCGACCAGCTCGAGCGCGGCCTGCGCCTCTCGGCCCTGCACCTTGAACCCGCCCATGGCGTGCAGCGACTGGGGGGTCAGCCCGAGGTGGCCCATGACCGGGATCTCGGCCTCGACGATGGCCTCGATCATCCGCAGGCGCTTGCGGCCGCCCTCCAGCTTCACCGCCTGGGCTCCGGCCCGGACGAGCGCGGCGGCGTTGCGCACCGTCTCTTCGGTCGACACGTGGTAGCTCATCCACGGCAGGTCGCCCACGACCAGGGCCCGGGGCTTGGCCCGGGCCACCGCCGCGGTGTGGTGGACCATGTCGTCCACCGTGACCTGAAGCGTGTCGTCGTAGCCGAGCACCACCATGGCCACCGAGTCGCCCACCAGGATGAGATCGACGCCGGCGGCGTCGGCCATCCGCGCCCCGGGGGCGTCATAGGCGGTGACCATGACCAGTGGATCGCTTCCCTCGCGCACCTTCGAGGAGCGCACACGAGGTGCCGTGACCGAGTTGCCCATCGCTGAGCCCTCCTTATGTCCGTCCAGCGCCCCATGGCTGCCGGCGGTTCTTGAAGTGTAAGCAGATCGCTCACCCGGGCGCCACACCCGCCTCTCTACACTCCAACCATGATCGGGATCTGCGAGAGCTGCGGGCGCGACGACGAAGCCGTGCTGCTCGTCCGCCGCCTCTACGTCACCCCCGAAGCCTGGGACACCCCGGGCAAGGTGGAAGAGGGCGGCGAGGAGCGCTGGTGCTTCGTGTGCCGCACCCACTACCCCCACCAGCAGCTCGAACCCGGCCCCGGCCCCGACGTACCGACTCTCTAGATCACGGGGGCAACGTGGTGGTGGGTGCCGCGGTGGTGGGCGTCACCGTCGTCGGCGTGACCGTGGTCGGAGGCGCCACGGTGGTGGGGGCCACCGGAGCGGTGGTCGTGGTGGACGACGGCACGTGCGCGGTGGTGGTGGTCGACCCCGACGACGATGTGGACGGCGTCCCGACGCCGGTCCCGTAGTCGGTGACGCTGCCGGCGGCGTTGGCCGGACGGTTGTAGGGACAGCTCTTGAGGCCCTGGGTGGCCTGGGTCATGAACTTGCGCCAGATGCTGGCCGGGATCTTCCCGCCATAGGCGTTCGTGCCCAGGAAGCTCATGGAGTGGTTGTCGCTGTCGGGGTAGCCCATCCACACCGAGGCGGTGAGCGAGCAGGTGTAGCCCGTGAACCAGCCGTCGGTGTTGGCCGAGGTGGTGCCGGTCTTGCCCGCGGCCGGCTGGCCGAAGGCGGCACCCGTGCCGGTGCCCTGGGTGATGACCTGGCTGAGGGCCCAGCTGGTCTGGTCAGCCACGTTCTTGGACAGCACCCGGTTGCCCGAGGTCGGCGCCTGGTAGAGCACCTGGCCCGACGAGTCGGTGACCCGGCTCACGATGTAGGGGGTGATGTGGACGCCCTCATCCATGAGGGTCGAGTACCCGCTGGCCATGTCCAGCGGCGACACCCCGCTGGTGCCCAGCACCAGGGACGGCACGGCCAGCAGGGGGCTCTGCACGCCCATGCGCTTGGCCATGTTGGCCAGGTTCTGCGGGTTGATGTCGGTGACCAGCTGGGCGAAGTAGGTGTTGATGGAGTTGGCCAGGGCGGTGCTCATGTTGATGCGCCCGAACGACTCGCCCTTGCTGTCGTTGTGCACCGACCAGTTGTCGCCCTGGCCGTTGCCGTTGGGCACGATCATACTGTACGGCGCGGGGTACGACCGGTTGAGGGTCATGCCTTGGCTGAGGGCCTCGGCCACCGCGAACGTCTTGAAGGTGGAGCCGGCCTGGCGGCCCCCACCGCCGCCCTGGTTGCCCACGGCCAGGTTCACCTGGGACGTGGCGTAGGAGGTGCTGCTGGCCATGGCCCGGATGCGACCGCTGGGATCGACCGACACCAGCGAGGCGGCCGGGTCGGCCTTGAGGGTCAGGCTGGAGCTGATGGCGTCGAGGGCGTCGCGCTGCAGGCCGTAGTCGATGGTGGTGTAGATGCGCAGCCCGCCGCCGTAGAGCTCTGCGTCGTTGAACTGCCCCGAGGCCACCAGCGTGTGCCGCACGTAGTCGAGCAGGTACTGGGTGCCCAACTCGGTGTGGGTCACCGTCGAGGTGCTGGCTCCCTGCGCCTTGGGCAGGACGTCGGTCCAGGGCGTGGCCACGGCGGCATCGCGCTGGGCCTGGGTGATGTAGTGCTGCTTGACCATGTTGTCGAGCACCGAGGTGCGCCGGAACTTGGCCGTGGCCAACCCGCTGGCCGCACCCGGGTCCGAGGCGGGCAGGGAAGCGTCGGCCGTCTCGGGGGAGCGGATGAGGCCGGCCAGATAGGCGGCCTCGGGCAGTGTCAGCGAGCCGACGTCCTTGCCGAAGTAGGTCTTGGAGGCCGCTTCCACACCGTAGGCGCCCCGGCCGAAGTACACGGCGTTGAGGTATCGGTTGAGGATCTCGGTCTTGGGCAGCTGGCGCTCGAGCTTGACGGCCAGGACCGCTTCTTTGATCTTGCGGGTGAGGTTGCGCTCGTTGGTCAGGTAGACCGTCTTGACGTACTGCTGGGTGATGGTCGAGCCGCCCTGCTCCGAGGCGCTGCCGTGCAGGTCCTCCCACAGCGCCCGGGCGATGCTCTCGGGATCGACGCCGCCGTGCTTGAAGAAGTTCTTGTCCTCGGCGCTGACCACCGCGTCGATCAAGACCGGCGGGATCTGGCCGTAGTCCACGTCGACGCGGTCGACCCCACCGCTGAGCTGGGCCATGGCGTTGTCGGCGTTGCAGTTGGTGGTCACGTCCGCCGCGCACACGAACGACGTCTGCAGCAGCGGCGGGTCCTTGGCCGGCAGCGGCACCTGGCTGAACACGTAGACCACGCCCGCCACCGCAGCCACCAGCACCAGCCCGACCAGGAAGAACCCTCGCCGCCACCGCCAGAAGAAGCCCCGGCGGGTGCCGTCCGCCCGAGCCTGGGCCTTGGCCTGCTTGCGGGCCTGGCGACGCGACGGCTCGGCGCGCCGACCTTGGGCGCTCACCGCAGGCCCGTGAACTGCCGCCGAGCCGAGGCGCGCAGGTAGGCGCCCCAGCTCAGGCCGAGCGGGCCGGGTTCAGCAGGAAGGTACGAGCGAGATGGTTCCAAGAGCAGGAGGGGCAGACTTCGACGACGTAGCAGGCGAACTCGCCGGACCGGCGGGCGAGGGCCCGGAGCTCAGCCTTGGTCGTGATGCACCGTCCATGGGACGGCAACCGGGGTCCGAACACATACGAGACAAGCACAACGTTGTGCTCCTCGCAGATCGGGCACGGCATCGAGGTGGCCTCGCTGCACTCGCGGGCCGCCCGCACCAGCTCCGGATGGGCGTCGCAGACCTCGTGCTGGGCCAGTCGCCCCTTCTTGAACTCCGAGATCAGCGCCTGGCGAGCCAGCCGGTAGTCGATCTCGCCCGGCGTCCCCACGGCGGCGCCCCGCAGCGATCCCGGTCCGAAGCTCATGGCCGATCAGGCTACCTACTCCGGATGGGGTTGACCTGGGGATGGTCGCCACCTCCAGGCACCGGCCCGGTGCGCTGACACCAGGGACGGGGGTTGCGTCGGCTCGCGTTCGGGTCGGAAACTCGCTTTGGTGGACCCGTGCTCGCGTCCTTCGTCTACACCCCGGCGGATCCGCTGCTCGGGATCGCCGAGCTGGCCCTCCCCGGTGGCATCTGACCGGCTCGCGCTGCGGGGGAGCCATCCCCCGGCCTCCGGGCGCGCCGCGCCAGACTTCTGACCATGTCCGACCGCTTCACCGGGCCCGGCGACATGCGCTCGGGCCACCCCACCACGCGCAACCTGGTGGCCGCGCCCGACGTCGAGCCCGAGCCCACGCTCCCGCTGTCCGCCACGTTCCCCAGCCAGGCCGATCTCACCGGCGACAGCATCAGCTACGGGCCCGACATCCCTCCCGAAGCCCAGCTGCGGCTGCTCGGCAACGTCGAGGACCGACGGATCCTCGTGCTCGGGGTGGGAGCGGGCGCCGAAGTGGTCACCCTGGCCCGCCAGGGGGCTCGGGTCATCGGCGTGGACCCGTCGCTGAACCGCATCGAGGTCGCCCGAGGCGCCGCCGATGCCGCCGAGGTGAAGGTCGAGCTGCACCAGGCCGACCTGGCCGAGCTGCCCTTTGTCCGCGCCGACTCGCTCGACAGCGCGCTGAGCGTGTTCGCCCTGGCGGGGGTGGACGACCTGGACCGGCTCTTCCGCCAGGTCCACCGGGTACTGCACCCGGCCTGCCACCTGGTGTTCTCCGTCCCCCATCCGGCCTATTCCATGGTCGATCCCGACGCCGAGCTGCCCGCCACGGTGACCCGCGCCTACTTCGACCGTTCGTCGCGACCCTGGTCCACCGGGGAACGCGGCGGCCACGAGTACCCGCGCACGGTGGGTGACCTGTTCACCAGCCTGGGACGGGCCAACTTCCGGGTCGACATGCTGCTCGAACCCGAGCCCGATCCCAGCGGTCGCCGCAGCGCCCAATGGCGCCCGGCCATGCAGTGGGCCCCGGCCACCCTGATCATGCGCGCCCGCAAAGAAGGCATCTGAACGAGGACTAGGAAGGCGGAGGCCGCCCTGCCGGAGCCGCTGGACCGATGACACCCGGATGCCGAAGGCGCCCGCAAGGAGGCTCGCCGACCGAAGGGTCAATGAGTTTGCGAGTACCACTCGTCCAGGCGGCGGTAGGCCTCGGTTTCGCCCAGTGGGCCGTGCTCGAGGCGTAGCTCGAGCAGGAAGTCCAGGGCCTGGCCCACCTCGCGACCCGGACCGATGTGCAGGTGGTCCATGATCTGGCGTCCATCCAGGTCTGGGCGCAGCGCGGCCAGCTCCTCCTGGGAGGCGAGCTCGGCGATCCGCACCTCCAGCTCGTCCATCCGAGCCTTGAGTTGTCGGGCCTTGCGCTCGTTTCGGGTGGTGCAATCGCAGCGCGTCAGCTCGATCAGCTCGGGCAGCAGGTCCCCGGCGTCGCGCACGAAACGCCGCACCGCGCTGTCGGTCCAGCCCATCTGGTAGGTGTGGAACCGCAGGTGCAGGCGGACCAGTTCGGTGACCGCCGCCACGTCGTCGTTGCTGTAGTGCAGCGCCCGCATGCGATCCCGAGCCATGCGGGCGCCCACCACCTCGTGGTGGTGGAAGCTGACGCCGTCGGGACCGATGGCCCGGGTCTTGGGCTTGCCCACGTCGTGGAGCAACGCGGCCAGCCGCACGATGCGCTCAGGTTGGGTGTTGGCCACCACCGCGATGGTGTGAGCCAGCACGTCCTTGTGACGATGGACCGGATCCTGCTCGAGGCGCATGGCGGCCAGCTCGGGCAGGAACTCGTCGACCAGGTCGGTGTCCACCAGCAACCACAGGCCAGGCGACGGGTCGCGGACCACCAGCAGCTTGTCGAGCTCGTCGCGGACGCGCTCGACCGACACGATGCGCAGCCGTTCGCCCAGCTGGCGGATGGCATCCACCAGCTCGGGCCGGGGCACCAGGCCGTATCGGGCCACGAAGCGGGCGGCGCGCAGCATGCGCAGCGGATCATCGGTGAACGACTCGTCGGGCGACAACGGGGTGCGCAGCACCTTGGCCACGAGATCGGCGGCGCCCTCGAACGGGTCGATGAGCTCGGGGTCGCGGTCGTCGGCGGACAGGCGCAGCGCCATGGCGTTGACGGTGAAGTCGCGCCGCGCCAGGTCGGCCTCCACCTCATCGGCGTAGACCACCGAGGGCTTGCGTGAGTCGGGCACGTAGGCCTCGGCCCGATGGGTGGTGATCTCGAAGTCGCGCCCATCCTTGCGACAGCCGATGGTTCCGAAGCGCTGGCCCTGGGTCCACACCGAGTCGGCCCAGCCCGAGACCAGCCGCTTGGTCTGCTCCGGACGGGCATCGGTGGTCAGGTCGATGTCGGTGGCCTCGCCCATCTCCTCGCCCAGCAGCAGGTCGCGCACGATGCCGCCCACCAGGTACAGGCGATGGCCCGCGGCGTCGAACCGCTCGGCCAGCGGGCAGCGTCTCGGAGAGGATCGGCCGGAGCCGTTCAGGCACCACCGCTCAGCCGTCGAGCCCGGCCTGGAGGCGGCGGGCCATGACCGCGTCCACCACGTGAGCACCCGGGCCACCGCTGGTGGGGGCCTCGGGCCGGTAGGCCTGCCCGCACAGTTCGCCCAAGGCCGCGCCGGCCGAGTCGGCCACGCCCTGCAGGTCGTAGCCACCCTCCAGGAAGATGATCTGGTGACCCGGCGCGGCCAGCTCGCCCAGCACCCGGGTGAGGTCGGCGAAGTCCCCCGCCGAGAGGCCCAGCCCGGTGATCGGGTCCCGTCGGTGACCGTCGAAGCCGGCCGAGACCAGCAGCCAGGTCGGCTTCCACGAGGCGGCGTAGGGAGCCACCACCTCGTCGATGGCTCGGCGGTACACGTCGCCGGTGGCCCCCGACGGGAACGGGAAGTTGATCGTCGTCCCCCACCCATCGTCCTCGCCCATCTCCGGCATCCCGCCGGTACCGGGATAGAGCGGGTACTCGTGGAACGAGACGTAGGTGACCGCGTCGTCCCGGTAGAAGGTGTCCTGCGTGCCGTTGCCGTGATGGGCGTCGTAGTCGACGATGAGCACGCGCTCGCCCCGATCGGCCAGCGCCCGGGCCGTGACGGCCACGCTGTTCACCAGGCAGAAGCCCATCGACCGGGTGGGCGTGGCGTGGTGGCCCGGCGGGCGCACCGCACAGAAGGCCACGTCCCCCGCGCCCTGGTCGAGCTGGTGGACCGCCTCGAGTCCGGAGCCGGCGGCCAGCAGCGCGGCGGCGCAGGAGGTGGGGCCGACGACGGTGTCGGGATCGAGGTGGCCACCCCCCGCCAGGCTGAAATCGGCCAGCTTCTCGAGGAAGGGCTCGGGGTGGACGCGGGCCACCTCCTCGGCCGTGGCGGCTCGGGGCTCGAACGGAACCAGGGCCTCGGTCAGACCGGCGGCCGCGATCCCCGCCTGCACCGCGGCCAGCCGCTCCGGACGCTCCGGATGGCCGCGACCGGTGTCGTGGCTCAGGAACTGCGGATGGGTGGTGAACAGCACGGCCACGGCTGCACGCTACCGCTGACCGCCTTCCAGGCCCTCCGGTCGGCAAGCCTCCCTGCGGGCGCCTTCGGCATCCGGGTCTCATCGATCCAGCGGCTCCGGCCTGGCGGCCTCCGCCTTCCAGGCCCTCCGGTCGGCAAGCCTCCCTGCGGGCGCCTTCGGCATCCGGGTCTCATCGACCCAGCGGCTCCGGCCTGGCGGGGGGTGCGCCGCCTGCCCGGCGCCCCGACCACGTCGTATCCTCTGGCTGGACTGGGGCCGGCGCCACCTGGGAGCGATCCCCGCATGCGCTCGCGGCGCCGCCGTCTGCCATCACGAGGACGAACATGAGCAGGATCGACACGGTGCAGTGGGGCGCAGAGCACCTGCGCGTCAGCCCGTGGCGCGGCGACCCAGCCATCGCCTACGTCACGCCGGCGGCCGGCCACTCCCCTTCCGACCAGGCCCTCAGCGCCTGCCTGCGCACCCTGGTCGAGCAGGGATACCAGGGGGTGCTCACCTCCGCCCTCAATCCGGTCGAGCAGCAGATCTTCCGGGCCTACGGCTTCGTGGTCCACGAGCACCTCCACCTCCTGCGTCACCCCTTGGACGGACCCGTCCCGGCCCGAACCCGCGGCCGGACCACCCGCCGAGGCCGCCGGGGCGATCGCATGGCCGCGCTGGCCGTCGACCACCTGGCCTTCGAGCCGTTCTGGCGCTTCGACCGCGCCGGCCTCGACGACGCCCGCCGGGCCACACCGACCGTCGCGCTTCCGGGTCATCGACCACGGCCGGATCGATGCCTACGCCGTCACCGGCCGAGCTGGGGCGGTCAGCTACCTCCAACGCCTGGCCGTCCGCCCGGGCGTGCAGCGTCGAGGGATGGGCACCGCGCTGGTGCTCGACGCCCTTCACTGGTCACAGCGCCACGGAGCCCGCTCCACCCTGGTCAACACCCAGGAGCACAACCACCGGGCCCTGGCGCTTTACGAGCAGCTGGGATTCGTCCGCCAACCCGACGGGCTGGACGTGCTGGAGCTGGACCTGGGCACCCGCGGCCCGACCGCGTGAAGGCGGGTTCACCGGGCGTCGGAGGACTCCGGCCCCGCTTCGTGGCCCGGCTCGCCGCTGCGGCCGGCACCTTGCTCCTGGTGGGCGCCGGCGCCATCGGGCCCGCGGCATCTCAGACGACGACCACCGCCTCGCCGTCGACGGTGACGCTGATCGACCAGTCGCCCTGGGTGGCCCCGGTGGGCACCTTCGACCTGCGGGTCGGCGCCGGCACGATCCCGGCCGACGCCCAGATCGTGGCTCGCATCTACGTACCCATCAGCACCCAGGCCCAACTCGATCGCGCCGCCAAGGGCCAGTCCCTGGGACGCGCTGGTCGAGAGCGTGACGGTGCCGGCCGCCTCCGTCAGCCGGGGGACTGACGGGTCGCTGATGCTGAGCTACCCGATGGTGGCCACCGGAACCCGCAGCCCCGGCGGGTTCTTCCTGGCCAACCCCGGCGTGTACCCGTTCTCCCTGGCCGTGGCGGATGCGCACGGCGACACCATCAGCCAACTCTTCACCCAGCTGATCCGGCTGCCGGCCGCCGGCACCGCCGGCAGCAGGGCCACCGCCTCGACCGCCGCGCCGCTGTCGGTGGCCCTGGTCGTGCCCGTCGGTGCGCCGGTGGCCCACCGGCCTGATCGTGCCGCCACCCTCAGCCCGGCGGTGCTGACCGGCCTCGACGGCGAAGCCGACGTCTTGTCCCAGTACCCGACTCGTGGCCGTCTCGGTGACCCCGGTGCCCGAGACGGTGGACACGCTGGCCGATCACGACCGCACCACCGGCACGCCACCTGGTGGCCGACCTGCGAACGGCGGTGGGCCACCGCTCGATCCTGTCGGGGCCCTACGTGCCCGTCGACAGCGGCGCCTGGGTGGCCCACGGGCTCAGCTGCTGGCTATGACCAGCAGCTCCAGGCCGGCGATCGAGGCCCTGGCCCAACTGGGCAGCAGCGTGACGCCATCGCACCGCGGTGCTCGACCCGACCGCCACCGCCGATTCGCTGACACGCGGCTCCTGGCCCACGGCGCCCAGGTGGTCGGTGGTGCCCTCGGACCGGCTGGCCGCGGTCGGGTACCCGCGCCGCCAGCACGGCGGGACCGCTGACCCAGTGGTTCGACCTGAGCGCCTCGGCCGGCACCCACGTGTCGGCGGTACCGGCCGACGCCGGGCTGAGCCGGCACCCTGGCCACCGCCAGCGACCCCGTGCTGGCCGCCCACCAGGTGCTCTCGGCGCTGGCCCTGGTCTCCCTCGACCACTCGGGCAGCCAAGCCTGCATCCGCCAGCCCGGCCAGCCTTGTCGCCGCGGCGTGGCCGTGCAGCTCCCCGCCTCCCCGACGGCCACGACACCGGCGCTGACCACGCTCATGGCCGCACTGGCCGCGCCCACGGCCGGGGGTTCGGCCGCCCCGCTGGTACAGGCCACCGCGGTCGGCGACTTCACCGCCGTGGTGGACCCTTCCTCGGCCAGCGACCGCACCACCAGCAACGGGACCAACACGCTGCGCCACCTCGACACCCGCCCGGTGCCCGGGCTCGGGGACTACCCCGCCCACTTCCGCACCACCACCGCCGACATCGCGTCGTTCCAGACCGTGGTCGCCGGCCCCGGCGGCAGAACAGTGGCGCCGGTCCCGGCGGCAGAACCGTTGGCACCGGGCCCGGGGGCGGGTCGGGCGACGCGGACACGGGCAGGCCACTCGACCTGGCCGCCTCCTGGCAACAGCTGGCGCTGGCGTCGGGGTCGAACCAGCTGCCCCTGGCTCAGGCCAACAGCTGGCTGACCGCCATCGACGCCGACATCGGGGGCCAGCTGAGCCAGATCACCGCGCTGGGCCAGCAGACCGTGACGCTGACCTCGGCGTCGGGGAAGATCCCGTTCAGCATCTCCAACGCCCTCGACTACCCGGTCCGGGTCCTGCTCGACTTCCAGAGCCCGAAGCTCCACTTCGTCAACGGCAACCAGCAGATGGTCACCATCCCCGCCGGCCAACCCGCTCACCTGACCATCCCGGTGACGGTGCGGGCCTCAGGCGCCTTCCCCATGCAGGTGACCATCACCTCGCCCGGACCACCACCTCCCCATCGCCCACACCCGGTTCGACGTGCGCTCGACCGCCATCTCCGGCATCGGGCTGGTGCTGACCGTGGCGGCCGGGCTGTTCCTGGCCCTGTGGTGGGCCCGCAACGCCCGCAACACCCGGCGCCGCCGCAGCCTGGTCGGGCTCGAGCCACCCGGTCCTGCGCACGTGATCTACGCTCGCCGACACCATTCGACCCAGATCGACCGTGAGGTCGGCCACCAACCGGGGGAGCCATGC
The DNA here is from genome assembly GCA_963740985.1 of uncultured Microthrixaceae bacterium. Classification (GTDB taxonomy): domain Bacteria; phylum Actinomycetota; class Acidimicrobiia; order Acidimicrobiales; family Acidimicrobilacustridaceae; genus UBA4742. The sequence continues at coordinate 2,465,615 of CAVUGJ010000002.1, forward strand.
CGGGAGTCCGGATCGTCACCGACAGCTCGTGTGATCTGAGCCTGCAGGAGGCCGCCGATCTCGGGTGTGGCGGTGGTGCCCGCTCACCATCCGGTTCGGCGACGAGGAGTTCGTCGACCTCGAAGAGCTGAGCGTGGCCGAGTTCTACCGGCGCATGGCCGAGTCGGCTCGCGCTGCCCGAGACGGCGGCACCGGCCCCGGGCCTGTTCGAGCAGGCCTTCCGCCGCCTGGCCGACGAGGGCGCCGACGCCGTCGTGTGCATCAACCTCTCCTCGCGAGCTCTCGGCCACCATCGAGTCGGCTCGCAACGCGGCCCGGGCCGTGGCCGACACCGTGGCGGTGCGGGTCATCGACAGCCGAACCCTGACCGCGGGCCTGGGCACCATCGTGATCGAGGCGGCCAGGGCGGCCGCGGCGGGCGCATCGGCCGACGACATCGAGACCGAGGTGAACGGGCTCATCGAACGCACCCGGGTGTACGCCACCCTCGACACGCTGGACAACCTCAAGAAGGGCGGCCGCATCGGCGCGGCCAAGCACCTGCTCGGCTCCATGATCTCGGCCAAGCCGGTCATCAACGTCAGCGAGGGCAAGGTGCAGGAGGCGGGCCGGATCCGCACCCGCAAGAAGTCCCTGATCTGGCTGCGCGACAAGTTGTACGAGGAGCCGACGGTCGAGCGCCTGGCCGTGTGCGACGGCGAGGCGCCTGACGTCGACGAGTTCCTCGATCTCATCGCCGATCGCTACCCCCGTGACCAGATCCGCACCGGGCGCATCGGCGCCGTCATCGGCACCCACGGCGGGCCGCGCTTGGTCGGCATCTGCTACCTCACCGCGACCTGAGCATCGGATCGACCGCTGAGCGCTCAGGCGATCAGCAAGACTTTACGGCCGAGGCACTGGCGCTCGTACATGGCCACATCCTGGATCTGGGTGGCGCTGAGGGTGCCCTTCCAGGCCGGCATCCCGCCGTTCTTGCCGTTCTCGATCACCTTGATCTGATCGGCGATGTTCGGGAACGTGTGCTCCACCGTCCCGGCCAGCTTCGGCCCCGACCCACCTCCGCCGTTGCCTCCATGGCAGGTGGCGCAGTGGTCCTGGTACTGCTGATACCCCTCGGCCAGGGTCGGATCCGTCGGCTTCGGCCCGGCGCTCTCGCTGGCGCAGGCGCCCAGGCTGATCCCCAGGCCGACCACGACGACCGCCACCGGCGCCAGTCCACGCCGCCATCGCCGAACCGGGCTCATCGCGCTCATACTATGGGTCGCTCTGCCCGCCTCGATCCACGGGCCGGTGACCCGGCGCCACGCCGGGCGACCGCTACCGTTTGAGGGCTGTGCCGCGAGACCCCGCTGACCCGCAACCGACGCCCAGCGCCTTCCTCGCGGGCCAACGCATCAGCGGCCGCTACCGGCTCGAGCACCGCATCGCCAGCGGCGGCATGGCCGAGGTCTGGCAGGCCGGCGACGAGGTGCTGGGCCGTCACGTGGCGGTCAAGATCCTCCACCCGCACCTGGCCGCCGACCAGGCCTTCGTGGCCCGCTTCCGCACCGAGGCGATCGCCGCGGCCCGACTCCACCACCCCTCCATCGTGGCCATCTACGACACCTGCCACGACGACGGGCTCGAAGCGATCGTGATGGAGCTGGTGCGCGGCACCACCCTGCGAGACCAGCTCGACGGCCGGTCGATGCTCGACTTCCGCGAGGTGGCCCACGTCGGGGCCGAGGTGGCCGACGCCCTGGCCGCGGCCCACCGGGCCGGGCTGGTGCACCGCGACATCAAGCCCGCCAACATCCTGCTGTGCGCGGACGAGCGGGTCATGGTCACCGACTTCGGCATCGCCAAGATCCGCGACGACACCGACACACCCAGACGGGCACCATGCTGGGCACGGTCAAGTACCTGGCGCCCGAGCAGGTCCGCAGCGAGCCGGTGGACGGCCGCACCGACATCTACGGCCTGGGTGTGGTCCTGTTCGAGTGCGCCTGCGCCCGACCCCCGTTCAGCGGTGACAGCCCGGCCGCCACCGCCCTGGCCCGCCTGCACCAGCGCGCCACCGCGGCCCTCGCACCTGCGACCGACGATCCCTCCGGGACTCGAGAGCGTGATCCTGCGCTGCCTGGAGCCGGATCCGGCCGACCGGTTCCAGCACGCAGACGACCTCCGAGCCGCGCTGCTCGAGCCGGGGGTGCTGGCGGTGGACGACGACCTCACCGTCATCGAGGCTCCCCTGGCCGCGACCGACGACCTCACCCACGCCTGGCGGGCGGCGGCCCTGGCCACGACGCCCTCGGCCGACGCCGACACCGGCACCCCGCCGCCGGTGCCCAGCCCCGCCGGTGTGGGCTTCATGGACCCGGGCCCCGAGCCACCCCCCCGCCACGGGGTCTGGCTTCGACCGGTGCTCGGGCTGGCGCTGGTGGTCACCGCCCTGGTGGTGGCGTTCCTGCTGATCGATCACACCTCGCTGGGCCATCGGCTCTTCGGCGGATCCGACCAGCCCACCGCCACCTCGCCACCGCCCACCTCGGCCGACCGCATCCACGGTGCTCACCCCCATCGGGGTCAACAGCTTCGACCCCGAGGGCAGCGGGACGCCGGGAGAGAACGACGGGCAGCTCCCGCTGGCCGTCGACGGCAACCCGGCGACCGGCTGGTCGACCGAGTCCTACAACGACCGCCACTTCGGCAACCTCAAGCCGGGTGTCGGCATCTCGCTCACGCTGGCTCAGGCCGAACGGCTGCGCCGGTTGGCAGTGACCTCGCCCACCCAGGGCTGGTCGGCCGAGGTGTTCGTGTCCGACGCCGACGTGCTGCCCGCCAGCCTCAGCGGCTGGGGTTCCCCGGTCGACTCAGCCGCGACGACATCGACGGCAACGCCACCTTCGATCTGCACGGCCGCGCCGGCCGCCACGTGCTGGTCTGGATCACCGATCTGGGCAGCGGCGTCGCCGCCGGTGCGCGCCGAGATCGACGAGCTCCGACTGCGGAGCTGACCGGGTGCGGAGCTGATCGAGTGGAGTCGGCGCCCGACGACGGGGTCCTGCTCCGTCGGGCGCGCCAGGGTCACGAACCGTCGCTGAACCAGCTGCTCGTCGACCACTACGACCGGGTCTACGCCATCTGCCGACGCATGACCGGCAACGACACCGACGCCCTCGACGCCGCCCAGGACGCGCTCATCGCCATCGTCCGCGGGCTCGACCGCTTCGACGGACGATCGAGCTTCACCACCTGGGCCTATCGGGTCACCACCAACGCCTGCCTGGACCAGCTCCGACGCGATCGACGCCGCCCGGTCACCCCGCTGGACCAGGAGGCGACTGCCCCGGGACAGCTCCCCGACCTGGACCAGGACGTGGCCGACCGGGTCTCGCATCGACGAGGCTCTGGCCCGCGCTCCCCCCCGACTTCCGGTCCCCGGTGGTGCTGCGCGACGTCATCGGTCTCGACTACGCCGAGATCGCCGAGGTGCTCGACATCCCGCCCGGAACGGTGCGCTCCCGCATCGCCCGAGGACGACGGGCGCTGGCCCGACACCTGCGCGACACCGGGGTGGAGGCGAGGCCGCCGAACTCGCCGGCGGGCCACTCCCCTCCGGCGTCGGGGAACCCGTCCGCCAGTCCGAGCGTCAGAGCAGATACCCCATGACCGATCCCGCAAATCCCCCTCCGGCACCCGAGCCGGCATCTGACCCGTGGCCGGTGCCAGAGGTCGACGACCTCGACCTGGCTGCCTCGGCCCTGCTCGATGAGGCCGGCTCCGGATCCGACCAGAGCACGTCTGACCAGGGCGTTCGCGCCGACGGATCTCCCCGCGGGTCGACGGCTGTCGAGGCTCGCGCCGCCGAGTTGCGGTCGGTGGTCGAGGCCCTCGCCGAGCCGATGGACCAACCAGATACAAGTATTCGGGATGCGCAGCTTCACCGGGCGCTGGCTTCAGGCCGACTCACCGACGACCCAGCCGACGCGCTCGGCGCCGGCGGGGGTGGTTCGGGTCGTGGCGGAGCTCGCGCCCGGCGGTGGCTGGCCGTGGCCGCCGCCGCCGTCGCACTGCTGTTGGTGGGAGGGCTGGCCGTTGCCCACCTGGCCTCGAGCCACAGCCCTGGAGCTCAGACCGCCAGCGTGGCCGGCTCCGCCGCCGCCACCACCACATCTCCCGCGGCCCAGCCCGACGCAGCCCTACCCCAGGCCGGGACGCAAAGCTCCGCCAGCCTGGCTCAGCTGCCGGATCTCGGTTCGTTCGCCACCGCTGACGCCCTGGTGGCCCGGGTCGGCAGGCACCAGGCCAACGGTCGGTTCAGTGGACTCTTCGGACCGACCAGCACGGTGGCCGGGGCCACGTCTCAGCCCAGCGCGGGCGTGGACCGCACCGATGACGGGTCGACGTGCGAGGCCACGGTGCGGGCGGGCCGCCACGACCTCGGGCCGCTGGATCAGGTGGCTCGCGCCTCGGTGGCCGGGCAGGCGGTCGGGGTGTTGCTGTTCGCCGCCGGCCCGGCTCCGGCCGACGTGGCGCGGGTGGTCGCCGTGCGTCCGGCCGACTGCCAGGTGGTCGTCGACCGCACCGCCTGAACCACGCCGCTACGATGCCCCGCATGACGAGCCCGGCCGACGGAGACCCGCCAGCCACGGCCGGGTCGGGGGCACCCGGGTCCTCCGATCCGGTGGCGGCCAGCACGCCCCGGTCGCGCCCGGACAGACCGCCGGCCCGAGTGGCGCAGCCCCGACCATCGGCCGACCCGGAACCAGCGCCGTCAGTCGTGGCCTCGGCGCCACCCTCGGCCCCCCCGGCGCGGCGGCGGGCCAGATCGTGTCCGGTGACTGGCCGGCCCAGGCGGCCGATCGGATCGTCGACCTGGTCGACACCGTGCGCGACAAGACCACCGGCCCGATCCAGACGGTGGCACGCGGGGCCGTCTACGGCCTGATGGCCGTCATCCTGGGCGTGATGGTCTTCGTCCTGCTGATGATCTTCGCCATCCGTGGGCTCGACATCCTGGTCAACGAGTTCATCCCGTGGGGCGGGATCTGGCTGCCCTACCTCATCCTGGGTGTGCTCTTCATCGGTGCCGGTACCTTCTTCTTCCGGCGTCGTCGTCAAGCTCCCGCCTAGAGCTGACGAGCTCCTTGGGCCACCTGGCCCGCCCGAGCGCACTCGATCCCACCCTCATCCCGGAGCCCGGCATGCCCGCAGCAGAACCCCTCGACGTCGTCATCATCGGCTCCGGCCCGGCCGGTCTGACCGCGGCGGTCTACACCGCTCGAGCCAACCTGAGACCCTTGGTCATCGAGGGAGAACCTTCATCAACCAGCGACCAGCCGGGCGGCCAGCTGATGCTGACCACCGACGTGGAGAACTTCCCGGGCTTCCCCGACGGGATCATGGGCCCCGAGCTGATGATGCGCTTCCGCGAGCAGGCCATGCGGTTCGGAGCCGACATCCGCACCCAGAAGGTCAGTCGGGTCGACCTCAGCCACACGCCCTTCGGCATCTGGGTCGGCGACCCCAACGCCCCCGAACCGACCCACACCGCTCGATGCGTGATCGTCTCGACCGGCGCCCAGTCCCTGATGCTCGGCCTCGAGGCCGAGGAGCGCCTCCTCGGCCACGGCCTGTCCACCTGCGCGACCTGCGACGGCTTCTTCTTCCGCGACCACGAGATCCTGGTGGTCGGCGGCGGGGACTCGGCGGTCGAGGAAGCCCTCTTCCTGACCAAGTTCGCCAAGTCGGTCACCATCGTGCACCGACGCGACGAGCTGCGCGCCTCGAAGATCATGCGTGACCGGGCGCTGAACAACGAGAAGATCTCCTTCCGGTGGAACTCGGTCGTCGACGAGCTCAAGGGTGATGCCACCCTCGAGGGTGCGGTCCTGCGCGACGTGGTGACCGACGAGCTCACCGAGCTTCCGGTCACCGGGGTGTTCGTCGCCATCGGGCACCGACCCAACACCGATCTGTTCAAGGGCCAGCTCGACATGGAGGACAACGGCTACCTGGTCACGCGGCCTGGTAGCACCTACACCAACGTCGACGGGGTGTTCGCCTGCGGCGACGTGCAGGACCACACCTATCGACAAGCCATCACCGCCGCCGGCTCGGGCTGCATGGCGGCCATCGACGCCGAACGATGGCTCGAGGCCCAACACGACTGACCGCAGCCAGCCCCGGACCGAGGCCGCGGAATGCCAGGCGGGTCCGCAGCGTGGTTGAACGACCATCAGTCGGTGAGTGCTGCGGACATCGACTCACCGTTCCAATCCGATCCGCCCAGTGCGGTCCAGAGAACAGGAAGCTCCATGGCCAACAACATCAGTGCCCTCTCCGACGCCACCTTCGATGAGGTCATCGGGTCCGCGGACGGCGCCGTGCTCGTCGACTTCTGGGCCGAGTGGTGCGGACCATGCAAGATGGTCGCCCCCATCCTCGACGAGATCGCCCAGGAGCACGGCGAGAAGGTCCAGATCACCAAGCTCAACGTCGACGACAACCCCGACATCGCTCGTCGCTTCGACGTGATGAGCATCCCCACCATGATCGTCTTCAAGGACGGCGAGCCGACCAAGCGCCTGGTCGGCGCCCGCGGCAAGGGCCAGATCCTCGAGGAGCTCAGCGACTACCTGTAGGCCTCGAGGAGCGGCGATGGCTGGATCCTGATCCCGCCCGCCGACCCGAACCGACCTCGTGGACGTCCTTCCGCTTCGCCTCGGCGACACCGGCGACGGGGTTCGCGACCTGCAGCAGCGTCTGGCTGCCGGTGGTGAGCTGGTCGTCGGCGACGTCCGGGGTCGATTCGGCAGTCATACCCAGGCCGCGGTGACCGCCTTCCAGCGGCGCCGCGGCCTTCCCGCGTCCGGGGTCTGCGATCCCAGCACCTGGATGGCGCTGGTGGAAGCCGGCCACCGGCGAGGGGACCGCCTGCTCTACCTGCGCAGCCCCATGCTCCGGGGTGACGACGTGGCCCATCTTCAGCGATCCCTGGGTGCCCTCGGGTTCGACGCCGGCCGGGTGGACGGCATCTTCGGACCTCAGACCGAACGGGCCCTGGTCGACTTCCAGCGCAACGCCGGCCTCACCCCAGACGGTCGCTGCGGACCGGACGTGCTGACCGGCCTGGAACGCCTGGGCGACCGCACGGGCCACCGCACCAACGTGGCCGGGGTACGCGAGCGCGAGCTGCTCCGATCCCGACCACCGGTGCTGGCCGGCCGCCGGGTGGTGCTGGGCGAGTCGGGTGGACTGGACGTGCTGGTCAACGCCATCGACCGCATCCTGCAGGACGCGGGTGCGGTCGTCGCGCTGCTCCACCACCCCCATCATTCGGTGCAGGCCGTCGAGGCAAACGACTTCGAGGCGGACGTGTACCTGGGTTTCAGCCTGGTGGACGAACCAGCCTGCGAGGCTGCCTTCTACTCGACCACGGGCTGGGAATCGCCTGGTGGGCAGCGGTTGGCCTCACTGTTGGTCGACTCGTGGTCCACCGTAGACGAGCTCGACATCGAGCCCGCCCGGGGCCGATGGCTACCGATCCTGCGAGAGACCCGCATGCCTGCGGTGGCCTGCGGCCTGGGCCCGCCGTCGACCGTGGTCACCCAGACGGCGGCCCTGGCTGCAGCCACATCGCACGCGCTCGCGGCCTGGGTGGAGACTCCCGTAGACGCATGAACACCGCGGACTCGTACGAGCCCTTCGGATCGAGCGGTTGAGCCCAAAAGTCTCATGTGACAGGGGCCACAACCATTAACCACAGGTTTGGCCACAGGTTGTGGATTGAGGGAATCACTCCCCGATCACCCGTCGCCATGGCTCGATGACGACCACCTGGGTCGAATTTCAGTCGCTGGTCTCGCGGCCGACGGTCATCGAGCGATAGATGCGCTCGAGATCCTCCACGGTGGCGAAGTCCACGACCACCCGGCCGCGCTTGGCTCCCATCGTCACCGTGACCCGGGTGTCCAGATGCGCGGACAACAGCTCCTCGAGCTCCAGGAGTCCGGCTGGCCGAAGCGCCCGGGCCGGCACGGCCTTCTCCTCGGTCCCATCGGCATCGCCGTCGACGTGCTCGCGCACCAACTCCTCGAGTTGGCGAACCGACAGCTCCTCGGCGACGGCTCGGCGAGCCAATGTCTCCTGAAAGAGGCGATCGGGTGACCCGAGCAGCGCCCGGGCGTGGCCCGCGCTCGAGCTTTCGCTCGGCCACCAACTTCTGGACCGAAGGCGGCAGCTGGAACAAGCGCAAGGTGTTGGTCACCGACGAGCGGCTCTTGCCAACCCGGTTGGCCACCTGCTCCTGGGTGAGGTCCGAAATCCTCCATCAGCTGCTGGTAGGCGCCCGCCTCCTCCAGCGCGTTGAGGTCCTCACGGTGGAGGTTCTCGACCAGCGCCTGTTCGAGCGCATCCGCGTCGCCAACCGTCCGCACCAGCGCGGGGATCGTCTGCAGGCCAGCCCGCTTGGCTGCTCGCCACCGACGCTCACCGGCGATGAGTTGGAAGCGGCCGTCCTCGTCGGGTCGGACCAGCACAGGCTGGAGCACGCCAACCGCGGCAACCGATGCCGTCAGCGACACGAGCGCTTCCTCGTCGAAGTACGCCCGGGGTTGCTGACGATTCGGATCGATCCGCGCCACCGGGATGTCCTGCAGTTCGGTGGAGGCGACGTCCGCCACCTCGGTGGTGGGGATGAGCGCCCCGAGTCCTTTACCCAGACCGCTGCGCCGTGCCACCGCTTACCTCCTTGGCCAGCTCGCGGTAGGCGATCGCTCCGCGAGAGCTTGGATCGAATGTGATGATCGGCTGTCCGAACGAGGGTGCCTCGGAAAGCCTGACCGTTCGGGGCACGACGTTGCGACAGACAGTTTCGCCGAAATGCTCTCGGACCTCGTTTGCCACCTGGTCAGACAGCTTGGTGCGGGCGTCGTACATCACCAGGACGATGGCGCTCACCTCGAGCTGGGGATTCAGGTTCTTCTGGACCAGGTCGACGTTGCGCAGGAGCTGACCAAGACCCTCCAGGGCGTAGTACTCGCACTGGATCGGCACCAGCACTTCGGTGGCCGCGGCCATGGCGTTGACCGTGAGCAGGCCCAGTGACGGCGGGCAATCGATCAACACGTAGTCGTAGTCGCTCAACACCTCACCGATCGCCCGCTTGAGACGAAGCTCGCGAGAGAAGGCGGGGACCAGCTCGATCTCGGCCCCGGCCAGATCGAGGCTGGCGGGGGCCACGAACAGGTTCCGCACCGAGCTGCCCTCGATGCAGGCCTCCAGCGGGACGTCGTTGAGCAGCACGTCGTACATGGAGGACTCGAGCGCCCGCGGATTGATGCCCAGCCCAGTGCTGGCATTGCCCTGCGGATCAAGGTCGATGACCAGAGTTCGATAGCCGAGATCGGCCAGGCAAGCGCCGAGGTTCACCGCCGTCGTGGTCTTGCCCACGCCACCCTTCTGGTTGGCCACTGCGATCACCCGAGGGAGCTCACGCATATGAGGAGTCGATGCGACAAACGAATCGGGCTCGACTGTCGGTGGCGCGGCTTCGGCGTCCATCGACAGCTCAGTAGTGTCCGCCGGCGACTCAGCGGCGTCCGCCGAAACAGGGGGAGGGGTGGGGAGATACGGGCTCAGGTCGCCGTCGTCAGGCTGCTCCGATAGGTCTGGCGGCGGCGGAAGCGGTGACGTCTGGGGGACGCTTGAGGGTCCCGAACTCAGCGGTGGCGGGGGAAGTGTCGGGTCCACGACCGGCGATTCGGATCCCGCCAGCGGGGCCGCCCCCGTGGGCGCCACATCGACCGGACCCCCACTCGATCCCTCGTCCGACTGCGATGAAGGTTCGTCAGCCGAGTCCGGTGAGGTCACCGGCTCATCCTTCCTGTTCGGTTGTGCAAGGTCAAGACCGGACGACCAGGAATCGACCCCGGGCGGCGGAATTCTCGGCATCGGACAAGGTTTCACGTGAAACGCGGTCTCGGAGGGAGAGCGAGGTCAGGTGGTCATCCCGTTGGATGTTTCACGTGAAACATCGGTCACCGCCCCCAGCCGACGGGACCCGATTCCTCTGATCCGTACGCGCTCGTCAGAACAACGGACGCTTCGCGGGGATCCCGACTCGGCGGGGGTAGCGATCAGGACACCGCTCACTCTGCTCGAAGACGGCGTAGTGCGCCGGGAGGTCGGGAGCAACCGACCCGGGGGACAACCCGAGCACGGCCAGCCCGGTTGTCGGCCAGCGGCTCGTATCATCCGCGCCTGCAGATGCCGGCGGTTCGCTCACCACCAGGCGCCCACCAAGCGCCAGGAACGGGGCCGCACACTCCGCCGTCACAGCTGGGGGGCCGAACCCACGGGCAGTCACCAGGTCCATCGTCCCCCGCAGCTCGGTCTCATGGCCATACAACTCGGCTCGGCCGTTGCGTGCCTGGATCCGGTCCCCCCAGCCCAGACGATCCAGGGCGTCGGCCAGGAAGTGCACCCGGCGTTGGTTGGCCTCGATCAGCCAGAATCGGGACTCTGGCCAGGCTTCCGCCAAGACCAAGCTCGGAAGCCCACCACCTGATCCCAGGTCGACCACTCGCTCGGGCACCCGGTCGTCCCCGAGCGCCGCCACGAAGCCGAGGGCGTGTTCGACGTGCGGCTGGATGTCGCCCGGTCCGATGAACCCCTGCTGTTGCGCCTCGATCAGCAGTGCCGTCAGCCGGTCGCCCATCAGATTGGCCTACGGAGGCGGCCGATCACGCGTCGGGGATGATCACCACCCGACGGCGCTGATCCTCACCCTCTGACACCGTGGAGACGCCATCGATCTCGTTGATCGTGTCGTGGACAACCTTGCGATCCGCGGCGTTCATGGGCTCCAGGGCCCGCTGGACACCACTGGACTTCACGTCCTCCGCCACCGTGGTGGCGAAGCGCTCGAGGGCCTCACGACGACGCTGGCGATAGCCGCTGACGTCGAGCCGGACCCGACCGTGATGGGTCCCAGTGGCCTTGCGCTGCACGACCGTACGCCCCAGGTCCTGGATGGCGGCCAGGGTCTGACCCTTGGGGCCGATGAGCAGGCCGAGGTCGGGACCGTTGACCTGGATCTCGATCGTCTCGTCGTCGATCTGCTCGGACGTGATCTCCCCCGCCAGCCCGTAGGCGTCGAGCAGCCCTTCCACGAAGGTGCTGATGATGGTGGCCTGCTCTTGGACCGTCACGTCGTCGTTGGTCATCGGGGCTTCCTCTGCTTGGGTGACGTCGTCAGATGACGGCGTCGTGGTCGAATCGTTGCCGGCGCTCGAGGTCGCCGACGCGGCCTTTGCCCTCGACCGGCTCTTGCTCGGCGTGTCCCGCGCCCGCTTGGGTGGCGCGGGCTCCGCGCCGTTCTCCTCCGTGGTCGTGGACGCCGCGGATGACCGACCGCCACGTGAGCGTTCACCCTTGCCGCTGCTGCGACCGCCTGATCCAGTCGAGCGGCGCCGTCGATCTCGGCGCTCGACCTTGGGTCGCGGGGCGGTGGGGCGCACGCGGGCTCGGACCCGGGCTTCGCGGCGGGTCAGTCCGAACAGGCCGCTCTTCGGCTCGTCGACCACCTCGAACTCGGCATCGTCCTCGTGCACGCCGAGTTGATCGAGAGCCGCGTCCTTGGCCTCCTCGAGCGTTCGGCCGGTGGTCTCCACCCATTCCACAGCGGGTGCTACTCCTTCTTTTTCCGGGCACGTGGCTGAAGCACGGGCTTGGCGGGGGTGGCATCGTCGCTCGACTTGCTCGAGCCGTTCGATCCGTTGGTCGTCGACTTGCTTGGCGCCTTGTTGGCGCGGGTCGACGGTTTGCTGGTCGACGAGTCCGAGGACTTGTTCGTCGCCTTGGCCGGGGGCGTTCGCGTTGGTTTCGTCGAAGGACGGCCGGCGTTCTTGGCCGGGCGGCTCGAGCCGTTCGTCGCGGCGTCGTCGGCCTTGGCCTGGTCTGCCTTGGCCTGGTCCGCCTTCGCCGCCGCGGCACTCATGGCCGCGGCAATCCGACCCTGCTTGGGTTTCGTACTGGCCGCCTTGGTCGAGGACCCTGTGCTGGCTGTGGAGCCCGAGCTGTCGCCCTTGACCGCGCCGACCTTCTGCTCGGCCTCCGCCGGGCCGTAGATGCTACGTCCGATGAACCATTGCTGGGCCACCCGGTAGGTGTTCGACACGGCGAAGTAGAGCACCAGGCCCGCCGGCAGCCCGATCGAGATGATGGGCAGGAAGAAGGGCATGATCTTCATCACGGCCTGCTGCTGCTGAGGCACCTGCGCGTTCGGCGTACGGCCCTGGATCTGCTTCTGCTGCACCCAGCCGGTCACGCCCACGATGGCGATCAGGATCACGTAGGGCGCGGCGTGATAGGCCCCGGAGCCCACCGCTTTGCTGGCGCTCTCGGCCAGGTTCATGCCCAGCGCGTTCATGGTGGTCGAGTGGCTCAGCGACTGGTACAGGTCGGTCTGATGCTTGAGGTACGAGGGATCGAAGCAGGCACCCGGGGTTGCGGTGGGGGTGGCGCAGTGCGCGCCGGACGCCGGGATGACCGGGGTTGGCGGGGGAACCAGCGTGACGGCCTTGCCCAGCTGCCCACCCGTGAATCCGAAGTTGAAGCCGGTGGGGCTGGTTCGCCGGGTCAAGCCTCGCAGAACGGCGTACAAGACGATGAATACAGGCATCTGCACCAACAAGGGAAGACAACCACCCAGTGGGTTGATGTCGTTCTCCTTGTAGAACTTCAGCAGCTCCTCATTGAGCTTCTGGCGATCGTCCTTGTACCTCGTCTGGATCTTCTTCATCTCGGGCTGGAGCTGCTGCATCACCATCATCGAGCGCGTCCCCTTGAGGGTCAGCGGGGTGAGGGCGAGCATGATGAGCATCGTCAGCCCGGAGATGGCCCAGGCGTAGTTGTTCCACAGTGAGTAGATGTAGGCCAGCAGTGCGGCGATGACGTCGAAGAACACACTCATGAGATCTGCTCTCTGGGGTGGTGAGCATGACGGTGCGGCGGCACCGGATCCCAGCCGTTCCCGCCCCATGGGTGGCAACGAGCCAACCGGCGTGCCGCCATCCAGACGCCGCGCGCCGCGCCGTGGACCTCGACCGCCTCGATGGCGTAGCTGGAACAGCTCGGCACGTAGCGACAGGGCGAGGCTCGCCAGGAGAACGCGCGCTGGTACAGCCCCAAGGCACCCCGAACGGTGCGGGCGGCAGGGTTCAAGGGTCGTCGGCTCGCGGTGAGGGGCTCAGCCGACAAGGGTTTCTCCGGACGTGAGAGATGAGCCCCCATTTGACGCAACAATCTTGTCCAATGATCGACTGAGATCTTGGTGGAGTTGGACGAAAGTGCTGGTCACAGCCCTGGGCTGCACACTGATCAGGTAGGAACCGGACGGGATTCGCCCGGGCTCGGCCGCCAACTGGCGTAGCAGGGACCGAAGTCGACGTCGGACGCGATTTCGAACCACGGCCGCGCCGACCCGGCGCCCGATGGCGAAGGCGACCCGCGGCGGTTCCTGGGTGGGCCCCGGCGGGGCCAGATGGGTCACGGTCACGGCCCCGGAACGGACGCGGGTTCCTGATCGGCGGAGCTCGATCATGGTGTGGCGATCACGCACCCGCCAGATCAGGCCGACAGGCGGTGGCGGCCCTTGAGCCGGCGGCTTCTCAACACCGCCCGGCCGGCGCGATCCGACATGCGGTGCCGGAAGCCGTGGCGCTTGGCGCGCCGACGGACGTTTGGCTGATAGGTGCGCTTCACGATCTGCCTCCTGAACCACGAAGCCTCCCTGGCCCGCGGCGGGTACGACTCCCACGGGGGTTGGGGAGCTGGTCGGACCGCGCTCGACATGAGCGCGGCGTCGACCTTCGTCTCGCTTCACGCGCCGAACGGTCGCCGCGTGGCGTGACCAGAGGGTAGAGCGTCCGAGCCCGGCGCGGCAACCGGGGGCCTCCACGTTCGGGTCGACCCGGCTCGATCGCGCCGAAACGGCCCTGTGCACCACCGGCGGACCGGTGCTAGCGTCGCCCCACTCACCCCTGGGTCGATGCCGATCTCGGCGCCGCCCGGAGGCCCATCGATTGCCGACATGGCAAGCATCAGACGGCCGCCATTCCCGTTGTCCACAGGTGTGGACGTCACTGTGGACTCTTGGAGCGGCATGGAGGCGTTAACGCTGGTGGACGACGCGGACATCCTGTGGACAACTTGCGCTGGCATGCTGCGCGAGCAGGTCTCCGAGGCCGTGTGGCAAACCACCTTTGCCGGAGCGCGGCCGGTTCGTGCCGATGACCAGGCCTTCGTGCTGGCCGTGCCCAGCACCGTGGTCCGCGAGCGCATCGAAGGCCGGTACCTGACCCTGGTCAACAGCGCGCTGGCCGACGCCGGTGGTGGAAGCGCGGCCCTGGTGATCGAAGTGCACACCGACGGATCCGACTCCGCATCTCCGGGCGCGTCCGATGACCACCTGAACGACTTCGCTATCCACAGGGACGACCACAGAGCTGTGGACATCTCCCCGTCGGTTCCCCCTGGGACGGTCAATGGGAGCCAGCCGGTCAACCCTCGGTACACCTTCGAGGCCTTCGTCACCGGTGTGTCGAATCGATTCGCCCACGCCGCCGCCCTGTCGGTGGCCGAGACGCCCGCCCGCTCCTACAACCCGTTGTTCATCTACGGCGACGCCGGCCTGGGCAAGACCCACCTGCTCCAGGCCATCGCCCACTACGTCAACGAGAACTACCCCACCTTCACCGTGCGATACGTGTCCACCGAGACCTTCATGAACCAGTTCGTGGACGCCATCCGCACCAACTCACCGGCCGAGTTCAAGAAGCGCTACCGCGAAGTCGACGTGCTGCTGCTCGACGACATCCAGTTCCTGGAGGGTCGCGAGGGCCTCCAGGAGGAGTTGTTCCACACCTTCAACGCGCTCCACCAGTCGAACCACCAGATCGTGCTGTCCTCGGACCGCCCGCCCGATGCCATCCCGACGCTGGAGGACCGGCTGCGGAGCCGCTTCAAGATGGGGCTGATCACGGAGATCAACCCGCCAGACCTGGAGACCCGACTGGCCATCCTCCACAAGAAGGCCGAGTCTGAGCCGATCTCGCCCCCACCCGACGTGCTCGAGTTCATCGCCACCCACATCACCAACAACATCCGGGAACTGGAGGGTGCGCTCATCCGCGTCTGCGCCTACGCCAGCCTGACCAAGGAGGAGCTCTCGGTCGAGCTGGCCGAGCGGGTCCTGGCCGACATCCTCAGCGACAGCCAGCCCCGGCCGATCACCCCGGCGCTGATCCTGCAGAAGACCTCGGAGATGTTCGGCTTCAGCATCGAGGAGATCCAGGGCAAGAGCCGGCGTCGACCGCTGGTCACGGCCCGCCAGGTGGGGATGTACGTGTTCCGGGAGCAGACCGACCTGAGCTACCCCGCCATCGCTCGCGAGTTCGGCGGCCGCGACCACACCACCGTCATCCACGCGGTGGAGAAGATCGGGGCCCTGATGAAGGAGCGCCGCCAGATCTACGACCAGGTCACCGAGCTGACCCAGACGATCCGCAGCGGCGGATGACCGGTACCGGGCCTCGCGTCGACCCGCGCCGAGCCGGTGGATGACCTGTGGACGAGGCCATCGCCTCGGTGGATCATGGCCGGGTTATCCCCTGACCGCGGTCGACTCCGTGGCACCCTGTTCGCCAACTGTGCACCGGTGGGGATGACCGTCTGACAACCTCAACCCCCCTGACCAGCCCAGATGGCAGGTTGTCCACAATCCACAGCACTTATCACCACTAGTACCAAAGAGATGTCATACAGGAAACGAAAGTGAGCACCACGTGAAGTTCAGATGTGAGCGCGACGAACTGGTCGAAGCCGTGTCGGCTGCCGGCCGGGCCGTGACCAGTCGGGGCAGCTCGCTTCCGGTGCTCAGCGGCATCCGCTTCGAGCTCACGGGAGACCGGCTGCGGCTCACCGGCAGCGATCTCGACACCACGATCCTGGCTGACCAGACGGTCTCGGGCGAGCGTGACGGTGTGGCCGTCATCCCCGCCAAGCTCATCGGAGACATCGCCCGGGCGCTGCCACCGGGTCGAGTGGTGGTGGCCGTCGAGGGTGACGACGCCACCGTCACCGCCGGGCGGGCCGAGTTCAGCATGCGCACCATTCCGGCCAACGAGTTCCCCCGACTACCCGAGCCGGGAGAGGGCGCGGTGGTGTTGCCCGCCGAGGCCTTCGCCGAGGCCCTACGCCAGGTCACGGTGGCAGCCAGCACCGAGGAGACCCGGCCCATCCTGACCGGTGTGCAGATGAGCGCCGAGGCCGATGGCCTGCGACTGGTGGCCACCGATTCCTACCGCCTGGCCGTGCGCGACCTGCCCGGAACCTCGGTGTTGGCCGAGGGGCAGAGCGTCCTGGTCCCGTCGGGGGCGCTCAAGGAGCTGGGCCGGCTGTTGGCCGGGGCCAGCGAGGTGACGCTGACCCTGGGCGAGCGCGACGCCACCTTCGTGGTGGGCAACGACCGGCTGACCACCCGTCTGATCGAGGGCGAGTTCCCGAACTACCGGGGCCTGATCCCCGCGTCGCAACCCAATCGGCTGGCCGTGGCCCGTGAGCCGCTGCTCGAGGCGTTGCGGCGGGTGCGGCTGCTGGCCACCGACGCCACCCCGGTGCGCCTGGTGCTCAAGCCCGACGGTCTCGAGCTGGTGGCGATCGCCCAGGAGGTGGGTCAGGCCCATGAGGAGATCGACGCCAAGTACGAGGGCGCCGAGCTCACGGTCGCCTTCAACCCCGACTACCTGATCGCCGGTATCGAGGTCACCCCGGGCGACGAGATCACCCTGGAGACCACCGATTCGATGAAGCCGGCGTTGCTCCGGTCAATCGAGAGCTCGGATTTCCTGTACCTGCTGATGCCGGTCCGGGTCTCCTGAGGCCGTCTCCGAGAACGGGGCCGGTCGTGGCCGGTCACCGGAGCTGACCCGCGGTGCGACTGCGCCACCTGTGGCTCACCGACTTCCGGTCCTACCACCAGATCGAGGTGGACTTCCCCGCCGGGCTCACCGCCATCGTGGGTGCCAACGGCGAGGGCAAGACCAATCTGCTCGAAGGCGTGGCCTACCTGGCCACGCTCGGCTCCTTCCGGGGTGCCCCGGTGGAAGCCTTGGTGCGTCAGGGCTGTCCGGCAGCCACGGTGCGGGCCCAGGTCGACCGGGAAGGCCGTGAGCTGCTCATCGAGGCCGAGTTGGCGGCCAAGGGCCGCAACCGGATCCAGGTCAACCGACAGCGCCTGACTCGGTCCCGTGATCTGTTGGGCGCGCTTCGAGTCTCGGTCTTCTCGCCCGACGACCTGGCTCTGGTGAAGGGGGGTCCGGCCGAGCGACGGCGCTATCTCGACGACACGGTGGTGGCCGCGCAACCTCGGTTGGACGCGGTCCGCTCCGAGGTGAGCCGGATCCTGCGGCAGCGCAACGCCCTGCTCCAGCAGGCGGGCGGTCGACTGAGCGACGAGGTGGCGCTCACCCTCGACGTCTGGACGTCCAAGCTGGTGGAGGCCGGCGAGGAGCTGACCCGAGCCCGAGTGGCCCTGCTGGAGCAACTGCAGCCCGAGTTGGTGGCCGCCTACCAGCATCTGGCTGGCCAACCGGCCGAGATCACCGCCGTCTACCGCTCGTCCTGGTTGGATCAGGGGCTGGCCGTGGCTCTGGAGGCGGCCCGGGCCGACGAGCTCCGACGGCGGGTCAGCCTGGTTGGACCCCATCGTGACGACGTGGAGCTGATGATCGGCGGGATGGCAGCCCGGACCCACGCCTCGCAGGGGGAGCAACGGACGCTGGCCCTGGCCCTGCGATTGGCCGCCCATCACGTCGTCACCGCGGCCGCCGGCACGCCGCCGCTGCTGCTGCTCGACGACGTGTTCTCCGAGCTCGACCCGGACCGCAGCCGGGCCCTGGTCGATTCATTGGGGTCGGCCCAGACGTTGCTGACCACGGCGGGGCCCCTGCCGCCGGGTGCGGTGCCCGAACGGGTGCTTCGGATCGCGGCGGGGACGCTGCATCCGGGCTGAGCGCGAGACTGGGTCCGTGCCCTGGCAGCCGTTGCCCTCGGATCAGGAGCCGGATCCCGCGCCCGTACGCGAGAGCGTCGATCGGCTGCTGCGGGGCTGGGGCTCGGCCTCGGTGGCAGCGACAGGCTCGGTCTTCGCCGATTGGGACGAGATCGTGGGACCGCAGCTGGCCGGCCATGCCCACCCCCGTTCGCTGCGAAACGGCGTGCTGGTGGTGGCCGTCAGCGACCCGGCCTGGGCCACCCAGCTGCGCTTCCTGGAAGCCGAACTGGTAGCCCGGATCGGCCAGTCCACCGGGTCGGACGAGGTCCGCGCCATCCAGGTCCGGGTGCTGGCCGGGGACGGCTGAATCGACCCTCGATCGGGGCTCGAGATGAACCGGGGTGTCGTAGTCGTCTGGTAGACTTGCCCCATCGTGAATCACGCTCCTGACCTGCGATTTTCTACTTTTTCGAGGTCGGTCGAAGTCGTGGCTCGCTCGCTGCTCATCTTGTCCCGCGACGCCTGAAAGGCCACGCCTTGGCCACCACCACCGACTCCTACGACGCCAGCTCCATCACCGCCCTCGAGGGGCTCGAACACGTCCGCAAGCGACCGGGCATGTACATCGGCTCGACCGGGGTCGGCGGACTGCACCACCTGGTCTATGAGGTGGTCGACAACTCCGTCGACGAGGCCATGGCCGGCGAGGCCAGCCGCATCGATGTGACCCTGTTGGCCGACGGCGGCTGTGAGGTGATCGACGACGGCCGCGGCATCCCGGTCGACCCCATGAAGGACCCGAAACTGAAGGGCATGCCGGCGGTGCAGGCCGTGCTCAGCCAGCTCAACACCGGAGGCAAGTTCGACGGCAACGGCTACAAGGTGTCCGGTGGCCTCCACGGTGTGGGCGTGTCGGTGGTGAACGCCTTGTCGGTCCGCTTCGAGTGCGAGGTCGACCGCGACGGCCAGCGGCACTTCATCGATTTCGAGCGGGGCGGCCGACTCAAGACCAAGCTCAAGGTCATCGGCCCGGCCCCGAGGGGTCGCACCGGCGCCACCATCCGCTTCTGGCCCGACCCCTCGATCTTCACCGAGACCACCGAGTTCCGGGCCACGGCGCTGCTCGAGCGCTTCCAGATGATGGCCTTCCTCAACCGGGGCCTCGAGATCCGCTTTCGCGATCAGCGCCCCGGGTTCGATCCCACCCCGGTCGACTACAAGTACGACGGCGGCATCAGCGACTTCGTTCGCCACGTCAACCAGACCAAAGAGGCCCTGTTCAAGAAGGTCGGCTACTTCGAGCAGTCCGAGGAGGAGCAGGAGGTCGAGATCGCCTTCCAGTGGAACACGGGCTACAACTCCGACGGGTTGCACTCCTTCGCCAACGGGATCGCCACCATCGAGGGCGGCATGCACGAGGAGGGCTTCCGCAAGGCCATCACCAACGTGGTCAACAAGTACGCCCGGGCCCAGACGCTCCTCAAGGAGAAGGACGAGAACCTGGCCGGCGAGGACATCCGAGAGGGCCTGACCGCCATCATCAGCGTGCGCCTGCGTGACCCCCAGTTCGAGGGCCAGACCAAGGGCAAGTTGGGCAACGTCTCCATCCGATCCCTGGTCGAGCGGGCCACCAACGACCGGCTCGGTCAGTGGTTCGAGGAGAACCCGACCGAGGGACGCAAGGTGGTGGCCAAGGCCATCCAGGCGGCCCGGGCTCGCCAGGCCGCCCGCAGCGCCCGTGACGCCACCCGTCGCAAGTCGGCCCTCGAGGGCGCGGGCATGCCCGACAAGCTCAAGGACTGCGCCACCGGCAACCCCGACGAGGCCGAGCTGTTCATCGTCGAGGGTGACTCGGCTGGTGGCTCGGCCACCCAGGCGCGTGACCCACGCACCCAGGCGATCCTGCCCATCCGGGGCAAGATCCTCAACGTCGAGCGGGCCCGCATCGACCAGATGCTCAAGAACAACGAGGTGCAGGCCCTCATCTCGGCCATCGGCGCCGGTGTCGGGCAGGAAGAGTTCGACGTCAGCAAGATCCGCTACAAGAAGATCATCCTGATGTGCGACGCCGATGTCGACGGCAGCCACATCCGCACGCTGCTGCTCACGTTCTTCTTCCGGCAGATGAAGGAGCTGGTGGAGCGCGAGCACGTCTACATCGCCCAGCCGCCCTTGTTCTCGACGGTGGTGGGTCGCGAGAAGGTCTACCTGAAGGACGACGCGGCCAAAGACGCCTTCCTGGTCGACAACCCCACCCACAAACGCGAGTTCCAGCGCCTGAAAGGCCTGGGTGAGATGGATTTCGACGAGCTGGGCGAGACCACCATGGACGCCACCAAGCGCACCCTGCTGCGAGTCTCGGTCGAGGCCGCGGCCATCGCCGACGACGTCTTCTCCCGCCTCATGGGCGACGACGTGGCCGCTCGCAAGCACTTCATCCAGACCAACGCCAAGGACGTGCGGTTCCTTGACATCTGATCGGTCGATCCCGACCTCGAAGACCTCGCTGACCCCCGGAGTTCCCCGATGAGTGACCTGCCCCCTCCCACCGACGTCGACGACGCCGCGGCCGGCGACGACGGCGGCGGCCGGGTCGAGCCCATCGAGATCCAGGAGGAGATGGAGCGGTCGTTCCTCGACTACTCCATGTCGGTCATCACCGCCCGGGCCCTGCCTGACGCCCGCGACGGTCTCAAGCCGGTGCACCGCCGCATCCTGTGGGGCATGTACGACATGCGGGCCCTGCCCGACCGGCCCACGCTCAAGTGCGCCCGGGTCACCGGCGATGTCATGGGCAAGTACCACCCCCACGGCGACTCGGCCATCTACGACGCCCTGGTGCGCATGGGTCAGCCCTTCAGCCTGCGCCACCCGCTGGTGCACCCGAAGGGCAACTTCGGATCGCTCGACGACCCACCGGCTGCCGCCCGCTACACGGAGTGCCGCCTCACGCCCATCGCCCTGCAGATGCTGGCCGACATCGACGAGAACACCGTCGACTTCGCCGACAACTACTCGGGTGAGGTCGAAGAGCCCCTCGTCCTGCCCTCGCGCTTCCCGAACCTGCTGGTCAACGGCAGCCAGGGCATCGCCGTGGGCATGGCCACCAACATCCCGCCCCACAACCTGGGCGAGGTGATCGACGCCACCGTCCATCTGCTCGAGAACCCCGAGGCCACCCCCGACGAGCTGATGGCCTTCGTCAAGGGCCCCGACTTCCCGACCGGCGGGCTGATCATGGGCCGCTCAGGGATCCTGGATGCCTACCGGACGGGCAAGGGCTCCATCAAGGTGCGGGGCAAGGCCGAGATCGAGGAGGGCCAGCGCAGCGACCGCATCGTGGTCACGTCGCTGCCCTACCAGGTCAGCCCGAATGCCCTGCTGACCAAGATCAAGGATCTCATCGACAGCCGCGAGCTCGAAGGTGTGGCCGACCTGAACGACGAGTCGTCGGGCAAGACCGGCATGCGCATCGTGATCAAGCTCAAGCGCGACGCGCCGGCCCTGGTGATCCTGAACAACCTGTACAAGCGCACGCCGCTGCAGACCAACTTCGCGGTCAACACGGTGGCGCTGGTCGACGGCATCCCGCGCACGCTGAACCTGCGCGACGCCCTGGTGGCCTACCTCGACCACCAGGTCGAGGTCATCACCCGCCGGTCCGAGTACCGCCTCGACGAAGCCCGCAAGCGGGCCCACATCGTCGAGGGCCTGATCAAGGCGCTCGATTTGATCGACCAGATCATCGCCGCCATCCGCGCCTCAGAGGACCGGCCCGCGGCCAAGACGGCGCTGATGGCTGCCCCCTTCGAGTTCAGCGAGATCCAGGCCGATCACATCCTGGACATGACCCTGGCGCGCCTGACCCGCCTGGGTCGGGCCAACCTCGAGGAGGAGATGGCCGAGCTGCGAGCCACCATGTCCGAGCTCGAGGCCATCCTGGGTGACGACGCCAAGCTGCGGGCCGTCATCAAGACCGAGATCGGCGAGGTCCGCGAGAAGTTCGCCACCGCCCGACGCTCCGAGATCACCTTCGATGTGGGCGACCTCGACATCGAGGACCTCATCGACGACGAGGACCTGGTCGTCACCATGTCGGCCAAGGGCTACATCAAGACGGTGGCGGCCGACGCCTTCCGCACCCAGGGGCGGGGCGGCCGGGGTGTGGCCGGGGCCAAGTTGCGCGACGAGGACTGGGTGAACCACATCATCCACACCTCGGCCCATGCCTACCTGCTGTTCTTCTCCAACCTGGGCCGGGTCTACCGGCTCAAGGCCCATGAGATCCCCATGAAGGAGCGCACCGCCCGGGGCACGGCCATCGTCAACCTGCTGCCCCTCCAGCCAGGCGAGACCATCCAGGCCATCATCGACACCCGCGACTACGAGACCAACCGGTTCCTGTTCTTCGCCACTCGCAACGGGCAGGTCAAGAAGACCAAGTTCACCGAGTACGACTCGTCGCTGCGGGCCGGCCTGATCGCCATCAACCTGCGCGACGGCAACGAGTTGGTGAAGGTCATCCCCACCAACGGCGGCGATGACATCTTCATGGTCAGCCGCGGCGGCCAGACCATCCGCTTCGCCGAGGACGAGGTGCGGGCCATGGGCCGGGCCGCGGCCGGCGTGCGGGGTATGAAGCTCAAGGCCGACGATCAGGTCGTGTCCTGCGACGTGGCCCGCGACGACGCCGCCATCTTGATGGTGACCGACAACGGCTACGGCAAGCGCACCCAGCTGGACAAGTTCAACGTGCAGGGCCGCGGTGGCCAGGGCGTCAAGGGCATCAAGATCACCGCCCGCAAGGGTGTGGTGGTGGCCGCCTTCATGGTCGGACTCGACGACGACATCTTCATCATCGCCTCGAGCGGCACCGTCATCCGCATGTCGGTCCGCGAGATCTCCTCGCAGGGCCGCGATGCCACCGGTGTGCGAGTCATGAACCTCGACGCGGATGAGACCGTTGCGTCGGTGGCCCCGGTGTTGCAGGCTGAGGAGGAGTAGCCCGCGTCTCCTGATGCTCGCCGGCCCGGCCGGCCCACCCTTCCCCGAGGTTGATCTCGCGAGCGGTGGAGGTGGGCGCATGGCGCCACGAGCAGGTGTGTCGTGCCGGCCGGCCCGGTTCGGCGAAGGCGGGCAGGTGCTGCCCCTGTTGGCGCTGGTGATCCTGGTGGGGTTGGCCGCGGCGCTGGCCATGGCCCGCCTGGGCGTCGAGGTGATCGATCGGGCGCGGGCGCGCACAGCCGCAGATGCCGCTGCCCTGGCCGGGGTCGAGGGTGGACACGACGCGGCGGATGCCGCGGCTCGGGCCAACGGGGGACGGGTGGTGCGCTTCGTGACCAGCGGCGGCGCCACCGAGGTCGAGGTGCGGGTGGGCAACTCCGAGGCCACCTCTCGGGCTCGCCCGGGCTCTGTGCCGGCGGAACCCAAGTGGATCAACCCGGCCGGGCCGACTACCGTGCCATCCGCTCCAAGCGGGGCTATAGCTCAGTCGGTTAGAGCGCATCCCTGATAAGGATGAGGTCGTTGGTTCGATTCCAACTAGCCCCACAACCCGACCGATACGCAGGAGCGTGCTGGTGAAGATGTTGCGCCGGGCGCTGGTCGCGCTGGGGATTGCCGGAGCCATCGCCGCGGTGCTGCGGGTTCGGGGCTCTGGCGGTACGCCGCCCCAGGACGGCGGCTGGCGCGAGCTGGTCGACGGGGACCAGCCCTGAGCGCTTCTCGGCCCCACCCGTGACCGCGGTGGCGGTCCTGGGCGTGGGCGCGGTCGGAGCCCGGGTGGCCAGACAGCTGCTGTCCACTGAGGGCGTGGACGAGGTCGTCCTGCGTGACGAACGGGGACCGCGTCTCGAGACCATCGCCCGATCCCTGGGAGAGGGCGCGGTCATCGACCTGGCCCCGTTCGCCGACCCGATCGAGGCCGAGGTGGTGGTGCTGGCCGGACCCCCCGGCGACCACGGCGACCTGGCCCGCCGGGCGGTGGCTCGCGGCCAGTCGGTGGTCTCCACTTCCGACGCCATCGCGGACGTGCGGGCCCTGATCGACCTCGACACCGAGGCCCGCGAACGCGGGGTGACGGTGGCCGCCGGTGCCGGCTTCGGTCCCGGGCTGACGTGCGTGCTGGCCGCTCGGGCGGCGGCTGGGTTCGACCTGGTGGACGAGGTGCACGTGGCCAAGGTGGGCACGGGCGGGCCCGCCTGCGCCCGTCAGCACCATCATGCGCTCGGCGGCATGGCCGTCGATTGGCGCGACGGGGGATGGGTGCACCGCCCGTCGGGCAGCGGGCGCGAGCTGTGCTGGTTCCCCGACCCCGTCGGGGCCGAGGACTGCTACCGCGCCGCCCTGCCCGACGCGTTGCTGCTGGTGCCCGCCTTCCCAGGCGTCCAGCGGGTCACCGCCCGGCTGGCTGCCACCCGCCGGGATCGGCTCACGGCCCGGCTGCCCATGCTCCGGCCCCCGCATCCCGAGGGCGGGCCGGGAGCGGTGCGGGTCGAGGTGCGTGGACGGCGAGGCGGCAGTCGGGACGTGACCGTCCTCGGTTCCATGGATCGTCCGGCGGTGGCTGCCGGCGCGGTCGCAGCCTTGGCCGCCCTGTGGGCCGTCCAGGGCCGGAGCCTTCGTCCTGGGGCCGCAGGGCTGGCGGAGCTGGTCGAACCCACCAGCTTCCTGGCCGACCTGCGTCGCCGCGGGGTGCGCTCAGCCGTCTTCCAACGCAATGCCGGGGGCGGATCTGCCTGATATCTGGCACGGCTTTCCCACTGATCGGCGCGAGTTATCCACAGAATGAGGCTGAACGACTCAGGTGTATGGGTCGCACGACCTAGGTGGTAGTCACCGGACGTAGTCGCAGGTCACAGCGTTATCACTAAGCGTGGTTTATCGAAATGACACGCGTGAAATTTATTGGAATTCGGTCCAACTCCTAAAGTTCTCCCCAGGCCGCGACGAAGACTCGGTGCGTTGGAGCGAGGGAGGGCGATTGCCATGACCACCACGAAGACCGAGACCCAAGAACTGTCCCGGCTGATCGAAGAGCACCTGCCATTGGTGAAGCACATCGTGTTTCAGGTGGCCGTGCACTTCCCACGCCACGTGGACCGCGACGAGCTGGCCCGGGCCGGCGCGCTCGGACTGGTCGAGGCGGCCCGCCGCTACGACGAGTCCCGGGGCGTGCCCTTCGACCGCTTCGCCGCCCAGCGCATCCGAGGTGCCATCCTCGATGCGGTGCGGGCTGCGGACTGGGCGCCCCGCTCGGTGCGCACGCTGGCCCGCCGCCTGGAGTCGGTCGAGCAGCGCCTGGCCACCGAGCTGGGCCGCATCCCGTCGTCGCCCGAGATGGCCAGTGCCCTGGGCATGACCGATCAGGAGCTGGCCCGTCTTCGGGACCGGCTGTTCCGCTCGGTGGTCCTGGCCCTCGAGCACGAGGTCAACGATGCCGGCGACGAGGATCTGACCCTGGTGGACGTGCTGCGGGACCGCAGCACGGTCGAGCCACTCGAGGAGCTCGAGAGCCGGGAGCTGCACGCCTACCTGCGTGACGCCATCCACCTGCTGCCTGAGCGCCACCGCCTGGTGATCGTGGGCTACTTCCTGGAGAACCGCACCTCCCAGGAGCTGGCCCGCTTCCTGGGCGTCACCGAGTCCCGGGTGTCGCAGTTGCGCTCCGAGGCCCTGACCATGCTCAAGGACGGCATCGAGGCCCAGTACGCCGGGCCGGTGGCGCCGCCCGAGGCCAGCATCGGTCGGGTGGCTCGCCGCAAGGCCAGCTACGCCTCCGCCATCGCCGAGGCCAGCCCCTGGCAGAACCGCCTCAGCACCGCAGGTTCCACCCGGTTCTGATCCGCCACCGGGGGACAGGTTGCCAGCCGTGAGGTAATGCTGTAATCATGTAAGCATGACAACAACACGGGTCTGGTCGGTCGGTGAGGTGCGGAGCTGGTTTGCCGGGCGGATGCCCGATTCGTGGTTCTCGGCGCCGCCCGAGGTCACGGCTGATCGGGACGAGATCCTGATCGTGGGCGACCTGGATGTGCCCGCGGCCGCGGCCGAGCTGGCCGACGACGAGGCCGAGGTGGCCCACCGGGCCCGCATCAGTGGGTTCCGCGAGGACACTCGAGACCACCGCATCACCATCGCCACCGAGGCCGAGCTCCTGTGGGGCCGCAAGGTGTCCTGGGGCGCTCGCTGCGGGGCGGTGGAGGAGCTGTTCACCACCCACAGCGCGCCCGTCATGACGCGGCTGCGGCTGCGCGAGCGGGCCGTGCTCGACACGCTCATCGACGCCGGGGTGGCCCGGAGCCGCAGCGAGGCCCTGGCCTGGTGCGTCCGCCTGGTTGATCGCCACCAGGGGGAGTGGATCGACCAGCTGCGGTCGGCCATGACCGCGGTGGAGCAGCTGCGCGCCGACGGTCCCGACCGCCAGTAATCTCTGGCCGAGGGCGGGATCAGTCCGACTTGGGCGTGGCCGTCGTCGCCGGTGTGACTCGGCCCGTCGACTCCGAGGGCTCGGCCCCGGGGCGGCGTCGGTGGCGCAGGTAGAGCAGGACGCCCCCGCCGATGATCAGGACGTTCACCAGGATCACCATCACCAGTCCCGTGGTGTTGCTGGGATCGCTGGTGGCCAGCTTGGGGTCGCCCGGGGCGAAGGTGGTGACGGTCGTGGCCAGCTTGGCGGCCAGGGGGTTGGCCAGCAGCAGACCCAGCTGCGGATTCACAGGCGACCCGCCGTGCTCGGACACCTCGAGGACATGAGGTGCACCGTACCGGCCACGAACGGCGCCCGGCACGCGGCGGGAGCCGCTGGGCCGGTGATACCCGGATGCCGGAGGCGCCCGCCTGGAGGCTTGCCGACCAGAGGGTCAATCAAGTCGGGGCAGGCCGGCGAACCGAGTCAACCACTCCTCGTGGAGGAGGCCGTTGGTGGCCAGTCCGCTCCCTCCGCGGCTGGTGTCGCCACCGTCGAGGTCGCTGAATCGGCCGCCGGCCTCGGCCAGGATCACCGGCATCGGCGCCACGTCCCATCGGGCCACCACCGGATCGCACATGGCGTCGATCCGGCCGGTGGCCACCAGCGCGTAGCCGTACCCGTCGCCCCAAGTGCGCATGGCCGCGCCGCTGGCCCGGGCGGCGGCCACCATGGGCTCGCTCCAGTAGTCGAATCCGGTGGCGCAAAGGTACGAGCCGGCCACGCGGTCTCTGGTGCTCACCCGCGCCGGCCGACCGTCCACGAAGCAACCCAGGCCCCGGCCGGCGTAGACGGTCTCACCCAGGGCCGGCAGGTTGATGACCCCGATGGCCGCGCCCCGGCCATCCTCGACGGCGAGCAGGTTGCAGTAGAGGGGCACGCCATGGGTGAAGGCCTTGGTGCCGTCGATGGGGTCGATGACCCAGGTCCGTCCGGAGGCACCGGCGGTGTCGGCCTCCTCTTCGCCCACCACGGCGTCGTCGGGGAACCGCCGGGCGATCTCTTCGCGTAGGAATCGCTCGGTCGCCTTGTCGGCCGCGGTCACCGGGGTGCCGTCTCCCTTGCGCTCGACGGACAGGTCGGCCGAGCGGAACCACCGCAAGGTCAGGTCACCGGCTCGGCGGACGAGGTCGACCGCCACCTCGAGCAGGCCGCCCAACTCGTCGTCGGGGATCTGGGTCCCGTCCGGGCTCGACCGCGCTGGCTCAGGGGAGGTCACGACCGCATCATCGCACCGGCGAACGCCCCGGCGGCCCCTGTTAGCCTCCGGCCGTCCCGCCCGCCCGCGATCGGAGCCCATTATGCGCGCCGCCGTCCTGGAGGCACCTGGTACCCCGCTGCAGGTCTACGACGACGTCGTCATCGACGAGCCCCACGCCGGCGAGGTCCTGGTTCGAGTGGCGCACTGCGGGGTGTGCCACAGCGACCTGAGCCTGGTCGACGGCGACCTGCCCGCCCCGCTGCCGGTGGTGTTGGGCCATGAGGCGGCCGGCGTGGTCGAGGCGCTGGGTCCCCAGGTGACCGACCTGGCCGTGGGCGACCACGTGGTGCTCACGCCCTGCCCGCCCTGCGGCCACTGCTACTGGTGCCTGCGGGGCGAGGCCAGCGGCTGCGTGAACAGCCTGTCCATGATGAGCTCCACCCACCTCGATGGCGGCACCCGCCTCAGTCGAGGAGGCCAGACCGTCTACCGCGGTCTGGCCGTGGCCGCCTTCGCCGAACAGGTGGTGATCCAGCAGGAAGGGGCGGTGCGCATCGATCCCGACGTGGCCCTGGACGTGGCCTGCGTCATCGGTTGCGCGGTGCAGACCGGTGTGGGCGCCGCCCTCTACACCGCTGGCCTGCGGGCCGGTGACACGGCCGTGGTGCTGGGCCTTGGTGGCATCGGCCTGTCGATCGTCCAGGGGGCCCGCCTGGCCGGCGCGTCGATCATCATCGCCTCGGATCCCGTGGCCGAGCGGCGCCAGGCCGCGCTGCGCCTGGGGGCCACCCACGCCATCGATCCCCAGGCCGACGACGTGGCCACCGTGGCCATGGACCTGACCGGCGGCGTGGGTGTCGACGTGGCCTTCGACGCCGTGGGCCGCCCGGCTCTGATCAACGCCGGGCTGACCGCCACTCGGCTGGGCGGCACCACGGTGATGGTGGGCGTGGCCCCGCTGGACCAGCAGCTGGTCATCGAGTCACCGACGGTGTTCGCGGCCACGGCCAAGCGGCTCATCGGCTGCCTGCTGGGCAGCGTGAACTCCCGCCGGGACATCCCTCGGCTGGTCTCGCTCTGGCAGGCCGGACGACTCGACCTCGAGGCGCTCATCACCGGCCACCAGCCGCTGGCCCAGATCAACCAGGCGTTCGACGACCTGCGCGCCAGCCGGGGCATCCGGACGGTCATCGACCTCTGAACCCCGGCCGCGCCGATGGCGTGCGCGGGGCGGGGCCGCGCCTGCCCATGGCGGCAGGGCGGTGGTTCGGCGTGCCACGATGGACGATGTGACTGCTGCCACCGCGCCCGCTCCCACCGGTTCCATGGGAGGGGTCGGCCAGCGCTGGCGCAAGGTGCTGGTCGGGATCCTGGCCGTGCTCGCCTGCGTCTCGTTGTTGGTCAGCGCCGTCGGGGTGTGGGCCCACCGGACGCTGCTCAACACCGATTCATGGGTGGCGGCAGTGGGACCGCTGGCCAAGGATCCCGCCATCATCGACGCGGTGGCCGTGACCCTGACCAACGAGGTCATGCAGGCGCTCGACGTGCAGAAGGTGGCCGAGAACGCGCTGCCGCCGAGGGCCGACTTCCTGGCCCAGCCGCTGAGCGTGGCCGCCCAGCAGTTCGTGCAGAAGACGATCACCCAACTGCTGAGCACCAAGCAGTTCCAGGACTTCTGGGTCCAGGCCAACCGGGTGGCGCACACCGCCGCGGTCAAGATCCTCAAGGGCGAGACCATCAAGGGGGTGAGCACCGCCAACGGTGAGGTCACCCTCAACCTGTTCCCCATGATCAGCCAGGCCCTGACCGTCGTGGGCGAGAAGGCCCCGGGCATCCTGGGCGGCGACCACATCCCCCAGCTGACGGCCTCCATCAAGCCCGACCAGGCCCGAGCCAAGCTGAGCTCGGCCCTGGGTCGGCCCCTTCCCGCCGACTTCGGCGTCATCACCGTGTTCAAGAGCGATCAGCTCAAGCTGGCCCAGGAGGGCCTGAAGCTGTTCAACGCCGTGATCGTGGTTGTGCTCATCCTCACCGTGCTGTTGTTCGCCGGCACGATCGCCCTGGCCCACAAGCGTCGCCGGGCCATCATCGGCCTGGCCCTCGGATCGGTGGCCGCCCTGGTGGTGGCTACCGCCATCGCTCGGGTCATCAAGGGCCAGATCATCGGTCTGGTGGGCACTCCCCAGGCTCGGGACGCAGCCAAGGCCACCATCTCCCAGCTGGTGAACCGGCTCAACCTCATCACCCGCTCGCTGCTGGTGCTCGGGCTGGCCATCGCCATCATCGCTTTCGTGACCGGCGACAGCCGGTTGGCCCACCGCATCCGCAGCCGTTCGGCTCGGGTAGGCCGCTACCTGGCCGGGCGGGTGCCCGCCGACGACGTGCCCAAACCGGTCATCTGGGCTCGCCACCACATTGCCCTGCTCCGTTGGGGCGGGCTGGCCGTGGCCGTGCTGGCGCTGTTGTTCATCGTCAGTGGCTGGGTCGGCCTGCTGGTCACCCTGGTCGTGGCCGGCTTGTTCGAGGCGGCCGTCTCCTACGTCGCCACTCGTCCCCTGCCATCGGCTGCCGCACCCGGCGCGGGCGCGGCGGCCGGCTGAGGCACCCCATTCGGGTCAGAGGCCGGAGGCGGCTTCGATTCGGCCGTCTCGGACGGCGGCCGAGAAGTGCTCGTAGTCCCGTTCGTTCTGGTCGGCGTAGTCGACGGCGAATGCCGCCAGGCTGTCGTCGAACTTGGTGCTCGACCCCAGATAGCCGCTGATCAGCGCGGCCAGACCGGTGCGGGCATGGCCTCGAGCCACCGTGGCCGCGCAGGCGGCGCCGTAGTCACGCAGCTGGCTCGGGGTCATGACGGTGGAGTCCACCGAGCCCTTCATGTCCCGCAGCTGGCGCACGTAGTAGC
The DNA here is from genome assembly GCA_963740985.1 of uncultured Microthrixaceae bacterium. Taxonomy (GTDB): domain Bacteria; phylum Actinomycetota; class Acidimicrobiia; order Acidimicrobiales; family Acidimicrobilacustridaceae; genus UBA4742. The sequence continues at coordinate 2,496,228 of CAVUGJ010000002.1, forward strand.
AGCGATTCTCGAAGCCGAGCCACCCCAGCATCATGTCGCTGACCCCCTGCATCAGGTGTTGGCCCACGACCACCCGTTGGCCGTGGTTGGCCAGGGTGGACTGGCCCACGAAGGGTTCGAGGATGGAGGATTCGGCCTCCTTGACCTGCAGGAACAACGGACCCCCGTTGACCCGACCTTCGAGCAGGACCATGAAGCAACGAGTGCCCACGCTGCCCACCCCCACCACCTTGCGGGCTGCGTCCACGAACCGGAAGCCGCGCATGAGCAGCTGGCGTTCGGCCGAGAGCGAGGTCAGGTACGACTCCATCAGCTCGTTGGTGTGACCCAGGATGGCCGGGTCGTGGATGCGCTCGACCACGGGCGGCTTCTCGATGAGCTCGAGCTCCCCGTCCACCAGGTGGGCCAGCTTGTCGAAGGCGCGCAGGTTGGTGTTGGCCCGGGCCTTGGCGATGATCTGCTCGCCCGCGTCGATGAGCGGCGTCGAGTAGGGCGAGCTCTGGGCCTCGTCCAGATCGGTGCGCTGATACCACAGGTCGAGCATCAGCATCCGGGCGTAGCCCGCCATGGCGCTGCGGTAGGCGCGCCCGACCGCGGTGGCCGCGGCCACGGCCTTGGTCTCGCGGAACCCGTTGGCTCGAGCGGCCACCACCAAGCTGGCGGCCAGCCGCTTGACGTCCCACTCCCAGGGACCGGGCAGGGTTTCGTCGAAGTCGTTGACGTCGAACACCAGGTGTCGATCCGGGGCCGCGTACATGCCGAAGTTCAGGAGGTGAGCGTCGCCGCAGATCTGCACGTTGATGCCGCTGGTGGTCGTGCTCGACAGGTCGCTGGCCATCACGTAGGGCGACCCGCGGTAGTAGGCGAACGGCGATGCCAGCATGCGGCCCCACCTGATGGGGATCAGCTCGGGCACCCGGTTGCGGTTGGTCCATTCCAGCAACTCGAGCGGGTCGGCTCGGTCAGCGGGCGGTGTCCAGCCGGCGTGGGCCCCTCGTGGCGAGTTCTGGCGCAGCATGCGGCCACGCTCGTACAGCGTCTCGCGGTCGTCGTCGGGAAGCCGCGTCAACTCCGCGGTGTCCGATGCGACGGTGGTGGTGCTCACGGGGCGGCCTCCTGACCCTGGCTGACCGATCGACCCACATGCAGACCGAGTCGGGCCGTCCCGCGAACCTAGACCAGTGCGGCCTGGCCATGGTCCGGGCCGCGAGCGCGATCAGGCGCAGATCAGAACGGGCGCTGGGGGAGCGGTTCTGCGGCCGGCTGCTCGACGCCAGCCGCGGCCCGTGGTGGCGCCGCCGGTGCGGTGGGCGGTGCGGGCGCAGGAGCGGCGGCCGCCGGGGCGTGCGGGGGACTCAGCGCCGGGCCCGGCCTGGCCTGGGTGGGGGGATCGGCCGCGGTGGCCTCGGCCATGGTGGCGCGGATCTCACCGGCCCGGGTGAAGTAGATGGAGGCCACCCGGTCGACGGCGGCCTGGTCGAGCACCATGGCCGTCTGGTTGTAGGTGCTCACCGCCCGCAGGATCTTGCACACCTCCTTGGGGAGGTAGGGCCGAAGATCGCCGTCGCCCAGGTTTCGGCTGACCTCGCGGAGGTAGTCGGGGGCGCCGGGGGCGATGGTGATGCCGGCGGCCTCGGCCGAGCGTACGAGCACCTCGTCGAACTCGACATCGCTGATGGACGACACCAGGATCTTGTTCTGGATCCGGCGGTAGAAGGCCTCGTCGCCCAGCGTGGTGGGATCCAGGTTGGTGGAGAAGACGACCTTCACGTCGAAGGGGATGTCGAAGCGCACGCCGTAGGACAGGCTGAGGTAGTCGATCCGGCGATCCAACGGCACGATCCAGCGGTTCAGCAGCGACTCGGGGCTGACGGTCTGGCGGCCGAAGTCGTCGATGACCAGCAGGCCGTTGTTGGCCTGCATCTGGATCGGAGCCAGGTAGATGCCGTTGCTGGCCTCGTAGGTCAGATCCATCATGTCGGTGGTCAGCTCACCGCCGACGACGATGCTGGGCCGGTGGCAGAGCACCCACCTCGGATCGATGTCCCCGGGCTGGTCGTCGAGGGGCTGGTGGATCACCGGGTCGAAGACGCTGATGATCTGGTTGTCCACCTCGACGGCTCGGGGCACGTACACGGCCGCGGTGTGCACCCGGATGAGTCGCTCGGCCACGCTGGTCTTCCCGGTGCCGGGCGGGCCGTAGAGGAACATGGCGCCCTCGGTGAGCAGCGCCGGGCCCAGCTCGTCGAGCATGCGGTTGCCGATGACGAGGTCTTGGAAGGCAGCCCGCATGGTCTCGCGGCTGACCGTGGGATCGGAGTGCTGGCCGCTGACCATGGCGTTGTAGTCGCGCAGGTTGACCGGGGCGATGCCGGCGTAGCGGCACAGCTCCATGCGCTCCCGAGCGGTGTCGCGTCCCTGCTCGGTCAGCTCGAAGATGTAGTCCCGACCCTCGAGGCCGAGCAGGTCGATGTGGCGCAGATCGCGCAGCTCCTCGACCACCGTGGTGATGATGGCCAGGCTCAGGCCGAGACCGTGGCTGAGCTTGAGGGTCGACGATCGTCCCTCGTAGAGCGCTCGGCGCAGGGCCAGGTCCTGTACGAGCGAACCGGGGATCCCCAGCTCCTCGATGGTGCGTGGCGCACGCGGCATCCCCACTTGTCCCATACCGACGGCCTCCTCGATCTGTACGCGGCGTCCTTGACCCATCGGCCGCCCGGCGCCTGCTCTTGAGGGTGCTTGATCTCCGGTTCCGGGCCAAGATGGGGAATGAGCCGATCTCGACCCTCGACCGCCCGAGTTCAGCGCACCTGGCCGGCTCGAGCCATGGGAGCGGGATTCCTGGCCAGCGGCCTGGTCCACATGGTCCGCCCGTCCGTCTTCGAACCGCTCATCCCCCCGGAGCTGCCGGCGGCCACGGAGCTGGTCTATCTGAGCGGGGTGGCCGAGCTGGTCTGCGCCTTCGGCCTGCTCACCGGGCGGCGCTGGGCCGGCCCGGCCAGCGTGGCCGTGTTGCTGGCGGTGTGGCCGGGAAACTTCCAGATGGCCCGCGACGTGAGCGCCACCGCCGGTCCTGACGATCAGCTCAAGGCGGCGGCGGTATGGGTCCGACTGCCGATGCAGCTGCCGATGATGTGGGCCGCCATGCAGGGGCGCTCGCCGCGCCCGAGCCCGGTTCCCGATCCGACGCCATAGCCCGGGGGTCGCCCACCGGTCGCGCCCGGCCACCGGCGTGGCTGGTGCGCAGGTCGACGGCGACCAGGATCGCCGCGCCCAGGCTCAGGACGACTCCGGCGACGGGGCCCACCGAGATCCCGGCGATGACCGCCACCCCGAGCTGGACGACGATGGCCAGCCGCCGACTGGCCGGGCCCCAGGCGTCGAACCGGCGGTGGAAGGCATGCAACGCCGCCGGGGTGGTGATGCGCACCGACCCCAGGACGGCCAGGCCGCGCAGCAGACCGAACAGCGTGACCGTGGCCAGGGCCGCCGCCGGGCTGGCGGTGAGGGCGGCGAGCACCACGACCAGATACACCGCGGCCGTCATGATGAAGGTGGCCACGCCGGTGCCGATCTGCCAGCCGAAGCCGCTGGCGTAGACCCAGCGCCGGTACCGGCCCAGCCACAGCTCGTCGACCTGGCGACGGTGGAACGGCAGTCGCCGACCGAACGGCGCGATGTCGGAGGCCCCACCCACCAGGGCGGCGATGGCGGCCACCAGGGCCACGAACTCGGCGTTGGGACCAAGGGCCCGCACACCGACGGCCAAGCCTGCGGCGACCAGGCCGAGGGTGGCCCCGCCCACCGTGGCGCCCACGATGAACCAGGCCGCCGTGGCCCCGAAGCGGTGGCCCCGGCCGCGTTCGGCCAGCGGGGTGAGGGTGGAGAGCATCGACAGCCCGCATGGTGACCAGGTGGATCGGATGGCGGCGGCCACCGCCACCAGGAGCCCCAGGACCAGCATCAGACCGTTCACGGACTCATGGTGCCACGCGGCCGGGCCCTCCGGGGAGCGACGGCCGGCTCGCCGCCGGGGCCGGGTCAGGTGATGGTGATGGTTCCCAGGACCCGATTGAGCGGGCGGACGGTGGCTCGGCGCAGCAGGTAGCTGCCCAGCACCACATACAGGCAGAACGGACGTCCGGCGAGGGTGAAGAACCACTGTCCGCCGCCCTGGCCGGGCAGGGGGCGCTGCAGCCGGTTGGGTCCGAACGCGTCGGCGGCGACCGGCCAGGGCACGCGCGGGGTGGCGAACAGGGCCGTGCCCACCGACTCGCGGCCGTACTCGAACAGCGACACGAAGATGTTGTGCGCACCCATGAGCTCGACCGCGCCACCGCCGAAGTCGCCCCGGTGGCTGGGCAGGGAGAAGTTGGCCAGCTGGAGCACGGGGTAGGCGGTGTCCACGGGCAGGTTGGTCGGCCCGGGGCGGTTCGGCCCGGGCGGTTCGGCCCGGCCGCCCCGCCGAACGAGCCCGGCGTCGGCGGGCTGATGGCCGCGGCCTCGGGCGACCGGAGGTAGATCTCGCCCTCCCAGCCGCCGCCCACGTCAGCGGACAACCCATGGGCGGCCAGCCGGCGCGTCACGTCTCGTCCTCCGGGCCCGCCGCTGGCGCCGGTTGTGGCGTCGCCTCCGCCGCCGCGGCTTCGGGCGGGTCCAGGCCGTAGAGGCTGGGATGGCCAGGGCCGATGCCGGCTCGCGCCAGCTCCTCGTCGGCGCGTTGCTCGCGTCCAGGACCGTTCAGACCGCGGGGCCGGCCCCGGCTGCTCGACGGCTCCGCCGCGGCGGTGGGGGTGAGGTCGGCATCGGCGCAGGCCTGCTCGAGCAGACCTGCGACCTGGGACCAGGTCGTGCCCGATCCTTCGCCCAGGATCTCGCCCCGCGGGCCGTCCACCAGCACGAAGTACGGACTGACCGGCACCTCGTAGTCCTGCCAGGCCTCCGAGGACATGACGGTGCGCACCCGATCGCCGGCCAGCTCGGCCACCTTGGACACGCTCTCGTTCTGCGGACCCTTGGTCACCACCACCAGGTGGGTGTCCACGCCCGGCAGGGCGTCGGCCGCGCCCCCGGCGAAGGCGTCCCAGAACCCGCGGCAGGTGGTGCAGCCCGAGGTCAGGAAGGCCAGCAGCGTCGTGTGGGGCCGGTCGACGACGCCGACCACCGCCGCCGCCCCGTCGGGCGTGGTGCCAGACAGGTCGAAGGCGGGGGTGTCGCGGGTGCGGGGCTCGGCCACGCCCGGTTGGGTCCGGATCGGACCGGCCACCGGAGCCGGCCGCGACGACTGGGCCGGGGCCTGGTCGTCGTACACGCCGGCGCCCAGGTCGTGGAGTCGGCGCAGGATCTCGGCGTGGGTGCGCAGCAGACCCACCACCAGTACGGCCAGCAGGGCCACCACCACACCCTCGAGGACGACCAGGACGATCATCGGTTCAAGGTGAACTCGGTGGCGCCCGGAGGGTTCGGATCGCGTCCGGCCACGGCGTCGAGGGCGTCGGGGAGCACGGTGAGCAACGCCGTCAGCAGGTAGCCCCCCACCAGGACCAAACCCAGGTAGACCAGCGTGTCGATCGCCGATCCGGCGTGGGTCACCAGGCCGGGGAGGCCGACCACCGCGGCCGCGGCCAACACCGCGGCGGCCAGGGCGTCGATGACGACGTGGAGCACCGACGGCCGCGACGACTGGGCGCCGAAGCATCCGCACGAGGCGGCCTGGTCACCCAGGGCCAGGAGACGGGCGCTGATGCCGGTGAAGACCATGAACACCGCCGCGCCCAGGGTGGCCAGCCAGGGCGTGCCCACCACGATCAGCCCCAGCCCCAGCCCCACCTCGACCACGGCCAGGCCCCGCACCAGACCGCGCCGGCCGGGGAGGCCGACGGCCCGGAACGACGCCACCGTGGGATCGGGGGCGCGGGCCTTGGACACGCCGCCGGCGGCCAGCATCACCGCCACCATTCCCACGACGCCGCTGAGCACGTTCACGACTCGATCCTACGAGCCGGTCACCGCACCAGCGCCCGCGGGCTCGAGCCCTCGGCCGCTGTCGGCATCTCAGCAGCCTGACCACTGGTGCTCGAGGCGGTAGATGATCACGCCGTTGACGTCGGACACCGGCTCGTAGGCGGTCATCAGGTTGGCCATGGCCGGCACGCTGAACAGCGGCACCTTGCCGGCGTCGCGCAGTCCGGCCGGGCTGGTGTCGATGATGAGCGTGGGTTTGCTGTGGTCGAGGTCGTGGCACACGTCGCTCAGGGCGCCCTTGGTGGGCTTGGCCTGATCCACGCCCGTCACGAAGTTGGTGTGGGGGAACCGTGTGGCCATGGGTCGACCCGACGCCCAGGTGACCTCCGAGTACGACCCCCACACGAACACCGACTGGCTCGGCGTGGTCAGGCGGTCGACCTGTTTGACCACGGCCTTGTACGGCGGGAGGTCGGGTCGGGGCATGGCCGTGGTCACGGCCAGCCACACCGCGGTGGTGGCGCCGGCCACGATCATGGTCTTGCGCAGCGTCACCGTCGCGATCTGGGTGGCGCCGATGGCGGCCAGCGGTGGCAGGACCTGGAAGAAGTAGTGGCCGAAGAAGTGCCCGCCCACGGCCACACCGACCAGTGCCGACGCCAACCACAGCCACAGGTCAACCTGGAGCTTGCGGTCGGGCCAGGCCTTGGCCGCCAACCAGACCATGACCACGTGGCTGATGGCGTACATGCCGGTGCTGAGCACGGCCACGCCGATCGTGTCCACCAGCGAGTAGACGCCGATGTAGCCCCCGTTGCTGGAGATGTTCCAGAACAGGAAGGGCCTCAGCCCGAACACCGAGGCCACCAGCAGGTAGCTCAGGGCCCCCGTAGCGGTGAAGATGGCGACCTGGCGGCGACCGTCGGGTCGTCGCCACAGGTTGTACGCCACCGGCAGGATGGTGAATGCAGCCGGTTGCTTGATCAGGACCGCCACCACCAGCGCCAAGGCGGCGGCCACGGCCATGCCCTTGCGGCTGAACCACCAGGCCAACGTGATGGGCAGCAGCATGGCCGCCTCGAACCCGGCGGCGTGGGCGTCGTTGTAGGCGAAGGTGGCCGTGCCCATGACGAACAGGGCGGCGACGGCCATGCGGTGGCGCCAGGCCTGGCACAGCGCCACCCCGATGACCAGTCCGGTGATGGCCTCGAGGGCCACGATGAGGACGCGGACCGGGATCAGGCTGTTGGAGTGGGTGATCCGGAAGCTGGCGGCGTAGAGGTAGAACAGCGCGGGCGGCTTGCGATCGACCAGGTTGCCGTAGAGGTGGCCACCCCGCAACAGGCCCTGGGCGATCGAGCCCACGCTGGCCTCGTCCACGTCGAGCCGGTTCGACGTGAAGATCGGGAAGTGGACGAGGAAGGCCAGCCCCAGCACCCCGATCAGGGCCAGGAGCCCCCGCTGGCCGCGGCCGCGAGCTACTCGGATGGTGGTGGGGGCGCTCACGCCATCACACTTGCCTCTGCCACGACGCTGCCTCGTCCACGGCTGCGAGCCTGTGGGTAGTCCAGGTCGGGGTCAAATCCGTCGAGGGGGATCCGGCCGACCATCTCGGATCCCACCGTTTTACCGGACCTGCCGGCTCGGGGCTGGTCCATTTGTCCCGGGCGACCGATTCGCTCAGGTGGTACCGAGCAGGTCGACCACGAACACCAGCGTCTCCCCGCCCTTGATCACGCCCCCGGCGCCGGCTTTGCCGTAGCCCAGGTGCGGCGGTATGACGATGCGTCGGCGCCCACCGACCTTCATGCCGGCCACCCCCTGATCCCATCCCTTGATGACCTGGCCGGCGCCCAGACCGAACCGGAAGCTGTCTCCGCGGTCCCACGAGGCGTCGAACTGCTGGCGAGTGCTCCAGGCCACGCCGACGTAGTGGACCTCGACGTCCTGGCCCGCGGCGGCCTCGGCGCCGTCGCCGACGACGACCTCCTCGATCACCAGCTCGGTCGGCGGCGCCTCGCCGGGCGGGACGAAAACATGGGGCTTCTCGGTCTCGGCCATCCGGCCACGCTACCGCCGGGGGGTTCGATCCTCGAACCCGTGGGCGGTTCGATCCTCGAGCCCATGAGGGGTTCGATCCTCGAGCCCATGTGCTGACCCGTGGTCGGCCAGCAGGTCCAGGAAGGGCTGGGCCGGGAACGCCTCGGGTCCGAGCACGCCCACCCCGCTCCAGGCGCCGGTGGCCAGCAGCTCGAGGGCCACCGCCGGACCCAACGCCGTCTGCCACACCACCGCCTGGCACCCGTACTCGCGCATCGTCTGTTCGTTGTCGGCCACGTGGTAGAGGTACACCTCACGCGGCTGGCCCTCGGGGCCCAGACCGGTGACCCACGTGCCCGCACACGTCTTGCCCGTCATGCGGTCGCCCAGGCTCACCGGGTCGGGCAGGCAGGCGGCCACTACGTCACGTGGGCTCACCGAGGCACCGCCCACCTGCACCGGCGCGGTGGCGTCGAGGCCGATTCGGTGCAGCACCTGGAGGACCTCGATGAACTCGTCGCCCAGGCCGTACTTGAAGGTGACGCGGTCGGCCTCGACCCACCGCGGGATCAGCAGGACCTCCTCGTGCTCGACGTTGACGCACTCCACCGCCCCGATGCCGTCGGGGAAGACGAAGGTCTCGGGCTCGCTGAACGGGGGCGTGGTGAACCAGCCCCGGTCCCGCTCGTAGATGACCGGCGGGTTCAGGCATTCCTCGATGGTCGTCCAGATGCTGAAGGTGGGTGCGAAGTCGTAGCCGGCCACGGCCAGGTTGGCGCCGTCGCGCACGCCCACCTCGTCGACGCGGCTGAACAGCTCGTCCGCGGCATGGCGGGCGAACACGTCCGACAGGCCAGGCTCGACCCCCATCCCTACCAGGGCCAGCTGGCCGCGACCCTCCCACTCCTCGGCCAGGGCGAACTGGTCGTCGCCCAGCTTCACCCCGGTCTGGGCGTGGGGCTCGTCGGGGTGGAGGTGCGAGAGGCTCATGGCCATGTCCAGGTAGGTGACCCCGGCCCTCAGGGCGGCCCGGTAGATGGGCATCACGAACCGGGGATCCACGGCGTTGAGCACGGTGTCGATGTGGTGGGCGCCCATGAGCTCGGCCAGGGCGGCCTCGTCGCCGGCGTCCACCTGGGCGGCCTCGAAGCGGGCGTCGCCGTAGCGATCGACCACGGTACGCGCCCGGTCCTGCGAGTAGTCGGCCACCACCACCGCCTCGGTGAAGTCCCGTCGGGCCAGGATGGCGCAGGCCGAGCCGCCCACCCCGCCGGCTCCCAGGATCAGCAATCGCATGTCGGCATCTCCATCCCCCTGTTCGGCGCCCGGGTGCCCCGGCGAATCGGGGTGCGGCGCCCTGACCAGTCGGTGCCACGTGCGCCCCGACCGGTCGGATGCTAGGGCTTGGGGTCATGAACCAGGGGGGCCAGGTCGACCCGGGCAGCGGAGCGGGCGTGGGCATCACCCGCACCGCCCCGGGCGATCACCTCGAGGTGTACGAGCTGTTCGTGGCCGCCGTGGCCGCGGGTGAGGGCTATCCCCAGGATCCTCGCGTCGAGTTGTCCTTCCACGATTTCGAGCAGTACTGGCTGATCCCCGCTCGGGAGACGCTGGTGGCGCGGCGGGGCGACGACGGCCGTCTGGTCGGGGCTTGCACCATCAAACCCAACGGAGTGGGTCGGGCCGCCCACGTGGCCAACGCCGGCTACCTGGTGGCGGTCGATCACCGCGACCGGGGTATCGGCACGGCCCTGGTGGAGGCGTCCTTCGAGGTGGCCCGGGCCGCCGGATTCGATGCCATGCAGTTCAACTTCGTGTTCGCCACCAATCCCGCCCGCCGGCTGTACGAGCGTCTGGGCTTCCAACTGGTGGGTGAGGTGCCCGATGTCATCGACGGCGAAGCCGTGTGCATCTACTGGCGCAGGTTGTAGCCGGGCGCCGACGGCGCAGCCATGCCCCATGTCACCGGCTGACGGCGGCACTCCCGAGTCGTCCAGCACCAGTTGTTCGGCCGCTGACCGGTCCGCTCCCAGGTCCGCCGCGGCGTCAGGGTCATAGCCGTCGGGGTGCAGCTGGCGAATCTCACCCGCGGCAGCAGCCACGAAGAGGACTCGGTGGGCCTTGGCCTTGTTGCTGATGTGGGTGACGAGGTGGGCGCGTGAATATCCGGGTAGCAAGCTCGGCTCGCGAACGTCGTCGTCGGTGAGCGGCGCCAATCCTTCGAGCAGACGCTGATGACTCGCGCGACACGCGTCGATCTGAGCAACCGGCCTCACGCTCGGGAGACCACGTGAGACCATCGCGTCCATGGGGAACCAATCGCGGCGGCTATGTCTCGACGGGGGCAGATCGCTCTTGCGCGAGGAACGTGATGTGCCAAATCGAGAGTCCGGCGGCGAATGAGACCGCATACCAATCATGCATGACGATGGCCCACACGAGCGCGGCCACGATCAGCGTCGGGATCAGCCACCTTCTAACCCGCCCGCGTCGCACCATGTCAACGTTCGCTGCGGCGAGCGGCGCCATAGGGCCCTGTCGCGGGGCCGACCATCGGGGTGATCTGTCCGACGGGAGTGGCCCTCCGAATCGTGCGGGGGAGGAGCGCCGACGTGCCGTTACGTACGCGTTTCCGTCCCGTCGTGGAACGACGGGGTGTAGCAGACGGCAACGAGAAGACCCTCGGGGCTCAGCAGCCGGGCGGTGATCTGGGCCCACGGCTCCGTGCGGGCATCGTGGAGGAGCTGATAGCCCTTGGCCGTGAGTTCGGCGGCGGCCGCAGGGACATCCGCGACCTCGAACTCGATGCTGGCCTGCGGGACCGGGATGCTGGCGGGCCACTCGGGGGTACCGAAACAGGCACGTGCGGCTTCTGACAGGGGCCACAGGCCGAAGTGCTTGACGCCGTCGAGCTTGTGCGTGAAGGAGTAGTCGCCCTCCTCGCCCTCGAAGTTCAGGCCCAGGGCGTCGCCGTAGAACGATCGAGATGCATCCGCGTCTCTGACGATCGGCGCCACGCTCGTGACGAACTGGATGTCCATGGCTTTGCACCTCCAGCGGCTCGCTGCCGCTTCTTCTATCTACCCGCAACTGCCCGCACCCGATGGGCCTGATTGTTAGGCGCTCCTGCCCCGGGAGCTGGATCGCCTGGTCCATACTGGGAGCGGGCTGGCACTGGCGAGGGGACTCGTGATCGAGCCGTTCATCTTGCAGGGCCGGGGAGTGCGCTTGGAGCCGCTCATCCAGGAGCACGCGGCAGCGCTGGCGGCTTCCGCCGCCGAGGACCGCTCCACCTACGCGTACACCTGGGTCCCGGACAGCCCCGATGACGCCCAGCGCTACGTAGAGGCCGCACTGGAACACCAGGCGACGGGGCGCGCCCTTGTGTGGGCGGTGCGACGGCTGGCCGACGACTCCATCGTCGGGAGTACTCGATTCCTTGACCTTGAGGTCTTTATCTGGCCTCCTCCTTGGCCACCGGGGATCGGATGCGGTCCTGAGCCGACGCTCGGCCAGCCGCCGTCGGTCGCCGAGATCGGCAGCACTTGGTACTCGGCCTCGGCGCAACGCACGGGACTCAACACCGAGGTGAAGCTGCTCCTGTTGACACATGCCTTCGATACCTGGCGCGTGCTTCGAGTGTCGCTCAAGACTGACGCCCGCAACGCGGCCTCGCGTCGAGCCATCGAGCGGCTCGGAGCCCACCTCGAAGGGGTTCGTCGAGCGCACGCTCCGGCAAGCGACGGCACCGTCCGAGGCAGTGCCTACTACTCCATCACCCGCCGCGAGTGGCCCGACATCTGCGCTGACCTGAACGACCGCGTCGACTCCCGCCGTCAGTGATCCATCCAGCGTCGGCGAACGGTCACGCCGGCGCCGGTCCGAACGCGGCGACACCCATCCCGGCCCTTCGACCGAAAGGCCGGTCGCGCCCTACGTCCCGTCCGGGCGCCATCCGGGTGGAGCGCTCAGCAGTGGCTCATCGACGAGACCCGTTGCTGTCTAGGAGCCCCGAGGCGAAGCCAACGCCGTCGCCGAGCCCGCCGCCAGAGCCAGGCAGACCGGCGAAAAGAGTCGGCGGTCGAGCTGCCGGAACCGTTTCGAAGCGCTGCCGGGTGATACGAGGTCGGTCCTGCCAACAAAACCGAGTAAAGCCCGCCCGCCAAGCGTTGCCGTGAGGCCGACGAGGCCAAGCTTGCGGGCCGTCGACGGCCACCGGGGAATGTTGACCACCAACGACGCCCCACAGAGCAGCGCCACGGCAACCGAGACACATGCACCAGCGGAGGGCACCTCGGCTCCTCCAACGACAGCGTCGGCGAGACCGCTCTGGTCCGCGAACGGGAACGAAGAACCGTTCGCCCACAGAAGGTGTGTCGCGGCGATGCCAGCCAGCGTGGCTGCTGTGGATCGTGTGATGAAGCGCGTCACACGTCCAACGCTAGGTCCGCCACACCCACCGCCGCGTCTGGCCTCCTCCCGGACGGAGCTGGAGCCGGGGCGGACCTAACCGGCGATCGGGCCGAGCGCCGCTGTGCCGTTCGGTGCCGGCGCGCGTCTCAAGCAATCAGGTCCGCGACGGCGCGGGCCACGGCGGCGCCGACCGCGGCCTGCATCCAGCGGCCCAACCGGATCAGGCTCGGGATGCGCGCGGGATGGGAGGCCACCAGGCGGGCCACCGCGGCCAGATCGGGGGTGCCGTCGGGTCGGCTCAGCCCCAGCACGGCCTGATCGACCCCGTCGTCGGTGGTGTGGTCGCTGATGCCACGGAACGCGGTCCAGCCGAGACCCAGCTCGTGGCACACCCCGGCGATGGCGGAGGTCTCCATGTCGATGGCCGCGTATCCCTGATCGCGCAGGCGCCCCAACTCGGTGGGATCGTCGATGAGGCCGTCGGAGGTGACGAGCCGTCCCTCGGTCGGTCCCCCCAGCGCGGTGGCGGTGAGCGTCTGGCCGGTGGCCAGATCGAGCACCGTCTCGGGTACGACCACCGACCCGATGGGCCGGTTCCGGTCCAGCCCCCCGGCGATGCCCACCACCAGCACGTGATCGCAATCGGACAGCTCGATCAGCTGGCGGGTGACCCGGGCTGCGTTGTCCAGCCCCATCCCGGTCATCATGGCCGCCACCCCTACGTCGCCGACCATCCCCCGGTACACCGGCGGTTCCGCCCCCGAGCGGCGCAGCCCCATCGCCTTGACCAGTGGCCCCAGCTCGGGCCGCATGGGGGCCAGCACCGCGACCTGGGCGGGATGGGACGGTTGGCTCATGCGCCCAGTCTGTCCCGTGGTCGGCGATGTCACCTCGGGTCGCAGCCTCGGTATGCGGTCGGGGACGCGGAGGGCCAGACTGGGGCCATGCAACCGCTGGCCGTGCACCACGTGTCGATCACCGTCACCGACGTCGACGCCGCTCTCGCCTTCTACACGGATGTCCTGGGTCTGGTCCCCCGCCTCGACCGGCCCGACTTCGGCTTCGGCGGCGCCTGGCTCGATGCCGGGGGCCAGCAGCTGCACCTGGTGGAGGGTCGCCCGCCCGAGGATCGGGGCCAGCACTTCGCCCTGCGGGTGGCCGACCTGGACGAAACCGTGGTCGAGCTGCGAGGTCGCGGGGTGGAGATCACCGATCCGAACCCGGCCGGCCCCACCCGCCAGGCGTTCGTGCACGATCCCGAGGGCAACCTGGTCGAGCTGCTGGAGACGGTCGGCGCTTGACCGAGATCCATCATCGGTTCCTCAACCAGGCGCTGGTCGAGATCGCCCACGCCCGCGGGCTCACCTATGAGGAGTGGGGCCAGGGATGGCTGGCGCGGGTGGGCGACGGGCATCAGAGTCTGTCCACCTACGGCTACCAGCTCTCGTTGAACAGCGCAGTGGCCGCCTCCGGGGCCCGGGACAAGGCCGCGGCGGTCGAGCGACTCGAGCGCGACGGTGTGACCGTGGTGCCCACCCGGCTGGTGCTGGGCGACGTGCGCCAGGCCTGGCTGGACGGCCGAAAGGCCACCGACGTGCTCGACCAGGTGTTGGCGGACTGGGCGCCGCCGCTGATCGTCAAGCCCAACGAGGGTTCGTCGGGCGACGGGGTGTTCCTGTGTCGCGACCCGGACCAGGTCCGGCGCCGGGTGCTCGAGCTGCTCGAGCGGGAGCCGTCGGTGGTGGTCCAGCCCTTCCTCGACCTGGTCTGCGAGGAGCGGTGGATCGTGCTCGACGGCGCCCCGCAGCTGCGTTACACGAAGGCGCCGGGAACGGCCGACCGCGCCGACCGGCGGGCACCGTTGTTCAACCTGGCCCTGGGCGCCACCGTGGGCGAGTTCGGGCTCGACGGTGCCCGTCCGGAGTCCCGGGAGCTGGCCCTGGCCGCGGCCCATTCGCTCGGCCTTCGGGTGGCCGCGGTGGATCTGGTGCACGGGGTCGACGGCTCGTGCCAGGTCCTGGAGGTGAACTCAGGGCTCTCCTTCGAGCACCTGGTGCGCCTCGAGCCGTCGCGCCGCCCCGACGCGGTGGCGGTCTACGACGCTGCCGTCACCGCCGCCCTCTCGGGCCACCCAGACCCGATGAGTGCCGCCCCGACCCGATGAAGGTTGAGGGATGAGCGGATCGGGCCCGGTCGACCGGCTGCGCCGCGGTTGGCGGCCCGGGTCGATGGCCGACGCCCTCGAGTTCCTGCAGGTCGACCTGTTCCAGGCACCCGACCAACTGTTCCGCGGCGGCGACGGCTGGGCTCGATCAGCCGCCCTGCTGGTCGAGCTGGGCGATCCTCAGGACGCCGCGCCGGTGGTGCACGTAGCCGGGACGGCGGGCAAGGGCACGGTGGCCGCCGGCATCGCCGCCGCGGCCAGCCGGCCCACCCTGCGGGTCGGGCTGCACCTGTCGCCCCACGTGTATGACCTGCGCGAGCGCTTCTCGGTGGACGGCCAGTGGTGCTCACCCGACGAGGTGGCCGACCTCCTGGCGGTCGTGCTCCCCGCCGCCGCCCGTCTGGCCGATTCCGAGCACGGTCCGCCCACCTACTACGAGGTGACCCTGGCCATGGCCCTGGTCCACTTCGTGCGCCAACGCTGCGACCTGGTCGTGCTCGAGACCGGCATCGGTGGACGCTACGACGGCACCAACACCGTCACCCGAACCGACAAGCTGGCCGTCATCACGCGGATCGACCTCGATCACGAGGCGGTGCTGGGCCCCTCCCTGGAGGCCATCGCCGAGCAGAAGGCCGGCATCCTGACCCCAGGCGGCGAGGCGGTGGTGCTCCGCCACGGCGTGGCCGTCATCGACGACACGCTGGCCGCAGCCGCGGCCGAGGTGGGTTGTCGCACCCACCTGGTGGGTCCGTTGGCGCCCGAACCAGGCGAGGTGGCGCACCTGGCGGAGGACACCGCACTGGTCGAAGCGGCGATGGGGGTGCTCGACGGCCGACAGGGCCACTCGGGCGATGCCGCGGCCGTGGCCCGGGTGATGCGCGCCCTGACGCTGCCCGGGCGCTTCGAGCAGGTGCGAACGCCCGAGGGGGCCGAGGCGGTGCTCGACGGTGCGCACAACCCGGTGAAGCTGGCCGCGCTCATCGACCGGCTGCGACAGGACCTGGGTGACCGCGACGGGGCCGGCTGGCCATGGGTGTTCGGCTGTCGCCGGGACAAGAAGGCGCCGGCCATGCTGGCCATGCTGAGTGAGGTGGTGGATCGGGAGCGCGGCTTGATGGTGGTGCAGTTCCCCATCGTCGCCGGCGACGTCGCCGCGGACGTGTCGACCGAGCCCGAGGAGCTGGCCGCCCTGGCCCGGGACGCCGGGATCGAGCGCGTGGCGGTGGCCACGCTGGATGAGGCCGCCGGGTGGGTGCGATCCAGGGCCGGCGGCGGGGTAACGGTGGTGGCTGGGTCATTCCACCTGCTGGCGGCCTTGCGTCCCCGGCTGGTGACCGCCTCCGAAGCACGCCAGCGATCGGGCGCCTAGGTTGGAGTCCCGTCCGGCCGCCCCCTTCGCGACCGTTCGTCCCATCGTGGCCCCGACCCGGGGCTCGCCAGACTTGGAGCAGAGATGCCAATCGATACCTTCATGGCCTACGTCGGGGTCTACGGCGACGTGGCCGACGCAGAAGCTGACTACGACGCGATCAAGGCCCTGCACGTGGAGGCCGGCCTCATCGACGCCTACGACGCGGCGGTGCTCGAGCGTCGCGAGGGCGGCAAGGTCAAGATCACCAAGAAGCACGAGACGCCCACCCGCGTGGGCGGGGTCATGGGCGGCGGCGTGGGTCTGGCCACTGGCCTGGTCGTGGTCCTGTTCCCGTTCGCGGCCATCGGCGGCGGCCTGTTGGCCGCCACCACCGGCGGTGGGGCCCTGCTGGGCGCGGTCGCTGGTCATGCCGCCGCCGGGATGAGCCGCAAGGACCTCAAGGACCTGGGCGAGCACCTCGACGAGGGTCAGGCCGGCCTGGTGGTCGTGGCCGTCTCCGACATGGGGGCCAAGGTGGAGAAGGCCATGAAGAAGGCCCAGAAGGTCGAGGCCAAGCAGATGAAGGCCGACAACGCCGAGATCGAGAAGGACGCGAAAGCGGCCGAGAAGGCCTGACGCGAAAGCGGCCGAGAAGGCCTGACGCGAAAGCGGCCGAGAAGGCCTGACGGAAGGCGGTCGATCCTGCTCGAACCGGTCGCGTCAGCGACTCCTACGGAGTCGCTGACGCGACCGGAGCGGGAGGAGGCGGGGTGGGATCAGTTGGCGGAGGCGTCGAGGTCGGCCATGACCGTCTCGGCGAAGCGCGACAGCGAGTCGATCTGGACGGACAGGTCGGTCGGGTCGCCGCCGTAGAAGTACCAGGGAACGGCCTGGGCCTCGGTCACGCCCAGGTCGGCCAGGCGGGCGAACCCGTCGGTGTCGGCCACGTCCAGGCACAGGGCGTTGATCTCGAAGGGCACGTCACCGCGACCCTCGTCGTCGAGCCGCTGGCGCAACGTGGTGATGGTCTGGGCCAGCCCGTCCACGGATTGGCCGGCGGAGATCCAACCGTCGCCCAGGCGCGCGGCCCGTGCCAGCGCGGGCTCGGAGTGGCCGCCGATGAGGATGGGCACGGCCGTGGTGGGGGCCGGGCTGATCATCAGGCGGTCGAAGTCGTAGTGGCGACCGTGGTGTTGGACCCAGGTGGGACCGTCGCCGGCGCACACCGCTCGGATGATGCTGACCGCCTCATCGGTGCGGGCCCCGCGGCTGCGCATGTCGGTGTCGGTCCAGCGGAACTCTTCGGGTATCCACGACAGGCCCACGCCGAGGCGGAAGCGGTCCTGGGACAGCACCGCGATCGAAGCCACCTGCTTGGCCACCAGCAGCGGGTTGCGTAGTGGCAGCTTGAGCACGTTGGTGAAGAAGGTGATGCGTTCGGTCACCGCGGCCATGGCCGGGATGCCCACGAACGGATCCACCATCGGGGTGTCGGGTGGCCACCAGCGGGAGCCGTCCGGGCTGTAGGGGTAGTCGGCTGAGACCTGCTCGGGGAAGAAGACCGAGTCGGGGAGGGCGACCGAGGCGAACCCGGCCGCCTCGGCGGCCCGGGCCATGGGCACCAGGTGGTGCGCGGGCAGCATCGGCAGGGGAACGGTGAATCGCATGAGTGGACCCTCGAGGTCAGGAAGTCGGGCAGCGGCCCCTGATCATGCCCTGCGCATCGCGTCGATGTCCGAGGCCGGCGACCTCAGCTGGTGATGTTGGGATCGGTGGCGTCGCTGCAGGAGGTGCAGAGCCCGACCAGGTCCACCCGATGTTGCACCCGGTCGAAGTCGTGCCGGCTGGCCGCGGCGGCGAAGGCGGTCTCGAGCTCGACCTCGAGGTGGGACGGCAACTCGAAGTCGGCGACCAGGCCGCAGCTGGTGCAGAGCAGGTGATGGTGGTGGCTGGACAGGTCCTCGGCCAGTTCGAAGCGCGCGAACTCGTCGACGGCCACGATCCGGCGGACCACGCCGGCCTGGGTGAGCACGGCCAGGGTGCGGTAGGCCGAGCTCTGGGGGAGCTGCGGGTTGTCCGCCAGGATCTCGGGGATGGTCAGTGGGCGCCCGGACGCCTGGAGGGTGTCGACCACCGTGCGGCGGCTGGCGGTGTAGCGCTGACCCACCGCACCCAGGCGACTGGCGGCGATGGCGTGGACGTCCAGACCCATGCCCCAGACCCTAGCCCGGGCGAGAATGGCTGAGAACAGGAATAAGACTTGTTCTGGGAATCATTCTTGAAATAGGCTCCTCCCGTGTCCGGACCCCACCCCTCGACAACGCTCCTGGGCCTACTGGCCGGGCTGGCGGTCGCGGTCCTGGTGCTGGGCGGGTGCTCGTCCATCGGGTCCAACCAGGCGGGTCCCGGTCGGATGGTGCAGGTGGTGGCAGCCGAGAACATGTGGGGTTCGATCGCGGCCCAGCTCGGTGGCGTCCATGCCGAGGTGGTGAGCATCATCACTCGGCCCGCCACCGACCCCCACGACTACGAACCCAGTGCCGCCGACGCCCGCACGGTGGCCGAGGCGCAGGAGGTCATCGAGAACGGACTGGGCTACGACGCCTGGGCGTCCAAGTTGGTGGCGGCCGACCAGGTGGAGGGCCAGCGCGTCCTCGACGTCGGTCACCTGCTGGGCCTGGCTGACGGCGCCAACCCGCACCGTTGGTACTTCCCGGCCGACGTCGAGCGGGTGGTCGATCGCATCACCGCCGACTACCAGCACCTGGATCCGACCGACGCCAACTACTTCGCCGGGCTGCGCCAGCGATACCTGACCGTCGGTCTGTCGCAGTACCACGAGCTCTTGGCCGCGGTGAAGGATCGTTATGCAGGAACTCCGGTGGGCGCATCGGAGAGCGTCTTCGAGGGCCTGGCCCAGGCCACCGGGCTGCGGTTGACCACGCCGCCCGCTTACCTCCAGGCCGTCAGCGAGGGCGCTGATCCCACCGCTGGGGACAGGGCCACGGTGGAGTCCCAGATCGATCAGCGTCGGATCGCGGTCTGGGTGCTGAACAGCCAGAACGCCACCCCCGACATCCAGACGCTGACCAGCCAGGCCCGCGCCCACCACATCCCGGTGACCACCATCACCGAGACCTTGTCGCCAGCCGATCGTTCGTTCCAGGATTGGCAGGTCGACCAGCTTCAGTCCCTGGTCCGCGCCCTGGGACAAGGCACCGGACGATGAGCACGCCGGCGGCCGATCCCAGGGCGCCCGCACCCGTGGTGTCGCCGGTCGTGAGCCTGGTCGACGGCCTGGCCCAGGCCGGCGGGCGCACCATCTGGAGCGGCGTCGACCTGACGGTGGGCCCGGGCCAGTTCGTGGCCGTCCTCGGCCCCAACGGCGCAGGCAAGTCCACCCTCATCAAGGCGGTGCTGGGGCTGATGCCCCTGGCCGGAGGTGAGCTGCGCGTGCTGGGGAAGGCTCCGGGCGAGGCCAACCAGCAGATCGGGTACCTGCCTCAGCGCCGCAGCTTCGATGCCGGGCTGCGCATCCGCGGCGTCGACGTCGTGCGCATGGGCCTCGACGGCCACCGGTTCGGCTGGCCGCGACCCGGGCGGCACTCGGCTCGGGCCCGGGCCGAGAGGGAGCGGGTCGACCAGGTCATCGAGCGGGTCGGGGCCACGGCCTACGCCACGCGCCCCATCGGTCAGGTATCCGGCGGGGAGCAGCAACGGCTGCTGATCGCGCAGGCGCTGGTGACCGCGCCCGAGCTGTTGCTGCTGGACGAACCCCTCGACAGCCTGGATCTGCCCAACCAGGCCACGGTGGCCGCCCTCATCGGCCAGATCTGCGCGGACGGCGTGGCCGTGATGCTGGTGGCCCACGACGTCAACCCCATCCTCGGCTACCTCGACCGCGTCATCTATCTGGCCCGCGGCGCGGCCATGGAGGGCCCCCCCGACCAGGTGATCACCAGCGAGGCGCTGTCGATCCTCTATGACACGCCCATCGAGGTGCTCCACACCCGCGACGGACGTCCGGTGGTGGTGGGCCAACCCGAGGCTCCCGGCCATCACCACGATCGCCATGGTTGATCTCCTGGCCTTCGGCCAACCCACCCTGAGCTGGAACCTGAGCGCGGACCTGCACCAGTTGCTGACGTACCGCTTCATGGTCGACGCCCTGGCTGCCGGCACCATCGTGGCGCTGGTGGCCGGGCCCATCGGCTGGTTCATGGTGCTGCGGCGCCAGACCTTCGCCGGGCACACGCTGGCCGTGGTCGGGTTCCCCGGAGCCGCCGGCGCGGCCCTGATCGGGGTGAGCGCCACCTACGGCTACTTCGCCGCCTGCATCACCGCCGCCCTGGTCATCGCGACCGTGCCCCGGTCCCGGCCGGGAGCCCCGACCGAGGAGTCTGCCGTGATCGGCACCACCCAGGCCTTCGCCCTGGCCTGTGGCTTCCTGTTCGTGACCCTCTACGCCGGCAACGTCAACGGCGTGGACAGCCTGCTGTTCGGCAACTTCCTGGGCATCACCGTCACCCAGGTGGCGGTGCTGGCCGGGGTGGCCGCCGTGGCCCTGGTGGTGCTCGCCACCATCGGCCGTCCGCTGCTGTTCGCCACCGTCGACCCCGAGACGGCGCAGAGCCGGGGCGTTCCGGTGCGGGCCCTGTCGGTGGTGTTCCTGGTGCTGTTGGGGGTGGCCGCGGCGGAGACCAGCCAGATCACCGGCTCGCTGCTGGTGTTCGCCCTGCTCGTCCTGCCCGCCGCCACCGCCCAGGTGCTCAGCGCCCGCCCGGCTCGGAGCCTGGCCCTGGCCGTGGTGCTGGCCCTGGCCGTCACCTGGCTGGGCCTGGCCATCTCGTACTTCTCCACCTACCCGATCGGCTTCTGGATCACCAGCGTGGCCTTCGCCGGCTACCTGGTGGCCCAGGCCTGGTCACATGCCCGAGTGGTCTCCGCCCGACGTCGGGGCCGTCGGCGTTGGGATGGGATGCGCCCGCGCCCCTGGTGGCAGGGGTGGAGTCGTGATCGCCTGGCTCGATCCCATTGTGGGCATCGGCCACATGTGGGCCCACTCGTCGATCCGCTTCGGGTTCATCGCGGGGACGGCCATCGCCGCCTGTTCGGGGCTGGTGGGGTACTTCGTGGTGCTGCGGGGGCAGGTCTTCACCGGAGACGCCCTGTCGCACGTGGCCTTCACGGGGGCGCTGGCCGCGCTGGCCTTCGGGTTCGACCTGCGTCTCGGGCTGTTCGTGGCCACCATCGGCATCGCCCTGCTGCTGGGCCTGCTCGGCCCCCGGGCCCGAGCCGACGATGTGGTCATCGGCAGCGTCTTCGCCTGGGTGCTCGGCCTGGGGGTGTTGTTCCTGTCCATCTTCACCACCGAACGGGCCACCGGGAACAGCGCCGCCGGCACCGCCGTGCTCTTCGGGTCGGTCCTCGGCCTTGACGCCAACCAGACCGTGGTGGCCGTGCTGGTCGGGCTGGCCGTGATGGCGGCGGTGCTGGTCATCGCCCGGCCGCTGCTGTTCGCTTCCATCGACGCCACCGCGGCGGCGGCTCGCGGCGTGCCCGTCACCCTGCTGGGCTACGGCTTCCTGGCCCTGGTGGGTGCCACCGCGGCCGAGGCCACCCAGGCGGTCGGCGCCCTTCTGCTGCTCGGCCTGCTGGCCACTCCCGCCGCCATCGCCCAGCGGCTCACGGCTCGGCCCTACCGGGCCATCGGCCTGTCGGTGGCGATCGCCGTGGCGGCCATCTGGATCGGCCTCACCATCAGCTACGCGGCCGGGGACATCCCGCCCAGCTTCGCCATCCTGTCGGTGACCACCGGTGGATATGTGGCGGTGGCGTTGCGGGATCGGTGGACCGGGCGCGGAGCCGAGGCTCGACAATAGGCTCGGGTTTCTGTCAGTCTCTCTGTCAATTCTCTCGCTCGGCCCGCGTGGTCAGGGAGCCCGGATCTGCATGCCACGTCCAACCTCGTCCGCCACCGCGCCCGCCACGACCGGGGTCCGCCCATGATGGGCACGGTGCGCCGCGAGGTCCGCATCGCACGCTCGGCTGACGACGTGTGGGCCGTGGTGGGCGATCCGGCGTCGATGGCCGACTGGTTTCCGGGAGTGGAGAGCTGCACGGTCGAGGGCAACCAACGGACGCTCACCACCACCGCCGGCCTGCCCGTTCCCGAGGAGCTCGTCCTGATCGACCCACTCCAGCGCCGACTGCAGTACCGGGTGCTGGCCCCGATCCTTCGGTTCCACCTGGGCACCCTCGACGTCATCGACCTGGGGGACGGCACCAGCCTGGTGGTGTCGTCCACCAACACCGAGCCGGCCACCCTCTCGCTGGTGTTCGGTGGAGCCACCGGCAACGCCCTGGGCGCACTCAAACGCCAACTCGAAGGGGGTGGCGCCTGATGGGGCGCAAGATCCTGCTGGTCACCACCGACCAGCAACGCTTCGACACACTCGGCTGCAACGGGGGCACGTTGGCCCGCACGCCGGTGGTGGACGGCCTGGCCCGGGCCGGCATCCGCTACCAGCGAGCCCACCCGCAATCAGTCGTGTGCATGCCGTCGCGCTCCACCATCATCACTGGCCAGCACCCCTCCACCCACGGCGTGTGGATGAACGGCGTGCCCCTCCCGGTGGACGCGCCTTCGGTGGCCGCGTTGCTGCACGACACCGGCTACCGCACCGCCTTGATCGGCAAGGCCCACTTCGAGCCCTTCATCGACCCGTTCGGTCGGTTCACCGAGAACGTGCTGTCGGTGACTGGCGAGGAGACCCGGGTGGCGCCGTGGCCCAACGGCCGCCGCGGCCCCCACCGTGGGTTCGACCACCTCGAGTTCGCCACCCACGGTGCCCTCGGCCCGTTGCACTACGCCCGCTGGTTGCGCGACCACCACCCCGAGGCCGTCGGCGGCTTCTACAACCCGCTCGACCAGGAGTTCGAGGTGAACGCGGCCGGCGGTGGGGACACCGACGCGCCCCAGGTGAAGGCCAACCCGATCGAGCGAGGTTGGTACCACACCGACTGGGTGGCCGATCGGACGGTGGCCTGGCTCGACTCGTTGGACGCCGCCGATGACTGGTTCTGCTGGATGAGCTTCCCTGATCCACACCATCCCTGGGATCCGCCCCAGTCCGAGATGGCACGCATCGACTGGCATGACGTGGAGCTGCCCGCCGGCTATCCGCAGTCGCGCGCCGAGCGGGAGCGGATCATCGACGACAAGCCCCGGCACTGGCGCCTCTGGTACGACGGCGATCTGGTGTCCAACTACGAAGCCCCGGCCCAGTGGGTGCCGGCCACACTCACCGACGACCAGGTGCGCGAGGTCAACGCCCGCAACGCGGTGGAGTGCGAGCTCATCGACGAGGCGTTGGGTCGGGTGCTGGCGGGCATAGCCGCCCGGGGCTGGGACGACGACACCGACATCATCTTCACCACCGACCACGGCGAGCTGCAGGGCGATTTCGGCTTCCTGTTCAAAGGGCCCTACCACGTGGATGCGCTCATGCGCCTGCCCCTGGTGTGGCGCCCGGCGCCGGCGGCCGCGGCCGAGGCGGGCCTCGCCCCCTCGGTGGTGACCAAGCCGGTGGGGCTGGTGGACCTGGCCCCGACCTTCTGTGCCATTGCCGGTCTGGACGCCCCGGACTGGATGCAGGGCCAACGCCTTCCCATCGACGACGACGACGCCGAGGCTCGCGGCATCGAGCGCGTGCTCACCCAGTGGGACAGCGAGCTGTTCGGCGTGGCCGTGCACCTGCGGACGATCACCCGAGACGGATGGCTGTGCACCGCCTACCTGCCGGGCGCCGTGCACGACGGCACCGAGGGCGAGCTCTACGACCTGTCGGACGACCCGTTGCAACGGACGAATCGGTGGGACGATCCGGCCGTGGCCGCGTTGCGTGACGACCTGCTGGCCGATCTGTGGGATCACCAACCGCCGGTCCGCCAGCCCCGCCTGGCCCTGGAAGCGCCCGTCTGATCCCGATTGGCGCGATCGTGGGCGCCACGTGAGCCGGGCCGACCGGGGCTAGCCGCCCGACATGGGCGAGCCGAAGCGGATCACGTTGTTGTCGGGGTCGACGTGGACGCCTTCGCGCAGCTGGTACGGGGTGTCGTGCACCGGGCCGGTGCGGCCAGCCATGCCCGGGCGGCTCCACTCAGCGGCCAGGGCATCGGCATCGGTGACGTAGAGGTAGGCCTCGGCCGCCCCGGTGGTCGGGTCGTGATCGGGCTCGGCCGCGAGGTGCAGCCCGACGCCATCGCGATCGGCGAACCCGTACCCGGCCTCGCCGATGTAGGCCCTGGTCTCGAACCCCAACGATGCGTAGTGGGCGAGCGCGGCTTGGAGGTCGCGGACCGGGAAGATCGGGCTGAAGCTGGTCAGGCGGGCGGCCTCGCTCATGTCCGAGTCCCTGTCACCGACGGTCACCGCTCGTACGCGGCCTAGCCCGTGAAGGCCGGCGTGGCCGCCACCGCCTTGGCCGCCACGGCCGCGGTGGTCGTGGGCGCGGCCGTGGTCGACGTGGTCGCGGTCGTCGTCGTGGTGGTGGCCAACGGGGTCACGGTGATCGTTACCGTGGCCGTCGGAGACGACTCCACGTCCTCGAGCACGTAGGTGAACGAGTCCGTGCCGGTGAAGCCCGGATCGGGGTGTAGGTGAACCCACCGCCGCCGTCGTCGAACCCGTCGAGCGTGCCGTGGGTGGGCGAGGACGTCGAGATCACCAGCCCGTCGGTTCCGCACTTGGTGTCGTTGGTCACCACGCCCGGATCCGCCACGTCCAGCGGTGTGTTCTGTGGGGTGCTGTACGCATCGTCGGCCACGGCGACGACGCAGACCGCATGAGACACGGTGCGGGCGCTGGCTGTACTGAGGCCCACGAACGGCACGACCGCCACGCAAACGGTCGCCAACACGATGGGGATGCGCCGCGTGACGCGACCTCGCCTGGATGGATGCATCGATCAGTCCTTCCCTCGCCCGATCCGCTCGACGGTAGACGCCGGGCGGACCGCAGGCAATGACCCGCCGGTCGTAGCGAAGGCGACGCCGTCAGCCGGGCTGGCCACAGCTCGACCCGGTTGACCTCGCGAGCCGGCGACCTCACCGGTCCAGGGTCACGGAAGTCGTCTCGAACTGGTCAGAACTCCAGCCGTTGCTGGACGCAGTGGAAGGCTTCGGCGTAGCGGACGCCGAAGCGCTCGCCGTAGTAGCGAGCCCGTGCCTCCAGGTGTTGGTGGTGGTCGCGGGTGTGGGCCTGCGAGGCGTGGAGCTTGACCGCCTCCAGCTTCCGTCCGAACTGCTCGCTCATGTCGACGAAGGTGTCGGCCGGGAAGGGTGAGCCGAACGGCGCGTGGTGGTTCGCCTGGTCACACATGAACACGTCGCAATGGTGGTCACGGGCGGCCGACAATGCCGCCTGGGCCACGAGGACGTGGTCGCGGTGGGTGTCCCCGGACCAGTGGGTGAACACCAGGCGGGGGGCGACCTCGTCGACCACCCGATCGAACCGCCCGACGAGCCGGTGGACCGGGAGGTCCTCGACCCGCCACTCGAGGGCGTCGTCGGTGAAGTGGACCGTCGCGCCCAGGTGCGCCGCACCGGCCAGCGACTCCTGTCGCCGCAGCGCGCCGAGGTTCGGGATCGAGGCGATCACGATGTGGGCTTCCCATCCGGCGTCGACCAGCCGCGCCAGGGTGCCACCCAGGCAGATCTCGGCGTCGTCCGGATGCGCCATCAGCGCCACCGCCGACCCGGGCCCCCGTTTCCCGCTCACGGCTCTGGGTCCCCCCGGTCCGGGCGGACGCGGCCGCCACACTGGCCCAGGCGCTCGAGCATCTGCATGCCGGTGGCCCCCTCTCCCTGCTGGGACCAGAACGCTATCGGAGCGGCGCGGACCGCGTTCGAGGGCTCGGTTGACCCGCTCTCTGCGGAGCGGGGATGATGAAACCGCCTCAGCTCGTGGTGGCTTCCGCCTCGACCGGCGACTGGCCGACGGCACCGGGCTTCGGGTGGCGAGCGAGTCGCCGCAGAGCGAGGGCCGCGCCCATGCCGATGATCAGGCTCACGACCACGGCGATCCAGACCTCGAGCTGGAGCCGACCGCGCTTGATGAGACACGGCATCGGTTGGACGCCGAGGCGGGGCGAGACGATGTGGCCGCTGATCGGATAGTAGGCACCCATGCTGGCGATCGACGCCAGCGGCCCCGGACAGTGCAGCACGACCGTCTCGGTGCCGCCGGGGCTGGCGGGGAGGGGGCCGGAAGGGCTGGCGATCGAGTCGGGGGCGACGACGACGGACTGGTCGTAGTCGCGGAAGCCCACGATGAGCGACAGCCCGAGCAGGGCGATGGCGAATAGCAACGTGAGCAGAAGTGCCCGCCGGGACATGGCCACCACGGTACTCCCGGGGTCTTGGCCGGGCAGCCAGGGTTGCCGTCGCCGATCGCGCCCGGCTTGATCAGGCGGGCTGCCAGAGCTCGACCCGGTTGCCTTCGGGATCGATGACCCAGCCGAATCGACCGACGCCGTCCATGTGCTGCGTCTCGGGGATCGCGTTCGCTCCCTTGGCCCGCAGTTGGAGCAGCATCGCATCGAGGTCGTAGGAAGCACCCACCGATGCCGAGTACGTTCCCATGTCGCTATCGGCGGCGGTCATCTGGAGTCACTGGCTGCACCTCCTGGACGGCTCTGTCTCTAGCAAGGTAGGCGGCCTTCGCGTGGGGGATCGAGTTTCACTGCCCTTCTAGGGCTCGCGCATGGGTGACGATCGTGGGCCGGTGTTTGGGGTCGACAGCTAGGGTCGGTGGATCCGGCTGCCTGGGTGGTCGACCCCTGGCAATCGCTGTCGGGTGAGTGCACAGCGATTGGAGTGGGTCTCGTGTCCGCTGGCTTTGATGATGAGATGGTGCGGGTGCCGCGCCGCGAGTGGGAGTTGCTGAAAGAGCGGTTGGCGGTGCTGGAGCAGACCGTGGGGGGTCGCGCCGATGGCGCCCGGGGTGCCGTGGTCTTGAAGCCCACCGATGTTGGCCGAACCGACCGGCGTGGTCTGCTCAAGCACGGCGTGATCTTGGCTGCCGGTGCCGTAGCGGGCGGAGGGGTCCTGGCCGTGGCCCAAGCCAGTCCCGCCGAAGCCAGTACCGGAGGTCTCCAGTACGGGGCGACCAACAACTCATTGAGCGATCCGACGACGCTCTATTCGAGCTCGGACTACTACACGCTCTCCCTCATCAACACCGGCAACGGACAGGTATTGGAGGTGGGCGACAACGGCCAAGGTCTCGGAGCGGGGCTGGCGGTCGGCATCGGCAACAGCGAGAACGAGAGCCCGGGCGTCCAGATCTACTGCGAGGGAATCGGCGACGGACTCGATTCGACGGTGATCAGCGGGCCGGGCACGGCCGTCCTCGGCACCGTGTCGTTCGACGGTCTCGGGACAGCTCTGGCGGGGGAGATCACCAACCTGTCCAACCACTCGCCAGTGATCTACGCGTCCACGGCCAGCGGTCCCGGTCTGGTGGCATACGCCGGGGGAAGCTACCGAGGGGTGTACGGCCAATCGAACTCCGGACCAGGGGTGTACGGGTTCTCCAGCGATGGGCCGGGGGTGCAGGCCCAGAGCACCACCGAGCGGGGGGTGCACGGCACCTCGACATCTGCCACTGGCGTGTTCGGCGAGAGCAGCACCGGCTACTCGCTCGAAGGGCAGAACACGAACCCGGCCAACACTCAGGCCGCGGTCTACGGCGAGACCAACGGCACCGGCCCAGCCCTCTTCGGTCAGATCATCAATTCGGGAAGCGCCGCCTACGCCGTGCGTGGAGTGACCAACGGCACCGGCTCGGCGGTCGTCGGCCAGATCACCAACGCGGCGAGCTCGTCGGTGGCGGTGGGCGGGGTCACCAACGGCACCGGCGCCGCCTTCGGTGGACTGGCCGTCGGTGCCGGACCGGCCATCAACGGTCAGGTATGGGGCACCGGCTCGGCGCTGGTGGCCGGCATCGTCATCCCGACGAACACCCAGCCCGCGGTGGCCGCCTCCACCGCCGGGACCGGGTCCGCCGTGCAAGGCACCGCTACGGGCACTGGCAGCCGCGGGGGCGTGTTCACCGGGATGGCCGCCCAGGTCCAACTCACACCCGCTACCGGGACGACGCACCCCAGTTCGGGCAAGGCAGGTGACCTCTATGTCGACAAAGCCGCCCGCCTCTGGTTCTGCACCGCCACCGGCTCCACAGCCACCTGGAAGCAGGTCCAGGTCGCCTGACTCGGAACCTCACCTGATCCCCTGGCACCGCCGGTCGGGCAAGCTGGAGCGATGGCCGACGAGGTGCTCAGCCGCCGGGCCCTCAACCGGGCGCTACTGGCCCGCCAGCTCCTGTTGCAACGTCGTCACCTCGACCCGGTGGCCGCGCTCGACCACCTGATCGGGCTGCAGTCCCAGGCGCCCGATCCGCCGTACTGGGCGCTGTGGGCGCGCCTGGCCCGGTTCGATCCGGGCGCCCTGTCCGGGCTGCTGGTCGATCGTCGGGTGGTGCGGTTGGCCATGATGCGCTCCACCCTCTTCCTGGTCTCCACCGCCGATGCGGTGGCGCTGCGTCCGCTGCTCCAACCGGGGATGGATCGTGCCCTGCGCGGCGTCGTCGGACCCACCCTGGCCGATCTCGATCAGGCCGGGGTGGCCGCGGTCGTGCGAGATCTGGTCAGCGATCGTCCGCGGACCCTCGATGAGCTGGGCCGCCTGCTGGTCGAGCGCTGGCCCTCCTTCGACGCCGCTGACCTGGGTCGGGTGGCACGCACCGTGGTGCCGCTGGTGCAGGTGCCGCCGCGCGGCCTGTGGCAGACCGGCGGTCCGGCTCGTCACACCAGCCTGGACGCCTGGGTGAACCCTCCGCCCCACTCGGCCGGTGACTCGGGCGACGGTCCCGCGCCCACGCCCGAAGGGCTCGACGGGTTGGTGCGACGCTACCTGGCGGCCTTCGGTCCGGCGTCAGTGGCTGACGTGCAGACGTGGTCCGGGCTGACCCGGCTGGGCGCGGTGGTGGCTCGCCTGCGTCCCACCCTGGCCCGGTTTCGGGACGACCAGGGCGTCGAGCTTTTCGACCTCCCCGACGGTCCCCGGCCCGGCCCCGACATCGCCGCGCCGGCCCGCCTGTTGGGCGGGTTCGACAACATCCTGCTTGCCCACGCCGACCGCGCCCGGACCCTGGGCGATCTCGATCATCGCCGGGTGATGACCAACAACGGCCTGGTCCGTCCCGTGGTCCTGGTGGATGGCTTCGTGGCTGGCACCTGGCGGCTGGATCGGGCCGGCCGCGGCGACGCGGTGGTCACCATCACCGCTTTCACGCTGCTGCCCCGCGCCGCCCGACACGCGCTGACCGCCGAGGCCACCGCGGCGGCGGCCATGGCCGAGCCGGATCGCCAACCCGCCGTGCGCATCGAACGGGTCTGAGACCCACGCGGCGACGCCGGGTGGTGTGGCCGGAGCCGGCCGTAGGGTGGTGCGGATGTCCGAGCGTTCCGCGCCTGACGTTGCCCCCGAGCCCGACTCAGCCCCGCCGGCCGTCGATGACGGCGACGCCCGCCCCGACGCGCTCACGGCCTCGGCCACGCTGTCCGACGCCGATCTGGCCGCCCTGGCCCCATTCGGCACCGAACGGTCCGTCGAGGTGGGCGACATCCTCTTCCGGGCCGGCGACATCGACGTCCCCTTCTACGTGGTGATCGAGGGTGCGGTCGACATCCTTCGCGACGATCTCGACGGCGAGGTGGTGCTCGTCACCCACACCGCCCACCGCTTCCTGGGCGAGCTCAGCATGCTCACCGGCCAGCGCGCCTACCTCACGGGCCGGGTCAGCCAAGCCGGGCGGGTGCTGGTCGTCCCGCCCGATCAGTTCCGCCGCCTGGGTTCGTCCCGGCCCGAACTGGCCGACGCCATCTTCCGCACCTTCGTGGCCCGGCGCGAGTTCCTTCGCACCGGCGAGGGGGCCCGGGCCATCCGCATCATCGGCTCGCGCTACTCGGCCGAGGCCATGGCCCTGCGCGCCTTCGCGGCCCGCAACCGACTGGTGCACACCTGGATCGACCTGGAGGACGCCGACGACGTGGACGTGCTGCTGGCGGGCCTCGGCCTTCGGGCCCGCGACACCCCTGTGGTCGTCACGCCCACCGCCGTGCTGCGCCGGCCCACGCCCGGCGAGTTCGCCGACCACCTGGGCCTGACTTACCACGCCACGCCCGGGTTCCTGTTCGACCTGGTGGTGGTGGGAACCGGTCCTGCCGGCCTGGCCGCGTCGGTCTACGGCGCCTCCGAGGGACTCAACACCATCTCGCTCGACGCGGTGGCCTTCGGTGGCCAGGCCGGTGCGAGCTCCCGCATCGAGAACTACGTGGGCTTCCCCACCGGGGTCTCCGGGGGAGACCTCACCGCCCGCGCCGCCATCCAGGCCATGCGCCTGGGGGCCAAGCTCAATGCCCCCTGCGAGGCGGCCGGGCTGCGGCTCGAGCATGGCTTCCACGTGGTGGTGCTGGCCGACGGCAGCGAGGTGGCGTGTCGGGCCGTGATCGTGGCGTCGGGCGCCCGGTACCGGCGCCTGGAGGTGGACGACCTCGAACGGTTCGAAGGTGCCGGCGTCTACTACGCGGCCACCGATCTCGAGGCCCGCGAGTGCCGCGAGTCCCAGGTCGTGGTGGTGGGCGGTGGCAACTCGGCCGGCCAGGCCGCCCTCTACCTGGCCCAGCAGGGCAGCCAGGTCACCATCGCCATCCGCCGGGCCGACCTGGCCGCCACCATGTCCCGCTACCTCATCGACCGCATCGAGGCCGATCCCCGCATCGATCTGGCCACCACCACCGAGGTGCGGGCCCTGGCCGGCGACGGCCACCTGGCCCGCATCACCCTGGAGCACACGCCTTCAGGCCAGCACCGAGAGGTGGACTGCGCCGGTTTGTTCTGCTTCATCGGCGCGGTGCCCTCGACCGCCTGGTTGGGTGGCGCGGTGGCGCTGGACCGGTCCGGGTTCATCCTCACCGACCGCGCCCTCGATCCCGAGCTGGCCGAGGCGGCCGTGTTCGCCGGCCGCGCCCCCCTGCCCTTCGAGACGTCGGTGCCCGGCGTGTTCGCGGTGGGTGACGTGCGTCAGGGCTCGCTCAAGCGGGTGGCCGCGGCCGTGGGCGAGGGGTCCAGCGCCGTCCGGTCCGTGCACGAGATCCTGGCTGCCACCGCCTGAGGCCCCGACCGACCACTCGGTCAGGGCCAGCGCCCGCGCTCGGGGCCGAGCAGGTCCGCCACCACCTCGCTGGTCTGGTCGAAGCGCATGGTGGCGCGGGGCCCGATCTCGCCGTCGCCGTCGCCGTCGGTCGAGGACAGGCGGAAGGCCGGCCAGCCCGGGTCGCCGTCGACCACGAACGAGACCCACGCCCGGTGCATGCACTCGGCCAGCGCCGGAGGCGGATCGCTGCCGGCCACCGTCTCGACCCCGTCGGCATCGAGGAGGTCCCAGGCGAAAGGCAGGTCGATGCAGTGCACCGCCCCGATCGCACCCAGCGCGGGGGAAGGCCAGGCGAAGTCGTACACGAAGGTTGGGGCGGCGGCGTCGAAGCGGGCTTCGGCCGACCGCAGCGCCGGAATGCGGAACCAGGCGTCGGTGGCGGCGCGGCCGTAACGCTCGCCGTTGTCGCTGGCCTCCATGGACTGGTAGGCCGCGGCGCCTTCGTCGTCGAGTCCGAGGCGACCCAGACGACGGGTCAAGCGGTCGTCGTCCACTTCGGCGCCGCGCAGCGCGGCGACCATCTCGTCGCGGGTGCAGCCGACGAGCAGTTCCAGCCCATCGGTGGCCCCGGCCCCGAAGGCGTCCAGCGGTGAGGTGGTGATCAGGTCGCCGTCCACCACGGGGCGGAACATGAGCGGCCACGTGCCGGTGCTGCCCGTGCCGCCGGCGCCGTCGCGGTCGTGGAGTGAGGCGCGGGTCTGGGCCTCGACCAGTCGGCTGGGCGACCGGGTGGCCAGGGCCTCGGCCTGGGCGGCCACGCCGGCCTCGGCGGCCACCGCGGCCGCGACCCGGGCCGCCTCGCCTCGAGTGGCGCAGGCCTGCACCGATCCGCTCATGGCCTGCACCCGGTGGAACAGCCCGCGTGCCCGCGGCATGGTGGCCAGGACGCAACAGGCGCCACCGCCGGCCGACTGTCCGCCGATGGTCACCCGGCTGGGGTCGCCCCCGAACTCGGCGATGTGGTCGTGTACCCACTCGAGCCCGGCCAGCCAGTCGAGCACCGCCCGATTGGCCGGGGCGCCGTCGATCAGCCCGAAGCCCTCGAAGCCCAGGCGGTAGCCCATCGACACCACCACCACCCCGTCACGGGCGAAGCTGCGCCCGTCATACCAGACGCTCGAGGGGGTGCCGGTGGTGTAGCCGCCGCCGTGGATCCACACCAGCACGGGGAGTTGGGCGCCGCCCAACGCCGGGGTGAACACGTTGAGGCTGAGACAGCTCGGCGCCTCGCCGCCGTCGATGATGGGCTCGGGGATGAGGGTGAAGCCCTGGGCCGGCTGCGGCGCGGTCGGGGCGTAGGCGGTGGCGTCGCGCACGCCGTCCCAGTGGCCCGGCCGCGCCGGGGCATCGAACCGGTGGGATCCGAACGGCGGCTCGGCGAACGGGATCCCCAGGAAGGCGAACCCATGGGAATGCTCGACGCCCCGCACCCGGCCCTCGGCCATGCTCACCACAGGCTCCATCGGTCCCCCGGTCGCGTTCGGCCTCTCCCGGTGGGCCAGCCTAGGTCGAGCGGGTGATGCCGGCCCGGGCCAGGACGGCCGCCGGCACGCCCACCTCACGCCACGCCGGATACGTGATCCCCTTGGCCTCGGCGAAGTCCTTGGCCACCCCGACGAACGCCGCCTCGAGCTGAGCCAGGTCGTCGGGTGCTGATCGCGCCGACAACTCGGCGGTCAGGTCGAGTCGTTCCTGGACCAGGCGAACCCGGGTCACCGGGTCGGCCGTGGCCAGTCCGAGGTCGATGACGCCGATGCGGTCGGTGATCCGCTCGGGGCTGCGGGGCCGACCACGGCGCGGCTTGGTCGTGTCGAGCGCGGTCAGGTACGCCCGAACCACTCGGCTCTGGTGGCGTCCGCGGGCCAGGGCGGCCTTGTGCGAGTCAGACAGCGTCGTCTTGGCGACGCGGCGGGGCTTCGAGGCAGGAGGCATCGACGGGACTCTAGGAGCGCCGCGTGTCCGATGGGTCACGCGATGTGCAGGCGGGTCAAGGTGGTGAAGGTGGACAGGTACACGTCCTCGTGCCAGCCCGATGCCGGGAACAGCACGCACTGGACGGGACTGGTGGTGTCGACCCGGGCCAGCTCGTCACCCGTCTCCACGTCGAGCACGACGGCCTGGTCCAGCCCGCGCTCGTGGTCGTAGTCGTAGGTGAGCAGCTGTCCCGAGCCGCCCAGACGCAACATGTGGCCGGCGTGGTCCTGAGCCCGTCGCCAGACCACGTCGAGGCCAGGCCGATCGTGGTGGTAGCGCCAGGCCGTCATCTGGCCGTGGCCGCTGTCGTAGCCCACCACGATCTGCCGTTGGGGATCGACTGCGGGAGGGTTGGCGATGACGCCACCCACCTGGCCGCACACCTCGGTGAGCTCCACCGATGTCGTCGGCGCCAGATCGTCGTCGTCGTTGACGTCGGCGGGGAGCGCGACGCGCACCAGGTGCAGGGGCGCGCCCGAGCGGCCCTTGCCCCGGAAGGATCCGCCGAACTCCTCGCTGCCCTCACCGTTGTCCAGGAACCAGCCGGAACCACCCGCCAGCACGATGTCCCATCCGAAGGTCTGGCCGTCGACGTTGCGATAGCGGGGTGACCAGTCCGGATCGAGGGTGAGGCTGGCCGCGGCGGCGTCGAAGCGAACCCGGTGGCACCGGGACTCGCCCACCACGTAGACGTCGTCACCGATGGCCGACAGCCGGGCCACCGAGCCCTCCGGCAGCTCCAGCCGGGCCACCACCTCGAGCGAGCCCGGGGCCAGGACCACCAGCTCGGAGCCGCGGGTGCCCTCGGCCAGCCGATGCAGGCCGGCGCCGCCGGCGATGTCCTTCATGGCCAGAAACCCGGAATCGAGCACCACCAATGAGTTGTAGGGCCGGTCCCGGGGAAGTCGGCACGACGCGGCCACCGCCAACGTGTCGGCTTCGAGTCGATGGCAGTAGCGACCGAAGGTGACGTACAGGGATCCGTCGGCGTGGGCCGCCAGTCCGCCGGGCCAGAACGGTCCGCCCTCGAGCTCCGGCGACGACTGCTCTGGCTCGAGGGACTCGGGATGGATGCGTTCCACCCGTGACACGCAGCCGGGGCCAACGGAGTGGGCCAGCACGAACACCTCGTCGGGCTGGCGCAGCACGGTCATGGTGCTGGCGAACAGGTCGCGGCAGGTGGCGGTCAACGGCCGCTCGAGGTCGAAGCCGTCGATGCCACGCCCGCCGTCGGGGCGGGGTGACTGGCCGCGCCGGGGCCCGCCATCCTCGGCCGGCCAGGGGCTGGGCCAGTAGCCCGACCGTGGTGATGTCATGCGAGATCCTCACCTCTCGTGCGCCGTGTGGCGCAGTGAACATCGTGCGCCGTGAGGCGCAGTGAACATCGTGCGCCGTGAGGCGCAGTGAACATCGTGCGCCGAGAGGCGCAGCAAACAATTGACAATCTGACTGACACAACCTTACCCTCGAGGCATGAGCGAAGAGCAACGGCGGGTGGCCCTGGTGGGCGACGCCGGCTTCTATGTCGGGCCCGAGCTGGCTCGCCACCTGGCGGCCCGGGGCCACGACCTGGTCCTTGGCGACCCCGCCCCCGGCCTGGTGGACGAGCTGACCGCCGCGGGGGCCGCGGTCGAGGTGGTGGCGCGGGCGCGCAACCTGGCCCGCCCCGACTCGGCTGCCCACTTGGTAGCCGCCGCGCTGGACCGCTTCGGCCGCCTCGACGCGGCCGTGGCCTTCAGCGGCCAGATCGTGACCGGGCGCTTCGTGGACTCCACGCTGGAGGACCTCCAGTCGGTGCTGGCCAGCTGTCTGGAAGGGCCGTACCACTTCCTCAAGGCGGTGGTCGATCCGATGGTGGCCACCGGGGCGGGGCAGGTCCTGCTCATCACCTCGGCCGCCGGGGCCCGTCCCACCCCGGGCGCACCCCTGTACTCGGCGGCCCGGGCCGCGGCCACCATGCTGGCCCGCAACGTGGCCGGCGAGGTGGCCCGCCACGGCGTCCAGGTCAACGCGGTGGGCACCAACTTCATGGACTTCCCCGAGTTCCTGCGGGCCACGGGCGCCGACGACCCCGAGGTCCGGGCCAGGATCGAGGCCCAGGTGCCGCTGCGGCGGCTGGGAACCATGACCGAGTTCGCCTCGTTCTGCATGCCCTTCGTCGATGGCACCAGCGGATTCACCACCGGCCAGTTCGTGGCCTACGCCGGTGGCTGGGCCTGAGGCCTGACCACCTGACGGCCTGACCACGTTGGTGAGTGGGGGGGGAGGACGCGCCCGGCGGGCAACTTCCCACCGCGGTGTCACACATCACCTGGGCGGTGCTCGTCCCCCAGTCGCGGGATACTGGGGCCATGACCGAGCGCAACGTGCGGGGTGGCGATCTCGAGCCCTGTGGGACCGACCCGTTGACCGGCTTCTATCGAGACGGCTGTTGCCACACCGGGCCCGAGGACCTGGGCAGCCACACCATCTGCGCGGTGGTGTCGGCCGAGTTCCTGGCCCACCAGCGCGGCATCGGCAACGACCTGAGCACGCCCCATCCCGACTACGGCTTCCCAGGCCTGGTGCCCGGCGACCGGTGGTGCGTCACGGCCATGAACTGGCTGCGCGCCCACCACGATGGGGCCGCGGCGTCGGTGGTGCTGGCCGCCACCAACGAGGCCGTGCTGGCTCTGGTGTCCCTCGACGTGCTCGAGCGCTACGCGGTCGACGTGCCCCCCGACCTCAGCTCGCTCGACGCCTCACCCGACGACGACGGCTAGACCCGCCTACTGGCGCGACATGGTGGCGCGCTCGGCCACGGCGTCGTCGTCGGCACCGCCCGGCGAGATGAGCTGGATGTCCACCCGCTCCAGGCCACCCTCGAAGGGGAACTCCCCGTCGTAGGCGGTGCTCACCGGTGACCCGTGGTCGTAGCCCACGCTGGCACCCACGCTCGAGATCATGCGCATGGCGAAGGGCACCTCGAGCGAACCGGCTTCGGCGCCGGCCACCACCAGGGTGGCCGTGCCGGCGCGGCCGGCCCGGCGGAATCGTACGCCCACCACCCCCGGCCCCGGGGCCAGCTCGACCGACGAGCGCACCACGTGGTGGTCGCCGAAGCAGTTGTAGTCGAACACCAGCCGATCGTCGGCGATGAACAGGCTCAGGCCCGAGTTCTGGGTGCCCGTGGCGTAGAGCACGCCGCCCGCGCCAGGCGCTCGCTCGGTGATGGTGGCCTCGAGATCCCAACTGCGACCCCCGATGGAGGCGCCCACCTGTGCCGGCAACGGGGTCAGGGGGGGTCGGTAGGTGTAGTGGCGGCTGACCGGATGGGCCGAGTGGTCGCGGAAGCGGGCGCCGAACAGCTCGACGGTGCGGTCGTCGAGGGGCAACACGCCGTGCACCTCGGCCTCGTGCCACCACCGATCGACCAACGCGGCCAGCCGGTCGGGATCCTCGCTGGCCAGGTCGTGGCATTCGGATCGGTCCTCGGCCACGTGGTACAGCTCCCATCGGTCGTCGTCGAAGCTGGTGCCGAACTGATGGCGGGTCACCGCCTTCCAGCCGTCGGCGTAGAGCGCCCGATGGCCCATCATCTCGAAGTACTGCACCCGTGGCTCGGCGGGGGCGTCGGCGACGTCGGGATCGGGCGGGCCGGGCTGATCGGTCAGCTCCGCCTTCATCGAGCGCCCGGTGATCGGCATCTGGTCGAGACCCCGATAGACCTCGGGCGCCTCGACCCCGACCACGTCGTAGATGGTGGGAACGATGTCGCTGACGTAGTGGAACTCGTCGCGCAGACCTCCCGGGTCGGCGACCCCCGACGGCCAGTGCACGATGAGCGGAACGTGCACACCGCCCTCGTGGGTGTTCTGCTTGTACCACTTGAACGGCGTGTTGCCGGCCTGGGCCCAGCCCCACGGGTAGTTGGCGTGGCTGTTGGGACCGCCGATGTCGTCGAGGCGGTGCACGGCCTCGTCGGGAGTCTCGAGCAGGAAGTTGAAGAACTTCATCTCGTGCAGCACGCCGAAGGGGCCGCCCTCCTGGCTGGCACCGTTGTCGGACAGCACGAAGATCAGGGTGTTGTCGAGCTGGCCGAGGGCCTCGAGCTCGTCGGTCAGCCGGCCGATCTGATCGTCGGTGTGGTCGAGGAAGGCGGCGAAGGCCTCCTGCAGGCGGGCGGCCAGGCGCTGGTGGTTGTCGGGGAGGTCGTCCCAGGGCTCGACGCCTTCGTTGCGCGGCGCCAACTCGGTTCCG
The DNA here is from genome assembly GCA_963740985.1 of uncultured Microthrixaceae bacterium. Taxonomy (GTDB): domain Bacteria; phylum Actinomycetota; class Acidimicrobiia; order Acidimicrobiales; family Acidimicrobilacustridaceae; genus UBA4742. Next base: position 2,533,656 of record CAVUGJ010000002.1, read on the forward strand.
GGCGGGATGAGGCCCAGCTCGAGCTGGCGGTCGTACCAGCGTTGGCGGGTGACGTCCCACCCCTCGTCATAGCGACCGCGGTACTTGTCCAGATAGGCGGCCGGGGCCTGGTGGGGGGCATGGGTGGCCCCGAAGGCCAGGTACATGAAGAAGGGGCGATCGGGCCGGATGGAGGTGGTGTCGTGCACGAACCCGATGGCGTGATCGACCAGGTCCTCGCTCAGGTGGTAGCCCGACGCCGGGTCGGCCGGGGGGCGCACGGCGTGGTTGTCGTAGACCAGCTCGGGATGGAACTGGTCGGTCTCGCCGTCGAGGAAGCCGTAGAAGCGGTCGAAGCCACGTTGGCACGGCCACTGGTCGTATGGCCCCGCCGCCGAGGCGTGCTCCATCGGGCACAGGTGCCACTTGCCCAGGGCGAAGGTGGTGTAGCCCTCGTCGCGCAGCACCTCGGCCGCGGTGGCGGCATGGTCGGAGATGTGGCCGCGCATGTGGGGGTAGCCGGTGTCGAAGTTGGCCACCGCTCGCATACCCACCGAGTGGTGGTTGCGTCCGGTCAGCAGGGCCGCCCGGGTGGGTGAGCACAAGGGCGTGACGTGGAAGTTCGAGAAGCGCAGCCCGCCGGCCGCCAAGCGGTCGATGTGGGGCGTATCGATGTCGGAGCCGAAGCAGCCGAAATGGGAGAAGCCCATGTCGTCGAGCAGGATGACCACGACGTTGGGCGCGCCGGGGCCCGGGTCGGGCGGCGGCGGCCACCAGGGCTCGGACTCCGCCTGGATCCGGCCGATCGTGCCCCCGAACTCCTCGTAGCCCTCCATGCGACCAGGATCATCTATTGACAGTTTGTCTGTCAATAGATGATCCTGACGCGTGCTCCGGCGGGTCAGCCCGAGCCAGGAGGCTCCATGAACGATCACCCCGAGCTCCCCATCCCCTCGGTGCCGTATGCCTCGATCGACTACGGGTACGCGGCGCGCCTGGCCGACGTCGTTCCTGAGGACGACGGACCGGTGTGGATGATCAACCTCATGGCTTACAAGGAGCGGGCCGCCTACGCCGACGGGCGCGCCAGCGAGCTGACCGGGATGGAGGCCGACGACCGCTACGCCCCCTTCGAGTCGTTCGCCGCCATCGGAGCGGAGCTCGTGTTCGTGGCCACCGTGGAGGCCCAGCTGCTGGGGGCGACGCCGGCCTGGGACCGAGTGGCGGTGGTCCGCTACCCGACGCGGCGCTCGTTCATGGAGATGCAGGCGCGCCAGGACTTCCAGGCCAAGCACGTGCACAAGGAAGCAGGCATGCGCGAGACCATCGTGATGGTCGGCCTGCCGCTGGCGGTGCCCGTTCTCCCCGACGATGCCCCGGGCTGGGACGCCGTGCCCCATCCGTCCACGCCCGACGACGGGCCGGTCGTGGTCCTGCACGTCCTCCGCTACGCCACCGACGCGGGCGGGGGCCAGGACATGGCTGCCTACCAGGACGCGGCGGGGCGCATCGCGGTGCCCCACGGCGTGCGCCTGGCCGGCTGGTTCCAGGTGGAAGGCACGATTCTGGGCGATGGCCGGTCCTGGGATCAGGCCCGCTTCAACGCCTTCCCCAGTCGGGCGGCCTTCGACGCGGTGGTGTTCGACCCCGATCGGCTGGCCGCCCAGGAAGGCCATCGCGAGGTGGCCATCGCCGACACCTACACCTTGATCCTTCGCCCGTTCATCGACCGGCTGCACGAGTCGATCACCGGGCCCCTGTCGGCCCAGGAGGGGTCGCCCGGGTGACACCTGGGTGAACTCAACGCCCGACGGGGGACACGGCGGGCCATTTGGGGAAGAGTGAGGTGCATGGCTGAACCCACCTCGCCGGGCGCGCTCGACGACGACGAGCTGGACCTGATCGACGCCTGGTGGCGGGCCGCCAACTACCTGACGGTCGGCCAGATCTATCTCCAGGCCAACCCCCTCCTCCACCAGCCCCTCGAGCCGGCCCACATCAAGCCCCGCCTGCTCGGGCACTGGGGTACCTCACCCGGGTTGAGCCTCCTCTACGCCCACCTCAACCGGTTCATCCGCCGGGACGAGCTCGACATGATCTTCGTGACCGGTCCTGGCCACGGCGGCCCCGCCCTGGTGGCCAACACCTACCTGGAGGGCAGCTACACCGACGTCTACCCCGAGATCAGTCGCGACCTGGTCGGACTCCAGGCGCTGTTCCGCCAGTTCTCGACGCCGGGCGGCATTCCCAGCCACGTGAGCGTCCCCACGCCCGGCTCCATCCACGAGGGAGGCGAGCTCGGCTACGCCCTGGTCCACGCCTTCGGAGCGGTCTTCGACAACCCCGACCTGATCGTGGCCTGCGTGGTGGGTGACGGTGAGGCCGAGACCGGGCCGCTGGAGGGTTCGTGGAAGAGCATCAGGTTCCTCAACCCGGCCCGCGACGGCGCGGTGCTGCCCATCCTGCACCTCAACGGTTACAAGATCAGCGGTCCCACTGTGCTGGGTCGGGCCGGACACGCGGCCGTGGCCGAGCTGCTCGATGCCCACGGGTACCGGGTCCACGTGGTGGCTGGTCGCGAGCCGGCCGAGGTTCACCAGCAGCTGGCCGCCACCCTGGAGACGTGCCTGGCGTCGATCGCCACCATCCAGGCCGAAGCCCGCGCCGGAGGGTCGGTGCTGGCTGAGCCCTGGCCCGCCATCGTGCTCGCCACCCCGAAGGGCTGGACCGGCCCCGCGGAGGTGGACGGAGTGCCGGTGGAAGGCACGTTCCGGGCCCACCAGGTGCCCCTGGCCAACGTGCGTGACAATCCCGAGCACCTGCGCATGCTCGAGACCTGGATGCGCAGCTACCGACCCGAGGAGCTGTTCGACGCCAACGGCCGACCGGCGGCCCGGCTGGCCGAGCTGGTCCCACCCGGCGACCGGCGCATGGGGGCCAATCCCCAGGCCAACGGCGGGCTGCACCGCCGGCCCCTGACCCTGCCCGACTGGCGCGACTACGCGGTGGACGTGACCGCGCCCGGTACCCAGCACGTCGAGTCGACCGGACGGCTGGGGCCGTTGCTGCGCGACATCTATCGCCACGACGACACGCCCGGCTCGTTCCGCCTGTTCTGCCCGGACGAGACCAATTCGAATCGGCTGGGGGCGGTGTTCGAGGTCACCGATCGTTGCCTGGTCGAGCCCACGACCGAGGCCGACGACCACGTGTCGCCCGGCGGTCGGGTCATGGAGGTGCTCAGCGAGCACCTGTGCCACGGCTGGCTGGAGGGCTACACCCTGACCGGTCGCCACGGCCTGTTCGCCTCCTACGAGGCCTTCGCCATGGTGTCGGCCTCGATGACCGTGCAGCACACCAAGTGGCTGGAGGGATCGCGCGAGCTCGCTTGGCGCCGCCCGGTCCCGTCGCTGAACGTGTTGTTGACCTCGACGTGCTGGCGCAACGACCACAACGGGTTCAGCCACCAGGGTCCCGGCCTGATCGACACGGTGGTGACCAAGCGGGGCACGGTCAGCCGCATCTACCTGCCGCCGGATGCCAACTGCCTGCTGTCGGTGGCCGACCACTGCCTGCGCAGTCGCGACTACGTGAACCTGATCGTGATCGACAAGCAACCGCAGCTGCAGTACCTCACGGCCGAGGAGGCGGCGGTGCACTGCGCCGACGGGGCCGGCATCTGGGACTGGGCCGGGACCGAGACGACCGAGGACCGCCAGCACGGCCGGCCGCTGGACGTGGTCCTGGCCTGCGCCGGCGACATCCCCACCATGGAGCTGCTGGCCGCGGCCGATCTGCTGGCGACCCACGTGCCCGACCTGGTGTTCCGGTTCGTGAACGTGGTCGACCTGATGCGGCTGAACCCGGCGTCGAACCATCCCCACGGCCTCACCCCTGGCGAGTTCGACGAGCTGTTCACCCGCGACACCGACGTGGTCTTCGCCTTCCACGGCTACCCCACCGCCATCCACGGACTGGTTCACGGCCAGTCCCATGCCGACCGGTTCCACGTGCGGGGCTACCGCGAGCAGGGCACCACCACCACGCCCTTCGACATGGTGGTGCTCAACCAGATGAGTCGGTTCCACCTGGCCACCGAGGTGCTGCGTCGGGCCCGGCGCTCGCCCGCGGGGGCGACCGATCTGGCCGAGCTCTGCCATGACCAACTCGAGCGGCACCACGCCTACGTGCGCGAGCACCTGGAGGACCTGCCCGAGATCCGTGACTGGACCTGGCCGGCGTGACCGGGCCGTCGGGCCTGGCCCATCGCCACGTGCTGGCGGTGAACGCCGGCTCGTCGTCGGTCAAGCTGGCGCTGTTCGAGGTCACCCTCGACCTGGCCGAGCAGGGGTCGGCTGTCGGCGGCGATGCTGGGCCGGGCCAGAACCGGTCGGGTGAGGACAGGCTCGTCGAGCGGTGGCGATCCCAGATCGACGTCAGGGCCGACGCTGACGCCGATCTGGGTCGGGCCATGGCTCAGATCGAGGCGCGCCACCTGCCCCAACCTGACGCCGTCGGTCACCGGGTGGTCCACGGCGGTCCCGACCACGTGGCCCCGGCCCTGGTCGACGCCAGCCTGCGCGCCGACCTGGTCGAGCTGGTGCCGTTGGCCCCGCTGCACCAGCCCGCGGCCCTGGCCGGGCTGGCGGCGGCCGACCACATCTGGCCCGGGCGGCCTCAGGTGGCCTGCTTCGACACCGCCTTCCACCACACCCTGGCGCCCGAGGCCTTCACCCTGGCCCTGCCCGCGGCGGCGCGCCGGGCCGGGCTCCGTCGCTACGGCTTCCACGGCCTGAGCTGCGAGTACGTGGTCGGTCACCTGGCCGACCAGGACCCGGGCCGCACGGTCATCGCCCACCTGGGGTCGGGAGCCAGCCTGTGTGCGGTGGCCGGCGGTCGGTCGGTGGACACCACGATGGGCTTCACCCCTGCGGGTGGGCTGGTCATGGCCACCCGACCGGGCGACCTCGACCCAGGGGTGCTGATCCACCTGTTGCGCCATAGGCCGGGAGCCGCGACCCGGGCCGGCGGCGGCGACGATGCGGTGGGCGCGGCCGCCGACGCCTTGGAGGACCTGCTCGACCACCACAGCGGGCTGGTTGGGCTGTCGGGCACCACCGGCGACGCCCGGAGCCTGATCGATGCCCGCGCCGCCGGGGATCCCGACGCGGCCCTGGCCCTGGCCGTGTTCACCCGCACCGCGGCCAAGCAGGTGTCCGCCATGGCCGCGGCGCTGGGCGGCCTCGACACCCTGGTCTTCACCGGCGGCATCGGCCAGCACTCGCCTGCGCTGCGGGCGGAGATCGCCGAGCCCTTGGGCTTCCTGGGGGTCACGGTCGATCCCGAGGCCAACCGGTCTGGTGCGGCGGTGATCTCCCGGCTCGGGGCGGGCTCCGTGCGCCGGGGTGGGGTGACGGTGCGGGTGGTGGCCACCGACGAGGAGCGGATGATCGCCCGCCACACCGTCGCCGTGCTCGCCGCCGATCGGTAGGGTCGGGCGGTGGACGACCCGCAAGGCGGCAACCGGCCGGACTGGGTGGCTGTTGCCCGCCGCAACGCCCGCAGCGTGCAGACCACCATCGGCTGGATCTTCTGGGATCCCGGCGCGGTGGCTCACTACGAAGCCCTCGGCCTGAGCGGTCCGCTGGGCTACCTGGCGTCGCGCGGTGCGCCCTTTGCCGGAGCCGGACCGGAGGCCATGGCCGCCTCGTTCGGCTCCATCAGCCCGCTGGGCATCGTCATCGTGTTCACCCAACTGGACTCGCCCGAGAAGTTCCGACCGTTCTGGGAGGCGCGAAACCAGGCCGTGCTCGAAGGCCTGGCCACCCACGCCCCGGCCATCCTCGAACCCCTGGCCGATTTCGGTCCGGATCTGTGGCGGGTGGCCGAGCAGCTCCCGGTGGTGGGTCGACCGTTCGCGGCCAGCCACCTGGGGGTCGAGCGACCGACCGATCCGGTGCTGTCGGGTTGGCAGGCCGTGAACTACCTGCGGGAGTGGCGGGGGGACACCCACTGGGCCCTGGTGGCCACCCACGGTCTGAGCGGCGACGAGGCCTCGATCCTCCACAACGCCTGGCTGGGCTACGAGGGGGACTGGCTGTCCCGGTCGCGGGGCAACACCCCCGAGTCGATCGAGGCCGCATGGGTGGGCCTGGAGGACAAGGCGCTGGCTGCCAACCGCGCCGTGAACCCCGACGGCCTGGCCCTGCGCCAGTGGATCGAGGACGAGACCGATCGGCGCACCACCCGACCGTGGGAGCTGCTGGGCCTGGCCCGCTCGATCGAGTTCGCCGAGCGCTTCGAGCCGCCGTGCGAGCAGCTGTTGGCCCGGGTCGACGTGACCGCCGGGCCCAACTACCAGCCGGCGTCGCGGATCCGCCCCCGGCGCCGACCCGAGCCGCTCAGGCGGGATGCCGGGCGAAGAAGGCCAGGATGAGCGAGTCGGCCTGGATCTGTCGAGTGGTCAGCCCCCCGCCGTCATCGCCGGCCGCGCCCGGCCAGGTGTGGCCCCCGCCCTCGACGCGATAGAGCACCACCGCCGTCCCACCGGTGCAGTCGGGCCAGACCTGGCGGGTCACCTGCGAGCTGATCACGGTGTCGGTCGAGGTGGGCGAGCAGTGATCCAGGCGGGCCCAGTCGCCCATGTTCAGCTCGGTGCCCCGCACGGCCACGTCGGGCAGTGACGCTCCCTTGGCCCCGTTGGTGAAGGGGACCGAGGGGTCGAGCGTGCCGTGGAAGGCGATCAGCGGGATGGGCTGGGTGCAGCCCAGCTGGAACTCGACCGCCACCGTGGCCATGGCCGCCACCTGGCTCTCGTGCTGGCAGCTGTAGATGAGCGTGAAGGCGGCGCCGGCCGAGAACCCAGCCAGATAGACCCGGTGCTCGTCCACACAGCCGGTCGCCTCCAGATGCGCGATCAGGGCGGTGACGAAGGCAGCGTCGGTGTCGTGGGCGTCGATCTGCCAGGTCTTGGCCGTGCCGTCGGGGCTGGCCACCAGGTAGCCGTCGGCCACGGCTTGCGCCGGCAGGGCGGTGTACTGGCCGATCTCGGCCCCCGATCCGTTGAACCCGTGGAACAGCAGGATCAGCGGCGCCGGTCGGCCGTTGCGGTCGCCGTCGCGGGAGTCGGGCGTGGCCAGCTGGTAGGTGCGGGTCTGGTCGCCGACCACCAGCTGGTGGGCGCCGGCGGTCTCGGTCGCGCCGGTGCCACCACAGCCCGGCGAGGGTCGGGCGGCGACGGTGGCAACCCCGGTCGCCGGCCTGTTGGCGGTGGTTGGATTCGCCCCGCCCCCAGTTGACCCACCGGCGCATCCGGCCCCGGCCAGGGCCAGCGCGGCGGTGGCCACCAGCGTCGCCACACGGGGGAGGGCGGGGCGTGGCACGGTCCCCGACACTAGGAGCCGCAAGAGCTGTCCGAGGGCCGAGCGGGGTCGGGTTGGCCCAGGGCGTTGACAGGGCTCCTATGTCAGTGTCTACTAACGGTTAGTGGCTACTGACCTATTGATCCCGAAGCGTGCCGCCGCAGCCCTGGGTGAGGGAAACCGCCAGGCCATCGTCGAGCTGCTGGCCGAGCGACCCCGTTCGGTGGGCGAGCTGGCAACGGTGCTCCCGGTCACCCGCCCGGCTGTCTCGCTGCACCTGAAGGTGCTCCGTGACGCCCACCTGGTGCGAGCCACCCCGGTCGGCACCCGCCGGGTGTATCGACTGGATCCCGAGGGGCTCGATCTCCTGCACACGTATCTGGATCACCTGTGGGCCGGCGCGCTCGAGCGCTTCGCCGTCGCCGCCGAGGCCGCCCACGCCGCCCGTCACGAGCCCGAGACGACCACCCTGGCGGACACGCGCCGCGCCACGGCCGACCTGCGAGCCATCGCCGACCCCGAGGAGCCCATCTCATGACCGATCCCACCGTCACCACCGTCGCGCCGGTCGAGCGCCAGGTAGCGGTGGCCGCCCCCGTGGACACGTGCTTCCACGTCTTCGTGCACGAGTTCGCCACCTGGTGGCCGCCGGAGCACCATCTGGGCGAGAACCGCACCATCGCCGAGTTCGTCATCGAGCCGTTCGTGGGCGGTCGCATGTACGACGTCGACACCGACGGGGACGAGTGTCAGTGGGGCACCGTGCTGGCCATCGATCCGCCCCGGCGCCTGGTCTTCGCCTGGCACATCCAGGGCGACTGGACGGTCGACCTGGACCCCTCCCGGCAAAGCGAGGCCGAGGTGACCTTCACCGCCATCGACGACACGCACACCACCGTGCACATGGAGCATCGTCGGCTGGAGCGACACGGGGTCGGAGCGCCCGGGGTGGCCCAGGGGATCTCCAGCGAGGGCGGCTGGACGGTGCTGTTGGGTCGGTTCGCGGATGTGGCCGAGGGCCGCCCGCCGCGCCCGCTGCCCGCCCGCCCCTGACCCCACTGCGCAACTCGGCCCGTCTGACCACCGAATCGGTGGTCAGACGTGCCGAGTGCGACAGACAATCGACCAGATCGGGTCAGTCGAGCAGGGTGGTGCGCAGGGCGTCGATGGTGTCGTCCGACAGGCCGATGCTTCGGGCGTAGCCCTCGATGGAGCCGTGCTCGACCCGGAGCTGGTCGAGCAGCGCCCGCATGGCCCGAGGTGGCGCCTCGAGCAGGACGCCGGGCTGGTCGGTCATCGAGTCGGCCACCTCCGGGCGGTTGATGCGGATCCAGTCGACCATGGCCGCCATGCCCACCCGGCTGAGCCCGTAGTCGGCGGCGATGGTCTCGTCGGGCACGCCCAGCAGGCCGAGCACCAGCGCGGCCAGCACGCCGGTGCGGTCCTTGCCGGCGGCGCAGTGGAACACGGCCGGGTAGACCCGCTCGTCGGCCAGCACCGTCAGCGCACCGGCGATGGCCTCAGCCCCCACCACCAGCATCTCGTGGTAGCGAGCGGTCAGGAACTCGGCCCCGTCGATGGTGGCATCGAGGGTCTGGCCCTCCCAGGTCTGCTGGAGCACCGGGAAGTGGTGGTACGTCGACCGGCATCGACTCGACCGGGAAGCTCCCCCGCTCGATGCGCTCGTTGGGGGTGCGCAGGTCCACCACCGTGCGCAGCCCCAGGCCGGCCAGCCGTTCCAGGTCGTCGCCCTGGACCCGGTTCAGGCCGTCGGCCCGAAACAGCATGCGCCACCGGGTGTGACGCTCGTCCTGGGTGGCGTACCCACCGAGGTCCCGCACGTTGAACAGGGCGTCGAACGGGACGTGGCGGTCGAGGTCGATGGTCACCGGTCCAGGATGCCAGCCACAGGTGACCATCGGACACCCGACGGATGTCCGCCCGGTGAACCCCGGATGTCGGGCCCACAGGCGCTCCGCCCTCTCGGCCTCCAGCCGGCGCGCCCACCGGCTGGAGGCCGCAGCGTCAGTCGGCCAGGATGGAGCCCGTCTCCAGCAGCGACTTGAGGTCGCTGAGGATCCAGGCCCAACCGCCGCCGCCCTCACCCAGCTTCTCGCCGCCCTCGATCATGTCGGCCATGAGCGGGGCGCCGGTCACGTCGTGCTCGACGGTCAGGCGGGTGATGCCGCCCTCCTCCTGGTGCACGTCCCAGGTGATGGTGGTGAACCCCTCGGCCACGTGCTCGGGCATGAAGTGGAAGCGCCAGCTCTGCACCAGCCGTCGCGGGGGATCGACCTCGACCACCTCGCCGTCGACCACCACGTCGGGCAGGCCCATGCCCAGCATCTGCTCGTTGGAGTGCGACGTGAAGGCGCCGCCCGGCCGCAGGTCGTAGTCGGACCGGGTCTGGTAGCCGTACTTGGCCGTCCAGTCCGGCGAGGTGATGGCCTCCCACACCTGCTCGGCGCTGGCCTTGATGTAGACGCGGAAGACGCGGACGGTGCGGGTGGTGGTGTCGGTGTCGGTGGTGGTGTCGGTGTTGGTCATGCGCTCGTCTCCAGTGTGGTCTTCAGGTCGGCGAGGGCCGCCACCTGATGCTCGGTGTACTTGTCGATCCAGCGGTTGTGGATGAGGCGGATGGGCACCGGGTTGAGGAAGTGCAACTTCTCCCGGCCGGATCTCTTGGTCACGATCAGGCCGGCGTCCTCCAGGACCCGGAGGTGCTTCATGACCCCGAAGCGGGTCATGTCCACCTCGGACTCGAGCTCGGTCAGCGTGCGGCCCTCCCGCTCGAAGAGCAGGTCGAGCAGCAGCCGTCGGGTCGAGTCGGCGAGCGCCTTGAACACCTGGTCGTCGGTGCTCCGCTCCTCGCTCACGGGGCTCACAATAGGTGACTAAATGGTCACCTGTCAAGCCTTGATCGTCGATCCGCCGGGCCCTCAGCTGGTGGCAGGATCAGGTCGGAGCGCGAGGGGGCCCGGGGTGGAGGATCAGGAGCTGCGCAGACAGGCCGAGGTCACCCTCGACCACTACCACGGCCTCAGCGGCGGCTCGGTCGAGCTGCCGGGCGGCCGCCTGCTGGTCGAGCGGCGTCGCCCCCGCGTGTGGGACGCCAACCACGCCCGCCGGGTGCGGGCTCGTTCCGACGCCGAGATCGACGACCTGCTGGCCGCCATGGACCAGACCTACGACGGCATGGCCCACCGCCAGATGGTGAGCGACATCGACACGCCGGACCGGGTTGAAGCCCGCCTGGCCCTCGACGGCTGGGGGCTCGAGCCGGTGCTGCAGCACCTGCTGACCGGTCCCCTCCGCCTGGATCGGGCCAGGCCGACCGGCTCCGCGAGCCTGTCCATCCGCGCCGTCAAAACCGATGAGGACTGGGCGTCGATGGAGGTGCTCACCCGACTCGACCACCTGGAGGAACAGGCCGAGCAGGGTCGAGCGGAGCGCGACGAGGCGCTGACCCGGGACATGGTGGAGCACCGTCGGGAGAAGGCCCCGACCGTGCAGGCGTTCCTGGCCGAGGTTGACGGCACCGACGTCGGGATGTTCTCGTCGATGCCGCCGCCCCCCGACCAACCGGCCCGCATCGGCCTGGTCGAGGATCTGTTCGTCCGACCCGAGTGGCGGCGACGAGGCGTGGCCGTGGCTCTCATCGCCCACTGCGTGGACGACGCCCGAGCTCGGGGCGCGGATGGGGTGATCATCGGATCGGACCCGGACGACTGGCCCAAGCAGCTCTACGCCCGCCTGGGGTTCGTGCCCTGGTGGGTGCAGCGCTGGTGGCGCACGCACCCGAGCTGATCGGTCAGGGGGCGCCCGTGACGCCGAGGTCGGCCAGGTAGAGCTCGGCGTCACCCGCGCCGGGCGGGGCCTGATCACGGACCAGCTGGTGGCCGAGCGCCTGCAGGGCGGCGTTGACCGGCGTGGCCACGCCGTGACGGCGACCGATCAGCACGATCTCGCCGTTGAGGTAGTCGGTCTCCAGCCGCGGCGCGCCCCGAGCCAGGCTCTGCCAGGTCGACCCGCCGGCGCGGGGTTGGTCCCCCACCGGTCGCAACGTCAACAGGTCCCCGCGGCGATTGCGGTCCTCCTCGGCAGTGGCCACGTCGATGCCGGCCGAGCCCAGACAGGCCCGGCCTTCGTCGCGGGCCCGACGTGACAGCTCGGTGGCCGCGGCCGAGGGCGCGAACCCGGCCTGCACCACGTTGCCCAGGTTCATCAGCAGCTTCGAGTACTTCCACCGCATGATGTCGGGCCGCACCACCGAGACGAAGGTCGCGGCCTCGAGCGACGCCGCCATCTCGGCGGCCAGATCGTCGGCCAAGTCGCTCGGCGGGCCGCTCGCCGGGTACCGCCCGAGGTCCAGGATGCCGCTCACCGGCGACGAGCTGGCTGCCACCACGCCCGGTTCCAGGTGGGTGGCCGGGCACATGACGCACAGGGCGTACACGCGATCGTGGTGGCGCAACGCTATCCGCTCGTTGGCCACCCCGTTCTGCGCACAGGCCACCGCCCCGGGACGCCCGGCCGCGGTGTCCAGGGCTTCGAGGGCGGCCTGGGTGTCCTGGGACTTCATGGCCAGCACGACCACGTCGTCAGGCCCGAGGTCGATCTCGGCCGGATGGGTCACCACCGGGATGGCCAGGGTCAGCGCCCGATCCGGATCCTCCAGCCGGAGCCCTCGTGACTGCATGGCTCGGGCGTGCTCGCCGCGGGCGACGAGGACCACGTCGTGGCCGTGCTCGAAGAGGCGGCCGCCGATGACCCCGCCGATGGCGCCGGCCCCGAAGATGACGAAGCGCATGTCAGGCGTCGGGCACGGTGAAGATCTCCATCCGGGGCCGGTCCCGCGTCCAGGACTGGAGCTGTCTCACGAACTCGATCGAGCCGGGTTGGCGGAAGTGCTCGTCGAGGGCCTCCCGGTTGGCCCAGCGCTCGACGAACAGCAGCCGATTGGGGTCTTCCACGTCCACGTGCAGGTGGTGGGCCAGGCACCCCGGCTCCGCCCGTGAGCGATGGCTGTGCTCCACGCCGGCCTCGACCAGCATGTCGATGGCTGCGGGCATGGCCAGGATCTCGCCGGTCACCAGGATCATGCCCCGTTCCTAGCAGCCGCCTGGTGTGGACGCGTCAGTCGGGAGTGGCCGGCTCGGCCGTCCCGGTGGGGTCGACGGGCTCGGAGGGTTGGGGCTCGAGGGCCCCGGCCTGCCACGGGCGCACATAGGCCAGCCACACCACGAAGGCGGCCAACAGCACCGCACACAGGATCCAACCCAGGACGGTGGTGCTCACCCCGACGTACTTCAGGCCCGAGGCGAAGATCACGAAGGTGATGGCCGGACGGATGTAGCGGTCCGGGGCCCGCGACGACAGGAACGAGCCGACCAGGACGGCGGGGACGCTGCCGATGATCAGCGACGTGGTGACCGAGAACTCGATGTGGCCGAAGGCCACCGCGCCCAGTGCGGCGGCGGCGGTGAGGGGCACGGCCTGGGTGAGGTCGGTGCCGACCAGTTGGTTCGCCCCCAACATCGGGTACAGGAACAGCAGCAGCACGATCATCAGCGAGCCCGACCCGACCGAGGTCATACCCACGACGAGTCCGCCCACCATGCCGATGACCACCGTCGGCACTGGCCGGACGGTGAGGTCGTGCACCACCCCGGTGCGAGCGTGGCCGTTGCGCCGATCGAGCACGTAGCGCGCCACCATGGCCGCGGCGCCGAGCAGCAGTGCCGCGCCGAGGGCCTGCTCGACCCGCTGGTTGGCCTGGCTGGAGTGGCCCACCAGGTGCAGCAGGTACGCGCCCACGAAGGCGGCGGGCACCGATCCCAGCACCATCCAACCCACCAGCTTGAGGTTCACCGTGCCCTTGCGCAGGTGGACCAGGGCACCGATGGGTCGCATGACCACCGCCGCCACCAGGTCGCTGGAGATGGCCGTGGCCGGGGTGATCCCGAACAGCAGGATGAGCATCGGGGTCATCAGGGCCCCGCCACCGGCACCGGTCAGACCGACGAGGAAGCCCACCACGGCGCTGCCCAACACGATGTACGGATCGATGTGCACCGCGCTCCTCTCCTCGCCGGGGCGCACTCTAGACAGCCCCGCCGGCGGTTCGCCCGTTTCCGGCGCGGCCACGATCGGTAGGATGTGGCGCCGCCGTGGGGGCGCGGCGTCGGCGTCGGACGCGCCGAGGATCGAGCCGGGAGGGCGACGACGCATGGGATCCAAGGTGAAGTGCCCGGCTTGCGGGGCCAAGAACGACGCCGCCAGCTACCGGTGCCGGATGTGCACGGTGGTGATCAACCCCGAGGCGGCCGAGGCCGCGCCGGAGCCGGCGGCCGAGGCTGCGCCGCGGGTCGACCACTTCGATGCCGGGGTGATCGACCGCCAACTCCAGCCCGCCCGGTCGAAGTTCGGCGACGATGCCGGCGGGCTGGCCGCCCGCCTGGCCGCGGCCCGTCAAGCGAAGGCCACCAACCAGCCCATCCACGCGAGCGCGCCACCTGCCTCCGGCCCGGAGGTCGCTCCCAGCGTGGCGCCGGCTGGGGGAGGTGCGGTCGAGCCCTTCGAGCCGGTCGACCTGTCCGAGATGCAGTCCCGGACAGCGCCCCCCACCGCGCCACCCATCGAGCACGAGGCGGAGCCCTTCGATCCGGATGCGCTCTTCCGCGACATGAGCTGACGGCGCCCCCCGCTCACCGCCTTCGACACATCCGCCGACCGCTGGTATCGCCAGCCGCCGTCCCACCACCCTGGAGCTGCCATGCCCACCAACGAACCGATCGGTCTGCCCGAGCCCCCGGCGGCAGGCGCCCACGCCCTGCCTGCCGACACCTATCGGGACACGGTGGTGCTGGTCACCGGCGGCGGCACCGGCCTGGGCCGGGCGGTGGCCACCGAGTTCGCCCGGCTGGGCGCCGACATCGTCATCGCCAGTCGCAAGCCCGACCACCTGGATGCCGGCCGCGCCGCCATCGAGGCGCTGGGCGCCCGCGTGCTGACCGTGGGCTGCGACATCCGCGAGCCCGAGCAGATCGCCACCGCCTTCGACACCGCCACCGAGGCCTTCGGCCTGCCCGGCGTGCTCATCAACAACGCGGCCGCCAACTTCCCGGTGCCGGCCGAGGACATGTCCCCCAACGCCTGGCGCACGGTGGTCGACATCACCCTCAACGGCACGTTCTTCTGCGCCCGCGAGTTCGCCCGACGCCACCTGGCTGTGGGGACCCCGGGCTCCATCATCAACATCGGGGCCAGCTACGCCTGGACCGGTGGACCGGGTTTCGCCCACTCCGCCGCGGCCAAGGCCGGGGTCAAGAACATGGTGGAGACCTTGGCCGTCGAGTGGGGGCCCTATGGCATCCAGGTGAACGGTCTGGTGCCGGGGCTCTTCCCCCACGAGGACATGACCGCGGACATCCAGGAGAACCTGGAGCGCACCAGTGACAAGGACGCGTGCCAACCGGCGCTGCGGGTGGGTCGGCTGCGAGAGCTGGGTTGGGCGGCCACGTTCCTGGCCTCTCCCTACGCTCGGTTCGTGTCCGGCCACACCCTGGTGGTGGACGGTGCCAACTGGCAACGCCGGCTGCTCACCAACCCCCCGGTGGTCACCGTCCGGGACCAGATGGGTCGCGACGCCTTCGAGCTGTCCTGAGCCCGCCGACGGCGTTCAGCCCGTGGGCTGCACCGCGGGCACATGGTAGGAGCCGTCCAGCACGCTGGGGCCGGGCAGATAGATGCGCAGCGTCAAGGTGAACGCGCCGGTCGGGGTCGGGATCCAGTTGGCCTGGTGGCCAGCGGGAGGAGTGGCCTGGAGGTACACGTCGAGCGAGCCGTCGGCGTCGGTGACCAGGCCGGGGCTGCGATCGCCGACGGCGTAGCGATCGGCGGTGTTGGCCACCAGGAACCGGTCGGGGCCGTAGAGGGTGATCGACCAGAAGGCCCGCGCCGGCGGCAGGGATCCCGCCGGGAAGTGCAGCACGTAGGCGTGCGCGCCCGAATACAGCTGACCGCGGCCGTCGGTGGCCGAGTGGAGGTACACCGCCTCGTCGGGGATGTTGGCGCCCCATCCCGACTGGGCCACCACCGCTCGGGTTCGGAAGTCGGCGCCATAGCGACCCACGTCCAGCGAGGTCGACCAGCCGTCGGGGTCGTGGCCGGCCGAGGCCACGGTGGCGGCGGCCACCTGAGCCGCCCCCTGGGTGACGCCCTGGGCCAAGCGCGCTCGATCCGCGGCCGTGCCCGTGGCCGCCGGGTGACGACCGGGACCCACTCCCAGCGGAGCCAGTCGAGCCAGCTCGGCGCGGTCGGCGGCGCTGCTCGGTGGGTTGACGGCCAGGTCGTCGCCCAACTCGTCGAAGAAGCTGGCGCCGGATTGGGCGGCCGACTGCGGGGTCCCCACCGGGCTCCCCAGCCCGGCCGAGGCGTCGCCGGACCCCGGCTGGGTGCCCGACGGGCCCGGACGGAGCTGCACCTGCGCCATGACGGCCTGGGCGGCAGGGAGGTCGGCCGGTCCCGACACCAGGAAGCGACCCAGCATGATCACCACGGGGGTGGACGCCCGCACCAGCGTGTCTCCCGGGGGCACGGTCCCTTGCCAGCCGGGGGCCACCACCATCCAGGAGCCGGCCCGACCGCCGGTGGCCCGGGTGCCGATGTAGGCGAAGGACTCGGTGTACATGTCCAGGAACTGGTAGGTGTAGTAGCGGTCGGCGATGGTGGGCAGGGTCAGCACCTCTGGCCCCCGCCGCAGGTCGAGCACGGCCACGCTGTAGAGCGTGTCCACGTTCGGGGCTACGACCAGGCGGCTGGTGGCGTCGCTCAGGGTCCGCTGGTTCGTGAGGTGGTCGAGGCCGAAGAGCTGGGCGAAGCGTTGGGCAGTGCGCATGGAGATGACCAGCGGTTGGCCCCACACGTAGGCCTGCGCCGCCAGCTCGGCGGCGGGTTCGGCCGTCGACGTGGTGGCGGCCGTCGGCCCGGCCCGGCTCGCCGTCGAGGAGCAGGCGCCCGCGCCCAGGGCCAGCACCACCACGATCCCCAGGACCAGCCGTCCCCGGGTTCGTCGGGTCACGGCGCCGGCTCGTCGGTCGACCACGGCTCGAAGGACCACGGCCCGAAAGATAGAGCGCGATGGCGTCGCCACCGGTTCAGCCGGGCCTGCATCCGGACGCGTGGCAACCTACTGAAGCTGACGTTCACGTCAGTATCTGGTCCCACCCGCCACCCGGAGGCCCAATCCGTGAAGCACTGGATCACCTACCCCTTGATCCGACACCCCTACGACCCGGCCTTCGTGACCAAGGCGGCGGTGGTGCGCTTCGCCCAGGCCGCCGAGGCGGCCGGGTTCGACGGGATCGGCTTCACCGATCACCCGGCGCCGTCGCACCGGTGGCTACAGGCCGGCGGACACGACGCGCTGGATCCGTTCGTGGCCCTGGCCTTCATCGCCGCGGTGACCGATCGCCTGTTGCTCATCCCCAACATCGTGGTGCTGCCCTACCGCAACCCGTTCATCGTGGCCAAGGCCATCGCCACCATCGACGCGCTGTCGGGCGGACGGTTCGTCCTGGCCACGGCCACCGGCTACCAGCGGGGCGAGTACCGCGCCCTGGGGGTCGACTACGACGAGCGCAACGTGTTGTTCGACGAGGCGCTCGAGGTGCTGCGCGGCGTGTGGACCACCGACGAGTTCGCCTACGAAGGCACCCACTTCAAGGCCTCGGGCCAGACCGTGAACCCCAAGCCCACCCGCGTGCCCATCTGGATCGGCGGCAACAGCCAGATGGCCCGGGCTCGGGTGGCCACCGCGGGCGATGGCTGGAACCCGTTCCCGGCTCCCGCCGCCCTGGCTCGCACAGCCAAGACGCCGGTGTTGGAGACGGTCGACGACCTGAGCCGGATGCTCGACGACCTGTGGCGTCGCGTGGCCGACGCCGACCGAGACCCGGCCACCATCGACGTCGGCTTCGGCACGTCCGCCGGAGGGAGCCCCGCCTCGGATGACTTCGACGCCGACGCCCACCTGGCCGGGCTCGACGAGCTGGCCGCCCTGGGCGTGACCTGGAACGGCGTGGCCATCCCCGGCGACAGCCTGGACAACGCCATCGAGACCCTCCAGCGCTACGGCGAACAGGTCATCGCCGCCGTGCGTAGATGAGCTCGCCCCATCGCCGAGATCCCGACGAGGTGCTGGAGGGGTTCATCGAGTGGCTGTACCAGCGCGACCCCCGGAGCGTCCCCGAGTTGGTCGGTCACGAGCGCCCGCCGGTGGGGTACTCGACCGAGACGCTCCTGGTCGACGTCCGGTTCGCCAACCGGGTCGACCACGTCGAGCGGCTGGTGGTCAAGCTGCCCCCGGTGGGCCCGGCCATCTTCCCGACCTATGACTTCGTGGCCCAGGCGCGGGTCCAGGAAGCGGTGGCGGCGGCCGGCATCCCCGCCCCGGTGCCCGTGCAGGTCGAACACGATCCGAGGTGGCTGGGCCGCCCGTTCCTGGTCATGCCGGCCATCGCCGGGCACATCGTGGCCGAGCTCCCCCTCCAGGACCACTGGCTCACCCGGTCCCAGCCCGAACTGAGCGCGGCGGTCCACCGCCGGTACATCGATCTGGTGGCCGACGTGAACCGCATCGACTGGCGGGCGGCGGGACTGGCCGACGTCGTGGCCCGGCGCGACGACGCGGCGGAGATCGAGCACTGGCGTGGCTACCTGGCCTGGTACGCCGACGGCGACCAGCCGGTAACCCTGTTGGGCGAAGCGCTGGACTGGTGCGCGGATCACCGGCCGCCGTCGGAGCCGCCGGCTTCGCTGCTGTGGGGCGATGTGCGGTTGGGCAACGTGATCTTCGATGAGGCCCGAACGCCGGTGGCCGTGCTCGACTGGGAGATGGCGTCCATCGGAGCGGCCGAGCACGACCTGGCCTGGCTGCTCACCCTGGAGGACATCCCTCGAGAGCTGCTGGGGCGCACGGTGACCGGCTTCCTCGACCACGACGGCGTGGTGGCCCGCTACGAGGCCCGTCTGGGCCGACCGGTGCAGGACATCGAGTGGTACGAGATCCTGGCCCTGGTGCGCAGCACGGCCATCCTCACCCGCATCGCCCATCTGGACGAGCTGGCCGGTCGACCGGTCCTGTTCCCGCCGGCTGACCACCCCGTGCTCGGCGTCCTGGCCCGGCGGCTCTCCCAGGCGGCCCGGTGACCGCCTCGCCCGAGACGGCCGAGGCGCGGGCGGCGAGCCAGACGGTCGCCGCCCTGGTGCGCGGCCGTGCCGGTGACCCGAACCTGGGCCTCCAGTTCGAGGGCCGGCAGTGGAGCTGGGCCGAGGTGGTGACCGAGATGGAGGTCCGGGCCGCGTTCCTGGAGGAGCTGGTGGCCGACCCCCCGGGCCACGTCGGTGTGCTGCTCGACAACGTGCCCGAGTACCTGTTCCTGCTGGGAGGGGCCGCCCTGGCCGCTCGGGTGGTGGTGGGGATCAACCCCACCCGTCGGGGCGAGGAGCTGGCCCGCGACATCCGCCACGCCGACTGCCAGGCCGTGATCACCGACGCCACGTACGTGCATCTGCTCGACGGGCTCGACCTGGGGCCGGCCGCCGAGCGTCTGAACATCGCCGACACGCCCGAGTACGAAGCCACGCTGGCTCGATTCCGGGAAGCGGACGCGCCGCACCCTCCGGGCCGAACCGGCGCCCGAGGACCTGCTGGTGCTGATCTTCACCTCCGGCTCGACCGGGGCAGCCAAGGCGGTGCGGTTGACCCAGGGTCGGGCGGCGCGGGCGGCCACCGCGCCCATGGGGTTCGGACCCGACGACATCCTCTACTGCTCGATGCCCGTGTTCCACGGCAACGCCCTCATGTCCATGATCTTCCCGGCACTGGCCTGCGGGGCGTCGCTGGTGTTCAAGCGGAAGTTCTCGGCTTCGGGGTTCCTGCCCGACATCCGCCACTACCACTGCACCTTCACCAGCACCATCGGCCGGGCCCTGGCCTACATCCTGGCCACCCCCGAGACCGACCAGGACCGTGACCACGACCTGAAGTTCATGCTGTCGCCCGAGGCCTCCACCGCCGACATGAAGGCGTTCCGGCGCCGGTTCGGTCCGCCGGTGTTCGGGGGCTATGGCTCCAGCGAGAACGCCATCGTGATGATGCCCAGCCCCGGCCAGCCCCCCGAGGCGTTGGGCGTTCCGGCGCCGGGTCTCGACATCGCGGTGGTCGATCCGACCACCGAGCAGGAGTGCCCACCGGCGCGGTTCGACCCCGATGGTCGACTGCTCAACGCGGACGAGGCCATCGGCGAGCTGGTGGGCCGCAACGCCCTCGACCGCTTCGAGGGCTACTACAACAACGACGCGGCCACCCGGGAGCGCACCCGGTCGGGCTGGTACTGGTCCGGTGATCTGGCCTACCGCGACACCGACGGCGTCTTCTACTTCGCCGGCCGCAACGCCGACTGGATCCGCGTGGACGGGGAGAACTTCGCGGCGGCGCCGGTCGAGCGGGTGATCCAGCGATTCGAGGGCGTGACCGGGGTGGCGGTGTTCGGGGTGCCCGACGACCACACCGCCGATGACCAGACGATGGCGGTGATCGAGCTGGCCGAGGGCGCCACCTTCGACCCGGTGGCCTTCGACGCCTTCCTGGACGACCAGCGTGACCTGGGGACCAAGTGGTCCCCCCGCTACGTCCGCATCGTCGACGCCCTCCCGGTCACGGCCACCAACAAGATCGACAAGGCGCCACTGCGTCGGGCCCGCTGGATCTCGACCGGTGAGGATCCGGTCTACTGGCGGCCCGAGCGACGTGAGCCGCTCCAGCGCCTGGGCGATGCGGACCGCGACGAAATCGTGCGACGGTTCGAGGCCAACGGGCGAGCCGATGTCCTGAGCCGGTGACCCGGTCGGGTCGAGCCGGTTGATCAGAGGCGGTAGAGCTTCACCGCGTTGTCGCTCAGGATCTTGCGACGCACCTCGGGCCGCAGGTCGGCCATGTTCTGGGTCGAGGTCTTCAGCGGATCGGGGAACAGGCAGGTGGGGTGGGGGAAATCGGTCTCGAACATGATGTTGTCCTCGCCCACCGAGTCGACCACCTGGGCCAGGTTCTTGCGCTCGAACCAGGTGGTGGCGTAGAGCTGGCGGCGGAAGTACTCGGAGGGTCGCAGGCTCAGCTCGGTGGCCAGGTGGGGGGCGTTCTCCTCCATCTCGTAGTCGAGAGCCTCGAGGATGAACGGGATCCAGCCGCAGCCGCTCTCCACCGACACCATCTTCAGCGTGGGATGGCGATCGAGCAGGCCCGAACAGATCACGTTGACCACCACCCGGGCGTTGCCCACGAACAGCAGGGTTCCACCGATGCCCAGGGCCACGTCCTCCTGCTGGGACGGCCACGGGTAGTTCCCGTAGAAGTTCATGGTGGTCAGGCTGGCCCCGATGTGGAAGTGGACCGGCAGCTCGAGCTCGGCGCAGGTCTCCCACAGCGGATCCCAGGCTCGGTTGGCCAGGTCGGGCGCGCCCAGGTCCTGGGGATCCGACGTCATGTTGACGCCGCGGAACCCGCACTCGGCCAGGCGTCGGGCCTCGGCCACGCTGGCCTCCACGCTCCACGAGGGCAGCACGCCCATGGGCAGCAGGCGGGTGCCGGACTGCGCCTGCACCCCGGCCATGTGGTCGTTGTACATCTGCAGCAGCTGGAGCCGGAACGGCTCGTCGGTGACCACCTCGGCGATGCCCTGGCCGCCCAGGCCGATGACGTTGGGGTAGAGCACCTCGGCCCAGATCCCCATCTCGTCCATCATCTCGACCCGGGCCACGGGGTCATAGGCGCCCTGGTGGATGTCGTCGATCGTCCACTCGAACAAGCCCTTCTGGGCATTGATCTTGGAACCGTCGCGCCCGATCACCCCGCCGCCGCCGGCCCGACCCAGCACCGCGTCGCCCACCACCCAGGTGGCCACACCCTCGACGTCGGTCACGTGGGGCATGCGGTCGCGACTGGAGGCGGTGGCCTGGCGGGTCCACAGGTCGTGGGGTTCGGTCAGGTGCGTGTCCGTGTCGATGACGCGGATCGGCTCGGTCGTTGTGGTCATCGGAGACCCCCGGACTCGTGGATGGACCTGCGTCGACCCTAACCGTCGTCGGTCTTGCGAGCCCGACTGGGAGCGACCCGGGGCGGCTCGTTGGGCTGCTTGGGGTAGACGGGAGGCCAGGGCGCGTCCATCAGGCCGTCGGCCATGTCCCGGGCCGACCACTCGAGCAGCGCCTCGATGGACTGCGGATGGTCGACCATGTCCGCCCACGGGTCGCCCGAGGCGGCCACCCGACCGGGGACGCTGGCGATGGTGAGCTCGTCGGGGTGGATGGTGTCGACCTCGGCCCAGTTGAGCGGCGTGGACACCTGGGCGCCGGGCCGGGCCCGTACCGACCAGGCTCCGAAGATGGTCTTGTGCGGGGCGTTCTGGTTGAAGTCGATGAACACCCGCCGGCCCCGCTCCTCCTTCCACCACGCCGCGGTCAGCAGGTCCGGTCGGCGCCGTTCGAGCTCGCGGGCCAGGGCCACCGCGGCGGCGCGGACCTCGTAGGAGTCCCACCGGGGCTGGAGCCGGACGTAGATGTGCAGGCCCTTGTTGCCGCTCGTCTTGGGGTGAGCCACGATCCCGAGTCCGTCGAGCAGGGACCGGACCTCGCCGGCCGCTTCGCGGATCATGTCGAAGTTCACCCCGGGGGTGGGGTCCAGATCGACGCGCAGCTCGTCGGCGTGGTCCATGTCGGCGGCCTTGGACGGCCACACGTGGAAGCCCAGGCAACCCATGTTCACCGCATAGAGCACGTGGGCCACATCCGCGATGACCAGGGCCTCCGACGTCGTCCCGTTCGGGGTCGAGACCGTGGCCGTGGTCACCCAGTCGGGGTGGTTCTTGGGGACGCGCTTCTGGAAGAACGACTTTCCCCCGGCACCGTCGGGGAACCGCTGCAACAGCACGGGCCGCCCGCCCATGGCCGCCATCAGCGGGGCCTCCACGGACAGGTAGTACTCGGCCAGGTCGAGCTTGGTGTCACCCCGCTCGGCGAAGAACACCTTGCCCGGACTGGACAGGTCGAAGTCACGGCCGGCCGCCCGCAGCGTCACCGGCCCCTCGTCGTCGCCCTTGCTCGTCGTGTCCCGGTCGGCTCCAGCCACGGTTGAACGCTAGATCAGTCCGAGAACGGGTGGGCGGGGTGCTGGCACCCCTCGGCGCAGTGATGGCGGCCTGCTGGGCACCATGGCCGCCGTCCGCCAGAATGCGGTCGGTGGCTGCCATCTCCCTCCGCGTCCGTTCCGAGTTGCGCCACCGGTGGCTCAACTGGCTGGCCCTGGCCTGTCTCATCGGGCTGTTCGCCGGCGGGGTCACCGCCGTCGTGGCCGGGGCCCGACGCACTGACAGCGCCTACGCCCGGTTGATGACCGACACCCGGGCACCCGACGTCATGGTGGTCGACCATGTGGCCGACACAGACTTCGCGTCGTACCGGCCCCGCGACCTGGCGGCCCTGCCCCAGGTCGTATGGGCCGACCAGGTAGACGGTTACACCGTGCTGAACCCGAGCATCCTCGAGATCATCGCCCCCACCGACGGCCAGGTCGGCTCCACGTACTGGAGGCGCAAGATCCTGGCCGGACGCCTCCCTGACCCCGACCGCCCCGACGAGGTCGACGTTGCCTTCACCACCGCCTCCGACCTGCACCTGCACCCTGGAGATCAGCTCCACCTGACGGCACAACCCAAGGGCGATGGCGCGCCGGTGCCGGTCACCCTGCAGGTGGTCGGGATCGAGGCGGCCGCGTCGGAGTTCCCGCCCCAGAGCGGCAACGGTGTCGACGGTGTCTGGGTGACGCCGGCCTTCGTCCGAGCCCACCCGGAGCTGGCCGCCACGCCGATCACCGTGATGCGCCTGGCTCGCGGGAGCGCGGACGGCCAGGCGGTCAATGCGGCCGTGGCCCGGTTGGGCCACGGCAAGCCCAACGAGTCGTTCCTCTTCAGCGCTCAGGCGGCCAACACCCAGCACTCCATCCATCTCCAGGCCATCGCCCTGTGGGTCCTGGCCGGGCTGTTGGCGCTGGCCGGACTCATCGTCGGCGCCCAGCTGCTGTCCCGCCAGGCCGCAGTCGAGTCGGAGGGCTACCGGGAGCTGCGGGCATTGGGGATGACCACTCGGCAGTTGTGGGCCACGGGCATGATCCGGGTGGCGGTCGTCGGGGCCGCCGCCGGGCTGATCGCCATCCTGGCCGCGGCCTTGGCCTCGCCGCTGTTCCCGCTGGGACTGGCCCAGACTGCCGAGCCCCACCCAGGTGTCGCCCTGGATCCGCTCGCCCTGATCGTCGGCGTGTTCGTCACCGTCGCCGCGGTCGTGGCCTGTGGAGCGTGGCCCAGCTGGCGCACCGCCCGGGCGTCGGCCCTGGCCGAGGGCGCCGGTGATCTCGGCACCCATCACTCGCGGATCGCCGACCTGGCTCGCGCCGCCGGCCTACCGATCACGGCCGCCACGGGCATCGCCTTCGCCCTCGACGCCCGTCGTGGTCGTAGCGCAGTGCCCGTTCGCACCACGTTGTCGGCAGTCGTCATCGGCATCGCCGCGTTGACCGCGGCGGCGGTCTTCTCGTCCAGCCTCCTTCACCTGCTCAGCTCGCCGCCGCTCTACGGCACCACCTGGGACGCCGTGGTGGCGTCCAACGAGAACGAGGGCGCGTCGCCCACCGACGCCCTGGCCGCTCTGCGCAAGGACCGCAGCATCGATGCCATCTCGGTGGGCAACTCGGGGATCCCGATCCAGATCCGGGGCACGCGGGTGGATGGCCTGGCCCTCGACGCCCGCGAAGGACCTGCGCTGGCGCCCACCCTCATGTCGGGCCGAGCGCCCATCCGCGACGACGAGATCCTGCTGGGCACGCGGGATCTCGAACGTCTCCACCTCCGCCTGGGCGACACCATCGCCAACATCACGCTGGCCGGCGTGCCTGCTCCCCGACCGCTGAGGGTGGTGGGCACCGGGATCTTCCCGACGCTGTCGGACGACCTCGGCCTGGGCCACGGCGCCTATGTCACCATGGGCTACCTCCGCCAGAGCCTGGGCAAGTACCTGCCCGGTCCCGACACCATCCTGGTGCGGTTCCAGCCGGGTACCGACAGGGCGGCGGCCATCGCCCGGCTCAACCGCACGGTCGGTGAGGGCGGCGCCGTGGGGGTGCAGGCGGCGCAGAAGCCCATCGACCTCATCAACTTCGGTCGGGTGCAGAACCTGCCCCTGGCCGTTGGGCTCCTGCTGGGCTTGCTGGCGGCCAGCACCCTGGCCCATCTCCTGGTCACCTCCATCCGTCGTCGTCGCTGGGACCTGGCCGTGCTCAAGACGCTCGGGTTCTCCCCCGGTCAGCTGCGCCGGACGGTCGCTTGCCAGGCCAACACGGTGGCCGTGTTCGCCCTGGCCATCGGCGCTCCCCTGGGGCTGGTGATCGGGCGTTGGATCTGGATCTTCTTCGCCCACCAGCTCGGGGTGGTCGCCGTGCCCACGATGTCGCTCGCCGATGCGCTCGTGCTGGTGGCCGGGGCACTGGTCGTGGCCAACGTCGTCGCCCTGGTCCCGGCCCGTTCCGCCGGGCGGACCCACGCCAGCCGAGTGCTCCGGACCGCCTGACCACCCCCTCGGGAGGGGTGCCAACACCACCGGGCGGGCGGAGTCCAGCCCCCTTTCCTGATTAGGATGCATCGGCTCTGATGGTGGTAGAGCACCGAGGATCTGGCCTCGAGCGTGCGCGGTGGGACACCATCACCCTGATGGTGTCGGACCTGGAGGAGCTTTAGTCATGACGACCGATCCGATCCTGTCCGTGCGGGGGGTGCGCAAGACGTTCGAGGCCGAGCAGGCGCCGGTACGCGCCCTTCGCGGCGTCGATCTGGATGTAGCCGATGGCGAGTTCATCGCCATCATGGGACCGTCGGGCTGCGGCAAGTCCACGCTGCTCAACCTGGTGGCCGGGCTGGACCTGGCTGACGAGGGCGAGATCGTGCTCGGGGGCAAGACCATCACCGGCCGCGACGAGGACTGGCTGGCGCGGATGCGCCGCTCCGACATCGGCATGGTCTTCCAGTTCTTCAACCTGCTCGAGGGCATGACCGTGCTCGAGAACGTGGCCCTGCCCGCCATCATCGCCGGCACCCGGCGCAAAGCGGCCGAGACCCAAGGGCGGGACCTGCTCGACCTGCTCGGTCTGGGGGACAAGGCCAACGAGGTGCCGGCCGTCCTGTCCGGCGGCCAACGCCAGCGTCTGGCCATCGCCCGCGCCCTGGCCAACCACCCCACGTTGCTGCTGGCCGACGAGCCCACCGGCGCGCTGGACACCGACGGGGGTCACGAGGTGCTCGAGCTCTTCCGCCGCCTGCACAGCGACGGCCAGACGATCCTGATGGTGACCCACAACGACGAGGTGGCGGCCGGCGCCAGCCGGATCGTTCACATGCGCGATGGCCAGATCGATGGCGGTGGCGAGGTGGCCTCGCCGGTGGCCTCGACCACCACGCAGTCGCCGGACCAACCACCGGTCGCACCCGTTGACGAGGTTCTGGCTCCGGCCGAACCCACCCGCTGACTCCCGGCCCGGCCCCGGCATGGCATCGGTCCTCTATCGCCTGCGCGCTGAGCTGCGCCACGGTTGGCGCGCCCTGGTGGTCATCGCCGTGCTGGTCGGGCTGTCGGGGGGCGCGGCGCTGGCCAGTCTGAGCGCGGCCCGGCGCACCGACACCGCCTTCGCCCGCATGCGCCAGTCCACCGACGCCTGGGACGTGATGGTCAATCCGAACAGCGGCGTCGGGTCGGATCTGACCATGGCCGAGTTGCGCCGGCTGCCTGGCGTCGAGCGCATCGGACGGGTCGACGGGACCTACGTGTACCCGGCGCTGGTGAAATCGGTCCCTGACGCATTCGAGCTCGCGCCGGACCTCGTCTCCGACGCGGACGCCACCTACACCGTGGGTCGCCCGGTCATGGTGGCCGGTCGCCAGCCGGCCGCCGACGAGGCCGACGGCGTGTGGGTCGATCGCACCACCGCGGCGAAGCTGCGCCTGCACGTCGGCCAGAGGTTCCACGTCGTGTTGGTGACCCAGGCGCTGGTGCAGCGCCTCCAGGGAGCGAGCTCGGAGGCCGAGGCCCACGCCATCATGTATGCCAGCCCGGCCTCGATGCAGGCGGATCTTCGTATCGACGGCATCGGCATGACCCAGGACGGCGTGGTGGTGGATCCGGGGTATGACCCGCTGTCGATCATGTTCACCCCCGCGTTCCGGGCCGCGCACCCGGGCCTGGAGCCCGCCTATTGGGGTGCGATGGTGAAACTGAAGCCGGGGACCGATGTCGACGCCTTCACGGCCCGGGTCCAGGCGCTGGTGCCCCACGAGTCGATCGCCTTCCAACGCGCCTCCGCGGTGAAGGCCGAGGTGGCCAACGCCACCGATCCAGAGGTGGCGGCGCTGGAGGTGTTCGCGGTGCTGGCCGCTCTGCTCGGCCTGGTGGTGGTGGCCCAGGCCATCTCCCGGCGGATGCAGCTCGACAGCCGATCCAACGCCACCCTGTCCACCGTGGGCACGACCGGGCCCCAACGCATGGCGGTGTCGATGGCCAAGGCCATGCTGGCGGTGGCCATCGGTTCCGTGCTGGCGGTCGGGGTGGCGGTGGCCGCGTCGCCGCTGGGTCCGGTCGGCGCCGTGCGGCCGGCCGAGGTGCATCCTGGCCTGGCCGTCGATTGGGCCGTGCTGGTGCTCGGTTGGCTGGCCATCATGGTGGTGGGAGCGGTCATCGCGGCCGTGCCGGCCTGGCGCAGCGCTCGGGTCAATGTCGACCGCGCCGCGGTACCACGCTCGCGGGTGGCGGCCACGGTGGCCTCGGTCGGCGGCTCCCTGGCCGCGGTGATGGGCGTGCGCTTCGGCCTCGAGCCCGGGGCTGGCCGCACCTCGGTGCCGGTGCGAACCACCCTGCTGGCCGCGGCCACCGCGGTGGCGCTGGTGACCTCGGTGGTGGTGTTCTCCGGCAGCCTCGACCACCTGCTGTCCACTCCGGTCCTGTACGGATCCGGCTGGGATGGCCAGGTCCAGCTCGACAACCTGAACACGCCGGCCGGCTA
Organism: uncultured Microthrixaceae bacterium; assembly: GCA_963740985.1. Classification (GTDB taxonomy): domain Bacteria; phylum Actinomycetota; class Acidimicrobiia; order Acidimicrobiales; family Acidimicrobilacustridaceae; genus UBA4742. The sequence continues at coordinate 2,561,151 of CAVUGJ010000002.1, forward strand.
CAACGACCAGGACCCGGCCCAAGTGGCCGCCATCCAGCACCAGTTCGTGGCCGTGGCCCAGCGCTCGGGCGCCATCGCTGCATCCGCGGTGATCCAGGTCGGCGTGGTGCAGTCCGGTTCGCTCGCCATCCCGGCCATCGGGTACCTGGCCCGCCACCCGGCGGTGGTGCCGTCCATCGCCCAGGGTCGGGCCCCGGCCACCGCGGACGAGGTGGCGCTGGGCCAGACCACGATGGACCAGCTCCACACCCACATCGGCGGCACGATCCAGCTGGCCCTGGGCGGGCAGGGATCGGATCGCCCGGTCCGGGTCGTCGGTCGCGCCATCCTGCCTGGGATCGCGCCCTACCCGGGGTCGGACAAGGCGGGACTCGGGATCGGCGCCCTGCTGACCCAGGCGGGCTGGAAGCGGTTCAGTCCCGACTACGACAAGTCCGTCTACCTGTTCCGGTGGGCGCCGGGCGCGTCGGCGGACAGCCTGACGAAGACCTTCGCCAAGCAGATGCCCTCGCAGCTGCCATTGCCGATCGACCCGGTGAACCGACCGGCCGGAGTGATCAGCTTGCAACGGCTTCGGTCCACCCCCACCCTGCTGGCCTCGTTGGTGGCGCTGCTGCTGGCTGCGGCGGTGGCCAACGCCCTGGTGGTCGCGGTCCGTCGCCGTCGCCGTGACCTGGCCGTCCTGCGCACCCTGGGATGCACCACCGGCCAGGTGGTGCGCACCGTGTTGTGGCAGGCCAGCACCGTCGGGTTCGTGGCCGTGCTCATCGGCATCCCGGCCGGGGTGGTCATCGGACGCTGGACCTGGACGGCGCTGGCCGATCGCCTGGGCACCGTGCCCGTGCCGGAGGTCTCGACGCTGGGGCTGGTCGGCCTGGTCGTGGGGGTCCTGGTCCTGGCCAACGCGGTCGGGGTCGTGCCCGGTCTGCGGGCTGCCCGCACCCCCGGCCAGACCCTGCGCACCGAGTAGGTCGGAGCCCCGAAGTACCATCCGGAAGTGGCAATCCGGGTGACCGTGGCTGAAGACTCGCTGCTCGTGCGCGAGGGGATCGCCAAGCTGTTGGCGGCCGAGGAGGACTTCGAGGTGGCGGCGTTGTGCGCCGACTTCGACGAGCTCATGGCCTCGGTCGACCACAGCGAGCCCGACGTGGTCATCACCGACATCCGCATGCCTCCCACCGGCACCGACGAAGGCATCCGGGCCGCCATCGAGCTGCGCACCTCCCACCCCTCGGTCGGGGTGGTGGTGCTGTCCCAGTACATCGACGCCTCCTACGCCGTCGCCCTGTTCGACGCCGGGTCCGAGGGTCGGGCCTACCTGCTCAAGGAGCGCGGTCTCGGATCCCGCCGAGTTGGCCGGTGCGGTGCGCCGGGTGGCCGCCGGCGGGTCGGTGATCGACCCCAAGGTGGTGGAGGTGCTGGTCACCAGCCGGTCCCGTCCGAGCGAATCGCCGCTGCGCTTCCTGACCCCCCGTGAGCTCGACGTGCTGGGCGAGATCGCCGAGGGGAAGAACAACGCGGCGGTGGCCGGCGCCCTGGGCCTGTCCGAGCGGGCCGTGGAGAAGCACATCAACTCCCTGTTCGCCAAGCTCGGGCTGACCGAGGAGCCCGACCTGCACCGCCGGGTCACCGCCGTGCTCCTCTACCTGGCGGCCCGCCCGCCCAAGCCCGCCGAGACCTGATCGACCCACCGCCGCCCCTCCCCAGATCGGTCTCCCAAATCCGTGTAGAAACCCACGCCCTGGGGGGATTTCTGCTCCGATTTCGGCGTGGGCGGCGCCGGCGACCGACCCACAGGCCAGCACCCCCGGGCTCGGCAGGCTCGCATCCTGGGCCGACGGCGACGGTCGTGCGACACTCGAAGCTCATCCCCCGGTCCTGCACCGACCTGCTCAGCACCGAGTAGCCCACCACCCGCGGCAGAGGACACAGAGACACCCGCTTTGGAGACCGAAACCATCGCCGTGCTGATCGTGGACGATCAGGCGCCGTTCCGGGCCGCGGCGCGGGCCGTCATCGGGGTGACGGCCGGTTTCGAGGTGGTGGCCGAGGCCGACTCGGGCGAAGCTGGGGTGGCCGAGGCCCGCGCCCTGCGCCCGTCGCTGGTGCTGATGGACATCAACCTGCCCGGGATCAACGGCATCGAGGCCACCCGCGAGATCGTGGCCGAACAACCCGACACGGTGGTCATCCTGATGTCCACCTACAACGCCGGGGACCTGCCGGCCGATGCCGCCAGCTGCGGCGCGGCCGACTACGTCCACAAGGAGGACTTCAGCCCCGACGAGGTCCGCCGCATCTGGGACGCTCGCCGCGCCTGACTGGTCGGGCCCGCAGGCCTGGCTGGACCTGGCCGGGCGGGGCCGACCCCGGCGACGGGACGGCCGGCTGAGGCCTCAGGCCACCGGGAGCGGCTCGTCGGCCGCCAGGGCGTCGGCCTCGGCCAGCGGGATCCGACCGGTGATGGTGGTTCCCGATCCGGGTGCGGAGGCGACCTCGAGGTGGCCGCCGATGGCTCCCAACCGATCGCGCATGTTGACGAAGCCATGACCGGCACCGCCGATGGCGGGGTCGAAGCCGGCGCCGTCGTCGTGCACCGAGAAGCACAGCGCGGGAGCCGTGGCCGCGGCTGACCCGTTGACGGCTGTCGAGCCGTTGACAGCCGTCGAGCCGTTCGAGCCATTCGAGCCGTTCGAGGTCGAGCCGTTCGGGGCACCGACCCCTTCCAGGTTCACCTCGACCGTCAGCTCGGCCCCCTCGCCGGCGTGCTTGCCCAGCGTTCTGCATGGCCTCCAGGCAGCAGAAGTACACCGCCGTCTCGACGCCTTCGGGATAGCGCCCGATGTCGTCGGCCTCGACGGTGGTGGGCAGGGTGGCCCGGTTGGCCGCCGTCTGCAGCGCCTCGGGCAGGCCCCGGTCGCGGAGCAGCGGCGGGTAGATGCCGTGGGCCAGCTCGCGCAGCTCGGTCAGCGTGTCCTGCACGTCGCTGCGCAGCTCCTCCAGCATGGTCTGGGCGGAGGTCGGGATCGGATGTCCATCAGGCGTCGGGCCAGGCCGATCTTCACGGCCATGGCCACCAGGTGCTGCTGGGCGCCGTCGTGCAGGTTGCGCTCGATCTGGCGCCGGGAGTCGTCGGAGGCGGCCACGATGCGAGCCCGCGAGGCCCGCAGCTCCTGGTTGCGCTGCCGCAGCTCGTCGAGCGAGGCCTGCAGGGCCGAGTCGAGGCGGACGTTGTGCAGGGCCAGGCCCAGCGGTCGGGCCAGCTCGGCCAGGCCCTGGTCGTCCTCCTCGTCGAAGGGGGCGGCATCGGCCGGACGTTCCACCACCACCAGGCCCAGCAGCTGGCCCAGGTGGCTGATCGACACCACCCGCAACAGGCTGGTCTCCCGTCCCGTCAGCAGCGCCGGGATCCACACCTGGGCCCAGGCGTTACCCGAGACGTGGGCCCGCGACACCACGGTGAGCTCTTCGCCGCTCAGGCGGATGCGGGCCGGCGGTCGGCTGGGGACCGATGCCACCCGGTCGAGCACGCCGTCGGTGCCGGTCCACACCTCCGAGGACGTGAGCCCGAGGGTCTTGTGCAACGACTCGGCCAGCTGCAGGAGCAGCTCGTCGAGGGGCACCGCACGCGACATGCGCCCGGCGAAGGTGCGCAACGGGCTCGTCGGGCGCCCGACGGTTGCCGTACACCCGCTGGTTGGCCACCTCGGTGAGGCGTCGCCGGGCCGGGATGGTCAACAGCGCGGCCACGGCGGCCGCCACCATGGACGAGGCCAGCACCTGCCGATCGCTCGAGGTTGGGACGTGGCCCAATCCGATGACCACCAGCAGGTAGGTCACCTCGACCAGCACGATGAGCCCCGCGACCACGATGGTGCGCACCAGCAGGCGCTCGATGCGTCGAACGGTGGCGTCGAAGGTGCCGGCGACCAGGGCGAAGGGCACCAGGACCGACGTGCCCGACGGCCACCAGGTCGGGCCGCCGGGGGAAGCCGACGATGGCGGCCAGCCCCAGCGATCCGAGGGCGATCGTGGCCGCCACCACCACCGCCCAGCCCAGCCACTGGAGCCGGGCCCGCTCCAGGGCGGCGGCGGACCGGCAGCGAGCCAGGTAGCCGACCACGCCCGACTCCGGCCAGGACGAGCGATTCCACCACCAGCGGGACGGTTCGAGAGTCCGGCGGCCGCAGCCGACGACCACCACCGCGCCGACGCCGCCCACCACCACCGCCAGCCCGACCACCACGCCCGACAGGCGCGAGGTGATCCGTCCGTCGGGGGCGGTCACGGCCAGCACCGCCAGCAGCGCCGGCACCAGGGCCATGGCCGCGGGCCACACGTGGGCAGAGCCGGCCAGGGCCAGGGCGGTGGCAGCCACGACCGGGCTGAGCCGGCCGGTGCTCGGGCGCACCGCGGTCACGATGGCGCCCACGGCCCAGAGGCCGGCGACCAGGGCCAGGGTGATCACCGTGGCCGTGTGGCGAGCGCCCACGGCCCACCCGGCGCAGCCCAGGGCGGCCAGGCTCAGCAGGACACCCAGAGCCCGCCACGGCGTGTTCGGTGTGGTCGCGCCGGTGGGGATGGTGCACTCACGACGCGGTCCAGGCGGCCTCGGGGTGCGATGCGGAACGGGGTGAGCGTGCCCTCCCGGCCCTTGACCGTGGTCGGACCCATCGGGTCGGCGTCGATCGGCTGGGAGAGCGCGGCGATGGTGGCCTCGCTGCACACGGTCGCCCCGGCCGGGCGGGCCAGGTCCTGGAGTCGTTGGGACAGGTTCACGGTGTCACCCACCAAGGTGTACTCCAGGCGTTCCTCGCTGCCCAGCAATGCGGCGGCCACGTCGCCGGTGGACAACCCGATGCCCAGGCCGAACGGCGCCAGGCCTTCAGCCTCCCAGGTCTCGTTCACGGCTGCCTGGCGGCGGTGCATGGCCAGCGCGGCCTGCACCGCCCGGTCGGCGTGGTCGGGCTGGGGGAACGGTGCGCCGAACACGGCCATGACCGCGTCGCCCACGTACTGCATGACGGTGCCGTCCAGGTCGAGGATGGCGGTGTTCATCTCCCGGCGGTGGGTGTTGAGCTGGCCGGCCAGCACGGTGGGGTCGGTGGTCTCGGCGATGGCGCTGTAGCCCCGGACGTCGGACATGAGCACGGTGACCTCGAGCCGCTCGGTGCGCCCGGCCGCGCCCCGATCGTCGCGCAGCTTCTGGGCCAGACCGCCCGGCAGCAGCCGGCTCAGGGTCTCGCCCTGCTCCTCGCGGTCCACGATGGCGGCCTGGAGCAGGCGGAGACGTCGCAGCGCCCCCTCGCCGCCGGCCGACACGCCCTTGGCCAGCTGCACGAACAGCGACTCGATGGCGGCGTTGACGGCCTCGGGCGTGGTGTGGCGGGAGGCGGCGATGGCCTTGACCGGTCGGCCCTGGGCCACCTCCTGGAGCAGCTGCTCGTCCTGGTCGGACAGGTCGCCGTCGGAGCGCACGGGCGAGACCAGCGCGGCCACGATCTCCGGGTCGAGCATCGACCCGCCGGTGGCCACCTCGCGGATGGCGGCGGCCAGGCGGTCGCCGTCGCTCACCCGGTCCTTGAGCAGGTAGGCGTAGCCGGCCGCGCCCTGCTCGAGCAGGGCGATGGCGTACTCGGGCTCGTCGTACTGCGACAGGATGACGATGCCGGTTCCGGGGTGGCGCTTGCGAACCTGGCGGGCGGCCTCGATCCCTTCACGCTGGAAGGTGGGCGGCATGCGGATGTCGGTCACCACCACCTGGGGGTGCATGGCCTCGGCCGCCGCCACCAGCTCGTCGTAGTCGGCGGCCACGCCCACCACCTCGAGATCCTCCTCGAGTCCCAGCAGGGCCCGTACCCCCTCACGCACCAGGACGTTGTCGTCGGCCAGCACCACGGTGATCCGGTCGAGGCGACCATCGGGTGGCGCGGGCGGGGTCTCGATGTCGGCGCGCTCGAAGCTCATCGGGTCATCAGACCGCGTGCGGGCCCGATCGGGGAAGGGGGCCTGGACACGACCCGTGGGTGGTGCTGGCACCCGGCCTGACGGCCCGGCCAGCGCCCTTGGTGGCTCGGGCCCAGGTTCGTACGGTCGATCCATGCGCCACATCTCATCGGTCACCTCCGTCTCCTGGATCCCCTCCGAAGCCGTGGTCGGGATCTCCAAGCCCATCTTCGAGCTGGGGGTCACCCACTACGACGACCCGCCCAGCGACCAGATCGACGATCTCGAAGCCTGGCGGGCCACCGACCGGTTCCGCTTCGCCAACCGCCTGGCGGGCTGGATCGAGGTGATCGACGGGGAGATCGTCGATGCCGGCTACGCCGAGGACTCCCACGGGTCGATGGGCGCCACCACCGTGCGCCTGGGCGCGGGCGACGCCACCTTCGCCGCCGTCGGCCTGGACGACATCCGCAAGCCGCCGGAGCGGGTGGCCGACGGGATGCGCTTCGTGCAGACCGTCGGTGGTCGCACCGCCGTGCCCGCGCCGCGCCACGTGAAGCGGCCGCCGTTCGTGCGCCTCCAGGCGCCGGTGGTGTGGACCACGCTGGCGCTCACCGTGCGGCGCCGACGGCTCGTCGTCGTTCGAGGTGGCCGGGGCCTCGCCGTTCCCCCGGCACTGGGTCTACGACGACGACGGCGCTCTGGCCGCCAAGGTGGGGGTGGCCGACTTCAAGGGCTGGTACCACGGCGAACAGGGCCACCACACGCCCTGGGGCGACGAGGACACCCCGGCCCTGGTCACCGCGGTGGAGACGGCGCTCGAGCGCGAGCTCTCCACCCAGATCATGCGCTCGGGAGCCAAGCCCAGGACCTTCACCATCGAGACCGATGCCACCCTCACCACCCAGGGCGACGAGGGCCGACGAGCTGTACCTGCTGCTCGACGGCGTGCTGGCCGTGGAGGTCGACGGCGCGGTGGTGGCCGAGGTCGGACCCGGGGCGGTGGTGGGCGAGCGGGCCGTGTTGGAGGGTGGCCGGCGCACCTCGACGCTGCGGGCCCTGACCAAGGTGCGGGTGGCCGCGGCCAGTGCCGACCAGATCGCCCCCGAGGCGCTGGCGGGGCTGGTCAGCGGCCACCAGCGCGAGTCGCTGGCGCCCGGTTCCTGAGGGTGCGCCTGGCCTTGCTGGGCGTGCGGGGCTCGACCCCGGCTCCAGGACACGAGTTCGCCGAGGTCGGCGGCAACACCGCCTGCGTGGCCATCGGGGCCGACGACGGCGCGCCCCGGCTCGTGCTCGATGCCGGAACCGGCCTGCGTCGCCTCACCGGCCAGTTGGCCGGTGAGGCGTTCGTCGGCACCATCGTGTTGACCCACCTGCACTGGGACCACCTCCAGGGGCTGCCCTTCTTCGCCGCCGCCGATCGTGACGACGCCCGGGTGCAGGCTCGTGCCTTCCCGATCAGGGCGACGCGGTGGAGGTGCTGCGTCGGGCCATGTCCCCTCCGCACTTCCCGATCGGTCCGGAGGGGCTCCGAGGCGACTGGACCTTCGACGGGCTGGCGCCGGGCCGCCACCGGATCGAGGGCTTCGAGGTGCTGGCCCGCCCGGTGGCCCACAAGGGCGGGCTGACCTTCGGCTACCGGATCTCGGACGGCTCGGCCACGGTGGCCTACCTGCCCGATCACGCCCTGACCCGGGCTGACCTCGATGACCGGTCCGGTCTCCTGGCGGGTGCCGAGGAGCTGGTCGAAGGGGTGGACGTGCTCATCCACGACGCCCAGTTCACCGAGGCCGAGCAGGCGGTGGCCCGCGACTACGGGCACGCCACGGTCGAAGCCGCGCTGGCCCTGGCCCGAGCGCGGACGGGTCGGTCGGCTGGTGCTGTTCCACCATTCGCCCGGTCGCACCGACGACGAGGTGGTGGCGCTGGGAGACGCGCTGGCTCGGGCCGGCCAGGCGCCCGATGAGCGCGTCCCGGTCGAGGTGGAGGTGGGGACGGAGTCGACGGTGATCGTCCTGGGCGATTCGAAGGGGGGCGAGGCCGTCGAATCGGTCAGACTCGGAGCCGATGGCTGAGTCGTGGGATGCGGTGGTGGTGGGCGCCGGCCCCAACGGGCTGTGCGCGGCGGCCACGCTGGCCCGGGCGGGCTGGCGCGTGCTGGTGGTGGAGGCGGCCGACACCATCGGCGGCGGGACCCGCTCGGGGCCCCTCACCCTGGACGGGTTCGTGCACGATCGCTGCTCGGCCGTACACCCGATGGGGGTGGCGTCGCCGGCGCTGCGGGCGCTGGACCTGCCGGGCCACGGCGTGGAGTGGCTGTACCCCGACGTCCAGGTGGCCCATCCGCTCGACGGTGGACGAGCCGCGCTGGTGTCGCGGTCGGTGTCGGACACCGCCACCTCGTTGGGCCTGGACGACACTCCCTACCGACGCCTGTTCGGTCCCCTGGTCGAGTCGGCCGAAGGGCTGACCGCGGCGGTGCTCTCCCCGCTGTCTGTCCCGGCCCTGGGTGCCGTGCCCGCCCTGGCCCGATTCGGCTCGGTGGCGGCCTGGCCGGCCGATCGCCTGGCCCGGCGTCGGTTCACCACCGATGAGGCCCGCGGACTGATGGCCGGCCTGTCCGCGCACTCGATGCTGTCGCTGCGCTCGGCCGGGACGGCGGGATACGGCCTGTTCCTCGGGCTGTTGGCCCACGCGGTGGGTTGGCCGGTGGCCAAGGGCGGCTCCCAGGCCATCGCCGACGCCCTGGTGTCGATCATCGAAGCCGCCGGAGGCGAAGTGGTCACGGGCCAGCTGGTCACCTCGCTCGACCAGCTGCCGGCGGCCCGGGCCACGCTGGTGGACGTCTCGCCGCGCCAACTGCTGACCATCGGCGGGAGCCGACTGCCGGCCCGCTACCGAAGGGCCCTGACCCGCTACCGGTATGGATCGGGGGTGTGCAAGGTGGACTGGGCGCTCGACGGACCGATCCCGTGGGAAGCAGAGGGGGCGCGCCGAGCCGTCACCGTGCACGTAGGCGGGACCCTGGACGAGGTGACCAGGGCCGAGGCCGACGTGGTGGCCGGGCGACACCCTGACCGGCCGTTCGTGCTGGTGGTGCAGCCCAGCGTGGTCGATCCGACCCGGGCGCCCGACGGCCAGCACGTGGGGTGGGCCTACTGCCACGTCCCCAACGGGTCGCTGGTGGACATGAGCGGAGCCATCGAGGCGCAGCTCGAACGCTTCGCCCCGGGCTTCCGCGATCGGGTGCTGGCCCGACACGTGTCGCGCCCAGCCGACCTGGAGCTGCACGACGCCAACTACGTGGGGGGCGACATCGCCATCGGCCGCACGGACCTCACCCAGCTGGTGACCCGGCCGGTCGTGTCGCCGCCACCCATGGCGCACGCCCATCCCGGGCGTCTACCTGTGCTCGTCGGCCACGCCCCCCGGCCCGGGCGTGCACGGCATGTGTGGCTGGCACGCGGCCAACCTGGCTCTGACCGAGCGCGGCTGAGGTCGATCAGGGCATCATGGCGTGGGAGTCGGGCTACATCGGCGTCGAGCCACCCGTGGCGGGGATGGCGAGGGCCAAGAACAGGTTCCCGTCGCGCAGCATCAGACCCCGATCGACGAACTCCTCGAGGGCCTGGCGGACTTCGTCGACGGGGTGGTCGAGCCCGAGCGCGTCGACGACCCCTTCGGCCTTCACCGGTCGCTCCGCGCAGGCCAGGTACAGCGAGGCGAGCGGATCCTCGAAGGTGTAGGTGCCCGGCCGGTCGGCCTCGCGGGCGTCCTCGATCTGGAGCAGCCTCGGCGTGTGCCACCAGATCAGCGTCGGTCGGGGTCGGTCAGGGGACCAGCGGTCGATCCACGCCCCGGCGGCGGCGGTGAGACCCTCGTAGGCCTCTTCGGGCAGGGTGCGCTCCAGCGCGTAGTCGAAGAAGAAGGCGGCGTCGTCCAGGTTCACTGATGCCGGATAGACGTGGGCGAGGCTGGCCTCTGGTCGGTGCCACTTGGACGGGAACGCCGTCTGGTCGGTGAAGATCGGGCTGTGGCGCTCCATCCAGATGCGCCCGAAGGCCACCGGGGGCTGGAGGTGCCACAGGTGAGCGAGCTGCGCCGTCTGCTCGGCGACATCGTCGAGCTGCTCGCCGGGGAACCCGTAGAGCAGGTTCCAGGCCACCTCCATGCCGAGGTGGGAGCACCAGCGCAGCAGGTTGACGTTGGTCGAGGCCCGCACGCCCTTGCGCATCAGGCCCAGCGTGTGGCTGTTCAGCGACTCGATGCCGGGCTGGATCTTGCGCACGCCTCCCTGGCGCAAGGTGCGCAGCTGTGATGGGGTGAGATCGGCCTTGACCTCGTAGAAGATGCGGTAGGTCGATCCCGCCCGGGCCAGGCGGGGGAAGAGGCCGTCGACGAACTCGGGCTCGAGGATGTTGTCCACGGCCTCGAGGTCGAAGCTGTGATACCGGCGCACCAGCTCGGCCATCTCGGCCTCGACCCGATCGACCGACTTGGCCCGGAAGGCCATGGTGCCCCCGTTGAGGCCACAGAAGGTGCAGTGGCGCTTGGCTCCCCACCAGCAGCCCCGAGCGCTCTCGAAGGGCAGGTACACGTTGAGTCGGGGGGTGGCGTCGAGCAGTCCGAGCGCGCCGGCTCGGGCGAAGTACTCGCCGTAGTCGGGGACGGGGAGCTCGTCGAGTCGGTCGAACGGCGCCGCCGACTCGGCCTGGACCAGTTCGCCGTGGCGTCGGCCCATGACCCCGGGGACCTGGAGCGGATCGCCTCCGTCGGCCACCACGGCCAGGAGCTGGCCGAAGGCCAGGTCGGCTTCGCCGTCGACCGCCAGGTCGATGAAGGGCATGGACCGGGTCCACTCGTGGCCCATGACCCCTTCGAAGTTGGCCCCGCCGAACAGGATCAGGGTCTCGGGATGGCGGGCCTTGAGGCGCCGGGCCAGGGCGAAGGAGGCCACGTTCTGCTGGAAGGTGGAGGTGAAGCCGATCACGCCGAATCGGCCCCAGTCGGTGATGGCCTCCATCTCGTCGAGGAAGGTGGGGACCACCTGGTGGCGGACCCGCGCCAGCTCGTCGAGCGAGGACTCGGCCTCGACCAGGCGTGGCTCGAGCCCGCGGGCGTACCGCTCCAAGAAGGCGTCGCCCGGATCAGGGGAGGCCTCGCCGAAGGCGGCCAGCGAGAACAGCCAGTCGCCGGTGGCCTCGCCCCGGTGCTCGCACAACAGGTCGAACAGGGGCCGACCCAGGCGCGCCGCCAGCTCCAGGTTGAGGTGGAAGGTCTCGGTCGGGAAGCCGTGCGATTCGGCGATCGGCTTGAGCAGTCCGACCTGCAGCGATGGTCGTCGCCACGACACGAACGGCATGGTCACCAGGGCCACGGGCAGCTCCTGGCGACGGGCCCGGGTGGCGACGTCCAAGGCGCCGGGGTCCCCCAGCACCGTTGGTCGTCGACTGGCGATCTGGAGGCTCATGGGGCCGGCACGTCCCTCGGCTCAGTGGCCGCCGACGGTGATGGTGCCCTCTCCCGGGTCCTGGGCGGTTCCCTCGATGATGATGGCCTGGCTGGGTGCGCCGCCGCCGATCCCGGGACTGAAGGCGTTGCGGAACCCCTCCGAGAGCGGGGCGCGGCTCGGGGCGAACCCGAAGCTGGGGCCTCCCAACCCGAACCCCTCAACCTCCGCGGACTGGGCTTGGACGGCCGCACCGGCCACCTGGAAGACGGCGAGCAGCAGCGCCTGCTCATCGGCGCTCAGCTGGGTGTCGAGCCCGTCGAGCTTGTCGGCGAGCGCGTTCACGTCGTCGAGGCTCATGGTTATCTGGTCGGTCATGACCGGACCCTCTCTCGCTTGGCGGTGATGGCGTGACGCCACCGAGCGCTCCGGGTTACAGCGAGTCGTGGAGGGAGACGATGCGACCGATGCGCGGCGGTACGGCGCCCCCGTAGACCGCCTGCCAGGTGGCCTCGGCCGCCTCGGGGCCTTCCGTGCGCTCGACGGTCAGCCACTGCCGGCTGCCCGCCACGAAGGCGGCCAGGGCGTCGGCGGTGCGGCGCCGATACTCCTCGGGCCCCCACTGGTCGAGTCGGCGGCTGACCTCGGTCGGGGCGAAGAACAGCTCTGGGTTCGGGCCGGTGGTGATGGCCACGGGCGCCGCGTCGTGGTGGCTCTTGCCGATGATCATGGAGTAGCGGAGGTGGTCGCCCAGCCGCTCGTGGACAGCGGCCAGGGCGGCGGCGTCGCCCGACATGTCGACCGACACCGCGTCGGTCACGGCCAACCCATCCAGCTCGTCGTAGGTCGCGACATCGGTGTAGAAGCCCAGCGATCGGACGAAGTCGGCGTTGGTGGCCGAGGTGACGCCGATCACCGCGCCCAGGCCGCGTTCTGACGCCCGCTGAGCGAAGCCGATGGCGGTCTTGGACGACGCCGACAGCACGACCACGGCCTCGGCCCCGAAGTAGGACTGGTCGGCGAAGAACTGATCGGCCAGGAACCCGGTGAGGAACAGCCCCCGCAGCAGGGCGTGGCGGTCCTCGGCGTCGGCGCGGTGCTCGTCGTCGGTGTCGGGGTAGAGCGGGTCTCGGCTGGCCTCGACGTAGCTGCGGTACACCGGCGCATGGGCCTGGCGATGGGCCCCGTCGTCGCGGATCCCCTCCGCCGTGGTGCCGGCGGTGAGGTCGACGTAGCCGGCCATCGGGTACCAGCCGTAGTAGCGGCCGCCGGTGGGCACCTCGGGGTGGGCGCTCTCGACCGCCGTGGCCCAGCCCATGGCCGGCACCCGGCCCCAGTCGGGATCGCCGGTGGGGAAGAAGTCCCAGTAGCCGAACATCTCACCGATGGCGGCGTAGGTGATGTTGTTGGCGGTGACGGCGAAGCGCTCCACCCGGAGGCGAACCTGCCCGTCACCCAGGGCCGGGAGGTCGCCGCGAACGAGCCGGGTGGTGTCGAAGGCCCGGCGGTCGACCTCGAGGGTCACGTTGCCGGTCACCTCACACGGCCGCGATCAGCTCGAGCAGCTCGGCCCGCGACGGCCCCGGCAGCGGCTCGGGCGTGCTGGCCTGGCTCAGCTCGAAGACACGCTCGAGCAGGCCGGGGCGTTCGATCACCTCGGTGGGTCGGGCCAGCAGGCTGCCGATGTCGACCACGCCCCGGAAGATCTCAGGGTCCTGCGCCGCGACCGCCTGCATGGCCTGGCCGATGGCGAACCCGGGGTCGTCGGTCTCGTACGGGACCCCGGCGATCTGGGCCTCGATCTCAGCCAGGCGGTGGCGGTCGAGCTCGACGGTGTCGCGGTAGTACGGATCGACCGTCTCGACGGTGGTGTCGTGCCAGGCCAGGGCGAAGTCCTCGGCGTCGTCGAGGCCGTGGTGGCGGATCAGGTCGCGCAGGGCCTGGGCGTGCATGAGCCCGATGGATGCGCCCCGGCCCACCGAGGGGTTGGTGCAGGCCCAGGAATCCGCCACTGCCGCCACCCCCGTGGCCACCGGCACGCCGTCGACCACGAAGGCGCGGTGGCGGTCCTCGATCTTGGCCATGATCTGGACGTCGGTGAGGGGGTCACCCGCCAGCCAGTGGGCCACGAGCGGACAGGCCGACACGATCGCCTCCCAGGTGGCGATGTCCTTGGCGGGACGCACGGCGGCGTCACCGGCACTGGTGACGATGCCCATCCCCCAGGTGCCATTGTCGGCCGGGAGGGTCAGGATCGAGAACGAGTCGTACGGCTGGAGGGGCGGGCCCATGGCGACCGGCAGCTCGCCGTCGGACGAGTGGTAGTAGCGCCCGTAGTACATGAACCCGGAGTCATCCAGCTCCTCGATGGGCGGTTGCGCCCCGATGTCGGCCAGCAGGCGGGGGAGGGCCGAGCGACGGCCGCCGGCATCGACCACCAGATCGGCCCGGATCTCCTCGCCGCGGTCGGTGACGACGCCGACCACATGGGGCACACCAGGGACGGCGGCATCGCCGGTCAGCAACGACGACACCGTCGTACCCCGACGTACGGTCACGCCCGGCGTGGCATCGGCCACGCGGGCGAAGGCACCCTCGACCATGGGTCGGCGACCCGTGAGGGCCTCGAAGCGCTCGTCGCCTTCCCGGTAGCCGCCGGTGACGAAGTCGGGTGCGCTCGTGACCGGGTTGAAGCGCAGCACGCCGTCGGCGTCGAGCGCCTTCACGACGTCGGGGAGCTCGGCTTCGACGATCTCGCGGAAGCGGGGCAGGAAGAAGTGGATCATCCGGAACTGGTTGACGCCCTTGCGGTCCCACTCGGCCCAGGCCGCGTCGGCCGCGGCGGGCGGCGGCGCGGGGTCGCGCTCGAGGACCGTGACTTCGTGGCCGTCCCCGGCCAGCAGCAGTGCGGTCGACAGACCGCCCATCCCTCCGCCGATAACGACGATGCCAGCCATGCCCGACTCCCTTGGTCGTCCAGGTTCGATCTGGAGCGTAACGGGCGGGCTCCGCCCTGGGCCACGGGATCGTCGGTGACCGAACGTTCAGCCAGGTCCCGGCCCGCCGGCCGACGACGCCAGGTTGCGCAGGCCGCCCACGGCCAGATCGACGAAGACATCCTCGAGTCGGGCGCGGCCCGTGGGGCTGCGATCCGCTCGGGCCTGGATGAGCAGCGACACCATGCCCGACAAGAGGATGCCCACGGCTGGTCGGGCCGTGGTCTCGGCCAGGCCGAACTCCTGGGTGGCCAGCGAGGTGAAGTAGTCCAGCGTTCGGCGGTCCCACCCGCGCTGCTGTCGCCGTTGGGTGGTGTCGCGGCCGAAGGGGCGCAGCGGAGCGAAGAAGGCGGCGTGGGTGTCCGCCGCCTCAACCACCACGTGCACGAAGGACCGCAGCTTGGGCTCGAACCCGTCATCTGCCTCGGCCACCTGGCGGCGGAGCTGGCGGTCGAGGGCGGCGGCGTCGTGGCGGTAGAGAGCGGCCAGGATGTCGTCGCGGTTGTCGAAGTGCTTGTAGACCAGGGCCCGGGTCACCTCGGCTCGCTCGGCCACGCTGCCCATGGTCACCGCGGCCGGGCCGCCCTCGAGCACCAGGCCCCGAGCCACGGCCAACAGCGCGTCGCGCCGTTCTTCGGCCGTCTGGCGGCGTGGCGGCGTGGTCGAGGTGGGCAGAGCGGACACGCGTCATTCTCCCACGCCGAGGGCTCGGTTTTCGGTCGTGGTTGCATTTTGCAACCAAGCGTGGTTTGGTGGCCGGGGCAGATGGCAACGGGGGCCGCCCGTCGCTCCAGCGCTCCACGAACCACAGAAGGGACCGCGCCATGTCCTACGCCGATGGTCGACCGATCCTCGATGCCGACAGCCACCTGATGGAGCTGCCCGGCTTCCTCGATCCGTTCATCGAGCACGACATGCTCGACCGCCTGAAGGGGCGGGAGATGGACCGCCTGTCGGCCGTACTCGACGACGCCGTCGCCCGGGCCGAGGGCCGCAGGACCGACGCCGCCACCCGGGCCTCGGCCGAGGAGCGGCTGCTGACCGACAAGGGCTGGCACGCCATGGGCGCCTTCGATCCGGCGGAGCGCAGCCAGGTGCTCGACCTGTTCGGGTTCCAGGCTCAGCTGGTGTTCGCCACCTTCGCCACGGCCATGTTCATGGGTCGCGACGTGGACCTGCTCTATGCCGGAAGCCGAGCCCACAACCGGGCCGTGGTCGACTTCTGCGCCGACGATGCCCGGCTGCTGCCGGTGGGGTTCGTGCCGCTGGTCGATCCGGTCCGGGCTGTCGAGGGGCTGCGCGAGGCCATCGAGCTCGGATGTGCGGCGATCCATGTGCCGTCGACGGCGGCGGGCGACCGCTCGCCCACCCATCCCGATCTCCACCCCTTCTGGCAGCTGCTCAACGACTCCGGGGTGCCCTTCGTCCACCACGTGGGCGGCGGTGGCCGTCTGCTCGACCGCGCCTTCCACAACAACGCCATGCCGGTCACCGACCACCTGGGTGGGGGGAGAACATCCGCTCCAAGGACTTCCTGGCCATCCACCATTCACCGTCGATGTTCCTGGGGGTGCTCATCCTGGACGGACACTTCGACCGCTTCCCCGAGTTGCGTGGCGGCGTCATCGAGGAGGGCGCGGGTTGGGTGGTGTCCTGGCTGCACCAGCTCGACTTCGCCCAGCGCGCCTTCCGCCGCACCGAGGAGCCCCTCACCAAGCTGGCCCGTCGCCCGTCGGAGTACGTGACCGAGCACCTGAAGTTCACGCCCTTCCCGGGCGAGCCCGTGGGTTGGATGATCGAGCAGGCGGGCCCCGAGCTGTTCATGTTCTCCACCGACTTCCCCCACCCCGAGGGCGGTCGGGATCCCAAGGCCAAGTTCGAGGAGGCCACGTCGAGCACCGACGCCACCGATCTCGATCGCTTCTACTTCGGGAACATGGCCGAGCTGCTCGGCTCCGCCCGGGTGCCGGCCCCGGCCTGACGCCGCCGCCCGATGGTCGGTACCCTCGCGGCGGACGTCGCGTCGACCGGGGGGCCGAGATGACCAGCGGAGCCGTGGAGTCGCTGCAGGCCGACCGCGATGCCCTGATCGGGATCTGTGGATCGCTCGGCGACGACGACTGGCGCGCCCTGAGCGCATGGGCCGGCTGGTCGGTCAAGGGTCTGGTGTCCCATCTGGCCGGTGGATTCTGGCGCGTCGTCGACTCCGCCCAGTTGATCGACACCTCGGGCATGACCCTCGAGCAGGGGCAGGACGCGGTCGTGGCCTCCCGAGCGGCCTGGTCGGCCGAGCGTGTGCTCGACGACTACGTGGGTGTCAGCCAGCAGGCCATCGATCGCTTGGCGGCCATGAGGAACGAGACCACCGCCATCTCGTTCGGCGACCTGGGCACACATCCACTCTCCCTGGTGGCGAACTCGTTCGGGTTCGATCACTACAACCACATCCGATCCGACCTCTGTGCGCCCCGGGGCCCGCTCGAGGTGATGCCCCCGCCCTCCGACGAGCTGAGGCTCGTGCCCGCGCTCGACTGGATCTGCTCCGCCCTGCCCCAGCAGAACGCGAGCCGGGTCGGCGCGATGACGGGATCCCTGGTGATCGAGGTGGGAGCACCTGGGGCCCGCACGATCGTGGTGGGTGACGGGCCCGCGACCGCCTGGGTCGAGACCGATCCCGTCTCGTTGATCCCGTGGCTGAGCCACCGCGCGTCGTGGGACGACCTCGCCCCCTGTGCCCATGGCGACCCCGGATGGCTCGACGTCGCCCGCCAGCTGCGCGTCTCCTAGTCGGGCCTCCACGGCCGTCGGCCAAGGCGATCCTGGCTGGGGTTCAGCAGGCCAGCACGGCGCAGTTGGGGGTGGCACCGGCCGTGATCAGGTCTCCGAGGGGGCCGGTCGGCGCGATGTGGGCGTTGCTCGCCGAGCTCACCGAGAGCGTGACGTAATAGGTGCAGAGGTCGCCTTCCGAGCAGCCCGGCGGGGACACCGGTTGGATCACCAGCGCAACGCCTGCCGTTCCCTGACCGGGCATGAAGACCACTGTGCCGCTCGGCGGACTGAAGTCGTCGCCCGGCAGGGGCTCGAGGAAGTCGGCGCCCAGGGGGATCAGCACCGAGCCGAAGTTCCCGGTGACCCAGTCCGCGCTCACCGGACGGGCCGTGAGGTGCGACAGCGACGCGGTGAGGCCGCTCAACGAGACCGTCGGAACGGGATCGACGCCGGGCGGATCGATCAACGCCAGCCCGAGGCCCGAGAACCCGCCCAAAGTCGCGTTCGTGGGCTCGTCGAAGCGCACGACGACGGCCTCGAACTGGGCGGCGTCGTCGCCGATGACCTGGATGCGAACATCGACCAGCGTTGACCCGGGGCGGAACACTGCCACTCCGCGGGTCGACCGGTAGTCGCTGGTCGGCGCCTGGGGCTCAGGTCCGGTCGGCGCCCCGTCGACCGGCCGCCGACGCCGGCGTGACCAGGGCGGCTACCAGCACCACCAAGGGCACCAGCACCACGAGCCGTCCTCGTCGGGACGACCGCCCCATCGACGGCGCAACCATCGACACCACCTCCGCAGCGAGCTCGCCCCCCGGCGAATCTACGCGATCGCCGTCGCCGCTGGGGCAGACTCGCGTCATGGGGGACAGCCGAACGGGGGGCGCGTCCAGCGACGCCGGCTGCGGCGACGGCCCCGCGCTGCTCCAGGTCCGGGACCTGCGCAAGCGCTTCGGTGGCACCCACGTGCTACGCGGGATCGACCTGGACCTGCGGCCCGGCGAGATCCTGGCGCTGGTGGGTGAGAACGGTGCCGGCAAGTCGACGCTGGTCCACTGCGTGGCCCGCACCTATGCCTCTGACGGCGGGACGGTCGAGATGGCGGGCCAGCCTCTGGCCAACGACCCGATCGTGGCCAGGGATCAGGGCCTGGCCGTGGTCTGGCAGGACCTGGCCCTGTGCGACAACCTCAGCGCGGTGGCCAACCTGTTCCTGGGTAACGAGCGCCAGGGCGGGGTCTTCCTGGACGAGTTCGCCATGGCCGACGAGGCCTTGGCCCTGTTCGAGCGGCTGCACATCACCATCGCCAGCCCCCACCAGCCGGTGGGCACGCTCTCGGGTGGGCAACGCCAGCTGGTGGCCATCGCCCGGGCGGTGCTGCGCCGACCATCGGTCCTGGTCCTCGACGAGCCCACCGCCGCCCTCGGCATCACCGAGACCCGTGTGGTCGAGCGCCTGATCGCCGAGCTGCGGGCCGGTGGGACGGCCGTATTGCTCGTCTCGCACCGCCTGGATCAGGTGTTC
Organism: uncultured Microthrixaceae bacterium; assembly: GCA_963740985.1. Lineage (GTDB taxonomy): Bacteria > Actinomycetota > Acidimicrobiia > Acidimicrobiales > Acidimicrobilacustridaceae > UBA4742. The sequence goes on from CAVUGJ010000002.1 coordinate 2,579,835, forward strand.
CGCCTGGTCGATCGCATCGCCGTGCTGCGGGAGGGGCGGATCGTGGCCGAGGTGTCCCCGCTCGAGGTGCACCCCGACGACGTCATCGCCCTGATCTCCGGCGTCGAGTCCGACTCCACGGCGCGGCGCCAGCTCCACCGGCTGCGCAGCCTGGTCGACCAGCTGGCCGAGGTGGAGCCGGCGGCCAGCCTGCCCCTGATCGTGTCGGCCATGGCTGAGGCGCTGGGAGTGGACCAGCTTTGTGTCCACCTGCTCGATCCCGGCGACGACCAGCGGCCGTCCCGGCTGCACTGCTCGGCCGCGGTCGGGCTGTCCCCGCGCCTGGCGGCGGCGTTGGAGTGGCTGGCGGTCGGGGTCGACGGGGGCTCGCCCGGGCTCGCGGCCGACACCGCCGACGCCGTGGTGGTCGAAGACATCCGGCGGGATCCGTGGTGGCACCAACCGTCGGGTGGACCCGATCCCGGCAACGTCCGCAGCGCCTGGTCGGTGCCGATCGCCGGGTCCCTGGGCGTGCTGGGCACGATCTCGGGGTTCGCGGACACGGTCGGCCGCCCCCAGGACGACCAGCTGGAGCTGGTCTCCCTCTACGCCGGTTACGCCGCCTCGGCCATCGAGCGGGAGGTGCTGCTGGCCGACGCCACCCATCGCAACCGGGTGCTCGAGACCCTGCGGGGCGTGCTGGACACGCTGGCCGGCCCCCAGCCATCGGGCACCGGTCTGTCCCTGGCGTTGGTGGCGCTGTGTCGCGGGCTGGGCGCGGATGCCATCGCGCTGCACACCGGCGACGGCCACCACACGGAGTTCCAGGTGAGCGAGTCGAGCGAACGTGCCTCCCAGGCCGCCACCGACCTGCAGCGGGCGGCGGCGGTCACCGTGGCCTCGGAGTCGGCCCGGTTGGATCGGGCCCGGCCGGTGGGTCGACATGTGCTGGCCGTCCCGGTCGAGGCGCCTGACGGTCGGGCTGTGGTGACGGCCTGGTGGGCCGACGCCCACCAGCTGTCCGACGAAGCCCTTGACCTGCTCGACGACGCCGCCCGGTCGCTGAGCCTGGCCCTGGAGCGGGAGGCCTTCGAGCAGACCAACGCGGAGGCGGCGTCGCTTCGGCGGTCCAACCGCTTGCAACAGGAGTTCCTCTCCCGCTTGAACCACGAACTGCGCACCCCGCTCACCGCCATCCAGGGCTTCGCCTCCACCCTGCGCCAGACCGACGTGAGCTGGGACGAGTCCTCTCAGCAGCGGTTCCTGGACTCGATCGCCTCCGAGTCGGCTCGCATGGGTCGGCTGGTCGGGGACCTGCTGGACTTCAGTGCCATCGACTCGGGCATCCTGCGACTGTTGCCGGACTGGTGTGAGCTGGGGTTGGTGCTGGAGGCGGCCCGAGCGTGCGTGAGCGACGCCCCCGTCGACCTGTTCCGACTGGACGGGGGTGTGGGGCTGCCCCCGATCTGGGCCGACCACGATCGGCTCGAGCAGGTCTTCGTCAACCTGTTCGAGAACGCCGTGCGCCACGCTCGCGGCCTCACTCGGGTCGACGTGGTGGCGTCGCTCGACCCCACCGGGGAGACGGTGCGGGTCCGCGTGGCCGACGACGGCGTGGGCTTGTCCCCCGATCCGGCGCAAACCGCGCTCGAGCCCGATGGCCGTCGTCCCGCGGCCGGACCGGGTGCCGGCCTGGGCCTGGCCATCGCCCGAGGCATCATGGCCGCGCACGGGGGCACGCTCACCATGCACTCGAGCTCGTCAGGCACCACCGTCGAGATCGTGTTGCCCGTGGAGCCCGTCGAACATGGCGACGCCGTGGGCGCGCCGGTGCCCACGCTCGATCCCCCCGTGTTCAGTCCGGACCGGTCATGAGCGGCGACACCACCCTCATCCACGTGGTGGAGGACGATCCCAACATCGTCGACCTGGTGCGCTCCAACCTGCTGGTGCGGGGCTTCTCCGTCACCGTGTCGCGGACCGGCGACGGCGTGGTCGACCAGGTCCGGGTCGACGAGCCCGACCTGGTGCTGCTCGACCTCATGCTCCCCGACACCGACGGCTTCGATCTGTGCCGGGAGATCCGGGCGGGTTCGAGCGTGGGCATCATCGTGGTCTCCGCCCGACGGGGTGAGCAGGACAAGGTGCGGGCCCTGAACCTGGGGGCGGACGACTACCTGACCAAGCCGTTCGGCATCGACGAGCTGCTGGCCCGGGTGACCGCCCTGCTCCGCCGGAGCCGGGTCGGGCCGCCGGAGGTGGCCGGTGCGCCCCTCACGTTCGGCGCCGTCACCATCGACCTCGACGCCCAGCTGGTGACCAAGCACGGCGAGGCCGTCCACCTGACTCCCACCGAGTACGGGCTGCTGCGCGAGCTGGCCCTCTCGCCGGGCAAGCTCCTCACCCACGCCACCCTGCTGCGCAAGGTGTGGGGCCCCGGCTACGAGACCGAGACCGAGTACACCCGGGTCTACGTGCGGCGGCTGCGGGCCAAGCTGGAGGACCCAGACGGCCCCCCGCTGATCGCCACCGAGCCTCGCGCCGGCTACCGGATGGCGCTGGCCGACGGCTGATCTGTCGTTCAGCGGCCGTTCACGAATCGTTCATGAATGGGGCCGAAGATCTATGCCTCGTTCACAGGGACTCTCTTAGCGTGATCGACGATCGGGCTGAAGGCCGAGCCGGGTCATCCGTCTAGGGGGAGAGTGCTCATGAACGTCTCGCTGAAGCGAGCGGCCATGGTGTCCACCGCATTCGTGGTGTGCATGGGGCTGTTCGCGGCGTGTTCCAGCAGTAGCAAGACCGCCACCACCGGAACATCACCGCCGAGCACCGTGGCGGTGAGCGCGACCTCGTTCACCAGCGACTTCGCCACCATGGCCACGCTCAAGCCGTTGGCCGCGGAGGGCAAGGGCAAGGTCGTGGTGCTGCTGCCCGACACCACCACCTCGGCCCGCTACGTCTCGTTCGACGCGCCGTACCTGACCAAGGCCTTCAAGGCGGCCGGGCTCTCCGACTCCGACTTCCAGGTGGAGAACGCCCAGGGGAGCGCCTCCACCATGCAGACCCAGGCCGAAGCGGCCATCACCAACGGGGCCAGCGTGCTGGTCATCGATCCGCTCGACTCGGGTAGTGGTGCGGCCATCGAGCAGAACGCCACCCAGAAGGGCGTGAAGGTCATCGACTACGACCGCATCACGCTCAACGGCTCGGCCTCCTACTACGTGAGCTTCGACAACGTGCAGGTGGGCAAGCTCATCGGGCAGGGCTTCGAGGACTGCGTCACGGCCTGGAACGTGTCCAAGCCGCAGGTGCTGGTCATGGACGGCGACCCCACCGACAACAACGCCACGTTGTTCTCGCAGGGCTACCACGCCGTGCTCGACCCGAAGTTCGCCGACGGCACCTACACCAAGGTGGACGAGCCGGCCGGCACGTGGGACAACCAGAAGGCGCTGACCAACTTCCAGCAGGCCTACACGGCCCACTCGAACATCAACGCCGTGGTCACGCCGAACGATGGCGTGGGCAACGCGGTGGTCTCGGGGCTGAAGACCCTCAACATCCCGGCCAAGAAGGTGCCCACCACCGGCCAGGACGCCACCCTGCAGGGTCTGCAGAACATCCTCGGGGACTACCAGTGCATGACGGTGTACAAGCCGATCTACCTGGAGGCCCAGGCCACCGTGGCTCTGTCGCTGTTCCTGCGGGCCGGCCAGAAGCCGTCGTCGGCCCTGGTCAACAAGACCACCAACAACAAGACCACTGACGTGCCGTCGGTGCTGTTGGCTCCGGTCTCGGTGACCACGAAGAACATGAACGACACCGTGGTCAAGGACGGGTTCGTGCAGGCCTCCCAGCTCTGCGCCGGCTACACGGCGCAGTGCCAGGCCGCCGGCATCACCCCCTAGCGCAGTCCAAACCGGCCGGCCGGGCTGCATCCGCCTAGCGTGCGGTGCAGCCCGGGGCCGTCTGGTCCCGTCGCCTGCAGGGGGAAGGAGTCAACGTGAGCACCGGCGTCGATCCGCTGGAGCCGTCGGACGGCCAGCGTCCGGACCTGTCAGGGCCACCGCTGCTCGAGCTGCGCGGCGTCGACAAGCACTTCGGCCCCGTGCAGGCCCTGACCGGGGTCGACCTGATCGTGCCCGCGGGACAGGTCACCGCGCTGGCCGGGGACAACGGAGCGGGCAAGTCGGTGCTGATCAAGTGCATCGGCGGCATCCATGCCAACGACGGCGGTCAGATCCTGTGGGAAGGCCACCCCGTCCACATCCGCCACCCGCGGGACTCGGCCGCCCTGGGCATCGAGACCGTGTACCAGGACCTGGCGCTGTGCGACAACCTCGACATCGTCCAGAACCTGTTCCTGGGCCGCGAGCGCACCCGCCGCGTGTTGTTGGACGAGGAGTCGATGGAGATCGCGGCCCGCGACACGCTGGCCAGCTTGTCGGTGACCACGGTGCGTTCGATCCGCCAACCGGTGGCCTCCTTGTCGGGAGGTCAACGTCAGGCGGTGGCCATCGCCAAGTCGGTGCTGTGGAACTCGCGACTGGTGATCATGGACGAGCCCACCGCTGCCCTCGGCGTCTCCCAGACGGCCATGGTGCTCGAGCTGGTGCGCCGCCTGGCCGACCGTGGGGTCGGCGTGCTGCTGATCTCGCACAACATGAACGACGTGTTCGAGGTGGCGGATCGCCTGGCCGTGCTGCACCTCGGCCACATGGCCGCGGCCGGCCCGGCCTCCGACTTCGATCGTCAGATCGTGGTCGACTACATGACCACCGGACGGTCCGACCGCCAGCCCGCGGTTGCCGCCTCGGCTCCAGGGGAGGCCTGATGGCCCAGGTCCAGGATCCGCCGCCCACCGTCGAGCAGGAGGACGCGGCCGGCGAGAACACCGCGGCCGCGGTGGTGGCCCCCGAGGTGATGGCCAACACGTTCGGCGAGTACGTGCAGGCGTCGTGGGCTCGCCTGAAGGCCGGGGAGAGCGGTGTGCTGCCGGTCATCATCGGCCTGCTGCTGATCTCGATCATCTTCCAGACCCTGAACTCCAAGTTCCTGACCGCCGGCAACCTGGTCAACCTGTTGGTGCAGGGTGCGGTGTTCATCCTGTTGGCCATGGCCGAGGTGTTCGCCCTGCTGCTGGGGGAGATCGACCTCTCGGCCGGCTACGTGGGTGGCATCGCCGGGATCGTGGTGGCCGAGCTGCTGACCAGCCAGCACGGCTCGTGGCCCTGGTGGGCGGCGTGCGCCGCGGCCCTGGCCCTGTGCGCGGTGATCGGCGGGCTCCAGGGCACGATCATCACCCGTCTCAAGTTGCCCTCGTTCGTGGTCACGCTGGCCGGACTGCTGATCTGGCAGGGCGTGATGCTGCTCATCCTGGGCAACGGCGGCACCCTGCCCATCAACAACAACGTGATCAACGACCTGGCCAACGGCATCCTGACCCCGGCCGCTGGTTGGGTGGTGATGATCGTCTTGGTGGTGGCCTTCGGGCTCATGACCTGGTGGCGCGACGCCCGCCGTCGACGCTCGGGCCTGGTGGCGCCGCCGGTCAGCCTCACCGTCATCAAGATCGCCGCGGTGGCTGTGGCCGGCAGCGTGGTCGTCGTCATCTGCAACGTGAACCGGGGCATCCTCGAGCCCATCCAGGGCGTGCCCTGGGTGGTGCTGATCGTGCTGGGCGTGCTGGCCATGTGGACCGTGCTGCTGGGCCGGACCAAGTTCGGTCGCTACGTGTACGCCATCGGCGGCAACGCCGAGGCCACCCGTCGGGCCGGCGTGAACTTGGCCACCATCCGCACGGTCTCGTTCATGCTGTGCTCGTTCACCGCCGGCATCGCCGGCATCATCTACGCCTCCCGCCTCCGGTCGGTGTCGACCAACCTGGACGGCGGCACGCTGGTGCTCTACTCGGTGGCCGCGGCGGTGATCGGCGGGGCCAGCCTCTTCGGCGGCCGGGGCAAACCCATCCACGCCGTCCTGGGCGGCCTGGTCATCGCCGCCATCGACAACGGCATGGGGTTGCAGGGCTTCAGCGCCGCATCCAAGTACGTGGTCACCGGCATCGTGTTGCTGGCCGCGGTGACCATCGATGCCCTGGCTCGTCGGGGTCGCACCGCCGGTACCTAGCCCGGTCGACCACGAGGCCCGACCGGGCTACGGCACTGCGAGCACCTGGCTGTCGGTGCCCTCGTAGGACCACCAGTCGGCGCGACGGGTCTCGAGGTCGACCACCACGTGGTTCGGGATCGGCCCGGGTTCGTGCCCGGCGTTGATGACGGTGGTGGGCCCGCGGGTGGCGATCCACGAGCCGCCCTCGACCATCGGCGCCTGGTGGACGTGGCCGGTGAGCACCAGCTCGGGGTGGAGCTCGTCGATCCAGCCGGCCAGGTCGGGGTCACCGAAGCTGCCGCGATCCGGTCCAGCTCACCGGCATGTCCGAGGGAGGCGAGTGGTACACCCAGCACCAGCCCGCCCGGACACGGTTGGACTCCTCGGCCAACCATCCGGCCAGGCGCTGGCGACCCACGGGGCCATCCCAGAACGGACAGACCGAGATCAGCGTGTCGCCCAGGAAGGCCGACTGGAGATCGCTGACCACGCCGAAGTCCCGGGCCTGGGCCAGCCAGGTGGGGGCCTTCTCCCCGGCGGTGTCCAGCCTGATCAGATCGTGGTTGCCCGAGGCGACGAACACCGTCGTACGCGCCGCCAGGTGCTCGAGGTAGCCGAGCAGCACGGGGATCTGGGCCGCCACCGCCATCTCGGACGACTGATCGAGCAGATCGCCGGCGATCACCACGGCGTCATGCTCCCGACTTCGGGAGAGCACCCAGTCGAACTGGGCCAGCTCGAAGTGGAGATCGCTGACCAGGAGCACCCGCACGCGCCACTCTGCCATCAGCGCGGTGTCGTGGCCGCCGATGGTCCCGGTGTGCGGCGCAGTTCGGTCAGGCCCGCAGCACCAGGAGGAACTGACCGCCGCCGGGCTCGACCTCGGCGGTGACGGCCAGCTCGGGGCTCAGTCGCGAGATGCGATCCACCAGCCAGGTGGCGGCCTCCTGACCGTCGGCCTGGGTGGGGCAGCGGGCCACCACCTCCCGGCCGCCCTTGCGCCCCAGGCGCTCGACGGTGGCGATAATGGGGGCCGGCTCGACCACGAACAGCCGATCGGGCCACGGCACCACCGCGGCCACGGCCCCTTTGCGGGTGTTGCAGTCGCGATGGGCCAGGCGTTCATCGGGACCGGTGGAGCCCTTGGTCTTCTTCTTGGACCTGGTGGTGAGGCTGTCGATGCTCGGACCTCGACCATCGTTCACCGACATCTCCGGATCGACTGGCTCATCGCAGACCCAGCACCGCCAACCGTCGCGCTCGCCCACCTCGTCGAGTCGGCTCATGGTTGGCCGTCCGGGGCGCTCAGCACGTCGGTGGCCGCCCGCAGCGCCGGGCGTGACCGGTCGACGAACAGCGGTGCCCCGGGCTCGTCGGTGAGCGGTCCGGGTTCGAGGTCGTCGGCGGTGCCTGTGGTGACGGCGGCCACGACGGCCGCGAACGGCTCGGGCTGGTCGTGCTGGAGGTAGTGGTTGGCGCGGGGCAGCACCCAGAAGGTGTTGTCGCCGGGCTTGTGGACCAGATAGTTGAGCCACACGTAGTTGGCCACCCGCAGCGGCGAGACGGTGTCGTACAGACCCCAGACCAGGGTGGTGGGGACCGGCGATCGGCTCAACAGGTCCAGCCACTCCGTCTCGTGCTCGGAGCGCTGCACGAGGTACTGGATGGTGTCGTGCAGGACGCGCACGCCGTCGTTGACGCCGAAGGTGTCGGCCAGCGCCCCTACCGCCGGATCGTCCAGGCCCCGCTGGGGGGTGAAGGTCTGGGCGCCCAGTCCGACTGCCAGCATCTCGGGGGTCAACACGTCGCGCACCGCCGGCCAGGTGGCCGGGTCGAGCACCTGGCGCTGGAAGTTGGTGAGGTTGGACAGCGGCAGGAAGATGTTGGCGTTGCTGAGCACCAGGCTGGTGATCTCGAACGAGGAAGCGCCGGCTGCGCCCCGGGCCAGGAAGGCGAGGGCCACGCTGTCGCCCCGGTCGTGCGCGACGACCGTGCCTCGGGTCGCACCGAGCACCTCGCCCAGGTAGTGGTCGAGCAGCTCGGCGTCCCGGGTGAGCGTGTAGTGCTCATCGCCCGGCTTGTCCGAGAAGCCGAAGCCCGGGAAGTCCACCAGGCAGACCCGGTGATCTGCGCTCAAGGCGTCGACCATGTCGTACCAGTCGATGCTGCAGGTGGGGAAGCCGTGCACCAGCAGCAGGATGGGTGCTTCCGGGTCACCGCGCTCGGCGTGGAAGATGCGCAGCCGGTCGGTGTGGTCCATGGTCTCGGTCGGGGTCCAGTCGAACCAGCCTCCGGACTCGAACCAGGCGCGGGCGCGCTCGCCCAGTTCTGCAGCAGCTGCCGGGCTGGTGTCTGGATCCACGGGCGAGTCCCCTCGTGCATTCGACGAAGGGATCAACCTAGCCATCGTGTTCGCCACGCACGCAGCCGGGCGCCGCTGGCGCCTGTTCGCTCAGGTGGGCGGGCCCAGGCAGGTGGTCAGGCGGGCGCCGGCTCCAGGCCGGGCCCGCAGATCCCGAGCCAGCTCCGGGTAGCCGCCGGCCACGATGGTGAGCGGTGACCGGGCCGCCAGCGGGCGGGTCAGCCCGTAGCGGGGGCGTTCGGTCTCTGGTTCGAACGTGGCGAACAGGTGGTCCCAGACCGCGGTGTGGCCGCCGAAGTTGCGGTCGAGGTAGCGGGGGTTGCTGGCATGGTGCACCCGGTGGTTCGACGGGGTCATCAGCACCCGATCGAGGGGGCCCAACCGCCCGATCAGCTCGGTGTGCTGCAGCTGGCCCACGATGAGGGAGAAGGCGCCCATGACCGGATACATGATGGGCGGGAAGCCGAGCAGGGGCGCCCACAAGCCGGTCAGGGGCTTGTAGAACACCTCGGTCCAGGGCATGCGCACGGCAGTGGTGAAGCTGAAGTTCTCGCTCGAGTGGTGAACCAGGTGGCTGCACCACAGGACCCGGACTCGGTGCTCGGCCCGGTGCACCCAGTAGTAGGCGAAGTCACCGATGACCCAGTAGGCCAGCCAGACCCATGGCCTGCGCCACGAGAGGTCGAACAGCCGGGCGTGCTGGTACAGCCACAGGTAGGCGGCCAACCCGATGGCGCTGGAGGCCACCAGGCGCACGCCCAGATAGCCCAGGCCGATCACCGCCGAGCGGGATGAGTCGGCCACCGGGATGCGCTGCCCCCTGCCCGCTTGCACGGCGAGCTCGACGACGATCATGGTGACCACGACGGCCGCCAGGACGTAGGTGGCGTTGACGGGCAACAGGCTGGGCGGGTTCATGGATCTCACCCTCCCGGATCGCGTGGTGACCGGCCATCAGGCAAAACCCCCAAACCGACGTGGGGGCACCCATGGGCACCTCGAACCCACCGGCTATCCCACGATGTGGAACTCCACGCGGTACACCAGCGTGTCGTCGTGGATCGGCCCGGCGTGGGCCGCTCGTCGACGCAGGGATTCGAGGTCCCGCTCTCCGGTCAGCGTCAGGTCCTCGTCGGTGATCGCCGAGAAGGGGAGCAGCTCCATCTCGTCGACCTCGATCGTCACCGACGCGGTTCGGTAGACACCACCGACCTTGACCTGTGGTCTCGACCAGAGGCGGTAGGAGACCGTGATGGTTCCGTCCGCCACTCGATCTCGGAGCTCAGGGCTGAACTGCACGCCGCGATTGTGCGCTGGGTTCGTGACCGCTGTCGACGCCCCTTCACAAGACGGGCGTAGGGGTGCACACTTGGGGTGTGGCTGGAACGTGGCGGAGGCGGGGCCCCGCTCCTCGCTCGATGGCGGTGGGAGTCGTGTTGATCGCGGCGGTCGTCAGCGCGTCCTGCGGTCACCAGACCCATACCGCGTCAGGGGTACCACCCGCGTCCGCGTCGTCGACCTCGACCGACACCACCGAGCACACCCAGGTCACCACCTCGCCGACGTCGCCGACGTCGCCGACCACCACGACGACGACCACGACCGACCCGCTGGCCTCGACCAGCAGCGTTCATCCGTCGGCTGGGCTGACCGCGCCACCGGGCGTGACTCCGGTCGGCGTCGGCGCGTCGCCCGCCTTCACGGGGTAGTCGCGGCGCCGGCGGGCTTCGTGGCCGAGTCGCGCGACTCGGCCTGGGCGTCGAGCGCGACTTGGGCCGCGCCGATCAGGGCGCCGCCGGCGATGCCGATGAGCGCGCCGGCCACGAACGTCATATTCGTCACGTAGGTCTGCACGTTCAGGTCCGTGCCCGAGTCCAGGGTGGGGCTCACTGCGCTCTGGACGTCGCTCGCCGACGAGTACGTCCACAGGTAGCTGCCGGCGAGATAGACGGGGATCGTACCGGTGCTCCAGGTGTAGCCCTGGTGGCGGACCTCCTCGGCGAACTTCACGGGCACCACGGCGTCGTGGGCGCTGCTGTAGGTGCCCTGCGGCGCCAGCTGGAACCGCACCGGGGGGAGCAGCGTGGCGATGTACTCGGCGTTGCGGGCGTAGTTGAGACCGGCGTCTGGGATGTCGATGGTGAGCGGGAGCTCGTAGCGGAACTGCGGGTCCGACCCCGCCACGGCGACCCAGGATGGCGACGACAGGTCGTAGTGGACGTCTTTCAGACCGGCGGGGTCGATCGTGCACCCAAAGGTTGCGCCGGGGCAGGCCTTCGCCGACCCCCACGTCTCGGCCGGCACGACCAGGGTGATCTCGCCGGGGTGGGCGACGGTCCGGGTGGCGGCGCGCAGGCCGATCTGGAGCTCGACGGTGCCGTGGCCGGCGGGGCGCTCGGCGATGTCGATGTTGGTCGGTGCGAACGTGGCCAGCACGGCGATGCCCTCCACGCCACCGTGCACCGCCACCGAAGGCGCGCGCGGGAACACCGCGTAGGAGACGGCGAAGCCGACGATGGCCAAGGCCAAGAGCACCAGTGCGGTTCGGTAGGTGCGATACCACGGGCGACCCCCGCCACGGGCCACGGGTTCCATCGCCTCAGACTCGCACGTTGCTCAGTCACCGCGAGGGACATCCCCGCCAGCGACGCCAGGTCCCTCCCGCCGGCGCCTGGAGCCGAGGGGTCAGCGGTGGGCCCGCCATTGGCTGGGCGACTGGCCGGTGGCTCGCTTGAAGGCCCGGCTGAAGGCTTCGTCGGAGTCGTAGCCCACCCGATGCGCCACCGCCCCGACGCCGGGGGTGCTGGAGCCGAGCAGGTCCTCGGCCAGGTGGATGCGCCAGTCGGTGAGGTACCGGATGGGTGACCGGCCGAGCACCTGGCGGAACCGGCTGTCGAGCAACGAGCGCGACACGGCCGCCTCGGCGGCCAGGGCCGACACCGTCCACTTGCGGGCCGGGTCGGCGTGCAGCAGCGCCAGGGCCGGCGCCAGCACCGGATCGCGCAGCGCGGCCAACCAGCCGCTGGCGGCGGCCGGCGATTGGGCCAGGTGCAGTCGCAGGACCTCGATGAGCACCAGCTCGGGCAGGCGACGACGGACCGGGTCGTCGTCGCCGGTGCCCCCCTCGGCGGCGTAGGTGATGCTGGCCTGCACCCAACCAGTCGCCGTCCCCTCGGGGAGCCGCACCACGAACGCGGGCGGGAACACCCGCAGGGCGGGATCGAACAGCGGGTCCTCCGAGTGGAGGTAGCCGCACACGATGTCGACCCGCGGACCGCCTCCGCCGTAGCGGACCACCGGCAGGCTGTCCCAGGGCGGCGGATCGATCAGCGTGAGGATCGAGACGAAGTCCGTCTCGTCACCGGCGCCGATCGTGTGGTCGTGGCCGTAGGGCAACACGATGACGTCGCCGGCCTGGGCATGGTGGCGCACCCCGTCATCGGACGACACCCAGCAGTCGCCATCGGCCACGATGTGGAACAGGATCAGCCGGCTCGCCCCGGGGTGGAGCATGGGAGCCACCCCGTTGGGCTCGGCACCCAGCGCGAAGCTCTCGGTCAGCTCGGTGCGGAAGAAGATGGCACCCTCGAGTCGCACCTGCTCGAGCGCGGCTCGCAGCACCGCGCTCGAGCCGGGGCCGACGGCGGCGTCCAGATCGCTCACGGTCGCATCTCTGGTGCTTCAGCCATCACTCCTGGCTTCTCGGTCATGGACCAATCCCCTCCCCAGACCGACACTGAGTATCGCACCCCGGTCCCACGGCTCGGCCCCCCGAGCCCGGGACCGAACCGAACGCCGAGGAGGCACACCATGACCGACACCCTGCCCATCCATCACGTCGCCCTCACCGTGCGCGACCTGGCCGTCAGCGTTCCCTGGTACGAGTCGGTGCTCGGCGCCGAGCCGGTGATGGACGAGGACACCGACGCCGGCTACCACCACACCGTCTACCTGATGGCCAACGGCACCCTGCTGGGCCTGCACCAGCACGAGACCACGGCGCCCCCCGAGCGCTTCAGCGAGCACCGGGTCGGGCTCGACCACGTCGGCTTCGGCTGCGCAGACCGCGCCGAGCTCGAGCAGTGGGCGGCACGGCTCGACGAGTTGGGGATCACCCACGGCGGCGTCGTCGACGCCTCACTACGGCTCCGGGCTGAGCTTCCGTGACCCCGACGGCATCGCCCTCGAGCTGTTCGCCAGGGCGGCCGGCTGAACGCGGTCGGATCGCTCGCCCCTACACGAACCCCGACCGGTCTGGCTGGACCGGTCGACCCCGTCCAATCGATGAAAGGATCCACGATGGCTGCTGATGACAAAGTGGTCGTGGGACTCACCCACGGCCTCGACGATCCCGAGCGTGTGCTACTCGCCTACCTGATGGGCGTCGAGGGATTGCGCAAGGAGAAGCAGGTGGTGATGTGGCTCACCCAGGACGCCGTCAACGTGATCACGCCCGGCTTCGCCGAGCAGGTCAAGGTGCCCGATGCCCCCGCGGTGGCCGACCTGCACGCCGAGTACGTCGAGCGGGGTGGCCGCTTCCAGGCCTGCCCCGTGTGCGTGCGCTCCCGCGGCCTGACCGACTCGGCGATGGTGCCCAACGCCGAGGTGAGCGGGGCGTCGGTCCTCTACGAGTTCACCGAGGGCGGCGCCCTCACCTTCAACTACTGATCCAGCCGATCAGGAAGGACATCCTGTGACCACCCGCGCTCGAACCCCATCCGGCCTGTCTCGACCAGCGGCCTCAGCGTCGCCAGCGGGAGCACCGACCGCCGCCGACACGATCGTGGACGCCTTGGCCGTTGGCGACTTCGATCAGATCGCCGCGGCCCTGGCCGACGATGCCTCCCTCACCGCCCTTCTGCCCCGTGGTCTGCGCGAATGCGATGGAGCCGCCGCCATCTGTGAGGCGTTCGCCGGCTGGTTCGGCGGCCTCGACGAACTGGACGTGATCGAGCACCGGTCCGCGCCCGTTGGCGACCTGGCCCAGATGCAGTGGCGGCTCCACGCCCGCGGCGAACGCCTGGGCGATGGTCCCCGGGTGGTCGAGCAGCACGTCTTCGCCCGTATCGACGCCGACGGGCGCATCCAGTCGATGACGCTGCTGTGCTCGGGATTCCAGGTCGCGCCGATCGATGGTTGAACCTCAGCCAGACCTGACCGCAGACGAGGTCGATCGCGCCCTGCGCGCCTGGGGCGAGTTCGACCGCGACGACCCGTTCGGACTGTTCGAACAGGTCCGGCGCCGCGGGCCGGTCGTCCCGGTGCGGCTGGCCGACGGCCACGATGCCTGGTTGGTGGTCGGCCACGACGAGGCGAAGACGCTGCTCAACGATCCCCGGGTGTCCAAGGACATGCACGCGGCCCTGGCCCGATCCGGATCGGTGGTGGCCGAAGGGCTGCCGGGCCCGGCCTACGCCCGGCACATGTTGGCCGTCGACCCCCCCGATCACACCCGGCTGCGGCGCCTGGTGGCCGCCGCCTTCTCGGTGCGTCGAGTCGAGGAGCTCGAACCCCGGGTGCACCGTCTGGTCGACGAGCACCTCGACGCCATCGCCGCCGCCGGCCCCGACGCGGTGATCGACCTGGTCGACACCTACGCCTTCCCGTTGCCCTTCAAGGTCATCTGCGAGCTGCTGGGGGTGCCCGAAGCGACCCGGCCCCCGTTCGGCCGTTCCCTCACCGCCATGCTCGTGGCCACCACCACCGCCGACGAGCTGGCCCAGGCCACCGCTGCCTCTGACCAGGTGGTCAGCACCATCGAGGCGCTGATCGACCAGAAGCGCCATCACCCCGACGACGCCTTGATCAGCGCTCTCATCGACGCCCGCGACGGCGACGACCGCCTGACCGAGCAGGAGCTGCGCTCCACCATCTTCCAACTCATCGTCGCCGGCCACGACACCACGGCCAGCCTCATCGGAAACGCGGTGGTGGCCCTGCTCACCCACCCCGACCAACTCGATCGGTTCCGGGCCGACCCGGGCATCCGGGCCAGCGCCGTCGAGGAGCTCATCCGCTACGACGCCCCCGTTCCCCACTCGACCTTCCGCTGGGTCCCCGAACCGCTCGAGATCGGCGACATCACCATCCCGGCCGGCGCCCAGATCATCGTCAACCTGGCCGCCGCCGACCGCGACCCCGGCCACGTCGAGCAACCCGACCAGCTCGACGTGGCCCGACGAGGCGTGCGTCACCTCGGCTTCGGCCACGGCATCCACTTCTGCCTGGGCGCGCCGCTGGCCCGCCTCGAGGGTCGGGTCGCCCTTGGCGGGCTCGTGGAGCGATTCCCCCAGATGCGCTTGGCGGTCCCCACCGGCCAGCTCCACTGGGCGCACGGCGATGGCCTGGTGCTGCGCGGCCTCACCAGCCTGCCCGTCCGACCCGGCCCCCATCGACCGGCGTGAAGCTCCGCACGCTGGAGACCGACTACCTGGTGGTGGGTGCCGGGGCCATGGGTATGGCGTTCACCGATGCCCTGATCGACCACGCCGATGTCGAGGTCGTCCTGGTCGACCGGCGCTTCGCCCCGAGCGGGCACTGGAACGACGCCTACCCTTTCGTCCAGCTCCATCAGGCTTCGCTCTTCTACGGCGTGGCGTCGACCGAGCTCGGGACCGGAGGCATCCAGGAGGCTGGTCCGGAGACCGGTCTGCACGAGCGGGCCCGCCGGGCCGAGATCCAGGCCTACTACGACGACGTCCTGCACCGGCGGTTCCTCGGGTCAGGTCGGGTGCGGTTCCTCTCCGGGTGCGAACACCGCGCCGACGGGTCGACGCAGGTGGTCACCTCGCGGGTGTCGGGCGAGCCCGTCGAGGTCCGAGTCCGACGGCGGGTCGTCGACGCCACCTACCTGGCCCCGAGCGTGCCGGCGACCAGCCCGTCGCCGTTCGGAGTGGCCGACGGCGCCTCGGTGGCTCCCGTGGGCGCCATGGCCGATCTGGTGGATGCGCCGAGCGCGTACGTGATCGTGGGATCGGGCAAGACGGCGACCGACGCCATCGTGTGGTTGGTCCGCAACGGCGTGGCCGCCGGATCGCATCATCTGGATCCGGCCGCGTGACCCGTGGATGTTGAACCGGGCCTTCGTGCAACCCGATCCGGTGGTGGCCTTCGGTCGGGCCGCCGACACCATGGAGGCGGCGATCGGCGCCGCGTCGATCGACGAGGTGTTCCTGCGCCTCGAGGACGGCGGCTCGATGCTGCGAATCGATCGGGCCGTCATGCCCACCATGGCCAAGGCTCCGACACTGGCCACCTGGGAGCTGGATCTGCTGCGGACGATCGACCACGTCGTCCGCCTCGGGCGCATCGATCATGTGACCTCGACCGAGGTCGTGCTGGACCGCGGATCGGTCGCTCTGCCCCGCGGCGCGCTGGTGGTGCACTGCGCCGCGTCGGGTCTGGCCAACCCGCCGATGGTTCCCATCTGGTCTCCGGAGCGGATCCGGTTGCAGACCATCCGGGCCGGCTTCCCGTGCTTCAACGCCGCGCTGGCCGGCTTCGTCGAGGCGACCCGCGACGACGACCGCGAACGCAACCGGCTGTGCCCGCCGAACCTCTACGGCAACAGCCTGGCCGAGTGGGCCCGGATGCAGGTCCGCGGGGCGCGTGCTTCGGCGACCTTCGGCGCCGAGCCGGACATCGCCGCCTGGGCGAATCGGTGCGCGCTCAACCCGGCGCGCCTCCTGGAGTCGCAGGCCTCCGATCCGGCGGTGCAGGCGGCCCGCGCCCGGCTGGCCGAGGTCAGCGACCCCGGGTTGGCCCGCCTGGCCGAGCTCGGGGGAGCGACGCACTCCTGACCTCGATGAGGCGGGGTAGACCTAGGCTCTTGGCGTGGCGCTGAGAGCGGGCGTGTGGGCGGTCATGTTCACTGACATGGTCGCGTCGACGGAGCATCGCGCTCGAGCTGGCGACCGCGCCGGCGACCTGTTGAAGCGGGAGCACGACGCGATCGTGGAGGACGTCCTGGGGACCTACCGCGGCGAGTCGGTGACCGACACCGGAGACGGGGCGATGTGCGTGTTCGCTTCCGGGGTCGACGCCATAGATGCCGCGGTGGCGATTCAGTGTGCGGCGGCGGATCGCAATGGGCCAGGGGTCGAACCGCTCAAGCTCCGTGTGGGCGTCAGCTTGGGTGAGCTGGCGTTCGAGAACGGAACGTTGCTCGGGATGCCAGCTCACGAGGCGGCTCGGGTGTGCGCGCAGGCCGACCTCGGTGAGATCCTGATCAGTGACGTGCTCCGGATCGTGATCGGGTCTCGCGCCGGGGTCGAGCTCGTAGCTCGCGGGGAGTTCGACCTGAAGGGGATCCCCGATCCGGTGGTTCTGTGGGAGGTGCCGTGGCAGCCGACCGGCACAGGTCCACGACTGCCGATCCCGCCGCTGCTGCTGCCGCCGGACTCGTTGCCCTTCACCGGACGCGACCAGGAGTTGGCTCGCCTGGTCAGCGCCTGGAAAGACGCGGCCGCCGGCTCGTGCCGGATCGTGCTGCTGGTGGGCGAGCCAGGCATCGGCAAGACACGCCTGGCGGCAGAGGCGGCGAGCCTGGCTCATTCGGACGGCGCGCTGGTTCTGTACGGACGATGCGACGGTGAGCTGCGCATCCCGTATCAACCCTTTGTCGAGGCGCTCGACTGGTATGTCGATCACGCGATCGACCCGGTGCTCGGCGCGCGACCCGGTCCCCTCGCCGTGCTGACGCCTCGGGTGATGCCGGCGCCCGAGCGAGTCGGGCTGGCGTCGACGCTCCCCGAGACCGAGATGCACCGGCTGTTCGAAGCGGTGGCCGATTGGTTGAGCGATCTCGGTGCCGAGCAGCCAGCGGTGGTGGTCCTCGATGACATCCACTGGGCGTCGCCCCCGACCCTGCTGCTGCTGCGGCACATCGCCCGCCGGAGCGAGGAGGTCCCGTTGCTGATCATGGCGACCTACCGAGACACCGACCTGGACCGGGGTGACGCTCTCGATGCTGTCCTTCCCGATCTGATCCGGCTGGCCAAGGTCGAGCGGATCGAGCTCGGCGGCTTGGACGAGGCGGGAGTGAGCGAACTTCTCTCACGGGCGGGCATAGGCGGCGAAGGAGCGCCGAGCAGCCCGCTGACCGGCGCATTGATGCACGAGACCGATGGCAACCCGTTCTTCATCGGCGAGGTGGTCCGAGACCTGGTCGAATCCGGTGCGGTCGCCGAGGCCGGGTCGGCCGACAGCCTCGAGGATCTGGGGGTCCCCCTCGGCGTGAGGGAGGTCGTCCGGCAGCGTCTGGCTCGATTGGGCGGCGACGCCGGGCGTGTGTTGCAGGCGGCGGCCATCGCGGGCCGCGACTTCGATCTCGACGTCGTCGGCGTGGTCGCAGGGCTGCCTCCCCTCGAGACGGCCGCGGTCTTGGAGGAGGCCCGCGCGGCCCAGCTGATCGATGAGATCAGCGTCGACCGGTACCGGTTCCGCCACGCGCTGGTCCAAGCGGCTCTGGCCGATGAGATCTCGGCCAGTCGCCGCGTCCGGCTGCATCGAGCCATTGCCCAGAGCTTGGAGGTTGCCGGCGACGAGGATCTGGCAGGTCTGGCCCATCACTGGTATCAGGTCGCCCTGAACCGCGGCGCTCCCTCTGACAAGGCAGGGCGTGCCGACGTCGAGACGGCCATCGGCTATGCACGGCGCCAGGGCGATCGAGCGTTCTTGCAGCACGCACCTGAGGACGCCGCCCGCTCGTACGGCAACGCCCTCGATCTGATCGACCATCTCGACCGGGACGAAGCACAGAGTCAGCGACTCCAGCTGCTCGAGGCACTGGGCGGTGCCCAGGCGGCCATCGGCGATCGGTTGGCCTACCGCGCCACCTTTCGAGACATGGCCGAGCTTGCCTCCGCCCTGGGAATCCGGGATCTGTACGTCCGCGCCGTTCTGGGCTACGTCGGTCGGTCCGAGACGGCGATCGATCTGGATGACTTTGCCCGCACCGGCATCGTCAATGCGCTCGATTCCCTCGATGAGCACGACCGCGCCGTTCGCATCCGTCTGCTTGGCGCCCTCGCCTCCGGGATCACGAACCGCGAACCGGAGCGCGCCATCGAACTGTCACTCGATGCGCTGGGCCAAGCCCGAGTCCTCGACGATCCGGTCGTGCTCTTCGACAGCATGCGAGACCGGATCCGCTGCTGGTGGGACCCGACCGCGCTCGACGAGCGGTTGGATCTCGTCACCGAGATGGAAGCGCTGGCGAGCCGCCTCGATGACGATGACGCCATTGCCCAAGCCGCCCAATGGCGCTCGATCCTCAGCCTGGAAGCCGGGGATCTGATCGGGTTGGAGACGGCGATCGACACCATCGAGAAGGCGAACGCCGGGCTCGGCCTCCGGTACTACCGGTGGGCTGGCGCGGCGCGCCGAGCGGCCCTCGAGCTCTCGCGAGGCGGGCTCGACGAGGCCGAGCGGCTGATGTTCGAGGCCGAGACTCATCGCTCCCACGACTTCAGCGTCTTTCAGATGCAGTACCTCACGCTCAGCTGGCTGCGGGGACGGCTCGGGGAGTTGGAGAACGCGCTGCTCGCGTTCGACGACGACAACCTCATACCGCCGACCAAGATCTCGGTCCGGGCGGTTTGGGCGCTTCTCTGCGCGGAGGAAGGACGGCTCGACGAAGCCGCGATCCATCTCACCGCGCTGACCGAGGCGCTCGACGACGTCGCGCGCCACCAGCTCGTCTTGACCCTGGTCGGAATGGTGGCCGGGACGGCGGCCGCCATGACCGGACCCGGGCCCTGGGTCGACGCGCTGCGGTCGCTGCTCGACCCGCTCGAGGGGGGCTTTGCCGTCTTCAATCCGTCGGTCTCGTCGCTCGGTTCCATCGACTCGGTGCTGGGCCGACTCGCCGACCTGGCCGGCGACCACGAGCGCGCCGTGACATTGGCCCGACACGCGGTGGAAGCGAACCGCCAGGCCGGGCTCCGTCCGTTCGTCGTCCTCGCACTCAACGACCTCGCCTACCTCTTGTCCGCCGACGACCCGCCAGCGTCTCGACGCGCGGCCGCCGAGGCCGACGCGCTGGCCGCCGAGATCGGGATGCCTACGCCAGGGAGAGATGAACCCGATGAATCCGGTTGACGGGCGTGTCGGGCGGATCAAGATCCGGTCTGGCGGGCCTTCTACACAGTTTGCGCAGCCAGGCGGCGTTGCCGGATGAGAAACTCGCGCTCAGCGGGGTTGGTGGTGAGCTCGATGGCCTGGTCGTAGGCGTCGAGCGCGTCCGTGCGGCGGCCGGCCCGGGCCAGCAGGTCGGCTCGGGCGGCGTGGTAGGGCTGGTAGTCGACGAGGCGATCGGTGTCGAGAGCGTCGAGCTCGTCGAGCCCAGCGGTCGGGCCGCGCGCCTCGGCCATGGCGATGGCGCGGTTCAGGCCCACCACGGGGTCGGGTCGCTGGGCGTGGAGCTGGTCGTAGAGGAGCACGATCTGGGCCCAGTCGGTCGCGGCGTGGCTCGGGGCGTCGGCATGGACGGCGGCGATGGCGGCCTGAAGTTGGTAGGGCCCGGGTTGATTGCGGCGAAGGCAGGCGCGGACCAGGTCGTGGCCCCGGGCGATCAGCTCGCGGTCCCACAGGTCGCGGTCCTGGTCGCCGAGGCGAACCATCGTTCCGTCTGATGCAGTGCGGGCGGGACGTCGGGCGTCGGTGAGCAGCATGAGGGCCAGGAGCCCGACCGCTTCGGGCTCGTCGGGCATGAGGTCGACGAGGACTTGGCCGAGGCGGATGGCCTCGTTGGACAGATGGGCCCGGGTGAGCCCCTCGCCGGTGGTGGCGGTGTGTCCTTCGGTGAAGATGAGGAAGATGGCGGCCAGCACGGGCCGAAGGCGGTCGGGGAGCTCGGCGGGCCGGGGGATCCGGTAGGGAGCGTTGTTGTCGCGCAGCTTCCGCTTGGCCCGCACCATGCGCTGGGCGATGGTCGCCTCGGGAGTGAGGAAGGAACGGGCGATCTCGGGGGTCTCGAGCCCGCCGAGCAGGCGCAGGGTGAGGGCGACCTGCGCGTCGGGCGACAAGGCCGGGTGACAGCACAGGAACATGAGGCGCAGCTGGTCGTCGGAGACGACGTCGACGAAGCCGTCGAGCGCATCGAGGTCGGGGTTGCGTTGCGCGTCCATGTCAGTCTCGTGGAGGTGGTGGGACGCCCGGTGCCGGGCGTCGCGGGTGACCTCTCGTCGGAGGCGGTCGATGGCGCGGTTGCGGGCCGTGGTGACGATCCAGCCCCCTGGGTTCGGCGGCGTGCCGTCGACGGGCCACCGTTCGGCGGCGATGGCGAAAGCCTCCGCGACCGCATCCTCGGCGACGTCGACGTCACCGAGGATGCGGATGAGGGTGGCGGTGCAGCGCCCCGACTCCCGCCGGAAGACGGAGGCCAGATCGTCACTCACCGTGGAACGGTCGCACCTCGACTGGAGCCCCGCAGGCGACGGTGGCCTTGGCGGCCCATTCGAGGGCGGAGTCGAGGTCGGCGGCCTTGATGACCCAGAAGCCGCCCATCTGCTCCTTGGACTCGGCGTAGGGTCCGTCGGTCATCGAGACGTCGCCCTCGGTGGCCCGCACGACCGTGGCCGACGAGGTCGAGTAGAGCCCACCGGCGAACACCCAGGCGCCGGCAGTTGTGAGCTCATCGTTGAAGACACCGGTCACGGCCATCTGGCGTTGGACCTCGGGGTCGGAGAAGTCTGAGTCGTAGTCGTTGTCGTGCCAGACGGACAGCAGGTACTCGGGCATGATGTGCTCGCTTTCGTGTTTGTGTGTGTGTTCGTGTGAGTGGGCGGGGGCGGTGGGTTCAGGCGTTCTGGGGAAGGCGGGCGGCCAGCGTCGGGATGATGATGGCGGCGGCGATGGCGTGGGTGAGGAGCAGCACGAGCTTGGACCCACCCGAGGCTCCGACCAAGAGGTCGGGAACGATCGACACCGCGGTGAGCACCACCGTCGTGCGCACGAAGGTCGAGCGAGGCCGCCGGGCCTGACGGGAGAACACGCGGGCCAGGGCGATGCCGATCAGGGCTCCCACGAGGACGAACTGGGCGAAGGCGGCCACCGGGATCGGCTTGCCACCGACCGCGATGACGTCGCCGGCGGCGTGGGCGACCAGAACGGTTGCCGAGGTGGCGGCTGCGGCGATGGCGCCGGCGATCAGGCCAGGGACCAGCAGTCGGGGCGGGGTCGTCGGTGCGTCGAGGACGATGTCGTGGTTCGAGGCCGGCGTGGTCGTGGTGGTCATCGGGAACCCCTCTCAGGTGAGATCGCCCGGTGGCGACCTTCAGCCCCCTCTACGGACGGCCTCGCCCGAATCGACATCGATCGACGGAAAAGTTCTCGATCGGGCCCAGGCCACCGCCCCGGCCTCGCCCCGCCCGGCTGAGTTGGCCGAGCTGGCCGACGAGCCGTAGCCCTGACTCGAAGCCCACACTATGATCCGCGCGCCTGGAGACCAGCCTCATCTGGTCCCAGAGTCCGGACATCGATGGCGGAGGTGCCGATGTTTGTGCTGGCGGCGGTCAACGGATGCTCGGTGAAGGCGTATCGCGGCGACGCGAAGGCCTTGTTGGCGATCGATCTCGCCGCGGCACAACGCGCCAACCTGGCCGGATTCACGATCGCGTACACCGCCAGCGGTGAGACCCACTTCGTCAACAACGAGATGCAGTTCAAGGATCCTTCGAAGCACGCCCAAGACCCAGGCCACCCGCCTACGTCGAGCATCAACGCGCCGTTGCACAAGTTCCGCTGGACCCACGTCCCCGGAACTCCGGCGCTCGCCGCCGTGCCCTTCTACGGCACCTACACCTACGTGGTCACGCCGCGGTACTTTGCCAACGGCAGCCTCCTTGAGCTCGACGCGACGACGAGCGTCAGGGTGGATGTGGAGGTCGCGCCGTTCACCTCAGGCGCGGTGACCCTCGCGGTCACCCGAGGTTTCGTGCAGTCCGAGGCCTTCGTGCACCGCTTCGGGATGAGCACGAAGTTCCGACCTGCCGGGACCGACGTGGTTTTCGATACGGCGGCCCAAGCGGGAGTGAGCCCGCACGGCGTGGCGTTCACCTACGCCCAGCAGTACGCCTGGCTGGGCTTCACGGCTCGCCAGGCCGTCTTCGATCTGCTCGCCGAGGTGGAGAGCGACACCTCGACCTTCCTGGATGTCTTCGCCTACGACCTGGACGAGCCCGACATCGTCTCCGCACTGGTGCGGCTGGCCGCGGCCGGTCGGGTGCGGTTGATTCTCGACAACTCGTCGTTGCATCACGGCGAGGCCGACGGCGCGCCGCTGCCGGAAGATCAGGTGGAGGCTGCGTTCGCGACCCAGGCGGTCACCCCCGCGGGGATCAAGCGGGGAAAGTTCGCGCGCTACGCCCACGACAAGGTGATGATCGTCTCTCGGGTCGGCGCGGCGGGGGTGCGCACGCCGACCAAGGTCTTGACCGGCTCGACCAACTTCTCGATCACGGGTCTGTACGTCAACTCCAACCACCTGCTCGTGTTCGATGACGAGTCCACGGCCCAGGCCTATGCGACCGTCTTCAACGACTCTTGGGACGGGGGGCTGTCGGCGCCCGCGTTTCGAACCACGGCCGAGTCGATGGGTCCGACCAAACTCGGATCGCCTCAGGTGCCCAAGGTGGACATCACGTTCTCGCCTCACACCGATGAGGTGGCCGCCGGTGTCCTCGAGATCATTGCCGACCGCGTCGCGGCCGAGGCGAACGCCCTTAAGCCCAGCGTGCTGTTCGCGGTCATGGGTATCCAGGCGGGCACCGGGCCGGTCTACCCCGCGCTGCGGGAGATCCACGCCAACCCCGCGGTGTTCAGCTACGGCATCTCGGACGCTCCGGGTGGGATCTACCTGTATTCGCCCCACCACACGACGGGCGAACTGGTCGACGCGAAGCCTGGTCCGACCACCTTGCCCGCGCCGTTCGATCAGGTGCCCCATCCTCCCGATCATCAGGTGCACCACAAGTTCGTGGTCTGCGGCTTCAACGGTGCAGACCCGGTCGTGTTCTGCGGATCTTCCAATCTGGCCCTGGGCGGTGAGGAGGACAACGGCGACAACCTGCTGGCGATCTACGACGCAGACGTAGCCACCGCCTTTGCCATAGAAGCGCTCGGCTTGGTCGACCACTTCGCCTTCCTCGACGCCGAGGAATCGCCCCCGGATCCGAACGCCCCGCCACCCCACTGGTATCTCAGCGTCGACGACAAATGGGCCACGCCCTACTTCGACTCCGGCGACCTGCACTGCGTGGACCGGGAGCTCTTTGCGTGACGGCCGTCGGCCCTCATGCCGCGAGCAGTGCCGAGCTCGAATGAGTCCGAAGCAAGGAAGGCGGGCGTTGCGTCGTAGCATCGACATCGGGCTGACAGGAAGGGTCCGACATGAGGGTGCACGTCGATGCCGAGCGTTGCCAAGGTCACGGCCGTTGCTACGCGCTGGCTCCGGATCTGTTCGAGCCCGACGACCTCGGGAACGGATCCGAGGTGGGCGACGGTTCGGTGCCGCCTGATCGGGAGGACACGGCGCGTCTGGCCGTGGCCAACTGTCCGGAGCAGGCGATCGAGCTCACGGAGGATCAGCCATGACCGAGCGCAATCGGTTTGCCGAGCTCATCGAGCAGGCTGACCTGGGCGACGAGCCGCTCGGGTCGGAGAGCGAGATCATCGAAGGGCCGGTCTCGGACTTCGCCACCGACTTCGACCACACCGACGAGCACTGGGCGAACGATCCGTACCCGATCATGGCCGACCTGCGCGAGCGGTGCCCGATCGCCCACACCGACCGGTACGGCGGAGCGTGGCTGCCGACCCGCCACGACGACGTTGCCGCCATCGCCCATGACACCGACCGGTTCTCGTCGCGCACGGTCATCCTCGGCAACCACCGTCCGCCCCGGGAGCTGGCGCCGGTCGGCATCGCCCCGCCCATCTCGTCCGATCCGCCCTACCACCACGATTCGCGTCGCCTGCTGCTGCCGGCGTTCGCGCCCAAGGCGATCGCCGCACTCGAGGCGGGGGCGCGCCAGTACTGCAACGAGCTGCTCGACGCCCTCGAAGGCCGCGACCTCATCGATGCCGCCACCGAGTTCGCCCAGCACATCCCCGTCCGGGTCATCGCCGACATGCTCGGATTCCCGCCCGAGGACGGCGACCTCTTCCGTGGGTTCATCAACGAGCTGCTGGAGGGCATCAACCGGCCGGTCGAAGAGCGCTTCGACACGCTCGAGGCCCTGTTCGGCTACCTGGCGGTGCAGATGGACGACCACGTCGACCATCCCCGCGACGACCTGACCAGCTACCTGCTCCAGGTCGACGTCGACGGACGCAAACTCGACCAGCTCGAGGTCACCGGGACGATGGGGCTGCTGCTGGTCGCCGGGATCGACACGACCTGGAGCGCGATCGGCTCCTCCATCTGGCACCTGGCCACCCATCCGGATGATCGCCAGCGCCTGGTGGAAGACCCTGACCTGCTGCCGCTGGCCATGGAGGAGCTGCTGCGGGCCTACGCACCGGTGACCATGGCCCGGCTGGTGAAGGACGACATGGAGTGGAACGGCTGCCCGATGAAGGCCGACGACTGGATCCTGCTGTCCTTCCCGGCCGCCAACCGTGACCCGTCGGCGTTCGAGGACGCCGATCGGGTGGTCATCGATCGCGAGGTGAATCGCCACGCCGCCTTCGGGCTGGGGATCCATCGCTGCATCGGGTCGCACTTGGCCCGGATGGAGCTCCGGGTGGCGCTGGAGACCTGGCTGGCCCGCTTCCCGCAGTTCTCGCTGCCCGAGGGGGCCACCGTCTCGTGGTCGGGCGGCCAGGTGCGCGGCCCGCGGTCGCTGCCCATCCGCATCGATGGGTCCCCAGGTTGAGGGTGCGTCGGGTCCTGACGAGTCCACACCGGTAGGTCTCGATCCCTGCCAACTGGCTCCCAAGCCGGCTCCGTGCCTGTGACCGAGCGGCCAGCATCAGGCACCCAGGCTGGTGATCCGCCACACTCTCCGGGTGGCCGAGGGCGAGCTGACCGTCCGGGTGCTCGGCCCGGTGCAACTGATCGGTGTCGACGGCGAGCTCGTCGACCTCCCCAGCGCGAGCCAACGCCGTCTTCTGGCCGCGCTCGCGCTCCACGCCTCGACACCGGTGCGGGCCGAGTGGCTGTGTGGCGTGCTGGACGTGACGCCAGGCGCACTGCGGACGTCTGTCTCGCGCTTGCGGCGGGCGGTCGGCGACGGCCGGCTCCAGACGACGATCGGTGGGTACCGGCTCGATGCCCCGGTGGACGCCGCGCTGGCCTGCGCCGAGATCCAATCGGGAACCTACGATCCTGAGGCGCTGGCCGGCGCGCTCCGACGATGGGTCGGATCGGCGCTGGCGGAGTTTGCCGACGAGCCATGGGCCGTGGCCGAGGCGGCGCGGCTGGCGGCGATCCGAGCCGCGGCGGTGGAGGACCTGGCCGAGGCGCTGATCGGCCGAAATCGGCCCGCCGAGGCGCTCGTCGTGCTCGAACCGCACGTCATCGAGCACCCGTGGCGCGATCGCCCTCGTGGTCTCACCCTGCGCGCCCTGGCCGCCAGCGGCCGTCCGACCGAGGCGCTGCGCGCCTACCAGGACTATCGCCAAGCCCTCGTCGACACGGTCGGTACCGAGCCCACGGCCAACCTCCGGGCCATCGAGCAGCGGATCGCCACGGGCTGGGACGGCGTCGAACTTCTGCCCACCGACGGAACCCAGCCCGCTTCGACCATGGGGCGGGCGCGCTCGGCCCCGGCGCTGCACGAGACGCTGGCCCAGGCACCGGTCAGCGTCGGGCGCGACGGCCAGCTGGCGGTGCTGGTCGACGCGGCCGAACGGGTCCGCGCCGGTGGCGTCCGGACGGTCCTGATCTCCGGCGAGGCCGGCATCGGCAAGACGACGCTCATTGCCCAGTTCGCTCGGGACGTCTGCGCGCCGTCGGGCTGGGACGTGTTCTACGGCCGCTGCGACGAGCATCTGGCCGCGCCGTTCCAGCCCTTCCCCGGCCTGCTGAGCCGCATGGTCCAGACGTTGTCGGACGACACCCTCAATGCCCATGCGGCCGCCCACGGCAGCGATCTCCTCCGGCTGGTCCCGCAGCTCCAGAGCCGAATCGCCCCGACTCCGCGGTCGCCAGTCGGTGACGGGGGAACGGCCCGACATCGCCTGTTCGAGGCGGTCATCGACATCATCGAGCGCGCCGCGGGCGTCGCGCCCATCCTGCTGGTGCTCGACGACCTCCATTGGGCCGGCCCGGCCGCGCTGCACCTGCTCCGGCACCTGGTGCGCAACCTGGCCGACCTCCCCGTGCTGGTGGTAGCCGGGTTCCGCGACACCGGCGAAGCGGCCGGAGACCACCTCCGGGCCGCATTGGCCGACCTGGCCCGCGACGACGCGGCCCGCATCGACCTGGTCGGCCTCGACCGCACCGCCCTGGCCGACCTGGTCCGCACGCGGGTGACCACCACCGCCGGCCGCGACGTCAGCCTGGTCGTCGACCGGCTCGAGGCGGAGACGGCGGGGAACCCGCTGTTCGCCGAGCACCTGCTCCGCCATTGGGCCACCGGGCGGCAGTTCGCGGTCGACGACGACCTGGTGACCCTGTCGAGCGTCGCGGTCGAGGTCCCGCCCTCGCTGCGAGACCTGGTGTGGCAGCGGGTGATGGTGCTGGGCCCCGACGCCCAACCCACGCTCACCGCCGCCGCCGTGCTCGGCGTCCAGTTCCACGAGCAGGTGCTGGCGGCCATGACCGGGCTGAGTGAGCCGGACATCGCCCGGGTGCTCGATCGCGCCGTGGCCGCCGGCGTGCTGGCCGACCAGGCCTCGATCTCGGGTGCGGTGCGCTTCGCCCACGCCCTCATCGCCCGATCACTCGAGGCCGAGCTGGGCCGCCGGGAGCGAAAGCGCCTCCACGCCCAGGCGTTCGAGGCCATCCTGGCCGTCCACCTGGCGCCAACCCCCGATCTGGCCCCGCAGCTGGCCCGCCACGCCGAGCTGGGGGGGTTGGGCCCGGAGTCGCTGCGGTGGGCGGTGGAGGCGGGCGACGCCGCCCTGGCCGACCTGGCCCCCGACGAGGCCGCCGGCTGGTTCACCCGGGCCCTCGATCAGGCGGTGGCCCGGGGTCGCCCGGACGCCGAGCAGGCCGACCTGCTGGTGCGCCTGGGCGAGGCCGAATCCCGGGCCGGCCATCCCAGCGCCCTCGACACCATCCGCCGGGCGGCCGAGCTGGCCCGGTCCAGCGGCGCCGACGCCACCCTGGTGCGAGCCGCCCTGGCCACCGACCGGGGGGCGGGCCGGCTCGGCTCGTTCGCGGCGGACCAGCTGGACATCGTCGAGGCCGCCGTCGGCCGGGTGGACGCCGACGACCTCGAGACCCGAGCCCGCCTCACCGCCCTGCTGGCCCAGAGTCTCGGTCCCACCGATCAGGGCGAGCGTCAGCGAGCGGCCGCCCTCGAGGCCCTCGACCTGGCCCGCTCGAGCCCCGACCCGACCCTGCTGGCCCGGATCGCGCCCAACGTCCTGTTCGCATGGTGGAGGCCGGGCGCCGGCGCGCTGCGGGCCGCCCTGGCCGCCGAGGCGACGGCCATCGTCGACGAGATGGACGATCCGCACCTGGCCTACGTGGTGCACCTCGCCGCCTACAACTCGGCGGTGTGCGTCGGCGACGCCGAACCGGCGGCCCGGTACCTGGACCGGACCCACGCCATCGTCGAGGAGATCGGGGAGGCGGGGATGCGCTGGGCGGTGGGCATCGTCGACGGGTGCGACGCCACCATGGCCGGCCGCCTGGTCGAGGCCGAGCAGGTGATCGGCGCCACGCTCGAGCTGGGCCTGGAGATCGGGGAGCCGGATGCGTTCGCCTCCTTCGCCGCCCAGACGTTCATGCTCGGCACCTTCGCCGGCCGCCACGCCGAGCTGTTCCCCATCACCCAGCAGGCCATCGAGGCGGAGCCCTACGTCGAGCTCACGTTCCGGATCGCCCACGCCATCCTGTGCTGCGAGGTCGGGCGGGGCGACGAGGCCCGCGCCCTGCTGCACGACGCCATGGATGGCCGAGCCGGACCGATCACCGACGACTGGATGCGCTCCACCACGCTCCTCGGGCTGGCCATCGTGGCCATCGAGCTCGAGGACATCGACGCCGCCACGTGGCTGTACCCGCAGATCGAGCCGATGGCCGGCGAGGTGTCCTACAACGGGCTCTCCAGCCAGGGCCCGATCTCGGCCTACGCCGGCAAGCTCGCCCTGGTGCTGGGCCACCACGACGCCGCCGAGCGGTACCTGCTCGACGCCCTGGCCACCGCCGAGTCGTTCGGTTGGGTGTACCACCAGGCCACCACCCAGTTGGCGCTGGCTCAGAACCGGCTCGGGGCCGACGGAGCCCTCGACGACGAAGGGCTGGGCTGGCTCGACGCCGCCGAGAAGCGGTGCGCGGCGCACGGCTTCACCCTCTGGGGCAGGCGTTGCGCCGCGCTGCGGGCCGCCCTGGCTGCCACGCCCTGACGGGTGACGCGCAGGTGACGCGGGCGGGGGCGGACACTGCCATCCGAACCCGACCTCGCACAAAGGACGATCCATGGCTGACCTACCTCCTTACGCCGCGCTCCTCACTCACACGGTCGAAGACGTCGACACCTGGAAGGTCGGTTTCGACGGCGACGAGCCCAACCGGGTCGCGGCCGGCATGCTCGGCCACCACCTCAATCGGGCCGAGGACGACCCGAACCGGATCACGATGTTCCTGGCCCTGTCGGACCTGGACAAGGCCAAGGCCTTCGCCAGCTCGCCGGATCTGGCCGACACGATGAAGCGGTTCGGGGTCACCTCGCCGCCCGAGATCATCTGGCTCCAGCCGATCCGCGAGGACGTGGTGTGGGACCGCCAGCTTCCGGCGATGATCGTGGACCACCGGGTGGCCGACTTCGATGCCTGGCTCGAGGTCTACGACTCGGTCGGGGACATGCAGAAGGCCGGCGGGATCATCGGTCAGGCCGCCAACCGGTCGCTCGACGACCCGCAGCGGGTGATCGTCTACCACCAGGCCGAGAGCTTCGACACGCTGCGGGCGTTCATGGCCGACCCCGATCTGCAGGCAGCCATGGGCAAGGGCGGCGTGCTGGCCCCACCCACGGTCACCTTCCACACCGGCGGCTGGGCCAAGTTCTACTGAGGCGCGGCAGCTGGATGCGCCGACGGCGCGCCGCTGTCCGTCACCAGGTGTCCCCTGAGGGTGGCGTCGCCATCCCCGACCACGAGGCCCACGCCTCAGAAAGGCAGTTCCCATGACCACCGTGATCGGTTACCACGAGGTGAAGGATGTCGACGCCTGGTTGGCGTCGCCGCTTCGGGCCGAGGCGTTCGCCACCATCGGCGTCACCGACATCCGCACGTTCGTCGCCCCCGACGATCCCTCCAAGGTCGGCCTCCTCCTCGAGGTGCCGGACATGGATGCCTTCAACGCCGCCATGGCCGGCCCCGAGTTCGGCCACGCCATGGTCAACGACGGCGTCATCCCGCCCGTGACCGTGCTCCTCGAGCGGTAGGTGACCGCCGCCAGAGCCAGACGGCGAGCAGGATCCACCAGCCGCCGAGGATGAACGGGTGGCCGGTCGCCACGGTGAGGGTCACCAGCACCGCGAACGCGAACATGGCGACGAGCCACAGTCCCCGCGGCGCGGCGCGCCTCGGCTGGCTCGGTGCCATGTCGGGGGGAAGGTCGACCAGCAGCGGTGCGAGGTCGCCACGGGTCTTGGCTTCGTAGGCGACCTCCAGCCGTTCGGTGTACTCGTCGATGTCGAGGCGGCCAGCGAGATGGTGTCGGGTCAAGGCGTCGCTGACCGCCGCGCGTTCGTCGTCTGACGTGCGGAGGTTCGGCGTCCTGCTGATGGCGAGCGCGTCGACCGGGTTCTCCGAGGCAAGGGGTTCCCAGCCTGGGCGATGGGCCCAAGGGGGTCCGAAGCCGCAGCGGGATCTCCCGCGTGCCGGATAGACCTGGGTGCTTTCGGACGGTCCGATCATGGTCTGCTTCCCTTTTGTGATGCCGCGAGGGCGTGAGCGGTCAGTTGATGGCGTGCAACGGCTCGGCCGCATCGAGCACGACGTCGAGGTCCCCGCCCTGCACCCAGGGCCCGGTCGTGACCAGCACGAGGTGGTTGACGCCGTGGGCGTGAAGGCCCTCGCAGCGCGACACGAGCTGGCCGAGGGTCTCACCCGGAGCGAGGCGGCTGCTGAGGGTCACGTCGATCTCGCCCGGATCCCGGCCGGCCGCCTCGCAGGCGGTTCGGAGCACGTCGAGCTTGTGGCGCAGCATGGCACCCCCGTCCCCGACGTCGAAGAGGTTGCAGGCGTCGCCGTACCGGGCGACCAGGGGCAGGGTGCGTCGCTCACCCATCCCGCCGATCAGGATCCGAGGTCGGCGGACCGGTCGGGGCTCGCTGATCGGCGCGTCCAGCCGGTTGAAGCGGCCTGGGAACGGGCTCCGGTCGCCCGACCACATCTGCGTCGCCAGCGCGAGCAGCTCGTCCAGGCGGTCGAAGCGCTCGGCGGTAGCCGGGAAGGGGAGGCCCATCATCGTGGCTTCGTCGGCCTGGTAGCCGGCGCCGATCCCGAGCCAGGCCCGCCCGCCGGACAGGGTGTCGACGGTGCTGACGGCCTTGACCAGAAGCGCAGGGGGCCGGATGCCGGCCCAGGTGACCATCGTGCCCAGGTCGACACGACTGGTGGCGCCGGCGAGGAAGCCGAGCACGGTGTAGCTCTCGAGCATCGGCTCGTCGACCGCGGCGGTGGGGTCCATCTGCAGCAGGTGGTCGGCCACCCACAGTGTGTCGATGCCGGCGTCATCGACCTGTCGCGCCAGCTCGGCGACGCGGTCGGCAATCGCCTCTGGGTGACCAGGCCAGGAGTAGTTGGTCAGGTTGATGCTGAGCTTCATGGTGGCGTCTGATTGGAGCGCGGCGTCAAGGCGAACACGGGATGGTGGGGCGCTTCGGCCGCGATCGCTTCGTCGCTCGACTGGGCGTTGACCGCGAAGTCCTTGCGCACGAATCGCTCTGAGGGCATGGCCAGGTACGTGCGCAGCACCGCGACGGCCTCGGTCGGGTCGAGCTCGCGCCCGTCGAAGGCGACGCGGTCGTCGCCACGAGCGAGTTCGGCCAGACCGCAGGCGCGCAGGTTGCGCACCCAGTTGACCTCGCCGTAGGGCGACACGATCCACACCTGCTCACCGTCGAACACGGGGGCGAGCGGCGTGGTGACGGGCCGGCCGGTGCGGCGGCCGGTGACGGTGAGCAACCGTAGGAAGCTCGGTCCACGACCCTTGCGAAGCGCTCGAGACAACATCCGGTTCGCCAGCCGCTGGGGACGCGACACCCGGTGCGCGGCGGGCGCGCCGGCGTTCATCTCGCCAGCTCGCGGGCTGGGTCCTCTCGACCCACGTTGTCAGCGAGTCGCCCGAGGAGGTCACGAAGCGTGGCCAGCTCCGCGTCGGTGAAACCGGCACGCAGCTGCTCGTCGAACGCCACCACCGTCGTCAGCAGCGACCCGAACCGGGCCCGGCCCTCATCGGTGAGCTCCACCATCAACGCCCGGCGGTCCTGAGGATCGCGGTCCCGGCGGACCAGGCCGTCACGCTCCATCCGCGACAGATGATGGGTGAGCGTTGCCCCCTCGATGCCCAGGTCGGTGGCGATCGTGCGCTGGGAATCGCGCAACCCACCCGCGACGGCGGCCAACACCAGCCACGACGGCAACGTGCCGCCCTGGACGGCCAGAGCCTCATCGAACGCCCTACTGATCGTCTTCGCCGATCGGGTGACGAACAGCCCGATCGGATCCATGCGGTGTCTCACCCGAATAAGGTTAGATCTCTAATCATTAGATGTCAATGCAGTGTGAGGACGAACCTGCACACAAGGCCGGGTCGGGACGCATGTGTGGGGTGGGCGGGTGCGTCTACGGCTGCTTGCGCCAGACCGATACGTGTGACTGGCTGTCGCCGGTGAACGGCGACCGGTCCCAGTAGGCCCATCTGTCCGCTAACTCGAGGCCGGCCAACCTCGCCATCAGATCGAGCTCCGAGGGCCAGACGTACCGGAACGGCGTCCGCACCTCGCGGGTACCGGAGCCGTCGGCTACGAAGTGGTGGGAGACGGCGTGCTGCGCGACGAGATCGTCGTAGCGGTCGTAACCGACGTAGCCGGGCGCGTGGGCGAAGACGATGGAGTCCTGGCCAGGGACCAGGCGACGCAGGTCGGGCACGCCGACCTCGATCACGAAGCAACCACCAGGCTCGAGGTGGGCAGCGGCATTGGCGAAGCACGCGGCCTGTCGGTCCTGGCTCTCGACGTTCCCGATCGTGTTGAACAGGAGGTAGACGAGACGGAAGGAACCCTCCACCTGCGTCGTGGCCATGTCTCCGATCGTGACGGGGATGGCATCCCCGCCCAGCTTGGCCCGGAGCTG
Source organism: uncultured Microthrixaceae bacterium (assembly GCA_963740985.1). GTDB lineage: Bacteria > Actinomycetota > Acidimicrobiia > Acidimicrobiales > Acidimicrobilacustridaceae > UBA4742. The sequence goes on from CAVUGJ010000002.1 coordinate 2,612,767, forward strand.
CGCCACCATGTCTGGGGACAGCTCGATCCCGCTGACCGGTACGCCTCGGGCGGCGAGTGGCAGGGCGATTCGCCCGGTGCCGACAGCCATCTCGAGGGCGGCGCCGGTGCCGGCAAGCTCGGCCAGGAGATCGACGGTCGGTTGGAGCACCTCGGGCGAGCCCATGGCCCCGAGCGCGTCGTCGTAGTGGGCGGCGACCTCGCCGGCGAAATGGTCGTCAAGCACCCGGGGAGGCTCGCATGCGACAACCAGCGAAGCGAGCGGGTTTGCTTCAGACACGATCCCGGCATCCTGGCCGCCGCCTTCGGAATCGCCGCGGCTCTCGCGGGCCTCCCTCTTTGCCACCAGGCCCCGCTCCCCACGCCTGATCGACGCTCGACGCGGCGGGCGGCGACTACGTGGGGGCGTCGGTCTACGGTCGGACCCGGACTGGTCAGCCCGCTCGTTGGGTTCGATTCCAGTCTCGCCAGATCAGTCGGTGGATCGGGATGTACTTCGGGATCGATCGGACGCCGGGGATGAACGGCACCAGGACGAACACGAGGGTCAGCAACGCCATGAGCCCCCAGACCAGCGCGTCTCCGTTGCCGGACGTCGAGAAGGGCTTCACCTGGTACCAGAAGGTGTAGAGCCACAGCCAGGCCTGGCCGGGGTAGCGGCCGGTCTCGTTCATCATCCCCCACTGGTCACCGCCGAGCTGTTGTTGGCGAGCGTGGGCTTCGAGGTAGCTGCCGTCGGCCAGGAAGAGGAGCGGTTTGGTGTAGTTGGTCTGGTAGAAGCCGCCCTGGGCCAGCAGCACCCCGTCGAGCCCCCCGGATCGGGCGAGTCGGGCCAGTCGGTCGGCCATGAGCGGGACCGGTCCATAGTCGCCGGTGGCCGCCTTGGTCGGGTCGCCGCTGGGGGCCTTGGCGAGGGCGTTGGCGTAGTTGGTGGACCAGGTCGTGCGCTGGTTGGTCGATGCGCCGTTCCATTGATCGAGCGCGTCGGTCAGCGGCCGGTCGCCAGGGATACCGGCGAGGGGCTTGACGACGAAGTCGTTGGCGGCGTCGACCGGGATGGTGGTTCCAGCCCACTTCTGCAGTGACAGGGGGCCGAGCTGTTGGCCGGGCCCGGCGTTGTTGTAGGGAGCGCCGTAGCTGGCGCTTCCGCTGGTGCCGTCCAGCTCGGACACGGTCGTGGCCACGAAGTCGTTTCGATCGGCTTTGGCCCAGGCGGCCAGGCTGATGGATCGGTCGTCGGGCGAACCGAACACGACCGCCAGTGCGGTGATGAGCAGGGCGACCACCAAGAGGGCGATGACCAGCTCCTTGATCAGGTCGTAGCGCCGCCAGGGTCCCCGCCAGGGGGCGGCGTCGTCGATCGCCGCTCGGTCGGCCGTGACGGTGGATCCGGTTGCGACGGCGGTCATGGCGCCACGTCCGTCGAGGGCGACTTCGGGTGTGCATGCCGGTGTTCGGGCAATGGGGGGACGACGCCGCGGCGTCGCACCAGCAGCACATGCCAGACCGTGAGGGCCACGACGACCACGGGGAGCAGGAGGGCGTGGAACAGCAGCATCTGGCCGTAGTTCAAGACGTTGAAGAAGGCGCCGATGCCGACCGAGTTGAGCCCGTCCTTGGCTTGGGTGGCGATCCACTGCGAATCGAAGTTCGACTGCACCAGGTAACCGGTGAAGGCGGTGCCGATCGAGGTCACGAAGGCGATGGCGCCGGTGATCCAGGTCGCGGCTCGCTTGCCGCGCCAGGCCGCCATGAAGAACTTGCCCCAGAGGTGCACGACCATGAAGGCCAGGAAGAGCTCGACGCTCCACAGATGCAGGCTGTTGACGAAGTGGCCGAGGCTCGAGCCGTGGTACCACTGCGGTCCCTCGATGGCCAAGACGGTGCCCGAGGCGATCACCACGACCAGCGCGGCGATCGTGGCCACGCCGAACACGTACATCCACGAGGACACGTACGCCGGTTGCACATCGGGAAACAGGGTCTCGGGGGGCAGGTCCCGCACGGCCCGCTCGCGCACCCGCCCTGTCCAGGTGCCTGTGGTCGTCTCGTCGGTGGTGGCCGGTTCGGTCGTCGGGGCGGTCACGGCCGGCGCCCCTTCGGGAACGGCAGGAAGAGGGCAGCCACGAACAGCACCACCATGACTCCGATGACGATGAGGTTGGCGGCGGAGATGTGGATGACCCACCAGTTCACATAGACGGGTCCGGACCCGAGATCGATCAGCGCAGCCAGCATCCCGCTCACGATGGCCTCCCTTGTAGGCAGCTCTCGAAGCTGAGTGTCCGCCGCGGTGTTCGAGGCTTCCTAGGGTCGAAGGTCCCGAAACCTCTGGTGGTCACGAGCAGAGTCCGACCGACCGCCTTGCGCCGCCCGGTGAAGGACCTAAGACTCTGGTGTCGACCGACATGGCGGGATGACGATCGGCCCATGACCAACGAATCCGATCTGGGCCTCGACTGGTCGGGGCTTGCGATCATGGCCCCCGACGCTTGCTACGACCGGCTCCGCCACGCGCACGTCGGCCGGATCGGCTTCGTCGACCAGGGCGAGATGATGATCCTGCCCGTCAACATCGCGGTTGATGGGCGCTCCATCGTGTTCCGGACGGGGCACGGCGCCAAGCTCTCCGCCGCGGTGATGGGCAGCCCAGTCTGTGTGGAGGTCGACGACTGGGACGACTTCGAACACACCGGCTGGAGCGTGCTGGCCAGAGGCGTGGCCGAAGAGGTGCTCGACGATGCGGACATCGTCCGCCTCGAGACCCTCCCGGTGCGGCCCTGGACGAACCCGGATGCCCGTCCCCGCTGGGTGCGCGTCATCGTCGAGGAGCTCACTGGACGCCGCATCGTCTGAGTGGCGCTCATCGGACATGTGACCATCGGCCCTGTCCAGCTCGACGGGCCTTGTTGGAGGATCAGATTGTGAACTTCGATCGCAACGGACTCGAGACGATCGATCCGGACGAATGCCTCCGGCTCCTGGGCACAGCGGCGATCGGACGCCTCGCGTTGTCGGTCCGAGCGCTGCCGGTCGTCCTGCCGGTCAACTTTGCCTTGGCCCATGACGGGGTGGTGATCCGGACCGGCAAGGATGCCAACCTCGACCAGGCCTGCGATCAAACGGTCGTGGCCTTCGAAGTCGACGGGTTCGACCCGATCGTCCAAGCGGGATGGAGCGTGCTCGTGCAAGGAACTGCCTCGGTGCTCACCGCGCCGGCGGAGCTCCACGACGCCAGCCAACTGGGCTTGGCCCCGTGGGGCAACCCGCATGCAGACTCGTTCGTCAAGGTCGGCCTGGATCTCGTGACCGGACGGCGACTCGGCGGCTGGTACTGGGCCCGGGGGCTGCCGGAGCCGACACGCTAGGACGGGTCCGTCGTCTCGGTGATGTCCATGACCAGATGAATGACCCCGCAGTCGAAGCCTGAAGAGGTCACCCAGCCGGTGTGTTCGAAGACGTCCACCATCCGCTGGTTGTCCGTGAGCACGTCGGCGACAAAGCGCGTGATCCCCTCGTCGCGCGCCCGCTCGGCCAGGCGGAGCAGCAGGATGGTGGCCGCGCCATGGCCCTGCTGGTCGTCGCGCACGACGAACGCCACCTCAGCCTCGGGACTGCCGAGCGTTCGGTCGTAGCGTCCGACGGCGATGATCGCCCCATCGGCCCACATCACCAACGCCTCGCGGGCGTGGTGGTCAACCGTCGTGAAGCGTGCCAGTTCATCCTCACTGAGGTGCGGGTGAGGGGTGAAGTAGCGCAGCCTGGTCGTTTCCAGGCTGAGTGCGGCGTGGAAGCGCTCGAGCTCGCTGCCATCTGATGCCGACATGGGTCTCACCAACACCGGGGTCCCGTCTCGAAGACGGCTCATCTGTCCCGCGCTGGACGCGACCGCCGGCTCGATCCGCGCCGCCGAGCTTCGCGACTCCGGTTTGCCTCCTGAACTTGGCATCATCTCGCATTGACGCACGGTTCAGACCTGGCGGCTAGGGGCCAAAGTCCCTGACGGTCGCGTGGCGGCCGAATCCCGACGGTCGACGTTCAGGCATCGACCGAGCGGGCCTGGTTCATCCCGTCGTCGCCGGTCGTCGTCGGGACTCGCCACTGGAGTTGGGAGCCACCGTGGGGCCCGGGTCGGATCTCGAAGGTGCCGCCGAGCTGGGCGGCGCGACTGGCCAGGTTGGTCAGTCCTCTCCCGCCCATCACCTCGTCGGGCACCCCCTTGCCGTTGTCGTCGAGCACGAGGCTGACCCGGTCGTCGCTGAGCGACACGGCTATCCGCGCGCTGGTGGCGTCGGCATGGCGGGCGACGTTGGTGACCGCCTCACGCAGCACCGCTTCGAGGTGGAAGGCGACGGTCTCGTCCATGGTCTCGATCGGCCCGTCGAACTGGATCCTCGGTTCGAACCCAAGACCCGCGCCGGCTTCGACGATGATGGTGACCAGGCGACCCCGCAGTCCGCGTGGGCCGGCCCCGAGCCCTGCAAAGCGAAGATCGCCGAACGCAGCTCCTTGATCGTCTCGTCCAGGTCGGTGATCGTCGCCTGCAGGCGCTCCCGAGTGCGTTCGTCGGCCCCGGTCGATGTGGCCTGGAGCTGCAATCCGGCGCCGAAGAGCCGTTGGATCACCGTGTCGTGAAGGTCCCTGGCGATGCGTTCCCGGTCGTCGGCCAGCATCAGAACCTGTTCGGCTTCTCGCAACGCATCCTGGCTGCGCCGCAGATCGCGTTCGGCCGCGAGTCGTTCGGAGATGTCGCGGGCCAGGATCACGACCCAGCGTGTGCCGTCTCGGCCGGTGGGCGCCGACTGGAAGGTCTTCTCGACTGGGATCTCGCGGCCATCCTTGGCCACCAGGATGGCTTCGTGGATGATCGCATGGCCGGGATCGGCCTGGAGGGTCTCGATGAGGTGGCGGTAGTCGGCCTCGGTGGCGTTTGGGTTGAGGTGCAGCGGCGTCATGTTCAGCAGTTCGACGCGGTCATAGCCCACTAGGCGTACCGCGCCATCGTTGACATAGGAGTAGCGCAGGGTGTCGGCATCGAAGATGAAGACCCCATCGTCAGATGCGTCGAGGGTGTGCAACACCCGATGCAGGTGGTCCTCTGCCTCGACCCGCTCGGTGACGTCACGCAGCGCGGCGACGGTGTATGTGTCGCCGCCCATCGACAGCGGGCTGAGACTGATCTCGACCGGGAACTCGGTTCCATCCACCCGACGGGCGCGCAACAGCAGGCCAGCACCCATCGACCGGACGGTCGGCGCCGCTTGATAGCGGGTCCGATGGGCGACGGTGGGTGGATCGGACATCGTCGGGCACCAGTTCTTCGACCGTGTGTCCGAGCAGGTCGTCGTCGGTACAGCCGAACAGCTCCGCCGCCTGCGACGCTCACGAAGACGACCGCACCGTGTCGGTCGACGATGAGCATGCCGTCGGGCGCCGCCTCGAGCAGTGACCACGAGAAGTCGTTGCCGAGTGCAGCCAGCTCGCTGATCTCGCGCCCATCGCTAGTCCCCGACGGGCGCTTCCGGTTGCGCTCCTCGAGGCGGGCGGCGTACACGGCCGCTTCGGTGCGCCGCTGCATGCCCATCTTGGCCAGGAGGTTCGACACGTAGTTCTTGACCGTCTTCTCGGCCAGGTACATCCGAGCCGCGATCTCGCGGTTGGACAGGCCTTGGGCGAGCAGGTCGAGCAGCTTGCGCTCCTGGTCGGTGAGCGACGCAATCCGCTCGTCAGCCGACGAGGTATCCCGAAGCCGGGCCATGAGGCGTGCGGTGGCCGCAGGGTCGAGCAGAGACTTGCCGTCTGCCACCGTGTGGATCGCGTCGATCAGGTCGTTGCCGCGGATCTGCTTGAGCACATAGCCCGATGCGCCGGCCATGATCGCCTCGAACAGCGCCTCGTCGTCGCTGTAGCTGGTCAGCATCAGGCACGCGAGGCCCGGGCACGAGATCTCGCACCTCGCGGCACACCTCGACGCCGCTTCCGTCGGGCAGGCGCACGTCGAGCACCGCCACATCTGGCCTGGTCGGGGGGATGCGGGCGAGTGCCTCGGCGGCGGTCGACGCCTCACCGGCGATCTCGAACCCAGCCTCCTCCAACAGCTCGCGGACGCCACGACGGACGACTTCGTGGTCGTCAAGCAGGAACACCCGGGTGGCCATCGCCCGCCATAGTGCCCCGAACGGACCCCATCGGCACGTAGCCGACCGGCCGGGAGCGGCCAGCCGTAGGACTTTGGTCCTCCCACCGGGGGACCTTTGGCACTGCCCCCAGGAGGGCGATTCGCGGTGTGCTGTCCCCAGCAAACCACCACCCAAGGAGCGGACCATGCGCCGCAAGGCTTTCGACACCATCCTGACCGCCGGAGGACTGGTCCTGACCACCGTCCTGCTCGTCGCCGGAGGCCTCCTGCTGTGGGGCTACAACTTCGCCGAGAGCAACGTCCACGATCAGCTCGCCCAACAGAAGATCGCCTTCCCCGACTGCCGGCAGCGCCGCCCTGGCCCCCAAGGAGATCGGGCCCTACCTCAACAAGTACGCCGGCCAGCAGCTCACCACAGGCCCCCAGGCCGAGGCCTACGCCGACCACTTCATCGGCGTGCACGTGGGCGAGATCGCCGGTGGCAAGACCTATGCCCAGGTCAGCGCGGCGGCCCAGGCCGACCCCACCAACGTCAAGCTCCAGAAGCAGACCCAGGCGCTGTTCCAGGGCCAGACGCTGCGTGGCCTGCTGCTCGAGGCCTACGGCTTCTGGAAGATGGGTCAGATCGCTCTCTATGCCGCCATCGCCTCGTTCTTCCTGGCCGCCGTCATGGGCCGCACTGACAGCCCTGGGCTTCGTGCACCTCCGCCGGGTGAACGAGACCGACGAGTTCCTCGCGGGACACCCGCCAAGACCCCGGAGCTGGCGATGGCCTAGCGGCTCCACGCACCCCCAGCAGCTGCACGGTGCCCACCCCCAACGGGTGGGCACCGGCTACACCACCGAGAGCGAGGTCCGAGATGCGTACGATCGTTGTTCCCCTGGATGGGTCCGAGTTCTCCGAGTCAGCGGTCGTCGTGGCGACCCGGATCGCGACCGACACCGACGCCTCGCTGCGCCTGATGCGCGTCTCGCCCCTCGACGAGATCGAAGCCGACGACGTCTACCTGACCAGGGTCGCCTCCACCATCAGCGCAGTGCCGGTTTCGACCGCGATCGGGTCCTCGAGCCCGGCCAGGAGGTGGCGTCGGGGATCCTGCAGGCGCTGGAGGACGCCGGACCGGGTGCGCTGCTGTGCCTGACGGCCCACGGACGTACCGGCCTGGGTGCGGCCGTGCTGGGGAGCACCACCGAGGATCTATTGCGCCAGACCGATCGCCCCGTGCTGGTGGTTGGTCGACACTGCTCGGGTGGCTGGCCCGAGCAGCGACGGCTCATGGTTCCCCTCGACGGCTCGGAACGGGCCGAGCAGATCCTGCCCGAAGTTGCTGGCCTGGCCAGCGATTGGGGACTCGACACCTGGCTCGTGCAGATCGTCCATCCGTTCGACAACGAGACGGCCCAGCATCTCGACTCCGCCCTCACCACTGCCCAGAGCCGACTGCGCGAGCTCGGGGTCGAAGCCAAAATCGACTATCAGTTCGGATCGAACGCGCCGGCGTCGATCGCCGAGCAGGCTCGGCTGCTCGGAGCCGCCTTGATCGTGATGTCGAGCCGGGTGAGCCCAGGGACGGCTCGGACCCTCCTGGGCAGCGTGACCCAGGGCGTGATCCATCACGCACCCTGCCCGGTGTTGGTCTGCTCGCCCTCTCCCGTGTCGCAGCACTCCACCTGACCTGCGAGTTAGCGCGCTCGGAGGGACTCGAACCCCCAACCTTCTGATCCGTAGAAAAGTGCAGGGGGTCCAGGACGGTCCGCAGACGGCCGCAAATTGGTGGTGACGCGGGTTCGTGTCCACGGCCATCCGATGCTGTCCCCCGCTGACCGAGCACGATGGCTGCACCTGTGGCTGCATGTGGCATTGTCACGGCCCGGATCTCGTCAGCTGGTCGTGCCATTGGCGGGTGAAGGCTCGGAGGGTGGCTGGTTGAGCGCCGAGTCCGGCGAGCTCGTCGTCGGTGAAGCGGTCGAGGGTGGCGAGCATCTCGACGAAGACGGGTGGTTCGAACCCTTGGTCGAGCTGTCGTGCGAGCTCGATGAGCTCGTCGAGGTCGAAGTGGCCGGCCAGTGCGTGGAGGTCGAGGAAGTCGCGGGCGGCGGCCCGGTCGTAGAGCGCGAGGATCTTGGGGGCGGCGAGTTCCTGGGGTGGATAGGTGGGGCCGTAGGCGGTGATTGTCGGGGGACCCAATGGCGGGGAGTCGATGGCCAGGTCGACGAGCAGCTGCGCGCTGCTCGGTGTGGATGACGAGGCGGCGGAACGTCGGGGCGTCGCGGATTCGCTCGATCGTCCAACCCCGGTGACGACAGGCGGCTTCGAGCGCGTCAGCCGTCGAGGTGATGTTCCGGGCCGGGCTGGCGGTGAACAGGTCGATGTCGTTGGTGGGGCGACTGCTGAGCCCGCTGGCGATCAGGGCGGCGCCGCCGGCGAGGACGAAGTCGGTCGACTCGGGAAGGTCGAAGAACAGACCGAGCACCTCGCGTCGAAGCGCAGTGAGCGCGTCCTCAGCCATGACCGTGTCCCACTGCGTCGATGACGGGTTGCCAGGCCGCCCTGAGCCTGTGGGGGAGCACAAGCTCGTCCCACTGGTCGACCAGAAGGGCCCCATCGATGATTGACTCGATGTCAGACGGGCGACCTTCTCGCAGGGCTACCTCGTAGACCCGGGCCCGCTGTCGCCGATCGGCCAGATCGACCGTTCGTTGGGATCGCGACCATTCGAGGTGAAGCGGGAGCTCCATCCGCCGCAGCGCCTGGTCGACGGGGAGGTCGGATAGATGATCGGGTACCGCCGCGGCGCGGCCATGACCGAGGTCGACTTCGTGCCAGTCGAGGATGAGGGTCGCGGCGAGGCGGTAGCCGGCCGCGGCGAGGATCCGTTCGAAGGTGTCCACCGTCGGCGACACCCGGCCGTGCTCATAAGCCGACAGCGTCGGTCGCGACGCGCCAGCGCGCTCGGCCAGCGCGGCCTTGGATAGACCGGCCGCTTCACGCACCGTACAAAGCAGTATCGACCTCACACTCCTGAGCGTATCAGATCAGATACGCAGTCGGTCAGGGTGCGTCCCCCACCTCGGTGGATCGGCGAGGGCGCTCGACCCAGCTCAGCAACGTGACCGACTGAGGTCAATGACTAAAGTCGTTGACTTCAATCAGTAAAATTGTCAGGATGCTTGCGATGGCCCCGGCATCGACCAAGCCAACGACACGCGAGGCCCAGCGCTCGGCGACGCGTGAGCGGGTGTTCTCAGAGGCGGTCGTCGAGTTCAAGCGGGCGGGCGTCGACCGCGCGGATGTCGGGGCGATCGTGGAAGCCGCCGGCGTGGCTCACGGGACGTTCTTCTTCCACTTCGCCACCAAGGAGCACGTCCTGGCCGAGCTGGGTCAGCGCGAGGAGGTGCGGATGGCCGCCGAGTTGGACGCCTTCGTCGCCACCTCGAGCGACCTGGGCGCGATCCTCGACGAGGTCGTGCGGATGACCGGGAGGCTCGAGCGGCGGCTGGGCACGGTGTTGTTCAGGGACCTGCTGGCGCTGTACTTCTCGCCGGCGAGGCCCGAGCTCGACCTGTGGTCGGACCACCCGTTCGTGGCCCGGGTCATCGGCGAGTTCGAGCGCGCCTGTTCGCGACGGGGTCGCGATCCGCGGGTGTCGACCCGGCGAACAGCGCCATGTTCTTCCTGCTCGGCCTCTACGGCTTGTTGATCACCCACGTCCGCGATGCGTCACGAGCGGAGCTGCTCGATCAGTTCGTGACGACCAGCCTCCGCTCGCTGGGCCTTCGATGAGCGCGCACGCCGACCCTGACGCTGGCGTGATCAGATCCACCAGTCCGCGCCCCCTGGGGGCGGACCCTTCCCTCAGGAGCGTGAAGCGTGCTTGCCGTCCTCTACGAGATCCTGCGTCTGGCCTTCGCCTGGGGCGTCTGCGTGGCCGTGGTCGCCTTCTGGTACTACATCATGAGCCGGCTCGGCACCTTCTGAGCGGCGTCCCGGGCGGGCCGGCCGCGGCGTGAACGCCAGCCTGACGACAGCCGGGGACACGGAGCGGGCCTGCAGTCTGGTGGTCGCGGCACTGTCTGCTGGTCGGCGCCAAGACGCCCGTCTCGTCACCGGCCAGCAGCGAGCGTTCGGGCTCAACGCCTCCCTCACGGTCGTGCAGGTCCCCTACCGGGACCCGGCGCCGGGCTGGACGTTCCGGACGCTGGTCTGCGGCGTGGCGCTGCAGTGCTCGCCCTCCAAGGAGCGGATCCGCGGATACGACCTGGCTTCGCTGTCGGAGCGCGATCGCCTGGCCTTGGCGATCGTCGAAGGGCGCACCGCTCTCGGGTGGGTGGCCGCCCAGTGGCCGGGCCTGCTGGTCGAGTGCGAACGGGTGCTCGGAACCCTCGAGCTCGGCGACCCCGATCGGGACGGCCTCGATCTCATCGAGGAGGCGCGGACGCTGGCACGACGCGGGACCAGGTTGGAGCTCGACCCGCTGTTCGGGCTGCTGGCGGATCACGGGAGCGGCCACCAAGGGGTGGCAGCGTCGCTGCGGCGCCTGTACGGCCGGATGCCGTGGTCCACGAAGCAGGTGGCGCCGGTCCGCATCTACTCGGTGCCCGTGGGCGGGGACGGGGGCGTTCGCAACCCGAACCTCCCACCTCCCAGCCGGCCCGAAGAGGACGACATCGAGGTTCGTGCCGACCAGCGGGTCGGCCTCCCCTACCCGGAATGGAACATGTGGACCGAGCGATTCCTGCCGGACCACGTCGCCGTGCTCGAACGGTCGACCAGCGCACGATCGTCCACGCCCGTGGCGACCCTTCCCGAGCTGCGCCGATGGTTCGAGCAACACACCCATCGGGTCGTCCGCGGCGGCCTGCTGGACGGCTCGGACCTCGACACCGACCGCTACGTCGACCACGTCATCGACCAGACCGCTGGCATCGGCATCGAGCCGCGTCTGTTCCGGGACCTGGTCCCCGGGGTCCGTGACGTCACCACGGCGCTGCTCCTCGACGGCAGCGCGTCGCTCGGCGTGCACCAAGGCCGGGTCTTCGCCTTGGAGCTGGCCTGCGCCGACGCCCTGTCCCAAGCCATGACCCTGGCCAGGGAACGCCACGGCATCTTCCTGTTCACCGGCAATACCCGCCACCGCGTCGAGGTCAGCTGCCTCAAGGACTTCGACGAAGCCACGCTCGTCACCCCGAGCGGGCTGGGACTGCGAACCGGCGGCTACACCCGTCTGGGTGCCCCCATCCGGCACCTCACCAGCCGGCTGGTGGCCCAGCGGTCCGAGCGGCGGCTGCTGATCGTGGTGGGCGACGGGCTCATGTGCGATGACGGCTACGAAGGCCGCTACGCCTGGGCCGACGTGACCCACGCGCTGGAGGAGGCCGAACAGGCCGGTGTCACCCCGTATTACATCGGGGTCGGCGACACCCGGGTGGATCCGCTGCCCGAGGTCTTCGGTCCCCGCCGCTCACAGCGCATCCGTCGGGTCGAGGACCTGCCCCGAGTCCTGGCCCATGTCCATGGCGAGCTGGTCGCGGCATGACCACCAATGGCGCCCCTCGGCCGCCCGCCGAAGGCTACGTCCCGGTCGGCAACGAGGTCACGCTGCTGGAGCATGCCTTCCACCGCCGGCTGCCCGCCATGCTGACCGGGCCCACCGGCTGTGGCAAGACCCGACTGGTCGAACACCTGGGGGCGCGGTTGGGTCGGCCGGTGGTGACCATCAGCTGCCACGACGACCTCACCAGTGCCGACCTGGTCGGCCGGTTCCTCATCTCGGGCGGGGACGTGGTCTGGCAGGACGGTCCGCTCACCCGGGCCGTCCGGGATGGGGCCATCTGTTACCTCGACGAGGTAGTGGAAGCGCGTCACGACTCGCTGGCCGTCCTGCACTCGTTGGCCGATCACCGCCGCACCCTCTACCTCGATCGGGCTGGCGAGGTGGTCGAGGCGCCGGACACCTTCATGCTCGTCTGCTCGTACAACCCGGCGTACCGAAGCTCGCTCAAGGAGCTCAAGCCATCGTTTCGTCAGCGGTTCATGACGCTGTCGATGAACTACCTGCCGGCCGATGCCGAGATCGGCGTCCTGGTGGCCGAGACCGGGATCGACCCGGCCGCGGCCGAGCGGCTCGTGCGCTGCGCCGTCTCCATCCGCAGCGCCGACGAGGTCCACCACATCGAGCCGCCATCCACCCGGTCTCTGGTGAACGCCGCCCACCTCGTGGTGGCGGGCACCAACGAGCTCGAGGCGGCGGACGTCTGCGTCCTCGGCTCCCTGAGCACCGACGTCGCCGTGATGGCGGCGCTGCACGAGGTGGCGTCGGCGACCCTGCGGCCCGCCGAGGTCTCGGGCACCCAGAACGGTTCCACCGGAACCCAACCGACAGGAGGTCGGGCGTGAACGAACAAGACCGGCAGCGGAAGCGAGCGCTCCTCGTGTTCGAGGTGGCGATCTTCGGCTACCTGCTCCTCATGTTCGGCGTGCAGCTCTACATGTACTCCCAGCGGAACTGGTAGGCGTCATGGTCGTCAAGAGCGAACCCATCCTGACCAGCTCCGGCGGAGCATCCGGTTACGACGACCACCTCCTGGCCAGCCACGAGGCGCAGCGCCAGGCCGACCGGTGGCTCATCGCCGGCACCATCCTCATGGGCACGGCGGTGCTGGGCATTTTCGGCCTGCCGCTGTTCCTCTACGGGCTCTCGCTGCAACGCAAGGCCCAACGCGAAGGCCTGACCGTCCGGCCGATCATCGTGACCCTCATCGGCTACATGGTCATGCTCGACGCCGCCCTCAACACGTTCGGGTGGGCCATCGACCTGCTCGCCAACCACACGCTCATGAGCCGCCTGTTCCTGCCCATGTGGGGCAACATGTTCGACGGCGGCTACTTCTGGCACTACAACGAGTTGGCGGTGGGCGGCGCCTCGGCGCCGGGCGAGAAGGCGTGGGAGGTGCTGGGCATTTTCGTGGTGTTCCCGATGCGGATCGCGGCGTGCATCGGCTTCCTCAAGATGAAGCGCTGGGGTCACCAGTGGATGATCGTGACCTGCTGGACCGGCGTGCTGATGTGGGTCGGCTACGTGGCCAACATGACCATGTACGCCAACATCCGCTACTCACACGTGGTCTTCCCGGTCTGGGGCTGGTGGCTCTACGACATCTTCTACATCACGCCGTTCATCGCCATCCCGTACCTGCACACGGTCAACCGCGAGATCTTCACGGACTAGGCGGAGGAGACCACCATGGAGACCACTGCAACCTCGGCCGAGGCAGGCCCCGACCTCCCGCTGGGCACGTCGACCCCCTACGCCCGCATGCACACCTGGATCCGGCGGACCTGCTACGTGCTGCTCTTCGGACTTGTCTTCGAAGGCGCCCTCACCTTCCCCCTGTTGGCGATCTGGTACGGCTTCCCATCGCTCTCGCCCAGCCAGGTGTGTGCTGGGCTCCAGCAGGTCATGTACTCCGACGGGCACCGCGAGTGCGACACCCCCTACCCGCTCGGTGGCCCGCCCTTCGGCGGGAAAGGCGAGGGCGAGGGCCAGATGACCGCCCAGGACCAGTGGGGCATCAACCCCACCCCCGGCTACTCGCGCATCGACTTCCGCGAGCTGGTCGAACGACACCAGAAATGCGAGGCGTGGCGAACCTCCAAACGCGAGGACAAGAACGGCAAGACCGTCGAGCCGATCGACGACTACTGCAACTTCGTCACCAAGAGCGGGAACGGCTGACAAAGCGGTGAGAAGCCTCACGAACAGGGTCGTGGTTGTCACCGGCGCCGGAAGCGGGATCGGACGGGCCACCGCCATCAGGTTGGCCACCAAGGGCTGCGCACTCGCCCTGGTCGACGTGAACGGGGACGGCCTCCGCGACACACAACAGTCGATAGAAGGACTCGGCCGCCGGGCCACGGTGCACGTGGCGGACGTCTCGAATGCCGAACGCATGGCCGAGCTTCCAGCCGAGGTGACCGCCGAGCACGGCGGCTGCCACATCCTGGTGAACAACGCAGGCGTGCTGGCGGTGGGCCGGTTCGCCGACGACAAGCTCGACGACATCAACTGGATCGTCGGCATCAACGTCTACGGCATGGTCCACGGCTGCCACTACTTCCTGCCGCTCCTGCAAGAGGCCGACGAGGCCCACATCGTGAACGTGTCCAGCATGGCCGCCTTCGTCGGCATCCCCCAGAACGCCATCTACTCACTCACCAAAGGCGCCGTGAGATCCTTCACCGAAGCCCTCCGCGCCGAGCTGACCGGCAGCACCATCGGGGTGAGCGCCCTCTTTCCCGGATCGACCGACACCAACATCATGCGAGGCTCACGTGGCACCGAAGCCGGACGCCTGAACCAACTGGTCGACAAACCGATCGTCCACCTCTTCAGCAGCTCCCCCGACTCCGCCGCCCGCAAGATCGTGCAAGCCATCGAGCACAACAAACCCCGCGTGCTCCTCGGACCCGACGCCCGCGCCCTCGACCTCAGCGCCCGCATCCTGCCCGGGCGAATGGGCCTAGTCGGCCGCATCCTCAACCGCCTCACGAGTTGACCGAACGCCATCCAGGGTCGAGGCGGCACGACGCGTCGGCCGGAAGCAACCACCACCGAGACGACCGTCGTCTCAGTCTTCGGCGGACGCTGTTCCCTCGAGCCCGAGGATCTCGACCGAGCGCTGTCGCATCTCGACCTTGCGGATCTTGCCGGTCACGGTCATCGGGAAGTCGTCGGTGAGATGCAGGTAACGAGGGACCTTGTAGTGGGCAAGCTTGCCGGTGCAGAACGCGCGCACATCGTCGATGGTCAGCTGGTCGGCCCCGGCGCGCAGCCGTACCCAGGCCATGAGCTCCTCGCCGTACCGGTCGTCGGGCACGCCTATGACCTGGACATCGTCGACGTCGGGGTGTCGGTAGAGGAACTCCTCGACTTCGCGGGGGTAGATGTTCTCACCGCCGCGGATCACCATGTCCTTGATCCGCCCGACGACGGACACGTAGCCGTGCTCGTCCATCGAGCCAAGGTCACCTGTGTGCATCCAGCCCGCGGCGTCGATGGCTTCGGCGGTCTGGTCAGGGTTGTCCCAGTAGCCGAGCATCACGGAGTACCCGCGCGGTGCACACCTCGCCCGGCATGCCGATCGGGGTCGTAAGGCCCGACGTCGGGTCGACGATCTGGACCTCGACGTGGGGCATCACTGTGCCGACCGTAGACACGCGGCGTTCGAGGTCGTCCTCCCGGCGGGTCATCGTCGACACGGGGGAGGTCTCGGTCATGCCGTACATGATCGTGACCTCGTCCATGTTCATCTCGGTCACGACGCGCTTCATCACCTCGACCGGGCACGGCGAACCGGCCATGATCCCGGTGCGAAGCGAGCTCAGGTCGAAGTTGGCGAACTCGGGTTCGGCCAGCTCAGCGATGAACATGGTCGGCACGCCGTAGAGCGAAGTGCATCGCTCGTCCTGCACGGCCTGGAGTGTCGCGGCTGGTTCGAACGTCGGGGCGGGAATGACGATGGTCGCGCCGTTCGAGGTCGCGCCGAGGTTGCCCATAACCATGCCGAAGCAGTGGTAGAAGGGCACCGGTACGCACACCCGGTCGTCCTGGGTGTAGCCGAGGAGGTGTCCGACGAAGAAGCCATTGTTGAGGATGTTGTGGTGCGAGAGGGTCGCACCCTTCGGAAATCCCGTCGTCCCCGACGTGTACTGGATGTTGATCGGATCGTCGAAGCCGAGTGTCGCCCCGCGCGCCACGAGCGCATCGGTGTCGACCCGCATCGTCGCCAACGACTCCCATTCCGGTGACCCCAGCAGCACCACGGTCTCAAGTGCGGGGCACCGGTCGCGGACCTCGTCGATCATCGCCACGTAGTCGCTCGTCTTGTGAGATCTCGCCGCGATCAGGACCCGGACAGCTGCCTGGTTGAGCACGTATTGCAGCTCGTGGCTGCGATAGGCCGGGTTGATGTTGACGAGAATGACCCCCAGCCGCGCCGTCGCGAATTGCACGAGCACCCACTCGGCACGGTTCGGCGACCAGATCCCGGCCCGATCCCCTTTCGACAGACCCATCTCGAGGAGCCCGGACGCGAGCTGATCGACCGCCACGTCGAGCTCGCCATACGTCCACCGTCGGCCGGCCGGGAGATCGACGAGTGCCTCCCGGTCCCGGAACCGATCGACCGTGCGGGAAAGGTCCTCACCGATGGTCCGTCCGATGAGCGGAACGTCGCTTGATCCGCTCGAGTAGCTCAGCGTCATTCGTTGGTGAGACGTCCTCATCGCTCCCCCTACCCGTGCGGTGATGCGACAAACCCTCAGGCAATTCTCACGGCCACGATAGGTGCGCTCCGACGTTGACCCCTGTTCAGGCTGGCCTGACCTTCTGACTCGAGTTCAGACGAGTGGCCCCGACGAGCCACGCTCCGACAGGCAACCGGTCGGTCCCTGTCCACGAGCGTCCACACCGACTGCCCACCTATTCGGGTGCCCGTCCTGAGGCCTCGGCCGTTGGCTGCCCTTTGGCTGCACCGACCACGCATGTCGCCGCATCTGCGTGTCGCGGTACTACTGCTGACCTGCGCATTCAGCGCGCTCGGAGGGACTCGAACCCCCAACCTTCTGATCCGTAGTCAGATGCTCTATCCAATTGAGCTACGAGCGCTGGTGGAGCGGAGGGGCAGTCTAGGCGACCGCTCGCTCACGGCCAAAGGCGTTGCAGAACGTCAGGTGCCGCCGGGGAAACCGGCGGCACTGACCACTCCGCCCGCGAAGGGCGTCCCGAGCATAGGACCCTGGTCGCGACACGGCCAGGGTCGTTCGGCCCAGATCCGGCCACGGCAGATCTGGCGTCGATTCGCACCCCCAGGAGGGCGCAAATCGACGCCAGAGAGTGCGACGCGGACCTGGCCGAAAATCGCATCGGGGCCTTGCATGAGCAAGGCCCCGATCTCGAGCGGAGAGGGTGGGATTTGAACCCACGGAGAGCTTGCGCCCTCACCTCCTTAGCAGGGAGGCCCGATCAACCGGACTCCGGCACCTCTCCAGGCCCGTCGATCGTACACACCCGTCGATCACGGCGATTCCGAGATCTCCGAGTCCCACCCCGAGTTGGGGGTAGAAGTGGCCGCGGCACCGCGGCACACTTGGGGAGGTGAGGGGTGCTCGCCGACCACTGACCGCCGTGGCGGGCCTGGTCGCCCTGGCCGCGGTCGCGCTGGCCACCGGGTCGAGCCTGTCGGCTCCGTCGGGGTTCACCACCCAACCGGCCCGGGCTGTGGCCGCGGCCGACCACGTTGCCTTCGTGGGCGTCATCGACGGCCGCACCTCGGGTGGCTTCGCCAACCTCATGGGGCTGCTCGACGTGGCCCTCCTCCTGGCCGCGGCCTGGGCACGGGTGTCCGACCGCACCCTGCCTGACCCGGCGCGCTCGGGCCAGGGCCTGCGTCGTTGGCGGGCGCGTCTGGTGGGCGCACCGCCCGTCGTCTCCTAGTCCGGCCGAGCCTCGGCCGACCTCCCCGACGCATCGATCCGGCCCGCCCGGGCCGAAACTGGAGACCCGTTGAGCCCATCTCTCGATACCCGAACCTGGGGTCGGGCCACACCGGCCGACCTCACGAACCGCCGCCCACTCGTCGTGTTGATCGCCGTGGGCCTGGTCGTGGGCGGCCTGATCGTGCCCCGCCTGGGCCTGCCCGCCAAGGTGCCGCCCCTGACCATCGAGAACCCCACGCCCTACACGCTGTTCATCGAAGCCTCCAACGGCTCCGACGGAGGCTGGGCGCCCATCGCCATCGTGCACGCCAAGCACATCGACACCGAGACCGCGCTCATCGACGAGGGTGCCAACTGGAACCTGCGCTTCACCGGCCAGGGCGTCGAGTTGGGTGGCTACCACGTGACCCGGGCCGAGCTCGCCGCCGACCACTGGCACTACACGATCCCCACCGACGTCGGCCGCAGGCTCACCGCCCTGCGGGTGCCGCCCAGCCCAGACTGAGACAGCGCCCCGCAGGGCGGATGAAGCCCGGCGTCTAGCCGGTGGTCAGCGAGCCCAGCAGCCCGTGGGACTCGTCGCCGATGCCGGCCGAGAAGTACAAGGTGTTGGGCGTCCCGGCTGACGCGTTGCCGTAGATGAGGCCCCACAGCCCGTTGATGCGGACCTGGTCCCCGTCGCGGTTGGTCAACGTCCCGACCGGCGGCGCCGGTGGTGGGGTCGAAGGCGTTGATCGTCCCGTCACCGAAGTTCCCGACCAGCAGGTCGTTGCTGAACGGCCCGAAGCGACGAGTGGCCATGACCATCCCCCACGGTGAGTTCAGCGCGCCCCCCTGGGCCAGCCGCTGGAGCAGGTGGCCATCGAGGGAGTACACGTCGATGAAGCCGTGACCCGGTCCGCTCACGTCGTCATGGCGGGCCCGGTCCTGCAGCGCGTAGCTGACGAACAGCCTGCCACCGAAGTTGGCGATGCCGAACGGGGCGTAGCCGGCGGGCAGCGCCGGGTCGACGAAGCCGCCGGGATGCGGGATCAGGTGGAATGACCCGTCGAACATGTCGATGGCGCCCGAGTGGAAGTTGGTGGCGTACAGGAACGATGACGACCCGATCGAGGCCATGGCCAAGCCCTTGTAGACGGCACGAGGCGTGTGCACGATCGGGACGGTCGGGGCCACCGTCTGGGACCAGGCCGTGATGTCACCGTTCTCGGAGTCGAAGATGAACAGGGCGCTGGACTGGTGCACCCCGTCGCTGATCACGAAGTTGCTCGTGGTGTTGGCCACCTGACCGGTCGGCGCTCCGCCCGGGAGGTTCACGACCAGCGGTGCCGGGACCAGCGGCGATCCGTGCTGGTCCCCCGTGTAGACGGTGGCCACGTTCGAACCGTTGTCCGACACCCAGAGCGGCCCGCCGGGGAGCTCGGACATCCCCCACGGGTTGACCAGGTTCGGGTCGGTCTTGCGGGCCACGCCGGCGATGTCGGATACGAGATTGGTCTGGCGATAGGTCGAAGCGACAGCTCCTCCGCCCGGCGCCAGACCGACCACTGCGGCCGACACCGCGGCGATGCCGGCCACGACCAGTGACCAGCGACGACGCGGTCGTGATGGTGCGATCCTGTCCATGGTTCCCCTCTCCTCGGTCATAGACCGGTGGATTGCCGCCCCCGGGGTTGCCTACGACCGTCGCGGGGGAACGGTTCGTTCACCTCGGGATCAGTCCGCTACTTGGCGGAGGGAGGGGGATTCGAACCCCCGGAGGGTTTCCCCTCAACGGTTTTCAAGACCGTCGCATTCGTCCGCTCTGCCATCCCTCCAGAACGTCCCGAGACTAGCGACGCCCGGGCCGATGCCCGCCGATCGCGGCGACGCGTCTAGGGACCGACTTGTGATCGCAGGTCGCTGAGCCAGCTGTCGGCCTGGCGCCAGGCGATGTCGGCCTCGCGCCGCACGGCCGGCCCGTGCGCCCCGGCCGCCGGGTACGAACCCAGGAACTTCACGTCGTGCTTGGACTTGAGATCGCGCAGGCAGTCGGCCACCAACTCGTCGCTGAGGTGCCCCTCGAGGTCGATCAGAAAGCAGTAGTCACCCAGGCCCCGCTTGGTCGGACGGCTCTCGAGCTTGACCAGGTTGATGGCCCGGGCCGCGAACTCCTGGAGGATGGCCAGCAACGAGCCGGGCGCGTCGGCGCGCTGGAACACCACGATCGACGTCTTGTCGTGGCCGGTGGCCTGGGGGATGCCCTGGCGGGCCACGGCCACGAATCGGGTCGAGTTGTCGGGGTGGTCCTCGATGTCGTGAGCCAGGACCTCGAGGCCGTAGACCTCGGCGGCGCGGGCCGGGCCGATGGCGGCGGCGTGGCGGTCGCCGCGCTCGGCCAGCTCACGAGCGGCGTCAGCCGTCGAGTTGGCGGCCAGCGACTCGACGCCCTCGGCCAGGTTCTTGCGCACGAACGCCCGGCACTGGGCGATGGCCACCGGGAACGAGATCACCGTGGCGATGTCGTCCAGGCGCACCCCGGGCACCGCCATCAGACACAGGCTGACCGGGATGACCACCTCGCGCTCGATCAACAGGTCCGAGTCGAAGGCCAGCGTGTCGATGGTGACGTTGACCGACCCCTCGATGGCGTTCTCGATGGGGGCGAAGCCCATGTCCACCTCGCCCGACTCGACCGCGGCCAGCACGTCGGGGATGGTGGGAAGGGCCGCCACCTCGCCCGCCACCAGATCGGGTTGGGTGTAGAGGGCTTGTTCGGTGAAGGTGCCCACCGGCCCGAAGAACCCCACCCGCAGGCTGGCGGCATCGACCCCCGGGCGCGGGGGACCCGGAGATGCGGCGGATTCGGTCACGACCGGCCAGGATAGTGAGGTGGACGAGGCCAGCCTTCGTGAGTTGTTGGACGGCGTGCGTGACGGCACCATTGCCGCCGACGACGCGGTGGCCCGTCTCCGCCGCCTGCCGGTGGCGGACCTCGGGTTCGCGCGGGTGGATCATCACCGAGCCTTGCGCCAGGGCCTGGCTGAGGCCGTGTACGGGCCCGGCAAAGAACCCGAGCAGGTGAGCGCCATCGTGGGGGAGCTCCTGGCCGCCGGACGCTCCACCGTGCTCGTCACCCGCGTCGACGACGACCAGGCCGCGGTGGCCCTGGCCGCCAACTCCGGTGGCGTCCGCCACGGGTCCACGCTGGTGTGGCGGCCCGCCGCCACCCGTCCCGAGCGGGTCGCCCTGGTCACGGCCGGCACCGCCGATCTCCCCGTGGCCGACGAGTGCGCCACGGTGCTGGAGGCCCACGGCCTGCGGCCGCTGCGCATCACCGACGTGGGCGTGGCCGGCCTGCACCGGGTGCTCGACGCGGCCGACGAGCTGGCCGCGGCCGATGTGGTCGTGGTGGTGGCGGGCATGGAGGGCGCTCTGGCCAGCGTGGTGGGTGGGCTGACCGGCGCGCCGGTCATCGCCGTGCCCACCAGCACCGGCTACGGCGCCGGATTCGAGGGGGTGACCGCGCTGTTGGCCATGCTGGCCTCGTGCGCGGCCGGTGTGACGGTGGTGGGCATCGACAACGGGTTCGGGGCCGCCACCGCGGTGGTGCGCCTGCTGGGAACTCGTCCGGCTTCCGTCGACCTGGATGAGACCGCGGCCCGACGTGGCTGACCCGGCGCAGGCGCAGGCCAGCTGCGTCGCCTGGTTCCACTGCTTCTCGGGGATCGCCGGGGACATGGCCCTGGGGGCGCTGGTCGACGCCGGGGCGGACCTGGACGAGGTCCGCACCTTGCTGGAGCTGTTGCCGGTCGGGGGATGGGGCCTCGAGGCCGAGCCCGTGCTGCGGGCCGGCATCGCCGCCACCAAGGTCCACGTCCACGTGGAGTCATCGAGCGTGGTGCGCACCGCCGCCCACATCACCGGCATGGTCACCGAGGCGCGCCTGCCCGACCGCGTGCAACGCCGGGCTCTGGCCACCTTCGACGGACTGGCCCGGGCCGAGGGACGCCTGCACCGCCGGCCCCCCGAGAGCGTCCACTTCCACGAGGTGGGCGGGATCGATGCCATCATCGACGTGGTGGGCACGTGCGCCGCGCTCGAGGTCCTGGGCATCGACGAGGTCGACGCCAGCGCCGTGGCCCAGGGCACGGGCATGGTGCGCGCCGCCCACGGCCTGCTCCCCATTCCCGCCCCGGCGGTGGTCGAGCTGTTGGCCGGCGCCCCCAGCTACCAGATCGAGGTACCCCTCGAGCTCGACCACCCCCACCGGCGCGGCGCTGCTGGCCGCCCTGGTCACCCAGTGGGGTCCCATGCCCCCCATCACCATCGGTCGCACGGGCTTCGGCGCCGGTACTGCCGATCTCGGTGAGCGGCCCAACGTGGCCCAGGTGGTGATCGGGACCCGATCGGGTGAGCTGACCACGGGGCAGCCCGTCGTGCTGGTCGAGGTCAACGTGGACGACGCCACCGGCGAGACCCTGGCCCATGCGGTGGGGGCGCTGCTCGACGCCGGGGCCCACGACGCCTGGGTCACGCCCATCGTGATGAAGAAGGGCCGGCCCGCCCACACCGTCAGCGCCCTGGCCGATCCTGCCTTGGCCGGCCAGGTGGCCGGCGTGCTCACCGCCGAGACCGGCTCGATGGGCGTGAGGGGCCAGCGCCTGGAGCGATGGCCCCAGGCCCGGGAGATGCACGCGGTCGAGGTCGAGGGGTTGGCCGTCAGGGTGAAGGTCAGTCAGGGCCGGGTCAAGGTCGAGCACGACGACGCGGCCCGGGTGGCCCGGCGCATCGGCCGCCCGCTGCGCGAGGTCGTGGCCCGGGCCGAACAGCAGTGGTTGGCCGCACATCCCTCCGAGCCGGCGGCGGGAGCAGCGGAGTTGCGGGCCGTGGACAGCCACTTCGCCGTCCCCACCCCCATCACCGGGCCGACCCGCAACCCCGATCCTGACGCCCCCCACGATCACGACCACGACCACCCCCACGACGCCGGCTGAGCCGTCGCCTCACGGGGTGCTGGCGGTGGTGGAGGTCACGCCGGTGGTGGTGGGGCTGGCCGGGGCCGGTCCCACCAGGGGAGCGATGAGGCGGGCCATGGCCTCGGCCCCCGCCGTCTTGAGGTGCAGGCCGTCGGTGTACGTGTAGCCCGGGGTGGCGCTGATCGCGGCCCAATCCGCCACCACCACCCGAGGTCGGTACTGCACCGACGCCACCCCGATGGCGGCGTCGGCCGAGATGACCCCGGGGTTCCAGGGCGTGCAGGTCACCCAGATCACCCGATCCACCCCGCTCAGCGCGGCCATGGCCGCATCGATCTCGTGGCCGAACGTGGTCTGGCTCCAGTTCGTGCACAGGTGGATCACCACCACCCGCGGTGGCGGTCCGGTGCGATGAGCCAGGATCGAGATGCCGGCGTAGATGCTGCGGCTCACCTTCGAGTCGAACGTCACCTGCCAGCCGGGCAGCGCGGCCTGGATCTGGGATTGGGCGCCCAGGATGACCGAATCGCTCAGCACGTAGACGGTGGCCGGCCCCGTGGTGGGCAGGTGCCTGGGCACCGTGGAGGTGGTCCCGTGGGGCGGGAAGGTGGTGGCCGTGGCTGCGGGGCGCGTGCTCCCCGGACGGCTGATCGCGCCGGCCGACGCCCGGTGGTCCGCGCCGCTGCAGGCGCTGGCCACCAGAGCCAGGGCCAGTGCCAGCGCGATGGCGCCGCGACCCCGCGCTCCCCGGAAAACTGGGCGTGAAAAAGGCCGGTATCCGGCCGCAAAGATGCCCAATTTCCGAGGGGGGCGGGTCAGAGGGGTGTCG
Source organism: uncultured Microthrixaceae bacterium (assembly GCA_963740985.1). Taxonomy (GTDB): domain Bacteria; phylum Actinomycetota; class Acidimicrobiia; order Acidimicrobiales; family Acidimicrobilacustridaceae; genus UBA4742. The sequence goes on from CAVUGJ010000002.1 coordinate 2,636,189, forward strand.
GTCAGCCCGACGCCAGGTCCTTCCACAGCGCTACGTAGCTCGGATAGGTGAGCTCGGGGGTGACCCAGCCGCTGGCCACCAGCTCGTCGTGCAGCTCGGGCAGGTGGCGGAAGGGAACGCCCATGTCGACGTGGTGGGCCAGGTGCCAGCCGGTGTTGAAGGGGACGATCCAGAAGCGGGCGAGCCACCTCTGGCGCACGACGTGGGTCGTCTCCCGCCGGTCGCGCGATCGACCCATCCCGCCGTGCTCGGCGATCGAGCGCAGGCGGTTCAGCACCCGCCACACGGTCATCCAGGGGGCCAGCCACAACACAGGGTAGGCCCACCACCGGCCGGTTTCGACGGTCACCAGCACGGCCACCACCACCTGGGCGGCCAGGATGCGCACCGCCACCGGCCGGCCCACCGGGCTGCCCAAGGCGCCCAGCAGGCCCTTGAGGTTCTTCCACCCCGAGTTGCCCGTGGCGTCCCGCGTGAGCTTGCGCCGCATCGAGGCCCGCGTGATCGGATAGCCGCGGTAGAAGGCCAGGTCGGGCTCGTTGGGCCCCATCTCGTCGCGGTGGTGGGCGAAGTGGCTGCGACGGTAGAGGTCGAACGGCACGAAGGCGGGATAGGCCAGGCCCCAGCGCCCCACCAGATCGTTGGCCCGGCGGTTGGAGAAGAGCAGCCGGTGGGCGGCTTCGTGGCCCAGGATGGCGTAGAGAGCGAAGGCCCGGCCCATGAGCACGAAGGCGATGGCCCAGCCCCACCAGCGGTCCAGCCAGGTGGCCACGGCCAACACGCCGAAGGACTGCACCCACACCGAGGCCACGTTGGCGGCGTTGCGCCCGTTGGGGATGCGGCGCAGCCGCTCGCGCAGCTCGGGTCTGGGCATGCCCGTGGCCTGGAGGCGATCGGTGGGCAGCACGTCGACCAGCAGGGCCGCGTCGGGCACCATCGAGTCGGTGCCGTGCCGCGGGGTGGACAGATCGACGAAGCTCACCCCCACATATTACACTTCTCCGATACATGGCACAACGGCGTAAGATAGCTGGGGGCGGGACGGCCGGGGGACCTGAGACCGTCGGGGCTCAGGTCGGCGAGGTTGGCCGACCCTTCACCGCCCGATCGGTGGTGGCCAGCACCCTGCTCGGGGTCGAGCCGCCTCGCCTGCCCACCCGCTTGCTGGTCCGATCGGGTGAGCTGTTCGGCATCAGCCAAGGCACCACCCGGGTGGCGCTGTCGCGCATGGTGGCCGCCGGGGAGCTGGTGGGGGACGGCAACGCCCACGTGCTGGCCGGGCGGCTGCTCGAGCGACAGGCTCGCCAGCGGGCCAGCCGGGTCCCCAGGCGCCGTCGCTGGACCGGGGAGTGGACCATGGCCGTCGTCACCGAAACCCGCCGACCGGTCGCGGCCCGGGCGGATCTGCGCGCCGCCATGGGCGTGCTGCGGCTGGCCGAGTGGCGAGAGGGCGTGTGGCTGCGACCGGACAACCTGGACGAGAGCTGGGCCGACCCGGCCCGAGCCGTGGTGGCCGCCCAATGCGGTCGGTTCGTGGGCCGCCCGGATCCGGCCGACGGGTCCGCCGCCGAGCTGGCCGGCCGGTTGTGGGACCTCGATGCCTGGGACGCCCGGGCTCGGCGACTGCGCGGGAGACTGGGTCAGGTGGTGGGGAGCCTGGAGGCGGGCGACACGGCCGCCCTGGCCCCCGGTTTCGTGCTGTCGGCCGAGGTGTTGCGCCACCTGCTGGCCGATCCCTTGCTCCCGCCGGACCTGCTGGCGCCCAGTTGGTCGGGCGACGACCTACGGGCCGACTACGACCGCTACGACCGAGCCTTCAAGTCCCTGTGGCGCGACTGGTTCCGCCGCGAGGCGGATCGCTGACCGGCTCGACGACCTCGCCATCGATCCGGTCGCCGGTCCCGGCCGGATCCAGGCGGCGCAGCTCGGCCAGCAGGGCGTCGGTCTCGACCATGGGCGCGCCGGCGGCGCGGGCGGCGGTGGTGGGGGCGGCGTAGATGGCGTCCAGCTCGAGTGGTCGCCCCGCATCGTGATCCAGCTTCATGCTCGTGCGGTACGGCGTCATGGTCTCGGTGTCGGCCATCATCCGGTCGGCGAAGGACCGATCGAACCCGTGCCCGCAGGCGGCCGCCGCCGTCACCACCTCGTCCATGAGGGCGCGCGCCCGCGACCGGGCCACCGGGTCGGCCAGCATCTCGTCGGTCCCGGCGTCGAGCACCACCGACAGGCCGTTGAACGGGATGTTCCACACCAGCTTGCGCCACCGGCCGAGCACCAGGTCCTCGACCGCGGTGGCGGCCACGCCGGCGGCCTGAAGATCGGCCAGCAGGTCCTCGACGGCGGGGGTCACCCCGGTCACGGTGGACGTGTCGTCGTGTTGGCCGACGGTGACGGCGCCGCGGTCGAGGTGGAGGATGTGGCCCGGCGCCACCTGGTTGGCGCACATGAAGCACATGGCGCCCAGCACCGTGGCACCGGGGGCGGCCCGGGCGAACGGGGCCTCCACGCCCAACCCGTTCTGCATCACCACCACCGTCAGATCTCGGCCTTCGGCGCGGCTTCGGGCGGCCAGGCGCTCCACGGTGGGAGCCACTGTCGGGGTGGCGGTGGTCTTGGTGGCCACCACCACCACGTCGCTGATCGGTACCGCGTCCGGGTCGTCGTAGACGTCGATGTCGAGCCGGGCGTCGCCGAGGGGCGAGTCGATCCGCAGGCCCTGGCGGCGAAGCCGGTCGGCCCCCCCGCGCACCACGAAGCGAACCGGGGCCTCGGTCTGGGCCAGGCGCCCGCCGTAGTAGCCGCCGATGGCGCCCATGCCGATGACGGTGTAGCTGCGCACCGGCGTCACGGTACTGCGGGGCGCTCCCTACCATGGCGGGATGGACGATCCCCTCTACTTCCGCCAGCTCCTGGCCGGTCGCGACTTCGCCCGGGGCGATCAGGTGGCCCGCCAGATGGTCAACTTCGTCTACCTGGTGGGCGATCGCCGCACCGGGGAGGCGGTGGTCATCGACCCGGCCTACGACATCGCCGGGCTGCTCGACGTGGTGGCCGCCGACGACATGCGCCTGGTCGGCGCACTGGCCACCCACTACCACCCCGACCACGTGGGCGGCACCATGGGCGGCTTCTCCATCCAGGGCGTGCGCGAGCTGCTCGACCTGGCTCCCGTCCCGGTGCACGTGCAGGCCGAGGAGGCCACCTGGGTCACACGGGTCACCGACGCCGGTCCTGACGACCTGGTCACCCACCAGAGCGGCGATGTGGTCATGGTGGGGCAGGTGCCCATCGAGCTCATCCACACCCCGGGTCACACGCCCGGGAGCCAGTGCTTCCTGGTCGACAACCACCTGGTGGCCGGCGACACGCTCTTCCTGGAGGGCTGCGGGCGAACCGACCTGCCCGGCGGTGACCCGGCCGCGCTCTACGAGAGCTTGACCCAGCGCCTGGCCAAGGTTCCCGATGACGCCGTGCTGTTCCCAGGTCATCTCTACTCGGCCGAGCCTTCGGCCACCATGGCCGAGACCCGCAAGTGGAACTACGTGCTGGCTCCCCGCTCCGAGCGGGAGTGGCTGGCCATGTTCGGACAGTGATCAGGTTCGACGGATCGACCGTCCCGGCGAGGCGAGATCAGTCGAACCAGCCCGATAGGTCGATCACCACGTCGACCGACCCCGCGTGGTTGACGATCTGGATCTGACCCGCGCCGCCCAGACCGGCCGTCACCGAGTTGGCCACGACCTGGCCCGCGCCGAAGTTGACATTGGAGGTGACTGGCTGAGGTTGGCCCGCCGGCCAGACCGAGAGGTACGAGGGCGCGGTCGGGTTGACCACCGTGACGTTCAGCGCCGCCGCGCCGGCCGACATCGGAACCCCGGCCAGCCCACCGACGGCGACCGTCCTTGGTGCCCCCGCGGGCCAGGGCGATCCATAGCCGCCGGTGTTGCCGGTGCCGGGCCGCGAGTCGAGGATGCGGTTGGGTGCGATCGGGTGGAACCGCAGTCCCGTTCCGGACTGGTAGTAGCCCACCACGTCGATGATCACGTCGACGCTACCGGTGGCGTTGTAGACCGAGATCTGGCCTGAGGTGCCGAGCGGGGTGGTCACCGCGTTGGGGACGACCTGTCCCGGCCCGAAGTTGAGGTTCGAGGCGGTGGGCCGCAGCTGCCCGGCCGGCCACAAGGTGAGGTAGGACGCGGCGGTGGCGTCGGCGGCGGTGACGTTCAACACCACCCCGGTTGCGTCGCTCGGCACTCCGCCGTAGCCGCTCACCGGCACCGTGCGGGAGGTGTCGGTCGGCCACGGAGTGGAGAATCCCTGGTCGCTGGGCGCACCGGGCCGTGAATCGACCAGTCGGTTGGGTGGCACCGAGGTGTAGCCGTCACCCGGGATGGCGTCGTAGTAGCCGACCACGTCGATGACCACGTCGACGCTGCCGGTGGCGTTGTAGACCGAGATCTGGCCTGACGTGCCGATCGCGGCGGTGACCGCGTTGGGGACGACCTGACCGGTTGCGACGTTGAGGTTGGAGGCGGTGGGCCGCGGTTGTCCCGCGGGCCAGACGGTGAGGAAGGTGGATGCGGTGGCGTTGACGGCGGTGACGTTCAACACCGCCGCGGCCGCGTCGAGGGGCACCAAGCCGACGCCAGCCACGTGAACCGGGCGGGCGGTGCCGGCCGGCCAGGGTGTCGCATAGCCGGTACCGGCTCGCGAGTCGATGAAACGAGTCGGCGTCATCGGATGGAAGTAGAGGCCCGAGGTGGGGGTCACCGGGGCCGACGGCGCCGACGGCGGGCCGGTACCCACCGCGTTGGTGGCGGCGACCGAGAAGGTGTACGCCGTGGCGTTGGTCAACCCCGAGACCGTGCAGGTGGTGGCGCCGAACACGGTGCAGGTCTGGCCGCCCGGCGCCGCGGTCACGGTGTAGAAGGCCACGGCCGCATCCGCGGCGTCGGCCGCCGGTGCCCACCACACCGAGGCCGCGCCGTTGGTGGCCACCGCGGAGATCGCCTGCGGCGGCAGGGGCGGGGTAGGGGTGGGCGTGGTGCCCGTCGAGATCCATCCGACCGTCTCGGCAAAGGAATCGGTGAACCACAGCTTGGCGCCCGGGCCGGCGGCCAGGCTTGTCGGGTCGATGACCCGGGGGTCGGAGAACGAGGTGACGGTGCCCCCGGTGGTGATGCGCTCGAACGACGAGGCCCCGGCCGTCGGGTTGTAGTTGCGGAACCACAGGTTGCCGTCGGCGCCGGTCACGATGTCGGTGGCGTTGGTGATGGCGGCATCGCTGAACGTGCTGATGGCACCGACGGTGGTGATCCGCCCAACGGAGGCGCCGTTGCCGAACCACAGTGCGCCGTCGGGTCCGCGGGTGATGCCGTCGGGCGAGACGACCCGACTGTCCGAGAAGATCGTGACCGCTCCCGACCGGGTGATCCGCCCGATCGACCCAGGCCCCGGGTTGGAGCCATAGGTGTCGGGGTCGTTGGTGAACCAGAGTGCGCCGTCGGGGCCGGTGGTGATGTCCTGCGGGTTGCGAACGCCCGGTGCGGTGAAGGTCTTGACGATGCCGGCGGGCGTGATTCGTCCGATCGAGTCGGCGACGCCGTCGGTGCTGCCGTCGTCGGTGAACCAGACGTTGCCGTCGGGACCGGCGGTGATCGACGACGCGTGGTACACCCCAACCCCCTCGTAGCTGGTCACCAGCCCGTTCGGGGTGATCCGCCCGATCTGCTCGCCTCCGTTGACGAACCAGACGTTGCCGTCCGGCCCCGTGGTGATGGCGCTCGGCTGGCGGATGATCGGGGAGTTGAAGGTGGTCGTCACCCCACCCGGGGTCACGCGTCCGATCGATCCTGTGCCCCCGATGCCCAAGTTGGAGAACCAGAGGTTGCCGTCCGGCCCTGCGGTGATCGCCTCGGGCGAGTCGATGCCCGTGCCGGGCAGGTCGGCCACCACGCCCGTGGGGGTGATGGTGCCGATCGACTTGCTGAACACGTTGGTGAACCAGACGTTGCCGTCGGGTCCGCCGGTGATGCTGCCCAGTCCGTCGATGGTGGGGTCGCTGAAGGTGCTGGCCACCCCGTTGATCGTGATCCGACCGATGTCGTCGCGGGTGGCGCCCGCCTCGGTGAACCAGAGGTTGCCGTCCGGTCCGGTGGTGATGGCTTCGGGTCCCCAGATGGCGGGGTCGCGGAACGCCGTCACCACGCCGGCCGGGGTGACGTGCCCGAGGTGGCCATCACCCGACGCATCGTCGGTGAACCACACGTTGCCGTCCGGTCCGGCGGTGATGTTCTCCGGCTGCTCGATGGCGGGATCATGGATGGCGGTGACCACGCCGGCCGGCGTCATCCGGTCGATCCATCCGCTGGTGGCGTTCCCGTTGGTGAACCAGAGGTTGCCGTCGGGCCCGGTGGTGATCCCTCCCGGGCCGGCGATGGCCGGATCGCTGAACATCGTGATGGTGCCCGTCGGGGTGATGCGCCCGACGCGGCCGCTCCAGCTCGGGGCGTCGCTGGTGAACCACACGTTGCCGTCGGGGCCGGCCGCGATCCGAGCGGGGCTCTCGAGGCCGGGATCGGTGAAGGTGGTGATGGTGCCGGTCGCGGTGATGCGCCCGATCGACCCCGGGTTCGAGCCGGTGCCGTAGTTGGTGAACCACAGGTTGCCGTCGCGGCCCATCGTGATGGCGAGCGGCTCTCGGTCCACACCCGGTATCGGGTAGCTGGTCATGGCGCCGGTCGGAGTCATGCGGTCGATGGAGGGCAGATCGCCCTCATTGGTGAACCACACGCTTCCGTCGGGCCCGGTGGTGATGTCCTCGGGGCCATAGATCCCGGCGGCGGCCAATCCGATGGTGCCGGCCGGCGACGCGGCCCGCGCCACGGTGGCGAGCGGGCCGACCCCAGACACCAGCGTGAGCCCGGCCACGACCACCCAGATGAGTGCCAGGCGAGCCGAGGCTCGCCCCCGCCGTCCTGGCTCCGGCAGCGCCAGCGGGCGTCGCGTCCCTGTGCTCCGCCTTCCCACGGTCGGAGTATGGCATGGGGTCGGCGGGCATGAGGGTCGGCCCGGGGGGTTCAGGTGAGCGGGAGTTCATCGAGAGCCGCCGAAAACATCAAAGCAGGTCTTGAGACCTATTCATCTGGGGAGAGATTGCGTCGATGGCATAGCAACGGGTGGGGGGTGCCAACTCCTGTCGTGGGGAATTCTCCTCACTGGCACCGCCCGCCCAGAGAGGCGATCGATGGTTCGCGACGAGCAGCGCAGCCAACCTGGACCCGACCCCGACCCTGACGGCGTGCAGATGCTTCTGCGCACCTACGGTTCGGAGTTCGTCCTGGTGGTCTCGCCCAAGGGCGAGGTCTTGGCTGGTTCGCAGGACACGCTGCTCGGCTACACCCTCGATCGACTGGGGTCCCACGTCGGTGAGTATCTGCATCCCGACGACCTTCCCCAGCTGTTCCAGGTGCTCGAGCGGGCTCGCTCGACCGTCGGCTACCGCGATCGGGTCCGCGTGCGGGCCCATCACGCCGACGGCAGTTGGCGCCTGCTCGACGTCGGTCTGCTGCCGCCGCCGGAGGCCGGCCCGTTCGCGGGCAACGGCATCTTGCGCATCCGCGACATCACCGATGAGGCGACCTGGACCGACCAGACCCCGGGTGAGGAGCAGGCGCGCTTCTTGTCCCTGGCCGAATCACTGCCGCTGGGCATCTTGTCGGCCGATGCCCGCGGGTGGGTGGTGTTCTGCAACGAGGCGGCCCAGCAGATCTTCAACCTCTCGTCAGACGAGTTGATGGGCCACGGCTGGGAGCGACTGGTCGAGCCCGAGGACCTGCCCGACGTCGAAGCTGCGCTGGCTGATGTGGTTCGACTGGCCCTGCCCCAACAGGTCATGTTCCGCATCGAGACGGGTCTCTTCGGCCGCTGGGCACTGGCCAAGTTCGTCCCGCTCGGCGGCCCTGACCACGTCACCGGGTGGATCGCCACGGTGGACGACGTGACCGACCGGCGCCGCGCCGAGACCGAGCTGCACCACCAGGCCACCCACGATGGCCTGACCGGGTTGCCCAATCGCATGCTCCTCGAGGACCGGCTGCAACAGGCCTGCGGTCGTCTGCGCCGCGACAAGGACGCGGTCACCGTGATGTTCATCGATCTGGATGACTTCAAGGCGGTGAACGACAACTACGGCCACACCGTCGGCGACCACGTGCTGGCCGAGGTGGCGAGTCGACTGGGGCGGATCGTGCGCAACGTGGACACCGTGGCCCGCCTGGGCGGCGACGAGTTCGTGGTGCTGTGCGAGGGGCTGCCCGAGACCCAGGTGCACAACATGGTGCAGCGCATCCACGACGCGGTGTCCATGCCGTTGATCATCAACGGCGCCGCCGTTCGCATCGGGGCGAGCATCGGCGTGGAGATCACCCGGGACGAGACCGACACCTTCGACCAGCTGCTGGCCCGAGCCGACCAGGCCATGTACCGGGAGAAGCGGCTGCACTGAGGCCCGTCGGCGAGGGGGCGTTGACGGCAGACGCCTGGCCAGCGGTGGTCCATTACCATTGGCTGATCGATCACCGGGGTGGAGAGGTGCTGTGAGGGCAACGAGGCCACGCGTCCTGCTGATCGCTGGGGCGATCCTGGGTTGCGTACCGCTTCTCGGGGCGAGCTGTTCGGTGGACCAGGGTTTCGCCGGTTCGGGCGCGCCGAAGATCCAGTTCGAGGGCGACAGCATCACGGCCTTCGCCGCCGACGACATCGACGCTCACTACGGACCCGACTACGACGTGGCCATCAACGCACTCGTCGGGACCACTGCCTACGAACAGATGGGCAACATCGCCGCCGATGCGGCCAAGCACCCTCAGGTGGCGGTCATCAATCTCGGCACCAACGATGCCGGCATCGCGGTGACCGGTAGGACTCTGGTGATCGACGGCGTGACCCACCAGTGGGACCCCGTCGAGCCGGTGGCCAACGTCGAGGCCCGACTCGACACGATCGCCGCCGAGTTCGCTCCGGCCTGCGTGGTGTTCGTCACGATCGATACCCAGGATCCGAGCTTCTACGGCAGCACCGCCGAGTCAGCGATCGCCAACGCCGAGGACATCAACGCCCACATCCGGTCGATGCCGGGCATCGAGGTGGCGGACTGGGACGCCATCCTCCAGCCGTCCGATTTCGACCAGCCCGGGCCGCACCCCAACGAAGTCGGCCGCCAGGCCATGCTCGAGTTGGAGGACCAGGCCATCAGCCGATGCCCCTCCTCGACCTCGACCACCTCGTCGACGGATACGACGTCGACCACCTCGACGACGGATACGACGTCGACCACCTCGAGCTGAGTCGAGGCTTGGGTGCTCAGGCCTCGACGCGGAACATGTGGTAGCAGGACAGGCAGCTGAGGCTCACCGTGTGGCCGACCGCGTCGACCAGATCCACCTGGGTCGGGCCACCACATTGCGGGCACTCGAGCCGGGAGCGCTGGCCCACCTGCGGGCCCAGCTCGACCACGTTGCTGGGCGGGTCCTCGTCGGCGGGCTGGCCGTGGTCGGCCGAGTTCGACGCCTTGGCGCCGGGCTCGCCCATCTCGATGACATCGGCCCAGGTGGCGTCGGTCAGATCGATGACCGGCGCACCGGGCCCGCGCACGTCGACCTGGATGTTCTCGGTCTGGCCGGCGGACGGACGGTTGAGGTGATCGACGGGCAGGCCGGCCGCCAGTCGACGGTCGTACTCGGCAGCCTTGAGACGTTGGGAAAGGCTCATCGATCTGGTCCAGGTGTGGCGGGCAACGCACGGCCACTGTAGCGCCATCTAGGTCGTTTGGCCTAGGTGCGCCCTCGAGATGTAGCGCGACGACTAGAAGGACGGACCCGAACCTCAGCCGGCGGTGGTGCCGCCGTCGATCGACAGGATCGCTCCGTTCACGTAGTACGCCTCGTCGGAGCAGACGTAGGCGATCATGGCGGCCACCGATTCCGGCTCCTGCATCTCCCGAACCAGGAACGAGCGCGACACCAGCGACATGCTCGCCCCCTCCGGCGGGACGAAGTCGTTCATGATGTTGGTGTTCACCCCACCGGGGCACACCGCGTTGACCCGCACGCCGGTGCGACCCAGCTCGATGGCCATGGCCCGGGTCAGGCCCACCAGCGCGTGCTTCGAGGCGCAGTAGGCGGCCACGTAGGCCTGGCCGATGATCCCGGCGGTGGAGGCCAGGTTCAGGATGTTGCCCTTGCGCTCGGTCAGGTGCGGCAGCGCCGCCTGGCTGAGTTGGAACGGGCCGGCCGCGTTCACCTGGAACAGGCGCACGAACCGCTCGGGGGTCTCGTCGGCGAAGTAGGCCATGCCCCCGATCCCGGCGATGTTCGCCAGCACGTCGAGACCGCCGAACTCGCTGACCACCCGGCCCACCAGGGCCTGACAGGCGGACTGGTCGGTCACATCGAACGCACTCGAACGCACCGCGCCCCCACCCGCCTCGATCGACAGGGCGGTCTCGGCCACCCCGTCGGCGTTGATGTCGGCGCACCACACCGCCGCGCCCTCGGCGGCCAGCCGCACGGCGGTGGCCCGGCCGATGCCCGAGGCGGCGCCGGTGACCAGGGCCACCTTCCCCTCGAAGCGGAGGCCCACGGGGGCGCCGGAGGGGTCTGGAGTGGGGTCGGGCATGGTGGCTCCGCTGCTCGGCAGCTCGGTGAGGGATCAGGTGGCGGTGTTCGGACCGGGCCCGGGCGGGGTCCCCACCCCGTCTGGCGTGTCACGGCGATTCTGCAACACGTTCTAGTCGGTGAGGACCAGGGGATACCAGCACGACGACGAACCTGTCAGCTCCGCGACCGCAGACGAGTCGCTGAGCTGACAGGTTTCGCTCTTACAACAAACAATCAGGCTTGACTGTTTGTTAGTCGAAGCGCATCATGGATCCATGCCCCGGCCCGTTCCCCCCGCCGACCGATCGCGCAGCCACCCACCGCGTGCGGGGCGACCCATCCATCGAGAGCGGCGCACCCAGGCCGAGCGCAGCGCCGCCACCCGGGCCAAGCTGCTCGACGCCACCGCCGCCAGCTTGGCCGAGGTGGGCTACTCGCGGACATCGACCAGCGACATCTGCCGGCGAGCCGGCGTCTCGCGGGGCGCCATGCTCCACCACTTCCCGTCCAAGGCGGTGCTGGTGGCCGCGGCCTGCGAGCACATCTTCCAGCACCGGGTGGACGAGTTCCGAGCCGCCATGGCCAAGGTGCCCGAGGGCGACAACCGGCTCGAGGCGGCCATCGACGTCTTGTGGGACCTGTTCCGCAGCGACACGTTCGCGGCCTGGTACGAGCTGATCATGGCCGGCCGCACCGATCCCGATCTGCATCCGCACGTGGCCCTCGTCGCCGGTCGCCTGGCCGAGACGGTGCGCGAGACCTGGAACGAGCTCTTCGTCCTCCCGCCCGATACGCCGCCGCTCATCGTGGCCCAGTTCGCCACCGCCCCGATCCTCATGTTCGCCGTGCTCGACGGCCTGGCCCTGGCCCGCATGACCGGCGCCCCCACCGTGGCCACCGACGCCGAGCGCGTCCTGGCCCTGGTCAAGGCCGCGGCCGAACCGCTCGGGCCCGTCCTGCCCCCGACCGCCATCGCCGACCCGATCCCCGACCCCCGCAGCCAGATCCGGCTCCGACCCCCACGGAGGACCGCATGCCCATCACCGACCTCGACCAGGAGCTCGCTCCCCCCGTGGGCGCGGGTGCGGATGACTTCGAACGACTGGTGGCCCGCCTGAGCCGCCAGTCGGTCGACAAGCACTACGACGCCTATGCCGACATCGCCTGGGACGATCCGGCCTACGCCATCGATCCCGACGATCCCCGTTGGGAGCTGTCAGACACCGACCCGTTGGGCGCCACGGCCTGGTACCGCAGCCAGCCCCCGACGGTGCGTGCCCGCATCGGGCTGTACCGCGTGGCCAGCGCCATGAAGATCGGGCTTCAGTTCGAGAACATCCTCAAGCGGGGGCTGCTGGAGCACGCCTTCGTCCTCGACAACCGCGACCCCACCTTCCGCTACGCCTACCACGAGGTGATCGAGGAGGCTCACCACGGGATGATGTTCCAGGAGTTCGTCAACCGGGCGCCGTTCGATCTGCCCGGGCTGCCGTGGATCATGCGGCTCGGCTCGGATCGCATCGTCAAGCTCGGGCGTCGGTTCCCCCAGCTCTTCTTCATGTTCGTGCTGGGCGGTGAGGATCCGATCGATCACGTGCAACGCGAGGCCCTGCGCGGCGGCGAAGACCTCCATCCCCTGCTCGAGGTCATCATGCGCCACCACGTCACCGAGGAGGCCCGCCACCTGTCCTTCGCCCGCAACTACCTCAAGCGCGAGGTGCCGACGCTGGGCTGGTGGCGCCGTCAGGCGCTGGCCGTGGCCACGCCGGTCATCCTGGGCACCATGGCTCAGCTCATGATGCGAGCGCCGGGCGATCTGGTGGCCGCCTTCGAGATCCCCGACGAGGTGGTGCGAGAGGCGTACGGCGACAACCCGGAACACGCCCGCGAGACGGTGGTCTCCCTACGCAAGGTGCGCCGCCTGTCGCGCCAGCTCGGGATCGTCAACCCGGTGTCGAAGGTGCTGTGGCGACGCCTGGGCATCTGGTCCGACGACGACGAACCCGGGGGCCAGTGAAGGCGGAGGCCGGCAGGCCGGAGCCGCTGGGCCGTTGAGACCCAGATGCCCGATCAACTCGCCAGCGCGTAGGTGACCAGCAGGGCCCGATGTTGTGAGCCCAGGCTGGGCCCGCGCTGGCGGCGGACCACGGTGATCGCTCCCGTGTAGACCGACTGGTCGATGGCGATGCCGGCCGGACGGAACTGGTGAGGCCAGGTGGCCTGGATCCCGAATCCCAGCTGGGACGAGGTGGCACCCGAGCGGTGCAGCAGGTCGGCCAGCTCCGGCGAGTAGTAGGTGGTGTTGAAGTCACCGAAGGCCACCGCCGGCTTGGGCGCGTACTGCAACCACCTGGTCACCGCGTGCAGCTCGCCGTTGCGCACGGTCTGGCGCGTCGCCGTACCCGGCGAGAGCGTGTGCACGCCCAGCAAGGTGAGGGCCAGGGGTCCCAGGTGGGCCTGGAGCTGGACGGCGGCGGACGGCAGGCCGGGTTCGGTGGGGGTGGTGGCGATGACCCCGGCGATGTCGGTCATGACGATCACCTCGGGTGACGGCGGATCGAAGTGGTGCCGGCCGGGCGATCCCGGGGTGCGGATGTGGGGGTAGATCATCCGGTAGCGGCCGTCGCCGCCTTGCAGGTGGGTGGCCGCCGGGCCGGTGGTGTGCAGGAAGACGACGATGTCGGCCGGACGGGTTCGCAACCACTGGTCGATGGCGGGCAGGTCGCCGGTACTGCTCTGCAAGTTGAGGTGGGCGATGGTGAGGGTGGGCGACCCCGGCCGGGCCGCGGCCTGGTGGCTCATGAAGACCGGTGCCACCTGGCTGGCGTTGAGGAGCAGGGCCAGGATGGCCACGGCCAGGGTCTTCCAGCACCGCAGGACGGCCAACGTGATCACGCCCAACCCGAGCACCAGGACGAACTGGGGCCGGTAGCTGGTGAGGATGTCGAACACCCACCAGAGGCGGGCGGCGAAGGCCACCGCGGTGAGCCCGGCGGTGGCCAGGGTGACGGTCACGCTCACGATCACCGCGGCGATGACCAGCGGGTGCCGGTTGGCCAGCTTGGCCAGTCGGCGGGGAACCGCCGGGCGGGCCGCGGACGGCTCGGGCGGCGCGTCCGCGCCGGTGGGCCGCCCGGCCGCGAGGTCGTCGCTGGACAGGGGGGTGGCGGGATGGCGGTAGGGCGGTGGCACCGGCGGTCTCTCGACGGTCACGGCGAGAGCGTAGGGGCGCGGGACCACGCCGTGGCTGCAGGTCGCCACCGCGGTGCCCGCCCGGCCGGGGGGCCTCGATCAGCGGGGGATCAGGCCGCGTCGGGTCGGAACCGGCTGCGGTACGCGGCCGGCGCCACGCCCAGCTGGCGCACGAAGGCCCGGCGCATGGTCTCCGCGGTGCCGAAGCCGCAGCTGGTGGCCACCTGCTCGATGGCCTGGTTGGACTCCTCCAGGCGACGGCGCGCCGCCTCCAGGCGGACCTGTTCGACGTAGCGGGCGGGTGTGACGCCCACGCCCTCGACGAACACACGGGCCAGGTGGCGCGGGCTCATGGCTGCCCGGGTGGCCAGGGCCTCGACCGAGCAGTCGGCGGCCGGATGATCGGCGATCCACTGCTGAAGGGTGCGGACCTCGTCCCGGTCGGCCAACTGCGCGGCCAGCTGGGCGCTGAACTGGGACTGGCCGCCCGGGCGCTGCAGGAAGAGCACCAGGTGACGGGCCACGTCGAGCGCCACGTCTCGTCCCAGATCGTCGGCCACCAGGGCCAGGGCCAGGTCCATCCCCGCCGTCACCCCGGCCGAGGTGAACAGGTGGCCGTCGCGGGTGAAGATGGGATCGGGATCGACCTGCACCCGGGGGTAGCGGGCGGCGAGCTCGGCGCAGCGCGACCAATGTGTGGTGGCCCGGCGTCCGTCGAGCAGCCCGGCCTCGGCCAGCACGAAGGCCCCGGTGCACACCGAGGTGACCCGTCGGGCTCGCCCGGCCAGTCGGGCCACGCCGCGCATCAGAAGGGGGTCGGCCAGGGCGCCTCGGGCCCCGTCCCCGCCGGCTACGACCAGGGTGTCGATGGGTCGACGGATCGAGCTGATGGCCGCGTCGGGCACCACGCTGAGACCGCTGGAACTGCGCACGGGCTCGACCGACGTGGCCACCACGGTGGTGGTGTAGGCCGGCGCGTCGAGGCGGTGGTAACGGCGATGGGTCTCGGCTCCGGCGAACACCTCCAGGGGACCGGTCAGGTCCAGGCTCTGGAACCCGTCGAACACCACCAGCACCACCGAGCGATCGGGCGTCTCCATCCGTTCATCCTGCGCCGGTCGGCGGCTGGCGGCAATGACCAATACCCCACGATTTCTGCCAGAGCCAGACCCGAGCGGCCTGTCGGTCCCTTGGGGCACACTGGCGCGGTTCCGTCCCACGGCGGATTGCCTCGGAGGCCACAGTGACCCTCAGTCCGTTCCTGCACCCCTTCGCCAAACCCACGGCCACCGACTTCATCAGCATCGTCCGGGGCGAGGGTGCGGCGGTGTTCGATGAGGCGGGGAAGCGCTACGTCGATGGCCTGGCCAGCCTCTGGTATTGCAACGTGGGCCACGGTCGCCCCGAGATCATCGAGGCGGTCACCCGCCAGATGGAGACGTTGGAGAACTACAACACCTTCGACATCTTCACCAACCAGCCGGCCGAGGAGATCTCCGCGCTGGTATCGGCCCTGAGCCCCATCCCAGATGCCCGCGTCTTCCTCACCGGGTCGGGCTCGGAGTCGGTCGACACCGCCCTCAAGCTCGCCCGCCTGACCTTCAGTCGCCAGGGCCAACCGCAGCGCCAGATCCTGGTGGGACGCACGTTGTCGTATCACGGGGTGAACTTCGGCGGTGTTTCGGTGCAAGGCCTGCCCCTGAACCAGCAGGGCTGGGGCGAGCTGCTGGGTCCGGTGGCGCAGATCGACCACGACGACCTGGGTCGAGCCGAGGCCCTGTTCGACCAGCACGGCGACGAGATCGCGGCGGTGATCGCCGAGCCCGTGATCGGCGCCGGCGGCGTGTATCCGGCCACGGTCGACTACTTGCGAGGACTGCGCAAGCTGTGCGACGAGGCCGGTGCGTTGCTCATCTTCGACGAGGTCATCACCGGGTTCGGGCGGCTCGGCACCTGGTTCGCGGCCGAGCACTATGGGGTCACCCCCGACCTCATCACCTTCGCCAAGGCGGTGACCTCGGGCTACCAGCCGCTGGGTGGCGTCATCGTCGGCCCCCGGGTCCGACAGGCCCTCGAGGACGACTCCGAGTTCATCCTTCGTCACGGCTACACCTACAGCGGCCATCCCACCGCCTGCGCGGCCGCGTTGGCCAACCTGGCCGTGCTGCGTGACGAGCATCTGTTGGATCGAGTGCCGAGCCTGGCTCAGCGATTCGGCGACGGCCTCGGCGCCCTGGTCACCGACGGTCTGGTGGCCGAGGTTCGGGGTGAAGGGGCGATCTGGGCCGTGGCCATGCCCGACGGGGTCAGTGCCTTCGACGTGCGCCAGGGGTTGTTGGATCGCGGCGTGATCGCCCGACCCATCGGCGCCGCGGCCATTGCGTTCTGCCCGCCGCTGGTCATCGACGACGACGACGTGGCCCTGTGCGTCGAGTCGCTGCGGGCGTCGCTGGTCGCGGTCGGGGCGAGCCGCTAAGGCGTGTCCTTGGGGCAGGTGGCCGGGTTGAGGGGGCCCTTGATCTCGTAGAGCTGCCCGCCCAGGAACCGGCCGCTGATCGGCGACACCGACGCGGTGGTCCCGGTGCCTGTCCAGCCGAACTCCGGCTCGTCCGAGAACACCGCTCCGGACACGAAGATCTCGTTGTAGTGCCCGGCGTTGATGATGCGGCGCCACGACTGGCAGTCGGGTATCGGCCAGAAGGACCCGTCGGGATGCTCGAGCCCGAGGTACTGGACATGGTTGGACTGGTCTCGCCCGGTGGTGGGGTACTGCAAGAAGGCGAACGGGCCGTAGACGCCGATCCGCTGGCCGTGTCGCGAACTGCCCCAGGCATAGAAGCTGTTGTCGGCGTAGCGGTTCCGCGGTAGAACGGGGTGAGCACTGCCAGGGCCACGATCGCCATCACCGACGTGGTGGCCACGATGGCCCACCGATGTCGGGTGAGCACCTCACGGCGTCGGCCACCCCAGAGCACTGCGCCCACGCCGACCAGCACGACGAGCACGGCCAGCGCGATCCCTACCACCTTGTCCGTGCCTTCGATGGGGGGCGCGGCGATCGTGTTGAGATGGCTGGGCCACACGATGGGGTCGACCTGGAGCAGGGCCAGCGAGGCCAGGTAGAGACCGAGGATCGGGTATCGCAGCCTGGACCATCGCCAGGCCGCGCTGGCGAGCCCCACCAACCCGAGCAGGACGCCCACGGCCATGTATCGCAGGTTCACACCGAAGTACACCGGATGGCCCGGTGGCCCGAGGATCTGTTGGGTGAACAGGTAGCCCACGATGGCCGCCCCGGCGGTGAAGGCCATCAGACGGTGGGCCATCGTGGGCCCGATGGCCAGGGCCGCGACCAGGCCCGCGACCACCGAGAACAGCACCAACCACCACACCCATCCCAGGGAGGTGGACAAGCCCGGAAGCAAGTAGTGGCGCCAGACGCTGGCGTTGAAGAGGTAATGGGAGACCGACGAGACCACGCCCCGCTCGTTGGAGATGTTCGGCAAGGTCACCGGACCGAGCTTGAGCCCGATGGACGGCAGCGGGTTGCCCACCGCGATGATGTTTCGGTAGTACCAGAACAGCCCCGTGAGGGCCACGCCCACCACCCAGGCTTCCGAGCGGCGAAGGCGCTGCCCCTTTGGCGCGACCACCACCACCCCGATGGTGAGCGCGACCACGGGGACCAGCATCGTGAACTTCGTGCCCAGAGCCAGCCCCGCCGCCAGCCCGGCCACGCCGTAGGCGGCCAGGCTGGGAGCCTCTCGCCGGTGGGCCTCCACCAGGATGGCGAAGGTGGCCGTCAGCAGGGCGAGGGTGACCACGTCGCTGTAGGCCCCGCCGGGTTGGGTACCGACCATGCTCGGTGTGGCGAACACGACCGCCGCGCCCGACGTGGTGAGCGGCGCGAGGCCGTAGCGCCGACCGATCGACCAAGCCGACACCAGGGCCAGTCCGAGCCAGAGCAGATCGATGAGGGGCGACAGCACGTCGCCGCCCATGGTCAGCAGGCCCAGGCCGTGGAACAACTCCGAGTTGCCCGGATAGAAGGCGGTGATGGCGTCGTTGTCGAAGTACTGGATGTGCGCCACCGAGCCGGTTTGCACCCACCGGGCGGCCATGGGCAGGTGGTACCAGATCGTGTCGATGCTCTGCATGCCCTGGTGGTAGGCGTCGACGATCCACGGTGCCCAGTCGGCCAGCAGCACACCGAGGGCGACGATGGTGAGCACGGCGCCCCATCGACCCATCTGGGTGGCCGGCAGCGGCTCGCCCGGGCCCGTGTCCGCGACCTCAGGGCTCTGCAGGGGTGACCGGTCCGAGTCGGCGTTGCGGGTGTCCGCCGGGGAGCGCTGGCGACCCCACCAGAGCTCAGCCAGGCCCGCGATGGCCAGCCCGGCGACCATCGGGGCGACGTGATAGAGGCCGACCACGCCGATCAGCTCGGAGACCACCACCACGGTGGAGCATCCGACCACCACCTCGACGATCCGGGCCGGCACGCCGACCCAGCCCAGCGTCCGGGCGCGCACCGCCACGGCACCGGCACCGATCGGTCCCAACGCCACCGCCATGAGGACGACACCGAGCAAGAGTCGTGGAACCGTCATGGAAGGTGCACAGGTTCAGGATCGATGCGAACCGTCAACCGGCGCGACGACCCGAGCCTCTGGCTCCCGGTGAGCGCAGACTCACTTCTGGCAGGCCGTCTGCCACCAGCTCGCGTAGGCCTTCGAGCTGCTCGAGCCGCTGAAGATGAGCAGGGCGATCGCATGGACCGCGTCAGCACGCTTGGTCGCGGTGGCCAGCGTGGTGGCCGCCGTGTTCATCTGGGCGGCGAGCGCCTGGGCCGAGGTGGCCAGACCCGCGGGGGGCGAGACGGTGATGTCGGCGGCCTCAGCCTTCAGATTGGTCGCCGCGACCTTGAAGTCGGCAGGCGACGATCCCACGTTCTTGACGGTCGATGCGAAGGTCTTGTACGCGGGGCACACCTTCGCCAACGTGGCCGCGTCGACGGTGGTCGACGGCCCTCCTGTCGTCGTCGAGGCGGCAGACGGCTTGGACGATGACGAGCAGGCGGCCGTAGCTGCCACCAGGCAACACATCGTCGCGATCACGATGAGCTTTCGCATGGCATCCCTCATGGGCTGGTCGGCGGGTCGGCGGGTTGGCGGGTTGGCGGGTTGGCGGGTCACTGTCTACCACCGCAGGGCTGTAGGGGGGGCCGCGCCGCCGGTCGCGCTCAGGACTTCGGGCAGTGGGCGGAGCGGTATCGAGAGAGCGCGGCGGTGTCGGTCGGCGTGAGCTGGTGGGCCGGTGCCGTGGTGGGCGACCGCTGGGCCAGGGTGTCGGCCACGGCCGCGATCACCACCGCATAGCGCGCCGTCGGTCCGGCGATGCTCGGAGGGGCGTGGGCGGCCAGTTCCCGGGCGATGGCCCGCAGCTCGACGATGTTGGCGGCCACGTTCGAGATCTGGGCGCCGCCGGTGACCTGTCCGAGGGCGGTGAGTCGGCGCGACGCATCGCAGAAGGCGGCCACGGTGGCGACTGGGTCGGTCGGAGCTCGCCGGACGGTGGTGGTGGTGCTGGCGGCCTTGCCACCCGACGACGAGCAGCCGGCGAGCAGGACGAAGATCAGCGCCACCGTGCCGGTTGGCAACGCGCCAGCGAGGGCGCGGGCCCGGCGAGGTCGAGCGGTCAGCGGGCACCCCAGCTGTAGGTCTGCTTCTGGAGGTGCAGGTAGGTGAAGGCGTCGGCCGCGGTCACGCCGGGCAGGGCCCGGATCACGTCGTTGAGCAGCGAGAACAGCTCCTCGGTGCCCTCGCACACAACCTCGGCCAGCAGGTCGAACCCGCCGGAGGTGATGACCACGTAGGCCACCTCGGGCACGGCACTGAGCTTCTCGGCGATGGCCCGCAGGTCGCCCTCGGCCCGCAGACCGATCATGGCCTGGAGGCTGAACCCCACCCGCAGGGGATCGGTCACCGCCACCACCTGCATGACCGAGCTCTCGATCAGGCGCTGGACGCGCTGGCGCACCGCGGCCTGGGACAGTCCCACCGCCGGGCCGAGCTTGGCGTAGGGCATGCGCCCGTCCACCTGGAGCTCGCGGATGATGGCTTTGTCGATCTCATCCAGGGTGATGGCGCTGGCCCCACGTTCTGGCGTGCTCATCGAATCGCCTTGCCTCCTGACCGACACCCGGGTGAGCGGACAACATTGTGGACCACATGCGCGCCATCACGGGGGCGCCCACCTCCGTCGTCTCGACTCGGCCCGCTACCGGGCGTGGGCCTCGTCCAAGCCGACGTACGGACGTCCCAGGGCCTCAGCCACCGCCGGGTTGGTGACGTGTCCGGCCACCGTGTTGAACCCGAGCGCCAGCACCGGGTCGCGCCGCGCCGCCTCGGCCACCCCCAGGCGAGCCAGCTCAGCCAGGTAGGGCAGGGTCACGTTGGTGAGCGCGTAGGTGGAGGTGAAGGGCACGGCGCCCGGCATGTTGCCGACCGCGTAGTGCACGACGCCGTGATCCTCGAAGACCGGGTCGGCGTGGCTGGTCTCGTGGCTGGTCTCGATGCAACCGCCCTGGTCGATGGCGATGTCGACCACCACCGCCCCGGGCTTCATGCTGGCCACCATGTCCTCGGTGACGACCACCGGAGCCCGCCCACCGGCCACCAGCACCGCGCCGATCACCAGGTCGGCCTCGGCCACCACCCGCTCCACCTGACCCCGGTTGGAGGTCAGCGTGGTGATGCGTCCCATCTGGATCTGGTCGATGAAGCGCAGCCGGTCGACGTTGCGGTCGA
Organism: uncultured Microthrixaceae bacterium; assembly: GCA_963740985.1. Classification (GTDB taxonomy): domain Bacteria; phylum Actinomycetota; class Acidimicrobiia; order Acidimicrobiales; family Acidimicrobilacustridaceae; genus UBA4742. The sequence continues at coordinate 2,656,848 of CAVUGJ010000002.1, forward strand.
GCAGGTCGATCTCGGCTTCCAGGCCGGCCGCCATCCAGGCCGCGTTCCAGCCCGACGTTGCCGGCGCCCAGCACCACCACGCGGGCCGGGCGCACGCCGGGGGCGCCGCCCAGCAGCACGCCCACGGCCACCGTTGTGGCGCTCGAGGTAGTGGGCGCCGATCTGGATGGACATCCGACCGGCCACCTCGCTCATGGGGGCCAGCAGGGGCAGCGCGCCGTCGGCGGTCGGTCACGGTCTCGTAGGCGATGCCGGTGGTGCCCGTGGCCAGCAGGGCGTCGGCCACGCCCGGGTAGGCGGCCAGGTGCAGGTAGGTGAAGATGGTCAGGTCGGGTCGGAAGTAGTCGAACTCGCTGGGCTGGGGTTCCTTGACCTTGCAGATCAGCCCGGCGCGCTGCCACACCTCGGCGGGATCGGCCACGATCTCGGCGCCGGCCCGGCGGTAGTCGTCGTCGGGGAAGCTGGAGTCGGCCCCGGCGCCCGGCCTCGATCAGCACCGACACGCCGTACTGGCCGACCTCTCGGACCCCGTCGGGCGTGATGGCCACCCGGTGCTCGTCGGCCTTGATCTCCCGCGGCACACCGATGACCAGGCCACCCGATTCGGATCCCTCGACGGTGGTGGTCGCGGTCACAGCGCCTCCATCGACTCGATCAAGGCCTGGCGGATCACCCGAACCATGAACTCGATCTCCTCCGGTCCCGCGATCAGTGGCGGCGACAGCTGCAGCACCGGGTCACCCCGGTCGTCGGCCCGGCAGTGCAGCCCGAGCTCGAACAGTCGGGGGGACAACAGGTCGCGCAGCAATCGGTCGCCCTCGGGACCGGAGAAGGTCTCCTTGGTCTTCTGGTCCTTCACCAGCTCGATTCCGTAGAAGTAGCCCATGCCTCGGATGTCGCCCACCCAGGGCAGGTCGGCCGACTCCTCGAGGCTCTGGCGGAAGGTGTCCTCGTTGGCCATCACGTTGCCGAGGAGGTCGTCGCGTTCGAACAGGTCGAGGTTGGCCAGCGCCACCGCGCAGCTCACCGGGTGGCCGGCGAAGGTGATGCCGTGCAGGAAGGTGGCCCCCGGCTCGAGGAACGGTTCGGCGATGCGGTCGCTCACCAGCACGCCGCCGAGCGGCGAGTACCCCGAGGTGAGGCCCTTGGCCATGATGAGCATGTCGGGCTGGGCGCCGACCCGTTCGGCGCCGAACATGGTGCCCAGGCGGCCGAAGGCGCAGATCGTCTCGTCGGAGACGAAGCAGCACGCCGTAGCGGTCGCAGATCTCGCGCACCCGCTCGAAGTAGCCCGGGGTGGGGGTGAGGCAGCCGCCGGCGTTCTGCACCGGCTCCAGGAACACGCAGGCCACCGATTCGGGGCCTTCCTGCAGGATGGTGCGCTCGATGTCGTCGGCGCAGCTCAGCGTGCAGGCGTCGGCATGGGCACACAGGTCGCAGCGGTAGCGATTGGTGGTGGCCACGTGATGACCGCCGGGGACCAGCGGTTCGAAGGGTGCCCGCAGGCTGGGCACACCCGTCACCGACAAGGCGCCCATCCCGGCGCCGTGATAGGCGATGTTGCGGGCGATGGCCTTGTAGCGGCCGGGCTGTCCGATGGCCTTGAAGTACTGGCGGGCCAGCTTCCACGACGCCTCGACCGCCTCGGAGCCTCCGGTGGTGAAGAACACCCGGTTGAGGTCGCCCGGAGCCAGCTCGGCCAGGCGGGCGGCCAGCTCGATGGCGGTGGGGTGGGCGAAGGTCCAGATGGGGAAGTAGGCCAGCTCGGCTGCCTGCTTGGCCGCCGCCTCGGCCAGCTCGATGCGGCCGTGGCCGGCCTGGACGACGAACAGCCCGGCCAGACCGTCGAGGTAGCGCTTGCCGTGCTGGTCCCACACGTAGCAGCCGTCGCCGCGCTCGATGATGGGTGGCTCGTGACCCGGAGGGTTGTTCAGCGGGGTGAAGTGCCCCCACAGATGAGCTTGGGCCAGCTGGCCCAGGTCTTGCTCTGGCGTCATCGATGCGTCTCCTCGCCACGCCGTGCCGTTGATGCGTGTTGCTCGACCGAGTCTCCCACCTCGATCGCCCATCGCAAGCGATTCCTTCGTATTACGGTCGATTTGAGCAGGAATCAGTTGTTCGGGGCTCAGCCGGTCACCTGGCGATAGATGGCGGCATAGCGCTGCTCGGTCCGGGCGTCGAGCCCGGCCCACACGGCCAGGCGTGCCCAGGTTGTGGCCGGGGGGTTCACCAGGGGGTCGGCGGCCAACGCGGGGCTCACCTGCGCCAGGGCCGCGGTCATGTCGCCGAGCACCACGGTGGCCTTCACGGATCCGATGAGTCGGGCGTAGTTGGCCCGGTCGTAGATCCAGTTCATCCAGGACTCGGCGGCCACCTGGTTGTGGCTGGTGTCCGGGATCACCATGTCGCGGGCGAACAGGGTCGACCCGGCCGCGGGAACGACGAACGCCAGCGCGGGGTTGGCGGCCTGGAGGCCGGCCACGTCTCCGGATCGGACCTGGGCCAGCGCCATTTGACCCGACACCAGATCGGCGAAGTCGGCGTTGCCGGTGAACCGGGCCACCTGGCCCGACAGTCGGGCTTGACCTACCAGGTCGACGGCCTGGGTGACGGTGGCCTGGCTGGCATGGGCCGGCGAGTTGCCCTGACCCATCATGACCATGCCCAGGCCGTCGCGCAGATCGGCCAGCATGGTCACCCGACCCTTGAAGGCCGGATCGAACAGGTCGCCGACCACCGTGATGGGCCGTCCGGTCAGCCCCGGGTTGTAGGCCAGGCCGGCCATGCCCGCGGTCCAGGGCAAGCTGCGGCGCCGGTGCGGGTCGTACCCGGGGGCGGCCAGTTCTCGGCGCAGGTGCACCCGGTTGGGGATGTTGGTGTCGTCCAGGCGCGAGAGCCGACCGGCGCCGATCAGCTGGTCCACCGCGGCATCGCCCAGGATGTCGAGGTCGGTGCCCATGTCGTCGCGCCGGGCCAACGTAGGCGCCACCGATGCCAGCCAGGTCGGATCGTCGGTGATGTCCTCGTAGTAGTCGACGGTGACGCCGGTGGCGAGCTGGTAGTCGCGCACCGTGTCGGGACCGATCGAGCCGGGGCGGTTGGCGATGCGCAGCAGTCCGCTGGGGGCTTCGGGGGTGTCGATGGCCTCGTTCAGTGCGTCCGGATGGGTCTGGGCATGGGAGGCGTGGTCCGGTGGAGCCGGTGGTCGCGTGGTGGCCACCGGGATGGTCGGCCCGGCCTGGTTCGGCGCGGTCTTGCCGGCGCAGGCCGCCAACCCCGAGGCACCGGCGGCCACCCCGCCCGCGGCCAGCGCCGTGCGGCGCAGGAACTCGCGCCTCGTCGTCGGGGTGCCGGCCATGCCCCCCATTGTGGGCCGCGGCCCGCGTCCGGCGGCGGCGCCCACGCCTCGTGGCGCCCCGGCCCTGGCCCGGCTGGTCAGAGGGCGAGAGGGACCTGCTGCTGGTCGGGGAAGGAGTCGGGCGCGAAGAACCACGTTTCGGTGGCATAGCGCGGCTGGGTCGGACTCGGGTCGGGCGAGGTCCGGTGCAGCAGGAGCCCGCCGAAGATCAGGGCGTCGCCGGCGCCGAACCAGGGGCTGACCACCGGGGCGGTGTCGTGCATCGCCTCGACGACCTCCGCGCCCACCGACAGCGGGTAGCTGGCGTCCTTCGTCCCGGTCTCCACCACCCGCCCGAGGGGGCCCTGGACGAGCTCCAGGCCGGGGGAATCGGTGGTGTCGGCCAGGGAGATCCACAGGTTCGCGGCCGGGTACTCGGGCCCCATGAAGGCCGAGTCCTGGTGCCACTCGATGCCCGCGCCGGCCATCACCCGCCGCAGCGTCGTCTTGTCGCTGGAGATCACCGGGCGCTGCCCGAAGTAGGCCGTCATCAGCTCGATGACGCCTGCGGTCTCGAGCACCTCCATCAGATCGAAGAAGCTCGGCGGGGAGTCCGTGGCCATCATGGCGCCGGTCTTGAACAGCCAGTCCCGGATCATGGGCAGGTCCGACGCCGTGTTGTAGGGCGAGAAGTAGCCGTCTCCGTCATCGGGCAGGGGGCTGAAGGGCTCGACGTAGGAATCGAAGGCGCGGTCGATGTCGTGTCGCAGGCGCGCCACGTGGTCCGCGTCGACGAGACCACGGACCAGCACGCAGTCCTGGTCGCGCAAGGCGGCCCGGAGATCGACGCGGGCAAGATCGGCGGCGTCCACCTCGGGCGGGAACCCGGTCAACTCCACCGGGGCGCCACGCTCGGGCGCCTCGCGGGCCGGCGGCGGATCGGCACAGGTGGCCAGACCCAGCTCATGGCGCAGCGAGATCAGTAGTTGCTCGTGGCCCAGATCTCGCTCACGGGCGTTCGTTTGGGTCAGCACGTCGATGGCGTCTCGGAGGCGCCCCGCCTGGCGGAGCTCGTCGACTCGACTGCTGGCGAGCTCGAGGTCGCTGGCCACCGGGTCAGCATACTTGTCGTCCCCTCCCCCGGCCTCGGAATGGCGCGCGTGCCAAGATGGATTCCGCGGAAGCGGGTTGCTCGGGCGTCGAGCGATGAAATCCGTCGTGCGAAGGCCTACCGACGATGGAATCGCTTGCGTTGATGGCTGAGTCACGCGACATTGCCAGAAGGTGCCATGACGTCGGGGATGGTCCCGACCGTCCGAGCGAGGGGAGCTGACGTGGCGCAGGAGAACTTCATCGGCGGAGCGTGGGTGGCCGCCGTCGACGGCGCCACCGACGAGGTGCTCAACCCGGCCACCGGCGAGGTGCTGGCCGAGGTGGCCTCGGGAGGCGCGGCCGACGCCGACGCGGTGGTGGCTGCGGCGCTCGGCGCCTTCCAGACCTGGGGACTGACCACGCCTCGCGAGCGCTCCGAGAAGCTGTTGGCGCTGGCCGCGGCGGTGGAGGGCGACCTCGACGAGCTCAAGGCGCTCGAGATGGCCAACGTGGGCAAGCCGGTGTCGATCATCGAGTTCGAGTTCGACCTGCTGGTGGACAACCTGCGCTTCTTCGCCGGCGCGGCCCGCACCCTGCAGGCCCAGGTGGCGGGTGAGTACCTGGAGGATCACACCTCCATGCTGCGTCGCGACCCCCTGGGCGTGGCCGTGGGCATCGCCCCCTGGAACTACCCCCTCAACATGGCGGTGTGGAAGATGGGCCCGGCCCTGGCCGCCGGCAACACCTTCATCCTCAAGCCGTCCGAGCTGACGCCGCTCACCGCGCTGCGCGTGGCCGAGCTGGCCGCCGACATCTTCCCCCCAGGCGTGTTCAACGTGGTCACCGGCCAGGGCGAGACCCTGGGTGACGCGCTGGTCCGCCATCCGGATGTGGCCATCGTGTCGATCACCGGCGACGTGGCCACCGGCAAGCTCATCGCCCGCAACGCGGCCGACACGCTCAAGCGCGTCCACCTCGAGCTGGGGGGCAAGGCTCCGGTGGTGGTGTTCGACGACGCCGATGTCGACCTGGTGGTCTCCACCCTGGCCGACATGGCCTATTACAACTCGGGCCAGGACTGCACCGCGCCCTGTCGGGTCATCGCCGGACCGTCGGTGTACGACGCGCTGGTCAGCGACCTGGGCGACGCCGTGGCCGGCATCAAGGTGGGTGACCCGACCGACGCCGAGACGGCCGTGGGTCCCGTGATCTCGGCCGACCAGCAGGAGCGGGTGGCCGGCATGGTGTCGCGTGCCGTGGAGGCCGGAGCCGAGGTGGTGGCCGGGGGCTCGAAGCTCGACCGGTCCGGCTTCTTCTACCAGCCCACCGTGGTGGCCGGTCCCGCCCAGGACAGCGAGATCGTCCAGCGCGAGGTGTTCGGCCCGGTGGTGAGCGTGCAGCGCTTCAGCGACGAGGACCAGGCCCTGGCCTGGGCCAACGGCGTCGACTACGGGCTGTCGGCCAGCGTGTGGACGTCGGACGTCGGCCGGGCCATGCGCATGTCGCGCCGGCTCCAGTTCGGTTGCGTCTGGGTCAACGACCACATCCCGATCGTGTCGGAGATGCCCCACGGCGGGTTCAAGCAGAGCGGCTACGGAAAGGACATGTCGGTGGCAGCCGTCGAGGCCTACACCGAACTCAAACACGTCATGGTCAAGTTCTGATGCCCGACCTCGATCCCACCACCGGCCTGCTCACCGAACCGCCGAGCGACGTCGACCACGCCGATCGCCTGAGCGCCCGGGCGGCCGAGCTGGCCGATGCCGAGGGCGCCACGCTGGCGTCGCGCACCACGGCCAGCAAGGCGCCTCTACGAGCGAGCGCTCCGTTCGATGCCGCTGGGCGTGCCCTCGTCGTTCCAGGCCGGCGATCCCTATCCAATCTACATCGAGCGCGGTCAGGGCTCGCAGGTGTGGGACGTCGACGCCAACCAGTACATCGACTTCCACGGCGGGTTCGGCGTCGGCGTCTGCGGCCACGCCCACCCCAGGATCGTCGAGGCCATCACCCGGGCGGCCAACACCGGCACCCACTTCGCCACGCCGACCCCGGTCACCGTGGCGGTGGCCGAGGAGCTGTGCCGGCGCTTCGAGCTCGACCAGGTGCGATTCGCCAACTCGGGCACCGAAGCCACCATGGACGCCATCCGCATCGCTCGGGCCGCCACCGGACGCGAGCTGGTGGTCAAGATCGAGGGCTCGTACCACGGGCACCACGACACGGTGATGTTCTCGGTGCTGCCCAACGCCGACGTCGATCGGCGGGCGCGACCTGCCGTCGACCACGCCCATGTCGCCGGGGCATCCCGGCCGACGTGGCCAAGCACACGCGCGGTGGTGCCGTTCAACGACGCCGCCGCCTTCGAGGCGCTGCTGGCCGATCGCGGCGACGAGAGTGGCCTGCCTCATCCTCGAGCCGGTGATGATGAACATCGGCATCGTCGAGCCCGACCCGGGTACCTCCAGGCCCTCAAGGACCTGTGCGAGCGCCACGGCGCGGTGCTGATCTTCGACGAGGTGAAGTCGGGCGCCACCGTGGCCGAGGGGGGTGCCGGCCAGCGCTACGGGGTGCGGCCCCACCTGGCCTGCTTCGCCAAGGCCATGTTCGGCGGCACGCCGGGCGGGGCCTTCGGCGGCGACGCCGCCATCATGGACGTCATCGGCAACGGCGCGGCCCAGATGGGCACGTTCAACGGCAACCCCTTGGTGGCCGCGGCCGGACTGGCCTGCCTGACCGAGGTGCTGACGCCCGACGCCTACGTGCAGCTGGCTGAGCTGGGGGCGCGGTTGGCCGCCGGGTGCCAGGCCGCCATCGACGCCAACGCCATCCCCGCCCACACCGTGGATCTCGGGGCCAAGGGGTGCGTGTCGTTCCGCAAGGAGCGCTCGCACAACTACCGCGACTTCCTGGCCACCAAGCCCGAGCTGTTCGGGGCGGCCTTCCCGTGGGCCATCAACCGGGGGGTGTTCATGACTCCGGGCGACGAGGAGCAGTGGACCCTGTCGGTCCAGCACACCGATGCCGACGTCGACCGCTACGTCGACGTGTTCACCGAGTTCTGCCAGACCCTCGCCCGTTGACCCCGCTCAGGAAATTGGGCATCTTTGCGGCCGGATTCCGGCCGCAAAGATGCCCAATTTCCGAAGGCTGAGGTGAGGTGACGGTCGAGTTCGAGGTGGTGGCCCCCACCGGCGGTGCCGGACTCGCCGGCGCGGACGCGACCTGCAGCAGCGCGCGCCGCTGCGGGTGGGCGCGGTGCAGCTGGCGTGGTCGTCCGACGCGGCCGAGCACCGGGCCAACCTGGCCGCCGGGGTCGACCGGGCGGCCGCCGAGGGCGCACGCCTGGTGGCGCTGCAGGAGCTGACCCTCAGCCCGTACTTCGCGGTGTCGGATCGCGGGCCCGGTCCGGGCTGGGCCCAGCCCGAGCCCTTGGATGGCGGCGCCACCCGGGCGCTGGCCGGCGAGCTGGCCACTCGTCACCAGATCTACGTCCACGCCTCGCTCTACGAGGAGGTGCCGGCCGCCGACGGTGGGCCGCCGGCCGATGGCCGGGGCTACAACACCGCCATCGTGGTCGGACCCGACGGCGGGCTGGTGGCCCGCACCCGCAAGGTGCACATCCCGGTCACGGCCGGGTACTACGAGGATCGCTACTTCCTGGGTGGCGACGGCGGCTTCCCTGCGGTGCCCATCGGCGAGGCCACCTTCGGCTTCCCCACCTGCTGGGACCAGTGGTTCCCCGAGCTGAGCCGGGCCTACTCGCTGGCCGGGGCCGAGATCCTGGTCTACCCGACCGCCATCGGCTCGGAGCCCGACCATCCCGAGTTCGACACCCAGCCGCTGTGGCAGCAGGTGATCGTGGGTCAGGGCATCGCCAACGGCACCTTCATGCTGGCCGTGAACCGGATCGGCACCGAGAAGCTCGTGCTGGTCGACGGCACCCCCGTGACCGGGGCGACCGGCGCCCCCGGCCGATCACGTTCTACGGGTCCTCGTTCATCAGCGATCCCTACGGGCGGATCCTGGTGCAGGCCCCCCGAGACCGCCCGGCGGTGCTGGTGGCCGACCTCGACCTCGACGCCCGCCGTGACTGGCTGGAGCTGTTCCCCTTCCTCGACACCCGTCGACCCGACCAGTACGGCCCGCTCACCCAGACCTGACCATCGGCTCAGCGAGTCTGGGCGCGGGACGGCGCGGTGTAGAAGTTCATGGCCGTGAGCGGCGGCGAGTAGGCGTGGATGCTGGTGGCCACGCCCACGCTGGTGTTGACCACGTCGTGCACCGTGCCCCGGGGGGCGCGGCGGGTGTGGCCCATCGTCAGGGGGTGGTGGATCAGCTCGTCGCCGACCAGGCGCACGTCCACCAACTCGCCGAGCACCACCCGAAAGGCGGCGTCGGAGTCGCCGTGGTCGTGCAGGTCGACCCTCTGGCCGGGCCACCAGCCCAGCAGCCAGACCTCGAACTGGCGGGTGGCCAGCAGCTGCACCTGGCCGCGCCGGTCGGGATGGTGCACGGCGTAGGACTGCCAGGTGGCCGGGGCGCAGGCCAGATCGGCCACGATGTCGGTCAGCTGGTCCGGGCTGAGTCGGCCGTCGGAGCGACCGGCAGACTCGGCCGCGAGCAGCCTGCCCGCGACCTCGGTGGGCGCGTCGAAGGGGGTCGGGTTGACCATGGTGGTCATCCGGACTGGCCCGGGCGGTGGGGTAGCCCGGCTTGGCGCCACGCCTGGAACCCGCCGGCCACGTCGGTGGCTCGGTGGAGCCCCAGGCGGTGCAGCGACGCCACCGCCAGGCTCGACGCGTACCCCTCCGAGCACAGGAGCACGATGACCTGGTCGTGGTCGGTGACCATCGACAGCCGGTCGGGGCTGGTCGGATCGAGCCGCCACTCGAGCACGTTGCGCTCGATGACCAGGGCGCCCAGGGGCTCTCCCTCCAGGCATCGTTGGGCCTCGGGTCGGATGTCCACCAGGAGGCCGCCACCGACCACGGCCAGTGCGGCCAGGTGGGCGGGGAGCTGTCGCCAACCCCGGCGGGCATCGGTGAGCAAGCGCTCGACGCCTGGGGGCGCGCCACCCGGCGTCTCGATGGGCGGGGACGGGAGGTCGATCGGGCGATCGACGGAGATCACGGTCATATCCGCGTCCTGCAATAGATGACTATGTCCATCAGCTTTACACAGATCAGCCGCAGACGCAACGGTCGGGGCGGCGCAACCGTCCGGACCCGGACGGCGATGAGGACCGGTAGCGTGCCGGGCGACCGACAGGAGATTCCGCATGTCCACCAAGTCCGATTTCACCGATGCCGAGTGGAAGGCCGTCACCGAGGCGCCTCTGCTGATCACCGCCGCGCTGTTCGCGGCCGGCCAACACGGCCCCATCTCGATGGTGAAGGAGTCGGCGGCCAGCGCCAAGGTCATCACCAACCCGGGGGACCGGGGGGCGGCCAACGGCCTGATCGTCGAGATCATGCCCGACGCCCAGTCCAAGGAGTCCCGCCACGACGCCGAGCACCACAAGGGCCAGTCCATCGCCGCCATCGTGGATGCGTGCCTGGCCGACCTGGCCCCGGCCGCCGCGGCCCTGGCCAAGCTGCCCCAGGACGAGGGGTCGGGCGTGGCCGAGTGGTTCCTGGAGATCGCGGTGGCCGTGGCCAAGGCCTCCAAGGGCGTCAGCGACACCGAGCGTGACGCCGTCGGCCGGGTGGCCACCTTGTTCAAGCTGGCCTCACCCCCGCTCTAGCTGTATTGACCACGGACCTTGTTGACGCGGGTCCGGCATGAGTTGAGCCCCCTGGGCGAGTGTGGAGCTGTCTAGGTCCCACGCTCGAACCAGGAGGCTCGAAGGTGCACGGTAACGCTCGGCTCACGCCGGTTGGTCGTCTCACGTTGGTGATGCGGATCGAATCGGGTCGTCCAGTTGCTCATGTTGCCGCGGAGATGGGGATCTCTCGCCCGACCGCGTACAAGTGGTGGCATCGCTGGCGAGACGAAGGCGAAGCTGGGCTGGTGGACCGGTCGAGCCGGCCCCGGTCCTGTCCGCATCAGACCTCTCCGATGATCGAGGCCCAGATCGTTGAGCTGCGCACCACCCTCAAACGCGGTCCAGCTCGTATCGGCGGTCAGCTCGGTGTGCCAGCTTCGACCGTGCATCGGGTGCTGTGTCGCCTCGGCATGAATCGGATCGCATGGATGGATCGGCCGACCGGTCGGGTGATCCGGCGGATCCACACCGACCACCCTGGTGAGTTGGTTCACATCGACGTGAAGAAGCTTGGCCGCATCCCCGACGGTGGCGGCTGGCGAGCCCATGGCCGCGCCGCCAGCGGCCCGACCCAACACAAGACGGCCCGAGGCATGAGCTACGTGCACTCGGCCATCGACGCCTACAGCCGGCTCGCGTTCTCCCAGATCCTCGACGACGAGAAGGGCCCGACCTGTGCCGGGTTCTTCAAACGTGCTCAGGCATTCTTCGCCAGCCACGGCATCGACACCATCGACGCGGTGTTGACCGACAACGCCAGGAACTACCTCGGGATCGACTTCACCGCCTCCCTCGACGGCATCGACCACAAGCGGATCCGCCCCTACACGCCTCGCACCAACGGCAAAGTCGAACGCTTCAACCGGACGCTTCTCGAGGAATGGGCCTACGTCCGCGTCTACCTCAGCGACGAAGAACGCGCGGCCGCACTGGACGACTGACTCCACCTCTACAACCATCACCGCTACCACACCGCCATCGGCAGTCCACCCGCCGCCCGCGTCAACGACCTACCGGGTCAATACATCTAGCGCCAGCGGCTGGGTCCACGTGGCGGGCGGCCACGAGGCGGCGGCTAACGCAGGATCTCGACCAGCAGCACCCAGGCGTCCACCACGCCGGCCAGCAGGCACAGGCCCACGCCGGCCGCCTGCCACCACAGTCCGCTGGGGTGATCTGCGACCAGAAGCACCCCGGCCACCGCCATGGGCACCAGCGCTGCCTCCGCCAACGAGGCCCGGATCAGATACTCGCGGTGAGGCCGATCCCGTGCCGGCGTCCGGCCGAGCAGCACCAGGCGGGTCACCACCAGCCATGCCCCCACCGAGAGCACCAGCACCTCGATCCCCAAGGCGCGCAAGCTGGTCTGGGGCAGCGTGCCGGCCAGGCCGATCAGCACGGGCAGGAGCAGGAGCAACAGCGCCTCCGCGGCTCGGTTGGCCAGCCCCTCGAAACTGAGGATGTGCTTGAGGTTGATGGACAGGGCCACGAACAGCAGACCGGTCAGCGTGGCCGCAACCGTGGCCTGGGTGGCGAAGAAGGTGTGCCACTGGCTGAGCATCGGTCGGCCTCAGTACTGGGCGAAGTAGGGCTTGGAGGGCTCGCTCTTCTCGAGCAGGATCAGCACGTTTCCCCACGGGTCGGCCAACCAGGTGGTGCGCAGACCGGCCACGGTGGCGATCCCCGAGGTCAAGAAGCGCGCCCCTCTGCGTTCCAGCTCGGTCCGCGTGGATTCGATGTCGTCGCACACCACCCCGACGTGGGTGAAGCCGTGATCGACCAGCGAGTCGTCGTCGGCTCGGGGTCGACCGGGCGAGCCGGGGTACTCGATGAGCTCGATCACCCGGTCACCGTCGCCCGGCAGGCCGACGATGGCCGCCTCGAGCCGAGGGCGAGGGAATGAGCTCGCCCATGTCCGCCTCGATGGCCGGGCCCTCCATCAGGTAGGGCGGCGAGATCAGGGTGAAGCCGAGGACGTCGGTGTACCACGCGGCCGCAGCCTCGACGTCCGGCACGCACAACGCGGTGTGGGCCAACCCGGTGAGCATGGCGGCCGACCTTAGGCGCCCGAGCCCGCCTCTCGCCCCGGTGGATGCCTAGGCTGGCGGGGATGGCCAGGATCGACGTGCCCGACGGCCCTGGCGGCGAGGCCGCCATGATCTGGACACTGCGGCCCGAGATGGCGGGGATGGTCGAGCGCATGATCACCACCGCCTACCAGCGCAGCGCGCTGCCGGCGGCGGAGCGCGAGGTGGCCCGCATGCGCATCGCTCAGCTCAACGACTGCTCGGCCTGCGCCACCTTCCGGGCCTCCTCGGTGCTCGCCGACGGCGTGTCCGAGGATCTCTACGAGCACCTGCACGAGTACCGGACCTGGCCGGGCTACACCGAACGTCAACGCCTGGCCATCGAGTACGCCGAGCAGTTCGCGGCCGACCACCGCGCCATCGACGACGCCTTCTTCTCCCGGCTGCGTGCCCAGTTCGGCGACGACGAGATCCTCGACCTCACGCTCTGCCTGGCCGTCTTCCTGGGGCTGGGGCGCACCCTCGAGGTGCTCGGGGTCGACCAGGCCTGCGCCGTCGACCTCTAGCCGGCCGCGGCCGGTCCGGCGGCGCCGGTCGTAGCACCATCGTCCACTGGCGGCTGCGACCGACCGGGGCGGACCATGAGGGCATCCCCTCCGACCCCCTGTTCAGGAGAACCCTCATGCGCAAGCAGATCCTCGCCGTCGCCGTGGCCGCCGTCTCGGTCCCGCTCTTGGGCGGCGCGGCGTATGCCGCGGCCCATTCGGTCAGCGACCGTCCGTCACCCCAGGTGGTCATCGCCCCCGTGTCGGCGGCCCGGGGCCACAGTGGCCACAGCTCCTCTACCTCGACCACCGATGATCACGGGGTGGATCCGACCTCGCCGACCACGGTCGACGATCACGGCGCCGACGGTCCGGGCCACGATGTCGGCGATGATCACGGGGTGGATCCGACCACGTCCACCACGGTCGGCGATCACGGCCCGGACGGTCCGGGCCACGATGTCGGCGATGATCACGGGGTGGATCCGACCACCACCACGTCGACCACCATCGACGATCGCGGCGCCGACGGTCCGGGCCACGATGTCGGCGATGACCACGGCGGCGACTCGGGTCGCTCGGCCACCTCGGGTTCAGACGATGGCACCAATTCGAGCCGGTCGGGCAGCGACGGCTGAAGGCGAGGCGGTCACCCCCTGGCCGGCGTGGACTCGCCCTCCCCTGCCAGCCACCCTCGGGCCCGACCATTGGTTCGGGCCCGAGCGCGTCGGGCCCATCTCGTCAAGAGGTCGGCGCAGGGTGCTCGCGGGCCCACAGCGCGGCCTGGGTGCGATCGGTCACCCCGATCTGTTGGAACACCCGGGTCAGGTGGGCCTTGACCGTGCGCTCGCTGATGCCCAGTCGGCGGGCGATCAGCTTGTTGGCCAGCCCCACGGCCACCAGGTCGAGCACCTCGCGTTCGCGCTCGCTCAGCTTCGGGGTGCCGACCGTGGTCACCGGGCCACGCTGACGATCGAGCAGGGCCCTGGCGGCCCGGGGATCGAGCGGGGCCCCGCCCGAGGCGGCGGCTCGCACGGCCGCGATGATCTCGTCGGGGCTGGCGTCCTTGAGCAGGTAGCCCGATGCGCCCGCGTCGAGGGCGGCCAGCATCCGAGGTTGCTCGGCGAACGAGGTGAGCACCACCACGCGCCGATCGGGGGCAGCGGCCACCAGCCGCCGGGTGGCCTCCACCCCGTCCAGGCCCGGCATCGACAGGTCCATCAACACGACATCGGGGTCGGCGGCCTCGGCCGCCTCCTGGGCGTCGGTCCCGTCGGCGACGGTGGCCACCACCACGATGTCGTCGGTGGTGCCCAGCAGCTGGGCCAGCCCCTGGCGCACCACCGCGTGGTCGTCCACCAGCAGCACTCGGATCACGGCAGCGGCACCTCCAGCTCGAGGATCGTCCCGGTCGTCCCCGCCCGGGTCACCGCCAGCGAGCCGCCCAGGTCGCGGGCGAGCCCATCGATGGTGCGCAGACCCAGATGGCCCTCGGCGGCTCGAACCTCGGCCTGGGCCGGATCGAAGCCGACGCCGTCGTCGACCACTCGCAGCCAGGCCTGTCGGGCATCAGCGCCAGCGGCGACCGTCACCGCCGAGGCGCCGGCGTGGGCCAGGACGTTGCGCAACGCCTCGCGAGCCGCCCGGTAGAAAAGCGTGGCCACGGGGGTGGGCAGCGGGCGAGCCAGCGCCGAGACATCGAAGGTAGCGGCCACGCCGGCCCGAGCCATGGGACCGGAGAGGTCCTCGAGGGCGGACTCGAACCCGCGCTCGTCGATGTCGGGCGGATAGAGGTCGACCATCAGCGAGCGCAGATCGACGACGCTGGCTCGCACCGACTCGGCGGCGTCGGCCAGCAGCGTCGCCGTCGGGGCCGGCGTGGCCCGGGCGCGGGCCGCGCCGGCCAAGGAGTAGGTCACGCCGGTCAGATCCTGGACCACCCCGTCGTGCAGGTCCCCGGCGATGCGCCGACGTTCGACGTCGGATGCCTCGAGTACCCGGTGCAACAGAGCCTCGCGCTCGTCCTGGCGCTGGCGCAGCCGTCGGGCCAGCGACCAGGCCAGGGGGATCTGCAGCAGCTCGAGCACCAACAACGCGCCGAGGGCGACGGGCGCGAAGCTGCGCCAGATGCGATCCGCCGAGTCCGAGACGACGTCGAAGCGGTAGTAGGCCTCGAAGAGCAGCCGTTGCCCCCCGGGGGTGCGGATGGGCAGATAGACCTCGAGCAGCTTGTGGTAGCCGCGCTCGTAGCGGTTCTCGGGCTTGTCCAGGTTGCTGACGCCAGCCGCGATCGACCCGGTGCGCAGCGCGTCGAGCTCGTCGTCCTCCAAGGCGTAGGTCGACCCCTCGAGGCGTGGCTCGTCCGAGTAGACGATCGTTCCCGACGCCGTCCAGATCTTGACCCGAACCAGGTTGGCGTCGAGCACCCCGTGGGTCACCGCCGCGGCCACCGGTGCCAGCGACGCCGGGGTGTGGTGGATCAGGCCATCGGTCAGCACCGGCTCGACCAGCCCTTGGGCTCGCACGAGCGTGGTGGTGCGCACGTCGGTGATGGCTTCGCGCTGGCCGATGCGCTGGCTGGCCACCAGCGTGGCCAGGCCCACCGTGACCAGACCGGCCAGTCCGATGGCGGTGAACTGGACCACCGGACGAGCCACGATCCAGCGGTCGGTACCCCTGGGGTCGGCCCGCCCGGGTCGGTTGGCGGGTCGGCGACGCGGGATCATCGTTGCCAGTACGGATCGGCGGGCCTTGTGGTTCGGGCGCGGTTACGGGCGGCGGTCCTCCCAGGCGAACCACTGGCCCACGGCCGGGAGATAGCCCCGTCGGGCCCGATGGAAGGGCACGGCCGGGAACCGGATCTCGGACATGGCCGGCGGGGCCCCGCCGAGCGCCACGTCGGCGGCCCGGGTTCCCATCCAGCTGTTGAGGGCCACGCCGGAGCCGTTGCAGCCCGTGGCGTAGAGCGCCCCGACGCCTGGGCCGGTGGGCACCCGGCCGAAGTGGGGCATCCGATCCAACGTGATGGCCACCTGGCCACCCCAGGCATGGGTGACCCGGGTGCCGGCCAGCTGCGGGTGGATCTCGACCATCGAGCGGTAGAGGAAGTCGCGGGAGTCGCGGACCGAGCTGGGGGCCAGGGATCGGCGCCCGCCGAACAACACGCGTCCGTCCGGGGAGAGGCGCCAGTAGAAGAGCAGGTTCTTGGTGTCGACCATCATGCGTCCGCGGGGGTTCACCGATCGTGCCAGCTCCGGGTCCAGCACCTCGGTGGCGATGATGAAGGAGCCGATGGGGACGACCCTCCGAGCCAGCCAGGGCACCAATCCATCGGCGTAGGCGTTGGTGGCCACGATCATGTCGCCGGCCACCAGCGCGCCCCGGTCGGTGACCACCTGGTGGCCGCCCTGTGCTCGCGGCTCGACGGCCAGCGCGGCGGTGCGGTCGTGGAGGTCGGCGCCGGCGTCGAGGGCCAGTCGGGCCAACGCGGCGTGGTACTTCGCTGGGTGGATGGCGCCCGTGCGCTCCAGCACCACGCCGGCGCGGAAGGCGGTCGAGCCGATCTCGTCGGCCAGGTCGGCGCCAGCCACGAACCGGACCGGTTCCCCCAGCTCCCCACCCTGCTCGTCGGCCATGGCCGCCAGTGCCTGCACGTGGGCCTGGTTGTGGGCCAGGTAGAGCTGTCCACTGCGGCGGTAGTCGCAGTCGAGGTCCTCGTCGGCGACCAACGCTTCGAGCTGGTCGAAGGCCTGGTTCACCTCCTCGTACATCCGTGGGCCGACCGGCCCGTAGCGAGCGCCCAGCGCGGCCGGACCGGCCTTCAGCTCGGGGATCACCATGCCCCCGTTGCGCGTGCTGGCCCCGCGTCCCAGCGGGTCACGATCGACCACCACCACGGACCGTCCGTGGCGGGCCAGGACCCGCGCCGCGGACAGCCCGCAGTAGCCGGCGCCCACCACGACCACGTCCACCTCGGCCGGCAGGGGGTGTCGGGCCACCACCGGCGGGTCGGCCTGGGGCTGCCACAACACGTCCTCGGCGTAGTCGACCGACAGCAGGGCCTGGGTGAGCCCGGACGATGAGCGACGACGCACGAGGCACCCTACGCGATCGTCGCCGCATCACCGGGCTGGAGCGGAGTCGGTCGAGCGTCGGCCCGGGTGTTCGACGTCGCGGCGATGGCAGACTGATCCGGCCGGGATCCACCGATCGCGGTCATCGCCTCGTCCGGAGAGCTGACCATGACTGACATGACGCCGATGCGCATCGGACCCGATCGGATCACCACCGAGGCCGTCTCGGAGGTGCGCTCGCCGTTCGACGGCCAGGTGGTGGGCACGGTGCCGGTGGGCACCGAGGCCCACCTCGACGACGCGGTCGCCGTGGCCCTGGCTCGCCATCGTGAGGGCGCGTTGCCGGCCTATCAGCGAGCCGAGATCCTCGATCGGGCCGCGGCCGCGCTGAGCGAACGTCGCGAGGAGTTCGCTCGGTCCATCGCCACCGAGGCGGCCAAGCCCATCCGCACGGCGCGGGTCGAGGCGGAGCGGGCGGTGGACACGTTCCGCTTCTCCGCCGCGGTGGCCCGCACCCTGGCCGGTGAGATGGTGCCGCTCGACGCCAGCTCGGCCGGGGTGGGCAAGCTCGGGTTCGTCCAGCGGGTTCCCATCGGGGTGGTGGCCGCCATCTCACCCTTCAACTTCCCCCTCAACCTGGTGGCCCACAAGCTGGCCCCGGCCATCGCCGTGGGGTGTCCGGTGGTGCTCAAGCCGGCGTCGGCCACGCCGCTCACCGCCCTGCGCGCTGGCCTCGCTGCTGCTCGACGACTGCGGGCTGCCCGACGGCTGGCTCAACGTGGTGACCTGCAGCGGACGGGTGGCCAACCACCTCGTCGACCCATGACGACGTGGCCATGATCACCTTCACCGGATCGCCGCCGGTGGGGTGGGGCATCCGGGCCGCGGTGCCTCACAAGCGCGTCGGGCTGGAGCTGGGCAACAACGCGCCGGTGGTCATCGAGCCCGACGGCGACTGGGCCGGCGCCGCCCGCAAGATCAGCGTGGCCGGGTTCTCCTTCGCCGGCCAGTCGTGCATCTCGGTGCAGCGCGTCTACGTCCACTCGTCGGTGGCCGACGGATTCATCGACGAGCTGGTGACCGCGGTGAAGGGCCTGAAGGTGGGCGATCCCCTGGACGAGGACACCGATGTCAGCGCCCTCATCGATCCGGGGGAGACCGAGCGGGTGCACACCTGGATCGACGACGCGGTGGCCCAGGGCGCCACGGTGGCCGCCGGCGGCCAGGTGGAGGGCGGTGTGCTGGCCCCGACCGTGCTGACCGGGGTGGCCCCGGACATGGAGGTGTGCCGCAACGAGGTCTTCGGTCCGGTGGTCGGGGTGGCGGTCTACGACGACTTCGACGAGGCGCTGCGACTGGCCAACGACAGCCGCTACGGCCTACAGGCGGCGGTGTTCACCCACGACATCGGCAAGGCCCTGGAGGCGGCCAGGCGCCTCGAGTACGGCGGGGTCATGATCAACGAGGTGCCGACCTGGCGGGCCGATCAGATGCCCTACGGCGGCCTGCGCGACTCGGGCAACACCCGCGAGGGGCCGGCCTGGGCGGCGCGGGAGATGACCGAGGAACGGCTCATCGTCATCCAGCCCTGAACCGCTCGTTCCGGTGATGGATCTACACCGTCGCGGGTCGGATTTCATCGCCAGAAGGGTGGGTCGGGGGGAACTAGCCTGACCCGACGACCGAGCTGGCGACCGACGACCCGCCGACCGACGAGCTGAGGGGGGCAACCCCCGCGAGGGACCCCGCGTGAGCTGCATCTTCCGAAGCCTGGCCCGGTGAGCGGCCCGCACCGCTTCGCGGTGGATGACGGACGCGACCTCGACGACCTGCTGGCCGGGCTGGCGGCCCGCGGCGGCCTCACCCCCGACCCCGACCAGGATCGAGTGGTGGCGCGCACCGTCTACGACACCTTCGACTGGCGGCTGTGGCGGCGCGGCACCCGACTCGAGCACGAGGTGGTGGTGCCGCCGCGCACCGGTCGGCGGTCGGCGACCGCCGACACGCCCTGGCTGGTGTGGCGCGCCATCGACACCGGCGAGGTGCTCGGACGGCTGCCGGTGACGCAGGTCCCGACCTTCGCCGGGCACCTGCCGGCCGGGCCCACCACCGATCGGTTGGCCGCGGTGGTCGAGATGCGGGCGCTGCTGCCCCTGGTCACGGTGCACAGTCGCCAGGTGGGCCTGGCCGCCACCGACGACGAGGGCAAGATCCAGGCGCGCGTGCTGATCGATCAGGCCACCGGACCCCGACGACCGAACCGCTGACCACGGTGGCCGAGGTGGTACCGATCCGGGGTTATCCGAAGGCGGCCGAGCAGGTCACCGGCCTGCTGGCCGCTCAGGTCGTGCTCCGCCCGGTCGAGTCCGACCCCGTCGACCAGGCCCTGGCCCGGCTCGGGCTCCGGCCAGGCTCGTACAGCTCCAAACTGACGCTGCGTCCTCGACCCGGCGGCCACTGCCCTGGATGCGGTGGTGGCGGTGGTGGCCACCCTGTTCGCCACGATGCAGGCCAACCAGGCGGGCACGATGGCCGACACCGACTCGGAGTTCCTGCACGACTTCCGGGTGGCGGTGCGCCGCACCCGTTCGGTGCTGGGCATGGCCGCCGGCGTGATCCCGCCAGACCTGTTGGCACGCCTGCGCGACGAGCTTCAAGTGGCTGGGCGACATCACCACGCCCGACCCGTGACCTGGACGTGTACCTGCTCGACTTCGACGACTTCGAGACGGCGGTGGGGCCGCTCCCGTCGGGCCGACCTGGTACCGCTGCGGTCCTTCCTCATCGAGCGCCAGCGGCGGGCGCAGCGCGAGCTGGTCGAGGGCCTGGAGTCCGACCGGTACCACGAGCTGGTCGAGCTGGTCACGAGCTGGTTGGCCGCCCCCGAAGCGCGCCGGGGGCCACCGATCCGACCATCGCGCCCCGGGCCTCGGAGCCGGCCCGCCAGATGGCGGCCGAGCGAACGTGGGAGGCCTATCGCCGTCTGGTGCGCGATGGCCGTCGCATCACGTCGGACTCTCCGCCCAGCAGCCTCCACGACCTGCGCAAGGACGCCAAGAAGCTCCGCTACGCGCTGGAGTGCTTCGGCAGCCTGTTCGATGCCGACGAGATCGCCATGGGGGTCAAGGAGCTCAAGGGCGTGCAGGAGGTGTTGGGGACGTTCCAGGACTGCGAGGTGCAGAAGGCGTCGCTGGCCGGCCTGGGGGCGGACCTGATCGACGAGCGCGGGGCCTCGCAGGCGGCCACCCTGATCGCCATGGGCGCGCTGGTGGAGCGGCTGGACGAACGGGAAGCCGAGGCCCGTGCCGCCTTCGCCGATCGCTTCGATCGGTTCGACGACGCCGCCGTGCGGGCCCGCTTCCGTCGCCTGTTCCGCCTCGATGATGAGCCCCGCTCGCAGGTCGGCGAGGCATGATGCGGGGGTGATGGCGCGATGAAGGTGCTGGCCACGTACAACATCAAGGGCGGCGTGGGAAAGACCGCGGCGGCGGTGAACCTGGCCTACCTGGCGGCCGCGTCCGGCGCCCGGACGTTGGTCTGGGATCTCGACCCCCAGGGCGCGGCCAGCTTCTACTTCCGGGTCAAGCCCAAGGTGAAGGGTGGGGCCGGGGCGCTCATCGGTGGACGGCGGGCGCTGGATCGGGCCATCAAGGGCACCGACTACGACAACCTCGACCTGATGCCGGCCGATTTCTCGTACCGAAACATGGACCTCGACCTGGACGGCACCAAGAAGCCCACTCGTCGCATCGACGTGCTGCTGCGACCGCTGGCCCGCGAGTACGACTACGGGTTCCTCGACTGCCCGCCCAGCATCTCCCTGGTCAGCGAGAACGTCTTCCGGGCGGCCGACGCACTGCTGGTGCCACTCGTCCCGACCACGTTGTCTATGCGCACCCTGGCCCAGCTCGATGCCTTCCTGGCCGACCAGTCGGCCAAGGCCCGGCCGCGCCTGCTGGCCTTCTTCTCCATGGTCGACCAGCGCAAGAACCTGCATCGCGAGCTGATCGAGAAGGTCCGCGCCGACCGCTCCGACATCCTCGAGACCCAGATCCCGGCCAGCACCGACGTCGAGCGGATGGGGGTGCACCGGTCCCCGCTGGCCAGCTACGCGCCCCGCACCCGGTCGGCGGCGGCCTACCGTGACCTGTGGGCCGAGATCGTGGCCAGACTCTGAACACCGGGGATCAGCATGAGTGAGCAGGCGAGCGATGTGAACCGCCAGCTGCGCCTGGCCCGGCGGCCGTCCGGGCTGGTCGAGCCGGAGGACTTCTCCCGGGTCGACGAGCCGCTCCCCACCCTGGCCGAGGGCGAGGCCCTCATGCGGGTCGTCTACCTGGGCATGGATGCCACCGTGCGCACCTGGTTGAACCGGGGCGAGGGGTACCTGCCCGCCGTCGAGGTGGGTGAGGTGGTGCGGGGCAGCGGCATCGGCCGGGTGGTGGCCACCCGCTGCGACGCCTACCAGATCGGCGACGTGGCCTACGGTCTGCCCGGCTGGCAGGACTACGCCATCATCCGCGACGACCTGTTCACCACCAAGCTGACCGACGTGACCGATCTGGCCTCGATGATGAGCGTGTTCGGAGCCACCGGGGCCGCTGCCTACTTCGGCCTGTTGGACGTCGGCCACATCGCCGAGGGCGAGACGGTGGTGGTGTCGGCGGCCGGCGGGGCGACGGGGTCCATCGCCGGCCAGATCGCCAAGCTGCACGGATGTCGGGTGGTGGGGATCGCCGGAAGCGACGAGAAGTGCGCCTGGGTGGTCGACGAGCTCGGCTTCGACGGGTGCATCAACCATCGCACCGCGGATCTGGCCCGGGAGCTGGCCGAGCTCTGCCCCGACAAGGTGGACGTGTACTTCGACAACGTCGGCGGACCGATCCTCGATGCCGTCCTGGGTCGGCTCAACCAGCACGGCCGGGTGGTGCTGTGTGGCGCCATCTCCACCTACAACGACCAGGGCCGCCCACCGGGACCGTCCAACTACCTCAACCTGATCTCCCGGCGCGGGCGCATGGAAGGGTTCATCACCCTCGACTACTGGGACCGGTTCCCGGAGTGCTTCGACCAGATGCGGGCGTGGGCCGAGGCCGGACACCTGCATTGGCGGGAGCAGCGCTACCAGGGTCTGGACGCCGCGCCCGAAGCTCTCAACGCGCTGTTCACCGGGGCCAACATGGGCAAGGTGATCGTCGAGGTCGGGCAGGACTAGGGAAGGCGGAGGCCGCCAGGCCGGAGCCGCTGGACCGATGTCACCCGGATGGGCGAAGCCCGCCCGCAGGGAGGCTTGCCGACCGGAGGGCCAAGCCAGTCAGCGCCCCAGGGCGTCGGCCAGTTGGGAGCGACCGGCCACGCCGAGCTTGGTGTAGGCGCGCTGGAGGTGGTTGTCGATGGTGCGCACCGACAGGTACAGCTGATCGGCGATCTGGCGGCTGGTTCGACCTTCGGCAGCCAGCAGGGCGATCTCCCGCTCTCGCGACGAGAGCGGGTCGATCTCGGTCTCGAGGCGCAACGCCGGCGTGTCGGGGCTCTCGCACCGCTCGACCAGGCGGGCCGACCGGGCGGCGGCGGCCGACGCCCGACGACTCAGCCCGGCATCGAGGGCGCGGCGCTGCTCGAGGGCAGAGGCCTCAGCGGCGTAGAGCAGGGCCCCCATCTCCTCGAAGGCATCGGCTGCCGCCGCCGCCAGCTCCGGATCGTCGGTGACCACCGCCTGACCGTGGAGCACCCGGGCGGCCATCAGCGCGCCATCCACCCGCTCGGCCAGCTGCTGGAGGTGCTGGGTGGCCGATCGGTCTTCGCCCAGGCGGACCAGGTCGTGAGCCGCGGCCGCGCCCAGGGCGAACTGCCCCCGTTCGTCGGCCAGCTCCACGCCGCGCCACAACTCGGATCGCGCCGTCACCAGGTCGCCGGTGGCCACGGCCACCCAGGCCCGACCCCGGTGGAGCTCGACGTCCATCAGCTGCACGGGGGTCGGCGCCACCGCATCCAGCTCGGCCAGTGCGGCCAGACCCGCGTCGCGGTCGCCCATCTGCCCGGCGGCCAGGGCCAGCCCGCCCAGCCCCCACCGTTGGCCCGGATGGCTGAGCCCGTTGAACAGGGCGGCGACCTCGGCGAAGTACCGGGCCGCGGTGGCCAGGCGGCCCTCGGACAAGCGCGCCCACCCCAGCACCGATGCGAACCAGGCCTGGCCGCCGGCGTTGGCCCGCTCCACCGACTCCTGGTAGCCCACCTCGGCCAGCTGACCCGCCTCGCGCAGCCGTCCGGCCTCGCCCAGGGCCACGCACTGGGCCACCACGTAGACGCCCACGGCGGACAGGTGCGCCTCGTCGTCGAGGTGGACACGGGTGGCCAGGGCCTGCTCGGTGTGGCGGATGGCCTCGGTGGTGCGCCCGGCCAGGGCGAGCGCCGTGCCCGTGTCGAGCGATGCCTGGGCGAAGGCCGCATCACCCGGTCGGGCCAGCAGCGGTTCGGTCAGGGCCAGGGCCTTCGAGACCTGCCCCGACAGCAGGAGGTGATCGGCCCGACACGCCTCCAGCTGGCGTCGACACAGCTTGTCGCGCACCAGGCTCAGCGCATCCACCACCACC
Source organism: uncultured Microthrixaceae bacterium (assembly GCA_963740985.1). Lineage (GTDB taxonomy): Bacteria > Actinomycetota > Acidimicrobiia > Acidimicrobiales > Acidimicrobilacustridaceae > UBA4742. The sequence goes on from CAVUGJ010000002.1 coordinate 2,680,279, forward strand.
TGGTCGGCCTCGTCGGCACGGCCCAGGGCCCGGAAGAGGTTGGATGCCCGGCGCACGGCCATGGCGGTGCGGGTGACGTCGGTGGTGGCCTCCGGCCAGGCCGCGGCCAGCACGTCCTCGGCCTCCTCGGGGCGGCCGTCGAAGTCGAGGGCCTCGCCCAGCACGTAGGCGGCCTCGGCGTCGCCACCGTTGTCGCGGGCGTAACGGGCCAGTCGCACGGCCAGGCCGTAGTCCCCGCTGCGGAAGGCGGCGCGGGCCGCCTCCAGGGAGGTGTCAGGTCGTCCGCCGCCCCCTCCGTCGAGCCGCCACACGGCTACTCGCAACAGGTCGCGGGGCCGCATCGAGCCCTGCCGCTCGACCGCGTCGGCCAGGGCTCGACAGAGCCGGGCCCGATGCACGGGCGACAGGCTGGCTCGCACGGCCTCGCCGTAGAGGGGATGGGCCAGGCGCACCTCGAGACCCATGCGACCGCGGCTGGCCTCGAGCACACCCCGGCGCTCGAGCTGCTCCACCGCGTCGCCCGGCACCAGCGAGGTGAGCAGGCCGAGCTCGAGGGGATCGCTCAGCGCCACCAGCTCGAGGGCTTCGAGCTGGTCCTCGGGCAGGCCCCGCACCCGCAGGCCGATCTGGTCCTGGAGGCGAGGTGAGCCCAGCAGCATGCCGTCCTGGCGCCACAGGCCGAACTGGTTGACCAGGGCACCCGACTCCAACCCACCGTCCACCAGCTCCCGCAGGAAGAGTGGGTTGCCGGCACTGGCCGACACCAGGGTCTGCATGGTCGATCCCTCGATGGGGCCGCCTGCGCCGATGGTGGCCAGCGCCCGGATCTCGGCGTCGGCCAGGGGTCCCAGATCGATGCGGTGGATGCGCTCGTCGAGCCACGATCCGGCGATCTCGGCGCCGGCGTCGTCGCGACGCACCGTGAGCACCACGAACACGCAGCCGATGACCACCAGGTGGTCGAGCAGGGCCACCGAGGCGTCGTCGAGCTCCTGGGCGTCGTCCACCATCAGCACGAACCGTCCGTCGCCTCGTCGGGCGTCGATGGCGTCGCCAGCGGCACGGAAGAGCGCGGTGCTGGCTTCGGTGGGCAGGTCGACCTCGGGCAGCAGGGGGGCCAGGGCGGCGAAGGGGATGCCCGATGCGCTGCGGGTGGCGCGGATGGCGGAGGTGGCCAGCCCGCGGGCGGTGGCCATCTCGATGGTGTAGGCGGCCAGGCGGGTCTTGCCCACCCCGGCGGGCCCGATGAGCACCACCCCGCCGCAGGCGGCGTCCTCGATGGCGCTCGCCAGCCGGGCTAGCTCAGCGTCCCGGCCCAACAGCGGCCAGGGCGAAGCGGTCATCTCGCTGATCGTAATGGTGGACATCAGGGCCTCTGACGCTGCCGGGCGAAATGAGTAACGCCTACTCATGAGTGCTATCGGCAGGTCGGGAGACACTCCATAGCAGCGGGGAGTGGCCCCGCCTGATTCCAGGAGGTCCCGATGGGGCTGTTCAAGCAGATGAAGGACATGAAGGAGACGGTGGCGGCCGCGCCCGACATGATTGCCAACGCCCAGGCCCTCGGGGCCAGCGCCCAGCAGATGGCAGCGGCCCAGCAGGCTCAGGCCGATCAGGCCATGGCCGCCCAGCAGGCCGCGGCCACCGTGGCCGCCACCGGTCCCGACTTCGAGCCCATCGCCGGGGTGAGCCTCGATCTGTACGCCGACATCTCCCGAGATCTGGCCTCGGTCAACTACGACCAGACCCAGGCTCCGGGCCTGGCTCTGTCGCGGGGCGTGACCGGCGATCGTTGGCAGGAGGCGCTGGACGGCTGGAACGGCCGCATCCAGGCCAACCCGGCCGTGGCCCAGCGGTTCAACGCGCTCTACACCGGGCGGGCCTGATCATGGGGTTCTTCAAGGACGTCAACACGCTGCACAAGCAGGCCAAGGAGATCGACAAGGACTTCCATCCAGGCCAGATGAGTCGTGACGCCAGCGCCCGCATGGCCGAGATGAACGCCCAGATGCAGGCGACCACCAAGGCCATGACCGCGCCGCCCGGCGACGGGGTGGACGCCACCGCCCAGGTGGTGTCGATCGGCATGACCGCCGGCATGGTGAACATGGACCCGATCGTCCCGGTCGAGCTGTTGGTGACCCAGCCGGGACTGCCGCCTCGTCCGCTGTCGGCCTCCATCGTGGTGCCCCAGGTGCAGCTGCACCGCCTCCAGGCCGGCGCCACCCTGCCCATCAAGGTCAGCCTCTCCGACCCCACCGCCGTCGCAGTGGTCTGGGGTTAGGGAGCTGGAAGGCGAAGGCCGCCAGGCCGGAGCCGCTGGGCCGATGACACCCAGATGCCGAAGGCGCCCGCTGGGAGGCTTGCCGACCGAAGGGCCAAGACAGTTGGGTTAGCGGTCGCGTAGCGCCCGGTCGACGGCGGCGGCCAGGCGTGAGTCAGGGAGCTCGGCGGCCAGGGCGACGGCGTCGTCCACGCCGACCAGATCGCGCAGCACCTCGGCCACGGCTACCCGGTAGTCGCTGGCCCGCAGCCGTTCGATCTGATCCTCGGCGGTGTCGTCGTCGCTGGCCGGCACCCCGGAGAAGGCGCCGGGGTGCAGGTGCGACAGCCCGATCATCCAGGTCCCGCCGCCCGGCGTGGCCCCCACCACCGCGTCGGCCGACGTGTCCAGGAGCATCTGGGCGGTCAGCAGGTGGTCGGGGGTCACCTGCGGTGTGTCCATGCCGAGCAGCACCACCGGTTCGTCGGACACGTGGAAGCAGTCCTCGAACGCACCGAACAGCAGGTTGCCCAGGCTGCCACGGCGGGGGAGCACCACGTCGAAGCCGGCCGGGAGCCAAGGTCCGGGCTCGCCCTCGAGGGCCAGCACGCGCCGGCTGGCGGTGGTGGCGGCCACGGTCTCGAGGGTGTCGGCCAGGGACGCCTCGCGCACGGCCGCCGCTTGGGCCAGGGTCCACGGCGGGCTGAGGCGCCCGTCCATGGTCTCGGGCCGAGGCTCCTGGGCGATGACCACCAGCTGCATGTCAGTCGATCGCCAGCGAGTCGCGCAGCTCGCGCTTGAGGATCTTGCCCGTGGCCCCCCGGGGCAACTGGCCGTCCACGAACACCACCCGGGACGGGACCTTGAACCCGGCCAGGCGCTCGCGGACGTGCGCCTGGAGGCCGGCCTCGTCCAGGGTCTGGCCCGGCTTGACCAGGACCGCGGCCACCAGCTCCTCGCCCAGTCGGGGGTGGGGGATGCCGAACACCGCGGCCTCGTACACCGCCGGGTGGTCGTAGATGGCTGCCTCCACCTCGGCGCAGTAGATGTTCTCGCCGGCCCGGATGACCATGTCCTTGGCCCGGTCCTCGACGTAGATGAAGCCCTCGTCGTCGAGGCGGCCCAGGTCGCCGGTGCGCAGCCAGCCGTCGACGATGGTCTCGGCGGTGGCGTCGGGCCGGTTCCAGTAGCCGCGGATCACCATCGGCCCGCGGAAGCAGATCTCACCCACCTCGCCTTCGGCCACCGGTTGGCCATCGTCGCCCACGATCCGGATGTCCATGACCGGGACGCAGCGTCCCGAGCTGTTGGGCTTGCGCAGGTAGTCGTCGCCCGTGTTGCCCGGGCCGTAGGCGTTGGTCTCGGTCATGCCGTAGCCGATCTGGGGCCGACCCCGGCTGAAGCCCTCCTCGACCCGCCGCACCAGCTCGGGTGGGGCGGGTGCTCCGCCGCCGCCGACCGCGGCCAGGCTGGAGGTGTCGCGGGAGGCGAAGTCGGGCGACTCGAGCAGGTCCCACGACATGGTCGGGACGCCGACGAACTGGGTGATGTGCTCGCGCTCGATGAGCTCCAGGGCGCGCTCGGGGTTCCACTTGTACATGAGCACGAGCTTGGTGCCGGCGGCCACGGCGTTGAGCATGACCGCCACGCAACCGGTCACGTGGAAGAGCGGGACGACCAGGATGAACGAGGTCGGCCACGGGGCCGGTTCGGTCGGCGGGTTCATGACCGCGTTGGCCGTGGCCCGACAGCCGAAGGCCATGATGGCGCTGACCACGGCCCGGTGCGTGGAGACGGCGCCCTTGGGGTGGCCGGTCGTGCCCGACGTGTAGAGGATGGTGGCGTCGTCGTCGGGATCGAGGTCGACCGCGGGCATGGGCGCACCCGGCACCACCACGTCCTCGAGTCGATCGGCGCCGGGCGGAAGCGGCCCGGTGGCTCGCACCACCAGGGTGCGGACACCCTGCAGGTCGAACGCCCCTTCGGCGCGCTCGGCCCGCTCCTGGTCGGCGATGAGCACCTTGGTGCCCGAGTCCTCCAACCCGTAGAGGAGCTCATCGGTGGTCGACCAGGCGTTGAGGGAGACGGCGATGGCCCCGACCGAGATGGCGGCCACGTACGAGATGATCCACTCGGGGTAGTTGCGCATGCCGATGGCCACCCGGTCGCCCTGGCCCACGCCGTAGCGATCGACCAGCAGCGCGCCGAGGGCGTCGGCCTGGGCCATGACCTCGGCGAAGCTCAGCCGCTCGTCCTCGTACACCAGGAACGTCTGGTCGCCTCGCGCCCGCATGCTGTCGAACAACGCCCGCAGGGTCGGCGGGGCGTGCTCGAAGACCCGGAGGTGCTGGCCCAACACGTCGGCCTCGACGATCGAGAACGGCTGGCCGGGCGCGGTGACGGCGGCCACGGCTTCGTCGAAGGTCATCCCCATTCGTGTCCCCTTTGCGGTGCGAACTGCCCTGGTCGACCCGGATCGCCACCTCCGGGCCCGCCGATGCTAGAGGCACGGGGCCGCCGCGGGCTCACCCGACCACCACGGACCTCTCACCCTCCACGACCTGTCAGCCCAGCGACCCCATACGAGTCGGTCCGCTGACAGGTTCGACGCACTGGGGTCGAAAGCCGACCCAACCGATCGACTTTGGGGGTCGAGCGGCTAACCTGGAAGGCGTGCGATCGCCGTTCAGCTTCCCCAACCCGGTCAACGAGGTGTCGGCGCGCGGCGTGGCCGCGGGCACGGCCCTCATCGGTTTGGCCTGCCTGGCCCTGCGCCAGCCCTGGCTGATGGTGGTTCTGTGCGTCGAGTTCGCCCTGCGGGTGGCCTGGGGTCCTCGCTTCGAGCCGCTGGCCCTGTTCGTGACCCGGGTGGTGACCCCGGCGCTGCCCTTCGACGAGCGACCCACTCCCGGTCCACCGAAGCGCTTCGCCCAGGCCATCGGCCTGGTCGTGACCGGGCTGGCCTCGGTGCTGTTCTACGGCTTCGGCGTGAGCTGGGCGGCGTACGGCCTGATCGTCGTGCTGGTGGTGTTCGCCGTCCTGGAATCGGCCTTCGGGTTGTGCATGGGCTGCAAGATGTTCGCCTTGCTCATGCGGATCGGGGTCATCCCCCGGTCGATCTGCGAGGAGTGCAACGACCTCAGCCTTCGCTGGCGCCGTCTCGACGTCTCCTCTCACTAGGCCGGGCAGGGCCGACAAGTGAATAGGCCGGAAACGGCCGACAAGTGATAGGAAGGGCGGGAAAACCCGATCCGACGCCGACGGGCGCGATCCCCCAGGAGGTGACCACGTGCAACAAGACGAGCCCCCGAGTCGTCCCGCTGCTCGACCGTCACCTTCCCCGCGTTGATCTGGCTCTGACGCCGATCTGACCAGCCGGGACCCGGTGACGCGGCCGTTTCGCGCTCGTTCCGGAGGATCCGATGCAACGTCCTGTGCTGAAGGCACCGACGCGCCCGCGCCGGGCCGCGGCGCGCCTGTTGACCGACGAGCGCGTCTCGGGTTCGCTCATCTCGGTGGCGGGCCTCATCGGCTCGTCCGTGCGCAACCAGGCCGGGGCCGACGTGGGCACGGTCGACGACGTGGTGGTGCGTTGGCAGGGTGAGCCGTATCCCCCGATGACCGGGCTGCTGGTCAAGGTGGGCCGGCGCCAGGCCTGGGTGGCGGCCTCGCAGGTGGAGACGCTCGGCCGTCGCCAGGTCACGCTCAGCTCGGCGCGCCTCGACCTGCGCGATGCCCAGCGTCGTCCGGGTGAGGTGGCCCTCAACGACGATGTCATCGACCACCAGATGGTGGACGTCGACGGCGTGCGCGTCTTTCGGGCCGCCGACCTCTACCTGGCCCGCCTGGACGACGTGGTGCGCCTGGTGGGGGCCGACATCGGGTTCGCCACCCTGCTGCGTCGGCTGGGCCCGACCCGCTGGCGGGGTGTGCCCACGCCGGACCGGGTGATCGACTGGGCCGCCATCCAGCCCTTCACCAAGGGCGACCATGACGAGCTGGCCGGCGAACCGGTGCGGCTCACCCGCGCCAACGAGGACCTGCACCGACTTCGGCCCGGTGAGCTGGCCGACCTGCTCGAGGACCTGGGCCGGCCCCAGCGCGAGGAGCTGCTGGCCGCCCTGGACACCGGTGAGGCGGCCGACGCCCTGGAGGAGATGGAGGTCGACGACCTCATCAACCTGCTGCGCGAGCTGCCCACCGAGCAGACGGCCAAGGTGGTGGCCGAGATGGCCCCCGACGAGGCGGCCGAGGCCCTGCGCGAGCTCGATCCCGAGACCCGTGAGGAGCTGCTCGACGCCATGGACCCGGAGGTCTCGGCCGAGCTGATCGGCCTGCTGGCCTACCCCGAGGAGTCGGCCGGCGGCGCCATGACCACCGACGTGGTGGCCCTGCATAGAAATTCCAGGGTGGGCCAGGCCCGCGAGCAGGTGCTGGCCATGGGAGAGGACGGCCATGAGCTCACCGCCCTGACGGTGGTGGACGACGACGGCGCGCTGGTGGGCGACGTGGGGGCCATGGACCTGTTCCTGGCCGCGCCCGAGCAACTCCTGGGCGAGCTGCTCGGCGACGACGACCCGGTGTGCGTGAGCGCCCGAGCCCCGTTCGCCGACGTGGTCGAGGCGCTGGTGGAGGCCCGCAGCCCGTCGGTGGTGGTGGTGGACGAGAGCGGTCGTCCCTTGGGTCGCGTGGTGGCCGACGACGTCGTGGACGCCCTGATGCCGACGCGTCGGGTCCGGTTCCCGAGGTTGCTCCGTGACTGAGCCGCTCGAGGCCGCCCCGGAGCCGGTCATCCCGGCGGCGCCGTCGTCCACGGCCGCGTCGGCCGCGGAACCGGCATCCGCGCCGGACTCGGAGTCGACGTCGGAGCCGACGGTGCGCCGCCGTCGACGCCGGCCTCGCTGGATCATCTACCTGGCCATGGTCGGGCCGGGGCTGATCGCGGCCAACGCCGGCAACGACGCGGGCGGCATCCTCACCTACGCCTCGGCTGGGTCCGAGTTCGTCTACAGCACCTTGTTCGTGATGGTCCTCATCACCGTCGGGCTGGTGGTGGTGCAGGAGATGTCGGCGCGGCTGGGCGCCTACACCGGCGAAGGTCTCATGTCGCTCATCCGCGAGCAGTTCCCGTTGCGCCTGGCCACCTTCGCGGTGGGCGCGCTGGTGGTGGCCAACGTCGGGCTGGTGGTGTCGGAGTTCGCCGGCATCGGGGCCGCCTTCGGGCTCTTCGGCGTGTCGCGCTACCTGTCGATCCCCATCTCCGCGGTGGTCATCGTGGCGGTGGTGGTGTTCGGTTCCTACCGCTACGCCGAGCGGGTCTTCCTGCTGCTGAGCGTGGCCTTCGTGGCCTATCCCGATCGCCGCGGTCATGAGCCACCCGAACTGGAAGGAGGTCGGCGCGAACCTGGTGTGGCCGCACTTCCATGCGTCGGAGGCCTACCTGTTGTTGGTGGTGGCCCTCATCGGCACCACCATCACCCCCTACATGCAGCTGTACCAGGCCGCGGCGGTGGCGGACCGGGGCGTCGACCCCGACGAGTACCCGGCCACCCGGTTCGACGCGGTCAGCGGCTCGATCTTCGCCAACATCGTCAGCGTCACCATCATCATCGCCACCGCCGCCGCCATCGGCGGCTCCGGGGTGTTGACCTCCGCGGCCCAGGCGGCCAAGGCCCTGGTGCCGGTGGCCGGGGTGCACGCCGAGGCCCTGTTCGGCATCGGCCTGCTGGGCGCGTCGGCCCTGGCCGCGGCGGTGGTGCCCCTGTCCACCGCCTACGCCGTGGCCGAAGCGGTGGGCGTGGAGCGGTCGGTGTCGCGGCAGCTTCCGCGAGGCGCCGTTGTTCATGGGGTTGTTCACGGGGTTGATCGTGATCGGTGCCGGCGTGGCCCTGCTGCCGGGCAACCTGATCACGCTGCTGTTGGACATGCAGGTGCTCAACGGGCTCATCACGCCCATCGTGTTGGTCTTCATCCTCATCCTGGCCAATCGCCGTTCGGTTCTCGGCGCGGCCGTCAACGGCCCGCGCTTTCGAGTCGTGGCCTTCATCTGCGTGGCCACCGTGTCGGTGTTGGCCGTGGCCGTGGTGATCATCACCGTGGCCGGCTGGTTCGGCCTGACCTAGCCCGGGCGGCCGGTTCAGGCCGCCGATCGGCGCCCCGCCGCGCGGGCCAGGTGAGCCTGAGCGTGGGCGATCAGGGCCCGGCCCGCCGGGCTGGTGCGGCCGTCGGCTCGCCAGGCCAGCTCGATGCGACCCCGTAGCGCCGGATTGGTGATGGCCACGGCGTGCAGGCCAGGGTCGGCCTCGGCCATCGAGGTGGCCAGGATGGCCACGCCCAGGCCCTGGCGGGCGAGCTGGCCCAGCAGCGGAGGCGAGGTGGCCTCGAGGGCGACGTCGGCGGCCAGACCGTGACGCCTGCACGCCTGGTCGAGGGCGGTGCGCATGCCCGTACCCGGCGGCAGGCTGATCAACGGTCGGCGCACCAGATGGGTCAGCGTCACCCGCTCCCGATCGGCCCACTCGTCCTGGAGAGACACCGCCGCCACCAACGTCTCGTCGGCCACCACCACGGACCCGATCCCCGGGGCCGTGGGTCCCGCCACCGCCACCCAGGCCAGATCGAGGGATCCGTCCTGGAGTGAGGACAACAGGACATCCGAGTTGGCCTCGGAGAGGTGGATCTCCACCCCGGGGTGCTCGGCGTGGAAGCTAGCCAGCAGGTCGGCCAGATCGACCGAGGCGCAGGCGGTGACCATGCCCACCGCCACGTGGCCCCGCAGCAGCCCTCCGATTGCGTCGACCGCGGCCCGGGCGTCAGCCACCGCCGCCAGCGCGGCTTGGGCATGGGGGAGCATGGCCGCGCCGGCCTGCGTCAGGCGCACCGTGCGTCCGCTGCGATCGAAGAGCGGCTGGCCGACCTCCCGCTCGAGCCCCTTGATCTGAGCGCTGACCCCGGGTTGGGCCACGTGGAGGCGGGCCGCAGCCCGCGTGAAGTTGGCCTCCTGGGCCACGGCCACGAAGTATTCGAGCTGGCGTAGTTCCATAACCAGTGATTCTAGCTGATAGCAGAAACTGCTCTTCGACTTCTGGTTGGAGCGGCGGCACACTGCGGGGAGACACCACATCGACCCCGATTGGGAAGGAACCACCCATGCCCTCCGAAACCGCGAACCCGAAGTCACCGCCGACTGACGCCGGCTCCCTGGCGGCCACGTACTACCGCAGCTGGCAGGCCAAGGACTTCGCCACCCTGCGCTCGCTCCTGGCCGACGACGTCACCTTCAACGGCCCGCTGGGCACCGCTGACGGCGCCGACCAGTGCGTGGCCGGGGTGGAGGGGATGTCTCGCATGGTCACCGATGTGGTGGTGCGCCACGTCTTCGCCGAGGGCGACGACGCGGTGACCTGGTTCGAGCTGCACACCGAGATGGCGCCGCCGTGTCCCACCGCCACCTGGATCCACGCCGAGGGCGGTCGCATCTCCAGCATCGAGGCCACCTTCGATCCCCGGCCGCTGCTGCCCCCGGGCGCGGCATGACCGAGATCGACATGTGGTTCGACCCGGTCTGCCCGTTCGCCTGGATGACCTCGAGGTGGCTGCTGGAGGTCGAGCAGGTCAGGGACGTGAAGACCCACTTCCACGTCATGAGCCTGTCCGTCCTCAACTGGGGTCGCGACGACCTCTCCGAGCGGTACCAACGCTTCCTGGAGACCGGCTGGGGACCGGTTCGGGTGGCCATCGCCGCCGAGCAGGCGGCGGGGCCGGAGGTGCTGCGGGACCTCTACACGGCCATGGGCACCCGCATCCATCCCCAGGATCGTGAGCCCGGCCCGGCGCTGTACCGAGAGGCCCTGGCCGACGTCGGTCTGCCCGAGGATCTGGCCCAGGCCGCGGAGGTGACCGACTACGACGAGGCCCTGCGAACCAGCCACCACGCCGGGATGGACCCGGTCGGCTACGACGTGGGCACGCCGGTGATCCACGTGCCCGGCCCCGACGGCGAGCTGATCGCCTTCTTCGGGCCGGTGGTCATCCCTGCGCCCAAGGGCGAGGACGCCGGCCGCCTGTGGGACGGAGTGTTGCTGGTGGCCGGGACCGACGGCTTCTTCGAGCTCAAGCGCACCCGCGATCGGGATCCGAGCTTCGACTGAGCGGTGCTACTGGGTGGAGCTGGGGGATCGGGTCAGACCCGACCGAACCAGATGCCCTCGCCGGCCCAGTAGTGGATGCTCTGGTAGGTCACGGTGGCCCCGGTGTGCGGGGCGTGCACCATGGTGCCGCCACCCACGTAGATGCCCACGTGCTCGATCGATCCGGTCGACGAGCCGAAGAACACCAGGTCGCCCGGCTGGAGCTGGCCCTCGGAGATGTGCGTGCTCATGTTGTACTGGCCCTGGGCCGAGTGGGGCAGGCCCACACCGCCCTTGCTCCAGGCCCACATGGTGAGGCCCGAGCAGTCGAAGGCCCGGCCCGGCGTGGCGCCGGCCCACACGTAAGGAACACCGATCTGGCTCTCGGCTGCGGCCACGGCCGCAGCTGCGCCACCACCCGGAGGCGGGACGAAGGTGGTGCTGCCTGGGGGCGGTGCCACGGTGCCGCCGCCGGGGCTCCGGGTAGGCGGCGCCGATGCGCTGGGTGCCTTGGGGGCGGCCGCCTGGGCGGCGGTCTTGGCCGCAGCGGCGGCCTTGGCCTGGGCGGCGGCCTGAGCCGCGGCCTGCTGGGCCATCAGCGTCCTGATCTGACCGGTGACCTGCGCGTTGAGTGCGGTCTCCTGGTTCAGCAGGCTGCGTTCCTGCTGGGTGGAGCTGGAGAGCTGATCGGCGATCTTGGCCGCACTGTCACGAGCCGCGTTGAGCTGGGCCAACTGGGTGTTGGCCTGCTGGCGGGTGGCGTTGAGCTGATCGATGATGTCCTGGCGACTGCCGGCGGCAGCCTCAAGGTAGCCCTTGCGCTCGGTGGCGGAGTTGCCCTCGCTGGTGAGCACGGCCTCGAGCGACGGCGCATCGTCGCCGTCCACGTAGGCCTGCACGGCGTAGCTGCGGAGCTGCTTGGTGTCGGCGGCCAACTTCTGGTTGGTCTCGTCCAGTTGACGCTGCCCGGTGGCGATGTTGGTGTTGGCCTGGGCCAGGTTGATCTTGGCCTGGTTGTATCGCTCGTCGAGCTGGCCCAGCTGGTTGTTGATCTGGTTCAGTTGCCCGGAAATCTGGGCGGCGCGAGCCTTGGCATCGCTCGAGCGCGTCAGCCCCGGCCGAACCGGGCAGGACTGCGGAGAGCGTGATGGCCAGACCGGCGATCACCGTGACGGTGATCCGCATCGGATGGTCGAGCACGCGGGAGAAGGGAGTGGTGGTAGCCATGTGTTGTTACGAAACTGTTGCAGATCTCGCGGTCGGGCGCCAGTCAATGCGGCAAATCGACCCATGGGCGGGCCGGGTCCGACACCCCATCGCAACAACCCGCGACACGGCGCGTTGCCTGTCCTGGCAAGGGTTCCTGCCCGCCTGCGCCCTCGGATGTGGGTCGTTCGACCCACTGCGGAGAAATGTCATTCCGACTACATCGTCACGGCGATGGCATTGCTTCAGTCGCAATTCAGACACATGCGCGTTGGCCAGGCGCAACGGGACGGCCACGACGGGCACGCCTGGCTGTGGCGGGCCGGCGCCGACGGCCGGGAGCGATGGGGTGGGCGCGATCAGTCGGGTAGGGCGGTGGGCGCCCGGTGCTCGCCGTAGCGGTCGGCGGGGGCCTGACCCGAGTCGGCGTCGCCGTAGGTCCAGTCCGGTTGTTTGGTGCGGTGTCGTTCGTCGAGGACGGCGGTGTCGTCGTCGATGGTCACCAGTTCCGCCACCAGCATGGGTTCGACGCCGGGGATCCGCCGCGTCAGGTGGCCCTGCACGGCGTCGTCGAAGCGGTCGAGCAGGCTGCGCACCACCACCTCCTGCTGCGAGGCCAGGAAGCACCGGGCGCCGTCGGCCACCGTCTCCACCCGCTCGTGGATGGCGGCCAGATCTCGCTCGTCGGCGGCCGACCGGCTGAGCTTGTCCAGCAAGCCCGCCAGCACCAGCCCGCCCTGCTTGCAAGGCGTGCACTGGCCGCACGACTCGATCGACAAGAAGCGCGACACCCCGGCCACCGCGGCCACCAGGTCGTCGCGGTCGTCGTAGACCACGAAACCGGCCGACCCCAGCCCGCTGCCCACCGCGGCCAGGCCCTCGTAGCTGACCGGCGCATCGAGGTCGTCGGGGGTCAGCAGCGAGTTGGACACGCCGTTGAGGATGCCGATGATCGGGCGCCCGCCCTGGATGCCACCGCCGATGGTCTCGATCACCTCGCGCAGTGGGGTGCCCATCAGGAACTCGGCCACACCGGCGTGGTTCACCGCCCCGCTCACCGTGCAGACGATGGTTCCGGGGGATTGATCGGTGCCCTCGGTGCGAAACCACGAGCCGCCCCGGGCGATGATCCCGGGCACGTTGGCCAGGGTCTCCACGTTGTCGACCAGCGCCGGCGGCGCCCCCGTCTCGTTGTAGGAGCCGGCCATCTCGACGTGGCTGGACTGGCCGCTGCCGCTGTGGAGGTCGGCCTCGGTCTCCACCACCTCGTCGACGCCGCGGCGGTAGGGCGGCGCCAGTCGCGGGAACGGATAGCGCCCGTCGATGGCCTCGAGCAGCGCCGTCTCCTCGCCGTAGAGGTACTCGTCGGGACCCTCGAAGGCGATGACCTCGATGTCGCCGGTCCAGCCGGCTTCGACCATCTCGGCGATGGCCTCGCGCACCCGGGCGACCACCTCGCCGAAGGATCGTTTCAAGCCGAACACGATGCGATCGGCGCCCACCGCGGTTGCGGCGATCAGCGCGCCCTCGATCACCTCGTAGGGGTTGAGGCTGAGGATGGTGCGGTCCTTGTAGGTGCCGGGCTCGCCCTCGGCGCCGTTGACCACCACGGTGGTGCCCTCCACCGACGAGGCGAAGTCGCGCACCGTGCGCCACTTGATGTGGGTCGGGAAACCGGCGCCGCCCCGGCCGCGCAAGCCGGCGGCCTGCACCTCATCGATGATGGCTTCGGGCTCGACCTCACGGGCGATCGTCAGGCCCCGTCCACCTCGGCGCTTGATGTGCTCGTCGAGCGAGCGGACCGGATCGGGGGGCAGCACACGATGCACCTGGGTCATGGGCAACACGATCCCTTATCCGTCGCGGCCGCACAAACGAGCGGCCAGCGCGGCGCGGGCGTCGGGTTGCTCGGCCAACGAGGCCAGGGCGTCGGCCAGCCCGGGCTGGTGGAGGTCGTCGTCGGCCACCCACCCCAGAAGAGTCCCGAACCACTGGAGGGGATCATCATGGCTCGGCGCGTCCAGGCTCGTCGGGTCTGGTGTGCGCCAGCGGAGCTCGGCCGGCGGTGCGGGGTCGACGGTCTGGGGTTCGACCCCGAGCACGACGCGCTCCTCGATCAGTCCCAACGCTCGCCACCGCCGCACCACCTCCAGGTAGTCGTGCGCCGGCCGGTTGGGGTCGAGGCGGGCGATCAGGTCACCCAGGGACCGGTCGTCGAGCGCGCCCCACAGGGCCAGGGCGCCGGGTGCGATCTCATAGGCCATCCGACGTTCGGGGACCAGCACCATCGAGTGACCGTCAACCTCGGTGTAGGGCCGGTCAGCCCGACGGACGAAGCGGGACTCGAGGCTGACCGGGCGCCGCCGGGCCGGGGTTTGATCGCTCACGCCGCGGGCGTGGTGCCAATGAAGATGTTGCTCCACTTGAACTGCTGGTAACGGTTCTGGTCGGTCACGGTGACGGTGAAGGTGCCGCATTTGCCCCCGAACAGCAATGAGATGTCGATCGGACCCGGCCAGGGGGTGGCGGTGGTGAAGCCCGGATTGCCGGTGGACTGGGTCCCGGCGGCATTGGGCTGACTGGCGGTCCACCACGACGTTGGGGTCGCCGTTTCCGCGGGGTTGGTCGCGGGTTGGGGGGGCAGGTAGTCCCAGGTGTTGGCGTCGAGGCCGGTATAGACGCGTTGCACCGACGCCGAGTAGCCCGACACCAGGTTGGTGGGGACGTTTGTGCCGTGACGGCAGAAGTTCTGGAACCGGTAGATGTTGCCGTAGCGCGTCACCGACGCAGAGTCCGTCACCGTGACGATGCCCATGTCGTCGAAAAGCGGCCCGTTTGGGGGGTTGTTGCTGCCAGAGCTCCCCGTTCCTGACCCCCAGAGGTACACCGGCTTGGTCGAGTCCGTCAGACAGATGGTCTTCGCCCCGCTGGAGCCCCCCGCCGGTGTGCCGCAAATGGTCGGCACCGGGTTCGGGAGCGTGTCGCCCACCGCGGTGAGGAACGTGAGGGCCATGGTGACGCCGCCGGCGCAGGTGCAGCTCGACGCGGCCGCCGGCGAGGCATCGAGGGCCAGGACGGTCGGCGTCACCCACAAGGCGGCGCCGGTGGCGGCCGCCGCCTTGAGCACACGTCGACGATCGACCGACTCGGCGGGGCCGTTGGTCGCGTCTGGCCCGTCGGGGCTGTCGGGAGGCACCTGACCAGTATGGACGAGCCGTCGCGGGCGACGTGACGGTGTGGGGGCTGGCCGGGGTGGTTGGGGGCCCGGCGCGCTCAATCGGCGAGGGCGGCCTGGACCTGTGCCGCCATCTGGTCGAGCGGCGCCCGGGTCACCCGGATCAGGGGCACCGACGCGGCCAGACCGGCCAGCCAGTCGAGGGCCAGGTCGTCGTCGAAGCTCGGGCGGAAGGTCACCCGGATCAGGTCGAGCACGTCGCGCACCGGGGCCGACGCGTCGGCGTGGTCCCCGTCCACGATCTCGTCGTCGAGCAGCACGACCAGCGCGATGGTCCCGCCGGTCGAGGGCGCGCCCAGAACCGACACGGGCACGGCGCGGCGATCCTTGCGGTCACGGCGGGCGGCCGAGTCGCCGGACCATCCGTCGCCCAGGCCGAGCAACTCCAGGGCGGTGGTGTCGAGGTCGAGCGCCTTGGGGTAGGGCCGCACCTCGTGGGTCTCCGGATCGACGATCGCCACTTCGTCGGTGACATAGGCGAAGCCGCGCTGGACCAGGGCCACGGTCAGGGTGCTCTTGCCTCGGCCACTCTCGCCGACCACCAGAACGATCCGGCCGCCGCGCTCTACCGCGCCGGCGTGCAGACGGAGGTGGCCTGGATTCCCGGTCAGCACCCGTTGGGTGAGGTCGCTGCGCAGGTCGTCGAACAACACGTTGGCATCGCCGCTGGTCCACTGGCGCCGGCCGTCGACATACCAACGCAGCGGGCGGCCACGACCCGGGTCGAACACCGAGCTCACCGAGACCCCGCCCGGGTCAGCGTCGGGCGCCGACGGCAACCCACCCAGGGCGTCGGTCAGGTGGCGCGCCGCGTCGGGCTGGTTGGTGCGGGCCGCCACGACGAGGTTCCCGGCCCGGCTGGGGCCGATCACATCGGTCCACTCGACCCGGTCGAGGAGGCGGGCGACCGGCGGGGCCCAGCGGTCTGCGCCCTGCGCCTGCAGACCACTCAGGTCGTGGTCACCGGTCGTCTCCCGGGCGAGGTCCGGCGCGGGCATGACCTCGCGCAGCACGCCGGAGCTGACGAACTGGACCAGGGTGGCTCGCACGTCTCGATCCAGCACGGCTCGATCGGCGCCCGTGTCCTGCTGGACCGCATCGATGATGTCGACGACGGTGCGCGACCCGTCGACCGCGGCCCACACCGCGGCCGCACTCGGGCTGAGCACGTGGCTGACCGCGCGCGCCGGGTCGTACAGCAGCACCTGGCCGTCGACCACCGCGAACTGCCGGCCCGGTGTGAGCTCGAGGCGCAGGTCATCGACGGCCTCGATGGGTGGCGCCGGGTTGAGCGAGAACTGGCGCACCCCCTTCTGCTGCCCGCACGGGATGCAAGGCTCGTCGGCCTCCGCCGTGGGGGCGCCCCCGAACAGGGCGCCGAGTCTGCGACCGAGCTTCACCCGCACCACGCTACGCCCTCGCCCAGCCGGCTCATCGGGCTGACGACGCCGACGACGACCAATGTCAGAGGCAGAACTTGATCTCCGCGATGCCGATGTAGCGACCGAACGTGTTGGACGTGCCCGTCGTGGTATTGAGGTTCGTGCTGGTGATCGTCAGCGTCTTGACGTACCCGCCACATTGGAAGTCGACGCCGAGGTTGTTGGTGGTAACGGTCGCCACCGCGTTGGCCGTGGGGCTGGTTGACTTGTACACGTTGGGGCCGACCAGGCTGAGGCCGGATCCCGGGGAGTAAGTGGGAACCGAGGTACCCGAGCTGTTCGTCCAGGCAACCGTTACCTGCTCCTGGTACTCCACAGTGGTGTCGCCCGGGTCGGCGCTGGCGTCGATGTCGGTTAAGACGAACGAGAGGTTGTGGACGGGGGTGGAGAATGTGATCCCGATCACGATTGGGGTCTTGTCCGTGCCGACGGCCACCATGGCGATCTGACCGGCCGAGTCGCCGCCCTGGAGGCAATCGGTGATCACGCCGGTCGTCCAGCTTCCCCCTGTCCCGCAGGTCGTGTTCGTGATGGTGTCGGGCGTGCTCGACGTGACCGTGACCCGCGTGCCGAGCCCGGTGTTGTTGCTCTTCCCGTTCACCAGGTTGAAGCCGTCCCCGAATCGGTTCCCGAGCAGGTCCCATGTCTGCTGGGCGCAGCAGCTGCCGGGCGCGGCGAAGGCCTTGTCCAGGGCGAGGATGGACGGGGCCGCCCAAGTCGCGCCAGCCACCCCTGCGCCCACGATGCCGGCCTTCTTGAGGAAGGCTCGCCGATCGGCCCGCCCGTCCGTTGAGTTCACGGCCAGGTCGTCGTGTGTGGGGGGAATCAATCGCTCGCTGGGCACGGAAACGCCTCGCGTCCGGTCAGGCGCCACCCGACGGGCGGCACCATCCAGGGGGTGGGGGGTGTGCCCGAAGCGTAGTCGCGTGACTACAAAAGGGGGGAAGAATGAGCCGATCAGCCCAGACCAGGGGCCAAGGCCGAACGGATGCCCATCGGCAGGTCAGGGGCCCGGAATGAGCCTTCGTCCGAGCCAGCGGGCCCGCTGCACCGGGGTGGCCCAGGTGCCCCGGGCCGGACGCAAGGTGGCCCGGATAGCTCGATCCGGGCCTGGCGGCTGGGGAGCTCGATCAGCGTGGCCGCGGCTTCCAGGCCCGGCACCGGCTCCTGAGGTCGCTCGACCCGCATCCACAGTCGATCCCGCAGCGTCACCGGATAGCCCCCCGCCCAGCGACCCAACTCGCCCTGGCACAGGGCCTCGAGGCCGAGCTCCTCGGCGGTCAGACAGCACGGCGCTGGCCAGGATGGCCTCGGCCTGCCACTGGCGGGCCCGAATCAACAGCGCTTCGACGTCGAGGTCGGTCCGGGTGGCCAGCTGCGCCACGTCGCGCAGCTCCAAGGCCCGGCGGGCGCCGAGCACCAGCAGGTGCGAGCAGGCGTGCAGCAGGGTGTCGTCGCGGGTGAGGGTGCGCATCGTCTGATCGCCGACGCGGAACGCGACTGTCGGACCAGAGCAGATCGGGGTCGAGGCGAACGCCCAACGGCCCCCACACCAGCAGCCGGTGCAGGTCGATCTCGCCCTGGTCGGTGGCGTAGGTCGCGCCTTTGCCCACGCGGGCCGAGAACCCGGTCGAGGATCGGGATCGGTCCACTTGCCGCCGGTGGTCTCGATGGCTCGCCCACGGCCTCCAGGTCCTCGCCCCGCACCAGCAGGTCGACGTCGCCGGTGGGGCGCTGTTGCGGGTCCGGGTAGTCCAGGGTGGCGACGGCCAGGCCCTTGAGCACCCGCTGATCGAACCCGCCCGAGCCGATCAGCTCGACCACTTCGATCAACCGCTGCTCCTGCCACATGCGGACCTGCGTCAGATCGATCTCCAGCTCGGCCACCTCGTCGGCCTGCTGAGCGGTGACGGCCAGCGCGTCGGTGGCCACCGCGTCCACCAGCAGGCCGTCGAGCTTGTGGGTGGAGCACTCGGCCCGAGCTGGCGCCAAGCATCGTCGTCGAGCACCTGGGGCGGCGGTCGGACCTGGGTGGTCAGACCGTGAGCGAGCACCCACCGGGAGGCGGGCGACAGGTGGTGGTGCCAGGCCGGCGCTCGCGCCACCGCTAGCGGGCTGGGGCCGGGATCATCGCGCCAGGGTACCGAGTACCCTTCCGCCGGTGGATGCCGGCCGTGACCGACCGGGTGGGGGCGAGGGCCGCGAGCGAACAGACGGGCCGCCGCCGGTCGACGTGGTCGTGGTCAGCTACAACTCGGCGCCTCACCTGGGCCGGGCGCTGGCCAGCATCCCGGCCTGGGCCACCGTCACCGTGATCGACAACGCGTCGACCGACGACTCCGCCGCCATCGCCCGCCAGGCTGGGGCCCAGGTGGTCATCAATGCCACCAACTCCGGCTTCGCCGCCGCCGCCAACCAGGGGGTGGCCCTCGGCCACCACGATCTCGTCCTGCTGCTCAACCCCGATGCCGAGTTGGGGCCCGACACCCTCGAGACCCTCGTCCGGGCACTGGCCGCCGATCCCGGCCTGGCCGTGGTGTCACCCCGCGTGGTTCGGCCCGACGGGGCCGATGAGCGGGTCCACTGGCCGTTCCCAACCGCGCGCGGTGCGCTGGCTGGAGGCCGCCGGCCTGCACCGCCTGGTTGGCGGCGCGGGCCATCCCGGACCCGCCCGGTTTCGTGATCGGCGCCTGCTTCCTGATGCGACGCGCCCAGTTCGAGCAGGTGGGTGGGTTCGACCTGCGGTTCTGGCTCTACAGCCGAGGAGGCCGACCTGTGCCGGCGGATGTCCGACGCCGGCTGGCGGGTGGCGATGGTCGACGCGGTCGCAGGTGAGACACATCGGCGCGGCCAGCTCGGCGGGCATCGAGTCGTTCACCGCCGAGCACTTCGCCCGGGGTGCCGAGCTGTTCGTGACCAAGCACGAGGGTCGGCGGGCGCTGGTCAGCCTGCGCCTGGCCCAGCTGGTGGGATCGGTGCCGCGGGCCCTGATGCTGGCCGATCCCGATCGGCGAAGTGAGCCACCGCTACCGCCTGAACCGCGCCGCCCGCCTGCTGGTCACCCAGCCGACCCGGGTGCCCGATCACAACCCCTTGGCTGGGGACCCCGACGAACCGCCCGCCGGGGATCTCATCGTGTGCTCGCTGGAGGCCTGGGATGAGGTGTGGCGCCGCAACCAGTTCTTCGTGCGGGAGCTGCTGGCCCTGGATCCAGGGCGACAGGTGCTCTTCGTCGAGCCACCCTTTGATGCCGTGCACGAACGTCGCCACCCTTCGGGCCGCAGGCGCCAACCCGGGCTGCGGCCCCTACCGGGGGATCCGCGGATCGTGCGGCTCGAGCCCTTGAAGCTCTGGCCTCGTCGGGCCGGGCCCATGGCCGACCGCTCGTTGCGCCGCCAGGTCCGGGAGGCGGCCCGGCGCATCGGGTTCACCGATCCGACCCTGTGGGTCAACGACGCGGCCTACGCCGGCCTGGCCGGCCAGACCGGATGGCCGGCGGTCTACGACATCACTGACGACTGGACCCGATCGGGTGACGGGTCGCGGGCTACAGCCCGGGTGGCTGACCGGGAACGCCGGCTCTTCGCCGAGTGCCAGCGGGTGGTCGTGTGCTCGCCCGGGCTGGCGGCCAGCCGCGCCGGGCTGCGGCCCGACGTTGCGCTGATCCCCAATGGCGTCGACGTCGAGCACCTCCAGCGGCCCCGGCCCCGACCGACCGACCTGCCGGCCGGGCCGACCGCCGTCTACGTGGGCACGCTGCACACCGACCGGCTCGACCCCGACCTGGTCGACCGTCTGGCCCAGGCCCGACCCGACCTGTCGGTCACCCTGGTCGGACCCGACGCCCTCGATCCACCCGACCGGGCGCGGTTGGCGGCCCGGGCGAACGTCCACCTGCTCGGCGCCCGGCCCTACGACGAGGTTCCGGGCTACCTGCAACACGCGACGGTGGTCATCGTTCCCCATGTGGTGACGGCCTTCACCGAGAGCCTGGATCCCATCAAGGCCTACGAGTGCCTGGCCGTGGGCCGCCCCACCGTGGCCACGGCGGTGGCCGGTTTCCGTGGGCTACCCGAGCCCATCTGCGTGGTCGATGCAGGGGCGTTCGTGGCCGCGGTGTCCGAGGTGCTCGACGTACCCGCGCCGTCCCGGCCGGCCACGCCCCCCTCGTGGGCCGAGCGAGCTCGTGGCTTCGACCAGCGAGCTGCGTCTGGCCCGCGAGGGTGGATCCGGCGGCCGAGCGACCGACGCGGTGGCCGCGAACCGCGACGGGATCGTGCGGGTCGATCACCCCGACCAGGTCCTGGGCGCGCTGTGGCGCGGCTGGCGGCTGGGAGCGCCGGTGGTGATCGACGGCCGGTCCGGGTGGCCCACTGGCCCCGACCTGAAGAGCCGCATCGCCCGGCTGGCCTGCCGGATGACCAAGCCGGTGGTGCTGGTCGACTCGGCGGCCCAACGGGCTCGGCTCGGTTCGATCCCCAGCGCCCTGATCCCCGACGACGATCCGACCGACCCGACCGCGCCGGGAGCGGCGCTGGAGGAGATCTACCGCCGGGTGCGCGGCCACGGCGCGCCACGGTTCCTGGCCGTGAACGGGCGCTACCGGTCCCGGCCGGTGACCGGGGTGGAGCGGGTGGCGCGGGGCGTGGTCGACCACGCGCTCGGCCCGGTGGCGGTGTTCGCACCCGTCACCTCGACTGGTCCGTGGGATGGCGGGCCATGCTCTGGGAACAAGCGGTGCTGCCCCTGCGCGTGCGGGCCTACCGTGCCCGGCTCTGGAGCCCCTGCAACTTCGGTCCGCTGCTGGTACGTGACCAGATCCTGACCATCCACGACGTGGCTCCCCTGGACCGGCCCGAGTGGTTCGCGCCGGGCTACCGGCGCTGGATCCGGGCCCAGTGGTGGCTGCAGTACCGGCGGGTCCGCACCATCAGTGCGGTGTCGCGGTTCACCCGGGATCGGCTGGCGGCGTGGTGGGGGGAACGCGACGAGCTGGTGGTGATCCACAACGGCGTCGACCCCGTGGCGCCGAGCAGCACCGGCCGACGCGACGACCTCGGTCGATTCGTCGGCCGGACCGACGGTGTGCGTGGTCGGCTCGCTCGAGCCCCGCAAGAACCTGGACGCCTTGGTGACGGCGATGGCCGGCGTTCGCGCCGAGCACCCCGATGTCCACCTGGTGGTGGTCGGCGACGTCGGTGACC
Source organism: uncultured Microthrixaceae bacterium (assembly GCA_963740985.1). Classification (GTDB taxonomy): domain Bacteria; phylum Actinomycetota; class Acidimicrobiia; order Acidimicrobiales; family Acidimicrobilacustridaceae; genus UBA4742. The sequence goes on from CAVUGJ010000002.1 coordinate 2,701,758, forward strand.
CGCGGGTCTTCGCCTCGGCGTCGGGTGCCGACCTCTCGGCCGGCTGGATCGAGCTGCGCGGCCGCCTCGACGACCAGACCCTGCGTCGGACCGTGCAGGCCTCGTCGTGTCTGGCCTATGTGTCGTCCTACGAGGGGTTCGGCCTGCCCCCGTTGGAGGCCATGGCCGAGGGCACGCCGGTGGTGGCCTCGGACCTCCCGGCCATCCGGGAGGTGTGCGGCGACGCAGCCGTGCTGGTGGATCCGATCGACCCCGCCGCCATCGCCGCCGGGATCCTGGAGGCGCTCGACCGATCGCCTGAGGAGCAGGCCGACGTGGCCGCCGCCGGCCGCCGGCACGCCCGCGAGTTCGACTGGACGTGGGCCGCCCAGCAGCTGGAAGCCCTGGTCTGGCCCTGAGCCGGGTCAGAGGGCCCGGGGTTGCACCCCTCTAGACTGGCGATCCTTGTGACCACCGATCCGCAGGCCGCCGCCGCGGCGTCGAGGCAATCCAAGCCGCTGCTCACCATCCGCCCGCGGCGGACCTGGCTGCCCACCAGCCCGAGCGAGCTGTGGCGGTTCCGCGAGCTGCTGGTGCGCTTCGCGGCACGCGACATCACGTTGCGCTATCGCCAGGCGCGTGCTGGGCGTGGTGTGGGTGATCCTGGTACCCGCTGCTGGGCGCCGGGATCCTCTCGTTCGTGTTCGGCGGCGTGGCCGGACCTCCAGGCTCCGCCGGGCATCCCCTACTTCGTGTTCACCCTGGCCGGCATGGTGACCTGGACGGCGTTCAGCCTCATCATCGTGCGGGCCAGCGCGGTGCATGCTGGGCAACGCCCAACTGGTGGGCAAGGTGTACTTCCCCCGCCTGCTGCTGCCGGTCTCGACCGTGCTGTCCACGCTGGTCGACGTCGCCGTGTCGCTCGCCCTGCTGGCCGTGATGATGGTGGCCACGGGCGTGCACCCCGGGCTGGGGGTTGTCACCCTGCCCATCTGGTTCCTGGCCGTCATCGCCCTGGCGCTGGGCGGTGGCCTGTTCTTCGGGGCGCTCATGGTCCCCTACCGCGACATCCAGTACATCGTGCCGGTCGGCATCCAGTTCCTGCTCTTCGCCAGCCCGGTGGCCTACACCCTGGCCTCGGTGCCGGCCCGCGCCCGGTTCTGGTACGAGCTGAACCCGTTGACCGGCCTGCTCGAGGGCATGCGGTGGTCGTTGATCGGCACGCACCGCCCGTCGGCCGGGTCTGGCCGCCTACTCGCTGGTGTTCTCGCCTGGCCGCGCTGCTGCTCGGCGTGATGGTGTTCAGCCGGATGGAGAGGCAGTTCGCCGATGTCATCTGACCTCGCCCTCCGAGTCGAGGGCCTGGGCAAGGCGTACACGATCAAGCACCAGCACCACGACCACGTCACGCTGGCCCAGGTGGCGCTGGATCGGGTCGCTCATCCCCTCCGGCGCAACCAGCGGGAGCAGATCTGGGCGCTCCAGGACGTGTCGTTCGAGCTCCGCCAGGGCCAGGTGCTCGGCGTCGTCGGCCGCAACGGGGCCGGCAAGTCGACGCTGCTCAAGCTGCTGACCCGGATCACCCAGCCCACGACCGGCCGAATCGATCTCTGGGGCCGCGTCGGTTCGCTGCTCGAGATCGGCACCGGCTTCCATCCGGAGTTGACCGGACGCGAGAACGTCTACCTGAACGGCTCGATCCTGGGCATGACCCGCAAGGAGATCGATCGACAGTTCGACGCCATCGTCGACTTCGCCGGCGTCGAACGGTTCCTGGACACCCCGGTGAAGCGCTACTCCAGCGGGATGTACGTGCGGTTGGCCTTCGCCGTGGCCGCCCATCTCGAGACCGAGATCCTCCTGGTGGACGAGGTGCTGGCGGTGGGGGATGCCGACTTCCAGGCTCGCTGCATCGACAAGATGCGCGACGTCACCACCGTGGGCCGCACGGTCGTCTTCGTCAGCCACCAGCTCCCCTCGATCCGGTCGCTGTGCACGCAGGCGGTGTGGCTGGATTCGGGGCGCGTCGAGCACGTCGGCGGAGTCGAGGAGTCCCTGCGTGCCTACCTCGAAGGCCAGACGCGCCAGTTCGGCCAAGCGCAGCGTCGACCGGGGATGAGCGGCGAGGTGCTGCTCGAACGAGCCTGGCCCGACCACACGCACTTCGATCCCGAGCAGACGAAGCAGATCCACTTCGTGATCCAGCGCGCGAAGCCCGGCGACCATCGCTGCTTCGTGTCGATGACCGTCCGCACCGCAGCCGGGGTGCCCGTGGCGCATTGCGATTCGGTCACCGTCGGCACCTGGTACGAGGTGGGGCCGGACCCGGTGGAAGGTTCCTTCTCCCTACGCACGCCCTGGCTCCGTCCCGGCGACTACACCGTCGACGTGGCCGTGTGCAACGCCGGGGTCTACGACGAGGTGTACCAGGCCTGCACCTTCACGGTGCTACCCGCGCTGCCCTACCCGTCGCCGCCGTCGACCGAGGTCATCGACCGCGACCTGGTGCTCCCCGACTACGCCTTCGAGGTGGGTTCGGCGCCGGCTCGTCGCGTCACCGGCGCGGCTGGCCGCGACCTGACCGCCCCAGGCGCTTGGTGAACCGAGCGGGTAGCACGGCGCGGCCGCGGTCGGTCCACCGGGGGAGCAGGAGCACGCCCAGACGGGCGATGGTGGCCACGGCGCCCAGGTCGCGTCCTCGAACCGCAGCTTTCAGGTGCTGGTGGATCTCTTCGGCGTAGGACCGGCCATAGCCGGCCAGGTCGGCCGCCGACCGTGGCCGGGTCACGCCGCTCCGGGAAGGGACGGCCGCCGAACCAGGCCGCGACCTTCACGGCCAGCACCCCCATGGCGTCGGCGCGGTTCCCCGTGCCTTGCGCGGCGTGGAAGCGAGCGAACCCCAGGGGTTGGCCCAACGTGTGCCACTCGTCGAAGCGGGCCACCTGCAGGAAGAACATCCAGTCCTCGCCCCCGGCCGCGTACACCGGGAAGCCTCCCGCCTGGACGGCCAGCTGGCGATCGATGACGGTGGCCGAGGTGATCCCCAGGCAGCGCTCGAACATCAGCTCCACGTCGCGGCCCCGGGTGTCCAGGTAGGCGAAGTCGTTGACCGGGTCGGGCTGTCGTTGGGCGGCCAGGTGGCACTCGTCGAGGTCGCCGGCCACGAAATCGACGGCCATCCCGAACGATGCTGGCGGGGTTCGGCGTGGCCGAGAACCACCACACCGGATGACGGAGTGCCCGGCAGGTCGGGTGGTCGGCCAGGTAGCGCTCGGTGTGGGCCAGCTTGTCGCGGTGCCACAGATCGTCGTGGTCCAGGAAGCACACCCAGCGCTGCGTGGCTTGGGCCAGACCCAGGTTGCGCGCCGCCGACCGGCCCCGATTGGCCGTGGTCACGAGGGTCACCTGGGAGAAGTCCTGAGCGATGCGGGCGGGGGTTTCGTCGGTCGACCCGTCATCCACCACGATGATCTGGTCCGCTGGCCGTGACTGGCGCACCACGCTCTCGATCGTCTCCAGCACCAGTCCGCCGCTGTTGTAGGTCGGGATCACCACGGTGAACCCATCCGGTGGCGACTGGGAAGGCGTGCCCCGATCCACGATCAGCCGGGCCTGGCCTCGACCAGGGTGTGGGTGGCGAACAGCGCCGGCCAACGTTCACAGCCGATCTGCTCGAGCCGGCTGGTGGCCGGAGTGAAGTGCCAGACCCGTCGCACCCGGAAGTCGGCGTCCTCGAAGAGCGCACGGGTGGTGTTGATGTCGAAGAACCGCAGGTGGGTTCGGTCGAACAGGCCCCAGTCGTCGTAGCGCCAGTTGCCGCGCAGGACCTTGAGCCGGAAGGACCAGTGACCCGAATTGGGAACCAACGCGAACACCGTTCCGTCCGGCGTGAGGATGTCCCGGCTGGCTTCCAGCGCGGCCGCCGGGTCGGCGAAGTGTTCGAGCACATCCAGGAAGAGCACGACCGGATACGCGGTGCGCGGCAGGTGCGCGTCGGCGACCCGGTCGAGCCCGCACGTGGCCACGAAGGCCAGGTGGTTCCGAGCGGCCTCGGCGCGCTCGGGATCGGGTTCGATGCCGTCGACCTCCAGGCCGGCCTGGCGCAACCGACCGCCGACGTGGCCCTCGCCGCACCCGATGTCGAGGACGGGCGTGCCCGGGCCGATCAGTTGGGTGAGGAGCAGGTAGGGCGCGTACTCGGCCAACGGGTTCGTGGTGGCTGGGAGGATGCGTTCGTCGGGGATGGGCGAACATTACTGGAGCGGGCCTCGCCCTCCCGTGGCGCCATCCGACGGCTCGGCCCGACGGGCCAGCCCGAGCAGAGCCTGGTCGCCGAGCCGACGGGCGGCCGCCGGGAACCGTCGCCGCTGGCGGACGGCCAGGTACCGATCCACGGCCGGTCGCCGCCGGTCCCGCAGGGCGGGCTCGAAGTCGAACAGATCTGGCCGTCGATCGAAGACGAAGCGCTCCACCGGGTTCAGCTCATCGATCGGGACCACGGTGAGCGCCCCGCCGTCGAGCGGGAAGTAGCCGATCCGCAGGCAGAGGTCCAGGTAGGTGGGGTGGCGATAGACGTCGGTGTCGAACTCGTCGTGGGCGGCGCCGGCCAGCTTGGCGATGATGGCGTCGCGATCCATCAGGTAGCTGAAGTGGGCGCCGGCGTGTCGCACCGCCATCGAGGGGTCCGAATCGCGGAGGTCCATGAGGTCACCCAACTGCCCCGCCGATCCCGCCCGGGCCCGATCGGTGAGGTGCTTATAGCGCCAGTTGGCGCGGCAGGAAGTTGGTGGTCATCTCGACGGCCACCGGCTCGCTCGCGATCGACAGCGGCCCCGATATCGCCTCCGGATCGATGAGCTCGTCGACATCGGAGATCAGCACCAGGTCGTCGGGTTCGGCCTGGGACAGGCCACGGGTCAGGGCCCGACGCTGGAACCGTTCGGGCGGCCAACGGCTGGCGGTGGTCGAGTCGGGCACGGGCATGTCGTCGACCACGATGTGGATGATCTTGTCGTTCCAGGCCGCGAAGTCGCTCTGGTGCTCCTGGTAGAAGAGCGGCTTGGGCAGGCCGCTGAAGGTCGTGGGGGCCTCGGCCAGCACGAAGTGATCCACCACGTCGTCGAGCAGCTCGAGCCGGAGCCGGAGCAGGTCGAGCTCGCCGCCGAACGGGAAGCAGTCGAACACCCGCCGACTCATGGGGTGGGCACCCCGGTCATGGTGTGGGCCCCGCGGCCGCGGGACGGGGTGGCCACGACAGGACCTCGTCGAACGCGTCGACCAGCTGCTGACCGGCCCGATCCACCGCGTAGGTGTCGAGCGCCAGCCTTCGGGCCGCCCCGCCCAACTCCTCTCGGCTGGCCGCGTCCTCCACCAGACGAGTGACCTCGGCGGCCAGTGCGCCTGGATCGTACGGGGGCACCAGCACCGCCGCGGTTCCGACCACCGACGGGATTGAGCCCGATCGGGTGGACAGGACGGCGCGGCCACAGGCCATGGCCTCGACCAGGTTGAAGCCGAACTGCTCGGTCCAGTACGGCGTCGGCAGGCTGGGCATGACCACCAGGTCGGCGGAACGGTAGACCTCGGGCATGCGGTGGGTCTCGGTCCAGCCCGAGAACCGCACCGCCTGGGCGACGCCCAGCGCGGCGGCGGCGCGGCGCAGGCGAGGCTCCTCGGGGCCGGCGCCGTGCAGGACCAGCACCGGTCCGTCGGGCGGCGAGGCCCGCAGCAGGGGAGCCAGGGCGGTGACCAGCTCGACCAGACCCTTCTCCCGGATGAGTCGCCCGGCGTACACGATCGCCACCTGGTCCTCGGTCACCTGCCACTGCGCCCGCATGGCGGCGGCCGGTGGGCCGGGGCAGAACCGGTCGGTGTCGATCCCCGGCACGATCACCCTCACCCGGTCGGGGGGCACGCCCTCCAGCTCGAGGGCCTGGCGGGCCTCGGGCGAGTTGGCCACGAACAGGTCGGCGCCGTCTCGCACCTCGTCCTTCACCCGGGCCAGCACCGGCGAGTCCTCGTAGCGGAAGGCGATGTTCTCGAACACCGACACCACCACTCGGGTGTTCGGATGCGAGGTTCGGTACCGACAGGCCAGCAGGCTCGACGGCTGGAACGTCTCCCGGGTGTTGATGATCTTCGTATCGGCGCCGATGGCCCGGTCGAACCCCAGCAGGTGACCCACCGGTCGCCCCAGGCGGGCTTCGAGGAGGTCACCAGCCCGGTGGCCCAGCGGAAGACGGCCCAGCGTGTGGGTCACCGACGGAAGGACCGACACGGGGATGGTGAGGCCGGCCATCCCGTAGGGCGTGCTTGGACGGGTCCCGAAGGCGCGGCAGCGGATGACGCCGTGGCGGCTGAGGGCGTCGAACATGAAGAGCTCGCGCGCCTCCAGATCGTCGTTGCGGACGATGGCCACGTCCAACGGGACCGCGGTTCGCTCCCCGTCCCGGATCACGGTTCGACACTATCGGCACGCCCGAACGCCAGGCCGCAGGGCGGTACCGTGCCGCCATGACCAGCGCTCGCCCGTCGGGCGACGGCGAGGCCGGGACCGCCGCCTTGACCGTCGTGATCCCGCTCTACGACGGCGCCCGGTTCATCGGCGAGACCCTGGACTCGCTGGCCCGACAGACCCGACCGCTGGCCGATGTGATCGTGGTCGACGATGGCTCCTCTGATGACGGCCCCGAGATCGTGGCGCGCCACCCGCTGGGTCCTCGTCTGGTTCGCCAGTCGTCGTCCGGGGCGGCGGTGGCCCGCAACCGGGGCGCGCTGCTCGCCCAGACCTCGCACGTGGCCTTTCTGGATCAGGACGACCTGTGGATGCCTGCCCGTCACGCCCGCCTGGCGCGCTACCTCGACCACAACCCGAACTGCCAGGCCTTGGTGACCTCGGCCGCGTCGTTCTACCTGGAAGCCGATGGCGCGGCGCTGGCCGCGGCCGACGAGGGACTTCATCGCCAGGCCGACCATCCGGCGGTGACTTCGATCTCTGAGTTGCTGGTGACCCGCGACGACGGGTCCGTCCCCGCTCGCACTCGGGTGCTCGACACCCGCTCTCTGCTGACCGGCCCGCCCTCGGTGACGGCCTCCTACGTCGTCGGTCGTGAGACCTTCATGGCGGCCGGCGGCTGTGCCACGTTCGCCCGATCGTTCGACGACTACTGGGCCTTGTTGAACCTCAGCCGAATGACCGAGGTGGCGCACGTGGACGAGCCGTCGCTGCTCTATCGGATCCATCCGACCTCCACCACGATGACCACGTCGTGGCCGTTGCCCCTCCTGACGTCGTTGGCCGCGGCGCGCTACGGCGGCAACCTGGTCCCGGTCGATCGCGCTCGCGATCCGGGCCTGGTGGTGCCCCTCGAGGACGAGCGCCTGTTCTGGCGGCACCAACTTCTGGAGTTGTCGCGGGAAGGTCGATTCGGACCGTGGCTCGATGGGCTCGCGCTCACCCGTCTCCTCGGCTGTGGCCTGCTGGAACAGCTTCGGGTGGCGGCCACGGTCACCCGCTCGGCGGTTGCCGCGGCGGGGAGACGACGCCGTGGCTGAGCTCCGGCTGGCCATGAGCTCGTACTACCTGCCCAGCGAGAGCAAGATCGGGGCCGGGTACATGGCCCATCGATTGGCCCAGGTGATGGTGGCCCGAGGCCACGACGTCACCATGTTCAGCCCGTGCTCACGTCCTGACGATGCCACCTACCACCACGTCGCCCTCCCGCTCACCGGCGCGGGCCGGACGTTTCGCTGGGCCTGGTCGATCCGACGGCTGGATCTGTCCGGGTTCGACGTGTTCCACGCCCACGGCGACGACTACCTCAGGCCCCGTCGCACGACGCCCGCCCACGTTCGGACCATGCACGGTTCGTGCTTCTCCGAAGCCGTCCACATCCACGGGCTGAAGGAGCGTGCTCGGATGGCCCTGCTGGGGGTGTCCGAGGTCGCGGCCACCGTGGTGGCGGACGAGACGGTCCTGGTGTCGCAGAACAGCGCCCGCTGGTTCCCCTGGGTGCATCGGATGATCCCCAACGGCGTCGACACCGGGCGGTTCCGATCGGGCCCGAAGGATCCCGTGCCCACCATCGTGTTCGTCGGGACCTATCGGCAACGCAAGCGCGGCCGGCTGCTGATGGAGGTCTTCGCCGACCAGGTGCGACCGGCGGTGCCCGATGCCCGGCTCTGGATGGTCTGTGACGACGCGCCCAGCGCGGCCGGGGTCGACGTGCTGGGTCGCCTCGACGACGACGAGCTGGCGGATCGCTACCGGCGTGCCTGGGCCTTCTGCCTGCCCAGCACCTATGAGGGTTTCGGCGTGCCCTATATCGAGGCCATGGCATCGGGCACGCCCGGTGGTGGCGTCTCCGAATCCGGGGCGCGCGAGGTGCTGGGCGACGGGCGCTTCGGCCGCATCGCTCGCGACGAGCTGCTCGGGGCCACGCTGGTGGATCTTCTGGGAGATGCCGCCGGGCGCCAGGAGCTGGCCCGGCGAGGGTTGGAGCGCGCTGCCGACTACGACTGGGAGGGCGTGGCCGAGGCCTACGAGGCCGTCTACGCGGAGATCCTCAGACGATCGTGACCGCACGGGCGTAGGTATCGGCGTAGGCCTGCTCGATCACGCCCCAGGTGTGGGCGCGCACGGTGTGCTCGGCCACCACCCGCGTGGCCGGATGATCCGAGGCGTGCGCGAGCACCCCGGCCATGGCCTCGGCCATCGACGCCGGGTCGTCGGCCTGGGTCAGCCGGGCCAGCGGGCCCACGGGAAGGAACTCGGCCACGCCGCCCACGTCGCAGGCCACCACGGGCGTGCCCGCGGCCAGGGCCTCGAGGACGACGATGCCGAACGGCTCGTGGCGCGACGGCAGGACGAACAGCTCCGCGCCGCGGAACAGGGCGGCGGTGGTGACTCGATCGGTGGCCCCCAGGAACCGCACCCGGTCGGCGAGGTCCAGCTCGCCCACCCGGCGCTCGAGGTGGTCGCGCTCGGGCCCGTCGCCGGCCAGCAGCAGCTGGAGCTCGAAGCCCGCGGCCGCGGCCCCGGCCAGACGGGCGTACGCCTCGATCAGCACGTCGAACCCCTTCTGCGGCACCTGCCGTCCGATGGCGAAGATGTAGGGCAACCGGTTCGGGTAGGGCCGGGCGTGGACGAAGTCGTCGGGCGACACGCCGTTGTGGATCACCTCGGCCCGATTTTGGAAGGGCGGGCCGTACCAGGCCTCGGCCTCGGCCAGGGTGTGGGCCGAGCAGGCGGTGATTGCCGCAGCCCGGTCGAGGGCCAGTCGCAGTGTCCGCCGGGCCCACGCCGAGTGCTGGTACAGGCCGGCGGCGTCCATCGTCAGCTCGCCCTGCATGGTGACCACCAGCGGCAGCCGCAGGATCCGGGTGGCCGCCACCGCGTACCGGGCGGCGGGACTCACGCACTGGATGTGGAGGAGTTGGCAGCGCCGGCGCCACAGGATCCACACCAGCCGGGCCAGGGCCACCGGGCCGAGCACGACGGCGGCGGCCATCCGCCGAGTCGGCCGTTCCGGTGTGCGGAACACGAGCCGGTGCACGTCGAGGCCCTCGAACGTCTCGCGGCGCGGTAGCGATTTGGGCCAACGCATGGTGATGATGGTGGGCTCGAGCCCGGCGTCGATCTGGGCGTGCGCGAGCTGACGGACCAGCTCCTCGACCCCACCGGTGTGGGGATGGAACGAGCTGGCGAAGAGGGCCACGCGAGTCGGGGGCTGGTCTCGCACTCGCCGTCTCACTGGTCGAGAACTGTACCGACGGCGGTTGCGTCCTCAGGTCACCGCGATGATCAGCAGGTACTCTTGGCCAGTGAGGGCGATGCTCAGCGTGGCCGGCCAGCGCCTGGCCGACTGATGAGGGTCTTCCTGGCCGGCGGGGACCCGGAGGCCGACTCGCCAGGCGTCGAGAGCCTCCGACGGTTGGCCGCGGGCGATGGCGTGGGCCGCCACACGGTGGTCGACGCGCCGGGCGCCGCCGATCTCATCCTGCTGTGTGACAGCCACCTCTTCGAGGACTGGAGCATGCGCCGGATGCGGGAGCATCCGCTGGCCCAGCGATACGGCGACAAGACCTATATCTACTGCGAGCGTGACGACCCGTTCTGCGTGCTGCCCGGGCTCTACGTGAGCATGCCGCAGAGGGCCTTCGACCCGCGCCTCCAGGTGGCCAGTCCCTACCAGCGCACCGAGGACCTCCGTCTTGCCGCCGGCCCGGCGGCGGGTCGGGAGCCCGACCTGCTGTTCAGCTTCATCGGCGGCCGCACGCACCGCTGCCGGGATCCGCTCCTCGAGATGCACGAGCCCGATGCCATCGTCGAGTCCCCGGTCGGCTTCGTGTTCTACGACCCCGCCTCGACCGACTTCGCCGCCCGCCGGGAGCACTTCTTGACCCGACGCTGCGATCCCGCTTCGTGTTGTGCCCGCGCGGCCAGGGCACCTCGTCGATCAGGTTGTTCGAGACGCTGGCCGCGGGACGGGTGCCGGTGATCATCGCCGACGACTGGGTGCCGCCGGGCGGCATCGACTGGGACGCGGTATCGATTCGCTGGCCCGAGGGGGTCACGGCGGGACTGGCGGACCATCTGCGGGTCGCGGGTGGGTGAGGCCGCGGCGATGGGTCGCCGGGCCCGGGACGTGTTCGAGACCGTCCTGGCCGAGGACGTGGCCTTCGACTCGCTCGTGCAACGCCTGGAGCCCCTCGTGGCCTCGGGCACCGCCGGGCGGTTTCGTCGACGGTTGATCGATCGCCGCTACGCCTCGGTGGCGTTGCGCCGCGGCGTCGGGTCGCGCCCGGGCGCGCCTGGGCGCGATCCGCCGGAACCTGCCGACGGGCAGATGACCGTCGCCATCCACGCGCCCCCTCAGCTCAGATAGGCCACCGTGTCGCCGCTCTCGTAGGACATCGCCAGCCGGTAGCCGCTGGCCACCAGGAGGTCTGCCGCGGCGGCCCGGTCGCGTCGTGAAAGGTGCTGGTGCTCGTAGCCGATGATGGCGGGCCGCCGGCTCGGGATGTCGAACAGGCGCAGCACCTCGAGGTCGTACCCCTCGGTGTCGATCTGGAGGAGATCGATTCGTTCCGCACCGCCGGCTTCGAGGAGGTGAGCTGCGGTCCAGGTCTCGACCTCGATCGCCTCGATGTTGTCGGTGACCTCGACCCCGGGCATGAACTTCTGTTGGTCGATCAGGTGCTGGCGATGGAACGAGGAGATCTGTCGGGCCCAATCGGGCATGCCCGGAACCGGCTTCAGCACGTAGAGCGGACGGCGGTCGTTCTCGTCCGAGATGGCCACGTTGAACACCTGGACCCCCTCGCGCCCTCGGTGCCGCTCCTCGAGGGCGCGGAAGTGGACGGGGTGGGGTTCGACCAGCACCCCCGTGCTCGGGATGGTGTTCAGGAGCCCGATGATCGGGTCGTTGGCCTGTCCGTCGAAGGCACCGACCTGCACGATGGACAACGGGCGCCCCGGATGGCGGCTCAGGTAGTGGGCGCTGAGCAGATCCAGCGTGACGGTGAGCTGATGCGGTGATCGGACCAGCACCGGAGGCTTGCGCCGCACCTCGAGTCCCATCCGTCTCAACGCTTGGTTCGTGAGCTCCACCGGCGACGGCATGTGCGCACGGTACCGAGCCTGATCGTCGTCGGAGCCCGCGACCCTGGGCTTCAAGCCGGAGGCGAGAGCTGCACCTGGTGGGCGATCTCGTCGATGCGCTCGTTCGGGATGAGCACCATGTTCCCCGCGTCGCCTCCTGGCTCGGGGACCTCGACCAGATCGAGTCGACCCCGGAAGGCGAAGTACCGGTAGTCCAGCGGCCGGGTCAGGTCGACGACGTCGCGGAAGGAGTGGCCGAGCCTGGGCATCATCGTGTTGTTGAACTCGCCGTAGATCACCGGTCGCATCTGCGACAGGCAGTCGACCCCGCCGCGGAGCACGAGCAGCTCGGCCCCTTCGGTGTCGATCTTGATGAGGCGGACCTCGGTGATCGACTGCTCGAGCAGGAACTGGTCGAGCGTGGTGGCGCGAACCGCGACCGTCTTGCCGCCGAAGCCGGCCGCGGGCAGGCCGGCGTTGGAGGATCCCCCCGATTCGCCGGCCAGCTCGAGGGTTCCTTCGGTCTCGGCCAAAGCGATCTGGACGGCTCGGACGGTGAGCCCCGGCCGAGCCCGCATGTCTTCGATCGAGTGGCGGAGGTGGTCGTAGTTGATGGGCATGGGCTCGAGCGCCACGATGCGCCGAGTCGGTCCCCGACCGTCAGGCGGGTCGGCCACCAGCGTCGCCACCTGCAGGCAGATCAGCCCGACGTTGGCTCCGATGTCGAGGAAGGTCGAACCCGGATCGAAGCAGGTGGCCAGGAAGTCGACGTCGTCGTCGTCGTATCGGCCGTTCCAGAAGGCGCCACCCTCGGTTCGGCTGCGGGCGTCGAGCACGATCGTGGTCCCGTTGAGCAACTCGACCGGACGCACGACGTCCACCCCCAGGTGCGCCAGACGCACCGCCAACCGGCGCAGCGCGGCCGACTTGTAGCGGACGGCGGGAGCTCGTCGCGCCGCTCGGCCCAGCGCGTCGATGGCCTGGAACCGGGTGCCGCTGGCACTTGCCGCTGGGGTCAAGGTCGGTCACCCGGCACCGACCAAGGCTACTGAACCCGGTCAGTCCACCGAGACGGGCTCATCGGCCAGCAGGTGGCCGAGGGTCTCGAGCTGGCGGCTGGCGCCACCCAAGGTGAGCTCCAGCTGCTTGGCCCACAGGTAATAGCGGTGCAGCGGGTAGTCGCGATCCACCCCGACCCCGCCGTGGAGGTGCTGCGCGGACCGCACCACCTTCTGGCCGGCGTCGGCTGCGAAGTACTTGGCCACCGCCACCTCCTTGGCCGACGGGCGACCGTCGGCCAGCGACCACGCGGCCTTGAGGGTGGTGAGGCGGATCGCCTCGGTGTCGATGAAGGCGTCAGCCGCCCGCTGGCCCACGGCCTGGAAGGTGGCGATGGGGCGGTCGAACTGCTCGCGGGTGGTGGTGTACTCCGCGGTGAGGCGCAGGGCCGCCTCGGCCACCCCGGTCATGACCGAGCAGATGGCCGCGGTCACGTGTTCGATTAGCCAGGTGACCGTGGTGGCGTCCGCGTCCAGCGGTCCGATCACGTCTTCGGCACCCACGTACAGGCTGGTCAGCTCGATCTGGGCTTCGGGGATTCGGGTGATGGTGTCCTGGCGATCCAGATCGACGCCCTCGGCGGCCGGGTCGACCACGAACAGGCCGACCCGCCCGTCGGGGATGCTGGCCGACACCAGGATGCGGTCGGCGGCCAGACCGGCGGGGACGCAGGTCTTCAACCCGTCCAGCACGAAGCCCCCATCGTCGGTGGCCTCGGCCGTGGTCGTGGGCCGACGAGGATCGCCCAGCGGCTCGACCAGCGCGGCGGTGAGCACCGTGGTGCCCGCCACCACGCCGGGCAGGAGGGCGTTGCGTTGGGCCTCGGTGCCGAACTGCGCCACTGGCGCGGCCCCGTACGCCAGGGCGGCCAGGGCCGGGATGGGCGCGGCGGTGCGACCCACCTGCTCCAGCAGCAGACCCAGCTCGACCGGGCCGAAGCCCAAGCCGCCCTGGGCCTCGGGGATGGCCACCCCCAGCAGGTTGGCCTCGGCCAGGCTGGCCCACAGGGCTCGGTCGAAGACCAGGTCGTAGCCGTTCTCCAGCTCCTTGATGCGGGTGGGAGTGGCCTGGTCGGCCAGCAGCTGCGTCGACAGGTCGGCGATGGCCTGCTGCTCGTCGCTGAGCGAGAAATCCATGGTGTGGGTGTCTCCGTTTGCGGAAGGGTCGGACATCGGTCAGGTCGGGCCCGCGTCGATCATCGAGACGCCATGGGCATGTTCAGGCCGAACACGCTGATGAGGTCGCGCTGGATCTCGTTGGTCCCGCCGCCGAAGGTGAGGATGGTGAGCCCGCGGTAGAGGTGTTCGAGACGCGACCGCAGCAAGGCGCCGGGGGAGCCGGTCTTCAGGTAGCCGGGCTCGCCCAGGATCTCGAACAGCCAGCCCAGGGTGTCCATGTACAGCTCGGTGCCGTACACCTTGGTGGTGCTGGCGTCGGCCACCGACAGCTGCCCGTTCTCCGCCTGCCAGGCCACCTTCCAGTTGATCAGGCGCAGGAACTCGAATCCGGCGTAGGCCTTGGCCAGGTTGCGCTGCACCCACTCCTGGTCGACGACGCGGCGACCGTCGGGCAGCCTCGTGTCCTGCGCCCACTGGCGCACCTCGGTCAGGGCCCGGTCGACCATGCCCGGACTGCACAGGGTGACCCGCTCGTGGTTGAGCTGGTTGGTGATGAGGGTCCAACCGTTGTTCTCGCCGCCCACCAGGTTGGCGGCCGGCACCCGTACGTCGTCGTAGTGCACGGCGCCGATCTCGTGCTCGCCCATGAGGTGGAGCGGTTGGACCTCGATGCCCGGCGTGTCCATGGGCACGATGATCATGGACAGGCCCTTGTGCTTCTTGACCTCGCTGTTGGTGCGCACGGCCAGCCAGCAGTAGTCGGCGGTCTGGGCGTAGCTGGTCCACATCTTGTTGCCGTTGATGATGTACTCGTCGCCGTCGCGCACCGCGGTGGTGCGCAGCGCGGCCAGGTCGGTGCCCGAGCCCGGCTCGCTGTAGCCGATGCAGAAGTGGATCTCGCCGGCCAGGATCTTGGGCAGGAAGAAGTTCTTCTGCTCGTCGGTGCCGAAGTTCATGATGGTCGGCCCGACCGTGTTGATGGTCAGCATGGGCACGGGGGCGCCGGCCCGCATCGACTCGTCGAAGAAGATGAACTGGTCCATCGGCCCGCGGCCCTGGCCGCCGTACTCGGTGGGCCAGCCGATGCCCATCCAGCCGTCGGCCGCCATCTGCTTGACCACCGACCGCATGACCGGACCGGTCAGATCTTCGGCCAAGGCGGCCTGGGTCTGCGGATCGAGCAGCTTGGTGTAGTAGGCGCGCAGCTCGCGGCGCAGCTCTTCCTGCTCGTCGGTGTAGGCCAGGTGCATGGCGGTTCCCCTGTGGGCGCGATCGGCGGGCCACGACGGCCCGACCGGGCTGGGCTCACCCTACCGCTGGAAGTTCGCCGTTTCTGACGAGCTGTCAGGTAGTGCCGCCGGGGCCGATCGCTCGGGCCCGGCCCGATCGAGGTGGAAGAATGCGGCCCATGAGCTCCACCATCATCGTGGCCGTCGACGGATCCGACCTGGCCCTGCACGCGGCCGCCCAGGGCATGGCCGTGGTTCGCCCGGCCGAACGGGTGGTGGTGGCGACCGTGAGCGACGCCGTGGATCCGGCGCTGGCCTACGACGGCTCCGGCCACGCCGGACCGACCATGAGCGAGGACGAGCTGATCGACCAGCGGGCCCGGGCCACCGTGGACAGCCAGATGTTCCTCGAGGAGGCCGTCGCCGCGCTGCAGGCGGAGCTGGCCGGCCTGGAGGTCGACACGCAGGTGCTCGAGGGACATCCCGGCCAGGCGCTGTGCCAGCTAGCCGACGAGGTGGATGCCGCCGCGCTGGTCATCGGCACCCGAGGTCGTGGCGGGTTCAAGCGGGCCCTGCTGGGGTCGGTGTCCGACCACGTGGTGCGCAACGCGTCCTGCCCGGTGATCGTGGTCAACGCCGCGGCGGCACCCACGGACTGATTCGCGGCTCCCGCGCCCGGCGCGAGTGGCGGTGTGCGATGACCAACGCGTTCTGTGCACCCCTACGGTGCCCAGCACGCAGCGGCGGTGTCGACGCCGTCGGCTCGAACCCCTTCACCGGCTGAGGCTGGGCGTCAGGCCTCGACCACCAGCAGGGAGTGGTCGGTGTGGTTGAGGGCCAGGGGGCCGTCGTCGGTGGCCACCACGATGTCTTCGATGCGGGCCCCCCACCGACCCTCCAGGTAGATGCCCGGCTCCACCGAGAAGGCGTTGCCGGCCACCAGCGGCTGATCGTTACCGGCCACGATGTAGGGGTCCTCGTGCTCCTCGATGCCGATGCCGTGGCCCGTGCGGTGGATGAAGGCCTCGCCGAAGCCGCCGGCGGCGATCAGGTCCCTGGCCGCGGCGTCCACCTCGGCCGCCGGCCGACCGACGGTGCCCGCCACCGCGGCCGCGGCTTGGGCCGCTTCCAGCACCCCATAGAGCTCGACGAACTCGGCTGGCGGCGGACCGGTGTACACGCACCGGGTGGTGTCCGAGCAGTACCCGGCGCCGTCGGGTCCGAGCATCGTGCCCCCGAAGTCGCACAGCACGACCTCGCCGGGTGCGATGAGGCGCTCGGTGGCGTCATGGTGGGGGCTGGCCGCGTTCTCGCCCGCGCCCACGATGGCGAAGTTCACCCGCTGGTGGCCCTCGGCCAGCAGCCGCCGGCCGATCTCGGCGGAGACCTCGGCTTCGGTGTGCCCGATCAAAGGGGTCTCGCCGTGCTGGAGCGCCTCGGCCACCCGGTCGGCGGCCGCACCGGCCCGGGCCAGCACGTCGATCTCGGCCGCGTCCTTCACCGCTCGCAGGGGACCGGTGATGGTCGAGGCGCGGGAGTAGGCCGCGTCGGGTCGGCGGACCTGGAAGTCGAGGACGAACCGAGCCCATGTCCGGTCGTCGATGGCGATCGCCCCGGCCATCCCCACCAGCTCGGCCACCAGGTCGAGGGGATCCTCGGTCTCGGTCCACGGGCGCATCGAGAACAGGCCGGGCCGATCGACCACGCGGGGCGCCTCCAGGCGGGGGACGACGAGCACGGGCTCGCCGTCGCGGGGCACCACCAGCATGGTGAGCCGCTCGAGGGGCATGGCCTGGTACCCGATCAACCAAGGCAGGTCGGGACCGACCGACAGCAGCAGCGCGTCGACCTGGCGCTCGGCCATGGCGGCGCGAACCCGGGCCAATCGCGGGCTGGACATGCGGCCAGACTACCGGCGGCGCCCGAGGGCGAACGGCGAGTAGCGGCCGATGCAGTAGATGGCGCGCACGCCGTCACGCCACCCGATCTTCTTGCCCTCGGCGTAGGTGCGCCCGGCGTAGGAGATACCGACCTCGTACACCCGCCAACCCTGCGCGGCCACCTTGCCGGTGATCTCGGGCTCGATCCCGAACCGGTCCTCCTCGAGCACGAAGCTGTCGAGCACCTCGCGCCGGAAGGCCTTGTAGCAGGTCTCCATGTCGGTCAGGTTCAGGTCGGTGACCATGTTCGAGGCCAGCGTCAGCGCCTTGTTGCCCACCGAGTGCCAGAAGTACAGGACCCGGTGGGCCTGGCCGCCCAGGAAGCGGCTGCCGTAGACCACGTCGGCCTTGTCCGACACCAGCGGGGCCAGCAGCTCGGCGTAGTCCGCCGGGTCGTACTCGAGATCCGCGTCCTGCACCACGACGAAGTCCGAGGCGGCCTCGGCGAACCCGCGCCGAAGTGCCGCGCCCTTGCCCTGGTTCTGCGGTTGGAGCAGCACACGCACGCGGGGGTCGTCGATGGTGGCCAGTCGGTCGCGGGTGCCGTCGTGGGAGCCGTCGTCCACGATGATCAACTCGGCCACGAGCGACGAGGCCAGGACGCGATCCACGATCTCGTCGATCGTGGCCGACTCGTTGAAGCACGGCATGACGACAGACAGGCAGGCGGCCGGGACGCTCACCGGCTCGGTTGTGCTCATCGATGACTCCTCGCCGGGCGCTTGGACGATCCCGGTCAGGGGATTCTCGCTCAACTCGAGTGCGTCTCGGTCCGAGGTGGGGTTTTCCCCTCCTCGGGCCGGGTGGCTGCTCCATGGTCGCCCTCGGATCGGGTGCTTAGGGTGTGGTCGTGCCGGTGACCCAGCTGCTTCGTCCCTGGCGGCGAACCTCGACCTGGTGGACGCTGGTCCACCTCCTGCTCGACCTGCCGGTCGGGGTGGTCACCTTCACCGTCGTGGTCACTTTGGCCGCCCTCTCGATCGGGCTGCTGATCACCTTCCCGCTGGCCGTGGTCACCATCTGGCTGCTGTTCGTGGTCAGCCGCGGGCTGGCCGCCATGGAGCGATCTCGCTTCGCCGCCCTGCTCGACCTGGAACTGGGCGATCCCGTGGTGCCCCTGCCTCCGGTGAGCCTGTGGAGGCGCTGGACGGCCCGGTTCACCTCTTCGGCCCGCTGGAAGGAGATGGGCTACCTGGTGCTGGCCCTGCCCGTGGGGATCGTCACCTTCTCGGTCACCCTGGCCGCCTGGTGCGGGTCGGCCGCGCTGGTCGGCCTGCCCTTCTACGCCGGCCATCTGCCGGGCGGCGCCGCCCATTTCGGGCTCTTCTCGGTGCCGCCAGGTCCCCGCGCCTGGTTGGGGTGCGTGGTCGGGGTGCTCGGGCTGGCCCTGGGCGCGCCCTGGCTGACCGTCGGGCTCGGCCACCTGGATCGAGGCTTGGCCCGGCTGCTGCTGGCGCCCAGCGATCAGGCCCGTCTGGCCGCCCAGGTGTCGGCCCTGGAGACCAGCCGAGTGGCCGCGGTGGACAGCGCCGAAGCCGAGCGGCGTCGCATCGAGCGGGACCTGCACGACGGCGCCCAGCAGCGCCTGGTGGCGCTGGCCGTGCACCTTGGGTGAGGCCCGCCAGCGCATGCAGCGTGACCCCCAGAGCGCCGAGGTGCTGGTGGCCGAGTCCCACGAGGAGGCCAAGGCCGCCCTGGCCGAGCTGCGCGACCTGGTCCGGGGGATCCACCCCGTGATCCTCGAGGACCGCGGTCTGGACGCGGCGCTGTCGGCGGTGGTGGCCCGCGTCCCGGTCCCGGTCGCCTTGGAGGTGGACGTCGCCGAGCGTCCCCCGCCGGCGGTGGAGAGCGCGGCCTACTTCGTGGTGTCCGAGGCGCTCACCAACGTCGGTCGCCACGCCCAGGCCACCCAGGCCTGGGTGGCGATCGTGCGCCACGGCGACAAGCTGCTGATCGAGGTCCGCGACGACGGGATCGGGGGCGCCGGTCGGCCCGACGGGGGCGGCACCGGTCTGGCCGGACTGGCCGACCGGGTCAGCGCGCTGGGGGGCCGACTCGATCTCATCAGCCCGACCGGCGGCCCCACGACGGTGCTGGTGGAGCTCCCGTGCGCCTCGTGATCGCGGAGGACTCCGTGCTGCTGCGGGCCGGGCTGACCCGGCTGGCGGTCGACGCCGGCGAGGAGGTGGTGGCGGCGGTGGGCGACGCCGAGACCCTCGTCGAGGTGGTCGAGCGCCACCAGCCCGACCTGGCCGTGGTCGACGTGCGCATGCCTCCCACCCACACCGACGATGGCCTCCGTGCCGCGCTGGAGATCCGGGCCCGCTGGCCGCAGGTGGGCATCGTGGTGCTGTCCCAGTACGTCGAGGAGCGATACGCCACCGACCTGCTGTCGGTGGCCGCGCAGGGTGGCCTCGGCTACCTGCTCAAGGACCGGGTGGCCGACGTCGACGACTTCCTGGCCGACCTGCGCCGGGTGGCCGACGGGGGCACCGCGCTCGATCCCGAGGTGGTGGCCCAGCTGCTGGCCCGCAGCCGTCGTCGCGATCCACTCGAACGCTTGTCGACCCGCGAGCGCGAGGTGCTCGGTCTGATGGCCGAGGGCCGCTCCAACGCCGCCATCGCCCGTGCCCTCGTCGTGAGCGACGGGGCGGTCGAGAAGCACGTCAGCAACATCTTCACCAAGCTCGACCTGGCCCCCGCCGATCAGGACAACCGCCGCGTCCTGGCCGTCCTGCAGTGGCTCGATTCATGAGGGACGAAGCATGAAAAGCGCCTGGCGCATCGTGGGCAGCATCCTGGCCGCCACCCTCCTGGCCTGCGGCGTCCCCCAGGTGGTGTCGGTGCTGGCCCACCACGAGACCACCTTCCACTCGCAGTTCCCCACCGCCGGACTGCGCACGTTGGAGATAGACAGCGACAGCGGATCGGTGCGCCTCATCGGATTGGGTACGCCCGGCGCGTCGGGGACCGTCACCACCCGGGTCAGCGACGGGCTGGTGGCCACCACCCACCACCAGCAGCGCATCGGTGACCGCCTGGTGCTCAGCGCCTCCTGCCCGACCCTGTGGTCGGCGTTCTGCTCGGTGGACTACGTGGTGGCGGTCCCCGACGACGTGGCCGTGGTCGTCCACACCGACAACGGGTCGATCAAGGCGCAGGACCTCTACGCCGGGGCCGACCTCGAGACCGACAACTCCGCCATCACGGTCGACCACCTCTCGGGACGGGTGAAGCTGAGCACCGACAACGGCGACGTGACCGGCGCCGACCTCGGGTCGCGCACCCTGGAGGCGGACACCGACGACGGCTCGATCACCTTGACCTTGGCGGTGGCGCCCACCTCGGTGCGCAGCCAGACCGACAACGGCTCGATCACCATGGTCATACCCGACACAACCGACGCCTACCGCCTCGACGTGGGGACGTCCCAGGGGTCGGTCACCACGCCCGTGCGCACCGATCCCACGGCCAGGCGTGTGCTGTCGGCTCACACCGACAACGGCGATGTGACCATCACCTATCCCGGTCGCTGATCGCCGGTTGACCACAGGCGCGTCGGGGGAAATCCCCACCGCCGTGACACCGGTCCGCCCCATTCCGGCGACCGGGCTGGATTCGTACGGTCGGAGGTGCACGTTGCCCCCGCTGGACAGGAGTCCACCATGGTCCTCACCCACTCCGAGCGCATCGCTCCCGAACCCGCGCCGACCGAGCCGAACGGCCTCGGTCCGACCGTGGCCCCGGTGGCCGCTCGGGCCCTCGACGCGGTGAAGGTGCACGGCCAGGGCGACACCCTCGTCCGAGCTCTCGACGGGGTCACCCTGGAGCTGGCCGCCGGACGCTTCACCGCCATCATGGGGCCGTCGGGATCGGGCAAGTCCACGCTCATGCACTGCCTGGCTGGCCTCGACACCCTCAGCTCCGGTCAGGTGTGGCTGGGCGACACCAACCTGGCCCGGCTGTCGGAGCGCAAGCTCACCCAGCTGCGCCGCCAGCGGGTGGGGTTCGTGTTCCAGTCGTTCAACCTCGTCCCCACCCTCACCGCGGCGGAGAACATCACCCTGCCGGTCCGCCTGGGCCGGGGGACGGTCGACGGGGCCTGGCTCGATCAGGTGCTCGACACGGTCGGACTGCGGGATCGCCTCGATCACCGCCCGGCCGAGCTCTCCGGAGGCCAGCAGCAGCGGGTGGCGGTGGCTCGGGCTCTCGCATCGCGGCCGGAGGTCATCTTCGCCGATGAACCCACCGGCAACCTCGACTCGCGGGCTGGTGGGGAGATCCTGGCCTTCATGCGCCGGGCCGTCGATGACCTCGGCCAGACGGTCGTCATGGTCACCCACGATCCGGTGGCCGCGGCTCACGCGCACGGCGTGGTCTTCCTGGCCGACGGCCGGGTGGTCGACCAGATGGACCGTCCCTCCCCCTCGCGGGTGCTGGAGCGCATGAAGGCCTTCGGGAGCTGAGCCGATGATCGCCACCACCTTCGCCAACCTGGTCGCCTACAAGCGGCGTCTCCTGGGTGCCGGCCTGGCCGTCGTGCTGGGCGTGGCCTTCCTGTCCGCCACGCTGATCCTGGGCGCCACCCTGCGGGGCGGCTTCAGCGGGTTGTTCGACTCCGCCGACGCCGGCACCGCCGTGGTGGTCCGCAACCCCACCGAGGTGGGCGACGGCAACGCCCAGGCTCGGGGTCTGGTCGATCCGGGGCTGGTCCGGGTCGCGGCTTCGGTGCCCGGTGTGTCCCAGGCCGTACCCGAGGTCGACGGGACCGCCCAGTTGGTGGGGGCCGACGGCCAACCCATCGGCGGGGGAGGGCCACCGACCCTGGCCGGATCGTGGCTGGGGTCGAGCTCGCTGAACCCGTACCACCTGGTGGCCGGGCGGGCTCCGGTGGCCCGACCATCGGGACCGGTCGAGGTGGTGGTCGACCGGCGCTCGGCCCGTGCCGGCCACCTCGGCGTCGGGCGCGCCGTGACCGTGTTGACCCCCGAGCCGGTGCGGGCCGTGGTGGTGGGACTGGCCGGGTTCGGCTCGGCCGAGAGCATGGCCGGTGCGTCCTACACCGCCTTCAGCCTCCCTGACGCCCAGCGGATACTGCTCGCCGGTCGTCACCAGATCAGCCAGGTCCGCCTGTCCTCGGCCCCTGGCGTCAGCCAGGCCGACCTGACCCGGCGCGTTCGCACCGTCCTGGGCCCCCACACCGAGGCCGTCAGCGGTCGCGACCTGGCCCGGGAGCAGCAACATGGCGTCGAAGGGTCGTTCCTGGATCCGCTCGAGACCTTCCTGCTCATCTTCGCCGGGGTGGCCGTGCTGGTGGCCACCTTCAGCATCGCCAACACCTTCGCCATCCTGGCCGCGGAGCGGACACGGGCCTGTGCGCTGCTGCGCGCCATCGGCGCCTCGCGCCTGGCGGTGCTGGCGTCCACCGGCCTGGAGGCGGTGGCGGTGGGGGTGATGGCCTCCCTCGCCGGTCTGGTCGCCGGGATCGGCCTGGCCGCCGGCCTACACGCGTGGCTGGGGGCCAGCGGGACCGGGTTGCCCGTCACTGGACTGGTCGTCCCGGTCTCGGCCCTGTTGCCGGCCGGAGGGATCGGCCTGGTCACCACCCTGGTGGCCAGCATCGTCCCGGCGGTCCGGGCCTCGCGGGTGGCCCCGGTGGCGGCCATGCGCGAGGTGGCCACCGGCGGGCGCGCCGTCGGCCGCCTGCGCCTGGTTGCCGGCGTCGTGGTTCTGATCGCCGGATTGGCCGCCCTCATGGCCGGCGCTGCTCGGCTCCGGTGGCCTCCCCCTGGTGGGGTTGGGCGCCCTGGTCGTCCTGGCCGGCGCCGTGCTCATCGGTCCCGTGGTGACCAGGCCGGTGAGCTCGGTGCTCGGGCGCCCTCTGCGCCTCGTGCACGGGGTGAGCGGCGAGCTGGCCCAGCTCAACACCGCCCGCCAGGCCCGACGCAGCTCGGCTGCCGCCTCCGCCCTCATGATCGGGGTCGGCGTGGTGGTGTTGTTCACCGTGTTCGCCGCCTCCGTCAAGACCTCGCTCGACCGGTCGGTCGACCAGTCCTTCCGGGGTGACTTGGTGGTGTCGCCGGTGGGGGCCGGCACCGGCACGGGCATCAGCCCGGCCGTGGCCACCACCGTGCGCCCGTTGCCCCAGGTTCGGGCCGCGGCGGGTCTGGCCAACGGCGGGGTCACGTTGGCCGGTTCCTCGCTGGTGGCCACGGTGACCGACCCGGCCCAGCTGGCTGCGGTGACCGACCTGCACGTGCGCGCCGGGTCGCTGGCCCGCCTGGGTGCCGACCAGCTGGCCATCTCCAGCCAGTGGGCCGACCAGCACCACTGGTCGCTGGGAACCCCGGTCGGGGCCCGGTGGGCCGACGGCTCCTCGCAGACCTTGCGGGTGGGCGCCGTCTATCGCGATCGGGGGGTGTTGGGCGACCTGATCGTGCCCACCGCGGCCTTCCAGCCCCATGCCACCGCGCCGGTGAGCGACGCCGCCGTGCTGGTGGGGTTCGCCACGGGCGAGCCCGCCGCCTCGGGCCGCGCCGCGGTGACCCGGGCGTTGCATCCGTTCGAGCCGCTGCAGGTGCAGGACCGCCAGGAGTTCACTCGCTCGGTGGGGGCACAGGTCGACCAGCTGTTGCAGGTGATCGACGCCCTGCTGGGCTTGGCGGTCCTGATCGCGGTCATGGGCATCGCCAACACCCTGTCGTTGTCGATCCACGAGCGCACCCGTGAGCTCGGACTGCTGCGGGCCGTCGGCCAGTCCCGACGCCAACTGCGCGCCATGTTGCGCGACGAGTCGCTCATCGTGGCCGTCTTCGGGACGCTCGGCGGCCTGGCGGTGGGCAGCCTGGCCGCCTGGGGTCTGGTCCGGGCCGGGTCCAGCGCCTTGAACCTCAACGCCTTCAGCCTGCCGGTCACCCAACTGCTGGTCATCCTGGCCGCCGGGGCCGGGGCCGGGATGTTGGCCGGTTGGCGCCCGGCCCGTCGGGCCTCCCGACTCGACGTCCTGCGTGCCGTCGCCACCGACTGACTCCCGTCGGCGGCGCGCCGGCTCGGGCCATGTCAACCTTCGGGGGGACCTCGGCGTTGAGGGAGGTGATGACCGCAATCGTGTCGGACTTCGATCAACGGGCGGGTGAGCTGGGGGCGCTGGCCTACCGGGTGGGCTACCGCATCCTGGGCGAACGGGAAGATGCTCGCGATGTCGCCCAGGAGACCCTGGCCCGGGCGTACGCCCACTGGTCGCGGGTGGGGCCCTACGACGAGGCGTGGGTGACCCGGGTGGCCACCAACCTGGCGCTGGACGCGGCCCGTGCTCGTGACCGATCCCGGCGCCCCGAGCGAGTGGCCCGCGTCCATGGGGCCATGGGACCCGTCCCCGCCGACCTGGCCGCGGCGGTGGTGCAGCGCCGGGAGCTGGTATCGGTGTTGCGGCGGCTGTCGCGGCGCCAGCGCGAGGTGGTGGCCATGCGCTACCTGGCCGACCTGCCCGAGGCTGAGGTGGCCGCGGCCCTGGGGTGCTCGGTGGGCACAGTCAAACAGCACGCGTCACGTGGCCTGGCGGCGTTGCGTGCCGCGCTCGATCCCCCGGTGGATCCCGAGCCGACCAGCGCGCCGACCACCACCTCGCCCTCCTCGTCCGCACCGAAGGCCCCGGGCACGCACCCCGGGGCCATCGCCCCCGAAGGAGCCCCCTCATGACCGACACCGAGCTGTCCGAGCGCGAAGCGCGAGCCCGGCTCCAACGCCTCGACGATCCAGTGGACTTCGTCGTCACCCCCGACCTGTTGACCGCGGCCCGAGCCCGAGGCGGTCACCTGCGTCGCCGTCGGCGAACGCGCCGAGCCCTGATCGCCGTCCCCCTGGTGGCGCTGGTCGTGGTGGCGAGCGCGGCGGGGTGGGTGGCCCACCGCGCCGATCAGGTCCACCGAGTGGACGTGGCCGCCGGGGTGCTGGCTCCGGTGGAAGGCGGGCGTCCGTTCAACGTCCTGGTGGTGGGCACCGACGGACCCCGAGGCCAGGCCGGCGTCTACACCGACACCATCATGGTGGTGCGCGTCGATCAGGCCGCCGACCAGATCCGGGTGCTGTCCATCCCGCGGGACCTGGTCTTCGACGCCACCGATCCCAAGATGGACGCCCTGTTGAGCCAGGGGGGACCCTCTGCGCTGATCGGGACCATCCAGCAGCGCCTCGGCATCCCGATCAACCACTTCGTGGAGATCGACCCGACGGGACTGGCCGCGCTGGTCGACACGTTGGGCGGCGTGTCGGTGGACGTGAACGCCCCGGTGCAGGACGCGGAGACCGGGTTGAACCTGGCGCCCGGCTGCCACACCCTCGACGGTGAGGCCGCGCTGGCCCTGGCTCGCTCGCGCCACCTGCGGGTGCAGGGCCCCGACGGCCAGTGGACGGACCTGGCCGGAGCGGACCTGCAGCGGGAGGCCGACCAGCAGGCCTTGCTCGCCATCATCGGCCACCGGCTGCTCACGCTCTCACCCAGCCCCACCTCGCTGTCGACCTGGCTGGAGGTGTTCGCCGATCACACCACCATCGACACGCAGCTGTCGTTGGCCGAGTTGACGTCGCTCGCCACCTGGGGGGCCGGCTTGTCCCCGAGCGATCTGACCACCCGCACGTTGCCGGTGAACCCGTTCGTCCGGGTCAATGGCGAGGACGTGCTGCGCCCGACGGCCGTCGACCCGACCGATCCGGGACTGCCCACGGCCAGCGGAGCGGTGGCCGCCTTCCTGGCTCCGGCCACGACCACCGACACGGTCGCCGGCACGGCTGGCGTGAACGGAGCCACCACCACCACCGCCCCAGTGGGGACCACGACGGTGTTCAGCCCTTGCGGCTGAGCGAGGCATCCGGCGCGCTCGTACCCGCGGGGTGGGCGACGCGGGTCGAATGCGGCGCCGGGGGACTGACCTCGGTCGCCAACTCGGGAAGCAGGCGGCGCAGGGCCCAGGTGCAGAACTGCCAGTCGTGTCCGTCGGGCCCGACGAACCAGGAGGCGTGCAGTCCGGCCCGGCGGGCGGCGGACGTCTGGAGCCGGGCCAGCCGCAGGTGTGAGGTGTCTTCCACCCCTGCGCCGAACCAGGCGGTCAGCGGGCGGTAGGAGCCGACCGGGTGGGCCAGCAGCCACGACGGCTGATGTTCGTTCATCGCCGGCCGGGATCCGGCGTAGAGCTCGTGAAGGGTGGAGCCGACCACGTTGGGGGCGGCATCGCCGGCCAGGTCGACGACGTAGTGGAACAGCCCCGGATGGCGCAGGGCCAGGTCGTAGGCGCAGGTGCCGCCCTCGGAGAAGCCGACGATCCCCCATCGGGCCGGGTCGGCACGCAGTCCCAGCCGGTGGATGGCGAAGGACACCACGTCGCGGGTGAGGTAGGTCTCGGCGTGGCCCCGCGAGCTGTCCACGCACTCGGTGTCGCCGCTCCACGAGCCGTTGGCATCCACGAAGAGCAGCACCGGGGCCCGACCATCGTGGGCCCGGGCGTAGGCGTTGGCCGTGTCCAGGGCCCCACCGGCGGACGCCCAGATGGCCGGCGAGCTGGGGGTCCCGGCCAACAGGATGAGCACGCCGAGCTGTGACCGGGCCGGGGTGAAGTAGGCGGGCGGCAGGTACACGTAGTCCCACCGGTGCACGAAGTGCGACGCCGTGGCCGGGATGTCGACGGCCGCGAACTGGCCGGTGGCCGTGGCCGTGGGGACGGCCAGCGACGGTCTGGAAGTCGAGGTCGCGTTCGACGTGGCCGCCGCCGCAGCAGCTGCGGTGGCGGTGGCGGACCGCATGGCGGATGCCGACAGGACCGGAGCCGCTCGCCGCAGGGCCCAGGCCGGGGCCCGACCGTGGCGCGCCCCGGCCGCGTCGGCCACCTCGTCGGGCGGGGCGGCGCGGCCGTGCGAGCCCGACGAGGGCAGGACGGCGGCCACCTCGCGCCGGAAGGTGGCGGCACTCACCTGACCGGGCAGGGGGTGGTCCAACAGGTCGCCCAGCGTGGGCCAGTAGCCGTAGTGGCTGTTGATGAGCAGGAAGGCGGCGGCCACGGCCAGCGGGACGGCCGCGACACCGGCCAGGCGTCGACGGCTGCCAGCCGCGGACCAGCCACCCACCACCACGGTCGGCGTGAGCAGCGCCAGGCCCACCCAGATCAGGAACGACGGCGGGTAGTGGTCGACGATGATGGCGCTGGCCCGGAGGTACCAAGCCGCCAGCCACTCCACCACCACCACGCAGGCCACCGACGCGGGCAGGGTGCGGGTCCACCAGCGCCGCGAGCGTCGCGCCATGACCGCGGCGACGAGAACGGCCGCACCCAGCGCCACCGGCGCAACTTCCATCGGCGTGTCGATGCGCAGCCCGTCCAGCCAACCCCTCGTCGCGGCCACACCGAACAGCACCAGGGCACCGGCCGACAACGCACCCAGCACCCTCGTCGACCACGACTTCCCGGTCACCACCTGACCAGTGTGTCCGTGGATGGGGAACAATGGATGTCACCCAAAGAGTATGAGACTCCTCTCATGAGTATCCCCACATCTGAGACGTCACCGAGGGGCCGACACCGCCGCCGATCGGCCCTGGAGGCACGCCCCGGGCTTGGCCTGGACGGGCATGACAGGATCTCGCCATGAGTGAACCGCTCGAAGCCGAGGTAGTGGCCACCGGTCTGCGATTCCCAGAGGGCCCAGTGGCCCGGCCCGACGGTCGTGTGGTGCTGGTCGAGATCGCTCGCGGCACCCTGAGCGCGGTGTCGCCCGATGGCACCATCGAGGTGGTGGCCGACTGCGGCGGTGGTCCGAACGGGGCGGCCATCGGTCCGGATGGGGCGGTGTGGCTCTGCAACAACGGCGGGTTCTTCACGTGGGTGCAGGTGAGCGAGGAGCTGCTGCTGCCCGGCGAGACGCCCGCCGAGTGGGTCGGGGGCAGCATCCAACGAGTCGACCCGGCCACCGGGGTGGTCGAGACGGTGGTCACCGAGTGCGACGGCCAGCCGTTGCGTGCGCCCAACGACCTGGTCTTCGACCGTGACGGTGGGCTGTGGTTCACCGATCACGGGGTCACCGCCACCGAGGGCACCGACCAGGCGGGCGTGCTCTACCGGTCGCCCGACGGCACGGTCTCGGGCGTGGCCCACGGCACCGAATCCACCAACGGGATCGGCCTGAGCCCCGATGGGGACCGGCTGTACGTGGCCGAGACCCACACCGGTCGCATCTGGGCCTGGGACGTCGTCGGCCCCGGCCAGGTGGGACGCGATCCGGCCAGCGACGCGCCCCATGGCGGCATGCTGCTGTTCGACGCGCCCGACGGACACCTCTTCGACTCGCTGGCCGTGGACGGCGCCGGCTGGGTGTGCGCGGCCACGCTGGGCCAGGGCGGGATCACCTGTGTGGCACCCGACGGATCGCGGTCCGAGCACCTGTCGCTTCCCGACCCCCTGGTGACCAACATCTGCTTCGGTGGCGACGATGGGCGCACGGCGTTCATCACCTCGTCGGGCCGCGGGGAGCTGCTCCGCTGCCAGTGGTCGCGCCCCGGCCTGAGTCTGGCGTTCGGCTGAGCCGATGGAACGCGGCCTGTTCACCGACGAGCACGATCTGTTCCGGGCCAGCTTCCGGCGCTGGTTGGCCGCGGAGATCGCTCCCCACCACCAGGAGTGGGAGGCGGCCGGCATCGTGCCCCGCGACGTGTTCGCGGCGGCGGGCGAGCTCGGGTTCCTGGGGATGGCCGTGCCCGAGGAGTTCGGCGGCGGCGGGACCGACGACTTCCGCTTCAACCTGGTCCTCATCGAGGAGGTCCAGCTGGCGGGGGTCCCGGGCGCGGGCCTGGGTCTGACCCTGCACAACGACATCTGCCTGCCCTACTTCCTGCGCTACGCCACCGACGAGCAACAGCATCGGTGGCTCAAGGGCATCGCCTCGGGTCAGCTCATCACGGCCATCGCCATGACCGAGCCGGGGATCGGCTCCGACCTGGCTTCGATGTCGACCACCGCCATCCGTGACGGCGACCACTACGTGGTGAACGGATCGAAGACCTTCATCACCAACGGCATCAACGCGGACCTGGTCATCACCGCGGTCAAGACCGACCCCACCCAACGGCATCGTGGGATGAGCCTGCTGGTGCTCGAGCGCGGGATGGACGGCTTCGAGCGCGGCCGCAACCTGGACAAGATCGGCCTGCACGCCCAGGACACCGCCGAGCTGTTCTTCACCGACGTGCGCGTCCCGGTGGCCAACCTGTTGGGCGCAGAGAGCCAGGGCTTCGGCCAGCTGGTGGCCAACCTGCCCCAGGAGCGTCTGTCCATCGCCGCGGCCGGGGTGGCCGCGGCCCGCACCGCGCTGGGCTGGACGATCGACTACGTCGGCCAGCGCCAGGCCTTCGGCCAGCCGGTCGGCGCCTTCCAGAACACGCGCTTCGTCCTGGCCGAGGTGGCCACCGAGGTGGAGGTGGCCCAGAGCTTCGTGGACCGCTGTGTCCTCGGGTTGAACCGAGGCGACCTCACGGCGGAGGAGGCGGCCATGGCCAAGTGGTGGTGCACCGAGCTGCAGAAGCGCACGGTGGATCGTTGCCTCCAGCTCTTCGGCGGCTACGGCTACATGAACGAGTATCCGATCGCCCGGGCGTACGCGGATGCCCGGGTGACCACGATCTACGGGGGCACGACCGAGATCATGAAAGAGATCATCGGCCGCGGGCTCGGGGTGTGAGGGGCGTGTCGGAGGTGTCGGTGGGATCGCCGGGCCGCCTGGTGGCACTCCCAGGGAACTCCCAGCCCCGGCCGTGCCCGGACGGAGCCGGGCGCCCGATCCTGCACCCATGTGGATCTCCCGGAAGCGATCATGACCGCCACCGCGTCGCCGGGCCGAACCGATGTGTCGAGAGCTTCGCCCGACGATGGGCTGGTTGAGATGCCGGACGGACGACGCAACGTGGTCGCGGCGACGCTCGCCGACCAACCCGGTCAGATGACCGACGCCCCCACCGTCGACGTGGTGGTACCCGTCTACAACGAGGAGGCCGCGCTGGCCGACAGCGTGGAGCGGTTGCACCAGTACCTGGCCACCCAGTTCCCCTTCACCTGGCGGATCACCATCGCCGACAACGCCTCCACTGACGCCACCGCCACCATCGGGACCGAACTGGCCGAGCGCCTCCGAGGCGTGCGCTTCGTCCACCTGGACCGCAAGGGTCGCGGACTGGCGTTGCGCACGGCCTGGACCAGCAGCGACGCGGCCGTGCTGGCCTACACCGACGTCGACCTGTCCACCGGTCTCGACGCCCTGTTGCCCCTGGTGGCGCCGCTGGTGTCGGGCCACTCGGACCTGGCCATCGGCAGTCGCCTGGCCGCCGGGGCCAACGTGGCCCGCGGCCCGAGGCGCGAGGCCATCTCCCGGTCGTACAACCTCATCCTGCGGGTGCTGTTCGCCAACCGCTTTCGTGACGCCCAGTGCGGCTTCAAGGCGGTGCGGGCGGACGTGGCTCGCACCCTCATCCCGGCCATCGAGGACGACGCCTGGTTCTTCGACACGGAGATGTTGCTGCTGGCCGAGCACAACGGTCTGCGCATCCACGAGGTGGCGGTGGACTGGATGGATGACCTCGACAGCCGGGTGGACGTGGCCCGAACCGCCCGGGACGACCTGCGGGGCGCGGCCCGCATGGCCTGGCGGTTCGCCTCGGGGCGCGGTCGACTCGACTTCGGCGGCGATGCCCGTCGCCCGTTCTCCGACGACGGCGGCCGCCACCTCATCACCTTCGCCATCGTGGGCGTGCTCAGCACGGTCACCTCGGTGGTGCTGTTCCTGCTGTTGCGCCCGGCGCTCGGCGCCGAAGCGGCCGTGGCGGTGGCCCTGGCCGCCACCGCCGTGGGCAACGGGTGGGCCCACCAGCGCTTCTCGTTCCGTCACGGTCGCGGCGACGGTCACATGCGTCGCCACATCAAGGCCAGCATCGCCGTCACCGTGACCGGGATCGCCCTGTCGGTGGCCGCCGTGTTCGGCGTCCATGTGGCCGGCGGCGGCCTGGCCGGGGAGCTGGCCGCGTTGACCGTGGCCTGGGGCCTGACCACGGCGTTGCGCTTCAAGCTCCTCCACGGCTGGGCCGAGCAGGGTTGACGACCGGCGCCGACCCGGACCGGCGCTGACGCGATCAGCCGCCGAACTTGACGTCGCGTACGGCGGCCACGGCGTCGTCGTCGCCTTCGATCTCGACTGCTGCCGCCCCGGTGCGGCCAGACGCCCACAAGATGACGTCGACCACCGGCCCGCGGACCGTGGCGGTCGGGCCACCCGGGTCCGGATCGGGCTTGTGGGCCGTGATCGGATCGTGGCCGGGCGAGGTCAGCACCAGACCCACCGGCGACGGCCGGCCCACCATCTTGGCCATGGCCCCCAACCGGACCCAGGCCTGGGCGTCGCGTTCGGCGTCGTCGGCCCGCGCCCAGTCGGGCTGCGCCCGGGCCACATCCTCGTGGTGGACCAGGTACTCGATGCCGTTCACGAAGGCATCCAGCTTGGCCAGCCGGACCGGGTACATCGGTCCCGACCGCACCAGCTCGACCAGTCGCGGGTAGTCGTGGTGGTCCCGACAGGTGACCCGGACCTTCTCGGTGTGCCCGCCGAAGGCGGGGACCATCAGTCCGGGCAGGCTGTCAGGACGGCGGTCGCGCACCACCAGGTGGGCAGCCAGGTCCCGGGTCGTCCAGCCCTGGCACAGCGTGTCGGCATCGGGACCCACGGCCGTGAGCAGGTCGCACAGGTCGTCGCGTTCTCGTCGCGCCAGCGAAGCCATCCCCGGAACCTAGCGACTTGCGTAGCCCTCTGGTCGGCAGGCCTCCTGTTGCTTGGCCCTCCGGTCGGCAGGCCTCCTGTTGCTTGGCCCTCCGGTCGGCAGGCCTCCTGTTGCTTGGCCCTCCGGTCGGCAGGCCTCCCTGCGGGCGCCTTCGGCATCCGGGTGCCATCGGTCCAGCGGCTCCGGCCGAGGGGCCTCCGCCTTCCGGATGCCGGCGGGGACCGGATGGGCGGGCCTCAGAGGGACGGGCGAGGGGGCCGGAGGCGGTCGACCTCGGCGGTGAGCTGCTCGAACAGGGCCAGCTGGGCATCGCTGGGGCCGGCGCCTGGCGAGCGTCCGCCCAACGCGTCGAGCCAGAAGCCGGTGCCGTCGCCCCGTTGCACGTAGGGCGTCTCGATGGGCTGGCTCAGGCCTCGGGGCGTGGCGAACTGGCGTTGGCTCAGCCGGATGGCGTAGATCTCGGCCACCGGGACCCGCTGCACCCGCCCGAACCGGTTGTGGGCCACCAACTCGTCGGCGTCGACCTCGACCCGCTGGCGCACCAGGGCCGCGCCCTGGGCGGCACAGGCGAAGGCCACCACCGCGCAGAGCACCACGAAGACGACGGTGGCCACGTTGTCGAGGGCGGAGGTGGAGGCCCCGGTGGCCACCTGCAGGATGCCTCGCACGGTGAGGTAGGTCAGGCCGGCAGCCGCGGCCAGCAACACCCCGGCCCCGATCATCTCGGGCGGTGTGGCCTTCACCCGGTACGTGGCGGGGGCGCCGACGCGAGCGGCGGTGGGAGCTGGCGCCACCTTGGCGCGGCGAGAGGCTCGAGTCTTGTCCTTGGCGCGGCCGTTCTTGGCGCGGCGGTCCTTGCCACCGACCTTGGTGGGTGTCGCACCGTTGGCGACGGCGCCGTTCGAGGGAGCCGCCTGGGCCGCGGCGGCATCGAACCCGGTCGAGCTGAGCGACGGGACCGCCACCGCCGGGGGCGACGCCGGCCGGGCGCGCTCGTCGGTGATGGGGTCGACGGCCGCCACCAGGTTCTCGGGCAGTTGGATGAGGGGTGGCGGCGCGGACACCTCGGCCTCGACCTTGCGCCCGCGCTTGGATCGCCGACGCTTGGTGGCCGTGCTGGTTCCACCGCCGGCCAGCTCGGCCTGGTAGAGCGTGGGGGAGATCCAACCCGCGGGCATGAGCGACTCCGGGTCGTAGCCGCACAGCTGGCACCAGTCCCAGTCGGGTTGGACGGGCGCGCTGCAGCTGGGGCACTTCGGAGTCACGGCGTCCATGCCCCAATCATCGACCGTCGGATGCCCGGGAGTTAGCCCTGATCTGCGGGGTGGGGCTGCCGATGCCGCGATGCCTGGCCACCGCTGGGATCGCGGCATGTTTCAGCCGGCCAGGACCGCCTGCGTGTACGCCGTAAGGGTGTTGTTGTCCACGTAGAGGTGCTGGGTGCCGGCAGAGAGGTCACGCCAGCAGCGTTGGATGGGGCTGGGATTGCGCAGGGCGGTCGAACCGGCCCATGTGTAGGCGAACCGGGCCGCGTCGGCGGCTACTCGGGTGGCGTAGGTGGTGGCCTGTCGCATGCGCTGGGATTGCACGATCGATGGCGATCCGTCGGCCCGGGCGGCCGCCTCGGCCTGGGTGAAGGCGTCGAACGTGTAGGCGCGGGCCGCGCCGAGGGCGGCGTCGTGGATGGCGAAGTCGTGTTGGAAGAGCTGCTGGTCGGCGATGGGCTCGGCCCCAAGTCGCTGCTTGGATCGGGCCACGGCGACGATCTCGTCCAGGGCCCGGCGGCCCACCCCGAGGGCGAAGGCGGCGTGACCGACGGCGGTGAGGCCGAACAGTCCGATGTCGTAGACGGGGCCGCCTCGACGCTTGGTGGCTTCGAGCAACAGGAAGGTGAAGTCCTCGGGGACCGGGACCCGATCGAGTCGGTAGTCGTAGCTGCCGGTGCCCCGCAGCCCGAGCACGTCCCAGTTGCCCAGGAAGGTCACCTGCTGGCGGGGCACGAAGGCCACGCGCATGGCAGGCAGGCCGAGCTCGGACAGGGCGGGCTCGCCGTCGACCATCTCGGTGGTGCCCGCGCCGATCCAGCTGCTGTGGCCGGATCCGCTGGCGAACTGGTACTGGCCCGAGACCTCGAACCCGTCTTCCACCCGCACGGCTTGTCCCATCGGGCCCAGCATCCCGGCCAGCACCGGCTCGGGGTGCTCGTCGGTCGCCGCTCCATCGGCGGCCGAGCCGAAGATGGCCGCCACCGCTGCGTCGCCGGTGTAGATGGCGGCGAAGCAGGTGGTGGTGGCGTTGGCCATGATGGACCAGCCGGCCGAGCCGTCGGCCCGGGCCAGTTCCTCGAACACGGCCAGCGCGGTGGCCACGTCGGCTTCAGCGCCACCCAGCTCGCCCGGCACCATGGTGGTGAACAGCCCGGCCTGGCGCACGGCGTCGACCACGGGCGCCGACAGGGTGCCGGCGGCTTCGGCGGCCTCGGCTTCGGCTTCGATGAGCGGGGCCAGGGCGCGAGCCCGGTCCACCAGGTCGGTGGCGATGGTGGTGGTCATGGTCAGTCGTCGTCCCCTGTGTTGCGGCGATCATATTGGCCCGCTGGTCGGCAAGCCTCCCGGCGGGTGCTTCGCCATCCGGTGTCGTCGGTCCAGCGGCTCCGGCCTGGCGGCCTCCGCCCTCAGGTCCTTCCAACTGGCAACTTCACCCGGAAGATGGCGCCGCCGTCGGGGCAGTTGGCGGCTTCGGCGGTTCCGCCGTGCTCGGCCGCGATGCCGGCCACGATGGCCAGCCCCAGACCGGCGCCAGACCCCGTACGGGACCGGTCGGCCTGCCAGAACCGGTCGAACACGTGCGCCAGAGCCTCGTCGTCGAGGCCTGGACCGTGATCGCGCACGGCCACCTCGGCCCACTCGCCGTCCCGGCGGGCCGACACCCCCAGGGCCGACCCGGACGGGGTGTGGCGCAGGGCGTTGGACACCAGGTTGGCGATGGCCTGGCGCAGATGGGCCTCGTCCCCGGCCACGATGACCGGCTCGGGAGCGTCCAGCGTCACCGGCCGATCGCGGGCGCCGGCCACGGCGTCGGAGCAGGCGTCGGCGGCCAGCACCGCCAGGTCGACGGGTTTGGCCTCCGTCTCTCGCACCTGGTCGAGCTGGGCCAGCAGGAGCAGGTCCTCCACCAGCAGTCGCATGCGAGCCGACTCCTCCTCGATGCGGCGCAGGATGGTGGGCAGGTCCACCTGGGCGTGGTCGGCCCCGACCCGGAACAGCTCGGCGAACCCCTGGATGGAGGTGATGGGGGTGCGCAGCTCGTGGGAGGCGTCCGCAAGGAATTGGCGAAGCCGTTGCTCGGTCACGTCCCGCTCGAGGAATGCCTCCTCGATGTCGTCGAGCATGGTGTTGAGGGCCAGGCCCAGCTGGCCCACCTCGGTGGGTCCGCCCGACGGGCTGACGCGTTGGGTGAGATCGCCTGCGGTGATGGCTCCGGCCGTGGCCGACATGGCCTCCAAGGGGTGCAGGCCACGTCGCAGGATCAACCACGAGCCGGCGCTCAGGGCGGCCAACAGCGCCAGCGCGGCGGCCACCTCGATGAGGATGAACTGGTCCAGTGACGAGGTCACGTCCCCCAGGGGCACGGCCACCACGATGGTGTGGTCACCGTCGGAGGCGGCGGCCCCGGTGACCATGACCCGCCACTGGCCCGATCCGGTGACCGAGCCGGTGGTGAAGAACCGCTTGGTACCCGGCGCGGTGTGCAGGTTCTCGGGCAGGTCGGGCTGGGTGGTGGCGTTGATCACCTGAATGCAGGACTGGACGGCACCGTCCTGGTCGCGCAGCTCGGCATAGGTGTCGGGTGGGAGGTTCACCGGGCGCTGGCCATGGTCGCCGCCCGGGGCGCCGCCCGGGAAGTACTGGCCCGGCGGCCCGAACCCGCCGGGGTTGTCAGCGGTGTTGTTGCCGTCGCCGCTCACGATGGTGGTCTCGGTGGTGGTCGAGGTCGAGGTCTTCGACGAGCTCGCCGTGGGCGTGCACGAGGTCGACCCGTTGCTGAGCAGCTGCACCGTCACCGCGTTCACCGACGAGGCGATCTGGTCGTCCAGGCGCTGGTACTGGGCGTGGGCGTAGAGGGAGTAGGTGGCGAAGCCGAAGATGGCCAGTCCCACCGTCAACAACACCACCAGGGCCAGCACCAGGCGCAGTCGCAGGGTCATCGTCGGGGACCGATCGATGGGGGACTCGCCGGGCGGAGCATGGACCTCGATCGTGGCGCACGCGAGCCCCTGCGCGCCGGGATCATGCGGCGTCGGCCAGTTCGGCCCGCGTCCGGGCCGCGTCCCCGACCCGATCCTCAGATGCCTCGGCCAGATCTCCGCCGGACACGGTCGGGTCGATCCCGGCCGAGCTGGACACGGCGTGACGCGCCCGGAACAGCACCCGGTCGAGCAGCACGTACTGCACCACCCAGAGCGTGGCGAAGGTGGCCACGTTGGCGGCCTCGCTGGCCACCGTCCGACCCGTGGTCCCGAGATGGGCTCGGGTGGCCCAGCCCGCGGCCAGGCTGACGGCCAGCGTGGACAGGGCCAGCCCGGCGAAGGACAGGGCGCTGAACGGTCCCATCTCCCCCAGCACGCGGCGTCGACCGGTGCGTCCCCACACCCAGCGGCGGTTCAGCTCGAAGGACGGGACCGTGCCCACCCCGGTGGCCACCACGTTGGCCCACCCCGCGGCCATGGCGCCGGTGGCCACCAGGGTGCCGAGGACGGTCATGCTGGTGGCGGTGGCGATCAGCGACGCCGAGGCGTAGCGGGCCAGCTTGCGGACCAGATCCGGTCGGGGGAGCACCACAGCCGCCGGGCCTAGACGCGTGCGAGCGGGCGCTCGGCCTGGCGGTCGGGACCGGTCACGTCCCTGACCCGCTTGGTGGTGAGCACGGCGATGGCCAGGATCACCGGAACGGCCACGCCGATGAACAGGATCGAGCCGGCGTCGGTTCCGGCGGTGAAGGCGTGGAGTGTGGCCAGTCCGAACAGCGGAAAGCTGGCCCCGTGGATCAGGCGCCAGGCCTGGCGGGGCAGCCGGCGGCGGGCCAGCGATGTCAGTTCCACGGCCAGGAGCAGCCACATGGCCACCACGCCCCAGGCCACCGCGGTGTTGCGCCACGAGGCGGTGAACGGCACGAGCACCGAGACGATCGAGAAGTCGACGTAGGTGTCCAACAGGATGGCCACGATGTGGACGCCCACGAAGATGGTGGCCAGTCCGCCGAGCCAGCGATGCAGGTCGAGCATCCAGGCCGGGCGGGGTCGGTGGCCGAAGGGGCGGGCTCGGTTGGACATGGTCAGCCCCCAGATGACTGAGGCGCTGAGCAGCGCCCAGGCCACCAGGCCGGCGGACCGGGCGATGTACCAGGGCAGGGTGCCGTTCATGGCTCCACTGTCGATCTCGTCGCTCCACCTGCCATCCGTCGTGGCTCAGAACTTCCTGGGAGATGGGTCGGTCCGGAGCGGGACGCGACACGACCCGGGGCCGGAGCCCCGGGTCGTGTCACCCGGTGGGAGGTTTGGTGGAGTTGAGGGAGTCGGTCAGGCGGCGGGCGGTGGCGCCTGGGTGGCGTCCAGGCGATGGGCGTTGAGCAGGGTGGCGGACCCGTGGTCACCGGCGCCCAGCCAGGCCCGTCGTCGGTTGCGCCACCTGCGCCGGCGCGGGTACCCGAAGGGAGCGGCGTCGAGGTCGGACCGGCCCGACATCGAGGGGTGCTGGTGGATTCCACGATCCGACCCGTCGGCCGGGTGGGGGTGAGGCGATGGCGACATGGCTGGTTCCTCTCGTTCGTCGCCCCTGGCGGTCGGGCCGGATCACGGGGAGGGGTTCCGGCCCGACCGGCGGGGGTGGGGGGCTTATGGAACGATCTTCGGCCACACCCCTGGGGGCCGCCTCGGGATCACCTGGGAGTTCCCAGGGATTTGAAGGCGGAGGCGACTGGCTGGGCCCTCTGGTCGGCAAGCCTCCCGGCGGGCGGCTTCGCCATCCGGGTGTCACGCGGCCAGCGGCTCCGCCCTGGCGGGCTGCGCCTTCTGCGCCCCGGCTCAATCCGGGGGGAGGCGCAGGGTGTAGCCGACACCCCGCACGGTGTGGATGAGGTGGGGCTCCACGTCGTCGACCTTGTGGCGCAGATAGCTGATGTAGGTCTCGAGCACGCTGGCGTTGCCCGCGAACGTGTAGTCCCAGACGTGCTCGAGGATCTGGTCGCGGGTGAGCACGTGGCGGGCGTTCGAGAGCAGGTAGTGCAGCAGCTTGTACTCGGTCGGCGTCAGCTCGATGAGCCGGCCGCCGCGCCACACCTCGCGAGTGTCCTCATCGAGCTCCAGGTCGGCGTGGGAGAGGCGGTGCTCACCCGGCCCCAGACCCGAGGCGCGGCGCAGGACGGCTTTCACCCGCTCGACCAGCTCCTCGATGCTGAAGGGCTTGGTCACGTAGTCGTCGCTGCCCAGCCGCAGGCCCTGGATCTTGTCCTGGGTGGCATCGCGGGCGGTGAGGAAGATGACGGGCACGCGCGTGCCCGCCCCCTCGGCCTCGCGCAGGCGGCGGGCCACCTCGAACCCGTCCAGGTCGGGCAGCATCACGTCGAGGACGATCAGGTCCGGTCGGGCCTTCTCCACCTCGGCCAGGGCCTCGCGGCCGGTGGCGGCGCGAGTCACCTCGAAGCCGTTGTAGCCCAGTCCCATCGCCACCAACTCGGTGATGTGCTCCTCGTCGTCGACGACGAGCACTCGAGGCTGGGGACCGGCGTTGGACATGTGTGCCTCCGACCCGAGCAGGAACGGGCGATGGTCGCGGGGGTCGGGTCGCGACGTCCCGGTGGATGCCACCGTAGGCGGCGTCATGACCCGGTGGTCTGACGGGGCGCACCGAACCCGCCCGGGCCGAAGCCCGAGCTGCCGGCCCGGATGGTGGTGGCGGTGACCACGCCGTTGCTGGTGGCGCCCGCGACCATGACCGTCTCACCCGTGGTCAGGTCGGCCAGGGTGATGGTCTTGTCCACGGTGACCGTGGTCGACGAGGACACGGTGACCGTGTAGGTCGTCCCCGCGGTCGACTTCACCGTCAGGGTGGAGCCGTTGACGGCGGTGACGGTGCCCGTCACCGGCGCACCGGTCCCGCCGCCCATGCCGGGAGGCCCTCCGGTCCCGCCGGCGAAGTTGGGTGGGCCCTCGGAGCCACTGGCGCCCGCGGGAGGTTGCCCGTTCGGAGCACCGGAGCTGGCGCGGGCCGAGCCGGAGCCCGGGGTGGCCGATCCCGAGGGCGCGGTCCCACCGCCGCCGAGGCCCGACGACAGGCTGGCCGTGCCCCGATCCTCGATCTGGGTGGCGGCCACCTTGGTGCCCGAGGCGGTGCCCTGGATGACCAGGTGGTCGCCCGAATTGATCTGGCTCACCGATCCGGTCACCGCCTCGGTGATGGCGGTGGACGAGGTGGTCTTCACCGTCACCGTCGACGTGGAGGACGAAGCGAAGCTCCGGGCCTTCATGGTCAGGGTGGAGCCGCTCACGCTCACCACCGTGCCCACGTTGCCGCCCCGGCCGGCCGCGCCGGCGGGTCCGCCCGGCCCGGCGGCGGCGCCCGCGGCCCCGTTGACCGTGCTGGCCGAGGACGACGAGTGCGAGCTGGCCACGCTGATGCCCCCGACGGCGGCGGCCGCGATCACCGCCGCGCCCACACCCGCGGCCACCCAGGTGCGGATCCCGCGGGGCTTGCCCGCCGACGTGGTGGTGGACCCCGGCGCGGCCGCGAACCACGAGTCCTCCGAGTCGGTCTGGGCGGTGGGGGCCGGCGGCTCCTCCGGGGCTCCTGACGGAGGTGCGGACGGGGGACCCGATGGGGTCACGTACGGAGGTTCGGCGCTCGGCTGGAGCGGATCGTCGGGGGAGAGGTCATCGGTCATGGGTGGGTTCCTTTCGGCGAGATGCGAGGGGGTTCGATCGGATGTGGGGGGAGGGATGGGTCAGGGGTGCACCAGGTAGAGGGTCCCGGCGCTCGAGCCGCCGAGGGAGGAGCTCGACACCGCGGTCCCGTGGGTCTCGACCCAGCTGTCGATGGACGAGCCGGTGCCACCGCCGGGGCCACCGCCCGCCCCGCCGAATCCGCCGCCGGCAACGAATCCGCCGCCGGCTCCGGAACCGCCGCCGGCACCCGTGACCAGGACGTAGCGGACCTGACCGGTGGCCACCAGGTGCTCGAACTCGGCCAGGGTGGGGCTGGGGTCGCTGCCGTTGAACCCGCCGATGGTGATGACCGGCTTTCCCGAGGCGATGATGATGGAGGCGGTGGACTGGGAGCCGGTCGCGGCCACCAGGTACTTGGCCGTGCCCTGGTGCGCCTCCAGGTAGGCGATGAGCGCGGTGTCCGAGGTGGTACTGCCGCCGAATCCGCCGCCGGGGCCGTTCCCGGAGTCGCCGGTGCTCGGGCCGGCCGAGACCAGCGAGCCGGTCACCGGGTGACGAACGGTGGTCACGGCATAGGCCGTGGGTCCAGCCAGCAGGGTGATGGCGGCCACCACGCCGGCGGCCAGCACCAGGCTGCGTTGGCGCAGGTGCCCGCCCGCCCACAGCCCGGCGGCTCCCAGCGCGGCGCCGGCCACGATGAGCGGGATCAGCCAGGTGTCGTACCCGGCGGTGCGCCCGAGCAGCACGACCGCCCATCCGGCGGTGACGGCGATGGTGGCGGGTAGGGCCCAGGCCAGGAACCGATGGGTCCGACCCAGACGCCACAGCGCCAGGCTGCCGGTACCGGCCATGGCGGCCACCGCCGGGGCCAGCTGCACCGTGTAGTAGGGATGGAACACGCCACTGGACAGGCTGAACACGGCCGCGCAGGTCAGGGCCCAGCCGCCCCAGAGCAGCCAGCCGGCGCGGGTCCGATCGGTGCGGGGACCGCGACGCGACAGCCACAACCCGGCGGACAGCCCGGCCACGGCCAGGGGGATGAGCCAGGCCACCTGGCCGCCCAACGACGGGTTGAACAGGCGCAGCGCACCGGAGGTGCCGCCGAAGCCGATGCTGGCGCCGCCCGGACCGGCTCCACCGGCGGCGCCGGTTCCGCCTCCGCCGCCGGTGTTGCCGAACAGGCGGGACAGGCCGTTGTAGCCGGTGAGCAGGCTGAGGATCGAGTTGTCCTGGGTGCTGCCGATGTAGGGCCGCGACCCAGCGGGGGTCAGCGCCACGATGGCGATCCACCAGCCGCCGGCCACCACCACGGTGACCGCCGACAGGGCCAGCTGCCACAGGCGCTTGCCCCGCTTGGGCGGCCCGGCCAGCAGGTACACGCCGATGAAGGCGGGCAGCACCAGGAAGGCCTGGAGCATCTTGGTGTCGAAGGCCAGCCCGATGAGCACGGCCGACACCAGCAGGTGTCGGGTGCGCCCGGTCTCCACCGCCTTCCACAGCGCCCACGCCGCGGCCAGGCACAGCAGCGTGAGCAGGGCGTCGGG
This sequence comes from uncultured Microthrixaceae bacterium, assembly GCA_963740985.1. Classification (GTDB taxonomy): domain Bacteria; phylum Actinomycetota; class Acidimicrobiia; order Acidimicrobiales; family Acidimicrobilacustridaceae; genus UBA4742. The sequence goes on from CAVUGJ010000002.1 coordinate 2,742,971, forward strand.
GTTGTTGTAGCGGAACATGACCACCGCCACCGGGGTGAGGGTGAAGGCCAGCGCCGACAGGTGGGCGGCGGTGTTGCCCGCCCAACGTTTGACCAGGTGGTGCAGGATCAGCACCGAGGCCACTCCGGCCAGGGCCTCGGGCGCCAGCATCGACCAGGAGCTGAAGCCGAAGATCCGGCCCGAGAGGGCCTGGACCCACAGCGCAGCCGGCGGTTTGTCCACGGTGATGAAGTTGCCGGGATCGATGGAGCCGAAGAAGAAGGCCTTCCAGCTGACCGTGGCCGAGCGCACCGCCGCGGTGTAGTAGCTGTTGGCGTAGCCGACCGACGACAGGCTCCAGGTGTAGACCACGGCGGCCAGGGCGCCGATGGCGGCGGTGATCCAACCGGACCGGCTGACGCGTCGGGCCGGGCGATCCCGGCTCGGCGCGGTTGCGGCGCCTCGTGGAGAGCCGAGCTCGGCCGGAGCTCGAGGTGGACGCGCCGACTCGGCGGGGGTGTCCCGGTCGGCTCGATCCACGGTGGTCTCCATCACGGCTCCCTTCGTCGGGCACGGTGGTGCCCGGCTTCTGGGTCGAGGATCGGGCGGCCACCTCAGAGCAACCTTGGGAGCCGCTTGGTGCTCCCACCGACTTGCGCAAAGGGCAGACGGCGCCCCGAGGCCCAGGTGGCGTGCGGGTGGGCTCGGTCGCCGGGCGGATGCCAGTCTGGGGAGATGAGTCCCGCCGCCCCGCCCGATCCGGTCCCCAACCGCCTCCGACGGGAGCCCCCGGCCTTCCGTGACCTGGTGGTGCGCCGGGTCGAGCCCCGCAGTCCCCGCCTGACCCGCATCACCGTGGGTGGTCCCGACCTGGCCGGGTTCACCCTCGAGCTGCCGGCGGCCAGCGTGCGGCTGCTCCTGCCTGATCCGGGCACCGGGGCCCTCATCCGCCCGAGCTGGAACGGCAACGAGTTCCTGCGACCGGACGGGTCCCGGCCGATCATCCGCACGCTCACCCCCCGGGCCCTGCGGCCCGAGGTCGACGAGCTGGACGTGGAGGTCGTGCTCCACGGTGATGGCCCCGCCTCACGCTGGGCGGCCGATGGCGTGGTCGGCGCGCCGGTGGCCCTCTCGGGACCGGGGCGGGGGTACGACGTGGATCCGGGCTGGCGCGATCTGGTGTTGGCCGGGGACGAGTCGGCCGTCCCGGCCATCAGCCAGCTGCTCGAGGTGATGGCCGCCGCCGCGCCGGCATGTCGCATCCGGGTGCAGCTCGAGGCGGAGGACCCGGTGGCGGAGGTGGCGTTGCCCGCCCATCCGAGGGCCACGGTGACCAGGGCGATCCGCGATCCTGCTCAGCCGTTCGGTGAGGCGCTGGTGGCGGGGGTGGCCGCTTCGGAGCTGACCCCGGACACGGTGGTGTGGGCAGCCGGCGAGGCCGCGGCCATGCAGCGACTGCGACGCCATCTCTCCGAGGAGCGGTCGATGCCCCGCTCCCGCACCACCGTGCGGGGCTATTGGAAGGTGGGTCGAGGCGGCGACGAACCCGGCCCGCCGGCCTGAGGCGAAACCCGGCCCGCCGGCCTGAGGCAAAGTTCCAGGGGGATCGGAGCGCGTTCCCAGGCTGGTCGGAGGGTCGGGCGGGAACCTGGCGCCAGACCCGGTCCACGCAGGTGGATCGGAAAGGAGCACCATGTCCCCCTCCACCCCTCGATCGACCGCCAAGCCGGCCCGTCGTCGCCATGCCGCGGCCCGGGCGCGGGTCCTGACCGGTGTGGCCAGCCTGGCCGGCTTGCTCGGTTTCACCGGCTATCTGGCCGCCTCGCAGGCCACCACCCACTCGACGGCCGCGAGCACCCAGGCGACCTCGACCTCGTCCGGCTCGTCGGGTTCGTCGGACGCCGCCGACTCGACCGCGGCCTCATCGGGCTCGGCCTCGACCACCAGCACCACCGCGGCGGCGACCACCTCCACCACTGCGGCCGCGGCGGCGAGCCCGTCGACCACCATCACCACCTCCAGCCATGGCAGCTGAGCGCCGGTTCCGGGCCATGGGCAGCGACGGCCACCTGGTGGTGGTCGGTGGTTCGCCGCGGCTGGTCGATCAGGCCCTCGACCGAATCGAGCAGCTCGAGGGGCGATGGAGCCGGTTCCGCCCCGACAGCGAGATCAGCCGTCTCAACGCCTGTGCCGGTCGACCACTGCGAGTCTCGTCCGACACGGTCGAGCTGATCGAACGAGCCACGGCGGCCTGGCGCCTGTCGGGCGGGGCGTTCGACCCGACCGTGCTGGGCCCCATGCTGCGGGCCGGCTACGACCGGACCTTCGACGAGCTCGATGAGTCTCGTCCCGGCTCCGCCGCGCCCCCGGGGTCGCCGCTCGACCCGGGTCGCCTGGGGATAGGTGCGGCCGACATCCGCGTGGACGGCGATCTGGTCGCCCTGCCCCACGGCACCGGCTTCGATCCGGGCGGCATCGGCAAGGGTCTGGCCGCCGACCTGGTGGTGGCCGAGCTGTTGGCCGCCGGGGCGGCCGGGGCCTGCGTGAACCTGGGCGGCGACGTGCGGGTGGCCGGCATCGGGCCGGTCGGCACCGAGTCCTGGACGATCGGCGTGTGGCATCCGGCTCAGCCGGACCCGTTGGTGCGCATCGGCCTGGCCGGAGGGGCGGTGGCCACCTCCACCACCCTGCTGCGTCGATGGCACGCTCGCGACGAGGACGGCGACGGTCGTGACCAGCACGGCGGGGGCCGCGTCCGGCACCATCTCATCGATCCCCGGTCCGGCCTGCCGTCCGACACCGACCTGGAGCTGGCCACTGTCGTCGCGGCCGAAGCCTGGGTGGCCGAGGTGCTGGCCAAGTCGGTGATCCTGCGCGGCTCGGCCCACCCCTTCGACGTGGTGGACGCCACCGCGGCCCAGGCCCTGGCCGTCGATCGGCTCGGCCGGGTGCAGGTCACCGAGGGCCTCGCCGCCTACCTCGGTGACCAATCGGTGCCCGCCCACCTGCTGGGACCCCCCGAACCCTCCCTACGTGTCGCGTGAGCGACCCCTGGGAGGTCGCTGACCCGACCGGTTCGAGTGGGGCGGATGGATCGGCCGGGGCGGCCGGCGGCGGCCGCGGCGCCGCGCGGGAGTAGGTTCCGCCCGTGGCATCGGGGGCAGTCGAACACCTGCTGGACGTGGCCTTCGACGATGTCGAGCGCCACGGTCTCACGCTGGCCGTGCTGGCCATGGGGACCGATGGCACCGTCCTGGCCGAGCGCTACGGCCCCACGGCCGGCCCCGACGTGACGCTGATCTCGTGGTCCATGGCCAAGTCGTTCACCCACCTGGCGGCTGGGGTGGCCGGGGTGGATCCGGCGCGGGCCCAGTTGTTCGACGCCTGGCGCGACGACCCGCGGGCGGCCATCACCATCGACGACCTGTTGCGCATGCGTGACGGCCTGGCCTGGAACGAGGACTACGTCGATGCCGGTGGCTCCGACGTGATCGAGATGCTGTTCGGCTCCGGTGGCGACGACGTGGTCGCCTACGCGGCCGACCGCGCCGCCCAGGTTCCCCACGACACCCGGTGGCAGTATTCCTCGGGCACCACCAACCTGCTGGCCGACGTGGTCCGGCGCACGGTCGGGGTGGCGCGGGGTGACGACTGGCGACGATGGCTCATCGACGAGGTCTGCCGTCCCGCCGGCATCCACTCGGCCGATCCGAGACTCGACGCGGCGGGCTCGTTCGTGGCCTCCTCCTACCTGTACGCCACCGCCTCCGACTTCGCCCGGTTCGGTCTGGTGTACCTCCACCAGGGCGACGGCCTGGTCGGCCCGGACTGGGTGGCCGAGGCCCGGCGCCCGACCGACGGAGTGGGCGAACCGGGCCGCGGCTACGGGGCCCAGTGGTGGCTGTGGCCCGACCACCCCCACTGGCTGGGGGCGCACGGCTACGAGACCCAGCGCACCCTGGTGGTCTACGACCGCGACCTGGTGGTGGTCCGGCTGGGCAAGACACCCGAAGCCGTGGGCGACGACCACGTCGACGCCTGGCTGGTCGACCTCGTCGACGCGCTCTGACGCCTCGGATCGATCAGGACGACGGCACGAAGTTCAAGAGGAACTCGACGATCCCGTGGTCCTGGGTGGTGACCACCCCCGCCGCGCTGGGGTTGGGGATCTGATAGTCGGCGAACACCACCGGGATGGCGCCGCTGACCTCGATGACGTTGCCGGCGCGGCGGGCCGTCAGCGGCACGGTCACCGGCCGGGTCACGCCGTGCAGGGTCAGGTTGCCGGTGGCCGACACGTGGATGATCACGCCGTTGGCCGGCACGGGTGACAGGGTGATCGGCGCGGTGGTGGCGAAGGTGGCATGGGGGAATTGCGCGGTGTCCATGATGCGGGTCTGGAACTGGTCGTCGCGCTGGCTCTTGTCGCTGTGCACGGTGGTCATGTCGACGGTGAAGGTGGCCGACGTGACCTGGTCGCCGGCGATGACCAGCTGGCCGGTGACCGAGGACGTGCGGCCCACCGCGGTGGTGCTCTGGCCGAACAGCACCTCCTGGACGCGGTAGCCGGCGGTGGATCCCGAGCCCACCTTCCAGGTGCCGGCCAGGGGCGCGCTGGCCGAGCCCAACGTGGTGGTGGTGCCGGAGGCGTTGTCGCCGTTCGAGATGGTCAGCTTGGCGGGAGCCTTGCTGCTGAAGAAGTGGATGTAGGCGAAGGGACCGCCCACCACCAGCACCACCAGGACCACGGCCACGATGGCCGCGATCTTCCACGCCTTGTGTGACGACTCGCCAGGCATGGTCGCCAGCTTCGCACGCCCGCGCCGCCGGCTCGGGGTCAGACGGTCACTCCACGGCCGACCCGGTAGCTGGTCGGGGACGGTCGGTGGCACGCTGGTCCCGATCCCAATGGCGGCGACCCCGCCCCCCTCACTCCCAGGAGCGTTCGTCATGGCCGACCAGTGCACCCATCTCGACCTGATCCAGCCGGTGGCCCCCAGCGGCAACGGCTGCGTGGAGTGCCTGGCCATGGGCAGTCGTTGGCTCCATCTGCGCCGCTGCGCCGAGTGCGGTCACATCGGCTGTTGCGACAGTTCGCCCAACCGTCACGCCACCGCCCACTTCCACGGCGAGGGCCACCCGCTCGTGCAGTCCTTCGAGCCGGGCGAGGATTGGTACTGGTGCTATCTGGACGAGGTGGCCTTCGAGCTCGACGAGGACGGGCCCAGCCCGTCGCACACCTGACCACGAGCCCGACCGATCCGAACCGGACTCCGACCGACCACACCCGGCTGTGAGCCGATGGTGGCGGGACTACCGCGAGCTGTGGATCGTGTTGGTGGCCGCGGCGGTGGCCGTCGCCGCGCCGGGCCCGGGGCGTTGGTTGACCGACCACCACGGGGTGGATGTGGCCCTGGCCGCGCTGGTGCTGGTGACCGCGCTGGCCGTCCCGCCGGGCGCCGCCGCCGCCCTGGCGCGAGACCGGACCCGACTGCTGGCCGTGCTGGTGCTGGCCGCGGCGGTGCTCCCGGCCCTGGGCTGGGTGGCGTCGCGCCTGGTCGCCGATCAGGTGTTGCGACGCGGGGTGTTGGCCCTGGGCGTAGCTCCGGCCGAGGTGGCGTCGGTGGCCACCGTCGGAGTGGCCGGTGGCGATACTGCCGCCGCCGCCGGTCTGCTGATCGGCTCCACCCTGCTCACCGTGGTGTTGGCTGGCCCGGTGCTCGGCCTGCTTGGCGGCTCGGCCGGGTTGGACGTGGGGTCGGTGCTGGTGAACCTGGCCCTGGTCATCGCCGCCCCCTTGGTGGTGGGTCTGGTCGTTCGCAACCGGGTGAGACGAGGTCCCGCCCGCGACCGCCTCGAGACGGTGGGTCCGGTGGCGCTGGTCACCGTCCTGGTGTACCTGGTGGCGTCGGAGGTCCGGTTCACCCACTCCTATGTCGGGGTGGTGGGGGCGCTGGTGGTGTTCCTGGCCGGTTCGACAGCGCTGGGTTGGGCGTTCGGACGGGGGGCGACCCGGCCGCTGGCCACCGCGACGGGCCTGACCACCGCCATGCGCGACTTCGCCATCGCCGCCGGGATCGCCACCGCCGCCTTCGGCGCGGCTTCGGCCGGTCCGCTCGGCATCTACGGCGTGCTGGTCATCCCCTGGGGCTTGGCCATCGCCGGCGCCCAGCGCCGACGCTCAGCCGCCTGAGCTCAACCGACTGGGCCCGGTGGCGGTGCTCGCCATGGTCGCCGGGCCGCCGACCGAGTTGCTGGGAGGCGCTGGGGCGAGGAAGCTGCGGGCATGGACCTGCTCGAGGTGTTGCGGACCACGGGGGCGGCGCGCGAGTACACCGACGAACCCGTTCCCGACGTTGTGCTGGCCCGGGTGCTGGACTCGGCCCGCTTCGCCCCCAGCGGCGGCAACGTGCAGGGCTGGCGGGTGGTGGTGGTGCAAGACCGAGCCACTCGGGTAGCGCTTCGCGACCTCTACCTGCCCGGCTGGTACGACTACCTGGCCCTGTACCAGGCGGGCCTGCGGCCCTGGTCGCCGCTCAACGACCGCCAGGCCGAGGCCGAGGCGGTGGCCGCGGCCGGGGCGCTGGCCCAAGAGGCTGCTGCCGGCCCCGGCGGGTTCGCCGAGCACCTCGACCAAGTGCCCGTGCTGTTGGCCGTGTTCGCCGACCTGGGAGCGCTGGCCGCGGTCGACCGCGACGCCGATCGCTACACCTTCGCCGGCGGCGCGTCGGTCTATCCGTTCGCCTGGAGCGTCCTGCTGGCCGCCCGGGCCGAGGGACTGGCCGGGGTCATGACCACCATGCCCATCCGCCGCGAGCCCGAGGTCAAGGCGTTGCTGCATGCGCCCGACTCGTTGGCCCTGGCCACGGTCCTGGCTCTGGGGCACCCGGTGCGCCAGACCCGGCGCCTGACCCGGACGCCGGTCGAGGCGTTCACCACCGTCGACGCCGTCGACGGCCCCGCCTTCGCCGGTCCGGCCTGAGCTGATCCCCCCGATCCCCGGTCCGGCCTGAGCAGGTCCCCGCGATCCCCGGTCCGGCCGGGGACGCCGACGGTGATGGCCGATTCGTTCTGTACACCCATGCGGTGCACAGAACGCGATGGCGGGGGCGGCGCGTTCCGGGCGCGGCCGGCCGCGGTCAGCTGGCCGATCGGTAGTGGATCGTGAAGGGTGGGAACTGGGCCGTTACCGAGGTGGACAGGCCCACCGGGCTCTTGTCGGTCCCGAACGCCCAGCGCAGCTGGGCCACGATGAAGTGCCACGCCACCGGCCACACGGTGGTGGCGTCGGGGAACGTTGACGTGCAGCCGTCGTCGAACAGGCGACCCAACGTGGCCGGCACGTTGATGTGCACCTTGGCCGCGATGGCCAGCAGGCCGCCCTGGTCCTTGCCGATCTCGCAGATGTCGTCGAAGGAGTTGTGGCCCGCCTGCTGGATCACCACCAGTCGCTTGGGGGCGTTCATCTGGGCGTAGTAGGCGGTCTCACGCGACAACGCGGCCACGTGGTCGTTGCCGCCGGTGAGCACCATCCCGGGCTTGCTGGGCGGCGGGGTTCCACTCGGCCCGGTGCCCGAGATGAGGATGAACGTCTTCACCTTGGGATCGACGTTGCTGACCGCGGCCTGGGCCGCGGCCGCGGCGCCGGCCGAGTGGCCGATGGTGGCCTGCTCCGAGGCGTCGACGGTGCCGTGCAGCACCGAGGTCGCATCGTGGCTGGCGGCCACGGCCACGTCGCGGGCGGCCAGCAGGGTGTCGGCATCGCCCTGCACGAGGCGGTCCTGGGTCGCCTGAGCTGCCGCAGCCGCGCTGGCCGAATCGGTGGGCGCGGCAGTCGTGGTGGTGCTGAGCCCGGCCGCCAGTGCGGCCAGCAGGTCGCGATCGGTGTGGTCGGGGGCCACCACCACGTAGCCCCAGCTGGCCAGGTGCGCGGTGAGGCTGGCGTACATGGTGGGGTAGGCGGCATAGCCGTGGCTGAACATGACCAGCGGGAACGGGCCGTCGGTGCTGGCCGGGACGTCGCGGTAGGCGCCGGTCGGGTACTTCGGATCGATGTCGGCTGGCACCAGGCTCTTGAGCGCCGGGGGCAGGAGGGTCGAGATGGAGAAGATGTCCTGCGCTCGGCCCACCACCGATGCCTTGGCCGTCGGATACCAGACCTCGACGTCGGCCCCGGTGGACAACTTCAGGCTGGTCACCCCGGCCGCGTAGGGCCCGGCCGCTTCGTAGGCAGGGTGCACCGAGCTCGGCTGGGTGGTGGTGGGCGGCAGGTTCGATGACGAGCTCGAGCTGCAGGCGGTGGCCAACAGTCCGGCCACGCCGAGCAGGACGATCAGGGCAAGTCCCACCCGGCGCGAGAAAGGAGTGTGCAACATGCCGGGAGCCTGCCACTTCCCGTCGGGGTCGGGGTCGAGGATCCTGGCGCTTCCTATACTGACGCCGACGTCAGGTTTGGGGCGCTGGTCCCGGGGGGTACGACACATGGGGCTCGACCGGGTCCGGCTCGGGGTGGTTGGCATCGGCAACATCGCGGCCATGAACGTCCGCGGCTACCTCGACCACGAGCGCTGCGACGTGGTGGCCCTGTGCGATCCCCGCCTCGACCACGCCCAGGAGATGGCCGACCGCTGGGGGGTGCCCAAGGTCTACGGCGACCTCGACGACCTGTTGGCCGATGACGGGATCGATGCGGTCGAGATCCTCACCCCCACCCACCGGCACCACGACCATGTGCTGGCCGCCCTCGACGCCGGCAAGCACGTGTCGGTGCAGAAGCCAATCGCCAACACTGTGGAGGACGGTCTCGAGATGGGCCGGCGGGCCGACGAGCGGGGCCTCGTGCTGCGGGTGAGCGAGTGCTACGCCCACTACCCGCCCCTGGAGCGGGCCCGGGCCCTGATCGCCGAGGGCGCCATCGGCAACCCCACCAACGTCCGCATCCGCACCATCGTCGGCCAGACCGACTCGGCCTTCCAGGCCGGCCTCTGGGGTGAGGGCTACGTGTGGCGGCTCAACCACCAGAGCCCCGGCGGGCACCTGTTCGACGACATGGTCCACAAGTACGCCATGGCCCTGTGGCTGGTGGAGCCCGACATCGTCTCGGTGCAGGCGGTGGTGCGCCGCCGCGACCTGTTCTTCGAGCCGTGCAACGTGTTGTTCGAGTACGAGGAGCCGTCGCTGCTGGGCTCGATGGAGGTGTCCTACGCCCCCAAGATGTGGATGCGGTCGCAGTACTACGGGGCCGACGAGTTCTTCGAGGTGCAGGGCGACGAGGGGTTCCTGTGGGTCACCCGCTGCACCGGCGAGATGCTCGACCTGGCCCCGGTGATGGTCTATCGGGGCACCGAGGGCGACCCCACCATGGTGGGCTACGACGACCTGGACGCCGACTGGGGGGCGGGTTTCACCCGCTCGTCGGCCCACTTCGTCGACGCTCTGTTGGACGGCACCACCCCCGACATGACTGCGGCCGACGCGGTGAAGGTGCTCCAGCTCTGCTTCGCCGTGTACGAGGCCGGCAACACCGGGACCCGGGTCGATCCCCGGACCATGACCGCGTCGGTGACCCCCACCGGCTGGGCCGACTGGTGACGGTCACCGGGGTGGCCAACCTGGCGGTGAAGGTGGCCGACCTGGACGCGGCCATCGCCTACTACGAGGCGGCCGGGGCCGAGATCCGTGACCGGATGATGTGGAACGGATCCGAGCGGGCCGACGTGGTGTTGGGGGCACTGTCGCTCACCCTGTTCACCCGGGCCATCTACGAGGACCAGGTGGCGCTGCCGGCCGAGGGGTTCCTGCACCCCGCCCTGTTCACCGACGACCTCGACGCTCAGCTCGAGGGCCACCAGGTGGTGTGGGGCCCGGCCGAGGTGAGCGGTCCGTTCGGGCGCCGGCGCATCGCCTTCGTCACCGCCCCCGGCGGGATGCGACTCGAGTTCATGGAGCAGCTCCCCGACTGATCAGCCTGACTGATCAGCCGGGATCGACCCCGCGCCTCCAGGTGGCGCTGGTGGACCGGGCGGTGAACCCGGACGACAGGTACAGACGCTCGGACGCCGGGTTGTCCAGCTCGTAGCTCACCTTGAGCCGCGTGGCCCCCAACGCCGCCAATCGGGCCAGCCCTTCGTGCAGCACGTGCCCGCCCAGTCCACGACGTTGGTGGGCGTCCTCGGTACGCATCGGTTCCAGCATCCCGACCGAGGTGACCGGGTCGTACCAGAACAAGGCGTAGGCCGCGAGCTGACCGTCGGAGTCCCGGAGGCACAGGTCGAGATCGGGTCGGTACAGCGAGGTCTGGGCCAGCCGGACGCCCACGTCGGGGCCGTTGCGGGGGATCATGTGGTGCGGCCGGTCGGACTCGACGATTCGGTCCGAGAGCGCGTAGCCATCCGGTGGCGGGCCGACCGACGGCCGGTCCCGAGCGGCCATCCAGGTCTCGGCATAGCCGGCTGAAGACGAGAACCCCGCCGCTCCGGCCAACTCGGCCATGAGCGGGTCGTCATCGGCGACGGTGGTCTCCACGGTCGTCGGCCCGCGACGGGCGAGGTCGTCGAGGGCTCGGGACCAGAGCCCAGGCAGCAGATCCGCGGCTCGATCGGCCAGCACCATGGGCTCGGCCGCCCACTGCTCGTCCCAGTCGATCAGGGCCACGGTGGCCACTGGCTGGTCCTGCTCGTCGATCACCACGCGCTGGCCGACCTCGTCGGATGATCGAGGTCGGCGCCACCACCACTGCAGGTCGGCGGCCTCCCACAACCCCGCGGTCGGGTCCTGGAGGCGGGCCCGTTGCAACAACGTGGTCACCGCCTTCAGGTACGCCAGTCCGCTCAGCCGTACCTCACGTTCGGTCACGGTGGCCACGCTACGGGCGCACCGACGGCGGGTCAGGCCAGTTCGGTCAGGTGAGTTGAGCCAGGCGTCGGCGCAGGAAGTCGCGCTCGAGTTGGTTGTCGGTGGCCACGATGGCTGCCCGGTAGGCGTCGGCCGCCTCCGCCTGGCGGTCCAGGCGGCGCAGCAGATCGGCCCGCACCGCGTGCACTCGTGGATAGTCGTCGGGATCGAGCTGGTCGACCAGCGCCAGCGCTGGTTCGGGTCCGTCGACCTCGGCCACCGCCACCGCCCGGTTGAGCGCCACCACCGGGGTGGGGGTGAAGGCCCACAACTGATCGTAGAGCGCCACCACCTGGGCCCAGTCGGTGGCTCCGGTCCTCGGTGCGTCGCAGTGCACGGCATTGATGGCGGCCTGGATCTGATAAGGACCAGGCCGGTCGGCGGCCAGGCAGCGTCGGACGATGCCCTGCCCTTCGTGGATGAGGTCGTGGTCCCACCGGTCGCGGTCCTGGTCGGCCAACAGCACCACCGAACCATCCGGGCCCAGCCGTGCCTCCCGGCGGGACTGGCTGAGCAGCAACAGGCCGAGCAGTCCCAGCACCTCGGGCTCGTCGGGTAGCAGGTCGGCCAGCACCCGGGCCAGGCGCACGGCTTCGGTGCTCAGATCGTCGCGGGTCAGCTCGGGCCCCGAGCTGGCCAGGTGACCCTCGTTGAAGATCAGGTAGACGACGGCCAGGACGGCTCGGAGCCGCTCGGGCAGATCGGCCTGGTCGGGGATCCGGTAGGGGATGGCGGCGTCGCGGATCTTCCCCTTGGCCCGCACCAGTCGCTGGGCCATGGTCGACTCGGACACCAGGAAGGCCCGGGCGATCTCGGCGGTGGACAGCCCGCCCAGCAGGCGCAGGGTCAGCGCCACCTGGGCGTTGGGCGACAGGGCCGGGTGGCAGCAGGTGAAGATCAGCCGAAGACGATCATCGGCCACCGCCCCGGCCTCGGTGGGTTCGCGTTCGGCGTGCACCAGCGCAGCCTGAGCCTGGCGATCGGGCCGTGAGGCCTCTCGTCGAAGGCGGTCGATGGCCCGTCGTCGGGCCGTGGTGATGATCCAACCGGCGGGGCTGGGGGGCACGCCGTCGCTCGGCCAACGCCCCACGGCCACTGTGAACGCGTCCTGGACCGCGTCCTCGGCGATGTCGAGATCACCGAACACGCGGGCCAGGACGGCCACGGTCCGTCCGTATTCCTGGCGGAAGATCCGCTCGACGCGGGCGGCGTCCAGCTCCGCCACCGGCTCAGTCCTCGTCGCCCGCGAAGGGCCGGACCTCGATGGGCAGGGTGGTGACGGTGGCGACCTTGGCGCCCCAGGCCAGGGCCTCGTCCAGGTCGGCGGCCCTGATGATGGTGAACCCGCCCAGGTACTCCTTGGCCTCGACGAAGGGGCCGTCGGTGGTCAGCAGCTCCCCCTCGTGGAGTCGGACCACGGTGGCGCTGCTGGGCGAGTTGAGGCCGCCCGAGAACACCCAGGAGCCGGCGGCGGCCATCTCCTGGCGGAGGTCCTCGACTCCGGCCATGATGCCGTCGAGCACCTCCGGCGGGGGCGGCTCTCCCGGCGGCTGGTAGACGCTGAGCAGGTACTGCTTCATGAGGTGACCTCCTGGGTCTGTCGCCGGCACCGTGTCGGTGACTCGCCTCCTACACGATCTCGGCTGGCTCAGATCGACGTGCATCCGAAGAAATCCGGTGCCGGCCGACTGGACGGACGGTGCGATCGACCAGACTGGGCACCATGACCGGACCGCTCGACACTGCCACTGTGGTGGGGTTCGTGCCCACCGCCGATGTGACCCGCGCCCGCGAGTTCTACCAGCAGCGCGTCGGGCTGACCCTGGTGGTCGAGACGCCGCAGTTCGCGGTGTTCGAGACCGCGGGCACCGAGCTGCGGGTGAACCTGGTCGAGCACCACCGCCCCGTGCCCTTCACCATCGCCGGATGGCAGGTCCCCGACATCGCCGCCACCGTCGAGGCTCTGGTCCACGCCGGTGTGGTGTTCACCCGATACGACTTCATGGATCAGGACGAGCTCGGCATCTGGACGACGCCGGGCGGTGACCAGGTGGCCTGGTTCACCGACGCCGACGAGAACGTCCTGTCGCTCCAGCAGCTACCCGGCTAGCACGTCGGCCCCGAGGTCGTCAGGATCGAGCGACGGCGTGGGCGTCTCGGCGCCCACCCGCATCCCCGTGGGCAGGAACACCAGGGCCACCAGCGCGCCCGCCACGGCAACGCCGGCTCCCACCCACGAAGCCACGTCCATCCCCTGGATGAAGGCGTGGCGGGCCGCGGCTCAGCACCACTTCGGCCTGGGCCGGCGACACCTCCCGACCAGGCCGGCGGCGGCACCGATCGAGTCGTGGGCCGTGGCGGTGGCGGAAGGGTCGAGCCGGGCCGGGCCCAGGTGCTGGGCCATCTGGGCGTGGTAGATGCGAGGCGCCGATGCTGCCCATCACGGCCACCCCCAAGGCGCCGCCGACCTGGCGGGTGGTGTCGTTGATGGCCGATCCGACCCCGGCGCGCCCGGCGGGACGGCGCCCATGATGGAGGCGGTGGCCGGGGCGATGGTCAGCCCCATGCCCAGCGCGAACACGCACTGGGTGACCAGCACGCCCTCGTAGCCGGTGTGCACGCTGAACTGCGCCCGTGCCAGCCTGGGACACGGCCACCAGGACCATGCCGGTGACGATCACGGCTGCGGGTGCCGAGCCGGGCCACCAGGCGTGGCGTGGTGTTGGCCACCACCAGCAGGACGACGGCGAAGGGCAGGCTGCGCAGCCCGGCGCCCAGGGGGTCGTAGCCGAGCACGATCTGGAGGTGCTGGGTCTGGAAGAAGATGGTCCCGAACAGGGCGAAGTAGAGCGCGGTGACCGCCAGGCTGGCGGCGCGAGAAGCGGGGGTTCGCGGAACAGCCGCAGGTCGAGCATCGGATGGCGTCGATGCAGTTCGACCCAGGCGAAGGCAGGCCCAGCACCACCAGCGGCGCCCGCGAAGCGCGCCCACCACCTCGGTGCTCGTCCAGCCCTTGCTCGGGCCCTCGATGATGGCGAAGACCAGCGTGGACAGGCCGACGATCGACAGCGCCGCGCCGCCGCACGTCGAGGGCGGATTCGCCGGGGTCACGTGACGTGGGGATCGAGCCAGTGCCCGGCCACCAGGGCCAGCGGCGCACACGGGCACGTTCACCCAGAAGACCGAGCCCCAGTAGAAGTGGCGCAGCAGCATGCCGCCCACCACCGGGCCCAGGCCGATGCCGATGCCGGCGGTGCCGGCCCACACGGCGATGGCCCGCTGGCGCTCGACGGGGTCGGCGAACACGTTGGTGAGGATCGACAGCGTGGCCGGGAAGATGAGGGCGGCGCCGATGCCGGTCACCGCCCGCAGCACGATGAGCTGGCTCGAGTCGTGGGCCAGGGCCGATGCCGGCCGAGGCCAGCGCGAACACGACGAGCCCGGCGCTCAGCGCCCCCTTCCGCCCGAAGCGGTCCCCCAGGGCGCCGGCGGTCAGCAGCAGTCCGGCGAACACCACCGTGTAGGCGTCCACGATCCACTCGAGGCCGCTCGAGCTGGGGTGCAGGGTCCGCACCAGGCTGGGCAGGGCCACGTTGAGGATGGTGGTGTCGATCGTCACGACCACCAGCGAGAGGCACAGCACCGCCAGCGCCCACCAGCGACGATCCGACGACGAGCGGGTGGCTGGCGGCGCATCCGCACCAGTGAGTTCGGTCATGCAACTGACCGTATCAGGGCTCTGGCTCAATGCGTTCTATGAAACAACTGACTACACTGGAGCCATGCGAAGAACCAGCTTCGAGGACATGAACTGCTCGGTGGCCCAGTGCCTCGAGGTGGTGGGCGAGTGGTGGAGCATCATGGTCCTGCGCGACGTCTTCCTGGGCGTCACCCGCTTCGACGACCTGCGCAGCCGTCTGGGCATCTCCCGCAACGTGCTGACGGATCGCCTCGAGCACCTGGTGGCCCACGGCGTGCTCGAGCGCGTGCCGTACCAGCAGCACCCGGTGCGCTACGACTACCAACTGACCCAGAAGGGCATCGACCTGTGGCCGGTGCTCACCGCCATGCGCCAGTGGGGCGACCGCTACGCCGCCCCCGATGGTCCGCCGCTGGAACTGGTCCACAAGGGTTGCGGGGCACGCGTGCAGGTGGTGGAGACCTGTTCGAATTGCGGGGAGGCGCTCCACGCCCGCGACGTCCGGGCCGTGCCCGGGCCGGGTGTGGGGGCCAACAACTTCCCCCCCGACCAGATGCGCCACCGCCGGGTCGCGCCCACCGCGTCCGCCGGCTGAACCCCGAACCCCGCCCTCGAGAACGTGAGGTCCACCCATGAGTGCGCAGCCATGAGCGAGACGACCGCCAACCCCGCCGCCCCCAACCTGTCGGCCACCTCGCTGACCGACGCCAGTGCCTTCGTGCGCGCCGCCGGACTGGAGCTCGACGAGGTGAGCGGCACCGCGGTGTCGGACCACATCGACCTGAGCGTCGAGCACCACACCCCCTGGGGCATCGTGCACGGCGGGGTGTACGCCTCCGCCATCGAGAGCGCGGCCAGCATCGGCGCCTCCACCGCGGTGCGCGAGCGGGGCATGGTGGCGGTCGGCCTGACCAACACCACCCACTTCCTGCGCTCGGTCACCGATGGCCGGGTCGAGGTCCGGGGTGTGGCGCTGAACCAGGGACGCACCCAGCAGCTGTGGCAGGTGGACGTGACCGATCAGCGGGGGCGGCTCCTGGCGCACGGCGAGGTCCGTCTGCAGAACGTCGAGGGGGCACCGGCGTGACCGTCGTGACCGGCACCGACCGGTTCGCCCAGGCCACGGCCGTCGAGCTCGACGGCGAGTCCGAGGCCGCCTTGGCCGCGTCGCCGGGCGCCTGCCTCTATCGGGGCGCCATCGCCGAGGGATGGGACATCGCCACCAACGCCAACGGCGGTTACCTGCTGGCGTTGGTCGGCCGGGCCATGGCCGCGGCCACGGGTCGGGTCGATCCGGTGACGGTCACCGGCCACTTCATGGCGCCGGGCAAGCCGGGGGCGGTGGAGATCCCCACCGAGGTGCTCAAGCAGGGTCGGCGGTTCGGCACCGCCCGGGCCACGCTGGTCTCCCAGGGCCGACCGGTGGTGACCGCGCTGGGCACTTTCGGTGATGTCAGCCAGGCGCACGGGCCCCTGCTGATCGATCGCGCCCCGCCCGAGCTGCCCGACCCCGACGACTGCGTTCGCCTGGTGCCCACCACCACCTTCCCGCCCCCGTTCATGGGCCGCGTCGAGCTGCGGCTGCACCCCGAGGATGCCTCCTATGCCACCGGCGACAAGACGGGTCGCCTGTTGATGCGGGGTTGGTTCCGCCTGCCCGATGATCAGCCGATCGACACCATCGCGCTGCTGTGTGCGGTGGATGCGTTCCCGCCCACGGCCTTCAACGCCCACCTGCCCGTGGCCTGGACCCCGACCATCGAGCTCACCGCCCACGTGCGGGCTCGGCCGGCGCCCGGCTGGCTGCGCTGCCAGTTCTCCACCCACTTCGTGAGCGGCGGGTTCCTCGAGGAGGACGGCGAGATCTGGGACGCCGAGGATCGCCTGGTGGCCCAGTCCCGCCAGCTCGCCCTGGTCCCCCAGGGCTGATGGAGCTGGCTCGGCTGGTGGCGGCGGCTGATCAGGTGGCGGCCACCTCGTCGCGATCGGCCAAGCGCGACGTGCTGGCCGCGCTGGTGGGTGCCATGGCACCGGCCGAGATCGAGGCCGGGGTCGGCTTCCTGGTGGGGGAGCCGCGCCAGGGACGGGTGGGAGTGGGCTGGGCCACCGTGGCTGGCGCGGTCTCGTCGCCGGGCCGGGACGGACCGGACGCCGAGGGTCGCGCCCTCGAGGTGTTGGATCTGGATCGCGCCCTCGACCAACTGGAGGCCAGCCATGGCCCGGGCTCGGCGCGCGCCCGCGGCCAGATCCTGGGCGACCTGTTCGCCCGGGCCACGCCGGCCGAGGCGGACTTCCTGCGCCGGTTGCTGGTGGGCGAACTGCGCCAGGGCGCCCTGGAGGGGGTGATGGCCGATGCAGTGGCGGTCGCGGCCCGGGTTCCGGCCACACTGGTGCGCCGGGCTGCCATGTTGAGCGGGGACCTTCGCGTCGCCGCCCGAGTGGCGCTCACCTCCGGCCGCTCCGGGCTCGAGGATGTGGGCCTCACGATGTTCCGGCCCGTCCAACCCATGCTGGCGGCCACGGCCGAGGATCTGGCGGGGGCCTTCAGTGACGGGGAGCCGGCGTCGGTGGAGTGGAAGCTCGACGGCGCCCGCATCCAGGTGCATCGCCAGGGTGAGCGCGTCGAGGTGTACACCCGGAACCTGAACGTCGTCACCCCCCGCCTGCCTGAGGTCGTGGAGGTGGTGCGAGCGCTGCCGGTGGACGAGGTGGTGCTCGACGGGGAGATCCTGGGGCTCGAGGGCGAGCGACCCGAGGCGTTCCAGGAGACCATGAGCCGGTTCGGTCGGGATGACCCGGCCGGTCACGGGATGCGGCTGCGGCCCTTCTTCTTCGACGTGTTGCGGGCGGAGGCCACCGACGTGATCGACCGCCCGCTCACCGAGCGGCTGGAGGTGCTCGACGCGGTGGCACCTGGCCTGGTCATGCCTCGGCTGGTCACCGCGGATGTGGCCCAGGCCGAGGCCTTCGTGGCCGACACGCTGGCCGCCGGGCACGAGGGGGTGATGATCAAGGACGCATCCAGCCCGTATGTGGCCGGACGGCGAGGCAAGGCTTGGCGCAAGCTCAAGCCCGTCCACACCTTCGACTTGGTGGTGCTGGCGGTGGAGTGGGGTCACGGTCGTCGGCGGGGGTGGCTGTCGAACCTGCACCTCGGGGCCCGCCAGCCCGACGACGCCGGCTTCGTGATGGTGGGCAAGACCTTCAAGGGTCTCACCGACGCGTTGCTGACGTGGCAGACCGAGGCGCTGCTGGCGCGGGAGATCGGGCGGGACGACCACGTCGTCCACGTGCGCCCCGACCTGGTGGTCGAGGTGGCCATCGACGGGGTGCAGGCCTCCACCCGCTATCCCGGCGGTGTGGCCCTGCGCTTCGCCCGGGTCAAGCGGTACCGACCGGACCGCTCC
Source organism: uncultured Microthrixaceae bacterium (assembly GCA_963740985.1). Taxonomy (GTDB): domain Bacteria; phylum Actinomycetota; class Acidimicrobiia; order Acidimicrobiales; family Acidimicrobilacustridaceae; genus UBA4742. The sequence goes on from CAVUGJ010000002.1 coordinate 2,760,950, forward strand.
GCCGCCGACGCCGACACCATCGACGCCTTGCGCGCCCTGCTGGCGGGCTAGGTCGACTTCGCCTCCACCAGGAGCCGGGCGAAGCCGGCAGGGTCGGTGACGGCCGGGATGTGGCCGCAGTCGAGGCGCACCACTCGGGCCGCATGGGGCAGGCGCGAGATCATCTGGTCCTGGAGGTCGGCGGGCACCGGCTTGTCGCGCTCGTTGAGCAGGTAGGTGATCGGGATCTCGGGCGGCACCGTCGACCAGTGCACCGGCTGGAAGTAGTGGTTGATGGTGTCGGACACGCAGCGGACCGGGTCGACCACGTAGGCCAGGGTGTCGTCGTCGAGGGGGTCACCGCCGTAGGTCTGGCGGAAGGCCTCGGGGTCGGCCGGCCGACCCGGGGTGGTCAGCAGGGTGCCGTCGCGCGCCGCCATCTCGGCGCCGAGCTTCACCCCTTCGCGGTGGCGTTCCTGCATGCAGTCCAGGCCGCACCCGCCCTCGGGTGGGATCGACGCCGCGCTCAACACGATGGCGCTCACGCGAGATCCCAGTTCGGTGGCGACGCCCGGAACCACCAGGCCGCCCGACGAGTGGGCCACCACCACGATCGGGTCGGTGATGGCCGCCGCCCCGACATCGGCGAGCACCGAGGCCACCTCCTCGTCGACGGTCAGGGTGGCCAGGTCGGCGGGGCTGTCGTGGCGGCCGGGCAGGTCGACAGCCAGGGACGGTTGATCCAGCTCGGGTAGCAGGCGGTCCCAGAACCGGGCGGAGCTCCCGCCCCCGTGGATGAGCAGGTAGGTCATGAGAGGTCCTGGTCGGGCCGGGCGCGCATCGCCGGACCTTAGCCAACCGACTGGTCGATCCACCCCAGGTAGTCGGGCAGGCCTGACACGATGGGCACCTCGATCAGCTCGGGCGTGTCGTAGGGGTGATTGGCCGCCACGAAGGCCCGCAGCTCGGCCATCCGGGCCGAGGCGGTCTTGATGAGCAGCAGGGTCTCGGTGGCGCGCTGCGCGTCACCGTCCCAGACGTAGTGGCTGACGATCGGGGTGAGCTGCACGCAGGCGGCCAGCCGCCGTTCCACCAGCGCCGCGGCCAGCTCATCGGCCTGGTCGGGCGACCCCACGGTGGTCATGGCCAGCGAGTACCCATCGACGTCGGTCATGTTCGCTCCTCGCTCTGGTCGACTACTCGTAGCATGCCGCTCATGGTCGGCGAGGCTCGGTTCCTGGCCAGATGGGAGGTGTCCGACGTCGCCGGGGCGGTGGTGGCCGTCGATGTGGTGCGCGCCTTCACCACCGCCGCCTATGCCTTTGGGGCGGGGGCGCGGTCCATCCTGCTGGTGGACTCGGTGGCCGAGGCGCTGGCCCTCAAGGCCGCCGATCCTCGGCGGCTGGTGATGGGAGAGGACCGCGGCCGGCGCCCGGCTGGCTTCGACCTGCCCAACTCACCGGTGGAGGTGGCGACCGCCGATCTTGGCGGGCGGACTCTGGTGCAGCGCACCTCCGCCGGCACCCGAGGAATGGTGGCCGCGCGCTCGGCCACCCGGCTGTGGGCAGCGGGCCTGGTATGCGCCTCGGCCACGGCCGCGGCGGTGGCCGCGAGCGGGCTCCCGTCGCCGAGCTATGTGATCACCGGTCGGTTCCCTGACGACCCCGACCGCACCGGCGAGGACGACCTGCTCACCGCCCAGCTCATCGAGCGAGCACGCGTGGGAGAGCCACTCGACGCCGAAGCCACCGCCGCGCAGGTGGCGGCCACCGACGAGGCGGTCAAGACCCTGGCCCTTGGGTCGGGCCACGTCCATCCCGACGACATCGCCTACGCCACCCGGGTCGACGCCTTCGACTTCGCCATCGAGGCTCGCCGCGTCGATGACCAGTTGCTGCTCGAGCCCGTGTGGCCGGGCACCCATTCGCCACGCCCACGCTGATGGGCCGCGGGCGGGGATCAGGGCGTGCAGCTGAGACGGGGCGCGGGGTTGGTGTCCGCGTTCTCCAGCTCGGGACGTTCCTGCGCGGTCGGCCAGATGAGGTAGGGCTGGCTGAGGTGCACCCGTGATGTGAGGAAGTTGACCGAGGCGATGGGCCGGGGCCTGGGGGTCGGCGCCCCGGGTAGACCCGCGGTGGTCTCACCGCAGTGCAGGTCGTTGATCTGGTGGGCCAGCGCGTGGAGGTCCGAATACGGGTAGCGGCGGATCGGACCCGGGCCCGGCAACCCGGTCACCGCGGTGACGCCGAGGAAACCGCCGACCACCAGCGCCAGGATCACCGTGGCCCGCAGCAGGCTCCGAGCGCGGTGCGTCGGAGGCTCCGGGAGGCGCGTGTCCGGCCACATCGGGGTGTCGATCGACTCGCCCCTCACCCGAGTGAGCGTAGTCCTCCGCAGTTGGCGAGCTCGGCGGGACGCCCCGTGCGGAGCGCCCCGCCGACGTGGCTACATCTCCAGCGCCTCGTAGATCTCGACCGACCCGCCCGCGGCCAGGATCGGGCAGCCCTTGGCCAGGGCCGCCGCGTCCTCCAGGGACTCGGCCGACACGATGGAATAACCGCCGAGACCGGCCTTGGTGTCGCCGCGGGAGCCGTCGGCTCCGATGGCGGTCGAGGTCCCGAAGGGGTTCCCCATGTCGGTCACGACCGAACCCAGCTCGCCGAACCACTGGCCCCACTTGGCCATGACCGCTTCCTGCTCGGCCGGGGTGGCGGCCATCGAGCCCCCGAGATACGTCAGCACGAACTTGCTCATCACACTGCTCCTCCGGTTGATGATCTGATGCAGCGGCGAGGTGCGTCGCTACCAGGACCACGAACGACCGGCCGCCGTCTCGACACCTGTCCCGGAAACCCCGGAGAAGTTCGTGCCCCGATGAACCGGTTGGGTGCCGGCGGCGGCGCGTGGCAGGGTGGGGCCATGGAGCAGTCGGGCGCGGCGGCCACCGGGTGGCACGACCCGGACCATGTGAAGGAGTACCTGGAGCGGGTGGGGACGCTGCCGCCCCGCCTGGCGGGCGAGGCCGTGTTGGTCGAGGTGCTGCCCGATGACCCCACCCGGGTGCTCGACCTGGCCTGCGGCGACGGCCGGCTGGCCGCGGTGGTGCTCGGGGCCCGACCGTCGATTTCCGAGGTGATCGCTGTCGACCGGTCCGAGCCGATGCTGGCCAAGGCCCGCGAGCGCTTCGCCGACGATCCTCGCGTCGAGGTCAGGGCGGGGGACCTGGCCGATCCCCTGGGTCCCCTCGGGCGCTTCGATCTGATCGTGTCCGGCTTCGCCATCCATCATCTGGACCACCCGGGCAAGCAGCGGCTCTTCGCCGAGGTGGCCGCGCAGCTGAACCCGGGCGGGACGTTCGCCAACCTCGAGGTGGTGGCCTCGGCCACGCCCGAGCTCCACGCCGAGTTCCGCCGTGCCATCGGCCGGGCCGCCGACGACCCCGAGGACCTGCTGGCCCCGGTCGACGACCAGCTCGGCTGGATGCGCGACGCGGGGCTGGTGCAGGTGGACTGCCTGTGGCGCTGGCGCGGCTTCGCCCTGTTGGCGGGCCAGGCCCCCGAGCACATCTGACCACCGTCTCGGGGGCTGGATGTGCCGACCGACGGTCAGTGGCGGAGCGGGTCGGGGCTGTTGGCTCGCTGGTAGCCAGCCATGGTGACCAGCAGCTTGCGGGTGATCGAGGGTGCCTCGTCGAGTAGCTGGAAGAACTCGCCCCGATCGAGCACCAGCAGGGTCATGGCGGTGACGGTCACGATGGTGGCCGCTCTCGGTCCGCCGTCCAGCAGGGCCAACTCACCGAAGTAGTCGCCCGGCCCGTACACCCCGACCTCGATCCCGTCGATCAGGCATTTGGCCTGGCCGTCGATGACGAGCATGAACTCGAGCCCGATCCGCCCCTGCGTGGTCAGCTCATGGCCCTCGGCCACCGACACGTTCGTGCCCAGTCGGGCGATCTGGCCCAGCTCGCGGCGACTGCATCCGGCGAACAAGGGCACGGCGGCCAGCAGGTCGAGCACGGCACCGGGGGTCCGCCGGCTCATGACGGCACCGCCTCATCGGAGGACGCGGTCGGTCGGGCCAGCCCGGCTGTCTCGGTCACCAACTCGACGTAGCGGCCCCACAGGGGCTCGGGGTAGTCGTGGCCCATCCCTTCGATCTCCACGTAGCGGGCCCCGGGCACGGCGTCGGCGGTGCGTCGCCCCCCGCTCGGATCGATCAGGGTGTCGGCCGATCCGTGGATGACCAGGGTGGGCACCGTGACCCCACCCAGCGCCTCGGTCCGGCTGGCTCCGCCCACCACCGCCCCCAGCTGCGCCGCCACCCCCTCGGGTCGGAAGGCGCGGTCGTAGGCCTGGCCGGCATGGGCGGCCTGCTGGGACTCGTCGACCAGCCCCGGGCTCCCCCAGATGCGCAGGCCGGTCAGGTGCCGCTCGATGGCCGCGTCGCGCCCGGCCGCGGCCGGCGAGAGCAGATGTTCGAGGGCGGCCTCGGAGGACCGTCCCACGTCGGCATCGCCCGTGGTCGACATCATCGAGGTCAGCGAGCGCGCCCGATCGGGGTGCTCGATGACCAGCGTCTGGGCCACCATGCCGCCGAGCGACACACCCATCACGTGCGCCCGCTCGACTCCGAGCTCATCCAGCACGGCTACACCGTCGGCGGCCATGTCGCTCAGGGTGTAGCCATCCGAGGCGGGCGACGCCGGGCCCGATCGGCCCAGGCCACGGTTGTCGAACCGGATGACGAAGAACCCGGCGTCCACGAATCGGGCGCACCACTCCTCGCGGTAGTTGATGCACTGGCTCCCCAAGCCGTTGATCAACAGGAGGGGCTCGCCGACAGGCGGGCCGAACGTCTCGTACCAGAGGTCGATGTCTCCGTGGTGGGCCCAGGCCATGGCCGCGAGTCTGTCATGACGGCATGAGGTGCACCGATGGTGCATGATCCCAAGGCGCAACCTGCGCCACTGGCGGTCACGCCAGCAAGGTTCGGCACCGTCCTGGGGGCGGAAGCCGGCATTCGGAGGCCTTCCAACATGATCCTGTCCACCATCGGCGACGGCGACGTCTTCCTGTTCTTCGTCGAGTTCTTCCTGTTCGTGATCTGGTTCTGGTTGCTGATCACGATCTTCGGTGATCTGTTCCGCGACCACGAGATGTCGGGCGGGATGAAGGCCTTCTGGATCTTCTTCGTGATCATCCTGCCGTTCCTGGGGATCCTGGTGTACCTGATCGCCCGCGGCAGCGGCATGGCCGGACGGGCCATGAAGGCCCAGCAGGAGGCCAAGGCCCAGATGGACGAGTACGTGCGCTCGACGGCCACGTCGGGTAGCTCGGCGGACCAGATCGCCCAGGCCAAGGCCCTGCTCGATGCCGGCACCATCGACCAGGGCGAGTTCGACAAGCTCAAGGCCAAGGCCCTGGGCTGAGAGCCACCACCCGGGCGGTTGCGCCTGGGCCCGATCTCCCGCCGGCACGTTTGACCCACGATCGTGAGGGTCAGGCGTGCCGGCGGCGGTGTCGGTCGTAGGAAAGCGCGAGACTGCCCCGGAATCGAGACAGGGGGAAGGTCGTGGAGCGCTTCGAGGGACGGTTGGCCGTCATCACCGGTGGGGGAACCGGGATGGGACGTGAGCTGGCCAGGCAGTTGACGGCAGAGGGATGTCATGTGGCCCTGGGCGACGTGTCAGCCGAGTCGATGGCGGAGACGGTGGAGCTGTGCGGCCAGGGTGCGCCGAGTGGGACCCGGGTGAGCGCGCACGTGGCCGACGTGTCCGACGAGGGCCAGATGCTGGCCTTCCGCGACGGGGTGGTGGCCGAGCACTCGACCGATCACATCAACCTGTTGTTCAACAACGCCGGCATCGGTGGTGGGGGCAGCTTCCTCACCGACGAGCGCGAGGCGTGGGACAAGGTGTTCGGGGTGTGCTGGGGAGGGGTCTACAACGGGTCGCGGGCGTTCATGGACCTGCTGGTGGCCAGCGACGAAGGCCACATCATCAACACGTCGAGCGTCAACGGCTTCTGGGCCGCGCTCGGGCTGGGCACGCCCCACACCGCCTACAGCGCAGCCAAGTTCGCGGTGAAGGGCTTCACCGAAGCGTTGATCATCGACCTGCGCCTCAACGCCCCGCATGTCCACGCCTCGGTGGTCATGCCCGGCCACATCGGCACCGACATCGTGCACAACTCGTTCCGCGAGCACGGTCGCAACCCCAAGGAGCTGACCAGCGAGCAGCTGGTCGAGGTGCGAGCCGGCCTGGCCGATCGAGGCATCGACCTGAGCGCGGTGAGCGACGAGGACCTCCGTACCGGCATGTTGGCCCAGGCCGACCTCTTCCGGGACACCGCCCCGACCAGCGCGGCGCAGGCCGCCACCATCATCCTCGACGGCGTGCGGGCGGGGGACTGGCGGATCCTGGTGGGCGACGACGCCCACGTGCTCGACGAGATGGTGCGCGCTGATCCCACCCAGGCTTACGAACGTTCCTTCATCGAGCAGCTGCAGGCACGCGGCGTGTTCACCCAGATGGGATTGTGATGACCACTCAGACCGACCACACCGAGCCGACGCCCATGGAGATCGGCGACCCCATGTTCTGGCGCCGCTCCCTCGACGCCCGCATGGCCGACTTCGCCGTGTTGCGCGAGCAGGGACCGTTCACCCGAGCCGAGGCCGAGAACCCGCTCACCGGGGTGCCCGACGTGTTCTACGCGGTGACCCGCTATGCCGAGCTGGTCGAGATCAGCCGCCACCCCGAGGACTACTGCTCAGGCCAGGGCTCGACCTCGATCATGGACATGCCAGCGGAGGCGGCCGAGTTCTTCGGTTCGTTCATCGGCATGGACGACCCCCGCCACGCCCGCCAGCGCGGCATCGTGTCGCGCTCGTTCACCCCTCGCCAGCTCCAGGGCGTGCTCGACTCGGTGGAGACCATCTGCGCCGAGGTCATCGACGACATGTGCGAGCAGGGCGAGGTGGACCTGGTGCAGGCCATCTCCCAGCCGTTCCCGTTGCTGGTCATCTGCGACATGATGGGCATCCCCCGCAGCGAGTTCCGCACGGTGCTCGACGCCACCAACGTGATCCTCGGCTCGGGCGACCCCGACTTCCTGGGGGGCAAGGAGATCGGCGACGCCCTACTCGAAGCCGGGATCACCCTGGCCGGGTTGATGAACGAGATCGCCGAGGCCCGCCGGGTCAACCCGACCGACGACCTGACCTCGGCCCTGGTCCACACCGACGTGGGCGAGGATCTGCTGGCGCCACACGAGATCGCGCCCTTCTTCATCCTGTTGGCGGTGGCCGGCAACGACACCACCCGCAACGCCACCACCATCGGCATGAACCTGCTGGCGCAGAACCCCGACCAGCGGGCCCTGTGGCAGGCCGATCCCGACGGGCTGTCAGCCACCGCGGTGGACGAGATCGTCCGGGTGGCCTCGCCGGTGACCTTCATGCGCCGCACCGTCACCCGGCCCCTCACCCTGTCGGGTCAGAACTTCGACGCCGGCGACAAGCTCATCCTGTTCTACGGCGCAGCCAACCGCGATCCCCGCGTCTTCGAGGATCCGGACCGGTTCGACGTGCGCCGTGACCCGAACCCGCACGTGGGTTTCGGTGGCCCGGGGCCGCACTTCTGCCTGGGCGCCCACCTGGCCCGGCGCGAGCTGGGGGTGATGTTCCGCCAGCTGTTCACCCGGCTCCCCGACATCGAGGTGGTGGGAGACCCCGTCTACCTCGAAGCCATGGGCGTGCCCCTGGTGGGCGGCATCAAGCACCTGCCTGTGCGCTTCACCCCGACCGCTCGGCTGGGGTAGCCAACCGGACTTCTGGTGGGCAGGAAGCGCGAAGGGGCTCGGTAGGGTGCCGGGCATGCGCTTCGCCTTCAAGACCGCTCCGCAGAACACCGACTGGCCGGCCATGCTCGACGTCTGGCGCGCCGGCGACGACATCGAACTGTTCGAGTCGGGTTGGACCTTCGACCACTTCTACCCGATCTTCTCCGACTCCACTGGGCCCTGCCTGGAGGGCTGGACGGTCACCACTGCGCTGGCTCAGGCCACCACCCGGCTGCGCGTCGGCGTGTTGGTCACCGGCATCCACTACCGCCACGTGGCCGTGCTGGCCAACATGGCTGCCGCCCTCGACATCGTGTCGGGCGGTCGCCTCGAACTGGGCGTGGGTGCGGGCTGGAACGTGGAGGAGAGCGAGGCCTACGGCATCGAGCTGGGCAGGTTGACCGAGCGCTTCGACCGCTTCGACGAGGCCCTCGAGGTGCTGGTGTCGCTGCTGACCAACGAGCACACCACCTACGACGGCACCTACTACCAGCTGACCAACGCCCGCAACGAGCCCAAGCCGATCCAACGGCCGCACCCGCCCATCGTCATCGGCGGCACCGGTCCGAAGCGCACGCTGCGCTCGGCCGCCCGCTGGGCCCAGCACTGGAACCATCCGGGCACCTCCGTCGAGGAGTGGAAGACGGCGCGCGACACGCTCTACCGACACTGCGCGGACATCGGTCGTGACCCGGCCGAGATCACCTTGTCCACCCACCTGCGCTACGACGCCGCGGCCGGTCCGTCGGCCTTGGCCGACCAGGCGGCCGCCTTTGCCGACGCCGGGATGGATCTGGGCATCGTCACGCTGCTCCCGCCCCACGACGCCTCGGTGCTCGAGCCCATCGCCGAGGCGCTGGCCCCGCTGACCTGACCCCGACCCGTTCTCGGCACGTCCAACCACCGAAACGGTGGCTGGATGTGCTCGGTTGGGGATGGCCCGGTCAGACGCGTCGGGTCAGCCAGGCCAGCAGGTCGGCGGGCGGCAGCGGCTGGGTCCAATGGAAGCCCTGGCCCAGTTCGCAGCCCAGACGGCGCAGCTCGTCGAGCTGCACCACCGTCTCCACCCCCTCGGCGATCAGGTCCAGCTCCAGGGCCCGGGCCAGGCTGATGATGGCGTGCACGATGGAGGTGTCGTCGGGGTCGGTGCCCAGGCCGTCGGTGAAGGACCGGTCGATCTTGAGCGTGTCGATGGGGAGCTTCTTCAGGTAGGCCAGCGACGAGTAGCCGGTGCCGAAGTCGTCGATGTCGATGCGCACGCCCAGGTCCTTGAGCTGGCCGAGCCGGGTGATGGCGGTGGCCCGGTCTTCGATCAGCACGCTCTCGGTCACCTCCAGGTGCAGGTGACTGGGTTCGACGTCGTTGCCTTCCAGCGCATCGGTGATCAGCGCCACCAATCCCGGGTTGGAGAGCTGGCGGGCCGAGAGGTTGATGGCCATCCACAGCCCGCTGGTCTGGGGAGCGTCACGGTGCCACTCGGCCAGCTGGTGGACGGAGCGGGCGATGACCCAGGCGCCGATGGGGACGATGAGGCCCGACTGCTCGGCCAACGGGATGAACTCCGCCGGGCTGATGGGGCCCAGGGTGGGGTGCTCCCAGCGCAGCAGGGCCTCGCATCCCACCGGCACACCGGTCTCCAGCCCCAGCACGGGTTGGTACACCAGATGGAGGTCGTCGTGCTCCAGCGCCCGCCGTAGCGCGGTGTCCAGATCGAGGCGGCGTATGGCGTGGTTGCGCAGCTCACCGCTGAACCCCTCGACGCGGGCTCGGCCCCGCTCCTTGGCCAGGTTCATGGCCGCGTCGGCGTCGCGCAGCAGGGTGGACGCGCTCTCACCCAGCTCGCTCACCGCCACGCCGGCGCTGACCGTGACGATCCGTTCGGTCCGGTCGACCAGCAACGGCGTGTCGTCGATCAGCGCCGCGAACCGCCGGGCGATCTCCAGGGCCTCGTCGATGTCAGCCAGGTCCTCGCACACCACCACGAACTCGTCGCCGCCGAAGCGGGCCAGGGTGTCCCCCTCGCGCACGGCCCGGCTCAGGCGCTGGGCCAGCTCGCCGAGCACCAGGTCCCCGGCCGGGTGGCCGAGGCTGTCGTTGACCAGCTTGAAGTGGTCGACGTCGAAGAACAGCACTCCCACACGCGTCCCCCGCTGGACCGCGGACTCCAAGGCCCGGTCGAGCCGTTCGGTGAGCAGCCGCCGGTTGGGCAGGCCAGTCACGGCGTCGTGGAGGGCCTGGTGGGCGAAGGCCTGTTCCACCAGCTTGCGCTCGGTGATGTCGGTGAAGTTGACGACCACGCCCCCCACGGCCGGATCGTGGCGCTGGTCGGTGGCCGTCAGCTCGATCCACCGGATCCCGCCGTCGTCGGCGGTCACCCGCAGCTCGGCACGCTGGGGGACGCCGGGGTCGGCCTTGGCCTGCTCCAGCTGCTCGAAGGCGATGGTCCGGTCTTCGGGCAGCAGGCTGTCGAACCCGATGGACAGTCCCTGGGCGCGGCGGCGGTCCCACCAGTCGAACAGCGAGCCCGAGCCGTCGAGCGGCCGACCGTCGTTGCTCAGGATGGCGTACCCGCCGACCGCGTGCTCGAGCACCACCCGCTGGCGGTGCTCGGTGTTGCGCAGGCTCTCCTCGGCGCGGTGGCGCACGGTGACGTCGCGCAACGAGCTGACCACGGCCATGACCTGGCCGTGCCAGCGCAGCGGGCGAGCCGTGACCTCGACCCAACGGTCGGGCCCCTCGTCCTGGGGCATGCACAACAGGACGTCGTGCTGGGTCTCGCCGGTTTGCATGGCCCGGCGGCTGGGGAGCTCCTCGAGGCCGAGGTCCCGACCCCGGGCATCGAGGATCTGGGGGATCTCCTGCATGTCATTGCCGACGATCTCCTCGAGGTCGAGTCCGAGGATCTCGGCCGCCGCCGGGTTGGCGGCCGCGATCCGGCCGCGGGGTCCCTGGAGCAGGACGCCGTAGTCGAGGGCGTTGAACACCATCTTCGACAGCTGTTCCTGCAGCTCCGGCCCCAGCTCCGGCATCTCCGGCCGGCCTGGGCTGACCTCGTCCTCATCCACGGGCACTCCCGGGCTCCGATCCCGAACCAGTCGACCACGGTACGGGCCGCGATGCCCCGAGATCTCCCCTGGCCCTCATCGGCTGTGCCGGCTCGGTCGTGAGCATTCCGATCGGTGGCACTAGCGTCGGGCACCCGCACCCAGGAGGCCGTCATGGCTGCCATCGCCCGCCTCGGCGCCGTCTCGCTCGACAGCGCCGACCCCGTCCGCTTGGCGGACTTCTATCGCCAGCTCCTCGACCTCGAGATCATGTTCGAGAGCGCTGACTTCATCGCCCTGTCCGGGGCCAAGGTGCCCCTGACGGTGCAGCGGGTGGCCGACCACCAGCCGCCCAGCTGGCCGAGCGGGGCGATCCCCAAGCAGATCCACCTCGAGCTGGCAGTCGACGACCTGGACGCATCCGAGACGGCCGCGGTGGCCCTGGGCGCCACCAAGGCCGACACCCAACCGTCACCCGATGCCTGGCGGGTGCTGTTCGACCCGGCCGGCCACCCCTTCTGCCTGACCACCCTCATCCCCGACGACATCTGACGGCGCGTCACGCCGGGTAGCTCTGGTCAGCGGGCGGCGTCGGCCTCGAGCTCGGCGGTCCCGGGGGACCCGCCGTCGCGGTCCAGTTCGTCGCTGTCTCGATCGAGCTCTTCGGCGGTGATGGGGAAGCCCCCGGCCAGCGCGAACTCGGCGGTGATCTCGAGCGACTCCTCGGCCGTGTCGGCTTCGCCCTGGTGGGCGAGCTGGCGGGGCAGCCACTTGAGCACGCAGGCGGCGGCGAACAGGGCCATGATCGCCCCCACCGTGACGGCCAGGTGCACGCCGTCGACGAAGGCGTGGTTGGCGGCGGCGGTCAGCGCCTTGTCCGCGGCCGGGCGCAGGGTGGACGCGGTCTGCTGCGCTCCGGCCAGCGATCCCTTCGAGGCCGACTGCTGGGCCGGCGTCAGGTGGTCGGTGGCGTGATGCAGGGCGTTGGCGTAACGCGAGGCGGCCACGCTGCCCAGCACGGCGATGCCCAGCGCCGCACCCAGCTCTCGGGTGGCGTCGTTCATGGCCGATCCGGAACCGGCCCGGCGCAGCGGCACCGCCGACATGATTGCCGCAGTCATCGGCGCCATGGTCATGGCGATGCCGGTGGTCAGCGGGATGATGGCCACCACCACGTACCAGTAGGGGGTGTGGGGGGTCAGGCCACGGAACAGCAGCAACCCGAGAGCCACCAGCGACATGCCGATGGCCACCGTGCGGTTGGTGCCGAGGGCGGCGCTGATGCGCGGCGTCAACGGGGCCACGATCAACATGATCAGGGCCAGGGGCATGAGGCGCAGCGACGCCGACAGGGCGCTGTAGTTGAGCACCAGCTGGAAGTACTGGGTGATCAGGAACATCACCCCGTACATGGCCATGAAGACCAGGACCATGCCGCCCGTTCCCGTGCTGAAGGCCGGGTTCTTGAAGTAGCTGATGTCGAGCATGGGGTCGGCCTTGCGCCGCTCCCAGAGGCCGAAGGTGACGAGCAGGACGACGCCCAGGGCGAAGGCGCCCAAGGTGGCCGGGCTGCCCCAGCCGTTCTGGGGGGCCTGGATCAGGCCGTAGACCACCGACACCACGCCCACGGTGGACAGCACCGCGCCGACCGGGTCGAGGGGCGCCTTCTCGGGGTCGCGTGAGGTGGGCACCAGGAAGTAGCCGGCCACCAGAGCCAGGAACAGCAGGGGGACGTTGATCAGGAAGACCGCCCCCCACCAGAAGTGCGCCAGCAGCAGGCCACTGACCACGGGGCCGAACCCGCCGGCGGCACCGGTCACGCTGGCCCAGATGGCAATGGCCTTGGTGCGTTCGTGAGGCGGGAAGACGTTGATCAGGATCGACAGGGTCGAGGGCATGATGAACGCGGCGCCGACGCCCATGAGGGCGCGGCAGGCGATCAGCTCGGGCATGGCGCTGGCGGTGGAGGCCAGACCGGCCCCGCACAGGAAGATCACCAGGCCGAGTTGCAGCGCGCCCTTGCGGCCGAACCGGTCACCCAGGGCGCCGGTGGTGAAGAGCAGACCGGCGAACACCAGGGAATAGATGGCCACCAGCCACTGGAGTTGGGACTCGGTGGCGTGCAGCTCACGCGACAGCGTGGGCAGCGTGACGTTCAGGCTCGAGTTGCCAATGAAGACGATGAGCAAACTCAGGCAGAGGACGGCCAAGATCCACCAACGGCGCTGATGGATCTGTTCAGGGGTCTGGGTGGGCATGGGTGCTCCGGGGGCAGGGCCGACGGTCGGCTGGGGGCGCCGACTAGGTTCAAGTCCTGTCCAACCCTACAAGTGGAACTCCTATTCCGGTTAGGGTTTTCTGAACGTTCACATGCCCGAACCCGCGACGCGCCGAGCCGATGCCCAACGCAACCAGCAGCGCGTCCTCGATGCCGCCGTCGACGTGTTCGACGCCGACGGCCTGGGGGCGTCCATGGAGGCGGTGGCCCAGCGCGCCGGGGTGGGCGTGGGCACGGTCTACCGGCACTTTCCGACCAAGGACGACCTGGTCCGATCGGTGATCTCACTGGTGTGCGAGAACCTGGTGACCTCCGCCGAGGCGGCGTTGGCCGAGCCCGACGCCGGCCAGGGCTTCCGCTCCTTCTTCGAGACCGTGCTGAAGTTCCAGGCCCAGCACCGGGTCCTGGCCGACGAGATGGCGGCCCAGGTCGAGCCCGACGTCAGCACCGTGCGGCTCAAGAACTCGCTGCGGACGGCCACGGCCACCCTGTTGGCCCGGGCTCAAGACGCGGGCGCGGTGCGCCCGGATGTGGGTCTCACCGACATCTCCATGCTGCTGGCCGGCATGGCCCAGGCCAGCAGCCTGGTGGCCGGCGAGCCCACGCTGAGCGAGCGCTACCTGGAGGTGCTGCTCGACGGACTGAGCCCGATCGGGGCTCGGCCCCTCCCGGGCTCGCCGCTCGGCTACGACGAGCTGGACCGACTGCGGGCCCGCCGCGACCAGCGCTGAGATCAGGGGATCAGCCCGCCCTGGCTCGGTGCGGGCTGAAGCGGCTACTTGGACGGCAGGGTGCGGGCGTAGGCGGCGCCGATGCCCACCCAGCGACGCAGCTGGCGCATGGTGCGTACGTCGTCCGCCTCCAGGTACAGCCAGCCCCGCATCTCACGGCCCTGCATCACCATGGTTTCGGCCGCGGTGGTGGCCACGAGCTGGTCGGAGCGGGCCGGGTCGGCGCGCACCATCAGGCCACCCCGGCGGCTGGCGGAGACGGCCATGTTCCCGCCGAGAAGGAAGGCCAGACCGCCGAACATCTTGCGCTCGCGGACTGTCGGCTCGTCGGTCAGCACCTCGCGGATCCGGTTAGCCAGCTCCTCGTCGTACGCCATCGGGAGAATGGTAGGCGGCGTCGGTCAGACGGTGATGGTGGCCTGCTTGATGTGCTCCCCGGTGCAGCAGGTCTGGAAGAGCTTGGCGCTCGACTTGTCCACCTTCTTGGTGAAGGCCACGTCTCCTGGGAAGTTCACGCTCAACCAGCCGCCGAGGCCCTGAGCGCCGAGATCGAAGCTGAACCCGCTCACCTCGCCCTCGGCCAGGTCGGCGATCCGCTCACCGGCGAGCTGGAACAGCCCGCGCAGGATCGTCTTGTCGCGGTCGTCGAGCGGGGCGTCCGCGTCGACCTTGGCGGCGACCGCGGCGAACTCGTCGCTCGTGATGGTCACGTCATCCTTCATCAGCCGACCTCCTCGTATGTGGGCCTGTGCGCCGCGCCGTCGAGCGGCCGGCGGCGGTACAGCTGACTGACGCCCGTCTCCCGAATCCGTTACGCCGGGCCGACCGGTCAGGTGATGGCCGCGCCGCTGAACTCGTCGCCGTCCTTGTCGACCGGATCGAGCGGGTGGGCGAAGGCGATGGAGTTGCCGTCGGGATCGCGGATCATGATCGTCTCCACCTGCGGGTGACGAACCGGCTCGACGTCGGAGACGCCGGCGGCGCGCAGCTGGGCGGCCTGCTCGTCGATGTCGGTGACGGCCACGGTGAACGAGCCCTGGCCGGCGCGCTCGGCCAGCGCGTAGACCTGCAACCCGCCGCCCGCGGGCCAGTGCCACTCCGCCACCTCGGGCATGGGACGCGTCGTCGGTGGTCCGAAGACCCGCTGGTACCAGGCCACCGCCGCTTCGAGGTCACCGACGGCCACACTGGCCAGCACCTGGGTGATTGCCATGTCACACCACCTCCGGCGCGGACGCTACCCGGGCCCCGTCGGTGAGTCCCGGGGATGGCGATCCGCCCGCGACCGTCATGGCGACAGATCGTTGTTGAGTGAGTGAGTGCGCGAGGGGGGACTTGAACCCCCACGTCCTTTCGGACACAGGAACCTGAATCCTGCGCGTCTGCCAATTCCGCCACTCGCGCGAGTAGCAACGGGCAACAGTACCTGATGGTCGGGACCTCCCGGCAAACGGCTATCCGCCGGTTGGTGCCGGGATCGCCCCCGGCGAGCACCGGTATCGTGGTCCCTTCTATGGGCATCAAAGGGTTCGAGCAGTCGCTCGAGAACATGGTCGAGGGCGTCTTCGCTCGGGTGTTCCGCAGCGGTCTGCGTCCCATCGAGCTGGGCCGTCGCCTGGTGCGGGAGATGGACGACCACCGTTCCATCGACGTGCGCGGCCGCACCATCGTCCCCAACGCCTTCACCATCTCGCTCAGCCCCGACGACCTCGATCGCTTCGCCGAGATCGGCGACTCCCTCGGCCGCGAGCTGTGCGACGCCGCCCGCGAGCACGCCCGGGACGAGGGATACGCCTTCATGGGCCCCGTCACCGTCGAGCTGGAAGCGGCCACCGCCATCCACCCCGGCACGTTCCACATCACCGGGCGCATGAAGGAGGGCCCGGGCGGCGTGGGCGCAGGCTCGCTCCTGCTGCCCAACGGCGAGCGGATCACCCTGGGGGAGCGGACGCTGAGCATCGGTCGCTCCACCGAGTGCGACATCGTGATCCCCGACACCAACGTGAGCCGTCGCCACGCCGAGATCCGCCCCACCATCGACGGGTTCACCCTGGTCGACCTGGGCTCCACCAACGGCTCGATGGTCAACGGCGAGCGGATCACCCAGCGGGAGCTGCGCGAGGGCGACGAGCTGGTCTTCGGCAACACCCGCTTCCTGTTCCAGGCTTCCTGACTGTCCGACGCGAACGGGGCGGTACTGATAGGGCGTCCACACGCCTGGTTGCCGCCGCTCGGGACGGGTGGGTGGACCCTGGCGGGAGCGACCCCCCAACTAGTCTCGACTGCACCGTGTCGGAGCAACTTCTCACCATTCTCAAGCTGGCCTGCTGGCCCTGCTGTACCTCTTCTTCTTCCGGGTGCTGCGGGCCGTGTGGGCCGAGCTGCGCCCGCCGAAGCTGGTGGCGGCCGCCCCGCGGGCCGCGGCCGTGCCCCCCAGCGGGCGCGCCGCCCGCAAGGCGGCCAAGCGCAACGCCGCCCAACCGGCTCCGGTGGTCGAACCCAAACTGGTGGTGCTCGAGCCTGCGGCCCAGCGGGGTCGCTTCTTCCCCCTCGGTGCCGAGATGACGGTGGGTCGCGCCGCCGGCTGCCAGATCACGCTGGACGACACCTACGCCTCCCAGATCCACGCCCGCGTGTTCCAGCGCGACGGCCAGTACCTGGTCGAGGACCTCGGATCCACCAACGGCACCTACCTGAACCGCCACAAGGTGGCCGGACCCATGCTGGTGCACCCTGGTGACCGGCTCCAGATCGGCAACACCGTGCTGGAGCTGGCATGACCCGGCTGTCCGGCGGTGCCGCCACCGACGTGGGCCGCGTGCGCTCGACCAACCAGGACAGCTACTTCGTGTCCAGCGCCCTGTACGCGTGGCCGACGGGATGGGTGGGCACCGCGCCGGCGAGGTGGCCGCCGAGCTGGCCACCGAGTCGTTGCGCCGGGAGTTCGGCGACGGCCACCCCGAACTCACCACCGACGAGCTGGTGCGGGCCGTGCAGCGGGCCAACACGGCCGTGGTGAGCGCCGCCGCCGACGACCCCGACCTGTCGGGCATGGGCACCACGCTGTGTGCCCTGGCCCTGATCGAGACGGCCACCGACGCGCGCCTGGCCATCATCAACGTCGGCGACTCGCGGGTCTACCTGCTCAAGGAGGGCGACCTCGAGCAGATCACCGACGACCACAGCCTGGTGGCCACCCTGGAACGCCAGGGTCGGCTGACCGCGGACGAGGCCGCGGTGCATCCGCAGCGCAACATCATCACCCGCGCCCTGGGCATCGACACCCGGGTGATGGTCGACTCGTGGGAGGTCCGGCCGGTACCCGGCGACCGGTACCTGCTGTGCAGCGACGGCCTGTTCAACGAGGTGGAGGAGAGCCGGATCGCCGCCACCATGCGCAAGCTGGCCTCACCCGACGAGGCGGCCCGCGAGCTGGTGCGCCTGGCCAACGAAGGGGGCGGCCGCGACAACATCACCGTGGTCGTGGTCGACGTCGAGGGCGACGTCGACCCCTCCGATGGGGTGGGCGAGGCCGAGGCCGTCACCGGCCTGGCCGGTGGAGCCGCCGGCGACGACCGAGTCATCCGCGCCGTCTCGGGCGAGACGCGGGCCATCGGCAACGAGGACGTGCCGCCGCCTCAGCCGCTGACCAAGCGCCAGCAGCGGGCCGCCAGACGAGCGGCCGAGAAGGCCGTGACCGGACCACCGGCGCCCCACCTCACCTGGCGGGTGCTGGCTTTCGTGGTGGCCGTGGCCGTCATCATCGGCCTGACCGTGGCCGCCATCACCTACTACGCCCGCGACACCTACTTCGTGGGCTTCAACGGCAACACGGTGGCCATCTACCGGGGCCGGCCCGGCGGCGTCCTGTGGATCAAGCCCGAGCTGGTCGAGATCGACCGGCATCCCCCGATCCACGGTGCCCGATGCCTTCGTGGACGAGATCGGCAACGGCAAGCTCGAGCCCACGCTGGCCGACGCCCACAAGTACCTGACCAACGTGCGCGACGTGGCCAGCTCGCAGTCCACGAGCGACGACACCGCCACCACGGCCTCGGGCTCGGCGACCACCACCACCGCAGCGACCAGCACCGGGAACTGACCCGTAGATGGGCGTTCGCCGCCGCAACACCGAACTGGGTCTGCTGGTGATGGCCGTCGTGGTCATCGGCGCGGCCTACACCCTGGCCACCCTGGCCGCCGACAAGCAGTTCCCCGCCGACATCGGGCCCTTCCTGTTGATGGTGCTGGGATTGCTGCTGGTGGCCCACCTGGCCCTGCGCCGCCTGGCGCCCACCGCCGATCCCATCCTGTTGCCGGTGGCCGCCCTGCTCAACGGCCTCGGCTACGTGGTCATCACCACCACCCCCGATCCCCAGAGCCCGCACCTGCCCGAGCACCTGGCCGGTCTGCAGGCCGCCTGGACCGCGGTCGGGCATCGGCGCCTTCGTGGCCACGCTGCTGGTCGTGCGGCGCACGCGCACCATCGCCCGCTACCGCTACACCTTCGCCCTGATCGGCATCGGCCTGCTCATCCTGCCGCTGCTGCCCCACGTCGGGCCGGGCTGTCAACGGCTCACGGATCTGGGTCAACCTCGGACCGATCGGCTTCCAGCCCGGCGAGATCGCCAAGATCGTGCTGGCCATCTTCTTCGCCTCATACCTGGTCGAGAAGCGCGAGCTGCTGGCCATGCGCACGTGGCGACTGGGCCCGCTCAACCTGCCCGAACCCAAGCACCTGGGACCGGTGCTGGTGGCGTGGGGCTTCTCGATCGTGATCATGGTGTCCCAGAACGACCTGGGCTCGTCGCTGATGTTCTTCACCCTGTTCGTGGTGATGCTCTGGGTGGCCACCTCGCGCACCTCCTACCTGGTGGTGGGCGGCCTGCTCTTCGGCGCCGCCTCCTACCTGTCGTGGCGCGAGTTCGCCCACGTCAAGGAGCGGGTGACCCTGTGGCTCGACCCGTGGCCTCAGGCCCTGGGCCACGGCATCCAGCCGGTGAAGTCGTGGTTCGCCATGGCCAACGGGGGCATCGCCGGCACCGGTCTGGGCCTGGGCAACCAGGACAGCATCCCCTACATCCAGACCGACTTCATCTTCGCCGCGGTGGCCCAGCAGATGGGGTTGCTGGGCGCCACCCTGGTCATCGTGGCCTTCATGCTCATCGTGGGATCGGGCCTGCGCATCGCCGCCCGGGCCGACCAGGCCTTCGACAAGTTGCTGGCGGTCGGGCTGACCACGCTCATCGGCGTGCAGGCGCTTCATCATCATCTCGGGCGTGATCCGCCTGCTGCCGCTCACCGGTCTGGCGCTGCCCTTCGTGTCCTACGGCGGATCGTCGTTGGTGTCGAGCTGGATCCTCATCGCGCTGCTGCTGCGGATCTCCGACGAGTCCAACCGGCGGGCGCTCGACCGGGCCGTCCAGGCGGTGGCGGTGTGAACGTCCAGATCCGGCGCCTCGGGATCGGCCTGCTGGCCTGCTACCTGGCCCTGTTCGTGATGCTGAACTGGATCCAGGTGGTCCACAAGGACGCGCTGGACAACAACGCCCTCAACGACCTGCGGGTCAAGCAGCAGTTCAACAAGGACCGGGGCACGATCAGCTCGGCCGACGGCGCCCTGCTGGCCCAGTCCCAGACCGTCACCGGCTCGTCGGACTTCAGCCGCCAGCGCACGTACCCCCAAGGTGCGCTGTTCGGCCAGATCACCGGCTACTACTCGTTCAACTACGGCGCCACCGGGCTGGAGCTGACCTACGACCGCCAGCTCACCGGCCAGACCATCGGCCAGCAGATCCGCAGCTTCGCCGACATCCTCAACCCGCGGCCCCAGGTGGGCAACCTCACCATCTCGGTGCGCAAGGACCTCCAGACCCTGGCCCAGCAGTCCCTGGGCAATCGGGCCGGCTCGGTGGTGGTGACCGATCCCGCGCACCGGCGCGCTGCTGGCCTTCTGGAGCTACCCGTCCTACGACCCGAACCCCATCTCGTCGCTCGACCCGAAGGTGTCCAAGCCGGCCTGGACGGCGGACAACGCCGCGCCCGGCAAGCCCATGCTGGCCAAGCAGTACCAGGAGATCTACCCGCCGGGTTCGACCTTCAAGATCGTGACCAGCTCGACCGGGGTGCAGGACGGCCTGGTCACGGTGACCCAATCCGGTCTACCCGGTGGCTCGCTTCTACCAGCCCCCCTACGGCAAGCCCATCCACAACTTCGGCAACGAGGCCTGTGGCGGCACGCTCATCCCGATCCTCCAGGTGTCGTGCAACTCGGCCTTCGCCCAGATGGGCACGGAGACCATCGGTGCCGACAAGATGACGGCCGGCGCCCAGGCCTTCGGCTTCAACCAGAAGCCGCCCATCGACCTGCCCGCGCGCGGCCGCCTCCCAGTTCCCCACCGACTTCAAGGGCGCCATCCCCCTGCTGGGCCAGGCCTCCATCGGCCAGAACGGCACCCGGGCCACGCCGCTGCAGATGGCACTGGTGGCCTCGGCCATCGCCGACGGCGGCGTCATCATGAAGCCCCACGTCATGACCGAGGTGCGCGACAGCGAGGGCAACCTGGTCGAGCAGTACCACCCGTCGGCCTGGCTGCGGCCCATCAGCCGCGCAGACGGCCCAGACCATCCACGACGCCATGTTGGCGGTGGTGGCCCACGGCACCGCCACCGGGCTCAAGCTGCCCGGCTTCGACGTGGGGGCCAAGACGGGCACGGCCGAGGTGGGCCTGGTCGACCCCGGCTCGTCGATCGACGCCTGGATGATCGCCTTCGCCGGACCGGCGGGCCAAGCGCCCACGGTGGCGGTGTCGGTGGTGGTGCTCGACCAGACCGGCGACAGCGAGGCCACCGGCGCCCGCGTGGCCGGCCCCATCGCCAAGCAGATGCTGGCCGCCACCCTGGCCGTCCAAGCCTCCGGCCACTAGCGGGCCATTCACTAGGCTGACCGTCCGTATGTCCGACCAGCAGGGTCCCACCGTCTTCAACGACCGCTACGAGATGCACCGCCGCCTGGCGCGCGGGGGGATGTCCGACGTCTACCTGGCCCGCGACCTGCTGCTGGACCGACCGGTGGCGGTCAAGGTGCTCTTCGCCGAGTACGCCAAGGACCCGACCTTCGTGGAGCGGTTCCGCCGCGAGGCCCAGGCGGCCGCCAACCTCAACCATCCCAACGTGGTGGCCGTCTACGACTGGGGCCAGCAGTCGGGCACCTACTTCATCGTCATGGAGTACGTCGAGGGCCGCAGCCTGTCGGAGATCGTGCGCACCGAGGGTCCCCTGCACCCTCGCCGGGCGGCGGAGATCACCGCGGACGTGGCCGCGGCGCTCGGTTTCGCCCACCGCAACGGGGTGGTGCACCGCGACATCAAGCCGGGCAACATCCTGATCTCGCCCAGCGGTCAGGTGAAGGTGGCCGACTTCGGCATCGCCCAGGCCATCGCCGGGGGCACCGAGGCCAACCTGACCCAGGCCGGCGCGGTCATGGGCACCGCCACCTACTTCTCCCCCGAGCAGGCCCAGGGCCGGCCGGTGGACCCCCGCAGCGACCTGTACTCGCTGGGCTGCGTGCTCTACGAGATGCTCACCACCCGGCCGCCCTTCACCGGGGACACGCCGGTGGCCATCGCCTACAAGCACGTGCAGGAGCCGGCTCCGCTGCCCAGCGCCAGCGGGGTCGCCGTCCCGCCCGCCCTCGAGGCCATCGTGGCCCAGCTCATGGCCAAGGACCCGGCCCAGCGCTACGCCTCGGCCGAGGACCTGCGGGCCGATCTGCGCAACTACCTGGAGGGCCTACCTGTCTCGGCACTGCGGTCCCAGGCGGCGCTGGCGGCCGGGTTGGCCGGTGCGGTGGCGGGCGCGGGCGTGGCCGCCGCCGGGGTGGGCGCGATGGGCACCCAGGCCGTGGCCGCCGTGCCCCCGGCCGGTCCGCCGACCGGCTCCTACGCCGCGGCCAGCACCCCGCCGGCCAAGAAGCGCAGCGCCACCTTCCTGTGGGTCCTGCTGGGGGTGCTGGTGGTGCTGGCCGGTGGCCTGCTGTTCCTGGCCACCCGTCTGGATCGCAGCTCGACCCAGCAGAAGACCGTGCCCGACGTGACCACCAAGCAGGTGGACGTGGCCCGCAGCGCGCTCGAGGCCGAGGGCTTCAAGGTGACGGTGGTGCCCAAGGCCAACAGTCAGGTGCCCAACGGCCAGGTCTTCGCTCAGCTGCCGGTGGGCGGTGCCCAGGCCGACCAGGGCTCGACGGTGGTGATCGACGTGTCCAAGGGCGCCGGGCAGGTGGACGTGCCGCCGGTGGTGGGCATGACCCAGGCCGCCGCCACCAGCGCCCTGGACGCGGCCGGGTTCACGGTGCGGGCCATCCCCCAGAACAGCGACACGGTGCTCACCGGCACGGTCATCTCGCAGAGCCCCAGCGCCAACACCCAGGCCGACAAGGGTGCTGAGGTGGACATCACCGTGTCGTCGGGTCCGTCCACGCTGAAGGTCCCTGATGTCGCCGGCCAGAGCGTGTCCAGCGCCTCGGCCAACCTGGCCTCGGCGGGGTTCAAGGTGACGACGGTCAACCAGGCCTCGACCACGGTCCCGGCCGGCGAGGTGATCGGCACCAACCCGGCTGCGGGGATCTCGGTGGCTCCGGGCACGACGGTGACCATCATCGTGTCCACCGGGCCGGGCACGACCACCACCACGCCGCCGCCCACCACCCCGACCACGGCCGCCACCTCCACCACGGCCTGAGCTGGCGGCCGTCGCCGCCCCCGGGACCATCGGGTGGTGGCTGGTAGCGTCCGGCGCGACCACAGGGGGAACGAGGGAGGGGTCAGATGGCGATCGAGATGGTTGGAGCCGGTTTGGGTCGAACGGGCACCCATTCGCTGAAGGTGGCGTTGGAGCAGGTGCTGGGTGGGCCCTGCTACCACATGACCGAGGTGTTCGGGCGGCCCGCCGACCTGGACGTGTGGGCCGCCGCCTACCGGGGCAGTCCCCCGGACTGGTCCGACCTCTTCGCCGACTACCGGGCGGTGGTCGACTGGCCGGCGGCCGGATGCTGGCGCCAGATCGCCGACGCCTACCCCGACGCGCCCGTCCTGCTGTCCGAGCGCGACGCCGACGGCTGGTGGACCAGTGCGTCCGCCACGATCTTCGCGGCCATGGACGCGCCGATGGGTCCCGATCCCGACCGCTTCACCCGGATGACCGACGCCATGCTCGACTCGTTCACCCACGACTGGCGGGACGAGGCGTCGGCCAAGGCGGCCTATCTGGCCCACAACCAGGAGGTGCGGGCCACGGTGTCGGCCGATCGGCTCATCGTGTGGCACCCGGGTGACGGCTGGGGTCCGATCTGCGCCGGTCTGGGTGTGGCCGAGCCCGACGTGCCGTTCCCCCACGTGAACACCACCGCCGAGTTCCGGGCCATGACCGGCCTCGACTCCTAGTCGGCCTCGGGTCTCCCGGCCGCCGGATCCTCCAGGCCGGCCAGGAACCGACAGACGGCCTGGTCGAAGGCCACGGGCTGGTCCAGGTTGGCGGCATGGCCGGCGTCGGCCAGGACCACCTTGTTGGCCCCCGGGATCTTGGCCGCCATCACGTCGGCCGCGGCCAGGTAGAGCCGGTCCCGCTCGCCCACCAGCACCAGGGTGGGTACCGCGATCGTCGTCAGCGACGCCATGACCGCACCGTCGTGCTGCACCAGGGTGCCCCGCGCCGCGTGGGCCAGCCCGACCGGGTCGTGGGGGCCGGCGCCCACCTCGGGGCTGGTGCCCAGCGCCTCCAGACCCCGGGTTTCGAACGCCACTGCGAACGCCTCGGCTCGCTCGTTCCAGTCCTGGCGGGCTCGGTCGTTGCGGAACCCGGGACCGCTGTCCACCAGCACCAGGGCGCCCACACGCTCGGGGTGAACGATGTTGAAGGCCAATGACAGGTACCCGCCCAGTGACTGACCGCCGAGGACGGCCCGCTGGGCGCCCACCGCGTCGAGCAGGGCGCCCAGATCGTCCAGGGCGGCCTGGCCCGAGTAGGCGCCTGGGTCGTCGGGGGACTGGCTGCGCCCGTGGCCGCGGAGGTCCCAGGTGATCACCTGGCGATCCGCGGACAACGCGGCCAGGTTCGGCGCCCACATGGCCGACGTGGCCGAGTAGCCGTGGGTGAGCACCAGCGGCGGACGGTGGGTGCGCCCGCCATGCACGTCGTAGTGGACGGCCACGCCGTGACGATCGAGCTCGGGCAAGGGGTCTCCTGGGTCAGGTGGTCAGCGGCTGGCGTTGCGGGGCACGTCGTGGAACGGCATCTGGCGAGCCGGGTCGGGCTCCTTGGGCAGGCCCAGGATGCGCTCGCCCAGGATGTTGTGCTGGATCTCGTCGGTGCCCCCGGCGATGGACACCGCCGGCACCGAGACCAGCACCTCGGCCACCACCCCGGCGAAGGGGCTGTCGGGCCCGTTGAGCAGCCCGCCCGCCCCGGCGATGAGCGAGTGGGCGCGGGCGGCGGCCCGGGCGATGTTGCTGCTGGCCAGCTTGCCCAGCGAGCCCTCCGGGCCGGGTGGGCGGCCCAGGGCTCGGGCGGCCAGGGCCCGGCGTTGGGTCCACTGGGCCACGCGCGCCAGAGTGATGACCCGGGCCAGCTCCTGGCGGACGACCGGGTCGTGGGCCAACCCGGCGACTCGGGCGTGCTCGATCACCAGGTCGGGGCGCCCGGCCCGCTGCGGGTACCAGGTGTAGGGGGCGGCGGCGACGGCTTGTTCAGCCGCCGCCTCTCGCACGGCTCGACCGGTCGGTCCAGCCGGACCGGCCGCATCGCGGGTCGACGCCCGGCCGCCTGCGACCCGCCCCGGAGCCAGGCGCCGCTCGTGGGCCAAGGTGGTCAGGGCCACACCCCATCCGCCGCCCTCGGCGCCCACCAGGTGGTCCACCGGCACCTCGGCGTCGGTCAGGAACACCTCGTTGAACGACGCATGCCCGTTCATCTGGCGCAGCGGCCGCACCTCGACGCCGGGCTGGTGCATGGGCAGCACCAGGTAGGAGATGCCCTGGTGCTTGGGCACGTCCCAGTCGGTGCGGGCCAACAGCAACCCGAAGTCGGCGTGATGGGCGGAGGTGTTCCACACCTTCTGGCCGTTGACCAACCAGGTGTCGCCGTCGCGGTCGGCCCGGGTGGTCAGCCCGGCCAGGTCCGACCCGGCCCCCGGCTCGCTGAAGAGCTGGCACCAGGTGATCTCACCGATGACGGTGGCCGGGATCAGCCGGTGGTTCAACTGGTCTGACCCGTGTTCGAGCAAGGTGGGCACGGCCAGGTGCATGCCCACGCCGTCGGCCACCCCGGGAGCGCCGGCCCGGGCCAGCTCCTCGGCCGCCACCTCGGCCAGGGCGGCGGGGAGATCCCGCCCGCCCCACGCACCCGGCCAGCTGGGCACGGCCCACCCGGCCTCGACCAACTGGCGACGCCACTCGAGCAGGCTCAGCTCGGGATCCCAGTGGTCGGCGATCCAGCCCCGCACCTCGGCCCGGACGTCGTCGGGGTCGAGGTGCGCCACAGCCAGTGGTGGCGTCAGCTGGCCCGGGCCGGGGCTCGGGTCAGGAAGTTGGCGATCAGGTCGTGACCGGAGGTGGTCAGGATCGACTCGGGGTGGAACTGCACGCCCTCGATGTCGAACTCACGGTGACGCAGGCCCATCACGATGCCGTCGTCGGTCTCGGCCGTGATCTCCAACACGTCGGGCACCGAAGCCCGGTCGACCACCAGGGAGTGGTAGCGGGTGGCCTCGAAGGGGTTGGGCAGCCCGGCGAACACCCCCTGGCCGGTGTGGTGGATGAGCGAGGTCTTGCCGTGCATCACCTGCGGCGCCCGCACCACCTCGCCACCGAACACCTGGCCGATGCAC
Source organism: uncultured Microthrixaceae bacterium (assembly GCA_963740985.1). Taxonomy (GTDB): domain Bacteria; phylum Actinomycetota; class Acidimicrobiia; order Acidimicrobiales; family Acidimicrobilacustridaceae; genus UBA4742. The sequence continues at coordinate 2,786,704 of CAVUGJ010000002.1, forward strand.
TGGTGGCCGAGGCAGACGCCGAACACGGGGCGTCGACCGGCCATGTGATCGATGAGCTGGTTGCTCAGGCCGGCGTCCTCGGGACGGCCAGGGCCGGGGCTGATCAACACGGCGTCGGGGTCCATGGCGTCGATCTCGTCGAGGGTGAGCGTGTCCGCCCGATGGACCTCGGGCTCGGCGCCGAGCTCACCCAGGTACTGGACGAGGTTGTAGACGAACGAGTCGTAGTTGTCGAGGACCAGCACCCGGGCGCCCATGGTCGGAGGCTACCGGTCCACCGCGGGACCCCGGACCGAGTTCCCGGCACCGACGTGGGATCAGCGCCGCGACGCCACGCACTACATTCTCGACGTGGCCACCACACCGAAGCGTCCGGGGAAGCACCGCGTCGAAGGTGGTCGGGTCACGCCCAAGGGCGGCCCGTCCAAGGACGGCTCGGGCAAGGCCACGGCGAGCAAGTCGGCGTCGAGCAAGTCGGGCTCGGGGCGCGGCGGTTCGAACACGCCGGAGGCCTCGACCCGCTACACGCCGCGGGTGCCGACCTACCAGAAGGTCAGCCCACCATGGGTACCCGTGCTCATGTTCGGGTTCATGGGCCTCGGCATCCTCATGATCGTGGCCAACTACCTGCAGATACTGCCCGGATCGGTGACCAACTGGTACGTGTTCGGCGGGCTCGGGCTGATCCTGGCCGGGATCATCACCGCCACCCAGTATCGCTGACGGTCCCGGTGCCCGATGGGGCCGTGGGCGTCGGGGTGATGTCGAATGTTGCCGGTACAAGTCGGGGCCGAGAACGCCCCATGACGGTGAGGTAACACTCCCCAAACCCATCCCCAGGCTGTGGACATGATGCATCATGGGCGGGGCAGCTGGGATGCCGCCAGGTCGAGGATGGCCACGCTGGGTGGCGGGAGGCAACGGATACGTGGCGTCGAGCATGGAGCGTCTGCGATGGGCCCGGACGCATGCTTGGCCCTGGCTCGAGGCCACGTGGAGCGACTACGCGCTCACGCCGACGTGTCGCCTGGGCCGTCGGGGCCGGGAGTCGGCTCCGACCGTCAGCCTGCTGGGGACCCAGCGGGGTGGCTCGACCTGGGTGCAGGAGCTGCTGAGCCGCGGGCCGCGGGTGTGCCCCCTGTTCGAGCCCCTGTCCGACAGGTGGTTGCGCCGGCGCTACGGGGTCGAGGTGCCGATGCTGGGCGCGGGGGACGAGGCGCCCGAGCTGGCCCGATTCCTGGGCGAGGTGATGACCGGGCGGCGGGTGACGCCCGGGTTGCTGCGTCTCTGCCGGCCGCTCGACCCGGTTCGGGCCGACCAGTTCGTGGTCAAGCACGTGCGGATGAACCTCGCCGCCGGATGGCTCCTCGAGCAGTTCCCGTCATCGCCGATGGTCATCCTGGTGCGTCATCCGTGTGCGGTGGTGGAATCGCTGCAACGGGTGGACTGGGGGCCGGGCAACGTCCGTCGAGCCCTGGTCGACCTGCCGCCGGGCGGACGCGAGCGGGTCGAGGTGCTGCTCGAGGGCCGCACGTCGGTGGCCGCAGCCACAGCCGCGGTGTGGGCGGTGCAGGTCATGGCCCTCCTCGACGAGACCACGCCCGAGCTGGCGCAGCTGATCACCTTCGAAGCCGTCTCGGCCGATCCCATGGGCGTGCTTGGTCCCGTGATGGAGACGGCGGGCCTGCCGCGGCCGACCGACCTGGGTGTGGTCGCCCGACAGCCGTCGAGGACGGCCAACCCCGGCTCGGTGGTGCGTGCGGGAGGCGACCCGGTGGTGGCGTGGACCGAGCGACTGGCTCCGGACGTGCGTGAGGAGGTGTTGGCCATGGTGGCGGCGGCGGGCGTGCCGGGCTACGGCCCCGATCCCCGACCCGACGAAGCCGCCCTCCACGACCGCCACGCCCAGCGCGTCAGGTAGGCGTAGGCCGCCAGGCCGGAGCCGCTGCACCGATGACACCCGGATGGCGAAGCGCCCGCAGGAGGCTTGCCGACCGGAGGGTCAAGCAGGTAGGCCGCCAGGCCGGAGCCGCTGCACCGATGACACCCGGATGGCGAAGCGCCCGCAGGGAGGCTTGCCGACCAGAGGGCTAGTCGATCGGCGCCACCAGGTCCATGTCGTCCTGGCAGTGTCGGGGCGGTTCGGGATCCTCGTCGTTGGCCGCGGTCATGCGCACCTCGGTGCCGCAGATGCTGCACCGGTAGGTCAGGCGCACGCGACGCAGCTCACCGGGCGGCGGCGGCTCGGGGATGGGTCGGGCCAGCCCGCCCAGCATGACCACACCGATCAGCAGGATCACGTAGCTGGCCGCCGCCGCGATCAGCACCGCGGCCAGGCCGTGATGGCTCCACAACCCGAGCCCGAGGATGACCAACGCCACCCCCAACACGACCGGATGCTTGCGGATCACCCTTCCGTTCTACCGTGCGGGCTCAGCGCCCGCACCTCAGCCCAGTCGTTCGATGATGGTGGCGTTGGCCAGGCCGCCGCCCTCGCACATGGTCTGGAGGCCGTAGCGGCCGCCGGTCCGCTCCAGCTCGTTGAGCAGGGTGGCCATGAGCTTGGTGCCCGAGCAGCCGAGCGGGTGGCCCAGGGCGATGGCCCCGCCGTTGACGTTGACCTTGTCCATGTCCGGGTGCAGTTCCTTCTCCCAGGCCAGCACCACCGAGGCGAAGGCCTCGTTGATCTCGACCAGGTCGATGTCGTCCATCGAGAGACCCGAGCGCTCGAGGGCCTTGTGGGTGGCCGGGATGGGCCCGGTGAGCATGGTGATGGGATCGACGCCGGCCAGGGCGAAGGTGTGGAAGCGGGCCCGCGGGGTGAGGCCCAGGGCGGCCGCCTTCTCCTCGCTCATGATGAGCACGGCCGAGGCGCCGTCGGAGATCTGCGAGGAGTTGCCGGCGGTCACCTTGCCGTCGGGCTTGAAGGCCGGCTTCAGGTTGGCCAGGGTCTCGACGGTGGTGCCCGGGCGGATGCCCTCGTCGCGGGTCACGATCTCGTCGCTGGCGATGAGCTCGCCCGTCTCCTTGTCGCGGGGCTTGGCCGCCACGGCGACGATCTCGTTGTCGAAGCGACCCTCTTCGGTGGCCTGGAGCGCCCGCTGCTGGCTCAGGGCGCCGAAGGCGTCGAGGTCGTCGCGGGAGATGTTCCACTTGTCGGCGATGAGCTCGGCCGAGATGCCCTGGGGCACCAGACCGCCGGCCCCGGCGTAGCGCAGACCCATGGTCTCGCCGAACGGGAAGCCGATGTCCTTGACCATGGCCGAGGCACCCATGGGCACCAGGCTCATGACCTCGACGCCGGCCGCGATCACCACGTCGTAGGCGCCGGCGATCACGCCCTGGGCGGCGAAGTGGGCCGACTGCTGCGAGGACCCGCACTGGCGGTCGATGGTGGTGGCCGGCACCGACTCGGGGAACCCGGCGGCCAGCACGGCGTTGCGCCCGATGTTGAGTGACTGGGCCCCGACCTGCATGACGCAGCCCATGATCACGTCGTCGATGAGCTCGGGGTCGAGGTTGTTGCGCTCGACGAGTGCCTTGAGCGTCTCGGCCGCCAGATCGACCGGATGCCAGCCCGAGAGCTTGCCGTTGCGCTTGCCGCCGGCGGTGCGGACGGCGTCGACGATGACTGCGGTGGTCATGGGGTGTCCTCCCGGATCCGGAAACTAGACCGTGCGGTCAAGTTCAGGAGGTCAGCATACAAGCGAGGGAAGCGGCAGTCGTCCAAGCGATGGACTACAACCGTGGCGTGAGCAGCCACGAGATCGACGACGTCGCCGCCGGACGGACCATCCCCTCTGCCTTCCTGGAGACCGTGGCCGCCCATGGCTCACTGCTGGCCCTGCGCTGGCAGGACGGCGTGTCGTGGCGATCGTGGACCTTCGCCGAGTACGCCCATCGGGTGGCCTGCGCCGCCGCCGGTTTCCGGGCGCTGGGTCTGGCTCCGGGTGACCGGGTGGTGCTGATGATGCGCAACATCCCCGAGTTCCACGTGCTCGACCTGGCCGTCTCCTTCTGCGGGGCCACCCCCATCTCCATCTACAACTCGTCGTCGCCCGAGCAGGTCGCCTACCTGACCGGCCACTGCGGGGCTCGCATCGGTGTGGTCGAGGACCAGGCCTTCCTGGATCGGTTCTCGTCGGTGCGCGACGAGCTGCCGGCCCTCGAACAGCTCGGCATCGTGTCGGATCCCGACGGGCTGGTGTCCGACGAGATCTTCCGGTTCGACGACCTGGTTTCGGCCGAACCCGCCGACCTGGAGGAGGCCGCCACCTCCTGTCGATCCGAGGACCTGGCCACGGTCATCTACACGTCGGGCACCACCGGGCCGCCCAAGGGCGTGATGATCACCCACCACAACGTGGCCTGGACGGTGGAGAGCCTCCGGCGTCGACTCGACCTGGGGCGCCTGGCCGGCAAGCGGCTGGTGTCCTACCTGCCCATGGCTCACATCGCCGAGCGGATGACCAGCCACTACCAGCAGGCCTTCAACGGCTTCGAGGTGACCACCTGTCCCGACCCCGGACGGATCGGGCCGTATCTGCGAGAGGTGCAGCCCAACGTGGTGTTCGGCGTCCCTCGGGTGTGGGAGAAGATCCACGGGGGTGTGATGGCGGCCCTTGGCGCGGACCCCGACCGGGCCGCGGCCTTCGCCGACGCGGTGGCCGCGTCCACGCCGATCTCTGAGGCCATCGACTGGGGTCGGGCCACCTCCGAGCAGCGGGCCACCGCCCGCGGCCTCGACACCGCCTTCGCGCCGGTGCGGGAGATGATCGGGCTCGACCAGTGCGAGGTGGCCATCAGCGGCGCCGCGCCCATCCCCGCCCAGGTGCTCCGTTGGTACCGGGCCATCGGCGTACCGCTGTGCGAGGTCTACGGCATGTCCGAGAACACCGGTCCGATGACCTTCGCCGTCCACCAGATCAAAGCGGGGATGGTCGGGCCGGCCATGCCTGGCACCGACGTGCGCCTGGCCGACGACGGCGAGGTGCTCTGTCGCGGAGGCCACGTCTTCGCCGGCTACCTGGACGACCCGGCCAAGACGGCCGAGACGATCATCGACGGCTGGCTCCACTCCGGTGACATCGGCGAGCTCGACGACGACGGCTACCTGCGCATCGTCGATCGCAAGAAGGAGCTGATCATCACCGCCGGGGGCAAGAACGTGAGCCCGGCCAACCTGGAGGCCGCCCTGAAGACCATCCCGCTGGTCGGCCAGGCCATGGCCGTGGGCGACGACCGGCCCTTCGTGGCCGCGCTGGTGGTGCTCGATCCCGAGGTGGCACCGGTGTGGGCCGCCAACCGCGGGATCGAGACCGACTCCCTGGTCGATCTGGCCCGGGATCCCACGGTCATCAGCGAGATCGAGGCCGGGCTGGGCCCGGCCATGGAGCCGTTCAACCACGCCGAGAAGGTCAAGAAGATCGCAGTGTTGGGCGAGGAATGGCTGCCCGACACCGATCTGCTGACCCCGACCTCCAAGCTCAAGCGCCGCGGCGTGCTGGCCCGCTACGACCGCGAGATCGAGGCGCTCTACACCTGAGCGTCTCCGGGCGCGGGTTTGGGCGCCCGAAATGGGCTGATCGGTCTATGTAGGGCGTAGGTCGAACGGTCGATACCACGGGGTGTTCCACCCGGCAGCGAGAACAGGGGACCCTGTGACCGGACCGATTCAGCCGATCGAGGTGCGCGGACTGGTGGTGGATCTCGACGATCTGATGGCCACCATCGAGATCGGCGAGGACCGTGACCAATGGATCTACCCGCGCACGATGTTGCCGCACAACGTCGAACTGGACAGCGTGCTGGTGTTCGACGGCGTGGGCACCGACGCCTCGGTCATCGACCACCGCCCGCCGGGGCCGTCGATGGAGGATCGGCTGAACCGACGGTTGGTGCGCCGGGCCCAGGGCCCGGTCGACCACCTGGCGGTCTGATCGTCCCGGTTCGTGGTCCCCGGCCTGATCACCCGGTGACGCGGGCGACGCCGATGGTGTCGGTGCCGTCGCCGTTCCAGTCCCCGCTCAGGGCGATGTCACCGGGGATGCCGTAGCTGGCGGTCTGGTCGGCCACGCCGCTGGTGTTGGTGTTGCGCAGGTAGAAGGTGGTGCCCCGCACGATGCCGATGGTGTCGACGTGGTCACCGTTCCAGTCGCCGATGATGGGCGTGTCGCCGGGGATGCCGTAGCTGGCGGTCACGTCGGCCACGCCGCTGGTGTTGGTGTTGCGCAGGTAGAAGGTGGTTCCTCGCACGATGCCGATGGTGTCGGTGCCGTCACCGTTCCAGTCGCCCACAACTGGGGTGTCGCCGGGGAGTCCGTAGGTGAAGGTCTGGTCGGCCACGCCGCTGGTGTTGGTGTTGCGCAGGTAGAAGGTGTTGCCGCGGATCACGCCGATGGTGTCGGTGCCGTCACCGTTCCAGTCGCCGATGATGGGGGTGTCGCCGGGGAGTCCGTAGGTGAAGGTCTGGTCGGCCACGCCGCTGGTGTTGGTGTTGCGCAGGTAGAAGGTGTTGCCGCGGACGACGCCGATGGTGTCGGTGCCGTCACCGTTCCAGTCGCCGATGATGGGGGTGTCGCCAGGGATCCCGTAGCTGAAGTTCTGGTCGGCCACGGGCGGCGACATCTGGTCGCTCAGGTAGAAGTGCGGCGAGATGCGCGGGCAGACCGCCATCCCCTTGCTGGCCAGCACGTGCGTGACGGCGTCTGACAGTCGGGCCGAGCTCAGCTGCTGCGCGTCGACCGCGCTGACCAGCGCGTCGATGACGGCCTGGGTCAGTGCCGCCACCGCCGCGGGCGTCTGCTGCCCGTTCGTGCCTGTTCCGAACAGGACCATGTCGACGCCGGCCTCGATGGACTCGACCGCGGTCTTGGGGCACCGTGAGACCGATGTCGGTGATGGCCCCGGCGGACAGGCTGTCGCTCAGGACCAATCCCTGCCAGCCCATCTGGGTGCGCAGCAGACCGTTGACGGCGGCGGCCGACAACGAGGCCGGACCGGTCGTCAGCCCTGGCACGGAGGCGTTCGCCACCATCACGGCCGAGACGGCCGGCAGGGTGGCGCCGAAGGCGGGAAGCGCGCCAGCCTGGAGCTGGGAGAGCGCCAGGGTCGAGGCGGGGCCGTAGTCGGTGTTGCCGGTGGCATGGCCGAGGCCGGGAAAGTGCTTGGCCGTGGTCAGCTCGCCGCCGCCGGCCAGACCCTGCGCGAAGGCGGTGGCGTAGGCGCTGGCCACCGAGGCCGAGTTCGAGAAGGAGCGCGAACCGTCGGGATTGGTGGTGCTGGGCCCGGGCTGGTCGTCCAGGTCGACGACCGGGGCCAGGTCGAGACGGACGCCCGCGGCTCGCATCTGGCTTCCGATCGTCTGGGCCAGGGCCCGCACCTGGGCGGTGGTCATGGTCTGGGCCATGGTGCGCGCCCACGGCAGCGGGGAGGTGACGGGCGCCATCCGGCTGACGCCGCCGCCTTCCTCGTCGGCCATGGTGAGCAGGGGGACGGAGGCACCGGGAAAGGCTTCGGCCTGGGCCACCTGAGCGGCCAGGTTGGCGGGTGCCGGCGCGTTGCCCAGGAACAGGATGCCCCCGACCCCTTGATCGATCGTGGACTCGAGCTGGTCGATGTCGAAGTCGACCGCAGGCGCGGCGATGAGCGCCGCGGCTCGGCGTGCCAGCGGCCAGGCATCGATGTCGACGCAGGCCGTCGACGCTGTCACCGAGCGGGTCCTCGAGGCGGTGAGCACGTTCGACGTGGGCGCGGCGGCGGGGTGAAGGCCGGCGTGCCGGCCGGTCGCGCCCGCGGCCAGGACGACCACGGCCAGGCCCGCCGCGCACACCCGCCTGGTGAAGCCGCTCATGGCGCCCAGTCTCGCAGGTATCGGCACCCCCGGGCAGTGTCGGATCGCCTCCGATCAGCCGGTGATCGGGTCACCCGGTGACGCGGGCGACGCCGATGGTGTCGGTGCCGTCGCCGTTCCAGTCCCCGCTCAGGGCGATGTCACCGGGGATGCCGTAGCTGGCGGTCTGGTCGGCCACGCCGCTGGTGTTGGTGTTGCGCAGGTAGAAGGTGGTTCCTCGCACGATGCCGATGGTGTCGACGTGGTCGCCGTTCCAGTCGCCGATGATGGGGGTGTCGCCGGGGATGCCGTAGCTGGCGGTCTGGTCGGCCACGCCGCTGGTGTTGGTGTTGCGCAGGTAGAAGGTGGTTCCTCGCACGATGCCGATGGTGTCGGTGCCGTCACCGTTCCAGTCGCCCACAACTGGGGTGTCGCCGGGGAGTCCGTAGGTGAAGGTCTGGTCGGCCACGCCGCTGGTGTTGGTGTTGCGCAGGTAGAAGGTGTTGCCGCGGATCACGCCGATGGTGTCGGTGCCGTCACCGTTCCAGTCGCCGATGATGGGGGTGTCGCCGGGGAGTCCGTAGGTGAAGGTCTGGTCGGCCACGCCGCTGGTGTTGGTGTTGCGCAGGTAGAAGGTGTTGCCTCGCATCACGCCGATGGTGTCGGTGCCGTCACCGTTCCAGTCGCCCACGATGGGCAGGTCCCAGGGGGCGCCGTAGACCGCGTCACGGGCGGTGGCCGGCGGCGACGTCTGGTCGCTCAGGTAGAAGTGCGGCGAGATGTGCGGCTTGGTCAGCTGCGCGGCCACGGCGCGGCTCATGGTCTCGATACCGGTGATGCCACTGGCCTCGTTGGGCCAGCCGGTGGACAACAGGGCGATGGCGTAGGCGCCTCCGGCCGGGTCGTAGACCACGCCGGTGGAGTTGACGTTCCACAGGCCGTTGTTGCCCGGCGCCCAGCCGTTCTTGTTGGCCACCGTCCACCCGGCCGGCACGCCGGCGGTGATGCCCCAGCGCTGGGACGGGGTCACGCTGGTCATGTAGCTCCAGGCGGTGTTGCGCGAGTAGGTGTCGAACGGCCCGAAGTCGCCCAGCAGCACCTGGCGCAGCAGCGTGATCTGGTCGCGGGCCGACGTGGAGGTCAGCCCCCACAGCGGGTCCGCCGGCGTGGTCGAGGTCATCCCGAAGGCCGAGTCGAGGGTGGCCATGCCCGGGCCCTCACCCAGCGACTCCCAGAGCTCGGTGGCCGCGTCGTTGTCGGACTGGGTGATCATGGGCCAGATCAGGCTGGCCTCCTGGGCGGTGATGATCCGCCCCTGCTGCTGGGCACGCAGGAGGATGCCCGACATGATCTCGACCTTGAGCACGCTGGCGGTGGAGATGCGAGCGTCAGGGTGCAGGTCGTACTGGCAGCCCGTGCGCTCGTTGTAGACCGAGGCCGAGAACTGCTGACCCGGCCAGGTGGTGGCCAGCTGCTGGGCCAGGGCGGCTGTGAACGGATCGCTGGCCGAGCAGCGCGGGCTGGTCGTGTCGGCCCGCGCCGATGTCGGCGACGACATCGTGACCACAGCCAGCGCCAACACGGCGGTGGCGGCCACTCGGGCCCAGGCGGTGCCGGCCATTCGGGCCGGGCCGGCGGTTCGGGCCGGGCGCGGGCGGGTGTGGGCGCGGGCTGGTCGACGTCGGGCCACGATGCTCCTGTGTCCATCCAGCGCCACCGGTTGGTTCGGGGAACCTAGCGGGTCCACCCCGTTCACGCCATGGCCCGATGAGCCGGCGCCTAGGGTCACGCCCATGTTCAGCTACCCGCGGGCGGCCGCCGAGGTGACGGTGCCGGATGGCTCGCCGCTGGGGGAGGCGGTGGCCCGCACCACCGACCTGGGCATCGGCGCCCACCAGGACGACCTCGAGTTCATGGCCCTGGTGGCCATCGCGGCCTGCCAGGTCGACCCGGATCGATGGTTCACGGGCGTGGCCTGCACCGACGGCGCCGGCAGCGCCCGGGGCGGACCCTTCGCCGGGTACAGCGACGAGCAGATGATCGCCACCCGCCGGGTCGAGCAGCGGGCGGCCGCCCAGCTGGGTGGCTACAGCGCCATGTTCCAGCTGGGCCACTCCAGCGCGACCATTCGGGGCGCAGGCCACGGCGAGCTGGTGGGCGAGCTGGCCGAGCTGCTGGCCGCCGCCCGACCGGTCAACGTGTACACCCACAACCTGGCCGACAAGCACGCCACCCACGTGGCCGTGGCCGCGGCCACCGTCGAGGCGCTGCGCGGCCTGCCTGCGGATCAACGACCCTGGAAGGTGGTGGGCGTCGAGGGCTGGCGCAGCCTGGACTGGCTGGGTGACGAGGAGAAGGTGCTGCTCGACGTGTCCGGGCTGGACGAGCTGGCTGGCCGGCTGGCCGGGGTGTTCGAGAGCCAGATCGTGGGCGCCAAGCGCTACGACCTGGCCGAGCAGGGTCGACGCCGGGCCAACGCCACCCTGCTGGCTCCCCGGGCGCTCGACGACGCCACCGAGTTGACCTTCGCCTTCGACCTGACCCCACTGGTGCACAACACCGACTTGGATCCGGTCACGTTCGTGACCGCGGCCATCGACCGCTTCCGCGACGACGTGACCGCCGCCCTCCGCCCCTACTTCGCCTGACCCGCCGAGCCGGCGGCGCCGACCTCATTGGTCGACCCCAGGCAGGTCCGCAGGAAGTGCACGATCAGCGGGTGGGGGTCGGTCGGGGTGGACGACGTCTGGGGTACGAAAAGGGTGAGCAGGTAGCAGGGGTGGGCGGTGAGGCGGAGCAGGCGCACGTCGCCGTCACGACGGTCGATGCCGGCCACCCGGAGGCCGGCGTCGTGGAGTGGTTGCCGCCACTTGGGGTCGAGCCCGAACCGGCAGTAGTAGCGCTCGACGGGATGGGCGGTGCCGTAGAGGTCGCACAGCTGGCGGTCGACCAGCTCGACCTCCATGGTCTGGCCCACCAGTGAGCACAGCAGCTCATCGATGAAGTACTCGGCGCCGGGGTCGGGCACCGCGTCGATGGAGCGGTACTCGGCGTGGGCCGCGGTGGTGTGGCCCAGGACGTGACGGGCGAACTCGATGACGCCGTGCTGGAACCCGGCGCAGGTGCCCAGGAAGGCCACGTCGTGTTCGCGGGCCCAGCGGATGCCGTCGAGGGCGCCCTCCAGACTGCGATAGGGGCCGCCGGGCGCGCACCACACCCCGGCTGCGCCCTCGAGCGCGGTGGCGCCCGCTTCGGCCAGGCGGTCGGTGCCGATCCAACGCACTTCAGGGCCTTCGACGTGCAGGTGGGCCGCGGCGTGATCGATCGACTCGGCGATGGCGTCGTGCGGGGCGAACCCGTCGACCCGGTCGCCGATCACGCCGATCCACGCTCCGCCGATCTCACCGCTCCCGCTCCCACTCACGCCCCTCGACCGTACCCGCTGGCGCTCGCCCCTCCGTGGGAGTTCCCGGGGCATCGCCATCCGTGAGCCGGGACCTGACCCCCGAGTCGGCTCGGCCGCGCTGGCGGGTCAGGGTGGCGCGGTGCCGGTGGGGGCGATCATCGGCCGACGGCCGGTCCCGGGCGCCAGTTGGTAGTTCTGGCGAGTCTTCAGCGCATGGTGGTGTCGACAGAGCCCGTCGAGCTCGTCGAGTTGCGTGCGGTGGGTCCGGGCCCAATCGACGCGGTGGTCGATCTCCTGTCGGGGCAGGTCGCAGCCTTCGACGGTGCAGGTCGAGTCGGTCCAGTCGAGAGCGGTGCGCTGGTACGCGTTGGGCGCTCGCGAGTGGTGGGCATCGGTCACGCCCTGGCCCCGGGTGCCCACAGCGTCGAACAGGACGGCCGGCTCGATCACCGGCTGGTGACCGATGTGGGCGACCGTCGTCACCCGGTCGCCCTGGGTGACGACGACGGCGGCGAAGCTCTCGCCGGTCGCCAGCATGGCTTGCACCTGAGCCACGGGGATCGGGCCGGTGCCCGGAAGGTCGCAGACCTCGCCCGGCGCGACGTGACCGCGCCTCAGGGCGGCGTGGTCGATGCGCACGATGACCTTGGTGGGCACGCGCTTGGCGGTGCCCTCGGTCTGGCCGAGCGAGCGGCGGGCCATCTCGACCAAGGCGTCGGCGGCGTAAGCCTCGAACGGATCCCGAAGGCCTTGGCGGCGAGCCGTGTCGAAGATCTCGGTCTGGTGGTGGGCGATGGCCGCCTTGATCTCGGCCATGGCATCAGGGGTGGTGCGCACCCCCATGGTGGCGGCGCCATCGGGATCGGTCCCGAACCGCACGTGGCGGGAGGCCCGGATGGCCTGGTGGCGCTGGGCCTCGTCGAGGTGGGCGTGCTTGCGTCGGGCGGCCTCGCCCCGAAGCCCGGCCAACGACTCGCGCGCCGCCAGCCCGATCAGGCTCGCCTCGGCTTCGGGAGCCACGACCGCAGCATCGGCCACCGCGGCCGCCTGGGCCCGGGACAACCTGCCCTCCCGCACCGCCTTGCTGGTCGTCGGCAGGTCCTTGAGGCGGGTCGCCGTCTCGAGCACGCCGACGGCCTCGCCCACGGAGGTGCCGACCTGGCCCGCCAACCAGTGCGCGGCCGAGCGGTCGCCCCGGTGCTTCCAGATCTGAGACTCGGCCACGCGCCCGGCCAGCATCATCTTGACCGCGGTGAGCTGACGCTCGGCCTTGTCCACCTGCGCCACCAGTGCCATGGCGTCGGATGCAGTCACGGTCGCCGGGTCGACCCCTCGAGCCAGGGCGTCGGTCGCCTCGCTGACCCGGGTGATGGCGGTCGCCAGATCGAACATGGATACGACTCTAGTCATATCTACCTATACCTGCAAGCAGGAATCGGATCAGCGGGACCGCCCCCGCCGGCCTTCACCCGATCGGCCCCGGCGCCCTAGCGCGAGTTCCACCGCAGCACGGTGGGGTACTCGTGCTCCCAGCCCAGCGTCGAGCGGGTGGCGGTATCCAGGGCGAAGCAGCGGCCCTCGATCGGGTCGAGCCCACACCAGCGCGCCGTCAGCACCCGCAGGATGTGGCCGTGGGCGAACAGGGCCACATCCCCGCTCGACCGCCCCCGGACCCGGTCGATCACCCGGTCGGCCCGCGTGGCCACCGCGTCGATGGTCTCACCACCCGGGCACCCGCCGGTCCAGATCGTCCAACCCGGCACCTGCTGGCGGATCTGGTCGGTGGTCAGGCCCTCGTAGTCGCCGTAGTCCCACTCGAGCAGGTCGTGGCAGACCTCGGCCTGATCACCGAACCCGGCCAGTCGGCAGGTCTCCCGGGCGCGACCCAGTGGACTGACCAGCACCTGGTCGAACCGCTGGCCGTCGAGCAGCCGCGCCAGGTCACGGGCCTGGGCTTCTCCCTTCGTGTCGAGCGGGATGTCGGTTCGTCCGGTGTGGCGCCCCTCGGTGGCCCACTCGGTGGCGCCGTGGCGCAGCACCCAGGCCTGGGGCCCGGCCGGGGTCGGACCCCCGTCGGTCATCCTGGCGGTTCTTCGGGCCAGAACCCGTACCCGGTCACCAGCTCGCGAGCCGCCGCCGGTCCCCAGCTGCCCCGGTCGTACTGGACCACCTTGGGATACTCACCGAGGATCGGCGCCACGATGCGCCAGGACTCCTCGATGGAGTCCTCGCGGGCGAACAGCGTGGGGTCGCCGGCCATGGCGTCCTCGATCAACAGCTCGTAGGGCTCCGGGCCGATGTCGCCGCGCAGCTCGGGTGGCGGCGACAGCGTGATCGGTTCGGCCACCATCTGGTCTCCCGGCGACTTCCGCAACCAGGTCAGGGCGGTGAAGCTGTCGGGCTTGGCCTCGATGCGGATGCGGTTCGGGGGCAGGTGGCTCTCCTCGGAGATCCACAGCGGTCGGGGCGGCGGGGCGAACTCGATGGTCATCTCGGTCACCGTGGCCGCCATCGACTTGCCGGCCCGCAGGAAGAAGGGCACGCCACCCCAGCGGGGGGAGTCGAAGTCGACCCGGAAGGCCCCGAAGGTCTCGGTGTCGGAGTCCGGCGCCACGCCCTCTACCGATCGGTAGCCCCGGTACTGGCCGCGCACGAAGTGAGCCGGGTCGACCGGGCGAGCGGCCTGGAGCACCTTCGCCTTCTCGTCGCGCAGCGACTTGGAGTGCTCGTTGACCGGCTGTTCCATGGCGAACAGCGCCACCATCTGCAGGAGGTGGTTCTGCATGACGTCGCGCAGCGCCCCCACCGAGTCGTAGAAGGCGCCGCGGTCCTCGACCCCGAACGACTCGGCCATGGTGATCTTCACCGATGACACGTGGGTGCGTCGCCACAGCGGCTCGAGGATGGCGTTGGCGAAGCGGGTGATGAGCAGGCTGCGCATGGCCTCCTTGCCCAGGAAGTGGTCGATGCGGAAGATGGCCTCCTCGTCGAAGAACTCGTGCAGGGTGTCGTTCAGCTCGAGGGCCGAGGCCAGATCCCGACCGAAGGGCTTCTCCACGATCAGGCGGCTGCCCACGTTCAGGCCCACGCCGGCCAGGCCCGAGGCCACGCAGGCGAACATCGAGGGCGGGATGGCCATGTGGAAGATCGGGTGCTTGGCGTCGCCCACCGCCGTCTTCACCTTGTCGAAGGTGGCCGGGTCGTTGTAGTCGCCCGACACGTAGGTGAACTTGTCCATCAGGGCCTTGAACTGCTTCTCGTCCCACTTCTCACCCGCCTCCTGGATCGACTCACGGGCGTGGTCGACCAACTGGTCGTGGCCCCAGTCCGGTCGGGCCAGGCCGATGAGCGGCACCTCGAGCAGCCAGCGGCAGTGCAGCCGGTAGACGGCGGGGAACAGCTTCTTCTTGGCCAGGTCACCGGTGACGCCCAGCATCACCAGGCAGTCGGAGGGGGTCTCGTCGGCGGGAGGGGAGCTCAGCGGCATGGCGACCTCGTTGGGGGGTGTCGATCCCGGTCACGGTAACCCTTGGTGTGAGACCGTCGCTCGCTGCTCGCGCGCGGCCATGCTGGTCGGATGTCGCTGCCCATCGAGGACTACGCGCTCATCGGGGATACCCGCACGGCTGCCCTGGTCGGGCTGGACGGCTCCATCGACTGGCTGTGCCTGCCCGACTTCGACGATCCCTCCGTGTTCGCCGCCCTGCTGGGCACCGAGGACCACGGCCGATGGCTGATGGCGCCCGAGGACACCACGGCCCAGGCCACCCGTCGCTATCGCGGCGACACCCTGGTGCTGGAGACGACCTTCACCACCGAGACCGGCGTGGCCTCGGTCATCGACTTCATGCCTGTGCGCCAGGGCCCGCCACTGCTCATCCGGGTGGTGGTCGGGCGGACGGGCACGGTGCGGATGCTCAGCGACCTGCGCATGCGCTTCGACTACGGCTCGATCGTGCCCTGGGTGCGCCGTATCGAGGGCGGCCTCATCGCCGAGGGTGGCCGAGACGGCTTGGTGGTGCGCGCCGATGTGCCCATGCGCGGTCGCGACCACCGCACCGAGGCCGTGTTCGACGTGTCACCCGGCGATCACCTGGCCTTCACCATGGCCTGGTTCCGCTCCGGCGCGCCGGTGCCCACCGTCGACGACTGCGGGGATCCCCAGGTCAAGCTGCATCGAACCGAGCGGTGGTGGCGGTCGTGGGCGCAGCCGGCCGAGGTGCCCGAGGAGTGGGCCGAGGCCGTGCGGCGGTCGCTCATCACCCTCAAGGCGCTGACGTACGCGCCCACCGGGGGCATCTGTGCCGCGCCCACCACCTCGTTGCCCGAGAAGATCGGTGGCCCGCGCAACTGGGACTACCGCTACTGCTGGGTGCGCGACGCCACCTTCACCCTCGACGCCTTGTTGGACTCGGGCTTCGAGCGCGAGGCCGAGGCCTGGTCGCTGTGGTTGCGTCGGGCGGTGGCGGGCAGCCCCGACCGTCTCCAGATCATGTACGGCCTGGACGGATCGCGTCGCCTGCCCGAGCTGACCCTCGACTGGCTGCCCGGCTACGAGGGCTCGGCGCCGGTGCGCACCGGCAACGCCGCCCACCAGCAGTTCCAGCTCGACGTGTACGGCGAGATCCTGGACATGCTCCACACGCTGGTGTGCCAGGGCCGCAAGGTGCGCCCCGACTCGTGGAGCCTGGCCGAGTTCCTGGTGGAGCACGTGGCCACGGCGTGGACCGAACCCGACGAGGGGATCTGGGAGGTGCGCGGGCCCAAGCGCCACTTCGTGCACTCCAAGGTCATGGCCTGGGTGGCCATCGACCGCTGGATCAAGATGCACGCGGTGGCGGGGCGCGACGAGCCGCCCGAGCGGTGGCGCGCGCTGCGCGACCAGATCCACGCCGAGGTGTGCACGCGTGGTGTCGACCCCGAGCGTGGCTGCTTCGTGCAGCACTACGGCTCCACCGAGGTCGACGCCAGCCTGCTGATGCTGCCGCTGGTCGGGTTCCTGCCACCGTCGGATCCCCTCATCCAGGCCACGGTGGCGGCCATCGAGGCGGACCTGGTGGTGGACGGCTTCGTCCAGCGCTACCGGACCGGTCCGGTGCCCCAGCCCGACTCAGCCGAGGGTGACGTGCGTCCGGTGGACGGGTTGCCGCCGGGCGAGGGCGCCTTCCTGCTCTGCTCGTTCTGGTTGGTCGACAACCTGGAGCTGCTGGGTCGTCACGACCAGGCGGTCGAGTTGTTCGAACGGCTCCTCGGTCTGCGCAACGACGTAGGATTGCTGTCTGAGGAATGGGACCCGGTGGACGCCAGGATGCTGGGGAACTTCCCTCAGGCCTTCTCACACGTCGGCATGATCAACACCGCCCGCAACCTCACACGGGGTCCCGAAGGTCCAGCCATGCAACGGGCCGATCGACCAGGTCGGTCCGAGGGGGGACCGTCCTGACCGAGCCGGGGTAGGGCTTCGTTCGGGTCATCTCGAGGCTGAGGTGATCCGGGTCCCACGAGGAGTACGAATCCATCCCGTGAAGCTCACGCTGTCAGACCTCAAGGAGCGCACCGACCGGGTCGAGGTCGACGACATCGACTTCGACGACTTCCGGGCGCAGCCGCTCGACCCGGCCACGCTGCGCTGCCTGCGCTACATGCACGACGTCGAGCACAACACGATCATCTACCTGCGCGACGTGCTGGTCACCGACGCCCACCTCGATCACGAGATCACCTCGTTCCTGACCTTCTGGGCCTTCGAGGAGTACTTCCACGGCGAGGCCATCGGCCAGGTGCTCGAGGCCCACGGCGAGCCCGGCAGCGACGCCCGGGTGCCCGAGGTGCGCCGATCCTCGTGGCACGACCGGCTGCTGCCCATGAGCACCATGCTGGCCACCCACGTCACCCGCCAGGTGCCCACCGTGCACATGACCTGGGGTGCGGTGAACGAGTGGACGGCCCAGGCCGCCTACGGACGTCTGGCGGCCAAGGCCGGACACCCGACGCTGTCGAAGCTGCTGCACCGGATCATGAAGCAGGAGGGTCGACACATCGACTTCTATGCCAGCCAGGCGTCGAAGCGCCTGGAGGCCAGCCCCCGGGCGCAGAAGGTGACGCGTTGGGCCCTGCGTCGCTTCTGGACCCCGGTGGGGGCCGGCATCAAGGAGCCCGACGAGGTGCGGTTCATGGCGCACCACTTGTTCGGGGACGCCGAGGGGATCCGGGCCGTGCAGCGCATCGACCGTTGCATCGACCGACTCCCGGGTCTGGCCGGCCTCCACCTGGCCGAGCGCAACGTCTAGTTAGGGGACCGGTGCGGGGTCCAGAGCGACGACGGCGGGGACCAGGAAGGTCGTGATGAGGCGCCGCTCGTCGTCGGGGGAGTGGGGCTCGGGGCCCTCCACGGTCAGCAGCGACAGGATGGCGCGCAGGATCCACTCCGACAGCTCGTCGATGTCCAGTTCGGCCCGCACCAGACCGGCGGCTTGGGCCGCGGCCAAAGGACCGCGCCACTCGTCGAGCACGGTGTGGAACAGCAGCTCGCTGGCCCCGGAGATGGTGGCCGAGATGCCGCCGCTCTCACGATCCAACAGGGTCTCGAGCTTGGGATCGTGTCGGATCGAGTCGAGCAGGTAGACCGCCGAGCGCACCAGGGCGTCGGCGAAGCGGGCCGGCGTGTCGGCGTCCACGAAGAAGTCGCCGAGGGAGTGCTCCATCGACTTGCTCAGGCTGGACAGCAGCACCTCCAGCACCAGCTCGTCTCGGCTGGGGAAGTACCGGTAGATGGTGGCCCGCGACACCTTGGCCTGGTTGGCCACGTCCTCGAGGGTGGTCTTGGCCAGGCCGAACCGGGTGATGCAGGCGTCGGCCGCCTCGATCAGGCGTTCCTTGGCCGCCTGCGCATCGGCCGGGACGTCGTCGCCCCAGCGCAGCCTGGTCATGGCGCCGATCCTACTGAGCGCCCGGTGTGACATGTGTCCTCGGGTCTATGCGACATACGACGAGATTTGTATCATCGTCAGAACGAGGGGGATCCGCGCGCAGGCCGGGTCGTCCGTACGTCAGCCAGGGGGAGCGATCCGATGCCCGAGTACTCGTCCTACCAGGAGCTCATCGACCGCGACGGGGCCAATGACCTCGACGCCATCCTGAGCGTGCCCAACCGCTACATCGGCGCGGACGAGACGGTGGTGCCCGACGGCGCCGACGCCCTGTTCACCTGGGACTACGAGAAGGGCGCCCGGCCCGGGCTCAACAAGCTCTACGAGAAGGCCAAGACGTCGCAGTGGAACGGCGCCACCGACCTGGACTGGTCGATCGAGGTCGACCAGGAGGCCATCGCCGTCCACGCCAATGGCGCCGACCCCAACTGGGAGGCCATGGACTTCGACCCCCGCGGTACCCCGCTGGAACGTTGGACCTCCAAGGAGTGGACCCAGTGGGGGGTCGAGCAGCAGAACTGGACCCTGAGCCAGTTCATGCACGGCGAGCAGGGGGCGCTGCTGTGCACGGCCAAGATCGTCGAGACCGTGCCGTGGATCGACGCCAAGTACTACGCCTCCACCCAGGTGATGGACGAGGCCCGCCACGTCGAGGTCTTCGCCCGCTACCTCGACACCAAGCTCTCCGGTCATTACCCGCTCAACACCCACCTGGGCCTGCTGCTCGAGGACATCATCGGGGACTCGCGCTGGGACATGACCTATCTGGGCATGCAGATCATGGTGGAGGGCCTGGCCCTGGCTGCCTTCGGGTTCATGCACTCCATGACGCCCGACCCGCTGCTCAAGCAGCTGCTGCGCTACGTCATGAGCGACGAGGCCCGCCACGTGGCCTTCGGGGTGCTGAGCCTCAAGGAGTACTACACCGAGCTCTCGGCCCCCGAGCTGCGCGAGCGCCAGGAGTTCGCCTTCGAGGCGGCCGTGCGCATGCGCGATCGGCTGCTGGCCGTCGAGGTGTGGGAGCGGATGGGCGTCGATCCGTCCGAGGTCATCAAGCGGATGCGCGGCGACAAGCTGGAGGATCCCTTCCAGCAGATGCTGTTCGCCAAGATCGTGCCCAACTGCAAGAAGCTGGGCCTGCTCGACGCCGGGGCGGACAACGGGAAGCCGGGCTGGCTGCGCGAGCGCTTCACCGAGATCGGTGTCATCCAGTTCGAGGACTGGGCCGACACCGAAGAGGAGTACGCAGCCTTCGCCCTGGGCCAGGAGCTCCCCGCCTGACGGACGGCGGGACAAGACGTCACCTTCCAGAAACATTGCCGATCTGGAGCCGTCACCTCGGGGGGCTTAGGATGCGCCAGCGTGCCCATGGGGGCACGAGCCCCCGCGGCACAGGAGATCATCAGTCGTGCACGTCGTCGTAGTCGGTTGTGGCCGGGTCGGATCCGGCCTGGCCGCCACCCTCGAGAACCAGGGCCACTCGGTGGCCGTCATCGACCGCCGAGCCCAGGCCTTCCGTCGCCTGCCCGACGGGTTCAGCGGCAAGAAGGTGGTGGGCGTCGGCTTCGATCGGGCCCGACTGGACGAGGCCGGCATCGCCGAGGCCGGCGCGCTGGCCGCGGTCACCAACGGGGACAACTCGAACATCGTGGTGGCCCGGGTGGCCCGCGAGGCGTTCCAGATCGACCGGGTGGTGGCCCGCATCTACGACGCCCGCCGCGCCGCCATCTACGAGCGGTTGGGCATCCCCACCGTGGCCACCGTGCAGTGGACCACCGAGCGGGTGTTGCGCCGCATCCTGCCCGACGCCAGCCAGGGCGTGGAATGGATCGATCCCAGCGCCAAGGTGTGCCTGGTCGAGCGGGCCGTCCCGGGCCACTGGGCCGGCAAGCGGCTGCTCGACCTGGAGGTCGACGGCATGAGCCGGGTGGTGGGCGTCACCCGCCTAGGCGAGACCCAGGTGCCGACCAGCGCCCTGATCGGCCAGGAGGGCGACATGGTCTTCCTGTCGGTCTCGGGCGACCGGATCGACGAGCTCGACGAGCATCTGGCTCGCGTGCCGGAGAAGGGAGCGCACTGATGCGCGTCGTCATCGCCGGCGGAGGCAACGTGGGGACCTACATCGCGGCCGAGCTCGAGCGCGTCGGCCACGATGTGCTCATCGTGGAGGTCGACCCCGATCGGGTCGAGTGGGGCGTGAGCCGTCACGAGCCCTCCGGGGTGTCCTGGCTCCAGGCCGACGCCTGCGAGGTCTCCGAGTTCGTGCTGGCCGACCCGGGCAAGGCCGACGTGGTGGTGGCCGTGACCGGCGACGACGAAGACAACCTGGTCATCTCCCTGGTGGCCAAGCAGGAGTTCGGCGTCCCTCGGGTGGTGGCCCGCATCAACAACCCGGCGAATCGTTGGTTGTTCAACGAGAACTGGGGCGTCGACGTGTCGGTGTCGACCCCGCACCTGCTCACCGCCCTGGTCGAGGAGGCCGTGTCGGTGGGCAGCCTGGTCCGCCTGCTGTCCTTCGGCAACGACGCCGTCCGCCTGTCCGAGGTCACGCTGGCCCCCGACTCGCCGGCCGACAGCAAGGCCATCAAGGACCTGGGCCTGCCCCGCGACTCCACCGTGGTGGCCGTGCTGCGCGGCGACCACGTGACCGTCCCCCGGGGCGACACCGTGATGTACGCCGGTGACGAGATCGTGGTGCTGGTCACCGAGGAGAGCGAAGAGGACGTCCGCCGCATCCTGGTCGGCTGACCCCGCCACCTCCTCGGAAATCGGGCATCTTTGCAGCCGGATACCGGGACTTTTCACGCCCAGTTTCCGCAGGCTGCTCGAATGGGCGGGCGTTGCCCTCGGGCCGGGGCGCGGGCATACTCGACAGCGAGAGGGGAGTATCCCAGCTCGCTGGAGTCGTCAGCACGGTCGCCATGCGACCCGGCGCCAGCGGTTCGACAGCCTGACCGGCGGTCGGACGGGAGAGACCTCCGGTCGGTGAACGACATCCGTCGTCCACCCGGGTCTGCCCACCCCCGGAGCTCTCGTGAACCAGCCCCTCGTCCCTCCCACCGGCGCCGACGAAGCGTCGAGTGCCGCGGCCGACCTTCCCGGCGAGCCGCGCCCGATCGACGATCTCGTGGACTGGGCCATCGAGGCCGAGATCGAGACCAGCCACGAGCCGACCGAAGCCGAGGCTGAACGCGGCCTCGTCCGCCGCGGGGCGCGAATCCTGGCCGGGTTCAGCCTGGTCATCCTGGGCATCTTCCTGCTGGTGCTCCCAGGTCCCGGGCTGATCACGATCGCCGCCGGCCTGGCCCTGCTGTCACGCGACGTGCCGTTCGCCCGGCGCTGGCTGGCCATCGTGCGCCGCCGCATCCCCGAGAGCGAGGACGGCGAGGTGGCCGGGTGGGTGATCGTGTTGTCGGTGGTCCTGCTGGTGGCCTCGATCGGCGGCTCACTCGGCTGGGTGCTGTTCCGCTAGTAGACGTCCACACCCGTGAGCCAGGGGCGGCCGGCCTTGGCCAGCGGCTCCCACTTGGCCAGGTCGTGGCCGTCCTGGCCCAGCTCGTCGGGGGTGGGGCCGATGCGGTCGGCCAGCCCGGCCAGCTGGGCCGGATCGAAGTTGTAGACAGCCGCGGCGTTGGTGCCCAGCATCTCGGCCGTCTCGTCGGTGGGGATGTCGCAGAAGGCGTTGCGCAGGAACTCCCGGGTGTGGGGCCAGGTCCCCTCGGGATGGGGGAAGTCGTTGCCCCACATGATGTTGCCCACGCCGATCTCGTAGCGCCGGGCCAGCTCGCGCCGACGGGTGTTGGAGGCGCCGATGAAGCAGTTGCGGTCGAAGTACTCACTGGGGCGCATGGAGAGGTGGGCGGTGAGCTGCGCGCCCAGCTTGCGCGATGCCGTGCTCGCGGTCGAAGACCGTGTCCATCATCCACAGCAGATCGGCGGCCCAGAAGGCCCCGCACTCGGTGACCACGAACTTGAGCCGGGGGAACTGCTCGAACACCCCCGACCAGATCAGGAAGTGCAGCGGCCGCGCCGACCACCAGCGCACCTCGGTGGTGTACATGCCGACGTGGGGGCCGTAGCTGGCCTTGTCGGCCGCGCCCGAGTGGACGTGCACCGGCAGGTCGCGCTCCTGGCACGATCGCCCAGATGGGGTCGTAGCGCTCGTCGTGGTACGGCGCGTACGGCTCCCACATGGAGGGGATGAGGATGCCGCCGCGCAGACCTGAGTCATGGGCCCGGGCGATCTCGGCTACGGCCGCGTCGATGTCGTCGAGGATCGGCACCAGCGCCACCCCGGCCCGGCGGTCGGGGCTGGTGGCGCACAGCTCGGCCAGCCAGCGGTTGTGGGCCCGGGCCCCGGCCATGGCCAGTTCGGGCGCGTGTTCGCCCGACGCGCTCAACCCGGCCCCGAAGGGCGCGGAGGCGCCTGCCGGCCACGGCGTCGGCATCGGGGAAGAGCACCTCCCCGGCCACCCCGTCGGCGTCCAGCTCGAGGTCGCGGCGGATGGCGTCCCAGCCGCCACGCAACCCCTCCTCGTTCTCCTCGGCCCACTCCTCGGCGAACTCCTGATTGATCATGCCCCGCGCCGCCAGCTCCATCATTCGGACCCGGTCGGCCAGGTAGGCGTCGAACTCGTCGTGGTAGCGGGGCTCCAGCCAGTCCCGGTACTGGGCGTTGGGGAGTCCGGCATGGCAGTCGGCGGAGATGACCAGGTAGCGGCTCATGGGTCGGTTCCTCGGGTGGTGGGGGGCGGGGCCGGTAGGGCGGGTGAGTGGGCCGGGTGAGCTGGGCGGGTGGATTGGTTGGAGGCAGCGTCGGTCGATGGGGCCGGACAGGTCAGCCGGTCACGTCGCGCAGGTAGGTCGGGTTGGCGCGGTCGAGCATCGACTGGGAGCGGGCCCGGATCTTGGCGTCGGCCGAATCGGATTCGGGCAGGATCCAGAACCGGTCGGCTCCGATGGCGTCGACCACCCGGTCGGCCACCTCCTCGACCGGCGTGAGCTCGAGGGGCATGCCGGCCGTCGGCCATGCGGGCCTCCATGGCCTCGAAGCTCGACGGGGGCGTGGCCCGGGGGATGGGGTTCTCGTACTCGGGCGGCCGGTTGCGCCACGAGGTGAACAGACCGGTGCGCAGCATGTGCGGTCCCGGGAACAGCACCGAGACGCCGATGGGTGCGCCCACCGACTGCAGTTGGCCATAGAGGCACTCGGTGATGGTGACCACCCCGGACTTGGTCGAGCGCGTAGATGGGCGTGGAAGGCATGGGCGAGACGCCGCCGTTGCCCGACGACGTGTTGACCACGTGGCCCGCCTCGCCGCCCTCGATCATGGCGGGTACGAAGGCCTTGATGCCGTGGATGACCCCCCATACGTTCACGGCCAGGGCCCAGCCCCAGTCGTTCAACTGGTGATCCCACAGGTGGCCTTCGGCTCCCCCGCCCACCCCGGCGTTGTTGCACAGCACGTGGACGGCCCCGAACCGCTCGTAGGCCTGATCGCGCAACGCCACCACCGAGTCGAAGTCGGTGACGTCGGTCTGCACCCCGATCACGTCGAAGCCGTCGGTGGCCAGGTCAGCCACGGTGGCGTCGAGCACCGGTGCCTCCACGTCGGCCAGCACCACCCGCATGCCTTCGGCCGCGAAGCGGGCGCCCATGGCTCGGCCCACGCCGCTGGCGCCGCCGGTGACCACGGCCACCCGACCCGAGAGGTCCTCCATCAGCGGCTCTCCCTCATGTCGAGCCCGTCACTTCGTTCCCGTGGGGGCCAGGTCGTCGTAGCGCTGGTGCACGAACGGGATCACGTCGGCCGCGGGCACCCGGGCCACGATCTCGCCGCGCTGGATGCTGCGCTTCTGGCCCACGGTCAGGCTCGACGACACGGCGCACCGGCAGGTCGGCCACCGGATCGAAGGGCGAGTCGCGCAGGAGGATGTCCCCCTCCACCGCTTCCAGCTGGCGGGTGGTGTCGTTGCGCCGGCAGTAGACCAGCGAAGCGTCCTGATCGAGGCCGTGGCCGTCGGGGGCGCGCAGGAACTTGAAGTAGAAGTCGGTGCGCTCCACGTCGGGGGGCGGATCCAGCGGACCGGTCACCCGACGCCGTGATCTCGACGAAGGTGACCCCCAAGCGGGTGAACGTGCCGGAGATGGCGTCTCCGTCGCGCACCAGCTCGACCTGGCCCAACTTCTTGGGCTCCCCGAAGGTCTCACGCCCGCCGATGACCGACTGCTCGGTGGTCATGGGCATGACCAGCGGGTAGTAGCCGACGGTGTCGCCGTGGGCGGCCGCGCACCGCAGAAGGTGCCGGCGCCGAAGGGCGGGCGACCCTCGCCCAGGTCGACGGTGGCCACCGACACCCGAACCAGGGGTTGGTCGGTGGCCGACAACGGCGGGGGGAGCACGGCGGCGATGAGCTCGGGATCGGTCTCGTAGCTGGCCGTCAGCGATGTCGACCACGCGCCGACGGAAGTGGCCTTGACCTCGCGGTCCTCGAGCTGGGCCGGCGTGCGGGCGCCGTAGCGGATCTGTGCCATCGGATGTCTCCGTTCAGGACGAACAGTCAGGTCGGTCGGTCAGGTCGGTCTGGCGCCGGCCTTGGCCAGGGCGAAGGCCGGACAGCGCAGGGCCTCGCTCGGGGATCCGGTCGAGGGGCAGGGCGCCGGCCAGGTCGGCCACGCGGGGGCCGACCCGGGCCGCGTGCGGGGCCAGCGCGGTCAGGTCGAAGCCGTAGAGAGCGGCCGCGTTGGCGCCCACCATGGCTGCCACCTCGACCGGATCGACCCCGGCGAAGGCGAGCTGGAGCTCCAGCGCGCTCCAGGGCCAGCAGCCCTCGAGGTGGGGGAAGTCGCTTCCCCACATGATCTTGTCCACGCCCACGGCGTGGCGCAGCGGCACCTCGTGGGCCCGGATGAAGCTCGAACCCAGGTGGCACTGGCGGGCGAAGTACTCGCTGGGCCGCAGCGCCATGCCGGCCACCACCGCCGATCCGAACCGCTCCTCCTGGCTACCGGTGGGCGCCGCCCATGCGGGCGTGGTAGTGGTCGAGCTTGGCCAGCTCGGCCGGAACCCACTCGGTGCCCTGCTCGGTGAACACCAATTGCAGGTCGGGATGGCGTTCGAGCACGCCGCCGAACAGCAGGTGCCACAGCACCCGATGGGCCCACCAGGTGACCTCGAGCAGGAACATGACGCTGGCTTCGGGGTAGTCGCCGTAGTCGGGCGCGGTGCTGCCGCTGTGGGTGTTGATGGGCAGCCCCGAGCGCCTCACAGGTGGTCCAGATGGGCTCGTAGTCGGGCGCGTAGAGGGGAGGGAGCCCCGAGCCCGGCGGACAACCGGGCAGCAGGATCCCGCCGGTCAACCCGGCGGCTGCGGCCCAGTGGATCTCGGCCACGGCGGCGTCGATGTCGTGCAGCATGATCTGGGCGATGCCGGCCCGTCGGCCCGGGGCCGCGGCGCAGAACTCGGCCAGCCAGCGGTTGTGCGCCTGCAAACCGGCCCAGCGACGATCGAGGTCACCGGCCGAGGCAGCCGGCGGTTGGAACACCAGGGACGACTTCGGGAAGAACGGCGGGATGGTGTTGGGGAAGATGACCTCGGCCACCACGCCGTCGGCTTCCAGCTCGGCCAGGCGTCGATCGTGGTCCCAGTTCCGGGCCGCGTCGCCGCCCTTCAGGTCGTCGTAGGGGTTCTCGAACGTGGTCAGCCAGGCGTCGAAGTCGTCGCGATAGGCCGGGTCCAGGTACTCGCGGTAGGTCTGCACCGCGGCCCCGCCGTGGCAGTCGGCCGAGATGACGATGTAGCGATCGTCGCCCTGATCGTCGGTGACGATCGAGGCGGCGTCGACGTGCTCGGCCCTGGCCATGGTCACCGGTCCGATCCGGCCGCGACTGCCGAGTCTCGCGGGGCGAAGGTGATGGGCAGCGATTGCAGACCACGCAGCACCATCCGTTCGCTCCACTCCGGAGGACCGGCCAGCTCGATGTGATCGAGTCGGGTGAGCAGCGCGGCCAGTGCCACCTCGGCCTGCATGCGGGCCAGGTGGTTGCCCAGGCAGTTGTGGATGCCGGCACCGAACTGCAGGTGCTGGGCGGCGTCGGGACGGTCGATGCGCAGGCGGTCGGCGTCGGGGCCGAAGTGGTCGGCGTCGCGATTGGCGCTGGCCACGCACAGGTAGAGCACGGCGCCGGCCGGGACCTGCTGGCCCGACAGCTCGATGGGTTCGAGGGTGATGCGCCGCACGAACTGGTTGGGGCCGTCGAAGCGCAACAGCTCGTTGATGGCGTGGGGCAGCTGCGCCGGATCTCGGCGGAGGTCGGCCAGCTGGTCGGGCTCGTCGAGCAGGTGGAGCAGGCCGTTGCCGATCAGCGAGGTGGTCGGCTCGTGGCCGGCCACGTACAGGGTGACGAGTTGGGCCAGCAGCTCCTCGGTGGTCAGGCGGTCCCCCTCGTCGGTGGCCTGCACCAGCGCGGTCATGATGTCGTCGCCGGGCTGGGTGCGCTTCAGCTCGATCTGATCGGTCAGGTAGGCCGACATCTCGTCCATCAGGGCCAGGCAGGCGTCGCGCTCCTCCGCGCTGATCATCGGGTCGAGCGATCGGGCCACGGCCGCCGTCCAGGTGCGGAACTCGGGTGAATCCTCGGCCGGGATACCCAGCATCTCGCAGAACACGGCCACCGGCAGCGGGTAGGCGAAGTCACCGATGACGTCCATGCGCCCGTGGGCCAGGAGCGGATCGAGGAACTCGTGCACCCAGCGGGTGATCATGTGGCGCAGGCCCTCGATGGCGCGTGGCCCGAACGGCTGCTGCAGGAGTCGGCGCAGGCGGGCGTGGTCGGGGTCGTCGCGCAGCACCAGCGTCCCCGAGGCCCGACCGTTCTCGTCGCGGCGTTCGAGCTCGGCTTCGACCACCGAGGTGGGGGTGGCGTGGTCGAGCTCGACGCTGATGGCCGGCTCGCGCAGCACCCGCGACACGTCCTGGTAGCGGGTGACGACCCAGCCTTCGAGCAGATCCGAGTGATGCACCGGGGCATACGCCCGCAGTCGGGCGTACTGGTCGAAGGGCGAGCGGACGAACCCGTCCTCGAACGGGTCGAAGCGCACGTCTCCGACGGCGGGGGGGTCGGTGATCACAGGCCGAAGGCCTCGAGCATGCCCTGGCGGCGTCCGGCGGTGTAACCCCCGTCGACCACCAGCGCGTGGCCGGTGACGAAGGAGGCGTCGTCGGACACCAGGAACGTCGCCGCCGCCGCGATCTCGGCGGCCTGACCGAACCGGTTGAGCTTGTGCTCGTCGACGATCTTGTCTCGGTAGACCTTCATGGACGGGTCACCCAGCACGCTGTCCATCATCGGCGTGTCGATGAAGCCGGGACAGATGCAGTTGGCCCGGATGCCCTTGGAGCCGTAGTCGATGGCCAGGTTCTTGGTCAGGATCACCACCCCGCCCTTGGACGCGTTGTAGGCGCTGCCGCCCTCGGTGCCCTCCAGGCCCTCGATGCTGGCCAGGTTGACGATGCTGCCCTTGCCCTGGTCGATCATCGGGCCCAGGACGTGTTTGGCCACCAGGAACGTGCCGGTCAGGTTGATGTCGATCACCCGCTGCCACTCGGCCAGGTCCAGCAGGTGCACCGGGCCGCCACCGGCGACCCCGGCGGCGTTGACCACCGAGTCGAGCCGGCCGTAGGTGGCCACCACGATTGCCACCAGCTCGGCCACCGCCGACTCGTCGGTGATGTCGATGGCGTGGTCGATGGCCGGTCCGTCGGCGTCGATGGTCGGGACCCGGTCGACGGCCACCACGGTTGCGCCCTCCTCGGCCAAGCGGATGGCGGTGGCGCGGCCGATGCCCGATGCCGCGCCCGTGACCAGGGCCACCGTCTTGTCCAGTCCACGCATGCGGTCCCCCTGACCGACGCTCTGATGGTCCCCCCACCAGGTCGAGATCCCCTTGCCCAGGTGTTACAACGCAGTACAGTCTGTAACCTTGCCGCCGTCAAGCCAAGCCCGCCCAGAGGCCAGCGACCTCAGCGCCGCCCCAGTCGAGACCCGCGAGCAGATCCTGCGGGCCGCCGAGGCCTGCATCCGTCGCTGGGGCATCCGTCGCTTCTCCATGAACGACGTGGCCCGGGGCGCGGGCGTGTCGCGCATGTCGGTGTACCGCCACTTCGCCGATCGGGACGCCCTGGTGCTGGCCGTGCTGGAGCGCCTGGCCGATCAGACCGTGGCGGCCTCCACCCCAGCCATCCTGCGGCGTCGGTCGCTGGCGGCCCAGATCGCCGAGGCGGCAGTGTTCGTGTGCCATCTGGACGCCGAGTTGGAGCTCGGACTGGAGAACCGTCCGGGCGAGGGTGAGCAGGCCGCGCTGCAACTGGCGCATGTTCGGCGACTGCTCGACCGCTGGATCGAGTTCTGGGTGCCTCGGCTGGCCGAAGCCCGCGAACGGGGAGAGGTTCGGGCCGACCTGGATCTGCGTGAGGCCGGCGAGTGGATCATGCGCATGATCCTGTCGCTGGTCACGGTCCCGTCGTTGACCGTGGATCTGGACGATCCCGAGGCCGTCCGCCGCTTCGTCCGCGACCACATCGTCCGCGGTTTCGCGTAGTTGATCGGAACGGGCAGGCGTGGTTCTTGTCAGCGCAGCGACGCCGATGGCGTCGCTGGACTGACAGGTTCAGGCCCGGCGGGTGGGTGGGTCAGGTTGGTCTTGCAGTCGATCAGTTGGCCCAGCTGGCCCAGGGGATCTGCCAGTCGCCGTAACCGTTGGTGGGCTCGAGCGTCTCGGAGGTGCCCACCACGCTCACCACGTCGCCCACCTGGCTGTAGTTGTAGAACCACTCGGCATCGGTGGTGGACACGTTGACACAGCCGTGGGACACGTTGACATGGCCCTGGTCGCCCACCGACCACGGGGCGGCGTGCACGAACTCGCCGCTGTTGGAGATGCGCACGTCCCAGAACACGGTCTCGTAGTAGCCGTCAGGCGAGTTGCGGGGGATGCCGACGGTGGCCGAGTCCATGATCGTCTTCTGGGCCTTGTCGGACACCACGTGGACGCCGCTCTTGGTCGGGTACTTGTCCCGCCCGGTGGACACGGCGATCGTCTTCACCACCGCGCCGTTGTCGGTCACGGTCATGGTGTGGGCGTTGGCATCGACCGTGCTCACGTGCGAGTCGCCGATGGTGTAGTTGACGGTCACGTCCTTGACGCCCCACATCCCGTTGCCGGCGTCGTAGCCATTGATCTTGGCGGCCACGCTCACCTTGGTGCCGGGCGCCCAGTAGCTGGCCGGCCGCCAATGCAGCGACGTGGGCGAGAACCAGTGCCAGGCGCCGGCCACGGCCGGGGTGGTGGTGACCGTGAGCAGGCTTTCGAAGGCGGCCTGCTTGGCCACCGGGACGGGTGTGTTCAAGGTGATGGTCATGGGCATGCCCACCCCGACGGTGGCGCCGTCACCGGGATAGAGGGTGGCCCGGAACGCGGTGGCCGGGGCGGCCGTGGTGAACTGCCACTTCTTGGTGCTGACCCGGCCGATGCTGTCGACCAGGTCGGCGCGCATGAGGTAGGTGGTGGTGGGGTGCAGCGGCAGCGCGCTCTCCCAGCTGGTGGCGCCGGGTGCGACCACACCGTTGACGACGCCGGCCGGCGACGCCAGGCTGACGGTCTTGAGCGTGCCGTTGGTGACCGCCACCTGGATCTTCTGGTCGAGCGGGACGGCGGTGGCCCCGGCGATGGGGTTCGAGACCAGCGTGACGACCGGGACCGGCTGGGTGGTCGTGGGCGCGGCCGAGCTGCCGGTTGTCGAGCAGCCGACGAGGATCAGGGCGCTACCCAGAGTCAGTCCCCAGAGTGCGCCGCGCAGCGCTCGGCGTCGTGGCACGGCACCAGTTTGCCCGCTTTTGCCCCCAGGTCCTAGCGCGGGCACAAATTTTCTGGTGACGATGTACCCGCTGACCTGCGGAGATGCCGCCGACTTGGCCAGCAATGGCCGGCCACCGTCGGAGATCGACCCGATCCGACGATGATGCGTCGTGGGTGAGCGCCAGCCAGCCGGAGCCGACCAGGGGCCAGTCCTGCTGGCGCTGTATGACCGGGCGCTGCCCGAGGTCTACGGCTACCTGGTGTCGCGCTGTGGTGATCCATCGGTGGCCGAGGACCTGACAGCCGAGACGTTCCTGGCCGCGGTGGACGCGGTGCAGCGCGACGCCGTGCGCGAGCTCACCACCGCCTGGTTGGTGGGGGTGGCCCGCCACAAGCTGGTCGATCATTGGCGTCGAGTGGGCCGCGAAGAGCGCAAGCTGGCCCTGGTGGCCCGACAACCCGAGTGGGCGGACGATCCCTGGGACACTCGACTGGACGTGGCCGTGGCCCGATCGGTGCTGTCCCGGTTGGGTGCGGCCAACCGTTGCGCGCTGACCCTGCGCTACCTGGACGGTCTGCGCGTGGCCGAGGTGGCCGACGAGATGGGCCGCACGCTGCACGCCACCGAAGCCCTGCTGGTTCGGGCCCGGATCGCCTTCCGTACCCTCTACGACACCGAAGGGGGCAACCGTGGCGACTGATCCCCTCGACGCCCTGCGCCTGCCGGCTCGACCCCTGGCCCCCCGCCCGGCCTTTGCGTTGGAGCTGCGCGACCGGATCGCCTCCCGGCTGGCCGGCGAGTCCCCGACGATCGAGGCCGGCCCCGGCCGGCGACACGTACCCGTCTCCGTTGGAGGAGAAACCACCATGACTGTAACCCCCTACCTGTGCGCGGCCGACGCCCTGGCCGCCATCGCCTTCTACCAGGACGTGTTCGGCGCCGAACTGGCGTTTCCGCCCTTCATCGGCCCCGATGGGCGGGTCGGCCACAGCGAGCTGCGCATCGGCGGCACGACCATCATGCTGGCCAGCACCTATCCCGAGGAGCTGGTCATCGACCCCCTCGAAGTCGGCGGCACCACCGTGCAGCTGCGCCTGGAGGTGCCCGACGCCGATGCGGTGTTCGATCGGGCCGTGCAGGCGGGGGCCACTGCGCTGCGTCCGGTGTCCGACCAGCCCTACGGCGAGCGGGCCGGCAAGATCCGCGACCCGTTCGGGCACAACTGGTTCATCTCCACCGTGGTCGAGCAGCTCTCCGCCGAGGAGCTCAACCAGCGCCTCGAGCCGCTGGGGTTCGTGCCGGCCGACGCGGGTGATCCGGGTGAGGCGGCGGCTGACCCCTCCGTGGCTGTCGCCGGCCCCCACCAGCCTGATCGCCGGCTGGGCCCGACCGACCCCGGCCAGCTCTTCTACTTCACCTTCGAGGTGGCCGACGGAGCGCGGGCCGAGGCGTTCTTCCGGCACCTGTTCGACTGGGAGATCATGGCCGGCAGCCAACCGGGCGGCTACCACATCGCCAACCCGACGCCGCCCGGCGGCATCGCCGGGGGTGCGGCCCAGACCGGGGTCACCCTCTACTTCCGTGTGGCCGACATCCAAGCCGCGGTGGCCCGGGTTCGCCAGTTGGGCGGCCAGGCGGACGACCCGGTCCTCTGGGCCTCGGGCTGGTCGGCGGCCTGCCGCGACGACCAGGGCACCCCGTTCACCCTCTCCGAACCCGCTGAGGGCTACTAGCTGAGTTGTTCCAGCCTGCGGGTCAGGAAGTCGCGCTCGGGTTGGGTGGGGGCCAGCTCCCGGGCGCGGCGGAAGGCTTCGGCCGCGGCCGGGCGCCGATCGAGGCGGGCCAGCAGATCCCCTCGGGCCACGTGGGGGGCCGAGCTGGCGCGGGCCAGGGCGGCGCCGGCCGGGGTGCCCAGCAACGAATCGACCATGGCCAGGCCGGCGGCAGGTCCCTCCACCTCGGCCACGGCCACGGCCCGGTTGAGCGTCACCGCCGGGGTCGGTTCCACGCGGGCCAGCTCGGCGTACAGCTGGGAGATGGTCAGCCAGTCGACCGTCCCGCCGCGGCCAGTGCCGTCGCGGGCGTGGCAGGCGGCGATGGCGGCCTGCAAGGCATAGGGGCCGCGACCGCGACTGAGGGCGTGGGTGGCCAGCTCGGTCCCCTCGGCGATGGCCTGGTGATCCCAGCGGGTTCGGTCCTGGTCGGCCAGCAGCACCAGTTGTCCGGCTTCGTCGGTGCGGGCCGCGGCCCGGCTGTGCTGCAGCACCAGCAGCCCCAGCAACCCCTCCGCCTCGCTCTGGTCGGCCATCAACTCGTGCAGCAGTCGGGCCAGGCGGATGGCCTCGTCGCACAGGTCGACCCGCACCAAGGCGTCGCCGCCGCTGGGCGTGTAGCCCTCGCGGAAAACCAGGTACACGACCCGCAGCACCCCGGCCAGGCGTTCGGGCAGGTCGGGGCCGGCCGGCACCCGGTAGGGGATGTGGGCGGCCGCGATCTTGCGCTTGGCCCGGACCAGTCGCTGCGCCATGGTCGGCTCCGGCACCCAGAAGGCCCGGGCCACCTGAGCGGTGCTCAGCCCAGCCACCAGGCGCAGGGTGAGCGCGATGTGGGCCTCAGGCGCGAGCGCCGGATGGCAGCAGGTGAACACCAGGCGCAGCCGATCGTCGATCACGGGCCCCATCTCGACCTCCTCGTCGGCCTCGCCCCGGGCCGCCATGGCGTGATGAGCCGCGGCCTGGCGCTGGTCCCGGGTGGACTCCCGGCGCTGTCGGTCGATGGCCTTGTTGCGAGCCACGGTCATGAGCCAGCCGCCTGGGTTCGCCGGAACTCCGTCGACGGGCCATCGTTCGACGGCCAGGGCGAAGGCCTCGGCCGCCGCGTCCTCGGCCAGGTCGAGCTCCCAGGTGCGGGCCAGGCTGGCCACCACCACCGCCCACTCCCGCCGGTAGACCTCGACCAGGTCAGCTGGGTCGCCAGGCAGGTCAGCTGGGTCGCCAGGCAGGTCTTCTGGGTCGCCAGGTGGCGCCGGCGAGCCCACGGCGGGTCAGCCTCGCTCGGGGCGGACCTCGAGCGGACCGATGCGAGCCGCCGGGCAGCGGCGAGCCACGTCGAGCGCATCGTCGAGGTCGTCCACGTCGATGATGAGGACGCCCCCCAGGTACTCGGTGGTCTCGGTGAACGGCCCGTCGGTGAGCACGGCCTCGCCGGCCTTCATCCGCACGGTGGTGGCGGTGTCGGCCTCGGCCAGCCCGATGCCGAACTCGACGATGCCGCGGTCGGCCAGCTCCACGTTGAAGGCGGCGTCATCAGCTACCCAGGCGGCGCGCTCCTCGTCGCTCAGCGCCTCCCACGCGCCGGGCTCGGCGTAGGCCTGCAGCACGTACCTCACGCGTCGTCCATGGTGAACGGGGCGATGGGGCGGACCTCAATCCGGTCCAGCCCGCGCTGCACGCCGGGGAGCGCGGCGGCCAGCTTCACCGCGTCGTCCATCGAGTCGACGTCGACCACGTAGTAGCCCCCCAGGTGCTCGGTGACATCGGCGAAGGGGCCGTCGGTGACCACGCCGCCCTTCGACACCGTCTTCGCCGTCTCGACCCCCTCGAGCGGATCCCCGGCCACGAAGGCACCGGACTCGACGATGGCCTGGGTGTAGGCCGCGTACTCGTCGTGGATCACGCCGCCCTCGTCGGGAGTGACACCCATCCACTTCTGGGCGTTGGTGTTGATGAGCAAGATGTACTTGGGCACGGCTCTCATCTCCTGAGCTCGAGTTCGGACACCAGGACCACGATCGGGATGGCGCCAGATCGACAGGCTCGCGCAGCCGCCGGCGATTTTCTGACGGCCCCGGGGCGCGAGCGACCTCAGCCGGTCAGCTGGGGCGTCGCGGCCACCGCCGTGGCGTCTGGGGCCGCCGGCGCGACCGAGCTCGGTGTGGTGTCCGAGCTCGATGTGGTGGAAGTGACCGGGGAGGTCGTGGTGGTCGTCGGCGGCGACGACAGGACCACGGTGATCAGCCCGGCACTGGCTGGGGCCACCGTGGTGGTGACCCGAGTCCCGCTCACCCCTTGGGGGATCGCCGGCGCCGGCTCCCAGCTGCCATCGATGCCCACCGCCGCGCCGGCGAAGGTGACGCCGGTGGTGGCGTCGAGGCTCGGCCCGGTCAACCACTGAGCGGCGGCCGACTGGATGGCGGCGCCGAGGTCGATGACCAGGTCGACCTGGGCTTCGCCGTCGGTGTTGACCAGGACCACGGCCAGGGTGGCGTCGGGGCGGCGCACCGCCCACACCCGCAGGGAGGCCGGGGCGTCGACCGGCGTGGTGGCCACCAGCGAGCCGGAGCCGATGCCGGCGGCCAACTGCAACCCGGCGAACAACGGACGGATCTGGGTCACCTGGCCGGCGACCTGCACGAACGGCGGGTAGCCGGCGCCGGCCCCGGAGGTGTGGATGTTGATCCCCTCCGCGCCCCGCGCCGCCGCGCCGAGCGCCAGGCCGACGCCCCACAACGCCGAGGCCTGGGTGTTGCTCACGCCGGGCGCGCCGCCGTTGGCGAAGGAGTTGGTCTCGGCCAATCGGTACCCCACCCCGGCCGCGCCGGCCGCGCTGGCCACGAGCGGCAGGGTGGAGTCGAACAGGGGGTCGTCGGCCAGGAGCTCGTCGATGGTCTCGGGCGGCGCGAACCCTCGGTAGTAGTGCTGAGTCACCAACCCGATACGACCCGCCTCGTCGGCCGCGAACGCCTCGGTCCACCCGGGCGCGCTCTGGAGCAGGCAGGTGGCGGGGCCGGACAGTGCGGCGGTGGGGACGGCGGCGACCACGGCGTCGGCGAACTGGCCCCATCTGGTGTGGAACTGCGGGTAGGTGCCGGCCAGGGGAGCCGCGGCCGAGTCCAGGAAGTAGAGGTCCGGCTCGTTGCACAGCTCGATGCCGTCCAACCAGGAGCCGAGTCGGTCGGCGACCTGGGCCGCCTCGTCCGCCACGGCGGCGGCGGTGGAGTCGATGAACGGCGTGCCGTACAGGACGGGCCAGCCCACCGCGGCGGCAAAGCCGGCCAGGCGGTCCAGGTCCGGCGGCGACACCACCCCGCCCACCAGACCGCCCCCGTGGGGATCCCATCCGGTGCGCTCCACCGAGTTGCCCCCCAGGCGCAGCACCCCCGGACCGAGCAGGCGAAACAGCGCCACCAGGGGAGCGTTGGCCGCCGAGAAGAGGGGCAGGGCCAGGGTCGAGCGCTCGAAGCTGAGACCCATGGTGCGGATGGGAAGGGCACCCACCACCACCGACGGGTCCACGATGACCTGCACCGGCGAGTCGGCGGCCGCCGACTCGAGTCGCCAGCCCCGCGCCGCGCCTGCTCCGGCGGCCACCGCGGCGGCACCGGCGCCCAGCGCCAGCACCTGTCGGCGCGTCAGCATCGGATCAGTCGGCACCGGGGCAGCCTCGCGCACCCGGCGTCGCCTCAACCCACCATGGCCGCCTGGCCCCCGTCGACGGGCAGCACCACGCCGGTGATGAACGCGGCCTCGTCGGAGGCCAGGAACAGGGCGGCATGGGCGACGTCCCAGGCCGTGCCCTGGTGGCGCATGGGCACCGCCCGGGCCCGTCCCTCGGCCAGCTCCTGGCGGCTCATCCCCCGGGCCCGAGCGGCCGCGTCCACACCCATGGGCGTGTCGATGAGCCCGGGCATGATGGCGTTGGCCCGGATGCCGTCACGGGCGTAGGTGGTGGCCAGGGTCTGGGTGAGGGCGTTGACGCCCGCCTTGGACACCTTGTAGGCGGTGAGGGTGGTGGCCGCGGCGATGGCGGCCAGCGACGAGATGTTGACGATGGCCCCGCCCCCCTGGTCCCGCATGACCGGCACCGTGAACTTGCACGTCTGCCACATGGCCTTGAGGTTGACGTCGAGGATGCGGTCCCAGGCGTCGCCCTCCACGTCGGCGGGCCGGCCGTCCCCGGCGCCGATGCCCACGTTGTTGTGGAGGATGTCCAGTCGGCCCAGCTCGGTCACGGCCCGGGCCACGACATCACGGCACTGGTCGGCTCGGGTGATGTCGGCTACGTGGATCGTGGCCTCGCCGCCCTCGGCCGAGATGGCGTCGCGGGTGGCGGTCACCGACTCCTCGTCGCGGTCGACCAGCAGGAGGCGGGCCCCGTGGCGGGCGAAGAGCAGGGCGGTGGCCCGGCCGTTGCCGATCGTCTCGCCCTGCGTCTGGCCGGCGCCGACCACGACCGCGGTCTTGCCCATCAGGCGACCGACGCCGATCCGTGGGGCGTCGCCCGGCCCGGTCACGGTTCGACTCGGCCCAGTGGGGGTTGGTCGCCGTCGACCTGGGTGCCGAAGGAGTTCAGGGCGCCGGCCAACATGGCGTAGTGGCCGGCCAGCAGGAGGCGGGCCCCGTGGCGGGCGAAGAGCAGGGCGGTGGCCCGGCCGTTGCCGATCGTCTCGCCCTGCGTCTGGCCGGCGCCGACCACGACCGCGGTCTTGCCCATCAGGCGACCGACGCCGATCCGTGGGGCGTCGCCCGGCCCGGTCACGGTTCGACTCGGCCCAGTGGGGGTTGGTCGCCGTCGACCTGGGTGCCGAAGGAGTTCAGGGCGCCGGCCAACATGGCGTAGTGGCCGGCCAGCAGGGTCACCTCGATGAGCTGCTCGTCGGTGTAGCGACCGCGCAGCTCGGCCCAGACGGTGTCAGCGATGACGTGGTCGGCCACCAGTTGATCGACCGCGGTCAACAAGGCGGCGTCCTCGGGCGCCCAGCCCGTGCCGTTGCCGCCCGAACCCGGCGTCGAGCCCTGAGCCACCCGGCTGATCTCGGGGTCGGTCAGGCCGGCCTGGCGGGCGATGGACACGTGCTGGCCCCACTCGTAGCCAGCACCACACCGCCAGGCGGCGCGCAGGATGATGAGCTCCCGGTCGCGTTCGGCCAGCTTGCCGCCGCGCAGGAGCTTGCCGCCGAAGGGCGACCATCGGCGGTAGAGCCCGGGGTGACGCACCAGGGTGCGGAAGATGTTCAGCGACTGGGCGCCGCCGGTGGGGGCCAGCAGCTCGAGTTGCTCCGGGGTGAGCTCGTCAGCGGGGAGCGGGGCGAGCCGAGGCGGGATGTCGGGCGGAAGATTTGGGTCGGCCATGGGCCGATTGTGACCCCGATCGGATGGGCGTGCTCAGCCGGGAGCCAGCCCGTTCGGCCCGGAGGTCAGCCCGCCCGCAGGGACACGGCCAACTCGACCTCCACCGCGCCACCTCGCGGCAGCGCGGCCACGCCGATGGCGGATCGGGTGTGACGGCCGGCCGACCCGAACACGTCGGCCAACAACCGGCTGGCCCCGTCCACCACGGCCGGCTGCTGGGCGAAGTCCGGGGCGCACGCCACGAAGCCGATCAGGGTCAGGCATCGCTCGATGCGATCCAGCGTGCCCAGCTCGGCCTGCAGCACCGACAGGGCGTTGAGGGCGCACCAGCGGGCGGCCTCCGCCCCGTCCTCGACCGTCAGGTCGACACCCAGGGTGCCGGGGTGGACGAGCTGACCCGCGTGGTCACGAGGGAGTTGGCCCGAGGTCCGGGCCACCCCGGCGTGGACGACCACCGCGTCCAGCGGGTCGTGGGGCGGGTAGGGCCCGGGGAGCTCGAGTCCGAGCTCGGCCAGCCGCTGGTCGATCGACGGCGTGACGGCCATGGTCAGCGACCCTAGCCCAGGCCCGACGGCACCTTCGGCGCCCCGGTCACCGACTCGACTCACCGACTCATCGGCTCATCGACCGGCCACGCCGGAAAGTCCTGGCGATGGTTCCAGACCGGTGCAGGACGGAACCATCGCCAGGAGGACGAGCCGCCGTCAGCCGGTGAAGGCGGGCGACGTGTTCACGGCCGCGGCCACCGGGGCCACCGTGGTCGGAGCGACGGTGGTGGTGGTCGGCGCCGCGGTCGTGGTGGTGGTCTGGGGGGTGGCTTCGAAGTTGGCCACGTAGGCGAAGATGTTCTTGATCAGCACCTCGTTGGCGGTCGAGCCCACCGGGGCACTGGCACAGTCCGAGAAGACGTCGACATCAGACACCATCACCACAGGCCCGGAGCCGGCGGCCAGGGCGCCCGGTGGGATGACCACGATGGCCGGTCCCTCGGGGTTGGCTCCCACCGTCTGGCCGGCGCCGATGTTGGTGTAGTTGCCGACCGAGTCGTACTCCTTGAAGGTGGTCACCGTGCCGAAGGGGCCGTCAGCCAGGGGGCTGGTGGGGTCGGTGATGGTCCCGGTCTCGAGTCCGCCGGGGGAGTCGGCCAGCGTCATGCCGAAGATGTCGGACATGTCGTAGGCGGTCGAGTCGGTGGTCCCGATGAGGGCGCCGCCTCCCTTGACGTAGTTGAGCAGGGCCGTCTTCTCGTCGGTGGTGTAGCTGGCGGTGGTCACATAGCCGGTGAAGAACACGTTGACGCCGGCCAGCGAGCTCGACGTGGCGGTGTCCATGCCGTTGCTGGTCAGGTCCAGGTTGACGTGGTCGACGCCTGACGGCCCGAAGTTGGTCGGATCGGTCACGTAGCCGTGGGTGGTGGCCAGACACGAGCTGAACAGCCCCCAGTCGTCGGTCACGCGGCTGGTGTCGAAGCCGCTGACCACCACGGTCGGGGTCGGGTCGGCCGCCCCGGCGCTGGTGGCGGCCAGGGCCGGGCCGGCCACCACGACCAGCGCCGCGGCCACCAGGGCCAGGCGCCGCAGGACGCGTCCGCGCCCGGCTGGGCCTCCCCGTCGGCTCGATTGGTTGACTTCCACACTCGGTGCTGGCATGTCCTCGCCTCTTGGATGTCGGTTCCCGGGCTGGGTGGCGCGGGTTCGGTCGGACCGGCTCGGTCGGGAGGTCGCCCCACCGTCTCTCGACGGTGCCTCCGGGATCGATTTGCGGCTGTCGCCCGCGGGACCATCGAACCGGATCCGAGCCCCGAGATCATGAGTAGTCGTTACTCATTGCGCCGAATCGGCGGCGCGGCCCCTAGGGTCAGCGGGTGACCGTGGCCCGAGACCCGGGGGGACCGCCATGAGCTCGCGATTGGCTGGCGATGACGAGGTGACCAGGTGGCAGGAGGAGGGCTGGGTGCTCCTCGAGGGACTGGTCGACCCGGCCGAGATCGATCAGGCCGCGGCCGAGCTGGCCGGGATCTTCCCGACCCGCCAGGACTACCACGCCGACCCTGACGGGGTCCGCGAGCGCTGGCTGGGGCATCCGGCCGAGCACCCGGAGATGTTCGTGTGGCCCGACCAAGGCCCCGGCTTCCGTCCCGAGCAGCACAAGTGGACGGCACCGTTCCCGTTTCCGGGCGACGGCGCCCTGAACCGCCTGGTCGTGCACCCCTCGCTGGTCGACTTCGCCGAGCGCGCCCTGGACACGCCCGACATCCGGATCTACCAGACCATGCTCACGGCCAAGTACCAGGGCCAGGCCAACTACGAGCAACCCATGCACATTGACCGCAACCACTCCTGGGTCCCGGGCCTGGGTGTCGCCCCGTGGTGGCACATCGAGGGCTTCCTCTACCTGTCCGACGTGGACGAGGGCTCAGCCCCCACCCATCTGGTGTCGGTGCGCGACTCCGGAGGCCGTCATCCCCAGTGGGGTCTGGTCATGCCTCAGAGCGACCCGGAGATCTACGCGGCCGAGCGCGCCGCGGTGGGACCAAAGGGGTCGTACCTGGCCTATCGCACCAACGTGTTGCACCGCGGTGTCGATCTGACCGCTCCCGGTGCGGCCCGGTTCCTGCTCAACGTCAGCTACAAGATCGCCGGGCAGGACTGGATCGGCTACCACACGGCCCAGTCCCACGCGACCGACTTCGGTTGGACCCACTTCGTGGAGGGGTCGACCCCCCGCCAGCTCGAGTTGTTCGGGTTCCCACCCCCGGGACACCCGATCTGGACCGAGGAGGTCCTGGACCTGACGGCCGATCTCTACCCCGAGCTCGACCTGAGCCCGTGGCGCGAAGCCTTGGCGGAGCGTCCGACTGGTTGAGCGACGCCTCCGCGCCCGACTGGTCGATGGTGGGCGTGGCGGCGTCGTGTAACCCCGGTCCGGGGCGGTCGTCTATGCAGCTGTGTCGAACGGGATGCAGTTTCGGGGGTTGTGCCCAGCGTGCGCTTCCGCGGCGTTCCCGCCCTTCACGCCCACGAATCCACGACACCTGTCGAAAGGACACACATGGCTGCAGAAACTGATTCCATCCTGGCCGCGGCGCGCCAGCTCAACGAGGCGCGATTTGCGCTCAACGAGGCGCTCGCGGCCGTCGTGGCCCAACTCCCCGAGGACGCGCAGGCCGAATTCGGCGGCGAAGAGGTCGAGGGATTTGCCTTCAACCCGGGACTCGGCTTCGACCGCAACCTGCTGGCCACGCAGGGCCTCCGACGCTTCGGTGGCGGCCAGGGGGTCGCGTTCTTCGACACGAACGGCTCCTGTGGCGCCGTCCGTACGGAGTTCGGTGAGGAGGGCGTCTGATCCGAGGTCGCGGCGGGTGCCTGTCACCGTGGCGGGCACCCGTTGCGCGGGTTGGCCATGAAGCTCTCCCGGTTCCTCGTGGTCACCCCGCCGGTGCGCGACCCCGACTCCGGCGAGGCGGTCAGGGTCCTGTTCGGTACTCGTACCGCCGAGCGGGTGATCGTCGACCAGGACGTCTGGCGAGCCTTGCTGGCAGGGCGGGTTGACCTGTTGGCCCCCAAGGTTCGCGACGAGTTGGTCGAGCTGGAGATGCTGGTCCCTGACGAAGAGGACGAGCTGGCGACGATCATCAGCCGCAACGACCGGGCGGTCCGGGACAACGATTCGCTGCGTCTGGTGGTGCAGCCCACGGCGGCTTGCCAGCTGGGCTGCGGGTACTGCGGACAGGAGCACGCCCCGGATCGCCTCGATGACGCGAGCCAACAGCGGGTGGTGGATCGGGCCCGCCGCAACCTCGAATCGGGCCGGTACTCCGACCTGAACGTGGGATGGTTCGGCAGCGAGCCCCTCCTCGGTCTGTCCGTCATCCGGACGTTGAGCCCGCAGCTCCAAGCCCTGGCCACCGAGTTCGGCTCGACCTATCACGCCAGTGTGGTCACCAACGGACTCCTGCTCACCGAAGAGGTGGCGCGCGAGCTCGAGCAACGACACGGGGTGGTGCAGGTCGAGGTCACCCTCGACGGCACCGAGGTCGACCACGACCTGCGCCGGGCGTGGAAGAGCGGGGCGGCGTCGTTCCGTCGCATCTTCACGAACCTGATGGCGGTGGCCCGGGCGGCCGACCTCCGCATGGCGATCGTCGTTCGGTGCAACGTCGATCGGACGAACGCGGATCACGTCGATGGCCTCATCGATCTCCTGGCCGCGGAGGGGCTGGCGCGTCGCGTCTCCTTCTACACCGCGGCCGTGCACGACTGGGGCAACGACGCCCACCTGGCTGCCTTCACCCCCGAGGAGTTCGCTCGGCGCGAGGGAGATTGGCTCGAGCATCAGATCCGGGCTGGGTTCCAGCCCAGACTCATCCCGGGCCGCAAGCCGATCACGTGCCTGGCGCTCGAGCGCGACGGCGAGCTGGTCGACGCCTACGGGAACCTCTTCAGCTGCACCGAGGTCTCCTACGTCCCGGCCTACGGGGTCCCCAACCGCTACGCCCTCGGTCGTCTCGAGTCCGGCACCCTGCCCGGTCGCCGGAACCTGCTGGCCGACTTCAACCGGAGGGTCTCCCAACGCGCCGTGCCCTGTTCGGACTGTCGCATGCTCCCCGTCTGCGGTGGCGCCTGTCCCAAGGCGTGGCTGGAAGGGCAGGTGCCCTGTCCGTCGGCCAAGCACAACATCACTCAGCGCCTGCTGCTCGACGTGGCCGGCCCACCGGCTGACGAGCCCGAAACGACGACCTGGTCCCCGGCCAGGGACCCCGTCCTCAGCCCAGGATGACTGCATCCCTACCAGACGACGGCTCGCACGAGCCACTGGATGTGGCTCGTTCAGCCGGGGCGACCACCTGCGGCCGGCCGGAAGGGCCGGAGGCGCCGACGCTGATCGACTGGCTCCTGGCGCCGATTGCCGCCAGCACGTTCCTGCGCGAGACCTGGGAGCGCGAGGTCCTCCATGTCGCCCGGGACGATCCGGACCACTACGGGTCCTTGTTCACCCTGGCCGATCTGGATCGCCTGTTGGCCGAGACCGCGCTCCCAGCCACGAACCTCACCCTCGCTCGGGACGGCACGGCGTTGGATCAGGGTGAGTACGCCATCGGCGCGTTCGTCGACATGGCGCGGGTCCTGAGTCTGCACAACCAGGGCGCCACCATCATCCTCCGGTCGATCGAGCAATGGCACCGAGGTCTCGACCAGCTCACCCGCGCCGCGGTCTGCGAGTTCGGCTCGGTCGCTCAAGTGAACGTGTACGCCACGCCACCGGCGAACCAGAGCACGCCACCGCACTGGGACACCCACGATCTGCTGATCCTGCAGGTCCACGGCCAGAAGGTCTGGCGGCTCTACGACGCTGAGCACACGCTCCCGCTCGCTCGCGAACGCTTTCGGGACGACGTCCACTCCGTCGGTCCCCTGCGCGATGAGATCCTCCTGCGGTCAGGGGATCTGCTGTATCTGCCCAGGGGGACCATCCATGAACCACGGGCTGACTCCTATTCGATCCACGTGTCCCTCGGCATCGTCCCGACTCGCGTCGCCGATGTGGTGCAGGACGTCGTGCGCCTGGCTGCGAGCCAGTCCGATGCCTTGCGCCGAGCGATTCCGCCGCCTGGCGCCGGCGTGTCCGAGCTCGCGGTGGAGAACACGATCCTGGCCGCCATTCGCTCGCTGTCGAACCGTGACCTGATCGAGGCCGCACTCGTGAACCGACGTCAGGCGCTGGCGTCACGCAAGCCCGAGGTCTCCGGATGGCTCACCGCCATCGCTGCGCCCTCCGTGCTGGACGACGAGACCGTGGTTCGGCGTCGAGACGGCGTCGTGGCCCACCTACGCCCGGCGGCACCTCGGAAGCTCCGCTGGTCGGACGAATCGTTGACCCTGCCGACCGGCGAGACCGCGGCCTTCCTCGAGCAGCACCATCGCTTCCGGATCTCCCAGTTGCCCGGCGCGGGCGACGCCACGGCCCGCGCCGCGCTGGTCGAGACGCTCATCCGGGGTGGCCTTCTAGAGGTCGACCGCCTGGGCGGCCCCGAAGAACGCGGCGAGCAGTGATCCGACTAGCGATGGCTCGCCGCCCGTGGTTCGGTCGGTGACCGACGAGACGACCGCCTTCCGCGATGCCGTTCAGGCCGACCTCGACCCGATGCTGAAGGCCCAGCGAGGCACGGCTGGGCTGACCTATGACGAGGTGCCCACCGAGGCCGTCTTCGTCGCGCTCGCCGATCGCACTCGGCTGGCGCTCGGCGCCCCCGACCTGACCCACCATCGCATCCGGGTCGCGGCTCGGGTGGCGGCTCAGCCGGAGCCGGCTCGGACCGCGGGAGCCAATCTCACCTACGCCTGGGTCGAACGGCGGGCCGAGGAGGTGGCCTTCCTGGTCGATTTCCACGTGTGCGAACCA
This sequence comes from uncultured Microthrixaceae bacterium, assembly GCA_963740985.1. Classification (GTDB taxonomy): domain Bacteria; phylum Actinomycetota; class Acidimicrobiia; order Acidimicrobiales; family Acidimicrobilacustridaceae; genus UBA4742. Next base: position 2,830,262 of record CAVUGJ010000002.1, read on the forward strand.
GATCGGGGCTCCGGCGTCGCCGGCGAGCTCTTCGACGACCTGTTGGCCGTGGCCAGGTCGTGGGGCTGTCGCCGAATCGAGTTCCGTGTCGGGCGGAGCAACGATCGGGCCTTGCGCTTCTTCCGACGTCGCGGCGCCCGCTCGTCGTCATCGGGGGACGCGGACCGCGGGCCACTCGCCTTCTCGCTGGTGCTGGACGATCCGACCTGACCGACCAGCGCTAGACCGTGGGCATGACGTCTGCCGTGGTGCTGCCTCGTCCCGGGTCCGAAGCTCGTCGGGCCCGCCAGCTGGTGGTCATGAAGCGCCGGGCTACCGCGCTGCTGGCCGCCGTCACCGTGGCCTTCCTGGCCGTGACCCGCTTCGGCGGCTCGAGCGGCTGGGCGGGCTACGCCCAGGCCGCGGCCGAGGCGGCCATGGTGGGTGGGCTGGCCGACTGGTTCGCGGTGACGGCCCTGTTCCGCCACCCGCTGGGCCTGCCCATCCCCCACACCGCCATCGTGGTCGAGCGCAAGGATCAGTTCGCCGACACCTTGGGTCAGTTCATCCAGGAGAGCTTCCTGACCCCCGACGTCATCGTCGAACGGTTGCAGGCGGCCGCGGTGGTGGATCGCCTGGCCGAGTGGCTGGGCCATCCCGAGCACGCGGCGCGGGCCGCGGCCGAGCTCACCTCGGCGCTGGGCGTGGTCCTCGACTTCGCGCCCGACGAGGAGGTGCAGCGCAACCTGGAAGGGGCCCTGACCGAACGGATCGACGCGGTGGCGCTGGCCCCCATGGCCGGGCGGACGCTGGAGTTCCTCATCACCGACCGACGCCAGGATGCTGTCCTCGACGCCGCCTTCGCCGGTCTGGCCCGCTACCTGGGCGAGCACGGCACCGAGCTGCGCGATCGGGTCGGGCCCGAGAGCCCCTGGTGGCTGCCGGGCGCGGTCGAGGACCGGATCTTCGAGCGCTTGCTGGAGGCGGCCCGCACCGTCCTGTCGTCCATGGCCGCCGATCCCGATCACCAGCTGCGCCGCACGTTCGACCAGTACCTGGCCAAGCTGGCCGAGGACCTGCAGCACTCGCCCGAGCTGGCGGAGCGCGGGGGAGCAGCTCAAGCACGAGCTGCTGAACCGGCCCGAGGTGCGCCACTGGGTGAGCTCGCTGTGGCTGGACCTGAAGGATCGCATCCGGGCCCAGATCGCCGATCCGGCTTCGCCGTTGCGTGACCGGCTGGCCGAGATGCTGACCGACCTGGGTCATCGCCTGGCCACCGATCCGGCCCTGCGCTCGACGGTGGATCAGGCCCTGGCCGACGCGGCCCGGTTCGCCGCCGACCGCTTCGACGGGGAGATCGCCGACCTGGTGAGCGGGACCATCGCCCGGTGGGACGCGGCCGAGACGTCGCGCCGACTGGAGCTGCTGCTCGGCCCCGACCTCCAGTTCATCCGGATCAACGGCACCGTCGTCGGCGCCGCCGCCGGTCTGGCCCTGCACGCGGTGGCCCAGTTCCTCACCTGACACCGGCCGAAACGAGGGTGGTCGATCCGGTCGGGTGTGTGAGGGTGGCGTCATGGAACCCACACCCGAGCCCCGGGCCGACGCCGCGTCGCTCTCCCTGGTGGAGCGGATGCGGAGCGATCTGGCTCGGGCCCGCCGAGATCACGATGGGCCGGCGGTGAGCGCGCTGCGCACGTCCCTGTCGGCCATGGCCAACGCCGAGGCCCCGCCCCTGCCGACTCCGGAGGCGGGACGGCCGCCCCAGGCCCCCGAAGCCCGCCCCGACGTCGACCGGTTGGTGCTGTCCGGGTCCGATCTCGAGGCCATCCTGGCCGCCGAGGTCGCCGACCGCGAGGACACGATCGCCATCTACGAGCGCCATGGCCGCGTCGACGAGGCCGACGACCTGCGGGCGCAGGTGGCGGTGCTGCGCAGCTACCAGCGTTGATCAGCTATCGGCGCGGGGCGGGATCGTTCAGGGCGAGGCCATGGGGGTGACGGTGAACTCGCCGCCACACACCTGGAAGGCGCCGCCGATGGTGAGCGGGTCCAGCTGGTTCGGCGGGAACACCTTGATCGTCGTCGACGTGGACCAGCACGGGGTGGGGCTCAGACCGGCGTTCTGGCTCTCGAGCTCGGTCTGGGCCCCGGCGCCCGGGGCCAGCACCAACGGGGAGACGGGTCGCGACGCCCGCGTGGCCGGGTTCCCGATGGTGGCGCCCGAGGCATCCAGCAACGACACGCCGGGGTAGCCGGCCACCAGACAGGGGCTGGTGGTGTGGTTGGTCAGGATGAGTGGCACGATCACGTGTCCGGCCGCGCCTTGGCCCGCGCCCAGCGTGGCCGTCAGCTGACTCGTCCGGCAGTTGGAGGGGCCCGGAGCGGTGGTGGTGGTGGTCGAGCTCCCGGCGGCGGTGGTGCTGGGTCCGGCCGCGGTGGTCGCCGTGGTGGTCGAATCCCGCGGGCGCGCCGTGGTGGTGGCGTGGTCGGCGGCGGGCTTCGACGAGCTGCAGCCCGCGCCGGCCAGGGCCAGCACGGCCAGCACCGCCACCCCGGTGCCGCGGGCGGCCTGGCTCAGCACACGATCGGGCTGTACTGGGTGGGGTAGCGCGACGCCCCGAAGAACCAGGACTCGACCGCTCGGCGGGTGCCCGTGTGCTGCTCTCGGGGCCAGCCGGTGCAGTGCAGGAACAGATCGTCGAACAGGAGCGCGTCGCCGGCCCAGAACTCGGGCGACACCACCGGCGTGTCCCGGGTGAGCTCGGCCACCCGCTCGGGAGGGATCACGAACGGCACGTTGCCCTGGCCGTCGTTGAACGTGATCACCTGGGCGAAGCGGCGCGGGACGATGTCGAGCCCGAGCGTGTCGGAGTCGCCTCCGCAGTGGCCCAGGGCCAGCCAGCAGTCCACCGTGCGTACGCCACCGGTGATGAACGAGCCGTCCTGGTGCCAGCTGGGCCAGGCCTGGCTGGTCCGGCGCACGGTGGTCTTCTCGATGGAGAGCACGGCCCGCTCGCCCAGGTACTCCTCGATGATCGGAACCAGGCCGATCTCCTCGAAAGTGTCGAGCACGTCGAACAGCGTCCGGGGCGAGTCGGCGGTCATGAGCGATGGCTGGTCCGAGGACCGGAGTCCCTCGGAGAACGGGTCCATGCCGAACGGCGGATCGAAGTCCTGGAAGGGGACGAACCACGACTGGTCCGCCACGAGCTGGCCCGACTCGATGCGCTGGCGGCGGACCTCGTGGGCGCGGTCGATGTCGTCGGCCAGCTGGGCGGCTCGAGCCTCGGTGATCAGTCCTCGCACCAGCAGGCAACCGTGGTGGACGATGCTGCCGCCGAGCACGGCCGCGTCGAGCTGGCTGGCGGCGATCTCCGGTGGCTCGCCGAACACTTCGGGGAAGGGGTCGTCCAGCTCGGGCGGCCACGACCTGCGACCGGCTTCGGTGGCCAGGTGTCCGAAGGCGTGGTGGCGCAGCGCCACCAACCGGACCTCGACGTCGGCGTCGCGCTCGAGCTGGTTGGCCGCGGTTAGGGCCTCGATGGCCGAGATCGGGTCGCGGGATGCCTCTGCTCGATCCGCCTGAGCCAGGAGCTCGTCACGGGTGGACGAGGCGATGTCGGTCGGGCGGGGACGTCGGCTCCGCGGGCGCGGACCCGAGGTCTGCAAGGTGTCGGCCCCCGGTGGTTCCATTGACGTCGCTCCCCTCTTCGGCGGGCCGAGCATACCGGCGCCCACCCGGAGCGTCGGCCCGACGACCTGGGGGCCCGTCGGGCGCGGCGGTCCCTCCGGACCCGGTCGACCGCGGCGCCCTCTCCGCAGATGGAACCGGCGTTCTCCTGTTGATAGCGTCGGGTTCTCTATCGAGGAAGGGGTGCGGCAGATGGCCGAGTCGATCGGGAAGGTGGCGATCGTGACGGGAGGTGCCTCTGGCATCGGTCTGGGGATCGCGGCGCGGCTGGCCCGCGACGGGGCCAAGGTGGCCATCTTCGATCTGGACGGCGACGCCGCCGACGAGGCCGCGGCCGCCATCGCCGCCACGGGCGCCACCGCCATCGGGGTCCAGGTCGACGTCTCGGACCGCGCCACCATCGACCGAGGCGCCGAGGCGGTCCGGGGCGCCTTCGGACCGATCACGATCTTGGTGAACAACGCGGGGATGGATGGCTTCGCCCCGTTCCTGAAGATCACCGAGGAGGTCTGGAACCGAATCCTGGCGGTGAACCTCACCGGCACCTTCCACTGCTGCCAGGTGGTGTTGCCCGACATGATCGACACCGGCTGGGGGCGCATCGTGAACATCTCGTCGTCGAGCACCCACGGTGGCCAGCAGTACATGACCCATTACGTGGCTTCGAAGTCCGGCATGGTCGGGCTCACGAAGTCGCTGGCCCTCGAGTTCGGTCCGCAGGGGATCACGGTGAACACCATCCCACCCGGGTTCATCGACACCCCCATGCTGCGACGCAGCGACGACAAGGGCCGGCTGGGCCCAGGTGGGATCGACGAGGCCATCGCCCGGACGCCGGTCCGACGTGCCGGTCTCCCCGACGACATCGCCGCGGCCTGCGCCTTCCTGGTGTCCGAGGAGGCCAGCTACGTCACGGGCCAGATCATCGGCGTGAACGGCGGGCGCAACACCTGAGCGTGATCAGGCGTCGACCGGCAGCCGCCAGGTACGGAGCCGGGTCACCGGAGCATCGAGCTCCCAGTGGACGCCGAGGTCCTTGAACAGCACGCCCACGCCCAGATTGGCCGTCGTCTTGCCCTGTGGGTCATCCACCGACATGGTGGCGGGCCCCAGGGTCCGCAGGTCGGGAACCTGATCGGGCCAGTCGCGGCGGTGCTCGTCCTTGGCGCCGACCACCAGCGCGGCCCACGTCGGGTAGTCGTGGGCCAACTCGAGGTACTGGGGGTACTGCCGGCCGTGAGCGGGCACCAGCGCTCGTTGCACAGCCAACACCGTGTCGAGGCCGGAATCGTCGGGGACGCCGAGGTGATCGACCACGTAGCCGTGCAGCTCGTCGAAGAACAGGGCCCAGCTCAGCGGTGGGCCCATGTAGGTCGGCACCCACCGCGCCGCGATGGCCATGGCCGGCCACCGGTCGGGCGCGGCCAGGGCGTCGAGCAGGACGCCCTTGTAGAAGTCGATCTCGCGGATACCCGCGGTCTGGCGCAGGTAGCGCGACACCTGGCGCAATACCCCGAAGTCCTCGAAGAGGTAGTAGGCGGCCACCAGCCGACGGCTCTCGTCGAGGTCGGCGGCCGAGTAGCTCGACGACGACAGCATGTGGGCCAGCTCGCTCGGGTCGTTCACCGCCACCCGGGTCTTCAGGTTGAACTTCTCGCGGTATTCGGGCTGGTTCATGGGCGAGTTGACCAGCATGATCGTGGTGTTGGCCCGGGTCTCGACCTCGCGGTCGAGACACTCCTGGAGATCGTTCTCGACCGACGTGGTGGTCGAGCCGGGCAGTCCGATCATCAGCTCGATGACCAGGCGCTGCCCGAGGCGCCGGAACTCGACCGCGAGCTCGTCGTAGCGCTCGATGCGGATGTTGCTGCGCTCGACCGCGTCGAGGGTGGCCTCGTCCATGGTCTGGAGCGAGAGGACAGCCGGGGCGACGACCCCGTTGTCGATCATCATCTTGATGATGGGCGTGAGGTGCTTGACGGTGTTCTTGGCGTAGTTGGCGCCGAAGCCGCTGATGATCCCGTACCGCTTCTTGATCTCGACCACCTGCTCGGCGATCTCCACGTCACGCTGGAAGATCCCATAGTTGGCGTCGGCCATGTTGATGGTCAGCGCGCCGTTCTGGCCGCACCAGTCGACCTCCCCCAGCACGTCCTCCATCGGACGCTTGCGGATGCGCGACAACGTCGCCGAGCCCCAGTCGCAGTAGGTGCAGCCGTAGGGGCAGCCTCGGTTCGATTCGAGCGTGACCTGCTCGAGTGAGTCCGGGACGGTGCCGTAGACGTCGAACAGGCCGGTCAGATAGGGCGACGGGAGCACGGAGAGGTCGGCGATCCGCTCGCGGTCGGCGGTGTGCACCACGCCGTCGGGGGTGCGGAAGGAGAGACCCGGCACGTCGGCCAGCACGGAGAGGTCGGCCGGGCCGTTCCCGATCCGGCCGACCAGCCGATCGAGGATCTCGGCCGCGGTGACCTCACCCTCGCCCCGCACGGTCACATCGACGTGAGGGAACTGCGCGAAGTAGCGCTCGACATCGGCCCGGTGCTTGGGGGTGTCGGGCCCTCCGTGGATCGTGATGCTGTCCGGGCTCATCTGCTTGATGTGCTCGGACAGCTCCTGGCCGGCCTCGTGGGTCCACAGGTAGTTGGAGAACAGGAAGATCCCGGGCTGGTCGAGGAGCGGCTCGAGCAGGGCCCGATCGGCCTCCCATGACGGCGGGAAGCGGTAGTGCTCCTGGAGGCGGCCGCCGTCGTAGGCCTTGGCGTAGGCGATGAGATAGCCGAGCGCCAACGGCGGGACGCGCTGGTGCAGCCCGACCGGGACGACACGGGTGCGGGGGAGCGCACCCCCGGCCACCCGTCGTTGCTCTTCGGCCTCGTGCTCGGTCACGGCCTCGGTCAGTGACTGCGCCAGGAGGTGGCTGGCTCGGATCAGACGTCGCAAGCGCTGGCCGATGGCGGTGCCGTCCTCGTCGTCGGCGATCTGGAGGAACTGGGCCCCCGTCGTCTCGACGAAGTGATCGAAGGCGGCCCGGTCCATGGCCTGGTCGCCGCACACCCGCTGGTGGTCCGCATACGCCTCGGCCGGGGAGCGCCCGGGCGCGAACGGAACCAGGGCCATGACCTCGGCCGGATCGAGCAGGGCGGTTCGTCGGCCGTCGTGGTCGAGGGCCTCGAACCCACCCGGGCAGGGACGCAGCACGACAGGGGTCAGGAGCCCCAAGCGCTCGCTCCCGGTGACGGCTCGGTGCGGGGCGGCGCCCACTCCGGCGGAGGTGTCGGACCATGCTGCCGGGTCGAGGCCTCGCGTCTCCAGCGTGCTGAGCAGCGCCGTGAGCTGCGACCGGGCTCCGGGATGGCGCTCGATGACGTCCTCGACGGCGCGGGCCCGGTCGACCTCGTCCGAGGACAGCGCCATGAGCAGGCGCAGGTCGTCGAGACCGAGCGGGACCGGTTCGAACTCGATCTGAGCGGGCAGCACCGGCCCGGCACCGCTGATGACGATGACCAGCGCCGCGGGTGCGGTCGGCGTCGCCGACCGCTTGATGCTCACGGCCACATCAGTCATAGGCGCCACATCGTATCGAGTCGGCCTGTGGGCCATCGGGCGGAGTGGTCTCAGGGCTCGTGGCCCTCGAGAGGCCGGGTTCGATGTCTGTCACAATGGTCCGGCCTGGCTGGGGCGAGCGAGACGAGTCGGATCGGGGACGAGGGCGACGTGATCCTGCGCTTCGCCAACTGCGAGTTGGATCTGTCCCGGATCGTGCTGCGCCGCGACGGTGACGAGGTCAAGCTCGAGCCCCGGGCCTTCGACGTGCTGGCCTACCTGGTCGAACGTCGGGGCACGGTCGTGCGCAAGGAGGAGCTGCTCGACGAGATCTGGGGTGACCGGTTCGTCAGCGAGTCGGCGCTCACCACGCGCATCAAAGCCGTACGCCGGGCGGTCGACGACGACGGCAGCCGACAGGCGATCATCCGCACCGTCCACGGCAAGGGCTATGAGTTCATCGCGCCGATCGAGACCGTGGCTGGCGCCGTGTCGGGCCCGGCTTCGCCGCGGCCCACCATCGCCGGGCTCGAGACGGCCATCCAGCCGCTGATCGGTCGTGAGTCGCTGCTGGCCCTGTTGGTCGACGCACTGGCCGAGCATCGCCTGATCACCCTCGTGGGTCCCGGTGGGGTGGGCAAGACCTCCCTCGGCCTCGAGCTCACCCGCCGGGCGGCGGCGGGCTACTCGGATGGCGTGCACGTGGTGGAACTGGTGAGCGTCGTCGACGAGGAGGCCACCTCGGCGGCCGTCGCCACCGCCATCGACGTCAGCCTTCGACGGAGCAGCTCGATCGACGACGCCATCGTGGAGATGCTCCACCCCCGCCACAGCCTGCTGCTGCTCGACAACTGCGAGCACCTCATCGAGCCGGTGGCGGCGCTGGTGAGCCGCGTGCTGAGCGAAGCCCCGCAAGTGTCGATCGTCGCCACCAGCCGTGAACCGCTGGCGGTGGCCGGTGAGCGGGTGTGGTCCATCGAGCCGTTGTCGACGGCGACGCCGGAGGCAGAGATCACCGCCGAGGGGGCACTGGCCATCCCGGCGGCGGCGTTGTTCGTGGCCCGGGCTCGGGCCGCCGATCCCACGTTCGTCTTCGACGATGCCACCGCCCGCCTGGTCGTCGAGATCTGCCGGCGCCTGGACGGGATCCCGTTGGCCATCGAGCTGGCGGCGGCGCGAGCCAGGTCGCTCGGGGTGGAAGAGATCGCTCAACGACTCGACGAGCGTTTTGGTCTCCTCAAGGCGATGCGACGCGGCAGCGACCCGCGTCACCGGACGATGGGTGACGCCGTCAGCTGGTCTTATGACATGTTGCGAACCCGAGGAGCGGCAGCTGTTCACCGCGCTCTCGGTGTTCGCCGGCTCCTTCGGCCTGCGAGCCGCCGAGGCGCTCAGCGGCCGGCCCGACACGCTGGACCTGCTGACCCGGCTCACCGAACGTTCGATGCTCTCGGTGCGTCCCCAGGCGGGGGGCGCGACGCGCTACGAGCTGCTCGAGACCCTGCGCGACTACGGACGGTCCCGTCTCGACGACGACCGCGCCGCCGGGCTCTTCGCCGCCCACGCCGCCCACTTCGCCACCGGCGCCGGCGCCATCGCCTCCGGGCTTTGCAGGTCCGGACGAGGCTCGATGGATGGAGCGGGCCGAGGCGTCGTTCGCCGACCTGCGAGCAGCCCAGCGGTTCGCCCTCGAGGTCGGCGCGCTCGATCCCGCCTTCGAGCTGATCACGTCGATCCGCGAGTTCGCCATGCGGGCCATGCGCTACGAGGTGTTCGCCTGGGCCGACGCCGCCTGTCGGGTCCCGGGCGCGCTCGACCATCCGCTGGCTCCGCTGCTGACCGGGATGCGGGCCTACGGCGCGTGGGTGCGCGGCGAGTTCGACCTGGCCATGTCGCTGGCCGAGGAGACCTCTCGTCTCGAGGAGGTCCTCTCGGTGGCCCCGACCGGGCTGGCCGAGCGGGTGCTGGGCAACGTGCTCTACCTCGTCGACCGAAGCGAGCTCGGGAACGTCCAGTCGGCGCGACAGGTCGAGTTGGCGGAGGCGTCCGGCAACGACTCGCGGGTGGTCCATGCCTGCTACATGGGGGCGGTGGCGCTCAGCTCCGAGGGTCGCTACGACGAGGCCGAGCACCTGGTGGCGCGGGCGCGTGAGCGGGCCGAGCGGACCGCCAGCCCCACGGATCTGGCCTCGGCGGCCGTGGCCGAAGGCTTCGCCAGCCAGGCCGAGGACACGGCGCTGGCCGCCTTCATCACCGCCGACGGCATCGCCCGAGGGGCGGGGAACCGCTGGATGAGCGCGTTCGCGCACACCGAGGCCAGCGGGCTGCTCGTGGCCCGAGGCGAGGTGGCATCAGGTTGCGCCGGTCTGGCCGAGATGCTCGCGCTCTGGTTCCGGGCCGGCGACTGGTCCCAGCAGTGGCACACCCTGTCGAGGTGTGTGATCGCGCTCCACCGAACAGGAAACCTCGAGCTGGCCATGGAGCTGGTGGGCGCGATCGAGACCTACGCCGCGCTCGGCGTGGCGCCCATGAGCTCGATCCTCCACGACGTCGCCTTCGTCACCCGCGACGCGCTCGTCGCCGAGCTCGGCGACGCCCGGGCCTCGGAGCTGCGGGCCACGGGTGCGGTCGGCCGGGTGGACGACCTGGTGTGGCGGACCCGACGCGCCCTGCTCGTGGTGACCTGAGCGGGGCCGGGTCAGTACGCGGGCTGAGTCCCGCGCCGGGCCGGGCGCGACCGGGTGGCGCGCGCCGCCGCGCCCTCGTCCAAGTGGGCGCGCAGGTGGGTGAACAGGTCGGCGGCGTCGGCCCCCAGGCCGGCGATGAGGTTCGATCGCCGACGCCGGAGGAATGGCAGACCCAGCAGGTAGAGGCCGGGTACCGAGGCCACGCCACCGTCGTGGACCAACCGACCCCGGGGATCGGTCGGGGCCACCGACAACCACGGGTAGCGCGGCCGGTAGCCAGTCGCCCAGATCACCGTCGAGTACCCGCGCACGTCCAGCTCCGTGGGTGGGGTCCCGACTGCCGTCGCCACCGGCCGGGCGGGCGGATCGATCTCATCAGCCATGCCGTGGTCGTCCACGAACTCGTCGATTCGTCGGAGCAGCCGGTCCTGCTTGAGGTCGGCGTTGTGCACCAGGTTGGCCAGCGACCCGGAGCAGAGCGCGGTGGTTCCCCGCAGGGCCATGAGGCGTCCCACGATCTGCACGCCGGCCCGGTCGAGGGCGTTGAGGTCGAGGTCGCGGCGTTCGTCGTTGCCCACCAGCTGCACCGACGCGTGACGACGGGCCCGCCCGATGTCGTCCACCTCGTCGTAGCGCTCGTCGAGCTGGCCGATCCGGTCCAGCCACCAGTAGATGTCACGGCCTCGGTAGGAGCGGGGGAGTCGGATGTGCTCTCCCACGGCCAGGGTGACGTCGCGACCGGCGCGGCGGAGCTCGTCGGCGATCTGCACGCCCGACGCCGAGGCGCCGACCACCAGCACCCGACCGTCGCCGGCGAGCTGGCCGGGTCGCCGGTACGCCAGGGCGCTCAGCTGGTGATGGAGCTGGGCAGCTCGGTGGCGAAGTCAGGCAGGCGGGGCTCGCTCGAGGCGCCGGTGGCGGCCACCACGGCCTGGCAACGCCAGTGCCCCTCGGTCGGCCCGCACGTCGAAGCCGGTCGGCCGTGCGCGCCACCGACTCGACGGTGACCCCGGCCTGCACCGGCGGCCCGAAGTGCTGTCGGTACCCGTCCAGGAACGCGGCCGTCTCGGCCCCGCTCATGAACCCGTTCGGGTCGTCGCCCTGGTAGCGGTAGCCCGGCAGGGCGGTCATCCAGTTCGGCGTGAGCAGACGCAGGGAGTCCCAGCGCTCTCGGCGCCAGGAGCTCCCCACGTCATGGCGTTCGAGCACCACGTGGTCGACGCCGGCTCCGGTGAGGTGATGGCTCATGGCCAGACCTGCCGGGCCGGCGCCGACGATGACGACCGGTCAGCGTCCACAGCTCGTCCGATCGTCAGCGGGACTGGCTCAGGCCAGGCCGACGCGGACGGTCGTGGGGTTGGTGACGATGTCGAAGACGGCCGAGCGCTTCTGGGACTGGGCCACGATCGCCTCGATGTCGGCGCGGGAGGCGTCGGCATCGATGTCGTAGGTGACGTTGATCGAGCTGAAGCCGTTGCGGACGTCGCCGTCGATGCCCAGGATGCCCTGGAGGTCCATGTCGGCCTCCACGGTGGCGGTCACCGAGCGAAGCTGCACGCCACGATTCGTGGCCACGGTGGCCACGCCCGCGGTCAGGCACGACGCCAAGGCGGCCAGGACGATCTCGGGTGGGGTCGCCCCGTTGTCCTCGGAGGCGAACACCTGCGGGTGGTCGGCGTCGATCGAGAAGGCCTGGCGGTGAGCGTGCTGCGCGCCGAGCCCGGAGAAGTCGGTGATCTCCGAGCGGCTGTGGGTGCCCATGACCCACTTGGTGGATGCGCGCCACTGGAACTGCGCGGCCTCGGGGGCCTCGGTCAGGGCTTGGCGGGCGCCCCGCAGTGCCTCGATGTTCACGCCGTTGTCCACCGTCGGTGCGTCGGTCTGGGTCATGGTCGATCTCCCTGTTCGTGCGCCGGCCAGGTGGTCGTCGCTCGACCTCCACTCTCCGGCCGAACCCGACTTGGGTCATGACGGGCACGTGAGGTTGGTCTGACGGGATCGATCACCGGATCGCCATGTGTTCGTCAGGACCGGGATCGCCCGGGGGCACACGCTTGGGCCATGGCCGTCGAATCTCAGGACACGCAACGCCAAGCCACCACCCACGACTGGCGAGAGGCCGGTGCCGCCTGGGGCAGCCGGGCGAACGACTGGTCGTGTCTCTACGAGCACTACTCGATCGACGTGCTGATGGCGCTGTTCCCGAGGCTCGGCGTAGGCCCGGCGACGGCGCTGCTCGACATCGCCTGCGGTTCGGGGTTGGCGGTGCGCGTGGCCCAGGCCATGGGGGCGTCGGTGGCCGGCATCGACGCGGCCGCCGACCTCGTCGAGGTGGCGTCCCTGCGAACACCGGACGCCGATCTGCGGGTCGGATCGATGTACGCGCTGCCGTGGGCGGACGAGTCGTTCGACGCGGCGGTGTCGGTCAACGGCATCTGGGGCGGCTGCGGGGGCGCGCTCGACGAAGCCTTCCGGGTGCTGCGCCCCGGCGGCCTGGTGGGTCTGAGCTTCTGGGGAAGCGGTCCCCCGCTCGACATCCGCAACTTCTTCCGCATCTTCGCCGTCCATGCCCCGGCTGCTCACCGCGGGTCGATGAAGCGGCTCAACGACATCGCCGGCCCGGGTGTGGCCGAGGAGATGCTGACGGCCAGCGGGTTCTCGGTGCTCGAACGGGGCAGCCGCACGTCGGTGATCGAATGGCCCGACGCCCAGATCGCCTGGCGGGCCATCTCGAGCGTCGGCCCGGCCGTCCCCGCCCTGGCCACCAACGATCGGGCCGTGCTCGAGCGCGAGGTGCTCGAGGCGCTCGAAGCGTGTCGGGACCGACGCGGTGTCTATCGGACCCGCAGCGACCAGCAGTTCGTGGTGGCCCGCAAGGCGTGATCGTCAGCGCGGCGGGACGGGGTCAGGTGGCGGACCGGACCAGGTGGCGCGCCACGAATGGTGACGTCATGGCTCGGACCAGCGCGGCATAGTCCGGTCCGAAGGAGATCTCGTCTCCCGGACCCAGGTCGTGGTCGCCCCCGTCCAGGACCAGATGATCGCTGCTGGCGCCCAGGACCACCGTGCCGTCGGGGGGGACGAGGCCGGCCGGATCGGTGTCCTGCTGACCGAGCGCCACGATGATCTGTCGGATGGTGCCCCGATCGGCCCGGCGCGCCGGCGTCCCGAACGCGGCCTGCGCCAGGGTGCCCCGTGGCACCGACGGCTTCACCTTCGACTCGATCACCTCGGCCACCAGGGTGAAGACATCGAGGTGCAATCCCTCGATCGGGCGCCGGTCGAGGGGATCGCGGCCCAACAGGATCGATTCGCCCAGTCGCAACTGGTTCACCCGGCCCACCGGGCCGTGGCCCAGAGCCCAGCCCAGGTTGGCGGAGTTGCCACCGGAGATCACGTCGAGGTGGATCCCGAACCGTGTCTCGATGGCATCGGCCAGATCCGACAGCTCAGCCATGTTGTCCTGGTCGGGGACGACGCCGTTCTGGCAGGCCAGGTTGGCCCCGATGCCACGCAGCTCGAGACCGGGGAGGTCCAGGACCTGGCCGGCCACCGCCTCCAGATCCTCGGGCAGGATGCCTTCGCGCAGGTCACCGAGCTCGACCATCAACACCACGCCGTGGGCGCGCGCCGCGGCCACGGCCGCGCCCGACAGCGCGACCAGCACCTCGGATTCGGTGTTGGCACTGACGCTCGCGTTGGCCACCACCGCGTCGACCTGGCTGAGCATGGGCGAGCGGATCAGCATCGTGGGCAGATCGACAGCCGCCCGGCGCATCCGCTCGAGGTTCTCCAGCCGCGAGTCGCCCACCGCCGTGACCCCGGCCTCCACCAGGACGTCGGCCACCTCGGCCAGGCCGAGCACGGCCTTGGTCACCCCCACCACCGAGATCCCCCGTTCGGCCAGCCGCCGCACCAGAGCGCGGGCGTTGTCGGCCAGCTTCGTCAGGTCGATGACCACCCGCGGCGCGGTCACGAGGCCGTGGCGGCCAGCTTCTCCCCCAGCTCGGGGAAGGCATCGGCCACCATGTCCACCAGACGGTCCGGGGACCGGGTGAGGGCGTCGGTGACGGGGATCCCCAGCTCGCTCTCGTAGTGGTCGATGGCGTCGGTGACCTCGCCCTCGGTCATCTGCTCGTGGTTGATGGTCAGCCCGATCACCCGCGTGTCGGCGAAGGTCTGGATCAGGGTGATCTCGCCGGCCGGTGTGGGCATGGGGATGTCGGGGAAGTCACCCAGCATCACCCGGCCCGGCGCGTGCTGCAGCACCACCCCCTGGGGGCGACTGCCGCGCAGGATGAAGGTCGACGTGAGGTAGGCCGGATGGCTGAGCGCACCCTGGCCTTCCACCACGATCACGTCGGGATCCTCGCCTTCGAACGCCTCGACCACGGCCGCCTCCATCTCGCCCGAACAGAACTGCGAGGGGATGGCGTCGAGGGCCACGCCGTAGCGGGCTCCCTGGATGAGGCCGGTCTGGCCGGTGCCGACCAGCACCGCGTTCAGACCCCGGTCCCGCAGGGCTTGGGTGAGGATGGTTGCCGTGGTGCGCTTGCCGATGGCCCCGTCGGTGCCCAGCACGGCGATCCGGGGACAGGTGACCTCCTCGATGCGTCCGCTGAACAGGCGCAGGTCCTTCTTGTCCCGAGGCTTGCGCACGTCGAGGATCTCGACGCCGCTGGCCGCGCTGGCGGCCACGAACACCGGGTCGTCGTTGAGGAACTCGTGCAGGCCGTTGACGATGCTCATGCCCAGGGTGATGGCTTCGAGCACGACGCCGCGCTCGTGGGACGAGAGCAGGCCGCTGGCCGGCGCCACCCCGAAGATGAAGAAGTCGGGGACCTGGCCGCCGGCCTGGGCGACGGCGTCAGCCAGATCGGCGCAGATGGGGATCCCGTTGGGCTTGTCGCCCAGCACGATGCCGGCGTCGAGCCCGGTCTGTTGGCTGTCGATGACCGAGACGATCCGGTACCGCTCGGAGTGTCGGACCAGCCCGTTGGCCGTCTTGCCGTCCAGGGCACCGAAGTTGGCTTCGCAGTACACGACGGCGGTGGGTTGCTCGTCGGCCGCGGGGGCGGACAGGGGTGACGACGACGCGGGCACGACTGGGGACATGAGGCTCCTCGAGTAAGGCTCAGAGGAGGCGACGGGATCGTGCCGGCCAACTTCGGCCGAAGGTCAACGAGAGGTCCCCGGTGAGACGTTCGCTCCACAGGCTACCTCTGTGGACGTCGATTCAGCGGCTGTCCGCTCCCCGGGCGACTCGGACGCCCTGGTCGAACTGCGGCGTACGGCCGAGCAGTTCGGACACGTCGGCCCCGTCGGCGAAGGCCTCGATCCGTTCGCCGGCGAAGAGTCGGGCCGGCCCCGTCACCCAGGCCTGCGAGCCGCTGACCCGCAGCCACGACCCTTCGTACATGGCCAGCACGGGGCACGCGTTCTCCTCGAGGAACTCCTCGATCCGCTCCTGGCGCGTCTCGCCCATGTAGGTCGATTGGGGGTCGGCGTCCACGTAGTGCAGGTTCATCTGGAACGGCACCAGCCCCAGTGCCTCGAAGCGGGGCGGCAGGCAGATGGGCATGTCGTTGGTGGTGCGGATGGTGGGGCAGGCCACGTTGGTGCCGGCCGACGCGCCCACGTAGCGGGTGGCTCCCTCCCGGACGCGGGCACTCAGCCGCTCGACCACGCCCAGGTGGTACAGCGAATCGAGCAGACGGAACGTGTTGCCACCGCCCATCATGACCACCTCGGCGTCGAGGATGGCCCGATCCGGGGCCGGCGAACGATGGGCCGACACGGCCTCGATCCCCAGGCGCCCCAGATCGTGGATGGCCCGGTCGGCGTAGAACTCCCAGTCGGCCAGCGCGAACGGGATGAAGGTCACCCGGGCTCCGGCCGCCACTTCGGCGAACGCCTCGGCCGCGTGAGCGAACATCGGCCGCCCGTAGTTCATCGAGTTCGACAGCAGCAGCAGTTCGATCGGCCACCCTACGCTCCAGCCACCTGGCGGTGACCCGTTCACCGCGGGTGGAGCGCG
The DNA here is from genome assembly GCA_963740985.1 of uncultured Microthrixaceae bacterium. GTDB lineage: Bacteria > Actinomycetota > Acidimicrobiia > Acidimicrobiales > Acidimicrobilacustridaceae > UBA4742. The sequence goes on from CAVUGJ010000002.1 coordinate 2,846,205, forward strand.
GACGGCTGGCGAACCCCGATCCGGCTGGGACCACCCGCGGTCGGCCGGCCGCTCAGACCGGCCAGCCGATCGTGGATCAGTTTGTCACCCGCGAGGACAGCGGCCTAGGTGCGGAACTCGAGCCCCGCGAACTCGCCGGAGGTGCGCCAATCGTCGATGTAGTCGAAGTACGCAACCGGGCCGAGGGGGTAGCCGGCCATGGCGAACCGAGCGCGGGAACTCAGGGGCTGGCCTTCGTTGTTGTAGTAGCCCGGTGTGCACTCGGGGCTGCCCATGAAGGAGGCCGGACTGCTCTCGAGCAGATCGAGCCAGTCCTCTTCCGCCGCCGCGGTGACCTCGACCTGGTCGGCTCCGGTGTCGAGTGCGTGTCGGATGACCGCGGCGATGGTGACACCTGCGTCGGCGAGGTTCGAGGTGACGTTCGAGATCAGGTTGGCGCCCTGGGCGAAGCCGATGATGAACAGGTTCGGGAAGCCGTGCACGTGGATGCCGTGCATCGACCGCATGCCGTCGTCCCAGCAGTCGGAGAGCCGGAACCCGTCACGTCCGATCGTGTCGTAGCCGGAGCGACGTTCGTAGCTGGTGCCGACCTCGAAGCCGGATGCGAAGATCAGGCAGTCGAGTGGGTAGTGCTCGCCGGCCACCCAGACACCGGTCTCGTCGATCCGCTCGACGCCTTGGCCGTCGGTGTCGACGAGGTGGCAGTTCGGTTGGTTGTAGGCCGGCAGGTACTCGTCGTGGAAGCACGGCCGCTTGCAGAGCTGGCGGTACCAGGCCTTCAGCTTCTGGGCGGTCTCCGGATCCTGGACGACGGCGTCGCAGCGTGCCCGGATCTCCTCCATCTTCTCGTCGTCACTCTCGAGGAAGGCGCGGTCTGCGAGCTCGGGGGTGAACTCCTCGCCGGCCGAGACCATGTCGACGATCCGGTCGCGGATGCGCTGGGAGATGTCGGTCCAGCCGTCCTTCACCAGGTCCCCATCGGCGAAGCCGCCGGTCTGCAACGTGGCGAAGTTCGTCAGCCATTGCTTCTGCCATCCGGGCTCGAGGGTGGCGAACCACTCCGGATCGATCGGATGGTTGTTGCGAACATCGACCGACGAGGGCGTGCGCTGGAAGACGAAGAGCTCTTGGGCGTCCCGCGCCAGCGGCGGGATGCACTGGACGGCGGTGGCTCCGGTGCCGATGATCCCGACACGCTTGTCGCCCAGGCTCGTCATCGGCTCGCCGGTCCAGGCGCCGCCCGTGTACTCGTAGTCCCACCGACTGGTGTGGAAGCAATGACCGGCGAACGTCTCGATCCCCGGGATGCCCGGCAGCTTGGGCCGGTTGAGCGGCCCGGTGCCCATGGCCACGAACCGGGCACGGATCTCGTCGCCGCGGTCGGTGCGGATGATCCATCGGGCCGTAGCTGGCTCCCACGCCAGCTCGATCACCGAGGTCGAGAGCAGGGCGTTGCGATAGAGATCGAACGTCGTGGCGATGCGACGGCAGTGCGCGTAGATCTCGGGCGCCAGGACGTACTTGGCGGACGGCATGTGACCGGTCTCTTCGAGCAGTGGCAGGTAGACCATCGCCGCGGTGTCGCACATCGCCCCCGGGTACCGGTTCCAGTACCACGCCCCGCCGACGTCGCCCCCGACCTCGATGATGCGCACGTCATCGATGCCGGCCTGCTTGAGGCGCGCGCCGACGCACAACCCCGAGAACCCGCCGCCGATCAGCGCAACCGTCACCTCGTCGAGGATCGGCTCGCGCTCGACCCGCTCGACGTAGGGATCGTCGACCATGTCGGCGAACCGTCCGCGTCGGTTCGAGGTACTGGTCGTTGCCGTCAGGGCGCAGCCGCTTGTCGCGCTCGAGTCGGTACTTCTGCCGTAGTGCGTCGTGATCGATGCTCATCGGGTGACCAGCCTCACCGGAAGGTCGGCCGTCCGCAAGCTCGTCACAGGAGTTCGACGTACCCGTCGGTTCCGTGCACGCGGATCCGTCGCCCGTCTGGGATCAGCCGGGTGGCGTGTTCCACGCCGACGACGGCTGGCAGGCCGTACTCGCGTGCGATCACCGCGCCGTGCGTCATCAGGCCGCCCACCTCGGTCACCAGTCCCGCGATCGAAACGAACAGGGGCGACCAGCTGGGATCGGTGTGGGTCGTGACCAGGATGTCGCCCGCATCCAGGTCGGCGTCGGCCAGGTCATGGATGACGCGCGCTCGTCCCTCGATGGTCCCAGACGAGACGGGTAGGCCCACGAGCGCACCTTCCGGGGCGTCGTCGCGTCGGTACGAGCCGTTGAAGACCTCGCCGTCCGAGGTCAGCACGCGGGGTGGGGTGAGCGCCTGGTACGACCGGAACGCGTCCTGGCGCTGCCGGATGAGCTCGTCGTCCACATGGTTGGCGAGCACCACGTCGTGCAGCTCATCGAACGTGAGGGAGAAGATGTCGTCGCGTTCGCGCAGCACGCCGGCCTGCACCAAGCGCTCGGCCTCTTGGAGCAAGGCCTGCTTGTAGACGAAGTATCGGCTGACGATGACGTACTTCGGATATTCGCGGTACCCGATGAACGTCCGGACCCGGTCGATCGCCTGCTTGGTCTGTGCGGCCTCTCGCTCCCCGTCCGGCCGCGCCCCCAACCGCTGCAGGACCTCGTGCTCCTTCGTGCGTGCTTCCTGTTGCCCTCGCTCGAAGCGTCGCGTGGCCTCGCCGGGCGTGAAGTTCTCGATGTTGCCGAGGATCACGGGCACGAGGGTGCTCGGACGTTCGCTCCAGCGCGGCCGGGTGATGTCGATCTCGCCGACGCATCGCATCCCGTATCGGTCGAGGAACGAGGCGATGGCGTTGCGCGCTTCGGGGCCGCCTGCGAGCGCGGCGAGCTGGTCCAGGAAGCCGCCGTCGTCGACGTGTGGCAGGAAGGCCACCACCTCGGGATGGGGGCGGATGGCGTCGGCGACGTCCAGCAGCGCCAGCCCCATCTCCGAGGTGACGTTGTGGGGCGCGGACCGCGTGAGCGTGTCGGCCACGTTCTTCTCGCCCAGCCACTCCTCCAGGTGCTGGTTGAGCCACCACGTGGCTTCCATCCCGGCCATGACGGCCTGATGGCTCCGGGGATCGACCAGGAACCGCTTCAGCTCCGCGAGGTCCGCCGAGATGAAGTCGAGCAGGGCCGGGCCCGACTTCGTCCGGATCTGGCCGCGCAACGCCGCCATGGATGCCTCGCACTGGGCGATGAGCTCGGTCACGATGGCAGGATCGGTGTCGATCGGGTCCGGCGCGTCCGCCGCTGGCGGCCCGACCGTTCCCGCGTTGGTTGCGTTGGCAGGGACCGACGCGACGAGGCCCGACCGGTCGATGACGGTCCGCAGTGCGTCGCCGATCAGGGGGTCGCCTCTCCCGAGCACCTCCAGCAGGCCGGCCCGGCTGGCGGGAGCGGCCAGTCCGGTGGCCACGTCGACGAACAACCGTCCGCCGGCCACGTACATCGGCCGCAGCGCGGTCAGCTGCCAGATCGAGAGCCCCAGAGGCTTCATGGGGTCGGTCATCATCTGTCCGTGACCGACCGAGACGAAGATGTGGTGCTCGTGGTCGTCGACCGCGGGGATGGGGAACAGCGTGGTGATGGGTCGGCTCTGCACGAACTGGAACCCGTCGTCGACCAGGCACCACTCGACGTCCTGCGGGGCGCCGAAGTGGGCTTCGATGCGGCGTCCCAGCTGGACGAGCTTTACGACCTGCGTGTCGGTCAGCGCGGGTTGCTCCGGTCGTGACGGGTCGATCGCCTGTTCGCGGGTCCCGCCCGCCGGCGATGCGTGGACGGCGAGCTGCTGGTGGACGATCGTCTGGGCGATGATCTTGTCGTCGCGCACGTGGTGGGTGTCCGCCTTGGCCCGGCCTGAGACCAGCCCGTCGCCCAGGCCGACAGTGGCCTCCACCGCCGCGACCTTGCGGTTGCCCGTGACGGGATCGGCTGTGAACAGGATCCCGGCGGCTTCGGCGAAGGCCATCTGCTGCACGACCACGGCCATGAGGATGGTCCGATGGTCGAAGCCGTTGCGCAGGCGGTAGGTCACGGCCCGTTCGGTGAAGAGCGAGGCCCAGCACCGGCCGATGTACGACACGATGGCGGGGGGCCCGACGACGTTCAGATACGAGTCGTGCATGCCGGCGAACGAGGCGGCCGGGAGGTCCTCGGCGGTGGCGCTGGAGCGCACGGCGTAGCCGGCGTGCTGGCCGAGACGGGCGACGGCGGCGGTGATCGTCGCCCTCAGATCATCGGGGATGGCGATCGTTTCGATGGTGCCGCGGATCTCGGCGCTGCGCGTGCGGATCGCCTGGTGGTCATCTGGGTCGAGGTGCGACAGCTGCTCGAGCCGGACAGCCAGGGATGGCGCGCCGGTGACGATCTGTCGGAAGGCGTGCGTCGTCACGCAGAAGCCTGGGGGCACGCGGATGCCGGCGATCCGTGTCAGCTCGCCCAGCTGCGCCCCCTTGCCGCCGACGATCGCCGCCTGCGTCCGGTCGATCTCCTGGAGATCCAGCAGGTAGCTGGCCACGTCGTCCCCCCTTCCCTTCGCTCGTCGAACGCGCTGATGGCTGCGGCCGGATGGCCGACCGCCCGTGCGACGAACCCGTGGTGTGCAGTGTCAGCACACTGCGGGCGTTTGCGGCAAGACCCCCACCTTGGGGTACTTTGGGTGGAGCGGCAGATCGTTGGCGGCTGCTCGTGAGGCGAGGCGTGGACCTGCCGGTTCGGCCATTCGGGTCGTGGTCGTAGGCCGCGCTCACCAGCGACTGCGGATCGGTGTGTTCACCCGCCCGGGCCGTGGCTTCATGGTTGGGCGGCCCAGCCAGTCCACGGTGCCACCTGACCTGCACCCGGTTCGAGGTGGCGCTGGCCTGTTGGGGTTGATCAGGCCCTGGTTGCCAATCCGGTGGAGCGGTTCGAGACTGTCGGAAGACCTCGAGAGGTGCACATGGCCCGAACGATCGAGCTGTCCGGAACGAACGCTGGAGGCTGGGCGGGAGTGGCGATCGACGGCTTGGCCGAGGCCGGCCACGATGAACCCGAGGAGTTGGTCATCTTCCACGATCGCGCCACGGGGCTTCGAGCCGTGGTGTCGATCCACTCGACGGTGCTGGGCCCGGCCTTGGGCGGGTGCCGGTTCCACCCCTACCCCTCGCTGGGGGCAGCGGTGAACGACGCCGTCCGGCTCGGGTGGTCGATGACCGGGAAGGCCGCGCTCGCCGGCCTCGACCTCGGTGGAGGCAAAGCAGTGATCCTGGGCGACCCGCGGCTCATCCGCACCGAGGCGTTGCTCGAGGCCTTCGGGCGGAGGGTCGAGGGTCTGGGCGGGCGTTACATCACCGCAGAGGACGTGGGGACGTCCGTGGCCGACATGGACGTGCTCCGGCGAGTGACCAAGTGGGTGGCTGGCTGCTCCCCGGAACACGGCGGGGCCGGCGATCCCAGTCCATCCACGGCTCTGGGCGTGTTCGAGGCGATGCGGGCGACGGTGGGCCACACCACCGGCTCAGATGACCTCGCGGGCGTGCGCGTCACCGTCGTGGGGGTCGGGAAAGTAGGACGACCGCTCGTCGAACGACTGGTGGCGGCCGGAGCAGTCGTGTCCGTCGCTGACCTGGACGACGCAGCCGTGGGGGACCTCGTTCATCGGCTCGGTGTCGAGGCGATTCCACCCGCCGATGCGCTCACATCGCCGTGCGACGTGCTGGCTCCCTGTGCTCTCGGCGGCGTGCTGAACGCTTCGACGATCCCCCATCTCGGGTGCGCAATGGTGGTCGGCTCGGCGAACAACCAGTTGGGTGAGGACGCCGATGCCCAGCGGCTGACGGACCTGGGAATCCTCTACGCCCCGGACTTCCTGGTCAATGCCGGTGGGCTCATCCATGTGGCCGACGAGCTGCACGGCTACGACGATGAGCGGGTCACCACGCGCGTACGTGGCATAGGCCGGACGACCACCCAGTTGTTCCAGGAAGCCGAGGAGCACGGGGTGAACCCGCTGGTCGCCGCCGAACGCCTGGCCCAGCGCCGCATCGACGAGCGGCGGCTCGGGGTCGCAGACCGCAGCGCCTGAGCCCGAGGCCATGTTGTTGAACTGGCAACGCTCGTGGCGCTGATGGGACTGCTCTTGAACGAGGTGGCTGAGAGGCCCGACGTCAAAGTCCTCCTGAACGCGCGGCGTGAGAGACTCTCGGCGTGTCCACGCGTGAGGCACTCCTCGACGACGCCCGAGCCGCATACAGCCAGAGCCAGTGGTCCGCGGCGCGGGCCGCGCTGAACGAAGCCGACGCAGATCAGCCGATCGGGGCCGACGACCTCGAGCGGCTCGGCTGGTCGTGCCGCTGGGTTGGCGATGGTGCGGGGTTCCTGAACGCCATCGAGCGGGCGGAGGTGGCGTTCACCGACGCCGGCGAGATTGCAGGTGCTGCCCGCATGGCCCTGGAGCAGGCCCGCCACCACACGATGATGTTCGACGGCGCGGTGGGCCTGACCTGCTACGTCCGAGCCAAGGAATACCTGGCCGAGGCCCCGGAGTGCGCCGAGCACGCGCAGGAGAGGTGGTCGCTGGCCTTCGCGTTGATGGAGGGTGGAGACGCTGACGGGGCGCGGGCCGCGCTCCTCGAAGCGCGCGCGATCGCCCGACGCGTGGGCAGCCCGGGCATGGAGGCGATGGCGGTCCAGGGGCTGGCCCACGTGGCCGCCACGGCCGGTGAGATCACCGACGTGCTCCCGCTGGTCGACCAGGCGGCGTCGCTGGCGATGCGACCTGGGGTCGCGCCTGTCCATGCCGGCTACGTGTACTGCGCGGTGATCTCGATCTGCCGAGCGCTCTGCGACTGGGGCCGGGCCACCGAGTGGACCAAGGTGTCGACCCGCTACTGCGAACGCGAGTCGATCGCGGGCTACACGGGGCTGTGCCGGTTCCACCAGGGCGAGATCGATCGGCTCCACGGTCAACTGGCGGAGGCGGAACAACGGGTCCGGCAAGCGTGCGAGGAGCTGCTGGGGATCAACCGGTACAGCGCGAGCTGGGGGTACAGCGAGCTGGTCGAGATCCGGGTGCGTCGCGGCGACCTGGAGGGTGCCGAAGAGGCACTCGCCGAGGCCATCGCTCTGGGCGACGACGGCCAGCCGGGGCGGGGTCGCTTGCTCCTGGCCCAAGGGGATGCCCGGGCGGCGGTGCGAAGCCTCAGCCGCTCGCTCGCCGACCCCGGCTTCCTCGCTCGAGAGCGCCGCGTGTTCGTCCTACCCGTGCACGTCGCCGCGTGCCTCGCGGTGGGTGATGAGCAGGCGGCGGCCGAGAGCGTCGCTGAGCTGGAGGAGCTGGCCCGGAGGTTCGGCACCTCGGGACCGGCGGCCGCGGCGGCGGTCGCGCGGGGCCATCTGGCGCTCCATCACGGCGACACCGACGAGGCGATCGCTGCCCTGCGGGAGGGGGTCCGCACCTGGAGCGGAGTCGAGGCACCATTCGAAGCCGCGCAGGCGCGCGTGCTGCTCGCGCGGGCCCTGACTGCCGACGGAGACGAGGCGGGTGCGCGCCTCGAGCTCAGGGCCGCCGCCCGCCTGGTCGACGAGTTCGGCGTCGCCGTCGACCTCGACATCGCTCCCGCCCGGCCCGAGAGAGTTCGAACGATCCGCACGTTTCTGTTCTCCGACATCGTCGACTCGACGCGACTGTCCGAGGCCATGGGCGACGCGGCGTGGGAGCCGCTGCTGCAGTGGCACGACCGGACGTTGCGGGCCGAGTTCGAGCGGTGGAACGGCGAGGAGATCAAGCACGGGGGCGACGGCTTCTTCGTAGCTTTCGGCGAAGCGGACGACGCCATCGCGTGCGCCGCCGCCGTCCAGCGTGCGCTCGCGCGCCACCGTGCCGAGCACGGTTTCGCGCCGAGCATCCGCATCGGGCTCCACGCTGGCGAGGCGACCTCTCGTGACGGAGACTACTTCGGATCGGCAGTCACGCGGGCCGCACGCATCTCCGCGGCCGCGGGTGCAGGCGAGGTGCTGGCGAGCGCCGACCTGGTCGCCGGCTGCCGACGCGAAGTGCCCCTCTCGGGTGAGCGCACCCTCGAGCTCAAGGGCATCGCGGAGCCCGTCGTCGCCGTTCTCGTGACGTGGGACGCGGCCGCGCCGGACTAGGCGCGCTCGAGCCTGTCGCCCCGTGTTCTGTAGCGGAACTGCACGTGTTGAAGGGATCGGACACGCGAAGTGGTCCTCCCGCGGGCACGCGTTGTACATCTGACAACGAGTGGAGCTGATGGGACTCGAACCCACGACCCCCTGCTTGCAAAGCAGGTGCTCTAGCCAACTGAGCTACAGCCCCGAGGATGCGGCCTCCGGCACGAAGCCGCGAGCGATCCGGGAGGGTCAGCGTAGTGGGCCGTCGGCCGGGTCCCGGCCGGGCCCGGACCGATCCGGGTGCATCTACGCACCCCTCGGGTGCACAACTGCACCCGGAGCGGGGAAGAGGGCGAGGGTCCGCTACGGAGGCGGGCTCACCACCATCGCCAGGGCACGATCGCCTCGGCCTCGGGCGATTCGTAGGGCAGGTCCAGCGCGTCGGGCTCATCGTGGTCGTACTGCGACGACGGCATGTTGATGATGTAGGCCTCGTCGGTCCCGATGTTGCGCCAACCGTGGAACAGGTTGGGCGGGATGACCAGGAGCCCGGGGTTGCGCTCGCTGACCCGGAACTCGTTCACCGATCCGCAGGTGGGCGAGTCCTGCCGTCCGTCGTACACCACGATCGACACCAGTCCACAGACCACGAACAACCGGTCGGTCGACGCCTGGTGCAGGCCCCAGGCCCGGGTGCGACCCGGCAGCGTGGTGGTGATGTGCACCTGCAGCACCGGCAGGTCGATCTCGGACCAGGCGGCTCGGGCCACCTCGGCCACGGTGCCGTCCTCGTGGGGGACCGGTCGGGTGGGTCGGAAGCGCAGGCCCTCGATCGGCGTCTGGCGGAGCTCCCCCTGGGCGTCGACCGCCGACAGCTTGGGCACCAGGACGTCGTACCCTTCGATCTTGGGTGTCGTCACCGGCCGAGTGTAGGTCCCGCCACCGAGCCACCGGATGCCCGACCGACCGACTCTGCCCCGGTGATCTGGTTGCGGCCGCCGGTCCCAACGCCCAAACTGGGCCCGCCATGGCCCTCGAGACGTCGACCGACACGACGGCCGGCCCGGCTCGATCCCGACGACGCACCCGCCCACTCGGGACCCGGCTGTCGTGGCTGTTCGTGGCGTACTTCGTCGGCTTCGCCCTGATGGTGGCCGTGGCGGTGCCGACGCTGGTCGCGGCCAACGACCAGCTCGACCGATTGCAGCACACCATCGCCCCGGCCCGGATGGCCGACCAGGTGCTGGACCAGGCCCTGGTCGACCAGGAGACCGGCGAACGCGGCTACATCATCACCAACGATCTCTCCTTCCTGCGTCCGTACGAGAACGGCAAGGCCCAGGTGACCGCCCAGCTGGCCGCGCTGGGCCGCCTGGATCTGCCGGGCATGTCGTCGCGGCTGGCGGCGCTGGCCGCGGCCGACCGGGCCTGGCAGGCCCAGGCGGAAAAGGAGATCGGCGCCCAGCAGAGCGACCACCACAAAGAAGCGGTGACCCTGGTCTCGGGCGGCGCCGGGCGGGCGCTGTTCTCGGTCAGCCGCGAACGCCTCAAAGCCGTCGACGCCCAGGTGAACCTGGTGGCCAACTCATTCCGGTCCCAGCTGCGTCGCGCCCTCGAGCTGCTGGCCATCGTGCTGGCCGTCAGCCTGGTCGGCCTGGTGGCCATGACCGTGACCGGGCTGGTGCTGGTGCGGCGCTGGATCGTCACCCCACTCGACCAGCTGGTGGACGCGGTGGGCACGGTGCGCGACGGTCAGCTCTTCCATCCCATGCCTGAGCTGGACTCCACCGAGCTGGCCGAACTGGCTGGTTCGGTCGATGCCATGCGCGTCGAGATCCTCGACCAGTTGAGCGACGCCATCCATTCGCGCGAAGCGCTCGAGCAGCAGGGGCCGATGGTGCTGCAGCTGCGCGACGACCTCACCGCCGACGAGGTGACCATCCCTCCGGGACTGCACGTGGTGGCCCGGGTGGAGCCGGCCGAGGGCTTCCTGGCCGGCGACTTCTACGACCTGCGCACCTTCGACGACGGCCGCCTGGGCGTGGTGGTGGTCGACGTGGCCGGCCATGGCGCCCGGCCGGGCGTGCTGGCGGCGCGGATCAAGCACCTCATGGGCGCGGCCTGGGCGGTGGAGCCCAATGATCCAGCCGCCGCCCTGGGCTGGATGGCGCAGCGTCTGGGCGACACCGGCGACCTCTTCGCCACCGCCGCGGTGGTCACCATCGACCCGAAAGCCGGCCAGCTTCGGGTGGCCAACGCCGCCCATCCGGCCGTGCTGGTGACCGGCGGTCCCGAGCTCGTCCGGATCGGCCCCACCGGCCCCCTCATCGGTCCGTTCGCGGCCAGCTGGACGTCGGTCACCCTCGACCTGGCCCCCGACGCCATGGTCGTGGTCCACACCGATGGCCTGACCGAAGCCCGCGATCCCGATGGGCACGAGTTCGGCCGGGACCGATTGGAGCAGATCCTGGTCGACCATCCCGATGCCGACGCGGCCATGGAGGCCATCGCCGCCGACCTCGGGGCCTTCCGCGGTCATCGGCTCGACGACGACCTGACCATCGCCATCGTGGCTCGCCGGCCCACCGATGGCTGAGGCGAGCCCGGACAGGCCGATGGCTGGACCGCAGGTCGACCAGGCCGCGGCCGACGCTCACCTCGATCGGATCCTGGCCGCCATGGCCGGGCCGCAAGCGTCGGCTCGACCCGATCAACGCCGTGCCGTCCGGGCGCTGGTGGTGGACCGGCGTCGGGTGCTGGTGGTGCAGGCCACCGGCTGGGGCAAGTCGGCGGTGTACTGGGCCGCCACCTCGGCCCTGCGGGCGGCCGGAGCCGGGCCCACGCTGGTGGTGTCGCCGTTGCTGGCGCTCATGCGGGACCAGGTGAGCGCGGCGCGCCAGGCCGGCCTGACCGCCGCCACCATCAACTCCACCAACCCCGACGAGTGGGACGAGGTGACCGAGCAGGTGGGCACGGGTCGCCTGGACGTGTTGTTGGTGAGCCCGGAGCGGCTGGCCAACCCCCGATTCGCCGGCCAGCTGCGGTCCATGCTCGACACCATCGGGCTGATCGTGATCGACGAGGCCCATTGCGTCAGCGACTGGGGCTTCGACTTCCGCCCGGACTACCAACGACTGTCACACGTACTGCTGGGGGCCGACGCGGCCACGCCCGTGCTGGCCACCACGGCCACGGCCAACCAACGCGTCACCGCCGATGTGGCGGCCCAGCTCGGTCCCGACACGCTCACCCTGCGGGGCTCGTTGGCCCGGGCCTCGCTGCATCTGGCCGTGGTCCCGGGCCTGGGTCCACTCGAGCGCTACGCCTGGGTGGACGAGGCCCTTCACCAGCTGGACGGATCGGGCATCGTGTACGCCCTGACGGTGGCCGAGACCGAACGCCTGGCCGGGTTCCTGCGCCAGCAGGGCCATCTGGTGGCCGCCTACTCGGGTGCGCTGGAGGCGGGCGAGCGACAGGCCATCGAGGACCAGCTGCGGGCCAACCAGCTCAAGGCGGTGGTGGCCACCTCCGCGCTGGGGATGGGCTACGACAAGCCCGACCTCGGGTTCTGCATCCACGTGGGCTCGCCGTCCTCGCCGGTGGCCTACTACCAGCAGGTGGGGCGGGCCGGTCGAGCCCTGGACGAGGCCGCGGCCGTGCTGTTGCCCGCCGAGTCCGATGCCGCCCTGTGGCGGTACTTCGCCACGGCCACCGTGCCCGATCCTGACCAGGCGGCCAAGGTGCTGGCCGTGCTGGACCAGGGACCGGCCACCGTCGCCGCCCTGGAGACGGCCACCGGTGTCCGGCGCGGCCGGTTGGAGTCGCTGCTCAAGATCATGGCGGTGGACGGGGCCACGGCGCGCGGCGACGGAGGGTGGACGGCGACCGGCACCGGCTGGTCCTTCGACGCGGCCAAGTACGACGCGCTGGTCGAGGCGCGGGCCGCCGAAGCCGATCTCATGCGGGCCTACGCCGCCGGCCAGGGCTGCCTCATGGAGTACCTGCAACAGGCGCTCGACGACGACGATCGCGGACCCTGCGGCCGGTGCTCGGTGTGCACCGGCGTGCTCCCGGCCCCCGGTCGCCTCCCGTCCATCGAGCGCGTGGCCGCGGCCCGGGCCTACGTCCGGGGCCAGGACGTGATCCTCGAGCCCCGCAAGCTGTGGCCGTCAGGCTTGCCGGGACGCACCGGTCGCATCCGGCCTCCCGGCTCGCCGGGCCGGGCCCTGGCCTTCGCCGACGACCCCGGGTGGGCCGACGAGCTGGCCGTCTTCCACCGCGGGGATGAGCCGGTGACCGACGAGCTGGTGGCGGGCCTGGTCGAGGTGCTCCGGCGCTTCAAGGTGGTTTGGCCCGAGCGGCCGGTGGCCGTGGTGGCCATGGCGTCGCGCTCGCATCCCCGTCGGGTGGCGTCGCTGGCCGAGCGGATCGCGGCGGTGGGCAAGCTGGCGCTGATCGAGCCGTTCGAGTGGCAGGGTCCGCCTGCTCCCACCGATGCCGCCTCCGGCGCCCGGGCGCGGGGCCTGCTCGAGTCGTTGCGGCTCCGCCCCGACGTGGCCGTCCCCACCGGTCCGCTGCTGTTGGTGGATGACACCACCCGCACCGGGTGGACCCTGACCGTGGCCGGCGCCCTGCTGGCCGATGCCGGCGCCGGCGCCGTCTGGCCCCTGGTGGTGCACCGGTTGCCCTGACTCGCCGCGGCGGGAGGGGGACCTGCTGGCGCCGGCGGGCGCGGCGCGCCCGATCCCGGACGCGACGATGGGCCGGGATCGCGCCTCCCGGCCCATCGTCTTTGGGGGAACTTGCCTAACGGAATGCTCGGACTACGGCCCGGTCATTCCTTTTGAGATGCCGGACTGTGAGATCCGACCGTGACTCCGTCGTCGCTCGGGGGCGACATGCTGGTGGAGCCGTAGCCGAACTCGACGTGGTAGGCGGTGGTGCCGTGCTCGTAGAGGTCCATGCCTTCGAGCTCGCCCTCACGGTGCAGTCGCAGCAGGCCAGTCATGTCGATCAGCTTGAACATGATGAACGACACGGCGAAGGTCGCCGCGCACATGCAGAAGCTGCCGAAGACCTGCACCATCAGCTGCTTGCCCCCGCCTCCGTAGAACAGCCCCTTGAAGCCGTCAGCGGTCGGCCCGTAGGGACCGGAAGCGGCGTACTGACCGGTGGCGAACAGGCCGAGGCTGATGGTGCCCCAGATGCCGCACAAGCCGTGGACGGGCCAGGCCCCGATGGGATCGTCGATCCGCAGGTGCTCCAGCAGGTCGACACCCAGCACCACCACGACGCCGGCTACCAGCCCGATCATGACGGCACCGAACGGATTGACCCAGAAGCAGGGACAGGTGATGGCCACCAACCCGGCTAACGCCCCGTTGCAACTGATGCCCAGATCCCACTTCTTGAACCTCGGGAAGATGAAGAACATGGCAGCCAGACCGCCGGCGGAGGCCGCCAACGTGGTGTTCAGGGCGACTCGAGCCATGCCGCCATAGTCGATGGCGCTCAAGGTCGAACCGGGGTTGAACCCGTACCAGCCGAACCACAGGATCACCGCGCCCACCGCTGCGATGGTCAGGTCGTGGGGTGGGAGGGGGCCACCGCCGTCTCGCTTGAATTTTCGTCCGATCCGTGGTCCCAAGACCATGGCACCGGCCAACGAGACGAAGCCACCTACGGAATGCACCACCGTCGATCCCGCGAAGTCGTGGAACGGCACAGGGTGCGCCCAGGTTCCGAGCCAGCCGCCCGGACCCCAGACCCAGTGGCCCAGGATCGGGTAGATGAAGCCCGACACGCCGATGCTGTAGATGATGTCGCCCACGAAGCCGGTGCGCCCGACCATGGCACCGGAGGTGACCGTGGAGCAGGTGTCGGCGAAGGCGTACTGGAACAGCACGAAGGCGTAGAAGGCCACACCCGTGCCCGGGTAGGTGGTCGGCGGGTTGTTCAGGAAGAACCAGGTGTGGCCGATGATGCCGTTGCCCGGTCCGAACATGAAGGCGAACCCGAAGGCCCAGAACAGCAACATGCAGAGGCAGGTGTCGACCACGCACTCGAGGAGCACGTTGACCGTCTCACGGGAGCGGGCGAACCCGGCCTCCAGGAACATGAACCCGGCCTGCATGAAGAACACCAGGAAGGCCGTGACCAACGTCCAGGTCGTGTTGATGGCGTTGACCTGGATCTGCGTGTTGACCGACAAGTGATCCGTGCCGGTCATCACCGTCGGATCGGTCGGGGTGGTGGCGCCGGCGTGGGCTCCGAAGAAGTGCAGGAAGGCAAAGATGAGGGCGCCGACCGTGGCCAGACCGATCATCTTTCCGGACAGCACGACCCAGAAATAGCGCCGACACTCCTTGTCCTTGATATTGGTTTTGAACCGCTCCTTCATGGGTGGTTTCATCACCCTTGTCCGGGGGCGGTCGCTTGTGGCGAAGGTCAGCATCTACAAGGCCTCCAGGTCGCGCTCACCGGTGCGGACGCGAATGACACGATCGACGGCGGTGACCCAGATCTTTCCGTCGCCGATCTTTCCAGTACGGGCTGCTTCGGTGATCGCATCGACCACCTTGTCCACGTCGGAGGTGTCGCACAGCACCTCGACGTGCACCTTCGGAAGGAAGTCGACGGTGTACTCCGAGCCGCGGTAGCTCTCGGTGTGACCGCCTTGGCGGCCGTACCCCCGGACCTCGGCCACGGTGATCCCTTGGACCCCGATGCCCTTGAGGGCGTCCTTCACCTCCTCCAACTTGAACGGTTTGATCACCGCTGTGACCAGATGGACCATCACTCCTCCTTGTCGGGTTCGTCGTTGCGGACCCGGCTCCTCGGGCGGCACGTGACGTCGCCCCGGCATCGGAGACCCCGGCTCGGCGCTGGGCCGGGCTCTCCGCTCCCGATGGAAACGTCTGACGCGTGAGTGAACGTACGAGAGGCTGATTTCGCCGCCGTGTTCCGGGCGTTACGCCTACGGGGCAGGTAAGTGACGGCTATCTGGCGCTAATAATTCGTTAGCGTTTCGTCAAGCTGACGGGTCTGTTAACACGGTCGTCACGAAGGTGTGCTCGTCAGGAAATGGTCATCTCTTACGTTCGGGGCGGGTCAACGGCGACCTGTTCCACCCCTTGTGTCCCGAACCTGACCCCGTCGCGGCTCGCGCCCGGCGGCGCACCGAGAGGTGACTGATGGCAGCAACCGCCCAACCGGTGGAGATGAAGAAGAGCCTCACCCTCACCGGCATCACCGTGAACGCCATGGCGCTGATCGCGCCGGGCGCGTTCCTCTGGACCACCTTCCAGGTCCAGGCCGCCCTGACCCAACCCCACAGCTCGGTGTCGACGGCGAGCGCCATGTGGCCCGGCCTGCTGTTCGCCTTGGTCCTGGCGCTGCTCACCGCCTACAGTTACAGCGAGCTGGCCCGGATCTATCCCGATGCCGGCACCGGCTCGAGCTACTACTTCGCCGAAGCCGCACTGATGGACAAGGACGGAGCCCACCATCGCAAATGGGCCCGGGTGGCCAAGCTGTCAGTGGGCTGGATCAGCCACCTCTACTATTGGATCTATCCGGGCATCATGGTGGCCTTCACCGGCACCTTGTTCGGGTACATCTACACCAGCCTCACCAATGGCAAGGTGCTGAACTACGCCGAATTGGCCGCGGTGTGCGTCGTCTTCGCTCTGGTGGCCGGTTACATCGCCTATCGGGGCATCAGCGGATCGACGATGACCGCCATCGTCATCAACGTCATCCAGATCACCACGCTGGTGTTGCTCACCATCCTGTTCATCGTCTTCCGGGTGGGCCACCCCCACGCCGGCTACGAGGCCACGAACGCGGCGGCGGTGATCATCCCGAAGAACTTCATGAACGTGCTCTACCAGTCGACCATCGCCATCCTGCTGCTGGTCGGCTTCGAATCGGTGACCGCCCTGGGCGCGGAGGCCATCAACCCGCAGAAGGACATCAGACGAGGGATCCTGCTGAGCCTGATCATCCAGGGCGGTGTGTGCTACCTGTTCGAGTACTTCGGGGCGAACTTCGTGGTGGGCAAGACCACCGCGGTGTACGCCAACCCGGCCGGGGGAGCACCGCTGCGTGGGTATGCGGCATCCGCAGTCGATGGGGCGCCCATCGGCACCATGGCCAGCCGGGTCAGCAACACCCTGTGGTCGGGCAGCGGCAAGACCATCTCGCTGATCATCGCGGCCACCGTGCTCATCGCCCTGATCGGCACCACCCTGGCCTGCCTCAACACCGGCGTGCGGGTCACCTTCGCCATGGCCCGCGACGGCGAGATGCCCAGCATCCTGAGCCTGTTGCACGGCAAGCACGCCACGCCGCACTCCGGCATCTGGATCCTCACCGGCATCTCGGCGGTGATCGGCATCTACGGCGTGCACACGGTGGACAACCTGACCCAGATCACCATCGCCTCGAACGTGGGCACCTTCCTGGTGTACGGGTTCACGTGCATGATCGCGGTGGTGGCCTTCGCCAGCCGCCACGACAAGCACGTGGGCAAGCACTACGTGGTCCCCATCGTCGGCGGCCTGATGAACCTGGCCATGCTCTTCGCCGTCATCTACCTCGGGATGGTCGGCTCGGCGGCGGTCAAGCACGACTACCTCAAGGCGCTGGGCGCGGACGTGCTCTGGATCATCGTGGGCATCGTCTGGGTCATGCTCAACCCCAAGATGCGGGGGTCGAAGCTGATCGATGCCAACGTCCCCAAGCGCGATGCACCCGACGCGGCGCCGGCCGCGGTCTGAGGCCGGCGTCTCGGAATCTTCAGCCCCCCAACGTCCCCGGATGCACTCGGTCGGGTCGGTTCGCCGGCCCGACCGAGGCGCGTCCGGGTCAGTACGCTTCGGGCGGCGCGTCCGGGTCAGTCGTCGAGGCGTTCCTCGTGACGGGCGATGGTGGCGAAAGCGCCCCGCAGCCAGTAGAGGCCGACGCCGATGAACACCACGCCCACCACGATGCGCCAGCTCTCCTTGAAGACGAAGAAGGCAGCGATCCCACAGATGATCCAGGCCAGGCCCACGACGGCCAGGAACGTCGGGTTCGAAGGGCGCTTGCCCACCTGTCCCACCGGCTTGTCCGCGGCCGGCGGCGCGGCCGGGCTGCCCGCCTTGGGCGTGACTCGACCGCCCTTGCGCTTGCGGTCGTTGGCCATGGGCGAACGGTAGCGCAGGGACATGGTCGAACCGGCACCGGTCGAACCCGGCAACGGCACCATCCGCGCCGGCGCGGTCATGGGCAAGTTCTCGTGGGGGATCGTGTCGGATCCGGGCCCCTTCCGGGACCACAACGAGGACTTCGTGGCCGCCCGGGTCATGACCACCCCCGACGATTCGTGGGACCGCGGGCCGCTGCTGGCCCTGGCCGACGGCATGGGTGGCCATGCCGCCGGGGAGGTGGCCAGCCGCACCGCGGTGGAATCCCTGGTCGAGGCCTACGCCACCGGTTCGGCCGGCTCGCCCCAGCAGCTGCTGAAGGGCGCGGCCCGGGCCGCCAACCTGGCCGTGCACCACGCCGCCATGGAGCCCGGGCGCCGGGGGATGGGCACCACCCTGCTGGGCCTGGCCCTGGGCGGCAACGAGGCGGTGGTGGCGCATGTGGGCGACAGCCGGGCCTACCTGGCTCGGGGGGAGACCTGCGCCCAGCTCACCAACGACCACTCCCGGGTGGGAGAGATGTTGCGGATGCGCATGATCAGCCCGGAACAGGCGGCCAACCACCCCGCCCGCTCCCAGCTGACCCGCAGCCTGGGCGGCGATCCGTTCGTGCAGGTGGACCTGGTGCGCCAGGTGATCCAGCGCCACGACACCCTGGTGCTGTGCAGCGACGGCCTGTGGGATGTGGTGTCGCGACCGGAGATCGCCGAGGTGGGCGTGCAGCTCCGCGGCCGGCGCCATCCCCACCTCGCTGGAGGCGGCCGACCGCCTGGTCCGGTTGGCTATCGAGCGGGGGTCCACTGATAACGTCTCCGCCGTCCTCGTCCACCTCACCAGCGACCAGCCCATCCCTCCGGCCGGTGGTCGCCGCTTCCGTCTGCGTCGGTCCCGCCCATGAGACATCAGCCCGGGGCGCGAGTCGACCGGTTCGAGATCATCGAGGAGTTGGGCGAAGGGGCGTACGCCGAGACCTACAAGGCCCTCGACACCGACTCGGGCCGCACCGTGGTGCTCAAGTCGCCCAACCCGATGCTGTTCGCCGACCCCGCCATCTTCGGGCGGTTCAAGCGCGAGAGCGAGATCGCCCGCGCCCTCGACCATCCCAACGTCCAGCGCAGCTTCGACCTGGCCGAGCACCGCACCGAGCCCTATCTGGTGCTCGAGTTCGTGGACGGCGAGAACCTCCGCACGCGTGTGTCGCAGATCAACGGCCCGGTTCCGGTGGCCCTGGCGGTCGACTGGGGTCGCCAGCTGGCGTCGGTCATCACCTACCTCCACAGCCAGGGCATCACCCATCGCGACCTCAAGCCGGAGAACGTCCTGGTCACCTCCGACGACCAGCTCAAGGTGGCCGACTTCGGCACGGCCCTGCTCGAGGGGGCCAAGCGGCTGACCTGGAAGCACCTCACCGAGGGGGTCGGCACCCCCAACTACATGAGCCCCGAGCAGATCCAGGGCGAGCGAGGCGACACCCGCAGCGACGTCTACGCCTGGGGGATCATCATGTACGAGTTCCTCACCGGCCACCCCCCGTACGAAGGCGACAACTGGATGGCGGTCATGGCCGGCCACATGACCAAGACCCCCCGTCCGATCACCGACGTCAACCGGGACTGCCCGCCGGCCCTCGACGCCGTGGTGCGCAAGGCCATGCGTCGCTTCCCGGCCAACCGCTACCAGTCGGGTGCGGAGCTGCTGGCCGACCTCGATCGTCTGGACACGCTCGACCCGGCTTCGATCGACCTGAGCCCCGAGCCGCCAATGGGGGGCATGGCGGCAGTGGACTCGACCAAACGCCTCTGGCTCCTCGTCCTCGAGATCGCGGTCGGCTTCATCGCCGTGTGCGCCCTCATCATCTTCCTCTCGGTGGTGCTGTAATGACTTCGTCCGGTGTCCGATCCCGTTCCCTCCTCGGCGCCGCCGTTGCGCTGGGTCAAGCTCAGCTTCGTCGACGTGTTCGGGACCAACTGTGCCTTGACGCTGCCGGCGCAGCGCCTGGACGAGGCGACCACCACGGGCATCCTCTTCGACGGTTCCTCGCTGGAGGGCCCGGCTCGCTACCTCGAATCCGACATGCGTCTGCGGGCGGATCTGTCCACCCTGATCGACCACGGCAACGGCGATGGGCGGGTGGTGTGCACCGTGCTCACGCCCGAAGGCTCGCCCTGGGCGGGCGATCCGCGGACCGCCCTGGTGCAGGTTCTGGCCGGCCTGGACGAGCTGGCCACGTCCTTCACCGTCAGCGCCGAGCTCGAGCTCTACCTCCTCGACCGCGACGGCGAGCCCGTCGACCAGGCCGGCTACTTCGACGACCAGGCCGGCTCCGGCCTGACCGTGGTCAAGGCCGCGGCCGACGAGCTGGGGGCCAGCGGGGTGCCGGTGCTGAGCGCCCACCACGAAGGCGGACCCGGCCAGTTCGAGCTCGACCTGGGACCGCTCGACGCGGTGGCCCTGGCCGACGCCCTGGTCACGGCCAAGGAGGCGCTGCGGCGCCTGGCCGATGAGGCCGGGCTGGTGGCCACCTTCATGGCCCAGCCGTTGTCGGGCCAGCCCGGGTCCGGGCTGCACCTGCACCAACGCGCCGGCGAGGTGCTGGTCGACGAGGGGGGCACCCTGACCGACGACGGGCGCTCGTTCACCGCCGGACAGCTGGCCCACGCCTCGGGGCTGTGCGCCCTGGCCGCGCCCACGGTCAACTCCTACCGACGGCTGCACGCGGGGCCCGAGGCGCCCAGTGCCGCCATCTGGTCGACGGCCAACCGGGCCGCCCTGATCCGGGTGTCGACCACCACCGGGTCCGACGCCTCCATCGAGTACCGGGGGGCCGATCCGATGGCCAACCCGTACCTGCTGTTGGCCGGTCTGCTCACCGCCGGGGCGGCCGGCATCGCCGAGGATGCCGAGTTGGGCCATCCCCAGGACGAGGCGGCCGGCAGCTTCGACCCAGCCATGGCCTCGCGGTTCGAACCGTTGCCGCGCAACCTGGACGAAGCCCTCGACGCGCTGGTGGCCGACGACGGCCTCACCGACGCCTTCGATCCCGGCCTGATCGGCAACCTGGTCACCGGCCGGCGCGCCGAGCTCGAGCACTTCCGCACCCACGTCACCTCCTGGGAACGCGACCGCTACCTCAACGAGAGCTGACGGGCGCGGGACGCGGTCGTCCCCTGCGGGAGTCGACTGCGCTCGGTAGCCTCGGAACCATGGAGCCAGGGGGAGCCGCGACGGTGGCCATACCGGCTGACGCCGATGACGAGACGATCCGGCGCGCCGTGCGTCGCAGCGCGGTGGTGCCGCTGCTGGTGGCGCTGGCCCAGACCACGGGGGACCTGTCGTTGCTGGGCGACGACCTGCGGCCCGACCCGGCCGAGATGCGCAATCCGGACGGCGGCCTGACCGCCGACCAGCGTGCCGCCGGCCAGGAGGTGGCCCTCGAGATCGTCCTCGCCCTGCGTGATGGCGCCCGTGGCGGCGCCACCCTCGATCGGGGGGCGGGCCGTCGCGTCCCCACCGATGACGAGCTGCGTCCGCTGATGGACTTCCTGACCGGCGAGCACCCGTCCGACGACTACCTGGCCCTCCTGCACGAGGAGCTGGGCACCTCGGGCGCCGACGAGCGGGCTCCCGACTGGCGGGCCGACCAGCTCGATCCGGATCGAACGCTTCGGGTGGTGGTGATCGGTGCCGGCATGTCGGGGCTGCTGGCCGCCCACCGGCTCGACCAGGCCGGCATCGACCACGTCATCATCGAGAAGAACGACGACGTGGGCGGGACCTGGCTGGAGAACGTCTATCCGGGATGTCGCGTCGACGTCCCCAACCACCTCTACAGCTACTCGTTCGCCCAGCGTCGCGACTGGCCGCAGCACTTCAGCACCCAGTCGACCCTGCTCGACTACTTCCGTTCCTTCGCCCAGGACCAGGCGCTCGACGGCAACATCCGCTTCTCCACCGAGGTGACGTCGTGCACCTTCGACGAGGGATCGGGTCGCTGGCAGGTGGCGCTGGCCACGCCCGACGGCGGCGCCGAGATGCTGGTGGCCGATGCCGTCATCAGCGCCGTCGGTCAGCTCAACCGGCCCAAGCTGCCCGTCATCGACGGCCTTGACACCTTCGCCGGGCCGTCGTTCCACTCGGCCCGGTGGGACGACTCGGTCAAGCTCGACGGTCGGCGGGTGGCCGTGATCGGAACGGGCGCCAGCGCCATCCAGCTCATCCCGGAGGTGGCCGATCGGGCCGAGGAGCTGCTGGTGTTCCAGCGCACCCCGAACTGGTTCGTACCCGCCCCCGACTACCACGCCAACCTCTCCGATGACACACATTGGCTGATGGACCACGTGCCCAACTACAGCCAGTGGTACCGGTTCTGGCTGTTCTGGCGGCTGTCGGAGGGGATCCTGCCAGCCGCCGAGGTCGAGCCAGGGTGGTCAGGCGATCCCCGCGCCGTCGGGGCTCGCAGCGACGAGCTGCGCCAGCTGCTCACCATGTACCTCGAGTTCACCTTCGGCGACGACCGCGAGCTGCTGGCCCAGGTGGTGCCGCAGTACCCGCCGCTGGCCAAGCGCATGCTGCTCGACAACGGGATCTGGCCCAACACCCTCAAGCGCGACGACGTCACGCTGATCAGCGACCCGATCGAGCGCATCACCCCCGACGGGGTGGTCACCGCCGACGGCCGCACCCACCCCGTCGACGTCATCGTCTACGCCACCGGGTTCGAGGCGTCGCGGTTCCTGATGCCCATGGGTGTGACCGGCCGCGGTGGGGCTGACCTGCACGAGCGTTGGGCCGACGATCCCCATGCCTACCTGGGGATCACCGTGCCGGGCTTCCCCAACCTGTTCTGCCTCTACGGTCCCAACACCAACCTGGTGGCCAACGGGAGCATCATCTTCTTCTCTGAGTGCGAGGTGCGCTACACGCTCGGGTGCCTGCGCCTGCTGCTCGAGACCGGCCACCAGTGGCTCGATTGCAAGCCCGACGTGTACGAGAGCTACGGGGCGTGGGTGGACGCCGGCAACGCCAAGATGGCCTGGGGCGCGTCCGAGGTGAACAGCTGGTACAAGAACGCCGCCGGAAAGGTCACCCAGAACTGGCCGTCGACCCTGCTCGAGTTCTGGTCGCGGACGCGCCAGCCCGATCCCGACGACTACAGCTGGGGCTGAACCTCAGGAGGACGTCTCGACCCGGTCTGGTTTGGCCGTGTCGACCTGGGCGGGGTCGTAGGCGATGACCGGCGGGTCGGTGCCGAACAGGTCGAGCGTGTGCAGGAAGCGGTGCAGCCCCATGGTGTTGGCGCACACGAATCCGAGCTCGACGATCTGAGCGGCGGTGAACACCTCGCCCAGGCGACCGTAGAACTCGGCGTCCATGGCGTGGTGGTCGGCCGACAGCAGGTCCAGGAACTCTACGGCCATGGCCTCCTGCTCGGTCAGGTCCCCGCGCACCGGCGCCAGCAGGCAGGCCACGTCGTCGTCGGTGATCGAGTCGTGCTTGCGCGACTGCATGCAGGGTTGGCACTCACCCAGCTGGGCACTGCGGATGCGGATCAGCTCCAGGATCCGCCCGCCCAGCAGCGTGCCCCGGCCCCCGCCGGTGCGGGCTTGGTGGACCCCGGCCAGCTGGGCGGAGCGATAGGCGAAGATCTGCAACGGGATCTGCGTCGAGTACAGGCCATCGCCGAACCCCTCGGTGATGATCTCGTAGGACTCCGGGCTGAGCTGGTCGAGCGGGATCGGTTCGATCCGAGGCATCTGGGGACCCCCTGGTGCGCGGCGGTGACGGGCGACCGAATCGACTCTAGGACCATCGGGCCGGCTTTGCTGACGTCAGCGTCAGGTAAGTGGGCCGGGTCGGGGAGCGATGGGAGCCCCGACCCCGCATCCGGACCGGGGCGCTCGTAGCATGGGCCCACCGCCGGGTGGACCGGCGGGCCCGCGTCGCCAGGAGTGGCCGATGACCGCCGTGATCATGGACGAGCCCATCAGCGACGAGGAGCTCACCCTCCAGGCCCTGGCCGCCGATCCGGACGCACCCCTGCCCCCGGACTCGGTCCCGTGGGGAGAGGCCTCGACGGGCCTGCTGCCCGACTGGTACATGCCCGGGGCGCCGACTCGACGTCGTGGCGGCTGGCGGGCGGTGGTGGCGCTGGCCGTGGTGATCGGGCTGGTGGCCATCAACGCGGCCGGTCTCTGCATCACCTACGGCCACCTGGTGATCGCCTGACCGTGCCACGCTGAGCAGGTGCCGACCCTGCTGATCGTCCACCACACCCCGTCACCGGGCACGCAGGACCTGCTCGAATCGGTGCGGTCCGGGGCGTCGGATCCCCAGATCGTGGGTGTCGAGGTGGTCATCCGGCCCGCCCTGGCGGCCACGGCCAGCGATGTGCTGGATGCCGATGCCTACCTGCTGGGCACCCCCGCCAACCTGGGGTACATGTCCGGCGCGCTCAAGCACTTCTTCGACCAGATCTACTACCCGTGCCTGGAGGCCACCGTCGGGCGTCCCTACGGGCTCTACGTCCACGGCAACAACGACACGACGGGCGCGGTGCGCGCCGTGGAGATGGTGACCACCGGCCTGCGCTGGCGCCTGGCCCAGCCGGTGGTGTCGGTCCTGGGCGACCCGGTCGCGACCGATCGCGACGCCGCCTGGGAGCTGGGCGCCTCCCTGGCCGCCGGCCTCCTCGCCTGACGCCTGAGATCGTGGAACCTGTCAGCGGAGCGACGCCTATGGCGTCGCTGAGCTGACAGGAACCGCGATGCGGGGGGTGAGGTGGAAGAAGCACGGGCCGGGCGGTGTTGGTCTGGCCGTGACCTCCGCGCCGGCTGATTCGGCCGCCAACCTTTCCATTCCCCTGTCCGTCCTCGACCTGGCCCCCGTGGGGTCCGGGTCCACCCCGGCCGACGCCCTCGGGCGGGCGGCCTCCCTGGCCGTGGCCACCGAGGCCCTCGGCTACCGGCGCTACTGGGTGGCCGAGCACCACAACATGCCCGGCATCGCCAGTTCAACTCCGGCCGTGCTGTTGGCCCACGTGGGGGCCGCCACCCAGCGCATCCGGATCGGGTCGGGTGGGGTGATGTTGCCCAACCACACGCCCCTGGTGGTGGCCGAGCAGTTCGGCATGCTCGAAGCGCTCCACCCCGGGCGCGTCGACCTGGGCATCGGACGGGCGCCGGGCACCGACCCGGTGACCGCGGCCGCCCTGCGTCGGTCCGCCGACGGCCTCTCGGCCGACGACTTCCCCCAGGCCCTGGGTGAGCTGCTGGGCTTCTTCGACGGCCAGTTCCCCGAGGGCCATCCCTACCGCCAGATCACCGCCGTGCCCGGGCTGGGCTACCGACCGGCCATCTGGCTGCTGGGGTCGAGCGACTACGAGCGCGCAGGTGGCCGGCCTCCTGGGTCTGCCGTTCTCGTTCGCGCACCACTTCGCGGCCGCGGCCACCGAACCGGCCGTGGCCGCCTACCGATCCCGCTTCCGTCCCTCCGACGAGCTCGAGGCGCCTTACGTCATGTTGGGGGTGGCCGTGTTGTGCGCCGAGACCGAGGAGCGGGCCCGCTGGCTGGCCGGCTCGGGCGCGCTGGCCATGGCTCGCCTTCGCCAGGGTCGACCCGGGGTGTATCCGACGCCCGAAGAGGCGGCCGAGCACGTGTACACACCGCTCGAGAAGCAGATCATCGGACCGTGGCGGGACTCCCACGTGGTGGGTGACCCGGATCAGGTGCGGCGCGGGCTGGCCGAGCTGGTCGAGCGCACCGGTGCCGATGAGCTGGTCATCACCACCATGGCTCACGCCTTCGACGACCGGCTGCGCTCCTACGAGCTGGTGGCCGAAGCGGTCGGCCTCGAACCGCTGGGCGTCGGCCTCGAGTCGGTCGGGCCCGGTTGAGCACCGCCTTGCCGGTTGGATGGGACCGATGACCACGACCAGGGGCGATGACGGTCACCGGCGCTGCTCATGGGGGGCGGGGGACGCCGACTACCGCGCCTACCACGACCAGGAGTGGGGCCGTCCGGTGATCGACGACGTCGCCCTCTACGAGAAGCTCTGCCTGGAGGGGTTCCAGTCGGGGCTCTCGTGGCTCACCATCCTGCGCAAGCGCCAGAACTTCCGTCGGGCCTTCGCCGGCTTCGACCCCGAGCGAGTCTCGGCCTTCGACGACGCCGATGTGCGCCGCCTGCTCGACGACGCCGGCATCGTGCGCCACCGGGGCAAGATCGAGGCCACCATCGCCAACGCCCGGGCCACCCTCGAGGGCCAGCGCACCCACGGCTCGCTGGCCGCCCTGGTCTGGTCGTTCGAGCCGCCCCGTCGGGGCCGGGGGGTCCCTGAGGATCTGAGCCAGCTCCCGGCCAAGGTGCCCGAGTCGGTGGCGCTGTCCAAGGCCCTGCTGGGACTGGGCTTCAAGTTCGTCGGGCCCACCACCGTCTATGCGGCCATGCAGTCGCTGGGGCTGGTCAACGACCACCTCCATGGCTGCTGGGTGCGCGGCGATTGCACCCGGCTCCGCCAGGCCGCCGCCATCCCGGCCGTGGTCCCCGTCACCGGTGAGAGGAACAGCTCGTGAAGGTGCGCATCGCCGTGTCCGTCGCCTCGGGGCCGCCCGACCCCGAGTCCCTGGCGGCCACCGTCACCGAGATGGAAGCCCGGGGGTTCGACACCTTGTGGGTGTCGGATCTGCCCGTGCTGCCGGCGACCGATCCCTTCCTGGCCGTGGCCTCGGCCGCGGCGGTGACCACCCGCCTGAAGTTGGGCGTGAACATCGTCCCGTTCGGATACCCACCGTTCGTGTTCGCCCGCCAGGTGGCCCAGCTCGACCACCTGACCGGCGGTCGCCTGCTGCTCACGCTGGTCCCCGGTCTCGACCTGCCCGGCGAACGGGCCGCCCTGGGCATCGGCTCGCGCCATCGCGGCCGGCTGCTGGACGCCACCATCCCGTTGCTGCGCGACTGGTGGGCGGGCCGGACGGTGGCTGTCGGCCCCGACGGTTGGCCGGCTGATCCGGACGCCGGGCCTGACTCGTCGGCCGAGCCGGTCGACGCGGTGCCCTTGGCGCTGCCCACCCGGCCGCTCCAGGACCCGCTCGAGGTCTGGCTGGGCGGATCCGGCCCCGACGCCATCAACCGGGCCGGGCATCTGGCCGACGGCTGGCTGGGCGCGCTCATGCCGGTGGACGAGGCGGTGGCCCGCAAGACGCAGATCGAACTGGTGGCCAGCCAGGCCGGCCGCGTGATCGATCCCGAGCACTTCGGCCTGAGCCTGGCCTACGCCCGCCACCCCGAGGATCTGGAGCGGGCACCGCGGTTGCGGCGCCGTCCGGGCCAGGCCCCGCTGGCTCCGCTGGTCCCGGTCGGGGCCGCGGCACTGCGCGAGATGGTCGGACGCCTGGTCGATGGCGGCCTGTCCAAGTTCGTGGTCCGTCCGGTGGCGCCGCTGGCCGAGGGCAACGACGAGCTGGCCTGGCTGGCCGACAACCTCCTCGACCTGCAGACCTGACCCGGCCCGACCGGCAGGGGATCGTCCGGCGTCAGCTGACCGGGACGTTCTTCAGGCCCATGACCAGGTAGAAGAAGTTGGCCATCTGGGAGTCCAGCAGGTTCAGGTCGGGCAGCACGTGGCCCACCCCGGGCTCGTTGTAGAGCACGGCGAAGCCACCGGCCTTGTCCAGCGCGTTGGCGGTGTCCACCGACCACTGGTGCGGGACGGTGGTGTCCTCGGTCCCACTGAACAGGTAGCCGGGGGGTGTGGACGACGTGATCAGCTCGCCGCCGGGCAGGCCGCCGGCCACTGCTACCCACGCCTGCACAGCCGAGGAGTACCCGGGGTTGCCGCTGCTGCCGGGTTGGGCGGCCGACACGGCCACGCCGGTGGCGGTGACCCCGCCGGCGGAGAACCCGGCCACCGCGATCCGACCCGGGTCGATCCGGTAGGTGGCGGCGTTGGCCCGCAGCCAGCGCACCGCGGCCTGGGCGTCGTTGATGGCGTCGCCAGCCGCCAGCAGGCACTCGGTGCTGACCGGCTCGCCACCGCAGCCGTCGGGAGCCATCAGCCGGTAGTCGATGGACACCACCACGAAGCCGCGCTGCGCCATCGGGGTCACGATCGGTCCCTCGGTGCTCTTGTCGCCGCCCACGTACCCGCCGCCGTGCACCCACACGATGGCCGGGCGGATCGACGCCGTGTCGCCGGTGGGCTGGTACAGGTCGAGCGTGAGGTCCACCGGGGTGTTGGACAGGTCGGGGGCTCGGCCGTAGACCAGGTTGGTGGCGGTGGTGACGGCGGGGAACACCGTGTCGCGGTATCGCAGGGGCGCGGCGCCCGACGGCGGCCCGACCTGGTTGAACAGGCATCCGGCCAGGACCACCACCATGGCCACCGCAACGCCGAGGCGCAGCCCGTGGCGACCCAGCGTCGCCCAGCCGGGGCGGCGGCCCTCGTGCCCGGTGGGCTCCACCCTCGTGTCCGACATCTCGAGTCCCCCTGCGATCAGCGGTCCGGCCAGCTCCCGCCGTCGAGCGACCCTACCGGCACCCCGCCTAAGGTGCAGGCCCCGCCACCGGAGAGGACCGCCATGACCCCCGATGAGACCGTCACCGCCTTCATCCACGCCATCGAGGCCAAGGATCTCGACGCCGCGCTGGGCCTGGCCGACGAGGGCATCGTCTACGACAACGTGCCCATGGCCGCGGTAACCGGGGTGGAGGCCACCCGCACCATGCTCGAGAGCTTCGTGGCCGGTAGCGACGAGATCGAGTGGGTGATCCACCAGCAGGTCTCGACGGGCGACGTGGTCATGAACGAACGCACCGACCGCTTCCGCACCGGCGAGACGTGGATGGAGATCCCAGTGGCCGGCGTCTGGGTGGTGACCGACGGTCGCATCACGCTCTGGCGGGACTACTTCGACATGCAGGGCCTGATGGCCCAGATGACGGCCGCGTCGGACTGATCGGCCTGCGCTCGGCCGGGAGCCCGGCCGGCGCCTCGATCAGCTGGCGGGCGGCATGCGGGCGTGGTCGAGCACGACGGGGTTGACCACGTTGATGGGTGTCCGGGCCGCGTAGCGGTTGATCTGGTCGAACACGGTGGCGAACTGCAGCTCCCACTCGTCGCGGGTCACGTAGCCCAGGTGCGGGGTGGCCACCACCTGGTCGAGGGCCAGCAGCGGGTGGTGCGGATCGACCACCGGCTCGTCCTCGAAGACGTCGACCGCGGCCCGCCCCGGGCGTCCGGATCGCAACGCGGCCACCAACGCGCCGGGCTCGATCAACCCGGCCCGGCTGGTGTTGACCAACAGGGCCGAGGGGGACATGACCGCCAGGTCGGCGGCGGTGACGATCCCGGCGGTGGCTCCCACCAGGCGGAGGTGCAGCGACACCACGTCGCTGGAGGCGAACAGCTCGTGCTGCTCGTCGACCACGTCGTACCCGTCGGCCGCCGCCTGGGCGCTCGACTCGGGTCGGGACCAGACCTGCACGCGCATGTCGAACGCCCGCCCGTAGTCGGCCACCACCCGGCCGATCCGTCCGTAGCCGAAGATGCCGAGCGTCCGATGGCGAAGGGTCTGCCCGACGTGGGTTTGCCACCGACCGGCGCGCAAGGAGGCGGCCTGGCGGGGCAGGTCCCGCGCGGCGGCCAGGATCAGGGCCCAGGTCAGCTCGGCCGTGGCGTAGGACGGCGAGGCCGCGTGAAGGTCCGAGCTGACCACCACCCCGAGCCGAGTGCAGGCGTCCACGTCGATGTGGGGGTACGCGCTGCGCTGGCTGATAAGGCGAAGTTGGGGAAGCCGCTCGAGCAACGGGGCGCGGATGGCCGTGCGCTCGCGGATGAGCACCAGGGCCTCGGTGTCGGCCAGGCGTTCGGCCAGGGCATCCGGGTCGGACTGGTGGTCGGTCCACACCGTCACGTCGTGATCGGCCAGCTCGGCGAAGCAGTCGAGGGTGCGCAAGGTGTCGACGTAGTCGTCGAGGATGGTGACTCGCATGGTGCCTCCCGATCTCAGCGGCCGGTGCGGCCGTCCAGCAGCTCGCGGGTGATGTCCATGTGCCCCAGGTGGCGAGCCGTCTCCTCGATGAGGTGCACCACCACCCAACGCAGGGTGGTGGGTCGGAACTCGCCCCGCGACGCCAGATCGAACGACTCGGCGGTGTCCAGCACCGCGTCGGCGGCGGCGGCCTCCGCCTGGTAGAAGGAGACGATCTCGCCGTGCCCCCAGCCCTGGGGCAGCTCGAACATGTGAGCCCGCCAGCCCATGTCCATGACCTCCCCCGCGTAGATGGCCCGCAGCCACAGCCGTTCGGCGTAGCCGAGGTGCACGACGATGGCCCCCAGCGAGTTGGCGGTGGGGGCCGGTCGCCACCGCAGCTGGTGGTCGTCGAGGTCGGCCATCTTGAAGACGGCGCACCGGCGGAGGTACCGCAACCAGTTGCGGGCCATCGCCATCTCGTCGGCCGGAGCCTGCTCGTCGGGTCGAGGGATGGCCAGGGCCGGTGGCGCCTCCGAGCTCGGCGGGCGGGTGGGGTCAGCCGGATGGCCGGGGTCAGGGGGAACGGGTTCGGTGTCGGAGACCATGGTCCCTATCCTCCACCTCATGGCCCGGCGCAGGAGATCCGAATCGACGCGCCCCGGTCGGAGTGGCGAAGGCCGGTCCAGGCGGCTCGACGAGGCCGAGCGAGCCCGGCGGGTGGAGCTGCGTCGGGCCGGTGTCCCCACCATCTCCTATCCGCCCGACCTCCCGGTGTCGCAGCGCCGCCAGGAGATCGCCGAGGCCATCCGCGACCACCAGGTGGTGGTGGTGGCCGGTGAGACGGGGTCGGGCAAGACCACTCAGATCCCCAAGATCTGCCTGGAGTTGGGACGGGGAGTGGACGGGATGATCGGCCACACCCAGCCTCGGCGGCTGGCGGCACGCACCGTGGCCGACCGGTTGGCCACCGAGCTGGGCGTCGAGGTGGGCGGCGCCGTCGGCTACGCCGTGCGATTCACCGACCAGGTGGGACCGGCCACCAACGTCAAGCTCATGACCGACGGCATCCTGCTGGCCGAGCTGCGCCACGACCGCCGCCTGTCGGCCTACGACACCATCATCGTGGACGAGGCCCACGAGCGCAGCCTGAACATCGACTTCATCCTGGGCTACCTGGCCCAGCTGCTGGGTCGCCGGCCCGATCTCAAGGTCATCATCACGTCGGCCACCATCGAGACCGAGCGGTTCGCCGCCCACTTCGGCGGCGCGCCCATCATCGAGGTGACCGGGCGCACCTTTCCCGTGGAAATCCGATATCGGCCGGGCCCCGACCCGATCGCGGCCATCGTCGAGGCGGAGGGGGAACTGCGCCGAGACAGCGACGGCGACATCCTGGTCTTCCTGTCGGGCGAGCGCGAGATCCGCGACACCGCCGACGCGCTGCGGGCCCTGGAGCTGGCCGACACCGACATCCTGCCGCTCTATGCCCGGCTCTCGATGGCCGACCAGCACCGGGTCTTCGCCCCCCACCAGCGCCGACGGATCGTGCTGGCCACCAACGTGGCCGAGACGTCGCTGACCGTGCCCGGCATCCGTAGCGTGATCGATCCCGGCACCGCCCGCATCTCCCGCTACAGCACTCGGCTCAAGGTGCAGCGCCTGCCCATCGAGCCCATCTCGAAGGCCTCGGCCGACCAGCGGG
The DNA here is from genome assembly GCA_963740985.1 of uncultured Microthrixaceae bacterium. Taxonomy (GTDB): domain Bacteria; phylum Actinomycetota; class Acidimicrobiia; order Acidimicrobiales; family Acidimicrobilacustridaceae; genus UBA4742. The sequence continues at coordinate 2,877,201 of CAVUGJ010000002.1, forward strand.
CCGGGCGGTGCGGACGGGTGGCCGACGGGATCTGCATCCGTCTCTATGCCGAGGAGGACTTCGAGGGTCGCCCCGACTTCACCGATCCCGAGATCGCCCGCACCAACCTGGCCTCGGTCATCCTGGCCATGGCCGCCATCGATCTGGGCGACATCGACGCCTTCCCGTTCGTGGATCCGCCCGACCGGCGCGCCGTGGCCGACGGCGTGCGGCTGCTCCACGAGCTCGGAGCCCTGGCCTCCGAAGATGGTCGGGGCTCGCGGCCGGCCGCGCCGGTGTCGGGGCGGGGGCTACGGTTGAGCCCGGTCGGCCGCCGACTGGCCCGGCTGCCCATCGATCCGCGCTTCGCCCGCATGGTGCTCGAGGCCGACGCCAACGCCTGCCTGCGCGAGGTGCTGATCATCGCCGCAGCTCTGTCCATCCAGGACCCCCGCGAGCGTCCGACCGACCAGGCCGCGGCCGCCGATCAGCTGCACGCCCGCTTCGCCGACCCGACGTCGGACTTCCTGGCCTTCGTGAACCTGTGGACCTACATCCGGGAACGTCAGCACGAGCTGTCGTCGAGCGCCTTCCGTCGGCTGTGTCGCCGCGAGCACCTCAACGTGGCCTGCGCATCCGCGAGTGGCAGGACGTCCATGCGCAGCTGCGGCAGGTGGCCAGCGATCTGGGCCTGTCCACCAACCGCCAGCCCGCCGAGCCCGACCTGGTCCACCAGGCGCTGATGGCCGGCCTGCTGTCGCACCTCGGGACAGAAGATCGCCGAGAGCCGAGAGTTCCTCGGGGCCCGTGGGGCGCACTTCGCCGTGTTCCCCGGCTCGGCGCTGGCTCGCAAGCCCCCGGAGTGGGTGATGGCCGCCGAGCTGGTGGAGACCTCGCGACTGTGGGGTCGCACGGTGGCCCGGATCCAGCCGGAGTGGGCCGAGCGCTTGGCCGGCCACTTGGTGAAGCGGTCCTACGGCGAGCCGCACTGGTCGACCAAGCAGGCCGCGGCCATGGTGCACGAGAAGGTGACCCTCTACGGCCTGCCCATCGTGGCCGATCGGGTGGTGGGCTACCGCCGCGTCGATCCCGACCACGCCCGCGAGCTGTTCATCCGCCATGGGCTGGTGGAAGGCGACTGGAACAGCCCGCACGTCGTTCATCGCCGAGAACCGGGCTCGCCTGGACGAGCTCGAGGAGCTCGAGCACCGGTTCCGACGCAGTGACCTGGTGGTCGACCTGGACACCCTCGAACGGCTCTACGACGAGCGGGTGCCGGCGGACGTGGTCTCCGGCCGCGACTTCGACGCCTGGTGGCAGCGATGCTCGCGGGGCCCAGCCCGACCTGTTCACCTTCACGGCCGACGACCTGTTGCACGAGGACGCCGGCGAGCTCGACGAGGACGACTTCCCCGCCGTGTGGCACCAGGGCGAGCTGACCTTCGGGCTGAGCTACGCCTTCGAGCCGGGCACCACCGACGACGGTGTGGCCGTCCACATCCCGGTGGGGGTGCTCAACCAGGTGCGACCGGTGGGATTCGACTGGCAGGTGCCGGGGCTGCGGGTCGAGCTGGTCAGCACCCTCATCCGCTCGCTGCCCAAGGCGCTGCGTCGGGGTCTCGTCCCCGTGCCCGAGACGGTGGCCGCGTTCCTGCGCACCGCCGATCCCGCCAGTGAGCCGTTGTTGGACGCCCTGGAACGAGAGCTGGGGCGCCGGGGCGGGGCGCGGATCCGACGCCAGGACTGGGACCTCGATGGGCTACCTCCGCACCTACGCATCCTGTTCCTGGTGATCGACCACGACGACCAGGTTCTGGCCCAGGGTGAGGATCTCGACCAACTGACTCGCCGGCTGGCGGGCCAGGTGCGCCAGGCCATCGCCGGCGCGGGCGCGGGCATCGAGCGAACCGGTCTGACCGACTGGGACGGCGACGAGCTGCCCCGCCGGGTGGAGCGGGAGGTGGCCGGACAGCGCATCAAGGGCTTCCCGGCCCTGGTCGACGACGGCGACACGGTGTCGGTGCAGGTGATGGACACCGCCGACGCCCAGCACCAGGCCATGTGGGCCGGCACCCGTCGCCTGCTCCAGCGGGGGGTGGGGCGAGCCGGTCAGACCGCGTTGCGGGGCCTTACCAACGAGGACCGGCTGATCCTGAGCACCAGCCCCTATCCCAGCGTGGCCGAGCTGGTGGACGACTGCTTGGTGGCCACGCTGGACGACTCGATGGCCCGGGCCGGTGCGCCGGTGTGGACCCGCGCGGCTTTCGACGATCTCCGGCGCCACGTCACCACCGGCCTCGACGCTCGCCTGGCCGACACGGTGGCCGCGGTGGTCGGCGTGCTCCGTGCCTCGGCCGAGGTGGCATCCCGGCTGGCAGCCAGCCGGGACCCCGGCGCCGCCGACGCCATCGCCGACGTGGCTGCTCAGCGCGACGCCTTGATCTACGACGGGTTCGTGGTCGGCGTCGGTGTCGACCGCCTGGACGATGTGGCCCGTTACCTCCAGGCCATGAGCCTTCGCCTGGACCGGCGCGGGCGTGCCCCGGGACGCGACGACCAGCGGCTGGCCACCGTCCATCGGGTGCAGCGTCGCTACGACCTGCTGGTCGATCAGCTGGGCCCGGTCGAGTCGGGTCGGTCCGATGTCCTCGACATCGCCTGGATGATCGAGGAGCTGCGGGTGAGCCTGTTCGCCCAGACGCTGGGAACCCCGGCCCCGGTCTCGGAGAAGCGGGTGCTCGAGGCCATCGCCGCGGCTGGGCGCTGACCGCCCAGCCTCAGCTGGCGACCACCGTGGGGGCCGCCCTTCGAGCTCGGCCGGATCCTGGTCACGCGCCTGGAGATGATCGAGCAGGCGGTCGCCCAGCTGGGCCAGGCGAACGACGTCGGCGTCGTCGATGGGTGTTCCGTCACCGATGCTGTCGTCGCCCAGGAGCACCGCCGCATGCAGCAGGACGTCAGGCAGGGCCACGCCCAAGTCGAGCGCCTCCACCAGCACGGTGCGAGCTTCGGCCAGCTGGCCTTCGGCCGTGGCCTCGTGACCGGGCATGGTCTCGAGCCCGACGGACCGCACCGCCACCAGCACCGCGGCCACGGCATCGGTCGGCGTGGGGCACGCCTGCCAGAGCTGCTCGGCGATGGCGCGGGCTCGTCGCAGATCGGTGCGCGCCACCTCGTCGTGTCCCGTGCTGACCAGCACGTCGCTGCGCACCACCAAGGCCTCGATCAGGTTGAGCGCCACCGCCGGGAGCGCATCAGGATCTTCCTTGGCCCACTGACGAGCTCGGGTGGCGGTGCGCACGGCGCGGTGGGCGTTGATGGCCGCCTCGCTGTCGCTGTGACCCAGCAGTACCCGGGCGAGCAGGCTCTGGCCCCGGGATCGGCCGACCAGCTGCGCCGCCGACTCGCCCTCGGTGGGTTGGTCGGCCCGGCGATCGGCGGGGATCAGGATGGGGGCGGACGCCATCTGGTCCGGCGGCGAGGCCGTCGCAGCCATGGGCGCCACCGCGGCCACCTCGGCCACCTCGATTGCGGGGGCCGCCTCGACTATGGGGGTCGCCTCGATTGCGGGGGTCGCCTCGACTATGGGGGTCGCCTCGACTATGGGGGTCGCCTCGACTGCGGGGGTCGCCTCGATTGCGGGGGCGGCCTCGACTATGGGGGTCGCCTCGATTGCGGGGGCCGCCAGAGCGGCTTGGCGAACGGCCCGTCGATCGGGTCGGGCGAACCGGTCGTCGACCGGCTCCTCGATCTCGGCCTCGGCGTGCTCGTCGGCGCCCTCCTCGATCGCCGGGGCGGAGGTCGCCTGCTCGGGCGGGACCGCGGCGGGCGTGGGCGACGTGGTGGCGGCGGGATGACGGGCGGCGGCGCGCTCCACCTCGTCCAGCAGATCGAGCGTGCACGCCGGTTGCGGCGAGGGTGACACCGGCTCGAACGACCCGAGGGGCTCGAACGACCCGAGGGGGGCGAACGGCTCGAGGGACACGAACGCGCTCTTACCCTCGTGGTCCGGATCCGGCTCGGACTCGGACTCGGGTCCGAGCGCAGGTCCGGTTTGGGGATGGTCGGTGAGGTCGATCACGTCGGGGACCTCGATGGCCGCCGGCAGGGCCTCGTCGTTCCCCTCGGCCGCGTCGTTCCCCTCGGCCAGGTCGCTCGCCTCGGCCAGGTCGCTCGCCTCGGGCACGTCCTCGATCTGATCCGGCTCGTCGGTGAGGTCGATCACGTCGGGGATGAGGTCGGCGAAGCTCAGCTCGACCTCTTGCGGGTCGGGCCGCAGCCGGCCGGGACGCACCGGCTCGTCCGGTATGCCCAGCACGTCGATCGAGGCGCTGGCCAGCAGGTTCCGTCGGGCCGCGTCGTCGGCCAGGTCGATGACGTCGTCATCGGGGCTGAGCATGGCGTCGAGCCAATCGGCTCCGGCCGACACGCGGGCCCGCGGTTCGGTGGCGGCGTCCATCGACTCGGGATCCCGCCCGACCGTGTGACCCCGCAGCTCCTCGAACAGGCACGCGGCGGCGCGTTGGGCCGCCGCGATCGAGCGCCGGGTGGGCTCGTCGTGGGTCTGGGTGCGGGAGAAGCGGGCGAACTCGAGGGCCACCGCGCTCGCCTCCATGGCTTCGTGGTGGGCACCCATGCGGTCGTGCACGGTGGCGGAGTGGACCATGGCCGTGATCAGGAACCGGATGTCATCGCCGGTGCACTGGTCGACCTCGATGGCGTAGTGGCGGGCTGCCGCGGCCAGGGCGGTCTGGCGCAACGAACGCTGGTAGTCCTGCTCGTCGAAGGCCAGCGCAGCCAACCGGGCATGGCACTGCGCCCGGGTGCGGGCGTCGGTGGCCTCGTCGGTGCTCCACATCGGGTCGGCGAACGGGCCGAGCTTGCCCAGCACCCGCTGGTAGGTCTCCTCGGCCAGGCGGGCGTCGCCGCCACGTAGGGCGCGCTCAGCCTGGGCCAGCGTGTCGGCGGCGGTTTTGCGGTCGACCACGGCCGGGCCGTACGCGGGGGTGCAGTAACGCCGTTCCTTGCGGGCCAATCGCACGTTCGGTCACCTCCGATGAGCGCGGCGCGCTCCCCCATACCCACTTGATCCCCGCCGTACGGACCGGCCGGCGGCGTCTCCAGGCACAAGCCTAGGCCATATGGCCTAGCCGCGCTCTGGGCGGTCGGCAACCGCCCAGAGTGAAGCGTCGGATGCAGGGTGTGGGACTGGGACCGGAGGTGTGGTTCCGGGCGCTCAGGAGCTGACGGGAGTCGTGTCCGGGGTGGCGGCAGGCTCGTCGACCTGGATGCCCCCGCCCTGGCGCTTCGAGAAGGTGAGCGCGCCGAGCACCACCAGCAGGGCGACGGCGGCGATGACGTAGCGCACGTTGTTGCTGCGCAGCGTGAGGATGGCCGGCAGCATGAGCAGCGAAACCAGGTTCATCACCTTGATGAGCGGGTTCAGTGCCGGTCCGGCCGTGTCCTTGAACGGATCGCCCACGGTGTCGCCGATGACCGCGGCCTTGTGGGCTTCGGAGCCCTTGCCGCCCTCGTGGCCGTCCTCGATGTACTTCTTGGCGTTGTCCCAGGCGCCGCCCGAGTTGGACAGGAAGTTGGCCATGAGCTGGCCGGTGACGATGGCCGCGGCCAGGAAGGCCCCGAGCGCCAGGTAGCCGATGCCGAAGCCGATGATCACCGGCGTGAGCACGGCCAGCAGGGCCGGCGTGGCCAGCTCGCGCAGGGAGGCGCTGGTGCAGATGTCGATGACCGCGCCGTAGTCGGGGCGCTCGGTGCGGGCCATGATGCCCGGCTTCTCGCGGAACTGACGGCGCACCTCCTCGACCACGGTGCCGGCGGTACGGCTGACGGCGCGGATGGCCAGCGAGCTGAACAGGAAGGCCACCGAGCCACCGATGAGCAGGCCGATGAAGGTCTTGGGATCGGCCACGTTGATCTGGACCAGGCTGGCCAGCTTGCCGCTGGCTTCGGCCACGGCCACTGCCGCGGCCGACAGGGTGCCCCGGGCGATGGTCTCGACGTAGGAGGAGAACAGGGCCACCGCGGCGATCACGGCCGAACCGATGGCGAAGCCCTTGGTGACGGCCTTGGTGGTGTTGCCCACCGCGTCGAGGCTGACCATGATCCGCTCCGGTTCGCCCTCGAACTCGCCGGCCATCTCGGCGATGCCGGCCGCGTTGTCGGCCACCGGGCCGAAGGTGTCCTCGGCCACCACGATGCCGGTGGTGGCCAGCATGCCGATGCCGGTCAGGGCCACCAGGTAGAAGGAGAAGCCGACGTTCCCACCGCCCAGCAGCAGGGCCACGCCGATGGCCACGGCGATGGCCACCAGGCCCCATACCGCGGACTCCAGGCCCGAGGAGATGCCCTCGAGCACGGTGGTGGCCGGGCCGGTGCGAGCCGCCTTGGCGATGTCCTGCACGGGGCTGGTCTCGGTGGACGTGTAGTACTGGGTGATCTTGCTGGCCGCGAAGCCGAGCACCACGCCGGCCACGATGGCGCCGAACAGGCGGGCACCGGGCTGGCTGAGGCGGCTGTGCGCCGGGTTGCCGACGTAGGCGAAGGCGATGACCGCCGCGCCCAGGATGGCGATGACCTGGGCGGTGTAGATGCCGCGGTTGATGGCCTTGAGGGCGTTGGTCTCACCGGGGCGACCCCGCACCACGAAGATGCCGACCATGGAGGCCAGCAGACCGACCGAGACCACGGCCAGCGGGAAGATCAGGCCCTTGGCCGCCTCGTGGCCACCGGTCAGGCCGATGGCCCGGAAGGCGGACACGCCCAGGATGATGGACGCCACCAGGGTGACGGCGAAGCTCTCGAACAGATCGGCGGCCATGCCGGCGCAGTCGCCCACGTTGTCGCCCACGTTGTCGGCGATCGTGGCCGGGTTGCGGGGGTCGTCCTCGGGGATGCCGGCCTCGACCTTGCCCACCAGATCGGCGCCCACGTCGGCCGCCTTGGTGAAGATGCCGCCGCCGACCCGCAGGAACAGGGCCAGCAGCGAGCCGCCGAACCCGAAGCCGACCAGGATCGACGATGCCGTGTTCTGGAAGATCATGATGATGACGGTGGCGCCCAGCAGACCCAGGCCGGCGGTGAGCAGGCCGGCCACCCCGCCGGTGCGGAAGGCCACCTGGAGGGCGGCGCCGAAGTTGCTCTCCTTGGCCGCGGCGGCGGTGCGCACGTTGCCTCGCACGGCCAGCCACATGCCGCAGAAGCCGATCGTGCCGGAGAAGACGCAGCCGACCACGAAGGCGATGGTGCGGAAGATGCCCGACTGGGCATAGGACAACGCCACCGCGCCACCGGTGTTGAGGATCTTGGTGGAGGTGATGAACACCACGATGGCCAGCGGGACCACGATCATGGCGATGGTGCGGAACTGGCGCCTGAGGTAGGCGCTGGCGCCTTCCTGGATGGCCCCGGCGATCTCTTGCATCTCCGCGGTGCCGGGGTCCTTGGCCAGGACGCCTCGCATCAGGATGAAGCCCAGGATCAGGGCGATGACGGCCACCGCGGCCGAGAAGCCGAGCCAGGCCCACTCGGTACTGCCCAGGGAGAAGGCTTGGTAGCCCCCCTCGGCTGCCAACAAGCTGGTCATAGCGCGCGTGCCTCCTGGTGGTCGACGGCCTCGTTGCCGTCAGGTTCTACGAACGTGTCCGGGTCGGACGGGGTGATGCGTCGGACGAAGATCTGGCGGGCGACCCGCTCGCCCAGCGTGCGATCGTGGCCTTCCACCTGGAGCACCAGGGGACCGTCGAAGGGATGCTTCTCGCGGACCTCGATGCGGACCCCGGGTCGCAGCCCCAGTCCGTCGAGGAACCGCACCACCTCGGGGTCGGTGGAGCCGGGCACGGCCACCTCGGCCACGTCGCCGGCCTCCAGGCTGTAGAGCGGCGGCAGCGCCGGGATCTCGTCCTGCTCGGGCTCAGGGATGGGAAAGCCGTGGGGGCAGGTGGCCGGACGGTTGAGGGCCACGAACAGGCGGTCGGTCACCTCGTCGGGCAGGTCGTGCTCGAAGGTCGGGGCGAGTCGGTCCGCCTCGTTCCAGGGGTAGCCGAGCATGTCGGCCAGGAAGCGCTCCACGATGCGGTGACGGCGGATGGCGGCCACGGCCAGGCGCCGACCCACCGGTGTGAAGCGAACCCCGTGGTAGGGGCGATGGTCCACCAGGCCCCGGTCGGCCAGGCGCTTGACCGCCGCGGTCACCGTGCCGGGGGTGACGCCGAGGGTGTCGGCCAGGTCACCGGTGTGGGCATCAGGCTGGTCCTGGGTGTGGCGATAGATCGCCTTCAGGGTCTCCTGCTCGGATTTTGTTAGGTCACTGATCATAAGTTTTGCTGAACGAAATCCAGGTTCTGACGACGGCTGATTCCACACGCAGCTCGGTGGTCGTGTCAAGCCGGACGGCCCTAGGCACCGAATCGACGTCGATTCGCCGCGATGTCCAAGCAGCGACCTGGGTGTTGTTCGCGCTGAATCGATGTCGATTCGGCGCCAAGTGGCGCGGCGAATCGACGCTCGCGGGGCCGGCTCAGCCGACGGCGCCCTCGGCCACCAGGCGCTCCAGCCGCAGCTCCGGCTGCTCCTGCTCGAGCCGCTCCACCCAGTACTGGCTCTCGAACAGGGCCAGGATGGTGCCGTCCGCCCGACGCATGACGCGCACGCCCCGCATGCCCTTCAACGCCTCGGCGCCGGCCTCGTCGGTGCGCCGGGCCAGCCGGTACGAGGTGGGCAGCAGCTCGACGGGTGCGCCGAACTCGTTCTCCAGCCGATGCACGGCCACCTCGAACTGCATGGGACCCACCGCGGCCAGCACCGGGGCCTGGTCGCCCTGGTCGGGGTCGCGCAGGACCTGGACCACGCCCTCCTCGTCGAGCTGGGCGATGCCTCGGCGGAACTGCTTGAACCGGCCCGTGTCACGCACCCGGGCCACGCTGAAGTGCTCGGGGGCGAAGCTGGGGATGGCCGGGAAGGTGACCGGCTCGTCGATCCACAGGCTGTCGCCCACCCGGACGTCGGTGGCGTTGACCAGGCCGACCACATCGCCGGGAAAGGCCTCGTCGATCGTCTCGCGCTCCTGGCCGAAGACCTGGTGGGCGTACTTGGTGGCGAAGGGCTTGCCGCTGGCCCCGTGGGTCACCACCATGCCCCGTTCGAACCGGCCAGAGCACACGCGCAGGAAGGCGATGCGGTCCCGGTGGGAGGGATCCATGTTGGCCGCCACCTTGAAGACGAAACCCGAGAAGGGAGCGTCGAGCGGGCGGGGAACGCCCTCGGTATCGGTGCGGGGAGTGGGCGACGGGACCAGCTCGGCCACCGCGTCGAGCAGCTTGCGCACCCCGAAGTTGGTGAGGGCCGACCCGAAGAACACCGGCGTGGCCTCGCCGGCCAGGAAGGCCTTGTGGTCGAGCTCGGCCCCGGCCCCGTCCAGCAGGGCGATCTCGTCGAGCGCGGCCTCCCAGGCCGCGCCCTCTTCGGTGGCCGCCCGATCGGGGGTCACCACCTCCTCGGGCGCTTCGGTGGCGCCGCGGGCCACGCGGGTGAAGCGGGTGAACAGGCCGTCGCGCCGGTCGACCACGCCCCGGAAGTCACCGGCGATGCCCACCGGCCAGGTCACCGGCGTGGGGACCAGTCCGATCTGGCGCTCGATCTCGTCCAGCAGATCGACCGGGTCGAGCCCGGGGCGATCCCACTTGTTGATGAAGCTGAGCAGGGGCAGGCCGCGCTGGCGGCACACGTCGAACAGCTTCAGGGTCTGGGGTTCGATGCCCTTGGCCGCGTCGAGCACCATGACCGCGGCATCGGCCGCGGCCAGCACCCGGTAGGTGTCCTCGGAGAAGTCCCGGTGGCCCGGGGTGTCGAGCAGGTTGACGATCAGCTCGTCGTCGGGCCCGGCGCCGGTGGGCGTGTACGGGAACTGCAGCACGGTGGAGGTGATGGAGATGCCGCGCTGCTGCTCCAGGGCCATCCAGTCCGACGTGGCGGACCGGCGGCCCGAGCGGGCCTTCACCGCGCCGGCCTCGTTGGTCAGGGCGCCGCCGTAGAGCAGGAACTTCTCGGTGAGGGTGGTCTTGCCCGCGTCCGGGTGCGAGATGATGGCGAAGGTGCGCCGTCTGGCGGCCTCCTGGGTGGGACTGGGCATCTCTCCAGGGTAACGGCGGGCAGCTCTGCGTCCGCGGCGGATGGCCCCTACAGCGAGGCGTACACCGCGGCCATGAGGTTGGCGCTGCGCACGTCGCCGGCCAGACCCATGTCCATGCGGTTCATGACGTAGCCCATGGCCAGCTCGGCGTCGGGATCGGCCCAGCCCACCGAGCCGCCGGCCCCGAAGTGGCCGAAGCTGCCGGGCTGGAAGGGCATGACCGTGGACGGGACCATGTAGCCCAGCCCGAACTGGATGTCCATGTTCAACAGAACGATGTTGGGACCGGAGGTGCGCTGGGCGGTGGCGGTCTTGACCTGGTCGGGGGTGATCAGGTGCACGCCGTCGACCTCGCTCACCACCGCCGCGTACATGCGGGCCAAGGAGCGGGCGTCGGTGATGCCGTTGGCCGCCGGGATCTCGGCCGCGTGGATGGCCCGCGAGTTGAACTGCCCGAATCCGGCGCCGATGTCGACGCCGAAGGCGCCGCCGGGCGCGGACAGGGCCTTGCCCAGCATGGTGTCGGGCCCCATGAACTGATCCATCAGCTCGCGCGCCGGTCCGTCGGTGGGGACCTCCATGGTCACCAGCGGCGCCACCCGGGGCTCGATCTCCTCGGGCAGGCCGATCCAGAAGTCCAGGCCCAATGGGGTGGCCACCTCGTCGTGGAAGAACGTGCCCAGACTGCGCCCGTCGATGCGGTGCACGACCTCGCCCACCAGCCAGCCGTAGGTGGTGGCGTGGTAGCCGTGGGCCGTGCCCGGCTCCCACTTGGGCGCCTCGGCAGCCAGCGCCTCGACCACCGGATCCCAGGCCAGGGCCTGTTCGAGGGTCATGGGGGCATCGGTCCAGGCCAGGCCGGCCTGGTGGCTCATCAGGTAGGCCACCGGCATCGATTCCTTGCCGGCGGCGGCGAACTCGGGCCAGTAGTCGGCCACCGGCGCCTCCACATCGAGGCGGCCGGCCTGGGCCAGCAGGTGGGCACAGGTGGCGGTCGCGCCCTTGGTGGTGGAGAAGACCAGGGCCACCGAGTCCTCGTCCCACGGTCGCTCCGTGTCCGGGTCGGCCACGCCACCCCAGAGATCGACCACCTTCTGGCCGTGGTGGTAGGCGGCGAACGCCGCGCCCACCTCGGCCTGGTCGGTGAAGTTGGCGGCGAACGCGTCGCGCACCCCTTCGAATCCGTCTGCGGTCCAGCCCTGGATGTCAGCCATGGCCGTCACCGTACCCCCACCACGAAACCGGGCATCTTTGGGTGCGGATACCGCACGTTTCGACGCCCAGTTTCGGGGTGGCGAGGGGGTGGCGTACTACGCCGGATCCGACTCCGCCGTCCCGGCCTCAGCCGGGTCGGTGTCGGCGTCGACCGGGGCCGGGCCGTCGGCCAGGATCTGGTAGAGCGACCGGCGGGCTTGGTCGAGCACGGCCAGCGCCCGGGTGTGCTGGTCGGGCGAGCCGGCCTGGAGCACCTGGGAGAAGGCGGCCGCCAGCTGACGCATCTGGTCGGCCAGGGCTCGGGCCCCGACGGCACCGCCGCCGTCCAGGTCCCACGGTGCCTTGGCCCGGTCGCCCAGGCTCTCGACCTGCTCGCGGCCCTGGTCGGTCAGCGTGAACACCCGCTTGCCCTCGGACTGGTCGGCGGTGACCAGGCCCTCGTCCTCCAGCGCCTGAAGGGTGGGGTAGACCGAGCCGGGACTCGGTTGCCAGCGTCCCCCGCTGCGCTCGGAGATCTCCTGGATCATCTGGTAGCCGTGCATCGGCTCGATGGCCAGGAGGGCCAGGATGGCCAGTCGCACATCGCCACGGGGCCGGCGGGGACCGCCGAACCCTCGGCCGCCCCAGGGGCTACCCCACGGACCGCCGGGGCCGCCCCGGCCTCCGCGTCCGCCGTGCTCGCCCCGGGCGGGGCGCCGATCGCGCCCTTCGCCCTGTGGCCAGCGGCGGCCCGAGCGGGGGCCTCGGAAGCCGCGGTCTTCTTCGAAGGGCCAGTCGGCCCGGTGGTCGGGGCCGCCATCGTGGTGGTGGCGACCCTCATCGGCGCCAGGTGCGCCGTCGTGATGCTTGCTCATCGTGAGCTCCTCTCCCGGTGGCTGTTGCCTACCGGACTATCTCGTTCTATCTACGAGCAGTCACGATATATCGTTAACGCGTCGGATGGCAACCCCCAATCCAAGTTCGGCGTTGATCAGCGCCCTCCGGGGACCCGAATCAACGCCGAACTCGTCAGTCGAGCGGCACGCGTTCGAGCGGTGGAACGGCTACCAGTGGGCGGCGGCTCGGAGGAGCTCACCGGTGTCGTGGTCGGTACCGGGCCGGGCCATGTAGTAGCCCTGGCCCCGGTCGCAGCCGAGCTGGCGCAGCAGGGCCAGCTGGGCGGCCGTCTCCACGCCCTCGGCCACCGCCACCAACCCGAGGCTGTGGGCCAGGGTCACGATGGCGGCCACGACGGCGATGTCGCCGGCCCGATCATCTGGATCCCCCGCGCCGGGGCCCGAGGTGTCACCGGCTGGGTCGGCGGTCGTCCCGTCCGGCTCGGGCACCCCCGCGTTGGCGGTCAGCACCTCCACGAACGACTTGTCCACCTTCAACAGGTCGACCGGGAACCGGCGCAGGTAGCTGAGCGACGAGTAGCCGGTGCCGAAGTCGTCGACGGCCAGCTTCACGCCCAGCGCGTGGAGCTGGCTCAGCGTCTCCTGGGACATCTCGACGTCGTCCATGAGCACGCTCTCGGTGATCTCCAGCTCGACCAGACTCGGGTCGATGCCGGTCTCGGCCAGCACCGACGAGCCACGTCCTCCACCAGCTTGGCGTGGCCGAGCTGGCGGCCCGAGAGGTTGACCGACAACCGCAGCGGATCGAGCGCCGGCACCTCGGCCTGCCACCGCTGCGACCTGCCGGCAGGCCTGGTCGAGCACCCACGCGCCGATGGGGACGATGAGCCCGGTCTCCTCGGCCACGGTGATGAACTCGTCGGGGTTGAGCAGGCCGCGCTCGGGGTGCTCCCACCGCAGCAGCGCCTCGACGCCGTCGATGGCGCCGGTGCGCAGCTCGATGATGGGCTGGTAGAAGATGCGCAGCTCGCGGCGCTCGAGTGGCCGCCGCAGCGCGGTCTCGATGTCGAGGCGGTCGACCGCGCTGGCGCGCATGGCGTGGTCGAACAGCTCCCAGCGGGCCCGGCCTCGGTCCTTGGCCCGGTACATGGCGGCGTCGGCGTCCCGGATCAGGGTCTCGGCGTCGACGTCCACGTCGACCGGGCAGGCGATGCCGATGCTCACGCCCACGAACACCTCGGTGTCGTCGACGACGAACGCGCCCGCTGATGGCGCGGTCGACCCGCTCGGCCACCGCGACGGCGTCGGCCTGGTCGAGCACGTCCTCGCACAGCACGACGAACTCGTCGCCGCCGAAGCGGGCCACGGTGTCGCCCGGGCGCAGGGCCAGGGCCAGGCGCTCGCTGATGGCGACCAGCAGCCGATCGCCCAGGCTGTGGCCCAGGCTGTCGTTGACGACCTTGAAGTGGTCGAGGTCGAGGAACAGCACCGCCACCCGCCGGTGGTGGCGACGGGCCCGGGCCAGGGCCCGGTCGAGCCGGTCGATCAGCAGCGAACGGTTGGGCAGGCCGGTGAGCGGATCGTGGGTGGCCTGGTGGGCCAGCCGATGCTCGAACGCCTTGCGCTCGCTCAGGTCGTGCATGACGATCGAGTAGTAGACGTGCTCGTCCTCGGGGTCGCGGTGGCGCAGCAGCTGCGCCCACACGGGCATCACCCCACCCTCGGGCCGGTCGAGGGGGACCTCGCCCGACCAGCGAACCCTCGGCGTCCACCACCGGCAGGATCTCGGCCGCGAGCGCGCTGCAGGAGGCCGCTCGGACAGGGCATCGCTCAGGTGAGGCCCGTGCGTCTCGGCACTGACCCCGAGGAAGCGCCGGGCCGCGGCGTTGAGGTACAGCAGGTCACCGGACCGGTGTCGGCGATGGCGACCAGGTCGGCGGTGGCCTCGAAGATGTCGGTCAGGCGCTGCATCTCGCGCTGGGACTGCTTGCGCTCGGTGATGTCCTCGATGGCGCCGATGGCCCCGGTGGGCACGCCTTCGTCGTCGTAGAGCATGGAGGTGTGCAGCGAGACCCAGCGCACGTCGCCGTCAGGGCGGCGCACGCGGAACTCGAGCGGCCTGCGGGTTGGTGCGGCCCTGGCTGAGGGGCAGGACGGGTTCGAACAGCCACAGATCGTCGGGATGGACGATGTCGCGCCAGCCCATGCCCAGGGCCTCGGCGGCGGACAGGCCGGCGATCTCGCACCATCGCTCGATTGACGTAGGTGCACATGCCGGCGTCGTCGCGCTGGTAGATGCCGGTCGGTGACGACTCGGTGAGCGAGCGGAAAAGCTGCTCGCTGGCCCGCAGCGCCTCCAGGGCGTCGTGGCGCCACTGGACGTCGTGGAGGCTGATGGTGAACTCCCGCACCCGGCCGTCGGGGTCGTGCACCGGTGCGCCGGCGATCTCGACCATGCTCGACGAGCCGTCGGCGTGGTCGACGCGCAGCGTGATGGGCTCGACCTCGTCGACGTCGTCGATGGCCGCGGCCATGCGCTCGATGGTCTGAGCCGATCCTCCTCGGGATGAGAAATCGAAGGCCGAGCGCCCGACCATCTCCTCGGGCGTGAAGCCCAGCATCTGGTGCGACCGCGTTGGAGATCCAGGTGATCGTGCCGTCAGGCGAGAGGGATCCGATGACGTCGGGGCTGGAACGTAGGAGCGCTTCGAGGCGGCCCTCGGTGTCGACCACCGGATCGAGGCCGCGGCCCTCGGTCACATCGGTGAAGGCGACCACCACACCACCCCACTGGGGGTCGTCCAGCAGGTTGATGAAGATGCCCTCGAGCCAGCGGTACTTGCGGTCACGGTGGCGCGAGCGCACCAGCCACGTCTGCGTCGTGCCCGGGTGGGCCATGAGCTCACCCCAGCGATGGGCGGCGGCGGGTCGATCGGCTTCGTGCATCAGCTCGGTGTGGTCGAGCTGCGCGTACTCGCTGGGCGTGTAGCCGGTCACCTTCTCGACGCTCGGACTGGCGAAGAGCACGCCACCCTTGGCGTCCAGCAGGCCGTGGCAGTCCCCGGCCGCCAAGGCGGCCAGCTCGGCGGCACGGGCAGCCGGGCTCGGGGTACCGCCGCCTGGCGGTGCCAGCTCCATGACGCCGAATGGTAGGGGCCGGACGCGTGTTCCGCCGTGTTGGTCAGGTCGGGGGAGTGGCTGGGTCGGTGTCGTCGGGGTCGTGGTCGATGCCGGCCAGGATGCGGGTGACCTCCACCTGCGCGCCCGCCAGTCGACCGCGGCAGAGCTCGAGCAACTCGGCCGCTCGGGCCACGCGCTCGGCCAGGTGGTCGATGTCGGCCTCGCCCCGCTCCAGCTCGGCCAGGATCGACTCCAGCTCGGCCAGCGCATCGGCGTAACCCAGGGCATCCAGCTCGCCCGGCCGGTTGGCGTGGTTCACCTCGTTCGGGTCGGTGGCGTCGCTCACGGCTCGACCACCCGGCTGTGTGCGGTGCCCCCGGCCAGCGTGGTGATCAGGATGTCACCGGCCGGCGCCTCGTCGGGGTGTCGGACCAGGCGCCCGTCCACGGTCCGGGTGATCGACCACCCCCGGGCCAGCGTCCGGGCCGGATCCACCGCCGCCGTCCGCGCCGATATGGCCTCGAGGCGAAGGCCGGCGGTCACGGCCGCGGCCGGTGCGGCGCGACCCAGGCGCCGCCGGCGCTCGTCGAGGCGGTGGCGGGCGCCGGCCACGGCCAGCGCGCCCGCACGCGAGGCCGCCATGGCGTGGTGGTGCACCCGGGCCTGTTCCTGATCGAACACGACGGCCACCTGCCGAGAGACCCGAGCGAAGGTCTCGTCCACCCGCAGGTGGAACTGACGGGCCCGGGCCACCAGGTGGGCGGCGCAGGCGGTCGGGGTCTTGTGGGCCAGGTGGGCCACCTGGTCAGCCACGCTGGTGTCGATCTCATGGCCGATGCCGGTGAGCACGGGCACCGGGCAGGTGGCGATGGCCCGAGCCAGATCCAGATCGTCGAAGGCGGCCAGATCGGTGCGGGCCCCGCCGCCGCGCACCACCGCCACGACGTCGACCCGAGCCCGAGCCAGGCGGGCCAGGGCCGCGGTCACCGAGCGCGGCGCGTCGCCACCCTGCACCCGGGCGTCGGCCACCAGCACCTGAAATCCCAGGCCGCTGCTGTCGAGCTCGTGGACGAAGTCGGCCTCGGCTGCGCTGCCCGCACTGGTCACCAGCCCGACGCGCCACGGCCGCGGGGCCAGGAGCAGGTCGGCGTTGCGCGCCAGCAGACCCTCCTGGGCCAGCACGGCCAGCACCTGTTCGCGGTCACTGGCCAGGCGGCCGAGGGTGTAGGCGGGGTCGATCGAGGTCATCTTCAGCTGGAGCTGACCTTGGGGACCGTAGAAGGCCAGGCGCCCACGCAAACGGATCTCGAGTCCGTCGGTCATCCGCACGCCGCCCACCCGCTTCAGGATGGCGTTCACCACCGCCTTGTCGGTGGCGAACAGGGTCACCGCCACCTTGGCCAACGCCGGCGCGCCTGGCGGCCCCGGCTCCACCAGCTCGAAGTAGACGTGGCCGGAGCTGGCCCGCCGCAGCGAGCTGATCTCGCCCTGCACCCACACCTCGTCGGGAAAGCACACGGCCAGCGCCGTGCTCACCGCGTCGGCGAGCTGGCTGACGCGCAGCGTCGGCTCCGCGGCCTCGGCCACGCGGCGGGACATGTCGAAGAGCGCGGGCTGGTCAGGAGGCAGATCGGGATGCTCCACGGCGGCGACGGTAGCGCCCTCGGCCACCACTCTCCGAGGTATCGCCGAGGTCATGGCCGCTCTACGTCAGAATGACCTGTCCGGCCCACCTCGGTCCGGGCGCCCCCTGCCCGGACCGGTTCGCCTCGGAGCCCACGATCAACGAGCTGTCCCCACCAGACCTGGGTGCCGGGCCCCTTGCCGGGCTCGAGCATCTGCCGCCGGAGGATCGAGCCCAGCTGCTGGGCTCCATCGTCGACCGTCTGGACGACCCGCTGCTGGTGTGCGTGCAGGACAGCCAGGATCCGATCATCCGCGTCAGCTTCGTGAACCAGGCCTTCTGCCACCTGCTCGGGTACCGCGAGAGCGACCTGGTGGGACGCTCACCGGCACCGCTGGTGGGCCCTGGCACCGATCTCGACACGTTGCGCCGGGTCGAGGCCGGTCTGGGCCCCGACGAGGTGGTCACCGCCGGGGTGACCCTGGTCGCCGCCTCCGGCGAGCTCATCCGGGTCGAGGCCATCCACCGGGTGCTGCGCACTGCCGAGGGGACCAGCTGGTTCGTTTCCCAGCTCCGTGATCTCGAGGCCAGCCGGGATGCGGCCACCGCCTTGCGACACAGCGAGGTGTGGGCCGAGGCGCTGGTGGCGGGCAGCACCGACCTGGTCATGGTGGCCGACGAGACCGGGGTGGTCCGCTACGCCAGTCCGGCGCTCAGCGAGGTGCTGGGTTACGACCCCGACGACTTCGTCTCCCGACCCTTCGTCGACTTCCTGCATCCCACCGATGCCGGCCGCACTCCTGGCGTGTTCGACCGCCGGCCGGTGAGCCGGGGTGGCCGCAGCCACGAGTTCCGGGTGGCCCACCAGGACGGGTCATGGCGGGTGGTCAGCCTGCGGGTGGCCGATCGACGGACCGACCCGGCGGTCAACGGCTACGTGGTCAACCTTCGCGACGTGAGCGCTCGGCGCCGTGCCGAGGACCTGCTGGCCGAGCAGGCCGACCTGCTGGAAGCCATCGCCAAGGGCGCGCCCTTGGAGATCACGCTGGAGAAGATCGTGGGCATGCTCGAGCGTCGCCTGGACGACGCCCGCGCCGCCATCGGCCTGCTCGACGACGACGGCGTGATCCGCGTTCGGGCCGGGCTGACCTCCATGCCCGAACTGGTGGCGCGACTTCGACGCCATGCCGCCCGATCAGGGCCCGGGTCTGACGCTGCGCAGCGGGGTGGGCGAACTGTTCGTGTACGACCTGGCCGGTGATGACCGGATGGGCACCACCGCGCATGTCTTCGCCGATCTGGACTTCGTGCAGGCTCGTGACTCGGTGTTGCGGTCGCCCCGCTCGGGCGAGCTGCTCGGATCGTTGAGCCTGTTCCACCGGGTGGCCCGCGAGCTGAGCCAGCCCGATCTGGAGTTGGTGCAGCGGGCCATGAACCTGGCCTCGATCGCGGTGGAGCGCTATAGGTTCGAGGCCGCTCTCGAATACCAGGCGTGCTACGACCCACTCACCGATCTGCCCAACCGGCTGCTGCTGCACCAACGGATCGAGGACGCGCTCGAGCGGCAGGCGTTCGACGGGCGGAGGCCTGGCCGTGCTGTTCATCGACCTCGACCGCTTCAAGGTGGTCAACGATGCCGAGGGCCACGCCATCGGCGACCTGGTCCTGCAGCAGGTGGCCGACCGGTTCCGCCAGGCCGTGATGGGCGAGGAGACGCTCGGTCGCTTCGGCGGCGACGAGTACATGGTGGTGTCGACCGAACCCGCCGACGAGGCCGGCGCCGCCGCGGTGGCCGAGCGCTTCGCCCACGAGCTGCGCGATCCGCTCCTGCTGCCCGACGGCGACGAGATCTTCGTGACCGCCAGCATCGGGATCTCGTTCACCGCGGATGCGACGATGCTCGCCGAGTCGCTCATACGCGACGCGGACGTGGCCATGTACCGGGCCAAGGACCAGGGTCGAAGCCAATGGGTGGTCTTCCAGCCCAACCTCGACCAGCGCGCGGTCGAGCGCCTGGCCAACGAGCGGGCGTTGCGGTCGGCCATCGAGGGCGGGCAGTTCGAACTGCACTACCAGCCGGTGGTGCAGCTGAGCGATGGCTCCATGACCCAGGTCGAGGCGCTGGTCCGCTGGAACCGCCCGGGCCACGACCTGGTGATGCCCAACACCTTCATCCCCATCGCCGAGGAGACCGGTCTCATCGTGCCCATCGGGTGGTGGGTGCTGAGCGAGGCGGTGACCCAGGCCGTCCGCTGGCCCACCCTGCCGGGCGGGCGCTCGGTCGAGGTGGCCGTGAACCTCTCGGCCCGCCAGCTGGCTGATCCCGAGCTGGTCGAGGTGGTGGCCGACGTGCTCGACCTGACCGCACTGGACCCGGCTCGCCTGTGCTTCGAGGTGACCGAGAGCGCGCTGGTCCACGACGTGGAGCACGCGGTGGAGTCGCTCAACCGGCTCAAGGCGCTGGGGGTGCGCATCGCCATCGACGACTTCGGGACGGGGTACGCCACCCTTGACTACCTCCGTCACTTCTCCATGGCCGACTTCCTCAAGATCGACCGGGCCTTCGTGGAGGGCGTCGACCGGCCGGGCTCCCAGGAGGCGGCCATCGTCTCGGCCGCCATCGCCCTGGCCAAGTCCCTCGGCTTCACCGTGGTGGCCGAGGGCGTCGAGACCCTGTTCCAGATGGAGGCGCTGCGCGCCCTGGACTGCGAGCTGGCCCAGGGGTACCTGTTCAGTCGCCCGCTGCCGGCGGCCGATGCCGTGGAACTGCTCGCCTCCCGCGAGGGCTGAGCGCCTCGCACTACCTTCTTCCCATGCAGCGGGCCGGCTCGAGCCGTTCGTGGCCGGTGCTGGGTGCCGGACTGGTCATCCTGGTCGGGGTGGCTGCCGCGGATCGTTGGCTCAGCGGCCGAGCCTTGGCCAACGCGGCGGTGGTGTCGGGGGCGGATCGAGCCGTGGCCGACGGGATTCGGGTCGTGTTCATCGCCTTCTTCCTGTTCGGTGCGGCCTGCCTGGTCATGGGCGTGACCAGCGGCGGCCTGTTCGCCCCGGACGGCACCGAAGGGCGCCGACGCCGACTCGGCCTCCTGTGGGTGCTGGCCACCCTGGCCACGCTGGCCGTGGTGCTGCTGGTGATCTGGTTCGCGATCTACCGGACCCACGCGCCCCCGGCCAGGTTCCCCGGCCACCCGGTGTCGTCCCCGGACTCGCACGCGCCCCCGTCCCGACCGCGGGACTGGTACCGCGACGACTGGCCGGTGATCCTGGTGGCACTGGCGGCGGGCGCGGTGGTGGCCGCGGTGTGGGCCAACGCCCGGCGCCTCGAGGCCGGCCGGCCGGCCGGGTCCAGGCCTGTGGCCCCCATGGATCGGCCCGACACCGAGGAGTTCGAGATCCCCGACGGCGACCTCGATCCCGAGGCCGAGCCCGACCCCTGCCGGGCGGTCGTGATCGCCTACCACCGGTGGTTGGTGCTGTTGGCGCGTCGGGGCTGGGCCCGTCGACGATCCGAGGCGCCCCTCGAGCACCTCGACCGGATCCTGGTCGATCACCCCGGCGGGATGAGCCCGGCGCGGTCGCTGGTGTCCGCCTTCGAGCGGGCCGAGTACAGCGAGCATCCGATCACGACCGAGGAGCGCGATCAGGCCCTGGCCTGGCTGCGGGCGGCGGTCACCGATCTCGACGCGGTGGTGACCGCCTCGTGGTGAGCGCCGACCGGTGACGGCCCGAGCCGCGGCCTCTCGGGGGGCGGTGTGCCTGTTGCCGGCCAGCGTGGCCGCCCTCATGCAGCTGTCGTTGCTCATCGTGGTGCTGCTGGGCCTGCTCGGCGTGGTGGTGATGCTGGTGGGGGTGGGATCGATCCTGGCCGATGGACGACCCACCACCGCCCGCAGCCGCTTCGACCTCGCCGCCCGGCGGCGGGGGCCGGATCCGCCGCGTCGGCCGCGCGACCTGGAGCGCATGCAGACGCTGGTGGCCGGACGGGCGCCCACCGCCATCGGTGTTCACCAGTGGCTTCGGCCCTTGTTGGCCGACATCGCGGCCACCCGGCTCCGGCTCGGCCACGGGCTCGATCTGGCCGACCCGGCTGCCGCCCGCCGGGTCCCCGAACCCCTGTGGGACCTGATCCGTCCCGACCGGCCCGAGCCGGCAGATCGCAACGCGGCAGGCCTCACGCCCGCCGAGCTCACCGTGCTCGTCGACCAGTTGGAGGCCCTGTGACCATGTCCCTGGAGGACTTGAGGGTGCACGCCGCGGCCGTGCTCGATGCCGTCGAGCAGGTGGTGGTGGGGAAGCGGTCGGTGCTCGAGCTGGTGCTCATGGGGATGCTGGCCAACGGGCACGTCCTGATCGAGGACGTCCCCGGAGTGGCCAAGACGCTCATGGCCCGGAGCATGGCTCAGGCCACCGGTCTGGTGTTCTCCCGAATCCAGTTCACCCCTGACATGCTGCCCTCCGACGTGACCGGGTCCTCGGTGCTCGACCCGGATCGCCGCGTGGTGTTCCGGCCCGGTCCGATCTTCGCCCACGTGGTGCTGGGTGACGAGATCAACCGCACCCCTCCCAAGACCCAGGCCGCCCTGCTCGAGGCCATGGCCGAGCATCAGGTCACCATCGACGGCCAGACCCACCCGTTGGAGCGACCGTTCGTGGTCCTGGCCACCCAGAACCCGATCGACTTCGAGGGGACCTATGCCCTGCCCGAGGCCCAGCTCGATCGCTTCCTGCTGCGGATCATGGTGGGCTACCCCGATCGGGACCACGAGTGGCGGGTGCTCGATCAGCGCCAGCGCCGGGGCGGCGACGAGGTGCGGCTCGACCCGGTCATCGATCGCGAGACCCTGGTGGCCATGCAGGACGCGGTCGAACAGGTGCAGGTGACCGACGCCATCGGCTACTACATGGTCGACGTCACCGCGGCCACCCGCCGCCATGGTGGGGTCGAGCTGGGGGCCAGCCCTCGTGGTTCCCTCGCCGTGTTGGCCCTGTCGCGGGCCCGCGCCGCGCTGGCGGGGCGGGACTACGTGACCCCCGAGGACGTGAAGGCGGTGGCCGTCCCGGCGCTGGCGCACCGACTCACGCTGCGCCCCGAGCTGTGGGTCCAGGGGGCCCGGGTCGAGCAGGTGGTGGAGGAGTGCCTGGCGTCGGTGGCCGTACCCGTCGGAGCAACTTCTGTCTCGGGCCGACGGGCCGGTCCCGTCTCGGGCCGACGGGCCGGTCCCGTCTCGGGCCGACCGGCCGAATTGCCGTGACCGGACGCCGGGTGTCGCCTCGGCTGCTGGCCTACCTGGTGGTGGCGGCGGCCCTGCTCACCGCGGGGGTGCTCACGGGTCGGGGTGCCCTGTTGGCCCTGGGCGCGCCGGTGGGCTTCGCCGTGGTGATAGCGGTGGCGCTGGGCGCAGCGGCGCCACGGGGCCGGGTCCGGCTGGTGGACCCGACCGATCGCGAGGTGACCGAAGGCGCCGAGGTGGCGATGGCGGTGGAGGTCCACGGGCCGCGCCGCGCCGTGGTCGACGTGGCCCTGGCCCTGCCTGCGGCGGTCACCGCCCTGGATGGCGGCCGGCCTCGACGGTTGCGACTGGGTGGCGATGGTTCGACGGTCGAGGTGGTGCAGTTGCGGGTCGACCGTTGGGGGCGACACCCGCTCGGTCTGGCCGTGGCGCGTGGTCGCGATCCGCTGGGTCTGGTGTCCCAGGATGCCGTGCTGTCGGACCAGGCCACGGTGCGGGTGCGGCCCGGCGTGGAGCGGGTGCGCACGCCGGTGCGCCCCAGCCGGCTCCGCCTGGCCACGGGTGCGCATCCGGCTCGGGTGGTGGGACCGGGCATCGAGTTCGCCGGTCTGCGCGCCTACGAGGCCGGCGATCGGCCACACGACCTGAGCTGGCGCGCCTCGGCCCGGGGCGACGAGCTGATGGTGACCGAGCGCCACCCCGAGCGCAGCGCCGACGTGGTGCTCTTCGTGGACAGCTTCGCTGCCGAGGGGCTGGACCACACGGTGCGAGCCGCCATGACGATTGCCGGTCATCAACTGGCCCAGCGGGACCGGGTGGGCCTGGTGGTGTTCGGGGGCAGCATGCGCGTGGTTCGCCCGGCCGCCGGGCGACGCCAGCACCGGGCCCTGGCCGACGCCTTGATCGACATCCGTCCGGTGTTCAGCTGGGCCGACAAGGAGGTCCGGGCCATTCCCCCGAGGATGCTGCCGGCCGGGGCCGCCATCCTGGCCATCAGCCCGCTGATCGACGAGCGAACCGTCGCCGCCATCGGCGACCTGCGCCGGCGACGACTCGACATCCGGGTCATCGAGGTGTCGCCGTCGCGCTGGACGCCGGAGCCGGCATCGGCCATGGATCGGCTGGCCTGGCGGCTGTGGGAGATGCAGCGCCAGGCCCGGCGTGACCGGTTCGCGGCGCTGGGGGTCCCGCTGGTGCAGTGGCGTGAGGGCGTCGACGTGGAGCTGCTCCTGGCCCAGTTGGCCCGCCAGGGCCGTCGCCACCGCCGGTGGGTGGCCTCGTGAAGCCGCACGCCGCGAAGGCTCGGCCGTGGCCGATGCTGGTTGCCGCCGTGGGGCTGATCTCGGGCGCCGCGGTGATGGCGGGCGGGCTGGTGTTGGTGTTGACGGATCGGATCGATGCGGTGACCGCGGCCATGGTGGGTGGGCTGGCCCTGGTGTTGGTGGAGCTGATGGTGGCCGCCTCGGAGCGGCTGGAGGTGGTGCCGGCGGTCGGGGGTACCTGGATCGAGCGGGCCATGGTGGTGGGTGCGTCGGTGGTGGGCGCCCTGGGCGTGGCGCTGCTGGTCGGATCCGGGGGTCGGCCCAGTTCGGTCAGCGTGCTGGTGGGTTGCGCCGGGGTGCTGGCCTTCATCGGCCTGGTGGGCGTCCAGGCTTTTCGCGGCGCCGGGAAGGTTTTCGAGTCCTAGCTGGTTGGCAGCGATACGGATACGTCTCGTATCGAATGTGGTGAGTGATCGCAGAGCCGATCGACCGCCGGAAGCAACCACGACAGGGAGGGCCCGCAATGCGAGCTCGATTGAAGGATCCGGCCTACGTCAACGAGCGCCGTTGGCTCACCCTGGTGGTGATCTGCGTCGGGCTCATGGTCATCACGCTGGACAACACCATCCTCAACGTGGCCATCCCCACGTTGGCCCGACCCGTCAGCGAGGGCGGATTGGGCGCGACCACCAGCCAGCTGCAGTGGATCGTGGACGGCTACACCATCGTGTTCGCCGGGCTGCTCCTCACCTGCGGCAGCCTGGGTGACCGGTTCGGGCGCTACCGGCTCCTCACCATCGGCCTGACCATCTTCGCCACCGGCTCGTTCCTGTCGGCCATGGCCACCTCGCCCACCATGCTCATCGCCACCCGGGCCCTGATGGGCGTCGGCGGCGCCTGCATCATGCCCGCCACCCTGTCCATCATCACCAACGTGTTCCGCGACCCGGTGGAGCGGGGCAAGGCCATCGGCGTGTGGGCCGGCGTGTCGGCCCTGGGCGTCGGGCTGGGCCCGATCACCGGAGGCATCCTGCTCTCGCACTTCTGGTGGGGGTCGGTCTTCCTGGTGAACGTGCCCATCGCCATCGCCGCCCTGGGCTTCGGCTACTTCCTCATCCCCGAGTCACGCGACCCCAACGCCCCCAAGCTCGATCCGCTGGGCGCGGTCCTGTCCATCGCCGCGCTCGGTGTCGCTGCTCTGGGCCATCATCGAGGCCCCCACCAACGGCTGGGGATCGGCCCAGACCCTGGGCGGACTGGCCGTCGGCTTCGTGCTGCTGGGCGCCTTCCTGTTCTGGGAGCTGCACTACTCGAGCCCCATGCTCGACATCCACTTCTTCAAGAACCCGCGGTTCTCCGCGGCCAGCGGTGCCATCTCGCTCACCTTCTTCGCCCTCTACGGCACCATCTTCCTGCTCACCCAGTACCTGCAATCGGTGCTGGGCTACAGCACCGTCGAAGCCGGCGCGGTGCTGTTGCCCCAGGCCGCCACGTTGATGATCGCCGCGCCCCTCTCAGCCCTCTGGGTGCAGAAGATCGGCAACAAGCTGGTGGTCGGGACGGGGTTGGTCCTGGTTTCGATCTCGCTGTTCCTGTTCCTGGGCCTGACCTCGACCAGCTCGGTGTGGACCATCATCGGCGTGACCATCGTGATGGGGCTGGGGATGGGCAACGTCATGGCTCCGGCCACCGACTCGATCATGGGCTCGCTGCCCCGGTCCAAGGCCGGGGTGGGCTCGGCCATGAACGACACCACCCGCCAGGTCGGCGGCGCGGTGGGTGTGGCCGTGCTCGGTTCCATCCTGACCAGCCGCTACTCCAGCCAGATTCTCACCGAGCTGGGCGGCAAGGTGCCACCGGCGCTGGCCGCCTCGATCAACGACAACGTGAGTCACGCCGTGGCGGTGGCCAAGTACGTGCCCGCGGCCAAGCCCTACCAGGCCACGATCGTGTCCGCGGCCCACACCAGCTTCATGACCGGCCTCCATGCCGCCACCCTGGTGGCCGGGGTGGTCACGCTGATCGCCGCCGCCGGCGTCTTCCTGTGGCTGCCGGCCAAGGCCAGGCCCCAGGTCGACGACGATGCCGCCCCGACTGGCGGCTCGCCCGACGCGGCGGGGGTCGAGGTGGACCTGTCGGTGGACGCGGAGGTCACCGAGCCCGAGGAGTTGGTGGCGGTGGTCGAGGCCTCCGAGTCGGCCGAACCGGCCGGGGTGCTGCGGGCCGAGGGCGTCATCGGTGCCCCCCGACTGGCTGAGGATCGGTCGTGAGCGCCACCGTCGACGCACCGCAGGCGCCCGGCCGTCCCCGCAGCAAGGACGCCGAGCGGGCCATCGTGGATGCCACCCTCGAGGCGCTGGCCGAACAGGGCTATCAGGCCATGACCATCGAAGGCATCGCGGCCCGGGCCGGGGTAGGCAAGGCCACCATCTACCGACGCTGGTCGGACAAGGCCCAGCTGGTGGTCGACGCGGTGCGGGCTCGGGGCGACTTCGCCTCGCCCCCGCCGCGCACCGACGACCTGGCCGCCGACTTCCGGGCCATGCTCGAGCTGACCATGCAGTGCATGCGGGGGACCGATGGCGTTTTGATCGCCACCTTCGCGGCCGAGCGCATCCGCCATCCCGAGCTGGGTCGTGAGTTCGAGCGCGTGTGTCTGGCTGAGCGCCGTCAGCGCTGGCACGAACTGGTCACCGAAGCGGTGGACACGGGGCGACTGCCCGCCGACACCGACATCGAGCTGGTGGCCGAAGTGGGTCCGGCCGTGTTGTGGGACCTGATCCACCTTCGCAGCGCGCCCGTGCCCCGCGACGTGGTGGCGCGGATCGCGGCCCAGTTCTTCCCGCTGGCCCCGGCGCCCGCCTGAACGCAACTGGCGGCCCGGGCCCGGCGATGCCGCTCGGCCGTGCGTTGTCGGTCGGCGGCCAGGCCGTCGGCCATGAGCTTGGCGTTGTACCAGTTCATCGGAGCCTCCGATCCGGGGGTTCGTGGCGCCCCGAGTGGAGCGGACAACCACATCCTGCGCCTGGCCAGGCGGATCCACCAGTGACTTGAATGACGATGTTCGCTAAGATAAGGACATGTCTCGGACTTCGCGGTCATCCGGTTCCAGCCATGTTCGCCCAGCTCGGCCGGCCGCTCGACATCGGGTGGTTGCTCTGGTCGTGCCGGGCATGTCGCCGCTCGAGATCGCGGTGGCTTCCGAGTTCCTGGGGGTCGATCGGCCCGAGCTGGGCCTGCGTTGGTACCGGTTCACCATCTGCACCCCCGAACCGGGCGCGGTGGCGCTGGAGGGGGGCATGAGCCTGCAGGTCGACCAGGGTCTCGACGCGCTGCGGCGGGCCGACACCGTGGTCGTGCCGGGATGGTGCGGTGGGGGACGAGGATCGCAACCCGACGCCATCGACGCCCTTCGGGCCGCGGCGGCCCGGGGCGCCCGGATGGTCTCGTTCTGCACGGGGGCCTTCGCCCTGGCCCAGGCTGGCATCCTCGACGGTCGCCGGGCCACCACCCATTGGGGGCCGGCACCCCGCCTGGCCCAGGAGTTCCCCGCCGTCACCGTCGACCCCGAGGTCCTCTACATCCATGACGTAGACGAGGCCGGGGACGTGTGGACCTCAGCGGGCTCGGCAGCCTCCATCGACTGCGCCCTGGCCCTCGTGCGCCACGACTTCGGGGCGGAGGTGGCCAACCATCTGGCTCGCGATCTGGTCGTCGCCCCTCACCGCCAGGGGGGCCAAGCCCAGTTCGTGGCCGCGCCGGTGCCGGTCGACTGCGGGGGCGATCCCCTGGCTCCCCTGCTCGACTGGGCCCTGGAGCGTCTGAACCAGCCTCTGACCATCACCGACCTGGCCACCCAGGCCAACCTCAGCCCCCGCCAGTTCAGCCGGCGCTTCCGGGGGGCAGTGGGCACCACGCCTCATCAGTGGTTGCTCGACCAGCGCCTCCAGCTGGCGCGCCGGCTGCTGGAGACCACCGATCTGCCCATCGAGCAGGTGGCCGACCAGGCGGGGTTCGGCTCGGCCGCGGCCCTGCGCATGCACTTCCAGCGAGCCGTGCACACCAGCCCGGTGGCCTACCGGCGGGTCTTCACCGAGGCCGCGTCCTGATGCTCGTTCAGGACGAGGGCTCGGCGGGTCGAGGGGCGCCGACCGGGTTCGGGTAGGGGATGGCCTCGGCCCCCAGCTGGGCGGCCATGGGCGCGATGAGGCGGCGGAGTCGATCGACCTCGTCCTCATGAAGCACCTCCCAGCCCGGGGCGGCCAGGACGTCGGTGCGATCGGCGATGTGGTCGACCAGCCGGGCTCCGGCCGGGGTGAGCTGCCCGTCGGCGGCGAGCAGGCCGCGATCGGCCAGCACCCGGTCGGCCCCGTCCCACTCCTCGTCGGTGAAGCCCCGGGTGGGCTGGACCAGGGCCCGGCTGTCGTCCACCGAGGCCCGCAGCGCGTGGGCCAGGCACCCGTCGAGGCCCTCGGCGGTGAGCACGGCCACGTGTCCGTCGCCGCGCAGCTCGCGGATCACCGTGGCGCCGTGCCAGAGGGCGGCCAGCGGCTCGTCGGGCCAACTCAGCCCGGCGTTGGCTGCGCCCAGCGGCCGCCCGGCTCGGGTCGCGGCGGCCACCACCCGGGCCAACAGCTCGGCCGCGTCGGCCACCTCGGCGTCGGCCGGTGGCGGCGAGACCCGGGCGGAGATGGACGTGGTGGCTCCGGCCAGCCGAGCAGCCAGGGCGGTGGCGGGCGACGCCAGCGACCACACCTCGGGCACCGCTCGGGCGACCATGGTGGGGGCGAAGCCGGCGAAGGTGGCTTCCACCACGGCAGGGCCGATCGCCCCCAGAGGCGCGGCTCGCATGGCGAAGTAGCCCCGCCAGAATCCGCGCAATCCGATGGCTTCGTGGGCGGCGCGGGCCTCGGGCGTGAAGTACGTGACGGCGTGGATGGCCTCCAGCCAGATCCACATCTCCCGGGCCAGACGCGCTTGGGAATGCCGGTCGGCGGGCGACGGCTGCGGGGGCACGGCTCCTCCGCTCAGGTCGGGCCGACGCCGGCCTGGGTGGTGGCGTCGGTGGCGGTGGTGGCGAAGGCACCCCACAGTTGGGCGTACTCGCCGTCGAGGGCCAGCAGCTGGTCGTGGGTGCCCTGCTCGACGATCCGGCCCCGGTCGATGACCAGGATGCGATCGGCTCGCCGGGCCGTGGGCAGGCGATGGGCCACCAGCAGGGTGGTGCGGCCCTCGGCCACCGCGCTCATGGCCTGTTGCACCCGAGCCTCGCTGGCCAGGTCGAGCTGAGAGGTGGCCTCGTCCAGCAACAGGATGGCC
Source organism: uncultured Microthrixaceae bacterium (assembly GCA_963740985.1). Taxonomy (GTDB): domain Bacteria; phylum Actinomycetota; class Acidimicrobiia; order Acidimicrobiales; family Acidimicrobilacustridaceae; genus UBA4742. The sequence continues at coordinate 2,905,934 of CAVUGJ010000002.1, forward strand.
GGGTCGACCAGTCGGGCGCGGGCCAGGGCGATGAGCTGGCGCTGCCCCGCCGACAGCGACCGGCCTCGCTCGCTGACCGGGCTCAGGTAGCCCTGGGGCTGGGCGGCCACGAAATCATGGGCCCCGACGGCCCGTGCGGCCACCTCCACCTCGGCGTCGGTGGCGTCGGGGCGCCCGTAGGCGATGTTGTCGCGCAGGGTGCCGGTGAACAGGAAGGCCTCCTGCGGCACGATGCCGATCTGGCGGCGGAACCGGCCCAGGTCGATCTCGCGCAGGTCGATCCCGTCGACCAGCACGGCGCCGGCGGTCGGGTCGTAGAACCGGCTGACCAGCTTCACGATGGTCGACTTGCCGGCGCCGGTCTCGCCCACCAGCGCCACCGTCTCGCCGGGGGCCACGGTCAGCTCGATGCCCTCGAGGGCCTCGTCGCCGACCGTGTTGGGGTAGCGGAAGTGCACGTCGTCGAAGCGGATCTCACCCGACGAGATGTCCGGGGTCGATCGGGTGCTCCGGGGGCGGGGTGCCGCTCGGGATGGTGAACAGCTCCTCGATCTTGGCGGTGGAGGCGGCGGCCTGCTGCCAGGTGTCGAGCACCTGGGAGAGCTGCTGGATGGGAGCGAAGAACTGGTCGAGGTAGAGCAGGAAGGCGATGACCACGCCGGTGGTGACCGCCCCGGTCGCCACCAGGTGGTTGCCGGTGGCCAGCACGACCACCGCGCCGATGTCGGCCACGAACAGGACGAAGGGGAAGTAGATGGCGATCAGTCGCTGGGCGCCGAGCCGGTCGGTCAGGTAGCGGCGGTTCACGTCGTGGAACCCGGAGATGTTGCGGTCCTCACGGACGTACGCCTGGGCCACCCGCACGCCCGACAGGCTCTCCTGCAGGTTGGCGTTCACGTCTGCGATCGATTCGCGCGCCGCCGCGTAGGCGATCGTCGAGCGCTTGCGGTACCACCAGGTGGCGATGGCCAGCGGGGGCAGCACCGAGGCGGCAGCCAGGGCCAGGATCGGCGACAGCACCACCAGGAACACGAACACGCCGACGCAGGTGATGGCGCCCACCACCGCGTTGATCAGGCCGGTCTGGACCAGCTGGGACAGGGCGTCCACGTCGGTGGTCATCCGGGTCATGACCCGGCCGTCGAGCTCGGTGTCGTAGTAGTCGAGCGACAGCGACTGGAGGTGGGAGAAGATCTTGATGCGCAGGGCGAACAGCATGCGCTCGGACGTGCGCCCGGTGATCCAGGTGTAGCCCCAGGTCACCGACCCAGTCGACTACCACGCTCAGGAAGAAGATGGCGGTGGTGAGCCACAGCCGGCCCAGGTTGGCGTGGGCCACGCCCTGGTCGAGGCCCTGGCGGACGAAGAACGGCCCGAGCAGGCTCAGCAGGGCGTCGGCCATGACCAGGCCGAGCCCGAAGGCCAGCCACTTGGTCCAGGGTCGCACGAAGCGCCGGATCTGGAACTGCCCGGGCGTGACCTGGGCGGCCTCGGCCTCGTCCACCTGGGGCTGGTCGTCGGCCGGCGGCAGCTTGTCCAGGGCCTCCAGCAGGGCCGGGGTGGCGGCCAGGGCGGCGCCGCCCATGGGTCCGCCTACGCCGCCCCACCGCGGTTGCCGGCCGGGCCCAGACGTTGCGACCGCGGCCACCTGGGCCATCGGGCCGCGGGCTGCCGTCGTCGGGCGGCATCGGGCCAGGCCCCCGGGGTCGATGCCGTCGATCGGATCGAGCGCGGTCACGCTCAGGCCACCGTCGGCCTGCTCCTCGAACTGGTCGAGGCTGGCCAGCGCCGCCTCCAGGTCGTCGTCGAGGCTCGGCTCGTCAGTCACTCGGTGGCGGATCGGTCCGGCCAGCAGCATCCGGTAGCGCTCGTCGCCGGCCATGAGCTCCTCGTGGGTGCCCTGGGCCACCACCCGGCCGCGATCGATGACCACGATGCGCTGGGCCAGTCGCAGGGTGGAGCGGCGGTGGGCGATGAGGATGGTGGTGCGATCGGTCATCAACTGGCGCAGCGTGTCGTGGATGGCCTCTTCGGTGGCCGCGTCCACCGCCGAGGTGGCGTCGTCGAGCACCAGGATGCGGGGGTTGGTGAGGATGGCCCGGGCCAGGGCGATGCGCTGGCGCTGGCCGCCCGAGAGGGTCAGCCCCCGCTCGCCCACCACGGTGTCGTAGCCGTCGGGCAGCTCGCCGATGAACCCGGCCGCGCCGGCGGCCGCCGCTGCGGCCGCGATGTCGGCTGCACTGGCATCGGGGCGGGCGTACGCGATGTTGGCGCCCACCGACTCGGAGAACAGGAACGCCTCTTCGAACACCACGCCCACCTGGCGGCGCAGCGAGTCGAGCGTGACGTCGCGGACGTCGATGCCGTCGACGGTGATGCGTGCCGGCGCCGACGTCGTAGAAGCGGGGGAGCAGGGCGGTGACCGTCGACTTGCCCGAGCCGCTGGAGCCGACCAGCGCCACCACCTCGCCCGGGGCCACGGTGAGGTCGAAGTGGTCGAGCACGGGCTGGTCGGCGGTGTAGCCGAAGCGCACGTCGTCGAAGTGGATCTCGCCCCGCACCGCGGGCAGCTCGTCGGCGTCGGGCTTCTCGGTGATGAGGGGGTTGGTGTCGAGGATGTCGAGCACCCGGTCGGCGCCGGCCCGGGCCTGCTGGCCGATGGCGAACAGGCCGGCCAGCATGCGCACCGGCGGCACCATCAGGGCCACGTAGGTCATGAAGGCGAAGAAGGTGCCGTAGCTGATGTGGCCCTCGGTCACCAGCCAACCGCCCAGGCCGAGGATGGCCACCATGGTGAACGAGGGGATGGCGGCCAGGATCGGCGTGTAGCGGGCCTGCACCCGCACCAGGCGGGCCCGCGACGAGTAGAGGTCACGCGAGGCGTCGGCCAGGTGGGCCAGCTCGCGGTCCTCCTGGCCGAAGCCCTTGACCACCCGGACGCCGCTGACCGCCTCGTCGACCACGCCGGCCACCACGCCGGCGTGCTGCTGGGCGTCCCAGGTGGCCGGGAAGACGGTGGTGCGCAGGCGCATGGCCACGAGCAGCAGCGCGGGCAGGCTGATGAGCATCAGCAGCGCCAGCGGCCGGGACAGGCACGAACATGATGATCAGCGAGAGCGCCACCATGATCACGTTGCCGGCCATGATCGGCATGAACTGCAGCAGCCCCTGGATCAGCCCGACGTCGGACGACGAGCGCGACACCAGCTGGCCGGTGTGCATCTGGTCGTGACCGGCGAAGTCGAGTCGCTGCAGGCGCTCGTAGATGGCGTTGCGCAGGTCGTACTGCACGTAGAGGCTGAACCAGCCGCCTCGCCAGCGGCGGATGTAGGTCCACCACAGCGAAACCACGGCCGTGCCCACCAGCGCGACCAGGTAGATGAGGATCGGCTGGTGGTCGACCAGGCCGTCGTCGATGATGGCCCGCTGCAGAAGGGGCTCGATGGCGGCCACGATCTGGGCGGCCAGGGCCACGCCGAAGGCGGTGTAGACGGTGCCCCGGTGGGCCATCAGGAACGGCCACAGCCGCCGGATCCAGCCGCCGCTGCCGGGTGGAGCCGGTTCTGGCGTGGGCCTGGTCTTGGTGGCGGCGGCGGTCGGGCTCACGGGCTCACCGCCACTTCGACCGAGGCGGCATCCGCGGTCGGGTTGGGCTCGGAACCAGCCTCGGCCCGTCTCCGGGCGCCGTCGGCGTCGAATGCCCGGCCCAGGGCGGCCAGCCCGTCGACCACCGCTCGACGGTCGTGGTCGGGGACCTGGTCCAGCACGGCGTCGAGGCGGGCGGTGACCGACTGCTGGGCCCGGTCGAGGGCGGCCCGGCCGGCGTCGGTGATCTCCAGGCTCACGCCTCGCCGGTCGCCGTCGACGTTGACCCGGCGCACCAAGCCGTGCTGCACCAGGCCGTCGAGCACGCCCGTGAGCGACGGCCGGCTGACCCCGGTCAGGGTGGCGATGCGCCCGGCCCGCTCGGGCGACGAGGCGATGAGCGACAGTACGCGGAACTGTGGCAGCGTCAGCTCGTCGAGGGACCGCTCGAGCATGCGAGCGGCCACGGCCAGCGTCAGGCTGGCCAGTTCGTTCAGTTCCCATATGGTTAGGGTACCGAACAACTGAAGCGAACGCCGCGTGCTCGGGAGATCGACGCCTGATCGGACGGGTTCGAGCTCAGCCTCGGCCGTTGGTGGAGGCGGCGCCCTCGGCTCCGAGCACGCTGCGCAGCGCCTGGGCCGCACCCATGAGCCCGGCGCTCTCGTAGGGCACGACGATGGTGGAGTTCTCGCTGGCGGCGAACTTGGCCAGCGTGTCGAGCTGCAGGATGGCCACCAGCGTCTGGTCCGGGTTGGCCGCGGTGATGGCGCCGTAGACGGTGGCGATGGCCTGGCTGCGGCCTTCAGCCTCGAGGATGGCGGCCTGGCGGATGCCCTCGGCTCGCAGGATGGCGGCCTGGCGTTCGCCCTGCGGCCGCCTTGATGGCGGCCTGGGACTGGCCCTCGGCCACGTTGATGGCCGAGGTCTGCTCGCCCTCGGACTGGAGGATGCGGGCCCGCTTCTCCTGGTCGGCCTGCTTCTGCAGGGCCAGGGCCTGGAGGATCTGCGGCGGCGGGGCGATCTCCACGATCTCGATGCGGCTGATGCGGATGCCCCACTTGTCGGTGACCTGCTCCATCTGCTCCTGCACGTCGGTGTTGATCCGCTCGCGCTCGGACAGGGCCTCGTCCAGGGTCATGGTGCCGATGACCGAGCGCAGGGCGGTGCGGGCCAGGGCGTCGATGGCGATGTCGAAGTTCTTGACGCTGAACAGGGCCTGCTTGGCGTCCACCACCTGGGTGAAGATGGTGGCGTTCACCGTGACCACCACGTTGTCCTTGGTGATGACGTCCTGGCGGTCACCGGGCACGGGGACCTCGCGCATGTCGACGGTCTGGAGCGAGTCGACGAACGGGGCGATGACCACCAGGCCGGGCTCGTGGGTCTTGCGGTACTCGCCGAGCCGCTTGACCACGCCTACCTGGCCCTGCTGGACGATGTTGATCATCGAGCGAAGGGTGGCCAGACCCACCAGCACGATCACGGCCAACACCACCAACCCGCCGATGGTGAGAGTACCGAGGGCACAGATCATGTGGGCTCCTTGCCTGCCTCGTCGGACAGTGGGTCGCTCGGGTTGGTGTCGGCGACGGGTTTGGTGTCGGCGACAGGTTTGGTGTCGGGGGCGCGCTCGGGGTCCGCCGCGGCCGCCGACTCGACGGGAGCGTAGGTGCTGGGCAGCTCGGGGGCGACGATTCCGTCGACCGGCCAGACCACCAGGGTGGTGCCCTGCACGGCGGTGACCAGCACCCGCGCCCCTTGCGGGATGGGCGAACCCGATCCGCTGGTGGCCAGCCACCGCTCGCCGGCCAGGCGGACGTGACCCGGTGCGTGGGCGTCACCCACGGCGTCGAGCGTCAGGACCTCCTCGCCCACCAGCGTGCCGGCCACACCCCGGCCCAGCGGTCCGTGGTCCTCGTGGGGGTTGAAGCGCTCGCTCATCATCGGACGCACGGTGGCGATGCCCAGGCCGGCCACCAGGACCGCCACGACCACCTGCACCGGGATGATGGGGACGAAGAGCGCGGTCACGGAGGCGGCGAAGCAGCCAATGGCGCCGAACAGGGCGTAGAACGCGTAGTGGCGCATCTCGAACGCCAGCAGGATGACCCCGAGCACCAGCCACGCCACAACCATCGGTCACACCTCTCTTCGTGTGCATGATACTGGCCGGCGTGGGTAGGTACGGCGTAAGGACCAGGGTGGTCCCGACGGGGAGATGTGGATGAAGCTCAGACGCGCCACACCACCAACCGACCCAGGCGCTTACGAAACCGAGGAGCTCGACGACCAGCCGGCGCTCCTGGACAACCCCTTTCGCATCCAGGCCGACGAGCATCGGGCTGAGCAGGCCGAGCCGCCAGCGACCGCCGCACCCGCGGAGCTGGTCGATGACGCGCCGGCGACCGACCAGGCCGAGACAGAAGGGACCATCGACCTGAGGGCCGAGGCCCCGGTGCCGGCGGACGCCGCCCACCTGGCGCCGCCGCCGACTCCGGCCCCGGAGGCGACTCCGGCCCCTTCAGCGACTCGACCCGCGACCGAGGCCGGCGATGGGCTGATGGACACGTCGATCACCGAAGCCGATCGGCGTGACGCCCTCGACCTGACGACGGTCAGACCCCAGGCCAAGGGGCGACCGACACGGGCGAGCCGCGCCGAACCAGCCCGGGGGTTCTTGTCGGCCGAGCCCCCGAGACTCGGGGTCGAATCGGCGCTCGTTCGGTTGATCGCCACCGTGGGGGTGATCGCCATCGGCACCGCGGTGGGCGCGGCGCTGGTGGCCAACCAGGTCGAAGGTTGGATCGTCGGGCTCAGCGTGTCACTGGTGTGCGTGATCCTGGCCGCCATCCTGTGGCGGTCCCGCCGGTTGTGATGTCGAGGGTCCCGACCCGGGGCCAGACCCGTTCGGGCTCGGTCGAAGTGTGGGTCCGTCAGTCGACCGCGGCCTTGGGCGGGCTGGCCGGGGCGGTCTCGCTGCGCACCAGGGTGCGGTACAGGTCGGAGTAGAGGCCGTCGAGGGCCAGCAGCTGGCGGTGGTCGCCCCGCTCCACGATCTGGCCGTGGTCGAGCACGAGGATCTGGTCGGCGGCGGTGATGGTCGACAGCCGATGGGCGATGACCATGGCCGTGCGACCGGACAGTGCGCTGGCCAGGGCGTCCTGCACCAGGGCCTCGTTCTCCGAATCGAGGTGGCTGGTGGCCTCGTCCAGGATCACCACGGCCGGGTCCTTCAGCAGCATGCGGGCGATGGCCAGGCGCTGCTTCTCGCCGCCCGACAGCCGGTAGCCCCGCTCGCCCACCACGGTGTCGAACCCCTCGGGCAGGGCCTGGATCACCTCGAGGATCTGGGCCGCCCGACAGGCCTCGATCATCTCGTCGCCGGTGGCGTCGGGTCGGGCGTAGCGCAGGTTGGCCCCGACCGTGTCGTGGAACAGGTGCGGGTCCTGGCTGACCACGCCGATGGCGTGGTGCAGGCTGGCCTGGGTCAGGTGGCGGATGTCGAACCCGTCCACCCGGATGGCGCCGTCGGACACCTCGTAGAGCCGGGGGATCAGCGAGCTGAGGGTGGTCTTGCCCGCCCCGGACGGGCCCACCAGGGCCACCAGTTGGCCAGGCTCGATCACTGCCGAGATGCCCCGGAGCACCGAGTCGCCCTGCTCGTCGGAGAGCGGGCCGGTGCCGACGGCCTCGAGCGAGGCCAGCGACACCTCGCTGGCCGCGGGGTAGCGGAACCAGACGTCGTCGACCTCGATGCGTCCGGTGGGGTCGACCAGCTCGACGGCATCAGGGGCGTCTTGGATGGCGTTGGTCAGGTCGACGATCTCGAATACCCGATCGAAGGACACGAAGGCGCTCATGATGTCGACCCGGGCGTTGGTCAGGGCCGTGAGCGGGGAGTAGATCTGGGTGACCAGGGCGGCCAACGCCACCAGCGTCCCCAGGCTGATGGTGCCGGAGATGACCAGGTTGCCGCCGATGCCGTACACGGCCGCCGTGCCCACCGCCGCCACCAGAGCCAGGGCGATGAAGAAGGCCCGCCCGTACATGGCGCCTCGCACCCCGATGTCGCGCACCTTGCCGGCCCGGTCCGAGAACTGGTCGACCTCGCGGTCGTAGTCGCCGAACAGCTTGACCAGCTGGGCCCCGGACACGTTGAAGCGCTCGGTCATCTGGGTGTTCATGTCGGCGTTGAGCTCGAAGCCCTGGCGGGTGATCGTCTGCATCCTGCGACCCACCCGCTTGGCCGGGATGATGAAGATGGGCAACAGGATCAACGCCACCAGCGTGATCTGCCACTGCAGGAAGAACATGGCCGTGAGCGTGGTGATCAGCACCACCACGTTCGACACCACCGAGCCCAGCGTGGAGGTCAGCGCCTGCTGGGCGCCCATGACGTCGTTGTTGAGACGGCTGATCAGGGCGCCGGTCTGGGTGCGGGTGAAGAAGCCGATGGGCATGCGCTGGGTGTGATCGAACAACCTGACCCGAAGGTCGTAGATGACCCCTTCGCCGATGCGGGCCGACCACCAGCGGTCGAACCAGCCCAGCGCCTGGGTGGCCACGGCCGCGGCCACGCTGATGGCGGCCAGCACCGTCACCGCGGCCCGGTTCTTGTCGGGGATGGCCACGTCGATGATGCGGCGCACCAGGAAGATCGGCACCAGGATGATCAGCGCCTCCAGGATGATGACCACCACGTACCCGAACAGCATCCATCGGTAGGGCCGGGCGAACTCCAACGATCGCTTGACCACGCCCTGACGCAGCGTGACGCCCTCGATCTTCGAAGGGTCCGAACCGAGCAGGGCGTGGGGGCCCATTCGCATCATGGCGATCAGGCTAGGGGTCGAAGGGAGCAGGGCGGCACGGTCACACCATCGTCCTAGAGTCGAACCCGATCGAAGCCCGATCCGCGTCGACCAGAGCTGGGGGACCTCGAGATGAGCAACACCGGAGCCACGGCGGCATCAGGCCCCGCCTCCACCGGCTGGGGTGCACCGTCGGGGCCACCCGATCCCAAGCGCTGGGTGGCGCTGGTCATCCTGTCCAGCTCGCTGTTCATCATCGTGTTGGACAACACGATCCTGAACGTGGCCGTCCCCACCATCATCCGCGAGTTCCACACGCAGGTGTCGGCCTTGCAGTGGGTCATCTCCGGGTACTCGCTGATCTTTGCCTCGCTGCTCATCAGCTTCGGTCGGCTGGGCGACATCTTCGGTCGCCGCAAGCTCTTCTTCTTCGGCGCCGTGCTCTTCGCCATCGGCTCGTTGATCGCGTCGCTGTCCCAGTCGGTGACCCAGCTGTTCATCGGCGAGTCGCTGCTCGAGGGCATCGGCGCCGCGGCCATGCTCCCGGCCACGTTGTCGATCATCTCGGCCACCTTCAAAGGTCGCGAGCGGGGCTTGGCCTTCGCCGTGTGGGGCGCGGTGGCCGGCGGCGCCGGCGCGCTGGGCCCGTGGGTGGGCGGCATCCTCACCACGTACTACTCGTGGCGGTGGGCCTTCCGCATCAACGTGGTCATCGCCCCGCTGGCGGTCATCCTGGCCATCTTCTTCGTGAGCGAGTCGAGCGACGAGCGGGCCAGCGGCATCGACCTGCCGGGCGTGCCCCTGATCACCCTTGGCCTGGCCTTCCTGGTGTTCGGCATCATCGAGGCCGGGCGATACGGCTGGTGGCGGCCGATCGGCGATCAGTCGATCGGCGGATGGAACTGGCCCGTGCACGCGGTGTCGGTGGTGCCGGTGTGCATCGCCCTGTCGGTGGTGTTCCTGGCCGCCTTCGTCCTGGTCGAGCTGCGGCGATCGGCGCGCGGTCGGCCGGTGGTCTTCGACTTCCGCGACCTGGTCCACCGCGGGTTCCGCTACGGGCTGATCAACACCACCGTGTTGGCCATGGGCGAGTTCGGGGCGTTCTTCGTGCTGCCCATCTTCCTGCAGGCCGGCCTGCACCTGTCCGCGGTGCGGGCCGGCACCTGGCTCCTGCCGGCCGGGATCATGGCCTTCGTGGGTGGCGGGGTCGGGGGACGGCTGAGCCACCGGTTCGGGCCGAAGTACGTGATCACCATCGGGCTCACGCTCGAGGCCTGCGGCATCTGGATCTACGTATGGGCCTTCTCACCCCACACCACGTTCTGGCAGCTGCTGCCCGGCCTGGTGCTGCACGGCATCGGCATCGGCTTCGCCACCAGCCAGCTGACCAACGTGGTCCTCAGCGACATCCCACCTCAGAAGGCCGGCTCGGCCAGCGGGGCCTCGGGCATGGTGCGCCAGGTGGGCACGGCGCTGGGCATCGCCCTGATCGGGGCCATCTTCGTGGCCCAGGCCAGCACCAAGGTGGCCGAGGGCCTGCTGGCCATCCCCGGGCTGCCGGCCCAGGCCCGCCACCAGATCGTGGCCGGGGTGAGCACCGGCATCGGGGGTGGGGCGGCCCCACCGGCCGATGCGTCACCGGCCCTGGTGGCCGAGGTGTCGACGGTGGTCAGCCACTCGGTGGCCGAGGCGTCCAAACCGGCCGTGGCCTTCGCCGGGGCCGTGGTGACCATCGGGGCCCTGCTCTCGCTGTTGGTCCCCAACATCCCACCCGACGTCGAACGTGAGGTCGAGACCGAGTGGGGCGGGGTCGAGGTGGACGAGGGCGACGGCCCGGGCGGCGGCGACGGACAACACGCGCTGGCCGACTGACGTCGGCCTCGGGAGGCGAAGCTGAGTCGGCGCCGATAGCGGTTCCTGTCAGGTCAGCGACCTCTCTCGAGTCGCTGACGTGACAGGTTTCGCAGTGGCATCAGGAGAAGTCGACGGCGCGGGCCTCGGCGACCATCTCGTCGTGGTCTTCGGGCAGCACCCATGCGGCGGCGATGGCCTGGTCGAGCGCCTGCTCGAAGGCGTCGAGGTACCCGTCCCGATCGCCGTAGAGCTCACGCAGGCGGGCGGGCTCGAACACGGTGGTGGACCCGAAGAGCTGGAACATGATCTCCTCGCCGACAGGATCACCCGAGAGGGTGGCGGTGGGAACGTCGACCTGGGGGGTGCGGATGCCGCCCAGGGCGATGCCGTGCTCGTCGCGCACCACCGAGCCGTCTGCGGCGATCTCGATGCGGGGCGCGATCGGGGGTGGTTCACCGTCGGCCACCCACCGGGTGAGGTGTCGCAGCGCGCTGGCCAGGAGGTAGTGGGCGGGACCAGCGTTGATCGGCTTGGGGGAGGGGATCAGGTCGGCCATGGCCGGGCCGACGGTGTAGCGATCGGCATGGGCGGTGCCGGCCATCTCCCACAGGCGGATGTGGTCGTCGTCGGGCTGGCGGGCCTCGGCGTAGCTGAACGACGGGACCAGGTCACCCTCGGCCTCGATGATGAGGACCGGGACGGTGAGGTCGGTTCGGATGTGCACCGCCGGGCCGGAGAGGGCCTCGGACACTTCGCCGCCCTCGCTGAGTTGGGCCGCCGCCCGGCCCCGGCTGTGGATGTAGAAGGCGTCGAACACGGCGGCGTCGGGGTGCACCGCGTTGACGTAGGTCACCATGCGGAAGGCCGACTGCGACTGGCCGGCGGCGATGAAACGATCGGGGGAGAGCTCGGCCAGGGGCGAGTCCGGTCCGCGCAGCGTCCGGCCGATCTGGCTGAAGATGTCGTAGCTGAAGGCGTCGCCCGGATGGTGCAGCGATCCGTACCGCTCGGGGTCGGTGCCCCGAAGGCCGACCGGGTCGTCCATGCCGGCCATGGCGATGGCCGCCTTGCCGCCCATGATGCCGACCTGTTGAGCCGACACCCCGACGTAGGCGTAGCCGCCTCGGAGGATCTCGTCGCCGACCACCGAGAAGTGCGCGCCGGTGTCCATCCCGACCGTGACGTTGAACCACTCGACCACCACCGTGCCGTTGAAGGCGGCCGGGTCAGCGGGACGGCGAACCAGCACTCGGGTGTTGAACTCGGCCGTGGTGTCGGGACGCACGGTCCAGCGGCCGTCACCGGCCAGGTCGCCGTCCGGCGAGAACGAGGCGGCCGTGCCGGCGGCCGCGAACTCGGACTCGACGTAGCCAGCCTGGTCGAGCCGGCGCGGGTTCCCCGCGAACACGGCGAACACCCCGTTCCCGCCCTCGATCGGGGTGAACCGGACGGTGCCGGTGGCGCCGGCCTCGGTCGATGCTCCAGCCATCTCGCCTCCATCGTCGGGGTCGTTCTTCAACCGCTGCGCACCGTATCTCGACCGCCAGCCGGTGCTCGCCTCTCACGGGACCGGACCTGCTGCGAGGATGACGGCCGTGCGCCGTTACGAGGGGACCGTCTATGACAGCAGCCGCTGGGACGGCTTCAAGCTCCGTCGTGGCGACATCATCATCAGCACGCCGCCAAAGTGCGGGACGACGTGGACACAGATGATCTGCGCGTTGCTCGTGCTGCAGGAACCGGAGCTGCCGCTTCCGTTGGACACGCTCTCGCCGTGGATCGACATGGTGACCCGCGCCCGCACGGAGGTGTTCGCCGACCTGGCAGCCCAGACACACCGCCGGTTCATCAAGACCCACACCCCCCTCGACGGGCTGCCCCACGATCCGACAGTCACCTACATCTGCGTCGGGCGTGACCCCCGCGACGTCGCGCTGTCGATGGACCGCCACATCGACAACACGGACGTCGGTGCGTTCCTCGCCGCCCGCGAGCGGGCGGCCGCGATCGACGGCATCGAGCTCGACCCGTTGCCGACATCGCCGCCGCGTCCCAACGGCGAGCGGGACCGCTTCTGGCAGTGGGTCGACGACGAGACGCCGTCGACGCAGGTCGGGTCGTCGCTTCGGCGCACCGTCGAACACCTGCACACGTTCCGGGACGCCGCCGACGACCTCGACGTCGTGTGCCTGCACTACGACGCCCTGCGGGCCGACCTGGAGGGGCAGATGCGGGAGCTGGCCACGCACCTCGGCATCGAGGTGGACGAGGACCGGTGGCCCCGCCTGGTCGAGGCGGCGACGTTCGAGTCGATGCGCGACCGGGCCGACACGACCGTTAGCGCTGGTCGGGAGCACTGGATCGACCCCGCCGCGTTCTTCAGCCGCGGGACGAGCGGTCAGTGGCGCGAGCTCCTCGACGACGCCGACCTCGATCGGTACGGCGCACGCGTGCGGGTCCTTGCGTCCGACGACCTCGTCGAATGGTTGCACCGCGAGCCGATCGACTGAGATCCCGTTCGGCGGTTGACCCCACCGCCGGCCACGAGGGTCGGAATTCCCACCGTCGTGAGTCTCATGGGCGTGTCTCGGCTCACCTAGTGGGGCGACTAGGCCATGCGGATCATCGGACCGGCCTCTGTCCTCACATCCGACTGCTGGCTGCTTTACTTGACCGCGTGTACTGGCTCCGAGGTGCCTCGTCGTGTCGGCCCGAGCCAGCGGCTTGAGACAACCATGACCGACTCCGTGGATCCAGAGGTTCTGGAGCCGACCCGTCGCGCCGTCGCGTCAGGTCAGCTCCGACGGTTGGTCGCGGCCATCCGCGATGGTGATGACGCCTTGGTCCAGGACACCATCGACCAGCTCGGAGCCCGGCATCGCTATCTGGCACCCCTCGGGATGGTGGTCGGCGCGTTCGCCATGCTCTTCGAGGGACTCCGCCTGGTGGTCACCAACTGGCGGTTGACCCTGGTGCAGGTGCTCCCAGCCATGTGGATCTGGGTAGCCATGCTCGACCTCAAGGCCCACGTCCTGCATGGAAAGTCGTTCCATGTGCTGCGAGGCCCGATCCTGATCCCCATCATCCTGCTCATCGCCTCGATAACCGCCGCCGCGTTCTTTCTCAACGGCGTCTTCGCGTTCGCGATCGCCAAGCCCGGGCCACCGGAGATTCGGCCCGCGTTTGCCGAGGCCCGAGGTCATCTGCGCATCGTGCTCGGTTCGGGGTTCGTAGTCGGTCTCCTGCTCGGAGTGGCCACCATGGTGTTTCCTCGGTGGGGTGATCCGTGGTTCGCGGTGGCACTCAGCATCGTGGTCGGCGTGATGATGGTTCTCTACGTGTCCCTGCCCTCACGGCTCATCGGCATGAAGTCGACCTACTCCAGAGGTGACGCCCTCAAGGCCACCGCCGTGGGTGGAGCATTGGGAGCCGCGGTCTGTTCTCCGCCCTACGCCATCGGCCGAATCGGCATCCTCATGTTGGGATCCCACGCGCTGTTCATCCCGGGCCTGTTCGTCCTCGCGTTCGGGGTCGTGCTCCAGACCGGCGCCACCAGCTCAGTCAAGGCGATCAAGATGAGCGCCAAACTCGTCGCGGGCAACCATCCACCATCCTCCGGAGCCCCCACCCCCGACGCGCCTCGCTGATCGGCGGCATCGACGCCACGCCAGGCCATCTCACGAAGGCAGCGGGATGGGTAGCGTTTGTTCATGGCTGGCCCACTGATCGACCCGAACAAGGCTCCCAGCGGTGATGGCTGTGTCGAGTGCCTGGCTGCGGGTGGATGGTGGTTTCATCTGCGGCGCTGTGTCGAGTGCGGCCATATCGGGTGTTGCGATTCTTCGCCCGAACAACACGCCAGTGCTCACGCCCGGGGGACGGGTCATTGGATCATCACGAGCTTCGAACCAGGCGAGGACTGGTACTACGACTATCGGTCTGACCAGATGGGCGAGGGTCCGCGGCTGGCTCCGCCCGAGCACCATCCGCTCAGTCAGCCGACTCCGGGGCCAGCCGGGAAGGTGCCTCACGACTGGGAGCGGCACCTCCACTAGCCACTGCAGTACAGCTGGTCGAGGCGGCGTCGGACGCCCGCCGCGCCCGCCGGGATGTCCGGGCGGTCCCGGATACGCCGGGACCGCCTCGGATGCTCTGGCGGAAGGTAAGGGCTTGCCAGGGCGAAGCGGTGGTGGGGGCAAACAGGCTGGTCAGCGAACTGCTTGTCATCACCGCCGTCGAAATGGAAGCAACGGCGGTAGCAACCGCCACGGATCGATTCGGACATGTTCCAGGCCACACTCGAGCCCGCCGAGACCGGATTTTCTACACTCCGGGTCTAGAAGCGCTGTGTGGCGTTCTCGAGTGCGCCGCCTCGAAAGGGCGCTGCCGCAGGTCAGACGCACTGAGCATTCCATCGGGCTCATTGACCATCGGGCATTCAGCCCGATGGGGTCCAGCTGACGACTCGAAGCTCCGCCACGGTTTAGGAACCTCCCACCGGGTTCCCACCCGGTCCTGCCTCGTCGCAACCCGTTGCGCCCGTTCGCATCGCAGGCTTCCCGATTCTCACTGAGTCGCACCGAGACGCACCCGATCGCACGATTTCGTGGGATGAAATGTGGGATGGCGGGGGAGTGGCCCCACCCGGCGGAGATGCGATGAACGACCTTCATGTCCGCGGGAAGCGCCTCGGCGGCGGACGCGACAACGGAGTTTGGGGGCTCGGATGCAAGCTTCGTGCTCCTCTGACGTCGCAGGGGTACGGCGGGAGTGCGCCAGGTCGAGTCAGACCGGACGGGTGCGCAGGACTTGCGGGATAGCTTCGGGATCGTGCTCGGCGTGAAGGTCGGTCCGTTCGCGTGCTGCATCGACGCGGACTTCGTGCGGCGCTTCGCGGCGGCCACGTCGGATCCCTCGCGGCTGACGCAGCGGTCCGGGACGGTCCCGTTGGTGGCGATGGCTACGCAGATCTGGGAGGCGCAGAACGCGGGCCGTGCCGCGCTCGGTACCCCCAGAGATCCTGGCTTCCGCCGCGGGCGGCGTGCACGGCGAGCACGACATCCTCCTGCACCGCCCGATCGTCGCGGGCGAGCCGCTACGCACCTGGGTCGAGGGCCAAGGCTGTCGACCGGTCGGCCGCAACGCGATGGTGACCCTCCGTTACGCCACTGTCGATGCCCGTGACCAGGTCGTGGCCGAGCAGTGGTGGTCGACGGTGTTCCTCGGAACCAGCTGTGAGCGGATCGGTGAGCCGGCTCCCGATCATGGCTTTCCCGAGGAGGCCCGCAGTCAGCCGGTCGGCACCTACGAGGTGGAGGTCGATCCTGACATGGCCCATCGGTACGCCTCGATGTCAGGTGACTGGTCGGCGCACCACTTCGACGTCGAGGCGGCCCGGCGCAGCGGTTCTGACCGGCCGTTCCTGCACGGCCTGTGCACCATGGCGCTGTGTGCGCAGGGGGCTGTCCAACTGGTCGCCGACGGCGAGCACGAGCGGCTCCGCCGGGTCGCGGTCCGGTTCGCGGCGCCGATGCCGATCGGTGAGCAGTTGCGGCTGGCCGTGTTCGACGCGGGACTGCGCGGCTACGCGTTCGAAGGGGAGTGCGACGGCCGATCGATCGTGTCCCACGGCCGCGCCGAGCTCTGGTAGCGGGTGGCCAGCGCAGCACCTCAGCGCATGCGTGACCTTTGGCACGAATGCCGTGTATTTCAAGCACTTTGCGGTATACAGCACGCATGACTGAATGCAAGGCAGGGCAGGTTGTGGTGGTGGGCACCGACGGTTCGGCCACAGCATCCGAGGCGGTCCGCCGTGCGGCTGACATCGTTCGGGCGCGAAACGGCCGGCTCCACGTGGTCGTCGCCCTGGATGCGCTGCCCGCGTCGCCCTCCGGGTTCAGCATCGCGGCTGAGCATCGAGCGATCGCCAATTCTCCCGGCCTCGTCGCGGAGCACATTTTCAAGCGGGCCGCCACCGGTCCGGCCCAGGGGATCGACATGGCGACCCACCCGGAGAGCGGTGCCGTCATCGATGCGCTGACCCGGGTGGCCAATGCCGTGTCGGCCGACGTGATCGTGGTGGGAAACAAGCGCCCCACGTTGATGCCCAAGGTCATCGCAGCTTCCATCGCTGACCGTCTGGTCCATGACGCGCCCTGCGATGTGCTCGTGGTGAACACCCACGGCGCCGCGGCGTAGTCATCCCGCGAGTCGCCGCCGACAAGCCGCGACTGAGCGAGCGCTAGGGGACTACCTCGAGCTGGACAGCTTCCGTCTCAGCGGAATTGGGTCCCACCGTTCCGATCCAGGTTCAGGTCGGCTTCGAGTCGTCGGGCCGGAAAGGGGGCGGGCCGCTCATGGCCGCAGCAGCACCTTGCCCAGTTCGGGCGGGTTCGCTTCCAGTAGGTCGAAGGCCTCGGCCACGTCCTCGAGGGCGACCTCGTGGGTCATGAGCAGCGATGGATCCAGGTCCCCGAGTGCGAAGGCGTGGACGGCGTAGATCCACGCTCGGGTGGGGGCGCCGAACACGGTGCGGATCGCGAGGTTGGAGGTCACCAGGTGGCGGGCGCTCAGGTGATCGTCGCGGGAGGGGATGCCGGTCAGGACCACGCGGCCGCCACGGCGGGCGAGTCGAGTGGCGAGATCGGCGGAGCCATCGGCACCGGCGGCTTCGATCACCAGGTCGAAGTGACCCGACTCCGTCCCGGCGATGCCCACGACCGATGTCGCTCCGCATCGAAGGGCGGTCGCCTCGACGCTCGCGTCGGGATCGAGCACGACGAGCTCGGCCACACCGAGTGCGGCGACGAATTGGGTGGCCAGGAGACCGATGCTGCCGCCTCCGACGACGGCCACGCGATCGTCGGATGTCGGCGCGCCGAGGAGCACGGCTTCGGCCGCGCACGCGGCCGGTTCGAGACCCGCGGCGGAGCGGAGATCGCAGTCAGCTGGGAGCACGTGGACCAGCTCGGCCGGCAGCAACAGATGGTCGGCCCAGGCCCCTGGTCGGGTGAAGCCGGTCTCCTCGTAGGTGCCGGTGCACCGCGTCGTGTCGCCGCTCCGGCAGGCGATGCAGCGCCCACACGGGCGGAAGCCCTCGCCGACGACGGGCTGTCCCACCAGCGCCAGGTCGACGTCGCGACCGACGGACTCGACCACGCCGGACCACTCGTGTCCGGGGATGATCGGATAGCGGACGAACCCGTCGGGTCTCGTGCCGGCGAGCAGGTCACGGTCAGAGCCGCAGATGCCGGCGTAGGCGACCCGCACCTTCACCTCACCTCGACCTGGCTCGGTCGCTTCGACCGTGCGGATGGCGAGCTCGCCCGGTCGTTCGATGACGACCGCTCGCTCAGTCACTTCGTGCCTCTGAGGTGCCAGTTCTCGGCGAAGAGGTCGAAGTGCGCGCCCGTGCTGGGGCGCGACTCGATGAAGGCGACGTCGAGTTCCACGCCCAGCCCCGGTCCGGTCGGGAGCTCGCAGTAGCCGTCGACGACCTGGGGTGCGCCTGCGGCCGCCATCTTCACCTCCTCGTCGGCGAAATCGTTGAAGTGCTCGAGCAGCTTGAAGTTCGGGGTGCACGCTGCCAGCTGGAGGTTCGCCGCGGTGAGGACCGGGCCGCCGACGTTGTGCGGAGCGACCAGCACGAAGTGCGTCTCGGCGGTGGCTGCGAGCTTGCGGGTCTCGAGGATGCCGCCGAGGTGTCCGATGTCGGGCTGGATGATGTCGGCGCACTGCTTCTCGAAGATCTCCCGGAACTCGATGCGGTCGTGGATGCGCTCGCCGGTGGCGATGGGGAGACTCGTCTTCGACGCCACCTTGGCCAGGGCGGCGATGTTCTCGGGCGGGACCGGCTCCTCGATCCAGCTCGGCGCGAAGGGTTCGAGCAGGAGGGCCAACCGGATGGCTTCGAGCGGGGCGAAGCGGCCGTGCATCTCGATCAGCACCTCGGTCTCGTCCCCGACGGCGTCGCGCACAGCCTCTACGAGGCCGATCGCCTGCATCCGCTCGGCGTGGTCGAGCTCGAGGCGGCCGGGACCGAACGGGTCGAACTTGAGGGCTCGATAGCCGCGCCCGACGACGTTGCGGGCGGCGGCGTGGAACTCCTCTGGGGTGCGCTCGACGGTGTACCAGCCGTTGGCGTAGGCCTTGATGCGGTCGTGCACCTTCCCGCCCAGGAGGCGCCACACCGGTTGGCCGAGCGCCTTGCCGACGATGTCCCAGCAGGCCATCTCGACACAGGCGATGCCCGACATCACGATCTCGCCGGCACGGCCGTAGTCGCCGTACTTCATGCGCTGGACGAGCGACTCGGTGTCGAACGGGTCCGAACCGAGGATGTGGTTCGGGGTGGCCTCGGCCAGGTACCCGATCAGCGCCTGGGTGTGGCTGAGCATCCGGGTCTCGCCCACGCCCACCAGACCGTCGTCGGTGTGGACCTGGACATAGGTCAGGTCGCGCCAAGGTGTGCCCAGGACATGGACCGTGACCTCGCTGATCCTCATCGGCCGATCCTTTCGGCGGGGTCGACCAGCGCTCCGTCGATCCTGCGGACGATCCCCAGCGGGTTGTCGTCCTGCAGAGCGGGAGGGAGCAGATGGTCGGGGACATCCTGGAAGCAGACGGGACGGAGGAACCGGTCGATCGCGGTCGCGCCGACCGAGGTGTGCAGCGGTGCGGTGGTCGCCGGGTAGGGCCCGCCGTGGTGCATGGCCCAGCCGACCGCCACGCCGGTCGGCCAGCCGTTCCACAGGATGCGGCCGCTCCGCGGGCGAAGGATGTCGAGCAGCGGCGCCACCACGTCGTCGTCGGACGATTCGGCGTGGATCGTGGCGGTCAAGGTGCCACCGAAGGCTTCGGCCAACGCCAGCAGCTCCGCGGGCCCCTCGTAGTCGACGACCAGGGACACCGGTCCGAAGCACTCCTCGAGGAGGCGCCCGGAATCGGCGAGCACGCTCGCCGCGGTGCTGGTGAGCAGCGACGGAGCCACGGCCTCGTCCGACTCGGTACCGACGGTCAGGCTTCGGACGGCTCCGGCGGTCGTGACGGCACGGAGCCGTTCGTCGTAGCGACCGCGGATCCGCTCATCGAGCATCTCGGCGGCAGGCGCGTCGCCCGCCGCTCGAGCCAGCTCCTCGTCGAGACCGTGACCGGCCGGCAGGAAGAGCACGCCGGGCTTCGTGCAGAACTGCCCCACTCCGAGGGTGAACGAGCCCACGAACCCCTCGACGATCGATGGTCCACGCGCCTCGACCGCGGCTCGGGTGACGAACACCGGGTTCGTGCTGCCCAGCTCGCCGTAGAAGGGGATGGGAGTCGGTCTGGCGTTGGCCAGGTCGAACAGGGCACGGCCACCCGCGGTCGACCCGGTGAAGGCGGCGGCGGTGATGCGGTCGTCGACGAGTGCGGCTCGGCCGACCTCGACCCCGGTGATCGTGGCCAGGGTCCCCTCGGGCGCGCCTGCGGTTCGCAAGGCATCCGCGACGACCTCGGCGACCCGGAGGGACAGGGCGGGATGGCCGGGGCTGGTCTTCACCACGACGGGGCATCCGGCGGCGAGCGCGGACACCGTGTCGCCTCCGGCCACCGAGAAGGCGAACGGGAAGTTGCTGGCCGCGAAGACGAGCACGGGCCCGACCGGCTCTCGGGCCCGGCGGATGTCGGGACGGGGCCCGAGCGCCCAGTCGAGGTCGGCGTGGTCGATGATCGCCTGCACGTGTTCGCCGTCGACGGCGACTTCGGCGAAGAGTCGCAGCTGGTAGCAGGTGCGGGCGACCTCGGAACGAAGCCGAGCCTCCGGCAGGTGGCTCTCGGCCCGGGCGACCGGGACGAGTTCGTCGGCGGCACCCTCGAGCGCGTCCGCCGCGCCGCGCAGGAGGCCAGCCCGTTGCGCCGGCGACATCCGGCGCAGGATGGGTGCGGCCTGGTCCGCGGCTGCGAGGACGGCGTCGAGTTGCGGCAGGGTCGTGTCCTCGGTGCTCATGGTCATCCTCCGAACGGCGTGACGGGAAGGCCTGGGACGCCCGGCTGAGATCGGAAGAGGGCACCGGCCGCCGGTTGCTCCCCAGGAGGGACCCCCACCCGTGACGTCGTGATGTAGAGGTCGGTCAGGTCGACCCCACCGAACGTGCAGGCGGTCACCCGGCGGGCCGGCAGGGAGATGATCTCGTCGAGCTCGCCGGAGGCCGAGTAGCGGTGCACCCCACCGCCGTCCCAGAGCGCCACCCAGACGCCGCCCTCGGCGTCGACGGTGATGCCGTCGGGCACGCCTCGCGCCGCACCGACCGTGATGACCGTGCCGCGGTCGTGGAGGGAGCCGTCGGTGGCCTCGAAGCGATACGAGCTGACGGTCCGGGTGACGGAGTCGACGTGGTAGGCGATGCAACCGTCCGGCGACCACGCCAAGCCGTTGGAGATCGTGAGGTCGGTCAGGACCGGCGTGACCGAACCGTCCGGGTCGAGTCGATAGAGCCCTCCGCGACCCGGGGCTTCGTCGTAGGCCATGGAGCCGCAGTAGAAGCGGCCCTGCGGGTCGCACGCGCCGTCGTTCATTCGCACGCCGACGTCGTCCCACACCTCGGGCAGTTCGTGGACCGACCCGTCGGCATCGACCAGCGCGAAGCCGCGCTCGACGCCGACGACCAGGCCGCCGGCGACCCGCGGCCGGATGGCGGCCGCAACGTCGCCGACATGCTGGCGGGATGGGGATCCGTCGTCGGGGTGCATCGTCAGGATGTCACCAGCGAGCATGTCGACCCAACGCACGGCGCCGATCTGCGAGTCCCACACCGGACCTTCGCCGTGGACGGTGCAGGGCTCGGTGACCTGCTCGATCTCCGTCATGTCGCCGACGGCGGCTCGGCTCGGGACGCCACGGCGAAGCGAGCCGGTGTCGGCAGCGTCGGATCTCCCACGGGCGACATGCGCAGCGGAGCACCGCCGTCGCGCTCGAGGAGGTCGAGCGTCAGGCGAGCGCGTCGCACCCGCTCGCGGGCCGAGTCGACCGCGGCGGTCTGCAGGTGTCGGCCCACCGGATAGATGGCGGGCGCGTTGCGCAGCCCGAACTTCAGGTAGATCGGCGCCCCGACCCGGATCAGCTCGGCCGCGTCGTAGAGGCGGACGAAGCCGCCCACGTCGTCGGGAGCTTCGACGTAGAAGTCGAGGGCCGCGTCGGAGGCGGCTCGCATCTCGGCGATGTGGCCGATGGTCAGGTCGCTCGGCACGTTGATGGAATCCGCGCCGAGGGCCGCCCACACCTGCAGCGCCGCCGGGTTCACCGGTCCGGTCAGTACGCTCACCTTGAACCGCAGGTCCGCCGGCAGTTGGCCCGAGGTCCGCAGTTGCGAGGCGGCCCACAGCACGCCCTCGTCGGCGACGAGCAGGTTGCGCACACCGAGCTCGGTGGCCCGGAAGCACTCCTCGAGGCACTGCCCGAGCTGATCTCGACCCCGAGCCCGAGGACCGGCACCGCCCGAGAGCGTCCTCGTCGCCGCGCCGATGTCCCAGGTGCCGCGCGGTCCGATGAAGAGCGAGACCTCGATGCCTCGCTCCGCGCTGCGTTCCACCATCTGGATGATCTCGTCGTCGCGCAGCATCATCACGCCGCTGCCCTGGCTCACCCGGTGGATCGGAACGGCGAGGCGTTCGGCCTCCTCGAGGACCGCGGCCAGCGGTAGGGGACCTTCGACCGACGGGATCTCCACCCGCCACGCGCCGTCGTCGGGGAAGCGGCGATCCGAGGTCGCCGGTCGGGCCTGCCCGGCGCCCAGACCCAGCTCGGAGAGCGTCGTATCCCGGCTCATCGTTGGTCCGCCGCGGCCCAGACGCCCTCGAGCTTCTGCAGCGTCTCGTCGAGGTGCGCCGACATGGCCTGGCGAGCCTCGACCGGATCATGGCGCCGCACGGCCGAGGCGATCGCCCGGTGGGCCGCGATGGCCAGTGGGCGGAGCGCCTCCGGCTCGGAGGTGCGCCGCCGCTCGTCAGACAGCAGGGCGCCGATCGGAGCGAACAGCGCGGCCACGAACGGGTTGTCCGCGGCTTCGAGCAACGTGTCGTGGAACGCCAGGTCGGCGGTCACGAACGTGGCGACATCGGGTGCCGCCTCCATCTCGGCGATGGCCTGGTCGAGCCGCTCGACCTGAGTCGGGGTGGCCCGGGTGGCGGCCAACTCGGCCACGCCGACCTCGACCAGGCGTCGGGCTTCGAGCACCTTGCGCGTGGTGGCCTGGGCCCCGTCGGGAAGTCCCGAGGAGGCGAGCAGCACCAGCGGGTCGAACGGTGACCAATCCGCGCGCGGGCGCACGAACGTGCCCTTGCCCCGCAGGATCTCCACCATGCCGGCACCGACCAGGACCTTCATGGCCTCACGCACCGTCGAACGCCCGACCGCGAGCTGGCTGGCCAGCACCGACTCGGTGGGGATCACCGCGCCCTCGGCGTACTCGCCCGCGGCGATGCGCGAGACGAGCTCGGCCGCCACCTGGTCAGGAAGGGGTTGACGCACCAAAAGATCAGACATCAGACGTCAGACTACCGGAGCGGCCCAGCAGGAGCAACGGTGCCGTGGTGACAGGCTGGGAGGACTCCCGCGACTTATGGGGATCGTTCGGGCATCAGCCGGCGAGCACACCCTTGGCCCACGCGTAGTCGGCCTTGCCGCTGGCGGTGCGGCCGATGGCGTCGACCAGCTCGAGATGGCGGGGCACCTTGTAGCCAGCCACCGTCGTCCGACAATGCGTCGCCAGCTCGTCCAGCGTGGGCGTGCGCCCGGGGCGGGGCGCGACGATGGCCGCGACCTTCTCGCCGAACCTCTCGTCGGGTATGCCCACGACCAGCACGTCGAAGACGTCGGGATGCGACTTCAGAGCGATCTCGACCTCCTCCGGGTAGATCTTCTCGCCGCCGCTGTTGATGCAGAACGAGCCTCGTCCGAGCAGGGTGACCATGCCGTCGGACTCCACGGTGGCGTGGTCGCCGAGGACCGCCCACCGCACCCCGTCGGCGTCGACCACGAAGGTGGCCGCGGTCTTCGCCTCGTCCTTGTAGTAGCCGAGGGGGATGTGGCCACTCCGAGCGAGCCGACCCACGACCCCTGAGCCCGGCTCCACCGGCTGAAGGTCTTCGCCGAGCACCTCGGTCGACTCGTTGCGCGGGAATCGCAGACCCTGGTCCGGATCGAGCTGGCTCGAGTTGTAGCCCGTCTCGGACGAACCGAAGGCATCGATGAGGATCACCTGCGGGAGGTGCTTCAGCAACTGGTTCTTGACCGACTTGGAGAAGATCGCGCCACCCGAGCCGATCGAGGCCAACGACGACAGGTCATAGGCGCCCCGGTCTCGGTCGAGCTCGTCGGCGAGCGGCCGCGCCATGGCGTCGCCGACCAGGTTGACCGTGGTGCAGCGCTCCCGCTCGGCGATGCGCCACGCTTCCTGGGGGTCGAAGTTGTGTCCGGTGTAGAGCGTGATCTGGCCACCGACGAGCAGGGTGATGAACAGGTTCCACTGGGCGGCACCGTGCATCAGCGGCGCCAGGTTCAAGGCGACCCGACGGCCGTCCTCGGGATTGATGCGGCCGACAACTTCGTCGGGTGCGTGCAGCGGAGCCTGTCCCGGCATGTTGCCACCCATGGCCGCAAAGAAGATGTCCTCGTGTCGCCACATCACGCCCTTGGGCATGCCGGTGGTGCCACCGGTGTAGAGCAGGTAGAGGTCGTCGGACGACCGCTCGATCCCCGGTCGAGCCGGCGACGCCGCTTCGAGGGCGTCCTCGTACGGCACCGTGTCGCCGGTGTCGGCGTCGCTGCCGTCCTCGACGACGAGGACGTGGTGCAGCAGAGGCGCCGCGGCCGCAACCTCGGCCACGAGCGGCGCGAACTCGCGCTCCACCACGAGGGCTTCGAGGTCGGCGTTGTCGAAGAAGTAGAGAAGCTCGTGTGAGACGTAGCGGTAGTTGATGTTGACCGGGACCATCCGGGCCTTGAACGCGCCGAGCATCGCCTCGACCCACTCCGCTCGGTTCCAGGCGTAGATCCCGACCTTGGCGCCGGCCGGCAGGCCACGGTCCTGGAGGGAGTTGGCCAGCCTCGTCGACCGCTCATCGAGCTGGCGGAAGGTGAGGCGCTGGTCGCCGGCGACGACGGCCACGCGGTCGGGCACGTGATCGGCAACCAGTTCGAACAGGTCGGCGAGCTGGTAGGTGGTCATCGGCTGGTCTCCAGAGGTTTCGAGGTTCGTGATGTGGCCGCAACCACGGGGGCGATCCACCGTCGGAGCAAGGCGCGCACCTCTGGCCCTGTCCGTGGCGGGTTGGGTGGGTCGATCACCATGGATTGGGCCAGTCGCAGCATGAGCTCGATGAGCTCCTCGCGGTCGTCGGCGTCGTAGCCGAGCGCCTCCCAGTCGATGGCCGATCGCTCGAGGAGCTCCCGACCGACCCCCATGGCCACATCGGAGGTGAAGGTGCGCGTGAAGCTGCTGCCGCGTCCAGCGACGAGCAGGAGCGTGAGGTGGCGCCGCGTCGGCAGCCATTCGATGGTCGTCGCCAAGGCCTCGACGACCCACTCGGACGGCTCGGTGAGGTTCTGGAGATGCCGGGTGAGGTCATCGACGAACGCCTCGTTGGCCACCTGCCCGACGGCGAAGAAGAGCTCGTCGGTACCGGGGAAGTATCGGTACACGGTCTGGCGCGTCACGCCGAGTTTGGTGGCGACATCCGACAGCGTGAACTGGGCCGGGTCACCCTCCTCGACGCATCGCATGGCCGTCTCGATGATCCGTGAGCGCGCCTCGTGCTCGTCGGCGGGCGGTGCCCCTGACCAGCCGTGACGCCTCACCATCCGCGGTCTTCCTTACCTCGATGCGGCCACTACTGTTATCATACACCAAGTCCTTGAATGTATGATAACAAGGCGTCGCTGCTGGGCTTGACCGCGCGATCGGAAGGACCCGACGAGTATGGCAACGCTTCTTTACCGCCTCGGACATCTCTGCGTCCGGCGTCGGCGCCTCGTGCTGGCAGCTTGGATCGTCGTGCTCGTGGGCGTGGCGATCTGGTCGGTGGCCGCACAGGGCACCACGACCGAGGCGTTGAGCATCCCCGGTACCGAGTCGCAGGCTGCGCAGGACCTGTTGAGCCAGCGCTTTCCCGCGCAAGCCGGGACGACCATCCGCATCGCCATCGAGGCACCTGAGGGTCGCAAGCTCACGCAGTTCGTCTCCGATGCGCAGTTGAACGCGGCTCTTCGCCAGGTCCTCTTGCTTCCCAACGTGGTGGCGCCCGCGGATCCACATTCCATGGTGACGACATCGCCGGACGGACGCATCGCGTTCATCGAGATCCGCTTCGACAAGTCGGATGTCGACCTCCCCAAGGACGAGGTCCGCACCATCATCGCCGCGACGAAACAGGCGGCCTCGCCGGTGTTGAAGGTAGCGGTCAGCGGGGATGCGGTCACGAAGGCCGTTGGCACGAAATCACCCCCGACCGAACTGATCGGTTTTGTCGCCGCGGTCATCATTCTCCTCATCGCGTTCGGATCGGTGATCGCGATGGGCCTTCCATTGCTGACGGCACTTCTTGGCGTCGTCATCTCCACGCTCGCCATCTCGGTCGTGTCCGCCTACACGACGCTCAGCTCCGTCGCGCCGACCCTCGCGCTCATGATCGGCCTCGCCGTCGGCATCGACTATGCGCTGTTCATCGTCACCCGACACCGCGCCTTCCACCACTCGGGTCTGTCGGTGGCCGAGTCGGCGGCGCGAGCCAACGCAACGTCCGGCGGCGCCGTCTTCTTCGCGGGCGGCACGGTGATCATCGCTCTGGCGGGCCTCACGATCGTCGGCATCCCGTTTCTCAGTGCCATGGGTCTCTGTGCGGCCGGTGCCGTGGCCATAGCGGTGATCGTCGCCCTCACCCTCGTGCCGGCCCTGCTCGGCTTCGCGGGTGAGAACATCGACAAGCTGAGCATTCCGGGCATCAAGGCCACGACGGGGGAGGACGCAGGTCACGCCACGTTCTCGGCAAGGTTCGCGAAGGTGATCACAGACCACCCGATCCGCTATCTCGTACTGGCCTTCATGGTGATCCTCGTGCTGGCGGCACCCCTGCTGGCGATCCGGCTCGGATTGCCTGACGACGGCTCCAAGCCGACGAACAGCACGCAGCGTCAGGCGTACGACGTCCTCGCCGACGGCTTCGGCGCGGGCTTCAACGGACCCCTCACCGTGGCCGTGGACCTCAGCAAGGCCACCGACAAGGCGGCGGCTCTCGCGGCGATCAGCGACCTGGCCGGTCACGATCAAGACGTGGCGGTCGTCGCCAAGCCGATCAGCAACCAGGCAGGCGACACCGCCATCATCGCCGTGATCCCCAAGTCCGGTCCCTCGTCGAGTGCAACCGAGGATCTGGTGCACCGGCTACGCGACGACTTTGCCGGCTCGTCCGTCCGCGACACCGGTGCTGTGGCTTACATCACCGGGACGACGGCGGCCAACATCGACATCTCCAAGAAGCTAGGCGATGCGTTGCCGATCTACATGGCCTTCGTGATCGGGCTCACGATGCTGCTCCTGCTCGTCGTGTTCCGCTCGATCCTCGTCCCCATCAAGGCGGCGATAGCGATCTTGCTATCCATCGGCGCCGCGCTGGGTGTCGTCGTCGCCATCTTCCAGTGGGGTTGGCTCGACGGCATCATCGGGGTCAGCACCAAGGTGCCGATCGTGAGCTTCGTGCCGCTGATGATGTTCGGCATCCTGTTCGGGCTCTCGATGGACTACGAGGTCTTCATCCTGTCTCGCATCCGTGAGGAGTTCTCCCACAGCGATGACCCCCACGGCGCCGTGGTCACCGGCCTCGCGAGCTCGGCGAGGGTCATCACCGCGGCAGCGCTCATCATGATCTCCGTCTTCGGTGCCTTCGTCCTGGGCGACGACGTCGTGATCAAGATGTTCGGCATCGGGTTGGCCGTCGCTGTGTTGATCGACGCGACCATCGTCCGAATGGTCGTCGTCCCTGCGGCCATGACCCTGTTCGATCGTGCCGCGTGGTGGCTGCCGCGCTGGCTCCGTCGTCTCCCCGACCTCGACGTCGAGGGAGCTCATCTCCTCGAGCATCTCGAGGCGGTCACGACCACGGACCCCGTTGCTGACGGTCTGCAGCAGCCCGTCTAGCCACCTCTGAGTTGGTGACGCGCGAGCCAGTGCATCACCTCAGCCGGTCAGGACCCGCAGTGCCCCGGCTGTCGCGCCGGGTGCCCCTTGCCTCGGCGCGGTTGCTCGCTTATCATACAATCTGTTCTGATGTGTATGGTTAAGTGCCAGCCTCACAACGTGCGGGCGTCGACTACTTCGCCCGCTGATCGGCAGACCGGCCGGCACAACACGAGATCCGGTCGGACGCACGGGGGAGATGCATGACGAGGTTCCTGGAGAGCACCATCACCTTCCCCTACCAGCGTTCGCTGGGTCCGGTGATGGGCGCGTTCATGACCGCTCTGAGCGAACAGCGGATCCTGGGCACGCGCAACGGTGACGACGTGCTGGTCCCGCCCATGGAGTGGGATCCGGCCACCGGCGCCGCCCTCGCCGCCGATCTGGTCGAAGTGGGCCCCGCGGGCACGGTCGAGTCGTGGACCTGGGTGCCGACACCGACCGTGCAACACCCGCTCGACCGACCGTTCGCCTTCGCCTTCATCCGCCTCGACGGGGCAACGACACCGCTGCTGCACGCCGTCGACACCGGCACTCCCGAGGCCATGTCCGACGGCATGCGGGTGTCGCCGCGCTGGCGAGGCCACCGGGTGGGTCACATCACCGACATCTGCTGCTTCGTCGCCGGGGAGACGCCCGAGGTCGACGGTGACGACACCGGTTCGCCCGACGGCCCGATCGAGCTGATGGAGTACCTGGCCTCGATCGCCTACCGAAACCCGGTGCCGGCCATGGCCGACCGCGTCCAGGAAGCCTCCCACCAGCACCGGCTGATGGGATTGCGGTGCCCGACCTGTGGCCGGGTGTACGTGGGGGGCGACCGGCCGTACTGCCCGATCGACGCGATCGAGCTCGGACCCGATGACGAGCTCGAGCTCTCGAGCACCGGGACCATCACGAACTTCGTGGTCGTCACGCCGGTGCAGTACCCGGGGCAGACGAAGACCCAACCGTTCGCGGCGGTCTTCGTGCTCCTGGACGGCTTCGATGTGGTGCTCACCTACCAACCGGTCGTCGAACTGCCGCCCGACGACCTGCGGGTCGGCATGCGGGTCAGCGCCGTGTGGGCGTCACCCGCCGAGAAGGGTGAGTCGTTCAGTGGCACCGGCCGCCCGATGGGCAGCCTGGTGGGCTGGATGCCCAACGGCGAGCCCGATGTCGATGACCCCGACCTGGTCAACCGGATGTTCTGATGGCCTCCAGGACGAGCACCGACATCGCCGTGATCGGTTGGGCGCAGTCGCCCATGGAGCGCCGCACCGACCTCACCGAGACCCAGCTGGTGCTGCGGGTCATCACCGACGCGCTGGAGCCGCTCGGGCTCACCCGCGCCGAGGTCGACTTCACCTGCCTGGGTTCGTGTGACTACATCACCGGGCAGGCCTTCTCCTTCGTCTTCAACCTCGACGCCATCGGCGCCTGGCCGCCCAAGCGCGACTCCCACGTGGAGATGGACGGCGCCTGGGCCCTGTACGAGGCGTGGCTCCGGCTGCAGGAGGGCGACATCGAGATCGCCGTCGTCACCGGCTCGGGTCGCTCGTCGACCGGTGACCCGTCCCTGATCTACCCGATGGAGACCGACCCCTACGTCCTGGCCCCGCTGGGCGCCGATCCGATGACCTTCGCCGCCCTCCAGGCCCGGGCCGTCATCGCCGCGGGCATCGCCGATGAGCGGGCCATGGCCGAAACGGCCATACGCGCCCGGGGCGCCGGCACGGTGGAGGAGCTGCTGGCGGAGGCGTACATCCGACCGCCTCTGCGGCCCCATGACGTGCCGCCCATCACCGACGGCGCCGCGGCCATGGTGCTCGCCACCGGTGAACGGGCTCGTCAGCTCGTCGATCGCCCGGCGTACATCACCGGCTTCGACCACCGCGGCGAGTGCCACAACCCGGCGTTCCGCCGCCTCGACGACTCACCGTCGACCCGCATCGCCGCTCGGGAGGCCGGGCTGGACGACCGGGGCGTCGAGGTGGCCGAGCTGCAGGCCGCCTTCACCCACGAGGAGCTGCTGCTCCGTTACGTCCTCGGCCTGACCGGTGAGGCGAAGGTCAACCCGTCGGGAGGGGCGCTGAAGGCGAATCCCATCATGGCCACCGGCTTGTGCCGCATCGGACACGCCGCCGACCACATCTTCGGTGGCGGGACACGGGCGCTGGCGCATGCCACCAGCGGACCCTGTCTCCAGCACAACCTCGTCTGCATCCTGGAGGGCCGCTCATGATCCCGTGTGCGGTGGTCGGCGTCGGCCAGACCCACCACAAGACGCGCCGGCGCGACGTGTCGTTCGGCGGACTCGTGCGCGAGGCGGTGCTGCGGGCCCTCGACGATGCCCAGATGACCATGGCCGACATCGATGCCGTGGTGCTGGGCAAGGCCCCAGATCTGTTCGAGGGCGTCATGAAGCCCGAGCTCTACCTGACCGACGCGCTCGGGGCAGTGGGCAAGCCCATGTTCCGGGTCCACACCGCGGGTTCGGTGGGAGGTACGACCGGGGTGGTGGCGGCGTCGCATGTCCAGACGGGCAAGCACCGGACGGTGCTGGCGGTGGCGTTCGAGAAGCAGTCCGAAGGAAATGCCCAGTTCGCCCTGGGCAGCGGACGGGGAGCATCGCTGGGTGCCGGTGGGTCGTTCGCCCCGTTCGTCCGCGCCTACATCCACCGCAGCGGGGCCCCGGAACACATCGGGTGGACGGTGGCGGTCAAGGATCGCCTCAATGCGCTCAAGAATCCGTACGCCCACCTGAAGATCGAGGACATCTCGATCGAGAAGGTGAAGAGCTCACCGATGATGTGGGATCCCATCCGGTACCTGGAGTCGTGCCCGTCCTCGGACGGCGCCTGCGCGGTGGTGATCGCCGACGAGGAGGGCGCGATGGCGGCCGCCGCGGGTCGACCGCCGGCCTGGATCCTGGCCGCGTCATCTCGCAGCGAACCCATGGGCTTCCCCGGCCGGGATCCGGTACGCCCACAGGCCTGCCTGCAGTGCGCGGAGGACGTGTACCGCCAGGCCGGCATCACGAACCCCCGAGCGCAGCTCGACATGGCCGAGCTGTACGTCCCGTTCTCGTGGCTCGAGCCGATCTGGCTGGAGGCCCACCACCTCGCCGCCGAAGGCGAGGGCTGGAAGATGGTCGACGACGGCTCCACCGAGATCGGCGGTTCGTTCCCGGTCAACTGCTCGGGCGGTGTCCTGTCGACGAACCCGATCGGCGCATCGGGCCTGCTGCGTTTCGCCGAGGCCGCCAACCAGGTGCGAGGCGTGGCCGGCGAGCACCAGGTCGAAGGCGCCAACGTCGCCCTGGCCATGGCCTACGGCGCGCAGAACCAGTACTTCTCCACGTGGGTCGTGGCCAACAGCCTTCAGCCCTTCGGCTGAGGCCCCACACGAACCGAAAAGGTCCAGACGTGAACGATCAGACGGTTCCGGTGCCGGTCCAGCTGCTCACGCCGAGGGTGCACGCCGCCGCCGTCGCCGGCGTCGGTGACCTGGCCCCCTCCACCATGCGGATCCCGAACGCGCACTACACCGACCCGGCGATCGCCGCCGCCGAGCGGCGCACGACGCTGCGTGCGCCCCAGCGTACCGACCTCGGGTGACTACGTGGCCATGGACCTGCTGGACACGCCGATCGTCGTCGTCCGCGGCCGCGACGGCCGAGCCCGGGTGCTGCTCAACGTGTGTCGGCACCGTGGCGCGCAGGTGGCTGAAGGCACGGGCTGCGCCCGCCGGTTCACCTGCCCATATCACAACTGGGTGTACGACAACGATGGCTCCCTGGCCGGCATACCGGGACGAGAGGGGTTCGACGAACTCGACGTGGCGTCGCACGGGCTGGTCGAGCTCCCCAGCGAGGAACGCCACGGGTTCATCTGGGCGATGCCCGAGCCCGACGGCGTCCTCGACCTCGACGATCATCTCGGACCCATGGATGCCGAGCTGGCATCGTGGGGCTACCACTACGACGTGGCCGCCACGATGGAGCTCGAGGTCGGCTCGAACTGGAAGTGCGCGCTCGAGGCGTTCTCCGAGACCTACCACTTCCCCTACGTCCACCGCGATTCTCTCGTCGGTCGGGGGTCGATGGCCAACATCGTCACCTTCGACCAGCTCGGCCGCCACCACCGTCTCGGGGTGCCCACGACGACCATGGGCACCGGCCCCGAACCGCCACCGGGCGAGCACCTCGTCAGCATCTACTACCTCTATCCCAGCACGGTGATCGCCGTGTCGGTGCTGGGGGGCGAGATGCTGCAGTTCTACCCGGGGTCGAATCCGTCGAGCAGCACCATCCGTCACACCGTCCTGTCCCGGCTCGAGGTCGACGACCCGGAGGTCGCCGCCTTCTTCGAGGACTACGCGCCCACCATCCAGGCCGCGGTCCGCGACGAGGACGCCCCCGTGCTGCAGAGCTCGGGCAAGGGGCTCGCGGCCGGATACACCGATGTCGTGCTCGGCCGCAACGAGATCGGTTGTCAGGCCGCGCACCGCCAGCTGCTCGCCGACCTGGCCGATGATCCCGGCCCCGGTGTCCCGTCGTCACCCATCGCCACGATCGCCTGATGGACGAGCGGGTCGACGTCGACGCCATGACTGCAGACAGGAGACAACGATGACCGTCACCCAGGCCCACCCACCCACCGCGGTCCACCTCGGCGCTGATGACCTGCCCTTCGTCGATCTGGGCGGGGGCAACCTGCTGAAGGTGATCCAGGTCCGCGAAGCCGAAGGGCTCTGGATCATCGAGAACATCTTCCAAGCCGGCTTCCGGGTCCAGACCCATCGCCACAGCGGCCCCGTGTTCGGCTACACGGTGTCGGGCGCCTGGAAGTACGTGGAGTACGACTACGTGAACCGGGCCGGGTCCTTCCTGTACGAGCCGGCAGGATCGGTCCACACCCTGGAGTGCATCGAGGACACCACCCGGGTGTGGTTCCACATGTACGGCGTCAACCTGAACCTGGCCGAGGACGGAACCGTCGAGTCGGTGAGCGACGGTGCCGGGACGCTCGCCCTGTACCACGCCTTGTGCGAGGCCCAGGGACACCCCCGTCCGAACGTGTTGATCGGCTAGGCGCGTGGCCACCTCCACCATCGACATCTATTCGCCCGATGTCTACGTCGAAGGTCCCCCCCACGCCGTCTTCGAGGAGCTCCGGCGCACCGACCCGGTCCACTGGCAGGACATGCGGGGCGAACCCGGGTACTGGGCGGTGCTCAGGCACGCCGATGTCGTCAGCGTGGCCCGCGACTCCGCCACCTTCTCCGCCAGCGAAGGCGGGATCATGCTCGAGGACGTCGGCATCGAACGCCTGACCAGGATGCGCAACATGCTGCTGGCCATGGACCCGCCCCGTCACGTCGACTATCGCCGGCCGTTGGAACCGAGGTTCCGGGCCAAGGTGATCGCCGGCCTCGAGGACCGCATCCGCGCCATCTGCCGACAGATCTTCCAGCAGGTGGGCGACGGTGACGTGGAGTTCGTCCACGACGTCACCTCCAGCCTCCCGTCGCA
Source organism: uncultured Microthrixaceae bacterium (assembly GCA_963740985.1). GTDB lineage: Bacteria > Actinomycetota > Acidimicrobiia > Acidimicrobiales > Acidimicrobilacustridaceae > UBA4742. The sequence continues at coordinate 2,938,906 of CAVUGJ010000002.1, forward strand.
GGTCATCGGTGAGCTCGTCGGTCTCCCGGAGGATGACTGGCCCCAGATCCACCACTGGGCCGAGATGAGCACCTCCGGGCAGGACCGCGACATCAACCCCGTCGTCGGTGAGGTGGTCGACCCCATCATGGCCATGGCGATGTACGCCATCGAGTTCGCCGGTCGACGCCGCCAGGAGGAGCCACGTGAGGACCTGGCGTCGCTCATCCTGGGCACCGAGTTCGACGGCCAGCTCATGAGCGAGGTCGACTTCGGGTCGTTCTTCGTGCAGCTGGTGACGGCCGGCAACGACACCACCAAGACGATGCTGTCGTCGGGCCTGCTGGCGCTGCTCCAGCACCCCGACCAACTGGCGGAGCTGCGGGATGACCCGTCCCTGGTCGACGGGGCGGTGGAGGAGATCCTGCGGTGGGCCAACCCGCTGCACTACTTCCGGCGCACGGCCACGGTCGACGCCATCCTGGGCGGGACCGAGATCAAGGCCGGCGACAAGGTGGCCATGTACTACACGTCGGCCAACCGGGACGAGGACGTCTTCGAGGATCCCCACCGCTTCGACATCCACCGCCACCCGAACCCGCACCTGTCGTTCGGCATCGCCGAGCACTTCTGCCTGGGCGTCCACCTGGCCCGGCTCGAGGGTCGGGTGTTCATCGAGGAGCTGCTGGCCACCTATCCGGCCATCTCCCTCGTCGGCGAGCCGGTCAGAACGCGGTCCAACCTCAACAACGCGCTCAAGGTGCTCCCGGTCCGGTTGGGCTTGTCTCGCTGACCTCCGCGTGGGTCATGAGATCCGGAGGATGGGCGGCGTCGACGGCCGAGAAGTCGGGGGGCCGGCGCTCGCGGAGGGCGGCGAACGCCTCCAGGTTGGCCGGCGCCCCCATGAGCCGGCGGAACGCCGCGTTCTCCCGGTCGCGGGCCGCATGAATCAGGTCGCGGTGGGCGGCGGCGATGGTGCGCTTGGTCTCGACGAGCGACGCGATGGGCTTGGCGGCGAGACGATGGGCGAGCTCGAGCGTCTCGGGCAGCAGGGCCTCCGGCAGGACCACGCGCCATGCCAGCCCCATCCGCTCGCAGTCGTCGGCGGTGAACCATTCCGAGCTCATGAGCATCCAGCTGGCCTGCTGGCGACCCATCAGCAGCGGGAACAGGTAGGAGCTGGCGGCCTCGGGGGCGACGGCCAGATCGGTGAACGGGCAGCGGACCCGGGCGTCGCTGGCCATGACGACCAGGTCGGCGTAGGCCAGCATCGTGGCCCCGATGCCGAGGGCCATTCCGTTCACCGCGCACAGCAGCGGCTTCGGGAAGTCGGTGAGCTGGTCGATCAGGCCCGGGAAACCGTGTGTGCCGGCCTGGAAGCTTTCGGGGTCGGCCGTCCGTGATGCCATCTCGGCCACGTCGGTGCCCGCCGAGAAGGCACGGCCGGTGCCGGTGAGCACGACGACGGCCACGTCGGGGGCCGCGGTTGCGTCGAGGAGCGCCTCGACGGTGGCGTCGTACAGCGCTTCGTTGAAGGCGTTCAGCGCCTCGGGTCGGTCGAGGGTGATCAGCCGCACACGGTCGCGGTCGTCGACGCGGAGCACGGCCGACCTCAGCGCCCGGTCCAGCGCGGAGGCCGCTTCTCCACGAAGGCGCGCACGCCCTCCTGGAAGTCCTCCGAAGCCACCGCAACCGCCTGGGCCTCGTCGGTGATGCGCCAGAGCTCTTCGTCGTGGGTGTTCTCCGCGGCCAGGACGACGCGCCGCGCCTGGCGCACCGCCATCGGCGCGTTGGCCGCCACCTGCCCCGCCAGCTCGAGCGCGCCAGCCAGGGCCTGACCCGGCTCGACCAACTCGTTGACCAGGCCGAGCCGGGACGCCTGCTCCGCGCTGATGGGTTCGCCGGTGAGCGCCAGCTGCATGGCGATGTTGCGAGGCAGGGCGCGGGGCAGGCGGAACAGCCCGCCCGCGGACGGTATGAGCGACCGTTTGACCTCGGGTATGCCGAAGGTGGCCGCAGTGGAGGCGACGACCAGGTCGCAGGCGAGCACGATCTCGGTGCCTCCCGCCAGCGCGGGCCCGTCGACGGCCGCGATCACCGGTTTGGTGCGGTCGCGGCGCACGAAGCCGGCGAAGCCGCCGCGTTCGGTCGAGAAGGTGGAGCCCTCGCCCCGCTGGATGGCTTTGAGGTCGGCACCCGAGCAGAAGACCGGTCCGGCCCCCGCCAGCACGCCGAGGGCGGCTTCGTCGTCGCCCTCCAGGCGGTCCACGGCGGCTTCGATGCCACGGGCGACCTCGCCGTTGATGGCGTTGCGCGCCTCCGGCCGGTTGATCGTGATGACCGCGATCTGGGCCGTTAGCGCGTAGTCGACGCAGTGGTCAGTCAACGCACACCGGCAGCGACTCGAAACCGGTCACGAAGTTGGCCGGGCGGTGCGGCGGCTCCGACCGGTCCACCAGGCGCAGCCCTGGAAGCCGGTCGATCAACTCCTCGAACACGACCTGCAGCTCGAGCCGCGCCAGGCTCGACCCGAGGCAGAAGTGCGAGCCGTGGCCGAAGGCGAGGTGATCATTGGGCGTGCGCCGGATGTCGAAGGTGAACGGGTCCTTGAACACGGCCTCATCCCGGTTGGCCGAGGGGTAGAGCAGCAGCAACTTGTCCCCGGCGAGGATGTGCTGCCCCGCGAGCTCGGTGTCCTCGACCGCGGTCCTGGCCATGTTCTTGATCGGGCTCACCCAGCGCAGCATCTCCTCGACCGCGGACTTGAGCAGGCTGGGGTCGGTGACCAGGGCCTCCCACCGGTCCCGCTCGAGCAGAACCTCGTAGCCGCCGCCGCTGATCACGTGGCGCGTCGTCTCGTCGCCCCCGATGAGGATGAGCATCGATTCGTGGAGGATCTCGTTGTCGGTGAGGCGATGCCCATCCACCTCGGCGTGGACGAGCACACCCATGAGATCGTCGGTCGGGGTCTCGCGACGGGCCTTGACGACGGCGGCGGCGTAGTCGAAGTACCCGATCGCGGCCATCATCTGCGCCTCTCGCAGCTCTGGGTCATCGGTCCCCAGGGCACGCATGAGATCGTCGCTCCAGGTCAGCAGCTGGTCGCGATCGGGGGCGCGACGCCCAACAGATCGCCGATGGTGATCAACGGCAGCCAGGCCGCCACGTCGGTGACCAGGTCGAACTGGCCGCGTTCGGCGGCGGCGTCGATGAGCGAACCGGCCGTCCGACGGATGGCGGCTTCCTGATCACGGACGCGTCGAGGCGTGAAGCCCTTGTTGACCAGCCGCCGGCGCTGCCAGTGATCGGGGTCGTCGGAGTCGATCATGCTCGGGACGGCGGCCTGGTCAGGGCGGATGCCCTGGGCGTTGCTGAACCGCGTCGGCTGAGTCGACACCTGCTTCACCAGGTCGTAGGTGGCCACACCCCACACCCCGCGGTGGGGGTCCCGCCAGACGGGGGCGTTGGCCCGTAGCCAGGCCAGCTCCTCGTGGGGGTTGCGACCCCAGAACGCGCCATCGACGAGATCGATTCGATCCTCCACTAGGTGGCCTTCCCTTCCTTCTCGAGCAGCATGATGACCAGGTCGGTGGCTCGGCGGTAGACCATCGTGCGCTGCTTGGCCCCGGTGATGGCCCCGCTGCGGTCGAGCGCGAGCACCCCGTGCAGGGGAGCGAGGCAGGTGAACAAGAGATCCAACGGCGGATTCGTGACGCCGAACGACTCGATCACCGCGATCAACGCGGCGCGGGACGGCTCGCTGGCCGGGAGGGCGCGCGTCGGGTCGATGGCCTGGCTCTGCGACAACTCGTAGAGGCCCGGGTGTCCGACCGCGTAGTCGGAGAGCTGCTCCGCCAACGCACGGAAGCAGTCGGGACCGACCTTGCCCATCGCCGCCCGCGCCAGGCGGTTCGACAGATCGGCGAGGGCCCGCACCTGCACGCCCGCCAGGAGGGCCTCAATGCTTCCCACGTGGTGGTAGAGCGACGGGCCCCGGACGCTCAACTTCCGGGCTAGGTCCGTCATCGTGAGGTGTTGCCAGCCGTCGCGGTCGACCAGCGCGCTCGCGGCCTCGATGACGACCTCGCTGTTCAACCCGGTCGGTGCGGCCACGACTCATGACTCTATATTATGTAGACAGAGTCCGACAAGACGTAGACCTTGGCCGGGAAGGCCAATGCTGCGTCAGGAGGAGGACCGCTGCTGCTCGACGCAGTGACGGTGATGCATCTCGGCGTAGGCGTACGCACCGGTCACGCCGACGTTCAGGTACTTCATCGAGTCGAGCAGGGTGGCACCGAATGATCGGAGTCGGCACCCGTAGTACCAACGGGCGTCGTGGTGACGCAGATCACGGCGGAGTGTGGCGAAAGCCTCCTCGGCCGTGATGGCCGGGGTCGACGCGCCCGTGCCTTTGTGGCCGAGATCTGCCTGTGGTGTCACCTGGACTCCTGTCCCGAGGCCCCGTGTGCCCGAGCATTACAATACTAATGTTGACGTCAATGTCAAGAGTTGTCACGATGACTGCAGTCGCCTCCCCGCTCTGCCGGTGGTCCCTCCCATGCCACTGACAGAGCCTTTCGCAGGTGCCACCCCCTAGTCACCTGCGATGCGTGACCCGGGGGCGTCGGCCGAGGTCGACGCCCCCGGTTCCGTACGTCGATCCGCTGAGCGCGTGGATAGATACAATATTGACGTCGAAATCGAATATCAGCGCAAACTCGCCGTGATGGCCAGTGGAAGTCGGAGGGCCGGTGCCTGACCTGAATGATCCCTCCGCAGGGGCCCTGAACGGGTGGCGGGTGCTGGAGATCGCCGACGGGGTTGCGGCCTCGTTCTGCGCCAAGGTGCTGGCGGACCTGGGCGCCGACGTCGTGAAGGTGGAACCGCCGGCTGGGCACCCGGCCCGCCAGTGGGGGCCGCGCCGGTCCGCCGCGGCCACCGCCGAACCAGGCGGTCGGTTCCTGTACCTGAACACTGGCAAATCGAGCGCGATCGTGGCCGACGGTGCCGACGGGGGAGCGGATCTCCAGCGGCTGACAGCTGCCTGTGACGTCCTCGTCACCGATGATCGTCGGTGGGCCCGGTCCGAGGAGCTCGACCAATCGACCACCGTGGTCGTCGTCACGCCGTTCGGCCTCACCGGCCCCTACGCCGGCTACCGCGCCCACCACCTCATCACCTTTCACGCGGGCGGCGAAGGATCGATCCTGCCGAGCGGGCCGGGCTGGAAGCTCTTCCCCGACCGGCCTCCCATCCAGGTCGGTGGAGACCTGGCCGACTACGACGCCGGTTGGAACACGGCGGTGGCCGCGCTGGGGGCGATGTACGACCGCCTGCGTACCGGCTCCGGGCAGTGCATCGACGTGTCCATCCAGGAGTCCGAGCTGACCCTGAACCGCACCCGCCTCAGCCGCTTCAACAACGACGGCATCGTGCTGCGACGCGATGGCGGCCGCTACGGGTCCATGGGCATGATGCGGTGCCGCGACGGCTGGGTGCAGCTGGTGGGCATGACTCCGGACCAGTGGGACGCCCTGGCCGCGTCCCCCGCGGCCGGCGAGCTGGCCGACCCGCAGATCGCGACCGCGGCCGGCCGGACGGAGCACCCGGAGCTGGCCGCGGCGGCCATCCAAGCGTGGTGCGAAGCGCGCGACAAGGCTGAAGTGGTGGGCATCCTCGCGCCACTGGGCGCTCCGGTGGGCGCGTACGCCACGCCGGGCGACCTCCTCGCATCCGAGCAGCTGTCCCATCGTGGGTTCTTCCGCCAGATCGACGACGGGCGCGGTGAGCCCATGTTGGTCCCGGGCCCGCCCTATCGCCTTTCCGCCACCCCGGTCGAGGTCAGGTCGGCACCCGATCTCGGGGATTCCTCGGGATTCGCCAGCCGGGCGTCCGACAAGCCGAGCCTTCCCCCCGGTCGCGGGCTCGAGGGCGTTCGGATCCTCGACTTCACCTGGGCTGCCGCGGGCCCGTACGCGACCTGTCTGCTGGCCTTCCTCGGCGCCGACGTGATCAAGGTGGAATCCACCCGGCGACCTGACCCGGCGCGGCGCGGCTTCCTGACCGACTACGGGGGACTCGACCGGTCGCCCAACTTCAACGAGCTCAACCTCAACAAGCGATCCTTCCAGGTCGACCTGTCCCAGCCGGCGGGCCTGGCGCTCGCTCACCGACTGGTGGACTGGGCCGACGTCGTGGTCGACAACTTCCGACCGGGGGTCATGGCCAGGTTCGGTCTCGACGCGGCCAGCCTCCTGGCCAGGCGGCCCGAGCTCGTCGTCGCGTCGTCGTCGGCGAACGGCTCCACCGGGCCGGAGGCCATGGCTGCCGGTTTGGCCAGCATCTTCGGGGCCACCGGGGGGCTGTCGGAGCAGACCGGCTACGCCGACGGTCCGCCGACCGAGATCGGCGAGTCGACCGACTATCGGAGTGGCAACGCGCTCGCCGTCGGCATACTGGCCGCCCTGCTGCATCGGGCCCGTACCGGAGAGGGCCAGCACATCGATCTGGCCTCTCGAGAGGTCGTGGCCGCCAGCGCGCCGGATGCCGTGCTGGCCGATCAACTCGGCGTCCCGTGGCCGATGCGGGTGGGTAACGAGCATCGCGAGCACGCGCCGCATGGCGTCTATCCGGCCAGGGGTCAGGACGGGTGGGTGGCGGTGGCGGTCACCGATGAGACCGAGTGGGCCGCACTGTGCGCCGTGCTGGGACGACCCGACTGGGTCCGGCGCTTCTCGACCGCCGCGGACCGGCGAGCGGCGCAGGCCGAGACCGACCACGCCATCACGGCCTGGACCCGGCAAGGGTCGTCGCAGACCGCGTTCGATCTGCTTCAGGCCATGGGGGTTCCGGCCATGGCGGTGATGGACAACGAGATGTTGGCAGTCGATCCGCACCTCGCTGCCCGCGAGGTGTTCGTGGAGATCGAGCACCCGGAGATCGGGCGGACCCGGGTGATGCGCCCGCCCTGGCGGTTGTCCGACCTGCGGCCGGCGCTCCGCCATGGCCCGCTGATGGGGCAGGACAACCACCACGTGTTGGCCTCGATCCTCGGCCTGTCGGCCGACGAGGTGGTGGCGCTCGGGGAGGTGCTGCGATGAGCGGGTCGGGGAGTGAGCTTCGCATCGGTCTGGTCGCGGGAGGCGACGCCCGGGAGGTGCACCGGCTGGAGTCCTGTCCCATCGATTCGCTGTGGGTCGGTGGCCACATCGCGTCGCGCAATCCGAGCCCCGAGGCCATCGTCGGGTTGACCAGGCTGGCGACGGTCACCGAGCGGGTCACGGTCGGCAGCTCGATCCTGCTGCTGCCGCTGTATCCACCGGCGCTGGTGGCCAAGCAGATCGCCGACCTCGATCGCGTGGCCGACGGGCGGCTGATGCTCGGGGTAGGCATCGGTGGCGAGTACCCGCAGGAGTTCCGGGCCGTGCAGGTCCCGATCGAGGAACGGGGACGGCGGATGAACGAGATCATCCCGCTGCTCCGCCGGTTGTGGACGGCCGACGCGATCACCCACGACGGTCGCTACTACCCCATGGCGGGGGTGAAGATCCATCCGGCACCAGCCCAGCCAGGGGGTCCACCGATCGTGGTGGCCGGCCGCAAGGAGCCCGCCATGCGTCGGGCCGCCATCATGGGTGACGGCTGGTTCCCATACCTGTACTCCCCCCGACGCTACGCCGAGTCGGTGGCCACCATCGGCGTCGCGGCCGAGCAGGCGGGGCGGGAGCTCACCGGCTTCCACTGGTGCGTGTGGGTGTTCCTCAACATCAATCCCGACGGCGCCGTCGCCCGCGACGAGACGGCTCGGACGCTCGGCGGCTCGTACGACCAGGACTTCCGAGCCATGGTGGACCGCGTGGCCGCGGCGGGGACGGCGGCGGAGGTGACGGCGAAGCTCGTGGAGTTCTACGACGCCGGGGCCCGGCACTTCGTGTTCATGCCCGCCACCGCAGGGGGTGACCCGCGTGCGGTGCTCGACCGGCTGTTCGGGGAGGTCGCGCCGGCACTGCACAACCACGCCGCCGGGCGATAGACGATGGTCCCGCGCCGGTCAGATCACTGGTCGGCGTAGCGGAGCCCGTGACCGAACGGGAACGCCGGATCGGCCGTGTCGAACGGGACATCGGTCCGACTCTCGATCACGGCCTCCATCGAGCGGGGCAGGTCGAAGGGCAGGTTCCCCTCGGGCGGGACATCGCCGAAGAGCACGTCGAGGAGCGCTCGCGCCTCGATGCCGTAGTTGGCCACGATCGCCGCGGCAGACGCGATGAGCGGGCCGAGCACGGCCGGGCGTTCGAGGTAGATGTCGATCACGGTGGGGACGGCCTGGCAGATGGCCTTGACGCGGGCGGTCTCCTCAGGCAGGAACTCGAGAGAGCCGCCGTGGAACATGTCGGCCATTCCGCCGTGGGGTGACCGCTCCCAGGGGGTCTTGAGCCGCAGGATGGCGACGTCGGCCCCGGCCGGATCGTCGACGGGTGTGCCGTAGGCGGCGATCAGCTCTGGGTCGATGCCCTCGGCGTAGATGGCCTGGCCGCGGGTGAGGGGCAGCAGCTCAGAGCCCGAGTGGTCTTCCTGGTTGGTGAGCAGGGTCATGGCGCGCTGCTGCGCTCGGGTGCCCGCGGCACGGAACGCGGCGTTGCCGACGATCTCGTTGGCGGCGTCGGGGTCGACGAAGGGGTCGTCGAAGAGGCCGAGCTGGAACTTGAGGCGGAGCAGCCGGCGGACAGACCGGTCGAGGCGAGCTTCGGTGACCCGGCCGGCGTTGACGAGCCCGACGATGACATCGGGGCAGTGCTCGCCGCCGAACTGGTCGACGCCGGCGTCGAGGAGCTTGACGAACCGGTCTTCGGGGCTCAGGTGCTCGACGCCCCACGCCTTCGCCGTAGCGAGCGCGCCGATCTCGCCGAGCCCACCGGCCTTGCCGTCGTCGGCCTTGTCGTTGACCAGGCCCCAGTCCGTGCAGACGACGCCGTCGAAGCCGAGCCGCTCGCGCAGGATGCCGGTGATGATCGCCCGGTTGAAGCTGAACCCGACCTCCTCGAAGTCGGTGCCGATCGGCATGCCGTAGTACGGCATGATCTGTGCCGTCCCCGCGGCGATGGCCGCCTTGAACGGCTCGAGGTGGTAGTCGAAGTTCCCGCCGGGGTAGACCTGCTCCCTGCCCCAGGGGAAGTGGGGATCGTCGCCGTCCTTCTGCGGTCCTCCGCCGGGGAAGTGCTTGGTCATGGTCGACACCGACGTCGACCCGATCGAGCTGCCCTGGAAGCCGCGTATGTAGGCGGCCACGAGGCGCGACGTGAGGGCGGCGTCCTCACCGAAGGTGGCGCTGATGCGGCACCAGCGGGGCTCGGTGGCGAGGTCGATCTGGGGATGCAGGGCCGTGCGGAGCCCGACCGCCGTGTACTCCTGACGGGCGATGTCGGCGAAGTGCTCGACCAGCGCTTCATCGCCGATGGCGGCCAGGCCGAGCGGCTCGGGCCAGAGGGAGAACGGTCCGGCGAACATGGAGGTCATCGGGTTGTCGGTGAAGTGGTGGCGGGGGTCGGTCGACAGCGTGATCGGGATGGCCAGCGGATGGTTGGCGGCCAGACGCTGCAGCTGGTTGTGCCACTGCGCGAACGAGCGGGCGTCGGCGGCGGCGCCGAACACGCTGAAGTGGGTGAGCTGCCGCTCGGTGATGAGCGGTGGCGCCGCCGGGAACGGGAGCAGGGCCTCGAGCTCCTCGGAGTCACCCGCGAACACCATCGGGTGGAAGAGCAGCGCGGCCTTGTCCTCCACGGTCATCCGGCTGAGGAGGTCGTCGACCCGTCGCTCGGTGTCGACCTGGGGGTCCCAGTACGGGAATGAGCGATCGGTCACGGTCATCGGGTGTCTCCTGTCCGGCTGCGCTTCGACGCAGCCAGCTGATCGAGCCAGGCATCGAGCGAATCGATCGTCTCGGTGAACGCCTCGGTGTCCGGGCGGTTGAGGTAGCCGTGGCGTGCGCCGGGCTGCAGACGAAGCTGCACCTCGGCGCCGGCGCGGCGGAGGTCGGCGACGAACGCCTCGCCGGAGGGCCGGAGCGGATCGCGCTCCGCGATCACGACCGTCGTCGGCAGGAAGCCAGCCAGTCTCTCGGCCTGCGGGAACGCCTCGTCGACGTGTTGGTGGTCCTCGGTGCCGACGAAGCAGCTTGCCATCCACCGGGTCGCGGGCCGGGCGAGCCACGACTCGATCGTGAAGGGTCCGCGGGTGTCGCCATCGGGGAGCTCCGCGTGCAGCAGCGGATAGACGAGCGCGACGCCGTCGGGCCCAGAAGCCGGCTCGGTCGACAGGCGCAGGGTCGTCACCGTGGCCAGGTCTGCTCCCGCGCTGGCGCCGCCGATGGCGATCGGCCGGTCGCCCCACCCCTGGCGTTGGAGGTCCTCGTGGAACCAGCGCCATGCGGCCAGGCAGTCCTGGATGGGCCCGGGGAAGCGCACCGCGGGCGCGCCTCGCCACCGAGTGACCCAGGGCACGGGCGGGACGAGTCGGTAGTCGACGCTCAGGACGGTGGTCCCGGCCCGGGCCAACGCCCGGGCCACGGCGTCGGCCTCGAGCATGTCGATCGATCCGCCCGCGAAGCCGCCGCCGTGGAGCCAGAGGAGCGCCCCTGAGCTGGGCTGGTCGGAGGGCGAGTAGCGACGAGCTCGGACGTCGCCGTCCGGTGCGGGGACGGCAACCTCGTCGACCTCGATCCCGGGTGGCGCCGCGCCCACGACGACCGCCCTGATGGCGTCGGCCACGACGGCCGCGGCTCGCTCGTTGAGGTGGACGTGGTCGGTGAGGAGCGTCATGCCGTGGCGCTCGCTGATCTCGTCGTAGGTGCGCCTGAGCAACAGCCGTTGGACGAACGCGGCGCCCATCAGCCGTCTCGATCCGTCGAAATGAGGGCTCCGGCGACCATCGGGCAGCGCCCCCACGAGGCGCTCGTGGACGTCGAGGACCGGCACCCCGGCTCGAGCCCCGACCGCGTGGATGGTGGCGTTGTACTGGTCGACCCGCTGGTTGTGGACCGAGTCGAGGTCTTCGCCGAGCATCGGGATCTCCAGCAGGGCGACGGTCGCGCCGGTCTCGTTCCTCAGGCGGGTGACGATCTGCTCGAGCGACTCCCGATACCAGTCGAGCGTCGGCGGCTGCGGGAGGTGCTGACGCTTGACGTAGTCGGCTCGCCAGCTCTCATCGACGTGCGCGGCGGCGTCGTTCGTGCCGATGAGAACGGTCACCACGTCCGGCTGGCAGGCGACGATGTCGTCCAGGCGTTGGAGGAGGTTCCACGCCAGCTCGCCGTTCACACCGGCGTTGACCACCTCGTAGGACCACCCGAGGTCGTGCTGGAGCCTGCTCACGTAGTTCGCGCTCATCAAGCCGTTGGTGATGCTGTCGCCGGCGCAGACCACGACGGCAGTGGTCGCTCGTCGTCGGTGGCGACGCCGGAAACGCCGCGGCCCGACGGGCTTCCTGAGTAGCTCTGCCACGACCACGGTCACGCTCCGGACGAGCAATAGACAAGTTCGACGTCAAGTTCAATAATAGGCGGGATGCCCAGGGCGTGCCGATGATCCGACAGCCGTTCAACCAGGGGTGGTTCGTCCGCAGCGAAGGGTCGCCGGGCGCGGAGCCCGTTGGCCCGGTGACCGTGCCCTACGACGCCATGCTGTTCGAGACGCGCGACCCTCATACCCCGAACGGTCATCACACGGGCTTCTTCCCGGGCGGCGTGTATCGGTACTCGAAGTCGTTCCGGGCGTCCGAGGAGTGGCGCGGCGGCCGCGTCACCCTCGAGTTCGAGGGCGTCCAGGCGCGGTCGGAGATCCTCGTGAACGGCTGCCTGGCCGGCGGACGCCCGTCGGGCTATTCGATCTTCCGCGTCCCGCTCGACGACCACCTCGACTACGAGGCCGACAACGTGGTGGACGTCGTGGCCCACAACGATCGGATGCCCAACAGCCGGTGGTACACCGGCAGCGGCATCTACCGTCCGGTGCACCTCATGGTCGGCGGTCGCATCCGGGTGATACCCGACGGACCACGGTTCGCCACCAGGTCGATCGATGGCAAGCGCGCACTGGTCGAGGTCGTCACCGAGATCGTCAACGACGGTCCCCAGCGCCGCACGGTCATGCTGACCGCCAGCCTGACCGATCCGAGCGGCGCGGCCGCGGGATCGACCGAGGAGCGGGTGTCGATCGAGCCCGGGGAGACCAGGGCGGTCCGACAGCATGTGACGGTGCTCGATGCGGACCTCTGGTCACCGGAGACGCCACGGCTCTACTCCGGCACCGTCGTGGTCTCGCACCATGACCAACTCCTCGACGAGGCCCGCGACCTGTTCGGCATCCGCACCGTCGACCTCGATCCCAGTGGCCGCATGCGCATCAACGGCGCGGCCGTCAAGCTGCGCGGGGCCTGCATCCACCACGACAACGGCGTGATCGGGGCGCACACCCTCGACGCCGCGGAGGACCGCCGGATCCGCATCCTGAAGGAGAGCGGCTACAACGCCATTCGCAGTGCGCACAACCCCGCGGCGCGGGCGACGCTACGAGCCTGCGATCGACACGGCGTGCTCGTGATGGACGAGCTCACCGACGCCTGGTGGCGCCCCAAGGTCGCCTTCGACGTCTCCCAGGAGTTCGAGGAGTGGTGGGAGCGGGATCTCGAATCGATGGTGGCCAAGGACTTCAACCACCCGTCGGTGGTCATGTACTCCATCGGCAACGAGATCGCCGAGACCGCCACCGAACGCGGCATCGAGCTGAACCGCCGACTGGCGGAGCGCACCCGCGACCTCGATCCCACGCGGCTCGTCACCAACTGCATCAACGGCTTCCTCAACCTCATCAGTCCGATGGACGACGAGAAGCTGGCCCGGAAGAACGCGGCCAGCCAGGAGAGCGGCGAGGCGCCCAACAAGAACCTCATCCTGGTCCTCAACTACCTGATGGCGGTCCTGGAGCGAACCCTGAAGTACCTCGTGCGGCTTCCGGCCGTCGACCGCCGGACGCGTGACGCCTTCGCCGCGGTGGACATCGCCGGATACAACTACATGGCCGGCCGCTATCGGACCGACGGGCGGCGCTACCCGCAGCGAGTGATCGTCGGCAGCGAGACCAACCCGACCGAGACGGTTGCCATCTGGCAGCAGATCGAGAACCTGCCGTACGTGATCGGCGACTTCACCTGGACCGGGTGGGACTACATCGGCGAAGCCGGGTACGGCGCGGTCCGGTACGACGAGCGCCGCCAGATCTACGCCCCATGGCCGGCGCTGCTGGCCGGCATGCCGGTGATCGACGTCACCGGGCACCGCCAGACCCAGTCCTACCTCAATGAGATCGCCTGGCACCGGCGGTCGGGACCTCACCTGGCGGTGCAACCGGTGAACCACTCGGGTGAGAAGCGATCGGCCCGGTCGGGGCGCACCGACTCGATCCGGAGCTGGAGCTGGGAGGGTTGCGAGGGGCGGGTCGCCACCGTCGAGGTCTACGCCGATGCCCACCGGGTGGAGCTGCGGCTCGATGGGATTCGGGTCGGGAGCCAGCCGGTCGGACCCGACCAGGGCTACAAGGCGGAGTTCTCCCTGCCGTACCGCCCGGGTCAGCTCCAGGCGATCGCCTTCGACCGCAACGGCCGAGAGATCGGACGTGACTCCCTCAGCAGCGCGGGTCCCGGGCTGCGACTGCACGTCGCCCCCGAGTGCGAGCTCCTCCAGGCCGATGGAGCCGACCTGGCGTATGTGCCCATCGAGCTCACCGACGACGTCGGCACCGTTCGTCCGCTCGCCGATCGTGAGGTCACCGTGGTCGTGGCTGGAGCCGGCGGCCTCCTCGGGTTCGGCAGCGCGCAACCCATCACCGACGAGGCCTTCTCGGGCGGGCGTCACTCGACCTATCTGGGACGGGCGTTGGCCGTGGTCCGCGCCGGGCACGACGCCGGGGACATCACCGTGACCGTGACCGCGGACGAGTGTGAGGCCGTCACCGTCGTGCTGCAGGCGCAGACGGGCAACATCCCTTCCAGAGACCGAGAGGCAACATGCTGAGCGAGGACGAACAGAAGGCTCGCCGAGCGGCGATACCAGATGGTATGGTGCGATCGCCCTACCTGGCGGGGCTCGGCATCGTGTTCGACCGGTATGAACCGGACGAGGCGACCATCCGTCTGCCCTTCCGCAAGGACCTCACCAACGACGGCACCCATTACCACGGCGGCGTCATCGCAGCCGTCATCGACAGCGTCGCCGGCGCGGCGGTGCTGTCCAACCACGACTTCGATCGAGGGCGGCAGTTCACGACGGTGGCCATGTCGATCCAGTACGTCGGCGCCTGCAAGCGATCGGACCTCGTCTGCACCGCCCGGACGGTGCGACGGGGCAAGGAGCTCACCTTCACCGAGGTGACCGCGACGGATGGGGACGGCGCGGTCGTGGCCCACGCCCTGCACACCTATCGGATCGTCTAGCTGTTCGCCGGATCGACCCGTCGCTCGACCTGCGGGTCAGCCCTTCGGTGGCTCGCTCCGCGCCAGAGCCACCTCGTGACCACCGATCTGCGGCTCCACCATGGCCGACCAGTCGGGCCCCCGGCGCAGGCACAGACCCCCGTCGACGTTGATCATCTGCCCCGTGATCCGACTGGAGCGAGGGGAGACGAGGAAGCTGACGAGCTGCGCCACCTCGTCTACCTCGGAGGCGCCGCCGAGCGGGGTGTTCTGGTCGTAGCTGTCGTAGACCGGTGAGCCGGGGGTCAGGAACCGCATTGTGTCGGTGAGGGTGAGCCCGGGCCGAACCGCGTTGAAGCGGATGCCCGCTTCGCCGTACTCGTCCGCGGCGTTGCGCACGAGCTCCTCCACAGCCGCCTTCGACACGGGGTATGCCCCGAAGAACGGGTGGGTGACATGGCCGGCGATCGAAGAGATGGCCACGAATGAGCCCGATCCGGCGCGCGCGAAGAACGGAATGGCGTGCTTGGCCAGCAGGAGCGTTCCGATCACATTGAGTTGCAGCACCTGCATGTACTCGTCGACGTCCTGCAGGTGGATCGGCGCTAGCCCTGCACCCCCGCCGGCGTTGGCCACGACACCGTCGAGCCGGCCGTGCCAAGCGGCCGCATCGGCCACGACCCGCTCCACATCGGCCTCACTGGTGACGTCGGCTACCTGCCAGCGCGCCGCGTCGTGACCGGCCGTCTGGTTGATCGACTCGACCCGGTCCCGAAGTGTGGTCTCCGTCCGCCCGCAGATCGTCACCCACGCGCCTTCCCGGGCGAGCCGCTCGGCGATTCCGGCCCCGATGCCCGTGCCGCCGCCGGTGACCAGGATCGACAGCCCCTCGACCTCGTTGGTGTTCCCCGGCATGCGTTCGCTCCCGTGTCCTTCCTTGCGCCGGTCCTGTGGACCTTGTAGAACAGATTCTGTGAAATCGACGTCGATGTCAAACTCAGCCCGCGGACGCGTCCGAGTGGCATCTACGGAACGTGCCAGCGGAGCTCGTCGAGCGCTACCTCGCCGAAGGTTGGTGGACCGATGAGACGATCGGTCAGACCGTCGCGGCTGCACTCGCCGAGAAGGGCAGCGCGGAGTTCGTCGTTCACTCCCAGGTGCGCCCGTGGCGAGGCACGATGGCCGACATCGATCGGGCAGCTCGGGCCTTCGCATCGTCGTTGCGCGCCCTTGGCGTGGGTCCGGGCGACGTGGTGGTGTTCCAACTGCCGAACTGGGTCGAGGCCGGCATCGTCTTCTGGGGCGCCGCCTATGTCGGAGCGGTGGTCGTGCCGGTCGTCCACTTCTACGGGGCCAAGGAGCTCGAGTACATCGTCGGGGTGACCAAGCCTGCGGTCGTCATCACGGCCGACCGGTTCGGCAGGCTCGAGTACCTCGAGCCATACGAACCTCTGCTGTCAGCAGGAGCGGGGCAGTGGCTGGTCGTCGGCGACACCGCGGTCGACGCATTGCCTCAGGGCGCCGTCGCCTTCGCCGGGCTGCTCGATGCCGAGCCGGTCGAGGAGCCCGCACCGGTCGACCCCGATTCGCCCGCACTCATCGCCTTCACCTCGGGCACGACCCGAGACCCCAAGGGCGTCATCCACTCGCACCGCACGATCGGGTTCGAGGCCAAGCAACTGAGCATGCTCAGCCCTCCAGGTCCACCCACCGTCGTTGGCGCTCCGCTCGGTCACTTCATCGGAATGCTGCAATCCCTGCTGTGCTCGCTGCATCGGGACAACCCCGTGCACCTGGTCGACGTCTGGGACCCCGGCGAGGTGCTCCGGCTCATGCTCGCCGAGGACCTCGGCATGGGCGGTGGGTCGACCTACTTCCTGACCAGCCTGCTCGACCATCCCGACTTCACCGAGCAGCACCTCGCCCACATGCCGGTCACCGGCCTGGGTGGCTCGAGCGTCCCGGTCGCGGTCACGGAACGAGCCACCGCGTTGGGCATCGAGGTGTACCGGTCCTACGGCAGCACCGAGCACCCGTCCGCGACAGGCAGCTTCATCACCGAGCCGCAGGCCAAGCGCATGACCACCGACGGCCACGCCCTGCTCGGCGTCGAGCTTCGACTCGACCAGGACGGCCAGATCCTGACCAGAGGTCCAGACCTGTTCCTGGGCTACACCGATCAGTCGTTGACGGAGCAGGTGTTCGACGACGATGGCTGGTACCACACCGGTGACATCGGGGTGCTCGACGCAGACGGCTACCTGAGCATCACCGACCGCATCTCCGACGTCATCATCCGGGGCGGGGAGAACATCAGCGCCGTCGAGGTCGAGGAGCTGCTGCTCGGGCTCGACGCAGTGGCCGAGGCGAGCGTCGTCGCCGCCCCGGACGAGCGGCTGGGGGAGCGGGCCGCGGCCATCGTGCGCCTCCGCCAGGGAGGCACCGCCCCGACGCTCGAGGACGTGCGGGCACACCTGGCGGCGGCGGGACTGTCGAAGCAGAAGTGGCCCGAGTTCGTCTACGAGGTCGCGGACTTTCCGCGCACGCCGTCAGGCAAGGTGCAGAAGTTCCGGCTTCGCCAGCAGCTCCGTGACGGTTCGCTGGAACACGAGATCCGCGGGCCCGAGTAGCGACCGGGCGGAGTGCCGATGGTCGACCTCAGCCAGACTCGACTGCGCACGATCGATGACAGCAGGTCCGCGCCTCTCCCGAGCGGAACGCGCGCACCGGGCTTTGCCGAGGTGGAGTACCTCCTGTCGGGCATCGCCCAGACCTATGGAGGCCCGTGCACGGGACCCGGGACGCCGACCGGTGAACGCCTGCCCTATGTGACCCGCCTGGTGGTGCGACTCCCGAGTCATCCCGCGGCTCGCAGCGGTCGGGTCGTCGTCGAGCCGTTCAACACCTCGAACGGGCCCGACTCCGACGTCATCTGGTCACGGGCGTCGACCCTCCTGGAGGCCCAGGGCGATGCCTGGGTCGGCGTATCGGTCCGATCCTCATCGGCCCGATCGCTCGAGCGCCACGACCCGATCCGCTACGCCGACCTCGACATCCCGACCAACGACGTGGCCTGGGACGTGTTGCGCCAGGTCGGAGCCCTGCTCAAGCAAGGCGGCCTCCACAGCCCCGTCGGCGAACGGCCCGCCGATCACCTGTACCTGTGCGGCTATTCGCAGAGCGGGGCCGACACCGCCACCTTCGCCATGGCCTTCCATCCGAACGCTCGCATGGACGACGGCTCGCCGGTCTACGACGGGTACCTGCCCGCGGCCCACTCCGGCAGCCTGACGGCGATCGCCTCAGGAACGGTGGCGCTGCCGCAGTTCGAGACCGCGGCGATGGTGCCCGTCGATGTCCCGGTCATCGACATCGAGACGCAGTGCGACGTCGAGGGGTTTCGGGCTCAGCTCAAGTCGGGCGCGGTCCACGTCAGCCCGGGGGGTGCGACCGTGCGGCGCCCCGATGGCGACGATGACCAGGACCGCTTCCGCCTCTACGAGGTGGCGGGTGCGCCCCACGCCGACCGGGTCCCGGGCTGCGACGGCGACGGGTCGAGCTTCCCGACCTCGGCCTTCGTGCGCGCCGGGCTGCGGCGACTCATGGAGTGGGCCGAGGACGACATCGTGGCGCCCCGATCGCCGCGCATCGAGCTGGCGACCCTCGACGTCGTCTCGGTCGCCGCCGCCGACGATCATGGCAACGCGGTGGGCGGCGTGCGGTCGCCGTTCGTCGACGTGCCCCTGTCGCACTACGCGGTGCACTCGACCGGGGGTGCCCGGTGCCTGATGGCCGGTCGGGAGACGCCGCTGCCGGCCGAGGTGCTCCGGCGCGAGTACGGGGACGCCGAGGCGTACATCGATCGGTTCACCCAGCGACTCGACGACACGATCGCGGCCGGCTACCTGCTCGAGGCTGATCGTACGGAGCTGCTCACGGCGCAGGCGGCCAGAGCGATAGGGGTGCTGCCGTGACCTCGCATCGTGACCAGGCGGGTTGACGATGCGGGTGGCGATTCTCGGTGCGGGTTCCTTCGGGACGACGGTCGCCACCTTGGCGTCGGGCCGCCACGACACCGTGCTGTGGGCCCGCTCCCGAGAGACCGCGGAGGAGATCGCGACCCAGCACACGAACAATCGCTATCTGCCCGGATTCGCGCTTCCCTCGCAGCTGCGGGCCACGAACGACATCGAACAGGCCTCGCACCACGCCGAGGTCGTCATCGTCGCCGTCCCCTCTCACGGGTTCCGGCGCGTCCTCGACGACCTTCGTGGATCCCTCCAGCCGCGGGTCCCCGTCGTGAGCGTCACGAAGGGATTCGAGCAGGGGTCGCTGCTTCGGATGACCGAGATCATCGAGGAGGTGCTCCCGGGGCATCCGGCGGCCGCCCTGGCCGGACCCAACCTGGCGAAGGAGATCATGGCGGGTCAGGCCTCCGCCAGCGTGCTCGCGGCCCGCGATGACACCGTCGCCCTCGCCCTCCAGCGGGCGCTGCAGCGGGGAACGTTCCGGATCTACCTCAACCACGACGTGGTCGGCTGCGAGGTGGGTGGGGCCTTGAAGAACGTCATCGCCATCGCCACGGGGATGGCGCAAGGACTCGGCGTCGGAGACAACACCCGATCGGCCATCGTGACCCGGGGCCTCGCCGAGCTCACCCGCCTCGGGGTGGCGATGGGGGGCCAGCCCGCCACCTTCGCCGGCCTCACGGGACTGGGTGACCTGGTGGCGACCTGCATGAGCCCGCAGAGCCGGAACCGCTATGTCGGTGAGCAGCTCGGCCTCGGACGCCCACTCACCGATGTCGTCGCCGAGATGTCCATGGTGGCCGAAGGCGTGCGGACCGCGGGGATCGCCATCGAGCTGTCCGCCCGTCACGACGTGCCGATGCCCATCTGCGGGGAAGTGCATCGGGTGGTGACCGGCGTGATCACCGGGGCCCAGGCCTACCGGGGTCTGACCCCCCAGGCGGGCCACGAGGCTGACCCCGGCTGACCTGAGCTGGTGCGAGGTGGGCGACCAGCGTGCAGGGTTGACAGAAATCGAGATCGACGTCATATTTGAAAGATGGACGCGGTGAAGTCGAGGTCATCCCGTGCGCTGCTCGCCGCCCGTGGCGCGGCCATGTTGGCCCGAGACGCTGGACAGCGCCGGCCTGGATCGGGTGGTGCCGGGTGGATCGAGCGTTCCTCTCCGCGCCGGCGGGGTGACCCCCCGCTGGCTGGAAGAGGTCATGGGGCTTCGATCGGGTGCCATTCGTTCGGTGCGCGTCATCGAGGAGAACTCGGGCACCGCGGCCCGCGGTCGCATCGCGGTGGAGGCGGACGCCGGTATCGACGTGCCAGACCACCTGTTCCTCAAGTTCACGCCCCACAACTATCTCCAGCACGTGATGATGCTGGTCTTCGAGTTGGGCACGCGCGAGGTCTTCCTCTACCGGACGCTCGGCGATGAGCTCCCGGTCCGGTCGCCACGCTGCTTCGCGGCCAGGGTCGACTCCCGCCGGGGGCGCAACATGATGGTCCTCGAAGACCTGTCGCAGACCGCCCGCTTCCGTGACATCCGTGATCCCGCCACCGCGGGCGAGGCCGAAGCGGTCGTCGACGCCATGGCGACGCAACACGCCGCCTTCTGGTGCACCGATCGCTTCGCCGGCGACCTCGAACTGCTGACCACCCGCTTCTCCCCGGCCGCCCTGGTCCTGGGGGACGCGGTCAGACGTCGCTTCCTCGGGAACATGAAGGGCCAAGCCGCGGACCTGGTGCCCGAGCGCATCAAGCGCCAGGGGCGGATCTTCTTCGAGCGGAGTGCCGACATCGACGCGTTCTGGGCGTCCCAACCCCAGACGGTCCTCCACGGCGACCCCCACCTGGGCAACCTGTTCTTCGAGGGCGACACCCCGGGCTTCATCGACTGGCAGGTGGCGAAGGCGGGAGCGGGAGTGCGCGACGTCGCCTACTTCGCCACCGCCTCGGTCGAGCCGGACGTGCTGCGCAAGATCGAGCGATCCCTCGTCGAACGGTATGCCACCCGACTGGAGGCGCTGGGCGTCACCGTCGAGGTCGACCAGCTGTGGCCCGTCTACCAGGCCGGGGTTACCGACTTCTACACCTCTGCCGTCGCCGCCTCCGAGGCCGGCGAGCGGGCCCAGGATCCAGGGGTCACCCGAGTGGGCGTCGAGCGCGCCGTCGCCGCCATCGAAGCGCACGACTCCTTCACCGTGCTCGAGACGCTCGTCGACGGCATGCGGGTCTGAGTGCACATGGGTGGCGCGGTGATCGGAGAGACCGATCGAGCCACGACGCAGGCGCCCGGGGCCCCGAGCCCGAGCGGCTCCCGCCTCGAATCGCCCGATGTCGCCCCGGCGACGGTGGTCATCATCGACGTCGTGGATGTCGTGCCGGACTGGGAGCGGCTCCGCGGCGAGCTCGACCGGGTCAGCCGCAGCCTGGTCCGGATGCGCCAACGGCTGGTCGCCCCCGTCCTGCCGATCACGGCGGCGCGGTGGGTCACCGACCCGGACTTCGATCTCGACTACCACGTGCGGCGCGTCTCCCTGCCCGAGCCCGGTACGTTCCGCCAGCTCCTGGACCTGGCCGAGACGCTGCACGCCACCCCCCTCGATCCCAACCGCCCGCGATGGGAGGCGACGCTCGTCGAAGGTCTGCACCAGCCCGAGGATGTGGCGGCCGCGATCGTCTGGAAGTTCAGCGGAACCGTCCCCGACGGGGTGGGTGGCATGGCCTTCGAGCGAGCGCTGTGGGCCACCGGGCGCGAGCCCGATCCGTCGCCGATGCCGCCGATCCCGTCGCCCGAGGACCTCTCGTCGATCGACCTGACCCGACGTGAGCTGCGACGCCTGCCGTTGACGGGCGTCCGACTGGTGGCAGGGCGGACGACCGATGCGGTACGCCTCGTGGTCGACACGGCGCGTTCGCCGGTCGCCGCCGTCGGACAGCTGGCGCATGCGATGTCGTCGTTCGTGCCTGGGGCGCGGCGTCCGCCGGTTCCGGGGTCGCCGTTGCTGCGACGGCGGGGGCTCCGACGTCGGATCGAGGTGGTCGACGTCGAGTTCGCCGCGCTCCGAGACGCGGCGTCGAGCGTCGACTGCTCCCTCAACGACGCCTACGTCGCCGCGGTGTGTGGCGGTCTGCGCCTCTACCACGAGCAACTCGGGGTGCCCGTCGACGCGGTGCCCTTCGCCATCTCGATCCCCATCGGGGCCGGCGCGGAGCCAGCCGTCGACGGCTGGCCCGGCGTGCAGGTGCCGGCACCCATCGGTGAGGCCGATCCGGTGGCCCGGATGCGTCGGGTGCGCGAGTTGCTGTTGACCTCGCCCGACGAGCCCCCCGCCGACCCCTTCCATGCCATGGGCCCGATCGTGTCGTGGCTGCCGGACCAGATCCGCGCCGCCCACGGCGGTGCCGGCGATCAGCCCGGCATCGACGTCAACGTCGGGAGCCTGGGCGGTCACATCGGCCCGGTCTACGTCGCCGGCGCCCGGGTCGTGAGCGTCGTCCCGGTGGGCCGGCTGGTCGGTGCCGCGGTGACGACCTTGTTGTGCTCGAACGACGACCGTTGCCATGTCGGGGTGCACCTCGATGTCGCCGCGGTGGCCGAGCCGGCGCGGCTGCTGGACTGCCTGCGCCAGGGGTTCGACGAGGTCGTCGGCGTGGCGCGACCTCGGTCCCGCCGGAGGTCCCGATGACCGCCGAGCTCCGTCTCCCGGGATCGGTCGCGGAGATCGAAGCCGGCGCGGTCGGGCCGGAGATCGGCGCCTTCTTCGACCTCGACGGCACCCTGATCGCCGGGTACTCCGCCCGCTACCTGGCCCAGGACCGCATCCGTCGCCGCGAGCTCGGTGTGTCGGAGCTCGTCCGGAGCATGGCCGTGATGGCCAGCAGCGGCGTCAACGAGGAATCGTTCGCCGAGCTCCTCGAGCTCGGAGCCGTCGGCTGGACGGGGCGCACGCACGAGGACCTCCAGGAGATGGGCCTGCGGATCTTCCAGCAGAACGTGGCCCAGCGCATCTACCCGGAGATGCGCGACATCGTCGACGCCCACAAGCGTCGCGGCCACACGGTCGTGCTCAGCTCTTCGGCCTCGGTCTTCCAGGTCCAAGCCGTGGCGGATCACCTGGGCATCGAGCACGTGGTGTGCAACCGGTTCGTGACCGAGGACGGCATGCTGACCGGCGAGGTCGAGCGGCCGGTGGTCTTCGGCGCGGGCAAGGCCAGCGCCGTGCAGGGGTTCGCCACCGACCGGGGAATCGACCTGAGCCGGAGCTTCTTCTACGCCGACGGCGACGAGGACGCGGCGCTGATGTACCTGGTGGGCCACCCCCGGCCGACCAATCCCGGTGACGGACTGGCCCGGATCGCCGAGAAGCGCGGCTGGCCGGTGTTGCGGTTCACCAGCCGGGGCGATGATGTCAACAGCCTGGTTCGCACCCTGGCCGGCATCGGTGTGGGCGTGCCGCTCGGCGGGGTCGGGCTCGGGATCGGGTTGCTCCGGCGCGACAAGTGGGCCGGGATCAACTTCGTCTACGAGCACTGGCTCGATGCCATTCTGGCCGCGGGCCGCGTCCGCCTGAACGTGGTCGGGGAGGACAACGCCTGGAAGCACCGACCGGCGGTCTTCCTCGTGAACCACCGGAACTCCTTCGACGGTCTCATCGCCATGCGCATCGTGCGCAAGGACTTCACCGCGGTGGCCAAGGGGGAGATCGGCAAGAACCCGGTGGCCGGCGCGGTGGGGCGCCTGCTCGATGTCGCCTGGGTCGATCGCGAGAACACGGGCGCGGCCATCGCCGCCCTGCAGTCGAGCGAGGATCTGGCCCGCAAGGGACTCTCCGTCCTGATCGCGCCCGAGGGCACCCGCACCGACACCAGGCAGGTGGCGCCGTTCAAGAAGGGGGCCTTCCGCATCGCCATGGCCGCGGGCCTCCCGATCGTCCCCATCGTGATCCGCAACGCCGAATCCCTGGCCGGTCGCAGTGGCATCGCCTTGCACCCGGGCGTGATCGATGTGGCCGTGCTCGAGCCGATCCCGGTCGATGACTGGACGCTCGAAGACCTACCGAAACGCATCGAGGAGGTTCGACAGCGCTACGTCGACACCCTCGCCCATTGGCCCCGCTGAACTTCCCCAAGGAGGCACCGTGTTGGATACCTGGGAACCACTTCCCGTGCTCGTCGCCGACCGGGCACGATCGACGCCGAAGAACATCGCCATCGAGTCCATCGATTCGGGCGAGCGTCTGACGTGGGAGGACGTCGACCGGAACTGCAAGCGTTGGGCTGACGGCTTCCGCCGGCTCTCGGTCGAGGCCGGGGAGTACGTCGTCACGATGATGCCGGCCTCCCCCGAGGCCCTCTACGCCTGGCTCGGCTGCGCGTGGTTGCGGGGGATCGAGGTACCCGTCAACACCGACTACCGCGGTGAGTGGCTCATCCATGCCATCAACAACTCGCGAGCCCGGATCGTGGTGACGTCGCGTCGGTTCGCGCCGTGGTTGGCCTGCGTCGCCGACAACCTCGACCTGGTCCACATCGTGGTGGTCTACGACGCGGAACCGGGAGACGACGAGAGTGCACTCGAGGAGCGGTTCCACGTCATCACCGGCGACGAGTTCCTGGCCGATGCGGAGCCGATCGAGGGACTACCGGAGCCGCAGCTCTGGGACATCATGAGCGTCATCTACACCTCGGGCACGACCGGCCAGGCGAAGGGCGTGGTTCAGCCGTGGGGTATGCAGGAGCTGGTCAGGCTCCTGTTCTCGCAGCCGGAGTTCGACCAGCCCGTGTTCTACGGCTTCTGGCCGCCGTTCCACTCGTTGGGCAAGTCGGCCTTCTTCCTTCCCGCCGCCAGGAACGGCAAGCTCGTGCTCCGAGAGCGGCTCAGCGTCGGAGACTTCTGGAACGACGTCCGCCAGTACGAGTGCACCTCGGCCTACGTGGTCAGCGTCATCGCCAGCTTCCTGTACGGACAGCCCCCCAGTCCCGACGACGCCGACAACCCGCTCAGAGCCGTGGTGATGGGCCCGGTGATCCCCGAGGTCGACGAGTTCAAGCGGCGCTTCGGCGTCAACGTGTACACCACCTTCGGCAGCACCGAGATCGGAAGCGTGCTGTTCTCGCACATGCGCGAGGTCAGCGCGTCCAACTGGCAGAGCTGTGGAAGGGTCGCCCCCGACTCACCGATGGAGATCGCCATCGTCGACGAGCACGACTACCCGGTCGGGCCGGGCATCCCCGGTGAGCTGATCGTCCGGCCCAAACAACCGTGGACCTGCAGCCTCAGCTACCTCAACATGGCGGAGGCAACGGTCCGCGCCTGGCGCAACGGCTGGTTCCACACCGGCGACACCTTCGTCAGCGACGAGGACGGTGACCACTACTTCGTCGACCGCTCCAAGGACTACATCCGACGTCGCGGCGAGAACATCTCGTCCTTCGAGGTCGAACAGGCCGTCTGCGCCTTCCCGGGTGTCGGGCAGGCCGTGGCCGTCGCCGTCCCCGCGGTGGACGGCGAGGACGAGGTCATGGCGTTCGTCGTGTGCGAGCCGGGTTCGTCGGTCGAGGCCGGTGAGCTCATCGAGTTCCTGACGGACCGGGTGCCGAAGTTCGCGTTGCCGCGCTACGTCGAGATCATCGAGGAGCTCCCCACCACGCAGGCGACGTTCCGGGTCCAGAAGCACAAGCTGCGAGAGCTCGGCCCTGGGCCGGAGACGTTCGACCGTCTGAAGGTGGGCGTCTGACCACGATGGCCGAGACGGACACCTCCGACACCCTGATCGAGGCGCTGAAGGCGTGGCCCGACGCGCTCGCAGCCGCGGACGCCATGTTCTTCAAGGGCGAAGCCGATCCCGTCACGCGGGGCACCGGCCATTTCGTCTACGTCCTCGACCACACGCCTGGCTGGGAGCGCTTCGTCCAGGTGTGGGAGCGGGCCAGCCGCATCCTGCCCCCCTTGCGCAAGCGGGTGGTTCGACCGGCCGTTCCCGGACGCCTCCCGCTCTGGCGGGACGATCCGAACTTCGACCTTCGGTTCCACCTCCGACGTCTCCGGGTGCCGGCCCCGGGCACGCTTCGTGAGGTGTTCGACTACGCCGAGGCCGACGGCATGACGCCCCATGATCCGGGGCGGCCGCTGTGGCAGGTCACGCTGATGGAAGGGCTGGAGGGCGATGGGGCGGCGCTGCTCCTGAAGTTCCACCACTCGTGGATGGACGGCAACGCCACGATCCAGCTGGCGCAGCTGGTCTACGACGCGGACGCCGACGCCGACCTGACCAAACCGATGCCCGAGCGGCCCGCGGCGGGTGTCCGCCGGCCGTTCCCGGTCGAGGCCGTCGCTCGGGCCCAGTTGCAGGCGGCACGGCGGGTCCACGACTTCGTGGGGCTCGCCGGTCGCGTGACCAGACGGGTGGTCACCGATCCGGTTCACCTGCTCGGCGAGGCCGCGGAGCTGGTGGCGTCGACCCGCCGCGTGGTGACGCCGCCCAGCGCCGCGCCGTCGCCCTTGCTGCGGGGCCGCAGCGCCGGATCCCGCTTCGAGATCCTCGACGTCCCCTTCGCCGAGCTGCGTCGGGCGGCCAAGTCCATCGACTGCACGGTGAACGACGCCTACCTCGCCGGGGTGACCGGTGGTCTCCGTCGCTATCACGAGCACTTCGATGTGCACATCGCCGAGCTGCCCATCGGGATGCCGATCAGCACGCGAGCCACCGACGACCCCGCGTTGGGGAACCAGGCGGCGGCGGCACTCATCGCCGCGCCGGTGGGCGTCGCCGATCCCGCCGAGCGGATGAAGCGCGTCCACGAGATCGTCCTCGGCGCACGCTACGAACCGGCGATGGAGGTCCTGGGGGGTGCGGCCGCCAACGTCCTGGTGCACCTGCCCGACCGGTTGATGGCGGGGCCCATGATGCAGTTGGTGAAGGTCGACGTCGGGGTCAGCCAGGTACGTGGGCTTCTGGAACCGTCGTACCTCGCGGGCGCGCAGATCATGCGGAGCTACGGCTTCGGGCCCCATCTCGGCCTGGCGGCCTTCATCGGGATGATGACCCACCTCGACACCTGCTGCATCGGCGTGCATGCCGACCCGGCCGCCATCACCGAACCCGCCGTGTTCATGGCGTGCCTGGCGGACGGGTTCGACGAGGTCCTGGCGGTGGGTCGGCCGCCGCGGCGGACGCGGTCGGGGAGATCCGGCGATGCCGCCACCTGATCGGGCTGCACCGATCGACACGCGCTTCACGGCCCTGCGCGACCTGTGGCGGAGGTGGGGCCGAGAGCGCGACGCGACCACCGACCGATCTGGGGTGATCGCCGCCATTCGCACGTCCGCGGCTTTCCGCACGGGCCTCGACGATCTGGCCGACCGTCTCGGGCGGGATCGTGGCGGCGTGGAGAAGGACGCCACGCGGTACCTCGACGAGATGGTCACCGTGCAAAGCGATGCCTTCCCGGACTTCAACCTGGTGCTGAGCAGGATCGCCGACCGACGCAAGTTCGAGGGCGTGGTGGAGTACGACGAGCGTGCCCTCGAGCGGGTGCGGTCCTACAACGAGGTCAGCCCGCTGGTGATGATGACCGGGCACCGGTCCTACCTCGACTTCGTCGTGCGGTTGCCCTTCGCCCGCGGGGGCTTCGATCGCGAGTTCCGCTTCGCCGGAGCCAACATCGGGTTCTGGCCGATGGGACGCATCGGCCACAGCGCCGGGATCATCTTCATCCGCCGCGGCTTCCGCGATCCGGTGTACTCCTTCGTGCTGCGCCAGTACGTCGGCTGGCTGACCGAGCAAGGGGCCAACTTCCTGTGGGCGCTGGAAGGTGGGCGATCGCGGACGGGCAAGCTCCTCCCGCCCAAAGCCGGCCTGTTGGCGTATGTGGCCGGGGCCTACGCCGACGGGAGAACCGCAGATGTGACGCTGGTCCCGGCCACGGTCGTCTACGAGTACCTCGACGAGGTCCACGAGTACGCCCGCTACGGTCGGGGTGCGCCGAAATCGGGCGAGAGCCTCCTGTTCACCGTTCGTCTGGCCCGTCAACAGCGCCGGGTCCCGGCTGAGGCCAGGATCTATGTCGGCATCGGCGAGCCGGTGTCGCTGGCCGCGTTCGTGGATCGCACCGCCGATCACGCCGCCGAGGCGTTCTCGGCCTCGGTGCTGCGGGCGGCGATCGAGGTCTGCCGGCGAATCGAGGCGGCGACGCCCATCACCGGGGTGGCGCTGGTGCTCCTGGCGTTGCTGGACGGCGACGGGATCCAGTTGCGGGTCGACGAGCTGGTCACCACGCTCGGCCCCGTCGTGGCGGACATCGATCGGCGGGGTCTGCCGGCGCCTGAGCCGGGCATCGGCGGCGCCGCCAGCGTGCGTCGCGCCCTGGGCTTGCTCACCCGACAGGGTCTGATCGAGGTGGACGGGAGCGGCGACCGCGCCACCTACCGCGTCCGTCCCGGCCGGAGCTTCGAGGCCGCCTACTACCGAAACGCCATCGTGCACTACTTCGCCGTGCCGGCGATCGCCGAGATCGCCCTGGCCATGAGCGAATCGGCCGCCGATCCCCTGACCGCGTTCTGGCGCAAGGTCGGCGAGCTGCGCCAGATCCTTCACCACGAGTTCTTCTTCCCCGAGGGCGATGCCTTCGACAAGGCGATCGCCGAGGAGCTCCGGTCGCAGCTCGGCCCGTGGGAGCCAACCCTCGCCTGCACGGGTGGGGCCAGCATCCTGCTCGGCCGCCTGCCGCGGCCACACATCGCCCCGAGGGCACTCGGGCCCTTCCTCGAGGCGCACAAGATCGTGGCCGACGGCCTGGCCCGGCTCGGATCGCAACCGGTCCTCGACGAACGGCAGGTGCTGAACGACTGTCGCGCCCGGGCCGAGCTCGACCTCGAGCTCGGACGCATTCGCCGGCGCGATGCCACGTCGTTGAACATGCTCGATTTGGCGATGCAGGCCGCGCACGCCCGGGGACATGCCCTGGGCTCGGCGGGTGAGGAGCGAGGGTCGGTGGCTCAGAAGCTCGCCGTGGTGCTGGAGGCGGTGGCGACGCTGGACACCGAGGGGCGCCACGCAGAAGGTGCACTGGCCTGACCCCACACGAGTGCGGCGGACGGCGCCGGGTCAGGAGCGCGACCCCCGGCTGGCCGACGCGGCCTCGACGATCTCCGCTTCGGGTGTCGCCGCCGTCGTGGATGCGACGACGGCATCGCGGACGAAGCCGCGAACGGTGGAGGACAGCAGGGTGAAGGCGTGGGAGCGCTGGGTCCAGCAGATGCTCGGTCTGTCCCAGTGCTCCCACAGCACGTACGGCTCGTTCGGGGTCACCAGCCGATCAGCCGTACCGGCGTAGATGAACCGGCGATCGTGGGGAACGACGCAGGGCAGCGCCGTCGGGGTGATCACCGAATGCAGGGCCTCGACCCGGTCCCCGAGGAGATCGTGGCTGGCCAACGCATCCCGGAAGGTCGGGTTGCGAGCGTAGGCAGCGAGGAGCGGCCGATGGATCGTGGCCGCCGGCACACCGGCGATGACACCGTCGAGGTCAGGGTCCAGCCCGGCCAGCAGCGCGCTCGGCGTACCCGCCGAGGGACAGGCCGTGCACGGCGATGGAGGAGGCGCCCCGCTCGCGTATCCAGGCCAGGCAGCGCCGCACGTCCCAGACGGTCTGGGTGACGCTGTGGACGTTGGCGATCCCATCGAGAGAGACGACGTCGGCACGCTCAGGACCCGTGTTGCGTCGAGGTCCGTGCAGCGGCAGCACGGGCGCCAGCACGTTGAACCCGAGGCGGCGGTGGAACTCGAGTGCGTGCAACATGACCAGGTCGAGCGGGGTTCCCATCCCCGCCCCGTGGAGTATCACCAACCAGGGCTTCGGGCCCTCTCGGTGCTCCATGACGTGGGCGTAGCAGGTGCGGTTCGCCTCCACCGACAGCCATCGTTCGCCCCCGGGCATGCCGCGGCGTGGTTGGTAGCCGCTGTCGAACGACAGGAGCTGGTACCGCAGGCGGGCGCACTGGCGTGGATCGAGTCCGAAGCGATCGGGGGCGTCAGGCCGCTGGTGGAACGCAGCGGGATCGTCAAGCCACCCGTTGGCGGCGAAGAGCGCCAGCGCTTCGTCCGTCTCGGAGCTGATGCGCGCCAACACCTCGTCATCGCGCACGCGAGGGTCGGTGGTGGCCAAGGTGAGGAGCATCAGCTCCTCGGCGAACACAGAAGCCAGGCGGCCGAGCGTCGGCCGAGGCACGGGAACCTCGGGGTACTTGCGGCGCGTCTGCACGGCGCGGCGGACCGACGCGGCCGCGAATCCGCTCGTTCGTGTCGCCGCGCCCAACGTCTTGGCGGGAGACAGGAGACCGGCCACATCCTGGAGGCGCTGCCGTGGGTCGTTCCTGGTCTCGGTCAGTGGATCGTCCGATCTGTCATCCGGGTCACCCGGGCTACGGAGCGTCAACGCTGGGTCAGAGCTTAGGCCAGCGTCCGGATCAAGAGTCTAGATTGACGTCAATTTAGGAAACTAGGATGAATTCATGACCCGGTTGGAACCCGTCGTCGACCGAGCCGAGGAGCTCACGCCGAATTGGCTCACGAACGCGCTGCAGGTGGGCGGTCACGACCTGACGGTGGCCAGCGTGGCGGCAGAACGCATCGGCACGGGCCAGATCGGTACGACCTTCCGCCTGCAGCTCGACTACGCCGGCCGCGCCGGTCCCGCGACGCTGGTGGCCAAGCTGGCGGGCGGCGACCAGGCTTCGCGGGCGCAGGTCGCGCCCGGCTACGCGTCCGAGGTCGGGTTCTACACCCACCTGGCCCCCAGCCTCGACGTGCGGACGCCACGGTGCTGGTACGGCGCCATCGCGGACGACAAGACCCGGTTCACGTTGCTTCTCGACGATGTCGTGGGCGCGAGCCCCGGGGTGCAGGTTGACGGGTGCACCGTCACGCAAGCTCGCGCCGCCATCGCCAACCTCGTCCGCCTGCACGCGCCACGATGGAACGACCCGACCCTGCGTGGTCACCCCTTCCTCATGCGCTCCAGCGATTCGATGGCCGCCATGATGGGTCAGCTCCTGCCCACGGCGACCGACGGATTCGTGGGCCGCTTCGGGGACCGCCTGACGGACGGCGAACAGTTGACGCTTCGGGAGGCGGCGCGCGTGATCGGTGCGTGGCTGGTGGCTCGACCCGAACCCTTCACGGTCCTGCACGGGGACTATCGCCTCGACAACCTGCTCTTCTCGCGGGTCGGTGACGATGTCGTCGCCGTCGACTGGCAGACGGCCGCCCTCGGGCCACCCATGCGTGACGTCGCCTACTTCCTGGGGACGAGCCTGGACACGGCGCAACGGCGGGCGCAGGAGTCGCAGCTGGTCGGCGAGTACCACTCGGCCCTCGAGGCACGCGGCGTCGGTGGGTACGGTGCCGATCAGTGCTGGGACGACTATCGCTTCGGTCATCTGCAGGCACCGATGGTCACGGTCCTGGGCTGCATGTACGCCAGCGGTGTCCGAAGCGAGCAAGCCGACGCCATGTTCCTGGCCATGGCTCGTCGCGGCTGCGCGGCGATCGAAGACCTCGGCTCGCTCGACCTGGTGTGATCGTCCAGGATGGCCGGGCCGGCCCGGGCCGCCGATCGCCGGGTTCCGAGTGGCGAGGTCTACGGCAGGCCGGCGTGGGGGACCGCCACGTCGACGGTGTACAACTTGCCGTTGCCTGGATCGAGGTCGTCGCCCGGTGGCCCTGGAGCCGTCACCAGGAACAACGTGCGCCCGTCCTCACCGCCGAGACCACAGGCGTAGGCGGGCTGGGGAGTCTCGATCACGTCGGTGATCTCGCCACCCTCGCGCACCCGAACCACCTCTCGGCCCCGGGCGTTGGCGAACCAGATGGCGCCCTCGGCGTCGAGCGTGCACCCGTCGGGGACCCGGTTGTCCAGCTCGGCCCACACCCAGCCGTCCCCGAGCGTCCCGTCGGCGCTGATCGGGAAGGCCCGGTAGCGAAGGCCCAGGGACTCGCCGACGATCAGCAGACGGCCGTCCGGCGTGATGACCGAGCCGTTCGGGAAGACGAGGTTCGTCGCCGCGGTCTCGACCGTGCCGTCGGGTCGAACCAGGGCCAGGTCGGCCTCCGGACCACCCCCCGTCCCGAGGCCGCCGAAGTTGCCGACGTACGCCGTCCCGTCGGTGTTCACCACCATGTCGTTGGCGGCTCCCGTGGCGACCGACGACAGATCGGCGTGTCGGACCAGCGTCCCGTCCGCCTCCCGTCGCAGGACGGCCCGCTGATGCATGGCCACGATCAGGAGGCGTCCGTCGGGCAGCCAGCCCAGTCCACTGGGCTGGTCGTCGAGCTCGACCTCGACTTCGAGGTCGCCAGCGGGGCCGAGAGAGACCACGTGGTGGAGCAGGAAGTCGGAGAACCACAGCCGGCCGTCCCGCCAGCGCAGGCCCTCGCCGAACCCCAGACCTTCCAGGATGAGCCGCAGCATGTCAGCCTCCCTCGGCGGTCGTCTCAGCCGGTGCCGAGGCGTTCGGTGAGCAGACCGACGGCGTCCAGATCGGAGATCGCCGCGGTGGCACGCTCCATGGCCAGGTAACCGATCTCGATCGGCTGCCACCGCGAACCCATGGCCGCGGTGGTCGTGCAACCCGTCCACGAGTACACGCAGTACAGCCGGTACTGCTCGAGCGCCGTGCTCAGGTCGAGCGTGACGCCACGCTCGGCCAGACCGGCGCAGTAGTGGGCCACCAGCGCCTCACCCTCGGCCCGGCGGATCTCGGTGGGCAGCGAGTTGCTCAGGAAGTAGCCGACGTCCCGCATGCCGGGGAGCATCGACGCGATGGCCCAGTCGTAGAAGCCGGTGCGGCCTTTTCCGTCGATGAAGAGGTTTCCGATGTGGTCGTCGCCGTGGACCAGGGTGCGCTCGCCCTCGCGATAGAGGGCGTTGATGTCGGGGTAGCGCGTGATGTACAGCTCGGCCAACTCCCGGAACGCCGGGGGCATGTCGTCGGCGAACTGGTCGACCGCGGAGCGCATGATGTCGGCGGCGCGCCCCGCCACCTTGGCGCCCTGATCGCTGTTGCGGAAGCCGGAGGGAGCCCGGAGCCAAGGCAGGTCGCGCTGCCAGTAGGTGGCGTGCAGCTCGGCCAGCTCGTCCATCAGGGATGTGGCCACGTCGAGCACGTCGTCGTCCTCCGCGCTCGGGAAGCGACACCCGGACGCGTCGAGATCCTCGAGCACCATGATGAACGAGCTGTCGCTCTCGTCGAACGAGGCGTGCCACACGCGTGGGATGCGCACGGGGAGCTCGTCGCCTACCGCGGCGTACAGCCGGGCTTCGGCCACGCCCATGCCCACCATCTTCACGAACTCGCGCTGTTCGGGCAGGAAGGGCTGGAGCTTGACGAACAGCGTCTCCGGGACGTCCGCGTGGGTCGACAGTCGCACGCGCGCCCGCCCCGTGGTCCCGGTGTGCGCGTCGAGGACCTCGACCCCGTCGATGTCGGCGTCCAGGACTTCAGTGAACCAGGCCGGCGTGAGCTCCTCTACGCGACTCGGGGTGGTCATGCCGATTCCTCTCCACGACGGCGGGCGACGGACTGCCTGCGTCATTGATTTCGACGTCGACATCGATTCTATGTGGCCGGTCGTGCCTTGCCAACTGGGTTGTTGCTTGCCCGAGCCCGCCGAGGGTTCGACCTCGGCTCCGCGGCTCGCTCAGCCGAGCATGTGACTCCCCGCGTCGCACACGATGGACTGTCCGGTGATGGTGCGGCTCTCGTCGCTGGCCAGGAACAAGGCGAGGTTGGCGACGTCCTCGGGGCTCGAGATGTCGCGCAGCGCGGTTCCCGAAAGTGCCTTCGCCCGCTGGTCCTCGTAGTCGGCTCCTCGCTCGGTGGCCGTCCGGCGGACCCAGTTCTGCCAGAGGTCGGTGTCGATGGCACCGGGGACGATGCAGTTGCAGCGGATCCCATGGGGGCCGACCTCGTTGGCCACCGACTGCGTGAACGCCCGCAGCGCCGCCTTGGCGGTGACGTAGTGGGTCTTGCGAGGCATCCCCCGGAAGCTGGCCGTCGAGGAGAAGTTCAAAATGACCCCGGAGCGCCGTTCGAGCATCGATTGCCGCAGCACCTCGCGCGTGCACAGCATGGCCGCGGTCACGTCGATGGCGATGGTGTCGTTCCAGTTCTCCAGCGTCTGCTCCCAGATCCACGTGTCCTGACCCGGCGCCGCCGCGTTGTTGAGCAGGATGTCCACGTGGCCGAACGCATCGATGGCCCGGGCCACCATGGCGGCCACGTCGCCCTCGTCGGTCACGTCCGCTCGCATGGCGATGGCGCCGTCGCCGGCGGCGGCCGCGGCCTCCGCCACGAGCTCCTCTCGGCGGGCCGAGAGCAGCACCTTGGCCCCGTGCCGCACGAACATCGCAGCCATCACCGGACCCAGGCCCGTGCTCGCTCCGGTGATGATCGCCGTCTTCCCGGCCAGCCGCTTCATGTCTCCTCCGTCCTCGGGGTCAATCGACCCCCTCCGGGTCGAGCTGGCGCAGGGTGGTCTCGAACAGCTCGCGTCCATCGCCTGAGGGGTCGAGCAGACGATTCGTCCGGCTCCGGGCCCGCCAGGTCTGGTCCTCGCGCTCGAGGTTCCAGCGAACGGCGCTCACCCGCCAGAGGTAGAACCGCCGGTCCTCATGGCGCAGGATCAGCGAGTAGTGCACCGCGGTGGCCCGGTCGCCATCGACGTCGATCAGCACCGGCCCGGCGACGTGGGCGGCGCCGTCGCCGATCAGGTCGCGGTGGGCGTCGGTGCCGAGCATGGCCTCGACCGCCTCACGGCCCTGATGGGGCGGTCGGCGGCCGTCCCAGTCGTACACGCCGTCGTCGAGCCACCTCGACGCGGCCAGTGATGCGAGCCCGGCGTCGGCGGCCGGCCCATAGCCGAGCACCAGGCGCTGGATGGCGAGCTCGTCCTCGACGCGGCGCAGACGGGTCTCCAGGTCTTCGCCGGCGGCCTCGCTCATGGTCAGCGCTCCCGGCTCATCGTCGTCATTCCGTCACCCTATACTGATATCGACGTCGAAATTGATTAGCGTGTCGACCGATTCCCGCCAGCCGGAGCGCCAACGCGATGATACGAGTCAAGGCTGCGTTCTTCAGCTTCACGCCTCCTGCCCCCCCGGACGACGACGGCAGCTACCTGCGTTGGCATCTGCTGGATCACATGCCTGAGCAGTACCAACTGCCGGGCATGCAATTCGCGCTGCGCTACATCGCCGACGGCGACTACATCGACCGTCACCTGGTGGCGAGCGAGGCCTTCCCGGCGGTCGGCAACGTCGTGAACTACCTCGTCGGCGACCCCGTCCAGCAGACCCACGACGACTTCATGGAGCTGGGTCGCCGACTCCGAGAGGTCGGCCGGTTCCCGGAGACGCGTCCCTCGCTGCAACTACGCATGCCGGCGCTGCTGCGCTGGTACGCCGCGCCACGGGCACTGATCTCTCCCGAAGTCGTGCCCTTCCGCCCGCACCGCGGCGTGGTCGTGATCGTCGAGGAGCCCGCAGTCGAGGACCCCTCGGCGTGGCTCCAGTGGCTGCACACCGATCACCATCAGGAGGTCCTCGCCACGCCGGGGGTGGCCGGGGTCTGGATGTACGGCTCCACCACCACCTGGACATTGCACCCGGCGACGCAGGGTTCCCCGCAGTTCACCACCGTGATCTACGTCGATGACGAGCCACTGGCCACGACCGAGGCACTGGAGCCCGTGATCGAGCAACGGTGGCGCTCCGGGGCGGTGCGTCCGCGGTTCGCCGGTCCCTTCCGCACGATGATCGACTGGGAAGCGTGGCGCTGACGTGGTCGCCCACACCTGCCCGGACCGACCCTGGCCACAGGCAGAACCGAGGAGGTTGTCGTGACGGTGAAGCTCTCGATCGGATCCCCCGTGGTGACGATGAACCCAGGTACCCACGGCACGTGGGAGATCGGGGCCACCATCGAGGATCTGGCTCGGGTGGCGCAGGCGGCGGATCGCCTGGGCTACCACCACCTCACCTGCAGCGAGCACATCGGGCTTCCGGCGGCGGAGCTGGATCGTCGCGGCGCGCGCTACTGGGATCCCCTGGCCACCTTCGGCTACCTGGCCGCCTGCACCGAGCGCATTCGGTTCGCCACCTATGTTCTCGTGCTCGGCTACCACCATCCGCTGGAGATCGCCAAGCGGTACGGCACCCTGGACGTGGTCAGCGGGGGGCGGGTGGTCCTCGGCGTGGGGGTCGGAAGCCTGAAGGAGGAGTTCGACCTGCTGGGCGCGGCCTTCGACGATCGAGGTGCCCGGGCGGACGACGCGCTGAAGGCCCTCCGAGCCTCGCTGTCGACGCCGGAGCCGGCGTACCACGGCGAGTTCTACGACTTCGAGGGCTTCGTCATCGATCCGTGCGCCGTGCAGGAGCACGTCCCGATCTGGGTTGGGGGCCGCACGCGGCGCTCACTGCGCCGTGCCGTCGCGCTCGGGGACGGATGGTGCCCGTTCGCGGTGAAACCGTCGCAGGCCGAGGAATGGCTGCGCCAGGTGGAGCTCCCGCCGGACTTCGAGGTGGTGCTCCCGCCCGCGGGCCGGCTCGATCCCATTGGCGAGCCGGCCCGGACCCAGGAGATCCTGGCTCAGACGGAGGTGGCCGGCGCGACGATCGTCGCCGCCATCCGCTCCCACGAGACCGTCGAGGAGCACCTCGAGTACCTCGAGGCCCTGGCCGGCGTCCATGCAGAGATGGGCCGACCCTAGCCGGCCGCTCAACTATTGAATCTGACGTCGAAACCAGATAATCTCGAGGCAGGTGCTCTCACCCTGGAAAGGCTGTCGCATGTACATCCCCATCTTCGACGCAGACAACCACATGTACGAGACGAGGGAGGCCTTCACGAAACATCTCCCTGAGGAGTACCGAAACGTGATCCGCTACGTCGAGGTCGACGGGCGGACCAAGCTCGCCGTCAACGGCCGGATCAGCGAGTACATCCCGAACCCGACCTTCGACGTGGTGGCCCGTCCCGGGGCGGAGGAGGAGTTCTACCGGAAGGGCAACCCCGAGGGGAAGAGCCGGCGGGAGATCTTCGGCAAGCCGATCAAGGCGCCGGCGGCCTTTCGCGACCCCGCTTCGCGTCTCGAGCTCATGGACGAGCAGGGCGTCGAGCGGGCGCTGGTCTTTCCCACCCTGGCCAGCCTCCTCGAGGAGCGCATGCGGGACCACCCCGACGTCACCCACGCCGTGATCCACGCCCTCAACCAGTGGATGCACGAGACCTGGCAGTTCAACTACGAAGGACGGATCTTCGCCACCCCGGTGATCACGCTCCCCGTGGTCGAGCGGGCCATCGAGGAGCTGGAGTGGGTGGTCGAGCGAGGAGCCAAGGTGGTGCTCATCCGGCCGGCTCCGGTGCCGGGTTACCGGGGCTCGCGATCCATGGCCCTTCCGGAGTTCGATCCGTTCTGGGCGAAGGTCGTCGAACACGACGTCCTGGTGGCCTTCCACTCCTCGGACAGCGGCTACGACCGCTACACCAACGACTGGACCGGCCAGTCGGGGGAGTTCCTGCCCTTCCAGTCGAACCCCTTCCGCTCGTTCAGCATGTGGAGGCCCATCGAGGACACGGTGGCGTCGCTCGTCTGCCACGGCGCGTTGTCACGGTTCCCTGACCTGAAGCTCGCCGTCATCGAGAACGGTGCGTCCTGGGTGGAGCCGTTGCTCAAGAAGATGGCCGAACTGTGGAAGAAGCAGCCTCACGCCTTCGAGGAGAACCCGGTCGAACAGGTCAAGCGGAACATCCACGTGAGCCCCTTCTGGGAGGAGGACCTCGGTGCCCTGGCCGAGCTGCTGGGCGAGGACCGCATCCTGTTCGGCTCAGACTTCCCGCACCCCGAGGGCCTGGAGTCGCCGCGTAGCTACGTCGACGAGCTGTCGCACCTGCCCGAAGAGCTCCAACGCAAGCTCATGGGAGGCAATCTGGCGCGACTGATGGGTGTTCCCGTCGAAGTCACGGCCTGACCTGCTCGCCTCCTAGCGATAGGGCAGGACGGCCCGGGCGAATCCGGGTTCGGCTCCGGTGACCCGCAGCCACGCCCCGAGGTCGTGGCTCAGCTCGGTCGACGACCCCAGCAGCGAATCGAGCAGCAGGGCACGACTGTGGTGATGGTGGTGCGGGTGCTCGGCCGTGAAGCCGATGGCGCCGAGTACTTGCAGGGAGCGTTCGCAGGCGCGCCGGCCGTTCCGCCCGGCGAACGCCTTGACCACCTCGTCGTAGCGTGCCGGGGCGTCGTCGAATAGGAAGATCGCCTCTCGCAGGATGCTGTCGAGGGCGAGGCAATCGGTCTTGGCCCAGGCGAGGAGGTGGCGCACGGCCTGGAACTCACCGATCGGCTGCCCGAACTGCTCCCGGTTGGCCGCATGCTCGACGGACAGGTCGACCGCCCGTTCGATCGTGCCGAGGATCTCGGATGCCGCGGCGATGCGCCCGAGGTAGATGCTCCGGGCGCGAGCCGGGTGAGCGAGGTCGTCCGTCAACCAAGGCTGGTGGCGGTCGAGATCGACGGAGATCTCCTGGATGACGGCCCGGCCGGGCACATCGACGGGGTGGAGTTCGACGGCATCGGCATCGATGAGGTAGGCGCCGCGGCCCGGCTCGTCGAACAGCAACATCCGTCCTTCGATGTCACCCAGGGTGACCCACACGGTGCCTCGTCGTCTTGACTGGCGCCGCACCGCAGCCACGACCGTCCCGGATGCGATGGCGGTGCGATCGATGAACGGCTGGGCCAGGAGCCCACCGAGGGCGGCGGAGTTGCCCAGCTCGCGACCCTGGGCGCGGAACGTGGCGAACACGGCCGCCCGGGTCTCGGCATCGGCCAGGTGCGCCAGGAGCTGCCACCAACCGAGCGTCTCGAGCCCGGCGGACCCGACTGAGGCGCGGACGGCTCGGCACGCAGCCGTGAGGAACTCGTCATCGCTGCCGTCGTGGTCGAACCTGATCGGCTGCTGCAGGATCTGCTTGGCGATGGTGTTCAGCTGCATCTGCTGGGACCCGCCGTACACGGTCACGATGCGCGAGAAGAGGTAGTCCTGACGTTGCAGGGCGACCTCGGGGGTCTGGCTCCCGACCGCGAGGTCGGGCTCCCCGTCGAGGACGCAGTCGTTCACGGCCTGCTCACTGACGCACAGGAGCAGCTTGGTGTACGCGGCTTTGGGGCCGAGCGTCACCCCGGTCGAATGGGCCACGACGCCTGCGTGCGCGGTGGCGGTCACCACGGACAGGTCGAGCAATGCCTCCCCGAGGGCGCGATCGTCACGACCGCCGGACTGGGCGGCGGCGACGCGGAGGTGTTGGTACAGGAAGCAGTGGCGGAACCAGGCGAAGGTTCCCCGCTCGTGGCTCAGGATGTGCATGGCGATGGCCCAACCGCCATCGAGCTGACCGACGATGCGATCGGCTCCCACGTAGACGCCGTCGAAGGCGACCTCGGCCAGCTCGTCGGTGCCGTTGGCCTGTTCGATGGCCGACACCTCCACGCCGGGCGATCGGAGGTCGACGATGAAGGCGGTGAGCCCGCGGTGTCGCGATTCGGTGGGGCCCGTCCGGGCCAGGACGAGGCACCAGGTGGCGTAGCGCGCCCAACTCGTCCAGATCTTGCGGCCGGTGATCACGAAGCCGTTGCCGTCCGGCACGGCACGCGTTCGCAGACTGGCCAGATCCGACCCGGCGTCCGGCTCGGAGAACCCCTGCGCCCAGAGCTCGCTCCCGGCGAGGAACGCCGGGAGCGCATCCGCGACGAATGCGGTGGGCCCGTGGGCGACCAGTGTCGGCGCCAGGATCTCCAGGTGCTCGAAGAGCGCCATACCGGCCACGCCGTGCCGGGCCAGGGCCTCCCACATCACCGCCCGGTGCGCGAGCGACCCGCCGCATCCGCCGACCTCCGTCGGCCAGCCATAGCGTGACCAGCCCGCCTCATGCAGCGCCGACATCAGCTGAGCCATCGTGGTGACCCGTGTGCCGTAGTCGGGGATCGGCGCCTGAGCCGCGCGCACGACCTGCGGGTGTTCGTCGAGCCACGCCTCGAACTCATCGGCAAACGCCCGGAGACCGAGCAGTCGGTCGGATGGCTGGGCCGCGTCTACTGCAGATGACATTGACGTCAATTTAGATTCACGCGACGATTTATGCAATGACGACCCCTCGATGCGCGGCATGACGCGGACCACCTACGGCCCGAACGACGAGTTGGTGGTCGAGGCGCGAGGTGGCGTTCGCGTCGTCACCCTGAACCGACCCGACGCCCTGAACGCTGCCGATGAAGCGCTTCACCGGGAGCTCGCGGCGATCTGGAGCGAGCTGAGCGACGACCCGGATGTTCGAGCGATCGTCCTTACCGGCGCCGGGAAGGCGTTTTCCGGAGGCGGTGATCTCGACCTCCTCCAGCGGATGACCGAGGACGTAGGCCTCCGCGAAACGATCATGGCCGAGGCGGCCATGATCGTTCGGTCGATGGTGTCGGTGCCGGTTCCGATCGTGGCTGCCGTAAACGGGCCAGCGGTGGGGCTCGGTTGCAGCCTGGCTGGGTTGAGCGATCTCGTGATCATGGAGGAACAGGCCTACTTCGCGGATCCCCACGTTGCCCTTGGCCTCGTCGCCGCCGACGGGGGAGCGCTCACCTGGCCGCTGATGACGAGCTTGCTGCGAGCAAAGGAGCACCTGTTGCTCGGCGAGCGCCTCGGTGCCGAGCTGGCCGTCGAGCTCGGGTTGGCCAATCGGGTGGTGCGCGAGGGTCGGTCCAACGAGGTTGCGAACGAGTTGGCCGACCGACTGGCTGCCCTGCCGCCGCAGGCCGTCCGTGAGACGAAGGCGTTGCTGAACACCTCGCTGCGCACCATGGTCGCGTCGGCGCTCGCCGGCGCGCTCGAGACCGAATCCGCATCGTTCGATGAGCCGGCGTTCCGCACGAACCTCGGGCGCATGACCCATCGACAGCCTCGGGTGTCATAGAGATCCCAGGCGACCGCGGCCCCTACTCGGACACCGGAGAACCCCAACCATGGACCTGCGCATGACCGACGAGCAGGAGCAGCTCGTCGACGCCTTCGCCGCGCTCTACGCCAAGCACGCGTCGCCCCCACAGGTGCGCGACGCCGAGCCCGGTGGGTTCGACCCCGCACTCTGGGCCCAGTTGCTCGGCCTGGGCGTCAACGAGATGGGGGTCGATGAGTCCCAGGGCGGCTGGGGTGCCTCCTCGCTCGACCTGGCCCTCGTCGCCGAGCAGCACGGTCGTAGCGTCGCGCCTGCACCCTTGATCGAGTCCCAGGTCGCCACCCGCCTGCTGGCCAGGGTGGGGAGCTCGCAGCTCCGTTCCGCCATGTCGGGCGAGCGGCTGGTCACCCTCGCGCTGCATCCGAGGGTGGACGACCGGGCCAGGGCGGTGCCGGCCGCGGCCGTCGCCGACGACGCGGTGGTGTGGACGGGAGATCAGCTCCTGCTCGTGCCGCTCGAGGGCGCCCGATCCGCCTTCGAGAACCTGGGATCGATGCCGGTGGGGGACATCGCCGTGGAGGGTGGCGAGATCCTTGCCGTGGGCGACGACGCCCGGGCGGCGTTCGAGGCGGCGGTCGACGACTGGCTGCTGCTGACGGCGGCGGCGCTGGTCGGCATTGGGGCACGGTCGCTCGAGATCGGCGTCGAGTACGTCAAGGAGCGCAAGGCCTTCGACGTGCCGATCGGCTCCTTCCAGGCCGTGTCGCACCGGTTGGCCGACTCGGCGACCTCCATCGATGGCGCCCGGTTGCTGGCCTACGAGGCGGCGTGGGCCGCCGAGGCCGACCCGGGTCGGGCGGGCGAGTTGACAGCGATGGCGTTCGCCTTCGCGGCCGAGGCCGCTCGCGACGCGTTCGTACCGGGCCCTCCACTTCCACGGGGGCTACGGGTTCATGATGGAGTCCGACATCCAGCTGTACTGGCGCCGGGCCCGGGCCTGGTCGGCGGTCTGGGGGGAGCCCGCCTCCGCCTACCGGCGGGCGGCCGACGCCCGTTTCGGGAGCCGATGATGGACTTCCGATTGGGCCACGAGGCCGAGGAGCTCCGCGGCGATCTGCGCCACTTCCTCGACGAGATGATGACGCACGACTTCGAGGCAGGCCTCTACCGCACCGGCGTCAGCCACGACCCCGCGTTCACCCAATCGCTCATCGACCAGGGGTGGTTCGCACCCACGTGGTCGAAGGAGCTCGGCGGCCCGGGCCTCGACCCGGCGGCGGCGATGGTCATCGGCGAGGAGCTCAATCGTCACAGCGCCCCGATCTACGGCACCTCCGTCTCGCTCATGATCGCCAAGACCCTGGTCCGCTTCGGCACCGACGAGATGCGGCGCGACGTCGTCCCCGCGGTGTTGCGAGGAGAGACCATCTGCGTCCTCGGCTTCACCGAGCCCGAGGCCGGCTCCGATGTGGCCAACGCCCAGACAAGGGCGGTGCGAGACGGTGACGAGTGGGTGATCAACGGTTCGAAGATGTTCACCACCAACGCCCAGATCGGCGACTACGTCTACCTGCTGACTCGAACGAACCCCGATGTTCCCAAGCACAAGGGTCTCACCACGTTCCTGGTGCCTCTGGACCAGGTAGGCATCGAGGTGCAGGGCGTCTACACCTTGTCGGGCGAACGTACGAACATCACGTATTACAACGACGTCCGGGTGCCCGACAGCGCCCGGATCGGCGAGGTCGACGGCGGCTGGAGCGTCCTGACCGCGTCGCTCATGGACGAGCAGGCGTCCTCGTTCGCGGCGTGGATCGTTCGACTGCTCGAGGAGGTGGAAGCCTGGGCCATCGAGGCTGGGCGCACGGGTGATCCCGACGTGTGCCAGCGACTCGGCCGGGTGGCCGCCGAGGCCGAAGTCGCCTTGTTGCTTCGGCGGCGATGCCTGTGGATGGATGAGCAGGGCATCCCCCGCAACGTCGAGGGCCCCATGACCAAGCTGTTCAGCTCCGAGGCGCTGGTCCGAGCCACCGAGGACCTGTTCGACCTGGTCGGGCCCGACGCCATGCGGTCGTTCTTCGATGCGTCCGCGCCCCGCGATGGTCGGGTCGAATATCTGCTTCGCTTCGCCCTCGGCACGACGATCTATGCCGGGACCAGCGAGGTGCAGCGCAACATCATCGCCCAGCGCGGTCTCGGGCTCCCTCGCTGACGGTTCTCCGATCTTCAAAGTCGACATCGATATCGAGAATTGCTTGCGGAGCGCCGCTCGAAGCGCGAGACTCGGTTTCGACGTCAGGTTCAACTCTGACGCGACGCCATCGTTCGATCCCGAGGGGGACTCTGTGCGCGCGAACACCCGACGCGGTCCAGTTGCCGCGTTTGCCATCATCACCGCCCTGATCTTGCTGGTTGCCGCAGCTTGCAGCTCGAAGAGCTCGACCACCTCCTCCGGTGGGACCACCACGACCACGAACGCCCACGCCCTGGGCACGCCGAACAAGGCCACCGGGACGCCGATCAAGATCGGCTTCGTCAACGACGGCAAGACCGATGCGGTCGATCAGACGGCCTCCAACGCAACCTTCAACGCCACCGTGACCTATGTGAACGACTACCTCGGTGGGATCAACGGCCACGTCATCAAGGTCGACGCCTGCGAGACCCTGGACACCCCGTCGGGCGGCACCACCTGCGCTGTGCAGATGGCGAACGACAAGGTCGCGGCCGTGCTGGTCCCCGCGTCCGCACAGGACACGTCGGTCTACACCGGCCTCAAGGGCTCGGGGATCCCCTACTTCACCTACACCGCAGCCTCCTCTGACATCATCTTGCAGCCGGGTGCGTTCCTGCTGACCAACCCGATCGCGGCGATTGCGGCCCCAGCCAAGGAGGCCAACGACAAGGGCTACAAGAAGGCGGCGATCATCGTCATCGACGTGCCTGCGGCCACCGGTCCGATCACCGCCATCGCCAAGCCGATCTTCACCAAGGCCGGTGTCGATCTCAACGTCGTTCCGATCTCGGCGCAGACCGCCGACATGACCCCGCAGATCCAGCAGGCGATCAGCGGCGGCGCCCAGCTGTTCGCCATCACCGGCACCGACGACTTCGTGGCCAACGCCGTCAAGACGCTCAAGCAGCTCGGCTTCAACGGAACCATCACGATC
This sequence comes from uncultured Microthrixaceae bacterium, assembly GCA_963740985.1. Lineage (GTDB taxonomy): Bacteria > Actinomycetota > Acidimicrobiia > Acidimicrobiales > Acidimicrobilacustridaceae > UBA4742. The sequence continues at coordinate 2,982,543 of CAVUGJ010000002.1, forward strand.
GGTGCCGCCCCTTCGAAGGCGATGGTCCAAAGCGTGCCCGGCGGGTTCGCGGGCGTGGTGGTGAACACCTCGAACACCGCCAACCCCAACGACCGCGACGTGCAGCTCTACAACGCCATCATCTCGACCTACCAGAAGACCGTGACACCGAACTCGTTCTCTCCGGACTCCTTCGCCACGGTGCTGGCCTTCCAACGTGCGCTCGAGGGTGTCACCAACGCCGTCGACGCCTCCACGATCTCGGCGGCGCTGAGCGGGATGCCCAAGGCGCTGGACCTGCCGTTGGGCGGTGGCATCACCTACCGGTGCGGTTCGAAGCCCGTGTCGTTCGCGCCGAACATCTGCGCAGCGAACATCCTCAAGCTCACCTTGAACGCACAGGGTCAGACCTCCAGTTCCTCGGTCCTCGACGTGTCGCAGTACATGACCCTGGGTTGATGGGTGGTACGACCAGCGTCGACGTCGATGGGAGCTGGCATGCTGACCGGCAACCGGAATCACTCGGGGTGAGGAGGCAGACGTGGATCAGTACCTGATCTTCCTCGTCCTGGGCCTGGCCAACGGCGCCATCTACGGCGCTCTGGCGTTGACGCTGGTCGTCACCTACCGCACCAGTGGCGTGGTCAACTTCGCCACCGGTGCGATGGCTCTGTTGGGTGCGTACATGTACGCGTTCCTCCGCCAAGGCCAGATCCTGATTCCGCTGCCGTTCCTACCGGAGACGATCAATCTCCCGTACAACCTCGGCTTCTGGCCGGCGGCGATCATCTCGGTGGCCATCTGCGCCGTGGTGGGACTGTTGGTCAACCTGGCCATCTTCCGGCCCATGCGCAACGCGCCCCCGGTGGCGAAGGCCGTGGCCTCGATCGGGCTGATGGTCCTGTTCACCGGCGTCTTCGAACAGAAGGTCGGCACCGCCGCGGTGTCCGTGCAGCCGATCCTGCCCACCAGCGCGTGGATGGTCGGTGGGGTGCGCATATCCCAGGACCGGGTGTGGCTGGCGTTGACCGTGGTCGCCATCACCCTCGTGTTGGCCGCGGCGTACCGGTTCACCCGCTTCGGGCTCTTGACCCGTGCGGTGGCCGAGACCGAGAAGGGCGCCTACGTCAGCGGCGTGTCGCCCGATCGCATCGCCGCCGCCAACTGGATGATCAGCGCGGCGGTGGCCGGGCTGGCCGGCATCCTCATCGCCCCGATCGTGCCGGCCACGCCGATCGGCTACACCCTGTTCATCGTGCCGGCGCTGGCCGCCGCCATCTGTGGCCAGTTCAGCTACATGATCCCGGCCGTCTTCGCCGCGTTGGTGATCGGCGTCACCCAGTCCGAGCTGTCCTATCTGAAGGGTCAGCAGACCTGGCTGCCCGCCTTCGGCCTGAGCGAGCTGGTTCCGCTCGCCCTGATCCTGCTCGTCCTGGTGGCGCGGGCCAAGCCGTTGCCGAGCCGAGGCGTCATCATCCGACAGACCCTCGGACGAGCCCCCCGACCCCGGTCGATCACCAGACCCACGCTGACGGCCACCGTGCTGGGCATCGGCGGATTGCTCCTGTTGCAAGGGACCTGGCGGGCCGCCCTGATCTCCAGTTTGATCCTCGCCATCATCGCCTTGTCGCTCGTCGTCGTGACCGGCTACTCCGGCCAGATCTCCCTGGCCCAGCTGACGCTGGCCGGCGTGGCCGGATTCCTTCTCGGCCCCCTCACCGCCAACTGGCAGATCCCCATCATCCACACCTCGATCCCGTTCCCGCTGGCACCGCTGCTGGCCGCGCTGGGCGCGATGGTCGTCGGCGTGGTCGTCGGGTTGCCGGCCGTGCGCATCCGAGGATTGCCGGTGGCGGTGGTCACCCTCGCCTTGGGTGTCGCCATCGAAGCACTGTGGTTCAACAATCCCCAACTGGTCGGCACCAGTGGGAAGAACGTCGTGGGCCCCACCTTCTTCGGTCTGGACCTGCGCGCCCGGGTCGGGACCAACTTCCCTAGGGTCCAGTTCGGCCTGCTCGTCCTCGCCGTTCTGGTTGCGGTCGGCATCAGCGTGGCCAAGCTCCGCACGAGCACGCTCGGCTCGGAGATGCTGGCGGTTCGAGCGAACGAGCGATCGGCGGCCGGGGCCGGCGTCAACGTCGTTCGGGTCAAGCTGATCGCGTTCGCCATCGCCGCCTTCATCGCCGGGCTCGGCGGATCGATGTTGGGCTACTTCCAGGGCAACGTCACCTTCGACGCCTTCACGACCTTCGTCGGACTCTCGTTGTTCGCCATCGCCTACGTGGGCGGGATCACCAGCGTGTCCGGAGGAATCGTCGCCGGCATGCTGGCCGCGGGCGGTGTGGTGGCGAAGGCATCGAACAGCTGGTTGCACCTGGGGGCGTGGTACGGCCTCCTCGGTGCCGTCGCCCTCATCTTCACGGTCATCAGGAACCCCGAAGGGGCGGTGGGGCCGATCCACGCCTGGATCGCCAAGCGCCGAGAGTCGGAGATGCCCGAAGAGCCGGCGCGGCCCCAACCGTCCGCCGTGCGTCTCGTCCAGACCGAGCCGATCGAGGGTGGCGATGCCGTCCTGACCACCGTCGGGCTGGGGGTCCGGTACGGGGGGGTCACCGCCGTCGACGATGTTGATCTGGAGGTCCGTCGGGGCACGATCGTGGGGCTCATCGGGCCCAACGGCGCGGGCAAGACCACGTTGCTCGACGCGCTCAGTGGATTCACGCCGTATTCGGGCCAGGTCATCCTCGAGGGGAGCGACCTGGCCGGGCTAGCCGCACATCGACGGGTGCGCGCCGGTCTCGGTCGCACGTTCCAACAGACCCAGCTGTACGACGACCTGTCCGTGACCGAGAACATCGTGGTCGGTACGGCTGCCACCCAGGGCCGAGAGCCCAAGGAGATGGGCGAGGTCCTCGAGCTGCTGGATCTCGCCGGCGTCGCCGAGCGACCCGTCGGGGAGCTCTCCCAAGGGCGTCGCCAGCTGGTGTCGATCGCGCGCGCCCTCATCGGCAACCCCCACGTCCTCCTGCTCGACGAGCCTGCGGGTGGACTCGACACGACCGAGAGCCAGTGGCTCGGTCTCCGGTTGCGCCGAGTCCGCGACAGCGGCGTCACCATCCTGCTGATCGACCACGACATGCATCTGGTGCTCAACCTGTGCGACTCGATCTACGTCCTCGACTTCGGGCGGGTGATCGCCAACGGGCCACCGTCGGCGATCAAGAGCGACCGGACCGTCGCCGCCGCCTACCTCGGGTCGACCCATGCCGAGCAGGAGGCGGTGCCGTCGTGACCAACGCCATGCCAGCGGCGCCTCCCGTCCCCGACGCGGCTGATGGCCCGCTGTTCGAATGCCTGGGGATACGTGCCGGCTACGGACCGGTCACGATCGTGCCGTCGTTCGATCTCACGATCGATCAGGGAACGGTGGTGGCGATCCTGGGACCCAACGGCGCCGGGAAGACGACCTTGCTCACGACGTTGGCGGGGTTGCTCCCAGCCCAGGCCGGTTCGGTCTCGATCGCGGGCCACACCCTCAAGAACGGGCGACCCGTGGTCGCCTCGAAGGCCGGACTCGTCCTCGTGCCCGACGACCGAGCGTTGTTCACGAGCCTGACCGTCGACGAGAACCTCAAGGCGGCTCGAGGCAAGCGCAAGACGGAGGTCCAGGAGGTTCTGGACCTCTTCCCGCAGCTGGCCGAGCGGCGCGCCGTCACGGCCGGAAACCTGTCCGGCGGCGAGCAGCAGATGCTCGCCATGGCGCGTGCGCTGATGCAGGAGCCGCGAGTCCTGCTCATCGACGAGATGAGCATGGGTCTGGCCCCGATCATCGTCGAACATCTCCTGCCCATCGTTCGGCGAATCGCCGACGCCACCAGCGCGGCCGTCGTGCTGGTCGAACAGCACGTCGCCCTGGCCCTCGAGGTCGCCGACCGAGCGATGGTGCTGGTGCATGGCGAGGTCTCGCTCGATCGCCCGGCCAGTGAGCTTCGCAAGAACGTCGCCATGCTCGAAGACGCCTACTTCGGCGACGCGGCAGTACCCACGGCCGCGAAGACCTCGGACGCGCCAGCCGGTTGATGACCGGCGCAGGCCCCCGCCCCCGGGGATTCATCGCCGAGGTCGAGGCCGTTTCAGGGCGCGCTCGAGACCGCTCGAGCGGAGGACCGACGCCAGGTAGTCGTCGTACACGGCTGATCGGGCCGTGGTGAGGTGACCTCTCGGGCGCCACAGGATCTCCGGCTCGTCCCAATGTCGCCAGAGCGACGCCGCGCCCGACGGCGACGCGACTCGGTCACCCTGGCCGGCCACGATGAACCGACGTTCCTTCGGCACCAGGCAGGGTCGAACCAGCGGCGACACCACCCGATGCAACAGGGTGGCCCGCCAATCGTGAACGAGGCGGTGGGCGCGGCGCTTGCTCGACCCGAGCGGTTCGGCCGCCCGCAGAGGTTCCGCCATGTCGCCCGACGGGACGACCGCGATGACGCAGGCCAGATCGCCGTCGAGGGTGGCCAGCAGGCTGCACGCGTACGACCCGAGCGAGAGGCCGAGCACGCCGACACTGGGCGCGGCGTGGTCCTCACGCAACCACGCCAGCAGCCGTCGCAGGTCCCACATCGACTGCGACAGTCCGAGCACGTTGTTGACGGGGTACACGTTCGAGACGAACTGCTGCTCCGGTCGAAGCCCCGCCCGACGCGAGCCGTGGAGCGGGAGGATCGGCAGCGCCACGTTCACGCCGAGGTCCTCGTGCACCTGCCTCGCTCTGAGTCGGCCGATGTCGCTGAGCCGTCCCATGCCCTGGCCGTGCACCGCCACGAGCCACGGCCGGGGACCTCCCTGGTGGCGCAGGACCATGGCGTAGGCGTGGCGGTTGGCGGCCAGGGCGAGCCACCGCTCGCGCCCGGGCTCGTCCGGGTACGGCTCCCAGTCGCTCGAGAAGCGATGGATCTCAACTGCGCCGTCGCGGCGATTCACCTGTGTGACGTCGACGTCGCGTGGCGCCGATGGATTCGTGAAGTAGCCCGACGGGTCGTCGAGCCAGCCCCTCGACTCGTAGAAGCGGACGGCGGCGTCGAGCTCCGAGGCCGCCTGTTCGTAAGCCCGCACCGGCGTCAGGGAGCTGAGCACGCCCATCGGCGACATGAAGAGGTCGTCGACGGCCACGGCCCCGGCCAGACGCAGTGAGGGCTCGGGTGCCGGCACACCGGGACTCATCGGTGCCCCGTGGCGGTGCGCCCGGGCGGCGCGGGCCGCGAACGCGGCGCCCGTCCCGGCGGACTTCACGAACGGCGCGGCGGCGACCGCCCCCGCCATGAAGGCGACGGCGGATCCCGGCCGGCGTGAGCGTGAAGACGGCATCCCCGAAAGCGTAGTCCTCGGGCGCCTCGAACAATCAAATATGACGTCGAGATCAGATTTTCGATCGCTCGGTTGGACACCCTGAGCCCGTCCGCCGGTACGTCGACGCCCGCTCCAGAGACTTCACACTTGACATCGACGTCATGTTCAGATCAACTGAGCAGTAGAACATGGTTCTGATCGGAAGGAAGAGGGGGACAGGATGATCGATGGCAGGCGCTCGTACGTTGCTGGTCGCTGGGTCGAGGGTGAGCGGTCGTTCACCGTCGAGAACCCCGCCGACGAGTCGTCTGTGGCGGACGCCGGAGTGACCCCGGCGACCGAGGTCGAGCGAGCGATCACCGAGGCCCGGCGTTGCTTCGACCAGGGCGCATGGGCCGACCAACCCGCCGCCGAACGGGCCCGGGTCCTGCACGCCTTCCTCGACCACGTCGAGGCCAGCAAGGAATCGTTGGTCGACACGATCATGGCCGAGGCCGGCCAGCCCCGGTACATGGCCGACGGCGCTCAGGTCAGCATGGGACTGGCGCTGGGTCGCCAGACCATCGATCTCTACCTGGCCATGTCGCACGAGGAGGCCAACCCCGTTCCGGTCGATGACCTGGTGCGGGGTCGCGTGGCGCTGAGCATCCGCCGCCATGAGCCTGTAGGCGTGGTGAGTGCCATCACGCCGTACAACGGCGCCGTGATCATGGCCTTCCAGAAGCTGATCCCCGCGCTCATGGCCGGCAACTCGGTCATTCTCCGGCCCAGCCCGCTCACACCGTTGTCGTCGCTGGTCTTCGGCTCTGCGGCCGAGGTCGCCGGTTTGCCGGCCGGTGTCCTGAGCGTCGTGATCGAGGACGGCGCCGCCGGAGCCGAGCTGTTGACGTCGGACCCCGCGGTCGACATGGTCTCGTTCACGGGCTCGACGGCGGTGGGCAAGCAGATACTGGTGCAGGCGGCGCAGTCGGTGAAGCGCGTGTCCCTCGAGCTGGGCGGGAAGTCGGCCCAGATCTACCTGGACGACGCCGTCGACCGAGCCGCCATGGGCGCCATGGCCGTGGTGGCCATGACCGCCGGCCAGGCCTGTGTGGCCGCCACCCGCATGCTGGTGCCCCAGGATCGCAAGGCCGAGGTCATCGAGGCGGTGTCCGCCACTTACGGCACCATCACCGTGGGAGATCCCCGCGATCCTTCGATGCTCATGGGGCCCGTGATCAGCGCCGCCCAGCGGGAGCGCTGCGAGCGATACGTCGCCCTGGCCGAGGAGGCCGGGGCCAAGGTGGCCTGCGGCGGCGGCCGCCCCGCCGGGCTTGAGCGTGGCTACTACTTCGAGCCGACCGTCCTCGACCTGCCCGACAACTCCAACCCGGCGGCACACGACGAGATCTTCGGGCCCGTCATCGGCGTCATCGGCTACGAGGACCTCGACGACGCCGTGCGCATCGCCAACGACAGCGTGTACGGACTCTCGGGTCAGGTCTACGGCGCCGACGTGGCCACGGCGACGGCGGTGGCGCGGCGCATCCGTACCGGTGCGGTGAACGTGAACACGGGGATCTTCAGCGCCTACGCCCCCGGCGGGGGCTACAAGCAGAGCGGCCTCGGCCGCGAGCGAGGTCCCGACGGGATCCGCGAGTTCCAGGAGGTCAAGCACGTGTCGATCGGAGAACTGAAATGAACGACTCGCTCAACCTCGACTGGCTGATCTCAGTCGACGACCACATCCTCGAACCGCCCCACCTCTGGGTCGATCGGGTGGCGGCCAAGGATCGCGAACGCGCCCCGCACATGGAGACCGTCGACGGCGTCGAATACTGGATCTACGACGGCAAGCGCATGCCCAGCTCGGGATTGAGCGCGGTGGTGGGCAAGTCGAAGGAGGAGTTCAGCCCGGAGCCGTTGCCGTACGCCGAGATGCGACCCGGTTGCTACGACCCGACGGCGCGGCTGGAGGACATGGATCGCTCCGGGGTGCTGGCGTCGCTGTGCTTCCCCACCATCACCCGCTTCTGCGGGCAGCTCTTCATGGAGGGCTCCGATCGGGAGTTCGGGTTCGAGTGCCTCCAGCACTACAACGACTGGCTGGTCGAGGACTGGTGCGGCGCCGCGCCGGGCCGCTACATCCCCCTGATGCTGATCCCCATGTGGGATCCGCCGCTGGCGGCCAAGGAGATGGAGCGAATGGCCGCCAGGGGAGTGACGGCGTTCGCCTTCTCCGAGAACCCCGAGCCGCTCGGTCTGCCCACGATCCACGACGCCGGCGGTTACTGGGATCCCGTCATGGCTGCGGCCGACGAGTTGGAGATGGTGGTGTGCATGCACGTCGGGTCTTCCTCGACGCTGCCGCAGATCGCCTCGGACGCGCCGTTCATGGCCAACCTGACCTGGGGTGCGTCGCGCACGTCGGGGACGATGCTGGCGTGGCTGTTCAGCGGCCAGTTCCAGCGCCACCCCAACCTGAAGATCGCCCTCTCCGAAGGCGAGATCGGTTGGATCCCCTACTTCCTCGAGCGGGCCGAGCAGGTGCTCGACAAGCAGCGCTACTGGGTCATGCGCGGCCAGACCTTCGGCGATCACGCCAAGAGCCAGGTCCTCGACCTCGACACCCTAGACATCCGTCAGTCCTTCCGGGATCACGTCTACGGCTGCTTCATCGAGGATCATCACGGCATCGCCAGCCTGTCGGAGATCGGCGAGGACAACGTGATGTGCGAGACGGACTACCCCCATTCGGACTCCACCTGGCCCGACTGCATCGGTACGGCTCAGCGGGTGATCAAGGGTCTGGAGCCCGAGCTCCAGTACAAGCTGCTGCGAGGCAACGCCGAGCGGCTGTACCGATTCACGCCGGCCACGCCCCCGGCGCGGGCGACGGCGTGAGCGATGACGTCGTGGAGCGTCATCGTCGACCGTGATCGCTGCATCGGCAGCGGCATGTGCCTCGTCTACGCCCCGGCGACGTTCACCCACGACGACCAGGCGACGGCCGTCCTCCTGGACCGGCCGAGCGACGACATCGAAACCGTGCGGGTGGCGGTGGAGGGGTGTCCGACCGGAGCGCTGCGACTGATGGCCGAAGAGGCCGCCGAAGACGAAGGAGCCAGATAGTGGGGTTGCTCGAGGACAAGAACGCGGTCATCACCGGCGCGGGGAACGGCGTTGGTCGAGCCGCGGCGAGGCGCTTCGCCGAGGAGGGCGCCAGCGTGGCGTGCGTCGACCTCGACCTCGACCGCGCCAAGGAGACGGTCCAGCTCATCGAGGCCGCCGGAGGCACGGCGGTGCCCGTTGGCGCCGACGTGTCCAAGGAGGCGGAGGTGGTGGCCATGATCGATGCCGCCGTCGCGCAGTTCGGGCGGCTCGACATCCTCTACAACAACGTCGGTATCCCGACACCACGACTGGGCATGACCTTCGAGGACCACACCGCCGAGGACTTCCAGCGACTCGTGGCCGTCAACGTCGGCGGGGTCTTCTACGGGAGCAAGTACGCGGTGATCCGCTTCAAGGAGCAGGGTGGTGGGGGAGTGATCCTGAACACCGGCTCGGTGGCGGGTCTGGTCGGCTGGGGCGGATCGGTCTATGGCGCCACGAAGGGCGCGGTGCACCAGCTCACGAAGGCCGTGGCCATCGAGGCGGCGCCCTTCGGCATCCGGGTGAACGCCATCTGCCCCGCCGGCATGCCCTTCACCGGGTTCTTCGCCGCCGGCGGTCTGGACGTCGACGCCGAGACCGCCCAGCAGATCGGTGAGTCGGTCGGTGCCAGTCATCCGCTCGGCCAGCCGATCACCGCCGAGGACTGCGCCGAAGCTGCGGTGTTCCTCTGCTCGGACCGCGCCGCCAACATCACCGGCGTGCTGCTGCCGGTCGACGGCGGATACGTGGCCCAGTGACCAGCATCGACGTCTCTGCACTCGACCGCGACCGGATCCGCACGCTGTTCGACCTTCGCGCCCCGGCCACCATGAACTCGGGCGGCGACTTCACCGACGATCCGTACCCGATCTGGCACGAGCTCCGCTCGGAGGCGGCGGTACATCCGGGGACGGTCCACGCCCTGACCGGCTATCAGGGCGACGCCATGTTCCACGGTCTGCCGTTCCCGGAGCGTGAGCACTTCTCGACCTTCAGCTACGCCGTCTGCGACGAGGTGTACCGCAACGACGCCGTGTTCGCGTCCTCACCCGACGCCGCCGACGGCTCGGTCGACGATGTCGGTTACGAGAGCAGCCTCCTGATGATGGGCGGCACGAAGCATCGCCGGTACCGGTCGCTCGTCCAGCCGTCCTTCGTGCCGGCCAAGGCGCAGTGGTGGATCGGGAAGTGGATCGAGCAGACCGTGGAGGCCCTGATCGACGTCATCGCCGCCGACGGCCGGGCTGAGCTGAACGTCGACTTCTGTGCCGCCATCCCGGTGCTTACGATCACCGGGAGCTTCGGTGTCTCGGTCGAGGATGCGCTCCAGGTGCGGGCGGACCTGACGAACCCCATGGCCCTCGTCGCGCACCTCGCCCCCATCGTGGCGGCCCGGCGTGAGGAGCCCCAGGACGACCTCATCAGCGTGCTGGTCGAGGCCGAGCTCACAGATGAGGACGGCACCACCCATCGATTGTCGGACCCGGAGATCTACTCGTTCGCGGTGTTGCTGCTGTTGGCCGGATCGGGCACGACCTGGAAGCAGATGGGGATCACGCTGGCCGCCCTGCTCCAGCGGCCCGAACTGCTCGCCGCCGTGCGTCAGGACCGCCAGCTGCTCAAGGCGGTGATCGAGGAATCGGTCCGGTGGATGCCCACCGATCCGATGTTCTCCCGGTGGGTGGCGGAAGATGTCGACCTCCACGGGGTACACCTGCCGAAGGGCTCGGTGCTGCACCTGTGCATCGGGGCCGCCAACCGCGATCCGCAGCGCTGGGAACGACCCGACGAGTTCGACCCGAACCGACCGGTCAAGTCGATGCTGGGCTTCGGCGGCGGACCCCACATCTGTCTCGGCATGCACGTGGCCCGGGCCGAGATGGCCGTCGGGATCGGCGCACTGCTCGACCGGTTGCCGAACCTGCGGCTCGACCCGGACGCGGAACCGCCGCGGCCGGTCGGGCTCTACGAAAGAGGAGTCATGGAGATCCCGGTGGTGTTCGACGCATGAGCGAAGACGATTACCAGGCGCCCGACCTCACCCTGCTGGGTGAGGACCACATCACGCGCGTATCGCGAGATCGGACGGCGAGGTCGGCTACCTGTGGAATGGGGTGCCGACCCTCCTGCTCACCGCCACCGGCCGGCGCAGCGGTGAGCCGCACACGACGGCACTGATCTTCGCCACCGACGGCGAGGACCACCTCGTGGTCGCGTCGATGGGCGGTGCACCCGACCACCCACAGTGGTACCGCAACCTGACGGCCAACCCCCCGCCGAGATCCAGGTGAAGGGCGAGCACATCCCGGTGGCGGCCCGGACCGCGTCGCCCGAGGAGAAACCTCGCCTGTGGGACATCGTGCGCGGCGTCTGGCCGAACTACGACGTCTACCAGTCGCGGACCGATCGCGATATCCCGGTCGTGGTGCTCTCGCGCCGGGCGCCGATGACTGACGGCGCCTTCGAGGGGATCCGCGTCGTCGAGCTGGCGCAATGGGTCTTCGTGCCCGTGGCCGGAGCACTCCTGGCCGACTGGGGGGCTGACGTCGTGCGGGTCGATCGGCCCGAAGGCGACCCCTACCGGGGCCTCGTCACCCAGGGCATCGGCTCCGACAGCGGGGGGGTGAACCTGTCGGTGGCGCTGGCCAACCGCGGCAAGCGCTCGATCGCGCTCGATCTGCACACCGACGAGGGCCAACGCATCCTGCACCAGCTGCTCGAGATCGGCCGACGTGTTCCTCACCAGCTTTCGGCCCGACGCCCTCGAACGGCTCGGACTCGACGCCGACGCCCTCCGCCAGCGCTATCCGTCGCTCGTCTACGCCAGGGGAAACGGGTACGGCGTTCGCGGCCCCGATGCCGGCATGGCCGGTTACGACGCGTCGGCGTACTGGGCCCGAGGCGGGATCGCGCACGTCCTCACGCCCGCCGGATCGCGACTACCCGATCACGCCGCGGGGCGCCATGGGCGACCGCAACGGCGCCATGGCCCTGGCCTTCGGGATCGCCAGCGCCCTGCTGAAGCGGACCCGCGCCGGTGTCGGCTCGGTCGTCGACGTGTCCCTGCTCGGCAACCGCCATGTGGACGGCGTCGTCGGACGTGCTGGCCGCGCTCCAGGGCGCGAGCCTCGGGCCGCGGGTGGGCGCGGGCCGGTCATCAACCCGCTCGTCGGGACCTATCGCACCTCGGACGGCCGCCACATCGGGCTGGTGTTCCTCGAGTCCGACCGGTACTGGGCGCCGCTGTGCGACCTGGTCGACCGACCCGACCTGCGTGACGACCCTCGCTTCGTCGACCACGCGGCCCGCGACGCCAACCGGGCCGAGTGCGTGGCCGCGCTGGACGAGGTGTTCGCCAGCCGACACCTACGAGGAGTGGAAGGAGCTCCTGCGCCGGCTCGATGCGCCGTGGGCGCCGGTGCAGTCGGTCGAGGAGCTGCTCACCGACCCACAGGTCCTGGCCAACGACTACATCGGCGAGGTGGTGGTCGAGGGCGGACCGTCGCTATCGGCTGCCGACGGTGCCGGTGCAGTTCGACGAACGGCCACCGGACCTGCGGCCCGCGCCCGAGCACGGCGAGCAGACGGAGTTGATCCTTCTGGAGCTGGGGTACGACTGGGACCAGATCATCGGCCTCAAGGACGTCGGGGCCATCCCGTGAGCGGACAACGTCCGGTCCCGGTTCCGGACGAGCGATCGGCCCCGTACTGGTCGGCGGCGGCCGACCACGTGCTGGTCATCGCCCGTTGCTCGCGATGCGAGCAGCTGAGTCACCCCCCGGGCATCATCTGCCCGCACTGCCACCACGTCGACCCCCGGTTCACGTTCGAGCCGGTCGACGGCCGCGGCACCGTGCGTTCATGGGTGGTGCTCCGCCAATCGTTCCTGCCCGGCTTCGACGACGCCCTCCCGCTCGTGCTCGTGGACGTGGCCCTCGACGAGCAGGACGATGTCCGTCTGATCGGCCGACTGCTCGACGGGGACGGCGCGGCGCTGAGCATCGGTGACCGCGTGGCCGTCGCCTTCGAGGACCTCGCCCCGGGCGTCTCCGTGCCGGCCTTCACCCTGGCGCACACATGACCACGACGTTCGCGGCGCGCAACCGTGTGGCGGTCGTCGGCTACGCCCACAGCGACGTCGTCGGGCACGCCGATCGGCCACTCGGGGCCATCGCCCTCGAGACCGCCAGGCGAGCGATCGCCGATGCCGGCCTGCGCCCCGACCAGATCGACGGCTTCGTCGTCCAGCGCGCTGCTCCCGACGGCCGGGAACCACGCGGTGGAGGACGGGGTGAGCACGGTGTCGTCGGCCTGGCTGGCCCAGCAGCTGGGCGTGAACCCGCGCTACGCCGTCGGGTTCCAGGGCAACGGCCAGATCCCGGGATCGGTCGCCCTGGCCGTCAACGCCGTCGCCAGTGGGGCAGCCGACTACGTCCTGGTCCACCGAGCCCTGCACAACCCCACGGGCCGGTACCACGGCAACCCGATGCAACACGCCGCCGGCGTGATGCAATGGACCGCTCCTCAGGGATACTTCGGGCCGCTGGCCATGATCGGGCTTCCCTACAACGAGTACCTCCAGCGCTACGGCGCATCCCCCGAAGCCATGGCCGCGGTCGTGGTCGAGGCGCGGAAGAACGGCGCTCGCATCCCGTGGTCGTTCTGGCACGGGCGACCCCTCTCGCGCCGAGGAGTACCTCGACGCGCCGGTGCTGGCCGAGCCGATTCGTCGCCTCGACTGCGACATCCCCGTCGACGGCGCGGCGGCCTTCATCTTCACGTCGGCCGAGCGGGCCAAGGATCTGCCGCATCGGCCGGTCTACGTGTCGGGCTACGCCAGCGGCAGTCCGACCCGGCATCGCCTGCCCCTGCACTGGCCCCTCGACGACATCTACGAGACCGGTGGCGAGACCGCTCGGCGCCTGTGGGAAGCGGCCGGCGTACGACCGGGCGAGGTCGACCTGCCTCAGCTCTACGACGGGTTCTCGCCGTTCGTCTACTTCTGGCTCGAGGTGCTCGGCTTCTGCGCGGTCGGGGAGGCCCACCGCTTCGTGCAGGACGGCGGCATCGATGCCGACTGCCGGTCCGGGCTGCCCGTGCTCTCCGGCGGAGGCGCGCTGGGGAACGGACGCATGCACGGCGTGCCCCAGATGCTCGAGTGCTACCTCCAACTCTCCGGACGTGCCGGGGATCGCCAACGCGAAGGGCGCGGCCATCGGACTGGCCTGTCATGCCTCCCCGCACCTCGGTGGCGCCGTCGTCTACAGCGCCTCTCGATTCTGATGAAGGCTCCACGTTGACGTCGACGGGGGTGACGACCGCCGTTCCCGACGAGGATCGTCCGACGGATCCAGGGGCCGACCGGGTGCCCGGCCCGAGAGCGAGGATGCTCGACGCCGGCCGTCGCCTCATCGCCGCCAAGGGCAGTGACTTCACCACGCAGGACCTCATCCAGGAGGCGGGCGTCGCCCTGCAGACCTTCTACCGGTACTTCGGGGGCAAGGACCAACTGCTGCTGGCCCTCATCGGCGACCTCATCCACGAGCACTGCGCCGCACTCGGGGCCTCCGCCCAGGGAATCACCGACCCGGTGGCTCGGCTCGAGATCTACGTACGCGCGACGCTGGCTCCACTGCTGACCACCGACCAACTGGCCGCCGCCCGCTTCGTCACCTCCGAGCACTGGCGCCTGCACGAGACCTACCCCAGGGAGGTCTGGGCGGCCACCCAGCCGATCACCGATCTCCTCTGCATCGAACTGGAGGGCGGCGTGGCCGCCGGCACGCTGGCCCCGGGCAACTCCGAGCGCGACGCGTGGCTGATGACCAAGACCATCATCGGTGCCTACCACCACCTCGCCTTCCAGCCCGACGACCCGGCGCTGGAGACCATCGCCGACGACGTCTGGTCCTATTGCCTGGCCGCGGCCGGCGGGAAGGCTGAACCGTGAACCGAGCTCCCTTTGCCCCCGACATCTACACCTGGCCATCGGATGCGCCGCAGCTGATCGGCGGCCGGTGCGCCGCCTGCTCGGCCGTGACCTTCCCGCGTCCGCCGTCGTGCGCCCGTTGCGGCTCGACCGACGTGGCCGAGCACCTGCTGCCACGGCGGGGGACCTTGTGGACGTTCACCACCCAGGACTTCCTGCCGAAGGAGCCGTACGCCAGCGGCGAGACGGCCGAGACCTTCCGCCCCTACGGCGTCGGCCTGGTGCAGCTCGGCGACGAGGTCAAGGTCGAGGGCCGCTTGACGGAGAACGATCCGGCCAGGCTGCGCATCGGCATGGAGGTCGAGCTGGTCATCGTGCCGTTCCGGGTGGATGACGACGGGACCGAGATCACGACCTACGCCTTCGCACCAGTGTCGACCCAGGAGGGATGAGATGGACGACGTCGCCATCATCGGTGTGGGCATGCACCCGTTCGGCCGCTTCGGTGCCAAGACGGCCATCGACATGGGAGCCGACGCCATCCGCTCGGCGCTGGCCGATGCCGGGGCCGAGTGGACCGACGTCCAGGTCGCCTTCGGTGGGAGCTTCGAGGTCGACAATCCCGATGCGGTGACCGGTCGGCTCGGGCTGACCGGGATCCCGTTCATGGACGTCTACAACGGCTGTGCCACTGCGGCCACCGCCCTGTCGTTGGCCGCCGACTCCATCCGGTCGGGGCAGCACGAGTTGGCCGTGGCGGTGGGCATGGACAAGCACGAACCCGGGGCGTTCACCTCCGACCCGACCGACTACGGCGCACCGCCCTGGTACGGCGAGATGGGGTTCTTCCTCACCACCAAGTTCTTCGCCATGAAGATCAACCGCTACATGCACGACCACGGGATCTCCCACGACACGCTGGGCCGGGTGGCGTCCAAGAACTACCGCAACGGCGTGGCCAACCCGAACGCCTTCCGCCGCAAGCCCATCCCGGCGGAGGAGATCCTCTCGTCGCGGATGCTCAACTACCCGTTGACCCAGTACATGTTCTGCTCGCCGGACGAGGGCGCCGCCGCCGTGGTCCTGTGCAAGGCCGACATTGCCCACCGCTACACCTCGACCCCCATCTACCTGCGGGCCACCGCGGTGCGTACGCGCCGATACGGGGCCTTCGAGGTGCATGCCTCCTGGGCCGCCGTCGAGTCGGATGCCAGCCCGACCGTCTACGCGTCCCAGGCCGCCTACGAGCAGTCGGGCATCGGCCCCACCGACGTCGATGTGATCCAGCTCCAGGACACCGACGCCGGCGCCGAGATCATCCACATGGCCGAGAACGGCTTCTGTGCGGACGGCGAGCAGGAGCAGCTCATCGCCGATGGGGCCACGGAGATCGACGGCCCGATGCCCGTCAACACCGACGGCGGCCTCATCGCCAACGGTGAACCGATCGGCGCCTCCGGGCTGCGCCAGGTGCACGAGCTCGTCCACCAGTTGCGGGGCACGGCCGGTGACCGCCAGGTCCCGGGCGGGCCCAAGGTCGGCTACGCCCAGCTCTACGGCGCTCCGGGCACCGCGGGCGTCTCCATCCTCACCACTTAGCGGACCGGTCGGCGAGCGGAGCTACGGCACGAGCACGGCTCGGCCGGTCACCTGGCCCGCCTCGAGCTCGGTGAAGGCTCGGGGACCGTCCTCGAGCTCGTAGCGGGTGGTCTCCACCGTCAGCCTTCCGGCTCCGGCGAGCTCGATCACCGCCCGTTGGTCCTTGCGGGTACCGGCATAGGATCGCCGGACGTCGACGCCCCACGGGATGGCGCTGGTGGCGGCGGCGGCATAGGTGAAGGAACCGCCGCCCAGGCCGACGAAACGCAGGGCCCCGTCGGGCGCGATCACCCGCGTGGCCAGTGACACGGTGGGCTGCACACCGACGAAGTCGAACACCGCGTCCGCGCCGTAGCCGTCCGTCAGCTCGAGGATCGTCGTCGCCGCGCCTTGGTCCGACGTGATCGCCACGTCCGCACCGTGCCGGAGGGCCAGATCGAGCTTGTCCGAGGAGAGGTCGACGGCGACGATTCGCACGCTCGTCGTGGCCTTCAGGATCTGCAGGCCCACGTGGCCGAGGCCGCCCACGCCGATGACCACCGCGGTTGCCCCCGGCGTCAGGCGGTGTCGGGCGCCGTCGACGGCGTGGTACGCCGTCAGCCCGGCGTCGGCCAGCGGGCCGGCCGTGACCGGGTCGAGGCTTCCGAGGGGCTCGAGGTAGCGGGCGGGGACCTTGATGTACTCGGCCATGCCGCCATCGGGCCCGAGGCCCGGGCACGGGGGCATCCCGCGGCTCACCACGCAGGCGTTGTCGCGACCCTCGACGCACGCACGGCAGTGACCACAGGCCCAGACCAGGTAGACGAGCACCGGGTCGTTCTCGGTGAACTCAACGACGTCTGCGCCGACCGCGGCCACGTGCCCGGCCGTCTCGTGGCCCAGGGTCATCGGAACGACGGGCCACTGCGGCAGGTGCAGGACGTGCAGGTCGGAGTGGCAGAGCCCGGCACCGGCGACCTTGACGAGCACCTCGTCGGCCCCGATCTCGGGAACCGCCACGTCCTGCACACGGATCACGCCGGGGGCCACGAGTTGCAGTGCGCGCATGAGTTGGGTCCTCTCAGCAGTTCGTCAGGGGCGGTCCTGGAGACCGTCCGCGGTGAGGAACCGGCAGCGGCGCGACGCGATGCGCCAGCCGTCGTCGGTCCGCAACAGCTCATCGTCATAGAGCGATCGGCGCATCTCGCCGGTGACGGACTCGATGAAGAGGAGGTTCTGCTGCGTGCGGGCGTGATCGGCGTCGATCGCCTCGATGACCGGCGGCCCGCCCAGATGGAGGCCGCTCGGTGCGGCCGACATCATCTGGCGGAGTCCGTCGTGGCCGGTGAACGCCCGCCCGTACACCTGGTAGGTGGCGTCGGGCGTGAAGAGCTGGACCCACGGTTCGACCTCGTCGTGGTCGAGGAGCAGGCAGTAGCGGGCCAGGAGGTTCCGGATCTCGGCGTCGTCCTCGAGGCTCAGGGCCATGGTCTCGTCTCCTTCACGCGCGGGGCAGTCCGAGGAGCTGGCGACCGATGAGGCCACGCATGATCTCCGAGGATCCACCCGAGATGGTCAGGGCCCGCCCCCACAGGAAGTTGTGATGCCAGCGTTCGGCCACCTCGATCCCGTCGGGGTCGATCGACGCCGACGAGCTGATCAGCTCGAGCGCGAGTTCGCACAGCGCCACGTTCATCTCCGAGTAGGCGAGTTTGGCCACGGGGCCGTCGCTCGGATGTTCGTCATCGTCGAGGATGCGGTCGACGATGTCACCCACGATGAGCTTCACCTCCTGGACCCGCGCTCGGGCCTCGGCCAACTGCGCCTGCACATCCTCGTGAGCGATGGCGGTCGTGCCGTCGCCCAGGCGGGTGGTGGCGGCCAGGGTCACCAGGTCCTCGAACAGCCGCTCCAACTGCACCGCATTGGCCCCGACGAAGGCCCGCTCCGAGGCCAGGCCCGACGTCACGACCTTCCAACCGCCGTTCACGTCGCCGAGGACGTGCTCGGGCCCGACGCGCACCTCGTCGAGGAAGACTTCGCAGAACTCGGCGTGACCGGTCATCTCGCGGATGGGACGGATGTCGATGCCGGGGAGGTCCATGGGGATGACGAAGGCCGTAATGCCCGCATGGCGGTCGACG
Source organism: uncultured Microthrixaceae bacterium (assembly GCA_963740985.1). Taxonomy (GTDB): domain Bacteria; phylum Actinomycetota; class Acidimicrobiia; order Acidimicrobiales; family Acidimicrobilacustridaceae; genus UBA4742. The sequence goes on from CAVUGJ010000002.1 coordinate 3,000,654, forward strand.
CTGGGGTCGGTGCGGGCCAGGAGCGTGCCCATGTCGGCCCACTGGGCGTCGGTGCTCCAGATCTTCTGGCCGGTCACGACGAAGCCGTCATCACGGGGCTCGGCGCGCGTGCGCAGCGCCGCCAGATCGCTGCCGGCGTCGGGCTCGCTGAACAGCTGGCACCAGATGTGCTCACCGCCGCGGATCTTCGGCAGGAGGTCACGCTTCTGGGCGTCGGTGCCGAACTCGATGATGGCGTGGGCGGCCAGCATCACCTGGTCGATCGGCCGGTAGGCGTCGCCCAGGATGAGCTCCTCCATCAGCACGAGGTCGTGGATCGGTAGGTGGCCGAGCCGTCCTCCCCACTCCACCGGCCAGCCACCTCCGAGGTAGCCGGCCTGCGTACAGCGAGCCCAGCCACCGGCGGATCTCGCGCTCCTCGTCGGGGATCACGGGGCACGCGCACGCCCTCGCCCTGCATGCGGACGCCGTGGTCGGCGATGAAGCGACGGACCTCCCGGCGGTAGTCCTCCATCTCGAGGGGGCCGTCGACGGGGGTGTCAACGGGCACGGGTCCACCCCTCGATCTGGGCCAGCGACCGCGTGGCCGCCCGCGGGTTGGCGCCCAGCCGGGCGTCCTGGTGGACGCGGCGCTCATACAGGTGCAGCCCGTGCTCCCAGGTGAACCCGATCGCCCCGGTGAGCTGGAGCAGATCGTGGATGATCCGGGTGGCGCTCGAGCTCACGCTGACCTCGGCCATGGCCACGAAGCGCTCCGCCTCGGGCGAGGCGTCGGCCATCAGCCGTGCCGCCTCGATCGCGACGAGCGCCATGCCCCTGGCCCGCACCGCGTGGTCGACGAGACGGTGCTGGACCGCCTGGAAGCCGCCGATCGGGCGGCCGAAGGCGAGGCGCTGACCGGCGTAGTCGACGGTGTGGTCGAGCATGCGCTGCACGCACCCGACCGCATCAGCCGCCAGGAGCAGTCGATGGAGCTCGACCGCCTGCCCCCGGTCCGGGAGCCGATGGGCCCGACCGAGGTCGAGCGTCAGGTCGGCGCAGGTCCGGGTGACGTCGAAGCGGTGGCGGGAACCGTCCGCCTGCCATTCCGATCGGTCGGTGAACAGGAGGCATCCGCGGGAGCTGGCATCCACCAGCAGGAGCGCGTCCGCTTGGGTGGCGGTGTCGATCGTGCGGGCGCGGCGGCCGTCAGGGTCGAGCCGACCGAACGCGCAGACGAGGTCGCCCGTGAGCATGCCGGACAGGAGATCGGCCACCGCCGGCTCCTGGCGGTTGGCGGCGCAGCCAAGGGCGTGGCCACTGGCCACCAGGCTGGCGTAGGGGCTGGCGTGCAGCGCGGCACCGAGCTCCATCGCCGTCGCCACCGCGGCGTGGACCTGCAGACCCAGGCCGCCTTCGTCCTCCGGAACGCAGAAGGCGGTCACGCCGAGCGCGGTCAGCGCCGCCCACCCCGAGCGCCAGTCGAGATCGACCGTCGCCAGCTGGTCGTCCTTGGCCATGCCCAGGGTGCCCCGCAGCGCGTCGCGCAGCAGCCGGATGTCGTCGTCAGTGGTGGCCGCGGAGGTCAGTATCAACTCCTGTTTTCGAAGTTGGTGTCGATTTCGATAGTGTGGAGGGTGCAGCGTCCACCGTCAAGTGACGCTGGGCCGCACCCAGAGAGCGAGGCGACGATGACGAAACCCACCGACGGCGTCTGGATCTTCGACTTCGACAACCACTACTACGAGTCGGAGGACGCCTTCACCCGGCACGCCGATCCGACGCTGCGCAACCGCGGCGTGCGCTGGGCCGACATCGACGGCAAACGTCGGCTCCTGGTGGGCGGGACCATCAACTCGTACCTCGCCAATCCCGCGCTTCGACCCGGTGGCCAAGCCGGGGGCACTCTACGAGTGGTACCGCGGCAACCCGCGACAACAGCAGCTCACCGAAGCGTTCGGCGAGCTCGAACCGATCCGACCCGAGTATCGGGACCGCGAGGCCCGGCGAAGGTCATGGAGGAGCAGGGTCTGGCGGCCACGCTGCTGTTCCCGACCCTCGGCGTGGGCATCGAAGATGCCTTGGCGCACGACCCCGACGCGTGCGCCAAGGCCTTCCACGCCTTCAACCTGTGGCTCGATGAGGACTGGGGCTACCGCTACCAGGACACGTTGTTCGCCGTCCCGTACATCCCGTTGCTCGATCCGACCGCCGCCACCGCCGAACTTCAGTCCGTGCTCGACGCCGGGGCCGTGGTGGTGAATGTCCGGGCGGCGCCCGTCCCGGTCCCCGGCGGTCACCGCTCGCCCTTCGACGCCGTCTACGACCCGTTCTGGGGCCTCGCCGCGGAAGCCGGAATCGCGGTGGCGACGCACGCCGGGATCGAGGGCTACGACATCCTGGTGCAGATGTGGGAGCCGGGCGGGAGCGAGAGCTCGCTGTTCCGTTCGCCACTGCGGGGCATCGTCACCAAGGGTCGAGCCGTGAGCGACTTCTACGCGGCCGCGCTGTGCCACAAGGTTTTCGATCGCTTCCCGGGTCTGCGGCTGGCCAGCGTCGAGAACGGCGCCTCGTGGGTGCCGGACCTGCTCCACCGTCTCGACGACGCGGCCAACCGAAACCCGGGCTACTTCACGAATCACCCCCGCGAGGTCTTCGGCGAGCACGTCTGGGTCACGCCGTTCTGGGAGGACGACGTGGTCGAGCTCGTCAAGGACCTCCGCGTCGACCGGCTCCTGCTCGGTTCCGACTGGCCCCACGCCGAGGGCACACGCCAACCAGCTGACTTCGTGTCAGAGTCGCTGGCGGGCCTCTCCGATCACGATGTGCGCCGGATCGGACGAGAGAACGCCATCGAGATCCTGGGGGTCTCCGTTGGCTGATCGGCTGCTGGACACGAGTACCGAGGGTCGAGCGCCGGGCGACGGGGGAGACCGGAAGCGATCCCGCAAGGGTCTCGAGACGAGATCCCGCCTGATCGACGCGGCCAAGGTCGTCTTCGAGCGGGACGGCTACCTCGATGCCCGCATCGCCGACATCGCCGAGACCGCCCACCTGGCGACCGGGTCCTTCTACCACTACTTCGACTCCAAGGAGCAGGTGTTCCGGGAAGTGGCGGCCGCCCAGGAGCAGCGCCTCACGGCGCCGGTGGACGGCGGCGCGGCCCCCGGTGGCGACTCACCGTTGGGCCGGATCCGCCAGGCCAACCGACGGTACCTGGAGCGCTACCGCGACGAGGCGGCGATCATGGGGGTCATCGAGCAGGTCTCCCGCTACGACGCCCACATCAACGCGGCGCGCATGGCCACCATGAAGCACTTCGTCGAGCGGGCTGAACCGAACATCCGCCAACTCCAGGACGACGGACAGGTCGATCGGCGGATCAATCCGGCCCTGGCGGCCGATGCGCTCGGTGCCATGGTGGCGCGCTTCGCCGAGCTCTGGCTGGTGCAGGGCTACCGCCAGTACGAGTTCGATGAGGTGGTCGAGCAGCTCACGCTCTTGTGGGGCAATGCGCTCGGCATCCAGGGCGGGGGCTGATCCGGGGGCGTGGCCATCGCCCGCTCGACGGTGGTCAGGCGGGTCGAGGTTCCCGTGGGAGTCCCAGTCCGGCCTCGGCGATCTGGTTGCGCTGGATCTCGTCGGTCCCGCCACCGATCCGCAGACCGGGTGCGAACAGGAACCGCTCGATCCACGGTGTGGCGACATCGACCGCACCAGGCTCACCCAGGCGGAGCCCGCCCTGCGGGCCGAGAAGGGCGAGCGCGGCATCGGCGCTGAGTCGAGCGTGCTCGGAGTACAGCAGCTTCACGATCGAGCCCCCCGCGGGCACCGAGGCGCCGTCGGACAAGCGTTGCAGGAGCAGGTCGAGCAGCCGCTCGCGGGTGTGGGCCGCGGCCAGGGCCTGGCGCACGATCGGATCTGACCGCTGCTCGAGGTCGCCGGCCAGCGCCGCGAGCTGCACGGCGGAGCGAGCGCTGGTTCCCCCGCCGATGGCCGAGCGCTCGTGTTGGAGGATCAACCGGGCCACGTCCCAGCCGCCGCCCGGCGTTCCGATCAGCGCGTCGTCGGGCACCTCGACGTCGGTGAGGAACACCTCGCTGAAGTGGTAGCCGCCCGACATCTGGCGCAGCGGGCGCACCTCGACCCCGGGGGCGTGCATGTCGATCACCATCAACGACAGCCCGTGGCGGCCCCGGGATCCCGGCTCGGTTCGGACGATGGCGGCGCCGAGGTCGCTCGCCACCGCGCCCGAGTTCCACACCTTCTGCCCGTTGACCCGCCAACCCCGGTCGGTGGGCGTCGCCGCCGACTTGATGTTAGGGAGATCGGACCCGGCGTCGGGCTCGGAGAACAGCTGGCACCAGACCTCCTCGCCGCGGGCGATGGGCGAGAGGTAGCGGTCGCGCTGCGCGCTCGACCCATGGGTCCGGAGCACGGCGCTCATCATGTGGAGCCCGACCGACAGGACCCTGGTCGAGACCCCGTAGTGGTTCTGTTCCTCGGCCACAATCGCATCGCACCAGGTCGGGCACCCCTGCCCTCCGTGTTCACGGGGCCACGACATGGAGGCCAGGCCGGCCTCGTGCAACGTCCGCTGCCAGCGCTTGGCCCGCTCGAACAGCGCCAGCTCGTGCTCGATGAAGTCCTCCGCCGAGGTGGGTGCGGTGAGGTGCGTGGCCGAGAAGTCCTCAGCCGACCCCTTGGCCGGGGCGTGCGCCTCCAGCCACGACACCACCGACGCTCGGAACCGTTCCGGATCGTCGGTGTCCCAGACCGGCGCCGGGTGGGTCTCGGCGCGCGCCCGCAGGCGGTCGTTGTACCAGCGGGGCATCAGGGCCGCGGCGCCGACCTCATCGCGGATGATCTTGCCGCTGGGCGTCTCGGGGAACGGGCCCGACCACTCGATGAGCTCCTCCGGGAGCTTGACGGTGGCCAGACCGGTGTCGCGGAGTTGCTCGACGAGCACGACGCCGTCGAAGTGGCGTCGCCCGTCGAGGCGCACCGCCACACCGAGGTGCTCGCCGGTGTCGGGATCGTCGACGCGGTAGGTGACCGCCGCCTCGACGCCGGGGAGCGATGCCACCGCCCGTTCCACCTCGTGCATGGACACCTTGACGCCGTTGCGGATCACGATCTCCTTGATGCGCCCCTCGACCTTGAGGCTCCCGTCCTCCATGGAGCCGAGGTCGCCCGTCAGGTACCAGCCGTCGACGATGGCCTCGAGCGCGTCCTCCTGGTCGAGGAACCCGACCAGCATGTGGGGGCCCCGGATGCAGATCTCCTGCGCGTCGCGACCGCTTCCGACGCGGATCTCGGCCCCCGGCACCGGCCGCCCATCTCGGGTGAGCCGCTCCTGGCGACCGGCATGGCGTGGGGTGACCGTGCTGAACGGCACCTCGGACGAACCGTAGGCCCGCAGGACCGACACCCCGCCATCCTCGACCCGTCGGAGGAGGTCGGGGTCGAGCATCGTGCCGCCCAGCGCCACGGACTGCAGGGGTAGGGATCCCACCTGGCGGCGTTCCAGCTCGGCCAGGAGGCGTGCCACGATGACGTCGGGCCCGCCGTAGAAGGTCGCACCCGTCTCCAGGAGCAGATCTGTCGTGGCCACGTCGTCCCAATGCGCCTCGACCACGACGCAGGCTCCGGCGCGGGGCGCCATGAACAGCGCCTGGAGCACGCCGGTGATGGATGACAATGGGCTGACCAGGAAGAAGCGATCATCGGCGCCCAGGTCTGCGGCCTCGAGGAAGTTGCCGGCGGCGGCATCGAGGCTCTCGACGGTGTGCACGACGCCCTTGGCCCGCGCCGTGGTCCCCGACGTGAACAGCACCACCCGGGCAGCATCGACCGCGGTGGCGTCCCGGCCCTCGTCGTCGGTTCGCACGGTCGCCTCGGTCGTATCGAGCCAACTCGGCCCCGTCTCGGCGAGCTGGGCGGCCCGGGCCCGGGGTCCGATGACCAATCGCGGCGCCACCCGGTCCACGACGTCGTCGTACTCGGCGCGTCCCGACGTGAGGGGCACCAGCACGACGGTGGCGCCGATCCGGACGGCGCCGTGGAAGGCGGCGACCGACACCCCGTCGTTGGCCGTCAGCAACAGCACGGGCTCCCCCGGCTCGATGCCCATGCCCCCCAAGGTGGCCGACACCGAGTTGGCGGCGGCATCGAGCTGGGCCCAGGTCCAGGTCCGGTCGCGCTCGATGAGCCCTGGTCGGCCCGGCCAGCTGGCCGCCGCATCGGCCAGATGATCGACGGTCGGGATGGCCATCACCCGCCTCTCGGCGACGAGGACTCGAAGAAGTGGATGGTTCGTCGCACGAACCGCCAACCGTCGGGATCGTGGCGGAGCTCGTCGTCGTACCAGCCGCCGACCGCGGACGCGGTGTCGAGGTTCCAGTACAGGAAGGTCTGAGTGGCGGACGCGGCGTCGCCGTCGACCTGGATCAGCGGCTGGTTCCCGATGTGCACGCCGGTGGGGCACGTGTCGGCGAGCTGGCGCCGGGCATCTTCGGTGGCCAGGGCTTCGGGCCGTCCCGTGATGATCAGGACGGCGTCGCCCGTGAAGAGCTCGAGCCAGGCCGAGGTCTGGCGTCGATCGAGCAGCTGCCCGTCAGCGCGCCAGGACGTCGGCGACCTCCCCGTGGTCCGGGTCGCTCACCGCGGATCCTGATCGAGGGACGCGGACCACCTCATCACCCGCACGATAGATACTATCGATATCGACGTCAATTTCATGAGAGGTCAAACTCGATGATGGACCCGCCCGTCGACGGCATCGTCGACACGATGATCGGCTTCCTCACTGATCCCGACCAGCTCTACGCGTCGATGCGGGCGCAACTGCTGCGCGACCGCGAGTCGACGGAGTCGTTCACCATGCCGGCGGAGTACATGTTCCACGACGTGCCCGCCCACGCCCTCGACCCCGAGGTCGATCCGGTCGCGGTCACGCTGGCCGAGATGGATCGGTACGGCATCGAGATCGGACTGGTCAGCCTCAGCGCCGCGCCCGAGGTCGCCGCCCGCGCCCTGACCGAGCACCCGGCTCGCTTCGTCGCGTCCTGCACGGTAGACCCGAACCGGGGGATGGACGCCATCCGGGATCTGGTCCGGGCCTACGAGGTGTGGGACGTCCGAGCCGTGTCCCTCTTCCCGCATGGCGTGTCTCCCCAGGTGGCCGTCGACGCGCCGCCGATGTACCCGATCTACGCCAAGTGCGTCGAGCTCGGCCTGCCGGTGTTCATCACCGTGGGCATCGCCGGGCCACGGGTGCCGTCGATGGTTCAGGGGGTCGAGCGCCTCGACCAGGTCCTCTACGACTTCCCCGATCTGGTCGTGGTGATGCGCCATGGGGCGGAGCCGTGGGTCGACCTGGCCGTGAAGCTCATGATCAAGTGGCCGAACCTGCACTACTCGACATCCGCCTTCTCGCCCCGCTTCTATCCGACCGAGGTCATCGACTACGCCAACACCCGCGGCGCGGACCGGCTCATGTACGCGGGCTACTTCCCGATGGGGCTGTCGCTCGAGCGCATCATGGCCGAGCTCCCGGCGGTGGCCTTGACCGAGGAGGTGTGGCCCGGCTTCCTGCGGGACAACGCCCGGCGCGTCCTTGGCCTGGGCGACGCCTCCTGACTGTCGGAGGGCCGCTCCGGCTCAGGCGAGCAGCGGCTCGAGCGCTCGCCGGTCCGGAGGGGTCAACGGCCGGAGGTCGTCGTGGCGGGTCGGACGCCAGACGACGTCGTCTACCCGCCAGGCGTCGCCGCGCAGCACCTTCTTGTCGATCTTCATGCTCGACAGCTTCGGCAGCTCGACGTCCACACGAACGAAGGCGGGCAGCCACTTGGGGCCGAGGTCGGGCTGGCTGCGCAGGAACTCGTCGAAGGCAGCCGGGTCGAAGGTCGCGCCCTGGCGGAGCTCCAGCGCGGCCATGACCCGGTCGCCGACCGGGTCGTCCGGGACGGCGTACACCGCCACGGACCGCACGTCGGGGAAGCGGGCGATGATCGCCTCGACCGGGCCGGCCGCGAAGTTCTCGCCGTCGACGCGCAGCCACTCGTTGGACCGACCCGCGAAGTAGAGCCAGCCGTCGGCGTCGCGGTACGCCAGGTCGCCGGACCAGTACGCACCCTCCCGGAACCGCTCCTGGGTGGCGGCCTCGTTGCGGTAGTAGCCCTCGAATCCCGACGTCGGCTCCGTCTCGACGATCTCGCCCACGGCCACGTCGAGGTTCACCACCCGATGCTGGTGTCGAAGACGGCCCGTGGGCACTCCTGGCTGGTCTCGGGGTCGAGCACCTTCACCGAGTCGTTGGCTGTTCCCAGTGCTCCGGCGGGCATCGACGGCGTCTCGCCGGATGATGATCACGCCCTCGGTCGATCCGTAGCTGTCGCGGACCTGGCAGTCGAAGCGTCGGGCGAACTCGCTGGATGTCGTGCTCCGATGCCTCGTTGCCGATGGCGAGCCGGAGAGGCGCTGTCGGCGTCGTGCGGGTGACTCGGGCACGAGAGGATGTAGTTGAGCACCTTGCCGGTGTAGGTGAGCAAGGTGGCGCCGAAGCGGCGGATGTCGGTGAGCGTGCCGCGAGGCGGAGAACCGCTGCCGGGTCGACGATGGGGATCCGGCGTTGACCGCCGAGGCCCAACCCGTGAACATCGAGGCGGCGTGGAAGAACGGGAGCGGCGCGTAGACCACGTCGCCGTCGGCCAGTTCGGCGATGCCGGCCACGTGCGCGCCGGTACGACCGATCCGGCCCTGGGTGCAGCGCACCGCCTTGGGCATGCCGGTCGAGCCCGACGTGAAGATGAGCAGGAAGAGGTCCTCGTCCGATCGGCGGCGGGTGTCCCGCCTGGACGGTCGGGGCGGCGTCGAGCCGGCCTGTCGTAGTCGGGCTGGTCGATCGACCAGCACCCGTTCGGGCGGCACGGTGGTGTCGACGCCGTCGAGCAGGCCCGATGAGGTCGGTCGAGGTCACCAGCACCTGGCAGTCGGTGTGGTCGATCAGCTGGGCCAGCTGCTCGCCCCGGTAGGTCGAGTTGATGCCGACCACCACCAGGCCGGACGACCGCACCGGCGGCGAGCCAGAACAGGTAGTCGGGCACGTTGTCCAGGAGCACACCCGACGTGGGGCGGGCGATCAGGATCGGCGAGCTCGGCGAAGCGGCCCGCCCGCCGCCACCCCTCCCGCACCAGCTCCTGGTAGGTCCAGCTCCGGTCCTCGTAGAAGCAGCGCCGGGCGATCGCTCGACGCCTGGTCCAGCAGCAGCCGGCCGAGCGCAGTCATGGTGTCGCTCGTGATGACATTGACGTCAATTTAGAAAACCTGCGAAGGTTGGCGCAAGCGCGGTCCGGCTGACCTCGGGAGACGAACAATGGCTGACTACGACTACATCGTCTACGAGACGCTCGACGATGGGCGAATCGCTCGCATCCTGCTCGATCGGGACGATGCGCGGAACGCACAGAATCGCACCATGCTGGTCGAGCTCAACGAGGCCTTCCTTCGAGCTGAGGCCGACGACCAGGTGCGGGTGGTCATCCTGGGTGGGGTCGGGAAGATGTTCACCTCCGGCCACGACATGGGCTCCAAGGTGGTGCAGGAGGAGGTTCGGAACCATCGTACGTGGAGGGAGAACGGCGGCACGCGGTCCGGGGCGGAACGGCTCATGCTGCAAGAGTGGCACCACTACTTCGACAACACCCGGCGGTGGCGCAACCTCCGCAAGATCACGATCGCCCAGGTCCACGGTCCGGTCTACGCCGCGGGTCTGATGCTGATGTGGGCCTGCGATCTGATCGTCGCCGCGGACGATGTGGTCTTCGCCGATGTGGTCGGGACCCGGTTGGGCATGTGCGGCGTCGAGTACTTCGCTCATCCGTGGGAGTTCGGTCCGCGAAAGGCCAAGGAGTTGCTTCTCACCGGTGATTCGCTGTCGGTCGACGAGGCCCATCAGCTCGGCATGGTCTCGAAGGTCTTCCCGGCCGACGAGTTGTCCAGCCGGACCCTCGAGTTCGCCCAGCGCATCGCCGACCAGCCGACGATGTCCGCCCTCCTCATCAAGGAGGCCGTCAACCAGAGCGTCGACAACATGGGCTTCTACAACGCGTTGAACGCCTGCTTCACCCTTCACGAGCTGAACCACTCCCACTGGGCTCAGATCCACGCCAACGGGTACCCCGTGGCGCTGGAGGAGGACGGCATCCCCGACTGGAAGTCGGCGCCGCCCGTCGTGCCCGCCCTGCGTGACCAGGTTCGCGCTGACGGCTGAGATCGGCGCCGAGGGGCCAGACGTCGAAGCGCGGTGGCCGCCGAGGTCACGAGCCGAACCAGATGGCGGCCACATCCTCGATGGCGACGCCGCGGGTGGGTTCGACGATCAGCGTGTCGATCGGGCCTTCGCGCCACTCGGCGAGCTGATCGGCGATGTGACCGGCCGGCCCGACCAGCGCCAGCTCGTCCACCAACTCGTCGCTGACCGCCTGTGACGCGCCGCCTCGATCGCCCGCCAGGAACCGGTCCTGGATCAGCGCGGCTTCTTCCTCGTAGCCGTACCGCTCGACCAGGGACTTGTAGAAGTTCTTGTCTCTCGACCCCATGCCGCCGATGTGCATGGCGATGCGGGGGCGGACCTGGTCGCGGCTGGCGGCGAGGTCCTCGCCCAGGGCGACCACGACCGTCGGCGCCACCGAGAACCCCTCGCTCGCCGTGGCCAGGGCGTCGCCCCAGGCATCGCTCCAGTGGCGCGGACTCCACAGGTAGGGCAACAGGCCGTCGGCCACGTCGACGGCGAGCCTGGTGTTTCTCGGCCCGAGCGCAGCCAGGTAGATCGGCGTGTCGGGGGCAGGCGGTTGCGTCGAGCGGAGCGGACGTCCCAGGCCAGTGGCGTCGTCGCCGCGGTAGGGCACCGAGTACTCGTCGCCTTCGTACTCGAGGCGTTCCTCGGCGGCCAACGCCCGCCGCAGGATGGCGACGTAGTCGCGGCTGGCGCCGAGCGGGCGCTGGAAGGCCACGCCGTGCCACCCCTCGACGACCTGGGGGCCGGACACGCCGAGACCGAGCAGCAACCGACCGCCCGAGAGCTGCTGGAGGGTCAACGCGGTCATGGCCGTGGCCCCGGGCGTGCGGGCCCAGATCTGGGCGATGGCCGTCCCGAGCTTCAGCGTGGTGGTGGTGGCGGCGAGGAATGCGAGTGGCGTGAACGCGTCCGCGCCCCAGGCCTCCGCCGTCCAGAGCGAGTCGAACCCCGCCGCCTCGGCCCGCCCGCCGAGCGACCGGAGCTCGTCGGGGGCGAGACTCTGGCCGATCATGCTGAGCCCGAGCTTCATCCGGCACCTCCGCTTGGACGGTTCACACCAACGGTCGGCGGAGATCGTAGTCCAGCCGTTTCGGATTCGATGTCGATTTCATGTCCTTGCGGCAGCAGCCGGCGGGGATGGCTCCACGGCGCCGAAGGTTGACGTCGACATCGAACCCAATGTGGGGGCCAGCCAGTACGATTCCTCCGGTATTGGGAAGCCCGCGGGCACGCCCGAGCCCCCCACACACGAGGAAGAACGATGCCTCAAGCCGTCTCCACGACCAAACCGAGACCGGAACGCTCCCGCAAGGGCGCGCTGACCAGGGCGCGGCTCCTCGAGGCCGCCAAGCAGGTGTTCGAGGAGAACGGCTTCCTCTCCGCCCGGATCACCGACATCACCGAGCGCGCCGGGCTGTCGCAAGGGTCCTTCTACCACTACTTCGAGAACAAGGAAGAGATCTTCCGGTCGGTGGCCGAGCAACAGGAAGCGCTGCTCACCGCACCAGCCGCGGCCGACGACGGAGCGGGGGAGGGGGCATCGGAGTTCGAGCGGATCCTCGATGCCAACCGTCGTTACCTCCAGCGCTACCGCGACAACGGCAAGATCATGGGGGTGATCGAAGAGGTCTCCCGCTACGACGCACCCGTGAACGAGGCGCGCATGCGGCGCCAGAAGCACTTCGCCGATCGGGCCGAGCGTTCGATCCGTCGGCTTCAGGCCGACGGCGAGGTGGATGCGAGCATCGACCCCGCCATCGCGGCGGTGGCCCTGGGTTCGATGGTGGGGCGCTTCGCCGAGCTGTGGCTCATCGAGGACTGGGCCGACTACGACTTCGACCACGCCGCCATGCAGGTCACCAAGCTGTGGGCGGGGGCCCTCGGCGTGGATCAGCCGACCGGGAAGAAGCCTCGCAAGCGCTGACAGGCGCCTGGGCCAATTATTGGATTCGACGTCGATATTGAAACTATGATGGAGCCTCGGTAGATCACGAGGGGGACATCATGAGCGACGGCGCGGTAGGTCTGGCCGGGTACCAGGACGCGACGCGGTCCGTGTCGGAGCGCGTCGACGACCTGCTGGGTCGAATGACCCTCGAGGAGAAGGTCGCTCAGCTCACGGGCATCCTTCCGTTCGATCTGTTGGGTCCAGCCGGGCTCAGTCGGCAGTTGATGGAACAGCACCTGGCCGATGGGGTCGGCGAGATATCGGCGGGCGGGCTGCTCTCGCCGGATCCGGCCAACCTGATCGCGGCGCTGAACCAGATCCAACGGCACCTGGTCGAGCACACCCGGCTGGGCATTCCGGCCATCGTCCACCAGGAGGCCCTGGCCGGGGTCGTGCACGCGGCGTGCCACGACTTCCCGACGGCGATCAACCTGGCCGCATCCTGGGATCCCGCCTCGGTCGAGGCCATGAACGAGGTGACCCGGCGGCAGATGCGAGCCCTCGGACTCCACCAGGCGTGCTCGCCCAATCTGGACATCGCCCGTGACGCCCGGTGGGGGCGCGTGCAGGAGACCTACGGCGAGGATCCCTACCTCGCCTCCGCCATCGGCGTCGCCTTCGTCCGGGGCCTCCAGGGTGAGGACCGCTCCGAGGGCGTGCTGGCCACCGCCAAGCACTGGCTCGGCTACGGCATGGCCGATGGCGGCCGCAACATCGGCGAGGTCCATCTCGGCGACCGCGACCTGCTCGAGGTGCAGGCGCGGCCATTCGGAGCAGCCATCGCCGAGGCCGGTATGGAGTCGGTGATGTGCGCCTACTCCGACGTCAACGGCGAGCCGGCCGCGGCTTCGCGCCGACTGTTGACCGACCTGCTCCGCGGCGTTCTGGGATTCACGGGCCTGACCGTCGCCGACTACGGCGCGGTGAACGCGCTGGCCACCCGACAGCAGACGGCGACCGACGCCGCCGACGCCGGTGTCCAGGCGCTGTCAGCGGGGCTCGACGTCGAGCTCCCGGGCTCGCTCTGCTACCAGGCCGGGGTGGCGCAGGCCGTTCATGACGGGCTGCTCGACGAGGCCGTGGTCGACGGGAGCGTCCGGCGCGTGCTGGACGCGAAGTTCCGGCTGGGTCTGTTCGAGGATCCCTACGGCGACGTGGCCGCCTTCGAGGCCACGAACACGGACGCGGCGCGCGCCTCGGCCACGTCGATCGCGCGCCGGATCGCCATCCGCTCGACCGTCCTGCTGGCCAATCCGGCTGGCGTGCTCCCGCTGCGCCGGGACCTGTCTCGCGTCGCCGTGATCGGCCCGAACGCACGCCAGATCCGCAACCTCTTCGGCGGCTACTCGGCACCGCAGCAGATCGAGATGATGACCAGCGGGGATATGGGACTTCCGGCGCCGGTCCAGGGCGGTGAGGTCGACGACGACGTGATGGCTGCCGTCGCCGCTGACGACTCCGAGGAGCCCAAGGACACGGGCGAGGAGTTCGGCTACGTGCGGCGAATCGCCACCAAGCCGTCCGAGGCCGCCGAGGCGGCCATCGCCGAGATCTGGGGACAGGTGCCCACGGTGCTGGCGGCCATCGAGGCCACGGTGTCCGACGGGACCGAGGTCGTGTACGCGCTGGGCTGCCACGTCCACGACCCCTCGACCGACGGCATCCCCGAGGCCGTCCACGCGGCGGAGGGGTCGGACGTGGCCATCCTCGTGCTCGGCGACAAGACCGGTCTGGTGGCCGACGCGGTGGTCGGCGAGACCCGCGACCGCACCACCGTCGAGCTGGCCGGCGCCCAGCGACCGCTGCTCGAGGCCGTGTGCGCCACGGGGGTCCCCGTCGTCGTGGTCCTGGTCGGTTCCCAACCGGTTCCGGTCCAGGCCGAAGCCGGGGGCCCGGTGGCGGTGATCTCCGCCTACCAGCCGGGATCGGTCGGGGGATTGGCCATCGCCGATGTGCTGTTCGGCATCGAGAACCCGTCGGGTCGGATCCCGATCACGGTCCCGAGGACGGCCGGCCAGTGCCCGATCTTCCACGGGCACAAGCACGGCGCGGAGCCGGGCACGTACACCGACATCGAAGACAGCGGGCCGGCCTACCCGTTCGGCCACGGGCTGAGCTACACGATCTTCGAGTATCGGTCGATCACCCCGGATGCCACCGAGGTCGGCCCCGACGGCTCACTTCAGGTGGAGGTCGAGGTGGCGAACACGGGCGACCGGGCGGGTGAGGAGGTGGTGCAGCTCTACGCGTCGATTCGCCGTCGGGGCGTCACCCGTCCGGTGCGGGAGCTCGTCGGCTTCCATCGGGTCACGCTGGACGCGGGTGGGGTGGCGACCGTGACGTTCGCACTCGAGCCGGCGATCCTGGCCTACTACGACGTCGGCATGGATCTGGTGGTCACGCCGGGCGACGTCGAGCTGATGGCGGGGCCCTCGTCGGCGAGACTGCCGCTCACGACCACCTTCACCATCACCGGCGAGCCGACCACACTCCCCATGCGGACCGCGCATCTGACGCCTTCGAGCGCCACTTATTCCTGAGCGAGCCAGGCGACCAGGCGGTCGATGCTGCGCGTCGCCTCTGGGAGCTGCGGGTCGTTGAGGTGTCCGTGGCCGGTGCCCGGCTCGTACTCGACGGTCACGTCCACGCCGGCGGCGGCGAGATCGACGGCGTACGCCTCGCCGGAGGCGCGCAGCACGTCCCGCTCCGAGTTGAGGATGTAGACGGGCGGTTGGCCGCCCACATCGCCTAGACCAGGGAAGGCGTAGGGGTCCTCGAGCATCTCCTCGGAGCCGGCGTAGTTCAGGTACATCCACCGCACCAGCTCCATCGGCACTGCCGCGCGTACGGCTTCGGTGGCCGAGGCCACCTCCTCGCTCATGGCCGGTAGCTCTGGGTGCAGCGTCGGGTAGACGAGCAGCACAGATGCCGGGAGTTCGCCCTCGTCGTCTCGCAGGCGCTTGGTGACCGTGGCCGCCAGCGACGCCCCGGCACTCGCGCCCCCGAGGTGGAGGCGCCCCGACGACGCCAGCTCGTCGGAGTGGGCGACGGCCCAGAGCCACGCCGCCAGCACGTCGTCGGCCGGGACGGGGTAGTGCACGCCGCCCAGGCACTTGCGGTAGTCGACCGAGATCACCCCGAAGCCGCGTGCGGCCATGGCCAGGCCCACCCAGTGGGCCTCGGGCATGTCCAGATCACCGGCGGCGAAGCCGCCCCCGTGCACCCAGACGAGCGCGGCGTGAGGTCCTTGGGTCGGGGGGCGATCGACGCGCACCGAGACGTCGCCGTGGGGGCCGGCAATCGTTACGTCCTGGGTCTCCACCGCCGCCAGCGCCGGATCGTCGAGGTAGGTCGACGGGTCAGGGCTGGGAGGCATGAGCGCGGCCAGCCCTTCTGGTCCCATCGATTCGAGGACTGCGAAGATCGCCCCCATATCGGGTGTGGACGTCGGCGCCGACTCCTCGGGGTCAGAGCTCGTGGCCATCCGTGGATCGTATCATTCTTGACGTCAATTTCGAATTACGGACGCGACTGGTGGTACGGTGCCGAGCGCTCGACCGTCGCACGCGCCCAGGGGGACCGATGACCGAGATCCTGCAAGGTGTCCGCATCCTCGAGGTGGCGGAGCACACGTTCGTGCCGGCCGCGTCGGCCGTGCTGGCCGACCTCGGGGCCGACGTCATCAAGATCGAGCACGTGGAGCGAGGCGACGCCATGCGCGGCCTGGCCTCCACCGGCATGGCCGCGATCGGCGGCGGTGTGCACGCGCTCCTGGAGCACTCCAACCGCGGCAAGCGCAGCCTGGGATTGGACCTCACCTCGCCCGATGGCCTCGACGTGCTGTACCGGGCGGCCGCGACAGCCGATGTGTTCCTCACCAACAAGCTCCCGAGCGTGCGCGAGAAGCTCGGGATCGGCGTCGAGCAGATCCGGGCCGCCAATCCCGACATCATCTACGTGCGGGGCACCGGCCAGGGGGAGCGGGGACCCGATGCCGACAAGGGCTCCTATGACTCGCTCGCCTTCTGGGCCCGAACCGGCATCGCCATGGCCACCACCCGACCCGAATACGACGGGTTGAACCCCCTCCCACCCGGACCGGGCTTCGGTGACTCGATCGGGGCCATGACGATCGCCGGCGGCATCATGGGCGCCCTGTTCCACCGCGAGCGCACGGGGGAGACGACGATCGTCGACGTGTCGCTGTTGGGCACCGGCCTGTGGGCCATGGGCCAGGCGATGGCCCTCTCGCTCCTCCTGGAACGGCCGTGGGCGGTGCCCGCCAAGGAGCAGTTGGCGGCGAACCCGCTCGTGGGGACCTATCTCACCAAGGACGGGCGGGGCGTCGCCCTCACCTGCCTCCAGGCCGGGAAGTACTGGGCGCCGCTGTGCGACGCCCTCGACCGTCCGGACCTCGGGAGCGATCCGCGCTTCGCCGACCACGAGTCGCTGCTGGCCAACAGCCGCGACGCCATGGCGATCCTCACGGAGGCCTTCGCGGAGGCGACCGTGGCGGAGTGGCGGGATCGGCTGGACACGTTCATCGGCCAGTGGACGATCGTGCAGGACACCCTCGAGGCGGCGGCCGACCCGCAGACGGTGGCCAACGGCTACCTGCAGGAGTGCCGCAGCGCCGATGGCGTGGCGTTCCGGCTGGTGGCGGTGCCCGTCCAGTACGACGAGCAGCCGGCACCCGCCCATCGGGCGCCCGAGTTCAACGAGCACGGCGACGAGATCCTCACCGAGCTGGGCCTCGACTGGGATGCCATCGTGGATCTGAAGGTTCGCGGCGTCGTCGTCTGACGCCGCCGGAGGAGTTGGGGACGACTGCCATGACGACGACCGCTCCGGGCGACATCTACTACGACCCGTTCGACATCGAGATCGACAGGGACCCTCATCGCGTCTGGCGTCGGATGCGCGAGGAGGCGCCCCTCTGGCACAACGAGAGGCACGACTTCTACACGTTGAGTCGGTTCGACGACGTCGAGCCCGCGCTGAAGGACTGGGACACCTACCGATCTGGTCGGGGATCGACGCTCGAGGCCATCAAGTCCGGCGTGGAGATGCCGCCCGGGATGATCCTGATGGAGGATCCGCCGGTCCACGACGTCCATCGCGGCGTCATGTCCCGGGTGTTCTCCCCCAAGAAGATGAATGCCCTCGAGCCGAAGGTGCGGGACTTCTGTGCTCGGAGCCTCGATCCTCTCGTGGGTCGTGGCGGCTTCGACTTCATCGATGACCTCGGTGCCCAGATGCCCATGCGGACGATCGGCATGCTGCTCGGCATCCCGGAGCAGGACCAGGAGGCGATCCGCGATCGCTTCGACGCGGGGATGAAGCTCGATGAGCGCGCCGACTCGGACGAATCTCCTCGGGGTGACCATTTCGCCGAGGGGATGGCGATGTTCGCCGAGTACATCGACTGGCGGTCGCAGAACCCATCCGACGACCTCATGACCGAGTTGCTGGAGACCGAGTTCGAGGACGAGACCGGCACGCGCCGGACCCTGTCCCGCGACGAGGTCCTCATCTACGTGTTGCTGCTCGCCGGCGCCGGCAACGAGACGACGACCCGCCTGATCGGTTGGACGGGCAAGCTGCTCGCCGAGCACCCCGATCAACGACGGGAACTGGTCGCTGACCGCACCTTGCTCCCGGGCGCGATCGAGGAGATCCTGCGCTACGAGGCGCCGTCTCCCGTCCAGGCGCGTTGGGTGGTTCGCGACGTCGAGCATCACGGCCACGTCGTCCCGAAGGACAGCATCATGCTGCTGCTCAACGGTTCGGCCAACCGGGACGACCGGAGGTTTCCCGACGGCGACCGGTTCGACATCCACCGCTCCATCGACCATCACGTCAGCTTCGGGTTCGGCATCCACTTCTGCCTGGGCGCGGCCCTGGCCCGTCTCGAGGGCCGCGTCGCGCTCGACGAGGTGTTGAACCGGTTCCCCGACTGGGAGGTCGATTGGAGCGCGGCGAGGCAGGCGCACACGCCGACGGTCCGCGGCTGGGAGAAGCTCCCGGTCGTCACGAGCTGAAGAGGAGAACGGCGATGCCAGTCAGCAAACCCAGCGAACTTCCGGTCGGCGGAGGGGGGCGATGGCCGTTGTGCGGAATCGGCTTTCGTTCCGTGCAGTGGGGCGACCTCGAGGTCGGGTACACGGTGGTGGACGCCATGGAGGCGAGCCCCGCCTACGACACCCTCCCTGGCGGTGTGTGCCAATGCCCGCACTACGGCTACATCTTCAAGGGGCGCATGCGCTGCGCGTACCCCGGCTCGGACTGGCCCGACGAGGTGGCGGAGGCGGGCGATGTCTACTTCTTCCGCGCCGGCCACAAGCTGAGCTACGAGGAGCCCAGCGAGGTGCTCGAGCTGAACCCGGCCCACGCCCTGCAGGTGCTCATGGACCACTTCGAGGCGTTCTTCCAGAAGATGGTCGACGCCGCCCCCGGGGCAACGAGAGATGGGGAACCTTCGTGACACCCAGCGAGCCGCCCATCCAGGCTCCGACCCCGTTGCAGGTCCCGGCTCGCGCCGTTCCTGTCCCCGCATCGGTCAGTGCCGAGGCCCAGGCCGCGCTCGGGGCCATGAGCATGTTGGCGGGTGCCGCCGAGTCGGGCTGGCCCGCGCTCGACGACCTCGAGGGCTGGCGGGCCCTGGTGGTCCGGAACGACCAGATGGTGGAGTCGTTCGTGGGGGCCAAGGCGGCCGCCATCGACGCCACGGTGGAGGAGCGGGACATCGATGGCGTTCACGTCTTCGTGGTCACGCCGGCCGACGCCGACCCCGCCGCGAACCGTGTCTGCCTCGACGTCCACGGCGGTGCTCTGATCTCGGGCGGCGGAGCCGCCTGTCGGGCCATGTCGGTGCTGGCCGCGCATCGGGTCGGCGTGACCACCTGGGGGGTCGACTATCGGATGCCGCCGGATCACCCGTACCCGACGCCCCTGGACGACTGCGTCACGGTCTACCGAGCCCTGCTTCGGACCCACCGACCGCAGGACATCGTGGTCGCCGGTGGGTCGGCTGGCGCCAACCTGGCGGCCGCCATGCTGCTGCGGGCCCGTGACGAAGGCATGGCCATGCCTTCGGCCGCCGTGCTGCTCACGCCGGAGTGCGACCTCACCGAATCGGGTGACAGCTTCGCCACGAACCTCGGTGTCGACACCGTGCTGACGCAGCTCCTACGGCCGGTGAACGACCTCTACGCCGCCGGGCACGACCTGACTGATCCCTACCTCTCCCCGCTGTTCGGCGACTTCGCCGCCGGGTTCCCGCCCACCATCCTCCAGACCGGCACCCGCGACCTGTTCCTGTCCAACACCGTCCGGCTGCACCGACGGCTGCGGGCGGCCGGCATCGAGGTCGAGCTGCACGTGTTCGAGGCGATGCCCCACGGAGGCTTCTTCGGGGCCCCCGAGGACCTCGAGATCGACGCCGAGGTCCGTGCCTTCGTCGACGCCCATTGGACGGCCAGCTGAACCTGGTCGCCCGGCGGTCCCGGCGCCGGCGCCGTGAGCGTCCGACGCCAGCCCGGGCGTTCAGCCCGCGAAGGCGGCCTGCGCCTGCTTGCGGGCCATGTCCAGCAATGCCTGGCGGTCGGCGCTCCGAAGGAACCCCTTGGCGATGGTGGCGTCCAGGCTCTTGGTGAACGTGGTCATGTAGGCATCGACGCTTCCGTACCGTTCGGTCAGTTGAGCGGTCGGCAGTGGGGTCTCCCGACCCGAGAGCTCGCAGATCGCGCCGGGCGTCGAGTGCGCCTCGTAGCTGGCCAGCGGCACGTCGAGCTCGGGCGAGCGCAGTCCGCCCACCGCGTTGCCGGCCGAGTCGACCGCGGAGGTGGCGACCTGCCCGGTAGTGGCCAGCTTGATGCGTGGCGCGGTCGGGGGTGCCTCGCCGTGCTCGGCCCACCGGTAGAGCAGGGTGATGGCGCCGCTCAGGAAGTAGGCCGTCGGGAAGGTCGAGCCCGTGCCGTCGCACCCGGGGATGTACGGGGCGTGGGGCGCGCCGGCGAGCTCGTAGAGCCGGTACTTGTCCGTGGTGGTGTCGCTGTCGGCTCGACGGACCGTGCTGCTCGCCGGGTTGGTGTAGGTGAGACCCGGGCTGATGTCCGCCTTGAACCCTTCGACGTCGCTCTGGGTCTCGAGGTCGATGACGGGCACCCCGACCGTGGGCATGGGCCGGAACTCGAACTTCGGCAGGGCCGAGGTGCCGGATTGGAGGTCGGTGTAGCTGGCCGCGTGGGCCGCCGGCAGGTAGCCGGCGTACACGGGGGAACCATCCGACATCCGGGTGGTGTGGCTGAAGCCGGAGGCAAAGGTGGCGACGTCAACGCTGCTCTGCGAGTAGCCGCCCAGGTACGCGTAGGTGGCCGGGCGGGGCAGCACCGACCCGCTCCCGCCCTGCTTCAGCAGGCCGCCCAGCTGGCGCAGCATGTCCCACTCGACGTCGTTTACCGGGATGGTGAGACCGCCGTAGCGAACCGGATCGAAGCTTTGCAGCTGGGTCACGGCGCTGGCCCGGACGGTGACCCCGACCCAGGCGTCGCCGGAGGCCTCCAGCATCGGCCCGACCTGCGCCCACACGACGTCTTCCTCGGCCCCGCCCGATGTGTTGAACGGCTCGATGAACACGCGGCCGCTGAACTTCGCGGGATCCGTGGGCAGCCTGACCAGGATGCGCGTCGTGTACGGCGTCCCGGCTGCCGAGACGGGCTTCGGATCGGTCACGGTCCCCGAATAGGTGCCGGCGACACCCGACATGAGGTACTCACGCTCGGAGTAGGTGGCTGACAGGGCGGGCGCCGAGCCACCCAGGCCGGAGCGAGCCACGGTGGCCGACGCCTCAGCGACTCCCTTGCCGGCCGGGATCGGCGACAGCCTCAACTGGCTGATGTCGACGGTGGTGTGAACCGACTTGGGGGAGTGAGTCGTGTCGGTCGCCTTCGTGGCCGAGGCGCCGCCGCTGGACGAACATCCCGCGGCCAGCGCCACCACGACGATCGTGGCTGCCACCCTCGTCGTCCATCGGACGCGCGTGCTCATGCTGACCCCCCGTCGCTCCCCACGTCGCCAGACTAAGCCAATATCGACGTCAACGTCGATATTCCACACCACCAAGAGGTTGCCGCTGACGACCCCTGTCAGTCCAGTAGGGCAGTACGTACCGCCTCAGCTGACTAGAAGGTCGCGATCGGATTCACCGGACTCCCCGTCACTCCGGCGAATCGGATTGGGCAGATGGCAAGCGAGAACTCCCACTGGCCGAGCTCGTCGGCAAGTTCGGCACAGGCCTCGAGGTCGCAGTTGTCGACGAGCCAGAGCCCCATGGCCACCAGGCCCACAGAGTGGATCGGCATGAAGACGCCGTCGACACCCGACGGCTGGACGTCGTTGGCTGTATCGGCGCCGATGCAGGCGACTTGACGCTCGTGCAGCCAGGGAAGGCAACTGGCGTGCCAGCCCGCCTGTGTCGGGTCGGAGCCGTCACGCTCGTGGCGCCCGGCACCGTCGCCCGTTCGGAGGAGCACGACATCGCCAGACTCGACCCTGAGGTCCTGGCGACGCTCGGCGGCCTCGAGGTCCTGGGGCGTCACGCCGTCGCCTGGTTCGAGGCGGTCAACACCCCGAACGGGCGGGATGTCGAGCAGCACTCCCCGCGTCACGAGGCCGTCAGCCGCGGCGGTGACCGCGGACCAAGGTGACCCGGCCACGTCGTCGACGAGTTCGGCGGATCGCCCATTGTACATGTGCCCGTCCCAGAACATGTGCGCAGGTGAATCCAGGTGGGTGTGGGTCACGCCGTGGAACTGGAACGTCAGCGATTCGGAGGCAACGCCCCAGCGGTCGTCGTCGCCGCCCGGCAGATCCAATCCGGCGCCGGCTGCGAACTCGGCCATGAACGGCACGGCAATGGTCGAGCGTTCGATGGCCGATGTCGTCGTGGCGAGCTCCCACGCGGATGACACGCTCCTTCCATGACAAACTGCCGCCGCACCCCTGAGCCTGGAGGCGGGGCTGATGTGATTGAGCGTGCCGAGCTCGTCGTCGTCACCCCACCGACCCCAGTTCGAGAGTGACTCGAACCATTCGTGCACTTGGGGCGGCGTCGTCGAGCTCATCGTCGGAACCTCCGGTTCGAGCCACGACGACGGGACGCCAGCTGACGGGCCCGGTCGGGCGGCGTCTGGTTGCACTGGACTCCCGTTGGGCGGCCGTCGTGCTTCAGGGGCAAGGCTTACCAAATTCGACGGTTGCTAGAGGTCGAAGCTGGCAGTTCGCTCGGTGAGCGCGCCGTTGCCGCGCGAGGTCCCGGCGTCGTTGAGGGCGGCGCGTTGGCGACGGATCTCGGCGGGATGGAGGTCGCCACGGTGGTCGCCCGGGCGTGGTGCGAGGCCGAAGCCGGTGTACACCACGCGGCGCTCGTCGGAGATCGGTGGACGGCTCATGTGCAACGTGCATGAGCAGTGCACGGTCACGTCACCGGTGTTGGTCGGCAGCGGCACGCGGGACAGGTCGAGCCCGGCGATGCCGAGCGGCGCGACGTTGGCACGGTGCGATCCCGCCACCGCCCCCAACTCGCCGTTCTGCTGGGTGGCGCCGGTCACCGAGATGCCTACGGTGAGCCCGCAGCAGTTCCGGCTGTGGCCGCCCATCGAGCAGTCCTTGTGCCAACTGACGTCGGAGATGCCTTCGACCACCCCCACCTTCTTGAGCAGGCCTTCCGCGGCGTCGCCCACGTCCGGGTCCCGTGGCACGAAGTGGTCGTCGGTGAAGGTGCCCAGCGCGCGGAATCGGTCGCTGTGCAGCAGTTGGCGCAGCGTCGGGGACTTCTGGTTGAAGCCGAGGATGCGCGACGGGTACCACTCCCCGGTCTCGGTCCGCGCCCACCACGACGCGCCGTCGTCTCGTTCGGCGGTGGCGATGGCTCGGTCGAGCTCTGCTGACACGGCGCCCATCTCGTCGTCGGTGAACACGCCGGCGAGGTGCAGGAAGCCGGCTTCGGCCAGGAAATGCCCGATGTCGTCGGGCGAGTCGTCGAGCGTGAAGGACCGGTTCAGCTCGAGCGGTTCGCCGGCGCGGTCGCGGAGGGTCAAGCTCCCCGGTTCGTAGACGGGTCGACCGTCGAGGACGTGGCGCAGTACTGGCTCCCAGTCGACGAAATCGTCGAGTGAACCGGATCGAAGGGCGACACGGCCCAGCTTGGTCGCGCCGAAGGTGGACACGACATCCTGCATGAGATCAGAGAAGGCGCCACGATCCAGTGTCGTCAGGAGCCCGCCGGCGTTCCCTCGTCGCACGACGACCCGTTCGTCCTCGACGGCGAAGGTGAAGGGCTCGTCTTCCACCTCCAGGGTGAGCGGCACCAGTCGCATCCGGGCCGCGGCTCGCCCGGCGGCGGCCCCGCGCTGGTCGAGGAGCTCAGCCAGCTGCTGATCGACGAAGGTGTACGGGTCGAGCTCGACAACATCCCCGTCGTAGCGGGTGCGGTGGTCGACGGTGTTCATGGCTGTCCTCTGAAGTGCGGAGCCGGATCACGCGGCTCTCGGGTCGTGTGGTTCACCGGTGCTACGTGGCCGTGGGAAGGCCGCCGATCATGCCCAGCAGCGCGGCGCGCAGCCGATCGGGATCTGGGAAGGACTGGCCGGCCGACTCCTTCATCCCGATGCCCGCGGTGAGCGCTTCGATGAGCCAGGCGGCGGCCTCGGGGTCGCCGAGCGCGGCGGCCGCCTGACGGATCCGCTCGTGTCGCCGGGCGTACAGCTCCGAGAGCCCGGCGGCCACATCGGGGTCGTGACGGGCGGCGGCGGCGGCGTCGACCTCGAGCATCCGGATCTGGCGGTAGCGCTCGTCGTACATGAGCTCGATCCCGCTCTCAGCGTCGGCCGCGGCCAGCGAGAAGTCGGTCGCCTCGTCGCGCTCGGCCAGCTTGCGGCGGATCACCTCGACGAGCAGTTGGCCTTTGGAGCGGAAGTGGCCGTACACCGCACCATTGGTGAGGCCGGTCGACGCGGCGATGTCGCGGATCGACACGGCGGCGAAGCCGCGCTCGATGAACAGGTCGCTCGCCACGTCGAGGAGCCGCTCCCGCGTCCTGCGGGACTTCGGGGTCCGGGGCGCAGCCGGGGGACGAACGCGGGCGAAGTCATCAGCGATTCGGTCGTCAACGCAGTACCTCCTTGCCTCACACTATATTCAACTGGTAGAAAAGTCAGGTGTTCGATTCTGACTCCGAGGGAGTCGGTAGCTCATCGGCTTCGCGAAGAGGGGGAAGGTCCTGGTGCGCAAGTTCCTCGTGTGGACGGCGACGGCCATGCTGCTGCTGGCCGCGTGCAAATCCACCAACGGCGCGTCGACCAGCGCGTCGACCGCCACGACTGCGCCGACGGCTCAGGACACCCGGGCGCCGGGCGTCACGCCCGACGCCATCAAGGTCGGGGTGGTCTACGTCGACCTGTCGTCGCTGAAGGACATCCTCCACATCGACAACGGCGACTTCGCCAAGGCCTACCAAGCCAGCATCGACGACATCAACGCCCACGGCGGGATCCACGGCCGCAAGCTCGAGGCCACGATCATCGGGGTGAACCCGACCAGCCAGACGGCGGCCGACACCGCCTGCACGCAACTGACCCAGGACGACAAGGTGTTCGTGACGGTCGGCTTCTTCCTCAACGACAACGTGCTGTGCTACGTCAACACCAACCAGACCGCCGTCATCGGCGGCACCATGACCGCGGCCCGGCTGGCCCAGGCCAAGGCCCCCTGGTACAGCACCGACGCCAGCGAACGGTACGAGGTCAATGTCACCAAGGCCCTGGCCAAGGCGGGCAAGCTCGACGGCAAGGTCGCGGTCGTGGCTACCGCCGCCGACCGGAACCTGATGACCGACGAGATCGTGCCCGCCCTCGAGGCCGCCGGGATCAAACCCGTGTCCACCGCCGTCATCGATGCCCCCACCAACGACGCCACGGCCACCAAAGCCCAGGCCGCCACCATCTCCGAGCGGTTCAAGACCGCCGGCGCCACCCAGGTGCTGGTCGTGGGACAAGCCGGAGGCGGAACCTACCTCAGCGGTCTGGCCAGCACGGACTACCGACCCCAACTCGCCTTCAGCAACCTGTCGAGCGCCCAGACCTACGGCGCAGCCAAGGGCAGCGACCTCACGGTGTTGAAGAGCGCGGTCTCCGGCGGCGGGTACGGGCCACTCGACGCGGAGTGGGCGCTGGGCGGCCCGACCGCGGCCTGCTTCGCCGTCCAACGCAAGGCCGGTCTGGTCATCAACAAGCCGTCGACGGTGCCAGCGGGGAGCCCGAACCAGATCGCGGCATCGGGACAGGCGTGCACCCAGATGGCGCTGCTCACCGCCATCCTCCAGAAGGCCGGCCCCACCCTCAACTACGGGACCTTCGCCGCCGCCGGCAACTCGCTGGGCAAGATCGCCCTGCCCGCCTCGCCCGACCCCTGGGACTTCGGCGCCGCCCCCGACAACGACGGGAACCCGAAGGTCTACCTCTACCACTGGGACCCGACCACGGCCCAGTTCACGATCGCCAAGAGCTAGGCGTCCCGTGGCAACACCGCGTCACCCTGCACCAGCGCTCGATCTCGAAGCCGGCGCCCCCTGGCTCGAGGCCTCCGCCACCACGTTCGGCGGCGGCGGCATGCGCGTGGACGCCGAGACCTTGGAGTTCGGGCGTTCACTGGCGATGACCGACATCGACGCGCTGCTCCAGCACCACCGGTACCGCGCCACCGAGCGGCAGATCCCCGGACCAGGCGGTGCACTCACTCTGTCGGTCTTCACCCCCGACGACCACTCGGGCCCGACTCCAGGATTGATGTGGATCCACGGCGGCGGGATGGTCATGGGCGATCGCTCCATGGTCGATGAAGCGCTCGACCTGGCCGCCACGGTCGGCGCGGTCATCGTGTCGGTGGAGTATCGCCTGGCACCAGAACACCCGGCGCCCGCCCCGGTCGACGACTGCTTCGCCGCACTGCACTGGTTCGCCCAACACGCCGAGGAGCTGAGCGTCGACGCCAAACGGATCGTGCTCGGCGGAGCCAGCGCCGGGGGCGGCATCGCCGCCGCCACCGCATTGCGCCTCCGTGACCAGGGCGGCCCTCAGCTTGCCGGGCTGTTCCT
This sequence comes from uncultured Microthrixaceae bacterium, assembly GCA_963740985.1. Classification (GTDB taxonomy): domain Bacteria; phylum Actinomycetota; class Acidimicrobiia; order Acidimicrobiales; family Acidimicrobilacustridaceae; genus UBA4742. The sequence goes on from CAVUGJ010000002.1 coordinate 3,027,034, forward strand.
GTGCTGCCCCATGCTCGACGACCGCATGACCACGGTCTCGGCCGACCAGTTCGGCGACGCCCTCATCTGGACGCGGGCCAACAACGACTTCGGGTGGCGTTGCCTGCTCGGTGAACGGATCGGCACCGACGACGTCTCGATCTACGAAGCGCCCGCCCGCGCCACCGACCTGTCCGGCCTGCCGCCCACCCTCGTCGATGTCGGCAGCGTCGACCTCTTTCGCGACGAGGACATCGCCTTCGCATCGACCATCTGGGCCTCCGGCGGCGACGCCGAGCTGCACGTCTGGTCCGGCGCCTATCACGGCTCCGAGGCGCTGGCTCCGCTGGCGGCCCTCACCGTCGCCGCCCGAGAAGTGAGACAGTGCTGGATGAAGCGGACGCTTGCCAAGCGCCTTGTCTGAAGCCAGGAGGCCTGCCATGTCCGATCCGTTCATTCCTCGACCCGAGCACCGGTTCACCTTCGGTCTGTGGACGGTGGGCAACCCGGGGCGCGACCCGTTCGGCCACGAGGTTCGGGCGCCGCTCGATCCGGCTGACTCGGTCCGTCATCTGGCCGAGCTCGGCGCCTACGGCGTGAACTTCCACGACGACGATCTCGTGCCCCCCGGCTCGTCGCCGGCCGAACGGGAGGCCATCGTGGAGCGGTTCCGCCATGCGCTGGATGAGACGGGCATGAAGGTGCCGATGGCCACGACGAACCTGTTCTCGCGACCCGGTGTTCAAGGAGGGGGCCTTCACCGCCAACGATCCGCACGATCCGGCGCTTCGCCGTGGCCAAGACCCTGGCCAGCATCGACCTGGGCGCAGAGTTGGGTGCCGGCATCGTGGTGATGTGGGGCGGACGCGAAGGGGTGGAGGCCGACGCGGCCAAGGACGTCCGGTTGGCTCTCGACCGCTACAAGGAGGCGGTCGACCTGTGCTGCGAGCACATCCGTGAACGCGGCTACCCCATGCGGATCGCGTTGGAGCCCAAGCCCAACGAACCCCGTGGCGACATCTTCCTGCCGACCGTCGGCCACGCCCTGGCCTTCATCTCCGAGCTCGAGTGGCCCGACATGGTCGGTCTCAATCCGGAGTTCGCACACGAGACCATGTCCGGGCTGAACTTCACGCACGGGGTGGCCCAGGCGCTGTGGCACGAGAAGCTGTTCCACATCGACCTCAACGCCCAGCGGATCGGCAAGTTCGACCAGGACTTCCGGTTCGGCTCCGAAGGCATCCGCGACGCCTTCTACCTGGTGCGCCTGCTGGAGGACTCGGGTTGGGACGGGATGCGTCATTTCGACGCCCACGCCTACCGCACCGAGGACGCGGACGGGGTCTGGCAGTTCGCGGCGGGATGCATGCGCACCTACCTGATCCTCAAGGACAAGGCCGAGCGCATGCGCCACGACGCCGACATCCAGGACGCCCTGGCCACGGCCAAGGCCGACCAGCTGGCCGAGCCGACCGGCCCGCTGGCCGCCGTCCGCGCCGCCGACCTTCGACGAGGATGCGTTGGCCGCCCAGGGATACGGCCACGAGCGCCTCGACCAGCTGGTCACGGAGCTGCTCCTCGGCGTCCGCTGATGCCCTTGGTTGCCGGGGTCGACTCCTCGACCTCGGCCTGCAAGATCGAGGTCCGCGACGCCGACAGCGGCGAGCTGGTGGCCACGGGTCGGGCCTCGCATCCGGCCACGTCACCGCCGCGCAGCGAACAGCATCCCCGGGACTGGTGGACGGCGTTCGAGCAGGCTTGTGCCCAAGCCGGCATCCTCGACCGCAACCGCCCGGCGGCGCTGGCCATCGCCGGCCAGCAGCACGGCCTGGTCGTGCTCGATGCCGCCGGCGCCGTCGTGCGCCCGGCCAAGTTGTGGAACGACTCCGAATCGGCGCTCGACGCCGACGAGCTGGTGGCCACCCTGGGCCCCGAGGCATGGGCGAAGGCGTGCGGGAGCGTCCCGGTGGCCAGCTTCACCATCACCAAGCTGCGGTGGCTGCGGCGCTGCGAGCCCGAAGCGTTCGCCCGCTTGGCCCGGGTCCTGTTGCCCCACGACTGGTTGACCGCCCAGCTCACCGGGGCCTTCACCACCGATCGGGGTGACGTCGTCGGGGACCGGATGGTGGTCACCGGCCGCGGAGCGCTACCGCGTCGACCTGCTCGAGCTGGTGGACGACACGGTGGCGTGGGCGGAGGCGCTCCCGGCGGTGCTGGGGCCCGCCGAGGTGGCGGGGGAGTGGGAGGGGGTGCGTCATCGGCCCGGGAACGGGCGACAACATGGCCGCCGCCCTCGGGCTCGGCCTCCGTCCGGGCGACCTCGGCCTGAGCTTGGGCACCAGCGGCACCGCCTTCGGCGTGAGCGACCAGCCCACCGCCGACGCCACTGGCGCGGTGGCCGGGTTCGCCGACGCCACCGGCCGCTACCTGCCCCTGGTGTGCACTCTCAACGCCACCAAGGTCACCGACACCGTCGCCCGTCTGCTGGGCACCGACGCCGCCGGCCTGAATGCGCTCGCTCGCGACGCCGCTCCTGGCGCGGGAGGGGTGGTGCTGGTCCCCCACTTCGACGGGGAGCGCACGCCCAACCGACCCGACGCCACCGGGTCGCTCACCGGCATCCGGGCCGACACCACCCGTGAGCAGGTGGCGCGCGCCAGCGTCGAAGGCGTGGTGTGCAACCTGCTCGACGGCGCCGACCAACTGGACCGGCTGGTGCCTGATGCCGGCAACGGTCGACTGCTGCTCATCGGCGGCGGGGCTCGCAGCGTCGCCTACCGTCAGGTGGTGGCCGACCTCACCGGCCGCGTGGGTGCTCGTACCCGACGCGGAGGAGGTCGTGGCCCTGGGCGCGGCCGTCCAGGCCTCGGCGGCGCTGACCGGCCGCGCCTTCGCCGACATCGGTGATGCCTGGGGGCTCGGCCGAGGGGTCACCGTCGATCCCGATCTCTCCGTCGACCGCGCCGCCATTCGCGCCGCCTACGCCCGAGCCCTCCTGGAGGTGGGATCCGATGACCGCTGAGGTCTTCCGTAACCCGAACGTGTCCACCGCCGAGCGGGTCGAGGACCTGGTCGGGCGTATGACGCTGGACGAGAAGTTGGCCCAGATCGGCAGCATCTGGCTCACCGAGCTGGTGCAGAGTGACCGCTTCGACGCCGAGCTGGTGGCGGCCAAGCTCACCCACGGCATCGGCCACGTGACCCGAATCGGGGCGTCGACCGGGTTGCGCCCGGCCGCCAGTGCCCGGCTGATGAACCAGATCCAACGGGTGGCGGTGGAGCGGACCCGCCTGGGCATCCCGGTGATGGTCCACGAGGAGGGCGTGGCCGGCTACTGCGCCCGCGACGCCACCCAGTTCCCCCAGGCCGTCGGGCTGGCTTCGACGTGGGACGAGTCACTGCTCACCGAGGTGGCCGATGCCATCCGGGCCCAGATGGTGGCCGTCGGCGCCCGCCACTCGCTGTCCCCCGTGTTGGACGTGGCCCGCGACCCCCGCTGGGGACGGGTGGAGGAGACCTACGGCGAGGATCCGTACCTGGTCGGGCGCATGGGCACCGCCTACGTGCGCGGCCTGCAGGGCGACGACCTGCGCCACGGGGTCATCGCCACCGGCAAGCACTTCCTGGGCTACGCCATGTCGGAAGGCGGCATGAACCACGCCCCGGTGCAGCTCGGTCCCCGAGAGCTTCGGGAGGTGTACGCCGAGCCGTTCGCGGCGGCCATCCGCGACGCCGGGCTGGCCTCGGTCATGAACTCCTACTCGTCGATCGACGGCCTGCCGTGTGCCGGCAGCCGGGCCATCCTCGATGATCTCCTGCGCCGCGAGCTGGGCTTCGACGGGGTCGTGGTGGCCGACTACTTCGCGGTCGAGCTGCTCGTCTCCCACCACAGGGTGGCCGCCGATCGGGGCGACGCCGGGGCCCGGGCGCTGGAGGCGGGGCTCGATCTCGAGCTGCCCGGACGAGCCTGCTACGGCGAACCCCTCGAGTCCCGCCTGGCCGACGGCTCGCTGGCCATCGAGGTCCTCGACGAAGCCGTCCGCCGGGTGCTGCGCTCCAAGTTCCAGGTGGGCCTGTTCGAGAACCCCTATGTGGACGAGGCCAGGGCTGCCTCGGTGTTCGACACGCCCTCGGATCGGGCGCTGGCCCGCCGAGCCGCCACCCAGTCCATGGTCCTGCTCCAGAACCACGGGGATCTCTTGCCCCTGGATGCGGCCCAGGTCGCGGACGTGGCCGTGATCGGCCCGGCCGCCGACGACCCTCGATTGCTCCAGGGGGACTACAACTACCCGACCCACCTCGAGATCATCTACGAGCGCGCGGCGATGCCTGGGGTCGAGGGACCGGTCCCTGAGATCAGCACCGGGGATGGCGACCGGTACCTGCCAGCCGACGGCGGCGCCTTCGAACCCGGTCCCCACTTCGTTCCCTACGTCACCCCCCTCGAAGGCCTCCGTGCGCTGCTGCCCGACGTCGAGGTCACCTACGCCAAGGGATGCGAGATCAGCGGCGTCGACGGTTCGGGGATCGCCGAAGCCGCCGCCACGGCCGATCGAGCAGATGTCGCGGTCGTCTTCGTCGGCGGCCGGTCCGGTTTGACCACCAGCTGCACGGTCGGCGAACTCCGCGACACCACCGACCTGGCCCTGACCGGCGTGCAGGAGTCGCTCGTCCAAGCCGTGGTGTCGACGGGCACCCCTACCGTCGTCGTCCTCATCAGCGGCCGGGTGCACACGATCCCGACGATCGCGGCCACCGTTCCCGCGGTCGTGCAGGCGTGGCTGCCGGGCGAAGAGGCAGGCAATGCCATCGCCGACGTGCTCTTCGGTCGAGCCGAGCCCGGCGGACGACTGCCGATCTCGATGCCCCGAACCGTGGGCCAGATCCCCCTCCACCACGACCACCGCGCCGGCGGTGGAAGGTCCCAGTTCTACGGTGACTACACCGACTCGCCGTCGACGCCGCTATATGCCTTCGGCCACGGCCTCACCTACACCACCTTCGAGTACCGGGGTCTCGACGTGGTCGGGTCCGGCACCACCTCCGATCCGGTCGTGGTGCACGCCGCCGTGGTCAACGTGGGCCCGCGGCGCGGCACCGACGTCGTGCAGCTCTATGTCCGCGACGAGGTTGCGTCGGTGGCCCGTCCCAGCCAACAACTCGTCGGCTTCACGCGGATCGAGCTGGACCCGGGCGAGGGCGCCACCGTCGCCTTCGAAGTGCACCCCAGCCGCCTCGCCTTCTTCGACGAGGCCATGCACTTCGTCACCGAACCCCGCACGTTCACCTTCACCGTCGGCGGCGCCTCGGACCGCGCCGACCTCGAGGCGAACGTCGAACTGACCGGAGAGGTCACCGAGTACCGACAGCGCGAGATCGTTGCGACCAGCGCTCGTAGGATCGCTTGACGGGCTGGTGGGTGTGCCAGTCCGTGGAACCCTGGGCCCGGACCGCGATGCGAGTCGTCGGCCATCGACAGGCAAGACCACTACGATCGTTCCGGCGCGGTCGCCGACAAATGCAAGATGCTCAAATCGCGTTGTCACCAGATTGGACCTGGCACGAGGCTTCTACACTTCTTCTACACAACGACGAGTGACGGGCCCGTACGGAGCGGTGCGCTTCGGGAGTGCATCGGCACGAAAGTCCAGCTCAGAGCCACTTTCCGGGACGCCCTGGTATGAGCTGGCACCCTGGCCATCCGGCTCATAACCCGAAGTTGTTGGTTCAAATCCGCCTGTTGACTTCGAGGCCTGACTGTTAGCAGTGACCTCTGTGCGTTTGCCCCCAAAGGAGCGTCAGCGCGAGCGAGGCTCACGCGGAAGGCAAGAGATTCGCGACCGTCGCCGACGCGGGCTCTGAAGGAGCTGGTCCGGCAGCGGCTCGTCGCCGTGCCGATTCGTTTCGGTAGCTACGCCGTAGCAACGCGATCAGAAGAGAGTGTCGGACGCTGCCCGTCATTCTCCCGGATGGGCAACGCCGGCCCAGACACGCGGGGAGGCCGAGCCGATGTTCGCCCCTCTCCGTGTCATGCCGAGCAACGAGGTGCTCTACGGCGAGCGCATCGGCATCAAGGAAACCGCGAGCAACGTGAAAGCGCCCGCTCCGCGCTCATGGAAGCTCACCTACTACCTCGAGGACCTCGTCACCGAACCTCCGCCGGCGGGCGAATAGGGCCACATCTCAACGCCGACGATCCGCGACCGCTCTCGGTTCAGTGTTCTGTTGCAACTGAAGACTGAACCGTTATGTTGAGGTCGTGGTCCGAGCCGACACGTCACGAGCAAACCCCGCGGAGCTGGCCACCGTGCTGCGTCGGCTCGGCGTCGCGGTCACGGAATCGGAAGCTGGACTCGAAGTGGCTGTCGGCGGTGGTCCGACGCTGCTCGTGCGTCCGGTCAGGCGATCGGTGCTTTCAGCCGGGAGGGCCCAGGACGCGATCCGTGCCGTTGGGCATGGGGACGGGATACCGCTGGTGATCGCCGACAAGATCCCGGCGCCGGCCCGAGAGGTCCTCAGCGACAGCGGCGTTGGTTGGTTCGATCGCCGGGGCCATCTGCGGATCAGCGGCCCGGGCCTCCTGCTGGACGCGGACGTCCCGCCGCCGCCAGCTGAGGCCGCTCGCCCGACGTACCCGTCGGGCCGCACCGGCGTGGGCACCGCCACGGCGCTGCTCGTGGCCCTCGCCCAGACCGCCGACGACGTCCCGTGGAACGCGGTCGCCCCAACCGTCACCGACACCGCCCGGCTGGCCGGGGTCGCGGTGTCGGGCGCGTCGACCACCCTGCAGACCTTCCGCCAGCTCGGCTACCTCAACGGCGATGGTAGCCCGGTCGTGCCCGATCTGTTCTGGGCGACGGTCGAGCACTGGAGCCCCCAGTGGGTCAGCCTTGCCCGGCCCATCGACTGCGACACCCGGCTGCTCGAGCGGCTCGGCGCCAACCTCGACGACTTCGACCAACTGGGCTGGTGCCTGGCGGGTGACGCCGCGGCCGGGGCGTGGCACGCCCCGATCGTCGGCGGTGATGTCGGCGCCCGCCAGTGGTATGTCCCGTCTCCCGATGTGCTCGACACGTTGCGTTGGACCCTCGGCGAGCCCACCGCCGGGCAGCCGGCCGGCGACTACGTGGCGGTGGCCCCGACGCCGGTGCTGTGTCGACGGCGCGTCGATCGCGGCGTGGCGGCCCCCGTCGAGCCGTTGGCCGGCGCCGCGCTCGACCTGGTCCTCGACCAGGCCCGCGGCGCGGAGTCGCTCGAGGGATGGGAACCCGAAGTAGGCCACCGGGTGTGGTGAGCCCAGCGGGGCCCGACCTGATCACCGTGCGGTGCGCGGCGGGCTCGACCAGTGGCCCGGTTCGTCGCGCTCGTCGACGGGCTCAGCGAAGACCTCAAGCGAGAGCTCGTGCTCATCGGTGGTCTGACCGTGTCGTGGCGGCTCGGATTCGAACACCGGGTCACCGACGACGTCGACGGCCTGTACTTCAACCGTTCGCCCGTCCCGATCGAACAGGTCCTGACCGCCTCTCGGACCCCCGCTCGTCGAGTTCCTCAACCCTCGCGAGCGACCGTCTCCAACCCCCTCAGACGCTAATCAAGTTCGCCACAGACTTGCCGGTTCCGCTCAGCGGAACCGGCTGACCCTCGAAAGCCGCCTCTGGGCAAAGCCGTCCGGACGTCCCGTCAGGCCGACCTGGCGGGGGAGCGCAACATCGGCTCGGTAGGAAAGCTGGTGGGGCTATCGGGTGTGCGTGACGCCGATCTCTCCACGAACGGATGCAACAGGGGCGCTCAGTCGCGTGACGCCGTGCATCTCCTGGTCGCCCGGCCCTTCACCCGATCGCAACGGGCAGCCGAACGCGTTTAGGGACCGATCGACCCGAGGTCGGGGGCTGCCTATTGCCAGCGTGGCCGGACAGTCGCAGAACAGTCATGAGATCGACGGTCATCTACGCACATCGGTGGAGCACACGATGAGATCGTTGACCAGTCCCACTTACCCGACCGACATCCGTGCAGCGACGGGAAGTGGAGCGTGCAGGCCAAGCCTGCACGCTCGAACCGATTCCTGCACCCAAGGGGTGGGTCTAGGCGGGGCTGATCCTGCACGGTACGTGCAGTCGGTCCCGATCTCGTGGTGACCGATCGGTTGGCCTTCGTTTGGCGACTCAATGGGTTGAGCCTGGACGCGGATCGGGCACGCCGCCCCGGGGCCGATCGACTTCGTGGTTGTGTCGCGTTGTCGCGGTCGGGCGCGCTTCTCCTCCTCGAGATGATGGTCAATCGAACGCGGCGCCGACGCAGTCAGCTCAGTGAGCTCGCCAACCACCCGCCGGGAACCGATTTGCGGAGCAGGCACCTCTGCGTCGTGCGGCCGATTGCTGCTGCGGCCACCTACAACATTCACTTCGAAAGGGAACCGCCGTGGAAAAGCTGTTGCTGAGGCCCGAGGAGGTCGCCGAGGCGCTTTCCGTCGGCCGGACGAAGGTCTACGAACTCATGGGATCCGGAGATCTGAGATCGGTGCGAGTCGGTGGTAGCCGGCGAGTTCCCGCTGATGCCCTGAACGACTTCATCGCAGCTCTTGCTGCGCACCGCGAGGGCGCTACGCCCTCCCAGTGAGGAGGGCAAGGTCAGCGATCAGCGGTCAGCCGTGGTCTGCGGCGGGATCCAGAAGTTGAGCTGCTCGCTTGGCGAAGGCCGCCGGACGGTTACCGAGATTGCGGACGTAGCCAGCTGTCGTCGTTGGCGACGAGTGACCGATGAAGCGGGCGATCTCGTCGATGGACTCGCCAGCCTCCGCATACAGCGCAGTGACGACAGATCGCCGGCCGGTGTGTGTGCCCAGGTGCTCGGTGGAGATCCCGGCCTTGGCGGCAGCACTGGTCAGAGACTTGGCGACGGACTGGCGCAGGACCAGGCCGCCTGCTGGCGTGGTGAAGACCAGGTGGATGTCCCGGCCGTCGTACTGGTGGGTCGGCCACGTCGCAGCGCGGGCCATCTGCTCCTTGGCCTGCGCGACGCGACGCGCACGAAGCAGCTCAACAACAGTGGGTGTCAGGTTGTGCTCGCCGGTCGCTCCAGTTGTCTTAGTCGGACCGAGCTGGACGCCCTGCCCATTCACATAGATGCAAGCTCGCCGCACCCGGGCAACCCCGTGATCGAGGTCCACGTCCTCCCACGCCAGCCCCAGAGCCTCGCTGACACGCCAGCCCTGGTGGAAGAGCAGCCCAATGGCTGCACCGTATCGATCATCGTGAGCGGCCCTCATGAGGGCGTGGACCTCGGTGACCGACAAGGCGCGTGCGGAACTCGGCGGCACCTTCGGCGCCTTGACCTGTCGCACCACGTTCCGACCCGCCAGACCAAGCTCGATCCCCTGGTCGACGACCTGGGCCAGGGTATGGCGGAGGTCTCGCACCGTTTTCGGAGCCAGATCGGCCAGCAAGTCGCCCTGCCAGGCGATCACGGCCTCCGTATTGAGCAGACCGACCCTGGTGCTACCGATCGTGGCGGTGATCTTGCGGACGCGGCCCTCGATTTGGGCGAACGAGGACGGGCGGACCTGATGCTTCTCCACGTTGTGCAGCCACCACTCGGCCAGTTCGCCGATCGTGGTTCGCGAGCCGCTCAACCCGGTCGGGAGGCGCCCTGATTCGGTGAGCTGCTCAACCTTGCGGTCCCGGGCAGCGATCGCCTTCTCGCGCGTGGTGCCACTCGCCGTCCGCGGGCGGCCTTCACCTGGGACTCGGTAGGTGGCGCGCCATCGTCCGTCACTGGCGAAGTACACGGAACCCTCGCCGTTGGCGGCCTTGCCGCGCACCCGCACGGCGCCTTCGTCATCGATCGATCGTTTCCCCACAGGTCGTCGCGCCACGACCCCTCCTCGCCTCTCCGCTGCTCAAAATGGTAGCAACGCCGGTAGCAACGGTAGCTACCGTGGAAGCAACGAGCAACAAACGAGCCCGAACTGATTCGCAGGCGATCCGGACAAAGATGCAGGTCAGAGGCGAAAAAGTCGAACGGCCCCGGATGGACCGGGACCGTCTCGAACGCTATGGCGGAAGGTAAGGGATTCGAACCCTTGGTGAGCCGTAACCCACAACGACTTTCGAGGCCGTCCCATTCGTCCGCTCTGGCAACCTTCCGGCGGAGACGTTAGTCGCCGGGGCCCAGCCCGAGCGAAGCCGTAGCCGCTCAGGTGCGACGGGAGGCGAAGAAGTCGGTCAGCAGCGCGGCGCACTCGTCGCCGGCCACGTCGGGGCGCACCTCGAACTCGTGGTTCAGCCGGGGGTCGGAGCCGAGGTGGTAGAGCGAACCCAGCGCGCCAGCGTTCAGGTCGCGGGCGCCGAACACCACCCGCCCGATGCGGGCGTTGACCGCCGCCCCCGCGCACATGGCGCACGGCTCGAGGGTGACCACCAGGGTGGCATCGTCCAGCCGCCAGGACCCGCGGGCCGCGGCCGCGTCCCGCAGGGCCAGGACCTCGGCGTGGGCGGTGGGGTCATGGGTGACCTCGCGCTCGTTGTGGCGCCGGGCCACCACCAGGCCGGCGACCACCACCACCGCTCCAACGGGCACGTCGTCATGCGCCAGGGCGGCGCGGGCCTCCTCGAGGGCGACGGCCATCGCCGCCGCGTCGTCGAGGGCGCCAGCGGGGGGAGTGGGCGCGTCCATGTGGCCCGACACTAGGCGCTCGGTCCCCGGGTCGGATCGGTCAGCCAGATCGTGCAGGAACCCACCGTGGCGGTGGGCTGGTGCACGAACCAGCCTCGGTGCGCGCCTCGCCGCTAGACGGGGACGGGCTCGCTGGCCGGCTCGTCGGGCTCGCCACCCGCGGGCGCCGCCATGTCCGGCTCGAGCGTCGCCCCCTCCACGTCGAGGTGGGGCAGGATCCGGTCGAGCCAGCCCGGGAGCCACCAGTTGGCGTCGCCCAGCAGCTCCATGGTGGACGGCACGATCACCATGCGGATGAGGGTGGCGTCGATGAAGATGGCGCTGGCGAACCCGATCCCGAACAGCTTGATCACGATGTTGTCGCCCAGCACGAACGACAGGAAGAACGTGCACATGATGGCCGCCGCCGCGGTGATGACCCGGGCCGTGGCCGACAGGCCGTCAGCCACCGCCTGTCCGTTGTCGCCGGTCTTGAGGTACTCCTCACGGATGCGCGACAGCAGGAACACCTCGTAGTCCATGGACAGGCCGAACAGGATGGCGAACATCATGATCGGGATGAAGGCCTCGATCGGCCCTCCCTTGCCCACGCCGACCAGTTCCTTGCCCCAGCCGTACTGGAAGATCATCACCACCACGCCGTAGGCGGCGCCGATGGACAGCAGGTTCATGATGGCCGCCTTCAGCGGCACCAGGATCGATCGGAACACGGCCATCAGCAACAGGAAGCTCAGCCCGATGACCACGGCGATGAAGAACGGCAGCCGCTGGCTCAGCACGTTGGCGAAGTCGTCGGTCACCGCCGCGAACCCGCCCACGTAGACCTTGAGGTCGGTCCCGGCCGTGGCCTCCGGGATGACGTGGCCGCGCAGCTGGTGCAACAGGTGCGAGGTGGCTTCGTCCTGGGGAGCGGTGGTCGGGTAGACGCGGAGGACCGCGGTGGTGCCGGCCGGGTTGACGATGGCCGGCGAGGTCGAGGCCACACCCGGGGTGGCCTCGATGGCCGACTGCAACTTGGCCAGATCGGCGGTGTGGTCACCGCCGGGTGGTACCTGGACGGCCAGCAGGAACGGCCCGTTGAAGCCGGGCCCGAACCCGTCGGCCAGGGTGTCGTAAGCCAGGCGGGTCTGGGTGCCGGCGGGGTCGTTCCCAGCGTCCACGAAGCCCAGGCGCAGCGACAGCACGGGCAGGGCCAGGGCCAGCACCACGGCCAGCCCGGCCAGGGTGAGCCACCAGGGGTGACGCTGCACGAACCGGCTCCAGCGGTGCCACATGGTCTCGTGGCCGGGGGCGGCCTCCTTGTGGGCCCAGGGCAGGCTGAGTCGGTCGATGTTGGTGCCCACGAACCCCAGGACCGCGGGCAGGAGGGTGACCGCGGCCAGCACGGTGCACGCCACCACGGCGGCGGAGCCGATGCCCAGCCCGCTGATGAACGACAGGCGCATGGCCAGCATGCCGACCAGGGCGATGATCACGGTGAGGCCGGCGAAGAGCACGGCCCGGCCTGAGGTGTCGATGGCGGTGACCACCGCCTCCTCGGGGTCGAGGCCCGACTGGAGCGCCTGGCGATAGCGGGTCACTACGAACAGGGCGTAGTCGATGCCCACCCCGATGCCGATCATCGTGGCCAGGATGGTGGTGAAGGACTGGAGCGGGTACAGGTGGGTGAGCAGCTCCACGATGGGCAGACCGACGGCCAGCCCGCTCAGCGCGACCACGATGGGCAGCGCCATGGCCAGCACCGAGCCGAAGGCGATGAGCAGGATGATGATGGCGGCCACGATGCCGATCAGCTCGCTGGAGGGCAGGGGCTGGCGCTCGGCCTGGGTGATGAGCTGACCACCGAGATACACCTGGAGACCGTCGGTCGAGTGGGCCTCGCCCACCGCGATCATCTGCTTGCCCACCGACGTGTCGATGTCGTTGGACTGCTCGTCGAGCTGGAGGTTGGCCAGCGCCACCTCGCCAGACTTCGAGATGCCGCCCGGTGACGTGTAGGGGTTGCTGACGCTGGTGACGTGATCGATCTTGGCCAGGTCGGCCAGCATCGCGTCCACCTGGGCCTTGACCTTGGGGTCGGTCATCGACGGCGTGCCCTTCATGACCACCTGCACGCTGTCACCCGACTGGGCCTTGAAGTTGGCCTGGAGCAGGTGCTGCGCCCGGGTCGACTCGGTGTTGGGGGCGCTGAAGCTGGTGGTGAAGTTGGTGCCGGCGGCGCTCACGATCACCTGGAGGGCGACGAACACCACCAACCAGGCGGCCACCACCCAGCGGCGGTGGGTGTAACAGAACCGGGCGTGGGAACGCAGGGACATCTGAGCTTCTCCAGGAGTGGCAGAGCCGGGGGGCGACTCAGTCGACGGGCGGGACGGTCTGGGCGGGGCGATCGAGCGGGTCGGTCTGGGCGCACGGGTCGGCGAAGCGACCCTGTTGCATGCTGGCCGGATCGGCGGCCGGTTCGGCCGGACCCAGGATCGGCATGCGCCAGATCGAGACCTGGGAGCCGTCCGGGTTGGTGGAGCCCAACGCGCCGGCGGCCAGTCGCAGCAGCCGCCAGGAGGCCCGGAACAGCAGGATGGCCAGCGGGATCTCCACGAAGGCAGCCGCCACCGACGTGAATTGGTCGTGGTGCTCGGCGGTGGTGATGTCGAACCAGGCGTCGCAGCACAGCAGCACGCCGGTGGTGAAGGCGGTGAGCAGCACCAGCTGGCGGCGATGCCATCCCAGCCAAGCCGTGGCGCTGAGGAAGGCCAACAGCGCGATGTCGAACCCGACCCAGGTCAGCCGCCAGTCGGTGGCCAGGTAGCGATGGGGCAGGGTGAGGGCCAGGTTGATGATCCAGGGGACCAGGGCGATGGCCGACACCGTCACGATCATCAGCAGGTTGCGACGATGGTGGTGGCGGTGGGTGTGGCTGGCGTCCGAGGCTGGTTCTCCGGGGTGCGGCACACCGCCTCGGCGCGACCGGAGGTCGATGGCTTGGGGTTTCACGGTGCACACCTGGGCAGGCCGGCGGCCAGATCACGGGCAGCCACGATGGGACGGAGGGCGTTGCCGAGCTGGCGGCGTTCGGCGGGATCGAGCTGGTCGACGAACTCGCGGAGGTCGGCCCGGCGGCCCTCGGCCATCTCTTCGACCATGACCCGCCCGGCCGCAGTGAGCGCGACCCGCTTGATCCGGCGGTCGAGGATGTCGGCGTGGCGCTCGACCAGGCCGCTGCGCACCATGGTGTCGATGGCCCGTCCGGCGGCGGCGACGGACAGGGCGATCTGCTCGGCGATCTCGACTTGGGCCGGCTCGCGTTCGCTCCAGAACAGCAGGTGCAGGATGCGGACCTGGGAGATCGACAAGTCGTGTTCGGCCATGGTGGTGAACGTGTGGCCGCGACCAGGGCGCATCAACAGCTGGGTGAAGGCGGCCAGGACGTCGGTCAGCTCCTCGGCCTTCTCGGTGGTGCGGGTGATGGTAGCGATGACGCAACGGTATCGGCCGCGCAATCATCTTCCACCTGGCCCTGCGGCCGACCCCCCGGGCTAGGGTGCGAGCGAGGGTGTCGAAACCGGGGGGTTCCGTGCCATGCCCTACAACGACGGCCGCGTCATCCACGACGCCGACGCCCACCTGATGGAGACGCCCAACTGGTTGCGGGATCACGCCGATCCGGCCGTGCGCGATCGCATCCAGGCGCTGCGGTACCCCGGGGGCAACGAGCTGCGCCAGACCGGCGAGGTCAGCGAGCAGCAACGCGATCTCGATGCCGCCTTCGAGAAGCTCCGCCGGCGCCACGCCTCCGATGAGTACCGGGCCGACGAGGAGACCCAGATCATGGCTCGCAAGAACTTTGCGGCCACCGGCTCGTTCGTGGCCGAGGACCGACCTCGGGCCCTCGACCTGCTCGGGTTCTCGAGCCAGCTCGTCTTCAACACCTTCCACAACCGCCGACTGCGCGACTGGGAGCACAGCGGGGACGCCGAGCTGGCGGTGGGGGCGGCGCGGGCCCACAACCGGGGGATGGTCGAGTTCTGCTCGGTCGACCCCCGCCTGCTGGCCAGCTGCTACGTGCCGCTGTTCGACCTCGACGTGGCGGCGGCCATGGCCGACGAGGCCATCGCCATGGGCGCGGCCGCGCTGCTGGTGGCCTCGGGCTGTCCGCCCGGGCACTCGCCCAGCCACGTGGATCTCGACCCGGTGTGGGCCCGAGCCCAGGAGGCGGGCATCCCGGTGGTGTTCCACGTGGGCGGCACCGGCGACCTGATCGATCCCGCCTACTTCCGCAACGGCCTGCCGGTCCCGCCCGACTTCCACGGCGGCGAGGAGAACTTCCGCTCGGTCGACTACATGGGGATCCCCGGTCCGCCGGCCCAGACGCTGGCCACCCTGATCTTCGACGGGGTGCTCGAGCGCTTCCCGTCGTTGCGGTTCGGGGTGATCGAGCAGGGGGCGATCTGGGTGCCGTCCTGGACGCGCCAGATGGAGGCTGCCTTCGAAGCGTTCGTGCGCCACGAGGAACGGCTGTCGGCCCTGTCGCTGCGACCCACCGACTACGTGCGCCGCCAGATCCGCTTCACCCCGTACCCCACCGAGGACGTGGGTTGGATCATCGAGCAGTCCGGCCCCGAGGTGTGCCTGTTCTCCTCGGACTACCCCCACGTGGAGGGTGGTCGCCGGCCCCTCGAGCGTTTCCAGGCCTCGCTGGCCGAGACCGACCCGGTGGCCTGCGAGCGCTTCTACACCCAGAACTTCCTCGACCTCATGGGCTCGGCCGCCACCGCCCTGGCGGCCTGACCGAGCCCGATGGCTGCCCTGCGCTGGTCGCCCGACGCCGTTCCCGGCCGCATCGCCCCCGAGGCCATGGCCGCGCTGGCGGCGCTGGGCCCGGCTGCCGATCAGAGTCGACTGACCGTCACGTCGGCCGACAACCCCGACATCGGGCTGGGGCCGGCGCTGCGCCATCGGGTGCGGGCCACCCTCGGGTTGGGCGCAGCCGACCTCGAGCCTGGCGAATCGGCGTTGACGGCACCGGAGCTGGCCGATCGCAACCTGGCCGGGCGCTTCGCCGAGCGGTTCGTGCTCGACGTGGCTTCGGTGACCGACGCCGAGCGCCAAGCCCTCAGCGAACGGTTCGGCGCCAGCACGTTCCCGCTGGTCCAGGTGATGTGGGTGGCGGATTTCGGGACCCGGGCCGAGACCGCGCTGGGTCAGCTGTTCGGGTCCAGCGCGCTCGACGGGCTCAAGACCCCATCGCCCGGGGAGGGTGGAGACCCCGGCGGCGGTCTCTGGACCGCCATCGACGATCTCCTGGTCGAGGTGGCCCGACTGGACCATCTCGACCCGGTGACCACCGAGCTGGTGCGTCTGCGCGGGGCCCGGGCGCACAACTGCCGGCTGTGCCGGTCGCGTCGGCTGGTCCCGGCGGTGCGGGCCGGCGCGGACGAGGCCACCTTCGACCAGATCGACGACTACGAGCGCAGCCCGTTCCCTGAACGCCAGAAGGTGGCCCTGCGCCTCACCGACGCCATGGTGTGGTCACCGGCCGTCTGGCCGTCCGAACTGGTGGCCCAGGTCCGCCGCGCCTTCGACCCGGCCGAGGCCACCGAGCTGGTGCTGGACGTGACCCGCAACTCGGCCAACAAGATGGCCGTGGCCCTGGGCGCCGACGCGGCCCAGGTGGCCGAGGGCGAGCTCGAGTACTACGACGTGCAGCCCGACGGGCAGCTGGTCTACGGCCTGGCGCTCGGCTGATCCGGGCGGCGCGGGTCGAGCGCGCTCAGCTCCCCAACCTCAGGTGCAGCCACAGGAAGGGCGCGATCGGGTTGGTCCACCACGCGCCGCCGGGCGAGAGATCGGTGGTGTGGCCCTCACCGGCCTGGCTCACGTAGTCGCAGGTGTCCCCGGCGAGTCGATAGTCGGTGCAGGTCTCATACGCGTACGGACCCGGAGCGCTGGCCACGTCGGTCTCGTAGTGGAACATGAGGATGGGTGCCTCGGTCCCGACCAGGTGGAGCAGCCCGGCGTCGAGGCCCGGGGTCAGGTAGGCGCCGGTGGACACGGCGGCGGCCACCGACGGGGAGTAGGCCGAGTACGGGCTGGCCGGGTGCGAATCCGGGACGGCCGACAGGCCCAGGGCGATGGCGCCACCGGCCGAATCGCCCACCGCCGCGATCCGGGTGGTGTCGATGCCGTAGGTGGCGGCGTGGGCCTTCAGCCAGCGCACGGACTCCTGGGCGTCGGCGATGGCGTTGGCCGCAGCCTGGAGCTGGTCGGCCAGGGTGTGCGGGCCGTTCAACAGGGGGTCCAAGCGATAGTCGATGGCGATCACCGCGTAGCCCATGCTCGACCACTTCTGCGCCAGCCCGGCGTAGTCGGAGCGGCTCCCACCCACGAAGGCGCCGCCGTGGATCAGCACCACTGCCGGGTGCGGCGTCGACGTGGGCGGGACGTAGAGGTCCAACAGCAGCGGGACCGTGGTGCCTGAGTAGTCCACCGCGCTGCCGTACTGGATGCCGTCGGTGATGAGCCCCGAGCCGAGTGGGTACTGCTGGCTGACGTACAAGCCCGAGGGCGGGGCGATCGGGATCTGGCGCAGGACCAGGGTCTCGTAGAGGTACCCGTCTGGGCACTCCACGTCGCCGTCGGCCTGGTCCACCCAGTGCGGGTCGGTCAGTTCAGGATCGTGCTGCCACTGCGACCAGACGGCCGAGGTGGCGTCGAGATCGCGCAACACGGCGTTGGTCTGGGTCTGGTCGAGCGGGGCCCGTCCCACCAGCTCGTGGACGAGGTAGGTGCCCTCCTGGTACGAGGTCGCCGGCGACACCGACGGTGCGACCGACCCGGCCGTGCACATGGCCTGTGAGTGGGCCCGGGCCGCGCTGGTCATCGTCGACGGGACGGGCAGGGCGACGGCCCCGCCGGCCGTGCGGGCCGCATTGACGTCGTTGGTCACCTGCGCCTCGCACCCGGCCATGGTGAGCACGGCCGCCACGGTTACCAACGCGACCACCCGACCGCGCCACCGATGCTGCCTCGCCCCAGTTCGACCCATCTCTGCCCCCTATTTTGTGCGTAAGACTAAAAGGTCTCGTCGCCGCGCCGGTCTGTCAAGCGGATGGGCGACAGACCGTCCAGTCCAGCTCGGCGCAGGAGTGGGCCACGAGGCTGGCCAGGGGGTCGGGGTTCAGGTGGTGATCGGTGGGGTCGGGGTTGCGGAACTCGTCGCGCAGCAGCCCGGTGGCCGGGTCGATGAGGGCCGGGTCGAGGTCGAGATAGGCGCAACCGCGCTGATCGGCCCAGTCCTTCAGTTGGCCGTTGTAGGCCAGGGTGGCCTCGGTGCGGGCCTCGATGTCGGCGGTGACCTGGCGCCGCTCGTTGGCCAGGCCGGTCCAGGTGGTGTAGTCGTCCACGGTGGGGGGCAGGACCGACACCACGCCCAGGCGCCGGCGCCCCTCGGCCAGCAGCCCATCGAGGTAGTGGCGGTGATGGGCCCAGGAGATCTGCAGCTGCACGTCGACCGTGGTCTGTTCCCGTTCCGCCAGGTACCAGCACAGGAACCCGCAGTCGACCTCGCCCAGCATCACCAGCGTCCGGCGCGACCGAGGGACCACCTGGAGGGCGGCGCCGAAGCGGGCCAGGGCGTCGGTGGTCGAGTTGGGGTTGGCCAGCCCCCGGGCCGTGGCCCCCGACACCGACACCAGGGAGAACGAGGTCCGCGGCACCAGCCGCCGGCGACGGATCTCGGCGAAGACGTTGGCATGGCTGTCGCCCACCACGATGACGAATCGGTGGCCCACGATCCCCGCCACCGTCTCGGCCGCCTCGGACTTGGTGGCCCGGCTGCGCAACCGGCGGATCAGGTCAGGCACGGATCAACCCGGGCAGGCGGCCAGGTTCGGCCGGTTGGCGATGACCGGGCCGGCTGCCGGGGTCACGGTGACGGTGACCGGGTGGATGCCCTTCACGTTCGCCAGCTCCAGGCGACTGGCCCCGGGGGCCGAGACCACGTGGGCGCCCGACACCGACACCGTGTACCCGTTGGGATACTGCTGGGCCAGAGGCAGGTAGACCACCGTGCGCCCCGTGACATGGGCGGCGGTGGTGTAGCTGAGCGCGAAGTTCCCGGTGCGGGGATCGAAGGAGTAGGAGGTGGGTTTGCCGGCGATGGCGTGGGGATAGGCCCGCGACAGCACTGCCTGTTTCGTCGGATCGAGGTGGCGCAGTTCGCCGCTGCGCCAGCTCAGCCCGTAGGTCCAGCCGATCATGTTGCGGTCGGCCAGCTCGAGGATGCACTCGAGGCCGCCGTAGTCGTCGTCGGTGGCTGCGGCCACCTCGGTCATCAGGGGCAGCCCGCCGTCGCGGCTGGAGGCGGCCAGGGCGTTGGCCATGACCGTCGCGTTCTGGCCGGGGCAGACCGAGGCCTCCAGGGCCAGGGCGCCGGCGCGATCGTGGGTGATCTGGTAGTACGCCCGGGCCGTGCACTGGTCGTGGAAGGAGACCCCGTTGGGTCCGGTGGCGGGGTCGGCGGTGATGCCGTTGGGCGTGCCCCAGTTGGCGAAGATCTGCGGCTCGTAGAAGACCAGCTGGCTGGCCGTGGCCGTGCGTACTGCCTGGCCCATGGACGCCTCGGCCGGGCTGAGCACGTCGGCGTCCCATTCCGGGCAACCGGTGGTGCTGGCGCAGGCGGACTCGTTCTCCCCGCTGAAGGGTTCGTTCATGAGGTCGTAGCCCAGCAGCATGGGGTCGTGAGCGAAGCGGCGGGCCACCGTGGCCAGCTGCTGGTCGTAGGCGTCGAGGACGCCCTGGTCGTTGGCCCAGAAGTTGGTGAAGGTGCGCTCGACGGCCGGGGTGAAGTAGTTGAGGGGGAAGCCGCTGTCGGTGACCAGGGCGATGCCGTCGTTGTGCACCGACCAGGCCGGGAACCCGTCACCGTGGAACACCGAGCTGTACATGTCCTGGTGCGAATCGATGAGCACGTGGACGTTGCGGATGGCGAGCTGGTGCTCCACCCGGGCGATGTCGTCGAGGTACCGGTCCGACACCTGGCCCGGCGTGGGTTCCAGGCCCTCCCAGAAGTAGGCCAGGCGGAAGAGGTCGAAGCCCAGGTCGGCCACGTGGCGGGCATCGGTGCTGGTGAACCCGGCCGGATCGGTGTCGCTGTCGGTCGGATCCCAGGTCGAGGTCTTCCACACCCCGAACAGCCCGTGCAGCACGACCACCCGGCCCTGCCCGTCGCGGGCGAAGCGGCCGTCGGTGTGCAGGGCGCTCGCCGCGGTGGTGGGGTCGAGCGACGTCCGGGCCGACGCCGAAGTGGTCACCAGCGTGGTGGCCAGAACCGTGGCCACGGCCAATGCGGTCACGGCGCGGCCCACGCGCCTCCGGCTCCCCGTCGTTGTCTTCCCCATTATGAAATGAGTCTTTCAAGATGTGTCCGAGTGGTCAACGCCCGATGGCTAGAGCGTCGAGCCCTCGTGGCGTAGATCCCCGATGCCCAGGCTGTAGTCAGCCGGCGCCGGGGCGGGCGACGGGGTACCAGCCTCCGCCTCGGCCAGGGCCAGGGGGTTCGGTGTGGCCGGGGCGACGCGGCGAAGCGTGTTGCGGTCGATGTGGTGGAAGGGCCCGGGGCGATCGGGGATGTCGAGGACGCCGTCCTGTTCGTAGGACCAGGTGCCATCGGGGTTCACGGTGACGTGCATGCGATAGCTGAGCGTGCGGAAGGACCGGTCGAGGAACGGGTTGGACAGGATCCCGTAGATCTCCGAGCCGACCGTGGCATTCACCTCGAAGTCGGTGGCGTCGGGCTCGGCGGTGCCGCCGGCCAGCAGGACCTGTCCGCGAGGGATCCCGAGGGTGAGGGTCACGATGTGGGTGGCCGGCTCCCACAGCCAGTATCCGACCTGGTCGTGGAAGGTCTCCACCTCGCCCGGTTTGGTGATGTGGACGTGGTACCGCAGCCCGTAGAGGAGCTGCGGACCGTTGGTCTGCGGGTCGATGGGCTGGAGCTCGTAGCGCTCGACGTAGGCGTCGAGCCCGGTTCCCCCGGCCACGGGGTGCTCGTCGGCACCGCCGATGCCTTCCCAGATCCCGGCCAGCGGAGCCAGCGGGCCGAGCTGGGACACGGTGTCGGGGTCGCCGTCGGGCTCGGTGTAGAGGTCGGTGCCGTAGGGGTCGGCTCCGGTGGGGCTCATGGCGGCGGTCCCTTCGGTGCGGCGGGCAGGTGGCTAGGCATCGAAGACGATGACGTCGCGGGCGATCTGGCCGGTCTTCATTGCCGCGAAGGCCGAGTTGATCTCGGACAGAGGAAGCCGGTTCGAGACCAGGTCATCGAGGTTGAGCCTGCCCGCCAGATACATCTCCACGTAGTGGGGTATGTCGAGCCGGAACCGGTTCGAGCCCATCCGAGAGCCCTGGATGCGCTTCTCCGAGAGCAGGTCGAAGCCGGGGATCTCGACCACCTGGCCGGGAGGGATCATGCCGATGACGGTGGCCGTGCCGCCGCGGGCGAGCATGGCGAACGCCTGCTGGGCGCAGGAGGCCAGCCCGATGGCTTCGAAGGCGTGGTCCACACCACCGTGGCTCAGGTCCAGGGCGGCCGCCACCGGGTCGCCTTCGGTCGCGTCGACCGTGTCGGTGGCGCCCATCGTCCGAGCCAGATCCAGCTTGGAGCTCACCGTGTCGACGGCGATGATGCGCTCGGCGCCGGCGATGGCGGCGCCCTGGATGGCGGACAGACCCACGCCGCCGCAGCCGATCACGGCCACGGTCTGCCCCGGCCGCACCCCGGCTGTGTTGAACACGGCCCCCAGGCCGGTGGTGACACCGCAACCGATCAGGGCAGCACGATCGAGCGGCATGTCCTCGCGGATCTTCACCACCGCGCCCTCGTGCACCAGCATCTGCTCGGCGAACGACGACAGCTCGAGGAACTGGAACACGGGTTGGCCGTCCCGGCTCAGGCGCGGCGGCCGGCCGGGCTGGCGCCGGATGGCGGTCTGGGTGCACAGGTGGGGTCGACCGCTCACGCACCAGTCGCACTGGCCGCAGAACGCCGACAGGCAGGTGATCACGTGGTCACCGGGCGCCACGTGGGTCACGTCGGCGCCGACGGCTTCGACCACCCCGGCCGATTCGTGGCCGAGCACGGTCGGGGTGGGGTACGGGAACGTGCCGTCCATGAAGTGCAGATCGCTGTGGCAGCAGCCGGCCGCCACGGTGCGGATCAGCACCTCGCGGGACTCTGGCCGGTCGAGCACCACCTCGCCGATGACGAGGGCTCCGGGCGAGGTCTCGAGCAGGGCCGCTTGCATGGGTGACTCCTGGAGCTGTTCGACGGAGGCGGTCGGCCTTCCCGGCGACGGATCGGCCCGGGCGGGTGGCTGACACTCGTGTGGTCAGAGTAAACGCGGCAGGCCACCCGCGGAGGCGGGCGTGGATCGCGGTGTCGAGGGTCACAACGCGATACAACAATGCGAACGGGAAAGAGCGTGGCGGCCGTCTTGCCGGTCGCAGACTGGGGGCGACTCATGACCGATGGCGGCAGCAGCACACCTGAGCCGAACCAGCCGGGCGCTTCAGGCGCGCCACCAAACGCCGCGCCCGGGGTTCCGGCGACGGCCACGCGGGCTGGCGCCGACACCGGACGTGCCCTGGGGCTGCTGCTGGCGGTGTGTGGTGTCGTCGTCGGCGCCGGCGCCTTCTTCAGTTGGCTCGAGGTGAGCGTCGTGGGCCACACCGTCGCTCTGACGGGAATGAACAGCGCGACGGGGGGCGGCGCCTGGTGGGGGGACATCGCGGCGGGCTGGTGGGCGCTGATCGGCGGGGCGCTCATCGTCGTCTGCGGTCTCGTCTACGCCTACACGACCTCACCCGGCCAGCGGCGTTCCGCCGGGATACTCGCGGTGATAACGCCGGCTGTCGTCGCCGTCGTCTCGTTCGGTGAGTACAACCACGCGGATGACGCCGCGTCGAGCGCCATCAACCAGTCGATCGCCTCCAATGCCGGAAGTGGCGATCTGGGCGGGCTCGCCTCCACGCTGGCCTCCAACCTCGTCCACTATTCGATGGGCGCCGGGTTGATCGCCGTGCTGGTGGGGGCCGGCGTCGCCCTGGTCGTCGCCATCGTGCTCGTCGTCACGGCCAACAACGCGGCCTCCACACGCCCCGTCACGGTGGCCAGCCAGACCAATTACCCCGGTGCGACCTTCCCCGGCACCGACCCGGCGGCCCCTGCGCCACCGGTTGGGGCAGCGCCGTGGACCTCGCCGGCAGCGACGGCGCCGACGACGGCAACGCCGCCACCGGTCCCACCTTCGGTTCCCCCGCCCGTTCCGCCCGCAGCTGGGCCCCCGGCCGAGCCGCCAGCCGGTCTGTAGACAGGCGACAACTGGGCGCCTTGAAACCTGGGGATTCGACCCTGGCCGATGTCTCGCGAAATCACTTGGCGGAGGGAGTGGGATTCGAACCCACGGTGGGTTGCCCCACACACGCTTTCCAAGCGTGCCGATTCGGCCGCTCTCGCATCCCTCCAGGGATTGCCCGCCCTGCGCGGGCCGTCCCCGGGAGGGCGACCGGACGGCAGTGCGGTCGCTCAGGCTATCGTGTGGGCGAACCCGCTCTCGCATGTGATGGTCGGGTCCTGTGCAACATCAGCCCGTGAACCGAGTCAGGGCCGGAAGGCAGCAGCTCTCAGCGGGACCTGGTGTGTGCCGCAGATCGCCTGACCATCACATGGGGGAGCGGGTTCTGCCGTTCCCCCCATGAGGTTGGGGAGCGGGTTCTGCCGTTCCCCCCATGAGGTTGGGGAGCGGGTTCTGCCGTTCCCCCCATGAGGTTGGGGAGCGGGTTCTGCCGTTCCCGCCATGAGGTTGGGGAGCGGGTTCTGCCGTTCCCCCCATGAGGTTGAGATCGCCGCTCCGCCGTGGGATCGGCACCGGTAGGCTCGGGCGCCGTGGCCTATCAGTCCCTCTACCGGCGGTACCGGCCCCAACGATTCTCCGAGATCCGGGGCCAGGAGCACCTGGTCGCGGCCCTGCAGAACGCGGTGCGGGGCGATCGGGTGGGCCACGCCTACCTGTTCAGCGGCCCCCGGGGCACGGGCAAGACCTCGACGGCCCGCATCCTGGCCAAGGTCCTCAACTGCCCGAACGCCACCGACGGCGAGCCCTGCGGGGTGTGCGAGTCGTGCCTGGCCATCGAGCACGGCACCTCGTTCGACGTCCACGAGCTCGACGCCGCCTCCAACAACGGCGTCGAGGCCATCCGCGACCTCATCACCAAGACGGCCATGGGCACGCCCGGGCGCACCAAGGTGTACATCCTCGACGAGGTCCACATGCTCTCGACGGCGGCGTCCAACGCCCTGTTGAAGACGCTCGAGGAGACCCCCGAACACGTGGTGTTCGTGCTGGCCACCACCGATCCGCAGAAGGTGCTGCCCACCATCCGCAGCCGCACCCAGCACTTCGAGCTGCACCTCCTGTCGGCCGACGAGTTGACTGCCCTGGCCCGCTACGTCATCGAGGATGCGGGGCTCGACGTCGGGCCCGAAGCCGTCGACTACGTGGTGCGGGCCGGAGCCGGCTCGGCCCGCGACATGGAGTCGGCCCTCGACCAGGTGGTGGCTGGCGGGCTTCCCGACGACGGTGATGCCCTCGATGAACTGGTCGAGGCCCTGTGCGATCGCGACACCGGCCGAGCGCTGATCGCGGTCGAACGGGCCCTCGATGCCGGCCGGAGCCCGCGGCTGCTGGGCGAGCAGCTCATCTCCCGGCTGCGCGACGTGTTCCTGGCGGCCATGAAGATGGAGCTGACCCGGCTGCCCGACCAGGACCGGGTTCGGGTGACGGCGCAGGCGGAGCGGCTCGGTCCGGCCGGGGCCACCCGGGCCCTCGAGGTGCTCGGCGATGCCTTCGTGGGGATCCAGGACGCCCCCGATCAGCGCATCCCCCTCGAGGTGGCGCTGGTGCGCCTGACCCGTCCCGAGGCTGACACCTCGATCTCGGCTCTGCTCGACCGCATCACTCGCCTGGAGCACGGGGTGACCCCGGCCGCGGCGGTGACGCCGCCACCATCCGCGCCCGCAGTTCGGCCGCCGGCGTCCCCGCCTCCGGAGGCGGCCGCGAGTGCAGCGGTCGAGTCGGCTCCACCGGCAGAGCCCGCCGAGGCCGCCCCCGCTGCGTCGGCGGCCACGAGTGGGGCCGCGGGCATGGCCTCCCAGGCCCGCGAGGCCCTCCAGGCCACCAAGCAGGCCCGCACCTCCGGGCGGCGATCGGCCCCCGCCAAGGCCGCTGACCCTGCCGGCGCGCCCGGGCCGATCGCGTCCCCGGCCGCGCCCGAGTCGACCAGCCCGGCGGGCGACTTGCCCACCCGTGACGAGCTCACGCTGGCCTGGGGTGACTCGATCCTGGCCGGCCTGCCGGCCCGGGCCAAGGCCTTCTTCGGCGCCGGTCGGTTCGTGGAGGTGTCGAACGGCCGAGCGGTGTTCGCCCTGCCCAACGCCCCCCACGCCGAGCGGTGCGAGTCGCGCCGAGGCGATGTCGAGCAGGCCCTGGCCGCCCACTTCGGTCGGCCCGTCCCGCTCCGGCTCACCGTGGACGACGATCCTCCGGCGCCCGATGGCGGACCGGCCGGTGGCACCGCCGCCAGCGCGGCGGCGCCGGATCGGGGTACGACCGGCGGGTCCCGATCGCCCCAGCCCGAACCCGATGATGACGTCGACCTCACGCAACTCACCGACGCCAACGATGTGGCCACGTCGTCGGTGGATCGGGTCCGCGAGCTCTTCCCCGGTGCTGAACTGGTGGACGAGGCGTGACCGAGCCGGCCTGACCTTCGCTGTGCCCCCGATCCGATGGAGTCCCGATGAGCGACCTGCCTGAAGAACCGTCCGCGGACGCGACGATCGAGTCGGTGGACGACGTTCTCCCGTCCGGCGGTGGCTTCGACATGGGATCGCTGCTCGAGCAGGCCATGGAGATGCAACAGCAGCTCCTGGCCGCCCAGGCCGAGGCGGCCGAGGCGGTGGTGGAGGGCCATGCCGGCGGCGGTGCGGTCACCATCCGGGTGTCCGGCGCCATGGTGTTCCAGTCCGTCACCATCGCGCCCGAGGTCGTCGACCCCGACGACGTCGAGCTGTTGGCGGACCTGATCCTGGCCGCCCTCCACGACGCCACCGATCAGATCGCCCAGCTGCAGCAATCGTCCATGGGCGGTCTCGACCTGGGCGCCATGGGTGGCGCGCTCGGTCTGGGTGGTGGGTTCGAGGACGACGACGAAGAAGACGACGACGACGAGGACGACGACAACGAGGACGACGACGAGGCCGGCGCCGGCGGGGGATCGGCGTGAGCACGTACGCGGCGCCGGTCCAGGACCTGATCGACGAGCTCGGCCGGTTGCCCGGCGTAGGCCCCAAGTCGGCTCAGCGGATCGCCTTCTACCTGCTCAAGGCCCCCGCCACCGATGCCGCCAGGCTGGCTCGGGCCATCACCGAGGCCAAGGACAAGGTCACCTTCTGCACGCGCTGCTTCAACATCGCCGAGGGCGGCGAGTGCAACATCTGCACCGATGCCCGGCGTGACCCGACGGTGATCTGCGTGGTGGAGGAGTCACGCGACATCGTCTCGGTGGAGAAGACGGGAGAGTTCCACGGGCGCTACCACGTGCTCCAGGGCGCCATCAGCCCGATCGAAGGGGTGGGACCCGATCAGCTGCGGGTCCGCGAGCTGCTGGCCCGGCTCGAGGATGAGGGCGTGACCGAGATCATCCTGTGCACCAATCCCAACCTGGAGGGCGAGGCCACGGCCATGTACCTGAGCCGGCTCATCCAGCCGCTGGGGGTCAAGGTCACCCGCATCGCCAGCGGGCTCCCGGTGGGCGGCGACCTCGAATACGCCGACGAGCTCACCCTGGGCCGCGCCCTGGAAGGCCGCCGCGAGGTCAGCACCGACTGACCACCGACGACTACCGTGAGTGGTCATGGCGGTGGTGTCGAGGGAGGGCAGGGACCTGGGGCGGCCTGCGCGCCGTGTGATCGGGCTCCGCGTCGCCTGGCTGGGACCCGTTCTGCTGGTGATGGGTGCCGGCCTGATCGTGCTCGCTTCCTTCCTGACCTGGTTGGTGAGCGGATCGGTCGGTCGCTCGAGCTACTCGGTAGTGCGCGCCGCCGAACTGCTGGGCGTGGTCCACGGCCCGGCCGCCACCGCGCTCAAGCTCTGGTACCTGGTGCCGATGCTTGGAGCCATGGTGCTCTTGGCGGCTCTGAGCGGCGCGCGTCGGCTGGGTCTCGTCGCAGGGGCGGCCCTGGTGGTGCTGACCATCCCCACCTCGACCGTGGTGATCGCCTCGCCCCTGCCAACCGGTGCCGGTCCGTGGGTGGCCGCGGTTGGGTCGGCGGTGGTGCTCATCGGCACGTTCCTGACCGGACGCGATCTCCGAGGAGCAAGATGGACGACGACCTGAGCCCGAGCGATCCGATGGGTGCGAGCGATCCGAGCCCGGGGTCTTCCGCGCCAGACGCCTTCGGCTCGTTCGCGCCTCCGGCCGGTCTGCCGCTCTACGCGCCGCCGCCTCCTCCTCCGGCACCGCCGGCGCGGCGTCGGCTGTCTCCCAAGGTGGCCGGGTTGATGGTGGGCGTTGTAGCTCTGCTCGGGGCCACCGTGTTCGCGGTGACCGCGCTCGACCAGCCCGACGGCGCCTCGTCGCCGGAGGCCGCGGTCCACCAGCTGTTCGATGCCATCAGCCACCGCGATGCGCTGGGCGTGATCGAGAGTCTGCCGGCCAACGAGCGCGACGTGTTGCGCCAACCGGCCATCGACGCCACCCAACAGCTCGAGCGCCTGGGGATCCTGTCGAGCTTCCAGCTCAACGACGTGCCGGGCGGGCAGCTGTCGGTCGACAACCTGCAGCTGACCAGCGACGACCTGGGCCCGGGCGTGGTTCGGGTGAACGTGGTGGGCGGGACCATCAGCGGCCACTCCATCCCCTCCGAGCTGCCCATCGGGGCTCGGCTGCGGGCGATCATGCAGAAGGACTTCGGGGACTCGTCGGCCAGCACGAAGCCCGAGAGCTTTTCGGGTGAGCTGGGCGACTCGAATCTGCAGCTGGTCACCGTCAAGGACGGCGGCGGCTGGCACGTCAGCCTGGGCTACACGATCGCCAACGCCATTCACGGCGATTCGTCCACCCCGCCCGACTTTGCGGCTGCGCCGGCCCCGGTCGGCTCAGCCACCCCTGATGGTGCCGTCCGTGACCTGGTGGACGCGGCCACCAGCCTCGACGCCCGCAAGGCGGTCACCCTCATGGCCCCGGACGAGGACGCGGCACTCTACGCGTACGCCTCGCTCTTCCTGCCTACGGCCAGCTCGGCCGGCCGCTCAGACGACACGACCGTCAAGGTCAGCCAGCTGGGGCTGTCGGTGGAGGGCTCGGGCGCCACCCGCCGGGTGCACCTGGGGACCTTCACCGTCAGCGTGGCCGACCAGGACCAGACCACCCAGGTGTCCTTTGACGGCCGCTGCCTGACCAGCCAGCTCACCTACAAAAATGGCGCCGTCGGCATCGGGGGCACCGACGAGATCGCCGCGGACGGGGCCGACGACGCGCAGTACGACGACCCCTCCGATCCCAACAGCACCCCGCTCGCCTCCGATCCTGCCTACCTGGCCGAGCTGGCCCACGACCGGGCCGCCGCCCAAAAGCCGCACAAGTCGTGCGCCGGGGACGACCCGAACAAGGACACGGGCACCGAGGGCGTGGCCAGCCTCGGGGTGCTGGGCACCGCCACCAACCAGCTGGCCATCACGGTGGTGGAGGTGAACGGTCGTTGGTACGTCAGCCCAGTGCGCACGCTGCTCGACACGGTGGTCATCTCCTTGGAGCGGCTCAAGCCCAGCGACGTCGACAAGTGGGGCACGTGGTTCTCCGGCTTCGACAACCCGTGCGGGACCAGCGACTCGGGCTCATCCGATTCGTCGACCAGCCAGTCCACCACCCAGACCACCGACGACACCGGCTTCGGTGTCCAGACCTGCTTCGGTAGCTCGGACGGGTCGTCGGGCAGCGCGGTCTTCACGCCGGTCCCGGGTACCGTGCCCATCACCCCCGACTCGGGCGGCCCGACCCATGCCACTCTCCCGGGTGCGGATCAGACGATGACCTCTCCCGACGGAACCAAGGTCGGTCCCGACGGCACGATCACCGAACCCGACGGCACCGTGATCAAGCGCACCGATCCGGGCTGGGCGGCCGCCATGGCCAAGCTCAGCTCGGAGTTGGGTCAGTCGACTCCGCCTTCGACCGGGGGCTGAGGGCGGAGCCGAGACGACCTCGGTCGGCTCAGATCGTGCGGACCAGGATGGCGTCGCCCTGGCCGCCGCCGCCGCACAGCGCGGCTGCACCCAGCCCGCCACCGCGGCGAGCCAGCTCGTGGAGGATGTGCAGCGTGATGCGGGTACCGGACATGCCGACCGGGTGACCGAGGGCGATGGCCCCGCCGTTCACGTTGGCCACCTCGTCGGTGATGCCCAGATGAGCGATGGAGGCCACACCCACCGCCGCGAATGCCTCGTTGAGCTCGAACAGGTCGATGTCGCCGACGTCGATGCCGGCCCGCTCGGCCGCCTGTTGGATGGCCCGGGCTGGTTGGGTCAGCAGGGACGGGTCGGGGCCGGCCACCTGGCCGTAGCCCACGATCTGACCCAGCGGCGTCACCCCCAGCTCCTCGGCCTTGGCCGGGGACATGACGATGACGGCGGCGGCGCCGTCGCTGATCTGCGACGCGTTGCCGGCGGTGATGTTGCCGGCCTTGTCGAACGCCGGGCGCAGGGCGGCCAGCGAATCGGTGGTGGTCTCGCCCCGGACGCCCTCGTCGGTGGTCACCACCACCGGGTCGCCCCGGCGTTGGGGCACCTCGACGGGCACGATCTCGGCGTCGAACAGACCGTCCTTGATGGCCCGGGCCGCCCGCTCGTGGGACTGGTAGGCCAGCTGGTCCTGTGACTGGCGATCCAGCCCGGCCGACGCCGCGTACTTCTCGGTGCCGGCCCCCATGGCGCACTGGTCGAAGGCGCAGAACAGCCCGTCGTACATCATCGAGTCGACCACGGTCTGGTCGCCCAGGCGGTAACCGGCCCGCGCCCCGGGCAGCAGGTAGGGGGCATTGGTCATCGACTCCATCCCTCCGGCCACCACGATGTCGGCCTCGCCGGCCTGGATGGCCAGATCGGCCAGGTGGATGGTGTTCACGCCGGACAGGCAGACCTTGTTGACGGTGGTGGCGGGCACCGACAAGGGGATGCCGGCGTTCGCCGCGGCCTGGCGGGCGGTGATCTGGCCCCCGCCGGCCTGTAGGACCTGGCCCATGAACACGTAGTCGACCAGCTCGGGCGCGACCCCGGCCCGCTCCAGCGCCGCCTTGATGGCCACTCCACCCAGGTCGGTGGCCGAGAAGGATGCCAGGGCCCCTGACAGCTTGCCGATCGGCGTACGAGCACCGGCGACGATCACAGAACCAGCCATGGTGGTGCGTTCCTCTCAGGGGGGCGGCCCGTGGGACGGGGCGCCGGGTCGGTGGAGCCCCGCCAGTGTAGGGAGCGATTCGGCGGGGTCGTCAAGCCGTCGCGCCACCGGGGGGTCAGTGCCGCGGCCGCGCCGTTCAGGCGTCGCTCAGGAGGCTGATGCCTCTTGCTCGGGACCCTCGCCGCTGGACCCCTCGGCGGCGCGCCCCACTGCGGCTCGCACCATGCGCAGCAGCGGGTCCCCGGCGGACTGGCTGGTGCTGGCCTCGAGGCCGACCGAGGCGATGGGCCGGGCCGTGCGGGCGAGCTCGTCCTGGCGTTCGGGAGCCGTGGGCATCTCGTGGCCCGTCCCCCGGTGCACCTGGGGCGGTGCCTTGGTCAGGTCGACGACCGACTGCGCCTCGTCGAGCGCGGCGCCGACCTCAGTGGCTGACGCGGTCGAACGCGGGTCGCCGTCGAGGTGGGCCACCAGCCGATCGATGGCCAGCTGGAGGTCGTCTCGGGCCCCTAGCAGCCGCAGATAGGTGGACTGCTCGCTCTCGCGGATGGCCTCGGCCCGCTGGGTGGCCTCGGTGGTGATCTCATCGGCGCGTCGACGGGCTTCGTGCTCGGCCCGCTCGAGCCGGGCCGCGGCCTCGCGTTCGGCCCCGGCCCGTGCCGATGCCATCTGCTCGTCGGCTCGGGTGCGAGTCTGGGTAGCCGCCTCGAGCTGCCGTTCGGCTTCGAGGCGGATCTGGTCGGCGTCGGCCTGGGCGCCGGTGCGCAGCGCCTCGGCGTTGGCGCGGGCCAGCGCCAGGCTCTCCTCGCTGGCGGCGGTGGCCTGGGCGCGCACCGACTGGGCCTCGCTCTCGGCTTCCTTGCGCACGTCCTCGGCCTCGAGCTCGGCGCGGGAGCGCAAGGCGGCGGCGTGTCCTTCGGCCTCGGCTCGAACGGCCCCGGCACTGTCGCGTGCGTTGCGCAGGATGGTGGCGATCTCCTGGCCCATGCGACCGAACTCATCGGCACCGAACTGGGCGGGCGCGGGGCTGCGAAGCGCCTCGGCGATCTCGCTCAGGAACCGGTCGACCGACTCGCAGTCGTAGCCGTTCTGGGCCAGACGGAAGCGGCGCGCCTCGATCTCCTCGGGAGTCAGTGGCACTACGACTTGCACCTCCAGATGGGGTGGCGATCCCCATGCGCCCTACGACCCTGGGCCGTATGACCTACCAGCCTAGATCACAACGACGCCGACCTCAACGCCTTCCGTGGTCCGGGGCGCGCCCGGGGCGGTCGTCGGCGGGCTGGAAAGCCCGCCGTGGGCGCGGGCTAGCTTGGGGGCCATGCAGTCGATCCGTGACGCCATCGTGGCCGGCGCGCCCGCCGACGAGCTCGCCGCCCTGCCCCTGCCCGATTCCTATCGAGCCGCCGTGGTGCTGGCCAGCGAGCAGGAGATGTTCGCCGGGCTGGCCTCACCGGACAAGGACCCCCGCCAGAGCCTGCACGTCCAGGACGTACGCCCTGCCCGAGCTGGCCCCGGACGAAGCCGTCATCGCGGTCATGGCCAGCTCGATCAACTTCAACACCGTCTGGACCTCGATCTTCGAGCCGCTGCCCACGTTCGGCTTCCTCAAGCGGCTGGGCCAGCGAGAGCACCTGGGGCGCCCGCCACGACCAGCCCTTCCACGTGGTCGGCTCCGACGCCTCGGGCGTGGTGCTGCGGGTCGGCTCGGCCGTGCGCAACTGGAAGCCGGGCGACACGGTCGTCGTGCACTGCAACTACGTCGACGACCAGGATCCGAGCGCGCACAACGACTCGATGCTGGCCGGCAACCAGCGCATCTGGGGCTTCGAGACCAACTACGGCGGACTGGCCGACCTGGCCCGTGGTCAAGGCCAACCAGCTGATGCCCAAGCCGGCGCACCTGAGCTGGGAGGAGGCGGCGGTCAACGCCCTGTGCAACTCGACCAGCTACCGCATGCTGGTCAGCCCGCAACGCCGGCGGACATGAAGCAGGGCGACGCGGTGCTGATCTGGGGCGCCACCGGCGGGCTCGGCGGCTACGCCGTGCAGTACGTCCTCAACGGCGGCGGCACGCCGGTCGGGGTGGTCTCGTCGCCGGAGAAGGGCGAGATCCTCGAGGCCATGGGCTGCGAGGCCGTCATCGACCGCAAGGCGGCCGGCTACCGGTTCTGGGCCGACGAGTTCCACCAGGACGAGGCCGAGTGGCGCCGGCTGGGCAAGGACATCCGGGGCCTGATCGGGCGCGATCCCGAGATCGTGTTCGAGCACCCCGGCCGCCAGACCTTCGGCGCCTCGGTGTTCGTCACCGCCCGCGGCGGCAAGATCGTCACGTGCGCCGCCACCAGCGGCTACATGATCGAGTACGACAACCGCCATCTCTGGATGAAGCTCAAGCGCATCATCAGCTCGCACTTCGCCAACTACGCCGAGGCGTGGGCGGCCAACCAGCTCATCTGCGAGGGCAAGATCCAGCCCATCCTGTCGGCGGTGTTCCCGCTCGACCAGGTGGGCGAGGCGGCCTACCAGGTGCACCACAACCTGCACGAGGGCAAGATCGGGGTGCTGTGCCTGGCCCCGCAGGAGGGGATGGGCATCGACGACCCCGAGTTCCGCCAGCAGGTCGGCGAGGACAGGATCACGCTGTTCCGCACTCACGGCGCCTAGAGAAAGCTGCCACCCATGAGCCCGCTGACCGCCCGCATGCCCGGAGACGACGAAGCTGACCAGGTGGCCTCCGGCTCGGCCGACGTCGGCCGCCCTGCTGACCGAGATCGACCACATCGCCATCGCCGTGAACGACCTGGGCGCGGCCATCGACTACTACCGCGAGACCTTCGGGGCGCTCGTCGATCATCGCGAGGTGGTCGATAGCGACGGGGTCGAGGAGGCGCTGTTGAAGGTGGCCGACTCCTACATCCAGCTGCTCACGCCCACCCGGGACGACTCGCCGGTGGCCAAGTACCTGGAGCGCAAGGGCGAGGGCCTCCACCACGTCGGCTACCGGGTGGCCGACTGCGCGGTCGCCCTGCAGGCGGTGAAGGACCAGGGTGGCCGGGTCATCGACGAGGCTCCCCGGCCCGGGTCGCGGGGCACCACCGTGGCCTTCGTCCATCCCAAGACCGCCTTCGGCACCCTCATCGAGCTCGTCCAGGAGTAGCCCGATGGCCACCGACACCGTCAACCTGTCCACTCCCGACGGCGACATGCCGGCCTATGTGGCCACACCCGAGGGCGATGTCGCCGGGGGCGTGCTGGTGGTCCAGGAGGCGTTCGGGATCACCACCCACATCGAGTCGATCTGTCGCCGCCTGGCCGATGCCGGCTACACGCGCGGTCGCTCCGGCCTACTTCCACCGCTCGGGCGGCTCGCCCGTGTTCAGCTACGGCGACATGGAGTCGCTGCGCCCGGTGATGATGGCCATGACCGCCGAGGGCATCCGGGCCGACACCGACGCCGGACTGGCACACCTGGCCTCACTCGGACACGCAGGCACCCAGGTGGGGGTGGTCGGGTTCTGCATGGGTGGCAGCGTCACCCTGGTCACCGCCGTCGACCACGCCCTGGGTGCGGCCGTCACCTTCTACGGCGGCGGCGTCACCGCGGGCCGGTTCGGCTTCGATCCGCTGGTCGAGCAGGCGCCCCGCCTGCAGACCCCGTGGTTGGGTCTGTTCGGCGACCTCGACCAGGGCATCCCGGTGGACGACGTGGAGGCCCTGCGAGCCGCGGCGGCCACCGCCACCGTCGAGACCGAGGTGGTGCGCTACCCCGATGCCGGCCACGGCTTCAACTGCGACGACCGTGACGCCTACCACGAGCCGTCGGCCAAGGACGGTTGGGCCCGCACTCTCGACTGGTTCGCCCAGCACCTGCACTGACGGCCGCCACGGAAATCGGGCATCTTTGCCACCGGATGCCCGCACATTTTCGCGCCCAGTTCTGCTGACCCAGCTCGGCCGGTCAGGGGTTGACGGTGCTGGAGTTGCCGCTCGAGCTCGACGAGCTCGAGGACTGGGCCTTGATCTGGGCCTGGAGGTTCTTGATGACCGGCAGCGTGCACACGTTGGCCGGCTTGTTCTCGGTGGTCAGGCAGATGGCCGCGGTGATGCCGTTGGCCGCGCCGATGGCACCCTTGGCCACCGCGCTGGACGGGTCGTGCATGGCCGCGGCGATCTGATCCCACGTCTTGCCCTGGAGCACCGCCGACGTCGTAGGTGGCACCCGAGACGACGTACTCCCCGTTGAAGTAGATGAACGGGATCGTGCCCTGCGGGTTGTTGGCCGCCTCGATGGCCGTCTCGGCCGCGGTGGGCGTCTCGAGCTTCGCGCTGTTGTTGTTCTCGGTCTCCACCCCGGTGAAGTGGATGAAGTCGCTGGTGTAGTTGGACCCGTAGAACGAGAGGGTCTTGGTGCCGGGGAACTGGTCGGTGGTGGACGAGTTGGTGATCTTCAGCCCGGAGAAGGTGCCGAACCGTCCCAGCGCGTTGACCATGGCCCATCGTTCGGTGGCGCAGAACGGGCAGAACTCCGCGCCGATGTAGAGCACGCCGGGCTTGCCGTCCACCTCGATGGGCTTGCCGCTGATCGGCTTGGGCAGCCCCAGGGTGGTTCCGGAGCCCACGCTGGTGATCACGCTGTCGGGCACGGTGGTGACCTTGGTGACCAGCGCCGCCGGGGCCGATTGGCGCCCGGTGATGTTGTTGCCACCGCCGCTGTTGCTGGTGGCGATGGCGGCGATGACCACCACGCCCACCACGATGAGGGCCACGAGCCCGATGATCCAGGCCTTGTTGCCGGACTTGCCGGCGTTGCTGGCGGCCTGGACCCGTGCCGATGATGAGCGCTTCTTGGACGGACGGTTGCTCACGCGGCACCTACCAGTTCGTGGTCAGGGACAGGATCGTCGTAGCGGTCGGGGTCGGTGGCCCGGGCCACCAGGACCATGGTGATGATGAAGCAGGACGCGGCCAGCGACATGAAGGGCAGGGACACGAAGCCGAACTCCCACACGTAGCGAGTGGTGCAGGGCACCAGCGTGGTGCAGAACGAGTGCTGAGTGGGATAGGCCTGCAACTGCACGTGGTAGACGGCGATGAAGGCGCCGATCACGGCCACCGGCACCACATAGGTCCACACCTTGCGGTCGCGTCGCAGCGCCGCCACCAGCAAGACGATGGCGAAGGGATAGAGGCAGATGCGCTGCGCCCAGCACAGCTCACAGGGCACGAAGTTGGCCACCTGTGAGTAGTAGAGGCTGCCACTCATGGTCACCGCGGCCACGATCCAGCCCAGCCACAGGGCGATGGAGCCGAGGTCCTCGAACAGCTGGCCTGCCGCCGAGTCCGGCTGGAAGTGGCGCACGACGGCCAGCACCACCACGGTGAGGGTGCCGACCCAGGCCAGCAGGCTCAGCGAGGCGAAGATGTGTGACATCGTCGGTGTGCTCATAGGACCGCGGAAGCGTAGTGAACATCACCCGGGTGCCCGGCGCGCGCCCCAAAACTTCGCCTGCTGTTCGCTTGGCTGCCGCCGGCCCGGCGGCCCCGGCGTGGGTTGCCCGCCGGTCAGGACGGGTGGTCGGCGGCGGGGATGTGCTCGGGTGCCGCGCCGAGCAGCTCGGCCTCGGGGTCGAGCGGCACGAAGGCGGACAGCTCCTCGGCCATCTCCTCGAAGGCATGGTCGTCCGATCCGTCCGGCTTCGGGGTGACGCGCCCCGCCGAGGTCGGGATGAGCCAGGACAGGCAACCGCCTAGGAACACGACGGCGGCGGCGAACAACAGGGCGTCATGGGTGGCGGTCGAGACCGAGTCCGAGAGGATGCGGGTGAGGGTGGCGGCGGCGTGGCCCGACAGGCTGGCCGGCGGTTCGTAGTTGGCCCCCAGTGCCCGGACCTGTATCGACGCGGCCGCCCGGACCGAGGGCCGCAGGCTGGGGGTGGAGGCGATGGCGCTCACCGCGTGGTTGATGGTCTGGGTGGTGACGACGGTGCCGATCACGGCGATGCCGAGCGCGCTGCCCACCTGGCGCACCGTGGTGTTGGTGCCGCTGGCCACGCCCGACTTGGGCGGCGGGATGTCGCCGAGGATCACGTTGGTCAGCTGGGTGACCGAGAAGCCGGCGCCCAGGCCGTACCCGATCAGCCCGGGCAGGAGGTGGCCGAAGGTGAGCGTGGGCGACACGAACACCGCCATGTAGATGAGGCTGACGGTCTGCATGATCAGCCCCAGCCGGATCACCGGGACGGTGCCGATGCGACTGGTGAGTCGCCCGGCGATGGGGGCGCCCACCAGGATCGACAGGCCATAGGGCAGCACCCACAGCCCGTTCTGCAGCGCCGTGAGGTGCTTGCCCTCCTGCAGGAACAGGGCCAGGGCGAAGCTCAGCCCCAGTTGGCCCATGGACAGCACGGTGGTGGTGAGCAGGCCGTAGCGGAACGTGCGGTACTTCAGCATCCCGAACTCGAACAGGGGACTGGCATGGCGGCGCTCTCGGGAGCGCTCGTGGCGGTAGAAGGCGTAGAGCACCCCGAACGAGGCGGCCAGGATCATCGGGATGATCGAGATGGGGGCGTTGCCCGACCACAGCTGGTGGCCGGCCACGTCGATGGAGGCGATCGGGGTGATCCAGCCGTAGGAGCCGCCTTCGCTCAAGGCGAACACCAGCAGGAACATCCCGACCGCGATCAGCGCCGCGCCGGGCCCATCGAGGGGCTCGCGGCGCCCCGAGCGCTTGGTGGGCGGGATGAACAACATGGCCCCGATGATGGCCAGCGGGGCGATGATCACGTTGATGCGGAACGACCACCGCCAGGAGAAGTCGGTGGTGAGCAGACCACCGACGACGGGGCCCAGCCCAGCCGCGGATCCGGCCACCGCGCCCCAGGCGGCGAAGGCCATGGCCCGTCCTCGGCCCTGGAACGTGTTCGACAGCAGGGCCAGAGTGGCCGGCAACATCAGCGAGGCGCCCAACCCTTCGATGAGGGCTTCGCCCACCACCAGGCTGGCCACGTTCCACGACAGCGAGGCCAGCAGCGACCCGCAGGCGAACAGGGCGGCGCCGGTCACGAACACGCGGCGCTGGCCGTAGATGTCGCCCAGCCGCCCACCGATGATCAGGAAGGTGGCGAAGGTCAGCGAGTAGCCGGTGATGACCCATTCCAGGCTGGGCAGCGTGGTGTCGAACTCGTGGAGGATGGTGGGGATGGCCACGTTCAGGATCGTGGTGTCGAGCACCACGATGACCGTCGACATCAAGACGATGCCCAGCGTGATCCACTGGCGCATCGTCGGCTTGTCGTAGCCCGGCCCGGTCTGGGCCTCGGACGACGGCTGGGTGGCGGTCATGTACACATCCTGCGCGCCGGCGAGGCGCGCCGATCGAGAGATTTCGGTGATCGTTAGCCACGCTAATGATACGGGTGTCGGCCAGGATGCGGTGCGTGACAGGCTGCACCCATGCAGGTCCACCTGGTCGACGGCACCTACGAGCTGTTCCGCTACCACTTCGCCATGCCGTCGCACCTCGACGCCGACGGGCAGGAGGTGGCGGCCACCCGAGGCGCGCTGGGCACGGTGCTCCAACTGCTGGAGGAGGGAGCCACCCATGTGGGCGTGGCCACCGACCACGTCATCGAGTCGTTCCGCAACGACCTGTGGCCCGGGTACAAGACCAGCGCCGGCATGCCCCCCGAGCTGCTCAGCCAGTTCCCGCTGCTCGAGGAGGGGCTGGCCGCGCTGGGGGTCACGGTGTTCGCCATGGTCGAGTACGAGGCCGACGACGCCATGGGCGCGGCGGCGGCGGTGGCTGCGGCCGACGACCGGGTGTCCCAGGTCCTCATCTGCACGCCGGACAAGGATCTCGGGCAGTGCGTCGTCGGCGACCGCATCGTGCAGCTGGACCGGCGCAAGGGCATGGTGTTCGACGCCGACGCGGTCAAGGAGAAGTTCGGCGTGGCCCCCGAGTCGATCCCCGACTACCTCGGCCTGGTGGGCGACAGCGCCGACGGCTTCCCCGGCCTACCGGGATGGGGGGCGAAGTCGGCCGCCGCAGTGTTGGCCCGCTACGGACACCTCGAGGACATCCCGTCCGACGGCACCGACTGGGACATCGACGTGCGCGGCACGGCCAAGTTGGCGTTCACCCTGCGCGACCAGTTCGACCTGGCCGTGCTGTTCCGCCGCATCGCCACCATCGAGCTGGACGCGCCCACCATGGCCTCGGTGGACGAACTGGAATGGCGCGGCCCGCGGCCCGAAGCCGCTGAGCTGGTCGACCGCATCGACGCGCCGGGACTGCTCACCCGCGCCATCCGGTTGGCCGAGCGCCGGAGCTGACCGGCGGGTTCGTCCGCGGACGAGCCAGGTTCGGACCGCGGTCGCTCAGGCGGTGGTCTCGTCGCGGCGGGTCTGGCTGGAGGAGTTGTCGGCCCCGGGATCGAGCGCCTTGGGCTCGGACTTCTTCTTCTCGTCCTTGGTGTCTTCGACCGCGCCGTCCTTGAGTCCCTTCTCGAACTCACCCTTGGCCGAACCCAGGGAGCGGGCCAACTTGGGGAGCTGGGAACCGCCGAAGATCAACGCGATGATGACCAGGACGATGAGCACGTCCGGCCCGAAGATGTCGGCGAGGACCATGGGGGACTCCTTCGGCCCGTGGGGGCCTGTGGTGCGAGGTCGGAATGGGCGGGCCGCGGGGACTCGCTACCCCTCAAGCCTAGGCCAGCCAGGACCCAGATCACAGGTCGCCGGCCGGACAGCAGGTCATTCGGCGCCGATGAGGCCCCCGGATGTCCCACCCGAGGTCCGCCTCCGGGGGGACGGGCCTAGCCTGGCGCTGATGCCCAGTCCCTCCGACCCGACCACGGACCCGGCGCGCCAGACCGGGTGGATGCCTTCGGGGCAGACCTTGCTGCGTTGGCGGATCCCGGCGGTGGCCGCCGGCCTCGGGCTGGCATCGGTGGCGGTCATGGCTGCGGCCACGGCCACCAAGGACCACAACTTCTGGGTGTTCGCGGCCTGGGTGGTGCTCACCGTGGCCGCGGTGGTGGCCGGCGTGGCCGTGCTCATGGCCGTCCCTCGGGCCCGGACCAGCATGGGCGTGCGGCGAGCGGCCAGCTTCGGCGTGGTCACGGCCGTGCTGTGCGCCACACTGGGTCTGGCCGTGTACAGCCAGACCCGAACCCACGACTGCCCGACCACCGGACCCTGCACCGCCGCCACCCCCGGCCCCGGACAAAAACGCAGCTTCCTTAGCCCTCTGGTCGGCAAGCCTCCCGGCGGACGGGCTTCGCCCATCTGGGTGTGATCGGTCCAGCGGCTCCGGCCTGGGGCCGCCCTCCTAGCTGCCGAAGATCTGCGCCAGCTCGTAGGGAGGGACCTCGTCGAGTTGGCGATACGTGCACGACTCGGGGGTGCGGTCCGGGCGCCAGCGCACCAGTCGGGCCGAGTGGCGGAACCGGCCGTTCTGCACCTGCTCGAAGGTGACCTCGGCCACCAGCTCCGGTCGCAGCGGGGTCCAGCTCAGGTCCTTCTTGGCGTTCCAGCGACTGACCCCACCGGGAAGGCGGCCGCTGGACTGGTCGTGGGCCTGGGCCTCGGCCCACGAGCGCCACGGATGGTCCTCGATCGAGTCCACCAGGTACAGGCCGACCTCGCCCAGCAGCTCCTTGCGTCGCCGGGCGGTGAAGCTCGACGCCACCCCGACGTGGTTGAGCCGGTCTTCGTCGTCGAACAGGCCCAGCAGCAGCGAGCCGACGCCGTCGCCGTCCTTGTGCATCCGGAATCCCGCCACCACGCAGTCGGCCGTGCGCCGGTGCTTGATCTTGAACTGCACCCGCTTGTTCTGCTCGTAGGTCCCATCCGCCGGCTTGGCCATGACCCCGTCGAACCCGGCGCCCTCGAAGCGCACGAACCAGTTGGCGGCCAGGTCCCGGTCGCGGGTCACCGGTGACAGGTGCACCGAGCCTTCGGCACCGGCCAGCGCCTGATCGAGCAGCGCCCGTCGCTCGTGCAGCGCCACGTCGAGCAGGGAGCGGTCACCCAGGGCCAGCAGGTCGAAGGCCACGAACGACGCCGGCGTCTCCTCGCTCAGGCGAGCCACCCGGGACTGAGCCGGGTGGATGCGCTGCTGGAGGGCGTCGAAGTCGAGACCCCGCTCGGTGGCCACCACGATCTCGCCGTCCACCACCACGCGCCGCGGCAGCACCGCGCGCAACGGGTCCAGCAGCTCGGGGAAGTAGCGGGTGAGCGGGCGCTCGTTGCGGCTGCCCAGCTCGATCTCGTCACCGTCACGGAAAACGATGCAGCGGAAGCCGTCCCACTTGGGCTCATAGAGCATGCCTTCGGCCGCCGGCAGGTCATCGATCGCCTTGGCCAGCATGGGGGCGACGGGCGGCATGACGGGGAGGTCCACTCGCGCCGAGGTTACGGCGTGGTGGCGTCCCCCGCGTCCACGGCGGCGGCCAGGGCATCCACCAGGCGCTCGACGTCGTCGTCACAGCCCAACAGGCGACGTCCCGCGGGCGTGAGCAGGCCGTCGGACACGGCCCGGTCCAGGAAGGCGATCAGGTGTCGGTAGTAGCCGTCCACGTCCAGCAGGGACACCGGTTTGGCGTGGATCCCGAGCTGGGTCCACGTGACCGCCTCCACCACCTCCTCGATGGTGCCGAAGCCGCCGGGCAGGGCGATGAAGGCGTCGGAGAGCTCGGACATGCGGGCCTTGCGCTCGTGCATGGAAGCGACCACGTAGAGCTCGGTCAGCCCGTCGTGGGCCACCTCGTCGGTGAACAGGTCGCCGGGGATGACCCCGAAGACCTCGCCGCCCGCGGCCAGGGCGGCGTCGGCCACCGCCCCCATGAGCCCCACCGACGCCCCGCCGTAGACCAGCCCGATGCCCCGACGGGCCAGCAGCCGACCCAGCTCCTGGGCCGCGGCGGTGTAGCTGGCCGGGGTGCCGGGCTTCGAGCCGCAGTACACGCAGATCCGTCGCAGGTCGCCCATGGCCGAAAGCTATCGGCACCTGACCGGCGTCCGCGACCGGCATTCGGGGGCTGCTCCGGCGCGCGGGGCCCGCGGCATTCGGTCCCCCCGGGGGACGGCCGGTACATTGGCCCCCATGTCGCAACACACCATGCCCGAGCGCATCGAGCAGCTCAACAAGCTCAAGGACGAGGCGCTGCACGCCGGTTCGGAGCGGTCCGTCGAGCGCCAGCACGCCAAAGGCAAGCTGCTGGCCCGCGAGCGCATCCAGTACCTGCTCGACCCCGGCTCGTTCCACGAGCTCGACATGCTGGCTCGCCATCGGGTGCCGGCCGACCTGATCGCCGAGCGGCCCTACACCGACGGGGTCATCACCGGCTGGGGCACCATCGACGGCCGGAAGGTCTTCGTCTTCTCGCAGGACTTCACCGTCTTCGGCGGTGCGCTGGGGGAGGTGTTCGCCGAGAAGATCCACAAGGTCATGGACCTGGCCCTGTCGGTCGGCGCCCCGCTCATCGGTCTCAACGACGGGGCCGGCGCCCGCATCCAGGAGGGTGTCGTGTCGCTGGCCTCCTACGGCGGGATCTTCCACCGCAACGTGAAGGCGTCGGGGGTCACCCCCCAGATCAGCGTGATCCTGGGACCGTGCGCCGGTGGCGCGGTCTACAGCCCGGCTATGACCGACTTCATCTTCATGGTCGACGAGAGCTCGCACATGTTCATCACCGGTCCCGACGTGGTGAAGACGGTGACCGGCGAGGAGGTCACCCTCGAGGAGCTAGGCGGGGCCAAGAGCCACGCCTCCAAGTCCGGCGTGGCCACCTTCGTGGCGCCCGACGAGCAATCCTGCCTCGACGACGTGCGCTTCCTATTCTCCTTCCTTCCCTCCAACAACCTCGAATCGCCGCCTCACTTCGCTTCGACCGACTCGCCTGACCGGCTCACCCCAGCTCTCATCGATCTCATGCCGGCCTCGTCCAACCAGCCCTATGACATGAAGGCCGTGATCCGCGAGTGCGTGGACGATGGCGAGTTCTTCGAGTACTTCCCCCGTTGGGCCGGATCGATCGTGTGCGGCTTCGCCCGCCTCGACGGCCATCCCGTTGGCGTGGTCGGCAACCAGCCGATGGTCCTGGCCGGGGTGCTCGACATCGAGTCCTCCGAGAAGGCGGCGCGGTTCGTCCGAACCTGCGACGCCTTCAACATCCCCCTGGTCACCTTCGTGGACGTCCCCGGGTTCCTGCCCGGTGTCGACCAGGAGTACGGCGGCATCATCCGCCACGGGGCCAAGCTGCTGTACGCCTACTGCGAGTCGACCGTTCCTCGAATCCAGGTCATCACCCGCAAGGCATACGGCGGCGCCTACGTGGTCATGAACTCCAAGTCCATCGGGGCCGACCTGGCGTTCGCCTGGCCATCGGCCGAGCTGGCGGTGATGGGACCCCAGGGTGCGGTC
Source organism: uncultured Microthrixaceae bacterium (assembly GCA_963740985.1). Lineage (GTDB taxonomy): Bacteria > Actinomycetota > Acidimicrobiia > Acidimicrobiales > Acidimicrobilacustridaceae > UBA4742. The sequence goes on from CAVUGJ010000002.1 coordinate 3,069,623, forward strand.
GAGATCCTCTACCGCCGTGAGCTTCAGACCGTGGCCGACCCCGAGGCGCGCCGCACGGAGCTGGTGGACGAGTACACCGAGCGGTTCGCCAACCCGTACGTGGCGGCCGAGCGCGGGTTCGTGGACGACGTGATCGACCCGGCCGAGACCCGGATCAAGCTGATCGCCGGGCTGGAGATGCTGCGCTCCAAGCGCGAGGAGCTGCCGCACCGCAAGCACGGGAACATCCCGCTGTGACCCCGTCCGGGGCTGAGGTGCGACCCACCCCCAGCGACGACGAGCTGGCCGCCATCATGGCGGCCGTCGAGATGTCGTGGCCCCGGCCCATCGGCGCCGCGCCCATCGACGAGCCACCCCGCTGGCGGTTCTCGGGGCGCTGGTGGTCCCGACCCCTGCCCACTCGCAGGGACCGCCCCTGACTTCTTGGCCCTCCGGTCGGGCGGGGCCGCCCTGCGGGCGCCTTCGGCATCCGGGTCTCATCGGTCCAGCGGCTCCGGCCTGGGGTCGCGTTCTTGGCGCCGGTCGGTTCTGTCGCGGATCGATACGCTGCCGGTGTGTCCGGCGTCGATCCCAATTACACGGTGGACGAGACGCTGCCGGCCTTCCGCGACGCCAGCCAGTGGTTCCTGTCGGTGCTGCGAGGGATCGCCGACGACCAGTGGGACGCCCCCGCCCTGGGCGAGTGGTCGGTGCTCGAGTTGGCCGCGCACGCCAGCCGGGCCTACTCGACGGTCATGGACTACCTCGTCCCTCACGGGGAGATCGACGTGGACTCGGCGGCCGACTACTTCCGCCGGGCCATGCCCGACGCGGCGGTCAACACCTCCATCGCGGAGCGCGGCCGGGCCGAGGCCCGGGGCATGGCCGCCGATCCGGTCGGGGCCATCGAGCGTCGCGCCCACGACGCCTTCGCCCAGATCGAGCAGGCCCCGGTCGGATCGGTGTGCGTCAGCCGGGGCGGGACCATCGCGCTGGGTGACTACCTGGCCACCCGGGTGGTCGAGCTGTCGGTCCACACGCTCGACCTGGTCGACGTGGTGGGCAGCGAGGACGCCGAGCCGCCGCCACTGGCCGCCCGAGTCTCGGTGTCGGTGCTCGGCGCCCTGGCTTCGGGCTCGTCGCCCTCCGTGCTGTTGCGGGCTCTGACCGGCCGGGTCCCGTTGCCCTTGGGCTTCAGCGTCTTCCCCTGAACCGGTGGTGACATGGACCTGACCACGGTGGCCGATGACGAGGTCGTCGTGCACGCCGGGCTCGACGTGCACCGCCATCAAGGCCTCGCCCCCGACCGCGACCACGAGCTCGACGGGTTCCGCGTGCACACCCTGGCCCGGCCCCGGGGCGCGCACCTCTGCACCTTCGCCACCGTCAACGACGTGCACTTCGGCGAGATCGAGTGCGGGATCATCGAGGGGTTGGAGATGGGCCCCACCTTCCGTGTGCCCGACGGTGCCCAGCCGTATCCGATGACCATGAACCGGGGGGCGGTGGCCGAGATGGGCGCCGTCGATCCAGCCGCGGTGGTGGTCAAGGGCGACCTGACGGCGGCCGGCACGGCGGACGAGTACCAGGCCTTCCTGGACGTGTACGCGCCGTTCGGTGACCGCCTGCACCACATCCGGGGCAATCACGACGTGGCCCCGGGTGCCGTGGTGCCCGCCACCGGTCCGCAGGCGGTGGACCTGCCCGGTGTGCGGTTGGCGCTGATCGACACCACGGTGACCGAGCAGGCCTCGGGTCGGGTGTCATCGGAGACCCTCGAGTGGCTCGACGACCTGGCCGCCCAGACGGACCGGTCGGTGCTGGTCTTCGGCCACCACCACGTCTGGAGCCCGGCATCGCACCACCGACCCGACGACTACTTCGGCATCCATCCCGATGACAGTGAGCGCCTGATCGACGTGGTGGCCCGCCGCCGATCGATCACCGGCTACTTCGCCGGCCACACCCACCGCAACCGCATCCGGCGATTTGCCGCCACCGCCGAGGTGCCGTGGGTGGAGGTCGCCTGCGTCAAGGACTATCCGGGGAGCTGGGCCGAGTACCGCGTGTTCGAGGGCGGTGTGCTCCAGATCCACCGTCGCATCTCGACACCGGAGGCGTTGGCCTGGACCGAACAGACGCGCCACATGTTCGCCGACACCTATGCCGACTACGCCCTGGGCGCGATCGAGGATCGTTGCTTCTCGATCACCTGGTGAGGCTCAGCGCCGGATGATCATGAGCGGACGGCGGCACGGGCCACGCGCTCGTCGGTGACCTCCACCCGGGCCCGGCCGTTGCGCTTGGCCCGGTACATGGCGGCATCCGCGGCGCGAACCACCGCTTCGGGTTGGGCGGTCGGGTCATCGGTCAGCACCACTCCCACGCTGGCCTGAACCACCACCTCGGCCCCACCGTTGGCCCCGCGGTCCGAGGACAGGGTGACCGGGCGGGTCACCGCGTTGAGCACCCGCTCGGCCAGGTGGTCGGCCTCGTCGGGGCTCTGCACGTCCTCGCACAACACCACGAACTCGTCGCCGCCGAACCGGGCCACCGTGTCGCCCACCCGCAGCGAGGTGAGCAGCCGCCGACCGACGACGATCAGCACCTCGTCGCCGGCCTCGTGGCCATAGGTGTCGTTCGCCTGCTTGAACAGGTCCAGATCGACGAACATGACCGCGGCCAACGACCGGCTGCGCTCCATTCGGGTGAGGGCGACGCGCAAGCGATCGAGCATCAGCGGGCGGTTGGGCAGACCGGTCAGGTCGTCGTGGAGCAGTTGGTACTGGAGCTGCTGGTTGGAGGCGGCCAGGCTGCGGGTGAGCCGTCCGTTCTCGATGATGACCATGGCCTGGCGAACCAGCAGGGCCACGATCAGCGCGGTGCCGATGAAGAACTCGGCGGGGCCCACCACAATGGGATCGTTCACCAGCGCCGCGACCACGCACACGACCAGGACCACGGCCACCGGCACGTAGGGGAGCAGGAAGCGCGGGGAGCGGGCCACCGACTCGGGCTGGGACCGGGCCAGGTCGCTGACCCGGGCCGCCGGATGGTGGGTGGCGTGCAGCGCACCCAGGGCGATCAGCAGGTAGCCCGCCACCCAAGCGTCGTTGGACAGGTTCGAGACGTCGTCCCAGCGCAGGCTGGTGTAGACGAACAGGCTGTCGGCCAGGGCGAAGCAGGCGAATCCCACCCCAGCCAGCCCGACGGCCACCCGTCCGGCCGGATCGCTGCGTCCGCAGACGATCAGCACCATGGTCAGCACGATCACGTCCCCGGCGGGATAGGCCAGGGCGATGGCTCGTTCGAACCAGCCACCCGAGCCCGAGGCCAGCGTCGGACCCAGCACCGTCACCCAGCTCACGAACAACAGCGAGCAGGCCACGATGACGCCGTCGAGGACGACGCGGATCCGATCGGACCGATCGTCGTCCGACGAGGGCATGGCCAGCAGCCCGCCCACGGCCAGCGGGATGGCGAGCAGGTAGAAGAGGTCGGCCACGGATGGGAAGGGCGTGGTCTTGCCCTGGATGGTCTCGAACCAGGTCCAGACGATCTGCCCGGCGCACCACGAGGCGCACGAGGCGGCGATCAGATACCAGCCGATGCGCCATCCCCGACCCGCGGCTCGACGGCCGGCTCGGAGCGCCGACCCGACGGCCAGGGCGGGGGCGGCGATCTCCAACACGTTGGACAGGTTGCGCTGGTAGCGGGCGCTGCCGACCTGGAGCGCGATGACCGAGACAGCCAGGGCGACGCCGGCCAGGCCCACGACGACCGAGAACCGATGGTCCTCGCCCGCTCGCGGCGGCCGGGTCAGTCACTGTTGGCGACCTCGATGCGGTCCTGGCGCCATTCCCGCGCCATGTCGAGGGCGTTGTCGGCCCGATCCAGGATCTCGTCGGTGGTGAATCCGTGCGCCGGGATAGCACGCCACACCGGCCCACATGGTCAGGCCAGGGGAGTGGCTGGTGATGCGTCGCCGGATGCGCTCGACCGACCAGATGGCACCGTTCTCGGCGGTGTCCTCCAGCAGCAGGGCATAGCCCCCGTCGAGCAGGCGGCAGGCCGTGTCGGCCTCGCGGATCGTCGAGGTGATGCACTCGGCCACGACCTTGGGGTTCGCCGGGCGGGGCAGACCCGAATCGAGGCCTTCGATGACCTCCATGAGCACCACCGCCACCGGCTCGAGCTGGCGGCGGGCGGCGGCGATCCTGGCGTCGAGGGCGACGGTGAAGTAGCCCTCGCTGAACAGGCCGGTGGCTCCGTCGGTCAGGGCGTCGCCGCTGGAGTTGCGTCGAACGGCCGTGAGTTGGATGCGGCTGGCCAGCTTGGTCTCCAGGTCGTTGCGAGCCTCGGACTCGCGCTCCACCTTGTCCTCGAGCTCGTCCACCTTGTCCTCCAGCTCGTCCACCAGGGCCGTGGCCTGACGAAGGTGGTTGACCAGCCAGAACAGGGCCACACCGCAGGCCAAGGCGATGGCGCCGGCGATGACGGCGAGCGCGACGACGTGATACAGCGCGGCCAGCGCCCCCAGCGCCAGGCCGAGGAGACCGACCACGAGGCCAACTGCTGCCCGGCGATCCACGTTGACCCATCGGCGGCGCTGGCGCGGAATCAAGCCTGGATCACCGCCGATTCCGGCTCTGGACGGGCCTGATCCCGCCCGGGGCCGCACCAAGCGCTGGTCGCGGGCTCAGGACCGACGATGCGCCTCGACCAGGTCGACGATGTCGGCCATGAGCCGGCCCAGCTCGAAGTCCTTGGGGGTGTAGACCGCGGCCACGCCTGCGGCCACCAGGGTGGCCTGGTCGGCCTCGGGGATGATGCCACCCACCACCACCGGCGCGGTGCTGCCGGCCTCCCGGGCCAGGCGCAGCACGTCGGGGACCAGCTCGAGGTGGCTGCCCGAGAGCACCGACAGCCCGATCACGTCCACGTCCTCGTCCCGGGCCACGGCCGCGATCTGGGCGGGGGTCAGCCGGATGCCCTGATAGATGACCTCCATCCCGGCGTCACGGGCCGCCACCGCGATCTGCTCGGCGCCGTTGGAGTGACCGTCCAGCCCCGGCTTGGCCACCAGGAGCCGGGGCGGCCCTCCCGGTAGGGCCCGTACCCGCTCGGTCGTCTCCTGCCAGATGGTGGAACTGCCACCGAGCCCGGCGGCCGCCGCCACTCCGGTGGGCGCCCGGTACTCACCGAACACCTCTCGCAGCAGGCCCGCCCACTCCCCGGTCGTACCCCCGGCGTGGGCCAGGTCGATGGTGGCGGCCATGATGTTGTCGGTGCTCTCCGCAGCCCGTCGCAGCTGGTCGAGCGAGCGCTTCACCGCGTCGTTGTCCCGCTCGGATCGCCAGGCCTGCACCTCGGCGACGAGCTGGTCCTGGACGGCAGGATCCACCTCCAGGATGTGGCCCGCGCCGCCCAGCGGCGACTCGGCCGACTCCTGGAAGGCGTTCACCCCCACCACGTCTGCTGGCCCGACTCGATGTGGCGCATGCGCTCGGTGTTGGATGCCACCAGGCGACCCTTGAGCTCGTCGATGGCGGCGAAGGCGCCCCCCATGGCCAGCACGTCGTCGAGCTCGGCCTGCGCCGCCTCGACCAGCTCGGCGGTGCGGGCCTCGACCACATGGCTGCCATCGAGGATGTCCTCGTACTCCAACAGGTCGGTCTCATAAGCCAGCACCTGCTGGATGCGCAGCGACCACTGCTGGTCCCACGGGCGGGGCAGGCCCAGGGCCTCGTTCCAGGCCGGGAGCTGCAACGACCGGGCTCGGGCCCGCTTGGACAGGGTGACCCCGAGCGCCTCGAGCACGATGCGCTGCACGTTGTTCTCGGGCTGCGCCTCGGTCAGGCCCAGCGAGTTGACCTGCACGCCGTAGCGGAACCGCCGGGCCTTCGGGTCGCTCACGCCGTAGCGCTCGAGGGTGATGCGGTCCCACAGCTCGGTGAAGGCCCGCATCTTGCAGGTCTCCTCCACGAAGCGGATGCCGGCGTTCACGAAGAACGAGATCGAGCCCACCACGGTGGCGAACCGGTCGGGGTCGACCTGGCCTGATTCGCGCACCGCATCCAGCACGTCGATGGCGGTGGCCAGGCTGAACGCGATCTCCTGCACCGGCGTGGCGCCCGCCTCCTGGAGGTGGTAGCTGCACACGTTCATGGGGTTCCAGTGGGGGATCCACTCGGCGCAGAAGGCGATCATGTCGACGATCAGCCTGCGGCTGGGCTCGGGCGGGAAGATGTAGGTGCCCCGGCTCAGGTACTCCTTGACGATGTCGTTCTGGGTCGTGCCCCGGAGCTGGTTGGACGCCACCCCGTGGTTCTCGGCGTTGGCCACGTACAGCCCGAGCAGCCAGGCGGCCGGGGCGTTGATCGTCATCGACGTGTTCATCTCGCCCTGGGGGATGCCGTCGAGCAGCTCGCGCATGTGACCCAGGTGAGCCACGGGCACGCCCACCTTGCCCACCTCGCCCCGAGCCAGCGGGTCGTCGGGGTCGTAGCCGGTCTGGGTGGGCAGGTCGAAGGCGATGGACAGCCCGGTCTGGCCCTTGGCCAGGTTCGTGCGGTACAGCTCGTTGGACGCCTTCGCCGTCGAGTGCCCCGAGTAGGTGCGCATCAGCCACGGCCGATCCCGGTCGTGGTGAGTCTGAGGCGAGCCGGACGCAGGCGTGACCATGCCCAAATGGTCCCACTCCGGCCATCGATCTGTCATCCCGACGCCGCCGACGAGGACGAGAACGGGTCGATCGGGCGCGCCACCGCATCGGCCAGCAGCTCCAGGTAGACGGGCCGCGCCACCTCGGTGACGCCCAACGAGGCCAGATGCGGCGTCGACCACTGCACGTCGAGCAGGCTGGCTCCGCCCTCGACCAGGCGTTCCACCAGGTACACCAGCGCCACCTTGGAGGCGTCCCGGGCCCGGTGGAACATGGACTCGCCCGCGAACAGGCCGCCGATGCCCACGCCGTAGAGCCCGCCCACCAACACGCCACGCTCGTCCCAGGTCTCGATGCTGTGGGCCCAGCCCAGCTCGTGGAGCCGGGAGTAGGCGTCCAGGATGGGCTGGTTGATCCACCCGCCGTCGCGCCCGGGGTCGGCGCAGGCTCGCACCACCGACTCGAAGGCGGTGTCGAGTCGGACCTCGTAGTGCCGGCACGACTGGCGCAGCGAGCGGCTCACCCGGAGTCGGTCGAGCGGCAGGATCCCCCGTGGATCGGGCGACCACCAGGCCAGCTTGCGCCCCCCACCGATGGGCATGGGGAAGAGGCCGCCCCGGTAGGCAGCCAGCAGGGTTCCTGGATCGAGGTCGGCTCCCACGCCCACCACTCCGACGGCATCGGCGTCGGTCGCCGGCGGGAGCTTCCAGCGCGACGGAGGCGGCTCGATTGGCCTGGCCCTTCGGTCGGCGGGGCCTCCCTGCGGGCGGCTTCGCCATGTGGGTGTCATCGGTCCAGCGGCTCCGGCCTGGCGGCCTTCGCCTTCCTGTCGCGTCGGTCGGCGGGGCCTCCGCTGGCTTGGCCCTTCGGTCGGGCGGGGCCTCCCTGCGGGCGGCTTCGCCATGTGGGTGTCATCGGTCCAGTGGCTCCGGCCTGGCGGCCTTCGCCTTCCTGGACGTCGTGGGTGTCATCGCCCAGAGGTTGTCACCGCGGACACGGCCGTGCCCGCGGGTTCAGCGCTGGTAGTCGTAGAACCCGGCGCCCGACTTGCGACCCAGCTGACCGGCGCTGACCATGCGGCGCAGGACCGGCATCGGCGCGTAGTTCGGGTCACGGAACTCCTCGTAGAGGGCGTCCAGGATGGCCAGCGACGTGTCCAGCCCGACCAGATCGAGCAGGGCCAGCGGACCCATCGGGAAGTTGCAGCCGCCCTTCATGGCCGCATCGATGTCGTCGCGGCTGGCGGTGCCGTTCTCGAGCATGCGCACGGCGTTGTTCAGGTAGGGGAAGAGCAGGGCGTTGACGATGAAACCGGCCCGATCCCGAACCTCGACCGGCGTCTTGGCGCATGCCTCGGCGAAGCTGCGCACCTCGGACACGGTCTCGTCGCTGGCGGTGAGGGGCCGGACGATCTCCACCAGGCTCATCATCGGCGCCGGGTTGAAGAAGTGGACCCCGCACACCTTGTCGGGCCGGGTCGTCACCATCGCCATCTCGATCACGGCCAACGTCGACGTGTTGGTGGCCAGGATGGTGTCGGGCCCGCAAACGTCGTCGAGTTCGTGGAACAGCTCGCGCTTGACGGCCAGATCCTCGACCACCGATTCGAGCACCAGGTCGCAGTCGGCCAGATCGTGCAGCTTGGACGTGGCCGTCACCCGGCTGAGCGTGGCGTCGCGGTCGGCCGCCTCGAGCTTGCCCCGGTCGACCTGCTTGGTCAGGGACTTCTCCAGGGCGACCACCATGGCCTCGGCGGACTCCTGGTGTCGGGATCGCAACACCACCTGGTGGCCGGCCTTGGCTGCCACCTCGGCTACGCCCGACCCCATGATGCCCGAACCAACGATGCCCACACTCTTGATCGTCATGGCCGGCAGGTTACCGACCGGTAGCTTGTGAGTTCCAGCTAGGTTCTGGCCGGTGGACACGGCTCTGGACCAGGGGGCGGCGACTCGACGGCTGCCGGCCGCGGTGTCGGCCGAAGTCGACCGGCGCCGGAGCCGGATCGAGCGGACCCTGCGCGGCCAGGTGCTCGATCTCGACAGCCCCCAGGGTCGGGACCTGATGGCCGACACGCTGGTCTCTCCGGCCACGGTTCCGGTGGTCGAACGCTACGACACCATCATCTCCACCGGCGCACTGGCGACCTGGCCTGACCTGCACGCCGTGCTGGTGGCTGTCGACCGGCTGCTGGCCGACGACGGCGAGCTCCGGCTGGTCGAGCCCGTGCACCACCCCGGCCTGTGGGGCCTGCTGACCGGCTCGGCGGGCGCCTGCCTGCCCTCGGCTCGAGGCCGCTACCTGTCGCGCGACGTCGTGGCCACCGTTCGGTCGGTGGGCATGACCATCGCCGACGTCGACCGCTTCACCGTCGACACCTGGGTCTGGCCCCTGCGACGGTGGGTCGACGCCCGGGCGGTTCGCATTCCCTGGGCGGGCCTCGAGGAGCCGGTGGCTTCCGCGTGACCGGGCTGTTGGCCCTGGTCGGGGGTGGCGAATGGAGCGAGGGCTGTGAGTTCGACCGCTCACTGATCGAGGCGTCGGGCGCCTCGGAGGTGGCGGTGCTGCCCACGGGATCGGCCTATGAGAATCCCGGGCTTCTCCTGGCGCGGGCTGGCCCCTGGTTCGACGCGCTGGGGCCTGTCGGTGGTTCCGGTCGACGTGCTCACCCGGCGCGACGCCTTCGACGAGGAGGCCGTGGCCCGGGTGGCTGCATCCCGATTCATCTACCTGGCGGGTGCGTCGGCCATGCACCTTCGGTCGGTGCTCAAGGACACGCCGGTGCTGGCCGCGCTGGTGGCGGCGTGGGAGTCCGGCGCGGCCCTGGTCGGGACCAACGCCGGCGCGGATGTGCTGTGCGATCCCATGGTCGATTCCCGTGGGGGCGCGTTCACGGTGGGACTGGGACTGGTGAGCCCGCTGGCGGCCATCCCCCGATTCGACCAGTGGTCCCACGACAAGGTGCGCCGCACCGTCGAGCTGGCCCCGAGCGGGCTGGCGCTGGTGGGCATCCCGCAACGCACCGCCCTGATGCTCGATCCTGACGTCGGGTGGCGGGTCGAAGGCGCGGCGGAGGTGAGCGTCTTCGTGGACGGTCAACCGGCGACCCTGGCCGAGCTCCCGTCGTGACCGCCCGTCCCGTGGTCGATCCTGACCCGAGCACCGGGGCCCGGCCCGAGGTGTCGGTGGTGGTGACCACCCATGAGACCCCGGCACCACTGCTGGCCATCGCCCTGTCCAGCCTGATGACGCAGACGTTCCGCTCAATCGAGCTGGTGCTGGTGGCAGACGGCGAGCTCGACCCGGAGTCCCGCCGGGTCGTCACCGATCTGGCTGAGTCCGACCCCCGGCTGGTGGTGATCGAGCCGGGTCGGGTGGGTCGGGGCCGGGCGCTGAACCTGGGGGTGGATGCGGCCCGGGCACCGCTGGTGGCCATCCAGGACGCCGATGACGCCAGCCATCCTCGGCGGTTCGAGATCCAGGTCGGGGTGTTCCGCTCCCTGCCCGAGTTGGCCGCGCTGGGCACCGGTGTGGTGCTGGCCAGCGGGCCTCGCCTGCGAGCCGACTGGGACCTTCCCCCCACCCCCGTGCGCGTGTCTCGGGTCAACCGATCGCTGCTGTGCTCGAACTCGGTGCTGCACTCGTCGTTGATGATGCGTCGCGAGGTGATGACGGGCGTCGGGGCCTACGACGAGCGCCGGACTGCCCAGTTCGACTACGACCTGTTGCTGCGGACGCGGGCGGCGGGGTACCTGATCGGCCACTGCAACCTGCCGCTGGTCCTGCACCGGCGTCACGCCGCGCAGTACTTCGAGGGACTGCAGCCCTTCAACCGGGCCTGGAGCTCGTGTCGGCTCCAGCTGGCCAAGATCGCCGAGGAGCGCAGCCGCGAGCGATTCGTGTACTACGGCGTGGCTATGGTGCGACTCGCGTACCAAGTCACGAGGGGGTTTGCCTGGCACCGCGCCATCCGTCGGGTCACGCCCGACGCGGAGAAGTGAGCAATCACCACGGTGCGTGATCCCGACTTGCTTTTCGATCGCTGCTGAGCCTCAATTGAGGGTCGTTTCGACCCGAACGGCTTGGTCCTGGCTGTATCCAGCAGCGACAACCAGTGTCGGCTGGCGGGATTTTCGCGCTACCATTACTTTCCCGGTACGGGCATGTCCCACCCGGGATCAAGGGGAGGATTTTCCCATCTCGACCCACCCGAACCCGACGGCGAACGTGGCTCGCCGGGCTGTCAGGTAGCTGTGGCAACCCCGCAGTACCCGCAGTTCGACGCGCGTGTCGTGGGGCGCACCATCTGGCGTTGGGGCTGGCTGATCGCCGCCATGATGGCGATCGCGTTCGTAGTCGTATACGGCTTGTCCAAGCTCCAGCCCGAGGTCTTCTCCGCCACCTCCGAAGTGAGCGTGAACACGGGGGATCCGGCCATCGGCGGCGGGAAGGGCTCCTCCACCGACGCGGGGGTGCTGGCCAACGAGGAGTACTACGCGGCGTCGGGTCCGATCCGGGCCATCGGCAACGTGAAGCTCGGGGCGCAGGCTCACCAGGTCCTGGCCGAGCGGGTCACCTCGATCACCAACACCGATGTGATGATGATCACCGTCACCAGCCACTCGGCGGTCGTGGCCCAGAAGGCGGCCAACGCCTATGCCGCCGCCTACGTGGCCACCCGGACCAGCCAGCTTCAGGCCAGCTTCACCGACAAGGCCAATCAGCTGATCAGCCAGGCCAACGAGTACAACACCCAGGCGGCTTCCCTCCAGGCGCAGGTGAGCAACGACCCGCAGAACCCGAACGCGAACTCGTGGAAGGCGCAGGCCAGCGCATTTGAGAACCTGGCCACCCAGGCCGAGGTCGCGGCCACCACCGCCAAGGTGTCCGCCACTGGCGAGAGCAACACGGTCATCGTCACCAGGCTGGCCAGCACGCCCCGCTATCCCAGCTCGCCCACACCGGTACGCGACGCGGGCATCGCCGCGATCGTGGCCCTGGCCCTGGGCATCGGTCTGGCCTTCCTGCTCGAACAGCTCGACAACAAGGTGAAGTCGCCTGAACAGGTGCTCCAGCTCACCGGCGGCGTTCCGGTACTGGGTTCGGTCCCGGCCTACAGCGACGGCCACCGCCACCTGACCCACCGCTTCCACCGGGCCGAGCGGGCGTTGGTGGCCCCCACATCGGTGGCCGCCGAGTCGTACCATGCGTTGGCCACCAGCCTGCGCTTCTCCAGCCTGGGCAAGGAGAAGCGCACCATCCTCATCACCAGCTCCGTGGGCGAGGAGGGCAAGACCACCGTCACCGCCAACCTGGCGGCGGTCCTGGCCGAGAGCGGCTTCCGGGTCGTGGTGGTCTCGGCCGATCTGCGCCGCCCCATGTTGGGCGAGCTGCTCCACTCGGTCGAGACCGAGAAGGGTCTCACCTCGGCCATCCTGGGCGACCGCGAGCTGGCATCGTGCTTCGCTTCGGTCCCGCTTCCGAGCGGCAAGAACATCTTCGTGCTGCCGGCGGGTCCGCTGCCCCACGAGCCCGCGGTGCTGCTCGGGTCCGACGCCTTCGGCCACGTGCTCGACCAGATCAAGCGCTCGCAGGCCGACTTCATCCTGGTCGACTGTGCTCCGGTGCTGCCGGTGAGCGATCCGGTGGCGGCTTCCCGCCACGTCGACGGCGTGATCGTGCTGGCCCTGCACGGCGAGACCCGCCAGAACGACCTGGCCGAGACGGTCAACCGCCTCCGCCAGGTCGACGCCGACATCATCGGTGTCGTGCTCAACGGCGTGCCGGTCCGACGTGGGCGCTTCGACTACTACGGCTACTACGGCTACCGGGCCTACCAACCCGACTCGCCGGTGTCGGCGCCGACCAACGGGTCAGGCCCGCCCAGCTCCGAGGGCGTGCCCGCGGCCAACGGGTCGGCCGGGACCAACGGTGCGGGCGAGGTGCGACCCATGGCGGTCAAGCGCAGCGAGACCGAACCCGGTGCCGCCTCCGCCTGATCGGGCTCCGACGCCCTGGCTCCGGCCGCGGCGGAGCCACCGCCCGAACACGCTCGGTGGGCTGGCGCACATCCGACCGGTCGGCTCGACGTGAGCGCACCCACCGATCTGTCCGGCGACCTGGACGACCTGGACGAGACGGCTGACCCGGACGCCTCGGTGACACCGAGCGGCCGCGTCAGCTTCGTGCTGCGAGCCGCGGTGGTGGCCTCCTATGCCGGCATCGTGGTCCTGCGTCCGGCGCTGCCCCACAACACCGCCTTCGTGGACCCACTCCTCGCCGCCATGAGCCTCGGGGCGCTGCTGTCTATGTCCCGGCGCGGCTCGCCGGCCACCGCCGGTGGGGTCAAGTCCCTTCCCTGGATCTGGCTCATCACCCTGGGCTCGCTCCTCGGGCTGTCCGGTGTGGGCCTGGCCTTCTGGGGCGTGAGCGACCTGGTCGTGAGCCTGTTCGCCATCCTGACGTTCTTCGCCTTCTGGCACCTCGTGTACGTGCACCATCTCGAGCGCTATGCCATCTGGGGGACCGCGGTCGGGCTCGGGATCACGGCGCTCACCGTGATCACCGACGGGCGGCTGCGCAACCAGGGGCTGTTCGCCCAGCCCAACTACCCCGCTCACTACTCGGTGCTGGCCACGATGGTGCTGGTCTATGCCAGCCGGCGTTGGTGGACCAGGGCCCTGGCCATCGTGGTCCTGCTGGCGGTGATCAAGGAGACGGGATCGTTCGGAGCGATCGCCATGATCGCCACCATCTTGGCGGTGCTCGGTTGGCGGCTGCTGGCGCGGGGCTCGGCGGTGCTGGCCGCCGGGCTGATCGTGGCGTTCTGCCTCGGCCTCTTCGTGGTGTCCAGCTTCGTCTCCACGGGCTCGTCAGGGCTCAACGCCGGGGTGCCCACGATCAGCGGCACCGGGATCAGCCAGTCTCGGTTCGACCGCAGCCAGAGCGAGCGCTTCACCCTGTGGCCCCAGGACATCCGCGGCTGGCTCGAGCATCCGCTGGGAGTGGGACCGGCAGGAGTGGTGAACCGGAACATCGCGCTCCTCCACGGCGGACCGCTGGAGGTTCACAACGACACGCTGAGCTTCCTGGTCGAGCGGGGGCCGATCGGGCTGGTCGGCTTCATCGGCCTGTGGGTGGTGCTGTGGCGCTTCGGGCGGCGCAGGGGACTCGTCCACCTCATGATGCTGAGCCTGCTGGTCGCCTCGCTGTTCCGCCAGACCATGCACTACCGCCACCTGTGGCTGCTCCTGGCCCTGGCCTTCGTGTTCGACAACCGAAGATCCGATGAGGAGGCGCTCGAGCCCCCACCACCCGAGATCGTGACGGCGGTGTGGCCGGCGGCGCTTGACTAGGGTACGTGTTCCCCGATCTGCGGATGAGGACATGGGCTTCTCACGAGATGTTGTGATCGTCGGCGGCTGCGGCCACGTCGGGCTTCCCCTGGGCATCGCCTTCGCCCGGGCCGGCCTGACGGTCACCCTCTTCGACACCAACCGTCGGGTGGTCGAGCAGGTGCAGAGCGCCAAGATGCCCTTCATGGAGGCCGGGGCCGACGAGGCCCTCGAGCAGGTGGTGGCCGCCGGCCGGCTGACGGCCAGCGCCGAGCCCGAGGTGGTCAGTCAGGCCGAACACGTCATCGTGGTGGTGGGCACACCGGTCGATGACCACCTCACGCCGGATCCCAACGCGGTTCCGGCCGCGGTCGACGCCCTGCTCGGCGACCTGTGCGATGGCCAGCACCTGGTCCTGCGCAGCACCGTGTTCCCCGGAGTCACCGCCGTGGTCGAACGGCTGGTGGCCCGATCGGGCGTCGCACTCGATGTGTCTTTCTGCCCGGAGCGGATCGCGGAGGGCCGAGGCGCTCGAAGAGCTCAACGTGCTCCCCCAGATCGTGGCGGGGCGCTCGGAACGAGCCACCGCCCGGGCCTCGGCCCTGTTCCAGAACCTCACGGAATCGATCGTCGTCCTCGAGATCGAGGAAGCCGAGCTGGCCAAGCTGTTCACCAACACCTGGCGCTACATCAAGTTCGCGGCCGCCAATCAGCTGTTCATGATCGCCAACGACCACGGCCTCGACTTCGAGCGGATCCGCGCCGCGCTGCCAGTTCGACTACCCGCGCGCCGCCGACATGCCCGGGCCCGGCTTCGCCGCCGGTCCATGCCTGTTGAAGGACACGATGCAGCTGGCCACCTTCGATGCCAACAACTTCACCCTCGGCCACGCCTCGGTCATGGTCAACGAAGGCCTGCCGCTCTATGTGGTGGATCGGCTGGAGAAGCGGTTCGACCTGGCCTCGATGACGGTGGGCATCCTGGGCATGGCCTTCAAGGGCGAATCCGACGACGTCCGCTCCAGCCTGGCCTACCGCCTCCGGCGACTGCTGCGGTTCAAGGCCGGGCGGGTGGTGTGCAGCGATCCCCACGTCACCCTGGATCCCGACCTGCAGCCCCTCGGCGTGGTGTTGGCGCAGTCGGACCTGCTCATCATCGGCGCTCCTCATGAGGCCTACGCCGACCTCGAGCCGACGGTCCCCGTGGTGGACCTGTGGAACCTGCTGGGCGGCGGCGTCCTGGTATGAGCCCCCGGGTCTCGATCGTGGTACCGGTGTACAACGAGGGCGATCTGGTCGTCCCGTTGCTGGAGCGACTGCTCGAGACCGTGACCATGCCGTGTGAGGTCCTGGCCGTCTTCGACTCGGTGGACGACACCACCCGGCCCTACCTGGAGGACCTGGCTGGTCGCGATCCGCGACTGGTGCCCAGCCTCAACGCCTTCGAGCCCGGGCCCGCCCATGCCCTGCGCTGGGGCTTCAGCCAGGCCAAGGCGCCGGTGGTGGTGGTGACCATGGCCGACGGGAGCGACGACCCCAGTCAGATCGAGGCCGCTGGTCAAGCTGGTCGAGCGGGGTGTGGTGGTGGCTGCGGCCTCGCGCTACAGCCACGGAGGCCAGCAGGTGGGAGGCCCGATCGGCAAGGGGATGCTGTCGCACGTCGCCGGCGTCTCGTTGTACGTGCTGGCCCGGGTGGGCACCCACGATGCCACCAACTCGTTCAAGGCCTACGACCGCGAGTTCGTCGAGGAGGTGGGGATCGAGGCCGATGCCGGCTTCGAGATGGGCCTGGAGCTGGTGGCCAAGGCCCGGCGGCACCGGCGTCCCGTGGCCGAGATCCCGACCATCTGGCTCGATCGCGGCACCGGTCAATCCAACTTCCATCTACGAGCGTGGATCCCCCGATATCTGCGCTGGTACCGCTATGCCTTCGGGGGGAGACTCTCGTGAGCACGGTCCTGGTCAGCGGTTCTGCCGGTTTCATCGGCGGATACGTCGTGCAGCAGCTGCTCGACGACGGCCATTCGGTCATCGGCATCGACAACCACTCGAAGTACGGACCGGTGGCCCGGTCCTACGACGACCATCCGAACTACCGGTTGGTGGAGGGCGATGCGCAGGACACCGCCCTGATGACCGACCTGCTCTCGGGTTGCGACCACTTCATCGCCGGTGCGGCCATGATCGGCGGAATCTCGTACTTCCACACCTATGCGTACGACCTGCTGGCCACCAACGAGCGCATCATCGCCGCCTCCTGCGACGCCGCCATCCAGGCCGTGCAGGCCGGCGGACCCCTGCAGAAGGTCACGTACCTGAGCTCGTCCATGGTGTTCGAGTCCACCGACATCTGGCCGTCGGTCGAGGGGCAGGAGCGTCAGGTACCGCCGCCCCTGTCCTCCTACGGCTTCCAGAAGCTGGCCGTGGAGTACTTCGCCCGTGCCGCCTGGGACCAGTACCAGGTGCCCTACACCATCCTGCGGCCCTTCAACTGCGTGGGCGTCGGCGAGGAGCGAGCGCTGGGCGACGTCGAGGTGCTCAGCGGCAACGTCAAGCTGGCCATGAGCCACGTGGTGCCCGATCTGGTGCAGAAGGTGCTCAAGGGACAGGATCCGCTGCACCTGCTGGGAGACGGAACCCAGATCCGCCACTACACCTACGGGGGCGATCTGGCCCAGGGCATCGTGATGGCCATGGAGCACCCCGACGCACGCAACGAGGACTTCAACCTCTCGACCGCGCAGGGCACCTCGGTGCTCGAGCTGGCCGAGGTCATCTGGCGCAAGATCAAGGGGACCGACGAGCCGCTGCGCTGGGTGTCGGACGAGCCCTTCGAACACGACGTGGCACGCCGGGTGCCGGCCACCGACAAGGCCCAGAAGGTGCTGGGGTTCGAGGCCACCACCAGCCTCGAGGACATGCTGGACGAGGTCATCCCGTGGATCGAACAGGCCGTGGTGCAGGGTCGCATATGACCGACGTGGTCGACCACTCGGCCGAGTCGGCCACCACCCGCCGGGCGACCGTTCATTCCGACCCGCACCCCCACTGGTACCAGGAGCCGGCCTCCAAGCACCCAGCGGCCACGGTCTTGCTGGTCAGCTTGATCGTGGCCTTCCCCCTCCTGTTGTTCGGCGCAGGCAGCCAGCGGTGGTTCTTCGGTGACGAGTGGGACTTCCTGATCACCCGCAGCGCCGGGAGCGCTGGGCGACCTGATGCGAGCGCACAACGAGAACCTCTCGACCATCCCCATCCTCGTCTACCGCGCTCTGTTCAACGTCTTCCACCTCACCACCTACACGCCGTACGTGGCGGTCGTGGTCCTCACCCACCTGGCCGTGGTGGGGCTCCTCTGGATCATCATGCGGCGGTGCGGGGTGAACCAGTGGGTGGCGCTGCTGCCGGCGCTGGTCCTGCTGAGCTTCGGATCGGGGTACGAGAACATCGTCTGGGCGTTCCAGATGGCCTACACCGGCGCCCTGGCCCTGGGTCTGATCCAGTTGCTGGTGGCGGACCACGACGGACCCATCGACCGCCGCGACGCCTGGGCCCTGGCCGCCGGCTTCGCCGCGGTGCTCTGCTCGGGCATCGCGGTGACCACGGTGGTGGTGGTGGGGGTGGCCTGCCTGATCCGGCGAGGCTGGCGCGCCGCGGCGCTGCAGACGGTGCCGCTGGGGCTCTTCTACGTGGTCTGGGCGTTGTTGGCCAAGCCGGCAGGACCGGGCAACCCCTTTCACGAGTCGAACACTCGGGTCGCCCATCACGTCGTCGACTGGGATCTGGCCGCGGCGCGCCACACCTTCCTGGATCTGGGCCACTTCGCGGTCGTGGGCGTGGCCCTGGGCGTGTTGTTGGTGGCCGGTCTGGGGCTGACCTTCCGCCGGGTGGGTCTGGACGGCATCCGGCGGCGCTACTCGATGATCGTGGGTCTGCTGGTGGGCTCGGTGGTGTTCGCCACCATCACCGGCTACGGGCGCTGGTTCTTCGGCAGCGACTACAGCAGCCAAGCCCGCTACGTGTACCTCACCGCCGCCTTCGTGCTCCCGGCTCTCGGGGTGGCGGCCGATGCCGTCATCCGACGCTGGCGGCCGATGATCCCGGTCGTCGTGCTGCTGTTCGCCATCGGTGTGCCCGCCAACATCGATGCCTTCAACCACATGTTCCCCGCCTCGACCTATGGCGCCGCGGCTCAGCAGTACCTCGTGTCCATCGGGCAGTCCCCGCTGGCGCAGCAGGTCGATCAGCGCACCGTCCCCGAGCCCGCCTCCTACCCCTTCCTCACGGTGGGGTGGATCGCCAACGCGGCGCGCCACGGGTGGTTGCCTTCGACGCAGATCCCGCCGTCGGTGCGCGACCAGGTGCCGTTGGAGCTCGGAGTGGCCCAGTCGAAGGTGGCGCGACCTGACGGTGGCCACTGCCAGTCCGTGTCCAAGCCACTGGCGTTGACGCTCCCGAAGGGATCCGTCTTCTGGGTGGACCAGCCGGCGGGTACCCCCATCGGCTTCGTGCCCAAGTTCTCCATCGAGTTGGTCGGCGGGGCGGGGAAGGCCACGACCCCCGCCAGGTTGCTCGACCCCGCCTATGGCAACCACTTCACGGTGGGGATCGCCGACCTCAAGATGAGGGTCGTGCCCCAGCCGCCGGTCGCTTCGTTCTTCCAGACCCCTCTCACCATCTGTCACCAGTGACGATGGAGAGGCCCCGCCTCAGCGTGGTGGTGGTGTCCTACGACATGGCCCGCGAGCTGCCCCGGACCCTGGCCACGCTCGCTCCGGGCTACCAGCGGGGGATCTCGGCCGACGAGTACGAGGTGATCGTGGTCGACAACGGATCGTCTCCGCCGACGGTGGTCCAGCCGCCCGCCGGTCTCGAGGGACACGTCCGCCTGATCCGCATCGACGACGCGCCTGCATCTCCCGCCCGGGCCGCCAACCTGGGGATCCAGGCCGCCGCCGCCGACCTGGTGGGGCTGATCGTGGATGGCGCCCGCATGGCCTCGCCCGGGTTGTTGGCCACGGCGCGGCGGGCGGCGGCGGTGGCGCCCCGGCCGGTCGTGGCCAGCCTCGGATGGCACCTCGGTCCGGCTCGGCACATGGAGGCCAGGACTGCGGGCTACGACCAGGCGGCCGAGGACTCGCTCCTGGCCGGGATCGACTGGATGGCCGACGGCTATCGGCTCTTCGAGGTGTCCACGCTGGGCGGCTCCTCGGCCTGGGGCTGGTTCTCCCCGCTGGCCGAGAGCAGCGCCCTGTTCCTGCCCGCGGCCCTCTGGGCTGAGCTCGGCGGCCTGGACGAGCGGTTCGTCCGTCCCGGCGGTGGCCTGGTCAACCACGACCTGTACCGGCGGGCCTGCGAGTTGCCCGACGTCCAGCTGGTCACCCTCCTGGGCGAAGGCACCTTCCACCAGTTCCACGGCGGCGCCTCCACCTCGGGTGCCGACGACTTCGAGGAGCTGAGCGCGGAGTACGTCGAACTCAAGGGTGGGCGCTACGCCGCCCCCACCAACGAGCCCCTGTTCGTGGGCCGGGTGCCGGTGGCCGCCCAGCCCGAGCTGGCCCGCTCGGTCGAGCTGGCCGAGCAATACCGCCGACGCTCCCGTTGACGGATCAGCGCACGCGCTTGAGGTAGCCGTCGGGGTTGAAGCTCAGTCCGTAGCGCTCGCGCAGGGGGTCGGACACCCAGTCGTGGTGGTTGGCGATGATGTCCTTGACCGCCTCGGACGGGCCGGGCCCGAAGCTGGGCCAGACCGGGTGCCCACCCACGATGGTGTTCTCCATGATCACGTAGGAGCCGACCGCCACGTGGTGGTAGTAGGTGTCGAACTCGCGGATCATCCGGTTGGCGGAGCCGCTGGTGCCGAGCACCACCAAGGCGTGGCCGTCCCCCACGATCTCGTCCACCGCTTGCTTCGTCTCGTCGCCGTGGGTGGGCATGACCAGGTAGCGCAGGCGCGGGTGCTCGGGCAGATCCGGCTGGTCCCGATCATCGATCGAGAGGACCTGGCCGTGGCCGAGCAGCTCGCACACGCTGGCCAGGAACAGCGCCTGGCCGCCGTTGCCGGTCCGCTGGCTCGATGATCCAATCGGGGCGGATCTCGCTGGCGATCTGCTGGTACATCAACAGGTCGCCCGGAGACTCGGTTGAGTCGCAGGCCCAGCCAGTCGGTCTTGCGCCAGCCGAGGTTGCGCCAGTAGGCCTCGGTGTAGGCCAGCTTGAGATCCTCGGCGATGGGCTCGGCGGTCTTGGGCGGGCCATCGGGATCGTCGGGATCCCATTTCTTGAAGAACTGCACGGCCGTGGTGCGACGCGAACGGGTACGGCACGCCTCGGAGAACATGGTCCCCACGTAGTGGATCTTCTTGTTGGGCCCGCGGAACCCCCGCCCGCGCATGTCCGCGAACTGGCGGAAGTAGGAGCTGATCCGGTCGCGTCGCTCCTGGGCGTCCTCCACGTTGGTGGTGGTCCCGCCGTGCAGCTGGTGGAACGAACCCTCGCCCAGGATGGACACCTCGGTCACGCCCGGGGTGGCGCCGAGGCGTTCGTAGAGCTCCAGGTTGGCGAAGCCACCGCCGGGCACCACGAAGCTCTCGTCGAAGGTGCCCACCTGCTCGAGCAGCTTGCGGGGCACGAACAGGCAGTTGCTCTCCCACACGCCGTCGAACCAGTCGCGCCCGCCGATGAAGTGGCCGATCTCGAACAGGCGGTAGCCGTTGCTGGGCCAGTAGATCTGGCGTAGCAGCTCGTCCTCGTAGTCCTGGTCGTAGCCGTCGGCGATCATGTCGGGTTGCTGGCCCGGACCCAGGTACCACTGCTGGGTGGTGACCACCGCGGGCTCGTAGAGGTCGATGCCGGCCAGGCCCCAGCGCAGCACGCCCGGCGTCAGCACGTGGGCGCCGTCGATCATGATGGCCACGACCTTGCCCGAGGTCTCGGCCAGACCCGCGGTTGAGCGCGAACACCGGCGAGGGCGGCGCGTCGGGACCCATGTCGATGAAGCGGAACTGGGGGCCGAAGCTGCGCACGAGCTCCTCGTCCACCCGCTGGTCCGGATCCGAGCCGTTCTCGACCACGATGACCTCGTAGTCGAGGCCTTCGATGCCCTCCTGGTACGAGCGGCTGAGCGAGTGCAGCGTGCGCTGGGCCTCGCGGCGCATGTTGTAGAAGACGACCACCACCGACAGGTCGAGCTGACCCACCGGCACGGGCTCCAGCAGCGGCGCCCCGACGGCACGTGACGAGCGAATGGGCGCGTCGGTCGCGTCCGTGGCCGAATCCCCCGTTTCGGCGCCGGCGGGAACGCCCGGTTCGGCCAGCTTGCGCCACCAGGCGCCCGCCCAGTCGACGTGCTCGAGCGGCTCGGGGATGCGTCGGCGGGCCCGGAAGTCGTCGACGGCCTGGCGGCAGGCATCGTCCACGTAGTCGTCGATCACCACCACGCCACCGATCGCCAACTTGTCGTAGAGCCGGTCCAACACGTCGCCCACCGCCTGGCCCAGGTCGTCGCCGATGCGCAGCAGGGCGATCTGGTCGATGGGGGCGGAGGGAAGCGTCTGGTCGAGGTCCCCCTCGACGAAGCGCACCCGGTCGTCGAGCAGATCGAACCGGGCGAAGCCGTCGCGGACCATGTTGAGATCGGCTTGCAGCAACGGGAAGCCGGCCCCGCCGCCGGGCACCGGGAGCTCCCGGTCGTCGTTGAGTGGTGCGCCGGTGTCGGACCGGGGCGAGCCGCGGAAGGCGTCGACCACCCAGACGGTCGGGCGGGCCAGGAAGTAGGCCTCGAGGTAGCCCCGCAGGAAGATGGCACCACCACCCCGGCCGGTGCCGCACTCGACCAGGTCGCCGGGGACGTTTCCGGTCCGAACCAGGTCGAGCGCCTGCTCGAGGTGATCGATGCGAACTCGGCCCATGGTGGTCCACGGGAAGTAGGACACGAGCTGGTCGGATTCGTCGCGCAGGCGACCGGCGTGCCGCAGGGCGGTGAGCACCTCGGCGTCGCGCCGAAGCAGCCGCAGCGGGTCGGCCATCTGGATGGGCGACGGGCGCGAGCCCTCCTCGAGATGGCGCACCAGCTGTTGGATGCGCAGCTCGTTCTCGATGTAGTGCTCGTCGAGCAGAGCGCCCTTGAGCAGGTTGAGGTAGCGGTGGGCGCCGGCGTCGACCTGGCGTTCGCGCATGGCGAACACGCTCTGCTGGAACACCGCGGCCCGCAGGCGGATGTCCTCGGACAGCTCCAGCAGCTGCCCGCGCCCCGCCGCGCTCTCGAGATGGTCCAGCACCGCGGCCAGCTGGGGCTGGCGGGCCAGCCGCTCCTCCTCGACCACGATGGCCAGCCCGAAGTAGATGGGCAGCACCACGCGGCGCAGGGGCTTGTCGTGTTCGGCCATCCAGTCCTCGAGGCCGGTCATGACCCCGTTGCGGGGTCCGCCCTCCTCGACGGCGTTGTGGAGCTGGGCGTTCATGCCCCCGGCGTTGAGGAGCCGCTTCTTGTCCGGCGACATGCCCCGCTGGTCGTGAGGCTGGCGGAACTCCTCGGGGATCGTGTCGGGCCCGTAGTAGAGATCGCGACGACCGTACGGCCACAGCACGTCGTGCAGGATCATCAACGGCAGCGGTGCCCCGGCGTCCCTGGCCACCTTCGTGAGGGCCCCGAGCTCGTGGTAGACGGTGTACCAGTTGTGGTCCCCGTCGATCAGCGCGGCGTCCATCGGGGGCAGGTGGGGCAGGACGTTGAGGCTGAGATCGCCGTGGAAGACGTAGCGGCCCCCGAAGCGGGCCTCGTGTTCGGCGGGATCGAAGTCGGGAGCCGGGTCGATGACGTGCAGCTCCGTGCCCGGCCCGAGACGGTCGAGCATCTGCACCGTGTTCTCACCGCGCAACGCGCCGATCTCGACCACCCGACGGCATTCGCAAGCCTCGAGCAGCGGCGCGACGGCAAGCTCCCAGAACGGAAACATTTCCCCTGGCTACCTCTCCATCCGGACCCCTTGGAACCCCGGACGGTATCAGGGTGGCGGCGTGCCGTCGGCCGAGTCCGGCTCGACGGGCCGGACATAGGATGAACGGGCCTCCGCTGGGTCCACCACTGCTGGAGAACGGCATGAACCACGAATGGCTCTTCCTCAAGATGCGGTCCTCGAGTGACCTGCTGGGCGATCCCGCGGCGTTGCGGGCCCGTCTGGACGAGGACAGCTACCTGTACCTGCCCCAGGTGCTCGATCCGCACAAGATCCTGGGCCTGCGCCAGGCCATCCTGGAGGTGCTGGCCCACCAGGGGTGGATCAAGGGCTTCCTGTCGTTGCAGGCCGGTAGCGCCATCTGCCGACCGGTGCACGAGGGGATGGCCGAGTACGCACCCACCTACGACGCCATCCAGCGTCTCGAGGAGTTCCACACCCTGGCCCATGACCCCGACCTGACCGCGGTCATGCAGCAGGTGCTGGGCGAGTCCGCCTTCCCTCACCCGCTGAAGATCTGCCGGCTCGGCTTCCCCGAGCACTACGAGGCCACCACCCCGCCCCACCAGGACTACCCCAACAACCAGGGCACCGAAGGCCTGACGGCCACCTGGATCCCGGTGGGGGACGTGCCCATGGATCTCGGCGGCCTGGCCATCCTGCGCGGCTCGCACCGCTACGGCCTGCTGCCCCTGACCGGCCACATGGGCCCGGGTCGGCGCCAGGCCAAGGTGCCCCAGGAGATGCTCGAGGCGCTCCGCTGGGTGACCGCCGACTTTCGGTGCGGCGACGTGGTGGTGTTCCCGTCGATGGCGGTGCACGCCGCGCTCCACAACATCACCGAGTTCGACCTGCGCCTCTCGGTCGACTTCCGCTTCCAGCTCGAGGGCGAGGCCCTGACCGACGTCTGCCTGCACCCGCACTTCCAGCGCATCTCCTGGGAGGACGTGTACCGGAGCTGGAAGTCCGACCAGTACCAGTACTACTGGAAGGGCCTCGACTACCAGGTCGTGCCCTTCGAGGAGCTCCCGGTCGAGGGCGGGTCGGGTCAGGGCGCGGACGAGTTGGGGTTCACACCCGAGGACTGGGTCACCATCCTCACCGTCGACAAGCGGTGGGAGTCGCGCTACCAGCGCCGCATCGAGCGCCTGGCCGAGGTCACCGGCGACGCGGGTCTGCTGGAGGCTGCGGACGACGAGTGAGCCTGACCCGACGGCGGGGGCCGGCCTCGGGCCGGCCGACGATCAGGCCGGGCGGACGGGGATGAGGCGGCGGCCCGACGGGGTGGAGGAGGCGCCGGCGTAGCCGTCGCCGATGGCCGCCCGCAGCTGGGGCCCGTAGGAGGCGAAGTCGTCGGCCAGCTTGGCTCGGGTCCTTGGCGTCGGGCAGACCCAGGTTGGTGGCCTTCAACTCGTCGACCAAAGCATTGAGCGGATCGAGGTTGCAGGTCTTGCACACCGGTTCGCGCCCGGCGACGTAGCCGAGCTTCGGGCCGATGTACTGGCCCGGGTCGTCGAAGACGGTGGAGACCACCGCCTCCTTCTTCCAGTCCGAGCAGCACAGGTAGATGTTGCCGTCGTAGCCCACGAAGGTCGACAGGAACGGCACCGCGCACAGGGCCTCGCCGTTTCGGGCGGCGATCATCGCCTGGGCGGTGGCCAGTTCGGGGCGCTCCTCGTACTGCATGGTGGTCGACGAACAGGGCCCCGCCCCGGTTCATGATGTCGAACTTGGCGAAGTTGTCGAAGCCGTAGCTGCGCCAGTACTGCTCCATGTCCTCGATGTGAGCCAGGTCGCGTCGGTGGTCGACCAGCACCACCACCACGTTGCAGCGATCGCCGGCCATCTCGGCGAAGCGGATCATGTTGTCGCGGGTCTTCTCGAAGGGCAGCTTGTAGATGTCGACGTAGCCCTCGTCGCGCTCGCCCACGTTGATGTAGACGGTCGAGAGCCCAGCCTCGACCAGGGCTGTACCCCGGCGCTCGTCGAGCAGCGATGCGTTGCTGGACATGGCGGTGATGAATCCCGGCCTCGACGGCCCGGCCCACGTACTCAGGGGCCCGCTTGTGCAGCAGGGGCTCGCCCAGACCGCAGAAGCTGATGCGGGTCTCGACGTTGGGGTCGCGATCCCAGTTGTACTGGCGGATGTCGGCGGCGCGGAGCAGTGCCTGGTCGAACACCTCTTCGGTCATCAGGCCCTGGTGCGGGCGTGGCGTCGCGGGGACAGAAGTAGCAGTCGGCGTTGCAACGGTTGGTCAGCTCGATGTCGATCGTGTAGACGGCCATGACCGTGTTCCCCTGGTGGTGACCTTGCGCCGTCGGCGCTGTGGTCCGCCCAACCTACCCGCTCTCGCGGTGCGGCGGCAACGGAACCTCGCGCCGCCGGGCGCAGATATAGTCGATTGGGTGACCGATCCGGCGACGCGAGCTCGCCGCCTCGGACCGCACGTGCTGAGCCCTCAGCAGGTGCGCTATTTCGAGACCTTCGGTTTCCTGCGGTTGCCCGGCCTGTTCGCGGACGACATCGGCGAGTTGACCGAGGCCTTCGAGGCCGTGTTCGAGGACCAGCAGGATCAGACCCACGAGATGTTCGACGACATGCACTTCCGTCGCCGCCGGCTGGCTCTGCCGTACTTCCTCGAGTTCGATCCCCGCCTCAAGCAGCTGGAGACCGATCCGCGGGTGCTGGGTGTCGTGACCTCGTTGATCGGCGAGGAGTACGAGTACCGCCAGACCGACGGCAACCTGCTGTGGTGCGACACCTCCTGGCACTGCGACATCTACGACTCGCCGCTCGACCAGTTCCACATCAAGCTGTTCTTCTACCTCGATCGGCTCCAGGGCGAGAGCGGGGGGCTGCGGGTGATCCCGGGTACCAACTACCAGGACAGTCCGTTCGCGCGTGGTCTGCGCACCGGGTTGCATCCGTGGACCGAGATCGAGGACCGCTTCGGTGTCCCGCCCGATGAGATCCCCTCGTTCGCGATCGACAACGAGCCGGGCGACCTGATCGTGGGGAACTTCCGCACCATGCACGCCACCTTCGGCGGCGCCGAGCGTCGGCGGTTGTTCACCATGAACTATCGCGAGATCCGGCCCGACTGATCGTCGGGCCGTCCAACCGCCGCTAGTCGGCCAGGCGCTGGCGGGGCCGCGACACGGGCGAGTCGAGGTCCCAGGCGTTCTCCACCATCAGCGATCGCAGCGAGCCGCCGAGCGCGGTGGTGCAGACCTCGAACGGATCGCCCACGGTGAAGGTGGCCGGGCCCAGGTCGGCCAGGCGCGGGGCGGCCAGGTGCCAATCGTGGTGGCGGCCCTGGTCCCGGAGGTCGGCCACCGCCGCGAACCAGGCGGCATAGTCGTGATCGAGCTGGAGCGTGACCGGGAACGAGCGCCCGCGGGCGGGCAGCAAGGCGTGCTGGACGGCCATGACGGTGTCCAGGGCGGAGTCGTCGACCAGGCCCACCACCTCGAGCAGGTAGTCTGCGCACCTCGTCGAGGAAGAGCTTCCAGCTCACGGGGGGGACCATGAGCTCGGGCAGCACCTGGAGGGTGAGCAGGGAGAGCGGCCAGCGACCCGGATCGGCGTGGACGTCGTTCACGAAGCCCTCGTAGAAGTCGATCTCGCGCTCTCCGGTCTGGGCGTGGACGAAGGTGGCCACCTGGCGCAGCACGCCGAAGTTCTCGAAGACGTAGTAGGCGAAGGTCAGCCGGTTCATCTGTTCCCAGTCATCCCGGGTGAACGTGTTGGTCTCCTTCACCTCCTCGCCTGGCAGCGCGATGATGCCGTTCTCCTGGCGGTACTCCGGTTCGTTCATGGGGCTGTTGGTCAGCAGCATGGTCGAGTGGATGGCGACCCGAACCGTGCGGCTCAGGCACTCCTGGAGGTCGTTGCGGAAGGTCTCGGGGGTCGAGCCGGGCAGGCCCATCATGATGTCGACCATCATGGGCAGGTCGTTGCGGCGGAACTCGCCGGACAGCTCGTGGTACTTCTCCACCTTGATGTTCTTGCGGCGGATGGTGGTGAGGGTGCCTTCGTCGAAGGTCTGCATGGACATCTTGCCTTCGGCCACGATGCCGGCCTCGGTGAAGATCTCGATGATGCTCGACAGGTGCTTGACGGTGTTCTTGGCGTAGTTGTTGCCGATGAACTTCGGGTACCCGTAGGTGGCCTTCAGGTCGGCGATGCGCTGGGCGATCTCGACGTCGCGCTCGAAGATGCCGAAGTTGGCGTCGGCGATGCCCAACGTCTCGAACTGGTTGACCGCGCACCACTCGAGCTCGGCGAAGATGCGGTCGAGGTCGAACTTGCGCACTCGAGACAGGGTGGCCGAGCCCCAGTCGCAGAAGGTGCAGCCGTAGGGGCAACCCCGGTTCGTCTCCATGATCACCGCGCCCACCGGACCGGCCGGGGTGAAGCCGTCGTAGAGGCCGGTCAGGATGGGTGAAGGCACCGAGTCGATGTCGGCGATCCGATCGCGGTTGGCGGTCTGCACCACCCGATCGCCGAGGCGGAACGACAGACCCGGGACATCGCCCAGCACGGACAGATCCGCCGGGCCGTCACCCATCGCGCCCCGCAGGGCCAGGAGCATGTCGACGAAGGTGGCCTCGCCCTCGCCGTGCACGGCGACGTCCACATGAGGGTTGGCGGCGAAGAAGCGCTCGACGTCAACCAGGTACTTGGGGGTGTTGGGACCACCGTGGACCGTCACGTGGTGGGGGTTGCGGTCCTTGAGCATGCTCGACTGGCCGAGGTTGAGCTCGGAGGACCAGATGTAGTTCGAGAACAGGAACAGGCCGGGGGTTCCTGCCGCCATGGACTCGAGCCGGGGTGGGTCCCAGTACAGACGAGGTCGGAAGTCGAACGACTGCTCGAGCGATCCGTGATCGTGGTCTTTGGCCGCGGCGATGATCATGGCCAGCGAAGCCGGGAGCCCCGACCAGCTGTGGTGGACCCCGACGATCTTCACCCGGTCCGAAGCCGCCGAAGCGGCGTCGTGCTCGGCCTCGATCCGGTCGAACGCGTCGTTGACCGCCGCCATCCGGCGCATGCTGTCCTGCATGGCCTCGGCCTGGCGCGTCTCGCGGGCATGGACCGGATTGTCGGGATCGAAGGGGACCAGCAGTCCGGCGGCGGCCAAGCGGCCGGCCAGGTCGGCGAAGTCGCTCGGGCTCAAGGCGTCGGGTCCCAGGAGCTGGCGCTGCTTGGCGTCGGCCTGGGCCACCGTTCCGGGCACGCTCATGGTCTGGGCGGCCATGACCTCCTCGGCCCCGAGCCGGACCCGGGTGGTGCCCTCGTGGTCGAGGTGGGCGAACCCCTCGGGAGTCGGAGCCAGCAGGAAGGGGGGTACCAGGACGTGCTCACCCTCGAGCGGTGCCGGCTGCGGCCCCGGCGCCACCCCGGCCGCCGTCTCCTCCGAATCGAGGCGATCGAGGTCCATCACGGCGTCGTCCTCGTGCAACAGGCCCCGCTGGCGCAGGGTCTCGACCAGCGCGCCCCGATCGTCGATGGGGCGGCCCGCGCTCAGGTCCACCAGGGCGCGCAGCTGCGCCAGTGCCAGTGGGACCTCGGGCTCGTCCCCGTAGCGGGGCAGGAACACGCCCTGGGCCTTGAGCGCGATGGCCAAGGAGCTCGCGGCCCGGAGCCGGAAGGCGGCGTCGGTGGAGGTCACGATGGAGCGCTGAGGGCCATGTCGGGGCGCGGGTTGGCGCTCGGGGCACCCTGGCGGGGGCGCGAGACGGGCGAGACCATGTCCCAGGCGTTGTCGTAGTAGTGGAGCGAGCCGCAGACGTAGCCCAGCATCTCCCCGCAGCTGTTGAGCGGGTCGTCCACGGACAGGGAGCCCGGGCCGAGGTCGCGCAGCGGGACGATCAGCTCGTGCCAGTCGCGGTAGTGCCCGTCGTCGCGCAGCGCGGTCACGGCCCCGTGCCAGGTCACGTAGTCGTTGGCCAGCGGGATCTCGACGGGGAACTGGCGACCGCGGGCCGGGATCAGCGCCAGCTGGACGCGCAGCACCGTGTCGAGGGCGTCGTCGTCGGCCACGCCCAGCACGTCGGTGACATACAACCGGATATCGGCCAAGAAGCTGGCCCAGCTGACGGGCGGCACCATCAGGTCGGGCACCACCTCAGCCGCCAGGGTGATCGCGGGCCAGCGTTCCGGCTGGCGCGGCCACGTCGTCCAACAGGCGGGCGTAGAAGTCGACCTCGCGCAGGCCCAGTTCGGCGCGCACGTAGGTCGCCACCTGCCGCAGGGTGCCGAAGTTCTCGAACACGTAGAAGGCGTTCCGCAGGCGCAGCATCTGGGCGAACTCGTCGCGGCTGTAGCTCGTTGTCTCGTGCAGCTCTTCGCCGGGCTGGGCCACGATGCCGTGCTCGCGCCGGTACTCGGGGTCGTTCATCGGACTGTTCGGGAGCAGGACCGTTGGGTACGCGGCGGTCCGCACGTCGCGGTCGACACAGGACTGCAGGTCGTCGCTGAACGAGGTCGGGGTCGACCCCGGAAGGCCCAGCATGAGCTCGACGGCCAGGGGGAGGTGGTTGCGACGGAACTCCACGGCCAGATCCTGGTAGCGCTCCACCTTGATGTTCTTGCGGCGGATGGTCAGCAGCGTGTCCGTGTCGAAGCTCTGCATGGACATCTTGCCCTCGGCCACGATGCCCGCCTCGGTGAACATGTCGATGATCTGGGCCAGGTGCTTCACGGTGTTCTTGGCGTAGTTGTTGCCGACGATCTTGGGATACCCGTGGATCGCCTTCAGTGCGACGATGTGCTGGGCGATCTGCACGTCCCGCTCGAAGATGCCGAAGTTGGCGTCGGCGATTCCGATGCCCAGCTGGTGCTCGGCGCACCACTGGATCTCGTCCCGGACCCGATCCAGGTCGAACTGGCGGACGCGCGAAAGGGTGGCCGACCCCCAGTCGCAGAAGGTGCAGCCGTACGGGCAGCCCGCGGTTCGTCTCGATGATGAGCCCGCTGTGCCCACCACCCGCCGGGATGAACCCGTCGAAGAGCCCGGTCAGCGCGGGCGAAGGCAGGGTGTTCAGGTCGGCGATGCGGTCGCGGGGCTCGGTCTGCACCACCCGGTCGCCATCGCGGAAGGAGAGGCCCGGCACTGCGGCCAGCCCCGACAGGTCGAACGAGCCGTCGTCGCAGGTGGCGAGCGCGTCCAGAAGCTCGCAGAAGGTGACCTCGCCCTCGCCGTGCACCGCCACGTCCACGTGGGGGTGGCTGGCGAACCACCGCTGCACGTCGTCGGGGTACTTGGGGGTGTTCGGCCCGCCGTGGATGGTCAGATGGCGAGGGTCGGCGTCCTTCACCGCCTCGGAAGAGGCCAGGTTGTCCTCGGACGACCAGACGTAGTTCGAGAACAGGAACAGCGCCGGATCTCCGGCGGCGGCGACGTCGCGGAAGCGGTGCTCGTCCCACAGCAGGCGGGGTCGCACGTCCCAGCGCTCAGCCAGCCGACCGCCGTCGTGGGCCAGGGCCGCGGCCAGCACCAGGCCCAGGGCTGCGGGTGGGCTGGCCCAGTTGGTGTGGTAGGCGATCACCCGCGGTCGCCCCTCCGGGGCGTCGCGGTCGTGCTCGGCTTCCAGCCGGTCGAACTCGGCGTGTACGGCCGCCACGCGCCGCAAGCTCTCGCGCATCTGCTCGGCGGCGCGGGTGTGGCGAGCGTGCTCGGTGTCCTCCGGATCGAACTGGACGAGGAGGCCCCCGGCCCGCGCCCGGCTGGCCAGGGCGCGGAACTCGGCCTGATCCAGCGCCTCCTCACCCAGCTCCTCGACGTGTCGGGCGTACCCGAGGGCCACGGTCTGGGGCCCTCGGAACGTGGCCACCGCGAACAGTTCGCGGGCCGACAGCCGGACCGTCACCCGCCCGTCGTGGTCCACGTGCTCGAAGCCCTGGCGGCCACAGCCCAGCATGACCGGGGACGGCAGCACCAGGGTGTCGTCCTCTTCCAAGTCGACCGCGTCGGCGGTGACCGGAACCGCCGGTGCGGGGGTGGGCCGCGGCTCGGGCCACGGGCGATCCGTGACCAGGTC
Source organism: uncultured Microthrixaceae bacterium (assembly GCA_963740985.1). GTDB lineage: Bacteria > Actinomycetota > Acidimicrobiia > Acidimicrobiales > Acidimicrobilacustridaceae > UBA4742. The sequence goes on from CAVUGJ010000002.1 coordinate 3,100,600, forward strand.
GCGCTCGGCCAGGATGCGCATGATCGGTGCGTCGGAGCCGCTGGTGGGGCCCTCGCCGGCGGCGAGGGCTTCGATGGCGGCCAGCGCCTCCAGGTCGAGTGGCACCTCGCCTCCCCATCGGCCGGCCGGCACGCTGATGCCACTCACGCGGACGAGGATGGTCAGGTTTCGGGCGGGTCGGCGGGGCGCGGCGGGCGCGACGGCTTGGGAGCTCACGAGGCCATCTCCTGATCGCTGTCCACTAGGGCCTGGCGGGGGCGCGACACGGCAGACCCTAGGTCCCAGGCGCTGTCCTCGCTCAAGAAGGTGAAGGGCGGGCCGAGGCTGCGCTGGCAGCTGTCGAGGGGATCGTCGACCGTGAACACGGCCGGGCCGTAGGCGCGCAGGGGGCCCACCGCCTCGGGCCAGGCGTCATAGTTGCCTTCGCTGCGCTGGGCGGTGATGGCCGCGTGCCAGGCCGCGTAGTCGTGGTCGAGCGGAACCGAGACCGGGAACCTCCGATCGCGGGCCGGCAGCAGTGCGTGCTGGACGGCCAGCACGGTGGCCAGCGCGCTGTCGTCGGCCAGGCCGACCACCTGGGTGAGGTAGTCCCCGACCTCGTCGATGAAGCGCCGCCAGCTGACGGGCGGGACCATCAGCCCGGGCAGCACGCGCTGGGTGATCGACATCACCGGCCAGCGCTCGGGATCGGAAGTCGCGTCCTCGACCAACCGGTCGTAGAAGTCGACCTCGCGCCGGCCGGTCTCGCTGCGGACGTAGCTGGCCACCTGGCGCAGCACGTTGAAGTTCTCGAAGATCCAGAACCCTGACCGCAGTCGATCCATCTGGGACCACTGCTCCCGGCTGAAGCTCGCCGTCTCGCGGACCTCGTCTCCCGGGGTGGCGGTGATCCGGTTCTCCTCGCGGTACGCGGGGTCGTTCATGGGGCTGTTGGGCAGTAGCACCGTCGAGTGGACGATGGCCCGCAGGTCGCGGTCGATGCACGACTGCAGGTCGTTGCGGAACGACTCGGGCGTGGAGCCGGGCAGCCCCATCATCAGGTCGACCGACATGGGGAGCTCGTTGCGTCGGAACTCGACCGACAGGTTGTGGTACTGCTCCACCTTGATGTTCTTGCGCTTGATGGTGAGCAGCGTCTCGGCGTCGAAGCTCTGCATGGACATCTTTCCCTCAGCCACGATGCCGGCGTCGGTGAAGATCTCGATGATGCGCGACAGGTGCTTGACCGTGTTCTTGGCGTAGTTGTTGCCCACGAAGCGCGGGTAGCCGTAGGTGGCCTTGAGCTCGGCGATCTTCTCGGCGATGTCGACGTCGCGCTCGAAGATGCCGAAGTTGGCGTCGGCGATGGCGATCTTGAACCCGTTGACCGCGCACCACTCGATCTCGGCGAACACCCGGTCCAGGTCGAACTTGCGCACCCGAGACAGGGTGGCCGAGCCCCAGTCGCAGAACGTGCAGCCGTAGGGGCAGCCGCGGTTCGTCTCCAAGTTGAACCCGCCTGGGCCTTTGCCAGCCGGGATGAACCCGTCGTAGAGACCGGTCAGCATGGGCGACGGCAGCGAATCGAGATCGGCCACCCGTTCACGTGGGGCGGTGGTCACCACCCCGTCGCCCAGGCGGAACGACAGCCCCTCGACCTCGGCCAACGGTGACAGGTCGGGCGGACCGTCCCCCACTGAGCCCCGCAGCGCCTCCAGCGCCGCCGCGAAGGTGTGTTCCCCCTCACCGTGGACCGCGATGTCGACGTGGGGGTGCTCGGCGAAGTACCGCTCGACGTCGCGTTCGTACTTGGGCGTGTCGGGGCCCCCGTGGATGGTGACGTGGCGGGGGTCGAGCTCTTTGATCAGGGCGGAGTCGGCCAGGTTGGGTCCGCTCGACCAGACGTAGTTGGAGAACAGGAAGATCCCAGGTGTGCCCTGCGCTGCGGTGCGCACCCGGCTCTTGTCCCAGCACAACCGGGGACGAAAGGCGTAGTGCTGCTCCAGTGCGCCCCCCTCGTGGCCCTTGGCCGCGGCGATGACCATCCCGAGCGAGGCCGGGAGGCTGGACCAACTCGAGTGGATGCCCCAGACGGGCACCCGCCCGGCGGGCCCCACCTCGTCATAGGCCTGCTCCATCTGGTCGTGCGCCTCGAGCACCCGGGCCATCCGGGCCCAGCCGTCGCGCGAGGCCTCGGCCTGGCGCGTCCGGCGGGCGTTGTCGGGGTTGTCGGGATCGAATGGCAGCAGCACGCCGCTGGTGGCCAGGCGGCCGACCAGCTCGGCGAACCGGTGGCGGTCGAGGGCGTCGATCCCGGCCTGTTCGACGTGGGCCTCGTAGGCGCGACCGGGCGACTGGGGGGAGCGGAACTCGCTCACCGCGGCCAGCTCGACCCCGTCCAGCCGGGCTCGGACCTCCCCGCTGTGATCGACGAACTCGAACCCGCCGCGCCCGCAAGAAACCAGGGTCGGGGTGGGCAGCACCAGCTCGGGTGTCGACCCCGAAAGCGTTGCGGTTTCGCTCGGGGTGGTAGCGAGGATGCCGGCGTCGTCGTCGTCAGCGTCGCTCTCCACCAGCAGGCCGCGAGCGACCAGCTCGCCGGCCAGGGTCTGCCACGCCTCCCCCGGGGCGGGCGGCTCACCGGCGGCCAGGCGGTGGATGGCTTGGAGCCCGGCCACGTCCAGCACGATGTCGGGCAGGTCCCGCGACGCCGGGATCGACACCCCGGTGGGGCGGATGGCCAGCACCAAGGCGCGGGAGGGCTGCAGCCTCGAGGACCGGGCGGCGGTGCTGGTGACGGTCAAGCTGTTGGATCCCCGTTCGATCCCCCGACTTGCACAGGCACGCCGGCGGGTTGGTGGGACTCGTCGGTCGAGATGGCACCCATGCGCTGCCGGGGCCGCGACACCGGCGAGTCGAAGTCCCAGGAGCTCTCGTGGGCGAGGGCGGTGAGCGAGCCGTCCAGGGCGGTGCTGCACACCTTGTGGGGATCGTCCACCGGCAAGGTCCCGGGTCCGAACTCCCGCAGCGGGGGCACCACCCGGTGCCAGTCGTCGCGGTGGCCGTGCTCGCGGGCCTCGAGCACCTGGTTGCGCCAGGCCACGTAGTCATGAGCCAGAGGGATCTGGATGGGGAACGAGCGCCCGCGCGCCGGCAGCAGGGCGTGTTGCACCTCGACCACCGCCTGGAAGGCGCTGTCGTCAGCGATGCCCTCGACTTCCACGGCGTGGCGTCGCACGTTCTCGAGGAAGAAGCTCCAACTGACCGGGGGCACCATGGCGTGGGGCAGCACGTTGATGGCCACCAGGACCATCGGCCAGCGTTCGGGGTCGGCCTCGGCGTCGCTGATGATCCGGTCGTAGAAGTCGATCTCGCGTAGACCCGTCTCGGCCCGGACATAGGTGGCCACCTGGCGCAGCATGCCGAAGTTCTCGAACAGCCACACCCCTGCGCCCAACCGGTGCATCTGCTGCCACTCCTCGTGGGTGAAGCTGGCGGCCTCCTCCACCACCTCGCCCGGTTGGGCCACGATGCCGTGCTCCCGCCGGTACTCGGGGTCGTTCATCGGGCTGTTGGGCAACAGCATGGTGGGGTGGATGATCACCCGAACGTCACGGTCGACGCAGGCCTGCAGGTCGTCGCTGAACGTCGTCCGGGTGGAGCCGGGCAGGCCCAGCATGAGGTCGACCGACAGCGGCAGGCGGTTGCGGCGGAACTCACCTGACAGCTCGTCGTACTTCTCCACCTTGATGTTCTTGCGGTTGATCGCCTCCAGGGTGCCGGGATCGAAGCTCTGCATGGACATCTTGCCCTCGGCCACGATGCCGGCCTCGGTGAAGATCTCGATGATCTTGGACAGGTGCTTCACCGTGTTCTTGGCGTAGTTGTTGCCGACCACGATGGGGTAGCCGTAGGTGGCCTTGAGCTCGGCGATGCGCTCGGCGATGGCCACGTCGCGTTCGAAGATGCCGAAGTTGGCGTCGCAGATGCCGATGGTCTGGATCTGGCTGCGCGCGCACCACTCCAGCTCGGCGAAGATGCGGTCGAGATCGAACTTGCGCACGCGCGACAGGGTGGCTGAACCCCAGTCGCAGAAGGTGCAGCCGTAGGGGCAACCGCGGTTCGTCTCGATGGCCACACCCCCCAGAGGACCGGCGGGGATGAACGCATCGAACAGCCCGTCGAGGATGGGCGACGGCAGCATGTCGAGATCGGCCACCCGGTCCCGTTTGTCGGTGGTGATCCCCGCGTCGCCTCGGCGGAACGTCAGACCGGGCACTTCGATCAGAGGCTCCAGATCGGGCGGACCGTCTCCCATGCGGCCGGCCAAGGCGGCCAGCAGTTCGACGAAGGTGACCTCCCCCTCGCCGTGCACCGCCACGTCTACGTGGGGGTTCTCCGCGAAGAAGCGCTTGACGTCGGGGGCGAACTTCGGCGTGTTCGGCCCGCCGTGGACGGTGAGGCTGTTTGGGTTGTTCTGCTTGACCAGGGCCGAGAGCCGCATGTTCTCGTCCGAGTTCCAGATGTAGTTGGAGAACAGGAACACGCCGGCGGTGGAGCTCACCGCCGCCACTCGCTCGGGATCGAAGGCCAGGCGCGGCCGGAAGTCGTAGGACTGGTTCAGGGCCCCGTCCTCGAACTGCCGGGCGTAGGCCAGCACCATGCCGAGGCTGGCCGGCGCACTGGCCCAGCTGGAGTGGATGCCCATCACCGGCATGCGACCGTCGGCGCCGATCTCGCCTGCCTCCCGTTCGAGGCGGTCGAAGGCCTGGGTCACCTCGCCCTTGCGCCGGATGCTCTCGCGCATCGCCTCGGCCTGGTGGTCCTGGCGGTCGTCCACCAGGTCCATGGCGGCCAGCGGCAGCAGTAGCTCGCCGGCCAGCGCACGCCGAACCGCGTCGACGAAGTCTTCGCGGCCCAGGGCCAGTGGCCCGTCTTGGCTCTGGGCTTCGTGGGCCTGGTCGACGCGACATCCCACCTGGAACTGCAGGAGCGCGTTCAGCTCGCGGGCGTCGAGCTCGACCCGAACGTTCCCATTGTGATCGGCAGCCTGGAAGACGCCGTCTCTGCAGCGCAGGAGCACCGGGCTGGGCAGCACCAACTGGTCCTCGTCGTGGATCTCGACCGACTCCTGCCCAGCGGCTGGGGCCGGGCGCGTCTCCGACCCGGTGCGCAGTGGGTGCTCACCCTTGATCAGCAGGTGTCGGTGATCCAGCGCGTCGAGTACGACGGACAGCAGGGACGTGTCGAAGCCGGTGGCAGCCGCGATCCGAGCGATCGGGTCGGCATCGGGTTGCGGGCGCGACAGTTCCTCCACCAGGAGCAATCCGGGCAGACCCAGCACGACCTCGGGCTCCTCGCCGTACTGGGGGAGGGTGGCCCCGTGGAGGGACAGGGCGATCACCAGGGCCTCTGACAGACCCAGGTCGCAGATACCTGTGCTCACGGTCACGGCGTACGGACACCCCCATGCGTCTCTTGGTCGGAGCGGCGGTCAGCCTAGCGGTACCGCCCGCCGTCGACCACAGAGAGCGAGCAGACCGGGCCGACCGGGCCGTGGCGCCCAGTGATCGAGCGCGCCACCAGGGGCACCTGGCTGTCGGGATAGGTCGACGGCGCGAACCACCAGGACTCGATGGCGTAGCGGATGGCGGGCAGCGGCCGTGGATCGGAGCGGTGGATGAAGACCTGGTTGAAGAAGATGGCGTCGCCGGGATCGAACAAGGGCCGCTCGACCCGGATGCCGGCCTCGGCGGCCAGTCGGTCCACGACGACCTGGGAGACGGCTTTGGGGTGGACGGCGTCGTAGCCGCCCATCTCGGCCAGATCGTCCATGGGGCGCGGCAGGATCTCGAGTCCCATGGTCTCGGTGTCGCCGCCGCAGCGGGTCAGGGCCACCCACAGGTCGATGGCGCGGATGTCCACCCCGAGGTAGGAGGCGTCCTGGTGCCAGGTGGGCTCCGCCCCGCCACTGTTCTGGCGCAGCACGCACTTGTTGAGCGACAGGACCGGCTCCTCGCCCAGGTAGTCGCCCACCAAGTCGGTGACGCCGGCCTGGCGCAGCGCGTCGATGTAGTCCAGGAAGGCCCGCGGCGACGTGCCGGCGTACATGCCGCCGGCGCTGCGCAGGAACGCGGTGGCCAGGGGGTCGACGTCGTAGCCGGCGTCGAGCTCGAGCGGGTGGTACCACGGCCTGGTGTCGACGACCGGGAGGCCGGGTAGGCAGGCGTCGAGGCCCCCGAAGGCACGGAGGATGCCGTCGCGGATCCGTTCGATCACCGTCGAGTCCGACAACAGGCCCCGAACGATGAGACAGCCGTGGTGGTGCAGGGCGGTGGCCAGGAGCTGCGGTGTCACCTCGGCGTACGGGACCTCCGGGGCCCCGGGACCGTCGAAGGGGTCGGACCCGGCCGGAGGCGGCCAGGCGGTGTCGGGCACGTCGGTGCCTCGCAGGGCGCGGAAGGCCAGGTGGCGCAGGTGCACCATGCGCACGTCGAGCGCCGGATCCCGTGTGTCGCGGGGCAGGCGGTCCAGCGCCTGGGCGGCGTCGAGGAATCGTCCCTGGGCCTCGAGCTCGTCGGCCAGGGCCACGATCGCGACGGGATCCTCGTGGTCCCGACCGCCGGACCCAGCGTCGAGCTGGGACTGGGTGGAGGCGCTCATCGGGCGAGAACGTTACCACCGCCTCCTTGCTCGCCGCCCGGGCCGAGGACGATCGCGGCAGTCGTCGCACCGGTCCGCGGAGCGTTGTGGCTGGCCTAGAGTCGGCGGACTATGGCACGCAGGCGACAGTCCCAGGCGAGCCGCGAGTTCATGGTCGGGGTGCGGTCCCGCCACCCGCGCTTCGTGCAGGCGGTCGGGGCCGACGCCCGGATCTCGCTGTCGCTGCGCGGCGAAGCCGTGGCGTCGCCATCCAGGCCGGAGCTGCTGGTCGAGGTGCTGCGCCTGGCCCTGGTCAGCGACGCCTTCCTGGCCCTGATGTGCTACCGGGCCAAGGCCGCCAGCCAGGCGCGGGGCATCCCGGTGCTGCCCCACGTCCTACATCGGTTGGCCATGGTGGTGGGCCAGGTCTGCATCGGTGATCCCGTCGTGGTGGGGCCCGGCATCTACCTGCCCCACGGCCAGGTCGTGATCGACGGCATCACCGAGGTGGAGTCGGGTGCCGTGTTCTTCCCATGGGTCACCGTCGGCCTCAAGGCCGGCAACGTGGACGGGCCCAAGATCGGACGCAACGTGCGGGTGGGCACAGGCGCCAAGATCATCGGTCCGGTGCGCATCGGGGCCGGGGCCAGCATCGGCGCCAACGCAGTGGTGGTCGACGACGTGGCCGAGGACACCACCGTGGCCGGTATCCCGGCCCGAGTCCTGGGGTAGGTTGTCGGGGATCTGTGGCCCCCGGAGGTGCCGTGTCCAGCATGCGATCCGCCCCCGCCACGCTCCCGGACGACCCCGGGGCGAGCACCCAGGATCTCCTGCGCGCCATCGATGAGCTGGTGGCCGACGGCCGAGCCGTCCAAGCGGTCGAGGAGTTGGCCGCCCGCGTCCGGGCCGTGCCCGACGACACCCTCGAGCGGCGGCTGGTGCTGCTGCGCCACGAGGCGTTCCTGCAGCTCCCACCTTCGGTCGGCCGCCAGCCCTGGCCGCCGACGGTCGAGGACATCTTCGCTGGGGTGGTGGGCTTGCCGGAGGTGCCGGTGGCCGAGCTCACGAGCGCGGCCCTGGCCGCCGGGATCCTCCACCACGGGGCCCTGCTGGTGCGGGGCCTGGCCGACCCGGAGCAGGCGGCCGAACTGGTGGCCGGCATCGAGGAGGCCTTTGCCGCCTGTGCGTCGGCCCAGGAGCAGGGTCTCGACCACAACGGGCCGTACTTCGGCCGCTTCGAGCCCGTCCCTCCCTACAACGTGGGGGCCGCCCGCGGCTGGATCTGGCAGGCCGGGGGGTTGTGGGGCGTCGATTCGCCCCGCATGCTGGCCAACCTCATGGCCGTGATCGAGGGCTCGGGCGTGGCGCAGGTGCTCACCGACTACCTCGGCGAGCGTCCGGCGCTCTCGGTCAAGAAGTGCACGTTGCGTCGCGTGCCGGTGGAGACGGGGACCGACTGGCACCAGGACGGGGCCTTCCTGGGCGACGAGATCCGCACGGTGAACGTGTGGCTGACCCTCACCCACTGCGGAGATGTGGCCCCGGGGCTCGACGTGGTGCCCAGCCGGATGGACACCATCCTCGAGACCGGCACCAACGGGGCCATCTTCGACTGGTCCGTGGGCTCGGGGACGGTCGATGAGGTGGTCGGGGCCACCGGCATCGTGCGGCCCATCTTCGAGCCGGGCGACGCCTTGTTGTTCGACCAGCGCTTCCTGCACCGCACCGCCGCCGATCCGACCACGATGACCAACGCCCGCTACGCGGTGGAGTCCTGGTTCTTCGCGCCTTCCCACTATCCCCACGACCAGGTGCCTGTGTACTTTTGAACCCCACGACCGCCGATCGAATCGAGCCGAGCACCGGCCCGGGCGGGGTGGAAGCCATCCTGCGCCAGGTGGACGAGCGCGTCGCCGCGGGTGGCGCGGTCGAGGCCCTGGACTGGCTGGTGGATCAGAACCGGCGTGATCCCCAGCCGCGCCTGGAACGGCGGCTGGTCGAGTTGCGCCACGAGGCCTTCGTGGCCCTGGACAGCTCCGCCGGCCGCGACCAGTGGCCCCCGTCGTTCGCCGACGCGTTCGGGGGCCACGACGGCCTGGTCGAGGTCCCCGCGTCCGAGCTGACTGCCGACCTGGTGGGGGCCGGCATCGTCGATCACGGGTGCCTGCTCGTCCGGGGGCTGATCACGCCGGCCGAGACCGAGGAGCTGATCGAGGCCATCGAGCTCTCCTTCGCCGCCGCCGATGCGCGCAACTCGGGCACACCGCTGTCGGAGACGGCCACGTGGTACGCGCCGTACAAGGCCACCGACGGCTACTCGATCACCCTGGGCGAGCGCGGCTGGGTTCGTGATGGGGGTGGGCTGTGGACGGCGGATTCGCCCCGGGCCCTGTGGCGCCTGACCGAGATCCTGTCCCGGGCCCGAGTGGGCGAGCTGCTGACGGGCTACCTGGGCGAGCGCCCGGCGCTGTCGGTGAACAAGGGCACGTTGCGTCGCGTGCCGGTGGAGACCGGGGGGGAGTGGCACCAGGACGGCGCCTTCCTGGGTGATCAGATCCGCACCGTCAACGTCTGGTTGGCCCTGACCCACTGCGGCGACACCGCACCGGGGCTCGACATCGTCCCTCGTCGCATCCCTGAGATCCTGGAGACGGGGGTGGACGGCGCGCTGTTCGACTGGTCGGTCGGGCCAGCAGCCGTCGATCGGGTCAAGGGCCGCGCCGGCATCGTGCGCCCGGTGTTCGAGGCCGGCGACGCCCTGCTGTTCGACGAGCGGTTCCTGCACCGCACCGCATCGGATCCATCCATGACCGAGGAGCGATACGCGGTGGAGTCGTGGTTCTTCGCGCCGTCGCACTATCCCGGCGACCATGTGCCGATCCTGTTCTGAGATGTCCGCCCACGACGTCGGGATCGGAGACGTCGGGATCTGGGAGGATCCATGACCGGCAACGGTGTCGATCGCGACCTGCAGCCTGGACCCGGCGCCCCGGGGGGCGAGCCCGAGCGGTGGTTCTTCGTCCACGTGCTCAAGACCGGTGGGACCGACCTGTTCACCCGTCTGGGCGGCGACCGGTCGATCGCCCTCGATCACCCGTACCAGTTCACCGAGGCCGAGATCTACCCGAACGCCAGCGACGGCGACGTCGTCACCATCGCCCCCCAGCTCTCGATCGAGCAGCTGTTGGCCCGATGGGCCGTGCGACGCGACGAGATCCGCATCGTGATGGGGCACTTCCCCATGTGCACGGTCGACCTGCTCGACGCCGATTTCACCACCCTCTCGGTGGTGCGCGAGCCCGTGGCCCGGACCTTGTCCTTCCTGCGTCACCACCGCAAGACCATCCCCGAGGATCGGGACAAGTCCTATGAGGAGATCTACACCGACGACTTCCGGTTCCGATCGCTGATCCAGAACCACATGGTCAAGATGTTCTCGCTGAGCGTGGAGGAGATGGGCATGGGCGGCGCGCTCACCCACGTCGACTTCGGTCCCGAGCGCCTGGAGCGGGCCACCCAGCGGCTCACCGAGATCGACGTGCTCGGCACCCAGGAGCACTTCGAGGACTTCTGCCACGAGCTCGAGGGTCGCTTCGGGTGGGTCCTGGGAGAACCGCTGTGGGCCAACCGCACCCAGCCCGACGAGATCTCCGATTCGTTGGTGGCGCGCATCCGGGAGGACAACGCGCTGGATCTGGAGCTGTACGAGTTCGCCCGCGACCTGTGCGAGCGGCGCCGTGTGGCGGCGTCCTCGGCGACCCCGCCCAGCTGAGGTCACGGGTGGTGACGTCGTCCACGCCCGCCGCGGTCGTCAGCGGGCTCCCGCCCAGCGCTACAGCGGTAGGGTAAGCCGTTATGCCAGGGGGACGTCCAGGATTGCGCGTCGGGTTCATCGAACCACACCTCCGCCGCTACGGCGGGATCCGTCGGGTGGTCGAGTTCGCGAACCGGCTGGGGGCGCGGGGTCACGAGGTCACCTTCTACCTGCCCGACGATCAGATCTTGAACTGCACGTGGATGCGCTGCGACGCGGCCATCAAGACGCTCACCTCGGGTTTCGCCGATCCACTCGACATCATCGTGTTCAACCACGAGCCCCACTGGCACCTGCTCGACCGCTTCGAGAACGCCCGGCGTCGGATCTTCTACGCCCTGCACTACTCGCGCACCTACGAGAAGGCGGGGAGCTGGGAGAGCATCCGCACGCCGGTGGACCTGCAACTGGCCAACAGCAACTGGACGGCCGACCAGATCGAGGCGGAGATCGGGATCCGACCCGTGGTCCAGCTGGGCGGGGCCAACCGGGAGGTCTTCCACCCCTACGGTGGAGCCAAGCAGTACCCGATCCTGAGCGTGGGCGACAGCCGCCGAGCCTGGAAGGGCCACGAGACGATCGTGGAGGCGGGGCGCATGCTCGACCTGCCGGTCGCGGCCTACGCACCCAAGGACCTGTCGCAGCCCGACCTGGGTCGGGAGTACGACGCTGCCTCGGTGTTCGTGGTGGGCAGCTGGTTCGAGGGCTTTTGCCAGCCCGGCCTGGAGGCGATGGCCTGTGGCGTGCCCTTGGTGACCACCGACAACGGTGGGTGCCGCGAGTACGCCATCGACGGCGAGACCGCCCTGGTCGTGCCCCCGCGGGACCCGGTGGCCATGGCCAACGCCATCCGCCGGCTGCTCAACGACGAGGTGCTGGCCAAGCAGTTGGTCACCAACGGGCTCGACCTGGTCGAGCGTGACTTCGACTGGGAGCGGCGCACCGACGAGCTGGCCGAGGTCCTCGACGGCGTGAGCGCAGGCACGGCCGTGGCCCCGCCCCCACCTTGGCCGACCCCGCCGGAGCGCCCCGAGCTGTCGGTGGTGACCCTGGCCTGGGACAACCTGCCCTATACCCAGGACTTCGTCGAGTCGGTGCGGCAGAACACCGACGTGGACTACGAGCTGATCATCGTGGACAACGGATCGGCCTGGGAGGCGGCCAACTACGCGGCGGCGGCGGCCGACACCAGCGTGGCCAACGATCAGAACCTGGGCTTCGCCGTGGGCATGAACCAGGGCCTGGCCGTGGCCCGGGCCCCGTTCGTGGCCTTCTGCAACAACGACACCATCCTGCCGCCGGGCTGGGCCTCCAAACTGGTCCAGACGGCACGCGACCATCCCCGGGCCGGCATCGTGGTGCCCGCCCTCACGGCAGCCAACAACGCCGACACGGTGCGCACCGAACCGGGCACCGACGTGGTGGTGCTCCCGCCCTTCTCCGCGCCGCCCGGTGCCGTGCTCTACCTCATGCCCACCGACGTGGTGGTCGGGATCGAGCGCTGGGGCGAGGAGTACGAGGTGGCATCGGGCGAGGACGTCGACCTGGCCTTCAAGGTGTGGGTCAACGACCTCGACATCGTCTACGACCAGCGGGTGCTGGTCGACCACGTGGGGAAGGGCTCGGCCTCGCGCCTCAAGGACTGGAAGGGCCTCTGGGCCAAGAACCGCCAGCACTTCCTGGACAAGTGGACGGGCGACACCGAGGTGCCCCGACTCGAGTCCTGCGATCCCGAGCGCTTCGCCCGCAACCGCGCCACCGCCGCGGGCGCGGCCGCCTGGATGGCCAAGTACTTCAAGGCCCGGGACCGGCCGCCGACGGTTCGCAACGTGCTGAAGCGGTCGCCGCTCGAGGAGCGGGCGGACCGGCTGCGAAAGCAGGCCGAGCGCTTGGCCAAGCGGGCCGAACGCCTGCAGCGACGCGCGGCCAAGGAGGCCGGCCGCAACGTCCGGCGGGTCAAGCGACGCACGCCGCCCAAGGCCATGCGAACGGTGCGGATCGTGCTGGCCTGGTTCCCGGCCTCGGTTGAGGATTCCATCCGACAGGCGGTGCGCCGCGTCTCCTGAGGCGCCACCCCGATGTCCATCCCTCCGTTTCCCTCCTTCTACCTGATCGGCGCCGAGCGGTGCGGTGTCCGGTGGTTGCGGTTCAACCTCGACCAGCATCCCGACATCTGCGCGCCACCGGTGGACCTGCACTTCTATGCCAGCCCGGACCTGATGCTGAACCGGGGCTCGCGGTGGTACCGCCAGCAGTTCGACTCGTGGATGGGTGAGCCGTTGCTGGGCGAGACCTCGCCTGGGTACCTGGCCTGGCGCAACCGGCCTTGGGAGGTGGCCATCCGGCTGCACGACGCGGCGCCGGACGCTCGTCTCATCGCCATCGTCCGCCAACCCCTGGATCGGCTGCACTCGGCCATGAGCTACGACATCTTGCGGGGAGATCTCCCCTCCCGCGAGGAATTGGAAGCGGATCCCGACGTCACCGGCGGCCTCTTGCTGGACCGCATCCGCGGCGGTGTGTACGTCCCGAACCTGATCCACTTCCGCGAGCGGTTCGGCGACCGGTTGAAGATCCTGCTCTACGACGACCTGGTCGCCGATCCGAGGACCTTCTACCGCGAGGTGCTGACCCACATCCGGGCCGATGACACCTTCGTGCCTCCCGAGATCGAACGGGTGCGGTTCGGTCTGGCGGTCGAGCCCCCGGACACCTCACGTGAGCAGGCGGTGGCCATGTACGAGCCCTTCCGCAGCAACGTCGACGAGCTGGCGGCGTGGATGGGGCGCGACCTGTCCATGTGGGATCCGGCCGTCGCCGCCCGTTGAGCGCCACGGACCCCGGAGACCGCTGACCGTCATGCCGTCGGAGCCTCCGCTGCCGAGCTTCCTGATCATCGGCGTCCAACGCGGCGCCACCCGGTGGTTGCGCTCCAACCTGAGCCAGCATCCGCAGATCTTCATGCCACCCTTCGACCTGGGGTTCTTCGACGACCCCAGCCTGTTCCGGAAGCCCGGGCTCAAGTGGTACTCCAAGCAGTTCCAGGCCTGGAACAACGAGCGGTTGGTGGGCGAGTCGACGCCGACGTATCTGGCCCAGGCGACCAAGCCCATCACGGTGGCGTCGCGCATCGAGATGACCCTGCCCGATGTCCGCCTGGTGGCGATCGTTCGCCAGCCCGTCGAGCGCATGTACTCGGCCATGCTCCACCACATCAAGCGCGGCCGGCTCTCGCCGCGGGCGGACCTGTTCGCCATGGTTCGCGACGAGCGTTCCGACGTGGCCGAGCTGGACCTGATCGGCGCCGGGCTGTACGCCCAGAACTCGGCTCCGTACCGGCGTCTGTTCGGTGACCGCCTGCTGCTGGTGGTCTACGACGACATCCGGGATCGTCCCGAAGTGGCGTTCCGGTCGGTGCTCACCCACATCGGGGCCGACCCGGACTTCGTACCGCCCGAACTGGACCAGGTGCTGTTCAGCAACCGCCGCTCGGTGCGGGCTCGACCGGTGTCGCCGGAGCAGCACCGGCGGATGTACAGCCTGTTCCGCGACGACGTGGAGGAGCTGGGGGCCATCCTCGGGAGGGACATGGGCGACTGGGACCCAGGTCCACCGGAGCGGAAGCACTGATGGCCCTTGTCCCGACGTTGCCCAACTTCGTGGTGGCCGGCGTCGCCGGCTGCGCCACCCGCTGGCTGCGGTTCCACCTGAACCAGCATCCCGAGGTGTTCGTGCCGTCGTTCCCGTTGGACTTCTTCGCCGAGGGCATCCCACCCTTCGAAGGCCCGCCCTTCGGCGACGCCCGTCGCCACGCCCGCGAGGGCCTGCGCTGGTATCGCCACCAGTTCATGGTGCCGGAGGGCATCCCGTGCGTCGGGGACGTCTCACCGTCGTATCTGGCCGCGGTGAACCGTCCGGCGGTCATCGCCGAGCGGATCGACGAGGTGTTGCCCGACGTGCGGGTGGTGGTCATGGTCCGACAGCCGGTCGAGCGCATGTATGTCACCGTGGTCGAGCAGGCCAAGCGGGGGGTGCTCCCGCCCGATCCCGACCTGTTCGCCCTGGTGCGGGATCAGGACCCGGTGGTCGAGGAGCTCGATCTGGTGGGTGGCGGGCTGTACGCCCAGAACCTGCTCCCCTTCCAGGAGCGGTTCGGCGATCGGCTGCTGGTGGTCGTCCATGACGATGTTCTGGCCGACCCGGCCGCGGTCTACCGCCGTGTGCTGGCCCACATCGGCGCCGACCCCGATGTCGAGGCGCCGGATCTGGCCCGACAGATCTTCGATGACCCGGGCGTCACCCAACCTCATCCGCTCACCTCGGACCAGGCCCGCCGGCTCTTCGACATCTTCCGTGGGGACGTCGAGGAGCTCGAAGCGGTGCTCGATCGCGACCTGTCGGCCTGGGACCCGGGCCCGCCGGATCGCTGAAAGAGGATCCATGTCGTCCCAACCCCCGCTGCCCAACTTCCTGATCATCGGCGCGCCACGCTGCGCCACCCGTTGGCTGCGGTTCAACCTGAACCAGCACCCCGACGTGTTCATGCCGCCGTACCCGCTCGACTACTTCGCGCCCGGCGTGCCTCCCTTCGAGGGCCCGCCGTTCGGCGATGCCCGCCGCCGACCCCGCCAAGGCGGTCGCTGGTACCGGCTCCAGTTCACGGCGGCCGACGACCAGCCGTACGTGGGCGAGGCCTCGGCGGGCTACCTGGCCCGGATCAACGGGCCCGGATCGGTGGGCGAACGAATCGACGACACGCTTCCCGGGGTGCAGCTGGTGGCGATCGTGCGCCAACCCGTGGATCGGCTGTTCTCCGCCTTCGCCCGGGCCGTGCAGACCGGCTACCTGCCGGTGGGCTCGGACCTGGTCGAGCTGGTCGAAGCCGGTGATCCTCGGGTCGAGGCGCTGGATCTGGAGTGGGGCAGTCGCTACGCGTTGCTCCTGCATCCGTACGTGAAGCGGTTCGGTGACCGCCTGCTGGTGCTGCGCTACGAGGACATCTGTCGTGATCCGGGCGGGGTGTACGACCGGGCCCTGCGCCACGTGGGCCTGCCTCCGGGCTTCCGACCCCCTCAGCTGGACCGCGTGCTGTTCGCCGGTCACGCCGAAGGCCTGGTGGCACCCTTGGAGGACCGGGAGCGACGGCTCCTCTACCGGCGCTTCCGGGCCGACGTGGAAGAGCTACAGGAGCTGCTGGGCTGGGACCTGTCCGAGTGGGATCCGGGGCCGGCACCGTTCATCGCGGCCGCTTCTTCCCCAGATACGCCTTGAACTCGCGCAACGGGTCAGGGTTGTCCTCGCGCTCGGCCAGCCGACGCCGCAGTTCGCCCTCGCGACGGGTCAGATCGTTGAGGCGTCGAGTGAGCAGGCCCGCGTCCAGATCCGCCCCCTGAGGCAGCTGGGCGGCACCCGTCTCGGGTACCGGGAAGGGGACCGGGAGCGAGCGCAGGGTATGGCGGACCCCGCCGAGCACCAGGAAGGGCGGACCCTCTCGACTCTCCAGAACCTCGACCACCGCACCGCCAGGCCGGTCGAGCTCCTCGTCGGTGGCCTCTCGGCGCGGTCCGAGCAGCTCCTCGAGGACGGGAATCAACAGCCCGGATCGCACCTGGCGCCGGATCGAGCCCTCGAGCACCCAGACGGTGTTGTCGGGCGCGGTGACCAGGACGGGCTCGGCCGGCGACGACCCCTTGGCCAGCTCGTCGAGCCAGCCCACAGTCCGATCGTGACGTCGGGAGGCGATGGCCCGCACCACGTCCAGGGGCGGACCCTCGGGCAGGCGGATGGCACCGGCTTCGTCCACGGGAAAGGGGACCGGCAGGGAGCGCACGGGGTGGCGGATCCCGCTGATCACCACGAACGGTGGGCCGGTGCGTCCCTCGAGCACCTCCACGGCGGTGGCCTCTTCCCAGCCCGCCAGCTGATCGGCGTCGACCCGTCGCCGTGGGCCGACCAGCTGCTCCAGGGCGGCGATCAGCAACGGAGAGCGCACCCGGCGACGCCGTTCGTCCTCGACCAGCCACACGCCCTGGTCAGGATCCACCACCAGGGTGGCCACGCTGCCGACCGCGCCCGAGGTGTCGGCCAGCCAGCCGAGGGCCTCGTTGGCGCGTCGCGCCGTGGCCGACCGCACCAGGTCGAGCTCGGGTCCCTCGACCAGCCGTTGAAAGGAAGACGAGAGCACCGGATGAGGGAGGGGCAGGCCCCGCAGGGGGAGGCGCTTGCCCTCGACCACGACGAACGGCGGGCCGGAAGCGGCCTCCAGCACCGCCAGCGGCGGCCCTTCGTCGAGGCCGGCCAGCTCCTGGTCGACCTCGGCGCGACGAGCGCCCAGCAGCTGTTCGAGGGCCGGGACCAGGAGTCCCGAGGTCACCCACCGTCGCTGGTTCCCCTCCACCAGGAACATGCCCTCGTCCCCCACGACCAGGCGAGCGCGCCCCCGGGTGGGCGCCGGGCCCGAGCTGGCCGGGTCGAGCCGGTCGGCCCAGCCGGCCGCCTCGCCGGCGCGGCGTGCCCCGGTGGCCTCGATCAGGTCCAACGTCGGTCCCTGCGCCAGCTCGTCGAAGAGCTCGGACGGCACCGGATGGGGCAGGGGCAGCCCCCCGACGGCCAGCCGGCGGGTTCCCACCATCACGAACGGCCCGCCGGTGGGGGCCTCCAGCACCTCGACCGGCGGCCCCTCGGGCCAGGCCGAGAAGGTCTCGTCGTCGATCGGGCCGGCCTCGCCCAACAGCCGTTCCAGGCTGGGCGCGAGCATCCCCGAGCGAACCCGGCGGCGAATGCCGCCGTCGATGAGGAAGAGCCCGTCGTCGGGGCGCCAGACCAGGTAGGCGGGGTCGGTGCCCCCGAGACCTTGGCGAGCTTGGGGGCTCACCCAGGCCTGTGCCCGCCGGGCTCGCCGCAGGGCGGCACCCATCGGAAGCGGAGCGTCTGGATCCTGCAGGGGATCCAGCCCGCGGGTCCCCCCGGACGAGGCGACCTCGGCCGTGAGCGGCTCGAGCTGGGCGCGCAACTGCTCGTTGAGGCTGGCCATGGCCCGCAGCTGGCGGCGCAGTCGCTGAAGCTCGTCCGGCTGGGTCACCCGTGGTCCTCGCGCTCGTCGGTGCCGCCACGATAGAGGGCGCCATATCGCGGGGCGGTCTGAGCCACGGTCTCGACCGGGGTGCCCGCCGCCCGTCGACTGGCCCGCAGGATCTCCCAGCGGTTGGCGTCCAGGCGCGACACCAGCTCCACCAGCCCTTCGGCGTCGGCCGGGTCGACGGTCCAGCCCACCCCGTGGTTCCGGATCCGCTCGCCCAGCGCCCCGAAGGTGGTGCCGATGACGGGCACGCCGGCCAGGATGGCCTCGGTCAGCACCAGCCCGAAGCTCTCGGGCACCGACCCCGGCAGCAGCACCACCTGGATGCCGGCCAGGGCCAACAGGTCTCCGAGTGCTTCGTTGTCATAGGTCCCGTGTTGGTGCAGCTCGGGTGACGCCGGGCCAACCAGCTCGCCGAAGTGGTGGACCTCGATGGAGGTATCGGCCAACTCGTCGGCCAGCGCGTTCACCACACCCAGTCCCTTCTTGGGCCAGCCGCGGCCCACGAACGCCAGGCGGAGGGGTTCGTCACGGATCAAGGCCTCGTCGGGTTGGCCGCGGCGCGGCCTGGGTGATCGTGGTGCCGTGCTCGATCACCGTGGCGGAGCCGGGGGCCAGGTCGTACACCCGGTCGAAGAAGTCCGCCGAGCTCTGGCTGGCGAAGATCCAGTGGTCGACGTGGTCGATCAACTGGGCCACCCGCGTCCGCTGGCGGTCGAGGTGTTCGATGGGCAGCCCCTCGGTCTCGGGCAGACACCGGGCGCACACCGATCGGTCCTCCGGCAGACCGCAGGACTGGTCGTCCCGATAGAGCAGCGAGTGGTGGGGACAGGCCAGGAAGAGGTCGTGGATCGAGCAGACCACGCGACCATCGAAACCACCCAGCACGGCCAGAGGCGACAGCGAGTGTCCGATCAGGTTCTGGATGTGGACGACGTCGACGTCGAACAGGTCGAGCGCGGTGCGCAGGGCCTCGCCGGCCAGGGGATCCTCGAGCTGGCTCACCCAGCGCACCGAGCCGGGGAGCAGGAAGCGATGCTCGATCACTCCCTGGTCCGACCACCAGCGGGTGGCCAGCACGAAGCCGGATTCGACCGGGTAGAGGATGGAGAAGTCGAACTCGCTCACCAGGGCGTCGATCAGCGCGTTGAGGTGCTTCTCGGTCCCGCCGATGTTGTCGGGCGGTCCGTGGAGCAGGTGCAGCACATGAGGTCGGGTCGGATCCCGGTCGGCCAGGCCGAGCTCGAGGGCGGCGAAGGTCACGGCCAGGGGATCGCGGCGTCGCTCCTGACGGTTGGCGGCCCGGAACCACCGGAAGCGCTTGTGCAGGAACCGCGAGGCGTCCCGGCGCTGCTCGTGGGCGGCGTCGCCGAAGGACACCGCGCCGTGGTGGTGGACGTAGGTGGAGTCCTCAACCAGGTGACGGAGGCCCAGGCGGCCGGCCCGCAGGCAGAAGTCGACCTCCTCGCCGTAGCCCCGACCGTAGGCGTCCTGGTCGAAGGGGCCGCAGCGGTCGTACGCCGATCGGCTGACGAACATGGCGAACCCGACCCCGGTGATGACCTCGGGGCGCATCCCCGGCGACTGGGCCGCCACGAAGGTGGCGCACTGGTCGATGCGGGGATCCTCGTCGAACAGGTCGAAGGCGTCGATCACCGACTGGGGCAGCGTGCAGATCGACCCCTCGTTCGACAACGGGGTCACGGTGGCCACATCGTCGGCTTCGGCGGCCTCGACCATGCGGTCCAACCAACCGGCGGTGACAACCGTGTCGGCGTTGAGCAGGACCACGTCGCCCAGGCATTCCTGGAAGGCCCGGTTGACCGTCCCCACGAAGCCCAGGTTCTCGGGGTTGCGCATCAGGCGGATCGACCCCGGTGGACTCCCGGTACCGGCGTCGGTGACCAGCGCCTCCAATGCCGGCGCGAGGTCAGGGTCCGGTGAGGCATCGTCGATGATCAGGAGGTCGAAGGGCGTGGCCGTACCCACGGCGTGGCGCACCACGCTGCGCAGGCAGGCCAGCGCCTGCTCTCGGCCCTCGTACACGGGCACGACGACGGTGAGCGGCGGGCTCAGCGCGGGGCCTCCGTCGCCGTGGCCCAGCCCAGGAACCGCTCGGTAGCGATGCGCGAGGCCTCGGGGCCTCGCAGGGTCTCGGCTCGGGCCATGGCCCGAGCCGACCACCGGCGCCGGGCCCGGTCGTCGGTCACGGCATCCAGTGCGGTCAGCCAGGCCGCCGCATCCAGGGGTGTGGTGATGGTCAGCTCCGCATCGGTGCCTTCGGCGCGGGCGGCGGTGACGGTGGGGACGCCGGCCATGGCGGCTTCGAACACCCCCGGACGGGCCACGACCGGGGGGACCCCGGCGGACCAGAGGTGGGCGGTCCAGGCGGCCAGCTGCCCGCGATCGGGCGGGCCCGACCGGATCACCACCTGGGGATGGTCCTCGAGCCCGGGGGCCGACACCGTGCCGACGATCTCGACGCGGGCCTCGGGCTGGTCGGCCAAGAACTGGACCAGTGCGGCGACGATGGCGTCGCGGACCTGGCCTTCGGTGATCCCGTCGGTCTCGTTCATGGGGTGGGCGGCGGCGTCGGCCCGGTCGATCACCGGGTCGAGCTGCCACCCCACCAGCGGGGCGGGCGGGTCGAGGCGCCGGGCCGCGGCGGCCCGTAGCCCGTCCGCCTGCGCCCGGGGCACCAGGACGGGGGCCAGCAGGGCCCGCACCCCCCGCCCCCGCCAGGCGGTGGCCTGGTCGGCGCGGTCGACCAGCACCGCGCCGGTGGCGCGGGCCAGGGCCAGGGTGGCGGCGTCGCCCGGGTCGGGCGGTTCGAGGATCGAACCGCTTGGCTCGGACACCACGCCGGTCAGGTCGAGGATCGCCCGGGGGCCGGACCCGGCGTGGGTCAGCCAGGCGGCCAGATGATCGGGATCGGTGGCCGGATCCACGATGAGCACATCGAAGTCGGTCCCGTCCCCACTGGTCGGCTCACCCCGCAGATCCACGGTGACCAGCTGGTGACCGGCGGCCTCGAGCTGGTCCAGGCGACCCGCGGCCGGCGCCGCGCTTCGGGCCCGCTCGGTGACCGCCAACCGCCGCACCGTTCTGGGACTCGTCGAGGCCTCGGGGTCG
This sequence comes from uncultured Microthrixaceae bacterium, assembly GCA_963740985.1. Taxonomy (GTDB): domain Bacteria; phylum Actinomycetota; class Acidimicrobiia; order Acidimicrobiales; family Acidimicrobilacustridaceae; genus UBA4742. The sequence continues at coordinate 3,121,245 of CAVUGJ010000002.1, forward strand.
CGGTCGAACGGATCGAACTCATCCTCGTGGTCGAGGAGGTCGTCGTCGCGCTCGGCCTCTGGGACCGCGGGCAGATCGGATCGGCGTCGGGGTTCGGCCACGGGTGATCCCGGGCGATCGACGGGAGGCTCGGGCTGGGGACCGGCACAGAGCCGGTTGACCAGGCGGGCCAGCTCGGCGGGGTCGACTCGCGGGCCGATCCGGGCCCGTAGCCGACCCTGGGCCTGCCCGATGGTCCAGCTGACCAGCTCGATGGTCGACCCCAGGGCCGGATCCAGGGCGACGAAGACGGTGCCGCGCTGATCGCACCAGGCCGAGGCCCGCTCGATGGCCACCGGGTCGCCCAGCACCGCGATGTCGGGCTGCAGTGCCCGCCAGGACGATTCGGTGGGCGAGCAGATCCGGGTGGCGTGAGGGCCGGGGATCGGCCGGTCGGTGGCCAGGCGGGCCTCCACCTCGTGGGCCACCAATCCGTTGACCAGATCGCGCAGCGCCTGGGGATCGGCCAGTGGTTCGGCGCCTTCGAGGAACAGGGCCACCGGGCGGCGTCGGAACGGGGGTCGAGCCTGGGGTCCGGCCGTCTCGATGGGCGCGTCGGCGAAAGGATCGGACGTTCGGGTGCCAGGGTCCACCAGGATGACGCCCTCCGCCACCGAGACCGACCGTGCGCCCAGGGATCGGCCCACGCCGGTTCGGACGGCCACCGCGGCGGTGATCTCCCGGTCGGGGCTGGGTCGGGGGGAGCGCGGTTCGCCGGTGGCGTCGACCGCCGCCCATTCGGCCTGGACGACGGTGCTCGATCCCGGGGCGAGGGGCTCGAGCGGCGCGGCCACCGCGGTGACCTCGGACGGACTGGCCACCAGGCGTTCGATCAGCCGCTGTCGGCCGAGCTCGTCGAGCGCCAGCTCGGGCGGTACCAACACCTCGACGGACGGATCGTCGTCCACCCCGGTGGCGCCGCGCCCGGCCCCGGGGACCCCGGCGCGGGTCAAGCCGGCTCCCGGGCGCCGACGTCGGCGCCGGCAGCTGTGTCGAGGTCGTCGTCCCCATCGATGACGGGCGTCCCCGGGTCGGACGCAGGGGGCCGACGCCCTTCCTTGAGTGCCCGCACCACCTCGTTGCGGCGCTTGAGCTGCTCCTTGAAGGACACCGCCTCCGCCCGGGCGCGAGCCAGGGCCTGGCTCTCGACCGGCGGTCGCAACCAGCCTTCGACCAGGGCGCGGGCCACGGTCGGGTCCAAGGCGTCGAGATCTGGTCGACCCCCGTTCCAGACCAGGTCGGCCAGGTTCACCACCGGGTTGGCCGCCCAGTCACCGGCGTCGGCCGCGGCGCCGTGCTGCAGGTCGGCGTCGAGGTGCCCGGCCACCTCGGCCTCGACCGCCGGCGTGGGGCGGGGCAGACCCAGGTGGTCGGCCAGACGCACCAGGGTCGGGCCCAGCTGGTCGAAGAAGTCGTGCTGGGCGATGAGCAGGTGACCCGGGTCGTTGCCGGCCGCGGCCAGTACGTAGCGCAGCCACAACAGGGCCGACTGCGGTGGTTCGATCCCGTTGCGTCGGGCCAGTGAGGCGGCGACCTCTGCGGGCGCCCGGACGACGACCACGGTGGTGCGCACCGACACCACCGTCCGCCAGAAGGGCAGCAGCAACGACACCCGGGGGTCCTTGAAGCCGATCAGCCGATCTGGGTGGTCGGGGGCGACCGGACCGAAGTCGTGGACCAGGACCGCGGCCGCACGCGACCGGAACGAGTCGAGACCAGGATCGTCGGCCCATCCCTGGCTGAGGGTCGGGGGCTGGTCCCAGGAGCCGCCCAGGTGGGCCAGCAGCTCGTCGTCGAGCTCCTGGATGGCCTTGTTCTCGAAGTAGCCCGCCGGATTGTCGGGGCCGGGCGCCAGCAGCCCCTCGGGCGCGCCCAGCGACACGCCCAGCAGCTCGAGGGCTCTGGTGGCCAGGGAGGTGCCACTGCGATGCATGCCGGTGATGCACACCAGCGACCGGGGATCGACCGGCCTGTCGGCCCGAGACACGAGCGGCGTCGACATCTAGGTCGCGGTCTTGCCGCTACCGGGGAGCAGCCCGTAGCTGGAGATGATGGAACGGGCCTGGGGCGAGGTGGACAGCCACTGCTCGAACTGCAGGGCCGCCGGATTGGCGCTCATGCCCAGCATCCGGAAGGGGTAGCTCGGCGCCGGCGGGCTGGCCACGGGCACGGTGGCGACGGCGGTGTCGCCGAAGGGGATGGTGAGCGAGAGCACCAATCCGGCCTGGGCTCGCCCGGCGGCGATGGCGGCGACCAGTTGGGTGCCGTCGCCCACCTTGACCTCGAAGGTGGGGTGGATGTGCGCCGCCGCCAGCCACGTGTACGTCCAGCGACCGCACATCTGGGTGATGGCGCACCGGCCAGCGGTGGGCCCGCCGGCGGCGAAGGCATCCAGACCGGTGATGTGGGTGGGGTTGCCGGCCTGGACGGTGAGCACCAGGGGCTCGACGCCGAAGGGCTCGATCTTTCCCTGGGCCCGCGGGTCGTCGGCGTAGGGCTTGAGGACGGCGGCCACGTCGATCCACAGTGAGGGTGAGGCCCCGGCCTGGATGATCTGCGTGTTGGTCAGGCTCTTCTTGTTCCGGTTGAACTTGCCTGACGGGGCACTGACCTTGTTCAGGAAGACCAGGGACGTGTTGGGCCGCACGGCCAGGAAGGCCGTCCCCAGGGCGGTGAGCACCGGGTTCAGCTCGGGGGGATTCAGCAACGTGACCACGTTGGGGTCGTAGCCCGTGTCGACCCAGTCCCGCTGGGCCTGGTTGTGGGCATCGCTGCAGGCGGTGGCCACGAGCGCGACCGCCAACAGGACGACGGTGAGGCAGCGCAGGAGGGAGGGTCGGAACGGGCGGCGTATCGGCCGGCTGAGCATCGCGTTCAGGTCATCTTGGCGGACGGGCCAGATCGTAGCGGGCCAGGGTATCCAGCAGCTGGCGGGCCCGATGATCGAAGGTGTGGTGGGCCAGCACGATCTCCCGACCGGCCGCGGCACGCCGGCGTGCCGCGATCGGGTCCTCCAGGGCCAGATCGACGGCCCGGCGCAGCTCCTCGGCGTCGCCGTAGGTGCTCACCGCGTCGCCGAAAAGCTCGCCCAGCTCGGGCAGGTGGTCCGAAACGATCGGTGTGCCGCAGGCCAGGGCGTCGAACAGGCGGTTGGACACGATTCCCGAGTTGCGCATCGTGTCCCAGTGGTCGTTGAGCAGCACGCCGACCGACGAGTACACCGTGGCCAGCTCATCGTTGGGGACGAACTCGGCCATGATCAGGGCGGGATCGACGAAGTCGCGCCAGCCGGTGCCGTAGATGGCCGGGCGCAACCCGGTGGCCAGGGCGTAGGCCACGGCGGGGCGGAACACCCGACGGGTCATGGCCACCACCGCCACCGCGTGGGCGTGCTGGGGATCGGGGGGTCGGGGTCCGAAGCGGCGGGGATCGGTGGCTTGGAGCATGACCTCCACCGGGGTCCTGGTCCGGGCCCGCAGCTCGGCGGCCAATCGCTCCGAGGCCACCAGCACCAGGTCGGCCTCGTCGCACTCGCGGGTGTCGATGGACTCAGGGTGGCTGATCAGCCAGAGCACGTGACGCTGGCCCGGCGTGCGCTCCACCGCGGTCAGTCCGCGCATCACGATGTGGACGTCGCAGGACCGCCCGGTCGGATCGTCGGCCATGTCCGAGGTCTGGAGGTGGACGGAGTGCGCTTCGCGCCGGAGGGCCCGGGCCATGGCCTGGGCCAGGTGCCAGTCGCCCCACACGGCGGCGGCCCGCATGGACGGGGCGGCCACGGTCACCGCGAAGCGCAGGTGCTCGGTGACCCGGTCGCCCCGGGCCAGGGCCAGCAGCGTGGGGCCCTGGCGGTCCACGACCCGGCGCCAGTCTGGGCTGTCGGGATCGATCGGGCGGGACAAGGCACGCACCGAACGAACCGGGCGGTGATCCAGGACCACCGCCGAGGGCACCGCCACCACCTTGCCGCCACCGGCCCGTAGCCGGCCGCACAGGTCCACCACGGCGGAGTCGAAGTCGTCGATCGAGGCCAGGCCGCCGGCTTCGTCGAACGCGCCCCGGTCCACCATCAGGCAGGCGCCCGACGCGGCGGCCACCTCGCTCATGGGCTGGTCGGGGCGGACGGGGCTACCGGCCTGGCGGGCTTCGGCCACCGGACCGGAGAGCCCGGAGGCCACCACGTCCAGACCCAGCTCCCGGACGCGCAGATCGAACGGGGTGGCCCCGGACACGGACCGCTCGGGGTGGACCAGCAGGGGCGTGGCGGCCAGGACGTCATCGCCGATGGCCGCCCCCAACCGAGGCAGCCAGCTGGGGTCGAGGGGCACGCTGGTGTCGGCCATGAAGCACAGGACCCGACCCCGGGCCTTGGCCGCCGCGCTGGCCGCGGCGGCGGTCACCGTCATGTGGTCGCACCGCACGATGACCGCGGGGACACCGGCCGGTGCGGCGGCCCGGGGGCCGGTGGCGGCGATGACCCACTCGACCTCGATCCCCGGGGTGACGGGCGGGATCTGGGTCAACGCCTGGTCGGTCACGATGATGATGGACACGCGCCGGGCGAAGGCCGGCGGGTCGACCACGCGCCGCATGTTCTCGGCCAGGTCGCGTCGGCGATGGACGAGTTGGCTGCGACCGGGCAGCGCATTGACGATCAGGCCGAGCTTGGAGGCGCGCCGCGAGGCGCGACGCTGGCGCACCCCGAGCTCCTGGGCCAACCGGGCGCGGCGGTCGTCCATGGCCAGGGCCGCCCGCACGACGGTCCGGCGGAGCTGGCTCCGCTGTTGGCGGATGAGACGTCGGAGGTCCTCGGCGTTGGCCCGCTCGTTCTCGAGCGCGGCCCGGAGGCTGGCGTCGCTGGCCACCGGATCCTGGCCCGGACCCGAACCCGGCGCGGGCTCGGCGTCGAACAGGTCGGTCTTGGACAGCTGCATGAGACGGCTGCACCCGAACTCGGCGGCCAGCAGGGCCAGGCCGGGTACCGCGTCGTCGCTCGGCCATCGGGCGCCCGCCGGATCGACCATGGCGTCGGCCGCGGGGGAGACGTGGATGATCACGTCCGGACGGTGGCGGGCCAGCGTGTCGCGCAGCGACGCCGGCGAGGACGGATCGGCCACAACCAAGGTGGTGGTGCCCGGGACCTCGTGGGCCAGCCGGCTCAGGCGCTCCTCGTCGGAATCGGCCAGCACGAGCCGCCGAGGGGAGCGTCGGGCCGCCTCATGGGCCAGCTGGCGGCCCAACGGTTCGCCCGCGCCGATGATGAGGACCGTGGCCGTCTCGATCGGGCCGCCGAGGTCGACCTCCGACAGCGGGCGCAACCGGGGCTCGCGCAGCTCGACGAGTGGTTCGTCCGGCCGCGTCGCGTCCGGGCCACCACCCGGGGAGTCGGAGATCTCGTCGGTCACGGTCGCCGTCCGGACGGGCGCGCCGCCGCTCCCGGCCCGACGGGTCGAGGCATGACCCACCCCAGTGCGTGCGCAGCGTGGATGTTCGCGGCCTGCACCCTTCTCCCGGGGATCACCGGCCCACTCGACACAGGGAGGAGTCGGGTCGAGGACCAATCGATCGGTCACCGACAGTGGTCGGTGCATCCTTGTCACCCTCCGGTGGTCTGTCAACCGACTCGACGCCGCCCCCGGCGCTGATCCCGTCGGCGGTGCCCCAGGGTGGCCAGAACAGGTAGGCTGGAAGCCGGTCGGGGGCGGACGACCACCCCCCGGTACGTCTGGCAACCCCCAGCGAAGGTGTCATGGCCACCACCACTCCCAGTCGCATGATCTCGGTGTACGAACCGACCGTGACCGGGCTTCCACCACTGCGCGCCTACTTCGAGAGCGTGTGGGAACGGCGCATGTTCGTGTGGCACATGGCCCGCACCAAGATGAAGGCCGAGCACTACGACACCGTCATGGGTGTGGTGTGGCTGATCGCTGACCCCCTGGTCATGGCCGGCACGCTGTACCTCATGCGGGCCGTCCTGCGTTCGAGCGGTCCGCCTGCCCAGGCCGGACACCTCATCGCCAACCTGATCATGGGCGTCACCTTCTTCTACTTGGTCCGCGACATCGTCCAGGGTTGCGCGCTGTCGATCGTGCAGAACCGCTCCATGGTCCTCAACTCGTCGGCGCCCCGCGCCTGCTTCCCGGCTGTGGCCCTGGTGCGGGCCATGTCCGACATGGCGCCGGCGCTGTTCATCTACTTCCTGGTGCACCTGTTCACCGGCCAGCCCTGGGGGCTCTCGCTGATCATGTTGCCCGTGGTCATGTTCCTGATGATCGTGTTCAGCTTGGGACTGGGCCTGGCCTTCGCGCCACTGGTCGTGTACTTCCGTGACGTCGGGGTCCTGCTGCCCTACATGATGCGGATCTGGATGTACTTCACGCCGGTGATGTTCACCGTGGCCGAGATCCCGGCCAACTACCGCACGATCTTCGTGATCACCCCGCTGTATCCCTTCTTCGCCATGCTCCAGCAGATCTTCGTGGCCCACTGGCCGTCTCCGGGCTACCTCCTGGCCGCCCTGGCCTGGGCCGTAGGGGCGTTGCTCGTCGGCGGCTGGGCCTTCCTCATCCGTGAGCGGGACTATGCCGTACGCCTTTAACCTGGCCACCGAGGGGTGGGACGAAGACGGCGAGCTCGGGCTCGATGACGACCTGTCGGCCCCCGCGGTCCAGGTCGAGGAGCTGTGGATCCGCTACCGCACCACGGTCGAGAAGGGCACGACGCTCAAGCAGGCGGTGACGCGACTACCACAAGGAGCGCGTCAAGACCTCCCGACACATCGAGGCCCTGCGGGGGGTCAGCTTCGACGTCCCCACCGGGGGGGTCTACGGGGTCATCGGCCACAACGGGGCCGGCAAGTCCACGCTGTTCCGCACCATCGCCGGCATCCTGGCGCCCACCCGCGGTCGGGTGACGGTGGCCGGGCGGGTGACCCCGTTGCTGGCGCTGGGGGTCGGCTTCAACCCCGAGCTGACGGGTCGGGAGAACATCTTGCTGGGCGGCCTGGCCACCGGCCTGCACACGGACGAGATCATGGACCACTACGACGAGGTGGTGAACTTCGCCGAGCTGGGCGACGCCCTGGACTACCCGATGCGCACCTACTCGTCGGGCATGTTCGCTCGCCTGGGCTTCGCGGTGGCGTCGCATCTCGACCCCGAGATCCTGCTCATCGACGAGGCGCTCTCGGCCGGTGACGCTCGGTTCAAGAAGCGTTGCGCCGACCGGCTCATGGACCTGTGCGGGCGCGACTGCACGGTGATGATCATCAGCCACGGTCTGGAGCTGATCAAGTCGATGGCCGACCGGTCCGTGTGGCTGGAGGCCGGCCAGGTGGTGCTCGAGGGCCCCGGCGACCAGGTGGTCGAGGCCTACATGAGCAGCGACGATCTCACCCGCGAAGACAGCGCGGCCATGGACGATCTCTGATCGTGCGGGGAGGCTGGACGATCTCTGATCGTCCGATGAGGTTGGACGATCTCTGATCGTCCGATGAGGCTGGACGACCTCTGACCTGACCCGACCTGACCTAGTGGCTGGTGGTCGTGGTGGTGCCCGAGGCGGCCGTGGGCAGCTGCACCACCGGAGTGCCGTTGCCGCCCAGGATGATGGTGGGCGGGTTGGGCGAGTTGATCAGGTCGCGCAGGGCCTGGATGTAGCTGTACTCCAGCTCCTGCTCGGTGAGCAGCGGTGCCTGGCAGGCGCCACTGGGGTTGGGGATGGCATCGGGCGTGTCCTGGCCGGCCACCTTGGTCACCGAAGGCGTGCCGCCGCAGGCCACGATCTGCTGGGCCTGGGCGGTGGCCAGGGCGGTGATCCGCTGGATGGCGGCCTTGGCCTGAGCCACCCCGAGGTTGTACACCTGGCTCTGTGCGGTCTGCGAGGCCTGGATCTTGGCGTTGACCGACTGCTGCACCGACGAGGCCAGCACCACCTGGCGCATCTGGAAGGCCTGCAGGATGATCCCGTTGGGCTCGAAGGCCTTGCGGATGCAGTCGGTGATGCCGTCGCTGACCTCTTTGGCCTTGGTGGTGGCGGCGTCGACCATGGGGAAGTTCTCGAACTCGGCCCGCACGCACCCGCGCGACGCCGGCTGCACCAGCTTCGAGGCGTAGGACTGGCCCAGGTGGACGTACACGCTGGTGGCCTTGGTCGGGTCCAGCTTGTAGAGCACGGTGGCGTCCACCGTGCCCGAGGCCCCGTCCGAGCCGAGCACCAGCACGGGCCGGTCAGTGCCCTTCTGGTTGGCTTGGATCATGCTGTAGTTCTGCGTCTGCACCGACATGCTGGCCACCTGGGTGATGGGCCAAGGCAGGGTGACGTGCAGCCCCTGACCCTCCTGGCTCTGGGCGTCACCCAGCGTGACCGGGATCAGCACGTTGCCGGCGGGCACGATGTGGAGCATCGAGACCACCAGGGCGATCAGGAACAGACCGCCCACGATGGCCACCAGGCGTCCGGTCTTTCGGGGCAGGAGCGTGCCGTCGTCGTCGTGGCCGCGCTTGAGGCCCACGGCCACCAGGGCGGAGTCGAGCCCACGACCGACCGTGGCCAGGCGAGGGTGCTTGGGTGGATCGCCCGGGGTGGGTTCGTCGATGATCCCGCGCCAGGTCACGCTGGTGCCCGACCCCTGCCGGCCTCGGGCTCCAGATCGGCTGGATTCGCCGGACTTCGGGTCGTTGTCCTCGAGATCAGGCATGCTGCGTCAACTGCTCCTCGTGCCGGGGGCACATAGCGACGGACGTGGTGGGGCCCGAAGGGGGGATTTCGAGCATCGGAGCAGCCTAATTCCGTTGCTGACGCAGTACTGATCGCGCCAGGAGGTTCTCGTAGCGGGCCGTGATCGCGGCCAGCGAGAAGCGGGTCCCGCACTCGGCAGCGATGTCGCGCCCGGAGAAGTCCGACAGCGTGGCCAGAACCGCCAGCGCGCCCTGGGCCAGTTGCTCCTCGGTGCCATCGTCGACGGTGCGACCGTTGGTGGGAGTCACCAACGCCTCGCCGCCGGGCGCCCCCCGGGGCACCACGATGGGCGTTCCCACCGCCAGGGCCTCAGCCACCGAGTTGGGGAACCCCTCGTAGCGCGAGGAGCACACGTACAGGTCTGCGGCCCGGTAGTAGGGAACCGGGTTGTCGACGAATCCGGGCAGGTCGACGGCCTGGGACAGGCCCAGACCGGCGATCTGCGCCTCGAGCGCCGGTCGGTCCTCGCCCTCGCCCAGGATCCACAGCCGGGCCGCCGGGTGGACCTGGCGGATCCGGGCGAAGGCGCTCACCAGCCGGTCGAACCCCTTCTGGAACGTCAGCCGCCCGGCGGAGACGAGCTGGGGCACGCCGGTCTCGAGGGCCACGGTCGGCCGCTGCGCGCCACGCACCGCCAGCCGATCGACGTCCACCGGGTTGGGCAGGACCACGGTCTTGGCCACGGCTCGGGGGCCGTAGAGCTGGTCGATGTCTTCGACCATGGCCTCGGATTGGGCGATCAGGGTGGTGGCCCGGGCCACCATCACCCGGTTGGCCAGCTCGATGGTGCGCGTCTTGGCGTCCGAGCTGCGGTGGGTCTGATACTCCAGTTCGCCCGAGACGTTGTTGGCGATCCGCAGGATCAGCGGCGTGGGCCGTCCGAATAGGGGGCTGGCGGCGGCGCAGGTCAGGTTCATGCGCAGGGTGGCCAGCACCACATCGGGGCGGATCGCCCGCACAGCCCGGATCACGCCGCGGACCGGGTAGCGCTGTGGTCCCACCTGCAGCACCGGTACCCGCTGACCGAGCTCCTGCAGGTAGGCGCCCTCGGGCGTGGTCACGGCCAGGAACGGCTCGAAGCGCTCCTGGTCGATGGTGCGCAAAAGGTTGAAGAACACGGCGTCGGGTCCGCCGCGGGCGAGCTCCGGGATGCAGAACAGCACCCGGGGCCGTTCGGTGTCGGGCAACGGACGATCCGGGTTCAGGCCGGCGTGTCGGTGAGTGCCCGGCGCACGACCGTCTTGAGCACCAGCTGGCGGCGGAACAGCCGAGGCCCGATGCGAGCCAGCACGGGGGCGGTGAGCCATCGCGCCGCCACCAGGAGCCGGGCGGTGACGGCCATGGGGTCGGTGCGCATCAAGGCGGGATAGCAGGCCCGTCCCATGGAGATGGTGCGCTGGGCGCTCGTGAGGTCCTGCTCGATCAGGCTGAGCACGGCGCGCTTGGCGATGTCCTCGCGGATGAAGTTGCGCGCCATCATCTCGGGGGTCACCCCGGCGCGCTCCTGCACCCGCGGATCGGTGTTGAAGGTGGACACGTACTGGTCGACGAGTCGCTTGAGGGCGCCGACCCGGGCTTGTTCGCCCTCTTGGTTGGAGGGGTGGACCCGGTAACCGAACAGCGGGCTGTCGACGAAGATCACCGAGTCCGCCGCGGCGATCACCCGCCAGTGGAACTCCTTGTCCGGGTTGTACAACGGTTGACCGGTGAAGCCCTCCACCTCGTCGTAGAGCGTTCGGGGATAGCAGGTGGAGGCGAACCAGACCGGGGTGCGCATGACCTCGAGCGACCGGGCCAGCACCTCGTCGGCGGGGAGTCGGTAGACGTCGACCCCCAATGCCGCCGACAGGGTCTGGTCGATGTCCTCGGGATGCCAGCACCACCGGGGCGGTCCCTGGAGCCCCACCGGGTCGCCGGCCGAGTTGATGATGTCGCAGGTGGAGGAGACCACCAGCCGAGCCTCCGGGCCGCCGCAGCGCTCGATCAGATCGTGGTACGTCTGGAGTGCATCAGGACGCATGAGATCGTCCGAAGACAGCAGGATGATCCAGTCGCCGTCGGTGCCGGCCACCGCCCGAGCCAGGTTGGGGCCGAAGCCCACGTTGCGGTTGTTGCGGTGGTAGCTGAAGCGGGGGTCGTCGATGTCGGCCAGCACCTCGATCGACCCGTCCGTGCTGTGGTTGTCGGCCACGTGGATCTCGAGCTGGGTGTAGCTCTGGTCCAGCACGGTGTCCACCGTCTGACCGATGTACCGCGCGTAGTTGAAGTTGGGTATGCAGACGGAGAACTTCATGGCGGTGACGGCGGCCTGGCGACCACGCGTCGACCTTAGCCTCGATCCGCCCCGGGGCCGCCGGCATGGTGGGAGCCGCCCGCCACGAACAGGTCGAGCTCCGCCGGCGTGCCCAGGGGCCAGACGGCCTCGGCCTGATCGATGACGATGTTGGCGCCGGCAGCGATGAGCCGGTTGTAGAGCGGGGCGATGTAGTACTCGCCTCGGATCCTCTGGTGGGCGGCCAAGGCCTCGTCAGCGGCGGCGGTGAAGTCCGCCACCCGGGCGAAGTGGTACAGCCCGGTCGACGCCCACGGCGAGATCCGCTCCTTCTCGGCGGTCCGGATCACTCGGCCACCCTCGTCCACCTCGGCGAAGCTCCAGTGGTCACCGTCGTCGGTGTGGAACACCCCGAGGGATCCGTCGACCCCCGGGCGAGTGGGGTCCCAGGGCGGGCTGGCCGAGGGCACCACGAAGGTGTCGGCGTTGTAGACGATCAGGGGCTCATCGGGGTTCAGGTGGTCCCGGGCGGCCAACACCGAACACATCTGGCCGCCGGTGACCTCGGGGACCGAGACCACCACCAGATCCTGGTCGCCATATCGAGCGGTGATGTCGTCGGCCAGACCGTGTTCGGTGATGTCGGCCTCCAGGCAGACGAACACCAGGCGATCGGCGGTGGCGAGGGGGACGCTGCGCAGTGCCCAGGTGTACATGGGCAGGCCTCGAACCGGGATCAGCGGCTTGGGCACGTCGTAGCCCGCATCACGGAAGCGTTGGCCGCGCCCGGCCATGGGGATGACCACGACCATGGTTCAGGCCGGTTCGGAGGTGGGGTCGACCTCGCCCGATCGGGGGCCGGCATCCGCCTGCGACTGCTCGTGGCTGACCGGCAGGTTGGCGCCGTCGGGTGCGATGTCGGCCCAGCTGGTGAAGCGCAGGGCGTTGTCGTCGATGTAGACGTCGGCGTGGGGTTTGCCGAAGTGGATCTCGTCGAACTCGATGCGGAAGCGATCGAGCCAGTCGAGGGTCACCTTGCCCTGGCGGGCCACCACCAGTCCGGGGTTGCCCTCGCAGGTCTTCATGTGCCGGGCGGTGGTCAGGATGATCTGGTGGCCGGCCGCACGCAGCGAGCGCAACGCCTCGGGAGCCCCGGGCACGGGATCGAGGTCGGCATAGTCCTGATTCGGCCGGCGAAGCTGGCACACGACGCCATCGAGGTCGATGCAGATCCTCACGCGCCGGCCCGACAACCGTTGAGGATCTCGATGGCGCGCAGGGCGAAGGCCAGCTGGCGGTCGGGTCGATCGGCGTGGAGCGGGATCATCGAGGCGAACAGCAGTCCGGTGATGAGCTCGATCTCGGCGGGGGCGTAGCCGGCGAAGATCTGATCGGCGAACTCGGCGGCGATGTCGGCGTGATAGGCGCGGTGGAAGATCTGTAGCTCGTAGTCGAAGTCGCCGTCGTCGGTCACGCTGAACAGGTCGGCCACGATGAAGTCGTAGAGCCAGCGCACCGAGTGGTTCAGCTTGGCCAGGTCGTATCGAGGATCCCCGAAGAGGCCGGCCTGTCCGAACGAGCCACGCGGGTCGATGAGCCGGCAGATGCCACCGCGCAGGTCGTAGAGGATGTTCGAGAAGCACAGGTCGCCATGGATCAGCGAGCCCTCGGTCGGCGACAGGCGGGCCACCTCCTCCTCCACCCAGGGCCACAACGTCGGGAGCGGGTCGAGCTCCGCACCGTTCAAGCGAATGGTCTGGGTGGACTGGAGCAGCTTGGCCAGCACCGGTTCGCATGATCTCACCGCCGCTTCGATGCGCTCCTGGGTCTTGGTCAGGTACATCTGGCGCAGGTCGGCGGGGCTCACTGGGCCCGGGTGGCGCTTGAAGCTGTGCTGGGTGATCCACTGGAGGTGCCGGAAGATCCGTTCCCACACCGCCGGCTCCAAGGCCTCGAACACGAAGAGCTCGGCCAGGGTCGGGTAGCCGTAGAACTCCATGGTGATGAAGGCTTGGTCCCACTCGGTGGAGTACTCGACGATCCGAGGGAACAGCACCGACAGGTCGGGGGGCAACAGGCGCAGGTAGTTGATCTCGTCGATGAACTTGGACCGGTTCTCGCTGCGCTTGGTCAGAGTCGACAGCAGCGGATCGACGGTGATCTCGTTGAACGCCCGCTCCTCGAGCAGGCGTTGCTGGGAGCGGACCTGGGTGTCGGGGTTGCCGCAATCGCTCCAGGAGGCGGCCCGGACCGCCCGCACCGGCACCCGCTGGCGCACCCAGTCGAGCAGGGTGACCATCTCGAGCCCGCCGGAGCGTTCCGAGCGCAGCTCCCGGTCGGCCTGGTGCAGGAGGCTCACGTCCGGGAAGTAGTAGACGCCGATGAGGGCCAGGCGGGGTTCGGGTCGATCGGCCACCTTGTCGAAGAACTGGCGAACGGCCTGGGTCTCGTCCACGTCGACCAGGCACCAGCGGTAGGACTCCTCGACCTCGTCGACCAGGACGGTCACGTCGTCGGAATCGAGCACCGAGGGGTCCTGGAACGAGAAGAGGGTGTCGCCCAGCACGGTGAGCACCGGGCCACTGGCCACGCCATCGGCCAGATCCAACAAGGTGTCGGCCACCCCGCCCCCAGGGGGTGGGGCGATGATGTCGAGGTCCCACGTGCGCCCGAACACGCCGACGATGAGGTCTTCGGCGAAAAGCCCTCGTTCGGGCAGGGCGATGCGGGCGCGCTGGAGGCCGAGCCGGTGGAGGGCCGAGAGCATCCACTGGATGACCGGTCGGCCGGCCACCGGGATCATGGTGGGCGTGGCCACGGTGGCCGTGGCGATGATGCCCTCGCGGCACGCGGCCGGCGGCGGGGATCAGGACCATGACGTCGCGAGGCGTCGCGGCCTCGCCCTCGGGGCTGGACAGATCCGACGTCACAGGGTCAAGGGTCATGGTCTCGCAGACGAAAGACGAGCAAGCGTGGGATCGGTCGACTCTAGGCGAACCGGCGGTTCCGCTGGTGTCCCGACCTCGGCCCGAGTCCAGGCGATCAGGCTGCGTGGCACTGGAAGGTGATGTCGACGGTGGCCAGGTCCCGGGCGGTGAGCCCCGGATGGATCTGGCGGCACTCGTCGAGCACAGCATCGGGCACCACCGACGGGTTCGAGCGCTGCGCCTCCCACCGGTCCAGTCGGAGGCCGGCGTCGCCGATGGCCGTCAGGATCTCCGGCTCACCCCTCGGGTACAGCGCAGCCTCGACCCAGGGCAGGGCCACCTCGGCCTCGTGGGGTCGCTGCGCGCCCAGATAGCGCAGGAGGTCGTGGCGGGTGAGGCGCACGTGGCCCCAGGGCTGGTCCAGGGTGGCCGGGGAGTGGCCTCCACGCTCGGCGAAGAATGGCTCGTACACGTGCAACGTGGTGCCGGCCCGGCCGATGAGGCGCCGGCACTGGCGCAGGGCGCTGGTCGGATCGGCCAGGTGCTCCACCACGCTGGCCGAGAACACGAGGTCGAACTGCTGGCCGGCCAGGACCTGGTCGTCGGTGATGTCACCCACCACCAGCTCGACGTGGCTGGCGGCCAGGTCGTGCAGGATGTAGTCGGGCAGGGGGTTCTGATCCATGACACCGTCGTAGAAGTTGTCGACGCCGGTGACCTCGAACCCGAGGCGTTCGAAGGCGGCCAACGAGTGGCCGCCGCTCGTGTAGCCGATCTCCAGCACCCGGGGACGGGATCGGCCGGATCGGAAGCGCGCGGCGCGGAGTTGGCGGTCGCGGCGAAGCATGAGCCGGCCGATCCGTTGCTCGGTCTCGGCCCGGGAGGGACGGGGGACCGGTGGCGCGCCCGACGGGGCCAACACCGCGTCGGGGTGACGATCGGCCACCGACCTCAGCGTGGCCTCGGCCTCGGTCAGCGACGATTCCAGTCGTCGCGTGCCGATGGCGTGGTCGACGAAGGCCTCTTCGGTGGGGGTCAGGTGTCCGGCTCGGCGCAGCTCGGCCAGGCCCTGGAGCGGGGCGTAGAAGGCCCAGCCGGGCTTGGTGCGGTAGCGGTAGCGGTCGAGTACCGGGAGCTCTCGTCCGTCGTCGGTGACGAATCGGTCCACCACCGCCGAGCCTTGCGTGGGGTCCTGGCCCAGGCGGCCCCGACTGCGGACGTCGCGCGCGTGTTGGCGCAGATCGCGGGCTTGGTGGGTGATGAGGCGGAATCGGGCGTCCTGCATCACCCGGCGGTACATCGCCCATCGGAGGTTCTCCTCGGACACGGGGCGACAGTATCGGGATCTTCCGCCACGGCGGCCACGGCGCGGTCCCCGAGGTCAGAGGGGGAAGGTCAGGCGCCAGGCGTCGAGCACCCGAGCTCGGATGTCGTGCAACGCGGACGGAGCCAGCACGGGTCCGGCCTCGATGATGGCCACAGCCTGTTCGGGCCAGTCCGTACCGCTCACCGCAGCCGAGGCCAGGCCAGCGGTGGTCAGACCGCCCGCCACCTTGCTGCCGTAGGTGTCGACGCCGACCACGGTGATCCCGGCCAGCAGGCCCATGACCGCCGAGTGGAACCTGCCGGTGACGATCGCGTCCAACCCCCCCAGATGGCGCAGGTAGGGCCCGATCTCGGAGAACTCAGGGAGCACGGTCACCTGCCCGGGCCCGGTCGCCGCCACCAGATGGTCGATGGCCCGACCGTCGGTGGCGCGGTGGCTGGAGATGACCTCCACCGCCCGGCCGGTGCGGCGGACTCCCTGCACCACCCGGGCCCAGGCCGGGGCGTCGATGTCGGTGAGCCCGTGGAGCACGATCCCGACGACCTCGCGCCGAACCTGGTCGGCCGCGGGACCGAGCTCGGGGATCACCTCCGATCCCAACAGGAACACGGCGTCAGGGGCCAGGCGGACATGACTGGTGTCCACGCCCAGATCGACCATGGCCTCGGTGGTGCGTTGGTCCCGACCGATCACCCGATCGAGGCGCCGGGCCTGGACCCGGAAGTAGGCCATGGCCTCGTCGGTGGCCTCGAAGCTGAAGTTGACCATGGCGGTGCGGCGGCCCTGGTCCATGGCCACGGCCAGGTCGACCAGACGCGACGTCGGCGTGGAGCTCAGGTTCAGCTCGCCCCCAGGGTTCCACACCACTGTGTCGGCGGCCAGCATGGCGCCCACGTGGGTCCGGGCGGTGGACCGATCCAGGCGGGCCCGCACCCGGGTGCCCACAGCGGTGTGGGCCAGTGCCACCGCGGCCCGCCGCGCCGCGTTCGGGTCCGCGGTCTCCTTGGGAACCGAGGCCAGTCCGGGTCGGCGCTCCCCGTAAGCCTCGGGTGGTGGGGCGGTCAGATCCGACAGACGGCCTATCTGGTGCTCGAGGCGGCCGGTCCACTGCGATGGCTCGCCGCGCGCAGCCTGCTCGGCGACCGGGTGGGGGAGGCGGTGCAGGCCCAGCAGGTGATCAGCGCCGTAGGCCTCGGTCAGCAGGCGTTGGACCACCTGGGTCAGCGCGAGGTTGCCCAGGTTGCGGGTCTTGTAGTTGGACAGCAGCGCCACCGAGCTCACACGACGGACCTCTCTGTGGCCACCCCGATCGGCGCACCAACGTATCGGCTCCGCTGATCACGGACGGACGACCTCCTGGTAGCCTCGCCACCGTGAAGTACGTGGTGAGCGCACCCTCAAAGGTGGCGGAGCCCACCCCGGGCCTCGCGGGTCGCGGCAAGGTGATGCTTTGGGGCGTCCTCAACCGGTTGGGGAACGAACGGGCCCGGAGCATCTACGGCGCCACCCGTGGCTACTACCGGGCGTTGACCCGGGGCTGGAAGACGAGCGTCAACAGTCAGCTCGACCTGGCTCGGTACCTCCGCCACTCCTTCGTGCTCACCGATCCGACCACGCCCGAGCACATGCGCTACTTCATGCGGATGCGCTACCACACCTTCGAGAAGGGCCTGTCGCTGCCCGAGCCCCGGCCCGGCTTCGGCCAGATCGAGCTGGAGGCCCTGCTCCGGGTGCTCGACCGCTACGAGTCCGAGGTGGGGGGTGACGAGATGGTGGCCACCGTGGTCAACGTGCTCACCGCCTATCAGCGCTTCAACGCGGAACACGGCGTGACGCTGCCCGATCTCGACCATCGCCTGGAGCGATACCGACAGCGGTACCCCGAGCTCTCGTGCGTGGCCGACGGGGGCACCGTCGAGCTGACCCGAGAGGCGCTGGAGAAGGCCACCAGCATCGACTTCGACGCCTTCGTGAACACCCGCCACAGCGTGCGCAACTATGCGCCCGAGCCGGTCGACCACGAACTGATCGACCACGCCGTGCGCTTGGCCCAGCGGGCCCCGTCGGTGTGCAATCGACAGGCGGGCCGGGTGCGGGTGTTCACCGAGCCCGACCAGGTGCAGCAGGTGCTGTCGTTCCAGGCCGGCCACCGCGGCTTCGGGCACACGGTTCCCTGCGTGATGGTGATCACCGCCGACCTCCAGTCGTACTACAAGCCGGGTGAGCGCTTTCAGGGCTGGGTCGACGGCGGGCTCTTCACCATGTCGCTGATCTTCGGTTTGCACGCCGCCGGCCTGGGCTCGTGCTGCCTGAACTGGAACGTCACTCGCGAGGACGACCGGCCGATGCGCGCCGCGGTGGGCGTCCCCGACAACGAGGTGGTCATCACCATGCTGGCCGTCGGTCACCTGCCGGAACGCATCCAGGTGGCCGAGTCCCCTCGTCGACCGCTCGAGGAGGTGCGGATCTACGGATCGGATCTCGGCCCGGGCGCCGACCTGGGTCGCCCGACCTGACGTTCGGGCGAGCGGGGCGAGGGGTCAGCCGACCTCGATGTGGGACAGGCGGGCGAACTCGGAGAACAGCTCGCTCTCGCGACGCAGCGAGTCGAAGTCTCCTTCGGCCACCACCCGGCCGTCCTCCATCAGCAGCAGCCGGTCGCAGTCGCGCACCGTGCTCAGGCGGTGGGCGATGATGATCATGGTCAGCGAGCCCCGCAACGACGTGATGGTCTCGGCCACCGCCGCCTCGGTGGCCGTGTCCAGGGCCGAGGTGGCCTCGTCCAGGATGAGGAACTCGGGGTTGCGGAACAAGGCTCGGGCGATCCCCAGGCGCTGGCGCTGCCCGCCCGAGAGTCGCACCCCTCGTTCGCCCACCAGGGCGTCGATTCCCTCGGGCAACGTGGCCACGAACTCCGACAGCTGCGCCCGCGCCAGTGCGGCCCAGAGCTCGGCCGGCGGCGGCTGCTCGCCCATGCGGCTGAAGCGGATGTTGTCGGCGATGGAGCCGTCGAGCAGGAACACCTCCTGGGGGACGTAGCCGACGCGCTCGTCGCCAGTCCTTGAGCGTCCGGCGGTCCAGCGGGACCCCGTCGATGGTGATGCGCCCCGAGGTGATCGGGAACAGGCCCAACAGCAGGTCCACGATGGTGGTCTTGCCCGCCCCGGACCGACCTACGAGGGCCACGGAGTGGCCGATGGGGATGGAGAAGGACACCCGGTCGACCACCGCCTCTTCCGAGCGTGGATAGCGGAAGCTGACCTCGGCGAACTCGATCCCTTGGCGCAGGGCCTCGGGGAGCTCGGGCCCTGCCGGTACGGGCTGCACGGCCTCGTCCTGGTCGGCCATCGCCCCCAGGCGGCTCAGATCGTCGTCGATGGCGTCGAGGGAGGCGGCGCCGTTGCCGATGCGGTTCACCGCCCCCAGGGACTGGTAGAGCGCGGGCATCAACTTGATGGAAGCGGCCATGACCAGGCCGATCAGCGCGGTGACGTTGCCCGCACCGGTGAGGAAGATCACCGTCGCGAACAGCACCATGCCCACGATCAGTGCCGACTGCAGGTAGTACTGCGGCAGCGCCGAGTAATAGACCATGGCGTGGCGCTGGCGGGCGAAGCGCCACTTGGTGCGCTGGAAGTCCTCGTCCATCGGATCGAGGGCATCGAAGGCCTGGAGCGACTTGATCCCGCCAAAGGCCTCCTGGGAGATGCGGACCACCTGGCCGGCGCCCGAGAGGTACTCCCGCCCGGCCCGCCGGGCCCGAGGGCTCACCGCCTTGATGTAGAGCAGGCTCACCAGCAGGAAGTAGGTGATGGCCATGACCGTGACCAGCGGGCTGATCAGGGCCAGGACCACGGCGATGATCAACGCCTGGAGCATGTTGCTGCTGATGATGAGCATGGGCAGCAGCACGAGCTGGTGCACGTCGCCCACCGCGTTGAGCACGTTGCGCACGAGTTCGGCGGAGTTGCGGTTCAGGTGTTCGGCGTACGGCGCCCGCAGGTAGCGACCGAACAGGCGGATGGACACCTCGGCCTCGGAGGCGGCGGCCACCCGGCTCTGGGCGTACGTCAGCGCGATCCCCAGCGCCGAGCTGATCACGAACAGCACCAGGATGGTCACGCCCAGGCGAACCTCGAGCGTGTGGCGCTCGTTGCTGAAGAAGACGTCGGAGGTGATGCGCAGGGCGCTGCCCGACAAGCTGTCCGACGGCTTGGTCAGCAGCGTGATGAAGGGGTACAGCAGGCCGAAGGCGGCCGCGTCCACCAGGGCGGACAGGAAGGCCCCGATGGCGAGGATCAGCACCCGTCGCCGGTACTTCGGCGACAACACGGCCAGGGTGCGTTGGACGAGCTTCAGCACCGGCCTGGAGCACCCGCCTGATCGACCTCGACCGTGGGCGCGCCGGCGACCGAAGGGAGAGTCGGCGGCGCAGGAACGGTCATGTGGTCGCGGTACCCGGTTGGCTGATCGAGGTCTGAGCCCTGTGGACAGACGACGCTGGGGCCAACCGATCCTACTGTCTGGGCCCCCTGCCCTGAAGTCGTGGGTAGGAACGGCGGAGCGTGCGATCGGACCGGACTACCATCGCCGACCGATGGGAGGCCCTGGCCCGCCCGGTGCCGCCACCCTAGGACCCCGCGTGCTTCGAGGAGGTTGGTGTTGGCAACTCGAGTGCTCCACGTGATCACCAGGCTCGCTCGCGGGGCGCGGAGCGGCGCCTCTACGACGTGATCCGGGCGGTGCCGGCCGAACACGTGGTGGCCATGGGTCGCGATTCGCATCCGGTGGGCATCGAGGACCTCCTCAGCCTCCCGGGGGTGTCGGAGTCCAACCTGGTGCGCTGCCCCGACCTGATCCGTTCGGTCGAGCCTCGCTCCGACCTGCGCGCCTACCGCCACCTGCTGGGCCTGATGCGCGACGGGTCGTTCGACGTGATCCACACCCACGAGTCCAAGGCCGGGCTGCTGGGCCGGGTGGCCGCCCGCCAGACCGGGGTGCGCCTCATCTATCACTCGGCCTCCATGGCCAGCTTCGGCCCTGGGTACGGGCGCACCGCCAGCCAGGTGTTCGCCGGCATCGAGCGGGCGTCGGCCCCGCTGGTGTCGCGCTACTTCGTGGTCGGGCGCGACCTGGCCAACCGGCTCGCGGCCAACGGGGTGTCGCGACGGCGACTTGAGGTCATCCGCTCCAGCCAGGACCTCCGGGCCTTCACCCCCGCCTCGACCGACGAGATCACTGGTCTTCGTGCGCGGCTCCAACTCGATCCTGATCGCCCGGTGGTCTGCTACGTCGGGGCGCTCGACGATCGCAAGGGCGTGGTGGCGCTCCCCGATCTGATCCGCTCCGCCATCCCGGGGCCGGTCACGCTGGTGGTGGCCGGCGACGGACCGCGGCGCGCCGAGCTCGAAGCCCGTGCTCGCGACGCCGACGGCCGCCTGGACCTGCGTCTGCTGGGCCACGTCCGCGGGGTGGCCGACGTGATCCGTACCGCGGACGTGCTGGCCCTGCCCAGCTCGGCCGAGGGTTTGCCGCAGGTCTTGGTCCAGTCGGCGCGCTGCGGTGTCCCGTTCGTCTCCTACGACGTGGACGGTGCCCGTGAGCTGCGCCAGCTCGGGGCGCCCGGGCGGGTGGTTCCGCTGGGCGACTCGGTGGCGTTCTCGGCCGGACTGGCCGCCGAGCTGAACGGCGCGGAGGGCGATCGTCAGGCGAGCCGCGACGACGACCCCCAGGATCGCTGGGCCAGCTGGGATCCCGCCTATGTCGAGCGCCAGTACCTGCGGCGGTACGAGGAGGACCTGGGGATCAGACTGGTGCGGCCCGACGCCGCTCGCTCAGCGAGCGAGCTCGATCGTCGACGGTTCCGAACCGCGCCAGCTGCGATGCCAGTCGAGCTGGCGGCGGAGACCCGCGCCTAGCTCGGTGGAGGGTGTCCAGCCGAGCAGCTGGCGGGCCTGATCGGTGGAGCCGCCGGTGCGGGCAACGTCGCCCGATTGCGCGGGGCGCTGGTCGACCGGGACCGGCTCGCCGGTCAGCTCCTCGAGCAGGATGATGACATCGGCCAGGCTGATGCTGGACCCGCCTGAGATGTTCAACACCGTGCCGGGCGGCACGTCACGATGGGCGGCGGCCAGGTTGGCCGCGACCACGTCGTCAACGAAGGTGAAGTCGCGGATCTGACTGCCATCGCCATAGAGCGGGAAGGCCTCGCCGGTCACGACCGCCTGGCACAGCCGGTGGAAGGCCATGTCGGGGCGTTGACGCGGGCCGTAGACGGTGAAGTAGCGAAGCGCCACGGTGGGGATCTGCCAGGCCGAGGCGTACAGGGAGCACAGGTGCTCGCCGGCCAACTTGGTGACGCCGTAGGGGCTCCGCGGGCGGGGCAGGTCGGATTCGAGCGTCGGATACCGTTCAGCATCCCCGTACACCGACGAGCTGGAGGCATACACGAACCTGGTCAGGTGGGTGCCCCGGCAGGCCTCGAGCAGCCGTTGGGTGGCCAGGACGTTGCAGGTGTCGTAGTCCGCGAAACCCTCGGCCCACGAGAGCCGGACACCTGGTTGGGCGGCCAAGTGGAACACCACGTCACGATCGGCCACCAGCGATCGCAGATCGGCGGTGCGCAGGTCGGCATCGAGGATCTCGGCGCCGCCACCGACCAACTCGAGGTTGTCGAGCTTCTGATCGATGTCGTAGTAGTCGGTCAGGGTGTCGACGATGCGGACCTGGTGGCCGTCCTCGAGGAGGCGCTGGGCCAGGTGGGACCCGATGAACCCGGCGCCGCCGGTGACCAGAGCTCTCATCTGGCTGTCACACCTCTCGTCGGGGTCAAGGGGTCTCGTCGGGGATGCGGAGCGACGACCGAGGCCGTCTCTGGGGTGTCATGGTGCCACACAGAGTGGTGATTCGGCGTCTCGACGAACGTCGCGGGCCGTCCCTGGGGGTGTCCTGACCAGCCCAGGAGCGGATCTGGCCACCTCGTCGCCGCGCACGGTAACACTGTCGCGTCGAGTTGGCCCAGTGGCCGCGGCCCCCTCATCATCTGGGCCATTGGACCTACATCTCTGGGCCAAAATGCCGATAGGGAAGGGGTGGTCCGGATCAGGCCGGAACACCGGCCTTGGTCTAAGCTCTGATCGCCGCCTGGTCCGGGCTCAACCTGGCGATGTGGTTAGACTTAACTTGGGACTCGTCCCAGGAGCGATGTCGAACGGTCTGCTGGGATGTGGTGGGCCTCGAGTACGAAAAGGTCGGAAGCAACATGCGAGTGGCACGGATCCCCATCACGATGGTTGTGGCCATGCTGGCCGCGACCACTCTCGTGGCGATCGCGCCGAGTGCCAACGCGACGTCGCCCTACCCGGGCAACGGGTGCACCGTCACCATCAGCCAGGTCCACGTCACGCCCGGCGCGCAGCTGACCGTGATCGCCAGCGGCTACCCGGCCGGTTCGCAGGTCACCTTCGTGCTGCAGCGGCCCGGCAACGGCACGCCGCCCCCCAACAGCGCCTCCGCCCCGGTCACCCTCGGCACCGTCACCGCTGATGCCAGCGGCACGGCCACGCTGGTCTTCACGATGCCCAACGTGCACCCTGGTCTCTGGGTGATCGTGGCCAACGGCATCCCGCTGGGCGAATGCGATCCCGACGTGAGCACCAACGTGATGGTCGATGCGGCCACGGTCGCCACCACCAGCACCGGGAGCGGCACCCTGCCTCGCACGGGCACCAACAGCGCCGAGCTGGTCCAGCTGGCGCTGGTGCTGATCGCGGTCGGCGGGCTCATCACCCTGGCCACCCGCAAGCGCCGCCACCAGTCCCGCGTCGGCTCCTGAGGTCGTCGGTCCACAGCTGAGCCCCGGTGGTTGCCGCGCCCCGGTTCGCGGCGTGCGCACCACTACCATCGGCGCCCGTCATGGCTTCGCCCCTGAACCCCGAGGTTTCGCCGTTCAGCGGTGAGACGGTACCGCCCACCCCGAGGATGGTCCGCCGACGCGCCCATCGTCGACGCAAGCATCGCGATCGTCAGGTCGTGCTGGCCATCGCCGCGGTGGCGGCCGTGGTGGCGGGGTACTCGGCGGCCGCGCCCACCGGCTTCGGCCCGGCCGACGCGCTGTGGTGTGGGGGACTGGCTGCCGCCGCCACCTGGGCGGGCTCTCGCTCTCGGCGGTGGGCCTGGTTGTGGTCAGCCGGCCTGGTGGCTGCCTTGGCCATCGGCTCCTGGTGGGCGCTCACCGGCGTGGCCGCGCTGGTGCTGGGGATGATGGGTGCTTTCTCCAAGGCCCGCGGGCGACCCCTCGGGGCGCTGGTGGGCGCGCTGGTGGGTGTGACCGCCCTGCACCTGCCGTCCGTCGGGTTCCACGGCACGCCGTCGCTGGTGGTGGCCGTGGCCCTGGTCCCGCTCTTCGGTTCGGCCTACGAGCGCAGCAGCCCGGTCGTGCAGCGTCGAATCAGCCGCGGCCTGATCGTGGCGGGGATCCTGGCCGTGCTGGCTTCCGCCGCGGTGGGCGTGTCGGCCGTGCTGGCCCGCGACTCGTTGTCTCAGGCGGTCACCGACAGCCGCGCCGGGCTGGGCCAGATCCGCTCCGGTCAGCAGTCTCTGGCCGCGGTGCGCCTCGATCAGGCGTCGGGTGAGTTCGACCATGCCGCCCATCTGCTCGGGGCCTTCTGGACCTGGCCGGCCCGACTGGTGCCGGTGGTGGCCCAGCAACGTGACGCCTTGGCCCAGGCCTCGTCGTCGGGTAGCCAGATCGCTCGGACCGGCTCGGCCGCGGCCGACACGGCCCCGTACCAGCAGCTCAAGGCGTCCAACGGCCAGGTCAGCATCCCGACGGTGGTGAGCATGCAGCAACCCGTGGCCGACACCGCCTCGGCGCTCGTCGCCGCGCATCGGAACCTGGCCCGAGTCAGCTCGGACTGGCTGCTGCCGCCGGTTGCCTCGCCCCTGGCCGACTTCAGCCGGCAGGTCGAGGATGCCCTGCCTCAGGCGCAGCTGGCCAGTGCGGCCCTGGCGGACGCACCCGGGCTGCTGGGGGCCCAAGGCGATCGCAACTACCTGATCCTGTTCACCAACCCGGCGGAGAGCCGCTTCCTGGGCGGCTTCACCGGGTCCTTCGGCATCCTGACCGCACATCAGGGAAAGGTCACCTTCACCGTTGGCGACCGGATCTCCCAGCTGTTTCCGGGACCCAAGGCGGCCCAGCTCGTCGTCAGCGGAGAGGCCGAGTTCATGCGCCGCTACGCCCGATACGACCCGGCCCAGAACCTCCAGAACCTGACCGTGTCCCCGGATCTGCCCACCGACGCCACCGTCACCCGCTCCCTGTTCAAGCAGTACTACGGCTCCGCCCTGGACGGCATCGTGGTCGTCGATCCCTATGGGTTGGCTGCCCTGCTCAAGCTCACCGGTCCGGTGGAGGTGGAAGGCCTGAGCCAACCCCTGACCGCCGACAACGCCGCGCAGTACCTCGTCTACCAGCAGTACGTGACCTACGGGAACGCCAAGGACGATCGCAAGGACATCCTGTCCGCGGCCGGACGGGCCACCTTCCACGCCCTCACCACCCGCGACCTACCAGGCCCGGCCGCGGTGGGCCAGGCCCTGGGGCCGGCCGTGGCGCAGGGCCGGCTTGCTCTTCTACCCCTTCGACCCACACGACCAGCCGTTGTTCGGCCACATCGGGACGCTTGGGTGGGTTCACGCCCAACCCGATGGGGGACTTCCTCTCGCTGCGCTCGGCCAACGCCAACCCCAACAAGATCGACTCGCTGTTGACCCGGGCCGTCGACTACCAGGCGTCCTACGACCCGGCCAACGGCATGGTCGAGGCCACCGCCACCATCACCCTGCACAACGGCGCCCGCCCGGGCGGGCTCCCCGAGTACCTGATCGGCAACGCCAAGGATCCGGCCAACGGGGGGGACGTTCCGGTGGGTACCAACAGCATGTACCTCTCCTACTACTCGCCGTTGCAGCTCTCGTCGGCCACGCTCGACGGGGCGCCGCTCAGCGTCGAGTACCAGTCCGAGAAAGGCGCGGAGGTGTACTCGGCCAGCGTCCGGGTGGGCCCGGCCCAGTCGGTCGTCCTGGTGCTCCACCTGGAGGGCTCCATCCCGGCAGGTTCGACCTACCGGCTCCAGGTCCTCGACCAGCCCATGGTCAACCCCGACACGGTCAGCGTGAAGATCATGTCGAGCTCGCCGGCCTGGCAGGTCACCTCCAGCGACGGGCTGCTGGCCGACGGGCGCCAAGCCACCCGCAGCGGCCCGCTGACCGAGAGCCAGACCTTCTCGGCCACCTTCGGCTCCTGATCGACCGAGCCGACGAACCCCCGGGCTCGATCAGCCGGTGGTGAGGCTGGCCTGGCCGATGGTGACGGTCAGCAACGTGACCGGGTCGCTCGGGGTTCCCGAGGGCGAGCCGCCCTGCTCGATCTTGGTCACGGTGTCCATGCCGCTCGAGACCTGGCCGAACAGGGAGTAGCTGGGAGCCGGCAGCGCGTTGGGCCCGACCCAGATGAAGAACTGGCTGGCCCCCGAGTGGGGTGCGCCGGTGTTGGCCATGGCCAGCGAGCCGACCGTGTAGTCCGACAGCGACTTCGGGAACTCGTCGGCGATGGTGTATCCGGGCGAACCGGTTCCTGGCGGCTTGCCGTTGGCGTCGCCCCCCTGCACCAGGTAGTCGGGGATGACCCGGTGGAAGGTGGTCCCGTCGTAGTAGTGGTACTCGGCCAGCACCACGAAGTTGTTCACCGTGACCGGGGCCGCCTGCGCGTCCAGGTCGACCGTGAAGGCACCCACGCTGGTGGTGAACATGGCCGAGTAGTGGGCGTTCACGTCGATGCACTTCTTGGGGGGCGAGGTGAACTTGGTCTGGCGGGGACCGCTGCCGTCACCGGCCGGGCAGGCGGTCTTGCCGAAGTCGGCCGCGGTGGTCGGACGCACCGTGGAGGTGGTGGTGGCGGTGTCCGACGAGGTGTGGGTCACGGCGAAGGCGATGATGCCGACGATCAGCACCAGCGCCGCGACCACGACGCCACCCAGCACCAGGCGCTGGTTGCGGCGGGCCCGACGTTGCTCGGCCTGCGCCTGGGCCACGCGTCGGCGCATCTCCTGCTGGCGCTGGCGCTTGCCCGAGCTCATCCGAGCCGGTCCCCCGGCCGGACCGGCGTCACGGGGCGATGGTGGTCGAGCTGCTGGCGGCTGCCGTGGTGGTGGTCGTGGCCGGCGCCGCGCTGACCATGTCGACCACGAACCAGAGCGGCTCGTCGGGGGCGATGTCGGGTGGCGACCCGGCCGACCCGTAGGCCAGCTCGGCGGGGATGCCCAGGAGTCGTTCGCCGCCGACCTTCATGCCGGTGAGCCCCTGGGTCCAGCCCTTGATGACCTGGTCCAGGCCGAAGGTGGCGGTCTGGCCCCGCGACCACGACGAGTCGAAGATCTTGCCGGTCGAGCAGGCCACGCCGATGTAGTTGACCGTCACGCTGTCGGTGGCGGTCACCGCTGCCCCCGTGCCCTCCTTGAGGTCCTTGATCACCAGCGTGGTGGGCGGCGCGCCCACCTGCACCGGCACGGTCGGCGCCCCCTTGGGCGGCGTGCCCTTCATGGCCACGCAGTTCTTGCCCTTGGCTGAGGCCAGGGCGGCTGCGGTGGTCGAGGAGTCGCCGCCCGTGGTGGTGGTCGATCCCGAAGCCGTGGTGGTCGAGCTCTTCTTCCCGGTCGAAGTGGTTGACCACGGCGAACAGGGCCAGCACGGCCACCGCCATGACCAGGAAGCTGACGTACTTGCGGCGCCGCTGCGAATGGCGGTGCTCCGCCTCGGCGGCCGCGATACGGGCCTGGCGCCCTTCCTTCTGGCGCTGGCGCTTGTCGGTTCCCATGAGGCGGCAACCTAGCAACCCCGATGGGGCCATCGGCACGCGCCCCCAGGGCGCGGCAGGTCACGGGCTGGACGTGGTGGTGGTGGTGACCGGGGCCAGCTCGATCTTGACCGACTCGATGGTCACCACCTTGGTCGGGCCACCGCTCTGGGTCCCCAACGTGTTGATCTTGTGCACCGTGTTGCCCGGGTCGTCGAGCATCAGGCCGATGACCGTGGTGGTGGGCGCCAAGCTGGTGGCCTTGTCCCCCAGGGTGATCAGGAACTGCGCCCCCACCGCATCGTTCGTGGTGGAGATGGGGGCCAGGGCCAGCGTGCCCAGGGTGATGACCACCCCTGTGGTGCTGCCCGACTGCTGGTACTCGGCCGGCAGGGTGTAGCCGGGACCGGGCGTCCCGTTCGGATTCGTGACCGACCCGGCCTGCATGGTGGTGTCGGTGGTGATGTTGGTCACGGGGGTGCCGTCGTAGTAGTGGTACCGGGCCAGCACCACGAAGTTGTTCACCGATCTGGGCGCCAGCTCGGTGTTGAGGTAGAAGGTGAACGAGCCCTGGCTGGTGGTCACCACCGCGTCGTAGGCCTTGCTGGGATCGATGCAGGTGGGCGGCGGCTGGGCGAACTGGGTGGTGCGCGGAGACGAACCGTCCTCCGCCGGGCAGGGGGTGGCGCCGGTCAAGGCCGCCCCAGCCGGGCCGGCCGGTGTGGTCACGGTGGGCCCCTCGGCCACGGTGGTCGAGCTGGCCGCCGTCGTGGTGGTGGAGGTGTCGGTGCTGGAGTTGTTGTTGGAGCTGGTGGCTGCGGCGATGGCGCCGCCCACCAGCAGCAGGACCAGCATCACGGCGCCGATGGCGACGATCTGACGACGGCGCTGGGAGCGAGCCGCTTGGCGGCGCTGCGCCTCGTCGCGAGCCGCTCGTCGCTCGCGGTCGCGACCGCTGCCTCGGGTGGCCATGGGGGCACGCTACCGCTCACCTGGGCTCGGTTCGGGGCACGCTATGGGTTCGAGGCGGGCGCGATGGCGGCGATAGCGTGGCCAGCCGTGGCTCTCCTCGTCCAGAAGTTCGGTGGCACCTCGGTGGCCGATCCCGACCGCATCCGCACGGTCGCCGACTACATCGCGCGCACGATTCGCAAGGGCAACCAGGTGGTGGTGGCGGTCAGCGCCATGGGCAAGGAGACCGACGAGCTGCTGCGCCTGGCCAACGAGGTCAGTGGCACCCACCCGGGCCGCGAGATGGACATGCTCATCACGGCCGGCGAGCGCAAGGCCACCGCCCTGCTGTGCCTGGCCCTGCACGACATCGGGGTGGATGCCGAGTCGTTCACCGGCAGCCAGGCCGGTTTCATCACCGACACCACCCACACCAACGCCAAGATCCTCGAGGTCCGGGCCGACCGGGTGCGCGAGGCGGTCGACGCCGGCCGGGTTCCGGTGGTGGGAGGGTCCCAAGGGGTGTCCACCGATCGCAACGTCACCTTCCTCGGCCGCGGCGGCACCGACACCACCGCGGTGGCCCTGGCCCACGCGCTGGGCGCGGACATCTGCGAGCTCTACACCGACGTCTCGGGCGTGTTCACCAGCGATCCCCGGGTGGTGCCCGACGCCCGCAAGATGGAGCGCGTCAGCTTCGACGAGCTGCTGGAGATGACGGCCAACGGTTGCCCCAAGCCGGCCATGCGGTCGGTCGAGTACGCCCGGACCCACGGGGTCGACCTGCACGTGCGGTCATCGTTCACGTGGGAAACGGGCACGTTGGTCACCAAGGAGGAGCACGACATGGAACAGGCCATCATCTCGGCGGTGGTGCACGACACCGACGAGGCCAAGGTGACCGTGGCCGGCGTGCCCGACCAGCCCGGGGTGGCCGGACGGCTGTTCCGGGCGCTGGCCGATCGGGACATCAACGTGGACCTGATCGTGCAGAACACCTCCGAGCGAGGCAAGACCGACATCTCCTTCACCGTCCCCCGGGGCGAGGCCGACGAGTCCGGGAAGGTGTGCGAGGGCCTGGCCGCCGAGATCAACGCCAGCCAGGTGGCCACCGACACCGAGATCGCCCGGGTCAGCGTGGTGGGGGCGGGCATGAAGTCCAACCCCGGCGTGGCGGCCACCGTGTTCGAGACCCTGGCCGCGGCCGGCATCAACATCGAGATGATCTCCACCTCGGCCATCCGCATCAGCTGCGTGGTGCGCGAAGCCCAGGTCGAGGAGGCCGTCCAGGTGCTCCACGACGCCTTCGGCCTGTCCACGCTGCCTGGCTGAAGCGCCGGTCTCAGGCCACAGGCTGGCCGGCCGGATCGGTCGCGGCGCGGTCCGGTGCGCAGGTTGACGGCCTCGACCAGCGGCCCACGTCCAGAAGCGCCACCGGACGCTGCGCCGCCGTCGCAGTCCGGTGGCCCACACCTCGTCAGCCCGAAGACGCCCTTGACCCGGAACTCTCAGCCACGGGGCGTGGCCAAGACCTCGATCAACTGGCCGTGGGGCTCCACCACGCCAGTTTGGCCGGCGGCGGGGCAGGGGAAACGCAATGTGATGTCCCCCGACGGGCGGCGTCGCTACGCTCGGGCCCCATGAAGATCGCAATCGTCGGGGCGTCGGGTCAGGTGGGCGGCGTCATGAGAGCCGTGCTGGCCGAGCGCCAGTTCCCGGTGGACGAGCTCCGCCTGATGGCCTCGAGCCGGTCGGCCGGTCGGCGCCTGCGCTTCGGTGACACCGAGGTCCAGGTCGAGGACGCGGCCACCGCTGACTGGTCGGGTATCGACATCGCCCTGTTCTCCGCGGGCGGGGCCACGTCCAAGGAGCTGGCCCCCGTGGTGGCCGCGGCCGGGGCCATCGTGATCGACAACTCCTCGGCCTGGCGCATGGACCCCGACGTCCCGCTGGTGGTGCCCGAGGTCAACGCCCATGCCCTCGACGACATCCCCAAGGGGATCGTGTCCAACCCCAACTGCACGACCATGGTGGCCATGCCCGTGCTCAAGCCGCTCGACCTCGAGGCCGGCCTGCGCACGCTGGTGGTCAGCACCTATCAGGCGGCGTCGGGGGCGGGCCTGGCCGGGACGGCCGAGCTCGATGAACAGGTGCGCAAGGTGGCCGATGGCGCCGCCGCCCTGGCCATGTCCGGCACCGCGGTCGACTTCCCACCGGCCCACAAGTTCCCCACCACCATCGCCTACAACGTGATCCCCCTGGCGGGGAGCCTGATCGACGACGGGGCCAACGAGACCGACGAGGAGCAGAAGCTCCGCAACGAGAGCCGCAAGATCCTCGAGCTCCCCGACCTGGCCGTGTCGGTCACCTGCGTGCGGGTCCCGGTGTTCACCGGCCACTCGTTGTCCATCAACGCCGGGTTCGCCCGGCCCATCTCCCCGGAACAGGCCCGCCGGGCGCTGATCAAGGCGTCGGGGGTCGAGTTGGCCGAGGTGCCCACCCCGCTCATGGCGGCCGGTGTCGATCCCACCTTCGTGGGACGGATCCGGGTCGATCACACCGTCGAGCACGGCCTGTCGCTGTTCGTGTCCGGTGACAACCTGCGCAAGGGGGCGGCGCTCAACGCCGTCCAGATCGCCGAGGCCCTGCTGGAGCGTCGCTTCAAGCGCTGAGCGAGAGGTCGCGACCACTTTTCGCGATTTCTCTGATATTTTCGCTCAACTTCAACCGTATGCGTGCCGATGGCACCACGGGGAGTGATGTCTCCCGTTGTGGAGTAGGGCGATGCAACCATGACCGACGCCAACATGGTTTCCGCGGAGCCGGGCCCGCACGCGGCCCGGCTGGCGGTGGCCGTGGGCGCCCTGGGTGCCGGTGTCCTGCTGATCGATGCGCTGGGCCTGCTGGGCTCGCATGGGGACATGACCCTGGTGATCCTGGGCGGGGCCGGCCTGGTGGCCGCGGCCGCCGGCATTCGGCGCTGGCGACCCGAACCCCGGTGGCCTTGGCTGTTGCAGATCCTGGCCCTATTGCTGTTCCTGGCCGGGGGCGCGGCGCGGGTGAGTCTGGGAACGCTGGGCAACCTCTCGCCCAGCCGGTCGCTGCTGCCCGACGCCCTGACGCTGCCCGGCTACCTGATCCTGGGCATCGCCCTGCTCGGCCTGGCCCGGGCCCGGCGTCGTCCCGGCGCCAACGACTTCGACGCCACCCTCGACGCCGTCATCGCCTCCACCGCCTGTCTGACCCTGGCCTGGGTGTACCTCATCAACCCCGCGCTGTCGGAGCGCCACGTCGAGCTGTCCATCCGGTTGCTGTTGGCGGCATACCCAGCGGTGTGCGTGTTCCTGGTGGCCATCGGTGCCCGCATCGCCTTCAGCGCCGATGTCGACCGCCCGGTGTCGCTGCGCCTGCTCTTCGTGACCCTGCTGGCCACCCTGGCGGGCGAGACCTTCTACATGCTGGTGGACGCCCACATCGCCGACGTCGATCCCCGGTTCCTGGACCTGCCCTTCGGCCTGGCCTACGTGGCCCTCATGACAGCCTTCCTGCACCCGTCGCTGCGGCAGGTGTCCACGCCGGTCCACGTCAGCGACGCCACGCCCCGTCGGGCGCGCTTCGTGTTCGTGGCCGTCGCCCTGTCCGTCCCCGCCCTGATCACCCTGAGTCGGGTCCAGCGCGGCCTCGGCGATCGCCTCGTCCTGGCCGTCATCGTCGTCGCCTGCACCGCCACCGCGGCTTGGCGGATGTTCCGGGCCCTGCGCCAGCACTCCCAGGCCGAGCACCGCCTGGCCCACCAGGCCACCCACGACCTGCTCACCGGGCTGGCCAACCGGACCTTCGCCCACCACCACCTCGAGCATCTGTTGAGTCGCGGGTCCGACGACACGATCGCGCTGGTCTTCCTCGACCTGGACCGCTTCCGGCTCATCAACGACAGCCTGGGCCACGGCATCGGCGACGAGCTGCTCTGCGCCGTGGGCCGGAGGCTGGAGGCCAACAGTCGGGCCGGCGACCTGGTGGCCCGCATCGGTGGCGACGAGTTCGTGGTGGTGGCCCGAGGTCTGCGGGCGCCCGATCATGCCCGGGAGCTGGCCGAGCGAACCCGCCTGAGCCTGGCTCAACGGTTCCAGGTGCGCGACGTCGAGATCCCCATCTCGGCCAGCGTGGGGGTGGCCACCCACGACCCGACCGAGCCCGCCACCACCGCCGAGGTCATGCTGCGCGATGCCGACATCGCCATGTACCAGGCCAAGGACGCCGGCGGCGACGCGGTCTCGGTGTTCGACGCCCCCATGCGCCAGCGGGTGAGTGACCGGATCCAGCTCGAGAACGAGCTGCGCCAGGCCCTCGATCGCGGCGAGCTGCACCTGGCCTACCAGCCGGTGGTCCAGGCCCAGGACGGTCGGGTGGTGAGTCTGGAGGCCCTGCTGCGCTGGACCCACCCCGAGCTGGGCGAGATCGAGCCGGCCCGGTTCATCCCCATCGCCGAGGACACCGGAGCCATCGTGGAGATCGGCGCCTGGGTGCTCGACCAGGCCTGCGCCGACCTGGCCGCCATCCGCGCCCTGGTGCCCTATGCCGACGACCTGTCGGTGGCCGTGAACCTTTCGGTGCGCCAGCTGCGCGACAACGTCCTGCTCGATCACGTGGCCCGGTCGCTGCTGAACCGGGGCCTGCCGGCGTCGGGACTCAAGCTCGAGCTGACCGAATCCCTGGTGATGGAGAATCTGGTGTTGATCTCCAAGTTGCTCCAGTCGCTGCGGTCCTTCGGGGTGCGGATCTCGGTGGACGACTTCGGGACGGGCTACTCGTCGCTGGCCACCCTGGATCGCCTCCCCGTCGACGAGGTCAAGATCGACAAGTCCTTCATCGACGGGATCGCCGACCGCGGCGCCAACACCACGCTGGTCTCGGCCATCGTGGCCATCGCGGAGTCGCTGGGCATCACCACCGTGGCCGAAGGCGTCGAGCGCCTCGAGCAGTCCGATCGACTCCAGGAGCTGGGCTGCGATCTGGCTCAGGGCTACCTGTTCTCGACCCCGGTGGCCTTCGACCAACTGCCCGCCGCGCTCGGTCGCCTGGGCCTGGCCGCAGCGCCGGCGCTCACCATCGTCACCGACGTGAGCTAGAAGCGAGCGGCTCCGCTCGGCTGCGCCGCGTTACCCCGCCAGGGTGGCGAGGTCCGCGTTGGGGGGGTCGGTCGGCGTCCAGTCCGGGGTGGACACCATCGACTCGAGGCCCTTGCCCTCGAACAGGATCTGGTGGGTCGAGGGATCCAGCAGCGCCAGCCGGGCCTTGTAATCCACGGCATCGCACAGCACCGGCTGGCTGGCTGGCGAGTCGAGGTAGCGCTGGGGTTCGACCCCCGGTATCGGAGCGAAGGGGCGGCCCCAGGCGCCGTTGATCAGATCCAGCACCACCAGGTCGAGCACGGCCACGGCCCACCCGATGCCCTGACGGTCGGCCAGCATGTTCAGGCCCTGGTACAGCGCCATGGCCACCAGACCGCTGGTGGCGGCTCCCCGGTACTCCTGGTCGACGCCCAGGGTGGCCAGGTCCCACAACGAGTCGAGGTCCACCGCCAAGGCGTGCTGGGCGGCCAGGTCGTCGAACGGGCGATCCCAGCGGCGGGCCAGGTCGTCCAGGCTCTTGAAGCCGAGCGGCGAGGGGGCGATGACGCGGATCATCCCCGCGGGGCGCCGCCGTCCGTGGTCGATCACGCACAGGAAGAAGCTGGCGTCGTCGTAGGGGCCGTACTCCGCGGCCAGCAGATCGGGGGTGTTGCCGAACGTCTCGTAGAAGACGGCCTGCTCGATGTCGCGGGCCAGGCTCGATTCGGGCTCATCCGAATCGAAGACGTACAGCCCGAAGGGAGTGTCCCCCCGGTCTGCTCGGACGATCACGTCGTCAGCGATTCCCTCGACGTCCAGGCTGATGCCGTAAGTATGGACGGTGGCGACCGGCGGGGCGAGCCGTCGCGCGCAACGCTAGATCCAGTCACACAGAGTGGTTGACGCAGTTGGGTGGTTCAGGACGTCAGCGCCCCGGTCAGGGGGGCCACCGGGTGCAGTCGGCGCTGGCTGATGATCTCGTCGACCAGGCCGTAGGCCACGGCGTCCTCGCCCCGCACGATGTAGTCGCGGTCGATGTCGGCCACGATGCGCTGGCGGGGCTGGCCGGTGGTCTCGGCCAGGATGTCCACCATGCGCTCGCGCATCTCGATGGTCTCCCGCACCTGGATCTCGAGGTCGACGGACTGGCCCTGCGCGCCGCCGTGGGGCTGATGGATGAGCACCCGGGCGTTGGGCAGCGCGGTGCGCAGGCCCGGGGCGCCGGCGCTGAGCAGCACGGCGGCGGCCGACGCGGCCTGCCCGATGCAGGTGGTGGCGATGGGCGGGTGCAGGAACTGCATCGTGTCGTAGATGCCGAACAGGCCCACCATGTCGCCGCCGGGGGAGTTGATGTAGAGGTTGATGGGCTTGTCGGCATCCTCGGATTCAAGGAACAGCAGTTGGGCCACCACCAGGTTGGTCACTTGTTCGTCGATGGCCGCGCCCAGGAAGATGATGCGCTCGCGCAGCAGGCGCGAGTAGATGTCGTAGGCCCGTTCGCCCCGGTTGGTGGACTCGATCACGGTGGGTACCAGCATCGGCGCTCCTGTCGGTGGGGAGGTGGCGGCCCTGGTCCGGAGCCGCTCACGCAACCAAGTGGTTGCGAATAGAGGGTACGGGTTGTGAGACAAATGCGCAACCAGTAAGTTGCACTCCCATGGACCGAACCGAACCGGATCGAACCGAACGTGACGACATCGAGGTGATGCGGGTGGCGCGCACCGTGCAGGTGGATGCGCCCGCCTCCGAGGTGTGGGGCCACCTGTCGCGCCTCGACGACCTGGCTGGTTGGCTCGGCCTCGAGCTCGCCGGTGCGGACGGCGCCGACCGTGATGACGCGGTGGTGCGCGCCGGGGTGGCGGCGCGCGCCGTCGACGCTGACGGCTCGGTGCGACACCTGCTGGTGTCGGACGTCGAGGAGGGAACCCGGCTGACCTGGCACTGGTGGCGCGACGACGGTGAGCTGTCCGCGGTGGAGATCACCCTCCAGCCGGTCGATGGGGAGCGCGCCACCCAGGTGCGGGTGGTCGAGACCCTGGCGGTGGCCCCGGCGGGCGCGGGTGGCCGGGCCGCGTTGGCGCTGGTCGGGGGCATCGATGACCGGTGGGCGTCGGTCCTACCCACCCTCGGTGCCCGGCTGGCTCGCAAGCTCGGCGTGGCCTGAGCGCGATGGCCCCCGCGCCCCGCTCGGGGTCGCGTGCGTCCTCGCCCGATGCCGAGTCCCGGGCCGGCCTGGTGTTCTCCGCGCTGGCCGACAACACCCGCCGACAGCTGCTCCGGGCAGTGGTGCGGCGTGGACCGGTCACGGCCACGGCCCTGTCCGCCGATGTGGCGGTCACGCGCCAGGCCGTGGCCAAGCACCTGGGTGTGCTGCGCGACGCCGGGTTGGTCCGGGCCGAGCGTTGTGGGCGCGAGACTCGCTACGAGGCGCAACCCGATTCGTTGCGGGCCGCGTCGAGCTGGATCGACCAGACCGGCGCGGCCTGGGACGAGCGGTTGGCCCGCCTGTCCGATCAGGTGGCGAGCCGGCGCGGCCGATGATCAGTCGCCGATCACCCGCTGCGTCCTCGTCCACCTCGGACGGTGGCGAGTGCCCGCGGCGCCTCCACCACCGAGGCGGCATGCGTCGGCGCGGTCACGGGTTGGCGGGAGCGGCGCTGGCGGGCCAGCCGGTGCCGGCTCCAGTGCACCGACTCGAGCGGTCGGATTCGGTTCGTGCATCGCTCACCCGGCTCGGCCAGGCAGGCTGGACAGCGCACGACGTAGGGATCGGTCATCGCCACACCTCCAAGCGATCTGTCCCCTCCGGAACCCGCCCGGATCCCGTCGACCATGTTGGGACCTACGCCGGGTTGGGTGGTGGATACCTGAGGATCGACACGCCTGGTCCCCGCCTTGAGCGACGCCCCCACTGGTAGCTTCGCCCACGATGACCGCCGCGGTGTGCGCCGAGGGGCTGACCAAGCGCTACGGGCGGACCGTGGCGCTCGACGGGTTGGACCTGGAGATCCAACCGGGCGAGGTGTTCGGCTACCTCGGTCCCAACGGAGCCGGGAAGTCGACCACCATCGCCATGCTGCTCGGCTTCGTCCGGCCCAGTGCGGGCCGAGCCCGCATCTTCGACCTCGACGTGCGACGCGACGCGCCGGCGGTCCACCGCCGACTGGCGTACGTGCCCAGCGAGGCGAACCTCTGGCCCGGGCTCACCGGGGCCGAGGTGCTGCGGTTCCTGGGCGCGGTGCACGGCCGCGTGGACGAGGCGTACCGCGACGAGTTGATCGACCGCTTCGAGCTGGTGGCGGACAAGAAGGTGCGGGCCGCCAGCCACGGGAACCGCCAGAAGATCCTGCTGGTGGCGGCCTTCGCCACCCGAGCGGATCTGCTCCTGCTCGACGAGCCGACCACGGGATTGGATCCCCTCATGGAGCAGGTGTTCCGAGCCTGCGTGCACGAAGCCCACGACCGGGGCCAGACGGTGCTGCTGTCGTCGCATGTGCTGAGCGAGGTCGAGGCCGTCTGCGACCGCGTAGCCATGCTGCGGGCAGGCCGCATCATCGAGACCGGCCACCTCGACGTGCTGCGCGGCTTGGCCGCGCTGCGCCTGACGGCCCAGCTCGACGGACCGGTCCCCGACCTCTCGGCGCTGGCCGGGGTGAGCAACGTGGTGGTCGACGGCTCGACGCTGGAGTGCGACGTGGTCGGGTCGATGGAAGGACTGACCCAGGTCCTGGCCCAGGTGGGAATCATCCGGATGACGACCCGTGAGCCGTCGCTCGAGGAGCTCTTCGTCTCCCACTACGGCTCGACCTGATGGCCGGGGTCTGATGACCGAGCGCCTGACGGCCGAGTGGGCCATCGCCCGCCGCGGACTCGGGCAGCTCTGGAAGGCGGCGGTGGCCTGGTCGCTGGCATTCGGGGCCACCATCGCCTCGTCCGCCGTCTCCTACGCCACCACCTATCGCACCGCGGTCGAGCGGGCCCAGATCGCGGCCACCACCAGCCACGACCGTGGCCTGGCCGTCCTGCTCGGACCCGTCGCCGCCGTCGCCTCCGTGGGCGGCTACACCGTCTACAAGGGCTTCGTCTTCCTGACCACCATCGGGGCCGTCTGGGCCGTCCTGGCCGGCACGCGGGTGTTGCGAGGCGCGGAGGACGCCGGACGGTGGCAGCTGGGCCTGGCCGGCACCACCGACGCGCCCCGCGCCACCCTGGCCACCATCGGCGCCCTGCTCGCCGCAGTCGCCCTGCTCTTCGTGGGCACCACGGCCATCGCCCTGCTGGCCGGGCTCGACCCCGATCTGGGCTGGAAGGCCGGCGACACCGTGCTCTACGGACTGAGCCTGGTGGTGGCGCCGGCGGTGTTCGTGGTCGTGGGCGCGCTGAGCGCCCAGATCGGTCGCACCCGGCGGGTGGCCACCAGCCTGGGACTGGGGGTGGCGGCCGTGGCGTTCGTCGTGCGCATGGTGGCCGACGCCGGGGCCGGTACCCACTGGTTGCTGTGGGCCACGCCGTTCGGGTGGACCGAGCTGATGCGCCCGTTCACGGTCAACGATCCCTGGCCCCTGGTGCCGGCAGTGTTGACCACGGCCGGGCTGGGCGTCGTGGCCACCATCCTGGCCGGTCGACGCGATGTGGCCGACGGCCTGCTGGCCAGCGCCGACGTCTCGGCGGTCCGTCGGTTCGGGTTGGGGTCGGTCACCGGGTTGTCGGCTCGGCTCGAGCGCTGGGTGCTGGCCGGGTGGTGCATCGGCGCGGCGGCCGCCGCCCTGCTCATGGGGATCATCGCCAAACTGACCACGACCTCCGTCCCGTCGTCGCTGCGCGACACCCTCGACAAGTTCGGGGTCAAAGGCAACTTCGCTGACCAGTACCTGGGCGTGGCCTTCCTGTTGGTGGCCACGCTGGTGGCCCTGCTGCCGGCCAGCCAGGTGGCGGCGGCCAACGAGGAGGAGTCCTCGGGACGGCTGGTCCACGTGCTGGCCGGAGCCGAGCGGCGCACCCGCTGGTTCGTGGGCCGCCTGGCCCTCACGGTGCTGGCCATCGTGGTGGCCGCAGGATTGGCCGGGGTGGCCGGCTGGGTCGGCGCTCGCAGCCAGGGCGTCGACGTGACCTTCGTGACCATGCTGGGCGCAGGTCTCAACGTGGTGCCCACGGCCCTGCTGGTGCTGGGCATCGGCGCGGTGGTGCTGGCCGTGGCCCCCCGGGCCGCGGCCGCCGCCGTCTACGGCGTGGTGATCGGGTCCCTGGTGATCGACCTGGCCGGGTCCCTCGTGGCTTCGATGCCGTGGCTGACCAAGCTCTCCCTGTTCCACTACATGGCGCTGGCCCCGGCCAAGACCCCGACGCCGGCCACCCTGGCTTGGACCGTGGCCATCGCCGCCGGGCTTTGCGCGGTGGCCACCTGGCTGTTCGATCGACGTGACGTGCAGATGGGGTGAGCCTCGGGTCCAGGCGTAGCCTGGTCTGGTGCGCATCCCCATCGCCTGCACGCTCGATGCGGTGTCGGCCCGCGACCAGGTCGAGGAGTGGCGCCAGCTCCTGGGCGGATCGGTGGCGGTCGTCGAGCGGCCGTCGCCGGTCGAGCTGCACCTGGTGCTGCGATCGGATCTGGCCAACCTGACCGAGGTGGTTCGCTTGGCGCAGCGTGAGAAGGAGTGCTGCGCGTTCTTCGAGTTCGCGCTGCGGATCGAACCGGCGACGGTGCGCCTGGTCGTGTCGGTGCCGCCCGAGGCGAGTGCGCTGCTGGATGACTTGACCGCTCTCCTGCCATCGCCACCGCCAGCCGCTGAGGTGGAGCACGGCCGCGGGTGATCGGGGCCCGTCGACCACCACTTAGGGTTGCGGCGTGACGAACACCGGATTCACCCCGCTCACGGGCACGCGGGTCATCGACCTGACCAGCAACATGTCGGGGCCGTTGGCCACCATGGTCCTGGCCGACCAGGGCGCCGACGTCATCAAGGTCGAGCCCGTGGCCGGCGACCTCATCCGCACCGTGGGCACGGGCCGCGGTGGCATGACCGCGTACTTCGCCAACCTGAATCGGGGCAAGCGGTCGATCGCCATTGACCTGTCCACCGACCAAGGCGCGGCCATCGTGCGTCGGCTGTCGTCCACCGCCGACGTGTTCGTACAGAACTTCCGACCCGGGGTGGTCGAGCGCCTCGGCCTCGGACCCGAGGCGGTGATGGCCGACAACGACCGGTTGATCTACGCGTCGATCAGCGGGTTCGGCCTCGACGGTCCGCTGGCCACCCAACCTGCCTACGACCACGTGGTCCAGGCCCTGTCGGGCTTCGCCGCCCTGCAGGCCGGCGCCGACGGTCCCGACCTGGTTCGTCAGGGCGCGATCGACAAGGCCAGCGCCTACACCCTGGCCCAGGCCGTCACCGCCGCGCTCCTCCAGCGCGTGTCCACCGGCCGCGGGGTGCGGGTCGACGTGTCCATGCTGGACGTGGCCTTGGCGTTCCTGTGGCCCGACGGCATGATGAACGACACCTGCGTGGGCCCGGTCGAGGTGTTGCCACCGGTGAGTCGGAGCTTTCGCACCACGCCCACCGCTGACGGCCATGTCGTGCTGGTGACCCTCACGGCCAAGCAATGGGACGGCCTGGTCGAGGCCATCCTGACCGAGACCGACGACGACACGGGTGGGGACCTGAGCGACACCGGGGCGCGCATGGCGGGTGGGGCCGCCATCATGCGCGCCGTGCGCCAGCGCGTGGCCGAGCTCCCGACCGACGAGGTGGTGGCCCGTCTGCGCCGCGCCGACGTGCCCTGCGCGCCGGTGCGGTCCCTCGACGAGGTCCACCAGGACCCGCAGGTCGAGGCCTCCGGGATCCTCCAGGTCATCGATCATCCGGTCATGGGATCGATCCGCCAGCCGGCGCCGGCGCCGTTGATCGACGGGGTGCGCCCGGCAGCGGGGACCCCGGCCGCACCGGTGGGCGCCGACACCCGCGCTGTGCTGGCTGAGGCGTCCTTCTCCGATGCCGAGATCGATGCGCTCGTGTCGCAGGGCGTGGTGCTGGCCGCCACCTGAGGCCCGGGTCGCCATCAGGTGGGCGACAGCTCCTGGGGTCATGGTGTTCACGTCGGAGAAACCGGCAGGCCAAGGCGGGCTGTCAGGGTGGAGGCATGGAACTCGACGGCGAGCAGCTGCACGTGTCCGAGCGGGTGATCGTGGCGCCGGCGGCCGGCGTGTTCATGGCCGCAGGCCACCTGCCCGACCAGATCGAGGCGGGCACCCCGCTGGGAACCCTCGAGGCGGGCGGCCGGTCGGTGACGGTCGTGTCGCCGTTCCGGGGTCGCCTGGGCGGGATGGTGGCGACCACCGGCGAACGTCTGCGTCCCCACCAGCGGGTGGCCTGGCTCCGCGCCAGCTGATCCGCTCGGCCCCCGGCGGCCAGATCTTCCCTGGTCAGCCGGTCGGGCAGGCGCGCGTGTAATCCCGCCACTACATTCCGTGGTGACGGAGGAGGGCGAACATGTTCACCGTGGGTAGAGCTCGGTCCCAGACACGGGCGCGCCGAGGCGCGGGTGTGCTCGAGTACAACGTTGCGGTCACCCCGGCGCCGGACCGGCGCGTGCGGGACCTCTACAACGCGTCCAGATCGTCGGGTTGGCCGAGGCTGACAGCCAAGGGCTTCCTGGTGCTGTGCGGGCCCGGGGCGGTGGAGGAGCGGATGGCGCTCATCCACGCCGAGGCCCTGCCCTGCCTCGAGGCGTTGGCCGAAGAGGTGGCCGCGGCCTGACGAAGGTCGCCTGTCTCAGCTCGCTGACTCAGCCGTCGGCGGCCGAGGTCGGACGACCGGATCATCGGGCGGGACC
This sequence comes from uncultured Microthrixaceae bacterium, assembly GCA_963740985.1. Taxonomy (GTDB): domain Bacteria; phylum Actinomycetota; class Acidimicrobiia; order Acidimicrobiales; family Acidimicrobilacustridaceae; genus UBA4742. Next base: position 3,162,301 of record CAVUGJ010000002.1, read on the forward strand.
AGGCGACTGCCGATCACCCGGATGGGGATCAGGGTCAGCCAGAACAGCTTCGCGATCGATGGGCTGATCAGGGCGATGGGGATGGACAGGCCGAACACCACGACCACGCTGGTCGATCGCAGCGCGCCGCGGATGATCGACTGGCGATCGTAGGACGGGTCGATCAGGCGGTGCCCGGCCGTGGCGTAGAGCCAGACCGCGGCCATGGCCAGCCCGGCCAGGGCCACGGTGGCGGCGTAGAAGATGACCGCGGCCGACGACCCTCCGTCGCGGCCGATCAGATCGCTGGGCACCGGCAGGATGGCGATCAGGCCCAGCAGCACGAGATTCATGGTGATGAGGCACGAGTCCACCCGGCGGATGGCATTGAACATGCGGTGGTGGGCAATCCAGAACAGACCGATCACTGCGAAGGTCAGGGCGAAGCCGGCGAACTCGCCGGCGCTGCACCGGATGGCGGCCCCGACCCGGTCGTCGCGCACATCGGGGATGCGGATGCCGAAGGCCAGCAGCGTCATGGCGATGGCGAACACGGCGTCGGAGAAGAACACCACCCGGTCGACAGCCCGGCCGGTCTCATAGGTGGGCATCGACCTGACCCTAGCCAGACCCGCCGCCGCCCCGGGCGGGAGCGAGCGCCGGGTTGGCACGCGCCTTGAACTAGAAGTAGATTCTAGATACGAGACAGAGCCCGACTCACCGCAGGGGGAAACCGATGGTTGACATCGACTTCGAGGCGTTCGACGCCGACAACCACTACTACGAGGCGACCGACGCCTTCACCCGCCACATCGAGCCCGAGCTCGCCCGCCGGGCCATGCAGTGGGCCACCGTCAACGGCAAGGAGCGGCTGCTGGTGGGCGGCAAGATCAACCGCTTCATCCCCAACCCGCAGTTCGACCCGGTAGCCAAGCCCGGCGCCCTCGATCAGTACTTCCGGGGCCGCAACCCGGCCGGGACCGGGATCCGCGAGCTGTTCGGCGACCTCGAGCCCATCAGCCCGGCCTACCGCGGATCGCGATGCCCGGCTCGAGGTCATGGACCGCCAGCACCTGGAGGGAGCGTTCTTCTTCCCCACCCTGGGGGTGGGCATGGAGCAGCCGCTCATGGGTGACCCGCCGGCACTGATGGCCGCCTTCCGGGCCTTCAACCGCTGGCTCGACGAGGATTGGGGGTTCAGCTACCGCGACCGCATCTTCGGCGTCCCCTTCATCACCCTGGTCGACGTGGACAACGCGGTGGCCGAGCTCGAGTGGGCCCTCGACCGCGACGCCCGGGCCATCCTCATCGGGGTGGGACCGGTGGTCACCGCCACCGGCAGCCGGGCACCGTCGGACCCGATGTACGACCCCTTCTGGGCCCGGGTCGACGAGGCCGGGATCACCGTGTGCCTCCACGGCGGTGACTCGGCCTACGGCAAGTACCTCGAGGCCTGGGGCCAGAGCGCCGAGATGGAGGCGTTCCGCCAGAACCCACTGCGCTCGCTCATCTCCCACGATGCGGTGCACGACACGGTGGCGGCCATGCTGGCCGACCGGTTCTTCGCCCGCTTCCCGGGCATCCGGCTGGCCACCATCGAGTTGGGCAGCGACTGGGCCTTCCACCTGTTCACCAAGCTCAAGAAGTCCTTCGGCCAGACCCCGCAGGCCTACCCGGAGGACCCTCGTGAGACCTTCCGCAACCACGTGTGGGTGTCGCCGTACTACGAGGACGACCTGGCCGCCCTCAAAGAGATGGTGGGGGTGGATCACATCCTCATGGGCAGCGACTGGCCCCACGCCGAGGGGCTGGCCGAGCCCGCCCGCTACATCGACGACCTGCGCCGGGCCGGCTACTCCGACGACGAGGCCCGGCAGGTGATGCGCGAGAACGGCCTGGGCCTGACCCATCCTCGTCTCAGGGCGGGAGTGTGAGCGACGCCATGGGCATGCCCACCGACATCGGGATCATCGACACGATGATCGATTTCCCCCACCCGGACATGAAGGAGACCTACCGCTTCATCACCCGCCAGACCCGCGACACCGAGTCGAAGGAGTCCTTCGAGTTCCCGGTCGAGTACATGTTCAAGGATGTGCCCGAGAAGGAGATGCGCGACGTCGCCGACCCGGTGGCGCTGACCCTGGGCGAGATGGACCGGTGGGGCATCCAGCGGGGCATGATCGGCGTCGGCCACCCGGGCGGCTCGTGGGAGCAGGCGCTGGCCGAGCACCCCGACCGGTTCATCCCGTCGGCCCACGCCGACCCCAACAAGGGCGTGGCGCAGATCCGCGAGCTGCGCCGGCTGAAGGCCGAGTTCGACATCCGGGCGGTGGGGGTGTTCCCGGCCGGCACCTTCCCCCAGGTGGCCATCAACGACCCGCTCATGTACCCCATCTACTCGACCTGCTGCGAGCTCGGGATCCCCGTGTTCTGCTGCGCCGGGGTGCCGGGGCCGCGGCTCAAGATGGCCCCCCAGCGCGTCGAGCTCATCGACCAGGTCATGTATGACTTCCCGGAGCTGGTCTTCGTGACCCGCCACGGCTGCGAGCCGTGGGAGGACCTGGCCGTCAAGCTGATGTTGAAGTGGCCGGGGCTGCACTACTCGACCAGCGCCTTCGCCCCGAAGTACTACCCGAAGGCCATCGTCGACTACGCCAACACGCGGGGCGCCGACAAGATCATCTACGCCGGCTACTTCCCCATGGGCCTGTCGCTCGAGCGCATCACCACCGAGCTGCGCGACGTGCCCTTCCACGACGACGTCTGGCCCAAGTTCCTGCGCCACAACGCGGCTCGCGTGCTCGGACTGGGGGATTGACCCGGCACTCGACCCGACCTACCGACGCCGAGCCGCGGAGCCTGCCCGAGGAGGACTCGCTGCGTGACGATCTGCGCCAGCGCCGGCAGGGCATCGTGGACGCGGCCGAGCGCCTGATGTTCGAGAAGGACTACGAGGACATCGCGGTCACCGACGTAGCCACCGACGCCGGCGTGGCCCTGGGCACGCTGTACCGGTACTTCAACTCCAAGGATCATCTGTTCGCCTGTGCGCTGCTGTCGTGGTCGCGGGGTTTCGGCGATCACCTGGAGCGCTCGACGCCGGGGCCCACCGTCGACCAGGTCCGGGCCATCTACCGACACGCGGTGCGGGCCTTCGAGCGCCAGCCCCGGGTGTACGGGGTCCTGATCCAGGTGATGAGCAGCCGCGATCCCTATGCGTCCGAGGTGTTCCGGGCGTTCTCGCAGCGACAGACCGAGGCCTTCGGATCGGCGCTCGACACCTCGGGGCTCGATGATCGACGGCGTGAGGACATCGTGGCGGTGATGGGGGCGGTGCTCAACGAGAACCTGGGTCGATGGCGGCGCGGGCTCCAGCCGCTGGCCGCGGTCTACCGAGCCATCGATCGGGCCGCCGGTCTCATCTTCGACGTCGGGGCCGCGGATTGACCGTCCCCTCTTCCGGTCCTATTATGAGAAGGACTTCGGAAATTCAGGGGGATGGATGGAACCACGACATCTGGTGATCTCGGCCGATGGGCACGCCGGTCCACCCGCCGAGGTCTATCGCCAGTACCTCGACCCCGGCTTCCGGGAGCGGTTCGACGTCTTCCAGCAGGAGCTGAGCGACCTGCGAGCGGAGATGGAAGACCGCACGGCCGCCTTCCAGGCCGAGTGGGAAGAGGAGACCGGGGGCGACGGCGGCCTGACCGCGGCCTTCGACTCGGCCACCCGCAACGCAGTGCTGGACGACGAGGGCGTGTCCTGCGAGGTGCTCTTCCCCGACGCCGACGTGCTCGGCACCGGACGCATCGCCGCTTCGCCGTTCGGCACGGGCCTGGCCGGCGACAACACCGACGCCGAGGCGGCCGTGGCCGGCAGCCGGGCTCACAACCGATGGCTGTCGGACTTCGTCGCCCAGGAGCCGCATCGGCGCATCGGCGTGGCCGTCGTCCCGGCCATCATCCCCGACCTGGACACAGTGCTGAGCATCGTGGCCGAGGCCAAGGAGCAGGGGCACTCCGGGATCCTCATCCCCACCCGCTGGTTCGAGCGCCCGGCCTACCACGATCCCCACTACGAACCGCTGTGGGCGCTGGCCGAGGAGCTCGAGCTGGTGGTGCACACGCACTCCGGTGCCGGGCCGACCGACATCGGGCTGGGACCGGGCATGTTGGGGATCTACGCCAGCGAGGCCGGTTGGTGGGCGGCCCGTCCCCTGGCGGTGCTGATCTGGTCCGGCGTCTTCGAGCGGCATCCGAACCTGCGCTACTCGATGGCCGAGAACGGCGCCTGGTGGGTGCCCGACCAGATCCGCAAGATGGACGAGAAGTGGGTGGGCGGGCACAACACCCGCAAGTTCGGGGAGGCCTTCCGCGAAGGCCTGTCCATGAAGCCCAGCCAGTACCTCGACCGCAACTGCTTCTTCGCCGCCTCCACCCCGGGGGTGGACGACATCGAGCGTCGCCACCTGATCGGGGTGGGCAACCTGATGTGGGGCAACGACCTGCCCCATCCCGAAGGCACTTTCCCCTATACCCGCTTCTGGATCCGCGAGCGCTTCAAGGACCTGCCCGACGACGAGACCCGGCGCATCCTGGGCCTCACCGCGGCCGAGCTCTACCGCGTCGACACCGAGGCACTGGCCCCCCTGGTGGACAAGATCGGCCCGACCGTCGACGAGGTGCACGGATCGGTGGCACCCGAACCGGCCCCGAACCACGTCTGATCGGCGCCCCCCTTGCGGCTCCGTCCGGCCCTGTGGAATTATCAATGGACGATCGGAAACTCGGTCGAGCAGTGAGCGCTGCGAGCAGCACCGCGATTCGGCGCCTGGCGGCGCCCCGGGGGATTCATGGCTGACGCGACCCAAGACCTGGCCCTCGGCGACCTGGCGGCCACCGACCTGAACCAGGACAACGGCGGCCTGCCGGCGGGGCTGCCCATGCCCCGCAACCCCGATCTGGTGGCGGATCTCGATCGTCGGGTCCGAGTCACCCAGTTCCACGAACCCCGCTACCCCTACCCGGTGCCCAACGGCTGGTTCGTCGTGGCCGAAGCGTCGGACCTGGGTCCGGGCGACGTGCGCGCCCTGCACTACTTCGACCGGGACCTGGTGGTGTACCGGGCCGCCGACGGCACGCCCCGGGTGCTCGACGCCCACTGCCCGCACCTGGGCGCCCACCTGGCCGTGGGCGGCCGGGTCGAGGGCGAGTGCCTGCGCTGCCCGTTCCACGGATGGAAGTTCGACGGCGAGTCCGGACGCTGCGTGGAAATCCCCTATGGCGAGATCACCCGCATCCCGCCGCCGGGCCCACGCCCGCTCCTACCCGACGCTCGAGCGCAACCACATGATCTGGGCCTGGTACCACGCCAAGGGCGAGCGACCCCTTCTACGAGGTCCCGGAGGTGCCCGAGTTCCACGACGAGGACTGGTCGCCCATCCTGGTCCGCGACTTCGAGATCCGGGTGTCGGCCCAGGACATGGCCGAGAACAACGTCGACTTCTCCCACTTCCGCTACGTGCACGGCACCGACGCCATCCCCGAGGACGAGTTCATCGTGGACGGCACCTACAAGAGGGCCGTGGGCATGGACGGCAACTTCGTGCGGGAGGGCTACGGGCTCGGCCTCGGCGTGCTGCGGGTCAAGGGGTACGTCACGTTCCTGTCGTCGACCACCCCGATCGACGCGGGCACCGTCTTCGTGCGCTGGATCTTCACCGCGCCCAAGGCCAACGGGGACAGCGCCGCCGAGCAGGCGGCCGACTCGTTCTGCGCCGGCGTGTCGCCAGGACATCCCCATCTGGGAGAACAAGCTGTATCGGGACCCGCCAGTGGTCACCAAGACCGAGAAGCTCATCCTCGAGCATCGGCGCTGGTCCGAGCAGTTCTACTCCTGAGCGCGGGGCGCCGACGCGCGTCGCAGCTTGGCGCGCACCGCCGGCCAGGGCTCGTCGCGGTCGCGGACCATGCCCCGCAGGATCGATTCCAGACCCTGGTCGAACAGGGTGGCGGGATCGATCCCGCCACCGGCCACCACCGCCCGCAGCTGTGGCAGCTCGCCCGGTCCGTGGTCGGCCAGCACCCGTTCGAACCCGGCGGTGGACGGCCGGCCCTCGAGCTCGGCCCGGGCCTCGCGGATGGCGCTGACGGCGGCGCCGATGGCGTAGGTGCTGACCGTGGTGTACGCGGCCACCGCCTCGTCGATGGTGAAGCCGTTGCGGACGAGCAGGCCGAGGACCTGCTCGTAGATCTCGGCGGAGCGGTCGAAGCCGATCGCCCCCTCCAGGTACTGCTTCAGCAGCTCGGGCTGGCCCAGGAAGGCGTCGCGGTTGTAGTGCGCCCACTCGAACAGCCACACGGCCCAGTGCTGGTGGCGGTCGCGGGGGAGCTCGAGGTGAGCGGCGGAGTACTCCGCGGTCAGGCGCAGCAGGTCGGCCTTGCCGCCGACGTGGTGGTAGAGCCCCGGGACGCTGACGCCCAACCGGTCGGCAACCGACTTCATGGTCAGGTCGGCCAGGCCGATCTCGTGTGCGGCCTCGGCGATCATCTGGCGGTCCAGCTTGGGTGGGCGGCCCACCCGGCGCTTGACCGACTCGGTCGATCCGACGATCCGGTCGACCGTGGAGGTCCCGTCGACCCGCCCGCTGTCCGGCATGGCCTCAGAGTACCTGGGTGACCGCGACCGGCTGAGGCCGGTGAGCGGTGGTGGCCTGACCGGATCCCGGCGGCGTAACTCCCGACGGCGCGGATCGTCTGGTCTCCCGACGAGTGCCTCAGCTGGGGCACGCCAACCAGGAGGCAGTGCCTTGACCGATGAAGCCGAAGCCGCCAAGTCCGCCGTCGAGAAGCTCGAGGCCTTCCTGTCCGGGCTGACCCCGGAGGAGCAGGCCGAGCTGGCCCCGCTCATCGCCGGGGGCATGGAGCACGCCTACGAGGAGGCCCAGGGTGAGGTGGTGGGTCTGTCGGCCGAGCACCTGCAGGTGGAGCCGAAGTTCCTGCGCTTCATCGAGCCCGGAACCACCCCGGTGATCCACGGGCTGGGTGGGGGTGCGTTCTTCCCGCCGATGCCCTACTGAGGGTGACCGACTGGCCCGACCTGGCCGCCTCCCTGGCCGTCGAGTTCGGGGCGCGGGCCGCCGAGGTGGACGCGGCCGGCCGTTTCCCCACCGAGAACGTCGAACGCCTGGGCGAGACCGGCTACCTGCGCATGTCGCTCGACACCGCCTCCGCGCCCGGCGCCGACCTGGACACGGTGTGCGCGGCCCAGCGGGCGCTGGCCCGGGGCTGCGCCTCGACCGCGCTGGCCGTCAACATGCACCTGTTCGCCGTCGGGTTCCACGCCGAAGCGGCGCGCCGGGCCCCCGGACCTCCGACGTCGGTGCTGCGCCAGGCGGCCCGCGGCCGGCTGGTGGGCGGCACCTTCGCCAGTTCGCTGGCCGACGGACCCGACGATGCCGTCACCGCCCGACCCATCCAGGGCGGCTACGTCGTTCGCGGCCGACGCCCGTTCTGCTCCCTGGCTCCCTGCCTCGACCTGTGCTTCTGCTCGGCCCTGGTCGTGACCGGCGACGATCCCGATCCGTCGGCCCCGGGTGGCCCGGCGCCCGAGATCATCGCCTTCTGGCTTCCCCGTCGCACCCGGGGCCTCTGGTTCGACGACACCTGGGACACGCTGGGCATGCGCGGCACCGGATCCTTCGACGTGGTGCTCGACGACGTGGTGGTGCCGGCCGGGCTGGCCGCGCCCATGCCGGCCCCCGATGCCGGGTGGAACGCCGAGGCCGAGCGAGCCCAGGCCTGGTTCACCCTGACCATCAGCGCGGTGTACCTGGGCTTGGCCGAGGAGGCGGCGGCCGTGGCCATCGGGGCCGCCGGTGGGCGGCTGGGCCGTGCACCAGGCGCCCGGCGCCTGGTGGGCGAGATCGGCGTCGAGCTGGGCACGGCCTCGGCGCTGCTCGCGGACGCGCTGCGCCGCCGTCGCGGCGGTCCCCTGGCGCAGGCCGACCTGGCCCTGGCCAAGTTCGGCGTGACCCAGGCCAGCGCCGCGGTCGGGTCCCGAGGCCTGGCCCTGGTGGGGGGCCGATCCCTCTCCCGACGCCTGGTCCTCGAGCGCCACTTCCGTGACCTCCAGGCGGGTCGGTTCCACCCGCCGTCCGACGAGCGGGCCCTCGAGTTGATCGGCGCGGCCATGCTGGCCGCCCCGACCGGGGACCGAACGTGAGCTCGGTCACCGCCGGGCCCGGGCCGGACGCGTCGGTCGACCTGGCGCTGCGCGACTCGTCGGACCTGCTCGACCGGTCCGGTGTCGGGGAGGCGCTGCGCCGCCGATTGCGGGAGGACGGCTATCTGCTGTTGCGGGGTCGGCTGTCGCGCTCGGAGGTGACCCGGGTGGGCACGGCGGTGACGGCGCGGCTGGTGGCGGCGGGCGTGGTGGCCGACGCCACGCTGCGCACCGTGGCGCCCGTCCCGGAGCTCGGCGACGACCGTTACCTGGCCGTGCTGCGATCGGTGATGTCCGTCGAGGCGCTGCATCGACTGGCCTACGCGGATGCACTGGTGGAGCTGGCCCGCCTGATCGTCGACGAGGAGGCCATCGTGGTGCATCCCCGCAAGGTCATCCGGTTCGGCCATCCCCACGCGTTGGACCCGTCCTCGACCACCCAGACCCATCAGGACTTCACCTACGTGCAGGGCGGCGCGGACGGCCTCACGTTCTGGGTCCCATTGGTCGACGTCCCCCGAACCCGAGGCGGTCTGGCCGTGCTGGTCGGATCGGCCTGCCAGGGCGTGCGGCCGATCGGCCCCAGTGCGCACCGGCGGGGTTCGGGTCCGAGTCGGCTGGACGGCGATGACGTGGGCCGCTGGGGCTCGACGGACTACCGGGCCGGTGACGTGCTGATCATGCACGCCTTCACCGTTCACCGAGCGCTGCCCAACCTGACCGACCGGACCCGCCTGTCGTTGGACCTGCGCTACCGCGGCGTGTCCCAGCCGCTGTCGGTCCCGGAGATGTGGCCTCCGCACCATCCTCAGCTGGGGGAGTGGTCCGAGCTGGCCCGGGACTGGACGCACCGGAGGTGGTTGGAGGTGCCGTCGGGAACCCAGGTGGTGGGCACGCGGCCTGCCACTCGCGGCCTGCGCATACCTGCCTCCACCCTCATGGGGACGCCGGCCGCCACCATCGCCCAGGTGGAGTGAGCCTTTGTCTGACATCCTGGTCCGCGAGCTCGAGACCTGAAGGAGTTCCTCGTGGCCACCACCGATCAGCACGACCCTGAAATCGCGCCCCTCCCGCACCCCAGCACATCGGAGCGCGCGGCCCGAGGCAAGGCGGCGCGAGCCGCGGTCCCTCGCACCAGCCATGGGGAGTGGGCGCCGGCCGCCGACCGACCCGACCCCCTGGCTCTGCTTACCGCCCAAGAGGCGACGCGGGTCCCCGAACTGGTCCCCATCCGCCACGGACGCATGGCCGCGTCGGCCTTCGCCTTCTACCGCGGCGCGGCCAACGTGCTGGCGGCCGACCTGGCGTCGGTCACCCACACCGGCCTCAAGGTGCAGCTGTGCGGCGACGCCCATCTGGTCAACTTCGGCGGCTTCGCGTCTCCCGAGCGGAGCCTGGTGTTCGATCTCAACGACTTCGACGAGACTCTGCCCGGACCCTTCGAGTGGGACGTCAAGCGCCTCGGTGCCAGCCTGGAGATCGCGGCGCGCAGCCGCGGGTTCGACCGCAAGATCCGCACCAGCATCGTGGTCGCCTCGGTGCGGGCCTACCGGGAGGCCATCCGCCGATTCGCCCGGACCCAGAACCTGGACATGTGGTACGCCCACCTCGGCGTCGACGACATCATGGCCCGCTGGGGTCGCGAACTGGGGGCCGAGGCCCTCAAGCAGTTCCAGCGGACCGTGGACAAGGCCGAGTCCAAGGACCGGCTCAAGGCCGAGGCCAAGCTGACCCAACTGGTCGACGGCGAGCCGCGCTTCGTCAGTGATCCGCCCCTGCTGGTGCCGGTGGAGGAGCTCTTTCCCGAGACCGAACGCCGGGCGATCGAGGAGTCCATCCACCAGTCCCTGCGCTCATACCGGCGCACCCTCCAGGACGACCGGCGCCACCTGCTGGAGAGCTACCGTTTCACGCAGCTGGCCCGCAAGGTGGTCGGGGTGGGCAGCGTGGGCACCCGTTGCTGGGTGGCGCTCATGGTGGGGCTCGACAACCAGGACCCCCTGTTCCTCCAGATCAAGGAGGCCGAGGCCTCGGTGATGGAGCCCTATCTGGGTCGCAGCGGGTTCGCCAACCATGGCCAGCGGGTGGTGCAGGGCCAACGGTTGGTGCAGGCGGCCAGCGACATCTTCCTGGGTTGGGTGCACGTCACCGACGGCTTCGACGGCCAGTCCCATGACCATTACATCCGCCAGCTCTGGGACTGGAAGGCGTCGGCCAACGTCGACACCATGACGCCCGATCTGCTGGACGTGTACGGCCAGATCTGCGGTTGGACCCTGGCCCGGGCCCATGCCCGCTCCGGGGATCGGGTGGCCATCGCCGCCTATCTGGGCAGCTCTGACACCTTCGACCAGGCCATCGCCCGGTTCTCCGTGCGCTACGCGGAGCAGAACGACCTCGACCACCAGGCCCTGGTCGACGCCATTGCCAGTGGCCGGCTGACCGCCAACCGCGAGGTCTGAGGCGCGGTCAGGTCACGCTCGGCCTGGGGCCTGGCGGGGACGGTGATCGGGGACCACCAGGCCCTGCTCGTAGGCGTAGATGACCGCTTGGACCCGGTCACGCAGGGCCAGCTTGGTCAGGATGTGGCCCACGTGGCTCTTGATGGTGGCCTCGGACAGGTACATGCGGTTGGCGATCTCCTGGTTGGTGCAGCCGGTGGCCAGCTCCAGGAGCACCTCGCGCTCGCGACCGGTGAGGGTGGCCAGGGCCGGGTCGGGGTCGGCGGGCGGGGCCTGGTCGAGGAAGCGATCGACCAGGCGGCGGGTCACGCTCGGCGCCATCACCGAGTCTCCTCGATGGGCCACCCGGATGGCTTGGAGCAGCTCGGCGGCCGGGGCGTCCTTCAGCAGGAAGCCGCTGGCACCGGCCTGCAGACCGGCGTACACCGCGTCGTCGAGGTCGAAGGTGGTGAGGATGAGGACCCGCGTGCCCCGGTCGGCGTCGTCGAGGATCCGGCGGCAGGCTTCGATCCCGTCGAGGCGGGGCATCCGCACATCCACCAGCATCACGTCCACCGGGGACCGGCGGGCCAGCTCGACGGCTTCGTACCCGTCGGCGGCTTCGCCCACCACCGTCATGTCCTCTTGGGCGTCGACGATCACCCGGAGCCCGGCGCGGATGAGGTCCTGGTCGTCGACCAGGCCGACCCGGATCGGGTTCACCTCTCGGCCGGGGTGGGGAACATGATCTCCACTTGGAAGCCGCCGCCTGAGCTCGGGCCGGTGGTGAGCCGGCCGTCGTACATGGCGGCGCGTTCGCGCATGCCGACCAGGCCCTGACCCCGGCCGCCGGGCGGCGGGGTCCACAGGCCATGGCGCCCGTCGTCGGTGACCCGGGCGGACACGCGGCTCGGATCGAAGCGCAGCTCGACCTCGCTGGCCGCCCCCCGGCCCGCATGCTTGAGGGTGTTGGTCAGGGCCTCCTGCACGATGCGGTACAGGGCCAGCTGGACCCCGGGCGCCACCGGACGTGGCTCGCCCAGCACCGACAGCTCGACGTCGAGGCCGGCTTGGCGCACGCCGTCCACCAGATCCGGGATCTCCCCGAGGCCGGGTTGGGGTCGGCGGTCCCGACCGGGGCCGTCGGGCCGCAGGACGTCGAGCAGGCGCCGCATCTCGTCCAGGGCCTGGCGACCGGCGCCGGTCACCGCCCGCATGGCGTGCTGGGCCTGGTCGGGGTCGTCCCCGATGGCGTAGGTGGCGGCCTCGGCCTGGATGACCATCACGCTCAGGTTGTGGGCCACCACGTCGTGCAGCTCGCGGGCGATGGCGGATCGTTCGGCGGCCACGGCCTGGCGCATCTCGGCCTCCCGGTCGGCCTCGAGGCGATTCGCCCGGGTCTCGAGCTCGGCCATGTAGGCCCGACGGTTCCGCAGGTCGTCGCCCAACAGCAGTGCGGTGAGCGCGATGGCGGCGGGCCCCAGGAAGCTGCCCGGCGTGTCGCCGAAGTGGAAGCGGGTGGCGGCCATGGCGATGCCCACCAGAACGATGGCGGTGGCCAGCAGGGCGTTGCGACGCTGGGCCTGCGCGGCCACTGTGTAGAGGGCGACCAGGATGGCCAGGTCGGCCGGACCGAGCGGGATGGCGAAGGCCCACTGGATGAGCGCCACGATGGCGGTGATCATGAACACCACGGTGGGCGCCCGACGTCGCAGCGCCATGGGGGCGACCAAGGCGGCGGCGATGGCCAGCGACGACCAGCGCCCGTGCTCGAGCCGGGCCGAGCGGGCCACCACCGAGACGCTGAGCACGAGCAGCGCCCCGGCACACCAGGTGTCGACCAGCGTCGGGTGCCGATTGAGCCAGGCCCTCACACGCGGAGACACGGCCCGAGCCTACGAGACGCCGTCGCCGGGCGGCATCCGCCTGGCGGTGGATGGCGGATCCGCCGCACGGGCGAGGGGGACGGGTGACGCTAGGGCCTGCGGCTGGGGCGCAGGGCGTCGCGGTCGAGTTGGGCGGCGTAGGCCACGAAGGCGGCGCCCACGCCCCCGAGGCCCACGGCCAGGGCCACGAACTGGTACGCGATCGGCTTGCTGAGCAGACCCCACGCGGCCACGGCCAGCGCGGTGGGCACCAGGATGCCGCCCAGCACGGCCAGGATCCCCGCGGCATGACCTCGGGACCGGGGTGGATCACGGTCCATGACCACTCAGCTCCTCTGCGCCGGCCCCTCCAGGGCTTCGGGGGCTCGGCGTGCTCGCGGGACGCTAGGGAGGCTCCGGTGAGATCCAGATGAGATGTGGCCCCGATCCGACCGGTTCGCTCTGCAGTCGGACCGCAGCTCCGCCCCGAGGACGACAGGTGCCGGCTGAGGGGCTGAGGTCTCCACGGGGGCAAGCCGCCGCCCGGTGGTAGCCAGTGCCGCGGGTGGATCTCTAGCGTTGGGACGTGCTCGAGCCGCCCGACCGACTCCGCCCCCGCCAGGCGGCCTGGTGGACCCGGTCCGGCCGGCTCCGGGTACCCGAGATCACCGCCGTCTTCTGGATCATCAAGAGCCTGTCCACGGCCATGGGGGAGTCGACGTCGGACTACCTGGTGCACGCGCTGCATCCGGTTCCGGCCGTGCTCCTGGGCTTCTGCGGCTTCGTGGTGGCCCTCCCGATCCAGCTGTCCCGACGGCGTTACGTGGCCTGGTCCTACTGGCTGGCCGTGGTGATGGTGGGCGTGTTCGGGACCATGGCCGCCGACGTCCTCCACGTCGGTTTCGGCGTGCCCTACGTGGCCTCCAGTGCACTGTGCGCCGTGGCCCTGACCGTCGTGTTCGTCGGCTGGCACCGCGTCGAAGGCACCCTGTCGATCCACCTGGTCGACACCTCGCGTCGGGAGGCCTTCTACTGGGCCGCGGTGGTGACCACGTTCGCCCTGGGCACCGCGGTCGGCGACCTCACCGCCAACTCGCTCGGCCTGGGGTACCCGGTGTCGATGCTGCTGTTCGCCGCCATCATGATCGTGCCTGTCATCGGCTACCGGTACCTCGAGTGGAGCCCGGTCCTCTGCTTCTGGTTCGCCTACGTGCTGACCCGACCCCTGGGCGCCTCCTTCGCCGACTGGTTGGGCAAGCCCACCGATGCCGGCGGCCTGGGCTGGGGGAGCGGGCTGGTGGCCCTGGTTCTGACGTTGGCCATCGTGGGCCTGGTGGCCTGGCTCAGCGTGACCCATCGCGACGTCCAGGCCGAACCAGCCGCCTGACCGGCTACGGGATGAGCTCGTCCACCAGCCCCCACCGGTGGGCGGTGGCGGCGTCGATGGTGGATCCGGTGAAGGCCAACCAGGCGGTGCGGTGTCGACCGATGCGACGGGGCAGGCTGACCGTGCCGCCCGCCCCGGGGATGAGTCCCAGGGTCAGCTCGGGGAGCGAGATGACGGTGTCGGGGGCGGCCTGGATCCGCCCGGCGAAGGCAGGTAGCTCGATGCCGGACCCGGCGCAGGCACCGTGCAGCTCGACGGTGGTGCGGTCGGCCAGCTCGTGGAGGATCCGCCCCACGCTGCGGGTCAGGCGGATCAGGTGGGCACGAGCCGGATCGGACCGCGATCCGAACTCGTCCAGGTCGCCGCCGGCACAGAACGCCGGCCCGGCCCCACGCCACCTCACCGCCAAGGTGGGGTCGGCCGCGGCCACCGCCAAGGCGTCCCACAGTTGGTCGCGCATGGTCGCATCCAAGGCGTTGCGCGCCTCGGGCCGGTCCAGGGTGATGACCAGCTCGTCGCCCGTGCGCTCGACCACCACGGTCTGGAGACCTTCGGCGCCGGGGCGGCGGCGAACCGGTTGTCGCTGGCGCCAGGCGGCGAACTCGGGCCCGGCCTGGAGGGTGGAGTAGACGGCGGACTCGGCGGCCAGCCCGGCCGCCACCGACTGACCCGAGGCGGGACGCAACAACAGGGCCAGTGCCGTGGCCGCGATGGGTGAGTGGCCGACCCGCTCGACCACGGCGGCGAGATCGTCGCCGTGGGTCACCACGTCGACGACCGACGCCGTCACCGGAGGCACCTCGCCCGCGGCGTCGAGCGCCACGATCACCGGTATGGCGGCCAGGGCCGCCACCGCGGCCGAGACCGCCCGGAGGTCGATGTCGTCGCTCGTCGGCGGCTCGACCACCAGGAGCTCGCCCTCGGGACCGCCCAGGTCGGTGCGCCGCACCGGTGACGTCATGAGGTCGAGGAACTCGGTCCACTCGAAGCGCCGCACGGAGATGGGCGTCACGCTAGCGTGCGCCCGGAGCCACCAACAAGCATGCGACCGCCCCCCGATCCCGTCTCCGCCTGGGCCTCCCGCGGGGCGATGGCGCTCACCGGTTGGCCCGAGCTCCCGGGTCTGGGGCCTCCCGAGGCCCTGGTGGCGCGGCTGGACGAGGTGGCGCAGCGGTTGGCCCTGACCACGGCCGCGCTGGGCCACGAGGTCGCCATCGACCCGGTCGCCCTGCTGACCGAGCGCGCCGCCTTGGCCGGGTTGACCCGGGGCGGGACCACCAGCTGCGGGGGCGGCACGCGCCTGTTGGCCGGTGCCGACGGCTGGATGGCGGTCTCGTTGGCCCGCGCCAGCGACGTGGGCCTGGTCCCGGCCTGGCTCGAGCTGGAGGCGTCGGCCTGGCCCGGCTCACCGGTCGGGGCCGACGAGGACCTCTGGACGCAGGTGCGACGCGGCGTGGCCGCGCGCCCGGTGGGCGAGCTCGAGGCCCGCGCCATCCTGTTGGGGATGCCGGTCGGTGTGCTGCCCGCGGGCGAGGCCGGTCTCGCCGGCGTCGAAGGCTTGGCCGGGCTGTCGGTGCGGGCCGACGACCTGGGCGACGCCCCGGCGCGGTCCCTCGACGGGTTGTTGGTGGTCGACCTGTCGTCGTTGTGGGCCGGCCCGCTGTGCGGTCGGATCCTGGCCGATGCCGGCGCCACCGTGGTCAAGGTGGAGTCGGTCAGCCGTCCCGACGGGGCCCGTTCGGGCCCGCCCGACTTCTTCGACCTGATGAACGCGGGCAAAGCCAGTGTGGGGGTGCACCTGGATCGTCCCGAGGGGCTTCGATCGTTCGGCCGTCTGCTGGCCCGGGCCGACGTGGTCATCGAGGCGTCGCGCCCCCGCGCCCTCGAGCAACTCGGATTGGACGCGGCCACCCTGGGGCGCGACGGGCCCCAGGTGTGGATGTCGATCACCGGGCACGGACGGGTCGGCGCCGGGCGGGAGCGGGTGGCCTTCGGCGACGACGCCGCCATCGCCGGCGGGTTGGTCGCTTGGCACGACGGCCAGCCCTGCTTCTGTGCCGACGCGGTGGCTGACCCCTGCACCGGTCTGGTGGCCGCGGCCGCGGTGGTGACGGCACTGGCCGAGGGTGGCCGTTGGCTTCTCGACGTGGCCATGGCCCGGGTGGCGGCCCACCTGGCCGGGCCCACCCTCGACGCATCCGCCGTAACCCAGGTGGCCCCCTCCCGTCCACCGGCACGGGGTCGGGCCCGGGACCTGGGCGCGGACGACGCCCGGTTCCTGGAGCCATAGGTGAAGGCGACGTGAGCGCCCCCAGTTGGTGGTTGCGCGGGGTCAGCCCGGCACCGGGCGTGGTAATGGAACTGGGCCTGGCGGATGGCCGATTGGTCGACCCGACCAGTCTCGGGTCGAACGCCCGGGTGGTGGATCTGGACGGGCGGCCGGTGCTGGCCGGCCTGGTCGACCAGCACTGCCACCTGTTCGCGTTGGGCGCCTGGCGTCGGTCGACCGACTTGTCACCCGAGGCGCTGGCCCAGGCCGGTGGTCTCACCGCGGCGTTGCAACGGGGCCGGGTCGACCAGCCCGACGGCTGGGTCCGGGCCGTTGGCTACGACGTCGCCACCAGCGGCCCCATCGATGCGACCACGCTGGGTGCCTCGGACGTGGGGCCGGTGCGCGTCCAGGATCGCACGGGCATCACCTGGACCCTCGACCCGATGGCGCTGGCCGCGGTGCTCCCCGCCGATCCACAGGACTGGCCCGACGGAGTCGAGCGCGACGGCGCAGGGCACCCGACCGGGCGGCTGTTCCGCCTGGACGCCTGGCTGCGCACCCGACTCGATGTCGACCAACTCGTCGACCTGGCCGAGCTCGGGCGTTGGCTGGCCGCCCGAGGCGTGACCACGGTGGTGGACGCGTCGGCCACCAACGACGCCGAGGCGTTGCGACGACTGGTTCGGGCGGGCCTGCCCCAGCGCATCGTGGCCATGACCGCGGATGCGGACACCGGCCCACTCGAGGGGGTGTCGGTGGGGGCGGTGAAGATCCTGCTCGACGATGCCGACCTACCCACCCTCGATGACCTGGCGGCGCGGGTCCTGGCCGCCCACACGGCGGGGCGGCAGGTGGCCGTCCACTGCGTCACCGCCGTGCAGCTGGTGCTGGCCTTGTCGGCCGGGCTGGCGCCGGGAGATCGGATCGAGCACGGCTCGGTCATCGATGACGGCGCGCTGGCCCTGCTGGCGTCGACCGGGGTGGTGGTGGTGACCCAGCCCGGTCTGGTCGCCACCCGCGGTGACCGCTACTGGCGAGAGGTGGACGACCACGACCGGGCCGGGCTCTACCGGCTGGCCTCGCTGGTGCGAGCCGGTATCCCCGTGGCCATCGGCACCGATGCGCCCTACGGTCCGGCCGATCCGTGGGCGCACGTGGCCGCGGCCCGCCATCGACGCACGGCGGAGGGTCAGGTGATCGGGGCTGACGAGGCGGTCAGCCTCGGCGACGCGCTGGGCCTGCTCCAGCGCGATGCACTGGCTCCGGGGCGGCCCGGACCCGGTCTGGCGGGCGGCGCCCCCGGCGACCTGTGCGTGCTCGACACCGACTGGACGGCGCTGGCGGCCGATGCCGCCGCGGTCGAGGTGCACGCCACCTGGATCGGGGGTCGGCCGGTCCACGGCCCGACGGAGCTGACCGGCTGACCGGCTCAGCCGTAGCGGTGGAACCCGCGCCCGGACTTGCGGCCCAGCAGGCCGGCATCCACCATGCGCGACAGCATGGGCGGCGGGGCGTAGAGCGGCTCCTTGAACTCGTCGTACATGGACACGGCCACCGCGATCACGGTGTCGAGGCCGATGAGATCGGCCAGCGCCAGCGGACCCATCGGATGGGCGCAGCCCTGCACCATGCCCTCGTCGATGTGCTCGGCGGTGGCGAAGCCCGACTCCAGCATCCGGATGGCGGACAGCAGGTAGGGGATCAGCAGGGCGTTCACCACGAAGCCGGCCCGGTCCTGGGACTCGATCACGTGCTTGCCCAGCTGCTCCGACGCGAACCGGCTGGCCACCTGGCGCGAGACCGGCGAGCTCAGCAGGGACGGCACCAGCTCGACCAGCGGGAGCACCGGCACCGGGTTGAAGAAGTGGATGCCGATCACCTGCTCGGGCCGACCGGTGGCCATGGCCAGCTTCATGATCGGGATGGAGGAGGTGTTGGACGCCAGGACCGCGTCGGGATCGGTGACCACCCGGTCGAGCATGGCGAAGGTGTCGAGCTTGAGGGCCTCGAGCTCGGGCACGGCCTCGACCACCAGCTGACGATCCGCCAGCGCCTCCGCGTCGTTGGTGACCGTGATCCGGCCCAAGGTCGACGCCTTGTCCTGGTCGGACACCTTGCCCCGTCGCACGGCTTGGCCGAGCGACGCGTCGATCCGCTCCCGGCCCGCTTCGACGGCCGAGGGGTCGCTCTCGATGACCACCACGTCGACGCCGGCCCGAGCCGAGACCTCGGCGATGCCCGAGCCCATGAGCCCGCAGCCCACCACGCCCATCCGTTCCACGTCCTGCTGGCTGGTCATCCGTTGCCTCCGCTGGTCCGGTATGTACGTCTCCGCTGAAGGAGGATGATATTTCCGCAGGTTCCGCTGGCCCGACGCTTCCCCCGAACCCGGCACATCTGACCACCGTTTCGGTGGTTGGATGTGCCGAGAACCGGTGGGGTCTCGATCCCGGCACATCTGACCACCGTTTCGGTGGTCAGATGTGCCGAGTTCGTCGGGTCTTGTTTCCTGGTTTGTCCGGGTGTCTGCAACGATGGCGGGATGCGGGTAGATCGGGCGTTCGGCTTTGTTGATCTGTGCGGCTTCACCGAGTTCACCGACCGCCACGACGACGGCAAGGTGGTGCTGGTGCTGGCGTCGCTGCGCACCGTGCTGCGCGAGGCCGCCGCCCGGCGGGGCGTGCGCGTGGTCAAGTGGCTGGGCGACGGGGCGATGCTGAGCTCCACCATGAGCGATGCCCTGGTCGCCCTGGCGGTCGAGATCGATGTCCGCATGAGCGAGGAGCTGCCCTCGTTGCCGGTGCGGGTCGGGCTGGCCCACGGCCCGGTCATCATGTTCGAGGGCGACGACTACATCGGTCGGGCCGTGAACCTGGCGTCCCGGCTCTGCGACCGGGCCGCGGCCCACGAGATCCTGGCCACCGACTCGATGTCCGCCGAGCGACCGGCCTGGGTGACCGCCGCCCGCAACGGCTCGACCGACATCCGCGGCTTCCTGGAGCCGGTGAACGTGTGGGCACTGGGCCTGGCCGACGGGGGCGACGACGCAGTCACCGATCCGGTGTGCGGACTGGTGGTGCCCCGCCAGGCCGCCGTCTCGTCACCCCAGGGTGCCTGGTTCTGCTCGCAAGCCTGCGCCGAGTCCGAGACCCAGCTCCTGCGCCGGTAGTCGCTCAGTCGACGCGACCCAGCCCGGCGGCCGGGGTCCGGGCGGCCAGACGGCCGGGGAAGGCGGCGATGAGGTTGGCCAGCACCAGGGTGGCCACCCCGATGAGCGCGATCGTGGTCAGCGGCACGGTGGGCGCGGGCACGGCATGGATGTCGCGGGCGAACAGGATCCACAGCTGACGACCGGCGGCGATCCCGAGTGGGATGCCCACCACGATGCCGATCAGGGCGGCCACCGACGCCTGCCAGGCCACCGTGGTGGCCAACTGGCGCTGGGTGAAGCCGAGCGTCTTGAGCACGCCCAGCTCGCCGCGCCGGCGTCGCACCGAGGTCACCAGGGTGAGGCCCAGTGCCACCACCGCCCCGATCACCAGTCCCGCGGCCAGCAGGATCGGGGTCGAGCCCATCGACCGGTAGTTGACGATCTGGGCTGGACGCTCGACCGGCAGCAAGGTCAGGGTGTTGGTGCTGGTCTGGGGATCAGCGGCGAAGGTCCGGTTGGTGGACTGCACGATCCGGTTGGCATCCGCCTGCCCGGCTCGGGCGCTCACGCCGGGGCGGAGGCGCACGAACACCAGGCTCGGGCCGTTCAGGTTGGGGTCCTTGTTGATCTGGGCGGCCTGCATGGCCTCGGGTTCGACGCCCACCGGCACCACCGCACCGGTGCCCATCGACGGGTGGTCGGACACGATGCTGGGATAACCAGCCGCCGGGAGGGTGGCCGACCCGACGATGGTGAGGCGCGTCGGGGGCACGTAGACCGGAGTCTGCGACGCCGATCCGTAGGTCAGCACCACCTGATCGCCGATCCGCTTGTGCAGTTCGACCAGCGTGGCCCCGCCGAGCACGATCTGGTCGCTGGCCTCGACCGCGTGACCCGACAGGATCGGAGGGGAGACCGCGGCGTTCGCCGGCCCCACGAGAGCGGGCACGCTGCGGCCGTCGATCAGCACCGTGGCCGAGTTGAAGCCGGCCCAGGCCTCGACATCGGGGTCGTGGCTGAGCTGGGAGGTGGCCCGGGGCGGGACGCTCGAGCTGCCGGTCAGGGCGTAGGTCCAGTTCCAGCCGTAGAGGGCGGGGTGGGAGACGAGCCCGGCCAGGCTGGCGCCGAAGGTCAGCGTGGTCGCCACCACCGCCACGGCCAGGGCGGTGCCGAACAGGGCCGACCGCACTGGGGCGCTGCCGGAGGCGCCGGGACGGTCCAGGGCGAAGCCGACGCCGACCACCCCCGCAGCCGGCAGGCCCACGCCGGCGGCCCACCGCGTGGCGCCGGCTCGGCGGGTGGCCGTGTGGCGGCGTCGAGCCCGATGGGGGGCGAGGCGGGCGGCCATGGCCAGGGTGAGCGCACCCAGGCCCAGGATCAGCACCGCCAGGCCCGTGCCGATCACGGTCCAGTCGATTGCCAGCCCCGGATGGAACACCTGACGGACCGGCCCGAGCGGGGCGATGGGAGACAGGGCGACGGCCACTGCCGCGGCCAGCACGGACCCGGCGACCACACCCCCCAGGATCCCCACGAGCCCGTCACCGATGGTGGTGGCGGGCTCCGCGCCCAGGGCCCGCATGACTTGGAGGTCGTCGTCGCGGGCGTGGAGCTCACGGGAGATGGCCTGGGCGGCCAGCAGGAGCACCACCGCGGCCGCGATCAGCCCGAAGACGCCCAGCGCGATCGATTCGGGCTTCACCGCCTGCTCGACGTCGGACTCGACCCGCGAGGTCACGTGGTAGTTGTACGAGCTGTTCGGGGGGAGCACCGCCACCAGCTCGCGCTCGACCGTCGTCACCTGGCGGCTGCCGCCGTCGAGTTGGAATCCGTAGTCGATTACGTTCGAGCCGCCGAGCAGCTTCTGGGTGACGCTCGGGGTGAATATCACCAGGGTGGGGACCCGGTCGACATCGTCCTGGAGGATCTCGCTGCTGGCCTCCACCAGTCCCACCAACCTCATGTTCATGCGCAGGTATGGCTCGACCTTCGGGGTCCCGAAGCCCGGCTCGACCAGCTGGTCGTTGGTGTAGAAGCCCCAGGGTGTGACCTGGCCGACGTGCAGGCCGGTCAGGTGCGCGGCTTCGGGGGTCATGGTGAACTCGTCGGGTCGGGACGGGTCGGCCTGGCGTCCGGCCACCACGCTCACCCGGTCCTCCCGCTGATAGATCCCCGTCTTGGTCGTCCCCACCCCGAGCAGGTTCTGGACCTTGTCCAGATCCGGGAGCCCCTTGGTGGTCAGGGGCGCGGCGTTGAGGCTGATCAGCGTCGCCACCGAGCGGACGTGGGGGAGGTGCGACATCCGGGCGATCAGCGGGCTGACCTGGTTGGCGTAGGGGGTGGCTCCGTTGGCGAACCCGAAGGCGGACATGGTCAGGTCGGTCGGATCGGTCCGGTCGAGGTAGGTGCTGAACGCGGACTGGGTGCGCCGGGCCGCGGCGATCGATCCCATGGCGATGCCACCCACCAGCCCCACCAGCAAGACGATGCTGAGGTAGCCGGTCCAGCGTCGCCCGAAGGTGGAGCGGAAGCGGTACCAGATGGTCGACAGCACCGGGCGCGTCCGGTTCACACCCAGAGCATGACCGAGATCGGCGGCCGACCCAAGGTGGTCAGCGCCCCCCGATCTTTGGTGCCTACACCCCCTGGTCGGGGCGTCGGTCCTGGTCGATGGCACCCTGGAGCAGGGCGATGGCCCAGGTCACGGCCCGGATGGCGTCGGAGGGGTCGAGCGCCCAATCAGCCACCAGGCGTTCATAGGTCCCGACGCTCCACAGCACGTCGAACAGGGCCGCGGCGATGCGGCTGTCCACCTCGGCCCAGTCACCAGTGGGTCCGGCCACCGCGCCGAGCAGGGCGTCGCGCTGGCGTTGGCCGGTCGAGGTGAGCGTCGGGTCGTCGGGGATGCGGGGCCCGAGTGGGAACGACGAGACGAACTCGAGGATCTGAGCGGTGAACTTCTGGAGGCCGTCCAGTGTGAGCCCATCCAGGTCGACGCCGGCCTGCTCTTCGAGCTGCGCCATCACCGCGTCGCGCAGGCCCCGCTCGCTGGCGAAGTACCGGTACACCGTGCGCTCGTTCACCCCGGCCTGCTGGGCCACGGCGCGGACGGTCAGGGCCCCCCAGTTCCAGATCGGGTAACCGTGGAGGATCTCGGCGCCGGCGGCCACGATGCGCGCCCGAGTCTGCGCGGCGCGCTCACGTCGTACCGGGCTGTCGTAGCGTCGTCTCGGTGGTGCCGGCTCGGTCACGAGCTAGGTGGGGGACACGGGGTCGCGCCCATCGATGAGCTCCACGATCTGCGCCGGGCTGAGCGGGAGGGTGTTGACCCTGGCGCCGAAGGGCGACAGCGCGTCGGCCACGGCGTTCATGACCGCCGGCGGCGCGCCGATGGCCCCGCCCTCGCCCACGCCCTTGTAGCCCCCGGGTCCCGCACTCGGGGTCTCGATGTGGCCGTACTCGATGATGGGCACCTCGGCCGCGGTGGGCAGCAGGTAGTCCATGAAGGTGGTGGCCGTGGGGTTCCCGTCCTCGTCGTAGGAGAGGTGCTCGTAGAGGACGCCGCCGATCCCCTGCACGCACCCCCCGGCGATCTGGCCCTCCACCACGTTGGGGTTGATCATGGGACCGCAGTCCTCGCTCACGATGTAGCGCAGGAGACGCACCTCGCCAGTGGTGGGATCGACCTCGCAGGTGCACAGGTGCGTGGCGTTCACCCAGATGGAGCCCAGGTCGTTGGTGTATCGGGCCGTGGCCTCCAACCCGGCCTCGAGCCCGGGGGGCAGGGAGGCCGGATCGAAGTAGGACGTGTTGGCGATCTCGGCCATGCTCAGGCCGACCGCCGGCGTGCCCCGGACGATGGCTCGGCTGCCGGTCAGCTCGATGTCTTCGGACGCCGCTTCCAGCTTGTGGGCGGCGATGGCCACGATGCGCTCGCGCAGGATCTTGGCCGTGTCGCGTACCGCGCCGGCGGTCATGGACCCGCTACGGCTCCCGGCCGCTCCGGCGCCGAAGCCGGTCACGGCGGTGTCGCCCTGGATGGTGTGGACGTCGTCGATGTCCATCCCCAACGCGTCGGCGGTGAGCTGCACCACCGTGGTCTCGATGCTGTTGCCGGTGGAGCCGCCGGCGATGTACACGTTGACCTTGCCCGAAGGCTCGATGCGGATGGTGGCCCCTTCGGTGGCGTAGGAGCCGAAGCCCGGGGTGGACGGCTCCACGTAGGTGGACAGGCCCATCCCCAGGTAGCGCCCGGCCCGGCGGGCCTCGGCCTGTTCGGCCCGGAAGGCGTCGAGGTCGAGCATCTCCAGCGCCTGTTCGAAGGTCTCCATGGGCGAGATCCGGTCATAGGTCATGCCGTTGGGGTTGGCGTAGGGCAGCTCGTCCTGGCGCAACAGGTTGCGGCGGCGCAGCTCGACCGGGTCGATGCCCATCTGGCGGGCGGCGATGTCGAGCAGTACCTCCCGGGCCAGAGACTCGAACTGCCACGGTCCCCGGTAGGCGGCCCGGCCCACCGTGTTGGTGTAGATGGCCCGGGTGTCGAAGGTGGCCTTGGGCACCCGGTAGGGCCCGGGGAAGAGCAGGCCCACCACCACCGTGGTCTGCAGCGGCCAGGGGGTGGGATAGGCGCCGCAGTCGTTGGTGTAGTCGATGTCCGCCACCAGGATGGCGCCGTCGGCGTCGAAGGCCATGCGCACATCGGCCTGCTCGTGGCGCGACTTGCCCGCGGCCAGCAGGTTCTCCTGACGGTCCTCCACCCACTTCACCGGCGCACCCACCAGCGGGGCGGCCAGCATCAGGCACATCTCATCTCGCTGGACCAGTACCTTCTGGCCGAACCCGCCGCCGGTGTCGCGCATGATCACCCGGATGCGGTGCTCGTCGATGCCCAGCAGCCGAGCGCAGAACGCCCGCACCTCGTGGGGCGCCTGGGTGGCCGAGTGGATGGTGAGCTCGCCCGTGCCGGGCACATAGTCGACCACCAGGCCCCGTCCCTCCATGGGCACGGGCGCGTAGCCCTGCTGCGAGATGGTCTCCGACACCACGTGGGCGGCGCCGGCGTAGACCTCGTCGAAGGTGGAGGCGGGCAAGCCGGCCATGGCGGTGATCACGTTCGAGCCGTGGCTCTGGTGCACGAGCGGGGCGTCTTCGTCGGTGGCTCGGCGGTAGTCGACCACGGGAGGCAGCGGCTCGAAGTCGATGTCCACCAGTTCGGCCGCGTCCTCGGCCTGGTAGCGGTCGTCGGCCACGATCAGCACCACCGGGTCGCCCACGAACCGCACCTCGTCCTCAGCCAGCGGGGGCCGGGGCGTCTCGGGGCTCTGGGGGCCGATGGAGGTGTGCCACTGCTCGTGCATCCTCGGGTTGAGGTCGGCGGCGGTGAACACGAAGTGGACGCCCGGCGCGGCCTGGGCCGCGGCCGTGTCGATGCCGCGGATGGTGGCCCGGGCGTAGGGGCTGCGCACGAAGCAGGCGTGGAGCATGCCGGGCAGCGAGATGTCGTCCACGAAGGTGCCGTGGCCGGTGAGCAGACGGGCATCCTCCACCCGGGCCACCCGGCTGCCGGCGTAGCGGGCGGCGCCGTTGGTCACCGACGCGCTCATGACTGCTCCTCGACCAGGGCCGTGGCGCCGGCGTCCCCGGTGGCGTCGGCGGCCTGGCGCACGGCGGCCAGGATGCCCTGGTAACCGGTGCAGCGACACAGGTTGCCGGTCAGCGCCTCTCGGATGTCGGCGTCGGAGGGATCGGGGTGGTCGCGCAGGAAGGCGGTGACGGACATGACGAAACCCGGGGTGCAGAAGCCGCACTGCAGTCCGTGGCAGTCGCGGAAAGCCGCCTGCACCGTCGACAGCTCGCCGTCGGGCGAGGCCACGCCCTCGATGGTGGTGACCGACGCACCGTCGGCCTGGACGGCGAACATCAGACAGGACCGCACCGCCTGGCCGTCGACCAGCACGGTGCAGGCGCCGCACACGCCGTGTTCGCAGCCCAGGTGCGTGCCGGTGAGCCGCCAGCGCTCGCGCAGGAAGTCGGCCAGGGTCAGGCGCGGCTCCACTGAAGCCCGGCGGGCCTGGCCGTTCACCGTCATCTCCACCGCGATCTCGGCGATCTCAGTCATGCTCTGCCTCCCGGGCCGGCGGGCCCTTTGCCTCCCGGGCCGGCGGGCCCTTTGCCTCCCGGGCCGGCGGGCCCTTTGCCTCCCGGGCCGGCGGGCCCTTTGCCTCCGTCCGCCAGCGCCTCGGTGCGAGCCGCTGCCCAGGCTCGCGCCGCCATCTCGGCCCCTACGCGCTTGCGGTAGGCGACCGATCCGTGCTGGTCCTCCAGCACCGAGGCCAGCTCGCTCACGGCCAGGCGGCCGACCTCGTGAGGATCGATGTCGGCGATGGGTCGCCCCACCAGCTCGGCCTCGGCCGCCCGGGCCCGCTCGGGGGTCGAGCCGAGGCCGATGAGGCCGATGGCGCTGCGTTGGATGCCGTCCTCGGCGTCGAGCTCGATGCCCACGACGGCCCCGGCGATGGCGAAGTCGCCGTGGCGGCGGGCGAACTCGGACACCGCGAACCCTCGGCGTCCGGTCCACACCGGGAACGAGACGGCCACCAGCAGCTCGTCGGGAGCCATGGTCGTGGTCCACAGCCCGTCGAAGAAGTCGCCCGCGGTGATGATGCGCCCGCCCCGGGGCGAGACCACCTCCATGGTGGCGTCGAGGGCCAGGGCGATGGCCGGGTACTCGGCGGCCGGGTCGGCGTGGGCCACCGACCCTCCCAGGGTGCCCCGGTTGCGGATCTGGAGGTGGCCGATCAGCGGCGTGGCCCGCGTCAGCAGGGGAACGGACTCGGCCACCTCGGCGCTGGCCCCCACGGTGGCATGGATGGTGCCGGCTCCGATCCGCAGGTCGCCGTTGCGTCGCTCGATGCCCACCAGTTCGGGGATGCGTCCGATGTCGACCAGGTGCTCGAACACGGCCAGGCGCAGGGCCAGCATGG
The DNA here is from genome assembly GCA_963740985.1 of uncultured Microthrixaceae bacterium. Taxonomy (GTDB): domain Bacteria; phylum Actinomycetota; class Acidimicrobiia; order Acidimicrobiales; family Acidimicrobilacustridaceae; genus UBA4742. The sequence goes on from CAVUGJ010000002.1 coordinate 3,188,605, forward strand.
GGATGAGGCTCTGGCCCCCGGCCAGCACCTTGGCCTCCTCGCCCAGCGAGGCCAGCAGACCCGCGGCCTCCGTCGCCGTCTCTGGCACGTGGTATGCGAACGGGGCCGGTTTCATCGGTCAGCCGATGACCGCGGGCAGGGTCTCCCAACCCCGCACGGTGGAGGTGGAGGAGAGCGTGGCGTTGTCGGCGTCGATCTCCCACTCCGGGAACCGGGTCAGCACCTCGTCGAGGGCGATGCGCCCCTCGAGCCGGGCCAGCGCCGCGCCCAGGCAGAAGTGGATCCCGTAGCCGAAGGTCAGGTGTTGGCCGATCTCGCGGTGGATGTCGAACGAGTCGCCCTCGGGGAACCGGCGGTCGTCACGGTTGGCCGATCCGACCAGCAGCAGCATCACCGAGCCCGCCGGGACCTGCTGGTCGTAGTACTCCACGTCTTTGGTCACGTAGCGCCCGACGTGGGGCGCGGGGGGCTCGAAGCGCAGCAGCTCCTCGATGGCGTTGGGGATGAGCGATCGATCCTCCACCAGCTCACGTCGCTGGTCGGGATGGTCGGCCAGCACCTTGCCGGCCCAGCCGATCAGCCGGGTGGTGGTCTCGTTGCCGGCCCCGGCGATGACGTTCACGATGATCAACAGCTCGTCGCGGGTGAGGCACCGGACGGTGCCGGTCTCGTCGGTGAACTCGGCGTTCAGCAGCTCGGTCATGAGGTCGTCGGACGGGTTCTGGGCCCGCCAGTCGACGTACTCCTCGAACATCGAGCCGTCGATGAAGCTCTCCTGGGAGACCTTCATGGGTTTGCCGGCTTCGGTTCGCAGGTCCTGGTCGACCTTGTCGCGCACCGCCTCCTGGTCCGCCTCGGGGATGCCCAGCAGCATCCCGATGGTGCGCATGGGCATCTGCGAGCCGAGGTCGGCGATGAAGTCGAACTGGCCGCTGCCCACCAGCGGGTCCAGGCTGCGGGCGCAGAACTCGCGCAGCTTGGGCTCGAGCGCGTTCATCTTCTTGGGGGTGAAGACCCGAGACAGCAGGCCGCGGTGCATGGAGTGGATGGGCGGGTCTTCGAAGATGAACACCCCCGACGGCAACTCGATCTCGGCCCGGATGAGCTCGAGGATCCCGCCCCGCGCCGACGAGTAGGTTCCCCAGTCCACCAGCGCGGCGTCGACATCGGCGTAGCGGCTCAGGGCATAGAAGTCGTGCTCGGGGTTGTGGTAGAGCGGCGCGTCCTCCCGCAGCTGGCGGAACACCGGGTACGGATCCCGGTGGATGTCGACGTCGTAGGGGTCGTAGCGCACGTCGCTGGTGGTGGTCACCGTGGACCTCCCTGGTCCTCGAGGCCCGGGGGCCGCCTGGTCATCAAGATCGTGCCACACATCTGACACCAATATCGCGGGCCCGTCCAGGCCGGTGGGTGTCTAGGTCGTTCGACCCGATATGACACTGGTGCCGCGGAAATGTGAGCGACTGCTCAATTCGGTCGACGCCCCGACGATAGAGGCCGGTAGAACCCGCTCAGACTCCAGGGGGAGGCGGCAAGATGCCGGATTCGGCTCACACTCACGCTCAGCGACCGCTGCGACTGGCCAGCATTGCCATCGTGGTGGTCCTGGCCATGACCGCGGCCGCCTGTGGCTCGAGCAGCAAGAACACCGCGGCCACGAACGCCACCACCGCGTCGGCGGCGGCCTCAGCCACGCCCACCCCAGGCGGGTCGCTGACGGTGGGCATCCCCACCGAGACCCCCGGGTGGAACCCCTCGATCAACGAATGGGACGACACCGGCAACCTGGTGGGCTCCTCCATCTTCGAGCCGCTGGCCACCCCCGGGGCCGACAGCGGGGCCAAGCCCTGGCTGGCCACCAGCTGGATCGCCAACACCACCTTCACCCGCTGGGTCATCAAGCTGCGCCCGGGCGTGACCTTCCAGGACGGCTCGCCCTTCAACGCCGCCGCCGTGGTGCAGAACATGCACACCTACCTGGCCAGCCCCTTCTACACGCTGACCTTCTCCGACCTCTTCCAGGACGAGTCGGCGCTCGACGACATGACCGTCCAGGTCGACCTCAGCCAGCCCTGGGCCGCCTTCCCGTCGAGCTTCCTGTCCAGCGCGTCCACCTACATGATGGCCCCCACCATGATCGCCGCCGGTGCGGCCGGTTCGAACCACCCGGTGGGTACCGGCCCGTTCGTCTTCAGCAGCTGGCAGCAGAACAGCTCGCTGACCGTCAACCGCAACCCGCACTACTGGGGTGGCCTCGACGGGTCGGGCAAGGTCCAGAAGGGCACGCCCTACCTGGACTCGATCCAGTTCCGGGTGATCACCGACGACCAGACCCGCAGCGAAGCCTTGCAGTCCGGCGACGTCAACATGTTGACCACCATCAGTGCGACCACAGCCAACTCGCTGGCCGGCAACTTCAACGAGGTCAAGGATTGGGACGCCGGATCGGTGCTGGTCCAGCTCAACACCGTGGCCACCGTGAACGGCAAGCCCAACCCCATGGCCAACCTCCACGCCCGCACCGCGCTGGCCTACGCCACCAATTCCCAGGCGGTGGCCAACCTGGCCGGCAAGGGCCTCAACCTCTCCACCTCGCCGTTCGGCCCGAACACGCCGTGGGGCATGCCGTCGTCCCAGAACGGCTATCCGGGCTATGACCTGACCAAGGCCAAGTCCGAGGTGGCCGCCTACGAGCAGCAGACGGGCGACACGTCGCTGACCGTCACGCTGATGGGATTGCCCGACATCAACGTGGTCACCGCACTCCAGGCGCTCAGTGCCCAGTGGGCCAAGGCCGGCATCACCACCCACATCCAGACCCTCGACCAGTCGGCCCGGATCACCGCCGAGGTCACCGGCAACTTCGAGGCCGCCTTCGGGGACAACTACGGCTTCCCGGATCCGGACAACGAGTACTACTTCTGGGCTTCCTCGTCGATCAAGGCGCCGCCGTCGATCAGCATCAACTTCTCCCACTACGGCACGCCCCAGATCGACAAGGACCTGACCACGGGCCGCCAGAGCGGGTACGCCAACATCCGCAAGCAGGCCTACGACGACCTGGTGAAGCAGCTCAACGCCGGACTGACCACCCTGTGGCTGTACTACACGCCCTTCACCTACATCGCACAGAAGAAGGTGCAAGGGCTGGACACGGCCGTCGGTCCCGGTCACATCCCGTTCGGCAACTTCTCGCCCAAGACCTGGTGGGGTCAGGTCTGGCTCTCGAAGTAGCCGGGGCACGGTCACCGGTACGGTTGTGGCCCTGAGGAGGGCCATGACCGTCACCGTGACCGCGCTCTCGGCCGTCATCGAGGCCCACGGGGTCGTGGTCTATCGCCAGGCCGAGCTGGACGACGACCAGCTGGTCGCCTTCAGCCGACTGCTGGGTGACGTGGTGACCGTGGCCAAGGGTGCGCTGGCCGACCACCCCGAGGTCGCCCCGGTCACCCGGGACCGGTCGAAGGACGCCATGGCCGCGTACCGGGCCGGGACGTTCTTCTGGCACATCGACGGCGCCACCGCCGCGTCGGTGGTGGGCCGCTCCGAGACCGAGGGACGGGCCCTGCTGGATCGCCTGCTCGACGGGTCCACCCAACCGCAGTTCGTGTTCCGCCACCACTGGCGACCGGGCGATCTGGTCATCTGGGACAACACCGGCCTGCTGCACCGGGCCCTGCCCTACCGCGCCGACTCGCCCCGGCTCATGCACCGCACCACCATCGCCGGCCACGAGGCCGTGGCCTGAGCGCGGTGGCGTTCGGCTAGAGCGTCTCGTACTCCACGGTGATGGTCGGGCCTTCGGGCACGGCTTGGCACGTCAAGATCCACCCGTCGGCCACCTCGTCGGGTTCGAGGGCGTTGTTGGCGCGCATGGTGGCCCGGCCGTCGCGCAGGATGGCCATGCACGTGGCGCAGTTGCCCGCCTCGCACGAGTAGGGAGGGGTCAGACCGCCGCGCCGGGCCGTCTCCAGCACGGTGTCGCCGGCCTGGTAGGGGACGGGGGTGGTGGCGCCCTTGAGGATGATCACCACCTGCTCGGGCACTCCGGCGGAGACGGGGGTGAGCGGTCGGGGCTGTTCGGGGGTCACGAAGCGCTCGATGAGGATGTGGTCGGGATCCACACCGGCGCTCAGCAAGGTGGTCTCGACCAGGTCCATGAACGGACCCGGGCCACAGATGTAGAAGTCGGCGTCGAGACGGTCGGCGGCGAAGCCGGACACGGCCGCCGTGTCCAGGTATCCGCCGTCGACGTCGAGGTGCCGGCGCACCTCCAGCCGGCCCGGGTGGGCGGCCTCGAGCGAGGCCAGCTGCTCGTCGAAGATGATGGACGGTCGGTCGGTGTTGGCGTAGAGGATCCGGATCGATCGTGGCGTAGCGGCCAGCAGGCTCTTGGCGATGGCCATGACCGGGGTGACCCCGCTGCCGCCCACGAACGCCACCACCGGACCGTGCCCCTGGTCCAGGCAGAACACCCCCGCCGGTTTGGTGACCTCGAGCATGTCGCCTTCGGCCACGTGATCGTGGAACCAGTTGGACACCAGGCCGCCCGGGACCCGCTTGACGGTGACGGTCAGATCCGTGTCGGTCTCGGGCGCGGAGGACATCGAGTAGCAGCGCGACTGCTCCTCGCCGTCCACGTGCACCCGGAAGGTGCAGAACTGGCCGGCCCGGTAGCGGAACAGCTCGGCCAACTCCGCCGGGACGTCGAGCACGAACGACCGGGTGTCGGGCGTCTCCTGGATGACGCGCCTGACCCTCAAGGAGTGGTAGCCGTGCTCCCAGCGGGGATCGGTGTGGTCAACCACGGTGGGCCCGGCCTGCCATGCAAAGCAGGTTAGCAGCCAGCGATAACGCCCTTCTCAGCCTTGTCGAGGTTCGTTGCCCGCGGGCGGTCGGCCCTCCATGACGGCCCCCAGCGCCACGAAGGCGTCCAGGGCCTCGGGGTCGGCCAGGGATCCTCGGCTGGCCACCTGCTCGGGTGGTGCCCCCAGCAGGATGCGCTTGACGGGCACCTCCAGCTTCTTGCCGGTGTGGGTGCGGGGGATGGCCGGCACCGCGTACACCTCGTCGGGGACGTGGCGCGGCGACAGCCTCGACCGCAGGTCGTGGGAGATGCGCTGGCGCAGGTCTGGATCCAGCTCCTGGGCCGGGCCGGCGGGGACCCGGCCCTCCGGGCCGGCGCGGATCCGGCCCTCCGGGCCGGCGGGGGTTGGATCGAGGGTCACGAACAGCACCAGCCGACCGGGTCCGCCGTCGGGATCTTCGAGGTGCACCACCAGGCTGTCGACCACGCCGGGGACCGATTCCACCACCGCGTAGAACTCGCTGGTACCCAGCCGCACGCCGCCCCGGTTGAGAGTGGCGTCGGAGCGACCGGTGATGGTGCACGAGCCGCGCTCGGTGATGGTCAACCAGTCGCCGTGGCACCACACCCCGGCGAAGCGCGAGAAGTAGGCGTCGCGGTAGCGGTGGCCGTCGTCATCGCCCCAGAACCCTGTCGGCATCGAGGGCAGCGGCGCGGTCAGCACCAGTTCGCCCTGCTCACCGATCTGCGACCGCCCGTCGTCGTCGAAGGCCTCCACCCGGGCGCCCAGGTAGCGACAGCTGATCTCCCCGGCCACCACCGGCATGAGTGGGCTCCCGCCCACGAAGGCGGTGCACACGTCGGTGCCGCCGCTCACCGAGGTCAGCCACACGTCGGGAAGCTGCTGGTAGACCCACTCGAAGCCCTCTACGGGCAGGGGCGCGCCGGTGGACCCCACCGAGCGCAGGGCGGACAGGTCGCCGACGGCGTCGAGGGTGATCCCGGCGGCCCGACCGGCCATCAGGAACGGGGCGCTGGTCCCGAACACGGTGATCCCGGTCTCCGCCGCCATGCGCCACAGCGCGCCGAGGTCGGGCCAGGCCGGGTCGCCGTCGAACAGGACGATGGTGGCGCCCACGCACAGCCCCGAGACGAGCAGGTTCCACATCATCCAGCCCGTGGTGGAGAACCAGAAGAAGCGATCGCCCGGCCCCAGGTCGTGGTGCAGACCCAGCGACTTGAGGTGCTCCACCAGGATCCCGCCGTGGGCGTGCACGATGGCCTTGGGGGGACCGGTGGTGCCCGATGAGAACAGCACGTAGAGCGGGTGGTCGAAGGGCACCGGCTCGAATTCGAGCGGCTCGTGCTGGTCCAGCAGGTGGTCCCAGTCGGTGGCTACGTCCACCACCGATCGCACCGTGGGCAGGGCGGCCACGATGGCCGCCACCTCGTCGTGGCGGTCGAGCTGCTTGGCGCCGTACCGGTAGCCCCGGGTGACCAGGAGGACGGTCGGGTCGAGCTGGCCGAAGCGATCGATCACGCTCCGGGCCCCGAACTCGGGTGGGCACGACGCCCAGATGGCGCCCAGGCTGGCCGTGGCCAGGAAGGCCACCAGGGCCTGAGGACCGTTGGGCAGGTACGCCACCACCCGATCGCCCGAGCTCACGCCCAGGCGGCGCAGCCCGGCGCGACACCGGGCCACCTGGTCCGCCAGCTCGTCCCAGGACAGCTCGGCTCCGGGGCCGGATTGCGATCGGGCCACCACCGCGATCGCCTCGCCGGTGGTGGCCAGGGCCCGGGCCGCGTAGTTCAGCCGCGCCCCGGGGAACCAATGGGCGCCGGGCATGGTGGCGTCGGGGAGCACGTCGGTGTAGGGCTGGTCGGCCCGGATGTCGAAGAACGACCACACCGAGGACCAGAAGCCGGGCAGGTCGTCGACCGACCACTGCCACAGCTCGGGGTAGGTGGCGAACTCGAGGCCGCGCTCGCGTGCCAACCAGTCCAGGTACCGGCCCACCACCGTCGACTGGCGCACGTCGGTGGGCGGCGTCCACAGGGGTCGGGGATCGGTCACGGGTGTTCGGCCGAGGCTTGGATGGCTCGAGCTCGGGCGGCCACCACCTCGTCCACCATCTGGCCCTCGAAGGCGATGGTCACGCCGCCGGCCTGCTCGAAGGCCTCGAGCAGGCGAGTGGCCCAGTCGATCTCGTCGTCGGTCGGGCGGAAGGCCCGGTGGGCCAGGGTCACCTGGGCCGGATGGATGCACAGCTTGCCGGCGTAGCCCAGAGCCCGGGCCTCGCTCGCCTCGGCCACGAACCGTTGGTCGTCGCCGAAGTCGAGGGTCACCATGTCCAGCGCGGGTATGCCGGCCAGCCGAGCGGCCATGGCCACATAGGCCCGGGCATGGGCCACCTCGGCGTTGCCCGCGGTGCGCACGCCGCCCAGGTCGGCCACGTAGTCCTCGGCCCCGAAGTAGCAGGCCAGCACCGGCGCGGCCAGCACGTCGCGGGCATCGGCCACGCCACGCACCGTCTCGATCCCGGCCACCAGCGGCCGTCCGCCCAGGGCGTCGGCCACCTGGGCCAGTTGGGCGGCGGACTCGAGCTTGGGCACGACCACGGCGAAGACCCCGTCGGCCAGGCTGGCCACGTCGTCGGCGAACCACGGGGTCGACGGCGGGTTGACCCGGACGCAGACATGGGTCGACGCCACCAGGGTGGTGGCCGCTTCGAAGGCGGTGGTGCGGGCGTCGGCCTTGGCCGCGGGAGGCACCGCGTCCTCCAGGTCGAGCACCACCACGTCGGGCTCGCTGCGGAGTGCCTTGGCGGCCAGGTCCGGTCGGTTGCCCGGGACGAACAACATGCTGCGCCAGCGAGCGGTCACGTCGGGCGCCGAATCATGGGCATCCCGGTGGACGCGGCCTCATGGGCGCCCCTGTGGCCGCTGCCTCATGAGGGCCGAGCGCCGGCAGCGGGCCACCAACTCGTCGCGCTGGTTGTACCCGCGGTGCTCGAACTCCACGATGCCCTGGTCGGGCCGCGAGTTCGACGGGCGAGCCGACATCACCTCGGTCTGGCCGTGGATCGAGTCGCCCGGGAACACCGGCGCGGGGAAGGCGATCTCCCCGAAGCCGAGGTTGGCCACCGTGGTGCCCAGTGTGGTCTCGAACACGGACAGTCCGATGAGCAGGGACAGGGTGAAGAGGCTGTTCACGATCCGGCTGCCGAACTCGGTGGTGGCCGCGAACGATTCGTCCAGGTGCAGCGGCTGGGCGTTCATGGTCAGCACCGAGAACAGGGTGTTGTCGGCCTCGGTGATGGTGCGGGTCACGGCATGGTCGATGACCAGACCCGGTGTCAGGTCCTCGAACCAACGGCCCATGACCGGTCGCTCGGCGGGCATCACCGGCCTCCCGTGTCAGTACCGCCCGAGCAGGAAGTTCACCGCCGGGGTCGCGGCCGGGAAGGTCTCGGTCGAGCCGGAGGCGAAGTACCCGACGTCGGTGACCAGCGTGATGCCGCTGATGGCGGCGGCGGCGTCGCTGCACAGGAACACGAGCGCGTTGGCCTGCTCGAGCGGGGTGGACGCCTCGACTCCCACCTCTTCGCGGTAGTCGGCACCGAAGCCCAGCCACATCTCCTTGTTGGCCTGGGCCAGCGGCGTGTCGGTGGGACCCGGGCAGATGGCGTTGATGCGGATCCCGCGCTTGAGCATGGGTAAGGCCTGGGTGGCGACGTAGGCGCAGATGGCCTGCTTGGTCGACATGTAGTCGGCCCCGCCGTTGGTCTCGATCCAGCTGACCGCGGTCTCCCAGTCAGGGGTGGCCAGGTACTCCTTCAACCGGGGGAGGTTCGCCTCCCAGCCCAGCCCGGCGGCCGACGAGATGAAGCCGATGGAAGCGCCCCGTCCCAGCTGACCGCCCTCGATCAGGCGGTTGATCATGTGGCGATGGCCGATGAAGTTGATCTTCTCGATGCCCGGCGTCCCGTCGGCCACGCCGGCGCAGGAGAGCAGCGCGTCGACCGGGCCACCGCACTCGTCGATGGCCGCGTCGACCGAGGCCTTGTCGGCCAGGTTCACATGGATGGCGGTGGCCCCGGGCAGGGTGACGTCGGCGAAGTCCATGACCACGACATCGGCGCCGGCGCTCTGGAGCAACTCGGCGGCGGCCGCCCCCATGCCGGTGGCGCCGCCGACGACGACGGCGCGCTTGCCGTCATAGCGGAATGCATCGAATGTCGTCATGTGATCCCTCTTCTTCGTCCGGTGGTGCGATCGGTCTAGTGCATTTGATGAGGCGGCGGGAGGTTCGGTCGAGGAGTCGGCTCAGGCCACCACGCCGCGGACCTTGAGGTCCACGATGGTGTCCCAGTCGAGGCCGAGGTCGGCCAGGATGGCGTCGCCGTGCTCGTTGAGCTCGGGCGCCCGCCCGGCCGGGGCGGGCTGGCCGTCGTACTGCACGGGCGCGGCCACCAGCTTGAAGGGGATGCCGTCGGCCGTCTCGCAGTCCTGGATATAGCCGTTGGCCACGGTCTGGGGGTCGACCGAGGCTTCGAGTGTGTCCTGGACCACGGCCCACTGACCGACGAACGGCTCCAGCCGCTCTCGCCAGTCGGCCAGGGACGCGGCGGCGAAGACCTCGCTCAGGATCCCGATCGCCTCCTGGTTGTTGCTCATCAGCGAGGCGTGATCGGCGAACCGCGCGTCGGTGGCCAGTTCGGGTCGGCCGATGCACTCGGTCAGCGGGGCCCAGTACTTGCCCGCCTGCAGGCAGGTGAGCGTGATGACGTGACCGTCGGCGGTGTCGTAGTTCCGCGACAGCGGGTTGCCGGCGATCTTCTCGTTGGCCGGAGGTCGCCACGGCAGGTCGAGCACCAGGGACAGTCCGACCGCCTGGCCCATGGCCCACAGGCCGACGCCCAGCAAGGACACGTCCACGGTGGTGGCCTCGCCGGTGCGCTCGCGGTGGAACAGCGCACCCATGATCCCACCGGCGATGGTCATGCCGCCGATCGAGTCTCCGAAGCCGGGGGCCGGCGGCACCGGCACCAGGTCGTACTCCGGACGCATGGCGCCCATGGCCACGCCCGAACGGGCCCAGAAGGCCAGCGCGTCGTAGGAGCCCTTGTCAGCGTCGGGCCCGCGCTCGCCCTGGCCGGTGCCCCGCACGTAGATGATGTTCGGGTTGGCCGCCCGGATCTCATCGACGTCGATGTGCAGCTTCTTGCGCACGCTCGGCAGCTTGTTGGTCAGGAAGACGTCACAGGTGGCCGCCAGCTTGTACAGGATGTCCAGTCCGTCGTCGGACGTCAGGTCGAGCGCCAGGCTCTTCTTCCCCCGGTTGGAGTGCTCGAGCAGGACGTGGACGTTGTTGGGGACCACGGCGATGCCGCTGGAGGCCAGCCCCCGCATGGCATCGCCCCGCTCGACGTGCTCGATCTTGATCACCTCGGCGCCGTAGTCCGACAGGAGGGCGGAGGCGGCCGGCACGAACGTGTGCTCGGCCACCTCGAGGATCCGGACGCCTTCGAGGATTTGGGTCATGGGCTGTGCCTCCGATGTCCACGGTCACGGCCAGGCATGATCACGCGGAGCTGCTGTTCGGTTCGATGCAGGGGTGTTGGGATCAGGTCGATGCGGTGGCCCAAGCTAACGGCAGGCGTGCGCCGCAGGCGGAGCCGAAGTCGAGGCTCGGCCGGCCGGTCACGTCGAGGCGCTGCGGGGCACGTCGCGGAACGGGATGTCTCGGTCGATGCTGCGCTCGCGGGGCATGCCCAGCACCCGCTCGCTGATGACGTTGCGCGCCATCTCGGTGGTCCCTCCGCCGATGCAGGAGACCTGGCGCATGAGGAAGTCCGACCCGCAGTCGGCCACCACGCCGTCGTCGTCGGTCCAGGCCGCGGCCGACGGCCCGGCCAGCTCGAAGGCGATGCCCGTCTTGCGAGCCGTGTTGACGCCGACGAAGAGTCGGCCGATGGCCGCGGACTGGTCCGACATCTTCTCGGACCGGATGCCTTCGCCGATGCGACGCTGGAGCTGGTTGCCCACCACCTCGAGCATGCGGGCCTCGCCCACCAGGTCGAGGCCGCGGGGGTCGTCGAGCCGCCCGGCGTCTCGGGCCACCTCGATCACCGGGACGGCGCTGCCGCTGCGGGACAACCCATCGGGGATGGTCACGTAGGGCGAGTTGTGCAGCATGCGCTCGTGGAACATCCAGCGGGTGCCGACCGTCCAGCCGTCGTCGACCTCGCCGATGCGGTCGCCGTCGGGAACCCGGACGTCGGTCATGAACTCCTGGCAGAACTCCATGGAGCCGTTCAGCATCTCGATGCGGTGAACCTCGATGCCGGCCTGGTGGATGGGCAGGACGAACACGGTGAGGCCCCGGTGCTTGGGCACGTCCCAGTTGGTGCGGGCCAGGCACAGGCCCCAGTCGGACCACCAGGCGCCGGTGGTCCACACCTTGGAGCCGTTGAGCACCCACTCGTCGCCGTCGCGCACCGCGGTGGTGAGGGCGCCGGCCACGTCCGAGCCGCTGCTGGGCTCGGACAGGAACTGCATCCACAGCTCGTCGCCCGCGCAGGATGGCGGGGACGTGGCGCTGCTTCTGCTCCTCGGTGCCGAAGTCGAGCAGCACCGCCAGGCAGGGCGAGAAGGTCGGCGCCTGGAAGCGGCTGGGGTACTCGTAGCCGGCCAGCTCCTCGTTGAGCGCCTGCTGGTGGTCCCGGGTCAGGCCCTGGCCGCCATAGGCGGTGGGCACGCAGATGCCGGCCAGCCCGGCGTCGAAGAGGGTCCGCTGGATCTGGCGGTCGTGGGCGACTGCCTCGAGCTCGTCCTCGTCGGAGCGGTCGTTGCGCAGCACGCCCACCTGCGCGGCCATGTCCATGGGGCGGAGGTTGCTCGCGGATCCAGGCTCGGGCCCGCTGCCGGAACGCGTCGACGCCTTCGATCTCCGGATCGTGATCGGCCGCGCTCATGCCACCATCCTCGCGACCCGATCATCAGCTCGGCGATGCGCACGCCGGTGGTCGCTGGGGGTGCCGTAGAGCGCCCGGTCGACGGTGAGGCGGCGCAGGTAGAGGTGGATGTCGTGTTCGAAGGTCACGCCGATGCCACCGTGGATCTGGACGCAGTCCTGGATCAGCTCGGCGCCGTAGTACCCGATGTAGGCCTTGGCCACGCTCGACCAGCTCGGGGGCGTCCGGCGCGCCCGGCGGCCACGGCCGCGGCGGACTCGTCGCTGATGGCGTGGCTGGCCTCGAGCCAGGACTTCATGTCGGCGAACCGGTGCTTGAGCGCCTGGTAGGAGGCCAGCGGTCGGCCGAAGGAGTAGCGGTCGAAGGCCCACTCGACGGTGATGTCGAACGACTTCTGCATGGCGCCCACCGACTCGGCGTCGACCATGACCACGGCCAGCTGGAGCTGGCGCTCGACCTGGTCGTCGGCCCCGCCCGACCTCGCCCACGACGGCACCGGCGGGGACGCGGACCTGGTCGAAGCGCACCACCGAGAACCGTCGGGTCAGGTCGACCGTCTCCATGGCCTCGATGGTGATGCCGGGTGCGTCGGCCGGCACCAGGACCTGGGTGAGCCCGGCGCCGGTGCGGCCCGTGACCAGGAAGTGGTCGGCCCGGGCGCCGGACTCGACCGGGCGCTTGGTGCCGTTCAGCACCAGCTCGGTGCCCTCCACCCGGATCTCGAAGGCGATGTCGCCCAGGCGATCGTCGGGCCTGGGCTCGGCGTAGCACCAGCTGGCCACCGACGTGCCGGCCAGCAGACCGCCGAGCACCTCGGCGTGGGTGTCGGGTGCCTGGTCGCTCAGGGCGCCGGCCACGATGTTGGTCGGCACCAGCGGGCCCGGTGCGGCCTGGGCGCCGAACTCATAGGCGATGAGTGTGAGGTCGATGACGCCCTCGCCGCTGATGGAGCCGCCGCCGCTGGCCTCGCCCACCAACAGCGAGGTCCAGCCCAGCTCGGCGCCCTGGCGCCAGTAGTCGTCGGTGAACCCCTGCGGGTCGTGACGCAGGCGTCGGAGCTCGGCGACCGGCACGAGGTCGGTGAGGAATCGTCCCGTGGTCTCTCGGAAGAACTCCTGGTCGGAGGTCAGGGCCAGCAGCATCGAGGCTCAAGGTACCGGAAAGTTGGGCTCAGTCCAATCTCGGACGAGGTCGGTGCGGACGGCTCACCTATAGTGGGTCGCCGTCCGGCGCCATCGAGGAGCATGATGCCCCGCGTCAGCAACGCAGCTTCGGATCGTGCCGCCGACAAGACCGTCCCTCGCCGGTCCGCGCTGGTGCAGCAACGATCCCGCGACACCCGGCGAAAGCTCATCCGCGCCGCGCTCGATCTGTGGAGCGAGCGCGACTTCGACGCCGCCTTCGAGGAGACGACGGCCGAGGACATCGCCCGCGCCGCCGGCGTCAGCAAGGGCACCTTCTACTTCCACTTCGCCCACAAGGAGGACATCCTCCTGGAGATGTCGTGGCTCACCGCCGAGATCGCCATCGAGGAGGCCGAGGCCGCCATGGGACAGGGCGTACGCACCCTGGAGCTGGTCGAGCAGCTCATGACCTCGCTGGCCCGGCGGGTGGCCCGGGTGCCTCGCCCGGCGGTGCTGCGGGCCACGGGGCACTGGTCCCGGCTGGTCGCCGGCCGCGGGATCTCGCCCAGCGCCCGCAGCTTCGGGGCGATGTTCGAGGAAGTGGTCCGCTACGCCGCGGATCGGGGCGATCTGCCTCGCGATGTCGACGTCCCCGAACTGGGCGCGCTGCTCCAGACCGCCACCATGGACGCGTTGGTGGGTTGGGCCGCCACCAAGCAGTCGTCCACCGCTCTGCGCGGCGTGCTGTGTCGGCGCGCCGACATCATCCTGTGCGGCGCCGCCGTCTCCTACCGCCGCTGAGAGAGTTAGGCGTAGTACAACTCTCGCCTCCGCCGGTGGGCCGAGTTGTGCCTCAGCCGGCGGGCCAGGTTGTGCCTCAGCCGGCGGGCCGAGTTGTGCCTCAGCCGGCGGGCCGAGTTGTGCCTCAGCCGGCGGGCCAGGCGATCGCCTTGGTCTCCAGGTACTGCTCGAAGCCCTCCCGACCGTTCTGGCGGCCCACGCCGCTGTCCTTGTAGCCCCCGAAGGGCATGTCGGCGTTGTAGTAGAGGCCGCCGTTGACGCTCATGACCCCGGCCCGGATGCGTGACGCCACACCCATGGCCCGGTCCAGCGAGGCCGAGGTGACGCCGCCACCCAGGCCGTACTTGCTGTCGTTGGCGATGCGCACGGCGTCGTCGTCGTCCTCGAACGGGATCACGGCCAGGACCGGCCCGAATATCTCCTCCTGGGCGATGGTCATGGAGTTGTCCACGTCGGTGAACATGGTGGGCTCCACGTACCAGCCCTTGGGCAGGTCCTTGGGGCGGCCACCACCGAGGGCCAGCGTGGCCCCTTCGTCGATGCCCTTCTTGATGTAGCCCTCCACCCGGTCGCGCTGGCGGGCCGAGATGAGCGGGCCCGTCAGCACGTCATCGCGCTGGGGATCACCCTGGGCGGCCAGGCCGAAGTAGGTCTTGAGCAGCTCGACGCCCTCTTCGTAGCGGGAGCGGGGGAGCAGCATGCGGGTGGTGATGACGCAGCCCTGGCCCGAGTGGGCGCACACGGCGAGGCCGCTGAGCAGGGCGGTGGAGAAGTCGGCGTCGTCGAGCACGATCTGGGCCGACTTCCCGCCCAGCTCCAGGAAGAGCCGCTTCATGGTGGCCGCGCCCTTCTCCATGATGCGCTTGCCCACCGCGGTGGAGCCGGTGAAGGAGATGAGATCGACCTGGGGCGAGACCGTCAGTTGCTCGCCCACCAGGTGGTCCGACGAGTTGATCACGTTGACCACGCCCGCCGGGAAGTCGGTCTGCTCGGCCACCAGCCGACCGAGCAGGGTGGCGTTCCACGGCGTGTCGGGCGCGGCCTTGAGCACCACGGTGTTGCCGGTGGCCAGGGCCTGGCCGAGCTTGTTGATGGTCACCTCGAACGGGAAGTTCCAGGGCACGATGGCGCCGACCACGCCCACCGCTTCCTTGGTGATGCGCCGGGAGTTGTGACCGCCCATGAAGTCTTCTGCGTCGTCCAGCCGCGTCTCCCAGGCGAACTCGTCGATCATCCGCATCGGGTAGCGCAGACCTTCGGCCAAGGGCGCGTCGAGCTGGGGACCGTTGGTCAGCATGCGCGGACAGCCGACCTCGAGGATGAGCTGCTCGCGCATCTCCTCCTTCTCCGCCTCCAGGGCGTCCTGGAGCTGGCCCAGGCAGTGCTTGCGCAGTTCACGGTTGGTGGACCAGTCGGTCTCGTCGAAGGCCCGACGGGCGGCGGCGATGGCTCGCTCCATGTCGGCCGGCGACGCGTCGGCGACCTGGCCGAGCACCTCCTCGGTGGCCGGGTTGACGTTGTCGAACATGGCGCCCGAGTCGGACTCGACCAGCTTGCCGTCGATGAGCAACCGCGTCTCCGGGTTGACCTTCGCTACCTCAGCCACGATTTTCCCCCTGGGAATGGTGCGGCGCCGCGGCGGCGGGCTCGACGGTGACGCGCGGATATTGCCGTTGTGAAGAATTGAGAATACCGTTACCGGTTCCTGCGGGGCAAGCCGGTGGCGGGCTGGCCGAGGCTAGGGTCGCCGGCTGTCACCGACCAACGGTCCACGAACGAAAAGGGCAAGTGCACATGAAGCTGGAAGGAAGCTCAGCCATCGTCACCGGTGGCGCCGGCGGCCTGGGGGCCGCCACCGTCCGTCAACTGGTCGCCTCGGGACT
Source organism: uncultured Microthrixaceae bacterium (assembly GCA_963740985.1). Classification (GTDB taxonomy): domain Bacteria; phylum Actinomycetota; class Acidimicrobiia; order Acidimicrobiales; family Acidimicrobilacustridaceae; genus UBA4742. The sequence continues at coordinate 3,204,197 of CAVUGJ010000002.1, forward strand.
GCGGGTGGTGGTGTTCGACCGCGACGCCGAGCGGGCCGGCGCGCTGGCTGACGAGCTGGGCGAGGTCGCCACCGCCGTCAGCGGCGACGTGACCGACGACGACGACGTGGCCGGGGCCATCGAGGCGGCCCGAGGTCTGGGTGCACTGTCGGTCCTGGTCAACGTGGCGGGCGGCGGGGTCGGTGGTGGCCGCACCGTGGCCCGCGGGGGCATTCCCCACGACAAGGAGTCCTTCGTGGCCACGATGGAGATGAACGCCATCGGCACCTTCAACGTGACCCGCCTGGCCTGCGCGGCCATGGGCGACAACGAACCCGACGACGACGGCCAGCGCGGCGTGGTGGTCAACACGGCTTCCATCGCCGGCATGGAGGGCAAGAGCGGGCAAGTGGCCTATGGCGCGGCCAAGGCCGCCATCCTGGGCATGACCCTGCCCATGGCCCGTGATCTGGCCCCCATGGGCATCCGGGTGTGCGCCATCGCGCCGGGCACCATGGGCACGCCACTCATGCTCGGCGCGCTGGAGTTCATGAAGGAGGACCCGTCGGCCGCCATCGTGTTCCCCAAGCGGATGGGCTATCCCGAGGAGTTCGCCCTGCTGGTGGACTCGATCGTGAAGAACCCCTACCTGAACGGGGAGAACATCCGCCTCGACGGCGCCCTGCGCTTCACCGCCCGCTGAGCCGGTGGTCACCATCGACGGGCTCTTGGCGTCGCTGACGCTGGAGCCGACCGCGGCCGGTCAGTTCCGAGCCCCCAACGTGCCCTCCGGCCACGGCGTGGTCTTCGGTGGGCAGCTGCTGGCCCAGTCGATCATCGCCGGCTTGGAGGGAACGGACTCGACTGGCGGGCCCGGGGCCATGACGGTCAAGACGGTGCACACCGTCTTCGCCCGCAGCGCCGATCCCGAGCTGCCGGTCGAGATCACGGTCGATCCCATGCACGGAGGTCGCAGCTTCGCCAGCGCGACGGTGACCATCCACCAGCAGGACCGGCTCTGCACCCGTTCGCTGGTCCTGCTCAGCGCGGACGACCAGGACCTCATCCGCCACGCCGACGCCCCCGTGCACCCGTCGGACCCCGACCAGGCCGCGCCTATGGGCGAGGGCGACGGGGACTGGGAGATCCGGGTGGTGGGCGGCGTCGACATCAGCGACCCCGAGGCCGTGGGTCCGCCGGACCTGGACATCTGGACCCGGTTCGTGGGCGCCCCGGACGACCCGGCTATGAACCAGGCGCTGCTGGGGTTCGCCACCGACGGCTTCCTCATCGGCACGGCCATGCGCCCTCACGCCGGGGTGGGCCAGGCGCAGGCCCACCGCACCCTGTCGACCGGCGTGGTCAGCCACACCTTGACCTTCCACGAGCCGGGCCACGCCTCCGACTGGCTGCTGTTGTCGCACCACAGCCCTTATGCCGGACGGGGTCGCAGCTACGGCCGCGCCGACGTCTTCAGCCGCGACGGGCATCTGCTGGCGTCGTTCGTGCAGGACGCCATGATCCGTCCCATGCCGACCCGCGCCGGCGCCAAGCTCTGACCCGAACGATCAGGGGGTGAGCACCGGCAGTTGCTCCCAGCCGCGGACCGTCGAGGTCCGGGCCTGCACCGCGTGGTCCCAGTCGACCTCCCAGGTGGGGAAGCGCTGGAGCACCTCGTCGAGGGCCACCCGTCCCTCGAGGCGGGCCAGCGCCGCGCCCAGGCAGAAGTGCAGGCCGTAGCCGAAGGACAGGTGGTGGTCGATGCGGCGGTTGATGTCGAACGTGTCGCCGTCGGGGAACTTGCGGCTGTCGCGGTTGCCCGACCCGTTGAGCAGGAGGATGGCGCTGCCCTCGGGCACCACCTGGCCGTGGTGTTCGACGTCCTGGGTCACGTAGCGGGCCTGCACCGGCGACGGCGGCTCGAACCGCAGGACCTCCTCGATGGCGTTGGGGATCAGCTCGCGGTGCTCCACCAGCTGGCGGCGCTGATCGGGGTGGTCGGCCAGCACCTTGCCCGTCCAGCCGATCAGCCGGGTGGTGGTCTCGTTGCCGGCGGCGGCGATCAGGTTGACGAAGTTCAGCACCTCTTCCCGACTCAGCCGCCGCCGCTCCCCGTCGATCGTCGGTGAACTCGGCCTGGAGCATCTCGGTCATCAGGTCGTCGGAGGGGTGCTCGGCCCGCCAGTCGATGTACTCCTCGAAGCCCCCGCTGTTGTCGGCCGCCAGGCGGGCCTCGATGTCGGGCATGCGATCCGTCGTCGAGGCGCAGGCCCTCGTCGATGCGATCGCGGATCTCCTCCTGGTCCTCCTCGGGGATGCCCAGCAGCATGCCGATCGTGCGCATGGGCATCTGGGCGCCCAGGTCGCGGATGAAGTCGAACCCGCCGGTGCCCACCAGCGGGTCGAGGCTGTGGGCGCAGAACTCGCGCACCTTGGGCTCGATGGCGTTCATCTTCTTGGGCGTGAACACCCGCGACAGCAGCCCGCGGTGCAGGTCGTGGCCGGGTGGGTCCTCGAAGATGATCGACCCCGGCGGGATCTCCATCCCGCTCTTGATGAGCTCGAGGATGGTGCCCTTGGCCGAGCTGTAGGTGCGCCAGTCCACCAGGCACGGCTCGACGTCCTCGAACCGGCTGAGCGCGTAGAAGTCGTACTTGTCGTTGTGGTAGAGCGGCTGCTCGTCGCGGAGGCGGCGGAAGATGGGGTACGGATCGCTGTCGATCTCGAAGTCGAAGGGGTCGTAGTAGAGCTCGGAATCGGTGGTGGTCACGTCAGTCCCCCTCGAGGCACCGGAGATGGTGATGTGCAGCCCGATGGTCGCGGACCTCGCGCCGACCGTTCGGACGGCCGCGTCCGCCCGGTCAGACGCGGACGCGCACCGCGTAGGTTAGCCTCTTGGGAATGTCCATTACGCGAGAGAAGAGGCAAGTTCTCGCGACTCTCCCAGGGAGGCTCGGATGCGCATCGGCGTGATGCTCGGTCCGGAGCGAGGTCGCTACGCCACCAAGGTCGAACGGATGCAGGCCGATGCCCGCTGGGCCGAGGAGGCCGGCATGGCCTCGGTGTGGGTGCCCCAGATACCCGACGACTTCGACGCGCTGACCCTGGCTTCCATCGTGGCCTCCCAGACCAGTCGCATCGAGATCGGCACCGCGGTGGTGCCGGTGCAGCCCCGCCATCCCATCGCCCTGGCCCAGCACGCGCTGTCGGTCCAGGCCCTGTGCGGTGGACGGCTGTCGCTCGGGCTGGGCGTGTCGCACCACTGGATCATCGACGAGATGCTGGGCCTGCCCTACGAGCACCTGGCCCCCACCATGGCGGCCAACCTCGACGTGTTCGACCAGGCCCTGGCGGGCCGGGCCCGGTGGACGTGGAGAACGACTTCTTCCGGGTGCACAGCCCACTCGACATCACCGACATCACGCCCACCCCGGTGCTGCTGGCGGCGCTGGGCCCGATGATGTTGGAGCTGGCCGGGTCCCGCACCGACGGCACCATCCTGTGGATGGCCGACGAGCGGGCCATCGCGTCGCACGTGGTGCCCCACATCACCCGCGCCGCCGAGGCGGCCGGGCGTCCCGCCCCGCGAGTGGTGGCCGGCATCCCGGTGTGCCTGTGCGCCCCCGACGAGGTCGACATGGCCGTGGCCCGGACCAACCGGGTCCTGTCCGAGGCCGAGACCTCGCCCAACTACCAGGCGCTGCTCGACAAGGGCGACGCCCACCAGGTGGGCGACATCCTGGTGGCCGGCAGCGAGTCGACCATCGAGAAGCGCCTCCAGTCCTTCGCCGACGCCGGGGTCACCGACATCTCCGTGCGGGTGGTGCCCATCGGGGAGGGCCGTGACGAGCTGGTGGACTCGTCGAAGCGCACCCGGGCGCTGCTCTCGTCGCTGGCGCCCACCTTGAATAACGGTATTCTCATTCTGTAGCACTGCAGTTCTCATCAGTGAAACGAGGAGCCCCATGTCGACGCACGCTCTCGACTATCCCGTCTTCGATGCCGACAACCACCTCTACGAGACGCGTGACGCGCTGACGAAGTTCCTGCCCGATCGCTATCGCGGCGCGATCGACTACGTCGAGGTGCGGGGCCGCACCAAGATCGTCATCCGCGGCCAGATCAGCGAGTACATCCCCAACCCGACCTTCGACGTGGTGGCCCGGCCCGGCGCCATGGAGGAGTACTTCCGGGTGGGCAACCCCGACGGCAAGAACCGCCGCGAGATCTTCGGCGAGCCCGATGAAGTCGCCGCCCGCCTTCCGTGGCCCCGAGGCCCGGATGGCGCTCATGGACGAGCAGGGCATCGATCGGGCGCTCATGTTCCCGACGCTGGCCAGCGTGGTCGAGGAGCGGATGCGCGACGACCCCGAGCTGATCCACGCCGTGATCCACTCGCTCAACCAGTGGATCCACGAGACGTGGACGTTCAACTACGAGGAGCGCATCTTCGCCACGCCGGTCATCACCCTGCCCATCGTGGACAAGGCCATCGAGGAGCTCGAGTGGGTGCTCGAGCGTGGGGCCCGCGTCGTGCTCATCCGGCCCGGCCCCGGTTCCCGGGTTCCGCGGGCCCGCGTTCGTTCGGCCTGCCCGAGTTCGACCCGTTCTGGGAGCGGGTGGTCGAGGCCGACATCCTGGTGGCCATGCACTCCTCCGACAGCGGCTACGAGCGCTACGCCAACGAGTGGATCGGCAACAACAGCGAGATGCTGCCCTTCCAGCCCGAGGCCTTCCGCATGCTGTCGGCCTGGCGCCCGGTGGAGGACGCGGTGTCGTCGCTCATCTGCCACGGCGCCCTGTCCCGGTTCCCCCAGCTCAAGGTGGGCGGTCATCGAGAACGGCAGCAGCTGGGTCGAGCCGCTGGTGCAGCGGCTCGCGGACACCTACAAGAAGATGCCCCAGGACTTCCTCGAGGATCCGGTCGAGGTGCTCAAGCGCAACATCTACATCAGCCCGTTCTGGGAAGAGGACCTGGGCGCGCTGGCCGAGCTGATCGGTGAGGACCACGTGCTGTTCGGCTCCGACTTCCCCCATCCTGAAGGCCTGGCGGACCCGGCGAGCTACGTCGACGAGCTGGCCGGCCTGCCCGACGAGACCATCCGCAAGATCATGGGTGGCAACCTGGCCCAGCTCATGCACGTGAAGGACGCGGTCCTGCGATGAGCGCGGGCGGCGATGGCTGGGAGTCGATCCCGGCCATGACCGCTGCCGCCGCCGAACGATTCGGGGCCCAGCCGGCCGTCGTCGACGGCGACACCCAGCTCTCCTACGCCGAGCTGTTCGACCGGTCGCGTGCCTTCGGGTCGGCGCTGGTGGCGACGGGGATGGCACCGGGTGATCGGGTGGCCATCTGGGCCTTCAACTGCGCCGAGTGGATCGTGGCCGGTGCTGGGCGTCTTCGAGGCCGGCGCGGTGCTGGTGCCGATCAACACCCGTTTCAAGGGCGGGCGAGGCGAGCGACATCCTGCGCCGCAGCCGGGCCCGGGTACTGGTCACGGTCACGCGACTTCCTGGGCACCGACTACGTCGCCATGCTGGGTGACGCCGGTCGACGACCTGGGTGACCTCGACACCATCGTGGTGGCCCGAGGTCCCGAATCCGGTGGCGGCGTGGGCTGGTCGGCCTTCCTGGCCCGAGGCACCGACCGAATCGTTGGCCGAGCTGGACCGGCGTCGGGTGGCCGTGGTCGCCGACGACCCCTCCGACATCCTGTTCACCTCGGGGACGACGGGGACCCCCAAGGGGGTCGTCCAGACCCACGGGCGGACCCTGGCCGTGGCCACGGACTGGGTGGCCATGACCGGGCTCACCCGCGGCGACCGCTACCTGATGGTCAACCCCTACTTCCACATGTTCGGGCTCAAGGCCGGGATCCTGGCCTCGGTGGCCGCCGGGGCGACGATGCTGCCCGAGGCGGTGTTCGACGTGGATCGGGCCCTGGCCCGCGTGGCCGAGGAGTCCGTCACGGTGTTGCCCGGTGCGCCCGCGCTCTACCAGGCCATCCTCGACCACCCCGACCGCGATGGCTACGACCTGTCCAGCCTTCGGGTGGCCGTGACCGGGGCGGCCGACATCCCGGTCGAGCTGATCCGCCGGGTCGACCAGGAGCTGCCCTTCTCCACCATCATCACCGGCTACGGCCTCACCGAGGGGGGCACGGCGTCGGCCACCGCACCCACCGACGACGTGGAGACCATCGCCACCACCGTCGGGCGCCCCCGCCCCGGGTTCGAGCTGCGCATCGCGGACGGGCGGCAACGAGGTGGCCGCGGGCGAGCCGGGCGAGATCCTGCTGCGTGGCGGCAGCATCATGTCGCACTACCTCGACGATCCGGAGGCCACCGCGGCCACCCTCTCGCCCGACGGCTGGTTGGCGCACGGGCGACCTCGGGATGATCGACGAGGCCGGCTGCCTGCGCATCGTGGGCCGGGTCAAGGACATGTTCATCGTCGGGGGGTTCAACGCCTACCCGGCCGAGATCGAGAACCTGTTGGCTCGCCACCCCGACGTGGCGCAGGTGGCGGTGATCGGCATCCCCGACCATCGGCTGGGTGAGGTCGGGATGGCCTTCGTGGTGCCGCGGCCGGGATCGAGCCCGACCGGGTCCGAGTTGATCGAGTGGAGCCGGGAGCAGATGGCCAACTACAAGGTGCCCCGTGCCATCGAGGTGGTCGACGAGCTGCCGCTCAACGCCACCGGCAAGGTGATGAAGGAGACGCTGCGCGAGCGCGCGGCCCGAGCCGCATCGGCGTCGGCGCCGTGAGCGCCCCGGAGCTGGCTCCGGAACCGGCCGGTCTGTCGTCGTTCGCCGATCTGCGGGTGGTCGAGCTGGGCGTGTGGGTGGCCGCCCCGGCCGCCGCCGCGCTGCTGGCCGACTGGGGTGCCGAGGTCATCAAGGTCGAGCCGCCCACCGGTGACCCCATGCGTCAGGTGTTCGGCTCGTTGGGCATCGGCGACGACATCCCCAACCCCGCCTTCGCCCTGGACAACCGGGGCAAGCGCAGCGTGGTGCTCGACCTGCGCGACCCGGACGGGCGCGAGCAGTTCGAGCAGCTGCTGGCCACCGCCGATGTGTTCATCTCCAACCTGCGCCCCGACGCCCTGGACAAGCTCGACCTGGAGCCGTCGACCACGGTGGCCCGCCATCCCCGGCTGGTCTACTGCAGCGTCAGCGGCTACGGCCTCGAAGGCGAGGAGCGCAACCGCCCGACCTATGACATCGGCGCCTTCTGGGCCCGGTCCGGGCTGTCGATGCAGATGGCCGATGGCGAGGGGAACCCGTTGAACGCCCGGGGCGGGATCGGTGATCACATCACCGGCCTGGCCGCGCTGGCCGGCGTGCTGGCCGCGGTGGTGGAGCAACGCCAGACCGGCGTGGGTCGAGTGGTGGAGGTGTCGCTGCTGCGCACCGGCGCCTATGTGCTGGGGTGGGACCTGGGCATCCAGATGGCGTTGGGCAAGGTGGCCCGCGCCGAGCAGCGCGACCGCAACCAGGCCCCGCTGATGAACCCCTACCGGAGCGCCGACGGCCGCTGGTTCTTCCTCACCGGGTTGGAGGCCGCCCGCCACCTGCCCGCGGTGTGCCGTGCCCTGGACCGGCCTGATCTGTTGGACGACCCCGCTTCGCCAACGCTGGCGCCATCCGCAAGAACCGCGCCGAGGTCATCGCCATCCTGGACGAGGCGTTCGCCCAGCGGCCCTTCGACGAGTGGGCCGAGCGCTTCGACCGCGAGGGCGTGTGGTGGGCGCCGGCCCAGACCCCGGCCGAGGTGGTGGTCGATCCCCAGCTCATCGTCAACCACGGCTTCGTGGCGGTCGAGGGGGACGGAACGGGTGGTGACGGGGCGCGCTCGATGGCCGGCCCGGTCACCTTCTCCGGGGTGTCCCCACCGGCGCGGACGTGGGTACCCGCCCTGGGCGAGCACACCGACGAGGTGCTGGCCACCCTGGCTCAGTCGGACCAGGCGCCCACCTGATCGAGCAGCTCGCGGGCCACCCACCATGCCCGTGGCCGGCCGCCGGTGCGCAGGGCGAGCCCAGCCGGCTCGACGATGCCATGTTGGCCGAGCAGCCCGAGCCCGGACCGCGCCGTTCGCTCCGAGACACCGAGCGCGCCCGCCACCAGGGCCGAGTTGGTCACCGGTTGGAGAGGCAACACGGCCACGATGCGTCTGGCTCCGGCGTCGGCGCGAGCCGATCCGAGGCGAGTCTCCCAGTCCATCAGCAGGGCGCGGATCCGTTCTCCCAACACGACGCTGGCCGCACCCGCCCGCGCCGCCACGTCGGCGAACCACCCGACCCAGGCATCCAACGATCCATCCCGGAACTGGTAGAGCCCGGACAGGTAACCGCCCGGGTCGCGCGCGATCAGCACGCTCACCGGCGGAGGCAGGACCACGTCGAGTCGGCGGGCGAGCAACCAGCCGATCAGCACCCGACCCAGTCGACCGTTCCCGTCGCCGTAGGGGTGGATCGTCTCGAACTGGCCATGCAGGACCGCCGCCTGGGTGACCGCATCCAGGTCTGTCCGATTGGCGAACGCCACCAGATCGGCCATGAGATCGGCCACCATCTCGGCCGGCGGGGGGACGAACACCGCATCGCGTGGGCTGGAGCCGCCGATCCATCCCTGTGCCGTCCGGAAGTGCCCGACCATGGCCGGGGGCAGGTCTCCGTGAGCCATGAGCTGGCGGTGCCATCGGTGTAGGGCGGTCACGCTGAGCCTCTGATCGGCGGACCGGATGGCCGAGGTGACCACGGCCAGGTTGTCGGCGATGCCGGCCGCCACTGGATCGGTGTCGACGGCGCCGGCCTCGGACGCGGCCACTGCGGTGATCGGCGCCCGCAGACCCTCGATGTTGGACGAGGCGACGCCCTCGGTTCGCAGCAGGATGCGGGCGATCGCTTCCCACGCGCCAGGGAGACGGTCATCTGCGCGCCGCACCGCGGCTGCCGCCTGTTCGGTGCGGCGAGCGGTGGTCACCGAGATGGCGATCGCCTCCGAGTCGATGGCGGTGGGCACCCAAGCCCGAGCTGGGTGCCCCTGCCAGATGATGTCCGCCCAGCTGCCAGCCAACGCAGTCCTCCGATGGTGTCCTTTCGGAAGGATAGCCTCCTATCCTTCCGAAAGTAACCCCGTTTCGGAGGGATCTGGCCACAACCTTCCGAAAGAGGGTGGGTTTCGGGGGGATCCGAGCAGTCAGGTCGAGCCGGTCGGGTCGGATCGAAGCTCGCGCCGACGTGGCCCGAGCGGACACGAGACACCACCGACCTGGCGGTTCGGGCCACCGACGCCCTGGCCGCCGACCTCCGATCCGTGGCGGCGCCGAGCCTCCACCACAGGCCGCGGCCGCCATGGCCATGACCACCAGGAGTGCGGGGAGCAGGCGCCTGGGGTGGTGTCTCGTTGTGTTCAACTGGCGCGATCCCATGGAACTCTCCGTCGAGCCTGCCGGCGGGAAGCGCCGGATGCAGTTCAGACGCGGGTGTCACGGTCTGGTTCCTGGAGGGTGAACGGGCAGGTTCTGGATGAGAACAGCACCTGCCATTCGTGTTGACGCCGATCTCAGGAACGAGAAGAATGTTTCCGATGGCCGTGGCGCTGATGCATCAGGGGCTCGAGCGCACCGCAGCCGAATCGGGAGACCGCCCGGCCCTGCTCGATGGCGACGCCTGCGTGACCTGGGGCGAGCTCGATGCCCGGGCCGACGCCTTCGCCGCCCGCTTGGCCGCCCGAGGTGTCGTGGCCCACGATCGGGTGGCCGTCATGACCTCGAACCGGCCGGAGTTCGTGGTGGCGGTGTTCGCCATCTCCAAGCTGGGCGCGGCCGCGGTGCTGCTCAGCCCGGCCTGGAAGGCATTGGAGGTCGACCACGCGGTCGGGCTCACCGCGCCGGTCGGAGCCGTGGCCGACGGCCCGGCCGTGGCCCTGCTGACCGAACGCCTCGGGCGCGCCCACGTGATCGATCTCGACGACGAGGCCGAGGCCGGTGCGGACAACCGGGCGAAGCCAGCGCCGGATCTGGCGAAGCCAGCGCACGATCTGGCGAAGCCAGCGCACGATCTGGCGAAGCCAGCGCACGATCTGGCGAAGCCAGCGCACGATCTGGCGAAGCCAGCGCAGGTAGACGAGAACGACGAGTCGGTGCTGGTGTTCAGCTCGGGCACGACCGGGCTGCCCAAGGCCGTACGCCACACGCACCGCTCGATGGGCCACGCCACCCGACACTGGTGCCAGGCCCTGGGCCTGGGTCCCGACGACCGGTTCCAGGTGGCCACGCCGCCGTCGCACATCCTGGGTCTGCTCAACCTGCTGGCCGCGGCCTCGGCCGGGGCCACCGTGCGACTGCACCGCCGGTTCGACCTCGACGAGGTGCTGGCGCCGCATCGAGTCCGACCGCATGACCCTGGAGATGGCGGTGGCGCCCATCGCCCTGGCCCTGGCCAACCACCCCCACCTCGAGGACATCGACCTCTCGTCGCTGCGCTACATCATGTGGGGCGCCACCCCGGTGAGCGAGCGCGTGGCCGAGGTGGTCACCCGGCGCACCGGTGTGCGCTGGCTGCCGGCCTACGGCGCCAGCGAGGTGCCGGTGATCGCCGCCAACCCGGTGGGCGATCCTCAGCACTGGCGGCTCGACTCGGCCGGGCTGGCGCCCGACGGCGTCGAGCTGCGGGTGGCCGACCTGGACACCGGCGAGGTCCTGGCCCCCGGCGGCGTGGGTGAGATCCAGGTCCGGAGCCCATCGGTCATGGCCGGGTACCTTCCCGACGAGGCCACGGCCGACGCCTTCGCCGACGGCTGGTACCGCACGGGCGACGTCGGGTGGCTCGAGCCCGAGGGCTGGGTCCACCTCACCGACCGGGCCAAGGAGATGATCAAGGTGAACGGGTTCCAGGTGGCGCCGGCCGAGATCGAAGCTGTGCTGCACGGCCACCCCGCCGTGCTCGACTGCGCGGTGTTCGGCCTCCCCGACGAGCGGGCCGGCGAGGTGCCGGTGGCCGCGGTGCGAGCTCGATCCCGACGCGGCCGGTCACCCCGGCGAGCTCCAGCAGCTGGTGGCCGACTCGCTGGCCACCTACAAGCAGCTGCGCGCAGGTGGTGGTGGTCGACGACATCCCCCGGCTGCCGTCGGGCAAGGTGCTGCGGCGCACGCTGCGCGACGAGTGGACGCCGACGCTGGCGTCGACGGGGACCGGCGGCTGATGGACGTCCGACTCTCCCCCGAACAGCAGGCGCTGCGCGACTCCGCGGCCCAGGTGGCCGACCGTCTCGGCCCCAAGGCCGTCGGCCAGCTCGACGACGTCGAGCGGGCGGCCAAGCTCGACGCGGCCGTGACCGCCTCGGGCTGGCGCGAGCTGCGCACGGCCGAGTCCGACGGCGCACCGCTGGCCTCTGGGGTCGAGGTGGCCATCGTGGCCGAGGAGCTGGGACGGGGGCTGCTCGACGCCGCCTTCCTCGGGCCCGACCTTGGCCGCCGACCTGCGCCGACTGGCCGGCGCCGCCCCGGCCCTGGTCCCCGAGACCATCGCCGTCGACGGACGGCTGGCCGCCCTGGCTCGCGTCGACGCTCGACGGCGCGCTGGCGCCGGGCGTGGTCATCGTCGACGCGGCCGGCGCCGACGGCCGCGCTGGTGCTGGTCCCGGGCGCCGACGGCGCGTCGTTGGCGTCGGTGTCGTTGGCCGGGGCGTCGGTGGTCGAGCCCACCGATCTCACCCGACCCGTCGATCGTCAGTCGGCGTCCGTCGGCCGACCTGGTGGCGGTGGCCGACCAGGTCCGAACGCTGGGCGACGACGATCTCGCGGCCTGGACCGCGCTCGGGCCTGGCCCTGACCTGTGCCGATCTCGTCGGCACCATGCGCGGCGCGATCGAGCTGACCTGTCGAGTACGCGGCGTCGCGGCGCCAGTACGGCGCCGGCCATCGGCTCGTTCCAGGCGGTCCAGCACCTGCTGGCCGACGCCTTCGTGGCCATGGAGGGCTCGCGCAGCGTGGCTCGCCACGCCGCCTGGGCCGTCGACGCGCTGGCGCCCGCCGACGCGCTGGCCGCGGCCGCGCGTGGCCAAGGCCTACTGCGCCCGCGCCGCCCGCGGCGTGTGCGAGACGGCCATCCAGGTGCACGGCGGCATCGGCAACACCTGGGAGTGCCTGGCCCACGTCTACCTGCGCCGGGCCATGCTGTCGAGCGACCTGTTCGGCGGCGCCGGGGCCAACCTGCGACCGCGTGCTCGACCACCACGGCATCGGTTCGGAGACAGGAGCTGGCGATGGACTTCGGTGACGCCCCCGACGAGGCCGAGTTCCGGCTGCGGCTGCGGGCCTGGCTCGAGACCAACAACCCGGGTCTGCCCACCTCGTCGACCGACGACGAGTACTGGGCCGGCATGGCCGCCTGGCACCAGTCGCTGTACGACGGCGGCTTCTTCGGCATGTCCTGGCCGACCGACGATCGGCGGCCAGGAGCTGCCGAGCGTCTACGACGTCATCCTCGACGAGGAGCTGGCCGCCGCCGGCGCGCCGCCCCGACCCAGCCTCGGCTACCTGGTGGAAGGCATCCTCGAGCACGCCAACGAGGACATCCAGCCAGCGCTTCCTGCCCGGCATCGTCAACGGGCGCGACCGCTGGTGCCAGGGCTTCAGCGAGCCCGACGCCGGCTCCGACCTGGCCTCGCTGCGCACCCGCGCCGACCGCGACGGCGACGAGTACGTGCATCACCGGCCACAAGGTGTGGACGAGCTACTCCGACGACGCCGACTGGTGCCTGGTGCTGGCCCGCACCGACCACGACGTGCCCAAGCACAAGGGCATCTCGGCGTTCGCCGTGCCGATGCACCAGCCCGGCATCGAGCAGCGACCGCTGCGGATGATCAACGGCATCACCAAGGAGTTCGGCGAGGTGCATCTTCGACGGCGCCCGGGTGCCGGCCGCCGACATGATCGGCGACGCCGGGCGGGGGTGGGCCCTGGCCATGACCGTGGTCAGCCACGAGCGCGAGCCGGGCGAGCTCGGCTTCGCCGGTCGCTACACCAAGCTGGTGAAGCAGCTCACCAAGCAGGTGCGGGCCGAGCCGTCGCGCCTACGGCGCCGAGCAGGTGCGCGAGCTGGGGTGGGCCATGGTGGAGGCCGAGATGCTGCGCCTGCACGTGTGCCGGCGGCTGTCGGATCGACTCGACGGCATCTCTCACGGCCCGGAGGGATCGGTGGACAAGTTGCTCATGACCTAGGCCGAGCAGGCGGTCGGCCACGCCGCGGTGGCGATCGGCGGCGCCGGCCACGGTGGCCGGCCCGAGCGGGGACGACACCTGGCTGAAGGTGTACCTCTACAGCCGGGCCCAGAGCGTCATGGGCGGCACCTCGCAGATCCAGCGCAACCTGGTGGCCCGGCGCATCCTCGGGCTGCCGCGCATGAGCACCTACGACCTGCCCCCCGAGCTCGTGGTCGAGATCGACGGGCCGATCCGGCATCGTCCGCATGAACCGGCCCGACGACCTCAACGCCACCAACCACGTGCTGCACGAGGCCCTGTCGCGGCTGTGGCCGCAGGTGGACGCCGACCTCGAGGCGCGGGCCGTCGTGCTGACCGGCAACGGGCGGGCCTTCTCGGCCGGCGGCGACTTCGACTACATCGACGAGCTCAGCCAGCGACCCGGCGCTGCGCCACCAGTCGCTCACCCACGGTCGCCAGATCGTGCATCGGCATGGCCCGATGCCGGGTGCCGGTCATCGCGGCGGTGAACGGCCCGGCGGTCGGGCTCGGGCTGCAGCCTGGTGGCGCTGTCCGACATCGTGTACATGGCCGAGAGCGCCCATCTGGCCGACCCGCACGTGATGGTCGGGCTGGTGGCGGCCGACGGTGGTCCGGTGACCTGGCCGCTGCTCACCAGCCTCCAGCTGGCCAAGGAGTACGCCCTCACCGGTGATCGCATCCCGGCCCAGCGGGCCGCGGAGATCGGCCTGGTCAACCACGTCTGCCCCGACGACGAGGTGCTCGACCAGGCCCTGGCCTGCGCCCGGCGCATCGCCAAGCTGCCGCAGCCAGGCCGTCGAGGACACCAAGCGCATCCTCAACCTCCACCTCGAGCGGGCCGTGGTGGCCACGCTCGACTTCGCCCTCACCGCCGAGGACCGGTCGTTCACCTCGCCCGAGCTGGCGGCCAACCTCGACCGGCTCCGCGCCCCGCAGACTGAGGGTCAGGGCAGCGTCAGCGGGAACTGCTCGAGGGCGAAGTCGCCGTTCCAGCCCGACACCTGCTCGTTCCAGGTGAAGGTGACCTGCGCTCGGTCCGAGCCGGTGACCCACAGCGACGCGTACCGGATCTCGCCCCCGACGCGTCGGTAGACGGTGGTCGGCGGGGACCAGTCGAGCCCATCGGTCGACGTGGCCAGCGCCACCGTGGCGTGACCCACCGTGGTCACCATGTACCAGCCGCGCGAGGTGCGCACCACGCTGGGCGAGGTGGCGCCCGGATCGGCCAGCACCGGCGTGAACAGCCCGCCGGTCCCGGCCGGACCGGCGGCCCGGTCGGTGGTGTACACGCCCGGCTGGCTGAAGCTCCCGTCGTACCACTTGCGCCAGTTGGCGTGACGGCCCGCCGTGGCCGCCGCGCACAACCGGTCGCGGTCGATCGACGCCACCCCGATCCGCTGGATCGGGGCTGCGCCCGGGGTGGACGCAGGCATCACGTCGCCGTAGTACAACCGGACCTGGTCGGTGGAGGGGTCGTACACGAGGTTGCCCTGGAACGAGGCCGGTGCGGTCTGCTCGGTCACCGGTCCGACCTTGGACGGCCGCCACACGTTGCTGGCGGCCAGGCCGATGGCCTGGTCCACCTTCACGAAGCGATTCGTCCGGACGTCCCAACGGGCGATGCCGATGCCCGACCAGCCCTGGGTCCCGTTGCGGTCACCGGACGGGTCCGTGGCGTCCTCGCCGTGGTAGGCGATGAGCAGTGGGCCTCCGCCGGGGCACTGCAGGGCGGTGCCGCCGCCGGCGTAGGTCTGGTCGAAGCACGAGTCGGGCGTACACCAGGGCACCGGCGACGCATCTCCGGCCGCACCCGGTTCCAGCACCGGGTGCGACGGTGCCAGGGCGATGTGGGTGAGGTTCGAGTCGGCCTCGAACCGGTAGAGCCGGAACCCGCCCGACACCGTCGGGGTCGGGTTGGCGGTGAAGTACAGCCAGTCCTGCCCGGCGCGGTCGACCATGCGGGTCACGGCTGAGTCCGGTCCGTAGACCAGGCCGAGGCTGGCCAGCGCCTCCTGGTCGAGGACGACGGAGGCCTGCGAGTCCCCGGCCGGCGACCCCTGGCGGTGCGTCGTGAACAGATCGCTCTGGAGGATGACCACCACCACGACCACCAACCCCACCACCAGGGCCGCCAGCACCAGTCCCCCGCGTCGACCCGGGGGCCCCTCGTCGGGGCGCAACTCGCTGTCGTCCGGCGGGTCGCCGTCGGGCGGACCGTCCTCCATCTTCTGCCTCCTCGGCGCCCATACCCGGGAGGCCGGTCTGCGAGTCTTGCAGGAGCGGTGCCCCAGAGGGCATCGCCGCGGGTCAGAGGGGCAGCAGCGGGGGGAGCTGACGGCTGGCGATCAGCTCGTCGCCCAGCGCTCGGGTCAGCGTGGCTGACGAGCCGAACAGGCCGTCGAGCACCCGCACCCGCCGGAAGTAGCGGTGGAACTCGTGCTCGGTGGTGAAGCCGATGCCGGCCAGCACCTGCTGGCAATGGCGTGCCGCGGTGCGGGCCTCGCGCCCGGCCAGGGCCTTGGCCATGGCCGCGGTGGCGGGCGTGGCGTCCAGCCAGGCCGCGTCGATCAGCGCCTCGGCCGTCTCGACGGCCACCAGCGTCTCGGCCAGGCGGTGGCGCACCGCCTGGAACGAGCTGATGGGTACCCCGAACTGGATGCGTTCGAGGGCGTGGGTGCGAGCCAGCTCCAGCATCTGGCGGGCCGCGCCCACCAGCTCGTGGGCCAGCGCCACCCGAACCCGAGCCACCGCCGCCGTCCAGTCCGGCGCGGTCACGATGGCCAGGTCGGTCGTGTCGAGGCCCTGGCCGTGCACCTCCACCAACCCGAGCGTCGGATCCATGCCCTCGACCGGGCGCAGCTCGAGTGCGGCCACCGGCACCGTCACGGCCGTGACGGTGCCGGTGGTCCCGGTTGACGCAGCCATGACGACCAGGTGATCCGGAGCGGGCGACGCGCCCGAAGCGGCGGTGCCGAGCCCGTGCACGTCGAGGGTGGCGCCGGTGCGTCGGCCCGGCGGCTCCCAGCGGCCCATGGCCGGCAGCACGACGCGGGCCGGCCGGAGCGGCGTCGGGCCCCAGCGCCTGACCCAGGACGGACATCGATGGCCGACGAGGAGGCGTTGGCCACGCCCTGGAGCTCGAAGAGCACCGAGACGGCGGCGCGGGGGTCGTCCAGCCAGGGCTTCGTCGCCAGCCCAGCTCGTCCAGGGCGACGTCGAGCGTCGCGCCCGTGTGCTGCTCGGTGGCGTGGCGGAGGCTCCGCTCGAACAGCTCCAGGTCGGACCGGTCCATCATCGGTCGCTCCCCAGGTCGAGCAGTCGCCGGGCGATGATGTTGCGCTGGATCTCGGCGCTGCCGCCGTAGATGGTGGCGGCCCGCGAGTACAGGAACTCGGTGCGCCACCGCTCGCTGGCCGGGTCGTCGCCCACGGCCACCTCGGCGGCCAGCCCGTCGGCCACCAGGTCGAACACCGCCTGTTCGGCCGTGGCCACCAGCACCTTGTCGATCGAGGTCTCGGGCCCGAGGTGCTCGCCCGCCGCCAGCCGGTGCTGCGTGGCGCGCGACCGGGCCCGGAAGGCGTACAGGAGCTGGGTCACCTCACCCAGCCGGACCGGATCCAGGCTCCGGCGGGGCCGACGGCGTCGAGCAGCTGCTGCAGCCGGCGGTGGAGGTAGGCGGCCCGGTGCCACAGCGCCGTGCTGCGCTCGAAGGGCAGCAGGTCCATGGCCACCGACCAGCCCTGGCCCTCGGTCGCCGAGCATGCGCTCGACGGGGACGACCACGTCGTCGAAGAAGACCTCGCAGAACTCGAGGGCCCCGTGCATGGTCTCGATGGGCCGCACCGTGATGCCCGGGCGTGTCCATGTCGACGAACAATGCGGTGATCCCCTTGTGGGCCGACTCGGGACGCGCCCGTGCGGGTGAGCAGCACGCACCGCTGGGCGTACTGGGCCAGGCTGGTCCACACCTTCTGCCCGGTGACCCACCAGCCGTCGTCGGTGCGGGTGGCCCGACACGACAGCGCAGCCAGGTTGCTGCCGGTGCCGGGCTCGGAGAAGCCCTGGCACCAGGTCTCCTCGCCCCGCAGCAGCCGGGGCACCATGGTGGCGGCCAGCTCCGGCGCGGCGTAGTCGATCATGGTGGGGGCGAGCACCTCGGTCATCGAGTACAGGCCGGGCTCCACCAGATCGCGGACCTGGAGGGCCTCGCCCAGGTAGGCCCGCAGCAGCGTCGAGCCCGGGAGGCCGCCCACCCGCTCGGGCCAGCCTCGGCGCATCCAGCCGGCGTCGAAGGTCAGCCGCTTGACCTTGGCCAGCTGCGCCATCTGCTGGTCGAGCGTGCCCGGTGCCGGCGTAGCCGGGGACCAGCTCGTCGTGGTGGTCGTCGAGCCAGGCGTCGAGCGTGGTGCGGAACTCGTCGAGGTCCACGAGGCCTCAGGTTGGACGGGTGTCGGCTGGGGGCGGGTGGGATCGTGCGCCCGCCCCGAGTCGCGATCGCCGCTCTTGCGCAGGAAGGTCATGGACCGGGTGTGGAGACGCCAGCCCTCCGGCGGTCCGGCGGTAGGTGTCGGTGTAGTACCCGATGCGCATGGCGTGGTTGGTCTGCTCGACGAAGCACAGCGGCTGCTGGCCGGTGCCGTGTGTCGCCGTCGAGCTCGAGCGCCGGGGGCCCGACCAGGAACAGGCCCTTGGGCGCGGCCGCCACCAGCGCCGGGAAGTCGGCCAGGGGATAGGTGTCGCCGAAGGCGGAGTAGCTGCCGTCGGTGGTGAACACGTCCATGACCGCGTCGATGTCGTCCTTGGTCATGCCGACCGCGTAGCGGGCCAGCAGTTGCTGGATCTCGATGACGTCCTCGATGGGCGGCGACTGCATCCGGGCGACGATAATGGGCTTCTCCTTGGATGGCAACGAGGCTGGCAGCCCCGGGACGGCCGTGCCATAGTCTGGCTGAACGCTCGACGCGCGCTGAACGAGCGCCCGAACAGGAGGAGCCGTGGGGGAGCCGAGCAGCGGCGCGGTCGGTCGATGGCGCCTGCGATCGGTGCCCGATCAGCTGGCCCAGCGCTACGTGGCCGAGGGGTGGTGGACCGACGACACGCTGGGGACGATGGTGGCCGAGGGGCTGGCCGACCGGGGCGAGGTGGGGTTCCAGGTCCGCTCGAAGGTGCGCCCGTGGCAGGGCACCTTCGCCGACGTGGACCGGGCGGCCCGCTCGCTGGCCGGGGCCCTGCAGGCCCGGGGGGTGGGTCCCGGCGACGTGGTCCTGTTCCAGATCCCCAACTGGGTCGAAGCGGGCATCACCTTCTGGGCGGCCGCCTACCTGGGGGCGGTGGTCGTGCCGGTCGTGCACTTCTACGGCGCCAAGGAGGTCACGTACATCCTCGGCGCCACCTCGCCCGACGTGATCGTGACCGCCGACCGGTTCGGCCACAACGACTTCGTGGCCACCTACGACGCGCTGCTGGTCGACCGCCCCGAGCCGCGGTGGCTGGTGACGACGGGACCGGACGACGGCGAGCTGCCCGAGCGGGCGATCCGCTTCGAGTCGCTGCTCGACCACGAGCCGATCGCCGGCCCGGTGGCGGTCGACCCGGACGCGCCGGCCGTGATCGGGTTCACCTCGGGACCACCCGCGATCCCAAGGGCGTGATCCACTCGCACCGCACCATCGGCTTCGAGACCCGCCAGCTCGAGTCGGGCTTCCCCTCCGGCGGCCCCCCGCAGATCACCGGCGCGCCGGTCGGTCACTTCATCGGCATGCTCAACGCCTTCCTGGTGCCGCTGCTGCGGGTGCGGGCGGTGAACCTGATCGACGTGTGGGATCCGGGCGAGGTGCTGGCCATGATGATCGAGGAGGGGCTCGGCGTGTCGGGCGGCGCCACCTACTTCCTCACCAGCCTGCTCGACCACCCGGACTTCACCCCCGAGCACCTGGCGCTGATGCCCTTCGCCGGGCTGGGCGGGTCAACGGTGCCGGTGGCGGTCACCGAACGGGTCACCCGGATGGGGATGAAGGTGTGGCGGTCCTACGGCAGCACCGAGCACCCCTCGATCACCGGCTGTCGCCTCGACGAGCCCGAGCAGAAGCGCACCACCACCGACGGTCACGCGCTCGAAGGGCGTCGAGATGCGCCTCGATGCCGACGGCCAGATCCTGAGCCGCGGGCCTGACTGCTTCATGGGCTACACCGACGCCGAGCTGACCGCCTCGGTGTTCGACGACGAAGGCTGGTACCACACCGGCGACGTGGGCATCCTCGACGACGAGGGCTACCTGACCATCACCGACCGCATCTCCGACATCATCATCCGGGGCGGCGAGAACATCAGCGCCCAGGAGATCGAGGAGGTGCTGCTCGGTCTCGATGCCATCGCCGAGGCCAACGTGGTGGGCGCCCCGGATGAGCGCCTGGGCGAGCGGGCCGCCGCCGTGGTTCGGGTGCGCGAGGGCATGGCCACCCCCACCCTCGACCAGGTGCGCGCCCACTTCGGCGAGGTCGGGCTGGCCCGGCAGAAGTGGCCCGAGGCGCTCTATGTGGTGGACGACTTCCCTCGCACCGCGTCGGGCAAGGTCCAGAAGTTCCGGCTCCGCCAGGACCTGCGTGAGGGACGACTCGGTGGTGGGACGAGGTGAGCGTGGGCACTGACGGGACCCCGGATCCCGCCGCTGCCGCCGGAGCAGTGGCCCGAGCAGATGAAGGCCGTGCTGGGCGCGCTGCGTCCCCCCGAGCCCCGCCACCCGTTCCCGTCGCGTGAGCCGGGCCGCCCGAAGGGCCTGAACGTGCTCGGCACCCTGGCCCGATATCCGGCGCTGGCGCAGGCGTACCACACCTTCAACGGACACGTGCTGTTCGCCACCTCCCTGTCGACCCGCCAACGAGAGCTGCTGGTCCTTCGGGTGGCCACGGTCCGCCAGTGCGCCTACGAGTGGAAGCAGCACGTGGTGCTGGCCGACGACGTCGGCCTGAGCCCCGACGAGATCCGCGACATCGCCAGCGGACCCGACGCCCCCGCCTGGTCGGCGC
Organism: uncultured Microthrixaceae bacterium; assembly: GCA_963740985.1. GTDB lineage: Bacteria > Actinomycetota > Acidimicrobiia > Acidimicrobiales > Acidimicrobilacustridaceae > UBA4742. Next base: position 3,224,458 of record CAVUGJ010000002.1, read on the forward strand.
TGGAGCGGGCCATGCTGCGGGCGGTCGACGAACTGCTGGACGACGCCATGGTGGCCGACGCCACCTGGCAGGTGCTGGCCGGCGAGCTCGACGAGCACCAGCTGATGGATCTGGTGTTCACGGTGGGGGCCTACGACCAGCTGGCCATGGCCATGCGATCCTTCGGGATCGAGCTCGACGACGACCTGCGATAACGAGTCTTCTCTTTTCCGGAGATGCATGATATCTTGGCGCAGAGCCCCTGACCGGAGGAACCGACCATGGCGCACTTCCCCAAGCCTGCCGAGGGAAGCTGGACCCAGCAGTACCCCGAGCTCAGCACCGAGCCGGTGAGCTACGAGGACTCGATCTCGCCCGACTACTACGAGCTCGAGCGCAAGGCCATCTTCGCCAAGACGTGGCTCAACGTGGGACGGGTCGAGCGGGTTCCCCGTACGGGCAACTACTTCACCAAGGAGCTCGACGCCGCGGGCACGTCGGTGGTGGTGGTGCGCGACAAGGCCGGCGAGGTGCGGGCCTTCCACAACATCTGCCGCCATCGCGGCAACAAGCTGGTGTGGACCGACTACCCCCACGAGGAGACGAGCGGGAGCTTCCGTCAGTTCACCTGCAAGTACCACGGGTGGCGCTACGACCTCGACGGCTCACTCAACTTCGTCCAGCAGGAGTCGGAGTTCTTCGACCTGGACAAGGCCGACTACGGCCTGGTTCCGGTGCGCTGCGAGGTGTGGGAAGGCTTCATCTTCGTCAACCTCGACGCCGACGCCGAGCCGCTGGAGGGTTACCTGGGCGAGCTGGGCGCCGGCCTCAAGGGCTATCCCTTCGGCGAGATGACCGCCGTGTCGACCTATCGGGCCGAGGTGGGGAGCAACTGGAAGCTCTTCATCGACGCCTTCATGGAGTTCTACCACGCACCGGTTCTGCACGCGAAGCAGGCGACGGCCGAGGAGTCCCGCAAGCTCCAGGAGATCGGGTTCGAGGCGCTGGCTTACAAGATCGCCGGCCCGCACTCGATGATCTCGTCGTGGGGTGGCATGGCGCCGCCCAAGGACGAGAACATGGTCAAGCCCATCGAGCGGGTGCTGCGCAGCGGCCTGTTCGGCCCGTGGGACCGCCCCATCGACGTCGAGTTGCCGCCGGCGGTCAACCCGGCCCGCCACCCGGCCTGGGGAACGGATTCGTTCCTCTTCTTCCCCAACTTCATGATCCTGGTCTGGGCCCCGAACTGGTACCTCACGTACCACTACTGGCCCACGTCCTACAACACCCACATCTTCGAGTCCGGCCTCTACTTCGTGCCGCCCAAGACCGCCCGGGAGCGGCTGGCGCACGAGCTGGCCCGGGTCACGTTCAAGGAGTACGGCCTCCAGGACGGCAACACCCTCGAGGCCACCCAGTCCATGATCGAGACGCGCACGGTCAAGGCCTTCCCGCTCAACGACCAAGAGATCGCCCTGCGCCACCTGCACCAGACGGGCCGGCGCTACGTGGCCGAGTACCAGGCGTCGCTCGAGACGCCGGTCACCATCTCGGCCGCGTCCTGAGCGCGGCACCCGGAACGGAGAGACGACCATGACGATGTTGCCCGAAGCATTCGCCGATCTCGAGCCCTTCGCCGCCACCTGGTGCCTGCGCACCGAGGGTGAGCGCTACGGCCGGCGACTGGCCAGCACCATGGACGAGATGCAGACGTTCTACGACGCGGCCTTCCCGCGGCTCGGCGAAGCCCTCAGCTACCTCGACCAGTACCCGCTCGACGCCCTGCCCGGCGGAGGCCACCCAACTGCTCTGGCTGTGCTACTCGCTGGTGCAGGTGTCGTTCCCGGTGGAGGTGTGGCGCCAGCCCCGGGTGCCCGACAGCGGCGCGGCCGTCATCGAGGCGATCATCGAGCCCGCCATCTGAGGCAGGCGAAGTTCGGGCCGACCGCTCCCACGCGGTGAAAGTTACCGCCGGGTAGGCAGAGCCTGGTTCTCCCTCACCAGTCAATCGATGTTCACAATCAGATACGACTGCTCTTCCCAGCGCTGAGCTACGCTTCCAGGGTGACGACTGACGATCCGGCGGCCCCCAACGGCGGTGAGACAGCCACCGTGAGCTGGCGTGAGCTGGCCGTGGCCCGGTCGTTGGACTCGGCTCGAACCCGGGCTGAGAGCCGCGTCCAGCGCTTCCTCGACGCGGCACTGGAGCTCATGAACGAGGGCGACGCCGGCAAGGACTTCACCGTCCAGGAGGTGGTGGAGCGCTCTGGCCAGTCGCTGCGCAGCTTCTACCAGTACTTCGGCGGCAAGCACGAGTTGCTCCTGGCCCTGTTCGAGGAGTCGGTGCGTTCGACCGCGGAGCTCCTGCGCCAGAGGATGGACGAGGAGTCCGACCCTCAGGAACGCCTGCACCGCTTCGTGGTCGAGTACTACCGGATCTCGCGCTCGGCGTCGGCCACCAAGGCGCCGCCGGCCAAGGCGAGCGGCAAGTCGGCCAAGGCGAACGGCAAGGCCTCGGCGGCGAAGTCGGCGAAGTCGTCCAAGGACAGCCCGGCGCCGGTCATGGTCGACTTCGCCCAGAAGCTGCTGACCGGCTACCCCACCGAGGCGGCCGCCGCCTTCGCCCCCCTGGTCACCCTGTTCGGCCAGGTGCTCGACGATGCGGCCGAAGCCGGCGCCGTCCGCCCTGGGCTACGCAACGGCCCGGTCGCCGGCATCGTGTTGGAGGCGATCATGTTCAACGCCTTCTCGATGACGATCGGTGGCGTCTCGGTCAGCGCCGGCGACCCGGCCGAGGAGCTGTGGAACCTGGTCCTGCACGGCGTGGCCGTGAACCCCGCCTGAGTCGAGCCGGTTCCCGCGGGCGGCGGCTCGCCGGCGTCAGTCCTGGCGGTAGACCTGGCCGCCCTTCATCACGAAGCGGACCTGCTCGGTCACGGTGATGTCGGACAACACGTCGCCGGGCACGGCGATGATGTCGGCCAGCAGGCCGGCTCGGAGTCGCCCCCGGTCGTCCACGTCGATGAGATCGGCGGCCACCGTGGTGGCGGCGCGGATGGCCCCCAGCGGCGTCATGCCGCGGTCGACCAGGGCGATCAGCTCCTTGGCGTTGCGCCCGTGGGGGATGGCGGGAGCATCGGTGCCACAGGCCACCTTGACCCCGCGCTCGATGGCGTTGGAGATGGTGGCCCGGGCCTGGGGGAACACGATGGCCGCCTTGGCCTGGAGCTCCGGGGCGGCGTGGGAGGTGTCCATGCCGTCGGCCAGGTAGGTGGTGGCCACCAGGAAGGTGCCGCGCTCGACCATCAGGTCCAGGGTCTCCTCGCTCAGCAGCGACCCGTGCTCGAGGCAGTCGATGCCGGCCTCGATGGCCACCCGGCCGGCCTCGTCGCCGTGGCAGTGGGCCGCCACCCGCAGCCCGGCCCGGTGGGCCTCGTCCACGATCGTCTCCAGCTCCTCGGTGGAGTACTGGCGGGCGCCGGGCGGCCCGGTGTGGGACATGACGCCACCCGACGCGCTCACCTTGATGAGCTGGGCGCCGTACTTGATCTGGTAGCGCACGGCGTGGCGCACCTGGCTGACGCCGTCGGCCACCCCTTCCTCGACGGTGATGGGCAGCACGTGGGGCGCGAAGGCCTGGAACATGGTCGGGTCGAGGTGACCGCCGGTCGGGCTGATGGCATGGCCGGCGGGCACCACCCGGGGACCGTCGACCCAGCCCATGTCGATGGCCTTGCCCAGGGCCACGTCGAGCAGGATTCCGCCGGTCTGCACGAACAGACCCAGGTTGCGCACGGTGGTGAACCCGGCCCGCAAGGTGCGCTTGCCGTTGGCCACGGCCCGCAGGGTGCGCAGGGCCGGGTCCTCCTGCACCGGGATGAGCGGGCTGGTGTGGTTGGGCCCGCCCATGAACAGGTTGACCTCCATGTCCATGAGCCCGGGCAGCAGGGTGAGGTCGCCCAGGTCGATGACCAAGGCGTCGTCGGGCACGGTGGTCGGCGCCACCTCGACGATGCGATCGTCCTGGATCAGCAGGTCGCCCGGCGACACGATCTCGCCGGAGTCCACGTCGAGCATGTGGGCACTGACCAGGTGGATCGGCGGTTGGGGCGTGCGCGGACGAGGCATGCTCCCCCTTGGGTCGAGGGCGGCGCCGCAGGTGGGCGCGACAATCAGGTTTCCGAAACTCGCGAGTCAAATTATCACAGGCGTTCGACGCGGGGCGGGCCGCCCATCCCGAGCGCTACGGTGCCCCGATGAGCGATCAGCCGCCAGGTTCCACCAACGTCGTCATCGGTGCCGGCTCGGGGATGGGGGCGGCCACCGCCGCGCTCGCTGGCCCCCCGCGGGCCGCTGCTGTTGGCCGACCGAGACCGCGACGCGGTCGAGCAGGTGGCGGCCGGGCTCCGGGGCGTGGGCGGCGGCGAGGTCGCGACCCATCCCATCGAGACCATGGGCTGTGACATCACCGACTCGGCCCAGGTCGAGGCCGTGGCGCAGCGCCACCGGCCGGCTCGGTTCACTCGTCCTCACCGCCGGCCTCTCGCCCTCGATGGCCCGGGGACGCCAGATCTACGAGGTGAACCTGCTGGGCACGAACCGCGTGCTGCGCGCCTTCGAAGCGGTGATCGGCCCCGGCTCGGCGGCCGTGTGCTTCTCGTCGATGGCGGCGCACCTGATGCCGTTCTCGGCCGAGGTCGACGCGGTCCTCGACTCGCCCGACTCGCCGTCGTTCTTCGAGGACCTGGCCGGGGTGGTGGACGTGGACGATCCGCAGATGGCGTACGTCCGGTCGAAGCAGGGGGTACGGCGGCTCGTCCAGCTCCGGGCCGCGGCCTGGGGGGCGAAGGGGGCTCGCCTGCTGTCGCTGTCGCCAGGCATCATCGACACCGGGATGGGACGCCTCGAGGCGTCCAACGAGCCGAGCATGGCCGACATGGTGAAGGCCAGCGCCCTGGGTCGCGAGGCTCGACCCGAGGAGGTGGCCGCGGTGGCGGCCTTCCTGACCTCGGATGCGGCCTCGTTCCTGACCGCCACCGACGTGCTGGTGGACGGCGGAGCGGTCGCCGCGCTCGTCGGCCCCAGTCGCTGAACGATCAGGCCCGCAGGGCGCCTCGCAGCGGCGCGGCGGCGGTGGCCAACCAGGCCTCGATGACGGGCGCCGGGTCGTCCACCTCGGCGCCGGCCAGGAACAAGCCCCGAACCGGCTGACTGGCCCCGATCTCGACCAGCACCGGACGCAGGTGGACCTCGACGGCCAGGGCGTGGGGCGGGCTCCCGCCGGTCATCAGGGCGACCGTGGGGATGCCGGCCAGCTCGTCGCGGTCGAACTGATCCAGGAACAACTTGAGCAGCCCGGTGTAGGCCGCCTTGTAGGTCGGGCTGGCCACCACCAGCGCGGTGGCACCGAGCACGGTGGCCTTCAGGTCGCGCACCTCGGGCGCGCCCCACTGGAGGAGCGCGGTCCCGTGGTCGGCCAGGTCGATGGTGGTGATCTCGACCGGGTCGTCAACCGGGGCGTCGATCAGGTCGCCGAGCGCGGTGGCCACGGCCTCGGCCGCGGCCCGGGTGCGCGACGCCGGCTTGGGGTTGCCCACGATCACCACGATCCGACTCATGGGTGGCGAGCGTAGAGCGCTAGGATGCCTCTACACCAGCGATAACGACATTCTCAGCCACTCGGCCACCGGGAACCGCCCGATGGCCTGGGATGTGAGGGAGCACATGCTCGGAACCGAAGACCTCATCCTGATCAGCGTCGACGACCACCTCATCGAGCCGCCCGACCTGTTCACCCACCACCTGGCGGCCAAGTACCAGGATCGGGCCCCCAAGCTGGTGCGCAACGACGAGGGCAACGACGTGTGGACCTTCGGCCAGATCGTCATGGAGACCGCCGCCCTCAACGCCGTGGCCGGCCGCCCCAAGGAGGAGTACGGCCTCGAGCCCCAGAGCCTCGACGAGGTGCGACCCGGCTGCTACGACGTGCACGAGCGGGTGATGGACATGAACGCCGGCGGGGTGCTGGCCTCCATGAACTTCCCGTCGTTCCCCACCTTCACCGCCCGTGTCTTCGCCACCGACGACATCGACCTCTCGCTGGCCCTGGTGCGCGCCTACAACGACTGGCACATCGACGAGTGGTGCGGCGCCCACCCCGGCCGGTTCATCCCGATGGCCGTCCCCGCCATCTGGGACGCGGACCTCACTGCGGCCGAGGTGCGCCGGACCGCGGCCAAGGGCTGCCACTCGTTGAGCTTCACCGAGAACCCCGCCGCCCTGGGCTACCCGAGCTTCCACGACGACTACTGGGACCCGGTGTGGCAGGCCTGTTGCGACACCGGCACGGTGCTGTCGGTCCACCTGGGCTCGTCGGGCCGGCTGTCGGTCCCCGCCGTCGACTCGCCGCCCGACGTGATGATCACGCTCCAGCCCATGAACATCCAGTCGGCCGCGGCCGACCTGCTGTGGTCCCGGGTGATCAAGAACTACCCCGACCTGCGCATCGCCCTGTCGGAGGGCGGCACCGGGTGGATCCCGTACTTCCTCGACCGGGTCGATCGAACCTTCGAGATGCATCGCGCCTGGACGCTGCAGGACTTCGGCGGCCGCCTCCCCAGCGAGGTGTTCCGCGAGCACTTCCTCACCTGCTTCATCAGCGACCCGGTGGGCGTGGCCAACCGCCACCTCATCGGCGTCGACAACATGTGCTGGGAGGCCGACTACCCCCACAGCGACTCGATGTGGCCCACCGCCCCCGAGGAGCTGACGGCGGTGTTCGCGGCCAACGCCGTGCCCGACGACGAGATCAACCAGATCACCCACCGCAACGCCATGCGCTGGTACTCGTTCGACCCCTTCACCCACGTGCCCAAGGCCGAGGCCACCGTGGGCGCCCTGCGCGCCCAGGCCGTGGGCCACGACGTGTCGGTGATGTCGCGCAGCACGCGGTCGCGCACGCCCGACGAGAAGCTCGAGGGCTTCCGCCGCGCGGGCCCGGGCCGCGGTCGCCGCTCAGGGCTAGGGGTGCAGCGACGGGCTCGGAGCGCTCGGCTCGGAGCCAGTCGCCCATGGCCGCGCCCGCGTCCAGCACGTGGGCTTCGGCGATGGACCGGGCCGCGGCTGGGTCGCCGTCGCCGATGGCTTCGAGCAGCGCCGCGTGCTCGGTGCGGCTGCGGCGCTCCTGTTCGGGGAACAGCTCGAAGTAGTTGGCCGGCACCACCCGCACGGCCTGGCGCAGGTAGGTCAGCAGCCGGGGCGAACCCGAGGCCAGGTTGACCGCCCGGTGGAAGCGGCGGTTGGCGACCACCACGTCGTGGCTCCCGTCGAAGATGGCGTCGGCCAGCTCGGCCAGCTCGGCCAGCTGCGCGTCGGTGATGCGCAGCGTGGCCCACTCGGCCGCCTTGCCGGCCAGCGCGGCCAGCACGGCGAAGTTGTCGACCGCGTCGTCGGGGGTGATGCCCACCACGGTGATGCCGCTGCGCGGGTTGACCACCACCAGCCCTTCGTAGGAGAGCTCGAGCAGCGCCTCCCGCACCGGGGTGCGACTGGTGCCGAACTCCTCGGTGAGCTGGTCCAGATCGATGCGGGTGCCGGGGGTCAGCCGCCCGGTGAGGATGCGGTCGCGCAGCTCGCTGGCGGCTCGGGCGCGGACGGTGCCGCCGATCGACTTGCGAGCTGACATATTACATTCTAGATTTCAGACGAGTCTCAGCGCAAGTGACGAAGGAGCACGACGGTGAGCACGGTGACACGGCAGATGTCCCTGGTGGGGTTCATGCAAGCGGGGAACACCTCCGTGTACTCGGGGTCGTGGCGCCATCCTGCCACCGAGCACGGATTCCTCACCGCGAGCTACTACCAGAAGCTGGGCCGCACCCTCGAAGAGGGCTGCTTCGACATGATGTTCTTCGACGACCGGCTGGCCATGCCCGGCATCTACGGAGGATCGGTGGCCGAGGCGGTCCGGCGGGGCGCGCGGCCGGTGAAGCTCGACCTGAGCATCGTGCTGGGGGTCGTGGCCGGAGCCACCCGCTCGATCGGTCTGGGGGCGACCTACTCCACCACCTACTACTCGCCCGTTCCACGTGGCCCGCACCTTCGCCACCCTCGACCACCTCTCCGGGGGTCGGGCGGCCTGGAACGTGGTCACCTCGGTCAACGACAGCGAGGCCCAGAACTTCGGGTTCACCGAGCACCTCGGTCACGACGAGCGCTACGACCGGGCCGACGAGTTCCTCGAGGCCACCACCGCGGCTGTGGGACACCTGGGAGGACGACGCCCTGGTGCTCGACCGGGCCAACGGCGTCTTCGCCGACCCCGACAAGGTCCACGAGCTGAACTACGACGGCGAGTGGTTCCAGGTCCGCGGTCCGCTCACCGTGCCCCGCTCGCCCCAGGGTCGCCCGGTGCTGCTCCAGGCGGGCTCGTCGGGGCGGGGCCGCGACTTCGCCGCCCGCTGGGCCGAGCTCATCTTCACCGGCGACCCCGACATCGACATCGCCCGGACCCACTACAAGGACCAGAAGGAGCGCCTCGCCGAGAGCGGCCGCGATCCCGGCGTCGGTGAAGATGCTGCCGATGGCCTACACCGTCCTGGGCGAATCCACCGCCCAGGCCCAGGAACGCGAGCAGGTCTTCCTGAACGACCTGGTGCATCCGATGGCCTCGCTCACGTTGCTGTCGGAGCTCATGAACTACGACTTCTCGGGCATGGAGCTCGACGACGCCGATCACCGACGAGCTGATCGAGTCGGTGTCGGGCATCCGAGGGCTGGTGCAGAACATCCGCCAGCACATCGGCGGCGACACCGTGACGCTGGGCGACCTGGCCGGCCATCGCGCCACCCTGCTCCAGGGCCCTCGCTTCGTGGGGACCGGCGCCGAGGTGGCCGACCAGATGGAGGAGTGGTTCGAGACCGACGCCTGCGACGGCTTCGTCATCGCCGCCACCCATTGTCCCGGCGCCTACGAGGACATCGTGCGGCTGGTGGTGCCCGAGCTGCAGCGCCGCGGCGTGTTCCGCGACCGCTACACCGGGCGCCACGCTGCGCGAGAACCTCGGCCTGGAGCGCCCAGCTGCGGCCGTCCATGGCTGAAGACGGGGCGACTCGGGGCCCGTTGCAGCGGGCTGCGGGTGATCGAGGCGGCCACCCTGGCCGCCGGGCCGATGGTCGGCACCGCCCTGGGCGAGTTCGGGGCCGAGGTCATCAAGGTGGAGGCGCCGGTGGCGGGCGACCCGATGCGCACCTGGGGTGACCGGCGCGACGGCATCGGCCTGGTGTGGAAGAGCGTGAGCCGCAACAAGCGCTGCGTCACCCTCGACCTCCGCCAGCCCGAGGGACAGGAGCTGTTCCACCAGCTGCTCGACGTCAGCGACGTGCTGGTGGTCGGCAACCGGCCCAGCGCGCTGGCGCGATGGGGCATCGACTACGAGTCGGTGCACGCGGCCCATCCCCGGGTGGTCATGCTCCACATCACCGGCTACGGGCGAGGCGGACCCAAGAGCGACCGGCCCGGGTACGGCACCCTGGCCGAGGCCATGAGCGGGTTCGCCCACGTCACCGGGCAACCCGACGGACCGCCCACGCTCCCGCCGTTCATGCTGGCCGACGGGGTGGCGTCGCTGGCCGGCACCTACGCGGTGATGATGGCGCTGTACCACCGCGACGTCCACGGCGGCCGGGGCCAGCTCATCGACGTGAACCTGATCGAGCCGCTGGCCCGCCTGATCGAGTCGTCCACCCTGTCGTTCGACCAGCTGGGCGTGAGCCCCGGTCGGGTGGGCAACCGCCTCGACGCCAGCGCCCCCCGCAACGCCTACCGCACCGCCGATGACAAGTGGTTGGCCATCTCCAGCGCCTCGCCCACCATCGCCATGCGGGTCTACCGCGCCATCGACCGGCCCGAGCTGGCCGAGGACCCCGACTACGTCGACCCCGTCAAGCGTCAGGACCGGGCCGGCGAGGTCGACCAGCTGGTGGCCGACTGGGTGGTGCAGCGCACCCTGGCCGAGGCCATGGCGGTCTTCGAGCAGGCCGAGGTCACCGCCGCGCCCATCTACGACGCCGAGCAGCTCCGGGCCGACGAACATCTCCGGGCCCGGGGTACCTTCGTCGACCTGGACGATCCCGACTTCGGCTCCGATGACCGTGCAGGCCCCCGTCGCCTGGATGAGCGACACGCCCGGGCGGGTCGAGCACCTGGGCCGGGGCCTGGGCGCCGACAACGAGGCGGTCTACACCGAGCTGCTCGGCCTCGACGCGGACCGGCTCGCGGCGCTCGAGGCCGCGGGCGTCATCTGAACCCTCAGCCCTTCGAACAACAGGAGGCAACCGTGCTCGAACTCCGGGCTCGACGATCGGAGCTGGCCACGCCGGCCAGCAGCGAGCGGATGTGCGAGAAGTCGGCGGGGTCCGGCGCCGACCTCGTGTTCCTCGACCTGGAGGACGCCTGCGCCCCGTCGGCCAAGGAGTCGGCCCGGGCCACGGCGGTGGCCGCCCTGACCGAGCTGGACTGGGGCCGCACCGTGCGGGCCGTTCGCATCAACGGGCTGGACACGCCCTGGTGCCACGGCGACATCATCGAGGTGGTGACCGGGGCGCGCGATGCCCTCGACGTGCTCATCGTGCCCAAGGCCCGCACGGCCCGCGACGTGTGGTGGGTCGACGTGCTGCTCACCCAGCTCGAGACCAGGCTCGGGCCTGACCCGGCCCATCGGGCTGGAGGTGCTCATCGAGGAGGCCGAGGGACTGGCCAACGCGGCCGAGATCGCCCGATCGAGCCCTCGGCTGGAGGCCATCATCTTCGGGGCCGGCGACCTGTCGGCCTCCCTGCACGCCCGGGTCGACGGCAACTTCGACCCGATCGACGACTACCCCGGCGACTTCTGGCACTTCGCCCGGGTGCAGGTGCTCACCGCGGCCCGCGGCGCTGGCATCGACGCCATCGACGCGCCGTACCCGGCCTACCAGGACCCGGACGGCTACCGGCGATCGGCCATGCACGCCAGCCTGCTCGGCTTCGACGGGAAGTGGGCCATCCACCCCAGCCAGATCGCCATCGCCAACGAGGTGTTCGCCCCCACCGCCGAGGAGGTGGCCGAGGCGCGCCAAGCCATCGAGATCTACCGGGCGTCGGAGGCCGACGGGGTGGGCGCCATCGGGCGCGACGGTCGGCTGGTGGACGCCGCCCACATGCGCCTGGCCGCCAACGTGCTGCACAAGGCCGCCCTGGCCGCAGGCGGAACATCGAGCTCGACGTCGGATGAGAAGGTGTGACGATGAGCGACACCGGGAGCACCGCCAACCTGCCGGGTGGTCCAGTGGGCCACCGGCAACATCGGGAGCCGGGCGCTGCGCCACGTGATCGAGCATCCCCACCTCGACCTGGCCGGCGTCTACGTGTACTCGCCCGACAAGGCGGGCCTCGACGCCGGCGAGCTGTGCGGGACCGACCGACCGGCGTGGTCAGCACCCGGCGACATCGACGACGATCCTGGCGCTCGGGGCCGACTGCGTCCTCTACATGCCTCAGGCCTGCGACTTCGACGAGGTGTGCCGCCTGCTCTCCTCCGGCCTGAACGTGGTCACCACCCGGGGCGAGTTCCACCACCCGGGCAGCCTCGATCCCGCACGTCCGGGCGCAGGTGGAGGCGGCCTGCGAGCGAGGCGGTACCTCCATCCACAGCACCGGCAGCAGCCCGGGGTTCATCTCCGAGGCGGTGCCGGTCGTGCTGACCTCGATCCAGCGCCGCCTCGACCGCATCCAGATCGACGAGTTCGCCGATCTGTCCCAGCGGGACTCGCCCACGCTGCTCTTCGAGCTCATGGGCTTCGGGGCCGACCCGGCCAGCTTCGACTCCGGCCGGTGGGCCCACGGCGCCGCCGAGCTTCGGTCCCACCCTGCGCCAGTTGGGCGAGTCGCTCGGGCTCCCGCTCGACTCGGTCGAGGCCAGCGGCGAGGTGGCCACCGCCGCCCGGACCCTCGACATCGCCGCCGGGCGTCTCGAGGCCGGCACCGTGGCCGCCCAGCGCATGGTGGTCACCGGCATCCGCGGCGGCCAACCGCTGCTGGTCTTCCGGGCCAACTGGTACTGCACGACCGAGCTCGACCCGGCCTGGGACCTGCGCAACACCGGCTGGCGGGTCCGGGTCGACGGCGACGCCCCGCTCGACGTCGACCTGCGGTTCGACGTGCCGCTGGAGCGGATGGGCGAGACCTCACCGGGTTTCACGGCCAACCGGGCGGTGAACGCGGTGGCCGTGGTGTGCGCGGCCGAACCGGGCATCCGCACCACCGCGGACCTGCCCCAGGTGATCGCCACGTTCGGAGTCTGAGGGGGCCTGCATGGACAGCCGGATGACATACTGGCATCGGCGTGCGCAGGAGGTTCACCGCCCGTGAGCGAGTCGAGCGAGTCGATCCACGTGCCGTCGGTCCCGATCCGGGTGGTGACGGCCACCAGCCTGTTCGACGGCCACGACGCGGCCATCAACATCATGCGTCGCATCCTGCAGGCCCAGGGGGCCGAGGTCATCCACCTGGGCCACAACCGCTCGGTGGACGACGTGGTCGACGCCGTCATCGAGGAGGACGCCGACGCGGTGGCGGTGTCGTCCTACCAGGGCGGTCACCTGGAGTACTTCACCTACCTGGTCGACCGGCTGAGCGAGCGGGGCTACGGGCACGTGCGGGTGTACGGCGGGGGCGGCGGCGTGATCGTGGCCGACGAGATCGAGGCGCTGGCCACCCGCGGCGTGCGCATCTTCTCGCCCACCGACGGCCAGCGCATGGGCCTGGCGCTCATGGTCAACACGATCGTGGCCGAGTCGGATCCCCCGATCGAGCGCGGGATCGACGTCGACGCGGTGCTGGGTGGCGACCACGCCGCGTTGGCCCGCGCCCTCACCGCTGTGGAACGGGGCGAGCCCGCTGGGCCAGCGCCTGGTGGCCGCGGCCGAGGCGGCCACGGTCCCGGTGTTGGGGGTGACCGGAACCGGGGGTTCGGGCAAGTCGTCGCTGACCGACGAGCTGCTCCTGCGTCTGCGGCTGGACCAGGAGGACAAGTTGGCGGTGGCCGTGTTGGCCGTCGACCCGAACCGGCGACGGTCGGGGGGCGCGCTGCTGGGCGACCGGATCCGCATGAACGCCATCGGGTCGGGTCGCGTGTTCTTCCGCTCGGTGGGCACGCGGGGCGCGGAGACCGAGCTGCCGGCCGCGTTGGCATCCATGGTGGGGGTGTGCCGGGCCGCCGGCTTCGACCTGGTCATCGTGGAGACGCCCGGCATCGGCCAGGGTGACGCCGCCATCGTCGAGCTGGCTGACGTGTCGCTCTACGTCATGACACCCGAGTTCGGTGCGGCCAGCCAGCTCGAGAAGATCGACATGTTGGACTTCGCCGACGCGGTGGCCATCAACAAGTTCGAGCGCCGGGGCGCGCCCGACGCCCTGCGCGACGTGCGTCGTCAGCTGGCCCGCAACCGCGAGCTGTTCGACGTGGCGCCCGAGTCGCTGCCGGTGTTCGGCACGGTGGCCGCCCGGTTCAACGACGACGGGGTGACCGCCCTGTACCAGCACCTGCGAGGCCGTTTGGCCGGGTGTGGGTTGACGGTGGCCGAGGGGGTGCTGGCGCCCGTGGCGGGGCGCGAGCCCAGCCAGCTGACCACCGTGGTGCCCCCGGCCCGGGTGCGCTACCTGGCCGAGGTGGCCGAAGCGGTCCGGGCCCACCACGCGGCCACCGACGAGCAGGTGGCCCGGGTGCGGGCACTCGACCAGCTGACCGGGGCGCGGGACCAGTTGGTCGCGGCCGGCTCGACCCACCACTCGACCTCGATGCGCTGATCCCGGACGCCGCCCGCCACGTCGATGCCGCGGTCGAGGCCGACCTGGCCACCTTGGCCGCGGCGGCGGATGAGCGCCCGGCCTGGGAGACCTTGTCGGGCACGGTGGTGCCCCGGGTGGGGCTGCCCCGCTTCGGTGATCGGGCCGAGCTGGTGCGGTTCCTGCGCGAGGAGAACCTGCCTGGTCGCTTCCCGTTCACCGCCGGCGTGTTCGCCAGTCGACGCGACGACGAGGATCCCACCCGCATGTTCGCCGGCGAGGGCGGCCCGGCGCGGACCAACTCCCGGTTCCACCTGCTGGCCGCCGGCCAACGGGCCACGCGGCTGTCCACCGCCTTCGACTCGGTGACCCTCTACGGCGCCGATCCCGACGAACGGCCCGACATCTGGGGCAAGGTCGGCACATCGGGGGTGTCGGTCGCCACCCTCGACGACATGAAGGTGCTCTATGACGGGTTCGACCTGTGCGATCCGTCCACCTCGGTGTCGATGACCATCAACGGTCCGGCTCCGGCCATCCTGGCCATGTACCTGAACACGGCCATCGACCAGCATCCCGAGCTCGACCCGGCCGAGGTGCTGCGCCTGGTGCGGGGCACGGTGCAGGCCGACATCCTCAAAGAGGATCAAGGCCAGAACACCTGCATCTTCTCCACCGCCTTCGCCCTGCGCATGATGGGCGACATCCAGGAGTGGTTCATCGACCACGAGGTGCGGCGCTTCTACTCGGTGTCGATCTCCGGCTACCACATCGCCGAAGCCGGCGCCAACCCCATCAGCCAGCTGGCCTTCACCCTGGCCAACGGCTTCACCTACGTGGAGGCCTACCTGGCCCGAGGCATGTCGGTCGACGACTTCGCCCCCAACCTCAGCTTCTTCTTCTCCAACGGCATGGACGCCGAGTACACCGTGCTGGGCCGGGTGGCGCGGCGCATCTGGGCGGTGGCCATGCTCGACCGCTACGGGGCCAACGAGCGCAGCCAGAAGCTGAAGTACCACATCCAGACCTCGGGGCGATCGCTGCACGCCCAGGAGATGTCCTTCAACGACATCCGCACCACGCTCCAGGCGCTGTGCGCCATCTACGACAACGCCAACTCGTTGCACACCAACGCCTACGACGAGGCGGTCACCACCCCCACCGACGAGTCCGTGCGTCGGGCCATGGCCATCCAGCTGGTCATCAACCGCGAGTGGGGGCTGGCCCGCACCGACAACCCGTTGCAGGGATCGTTCGTGGTGGAGGAGCTCACCGACCTGGTGGAGGCGCAGGTGCTGGCCGAGCTCGAACGGATCAGCGAGCGGGGCGGGGTCATGGGGGCCATGGAGACCGGCTACCAGCGCGGGCGCATCCAGGACGAGTCGATGCGCTACGAGCAGGCCAAGCACGACGGGTCCCTGCCCATCGTGGGGGTCAACACCTTCCTGAACCCGACGGCCGAGACCGACGAACCCCCGGTGATCGAGCTGCGCCGGTCCGACGACGCCGAGAAGCAGGACCAGCTCGATCGGCTCCGGCGGTTCCAGGCCGCCCACGCCGACGAGCGACCGGCAGTGCTCGAGGACCTGCGCCAGACGGCGTTGTCGGGGGGCAACACCTTCGCCAGCCTCATGGCCGCCGTGCGCCACGCCAGCCTGGGTGAGATCACCGGGGCGCTGTTCGAGGTGGGCGGCCGCTACCGCCGGAACGTCTGAGCCAGCGGCGGCTTCGTTGCCGCCGCGGCTCGGGTGGTCCACGGCGTCGGGTAGGTCGTCGCTCGGTCCGCGGGTGCGGCCGCGACGGGCGCGACTTCAGTTCGGGGCGCGCAGGCTCTGCTCGAGCCAGCGCTCGGCGTCGGCCGCGGCCAGGGCCGACACCGAGCTCTCCGGGGCCACCAGGTCGAAGCCGTGGGGCGCGCCGGCGTAGACCCGCACGTCGGTGGGCACGCCGGCCCGCGTGAGCTCGGTTGCGTAGGCCACGTCTTCGTCGAAGAACCCGTCGGCCCCACCGACCAGCACGATGGTGGGCGCCAATCCGGCGTAGGAGGTGGTGCGCGACGGCGCGGCGTAGTCGGGCACGTCGCCGCCGTAGGCGTCGCCCAGGTACGACCGCCACCCGAACTCGTTGGCCTCGGTCGTCCACACCGCTAGGCGCCACCGACTCGACGGCGTCTGCTGGCGATCGTCGAGCATGGGGTAGAAGAGCAGCTGACCGGCCAGGGCGATGCCGCGATCGTGGGCGGCCAGGGCCACTCCGGCGGCCAGGCCGGCGCCGGCGCTGGCCCCACCCACCACCACCCGATCGGGATCCACGTCCAGGTCGTTGGCCGAGCGCAGCACCCAGTCGAGGACGGCCATGGCGTCGTCGTGGGCCGCCGGGAACGGGTGCTCCGGGGCCAGGCGGTAGTCGACCGAGGCCACGAAGCAGTCGAAGCGCCCCGCCCAGGACTGGAGGCGGACCGAGTCCATCGACGGCGCGCCGATCACGTACCCGCCGCCGTGGAACCACACCAGCGCCGAGTGGGGTCCGCCGGTGGTGGGCCGGAAGGTCTCCACCCGCACCTCGGGATCCGCCCCCACGTGCACCTGCTCGACCAGCACGCCGTCGATGGCCGGGGGCGGCGGTGCCAGCTCGACGAGCATCGAGCGGATGGTCGCCAGGTCGGCCCCGGCGCCGATGCCGATGTCGAACTCGGCCAGGGCGGCGAACTCGGGGTCGAGCACAGGTCCGGTCATGATCTCCTCAATGTTCGCGGGCCAGGGCCAGGCAGGCGGCCACGATGCGATCGGTGTCGCCCGCGCTCGGCCGGGTGCGCGGCCAAAGGTAGTCGGACAACTTGCCCACCACGGCGTGGGCGGCCAGCGAGGCCTGGAGGGCCGGATCCGCGCTACCCAGTTGAGCGAAGGGATCGACCACCAGCGCGGCCAGGGGCGCGCTGGCCGACGGGGGACCGGCCGGCGAGCCGGACATCGACGCTGGCCCCGGGCCCAGGCTGCCGGCGTTCCACAGCACGGCCAGGGTGGTGGAGGCGATCTCGTCGTCGGCGGCCTGGGACAAGATGCCCTCGACCCAGACGCGGACCTTGTCCTCGGGCCGGCGGTGCTTGGCCATCTGGTGGGCCAGGTACTGGGCCAGCCGCTCGGTGCCGTCCTCCAGGAGGGCGGCCACCAGCATGTCCTTGGACGCGAAGTGGCGGTAGAAGGCGTCGTTGGACAGGCCGGCGGCGGCCACGATGTCGGCCACCCGCGGCCGCGACGTCGTGCCGCATCGGCGCATGGATTCGAGGGCGGCGTCCAGCAGGCGCCGCACCTCGTTGGTGTAGTCGGATCCCCGCTTGGCCAGGGTCTGGCGGGCGATGCGCTCGGCCACGTCGCCATCCGCCGCCGGCCCCGCTGCTCAGAATTGCATTCTGCATGTCAAGAACTCTAGTCTGTGACCCCGTCGAAGGGGGAACACTCATGTCATGGGACTTCGAGACCGAGCCTGAGTTCCAGGCCAAGCTGGACTGGGCCGACACGTTCGTGCGCGACGAGGTCGAGCCGCTCGACCTGGTCTGGCCCGACCTGGTCTTCACGCCGCTCGACGACAACCTGCGCCAGGTCGTCGACCCGCTCAAGCAGCAGGTGCGCGACCAGAAGCTGTGGGCCACCCACCTGGGTCCCGAGCTGGGGGGCGAGGGCTACGGCCAGCTCAAGCTGGCCCTGCTCAACGAGATCCTGGGCCGCTCGAACTGGGCGCCGATCGTCTTCGGCTGCCAGGCGCCCGACACGGGCAACGCCGAGATCATCGCCCACTACGGCACGCCGGAGCAGAAGGAGCAGTACCTGCGCCCGCTGCTCGACGGCGAGATCTTCTCCTCCTACTCGATGACCGAGCCCCACGCCGGGGCGGACCCGACCATGTTCACCACCTCCGCCGTGCAGGACGGCGACGAGTGGGTGATCAACGGCTGGAAGTACTTCTCGTCCAACGCCAGGACGGCGGCCTTCCTCATCGTGATGGTGGTGACCAACCCCGACGTGAGCGCCTACAAGGGCATGTCGATGTTCCTGGTGCCCACCGACACGCCCGGCGTGAACATCGTGCGCAACGTGGGCCTGGCCGGCGAGCGCGAGGGAGAGGGCTCGCACGCCCTCATCCACTACCAGGACGTGCGGGTGCCGGCCGAGGCGCTGCTCGGCGGCGAGGGCCAGGCCTTCGCCATCGCCCAGACCCGCCTGGGCGGCGGGCGCATCCACCACGCCATGCGCACCATCGGTATGGCCCAGAAGGCGCTCGACATGATGTGCGAGCGCGCCCTGAGCCGCGAGACGCAGGGCAGCCGTCCTGGCCGACAAGCAGTTCGTGCAGGGCTACATCGCCGACTCCTACGCCCAGCTGGTGCAGTTCCGGCTGTTCGTGCTGTACACGGCCTGGTCGATCGACAAGCACAACGACTACCGCAAGGTGCGCAAGGACATCGCCACCGCCAAGGTGGTCATGCCCACCGTGCTGCACGACATCGCCTGGCGGGCCATGCAGGTCCACGGCGCGCTGGGCACCACCAACGACATGCCCTTCTTCCGCATGATCCTGGGCGCCGGCGTCATGGGGCTGGCCGACGGTCCCACCGAGGTGCACAAGGTGACCGTGGCCCGACAGGTCCTGCGCGACTACCGACCCGAGCGACGACCTGTGGCCGACCCAGTACCTGCCCACGTTGCGCGACGCGGCCCGGGCCAAGTTCGCCGACTACCTCGAGCACGAAGTGGGGAACCAGTGACCGACATCGACCAGGCCCTGCACGGGTCCGACGACACGCCCACCCTCACCCGGGTGGACGAACTGGCTGCCTGGATGGACGCCGAGGGCCTGGGCGTGGGCGCCCCGATCGAGCACCGCTACATCTCGGGCGGCAGCCAGAACGAGATCTACGAGGTGCGCCGAGGTGACGTGCACGGTGCCATCCGCATCCCGCCGGCCACGGCGGTGGCCGACCGCGACAAGGGGATCGTGCGGGAGTGGCGCATCATCGAGGCCCTCGACGGCACCGACGTCCCCCACACCCAGGCCATCGCCCTGTGCACCGACACCTCGGTGCTGGGCCGCACCTTCTACGTCATGGGCTTCGTGGACGGTTGGTCGCCCATGGGCACCCACGGGGTCTGGCCCGAGCCGTTCAACTCCGACCTGGAGGCCCGCCGGGGCCTGGCCTTCCAGTTGGTCGAGGGCATCGCCCGGCTGTCCAAGGTCGACTGGCAGGCCAAGGGGCTGGCCGACCTCGGTCATCCCGACGGCTTCCACGAGCGCCAGGTCGGCGCGCTGGACGGCCTTCCTGGATCGCATCAAGACCCGCGAGCTGCCCGGGTTCGACGAGGCCTCGGCCTGGCTGCGGGGCCCACGCACCGCTCGACTTCATCCCCGGGCTGATGCACGGCGACTACCAGTTCGCCAACGTCATGTACCACCACGGCGCCCCGGCCGACCTGGCCGCCATCGTCGACTGGGAGATGGGCACGGTCGGCGACCCCAAGCTCGACCTGGCCTGGGTGGTGCAGTCGCTGGCCCGAGGACACCCGCGA
Organism: uncultured Microthrixaceae bacterium; assembly: GCA_963740985.1. Classification (GTDB taxonomy): domain Bacteria; phylum Actinomycetota; class Acidimicrobiia; order Acidimicrobiales; family Acidimicrobilacustridaceae; genus UBA4742. Next base: position 3,243,820 of record CAVUGJ010000002.1, read on the forward strand.
GGGCGACGGCACGGTCGGTGGCTACGTCGACATGACCCACATGCCGTCGCGCACCGAGGTGCTCGAGCACTACTCCCAGGTGGCCGGCCGCCAGGTCGACGACATCGACTACTACGTGGTGCTGGCCAAGTGGAAGCTGGCGATCGTGTTGGAGCAGACCTTCGCCCGGGCCAGCGGCACGCCAGTGGCCGAGGCGTTCGGGCCGATCATCCTCGACCTGATGGCCAGCGCGGCCGAGCTCGCCGCACACAGCGACTACCGGGGATGAGCGAGCTCGATCGACGAGCTGGTGGTGGAGCGACGGGGGCCGGTCCTGGTCCTGCGCCTGAATCGTCCCCAGGTCCGCAACGCCCTGAGCTGGTCGATGATCGGCGGCATCGGCGACGCCGTGGTCGAAGCCGAGGCCGATCCCGACGATCCGGGCCATCGTGCTCACCGGCACCGGCGACCGAGCGTTCTGCTCGGGGATCGACCTGCGCAGCTTCGCCGATGGCGGCGGGCGTGACCCTTGACGAGCACGGCGAGGGCTACCTGCGACTGGTGGCCGGCCAGGTCGAGGTGCCGGTCATCGGCGCGGCCAACGCCAGCGCCGTGGCCGCCGGCTTCGAGCTGCTGATGGGCTGCGACGTGGTGGTGGCGTCGTCGGAGGCGTCCTTCGGACTGCCCGAGGTGAAGCGCGGGCCTGTTCGCCGGGCAGCGGCGTCATGCACGTGGCCAAGCGGTTGCCCCTGGGCGTGGCCCTGGAGGTGGCCCTCACGGGGGAACCCATCGACGCCGAACGGGCCTTCGCCCTGGGACTGGTCAACGCGGTGGTGGCTCCCGATCAGGTCCTCGACGTGGCCCTCGGGTTCGCCGGATCGCATCGCGGCCAACGCGCCGCTCAGCCTGGCCGCCACCAAGCAGCTGGTGCGCATGGCCGCCTACGGCGACCCCGACGTCCGAGGCCCGCTTGGGCGAGTGGCAGCAGCGGGTGTTCACCAGCGAGGACGCCCGGGAGGGGGCGGCCGCGTTCGTCGAGAAGCGGGACCCGGTCTGGAAGGGCCGCTGACGATGCGGGCCGCGGTCTGTCACCGGTACGGCCCACCCGAGGTGGTCCAGATCGAGGACGTGGCCTCGCCGGTGCTCGAGGCCGGCCAGGCCCGGGTCCGGGTGCGGGCCGCGGCGGTCAACTACCCCGACGTCCTGGTGATGGCCGACGAGTACCAGGTGACGGTCCCGCTCCCGTTGGTGCCCGGCAGCGAGTTCGCCGGCGTGGTCGAGGAGCTGGCCGGTGGCGTTCGAGGGGTTCGAGGTCGGTGACCGGGTCATGGGCACCATGATCGCCGGCGCCTTCGCCGAGGAGGTGGCCGCCCCGCTGACGGCCCTGACCCGGATCCCCGACGCGGTCGACGATCGATCGGCCGCCGCCTTCGGGGTGGCGCACCGCACCGCCTATCACGTCCTGCGATCAGTGGCCGCCCTGGCCCCGGGCGAGGAGCTGATCGTGCTGGGCGCCGGAGGCGGGGTCGGCCTGGCCGCGGTGCAGCTGGGCGTGGCCCTCGGGGCCACCGTGACCGCGGTGGCGTCGTCTCCGGAGAAGCTGGCCGTGGCCGAGGCCCAGGGCGCGACCCGCCTGGTCGATCATCGGGCCGGCGACCTGCGCCAGGCGCTGCGTGAGGCGCTGCCTGAGGGCGCCGACGTGGTGGTCGACCCGGTGGGCGGCGATCTGGCCGAGCCGGCCCTGCGGGCGTTGCGGTGGGGTGGGCGGTTCGTGACTGTCGGCTACGCCTCGGGCACGATCCCCCGGATCCCGCTCAACCTGGTGCTGCTCAAGGGCGTGCACATCCTCGGCTTCCAGTTCCTGAGCTTCGCCACCCACTGCCCCGACGAGATGACGCGCAACGAGGCCGAGCTGACCGAGCTGTTGGCCGCGGGCCGGGCGCGTCCCCACATCGGGGCCACCTTCACACTGGAGGAGGCCGCGGCCGCGCTGCGCGACGTGGCCGACGGCCGCGCCATCGGCAAGGTCGTCCTCGAGATCAGCTGAGCAGTCGGACCGGTGGCCGGTGGCCCCAATGGTCAGAGGCTGAGGTCCACGGCCGGCCGTTCGAGCGGATTGAGGTTGAGCTCGCGCAACGCCGGCATCAACGCATCGTCGCCGAGGCCTCGCAGGTACCCGTCGATGGTGCGATGGAAGTTGCCGATGTGGCCTTCGATCTGTTCGGACAACCGCATGTACGCGAAGCCGCGGGTGTGCAGGCCGCGCTGCTGGCGAGGCAGGTTCGAGAAATCCTGAGTCGGGATCGGTGGGACGCGCGGGTCGTCGAACTCCCAGACGTCCGGGGGAGGCGGAGCGGCCGGCTCGTCGCCCACCGGGAACCGGGTGAGCGACCAGATCTCCATCAGCGTCTCCTCCCGCCCCAGCGGGCGGAACCGGTAGGCGGACGCGCTGCTGTACATCGGCAACACGAAGTAGTGAGGGAAGGCGTAGACCATCGGTTCGGTGAGGCCGCGCCGGTCGAGCTCGTTGAGGTCGGGCACGTCCGCACCGGCGTCGCGGTGGAAGCTCGTGACGGCCTCGTTGAGGGCTCCGTCCCACGCCGACCTGGCCCCCGCCGGGTCGGTGGGGAGCTCGATGTCGCGCAGGCGCTCGGCCACGGCCACGTCGGTGGCGTGCACCATGCCAGCCATGCCCTCGTTCATGGTGCGGAGGTAGTGGAGCTCGGCGTCGACGAACGTGCGCGGATCGAAGGCCGAGGGGTCGCGAGGGGGAACCGCCCAGGGATGCGCAGCTGCGGGTGCGACTCGAGCACGTGGTACTGCTCCATGAACGCCTCTTGGGCCAACTTCCAGTTCACCGGCAGGCGGAAGGCTCGCCACCACTCGGCCCGCACCGACTCGACCTTCCACGCGTCGAGGATGGTGGCCGCCGGCTCGATGCAGTCGCGCAGCGGAGGCGCCCCGTCGTCGAGATTGATCCAGGCGCACCCGCCCCAGACCTCGCACCGCACGACCCGCAGGTCGATGTCGCCGGGTTGAAGGTTGTGCTCTGCGAAGGTTCCGGCCCGGCCCACGTAGGTGTTGGTCCCGTCGAGGCCGTAGCACCATCCGTGGAATGGGCACACGAACCCGCCGCCGCAGGTGTCGCGACCGTCGACCAGCTTCACGCCCCGGTGGCGGCAGGCGTTCTGGAAGGCTCGCACCTCGGTGTCGCTCGTGCGCACGACCACCACCGACTGATCGAGGATCTCGTACTCCACCGCGTCGCCGGCGGCGGGGATCTCTTCCAGGCGACAGGCCATCTGCCACACACGCGGCCACAGCTGCTCGCACTCGAGGGCGTAGAAGTCGGGATCGAAGTAGCGCTCCTTGGGCACACGGTCCGGTTGCTCCATGGCGTACGGCACCGAGGCCGTCGACCGCGTTCGATCCACGCCGAAACCGTACCCTAGATCGGCGAACTAGTTTGATGTCATAATAAATCGACGACGGTCTCGGGCATCTGCGCCGGACCCTGCCTCGAATGGACTTGTGGTGACCGATCTGGAGACGGCCAACTTCTTCCGCGACCGATCCCTGCAGGACGATCCCTATCCGTACTTCGACGCGCTCCGGGCCCGTTCACCCGTCTGGCAGGAACCGCGCTACGGCATCTACATGGTCACGGGCCACGACGAAGCGCTGGCTGTCTACAACGACTCCGCCACCTTCTCGTCGTGCAACGTGGTGAGCGGACCGTTCGTGCCGTTCCCCGAGCCGTTCGAGGGCGACGACGTGAGCGACATCATCGAGCGCCACCGCGACCTGCTGCCGTTCAGCGATCAGCTGCCTGCCTTCGACCCTCCGCGGCACGACGCCCACCGGGCGTTGATGATGCGCTTGTTGACGCCGGGTCGGCTCCGGGAGAACGAGGACTTCATGTGGCGCCTGGCCGATCAGCAGCTGCGGGGGCTGATCGAGCGGGGCCGGTGCGAGTTCATCCGCGACTACGCGGCGCCCTTCACGCTGCTGGTGATCGCCGACCTCGAAGGCGTCCCCGAGTCCGATCACGGACTGTTCACCGAGCGCCTGAACAACCTGCCCGAGGACATGGAGCACAAGCCGCTCGAGTTCCTGTACGGACAGTTCACCAGCTACATCGAGGATCGTCGCCGCCAGCCGCGCGACGACATCATGACGGCGATGGCCACCGCCACGTTCCCGGACGGGTCAACCCCCGAGGTGAACGACGTGGCCCTGCTGGCCGCCAACCTCTTCTCCGGAGGACAGGAGACGACGGTCCGGCTGCTCTCCTTCGCTCTGCGGATCCTGGGCGAGCGTCCCGACGTCCAGGAGCGCCTGCGGAGCGATCGCGACCTCATCCCCAACTTCATCGAGGAGACGCTGCGCATCGAGAGCCCGCTGCGCGCGCAGTTCCGGATGGCCCGAGAGACCACCACGGTGGCCGGTGTCCCGATCCAGGCCGGGAGCACGCTCCTTTTGCTGCCGGGGGCGGCCAACCGGGACCCGCTCATGTTCGAGAACCCGGCCGAGTTCGACCTCGACCGCGAGAACGCCCGCTACCACGTGACCTTCGGTCACGGCATCCACCACTGCGCCGGCGCCCACCTGGCGCGCGCCGAAGGTCGGGTCACGATCAGTCACATTCTGGATCGGACCTCGAACATCACGATCTCGGAAGTCGCGCACGGGCCGGCCGGTGCCCGGCGCTACGAGTACCTCCCGACTTACTTCCTGCGCGGCCTGGCGCGCCTGGAGCTCGAGCTCGAGCCGGCCTAGTCCTTCGGCTCGGTTCTCGTTCGCGAGCCGCCGAGCATCATCTTGATCTGGGCCGGAGGCGGGCCCGCGGTGGTCCCCCCGTCGACGGGGAGCACCACCCCGGTGATGTGCGCGGCGCGGTCGCTGGCCAGGAAGAGGGCGGCCTCGGCCACGTCCTCGGTCCGACCCTTGCGCGGCAGCGGCTGGGTGAACTTCATCACCGAGTCCATGTTGTAGGTCGTCATCGCGGTCTGGATCTGACCGGGGACCAGGCAGTTCACGCGGATGTGATGCTCCGCGACGTCGAGGGCGATCGAGCGCGTGACGTGGATCACGGCGGCCTTCGTGGCTCGATAGGTGATGAGCCCGGCACCGGCGTCGATCCCCGCGGTCGAGGAGGTGTTGATGATCGATCCGCCACCGTGGTCCTTCATGTGGCGGGCGGCGCGTTGGGCGCCGAGCAGGACGCCGAGGATGTTGATGTTGACCACCCTGGTGAAGTCGCTCAGGTCGTCCTGCAGGAAGCGGACCATGGCGCTGGCCACGCCGGCGTTGTTCGACATCACGTGCAGCCCCCCGAACCGCTCGACCGTGAAGTCGACGACCGCCTGCACGCTGTCGGCGTCGGTCACGTCGGTCCGTTTGAAGGCGCCGACGTCACCGAGCGCGGCGGCCATGGCCTCCCCGGCATCGGTGTCGATGTCGGCGATGACCACGCGGGCGCCCTCCTCGGCGAAGCGCTCGGCGGTGGCGCGACCGATGCCGCTTCCGCCACCCGTGACGACGGCAACCTTGCCTGCGAGCTCGTCAGCCATCGATCGCTCCTTCGTGTGCGGAGGCTCCGGCGCCACCGTCCGAGCTGGTGGCATGGAGTGCGGCGAGGTAGCCGAAGACCATGGTGTTGGCGATGCTGGCCCCGGGGCCGAGGTAGTGGCGGCCCATGACCGTAGCGGTGATGTTGCCCGTGGCGTACAAGCCGCCGATCGGCCGGTTCTGTTCGTCGAGGACCTGCGCGTGGTCGTCGGTCACGAGGCCACCACAGGTGCCGATGTCACCGGGTACGACCTCGACGGCGTAGTACGGAGGTTCATCGATCGGGCCGAGGCAGGGATGCACCTTGTGGTTCGGATCACCGAGCGCCCGGTTGTACGCGGAGTCGCCGCGTCCGTAGTCGGGGTCAGTGCCCTGCGCGGCGTAGTGGTTGAACCGCTCGACCGTTTCCGACAGCCCGACCTCATCGATGCCGCACATGCGGGCCAGATCGTCGAGCGTCCAGGCCTGCTTCAGGCGACCGCTCTCGAGCAGCTTGCGGGGGAAGCGCCCGGGGCTGGACCGGAGGTGCGCGTAGCGCTTGCGGTAACGATCGTCGAAGACGAGCCAGCAGGGCACGGCCCGACTCGTCTGGTCGCGCGCGTACATCGCCTTGCCCACCTCCATGTACGAGTTCGACTCGTTCACGAAGCGCTGCCCGTTGGCGTCGACGTAGATCGTGCGAGGCCGCTGGCGGGCCTGGTCCAGCGTCGACTGCCCGAACTTGCCCGTGCGAGGTGCGGGGAGCCACCAGGCTTCGTCCATCAGAGCCGTCTGGGCACCTAGTCGCATGGCGGTCTGGAGCGCCTCGCCGGTGTCGCCGGGGTTGGCGATCGACCACTTGGCCCGGTTCGGTTGGTCGCCGCCGTACTCGCCCCGCATGGCGGGGTTGTGGGCGAAGCCTCCCGCCGCGAGCAGCACGCCCCGGCGGGCGCGGATCGACACGGGCGCTCCCGCTCGCACCGTGCGGACACCGACGACGCGGCCGTCCTCGACCATCAGCTCGTCGAGGGGGGACTCGGTCCACACGGGGATGCCGCGCGCCAGCGCCAGGGCGAGCATCTGCCCGATCAGCGACGCGCCGTTGGTGAGCAGCGCCTGACGGCGGACTCGGGCGGCGAGGGTGCGGATCGCGACCCGGGCGGACACCGCGAAGGCGCCGAGGCTGCGGTTGTAGTTCGACAGCGAACGGGCTTCGTTCGTCATCACCGCCAGGCCGAGGCTCTGGGCCAGGCCCGGCTGCAGCTTGTCGAGCCACGCTCCCAGCGCTCGACCATCCCAGGGCACGGGCTCGACCGCCCGCCCCTCGTCGACGCCGCCCTTGGCGTTCGAGTAGTAGTCGCTGTAGCCGAGGCAGTGGACGAAGCCGACGCCCAGCCCCTGCAGGAACGAGATCATCTCGGGGCCCGCCGTGAGGAAGGCGTGTCGACGTTCGAACGACGAGGCCGGCCCGACATCACCGACGACGGCGTCGAAGTGAGCCATGCCGTCGTCGTAGGAGTCCGCGACCCCGTCTGCCCGCATGACCGGGTTGTTCGGGACCCAGACGACCCCGCCCGACATCGCGGTCGAGCCGCCGACCAGCCCCTGCTTCTCGAGTACGAGCGCGCTCGCTCCTGCCTCGTTCGCGGTGAGCGCGGCCACCATGCCGCCGCCACCGGATCCGACGATGACGAAGTCGACCGTCTCGTCCCACGTCGTCATGTCCCGTCCGTCCTCCCCTGCGGTCGCTCCGACCCCGGTTGACAAATACTACGACATCAAAGTAAAAGAGGAAACACCAATCAGGGGACAGGGGTCAGGATGACCAGTCGCACGGGCACGCTCACCTATCCACCTGGGGGATTCGGGGCGCCGAAGGATCGGGAGGGGCGCGCGACCGGTTCGGTCGGACTGCCGGTGGGCACCCAGGTGTTCTCGGCCGACGACCACATCTCCCTGTCCGAGGACATCTTCTACGAGCGGTTCCCGGCCTCGATGAAGGAGCAGGCTCCGCGGGTCGTCTGCGAGGACGGTGCGTGGACGCTGGCCATCGGCGGGAAGACGTTCCTGCCCCGGGAGTTCAACGCCGTGCTGCAGCAGTACGACCCCACGATGGGCGCCACCACCCGCGACGTCGACGAGCGGCTCGCCGCGCTCGAGTCGGACGGCATCCACCGGGAGCTCGCCTTCCCCAACGCGCTGCTTGGTCTCATGGGCTGGCCCGACAAGGAGATCAGGGAGCTCTGCTTCCGCATCTACAACGAGCACATCGCCGAGCTGCAGGAGCAGTCCAACGAGCGCTTCTACGGCGTCGGGATCATCAACTGGTGGGATGGCGAAGGGTGCCGCCGCACGCTCGACGAGCTGCTACAGCTCGGCCTCAAGACCTTCTGGTTGCCGCTCAAGCCCGGCGCCGGCGACGACGGCAAGCCGATCGATTACAACAGCCCGGCCATGTACCCGGTGTGGGAGGCCATCGAGCAGAGCGGCCTTCCCGTGTCCCACCACATCGGCGAGGCCCCGCTGTCCTCGCCGTGCCGGGACAACGGCATCCTCATCGGCATGGTGCACAACTCGGCGCCGTTCCGCGAGATGTTCGGCCGATACGTGTTCGGTGGCATCCTCGACCGCCACCCCGCCCTGCGCGTCGGCTGGTTCGAGGGCGGGATCAACTGGATTCCGGCGGCCATCCAGGACGCCGAGCACGCGTATGCGTCTGTGCAGCACATGGCCGACCACGAGATCGAGCACGAGGTCGCCCATTACTGGCGCGAGCACATGTACGCGTCGTTCATGGTCGACCCGTTGGGGCTCGAGCTGATCGACCGGATCGGTGCGGACCGGGTGATGTGGTCCTCGGACTTCCCCCACAACGAGAGCACCTTCGGCTATTCGGAGCAGTCGCTCGCCAGCATGGTCGCCGCCGTCGGCCCCGACGATGCCCGCAAGATCGTCAGCACGAACGTCATCACGTTCCTCGGCCTCGATCGCTGATGGGCGCCGAGCTCACCCTGGCCGCGCCGGGTCTGGACCTGCCGTCGGTGCCCGACCTGGCGCGGATGCGCCGCGATCGCGGGTCCCGGCTGCGATCGCTCATGGCCGACAAGGGTGTCGACGCCCTGGTCCTGCTCGACAACAGCAACGTGTCCTACGCCACCGGGGCCCACTGGCCGCTGAGCGACGCGGGGCGCGGCAACGTCGAGCGTCCAGTGGCCGTCGTGTTGGTCGACGACGACCTTCCCCACCTGTTCACCCCGTTCCCGGCCGACGCGGGCGACGAGCTCGGGCTGGACGACGATCACCTGCACGGCCCCACCTACCTCGACGTCGACGAAGGCGTCGCGGACTTCGCGGACCGGCTGGGTGAGCTGCTGCCCACCCGCGCGACGGTGGCCTTCGACGAGGTGACCGGGGCCATGCACCAGGACCGGGACCGGATGTTCGCCGAGTGGCCGCCGAGAGCGGCCAGCGAGGTCATGAACCGGGCCCGCGTGGTCAAGACGCCCGACGAGCTGGCCTGCCTCCGCCACGCCCTGTGGATCACCGAGCAGGCCATGGCCGACGTCCAGGCCCAGCTCGTGCCCGGCGCCCGCCAGGTCGATCTGACCGCCGTCTTCCTGCACCGTGCGTTCGAGTTGGGGGCCGAGGCCAACGTGCTCGACCCCATCTGGCAGGTGATGCCCGACCGGCAGGCCGATCTGCCCTGGACGGTCCATGGCGACATCGCCTGTCCGCTGCTGAGCACCGAGCGCGAGCTGCTTCGGGGTGACGTCCTGTGGGTCGACGCCGGCATCATGTACGGCGGCTTCCACTCCGATTTCGGCCGCACGTGGGTGGTCGGCGACGAGCCCACGCCCCGCCAACAGACCCAGTACCGCCGGTGGCGCGAGATCAACGAGGCCGTCTTGTCGGTCACGCGCGCCGGCGTGGCCTCGTCCGACCTCACCGCCGCGGCCATGGAGGTGTGCGACGGCGAGCGGCCCTGGATGTCGCACTTCTACCTCGGCCACGGGCTGGGCCTGAACAGCGCCGAGGCGCCCTACGTCGGCACGGATCTGGGTGATGACTACGACCGCCATCTGGTCCTGGTCGAGGGCACCGTGCTGGTCGTCGAGCCGATCGTGTGGGACGAGGGCCACAGCGGCTACCGGTCCGAGAACGTGTTCGTCATCACCGATGGCGGTGCCGTGAACCTCACCGACTACCCGTACGACCCCTATGGCGACTGAGCCGGCTCCGGATCCCCCGGCGCTGCGCCAAGGGCGACGCGAGCGAGCCTTCGCGGCCATGGAGGCCCACGACCTCGACGTGCTCGTGCTCGGACGGGTGGCCAACATGCGCTACCTATCGGGCGTGCCGCTGTTGTGGAACGCCGGCACCCGCCCGTTCGGCCCCGGCTGCGTGGCCGTGCGGGCGACCCAGGAGGTCTACCTCCTGAGCACCTGGGACGAGGGCGTCCCCGAGGAGATCCCCCACGACCACCTGTACGGGATCACCTGGAACCCGATGAACCTGGTCGCGTTGCTCCAGGGCGTCGCGGCCGAGGCCGAGCCGGGGCGGGTCGGAACCGATGCCATGTCCCCGCTGTTCGCGCGGCTGTTGCCGATGGCGTTCCCCGACGCGGAGATCGTGGACGGTGGACCCGCGTTGCGCGAGGCGCGGCGCATCAAGACCGACGAGGAGACCGACGCCATCCGGGCCGCCATCGGGGTGGCCGAGGTGGCCCTGGCCGCGGCCGTGGACGAGCTGCGGCCGGGCGTGAGCGAGCGCGAGTTGACCGGCGTGTTCATGGACGCCATGGCGTCGCAGGGCGTCACCACGCCGGCCACCCAGGATGTCGTCCGCATCACCACCGCCGGCCGGGAGCGACCGAGGGCGGTCGACACTCGTGTGCAGGACGGGGACCTCGTGGCCTTCGACGCCGGTGTGGTGGCGGGCGGCTACACCGGCGAGGTGGGCCGGACCTGGCCGGTCGGCCTGGGTGCCGACACGGCCCGCGTCGCTGGTCTGTACCGACGGTGGGACCAGCTGCGGGCGCGGTTGCTCGACGCCTGCCAGCCGGGGGCCGTCGCCACCGGGCTCTTCGAGGCGTACCGGGCGGCCGGTGAACCGATGCCGGGGATGCCGATCGGACGCGGCCTCGGCCTGGGCTTCGACGACCCGGTGATCGCCCAAGGTCTGCCAGGGACCGCCGCGGCGGAGCGTCTGGATCCCGGCGTCGTCCTCGTCCTCACCGGGCACGTCATCGACGAAGATGTCGGTTCGGTCACCGTCCACGAGCCGGTCCTGATCACTCCGGACGGGCCCGAGGTGCTGTCGCACAGCCCGTTTTGGAACCCCGAGCGCGTAGGAGCGCAGACATGACCGAGGAAGCCGACCCCGAGGCGGACTGGATCCTCTACGAGAAGGATCCCGCGACCAAGATCGCGACGCTGACCCTCAATCGGCCGGAGCGACTCAACGCGCCGACCATCGCCATGCGGCTGCGCTACGCCGATCTGCTGCACCAGGCCAACATCGACGACGACGTGAAGGTCCTGGTGATCCGCGGCACCGGCGATGACTTCGGCACCGGCCAGGACCTGCCCGAGTTCATGGAGGCGGTGCGATCCGACGACGGCCTTCTGCGCGAGGTCCAGCTGGAGGACGCCGACGTCACGTACCCGCCTCGGCGCAACTTCCGGCACGGCGCCACCACCACCCAGTCGTGGTTCACCGACCCGCGCGGCGGCTGTCGGACGCTCCAGGAGTTCAAGAAGATCAGCATCGTCGAGGCCAAGGGGTACGTGTACGGCTGGCACTTCTACCAAGCCGGTGACGCCGATCTCGTGATCGCCTCCGACGACGCGCTGTTCGGCCACGCCGCCTTCCGCTATGCGGGCGCGGCACCCCGGATGTGGTGGTGGGCCATGTCCATGGGGATCCGGAAGTTCCAGGAGATGGTCTTCACCGGCCGGCCCTTCACTGCGGACGAGATGGCCGAGTGCGGTTTCGTGAACAGCGTGGTGCCTCGCGACCAGCTCGAGGCCGAGGTCCAGAAGTACGCCATGGCCTGCGCCCAGAACCGGCCGACCGACGTGATCTTCATGCAGAAGACGTTCTTCGAGATCATGAAGCAGTTCCAGGGCGAGTACATGGGGAGCCTGCTCAGCGGCGTCCTCGAATCGATGGCCGGCTACGGCCGGCCCGATGCCAACGAGCTGGGAACCGACGACGCGATCGATCAGGGTCTGTCCCAGGCGGTCAAGGATTTCGACAGCCGGTTCCCGCCAGAGTGGCGGCTCAGCAAGAAGGGTCGAGAGGCCACGGAGTGATCGGGCCGGCCCGGTGACGACGACCCCGCCCCTGTCCGACCTCGTCGTCGTCGATCTCTCGACCGGCATCGCCGGCGCCTACTGCACGAAGATCCTCGCGGACGGGGGCGCCGAGGTGGTCAAGGTGGAGCCGCCCGAGGGTGATGCGCTGCGGGGCTGGTCGGCATCCGGCGCCGAGATCGCCAGCGGCAGCGACGGGGCGCTGTTCGCCTTCCTCTCGTCGTCGAAGCAGAGCATGGTCGCCGACCCGGACGACGAAGACGCGCTCGAGCGCGTGCAGGCGCTGCTGGAGCGGGCCGACGCGGTCGTGTGGTCGAAGGGGTCCCGCCTGGCTGATCTCCCAGAGCTGGCGCCATCGGCCATCCGCGCCGCCGCACCGCACCTGACCGTCACGTCGATCACACCCTTCGGCCTGGAAGGGCCCTGGTGCGACCGCGCCGCCACCGAGTTCACGCTGCAAGCTTGGTCGGGCGGGATCGTCGGTCTGGGTCGCGGCTCGCCGGAGCGGGCGCCGGTGTTCGTCGCCGGCCAGATCGGCGAGTGGCTCTCAGGTGCGTACGCGGCCATCGGCACGATGGTGTCGCAGGCGCGTGCGCAACGCGGTGCCGCGGGCGAACTCGTCGACGTGTCGATGCTCGAGACGCTCGTGATGTGCCTCACCTACTACCCGGTGACCTACCACGACATGGTCGGGCATCCCTTTCGCGAGGGCCGGTCGCTCGTCACGCCGGGTATCGAGACGACAAGCGACGGCATCGTCGGCGTGGGCGTCGGGACGGGCCAGCAGTGGCTCGACTTCTGTGTGATGGTCGACCACCCCGAGTGGATGGAGGACCGGTCGTTGTTCGCCAACCGCACGCACCTGCAGCCGGCGATCGCGGCATGGATGTCCGGGCACACGACCGCGGAGGTCCTCGAGCTCACCGGTTCGTTCCGGATCCCGCACGCCCCTGTTGGCAACGGCGCGTCGATCCCCACCACCGACCACTTCCGGGCCCGCGGGTCGATCGTTCGGAACCCCCGCGACGGCTTCGACGAACCTGACCGGCCGTACCGGTTCGACGCGCCGGTGCTGCGCGCGGCCCGGCCGGCGCCGCGGCTGGGTGAGCATGACCAAACCGAGCGAGCGTCCTCGACTGCCAGTCCGCGGCCCAGCGAGGACGACCGGGGCGACGCGACGCCGCCACTGGAGGGCTTGCGAGTCCTGGATCTCACCGCGTTCTGGGCGGGTCCGCTGTGCACCCACATGTTGGGGATGCTCGGCGCTGACGTCCTCCACATCGAGTCGACGGCCCGCCCCGATGGCACGCGCCTGCTCTCGGGCCTGCGGTTCTCGGAGCCCGACTGGTGGGAGCGCTCTGGGATCTTCTCGGGCCTCAACACCAACAAGAAGAGCGTGACGCTCGACCTCACCACCGATCGCGGCCGGGAGCTGCTGGGGCGCCTGATCGCCACCTGCGACGTCATCGTCGAGAACTACACACCTCGGGTGTTGGAGCAGATCGGTCTCGACCTGGACGCCGTCCGCGCCATCCGGCCCGACGTGGTCATGGTCCGGATGCCCGGGTTCGGCCTGGACGGCCCGTGGCGGGACGACCCTGCTTTCGCCTTCGTCATCGAGGACGCGGCCGGGCTCACCTGGATGACCGGGTATCCCGACCAGAACCCGGTCTCGCCCTACTGCGTGGGTGACTCGAATGCCGGCACGCACGCGCTGTGCGGCCTGCTACTGGCCCTGGAGCATCGCCGGCGCACTGGCGAGGGCGTGTTGGTCGAGGCGTCGATGGTGGATGCCGCGCTCAACGTCGCCGCCGAGCAGGTCATCGAGCACTCAGCCAACGACGCGCGGCTCGAGCGCGACGGCAATCGCGGTCCGACTGCGGCACCGCAGAACGTCTACCTCACCGCCGACGTCGATGCCGCGGGCGTGCGCGACGGATGGGTCGCGATCGCGGTGGCGAGCGACGGCCAGTGGCTGGCCCTGTGCGACGCGCTCGATCGACCCGACTGGGCCATCGACCCGACGCTCGCAACGGTTGCCGGTCGGCGAGCGCACCACGACGCCATCGACGCCGAGCTGGCGGTTTGGTGCGGGGCGCGGACCGGCGACGAGATCGTCGACTGTCTGTGGGATGCCGGCGTCCCCGTCGCCAAGGTGCTGCAGCCCCACGAGCAACCGACCTTGCCGCAGCTGCAGTTCCGCGGGTTTTTCGAGGACGTCGACCATCCAATCGCGGGGACGGCTCGCCACAGCACCATGCCCATACGATTCTCGCGGGGCCCTGAGCGCTTCCACCGCCGACACGCCCCGCTGCTGGGCGAGCACACCGAGGACGTGTTGCGGAGCCTCGGGGTCCCCGACGACGAGCTGGCCGAGCTCGAGGGGCAAGGTGTGACCGGCCGTGTGCCTGACATCGCCCGGCGATCGCGGAAGTAGATTCGCCGGGTGGCTCACCCGCTCCAGTACGACCCCGTCGAAGCCTCGCGACAGCGCTGGATCGAACAAGGATGGGGCGACCGCGCCGCGGGCATGGCGGCGGTCGTGTCGGTCATGCGGGCCGAGCAGATCTTCATGAACCGGGCGTCTGCCATCCTTCGCCCGCTGGAGCTGACGTTCGCCCGCTACCAGGTGCTCGGGATGTTGCGATGGACCGGTCCCATGACGCTCGGCTCGGTCGGCCACCGCCTGTGGATCACGCCGGGGACGGTGACCAATGCCATCGACCGGCTCGAGGCGGCGGACCTGTGTCGCCGCCTGTCCCATCCCACCGATGCCCGGGCCACGCTGGTCGAGATCACACCCAAGGGCCGCCGGCTGTTCGACCGCGCCGTCGAGATGCTGAACGCCGATCTGTTCGGCACGGTCGGGCTGACCGACGACGAGCTCGACCTTCTGGTCGGGCTCGTCGAGAAGATCCGCGCCGCCGAAGGCGACAACCTGGGGTGACCCCCGAAAGCCGAAGTCAGCCGGGGATGCGGGCCGGTTGGGCCTGGGCCAGCAGGGCGGCCCGGTCGGCGCTCAGCACGAAGCCGGCCTTGATGGCCGCGTCGGTGGCTTTGGTGTACTCGGCCACGTAGGCGGCTTTGGTGGGATAGCGCTGGGCCAGCGTGGCCGGCGGGATCGGGGTGGTCGTCCCCGACAGGATGCAGATGACCGACGAGTTGGGCGCGGGCAGGCCCGACAGCACGTCCACCGGGGCGTCGACCGCGGGGGTGCGCACCCCGCCCTCGACATTGCCCACCGGGTCGAGCACGTATGACGGTTTCCCGGTGCTCGTGGTCACCGAGAACCCGGCCGCGGTGGGTGGCGCGGCGCCGCCGTCGGCCCACGTCTCGAGGTGGGAGATGGCGCTGCGAAGCACGAAGCCCTGCTGGCCGCGGTTGATGGGCTCGGCGCAGCCGAACGAGGCTTCGGCCGCTCCCACCTGCTCCTTGTCGGCGTGGGCGGCGCCGGCCACCTCCCACAGTCGGAGATGGGCGTTGTCGGTCTGGCGGGCCGGGTAGTAGTTGAGGATGCCGAGCACGTCGGTCTCGGTCTCGACCATGATCACCGGTACCGACTGGTCGGTGCGGATGATGGTGGGCTTGCCCGACAGGCTGCCGCCGATGTCGATGCCGGCGCCGGGCTGACCCAGGGGGGCGGGGGAGCCACCCCGACTGTGGATCAGGAACCCGTCGAACTCATGGGTGAGCGGCTCGACGCCGTCCACGTAGGTGGTGAGGGTGAACGCCGACTGGGACTCGCCCACGGCCAGCACCCGCCTGATGTCGAGCCCGTGCAGCGGGTCGACCGAGCCGGGATGGCGCAGCGCCCGGGCCACCTGGGTGTAGATGTCGTAGGAGTAGGCGTCGCCGGGGTGGTGCAGCGAGCCGTAGCGGGCCGGGTCGGTGCCCTTGAGGCCCGGGCTGGTCGATCCGCTCAGCCCCGGGACCGACACGGCCACGGGTCCGCCCTCCACCCCGATGCGCTGGGCCGACACGCCGACCCAGGCGTCACCGTTGCGCAGGAGCTGGGGGGCCAGGTAGGTGTAGTCGGCCGGGGTGTCGGCGCCGCCGCTGACGTTGAGCCACTCCACCACCACGTTGCCGCTGAACTTGGCCGGGTCCGCCGGCCGCCGCACCACGATGCGGGTCTCGTAGGAGGCGGTGGCCAACGGTTGGAGCTGATAGCGGCCGTCGGGCGGCAGTCCGCCCGGCGCCTGGTACGAGGTGGCTGTGCCCGCGGCGGTGTACTCCGACTCGGTGTAGCCCGCCGCCTTCAGCGACGGGCCCGAACTGGCCGAGACCAGGGCGATGCCCTTGCCTCCGGTGAGCGGACCGGCCAGCACGGCGGCCGGGCCGGACGGTGGGTGGGTGGCCACCACGCTCGCCCGGCTGGGCCCGGTGGTGGCGCTCGAGCCACCGCCGGCGCGCGTCGTGCTCGACGAGCAGGCCATCGCCGCGCCCAGCAGCACGCCGGCCAGCAACACGGTGGTCGAGGTGCGGCGCACGGTCAGCCTCGGCCGATGAGATCGGCCTGCACCTCGCGGCGCAGCAGCTTGCCCGTCTCGGTGTAGGGCAGCGCCTCGGCGAAGGCCACCACGTCCGGGGTCTTCGAACCCCGCAGCGAGGCCCGGGCGAAGTCGCGCACGGCCTCGGCCTCGAGACTGGCGCCGGGCTTGCGCACCACCAGCACGGCGATGCGCTGACCCCACTCGTCGTCGGGCACGCCGACCACCGCGCACTGGTCGATGTCGGGGTGGGTCAGCAGCACCTCCTCGATCTCGGCCGGGGCGATGTTCTCGCCGCCGCGGATGATGGTGTCGTCGCTGCGTCCCTCGATGAACAGGTAGCCGTCGTCGTCCACGTGGCCGCGGTCGCGGGTGGGGAACCAGCCCTGGTCGTCGAGTGGCGCGGCCACCCCCCGGTACTCCCCCGACACCTGTTCACCCCGAACCCAGATCTCACCGATCTGGCCGGCGCCGAGCACCTGGCCCTCGTCGCGCACCTCGATCTCGACGGTGGGCAGCACCTGTCCGGCCGACGCCAGCCGGGCCACCGCCACCGGCTCGCCGCGCTGCGCGGCCCGGTGGTCCTCGGGGCCGAGCACGGCGATGGTCGAGCTGGTCTCGGTCAGGCCGTAGGCGTTGGTGAGGTCGACATCGGGGAACAGCGCCATCGCCCGGGCCAGCACGGTGGCCGGGGTACGGGCACCGCCGTAGGACAGAGCTCGGACGCTGGGCAGCCCCTGGCCGTCCTCCTCGAGGATGTCGCAGATCCGCGCCAGCATGGTGGGCACGACCATGGCGTGGGTGATCTGCTCGCGCCGGACGGTGGCCACCCACTCGGCCGCGTCGAACTGGCGTAGGTAGACGATCCGGCGTCCGAGGTACAGGTTGCTCAAGCAGGTTGGCCAGCCCGGCCACGTGGTATGGCGGCACGCTGACCAGCACCGCTTCGGTGGGGTCGGCGGCCCCGAACTCGACCGTGCCGATCACATAGGAGGTGAGGTTGCGGTGGCGCAGGACCGCGGCCTTGGGGGCGGCGGTGGTGCCGCTGGTGTACAGCAGTAGCGCCGGGGAGTCGCCGTCTTCGGGCACCTCGCCACCCGACTGGCCAGCCCGGGACCGGGTCACGAAGTCGGCGGTGTCGATCACCCGGTGACCTCGGTCGGCCAGGGCGGTGGCCACCTCGCCGTCGGCCACCACCACGGTGTCTCCCAGGGGCGCCAGCAGCTCGTAGAGCTGATCGTGGCTGAGGCGGTAGTTGAGCGGGACGAAGGGCACGCCGGCCCCGGCGGCGGCGAACACGCCGATCGGGAAGGCCAGACCGTTGGTGCCCACATAGGCCAGGGCGGAGGCGTCGCCGGCCATGGCGGCCGCGGTCCACGCCGCGTTGTGCAGCTCGCCGACGGTGAGCTGGTCGTCGCCGACCTTCACGGCCACGGCGTCGGTGCGGCCGGCCGCGGCCATGTCGAGCAGGAGCAGCAGGTTCATGCGGTGGGTCAGTCCGACGAGGGGAGCGGCTTGGCGCCCTTCACCAGGAGCAACTGGCCGTTGACGGTCAGCGCCCCCGCACCGGCCCGGTTGCACAGCAGCTCCAGGCCGAGGTCCTCGTCGGCGTAGCGCTTGCCCAGCAGCGGGCCGTCGCCCAGCGACTCGTCCAGGGTGACCGACGAGTCGGGCTCCTGGCCGTCCTCGAGCAGCGGGGTGCCACCGCAGCCGACCTCGACTTCGTCGGCCGGGGCCCTCACGACGATGACCTGCGCGTCGCACACGGCGCTGTGCAGCTTCTGACCCGGACGCAGCTTCACGGAACCTCGATCTCTCAGTCGGAACGAAAGTCTAACGATAGTGTCATCTGCGAACGCACCGAAGCGCCCAGGCCAGGAGTCGGAGATGCCCGAGGACAAGTTCATCCAGTACGAGACCCTGTCCGAGGGTCGCATCGCCCGGATCATGCTCAACCGGCCCGAGGCCCGCAACGCCCAGAACCGGGGCATGTTGGTCGAGCTCAACGATGCCTTCCTGCGAGCCGAGGCCGACGACGAGGTCCGGGTGGTGATCCTGGGAGGCAACGGGCCGATGTTCTCGACCGGCCACGACCTGGGCTCGAAGGTGGCCCTGGAGGAGTCGGCCCCCGGCCCGGACCAGCATGTGAGCCGCCGGACCAACGGGGCCACCCGCCAGGGCGCCGAGGCGTTGATGTTGCAGGAGTGGCACTACTTCTTCGAGAACACCCGGCGGTGGCGCAACCTGCGCAAGATCACCATCGGCCAGGCCCACGGTGAGGTCTACGCCGCCGCGCTCATGCTGCTGTGGGCGTGCGACCTCATCGTGTGCGCCGAGGGCACGCGCTTCGCCGACGTGGTGGGCTCACGCCTGGGGATGTGCGGGGTCGAGTACTTCGCCCACCCGTGGGAGTTCGGGCCCCGCAAGGCCAAGGAGCTGCTGTTGACCGGCGACGCCATCGGCGCGGATGAGGCCCACGCGCTGGGGATGGTGAGCAAGGTGTTCCCGGCCGACGAGTTGGGTGATCGCACCCTGGCGTTCGCCGAGCGCATCGCCGCCCAGCCCACCATGTCGTCGCTGCTCATCAAGGAGGCGGTCAACCAGACCGTCGACAACATGGGCTTCTACAACGCGCTCAACGCCTGCTTCACCCTCCACGAGCTCAACCACGCCCATTGGGCCTGGGTCAACGACAACCGCTGGCCGGTGGCCACGGAGGAGTCGGGCATCCCGAACTGGCGGGAGGCGCCGCCCATCGTCACCGCGGTCAAGGACCAGGTCCGGTCCGAGCAGTAGACCGGGCATCGCGGCCCCCGACGATGGATCCGGACGCGGTCGTCCGCCGAGCCCCCTTCTCGGACAACCCCCGGGTCGGCGCCCGCGGGCAGCGGACCCAACAGAGGATCCTCGACGCGGCCCTGGATGTGTTCGGCGAGGAGGGCTACCAGAACTGCAGCATCGATCGCATCACCACCCGCGCCGGATGCTCGCGTGTCTCCTTCTACCAGTACTTCTCCAGCAAGGAGGACGTGTTCCGCCAGCTGGCGGGGCAGGTGGCTCGCCAACTCACCGCCTCGACCGAGGCGCTCGAGCCGGTCACCGCCGACCTGGCCGGTTGGACGGCGCTGCGGGCCTGGGTCGGCCGCCACGCCGAGATCTACGAGCGCTCTCGCTCGGTGTACCACGCCTTCCCGGCCGCCTCCGAACGTGACGAGGTGGTGGCGGTGGGCTCGGCGCGCTGGGGTGAGCGCATCCGGACCAGGATCCGCTCCAGCCTGGTCGACCCCACCCTGTCGCCGCGCCAGTTGGAGCCGGTCATCGGCCTGGCGCAGGAGTGTCTGACCCGCACGCTGGACATCACCGCCATCCTGGCGGCGGTGATGCCCCGGAGCTTCGCCGTCCGGCGCATCGAGGATGCCGCCACCGATGTGATCCATCGCACGTTGTTCGGCCTGCGGGCCGACGTGAACGTGCACCCGCCGGTGCGGCGGCGCCCTCCGGCGGTGGAGTTCCGCCCGGTGATGCGAGAGCTGTTCGAGCGCGACGACCTGGAGCCGGACGGGGACGGCGCCCGCTCGGCGCTGCTGCGTGCCGGTCGGGAAGTGTTCGTGACCCGCGGCTACCACGCCACCCGGGTGGACGACCTGGCCGGCGCCGCCGGGGTCTCGCACGGGTCCTTCTACCGCTACTTCCAGAACAAGGACGACCTGGCCCGCATCCTCACCGTGGATGCCATCCGGGCCGTGTCGACGCGCGTTGAGCGAGATCCCCGACGCGGCCGAGCCCGAGGGCTCGGACGCCGGAGCCGAGCGGCGCGGGTGGCTTCGTCGCTACAACACGGCGCAGGCGGGCGAGGCGGCCATGATCCGGGTGTGGGTCGATGCCGCCCTGGCCGACGCCACGCTACGGGCCGACTCGGCCGCCGCCTTCGACTGGGGGTGGCGACGCCTGGCGCACTTCCTGGCGCCGCGGGACTTCGGCGACGTCGACGCCGAAGCGGTGGTCATGCTCGGCCTGCTGAGCGGTTTCGGGGGGCGCCCGCGGTCGTCGGCCGAGATCGAGGCCGCGGCGCAGATCATCGAGCGCGGCCTGCTGGGGCGACTCTCCTAGCCCTCCGGTCGGCAAGCCTCCCTGCGGGCGCTTCGCCATCTGGGTGTCATCGGTCCAGCGGCTCCGGCCTGGCGGCCTCCGCCTTCTTGGCCCGTCGTCGGAGAGCCGTTCTCAGGGCGGCTTCGTCGGGTACGCGAGAGATCAGCGGTTGGTGGGGAAGCCCAGGTCGATCACGCTCGAGGCCGGATCGGGCCAGCGTGAGGTGACGACCTTCGACCGCGTGTAGAAGTTGATGCCGTCCGGGCCGTAGATGGGGCTGGATCCGAACAGCGACGCCTTCCAACCCCCGAAGGAGTGCGACGCCACCGGCACGGGCACCGGCACGTTGATCCCGACCATCCCGACCGTGACCTCCCGCTGGAACCGTCGGGCCGCCCCGCCGTCGCGGGTGAACACGGCCACGCCGTTGCCGTACGGGTTGGCGTTGACCAGGGCCACGGCGTCGTCGTAGCTGGCCACGCGCACCACGCCCAGCACCGGTCCGAAGATCTCGTCGTCGTAGACGCGCATGCCGGGCTTGACCCCGTCGAGCAACGAGCAGCCCACGAAGAACCCATCCGAAGCCGGACCGGCGGCGCCGTCCACCACCACCGATGCCCCTTCGTCCGCCGCGCCCCGCACGTAGGACCGCACCCTGTCCCGGTGCGCGGCGGTGATGAGCGGCCCCATCATCGAGGCCGAGTCGTCACCCGGGCCCACCACCACGTCGGGGATGCGCCTGGCGATGGCCTCCACCAGGTCGTCGCCGATGTCGCCCACCGCCACGATCACCGAGATGGCCATGCACCGCTCGCCGGCCGAGCCGTAGCCGGCCGAGATGGCCGCGTCGGCGGCGGCGTCGAGGTCGGCGTCGGGCAGCACCACCATGTGGTTCTTGGCCCCACCCAGGGCCTGGACCCGCTTGCCGGCCTTGGTGCCTGTCTCGTAGATGTGGCGGGCCACCGGGGTGCTGCCCACGAACGACACGGCATCGACGTCGGGGTGGCCCAGCAGGGCGTTCACGGCCACGTCGTCGCCGTGGACCACGTTGACCACGCCGTCGGGGAACCCGGCCTGGCCCGCCAGTTCGGCCAGCAGCATCGACGCCGACGGATCCTTCTCCGACGGCTTGAGGACGAAGGCGTTGCCGCAGGCGATGGCGTTGGCCATCATCCACAACGGCACCATCACCGGGAAGTTGAAGGGGGTGATGCCGGCCACCACGCCCACCGGCTCGGCGACGGTGAGGACGTCGACGCCGGTCGACGCCTCGGAGGACTGCGACCCCTTCAGCAGGTGGGGGATGCCGCAGGCGAACTCGACGTTCTCCAGTCCCCGGGCCACCTCGCCCTGGGCGTCGGACAGGACCTTGCCGTGCTCACGGGTGATGATGGCGGCCAGGTCGTCACGGTGCGAGTCGATGAGCTCGCGCAGCCGGAACATGGCGGTGGCGCGCCGGGCCAACGACGTGGTGCCCCACGACGACGCCGCCTCGACCGCCACCTCGACCACGCCGTCGACCTCGTCGACCGACGCCAGGGCCACCTCGGCCTGCTGGATGCCTCGGGCCGGGTCGTACACCGGGCTCACCCGTCCGGAGGTGCCAGGCGCGGTCCGCCCGGCGATCCAGTGATCGATGGTGTCCACGAGGTGCCCTTCCGTGCTCAGCGTCGGAGCGCACGAGGGAGCGCTTTCTAACAAGCACGTCACTATAGTCTTGGGCCATGGCTACGGCAAAGGTCGATGGGCTGACGCTCGCGTACGAGGTGATCGGCGAAGGACGTCCGTGGGTGATCACGCCTGGTGGCCGTTTCAGCAAGGACGATCCCGGCGTGCGGGAGCTGGCCCAGGCCCTGGCCACCCACGGCAACCAGGTGCTCATCTGGGACCGTCCCAACACGGGTGAGTCCGACGTGTGCTTCACCGGCTCCTCCGAGTCGGCGATGCAGGCCGATGCGCTGGCCGGTCTGCTCCGACACCTCGACATGGCCCCGGCCGTGATCGCCGGTGGCTCGGGCGGCTCCCGGGTCTCCCTGCTCACGGCCTCGCGCCACCGCGACGTGGCTGCCGGCGTGGCCATGTGGTGGATCAGCGGCGGTCCGGTCGGGCTCATCACTCTCGGCTACCACTACTGCCAGGGCTCGATCATGGCGGCCTGGAACGGGGGCATGGAGGCGGTGGTCGAGCTCGACGAGTGGCGGGAGGTGCTCGAGCGCAACCCGGCCAATCGGCAACGGTTCCTCGACCTCGACCCCAAGGCGTTCATCGCCACCATGGAGCGCTGGATGTTGGCCTACTGCCCATGTGGCGACCAGCTGGTGCCGGGCCTCGACGACGCCGAGGGACGCAACCTCGCTCTCCCCGCACTGGTGTTCCGCAGCGGGGTGAGCGATGCCAACCACACCCGCCAGGCCTCCGAACAGCTGGCGGAGCTCCTGCCCGATGCCCAGTTGGTCGAGCCGCCATGGGGCGACACCGAGTGGATCGACCGCCAGGCCGTCCACGCCCAGGGCGAGGGCTTGTTCGCACGGTGGCCATTGCTGGCGCCGACGCTGCTGGGATGGGCCGGCGACCGGCTGTCGTGACGGCCGACGTGAGCGAACCGGCCGAGGTGGCCGCGGCTCAGCGCAGTCGCCAGTCCTGGCGGGTGTTCTCGAACTCGGCCTGGCCGCTCTCGATGTTCTCGAACGTCGTGCCCAGCTCCACGAGCGTGGCCACCTGCGCCAACGCCGCCTTGCGCGTGACCTCGTGCGCCATCCACACCGTCCGCAGCGTGCCCTGGATGGCCAGCACCGGGGCCGAGGCGATGGCGTTGGCCACCCACATGGCTCGCTCCAGCAGCTCGTCGGCCGGCACCACCTCGGAGACGAGGCCCAGTTCGTGGGCCCGTTGCGCCGACATCCGCTCGTGGGCCCCCATCAGCACGAGCGCGCAACGTCTCGCCCAGCGGCAGCTTCTGCATCAGGTGGATGGACTCGAACCCCGCCACCATCCCGTAGGTCACGTGTGGGTCGAAGAAGGTGGCGTGCTCGGCCGCGATCACGATGTCGGCCTCGCCGAGCATGTAGAGGGCGCCGGCGCAGGCCATGCCGTTCACCGCGGCGATGACCGGCTTCCACAGGTCGTTCTGCTTGGGGTTGATGTTGGCGCCCGGGTCGTTGTACATGAACGGCGTCGAGACCTTGCCGGTCTTGTCCCCGCTCACCGGCTTCTTCTCGAGGTAGCCCGCCTGGATGGTCTCGAACCGGTCGATGCCGGTGCAGAAGGCCTGATCGCCGGCGCCGGTCAGCACCACCGCCCGTACGTCGTCCACCGAGCGCAGCGAACGCCAGAGGTGGTGCAGCTCGCCCTGCATCTGCCGGTTGAAGGCGTTGTGGACCTCGGGACGGTTGAGCGTGACGATGGCGACACCGTCGCGCTCCTCGTAGAGAAGCGTCTCGAAGCTGTCCACGGGAGCGCACGCTATCGCGTCACGTGCCGTCGCGGCGCAGCAGCAGCACGCCCGAGGGCGTGCCGCCGCCGGAGGTCACCACCGCGGTGCGGGCGTCGGGCACCTGTCGCTCGCCGGCTTCGTGGCGCAGCTGCACCATGGCCTCGTAGAGGAACCCGTAGCCGTGGGTGCGACCCTCCGACAGCTGGCCGCCGTGGGGGTTGACCGGCAGGTCGCCGTCGAGGGCGATGCGCCGACCCCCATCCATCCAGTCCATGGCCTCGCCGATGCCGCAGAACCCGAGCCCCTCCAGCCAGGACACGGCGTTGAAGGTGAACCCGTCGTAGACCAGGGCCACATCCACGTCGGCCGGGCGCATGCTGGTGCGGGTCCACAGGTGGGCGGACTGCCCGATGACCTGGGGTTCGTGGGTGATGGTGTCCTGGTCCCACGAGACCCGTTCCAGGATCTGGGTGCCCACGGCTTCGACCCGGATGGCGGGTTCGGGCAGATCGCCGGCCACCGAGGCGTCCGACACCACCACCGCGATCGAGGCGTCGCAGGGCACGTCGCAGTCATAGAGCCCGAACGGGCTGGTGATGGGTCGGGCCGACAGGTAGTCGTCCATGGTCATGGGGTCGCGGTAGATGGCGACCGGGTTGCGCGCCGCGTTGGCTCGGTCGTTGAGGGCGATCCAGCCCGAGCATCTCGCGGGTGGCGCCGTATCGGTGGAGGTAGAGGTTGGCGTTCATGCCGATCCAGTTGGCGGCCGACATGGCTCCGAACGGCGCCCGCCACTCGTGCATGGACCCCGACACACGACTACCGACCCCGCCGCTGCCTCCGCTGCGGGTCTGCTGGAGCGTGGCGTAGGTCGATTCCCACACCGTGCGGAAGCACAGGACGTGGCGGCACAGGCCGCTGGCCACCGCCAGCATGGCCGCGATGACCGACCCTCCCGGGCCGGGAAGGTCTCCGCCGCCGTTGATCCAGGTGGGGTGGAGGCGCAGGGCTTCCTCGACGGCGGTGACGCCGCCCTCACTCATGCCCATGGCCCCGGGCCCCGGATAGGTGGACAGGCCGTCGATGTCGTCGAGGGTGAGCCCGGCGTCGGCCACCGCGGCCACGCAGGCGTCGACGGTCAGCGAGAGCGGATCGCGCATCAGGCGCCGACCGATGGCTGAGCGGCCCACCCCCGACAGCACGACGCGGTGTTCGAACCGCTCGTCGCTCAGCGGGGCCCGGGGCGTGGGGCGGGTGGGCTCGATCACCCGGTCCTGATCGTCGTCACCGGTGGGCTCGAACAGCGGGATCCACACGTCATCCTGGGGCTCGAAGCGCACCATCACCTGCTGGCCCACATGCACGTCGTCGGGATCGCAGCCCACGATGTTGGTGGTCAGGTGCACGCTCGGGTCCTCGTCCAGGGCCACGTTGGCGATGACGTAGGGAGGCTCGAACCGAGGTAGCCACTGATGGCTGTTCACGGTGAAGCCGACCACCGTGGCGCCACCCGACACCACCTTGGGGGCCCACGAGCGGCTGCGGCACACCGGACAGATGGGCACGGGCGGATGCACCAGGGTGTCGCAGGTCTCGCAGCTCTGGATCCGCAGCTGGCCGTCCGCACCCGAGGTCCAGAACCAGTCGTTGGTGGGGGTGAGCTGGGGGAGCGGTCGTACCGGCCTGGGCTCTGCCCCCGTCGGGTCGGTCACGGACGGAACTCCTCGGGTGGGGTGGCAGGGGGAAGGTCCTGGATCAGCGTGGCCCGACGCTCGTCGAAGCAGAGCAGGCCCGCCAGGGGCAGGGACTCGGGCCGCGGGTCTTCGTAGCTCCAGGCCACATCGGTCACCACCACGTCGTCCACCGTGGCGGTGAAGTAGTTGGCCGTGCCCTTGTAGGGGCAGTAGGAGGTGGTCGGGCTGGGGCGCAGGGATGCCATGTCCACCGAGTCGCGGGCCACGTACAGCCGCGGTTCGAGGGCCGTCTCGTAGACGCCCAACGTGTGGGGGGTGTCCACCAACGTCACCTCACCCACCTCGACGCGGAGGCGCCGGACGGTCGGGATGCAGTCCACCCGGTGGTAGGGGTTGCGGGGGTGGCCGAAGACCTGCTCCTCTTCCTCGTACCAGGCCTCGACCGCGTCCCACGGGACCGAGACGTAGCCCCGGGCCTCGGGTTCGGGCTGGGCCGCGGCCGTGGTCACGTCGGTGGCCGGGAAGGCGTAGGTGGGGGGGCGTCCCGGACGGTGCACGAGCAGCACCCGTTGGCTGTCGACCACTGGGCGGCCGGCGTGGAGGGCCCGCACCCGACGTCGGAACGGCTCGACGTAGGCGACGGGGTTGGGCATCGGTGCGCTGAAGCGTCCGGCCGGGTTGGCGCTGTGGGGTCCGCGCCCGGTGGTGAGGCTCACAGCGCGACGCGGTCGTCGACGGTGCCGGCCGTGGACAGGGCCTGGGGCAGGCCTCGAACCATGGCGTCCACCGTGAACGAGGCGAGCAGCCGGCCGTCCTCGTCGTGCACGCGGCACTCGGCGTGGGTCATGCCATCGCCGGCGAAGGTCGAGAGGTGGTGGTAGCGGATCCAGCGATCGGCGTGGACATCGGCATGGAACGATATCGAGATGGCGTTGATGCCCATCGAGAGGGTGCGGTGCGCTTCGACCTGGCCGATGCCGGCATGGGGGCGAAGGGCGGCAGCGATGGACAGGTGGCCGGTGAACTGGGCCAGCAACCCGGCGTGGATCGCCGGGTCGGCCGGCACGTCCCGGAAGCGCACCCAGGCGTCGAGGACGGGTGGTCCCGTCGGCGCATCCGGGTTCGAGGTGTAGGCCCCGTCCACGATGCGCAGGTCGCGACCCATCACCGACATGTCGAGGGGCTCGCTCTCGTAGGGCCCGGGAGTCTCGGGTGGTGCGGCTTGATGGCGGATGACGTCGGGAGCGGTCTGGTCGAGCAGCAGGATCCCCGCCGCCACCCGGCGATCCGCCTGGCTGGCCTGGACCTCCAGAGCGGTGAAGGTCCGGCCCGCGCTCAGTTCGGTGAGCCCGAAGCGCAGCGGCTGGCGGGCGTCGGCGGCGCGCAGGAAGACCATCTGCGCCGACACCACACGCCGGCCGGGCGCCTGGTGGGCGGCGGCCACGATGGCCTGCCCCAGCAGCTGGCTGCCCTCCACCACCGGACGTCGCTCGTCGGCCCGAGCGACGCTGCGGTAGCTCCCGTCGTCCTCGGGCTCGACCCGGAGCACGGCGATCAGGTCCGACGCGTCGCCCCACGTGGGGAAGCGCTTGACCGTGATGTCTCGGGGCTCGTCGTCGGGGCCGGCGTCGACCAGCTCGACCCGAACCCGGTCAGGGTCGAAGGTGGCGTAGCCGGCCAGCCAGTCCAGCGCGGGCGCCGGCTCGGTGTAGCTCCAGGCCACGTCGTCGCCGTCCACCGGCCCGACCAGGGCCGGCGCATCCCAGTTGTCCCGGGCGGAGCCCGGCGACGGCGTGGCCGGCGACGCGGGGCTCGGGTCGACGCTCCAGAGCCGGGCCGGGCCCCGGCCGTCGCGCCGGCCCGTGCGGCCCTCGTCGCGCAGCTGGTCGAGGCGCACATCGGCCAGCGGGAACCAGAGCTGGGGGGCACGTCCCGGCTCCTCCACCCGCAGCGCGGCCCTCGACTCGGCCAGCAGCTGGTCACCCCATCGAGCGCGCGCCAGGTGCGGGCAGGGAGCGTGGTGGACGGGGGTGGGGGCGGCTGCGGTCATGGACCCTGTCGAACTCGTGACACCGGCGTTAGATCTCGACGGTAGATGACGTTAGATGACCTGAGGAAACCCGTCGATCCGGTCGGATCCGGCCTGGGAGTTGCACGTTGACGTCACTGTTAGAAACGGTGTACGATGTTGAGGTGACCAGAACTTCGGATTACCTCGTCTTCGATGCCGACAACCACCTGTACGAGACGAAGGAGGCGTTCACCCGCCACCTTCCGAGCGAGTACAAGAGTGCGATCGACTACGTGGAGGTGCGGGGACGCACCAAGATCGTGGTCCGCGGCACGATCAGCGACTACATCCCGAACCCCACCTTCGAGGTGGTGGCTCGGCCCGGGGCGCAGG
Source organism: uncultured Microthrixaceae bacterium (assembly GCA_963740985.1). Classification (GTDB taxonomy): domain Bacteria; phylum Actinomycetota; class Acidimicrobiia; order Acidimicrobiales; family Acidimicrobilacustridaceae; genus UBA4742. Next base: position 3,271,773 of record CAVUGJ010000002.1, read on the forward strand.
AGGAGTACTTCCGCGTCGGCAACCCCGACGGCAAGACCTACCGCGAGCTGATCGGCGAGCCGATGCGCGCCCTCCCGGGCTTCCGCGAACCGGCGCCGCGGGTCGAGCTGATGGACGAGCTGGGCGTCGACTGCGCCCTCATGTTCCCCACGCTGGCCAGCCTCCTCGAAGAGCGGATGCGTGACAACCCCGAGCTGACCCACGCCGTCGTCCACTCGCTCAACGAGTGGCTCCACGAGCAGTGGACGTTCAACTACGAGGACCGCATCTTCACCACGCCGGTCATCACCCTCCCGATCGTCGAGAAGGCCATCGAGGAGCTCGAGTGGTGCGTCGAGCGTGGCGCCAAGGTCGTGCTCATCCGCCCCGCCCCGGTCCCGGCCTACGGCGGCTCGCGGTCCTTCGGGATGCCCGAGTTCGATCCCTTCTGGCAGGCGGTGGTCGACGCCGACGTGCTGGTGGCCATGCACGCCTCCGACAGCGGCTACACCCGCTACCAGAGCGACTGGACCGGCCCGCAGGAGATGCTGCCCTTCCGCCTCGATCCCTTCCGGATGATGAGCGTGGGCAAGCGGCCCATCGAGGACACCATGACCGCCTTCACCTGCCACGGCGTCTTCCACCGCTTCCCCGACCTGCGGATCGCCTCCATCGAGAACGGCGGCGACTGGGTGATCCCGTTCCTCGAGCATCTCGAGGACGTCTACCGCAAGATGCCTCAGGAGTTCCCCGAGAACCCGATCGAGGCGTTCAAGCGCAACGTGTGGGTGAGCCCGTTCCACGAGGACGACATCGAGGCGCTGATCGCCTCCATCGGTGCCGACCACGTGCTGTTCGGGTCCGACTACCCGCACCCCGAAGGTCTGGCCGAGCCGACCAGCTATCTGGACCACCTGCCGGCTGGTCTGTCCGACCAGGACATCACCAACATCATGGGCGCCAACCTGGCCCGCATCATGAAGATGCCGGTCAAGGTCTGAGCTCAGCGGGTGGTGCGCACCGGCACATGTGAGTAGCCGGCCACGTTGGACATGTGGACCCGCTGGAGCCCGGCCTCGTCGACCTCGAGGGTGGGGTACCGGTTGGCCAGCTCGTCGATGGCGATGCGGCTCTCCGCCCGCGCCAGCGCCGCGCCCAGGCAGCTGTGCACGCCGTGGCCGAAACCCAGCGAGACCGCGGGCGGACGGGCGATGTCGAAGTCGTCGGCCCGCTCGAAGGCCCGAGGGTCGCGGGTGGCGGCGCCGGTGAGCAGCAGCACCGGGTGCCCGGCGGGGAGGGTCATGCCGTCGAACTCACGATCCTCCAGCGAGAAGCGACCCTGGTACTGCGACGGCGGCAGGTAGCGCAGCGTCTCTTCCACCGCACCGGGGATCTTGTCCCGGTCGGCCCGAACCTGCTCCCACTGGTCGGTGTGGCGGGAGAACAGCATCACCGCGTTGCCCACCAGCTTGGTCACCGTCTCGGCCCCGGCCCCGCCGATGAGGGTGGCGAAGCCGGCGATCTCGGCGTCGTCGAGGCTGGTCTGGGTGCCGTCGGCCCGGTCCACGGTGACCTGGGTCAGCCGCGACAGCATGTCGTCGGCCGGGTTCTTGCGCTTCTCGACGGCCAGCTCGTAGAAGTAGAGCCCCATGGCCATGATGGATTCGTCGTTCTCGGCACTGGGCTCGGTCTGGCCCTCTTGGCGTGACAGGCTGGCGTCGAGCCAGTGGCGGATCTGCTGGCGCTCCCCGTCGGGTACCCCCAACATCCGCGAGATCACCTCGACCGGGAACAGGGCCGAGAAGTCGGCCACCGCGTCGAAGTCGGTCGGATCGTCCAGCTCGTCGAGGAACCCGGCGATGACGTGGCGGATCATCGGTTCCAGCGCCACCATGGCTCGGGGGGTGAACACCCGGCTGACCAGCGCCCGCATCACGTCGTGCTCGGGCGGGTCCATCATGATGATCTGGCGGTAGCTGGCCACCTCTTCTGGGGTCTTGGTGGTGAGCGTCATCAGCTCGATGCCGTGCGTGCTGGTGAACGCGGCGAGATCCCGGTGGGCGGAGACCACGTCGGCGAACCGGGACAGGGCGTAGAAGCCGTACTTCTCGCTGAAGTAGACAGGCGCTTCGTCCCGCAGCCGCCGGTAGACCTCGGTGGGGTCGTTGAAGTACTCGTCGGAGAACGGGTCGAACTCGACCGTGGCCGTGGTCATGCGGACTCCTCGGCCGGTACCGGTGCGGGCGGGCGCGGCGTCACCGTGACCGACGGGATGGAGACCGTGGCGCCGCGCTGCACGATGGTGTCGACCATGGTGACGAGCTCCTCCACCTCGAGCAGCGAACCGGTCATGTAGCCACGGGCCAGCCAGATCGGCACCATCTCGGCGGCCAGCTCCATGTCCCAGTCCCCGGGGAAGCCGCTCACCGCGTCGCCTTCGCCGCCGCCGCAGTCGCCCACGATGACGCGGGTGAACCCGACGCTCGGGTGCTCGGCTCGCCAGGCCTCGACCAACTTGTCGAGCGCCGCCTTGCTCACGGCGTAGGCGCCCAGGCCCGGCCAGGGGGAGGTCTGGGAGGCGCTGATCGACGAGAGGTACACCGCGCAACCACTCGACTCGGTGAGGTAGGGGACGGCGGCGGCGGTGGTCGAGCGCGGCGCCGATCACGTTGGTGTCGAACACTCGCCGCCAGGTGGCGGCGTCGGTGTCGACCAGCTGACCGAGCGGACCGATGCCGGGTGCGTAGACCAGGGCGTCGATGCCGCCGAGGGTGGCCGCCGCTTCCTCGATCGCCGATTGGCACGACTTCTCGTCGGTGACGTCGCACTCGATCACCACCGCGTCGGGACCGGCGTCGGCGGCCGCGTCCACCAGGCGCTCGCGCCGCCGGGCCATCAGCGCAACGTGGGCGCCCCGCTGGGCCAGGCCGACACCGATGCAGCGACCCAGCCCGCTCGATGCTCCAATGACCACGATTCGCACCTTTTTCCATCCTTGTCAGCTGGTGGGATTTGAGGTGACACGGATGTTAGGCGAGCTCACCCGAGCATGCCCCTTTGGTGGATGATGGCCGGATGGCCGCATCCGTGCCCTACCAGCAATCGGCTTCCTGGTGCTCGGCGTCCAGTCCCTCGAGGAGCTCGCTGACCGCCCGCTTGGATTGAGCGTGCAAAGGGTCACGCCATCCACCGCTTGCGAGTGTCCGCCACGAACTCATCGCCGACCTCACCCGGCTTCACCGTCCTCCGCAGGACACGGCGAACGAGCCGAGCCGCTCGCATCGAAGGCCGTGCCACCGGCGGCCGCGCTCTCTCATCGACGATCTGATCGAGCGCCTGACCCGTGACGAATCGCACATATCTCGGCACGCCGTCGACGCTCTGTGCAATAGGGCCCGAGTACGGGCACTTGCAAAAGGAGAGAGCCATGAGCTCACGAATCCGTTTCGTCGCCATCGCCGCTGCGTTGCTCTTCGGAGCAGTTGCGTGTGGGTCGGTCTCGGCCGACACGCCCACCGGTTCGAACACAGCCGGACATGCCACCACCTCAACGACATCCTCCACCGGGTCGAGCACTCCGACGGCCTCCACGGGCCCGAGGGTGAAGCGGTACTGATCTCGAATCCGGCTCGACGCCTCGCCGCTCTCCCGACCCGGGTCCCCAAGCGGGGCTTCCGGTACGGGAGAGGGGGTCATAGTCGCTCAATCGGCTCATTCCCTCGGGGACCGAGCGACGGCGGCGACCAATGGCAACCTTGAGCCGGTCGGCGTTCCCCGTCGTCCGGCTCATCACTCGGTGGCAGGCGACACGCACGGCCGCCTGGCGTCGCCCACCCAGCCGGCTCTCGGCGTCAGCCGCCTGACCTGCCCCGAACCGGCGATCGGCCCCGCATACCGAAGTGCCCTTGTGTGCGCCAGAGAACCGGCACTGGGAGACGGCCAGGTCCCCGATGGCTGCGAGACTTCACAGGTGCTTGGACTCTTTGGCGGGGTTGGCATCGTGCTCAGGGTCGTGCCCGTTCTCTGGCGCGGACGGATCCGGTACCGGAACTTCTTCAGCAAAACGTCTCCCGGTCTCAGAGCGGGGTTGGACGCTCTACAACCTCGCGATCGGCCTCGCCTGGACAGTGAGCGGCGCTGTCATGTTGGTCATCGCCCTTGTGCGAGCCGCCTGACGACGACCGAGTGGCCTCTCCACGCAAAGCACCGGCGCTCGACTCGTCCGCGGAAGCGTCCCGCGTGCCGTTCGGTGCGCGCGCTGCAGACGGCCCAAGGGTTCAGTCCATCGGCGGTCGTCTCATTGCTCTGATCCCGAAGAACAGGAGGACCAGCGTCACGCCGCCGAGCACCACCTCAGTGGAAATGAGCTGTCCGAGGTCATGGCTCCCCGAGATCGAGTAGCCGAGTAGCACGAGCGCAGCCAAGCTGCCGAGGGTTACGCCCAGGCAGATGAAGACCAGGCCACCCACGGCGTCTCGTTGACCGGCCCTGTCGGGAGGCAGGGGTGGCGCGGGTACACCCATCTGCTTCATTCTCGCGCACGCGTGCTGCCGCTCACAGTCCCGTCATCGCCGACGGTGGGCGCACAGAACCGGCGCTCGGACTCGATCGCGAGGAGCGCCGACGTGCCGTTCGGGCGCGGTCTGGTCCTCGATCTAGGTACCTCGATGGCGGGTCGTGGTTCATGAACGATTTACGCAGCACCCACGTTCGGTTCACTTCAGGTGCTGGATCCGAACCCGACAGTTGGTCTCCCCGGTATCCCCAAAGCCGGACACGAGGCCAGCAGAGGCGGGGCCCGGGCGCGGGCGGGGGAGGGACGATGGTGACCAGCGTTCGGGGCCCTGCCGCGCCACGCCCCCGCTCCACTTGGGGGGACGAGAGCGAGGGTCCGCCTCGGGCTCCCCGGGAGGCGCCAGCCGGACTAGGCCAGTTGGGTCCAGGTGGCGGTGGGGCCGCCGACCTTGCAGAACCAGAGCCGGGCGGACGAGTCCACGTAGAGGTCGCCGGCCTGGCCCGAGGTCGGGTGGGTCGACCCGCTGCCCGGCTTGAACTGGGCCTGGGCCGCCACCCCGGCGAACACCCCGCCGCGACTGCCCGTCCCGGTGGCGGTGGCCTGCAGGGCGACACCGGTTCCGGCGGTGGCAGCCGAGATGGCGGGCTGGTTGTTGGTGGCGCCGACGACACCAGCGAGGATGCCCGGCCCCGTCCCCCAGTTCTGGCCGCTGATGGCAGGCCCTGACCCGATGTTCAGACCACCGAACCCCGGCCCGGTGCCGTTGGTCACACCACCCATGGCGGCCGCGCTGCTGGAGGTGTTCGCGATCTGGCCGATGATCGCCGGACCCGTCCCATTGGTCTGCCCGTACACGGCGTATGCGCTGCTGGACGGGTTGCTGATGGTGCCCACCACAGCGTTGGCCGTTCCCGAGGTCAGGCCCGACACCGCCGGACCGGACCCGTTGGTCGCCGCATCCACGGCGGCCGCAGTGCTGAGCGAGTTGTTGACGAGGCCCTGCACCCCCGGCCCGGTGCCGATGGTACTGCCCACGACGGCCGGGAGCGTATTGGAGCCCAAGTTCTCGCCGCGTACGGCGTTGCCGTGCAACGAAAGGCCGTAGACACCGCATCCGCCGCCGCTGCTCTCGTCGTCGCCGTAGAGCCCGTAGTAGCCCGAGGTGTCGCAGCGCCCGATGAAGGCAGTGCCCGACTCACTCTCGATCTCCGTGGCCGCGTTGGTGAGGTTGTTCACCCCGGCCAACACCGAGGGGATGGTGTCGGCTGCTGCTGGCTGGGCGCCGGCCAGGGCCAGACCGGCCCCGCCGGCCACGGCCCCCGCGGCCAGCACAGCCCCGTGCTTGAGCAGGCCGCGCCGATCGGTCCGAGCCAGGCTCTCGGCTGCCCCCGGGTCGCCGAGCGTCGTTCCGGCCGAGCCGACCAGCCGTCGCTCCAGCTCAGCCAGCCTGGCCTCCATCGCCTCCCACCGTGCCCGAGGTACCTGCACCGTCTCATCGCCCAGCTCAGTCACGCGTAGCTCCAAATCTCTTCCGTCGGCGATCGTCTTCTCCACGATCCGGCGACACTACCGGCCGACGCCGCCGCCTGAGCCGACGTACCGTTCGGCGCTCGTAGCGCTCGTCGACTCGATAGCCACTCGCTCCGAGCGCGGCCACGATTCGCTGTGAGGAGAACGGCATCTCGACGCGGATCGATCGGCCGATGGGGGTCGGTGACGCGGATACGCAGCACCGGGAGTCCATGCCCGCGTCGGATCTCCAGCGCCTCGAGGGGGGCCTTGACCCGGTCTTCAATCGCCATCGGTCTGCCTCCCCATGAGGTCTTCCTCGATTGGGGCAGCGGCGATGAACTGGTCGACGTCAGCGTTGTCCCATCGCAAGGTGGTGTGTTGGTCGGTGCGTTCGATGATGGTCGCGCCTCTGCGTAGTCGGGTACAGGCTTCTTGGAGCTTCTGTAGTTGCTCTTGGCAGGTTCCGTCGGCTTGTTCAGGCACGCTCATCTACTCCCTGATGCGAGATGGAACTTGGAGCACCCGGAGAACGCACAAACGTGGCTTCCCGCGTGATGAGGGTCGGCTTGATCCATCGACCCCGGATGACCGGACCTCCAGGCCTTCGGCGCTGACTGTCAGACGTCCGAAACAGCCAGCTAGGTGTCCGCGGCCGCAGCCCTATGCCAACTCGAAACCGCCCGTCATCCACTCCGGCATGATCGCAGTTGTGCGAGCCGAAGTGCCGTTCTGTGCTGATCGCTAGGGGGTGCAGGTGACTCCTATGCACTGAGGGCTGACCGAGTTGCCGATTGCAATGTTGTGGCCGCCGTCGGTGATGGGTGATGGGGGCGGCGGGACCGTCGCCAGATTGAAGCCGTGGCCGCCGTTGAACAGGGCGACGTTGGCCGTGAGCGTGACCGAAGGGGCGCCCTCGGGGAAACCGAGGCTGGCGACAGGCCCCAGGCGGATCCCATCACCAGCGTTGTCTACGAGCAGGTTGTGCTCGACTTGCAGACCGTCGAGGTCGTCGCCAGCGCTTCGAATACCAGCCTCAGCGGAGCGGTAGATCACGTTGTCGACGATCTCACCACTCATGTCTGGGAACCCGACGCCCTCGTTGATGAGGACCCCGTTCGCCGGGCTGCCAGCGATCAGGTTGTGGTTGATGTCCAGGTGCATGTTCACGAAGGCGTCGTCGGTGGTGATTCCACCCGCGATCACGTCTCGGCGGATGATGGCGGAGGCAGCGAAGTCCGAGATAGGGCCCTCTATCCGGGAGTCGCTCACCTCGCCGGACCCAGACTCAGTGAAGACCACGCCGCCCTCCACGTGGACGTGTTCGATGCGCACGCCGCTGTCGAGCGTCCCGACGGATCCAACCACCGTGCCGTTTCTGATGGTTAGGGCAACCCCCGCCCCAGCCGAGATCGAGCAGCGGAGGCCCGGTCCCTCGAACCACCAGTGAGAACAGCCGACAACGGAGCTACTCGCGCTGACGAGGCCGAGACTGTGGCCACCCAGATCAACTGTGATCGGCGTGGGCGGCGTGAGCGGCCTGCCGTCCGGAAGCGTCATCTGCACGAGGAAGCCCTGGGAGCAGGTCAGGTCGTGGCGCAACCTGACCGAGGTCGTGATCGTCTGGCCGCACTCCAGACCAGGTAGTGGGGAAGCAGACGCCACCGCGGTAGGGAGCCCTACCCACACCAATGCCAGAACCAGCAACGCCAGCAGCTTGCGCATCGAAGCCCCCTCGCTCGTGGAAAGCGACTCATCCTCTCCCGCCAACCTGAAGCGAGCCTGAAGCCCCCTCCATCAGCGCTGTGAACCGGCGATCGCGCAACCTATGTGCCTGATTTCGGTCGGTGCGGTTTCTAGGGCGTGCAGACGACGCCGATGCATTGGGGTGGCTGGTTGTGTCGGGCGATGTTGCCGCCGTCGTCGATCACGGTGAGCGGGCTGCCCTCGGCGTCGATACCCAGCCCGCCGTTGCCTACTGCGATGTTCGAGCCGATGTGAATGTTCCCGACGGTGACCAGAAGTCCGGTGCCGCGGTTGTCGATGAACCGGTTGTCGCTGATGGTTCCCATATCGAAGCATTGCCGGCGGCCGATACAGGTGGCCACGCCTGTCCCGTTGTGTCGGAAGGAGTTGCCAGTGATGGAGAGCCCGTCGAGGGCCTCATCGATCTCCAAGGCGGTGTCCCAGCCACTGAAGCGGTTGTTGGTGATCGACACCGTATCTGGGTTGTCCAGATTCACGGAGGTCCCTGAACCCGACCCGACGATGCGGTCGCCGTCGAGCCCCACGTCGCACTCGGACCCGCTGGAAACAGTGCTGTCGGTGAGCTCACTGTTCGAGATGACGAAACCGCCATCGGCGCAGTCCACCGTCACTCCAGTGAAGCGACTGTTCGACATGCTGATGTCCCCAAGCACCATCGTGATCGTGCCGCCTTCAAAGCGGGTCGAGTCGATTTGGTCCGAGGAGATCGTTTGGATGTGCGCCACGCTGATGCCGGTCGGGCTGGTCACATCGATAGTGGAGTGCGACATGTGGACCGAACCCCCGCACACACCCCTGCAATCGGGGCCGATACCGTTGGGACCGACGAGGGAGGTGTGGTCCACCGTCAGCGAAAAGCCAGGAGACTCACCTCCGAGGTCCAGTCCCCAGCCGTTGTCGAGGAGTTTCATCCCCGAGATGGCTGCGCTGGCCGGAAGTTCCCCGTCGGGCGTACAGCGAGTGGTGCCGCTCAACCCGTCGGCGAACCCGGCGATCGTCCCGCCACGGACCACCACGTCATTCACACAGATCCCCGGAACGTAGGTTTCATCCACGAAGATGGTTGGAAAGCCGAGCCTGATACCCACCCCGGTCCCGTCGGCCGAAGTGATCGAATGACCGTCCAGGCGCACCGTCAGGTTGCTGGCCTCGACGATCAAACCGTCTCCGGCGCACACCAGATCGGTGCGCAGCACCGCGTTCGTCGTGATCACCTGCCCACACGTGGTGATCGCTACCGACGAGTTCCTCGCCACCGCCGAACCCGTCGCCCTCGCCGCAGCCGCCGGAACACCCACGCCCACCACGACCACCACCAACACCACGATCAACTTCCGCATCGATAGCCCTCCCCTGGCTAGCCCGAGCCCGCAGATCTTCACCCACCAATCTGAAGCGAAGCTGAAAGCAGCCCCGCCCGCACCGAACCGGCGATCGGGGCGGGTTGGGAGGGTTTGTCGGGTTGGATTTGCGGGTTGTGGTGATGGGTAGGGGCGGCTAGGGTCGTACATGTGTTTGAGGCGGTCCTGGCGGACTTGGAACGGGCGGTTGACGCCGTGGTGGTCGGGTGCGACCCGACTCTGGTCACCGCGTCGTGTGCGATGGAGTTGGTGGGGCGGGTGGATCGCCTGGAACGGCGTCTGGGCGGGTTGAAGATGGTGTTGGCGGGGCGGGTGGCCGATTCGCAGGTGTGGAAGCACCGTGGGGACCGTTCCGCCGCGCATTGGTTGGCGGGCCAAGCTGGCACCAGCGTGGCTGACGCGGTCAACACGCTCGAGACCGCGGCCCGGTTGAAGGAGTTGCCGGTGACCGCGGCGGCGGTGCGCGAAGGCCGGCTGTCCAAAACCCAAGCGTCGCGCGGTGGCCGACGCGGCGGTGGTGGCCCCGGACGCCGAGGCCGCCCTGATCGGTTTGGCTGGTCGTGAGTCGGTCAAGGCGCTGCGCGATGAGGGCGCCCGACGCAAACAGGCTCATCTGGATGACAACGCCCGCTATGAGGCGATCCGGGCGTCACGCCACCTCCGGTACGGGACCGACCCTGATGGGGCCGCCACCATGGGCGCACGCACCACCCCTGAGGCCATGGCCGAGATCAAAGCCGCCATCGCCTACCGCCAGACCAAGATCTTCGACACCGCCCGCAAAGCCGGACTCCGGGACCGATTCGAGGCCTACGCCGCGGACGCTCTCCTGGACATGGCCCGCGCCTCCATGGGCCACACCGGTGAGGCGACACCGAAACGGGTGCCGACCAAGATCATCATCCGCGTCGACCACACCGCCCTGGTCCGCGGGCATGTCCAACCCGGTGAAGTCTGCGACATCGCCGGCACCGGACCCATCCCCGTTCGCCAAGTAGCCCAGATGCTGGCCACCGGCGACACCTTCGCTGCGGTGATCGCCACCGACCACGCCGGCCAGGTCACCACCGTCGCCCACATCGGCCACAAACCCGTCACACTCACCCAGCCCCCACTGGCGTCGGGCGAGCTCGAGAGGCATGGGCGGGGCGGAGCGCAACGGGTGACGTCGGCGGGACCAGCTGCGGAGAGCGAGCTTGCGAGCGGCCCCGCAGCGCCCGCCGGCGGCAGGACCCGAGAAGCGCAGACCCGCAACACCCAACTCGACGAACTCGACGGCTACGGCGCCCACCACCACGCCCTCAAAACCCGCAACAACTACCAACTCGCCCCCGGCACCGGCCGACGACCCCTCCACGCCCCAACCGGCACCGACCCCCCATGACGGCAGCCCTGACAGGATGGGGTGATGCGCATCCCGACGAACCGGCCGAGCCCTCCAGGCGGGATTGCGCGCGCCGCGGCGGTGGTGTCGGGACTGATCCTGATGGTCGGGCTGGCGGGCTGCTCGTCGTCCAAGCACACGCCCAGCGCCGGTGGCACCCAGGCCCACCTGGAGAAGAAGGCGACCGAGGCGGCCAAGGTCATGCTGGCCGGCAAGTACGCCGCCGGCTACCAGTACCTGGACGCGGCCTGCCAGAAGCGCTGGACGCAACATGCCTGGGCCACCAATTCCGCCGCCGCGGTGGCCGACCTCAAGGCGCTGGGCATCGACCTGTCCCAGGACCACGTGGGTACGGTCACGGTCACGAACTTCACGCCGACCTCGGCCACGGTGACCACCCACATCCTCGACCAGGCCGGCCAGGACGCGGCCAGCGGCACGGCCACCACGACGAAGTCCGAGGTCTGGGTGCACCAGAACGGTCGATGGGTGAACTCGGACTGCCCGGCCACGCCGGCCGGCCTCAGCTCGCCGGGCGCCACCGACACCCTGGTCCCGGCCAGCAGCTCCACCACCGGGTAGCGGTTTCGGTCCGCCTCGTGTTCGAGGCGTGGGGACCGGCCTTCGAGAAGTGGACCGGCCTTCCAGGCGTGGGGACGGCCGAGCGGTCGGTCAGGCGTTGGTCTCGGTGCCCACCATCGAGACAAAGCTCACGCACTCGCCGGCGAAGGATGTGGGCGGCTACTTACCTAGGCTGTCGCCGAATGGCTGGCCCATCCGCTGGTGCGAAATACCATCGGGGCGGAAGCCAGGAGGATCCATGTCTGAGTCTGCTCTCGGGTCGTCGGAGAAGGTGAGCGGGTCGCCCACCGGTCGCCGACTGACGGCCGAGGCGCGGAGGAACTCCATCCTGCGGGCGGCGCGGCGGGCCTTCAGCGAGACCGGCGACATGAACGGCACCACCATGCGGGCCATCGCCGAGCGCGGTGGCATCAGCGAAGGGGTGATCTACCGCCACTTCGCCAGCAAGGACCAGCTCTTCTTCGAGGCCGTGGTGGCCCCGTTGGAGGAGGCGGTGGACGAGCTGGTGGCCGCTGCCCGGGTGGTCGACCGTGACGAGCCGCTCACCTCCGAGCGCCAGCTCCAGACCCTCGAGGGTCTCTATCGCCAGCTCAGCTCGACCCTCGAGGAGGTGCTGCCCCTGCTGGGGCTGGTGCTGTTCGGCGATCCCAAGGTGGCCCAGCGGTTCTACAAGGAGAACTTCGCCCCGGCCATGGACCGCCTGGCCAAGGCGTGGCGAGACGTCGAGGACCGCCACGGCTACGCCTCCGAGTCCTCGGACGTGTCGGCCCGCGCCGTCATGGGCATCGCCCTGGTCCTGGCCCTGGAGAGCCACCACAGCGGCGGGTTCGACCGCGAGCGCGCCATCACCCTGGTCAGCCAGGGCACCATGCGGGGCTTCTTCCCCACCACGGCCATCGACGAAACCGTCTCCGGCGGCGCCCATCTCGAGGCTCGCGGCTGACCCGAACCACACGGTTACCGTCACCGAGACCGACTCCGCGGGAACGTCCACGGCGAAGGTCCCTCCCCGACATGGCGTGAGGCGCGCACCGCTCGAGATTTGGGTCGATCGGCCCCTGCGGCGAGGTCGGCGTTCGGTCGATGTCCTGGGTGGGTCCGTCTGGAGTGGGACGGATCCGCGCACGATTCCGCTGGGGCGACCATCCATCGTCGGGTGCGTTGAGCGGGATCGTGGCGCGTCCGGGCTGAAGCGGTTTCACCTAAGGTCCCGCCATGGCCTCGCCCAACGTGCTGGTGATCATGACGGACGAGGAGCGGTACGCGCCTCCCTACGAGACGCCTGACGTGGCGGCGTTCCGGCGTTCCCAGATGCCGAGTCGCGAGCGGCTGCGCGACGGGGGCCTGGAGTTCCACCGCCACTACGCCGGCTCCACCGCCTGCGTGCCCAGCCGGGCCACCCTGTTCACGGGCCAGTACCCGTCCCTGCACGGCGTGAGCCAGACCGACGGGGTGGCCAAGCAGGCCAGCGATCCCGCCATGGGCTGGCTCGATCCCGACGAGGTCCCGACCCTGGGCGACTGGTTCCGCGCCGGCGGCTACCAGGCCCACTACCGCGGCAAGTGGCACGTCAGCCACGCCGACCTCTCGATCCCCGGGAGCCACGAGGGCCTGATGGCTTCCGATGACGACGGCCGACTCATCCCCGCGGCGGTCGAGGCGTACCGCAAAGCCGACCGCCTCGACCCGTTCGGCTTCTCGGGCTGGATCGGCCGCGAGCCCCACGGCGCGCTCAAGTCCGACTGCGGCACCGTCCGCGATGGCGTGTTCGCCGAGCAGGTGGTCGACCTGTTCGCCGACCTGGCCCAGGCGTCGAGCGCCGGGCCGTGGCTGGCGGTGGCCTCGTTCGTGAACCCCCACGACATCGCCTTCGCCGGCGGTCTCTACCAGCTGCTCCTCGGCTTCCAGCCGGGCGACGACACGGTGCCCGACATCCCCGAGGCGCCGTCGCAGGGCGACTCCTTCGACGGACGCCCGGCCTGCCAGGAGAAGTTCCGCGACCTGTGGCCCCAGATGATCGCGGAGCTGACCCCCGATCTGGCCTACCGGCGCCTCTACTACTACCTGCTCAAGGTGGTGGACCAGGCCATCGGGCGGATCCTGGACTCGCTCGCTGCCTCGGGGATGGCCGACGACACGATCGTGGTCTTCACCTCGGATCACGGCGACCTGCTGGGTGCCCACGGTGGGCTGGTGCAGAAGTGGGGGAACGCCTACGACGAGGCCACCCGCGTCCCGTTGCTGGTTCGGGGACCCGGGGTGGTGCCGGTGGCGGGTGGTATCGCCGCGCCCACCAGCCACGTCGACCTGATCCCCACGTTGATGGGGCTGGCCGGCATCGACGTCGAACGCGCCGCCGCCGGAGTGGCCGAGCACCACGCCGAGGCTCGGCCGCTGCCCGGCCGTGACCTGAGCGGGCTCATCACCGGGAAGGCGCCGGCCCCGGTCGGCCAGCCCATCTACTTCATGACCGAGGACGACGTCACCAGCGGGGTGACGATGAACAACATCCTCACTGGCAAGCCCTTCGAGGCGCTCGAGCCGCCGGCGTTCATCGAGTCGGTCATCGCCGAGCTCCCCACCGGCGCCGACGGAGCGGGCGAGCTGTGGAAGCTCAACCACTACTACGAGCGCCTCGACGACTGGAACGCCGACCACGGCATCCCCGCCAACCCGTTCGCCGCCCCCGGGGCCGAATCCGTGTGGGAGATGCACAACCTCACCGCCGATCCGGAGGAGCGCGCCAACCGCGCCGCCGACGCCCCCGACGAGCTGAGCCAGATGCAGACGGTGCTCGACGCCCAGCGCGAGGAGAAGCGCCTCGTCCCCTCGCTGCGCAACCCCGTGGGCTGAGGGTCAGGGGCTGGTCTCGTCGGGTCAGCGGTACTGGGAGAGGTGCACGACCTTGTCGCCCACACCGGCCGGGCGCCTCGTCAACCCTCGGCCAGGGCCGGGGGCGGTAGATCGGGGGGCGCCACGTCGGTGACGGTGGCCTCGGCGTCGGCCAGGGCCCGCACGCCCCACACCATGGCCACCACCGCGGCCATGACCAGCGCGGCAGCCACGGGTCCGGCGATCTGCACGTGCTCGTCCAGCATGCCGATCCCGAGGGCGACGCCGGTGAGCGCCTGCATGATCTGCTCCGCGCTCACCGCCGCGGCCAGCGACCCGGTCTGGAAGGCGCTCTGGGCCAGCACCAGGCCGCTGATCGACGAGACGGCCAGGGCGTAAGGCTCCCAGTGGGGCACCCAGACCAGGATGCCCCCGCTCAGGTAGTGGACGAAGGCCCGTGTCAGCAGCGCGCTCGGTGCCGAACAGGGTGCCGGCGCCCAGGCCCAGCCACACCGCCCGCCTGGTACCCGACGAGGTGCGGGCCAGGGCCACGCAGATCAGCACGAATCCGACGATGAGCGGCGCGGCGATGAGCCAGGCATGGACGGGGGCGACGTCGGCGCCCGCGCTCGGCCCCACCAGGGTCAGGAAGGCCGAGATCCCGGCGGCGAACACGCCAGCCGCGATCCAGTCGGATCGGGTGATGACCCGATGGTTGATGAGCGCGCCGAAGAACAGGGAGGCGAGCAACGACGTGGCCATGATGGGCTCCACCACGACCAGCGTGCCGATGCCCAGCGCCACGGCCTCGAACACGTAGCCACCCACGTCGGCGCCGATGCCGACCAGCCATCGTGGTCGGCGGACCAGGCGACCCAGGAAGCCCAGCTTGAGCGTCTCGCTTTGGGCGAAGTGCTCCGCCTCGTGCTGCTGGAGCACGTTGCTGATGCCATACGAGGTGGCCGCGGCCACCGCACACACGATGGCCAGCCCCCCGGTGGCATGCGTCAGATCGACCGCGACCACCACGACGGCAAGTCTACGAGCGTCCGGCCGAAGCCGGCCCGCCCGCCCGGTCTGATTCCGAGCGCTCCGCGATCAGCCGAGCATGCGGCTGGTGCCGAACATCTCGTCCAGGGTGACCGGGTGCAGGTGTCGCTCCCGGATGAGGGCCTGGATCTGGCCGAACAGGTGGGTGACCGTGGGGTGGTTGGCGTGGCCCAACATGATGGTGCCGCCGGTGAGGTACTGGCGGGCCTGATCCATCAGCACGTCGGGGGTGAGCACGCCCGAATCACCGTAGGTGCCGTTCCACATGAGGACGTGGGTGTAGCCGAGCTCGCCGGCGATGTCGTCCACCCGGTCGGTGTGGAAGCCGTAGGGAGGCCGGTACCAGGGTCGGGTGGTGACGCCGAAGGTCTGCTCGATCCAGATCTCGTTGCGCTCCAGCTCGGCCTCGATGCGCCCAGCCGACAACGGGCGCAGGTCGTTGTGGGAGTAGGTGTGGTTCCCGATCTGCACCTGACCCGCCTCGATGAGGGGACGCAGGACGGCGGCGTGGGGGTTCCACGAGCTCTGGTAGGCGCCGTTGGGGGAGAAGGTGATGTGGATGCCACTGGTCTTGGCGAAGGTCACATAGGACGAGACGCAATCGGCGCAGTACCCATCGTCGATGGTGAGCGCGATCTGATCGGTGGTGGTGGGGGAGTGGTAGATGGTGTGGGGATCGCCCGGGTGGGACGGCGGGATGGCGTCGAGGGTGACGACCGGGACTGCGGTGGTGGAGGTGGTGGCCACGGGCGCGGTGCCGTGCCCGCCAGGGGTGATGATCTTGGCGGCGCGACGCCCGGAGGGGGAGCAGCCGGCCAGGAACACGGCCAACCCGACCCCGAGCAGGTCCATGAACCGGCGTCGCCCGAGGCGCGCGTAGCCACGGCACGACTCGCAGTCCCCCGACCCACCACTCACCGCGGGATCGTACCGTTCGCCACCCCGGCGATCGGGGAGCGCCGCGTCAGTCGGCCAGGCAGGATCAGAGGTGGTAGCCGGTGATGTCGACGATGAAGTTGGCGGTGCCGCCGCCACCGGCGAACACCTTCAGCTGCCGGCTGGGCCCGCCGCGTCAGTCGAGCGTGCTGGTGGCCTGCACGCACATGGTCACGACCTCGTCGAAGCAGGCAGCCAGCGAATCCCGGTTGTCGACCAGGTAGGTATGGGCGGCGGTGAGGAACCAACCCATCGCCATCAGGCTCAGGGCGTGGATCTCCACGGGCGAGTACCGGTCGCCGAGTTCAGCCTGGAGCGTCTCGACCACGCTCACCGCGAAGGCGCCGCTCCCGCCCCAGATCTCCTCACCCACCATCCCGGGCTGGGAGGCGAGCACGGCTCGGATCTGAGCCAGCAGCCGACGGTCGTAGCCCTGGGCGGCCAGCTCGCGCAGCACCGTGAGCAGGCTGACCAGCAGCGGCTCGGACGCGGGCCGGTGCGCCAGGCGGTCGATGGCCTCTTCGCGGCGCAGGACCAGGTGATCGATCAGCATCGCTTCCTTCGTGGGGAAGTGCCGGAAGACGGTGCGCCGGCCCAGCCCCGCGGCGGCCGCAATCTGGTCGATGGTGGTCTCGGCATAGCCCTGACTCACGAAGAGCTCGAGGGCCACCTGGGCGATGCGCGCCCTGGTCGCGGCCGACCGATCGGTGCGTATCGGTGTATCGGTCACGGGCGGATCGTACCGACGCATCCGGACGCGGATCGACATTCGGGTCGAGGGGGGGTCCCGCCCGATCGGTGGGATGCCGTTGACCGGTCCCGGTAGCGGCACTAGTGTCATCTCCCGGAGGGCTGCCGGTACGGCGCGAGGGGCGTCGGACCCAGGATGCGATACGAGACGGACACGCGACGGACCGGCGCGGCCGGTTCACGTGGTGCCACCGCTCGGCTCCGACCTCCGCTGATTCCTGGACGCCTGCCAAAGGAAGAACCCGTGCGCAAGTACCTCCTGTTGACCCTGGTTGCCGCGCTGTTGCTGGCGGCCTGCAAGTCCACCGCCAGCACGTCACCCAGCGCCACCACCGGGACGACCGCGGCGGTGGCCCACGACACCCGGGCGCCGGGGGTGACGTCGGACAGCATCAAGGTCGGGATCGTCTGGGTCGACCTGTCGTCGCTGGTGAGCGTCCTGCACATCAACCAGGGCGACTTCCCGAAGGCCTACCAGGCCATGGTGGACGACATCAACGCCCATGGTGGCATCCACGGCCGCAAGCTCGACGCCACCATCGTGGGCGTCAATCCGACCAGCCAGTCGGGCGCGGATCAGGCCTGCACGCAGCTCACCCAGGACGACAAGGTGTTCGTGGCCGTCGGCTTCTTCCTGGCCGACAACGTGCTGTGCTACGTGAACACCAACGCCACCGCCACCATCGGCGGGGCCCAGACCGCGGTCCGCGTGGCCCAGGCCAAGGCCCCCTGGTACTCGACCGACGCCGGTGAGAACCTCGAGATCAACGTGGTCAAGTCGCTGGCCAAGGCCGGCAAGCTGAACGGCAAGGTGGCGGTCATGGCCACCGCCGCCGATCAGGACCTGCTCAACAACAAGATCAAGCCGGCGCTGACCGCGGCTGGGATCAAGCCCGTCTCCTCGGCCATCCTCGACGCCCCCACCAACGACACCACCGCCACCTACGCCCAGGCCGCCACCATCTCGGAGAAGTTCAAGTCCGACGGCGCCACCCAGGTGCTTCTGGTGGGCACATCCGCACCCGGCTCATACCTGCCCGGTCTGGCCAAGACCGACTACCGGCCCCAGCTGGTCATCAGCAACCTGACCGGGATCCAGGCCTACACCAGTAACAAGGGCAACGACTTCACCGTGCTCAAGGACGCCATCTCGGGTGGCCCCAACCTCCCTCCCGACCAGCGCCTGGCCCTGGGCGGTCCGACCAAGGCCTGCATGGACGTCCAGCGCAAGGCCGGCCTGGTCATCAAGCCGTCCTCCACGGTTCCCGAAGGCCAACCTGACCAGTTCGTGGCCTCCGCCCTGGCTTGCCAGCAGATGGTCCTGCTCGAAGCCATCCTCCAGAAGGCTGGCCCGACCCTCAACTACGGCACCTTCGCCGCCGCCGGCAACTCACTGGGCAAGATCGTGCTCCCGACCTTCCCCGACGCCTGGAACTTCGGCGCCCCGCCCAACGCCGACGGCAACCCCAAGATCTTCATCGCCCAGTGGGACCCCACCTCGAGCCAGTTCAACACCACCGGCAGCTAGTGCCCTGACCAGCACTCGACCCTCACGGTCGGGTTCGCGGTACCCGGGCCGAGCCGCGCCCTCGGCCCGGGTACTGGCGCGCCCGGGCGCATGCGCGCCCTCGGCCCGGGTAGATGGAGCGGGCGAGTCGGGCTCGAACCCGATCGGAAGCGAGCGGCGCACAGACCGTCCGGTCAACCACCCAGGGTGATGAACGACCTCGACACTGCCACTGCTTGTGTCGACGTAGGCAATTTGGCCTACAGTGTCCGGACCTGGACCGTCTAGGCGCCCGACATCCCAAGTCGGACATGGCCCAACAGGTGGCCAGACGGGTCCTCGGGGGCTGGCGCCGATGGTCATTTTCGGAGATTGCACACCGTATGAAAGTGGCTGTTCACTCAATTTGACCCTTTTCAGTGACGCTCAGTGGTGCAAGGATCTGGCCGCGGGGCGAGGCGAACAGGGCCGATCGGCTTCGGTCGATCGAGTGGGGGCACTGGATCGCATGGACATCGGCATCTGAGAACAGGTCCGGTCGAGATGGTCCGGAGCATCCACGTTTCTGGCCAAGGAGGTCCGCATGGCTGCTGACACGAGCGAGCTGATCCTCGCCCTGACGATGGTCCCGCCGCCCGCGTCGGACGCGCCCATCGACGTGACCCTGGCCGTCGCCGCCGCTCGGGCCGGCGCCCTGGCCGTGGTCGACGTCTCCACCGCGGATCGGCTCGACGCCGCGCTCAACGCCTTCCGCGCCCGCAGCGACCGGCCCGTCTGGCTGCGCCCGGGCGCACCGCTCGCCGCCACCGGTCCGGGCCCACACGACACGGCGACCGCCGCAGTGTCGATGGTGCTGCTCGGGGGCGAGCTGGTGGCCGACCTGATCGAGGCCGACGCACTGGGCGCCACCATCGAGCGCTGGTCACCCCTCGGCCCGGTGGTGGTCGAGGTCACCTCGGTGCAGGAGGCCCGGATGGCCGTGTCCCAGGGCGCCGGGGGACTGGTGGCCAAGGGGTCGGAGAGCGGCGGGCGGGTCGGACAGGTGGAGTCCTTCGTGCTGATCCAGCACACGGTCGACCTGGGTGTGCCGGTCTGGGCGCGCGGGGGGATCGGCCTGCACACGGCGGCCGGCGCCATCGCCCTCGGTGCTCGAGGGGTGGTGCTCGACAGCCAGTTGGCCCTCGTCCGCGAGAGCCGCCTGCCCGCCCTCACCCGCTCGGCCATCGCGGCCATGGACGGCAGCGAGACGCGCCTCGTCGGCAGCCATCGCGTCTACACCCGCCCAGATCTGGCCGTGGCCGGTCGCGACGCCGGCGAGACCCGCGCCGCGGCGGCCGCGGAGCTGGGCCCGGACCTGCGAACCGATCTGGTGCCGGTGGGCCAGGACGGCGCGGCGGCGGCCGGGCTGGCCGATCGATTCAAGACCGCGGGCGGGGTCATCGAGGCGGTGCGTCGGGCCATCGGCTCGCATCTGGTCGCCGCCGCCGAGCACGCCCCCCTGCGACCGGGCCACGGCGTGGCCGAGACGCACCGCACCCGTTTCCCGATCGCGCAAGGACCGATGACGCGGGTCAGCGACCAGGCCGCATTCGCCGCCGCGGTGGCCGACGGCGGTGGCCTGCCGTTCCTGGCCCTGGCCCTCATGCGGGGCACCGAGGTCGAGCCGCTGCTGGCCCAGACCGCCGAGCTGCTGGGTGACCGACCCTGGGGGGTGGGCATCCTGGGATTCGTCCCGCCCGAGCTGCGTGAGGAGCAGCTGGAGGTGGTGGGGCGCGCCCATCCCCCGGTGGCTCTCATCGCCGGCGGACGTCCCTCGCAGGCCGCACCGCTCGAGGCTGCCGGCATCCCCACCTACCTCCACGTGCCGTCGCCGGGCCTGCTCGACCGGTTCGTCAAGGACGGGGCCCGCCGGTTCGTGTTCGAAGGCCGCGAGTGCGGCGGCCACGTGGGGCCCCGCGCCAGCTTCCCCTTGTGGGACACACAGGTCGAGCGCCTGTGCTCGGTGGAGGATCCCGAGAACCTGCACGTGCTGTTCGCCGGGGGGATCCACGACGCCCGGTCGGCCGCGGCGGCGGCGGCCATCGGAGCGCCGTTGGCGGCGCGCGGCGCCCGGTTGGGCGTGCTCATGGGCACGGCCTATCTGTTCACCGCCGAGGCGGTGAGCGCGGGGGCCATCACCCCGGCGTTCCAGGACATCGCCCTCGGATGCACCCAGACGGTGCTGCTCGAGACCTCCCCGGGTCATGCCACCCGGTGTGTCGAGACCGACTACGTGCGCGATTTCGCCGAGGCCAAGGCCCGGCTCGAGGGTCAGCAGGTGGCGGTCGACGACATGTGGGCCCAGCTCGAGACGCTCAACCTGGGCCGGCTGCGCATCGCCAGCAAGGGCCTCGTCCACGGCGCCGATGGCCTGGTGACGGTGGACGAGGCGGCCCAGCGCCGCGACGGCATGTTCATGATCGGCCAGGTGGCGACCCTGCGCTCCCAGGTCACGACCATCGCCGAGCTCCACCAGGAGGTGAGCGCGGCCAGTGCGGCGCGGATCGAGGAGGCGGCGGCCGAAGTGGTCCCGACCCTGGGTCGACCCGACGCCGCCCCGGCCCCCTTCGAGGTGGCCATCGTGGGCATGGCCTCGATGTTCCCGGGATCGGCGTCGACCGACGAGTTCTGGACCCACATCGTCAGCGGCGTGAACGCCATCACCGAGGTGCCCATCTCGCGCTGGGACCCCGAGCTCTACTTCGACCCCGAGTCGACCACCGTGGGGGCCGGGCGCAAGACGCCGTCGAAGTGGGGCGGCTTCCTCGACGAGATCGGGTTCGACCCGTTGGCCTACGGCATCCCGCCGGCCTCGCTGGCGGCCATCGAGCCGCTCCAGCTGCTGAGCCTGGAGGTGGCCACCCGAGCGCTGGACGACGCCGGCTACGCCGAGCGCCCCTTCGACCGGTCGCGGGCATCGGTGGTGTTCGGGGCGGAGGGCGGCAACGACCTGGCCGGCGGCTACGGCCTTCGGGCCATGGTTCCCCAGCTGCTGGGCGAGGTGCCTCCCGAGCTCGACGGGTTCCTGCCCGCGCTGACCGAGGACTCCTTCCCGGGTGTGCTGACCAACGTGATCGCCGGCCGCATCGCCAACCGGCTCGATCTGGGCGGCAGCAACTTCACCGTCGACGCAGCCTGCGCCGCCTCGCTGGCGGCGCTCGACTCGGCCTGCACGCAGCTGGCTGCGGGCACCAGCGATCTGGTGCTGTGCGGCGGCGCCGACGTGCACAACGGGATCAACGACTTCCTGATGTTCTCGTCGGTCCACGCCCTGTCGCCCACCGGCCAGTGCCGCACCTTCGATGCCGCCGCGGACGGAATCGCGCTGGGCGAGGGGGTGGCGTGCGTGGTGTTGAAGCGGCGGGCGGACGCCGAACGCGACGGCGACCGCATCTACGCCATCATCGATGGCGTCGGCGGCTCCAGCGACGGTCGCCACCTCGGCCTGACCGCGCCTCGCAAGGAAGGCCAGCAGCGAGCGGTCGAGCGGGCGCTGGCCCAGGCCCGTCGTTCGCCGGCCGAACTCGGCCTGGTGGAGGCCCACGGCACCGGGACGGTAGTGGGCGACCGCACCGAGCTGGCCACCCTCACCGAGGTCTTCGCGGCCCACGATGCCGAGGTGGGCGCCTGCGTGCTGGGCTCGGTCAAGTCCCAGATCGGCCACACCAAGTGCGCGGCCGGCCTGGCCGGCCTGATCAAGGTGGCCCGCTCGCTCTACCACGGCGTGCTCCCGCCGACCGGCAACCTGGTCTCGCCCAACCCGGCCTACGACGCCGCCACCAGCCCCTTCCGCTTCCTCGACCAGGCCCGACCCTGGGCCGACGACCAGCGGCGGGCCGGCGTCAGCGCCTTCGGCTTCGGTGGGGCCAACTTCCATGCCGTCGTGTCCGCCTACACCGGCGCCGACGAACCTCGCTTCGGCGTCGAGACCTGGCCGGCCGAGCTGTTCATGTTCCGCGCCGAGCAGTCCGACCAAGCGGTCGAACGGGTGGAGCAGCTGTCGACGGTGGTGGAGGCCATCCTCCAGGCCGACCCCCGGGGCCAGCGACACCGCCTGCGCGACCTGGCCGCCACCGTGTGCGCCGCCGGCCAGGGTCCGGTGCAGGTGGCGGTGGTGGCCACCGACTTCGCCGACCTGGCCGACAAGCTGGTGGTGGCCCGCAGCGGCACCGCTCGTCGCGACGGGGTGTTCCTGGCCGAGCCCGAATCGAACGCGGAGGCGGGGCCACTGGCGTTCCTCTACCCGGGTCAGGGCAGCCAGCGCACGGGCATGCTGGCCGACCTGTTCGTGGCCTTCCCCCATCTCCGTGACCTCCTGCGGATGGGCGACGCCTGGACCGGCGCCCTGTATCCGCCGACCGCGTTCACCGCCGAGGGGCGCGCCGCCCAGACGGCCGCCCTCACCGACACCCGGGTGGCCCAGCCCGTCCTGGGGCTGTGCGAGCTGGCCCTCACCCGACTGCTGGGCTCGGTCGGAGTGCGACCGGATCTGACCGCCGGTCACAGCTACGGCGAGCTGGCCGCGCTGGCCGGCGCCGGGGTCCTCACCCCGCAGGATCTGCTCACCCTCAGCCAGGCCCGGGGCCACGCCATCGTCGATGCCGCCGCCGACCAGGGCGACGACCCGGGGGCCATGGCCGCCATCAGTGGGTCCGTCCAGGCCGTGACCGACCTCCTCGACGCGCACCCCGCCGCGGTGGTGGCCAACCACAACAGCCCGACCCAGGTGGTGATCGCCGGCCCGACGGCGGTGGTCGGCGGGCGTGGTCGACGCCGCCGGCGGGCTGGGGATGGCGGCCAAGACCCTGAACGTGGCCTGTGCCTTCCACAGCCCCGTGCTGGCCACCGCCCGCGCTCGACTGGCGGACGTGCTCGAGTCCATCCCGCTGACGTCACCCGAGATCCCGGTGTGGGCCAACACCACGGCCGAGCCCTACCCGAGCGAGCCCGACCAGATCCGTCGGATGCTGGCCACCCAGGTGGTCAGCCCGGTGCGCTTCGTCGACCAGATCGAGGCCATGTACGCCGCGGGCGTGCGGGTGTTCGTGGAGGCCGGGCCGGGGCGGGTGCTGACCCAGTTGGTGGACAAGATCCTCGACGATCGCGCGCACCACGCCATCGCCACCGACGCGTCGGGCGAGCCCGGGTTGCGGCGGTTCCTGCTGGCCCTGGCCGAGCTGTCCACCGTCGGGGTGTCGGTGGCCACCGACGAGTTGTTCGAGGGTCGCGGCCGACAGGCTGCGCCTCGCTGACCTGCCGGTCCGGGCGCCGGGTTGGACCGTGGACGGACATCTGGTCCGCAACGCGTCGGGACAGGTCGTGCCCGGGTCGCTGCAGCCGTCGGACCAGTTCCCCGTGTTGGCGTTGGGCGCGGGCGGCGCCGATCCCGAGCGTGAGGCGACCGTGCTCGACTACCTGCAGAACATGCGCGAAGCGGTGGCGGCCGAGCGCGACGTCATGTTGCGCTACCTCGAGGGCACCGGCGGCGAGCCGAGCGTGCCCCGGGTCCGGGACGCGGCCAGCACCCCGAGCGCCCCGCCCGCCGACATCGTGTTGACCGACGAAGGCGCGGCGTCGACCGCCCCCGGACAGCTCCGGGGCGATGACCTCCTGGCCGTCGTCCTGGACCTGGTGGCGGACCGCACCGGGTACCCGACCGACATGCTCGACCCCGACCTCGACCTCGAGGCCGACCTGTCCATCGACTCGATCAAGCGCATCGAGATCATCGGCGAGCTGGCCGAGCGCCTCGGCTGGGACACCATGGCCGGCGAGGGCATCGATGAAGCCATGGTGGAGGAGCTGGCCCAGCTCAAGTCGCTCCGCGAGATCGTGGCCTGGATCGACCAACTCGACGAGCGGGACGGTGGGCTCGACGACCGACGGGACCGGCCCGACGACGGCCATGACGGAGGCGGCCTGGCGGCGGCGCTCGCCGAGGTAGAGCCACCGCCGCCCACCACCCGCTACGTGGTCACCACCGTCGACCTGGATCCGCTCGAGCCCCAGGAGCGGCGCATCGAAGGCACGGCCGTGGTCATCGCCGACGACGGTCGGGGGGTGGGATCGGCCGTGGCCGCCCGGCTCGAGGCGCTGGGCGCGTCCGTGTCCATCCTGGCTGCGGATGGCCCGCCCGTCGAGGCCGAGCTCGCGCTGGTGGCCGAGGCCGACGGCGTCATCTGGCTGCGGGCGCTGCACCCGGACGTGGCCGCCGACCCAGGTGCGTTCGACGCCCGGGCCGTCTTCCCGTGGTGGCAACCGGCGCTGCTCGGGCACGTCACCACCCTGATCGCGGCCACCGCCGGCGCCGGTTCCTTCGTGAGCCTCGGAGCCGGTACAGCCCCCGGCCTGGGCCTGGCCGGCATGGCCAAGTCACTCAGCCGGGAGCTGCAGGATCGTACCGTCCGCATCGTGGACGTCGACCCCGGGGCCGATCCGGACTCGCTGGCCACCTGCATCGTCGACGAGTTCTTCGCGCCCGAGGGCCCGTTGGAGGTCGGCTACGACGGGCCGCAACGGGTCACCCGGCTGGTGGTGGAAGAGCCCTGCCCGTCATCGGACCAGGGACCGGCTCGCCTGGCCGCCACACTGGGTTCCGACGCGGTGGTGTTGCTCACCGGCGGCGCCCGGGGCATCACGGCCCAGGCCGCCGTGGCCATCGCCCGGAGCTGTGGTGGTTGTCGCATCGAGTTGGCCGGCCGCAGTCCGATGCTTGCGGGCCAGGAGGCGACGGCGCTGGCCGGCGCGCCCGACCGCGCCGCGCTCCGCCAGGTGCTGCTCGAGGCCGGCACCCACACCACGCCGGCCGCCATCGAGGCCGAGTGCACCCGTCTGTTGGCCGACCGGGAGATCCGCGCCACCCTGGCCACCCTGGGCCAGCTGGGCTCGGCCGTGACCTACCACGAGGTGGACGTCCGTGATGCCGACGCCCTGGCTGGCCTGGTGGCCGACATCGAGGCGCGGCTGGGTCGACTCGACCTGGTGGTCCACGGGGCCGGCGTCCTCGATGATCGGTTCCTGCGGGACAAGACGGCCGAGGGCTTCGATCGCGTCTTCTCCACCAAGGTCGACTCGGCCCGAACCCTGCTCGACACCTTGCCCTCGACCACCACCGTCGCCTTCTTCGGGAGCGTGAGCGGCGTGTTCGGCAACCGGGGTCAGGTCGACTACGCCGCCGCCAACGACGCGCTGGACGAGCTGGCCACGGTGGCCAACGTCAGCCGGCCCGTGCGCACGGTCAGCCTGGACTGGGGGCCCTGGGCCGGTACCGGCATGGTGTCACCCGAGCTCGAGCGGGAGTATGCCCGGCGGGGCATCGGGCTCATCAGCTGCGAGGACGGCGTGGCGGCCCTGCTCGACGAGCTGGCCGCGCCCTCGGGTCCGGGACGGGTGGTGGTCATGCGGGCCCGGCCCGAGGCGATGGCTCCCGAGCAGACGGCCGCCGCGTCGCCATTCGAGCCGGTCCGGTGATGATCGAGCTCACCTCGCCGCTCGACCTTCGCGACCGCGCGACCGAAGCGCCGCCCGAGCCGGGACTGGTGAGCCGCGTCCAGGTCTCGTTCGACCGCGACGCCAACCTGTCGCGGCTGGCCGACCGCTACCTGAGCGCGTCCGAGCGCCCGGTCTTCGAGGCCCGTCCCGACCGGGGGCGGGTGCCCTGGTTGCTCGGTCGCGTGGCCGCCAAGGACGCGGTGAGGCGCCACCTGGTGGCCCGTGGCTTCGCGGAGTTCGATCCCACCCGCATCGTGGTGGTCAACGACGAGCGGGGCTGCCCGGCGGTGCAGGTGCGGGGGGCGCGGCTCTCGGCCCGCGGCGTCCGGGTGTCGATCGCCCACAAGCCGACGGTGGCGGTGGCGGTGGCCGCCACGCCCCGCCGACCGGCCGCGGGTGCCGGCATCGGCATCGACGTCGAGGCGCTCGAGCCCCGCTCGGCCGCCTTCGAGCGCACCGCCTTCACCCCGGCCGAGCGTCGTCTGGTCTCCGCCGCCGGCCCGGAGCGCGATGCCGGACTGACCCGGATGTGGGCGGCCAAGGAGGCGACGGCCAAGGCCACCGGTCTGGGGCTGGCCGGCCGACCCAAGACGTTCGAGATCGACGCCGTGCACGACGGCCATCTGCGCTGTCGCGGGCGATGGATCGCCACCGAAGCGCTCACCACCACCTCCGGCGACTTCGTCGTCGCCTGGACCGACAGCTACTGAGGGACGGCGAACTGATGGCCTCTTCCACCACGCCCACACGTCGCGAGTCCGTGGACGTCGTCCGTCCCCCTTCAGACGAGGTCGGGGATGAGCTCCCCCCACCGAGACCTGGGCCGAGTGGCTGCGGCGAGCCTGTGGCGGGTTCACCTCGACCGAGCCCGCCTTCGAACAGGCACCGGAGGCTCTCGACCACGGCCACGGCACCTGGGCCTTCGGGTTCCGCCTGGCGGGCTGGACCGAGCCCTTGACCGCCCGATTGGCCCTCGATCGCCGCGACCTCGATCGGGAGGCCGCGGCCATGGGTCTGAACGCCCGCCACGGGCTGGGCGCGCCCGTCGTGCGCGCCACCGTGGCCCTCGAGCCCGACGACGCCGCGGCCCCGCTCTGGGCCCTGGTCAGCGAGCCCCGGGCCGAGGTGGCGCTGCCCGAGCTGATCGGCTTCAACCTGCACCAGGCGGGAGAGATCCTCACCGGGTTCGCCCGCCACCACGCGGCCATCCACGGTCTGCCCATCGATGAGGCCGAGATCCGCGATGCCCTCCCCACCGTGGTGGCCACCGACGAGCTGGCCCGCATCGACGCCGGCCGGTTCCCGGGCGAGCACGAATGGCTGGTCTCGCGGGTCCCGACGCCGGCCGACGTGGTCCTGTGCCACGGGGGCTACCAGCCGCTGTGCGTGTCGGGTCCGCCCCCGGCCGCCTGGGCCGAACACGGCGGTCCGGGCAACGGGCTCACAGTGGACAACTGGTGCGGAGCCGTCCTGGCCGAGCCGGAGTTCGATGTGGCCTTCACCCTGGTGGCCTTCTGGTCGGCGCACTGCTTCGCACCCAACCGCTCCGAACGAACCGCCATCAAGATGATCCGCAACACCCTGCTCAACACGTACAAGCTGGGCTACCAGTCGTGTCGAGCGGTGGATCCCGAGCGCGTGCGGTTCTGGCAGGCGTTCCACGCCCTGCGCGGGCTGGCCCGCATGAGCGGGGCCTACGACGCCGACGGGTCCCCGTTCGCCGCTCAGGACCGCGGGCCTCTGCCCGAGGGGCTGGCGCCCGAGCTCCGGCGCCACTTCTCCCAGCTCACGAGGGTGCGATGATCGACGCCGATCCCGTCGCCGTCGTCGGCCTGGGATGCGTGTACCCCGGGGCGGCCGACGTGGATGCGTTCTGGACCGGCATCGTGGCCGGCCGCGACGCCATCACCGACGCGCCCGCGGACCGGCTGGATCCCTGCCTGCTGGCCGACCTGGCCGAGTCCGACCACCTGACCACCCCTCGGGGTGGGTTCGTCCCGGAGGCCGCCCTCACCTTCGAGCCGGGACGGTTCGGCATCATGCCGGTCGCCGCCGCCGATGCCGAGCCGGATCAGCTGCTGGCTCTCAAGACGGCGGCCGCCGCCCTCGACGACGCCGGCGGGCTCGAGGGGGTGGCCCGGGACCGGGTGGGGGTGATCCTGGGCCGAGGCGGCTACCTGACTCCGGGTCTGGTGCGTCTCGACCAGCGTGTGCGCACCGCCAACCAGCTGCTCGAGACCCTGCGACAGCTGCTGCCCGACGTGGGCGACGGCCGGCTGGTGGCGGTCCGCGACCAGTTCGCCGACCAACTGGGGGAGCGACGTCCGGAGTCGGCCATCGGGCTGGTGCCCAACCTGGCCGCCTCGCGCATCGCCAACCGGCTCGACCTGGGCGGCCCGGCCTACACGGTCGATGCCGCCTGCGCCAGCTCGCTGATCGCCGTCGACGCGGCTCTGGCCGAGCTGGGCTCGGGCCGGTGCGACGTGGTCCTGGCCGGGGGCGTCCACCACTGCCACGACATCACCTTGTGGTCGGTCTTCTCGCAACTGGGAGCGCTCAGCACCTCGGGCCAGATCCGCCCCTTCAGCCGTCACGCCGACGGCATCCTCATCGCCGAGGGAACCGGGGTCCTGGTGCTCGAGCGCCTGGCCGACGCCACTCGCCTCGGCCACCGGGTGTACGCCGTGATCGCCGGTACCGGGGTGGCCAGCGACGGCCGGGGCGCCAGCCTCATGAGCCCGGGGGCGAGCGGCCAGGTACTGGCGCTCGAGCGGGCCTATGCCCAGGCCGGGATCGATCCCACCACCGTCGGGCTGGTGGAAGGTCACGGCACCGCCACCCGCGCCGGCGACGAGACCGAACTGGCCACGCTGCGCCACATCTACCGTGGCCTCGGGTCGGGCCACGGGCCCCGCCGGGTGCTGGGTTCGGTGAAGTCGAACATCGGCCACGCCATGCCCGCGGCCGGAGCCGCCGGCCTGATCAAGGCGGTGCTGGCCGTGCACCACGGGGTGCTTCCGCCGACCCTGCACGGCGACGATCCCCATCCGGACCTGGCCGATACCGGCTTCTGCCTGCTCGACCGGGCCGAGCCGTGGACCTCGGCCGACGGACCCCGTCGCGCCGGCGTGAACGCCTTCGGGTTCGGCGGCATCAACGCCCACGTGGTGGTCGAGGAGCACCGCGACGCGGCCCACCACGTGGCGGCCCGCCCGACGGCCGGCCCCGGGCGGGGCGCGGCAGCAGACCGACCCCGGCGCCGACACCGGCCCCGGGTTCCACTTCGATGTCCTGCTGCTGGGTGGTCGTGACGCCGACGATCTGGCCGACCAGCTGCGGGTGGTGTCGGCGCGGATGGACCAGCCCCGCCCGCTCGTCCCACCCGACGCCGGCCCGGCCCGTCTGGCCATCGTCGGTCCCACGCCCAAGCGACTCGAGCTGGCCGCCCGGGTGCTGGAGAAGGGCCGTCCCTGGCGCGGGCGCAACGACGTCTGGTTCGAGCCCCACGGCCTGGTCGCCGCCGGCGGCCGGGTGGCGTTCCTCTATCCGGGCGTCGAACCCTCCTTCGAAGCCGACCTGGCCGATGTGGCCGAGTGGCTGGGGACCCCGATGGCGCCCATGCCCGAGGGGGCAACCGACCTCGAGCGCCAGGGTCGGGAGATCTTCGGGGCCGGCCGGTTGCTGCACGCCGCCCTCGGGGAGTTGGGCATCGTGTCCGACGACGTGGCCGGCCACAGCCTGGGCGAGTGGACGGGGGTGTTCACCGCCGAGCTCATCCCGGCCAGCCAGGCCGACGCCTTCCTCGACGACCTCGAGCCGGGAGCGCTGGAGACACCCGGGGTGGTCTTCGTGGCCCTGGGCTGCGGCGCCGAGGTGGCCGAGGCCGTCATCGCGGACATGGAAGGCGTGTCGGTCTCCCACGACAACTGCCCGCACCAGTCGGTGGTGTGCGGTCCCGAGTCGGCCATGGACGAGGTGGTCGCCCGCTTCGCCGTCCGCAAGGTCATCGCCCGGCCGCTGCCCTTCCGGTCGGGGTTCCACTCTCCGCACTTCGCCCCCTATCTCGACCTGGTGCGCCACCACTGGGCCCGCATGCCACTCCAGGCGGCCCGCATCCCCATGTGGTCGGCCACCACCTGCGAGCGCTACCCGACCGACCCAGATGCCGTGCGCCAGGTCGCCCTCGACCATCTGGTCCAGCCGGTGCGGTTCCGAGAGCTCACCGAGCGGCTGCACGACGCCGGGGTCCGGGCGTTCGTGCAGCTCGGGGTGGGCAGCCTGACCGCCTTCGCCGACGACACGCTCAAGGGGCGCGACCAACTGACCATCTCGGCCGCGTCGGCCACCTCGTCGGGCCTGGAGCAGGTGGGTCGCGTCGGTGCCGCCCTGTGGGTGGAGGGGGTGGACGTGGCGCTGGACCGTCTTGCCGTCCCGCGGAGCCAGGCCCCGGCGGCCGCGTCGTCCGCGTCGGCCGGGCGCCCGGTCGGTCCGACCATCCGGCTGTCGCTCGGCACCCCGTTGGTGCGGCTACCGGGCACGGCGTCGCTGGGACCTCGTCCGGCCTGGGTCCCCGACCAGGCGGAGGACGCGATCCGGCCAGGCCCAACCCCAGCCGCGTGCCCACACGGCCCTTCAGGCTGAGTTCGACGCCCTGGTGGCAGAGACCCTCACCGCCGGCCAGGAGGTCACCGCTGCCCTGGCCCAGCGCGGTGGGGGATCTCGGCGCGCCGGGGGTCGGACGGCGCTCGCGCCTCGAGCGGCTCGGCCCGACCGCCCGAGGCCGCCGCGCCGGTCGAGTCGGCCGGCGAGGTGGACGAGTGGCGGGAGACCCTCGAGGTCAGCATCGAGACGTTCCCCTGGTTGGTGGACCACTGCTTCTACCGCCAGCCCGACGGCTGGGACGATCCGGCCGACCGCTTCCCCGTGCTGCCCATGACCACCATGGTCGAGCTGCTGGGGCAGGTGGCCCGGCGGCTCAACCCCGACCAGGTGGTCACCCGGATCGACAACATCCGAGCCTCACGCTGGCTGACCGCCGCACCGCCCACCCCGGTGGTGCTCAAGGCCCGCCGCCGCGCCTCCTCCGACCAGGTCGGTCGTCACACCGTGGAGGCCGGCATCGAGGGGTACGTGCGGGCCACCGTGCATCTGTCCGACGGGCCGCCGCCGCGACCACAGCCCATCGCCGCGGCCCTGTGCCATCCGCGCCCGTCGCCGGTGGCGCCCGGCCCCCTGTACGCCGATCACTGGATGTTCCACGGTCCCACCTTCCAAGGGGTGCGGGCCATCCACGCCCTGGGCGACGACGGGGTGGACGGCCAGATCGAGGTGCTCCCCACGCCCGGAGCGTTCCTGGACAACGCCGGCCAGCTCTACGGGTGGTGGGTGATGGCCACCGCCGACGCCGACTTCCTGGCCCTGCCCCAGTCGATCGAGCGCATCGAGTTCTTCGGCCCGCCGCTCCCGCCCGGCGCCACGGTCGAGACCACGGTGCGCATCGTCGACCTGGACGCCCGCACCGTGCGGGCCGACCTGGAGCTGGTCGGCGACGACGGCGTGGCGGTGCGCATCACCGGCTGGGTGGACCGCCGCTTCGACAGCGATGCCGACCTGTGGTTGATGCTGCGCCAGCCCGAGCACCACCTGCTGGCCACGCCGGTCGAGGCCGGGTACATGGCGGTGGAGGAGCGCTGGCGTGACTCGGCCTCGCGCGAGCTCATGGCCCGCCGCTACCTCGATGCCACCGAGCGCGCCGAGTACCAGGCCCTCAACCCGCAGGCCCAACGCCTGTGGCTGCTCGGGCGCATCGCGGCCAAGGACGCCGTGCGCCACGCCCTCTGGTCCGGCGGGAACGGTGCGCTGTTCCCCATCGAGGTGCCGCTGGCGTCTCAGGCCGACGAGCGGGTTGGGTCTCAGGCCGACGGGCCGGTCGGGTCCGATCTCGAGGGGGACTGCGTCGTCGTGCGCAGCGGGCCGGCGCAAGGCTGGCGGGTGGCCGTGGGCGTAGCCCCGTGGATCGGCGTGGCCAGGATCGACTGCGCCGCCATCCGGGTCGAGTGCGTCGACGGCGACGCCACCGAGGTGGGCGCCCGCCTGGCCGGCCAGCTCGAGGCCATCGCCACCGCAGGGTCGACCGTTCGCACCGACACCATCGCCGGCACAGGGCCTGTCCTGGCCGGAGAACGCCCAGGGCCTGCCCTGGCGATACAGAAGGAGTACGCCGTTGCCTGGACCACAGCCGGTTGAGCAGGTGGTCGCGCCCGCGGTGCAGCCCCGAGCCACGACGCGGTCCTCACCGATCTGCGCCGGATGATCATCGAGGTGATCGGCGAGGACTACGTCACCGACACCGAGATCGACCTCGACACGTCCTTCTACGAGGAGCTCGAGATCGAGAGCATCGAGTTCGTCGCCCTGGGCGAGGCGCTCCAGGACCACTACGGCGAGCGGGTCGACTTCGCCGCCTGGATCGCCACCCTGGAGGTCGACGACATCATCACCATGACCGTGGGCGGTCTGACCGACTACATCGTGGTCTCGCTGGCCTCGGACGAGCCGATCGCCGACAGCCATGGGAGCGACGATGGCTGAGCTGACCGCCAACGGCATCCGCTTCAACGTGGTGCGGCTCGGGCCTGGCCACGCCGCCGCCGGTGCGTCCGGCCGCGTCTCGGGGGGTCGACGGCCGGTCGTGTTCCTGCACGGCCTCATCATGGACAACCTGTCGAGCTTCTACTACACGCTGGCGCCCGGCGTGGCGGCCTCCACCGACACCGTGCTCTACGACCTGCGGGGCCACGGACGCAGCGAACGCCCGCTCGACGGCTACCGCATCGAGGACGGCGTGGATGACCTGTTCGCCATCCTCGACGGGCTCGGCATACCCGAGCCGGTGCATCTGGTGGCCAACAGCTACGGGGGCACCATCGCCCTGGCTGCCGCCCTCAGCCGCCCCGAACGCATCGCCGGCATGGTGCTGATCGAGGCCCACCCGGCCTTCGAGGGTTGGGGGGACGAGATCGTGGACGATCTGTCCGACCTGGTGGCCGGGTTCGACGGTCCCGGTATCCGCGACTACCTGGACGGCGAGGCACCCCGGTCGCTGCGCCGGATGGTGCGCACCTGCGAGGAACTGGTCACCGTCTCGTCGATGGGGACCGATCTGCGGGTGTCGCGGCCCACGACCCCCGAGGACCTGACCGCCGTGTCCTGCCCGACCCTGCTGCTCTACGGCGAGAACTCCGACATCCTCGACCGGGCCTTCGTGCTGGAGGACTCGATCCCGGGCTCTGAGCTGGTGGTGGTGGACGGCTGCTCGCACGCCCTGTTGATGGAGAACCCCCACGAGGTCGAGCGCCACCTCCACGCCTGGTTAGGCCGTCAGGCCGATGTCGTCGAGTTGGGCCGTCAGGCCGATGTCGTCGAGTTGGCCCAGCAGTCGTCGCCGGTCGGGTCATGAGCCGCGTCCTGGTGGTGGTGCCGCCGCTCACCGGTCACGTCAACCCCACCGTGGGCCTGGGCGCGCAGCTGGCGGCGCAGGGCCACGACGTCATCTGGACGGGACTGCCCGGGGTGGTCGACGTCCTGTTGGCCCCGGGGGCCACGTTCGCGCCGCTGGTCGGCACCCTTGACCAGCAGGCCTTCGACGACCTGGCGGACCGATCGACCGGGTTGCGTGGGCCCGCCGCGCTGAAGTTCCTGTGGGAGGACTTCATCATCCCTTATGCCTCGGCCACCGCCGCCGAGCTGGCCGCACTGGTGGCCGACCTCGAGCCCGACCTGATGGTGGTCGATCAGCAGGCTGTGGCCGGCGCGGTGGTCGCCCGCCTGCGGGGCATCCCCTGGGTCACCTCGGCCACCACCTCGGCCGAGCTCACCGATCCGTTGGCCGACCTGCCCAAGGTGGACGCTTGGGTGCGGGCCCAGCTGGTCGCTCTCCAGATCCGTCTCGGAGTCGATCCGGCCGTGGCCGGCGTCGGCGATCTGCGCTTCTCGGACCAGTTGGTCATCGCCTTCACCTCGGCCGCCCTGGTCGGCCCGCGGCCACCGTCGGTCGCCTCCGTCGAGTTCGTGGGACCCAGCTTCGCCGATCGACCGGATCCGACCCCGTTCCCGTGGGAGTGGCTGGATCCGACCCGGCGCCACGTGCTGGTCTCGCTGGGGACGGTCAACGCCCAGGCGGGGGCCCGGTTCATGGCCGCGGCGGTCGAGGCGTTGGCTCCCACCGACCTGCAGGCCGTCCTGGTGGCGCCGCCCGACCTGGTGGCGCTCCCTGCGGGCGTCACCAACGTGCTGGTGCGGGCCAGGGTGCCCCAGGTGGCGCTGCTCGACCATCTCGACGCGGTGGTCAGCCACGGCGGGCACAACACGGTGTGCGAGAGCCTGGCCCACGGCCTCCCACTGGTGCTGGCCCCGATCCGTGACGACCAGCCCATCGTGTCCGATCAGGTGGTGCGCGCCGGTGCCGGTGTTCGGGTCCGGTTCGGTCGCGTCGGCCCCGGCGAGCTGCGCCAGGCCGTCGAACGGGTGCTGGACGATCCCGCCTACCGCCAGGCCGCCACTGTGGTCGGCGAGTCGTTCCGACAGGCCGGGGGTGCCCCGGCCGCGGCCGCGGCCATCGGCCGTCTGCTGAGTGTGAAGGAGCCCGCATGACCGATCGACTGATCCGCCCGATGTCCCGATGGCTCGTTGCGGGTTTGCGGCCCCGTCGCCGCCTGGGCTGGCTGTGGGTGGCCATGACGGTGACCACCGTCCTCAACGGGTTGCGCCTGCGCGGTCGGGTCGAGTCGCTGCGTCGCGTGCCGGCGGCTGGGCTCGGCCCCGAACCGCGGGCGATCGACGGCGACCGCGGGGCCGACGGCGTCGGCCATGTCGATCCCGACCACGTGTTCATCACCGCTCCGGGGGTGCGCCTCGACCAGGCGGCCCGGCGGCGGGCCAGCGCCTTCGCCTCGGCCCACGGGTTGGACGTGGTCGACCTGGTGCCGGGCAACCTCGGCGTCGAGCAGATCCTCGACCTGGTCCGCCTGGTCGACCCGGACACCTACGCCTCGAACCGGCTCACCACCGGGCGCGGTCCGGGGCAGGCCACGCTGGTGCACCGCGAGGTCCTGCGTCGAGCCGGCCTCGAGGACGTGGTCGACGAGCCCGACCCGGTCGCCTATCTGGAGCTCACCGCCCAGCTCAAGCGGTATGCCACCAAGTCCATCGACCTGGCCGTGCTCGACGACCTGTGCGCCGCGCCCGAGGACCTGCGCCGTCGGCGGGGCTACCTCAACGCGCTCTACTCCAAGGCGGCGCCGGCCGTGGTCGCCGTCCCCCTCACCCACGACCTGCTCCTGGCCGCCGGCCTGGTGCTGGCACCCGGCTGGTCGCTGGCCGCGGCGCTGGCCTACTGCCTCCAGCCCTACGTCGCTCTACGGGGCACGGCCCTGCGCCCCGACGACCTCACCCCCACGTACGCGGCCACCCGGCCCCTCCAGGAACTGGCGCGCACCCTGCGCACCCTGACCGGAGATGCGCCCCAGCCGACCGGCGCGTCTGCTCCCGAGTCCGACGAGGCCCGCGTCCTCGAGTACGAGGCCCTTTTGGCCGACGGCATCGAACCCTTCTTCGAACCCCGTCGCGACCGTTGCCCGCTGTGCCAGGGGTCGGCCCTGTCGGTGCGGGTGCGGTCGGCCGACCTGTTGCAGTACAAGCCCGGTGAGTTCGTGCTCGAGGGGTGCGAGGAGTGCGGTCACGTGTTCCAGAACCCCCGACTCTCGCTGGCCGGGCTCGACTTCTACTACCGCGACTTCTACGACGGGTTGGGCGAGGAGCAGCTCGACTTCGTGTTCAGCTCCGACGACGCCTCCTACCTGGGGCGGGTCGACCTGGTGGCCACCCACAGCCAACCCAAGCGTTGGCTGGACGTGGGCGCCGGACACGGGCACTTCTGCCTGATCGCCTCCGACGTGTTGCCCGACACCCGCTTCGACGGCCTCGACCTCTCCGACGGGATCGACGAGGCGGAGCGCCGCCAGTGGGTGGAGCGGGGGTACCGCGGCCTGTTCACCGAGCTGGCCGACGAGCTGCGCGGCGCCTACGACGTGGTCAGCATGCACCACTACCTCGAGCACACCCGCGATCCGGCCGACGAGCTGGCCGCAGCCGCCATCGTGCTCGAATCCGGCGGACACCTGCTGATCGAGGTGCCCGATCCCGAGTGCCGGTGGGGGCGGGCCCTGGGTTGGATGTGGGGGCCCTGGTTCCAGCCCCAGCACCAGCACTTCGTGTCGGTGGACAACCTGGCCGAGCTGCTGGCCGACCACGGCTTCACCGTGGTGGAACAGCAGCGGATGTCACCCCACCAACCCGTGGATCTGGCCTTCGCCCTGCTGCTGGCCACCAGCCGGATGGCGGGACCGCCGCCGCGTCCGTGGCGTGGCGCACCGTCGATGGCGGCGCGACTGCGGCGCAGCGCCATCTTCACCGTCATGGCGCCGTTCATGGTCATGGCCCTGCTGGTGGATCGGCTCATTGCTCCGGTGATCAGCCGAGTGCCCGGCGGTTCCAACACGTACCGCGTGCTGGCCCGGCGCGACTGACCATGCCGGTTCAGGTCCGCCTGCCCTACTTCGACCAGATCCTGGATCTGGTGGACCGCCAGCCTGACTCGGCCCTGGCCGTGGCCTTCCGTCGCCACGTGCACTGGGGGTGCTTCGACCGACCCGAGACGGCCGACGCCTCGCTGGAGGGCTACGTACAGGCGGCCGAGGGCATGACCCGTCGCATCGTGGATGCCGCCGGCGTGGTCGACGGCACCCGCATCCTGGATGTCGGATGCGGGTTCGGCGGCACCATCGACCACCTCGACGAGCGACTCGACCAGTGCGAGCTGGTCGGGTTGAACATCGACCGACGCCAACTGGTGCGAGCCCGCGCCCTGGTGGTTCCCCGAGGGGGGAACACGGTCGACTTCGTGGCCGGCGACGCCTGCCGTCTCCCCTTCGCCGATGCGTCCTTCGACTTTCTGTCCGCAGTCGAGTGCGCCTTCCACTTCCCCAGCCGCAAACAGTTCTTCCGGGAGGCCGGCCGGGTGCTGCGTCCGGGTGGTGTCCTGGCCATGTCGGACTTCATCCGGGGTCGGGGCGGCCTGGCCGCCATCGCCGGCGTGGCAGATGACGAGGGTGACGACGGGTCCCCGTCCGACTTCTACGGGCACAACGCCGCCCCGTTGAGTCCGGAGGGCTACGGCCGGGTGGCCCGCGCCGCCGGACTGGAGGTGCTGGTGGACGACGACATCACCGCTCGCACGCTGCCCACCTACGCGGCCATGCGCCGCCTGTACCTGGAGGCGGGGATGGTGGACGGGGGCCGGGCCACCGACGAGCTGGAGCTCCTGGCCCGCCAGGGGCTGGTCGAGTACCACATCCTGGCTTTCGCCAAGACGTCTTGAGCCCCGTACGGGCTCTGCAGCTCCAGCGCATGGACGAACCTGTCACGCCCGCGACTCCACAGAGGTCGCTGACGCGACCGGTACAGGGGTTCCGGCGCGCTGCCTAGGCTGAGCGGATGACGACATTCGAGACGATCCTGTGCGACATGGACGAGGGCGTCGCCTGGGTGACCCTGAACCGTCCCGAGGTGCTCAACGCCTTCAACCGCCAGATGGAGGAGGAGCTGGCCTCGCTCTGGCAGGCACTCCAGCTCGACGACGACGTCCGTTGCATCGTGCTCGGTGCCGCCGGGGACCGGGCCTTCTGCGTGGGCATCGATCGGGACGCCACCTTCAACGACAACTCCGCCGCCGACGGCCACCTGGGCTACTCCACGCCGTGGGTCTTCGACGATCCCGGTCGCCGTCTGGGACCCAAGGCCAATGAGCTGTGGAAGCCGGTCATCGCCTCGGTGCGGGGCATGGCCTGTGGCGGCGCGTTCTACCTGCTCGGTGAGTGCGACTTCATCATCGCCGAGCGGGGGGCCACGTTCTTCGACCCGCACGTGTCGTTCCAGATGCCCGCCGCCTACGAGCCCATCCAGATGCTCCAGAAGATGCCGCTGCAGGAGGTGCTGCGCATGTCGCTGCTCGGCGCCCACGAGCGCATGACCGCCCAGCGGGCCTACGAGATCGGGCTGGTCTCCCAGGTGGTGGAGGCCGACGAGCTGGACGGGACGGTGCGTTGGGCGGCCGAAGCCATCGCCTCGGCCCCGCCGCTGCCGGTGCAGGGCACGCTGCGGGCCATCTGGATGGCCAACGAGGTGCCCCGGTCCCAGGCCATCTCGCTGGCCTCGCTCTACACCCGGATCGGCATCGATCCCGAGGCCATGTACGCCGGTCAGCAGGAGTTCGGCACCAAGAAGCGGATCGAGTGGCGCTCGCGCTAGCGCCAACCTGTTCGAGCTATCGCCCTTGGAACGTCGGCTCACGTCGCTGGATGTAGGCGGTCATGGCCTCGCTCATGTCGTCGGTGGTGAACGAGATGTGCTGGGCCCGGGCCTCGTCCTCCAGCGCTTGTTCGAACGACAGGTCGAAGGAGTTGTTCAGCATCCGCTTGGACAGCGACAGGGCGATGGTCGGGCCCTGAGCCAGACGCCGGGCCCAGTCGTCGGCCACCGCGTCGAGCTCGTCGGCCGGCACGGCCCGGTTCACCAGACCGATGGCCGCGGCATCGGTTCCCGACACCTCCTCGCCCAGGAAGGCCAGCTCCTTCGCCTTCTGCAAGCCCACCAGCCGGGGGAGCAGCCACGAGTTGCCCCCGTCCAGGGCCAGCCCCCGGCGGGGGAAGATCTCGATCAGTCGGGCCTGGTTCGAGGCGATGACCAGATCGCACCCCAGGGCCAGTCCGAGTCCGACCCCGACGGCCACCCCGTCGATCTTGGCCAGGGTGGGCTTGGGCAGGCGGTGCAGGCGCAGGATGATGTCACCCACGTCGCGCATCTCCGACACGATCGGCACGGGCGTGGTCAGCGGGCCGTTCTTGCGCTCGGCCGTGGCCTGGTCGGCGCCGGACAGATCGGCACCGGAGGAGAAGTTGCCGCCCGCGCCGGTCAGCATGAGCGCCCGGTCGTCGTGGTTGGCGGCCACCTCGCGCAGCACCTGGTCGAGCTCGTCCCAGCTCTGTCGGTTGATGGCGTTCTTGCTCTTCGGCCGGTTCAAGGTGACGGTGACCAGGCCACGGTCGCGGCCCACGATCATCGTCTCCAGCTGGGTGATCTCTGCCCCCGTGTCGGTCAGCGGGGGGTCGGTGTCAGCGGGCAGGGCCATTGTCGGTGTCCGATCTGGAGGACGGTCGGTCGGGTGCGATCCGGCGCAGGACCTCGCCGTAGGGGACTTCCTTGTCCGGGTTGGCGTCCCGGGGCAGGCCGAGGACCCGCTCGCCGATGATGTTGCGTTGGATCTCGTCGGTGCCGCCGTAGATCGACGAGGCCGGCGAGAACACGAAGGCGTGCTCGTAGCGGCCCGATTCGGGACCGTCGGGGGTGGCCAGCATGCCGTCGGGGCCGAGGATGTCCAGGGCGATCTCGCCCGACAGCTTCATGATCCGGGTCTGGGCGATCTTGCCGATGTTGGCCACGGCCTGGCCGCCACCCTGCGCCGCCTCCGCCTTGCCTCGCCGGGCGTTCCACCCGCCGATGTCGGTGATGGCCACGAGCTGGGCCAGCTTCTGACGCACCACCGGGTCGTGGTTGCGACCCGTTCGCTGAGCCAGGGTGACCAGATCCTTCACCGACAGGGTGAGGTCTGAGCCGGGCATCTCGTCGCCCGCCGCGTCCCCGGCCCGGCGACCGAGCGTGCCGCCTTTGGGCCCCGGGGCCGGGAAGCCGGCGTGGGAGCCGCCGGCGCCGATGCCGGATCGCTCGAAGTAGAGCGTGGTCTGGGTGACCGCCCAGCCGTTGCCCTGGCCACCGATCAGGTCGGCGGCCGCGCACTCGGCATCGTCGAGGAAGATCTCGTTGAACACCGCGTCGCCGGTCATCTCCCGCAGGGGCCGGATGGTCACGCCGGGCTGGTCGAGCGGGAAGGCGAACCAGGAGATGCCGGCGTGCTTGGGCACGTCGAAGTCGGTGCGGGCCAGCAACATGCCGTAGTCGGCTTCGCGGGCCATGCTGCTCCAGACCTTCTGTCCGTTGATGATCCAGCGGTCGCCGTCGCGCACGGCTCGGGTGGTGAGACCGGCCAGGTCCGACCCGGCGCCGGGCTCGCTGAACAGCTGGCACCAGCCCACCCGGCCGTCCAGGATCGGGGGGACCAGGCGGTCGATCTGGTCGGGGGTGCCATGGGTCAGGATGGTCGGGGCGGCCATGAGCAGACCCAACCCCCCGGGCGGGCGCAGCGCGCCGGCGGCGGCGAAGGTGGATCGGACGACGGCCCCGGCGCGTCGCGACAGGCCTCGTCCGCCCTCCTCCGGCTTGAAGTGGGGTGCGGTCCAACCCGCCTTGGCCACGATGCTCCACCACTCGTCGGCCTCGAGGTTCGGGTCCCAATGCTCGTCGAGCCACTGGCGCACCTCGTCGACCAGTTCCGCGTGGGGGCCCGCCGGAGGGTTGGACGTTGGCTCGGCCATCTAGGCGTCCGCCCCGAGCAGCTCGAGGCAGTTGTCGC
The DNA here is from genome assembly GCA_963740985.1 of uncultured Microthrixaceae bacterium. Lineage (GTDB taxonomy): Bacteria > Actinomycetota > Acidimicrobiia > Acidimicrobiales > Acidimicrobilacustridaceae > UBA4742. The sequence goes on from CAVUGJ010000002.1 coordinate 3,312,060, forward strand.
GCATGATCCGGCGGATCTCGCCCTCGTCGAAGTCCCCCAGCTCCTTGCCGAAGTCGAGCGGGTTGGCCAGCCCCTCGCCGTGGGGCCAGTCGGAGCCGAACAGGATCCGCTCCACGCCGATGAGGTCGGCCAGCGCCCGCAGGTCCTCCTCGCAGTACGGGGTGGCCCACACGTGTTGGCGGACGGTGTCGAGCGGGTCGTCGGGATAGATCCACGGTGTCTGGTTGGCCTGCTTGCGCAGCCGTTTGATCATCACGGCCATCCAGTCCGAGCCGTTCTCGATGCTGGCCACCCGCAGGGCGGGATGGCGGGTGAACACGCCGTGGGTGATGAGCGCGGCGATGGTGTCGTGGATGGCGCGATCCGACACCAGGATGCGGCTGAGCACGTCCACGTTGCCGAAGCCCTCGAACGACGCGGCCCCGCCCCAGGCCGCGGCGATGGAGCCGTTGTAGCCGCTGTCGCCCAGGTGGAAGGCCACCGGGATCGAGGCCTCGGCCAGCCGGGACCACACCGGGTCGAACGACTTGTGCCCGAGGGAGCGTCCGGTGCCGTTGGGACCGGGCACGGGCGCAGGCCGGACGTGCACCATCCGGGCCCCGCGCTCGATCAGGGAGTCGAGCTCGGCGCAGGCGCCGTCCACGTCGGCCAGCGAGAGCATGGGCACCGCGATGAGGCGGTGCTGGTAGTCGAAGCCCCAGTCCTCCTCCAGCCAGCGGTTGAAGGCGGCCACGCTGGCCATGGTGGCCCCGATGTCGTGGCGCAGACCCTCCTCGACGCCGCAGCCGAGCGTGGGGAACAGCAGCTCGGCCCCGAGGCCCTGGCGCTCGGCCACCTGCACCCGTACGTCTCGATCGCGGTACTCGGGGCGCATCGGCTCGACCTGCATCAGGCTGGCCGGGTTCACGCCCTCGGGGATCTGGCCGCGGAACAGCGGGTCGAGGCAGCCGGGCACGATGATGGGATCGAAGGTGGGATTGGGGATGAAGCGGTTCACCTTGCCGCCCATGAGCAGCTGCACCTTCTTGCCGTCCTGCACGGGCTTGACCCCACGATTGGCGAACTTGGGGTCGAGGTGGCGGGTGAAGGCATCGAGCGGCTCGTAGTAGTGGTTGTCCGCATCGATCGGTTGGAAGTCGAGATGGAGGTCGAGCTGGGAGTCCATGTGGGGGTTGCTCCTAGGGGGCTAACTGGTCTCGGCGGTGGAGGTGGTCTCGGTCAGGCGGGCCATGAAGAAGTCGGCGGCGTTGCGGTAGAGCCAGCCGTCGCGCACCTCGTCGGTCAGGTCCAGGTTGGCGGCCTCGCCCAGCGAGCGCTCGAAGGACAGCACCGGGTAGTCGGACGCGAACAGGATGCGGTCGGTGCCCCGGGTGGCCAGGTAGTGCAACAGGGACTCGGGAAGGCGCTTGGGCGACCACGCCGAGGTCATCAGCCGCAGGTTCTTGTACTTGAGCATGAGCCGGATGGCCGTGTCCCACCAGGGGTCGGCGCCGTGGATCATGCACAGCTTCAGCTCCGGGAACCGCACGCACACGCGATCGAGGTGGATCGGGTTCTGGGCCTCGCCCGGGATGGGTGGGCCGGGGATGCCGGTGTTGAGGCAGAGCGGGAGGTCGAGCTCGCAGCACTTCGTGTAGAGCGGGTAGTACACGGCGTCGCTGGGCGGGTACATGCCGTCGCCCCAGAAGCTGGGACCGACCACGGCATAGGCCACCGGGTTGTCGGCCACGAACGACTCGAGCGCCCGGACGGTCTTCATGGGCTTGAGCAGGTTGAAGCCGCCCACGCCCAGGGCGAAGCGGTCGGGGCGAGCCGACACGAAGCGCTGGGCCCGGTCGTCGGTGGCCTTGACCTGGGTGAGCAGGATGGCCCGCTCGACCCCATTGGCATCCATGTCGTCGAGCAGGGCCGGCAGCTCCGGGCTGGACAGAAAGGACTCGCCGCCCTTGAAGTAGTCCTCCTTCACCCGGATCATCCACTCGGGCTGCGGTTGATCACCCAGATCGACGTTGACCAGGCAATCGATGGCACGGGCCACGAGCCCTCCCCCTTCTCGCTGTCTGCGGAGTTGTCTGCCGCCGCGGCCGTTCATCGGAACGGCTGGCTTTGAACAGTCTCACACACATATGGTGAGAGTCACACTTTCGCCGAGAGGGAACCATGCAACCAGAGTCGGAGGCCAGGAGGTGAGCGAGGAGACCCTCGGGCGGGGCGGCCAGCCCGACCGGTTGGCCGGGAAGGTGGCCCTGATCACCGGGGGCGCCTCGGGCATCGGCCTGGCCGTGGCCCGGCGCTTCATCGCCGACGGGGCGCGGGTGGTGATCGGCGACCGCGATCAGACCGCGCTCGACGCGGTGGGTGCCGAGCTGGGCGAGCCTGCCACCACCGTGGGCTGCGACGTGACCGTCGAGGCCGACGTGGAACGCCTGGTGGCCACCGCGGTCGAGACCCACGGTCGGCTGGACATCGCCTTCGCCAACGCCGGCATCGGCTCGACGGCGCGGATCGTCGACCTGTCGTTTCGCGACTGGACCGACGTGCTCGACGTGTGCCTGACCGGTCCCTTCCTGACCATCAAGCACGCCGCCCCCCGCATGGGCGCGGGCGGTTCGATCGTGGTGACCACCAGCCTCAACGCGGTGCAGCCCGGCCCGTCCATGGCCGCCTACTGCTCGGCCAAGGCGGGCGCGGCCATGCTGGTGGAGGTGGCGGCGCTCGAGTTGGGACCGGCCGGGATCCGGGTCAACGCGGTGGCGCCCGGCTTGGTCCGCACCAACCTGACCGATCCCATGTGGCTCATGCCCGCTCTGGTGGAGGACTACGAGGAGAACACGCCGCTGGGCCGACACGCCCAGCCCGACGAGGTGGCCAACCTGGTGGCGTTCCTGGCTTCGGACGAGGCAGGTTTCATCTCCGGGTCCCAGTACCTGATCGACGGTGGCGCCCACACCAAGCGCTACCCCGACGTGATGGGCATCCTGGAATCGATGGTGGCCGAGTGAGCGCGTTGCGATTGATCGGAGGACTCCGCTCGTGGAGCTGAAGTCGGGGCAGAAGCTGTCCAGCACCGTGTGCCGGACCCAGGTGATCGTGGTGCGGGCCCCCGGCGGAGACCTCGATCTGCGCTGCGGCGGCGCGGCCATGGCCGACGCCGACCAGGCCCACGGTGGCGAACCCGATCCGGCGTGGGCCGCGGGCACGCAGCTGGGCAAGCGCTACGCCGACGACGTTGCCGGGCTCGAGCTGCTGTGCGCCCGGGCCGGAGCCGGTTCCCTGTCGCTCGCCGGCGCGGCCATCGAGATCAAGTCGGCCAAGCCGCTCCCGGCGTCGGACTAGGACCCAGAGCCGGACTCGGAGGAGTATCAGGACGTGGATCCCGTGGACGAGCCCCAACCCGCCGCGCTCAACGAGCTCGGCTTCTATGTGCTGGCCGGAGGCCCGAGCACCCCGGCCCCGCTGATCGACGAGGTGGCGGCGGGCGAGGCCCAGGCGCTGGGCTCGGCCTTCATCTCGGAGCGGTTCAACATCAAGGAGGCGGCCACCCTGTCGGGGGCGGTGGCGGCGGTGTCCCATCGACTGGGCATCGCCACTGCGGCCACCAACCAGAACACCCGCCACCCGCTGATCACGGGCTCGCACGCCACCACCATGCACCGACTCACCGGAGGCCGCTACACGCTGGGCCTGGGTCGGGGCATCGATGCCATGTTCGGGGCCTACGGACTGTCCAAGATCACCTCCGCCCAGATCGAGGACTTCGTGGGGATCATGCGCCGGCTGTGGCACGGCGAGGCCATCTTCGGCCACGACGGGCCGGCGGGGCACTACCCGATCCTGCACCTCGACGCCCAGTTCGACGAGGACATCCCGATCGGTCTGGTGGCCTTCGGCCCCAACTCCCTGGCTCTGGCCGGGCGAGTGATGGACATGATGGTCCTGCACACGTTCTTCACCGACCAGACGGTGACCCGAGCCGTCGAGACCGTCCGCCGGGCCGCCGAGCAGGCCGGGCGCGACCCGGCGGCGGTGCGCATCTGGTCCTGCTACGCCACCGTACCCGACGGCCTGGGCCACGGCTTGACGCTCAAGAAGACGGTGGGTCGCCTGGCCACCTACCTCCAGGGCTACGGCGACCTGCTGGTGTCGACCAACGGCTGGGATCCCGAGCCGCTGGCCCGGTTCCGGGCCGACGAGGTGGTGTCGTCCATGGCCGGGGCCATCGACAACGTGGCCACCACCGACCAGCTCGAACACATCGCCACCCTGCTGCCGTCGGAGTGGTTGGAGCCGGCGGCGATCGGCTCGCCGGCGACCTGCGCGGCCCGGGTGCTGCGCCAGTTCGACCTGGGCGTGGACGGCGTCATCATGCACGGTGCCACCCCCACCGAGCTGGCGCCGGTGGTGACCGAGTACCGGTCGATTCGCCCGGCCGGTCGCTTCGACCACCTGGCGGCCAACCCCGGCCGCACTGCCTGACCGAGCGCAGTGGTGGGCGGTCAGCGGCCGAAGTGCGAGCCCGGGGCATGCCCGTCGACGGTCACCACGCGGCGACGGATCAGCCAGCGCCCGCTCTGTTGATCGGGCGTCAGCACGTCGGCGTAGCGTCCCCAGTGGTCGAGCCCGATGGCGGTCATCACCGCGAAGTAGCTCGACGTGTGGATCTCCGACGGCGTCACCAGCCGGAAGTGGGGCGTGGCCAGGTGATGACGGATGTAGCCGGGGGGAGCGGGGGTGTCGGGTACGGCCGAACCGGCCGGATCATCTGGTGCAGCCGAGCGACGGCGGGCTGTCAGCAGCTGGGCCAGGCCGTCGCGGATGGCCTCTCGTCCGACCAACGGCTCGGCCCCCACCACGTCCAGGGTGCCGTCGGGGTGGAAGCAGGCGGCCAGGTCGTCCAAGCGACCCCGGTCGCCGGCGAAGTGGTAACTGGCCAACGTGTCGCGCACCGATTCGCGGGCCATCAGCTCCCACGGCTCGAATTGCTGGCCGCCCTGGCGGTCGGGCTGTTGGCTCATCCCCGTGCCACCTCCTCGCCGTCGACCTCGATCAGTGCCTGGAGCTGGGCCTTGTCGACCTTGCCGGTGGCCATCGTCGGCACCGCCGCCACCGATGTGGCGATGACCCAGCGCCGCGGCACCTTGAACGAGCTGAGGCGCGGGCGGGCCTCGGCCGCCACCTCGGCCGCGCCATGGCCGTCTGCCACCACCACCAACGCCCCGACCCGGACCACCCCCGCCGCATCGGTCACGTCGGTCACGTAGGCCTGGCGCACGAAGGTGATGGCCCGCAGCGCCGATTCCACCTCCGATGGGTAGACGGTGGCCCCGCTCACCTTGAACATGTCGTCCACCCGACCCTCCGAGAACAGGAAGCCCTCGGCGTCGAGGCGCCCCAGGTCGCCAGTCCGGTACCAGCCGTCGGGGGTGAAGACCTCGTCGCGGCCCCGACCGCACAGCCCGCGCATCACGTTCGGACCGCGGAGCTCGATCATGCCCTGCTCGGATGCTCCCGGGGCCAGCACCACGCGGGTCGCCGGATCGGTGATGCGCACCTCCATACCGGCGAAGCTTCGCCCGCAGCTGCCGCCGCGCCGCCGGTGGCAGGTCGGTGTCGAGGCGATACCCGCAGTAGGGGCCGAACGACTCGGTCATGCCGAACAGGTTGGCCCGGGACCCGGGGGCGCCGCGGTGGGCCGGCGGGAGCACCGCGTCGAGGCTCCCCGGGCGCAGGCTGGACAGGTCGGCGCCGGCGAAGGCCGGGTCGGCGGCCAGCCGGGCGGCCTGGTCGGGCCAGCCCCGGAACAGGGTGGCCCGCTCCCGCTCGAGGAAGGCCAGCGTGGCGACCGGCGTGGGGTCGGTCTCGGTGAGCAGCGTGGCGCCGGCCACCAACGTGGACAGCAGACCGCTGCCGAAGCCCCCCATCCAGAAGAACGGCATCGGGATGTAGAGCCGGTCGTCGGGACCGATGCACCTTGCGTCGAGACCCGAGGCGGTGGCGCGCAGGGCACCGCCGTGGGTGTGGATCACCCCCTTGGGCTGGCTGCGGCTGCCCGAGGTGAACATGACGGCCAGATCGTTGGCCGGGCGGACCGCGGCGGCCAGGGCCACGACCACGGCCTCGGGGGCGAGCGCGGTGGGCAGGGCGTCGGCGCGCCACACCGACCGCAGGTTGGCCAACGCCGCATGACCTGCCCGGGTCCGGCCCACCTCGGCGATGCCCGGGAGGTGCCCGTCGAGCTCCGCCAGGTGATCTCGCCCACGGTGGGTGGGCGTGACGATCAGCGTCGAAACCCCCGCGGTTCGCAGCTGGGCCTCCAGTTCGGGGGGTCGCAGCAGCGTGCTCAGCGGGACCAGCACCGCACCGATGCGCATGGCGCCGTACGCGGTGATCACCCAGTCCACCCCGTTGGCCATCTGCAGCCCGACCCGGGTGCCCGTGTTCACGCCGGCGGCCACCAGACGTCGTGCCAGCTCGAGGCTGCGGCGGTCGAGATCGGCGTAGGTGACCACCTGGTCGTCGCTGACGATGGCCGCCCGCGTACCCCGATCGGCCACGTGGCGCGCCAACAGGCCCGGCACGGTCATCACGGCCTCATCCATGGCGGAGCACCGCCTGGAGGGCTCGGCGGTCCAGCTTGCCGCTCGACAGCATGGGCACCTCCGACTCGCGCATGGGCCGCAGGATCCTCGGCACCTTGTAGACCGAGAGCCGGGTGGCCAGGTCGCGGCGGAGGCCGTCGAGGTCGTGGTCCCCGAACTGGCGGTCCTCGGGGATCACCACGGCGGCGGCCACCACCTGCCCTCGTTCGTCGTCGTCCACGCCGAGCACGTAGGACCGCAGGCCGGCCACGGCCATGATGGCCGCCTCGACCTCAGGGGCCGACACGTTGGCGCCGCCGGTCTTGATCAGGTCGCGATGGCGGCCCTTGAAGTAGAAGAGCCCGTCCCGATCGACCGACACCAGGTCGCCGGTGCGGTACCAGCCGTCGGCGGTGAACGCGTCGGACCGCTCGCGCCCGTAGTAGCCCTCCATCACGAACGGGCCCCGCAGCCACAGCTCGCCCGCCGCCCCGATCTCGGCCGACGTCCCCGCCTCCGGGTCGACCACCCGGGCCTCCAGGCCCGGAGCCGGGTGACCGAACGAGCCGCGCCGGTGCTCGGGCTGGTCACCCTCGTCTTCGGAGACGAGGCACACGCTGCCGGTCTCGGTCATGCCCAGCATCGAGTGGCGGAGCTCGGGATCGGCGGGAGACACGTCTGGCGGCATGATCGGCCAGAGGTTGCCGCGCCGGATCGAGGACAGGTCGCGGGTGGCGAAGGTGGGATCGTCGGGCAGATGGGCGACGCTCTGGGCGAAGCCGTTGGTCATGGTGGGCCGGGTCCGCTCCACCAGGTCGAGCACGCCGGCGGCGGTCGGCGCGTTGGCGCACACCAGCTGGGCCCCGGCCACCAGCGTGCCCAGTAGGGCATAGGCGAAACCCCCGATCCAGAAGAACGGCGAGTTGGAGAACAGCACCTCGTCGGGCGTGTAGCGCCGCAGCTGGTTGAGGTTGTCGAGGTGACGGATCAGGGCGCCGTGGGTGTGGATGACCCCCTTGGGTGCGCGGGTCGAGCCCGAGGTGTGCACGATCACCATGCGGTCGGCCCGGCTGACCTCGGCCTCGGCCGCGGCCAGCACGGTCGGATCGATGGCTGCGGCCTCGTCGAGGAGATCGGCCATGGTCCAACCCGCGTCCAGGCCGGTCGACTGGGTGGCGAAGCGGATGTGGCGCAACGTGGGCACGCTCGGGGCCATCAGTGGCGGCGCCGCGGCCAGGTCGAGGGTGCCGATGGCTTCGACCAGGGCGTCGGGGTAGCGATGCGATCGGTAGGACCGGGCGCTGAGCAGGATCTCGACGTCGGCGCCGGCCAGCAGCCCGGCCAGCTCGAACGGGGTGGAGAAGGTGCTCAGTGGGATGGTGACCGCGCCGATGCGGGCGGCGGCCAGCCAGCCCACCACGAAGTCGGCGCCGTTGGGGTGCAGCAACGCCACATGGCTGCCCCGGTGGGCGCCGATGGCCATGAGGGCCCGGGCCAGCTCGGCCGAACGCGCCTCGGCCTGTCGGTAGGTGAGGATCTCGTCGTCGGTGACCAGCAGCGGGGCGTCGCCCGCTGCCGCCGTCCGCTCGGCCAGCAGGGCGCCGACGGTCAGGGGGAGTCCGTCACCGGCGTCGATGACCGCGGCGGTCATGCCGACCGGCGAGGCGACACCGGGGGCAGGGCGTCGCGGTGGCCGGCGATGGCGCCCATCCCGGCCTCGGCGCACACCAGGTCGTCTCGCAGCAGTCGGGCGGTCGACTCGATCCGGTCATCGTGGGTGGCCCGCTCGATCTCGAAGCGCAGCGGTGTGGCCAGCGGGGTGGGCCGGCGGTAGCGGACCTCCAGCCGTGTGGTCTTGCCGGCCACGCCCAGGTCGCAGTTGTGGTGTTGGATCACCGAGTCGAAGAACACGGCCAGGAAGCCCCCGTGGACGACCCCGGGTGGCCCCTCGTAGAGCACGGGGAACTCGACCTCGCCCTCGGCGTGGTCGCCGTCCACGCGGATCTCGTAGCAGGGGAAGGCCGGATTGAAGGCGCCGACGTGGCGGGAGTGGTCGAGGTACACCCGTCCGTCCCCGTCGACATCCGCGCCCACCCGCGGTCGGGGCGAGGGCGGAACCCCCGCGGCCAGCTCGCGTTCGGCCTGGGCCAGACGCGTGCTCAGGCCCCGCACCGCCGCGCTGGGGGCCTCGGTGGACAGCACCAGCCCGGCCACCCGTCGCAGCCGCTCGGCCAGCTCGACGGTCTCGGCCAGGGGTGCTTCGCCGAAGGTCCAGCTCGCGGCCGCCGGCTCGGATCGCTCGTCATGGTCGGCCATGTCAGCGGTCTCGGGGTAGGCCGAGGATGCGCTCGGCGATCAGGTTGCGCTGGATCTGCGAGGTGCCCGCGGCGATCGTGTACTGGAGCGACCACAGGTACTCCTTGACCGCGGCGGCGGTGTCCACGTCGTCGACGTCGGCCGAGCCCATCGCCGGGCGACCGATGACCCGCAGAGCCAGATCGGCCAGCTCCTGGGTGAGCTCGCTGTAGCGCAGCTTCACCGCCGAGCCGGTCGGCGCCGGCGCCCCCGTCTCGGTGGCCTCGGCGATGCCCATCTGGGTCATGCGCCACAGGGCCTCCACCGACGCCTCCAGCCGGCCCACCTTGGCCCGCAGCTCGTCGGAGTCCCACGCCCGCCCGGCCGGCGTGCGTCGGGCCTGGGCCAGGGCCACCAGCCGGCGCACCTGGGCCCGCAACGTGATGATGTGCTGGGCGAAGGCCGTGCCCCGCTCGAAGCGAAGGGTCACGTTGGTGACCCGCCACCCGTCGTTCTCGGCGCCCACCCGGTTGGTCACCGGGATGCGCACCTGGTCGAGGAACAGCTCGCAGAAGTGGCTCTCCCCGTCGATGGTGCGCAGGGGTCGCACCTCCACACCCGGACTGCGCATGTCCATGATCAGCCAGGTGATGCCCTTGTGCTTGGGGGCCGACGGGTCGGTGCGCACCAGCAGCTCGCACCAGTCGGCCACGTGCGCCCGGGTGCTCCAGATCTTCTGGCCGCTGACCACGTAGTGGTCGCCGTCGCGCTCGGCCCGGGTGCGCAGCGAAGCCAGGTCCGAGCCGGCCGAGGGTTCGGAGAAGCCCTGGCACCAGACGTCGTCGCCGCGCAGGATGCGGGGCAGGTGGAAGTGGCGCTGGTCCTCGGTGCCTTCGTGGATGAGGGTGGGACCGGCGTGCATCATGCCCACGAAGTTCACGCTGATGTAGGGGGCGTCGGCCCGCACGTACTCCTCGAGGTAGACCAGCTGATGGGTGACGGGCAGTCCCCGCCCGCCGGCCTCGAGGGGCCAGGCCAGACCGGCCAGGCCGGCGTCGTAGAGCTTGCGCTGCCAGGCGGTGTCATAGGCGCGGCGGGCGTCCCAGTCGCCTGGCGGCGGGGGCGGGCCGTGCGCCGGCACCTCGGTCTCCAGCCAGGACCGCACCACGGCCCGGAAGGCTTCGTCGGACTCGGAGTAGCGCAGGTCCACCGGTCAGCTCCGGCCGGCGGGGCTGGCCGGCGTCGGGTCGAACATGGCCCGGATGGCGCTGAGGTCGACCTTGCCCGAGTCGGTTCGGGCCAGCACGTCCACCACCCGGATCTCGCGGGGCACCTCGTAGGGCGCCAGGCAGGTGCTCAGGTGCTCGACCAGCTCGTCCACCGAGGGCGCCCCTGGACCGGGGCGCAACTCCACCGCGGCCACCGGCACCGCGCCCAACCGGTCGTCGGCCACGCCGATGACGGCGGCGCCGCGCACCCAGGGATGCGCTTCGAGGGCGGTGCGGACGTCCTCGGGGCGCACCTTGAAGCCGCCACGGATGATGGCCTGGTCGGCGCGGCCCACGATCCACAGGAAGCCGTCGGCATCGAGGCGGGCCACGTCGGTGGTTCGGATCCAGTCGCCGTCGGCGCCGAGCTGACCGGCCTTGACCTCGAGCAGCCCTTCGGCGCCGGGCTCGAGCACCTGACCATCGTGCTCACCCACGACCCGTAGCTGCGACCCGGGTTGCGCCCGGCCCACGCTGCCTCGTTTGGTGGCCCAGAACTGCTCGTGGTCGGCCAGGTTCCAGCCGGCCACGCTGCCGCCGAACTCGGTGGCCGCGTAGGTGACCAGCACGGGGATCCCGTACTTGGCCGTGAAGGCGTCGGCGTCGTCGGGGGACAGGGGGGCGGTGCCCGACACCACCGAGCGGATGCTGGCCAGCTCGGCCGGGTCGAGGTCGGCTTCGAGCACCATGCGCAGGGCCGCCGGCACCAGGCTGGCCGTGCGCGGCTGGTGGCGTCGCACCGCGTCGTACCAGCCTTCGACGGTGAAGCGCTCGAGCAGGGAGAAGGACCGCCCGTCGTTGACGCACTGGAGCACCCGGAACACCCCGCCCAGGTGCACCAGCGGCGAGTTGACGATGGCCACCCCGGAGCGAAGTCGGGCGGTGACGGAGCGATCGCGCTCGTAGTACTTGGCGTCGAGCAGCACTCGTTCCAGGGTGGCGTAGGTGAGCTCGATGCGCTTGGGCGGTCCGGTGGTGCCGCTGGTCAGCATGCGCACGGCCACGCCCGGTCGCGGCGGGGCTGATCCGATCCGGCCGACGCCGTCGGCGCGACCGGTGACGGTGGGCGCCACCCCCAGCTCGTCCAGGGCGATGGTGGTGGTCGACGCCGATGTGGATGTCGAGGGCGGGGCCAGCTCGGCCAGATCCTGAGTGGTGCCCACCAGGACACGCAGGCCCAGCCCGGCGATGTCGTCGCGGGTGCGGTCGGCCCCGCGTTGGGGGTTGATGGCCACGGCGCAGCCACCGGCCGCCAGCACGCCCAGCAGCGCGCCGATGTGCGGGGGACGGTTGCGCAGGATGATGCCCAACTGGGCGCCGGGACCAGCGACGTGGGCGGCCAGGGCATCGATGGTCGCCCCCACGTCGCCCCACCGGTACCAGCGCCGGTCGAACTCGATGGCGTCGGCGGCCGGGTCGATGGAGACGATCTCGGCGATGCGCTCGCTCAGCGCCCGGGGTCCAGGCTCGTCCATCAGCGCAGCCGGGGCTCGGTCGCCGGAGGGGGATCGGCGGCGATCTCGGCCATGCCGATGGGGTTGCCCAGCCGGGTGTAGATGAGTCCCTGCTGCATGGCCGCTCGATAGGGCCGGTCCAGCGACTCCCAGATGGCGCGCACGGTGCCCTGGGTGGCCACCGAGGGCTTGGCCGCGATGGCGGCCGCGATCTCGTGCGCCCGGTCCCACAGGGCCGACCGTTCCACGATCTCGGTCACCAGGCCGATGCGCAGGGCGGTGTCCGCACCCACCCGCTCGTCGTTGCCGCTGAGCGCCATGCGCAGGGTCTCGCCCAGCCCGATGCGGCGCATGAGCCCGACGGGCTCGAGGGCCGAGACCATCCCGGCGCTGACGTGGGAGTCGAAGAAGGTGGCCTCCGGCGAGCAGATGACCACATCGGACTCGTTCACGAAGTAGAAGGCGCCAGCCGTGCAGATGCCCTGCACCGCGCACACCACCGGCTTCCACACCTGCTGCCACTTGGGGCTGAGCCGCTCGCCCGGATCCTCGTGGTTCCAGATGTCGTCGGGCTGGCCGTAGGCCTTCTTGACGTCGAGGCCGGCGCAGAAGGCGCGGTCGCCCGCGGCCCGCAGCACCACCGCGTGCACCGCCGGGTCGCCCTTGATGCGGTGCCAGGCGTCGCTGATCTCCTCGCACATCTGGCGATCGAACGCGTTGAGGGCCTCGGGGCGGTCCAGGGTGATGGTGGCCACCCGGTCGCCGCTGACCTGGTAGCGGATGGTCTGGTAGGGCGCGCTCATTCGCAGGTCCAGTTCGGGTCGCGCTTGTCCAGGAAGGCCCGGGGCCCTTCCTTGGCGTCGGCGGTGCGCACCACGCGCTCGCGCATGGCCTCGGCCAGGATCTCGGCATCGTGCAACGGGAGGTCGATGCCCTTGCGGATGGCCAGGCGGGTGCCGCGTACGGCCAGCGGCGCGTTGCGGTTGACCAACGCCGCGATCTCCCGAGCCCGCTCCAGGAGCTGATCGTGAGGGACCACCTCGGTGACCAGTCCCAGCTCGTAGGCGCGCTGGGCGCTCATCCGTTCATGCTTGCCCATGAGGGCCAGGCGCATGGTGACGTTCATGGGCAGCACCCGGGCCAGGCGCACCATCTCCCGGCCCGACACCAGCCCGATGCTGGCGTGGGGGTCGAAGAACTCGGCTCGATCCGAGGCGATCACGATGTCGGCGGTGGTCACCAGGTCGAGCCCGGCGCCGCAGCACAGGCCGTTCACCGCCGTCAGCACCGGCTTGGTCATGGTGCGGAACGGCGGGGTCGCCTCCTGGGGAGCCTCCCACTGCGGCCAGGTGCTCAGGTACGGCTCGTCATAGATCACCCGGCCGTCGTCGGGGATCTCCCCCACGTCGGCCCCGGCACAGAAGGCCCGCCCCGACCCGGTGATGAGGAGGATCCACACCTCGGGGTCGGCCTCGGCCGCGTCGTAGGCCTGGTGCAGCTCGCGGATCATCTCGGGGCTCACCGCGTTGAGTCGGTCGGGACGGTCGAAGGTGATGGTGGCCACCCGTTCGGCTACCTCGTAGGTGATCGTCTCGAACGTCATGGACGCGAACCTGCCTTCGACACGGTGGTGGCCAGCGAGTCGCTGATGGACAAGGCATGGCTGGTCGAGGTGCCGAAGGACTGCTCCAGCACCCAGGCCCGCTTGAGCAGGTAGTTCGACGGCATCTCCCAGGTGAAGCCCATCCCGCCCAGGATCTGCACGGCCGCCCGGGCGTTGTCCACCGCCGCCTCGCCGGCCAGCAGCTTGGCCGCGCTCACCGACCGGTCGAGGTCGCCCACCTGCGGATCGTCGAGGACGCCGGCTGCGGCGTAGGTGGAGCTGCGGGCCAGTCCGGTCCGGACGTACATGTCAGCCATCATGTGCTTCAGCACCTGGAACGAGGCGATGGGGCGGTCGAACTGCTGTCGTTCCAGCGAATACTGGCGCGCCAGCGCCAACGCCGCCTCGGCGACGCCCACCAGCAGGGCGGCGGCCAGCACCGTCCCCTGGGCCCGCAACCGGATGGCCGCGGCCGCGTCGCCGATGGTGGTACCCGCGCCCACCGCCGCGTAGCGGCCGACCGGGGTGAGCGGATCAAAGGGCTCGAGCACCTCGGGTTCACCCAGTTCGTCGGCCGCCAGCACCGACACGCCGCCGGCGCGCAGGACGAGCAGGGACTCGAGGTCACCGGCGTGATCCACCAGGATCGGGTCGTCGCCGGCGCCGACCTGGTCGAACCCCGACATCACCGTGGCCAGTTCGGGCGCGGTGGCGAGGGCGGTGGCGCCCAGGGTCGACCACAGGATGGGTCCGGGCACCAGGTGCTGACCGAGCTGCTCGAACACGAGGGTGGCGTGGACCATCCCCAGTCCCAGTCCGCCTGCCGATTCGGGCACCAGCAACGAGAAGACGCCGAGATCGGACAGGTCCTGCCAGGCGGCCCGGGTCGACGCCGGGGTCGTCGTGGCCTCGCGCTGGGCCACGTCGTCGAGCGGGTAGCGGGTAGCGCAGAAGCCGGCGATGGTGTCCTGCAACGCCCGCTGCTGGTCGTCGAGTCGAAAATCCATCGATGGACCGTTGCCCCCATTCGCCTGAAATATCTAAAGGTTATAGCCTAGGGTTCCGAGCCCAGCCCTGCAAAGCTGGGCGGCGCGCCGCGCTGTAGAGAGGATCCCGGGTGAGCGACGATCGCGTGTTGATGGAACGGGACAGGACGACCGGCATCGCCCGGATCACCCTGAACAACCCCGAGCGACGCAACTCCTATGACGCGGCCATGCGGGAGCAACTCGGCGCCCACCTGGATGAGCTGGCTCTCGACGACGACATCAAGGTGGTGCACCTGCGCGGCGAGGGCGGGGTGTTCAGCACCGGCGCCGACATGGGCAACGCCTACGCCTGGTACGGGCCGGGTTCCCGGTCCGGGGAGGCTGACGCCAAGCCGGGTGAGGGCGGGGGCGGGGAGCCGGCCCGGCCCCGGCGCCCCAGCCAACGACGCCGGCTGTCAGTGGACCGCAAGACCTTCAGCTTCTACCACGACTTCCTGGGCTACTCGAAGGTGATCGTGGCCGAGGTGAACGGCTACGCGCTGGGCGGCGGCTTCGAGATGGCGCTGATGGCTGACATCTCGGTGGTGGGTGGCGACACGCAGGTGGGCATGCCCGCCACCCGCATGCTCGGGCCGGCCCTGGGGACGTTGCACCTGTTCTTCTATCGACTGGGACCGGTGCTGGCTCGTCGCCTGCTCCTGACCGGCGACGCCGTGCCCGCGTCGGAACTGGCTCACCTCTCGGTGTTCACCGAGGTGGTCGACGACGACACGGTGGCGGCCAGGGCCGACTGGTGGGCGCGCAAGGTGGCCCGGATGCCGGCTGACGGCCTGGTCATGGCCAAGGAGGCCTTCCGGCTGGTCGAGCAGATGCAGGGGTACCAGGGCGAGGAGGTGGCCAGCTACCTGTTCCACGCCTACGGCACGAACCTGCAGTTCGAGCCCGACGAGTTCAACTTCGTGAAGACGCGGGCCCAGCTCGGCACCAAGGCCGCCCTTCGGGCCCGCGACGAGCACTTCGACATCCCCGAGCCCTGACCGGAGCACGATCGGTCTTTGGCCGATGCGCCGGCCGGACGAACCGTCGCCGCGCCAACTCGTTCCTGGATCGTGCCGGAACCCACCGCGACGGTGGGCGGCTGCACGATCTGGCTCAGCTGGCGCCCTCGGCCTGGCGTCGGGCCCACTGATAGTCGGCCTTGCCGCTGGCGTGGCGAGCGATCGTGTCGGTGAAGGTGAAGGCCCGTGGCGCCTTGAACCGGGCCACCGACGTGGCGCAGAACTCACGGAGCTCCTCGCCGGTGGCGCCTGACCCGGCCACCAGCTGGACCACGGCCACCACCTCCTGGCCGAAGCGTTGGCTGGGACGGCCCACCACCAGCACGTCCACCACGTCGGGATGGCGCAGCAGGGCTTGTTCGACCTCCTCGACGAACACCTTCTCCCCGCCGGTGTTCACCACCAACGAATCGCGACCGAGCATGCGGATGGTCCCGTCCGCCTCGAGCTGGGCCCGATCGCCGGGCACGGCCACCCGTTCGCCGTCCACCTCGGGAAAGGTGGTCTCGGTGGCGGTCTGGTCGTCGAGGTAGCCGAGGGGCACCCGGCCGCGGCGGGCCGTCCAGCCGATCTCGTCCTCACCTGGTTCGAGGAGCCGGGTGCGATCGGCGGACAGGACGGCGGCGCCGGTGGCCGGGGCGAACGACGCGCTCCTGCCTGACCGGTTGTTGGCGCCGAAGGCCATCCCCCCGGTCTCGGACGCGCCGTACCCGTCGATGACGGTCACCTGGGGCAGCAGATCGAGCAGCGCCTGCTTGTTGTCGTCGCTGGTGGGCGCTCCGCCGGTGCCGATCCGCCGGAGGGCGGACAGGTCGTAGGACCCGCGTCGCAGCTCCTCCACCATGGGACGGGCGTAGGCGTCACCCACGATGGACATCATGACCACGTGCTCGGCCTCGGCCACGCGCAGGATCTCGGTGGCGTCGAAGCGCTGCGAGTCGTCGTGCATCACCACCGTGGCGCCCAGGTGCAGGCCGGCGTAGGCGGTCCACTGGGCGGCCGCGTGCATCATGGGCGGCACCGCGAACCAGCTCCCCATGTCGTGGGCGACGGTGGCGGTGAGCGACTCGGGCGTGGTCAGGTCCGAGCCACCCATGCCCGACACGAAGATGTCGGCCTGGCGCCACAGCACGCCCTTGGGTCGACCCGTGGTGCCGCCCGTGCACACCAGGTAGAGGTCGTCACCCCGGGTCTGGGGCAGCTCGTTGCCCGTGCCCTGCTCGATGGCCGCCTCGAGGGTGACGCTGCCCGGAAGGGGACGGGTGCCCGATCCGTCATCGACGTCGATCAGCAGCATGGGGCCATCGGCGATGGCCTCGGCCAGCCGCGGCCCCAACGATCGCTGGTACACGATCACCTCGGCGCCGAGCATGTCGAGCAGGGCGCCGATCTCGCTGGGGATGTAGTTCTGGTTGACGTTGAACGGGACGGCGCGGGCCCGGTAGGCACCGAGCATGGCCTCGATGTACTCGGGCCGGTTGTTCATGACCACGGCCAGGGTGGATTGGCCGCACTCCCAGCGAGCCAGGTCGTCGCGTTCGCGTCGGGTTCCGATGCCCCGGCTGACCAGGAACCCGGCCAGGCCGCGGCTCCGGTCCCGAACCTGGGCGAAGGTGCGGCGCTGGTCGCGCCACACGAGCATGTCCCGGTCGGGTGCCGCGTCGGTGATCACGTCGTTGACCTGGGTCAGCGACCACTCGATGGTCACGTGCTCGGTGACCACTCTGCGCGCATGGCGGACTCCCGGTGGCTGGAGGGCTCAGGCTCGATCGACACGCTGGAGCGCGGCCACCAAGGCGTCGGCATCGGCCAGTGATCGCACGGTGCTGTTGAGGTGCGTGCAGGTGGACGGCCCCACCAGCTCGGCCCGCACGCGTGCCGGCAGATCGGACACCAGGGTCCCGTCGAGGCGCGCCGCGCTGGGAGCCGCATCCGGGCAGCTGTCCCAGGGCAGCACGCGCACGTCCACCTCGATGCCGTCGATGGTCAGCTGCGGGTCGGTGCCACCCACGATCAGGTCGGCCGACACCAGGTACTCGTGCAGCACCATCTCGTGGTCGGTGGCCTGATACGAGTCGCGGAAGTGGGCACCGAGCCCACCTCGCCGGTGGTGCGAGCTGGGCGGCTGCACGTCGAGGCGTCGGACCCGTCGCACGGTGTGGGTGGCCAGCGGCGCCAGCTGGTGCCACGCGCCGACCGTGGCCGTGCCCCCGGCGGTCGGGGTCGACCCGGCCAGGCTCGGCGCCGTCGGGCCCATGGGCACCGCGTTGTTCCCGGTCAGGCGCAGGCCCTCCAGCATGGGGCCGCCCCGGACCCAGCCGGCGCAGACGTCGGCCTGCATGGCCGCCCGAGCCTCGCCCTCGGCCTTCGTCCCCACGTACAGGCCGGCCCGCAGCGGCGCGTAGCCCGACACCAGGTTGGCCCCGTTCAGATCCTCCAGGGCGCTGTACAGCAACGTGCGGTGGGCGGCGTCGTCGGGGAGCGCGTCGATCACCGCCCGGCCGAAGCCGCGCCGGACGTCGGCGCCGACCAGGCGGCGCACCTGGCCGTCAGAGGACGGGTCGTCGATGACCTCGACGCGGCCCGACATGGCGTCGATCCGCACCCGGAGCTCGAGGTGGTCGGTCGTCTCCGGCGGGCCGTCATCGGGGCGGACCAGGTCGCGACCGCGGATGTGGGCGTCGATGGGGCCGTCCAGGCCCTCGGGGCGCACCAGGTCGATCGACGTCGTGCGCCGCGCCTGGCCGGCGGCCAGCTCGGGGGTGTCGGTCACGGGCCGGTGGGGGCCCGCCACCGGGGTCGGCGCGGCGCTCATCGCACCATCCTGGCGGATCGCCGACGGGATCTCACGGGCGAACGCCACCCTTCGGCATCGAGGCAGCCCGCAGGCTCAGCCGGACGGGGCCGAGGACCGCTCCCGGTGGGGTAGGCATCGGCGAGAGTATGACATGCCGGTTCTGGGAAACGGTAGTTCCGATCTGGTAAACCGGCAGTCATGAGGCAGCTCGACTTCCCGGTGTTCGACGCCGACAACCATCTCTACGAGGGCGAGGACGCCTTCACCCGGCACCTGCCGCCACAGCACGCCAACCTGTTCCGGTTCGCCGAGATCAAGGGACGCAAGAAGCTGGTGGTGCGCAACAGCATCACCGAGTTCATCCCGAACCCGACCTTCGACGTGGTGGCTCGACCCGGCGCCCACATGGCCTTCTACGCGGCCGAGAACGGCGAGGGCAAGACGCTGCGCGAGCTCACCGGCGAGCCCATGGCCTGCATCCCTGCCTTCCGCCAGCCCGAGCCCCGCCTCGAACTGCTCGACCAGCAGGGGGTCCATGCCTCGCTGGTGTTCCCGACCCTGGCCAGCCTGATCGAGGAGCGGTTGCTCGACGACCCCGCGCTCACCCAGGTGGCCATCCACGCCTTCAACCAGTGGCTCTACGACGAGTGGACCTATGACTACCGAGGTCGGCTCTTCGCCACCCCGATCGTGAACCCGTGCCTGCTCGACGAGGGCATCGCCGAGCTCGACCTGCTCCTCGAGCGGGGTGCTCGCGCCGTGTTGTTGCGGCCCGCGCCGGTCAGCGGCACCCGTGGTCCACGTTCGCCCTTCCTGCCCGAGTTCGATCCCTTCTGGGCCCGGATCGAGGAGGCGGGGGTGCTGGTGGCCCTCCACGCCTCCGACAGCGGCTACCAGGACTACCTCAACACCTGGGAAGGCAGCCACGGCGAGTATGTCGCCTTCCGGCCCCAGACCTTCGCGGCGGTAGCCGACGGTG
The DNA here is from genome assembly GCA_963740985.1 of uncultured Microthrixaceae bacterium. Taxonomy (GTDB): domain Bacteria; phylum Actinomycetota; class Acidimicrobiia; order Acidimicrobiales; family Acidimicrobilacustridaceae; genus UBA4742. The sequence goes on from CAVUGJ010000002.1 coordinate 3,331,081, forward strand.
GGCGCTCGATTCAGGACGCGCTGGCCTCGGCGGTCTGCCACGGCATGCTGACCCGCTTCCCCGGGGTCAGGCTGATGAGCGTCGAGAACGGGGGCAGCTGGGTGGGCCTGCTCCTCAAGAACCTGGACCTGGCCTACAAGAAGATGCCCCAGGAGTTCCCGGAGCACCCCCGCGAGGTGTTCGCCCGCAACGTGTGGGTGAACCCCTTCTGGGAGGACTCGGTGACCGGTCTCATCCACCTGCTCGGCGCGGATCGGGTGTGCTTCGGGTCGGACTTCCCCCACCCCGAGGGGCTGGCCGAGCCGATCGCCTGGGCCGACGAGCTGGGGGACCTGTCCGACGTAGACACCGAACGCATCATGTCGTCGAACATGTTCGGGCTCATGGGCCTGGCACAGCCGGCGCGATCAGGAAAGCCAGGGCGATCAGGGCAGCCCGACGGGCCGGCGGTGGCCGCAGGCTCGTGAGCTAGCTTGGCCGTCTGCAGGCTCGGCGTGCGCCCCCTGCCGACTGGAGATGCCCGAACCTCGATGGCCCATCGCAAGCCCGCGCGTCCCGTGCCCCGCGAGAAGCCTCAGCTGATCGCCGACGAGCTGCGCTCGCTCATCGTCGAGGGGCAGCTGTCGGAGGGCGACTCGCTCGGCCACGAGCCCGACCTGGTGGAGCGGTTCGGGGTGTCGCGGCCGTCGTTGCGCGAGGCATTGCGCATCCTCGAAGCCGAGGGCCTGATCTCGGTGGTGCGCGGCGCGCTCGGCGGCGTGGTCGTCCACGAGCCCGACCAGCGGATCACGGCCCGGACCGCGGCGTTGGTGCTCCAGGCCCGCCAGGTGCCGTTGGCCGACGTGTTCGAGGCCCGCAGCACGCTGGAGCCCATGGCCGCTCGCCGGGTGGCGCAGTCCTCCCGACGGCGGTCGGCCAGCAAGGAGCTGCTCGGGCTCATCGTCGACCAGGAGGCCTGCCTGGACGATCCCGAGGTCTTCGGGGTGGCCAACGCCCGGTTCCACGAGCGGCTGGTGGCGCTGGCCGGGAACCAGACCCTGTCCATCGTGGCCGAGATGTTGAACGAGATCGTGTCGCGGGCGGTGACGGAGGTGTCCCAGGCCCCGGGAGAGGAATCGATCGAGACCCGCCGCCGGGGCATCCGCTCCCAGCGCCGCCTGGTCGAGCTCATCGCCGCGGGCGACGCCGTGGCCGCCGAGGCGCACTGGCGCGCGCATCTCGTCGTGGTGGGCCACGTGTTGCTGGGGGAGCGGGCCGACCGGGTCATCGACCTGCTCGACCACTACTGACGGCCCTGCGTTGGCAAGCTGCCTACCCGATCTCGGTCAACGGGCCTCTACCAGGATGAAAGTTGCCACCGGCCGCCGCGGCTAGGGTGGTTACCACCGCCAGGGAGGACGTCGGCCCACATGTCAGAGGCAACGCCGAAGGCTGCACCCAAGAGATCCAGGACGGTCACGCCGGCGGCAGACGTGCCCGACGAGTCGGCGGACTGGCAGCGCCGCGTGGTCGGGCGGTCGCTGCGCACGGCCACCAAGCGGTCGATCGACCGCGGCGCCACCTTGATCCGGGCTGCGGCCACGTTGCTCGAGCGGTCCAACGGCGAGGGCTTCACCGTGCAGGAGGTGGCCAACGAGGCCGGTCAGTCCCTGCGCACCCTGTATCAGTACTTCGAGAGCAAGGACGACCTGGCCCTGGCCGTGTTCGAAGTGGCGATGAAGCGCTACGCCCAGATGATCCGGACGTCGATCGCCGCGCTGGAGGATCCGCTCGAGCGCCTGGCCGGCGGCGTGGTGGCCGCGGCCACCATGCCGGCCCACAGCAGCCGAGGGATCGACATCGGTCTGGCCCGCCTACGCCTGAAGCTGAGCGAGGCCCAGCCGGATCTGGTGGCCCGCTCCCACGAGCCCGTGAACCTGGTCTTCCTCGAACTGGTCGACGACGCGGTGGCGGCGGGTGTGGTCACCGACCCGGGCCACGCGGCCGCCTACATGATCGTGGCCCTGAACTCCTCGCTCATCACCAGCCAGACCCTGGGCAACGACTACGGCCTCGAGATGCCCGATCCCCAGGGGCTGGCCCGGTTCTGCCTCCAGGCCCTGGGTGCCCAACGCCCCGACGCCTGGTACTCCTCGGTGGCCAGCCGGCTGCTGGCCCCGGTCATCGCCGATGACGGCGACTGGCCCGGCACCCCCAAGCGCCCGGCCAAGCGGGCCGCGGCTTCGGCCGGCTGAGACCTCCGTCGTGACCGAGATCCTCCAGCCCCTGGGCCCACCCGCGTCAGCCCGCCTGGCCGCGGACATCTGCGACGTGGATCTGACCGACGGCGCCACCTTCGCGTCGGGCGTGCCCCACGAGGGGTTCGACGCCCTGCGCGCCGCCGGTGGCGTGACCTGGCACACCGAGGCCCCGGCACCGCCTTCGGGTGAAGGGGACCTGCTGAGCTTCGTCGACAGCCCGGGTTTCTGGTCGGTCACCACCCACCAGGGCGTGAGCACGGTCCTGCGCGACCAGGAGGTGTTCTCCTCGCGGCTGGGGGGTGTCTTCCTGCCCAGCCTGGCTCCCGAGAGCCTGGGCACCTTCCGCCAGATGATGCTGAACATGGACCCGCCGGAGCACTCCCGGCTGCGCCGGATCCTCCAGCCCATCTTCACGCCGCGTGCCGTGCAGCGACTCCGCGACTCGGTGGCGCTCAACGCCCGCGAGATCACCGACGCCTTGGAGGGAGCCACCGAGTGCGAGTTCGTCACCGCGGTCTCGGCCGAGCTCCCGCTCCGGGTCCTGGCCGACCTGCTGGGCATGCCTCGCCAGGACCGGCACCTGATCTTCGAGTGGAGCAACGCCCTGCTCGGTCTGGGTGGGGAGGGCTCGGTGGTCGACCCCGAGCAGAGCCTGAGCGCCGTGTCCGATCTGTTGGGCTACGGCCAGCACATCGCCGACGCCCGGCGGGCCGAGCCCCGCGACGACATCGTGAGCCGCATCGTCAACGCCGAGGTGGACGGGGAGCGGCTCGACGACATCGAGTTCGGCATGTTCTGGCTGCTGTTGGTGGTGGCCGGCAACGAGACCACGCGCAACGCCCTGTCCGGGTCGGTCCTGGCGCTCGACCACCACGACCAGTGGGGATGGCTGGCCGACCACCCCGAGCACCTGGGCGTCGCCATCGAGGAGCTGATGCGCTACGTCTCGCCGGTCATGCACTTCCGGCGCACGGCCACCCGCGACGTGGTCCTGGGTGACCAGGACATCCGGGCCGGCGACAAGGTGGTGGTGTGGTACGGCGCCGCCAACCGCGATCCGGCGGTGTTCGCCGACCCCCACCAGTTGAACCTGCGGCGCGATCCGAACCCGCACCTGGCCTTCGGGGACGGGCCGCACTTCTGCCTGGGCACCCACCTGGCCCGCCTGGAGCTGGCCGCCATGCTGGGCGAGCTCCTCTCGCGCCGACCGGGCCTGCGGGTGGGCGACGGCGTGGAGCACTCCGCGTCCATCTTCATCAACGGCATCGGTCGGCTCCCGGTCCAGCTGGGATGAGCGGACAGCACCTGTCCACGTTCGCGGCGTCCGCGCCCGAACGCACCGCCCTGATCGACGGGGCCGGCCGCACGATCAGCTATGCCGAGTTGAACGCCCGCTCGAACCAGGTGGCTCGGCACCTCCGGTCGGCGGGCCTGGGACTGGGCGATCACGTGGCCATCCTCCTGGAGAACCGCGCCGAGTTCCTCGAGGTGGCCTGGGGCGCGTTGCGCATGGGTCTGTACGTCACGCCGGTCAACTGGCACCTGTCCGCCGAGGAGGCGGCCTACATCGTGGCCGACAGCCAGGCGGGCGCCCTGGTGGCGTCGGCCGATCTGGGCGACGTGGTCGCACAGCTCGCCCCGCTCGTGCCGGGAGCCGGTCGGCGCCTGGTGGTGGGTGGCCGGGCGGCTGGCTTCGACGACTACGAGGAGGCGCTGGGCGCCCAGTCGACCGAGCCCGTGACCGACGAGTGCGAGGGGACCTGGATGCTCTACTCCTCGGGCACGACCGGCAAGCCCAAGGGCATCAAGCCCCCCCGGGTCGGGGGCGAGCTGGGCGGCCCGTCTTCGTTCGTGGCCCTGGCCTCGGGGCTGTACGGCATCGGCGAGGGTTCCATCTACCTTTCGCCAGCGCCGCTGTACCACGCGGCTCCGGCGGGCTGGACCAACGCCGTGGGTCGCCTGGGCGGGACGGTCGTGCTGATGGACCGCTTCGACCCGGTCGCCACCCTCGAAGCCATCGCCGCCCATCGGGTCACCCACGTGCAGTTCGTGCCCACCCACCTCATCCGTCTCCTCAAGCTGCCCGCCGCCACCCGTGAGGCCTACGACCTCTCGAGCCTTCAGGTGGTGGTGCACGCCGCCGCCCCCTGCCCGCCGGAGGTCAAGCGGGCCGCCCTCGAGTGGTTCGGCCCGATCGTCCACGAGTACTACTCGGGCAGTGAAGGGGCCGGCTTCTGCGCCATCGGCCCCGAGGAGTGGCTGGCCCACCCCGGATCGGTGGGGCGGTCGCTGCTGGGCACGGCGCACGTGACCGACGCCGAGGGGGTCGAGTTGGCCACCGGCGAGGTGGGCCAGATCTGGTTCGAGAGCCCGACCCGCTTCGAGTACCACGGCGATGCCACCAAGACGGCCGAAGCCTTCGACCACCGCGGCTGGGCCAGCCTGGGCGACATGGGCCGGCTCGACGACGACGGCTACCTCTACCTGACCGACCGGGTCAGCAACATGATCATCTCGGGCGGGGTCAACATCTATCCCCGGGAGGTCGAGGACGTGCTGATCGGCCACCCGGCGGTGGCCGACGTGGCCGTGGTCGGCGTGGCCGACCCGGACCTGGGCGAGGCCGTCCGGGCCGTGGTCCAGCCCGCCTCGCCGCCAGAGGATCCCGAGGCGTTGTCGGGCCAGCTCATCGAGTACTGCCAGGCGCAGGTGGCCCGGTTCAAGTGCCCGCGCTCGGTGGTGTTCGTGGAGTCGCTGCCGCGCCTGCCCACGGGCAAGTTGGCCAAACGCCTGTTACCGGCCAGCGTGTTCGACGTGGCCTGAGCCCCGGCGCGCCGATGGCGTGACCCCGCCTCGACGAGGTCACGCCACCGGGTCAGGACGTCAGGACGACGAGGAGCTCAACCACAGGCCGCCGAGCCAGGTCTTGGGCTCGTAGTTGCCGAAGGCGACCGTGCGGGCGGTGTCGAGGCCGTGCAGGTTGGGCGAGGCGATGAGGCTGTAGGGCGTGAAGTACAGCCAGTCGTTGGTCACCGCCGTGTTGACCTGGTGGACCAGGTCGTCGTAGGCGGCCTTGCGCTGGGCCGGGTAGCCGCTGGCCTTGCCGGCGCCGAGGTCCTGGTCGACCTGGGGGTTGGCATAGAGGCTGAAGTTGATGTTGATGCCACCCACCCCCTGGATCGTCTTGGACGACCAGAACACCGCGTCATTGTCGGGATCGGGGTAGTTGTACAGGCGGTTGACCACAGCTTGCAGCTCGCCGCCGACCAGCTGCTTGATCATCGCCGCCTGCTCGGAGGTGCTGATCTTGGCGTCGATGCCGGCGGCCTTCCATTCGGCCTGGAGCTGCTGATCGAGCCGCAGGTAGTCGGCGTTCGCCGGGCTGGTCAGGGTGAAGCTGAGCGACTTCTGCCCCGTCTCCTGCTCGTAGGCGGCCACCTCGGCCTTGACCTTCGACGTGTCGAAGCTCACCGAGCCGGTCTTGCCGTCGGGCAGACCCCAGACGCTCGTCGAGGCGAAGGGGGAGTCCGCCGTCTTCACGCCGTCTCCGGCCTGCTGGGCTACGGCCTTGGGGTTGGTGGCCAGGACCACCGCGGTACGGGCATGGATGTTGCTCATCGGGTTGAAGGTGCCGTTGATGGACGCCACGGTGTTGAACTGCACCGAGACGGGCTCGCTGTCCCAGTCCTTGACCACCGTGAACGAGGAGGCCAGGCGGTTGGCGTCGGCCGCGCTGGTGGTGAGCATCATGTTGATGTCACCGGTCTGCAGCGCCGCCACCCGGGTGGCCTCGTCGGTGATCACCTTGAAGGTGATGGCGTCGAGGTGGGGCTCGCCCTTCTGCCAGTAGAGGGGGTTGCGCTTGACCTTGAAGGTGTCGTTGGGCGTCCAGCTCACGAAGGTGAACGGCCCGGTGCCGATGGGATCGGCGGCACCGTGGTCGGGCGAGTTGATCATGGCCGGGGCCATCATCATGTCGCCGGAACCGTCCAGGTAGCTCGAGGGGAAGGCGGCCCAGGGTTGGGTCATGTCGACCACCACGGTGAGGGGATCGACCACCTCGACGTCTTTGACCATGGGCTTGAGCACCTGCCCGGTGAGGGCGCCGTTGACGTAGGTGTCGAGGTTCAGCTTGACGGCGTTGGCGTCGAAGGGCTCACCGTCCTGGAACTTGACGCCCGGGCGAAGCTTCAGCTCCCACTTGTCGAAGGTGGCATCGGCGATCCACGAGGTGGCCAGGTAGGGATCGGCCCCGCCTCGGGAGTTGAGCTTGGCCAGCGGCTCGAACACCGACGACGCCACCAGAGACCCTTCGGCGGCCCACTCGGCCAGCGCCGGGTTCCACGTGTCGGATTCGGCGCCGATGCCCACCACCAGGGTGCCGCCGTTGTGCGGGGTCTGGGTGGACGCTTCGGTCCCACCGGTGGCGGCCGCCTTGGTGGCGGCCTGGCTGTGGGTGCTGGACCCGCAGGCCGCGGCCAACAGTGCCACCGCCAGGGCGATCGTCACCAGCAACGTGATGCCGGTGGGGGTGCGCCCGGTGACCCTCGAATGTGGTGTTGCCTCGCCGACCATGAATCCCCTCGGGGTGCCATTTGGGCGGCCAGCTCCACCAGGAATCACATCCAGATACACCCGGATGTCCCGCCGACGCGACCGCGCTCAGGAATATATGCAGACCATTCGGCCCGTTGCGCGACGCGCTAAAGGGAATTGAGTCGTTCGGCCAGGGCCTGGCTGATGAGGTTGTCGTGGGCGAACCCCTCGTCCACCAGGCCGATGTCGTGGAGGAGCTTGCCCATGCGCAGCATGATGACGGTGAAGCGGAAGGCGCCCATCACCTCGTAGTAGGCCAGCGCGTCGGTGGATCGACCGGTCAGCTCCGACCACCGGGCCGCGGTCTCGGAGGTGGACGGGAATCCCGGCAGGCGAACCTGTCCAGATCCCCGGGTCAGCGCGTCGTCGGAGAAGATCCACCAACCCAGGTCGAGCAGTGGATCGGCGATGCTGGACATCTCCCAGTCGAGCACGGCCACCACCTCGAAGTGGCGGTAGATCAGGTTGCTGAAGCGGGCGTCTCCCCACGTGAGCGTGGGGCCCTGTTCGGGGGGATCGGCAGCGTTGTCCCGCAGCCACGACAGGGCGCGTCGGGCCAGGGCGCTGGGATGGCCGTCCTCGGCCCAGGTCAGGAAGTGCTCGTAGTGGTCGAGCTGGGCGGTGAGCGGGTCGGGTCCCGGCGCCACCGTGGTCGTGGTGAGGGCCAGGCGGTCGACATCGAGGCGGTGGATGGCCGCCATGGCATCCACGCCGGCCCACCAGGCTCGGGCCTGATCGGCGGGGGTGGCGTCGTGGAGCCAGCCCGTGGCCGAGTAGGCCGGCGCGTCGGAAGGGATGTCGCCACGGATGCGGTCCATGATCCAGAACTCGCTGTCGAACCAGTCGGTCGAGGGTTCCAACCAGTGGATGGTGGCCATGGGCACCGATCCCTCGTCGGCCAACGCCCGCATCACCTCGAACTGGGCGGCGAAGGTGCGACCCGGGAACACCGTGTAGCCGGTGGGGGCGATGCGGGCCACCAGCTCGTGGTCGGTGCGCCGGCCGGCCTCGCGCCAGCTGGCATCGAAGAGGATGGTCTCGTTGGACCACCCCGTGGACCCGGGGATGGCCAGGTTGGAGACAGCCACGTCCTCCAGCCCCGCCACCTGGCTCAGCCAGCGTTCCAGGGTGGCGGTGGTGGCCGCGGGGTCGCGGTTGGCCGTGGTGAGCTGGTCGCCCTTGCCCTCGCGCAAGCTGTCGGCCACCCCGTCGGTCATCCCGGCCTCGTCGCTCATGTCGTGTCTTCCTGGGCGTCGTCGGTCGGTCCCACCACACCGGCGGAGACGAGCCGGTCGATGTCGGTCTGGTCGTGGCCCAACTCGGCCAGCACCGCAGCCGTGTGCTCGCCGGTGGTCGGGGCCCGCCATCTCGGGGCCGGCGCCCGGCCACCGAAGTCGGCCGGCGTGGCCAGCATGGCCCGGGAGCCGTTCTCGTCGGGGACCTCGACCACCGCTCCCGAGGCATGGAACTGCTCGTCGCCCAGCAGGTCGTCGATGGTGTTCACCGGCGTCCAGAAGAGGTCGGGTTCGGCCGCGAAGGTGGTAGCCCACTCGTCGCGGGTGCGCTCGGCGAACAGGGCGTCGAGCTCGGCGATCAGGGTCCGGGCGTTGGCGAACCGGTCGCGGCTGGTGGCGAAGCGGGGATCGGTCAGCCACTCCGCCCGTCCCACGGCGCGGGCCAGGGCCGGCCAGTGGCGGTCGCCCTCCAGACCGACGATCCAGAAGTGCTGACCGTCGGCGGCGGTGTAGTTGTTCACGGTGGGGTTGCCCATGGTCTCGCGGACCCCGACCGCCAGGGTCCGGCCCCAGAGCAGGGCGACGTTCACGTCGAAGCCGATGGTGTAGGCACCCTGGCGCAGCAGCGAGGTGGACACCAGCTGGCCCGCTCCGGTGCGTTCACGTTCGTACAGGGCGGCGCTGACCATGGCCGCACCCGTCATGGCCACGCTGTGGTCCCCCATCCCGGCGCGCTGGAACGGCAAGGGGCCGCCCGGGGTGCGCAGCGCCTCGGCCATGCCGGTGCGGGCCCAGAAGGCGGCGATGTCGTAGGCGGCGGCGTCGGCGTCGGGCCCCTCGAGGCCATAGCCGGTGATGAGGGCGTAGATCAGCCGATCGAACCGGTCCAGCAGGGTCCCGGGGCCGAGGCCCAGACGCTCGAGGGCGGCCGGTCGGATGTTGGAGACGAAGACGTCGGCCTGGCCCAGCAGCTCGAACACGATCTCGAGGCCCTCACCGGTCGACAGGTCGATCACGATGCTGCGCTTGCCTCGGTTGTCGAGCTCGAACACGGGGTTGACGTCAAGATCGCCCCCCAGCATCCGGGCGAACATCCGCGACGGATCGCCGGCCGGCGACTCGATCTTGATCACGTCGGCGCCCCAGTCGGCCAGCACGCCGGACGCCCCGGGCCCGGCCACCCAGACCCCCAGCTCGACGACGCGAACCCCGGCCATGGGGCCCGACCCGGACCCGGCCGACGGCCCGTCCGACGCCCCGGTCACCGGTGCGCCTGCTCGGCCGGTACCCGGCCCTGCCGTTGGGTCGGGGTGAAGCGCACCGGCATGGACTCCAGTCCGCTGACGAAGTTGGACTGGCGATACTCGAGGGCGTCAGGGTCGCTGACCAGCAGGTCGGGCAGCCGCCGAACCGCCTCGGCGAACATCACGCGCAGCTCCAGGCGGGCCAGGGCCGCGCCCATGCAGAAGTGCGGCCCGAAGCCGAAGGCCAGATGCGGGTTGGGATCGCGGCTCAGGTCGAGCCGCTGGGGATCGTCGAAGACGGCCTCGTCACGGTTGGCCGACGGGTAGAAGAGGATCAGCTGATCGCCCTCGTGCAGCCGCTGGCCACCGACCTCGACGTCACACGTGGCGGTGCGGGCCATGTTCTTGACCGGCGAGACCCACCGCAGCAGCTCCTCGACCGCGGTGGGCCACTGCTCGGGGTGCGCGCGCACCTCATCGAGCTGATCGGGCTGGTCGAGCAGGGCCAGCATGCCGCCACTGATGACGTGGCGGGTGGTCTCGTCGCCCCCGATCAGGATCAGCAGCGTCTCCTGCACGATCGACTCGTCATCGAGCCGCTCGCCGTCGACGGTGGCGTGGCACAGGGTGCTGATCAGATCGTCGCGAGGCTCGGCTCGGCGCTGTGCGATCACCTCGAGCTGGCACTGGCGGAAGCCGAGCATGGCCTCGAGCGCGGTGCGGGCGACCTCGGGCGAAGGCCGGACAGTGGTGGCCCGGAGCAGATCGTCGGACCAGCGGAGCAGGTCGTCGTGGGTGTGGCTCTCGAAGCCGAGCATGTCGGCGATGAGCAGCAGGGGCAGCGGCGCGGCGACGTCCCACACGAAGTCGCATTCGCCCCGTTCGCACACGGCGTCGAGGATCGTGGTGCACAGCTGGCGGACCTTGGCCTCGTGGCCGGCGATGCGCTTGGGGGTGAAGCCACGGCTGACCAACGAACGTCGGCGCTGGTGCTCGGGGTTGTCCATGGCGATCATCATGGGGAGCGGGTCGCCGTGAGGTCGCGGTGCCCGGCGGCTGGAGAAGGTGACCGGGTCCTTCTCGATGCGCAGGACGTCGTGGTAGCGGGCGATGCCCCACACCCGGGACCGCTGGTCGTAGTAGACGGGTGCTTCGGCCCGCATCCACGACCAGATGGCGTGGGGATCCCGTGCGTACCAGGCACCGTCGAGCAGGTCGAGTTCCATGGTGGGTCGAGACTACGACATCTCGAATCAGGTAGTGCGACTCGCGGAATCGGGTCTATCAGCCTTCCGAGCCGCCGAACAGCCGCGAGTAGTCGGCGCCCCTTCGCAGGTGGTGTCCGCCGTCGATGGCCAGGTTCACCCCGGTGATCCAGGAGGACTCGGGCCCGGCCAGGAAGCGCACGGCCTGGGCGATGTCGTCGACGGTGCCCACCCGGCCCAGGGGCATCCCGGCCAGGTAGTCATCGAGCAGCGGACCACCCGCGGTGATCGGTGACATGAGCTCGTCGTCGACGATGCCGGGCTGGACGCTGTTGACGCGGATGCCGGCGTGGCCCAGTTCCTCGGCCGCGCTGCGACAGACCATGTCGACGCCGGCCTTGGCCGCGCCGTAGGCCCACAGCCAGCGGTGGGGGAAGTGTCCGGCGCCCGAGGACATGCCGATGATCGATCCTCCGCCGGCCGCCCTCATGGCCGGGACCGCCTGCTTGATGCACAGCATGGTGCTGATCAGGTTCTGCTCCACCGTGGCCCGGAGGGCGTCGGGGTCGGCGTCGGCGAAGGAACCCATGTGCTGGGATCCGCCCGCGTTGGCGAAGAGGATGTCGAGGCCGCCGGTGGGCTCGGTCGCCACCGCCACGGCCCGGGCCACCTGGTCGTCGACGGTCACGTCGGCCACGGTCCAGCGGATGGAGCCCCCGTCTCCCACCTCCGGGGTGATCGTCTCGGTGGCCTGGACCAGCTTCTCCTCGGTCCGTCCGCAGATGGTGACGTGGGCGCCGTCGGCGGCCAATCGGCGAGCCGCGCCCAGGCCGATGCCGCTGCCCCCGCCCGTGACCAGGGCGGTCCTCCCCGAGATGGTCGACATGTGGTTCCCCTTGGTCGCCGGTTTGTCGGGTCCGTTCTACGTGCTGCGGATCGAAGTCCACCAGTCGACAAGGCGACGCAGTTCGGACCCCGAGCTCCCGACCGCTTCGAAGGGTCAGTCGATCTCGACGGAGAAGTCCCACGTGGCGAGGTTCCCGGTCCCAGCGGGCGACCATCGCAGTTGCCCGCTGCCCGTGGGCAGCGTGTCGTGGATCGACACCTGTTGAGTTCCTCTCGCGGTCGATGTGGCCGGCGAGCTCTGGGTGACCTGGGGGTGGTACACCTTGCCGAGCTCGTCGACGAAGGTGAAGTCGCCCGCCCGGATGGGAACCACCCCCGTCACCGCCGAGAGGGTCATGCGCATGGTGCAAGGTGTGGTCTCCGGCACCGGGTACCGGCCTTGCACCGTGTCGTAGGGGCCGATCACCGTGGCTCGGGCCGACCCACTCGAGAGGTCGATCTGGATGGTGTCGCCCTCGACGCCGACCTGGGGATGTGCGGCGCTGGCCTGCACGACGCGATGGACCTGAACGGTGGAGGTCGGCAACCACGACGGCAGGCCGCCGTACCGAGCGGCGCGCTCGGTGCTGTCCGCATCCGGCCAACCACGGTGTCAGCATCAGGATCGCCCCCGCCGCCAAGGCCGGGAGACAGCCTTGGCGGACACTGGGGCGTCGACCGCGACCTGCAGGCGTCAGTGCCTGCCGGACGGGTCGGTGAACACGTCCCGCCCGAAGGTGGCGAGACCAGGCTGGGCGGCGAAGCCGAGATGACCTTGACCGTCTAGACCGGGCGAGCTGCTGCGGACGCCGAAGATGTCTTCCATGGTTCGCAGCCAGCTGTAGTGGTTGTAGAAGGTGGTGCTGACGGTGCCGGGTCGGATGAGCGGGCTGATGAGGACGCTGCCCGTGTCGCCACCGCCGGTGGTGGCGTCCTTGGCGTCGAACAGCGGGTCCGAGGCTTCGGTGCGTGCCGACAGGGTGACCGAGGTGATCGGCCCGCTCGGTGCGGTTGGCACCCCATTGCAGACCAGAGAGAACGACCCGTTGACGGCTCGGCCGCCGCTCTGGTTGGGCACCGACGGTGCCTGTGGCCCGGAATCGGTGACCTGGCCGACCACACAGCCGTCAGGGATGTTCGTGCCGGTCACGCCTCGTCCCTGGTCGGTGATCACCGCGGCGTTGTCGAGGATGGTGTTGGAGTCCTGATCCCCGGTAGCGGAATCGGTGCGGGCGCCGGGCACGGTGCTACCTCCACCCAGGATGAGCCCGGGAACCTCGGTCGGACGGTCCACGAAGGCGTTGTAGCCCGGACCGGGATCGAGCTGGTTGCCCGCGGCATCGGTGGCCAGCGGCGTGTTCGGGCCGGTGGGCTCGTAGTTGACGTTGCGCCCGAAGAGGTTCTGGCCCGCGGAGTCAGCGGCGATGGAGCTGGCTGCGGTAGCCGGCTCGGTCGTGGAGTTCTGGAAGCTGTTGCCGGTGAAGGTGAACGGCGGGAAGCCTTCGTCGAAGGTCACGTCGATGAGGCCGCCGTCCTTGAACGCCGCGGACTGCTCGATCATCGGGATGTAGTGCTCGAGCCAGAGATCGGCGGCGTAGAGCCCGCCGGTGTAGTTGATCGGAGGCTTGGGCGTTCCGTCGGGGTTGAAGCCTCCGGACAGGTTGTTGCCGTGACAGACCGCATCGTGGGCGTCGCTGCAGTTGTTCGGGGTGATCCAACTGAACGACGGCGTGGTGGACTCGCTCTGCAGGTCATGGAACAACCCGGTGCTGGCGTTGTCGAGGTTCACGACCTTGGAGGCGCAGTCGGTCGAGTCGAGAATCGAGTGGAACCACGGGAAGGGAGAGTGCTTGGGAACGTACTGGTCGTTCGGGGTGGCGCTCCCTGGGTTGGCCACGCCGCCTCCGGCCGGATCGCCCGGCGCGCCGCAGGTGTAGTCCTCCCGCCCCGGGGTGTTCTGCAGATCCTGGAGGTAGCCCTTCCAACTCACGTGGGCGGCATCGAGTTGGTTGAAGAGGGTCGGAACATCGGCCGGGTAGACACACCCGTTCGAACCCACGGGCCCGTTGGGTCCCGCCGCCGAGGCCCACTGACCGTTGTTCTGGCTGCCGGGTTGGTGGATCACCGACCCGACCGCGTCCTTGTACTGCGGGCAGTCGTCCTGGCCATCCGGGTTCGGGCCCTGCCCGCTCACCAGCGAGGTGTAGTTGTCCAGGCTGAAGTGACCCGTGCCGTAGTAGTTCTTCAGCAGCGCGCCCTGTTGGGGGAGCGTCTTCCACAGGTAGGTGTTCTGGTTCAGCCCGGTGAAGGTCGCGTCATAGGACTTGTTCTCCAGGATGATCAGCCACACGTGTTTGATGCGAGCGGGTTGCGGGCCGCCGCCAGGCTCACCGTGGGCCATCGCTGTCGGCACGATGGCCGCCATCGCCGCCACCATGATCACACCGGCCGTGATCGCCGTCGTTCGCCTACCGAGATGTGAGAAGAAGCGCATGAGACGGGCTTAACAAGGCTCCGCTTCCAATTCACCTGCCAGCAGTTGAAGACGAGGTGAAGATTTGGCAAAGCCGATGCAAGCGGAAGGTGATCGACGCGACCGGCACATCGATTCACCTCGCCGATCGGAGGTGGTCGATCTCCGGGTGCACCTGTGCACCCACGTGGTGCACCGGTGCACCGAGAGCCAGGTCGGACGCCGTGCCATGATGCGACGTGCACCGGGCCATCGGGGACGTGCTGGCCTTCGCGGTGGTGGTGGCGGTGTCGCCCATCAACATCGTGGGTGTGATCCTGCTCCTCTTCTCGCCGCGGCCCATCGCGGCGGCCTCGAGCTACCTGGCCGGCTTCGTGGTCGGGGTGGCCGCCGTGCTGGTGGCCCTCGAGGTGCTGGCCTCCCACATCGACCTGTCGAACGAGTCGGGCCCATCGCGGGCGGCGGCCATCCTGCGGATCGTCCTCGGAATCGGGCTGCTCATCGCGGCCGTGACCGAGGTTCGCAAGGCGCGGGCGGGCTCGGGCGAGTCCGAGTTGCCGGGGTGGATGAACGGCATCTCGGAGTTCGCACCTCCGAAGGCGGCGGTCACGGGGTTGGCCATCGGGGCCTTCAACCCCAAGAACCTGGTCATGGCCATCGCCGCCTCGCTGGTCATCGGGGCCGCCGAGCTCCCCGCCGGTCAGGTGGCGGGAGTGATCGCCATCTACGTGGGGCTGGCGTCGGTGGGAGTGGCCACCCCGGTGGTGGTGGCCCTGGTGCTGGGGGATCGGTCGACCCCGGTGCTCACCGGGTGGCGGTCCTGGCTGGGTCGTCACAACGACGCGGTGATGGCCGTCCTGTACCTGGTCTTCGGTGTGGTGCTGATCGGCAACGGGATCTCCTACCTGTGAACGGCGCACCGCCGGCGTAGGGGACCCGTCATCGGAGAGGCACCTAACGAGGTGGTCGCAGCGCCTGGCCGGGGTCGGTGCGGGCGGCGGTGCGGGCCGGGACGATGGCGATGACCTGCACCGCCGCCAGCACGGCCACCACCAGCAGCGACCCGGCGAGCCACGGGGTGCGGGTGATCGTCTCGACCCCCAACTGGTTCGTGAAGGCGATCCACAGCCACCGACCGATGATGAGGCCGATGGGCAGGCCCATCACCAGGGCCAGCGCGCCGATGGTGTTGGCCTGCCAGGCGATCGTGCGTCGCAGTTGCCGGGGTAGGAAGCCCAGGACCTTCAGGACGGCCAGATCCGAGCGCCGCGATCGGATCGAGCTGAGCAGCAGGTGGACCAGCGTGCCGATGGCCAGCACGGCCAGCAGGCCGCCCACCAGCAGGGGCAGGTACTGGACCCGGCCGAAGTTCACCAGGTCCACCGGCTGCCAGGGCGCGGCGGCGTTGAGGTCGGGTGAGCGCTGCGCCACGCCCCGATCCAACCGGGCCAGCGCCGCCGCACGGTCGGTATCCGGCCGGAACCGCACCAGGATGGTGTCGGCCGGCGGGGTGTGGCTGCCGGCCGCCGCCCGCAGCGCCCCGGTGGTGAGGTCGACCCCTCGACCGAGGTTGATGAGATCGTTGAGGTCTGGGAACACGGCGGTTCCGACCACGTGATACGTCCGTGCCTGGCCGATGCCGGCGATGACCAGCGGAATGGTGCCGCCCACGTGGGTGTGGAGCTGCTTCAGGTCGAGGGTGCCGAGCGCCACCTCGTCGTCGGTCAGCGGCAGCCGGCCGGTGAGGAGGGTCGGTTGCAGCGAGGAGCCGCGGACGTCGTCGATGGCCTCACCGGCCAGGGCCATTCGCCCCGAGGCCAGCGGCACGCCGGTGTAGCCCTGGGACACGGCGGCGATGTCGGGGTCTGAGGCCAGCACCGGCTTGGCCGGGGCCAGTGACACGCCTTCCCCGTTGGTCGAGGAGATGAGGGCATCCCACTGCACGCCGTAGAGACGGGGCGTGGCCAACAGGTTGGACAGGCTGGAGGAGAACACGACGGCGGCGGCCAGGGCGGCGATGCCGATGACACTGGCCGCGATGGTGGAGCGGACGGGCCCGGCGAGCCGCCCCCGGCCTCGCTCCAGGGCGAAGCCGATGCCGGCCACCATGGTGGCGGGCGCTCCCGAGGTCCGAGCCAGCGCGGCGGTGCGCGATCGGCCGATGGCCGCCTCGGTCGGTCGGACGGCCCACGAGGACCGCACCGAGGCGCGCCAGTTCGGCCAAGCCGCCGCGGCCACGATGACCAGCGTCGAGACGCCCACGGTGATGGCCAGGGTGGTGGCGTCGATCGAGAAGCCCGGGTGCGGCTCGGCGATGGCGGCCAGCCCGATCGGGAACAGCGATGAAAGGGCGGCGGCCACCACCACACCGACGGTGCTGGCCACGATGGCGATGAGCGCGGCGCGGGCCATCCCCACCGTCCAGATCTGGCGCGTGGTCATGCCCAGGGCCCGCAGCTCCCGGTAGCCCTCGGACTCGAGGGTGCTCTGGCGGGCCAGGAGCTGGGACGTGATCAGCAGGGCGGCCAGCCCGAGCAGCCCGGCCAGTATCCACAGGGCCACCGCCTGGAGATGGATGGCCCGCTGCGTGCCGGCCGATTGGGCGTCCACACTGAACGACTCCGTGGGGCGTCCGTGGGCCAGTCGGGAGATCTCGGCCTGGGCCGCCGGCAGATCCTGGGCGCCGCGGTCGAGACGGAGGGCCGAGCCGACGGTGGCGAGCAGCTCCGGATGAGCGGCGTTGAACGCCGGGGTGGCCCAGACGGTGTCTTCGCCGGTGCCGGATCGGGGCGGGAACTCGGTGACGGCCGCGTCGATCCCGTCCACGTGCACCACCACCGTCTCGGGCGGGCCGCCGGCCTTGGTCTGCATCACCACCGACAGGTCGTCGCCCACGTGCAGGTGGAACGCCTCGGCGGTCATGAAGCTCACGGTCACGCCCCGAGGATCGCTCGGGTCCGGGAGCCGGCCCGACAGCATCTTGCGGAACCAGAACTCGTGGCCGATGGCACCATCGACGGGTGCGACGAGGCCGACCGCGGCCGGGCGGGCCACCCCGTAGTCCTGGACCTTGCCGATCTCCTTGGTCTGGGGCAGCGCGGCCAGGGTGCTGGGGCTCAGGACGGCGAAGGAGGGATCGAGGGAGTTGAACACGAACAGGTTCGGGGCGCGGGTCTGGTTGACGAACCGCGTGTAGGCCGAGTCGGTCCGCCGGGCACCGGCGGCGATGGCGGCAACCCCGCCCACGAACACGGCAACGAGCAACGCCAGGGCCAGCCAGCCCGCCCAGCGGTTCCGAAGGTCACTCCTCACCCGGAGCGCGACGCCACCCATCGAGGAAGTGTCTCATCAACTCGCCGCGCCGAAGAAGCAGGCAGGCACCGACCGGGCAGGGGTGCTGGCCTCCCCTGGCAGCGCCGTCAGCTCGTCTAGAAGCGCCACCGGGTGGCGCCACCGGGCTCGACGGTGAGCAGGGCGGTGGCAGATCTGAGGGTGAGGCGGTACACGAACCAGGGTGGCGGACCGGCGGAGGGCGCGCTGAACTCGGCCGTGAGCGCCATGCCGCTCTCGTCCACCTGGGCAGGCCAGCCCGCGTCGGCCCACCGCTCGGCCATGGCCGCCACCGTCGAGGCGTCGGTGACCTTCTCGGCCACGCCCTCGACGATGAGGTCGAACTCGTGGGTGGCGACGCTCAGCGAACACCGGGGGTCTCGGACCAGGTTGCGGGCTTTGCGGGTTCCGTCACCCGTCTCGAACCAGAAGGTGCCGTCGACCCACAGGGCGCCGACGCCGGTCACGTGCGGGCTGGCGTCCTCGTTGATCGTGGCCAACCAGCAGGTGTGGCGGTCGGGGCCGCCCGTGGCCGGGGCCTGGGTCACGCCCTGGCCGAGGCGGGCGTCGATGCGGGCCCAATCGAGACGGGGCAGGTGGTAGAGGTCGGCGAGGT
This sequence comes from uncultured Microthrixaceae bacterium, assembly GCA_963740985.1. GTDB lineage: Bacteria > Actinomycetota > Acidimicrobiia > Acidimicrobiales > Acidimicrobilacustridaceae > UBA4742. Next base: position 3,348,905 of record CAVUGJ010000002.1, read on the forward strand.
TGGTGGCATCCATGGGCATCGGACCCTAGCGACGCCGCCTTCCGCCGACCCGGCACGCCCTATGCCCGGGCTCGCACCGTTCGGTCGAGGCCGACCGCCGCGACCAGCGATCCAACGATCATCAGGATGACCGACATCACCAAACCCGGGGGAAGGTGTCCGGCGGGGAGGGCCAGCAGCCCGCGGTCGAGCACGCGCGGCGTGCGGGTGGCGAGCGTCGCCCACCAGGTGACGGTGGCGGCCAAGACGGTGAACATGGTCAGGGCGAGACCGACAGCCAGTGCCCGGTAGGTGCGCCAAGTGCGCGTGGACACCTCGATCCGGCTGGCGGCGGCCACCACCGCGGCCGTGCACAGGACGATCGACACGCACACGAGCACCGCCCAGACCGTGCCCAGCGCCAGGTAGGGCCACTGGCCGCCGTTGCGGTCGTGCGAGCTGAGGTGGTGTGCCCACGCGACGAGGCCGACCGTCGTGGCCGCCGCCGCCCCGGTGACCAGCAGGGCGCGGCGCATCGGGGCGCGGACCGGGTCGAAGCGGCCGGACCGGACCAGACGGATCAGGCCAGGGATGGCGATCAGCGCGCCGAGGGCGACCATGGCGGTGCCTGCGAGCCCGGCCCATTGCACGACGACGTAGGCGCCGGCGGGCAGACCCTGGAGTGCCGGCGCGGCCGATGCGTCCCACTGCTCGGAGAACTTGGCGAAGGCGGCACCGGCGATCATGAACAACGCCCACGCGCACAGCACCAGCAGCGATCCGGAGCGGACCCGGTCACCTGGCTCGACGGGGCCCAGCAGCTTGCACTCGCGCAGGTGCTGTGCGGCGCCGGACCGATGCAGCGCCAGGCGTGCGCGCCGCGGCGGTCCGCTCGTCCCGTACGTGTCCTCCACCAGGGCCATCAGCTCCTGGCCGTAGCGAGCCCGCCAGGCGGTTGGGTACCAGCGGATCCATCGGGTCGACCCGGTCGACCGGCGAGCCGTCATCGTGCCCACCCCGCGGTCGTCGAGGCCATCCCCAGTCGCGTCGCTCCCTCGTGGGCGAGCATGCGCATCTGGACGACCGAGGCGCTCAGGGCCTCGCGCCCCGACGGGGTGATCCGATACGGCCGCCGCCGCCCGTCCGCGCCGGCCGGCTCGATCAGACCTCGCTCTTCCAGGCGACTGATGGCGCCGTAGAGGGTCCCCGGGCCGAGCGTCACGTCCGCGAACGCCTCGATGTCCTGGGTCAGGGCGTACCCGTGCTTGGGGCCCGCGGCCAGGCTGGTCAGGATCAGCACACCCGGGTCGTTGCCCCGCCCGAGGCCAGACGTCATCCTGTGTCCCATGGGTGCAGACTACTACGTCACACGTAGTAGTCAAGGGGCCGGCATCGATGGATGGCCGACGCTGAGCGACGGGTCCGCCTGGGGGATGGTTCGCGAGCCGACCTGAGACGGATGTCCGGGCTCCGGGCGCCCTCGTACGCTGCTGAGGTGTCGCCTGACCACCGCAGGTTCGTGATCCGGCCGCTCACCGTGGTGCTGCTGATCGTTGCCGCGCTGTGCGTTGCGGGTGGCGTCATGTACCTGGTGACGCCGGCCGGGCAGCTGCCGTCGATCGTCCCTGGCCACCAGGCGGGCTCGGCCCATCACCACACCACCCACGCCCTGCTCATGTTCATCCTGGGCGGCCTGGCCCTGGTGGGGGCCTGGTTCACCACCAACCCCGCGTCGGAGCGCGCCGACTGACCGGGTGATCGCCCTGCGCTCCGCTCGGTTTCAGGCGGTGGCCGCGGAGTCGACGGGCGGGTCCGCCATGATCATCCAGGGCGTCCCGAAGCGATCGATGCACATGCCGAAGGCGGGGGAGAAGAAGGTCTCGCCCAGGGGCATCTGGATCTCCCCGCCGTCCTCGAGGGCGTCGAAGATCCGGGCCGCGTCGGTGGGGTCCGCCACCGAGTAGCTGACGCACATGCCCCGGACGTGGCCGTCGAACCCGCCCGAGGGGTCGTCGGCCCCCATCAGCAGCGCGTCGCCCGTCATGAGGGCGCCATGCATGATCAGGTCCGCGGTGGCCTCGGTCGGCGCGGTCCGGCGTCGGCCGGCGCGGCCGACATCGGCAGCAGGACCAGCTCCCCTCCGAAGATCTCCTGGTAGCGGGTGAATGCCTCACGGCAATCACCGGCAAAGGCCAGGTACGGATGGAAGGCCATCAGAGCTTCTCGGTCGTGTTGGCGTCGGGACGGGGCTGGCCGGGCGCCACGGTGCGGGCCAGGATGCCCAACGTGGCCCGTAGGGCGCTCTCGGGGATGATGGGGAAGACGCCGACGCGGAACTCCTCGCGCACGGTGGACCAGTCGTAGTACGACGTGACCAGCGAGCCGCCCTCGATCGGCTCCAGCCGGTAGCCGTAGACGTGGCCGATGGGGGGTTCGATCACCCCGCGGATCCCCCAGGCGATCTCCTGGTCGGGCACGAAGGTCACGATCTCGACGGTGACGTCGTAGAGCCCCATCGGATAGTCGTTCAGGGCTTCGCGGTCCATGTGGACGACGAAGGTGTCTCCGACGGCGGTGGCCCGATCGCCGCTGGCGGCCATCAGCATCCCCGACGCGTCGATGGCCACGTGTCCGGCCGGGTCGCTGACCACCGCGAAGATGGCCGCCGGGTCGGCGGCGATCGCGCGCTGCACCTCGATGCGTTCGCTCATGTCGTCATCCTTGCAGAGCGGCGCGGCTCGAGCCCGGGGCACGGGATACCGTCCGGTCATGGATCGACTCGCCGGCAAGGTGGCGCTCATCACCGGGGCCAATTCGGGGATCGGGTTGGCGGCGGCGCGGCTGTTCGTGGCCGAGGGCGCTTCGGTCGTCGGGGTCGGGTTCAACCCCGAACGGACCCACCAGGCGGCGGAGGAGGTTGGATTCACCCCGGTGGTGGGCAGCGTCGATGACGCCGACTCGTGGGACCGGGCGCTGGCCGCCGCGGCCGAGTTGGGCGGGCTGGACATCGCCCACCTCAACGCCGGCCGCTATGGCTACCTGGGTCCCATCGGTGACCTGCCCCTGGACGACTACCGCCAGACGTTGGGGGCCAACGTCGACGGCGTCGTCCTCGGCACCCGGGCCGCGGTGCCGGCCATGCAGGCCCGCGGCGGTGGGGCGATCGTGGTCACGGCCTCGACCGCCGGACTGGTGCCGTCTTCGCTCAACCCGATCTACACCGCCACCAAGCACACGGTGATCGGCTTCGTACGGGCCGAAGCCCAGAACCTGGTCGCCGACGGGATCACCATCAACGCGGTGTGCCCCAGCTTCGTGGACACGCCGCTGACCACCGCCGCGCTGGGCGGCGCCGACCCCGCCGCGCTGGGCGTCGGGATGATCGATGCGGCCGACGTGGCCGCGGTGGCACTCGACCTGGCCACCTCCGAGGGCACCGGGAGATGCATGGCCATGCACGCCGGTTCGGCGCCCGAGGAGTGGTCCTTCACGTCCTGAGCCGGCAACGACGGGTCAGATGTACATGCCGCCGTTGACGCCGATGATCTGGCCGGTGATGTAGCTGCCGTCCTCGGAGCACAGGAACGAGCAGGCTCCGGCGATGTCGTCGGGGGTGCCGGCCCGCCCCAGCGGGATCATGGGGCCGACCACGTCGACTCCCGGGAAGTCGGCCGGGTCCGCGCCCCGGGCCATCGGCGTGTCCACCAGGCTGGGCGGGATGGTGTTGACCGTGATGCCGCTGCGGGCGAACTCCACGGCCAGCGCCTTGGTGAGACCGATGACCCCGCCCTTGGAGGCGGCGTAGTGGGTCATGTTCGGCGCGCCCGACTGGGCGCTGGACGAGGAGATGGTGACGATGCGGCCCCAGCCGGCGGCCGCCATGTCGGCCACCGCCTCCTGCGCGCAGTTGAAGGTGCCGGTGAGGTTCACCGCGATGATGCGGTCCCAGATCTCGGCGGTGACCGAGGCCAGCGGGTTGAAGGACTCGATGCCGGCGCTGGTGACCAGCAGCTCGACGGGGCCCAGCACGGCGCGAACGCGGCCGAAGGCGTCGCCCACCGAAGTCCGGTCGGCCACGTCCACCTCGATGGCGATCACGTCCTCGGCGCCGCCGAGATCGGACGCGGCCTTGGCCGCCGCCTCGCCGTTGCGGTCGAGGATGGCCACCCGATGGCCGTCGGCCAGGAACCGCCGGGCCACGCCCAAGCCGATGCCCGAGGCGCCTCCGGTGACGACCGCGACACGACTCATCGGGAGCCCTTCGCCGGATCGAACTCGAGGTGCAACGAGGTCAGGCCCCGGAGGATCCACGTCGGCTCGTAGGTCAGGTGTCGGTCGCCGGACGGGCCGTGGTGCTCCTCGGACAGTCGGATGTTGCGCATGCGGTCGAGGATGCGCTCCAGGCTGACGCGACCCTCGACCCGGGCCAGCGAGCCGCCCGGACACGAGTGGACACCGCGCCCGAAGGCGATGTGGGACTGGGCGTTGGGCCGGTCGATGCGCACCTCGGCCGGGCACTCGAAGCGACGGGGATCGCGGTTGGCGGCACCGTTGAGCAACATCACCGGGGTGCCCGCCTTGATCTCCACGCCGGCCACCGTGGTGGAGCGACGGGTCAGGCGGAAGTCGGTCTTGACCGGGCTCTCGATCCGCAGCACCTCCTCCAGGAAGTCGGGGATCTTGGCCGGCTCGGCCCGCAGCTCGTCCTGGACATCGGGGTGTTCGGCCAGGTACGCCAGGGCCGAGGCCAGCAGGCGAGCGGTCGTCTCCTGTCCGGCGGCGAACAGGAAGGTCGAGGTGCGCACCACCGAGACGACGTCGGGCAAGGTGCCGTCGGGGTAGGTGCCCAGCGCCAGCTTGGTGAGCACGTCGTCGCGAGGCTGGCGCCGGCGATCCTCGATGTACTCGGCGAACCACTCGTCGAGCCATCCCAGGGGGTTCTCGCCCGGGCTGCCCTCGGCGCCGGCTCCCACCTCGCCCACGGTGCCGGTCAGTCCGAAGCCGGCACGGAACCGGCGATGGTCGTCCTCGGGCACGCCCAGCAGGTCGGCCACCACCAGCATGGCGAAGGGCTGTGCGTAGGCGCCGATGAACTCGCAGGCTCCGTCGGACACGAACTCGTCGAGCTGCTGGTCGGCCAACCGCCACATGAACTCCTCGTTGTCCTTGAGGCGACGAGGCGTGAGCAGGCGCATCAGCAGCGCCCGTTCCTGGGTGTGGTCGGGTGGATCCATGGTGACCATGTGCTCGTGCATGGGCAGCTGGTCGCGGTACCGGGCCACGATCTCGGTGACGTCGTCGCCCTCCAGCGGCACGGGGAAGGCGGCGTAGGGCCCGATCACCGAGTTGCACGAGGAGAAGCTGTCGGTGTCGCGATAGATCTCCCCGGCTTCGTCGTAGCCGGTGACGGCCACCACGCCCAGGTGGGGCAGCGGCAGCACCGGGCACTGCGAGCGCAGCTCGTCGAGGTAGGCGTAGGGGTCCTCGATGAGCGACTCGTCGGTGAAGTAGTCGATGGTCGTCCAGTCGCTCAAGCGAGCCTCCGTGTGGTCCGTCGTGGGGATGATGATCGCCCGGTTCGGGCCGATGCTGTGCACTTGCTCAGCATGTGTCCTGTTGCTTATCATCCCCAAGGCAGACGTGACAAGGTGTCGTGATGGCGACCGATCCGCCCCTGCGCCGGATCGGCTCCGCGGGTTCCAAGACCCGGGCGCGGCTGCTCGACGCAGCCGAGCGCCTGATGCGCGAAGAAGGCTACGCCGCGGTCACATCGAGGCGGGTGGCAGCCGAGGCCGGCCTCAAGCCCCAGCTCGTGCACTACTACTTCCGCGCCATGGACGACCTGTTCGTCGAGCTGTTCCGCCGCGGGGCCGAGGCGAACATGGTCGAGTTCGAGCGGGCCGTGGCCAAGGACGGTTCGCTCACCAACATCTGGAAGCTCAACGCCGACCGCCGCGGGGCCGTGCTCACGCTCGAGTTCGTGGCGCTGGCCAACCACCGCAAGGCCATCAAATCCGAGATCGCCCGCTACGCCGAGCGGTTCCGGGCCGCCCAGGTGCAGGCCATGGGCGACGCGCTGGCGGCCTCGGGCGTTGCCGAGGACCAGATGCCACCCATCGCCGCGCTGTTGTTGCTGACCGGGCTGGCCCAGATGCTGGCCCTGGAGGACACGTTGGGGGTCAGCGGCGGCCACGACACCACCGTGGAGTTCATCACCCGCGCCATCGCCCAGCTCGAGGAGCGTGCCGCGGACGCCGACGGTGGACGCCGCCGATCGGGCTGAGCGGTCGCCAAAACAACCTGGGTATGGTGTGCCTCTGATCACCGGAGCCGCGAGGGGGCCGAGCAGTGACGATTCGGGTCGTGCAATGGACCACGGGCAATGTCGGCAAGCAGTCGGTCGAGGCGGTCATGAAGCGGCCGGATCTCGAGCTGGTCGGTTGCTACGCCTGGTCGGAGGAGAAGTCCGGCCGCGACATCGGCGAGCTGTGCGGCCTCCCGCCGATCGGGCTCACGGCCACCCACGACGTCGACGCGTTGCTGGCCCTCGAACCGGACTGCGTCATCTACAACCCCATGTGGTTCAACGTGGACGAGATGGTCCGCATCCTCGAGTCGGGGGCCAACATCGTGGCCACCGCCGCCTTCATCAACGGTCAGTCCTATCCCGACAACGGCCGGCAACGCCTCCTAGATGCCTGTGCCAAGGGTGGCAGCTCGATGTTCGGCAGCGGCGTGAGCCCGGGCTACATCGAGCTGGTCGCGCTGGCGCTGGCCAACGCGTCGGATCGCATCGATGGCGTGCTCATCAGCGAGGAGGCCGACACCACCGCCTACGACTCGCCGCCCACCGAGATCCCGGTCGGCTTCGGCCGCCCGCTCGACGATCCCGAGCTGCCCGCCATGACCGCGGCGGCAACGGTGGTCTTCAGCGAAGCGGTGGCCCTGGTGGGTGACGCCCTGGGGGTGGTGTTCGACGAGATCGTGTGCGAGGCCGAGTACGCCAAGACCACCAAGGAGCTCGATCTCGGGTCGTGGACCCTGGCCGCCGGCACCGTGGCCGGGGTGACCATCCACTGGCTGGGCAAGATCGGTGGCCGCAGCATCGTGGAGATGCGCGTGCGCTGGCGCAAGGGCGACGCCCTCGAGCCCGACTGGCAGGTCGGCATGGGCTGGACGATCGAGATCCAGGGTCGGCCCACCATCACCACCAAGATCGACATCCTGCCGCCGCCCTACTTCGAGGCCACCACCATGGAGGAGTTCATGGTGCTCGGGCACATCCTCACCGCACTGCCCGTCATCAACGCCATCCCGGCCGTGGTGGCCGCGCCCGCCGGGATCGTCACCTACGAGGACATCCCCGTCCCGCTGCCCAAGGGCTACGTCCCGACCTGACCGGGGGGGCTCAGGAGCCCGTCCAGCGGTGGTGGTGGGTGCCGGGGCCGACCCGCTCCTCGATGCCGTCGGGCAGGTGGATCTCGGCCTGCGTGCCGTCGGGGATGGTCGACACCAGCAGGCCGGTGCCGCCCTCGAGCGACCAGTCGACCTCGAAGCGCCCGAAGGGGGAGTCGTGGTGGGTGCGGGCGCGGGTGATCCCGCCACCCGGTCGCGGTGCCACCCGGACGCGTCGGTAGCCGGGCTCGACCAGCTGGAGCCCGGCCACATAGTGGTGCAGGAAGGAGATGACCGCGCCCTTGCTGTAGTGGTTGAGCGAGTGCGTGACGGTCCCGTCGGGGCGCACGCCGTCCCAGTCCTCCCAGATGGTGGAGGTGCGTTCGCTCATGAAGAGCCACGAGGGTTCGGTGTCCTGGAACAGCAGCTCGAAGGCCAGGTCGAGATGGCCGTGATCGGCGAGCACGGGAAGCAGGAGCGGGGTGGCCAGGAAGCCGGTTCCGAGGTGGGTGCCGGCGTCGCGGACCAGCGTGGCCAGATCGGCCGCAGCCCGGGTCGCGTCGGGCCTCGGGGAGCAGCCCGAAGGCCAGGGCCCGCACCAGGTTCGCCTGGGTGTGGGGCTGCACGCGTCCCTCGGCATCGAGGAACTCCGTTCGCCAGGCGTCGGCCACGTTGTCGGCCAGTCGGCCGTAGTCGGTCGAAGCCTCGGTGTGCCCGAGGATGTCGGCGATGCGGCTGAGCTCGTCCGCGGATCGGAACAGGTAGGCCGTGGCCACCGGACCATGGTCCTCGACCGCCAACTGGGCGAAGATGGTGTCCATGTTCACCCCGGGCTCGAGCCACTCGCCGAAGTGCCACCCGCTGTCCCAGAGGTAGGTCTCGTGGGGCCGCGGGTCGGGCCACGCCTCGACCCGTGAGCGATGGCGTCCGGTGGCGGCCCGGGAGGCGGCGAAGTCGACCCAACGGGTCATCGACTCGAACTGGTCGACCAGCACGTCGGTGCGTCCCGTGGCGCGATGCAGCTCCCAGGGGACGTGCACGGCGGCGTCGCCCCAGCCGGCCGCGCCATGGCCGTTCCGCCAGATCGGGGCGTCGGGGCTGGGGTCGGGCACGATGTTGGTGACGGCCCCGCTCGTCGAGCTGATCGGCGGCCAGGTCCGCCAGCCACTTGGCCGAGAAGTCGCCGACGTCGTAGAGGTAGGCGGCGGTGGCGATGTAGAGCTGCCAGTCGCCGACCCACCCGGAGCGCTCGCGGGTCGGGCAATCGGTGGGGATGTCGCAGGCGTTGCCTCGGAAGCTCCACTCGGCCACCCGGTGCAGGCGGTTGATGCGCTCGTCGGAGCAGTCGAACCCGCCCACCGGGGTGAGGTCGCTGTGCACGACGACGCTCACGACCCGGGCGCGGGTCGATGGGACCGGGGTGGCCGTCGATGCGGACGTACTGGAAGCCCTTGGTCGAGTGACGGGGTTCGAACGCGGTGCCGTCCCCGGCGGAGATGACCACGTCGGTCTGGAACGGGAGCGGCGTGGCTCGGGGCGCGGCGAACGCCCCGTGGGCGATGTTGGCCTGGGTGAGGTCGCCGTCGGGGTCGAGCCACTCGCCGTAGGCGATGGTGATCTCGGTGCCGGCCGGGCCCAGATCGTCGAGGCGGATCCAGCCGTTGCTGTTCTGGCCGAAATCGACCACGTGGCGACCGGGCGCGATCTGGGTGACCGACACGGCGGCGAGCTCCTGGATGCGTCGCACCGGCGGGCCGACCGTGGGGCACAACCCCTCGAAGTCGTGGTCGGCGACCCGCACCCGGTCCCAGCTGCGGCGGTCGGTGCCTGGCTGGGCCCAGTCGCCGGAGAGGCGGCGGAGGTCGTGGACCTCCCCGCAGATGAGGTCGGCGGCCAGGATGTGGCTGGGCGTGGACCGCCACGACCCGTCGGTGCCGAAGACCAGCTCCCTGCCGTCACCGAGGGTGACCTGGAGCTCGGCCAGGTAGGCCGTGGTCGGGCCGTAGGCGTCGAGTGCCCGGATGATGCCGTGCTGGCCCCGCCACCACCCGTCGCTCAGGCGGGCGCCCAGGGTGTTGGGTCCCTCCACCAACAGGTGCGGTCACGTCGAAGGTCTGCACCTGGATCCGGCGGCGGTAGGCGGTGAACCCGGGGGTCAGCTCGTGGTCGCCCACTCGGACACCGTTGAGGAACGCCTCGTAGAGGCCATGGGCGGTGGCGTGGAGGTGGGCGGAGACCACCGGTCCGGTGATCTGGAGATCACCGGCCAGGTGGTGGGCGGGACGCTGGGCGTCGGGTGCGTCAGGGGCCTCGATGGGTTCGATCCACGACCCCACCCAGGCGTCGGCGGCCGGCCGCGCGTCGGAGCCGGGCTCACGGAACTTCCGAGGACACGGCCGAGCGGGCGCCGCCCTCGGCGCGGCGCACCACCGCCTCGACGAATCCGGCGAACCCGACGGGCTGGGTGCGGTGGGCGAAGTGTCCGGCGTCGGCCACCGGGTACAGCTGGGCATCGGGCAGGTGCTCGGCCAGCCACCCTGCGCCGTAGACGTGCTCGGGGGTGGTGGCCGTGCCGTAGCCGACCACCACCGGGACGGTCACGTCCTCGAAGGCGAAGGGCTCGTCCAGCGCGGACGCCATGTCGGTTCGGAAGGCCGGCCCTTCGGCGCGACGTTGCTGCTGCACCTCGGGAGGCAGCGCGTTCCACCTTCGGTCGCCCAGGATCCGCCGGTACATGATCTCCACGGACCGGGCGCCGTCGGGACGGGCTGCGACCTTGGCGTGGTAGTTCTTGGTCGATTGCAGCCACCAGTCGACCCAGATGATCGGCGGCTCCCACAGCCCGATGGCCGCGAACAGATCGGGGCACAGGGTGGCGGCCAGCATCGTCGGGTTCGACCCGATGCTGTGGGCGACGGTCACACACGGGGTACCGACCCGCTCGATCACGCCGATCAGATCCTCGGCGTGGTCGACCATGGAGGTGGCCGGCAGATGCCCGACCGAGCGGCCGTAGCCCCGGCGGTCGTAGAGGACGACGGGGTGAGCATCCAGGTGAGCCACCACCTTCTTGAAGCTGCCGGCGCGGTCGGGCGCACCGTGGACGAGCACCACCGTCGGCGACGGCCCGGATCCGACCACCTCGAAGTCGAGCCCGCGCCGCAGGGCGAGCTCGTCGTCACCGGCGGTTCGGCCCACGCCCATCCGGGCCACGCTAGCGGTCGGCGGGGCGCGGCCGTCCCGGGTGACGGACGTGGCTACGGTGAGCGGACGCGTCCGGCCAGAACCGGGTGAGGGGCCACACCTGCCATGTCACGCCTGCCATGAGCTCGACCGAGTCGCGCCAACCGCCGAGCCGGCCGGGGCGAGCGCTCGATCGACTGGCCACCCGCGTACTGGGGCTTCCGCCGTCCTCCAGCTCGTACACCGTGGCGCAGGTGCGGGTGCCGATGCGCGACGGCGTCGAACTGGTGGCCGACCTCTACCGCCCGACCACCAGCCCGGTGCGCATCGGTTCGCGGCCGGCACCCGTCTGCGCCTGCTGGTGGCGGGTGGATCCCACCCCCAGTTCCCTCGCAACCTCGGCACCGGCGACCACCCGGGGACCGGCGTCGAGTTGCGCGCCGCCCGCCACACCATCCACCACGGCTAGGGCGGCTGCTCCCGCTTGGTGCTCCCGCGTAGCCAGCATGGTTGAGCCGGCGACCATGGTGACCGGGATCGAGTCAGAGGCATGGGACATGATGGAGCGATCGACGGACGGCTGACGCCGCCAGCCAGGGGGACTGCAACATGGGTAGCGAGGGGGAGGCGCGCGGCACGAGATGGGGGTCGTGGCGACGGTCGACGACGGTGATGGTCGGCGCCTGCCTGCTGGTGGGGCTCACCGCCTGTTCGAGCAGCTCCTCCCACGCCTCGCCGTCGGCCAGCACCGCCCCGCCCAGCACTGCCGCGCCGACCGGTCCGACTGCGCAGCTGTCCCCGCTCCACGGTGGGAAAGGCGTCTTCATGGGAGAGGGAGAGCCCCCCGATCTGAAGGGTGAGCACTACGTGCAGCGCGAGTACGCGGCCGCGGGCACCGCCACCTCGTATCGGGCCACCAGCCCGACCACCGCCGACGGCCGCTGGAGCTTCGCCGCGGACACCACCGCCGCCTATCGCACGCGGGTGCTGGTGCGAGCCCCCGCCGACCCGACCAAGTTCAGTGACACCGTCGTGGTGGAGTGGCTCAACGTGAGCGGCGGTGTCGACGCCGACCCGGAGTGGACGAGTCTCGAGGAGGAGCTGGTGCGCGCCGGCGACGTGTGGGTCGGCGTCTCGGCCCAACGGATCGGCGTGGAGGGCGGACCCGTGTTGGTGAAGGCGGCGGGCGTCCCGGGCATCGATCAGGCTGGCAAGGGCCTCAAGGGCATCGACCCGGCGCGCTACGGCACGCTCGACCATCCGGGCGACGGCTACGCCTTCGACATCTACAGCCAGGTGGGGCGGGCGGTGCGGAGTGGCTCTGGCCTCGACGGTCTCCACCCCGAGCGGCTCATCGCCGCGGGTGAGTCGCAGTCGGCGTTCGCCCTGGTCACCTACTACAACGGCGTGCAGCCGCTCAGCCACGCCTTCGACGGGTTCTTCGTGCACAGTCGAGGTGCGGCCGGGCTGCCGCTGGCCGCACCGGGCCAGGCCGCCGGCATCGCCGACTCCATCGGGAAGACCTCGACCATCTTCCGTACTGATCAGCCCGCGCCGATCCTCGACATCCAGACCGAGACCGACGTGGCCAGCATCCTCAACTCCTACGCCGCCCGACAGCCCGACAGCGATCGCTTCCGCCTCTGGGAGGTGGTGGGTACGGCCCACGCCGACGCCCACCTGCTCGGCGCCACCGCCAAGTACATCGACTGCGGCGTGCCCATCAACAACGGCCCCATGCACATCGTGGCCAAGGCCGCCCTGCGGGCACTCACGACCTGGCTGACCACGGGCAAGGCGCCCGTCACCGCACCCCGCATCCAGGTGGCGCCGGGCCCCACCCCGACGATTGTGCGCAACGCCGACGGGATCGCCCTGGGCGGCATCCGGACCCCGCCGGTCGACGTGCCGGTCGCCACCCTCTCCGGTGTGCCAGGGCCCGACCCCTCCACCATCTGCCTGCTGCTCGGCTCGACCAAGCCGTTCACCGCGGTCCGACTGGCGCAGCTCTATCCGACCCGGTCCGACTACCTGGCCCGGTACCAGGCCGAGGCCGACGCCACCATCAAGGCCGGGTTCGCCCTGCCCCAGGATCGCGCCGCCCTCCTCGGCTTCGCCCAACCCTCCCTGGTCCAGAGCTGACGTCGGCCCCGCCGGCGAAACATCTAGATGTATGATGCCAACCGGTCAAGTCAGGCCGGTCAGTCGGGGAGACGGCCGGGGGCGCCGCGTCGCCCTCCTGCGTTCTCGGCTCCTGCACCGAACGAGGGGAACGACGTGCGCAAATACCTCCTGTTGGCCCTGGTCGCCGCCTTGTGGTTGGCGGCCTGCAAGTCGACCAGCAACTCGGCGTCCACCGCGTCCACTGCGACCACCGTGGCCGCCCACGACACCCGGGCCCCGGGGGTGACGTCGGACAGCATCAAGGTCGGGATCGTGTGGGTCGACCTGTCGTCGCTGGTGAGCGTCCTGCACATCAACCAGGGCAGCTTCCCGAAGGCCTACCAGGCCATCGTCGACAACATCAACGCCCACGGTGGCATCCACGGCCGCAAGCTCGACGCCACGCTCGTCGGGGTCAATCCGGTCAGCCAGTCGTCGGCCGATCAGGCCTGCACGCAGCTCACCCAGGACGACAAGGTGTTCGTGGCCGTCGGCTTCTTCCTGGCCGACAACGTGCTCTGCTACGTGAACACCAACGCCACCGCCACCATCGGCGGGGCCCAGACCCCGGCTCGCCTGGCCCAGGCCAAGGCCCCCTGGTACTCGACCGACGCTGGCGAGAACCTCGAGATCAACGTGGTCAAGTCCCTGGCCAAGGACGGCAAGCTCGGGGGCAAGCTGGCCTTGCTGGCCAGCGCGGCCGACCTCGACCTGCTCAACAGCAAGGTCAAGCCGGCCCTGGCCGCGGCCGGCATCAAGCCGATGGCCACGGTGATCATGGATGCGCCGACGAGCGACACCACCGCCACCATGGCCCAGGCCGAGACGCTGTCCGAGCGGCTCAAGGCCGACGGGGCGGAGAAGTTGCTGGTGGTGGGCGAGTCGGGCCCCGGTTCCTACCTCCAGGGCCTGGCCAAGACCGACTACCGCCCACAACTGCTCTTCAGCGACCTCAACGCGCTGGCCGCCTTCACCGGCAACAAGGGCAACGACCTGTCGGTCTTGAAGGATTCGATCACGGGCGGTCCGTTCGGTCCCAGCGACGCCCGCCTGGCCCTGGGCGGCCCCACCAAGGCGTGCATGGACGTGCAGCGCAAGGCCGGACTGGTCATCAAGCCCTCATCGACGGTGGCGGTGGACCAGCCGGATCAGTTCGTGTCCTCCGCCCTGGCCTGCCAGCAGATGGCGCTGCTGACGGCCATACTGCAGAAGGCGGGACCCACCCTCAACTACGGAACCTTCGCCGCCGCCGGGAACTCGCTGGGCCAGATCGTGCTCCCGACCTTCCCCGACGCCTGGACCTTCGGGGCCCCGCCCAACGCCGACGGCAACCCGAAGGTCTACTTCTTCCAGTGGAACCCGACGACGGACCAGTACGACAAGGTCAACAGCTAGATCCCCATCCGATGTCGCCGACGCCGGGGGGCGCCCGGCGTCTGCGGGTGGTCATGGTGATGAATGCCCGTGCCCCGTTCGAGCCGGCCTGGGCCGCGGCGGCCGCCACCCGGGTCGATCTGGTCAGCGTCCGGGTCGTGGACGAGCCGACCGGTGAGCCCACAGCCCTTCCGTATCTGGCGCGCGTCCGTGGGTCGACCGATTCCTTCCAGGTGGTCACCGGCCCCGGGCCCATCACCCGGTTTGCGGTGGTCGGGTCGGTGCGGCGCGTCCTGCAACGACGGCGTCTGGCGCGGCGCATGGTGCGTGCCCTCCGAGTCGTCCAGGCCGAACAGGGGCCCTTCGATCTCCTGCACGGGCACTTCAGCGCGTCGGCGCCGATCATCACCCCGGGCGCTCGTACCCTCGGCATCTCGTATGTGATCACCGAGCACAGCAGCTCGTTCTCGGGTCGCAATGACCAAAACCAGATGAGCCGCCGGGGGCTGGCCCAAGCCAAGCGGGCGTGCGCCGGTGCCGGGGCCGTGATCCCGGTGTCGGGGGAGCTCGAACGGGCCATGCGCGGCCGCGGCATCGAGGCGGCCTACCAGGTGATCCCCAACCCGATCGACACGGCTGTGTTCTCGGCGCCCGACGTCCTGGCCGACGGAGCCACCATCGAGCTCACGAGCGTGGGCCGCCTGACCTCGGTCAAGGGCCACGATCTGCTGCTGGAGGCGATCGCCGGTGCCCGCCAGGCCTTCCCCCAGCTCCGGCTCACCATCGTGGGCCGCGGCCCGTTGCGCGATCAGCTCCAAGACCAGGCGCGTCGACTGGGCATCGACGACCTCGTCACCTTCGCCGGATACCTCGGTCCCGCCGCCATCGCCCAGCGGCTGCGAGCATCGCACGCCTTCGTGCTGGCGTCGAGATGGGAGAACTTGTCGGTGGCCGCGCTCGAGGCCTGCGCCACTGGGCTGCCCAGCGTGCTGTCGCGGGTCGGCGGACTGTCGGAGATCGTCGCCGAGGGCGTCACCCTGGTCGAGGCCGACGACGTCGCCGGACTCACCCGCGCCATCCACGACACCCTGAGCGATCTCCCCGATCTGCCCACCCGGCGCCGTCGCGCCCAGGCGGTGGCGGCCCGCTACTCGGTCGAAGCGGTCGGGGCCCAGTTGGATCAGGCCTATCGATTGGTCGTGCCGCGCTGAGCGTTCGGCTGCGACTCGGCTTCACGTGGGCGGTCCGATCGTTGCCTCCACCACCCGGGTGGTGAACGAGACGACCAGGGTGCCGTCCTCATCGGCCGGCTCGAAGCCCGTCGGAGGGCCCCCGGTGATCTCGTTTCGGAGCCGGGCCATGACCAGGTCCGGCTCGGACAGGGGCGTGACCGCGATGGCCACCGGGAGGCGACTGGTGATGGCCGCGGCGGCGGTGACGGCCACGCCCTCCGGGAACACGTGGACCAACTCGTCGTCGAGGAAGGCGCGGACGTGAGAGGGATCGAGGAGCCGGTGGGTCTGGTCGTAGGCATGGCGCAGATCGGTCGTCGGCACGACCAGATCGGAGATCACCACGCGACCCCCGGGGCGACAGACGCGGACCATCTCGGCCGCGGCTCGGCGGGGATCCATCATGTGGTGCAGCGAGGCGCGGCAGTACACCAGGTCGAACGAGTGGTCGACGAAGGGGAGGGCCTCGGCATCGCCCTGCTGGAGCAGAACGTTGGTGATCCCGGCCTGGCGCATGCGGTCCGCGGCCAGCGCCAGCAGCTCGGGGGTGAGATCGAGTGCCACGACCTGATGCACGTACAGGGCGGTGCTCTCGGCCAGGTGGCCGGCACCGCACGCCACCTCCAGCACCATCAGGTCAGGGTGGAGGGCGCCCAGCCAGGAGGTGGCGTCGGCGCGACGGGCGAAGGGTGAGTCCGGCTTGGAGAACAGCTCGACCTGGCCTCCGAAGGACCGGCGCACCAGGTCGTTGTGGGGTTCGTCGTGCACGGGGTGGCTCACGACCTCCACGATTACCCTTCAGGGCCATGACCGTCGCCGCGCATACGGCCAGAGATCTGCTGCAACCGGCCAACCTGAACATCGCCGATCTGCGCGACGGCGCGCCGGTGAGAGCCGGCACCTATCTGTACCAAGGTGTCGACCGGGGGTCGTCGTGGCACAGCCATGATCTCCACCAGATCGAGTACGCCATCCAGGGCGTGGCCGAGGTGGAGACCGCCACCGGACACCATCTGCTCCCGCCGCAGCGAGCCATCTGGATCCCGGCCGGTCTGCGCCATCGCACGACGTTGAGCGGGGTGCTGTCGCTGGCCGTGTTCTTCGACCCGGCGATGATCAGCGACCCCGGGATCGACGCCAAGGTCCTGGCCGCCCCGCCGGTGCTGCGCGAGATGTTGATCTACGCGGCCCGCTGGCCGATCACCCGAACCGAGCAAGATCCGACCGCCGACGCCTTCTTCGAGGCCCTGGCCCGGCTGACCCTCGAATGGCTCGATCACGACGTCCCGCTGCACCTGCCCACCAGCGACGAACCCCTCCTGGAGGCGGTGATGACCTACACCCAGGACCACCTGGCCGACGTGACCGCCCGGCAGGTGTGCGTCGCGGTGGGCATCTCCGAGCGGACGTTGCGACGACGCTTCCCGGCCACCGGCATGACCTGGGGCCGCTACCTGCTCGCCAGTCGGATGCTGCGGGCCATGGCCTTGCTCGCCGAGCCAGGGCGGACCGTGATGTCGGTGGCCACCGAGGTCGGCTACGACAGCATGAGCGCGTTCTCGCGGACCTTCCGATCCTTCAGCGGCGAGCTGCCGAGCGCGTACCGGGCTCGGACCGCGCCGGGAGCCCAGCCCGCGGAGGCGGGGGCCGACCCGCTCATCATCGGACGGGACACCGTCTGATGCGCGTGCTCAGCGACGAGCAGTTGGCGGCCTGGCATCGGGACGGGTTCGTGCGCATCCCCGGCTTCGCCGAGCCCAGCGTGGGCCTGGCCATGTTCGAGCGGGTGGTGGAGATCGTGCGCGACGCCGCCCGTGGTCTCGACGTGGCTCCCGCGCTGGTCCTGCCGGAACAGCAGGCCGACCTTCCGGCCGCGTCGGCGGCGGGGGCGGCGGCGGAGGAGCTGGCGTCCAAGGTCTTCCTGGTGGCCCGCTACGAGCCGTTCCGCACCTTCATCGAACAGCCCGAGCTGACCGCCATCGCCGCCGATCTGATCGGCACCGACGCCCTCGACTGCTTCCTGAGTCAGTTCATCTTCAAGAACCCCGGGGCCTGGGGCCAGCCCTGGCACCAGGACTCGTACTACTTCCCCTTCGACCCTCCCCGACCTGTGGTCGGACTGTGGCTGGCCGTCACCCGGGCCACCCTGGCCAACGGATGCCTGCACGTGCTGGCCGGCTCGCACCACGAGTCCGTGCACGACCACGTCAGCGACCGTCGTCCGGGAGCCAACTACGGCTACGTCGAGATCGTCGACCACGACATGGCGGCCAGCCAGCCGGTGTTGATGGAGCCCGGCGACCTGCTCGTCTTCGACAGCCACCTGATGCACCGCTCGACCGACAACGCCAGCGACGAGGTCCGCGCCGCCATGGTGTTCCACGTGGCCTCTTCCGGCACCGTCGACCACACGATGGCCACCAAGGGCTACACGGTCAACGACTGGATGTCCGTTCGTCGGGACAGGAATTCGGTCTGAGGCGTTGTCCTCGGTCGCCCCGGGCGCTAAACCTGAGAAAACCTATCAAGTTTCCGTAGAATGGCGATGGCCGGTCCAACCAGAGGAGAGCTCATGTCGATCCGTGATGAGGTGCTCGCCGCCAACCAGTCCTACGTCGACTCGTTCGGCGACAGAGGCGAGCTGGCTCTGCCCCCTACACGCGGGTTCGCCATCCTGACCTGCATGGACGCGCGCCTCGACCCGGCCAAGTACGCCGGTTTGCGCGAGGGGGATGCCCATGTCATCCGCAACGCCGGAGGGCGCGCCAGCGACGATGCCATCCGTTCGCTCGTCATCTCCTACAAGCTGTTGGGGACCAAGGAGTGGTTCGTCATCCACCACACCAACTGCGGCATGGAGTTCTTCACCGACGAGGTCATCCGTGGCCTGCTGGCCAGCAGCCTGGAGACCGCCGAGTTGGGGCCTGACGGCTTCCACGACGTGGGCACCGGCCCGGGCTCGGCCGAGGCTCGCTACATCGACTGGTTGACCATCTCCGACAACGCCAAGAGCGTGGTCGACGACGTCACCCGCATCCGGGACCACCCGCTCGTCCCGGCCGGCATCCCCATCTACGGGTACATCTACGACGTGGCCACCGGTCGACTGGTGGAGGTCTCTGAGGCCACCGCCGCCGGGGCTGCCTAGGTGGCTGATCGCCTGCGCCTGGCCGTAGCCCTCGACGGCGCCGGGTGGCACCCCGCCGCCTGGCGCCACGACGCGGCCCGGCCGGAGGCCCTGCTCGACGCCGACTACTGGGTGGACCTGGTGCGCACGGCCGAGCGAGGGGTGCTCGACTTCGTGACCTTCGAGGACGCCCTGACCCTGCAGTCCGACCACCCCTGGCGACCCGACGATCGTGTCGACCAGGTGCGCGGCCGCCTCGACGCATCCCTGCTGGCCAGTCGGGTGGCGCCGGCCACCACTCACATCGGGCTGGTGCCGACGGTGACCACCACCCACACCGAGCCGTTCAACGTGGCCAATCGCATCGCCACCCTTGATCACCTGAGCGGCGGCCGCGCCGGGTGGCGGGTGCAGGTGCTCAAGCAGCGGGCCGAGGTGGACCACTTCGGCCGTCGCCCCGAGCTGGCCAGCGACCGACACTCCGGATCGCCCGCTGATCGCGCCGCCGCGGCCGAGCCGCTGTTCGACGAAGCGGCCGACGCCGTCGAGGTGGCGCGACGTCTGTGGGACAGCTGGGAGGACGACGCCGAGATCCGCGACGCCGCCACCGGCCGGTTCATCGATCGCACCAAGCTCCACTACATCGACTTCGAGGGCCCGTTCTTCTCGGTGCGGGGGCCGTCCATCACCCCCCGCCCGCCCCAGGGCCAACCGGTGGTCACGGTGCTGGCCCACGTGCCCGTCGCCTACCGGTTGGCGGCCGTCGCCGCCGATCTGGTGTTCGTGACGCCGAAGAACATGGACGAGGTGTTCGCCACGATCGCCCAGCTGCGCCAGACCGAGCGCGAGGTCGGTCGCACCGGTCCGCCGCTGCTCGTGTTCGCCGATCTCGTGGTTCTGGTCGAGGACGAGCCGGCCCGGGCCCGGGCCGAGCTGGCCCGGCTGGACGAGCTCAACCAGGCGCCCTTCCG
Source organism: uncultured Microthrixaceae bacterium (assembly GCA_963740985.1). Taxonomy (GTDB): domain Bacteria; phylum Actinomycetota; class Acidimicrobiia; order Acidimicrobiales; family Acidimicrobilacustridaceae; genus UBA4742. The sequence continues at coordinate 3,368,329 of CAVUGJ010000002.1, forward strand.
ATCCGACGCCCGCATCCTGGCCACCAGCCCATCGCGCCTGGCTGGCCTGTTGAGCAGATGGCACGCGGTCGGGCTGAACGGTTCGCGGCTGCGACCAGCTCGGCTGCCGGTCGATCTCGATGCCATCGTTGATGCGGTCGTCCCCGAGCTGGCCCGGGAGGGCGTGGTCGTCGACCGCTACGACTCCGACTCCACGCTTCGAGCCCGACTGGGGATGGATCGCCCCGACAACCGCTACCGCCCGGAAGGCGTGGGCCCATGACCGCCCGCCCGATTCCCCTGTCGATCCTCGATCTGGCTCCCATCACCGCCGGGAGCACGGCCGGTCAGGCCCTGCGCAACTCGATCGAATTGGCCCAGCGGGCCGAGGCCGCGGGCTACCACCGCTACTGGCTGGCCGAGCACCACTTCACGCCCGGCGTGGCCAGCTCGGTCCCCGCGCTGCTGATCGGCCAGATCGCCGCGGCCACCTCGTCGATCCGCGTCGGTTCGGGCGCCGTGCAGACCGGGCACCAGACCCCGATCTCCATCGTCGAGCAGTTCGGGATCCTGGACGCGCTGTTCCCCGGTCGGATCGATCTCGGCCTCGGACGGTCGGGGCAGCTCCGGGCCGAGGTGCTGGCGTCGCTCGAGGCCAAGCGGGACAACGGTGGCGCGGCCCGGAGGCCCAAGCGGGACCGCCGGCCTCGAGTGGTGGACGGGCTCCTGATCCCCAAGCCGTTCTCCTACGCCGCCCTGGTCGGCTCCAGCCGGCTGCAGTACCTCAACGCCCAGCTCCAGCAGCCAGGGGCCGAGACCCCCGACTACCGCGACCAGGTCGAGCAGATCCTGGCCCTGATCGATGGCACCGCCGCCAGCCCCGACGGGGACCCGGTGGTGGCCGTGCCCGGCCAGGGCGCCGCTCTCGAGACATGGATCTTCGGTAGTAGCCGTGGCGCCAGCGCCCAGGTGGCGGGCGAGCGAGGCCTGCCGTTCGTGGCCAGCTATCACATCACCCCGGCCACCGCGCTCGACGCCATCGAGGCCTACCGGTCCGCGTTCACCCCGTCGCCGCGGTGGCCCGAGCCGCACGTGGCCGTGTCCGCCGACGTGGTGGTGGCCGACGACCCCGACCGCGCCCGGGAGTTGGCCTCGCCCTATGGCCTCTGGGTCCTCAGCATCCGTACGGGCCAGGGGGCCAGCCCATTCCCGAGCCCGACCGAGGCGGCCCGGCACCACTGGACCGACGATGACCGCGAGCTGGTGGCCGATCGGGTCGACACCCAGTTCGTGGGGCCTCCGTCGGCCGTGGCGGATCAGCTGGAGACACTGGCGCGGGTCGCGGGCGCGGACGAGCTGGTCGTGACCACCATCACGCACCGCCACGTCGATCGGGTCCGCAGCCACGAGCTGTTGGCCCACGAGTGGCAGGCCCGCGCCGACCGGGCGGGGGCGCGCCCGTGACCGCGCCCAAGCAGATCCACCTGGCCGCCCACTTCCCGGGGGTGAACCACACGACGGTGTGGAGCGACCCGACGTCGGGCAGCCAGATCGCCTTCAGCTCGTTCGTGCACCTGGCCCGGGCCGCCGAGCGCGGCAAGTTCGACTTCTTCTTCCTGGCCGAAGGCCTTCGCCTGCGCGAGCACCGGGGCCAGATCTTCGACCTCGACGTCGTCGGGCGGCCCGACTCGCTGGCCGTGCTGTCGGCCCTGGCCGCGGTGACCGAGCAGATCGGCCTGGCCGCCACGCTCAACACCACCTTCAACGAGCCCTACGAGCTGGCGCGCCAGTTCGCCACCCTCGACCACCTCAGTCGGGGCCGAGCCGCTTGGAACGCGGTGACGTCGCCCGACGCCTTCACCGGCGAGAACTTCCGTCGGGGCGGCTTCCTCGATCGTGACCTCCGCTACGAGCGTGCGGCCGAGTTCATCGCCACGGCCAAGGAGCTGTGGGACAGCTGGGACGACGACGCCATCGTGGCCGACCGCGCCCGCGGCACCTTCGTCCGCGCCCGGCGCCATCCACGGGTTCGACCACGTCGGTGACCAGTTCCAGATCCGTGGACGCTTCGACGTGCCACCCAGTCCGCAGCGCTACCCGGTCCAGATCCAGGCCGGGGACTCCGACGGCGGCCGCGAGCTGGCCGCCCGCTACGCCGACGTGATCTTCAGTCGACACAGCGACTACGAAGGCGGCCGGGCGTTCTACACCGACGTCAAGCGTCGACTCGGCACCTACGGACGTGACGCCGACGACCTGAAGATCATCCCGGCCGCCACCGCCGTGCTGGGTGACAGCCGGTCCGACGCCGAGGAGCGACTCCACCACATCCAGCGCCAGCAGGTGTCCCCGCAAGGGGCCATCGCCTTCCTCGAGCAGGTCTGGGGCCGCGACCTCTCGGCGCTCGATCCGGACGGACCGCTACCGGCCGAGGATCCCGATGTGGACGGCATCGGTTCGATCACCCGCGGTCGGGTTCGCCACACGAACGACCCGGTGGCCGTGGCCCGGGCCTGGCGGGCCCGGGCCGAGGCCAAGGGCCTGTCCATCCGCGAGCTGATCATCGACGTGACTGCCCGGACCTCGTTCGTCGGGACGCCGACGCCAGGTAGCCGAGGAGATCAACCGGCACGTGCAGGACGACGCCGCGGACGGCTACATCCTCGTGCCGCACCTCACGCCTCACGGGCTCGACGAGTTCATCGACAAGGTCGTGCCCGAGCTCCAGGACCGCGGCGTGTTCCGCGCCGACTACGAGCACGACACGCTGCCGCGGCCATCTCGGCCTGGCCCCCATCCGCCGATCCGTCTGACCAGACCGGGCTCGGGCGGGTCGACGCCGAGGCCCGGGTCGACCGCGAGATGCCTGGTCAGGGGTCCGGCGTGTACCCTGCGGCGTCCGTTTTGTCCGCGATCTGACGCCTCGGCGTGTCCACGCACGACGGGCAGTTCAACAGTCGGCCGAGTCACCCGATGGAAGTGCGATGAAGATTGCCATTGTCGGAACGGGCGCCATGGGGGCGGTGTACGCCGCGCTGCTCCGCAAGTCCGGACACGAGGTCTGGGCCATCGATCCGTGGCGCGAGCACCTCGAGGCCATCCAAGCCGATGGGCTTCGGGTCTCCGGCGCCAGCGGGAGCTATGTCGTGGATGGGTTCCAGGTCGGCGCCACGCCGGCCGACGCCGGCCCGAGCGACCTGTGGGTCGTCGCCACCAAGGCCGCCGACGTCGACCAGGTGGCCGCCGGCATCGCCACCCTGCTCCGGCCCCAGGACGTGGTCATGCCGTTCCAGAACGGCCTCGGGGCCGGGGAGCGGGTGGCCCGGCGCATCCCCGAGGACCAGATCATCATCGGGATCGCCGAGGGGTTCGGATCGTCGATCCCCGAAGCCGGGTCGGTGCACCACAACGGCATGCGCCTCATCCGCATCGGGGAGATGGGCGGTGGGATGACCGACCGGGTGCGCCAGATCGAGCGGATGTGGCTCGATGCCGGCTTCAACGTTCGGGCCTTCGACGATGTCGACCGCATGATCTGGGAGAAGTTCCTCTGCAACGTCACGCTCAGCGCGCCGACGGCGGCCTTCGATGTCACCGTGGGCGAGCTGATGGCCAACGCCGAGACCTGGAAGGTCGCCCTGGCTTGCATGTTGGAGGCCTATCGGGTGGGCACCGCTCGCGGCATCACGTTCTCCTTCGACGACCCCGTGCGCTACGTCACTGAGTTCGCGTCGACCATCCCTGACGCCAGTCCCTCGATGCGCCTCGACCACCTGGCCCGGCGTCGCTCCGAGATCGACGTCATCAACGGGCAGGTGGTCGAGCTCAGCCGCCAGCTTGGCCTCGAGGCGCCCTACAACGAGTCGCTCTGCGCGGTGCTGCGCGGCTCGCGAATCGCGGTTCCCCTAGACGAGGTGGACGTGGCCGGCTGGTACGGCTGAACCCACCGGTCGGCGGCGGTTCGAGCTCGGGTCAGCTCAGGTCGAGCGTGCGCGACCAGTCGAGCAGGGTCTCCACGTACAGCCTCGGGTCGTGCCCGTGGAACGAGTGCGGCGTGGTGGGGAACGACACGTAGTCGAACCGGTTGCCGGCGCCGGTGACCAGCGTACGGACGCGGTCGATCTGGAGATCCGAGATCGCACCCATGAGGGCACCGCTGGTCTCGTCGATCATGCGGAAGTGATGGGTGAACAGCACCGGGACCTTGACCGAGGCGAGCATGCGCTCGTGGTCACAGGTGGCGTAGAAGGACCCGGACGAGAAGGCTCGGCCCCACTCGGGGTCGTACTCCTTCAGGGGCTGCGGCGGTTCATCGCCCACCCCCAGCATGCTGGCCACTGCGGCCAGCCATCCCGGCAGCTCGTCGGGTACGGCGGCCACCAGGCCGTCCCAGTCGCCGATGGTCCACTGGTCGCCCAGGTACTTGGCCAACAGCGAGAAGACCGGGCCGATGGACTGGCCGATGCCCGGGCCGACGGCCGGACGGGTCTCGGACGCGAACAGGGGCGGGTCCTCGTAGTAGGCGGCCACCACCTGGCCGGGCTTGGCGTAGGCCGAGAGCCAGGCGGTGATCACCCCACCTGAGGACAGGCCGGCGACGATGCACGGACGCCCGATGACCAGGTCCATGAAGCGCACCAGGTCGTTGCCGATCAGGTCGATCGAGTAACGACCGGGGGAGCGGGTCGATCGGCCCTGACCGCGCAGATCCACGGCGTAGGCCTGGAAGTGCGGGGCCACCAGCGCCAACGCCTCTTCGTAGCCCCACCAGGACTCGGTCTGGCCAGGGATGAGCAGCAGGGCCGGACGCGACTCGTCGCCGGTGACCACGTAGTTGAGCTGGACCTCACCCAGGTCGACCAGCTGCTCGTCGAAGGCTCGGGGAAGGTAGGTGGCGTCGGCCGCGTGCGGACCGAAGGCGCGGGCAAACTGTCCCATGGGCGGTCAGTATGCAGCCAGGTCGGCCAGGGCCCGGTGGATGCCGTCGACCTGGGGGAGGATCGCAGCCTCGAGCGTGGGTTCGTAGGCGACGTGGGTGTCGAGGGCCGCCAGTCGACTGATCGGCGCGTCGAGGTCGGCGAAGCAGTGCTCGCCGGCCCAGGCCGCCACCTCGGCCCCGAAGCCGGCGGTCAGCACGTCCTCGTGCACCACCAGCAAGCGGTGGGTGACGGCCACGCTGGCCGACACGATGTCGTGGTCCCACGGGGCGATGGTGCGCAGGTCGATGATCTCGGCCTCGATCCCGTCGGTGGTCGAGGCCCGCTCGGCCGCCTGGCGGCACTTCTCCACCGTCGCTCCCCAGGTGACGATGGTCAGGTCATCGCCGGGTCGGCGAACCACCCCGCGACCGAACGGCAGCACCCACTCAGGTCCGGGAAGCGGGTTGGCGGCGTAGGGCTGGCGCAGCAGGTGCTTGTGCTCGAGGAACAGCACGGGGTCCTCGCAGCGGAAGGCGGCGCGCAGCAGCCCGGCGGCGTCGGCGGCGCAGGACGGGAAGGCGATCAGCAGGCCGGGGACGTGCGCGAAGATGGACTCGCCGGACTGGCTGTGCCAGATGGCCCCGCCGGTCAGGTAGCCGCCGATGGGCACCCGCAGCACCATGGGGCAGGTGAAGCGACCGTTCGAGCGCCAGCGGATGGTGGCCGCCTCGCTCTTGATCTGGGTCATGGCCGGCCAGATGTAGTCGAAGAACTGGATCTCGGGCGCTGGGCGCAGTCCCCGCAGGCCCTGACCCACGGCACGGCCCACGATGTTGGCCTCCGACAGGGGCGTGTTGTAGCAGCGGGCCTGGCCGAACTGGCGCTGGAGGCCATGGGTCGTGCCGAACACGCCGCCCTTCCCCTCCACCCGGGCCAGCACGGCCTCGCGAGCGTCGGCCACGTCCTCACCGAAGATCCGGATCCGCTCGTCGGCGGCCATCTGCTCGTGGAGGGTCCGGCGGATGGCCTCACCCATGGTCACCGGTGGGCCGTCGTCCGCGTACGGCGGGGGATCGGGGATCTGCGGGAGGGCCCACACCTGGGTGGTGATCTGGCCGGGGTCGGGACGAGCGCCGGCCATGGCCTCGGCCGCGGCCTTGGCCACCGCCTCGACGGCCTGGGTGCGGATGGCCGCGGCCTCGTCGGTGGACAGGATGCCGGCGTCGACCAATTCGGCCTCGAGCCGGTCGATGGGATCGTGGAGGGCCTCCTCGGTCAGCTCGTCGGCCGGGCGGTACTTGCTCTGGGTGTCGGCCGCCGAATGCGAGTAGGGGCGCACGACATCGGCGTGGATCAGCCCCGGCCCCACCCCGGCGCGGACGTGGTCGATCATGGTCTGGGCCGCCCGACGCACGGCCAGGTAGTCGGTGCCGTCGACCCGGGCGGTGCGCAGGCCCCGGAACCCACGGACCATCTCGATGACGGGTGCGGGGTGCTGATCGGTGGCCGGCACCGAGATGGCGTAGCCGTTGTCGGCCACCACGTAGAGGACGGGCAGGTGCAGGGTGCAGGCGGTGTTCAACGACTCCCAGAACTCGCCCTCGCTGCACGCCCCCTCGCCCAGGCTCACGTAGGTGAGCTCGTCGCCATACGCCGAGCAGCCGGGCAGATCGGGCCGGCGAACGATGTAGCGCGACGCCTCCGCGCACCCCACCGCGGGGATGCACTGGCTGCCGGTGGGGCTGGACTGGGTCACGATGTGGAGGGCGTCGTTGCCCCAGTGCGAGGGCATCTGGCGTCCGGCCGAGCTCGGGTCCTCGGCCGATCCCACGGCCTGGAGCAGGATCTCGGTGGTCGTCACCCCCAGTCCTAGGCACAGCGCCTGGTCCCGGTAGTAGGGGAAGAACCAGTCGTAGGCCGGGCGCAGATGGCGGGCCAGTCCCAGGCCGAGGACCTCGTGTCCCGCCCCGGAGATCTGGAAGAACACGCGGCTCTGCTTCTGCATGCGGATCTCGCTGTCGTCGATCGCCCGCGACAGACACGCCAACTCCAGATCGGCGACAAGCTCGTCGACGGGGAACCCGCGATGGTGACCCGGGGTCGCCGATCCGACCGAGTCACCCACGTCCGACCTCCTCGGTCCAGGCGCGCTCCTCGAGGATGGTGCGCACCCGCGACAGGAAGGCGGCGGCGTAGGCGCCATCGATGGCCCGGTGGTCGAAGCTGAGCGAAAGGTTTCCGACCGGGTGCACGGTGACGGCCCACTCGCCGTCGGGCCCGCTCGTGGCCACCGGTCGGGGGCGCACGCCGTCGGTCGACAGGATGGCCACCTGAGGCTGGTTGATGATGGGGACGGCCAGCAGCGTTCCTTGCGCCCCGACGTTGGTGAGGGTGAAGGTCGCCCCCGAGAGCTCGTCGACGCCGAGGCGCCGGCGGCGGGCCCGGTCGGCCAGGCCGGCCATGGCGCCGGCCAGGGCCTCCAGGCGCAGGAGCCCCGCTTCACGCACCACCGGCACCACCAGCGCTTCGCCGTCCAGGTCGACGGCCACGCCAAGGTGCACCTCGGGGTGGACGATGAGGCAGTCGTGGCCCACCGACGCGTTGAGGTGGCGGAACTCGCCCAGTGCGTCCACCACGGCGCGGGCCACGAACGGGAGGTAGCTCAGCCCGGCGTCTCGTCGGACCGGGTCCACCGCCGCGTAGTCCACCTCGGTGGCCACGAAGGCGTGGGCGCTGGTCCCGAGCGATCGACGCATGTGCTCGGCGGTGGCGCGACGGGCCGAGGAGAACGGGACCAGTTCGTCCTCGGGCCCCGGTTCGGGAACGACGGCACGCGCCGGGCCAGGCTCGGGCGCGGCGCCGGTCGAGGGACGGGCCGCGGCGGCCACCACGTCGGCGCGGGTGATGCGTCCGTCGCGGCCCGAGCCGGTCACCTGGCCAGGACTCAGGCCGTGTTCGTCGAGGAGACGGGCCACCACCGGCGACAGGTTCGGTCGCCCCGAGGCCTCCCGGCGGGCCGGCTGGCGGCGGGGCGGCTCGGGGCGCGGCGCCGGGGTGTCGTCCGAGCGCCCCGCGGGTCGGCGCCGGTCGGCTGGGTCCTCGACGGCCTCGACGGCCTCGGCGGCTCCCCCGATGAGCGCCAACACGGTGCCGACCGGCACGGTGTCGCCCTCTGCCACCAGCACGGCGCGCAGCACGCCGGCGTGGGCGGCGGGTACCTCGGTGTCGACCTTGTCGGTGGACACCTCGAAGAGCGGGTCGTCGATGGCCACCTCGTCGCCTTGCGCCTTGAGCCATCGCGTGACGGTGCCCTCGACCACGGTCTCGCCCAGTTGCGGCATGGTGACCTGTTCCATCGGAGCTCCTCGTGCGAAGCGTGCCACCACTTTGCCCGCCCCGCGCTGCGTTGGAGCGCGGCGTCGACCAGGCGCGGGTGGTAGGCCTTCTGCGGACGTTCACGCGAGGAGGGTGCATGGCTGAACCGAAGCGACCAGGGCAGACCCAGGGGCTCGACCAGTCCGGCGCCGGCTCGTGACCTCGGTCGGCCACGTCGGGCTGGGTGTCACTGACCTGGATCGATCGGAGCGCTTCTATGTCGAGGCGCTGGGCTTCACCCGCAGTCGCGAGCTGGCGCCGCCCGACGACATCACCGCCAAGCTGCTGCGCGTGCCCGAGCCCGTGGGCCTGCGCGCCGTCTACCTGAGCTGCGGACCGTTCACGCTCGAGCTGCTGCACTTCGATCGCGAGGGCAACGCCCCGGGCCACGAGCGCGTCATGACCGAGCCCGGACTCACCCACCTCTCGTGCACCGTCGACGACCTGGCCGCCACGCTCGAGCGGGTCACCGAGCTCGGCGGTCAGGTGCTGGACGACACCCATGTCGGCGTGGCCGTGCTGGTGCGGGATCCCGACGGTCAGATCCTCGAGCTCATCGCCGCCCGGGAGAGATGAAGCAGGACCGACCTCATCCGGGTGGGGCCACCTCCGTAGGCGGTTCGCCCGGCTGAACCGCCGGGTGGGTCTCGGCCGGATTCCCGTCCAGGTCGATCACCCCGTCGTGTTCGATCTGGCGGCGGGCCGCGTCGATGTCGACGGTGAGCTGGTCCAAGCGGTGGCGCATCTCGTCCACCGTCTGGTTGCGGGGGTCACGATCAGGTGTCATGGCGGCTCAACCTCTCAGGGGCGTAGTAGCTCTTCACCTACCCAGTTCCGGGTGACCGAGTCACGAGCGTGTGCCTCCGCGTCGGCGCGAGGTCTGGAACGAGCGCGGCGGGGTAACTCACCTCCATCGAGTTCCCGATCCCGTCGGCGCGAGCCGGCGAGATGACGAAGGAGACATCATGGCCAGAACCGTCGTTCACGACACCGCTGCCGAGCCCGGACGCGGCGTGGTCACCGACCACCGCACCGGAGACCTGCTCAACCTGGTCGGCCGCTTCGTGGCCGTCGTGGCTGCCGCCGTTCCGACCATCATCGGGGCCATCGCCCTGGCCGACATCCAATGGAGCCCACTCGGGTTCGACGCACCGCCCGTCACGGTCGCCGGCATGGTCTTCCGTCCGTGGGTGGCGGTGGCCACGGTGGTCCTGGGCCTGCTCGCCCTGGCCGCAGCCGTGAGCTGGGATCGCGAGAGCAAGCTGTTCATGGGGGCGCTGCTGGTGGCGGTAGGGATTGCCATCGTCGTGGCCAATCCCACCGTCGAGGGCATCGTGCTGGTGGACCGGATGGGCTGGATGGCGATCATCGTGGGTGGCGTGCTGGCCCTGGTCGGGTTGATCACCGGGCGGACGTGGGCATCGCGACGGGTGAGCCGTGGCGACGTCGGGTACGTCTGAGCCGAGGACCCGAGATGGAGGTCGAGCCATGTCGAACGTGATCAACGCGTCGTTCGAGGTCATCAGTTGGGATGAGCAACCGTTCGACGAATGTCCGGATGCGTCCAAGGTCACCAGCGCCAACGTGGCCAAGTCCTACCGCGGCGGGATCGAAGGGGATTCGGTGACCGAATGGCTGATGGCCTACGCCGATGACGGAACGGCGACGTTCGTCGGGATGGAGCGCATCATCGGCCAGATCGAGGGCCGATCGGGCACGCTGGTGCTTCGCCACGTCGGCCGGTATCGCGACGGCAGTGCCACCGCCGAGCTGTACGTGGCGCCGGGCTCTTCGTCGGGCGAGTTGGCCGGCATCACCGGCCATGGGCAGTTCTCGGCCGATCCCGCGGGGCGGGTGCGCCTGGAATTGACCATGGCCTGAGCCGCACCACCGCGAGCCGACCCGCGAGCAGGTCGTGGTTCCCAGCGGGCGGGTGCCGCTCATCCCAGTGCCGGCGGCGCCGGTGTCGTCGACTTCGGTCGAGCCTGGCGTCGCCGCCGGACCAGCGCGGCCGCGGCGGTCAGCCAGATCAACGCCAGCACCACCGCCACGTTGCGCGGATAGTCGAGGGGCAGGATCGAGGGGTTGTCGGCGCGTCGGCCGAAGTGGCGTAGCAGCGGGTAGGAGAACACCAGCACCACCCCGCTGGCGGCCACCGCCGCGGCCACTGGCCCCCGGGCCCAACGTGGCAGCAGCGCGGCCAGGCCCAGGCCGATGAGCGTGGCCACAGGGGCCACGATGGCGTCGTGGGCCACCGCGGTGCCGGCGATCCACCACACGGTTCGGGCGGGGACGGTGCTGCGATGGTCGGCCAGGAACCCCCAGATGCCGTAGGCCATCACGCCCCAGCCGGCCACCAGGCCGACCCAGAAGATGGGTGAGGTCGGGTGCTCGCGGGTGGTCGTCATCGGACCACGATCCGGGTGACCCACTTGGTCTGCATGACGCCGGGCCGGTCGGGTCCGATGAGTCGCAGCGGGTAGCCGTGGTCGAGGGCCAGCGGCTGACCGTCCACCCGCAGGGCCAGGAGGGTGTCGGGATCCGCGGACTGTCCGGCATCCACGTCAGCCTGGGCGTAGAGCCCATGGGGTTCGAGGGACTGGACGGTGACCGACGAGCCGCTCGGTGCCCCGGCGCGGGCCAGCAGGTCCCGCATGGACACGCCGGTCCAACGGCGGCTGGCGCTCCACCCCTCTACACAGGCGATGGGCAACGTGGCCGACCGCTGGGGCAGCGCTCGGATCTGGTCGATGGTGAGCGAGAGCGGCCGGGCGACCCGCCCGACCACGTCGAGTCGGTAGGCGGGGCTGGTGGCCGTGTGTCGGACCCCCGCCGAGATCGCCGTCTTGTTCACGGGGAAGCCTTGAACCCCGATGTCGGGGTGGCGGGGCGCGAGCAGCGCCAGGCGTCGCAGGGGCGCGATCGTCTGGCCGGCCACGGCCGCCGCCAGCAGGCCGCTGGTGGCGCCGACCGCGGTGAGGAATCGCCGCCGGGCCGCACGATCGATGACCACGGTGGCGTTCGGTCGGCGGGAGCCGCCCGGTGCCAACGCGGCGCGTGTGATGGTGATCTTGGCGCTCACGTGCACGACCAGCGCGCCCATGGTGATCCAGGCCGTCCAGTAGTGGACGGTGGGGAAGAAGGCGGGGAGCGGGTACCACAGGTCGATGTCGGCCAGCCCCGTCCAGAGTTGGAACAGGGCGCCGGCCACCAGCGGCAACAGGCTGATGCGCTCGAGCAGGTGGGCCACCGAGGTCACCGGCGGCCATTGGAGGAGCTTGGGGAAGACCGACCACAGCTTGGCCAGCAGGAGCGGGATGGTGGCGATGCCGGTGAGCACGTGCAGGCCCTGGGTGACGCGATAGAGCCCGGCGGGCCGGGCCGGCAGGTGGAACCAGCTCGGCGGGTGCTGGGCCAGGTGCGAGTAGAGCCCGGTCAGGAAGCACGTGGTGAAGCACACGCCCAGGGCCAGACCGAGCACGGCCGCGGTGCGCTCGTCGTGGTGGGGTTCGGTGGCCGCCTGGTCGCGCCACTCGCTCACCCGTGCCCCGACGGCACCACCGGGTAGGCGCCCTGCGGGTCGACCCGCGGTTGGGTCGGCGGGTGAGTTTGGTGTGGTCACGGCGCCATGCGACCGAGTGCGGCGATCCAGCGCTCGCCGACCACCCGCCACTCGACGCGCTCCAGTCCGGCCTGGTTGGCCACGTCGTCGATGCCGTCGGCCCCGACCCAGGCCCAGGGGAACCAGATGCTGACCTCGGCGCCGCGTTCGAGACGCGCCTCGGCCGTGTGGCTGGGGGCACCGGGCGGCTCCACCTCGACCAACGCCCGACCCGTGGGCGACAACAGGTCGGCCACCCGGCCCAGCAAGGCGATCGGGTCGCCACCGATGCCCACGTTCCCATCGAACAGCAGCACCGTCGGCCACCGGCCTTCGCCCGGCAAGGCGTCGAACACCGAGCGCTCCAGGGTGGCCGCACCCCGGGCGCGGGCCCGGCTCACGGCCTGGGGCGACGCGTCGACACCCAGTGCGGCGACGCCCAGTTCGCACAGCGCCACGACCAGGCGCCCGGGCCCGCTGCCCAGGTCGAGCACCGGTCCCCGCAGCGAGGCCAGGAGTTGTCGTTCCTCGTCGGAGGCCGGTGAACACCAGTCGGTCACCGCCAGCGGTCGAGCGGCACCGGCGCGGCTGCGGATGACCACGCTCATCGGGCCCCCACCGGTGCGGTGAGATCCAGGGTGGCCAGCGCCGAAGCCGTGCGCGAGGTCGCGCACTCCCTGGCCACGGCCACTGCGTCGGCCATCGTGTCCAGGTCGCGGAGGGGCGGGAGCCAGGCCGTGGCCAGGCCCAGCTCGGCCAGCCGGTCGGCCTGGCACCGTCCGGTGCTTCCGGTGCTCATCGGGATGCCGTGGAACAGGCGCGGGTGGTATTTGTGCAGGCCGATGCCCCACCATCCGCCATCGAGGGCCGGACCCAGCACGGCATCGACCCCCGGATCGAAGAGGCGAGCCAGGCTGGCATCCAGCCGGTCGGGAGTGATCTGGGGGGTGTCCATCCCGATCTGCAGCCCCGGGCCGCCCACGTAGGACCAGGCCGCGTCGAGCCGATCGGCGAAGGAGCCGACTGCCTGTTCCACGATCTCGAAGCCGGGCGGGAGCCACGGCCCGGGCCGGCCGTCGAGGGCCAGCACCAGCCGGTCAGCTGCACATCGGGCCACCGCCTCGAGCGTGTCGGCCAGCGCCGCGGCGGCGATGCCGGCGGCCTCGAGGGGTGTGCACGGCGGACACAGGCGGGTCTTGACGTGACCTGGCCGCGGCTCTTTGGCCATTACCAGCACGTGGATGTCTCGTCGAGTGGTCACCTCGGCGACCGTATGAAGATCGGCGTCGGATGGGAAGGTCCGGGCGCTTACCGTTCGCGAAACAGCGGCCCGTTCCTTACCGACGGCGAAACTCTGGGCCGAGCGGCTCGCTCAGCCGGTTGCGCCGTACCATCCTGAGTCGATGCCCGATTCGACGCGCGCCGACGATGCTTGCGCCGGTCGCGTGCTGGTCATCGAGGACGATGTGATGCTGGCGGAGGTGGTGACCACCTACCTCGAACGGGAGGGTTTCGTCGTCGAGGTGGCCGCCGATGGCGGGTCCGGCCTGGCCAAGGCCATCAGCACCGAGCCCGACCTGGTCGTGCTCGACCTGATGCTGCCGGTGCTCGACGGCTTCGAGGTGTGCCGCCGGCTGCGCCAGGTCGTTCCTATCCCGGTGATCATGCTCACCGCCCGCGGCGAGGAGGACGACCGCATCGCCGGCCTCGAGCTCGGAGCCGACGACTACCTGACCAAGCCCTTCTCACCCCGTGAGCTCACCGCTCGGGTGAAGGCGGTGCTGCGTCGGGCCGGCGGCGGGGTGGCCGCCAGTCCCGGCACGGCCTTCGCCGCCGGTCCGATCGCGCTCGACGTGGTGGCGCACGAGGTCCGCCGTTCGGGCGAGCTGTTGGCGCTGACGGCCAAGGAGTTCGACCTGCTCGCCCACTTCATGGCTCATCCTCGCCGGGCCTTTCGGCGCGACGAGCTGCTCGAGCAGGTCTGGGGCTGGACCTACGGCGACACGGCCACGGTCACCGTGCACGTCCGCCGCCTGCGCGAAAAGGTCGAGCAGGACCCCTCCCAACCCCGCCACCTGTGCACGGTGCGCGGCGTCGGCTACCGGTTCGAGCCGTGAGCACCACCCGCCGCGGCTTCCCCGGGGCCCTGGCCACCGTGGTCGTGTTGGTGTTGGGCCTACTGACAGCCGTGGGTCTGGCCGCGCAGGCGGCCATGTCGGCCGGCGACGCGTTCGAGCTGGTGGCCGTGGCCGCCGGCGCGGCGGTGCTGGTCAGCGCGGTGGGTTGGTTGGTGTTGCGCTCGTTGCGCCGCCAGCCCATCGGCGTGCAGGCCCTGGCGGTCGCCCTCACCGCCCTGGTCGCCACCGTGGCCGGCGTCGTGGCCGCGGCCCAGGCCATGTTCATCTCCAGCCACGACCTGCACGTGCTGTTGGTGGTGGTGGTCATGAGCGCGGCGGTGGCGGCCGGCGCCGCCCTGCAACTCGGACGGACCATCGACCGGGGCACTCGCCACGTCACCCAACTGGCTCGCCAGCTCGGTGACGGTGAACCCCTGGCGCCATCGTCGGCCGGCCACTCCGGCGAGCTCGACCTGCTGGCCCGCCAGCTGGCCGAGGTCTCGGTTCGCCTGGACGAGTCCCGCCAACGCGAGCGCGCCCTGGACACCTCGCGCCGCGAGCTGATCGCCTGGGTCTCCCACGACCTGCGCAGCCCACTGGCCACCATTCGAGCCGTGGCCGAGGCCCTCGACGACGGCATCGTGGACGACGCCACCACGGTGGCCCGCTACCACCACCAGATCCGCCAGGACGCCGAACGCCTGACCATCCTGGTCGACGATCTCTTCGAGCTGTCGCGCATCAACAGCGGCGCGGTGGGTCGGGACCGCCAGGAGGTGCGCCTGCGCGAGTTGGTGAGCCAGGTCATCGTGGAGGCGCGTCCGCGGGCCGAGGTCAAGGGCGTCGAGCTGGTCGATCGCATGTGCGAGCTGCCGGCCATCCCGGTGTCGAGCCAGGAGCTGCGCCGGGCCCTGCACAACCTGATCGACAACGCCATCCGCCACACCCCGCCCGGCGGCACCGTGGTCATCGAGACGTTGGCCGACGGCGAAGGGGCCCTCCTCTCGGTGGTCGACGAGTGCGGCGGCATCCCCGAGTCGGATCTGACCCGGGTCTTCGACGTCGCCTTCCGAGGCGACCAGGCCCGGGCCAAGGACGAGCGCGGCGGCGGGCTGGGGCTGGCCATCGCCAAGGGTTTGGTCGAGGCCCACCAGGGTTCGATCGAGGTGGCCAACCAATCACCCGGCTGCCGTTTCACCGTCAGACTCCCGATGGCGTCGGCCCCGTCGGCCCCGTCGGCTGCGTCGGCGCTGTCGGGCGCGTCGGATGCTCCGAGCGGGCCACCCGCGCTCGAGGCCAGCCCTCGTGGCTACTGAGCTCGATCTCCCGCCCGTCCTCGAGGTCATCGAAGCCGGCGCAGGCCACGTCCCCAGCTCGGCGCGGCCGGCGGCGGGCCGGCGTCGGTCTGCTCCCACCACCGCCGCGGTGTTGGCCGGGTGGGCCGCGCTGGTGGCACTGGGCCGTTGGTGGGGATTGCGCTTGCTCGCCCACGGTCGGCCTCTGGAGCTGCCGCAGCCGCCGCTGCTGGGTCGACCCGGCCCGGGGCTGACCCCGCGCCTGGCCGTGCCGGTGGTAGTGGCGCTGGTCCTGGTGGCCGCGCTGCCCTGGGTCTCGCGCCGCCTGCGGTGGGGTTGGTTGCTGGTGGCCAGCGTCGTCGGCTCGGCGGCGTGGGCAGTCGGGTTGGCGTTCGTGGATGGCCCCACGTGGACCGACGGCCTGACCCGTGGCCTGACCGGCGGCAACGAGCTGGGGGCCGATGTGGCCGGCGTCGCGGCCCACCCGGCTCGGTTTCTGGCCACCTTCAGCCGCGACATCGCCCAGTACCACGTGCAGGTGCGCGGCCATCCTCCGGGCATGATCCTGGTGCTGGTGGCGCTGCGCGACGCGGGGCTGTCCGGACCGGGCTGGGCCGCGGCGCTGTGCATCGCCGCCGGTTGTGTCGCCGCCGCGGTGGTGCTGGTGGCGGCCCGGTTGGTGGCCGGTGAGGAGCAGGCTCGCCGGGCTGTCCCCTTCGTCGTGCTGTCGCCCGCCGCCATCTGGATCGCCACCTCGACCGACGCCTTCTTCCTGCTGGTGGCCGCCGTCACCGTCACCCTGGCCCTGGCCGCCCTGCGGCCCTCGTCGGTCCGGTCGGCTGGGTCGGCCCGGTCGGACCGTCTGGCGGTGGCGGCTGGGGTCGGGTTCGCCGCCTGCCTGCTGCTCTCCTACGGGCTGGTGCTGGTGGCCGTGGTACCGGCCGTGGTGGCCTGGCGTCGGCGGCGGGTTCGGCCGCTGCTGGTGATGGGGGTCGTGGCCGTGGCGGGGCTGGGGGCGTTCGGACTGACCGGGTTCTGGTGGCCCGCCGGCCTGCTGGCCACCCGCCACCAGTACGACGTGTTGCGGGTGTCGCGTCCGTACTGGTACTTCGTCCTGGCTGACCTGTCGGCCTGGGCGCTGGCGCTCGGCCCGGCCGTGGCCGTGGCCCTGGTCCGTCTCGATGGTTGGCCGGGCGGGCGGCGATGGTGGCGGCGGTCCAGCCCGCGCCGCGGCCAGGGCGTGGCCCTGCTGGTGGCCGGAGGTCTGGCCGCCGTCCTCATCGCCGACCTGAGCGGGATGTCCGAGGCCGAGGTGGAGCGCATCTGGTTGCCGTTCGGGGTCTGGGTGCTGCTGGCCGGCGCCGCCCTGGCCGGGCAGCGGGCCCGTCTGTGGCTGGCGCTCCAGGCCGCGTCGGCCGTGGTGCTCGTGGCCCTGGTGACCACGCAATGGTGAGGGCCCGGATGGACGGGGTCACGCGGTTCGACGTCGACGGCGAGCGGCCCGGGTGAGGGTGCTGGTGACCGGCGGAGCCGGGTTCGTCGGCTCGGCCGTGGTCGACGCCCTGGTGGACGACGGTGACGATGTGGTGGTCGTGGACGCCTTGCTGCCCGGCGCCCACCGCCATCCGCCCGACTACCTCAACCCACGGGCCGAGTACCGGATCGAGGACCTGGTCGATCCCGACGTCGCCGCCCGGGCGGTGGCCGGGGTCGATGTCGTGTGCCATCAGGCGGCCATGGTCGGCCTGGGCGTCGATTTCGGGGACGTGATCTCGTATGTGGACCACAACGACCGCGCCACCGCGGTGCTGCTCGACGCGCTCCACCGTCGCCGGTTCGCGGGGCGGCTGGTGCTGGCCAGCTCGATGGTGATCTACGGCGAGGGGCGGTACTTCTGCCCGCAGCACGGCCAGGTGCGACCAGGTCCGCGCGCGCCCGCCGACCTCGATGCCGGGCGGTTCGAGCCGCGCTGTCCCCAGTGCGACTTGAGCGTCGAGCCCGGCCCGGTGCCGGAGACGGCGGCGCCCGATCCGCGCAACGTGTACGCCGCCACCAAGTTGCACCAGGAGCACCTGTGCGCCGCCTACGCCCGTGAGCACGAAGCCACCGCCGTGGCCCTGCGCTACCACAACGTGTACGGGCCCCGGATGCCGCGCGACACCCCGTACGCCGGCGTGGCCAGCATCGTGCGCAGCGCGCTGGAACGAGGCGAGGCCCCGAAGGTGTTCGAGGACGGCGGCCAGCGGCGCGACTTCGTCCACGTCCATGACGTGGCCCGCGCCAACCTGGCTGCCATCGGGGTGGACCGACCCGCCGGTTCGGTGGACGCGTTCAACGTGTGCAGTGGTCGGCCCCGCACCATCGCCGATCTGGCCTGGGCGCTGTGGCGGTCCGCGCCCGCCGGGTCCCCCGAGCCCGAGGTGGTGGGCGGCTACCGGCTGGGCGACGTGCGCCACGTCTTCGCCTCGCCGGAGCGGGCGACCACCCAGCTGGGATTCACCGCCGAGATCGACTTCCAGGCGGGCATGGCCGACTTCGCCACCGCACCCCTGCGCGTCTGAACGTCCCAGGGGTCAGCTGAGCTCGGTCAGCTGGCGGCGCATGTCGCCCACCGCCCGCAGGGTGCCGCCCACGGTGCCGGTCACCTTGGACCGACCGGTTCGGGACCGGTAGGTGACGGGAACCTCCCGGACCCGCCACCCGTCGTTGCCGGCTCGCAGCACCATCTCCAGGGGCCAGCCGGATCGGCGGTCGACCAGACCGAGTGCCAGCAGGCGGTCGCGGCGCGCCGCTCGCATCGGGCCCAGATCGGTCAAGGGGTAGGCGTAGCGGCGACGGACCCGGCGAGCCAGCCACCGGTTGGCCAGCCGCGCGTGCAGCGGCCAGGCGCCGGCCTCGGCCTTTCGGGCTCCCAGCACCAGGTCGGCGGTGCCGTCGTCGATGCCGCTCACCACCTGCGGCAACTCCGTGGGATCGAGCGATGCGTCGCAGTCCATGAAGCACACCACCTCGGCGGTGGCCGCCTCGAGCCCGGCCCAGCAGGCGGCCCCGAATCCTCGAACCGGGACCTCCACCACCCGGGCCCCCAACTCGCGGGCCAGGTGGCCGGATCCGTCAGTCGAGCCGTTGTCGGCCACGATCGGGTCGTAGCCCGCCGGCATCCGCCCCAACACCCACTCGATGGCCTCGACCTCATCCAGGACCGGCAGGATCACCTCGGGCACGGCCAGAGGTTATGACGGCCCGCCGCCATCGACGCACCCGTCGGCGAGCGATCAGGAACCCGAATCGGCCAGCACCATGGCGAGCTTGTCCAAAGCCATGTTCCAGCCGGCGGCACCCGGCGATCCTGGCGGGACTCCGATGTGGGTCAGCACCATCCTGGTCCGGTTGCCGAGGTCCTCGAGGTCGACGACGACCTGGGTGGTCACTGGGTGGTCGGCGGGCATGCCGAGCTCGGACGGGGTCAGCACGTTTCCGTGTTCGTCCGACATCGATTCGGTGTAGGTCAGCCGGCGGTTCTCGGTGACCTCGAGGTGCTCGCCCGAGAACCACATTCGGCGCGGGCCGCCTGGGGTGTCGACATCCATGCGCACCATCCGGGTCCCGCCGACAGACGCGTCCATCTTCGCTACGTGGATGGTGGCGCCGTCGGGGCCGTACCACGCTGCGAAGTGCAGGGGATCGGTCCACATCTGCCAGACCCGCTCCACGCTCGCTTCCACGATCCGCTCGATGACCACCGAGTCGGTCCTGCCGTCAGCCATGATCTTGTCCACGTCGGTGTTCTGGCGATGCGCCCGGCCGGTCGAGCATCCGCAGGTGGTTCTCCATCCGATCGAGCCGCGCCTCCCAGATGGGCCGGTACTGGTCGGCCCACGTGGCCACCGCCGCCAAGGCGGTGGGGTCGAGGGTGCAAGGTCGGGACTGGCCACGCTGGCCCTTCACGATCAACCCCGCCAGCTCGAGCACCTTGAGGTGCTTCGAGACGGCGGGGAGCGTCAGGTCGTAGGGCTCGGCCAGCTCGGTGACGCTCGCCTCGCCTTCGGCCAGCCGGGCCAGGATCGACCGTCGGGTGGTGTTGGCCAGTGCCGCGAAGGTCCGATCCAGGCGCTGGTCTTCCATGGTGCTGCTCATGTGGTCCCTGTCTCGTCGGCGTGGTTGCTACATCAATTAATTAACTAATACGGAAAGTACAGGACCCCACCGGCGTCGGTCAAGCAGGTCGGACGGCCGGAGCGGGTTGGCCGCCACCTGTCGGCATGGTATACATGTACACAGTGTATGCGTCTCGGGCAGCCGACGGAGGCCCGGATGCGGCCTCCTGACTGGCTTCGTCGGGTGGCCGACCGGCGCCACAGCCAGTTGGCGTTGGCCGCCATCACCGGGGCCGTCACCGGTTTGGCCGTCGCCGGGTTCGACTGGATCACCGCCCAGCACCTGTTGGACCGCCTCTACTCGGCGCCGGTGGCCGTCCAGGTGGGCGCCCCCGCGGTCGGGCTGATCTTGGCCGCCGCGGCCCTGTGGTTCGTGGCGGGCCGGGCCAGCCCGGCCACGTCGGATGAGTACATCCACAACTTCCACGAGCCCGGGGTGCGACTCGATCTGCGACCCGTGCCCGGTCGCGTGCTGGCGGCGATGGCCACGTTGGGGCTGGGCGGAGCCATGGGGTTCGAGGGGCCGTCGATCTACCTGGGGGCGGCCTTGGGCAGCGGGATCCAGGCCCGGTTCCGACGGTTGTTCGATCCGGTCGATGCCAAGGTGTTGCTGGTGGCGGGCGCGGCGGCCGGCGTGGCCGCCATCTTCAAGACCCCGGCCACGGGGGCCATCTTCGCCATCGAGGTCCCGTTCCAGGACGACACGGCCAAGCGCATGCTCTTCCCGGCGCTGATCGCGTCGGCCACCGGCTACCTGGTGTTCGTGGCCTTCAACGGCACCGCCCCGTTGTTCCCGATCAGCGGGTCGCCACCGTTCGGGATCCGCGAGCTGGCGGGGGCGGCCGTGCTGGGGATCCTGGCCGGCGGCGGGGCCCGAGGCTTCGCCTGGCTGGTCCGGACGGCAAAGCGATGGCAACAACGTCTGCACCCAATGGTCTCGGTCGTGCTCGGCGGCGCGTCGCTGGCGGGACTGATGGTGGCCAGTCGAGCCATCTACGGCCAGAGCCTGACCCTCGGATCGGGCTACAACGTGATCGCCTGGATTGCTCAGGGGCACCACACCATTTGGGCCATCGCCGTGCTGTTGGTGCTGCGAGCCGTGGCCACGCCGGCCACGGTGGTCGGCGGCGGCGCCGGCGGCCTGTTCATCCCGTTGGTGGTGCAGGGGGCACTGCTGGGTTCGCTCTGCGGCACCGTCGTGCACGAACCGACCCTGACCCTGTTCCCGGTGATCGGGGTGGCGGCCTTCCTCGGCGCCGGGTACCGCACGCCGCTGGCGGCGGTGATGTTCGTGGCCGAATCCACCGGGCGGCCCGGCTTCATCGTCCCTGGCCTGATCGCGGCGGTGGTGTCCCAGCTGGTCATGGGCCGCCAATCCATCTCGATCTACCAGAGCGAGCGTCGGGCCAACCCCCTGGAGGATCGCTTCGCCATGCCGCTGACCAGCGTGCTGCAATCCGACGTTCCCACCGTGGCCAGCCAGGCCACCATCGAGGAGCTGGTCGAGGGTCACCTGTTGGCCACCAGTCGCACGACCGTGCCGGTGGTGGACGACTCGATCTACGTCGGGATGCTGCGGGTGCAGGATCTGGCCGACACCGCCCGCGACGCCTGGGTGGCCACCCGGGTGCGCGACGTCCTCCCGGTCGATCAGCCGCGGGCCCGGAGCGACTGGCGCATCGAGCAGGCGGTGCGGCTCATGGACGAGTGCGACCGCGACGTGCTCGGGGTGGTCGACGCCGAAGGTCGGTTCGTGGGGATTGTCACCAGCGCGGACATGGTGCGGCTGGATGAGATCCTCGGCACCGGCGAGCAGGGGGACCGATGACCCGGGCCAGTCGGTTCAAGACCGACAGCCCGCCGCTGACCCGCCTCGAGATCCTCGACGCCGCCGTGCGCCACGCCCGGGAAGGCCAGCTCGACCAGCTGACCGTTCGCCGGCTGGCCGCGGAGCTCGATGTGACGCCCATGGCGCTGTATCGCCACGTTCGCGACAAGGACGACATCCTCGAGAGCGTGGCCGACGCGCTCCTGTCCGACGTCGGCCTGCCCGATCCGTCCACGCCCTGGAGCGAGTACCTCACCGAGCTCGCCACCTCGCTGCGCCAGCTCCTCCAGGAGCACCCGCCGATCCTGACCCTGTTCACCCGGCGACCGCTGATGACCCCCATGGCCATCGCCCGACTGGACGGGGCATCGGGCGTCCTCACGCGTGCCGGGTACTCGCTCGAGGACGCGCACCGCATCTATGCCGCGGTCCACACCTACACCCTTGGGTTCTGCGCGCTGGAGCGTGCCCGCCAGCGCGTCGATGCTCCCCGGACGACCGCGGGCAGCCCCGAGCGGGTCATCGCCGACTTCGTCACCGAAGACCAGTTCCGATTCGGACTCCGCGCGCTCGTGAACGAAGCTCACCGCTGACCTATGTTGCGGCGATGGATGGCCGCCAGCTGAGCCGACGCCGTTGACGGTCGACGTCACCACCGAGGAGACGATCGGTTGCCCGATCGAGGCAGTCGCCGCCTACGCCGCCGATCCCAGCCACGCGCCCGAGTGGTACGTGAACATCGAGTCGGTCAGATGGATCTCGGATCCGCCGGTGAAGCAGGGATCACAGGTGGCGTTCGAGGCGCGGTTCCTCGGCCGCCGCCTCTCCTACACCTATGAGATCGTCGAGCTCGAGCCGGGTGACCGGCTGGTCATGCGCACCGCCGAGGGGCCGTTCCCGATGGAGACGACGTACACCTGGTCGGTGGCGGGCGACGGCGCGACCCGCATGACATTGCGCAACCGGGGCGAGCCGGCCGGGTTCTCCAAGCTCCTGGCGCCCTTCATGGCCACAGCCATGCGGCGGGCGAACCGCAAGGATCTGGCCGCGCTCCGACGCCTGCTCGAGTCCCGCTGAACCTGACAAGCCCCGGCTGCGACCCTCGGCGTGGCGGAGGGGAGCCAGGGCTTGTCGTGTGACCCAGCCGCTCGACGGGGGGCGAGACCGGCTGGGTGATCTGCTCGGTCGAACCGCTCGCCTCGCCGTGAGTGGGCGATCGGAACCACCCAAGTG
The DNA here is from genome assembly GCA_963740985.1 of uncultured Microthrixaceae bacterium. Taxonomy (GTDB): domain Bacteria; phylum Actinomycetota; class Acidimicrobiia; order Acidimicrobiales; family Acidimicrobilacustridaceae; genus UBA4742. The sequence continues at coordinate 3,390,833 of CAVUGJ010000002.1, forward strand.
GACCCCGTCGACAGCGTTTCGACAAGACCTGGGAAGCAGTCTTGGCCGCAAGTTCACCCGCGGTCCACCGCCCGCTCTTCGGCCGGTAACGAGCCTCCGCGGGTCTGCCCGCACGCCGGAATTCGCGCCGACCGTGATGGTCGGTGCCCGTTCCGTGGGGTTGGCAGCGGCTGTTCAGTCTCCGTTCACCCGGGATGCGGCCATCCCCCGACTCGGGAGTGCGGCGGGACCAGATCTGGCGTAGAAACGTCCCTATGGCTCCGTCATCCGATCCGATGGTGGTTGTGGTGGGCGGGGGTTTTGCCGGTGTCGGCTGCGCCACCGAGCTGGCCAAGCGCGGGATGTCGGTCACGCTGGTCGACCGGAACAACTTCCATCAGTTCCAGCCGCTGCTCTACCAGGTGGCCACGGCGGAGCTGGCGCTGGTCGACATCGCCCGGCCCTTCCGCGGGATCTTCCACTCCTACCCGTCGGTCTCGGTGCGCCAGGGTGAGGTGGCCACCATCGACGTCGAGGCGCGGTCGGTCACGACGACGACGGGGGAGACCTTCGTCGGCGACTACCTGGTGCTGGCCGCCGGCTCCCGACCGAACTTCTTCGACACGCCGGGGGCCGAGGAGCACGCCTTTCCCCTCTACTCGGCCGCGGATGCCAACCGGCTCCGATCGCGGGTGTTCGGGGTGTTCGAAGACGCCGACCGCGAGCCCTCGCGCCTGGATGAGGGCGCGCTCAACCTGGTGGTGGTGGGGGCGGGACCGACGGGCGTGGAAACCGCGGGTGCGCTGGCCGACCTGGTCAACGAGGTCATGCCCAAGCGCTACCACCACCTCGATGTCGACCGGACCGCCATCTACCTCATCGACCACGGCCCGGCGGTGTTGGGCGCGTTCTCCGAGAAGGCCCAGAGCTACGCGGCCGAGCAGCTCACCCATCTCGGGGTGCAGCTCCGGCTGCGCACCGGCGTGCAGGAGGTCCGAGAGGATCGAGTCCTGCTCAGTGACGGCGCCGAGATCCTCACCCGCACCGTGGTCTGGGCCGGCGGCATCCAACCCCCGGCCTTGGTGGCCCAGACCGGTCTGGACCTCGGCCGGGGTGGTCGCATCCAGGCCCTCCCCGACCTCACCGCCAACGGCCATCCCCGCGTCTACCCGATCGGCGACATCGCCGATCTGACCGACAGCCGCGGCGAGCAGCTCCCCCAGCTCGGGTCGGTGGCCTTGCAGGCCGGGCGCTGGGCCGCCCGCAACATCCTGGCCGACCACGAAGGCCACGACCGGGAGCCGTTCAAGTACCACGACAAGGGCATCATGGCCATGATCGGCAACGGCACGGCCGTGGCCGAGGTCGGTCGGCGTCACCAGGAGCTGCACGGCGTGGTCGCCTTCTCGGCTTGGCTGGGCGTGCACGCCTGGTTGATGAGCGGCGTCCGCCAGCGGGTGGACGCCTTCGTCTCCTGGGCCTGGGACTTCCTCGGCTCGAACCGCGACGACGCCGTCGTCGACCCGGACATCCCCGCCATCGACTGGGGCGACGAGCTGGAGGAACCGCTCGAAGTCCCCGAACCCGGCCCGGCCACGAGGAGCTCACCGTGAGCGACCACTACGACGTCATCATCATCGGCAGCGGCGCCGGGGGAGGCACCCTGGCTCACGCCCTGGCCGATGCCGGCCGGAAGATCCTCATCCTCGAGCGGGGTGACTACCTGCGGCGTGAATCCGCCAACTGGGAGCCCGGCGCGGTCTTCATCGACGGCCGGTACCAGTCGACCGAGACGTGGTACGACGCCGACGACCAGCCCTTCCAACCTCAGGTCCACTACTTCGTGGGCGGTGCCACCAAGCTCTATGGCGCCGCGCTGTACCGGCTGCGGCCCCAGGACTTCGGCGAGCTGCACCATGTCGACGGCCTCTCGCCGGCCTGGCCCCTCACCTATGACGACTTCGAGCCCTGGTACACGCAGGCGGAGTGGCTGTACCAGGTGCACGGCAACGGCGGCGAGGATCCGACCGAGGGACATCGCTCCAAGGACTACCCGTGGCCGGCCGTCTCCCACGAGCCACGCATCCAACAGCTCTTCGACGATCTGCAGAAGGGCGGCTACCACCCGTTCCACGCCCCGTGTGGGGTGATGCTGGACGAGGCCCATCGGGCCAAGAGCGACTGCATCCGTTGCACCTGGTGCGACGGCTACCCCTGCCTGGTGCACGCCAAAGCCGACGCCGAGACCATCGCCGTGCGTCCGATCCTCGGTCTGGCCAACGTGACCCTGCTGGTCAACGCCGAGGTCGTTCGCCTGGACACGGACGCAGCCGGGCGCAGGGTCACCGACGTGGTGGTGCGTCGCGGCGGCGACGAGGAGACCTACCAGGGCTCGATCGTGGTCGTCTCCGCCGGCGCGTCCAACACGGCCAAGCTGCTGCTGGCCTCGGCCAGCGATACCCACCCTGGCGGGCTGGCCAACGCCTCGGACCAGGTGGGCCGGAACTACATGTACCACAACAGCAAAGCGGTGGTGGCCCTGTCCGAGGAGGCCAACGACACGCTCTACCAGAAGACGCTCGGCCTCAACGACTTCTACCTGGGCGCCCCTGACTACGACCACCCCGTCGGCAACATCCAGATGGTGGGCAAGTCCAACGCCGAGGCCATGAAGGGCGAGGAGCCGATGCTCACCAAGTTGGCCCCTCACTGGACGCTGGCCGACGTGGCCCGCCACGCCGTCGACTTCTGGCTCACCACCGAGGATCTCCCCATGCCCGACAACCGGGTGACCCTGGCGCCCGATGGCAACGTGCGCCTGGCCTACCGGCTCACGAACAACGAGGAGGCCGACCGGCTCTACCACGAGCTACGCAAGATCCTGAACCACACCGGGTTCGCCCAACACCACGTGCTGCACAAGAACTTCTACTCGCACATGAACATCCCCGCGGCCGGGGTGGCCCATCAGGCCGGGACCGCCCGCTTCGGTCACGACCCGGCCACGTCGGTGCTCGACCAGAACTGCAAGGCTCACGAGCTCGACAACCTGTACGTGGTCGACACCAGCTTCTTTCCCAGCATCGGCGCGGTGAACCCGGCGCTGACCGCCATGGCCAACGCCTTGCGCGTCGCCGACCACCTCACCAGCCGCCTCGGCTGATGAGCTGACGTCATCTCCGGCGCCCCGGCGCCTCCAACGAACCTCCAGGAGCACGAACCATGAGCGTCAAGGGCAAGGTCGCCATCGTCACCGGTGGCAACAGCGGCATCGGGAAAGGGATCGTGTTGGCCCTGGCTGAGCAGGGGGCCAAAGTCGTCATCGACTACGTGGCCGATCCGGCCGCCACCGAGGCGCTGGAGGCGCAGGTGGCGGCGCTCGGCGCGCAGGCCATCGGCGTCGAGGCGGACGTGAGCAAGGTGGCTGATCTCCAACGCCTGGTCGACACGGCCGTGGAGAAGTTCGGGCGGGTCGACATCATGGTCAACAACGCGGGCGTCGAAACCCGCACGTCGGTGCTCGACACCACCGAGGCGCAATACGAGAAGGTGATGGCGATCAACCTGAAGAGCGCCTTCTTCGGGACCCAGATCGCGGCCAAGCAGATGATCGCCCAGGGCGACGGTGGACGGATCATCAACATCACCTCGGTGCACGAAGACTGGCCCATGCCCGGCAACACGGCCTACTGCCTGTCCAAGGGCGGCATGCGCATGTTGACCCGCACCGCCGGCGTCGAGCTCGGCCCCCACGGCATCCTGGTGGTCGGTGTCGGACCAGGTGCCGTGGACACGCCCATCAACGCCTCCACCGAGGCCGACCCAGGGAAGATGAAGGTCCTCGATGCCGCCATCCCGCTCGGTCGGTTGGCCGCTCCCCGCGAGATCGCCGACGTGGTGGCCTTCCTGGGTGGTGCCGGGGCCAGCTACCTGACCGCCACCACGATCTTCGCCGACGGCGGCATCATGCACTCGAGCCCGGGACTGTGATCCGACCCTCCCCGACGCCGGGCTCGGTCGCGGGTGCCGCGTCGGTGACCCACTCCGGCCTGGCCCTCCTGGCCGTGAACCCCGTGCCGTGGGCGCGGTCGCAGATGGCGTTCACGTTGGCCTTCCACATCGTGCTGGTGCCGCTCGGGGTGTCCTGGGCGTTCTTCACGCTGATCGCCAACTACAAGGCGCTGCGCCACGACGACGCCGCCGCCCTGCGCCTGGCCCAGCGCTGGTCGAAGTTCATGGCCGTCACCTTCGCCGTCGGCGCCGTCACCGGCACCGTCCTGAGCTTCGAGTTCGGGCTGCTCTGGCCTCACTTCATGGGCCAGTGGGGCGCGGCGTTCGGCGTGCCCTTCGCCTTCGAAGGACTCTTCTTCTTCACCGAGGCGATCTTCGTGGCCATCTACATCTACGGGTGGCGCCGCCTGAAACCCTGGGCGCACTTCTGGACCGGTGTCCCCATCGTGATCGCCGGGATCGGCGGGAGCATCTCGGTGGTGGCCGCCAACGCCTGGATGAACGAGCCGTCCGGATTCACGCTGAGCTCGTCGGGCAAAATCGTGAGCGTCGACCCCTGGGGGGTCATCTTCAACAAGGCCATGCCGCTCATGTCGGCTCACATGGTGGTGGCCGCCTACGTGGTCGGCGGGTTCCTGGTGGCGTCGGTCTACGCCGCCGGCCTGCTGCGCGGACGCGACGACCGCTACCACCGCCTCGGCTTCATGATCCCGTTCTCGGTGGCGGCGGTGGCCATCTTCGCCCAGATGGCGGTGGGGGACTCGCTGGCTCGGTGGGTGTACAACAACCAGCCGGTCAAGTTCGCGGCCATCGAGCTGGTTCCCCAGACCACCAGCGATGTGCCCGAAACGCTGTTCGGGCACCTCAACAGCAACGGCACGGTGAGCGGCGGGATCCCCATCCCCGGGCTGGCGTCGATCCTGTCGGACCCCAAGACCGGCACCACCACCGTGGTGAAGGGACTGAACATCGAGCCGTCCAACGACGAGCCCACCAACGCCGAGGTGAACACGGTCCACCTGTCGTGGGACCTCATGATCGGACTCGGCACCCTGCTGTGCCTGCTCTCGGCCTGGTACTGGGTGTCGTGGATCTTCCGCCGACGCATCCCCCGCAGCCAGTGGTTTCTCAGGTTCGCGGCCGCGGCCGGCGTGGCCTCGGTCGTGACCATGGAGGCGGGTTGGGTGGTCAGCGAGGTCGGGCGGCAACCCTGGATCGTCTACAACTACATGAAGGTCGAGGCGGCGGCCACCGGCAACACCGGGGTGTGGCTCACCTTCGTCGGGGTCGTCCTCCTGTACGTCGGGCTGGGTATCACCACGGTGCTGGTGTTGCGGGGCATGGCTCGTCGCTACCGCCAGGTCGACGGGTCGGACCCCTCGGGCTTCGATGACAGCGACGCCCCGTACGGGCCATCCGACGAATCGCTGGTGGCGGACACCGACCAGGAGACGGTGGGGGCGGGGTCGCCATGAGCACCCTGACCGCGGTGGTGCTGTTCATCGGCGTGACCGCTTACGCCGTGTTCGGTGGTGCCGACTTCGGGGCCGGGATCTGGGACCTGCTGGCCGGGGGAGCCCACCGCGGGGAGCGGCCTCGCCGGATCATCGACCACTCCATCGGTCCGGTGTGGGAGGCCAACCATGTGTGGCTGATCTTCTGCTTCGTGGTGCTCTGGACGGGGTTCTCCGAGGCGTACGCGTCGATCACCCTGACCCTGTTCGTGCCCCTCACGTTGGCCGCGGTGGGGATCGTGCTGCGCGGTTCGAGCTTCGCCTTCCGCAAAGCCGTCTTCCGCAACCGGGATCGGCGCAACTTCGGCGCCGCCTTCGCGCTCTCGTCGGTGCTGGTGCCGTTCTGCCTGGGCGCCGTAGCCGGTGGCATCGCGTCGGGTCGGGTGCCGGCCGGGGGCAAGGCCGGCGACCCGGTGCACAGCTGGCTGAACCCCACCTCGATCCTCGGGGGTGTCCTCGCCGTCGTGGTCGTGGCCTTCCTGTCCTCGGTCTACCTGGTGTGGGACGCCGCCCGCCTCGATGACGACGAGATGGTGGCCTACTTCCGTCGGCGCGCCATCGCCGCCGCGGTGGTCGCCGGGGTGATCGCCTTCGCCGGTCTGTTCGTGTTGCGGGCCGACGCCCGATTCCTCTACGACGGTTTGACCTCGCGTGGGCTCCCGCTGGTGATCGTCTCGTCGATCTGTGGCGTGGGCACCCTGGTGCTTCTGGTGCGACAGAACCATCGGTTCGCCCGCCTGACTGCGATCGGTGCGGTGGCCAGCATCGTGGTGGCCTGGGGGGTGGCCCAGTGGGACTACTTGCTCCCGCAGTCGCTGACCGTGTCGCAGGGCGCCGCGCCCTCGGGCACGCTCGAGGCGATCATCGGCGTGACCGTGGCCGCCGTGCTCATCATCTTCCCGGCCATCGGGCTGCTGTACGTGCTCGATCAGCGCGGTCTGCTGGCGGGGGAGAGCGTCGAGGATGCCATCGACCTCCAGGCCGAGGTCTGATCCGCCGTCCCGAGCGCCCGCTCGCCCCCCTTCCGCCATCCACGTCCTGACCTGCACACTCCACGAAGAAGAGAGGCCCAACGATGAGCTATCCGGCCATCGCCGATCACGGGTTGATCGGTGACCTGCAGACCGCCGCACTGGTGTCGACCGAGGGCACCATCGACTGGTTCTGCTGTCCTCGATTCGACTCGCCCAGCGTCTTCGGGTCGCTGCTCGATGACGAGATCGGGGGGCACTTCTCGTTGCACGCCACCGGCGCGGACACGGTGACCAAGCAGATGTACCTGCCCGACACGGCCATCCTGGTCACCCGCTACTCGTCGGAGACCGGCGTGGCCGAGGTGATGGACTTCATGCCCGTCGACCACCCCCACGAGGTCACCGATCGCCGTCGGCTCGTGCGCGTGATCAAGGGCATCCGGGGCAAGGTCCAGTTCGAGGCCCACATCGAGCCACGCTTCGACTACGGGCGACAATCTCACCGGACCCGGGTCGACGGTCGGACGGCCCGGTTCTCCACCTCCGACCTGGTGCTGCGGGTGCGGTCGGTGCACCCGTTGACCCGCGACCAGGGGGCGGCGCGTTCGCGGTTCACCATCAAGGCCGGCGACTTCGGCGGGTTCCTGGTCGAGTCCGGGGGCGGTCCGGCCACTGGCGTCGGCCACGGCGAGATCATCCAGCTGTTCGAGGACACGTCGGCGTTCTGGCGGGAGTGGATCGGCCGCAGCCGCTATCGGGGTCGGTGGCGGGAGATGGTCCAGCGATCGGCCATCACGCTCAAACTCATGACCTACGCCCCCAGCGGGGCATTGGTGGCATCTCCCACCGCCGGGCTGCCCGAGCAGGTGGGCGGCGAGCGCAACTGGGACTACCGCTACACCTGGGTCCGCGATGCCTCGTTCTCGATCTACGCCCTGCTGGGCCTCGGCTACATCGAAGAGGCTGCGGCGTTCGGGCGGTGGATGCGCGATCGGGTGGAGAGCCGTCCGACCGATAGCGCCACGCCGCTGGCCATCATGTACCGGGTCGACGGCAGTTCGGACCTGGTCGAGGAGACGCTCGACCACTGGGAGGGCTACCGGGGCTCGTTCCCGGTCCGCATCGGCAACGGGGCGGCCGAGCAGCTCCAGCTCGACATCTACGGCGAAGCCATGGACGCCATCCACCACGGCGCCCGCAACGGCTTGGGGGTGGCCGACGTGGGATGGGCCGCCCTGACCGGGCTGCTCGACTGGGTGGTCGACAACTGGGACCAGCCGGACGAAGGGGTGTGGGAGACCCGCGGCGGCCAGCAACCCTTCGTCTACGGCCGGCTGATGTGTTGGGTGGCGCTCGATCGCGGCGTCCGTCTGGCCGATCAGTTGGGTCGCCCGGGTGCGATCGACCGGTGGCGTGAGGCCCGCGACGCCATCTACGCCGCCATCATGGACAAAGGCTGGAACGCCAAGTTGCAGGCGTTCACCCAGTTCGAGGGCAGCGACGTGCTGGATGCCTCGATCCTGCTCATGCCGCTCATGGGGTTCATCGAACCCCACGATCCGAAGTGGCAGTCGACCCTTGCCGCCATGGACCAGACCCTCGTCACCGACAGCCTGGTGTACCGATACGACCCCGCCGCCTCGCCCGACGGCCTCCGCGGCTCAGAAGGCACCTTCTCCCTCTGCTCGTTCTGGTACGTCGACGCTCTGGCCCGCTCGGGTCGGCTGGATGACTCACGGCTGGCCTTCGAGAAGATGCTGACCTATGCCAACCACCTCGGGCTCTTCTCCGAGGAGATCGGCATCACCGGTGACCAGCTCGGCAACTTCCCTCAGGCGTTCACCCACCTGTCGCTCATCAACGCCGCGCTCAACCTCGACTACCAACTCGATCACGGAGCCGGGACGGTCCGGGTCATCGACTGACGGGTCGCGCCCCGTCCGCCGATCACCGTAGGATCTCGAGCACCAGGTTGAACGGGGTTTCGGTGGCTCGACGCAGCTGGGTGAACCCGGCCTGACTGGCCACCTCGGCCCAGCGGGCCTCGCCCGCCTGGGCGCCCAGGGCCAGCCCCACCTCCTCGGACTGCGACGCCGGGGTGCAGATCAGCGACGACGCGGCGTAGAAGACCCGGCCCACGGGGTTCAGGTTGTCCTCCAGGCAGTCGCCGGCGAAGGGTTCCACCAGCAGCACCGAGCCGTCGGGAGCCAAGGCGTCGAGGGTGTGGGTCAGGGCCCCGACCGGGTCGCCCATGTCGTGGAGGCAGTCGAAGAAGCAGACCAGGTCCCATCCCTGCCCGGCGAAGTCCTTGGCCGTGCCCACCTCGAAGCGGACCCGCTCCTCCACCCCCAGGTCGACCGCGGCCTGGCGGGCGGCATCGATGGACGGTTCGTGGGCGTCGTAGCCCACGAAGGTCGACCTCGGGTAGGCCTGGGCCATGATCGTGGTCGAGGCGCCGTGCCCGCACCCGACGTCGGCCACCCGGGCGCCGGCGCCGAGCTTGGCCTCGACCCCGGTCAGGGCCGGGATCCAGGAGCTCACCAGGTTGGCCTGGTAGCCCGGCTTGAAGAAGCGCCGGGTGCCGTGGAACAGGTCGTGGTCGTGTCGACCCCAGGCGAAGCCGGTGCCGCTGCGAAAGGCCTCGGTCAGCTCGTCGACCGAGCGGGTGGCCGCGGTCATGGCCTGGAAGCCCCCGACCACGAAGGCGGGGCTGTCCTCGTTGGTCAGGGCCTCGGCCTGCTCGGGTGACAGGGAGAACCGCCCGTCTCCGTCGTAGGTCACGTAGCCGGCCGCGGCCTGGGCGCTGGCCCATTCAGCCACGTTGCGGGTGGCGGTGCCGGTCCGCTCGGCCAACTCGGCGGGGGTAAGCGATACCCCGTCGGCCATGGCCCGGAAGAGTCCGAGGCGGTCACCCATCACCACCAGGGTGCCGTTGAGGATGGCGCCGAAGTCGCCCACGGCCTGGCCGACCAGGTCGCCCAGCACGGCCTCGTCGACCGGGCGCGGATCCGTCGTGTCGCGGGTGGGGGATGAGGATGCAGTGGACATGGTCGGTCCTCCCGATCGGGGTGCGGACGGCAGGCGCCGTCTCCCAGACCCTGCGCCGCGCCGCTTGCCATCCGTTTGCAATCCTGCCCGGTAGGGTTCAAGCACGTCGAGAAGTGGACCGTGTTGACGGTCCCTGGCCGAGGTCACAGACCCGACACGCGGACATCCCCGCAGGCCGCCGACGCATTCGATCCACGGATCGAACCCTGGAAGGGACCACTTCCCCATGCTCACCGAGACCCACTCCGGGTACCGCGTCCTCCCGTCTCGCCGTGTCGATCATGCCTGAAGGACCTGACGGCCGCCCGGCCGACGAGGGCGTGGCCCAGGACCCCACCTCCGCCCTCGGGCAGCGAGTGTGTGGTCGCTGTCGGGGGTGGTTCCCCTGGGACCGACTCGACTCCCCCAACGCCGCGGCCGGCTGGTGGCTCTGCGACTCGTGTCGCACCCAACTTCTCCATCCGTTCAAATCGACTCCGGCCCCTCGATGATCACGGCCGCGCAGCACTTCGCCGATGTCGCCGTCGCCCACGGCTACGGGGCGGCCGACACCGCCGCCATGGTCGACGCCGCCGCCGCTTTCCATATCGCCCTCGAGCAGGCAGCGGACTGGCTCGACGCGGATGTCACGCCATGGGGATCCCGAGCCTGGCGAACCGAAGGCTTCGCCGACGGCGCCGAAGCCGCCCCCTATCGGGCCCGAGGCTTGACCCCGACCGGCGCGTACCTGGCGCGTCGCGACGAACGGGCCCGAGCTCGACACCGCTCGTGACGCTCCTCGAGGCCATCAGCATCCCGCCTCCGCCACCCTTGGCCACGCGCCAGCTCGTGGCCGAACTACTGACCGGCTGAGCCGCTGGCGCGGGCGGGTCCGCCGTCGGCGTGCCCAACGGCTTCATCTCTGTCTGCGATCGGCTCGGCCTGACGCGGCTCGAGGGTGAACTCCTCGGTGAGCGCCGCGGTCTCCAAGAGTCGGCTGAGAACCGGCGGAGGACGGATCACCACGACCTTTCCGTCTCCGTCGCGGATGATCTTGCGGGCGGCTAGCAGGATGGTCAGGCCGGCAGAGTCGATGAAGGTCACGTTGCCCATGTCGAAGCGGAGCTCAGCGGGGAGGTCGTCGCTGCTGCTGATCATCGCCTTGAGCATGGCGTCGACCAGGTCCCGGTTGGCCAGGTCGAGATCGCCGCTGATCCAGAGCCGCAGCCGGGTCCCGTCCCGCCGCGCGAGCACGGAGAACTGGTCCGGGAAGTGGTCGTGACTGGCCATCGGATGCTCGGATCGCTCGGGCGGAGCCGTGAGAGCGAGAGACCGTCGATGGGACCCGGGGACACGTGAGGCGCTGAAGTAGGACCTGCCCGCGCAGGTTAGTCGATCCGCATGGAGCGACGCCGTGGTTGGCGATCGGATCGGGACCAGGCCGGGCGGCCTGGTCCCGATCCAGCGCTCAGGCCAGCAGCTTGGCCTTCTGGGCCTCGAACTCGGCGTCGGTGAGGGCGCCTTGGGCCTTGAGATCGGCCAGCTTGGCGATCTGGTCGGCCGGGCTGGCGGCGGCGGCCGTGGTCTGCACGTAGTCGCGGAACTGCTCCTGTTGGGCCTGGGCATGAGCGATGGCTCGCTTCTGCATCCCCGAACCGCGGGCGATCAGGTACACGAGGATGCCCAGCCACGGCAGGATCACGATGAAGATGACCCAGAAGGCCTTCATGCCCCCGGACAGATCGTCACTGCGGAAGATGTCCCCGAACAACGCGATCAGGATCCAGATCCAGATCACGAACATGAAGAACCAGAGCATCGACCACAACACCTGGCCGGACCCAAAGGTGGACGCAAACATGTTTCACTCCATTTGTTGTTGATTGAAGAGCTCTGCGACCGACTGGCGGCCGGGCAGTCAGACTAGGGCCTCTCACCTCGTGGTTCGGTAGCCGAGCCACGGTCGAGGCGGACCATGCGGAATGAGGTCAACAGGCCGGCCAGCCCGGCCAGCAGCGGCACGAGCAGGGCCACCTGCAGGGCCCTGGGTCGGGCTTGGGTGTTGATGCGGATGATCTCGGCCTTGGTGGCGGGGGGTTGGCCGACCAGCTGCTTCTCCAGCTGAGTGTTGCTCATCACCTCGGCGTCGTGTTCGAGAGCGGTGGACACCTGTTGCTGTTCGGCCGGGGCCAGCACGGTGCTGTTCTCAGCCTGGTGGGTGAAGCTGAACGACAAGGTGGCCAGCATGATGGCACCGGCGAAGGCCAGACCGAACGACAGGCCGAACGACCCGGCGGCCGAGTTCACGCCGGCCGCTTCGCTCACCCGCTCTTCGGACATGGGCGCCAGGGTGTAGTCGTTGAGCTGGGAGACCAACAGACCCAGCCCGGATCCCGCGATGATGAGCGCCGGTAGCAGGTACCAGCCCGAGGTGGCCCGGGGCACGGTCGGCAACAGCACCAGGATCCCGGCGACGAACAGGGCGAAGCCAACCCGGATGATCGTGCTGGGGCGTCGCTCGCCGGCCTTCTTGGCGGCCAGGAGCGCGACCCCGAACATGCTCAACGACAGCGGCGCGATCGACAGGCCGGCAGCCATGGCGTTGTACTCGAGGACCATCTGGAGATAGATGGGCAGGGCGATCATGGTGCCGCCCAGGGCGATCTGTTGGAGCATCTGGCCCGAGACGCCGAACCGGAACACCTTGGAGATGAACAGGTCCGGGTCGAGCAGGGTGGGCTTGCCGTGGTGCTTCTGGTGGACGAGCCACCACACCAGGGCGGCCAGTGCGGCCGCGCCGGCGACCAGGAGCGCGGCGACCGCTTCGCCTCCCTCCTGCCACACGAGGATGCCCAGAACGATGCCGCCCATGCCCACCACCGAGAGGGCGGCGCCGACCCAGTCGACGCCGCGAGGCCCGGTGTAGGGCACGTCGTGGACCAGCCGGATCTGCGACAGCACGACGGCGATGACCACGACCTCGAGCAGGAAGGCCACGCGCCACGACAAGTAGGTGGTGATGAATCCCCCGAGCAGGGGTCCGACCGCAGCGGCGATGGCCGCCGAAGCTCCGACCAGGGCGTAGGCCTTGCGCTGGGCGGCCCCTTCGAAGTTGCCGTGGATGAGCGACTGCATGGCGGGCAGCAGCAGCGACGCCCCGATGCCCCCGACGATGGCCCAGAACACGATGACCGCGGTGAGGCTCTGGGAGAAGGCCATGGCCAAGGCGCCGACGGCGTAGCCGAGCAGCCCGAGGACGTAGGCGCGCTTGCGGCCGATCAGATCGCCCACCTTGGAGCCGATGAGGATGAAGGCGGCCGATACCAGCGCCTCCAATGCGATGGCCGACTGCACGCCGCTGACGGTGGTCCCGAGGTCGTGGACCACCGCCGAGATGGACACGTTCATGATCGAGGTGTCGACCACCAGCACGAACATGGCCATGGCCAGCAGGACGGCGAGCCGGCGATCGCCGCCCTTCGAGCCCGTTGACTGTGGCCCGAGATCCTCGGTCATGCGATGGGACCGTTCCGCGAGTCCGGGTCCGAGCCGCGGGAGCCACCTGTGTCCCGTCGTCGAGGATCAGGTGGTGATGGGAAGGGGGTGGCGGCCATGCGCCGGTGCAGACCGGCGAGCTCGTGGCGCAGCATCTCGATGGGCTCGCCGAGGCCCCCCGCTTCGACCAGGAAGTCCTCGAACAGCCCCCAGCCCAGGGCGGAGGCGACCACCTGTGCGCCTCGGAGCCGCGCCGAGACCGCGTCCAGGCCGTACTCGTGCTCGGCCACCTCGGCGATGGCGCGCACGGGGTTGAACTCGATGCTGCTGGTCACGTCCCCGCCGGCCAACGAGCGGTAGGCGAGCACGCGGGTCCAGCGCCCCATGGGCGAGTCGGGCTCGATGCTGATCTGGGCGGTGGGCCGGGCCAGGACGTCGGCCGCCACGGCGCGGCTGAGATCGTCGAGGACGGCGTCGATCAGGTCCTCGCGGTTGCCGATGTAGCGGCTGATGAGCGACAGCGCCACGTCGGCGGCCTCGGCGATCTGGCGCAGCGAGACGTTGTCCACCCGATGGCGGGCGAAGAGGTCGGCGGCGGCGTCGAGCACCGCTCGGCGGACCTCGTCGGGGCCGGCGGGCCGGCCTCGTCGCGGTCGCGGCCCGGGGCGGCGGGTGGCCGACGCCGGGGGGCTACTGGCCATCGGGCCGGGCCTCGCCGATGGCCTCGAGTGCCTCGTCGAGGGTGGGGTAGAAGTGCTGTTGGTCGAGCACGTCCAGCAGGCCGTAGTCCAGCAGCAGCGTCTGGAGGCGGTCGCGCAGCTCGACGAAGGCCAGGTGGATGCCGGCTTCGTTGAGCTCGCCGTCGAGTCGTTCGAGCATCTCGGCAGCGGTGACGTCGACATCGGTGATGGCTTCGCACTGCAACACGATCCACTGGGGGTGGCGGCGGTGGGCCAGATGGCGCAGTTGGCGACGGAACTCGCCGGCGTTGGCGAAGAACAGCGACGCCTCCCACCGGTACACCACGATGCCGTCGCGCTCGACCGCCTCGGGGTGCTGGTCGGTGCTGTGCCAGCCCTCGATGCCCGAGACCTGGCCGAGCACCGCGCCGTGGGGCCACCAGCTGCGCCGGAAGAACAGCAGCACGGCCAGGACGATGGCGATGAGGATCCCCTGGAGGACGCCGAAGATGACCACGCCGACCGTGGCCACCAGCGAGAGCACGACGGCGCTGGGTCGGACCTTGCGATAGCGGCGCAGCACCCCGATGTTGACCAGGGAGAGCGCGGCGGCGATCACCACGCCGGCCAGGGCCGACTGGGGCAGGTCGGCCAGCAGCGAGTTCAGGAAGAGCAACAGCACCACCACCACCGCCGCGCCGACCACGCCGGTGAGCTGGGACTTGGCCCCGGACTGCTCGGCCACCGCCGTGCGCGATCCGCTGGTCGAGATGGCGAAGCCCTGGAAGAAGCCGGCGGCAATGTTGGCCGCGCCCATCCCGATCATCTCCTGGTCGGGCTGGACCTCGTCGCCCCGGCGGGCCGCGAAGCTCGAGGCGGTGGCGATGGTGTCGGTGAGCGAGACGAGGGTGATGCCGGCGGCCGCGACCAGCAGGGGCCCGAGATCGCCCAGCTTCGTCCACGGCAACGACGGCCGAGGCACGCCCTGGGGCAGGGCCCCCACGGTCTTGACCCCGTGTTGATCGAGCACGAGGATCGCCGACACGACCGTGGCACCGATGACCGCCACCAGCACGGCGGGGACGCGTCGGGTGAGCCGCGGCAGCACGAGCAGGACCACGAGCACGCCGAGCCCGACGGCCAAGGCGGCGCCGTTGGTCTTGTCCAGGTTGTCGAAGAACGCTCGGATCTCGTTCACGAAGCCGTGGGCGTCGGTGGAGAAGCCGAACAGCTTGGGCAGCTGGCCGACCACGATGGTGATGGCCAGCCCGTTCATGTAGCCGACCTGCACCTCGCTGGACAGCAGGTCGGCCACGAACCCCAGCCGCCCCAGGCCCATGGCCACCTCGATCAGGCCCACCAGCACGGCGAGCATCCCGGCCAGCGCCACCGCCCGCCCCGGATCGTGGCCGGCCACCAGCAAGGGTGTCAGGGCCGCGAAGATCAGGGGCGAGATCGACGAGTCGGGGCCCAGCACCAGCACCCGCGACGGCCCGAAGATGGCATAGCCGATCAGGCAGGCCACGGTGGTGTAGAGGCCGGTCACCGCGGGCAGGCCGGCCAACTCGGCGTAGGCCATGCCCTGGGGCACCAGGATGGCGGCCAGGACCAGACCGGCCACCAGGTCCTGGCGAAGCCACCCGCGGTCGTAGGCGCGCGCCGCGCCGATGCCCGGCATCCAGCGATCAACGACGGACATGGCCCTCGCACCCGTCTATCGTGAACACCCGTCCACAATAGACCGCCTGATCATCCGGGGCCAGCGACCGGTTGGTGCACCG
This sequence comes from uncultured Microthrixaceae bacterium, assembly GCA_963740985.1. Lineage (GTDB taxonomy): Bacteria > Actinomycetota > Acidimicrobiia > Acidimicrobiales > Acidimicrobilacustridaceae > UBA4742. The sequence continues at coordinate 3,406,294 of CAVUGJ010000002.1, forward strand.
CCCCTGATCGCTCTCAGTAGTGTGTCCGCCGTACCCCGACGACCTCACCGCTTCGACCCACTCCGGAGGCCAGGCATGCCCCCCACGAACACTGACGACGTGCACGGCCCGATCGACTTCCTCTTGTTGGAGTTCGCCAGCGAGAAGATGACGGGAGGCCCAGCCGCGGCCCTGCTCGATCTGGTGGAGCAGGGCACCGTGCGCATCTACGACCTCCTCGTCCTGCGCAAGGAGCTCGACGGTTCGGTCACGGTCCTCGACATCGCCCAGCTCGGGCCCGATGCGTCCGGTGGGTTCGCCATGTTCGCCGGGGCCCGTTCCGGTCTGCTCGGCGACGACGACATCGCCGAGGCGGCCGGGGCCATGCGATCGGGAACCACGGCCGCCTTGCTGGTGTACGAGAACTCCTGGGCCATCCCGTTCGTGGCGGCCGCCATGGCTCAGGACGCGCAGGTCGTGGCCAGCGCACGCATCCCGGCCACCACCGTCATGGAAGTGCTGGACGAGCTCGACGCCGCCGACGCGGCCAACGGATAGGAGATCATCGTGCCCGGATTGCTTCGTGGGGTCGCTCGCACCGCGGTCGTGGCTGGTACCGCATCCGCGGTCAGCGGTCGGGTCCAACGACGCCAGGCCGAGAAGTTCGCCGGCCGCGACGCCCAGATCTATGCCGATCGTGAGCAGGCCTACGCCCAACAGAGCGCCGCCCCGCCGCCACCCCCGCCCGCGGCCGCGCCGGCGGCCGCCCCGCCGGTCGACATGATGGATCAGCTGACCAAGCTCGGCGACCTGCGCGACCGGGGGATCCTGACCGACGACGAGTTCGCGGCGCAGAAGGCCAAGATCCTGGCCGGCTGACCGCTCCTGGTGAGCAAGCACCATCCACCGTTAGGGTCGGGGTCGACGACTCGGGGAGGGCACCTATGCGTGACCTGGCGGCTGGAGCGGTTGAGAGTGGTTCAGAAGCGGCGGAGGTGCTCAGCCGCCTGGAGGAGACGGCCTGGGTGCTCGCTGGGTTCCACCACCTGGTCCAGTCGGGGGCATTGACGGCCGAGGCGTTGACGCTGTCGACGAGCGAGGACGAGGCGGCGGCACGGATGCTTGCCGCGGTCGGCCTGGTGGACGCCACCTCCGACCTCCAGCTGGCCCGAGGTTTGGCCGAGCTCATCTCGGACGGCTCGTTGGAGACCCGCGGCCAGGCGATCGTGTCGACGCTTCGTCAGGTCGCGGCCGCGGCCGGGACCGTCGCGACCGGTGAGGCGGAAGGGTGGGCCGCTCAGGACGATGCCACCTTGCTGGCCCAGGGCCGGTCGTCGGCTCTGGGCGGGACGATGCTGGCGCGATACGCCGTTCCGATGCTGGCCGGGCTCGACGACCGCTTCGTGGCGGGAGGGGACTTCCTCGACGTGGGTGTGGGCGTGGCCGAGATCGCCGCCGCCTTCTGCGAGGCCATGCCGAACGCTCATGTTGTCGGTCTCGACGTGCTGCCCCAAGCGGTGGCCCTGGCCCATCAGACGATCGCCGAGCGTGGCCTGAAGGATCGCGTCGAGATCCGTTTGCTACCCGTGGAGGATCTCGCCGACATCTCGCAGTTCGATCTCGCCTGGATGCCCGCGCCCTTCCTACCCCAGTCGATCTTCTCGGCTGGTCTCACACGGGTGTTCGCAGCCCTGCGGCCTGGCGGCTGGTTGGTCGTCGGCGCGGGTCGCTTCGACGGCGACGCGCTGGCCGTCTCCGTCACGTACTGGAGGACGCTTCGAAGCGGTGGCACGCCATTGACTTCGGACCAAGCCCAGGCAGTCCTGGCGGACGTCGGATTCGTCGAGGCGAAGGCGCTCCCCACACCACCGGGCGCACCCGCTCTGTACGCGGGTCGAAAGCCGATCTCCGCGCCTCACCCCGCGTCATAGCGCCAGACGGCTTCGCCGGGCGGCCCGACGACGGGCCGACCCCAGGGCTCCCGATCCGATCCCGCCGGGCTGGCCGTGACCGACGTCATGTGGACAGGAGGCCCCGTTCGCGGTGAGATAGCGACGTTACGTTGACATTGTTACGTTAGTGTCGCTACTTCGGAGGTCTCGCCGTGCTCGCTCGACTCGCCACCTTCACCGTCCGCCGCCGTCGGGCCATCCTGATCACCACGCTGGTGCTGTTCCTGGTGGCGGCGGCGTACGGCGGCAACGTGGCCACCCGGCTGTCCTCGGGCGGGTTTGACAACCCGTCGTCGGACTCGTCGCAGGCCCAACGGTTGCTCGACCACCGCTTCCACACCGGGTCGCCCAACCTGGTGCTGCTGGTCGGCGCCGGCGGGGCGACGGTGGACGACCCCCGAGTGGTGGCGGCCGGTCGGGCCATCACCGCCAAGCTGGCCGCCGAGCCCGGCGTCGCCGACGTCGCCTCCTACTGGAGCCTCGGCAACGCCGCGCCGCTGCGGAGCCGTGACGCCCGCCAGGCGCTCGTCGTGGCCCGGATCACCGGGACCGACAAGCAGGTGAGCGAGCGCATCAAGCAGCTCCAGCCCATCTACGCCCGATCCTTCGAAGGCATGTCGGTGCGCGTAGGTGGCATCGCCGAGGTGTTCCGTCAGGTCGGCACCACCACCGAGCACGACCTTCAGGTGGCGGAGATGATCGCGCTGCCCATCACGTTGCTCCTGCTCCTGTTCATCTTCCGGGGCCTGGTGGCAGCGGCGCTGCCGCTGGTGATCGGGGCCATCTCCATCGTGGGCACCTTCACCGTGCTCAAGGTGATGACCGAGCTCACCAACGTGTCGGTGTTCGCCCTCAACCTGACCACCGCCCTCGGTCTGGGTCTGGCCATCGACTACAGCCTGTTCGTGGTGTCTCGGTTCCGGGAGGAGCGCGCCGCCGGCTTCGAGCCCGACATCGCCGTGCAGCGCACGGTGCGCGCCGCCGGCCGGACCGTGGCCTTCAGCGCCTTCACCGTGGCCGTGTCGCTGTCGGTCCTGTTGGTCTTCCCGACCGCGTTCCTGCGATCCTTCGCCTACGCCGGTGTGGCCGTGGGCATCATCGCCGGGCTGGCCTCGGTGGTGGTGCTCCCGGCGCTGCTCGGTGGGCTGGGCGACAAGGTGGACGCCCTGGCCGTGCGCCGGCACGCGCCCGCGCCCGCCCGAGGAAGGCGTGTGGCACCGCGTCGCCTTGTTCGTGATGCGCCGGCCGATCCCGGTGGCGCTGGCCGCGATCGTCCTGCTGGTGGTGCTGGGCAGCCCGTTCACCCGGATCACCCTGGGCCAGTCCGACGACCGGGTGCTGCCGACGTCGGCCTCGAGCCGGCAGGTGAGCGACGTGCTGCGCACCCAGTTCAACAGCAGCGAGACCAACGCGCTGCCCGTGGTGGCGGCGTCCACCGCGGCCGCCGGTACCGGCGGGGCCGAGACGGCGGCCATCGACCGCTACGCCACCGAGCTGTCGGGGATCGCCGGGGTGGCCCGCGTCGATGCCGCGGACCGGCATCTACGCCAACGGCACCAAGCTGGCGGGCCCGGGACCGGCCACCCAGCGGTTCGCCGGCACCGGGGCCACCTGGCTCTCGGTGGTTCCCTCGGTTGACCCCCAGTCGGCCGCCGGCGAGCAACTCGTGCACGACCTCCGTGACGCCCCGGCTCCCTTCGTGGTGAAGGTCGGAGGCAGTGCCGCCCAGCGCGTCGACACCAACGCCGCCATCTACTCCCGCTTGCCGCTGGCCCTGGCCATCATCGCCACCACGACGTTCATCCTCCTGTTCCTGATGTTCGGCAGCGTGGTGGTTCCGGCCAAGGCGCTCGTGCTCAACGTGCTGAGCCTGACCGCCACCTTCGGCGCCATGGTGTGGATCTTCCAGGACGGTCACCTGTCCGGCCTCCTGGGCTTCACGCCGACCGGCACCATCGACGCGGGAACGCCGATCCTGATGTTCTGCATCGCCTTCGGGTTGTCGATGGACTACGAGGTGTTCCTGCTCTCGCGGATCAAGGAGGAGCACGACGCCGGCCGCACCAACGTCGACTCGGTGGCCATCGGGCTCGAGCGCACCGGCCGGATCGTGACCGCGGCGGCGCTGCTCATCGCCGTGGTGTTCATCGCCTTCGCCACCTCGCAGGTGGCGTTCCTCAAGTTGTTCGGGATCGGTCTCGCCCTGGCCGTCCTCATGGATGCCTTCGTGATCCGCGGCACGCTCGTCCCGGCCTTCATGCGCCTCGCCGGTGACGCCAACTGGTGGGCTCCGGCGCCGTTGCGCCGCCTCCACGCCCGCATCGGCATCAGCGAGCACGTGAACCTCGACGACGTCGGCGGAGAATCGCCGACCCCCACCCCCGATCGCGGCGAAGATGGGGACGTGACCGACCTGCCCGGCGCCGACGAGCGCCCCGAGCGCGAACCAGTCGGGGCGCATTGACCCCGGCCACGACGCGAAAGCGTGCCGCCCGCGGCGAGGGCGATCTGCTCCGCGAGGAGATCCTCTCGGCCGCCGAAGGCATCCTGGTCGAGACCTCGTCGGAGGACGCGGTCTCGATCCGCGCCGTGGCCGATGCGGTCGGCGTCACCGCTCCGTCGATCTACCGCCACTTCACCGACAAGAACCAGCTGATGTTCGAGGTGTGCGGTCGGTCGTTCTCCGAGCTCGACCGGGTCATCACCGAGACCGCGGTGAGCGAGGACCCGTTCGAGACGCTCGACGCCATCGCCCGCGTCTACGTGCGCTTCGGACTGGACCATCCCGAGCACTACCGGATCATGTTCATGTCACGCGGCGACGCCGTGCCCGAGGACTTCGACGAGCACATGCTCACCGCCACGTCGGCCTTCGGGCGTCTGTTCGAGACCTGCGAGCGGGCCCTCGCCACCGGACGGGTACGCCCGGAGGTGGCGGCCCGGGGCGTGACGCCGATGGCCATGCTGGTCTGGTCGCAGGTCCACGGCCTGACCTCGCTGATGGTGGCCAAGCCGAGTGCGCCGTGGCCAGAGCTCGACATCATGATCGACCTGTTGCTCGACGTCGTGCGATCCGGCATCGCCTGATCACGACAGGAACCACCCACGGCACCTGAGCCCCAGGCGGCATACCGCCGGGTCGGGTCGTGATTTCCCATGCTTACATTCTTGTGCCACACTGTAAAGACTATGGGGGACGTAGTGAAAGCGCGCTCGACCAGCGAGCGGATCCTGGAAGCGACGGCCGAGGTGTTGGCGCGGTCGGGGCCCCGCAAGCTGTCGTTGTCGGATGTCGCCGCCACCGCGGGGGTGTCCCGGCCGACGCTGTACCACTGGTTCCCCTCCAAGGAGGCGCTCCTCGAGGCGTTCGGCCACTACGAGCAGCAGAAGTTCGACACCGGGATCGCTCGGGCGGTCGTGGGGCTCGAAGGCGAGGAGCGTCTCGACGCCATCCTCCGGTTCATCGTCGACTTCCAGCACGCCTACCTGATCCGACGCATCGTGGAGGTCGAGCCGGAGTACTCGATCCGCGAGATGACCCGCGTGCTGCCGGTCATGGCCGGCCGTCTGCTGCCGGAGCTCCCGGGTCCGGACGGGCGAACCAAAGCGACGGTCGTTGCCCGCGTCGCGCTGAGCCACGCCCTGCTGCCCGACGACGACCCAGAGCTCTTCCATGCCGAGTTGCGCCACGCGGCCGGGCTCGACCTCCGGCGTGGGAGACCTGCGACCGAGCGCCACCGGGCTGGCCGGAAGTCTTCGTGCCCCAAGGCCTCATGAGCTCAGTGGCCGCGAGATCATGAGCGAGAACGAACCGGGCTCCTTCGAGCCGGAGTCCATCAAGGCGAAGTACCTGGCCGAGCGGGACAAGCGGCTGGTGCCCGGGCGTGCAGACATCCGCGACCTGACATCGGATCCCGTCTTCGCCCGATACCGCGCCGACCCCTTCAGCCCGTACGAGCCCCGGGCACCGATCCGCGACGAGGTCGACGTGGTGATCATCGGTGGAGGGATCGCCGGGGTGCTCGCCGGCGCGAACCTTCGACGCCATGGTGTCGAACGGATCCGGATCATCGACCAGGCCGGCGGCATCGGCGGAACCTGGTACTGGAACCGATACCCGGGCGTGATGTGCGACGTGGAGTCCTACATCTACATGCCGATGCTCGAGGAGCTCGACTACGTGCCGGCCGAGCGCTACGCCTCGGGTGGCGAGATCCGCCGGCACCTCGAGGCGATCGCCGAGCGATTCGAGCTGACCGACGACGCCTTGTTCCACACCGGTGTGACCCGCGCGGTGTGGGACGAGGGCGCGGCGCGATGGCGTGTTCGCACCGATCGAGACGACGAGATCAGCTGTCGCTTCTACGTGCTGGCCGTGGGGATCCTGAACCTGATGAAGCTGCCGGCCATCCCCGGCATGGAGCGCTTCGCCGGTTCGGCCTTCCACTCGGCACGATGGGACTACGAGGTACACGGGCGGAGGACCTGGCCAAGCCCTGACCAAGCTGGGCCACTCGAAGGTGGCGCTCATCGGGACCGGCGCGACCGGGATCCAGATCCTGCCGCCGCTGGCCGCGGCCGCCGAGCACGTCTATGTCTTCCAGCGCACGCCGTCGGCGATCGGGGTGCGGGGCAACCGGAAGACCCCCGCCGCCTTCGCCGAACGACTGCGGCCGGGCTGGCAGCAGGACCGGATGGACAACTTCCAGGCCATCATGCTCGGCAAGGCGGTGGACGAGGACCTCACCGACGACGGGTGGACGCACGACTACGCCGCCTCGGCTCGCCTCCGTCGCTCGGGCGGGATGTCTCCGGCGGAGTACTTCCGAGCCAGCGAGGAGATCGACTTCGGGATCATGGAGGCGCATCGCCGACGCGTCAGCGACCTCGTGGCGGATCCGGGCACGGCCGAGATCCTCAAGCCCTGGTACCGCTACCTCTGCAAGCGCCCCTGCTTCCACGACGAGTACCTCCAGGCGTTCAACCGGGCGAACGTCACGCTCATCGACTGCCCGGGCGGCATCGAGGAGATCACCGAGCAGGGACCCGTGGTCGATGGTCGCCAGTTCGACGTCGACTGCATCGTGTACGGAACGGGCTTCGAGGCAGAGCACACCCCGCTGCACCCGGCGGGTCGGCCACGAGATCGTCGGCCGAGGCGGGCTGAGCCTGGCCGACAAGTGGGCCGACGGCGCCTCGACGCTGTTCGGGATGATGAGTCGGGGCTTCCCCAACCTGTTCGTCATGCCCGCGCCCGTGCCAGCAGGCGGTCGTGACCGTGAACTACACCCAGCTGGCCGTGCTCGGCGCTGAGTTCGTCGGCCGCTTGGTGGAGATCCTCGACAAGCGCTCGGTGCGAGCATTCGACGTCGCCGCGCCGGCCGAGGAGCACTGGGTGCAGGGCGTCGTCGACGCCTATGTCGACGGCAGCGCAGTGATGGCGGCGTGCACGCCGTCGCGGATCAACATGGAGGGCAATCCCGGAGCCATGAACCCTCGCAACGGCAACTTCGGCGGTGGGTTCGGCGACTACTTCGCCTACCGAGATCGCCTGGAGAAGTGGCTCGCGGCCGGCGACTGCGATGGTCTCGAGCTGGACGAGGGGAGGTGAGCGGCGCCTTGTCCGGGTCGGACAGACCGGTCGCCGTGGTCACCGGCGGCGGGGGAGGCATCGGTGGCGCCATCGCCGAGGAACTTGGCCGAGCCGGTCACTTCGTGGTCACCGTCGATCCGCTGGTGACCGTCGACGGGGCCGAACAGCTGCCGCCCCCATCGGAGACGACCGCCGGTCGGATCACGGCCGCGGGCGGCGCGGCTCGGGCGTCGTCGGTGTCGGTGAGCCGATCGTGACGGGGTGCGCGAGCTCTTCACCCAGCTCGCCGATGAGTTCGGTCGGGTGGACGCCGTGGTGAACGTGGCCGGGATCACCAGGCCCTCGGGCTTCGCCAGCGGCGCCCCCGAGGACTGGCGAAGCCTGCTCGAGGTGCACCTCGGCGGCTATCTGAACATCCTCGAGGCGGCACTGCCGATCATGGTCGGCGCCGGCCGGGGCACCATTCTGGGCGTCACCTCCGGCTCCGGCTGGCGTGGGGCCGATGCCGGCGCCTACGCCTGTGCGAAGCGGGCGGTGGCCGCGCTCACGTGGCAGCTCGGACAGGTGGTGCCATCGCCCGTCGCCGTCAACGCCATGTCGCCGATCGCCGCCACCCGGATGGTGGCTGCCGCCTTGGAGCGGGCCCGCGGCGCCGGTCCCAGCGCGGCCAGCGGTGGACTGTCGCTCGACTCGATGCCGTCGCCCGCCCAGCTGGGTCCGATCGGCGCTCACCTGGCCACCTGGGATCCGCCGATCTGTCGCGGCCAGGTCATCTTCGTCGGTGGTTCCGAGGTGGCCGTCATCGATCGGCCCCGGCTGCTGGAGGTGTTCCGGACCGAATCCGTCGCCTCGATCTCCCATCTACTCGAGACGGCGACCGGCGTGTTCGCGCAGGCGGAAGCCGACCAGGCCACCTCGGGGGGAAGCAATCCCCGCTTCGGCAGCCTCTTCGATGTGGCCGGGTCAGCCCCCGCGCCGGAAGGGGCCAGCGGCCGATGTGCGGTGGTCTCCGATCGGCCGGAGCTGGCTGGGCGCGGTGCGCGGCGTCGCTGGAAGGGCAGGGATGGGTGTGCGAACCGGTGTGGGCCGACGGCGTCGAGCACCTCGGTGCCGCCGGCTTCGCCGCGGCCGGCGAGGCGCTGAGCGCCACCGCCGAGCGGACTGGAGCCTTCGACGCGGTGGTGGTGGCTCTGGCCGGGGCCCCAGCCGTGGCCGACGAGGCGGGTGGGTGGGAAGCGGTGCTGGCCGCCCACGCCCCGATCCCGGCGGGGATCGGCGCCGACGCGGCGTGGGCGCGGGCGACGGCCGACTACTCGGCCTTGAACGAACGTCCGCTCAGGTTGGTCACCCTCACCGACGCCACCGACGCGGGCGGCCGTAGCCGGGCCCAGGCCTCGGCTCAGCTGTCTCGTGCCGCCCGATCGGCGACGAAAGGACGGGTCGCCGCGTTCGCGGTGAGCCTGGAAGGGGTGGAGGCATCCGCGGCACCGGACAGGCGGCAGTTCCTCGGCGAGCTGGTCGTACACCTCATCGGCCGCGACGAGACCGTGGCGCTCTCCGGCGCGGAGCTCGCGGTGGGGGACGGCTGGTTCGGACTGCGCAGCCATCCTCGTCCGCTGGGCAGCCTCACCTTCGGCGGCCCGAACCCGCCGACCTGGTTCGACACGGTGTTGGCCGACCTGGCCGTAGATCCACGAAGCCAAACCGACGGGTTGCCGTCGTCGAGGGACCCTCGGTGACGCGCCGACCGACGCGGGTCGTGGATGCCCATGTCCACCTCTGGGATCCCGCTCGCACCGACTGGTACCCCTATCTCTCCGGCGGCCGGCAGCTAGACATGGGCGACGTGACGGGCATGGCCCGGCGCTTCGATGTGGCCACCTATCGGGCGGAGTCAGATGGGTGGAACGTCGAGAAGCTGGTGAACGTGGCCGCGGCCACCGGTGGTCACTCGATCGACGAGACCCTGGAGCTGGACCGGCGAGCCGAGGTCGACGGCCATCCCGACGCCATCATCGGCGGGCTTCCGCCCTACCGATTCGACGGCCGCGGCCATCGAGCTCCTCGATCGTCAGATGAGCGCGTCTCGGTTCCGGGGGATCCGCCCCATGGGGGCGACGGCCGCGCTGGTTCCCGCCGCCGAGGTGCTCCAGGTCATGGCGGAGCGCGGTCTGGTGTTCGAGCTCATGGCGCATCCCGATCAGTTCGACGAGGCGGCCCGCGGGCTGGCCGGCCTGGGTGAGCTGACGGTGGTGATCGAGCACACGGGCTGGCCGCGCTCGGACTCGGCCGAGGAGTTCACCCTGTGGGAGACCGGCATCCGGACCCTGGCCGGTCTGGGCGACAACATCCACTGCAAGCTCTCGGGCTTGGCGATGCCACTCGGAGGCATGGCCGTCGAGGCGTACCGCCCTTGGATCGATCACGCCATCGACATCTTCGGCGTCGACCGGTGCATGTTCGCCAGCAACTTCCCGGTCGACGGCCTCCACGGAACCTGGAACCAGCTCTACACCACGTTCGCCGAGCTCACCGACGGGCTGGACGACACGTCGCGGGACAAGCTGTTCGCCGTCGAACGCCGAGCGCGTCTACCGGTGCTGACCGACCGGGGTGAGTCGAGGTCGACGCCGTGATCGGTCCGGACGCCTTTCCCCATCACCCCGTCGACGTCACCGCCGACTGGATGACCGAGGCCCTCGGCGCGTCGTTCCCGGACGTGGTGGTGACCGGCGTGGAGATCATCGATCAGCACTCGGGCACGACCGGTCGGCTGAGGCTGGGTCTGTCCTACGCCTCCGGGACCCGCGGGCCGGGCACCGTCTTCGTCAAGCTGCCACCGTTCGACGAGGCGCAGCAGCGGCTGGTGGCGACGACCGACATGGGCCGGCGCGAGGCCCGCTTCTACGAGGGTCCGGCGGCCGAGGTTCCGCTTCGGATCCCGCGGGCGTACTTCGCCGCCCATGGTGAAGAGCCGACCGACTACGTGATGGTGCTCGAAGATCTCCAGGCCATCGGCGCTGCGTTCGCCAACCGGCTCGAGCCCCTCGGCGCCGATCAGGGCGGACAGCTGATCGAAGGTCTGGCTCGACTCCACGCCCGGTTCTGGAACGATCGACGGTTCAGCGACGAGCTGGCCTGGGTACGTCCGGCGATGCGCGGCTCCTACGGCGCTCGCCTCATCGCCAGCGCTCGCGAGCAGTTCTCCGACCAGTTCCCCCCGGTGTTCGACGACCTGTGCCGGCTCTACCAGGACCACCACGGTCGCATCGCCGAGGTGTGGGACGAGGGTGAGCAGACGTTGATACACGGAGACACCCACGCCGGCAACCAGTTCGTGGACGGCGACCAGACCGGCTTGTACGACTGGGCGGTGATCAGTCGATCGCCGGGGATCCGCGACATCGCCATCTACCTCGGCAACTCCTGTCCGACCGAGGTCCGTCGCCAGCACCAGGACCGTTGGTTGCACCGGTACCACCAGGTGCTGGTCGAGTCGGGCGTGGACGCGCCCTCGTTCGAGACCCTGTGGATGCGGTTCCGCCGCACGGTCCTCTACGCCTGGATCGCCGCAACGACCACCGCGTCCATGGGCAGCAAGTGGCAACCGGTCGAGGTGGGCATGCTCGGCATGACGCGAGCGACCGACACGTGCGCCGACCTGGGGACGGTCGAGGCGCTCCGGGAGGCGCTGTGACCCGAGCGGTCGACGTCTTCTACGAGGGCTTGGACTTCGGCGAGGGGCCGCGCTGGCGCGACGGTCGGTTGTGGCTGAGCGACTTCTATGCCGGAGAGGTGTCGTCGTTCGGGCCGACCGGCGACCGGCGCGTCGAGGTGTCGCTCGACGACCAGCCGAGCGGGCTGGGCTGGCTGCCGTCGGGCGAGCTGATCGTGGTGGCGATGAAGTCCCGACAGGTACGGCGGGTGGGGGCGGACGGGACCGTCCACCTCCATGCCGATCTTGGCGCCATCGCCACGGGCCCGTGCAATGACATGGTCGTCGACGCCCGCGGCAACGCCTACGTCGGCAACTTCGGGTTCGACATGGAGGGAGGTGACCCCTTCGGGCCCGCGGACCTTGCCCTGGTCCGGCCCGACGGGTCGACCGAGGTGGCCGCCACCGACCTGCGCTTCCCGAACGGCTCGGTGATCACACCCGATGGTTCGACGCTGATCGTCGGGAGAGTCCGTGGGGCGGCGATACATCGCCTTCACCATCGGAGGCGATGCCACCCTTTCGGCTCGGCGGGTATGGGCCCAGCTGGGTGACCGTGCACCCGACGGTTGTGCGCTCGACGCCGAGGGGGCCATCTGGATGGCGGATGCCGCCGGCGGCGGTTGCTGCCGCGTGGCCGAGGGCGGCGAGGTCCTCGACGAGGTCGTGGCCAGCCAGTCGGTGTTCGCCTGCGCCCTCGGCGGCCCGGACCGCCAGACCCTCTACCTCGTCACGGCCCCGGCGTTCGGCGACGACCAGGCCGGAAGGGGCGAGGGTCGCATCGAGACGGTCGAGGTGGGTGTCCCCGGCGCCGGGTGGCCCTGAACCAACGGCGCAGCGAACGATCGGCTGGACCTGGGAGAACCGGCCGAGCCGGCACCGACCAGAGCCGACCCCGACGTCACCATTGGATATGGTGGCGGCGCAGCGTCGAACCGCGCGCCAACCACTGCACGGACTTGGGGACGAGCCATGGAGCGTGACGACCACTACGTCATCATCACCGCGGACAGCGCATGCCGGCGGCAGCCATCAGCAGTACCGCGAGTTCCTCGACCCCAAGTACCGCGACGAGTTCGACGTCTGGCGGGAGAAGTACAAGAACCCCTTCAAGGACCTGAAGAAGACGGACCTGCGCGTCCGCAACTGGGACGGCGAGCTCCGCGCCAGCCAGCAGCACGCCGACGGGGTGGTGGCCGAGGTGATATTCCCCAACACGGTCCCGCCCTTCTTCCCGAGCTTCGTCCTGTTTGCCCAGCCGCCCACCCCCGAGCAGTACGGGCACCGCCATGCCGGGGTGCAGGCGCACAACCGGTGGATGGCCGATTATGTGGCCCAGAGCCCCGAGACCCGGGCCGGGATCGGCCAGATCTTCCTGAACGACCTCGACGACGCCATCGCCGATGTGACGTGGTGCCACGAGAACGACCTGCGTGGCGGGGTGCTCATCGGTTCGGTGCCGCCGACGTGTGACTGGCTGAAGCCGTTGTACGACCCTTCCTACGATCCGCTGTGGGAGGTCTGTCAGGAGCTGGGCGTGCCGGTGAACACCCACAGTGGCGTCGGCAGCCCCGACTACAAGCTCGCCCCGGCCATGCCGGCCGTGCATGTGGCGGAGATGATCTTCTACTCGCAGCGTCCGCTGGTGTACCTGATCCTGGGTGGGGTGTTCGAACGCTTCCCCCAGCTGACCTTCGTGCTCACCGAGGCCGGTTGCTCCTGGGTGCCGGGCGTCCTCCAGCTTCTCGACGGGGTGATGAAGTCGCTGCGTCGAGGTGCCACCGGTGAGATGCGCTTCGACGCCGAGGCGGTGCCGCCCCGCTCGGCCACCGACTACTTCCACCAGAACTGCTACGTCGGGGTCAGCCAACCCCGACCGTCCGACATCGACGCCGCGCTCGGACCGGTGGGTCTGGACCGGGTGATGTGGGGCAGCGACTATCCCCACGAGGAGGGGACCTACCCCTTCACCCGGGAGCACCTCCGTCAGGTCATCGGCCACCTCGAGCCCGGTCAGATCCAGGACTTCCTGGCCGGCAACGCAGCCAAGGTGTACGGGTTCGACCTGGCGGCGCTCAGGGCCGACGCCGACCAGTACGGCCCGACCCTGGCCGAGTTGGCCCAGCCCCTGGCGGAGCTCCCCGATGGGGCCAACGAGGCGCTGCGCAACGCCGCCCGCGAGCTGGCCCGGACGAACTGATCGAAGCCCAGCTGTTCAAAGGGGTGTCGAACCAACCCAGGTAGCCCGCGTGGGAGTCGGCCGGACGGGGCTAGATCGTCTGGTGCAGAACCATGGGGAAGCGGTCGAGGGCACGGATGCCGGGTGTGTAGTCGAGCAGGACATCGGGCTTGACCCGGTAGTCGGGGATCCGACGGTGCCACTCGCGCAGGGCCACCCGCAGCTCGACCCGGGCCAGGTGGGACCCGAGGCAGCGGTGGACCCCGCCGCCGAAGGCCAGGTGGCGGTTGACGGTGCGATCCCATCGCACGGTGGCGGCGTCGCCCAGCTCGTGGGCGTCGACATTGGCCGCACCCAGCAGCACCATGACCTGCTCGCCCGGCATCACCTCGACATCGGCGAGGGTGAACGGGCAGGTGGCCACGCGGGCCGCGCCCATGACCGGGGTCTCCCATCGAAGTAGCTCCTCGACCGCGTTCGGGATCGACTCCGGGCTCGCCACCAGCTGGCGGCGCTGGTCGGGATGCCCGGCCAGGAAGCCGAAGAAGCAGTCGAGCGATGCCGACACGGTGTCGAGACCGGCGATGAGGAACAAGAAGCAGATGTCGAGGATGTCCTCGCGGCTGAGCCGATCACCGTCGACCTCGGCCTCGAGGAACTGGCTCAGCAGGTCGTCGCGCCGGACCGACGAGCGCTCGTCGAGAAGCGCCTCGAAGTACTCGTAGATCGAATCGGCCATCTGTTGCTGGTAGGCGTCGGTCTCGGGGTGGCCGATGTCGTGGCCGACGACGTGGTTCGGGCGGATGATGCCGTCCTTCATCTGCAGGAACCGCGGCAGCTCGTCCATGGGCAGACCGAACAGGGTCAGGAACACCTGTGACGGGAAGGGGAGCGAGAAGCGGGTGGTGAAGTCGATCTCGTCTTCGTCGATGAACCCGTCGATGAGGTGGTTGACGAGCTGCTCGATGGGTTCGGTGAGCGCCTGCATGCGCTTGGGAGCGAACAGGGGGTCGAGGATCTTGCGGTAGTTCGCGCTGGTCTGGGGGGTCGATCTGCAAGGGGATCAGCGGTCGGCGGGTCTTGAGGTCCACCGCATCGGTGTTGGAGGAGAACACCTCCGGGTGGCGCAGCACCTCGTCCACGGCGGCCCGCGAGCAGGCCAGCACCCCGACGCCGTCGACGCGCATGGCATCGGCGCCGTCGACCAAGCGCCTGGTAGGTGGGCTGCGGGTGGCGGGCCAGATCCGGCGTCATCATGTCCGCGATCTGACCCTCGGTCTCGGAGCTCATGGAAGGATCGTACTGCACCGCATCGGACCCAATGTTTGGTCATCTCGGACCGAATAGTTGGTTATCGGTCCGACCAGGCGCAGGGCGCAAGCGCGCTTCCAGGTACGGTTTTGGCCATGGCCACCGAGGGCGAGCGCCGCGAGGAGATCCTGGAGACGGCCGCGTCGTTGTTCGCCTCATCGGGCATCAGGACATCCCTCAAGGAGATCGGTGACGCCTGCGGCATCCTGCCCGGCAGCCTCTACCACCACTTCGACTCCAAGGACGCCATCATCATCGAGCTCGTCCAGCGCTATCGGGACGAGCTCGATCAGGTGGCCAAGGACGCGCTCGACTGGTTGCACGAGCCCGGCCCACCCGCCGTCGAGGAACGGGTGACCCGGCTGGGAGAGGCCATCGCCCAGTGCGCCGTCCGTCACCGGGCTGCGCTGCTGCTGACCCTCTACGAACCGCCGACCACCGCCAGCGATGTCCTGGTCGAGCTGGCTCGCCAGGCTCCCACCGCCATCACCGCGGCCATGACCGACGTGCTCGAGGCCGGCCACCACGGCGGGGAGGTGCGCGACGGCATCGATCTCCCCATCCTGAGCGAGCGGATCTGCCAGAGCATGCTCCATGTGGGGGTCGGGGTCTTCCATCGCCGGCAGGCCTCACACCTGCCCACCATGAAATGCCAGGTGTTCCTGCACGGCATCGCCAAGCGCCCGCCGGTCGACGCCACCCTCAACCGGTCGGCCGCCATGCGCGGGGCGCAGCAGGTCATCGCCGATTGGGCCGCGTCCGGCGAGGACGACCGAACCCAGCACCTGCGCTCGATCGGTCGGGCCGAGTTCGCGCGGCGGGGCTACGAAGCCACCACCATGCGGGACGTGGCCAAGGCGGCCGACTTGAGCACCGGGACCGTGTACCGGACGTTCCGGTCCAAGGACGAACTGCTCGTGTCCATCATGCAGACCTTCTCCGACACCTTCTCGGCCAGCTGGGACGCGGTCCTCGAGACCTCCTCGACCCCGCTCGAGAAGCTCGACGCGCTCCTGTGGGTCAACATCAACCTGCTCGACCGCTTCAGCGAGGAGTTCAAGATCCAGCTGGCCTGGTTGCGTCAATCGCCGCCGGACTCGGTCGATCTCGGGTTCTCGTTCGACAAGCAGCTCAAGCACCTCCAGCGCGTGCTGGTCGACGGCCAGGCCGATGGCAGGCTCCGTCCCGCCGACGGCTCCGCACTCAACCAGGCCCGCTCGATGTACGAGGTGATCCTGACCCCGGAGAACGTGATCCGCCATGCCGGCCTGCGGGGTTCGCTCGATCTGGCCCGAGAGACCGTGCTGCGAGGGGCCCTGGTCCGTCGCTGACGGGCCCGGGGCAGGGGCCAGCCAGCATGAGTGCGCTCGAGCCGAATCGGTTGAACCTGCTGGGCTCGGCCATCGCCGGCACTCGGTTGTCGGTGGCGCCCGCCGAACCCGGCCAGGGTTCGTGGACGGATGGGTCGGTGGTGTTCGTCGACACCGACCTCGGCCCCGGCGATCAGATGCGGGTGGTGGCCATCCAGGCCACGTTGCTGGCGGCGGGGAGCCTCGATCCCGAGATCGTGGGCGGCCTCGATCGACGCGGTCGCATCACTCGGCGGTACCTGGCGCTCGAGGGCCATCGGGCCCTGCATGACCACGGCGGCCTGGTCCCGCCCGCGGTTCGCGCCCTCATCGATCCCTCGGTGGCGCCGCGATCGTCGTCGCCCGCCGATTCGCTGGCCATCGCCCGGGGCAAGGAGCCGGTCGAGGACGCGTCGGAGTTGTTCGGCTCCGTTCGCCCCCGGCTCCTGCGGCCCGACCGGGCGCGGAGCGGCCGAGGCCGAGGTGGCCACCCACGTTCCCCGCCGAACGGCCAAGGAGGTGCTGCGACGAGCTGGACGATGGCGAGGACACCGAGCCCGACGGTGCCTTCGACCTGTTCAACCCGGTGGGTGGGAGCGGAGCTGTTGGCCGTCTGCTCGGGCGGCTGCTCGGCAACGCCAGGTCGAAGGGGAAGGGGACCCCAGGCGCCGAGGCCGCGACCCACCGCACCCGGCGCGGCGGGCGGCTGGCCCCAGGCGCGTCGGTGTCGAGCACGCGAGCCGAGATGGTCGGGGAGCTCGAAGCCATCGGTCGCGGCGAGATGACCTATCCCGAGTGGAACGTGTTCGCCCGCCGGTACCGGCCCGACTGGTGCACCGTGACCGAGGTGGAGCCGAGCGTGGCCACGACCCCGCGGCCGCCGGGGCCCGAGGCTGTGGCGGTCCGCCGGTCCATCGCCCGGTTGGGTCTCGACCTCGAGCGCCGTCATCGCCAGGCCCAGGGCGACGACCTGGACATCGATGCCGTCGTCGAGGCCCGGGCTGAACTGGCGGCGGGGTCGGCGCCGGACGAGAACCTCTACATCGACCGCGTGCGGCGCCGGCGGGAGCTGTCGGTGCTCGTCCTGCTCGACATCTCGGGGTCGGCCGGCGAGCCCAGCGAGTCGGGGGGATCGGTTCACGACCACCAGGTGGCGGCGGCGATCGCACTCACCCTGGCGCTCCACGACCTGGGCGACCGGGTGGCGCTGTACGGCTTCCGCTCGCTGGGGCGCACCGCCGTTCAGGTGGTGCCGGTCAAGCGCTTCGCCGACCCGTTCGGCGCCTCGACCCTGCGTCGGGTGAACGCGCTGGTGCCCGGCGGCTACACCCGACTCGGCGCCGCCATCCGCCATGGTTCGGGTGTCCTGGACGCTCAGGGAGGCACGGCCCGCCGGCTCCTGGTGGTGCTGTCGGATGGATTCGCCTACGACCACGGCTACGAAGGCGCCTACGGCGAAGCCGATGCTCGCCGAGCGCTCAGCGAAGCTCGCCGGCGGGGAACCGCTTGTCTGTGCCTCAGCATCGGCGCCGGGGTCGATGCGGTGTCGCTGCGCCGCGTCTTCGGCACCGCCGCTCACGCCAGCTTTCCCCGGGTCGACCAGCTCACGACCGCGGCGGGCCCGCTGTTCCGCTCGGCGCTACGCCTGGCCGAGCTGCAACGGCGAACCTCGCAACGCACCGAACGGACTCGTGAGCGTCTGCTCATCGAACGGAGATCCACATGAGCGAACCCCCGCGCCCGTACTACGTCCCGGTGGCCAACGAGGAGCAGGTGTTCAAAGCCGCGTTCCGACAGGGTCTGGCCGTCCTGTTGAAGGGCCCGACCGGCTGCGGCAAGACGAGGTTCGTCGAGTCGATGGCCTACGACGTGGCGCGACCGCTGGTCACCGTCTCCTGCCACGACGACCTGACCACCGCCGACCTGGTCGGGCGATACCTCCTGCAAGGAGGCGACACGGTCTGGGTGGATGGGCCGTTGACCCGGGCGGTGCGGGAGGGGGCGATCTGCTACCTGGACGAGATCGTCGAAGCCCGCCAGGACACCACCGTCGTGCTGCACCCGCTCGGCGATCACCGCCGCACCCTGCCCATCGACCGCCTCGGGGTGACGCTCGACGCCGCCGAGGGGTTCTGCCTGGTGGTCTCGTACAACCCGGGCTATCAAAGCGTCCTCAAGGACCTGAAGGACTCGACCCGCCAGCGCATGGTGGCCATCGAGCTCGACTTCCCCCCGCCCGACATCGAGGAGAAGGTCGTCGCTCACGAGGCCGGCGTCGATCACGAGACGGCGGCGAAGCTCGTCCAGCTCGGTCAGGTGATCCGTCGCCTCGACGCGGCCGGCCTGCGGGAGGTGGCGTCGACCCGCGTGCTGATCGCCGCCGGCCGTCTGGTCACCGAGGGGCTGAGCCTGCGCGACTCGACTCGAGCGGCCGTGGCTGGTCCGCTCACCGACGATCCGGTGGTGACCGCGGGCCTGTTCCAGCTCATCGACGCCTATGTGACCGACGGCGAGCCCTGACCGACGACGTTGACCGGGTCGGCTGGCCGAGGATAGGGTCGGAACAAATGTCAGGTTCGCAACGAGCGGTCCGCTCCGAATGGTGCTGGTCGTTCGATCTGGGGGAGTGACGTGTCGTATGAGAGCCAGGCCGAGCCGATCAAGCTCGGCTACCTGTTCGACTTCAAGCTCCCCGACGCGTACCCCGACGAGATGCGCCGGGACCTGACCCGACCCTTCGAGCTCGTGTTCAAGGAAGGCCAGGAGCAGGGTTTGCTCGACCGGCCGGTCGAGATCGTCTACCGCGAGGTCGAAGGGCTCCCCAAGGGGACGATCAAGGCGGTGATCGATGCGTACGGAGAACTGGTCGACGAGGGCTGCCTCGCCATCTTCGGCCCGGCCATCACCGACAACACGGTCCCCACCCGGGAGGCCATCGAGGAGCGCTTCCACGTCCCGGCGCTGAGCATGACCGGCAGCGAGGAGTGGCTGGGGGAGTGGACCTTCGCCCTGCCCCAGGGATCGATGACCGACGAGCCGATCTTCTGGGCCGACCTGATCTCCAGGGACGGCCACCGCACGGTGGGCGCGCTCATCGAGCAGTCGCTGGTGGGCGAGTCCTACATCCATGGCTTCCGCCGGGCCTGTGCCGAACGTGGCATCCAGATCGTGGCCGAGGAGTGGATCCCCCAGACCGCCCAGGACATCGGCCCGCAGGTGGGCGCGTTGCACGACGCCGAACCCGAGGCCATCGTGCACTGCGGCTTCGGGTTCGGCATCGTGTTCGTGAGCAAGGCACTCGGCGAGCTGGGATGGGATCCGCCTCGCTACCTGGGCACCGCCTTCCAGAACGCGTGGGTCAACCCCATCATGTGGAACGCCATCCTGGGGTGGACAGGGGTCGACCAGTACGACGAGGGCAATGCCGTCGGCCAGGACTTCCTGGACCGCTACGAGGCTGAGTACGACCGTCGACCGCCCTACTGCGTACCGGTCATGAACCGCGACTTCGCCACCGTGCTGCTCCACGCCTTCGCCAACGCCCGACCGCTCACGCCTCGAGGGGTCCGGGATGCGCTGGAACAGGTCAAGATGATCCCGGCCGCCGGCGGTGCGCCCGGCACCTACCTGTCGTTCGGTCGGTACACCCATCGAGGGTGGATGGGGGCCGGCTACCTGGTGGCCCGTCGGCTCGATCCTGACGGGGTCAACTCCCACCTCGTAGGCCGCTTCGGGGATCGATGATGGCCAGGACCATCGACGTCGAGGCGGCCCCGGACCTGACGACCGCCGCGACTCCTGGAGCCCCCGAGCGCAAGAGCATCTGGGGTGGCATCGCCTGGGCCGTCTTCGGGTTCGGGCTCTTCGCCTTCGTCGTGTTCGTCAGCTACAACCTCCAGTCGCCGGGCCAGATGACGGCGCGGGTGGCCAACCCCAACGTGACCGGCGCGCCTCGCCCCGTGACCCCCCTCTTCGGCGACACCGCCTGGCTGACCAAGATGCAGCTGGGGACGATCGCCACCCTGTTCGTGGTGGTCGTGGCCATGGTGGTGATGTGGCGCCGCCACCCTCGCCACCCGGTCCTGCTCTGCGCCCTCGGATGCACGGCCATCGTGTGGATGGACCCCATCATGAACTGGGCGCCCTACGCGGTCTACAACCCCCAGCTCTGGCACCTGCCCAACGACTGGGTCCTGGCTCGGCTCTCACCCACCGTCGAGCCCTTCGTGGTGCTCGGCTACGTGACCTTCTACCTGGGGCCGTTCTTCCCGGCGATCTGGCTGCTGCGCCGGCTCCAGGCCAAACGGGGGGTGATGTCGTTCTGGACACGCCACCCGCTGGTCAGCCTGGCCGCGCTCGTGTACATCATCGGCTTCGTCTACGACGCCATGCTCGAGATCCTCTGCATCCGGGCCGGCCTGTACATCTACTCCCAGGTGATCCCGTTCGGCTCGGTCTCCGCCGGCAAGGCCTTCCAGTTCCCGTTGCTGTGGGAGTCGTCGCTGGTCACGCTGGTGATGATCCCCGCCGCCATCCTGGTGTATCGCGACGACACCGGCCGGACGGTGGCCGAGAAGCTGGCGCAGCGCTTCAAGCTCTTCGCCCGGCGCCCGGCGCTGGCCACGTTCCTGATGATGTTCGTCATCCTCCAGTTCGCCTACGCCGGCTACGGACTCGGCTTCGCCGTCATCCGCTGGACCAAGACGGCGACCTCGGTGGCCTGCCCGTTCCCCTATCCCGAAGCCAAGACCTACGACCCCAACGGTTTCTACGCGAAGAACGGCCAGCCGGGGCCCTACTCGCCGGGCAACTGGGACGGCTGGATGTCGGCGCAGCCCAACGGCCGCCCGGACGTGCCCACCAACCCGGACGGGCGCTGCAGCCCCCAGAACATCAGCAAGTGACCCACGTCGACGACGCTGCCACCCCGGGTGGAGCGACCGGCAGCCCGGCGTAGCTCAGGGGTTGTACTGGTTGGTCGGACGAACCACCAGCTCGTTGATGCACACCCCGTCGGGCAGGCTCATGACGAAGGCGATGATGTCGGCCAGCGCGGCGGGATCGGCCGGTATGGCCTCGCCGGCGAAGAACGGGAAGTCATTGGGGGGAACCTCGCCGTCGATGACCAGCCCCTCCATCGTCAGGCCCTCGGTCTCGAACATCCCGGGCATGACGTGGCTGACGTTGATCCCGTCGGTGGCCATCTCCAGGCGCAGGGTGTCGAACGCCGCCTGCAGGCCCCGCTTCGACGCGCTGTAGATGGCCGTGCCCGGCAGCGCGGTCAACGCGCCAGCCGAGCCGACCAGAACCACGTCGCGCCGCCCATCGGTGGCGAAGTGGTCGGCGGCGAAGCGGACGGTGGCCAGGGGCGCCAGCAGGTTGAGCTCGAACAGGTCACGCCACAACTCGGGCGTGCCCGTGGCGACGCTGCCCACCATCATCTTGCCGGCCACGGTCACCACGCCGTCGAGGCCGCCCAGGTCCTCCGCCGCGTCGGCCACCGCCACCTCCAGGGCGTCGATGTCGGTCACGTCACAGGGCACGGCGATGGCTCGGTCACCCAGCTCGTGGTGCAGTCCGTCCAGGCGCTCCTGGCGTCGCGCCAGCATGGCTACCGAGGCACCGGCGCGCACGATCGCCCGGCAGACCTCGGCCCCGATGCCGCTCGACGCGCCCGTCACCAGCACGCGTCGTCCCCCCAGGTCTACGCCCATCCCTGTTGTCCTCTCACATCGCCATGCTGGCCGCGTCGGTGACACGAGCATCGGTCACGTCCAGGATGGCGCCGATGTTTTCGGCGATGTCCTCGGGAGTGATCGGGTCCTTCATCAACCCGTGGGCGTGGACCACGGCCAGGCGCGCCGCGCCACCCATGCCGGCCTGGATGACCTCACCGTTGAGGTCGCAGGTCTCGTGGGCCAGGTACAGGGCCGCGGGCGAGCACATGTCCGGGGGCATGCTGGCGTTCACCGCGGTCATGGTGGCCTCGTCCATGCCGAACAGATCCGCCAGCCGGTCGTTCTCCGAGGCGGACATCCGGGTGTGGGCCCGCGGCGCGATGGCGTTGACCCGGATCCCGGTGCCCGTGGCCTCGGTGGCCAGGTTGCGGGTGAGCCCGAACACGGCGCCCTTGGCCGCGCCGTAGCTGGACAGCTGGGGGATCCCACCCAGCATGGCCTCCGAGGCGGTGTTGACGATCCGGCCGTAGCCGGTGGTGCGGAAGTGCTTCCACGCCGCCTGGGTGACGAACAGCGTGCCGAAGAAGTGCACGTCCATCATCCGACGGAACTGCTCGGTGGTGAGATCCTCGAAGGGGGCCGGATCGTTGATCCCGGCGTTGTTCACCACCGCATCCAGCCGGCCGAACGTGTCCAGGGCCACCTCCACGATGGTCGTGGCCGCCGACTCCTCGGAGACATCGGCGAAGCAGGCCAACGCCTGGCCCCCGGCGGCGCGGATCTCCGCCACCACCTCGTCCGCGGGTCCGTTCGAGGCGCCCCGGCCATCGATGGCCACGCCGTAGTCGGCCGCCACCACGCGGGCGCCCCGCTGGGCGAACAACCGGGCGTGGGATCGGCCGATGCCTCGACCCGCGCCCGTGATGACCACCACCCGGTCGTCGAACCGCAGCTCATCCATCTTGCTCGCACCCCGAATTCTGGAACGATTGTTTGGTTCGGATAACATAGACCACGGGAGGGAACATGACTGAGATCGCGGCGTACCGCAACCCTGATCGGCGGGGTGCTCAAGCCGGCCGCGGCGGGGACGTACCTGGACTCGTTCAATCCGGCCACCGGGGAGCTGCTCGGACGCGTGCCGGCCAGCAACCGGGATGACGCAATCGAGGCGGTCGAAGCCGCGGCCGCCGCCTTTCCGGCCTGGTCGGCCCTGCCACCGGCGGTGCGAGCGACCTATCTGGACAAGGTGGCGCGCATCTGCGAGGAGCACGGCGACGAGCTGGCCCGACTCGAGTCGGCCGACAGTGGCAACCTCATCGGTGTCAGCCAGCAACCCCAAGATCTACCTGTTCAAGTGGAACCCGACCGCCGAGCAGTACGACATCAGCAAGTAGTCCGCCCACCAAGCATGGAAGGTACCGACGTGGCCGATGTGTTCGAGGGGGTCGACTTCTTCGTCGACGAGTGGTTGAACGACGACCCTTACCCCTACTTCGAGTACCTACGCGAGACGCTCGGGCCGGTCTGGATCGACCCGCGCTACAACATGGCCGTGGTCACCGGCCACGACGAGGAAGTGGCCGTCCTGCGCGACAACGAGACCTTCTCGTCGGCCAACGCGCCCGCTGGACCGTTCGCCCCGCTGCCCGTCGAGGTCACCGGCGACGACGCCGGGCCCATCATTGACCAGTACCGCGACCAGATGCCCATGCACGAGTACATGGTCACCATGGACCGACCCCAACACGACGACTACCGGGGGCTGATGAAGCGCCTGTTCACGCCGCGACGGCTGGCCGAGAACGAGGACTTCATGTGGCGCCTGGCCGACGAGCAGATGAACCCGTTCATCGCGGCGGGCGAGGTCGAGTTCTCCAACGCGTACTCGTCGCCCTTCGCCGGGTTGGTCATCGCCGATCTGCTGGGCGTCCCCGATGAGGACATGCCCCGGTTCCGCCAGTACTTCGCGGCCCAGCTCGAGGACGTGGGAGACAACACCACGGCCATGGTCGAGGATCCATTGGCCTTCTTCCAGGACTCCTTCGCCGGCTACATCGAACAGCGCCGCCATCATCCTCGTGCCGATGTCCTGACCCATCTGGCCGAGGCCACCTTCGCCGACGGATCCCAACCCGATGTCGACACGCTGGCGCGCGAATCGGCCTTCGTGTTCGCCGCAGGGCAGGAGACCACCGTGCGGCTCCTCACCTTCTCCCTGCGCTACATCGCCGAACACCCCGACGTGGCCGACAGGCTGCGGACCCAGCGCCAGCTCATTCCCACGTTCGTCGAGGAGATGCTCCGGTTGGAGAGCCCGATCAAGGCCCATTTCCGCCTGGCCCGCCGCACGGCCACCGTAGGTGGGGTCCGCATCGCCGCGGGCATGACGGTGATGCTGGTCAACGGGGCCGCCAACCGCGACCCTCGTCACTTCGAGGCCCCGACCGAGGTGCAGCTCGACCGGGAGAACGCCCGCGACCAACTGGCCTTCAGCCGGGGCGTCCACGTCTGCCTCGGTCAGTCGCTGGCCCGGGCCGAGGGACGGGTGACCCTGGAGCGGGTCCTCGACCGGATGGCCGACATCCGCATCTCCGACGCGGCCCACGGTCCCGCTGATGCCCGTCGCTGGGAGTACCTACCGACCTGGCTGTTCCGAGGACTCACCGCCCTGCACCTCGAGTTCACGCCCACCGGCGTTTGAGCGGGTGACCGCTTCGTCGACTTGAACCCCGGCTGACCTCATGTTCTCGACGAGACGTGATCTCAGAGTCCTCTGCTGAGTCGGGAGGTCAACACGATGTCGACCACGTCGGGAACGGTCGCGGTCCTGGCCCAGTCGCGTTGCAGTTCGCACGCCAGCGAGACCCACCCGATCGGTTGCCCGCCGGCTTGGACGATGCGCTCGAGCCCGGCCCGGTGCGCCTCGGGGGAGGTGCCGCCCACCGCGTCGACGACCGGGAACACCTCGTAGCCCGCACGGAGGGCGTCGAGGGCCGGGAAGGCCAGGCACACCTCGGTCCACAGTGCGGTCATGATCAGCTTCTTGCGACCGGTGTCCTCGACGGCCCGGTGGAACTCGCGGTCCTCCCAGGAGTTGATCTGGGTGCGGTCGATCTCGACCGAGTCCGACAGGATCTCCCTGAGCTCGGGGATGGTCGGCGGTTGCCCGTTGGCGACGTTCACGGTCGACAGGACGATCGGAAGGTCATAGGTCTTGGCCAGACGGGCGACCGACACGATGTTGCGGGTCAGCAGGTCGTGATCGATGGAGCTGACCGCCTGGATCTGGCTCGGCTGGTAGTCGATGACCAGCAGCGCGCAGTTCTGTGGCGTGAGCAGAGGATCGGTCAGCGGGTCACGAGTCGGTTCACTGGTCACGTCGTGGCTCCGGGTCGTCGGGGGCGGGACGTCGCTCTGGTCAGGCTCAGCGTAAGAAGAATTGCTTGCCCACGCAAGTATTATTTCGTACGCTCTGTCTGGCCGTCTCGTCGCCTCGCCCTGGCGCATCGTGCGCGAGGGTCGAACGTCGGGCGGCGCAGAACAGCAACGAACCGCGAGAGATGGGGAGCAGCCGGTGAACGACGATCTGGGTGTGTGGACCTACGAAGATTGCGCGCTGGTGTTGATCGACCACCAGAAGGAGATGTTCGAGGTGATCCGGTCCGAGACGAGCGCAGATCTCGTCGAGCTCAATGCCCGCCTGCTGGCCAGGACGGCCAGGGCTCTCGGCGTGCCGATCGTGCTCTCGACCGTCGGGGTCGGGTACGGCTTCAACGGACCGACCCAACCGGCGATCCTCGACGACCTGCCCGGCATCGAGCCGATCGATCGGACCTCGATGAACGCCTTCGAGGATCAGACCTTCCGCGAGGCGGTGACGGCCGCGGGACGCAAACGGCTGATCATCGCTGGGCTGCACACCGAGATCTGCCTCACCTTCGCCACGGTGCACGCCCTCAAGGAGGGCTATCACGTCATGATCGTCACCGACGCCGTCGGCGGTCGCTCACAGACCGCCCACCGCACGGGAATCGAGCGGCTCGCCCACGCCGGGGCGGTGCCGAGCACGGCACTGGCCGTCAACACCGAGCTCTTCCGCGACTGGGCGACGCCGCAGGCCGACCCGGCCCGAGAGGCCATCTACTGGTACTTCACCGAGGTCTCGAAGCTGACCAGCGAGGTTGGTGTGGCGGAAGCCGAGAAGCAGGCCGCACTGGCCGCCCAGGGCGCCCACCTATGAGCAAGCAGCAGCAACTTGCCCTGATGGCGACGTTGGGGCAGGGGGGACTCGACCTCGGCGCCGACGTCGCCACGATCCGAGCTTCGTTCAACGACCTCATGGCGCGCATCCCGGTGGCCAGCGATGTCGTTCACGTCCCGACCACGATCGGCGGCGTGAACGCGGTGGACGTCACGATCCAGGACGTCGACACGGCCAAGACGATCCTGTACTTCCACGGCGGCGTCTACGTCATCGGTACGGCGGAAGCGTCGGTGCCCTTGGTGAGCGATCTCGCCCGGCGGGCCCAGGCGAAGGGGGTGACGCTCGACTATCGCCTGGGGCCTGAGCACCCGTATCCGGCAGCCCTCGACGACGCCCGCGCCGCCTACGAGGGACTGCTCGAAGTAGGCATCGACGCCGGCCAGATCGCGCTGGCTGGCGAATCGGCCGGCGGCGGGCTGGCCCTGGCCACCCTCCTGGCGCTGAGAGACGCGGGCACACCGTTGCCGAGCAGCGCGTTCTTGATGTCGCCCTACGCCGACCTGACCCTGGCCGGCGATTCCCTGCTCGAGCGCCAGGATCTCGATCCGATCCTCACGCCCGAAGGGCTCCGCCTCCGAGTACCGGACTACGTCGGCCGCGCCGACGCTTCTGACCCGCTGATCAGCCCGATCTTCGGCGATCTCCACGGGCTCCCGCCGCTGCTGATCCAAGTGGGCTCGCACGAGATCCTGCTCAGCGACGCGCTTCGCCTGGCCGGCCGGGCCGCGATCGACGAGGTGGCCGTCACCCTCGAGGTCGTTCCTGGCGTTCCGCACGTGTTCCAGGGCTTTGCCGCCATGCTGGACGAGGGAGACGCCGCGCTCGACCGAGCATCCAGGTTCCTCCACGCGCACCTTGCGAGCCGGGAGAGCTCGACATGAGTGATCCGCAGGACTGGAACGCCAAGACCATCGCCGAGTTCCGAGCGAACGAGGGCACGGTCGGCGGGAACTTCGAGGGTGCTCCAATGGTCTTGGTGCATCACCGCGGCCGCAAGAGCGCCCGCGAATACGTCACCCCGATGATGTACCTCCCTCACGACACCGACCAGGACGTCATCTACGTGTTCGCCACCAAGGGCGGAGCACCCTCCAATCCCGACTGGTACTCCAACCTGATCGCCGTCGGCGACGGCCACATCGAACGCGGAACCGACACCTACCAGGTCGTCGTCCGCGACCTGACCGGAGTCGAACGCGACCGCGTCTACGCCGAGCAAGCGCGGCGCTACCCGGGCTTCGCCGAGTATGCCCGCCAAACCGCCGGAGTCCGCACCATTCCCGTGCTCGAACTCACTCGGGCATAGCCGACCCTACGACCCAATGGTGATGCTTTCCGACGGTCCCGGGATTGCTTTGTCAAGCAAACTACCTTCGAGGGGGCATGGCCACTTCCGAACCGCTCTCCTCGAGTGAGGAAGAGCTGTGGCGCGCCGTGATGCGGATCGTCAAGGTCATCCCCCGACATCTGGACACCGACCTGGCCAGAGGCGCCGGTCTGACCGCCAGCGAGTACACCACGATCATGCACCTGTCCGAAGCTCCCAATCGCGAGCTGCGGATGGCCGACCTGGCGGCCGCCACCGACCTGTCGGCGAGCCGGATGACTCGCCTGGTGGACGATCTCCAAACCCGTGGGCTGGTGACCAAGACCGCGAGCTCGTCGGACGCGCGGGGAAACGTGGCCAGGCTCACCCCCCGAGGCATGGCCAAATTGCGGTCCGCCTGGCCCGTGCACCTCGCCAGTGTTCGTCGTCGCTTCTTCGACACCCTGGATCCGGCAGCCGTCCCGGCGGTTGCGAACGCCTTGGCGGGGGTAGCCGACCACCTCGAGGACACGGATGGCGAACCACGGAGAGGGCGGTAGGTCGGTCGCGCTCGCGACAGCCAGCCGACGCAGTCCCGGCCCGACGACTCCTGTTGGACCATCTCCGCCCGGGCGCTTGACCACCGAAGGGTTTTCATGCGAGGTTAAATAAATAGGTCATCGGGTGGGGTGGGCGGCGAGCGCTCTCTCCAACTGCACCACCAAGGAGCCACTCCATGAACCTGCCGTCTGAGCGCCAGCGGTCGACCCGGGGCGTGTGGCGGACCGCGCTGGCGATGATGGCGACCGTACTCAGCCTCGTCCTGTTGGCCGCCTGCGGGTCGAGCTCCTCGAGCTCGCAGAGCAACAGCACCACCGGTGGCACGCTGACGCCGAAGGACGGCGGTTCGCTGGTGGTGGCGGTGAACGGAGAGACCCAGGGCTGGAACCCGCGCTACGACCAGACGGCCCAGCAGGGTGCCATGGTGGAATCATCGGTGCTCGAGTCGCTGGCGATCACCGGCCAGGATCTGAACGCGCAGCCTTGGCTGGCGACCTCCTGGGCGCCGAACAGCGCGTTCACCAGCTGGACGATCCACCTGCGCACTGGGGTGACCTTCCAGGACGGCGAACCGTTCGATGCCGGCGCGGTGAAGACCAACCTCGACGACGCGCTGGTCGGCAGCCTGTCGAGCGAGGCGGTCAAAGGGCTGATCACGGGCACGACGGTGGTCGATCCTCAGACCGTGCAGGTCAACATGAGCCAGCCCTGGGCCGCGTTCCCGAGCAGCTTCCTCGATGGCCAGTCCGCCGTGATGATGGCCCCCAGGGCGCTGGCCCAATCGGATCACGGGGCGAGCCATCCGGTCGGAACCGGTCCGTTCACGTTCGTGTCGTGGACGCCGGGCGCCACCTTCAAGACCAGCAAGAACGACAACTACTGGCGCAAGGGCCTCCCCCACCTCGACTCGCTCACCTTCAAGGTGATCACCGATCCGACCACGCAGGCCTCCTCGCTGCAGAGCGGCGACAGCGAGCTCATCTTCACCAACAGCGCCCAGATCGCCAACCAGCTCCAGGGGCAGTTCCCGGAGATCCGAGACTGGTCGACTGAGCCCGGCACCGTGTTGACCAACACGCTCACCACGGTGAACGGGAAGTTCAACCCGATGTCGAACCAGCACGCCCGACTGGCGTTGGCGTACGCCACGAACCGCCAAGCCATCGCCGCCCAGCAGGGGACCGGCGTGCAGAGCCCGAACTCACCGTTCCCGGCCAACAGCCCCTGGGGGCTGCCCGAGAGCCAGAACGGTTACGTGAACTACGACGTCGCCAAGGCGAAGCAGCAGGTGGCCCAGTACGAGCAGCAGACCGGCCAGTCTTCGCTCGATCTCATCCTCTCGGGCACCCCCGACGTCGCCAGCCAGCGGAACGCGCAGATCGTTCAGGCCATGTGGCAACAGGCCGGGATCAAGGTCACGCTCCAGAGCGCGGATCAGGCCACCTTCATCACCAACGTGGTGGAGGGTGACTACCAGACGGCCCTGTTCTCCTTCTACAGCTCGCCGGATCCTGACCAGAACTTCTACTTCTGGTCGTCCACGACCGCCAACGGACCGGGCAAGATCAGCATCAACTTCACGCAGTACACGACGGCGAAGATCGACGCCGATCTCAAGGTCGGCCGTGAGAATCCGGACAGGGCAGCCCGGAAGGCGGCCTATGACGACATCGTCCGTCAGATCAACGCGGCCGCCGTCAACATCTGGACGTACACGACGCCCTACTCGCTCATCTACGCCAAGAACGTCCATGGGCTCGAGGGTGCCCAGCGCGTTCCCTTCGGCAACTTCCAGCCCAAGCCCTGGTGGGGCGACGTCTGGGTCGGATAGGCGGACTCCCACTCCGCGATGCTCGCCCTGGGATTGCCTCGCGATCCGACCACCAGCTCGTC
Organism: uncultured Microthrixaceae bacterium; assembly: GCA_963740985.1. GTDB lineage: Bacteria > Actinomycetota > Acidimicrobiia > Acidimicrobiales > Acidimicrobilacustridaceae > UBA4742. The sequence goes on from CAVUGJ010000002.1 coordinate 3,436,077, forward strand.
TCGATCCAACCGCACGGCATGATGTAGAACCGCGGCGACACCAAACGAGGGGGGCCGATGGCCTTGAACAAGGATGCTTGGCACGAGGAGCGGCTGCTGATCGACGGGCAGCTCGTCGCGGCCGAGGGCGGAGCGGTCTACGACAACGTCAACCCGGCGAACGAAGAGGTCATCGGCGTGGCCGCGGACGCGTCGGTGGCGGACGTCGAGCGGGCCATCGCCGCGGCGCGGGGGGCCTTTGACGAGACGGAGTGGTCCCGCGACGTCGCGCTGCGGGCTCGGTGCCTCCGCCAGCTCCACCAGGCGCTGGTCGATCATCAGGACGAGCTGGCGGACATCACCGTGGCCGAGGTGGGCGCACCTCGGATGCTGATGGGCGGCCCGCAGCTGGGCGAGCCGCTCAAGTTCCTGCCGTTCTACGCAGACCTGGCCGAGAAGTACGAGTGGATCCAGCCGCTCGGCGTGGCCGACACGATGGCAGGTCCGAGCGACCGGTGGGTGGAGCGCGAGGCAGTGGGCGTGGTGGGCGCCATCACGCCGTGGAACTACCCCAACCAGATCAACATCGCCAAGGTGGCATCCGCCCTGGCCGCCGGCTGCACCGTGGTGCTCAAGCCCGCGCCGGACACCCCGTGGACGGGCCTGGCCCTCGGTCGCCTGGTTGCCGAGCACACGGACATACCGGCGGGGGTGCTCAACGTCATCACGTCGGCCGACAAGACGATCGGCGAGGTGCTGACCACCAGCCCCGACGTCGACATGATCAGCTTCACCGGCTCCACCGCGGTCGGCCGCCGGATCATGGAGGCGGGTTCGGCCACCATCAAGCGGATCTTCCTCGAGCTGGGCGGCAAGTCGGCGCACATCGTGCTCGACGATGTCGACGACATCGGCGCCGCCTCGGTGGCCGCGGTGTTCGGGATCTGCACCCACGGGGGGCAGGGGTGCGCCACCAGCACCCGACTGCTCCTGCCTCGCTCGCGCTACGACGAAGGTGTGGAAGCGGCGGGGGCGATGATCGCCGGCATGTCCTACGGCGACCCGGAGGATCCGAGCAACCTGACCGGGGCCATCGTGAACCGGGCGCAGCTCGAACGCATGGACGGGATGGTCCGCACGGCCGTGGAGGAGGGGGCCCGCGTGGTGGTGGGCGGACACATCGCTCCCCAGTTCGACAAGGGCTTCTACTTCGAGCCGACCCTGCTGGCGGATGTCGACAACTCGATGGCCATCGCCCGCGACGAGATCTTCGGGCCGGTGCTGGTGGTCATCCCCTACGACGACGACGCCGACGCCATCCGCATCGCCAACGACTCGATCTTCGGCCTGTCGGGCGGCGTGTCCGGGACGGACCGCGAGCGCGTGCTGCGCATCGCTCGCCGGATCCGGACAGGCACCATGTCGGTCAACGGCGGCCTCTGGTACGGCGCCGACGTCCCCTTCGGTGGCTTCAAGCAATCCGGCATCGGCCGGGAGATGGGTGTCGCCGGATTCGAGGAGTACCTCGAGCAGCGGGCGATGGCCGAGGCGGTCTCGTGACCGTCGTCGCCGTGCGCGTCGTTCAGACGATCTGGCTGATCTGACGGATCGGCTTGATGGTCGTGTAGTTGGCGACGTCGGCGGCCACCGCGGCCGATCCCTCGACCGCTCGGGCCGCCTCCATCGCCTCGATCGACTCGAACGTGAAATGCACGACCGCGACATACGGACCATCGATGCCCCGGTCGATCTCGGCACCATCGAGCCCCCACGTGCGCACGGCCAGCGGCACGTGGTGGTCGCGGTAGTAGTCGTGGTCGAACGTCGCGCCCTCGGTCACTGGGTACAGCACGCTCATCCGGATCATCGACTCACGCTCCCCACGGTTCTCAAGCGGGATCTGGGTGTCGCTCGACCAGTTCGACCTGGTAGCTGTCGGGGTCGGCCAGGAACGAGATCGTGACCGGCCATCGGTCGGGCGACATGGGCTCGACCAGCGAGGTGTAGCCGGCGGCGACGGCCTGGCGGTGGAGTGGCTCGCAGGCGTCGGTGTGCACGTACAGCTTCCACATCGAGGTGCCCATGTCGATGGGGGAGTCGTTGTCGAGCTGCTGGGCGAGCTGGAGCTTGCCCCCCTTGTCGGGGTTCTCGAGGATCGCCTCCTTGTGGCCGGGGATGTCGGTGCGGCTGGTGCACTCCAGGCCGAGCAGCTCGTAGAAGGCGACGGATCGCTCGAGGTCGGTGACGTAGATGCAGTACTGGTCGAGCCAGGTGTAGGTCGTCGAGTCGCCGTCCTGCCAGGGATGGCGTTGGGTGAACTCGACCAGATAGCCGCTGGGATCCTTGACGAAGCCGATCGACATCGGCCACTGCTCGAGGCGCCGGCTCGGGGACACGACCTCGGCGCCGGCCAGAGCCGCGTCGCTGGACACCTTCTCGATGTCGTTGCTGGCGACGTAGAGCTTCCAGAAGGCGTTGCCCATCTCGATGGGGCCGGCCTGGTCGTTGCGCTGCGCCAGCTGGAGCTTGCCCCCCTTGTCGGGGTTCTCGACGATCGCCTCGCGGATCTCGTCGAGGTCGGTACGGCTGGTGCAGGTGAGTCCGAGGGCTTCGTAGAAGGTCACGGCCTCGTCGAGGTCGCGGACGTAGATGCAGTACTGGCCGACCCATGCGGTCATGATCGCTCCTGGTTGTGAGGCCGAGCCGAGGCTCAGGCGTCGTCGTTTCGAATAGAACTGCTGGGCCCACTGGCGCTGTTCGAGCAGCTTCTTCTCGGTCTTGGTCACGACCGGGCGTTCGACGTAGCGCTTGTTCTCCCAGATGGGCAGGTCCTGGCTCACCCCGGCCGAGAACCCGGCCGCCGCTTCCTTCGCCGCGTCCGGCCCGTTGGCGACCGGGGCGGTGAAGATCCACCGGACCCTCACGTTCTCCTCGTCGATCGGGGTGGTCGACGAGATGAAGGTCGTGTAGCCGCGGATGCGCAGCACGCCGAGCCCGAGCCCGAAGCCATCGCGGACGAAGTTGCCGTCGAGGCTGGTGGTGCGCTTGTGGGCCCCCTCGATGACGAAGTCGTCATCGGGGATGGCTTCTGAGCCGTGCACGTACATGAAGTGGGCGAAGTCGACGTTGTTCTCGGCCATCTCCTGGCAGCACGTGGCCACGTCGAACTCGACCAGCTCGTAGGGCAGCCAGTCGGCGTCGTACAGCTCGGGGACCTCGGGCACGTCGTAGAACGGGTCGCCCTGCTCGCCGTGGTGCCAGGCCCAGATCATCCGGTTGCGCTCGATGCACGGGTACGACCGGATGCGAGCTTGGCTGGGGATCCGATCCAGGTTTCCGTAGGGGATCTCGTTGCACTGGCCCGAGTCGCCGTCGTAGCGCCAGCCGTGGAACGGGCAGCGGATGCAGTTGTCCTCGACCCGGCCGCCGACGGCCAGGTGGGCGCCGAGGTGGGCGCAGTAGGCGTCGACCATGTGAGGCGCACCGTCGTCGCCCCGGAACAGCACGACGTCCTCGCCGAAGACCTTGAAGGTGCGCATCTCGCCCGGGTCGAGGTCGCGTGACTCGGCCACGATGAACCATCCGTTGGGGACCGGGAACGGGAACCGGGGCTCGGCTCTCGGGCTGCGGACGATGGGGCGTCGATTGCGATCGACGAGGGACTGCGGATCCCGGGGCATGGGGAACCCGGTGAACGTCTGGTGATCGTGCTGGCTGATCGACATGGTGGGCTCCTGTGGCTCAGACGCTCGAGGGCACTCGCCCGAGGTCGGCGTCGCCGTGGACCTCTTCGAGCGTGGGACCGATGCGGTCGACCAGCGGGGCGATGGCGGCGAGATCGACCCGGTAGACCTCGGCCGCGGTCAACCCGAGGATGCGTCGGGTCTCGTCCTCGGGGACCTCGCGGAACCGCTCGCGGATCCAGTACCGGGTGTAGGGGAAGGTGCCTTCGGGGTGGGGCAGGTCGTTGCCCCACATCAGGTTGCCGATGCCGATCAGGTGGCGCCGGTCGATGTCGTCCTCGCCCGGCGTCGAGGCGGCGAAGAAGCAGTTGCGGTCGAGGTACTCGCTCGGCTTCATCGACAGTCCCTGGCGGAAGGCGTCGCCGAACTTGCGGGTGTTGTGGCCTCCCACCCACTTCTCGTCCATCTTGCGGATCTGGTCGGGCACCCACCAGGCGCCGTTCTCGGCCATGGAGTACTTCAGGTCGGGGTGGCGCTCGAAGGTGCCGCCCCAGATCAGGACGGCCAGTGGTCGCGCCGCCCACCAGCCGGCCTCGGAGGCGTAGATCGGAAGCATCCCCGGGCCGAGACCGATGTCGGACGGGCCGGCACCCGAGTGGGTGTGCAGCACCAGGCCGAGCTCCTCGGTGAGGGCCCACAGCGGCTCGTAGATCGGGTCGTGGTAGGCGGGCCGGTCGAACCAGCGGGTGGGGATGAGGATGCCCGAGTGGCCGAGGTCCTTGGCCTCGCGGACCAGGTCGAGCACGGTGTCCATGTCCGGGATGATGGCTGGGATGATGGCGACGCCGATGTGGCGGGCCGGGTCCTGGGCCACGAAGTCGCCGAGCCAGCGGTTGTGGGCCCGGCTGCCGGCGACGGCCTGATCGGGGTCGCTGTTGTCGCCGCCCAGGCCGGTGCCGAACGGCGATGAGGCGATGCGTCCGGTGCCGAGGACGTCGGCGTCGGGGAAGAGCACCTCGGCGGCCACCCCTTCGACATCCAGGATGGCGGCGCGGGTATCGGAGTCGAAGGCGGCGGTGAGCCCGCCGTCGCCGTCGGTCTCCTCTTCCCACTCGGCCCGGAAGGCGCTGTCGTCCCGACCCATGGCCTCGCGCAGCTCGACCATCATCCGCTGGTGTTCGTCGAACCGCTCCCGGAACGCGGGATCGAGGTAGTCGCGGTAGACCGACGAGGGCGGACCCGCGTGGCCATCGGCGGAGATGACGACGTACTTGTCCATGACCGATCCCCCCGGAAGCAGTTCTCGAATTAGTAATCAGAATAGACGAAAGCGCGGCTGACCGCTAGGGCTTTACGACGCAAGTTCGGAAACACCCAGCCGGCGGGGTAGCCGGTCAGCCCCCCAGGCCGCCATGACCGCTCGGGAGCGATCCGGTCTCGAGCGCCGCGGCCCGCTCCCGCATGGTGTCGCCGATCGACTCCACCCCGATCATCATGATGAACCGTTCGGATCGCACCCCCTCGATGACGACCTGCGCTAGCTCGTCGAGGTCTTGGAAGTGCAGCTCCCGGCCACCGGCCTTGGCCATCTCCTCGAGCTTCTCGATGGTCATGGCCTCGGTGGCCCGAGGCCGTTCGCGGGCCAGCTCCGCCGGGCGGTTGCGGTCCGCGGTCCACAGCCCGGTGCGCAGCAGTCCGCCCGACGGGTAGAAGATGCCGGCCCGGAGCTCGGTGCCTTCGGAGATGAGCTGCAGGGCCAGGCACTCGGTGAGCGAGGTCACCGCCGCCTTGCTGGCCGCGTACACCGACGCGGTGGGCATCGGCGCGATGCCGCCGTCACCCGACGAGGTGTTGACCACGAAGCCGGGCTCACCCGAGGCGATCATGCGCGGCACGAAGGACTGGACGCCATGGACCACGCCCATGACGTTGACGCCGTGGACCCACCGCCAGTCGTTCACGGTGGTCTCCCAGGCCAGCGCCGAGGGAGCGCCGACCCCGGCGTTGTTGCACAGCAGGTGGCAGCCTCCGAAGCGGTCGAAGGTGGCGTCGGCCAGGTGGTCGACCGAAGCCGGATCGGTCACGTCGGTCACCACCCCGAGGACCTCGGCGCCACCGGCGCTCAGCTCGGTGGTCGCCTCGTCGAGCGCCGAGGCCTCGACGTCGGCGATGACGACCTTCATCCCTTCCGCCACCAGGGCGCGGGCCAGGGCCCGCCCGATGCCTGATGCCCCTCCGGTGACGACGGCAACCCTGCCCGCGAGTGTCTCCATCGAACTTCCCCCTGTTTGTCGTGTCGTGGTTCGGCTGGTCGTAAGCGCTTCGAGAGGTTCAGGTCGTGATCGGCACGTGCACCGGACCGCGCACCGTGGAGGTGTGCACCATCTCGACCGCGGCTTCGTCGACGTCCCACTGTGGGAAGCGGGAGAGCGTCTCCTCCAGCACGATCCGTCCCTCGAGCCGGGCCAGGTTGGCGCCCAGACAGAAGTGGATGCCGTAGCCGAAGGTGACGTGGCGGTCGAAGCGGCGCTCGACGTCGAAGCGATCGGCATCGACGAACTCGCGCTCGTCTCGGCCGGCGCTGCCGCTGAGTATGGCCAGCTTGGAGTACCTCGGGATCGTGTGGCCGTGCCACTCGACGTCGCGGGTCACGAAGCGGGCCTGGATCGGCGAGGGCGCCTCGTAGCGCAGCAGCTCCTCGACCGCGTTGGGCACCAGCTCGGGGTTGGCGACGAGCTTGGCTCGCTGATCCGGGTGGCGGGCGAGCAGCACGGCCCCCCAGCCCAGGAGCCGGGCGGTGGTCTCGCTGCCCGCGAGTTGCAGGAGGGTGAAGAAGGCCATGACCTCGTCGAAGCCGAGTCGCCGGGTGGTGCCGTCGTCGCGGGTGATCTCGGCGGCCAGGAGATCGGACACCATGTCGTCGCGAGGGCGCTGTTGGCGATCGGTGACCATGGCCGCCATGTAGCTGTTGAGGCTCTGGATGGCGTCGAGCTTCTCGGCGCTGATGCCGTCGGGCTCGAAGCGCATCAGCAGATCGCCCCAGATGCGGAGTTGATCCTGGTCCTCGGCGGGCACGCCGAGCAGCGCGCCGATGAGCATGGCCGGGATCTTGGCCGCGAAGTCCTCGACGAAGTCGAATCCCGATCCGTCTCGATGCGGCTCGAGGAACTGGGCGCACAGCTCTCGGGTGCGGTCCTCGAGGGCGGTGATGCGGCGAGGGGTGAAAGCCGCGGCTGACCAGCCGCCGGAGGTCGTCGTGGCCCGGCGGGTCCATGAAGATCATCATCCCGTAGGCGTCGCTCGCGTCGCCGGCGTCGGGGTCCGGTGGCGTGGTGTCGATCAGCTCGAGCACCGTTCCGCGCGCTGAGCTGTAGGTCTGCCAGTCGAGCGAGGCGGCCATGACGTCGGCGAAGCGGCTCAGGGCGTAGAAGTCGTACTGCTCGTTGTGGTAGAGCGGCGCCTCGTCGCGCAGTCGGCGCCAGATTTCGTGCGGCGCGGCGTCGATCGCGTCGTCGTACGGGTCGTAGGTCAAGGGAGTCGTTCCTGGCGGCACGGGGCGAGTTTGTCCGGCATCCGGGCCTAGTTCAAGTACGGTCTTAGAAAACTCATTCGAGATCGTCGGCCCCCGGCCCAATTGCCGGGTTGCCAGGCCGTGGGCCGGTACGCTCGAAATCATTCGGAAAGTCCGAGGCGATCGATGACGACGGAGCCCCGTTTGAGCGAGCCAGATCCCGCCCGACCGACGCTTCCGGTTGGCGCGGATCGGCCAAAGATCGGCCGGCCGGCCCGGATCGATCGGGCCATGATCGCTCGCGCTGCGTACGAGATCGGGCTCGATCGGGTGACGATGAAAGCCGTGGCCGACCGTCTCGGCGTGAGCGTGCCCGGGCTGTACCACCACGTGCAGGGTCGCGACGACCTGATGCGCCTGGGCGCCGAGTACTCGGCGGCTCGGCTGCACGTCCCGGTCGATCGCGACCAGCACTGGGCGGCCTGGCTGCTCGAGTGGGCCCGGTACAGCTATGAGGCCTTCGTGGCCCAGCCGGCGCTGCTCGGCCAGTTCCTCAACGGCTCGCTCGGCGTCGATCGTCATGGTCACCCACGTCAACGCCGTCATCGGCGTGCTCTCCCGCGACGGGTTCAGCCCGAACGAGGCGGTCGATGCCTACGAGATCGTCAGCGACTGTGCCCTCGGCTCCGCGGTCGGCGAGATACGTGAAGCCGAAGCGGCCCGGTCAGGTCGACCGGTCGCGGCCGAGTACCTCCGTGTCCTCGCCACCGAACCGCCCGATGCGCTCCCGCACCTGCGTGCCCTGGTGGCCGGCAAGACGGGCGCGCCGACCGACTTCACGTCCCGGATCATCACCGTGCTGGCCGGCATCGCCCTGCGCCGCGGCGAGCCGTGGGAACCCATCCTCGCGCTGGCGGACTCCTCAGTCGACGCCGATAGACATCGAGGCCCTGCACGCCTAGGAGGCCCGGTCTGCCGCCGCGGTGATCTCGCCGGCCTTCCCGGTCACTCGACGGGTGCGGCGCCGCTGCGTTGGATGGCCCGTTCGTCGGTGCCCAGGTAGGAGGCGATGACCCGCGGATCGTTTCGCACCACCTCCGGCGGGCCCTCGCAGAGCATCTGCCCCGCCTCCAGGCAGTAGACCCGGTCGCTGATCCCCATGATCACGGGCATGTCGTGCTCGATGATGAGCACGCTGGCTGCCAGCTCGGCTCGGATGCGCAGGATGAGCGGACCGAAGGCCTCGCTCTCGCGCTGGGCGATGCCGGCCGTGGGTTCATCGAGGCACAGGACATTCGCCCCGGACGTCATGAGACAGGCCAGCTCGACCACCCGCCGGGTCCCGGTTGAGAGCTCGTTGATGAACCGGTCGGCGAACGAGCCCAGCCCGAGGAAGGTCAGGACCTCGTCGGCCTCTGATCGGGTGCCTCGGCGCCACGGGTCGCACGCCGGGCACGGCCAGGCCGACGGTCTCGCGCACCGTGAGGTCCTGAAAGAGCTCGGCGCCCTGGAAGGACCGGCCGAGGCCGAGGCGCGCCCGCTTCGGTCGGCGTGAGGTGCCGGGCGTCGCGACCGAGGATCTCGACCTGGCCGCGGCTGCGCACGTACCCCCCTACCGCGTTCATCAGCGTGGACTTGCCGGCGCCGTTGGCTCCGATCAGCCCGACCACCTCACCGGGGCGTACGAGGAGGTTCACCTCGTCGACGACCCGACGCGAGGCGAAGCTGACCGATAGGTCGGTCACCCGGAGCACGGCGTCGAGCTCGGAGGGGACCTCACGGGGGGTGAGGCTGAGCTGGGCCGGGAGCGCCTGCTTCTCTATCGCCGGGGCGGGGACGTCGGGCATCCGTCGGGCCAGGAAGGCGAAGACGGCATCGCGGAGGTTGTAGAGCACCTGCACGAGCCCGCCGGGGAAGTAGAGGAGGAGGAGGAGCATGCCGGCCCCGCTGGTCAGCAGTCCGATCTGGACGCTGTTGTTGAAGAGCTCAGGGAGTCCGACGACGAAGAAGGCGCCGAGCACCGCGCCGCCCACCGACGACAGCCCACCGATGACCACGATCGAGATGACCCGCAACGACTCCGTGGCCGGAAAGTCTCCCGGTGCGCCTGCGGTGACCAGTCCCACCAGCAGCCCACCGGCCAGGCCGGCGATCCAGCCCCCGATCCCGAACGCAGTCAACTTCACCGAGGTGGGTGAGATCCCGAGCGAGGCGGCGGCCTGCTCGTTGTCCCGCACCGCGATCATCGACCGCCCGAGCCGACTGCGCTGGAGCAGCGCCACGCCGATGAGCACCAGGCTGAGCGCGATGAGGCAAATGGTGTAGTAGCTGCCTTCGGCGCTGAGCGACCAGCCGTGGCTGAACAGGGCCTGCGGGACCGGCACGATCTGACGGGGCAGCTGGGCGCGGACGTTGCCGTGCAGGAAGACGTCGAGCCACAGGAGCCATGACGCGGTCATCACCGCGAAGGCGAACGTGGTGACGGCCAGGTAGAGCCCGGGCCGGCGCAGGGCGGGGGCGCCCACGATGATGGCGGCAACGGCAGTGACGCAGGCGGCGAGGAACAGCGCGGGGAAGAACCCGATCCCGGCGTGCACCAGCGCCGCCGCGCTCAGGCCGCCGACGCCGACGAAGGCGAACTGTCCCAGTGAGAGCTGGCCGGCCCAGCCCGTGAGCACGGTCAACGAGAGGGCGATCATGGCGTAGAGCAGGACGCGGCTCCACGACGAGCGCTCGGACGGCAGATGGAGGAACAGGAGCGGGAAGAGGGCCACCAGGGCAACGAAGCCGATGCCGAACGCCGGCAGCGATCGGACCCACCACTTGGACTGGAGCGCGGCCGGGACGGGGCGGATGCGCGGCGCGAACGACCATCGCCCCGACCCGGCCTCGGCCAGCACGCGCCGTCGGCCGCTGACCAGCAGCGTGACCAGCACGACGACGAAGAGCACCAGGTCCAGCAGCCCGCGCTGGGCGTTGAAGTTGTAGTTGATGAGGCTCTCGGCCACGCCGATGGCGATGCCTCCCGCAAAGGCCAGGGGCATCGACACCATGCCCCCGATGAGCGCGGCGGCCAGCACGCGCAGCAGCAGGCCCGGCCCGACGCCGAGCGCGGACCCCGCTTCGGGGTTGAGCGGTCCGAACAACATGGCCGCGGTGGCGGCCAGCCCGCCGGCGATCACCCAGACGATCGTCGACATGCGCTTGATGTTGATCCCTGACAGGCGGGCGGCGTCGGCGTTGGCGGCCGACGCTCGGATGGCCAGCCCGTACTTCGTGCGGTTGAGGAAGAGCGTCAAGGCGATGACCAGGATGGGGATCACCACGATGACCGTCAGTTCCGACCCTTGGATCAGCAGGCCGCCGATGCGCCACGAACCGGTGAATGCGGTCGGGTACGGCCGCACCTGGGTGATGTTGGGAAGGATCAACTCGAAGAACAGGAGCAGCTGCGCGGCCCCGATGAGCGCGACGAGCAGGATCACCCGAGGGGCCGAGAACAGTCGACGCACGATCACCAGCTCGAGCGCGGCACCGATCAGTGCACCGACCCCGATGCCGATGCCCAACGACAGCCAGAACGGGGCATTCCAATCGATCACCAGCCGGTAGAGGAGCGCGGCCGCGAACCCGCCCATCTCGCCGATGGCGAAGTTGATGACCCTGGTCGACCGGAACACGAGGACAACGCCGACCGCCATCACGCCGTAGGTCAACCCGGTGATGGCGCCCGAGAAGATGACCTGTTTGGGGAAGCCGATGGCGACCAGCGCGCCGATCACGTCAGCGGCCCAGGAAGACGGCACGGGCGAGGTCGTCACGTGCCGCCAGCTCGGCGGTCGAGCCTTCGAAGCGGATCTCGCCCTTCTCCATGAAGAGCGCCCGGTCGGCGATGGCGAGCGCGACGTTGAGTGACTGCTCGACGATGATCATCGTGATGCCGGCGTCGCGGAGGTGTTGCACGGCCTCGAGGACCTGCTGCACGACGACGGGGGCCAGGCCGAGGGACAGCTCGTCGATGATCAGCAGCTCGGGCTCGTGCACCATGGTCATGGCCAGGGCCAGCATCTGCTGCTGGCCACCCGACAGATCGTCAGCCGCAGCGTCGAGTCGCTCCTCGAGGATGGGGAACAGCGCGACCGACTTGGCGATCCGCCGGGTCTGCTCCTTGCGGTCATAGAGGAACGCGGCCATCTGCAAATTCTCGTGCACGGTGAGCGGGCCGAAGGTGGCGCCTCCGCCGATGAGCTGGACCAGGCCGACCCGGACGCGCAGCTCGGGGTCGGCGTAGGTGATGGTCCGTCCCCGCAGGCGCACGACTCCCCGTTCGGGCACGCCGAGGCCGCTGATGACACGCAGCAGCGTCGACTTGCCGGCGCCGTTGGTCCCCAACAGGGCCAGGGTCTCGCCCTCGTGCACGTCGAATCCGACGCCGAACAGGATTTGGACCTTGCCGTAGGAGAAGTCGAGGTTTCGTACCTGCAGCACGGGGACCACGGCCTCGGGTTGCTGCATGCGGATGAGTTCGTCGCTCTCTTCGCGGAGGTCCTCGACGACCATGGCCATGTCGTCGCGGATGTGGCGGGCACCGAGCGCGATGAGCCCGCCACCGATGAGCGCCGCAGGGAGCGCCACGATGGCGATCGCCGCGCGCGGGCCGTAGGCGTCGCTCAGCAGCCCGGGAGGATGGCCCCGAAGAAGGAGCCGAAGAGGAACACGTAGATCCCGACCATCGCCGTGCCGCGGGCTCGCAGACGGTACGGGATGATGGTCGACACAACCGCCGGCAGGATGACGAACGCCGCCTGGGCGCAGGCCGTTGCGAGCGCGAGCACCGGGACGGTGGTCCAGATGTTGGGCATCGAGATGGCGATGACCAGACCCACGCCGAAGAGGGCGACGAGCAGACCCACGAAGGCCATGGCGGCCGGCGGGCTCTTTCGGAAGAGCGCGTCGGCTCGACGACCCGCGATGGCGATGGCGATGAGGGTGGGGATGGCGATGAGCGTGCCCACGACGCCGCGTTGGAAGGCATCCAGCCCGAGGTCATGATCGAAGTAGAGGCTGAGGAAGAGCGGCGCGCTGAACAGGGCGAAGCCCAGGGCGGCCATGCCGACCAGGAAGTAGTAGAAGCTCTTGATCTGGCGAAGACGCTCGAAGGCGACCGACAGCGAGATGGGCAGCTCATCCACTACCTCGGGGAGTTCCTCGCCGAGCACCGACTGCATCTCGTAGCGACCCCGTCGGGGTTCGGTGATGGTGGTGGCCGACAATGCGACAGGAAGTGCGAGAAGCCCCAACAGCACGAAGGGGAGTCGCCAGCCGCTGCCCCCTCCGGCCAGAGCCGCCACCGACCCGGCCAGGAACGGAGCGATCATGGTGCCGATCGCCTGCGAGCCGCCGAACACGGCGAACACTCGGCCGCGGGCGGGGATCGGGTAGGCATCGATGAGCAATGGAGCGCTCACCGGAAGCGACGCCGACTGGCCGAGCCCTGCACCCAGGCGGACGATGAACATCTGCAGGACACTCTGCACCGCCCCGGTCAGCATGATGATGACCGACCAGATCGTCATGGTGATGGCGAGCAGCTGCTTGCGCGACATGCGGTCCGACAGCGACGACATGGGGATGGCGCCGAGCACGAACAGCACGCCGGTGGCGCCGCCGATCGCGCCCAACACGACGTCGGAGACCTGGAGCGTCTTTTGGATGTCGGGCGCCAGCACGTTGAACACGCCGCCGTCCATGACCAACGCGGCCCCGATGAGCCCGACGATCGTGATGGTGCGCACCCCACCGATGCCCACGGCTTCGCGCAGCGACATGGCGTCGTCGCCCACGCCGGGCAGCTCGGCATCGGCCAGGAGCACCGGAGGGGCGATCGTCGCCTCGGTCCGCCGGGTGTCTTGTTCGAAGACGGCGGCGGCCAGCGAGGCGACCTCGGTCGCCGGATCGGTCTGCTCGTTCGGTTCGCTCACTGATGTCGTCCGGGGCCTCAGGGGGCGATGACGATCGGCTTCCGATTGTCGACCGGCTGGAAGGTCTGGGTGGCGGCGGAGTACCTCGAGATGAACACCGACGTTCCGGCGTACGGCTTGGATTGGCTGATCGTGCCGGGCGGCCCGTCCATCATCAACACGGGCTTGAGCTGCTGCAGGGCCGCGATGACCGACGCCTGGTCGACCGTGCCCTTGACCGCCTTGATGGCCTGCGCCAGGGACTGCATCTGGATGCAGGTCACCGCGGTGAAGCCGTACCCGTCGGTCCCTGACGGGAACTGCTCGGCGCCCCCGGACGCCGCGATCTGGTTGCAGCTGGCGGCGGCCGGGGTGAAGTCCGTGAAGGCGATCGCGAGCCCGTAGGCGCCGTCGTAGTTCTGCTTGGCGTTCACATAGAACTTGGCCACGGTGTTGGTGACGTTGTTCCCGACGGTCATCCACTGCGGCTTGTAGCCGACGGTCTGCGCCGCTTCCACCGTGGTGGAGCCGGCCAGCGTCTGGGCGACGAGGAAGACCACGTTGACGCCGGCGTCCTGCATGCGCTGGATGGCCACGGTCTGCTGCTCACAGGTCTGTGACCCTTCCGGGCACGGGAGCACGGCCTGGGCCGCCACCGTGTAGCCCAGGGCTTTGATGCCCGGGACGAGCGCGTGGTCGGTGACCTCCTGCTGGTCGGCCAGATCCTGGCGGATGATGCCGATCTTCTTGCCCTTGAGGAGCCCGGCGTCGTTGAGCACGCGAGGCCACGCCTGATACTCGCGGTTCTCCCCGATCGAGATGTGCGAGCCCAGCGAGAACAAGCGACCCTTGGCTGCGGCGTACAGGCTGCTCGGCCAGCTGTCCATGGTGATGGTGAGCACGTTGTGATCGGCGGCCACGCACTGGACCATCGTGGCCGGGAGCGACGCGGTGATGATCACCGCGAACGGCTTGTCATCCTCGGTGGCCTGCACGCACGCCTGGCGACCGAGATCAGGGTTGAGGATGGCGTCAGTGCCATGGAGCACGTGGGAGATGAGCTCGATCTTCCGCCCGGCCACCCCTCCGTGGCTGTTGATGTCAGCTACCACGGCGGTCATGGTCTTGGCCGCGTCACCGATCTCGGGGGCCAGGTGCTGCGACGTCAGCTGGGACAAGTCGGCCGAGATCATCGAGACCTTGATGGTGGTCGCGGTGACGCCGACGGTGTTGGTCGCGCTCGCGCTCGTGCCCGTCCCGCCCGCGCTGGTCGAGGGTCCGGACCCGGTGCCCGCCGACTTGGCGGTGCACGCCCCCAGCAGCACGCACATCGCGGCCAGCACGGCATACCTACGACGGTTGTTCCTCATCCGCATCGCCAATCCCCCCGGACCTGACGTCGAGCGACTTATCGAGACTAACTCCGAAACCTAGTGCAACCAGGTCGGGCTCGGGAGGCGAAGCCGAAGTCGAGCCGGCCTGAGGCTTGGGTGCGGCCGGCGCCAAGCACTTCGACTGACCCGGATGCCGCGTCCGACGACTGCCTCGCCGCGCCCAACGAGCTGGGCCCGATGGCTCAGCCGTCGACCCCGATGAGGGCGGCCAGCAGATCCATGCCGCGCAGCCATTGGTCGAGGTCGGTCTGCCATGGCGCACAGATGACCTGGTTCACGCCGGCAGCCTCGTACTGCTCGGCTTCGGCGCGGATCCGGTCGGTGTCCATGCCATGGGGGTCCCAGCCAGTCCGCAGCGACACCACGAACCCCGGCTCTGGGCGCTGCTGGCGCAACCGACGGATCGGCTCCACGATCTCGTCGGGAGTCAGGCCGATGAAGTGAAAGCCGTCACCGTGCTCGACGGCGCGGCGTTCTGCCCGGGGCCCACTGCCGCCCACCCAGAAGGGGATGCGATGCGCCGGCTGAGGAAGGACCCGTAGATCCTCGAACTGGACCGTCGGTCCGTGGAAGCTGGCGGGGTCGTGTTCCCAGACGGTCCGCCACATCGCCAGGGCCTCGTCGAGCCGGTCTCCGCGATGGTGGAAGTCCTGCCCGAGCGCCGCGTACTCGCCTTCGGACCATCCGACGCCAACACCCAAGATCAGGCGGCCACCTGACAAGGAGTCGAGGCTGGCCAGCGAGTTGGCCAGCTCGACCAGCGGGTGCTGCGGGACCACCAGCACGCTCGTGCCGAGGCCGACAGTCCGCGTCACCGCGGCCGCCCAGGTGAGCGTGACCAAGGGGTCGAACAGGTACGGACTGGGGTAGTCCTGGGCGGCGGGCTGGACGATGTGGTCACTCACCCAGACGTGCGCGAAGCCGAGTGCCTCGGCGTGCTCCGCCGCCCGCGTGATGGCGTCGGGGCCGCTGACCCGGCCGTATTGAGGCAAGTGGATCCCGAGACGCAGCGCCACCGCGGCGACGTTAGCTGTCCGCGGCAGCCCACTCCTCGGTCAAGCCGGCACAGCATCGGGTTCAATCCGAAACGCCACCCAGCGGGCGAGTGGTCGGGGAGCGACAACCGCTACGGTGCCCTAGCCAGCCGGGAGCGAGGCCCATGAGCGAGATGATCCAGGTCGAACGGTCTGACACGGGCGTCGTGTTGTTGGTCCTGAACCGGCCCGAGGCGCGCAACGCCATGAACGCCGCCCTGGCCGGCGCCACGGTGGAAGCGATTCAGCAGTGCCAGGACGACCGTGCCATCGTCATCACGGGCGCGGACCCGGCCTTCTGCGCCGGGCTCGACCTCAAGGACCTCGGCGTCGACGAACTGCGCCAGCTCCCTTCCTTCCTGGACGCCGTGGCCTCGTCGCGGGTGCCGGTCATCGCGGCCGTAAACGGAGCGGCGGTGACCGGAGGGCTCGAGTTGGCGTTGGCCGCGGACTTCATCGTCGCGTCGGAGCGAGCACTGTTCGCCGACACCCACCTACGGGTGAACGTCTATCCCGGCCCGGTGGCAGTTGACCTTCCTCGACGCGTCGGTCTGGCGTTCGCCCGCGAGATGTCGCTCACCGGCAACTTCGTCGACGCGGCCACGGCCTGGCGCGTGGGGCTGGCCAACCATGTCGTTCCCCACGACGAGCTCATCCCGCGGGCGCTGGCCCTGGCCGGCGCCATCGCCGAGCAGGACCCCGACCTCGTGCGTCTACTTCGCGAGGACTGGCGGGCCTCGTCCGGCGCAACCTACGAGGAGGCGCACCAGATCCACCGATCGTTGGCGCGACGGTCCACCGGCGGTCGAACGGCGGCTGGGCTGGCGGCCCGACGCGATGCCGTCATCGACCGGGCCCATGGCCAGACCAGACCCTGATGCGTGAGCACGGGACGGGCATGCCCAGGCGCGGGAGGACGGCGACGCGCCGTCTCGTGGCCCCGGTGGGCGAGCGATGGTGATCCGAACTGCATCTGGCTGGCAGTTCACGGCTCGGGCCCGCGGACCGGCTGGTGGGCGTTGCGTGCTACTGCTGCACGGGTTTCCGGAGACGTCGCGGTGCTGGGTCGACCAACTCGACGCGCTCGGCGACGCCGGCTATCGAGCGATCGCATTCGACCAGCGCGGCTACTCGCCTGGCGCCCGGCCCTCAGATCTCGGGGCCTACAAGCCGGCGGCGTTGGTGGCGGACGTCCTGGAGGTCGCGGATTCGATGGGTGTCGACCGGTTCGATCTGGTCGGGCACGACTTCGGCGGCATGGTGGCGTGGATGGTCGCGGGGCATCACCCCGACCGGGTTCGGACGCTCACGGTGGCATCGACGCCTCATCCAGCCGCCTTTCGTTCGAGCTATCACCGCGACGATGACCAGAACGAACGATCCGGCTACATGCGATCGTTCCGCCAGGCCGAGCGCGGCAGCATCGAAGCCGAGCTGCTGGCCGACGATGCCAGCCGACTTCGCGCCATGTACACCGGTCTGCCACCCGACGCCATAGACGAGTACGCCAGCACGTTCTCCCAACCCGGTGCCCTGGTGGCCGCGTTCGACTGGTACCGGTCGATGTCGGGAAAGGCGAGCGCGGGGACCCCGCCCGCCGCGGTCCCCACGCTCTATGTGTGGGGTGACCAGGATCCGACCATCGGTCGGGCGCCGGCCGAGGCCACCGGTGAACTGGTGACCGGTGCATACCAGTTCGAGGCACTGGCGGGCGTGGGGCACTGGATCCCTGAACTGGGCGCCCGCGACTTCACCCCGCTCCTCCTCAGCCACCTGGCCTCGCATCCTGGCGAGGTCTCCCACTGAGCTCGACGGTGTCTGACCTCGACGGTCAGGCCGGCGGGGCAGTGCTGAGTCGTTCGCAAGCGGCCACCGACGAGTCCACAGAAGGGGTTGATCCACTGTGCTGTATACACTTGCTGTATGTCAGCAACCAGGACGCAGATCTACCTCACTGAGACGCAGCGTCAACGCATCGACCAGGTAACGGCCGCTGAGGGCATCCCAATGGCAGAGGTCATCCGTCGAGCTCTCGACGAGTACCTGAGCGACGACGTCGACGCCGCGGCGGCCCTGAGTTCGACGTTCGGTGCCGTCCCAGACGCCACGTCACCGTCGCGTGATGAGTGGCAGCGTGGCTGACATCCTCGTCGACACCGACATCTTCATCGATCACCTTCGCGGATCGGCTGCGCTCAAGCCAGGTCGCAACCGGCTTCACTACTCGGTGGTGACGCGAGCCGAGTTGTTCGCCGGCAACAGCGGGACCGATCTCGTCTCGCGGTTGCTGGCGCCCTTTCGTGAAATCACCGTGGATCGTTCCGTGGCTGAGCGCGCCGGCCGTGTGGCCAGAGAGTTCCAACTCCGACTGCCCGATGCGCTCATCGCCGCGACAGCTCTGGAGAACCGACTCACCCTTACCACCAGGAACCGAAGGGACTTCAACAAGGTCAGGGGACTCCGCATCCGAACTCCCTGAGGCCATGCGAGGCCGCAGGAGTCCTGGCAGAAGAGCGTCGCCATGGGCACGGTCGCCGGTCCCTCCGAGTCACAGGTGGGACTTGACGTCACGGATGCGGGTCGCGCATCATTTTGGTGCTCGGTGTGGCAGCCGGGTGTGCTGTGGACTTGTGCCATCCCATGTGTCCCCGGAATCTCGGAGGTGTGTGAGGTGCGTGCGAACGTTGTTGAAGGTCAGAAGGGTTCTGGTGCGGTGACCCTGGTGGTGTCGGGCGAGCTGGACGCGACCGAGGTCGACGAGTTCTGCGAGCTCGTGCATCGCAGTGTCCAGCCCGGGATCACCCGGGTCGTTCTCGACCTGGGAGCGATCACCTACATGGGGTCGGCGGGGATCTCGGCGCTGCTCCGATGCTCCAAGCGCCTCGGGGCTGGCGGCGTCGACCTGGTGCTCGACCAACGGAGCGAGATCGTCCAGCGTGTCCTGGACATCGGTGGAGTGGCCCCGTTCATCGATGCCGCGGTCGAGTCCGACCAGGCGGCCAGCTAGCGACCCACCGTCGAGGTCAGGGCGTGGCGAGGGTCGGGAGTCGGTCGGTGAGGAACCGGTCGAGTCGTTTTAGGGACAGATGGTTGCGTAGGTGGGTGAGCGGGTCCATCACCGGTCTGACGATGTTGCCGATGGCGCGGACGGCTGGCTCCTCCTCCATCGACACGACGCAGCGGTCGGCGTCGCCGACGAGCTCGAAGGTGACGACGGCCGAGATGAGGGGCCGGGCTCTGACTGCGAGTCGCAGCGTGTGCGGGGGCTCGTGAGCGAGGAGCTCGGTGGAGTCGGCCAGGGTGAACGGCGCGACGCCCACGCGATGGTGGAACTTGCTGCCGACCTGGGGCCAGTCGGCATCGACGTCTCGGATGTCGGCGGCCCCCACCAGCCAGGACGGGTAGGTGTGGGGGTCGATGAGGACGTCGTAGATCGCGGGTGCGGCGCGGTCGAACTGGCGGCTGACCGAGGACATCTAGGACTCCGTCCCGAACCGCGCGTGGGTTTTCATCGGTCCCAGTGCCGATGCCAGCCCATGGCTTCGATCACTGTGTCGCTGAACGGTTTGGTGGCGCGTTCGCCGGTGATGACCCCGTCGGCTCCGACGTCGATGCCGGCGGTGTTGAGCGCGTCGGCGCCGTCGCCCCAGGCGGCCAACGTCTTGTGGTGCCGGTAGGCCTCTTGCAGCATGGTGATGGACCTGGGGTCGAGGTCGTGGGTGCCGCCGGCGACCACGATGGCGTCGTAGACGACCGAGTCGGTGTTGAAGATGGTGGCGTCGACGCCCAGCCAGGAGCGGCCGCCGCTCTTGACGCTGCCGCCGTGGGGGGCGACGACGTGGAGGGCCGCACCCTCACGGTCCAACGCCTTGCGTAGCGCGCCGACGCCGGCGGCGTCGACGCCCGGGGTGGCCAGCACGGCTACCACCCGTCCGGTGATGGGACCCGATGATGGTGCCGCGATCGAGAGCGCTGGCGACGCGTCGACCTCACTGGCCACGTCGCCGGTTGGGGCTGGCTGACCCAGGTTGGCAGCGACCAGCGCGGCGAGGTCGGTGTCGACGTCGGCCAGGTTGGCGATCATTCGCGCCACCACGTCGGGATCGGCGACCTTGGAGAGCTCGAAGGAGAACGCGCTGACCTCGTGGTCGCGTTCGGGTTGGGTGAGGCTGTTCCAGAACAGCGTGGCCTGGCTGAAGTGGTCGTCGAAGGATTGCGCTCGACGACGCATCTTGATGCCTTCGACGGGCAGCGGGAAGTGCACGTAGCCGAGGTCGCCGGTCGCGTACGGGCAGCCGGCGCCGATGGTGTTGGGCGAGTAGGCGGTCCGACCTTGGTGGATGGCCTGTTGGCCGTACCCGTCACGCTGGTTGTCGTTCACCGGGGCAGCCGGTCGATTGATGGGCAGCTGGGCAAAGTTCGGGCCGCCCAGGCGGGTGATCTGGGTGTCGAGGTAGGAGAACAGTCGGGCGTGCAGGAGCGGGTCGTCGGTGAGATCGATGCCGGGCACGAGATGGCCCGGATGGAAGGCGACCTGTTCGGTCTCGGCGAAGTAGTTGGCCGGGTTGGCGTCGAGTGTCATCCGCCCGACCAGGCGAACCGGGCACAGCTCCTCGGGTACGAGCTTGGTCGGGTCGAGCAGATCGATTCCCTGGAAGGACTGGTCCTCGGTGTCGGCCATGATCTGGACGCCCAGATCCCACTGGGGGAAGTTGCCGGACTCGATGGCGTTCCACAGGTCACGGCGATGAAAGTCCGGATCGATCCCGCCCAGCTTCTGGGACTCTTCCCAGACCAGGCTGTGGGTGCCGGCGGTGGGCTTCCAATGGAACTTGACCAGCGACGACCGGCCCGTGTCGTTCACGAGCCGGAAGGTGTGGACGCCGAAGCCCTCCATGGTCCGATACGAGCGGGGGATGGCCCGATCGGACATGACCCACATGAGCATGTGGGTGCTCTCGGGCTGGAGCGAGACGAAGTCCCAGAAGGTGTCGTGGGCGGACTGGGCCTGGGGGATCTCGCGGTCGGGTTCGGGCTTCACGGCGTGGATGAAGTCGGGGAACTTGATGCCGTCCTGGATGAAGAAGACGGGCATGTTGTTGCCGACCAGATCCCAGTTGCCCTCGTCGGTGTAGAGCTTCACCGCGAACCCGCGCACGTCTCGGGCGGTGTCGGCCGAGCCCCGCGATCCGGCCACCGTGGAGAAGCGGACGAACACGGGGGTGATGGCCTCGGTGTCGGTCAAGATCCGTGCCGAGGTCACCTCGGCCAACGAGTCGTACAGCTCGAAGTGGCCGTGGGCGCCGGCGCCGCGAGCGTGCACGACCCGCTCCGGGATCCGCTCGTGGTCGAAGTGCATGATCTTCTCGCGCAGGTGGTGGTCCTCCAACAAGGTGGGACCCCGCGAACCCACCCGCAACGAGTTGTCCGTGTCTTCGACCCGGAGACCCTGCGCGGTGGTGAGCTCCCGGCCCTTCTGCGCCCAGGCCAGGTTCACGGCCGAGTCCCTGGACCTGGGATCGGTTCGAGTTGCCGGCGCGGCCGGCGCCGTGGCCGACGCGGTCGGGTCGACCTCGAGGCCCCCGCCCGCGCTCCGGCCAGTTGGCTGCGCCACCGTGGACGACGAACGAGCCTTGCCGGTCGCCGACCTGGTCGGGCGCGCTGGCCCCTTCTTCGTTGGCTTCCCTTGCGCCATTCCCTGATCTCCTGTCGGTGGTGGCGCACAAGCGTGCGCCAGCCCCCGCCATCTACCCGCGCGTCGGAACCCTTAGTCGGTCGCCCGACGAGCAAGGCGAACGCGATCGTGCCCCCGTCGAGGACGGGGGCACGACCAACGAGGGAAGGACTGATTCAGACGGTCGTACGACCCCGCAGCAACATGATGACTGCGATGATGGCCAGGACCAGGATGATGGTTCCGATGCCGATGTACATGGTGTCCCCCTCTCGAGGTCTCGACGCTGTGCACTCCTTACCCCGATCGCGGCGGATTGAACCCGAATCAAGAGTCCAGCTACCCGATGGGGGGTGCGGTCGTCTCAGCTCGGGTTGGTCGGAGCGGGTCGGCGGCCGACGCGCGTCAAGCGTTTCACGACCAGGACGACGTCGTCGCGGGTGTTCTCTGGTTGTAAGCCTCGGAGCAGGTCGTCTGCGATGCGTTGGACCGGGAAGGCGTGCAGGGACAGGGCGGCCGCCGCCAATCGATCGAAGCCGACTGTGAGTGACTCGTCACGGCGTTCGATGAGCCCGTCGGTGTACATGATCAGGGTGTCGCCCTCGTCGGTGACAGAGATGGCGTTGTGACGGGCCCGGTCCGGGTCGACACCGAGGGGGAGACCGGTGGCGTCGTCGAGCCACTGGGCCTGGTGGCGATGGATGAGCAGCGGCGGTGGATGACCGGCCCGGCTGTAGGTGAGCACCCTGGTCTCGGTGTCGAAGATGGCGCACATCATGCTCGTGCAGAAGGCGCCCTCGACCGAGGCCGAGAAGGTGTCGAGGGCACAGAGCGCGGCGGCCGGGTCGCGCCCTTCGAGTAGCAGGGTGCGGGCCGCGACCCGTAGCTGGGCCATGGTGGTGGCGGCGTCGAGGCCGTGGCCGACGCAGTCGCCGACGACGAGTGCCCTGCGTTGCGGGTCGAGGTCGATCACGTCGTACCAGTCGCCCCCCACCGCCAGACCCGCGACGGCCGGCAGGTACCGGGCCGCGACGGTGGGCAGGTCGACAGCCGGGGTGAGCATCGAGGCCTGAAGGGTGTCACTGATGTGGCGATACCCGCCGAGTGCGGTCGACTGGCGGTAGGTGCTGTCCAGCGCGCGGCTGATCGTGGAGGCGATCAGCCCGAGGTACTCGTCGAAAGGTCGGTCCAAGGGTCGCTGGGCGTTGAGGGCGGCCACGAGGACTCCGTCGATCCCTTCGTCGGGCTGGCCGAGAGGCAGCGCGATCTGCGAGACGGCCCGGGTGGCGTCCGGGGTGGCGCCGACCGCCATCGGGTGACGGGTTCGCGTGACCCTCAACAGCTCCTCGACCGAGGCGGGTGAGACCGCCACACGCCGATTCGACGCGACCAGCGTGATCGGCTCGCCGGCCCGCAGGTACACATCGGTGGCGGCCAGGTCGTCGGCGTCGATGGCCAGGGCGTTCGTGGCCGCGACACAAACCTCGGTCGGGTCCGTGGCGTCGAGCATGGCCCGACTGAGCCGAGCCAGGGTGGCCAGACGACGCTGGGCGACCACCGACTGGGTCGTCTCGTTGGCCGTCACCAGCACACCGCCCACCGTTCCGTCGTCATCGAACAACGGACTGTAGGAGTAGGTGAAGTAGCACTCCTCGGGGAAGCCGTTGCGTTCGAGCACCAGGAGCTGGTTCTCGGCCCAGGTGGCCTCACCGGTGCTCATGACGCTGGAGAACAGCGGGCCGATTTCATCCCAGATCTCTGACCACACGGCCTTCGCCGGCGCCCCCAGTCCACCCGGGTGCTTCACCGTGCCGAGGATCGGGCGAAGCCCGTCGTTGTAGATGCCGATCAGATCCGGCCCCCACAGGACCATCATCGGGAAGCGGGAGCTGAGACACACGCCCACGGCGTTGCGCAAGCCCACCGACCACGATGCCGGCGGCCCGATGGGGGTAGCCGTCCAATCTCGGGCAAGCACGGCGTCGCCCATCTCGGTGCCCGCCGCCACGGTCCTCAGCCAGTTCAACGCCCACGACCCAGAGCGTCCTGCTGAGCTCTTGCGTGCGCGGGGTGCGTCGCCGAGGTCCTGGTCCGGCGCGGGGGGCTCGGCGCAGGACGCCGCCGCGTCCGTACTCACCACGGGATGGCTGCTCGCCAGCACACATCGGGCCCAGACGGTCTTGCCTTGCGGATGCATCGGCTCGATCCCCCAGGCGTCGGAGATGGCGTCCACCAGCAGAAGACCGCGCCCGGTCGGATCGTCAGCGCCCGGGTGGCGGAGCTGGGGCAGGCCGGGACCGTCATCACTGACGGCCACGGTCACGGTGTCACCTTCGGCCACCACCCGGACCCGGATTCGTTGGCTCGCCGCTCCGGTGGCGTTGGCCACCAGCTCCGAGGTCACCAGCGCCAGGTCCTGCACCAAGGCGGATTGGTTCGGGAACTCCTCGCCTACGAGCGACTCGATGCAATGGCGGACCGTGGTCCCGATGCCGGCCGTCACCGCCACGTCCGACTCGAAGAGCACCCGACCTAGGGGGTCACGCGGCCCAACGTCTTCAGGAATCCGGCTGCCCATCAACACCTGTGCTTGCTACCCGTTCGTCCTCCACCAAATGCCGAGCACATCGAAGTCCTCGGTCAGGAGCCCGCGGTCGCGCCCATCGCCGCCCTGGAGAGCTCGGGCCAGTCGGTGATCACACCGGCCACTCCGAGCCGCAGGACCGCGGCGATGCGCTCGGCTGATCGTGCCTTCACCATCGTGTAGACACCAAGGTTCCTCGCGGCGGCTTTGGTCATGAGGTCGGAGTTGACGATGTCTTCGTCCACCGACACTGCGGCCGCGCCCCAATCTCGAGCGTTCGTCAATAAGCGGTCGACGTCGCGGGGCCGGCGCACCCCGCGGAGGAGGGCAGTCTCCACTCCTGGTTGTTGGGCCGCGGCGGCTTGCTCGATGGCCACTCGGAACTCGGACCACACGAGTGTCCGGCGAGCAGGATCGAGCTTCGCCAGCAGCCCAAGGATGGGCTGGGTGGCGGCCGGATCCTTGATGTCGATGGCGACGGACAACGGGTCCGCACAGTCGAGCGCCGACGCGAGGGTGGGGATGGTCTCTTTTGATCCGAGGACCTCCACCCGCGCCAGCTCGCTGGCTGTCCGCGACCGGACGCGCCTGAAGCGGCGGGCGACGCGAATGAGATGAGCATCGTGGATGATCACCGGAACTCCGTCGGCGGAGAGGCGGACGTCGATCTCGACCGCGTTGCACCCTGACGCGACGGCAACGCGCAAACCGGCCAGGGTGTTCTCTGGCGCGTGGTACGGGCAAGCCCGGTGCGCGATCAGCAGCTGCGTTCCTCTGGATGACCGAGGTCGATCAGAACGAAGCGACACAGCCGATCCCTTACCCCGGGCCTGTGCGGCCGAGACCCTCGCTCCGGGGTGATCACGGGGTGCACTGCGAGGCTGGCTCGACGGGTATATGGCCAGGATGACTGTCATCCCATCTGAACCCACCGTCACGTTTCGCTTCATCGGGCCCGACACCGGCTGCGCCAGGTTGATCGCCGATCTCGAGATCGCCGGGGCCAACAACGTCCGGGCGGAACCGGAAGCCGATGGGGGAGACCGGTTGAATCCAGGCTCCTATTCGGGGCAGATGGACGACCTCGCAGTCGATCAGGCTCGCGCCGTGGGTGCGGCGTATCTGGCCACGACCACCGGTCAGCGGCTCTGGGTCGCCGACGAGGAGATCGACAACTCGGCTGCGTGACCAGGTTGTGGCGCGTCGGCTGACTGCTTCGGGTGCGGTTGGGTAGAGGTGGTGCATGGACGCAATCACCCTTCTCAAGAACGACCATCGCGCCATCGAGCGCCTGTTCAAGCGGTTCGAGGCCGCCGGAGCGGGCGCGGTGGTCGAGAAGCGAGAGATCGTCGATCGGGTCATCGAGGGCTTGTCGGTCCACGCGGCCATCGAGGAGCAGGTGTTCTATCCGGTGGCTCGAGCGACGGTGCCGGGAACCGAGGACATCGCATTGGAGAGCCTCGAGGAGCACCACATCGTGAAGTGGACGTTGTCGGAGCTGGAGGGCTTGTCGCCCGATGATGAGCGCTTCGACGCCAAGATGACCGTCCTGATCGAGAGCGTTCGGCATCACGTCCGCGAGGAAGAGGCGGACTTTTTCCCGAAGGTGCGCGACGAGCTCGGCCGGAAGGCGCTGAGCGATGTGGGTGAGGCGCTGGAGCGTGCTCGCAAGACCGCCCCGACCCACCCTCACCCCGAAGCGAGCGACACCCCGCCCGCCAACCTGGTCTCGGGCGTGGCCGCCGGTGTCGTCGACCGAGTGGGAGACACGGTGAGCGGACTTGCCCAGGGCGGCGTGTCCGCGGCCGGTGACGTCATCGCTCTCGTGTTGGGTCGCAAGAAGCCCCGGGTGAGCCCGACCGGCTCGCCGCGGACGCGCAGGACGGCCAGGAAGGTCCGATCCGATGTGTCCGACGCGGCTGATTCAGCCGCGCGGGCGAGCAGACGTGTGGCGCCCAGGGCCAAGTCGGCCGGCCAGGCTGCGGCGCGCAAGACGAAGCGGACGATGTCGGCCGCGGGTCAGGGCGCACGTTCGACTGCCGGTTCGGCCGAGCGTGGGGCGGTGAGGACGACGCGTGCAGCCAAAGCCGGAGCCAAGGGCACGGCGACCTCGACTCGCAAGTCGGCCTCCCGGACGGGTTCGACGGCCAAGCGGGCGGCAACCACCACCGGGCGCAGCGCCCGGGGTGCCGCGGCTCGCACTGGGACCACGGCCAAGCGTTCGGCCAAGAAGGTCGGCTCCGCCGCTCGGGCATAACGGCAGATCAACGCGCTGAGCACTCCAGAGGGGCGTCGACCATGGGCGACCGGCCTGTCGTGCTCTGCTCGAAGAACGGACCGGCGGAAGCGGGCTGATGGGTCGATGTGCCGCGGGTCGTGCCCGTCCCGCGGCCTGCGGTCAGGCGCCTGGGGAGGTCAGGCCCAGGAGGTCGTACAGGTTGGCGCCCATCATCTTTCGCACGTCGTCGGAGGGGAACAGCTCGCTCATCTCCGTGGCCCAGTGGAGCGGGTCGGCCATGCCTTCCGGATGCGGGTAGTCGGAGCCGAACAGGATGTGTCCCGGCGACATGAGGTCCACGAGGTCCTCGATGGAGTCCTCCCAGAACGGGTTGATCCAGAGGTTGCGCAGACACACGTCACGCGGGTGCTCGGCGAACTCGTGGGGCATCTTCCGGTAGGTCTTCTCGAGTGCCTTCAGGCACGGGATCGCCCAGCTCCCTCCGTTCTCCACGCTGGCCAGCTTGACGGTCGGGAACCGGCTGAGCATGCCGTGGCAGACGGCCGAGGTGACGGTGTCGTTGATGGCCCGGCCGGGAAGCACGGCGTCGTAGAACGGGCTGGGCTTGAAGACCAGCGCCTCTCGTCGCGTGCCCTCCCAGTCGTTGACGTATCGCTGGTATCCCGAGTCGGCGACGAGCACGCCGGACTCCGCCACCCGCGACCAGAAGGAATCGAACTCGGTCAGGAACGATCAGTGGTGTCGCGAGAGGACATCTACAACCCGGACACGATGCTGACGATGCTCTCGCGCTGGTGCGACGCGGCTGGGATCCCCTTCCCAGCCATCGACGGTCGGGTGACCTCTTCGCTCCAGGTCCCCAATTGAGCCCCCTCGAAGGAGCTGGTGAGGCGTCGGCGGTTCCCCTCGCATGGAGACCTAACGTCGGTTCGGTTCGGCCGTCGAGTCCCCCCGTCGCAACGGGGGGACTATGTCGGAGGCACGCTGGTTCGGCGGTTCCACCGGGCAAGCCCGGCGTCGATATCGACCAGGCGGCCTGCGCCCAAGAGCGAACCCGAGCTGTCGATAACGGCTACGGGGCCAGACGTTCCCGATATCGCTGGCCCACACAGCCAGCCCGATGTCTGGAGGGCGGATTGGGTCGTGGCGAGCCGAAGCACCGCGAACGGCTCCGAACTCGCTGGATCGTCGCCCGGATTGAGCAAGCCGACGTTGCAGCCGTCAGGGCGTCGGGTCCATCGGACCACGTCGACGCGGACGTAGGGTCCTTCGGCCACCACGGGTGCCGTCACCCGCAACCTCCAACCCGACCACACCATCAGACTGGCCCAGATCAGCGGTGCCAGGCCGATGATGATGAAGAACTCTGTGCCCTTGGACGAGTGCAGTGTTTCTGCCGCCGAACTGATACTGATGCCAAGCGGGATCGTGAACACGGCCGCCGCACACAAGAGACCGGCGAAGAACATCTTCTTGCGAACCCCTCCCGCCACAGCCTCGCGTGCAACGGCTACAACAGTCGCGGCCGGCTCGTCTCGATCAGCCATACCGCTGCCGATGATGCCACCATCGAGCGGACGGCTGATCGACCCGCGGCCAACAGCCTCCACGCCCAGGTCTGGGGGCGCACAGACCATCAGGCACGTAGGGCCTAGGTCTGCAGAACCGGTCGAGGGTTGGTCGCTGGGACGGCTAGAACGGCGGGGTGCGCGTGTTGGTGAGTGCCATGCCTGCGGTTGGCCACGTGGCTCCGCTTCTGGGGGTGGCTGGTGCGCTGTCTGATGCCGGTCACGAGGTTCGTTTCGCTACCAATGTTGAGCGTCATGGCCTGATCGCGGCCGCTGGGTTGAAGCCGGTGGCCGCCGGGATGCGGGCGTCGGAGATGAGCGAGCAGCGTCTCCGGTTGTGGCCCGAGACCGAGGCTCAACCGGCGACGGTGTGGGCCACGCGGATGTGGGCCCAGATCATGGGGCCGTCCACATTGAACGACCTGCGTCGCATCATGTCGGCGTGGCTGCCCGACGTCGTGGTCCACGATGAAGGCGACTACGCAGCGCCGCCCGCCGCCGCCGCCGCTGGCATCCCCTGGATCACTCACGGCTGGGGAAGTCCGTTGCGCCCGCTCGACGAGCTGAACGAGCTCACCCAGCTGACCGCGGGTCTGTGGGATGCGTGCGGGTTGACGGTCCGCCCGGCCGGCGGCCTCTATGCCCACGCCCTGATCAATCCGTGTCCCCCGGCCCTGCAAGCCCACCCGCCCGGAGCAGACGTCGTCTGGCCGATCAGCACCCAGCCTCCAGACGATCAAAGTTCACCCCTCAGCGCTGATGTCTACGTCGGATTCGGCACCGTTCCGATCTTCGCTGACGCCGCCGACGAGCTGACCGCGGCCGTGCGAGCATGCACCGCTCAGGGGCTGCGCGTCGTGGTCACCGCGCCCGACCAGGACCTGCGCGAGAAGTTACAACGCATCGATGAAGACCTGGTCGATGCGCGCCCGTACGTGTCTCTGGGTGCGCTGCTGCGGTCGTGCAAGTTGGTCATCTGCCACGGCGGGGCCGGGACCGTGCTGGCCGCGCTCAGCGCGGGCGTGCCCCTGTTGATCATGCCTCGCGGGTCACCCAGCCAGACGCGCATGGCCGCCGCCTGCGAGCAGGCCGGTGTCGCCCGACGTTGCCGCGCCGACCAACTCGGCGCTGCCGTCGCGGAGGCACTCGGGGACCCATCGCTGACACGAGCCGCCCGAGCCACCAGCCGACAAATCGCGGACCTCCCATCACCGGCCACCGTCACCACCTCGATCGAAGCCCTCGTCGCCGCTCACCACCGGCCAACCGATCCCCACTAACGCGCCCGAACGGGACTTCGGCGCGTCTTGTGATCGCACGGGTTCAGCCCATAGGCGGGCCTGGCGGTACGCGAGGACCTATCCAGGCAAGGGCGGCGGCGCTGACCGTTTCATGCCAGGTCCACGCGATGAGGCACAGTTGTGGTGAAGGCGTCTTCGGCCTGTCGGTAGGCGCGCACGACATCTTCGAGGCTTGCCACTCGGCTGCCCTTGATGAGCACGGCGTCGGCTGTGCCCAGGGTGCGCATCCAGGCGACTGCTTGCTCGACACCGGCCACGTGTGGCTCGCCGTAGAGCGCGGTTGCGTATCCGACGAGTTCGATGCCGAGGTCTGCGGCGATGTGGGCGATGCGTTGGTGCTCGGACTCGCTGTGGTCTCCGAGCTCGGCCATCAGCCCGAAGATTGCCAGCTTGCGTTCGCTCGACGACGCGGCCAGGGCGTGTAGGGCCGCCTTGGCTGACTCGGGGTTGGCGTTGTAGCAGTCGACGACGAGGACTGGGCCGTTGGGCACGTGGTGGACTTCCATGCGTAGGGGCGATCCTGGGTTGACCGCGAGGGCCGCGGCCACGGCCTCGATGGGAACACCGCACCAGAGCGCGGCTGTCGCCGCGGCGAGGGCGTTGCCGACCTGGTGCAGGCCGTGCACGGCGAGGTGGACGTCGGCCTGCCCCCACGGCGAGGACAGGCGGAACCTTGCCTGCAGGTCCTGGTCGAGGGTGACATGGTCGGCCAGTACGTCGGCGTCACGGTTGATCGCGTAGCCCAGCACCGGGCAGGCGCCGCGCGACGCCATGTCTCGGACTCGGGGATCGTCGTAGTTCAAGACGGCGAGACCCGATGCCGGCAAGGCGGCCACGAGCTCGCTCTTGGCTCGGGCCACGCCGTCGAGGTCACCGAAGTACTCGACGTGGGCCTTGGCCACCCTGGTCACGATGCCGATGTCGGGGCGCGCCACCTGGGCGAGCCGTTCGATGTCGCCCGCGTGGCGGGCTCCCATCTCGAGGACGACCCATCGCGCCGCGTCGGGTGCGTTGAGCAGGGTCAGGGGTAGGCCCAGCTCGTTGTTGAAAGAACGCTCGTTGGCCGCGCTGGCGAACGTCGAGGCCAGGCAGCCGGCCAGTAGGTCCTTGGTGGTGGTCTTACCGACCGACCCGGTGATGCCGATGGCGCCGCCGACCCGACCTCGGGCGAGCGCCCCGAGGCTCAGCAGCGCCGCAGCGGTGTCGACGACCCGGATGGCTGTCCCGCCGACGGGCTCGTATGCGGTGAGATACGCCGGTGCGCCGACCTCGAGCGCCGCCGGGATGAAGCCGTGGCCGTCCCGCTCGGCCACGATGGGGACGTAGAGCTGCCCGGCCCGAATGGTCCTCGAGTCGATGCTCGCGCCGTCGATCCTGACGTCGGGACCGACCAGCTCGCCCCCGAGATGCGTCGCCAGCTCAGTGGTCGAGAATCGCACGCGTGACCCTTTCGGCGATGGAACCGCCTCGGTCGATCCGAGACACGGCTTCTCCTCCCATGCTGGACCGCCTATCCGACGGGAAAGTCGAAGTAGGTGTCTGGGTACGGCTCATCGCGAAGCGTGTAGTGCCACCACTCGCACCGGTATGGGCTGAAGCCGCCCTGCTCCATGATGGAAAGGAGGCGCTGACGGTTCGCCGCCTGTTCGTGGGTGATTCCCTTGGCTCCGTGGTGCGAGATCGGGTCCATGAGGTCGTGGTCACCGCCCATCGACATGAGCTCTGCTGTGGCCAGGTCGTACAGCGTCAGGTCGACGGTGCTGCCCCGGCTGTGCCCCGATTTGGCGGCGACGTATCCCTGGTCGAACATCCCGGATCGGTTGATGCTCGGGTAGTGCCTCCGCTTCGTCCGGCCGTCTTCGGGCTGTTGCGACCAGCGTAGGAAGCACTCCACGGCCCGTTGCGGCCGATAGCCATCCCACAGGAGAAGGCCGAAGCCGAGCGAGGCGGCCTCCTCTCGGACATCTTCGAGGGCCGAGCACAGCGCCCGCGTGCCGACGATCCGGTTGACCAGATAGCCGTCCACCGGCTTGCCGGTGAAGTTGTCCCAGGTCGCGTACTTCGCATCCCAACGCAGGCCGGGCACGAGCCCGTCAACGTAGGCGAAGTCATGGTGCATCGTCATGTCCCGCACAGCGCCAACGACACCAGCCGGTCGATCACATCGGAGAGGGGTAATCCCGCAGCGGCCATCATCCTCGGATAGCGGCTGTAGGAGGTCATGCCGGGCAGGGTGTTGACCTCGTTCAGCACGACAGTCCCCTCGTCAGTGAGGAACAGATCCACTCGTGCCAGCCCCCGGCACCCCAAGGCGCGATAGAGGACCCTGGCTGCTTCGTGCACCCGCGCACGTTCCTGGTCCGAGATGTCGGCGGGAACGATGAAGGTTGCGTTCTCCGAGCCGAGCTCGGGCTGCTCCTCCTGGTGGACCCGGAAGAACCCGTGCGAGAGGGAGATGCGGTCTGGCTCGCCGGCGATCACGTCCGAGTCATTGCCGACCAGCGCGCATCCCACCTCCCGACCAACCACGGCCTGCTCGATCAACACCTTGGAGTCGTACTGTCCGGCCGCGGCCACCGCGCTCGCTAGGTCCTCTCCTCGAGCAACCTGGCTGACGCCGAATGACGACCCGGAGCGGGCCGGCTTCACGAAGACGGGATAGCTGAGTCGGTCGGGGTCGATGACCTCGTCCGGGGTGACGGTGCGGAACTCGGGCGTCGCGATGCCCACACTCCTCGCCACGAGGTAGGCCAGGGACTTGTCCATGCACAGGGCGGAGCTCTGCACGTCGCAACCCACATACGGGATGCCGGAGAGTTCCAACAAGCCCTGTATCGCACCATCTTCGCCGTACCTGCCGTGCAGGACGGGGAGCACGACGTCCAAGCGGATCGCCTCGTAGCGTCCCTGCTCGAGCACGAGTAGTCCGTGCATCCCCCGGTCCGGTGACAGCACCGCCGGACGGCAGCTGCCTGTCTCCCAGCAAGCGTCGGGGCCATCGCACAGCATCCACGCGCCGCTCGTCGTGATCCCGATGTAGAACGGCTCGTACCTTCCAAGATCGAGGTTTCTGGCCACCTCCTCGGCCGACTTGACCGAGATGGGATGTTCCTCGGAACAGCCGCCGAAGACGACGGCCACCCTCAATCTGTCCATGACGTTTCCCGCTCGAATCGCAGACAGTTGGTCAGGGTGTTCTCTACGGTGTCGTTCAACGCGTGATCGGTGTAATAGGCCGTGTGCGGTGTGATCACCACGTTCGGTAGCTGGTGGAGCCGCAATAGCGGTGGGTTCCCAACGGACCTCTGGCGGAGATCCGAGTAAAAGATCCCTGCCTCGCCTTCGAGGACATCCAACGCCGCGCCGCCGAGCCGGCCGCCCTCCAAAGAGGCCAGCAGGGCCTCGGTGTCGAGCAGGGGCCCGCGCCCGGTGTTGATGACGAAGGCACCGGGCTTCATCAACTCGATGCGCCGACGATCCAGGAGGTAGCGGGTGCCCGCGTCGAGACGCGTATGGAGGGTCACCACGTCGCTCCGAGCCAACAGCGTCTCGAGGTCCACGTAATCGGCGGCCGTCGTGGGATGACGGTCATGGGCCAATATCTGGCCGCCGAAGCCCCGTATCCGGTCCATCACGGCCCGGCCGATGCGTCCGGTTCCGACCACCCCAACCGTCAGGTCCCGCAGCTCTCGACCTCGGACTTCGTTCAGGCGGTAGTCATGGACCTGGGCACGACTGACGGCGGACTTGGCGCCGCGAACCAGCATCAACATCAGCATCAGGGTGAAGTCAGCAACACTGTCGGGCGAGTAGCCGACGTTCTCGACCGAGATGCCGAGGCTCGCGGCGCAGTCGACGTCGATGTGGTCGTAGCCGACGCTCCTCGTGGAGATGTACTCCACACCCGCCTCGCGCAGCGCGAGAAGCGTGGCCTGACCGATGCGAGATCTGTGGCTCACGCTGATGAGTCGACATCCCAATGCCAGCTCGAGGTTGGCCTCGGTGAGCGCGTCCTCGGCGATGGTAAGCGTGACGCCGAATCGGGGTGCCAACTGGCGGAACACCACCGCCTCGTCTGGTCCGCACCCGTAGATGGTCAGCGCAAGACCCGGGGCGGCGTCACGCACCTGGCCACCTGTACCACGGTTGTCACCCGTGACCGAGGAGAACGACGGCGCCCGCGATCGGCTGGACTGGGCCGCGACACGAGCTATTGCACAGTGGTCCACACATCCGAGTCAAGACCGCGCGGTGTTACCAGGGCGTATGTGGATTTCGATACGCCGGCGATATGCCGCGGCGCCTACCATCGCCTCAGTGTGCGTGTGTTGATCGTCGAAGACGAGCCCTACATGGCAGAAGCCATCCGCGATGGCCTTCGCCTGGAGGCGATCGCGGCCGACATCGCCGGAGATGGCAACACCGCCTTGGAGCTGCTCAGCGTCAACGCCTATGACATCGCCGTCCTCGACCGCGACATCCCCGGGCCCTCGGGCGACCAGATCGCCGAACGCATCCTCGCCTCCGGCAGCGGCATGCCGATCCTCATGCTCACGGCGGCCGACCGCCTCGACGACAAGGCGTCAGGCTTCGAGATCGGCGCCGACGACTACCTCACGAAGCCCTTCGAACTCCGAGAGCTCGTGCTGCGCCTCAGAGCGCTCGACCGACGACGCGGCCACAATCGGCCACCCGTGCGTGAGATCGCGGGTCTGCGTCTGGATGCGTTCCGCCGCGAGGTGTACCGCGGCGGCCGCTACGTCGCGCTCACCCGCAAGCAGTTCGCGGTACTCGAGATACTTGTCGAGGCCGAGGGCGGTGTCGTCAGTGCCGAGGAGCTACTGGAACGAGCGTGGGATGAACACGCAGACCCGTTCACCAACGCCGTGCGCATCACCGTCTCGACGTTGCGCAAACGTCTAGGCGCCCCGCCGATCATCGCCACCGTGGCCGGCGTCGGATATCGCGTCGACACTCAACCTGACACCGGCCGTGAAGGTGGGACCCGTGGATAGACCCCCTGGTCTGAGCGTCCGCCTCAAACTCACCCTCAGCTACGCCGGCTTCCTCGTGGTCGCCGGCGCCTTGCTGCTGGCCGCGGTGTGGCTGTTCCTCCTGCGCTACGTGCCCAGAGGCGAGACCATCCTCGTCCACGGCACGCACATCTTCTATTCGCCGGGTCGTGGTGCGCTCTTGCGGGATTTCGCACCGGCCGCGGCCATTTTGGGGGCGTTCCTCGTCGTGTTCGGCCTGGCGGGAGGGTGGATCCTCGCCGGCCAGATGCTCGCCCCTCTGGCCCGCATCACCGAGGCCACGCGCCTGGCCGCCCACGGATCGCTCTCCCACCGGATCCGGCTCCCCGGTCGCAACGATGAGTTCCGCGAGCTCGCCGACGCCTTCGACGCCATGCTGACCCAGCTCGAAGCTGACTCCGCCGCCCAGCAACGGTTCGCAGCCAACGCCTCCCATGAGCTGCGCACTCCGCTGGCGATCACCCAGACCCTGCTCGACGCGGCCCGAGGCCAGGACTTGAACCCCGACACCGCGGAGCTCCTCGACCGCCTCCACGTCGTCAACACCCGAGCGATTGACCTCACCGAGGCGTTGCTCCTGCTGAGCCGCGCCGATCAGCGCTCGTTCACCCGAGAACCTGTAGACCTGTCGCTGATCGCCGAAGAAGCCAACGAGACGCTCCTCCCATTCGCCGAGACCCACGGCGTAGCCATCGAGACATCCGGGGACACGGCCTCCACCATCGGCTCGCAGGCACTGCTGCTGCAGTTGGCCACGAACCTCGTCCACAACGCGATCGTGCACAACCTGCCCGACGGGGGCACCGTCTGGGTCAGGACCGGCGTTCACGCCCACGACGCGGTGCTCACCGTCGAGAACACGGGCCAGGGTCTCAGCCCCCAGCTCGTCTCCACGCTCACCGAACCGTTCCTCCGCGGCACCGAACGCCTACGCACCGATCATGGCGGCGTCGGCCTCGGACTGGCCATCGCTCAGAGCATCACCCAAGCCCACGACGGAACCCTTACCCTCACCCCACGGACGGGCGGGGGCCTCTGCGTCACCGTGCAACTACCCACCGCAGCACCGCAACAAGAGGTCTCTCGCTGAGGTCGACCAGGAGCTCGTCCCGTCCCGGGGAAGATGGGGGCTAGCTGGAGGATCTGATCTCGCGTCAGCTCGGGGACCCTTTGACGACGTTTTGGCCCCCAATTGGCCCCCCGCCGCTGTGCGGCCACACCACGTGTAGCCAAACAGCCATGTTGACCTGCAGGTATGAGTCGGGCTGGCGGGATTTGAACCCACGACCTCTTCGTCCCGAACGAAGCGCGCTGCCAAACTGCGCTACAGCCCGTTGGGACTGGCGATGGTAGCGGACCGACCCAACCGCTCCCAATGCGTACCCCGCGGATGCGGAGCCACCGACTCAGGCGGAGGCGGGTTCGCTCGTCTCGTCCGGCTCGACCGCGGCCACGCCGGTGGCCAGCGTGTGCTCGTCGACGCCTTCGAACCACGTCCCGCCGGCCAGCAGGGCGTCGGCGGCCCGACGCAGCCGGAAGGCGTCGAGCGGCTTGATCAACCAGCCGTCGGCGTCGGATCGGTGCGCCAGGAACTCGTCGGCCGCCCGGTCCAACAGCATGAGCACCGCAGTGATGGGGAGGCGGCCCATGCCCTCTTCGTTTCGGATCGTCATGCAGGTGGCCATGCCACCCATGTTGCCGATCTGCAGATCCAGGATGGCCAGCTCGGCGTCCACCTCGAGCAGGGCCGGCAGCACGTCGACCCCCCGACGCACGCGGTACACGGTGACCTCGTCGTTGCCCAGGGCGGCCTCGACCTCGTCGAAGAGCCAATCGGCATCGGTGGCGAGCAGCACGGCGGGCATCGCCGACACGCTAGTTCGCGCCGCGACCACCACCAACATCACGCCGGTCCGCCCGTTGGCCCCGATCAGGGCATGGCTGAACAGATGTTCGCATTCCGATCACATCTGGGCCGCGTCCTGGCTACGATGCGGCGCGGCTGTGGCCAACCCACCTGGAGGATGCGTGCTCGAGATCCACGTCGAGGACACCGGCGACTACACGTTGTGTCGACCGATCGGTGAGCTCGACGCGTACACGGTCGGCCAGTTCCGCGAGTCGCTGGTCGAGCTCTCCAGCAAGCCGCGTCTGCTCATCGACCTGTCCGAGGTCCCCTTCATGGACTCGGCCGGCCTGGGTGCGCTCATCGGCGGCATCCGACGCGCCCGCGAAGCCCAGGGCGACGTGTCGGTGGCCTGCGGCCGACCCACACTTACCCGCCTGCTCCACACCACCGGCTTCGATCGCATCGTGCCGGTCACCGAGACGGTCGAAGCCGCGGTCCAGGCCCTGCTCGATCCCCCCGACCTGCAGATCGACTGACCGCAAGGTCGGCCCGGTTACTCCGGGAACAGGTGGCGGCCGATCTCGCGCAGCCCTTCGAGGTCGTGCACGTCGCTGCGCAGGAACGGCACCCGCAGCACCGGCGCCGGCGACACTCGATCCGCCAGGCCCCGCAGGTGGCGCTCCTCTTCGGTGGCCACCTGGGCGAACTCGGCCAGGTTGGCGTACAGACCGCCGATGTCGGTGGCCGCACAGGTCTCGGCCCGACCCCGCAACGAGCCCGGCGACGCCTCGGTGAAGCGGGGGTGCATGCGATTGACCACCAGGGCTCTTACCGGGATCTCGGCTTCGGCCAGGCGCGCCGCGAAGTAGGTCGCCTCCTCCACCACGTCACCGCGAGGTGCGGCCACCAGCACGAAGGCGGTCACGTCGTCCGACAGCAGAGCCAGGGTGGCCGCGGCCCGATCCCGAAAGCCGGACTCCATGCCGTCGAAGGCCGAGAAGAAGGCGATGGCATCGCGCACCACGTCACCGCCCACCACCTTCGACACCGTGCGCAGGAACGCCTGGGCGGCCACGTTGACCGCCCGCGCCACTCCCCGGGTGGGCGCCATCAGCACCCGGTAGAGGCGGTGGTCGAGGAAGCGGGTGAGGCGCTTGGGAGCCTCCAGGAAGTCGAGCGCGTTGCGCGTCGGCGGCGTGTCCACCACCACCAGGTCGAAGTCGGTGCTCTCGTGTAGGGCGTAGAGCTTCTCCATGGCCATGTACTCCTGGGTGCCCGACAGCGCCCCGGAGATGTTGCGGTAGAAGCGGTTCTGGAGGATCCCATCGGCCTGCTCCGGCGTCTCGGCGTTGCTCAACACCAGGTCGTCGAAGGTCGACTTGGTGTCGAGCATGAGCGCCCACAGCTCCCCCGGCCACGGGCCGTCGATGCGGGTGGGGGAGTTCGACAGGGCTTCCAGGCCCAGCGCGTCGGCCAGCCGCTTGGCCGGATCGATCGTCACCACGCACGCCTTGCGTCCCAACTCGGCCGCGTGCAGGGCCATGACCGCCGCTGTGGTGGTCTTGCCCACGCCCCCCGACCCGGTGCACACGATCACCTCCTGATCGCGCACCAGCTGGTCGAGCTCGCGGCGACGGTCTGGCTTCGGGTCGGGCGAAATCGGGTCGTCGCTCACGGCTCGGCTCCGGCCACCAGGTCGTCGAGCCCGTCGATGCCGTCGAGCAGCTTCTGGGCCAGCAGCTCGACCTGGCTCGGCCCCAGGTCGGCCTCGAACAGGTAGGGCAGCGACAGCTGGGGGAGGGGAAGCACCTCGGCCAGGCGCGCCACCTGCGAGGCCTGGAGGTCCATCCGGTGGCGGCGGAACCCAGCCGCGCCGGCCAGCGCCTCGGCCTCGCCCGCCTTGAGCGTGACCCCCGCCTGCGCCGCCGCCTCCTCCGGCGAGCGGTCCAGGCCGGCGAGATCGGGATAGCGGCCATTGACCACCACCGGTCCCAGGCTGACCCCGACCTCGTCCTCCAGGCTGTAGGCCGTCTCGATCAGCTCGTTGACCGGCGTCTCCTCGGGCAGCGTCACCAGCATCACCTGGCACCGGGCCGGGTCGGTCAGCAGGTCGAGCACATCGCGGGCCTGGGTGTTGATGGGACCGACCTTGACCGCGTCGAGCAGGCCCCGGGCCGAACGCAGGAAGCTGATGGCGTGCCCGGCGGCCGGCGCGTCGAGCACGATGAGATCGGCTCGGCGCCGCTGCTCGAGCTGCTTGACCTTGCCCAGGATCAGGATGTCCTTGATGCCCGGCGCGGCGGTGGCCACCATGTCCACCGCGCCCGTGCTGGCCAGCCGGCGCGAGATCCGGCTCATCCCGTGATCGTGCAGGTACTCGATCAGGGCGTCGTCGGGGGTGAGCGTGCGGGCCGAGACGTCAGCCGCGCCGTCCCGTCCGCCGCCGGGGGAGAGCACCACCTCGCTGTAGTCGAACGGAGGCTGGCCGAACAGGCTGGCCAGGCCGCTCTTGCCCTCGACCTCGACGATGAGCGCCGACAACCCGGCCCGCGCCGCGGCCCGGGCCAGCGCGGCGCTGACCGTCGTCTTGCCCACACCGCCCTTCCCGGCCACGATGACGACGCGAGATGCTGCGAAGAACTGCGCAGGATCCAAGCTTTTCCCTTCGGAGGCCCGTGCGCCGCACACTACCCACCCCAGCCTTGCGGTCCCGGCCCCGCCGACGCGCCTCGTTGGCGTTGCTGGCGCTGGGCGCGGCCATGCTGGCCGCCACCATCGGAGCCACGGCCGTGGGAGCCCAGGCCGCCACTCCGGCCACCGGCTCGGGCACCGTCGCCGGCTACGTGGCCGTGTTCAAGGTCAGCGGACTGCTCGACCCGGTCATGGTCAACGCCCTGTCCCACGCCGTGGCCGACGCCGAGTCGGCCAAGGCCAAGGCCATCGTGCTCCAGACCAACGCCAACGGCGTGGTGGTCAGCCAGGACACCTTCGCCGGCCTGCTGCGCCTCATCGCGCGATCCTCGGTGCCGGTCGACATCTGGATCGGTCCCAGCGGGTCGCGCCTGACCGGCCAGGCCGCCCAGATGTTGGGGGTGGCATCCAAGGTGGGCATGGCTCCGGGAACCAGCGTGGGCAACAGCGGGACGCCGGTACCTGGAGTGGTGCTCAACCCGGCCCGGCTGCCCCTGGTGCTGCGCAACCGCACGGTGGGCCAGGGCGCGGCCACCAAGCTGGGCGTCACCACCACCTACGCGCCCACCCTGGGCGACTTCATCGTGCGTCTGCCCGGCGTCGACACCAAGACCGTCACGGTCGGCCACGAGCGGCGCCTCGAGCCCATCACCCAGGTGCAGTTCAGCGAGCTGACCCTGGTCGAGCAGCTGTTCCACACGGTGGCCAGCCCGGCGGTGGCGTACCTGTTGCTGGCCGTGGGGATGGCCCTGCTCATCTTCGACCTGTTCACCGCCGGGGTAGGCGTGGCCGGGGTGGTCGGCGCCGGCTCGTTCATCCTGGCCTGCTACGGGTTGGCGGTGCTGCCCACCCGCACCGTGGGCATCGTGTTGCTGGTGGCGTCGATGGTCGCCTTCGCGGTCGACGTCCAGACTGGCGTACCCCGGTTCTGGACGGCGGCAGGTGGGGTGTTCTTCGTGCTCGGCTCGCTGCTGCTCTACGACGGCGTGTCGCTGTCGTGGATCACCCTGGGCGTGGCCTTCATCGGCGTGGCCCTGACCTTCCTGACCGCCATGCCGGCCATGGTGCGCACCCGGTTCTCGACCCCGACCATCGGGCGCGAGTGGATGATCGGCGAGTTCGGCCGGGCCGTGACGCCCATCTCCCCCGACGGCACCGTGCAGGTGCGCGACGCGCTGTGGCGCGCCTACACCAACCGGGCCACCCCCATCGACGAGCTCGATCGGGTGCGGGTGGTGGGCATCGAGGGCCTGGTGCTCGAGGTCGAGCCCGAGGAGGGCGCGGCCAAGGACTACCGCCGACGCTGAGCTCTTGCTCGCTGCTTCTTGCCCCACCTGGCGTGAGCAGCCCGTGATCGCGATATCTCCCAGACCGCATACAAAAGTTCACCCCTTGTGGGAGCGAAATCGACGGTTGTAGGGTCGCATTCGAAAGGGGGAGTGACGTTGAGTGCTCAGCGAATTGACGATTCCTGGCAGGTCAAGGCTGCATGCCGCGGACCGCAGGCTGCGGTGTTCTTTCCCCCGCCCCAGTTCGAGCGCAAGGACGAGAAGCTCGAACGTGAGGCCCGGGCCAAGGACATCTGCGCCAGCTGCGGTGTGAAGAAGGACTGCCTGGAGTACGCCCTCAGCATCCGCGAGCCCCACGGCATCTGGGGCGGCCTGAACGAGGTCGAGCGGAAGCACCTGATGACGCAGCGAGCGGGATAGGTCTCGCCGAGCGGCGCCCACACCGGGGGGGTGGGCACTGCGCGAGCGCCACGACGCGCGCCCTTCGGGGCGCGCGTCGTCGCGTCCGGGCTCGGATCGCCCCGGCGTGGCGCGCTGGACCCGCCGGGGCCAGTCGAGGGCGAGGCCGGTAGGCTGGACGTCGTGGCTTGGTTGATCCTGTTGTTCGTGGTGGCTCCCGTGGTGGAGCTCTACGTCATCGTGGCCGTGGCCGGGGCCATCGGCTGGCTCCCCACCTTGGCCTTCCTGGTGCTCAGCAGCATCGCCGGCGCCTGGCTGACCAAGGTCGAAGGTCTGGGGGTGCTGCGCCGCATGCGGGTCACCGTCGACCAGGGCCAGCTGCCGGCCGACGAGGCCATCGACGGCCTGCTCATCTCGGTGGGCGGCCTGCTCATGTTCGTGCCCGGCTTCATCAGCACGTTCGTTGGACTGGTCCTGATGGTGCCGCCGGTGCGCTCGGTGCTGCGCCCGGTCGTGGCCGCGCGCATCCGTCGTCGGGCCGAGCGCGCCCAAGCCCGCATGGTGACCTACTCGGTGGGCTTCGGGCCCGACTCGTTCGGGACGGGCGGCTTCGGGCCCGGCAGCTACGGCGCACCGATCGACGTCGACTCCCAGCCCTGGAACGAGCCTCGCCCACCGGGCGGCGCGGGCGATCGACCACCCGAGCTGGGCTCCTGATGGGGGTCCCGGTCCGTGACGCCGCCACCGTCATGTTGGTGCGCGACGCCCAGCCGGACCGGGCCAGCGGCGACCCCGGTGGGCTCGAGGTGTTCATGCTGCGCCGCAACCTGCGGTCCGACTTCGTGGGCGGCGCCTACGTGTTCCCGGGCGGAGGCGTCGACGACCACGACCGCTTCGCCGATCTCGAATCGGTGTGCCAGGGACGGCGCGACGCAGATGCCTCCGAGCAACTGGGCGTGACCGCCGGCGGCCTGGCCTTCTGGGTGGCCGCCATCCGTGAGTCCTTCGAGGAGGCCGGCGTGTTGCTGGCCTACGATGGCGCCGACCACGGCCACGACGGGCTCATCCGCCTCGATGACCCGGCCACCGTCGAGCGCTTCGCCGAGCACCGACGCGCCGTGGATCGGCGGCGAGCTCCGGCTGGTCGAGGTCTGCCGAGCGCGAAGGTCTGCGCCTGGCCGTCGACACCATGTACTACTTCGCCCATTGGATCACCCCCGAAGGCCCCACCCGTCGCTACGACACCCGGTTCTTCGTGGCCCGCGCTCCCGACGCCCAGGTGCCCCTCCACGACGACCGCGAGGTGATCGCCAACCTGTGGATCCGTCCCCGCGACGCCCTGGCCGCCAACCGGGCCGGCGAGTTCGAGATGATCTTCCCCACGGTGCGCACCCTCATCGCGCTCGAGCGTTTCGACACCGCCGACGAGCTCCTGGCCCATGCCGCGGCCATCGGTCAGATCCCCGGGGTCCTGCCCCGCATCGTGGAAGACGAAGGTGGCGGTGTGCGCATCGTGTTGCCCGGCGATCCCGGCTACGACGACCTGATGACGGCGGTGCTCCCCGACGGCCTGCCGCTGACCGCGCTGTCCGGATCGGTGGTCACCGTCCCGCCGACCCTGGTCGGCGGGAACGGATCCGCCCCGAGCTCGGGAGGTGCTCGCCATGCCTCGGCGGAAAGCGCCTGAGCCGATCGATCCCGATGCCGAGGCCCCGGCCCCGCCGCCGTTGGTGCCGGGCGTGGCCCGCGCGCTGAGCCCGCTGGTCCGGCGCATCGTCGCCCCCAACCCGGGCATCATGACGGGCCCGGGCACCAACACCTACCTGGTCGGCATCGACGAGATCGCGGTGATCGATCCCGGTCCCGACGACGACGCCCACCTCGACGCCATCGCCGGCTGCGGCGGCGACCGCATCCGTTGGATCGTCTGCACCCACACCCATCTCGACCACTCGCCCGGCGCGGCCGGCCTCAAGGCGCGCACTGGGGCCGAGGTCATGGCCTTCGACGCCCGCGACGGCCTGGAGATCGACGCCAAGGTGCGCGCCGGCATCGTCATCGAAGCCACCGAGTTCCGCCTGCAGGCCATCCACACGCCCGGCCACGCCTCCAACCACCTGTGCTTCTTGCTCGAGGAGGAGCGCATGTTGTTCTCGGGCGACCACATCATGCAGGGCTCCACCGTGGTCATCAGCCCGCCCGACGGGAACATGACCGACTACCTCGAGTCGCTGGCCACGGTTCGGGCCTTGCGGCTGCGCTCGATCGCTCCCGGCCACGGCCATCTCATCGAGGAACCCCGGGTGGCCATCGACGACTACATCGAGCATCGTCACGCCCGCGAAGCCCAGATCCTCGACCTGTTGACCACCTCGGGTACGGCCAAGATCGACGACCTGGTCGAGGTGATCTACGTCGACGTGATCCCCGAGCTGCATCCGGTGGCCAGGCGCACGGTGCACGCCCACCTGCTCAAGCTGGCCAAGGAAGGCCGGGTCAAGGGCCGCTCCATCGACGGCAAGTGGAGCGTGGTCTGATCTCTTGGCCCTCTGGTGGGCAAGCCTCCCGGCGGGCGGGCTTCGCCCATCTGGGTATCACGTCGCCAGCGGCTCCGGCCTGGCGGCCTTCGCCTACTCAGCCAAATAGAGCAGGTAGCCGCCTTCTTCGCGGCGGTCGGCCTGGCCCAGCAGTCGCAGGTGCTCGAGGTGGGCGAATGTCTCGCTCTCGGCCATGTGTCCCCACGACCGCTCGCGGAACAGCGCCCGCATCAGGTCGGTGACGGTCGACCAGCCCCGCTGGCGAGACGCCTCCTGGAGGGCGGACAGGCGCTCGGCGTGGTGCGCCTTGATGGCGTCGACCCGTCCGGTCAGGTCGGTGAAGGGGTGGCCGTGGGCGGGCAGCACCTGGTTGACGCCCTGGAAGGCCGCCACCTTGTCGAGCGAGTCGAGGTAGGCCCGCAGGGGGTCGCCCTCGATCAGCCCCGAGATGTGGGGCGTGATGGTGGGTAGCACGTGGTCGCCCGACAGCAGGATGCCCGACTCCGGGTCGAACAGGCACAGGTGGTCGTTGGTGTGACCGGGCGTGTAGACCCCGACCCAGTCGTGGCGGCCCAGGCTCAGGTGGTCGGCGTCGTCGACGTGCACCGACGGTCTGGGCGGGCGGAACCAGGCCCGTACCTCGCTTGCGGCGGGCCAGGAAGCTGGCACGCTCGAAGTCTTTGAGCTTGCCGGCGTCGCCGCCCCAGGGCGTGGGGTGCTCGAAGCGGGCGATGAACGCTTCGTCGGCCTCGTCGTTCTGGCGCCAGTCGAGCTCGGGCTCACCGGCCTCCTCGGTCGGGTCGTACCAGGTGCGGAACGAGCTGGAGGCCACCACCGTCGGCCCCGCTCTCGTGGGCCAGCATCCCGGCTCCCCCGAAGTGGTCAGGGTGCGAGTGGGTCACGATCACGTGGTGCACCCGGTTCATCGGGATGCCGGCGCGCCTCCATGCGGGCCAGCAGCGACTTCCACGACGCCTCGCCCGGCAGGCCCGGATCGACCAGAGCGAAGCCGTCACCGTCCTCGATGGCATAGGTGTTCACGTGACCCAGGCCCGGGCATCATGATCGGCAGCTGCAGCCTCAGGATGCCCGGGGCCACCTCGGTGATCTCCTCGGAGGCCTGCTCCTGTTCCTGCTTGGGCGGGCGCTCGGTCATCCGTCCACCATAACTTGACCAAGCGGTCAACTTGCACGGTCGACGGCGCCGGTCGGGTGGCTACCATCGCCGGCCATGAGCGAGCTCAGCGGCCCCTGGGTCTACGCCTGGCCCCAATCGGTGACCGCCGGGCAGACCGTCGGCCTGCGAGCCGCGGGCCCACCGGTGCCGGCGGAGCTGCGCGTGGTGCGCATCGGGGCCCGGCCCGAGATCGTGTGGACCGCCACCATCGAGTTGTCGCCCCACGATCTGTCCGACGATGCCGCCAGCCAGGGCTGTCAGTGGCCGGACGCGGCCACGCTGGAGGTTCCC
Source organism: uncultured Microthrixaceae bacterium (assembly GCA_963740985.1). Lineage (GTDB taxonomy): Bacteria > Actinomycetota > Acidimicrobiia > Acidimicrobiales > Acidimicrobilacustridaceae > UBA4742. The sequence continues at coordinate 3,480,270 of CAVUGJ010000002.1, forward strand.
GACCACTGGCGGTCCGGGTACTACGAGGTGGTCCTGCGGGCCGGCCCCGAGTTCCGCCGGGAGAGTGTGGGCTTCTTCGTGGTGCGCGCCGCCCAGGTACGCCCAGAGGTTCCCCTGCTGGTGCTGACCACCAACACGTGGAACGCCTACAACGACTTCGGGGGCGACAACCTCTACACCAGCGGCACCCGGGTGTCGTTCGCTCGGCCTCTGGCACCGGGGTTCCTACGCAAGCCGCCCGGTCCGGGTGACCGGGTGGCCGTGATCGACGCGCCCGACCCGACGATGGGAGCCCACATCCACTACCTACTGGGTCACGGCTTCTCCCAGTGGGCGGGCTCGGCCGGCTGGCCCAACGCCGAGCTCGAGTTCGTGCGCTGGGCGGAGTCCCGGGGCTACGAGCTGGACTATGCCGTGAACGCCGATCTGGAGACCGTGCCGGGGCTGCTCGACGGCCGGCGCCTGTACCTGTCGGTCGGCCATGACGAGTACTGGACCTGGGCCATGCGAGATGCCGTCGAGTCGTTCGTGGCCGCGGGCGGCAACGCCGCCTTCCTATCGGGCAACACCAGCTTCTGGCAGGTCCGCCTGGAGGACGACGGCCAGACGATGGTGGGTTACAAGCAGCAGTTCGAATCCGATCCCGTGTTCGGCACTGATGGCGAAGAGCGGCTCACCACTCTGTGGTCCGACAAGCTGGTGGGCCGACCCGAGAACCACATGACCGGGGTGAGCTTCGCCCGGGGTGGCTACCACCGCATCGGCCGGGCGGTGGCCTCGGGTGCCGGCGGATACACGGTCTACCGACCCGACCACTGGGTGTTCGCCGGCACCGACGTGGCCTACGGCGACCTCATCGGCGCCGGTTCGGTGGTGGTCGGCTACGAGTGCGACGGTTGTGACTTCACCGTGCGCGACGGGCTGCCCCACCCGACCGGATCCGACGGCACGCCGGCCGATTTCGCCATCCTCGGCCTGGCTCCCGCCCACCCCTTCGACCGGACCACATCAGTGCGCCCGGTGGCCGACGGCGATCGCACCGAGGTCGAGTTCCATGCCTGGCGCGTGCTGGGCGACGACGGTCCCGAGGCGGTGTCGCGACTCGAGCACGGCCACGCCGTGATGGGCGTGCATCAGCCCGGGGGCACGATCTTCACGGCCGGCTCCACGGAGTGGGCGTGGGGTCTGGCTGATCCCCCCGACCCGGTCATCGAGCAGATCACCCGAAACCTGCTCGATCGCCTGACCGTCTGATCGCCCGACCATCCGATCCCTGCAGGCGGGTCAGCTCGGCGGGGTCTTGGGGGTGGCCTGGGTCAGGAAGGTCTCGCGGTAGTAGCGCAGCTCGGCCACGCTCTCGCGGATGTCGTCGAGGGCGCGGTGGCCCTCGGCCTTGCGGGGCGCGCCGCCCAGGATGGCGGGGTTCCAGCGCTTGGCCAGCTCCTTGAGGGTGGACACGTCCACCGAGCGGTAGTGGAGGTAGTTCTCCACCTCGGGCAGGTGGATGGACAGGAACCGTCGATCGGTGCCGATGGAGTTGCCGCACAGCGGCACCGAGCCGGCGTCGGGGATGTGCTGGCGCAGGAAGGCCAGCGTCTGGGCACCGGCCTCCTCGAGCGTGACCGGGGAGGCCTGGATCTGGGCGATCAACCCGCTGCGGGTGTGCATGGCCACCACCACGTCGGGCATGCGCGACAGCTGGTCCTCGGTGGCGTGCACCACCAGGTCCGGGCCCTCGGCGATGAGCTCGAGGTTGTCGTCGGTCAGCAGGGTGGCGATCTCGACGATCACGTGCTGCGACGGGTCCAGACCGGTCATCTCGAGGTCCATCCAGGCGAGCATCCGGCGATGGTAACGGTTCGGACTCGCCGCCTGAGGCGTGGATCCTTAGGCTCTCGAGATGCTCGAGGTCGCGCTGGTTCGTCTGGATCCCGATCTGCCCATACCAGCCTACGCCCGCCTCGGTGACGCCGGCCTCGACCTGGTGGCCCGCGAGTCGGTCACCCTGGCCTGTGGCGGCGGCCGCCTGCTGGTGCCCACCGGCGTGGCCGTGGCCATCCCTCATGGCTATGCCGGGTTCGTGCAGCCCCGCAGCGGCCTGGCCTTGCGCCACGGGGTGACGTGTCTCAACACGCCCGGACTGATCGACAGCGGCTATCGGGGCGAGCTGAAGGTGCTGCTCATCAACACCGACCCCGCTGTCGACCACCACATCGAGCGAGGCGATCGCATCGCCCAGCTGGTGGTGCAGCCGGTCGAACACGTCGTGTTCGAGGTGGTCGAGGCGTTCGTCGACGACAGCGAGCGCGGCGTCGGGGGCTTCGGCCACACCGGACGCTGATCAGGCCGGCAGGGCGATACGTCAAGCGGGGATGAGGCCCCGGTCCTGCCAGTAGGCCAGCAGGGACTGGCGGTCGAGCTGCGACGCGGTGGGTGGGGGCAGCGCGACATCGCTGGCCGGCGCCGGGGCGGGCGCCACCGCGGCGGGCTGGGTGGGCGGAGGCGGGATGCTCGGCGTGCACACGCTGCCCGTGGCCGGCAGGCCGGGGGCCGCCAGCGTGGGCGGCTCGCGGAACGATCGATGGCTGAAGTCGAAGCAGTCGAGCAGGTTGTCGGCGTGGGCGTCGCGTCGGGTCAGCGCGCCCAGGTTGAACTTGGTCTCGATGAAGCGCAGCACCGAGGTGTGGTCGTGCACCACGTGCGACACGTAGTTGCGCTTGGCGTACGGGGAGATGACGAAGGCCGGCACCCGCAGCCCGTAGATGTTCCAAGCGTCGGGGGCGCCGGGCGCGGCGGCCACCGCGGGCAGGATGTCGTCGGGCGGCACGGCCGCGGGCGGCGGCACGTGGTCGTAGTAGCCACCGTGCTCGTCGTACATGAAGAACAGCGCCGTCTTGGGCCACGCCGGGCTGTGCATCACCGCGTTGATGATCGACGAGCTGTACGCCTCCCCCAACCGCACGTCGTGGGGGTTCTCCTCGGTGAAGCTGTTGATCCCCGGACTCACGATGGACACGTGCGGCAGCGAGCCCGTGTGGCAATCGGTGAGGAACTGGTCGAAGGACTTCACGTGGGACTTCTGGGTGGGGTAGGTGGTGGGGAACAGAGCGATGTCAGGCAGATCCCAGGCGTAGTCGTTCCAGCTGATGCCGAAGGCGTCGAGCTTGTCCCAGATGGTGCCGCCGGCCGGGTGTGGCAGGCTGAGCACGTCGGCCGAGGTCGAGATCAGGCTCTGGCAGGTGGCGGCCTGGAGGTACAGGCGGTTGGGATAGGTCTGGCAGGGAGCCGAGGCGAACCAGCGGTCGCAGATCGGGAAGGTCTGGGCCAGCGAGTAGTAGAAGGGGATGTCGGTCTGGTCCCAGTAGCGCATGGCGTTGGTGTTGCCGTTGAACAGGAAGCCGTCCATGAGCCCGTTGTCGATCTGGGTGTGGGTGCTGGCCCAGTTCTGGGACACGCCTTCGCCCAGCTGGCAGGTGTCGGGGGCGTGGAAGACCGACAGGTTCTGGGTGGGCGAAAGCGGGTTGCTGTTCTGGGGTACACCGTCGGCCAGGGTGTAGCCGTCGCCGCGGGGCAACATCCCGTAGTACGAGTCGTAGGAGTGGTTCTCCTGCATGTAGATGATGATGTGTTCGATGCGGGGCAGGAACTCGGTGCCCTCGGGATGGCGCGGGAAGGGTCGGTCGCCCGGTTGGCCGGTGTGGCCGGGGATGTTGGTGGCCCCGGCGGCGGTGGCGGACAGGCCGGCCGCGGCCAGGCCCGACGCCGCCCCCAGGCCGGCCAGGAAGGTTCGACGGGACAGCTCGTCAGTCATGGTCCAACGGTAGCGGTGGGCCCGTGGCGGTGTCGGGCTCAGCCCGGGTCGAGGCGGGCGCGCACGCGGGCGGCGGCGGCCTGGTCCCCGGGACCGCCGCGGGCCTCCAGTCGCTCGGCCGCCGCCTGGCGGTGGGCGGCGTCGACGTTGCCGCCGTACTTGAACTTGGCCCGGACCTCCTCGACGTCGATCCGAGCGGCCCGGATGGCGCCCAGGCGCCGGCCGTGCTCGCTGGGGTCGACCACCTCGATGTCGGGCTGGAGGCGGGCCAGTTGGCCACGCAGCACCTCGGCCACGTCGTCGGGGTCGGACAGGATGCGGGCGGTTCCGATCAGCTGCACCGACGCGTAGTAGGTGGTGGGGATGCCCAGCCTCGGATCCTCGTCGTCGATCGCCTTCCAGGCCGAGGGGATGAAGGCCCAGTCGCCGGACACGGCCAGCAGCGCCTTCGGGTTCTCCTCCAGCGCGGCCCAGATCGGGTTCTGGGCCAACAGGTGCACCAGGATCTGGTCGTCCTCGATCACGAACTGGGTGGGGACGACCACCGCGACCTGGCGGCCGGCGCCGGCCGCCACCAGCTCACCGAATCCCTGAGCGGCCACGAAGTCACGCCACTCACGGTCGTCGACCGGCCGGTCCCAGTTGTGGATGAACACGGTCCCATCATGTCGCTCGGCCCGTGCCGCCGCAGGATCAACTCGAGGTGGGTACCACGCGGGCCAGGCGGTCGCCGTCGGCGAACCACAGGCTGCCGTCGGGGGCGGCGGCGATGATGCCCTCACCGGTGCTGTCGGGCACGACGAAGAGCCGGCCATCCCCGAGGTACAGCACCGGGCCCGACGGGCCCCGGGCCCAGAGCGAGCGGGAGGACCCGGAGGCGGCGGCCACCTGCTGCACCGGCGTGGGCCAGGCGGTCAGGCGACGGCTGGTTCCGTTGGTCGGATCGATGGCGAACTGGCCCGTGCCGGACGAGGTGGCGGTCGACCAGCCGCCCACCGAGGAGACGTCGCCGCCGATGGCCACCGGTCCAGCGCCACCCGGTACCGAGATGAGACGCATCACCGTCAGGGTGGTGGGGTCGACCTGGGCCACGGTGTCGAAGCCCTCGCCGGTCACGAACAATCCCGCCGGTCCGGCCACAGGGGTCTCGCTCTCGCCGTCGCCGGGCAGCGGCGCGCTGGTCGCCTGGATGCCCAGCGTGGTGGGGTCGATCTGGAGCAGTCGTTGGTTGGGCGCGTCGTGGTCGCAGCACACGGTGACCCAGACGTGGCCGAGTCCCGCCGACACCCGTTCGACCTCGGCCCGCCCGTTGGCCTGGCCGGCATCGAGGTAGGCCATGATGGCCACGGTGCCGGCGATTCGGCCGGTGGCGGGATCGATGCGGGACAGCCCGCCGCTGCCGAAGGACAAGGCCCAGATGGATCCCTCGCCCGATGCCAACCAGATCGGGTAGCCGGCGGCGACGTCCTGGGCCAACCCGGATCCGGGGGTGCCGGGCGTCGACGGCAGGGTCACCCGACCGAGGATCTGTCCCGTCCGCCCCAGGTGCACCACCTGACCCTGGTCGGCCACGGCCACCCAGACGCTGCCGTCGGTTCCCGCCACCATGACGCCAGCGCCGGGCACCACGGCCTGGGCCAGCACCCGCACCGCCAGCGAGGGCGGGCCAGCTGCCGACCCGGTGGTCGAGGCGGAGGCTTTTGGAATCGACGACGGAACGACGACGCCGGGCCCCAGCGGCGTGGTGCGCACCCGTTCGCTGCCATCGCGCTGGCCGACCACCACCAGCGCGGACACGGCCAGGACCACGATGGTGGCGGCCACGGCCACCACCCGGCGCTGCCGCCGACGCCGGCGGGCCGGGGCCAGCCGCGCCGCCAGGTCGGGCCAGTTCGGCGCGGGGGCAGGCCCGGGCCCGATGCCGCGGTGCAGGCGGTCACGCAGCTCGTCGTCGAGGAGATCGTCGGACATGGTTCAGTCCTCCTTTCCGCCGGCGGCGGAGAGGTCGGTCGAGCCGGATGGGGCGACGTCGTGGCGCAGGTCGTCGCGCAGCTGGCCCAACGCCTTGTGGGTCTGGCTCTTGACCGTGCCCACGGAGATGCCGAGGGCGGCCGCGGTGTCGGCTTCGCTCAGGTCGAGGTAGTAGCGCAGGACCACGCACGCCCGTCGCCGCGGCGGCAACCGATCCAGCGCGTCGAGCAGGTCGAGATCCACGGCCGCGCTGGCCGCGCTGGCCGGACGTGGCGCCGCACCGGTGTGGGGCACCTCGCCGGTCTGGTCGAGCGTCTGCTCCGGTCGCCGGGCGCGTCGGCGCCCGCGGTCGATGGCCAGGTTGGCCACGGTGCGGCGGAGGTAGGCCGGCGCCGCCGCCGGGTCGCGCAGGGCGCGGCGGCGCAGGTAGAGGCGCACGAACGCCTCCTGGGTCAGCTCCTCGGCCACCCCCGGGTCACCGCACAGGGCCCAGGCCAGGCGGACGATCGAGGGGAACTGCTCGGCGTACACCCGGCCCAGCAGGTCGTCGTCACGCATCGCATTCGGGTCCACCGCCGCGCCGCTCACCCCCACAAGACGACTGGGCACGCCGAAAGGTTGCCCCACCTGGCGCCGTCTCGACCGCGATCAGGTGCTCAGGGATAGTGGCGCAGCTCGACGGTGTTGCCGTCGGGGTCGAGGACGTAGAGGGAGGTGGCGTTGCCCTGGGCCCCGAATCGGGTGTCGGGGCCATCGACCACGTCGAAGGGTCCGTCGGCCTTGAGCGCGTCGAGATCGGTGGGTTCGATCACCAGGCAGAAGTGGTTCATGTTCTCGCCGGTGGGTTCCCCGGCCAGCAGGTCGATGATGGTGGTGGCGTCGACGCGGACGCTGGGGAAGAAGATCTCGCCCCGGCGCCACTCCTCCACCCGCATCGGGGTGAGGCCGAGCTGGCCGACGTAGAAGGCCAGTGACCGCTCCACGTCGGCCACGTCCAACACGATGTGGTCGAGCCCGGTCACCCGTATCGGTGCGTCCATGATCAGGCCAGCAGCTCGTCGTAGAGCGCCTGGGTGGAGTCGCTGGGCGAGATGCCCAGCTCGTCTCGCAGCAGGCAGCGGAGCTGCTCGTAGACCCGCAGCGCCTCGGCCGTGTTGTCCTCCGCAGCCAGGGCGCGCATGAGCAGGCGATGCCCGCTCTCGCGCAGCGGCGCCTCGGTGACCAGCGTGCGCCCGGCCCGACGGGCGGCGGACAGCTCGGTGCCGCCCAGACCCAGCGCCGCAGCTCCGTAGGACTCGAGGGCACGCAGGTGCACGTCCTCGAGGCGGCGGCGGACCTCGTCGACCCACAGCGCGTCCTCGCCGGGCAGGAACCCGCGCTCGGCCGTGAACAGCGCCACCAGCGACGCGGCCCAAGCCCGCTCCCACTGGCCCAGGGCCACGGCCGACTCGGCCCGACAGATGGCCTCGTCGGCATCCTCCACGTCGACCGACACCGGATCCAGCAGGAGTCGCACGTTGCCTCGACCCTCCACCCGCTCGGCGCCCAGCGCACGGCGCAATCGGGAGATCAGCGCGTTGAGGGCGGCTTCGGGGTCCTCGGGACCGCCGGTCGGCCACAGCGCCTCGACGATCTGGGCCCGGGGCATGGGACGCGCCCGGTTGATGACCAGGTAGGCGAACAGGATGCGCCCCTGCCGGCTGGGCAGGGCGGTTTCCAGGCGACGGCCGTCATCCTCGACCACGATGGACCCGCACACCTGCACACGCACGTGCGCAGTCTCCAACGTTTTCGCAATGTCGGTCCAACATCGTGGACCTACACCTACTGACAGGAGCACAGCATGTCCCGACTGATCCGGTGCGAATGCGGCTTCGTGGCCCGGGGTGACTCGGACGACGAGGTCATCGGCGAGATCAGGGCCCACATGGGCGAGGACCATCCGGCGCTCCTCGAAACCGTGGCCACCGACGAGCTGCGGGGTTGGATCGAGCTGGAATGACCTGAGGAGCGACCGCCATGGACGTGCGCACGGCAATCGGAACCCGACCCGGTCTGATGGACCCCGATTGGCTGGAGGCCCACCTCCACGACCCCGACGTGCGGGTGATCGAGGTGGACGTCAGCGGTGCGGCGCACGACCACGGCCACATCCCGGGCGCGGTGCTCTGGAACATCTACTCCGACCTCAAGGACGGGGAGTACCGGCTGCGGGACCGGGCTGCCATCGAAGCTCTGGTGCGTCGGTCGGGCATCGACGCCGACTCGACGGTGGTGTTCTACGGCTACGGCCCGGCCATCGGTCTGTGGCTGCTGCGCTGGTACGGACACCAGTCCGCCTACCTGCTCGACTCCGATCGGGACGCGTGGCGCGACGCCGGTCGGCCTTGGACCACCGAGGCGTCCCGACCCACGCAGAGCTACTACCACCTGGCCGATCCCGATCCGCAGGTCCGGGCCGGCTCTGACCAGGTGGCCTCCGCCATCGCCGATCCCGGCGTGACCGTGGTGGACGTGCGCAGCCCCGAGGAGTTCCGGGGTGAGCGCTTCTGGCCGTCGGGGGGCATGGAAGAGGGCGGCCGGGCCGGACACGTCCCCGGGGCCACCCAGGTGGCGGTCGACGACGTGCTCGACGACCTGGGGGCCTTCCGGTCCACCGACGAGCTGGCGGCGCGCTGGGCCGGGGTGGGTGGCGACGACACCGAGCTCATCACCTACTGCACCATCGGCGCCCGGGCGGCCACCGCCTGGTTCGTCCTCACCTACCTGCTGGGTCGCACCGGCTGTCGTGTCTACGACGGTTCGTGGGCCGAGTGGGGCCGCAGCGCCGGTCTGCCCGTCGAGCGGTGAGCGCGATCGACCGCGCCGACCCGGCCGTCCCGTCCCGTCCCCAAGACCATCAACCACCGATCACCAACCGATCACCGACGAACCACTGACCCAGAAGGAGCGCACGATGTCCCAGTTGATCCGCAAGAGCCTGGACACCCCCATGGAGACCCGACCGTTCAAGGACGGCACCGGCCACCTCGACGTCATCGACAGCGGGACCGGCATCGTCGGCCGAGCCGTCTTCGAGCCCGGCTGGCGCTGGTCCACCCATGTCAAGCCCATCGCCGGCACCGACAGCTGCCAGGCCCCACACGTCGGCTACATGATCTCGGGGCGCATGCACGTGGTCATGGACGACGGCGAGGAGGCCGACTTCCAGGCCGGCGACTTCGCCATCATGGCGCCCGGCCACGACGCCTGGATCGTGGGGGATGAGCCCTGCGTGTTCGTGGACTGGCAGGGCTTCGCCGACTACGCCAAGGCCTAGGCAGCCGGCACCGAGACCCCATTGGTGCTTCCTGTCAGCTCAGCGACTCGTGGACGGTCGCTGAGCTGACAGGTTCCGCGGTGCGCTCGTTCCACCTCAGTCGTAGTGGCGCAGCAGGTGCACGTGGTGGCCCTGCTCGTCGACCGCGTAGGAGTCGACCGTGGCCCCGACGATGGCCTCGAATCGAGCCAGGGCGCCCTGGTCGACCCAGCCCATATCGGGGCCGGCGGTGGAGGTGGCCTCGATGTCGAGCCCGGTGCGGTCGACGTCGAAGCGCAGGGTGATCGTCCCCGGACGTCCCTCGGGGCGCAGCAGCAGGATGATGGTCTCGTCCACGGCCAGCCGCAGGTCGTGGACGGATCGTTGCTTGAACCCGAGTCGACGGGCCAGGCCGGAGACCGTGATGCGGGCCAGGCGCCCGTACTCGGGCTCGGCGGGGATGGTCAGGCGTATCTGGTCGTGGACTTCGTCGGGTTCGACCACCGACCTCAGCCTCTCACGCCGGGGGCGCGGCGGCGGGGCTCGGGGTCGACCGGATCGACGGGGCCACGTCGGCCGCAGTGCTCGGATCCGTCGGACGGGACCCCAGCCACCCGCGCCGCCATGCCACCTCGATGACGGCTCCGGCCACCGCGGCGATGCCGACCGCGATGAGCACCATCGCCCGGTCGGGCACGACGAGCTCGAAGTAGTGGCGAACCGAGGCCAGAGCCAGCGCCACCACCAGCGACCCGCCCATGAGCACCACCAGCACCCATCGCCAGGCGTTGAGCGGGCGGGCCAGGATGACCAGCACCCACCAAGCCACCAGGAAGGCCACGATCAAGGCGGTGGTGCGCTGCTCAGCCAGATCCAGGCCGGCGTGGTGGCGGGCCACCTGGTAGGCGATCAGCACGGCCGCGGCCACGATCATGCCGCAGGGCACGGCGAAGTGCAGCACCCGGGGCAGGAACCCGGACTCCGCCCGACGGGCGTTGGGGGCCAGGGCCAGGAAGAAGGCGGGCACCCCGATGGTCAGCGAGCTGAGCAGGGTGAAGTGGCGAGGGATGAAGGGGTAGGGCCAGCCGCTCAGCCCGATGACCAGGGCCAGGATCAGGGCGTAGAAGGTCTTGGTCAGGAACAGGTTGGCCACCCGCTCCACGTTGGCGATGACCCGGCGGCCTTCGCTGACCACGTCGGGGAACACGGCGAAGTCGTCGTCGAGCAGGACGAAACGAGCCACCGCCCGGGCCGCGGCGCTGCCCGCTCCCATGGCCACGCCCACGTCCGCGTCCTTCAGGGCCATGGTGTCGTTGACGCCGTCACCGGTCATGGCCACCACGTGACCCCGAGCCTGCAGGGCGTGGACCATGGCTCGCTTCTGCTGGGGCGTGACCCGGCCGAACACGCTGTGGGCTTCCACCACATCGGCCAGCTCGTCGTCGTCGTCGGGTAGGCCACGGGCGTCGAACGGATCGTCGGCGTCGGGCACGCCGCAGTTGCGAGCCACTGCGCCCACCGTGTCCGGGTTGTCGCCGGAGATGACCTTGACGGCCACGCCCTGGCGTCCGAAGTAGGCGATGGTGTCAGGCGCCGAGGATCGCAGTCGCTCGTCGAGCACCACCAGGGCCGCCGGTTCCAGGGCCGTGGGCAGCTCGGGTTCGCCGCCGGGGGCCAGCCCGTCGGGCGCGGCGGCCACCAGCAGCACCCGGCGCCCGCGGCCGGCCAGGTCGGCCACGCGCTCGCGCACGGCCGGCGCGTCGGGCATGGCCGCCAGCAGGATGTCGGGTGCGCCGAGCAACCACGCGCCGTGGTCGGCGAAGCTCGCCGCGCTCCACTTGCGGGCCGACGAGAACGGGATGGCGGCGGTGACCGACCAGCCCGGGTCGGCGCCCGAGCCGGCCCCGATGGCGCGCAGGCTCGGGTTCGGGTGGCCGTCGGCCGCGGCCAGGGCGGCCAGTAGGGCGTCGGTGGTCGAGCGGTCTGCACCCGGTCCGATGGGCTCGACCGATCCGAGCTCGAGGTCGCCCTGGGTCAGGGTGCCCGTCTTGTCCAGGCACACCACGTCGACCCGGGCCAGGCCTTCGATGGCGGCCAGCTCCTGGGTCAGGACCCGGCGCCGGGCCAGACGGGTGGCGCTCACCGCGAAGGCCACGCTGGTCAACAGCACCAGCCCTTCGGGCACCATGGCCACCAGGCCGGCCACCGAGGCCTGGACGGCCAGGTGGAAGCCCAGGTCGGCGCGGACCTGCGACCAGATGAGCAGGGCGGCGGTGGGGATCATGGCCCAACCGATCCACGTGATCAGGCGGTTCACGCCGTCGCGCAGCTCGGAGTGCACCATGGCGAACGTCTTGGCCTCCGCGCCCAGCAGGTAGGCATGGGTGTCCTCGCCCACTGCGGTGGCCCGGGCCAGACCGTCGCCCACGGCCACGAAGCTGCCCGAAAGCACCTCCTGACCCTCGTCCTTGTCCACCGGGTCGGCCTCGCCGGTGAGGAGCGACTCGTCCACCTCCAGGCCCCGGGCCACCAGCACCGTGGCGTCCACCGCCATCTGGTCGCCCGGGCGCAGCACGATCAGGTCGTCGAGCACCAGGTCGCGCACGGGGATCTCCTGCTCGGTGCCATCGCGGCGCACGCAGGCCATCGGGGCGCTGAGCAGGGCCAGGTCGTCCAGCGCCCGCTTGGAGCGGACCTCCTGGACGATGCCGATGAGCGTGTTGAGCACCAGCACGATCCCGAACAGCGAGTCCTTGATCTCGCCGACGGCCACGATGATCACGAACAGGATGCCGAGCACCAGGTTGAACGGGGTGAGCACGTTGGCTCGCACGATGTCGCCCACCGTTCGGCTGGTGGGGTCGCGCACCTGGTTGGATCGACCGTCGGCTCGACGGGCCTCGACCTCGGCCTGGCTCAGGCCCGAGACGAGGGGGTCGGGCTCCATGGGCTCATTCTGCCGGGTGGGACCGGGTCAAGCGATGAGGCCCACCCGGTTGGGGTGGGCCTCATCGAATTGCCGGGGGGTGGGTTCCGACCTGGTCGGGTCGGATCAGGCGGTCCTGGCCTAGTGCTGGCCGAACTGGTGGTTGACCGCCTTGGTCACCGCCGCGGGGACCTTGGCCTCGACCTTGGTGGCCTCGGCCTGGGTGATCTTGTGGTTGGTGACGGCGTCCTGGATCTTGGCGTCGACGTCGTGGGTCAGATCGCCGACCAGGGTGGTGGTGGTGATGCCCTTGGCGTTGGCCACCTGCGCCACCGTCTGGCCGCCCTTGAGGTCGGCGCGTAGCGCCTGGGGCGTGATGCCGATGATCTTGGCGCTGTCACGCAGCCCGGCGCGGCGGATCTCCTTGCGGTGGTTCTTGACCCACCCGGCGCCCTTGGGGGCGGTGGCCGGGCTGGCCGTGGCCGCCGGAGCGGAGGTGGTGGGGGTGGTGGCGCCGGCATCGGTCACGGCGTAGGCGACGGTGCCGCCCAGCATGGCCAGTCCGGCCAGGCTGGAGGCGATGATCTTGGTCTTCATGGTGGGTCTCCTGATGAGTTCGACATCCGAGTCGGGCGGGAGGGCCTGCTCGTGATGAGGATCAAGATGCCCGACGAATGTGATCGGATTGTGAAGTCCCGATCAGGGGGCGGCCAAGGCCTCGCCGGCGGCTGACGCCCCAGGCTGGAGGTCTGGCGCCCGCGCCGCGTCGAGGAGCCGTTCGAGTTCGGTGACGGCGTCACGCCAGTCGGCCACGATGCCGTAGTCGGCGAACGTGAACACCGGCGCCTCGGGGTCGGGGTTGATGGCCACGATGAGGCCGGCCCGGCGCAGCCCGACCATGTGGTTGAACTTGCCGCTGGCCCCGACGACCAGGGCCAGCTCGGGGGCCAGGTTCTGGCCGGTGATGCCGACCTGTCGGGAGTGGGGGAGCCAACCGGCGTCGGTGACCTTGCGGGTGGCGGCCAGCTCGGCGCCGAGACGGGTGGCCAGCGCCGCCATGCGGGGATGGTCGGCCGGGTCCACGCCCTTGCCCACCGACACCACCCGGGTGGCGCCGGCCAGCACGTCGAGGTCGTCGTCGCGGCGTTGGGCGTGGATGGCCACTCGGCCGCGAGGTTCCACGGCCAGGCGGGTGACGGTGAGGTCGGCCGGCGGTCGAGGCGCATGGCCTGGGAGCACCCCGGGGCGCACCGTGACCAGTTGCACCGGCGAGGTGGCCTCGATGGCGGCCACCAGGGCGCCGCCGAAGGCCGGCTTCCAGGCTCGGAGTCGGCCTCGCTCATCGAGCTCGAGGTCGATGGCGTCGCCGGTCAGCCCGGCGTCGAGCGAGGCGGCCACCCGGGCCGCCACCTCCCGACCCCAGGCCGTGCTCGGGGCGGCCACGATGGTGGGCTCGACCCGGCGGCACCACGCGGTGACGGCGGTGGCCACGTCCTCCTCGACCGTGGAGCGGGCGGGGCTCGACTCCGGCGCGCCCAGCAGGACCACCTCGTCGGCACCCCAGCGGCTGAGCACGCGGGCCAGGTCGGGTCCCCACGGCTCGGGGGCCAGCAGCGACTCGCCCACGGCCACCACTCGGCCATCGAGGGTGGCGGCCAGCGTCGGCGGCCGTGCCCAAGAGCTCCCGCAGCACCCGCTGGCGCCCGGGCTCGACCAGCACCGCCACCACCGGGCCACCCAGGCCACTCGACGCGTCGGCGTCCCTCGGGCCGTCGAGGCGGGACTCACCGGGGCGGAGCGCGTGCGGGGCCACCTGGGGCCATCCCGCTTCGGCGCCGCCGGCGGGCGACGTCGGGTCGAGCAGGCCCCGGTCGTCGCAGCACGTCCACCACCGTGGCCACCTGTGCGGTCACCGGGCCCGAAAGGCGCACCTGGCGACGCACCACGGCCTCGGCTTTGATCTCGCCCACCCGGGTGGGGCTGGCCGCCTGGCCCCACGGTCCGGCGCCGAGGTCGGCCGCGTTCAGTCGCTCGATGCGCGTCCCGTCGACCGCGGCGAGGACCTCGGGATCCTTGATCTTGCAGGGCTCGATGAGTCGCTCGGCCATCGACAGCACGGCGGGCAGGGCCACGGTGGCTTCCAGCCAGGCGTCGTCCTGCTCGCAGCCGACCCGCACCGAGTCGCCGGACTCGAGCTCCAGGTGCTTCACCCCGGTGGCGAAGGGCAGGTCGAGCAGCTGGGCCAGCTCGGGGCCGACCTGGCCGGTCTCGGCGTCCACCGAATTGCGTCCGCACAAGCACCAGGTCGATCTCGCCCAGGCGGGCCAGGGTGGCGGCCAGGGCGCGGGCGGTGGCCAGCGTGTCGCTCCCGGCGAAGGCCGGATCGCTGATCAGCACCGCGTGGTCGGCGCCATAGGCCAACGCCTCGCGCAACACGTCCTCGGCCGATGGCGGTCCCAGGGTGATCACCGTGCAGGTGCCGCCGGTCTGGGTGGCCAACAGGACGCCCTGGGCCACGGCCCGGCGGCAGTACGCGCTCATCTCCAGGGCCACGCCCTCGCGCTCGAAGTCGTCCGTCGGGTCCGATCTCCATGTTCTCGAACGCGGGGATCTGCTTGACCAGCGCAGCAACGCGCAGCGGCCGCATCCCGCCGGTTGCGCCGGTCCTGCCGCTCACGTCGGTCATGGTGTGTGCTTCCCGGGTGAGCTCGGCCAAAGCGTCACCTTAGAACCTGCGTCCGATCACCCGGCCAGTTTGGGTGCCTGAGCACCGCAGGGGTACCGCAAGGCCCAATCCCGCGACCGGGGGTGGGCGGCAGCCTCAGCGGGCTGCGGCCTCGCGGGCGGCTCGGGCTCGGAACTTGCCGGGTACCAGCTCGCCGGCTTGGCGGGCTGCGCTCAGCGCTTCACCCCACCAGGCCAGATCGTCGAGGGTGACCTTGAGGGCGATGTCGGCGTTGAAGTCCACCGGGTCGTCGTTCTCGTCGAAGGCGTTCATGACGTCAGGAATGATGACGGTGGAGCGGATGGGGGCCATCTCGCACTCGATGGCGATGGCGGCCAGGTGCTCTATGGCCCGCACACCGGCGGCGGTGCCGCCGCTGTAGCTCACCGCGCTGATCGGCTTGTTCCGCAGCGCGTGGGTGATGAAGATGTTGTCGAGCGCGTTCTTGAGGACGCCGGGGATCGAGTGGTTGTACTCGGGGGTGATGACCAGGTAGGCGTCGCCCTCGGCGATCTTGGCGTTCCAGGCCTTGACCACCGGATCGGAGAAGGTGGGATCGGCGAAGTCGCCGATGGTGCCGGCGTGCTCCTGGAAGAAGGGCATGGGCCAGTCGCGCAGGTCGAGCACCTCGACCTCGAAGGCGTCGTGGTGGCTGGCCCGCTCGACCACCCAGGGCACGACCTTGTCCGACGCTCTGGTGGGGCGTGTGCTGCCCACGATCACCTGCAACTTCAACACGGGGGGCCTCCTGGTCGACCGCGGCCGGGACCTGGTCAACCTATCGGCGAGCCGGCTTCGTTCGACAACGGTGATGAGGAAGGGCGCGCGGCGCGCTGGTGGTGCTGGCACCCGGGCTGCGGGGGGAGTTGCCCCATTGCCCGCTGCCGCCGATTCCGTTCTGATGGAGACATGTTGGGGACGGTGGCATGAGCGCGGTTTGGATGATCGTGCGGGCCGAGCTGCGTGTTCGCTGGTCGGCGCTGCTGGGTCTGGCCGTGATCGTGGCCGTGGTGACCGCGGTGGTGCTCACCGCCGCCGTCGGGGCTCGGCGGACCAGCTCGACGCTCGAGCGCTACCGCCAGTGGTCGAGCTCGAGCGATGCCGGCATTCAGATGGACTCGGAAGCTCACGCCGACGCGCTGGCCGCCCGGCTGCGCACCCTGCCCTTCGTCGAGGATGCGGTGACGCGCTACCTGGTCAACGGGTTCCCCATTCGCACCGATCTGGGCATCGCCGACTTCGCGGTGTACTTCGATCCGCATGAGGGGTTCGGTACGACGGTGGATCGGGCCCGGGTGCTGTCGGGGCGCCTGCCGGGTTCCCGCGCCAACGACGAGATCGCCTTGACCGAGCTGTCGGCCCGCCAGCTGCACGTGTCGATCGGGGACCATCTCCGGGCCTCTACCTTCGACGCCGGGGACCTCGACCGCCTGTCCTCGGGGACGTTTCCCGGCTTCCACGGGCCACGTTTGGACCTGAAGGTGGTGGGGTTGGTGCGCACGCCCGAGGAGCTCCAGGGCACGCTCGTGCGCGACAGCCTGTATGGCTTCGCCGCGCCCGGCTTCGAGGCGGCCCATCGAGGCCTGGCCGCCTGGCCGCCCGAAGTGGAGGTTCGCCTCGTCCACGGCGCCGCCGACCTGCCCCGACTCCAGCGCGCCGCCGATCAGTTCGTGGGCGGCCCCGGGCGCATCGTGGTTGATTCGGCGGGTGTCGAGTACGCGTCGAGTACCCAGAAGGCCCTCGATGCCCTGGCCAGCGCCTTGGTGGTGTTCGCCCTGGTGGCCGGCGCGGCTGGGGCGGTCCTGGTGGCCCAGACCGTGTCCCGTCGGATCGGCTCGTCGGCCGGATCGGGATCGGTGTGGCGAGGCCTGGGGCTGACCCGCTGGTGGCGCGCCCTGGCCCTGGCCCTGCCGGTCGTCGGCGGAGCCGCCGTCGGGGTGGCGGTGGGAGTTGGCCTGGCCGTGGCCGCTTCGCCGCTGCTGCCGGTGGGCCTGGCCCGGCGGGCGGAGGTCCATTCCGGCGTCTGGTTCGATCCGGCCGGCCTGGCCGTCGGCGCGGTGGTGGCGGTGGTGGCGGTGGCCGGATGGACCCTGCGATCCGCGTGGCGCAGCCAGCGCGGTCCGATCGAGTCGGCGGTGCGACCGCGACCCTCGGCTGCGGGCAACCTGCTGGCCCGATGGGGAGCTGGCCTGCAGTTGGTCACCGGCACCCGATTCGCGTTCGAGAGCGGCGGGCGCTTGTCCGTCCCGGTGCGCTCTGCGCTGGTCGGGGCGGCCATCGCGGTGGCCGGCGTGACCGGCGCCGGGGTGGTGGTGGCCAGCCTGGATTCGCTGGTGAACCAGCCGACGCGCTGGGGCTGGGACTGGTCGACCATGCCCGACCCGCTGGGCCAGTCGGACCCCACGGCCAGGTTGGTGGCTGATTCGGACTTGTCCGCGGTCGGCAGCCTGAACGAGGTGAACGTGTCGATGCAGGGTCACGTGATCGATGGGTTCGCCCTGAAGCCGCTGAAGGGGAGCGTCACCTTCACGGTGCTGTCGGGACGGTTGCCGGTGGGCCCGTCGGAGGTCGCCTTGGGCAAGCAGTCGATGGCGGACCTGCGGACGTCGCTGGGTCGCACGGTGCGTGCCGTTGGCCGAGATGGCCATGGCGTGGTGCCGCTCAAGGTGGTGGGGACGGTGGTCCCGCCTCCGGTTCAGGGGGCGACGCCCGGGGAGGTGGCGGTGCTGACGCCCGACGGGCTCGAGTCGGTGGCCACCGAGGACGTGTCGCCCTCGATCGTGTTGACGTACCGGGCAGGGACCAACCCGCCGGCGGTCGAGCGGCGGTTGACCGGGCTGGGCCTGTCGTTCCCGGTCTTCGCCCGGCCCCAGCTGCCGGGGGCGTTGCGAAACGTGACGCAGGCCCGCACCGTGGTCATCGTGCTGGGCGGGTTCTTCGGCCTGCTGGGACTGTCCGGACTCGTGCACTCGCTGACCGTCTCGTGTCGGCGACGGCGCTCGGACTTCGGCGTGCTCCGTGCCCTCGGCTGTCGACGGCGTCAGGTGCGCGGCATCGTGGTCATCCAGAGCCTCGCCATCACCGTCGCGGGTCTGGTCGTGGGGTTGCCGATGGGTTTGATCGCCGGCCGTTGGGTGTGGGAGCTGTTGATCGCCCAGCTGGGGGTGGCCGATGGCGCAGCCACGCCGTGGTGGTTGCTGGCCGTCGTCGGTCCGGCTGCCTTGCTGCTCGCAGCTCTGGCGGCCCTGGCACCCGCAAGCCTGGCAGAGCGCGCTCGCCCGTCAGCCGCCGACCGACTCACGTAGCTCGGGCTGGCGATCTGGGTGTAGGTACCGTGGGACGATGACCGATGAGGTTCCCGGCGTGGTCACCCGCACGACCACCGCGACCGTCGACGAAGCCGTGACCCGGTTGACGGAGACCATCGAGGGCCGGGGCCTGCGCGTCTTCGACGTGATCGATCACCAGGCGGCGGCCACCGAGGTGGGCCTGACCCTGCGCCCGACCAAGGTGGTGGTGTTCGGGAGCCCGGCGGCTGGGACCCCGCTCATGGTCGACCACCCGGTGTTGGCCCTCGAACTGCCGCTGCGCATCCTGGTCTGGCAGGGCGACGATCACCAGGTGCGCCTGAGCTATCTCCACGCCCAGGTGTTGGCCGAGCGCTTCGGCGTGGCCGCCGACCAGGCCGGACCGCTGAACGGTCCGGCCCTGATGGTCGATCTGGCCGGACTGGCCGACGGGGCATGACCGGTCTGGGTCACCTGGGTGTCAACGTCCCCGATCTCGGCGTGGCCAACGACTACTACGACCGGCTCATGCCGCGGCTCGGCTACGAGGAGTTCCTCCGCGCCGACGACCAGTTCGCCTACCGACCGGCGGAGGGCAAGCGCGGCACGTACCTGTTCTTCTATCCGACCGAGCGTCTCGGCGAGTACTCCCGCCAGGCCACGGGGTTGCAGCACCTGGCGTTCACGGTTCCGACCCGATCGGCGGTGCGGACGGTCCATGAGCTCGTGGTCGACCTCGGCGGCGAGGTCATCCATCCTCCGCAGGAGTTCCCGCAGTACCCGTCGCCCTACTTCGCCACGTTCTGGATCGACCCGTTCGGCTTCATGCTCGAGGCCGTCTGCCATCACGACCGGGATTGACCGGCGCGAGCGCGTGGCGACGGTCCCTGGGTCGGGACCTACGATCGAGCCGTGACTCCCGCGGCCAAGTCGTTGCTGGCCCGGATCAGCCTCACCGAGGACGCCCCCACGAGCGGTTACCCGTGGGAGCTCCCGGCGGTGCAGGGCCTGGCGCGCATACGCCTGCATCCGGCGGTGACGTTCCTGGTCGGTGAGAACGGTTCGGGGAAGTCGACGCTGGTGGAGGCGATCGCGGTGGCGGCCGGCTTCAGTCCCGAGGGCGGGAACCGCAACTACCTCCACGGCGACGAGGCGAGCGTGTCGACCCTTCACGAGCGCCTGCGGTTGTCCTGGACGACTCGCCCCAAGGTCGGATGGTTCCTGCGAGCCGAGAGCTTCTTCAACCTGGCCACCTACATCGACGAGGCCGGTCTCTCCGAGTACTTCGACGGACAGTCCTTCCTCGAGGAGTCGCACGGCGAATCGTTTCTGCGGCTGGCGTTGGCCCGGTTCCGTCCGGGTGGCTTCTATGTACTCGACGAACCCGAGGCGGCGCTCTCGTTCCAGGGGTGCCTTCGCCTGCTGGCCGTGATCGACGACTGCGCGTCGGAGGGGGCGCAGTTCATCATCGCCACCCATTCGCCGGTCCTGCTGGCCTACCCGCATTCCGCCATCTACGAGCTCGACGCTGACGGCATCACCCCTCGGGAGTACGACGATGTGGCTGCCGTCCAGCTGTGGCGGAGCTTCCTGGAGGAGCCGGACCTCTTCCTGCGCCACCTGTTCTCGGATTGACGCGTCGCCGCCCTGGTTGAACCGACGAGCTCAGGTGGCGGCGAACCAGTTGCCGTGCAGGCCGTTGGGCACACGCTGGCGGAGGTGGAGCGTGGCTCGGGGCGGACCGGGGAAGTCGGCCGCGTCCCAGATGCACAGCGAGGTCGTGTCGCGACCCACGGCGTTGACGTAGGCCAGGTAGTAGCCGTCCAACTCGTCGTCGCCGGCGCCTGCTCGAGGCGCGAAGATCGGTTCGCCCATGGCCCCCCCGGTGAGGTGTTCGGACCACTGGCCCGATTCGAGGTCGACCCGGCACAGGGCATCGTGCTCGCCCGCCACCAGCCCCGGCACCTGGCCGCTGGCCGCGCCCACGATGGCGTAGCGGTTGGGTCGGCCGATGCGCCGGTCGTCGATGCGGGGGAACTCGCAGGGCGCGGGGTGGAGGGTGTCGAAGCTGACGGTTCCGGCGTCGACCGACAGCCGCGCC
This sequence comes from uncultured Microthrixaceae bacterium, assembly GCA_963740985.1. Taxonomy (GTDB): domain Bacteria; phylum Actinomycetota; class Acidimicrobiia; order Acidimicrobiales; family Acidimicrobilacustridaceae; genus UBA4742. Next base: position 3,500,389 of record CAVUGJ010000002.1, read on the forward strand.
CGGACGTAGTCGCCGTGGTTCTCGGCGTCGGGGACCAGGAAGCCGGGCAGCGTCCAGCGGGGGAACGACAGCTCGATGTCGCCCCCCGATTCGTGGGCGTTGGCGAAGTGCCACACCCAGAAGGCATCGGTCTCGATCCAGCGCGTCGTCCCGGTGCCGTCCCGGCGGATCACGGCGATGCGGGTGCCGAGCTCGGGGCGCCACGACAGCAGTGGACCGCCGGCCAGCAGGGCGGCCACGTCGAACACCGCGGGCGAGACCACCAGCACCAGGTGGTGCTCGGTGATGACGAAATCGTGGATCATGCAGCTGTGCTCCACGCCGTCGACGGCGCGTTCGGGCTGGGACATGGTGCCGTCGGCGCCCACCACGGCCCAGGTCAGGAAGGGCTCCTCGACGTCGTAGCGGAACACCACCATCTCGCCGGTGGCCGGGTCGATCTTGGGGTGGGCGCACAGACCTTTCGGGAGCCCGCCGTCGAAGTCGAACCGAGCCATCGTCTCCAGCTCGGGGGTCACCTCGTAGGCCGGCGTGCCCTCCTCCAGGGCCAGGTAGTGGCCGTTGTGGTGCACCACGTTGATGAAGGCGTCGAGCTTGGTGGGCCAACCGGGATCCGGGTCGGGGCCGAGCAGCGAGGGGTCGACCATGGCGGGGGTGAGCAGGCCTCCGTAGAGAGCGCGACCGGCGCGCTCCTCGGCGGCCAGGCCGTTGGTGGTCACCCAGCGGTTGCGGTAGCGGACGCGGCCGGGCTCGAACCACAGGCCGTGCAGCATCCCGTCGCCCTCCATGGGATACGTGTAGCTGCCCAGCGGGGGGAACTTGGGGTTGGGGCCGTTGCGCAGGTAAGCGCCCACCAAGTCGTCAGGCACCTCGCCGTCGACGGCGGTCACCTCGGCGTCGATCTGGCGGTGCACCGGGGCGAACCGCCCGGACAGGTGAGGGTTGGTGGCCGGGTCGACCAGGCTCAGGCCCGATGCGGAGGGCTTGGGTGCGTCAGTCACGGTCCCATGTTGGCGCGGTCGCGTTGGTCGAGGCGCCGTCGTGGCGGATCAGAGAACGGCCTGGGCCAGGGCCTGCCAGTCGTCGAGGATGGCCGGGTCCGACGCCGAGAGCAGGTTGATGGCCACGTGGTCGGCGCCGGCCTGGCGTTGGGCTCGCACGTGCGCGGCCAGCGCCTCGATCGGCCCGGACGGCACGAGCGCGCCGACCAGGCGGTCGCTGAGGGTGGCGACGTCGTCGTCGGTGAAGCCCATGCGTCGGAAGTTGGCCTGGTAGGCGGGCATGGAGGCCAGGAACTTCAGGCGCTCCCGACCGATTTCGAGGCCCCGCGCCGGGTCGGGTTCGAGGATCAGGAGCTGATCGACGGCCAGGGTGGTGTCGGCGCCGAGTTGAGCGCGGACCTCGGCGGTGCGATCGGGGGTGACCACCACCGGGAAGGCGCCGCCGGCGCGCTCGGCGGCCAGGCGGAACATGCGAGGGCCGAGCGCGGCCAGGACTCGGCGTTCGACGGGCACGCGCTCGAGGCGATCCAGATAGCTCTCGAGGGTGGGGATCGGTCGGGGGCCGTGGGCGCCGCCCAGCCCGACCACGAAGCGCCCCGGATGGCTGGCCTCGAGCTGGTCGTACAGGGCGCCGACGTCGTCGGAGGACCAGCGGACCACGGCCAGGATGCCGGTGGCCACGGTCACGTGCTCGGTGGCCCGGACCACCGCGGCCACCTGGTCGAGGCTGGTGAGGGGACCGCCGGTCAGCCAGATGGTGGGGAAGCCGAGGGCTTCCAGGGCCACCGCGGTCTCGGTCAGCTCAGGACCCTCGGTGGGCGAGATGACCGCCCCGGTCGCTCCCAGTTCCGCTCGTGCCATGGCGTCCTCCTACCCGAATCGGTGATTGGGCGAACCGTGGCGCGGCGGTCGATGTTCCCGCCGCCGGGATCGGCGCCCAGCCGGCTGCCGACGCGGCCCAGGTGTGGTCCTTGGCTCAGCGCAGCGGCTTCGACCAAATGGGCGATGTCCATGGCGACCTGGTCGGCGACGTCGCCGGGCAAGCGGGCTTCCTGCGCGCAACGCGGCCATGCCGCTTGACCTTCATGGAGGCTTCAGCGGGCATTCAGGCTGGCTTCAGGCTTGACTCATAGTAGTTGTCTCATGTCCAACCTGAAGCAGCTGGCGAAGCGCAGCCGGACCATCCACAGCGGGGTGAAGATGGCCAAGCTTGCCCCCGAAGTGCCAGCTGCCATCCCTGGTGATCTCCGGCGCGCTCACGACATCTTCCGAGTGTTGCCCAACACCATGCTGACCTTGCCGGCGTTGGTGAACGTCTACGAGTGCGTGCGTACCGTCGACCAGGAGGAGATACCCGGAGCGATCGCCGAGTGCGGTGTGTGGGCTGGCGGAGCGATCGGCCTCATGGCGCTCGCCAACCGGCGCTACGGCCGGCCGCGCCAGTTGCACCTCTTCGATTCCTTCGAGGGTCTCCCTCAGCCGGCCGAGCAGGACCTCGACATCGTTGACGGGTTCCGAATCGAGCACCCTGAGCTGGCGCCTGACGACGGCACCGGCGAGCTGGTGGCTATCGGAGCGTGCGCTGTCGCCGCCTATGGGGACAATCCACTGGCTGACGCGCACGACCTCCTCGACCGCGTCCTGGAGATCCCGGCGGAGCAGTACACGATCCATCAGGGCTGGTTCCAGGACACCGTGGCCGCGGCCGACGCCGGGCCCCTGGCCATCCTGCGGCTCGATGGCGACTGGTACGAGTCGACCAGGACTTGCCTGGAAGGCCTGTTCGACTACATCTCCCCCGGTGGCTTCCTGATCCTGGATGACTACGGCTTCTTCGCCGGCTGCTCCCAGGCGGTGGACGAGTTCCTCGATGGTCGCGCCATCCCTCGGTCAGATCTCCACGTCGAGCATTGGGGGGCATGGCTGCGCCGCAAGTAGCCGTGGAGGCGACGAAGGGCAAGGAGCGCCGAACGGCCTTGGTCTCAGTGGGTATCGGAACGCGGCCTTGGGGCAGGCGATGAGCGTCACGAACCGGCTGTGGCGTTCGACCAGGGTGGCCACTACGAACCATCGGTGCGCCAGGCCCTCGTCGTTCACCAACGCCAGGTAGAAGCGGACCGCTCGCGAACTCCGCCTCGAATCACCGACCAGCTCACGTGATCGGCGGCAGAACCGTCCCTGATCCCTTGTCCTGCTTGGTAGGCCGCCCGGGACTCGAACCCGGCACCTTGGGATTAAAAGCAGGGCTAGGGCTCCGAGCGGTGTCGGCCGGCGTCGGAATGGCCCGGAATTGCAGGCATCTCGGTCGAGCTGCGTCGGGCCGATCCGGCGTTGTCGATCGGAAGCGTGGGATGAACCGGGCAGGGCCTGGCCTGGGACAGGTAGGTTCCGACCCTCCAGCAATTGAGATCCTAACCGTGCCTCCCGTTGCGACTTCGCACTACCGTTGTGGTGGCCATGAGGGGTGGAAAACTCAGAGTGCTCGTCGCCGCTAGCGGCGTGTCGTTGCTCGCTGCCTGCTCCTCTTCGGCCGCCTGGAGCCCGCAGGACAAGGTCAGCTTCGCTAGCTCATGCGAAAACACGATTACTGAGGCCGGAAGCGCAAGCCTCAATCAGTCTCAGGCGGTGACGTTCTGCACTTGCCTAGTGACGGCCTTTGAGGCTCATGGCTTTACGGCTGAGCAGGCCAAGAACAACCCGCCGATCGCCCTCGTAAGGAACTGCGCTCACAAAGTGAGAATCCTCCGCTAGTTGCCGTCGAAGGACCCGGGGCTGGTCGAGTGTGGGAGATGGCGGCGCCAGCTGACCTCGTGCGAGAAGTCTCCGACGACGCCCTAGCTCACCGGATCACTTACCTCAGCGACCGAGATCGCAACCTCTCTTTGGTGATGAGGCTCGCCTGCCCTCCGGCGTAGCTCACTGCGAAGGAACACAGATTGAGCACCGGGACTTCGCGGTCACCTGCTCACTCGGTGCTGGCGGCGCTGGATCAGACCTAGTGCATGACCGGATGGAGTCCTGCGGGATGTCGGGACGCTGCTCTAACTGCGGCGATTGGCAGGCGGTGAGCGAGCGGGACTAGCGGTGGAGCAGCGTGTGGCACTCTCTGCAGAGTGAGCCTGGGGATGAGACGGTGAGCATGCAGACGCCGGGGCCTGGTTGGTGGCAGGCGGCGGACGGCCGGTGGCACCCGCCTCCGCCACCGCCCCCTCCTCAGTCGTACTACGGCGTCCCAACCCCGCCGAGCTTCCCAGAGCCTTCCGGGCGGCCGCCCGTGCAACCTCCGCAACGAAGTGACTGGGTGCGCGAACTCCTCGTGATCGTTGCCGTTGCCGTCGTCGTCGTCGCAGGCGGAATTTGGCTCTACAACAAGTACGCCGGCGGCTTCGGCGATCCCGTGAAGCGAGCGATACGCGCTGACTGTCACAAGTGGGTATCTGAGGACCTTAAGGCACCGGCCACGGCGAAGTTCGAGTCTCCGTCGGAGGCGATCTTCGGGCAACCAAACCAACTAACCCGCACGATGTCCGGCCATGTCGATGCTGAGAACAGCTTCGGAGCGGAGATTCGGAGTAACTACACCTGCGCTGTCTCGCCAACGTCTGACGGCCAGTTCAAGCTCGACTCCTTGACTGGCCTGGACGGTTCGTAACGCGGGCGCTCAGCCTGGCCCGGTGACGATCGAACCCATGACCTCGGCTGCGGCTTGGTCGCTGGCTTCGAGGAAGTGGGCATAGACCGTGAGGGTGGTCGATGGATTGGCGTGGCCGAGGCGGCCGGAGACCGTGCGGACAGGTACGCCGGCGGCGATGAGTCGGGTTGCGGCGAAATGGCGGAAGTCGTGGAGGCGCACGGTCTTGAGGTCGATGCCTTCTCGGGCCGTTTGGAAGCGGTGGGTGATCGTGCTCGGGTTCCAGGGTTGGCGGCCATCGGGCTCGGGGGAGAACAGGAAGGCGGTGTCGGCCAGCTCGAGCTCGGCGGCCTGGGCCAGCTGCTCGAGGTAGGTGCGCTGCTGTTCCAGGACGGCGAGGGTGCCGGGGTCGAGGGCGATGCGTCGGGCGGCGTGGGTCTTGGTGTCCTTGTCCTGCTTGGTAGGCCGCCCGGGGCTCGAACCCGGCACCTTGGGATTAAAAGTCCCCTGCTCTAGCCAGATGAGCTAGCGGCCCTCGCGGTGGCGAGGGTAGCCGCGCGCTGACCCGCGGCCGGCAGACGATCTCGCTCAGTCCCGACCCATCCAACTGGCCACGTCGGCCTCGTTGCCCTCGGGGTCGGCCAACGTCCACCACGCTGGCGCGTGCTCGTCGTAGATCACCCGCCCGCCGGCTTCGACCGCCGCGGCCACCCGCGCCTCGGCCTGGTCGTGGGGCACGAACACGTCCACGTGCAACCGGTTGCGCTGGGTCCGCGGCTCGCCCATCTCCTGGAACCAGATGGGCGGCCCCACCCGCCGAGGATCGACCAGGTCGCGGTCACCCATCTCCTCGTAGCCGAGCAGCGCGGCCCAGAACGGCCGCACCACATCCGGGTCGGTGGCGTCGATGGTGAACTGCACGTCCTGGGCCGCGGTCGGGTGAGCCGCCGCCCCGACGTCTCGGGCCACGCCCGAGATCTGGCGAGCCAACTCGATGTAGCTCTGGCGCAGCCCGTCCTCCGAACCCATCAGGCGCACGGTCACCCCTGACTCGCGCACGTCGACGTCCGGAGCCTGCTCCGCGTCAGCCACCAGGGCGCGCAGGGCGTCGACGAACTCGGCGCCGAGGTCGAACGATCCCGTGCGGAAATGCGCGCTCACGCTGGCCCCGAGCACGCGCCAGTCCTCGACCCCCTCGGCGGCATGGAACTGCGACGGTCCGATCCACTCGGTCATGGTCGTCATTGAACCAGCGCCCCGTCGACGGTGCCGCGCTGGGCTCAGTCAGCAGCCGCGGCCCGCCACTCGATGTCGGGCGGACGCACCGAGGCGCAGGTCGGGTTGCCCTTCGGATCGGTCAGCCCCAGTCGTCCCACCAGCGCGCCCGACGCCATGGCCTCGGCCATGACCGGGGCGGGCACCGCCGTGAGCCACACCTTGGCCCGACGGAACATCTCGAACCCGCCCTCGCCGTCGACCATCCCCCACGACAGGTAGATGAACCGCTCGCCCGGCCGACCCGACACGTACGGGCCAGTCACGTCCACCCCGTCCGCCGTCACCTTGGTGGCGCACTCCAGGTCCCAGGTGGCCGACGGCGCGTCGCCCGCCACCAGCCCGAACAGCTCGCCCGGCTTGTTCTTGCGCTGCACGGCCACGTGGATGCCGTGATGGCCCTCGGGTCGGTCCGGGCTCGGCCCGCACGAGCGCCCGGGCAGATCGACCCCCTCGATGCGAATCAGCACCCAGGCAGTCTGCCTCGACCGCGTCGAGGTGCGGGGCCGGTCGTGATTCGGGCCGATCAAGGGGACGGGCCATCCGACGTGCGACCATCTGCAGGTGGAGACCGGTGGCTGGGGAGCCGACGAACCAACTGATCGACCCCGGTCGACCCCGGCCTGGGTCCGCTGGGTGGCCATCGGTTCCGCGGTGGTGCTGGTGGTGGTGGCCGCCATCGTCCTGCGACCGGATCACCGCAACTCGACTACCGCAACCAGCGCCACCACGTCGACACCCACCACGGGCCGCGGCACCACCCATCCCGCCCGCACCACCACCACTGCCGGGCCCAGCCGAACCACCAACTCCGTCACCTTCACCGCGGTGGGCGACACCGGGCTGGGCAAGCCCGGCGAGCTGCCTGCCGATCCATTGGCCTACCTCAGCCCCATCCAGGCTGCCCTGGCCGCGCCCATCGTGTTCGGCAACCTCGAGGGCACCCTCACCGCCGCCACCGGTTCGAAGTGCAACGAGGACTCCACCAACTGCGTGGCCTTCCGTGTGCCCACCACCGACGCCCCGGTCCTGCACCAGGTCGGGTTCACCGTCATGAACAGCGCCAACAACCACTCCCACGACTTCGGCGTGCAGGGCGCAGATGACACCCGCGACGCGCTGGCCGCGGCCGGCATCGCCCAGACCGGCCTGCCCGGGCAGATCGCGGTGGTCTCCGACGGCGCCACCAAAGTTGCCTTCGTCGGCTTCGCCCCCTACCCGACCACCAACGACATGCTCGACTTCGCCACCGCCCACGCCCTCATCGCCCAGGCCCGGACCATGGCCGCGGTGGTCGTCGTCTACATGCACGCCGGTGCCGAAGGATCGGGGGCCACCCACGTCACCGGCAACGAGGAGACCTACGTCGGCGAGGACCGCGGCAACGCCAAGGCCTTCGCTCACGCCGCAGTCGACGACGGCGCCGACGTGGTCATCGCCAGTGGACCTCACGTGCTGCGCGGCGTCGAGTTCTACCAAAACCACCTGATCGACTACAGCCTGGGCAACTTCGCCAACTACCACGACTTCATCTCGAGCGGCACCACCAGCCTGAGCGCCATCCTGCGGGTCACCGTCGACGCCAACGGCACCTTCGTGAAGGCCGGATTCACCTCGGTGAGGCTCAGCTCCATCGGCCAGGCCACCATCGACCCGGCCAACTCGGCCGCCCACCTGGTCAACCAGCTCTCCGCCGCCGACTTCGGTCCCACCGCCGGTGTCATCCAACCCGACGGCTCCATCACCGCCCCCGCCAGCTGAGCCGACCCGCCCGGCCCCTTTGGCGTCGATTCGCACCCCTGCGAGGGTGCAGATCGACGCCAAACCGGTAACGGCCGGGCGAGACCGGGGTCAGCCGGGGGTGAGGGCCTTGGCCAGGGCGGTGGCGATCGGTTCCAGGCCGAACCGGGCCTCGGCTCGCGCCGCCAGGGAGCGCCCCAGGGTCTCGGCCTCGTGGCGGTGCTCGAACACCCAGCGCAGCTGGTCCACGGCGTGGTCGTGGTCGGCCCGGGCCCAGTGCTGATCGTGGGTCGGGCGCATCCAGTCGTCGGCCCGGTCGTCGGCGGTGGCCAGCAGCTCGTGGTCCACCAACAGCGGCCAGTCCTCGCCGGTGATGTCGAGCGCGCCGCCCCAGCCGGTGACGATCACCGGGTTGGCGGCGCGGGCCGCGTCCAGGATGGTCAGACCGAACCCCTCGCCCCGGTTCAGCGACACCAGGCAGTCACCTCGGCGATGCAGGCCGGCTATGGCCGCGTCGGACCACACGTCGGGGACCAGTAGCACCGGCGGCGCCTTCGGCCGGGTGGCCAGCAGCTGCGCCAGCGACCACCACGTCTCCACTCGCACCGCGGGAACCGCCCGAGTCCCGCCGACTTCGAGCAGGGCTTGATGGTCGACCAGGCCGGTCTTGATCACCAGGGCCACTTCGTCGGATCCGGCGAAGGCGTCGGCGAAGGCCAGGACCGTCTCGGACAGGCCCTTGCGCGTGGTCCACGAACCGATCGTGTAGAAGACGAACCGGTCGCCCAGCGCCTCGTGCGAGAAGGCGGGCACGTCCAGGTCCAGGTCGCCCACGTGGCCCACCACCGAGATGGGCGCGGTAACCCCGCTACCCGCGAACACCCGCCGGTTGAACGCCGAGGGGACCACCACCCGGTCCACCCCGGCCAACGACTGCACCCATTGCTGGGAGATGGTGTCGGTCTCGCCTGTGGTCAACGCCACCCGAAATCGGCGGCGCTCGCCGCGCAGGTGGTGCGGGATCCGATCCGACGGCAGGAACACCACCACGGTGTCGTAGTCGACCGGTTGCTCGATCCAGTGGGTGAACCGGCTCAGCTCGGGGCGCACCGCGGCCCGCTTCTGGCTCCGGAAGTCGACCACCTCCCAGCGCACGGGGATGTCCAGGTGCTCGAGCACCCGGAGGTATCCCTGGGCGGCGGCGCCGTAGCCGTCACCCGGGGGCACCGACACGAAGCGCACCCCCGTCGGCCCGGGGCCGGCTCGGCGCGACCTCACCACAGGGACGTCACCACAGGTCCAGATCGGGCAGGTAGGGCCGGGCCAGGCGGGCGTAGGTGGTGGGCGCCGAGCGCACCCAGTCGGGCGTGATCTGCCCGGCGTGCACCGGACTGAAGTCGAGACGCCCGACGTCCCACCACAGGTGCGCCCACAGGTGCAGGCTCACCGCGCCGGCCAGCCCGGCGCCGTCGCCCAGCCGCGAGTCGGACTCCAGCAGGTCGTGGAGCCCGTCGACGGTGGAGGGCACGGGCAGGAACCTGGCGGCCGGCTCCACCCGTACCTGGTCGGGGTGCTGCCGGCTCAGCGTGTGGGCCAGGAAGCCGCTGTGGTTGCTCCAGGTGCCGTTCAGCTCGGCGGCCATCTGCTCGCGCCAGGCTCGGGCGAACGCCGCGCCCGGCTCGGCCAACATCAGCGCGTTGCACAACGAGGGACGCCACGCGCCAGTCAACTCGTCGCGCTGGGGCCCTTCGTCGCCGATCACGAATGGCGGGTCGAACAGCTCGTCGGGGAACGGCGCCAGGAAGAGGGTGTCGATGTCGGCGTAGACCCCGCCGTGTTCGATCAGGGCGTCGAGGCGCACGAAGTCGGCGTGGTGGGCGTAGCGCAGCGCCGCCGGCACCAGTGGGGTGTCGTAGCCGGCCGCGGTCACCTCGGGCACCTCGTCCACCTGCACCAGCGTCAGGTGCGGACGGATCCGGTCCCACCACAGGCCGTAGGGCAGATGCCGGAGGTGCAGGTAGATCGCGTCGGGCTCGAGCTGGCGGCGACACGACTCGATGGCCAGGTAGTGGACCAGGTGGAAAGGCTCGGTCTGGGGCTTGAGGCCGAACACGAAGTGGGCCACACGAGGGACGCGCGGCTCGGGTGACGGCTCGACCATGGAGGCTGCCATGCTAGGCAGTGCCAGGCATCCGCCCGAGGAGCACGATGGCCGACCCGACCGAACCCGACGCGGCCCATGTGCCCGGCTCGACCACACCTGGGTCGAGCGCGCCCGGCCACGAGCGACCGGTCACGTTCGCGCACCTCGAGATCAACGAGGTGCGCGACGGGCTCATCGTCTACGACGCCACCCGGGATCGGGTCCACTACCTCAACGCCACCGCCTCGGTGGTGTTCACCTTGTGCGACGGCGAGCACTCGCCCGATGCCATGGCCGACGAGCTGGCCTCCCTCTTCGGGGTCGACCCCCCTCACCCCGACGTGGCCGACTGCCTGGCCAACTTCGCCGCGGAAGGGCTCCTGCAATAGCCACCACCCTGACCTTCCGGCTGCTGCCCTACCTGGTCGAGATCGAGGTCGATGACGACCCGACGGCCGCTCTATTGGCGTATGTGGCCAACTCCGTCGACCAGGGCGACGTCGACCTGAAAGACACGTTGCACTGGACCGTGCGCGGCGCCGGCCCGTGGGAGCTGTTCGAGGAGGGCGACCTGGTCGACCGGTACGAGCGCGCCGACGACCTGCTGTTCGTGCTCTACCAGCGCGTCTACGGGCGGCTCATGGACCATCTCGATCTGGGTGGTTGGCTGTCGCTGCACGCCGCCCTGGTCACCGTCGGGCGCCGCCGGGTGCTGCTGGTGGGGGACAAGGGGGCCGGCAAGACCACCCTGGCCCTGCGCCTGCTGGTGGACGGATTCGACGTGGAGGGCGACGAGATGGTCGTCACCCGCGACGGGCTGGCCGTGGCCCTGCCCCGACGGTTCCATGTCAAGCCCGGGACCGGCGAGCTGGTGCCGGAGGCATCCGCCGCCCTGGCCGCCTCGCCTCGTGCCGCGCTGGCCGACGGCACCCCCATCGTGGGCCTGGATCCGGCCGCGCTCGGACACCCGACCCGCACCCGTCTGGTCCCGATCGACGGCGCCGTGCTGCTGCGGGCCAACCACGGCGCCGGGACCATCATCGAACCGATCCCCACCGTGGACCTGGTGGCCCGCTGCATCACTCACGTCCGACCCGGTGGCGACTCACGCTCGCAGCTGTTCGCCACTCTGGCCGCCCTGCTGGGGCAGGTCCAGGGCTACGAGATGGCGGTGGGGCCCCTCGACGATGCGGTGGCGGCGCTGACCAAGGTCCTCGACGCCTGAGCGCCACCTCCACGTCCCTGGTCGCGGCCGGGACACCGCGGTATCCTTGCCGGACCACCAATCACCTGTGCGACGAGGGGAAAGCGGATCATGGCCGACGAGGGCGAGATCGAAGCGCACGAAGGTTGGGACGCTGTCCGATCGGCGTCAGTTCATCAAGCGGGTGGCCATCACCAGCGCGTTCGCCGTACCGGTGGTGACCTCGTTCTCGATGACCGGCCTGAGCATCAGCTCGGCTTCGGCGCAGACGTCGAACCTGTCGTTCGTCTCGAACCAGACTCCGCCCGCCTGATCCTGCTCGCCTGAGTGCTGCTGAGCGCCGCGCTCATCACCCGCGATGAGGAGCGGTTCCTAGACGGGTGCCTGATGTCGATCGCCGACGCGGTCGATGAGATCGTGGTGGTCGACACCGGTTCGGTGGACGCCACGCGCGACATCGCCCGGAACCACGGCGCCCGCCTGCTGTCGCGCCCCTGGGACGGTGACTTCGCGGCGGCGCGCAACCACGCGCTCGACGCCTGTGGCGGCCGATGGATCCTCTACATCGACGCGGACGAGCGCCTGAGCCAGGACGGGGACCTGCGAGCCATGCTGGCCGCGTCCGACGAGGACGTGGTGGCCGCCACCGTGGCCTTCCGACCCTCGCTGCACAGCACCCGGTTCCTCGAGCACCGCTTGACGCGGAACCGTCCCGACGTGCGTTTCCGGGGCGTGATCCACGAGACCTGGCTCCCGGACCTGCAACGGCTTATCGACCAGGGTGGCCGGGTGGTTCGAGCACCGGCGTCCATCGACCACCTGGGCTACGAGGGCGATCTCACCCCCAAGCATCGACGGGACCTACCCCTGCTGCGCCGGCAGGCCGCGGCCGATCCCGATCGCACCTACCTGTGGTTCCAGCTGGGCCTGGTCGAGGCCGGTCTCGGTCGTCCGGATCAGGCCGAGCGGGACTGGTCGACTGGCGTGGCCGCGGCCCGGGCGCGGGGTCCGATCGCCACCGCCGATCTGCCGTTGTTCGCCGAGCTGGCGCTGTTCCGGCTGAACCGGAGCCAGGCCGAAGGGATGGCCGACGTGGCCGACGTGGCCGACCTGGTGGCGGACATGGCGGCCACCCACCCCGACGATCCCCTCACACGGTGGGTGCAGGCCACCGTGGCCATGGCCGACAAGCGTTGGGCCGACGCCGTCGTCGTCGTGGGCGAGCTGGTCGACCATCCGGCGGCCACCGACGTGCATCCGGTGTTGGCCTACGACCAGCGACTTTTCGCCGAGCTGGCCCACCACGCGCTGGCCATGTGCTGGTTCCACCTGGGCGAGCCGGCCCGGGCCGCGGACGAGCTGCGCCTGGCGCTGGCCCGGGACCCGAGCAACGAGGAGTACGCGGTCAAGCTGGCGCTGGCCCAGGCCCGCCTCGCCGGAACATGACCCAGCCGGCCCTGGCTCTGCTGGCCGCCATCCTGGCGGCCGGCGACGGTGCGCCCACGGCCGTCCCGCGTAGCCTCGACGCGCCCGTTTGGGACGCGGTGCTGGCGGTGGCCGGCCCCGCCGACCTGATGGCCGCCCTGTGGCGACCGGCCCGCACCCTGGGCCTGGTCGAGCCGGTGCCCGAGCCCCTGGTCGAGGCGCTGGGTGACCACGGGGCACCCCGTCACCATCCGGCCGCGGTGCTGGAGCTGGCCCATCGCCGCAACGCCGCCCGCACCCAGGACCTGCTCGACCAGCTCGAATCGGTGGTGGATGGCTTCGCCGCGCGGGGCATCGAGGTGGTGGCCCTCAAGGGCGCGGCCCACCTGGTGGGCGGCACCTGGCCCGACCCGGCCGAGCGGGCCATGTCCGACCTCGACCTGCTGGTCGATCCGGGCGCGGCTCGTGCCGCCCGCCGGCATCTCCAAGGGCTCGGCTACGTGGCCTCGGACCACCCGGGCGAGCGGGTGGGCGACCACCACCACCTGCCCCCGATGCGCCACCCCGATCGGTTCGGTTCGATCGAGCTGCACATCCAGCCGCTCCAGCGGGGCTGGCGGATGGCGTTGGACGCGGGCGATCTGTGGGCCGACGCCCGGGTGCGGTCCTGGCGTGGTCATCGCATCGGCGTGCCGGCGCCGGTCCACGCTGCGGTCATCTCGCTGGTGCACGGCTACCTGGCCGACCTGGCCCGCTACCAGGCCCAGGTCCCCCTGCGCATGGTCCACGAGCTGTGGCGCTTCGATCGGCGCGGCGGACCGGTCGACTGGGGGGAGGTGAGCGCCCGGCTCGATGGCATCGGCTGGCCGTCGCTGGTCGAGGACTACCAGGCGACGGTCGAGACCCTGTTCGGCGACGGTGGCGGGGGGTCGTGGATCGACATCCCGACGGTCGAGTCGACCGCGGCGCCATCGACGCCCGGCCGGGTAGCGGCTCGGGTGCGGCTGGGGTTGGCCGTGGCGCTGGCGGAGCGTCCCGAGTTGGCCCGCGCCGCCGCCCCCTGGCTGCGAGCCCGATCGAGCCTGGACGAGGGTCGCTTGCGGCGTCACTACGGCACCGCCATCGAGGGACGCTGGCGGTTGCGCCTGCACCACCTCTCGCGTCAGCGGCCAGGTCGGAGACGTCGGTCCGCCGGCGAGTCGATCGCGCCCACAGGCCCGCCGCGGCCTCGGGCGCTCCTGATCACCCCCGAGCTCCCCGACGTCACCGGCAACGGCCTGGCCATGCGGGCCTCGGTCGCCCTGCGCGCCTTGGCCGGGGTGACCGACGTGACGTTGGTGGTGATCGACCGGCCGCTGCCGACCTCGTCGGTCGACGTGGACTCGACCCGCCGGCGACCGCCCATGGGCCAGGCGGCTGAGTCCGAGCGCGCCCGGCGGGAATTGTCGGTCGAGGCGCAGGTCGAGCGGATGATCGTGTACCGGCCGCGGCCGGTCGACGACGAGGCGGTGGCCCGGTCGTGGCTCGCCGACGACGGCTCGCGGGCGCGGCTGGCCGCGCTCGAACCGCTGGCTGGGTCCGCTCGGCTGGCGCACCCCGCCGAGGTGGCCCGACTGGTCACCGAGCTGACCGACCTCGACGACGGCGACCGAACGCAGAGCTTCGACCTGGTGCACGTGCTGCGCCTGCGCATGGCGCCGTGGGGCGAACCCTTCGTTCGGGCGGACGAGGTGGTGACGGTGCTCGACCTGGACGACGACGAGGTGGCCACCCACGACCGCCTGGCCGCCACCGCCCGCGAACGCGGCGAGCCCGATCTGGCCGAGCACCTGGCCGCCGAGGCCGACGCCCTGGGCCGCTTGGCCGACTGGTACGCGCCGCGGGCCACGTTGGTGACGGTGGCGTCGCCCGACGACGTGGCCGGTGTCGGCCGCCATGCTCCTGGCAGGGTGGAGGTGGTGCCCAACGCCGTGACGGTGGGCCGCGACGCCCGTCGCCGGCCGCGGGTATCGGGTGGTCCGGCGTCGATTTCGTCCCCTCCAGGGGCGCGAATCAACGCCAGACGTCGTGGCTCGGCCGAGGAGGGTCACGAGGTGCGGCTGTTGCTGGTCGGCAACTTCACCTACGCCCCCAACCGGTGGGCGGCCGAGATCCTGGTCGACGGGATCCGACCTCGGCTGGCGGCCCGCATCGGTCGGGCGGTGCGGGTCGAGCTGGTCGGCGCCGCGCCCCGTGGGTTCGATCGATTCCACTTGATCGAGGGCGTTCACGTGGCCGGACACCAGGCCACCCTCGATGCGGCCTACGAGGCGGCCAGCCTGGTCGTGCTGCCGCTGCCGCCGGCCGGGGGCACGCGCATCAAGGTGCTCGAGGCGTTCGCCCACCTGGTGCCAGTGGTGGCCACGCCGGCCGCGGTGGAGGGCCTCGGCGTGATCGACGGCGTGCACGCCCTGGTGGCCAACGGCGCGGACGACCTGGCCGAAGCCTGCGTCCGGGCCCTGGCCGATCCGTCGGCCACTCACATTCGAGCCAGGCAGGCCTGGGAGCTCGCGTCCGGTCACGAGACCTCCGTCGTGGCCAGCCAGCTGGCGGCGCGGCTAGCCGGGTGGCTGGACCAGGCGGCGGCGCCGGATCACACCCGCCCGGGTCGCGCCCGTCGCGGTGAGATCAGCCCGGGCGGGGCGGGTCGGGGGTGAGGCCGGCGGCCTGGGCCTGGGCCTGGGCCAGGGCCTGGCGACGCAGCCGGCGATCCCGCGCCGCCTGGCGCCACGTCACCGCCTGGGCGCCGGCCTCGATGGCCCTGAGCCGGGTGGGTTCGGTCACGTCGTAGTGGTGCCGGGTCGGGTCGCGGTGGTGGTCCTGGAACCACTCGCGACGCAGGCCCAGCCGCTCGGCGAAGGTGTGCAGCTCATCGTCGGTGTCGGCGGTGAGGTGCGACCACTGCCCGGTGACGGGGCCGACGGTGGCCTGCTGGCGCCAGTCGTCCACGTACACCGTCACCGGACCAGTGTGCCCGGCGCGGCCTGGACTCGTCGGGCGTGGCTCCGGCCGGCGACGGTTCCCCGAGAGCCAACCCACGGTTGCCACCCCGCCGAAGGCCAGCGCGGCGGCGCTGGCCAGGAGCCACAAGTGGCTGCTGGTGTCGCCGGCCTGGCCGACGAAGATCAGGCGCTTTCTGGCCGAGCGCTTCGGCCAGGCCTTTCGCCAGTACTGCGACCAGGTCCGCTGCTGGGTTCCGCGCCCGCCTCAGACGGTGATGGGAACCCGGACCCAGCCCCGCACCGTCGAGGTGTGCAGCCGCTCGGCCCGGTCGTGGTCCACGGACCACTCGGGGAAGCGGGCCAGCGTCTCTTCCAGGGCGATCCTGCCCTCCAGGCGAGCCAGGGCCGCCCCGATGCAAAAGTGGATCCCGTAGCCGAACGACACGTGGTGGTCGAACGATCGGTGGATGTCGAACCGGTCGGCCTCGGGGTACTTGCGCTCGTCGCGCCCGGCTGACCCGGTCAACAGCAGCACCTTCGACTGGGCCGGGATGACCCCGCCGCTCACCACCACCTCGTCGGTGGTCCACCGGCCCTGCACCGGCGACGGAGCCTCGAAGCGCAACAGTTCCTCCACCGCGTTCGGGATGAGACTGGGATCGGCGGCCAGCTCGGCGCGCTGGGCGGGGTTGGCGTCGAGCACCACCGCCGCCCAGCCCAACAGCCGAGCCACCGTTTCGGTGCCGGCGCTGATCAACAGATTGGCGAAGTTGGCGCTCTCCTCGAGCGTGAGCTGCCGCGTGACTCCGTCGTCATCGGTGATCTCGGACTGCACCAGGTCGGTCAACATGTCGTCGATGGGATGCGCCGCCCGCTCCGCCAACAGGGCGGACAGGTAGCGGTGGAGCTCGATCATGGCCCCGAAGCTGATGTCGTTGATCATGCCCTTGCCCGGCTCCAGGTGGAAGACCTGATCGATGTAGCCCCGCACCTCGTTCTGGTCCTCGATGGGGACGCCCAGCAGCGAGGCGATGACCAGAGCCGGCAGGCGGGCGCCGAAGTCCTGGACGTAGTCGAAGGTGCCCTGCGGTCCGGCCGCGTCCAGGAAGTCCCGGCACAGCTGGCGGATGCGATCCTCCAACTCGCTCATGCGCCGGGGGGTGAAGGCCCGCGACACCAGCGAACGCAGCCGGGTGTGATCAGGCGGATCCAGGAAGATCATCTGGCCGCCGCCGATCGGACGCTCGCTCATGAGCTCGAGCACGGTGCCGTGGGCCGAGCTGAACATCCGGGGCTCGCGGTGCGCCGTCTCCACGTCGTCGAAGCGACTCAGGGCGTAGAAGTCGTAGCGCTCGTTGCGATACAGCGGGGCCTCGTCGCGCAGGCGGCGCCAGATCTCGTAGGGATCGGTGTCGATCTGCGTGTCGAAGGGATCCCAGTAGAGCTCGGCCAACACGTCAGATCCGCTCGATGACCAGAGCCGAACCCATGCCCCCGCCGGCGCACATCGACATGACGCCGAAGGTGCCGTTGGCCCGCGCCAGCTCGCCCAGCATGGTCACCACCATGCGGGCGCCGGTGCAGGCGATGGGGTGGCCCAGGCCGCAGCCGCTGCCGTTCATGTTGACCTTGTCGGGGTCGAGTCCGAGCTGGCGGGTAGTGGCCACCGCCACCGAGCAGAACGCTTCGTTGATCTCGAACCGGTCGACGTCGGACACGGACAGCCCGGCCCGACCGAGTGCCTTGGGGATGGCCTGGATGGGGGCCAGACCGGTGCGCTCGGGGTCGACGCCCACCGATGCCCAACCCCGCACCCGAGCCAGCGGCGTGAGGCCGTGGGCCGCGGCGTAGCTGTCCGACGTGAGCATGACCGCGGCCGCCCCGTCGTTGAGTCCGGCCGCGTTGCCGGCGGTGACGGTGGCGCCTTCCAGCTCGGGGTGCAGCACCGGCAGGGCGGACAGCTTCTCGATGGTGGAGTCGGCCCGGGGGTGCTCGTCGGTGTCGAAGGTACGGGTGCCCCCGTTGCCGTCGGGCACCTCGACGGGGACGATCTCCTCCTTGAACCAGCCCGAGGCCACCGAGTTGGCCGCGGCCAGGTGCGACTTGAGGGCCCAGGCGTCCACGTCGGCACGGCTGATGCCGGCCAGGCGCGCGGTGTTCTCGCCCACGGTGATGGACATGTCCCACTGGGGCGCGTTGGCCTGCTCGGGATGGCTGGGTGACATCCACGGCTGGGGATCCATGGCCGAGGCGGGGATGGACTTGATCGAACGCGGGCTCGAGCTCAGGCTCTCGGTGCCACCGGCCACCACCACCTGGTCCATGCCGGCCCGGATGCTGCCCGCGGCGATCTGCACCGCGCCCAGGCCAGCCGCGCAGTGACGGTTGTTGGCCAGGCCGGGCACGTCGGTCAGGCCCAGTTCGAGGGCCACGTAGCGGGCGATGACACCGCCGCCCTGGAGCGATTCGGCCATCACCACATCGTCGATCTCGGCGGTGGGGATGCCCGAGCGGGCGATGGTCTCGCCCAGCACCACCTTGGCCAGGGCGAAGGCATCGACGTCCACCAGCGACCCCTTCCTGGCTCGCCCGATGGGCGTGCGGGCCGCGGCCACGATCACAGCTTCGGTCATCACTGCTCCGTTCTCATCCCGATCCAGGGTGCGAGCCAGGCTACACAGGACTGAACCGGCGTTCATCCGGCCGTCCCATCCGCCCCGGCGTTTCCCGAAATCGGTGTAGAAATCCACCACCGAGGGGGGATCTCCACACCGATTCGGCGGGGGTCCCGCGGCCCGCAGGAGGAACCAGCGATGAGCGTCATCCGGGTGACCGACGCCGACCGGGTGCGCACCATCACCTTCACCCGGCCCGGCCAGGCCAACGCCTTCAACCACGCCCTGTACGCGGCGGTGGCCGCGGCCATGGCCGACGCCGCCACCGACGACGGGGTGGGGGCGCTGGTGCTGACCGGTGAGGGACGCTCCTTCTGCGCCGGCACCGACCTGGTGGAGATGGCCGCCATGGTGGCCGGCATGGCCGAGGGCGCCTCGCCGTCGGAGGCGGCCCCGGTGTCGTCGTCGGACCACGGGTTCACCGCGTTCCTCGACGGGCTGGCGAACTTCCCCAAGCCCGTGCTGGCCGCGGTCAACGGCGCCGGCGTTGGGTTGGGACTGACCATGCTGGCGCACTGCGATCTGGTGTTGATGGCCGACACCGCCCGGCTCAAGGCGCCCTTCGCCGAGATGGGCGTGCCCCCCGAGGCGGCCAGCAGCGTGCTGCTGCCCCGGCGGATGGGAGACCAGCGAGCCGCGCTGGCCCTGTTCACGTCCCGTTGGATCGGCGCGGCCGAAGCGGTCGAGGCGGGACTGGCGCTGCGAGCGGTGCCGGCCGATGATCTGCTGGCCGAGACCCAGGCGCTGGCGGCGGAGATCGCGGCCATGTCCCTGCCGGCGTTGATGGCGGCCAAGCGCCTGATGATCGACGCTCGGAGCGAGGCGGTGGCCCGAGGCCGCCAGCACGAGGACGCGGCCTTTGCCGAGCTCCTGCGCGGCCCGGGCGTGGAGGCGGCCGTGCTCGGCCAACTCGACAAGCCCTGACTCCGGCCGCCGGAAGGGGTCAGGGTGAGGGGGCGCCCACGGTCAGCGAGACCGTTGCGGTGACCGACTGGCTGGGACTCGACGAGTCGGTCCCAGTCACCACCAAGGCGAAGGTCCCGGGCCGGCGGGGCACGCCGTACAGGCGCCCGTCGCTCGGATCGAAGGTCAGCCCGGTCGGCAACACCGAGCCCGGCGCCAGGGCGAAGTGGTACGGCGGATGTCCGCCGATGGCCAGCACGTGGGTCGAGTAGCGCATGCCGACCACAGCCGGATCCAACGTCGAGCCAGACAGCTGCACCGGATAAGAGGCCACGTCCAGGGTGGCGGTGCAGGTCACCCCGCTGGCCGTGCGGCCCCACGCGTCGCACGAGGGTCCGGGAGCCGCCACGTGGTCCGGGGCGATGGAGTGCATGAGCGAGACGGCCGCGTCCATCGCCGGATACGGCTCGTCGTTCACATCGACCAGCCCGAAGTTGTTGTCCTCGCCGTCGAAGCGACCGCCCGCAGGCTCGTCCACGTACTCGAACCACTCATCGCCCACCACCCAGGGCGAGCGCTCGTACAGCGGGGCGACGTAGCGGATGTACGCGTCGGCCCGCGACTGCTGATCGGGGGCGACGGCATAGACGCCGGGGACCGTGTCGGGCGTCTCGGGCGTCCGGGCGATGAACGAGTACTCGGCCACCATGATCGGGCGCTTCACGTACTTCTCGAGGTCGTCGAACGTCGGGCTCACGGGCAGGTACTGGGGCCAGACCTCGTCGATGATCTGGGCGAAGCCAGGCATCAGCGCGTAGTCGTCGATGCTGAACACGTCCACATAGGGCTGAGCGGCCTCCAGCAGCTCCGGCTGGATCTCCTGGCCCTCGGCCTTCACGCCCAGGATCAGGTGGTGGGGGTCGTAGGCCCGCACGGCGGCGGTGGTCACCTGGAAGTACCGGGTGGCCAGGGCGTACACGAACCCGTTGGGATCGCCCACGTACTGGTCGGCCACGGTGCGCCCGGGCGAGCCCTCGGGCAGCGTCAGGTAGTGGGCGAGCTGGGTCTGCAGGTCGCCGCCGCTGGGTCCCCAGTCCAACTCGCTGTCGGTGTACCAACCGATGAGGTTCGGGTCGTCTGCCCTGGACGCCACCTGGCTGGCCGCCGCCGCGTCGGCGTGGGCGACGAAGGACGGGGCGAACCAGTCGTCGCCGCTGGCCAGACCGAGCTGCACGCTGTAGGGCATCTGCCCGCCCAGCGTGGTCTCGTCGGTGAACGCGCCCAGGCTGTTGAAGCCCCACGCCCGCAGCTGGGCCACGGTGGCCGTGGCCCAGGCCGCCGTGGTGGGGTACCGGCCGGCGATCGCCTGGCAGTAGGGGCACTGGCCGGTGGTGCGGTCGGTGTCGGGCGCGGGGTCCACGTGGTCGATGCCGGCCGAGTAGAAGGGCTGGCCCGTGGGGGTCACGAGGAACCAGTGCCCGTCCAGCTTGCCAATGCGGAAGTAGCCGGTGGCCCGCAACGCCGTCGACCGCGACGACGCCAGTACAGGGGCCGCCGAGACGGAGGCCGTCGCCGGGACCACGACGCCCGCCAGCCCCGCCAGCCCCGCCAGCCCCGCCAGCCACATCAGGCGGCCGACCCGCCGCGGTTGCCTGGGCTGAGGAGTGAGCACGTGCCGTCCCGGGAGTGCGGCGGTCGATGGCGCGCCCATTCAACCCGAAGCCTCGCTCGAACGGTGGTTCTTCGCGCTGAACTAGGGTTCACGGCGATCTCGAGCGAAGTGGCGACGACGACGAGGAGACGGTGTGAGCAGCGAGGTGTGGAAGGCCGAACCCCAGGACACCATCGTCGACCTCATGGCTCGTCGCCTCGATGCCGACCCCGACGGTCCCTACCTCGACGTGTGCGGGACATCGCTCACCGCCGCCCAGGTCCAGCGCGTCGCCGCTAGCCTGGCTCGGTCGCTGGTCGAGCTCGGCGTGGTGCCCGGTGACCGCGTGGCCACCCTCATCGAGAACTCGCCCGAGGCCACCTTGGCCTGGTGGGGAGCGGTCACCGCCGGAGCGGTGGCCGTCCCCGTGAACACGGCCTACAAGGGCTCCTACCTGCGCCACCAGCTGGCCGACTCGGGGGCCAAGGTGCTGGTGGTGGCCGATGCGCTGGCCGACCGAGCGGCGCGGGTGCTGGGCGAGTTGGAAGACCTGGCCCACGTGGTGGTCGTCCCCGACGCAGAGGTGGACGCCGACGGAGAGACCGGTGCTGGCCTGGCCGCGGTGCGCCAGGCGGCTACGGGCCAGACCGTCCACACCTGGGACGAGGTCCTGGCCGCGGACCCGGTGGCGCCCGCTGTCGACATCCGTCCGGGCGATCTGGCCACCTTCATCTACACCGGCGGCACCACCGGTCCCTCCAAGGGCTGCATGCTCAGCCACCACTACCACGGCGCCCTGGCCAGCCAGATCGGCATCTGCTGGAAGCGAACTACCGACGACGTGGTGTGGACGCCGCTGCCGCTGTTCCACTTCAACGCCATCTCCACCGCCGTGGTCGGCCCGCTGGTGTTCGGCGGCCGGGCCGCCATCTACAGCCGGTTTTCGGTGTCGAACTTCTGGCCCGAGATGAATCGGGTGGGCGCCACCGTCACCTCCACCCTCGGGACCATGGCCTATCTGTTGGCCCACGACGTCGACCGTCCCGAGATGCCGCGGTCGGGCGCACCGGAGGCCAACACCAGCCTGCGCCTGCTCGGAGCCGCGCCCATGCCGGTGGAGGTCGAGTCGGTGATCAAGGAGCGGTTCGGGCTGACCACCTTCAGCGGGGCCTACGGCGTGACCGAGGCCAGTCTGGTGTCGTGGCAGCCGCCGGGCATCGACAACCGCCCGAACGCGGCCGGGGTGCTCAACGACGAGTACTTCGACGTGCGCATCTTCGACGACGACGACCACCAGCTGGGCGCCGACACCGACGGCGAGATCGTGTTGCGGCCCAAGCGCCCCCACGTGATGTTCGAGGGCTACTGGGGCAACCCCGAGGCCACCGTGGCCACCAGCCGCAACTGGTGGTACCACACCGGCGACATCGGTCGGGTCGACGCCGACGGCTACCTCTACTTCGTGGACCGCAAGGCCGACTACCTGCGTCGCCGGGGCGAGAACATCTCGAGCTTCGAGGTGGAGCGCATCCTGATGGGGCACGGGAAGCTGGCCGACGTGGCCGTGCACGCGGTGGCCAGCCAGTTCACCGAGGACGACCTCAAGATCACCGCCACCGTGGCCGAGGGCGAGAGCCTGGCGCCCGACGAGTTGTTCCGCTGGTGCATCGACGAGCTGCCCTACTTCGTGCTGCCCCGCTACATCGAGTTCCGCGACGAGCTGCCCCGCAGCCCGGTGGGTCGCGTGCTCAAGCGCGAGCTGCGCGACGAGGGCGTCACCCCGGGCACCTGGGACGCCGAGACGTCCGGCATCACCTACGAGAAACGCTGACCCGCGCTGGCCCTCGCCCACCTAGGGTCGAGCCATGTCCGACACACCGCTCGACTACCTGGGCGCCAACACGGCCTGGTGGGAATCGCGCCACGCCGATCAGGCCGCCTTCGGGCCTGAGGCCTGGGCCCGCGAGCCCCAGTGGGGCGTGTTCGGCATCCCCGACACCCAGGTCGGGGTGCTGCCGCCCGACGTGGCCGGGCTCGACACCGTCGAGCTGGGGTGTGGCACCGCCTACGTGTCGGCCTGGCTGGCCCGCCGGGGCGCTCGCCCGGTGGCCATCGATCCCACACCGAGCCAGCTGGCCATCGCCGCCGACTGCCAGGCCGAGTTCGGGCTGTCGTTCCCGCTCATCCGGGCCGCGGGCGAGGCGGTTCCGTTCCCCGACGCCTCCTTCGATCTGGTCATCAGCGAGTACGGCGCCGCCATCTGGGCCGACCCCTACCGCTGGATCCCCGAGGCCGCTCGCCTGCTGCGCCCGGGTGGGCAGCTCATCTTCCTGGGCAACAGCACCCTGGTCATGCTGTGCGTACCCGACCTGGACGGCGAGTCGGCGACCGAGCACCTCCGGCGACCGCAGTTCGGCATGTACCGCTTCGAGTGGCCCGACGACCCGACGGTCGAGTTCCACCTCAGCCATGGCGACATGATCCGCCTACTGCGGTCGAGCGGGTTCGAGATCGAGGACCTGCTTGAGTTGCGCCCGCCACCGGATGCCCACAACTCGCCGACCTACAACTTCGTCACCGTGGACTGGGGCCGCCAGTGGCCGGCCGAAGAGGTGTGGAAGGCCCGCCTCCGCGGCTGATCCGGGCCCATACCCGTCAGCTGACGCGAGCGTCCTCGGAGGCCCGGGTGGCCAGCCCCTGGGCCACCTGGGCCACGAACTTGCCCAGGACGAACCGGAAGAACGGACCGCTGCCGGGCACGGCTCCACCCCGGAAGGTCGAATGCCAGCGGATCGAGGTGCCGCCGTCGTCGGTCGGGGTCAGGTCGACGTCGGCCCGGTAGTCGCGGATGGGCAGTCCCGAGACCAACGCGTAGCTGAAGCGTCGGTCGGGGATCAGCTCCACGATCTGCTCGTGGCTCTCGGACTGACCGACCGGTCGGGGCGTGCGGAAGATGCGCACTGCGCCCAGCCCCTCGGGTTCGTCGGCCGCCGGCCGCTCGAGCTCGAACGAGCCGATGGGCGACCAGCTGGGCCAGCTGGCTCCGTCACGCAGCAGGCCGTACACGGTGGCCGCGTCGGCGGGGGTGGTGACGGTGACATCGATGTCCTGGCGGGCCATGGGCCGTCCTCCTGCTCTGAACCATCTGGTACATGTACCATACGGTACATGCCCGCCCAACCGCAACTCGTGGCTCGTCCCGCTCTGGCCCCCTCCGATCCTCGTGGGCGCCTGTTGGAGGCCACGTTCGACTATGTGGTCGACCACGGCGTGGGCGATCTGTCGCTGCGCCGGCTGGCTGAGGCCATCGGCTCGAGCCACCGCATGCTCATCTACCACTTCGGATCCAAGGATGGTCTGCTGCTCGAACTGGTCGGGGCCGTCGAGGCCCGCCAGCGTCAGGTCATGGCCGAGCTGGGTGGTGCGCTCGACGGCCAGACGGGGGATCCGGCCGACCTGGTGCGACGGCTGTGGGTCGGCCTGGCCGATCCGGCCCTGTGGCCCCTGGAGCGACTCTTCTTCGAGCTCTACGGTCGGGCGCTGCAGGGCGATCCGGCCGTGGCTCCCTTCCTCGACGGCATCGTCGAGTCCTGGCTGGAGCCGGCCACCGACCTCGGCCGTCGGATGGGGTTCGGCCGAGCTGAGGCCCGCGACCAGGCGCGACTCGGGCTGGCCGTCATCCGGGGTCTGCTGCTCGACCTGTTGGCCACCGGCGACCGCCGGGGGGTCGATCGGGCCTTGAACCGCTACCTCACCGGCTTGTCCTCATCGGTGCTGACACGTCCGGCCACACCCAGCAGGAAGAGCCAGGGATCGCCCTCGCGGCGCGCCCGCCGCGCCGCCACCGATCGACCCACCGCCGCAGCCAGGCCCCGGCCCCGTCCCCGGTCGACCTGAAGGGAGGCCTGGGTGGTGGCCGCGGCCTGCACCAGCACCTCGGGATGGGCTGGTCGATGGTCGAGGCCCACGGCGTGGGCCAGATCCCAGGCGTGCACGTGCCACTCCACCGTGACCATCCCGGCGTGCAGGCCGGCGGTGACCGTTCCCCGGGGATAGCCGAAGGGCAGGTCCCAGGCGTCGTTCAGGCGCCCGGCATAGGCCCGAGCCGACTCGGCGAAGGCGGCCACCCGGGTCGGCCCGTCGACTGGGCCATCGGCGTCGAGATCGGCCAGGGCCAGACGGTTCTGCTCGGGCAGCTCCGAGCTGTCGAACGGCTTGGAGGTCTCACCGGCCTGGGCCCGGTCGAGCCAGTCGTGGTACCAGCGCGACACGCACAGCACATGGCCGGCCAGCGCGACCGCGTCCCACTCGTCGCACGGCGTCAGGAGCCGCCACTGGTCGGCGGCGTAGCCGGCGGCGATCGACTGGACGGCATCGATGCCTTCGAGGATCGCGGCCAGCACCTCGTCACGCGATGGGGCGCCCACGTCGGAGACCTTAGGGTCGGCCCGCTTGGCTAGGGTTCGAATTCCATGACGGTGCTGACGGTGGATCGATCCCATGACGGCGTGGCCGTGGTGACCCTCGACCGGCCCGAGGCCCGCAACGCCATGGACGCCGAGATGATCGCGGCGCTGCACGAGACGTTCGCGTCGTTGCACGAGGACCGGTCGTGTCGGGTGATCGTGCTGACCGGCGCCGGCGCCGGGTTCTGCGCCGGGCTCGACCTCAAGGCGGGGGCCACCCCACCCGCGGCCCAAGGTCTCGGCCGGGCCCAGGCCGGCCTGGCCACCCAGCAGTCGATCGCCAACCTGGTGCCGCGCATGCGCTCGATGCGTCCGGTGGTGATCGCGGCGGTCAACGGCGCCGCCTCGGGCGGAGGTCTGGCCCTGGCCCTGGCCAGCGACATCCGCGTGGCGGCGGCGTCGGCCCGGTTCAACGTGGCCTTCGTGCGCGTGGGCCTGTCGGGGTGCGACATCGGCGTGTCGTGGTTGCTGCCCCGGCTGATCGGTGCCTCGCGCGCCTACGAGTTGATGTTGACCGGACGCTTCGTGGACGCGGCCGAGGCCGAGCGCATCGGTCTGGTCACCCGGGTGGTGGCCGACGGCGAGGTGGTGGCCGCCGCCCTCGACCACGCCGAGCTGATCCTGGCCAACAGCCCGTTCGGGGTGCAGATGACCAAGGAGGTCATGTGGAGCCAGCTCGAGGTGGGCAGCCTCACGGCCGGCATCGATCTGGAGAACCGCACCCAGCTGCTGGCGGCCACCACCGCCGATCTGGGCGAGGCCATGGCCGCCTTCGTGGAGAAGCGTCCGCCCCGGTTCACCGACGGCTGAGGCCGGCCCCTCCGGAACCTGGGCGTCAGAATGTGCGGGTTCCGAGGGACAAAGATGCCCAGTTTGCGGGCACGGCCGCGGGCTCGGCCGCCCGGCGCGGGCCGGCCTCGCTCAGGCGGTGGCGGCCTTGGCCAGCTTGCCCAGGTCGGCGCCGAGGTGTCGCTCGTAGCGGCCCTGGTCGAACGACCGGGTGGCCACGTCGTGGCCCGCGGCCTCGGCCCGCAGGGCGGCCACGGTCGACTGCTGGCGGGTGCGTACCGCGAACGGGTCGAACGAGTACCAGCGCATCGCGTTCTCATGGCTGATCTTGTTCAGGTCCTCGTCGGACACCCCCACGGCCACCTTGGCCAGCTCCTCGGGCGCGGTGGGCCACGACGAATCCGAGTGGGGGTAGTCGCACTCCCAGGCGATGTTGTCGATGCCGATGTCGTCGCGCAGTTTGATGCCGATGGGATCGGCGATGAAGCAGGTCAGGAAGTGCTCCCGGAACACGTCGCTGGGCTTCTGATCGCCGAAGTCCTGCCCGGTCCACAGGTGGTGCATGTCGTAGGTGCGGTCGAGCCGATCCAGGAAGTAGGGGATCCAGCCGGTGCCACCCTCGGACAAGGCGATGCGCAGATCGGGGAAGTCCTTGATCACCCGCGACCACAACAGGTCGGCGGCCGCGGCGCAGATGTTCATGGGCTGGAGCGTGATCATCACGTCGATGGGCGCGTCGGGCGCGGTCACGGCCAACTGGCCCGACGAGCCCAGGTGCACCGACAGCACCGTGTCGGTGTCGCACAGCGCTCGCCACAGTGGGTCCCAGTAGGCATCGTGGAAGCTCGGGTAGCCCAGCGTGTTCGGGTTCTCGGTGAAGGTCAATGAGTGCACGCCCTTGGCCGACAGGCGACGCACCTCGGCCGCGGACAGCTCGGCGTCCCACAACACCGGCAGGCCCATGGGGATGAACCGGCCGGGGTAGGTGGCGCACCACTCGTCCACGTGCCAGTCGTTGTAGGCCTGGAGCACGGCCAGGGCCAGGTCCTTGTCGTCGGCCGCGGCGAACAGCCGGCCGCTGAAGCCGGGGAACGACGGGAAGCACATCGAGCCCAGGACCCCGCCGGCGTTCATGTCCTTGATCCGCTCGTGGATGTCGAAGCAGCCGGGGCGCATCTCCTCGAACGAGGTGGGCTCGATGCCGTACTCCTCGCGGGGTCGACCGGCCACCGCGTTGAGCCCGATGTTGGGGATGGTGGCGCCGTTGAAGGTCCACACGTCGTCGCCCTTGGGCGTGTGCACCACCTTCGGGGCCTGATCGCGGTAGGCCGCCGGGATGTGGCCCTCGAACAGATCGGGAGGCTCGACCAGGTGGTCGTCCACGCTCACGAGGATGAGGTCGGCTGCGTCCATGGTGGTCCCCCTGGGCTGGTGCGTGACCGAATGAACTATAGTTCGGAAACTTGAACACGGCTTAGGGGGAACACCACGTGGCTGAGGAAGACCAGCACCAGTACGCGGAGCGGATGTATCCCGAGCCGGTGGATCTGGGCATCGCCGAGGCTGATCGAGCCGTCTCCTCGGTCACCCACGGCACCCAGAGCTTCCTCGAAGGCGAGGGCGGTGAGCGGGGCAGCAGCTGGTACCACGGCGGCGGCGCGGCCAAGGACAAGGCCGTGCAGGGCATCACCATCTATCCGCCCACCCACGGCCTCCAGACCCAGGGCGATCCCTTCGAGCCGGTCAAGATCGGGATCCTCATCGACATGGATCTCAACCAGTTGCTGGCCGATTGGATCGATCCCACCATCCTGGCCATCGAGGACGCGCTCAACGAGGGGATCTGGGGTCGCAGCCCGGTGCAACTGGTCATCGCCGATGCCCGCGGCCTGCCCCGGGAGAACTACCGGAAGGTCATCGACGGCTACCGCTGGCTGGTCGACCAGGGTTGCGTGGTGGTGCTCGGCCCGATGATCTCGGACAACTCGTTGGTGCTCCAGGACACGGCCAACGAGCTGGGTGTGGCCTGCATCGGTTGGACCGGCGCCCACCGCTTCGCCTCGGAGTACTGCTTCACCGTGGCCAACGGTGACATCCCCACCGAGGGCACGATGTGCGCCCAGTGGCTCAAGGCTCAGGGCCTCGAGCGGGTGGGCCTGTTCTGGGAGGCCGGCTCGTCGGGCAAGGACTACGCCGACTACTTCCGTGACACCGCCATCTCCCTCGGACTGACCATCACCCGCGAGGTGAAGCTGGAGCCCAACCCGGTGGGGCTCCAGTCCGACCTGGCCACCATGCGCGACCTGGGCACCCAGGGCCTCTACTACGGAGGCTACGGCTACGCCACGTTCCACTTCGCCAAGGCCTTCAAGGCCCTCGAGTGGGATCCGCCCCGGGTGATGGGCACGGCCTTCATGTTCTATTCGAACAGCAACGCCTGGGCCGAGGGGCTGGAGGGCTGGCACGGAGTCGACCAGCTGGGCGAGGACGGCGCCAACCCCAACTACAACGCCATGGTCGAGCGCTTCGAGAAGCGCTTCGGGCGCAGCACCCGCAACGTGGTGGTGGCTCTGGCCTACGACACCGCCCGGGTGGCCATCCACGGCATCGCCAACGCCGCCATCCCGCATCCCAAGTGGGTGAAGGAGGGCATGGAGCGCATCCGTTGGATGCCGGCCACCAACGGCGGCCCGGGTTGCTACATCCAGTTCGGCCCGTGGGATCGCAAGGGCTACAAGGGCGACTTCCTGACCATCCGCGAGCTGCGCGGCGGCGAGCTGCGCTTCGACGGCTACCACCGCCCCGAGTGGCCGTCGAACGCCGAGCCGGTGTGAACGACAAGGTCTACATCCACGAGTTCATCGACATCATCGGGCCCAACCGCGCCCGCTACATGCACCACATGACGGCCAACTGGTGCCCGGTGGCCCTCGAGGAACGCAACCAGCTCTGCTTCGGCGTGTGGGGCACCGTGGGCTCGACGGGTCGCTGGCCCGAGGTGGTGAACCTGTGGGAGCTCGACGGCTGGGACGGCCTGGTGGCCAACTTCAGCCACGAGCTGGGCCACGACTCGCTCCAGGATCCGTCGCTGGCCCAGTGGTGGGCGGTGGCCGCCGACCTGCGCCGCGGCGGGGTCGACCGCATCGTGGTGCCCGAACCCTGGACCGACCCCATCGAGACGTTGACCGCCCGCGGCGTTCGCGGTGAGGTGTACGCCCACGAGCTGTTCCGGTGCCGACCGGGACGCTCGGCGGCGGTGCTCGAGCGACTGGCCACCATGGCCCGACCGGCGGCCGAAGGCCTGGGGCTGACCTGCGTGGGCGCCTTCGACGTGGCCATGGTGAACGAGTCCGAGTGCCTGGCGATCTGGGCCATGCCCGAATGGTCGACGTGGCCCTCCTACGAGGCGGGGTGGGGGACCGGCGGCGCCCTGCGTCCTTGGGCCGAGTGGCTCGCGGCCGAGGGCGTCGAGACGTCGCGCACGCTGCTGGTGGACGCCCCGCTGGCTCCGTTGCGCCTGGGCCGCCAGCCCCTGGCCTCGGATCGCCGACCCCTCGACGAGCTCTGACCCGCGACTGGTCGGTCCTCGGCTGAAACTGGGCGGGGAAGTTGCCGGTATCCGGCCGCAAAGATGCCCAATTTGCGGGCGGGGCTTGCGGTGGGGGGGGGGCGGGACACGTCATCCAAGGGTGAGGGTGGCGCCGTAGGACCCTTCGGTTGCGGGTGATCGCACCTGCACGGAGGAGGAGGTGCCCATGCCCGATCTGTCGAGGCGGGGATTCCTGGGGACGGCGGGTCTGACGGCGGCGGGGGTGGCCCTGGTGGCGGTCCCCGGTGTGTCCGCGGTGGCCCCGGAGCTCTCCAGTGTGTTCGACGACGCCGCGGCCCCGGCCACCGTGGACCTCGAGCTCGGTCGGACCCCTGGTGGTGCATGTCCGAGACGCCGCGGCCGGCGAGCTTTCGGTCCTGAGCGGAGAGAGCGAGGTCGTGATACACGACCCCGGTTTCGTGGCCCGAATCGTGTCCGCCGCCGGCGGAAGCACCCACTAGCAAACGCCCGGAAACAACGCCCGGAAGCGGGCAAAGGAAACAGGAGTCCTCATGTCCTCACATCGCGAAGCCCCCGAGATCTCGCAGGATCCCGTGGCCGACAGCACCGACACCTATGCCTTCGTGTCGCCCGACGACCCGAGCACGGTGACCCTCATCACCAACTACGTCCCGTTGCAGGATCCGGCCGGTGGCCCGAACTTCTTCGAGTTCGGCGACGACGTGTCCTACAAGATCAACGTGGACAACAACGGTGACGGCGTGGCCGACGTGGTCTACGAGTTCCGCTTCACCACCACGCTGCACGACCCCGACACGTTCCTCTACAACACCGGTCAGGTGAAGAGCCTGTCGGACACCACGTGGAACCGACGCCAGTTCTACACGGTGACCCGCACCACCTCGTCGGGCACCACCACGCTCGGGTCCCACCTGTCGTGCCCGCCCTGCAACGTGGGGCCCCGCTCGATGCCGAACTACAACGTGCTGGCCAACCAGGCCGTGCACTCCATCGCCAACCACCGGGTGCACGTGTTCGCCGGCCAGCGGCTCGACGGGTTCTACGTCGACCTGGGCGCGGTGTTCGACCTGGCCGACCTGCGGCCCTTCCAGAACCTGCACCTGCTGCACTCCGCCGCGGCGCGACCGGCGTCGACGGGCTCAAGTCGTACAACGTGCACTCGATCGCCATCAAGGTGCCGATCTCGGACCTCACGGTCGACGGGTCCACCCCCACCGACTCCAGCTCGCCGAGCTCGGTGATCGGGGTGTGGGCCTCGGCCAGCCGCCAGATGGCGCTGGTGCGCAACCCCGGCGGCACCAACACGGCCACGGGGCCGTGGGTGCAGGTGTCGCGGCTGGGCAACCCGCTGATCAACGAGGCCGTCATCGCCATGGGCGACAAGGACCTGTGGAACTCGGTCGGGCCCGGCCGGCGACTCGGCCTTCGACCACTACGTGCTCCAGCCGGAGCTGGCCGGCCTCATCCCCGTGCTGTACCCGGGCGTCTTCCCCAACCTGGCCGCCTACAACAAGCCCCGCGCCGACCTGCAGGCCATCCTGCACACGGGCATCCCGGCCGGCGTGGTCAGCCCCACCTACCGAACTTCACCGGCGCCACCCTGGCCGACATGCTGCGCCTCAACGTGGCCATCCCGCCGACCACGTCCAACCCCAGCATCCTGGGAATCCTGGGTGGCGACGTGGCTGGGTTCCCCAACGGTCGCCGGGTGTTCGACGACGTGTTCACCATCGAGCTGCGAGCCATCGCCGGGGCCACCATCCCGCTGGTGGATCCGACCTTCACGCCCGACGGCGCGGTGGGCGTGGTGACCGACGGCGTGACCCCTCCCGGCAACGTGTCCTACCGACCGTCCTTCCCGTACCTGGACACGCCCAAGTCGGGCTTCGCCGTGATGCCGGCGGCGTGATCCCATGACCGATCTGGACACAGCTGTGCGAGACCACGCCCACTCCCACCCCCACGAGCACGAGCACGAGGCCGGCACGCCGCCGGCGGGGGGACCGGTGGTGGTGGACATCGGCGACGACGTCGGTGCCCTGGTCGTCCACGTGGAGGCCGACCGGATCGGCCAGGAGCTGCACGTGCG
Organism: uncultured Microthrixaceae bacterium; assembly: GCA_963740985.1. Lineage (GTDB taxonomy): Bacteria > Actinomycetota > Acidimicrobiia > Acidimicrobiales > Acidimicrobilacustridaceae > UBA4742. Next base: position 3,531,933 of record CAVUGJ010000002.1, read on the forward strand.
GCGTCCGGGGGGGACCCTCACCATCCACACCGGCATCTGGGAGCGTCGTATCGGGCGCCGGGCCGTGGTGGTGGCCGTGTTCCCGGCCCTGGTGGAGGGCCCCTACGCCATCCTCGACCGGGACGGGAACGCCGTCGCCGACATCGAGGTCACCGGTGGCCAGGTCCGTGAGCTGACCATCTGATCGGCTCGACCTGATTGGCTCGCCGCCCCCCGCCAACGCGTTCTGTGCACCGTAGAGGTGCACAGAACGCAGCGGCGCCTTCGGCATCTGGGTGTCATCGGTCCAGCGGCTCCGGCCTGGCGGCCTTCGCCTACCGAATCCCAGGCACGAACGCGAGTTGTGCATCCTGAGGGTGCACAACTCGCGTTCGTGGGCCGCGTGGGGCTCGTAGCATCGGCGGGTGGCTCGAGACGACCTGCTCTTCGTCACCCAGGTGTCGCCCTACTCGCCGAGCGCGCCCTACCACACGGCCATGGGGCTGGCTGGCGCCCACAGGGTGCTGCCCCAGGCCTGGCTGGCCTTCCGCCAGATCGCCGATGTGGTGGGCCTGCGTGCCCATCTGGTGGTGGACGTCCGCGACCTCACCCCCGACCAGGTGGCGGCCCGGGCCGTGGTGCTGTTCACCATCGGCGAGACGCCGTGGAGCACCGAGCAGCGCGCCGCCCTGCTCGGCGGCATCCGAGCCGGGACGACGGCGCTGGCCGTGGTGCACTCGGGGCTCGACGCCTGCCTGGAGTGGCCCGAGTACGGCCCCCTGATCGGTGCCCGCTTCGACGGTCATCCGCTGACCGGCGAGCTGCCCATGGAAGTGGTCGACCACGACCATCCGGCCACCGCCCACCTCGAAGCAGACTGGCGCTGGACCGACGAGCTCTACACCTTTCGTGACCTGCACCCCGACGCCCGGGTGCTGATCCGCGTGCCGCCCGAGCGGCTCGACTTCGGCGACCGCCAGGTCACCGTTCCCGAGTTCGGCTTCCCCCTCAGCTGGTGTCGGACCGAGGGAGTGGGTCGGGTGTTCACCACCGCGCTGGGACACTTCCCGACGGCGTGGGAGTCCAACGCCTACCTGGCCCACGTGGCCGGCGGCCTCCAGTGGGCACTCGATTCGCCGAACTAGGGCAGACGCCTCGATCACCGGGCTTCGGAGGAATGAACGCCGGTTCATTGGGTCGAATCCGGCTAGAGTCGATCGAATGGCCAGGACAAAGACCACGGAGTCGAGCCGCCGCGAGCAGCGTCGATCCCAGCACCAGGACCTGAGCCGCTCGCAACTGCTCGATGCGGCCGAGGAGGTCTTCGGGCGCAAGGGCTTTCACGAGACCACCCTCAAGGAGGTGGCCGAGCTGGCCGAGTTCTCGGTCGGGTCGGTCTACTCGTTCTTCGAGAACAAGGAAGACCTCTACGTCAGCGTGTTCGTGCGCCGCGGCGACGAGTACATGCCGGCGCTGCGCCAGGTGGTGGCCGCCGACGACGACCCGACCGACCAGCTGCACCGCCTCATCGACTTCGAGGTCGGCTTCTTCCGTCAGCACCGCCACTTCGGACGCCTGATCCTGCGATCGTCCCCGCGTTCGTTGCCGGCCGTGGCCGAGACCGGGCTGGAGCGAGCCGTGGCCGGCAACTTCCGCGAGGCCATGGACCTGCAGGCCGGCCTCTTCGTCCGGGGCCAGGCTGCCGGTCGGTTCCGCCAGGGCGATCCCCAGGCCCTGGCCCGCCTGTTCAGTGGGCTCATCGCCGCCTTCCAGTCCCAGGACCCCGAGGTGATCTCGGATCGCCCGGCCTCGGACCGTGGCCTCCCGCTCGACGATCTGCACGGGATCATCGAGGCGGCCTTCTGTCCACCGGCCCGACCGTGAGCGACCAGGGGCACCGGCCCGAGCCCGGCATCACCGACGTCGCCATCGAGCGGTTGCGGGCCCGGGTGGGCATCCCCGAACCCCACCCCATGGCCCCGCACTACTTCGAGCCGAACCTGGACGTCTTCCGCAACGTGGCCCATGCCTATGGCGACGACAACCCGCTGTGGTGCGATCCGACCTACGGCACCACCACTCGTTGGGAGGGCCCGATCGCCTCGCCCGCGCTGGTCGGGGGCGACACCCTCATCGGCGAGGACGAGGTCACCGAGGTGCCGGCCGACCAGCGGGACCTGATGAAGGGCGACCCGCTGCGCGGCGTGCACGCCTTCTACTCCGCCAGTGCCCGCGAGTGGTGGGCGCCCCTGCGTCCGGGGCGCCGGGTATGGCGGCGCAACGCCCTGGTCGGCGTGCTGGACAAACCCAGCGAGTTCGCCGAGCGGGCCGTGCACGAGTGGACCGGCCAGGTCTTCCGCGACGACCAGGGCGCCCTGTTGTCGGCCCAGTACAAGCTCATGATCCGCACCGAACGAGCCAAGGCCCGCGAGCGGGCCGGGAAGTCGTCCGGGAAGCGGGCCGAGGACAAGCCCGAACGCACACCGGTCGAGCTGGCGCCCTACACGCGACGAACAGATCGACGAGATCGAAGCCCAGTACGCCGCCGAGGCGCCCCGGGGAGCCGAGCCCCGCTGGTTCGAGGACGTGTCGGTCGGCGATCCGGTCGGCCCGCTGGTGAAGGGTCCGCTCACCATCACCGACATCATCTGCTGGCACACCGGCATGGGCATGGGCCTCTACGGGGTCGAGCCGTTGCGTCTGGGCGCCCAGAACCGCCGACGCATCCCTCGGTTCTTCCACCGCGACGAGCTCAACATCCCCGACGTGATGCAGCGCGTGCACTGGGACCCGGACTTCGCCCGCCGCTCGGGCAATCCCACCACCTTCGACTACGGCCGCATGCGCGAGACGTGGCTGATCCACCTGTGCACCGACTGGATGGGCGACGACGCCTGGCTCCACAAGCTCGACTGCGAGTTCCGCAAGTTCAACTACGTCGGCGACACGCAGTGGGTGTCGGGCACGGTGGCCCGCACCTATCTGGCCGACGGCGACCGCCCGGCGGTCGACCTCGATCTCACCGCCGTCAACCAGCGGGGCGAGCAGACCACGCCGGGTCACGCCACCATCCTGCTGCCCAGCCGCGAGCACGGGCCGGTGCGCCTGCCCGATCCACCCGGCGGAGCCACCGACCTGCAACAGGCCCTCGACGCCATCGCCGAAGGCTTCCGCACCGGCTCGCGAAGCCTGACCGCGGGATCTCCCCCCCGATGAGCGACTACGCGTCGGTCGACGGGGTGCGGGTGGCGCTCGACGGTGCCGTCCTGCGGCTGACCCTGGACCGCCCCGAGCGTCGCAACGCCCTGGACGACGCCATGATGCTGGGGCTGATCGACGCCCTGGATCGAGCCGACCGCGACGAGGCCGTGCGAGCCGTGGTGCTGGCCGGCGTCGGTGACCACTTCTGCGGTGGGGCCGACATCGTGGCCCGCAACCGATCAGGACCTGAGGGCACCACCGAGCGACCCCGGGTGGGCAGCATCCAGCGTCGAGTGCCCTCCACCGCCCACCGGCTCATCCCGTTGCTGATCACGGTGCAGGTCCCCGTCATCTGTCGGGTGCAGGGCTGGGCGGCCGGCATCGGCTTCCAGCTGGCCCTGGCCTCGGACTTCACCATCGCCGCCCACGATGCCCGCCTGTGGGAGCCGTTCATCGAGCGCGGCTTCACCCCTGACAGCGGCGCCACCTGGTTGCTGCCCCGACTGGTGGGCGCGGTGCGGGCCCGCCAACTGCTCCTGTTGGGCCAGCCCCTGACCGGGACCGAGGCCGCCGACTGGGGCCTGGTGCACGCCACCGTTCCCGAGGCCGACCTGGACGCGGCGGTGGACCAGCTGGCGGGTCAGCTGGCATCGGGGCCGACGGTGGCGCTGGGCCTGACCAAGTGGCTGCTCGACGCCGGGACCGAGGCCACCCTCGAGGCGCAGCTGCAGAACGAGGCCATGGCCCTCGAGCTGTCGTCGCGGAGCCACGACTTCCGCGAAGGCCTGGCCGCGTTCAGCGAGAAGCGCCCGCCCGAGTTCGGCGGACGATGACCACGCCGGTCCTCCGACCCGGACGTTGGACGGGACGCGCCTGGCGCTCGACGCCGCGTCCTCCCCCGAGGAGATCGAGGCCGTGGTGGCCGGCTGGGTCGACGGCCAGGTGCCAGCGGCCTGGCGGGCGGCCGCGGCCGACGGTCCTGGCGCGCTGCGCCGGGTCCGCAGCCGGACCGACTACGAGGCCTGGTACCCGACCTTCGCCGCGTCGGGGCTGGTGGCGCCCACCTGGCCGGTGGCCTACGGCGGGCTGGACCTGACCCCGGCCCAGGCCCGGGTGGCCGAGACCGTGCTGGCGCCCTACAACCTGGGCCGGCTCAACCCCCTGGGGCTCAACCTGGCCGCGCCGGCCCTGTTCGCCCACGGCACCGAGGACGCAGCGCCTGCGCTTCCTGCCCCGCATCGTGCGACAACGACCGAGCGCTGGTGCCAGCTGTTCAGCGAGCCCGGGGCCGGCTCCGACCTGGCCTCGTTGGCCACCCGGGCCGAGCGCGACGGCGACACCTGGGTGCTCGACGGCCAGAAGGTGTGGACCACCTGGGCCCACGTGTCGGACTACGGCGTCGTGCTGGCCCGCACCGATCCCGACGCGGCCAAGCGCGACGGGATCACCTACTTCCTGGTCGACCTGCACCAGCCGGGCGTCGAGGTCCGGCCCCTGCGCCACCTGACCGGCGAGATCGACTTCAACGAGGTGTTCCTCGACGGTGCCCGCGTGCCCGACGACCAGCGGGTCGGGCCGGTCGGGGACGGCTGGCGGGTGGCCAACGCCACCCTGTCCGGCGAACGCCAGATGGTGTCGGGCTCGGGCTCCGGGCGGCGTGGATCGCATCGGCGGCTCGGGTGCCGATCGACTCATCGAGCTGGCGCGCCAGCGTGCCGCCCGCCAGCCCGGCAGCGGCTGGGACGATCCCCGGGTGCGCCAGGCCGTCATGGGCGTGGTCAGCGAGGAGCGGATCCGGGCCTGGACCAACCAGCGCATCCGGGGCGGCCTGGCCGCCGGACGCAGCCCCGGTCCGGAGAGCTCGGTGGGCAAGGTCCACCAGGGCGGGCTCAACCAACGCATCCAGCTGCTGGCCACCGACCTGTTGGGTCCTGACGCCCTGGCCTGGGAGCGCGGCGACGCGGCCGAACCGGATGGCAGGGGCTCGGGCCCCGAGGTGTACGGCGCCGGGCTGCCCTACGAGGTCAAGGGCATGCTGCGCAGCCGGGCCAACACCATCGAGGGCGGCACCACCGAGGTCAACAAGAACATCGTGGCCGAGCGGGTGCTGGGTCTGCCCCGCGAGCCCGATCCCTGGCACGGCGCGCCGTGGCGCGACATCCCGCGGAGCTGACGGTGGCCGCCACCTACGAGACCCTCATCGTGGAGCGCGACGGCGCGGTGGGTTGGCTGATCTTCGACCGACCCGACGTGGGCAACGCCATGGACGCCCGCATGCTGGCCGAGCTGGAGACGGCGTGGGGCGAGCTCGACGCCGACCCCGGGGTCCGGGTCATCGTCAACACCGGCCAGGGTGCGGCCTTCCAGACCGGTCTGGACGTGGCCCAGCTGGCCCGCGACCGCGACGCCCTGCGCGAGCAGTCCCGCCGGACCCGCGACGCCGAGCTGCGCCTCACCGCCTGGCACAACCAGGTGCGCAAGCCGGTCATCGCCGCGGTCAACGGGGTGTGCGCCGGGGGTGGCCTGCACTTCGTGGCCGACGCCGACATCGTCATGGCCTCGCCCACCGCCACCTTCGTGGACCCCCACGTGTCCATCGGGCAGGTCAGCGCCTTCGAGACCATCGGCCTGGTCCGCCGCTCGCCGTCGGAGACCATCATGCGCCTGGCCCTGGTCGGGCGCCACGAGCGTGTGACCGCCGAGCGGGCCCGTCAGCTCGGCATCCTCAGCGAGGTGGTGGCCACGCCCGAGGATCTGCGGCCCCGGGCCAAGGAGCTGGCCGAGCTCATCGCCCGCAACTCGCCGGCAGCCATGGCTGCCACCAAGGCCGCCCTGTGGGGGGCGTTCGAGGCCGGCCTGAGCGACGCCTGCCGGGCCGGGGCGGCCGAGATGATGGCCGTCTGGGGCCATCCCGACCAGACCGAGGGCCCGTCCGCCTTCGCCGAGCGCCGTCCCGCCGCCTGGCTGGACCTCCCGGAAGGAACCCGATGACCTATCCGAGCTTCGACTGCCTGATCGTGGAGCGGCGGGGGCCGGTGGGGTGGCTGATCAACAACCGGCCCGATCAGCTCAACGCCATGAGCGCGGCCATGCGCGAGGAGTTCGGAGTGGCCTGGCGGGTGCTCGACGACGACCCCGAGGTGCGCGTGATCGTCCACACCGGTGAGGGCCGGGCCTTTCAGACCGGCGTCGACGTCACCGAGATCGCCTCCGACGGCGTGGGCATGGAGCGCTACCGCAAGTCGGTGGAGGACTTCGACCTGCACTTCACGTCCTGGCACCAGCAGGTGTGGAAGCCGGTGATCACCGCGGTCAACGGGATCTGCGCCGGGGGCGGGTTCCACTGGGTGGCCGATGCCGACATCGTCATCGCCGCCTCCGACGCCCAGTTCTTCGACCCCCACGTGTCGGTCGGTCAGGTGGTCTCGTTGGAGGCCATCGGGCTGATCCGCAAGATGCCGGCCGAAGCGGTGATGCGCATGGCCTTCGTCGGGCGCTACGAGCGGATGTCGGCCGACCGGGCCTACGAGCTGGGCATGATCAGCCAGATCGTGGACCCGCCCGACCAGCTGCGCCAGGTGGCCCAACAGCTGGCCGAGACCATCGCCCGCAACTCACCGGCGGCCATGGCCGCCACCAAGCGGGCCCTGTGGGGCGCCTTCGAGATGGGCCTCACCGATGCCTGCAAGGCCGGGGCGGACGAGCTGACGTCCATGTGGGGCCACCCCGACCAGGCCGAAGGGCCGGCCGCCTTCGCCGAGAAGCGCGAACCGCATTGGCTCGAGCTGCCACCCAAATCATGAGCCCGCGCCCATGAGCTCCCCACCATCCGCGTGGGCTCTATGAGCGTCGTCCCTGTGAACCTGGCCGACCTGCTCTTCACCGACGACGCACCGCCGGACCAGATGCTGGTCGCGGCCGGGGACGAGCAGTGGACGCGGGCGCAGGTGCGCGATCGAGCCACGACGGTGGCTGAGGAGCTGCGAGCCCTGGGGGTCGAACCCGGGCAGGTGGTCGGGGTGCGCTTGGCCACCGGTCCCGAGTTGATCAGCGCGCTGTTCGGGGTGTGGCGGGTGGGTGGCGTGTACCTGCCGTTGAACCCCCGGCTCACACCCACCGAGATCGACCGGGTGCTGGGCGACGTGAGGCCCTCGGCGCTGCTCGACGCCCAGGGACTGCGCCGTGTGGACCCGGCGCCAGACGCCGAGCCCGCTCGTCACGACCCCGACATCGCCCTCATCCAGTTCACCTCGGGCACCACCGGTCGGCCCAAGGCCGTGCTGTTGCGCCACTCGGGGGTGCGCGAGCTGCTCGATGGGGTGATCGGCTCGCTGCGCGGGGCCGGCTCGGGATCGGGCGGGTCGAAGCCGGCCCGCGACCAGCCGCGTCGTCCACCCATGCCCAACTTGGTGCCGGTGTCGCTGTCGCTGTGGGCCGGCATCTACAACGTGCTCTTCGCCATGCGGGTGGGCGCGGCGGTCATCCTGCTGGACCCGTTCACCCCCAGCGCGTTCGCCGCCGCGGTGACGCGCTTCGAGCTGCGCTCGACCGTCCTGCCCCCGGCGGCCATGACCATGTTGTGCGACGATCCCGACATCGTCGACCTGGCCCCCCTGCGCTACGTGCGCAGCATCACCGCGCCGCTGTCACCCATCCAGGCCCGACGCTTCCGGGACCAGTTCTCCATCTCGGTGCTCAACGGCTACGGCCAGACCGAGATCGGGGGCGAGATCGTGGGCTGGAACGCGGCCGACTCGCGTGAATGGGGCGAGGCCAAGCTCGGCTCGGTGGGGCGCCCCCACGAAGGCGTCACCGTTCGGGCGGTGGACGGCGAGGGCCGCGATGTCGAGGTCGACGATGCGGGTGAGCTCTGGGTCCGCACCCCGGCGTTGAGCGCGGGCTACGCCGACGGCGCCGACCTGGGCGACCGGCTCAGCGCCGACGGCTGGTTCCGCACCGGCGACGTGGGTCGGGTGGACGCCGAGGGCTTCGTGTGGATCGAGGGCCGCCTGTCCGACATGATCAACCGCGGGGGATTGAAGGTGTCGCCCGACGAGGTGGCCGAGGTGATCCGGCTGTCCCCCGAGGCGGCGGACGCGGCCGTGGTCGGGGTGCCCGACGACCGCCTGGGTCAGGTCCCGTGGGCCTTCGTGGTGGCGTCGGGCGCGGCGGTCGACCCGGTCGCACTGGAAGCCTTGTGTCGCACCCATCTGGCGCCCTACAAGGTGCCCGTGCGGTTCGTGACCATCGCCGAGCTGCCGCGCAACCAGGTGGGCAAGGTCTTGAGCGCCGATCTGGTGGCCCGGGCCACGGCTGGGGGATGAACGAGTCCGCGGGCGCCGCCCATCTGCTGGAGCAGGCCGGCATCGAGGCGGTGTATGGGAGCCAGTTGCCCTCCCTGGCTGGCATAGCGGTGATCGCGGCCGACCCGCGGGTGGCGCCGGCGTTGGCCGAGGCGCACGCCTGGCACCACGGCCGGGCCGCGGTGGTGGCCACACCGGACGGCCGGCTGCGTCTCGGGCCGACGGACGCGGCGTCTGGCCAGGTCATGGGGCTGACCCAGCCCGAGGACGCACCGGGGGTGTTCGACGCCCTCCGCGGTTGGGCCGCCGCCCAGGTGGCCTCGCCCGGGCGGCATCCCCAGGGCGTGCTCGACATCGCGGTCGACCTGGACCCGGCCACGCCTCTGCCTCCGCTCGACCCGGGCGGGCCGCCGCCTTCGTCCACCTGGTCGGAGGTGCCGTCGGGAAGCCTTCGTCAGATCCACCAGGCCGAGCGGCCCTTGCTCCTGGTCGGTCCCGGCGTCGTGACCGCCGGGGCGGTCCCCGGCCTGCAAGCACTCGCCGCGGCGGCCGATCTGGGGGTGCTGAACACCTGGGGGGCCAAAGGCGTCTTCGACTGGCGAAGTCGCCATCATTGGGCCACCGTCGGCCTCCAGCGCGACGACCTGCACATCGGGGGCGCGGACGACGGCGACCTCGTGCTCCTGTGCGGCATCGATGTCGACGAGCTGCCGCGGTTGGCGCCGGACGAGGAGCGGTTCGCGGCCACCACCGAGACCCAGTCGGTGCCCCCCGCCTGGCTGGCTCCGCTGGCCGAGGCCTGGCGGCGGTCCGACGGCCGCCTGGAGATGCCGCCCCTGCGGGCCGGGCTGGCCGAGGTCACCCAACGCGGATGGACCCGCACCACCGCGCCGCTGGCTCCGACCAAGGTGACCCAGCACTATGCCGAGGCTCTGGCCGGTGGCGGGTTCGTGGCCGCCGCGCCCGGTCGGGCCGGCTACTGGGTGGCTCGCACCTTCGCCACCACGTCCCTGGGCGGGGCCCGGGTGCCGGCCCGTCGTCAGCCGGTAGGGCTGGCCCTGGCCTGTGCCATCGTGGCCGGACCCCGCCCCGGTCGTCGCCGTCCGTTGGTCGTGGCCGACGGCCCGCTCGACCCGTCTACCGCCGAGGTCCACGCCCTGCTCTTCGAGGTGGCCGACCGCCTTCGCGTGCCCGTGGCGCTCGAGCTGTGGGATCCCGACGGTGCCCGGCTCGCTGCAGACGAGCACCAGAACCGCCTGGCCGCGCAGCTGGCCTCGCCCCGCTCCTCGGTGGCGTCTTTGGCCACCGACCGGACCCAGCTGGATGAGATGATCGAGGTGGCTGGCCCCGTCACCGCTTGGGGCGGCCTGACCGCCGAGGAGCTCCAGTGATCGAGTCGAGCGAGAAGAGCGAGTCGAGGGGCACGATCCTGGGTCGGCCCAACCGGGCCCGGGCCGGTGTGTTCTCCCTGGCCCAGGCCTCGCCCGACGGGCCGCAGGCCGACGCCGACTACCTGGCCTGGCATCTGCTCGACCACCTGCCCGAGCAGTACCGAAACCCGGCGCTGGTCCACGGCCTGCGTTGGGTGTCCACGCCGGCCTGTCGAGCGCGCCGAGCGGCGCGGACGTCGGACTCGCCCGACGCGGCGCGCTTCGAGCCGGTGCACCACGTGACCCACTACGTGTTCGCCGAACCCGTCGATCAGGCCCTGGACGACTTCTTGGCCCTCGGCGGTGAGCTGGCCAGCCTCGACCGGTACCCCATCCGGTTGCCCGCGGTCATGTTGGCCAACTACGACGTGGCCGAGGTGGCCGCCGCCGCCCGGGTGAAGGTCACTCCGCCGGCCATCCCCTTCCGCCCGACCCGCGGCGCCTACCTGGTGGTCGAACCGGCCGCGCCGACGACCGAGTCGGAGCGGTCGGATCACCTGGCCGAGCTGGTGGCGGTGGACGGGGTGGCGGGCGCCTGGCGCTTCGATCCCAGCGGGCGCCGTGGCGATCGCTTCGACGCCGCCGGCCTGACCGTGACCCTGTGCTACCTGGACGAGGACCCCGAAGCGGTGGCGCCGGCGGTGGAGGCGGTGCTCGATGCCGCCTGGCGGCGTTGGGGGACGGCCCCGGCGCTGGCCGGGCCCTTCGAGACCGTCCGCCCGCCCTGGGCTTGAACGATCCGGGCTTGCCCGTCGGGCCGCTCGACGACCCGTTCTCGCCGGCCCGGCTGGCCGATCCCTACCCGCGCTACCAGGCGTTGCGGGCCGCCGGTCCAGCCGTGGCCGACCCCGACCTGGGGGTGACCTGGGTCAGCCGACACGCCGACATCGTGGCCGTGCTCCACGACCCCGAGACCTTCTCCTCCGACATCGGCGAGGCGTTGCGGGCCGGTCGGGTCCGCCTGCTCGGCTTCGAGCCCAGCCCCGAGATGGACGCGGTGCTGGCGGAGGTGGGTGGTTCGCCACCCCTGGCCGACGACCCCCTGCTGGCCGCCGATCCGCCCGACCACACCCGGGTGCGCAAGCTGGTGGCCACCGCCTTCACGCCGCGCCGGGTGGCCGCTCTCGAGCCCGCGGTGCTGGCCCGAGCCGAGGCGCTGGTCGATGAGATCATCGGCGGTGCGGTCGCGGCCCGGCCAGGCGAGCGAGGCTCGGCCGAGTTGGTCGCGGCCTTCGCCCGACCCCTGCCCCTCCAGGTCATGGCCGCCCTGCTGGGGGCCGAGGGCGCCGAGGTCGGCCAGCTCCAGGCCTGGTCCGACGCGTACGTGGCCCCCATCGGCCGGCGCATCGGGGGCGCCGAGCAGGTGGCCGCCATGGCCGCCACCACCGAGATGACCCGATGGTTCACCGATCAGGTCCGACTGGCCCGGACTCGAGTCGGTGACGAGGCCTCCCTGGTGTCGCGGCTGGCCGCGGTGGGGGTGGACGGCGACGGCTGGCGCTCCGACGCCGAGCTGGTGGCCGTGCTCCAGACCTTGCTGGTGGCCGGGAACGTGACCACCACCAGCCTCATCACCGAAGCGCTGTGGCGCCTGCTCGTCGCCGCCGAAACGCGGGTCGACGACCAGCCTGGCCAGCCGGTCGACCTGGCCGATGTGGTCGAGGAGGCGTTGCGGATCGATGCTCCGGCGCAGGTCTTCTACCGGCTGGCCACCCGCGACACCTCCGTGGGTGGGACCCGGGTGGGGACCGGCACGGTGTTGGCCCTGCTCTACGGCTCGGCCAACCGGGACGACACCGTGTTCGCCGACTCCGGGTCGTTCTGCCCGGGCCGGGCCGAGCGGGCGCCGCACCTGGCCTTCGGTCACGGCATCCACGCCTGCCTGGGGGCGGCCCTGGCTCGCCTGGAGGCGCGGGTTTCGCTCGAGGTGCTGACCCGACGGCTCCCCGGGTTGCGCCTGGTCGACGGCTGGCAGCCCGACCGCGGCGACAGCCTCAGCCTGCGGGGACTGGTCCGCCTGCCGGTGACCTGGCCGCTCACGGGCACCTGACGCCGAGGTGACCGCGGGTGGACGCGGCCCCGTCGAGACTGCGCTAGCTTGCGGCGCATTCGTTCCAGCCATCGACCGTATCGAAACGTGAGGTTCAGAATGGTTCTGCGGAAATCTGCCATATCGGTGCTGGCCACGGTGGCGTTGTGCGCGGGGACCCTCGCGCTCGGCACCACCCCCGCCAGCGCCGGAGCCGCCACGACCACGGCCACGGTGTCGGGCTCCCGACCCAGCTGGGCCACTCCCGCCGCCAAGGTGGGCGACGCGCCGGCCGGGCAGGTGATCGGCTTCCGCGTCTACCTGCGCATGCGCAACCAGGCGGTCATGGACGCCACCGCGCAGGCCGTGTCCACCCCCGGCAGTGCCACGTACCACCAGTACCTGACCACCGCTCAGGTCAAGGCCGCGTTCGATCCCACCGATGCCGCGGTGGCCTCGGTGCGCTCGTGGTTGATGGGCCAGCACCTCGCCGTGGCGGCGGTCCCGGCCAACAACCTCTACGTCTCGGCCACCGGCACCGTCGCCCAGGTCGATCACGCCTTCGGCGTCGACCTGGGGCTCTACTCGGTCCACGGCCAGAGTCAACCGCTGCGTTCGCCCGACCACGAGCTGGCGGTGCCCACCTCCATCGGCACCCTGGTCTCCGGCGTGGTCGGCACCGACCAGTCGGGCAACCTGCTCAAGCCCGATCACATCGCCGCCGACCCCTCGTCCGGCAGCGGCTCCGGCGCCGGCAACTCCTCGGGCGCCAGCCCCCAGGCCGTCACCCCGGCGAGCCAGTCGGTGCCCGGCGTGTCGAAGGTGCCCCAGCCCGACGGGTTCCGCAACGGCACGCCATGCTCCGCCTACTGGGGTGAGCAGGTCGACACCAAGGATCCGGGCTACACGCCCACCGGACCGCACCTGGACTACGCCCCGTGCGGCTACACCCCGCCCCAGCTGCGCCAGGCCTACGGCGTCGACACGCTGGTCTCCCAGGGCCTCGATGGGCGCAGCACGACGGTGGCCATCGTCGATGCCTACGCCTCGCCCAGCATCTACAAGGACGCCTCCACCTACGCCACCCGCAACGACCCCGCCCACCCGCTGACCAAGAGCCAGTTCAGCCAGCTGATCTACAAGCCCACCAAGGCGCTCGAGGGTGACGACGAGTGCGGGGCCAACGGCTGGTGGGGTGAGGAGACCCTCGACGTCGAGGCGGTCCACGCCATGGCGCCGGGTGCCCACATCCTGTTCGTGGGCGGGTCCGACTGCCTGGACCAGTCGCTGGACGTGGCCCTCAACGGGGTGGTGGCCGGCAACCTGGCCCAGATCGTGAGCAACTCCTACGGCGACGCCGGCGAGGACATCTCGGCCGACGAGGTCTCGGCCTTCAACGCCATCTCCGAGTCCGCCGTGCTGCAGGGCATCGGCGTGTACTTCTCCTCGGGCGACGACGGTGACGAAGTGGCCGCCCTGGGCGGAGCGCCCACGCCGGACTTCTCCGCCACCAACCCCTGGGTCACCGCTGTGGGCGGCACGACCACCGGCATCGATCAGAACGGCAAGGCCGTGCTGACCACGGGCTGGGAGACGGGCAAGAGCACGCTGGGCCACAAGAAGTGGATCCCCAAGGTGCCGGGCAACTACCTGTACGGCTCCGGGGGCGGCACCAGCCGGCTCTACACCCAGCCCTTCTACCAGCGAGGGATCGTGCCTGACTCGCTGTCCACCCAGAACCAGCCGGTGGCCGGCGTGAAGGGACGGGTGGTGCCCGACATCTCCATGGACGGCGACCCCAACACCGGCATGCTGGTCGGTGAGACCCAGACGTTCCCCGACGGCGTCTACTACGACCAGTACCGCATCGGTGGCACCAGCCTGTCGTCGCCTTTGTTCGCCGGGTTCGTTGCCTTGGCCGACGATCTGGTCGGCATCCACCACGGGTTCATCAACCCCACCATGTACGCCCGCATCGCGGGCACCCCCGGCATCACCGACGTCCTGCCGGTGTCGAGCCAGGGTGACATCCGGGTGGACTACGTGAACGGTGTCGACGCCACCGACGGCCTCATCCGGTCGCTGCGTGCGTTCGACGACACCGCCGGCCTGGCCATCCACACCACGCCGGGATACGACAACACCACCGGTCTGGGCGTCCCCAACGGCATGCAGTTCCTGCTGCGCCTCTGACCCCAGTCGCGGGCCACGACGGGTTCCTTCCCAGCGCCACCGTTGCCCGCGCAGACCACCGTTCCCACCACCACGAACGCGAGTTGTGCACCCTCGAGGTGCACAACTCGCGTTCGTGCGCGTCGGGTCGGACGGCTGCGCCATGGCGGCCTCCGCGCTGGCGGCCTCCGCGCTGGTGGGCTCCGCCGACCAGGTACTAGCGGACGAAGATCGGCGGGTAGTGGGAGGAGGGATCCTCGAAGGCCGACAGGAAGGTGGCGGCCGCGGCCGGGTCACCGTTCACCACCAGGCCGTCGGCGCCCAGACGGTCGGTGGGATCACCCCGGCCAGCAGCACCGGTCCCAGCACCCGGCGGGTGCCGCGCAACACCACCGCCGCGGCCGGATCCAGTCCGCCGCGCACCTCGGCCACACCTCGGCGGATCTCCACGGTGAACTGGTCGGGCGGGTCGCCCGCCTCGGCGTCGGTGAACGACAGCCCCACCACCAGGTGCAGGTCCAGCACCGACTCGGCCACCAGGCGCGGCGGCAGCTGGGCCACGATGACGCCGGGGGGCAGCTGCGCCAGCACGTCAGGTGAGTTGCGCACCGACCCGGTCCACGAGGTCAGCGTGTCGAGCAGCTCCACCAGGGTGCCGTCCAGGTAGCCGGCGGCGGTCAGGTAGAAGCCGCGCCAGGTGGGGTTGATCTGGGCGTAGCCCAGCTGGCGGAAGGCCCGGGCCTTGACCAGCCGGGCCTCACCGTCATCCACGTCCACCCGGATCAGGTACGTGGCCAGCTCGGCCCCGAACTGCGGGTCGTCGTCATCGACGGCCGCGCCTGCCGCGGCCAGCACGACGTCGCGTCCGCCCATCAGCTCGACCAGGCGGCGGGCGTGTTCAGGTCGCGGTGTCGGCGCCAGCACCACCGGGTCGCCGTCGAACCAGCCCAGGTAGTCGTTGAAGATGGCGGGCACGTTGTGGGCCACCGACCCGTAGAACGGACGCATCCAGGGCGACCAGGTCTCGAGATGGGGAGGCAGCCGCAGTCGCTGGGCGATCTCCTCCTTGGCCAAGCCGTGGTTGGCCAGGCGCAGGGTCTGGTCGTGCTGGAACTGGATGCCGTCGCGGTAGCCCTCCAGCACCCCCGCCACCTGGTCGCCTCCCGACACCGGTGGGCCGTGCTGGAGCACCATGTGCTCGGCTTCGCGCCACTGGCGCATCAGGTCGATGCTCTCGTACCACTGCTTGGCGTCGCGGTGCTTGGCCCCCCGCAGCGTGTAGATGTTGGGGCAGGTGTGGTCCTGCACCACCTCGGCTGACAGCAGCACCCGGTCGTCGGGTAGCCAGACGCACAGCTCGGACTCAGCCTCGCTGGGCACGTGCAGAAGCTGCATCCGGATGCCGGCGACGGTGATCTCGAGCTCGTCTTCGAAGGTGTGGGTGGGACGCACGAAGCCCGCGGGACCGACCTGGAAGCGCGGACCGATGCCGGCGTTCATGCCTTCGGCTTCCTCGCCGCTCAGGGCCAGGTTGTACATGGGGATGGCCCGGGCGTTCATGATGGGCGCGATGAGCACGTTCTCCTGGCTGTACTCGTCCATCAGCGAGGCGTGGGCGTAGACGGGCACGCTCGAGGCGTCCTCGCCGCGGGTGTCGAGCACGGCTCGGGTGCCCTGCACGTGGTCGACGTGGTGGTGGGTCAGGATCACCGCCACCACCGGCTTGGTGGTCAGCCGCACCAGCTCGTTCATCACCTCGGTGGCCTGCTGCTGGCTCATCCCCGTGTCCACCACGACGATGCCGTCGTCGCCCTCGATCATGGTGATGTTGGCCAGATTCCAGCCGACCGCGCAGTGCACGCGACCGATGTGGTGAACCTGGGGCGGCGAGTACAGGTGGGTGTGCTCGGCCAGCTCGGGATGGATCCTGGGCACGACTCGAGGCCGCGACCTTACGGACGAGGTGGCGGGGGCGGTGGCGGGGGTGGCGCCGGCGGAGCCGGAGGCTCCTGCGCCACGGGCGGCGGAGGCGGGGGTGGCGCCGCCGCGGGGGCGGGAGCCGCGGCCGGGGCGGGCGCGTGGACGACGGGCTTGCCGGCGTTGGGGTTGGGTTGCTGTGGCTGCGCCGTGGCCCAACGCGGCGCGGGCGGCGCCTCCGGCTCCATCGGGATGAACTCGGGCTGCACCTCGAGCAGTCCCATCAGCCCACCGGCGAGTGGCGGGGGTTGCTCCTCGACCACGGCCTCGGGCCGCTCGGCGGCCAAGCTCTTGGTCCACCGCCGGCCGTCGTAGAACCGGAAGTTGGCCTCACGCTTTGGGTCCGGGTACCAACCCGGTTCGTCCGGCATGCCCGCAGCCTAGCCACTCGGCTCCCGCCGGGTCGGGCCTCGCGGTTGGTCGGCCCCTGGCCCTCCGCCAACCTCGAGCGCGGCGCTGGTACCGTGAACGCGCTCTTGTGCCGGGTGGTGCCGGCCGACCCGAGGAGTTCGCCGCTGATGCCCCCGCCGGTGCGCATGGCCGAATCGGGTTCCCGGCTGCTCATCGTCAGCGCCGACGACTACGGGCTGACCGAGAAGGTGTCCCGGGCCATCCTGAAGGCCCACCGCGGCGGCATCGTCACCAGCACCTCGGTGCTGGCCCTGGCTCCCGCCTTCGAGCAGTCGGTGCGCTGGTTGGGCGAGGTGCCGCGCCTGGGCGTGGGCGTCCATCTGGCCGCGGTGGGGGAGGACCCGCCGCTGCTGAGCGCGGCTGAGATCCCCAGCCTGGTCGACCGTCGCGGCCGCCTGCGGGCCAGCTGGCGTCAGTTCGTGCCCCTCCTCACCGGCGGGCGCATCGACCCGGCCGACCTGCGGCGAGAGTTCGCCGCCCAGCTCGAGCGGGTCACCGCGGCCGGCATCGCGGCCGACCACCTCGACACCCACCACGACCTGCACCGATGGCCGTCGGTGCGAGACGCCGTGCTCGACCTGGCCGATCGCCACCAGATCGCGGCCGTGCGCATCTCCAGATCCTCCGCCCACTCGCCGTCGGGGGTAGCGCAGCGCCGCTTGGCCCACGTCGCCCAGCGTCGGTGCCGGGCCCGCGGCCTGGCCTATCCCGAGGTCTCGGCCGGCAACGACGTGCCGGGCCAGCTCGACCTGCCCGCCACCATCCGGGCCCTGCACCGCCTGGCCGTGACCCGGGCCTCGTCGGCCGAGCTCATCACCCATCCGGGCGGCCCCGACGACCCCGAGCGGGCCCGCTACGCCTGGGGCTACCGCTGGGACGACGAGCTGGCCTCGCTGACCTCGGGCACGGTGCGCCACGCGGTCAAGGAGTACGGCTTCCGGCTGGGGACCTTTGCCGACCTGCCCGGCGTGGCCGGCCGCGGCGAGCGGGGCGCCCAGGAAGCCCCGGTTCGGCCCGCCTCGGGCGGCCGGGCGACGCTGGATCCGACCGGTACCGACACCCCGCCGGGCCAGGCCAGTCGATGACCGGGCCGGCCCACCCGGCCGGTCCCGCATCCCCCGACGGCGACCCCCACCGCAGCGGCTGGGGTCGCCGCGGTCCCGTGGCCTCCCGCTGGGCCCGGCGACGCCGCCTGGCCGGACTGGCCCTACGTCGGGGGGTCGACCTGGCGACGACCCGGGTGCGACGGTTGTTCGCCGGCCGATCCCGGCGGGCCGAGCTCGACGACGCCCTGTTGGTCCGTTCGGCCGACGACGTGACCCGCCAGCTGGGCCAGATGAAGGGCGCGGCCATGAAGTTGGGTCAGATGCTCTCGTTCGTGGTCGACGGGCTTCCCCCCGAGGCCCAGGAGTCGCTGGCTCAGCTCCAGGCGCAGGTGACTCCCATGTCGGGGGAACTGGCCTCGTGGGTGGTGCGCAACGAGCTGGGCGCCGATCCCCGCACCCTGTTCCGTCGTTGGGACCCGGTGCCGGTGGCCGCCGCCTCGATCGGACAGGTGCATCGGGCCGAGCTGCTCGACGGTCGGCCGGTGGCGGTCAAGGTGCAGTACCCGGGCCTGGAGGAGGCCATCGGCAGCGATCTGGCCGACGCCCGCCGCATGGGGTCGGTCCTGTCGGCGCGGCTGCTGCCCGGAGTGGACGTGGACGGCCTGGCCGACGAGCTGGTCGACCGGCTGGCCGACGAGCTCGACTACCGGATCGAGGCCGCCAACCAGCAGACCTTCGCCGACCGGTTCCGGGGTCACCCGTTCCTGGACGTGCCCGACGTGGTGGCTGACCGTTCCGGCCGCCGCGTGCTGACCACCACCTGGGCCGACGGCTGGACCTTCGCTCAGTTGCAGACCGAGGCCGATCCCCCCACCCGGGAACGGGCGGCCGAGGCCATCTTCCGCTTCGCCCAGTCATCGATCCTGGTCGAGCGGCGGTTCAACGCCGATCCCCACCCGGGCAACTACCGGTTCGATCCGCAGGGTCGGGTCACCGCCCTCGACTTCGGTCTGGTCAAGGAGCTCGACCCGGTGGTGTTCGACGGGTTCATGAAGGTGTTCGACGCGGTGCTGGCCGCGGACGCGGCGGGGACCACTGAGGCCATGGTCGGCGCCGGGTTCCTGGCCTCCGACCACGGGCTCGACCCGGAGCGGGTGTTCGCCTGCGTGAGCGCCCCCTACCGGGCCTACCTGATCGACGAGTTCACCTTCACCCCGTCCTATGCCGGCGAGGCCCTGCGCTCCCTGCTCGATGCCCACGGGCCCTATGCCGATGTGCTGGCCGCCCTGGACATGCCCCCGTCCTTCGTGCTGGTGGACCGGGTGGTGTGGGGGGTCAGCGGCGTGCTCGGCCAACTCGGCGCCCGCGGCCCGTGGCGCGCCATCGTGGCCGAGTACCGCACCGGCGCCGCGCCCGCCACCGAGCTCGGCGCCCAGGAGGCGGCCTGGCGCCGAGGTCGGGATCGGGGCTAGTGCCGGCCGAGATCAGCGCTGGTGCTGGAGGAGCTGGTTGAGGCGCGCCGCCTGTCGCGTCTGGTGGTCGCGTTCGGCCAGGTTGGGTGCGTTGCGCGCGGCGTCGGCGTAGAGGCGGGCCGCCAGCTCGAGGTCGCCGTTGCGCTCGTGGAGGTAGGCGGCCACGGCCTGGCGTCGCGGGACGCGTTCGTCGACCAGGGCCAGGGCCGCCAGTCCCGCCGGCGCGCCGTCGACCTCGCCGACGGCGACCGCCCGGTTGAGCCGGACGATCGGCGTGTCGGCGAATCGGAGCAGCTCGTCGTACCACTCCACGATCTGCAACCAGTCGGTCTCCTCGACGTGCGGCGCGTCGGCATGGAGGGCGGCGATCGCCGCTTGGGCCTGGTACTCACCCAGCTGATCGCGGGCCAGCGCCGCCTGGGCGATGCCGGTTCCCTCGGCGATGAGCCCGGTGTCCCACTGGCTGCGGTCCTGATCGGCCAGGGACACGATGCTCCCGTCCGGTCGGGTGCGGCTGGCGCGGCGGGCATGGTGCAGGAGCATCAGGGCGAGCAAACCCTGGACCTCGGGGTCGTCCACCAGGGCGGCCAGTTGCCGGGTCAGTCGGATGGCCTCGGCCGCCAGATCGACGTCGCCGGTATAGCCCTCGTTGAAGACGAGGTAGAGCACCCGCATCACCGTGCCCACGTCGCCGGGACGATCGACGCCGGCCTGACCCACCGTGCGCTTGGCTCTGCTGATGCGCTGCGCCATGGTGGCCTCGGGCACCAGGTAGGCCCGAGCGATCTGGCGGGTGGTGAGACCACCCACGGCTCGCAGTGTCAGGGCCACCGCCGAGGATGACGTCAGATCGGGGTGTGCGCACAGGAAGTAGAGGCGGAGGGTGTCATCCGCGCTCGGGACGTCGCCGGCCGGCGGTTCGGTGTCGACCCGGAGCTCGCGGTCGCGGCGCGCCGCCGCGGCGCGGGTGGCGTCGAGGAAGGCTCGCCAGGCCACGGTGATGAGCCACCCCGTGGGGTCGGCGGGAGGCTCGTCGCCCCACGCCGACAGAGCCCGGATGAGGGCCTCCTGCACCGCGTCCTCGGCGGTGGCGAAATCCGCCCCGCGACCGACGAGGACGCTCAGGACCCGCGGGACGAGCTGGCGGAGCTCGACCTCGTCCACGGTCAGTGGTTGAAGGTCGGGGGCGCGGCCAGGAAGGGCCGGAGCTCCAGCCATTCGTGGATCGGTTCACCTCCCGCCCCAGGTGCCGCCGACAGCTCACCGGCCAGCTCGATCGCTCGCTCGTAGCTGTCGACGTCGATCACCATCCACCCCGCGATCAGGTCCTTGGTCTCGGCGAACGGGCCGTCGGTCACCGGGGGCCGCCCGGGTCCGTCGTCGCGGACCCACATGCCGTCGGGCGACAACGCCTGACCGTCGATGAACTCGCCGGTGCCCTCCAGCCGAGTGGCGAAGTCGTTCATGAACTTGATGTGGGCTTCGACCTCGTCGGGCTTCCACTGGTCCATCGGGATGTCGTTGGCGGGCGCCGGCGCACCTCGGTAGTGCTTGAGCAACAGGTACTTGGCCATCGGGTTCTCCTGGTTCGCTGCCGGCCTGGAGGCCGGGGGTTCGATGCCGGCCCGGGCGGCCGGCGACATCCTGGGGACGGAGCCGGGCCCGAGTTCTCGACATCCCCGACCGTCTCTACCCCGGATCGAGATCCTTGGCGATCAGGAAGCCCCGCGCCCGCTCGGCGCGGGGATAGCGGTCGACCAGCGCCCGGAAGTCGGGGGAGTGGTCAGCGTGCACCAGGTGCGCCAACTCGTGCACGAGCACGTAGTCGACCACCCAGGACGGGTAGTCGGCCAGACGCCGGGACAGGCGGATCTCCCCCGTCTCCACCTGGCACGAGCCCCACTGGCGGCGTTGGTTGTCGGACCACTCGACCGACATGGGCTCGGGCAGGGCGAAGCGCCGGGCCAGCCTTTGGGCCCGGGCCATCAGGTCGACGTGCTCGGAGCGCAGCCGTCGCTCCAGGCGCGGCACCAGCTCGGCCACCTGGGCGTCGATCTCGGTCGCGTTCATCCACGACGGCACCCGCACCCGCACCACGCCGTCGACGATCTCGGCCGAAACGGTCTTGCGCCGTCTCGGGCTGCGCACCACCTCGACCGGCAGGGCCATGACGCTCACACCCGCTCGTCGTCAGCGTCGGCCGGGGCCGAGGACCGCGAGTCGGTCGGGCCCACGCTCGAGGTGACGGGGCCGACGTCGTCGACCAACTCGATCCGATCGCCCATGCGCAACCGCGAGCCCTGGTGGTCGACCCAGCGCCCGGCCAGGTTGGGCAGACGGACGAAGGGCAGGTCGGCGTCCTCCTCGAGCACGTAGACCACCCCACCGTGGCTGACCACCAGCACCTCGGCGCCGGGATGGTCGCCGGCCACGTCGTCGAGGGCGGCGCGCACTCGGGAGCGCAGCACCTGATCGGGCTCGAAGCCGGGGGGTCGACGCCGCTCGGCCAGGTAGCCGGGCCACTGCTCGTCGATCTCGGCCCGGGTCAGGCCCGACCACTCGCCGGCCGAGCGCTCGCGCAGGCGTGGCTCGACCATGACCGGGCCTACGCCCAGGCCTTCGGCCAGGATGGCCGCGGTGGTGAGGGCGCGGTCGAGATCGGAGGACACGATCATGTCGACCACACCCAGCCGGGCCACGGCCGACCGGGCCTGCTCGCGACCCAGCGGCGACAGGGGCGGGTCGGCCTGGCCCTGCCAGCGGCCCAGCGCGTTCCATTCGGACTGGCCGTGGCGGAGCAGGAGCATGCGGGTCATCTCGAGCACCGTACCGAAGTGGTACGACGCTCCGGGCCACTGCCGCCAACTCCGTGGACGTCCAGCGGCCGGCGCTCGAAGGGCCAGGCGAGAGACGCGGCCGGTATCCTCCAGCGGTGGCAACCATCCGGCTGTTCGCGGCGGCGCGCGAAGCGGCCGCCACCGGACGCGACACCATCCCGGGCGCCACCGTGGGCGCGGTGCTCGACGAAGCCGGCCGTCGCTACGGCGATGCGTTCACCGCCGTGCTGGACACGGCCCAGGTGTGGTGCAACGGCGAGCCGGCTCGACGCGAGGACCCGGTGGGCGACGACGACGAGGTGGCGGTGCTGCCCCCGGTGTCGGGTGGCTCCGAGGCCCTGGACCCGGCCGTGGCCCGAGCCCGACGGCCGGGCACCGCCGGCGGGCGCTCGACTCGAGCCGGCGACCAGGCCCGATCCGGCGGCGCGGACCAGGTTGCCGCCCCCGTCGGGCTGACCCGCTCGCTGGCCGACGGCCTGGTGGGGGGCTACGACATCGACGGGCCGCGGATCCGACTGGGTCTGGTCTGGTTCGTGGTGCTGCTGGTGGCCGTCGCCCTGGGACCGTGGCCCCTGGCGGTGGTGATGGCGCTGGTGGCCGGGGCCGCGGCGTCACAGACGTCGGCCGCCTGGCGGCGCGTCGGGATGGCGGCCAACGCGCCCGTGGCCGGGCTGAGCGCGCTGGCCCTGCCCCTGGCCGCGGCGTTGGGCACCGCCTCGCTGGGCCTGGCCTGTGTGGTCGTGGCCCTGGTGGCCGTGGCCACCTCGGCGCTGACGCGCGCCCACCGGCGCGGCCGCCGCATCTGGGCCATGGCCGGGCTGACGTTGCGCTGCGGGTTCCCGGTGGGGTTGGCCGCCGCCTCGCTGGTGGTCATCCGCCACCAGGAGATCGGCGCGGCGGTGTCATTGGTGCTGCTGGTGTCGGCCTATGACCTGGGCGACTTCGTGGTGGGGACCGACGCGGCCACCCCCATCGAGGGTCCGGTGGCCGGCATCGTGGCCGCGCTGGTGGTGGCCTTCGCCCTGGGGGTGTTCGCGGTGCCGCCGTTCGTGGTGTCCTCGGCGCTCATCTTCGGAGGCCTGGCGGCCGTGTTGTTCCCGTTGGGCCAGCTGGTGGCCACCGAGTTGCTGCCGGCCGCGGCGGCCCGGGCCCAGGCCCTGCGCCGTCTCGACTCGCTGTTGCTGGTGGGGCCCATCTGGATGGCCGCGCTGTGGCGCTTCCTGCAGTGACCCTGTCCGATGACACGCCTCGCCCGGCTCGATACGCTGGGTGGCGTCATGACCACACGCGACGACCGCCTGCTGGGCGCGGAGTTCCTGGTCGGCCTCCAGGGTCGTCCGCTCGACGAGATCCGGTCGATGCGCGCCGAGTGCGTCGAGGTCGAGACCGGGCTGTCCTACCTGCGACGCATGGTGCAGGGTCCGCTCGACATCGTGAACCGCGAGCTGGTCCGCCGCCAGGTGGGGGATCGAGCCGATCGCTCCACCCTCATCGACGAGTTGCCCGGCATCCTGGCCGAGGGGCCGCGACCGGCCGGCGTGGGCCGCCTGTCCCAGCAGCTCGAGCCCACCGACGTCGATGCCGAGCTGTCGGCCGATCTCGACGCGATCCTGGGCGGTGGGGTCATCGGCGAGGTGACCACCCTTGACGACGACGCCCGATGAGCCTCCAGCGCCAGCTCGAGGCCTTCGAGCTAGCGGGTGTCGGACCGTCGTCACGCCTACTTCGATCAGATCGACGCCCTCCAGGCCGAGCTCACCCGTCGCTACCGCACGGGCGAGGCCACGGTCGACGGCCTGCTGACCTGAGATCATCGCCCGTTAGGCTTGACGCGGTGTCCGGGGCCTCGATGACCACTGACGGCCCCGACGGGCCGGATTCACCTGCGGGTGACGACGCGGGTCGCGCCTCGGTGGTCGACCTGGGCGAGTTCATCCGCGAGCAGCGGCGGATCGGGCGCCTGTCGCTGCGCAAGCTGTCCGAGCTGTCGGGCATCTCCAACCCGTACCTGAGCCAGATCGAGCGGGGCCTGCGCAAGCCGTCGGCCGACATCCTCCAGCAGATCGCCCGGGCGCTGTCCATCTCGGTGGAGACGCTGTACGTGCGGGCCGGGATCCTCGAGCGCCAGCACTGGAGCACGTCGTCGGTGATCGACGAGATCCGGCGCGACCCCTGACCTCGACGACGACCAGAAGCGGGCGCTGATCCACATCTACGAGTCGTTCCGCCATGAACACGTGGTCGAGCACCTGAGCCAGTCGGCGTCCGCCGACGGCGGCACCCGACGAGCGGTACGGCCTGACCGTGCGCACCCTGGCCGTCCTCTCCATGCACACGTCGCCGCTGGCCCAGCCCGGAGCCGGCGACAGCGGGGGCATGAACGTCTACGTGCGCGAGCTGGTGTCGGCCCTGGCCCAGGCCGGCGTGCGGGCCGACGTGCTACGTGCGCCGCTGGCGCGACGACCTGCCCGAGGTGGTCGACGTCGAGCCCGGCTTCCGGGTCGTGCACATCGAGGCCGGGCCGCCCGACCTGGCCAAGGAGAAGCTGCCCGAGGTGGTGGACGAGTTCACCGACGGCGGTCGGCCAGCACCTCGCGTCGCGGGCCGACGACGCGGACGCCATCCACGCCAACTACTGGCTGTCCGGCGTGGCGGGCCACCGGCTCAAGCACGAGCTGTCGCTGCCTCTGGTGTCGACCTTCCACACCTTGGCCCGGGTCAAGGCCGAGACCGGCGACGCCGAGCCGGCCCGACGGGTGCAGGCCGAGACCGAGGTCATCGGGTGCTCCGACGCCATCCTGGCCTCCTGTCGAGGCCGAGGCCACCCAGCTGGTCGAGCTCTACGGCGCCGCCCCCGAGCGCATCGAGATCGTGCCCCCGGGCGTCGACCACGCCTTCTTCTCGCCGGGTGACCAAGGCGGGGCCCGCCAGGCGTTGCGCCTGGGCGATCACCCCGGTGCTGCTGTTCGTGGGCCGCATCCAGCCGCTCAAGGGGGCCGACGTGGCCGTGCGGGCCCTGGCCGAGCTGCGACAGCGCGCACCGCGATGCGCTGCTGGTGGTCGTGGGGGGCGCCAGCGGCCCGGACGGTCCCGGCCGAGGAGACGCACCTCCGCCAACTGGTCGACGAGCTGGGCCTGGCCGGCGCGGTGCGCTTCGTGGCCGCCCCAGCCCCACCACCTGCTGTCGACCTACTACCGGGCGGCCGACGTGTGCGTCGTGCCCAGTCGCTCGGAGTCCTTCGGGCTGGTCGCCCTGGAGGCGGCCGCCTGCGGCACCCCGGTGGTGGCGGCCGAGGTCGGCGGGCTGGCCACGCTGGTCGACCACGGGCGCACCGGCTATCCTGGTCGAGGGCCGCGATCCCGCAGGACTACGCCCGGTTCGCCTCGACGCGCGTCCTGACCGATCCCGACACGGCTCGCGCCCTGGCCCACGCCGCGGCCGGCGCGGGCCGCGACTACCGGTGGTCGACCGCCGCGGCCCGGCTGCGGCGGGTCTACGCCGACCTCACGGCCCGGGCCCTGGTCGAGTGCCGCGTGAGCCGACCGGAGGTCCCGGCGGGCCTGGCTGGCCGTCAGCGATGGCCTGGCTGGCGCCGACGAGCTCGATCGGCTCGAGACCGGGATCGACGCCTGGCTGGCCGAGCAGCTGGCCGAGAACCCGGTGGTCGCCGCGGTCGACCGGGGTGAGCCGGGGGAGCGGCGCTGGTACGTCCGCCTGGCCGGCGAGCAGAAGGCCACCTTCACCATCTGGTTCACCCTGGGCCAGCGCACCCTGCACTACGAGACCTACGTCATGCCCGCGCCCGATCGAGAACC
This sequence comes from uncultured Microthrixaceae bacterium, assembly GCA_963740985.1. Lineage (GTDB taxonomy): Bacteria > Actinomycetota > Acidimicrobiia > Acidimicrobiales > Acidimicrobilacustridaceae > UBA4742. The sequence goes on from CAVUGJ010000002.1 coordinate 3,557,606, forward strand.
AGGCGCAGCTCTACGAGCACCTGCTGCGCCGCAACCTCAAGCTCTACGGGGCCGCCTTCGCGGTCGGGCGCCGAGGAGGCCATCTTCCTGGTCGGCCAGGTGGGCGTGGGTCGGGCTGGACGAGGGCGAGCTGGACCGGGTCCTCGGGTCGCTGTACGCCTGGGTCGAGCAGTTCTTCCGCCCGGCCATGCGCATCGGCTACGCCAGCGCCTTCAAGGGCTGACGCGCGCCCCACCCTCCGAAATCTGTGCACTTGTGCCCCATCCAGGGCGGCCGGCTGCACGGATTTCGGATATATTCATTGATTTTCCCGCCATTTGCATGGTCTCCTGGGGGCGCTCGGGAGCGAGGATCGGTGGTGCTCGGGAAGGTACGCCGTTCCTCGCTCCCCGATTAGCCTCAGCGGCATGACGCGACTGGCGCTGGTGGGCGGGGGACGCATGGGCGAGGCCCTGCTGGGCGGCCTGCTGGCGGGCGGGCTGGGCCGAGCCGGCCGACCTGGTCGTGGTGGAGCCGGTGGCGTCCCGGCGTGAACTGCTGTCGGACCGGTATCCCGGCATCGGCGTGAGCGCGTCGGCGGTGGCCGCCGACGGCGTGGTGGTGGCGGTCAAGCCGGGCCACGTGGAGGCCGCCTGTGCGGCCATGGCCGATCTGGCCGTAGGGCGGGTCCTGTCCATCGCCGCCGGGGTCACCCTCGCCCGCTTGGAGGCCGCCCTGGCACCGGGCACTCCGGTGGTGCGGGCCATGCCCAACACCCCGGCCCTGGTGGGCGCAGGCGCCGCCGCCATCGCCGGTGGCACCCACGCCTCGGCCGGGGACCTGGACTGGGCCGAGTCGGTGCTCGGCGCGGTGGGCCTGGTGGTGCGGGTGGACGAGCCCCTGTTGGACGCGGTCACCGGCCTGTCGGGCTCCGGGCCGGCCTACGTGTTCCTGGTGGCCGAGGCCCTGATCGAGGGCGGGGTGCTCGCCGGGCTGCCCCGCGACACCGCGGTCGAGCTCACGGTGGCCACCCTGCTGGGATCGGCCCGGCTGCTGGCCGAGACCGGTGACGACCCCGCCGCCTTGCGGGCCGGTGTGACCTCGCCCGCCGGCACCACCGCGGCCGGGCTCCGGGCCCTGGAGGACCGGGGCACCCGGGCCGCGTTCATCGCCGCGGTGGCCGCCGCCACCGATCGGTCCCGCCAACTCGCGGCCGGCTGACCGGGCCAGGACCGGGGTCCGGTAGCGTCTGGCTGCCATGGCGCTGCGCTACGACACGATCTCCTTCCTCTCCGACTACGGCCACGACGACGAGTTCGTCGGGGTGGTCCGCTCGGTCATCCGGGCCATCGCGCCCGAGGTGGCGGTCATCGACGTGACCCACGAGGTCCCGCCCCACGACATCCGGGCCGGCGCCCTGGCCCTGGCCCGCAGCGCCCAGTACCTGTGCCCGGGCGTGGTCCTGGCGGTGGTCGATCCAGGCGTGGGCGGCCCGCGCCGGGCGGTGGCCGTCGAGGTGGGCAACGGCGCGTCGGTGCTGGTGGGGCCCGACAACGGGCTGCTGGCCCCGGCGGTGGCGCTGGTGGGTGGCGCCGACCGGGCGGTGGAGCTGACCGACCCGGCCTTCCAGCTCGAGGCCCCGGGACCCACCTTCGCCGGCCGCGACGTGTTCGCCCCGGTGGCCGCCCACCTGTGCGCCGGCGTGTCCCTGTCCGACCTCGGCCCCGAGATCGACCCCATCGGTCTGTTCCCCGGGCTGCTGCCCATCAGCCACCTCGACGACCAGGGCCTGTTGGTGGCCGAGGTGCTGTGGGTGGATCGCTACGGCAACGCCCAGCTCAACGTCGATCCTGACGAGGTGGCCGACTTCGGCGACCGGATGGGGCTGCGCATCGGCGAGGACCGGCGCACCGCTCGACGGGCCGGCAGCTACGGCGAGATCGCGCCGGGCGAGATCGGGCTGGTGGTCGACTCCTACGGCCTGTTGTCGGTGGCCGTCGACCGCCACTCCGCGGCCGAGCGGCTGGGCCTGGAGGTGGGCACCGCCGTGCTGATCGAGGGCTTCGACGACCAGCAGGAGGGCGCCGCCCCCGGAGTGGTCACCCCCGTGCAGCTGTCGCCCGGGCCCGGCTGCACGATGAGGAAGGGCACCACCATCGCCCTGGCCGTGCTCCTGCTGGCCATCCTGGGCGCCGCCTTCCTGCAGCTGGTCGTCTTCGCCAAGTAGCTAGGAATTCGTGGCCAGGCGGTCTCGGGTGAAGCGGCGACCGTTTCGGGCCAGCAGTCCCAGGGCTACGGCCCAGATGACCAGGCCCACGCCGAACACCGACAGGACCGGGACCAGCAGCAGCACCGAGGCGTACCCGGCGGCCAGGAAGATGAGGGGCAGGATGACCGCGCCGCCGAGCTGGTTGGCCTCCTGGGTGGTGCGAGCCCGCGACGAGACCGCGACCAGCAGCCCCAGGGCCAGCAGGGCCACCGCCGGGGCGATCCACCCGATGACCACGAACCACTGCCGGAACGGAACGATGATCCGATGGGTCACCGGCCAGGCGATCAGGTTCCCCAGCACGGCGTAGACCACGGCCCCGATCCAGGTGATGGCCAGGGCCGGCACGTAGGCGCCGAGGACCTTGGCCAGGAACAGGTCCCGATCGCTGATGGGCAACAGCAGCAGGCCCTCCAGGGTGCGTCGCTCCTTCTCCCCGGCAAAGGCGTCGGCGGCCAGCACGGCCGAGACCATGAGCGGGATGACCAACAGCAGCGGTGACAGCAGGTAGCCCAGCACCAGCACCACCAGCTGCTCCCGCTTGGGCAACGACACGATGGGCTTGGCCATCCGGTGCAGCAGCGGTGAGCTCAGGGCGTTGGACACCTGGCTGGTCGGGGCGGACCGGGCGAACAGGCCCAGCAGCACCGGCAACAGGATCAACAACACGGCGGGCACGATGATCATGGGCAGGACGATGGCCTTGCTGCGCCGCACGGCCCGCAGGTCCTTGCCCATGATGAGGCGCACCGCGTTCCAGTCCCGGGGCGGACGGGGACGGGCGGTACCGGTGGGGGCGTCGGACCCGACGGGATCGGGGCCGGGGCCCGAGACTTTCGGGGTGGACGCGTCCACCGGAGCGGTGGTGCTCATGGTCGGGTCCCCGCGGCCGCGGCCAGGTCCGAGGTGGCGTCCACCGGATCGGCGGCGCTGCCGTCCCGATCGGTCAGGGGACGAGGTCGTCCGAAACCATCGGTCAGGGAGCGGTCGCCGGTCTCGGCCAGGATGCGCGACTCCAACTCGAAGTAGACGTCCTCGAGCGTGGGCGGATGCGAGATCACCTGGTAGACCGAGACGTCCCGAGCGGCCAACGCGGCCACGATGCGCGGCAGCACCTCCCGGTCGGCCACCCGGCAGCTGGCGCCGGCGGGCTCGGCCCCAGGTGTGGTGGCGGCCACCTCGGTCGTCCCGGCCACCGCGGCGATGGCGGCCACCACGCCGGGATCGGCGGGACGGCCCAGGTCGATGGTGGCGGCCACGCCGTCCCAGATCTGGGCGGCCAGCTCGTCGGGGCGCCCGAAGGCGCGCAGCTCGCCGCGGTGCAGCACGGCCATGCGGTCGGCCAGGCGGCCGGCCTCGCCCAGGAAATGGGTGGCCAACACGATGGTCCGGCCCTGTCCCGACAGGGACTGGATGAGCTCGATGACGTCGCGGGTGCCGGCCGGATCGAGCCCCGAGGTGGGCTCGTCCAGGAACAGCACTTCGGGATCGTGCAGCAGGGCTCGGGCCAGGGCCACCCGCTTGCGTTGTCCGGTGGAGAAGCCCTGGGTCAGGTCGTCGGCCCGGTCGGCCATGCCGAACCGCTCGAGCAGCTCGTCCACCCGTCGATCGGCCTCGGCCCCCCGGAAGCCGCGCAGCCGGGCGGTGAACACCAGGTTCTCCCGGCTGGTCAGGCGATCGTCGAGTCCGGCGTTCTCGGTGAGCACGCCGGTGCGGCGTCGCACTTCGTCGCCCTCGCTGACCGGGTCGAACCCGAGCCACCCGGGACCAGCCGTAGTCGGGGCCCAGCACGCCGTTGAGCAGCCGTACGGTGGTCGTCTTGCCGGCGCCATTGGGACCCAGCAGCGCCAGCACCTCACCCCGCTCGACGTTGATCGACAGTCCGTCCAGCGCCAGTCCGCTGGCGAAAGCGCGACTCAGCTCGTGGGTTTCGATGGCGGCGCCCATGCTCCAGTGTGCCTTCGTGTCCGCGGCCGCGATGCGCGGCTGTCAGGTGGACAGCTGGCGGAGAGCCGCCAGCACCGCGGCCACCCGCTGCGGAGCTGGCCGGCGGTGGGGGACCGGGCTGAGGAGCCGGCGGCGCCGTGGTCGTGGTGGTGGCCGGCACGGCGGGCAGGCCCGAACGGCCGAACCGGCCCGAGCCACCGCTGGTGGGCGTGGTAGACCGGCGCGGCGGTGTGCACCACCGGAGCCACGCTGCGCACCGGCGCCGGGGCGCGGGCGGGCGGCGGCGGGGCGCTGGCGCCGACGAGCTCCATGAACTTGTGGCAGGTCCACTCGGTGCCGTTGCCGTCGATGGCCACGCCGACCCCGACCCGGTTGAAGGCGGGATCGACCAGGTTGGCGTAGTGCTCGGCGCTGTGCAGGAAGGCGTTCCACACGGTGGGGTTGTCCGGACCCACGCCGACGTTCTCGCCCAACTTGGCCCAGTTCTCGGTGATCCCGGCGGTGAGCGACGAATGCGACAGGACTCCGGTGGAGGCCATGTGCTGGGCCCAGCCCTGGGCCAGGCCGGTGAGCTGGGCGTCGACCGCCGAGCGGCTGGACCCCGACCGACGCCCGCAGGGCGTTGATCCGGGCCACGTAGTCGCTGGAGGTGTTGCCGTCCGCCGAGGCGGTCTGGATGGGCACCGTGAGGGCCAGAACCATGGCGCAGGTGGCGGCCACGACGACCAGACGAAGATGGCGCAGCGGGCTCAAGCGTTGCATCAGGAGGGGTATCGGCACGACCGGTCGCAGACTGGAGACGGATTTTGCGGGGCCACCCTGAGTGGTGCGAACACGTGGACGAAGGGCTCGACGGATCGACTCGATCCGGCTCCCGGGTTCGCCCACTCCCGACCGCCGGTGCGACCGCCGCTATCGTGATCGCACCGTGAACCTGGCCGCAACTCATCGACACCCACCCCGACGGCGATGTAGCCCTGATCAGTCGAGGTCGTCTCACCACCTACGGCGAGCTGCGCCAGCAGGTGGCGGCCGTGCGGGGCGGGCTGGTGGGCGCCGGGCTGGTGCCGGGCGACCGCCTCGCCCTGCTGGCCGGCAACAACTGGTACTTCGTGGTCACCTACCTGGCCGCGCTGGGTGCCGGGCCTGGTGGTCGTCCCGCGTCAACCCGCAGGCGCCGGCCCCCGAGCTGACCAACGAGCTGGCGGTCACGGGGGCCCGGGCCGCGGTGGTCACTCCGGCCGCCGGCCGGGGCGTTCGCGGCCATCGACCGGGCCGAGGTGCCCGATCTCGAGGTGGTGATCGAGACCTAGCGGTGTCGACCTGGCCGGGGCGATCGTGCTCGACGACCTGCTGGGGTCGGACCCGGTGCCGGTGGTCGAGCGCGGCCGACGACGACCTGGCCGTGCTCATGTTCACCAGCGGGACGGTCGGGCTCACCGCGAGCCGCCATGTTGAGCCACGGCAACCTGCGAGCCAACCTCGAGCAGATCCAGTCGCGGCCGCGGTCGACGCCGCAGGGTCCGGGCGACGTGGTGCTCGGGCTGTTGCCCCTCTTCCACATCTTCGGCCTGAACGTGGTGCTCGAACCTCAGCCTGCTGGCCGGGTCTCGGGTGCTGCTCATCGAGCGCTTCGATCCGTCGTCGGCCATCGAGGCCGTCGAGCGCCACGGCGTGACCATGATCAGCGGCCCGCCCACCATGTGGTCGGCCCTGGCCGATCAACCCGGCGTGGAGCCCGTCGTCGTTCGCCACCGTTCGGGCTCGCCGTGTCGGGTGCGGCTCGGCTGGCTCCGGAGGTGGCCGAGGCGGTGGGGAAGCGCCTGGGCCTGGCCCTCACCGAGGGCTACGGGCTTACCGAGACCTCGGCCGGGCGTATCGGCGGCGGCGGGCACCGATGCCCCCATCGGATCGATCGGGTCCGTGCTGCCGGGCGTCGAGCTGCGCCTGGTCGACGACGACGGCGACGACGCCCTGGTGGGCGACTCCGGCGAGATCTGGGTCCGGGGCCCGAACGTGTTCGGGGGCTACTGGAACGATCCGGCGGCCACCGCCACCGCCCTCACGTCCGACGGCTGGTTGCGGACCGGCGACATCGGCGTGGTGGACGACGACGGCTACGTGTACCTGGTCGACCGGGCCAAGGACCTGATCATCGTGTCGGGGTTCAACGTCTACCCGGCCGAGGTCGAGGAGGTGCTGGTCCCAGCATCCGGCCGTGGTCGAGGCCGCGGTCGTCGGCGTGGCCCATCCCCACACCGGCGAGGCGGTCAAGGCCTACGTGGTGATCGAGCCCGGGCATCTCGGCCGACGAGGACGACATCATCGCCTTCTGCCAGGCCCGGCTGGCCCGGTACAAGTGCCCGTCGAAGGTCATGTTCGTCGACGAGCTACCGCACAACCTCACCGGCAAGCTCCTGCGGCGTTCCCTGCGCTAGGGCACCGGACCGGCGCCCAGCGAGCCTCGCACCTCCGACTCCCGGCTCGGCCCGGATGCCGGGCTGGCGGCCAGCAGGAACCCGGCGAAGATCACCGCGATGCCCACCACCAGCGACACCGAGAAGGCGTTCATGGCGTCGACGGTGGCGTTGAGGATGCCGCCGGCGCTGAGGATCAGGGTGCCCGCCGCGATGACCAGGTTGGCCGCGGCCAACCGTCCGGCCCCGATGGTGGGGTCGTCGGCAGCTCGAGTCCGGCGCTGCCCGGCCAGCAGGCGCACCGCGCTCCAGATGGCGCCCACGAAGATGACGGTGGCGGCCACACCCGAGCCGACCCCGGCGGCGATGCGTGGGCCGATGCCGAACACCGCCGAGCCCTGCGGGAGGATCGATCCCGACGATGGGGTGGGTGAGCGGCGCGGCCACCACGATCCCGGCGGCGAAGGCCCCCAGCAGCGAGACGACGGCGGTGGCCACGTCGCCCCGTCGTCGCCCGCCCAGCAGGTACACCGTGCCCAGAGCCAGGAAGGGCACGTTGAGGATGGCCCCGAACAGGTAGAAGACCTTGAACGACCACTCGCTCCAGCCCGATGGCCGCACGCCGAGCCACAGCCCGACCGAGCCCAGGGCGAACATGACGAGGGCGATCGTCCACGCCAGCTCGTGGGGGCGGTGTCGCCCCAGCCACCGCTCGAAGGTGGACATGGCGAAGGCCACCGAGAGCAGGGTGGCGGTGGCGGCGAGCGCCGCGTGCATCACAGATCCCAGGCTAAACGGTGGCACCCAGCTCGCCGTACCGCCCCGGCCAGGGCGCCCCGGAGACCACGGGGTGACTTTGTGAACGTGTGCACGTAGGGGTACGGTGGCCAGACGATGAGCGATCGAGCGCGGCGCCGCATCCCCGAGGCCACCGTGGCCCGGCTGCCCCTCTACTTGCGCAGCCTGGTCGAGCTCAACGGGCGGCACCCCCACCGTCTCGTCGGAGCGGCTGGCCGAGCTGGCGGGCGTCAACGCGGCCAAGGTGCGCAAGGACCTCAGCTACCTCGGCTCCTACGGCACCCGGGGCGTGGGCTACGACGTGCAGTACCTGGTGTTCCAGATGAGCCGCGAGCTGGGCCTCACCCAGGACTGGCCGGTGGTCATCGTCGGGCGTCGGCAACCTGGGCCAGGCCCTGGCCAACTACGCCGGGTTCCGCGACCGTGGCTTCCCGGTGGCCGCCCTGGTCGACGCCGACCCGGCCAAGGTCGGCCAGCGCTCGGCGACCACGTCGTGCGCCACATCGACGAGCTGCCCGACGGTGGCCGCGGAGCTGGGCGTGGCCATCGGCATCATCGCCACCCCGGCGGCGGTGGCCCAGGAGATCGCCGATCGGCTGGTGGCGGCCGGCATCACCTCGGTCCTCAACTTCGCGCCCTCGGTGGTGAACGTGCCCGAGGGCGCGTCGCTGCGCAAGGTCGACCTGGCCAGCGAGCTGCAGATCCTGAGCTTCTACCAGCAGCGGCGGTCCGCCGCCCGCCGGCGAGTGCCGGGCCGGACTGGTCCACCCGGCGGGTCCCGAGGCGTTGGCTAACGGCGGCCCCGGCGCCACGGCCAACGGCCCGAGTGGACGCGATGATCGACGAGCCGCTCTACCCGGTGCATCTGCGCCTGGCCGGGCGACCGCTGCCTCGTGGTCGGCGGCGGTCCGGTGGCGGCCCGCAAGGCCGGCGGCCTGGTCGACGCCGGCGCCCGGGTCACGCTGGTGGCCCCCGAGGTCGCGCCCGAGATCGAGCGCCAGCTCGGTGACCGTGACGGGCTCGAGCTGCAGCGGCGGCCCTACCGGTCGGGCGAGGTGGCCGGGTACCGCCTGGTCGATCACGGCCACCGGCGATCCCGAGGTCGACGGCGAGGTCTTCCGCGACGGCGAAGCGGCTCGGGGTCTGGGTCAACTCGGCCGACGATCCCGACCACTGCCGCGTTCATCCTGCCGGCCGTGGTCCGCCAGGGGCCCGTTGCTGGCCACCTTCTCCACCAGCGGGCGGAGCCCGGCCCTGGCCTCGCTGGCTGCGGCGCCGGTACGCGGACGAGCTGGGCCCGGAGTACCTGGTCGCTGCTCGAGCTGCTGGCCGAGCAGCGCGATCGCTCCGACGGACAGGGTCGGCCGACCGAGGGCCTTGATTGGCAACCGGCTCTCGACTCGGGAATGCTGGAGCTCATCCGCGAGGGCCACCTCGCCGAAGCCAAGGAGCGCCTCGAGGCGTGTCTGTCGTCGTCATCGGGCTGAACCACCGCACCGTGCCGCTCGATCTGCTCGAGCGGATGACCATCGACGAGTCGCGCCTGGGCAAGGCCCTCCACGACGTCGCGTCGGCGCGAGCACGTGAGCGAGGCGGTCGTGCTCTCCACGTGCAACCGCACCGAGATCTACGTCGTGGCCGAGAAGTTCCACGGGGCCTACGCCGACGTGCGCGACTTCCTCTCCGAGATGGCCTACCTGCCGCCCGAGGACTTCAGCGACCACCTCTACGTGTCCTACGACGAGGAGGCGGCCGCCCACCTGTTCGCGGTGACCTCGGGTCTCGACTCGGCGGTGATCGGCGAGGCCGAGATCCTCGGCCAGGTGCGCAACGCCTGGACCCGGGCGCAGGAGGAGCGGCACGGTCGGCACGTCGCTCAACCTGATGTTCCGCCACGCCCTCGAGGTGGGCAAGCGGGCCCGTACCGAGACCGGCATCTCCCGCCACATCGCCTCGGTGTCGACCGCGGCGGTGGCCATGGCCGCCGAACGGCTGGGTTCGCTCGAAGGCCGATCCATCCTCGTGCTGGGCGCCGGTGACATGGGCGAGGGCATGGTGCGCTCGCTGGTCGGCGGCGGCGTCGCCGACGTGCGCATCGCCAACCGCACCTGGGACCGGGCCGTGGAGCTGGCCGACCGCCTCGGCGGCCGGGCCGTGCCGCCTGGCCGACGCTCGAGCGGTCGCTGGCCGAGGTCGACCTGCTGCTCACCTCGACCGGCGCCTCGTCGCTCATGCTCGAGCACGGCGACCTGGCCCGCATGATGGCGGCCCGGACCGGGCGTCCCGCTGCTGATCGTCGACGTGGCCGTGCCCCGCGACGTCGATCCCGTCGGCCGGCGACATCGACGGCGTCACGTTGCTCGACATGGACGACCTGCGGGCCTTCGCCGAGGCCGGCATGGCCGAGCGCCGCCGCGAGGTGGCCGCGGTGCGGCGCATGGTCGACGAGGAGGTCGTCCGCTTCACCGCCGTCAGCACCGCCCAGGAGGTGGCGCCGCTGGTGTCGGCCCTCCACGACGGGGCGAGGTCGGTGCGCGCCGCCGAGCTCGAGCGCTTCCGCGGCCGGCTCGGCGAGCTCGACGATCGTCAGCTCGAAGCGGTCGAGGCGCTGACGCGTGGCATCGTGGCCAAGCTGCTGCACGACCCCACCGTCGGGGCTCAAGGATGCCGCGGGCACGGCCCGGGGCGAGCGTCTGGCCGAGGCCCTGCGCGACCTGTTCAAGCTCGAGTGATCGGGCCGCTGACCGACGTCGGCTGAGTCCGAGCGTCGGCTCGCGACCGGGGCAGCGCGCGCTCGGCCCGGTGGCAGGCCGACGCGCGGCGTCCGAGCTCGATGCCGCGCTCGAGTCGATCCCGCGCGTCGAGGTCGAGCTGGTGGTGGTCGAGACCTCGGGTGACCGTCGCCTGGACGTGCCCATCTGGGAGATGGGCGGCAAGGGCGTGTTCGTCAAGGAGGTCCAGGCCGCGGTCCTCGACGGTCGGGCCGATCTGGCCGTGCACTCGGCCAAGGACCTGCCGGCGGTCACCCACGACGACCTGGTCATCGCTGCGGTGCCCGAGCGAGCCGACCCGCGCGACGCCCTGGTCGGATCCACCCTGGCTGGCCTGGCGCCCGGCGCGCTCGTGGCCACCGGGTCGGTGCGCCGGCGGGCCCAGCTGGCCGGGCTGCGTCCGGACCTGACCTTCGCCGGGCTGCGCGGCAACATCGACACCCGGCTCGGCGCAAGGCCGGACGAGTTCGGCGCCATCGTGATGGCCGCCGCTGCGCTCGACCGCCTGGGTCTGGCCGACCGAGGTCGACCGAGATGCTCGAGCCGTCGATCATGCTGCCCCAGGTCGGGCAGGGCGCGCTGGCGGTCGAGTGCCGGCCGCACCGACGACGAGCTGGTGGCGCTGCTCGGTGCGCTCGAGCACGGAGCGAGTCGGACGGCGCTGGACGCCGAGCGCGGCTTCCTGGCCGAGCTGGGCGGCGACTGCGATCTACCCGCCGGCGGCCCATGCCACGGTGTCGATGGCGGACCGAGGTCCGAGTCGAGGGGCTGATCGCCTCGCTCGACGGGCACGTGGTGCTGCGTCACCAACTGGTGGGACCCGGGACGGGTGATCCGGCCGAGTTGGGACGATCGGTGGCCCGCTTCCTGCTGGTCGATGCCGGCGGTGCTTCCCTGCTGGCCGGTTGAGCCTGGGTCGGCTCAGCTGGTGCGCACCCACCGCTGGACCGAGATCTTCGTGGCGATGGCCGTCGAGACGTGGCGCAGGCCGTGGGACGCCAGGTCGGCGGTGAGGTGGCCAGCTGAGCTCTCGTCCTGGCGCGCCATCAGCCACAGGCTGGCTCCGGCCGGCAGCCGGGCGATGGCCTGATCGATCGGGATCCGGGTGACCCCCTGGTGGGGCAAGGCCGGGTTGGCCACCGGGCCCACCTCGAGCGGTCCGCGTCGATGGCCGGTGACCACGAATCGGTGGTAGGAGAGCTCGGCGCCCGGGCTGTTGAAGGCCACCACGTCCCCTGGGCGGGCGTGGGCCAGGACGTAGGCCGAGACCGAGTCGGGCGCCTCGCGGTTGGGGGACGAATAGATGAAGGCCTGGCCCACCAGCCCCAGCAGGGCGAAGGTGGCCAGCGTGGCCAGTCGCCACTGTCGGTCCCGTACGGCCCAGTGAATCCCGACGGCGGCGCAGATGCACAGGAGGGGCACGATGAGGAGCTGATAGCGCGCCATGATCATGGGTCGGCTCACCGACAGGACCAGCGCCAGGACGACCGGCACCACCGCGGTGAGGATGACCACCAGTCCGCCAGGCTGTTCGTGGCGTCGGTTGAACAGGAAGACGAAGCCGGCCAGCGTGGCGGCCACGAACAGGATCGACAGGGGCCCGGCTCGACCCGTGATGTCGTAGGCGGTGTGGATCAGGCTCGACAGGCTGACCGGCTCGCTGTTCGACAGGGTGGACTGGCGGACGAAGATGAAGCTGGAGCCGACACCCACCACGATCCCCAGGCCGCAGAGTCGCAACGTCCGACCGAAGCGCGCCGGGAGGCCACCGGGGGTGACGAGGAACAGGGCCATGGCCTGGGCGGCCACGACGAACAGCCCGAGGAAGTGGATGCTGATCAGCACTGGCAGCAGCACGGCGTAGCCCACGGCGGCGGCCCGCGACCCGTCCAGGGCCAGCACGAGCAGCAGCGTGGCTGCGGTCAGCCCCAACACCAACAGGCCGTACGAGCGCGCCTCGAAGGCGTAGTCGACCACCAGGGGCTGGGTGAGGAAGATGACCACGGCGGCCACGCGGACGAAGCGACTGTGAGTCAGGCGATCGGCCAGGAGCCAGACCACGGGCACGGTGGCGACCATGGCCACCAGGCTGGGGATCCTCATCCACAGATCGGAGAAGTGGCTCGAGACGAACGGGCGGAGCAGCACGTAGTCGAGCGCCATGTCCAGCTCGCCATGCGGACTGAAGAGGAAGTGCTGGAACTGGGAGAGGCTCGTTCTCGAGACGGCCCAGCTGTAGGACTCGTCGGTCCAGAGCTGGCGATGCCAGAGGAAGATGGCGGCCACCCCGAAGACGATCACGGTGACGTCGAGTAGCGCCACCACCTCGGTCCGATCGATCCCGCGCTCGGGCTGCGAAGTTGAGAGAGCCATAGCGGGGTACGCACCTCGATCGGGGTGGCGCGACCCTAACATCGCACGTCGGTGGTTCGAGGGGGTCGAGCGGGTCGACCCGGCAGGACGACCGGACTCGTTCGCGCCAACAAGTGTCAGCTATACTGCCAGTTGTCGGAGAGGTCGAGCGAGCTCGACCGGCATTCAAGAGCGAGGTCGAGGTGCGCGAGTCCCCGGAATGGATCGACGACGAGCCCGATGGGCGGGTGGCCCGGCGCGAGCGCAATCGCGAGGCCGTGGTCGACGCCATCATGGTGCTGGTCCAGGCGGGTGAGATCGAGCCCAGCATGGCTGAGGTGGCCGAGCTGGCGGGGGTATCGGAGCGCTCGATCTTCCGCCACTTCGAGGCCCGCGAGGCGCTGCTGGCCGCAGTGATCGAACGCCAACTGGAGGTGGTCGAGAGCCTGCTCCACGGGATCCCGCCGGATGGGCCGCTGGCCGGTCGCATCCACGCCCTGGTGTTGGAGCGGGCCCGCCTCTACGAGGAGATCACCCCCATGCGCCGGGCGGCTCTGCGGGTGTCGGAGCGCTCGGATCTGGTGGCCGGTCAGCTCCACACGGCGCGGGTCTGGTTCCGCGACGAGCTGGAGACGCTGTTCGCCACCGAGCTGGGTCGGCGCACGCTGCCCGAGCGCCGTGACCTGCTCGCCGGACTGGCCCTGGCCACCAGCTGGGAGGCCTGGAACGTCCTGCGCGAGCACGAGGGCGCCTCGGTGGTCCGGGCCCGTCGCGTCACCGCCCGGATCCTGACCCGCCTGTTGAAGTGACGCCGAGTCGACCTGACCGAATCGAAGCGAAGGAGAGTGGCCATGAAGATCCTGCGCACACCGGACGAGCGGTTCGAGGCCCTTCCGGGGTTCGACTTCGTGCCTCACTACGCCGAGGTGGCCGATGGTGATGGCGGGCAGCTGCGCGTCCACTACCTGGACGAGGGGCCGGCCGACGGCGAGGTGGTGCTGCTGTTGCACGGCGAGCCGTCGTGGAGCTACCTGTACCGCAGGATGATCCCGGTGCTGAGCGCGGCCGGGCTGCGTTCGGTGGCCCCGGACCTGGTCGGGTTCGGGCGCTCGGACAAGCCGACTTCCCGCCACGACTACACCTACGCACGACATGTGGAGTGGATGCGGTCACTGGTGTTCGACGCGCTCGACCTGTCGGGCATCACGCTGGTGTGCCAGGACTGGGGTGGCCTGATCGGTTTGCGGTTGGTTGGCGAGCATCCGGACCGGTTCGCCCGGGTGGTGGCGGCCAACACCTTCCTGCCCGTGGGCAACACGTCACCGGGCGAAGCCTTCTTGAACTGGCGCAAGTTCTCCCAGGAGGTGGAGACCTTCCCCACCGGGTTCATCATCAACGGCGGCTGCACCACGGATCTGACGCCCGAGGTCATCGCCGCCTACGACGCGCCGTTTCCCGACGAGAGCTACAAGGAGGGGGCCCGACAGTTCCCCACACTGGTGCCGGCCACGCCCGACGATCCGGCGTCGGACGCCAACCGGGCGGCCTGGAAGGTGCTCGAGCGCTTCGACCGGCCGTTCCTGACCGCGTTCGGCGACTCGGACCCCATCACCGGTGGGTCGGATGCGCCGCTGCAGGCCCGGATCCCGGGCGCAGCCGGCCAGGCGCACACCACCATCGTCGGGGGCGGGCACTTCATCCAGGAGGATCGGGGCGAGGAGCTGGCGGCGGTGGTCGTCGACTTCGTGGGTTCGAACCCGGCGTGAGCGGCGGGCCACACTGGCGGGGTGGAGCCCGAATCTGATCCGGTCCTGGGCATCCTCGGGCTTCGAGACGACACGCGGCCGCTGGTCCGGTTGGCGGCCGCGGCGGTGGCGGTGGGCGACCGGCGCCACCGTCCGGGCCTGGTGGGTTTGACCGGGTCGGTGGCGTCGGGGAAAAGCACGACGGCCGAGGCGCTGGCCCAGATGTTGAGCGAGGGCCAGGGCCTGGAGACCGAGATCCTGTCCACCGACGGGTTCCTGTGGCCCAACGCCGAGCTCGAGCGACGAGGGCTGGTGGCGCGCAAGGGCTATCCCGAGAGCTATGACTACGAGTCGCTGCTGGCCGCGGTGATCCGCTTGGAGCGGGGGGAGCGCCGAGTGGAGGTGCCGGTGTACGACCACCTGGCCTACGACGTGGTGCCGGGGCGCTCGGCTGAGGTGGGGGGCGCGGACGTGGTCGTCATCGAGGGCCTGAACGTGCTGCAGGGTCCGCCGTCAGGCGGGGACGGGCCGTCGGTGGCCGACCAGTTGGATCTGGGGGTGTACGTGGATGCGGCCGAGCCGGATCTGCGGGCCTGGTATCGCCGCCGGGTGGCGCGGCTGCGAGCCCAGGCGACCGGGGACGGTTCGTCGTTCTACGACGCCTTCGCCGAGTTGGACGACCAGGCCTTCGGGGCCTTCGCCGATCAGGTGTGGGAGACCGTGAACCTGCCCAACCTGGTCGATCACATCGAGCCCAGCCGGGACCGAGCCGACCTGGTGGTGGTGAAGGCGGCCGATCACTCCGTTTCGGAGATCGACGCTCACAGCGAGCGCGCCCGAGCGCTGGTGGCCGCGCTGGCGGGCGACCTCACGTAGCGCTCGATCCGGGTCTGCGCGTGTCCCGGTCAGAGGTCGTCGATCGGCGGCTCACCGTCGAGCCAGTTCCACTCGCTGTCCAGCATGAACTGGGTCGACCAGCCGGCCGGGGCCTGCGGCCACTCCCGGAACAGGATCAGCGACATCACCACCGCCTCGGCCGCGGCCGGGGTCCGCTCCATGGCCAGGGCGCGCACCAGGTTCACGAAGTCGTCGGGACGGTCGGGCACCTCGGCCACGGTGCGCAGCAGCCACTTGTGGTACGGGTACAGCACTCGGTTGTGGGCCAGCACCAGGCGGCAGGCGAACAGCGCCAGGCGGCTTGCCGCCCATCCAGCCAGGTACGGGTCGTCGCGCTTGGCCGCTTCGCCCACGTACCACTGAGCGGCCTGGGCCTGCGTCAGGAAGCGGGCCATGCGCGCTTCGACGCCGGCCTCGGGATAGGTGGCCGCCGCGTGCACCAGCGCATCGATCGACGGGTCGGCCGACCAGGCCACGATCGCCCCCAGGAACGCCGATCGGGCCGGCTCGCTGCCTCGCTCCACGACGGCCTCGAGGAAGGCTCGGTCGATGTACTTGCCATCGACGTAGCCACCCTCGTAGTCGCAGAGCTCGGTGGAGAAGAAGGTGAGCTCGCCGCTGGCTCGGCGACGGGCGAACGCCTCGTCGGTGACGATCACGAACCCGTCGACGTCGCTGTCGGGAAGGCCGTACCCCTTGGTGAGCGAACCGGCCACCACCACGGCGAGCACCTCGTCGTCGTCGGCGGCGGTCTCGGCCCAACGCTCGATGGCGTCTCGATGATGCGGCTGCACGGCCCCTCCCGGTCGATCCGATCATGGCAGGCGCTGCCACCCGAGCCATTGGATGGATCGCCCACGGGGCACGCCATGCCAGGGTGGCATGATGGTTCTCGTGACCAAGCTGGGCGCCAGAAGTCCCTCTCCATGCACCTGAGCGCCCTACCGCCACCACCCGGTCAGGGCGTCGCGCCGAACATCAGGTAGCGCGAGCGACGCCGAGTTCGGAAGCTGGGGCCCGGGACGATCGGCAACGGGAAGGAGTTGTGCGGGCATGGCCAAGGTGCTCACCCACATGTGCATGTCGCTGGACGGATTCGTCGCCCAGCCCGACGACAACCCGGCGGAGCTGTTCGACTGGTACTGGAACGGCGAGGTCGTGGTGCCGAGCGCGCAGGAGAGCACGAGCTTCTCGGTTGACGCGGCCGTGGCCCCGATGCTGCGGGAGCTCATCACCGGATGTGGCGCGCTCGTCGCCGGCCGTCGTCTGTTCGACCAAACCGACGGGTGGGGTGACAGGCACCCCGTCGGCGCGCCCGTGGTCGTGGTGACCCACCGGCCGCCGCCCGAGAACGCGGCCACGCGGTTCCCGCGGACGACCTTCACCGGCAGCGTCGAGCAGGGTGTGGCAGAGGCGAAGCAGCTGGCCGGCGATCGGTTCGTCACGATCGCCAGTGCCGACATCATCCAGCAAGCGGTCAACCTCGGTCTGGTCGACGAGATCTGCGTCAGCCTGGTGCCGGTGCTGTTCGGTGCCGGCGTCCGCTATTTCGGCGAGCTCGTGGGCGGCCACGTCATGCTCGAGGACCCTGTGGTGGTCGAGGGCACGCGGGCGCTGCACCTCCGTTACCCAGTGCGGCGCTGAGCCTGCGACTAGGCGGCGCTGAACAGGTCGAGGGCGGCGGTGGTGATGCGCTTGATCTCGTCGGGTGTGGCCGGACGGGCCTGACCCGACACCCAGGGCGCGCCGGGGCGAAGGCAAACGGTGAGCTCGGGTCGTTCGCGCCAGGTGCACCGGATGATGGTCACCGTGCCGGGGGTCTGGTGGCTGTCGTGCAGCTCATCGGCCACCTGCTGGTAGCGCTCGCCGGAGCTGAGCAGGGTGGATGTGCCGATCAAGCGAACGGTATCGGTTCGCCGGTGGTGCTCGTCGTTCGGGGCGAACCGTTGGCGGCCGTACGCCTCGCCCGTCGGGTGCTCGACGTAGCGCGTGTTGGTGAGCTGGCCCACGATGACGGTGGAGGTGAAGTCGTAGGGATGGTCGTGGATGGGTGCATCACCATCGCAGGCGTCGGGATCCCAGACGTGGAGTCGATGCTGGCGGCGGTCGTCGAGTCGCAGCCCCAGCAGGCCGATGCCCTGAAGCCTCCACGGATGGTCGGCGGCGTGTTCGAGGATCGTCCGCACCAGCGCCTGGTCTCGCGCGTGATCCATCGCACCTCCTCCTGGCGGCCGCCGCGTTCAGACCCAGATTACCCCGATGTCATTTGGGGTGCCGGCCGGAGGGCGCTCGGCGTCGTCGGCCGGATCGGATTGGTCAGTCAGGGCGCTCGAGGCTGGCGCGATCCCATTGGGCCCGGTCGGCGGCCGCCTCGTAGGTGCTCTGCAGGAACGCCAGCAGGACCGCATCGGGATCTGAGGCCGTGCGTACCGCGGTGTAGGGCAACGTGAACTCGCCCAGCGTCTCGTCGAACCCCGCCGCGGTCGGGGTGACCGGCGTCGAGCGGTAGCCGTCGGGCTCGGGATAGGCGTAGGAGTAGAAGACGCCCTCACCATCGGGCCCGGGCCAGTAGCCGGCACTGCTCACCTCGTGGGAGTACGCCTCCCACATCACCTGCGGCCCGCAGTTCGGCGCACCACCCGGGTGCGGTGGTGCGACCCGCCCCGAGAACCGGGTGACGGCCAGGTCGAGCGCACCCCAGAACAGGTGCACCGGGCTCACCTTGCCGATGAATCGAGCTCGGAACACATCGAACACGCGGTTCATCTGGACCAGCGCCAGCCAGAAGCGATGCACCGCGTCGGCGTCGTAAGCGCCGTGCTCCTCGTCGGTCTCGAACGGGACGGCGCCCGCGATCTCGACGGGCATGGTCCAGATGACGGTGGACAGCCCGAGCTGGTCCAGGCGGTCCATCATCGCCCGGTGAAAGGTCGCCACCGACATGGGCTCGAGTGCGAGAGACGCATCCGTGCCGTCGGTGACCCTGATGTCGAGCCGGTGGTCCACGAAGTCGAAGTCGATCTGGAAGCTCCGTGCGCCACGAGGGATCAGCCCGGTGCCCAGCCCGCGGGCGGTGACATACAGGGGCACGTTCCACCAGTGGTTGACCAGCGGCGTGTTGGCCATCCGGACCTTGCCGACGACCTGGGTCCACAGCTGCAGCGTGTCCCGGGTCGTCTCCCACTCCGAGACCGGGAGCTCGGGCCAGCGGTGCGAACTCGTGTCGTCGTCCACCCTGGGCAAGCTATCCGCGCCGGGTCAACAGATCGGCCCGTGTGACGCGGCGGTCTCTTGCAGGACCGACTCGACGGGGTCCATGTCGATCTGGTCGGGCCGGTGGAACCGCACGCAACCCTTGCCGAGGTCGGCGTCGGCGAACTCGGGGCGGTGAGCGTCGAGCACGTCGCCGCGTAGCACGTAGAACGAGATGTAGTTCTTCTGGCTGGCGAACGCGATCTCGACCACGCCGTCGCGCGAGTACGACGGCATGCCGTACACCATGGCCTCGTCGAACCCGTCCAACCGGCGGCGGCAGCGTTCCCGCAACGCCTCGAGCGCGGCGAGGCGCGCCGGTGGAACCTCGGCCAGGTAGTCGTCGACGGAGGTCGCCCCACTTCGCATGGTCACAGTCCTCCGGTTCGATCACGTCAGCGTGCGCCACTAGCTTCGCGCCAGCCGCGGCGTTGGAGGAGGGGCTCGTGGAGGTTCGTGCAGTCGGGGCACCGGAGGTGTCCGCGGTGGCCACCATGCTCGGGCGGGTGTTCGCCAACGACCCGGTGTGGGCCTGGGCCTTCTCCGACGCCGAGGCCCGCCCCGGCCAGCTCGGGCGATGGTTCGAGGTGCTCGTCGCCAGCGCCATGGCCCATCGCTGGGTGTGGACCACCGATTCCCTGGAGACGGCGACCGTGTGGCTGCCCCCCGGCCAGCCCGAGCTGACCGAGGAGGCCGAGGAGCGACTCGGGCGGCTGGTGGCCGAGATGGTGGGCCCGCGGGCGCCGGTGGTGATGGAGATCTTCGACCGGTTCGACGCCGCCCATCCCCACGATCGGGACCACTTCTACCTGAGCCTGATCGGCACCCACCCCGACCATCGCGGTCGCGGCGTCGGGATGGAGCTGTTGTCGGCCAACCTGGCCGATGTGGACGCGGGCGGCATGCCCGCCTACCTGGAATCGACCAATCCCGCCAACCTGGCCCGCTACCAGTCGGTGGGCTTCGAGGTGTGCGGGCGATTCGACCTGCCCGACGACTGCCCGGAGCGTCACCATGATGTGGCGCGAGCCGCGCTGAGCGCGGGTGAGTCGGTGGCGGGGGGTCAGGACACCGAGAAGTGCGGGTTGTAGATGAATCCCAGGATGGCCCCGGGCGGGGTGCGCACGGTGGCGGTGACGATGCCGTCGCCCACCTCGGCCGCCTCCACGTGCACCGTGGCTCCGGCGGCCGTGGCCTCCGCTACCGCCTCGGCCACGTCAGCCACCCCCCAGTAGACCAGCGCCCCGTCAGCCGGATCGCCGTCGGGCAGCAGGCCCAACTCGTAGCCGCCCACCTCGAAGCCGACGTAGAACGGCTGGTCGAAGTAGGGGGCCACGCCCAGGATGGCGGTCCACCAGGCCTTGGCCTGGTCGAGTTGGGGCGCGGGATAGATGACGGTGCGGAGTCCGAGCAGGGGAGCAGGCATGGCCGAAGTGTTCCACGATCGCGCTCCGATCCACCCCGGCCACGGGGCAGAATGGGGCTGTGGCTGACTCCTTCGCCTCCCGGTTCGCGGTGGTGCGAGCCCAGCACGGTCCGCTGGCCTGGGGCTGGGATCCCGCCGGCTCGATCCTGGATGCGTGGGGCCTGGGCGACACCCCCGACGGCCTCGATCGCTTCGCCGATCTCGTGCTGGAGGCGGCGGTGGGCGCGGTGGGTCTGGTCAAGCTGCAAGCCGCCTTCTACGAGCGCCACGGCTGGCGTGGTTTCGCCACGCTGCAGCGTCTGACCGCCGACTCCCGGGCGGCCGGGCTGCTGGTGATCACCGACGCCAAGCGCGGCGACGTGGGCTCGACCAACGACGCCTACGCCGAGGCGTTCCTGGGCGCGGACGCCCCGCTGGCCGCCGACGCCCTCACCGTCCATCCCTATCTGGGGCTGGCCGCCATGGGCGCGTTCGTGAGCCGGGCGAACGAGGCCGGCAGCTGCCTGCTGGTGGTGACGCGCAGCTCCAACCCGGAGGGACGGACGATCCAGTCGGCGCTCGACCACTCGGGGCGCAGCGTGGAGGAGGGGTTGCTCGAAGAGATCGGCGTCCTCAACCGCCAGCTCGGGCCGGACGGGCTCGGTCCCATCGGCGCCGTGGTCGGTCCCACCCATCTGGAGCCGAACCTCGACCTGAGCGCGGTCCAGGGCCTGTTCCTCGCTCCCGGCGTCGGGGCCCAGGGGGCCACGTCGAGCGACGTGGCCCGGGTCTTCGCCTCCTGTCCCGAACGGGTCATGCCCAGCGCGTCGCGAGCGCTGCTCGTCGGCGGCCCCGACGTCAGCCGCCTCCGGGATGGCGCGGCCGTGCTGGCTGCCGAGTTCCGCCACGCCCTGCGCGCCTGACCGGGAGTTCAGCCCTCGGGCACCTGCGGCTCGCGCCACATGAACCAGATGGTCGGGCCATCCGAGCCGAGGCGGGTCTCACCCGTGACCTGGAAGCCGAAGCGCTCGTAGTAGGGCACGTTGACGTCCTTGGACGACTCCAGGTACGCGGGCAGACCGGCCCGGTCGCAGCGGTCGGTGATCCGGGTGATCAGTGCCCCACCCACCCCCAGGCCCTGGGCCGGCGGGTCGGTGCCGATGACCGAGAGGTACCAGTGGGGCTCACGGGGGTGCTTGGCCTCCACCGCCCGTTCGATCTCCAGGGAGGCGAACACCCGGGTGCCGAAGGCCCGCAGCAGCTCGGGCGCAGCTTTGAGCAGCGACAGGTTGGACAGCCTCCACTTGCCCGGCGGCTTCCAGAGTGCGGCCCCCTGGCGCGACGGGGGTGGTCAACACGGTGCCCACGCTCATGGCGTCGCGGAAGTAGGCCCGGAAGGTGAGGGCGAGCCGGCGTGACTGGCTCGACTCGTCGGGGAACAGCCACTGCCACACCGGGTCGTCGGCGAAGGCGCGGGCCAGCACCTCGCTCAGCGCCACCCGGTCGGCCGAGGTGGCCACCTCCACGGTGGGTGGCACCGCTCGGGGCCGGGGTTGGTCGTCGCTCATGGATGGGCTGGGGTCCTTCGCTCCGGGGCTCGGCTCACGAGAGCCGGAACCAGTTGTCCATGTGGTCGAGCATGGCATCGGCCACCAGACCCCGGTCGGGGATGGTGTCGGCCATGCCGTAGATGGGGGCCATCCCGCCCTCGCGGGTGGGGTCGGCCCGAACGTCGTCGATGGCGGCCCGCAGATCCGCCAGGAAGCGCTCGGCCACGCCGGCTTGGGTGTGGCGCAGGGTGACGCACAGGTGCAGGGCGGCCGGCCGGTGCAGGCCGTTGAGGCTCCAGCCCCGACGGTTCATGGCGTCGAACACCCGGAAGATGTCGAGCGAGTCGTCGTTGCTGGTGAAGGCGATGACGAACAGCGGATCCCCGATGATGTCCAGCTCGGCGAAGTCCGCGGCCAGGCCGGCCTTGATGGTGTCGGCCACCTCCAGGATGCGGCGGGTGGCGTCCAGGTATCCGGCCTGGCCCACCGACACCAGCGCGGCCCAGCAGGCGGCGCTGAGCGCGCCGGGGCGGCTGCCGGCGAAGGTGGGGGAGCAGTAGAGCCCGCCGGGCCAGTCGGTGGTGGTGAAGTACTGGAAGTGGCGCAGCTCGAGGCTGCGGTAGAGCACCACCGAGGTGCCCTTGGCCGCGTAGCCGTACTTGTGGGTGTCGGCCGACATGGAGGTCACCCCGGGCAGGCGGAAGTCGAACCGGGGCACCGGGTAGCCGAGCTGCTCGGCCCAGGGCAGCACGAACCCGCCCAGACAGGCGTCGGTGTGGAAGCCGATGCCGCGCTCGCCGGCCAGCTCGCTGAGGGCCTCGATGGGGTCGATCACACCGTGGGGGAACGACGGCGACGACCCCACGATGACCACGGTGTTGTCGGTGATGGCCGCCTCGGTGGCGGCCACGTCGGCCCGGCCGTCGGGGCCGGTGGGCACGTGCACGATGTCGATGCCGAAGTACTGGGCTGCCTTGTCGAAGGCGGCGTGGGCGCTGATGGGCACGATCATCTGTGGGTCGGTGATGCCCCGGGTGGCCCGGGCGTGGTCGCGGTAGGTCTTCATGGCCAGCTGGATGCTCTCGCTGCCCCCCGACGACACCGTGCCCACGATGCCCGTGTCGGTGCCGGGGCCGTCGCCGATGTCGGCGCCGCCGAGCATCGAGGCGGTCATGGCCACGATCTCGCTCTCGTACTTCACCGCGCTGGGCCACAGGTCGGTGTGCAGCGGGTTGGCCTGGGAGTTGATGGCGTAGACCCGGTTGAGGAACTCGATGTGGTCGGGATCGCCGTTGTACACCGAACCCGAGGCGAAGCCGTCGGTCCACCGTGCCGCCTCCTGATCGGCCATGGCCGTCATCTCTCCCAGCACCTCGTCGCGGTCGCGACCGGTGGCGGGGATGGCCGCGAACGTCTCGAACTGGTCGCGGTACTGGCGAACGGTTGGCTCGGGCACCGGGCTCTGCGTGTTCTCAGGCATGTGGGTTCAGTCTGTTCCGGGATCCGGAGCGGTTCAGCTTGGCGTACAGGCCCTTGTTCTTCTTGTACAGGCTGACGAAGGTGTCGAAGAGGCGGTCGTAGGTGGCTCGGATGGCAGGGTCGGGCCGGTAGGTCTGGGCCACCTCCACCCGCGACGGTATGTCTTCCCAGCGCAGGTGACCCAGCGCCACCGAGGCCGAGAAGGCCGCTCCCCGGGCGTTGGCCAGCACGGGATCGGCCAGCCGGTTGATGGGCCGGTCGAACACGTCGGCCAGGATCTGGCACCAGGCCTCGGAGCGGGCGCCGCCGCCCACGAAGTTGAGGTGCTCGAAGCGTCGCTTGGTGAACTTCTCGGTGGCCTGGTTCATCCAGCGGGTGTTGAGGGCCACGCCTTCGAGCACCGAGCGCACCAGCTCGGGCCGTCCGGTGGTCAGCGAGGCATTGAACCAACCCCCGCGCAGGTGGTGGTCGTCGACCGGCGTGCGCTCGCCGTTGAGCCACGGCAGGAAGATGAGGTTGCCGCTGCCCGGCTCGGCCGCCGCCAGCCTCCCGCTCGATGCGCTCGAACACGTCGTCGGGTCGCGGCGCCGACCGACAGGTCGTCGTCGGGGTAGAGGAGGTTGTCGATCAGCCAGGTGAGGCACTTGCCGGCCGTGTCCTGTTCGGTGGCCACCCAGTAGCGACCGGGGATGCCCGAGGGCAGCGACGTGATGTTGGAGAGGATGTCGGTGCGCTTGAAGGGCACATGGCACGACAGCCAGGACGAGGTGCCGATGTAGAGATGGCCTTCGAAGTCGCGGGCGGCGCCGGCGCCGATGCCGGCCGAGGCGGTGTCGCCGGTGCCGGCGATGACCACCACCGAGGTGGGCAGGCCCAGCTCGGCGGGCCGCCTCGGTCGGTGAGGGGTCCGATGATCGATCCGGTGGGCACCAGTTCGGGGAGCTTCGCGCGGTCGACGCCCACCCACTCGATCAGCTCGTCGTCGTAGGCCACCGCCGACAGGTCCCGGTTGTCGGTGACCCAGTGACCCACGATGGTGTCGTAGGCGGCGACGGCCCGACCGGTCAGGCGCAGGTTCAGGTAGTCCATGGGCTCGAGGAACAGCCGGCGGCCTGGTCGTAGACGTCGGGCCGCTCGTGCTTGAGGAACAGCATCTGGCCCACCGGGTCCTTGCCGGTGCGCGAGGGGATGCCGCCGGTCAGTCGCAGCCACTGGCGCAGCTTGCGGGCGTTGTAGCCGGTGGTGGGGACCTTCACGCCGCCCCCGGCCGCCTGCTGGGCCCAGCGGGCGCCCCGGGTGTCCATCCAGCTGATGGCGTTGCCCACGTGGTGGCCCTGGTGGTCGACGGCGACCGTGGTCATCCACTGGCTGGTGATCGAGACGGCGACGATCTGGTCGACGGGGACGAGCCGTTGGGCCAGGAGCCGCTTGGTGCCCGACACGATGGTGGACCACCACTGCTCCGGGTCCTGCTCGACGCCGCCGTCGGGCAGCAGGATCAGGTCGTTGGCCTCGTAGGTGTGGCCCACGACCACGCCCTGGGTCGACACCAGCGCCACCTTGGGTCCGCCGGTGCCCAGATCGATGGCCAGGACGTACGGGCCACTGGTTGTCGTCGACGTCGTGGCCACGCTCGTCATCCCCCTTGGCTCCCGGCAGCGGGCGGCGGGTGCACACGCTACCTGCCGGAAACTGGGCGTCGAAATGTGCGGAAGCCGAAAGCAAGGATGCCCAAAATGCGAGCGGTGGCGGCTGGGAGGACCCGCGGCGCCGGGGAGGTGGGCGCCTACACTCCGGCCCGGTGAGCCCCGACCCGTCCGCCCGGCCCGACGACGCCGATCTGGACGCGGTGCTGGCCGAGATCGAGGCCGCACCCGACCAGGTGGTGAAGGTGGCGGTCACCGACATCGACGGCGTGCTTCGGGGCAAGTACCTGGACAAGGGCAAGTTCCTGTCGGCGGCCCGCAAGGGCTTCGGGTTCTGCAACGTCGTGTTCGGATGGGACTCGGCCGACCAGTGCTACGACAACACCAGCTACACCGGCTGGCAGTCGGGCTACCCCGACGCCCAGGTGCGCATCGACCTGAGCACGCGGCGGCGAATCCCGTGGGAGCAGGACCGCCTGTTCTTCCTGGGCGAGTTCGTGGACGAAGCCGGCGACCCCCTGGCCGTGTGCCCGCGCCAGCTGCTGCGCCGAGTGCTCGACGACGCCGCCACCGAAGGCCTGAGCCTGGCCGTCGGGCTGGAGTTCGAGTGGTTCAACTTCCTGGAGACCTCGGCCTCGGTGCGAGGCAAGGGCTACCGCCATCTGACCCCGCTCACGCCGGGCATGTTCGGGTACTCCATCCTGCGCCAGAGCCAGAACCAGCCCTACTTCGACGCCCTGCTCTCAGACCTCCGAGCCTTCGGGGTGCCGCTGGAGGGGCTCCACACCGAGACCGGTCCCGGGGTGTTCGAGGCCGCCATCGCCTACGGCGACGCGCTCGGAGGCCGCCGACCGGGCGGTGCTGTTCAAGTCGTCGGCCAAGGAGATCGGGTCGCGCCTGGGCATCCTGGCCTCGTTCATGGCTCGATGGAACCCGGACCTGCCCGGTTGCAGCGGCCACATCCACCAGAGCCTGTGGCGCGACGGCGCCAACCTGTTCTTCGACCCCGACGGCGATCGCGGCCTGAGCGCCACCGCTCGGGCCTACGTGGCCGGTCAGCTGGCGCTGCTCCCCGAGATCCTGGTGCTGCTGGCGCCCACGGTGAACAGCTACAAGCGCCTGGTCGAGGGCTACTGGGCCCCGACCACACCCAGCTGGGGGGTGGACAACCGCACCGTGGCGTGCCGCCTGATCCCGGGTGGCGCCGGCGCCACCCGCCTGGAGACGCGGGTGCCGGGTTCGGACATCAACCCGTATCTGGCCACCGCCGCCTGTGTGGCCGCCGGGGTGTGGGGGGTCCGCCAGCAGCTCGAGCTGGACGTGCCCGAGACCCGGGGCAGCGGCTACGCCGACGCGGGCGGGCGCCTGGCCACCGACCTGGCGCAGGCCACCGCCGACCTGGACGGGTCGAAGGTGATGCGGGGCCTGCTGGGCGACGGGTTCGTCGACCACTTCGTGGCCACCCGCCAGTGGGAGTGGCGTCGATCTCAGGCGGCAGTCACCGACTGGGAGCTGGCCCGCTACTTCGAGATCATCTGACCAGCTTGGGGGCCATGCTGGGGAGCTTGGACGAGCTCGATCTGATCGACGGCCTGGGACTGGGCCCTGCCTTGGCTGCCCACGGGCTGGTCGGCGTCGGGCGGGTGGTGGTCGTGGCCGGCCCCGACCGAGCGGGTGGGTCCACGCCGACCGCACCGATCCTCGACAGCCCCTGGGAGATCGAGCGGAACCTGGTGGTCGACGCCGTGGCCGGGCGCCGGGCCGAGTTCTTCGCCGGCCGCGCCGCTGGCGCGAGACGCGCTGGCCGACCTGGGTCTGGCCCCGGCCGGCATCGGCCGACGGGCCGACCGGTCCCCGGACTGGCCGGTTGGGGTGATCGGCTCGTTGACCCACACCCAGGGTCTGGTGGCGGTCGTGGTGGCCGCCCCCGGCCCGATCGAGCGGGGGCGCGGGCGGCGGCGGGGCATCGGGATCGGGATCGGGCTCGATGCCGAGGTGGACCGGCCGCTCCCCCCGGCGGTGGGCCACCGGGTCATGGCTCCCGCCGAGCGGGCCGGACTCGGCCCCGACCCGGGGCGCGACGGGGTGATCGTGTTCTCGGCCAAGGAAGCCGTGTTCAAGGCCCTCAACCCGTTGACCGGCCGGTGGCTCGAGTTCGAGGACGTGTCGGTGCGCCTGGTCCTCGACGACCCGCCCGACGACCCGCCCGACGAGCGGGCCGCGAGCGGGGCCTTCGAGGCCCGGTTGACGTCGGTCGGGCGCGGGCCGGCCGACCCGTCGGTGGTGCGCGGTCGTTGGCTCCGGGTCGACGGCGTGGTGCTGACCGTGTGCCACGTCGAGGCGATGCAACTCGCGGCCGAGCGGTCGCCGGATCTTCGGGCATGATCGGGCTCGAGGCCATCCTGGGGCCGGGCGCGGGCGACCACGCAGACGGGCTGGCCCTTCTGGCCCCGGGCGGCGCCGGGCTGCGCCACGCCGAGCTGGCCGCCCAAGTGGCCGCGGTGGCCGCAGGGCTGGTGGCCCGGGGCGTCGAGCCTGGGGACCCGATCGGCATCGTCGGACCCAACGGCCCGGCGCTGGCCGTGGCCGTGCTGGCGGTCGCGGCGGTGGCCACCGCCGCGCCGCTCAACCCGGCGCTGCCGCGTCCCGAGCTGGCCTTCGAGCTGGCCGACCTGGGCGTGCGCGCCGTCGTGGTGGTGGGCGGACCCTCGCCTGCGGGCGCGGTGGCCTGGCCCGACGCCGTCCTGGCCGTGACCGAACAGGCGGGAGCCACGGTGCTGCGTCTGGATCCCCTCGATGGCGGTCCGCCGGGATCGGTGGTGTTGCGGGGCCCGGACCTGGCGGCTCGGGTCGAGGACTTGGCCGACGAGTTGACCGACGGGTTGACGGATCGGGCGAACGGCCGGTTCGATCCCGATGTGGCGCTGGTCCTGCACACCAGCGGGACCACGGCCCGGCCCAAGATCGTGCCCCTGACCCGGGCCAACCTGGCCGCCTCGGCCCGGGCGGTGTCGGCCACCCTCGAGCTGGAGCCCCACGACGTCGGGATCGAGGTGATGCCGCTGTTCCACGTCCACGGTCTGGTGGCCGGGCTGCTCGCCCCCCTCCGCGCCGGCTCGGCGGTGGTGGCCACGCCCGGCTTCCACGCCCCCGACTTCGCCGGGTGGTTCGTCGGGGCCCGACCCACCTGGCTCACGGCCGTGCCCACCATGCACCTGAGCCTGGTCGAGCGGTTGGCCGGCCATGCCTCCGAGGCGCCCGATCGTCCGTTGCGACTGGTTCGTTCGTCGTCGGCGTCATTGGCTCCCGGGCTGCTGGCCCAGATGGAACGGGTGCTGGGTGCGCCCATGATCGAGGCCTACGGCATGACCGAGGGCGCCCATCAGCTCGCCTCCAACGGCCTGGGTCCCGACCAACGCCGTCCTGGCCGGGTCGGTCAGGCGGCCGGCGCCGAGATCAGGGTTCGGGTGGGCCACGACGCCGAATCCGGCCGGTGGGCCGAGCCGGGCGAGGCGGGCGAGGTGGTGGTGCGGGGCCCGGGCGTCACCGCCGGCTACGTGTCCGCCGATCCGGAGGTGAACCGCCGAGCCTGGGTGG
Source organism: uncultured Microthrixaceae bacterium (assembly GCA_963740985.1). GTDB lineage: Bacteria > Actinomycetota > Acidimicrobiia > Acidimicrobiales > Acidimicrobilacustridaceae > UBA4742. Next base: position 3,585,710 of record CAVUGJ010000002.1, read on the forward strand.
ACGGCTGGCTACGCACCGGCGATCTGGGCTGGCTCGACGACGAGGGGTATCTGACCCTCACCGGTCGGTTGAAGGAGCTGATCAACCGGGGTGGCGAGAAGATCTCGCCCCGCGAGGTCGACGAGGTGCTGCTCGAACATCCTGCGGTCAGCCAGGCCGTGACCTTCGGGGTCACCGATCCCCGGTTGGGCGAGGCGGTGGCGGCGGCGGTGGTGGCGGCGCCGCAGGCCACCCCGGCCGAACGGGATCTGCGCCAGTTCGTGGCCCAGCGACTGGCGGTCCACAAGGTGCCTCGACGCGTGGTGGTGGTGGATCGACTGCCCACCGGTCCGAGCGGCAAGGTGAAGCGGGTGGGTCTGGGTGCGCAGCTCGGTCTCGAACACCCCGACGGTCTCGACGGTCTCGACGGTCTCGATGTCGTGGAGGCCGTGCCATCGGCGTCGGGCGAGACCGGGGCGTCGGCCGAGGTGACCGCGTTCGTGGCCCAGTGCTGGGTGGAGGTGCTGGGACTGAGCCAGGCGCCCCAGCCTGATCAGCACTTCCTCGACCTGGGCGGTGACTCGATGGCCGCGGCCCGGTTGCTGGCCACGATGTCGGACCAGCTGGACCTGGAGATCTCCATGCTCGACCTGTTCGACCGGCCGACCGTGGCCTCCCAGGCGGGCCTGGTCGAGGCCCTGTTGCGGGCCGAGCCGGTCCCGTGACCGACACCACGGGCGCCGAACTGTTGCGGGCCCGCCTGGCTCGGCGACCGGGCCGGGCCGCCATCCCGCCCCACCCCGGCTCGTCCGCCCCGCTGACCGCCACCCAGGAGGGGATGTGGTTCGAGGCGCAGGTCGATCCGACCCGCCCCCGACACCATCGCCCGGTCGTCATCCGCTGGCGCGGACCCGTCGACCGGCCTCGCCTGCGGGCCGCGCTGGCCCAGCTGGTGGCCGACCACCCCACCCTCACCAGCAGCTATCCCCTGATCGGATTGCGCCCGCGCCAGCAGCCGCGCCGGGTGGCCGAAGCCGGTCCGGGTGGCCGACGGGTGGGGACCGCCGACGACGTGGACCTGGTGGTGAGCGACCGTCGAGGCGACTCGCGAGCCGGTGACAGGGCCGTCGCGGATGCCGCCACCCGCGTCCTGGATCTGGCCCACGCCGGGCCGCTGGCGGCAACGCTGGTGACCCGCGCCGACGACGACCACCTGCTGGTGTTGACCCTGTCGCACCTGGCGCTGGACGGGCCCTCGGCCGAGGTGCTGGTGGCGGACCTGGCCGCGGCCTACGCCGGCCACCACCGCGGACGTGGGGACGAACCGGCCGATGGCAACCCGACGTCGTTCACCGACTGGGCCGCCTGGCAGGAGGATCGGTTCTCGCCCGAGCGGCGCGAGGAACAACTGGAGTGGTGGTCGCAGCTGTTGGCCCACCGTCGGGTGTCGGAGCCTCTCGAGCTGGCGCCGCCCCATGGTTCCCTCGTCCACCCGACCTTCGATCCGTCCGAGGATGGGTCGGCGGACGGGTCGTCGGGCTCCCGGGTGGGCGCGGTCCGGTTGGCTGACGACGGCCGGGAGCTGCGTTGGGTGGTGGTGCCGCCCGACGTCACCGACGCCCTGCGCAGCCTGGCCCGGGTGGAGTCGGCGACCATGCACGCCGTCACCCTGGCCGCCTTCCAGGCGCTGTGGTGGTCCGAGCGGGCGGTGGACGACCTGGTGGTGGGGATGGCCGTCAGCGACCGGGATCACCCGGACATCGAGTCGGCGGTGGGGTGCTTCGTGCGGGTGCTGCCCGTCCGACTCCGGGCCGCGCCTGACGACACCGGCCGGGACCTGGTCCGTCGGGCCTCAGCCATGACCCAGGTGGTCCTCGACCACCGAGCGGTGAGCATGCCCGAGATCACGGCCGCGTTGGGGGCGCGTCGCCTCGACGGAGCGGCCACCGACGTGGTGGACAGCCACTTCCAGTACCGGCGCCAGGGTTCCACCGCCATTCGGGTGGGCGACGTGGCTCTCGAGCTGGAAACGGTGCTGGTCACCGAGACCGGGCCCAGCGTCCTGGTCCTCGACGACGGCCGGGAGCTGTCGGTGGCGGCGGTCGCGCCAGGCGGGCGCGTGGCCGGTTCGCGACGGCTGGCCGAGCACATGGTGGCGGCCGTGAGCGACCTGGTGCGCAGCCCGGACCGGCCGATCCGCCCGATCGACCCGGACTCGGCTGGCGCCGCGGACCCCGACCGGCCCGCCTCGCCTGGGCACCCGGATCGCACGCTGGTGGACCTGTTCGAGCGCACAGTGGCCGCTCACGGCTCGCGCCCGGCTGCGCGCGACGACGAGGAGGTGCTCACCTACACCGAGCTGGATCGGCGGGCCCGGGCCGTGGCCGCCCGCCTGGAGGAGCTGGGCGTGCGGGCCGGGGACCCGGTGGTCCTCGCCCTCGAGCGGTCGATCGAGTGGGTGGTGGCCATGCTCGGGGTGGTGTTGGCCGGCGGCGTGTACGTGCCGGTCGACCCGACCGCGCCGGCCGAGCGCACCGCCGCCATGGTGGCCGACGTCGCTCCCCGGGTGGTCATCCACCCCGACGGCATGCGCCTGGTCGAGCGCGACCCCGAGGTCGACGCGGAGTCCGAGCGGGTGGCCGGATGGTCAGCCCTCGGCCCCGACGCCCCGGTCTACGTGCTGTTCACCTCGGGCTCCACCGGACATCCCAAGGGCGTGGCCGTGACCCACGCCAACGTGGTGCAGCTGGTGGAAGACCCGGGCTACCTACCCATGTCCGCCGACGATGTGGTGGTGTTCTCCGCCAACCCCACCTTCGACGGCACCACCATCGAGGTGTGGGGCGCGCTGGCCGCGGGTGGGTGCCTGGCCGTGTTCCACCCCGACACGCTGCTGGATCCGGTGCGCCTCGAAGCGGCCCTGCGCGGGTGGGGCGTGACCGTGATGGGGATCACCACCGCGCTGTTCCAGGCTGTGGCCCGCCATCGCCCCGGGGCTTTCGCCTCGTTGCGGGTGGCCGCCTTCGGCGGGGAGGCGTGCGACCCGCGATGGGTGCGGGCCGTGGTGGCCGCCGGTCCACCGGTGCGACTCATGCACGACTACGGCCCGACCGAGACCACGTGCGCGGTGGCCTACCACGACGTGCGCGTCGCCCCGGAGCCGGGGGCGGTGGTGCCCATGGGTCGGTCGCTGGCCCAGGCCACCCTGCACGTGCTCGATCCTGGCGGCCGTCGGGTCGTGCCAGGTGTACCCGGCGAGCTCTACATCGGCGGACCGGGTGTGGCCCTGGGCTACGTGCGCCGCCCTGAGCCCACCGCCGAGCGCTTCGTGACCGACCCCTTCTCGTCGCAGCCCGGCGCCCGTCTCTACCGCAGCGGGGATCTGGTGGTGCAGCGACCCGACGGCGTCTTCGAGTTCCTGGGCCGCCTGGACACGCAGATCAAGATCCGAGGGTTCCGGGTGGAGCTGGGGGAGATCGAGGCCGCGCTGGCCGATCATCCCGACGTCGACCTGGTGGCGGTGCACCCCTGGTGGTTGGACGCGAGCGGCGAGCCGTCGCTGGTGGCCTACGTGGTGCTGGGGCCGGGAAGCCCCGGGGACGACCGGGACCTGCCAGGTGAGCTGTCCGCCTTCCTGGCCACCCGGCTGCCGCCCTACATGCACCCCCGGCTGGTGGTGCGGTTGGACTCGTTGCCCCTGACCGGCAACGGCAAGCTCGACCGCCGGGCGTTGCCCCAACCCGCGCCGTCGGCACGCGGGCCTGACCCGCGCCGGTGGCGAGCCCGGATCCCATCCACTGGCGGCCGACTCGCGCCACCCCGACGGGTTGGCACCGATGGTCGGGTTGTGGCGGACGGTGCTCGAGACCGACGGCATCGGTCCCGACGATCACTTCTTCGACGTGGGCGGGCACTCCCTGCGGGCCATGGCCCTGCTGGCCGCCATCCGCGACGAGTTCCGGGTCGACCTGCGGGTGGCCGATCTGGCCTCGGCCGACACGCCCCGCGCCCTGACCCGGGTGGTGGCCCACCAGGACCTGGTCACCAGTCCTGACGGCGTGATCGAGCTCCATCCCGGTCCGTCGTCCGCGGAGCCGGTCCTGTTCATCCCCGCGGGCGTGGCCATCCACTACCTGACCGAGTACCGCCGCCTGGCCCAGCACCTCGATCTGGCCCGACCGACGTTGACCTTCGAGGCCCCCGGGATGACCCCGGGCTCGGTACCCCGGTCCACCATGGGCGGACTGGCCCGGTGGTACTGGCGCCTCATCGAGCGCCGCCAACCCCAGGGGTCCGTGCGCCTGATCGGTCATTCGTTGGGTGCGTCCCTGGCCTTGGAGGTGGCCCGCCAGGCCCGCCGGGCCGGTCGGGAGGTGGCCGCCCTGGTGCTGTTGGACCCCCGCCTGCCGTCGGCGCCGGCGTCAGGTGTGCACCTGGGTCGGGTGATGGCGTCGGCCACGGTGCGCCGGGCCCGTGCCGAGCTGCAGCGCGCCCCGCGCCGGGCCGGCGCGGGGCGGCCCGCGGGGCAGCTGGACCAGGATCTGCGGGTGGCGTCGGGCCAGGCCCTGGTGCGCTACCGCCCGAGGCCCTGGGACGGCGCGGTCACCCTGGCCGTGGCCCTCGGCGCCGATGACGAATCCATCGGTCCCCGCGGTGGTTCCGCCATGGTGCGCCGATGGCAGCTCCTGCTGGCCGACCTCACCGTGGTCGAGCTACGTGGTTCCCACGTCGGGCCGGGCAGCATCCTGGCCGAGCCCCACGTGGGTGACACCGCCGACGCCTTGCGCCCCACGTTGTCCTGAGCACCCGGGCCGCGTCAGGCCGTCCGGCCTCAGCCCATCCAGAGGTCGGCCACCCAGGTCTTGGGTCCCAGCGTGGCGATGGTGCCGTTGCCGGCCAGGGCATAGCCGTGGACCTTGGGGCTGGAGGCGATCACCCAGTCGGTGCGAGCCAGCCAGATGTAGGGCAGGGATGGTGGGACCTATCGGCGTCAGATGAGCCCGGTCAAGGCAGGCCAGGGCCTTTGTGTTCATAGAGTCAAAAACATGCGCCCGATGGCCCGGGCCGGTCGGCGGGGGTGGCTGGGCCATCGGGATCAATTCCGCGCTTTTCTCCGGTACCCGACCTGCCGATACGACAGACGTGCGGACCAACCCGAGCGCGACGCCCGATTCGCGCGTGGCGCGCACCCTCAGCCCGCTGGCTCGGGCGCCGCTCGGGCCAGCGGGGCCAAGCCACACCGATGACGCCGAGGACGCCGGGCTGGCCCCGCTGCCCAAGCGGGTGGCGGAGGCCGACGACGCCCAGGGTGCCGTCGCCGACCCGGTCGGGTTCGTGCGGGATCTCCTCGAGCGCACCGTGGTGCTGCTCAGCACCCTCGAACACGATGTCGAGGGCCTCCGGGCCGACCAGGCCGAGGAGCAGCGGCGGATCGAGCAGAGCTACGCCAACCAGCAGCAGGCGCTGGAGGTGGCCACCGAACGCCTGGGCCGGCTCCAGGCACGGGCGCGCCAGATCGCAGGGCAGAAGGGCAAGCTCGACCTGTTGGAATCGGCCCTGCGCCTGGGTCCGATGATCGATCCCTCGGCGGTGGAGGATCCGGGTTCCTTCGACCGGCTGGTGGTGGCGCTGGAACAGGAGCTCAAGGCCGCCCAGGGCATCACCGGCGCCCTGCGCATGCCGGCCATCGGCCGGCTGCTGAACGAGTCCGCCCTGGCCGTGGCCCGCCTGGCCCAGCGGGCCGACCACACCAAGCGCAAGCTCCTGGCCCGTACCGAGGACGAGGTCCAGGTCGAGGGCAAGGAGGCCCGGGCCAGCTTCGAGATCGGCCTGGGGGTGCTCGAGCGCGACCTCCAGCTGTTGAACCAGGCCCTGCCCCCGGCCGCCCGGCCCTGGGCGGACCCCTCATGGCCGGCCTGGGAACCGGTGGAGGCGGCCGACGTGCTGGCCACACCCGCCATGGTGCGACTGGGGGGCTTCGTGCACCCCGATCTGCCCGGTGTGTCCATCCCGGCGCTCCTGCCGGCCACCGGGTGCCCCGGTGTGCTGTTCGAGGGCGGGACGTCACGGGCCGAGGCGGTGGAGGCGGTGCGCAGCGTGGTCATGCGCCTGCTGGCCGGACTGCCACCGGGCGCGGCCCGGTTCAGCTTCATCGACCCCAAGGGCATGGGCGAACCCGTCGCCCCCTTCCTCGGCCTGGCCGAGTACGACGCCGAGCTGGTGGCGGGCGGCGCCCTGACCCTCGATACCGAGATCGAGGAGCTCCTGGCCGAGCTCACCCGCCATGTCGAGCGGGTCACCACCCGCCACCTCCAGGGCCGCTTCGCCAGTCTCGACGAGCTGCACCGGTCCACCGGCGAGATCGTCGAGCCCTACCGCTACCTGGTGGTGTTCGACCACCCCACGGGGTTCACCGACCGCTCCCTGGGGCTGCTGCGGGCCCTGGTGGAGTCGGGGGCGCGTTGTGGTGTGACCGTGATCGTGGTGGGCGAGGGGGCGTCCCGGGGGCGCCGCTCGGCCGACAATCGACTGCCCGGACTGCCCGTGGTCCACGCCGGCCCCGACGGGCTGGCCATGGACGTGGAGCGGGCCGGACGCTGGCGTCTCGAGCCCGACCAGAGCCCAGATCTGACGGTGGCCGAGCGCGGCGAACCCACGCTGTTCGAACGGGTCAGCACGGCCATCGGCGCCCTGGCCCGACAGGCCCGGCGGGCGCCGGCCACCCCGGGGGCGGTGTTCGACCTGCTGGCGCAGGCCCAGCGGCGCCGCATCCGCGTGGACGTGGCCGCCACGTCGGGCCCGGTCGATCCCGGCGACCCTGAAACCTGGTGGTCGGGCGACGCCTCCGGCGGCCTGGGTGCACCGGTGGGCCGGACCGGCGACCGGGCCCTGGCCAGCCTCTGGTTCGACCGGTCCGAGGCGGGCGCGGTGGTTCTGGGTCCGCCCGGCAGCGGGGTGTCCACCGCCATCGGGGCCATCATCGACGGCCTCACCATCCTCTATCCGCCCGATGAGCTCCAGGTGCTGCTGGTGGGCCTGGGCCCGCGCCGGTCCCTGGAGGTCTACGGCCGTCACCGCCTGCCCCACGCCCGGCTGGTGGCCAGCCAAGCCGAGCGCGAGCTGGGGCTCACCGCCCTGGAGGCGTCGGTGCTGGAGCTGGAACGCCGGGCCGGCCTGTTGGACCGGTCGGGCACGGCCCGGCTGGGACTGGCCGGCTACCGGGCCCGCACCGGCGAGCAGCTCGGGCGGGTGCTGGTGGTGCTCGATGGGTTGCGTGAGCTGTTCGGCGCCGATGATGCGGTGGCGGCCGCCAGTGGCCGGGCCTTGCGGCGCCTGAGCGAGGACGGCCCGGCGGTGGGCGTGCACCTGGTGCTGGCCGACCGGACCGATCCGGCCGATCCCCAGGGTGTGGCCCAGGTGCTGGCCCACGTGCCCCCGGCGGTGAACACGTTGGTGCGCCTGGGCGCCGATGGCGACGAACCGGCCCAGCCCGGCGATGCCGTGGTGACCCAGGCCGGGAGCACCATCCCCATGCGCACCATGTGGATCGACGCCCACGAGCGCGGGGTCAACCTGCGCGACCTGCGTCGCCTGGCCGACGAGCGGGGTTCGACCGGCGGTCCCCAGGTGATCAGCGGGGACGACGGGGCCGAGCTGACCGGGGCGCCGCTGGCCCGCCTGGTGGGCGACACCGGGCGCCGCGACCAGCGCCGAAACGTGCGGTTGTGGCTGGGGGAGCCGGCCGCCCTGGGGTCGCCGGTGGAGGTGACGCTGCGCCGCCAGGAGGGTGCCAACCTGGTGGTGATCACCGCGGGGATGCCGTCGGTCCCGGTCTGTTGCACGCCGCGGTGGCCACCGCAGTGATGGGCCACGGCGGTGCGCTCGAGACCTGGGTGCTCGACCTCGGCGGTCTGGAGACGGGCTTCGGCGATGCCTTGTCGGCGCTGCGGGCCCAGCCCGCGCGTGCGGGTGGCCCGGCGCCGGTCGATCGGCGCCATGCTGGATCAGGTGAGCCAGGTGGTGGCCGATCGGCGCGATCACGGTCGGCTTCGACGACCCGCCCTGCCTGTTCGTCATCGCCCAACTGGAGCGGGCCCACGAGCTGGTGCCGCCGGCCAAGGGCGCCGAGACGGCCGGAACCGCCGCGGCGGTCGTGGCGAGCTGAGGCGCTGCTCACGATGCTCCGCGACGGTGCCGAGGTCGGGGTGCACAGCGGTGTGGTGCGAGACGATCGACCAGCTCGACGCCCGGCTGGGCGGGCGGGCCACGCGGCCGAGTTCGGGCTGCGGGTGGCCACCGCCCTGGCGGCCGAGGAGTCCCGCGCTGCTCGACAGCGCCTACGCCGCCAGCCTGCGTCCCAACCATGCGCTGCTGGCCGACGAGGAGCGAGAGCCGCCTGGTCAAGTTCCGCCCCTATGTGCATGCCACCCCGGCCGGACTCCCGGATAGCCCCGCCGACTGAAACGGGCATCTGGGGTGTCTCATCGGTCCAGCCGGCTCCGGCCTGGCGGACTTCGCCTTCCTGGCAGAATGATCGGGCGCGAGTGGCTACCGTACACCGCTTCGACTTCCCCACCGACATCCGTTCGGGCCCGGGTGCCCGGGACCTGGCTGGTCGAGCACCTGCGATCGCTGGGGCTGAGCCGGCCGCTGGTCGTGACCGATCCCGGCATCGCGGCCTGCCCGTCTTCACCGACCTGGTGGCCAACCTGGCCGCCGGCGGCCACGATCCCGGAGATCTTCGACGGCGTGCGGGGCAACCCGGTCGGCCTCGCAGGTCGTCGCCGGTGCCGACGCCTATCGCCGCCCACGACGCCGACGCCATCGTCGGCATCGGAGGCGGCGCCGCGCTGGACGTGGCCAAGGCGGTGGCGCTGCTGGCGACGCACCCGGTCACCTGTTCGACTACGAGGACGGGCTGCCCGACGCCCGGGCCGATCGGTGCGGTCCCGCACCTGGTGGCCCTGCCCGACCACCGCCGGCACCGGCAGCGAGGTGGGACGCAGCGCGGTGATCTCCGACGAGGTGACCCACATCAAGCAGATCATGTTCTCGCCGCTACCTCCTGGCCGCCGACGGTGCTTGCCGATCCCGAGCTGACCCTCGATCTCCCGCCCGCCGTCACCGCGGCCACCGGGATCGACGCGCTGACCCACAACATCGAGGCCTACCTGGCCAAGGACTACCACCCCATCTGCGACGGCATCGCCCTCGAGGGCCTGCGCCTCGGCGCGGCCAACCTGGCCCCGCCGTGGCCGAGCCCCGCGACCTCGAGGCCCGCGGCGCCATGCTGATGTAGCTCGATGATGGGCGCCATCGCCTTCCAGAAGGGGCTCGGCGTGGTCCACTCCACCGCGCACGCCCTGGGCACCGTCGCCGACATGCACCACGGCCTGGCCAACGCCGTGATGATCGACCACGCGCTGGCGTTCAACGTCGAGGCCGTACCGCAGCGGTTCTCGCGTGATGGCCCAGGCGGTCGGCCTCGACGACGACAGCCCCGAGGGCTTCCTTCGGTGGCTGGCCGACCTGAAGGCCGAGATCGGCGTGCCCCGGTCGCTGGTCGACACCGCCGTCGATCCGGCCGATCTCGACCGCCTGGTGGACGTGGCCTTCGAGGACACCTGCCACCTGAACAACCCGTGCCCGGTGACCCACGAGGATTTCGAGCGGATCTTCGTCGAGGCGTTCCGGTGAAGATCGTCGATCCGGCCACCGGCGGGCCGTTCGACAGGGTGCTCGACGACACGTCCGAGACGATCGCGGCGAAGGTGGCCGCGGCCCGGCAGGCCCAGCCGGACTGGGCGGCCCGACCTCTGACGAGCGCCTGGACATCCTGGGCAAGTTCCGCGGCTGGCTGGTGGCCCAGGCCGACGACCTGGCCGCCACCCTGACCGCGGAGACGGGCAAGCCCATCACCCAGAGCCGCAACGAGCTGCCGGGCGTGCTCCCGCGCATCGACTTCTTCCTCGACGCAGCGCCAGCGGGTGCTGGCCGACGAGACGGTGCTGCCGACGACGGGCCGACCGACCGAGGTCATCGGCCACGAGCCGCTCGGGGTGATCGCCAACATCTCGGCGTGGAACTACCCGTACTTCGTCGGGTCGAACGTGTTCGTGCCCGCCCTGCTGGCCGGCAACGCCGTGCTCTACAAGCCGTCCGAGCACGCCACCCTCACCGGCCTGGCCATCGGCTCGATGCTGGGCGACGCGGGCGTGCCCATCGACGTGTTCGCCGTGGTGGTGGGCGACGGCTCGGCCGGCGCGGAGTTGCTGGCCACGGTCTCGACGGCGTCTTCTTCACCGGCTCGTACGCGCACCGGTGCGGCGCATCGCCGAGGCCGTGGCCGGCTCGCATGATCCCGGTGCAGCTCGAGCTGGGGGGCAAGGACCCGGCCTACGTGTTGCGACGACGTCGACGTGGCCGGGGCCGCAGCGAGCCTGGCCGACGGCGCGTTCTACAACAACGGCCAGAGCTGTTGCTCGGTCGAGCGCATCTACGTCCACGCCGACGTCCACGACGAGTTCGTCGACCCGGTTCGTCGAGGTGGTCGACGGGTTCGTGATGGGCGATCCGGCCGACGAGACCACCTACATCGGTCCGCTGACCCGCGCCGAGCAGGTGGCGGTGCTCGAGGCCCAGGTGGCCGACGCCGTGACCGCCGGGCGCCACGGTGGTGCGCGGTGGACGCCGGGTGGCCGACCGGCCCGGCGGCCTGGTTCGAGCCGACCGTGCTCACCGGGGTGGACGCCGGACATGGCGGTGATGCGCGACGAGAGCTTCGGGCCGATCATCGGCATCCAGGCGGTGGCCGACGACGACGAGGCCGTGGCCGCGCATGGCCGACACCGACTACGGCCTGACCGCGGCGGTCTACTCGCCCGCGAGGCCCCGGGCCCGGGCCGTGCTCGCGCCGCCTCGATGTGGGCTCGGCCTACTGGAACTGCTGCGACCGGGTCAGCCCCCGGCTGCCCTGGTCGGGTCGGGGCCACTCCGGGCATCGGGACCACGCTGTCGACCTACGGCCTGCTGACCTTCACCCAGCCCAGGGCCTGGCACCTGCGCCAGCCCTGACCCCCGCTAGTGCGGCGTGGGTGGGCGGCAGGATCTCGTCGCAGGCGTGGCATTCCACTCGAGGGTGGCGAGTGGTCGATGCCGAAGCGCTCGGCCAACATCGTCTTGAGTGCCTCGCCGCGCTGTTGCGCCTCGTGCAGCGTGACCTCGCCCTCCAGCACGACGTGCGCCGACAGCGACGGCTCGTCGGAGGCCAGGCTCCACAGGTGGACGTGGTGCACGGCCTCGACCGCCGGGTCCGCCTCCAGGGCGGCGCGCACGGCGTCGGGATCGATCCCTCGCGGGTGACCCCTCCAGCAGCACGTTGGTGGTGTCGCGCAGCAGCCCCCAGGCCGACCACAGCACCAGCAGGGCGATGAAGATCGAGGCCACCGGGTCGACCCAGGTCGGCGTCCCACGCCACCACGGCCACGCCGGCGGCGATGGCGGCCAGCGAGCCGGCCGCATCCGCGGCCATGTGCAGGAAGGCGGCGCGCATGTTGAGGCTGTGACCCTCGGCCCGCAACAGCACCGCCGCGCTCGGCCAGGTTCACCACCAGCCCGATCGACGCCACCAGGATCACGCCGCCACCGCGCACCGCTGTCGGGTGAGGCCAGGCGCGACACGGCCTCCACGATGATCAGCACCGAGACGCCGACCAGCACCACCCCGTTGAACTGGGCGCCGAGCACCTCGGCTCGCTTCAACCCGAAGCTGTGACGGGCGGTGGCCGGCCGATCCATCAACGCCAGCGCCACCAGCGCCACGGCCAGCGCCACCACGTCGGTGGCCAGGTGGACGGCGTCGGCCAGCAGGGCCAGCGAACCGAAGGCGATGCCGCCGACCACTTCGACCACCGCGTAACCAGCGTTGGCCACCAGGGCGATGATCAGCGCCTGGCGCTGCGCCCCTCGTCGCCCCGGACCGTCGGGGTGGGCGTGGGCGTGGGCGCTCACGGAGCCGGGCGATGGAGGACGAGGCGAGCAGCCACCACGCCCACGATACAAGCCGCGGCTCGGCCTGGCGGCCGACGGCAGGCCTGCGACACTGGGTGGATGGGCGAAGCGGAGCCGACGGGCGGGCTGCTCGAGGGGGTGCGGGTGCTGGACCTCAGCATCTGGCGCCCCGGTCCCTACGCCACCCAGCTGCTGGCCGAGCTGGGCGCCGAGGTGATCAAGGTGGAACCGCCGGGAGGTGATCCCATGCGGACCTACCCGGGGTTGTTCGCCGGCCTGCACGCGGACAAGCGCGGCCTGGTGCTCGATCTGAAGGACCCGATCGACCGGGCCCGGGCCCTCGAGTTGGCCGCCGGCGCCGACGTGGTGGTGGAGGGGTTCCGACCCGGGGTGGCCGACCGCCTGGGCGTGGGCTACGAGCAGGTGCGGGCGCTCAACCCGGCGGTGGTCTACTGCTCGGTGTCGGGCCTGGGTCAGGACGGGCCCTTGGCCACTGCTCCTGGCCATGACCTCAACTACGCGGCCTGGTCGGCCATGCTCGCCCCCGAGGGTGGGGCGCCGGCCGTCCCGGCCATCCCAGTGGCCGACCTGGCCGGAGGCATGGCCGCCGCCTTCGCCGTGTGCGCGGCGGTGGTGCGGGCCACTCGCACGGGCGAGGGTGAGCGGATCGATGTGGCCATGGCCGGCGTGCTGGCCACGTGGACCGGCGCCCGGGCCCCCAGCACGGATGAGTTGGCCCCGACCACCGACGAGCTGGCCCCGGCTGCGGAAGAGTCGACGAGCGAGGGGGACGACCAGGCCCGCCCGGGCGTGCCCGGCTATGGCCCCTTCGCCACCGCCGAGGGCGGGTACGTGGTGTTGGGCGTGATCAACGAGAACCACTTCTGGGGTCCGCTGTGTCGGGCGCTGGGTCTCGACGCCGCGGCCGGCCTGGACTTCGGAGCGCGGCTGGCTCGCCTCGAGGAGCTCCAGGCCCAGCTGGGCGCGGCCATCGCCGAGCGCGGGCGTGACGAGCTGGTCGAGGCCCTCCTGGCCGTGGGCGTGCCGGTGGCCCCGGTCCTGGACCGGGCCGAGATGGTGGCCCTCGACCACTTCCGCGCCATCGGCGCGGTCACGGCCAATCCCTGGTCCGACCCCGCCAGCGGCTTCCCCGTCCGCTTGACCCACCACCCGGCGCGTCGCCGGCTGCCGCCGCCCGAGCTGGATGAGCATCCCGAGGCCACCTGGTTCCCGCGCTAGCAGGTCTCACGGACAGGTAGGCCAGGAAGGGGCGGCCGCCAGGCCAAGCCGCTGAACCGATGTCAGACGGATGCCGAAGGCGCCGGCTCGGCCGCCGGCCAGGGCCCGGCGTGCTGGCGGATCCACGTGTGCATGGCGATGCCCGAGGCCACCCCGGCGTTGATGGAGCGGGTCGAGCCGTATTGGCTGATCGAGCACACCGTGGCCGCCGCCGCCCGCACCGCGTCGGACAGGCCCGGTCCCTCCTGACCCAGCACCAGCACGCAGCGGGCCGGGAGCGCGACCGTTTCGATCGGCTCGGCCCCCGGGAGGTTGTCGATCCCGATCAGGGGCAGCCCCTCCTGGTCGGCCCAGCTGACCAGGTGGTCCACCCCCGGGTGGTGGCGCACGTGCTGATAGCGGTCGGTCACCATGGCTCCCCGACGGTTCCAGCGGCGGCGCCCCACGATGTGGACCTCGGCGGCCAGGAAGGCGTTGGCGTTGCGCACCACGGTGCCGATGTTCATGTCGTGCTGCCAGTTCTCGATGGCCACGTGGAACGGATGGCGGTGCTGGTCGAGGTCCTCGACGATGGCCGTGTTGGTCCAGTAGCGGTAGCGATCGGCCACGTTGCGCCGGTCACCCGCCGCCAACAGCTCGGGGTCCAGGCGGGGGTCGTCGGGCCAGGGCCTCGGATGGGGACCGACCCCGATCCCGTCGGCCGGCGGATCGGGGGCGCTCAGCCCTGTCCCCGGGCCCGTCGCAGTCCCGGACAGCCCCGGAGGGTCTGATAGCCGTACATGCCGGCCAGGCAGAAGGCCACCACCGAGACGAACCCGCCCACGTCGGGGCCGACGGTCAGGGTGACCGCGGTGGTGAGGGCGATGGCGGCGATGATGGCCACGAAGGTGCGCACGATCGAACCCAGTACGCCCGGCCGCGGCGCTGGCTCGTCATCGAAGTCGGGCCCGTCGCTCCAGCGTCGGCTGGGGTGGTCGATCGGGTCGTGGCGCGACCCGCGGCTCGGGCTGGATCTGGTGGAGCGGGTCGAGCGCGTCGAACTCGTCCAGCGAGTCCAGATGGTCGATGGTGGGCTCGACCGGGTCGGTCGGACCATCCACGTGGTCGTCGGGCGGGGGATGGGAGTGCGAGCCGGGCCGGGACGGGCGCGCCGCGTGGGGCTCGGGCGAACAGGTCGTGGAGCTCGGGATCCTCGACGCGCAGTCGGGCCTCGATCTCGGCTAGGCGTCGCTCCTCCTCGCGATCCAGCATGGTCCGATCGTGCCACGATTTCGCGCCGTTTGCCCGGCCCCGTTCCACATTCTCCCGGACTCTTTCGAGCGAGCCTGCCCACCGTGGCGCGACCGCCGCCGACGGTGGCGGGTCAGGCCAGGGCCAGCAGCACGGCGGCGGTGGCGGCCAGGCCCAGACCCGCCACCTGCACCCGCCGGAGCCGTTCGCCCAGCACCACCTGGGCCAGCATGACCGTGGCCGCGGGGTACAGGGCCACGATGACCGCCACCAACGAGACCAGGCCTCGGCGCACGGCCAGCAGGTAGCAGATGTTGGCCATCATGTCGCCGGCGCCGGCCACGGCGATGAGCCGGCGGCTGCCCGGGGTCGGGCGCAGCGATCGCCCAGCCACCAGGGAGGCACCGCCGAGCAGGGCCACCGAGACGATGCGGGCGCTGAGCAACGGCCACAGACCGGCCGAGGCGTGGGTGCGGCTCAGGGCCACGAAGAACGCGCCGAAGGCCAGGCCGGCGGCGATGGCCAGCACGGTCGGGTGTCCCGCGTGCATCCGCGGGCGCGACCCCGACTGGCGGTCCATCTCGGGCGGGTGCTCCCGGCTGACCAGGGCCACCGCGGCCACAGCCAGGCCGATCCCCACCAGCGCCGGCAGCGACAGCGCCTCGCCGATGGACACGCCCACCACCACCGGCAGGGCCGCGCCGAACAGCGCGGCCACCGGGGCGACCACGCTCATCGTCCCTCGGGACAACGCCCGGTAGAACAGGATCAGGCCCACGCCACCCAGCGCACCGGCCGCCCCGCCCCAGGCCAGGTCGGCGGGGGTGGCGTGCGCGGCGGGCAGCACCGGAAGCAGCGCCGCCAGCAGCACCAGGCCGACCACGTGGGCCAGCACCGTCACCGTGGTGGGAGAGTTGCGGCGCGACGCCACCCCGCCGCAGAAGTCGGCGGTGCCGTAGATGGCGGCGGCGCTGAGGGCGAGGATGGCGGTCATGGGCCTGGTTCGCTAGGATGATCTGGCTGGTACAACAGAGAAGTATACCTGTCTGTTGTTCTAGTCAGTCAATATATTGACCGACCCGCCGGAGCTCGTCGTGTCCGATGCCTCCTCGGCTGCCATCTCGACGATCGCCCGCAACGTGCGCGCCCTGCGCAGCCAGCACGGCTGGACCCTCGACGAGCTGGCCGGCCGCTCGGGGGTCAGCAAGGGGATGCTCGTGCAGATCGAGCAGAACCGGACGAACCCCAGCATCGGCACGTTGAGCCGCATCGCCGAGGCGTTCGGGGAGTCGCTGGCCGCGCTGGTGGAGCTGGGTCAGTCGCCCACCGTGCGGCTGGTGGCCCCCGATCAGGCGGTCGAGCTGTGGCACGGAAAGCCGGGCAGCGTGGGACGTCTGTTGATCGGCAGCGACCGACGCGACCACATCGAGCTGTGGGAGTGGCGGCTGGCCGCAGGGGACGAGTACCCGGGCCAGGACCACCTGCCCGGGACCCGTGAGATGCTCCACGTCCACGAGGGCACGCTGACGCTGTCAGTGGACGGCGTCGATCACCAGGTGGGCCCGGGCGCGGCGGTCCTGTTCGATGCCGACCGTCCGCACGGCTACATCAACCGGGGACGCAAGGCGGTGCGCTTCACCATGGTGGCTTCGGCTCCACCGGGCCAGTACGACCGGCGTGACGGAGCCGTCCACGGCGACGCATCGGATTGAGCCGTCCACGGCGACGCAACAGATTGAGCCGTCCACGGCGACGCAACAGATTGAGCCGTCCACGGCGACGCATCGGATTGAGCCATCCACGGCGACGCATCGGATTGAGCTTGTTCGGTCAGATCTCGCCGGCGTCGTGACCAGCGGTTACACCATGGCCAGTCGGGTCGGCGCGGGGATCCAGAATGTCGGCACCCGACTGAACCGATCTGGCCGGCGGGGGCTTGTAGGGGAGTATGACGACCGACGCGGGGCGCGGACCTGACGGCTTCGAGGCGTTCTTCGACTCGCACTACGACGAGGTCGTCCGGGCGCTGGTGCTGATCGCCGGGCCCGGCGATCGGGCCGAGGACGCGGCCCAGGAGGCCTTCGCTCAGGCCCTGGGGCGCTGGTCGCGGGTGCGCTCGATGGACCGGCCGGTGGGCTGGGTCATCGTGGTCGGGGTGAACCGGCTGAAACGCTGGATGGCCAAAGCCGAGCGGCTCCACGTGGACGGGACCGCACCGGACCGACCGGCCGTGGACGCCAGCCAGCGGGATCACGCCGACGGGGTGGTGGCCGGCAACGATCTACGGGCCGCGCTGGCCCGGCTGGCACCTCGTCAGCGAGCCACGGTGGTGCTGCGCTACCTGTGCGACCTGCCCACCGTCGACGTGGCCGAGGCCCTGGGCTGCTCACCCGGCACCGTGAAGTCGGCGCTGCATCAGGCCCTGACCAACCTGCGGGTGGAGCTGGCCGACGGAGACCTGGCCGACGGGGACCTCCCGGACGGCGACCTTCTGGCGGCGGGATCCGCTCACGACCAAGACGGTGATCGCCATGGATCTTGACCAGCTCCGACGCGACCTGCGGGCCGAGGCCACGGTCATCCCTCCAGCCGACCTGGTGACGGCGCGCCACGGGGTGCGCGCCCACGTCCGTCGCCACCGCCTCCGCCGGGGCCTGGCTGTCGCCGTCGTGGCGGGGCTGATCCTGGTGGTGGGGGCGGCGCTGGTGGGCCGCCACGGTCAATCCGCCCAGCGGGTGGTCACCAACACCGGATCGGTGCCGTACCTGATCCCGGGATTCATGTCAGACCAGATGCGGTTCGCCAATGTGGCCGACCTGCCCGCCAGCGGCGGCGACCTTCCGGCCGAGCGGATCTGGATCTACGCCACCGGCCATGGCGGGGACCCACTTGCTGGCTCCAGCTTCGCCGTGCTCGCCCTCGAGTTCCCAACCGATCCGTCGCCCTCGGGCACCGGGGTGGTCCACGGCTTCGCTGGCTACGTCCCGGCCAAGACCGGTCTGCGGGGCGCGGCGTTCCGGGTGGATGCCACCACCTCGTACGAGGTGCTCAGCGCCGACCTCTCGAACGAGCAGCTGCGGACCATCGGCCAGTCCGTGCGGGTCAGCGCAGATGGCCCCCTTCCCCGCCTGGACCGCGTGACCGCGCCCGACGGCTATCGACAGGCGGTGGCCGACGCCTCGGGTGGTTCGCTCAGCGCCGGGGGCGAGGCCATCGACACCACGGCCCGCGGCTACGTGGCCCTCTGGAACGCAGCCACGCCCGGCGAGGATGGGCTCCGCCTGGTGTTCGTCAGCGTGACCGCCTCCACGCCGGCCGATCTGGACGCCCTGCGCTGGGGTCTGCAGGGGGTGACGCGGGTCGACGTGAACGGTCACCCGGCTGTGCTCGGCTCGCTAGCGGGTGGCGAGACCAGGTCCACCGGCGGAGAAGGTGCGACCGTCATTCCCGGACCGCGGACGTGGATCCTGAGCTGGATCCTCGACGACGGCACGCGGGTGACCGTGCAGGCCCTCGGAGGACTGACCACGCCGGGTTGCGCCGGCGACTGCACGCCCGGTGTGGTCGAGCAGATCGCTCGCAGCCTGCATCGGGTCGATGCCGCCCAGTGGCGGGCGTTCACATCGGCCAGCACCACGACGAGCGTGCAGCCGGGTTGCGTCACCACATCCACCGGCGGTCAGGCTTGCACGTTCTCCGGCCAAGGAACCGCCGTCGGGGTGACCACCACCGTCACCGGCAGTCGCTAGACCGTCCCCGACCGCTAGAGACAAGTAGAAATCATCAGAAAAGGTCCGCTCGCCGCTTGAACGAGGCCAACGGCGCCGCTAGGATCGATCATATGTTCTTGGCGGAGCTGGTGGAAGTTCGGGATCGTTGTCGGTCGATGGCGACGGCGTCGCGGCCCGAATGCTCCGACGACGATCTGTGCCAGGCCACCCTGGTTCTGGCCACGGCACGCGCCGCGTTGGATGCGATCGAGCTGCACCTGCTGGCCGAGCTCGAGGCCCGCCAGGTGTGCGACCGCGAGTTCGGCCTGTCCACGACTTCGTGGGTGGCCGACCAGGCCCACGTCCCGCGAGGTGGCGTGGCCACCCGGGTCAAGGTGGGCACCAGACTCCGCTCTCACCTGTCCCGGGTCGACGCCGCCCTGTCCCGGGGTCGCATCAGCTTCGACCATGCTCGGACGCTCGCCGACGCGGCCAATCCCCGCATCCTCGACCGGGTGGCCGAACGCCAGACCGAGCTGCTCGAGCCGGCCGAGCACCTGCCGTTCACGCTTTGGCGTCGCCTGGTCACCGAGCTGACCACCCTGTGGGATGAGGATGGCGGCTACGACCCGGCTCGCGACCTCACCCGCAACCACCTCCACTTGAACCCGGTGGGCGACTCCGCCGCCCTGACCGGTGAACTGGTCGGCGAGGTCGCGCTCACCGTGACTCAGGTCCTCGACACCGAGACCGACAAGTTGTGGCGCCGCTACCAGCACGATCACGAGCTCTGCCCCGACCTCGAGCTCCCGTCCCGGTCGACCCTTCGCGCCTTGGCTCTGGCCGACATCTGCCGGCGAGCCTCGGGCACCGAACCCAGCCGGGCACCGGGCGTCGAGGTGACGCTGGTGGCGGAGGTGGTGGCGTCCACCGCGCCCACCACCCCCACCCGACCGGAGACGATGGCGACGTGCACCCTCCGCACGCCAGATGGCAGCTGGCTCGATCCGACGCGATATGCGCACCTGCTGTGCGACGCGATCTTCCACCCGCTTCTGGTCGACGGTGACCAGGTACCGCTCGCCCTGGGACGAGCGGTCCGGCTGGCCACGCTGGCCCAACGGCGAGCCTTGGCCGTTCGCGACCGCGGCTGCGTCTTCCCCGGTTGCGACCGACCACCCGGCTGGTGCGATGCCCACCACGTCGAGCTCTACGAAGCGGGCGGCTTCACGGATCTCCCGAACTTGATCCTGTTGTGCCGCCATCATCACGGCGTCACGCACCGCCGGGGTTGGACCCTGCGGGTCGAGGACGACGGCACCCCGGTGTGGTCCACCCCCAGCGGGCGCGTCCTGGCCGGCGATCGCGCCCTTGACCGGTCCGTCGCGGCCTGACGCCAGCGGACCTCAGCCCAGGCTGGTGTTGGGCATCGCGAAGGTGACGTGCAGCCCGACCATCGGGTCGAGGTCCAGGGCGAGATACAACTTCGCCGAGGACTTGTCGACCTTCTTCACGAAGTGGAAGTCCTGCATCGCCACGTCGAACCCCTGAACGTCGTCGACCGCCGCGTCGGGGAAGGCTCGGGTGGCCACCATGGCCAGGATGGCCTGTTCACCGTCGCTGAGCGTGGCCGCCCAGTCGTCGAGCTTGTCGCGGAACGACGCGACGTCGGCCTCGGTGATGGTCAGGTCGGACATGGTGGATCTCCCAGCGGTTCAGATGAGGTGGGGCGGTCGAAGTCCGGACGCCCGTCGGCGCCTGCGGTTACCGGCGACGACAGGTCGGGTTCAGGCGTCGATGGCGCTGACCCCGCCCGTGGTCCACCAGCTGGCGGTCAGCTTCAGGCCCGGGGTGTCGCCCCGGGGCTGGATCTCCTCGTAGGTGCGCTTGTACCCGGTGCGGGAGATCTTCCACTCGGCGCCGGCTTGGCCCTCGACCTTGCGGTACTCGTCGGTGTAGAAGGCGGCGCCGCGGAGGGTGAGATCCCAGTCCACCATGACCACCACGTCGTCCATGGCCCAGGTGCCGGTAGCCGAATCGGGTCCGGTCAGGTCGATCTCGGGCTGGTGGATGCGGTGGCTGGAGTGGAAGGTGTCGGCGCCCATGGAGCGCACCAGGAAGTCGACGATGGCCTCCGGCCCCTCGTAGTGGTACTTCCCGCCGCTGTAGGCGGCCACCGCGTCGTCGGTGAAGCAGGTGGCCATCTCGACCCACTCCTTCTGGTCCAGGCAGCGCATGTAGCGGTACTTCACGCGCTTGATGGCTTCGAGCTCGAGCAGGTCGGAGGTGTCCACGCCGCGCATGGTAGCGAGCTAGCGTCACCACCTCATGCTCCTCGCCACCACCGCCCCGTTGAGCTACGCGCAGGCCATCGTGATGGGCGCGCTGCAGGGCGTCACCGAGTTGTTCCCGATCTCCAGCCTGGGCCACTCGGTGCTGCTGCCCGGGTTGATCCCCGGCTGGAGCGAGCTGGCCAAGGCCCAGTCCGATCCCAACTCCTTCTTCCTGACCTTCGTGGTCGGGCTGCACGTGGCCACCGCCCTGGCCCTGCTGGTCGTGTTCCGTCACGACTGGGTCCGGGTCATCGGTGGCTTCTTCCGCTCGCTGCGCGACCGGCGCATCGACGACGACGACGCCCGCATGGCTTGGTTGCTGGTGGTGGGCACGGTGCCGGTGCTGATCGTGGCGCTCATCTTCGAGAAGAGCCTGCGCGACGTCTTCGCCAAGCCGCTGGCCGCGGCCATCTTCCTCATGATCAACGGCGTGGTGCTGCTCGGTGGTGAGCTCCTCCGGCGCCGCCAGGACGGCCAGGCCGCGGGGGACGCGCCCCGCGCCGCGCCCTGACCACGTTCCAGCCCGTGGATGGCGCCATCGTGGGTGGCAGCCAGATCCTGGCCCTGTTCGCCGGCATCAGCCGCTCGGGCATCACCATGGTGTCGGGTCTGCTGCGCGGCCTGAGCCACGAGGACGCGGTGCGCTTCTCGTTCATGCTGGCCACGCCGGTCATCCTGGCCGCCGGCCTCTACAAGCTCCCCGAGGTGGCCAAGCACCAGTACAGCGACATCCGCGGCCAGATGCTGGTGGGGGCCATCGCCGCCGGGATCGCCGCCTACGCCTCGGCCAAGTTCCTGGTGAAGTGGTTCCAGACCCGGACGCTCACGCCCTTTGCCATCTACTGTCTGGTCTTTGGAGCCTTCTGCGTCGTCTACTACGCCTGAGCTCAGCCACTCGCCGTCACTCGACCGACTGCCGGCGCTGGACGAGACCGGGCCCACCTCGCCTGCGGCGGTGGCGTCTTACCGGGACCACGGCCACGCCCTGATCCGGGGGCTGGCCTCGGCGGCCGAGGTCGTGGCCTACCGCCCGGCGATCGAGGACGCGGCCCGCACCCACAACCGCGAGTCGCGTCCGCTCTTCGAACGGGAGACCTACGGCCAGGCCTTCCTGCAGACCACCAACCTGTGGCAGGTCGATCCCGTGGTGGCCCGCTTCGTGCTGGCTCCTCGTTTCGGACGGGTGGCCGCCGAGCTCATGGGCGTCCAGGCCGTGCGCCTGTACCACGACCAGGCGCTGTTCAAGGAGCCCGGCGGTGGGCGGACCCCGTGGCATCAGGACCAGTTCTACTGGCCGTTCGACTCGGCGCACACGATCACCATGTGGATGCCCTTGGCCGACCTGGCCCCCGAGGTCGGATCGATGTCGTTCGTGGCCGGCAGCCATCGCTTGGGCCACGTCTCGGGGGAGTCCATCAGCGACGAGTCCGATCGGGAGGTGACGGCACTGATCTCCCAGCGCCACCTCGAGGTCGAGACCCATGGGCCGATGGCAGCCGGCGACGCCACCTTCCATGCCGGCTGGACGCTGCACTCGGCCGGTCCCAACCCCACCGAGGCCATGCGCCCGGTGATGACGGTCATCTACGTGGCCGAGCCCATGGTGGTGGCCCAGCCGCGCAACCCGTACCAGGAGTTCGACCGCCAGGTCTGGCTGGCGGGCACGGAGCCGGGGTCACGGGTCGACAGCGCCCTGAACCCGGTGATCTGGTCGGCCTGACTCCGGCGCTTCTGCCGATCGGTCAGTTCGGGACCTCGGGCAGGTCGGTGGACGGCGTGGCCCCGATGGTGGCGCCCACGGGGTTCACCAGGGTGACCGTCGCTTCCGGGTAGCAGTTGGCGGGGCCGAAGGTGGGCTGGCATTCGTCGAGGTTGGTGGGGTCGACGGTGAAGGCCACGGTGGCCTGGATCTGACCCGGAGCGAAGGTCACCTGTCCCGATGCGGGGCTGAACGAGCTGGCCGCCCCCACCCACTCACCCCAGAACAGGAGGGCGCCGGGGCCGGCCGAGACGACGTAGTCGACGGTGATCGGGTGGCTGCTGGGGTGGCTGAGCACCACGGCCACGGGGCTGCCGGAGCTGTAGGGGAAGTTCACGGGCGAGTCGAACGAGACGCTCGGTGCCGGAGGTACGCCGCTCGGGTCGATGAGCCCGAACCCCAGGCCTGCGAATCCGCCGACGGTGGCGTCGGTCGGATGGGAGAACTGCACCGCCAGGTACTCGAACTGGCCGGCGGCGTCGCCGGTGACATCGATGGTGGCGTCGGCGAAGGTCTTGCCGGGCGCGAAGACGAGCACACCGTGGGCCGACCGGTAGTCGGTGGCGGGCGCCTGGGGCTCGGGAGCTGACGCGGTGCCGGCGACGACCTCGGTGGCCCAGTGCACCCGCACGGGCGACGCGCTGGGCGCACTCAACCGCAGCGGGATGCGCAGCTTGGCCGTGCCCCCGGGTGCCGGCGCGACGACCTCGCCCAGGCCAGGGACCGCGGTGGGGAGGGCGGACGAAGCGCCAGCCGCGGTCGGCCCCCAGGCCGCCCCGAGGACCACCACCAGTGCGACCGAGACGGGGGCGAGCACGTCTCGGCACCATCGGACCCATGACGTGGCGGCCATGTGACCCCCTTTCGCCCGGCGGACCGTCTGGCTTCGCCGGACCGGCTCCAGTATGGCGCTCGAGCTCAGCCGATGAGCGGCGGCTCGTCGGCCAGGGCCTGGAAGGCGGACAGGCAGATGGTGGTGTAGGTGTCGACCAGCTCGCGGCGAGGGATCCCCCGATCGACCCAGCAGTCGATGACGCCCTCCATGCCGGCCAGCAGGATGACCGTGGCCGTACCGGCCACCCGGGGGCTGAGCCCGAACGCGGCGGCGGCCCGCCGGCCGTAGAAGTCGCCCACCACGGCGCGCAGCTGGCGCCGCCGCTCACCCAGGTCTCCGGCCAGGCGGGGCGTGCCCAGCAGCGCCAGGATGACCGGGCCCCGCTCGGCCAGCACGTCGAACCAGGCGGCCAATGACGCCCGCACCGAGGCTTCGAAGGTGGCCGTGGACTCCATGGCGGCGCGCACCCGCTGGGCCACCTCGATCATCTCGCGCTCGGCCACCGCCACCAACAGCTCATCCGCGTTGTCGAAGTACCGGTAGCACAGTGCCTTGGACACCCCGGCCCGGGCCGCGATGCCTTCCATGGTCAGTGCCTCGACGCGGCCTTCGCCCAGCAGCTTGGCGGCCGAATCCAGCAACTGGGTCCGGCGCCGGGCGGCGGGCAGGCGCCGAGGCCCCTGATGTGTCGCGGAGGGACCAGTGGCAGCCATCAGGGCGACCCTACTGGCGCGGCCGAAATCCACCGTGGGATCCGTCTCCAGACGCGCTATATTGGTTAGCAACGCTAACTACCTCACCACGAACCGAACGACATGACCGAGCACCCCGCCCCATGAAGCGAGTCGGACTGGCCACCCGCCAGACGTTTGCATCACTGAAGGTGCGCAACTTCCGGCTCTTCTTCGGGGGACAGCTGATCTCCCAGGTCGGCAACTGGCTGACCCTCATCGCCCAGACGCTGCTGGTCTTCGACCTGACCCACAGCGGGGTCGCCCTCGGGTTCCTGGCCGCGGCGCAGTTCGGTCCCGTGCTGATCCTGGGGCCATGGGCCGGCCTGGTGGCCGATCGCTCCGACAAGCGCAAGCTGCTGCTCATCGTCCAGGTCATCGCCATGGCCCAGTCCTTTGCCCTGGCGGCCCTGGCCTTCTCCGGCCATCCGTCGGTGGCCGCCATCTACGCCATCGCCTTCGTGGGCGGGGTCACCATCGCCTTCGACAACCCGGCCAGGCGTGCCTTCGTGGTCGAGATGGTGCCGGAGTCGGGCATCACCAACGCCGTCAGCCTCAACAGCGCGCTGATGACCTGTGCCCGCATGGTGGGTCCCGCGCTGGCCGGCGTGCTGGTGACCACCGTGGGCTTCGGCTGGTGCTTCGCCGCCGACGGCCTGTCCTACATCGCCGTCATCGTCGGGCTCTGGCTGATCCGCACCCGCGAGCTGCGCCCGTCGCCGGTGGCGGCGAGGGCCAAGGGGCAGGTGCGCGAGGGCCTTCGCTACGCCCGCAGCGTCCCCGAGCTCTGGGTGCCGCTGGTCATGATGGCCGTGATCGGCACCCTGGCCTACAACTTCCAGGTCGTGTTCCCGCTGTTCGCCAAGTACAGCTTGGGCGGCAACGTCACCCTGTTCACCATCCTGTACGCGGCGACCGCCCTGGGCTCGCTGGGGGGTGCCCTGGCCTCGGCCCGACGCACGAACATCTCGGTGCGGCTGGTGGCCATGGCCGCCCTGGCCTTCGGATCGATGATGGCCGTGTTGACCCTGGTGCCCACCGTGGCTGTGGCCCTGCCGGTGTGCGTACTGGTGGGCATGGCCAGCATGACCTTCATGACCGCCTCCACTGCCATCGTGCAGATCGAGTCGGCACCCGCCATGCGGGGCCGGGTGCTCGCGCTCCAGGCCATGGTGTTCCTGGGCAGCACCCCCATCGGCGGCCCGATCGTGGGTTGGATCTGCCAGGTGTTCGGTCCCCGCTACGGCCTGGCCGTGGGAGCCCTGGCCGCGCTCGGAGCCGGTCTGTGGGGGATGACCACGGTGCGCGCCGCCCGCGCCCGACTCGATGCCGCCCGTCCGCTCGACCCGGCCCAGGCGGAGGAGGCGGTGGTCACGGCGGAAGCCGGCCTGGCCGACGGCCTGCCCCCCGTCGTCCCCGCCTGACTCGCGACCTCGAGTCGATCTCGATCAGTTGCCTCGGGCCCGCCGCGCACGGCCACCTGAGCCGTAGGACGCCAGGTCGATCAGGAAGGCCAGGATGACCAGGAACCAGCCGAATCCCTGTACGCCCTTAGGCACGGCGTAGCAGACCGCCCAGGCCAGCGTCGTCCACGGCAGCAACAGGAATCCGAGGAAGGCCACCCAGAAGCTGTGGAAGGCCACGGCCATCCGGTTGGTGAACAGCCACAGCACGAAGATGGCCAGCCGGGGGGACAACCAGGCGAGCAACGCGATCAGACACATCGTGGCTTCCCCCAACGACTGGTGACAGGCGGCGACCCGGGATGCTGGCGATCGTAGCCGTGGCCTGGCACAGTGTCGGGCGGCCACCGGCGGCGAATGACTTTGAGGGACTTTGAGCCAATCACGATCATTGGGACGCTGGCCGGAACCCCGCGGTCGTAAAGGCCGAGGCCGCGTCGCGTCGATACTCCCTCCAATGCGAGGAAACGTGGTGCGGTTCGGCGCGGTCATCGTGGCGGCCGCCATGCTGATCGTGGGGTGGGCGCCGATGGCAGGCGCGGACCCCATCGTCGACGCCGAGGCCCAGGCCACGGCCATCGCCACCAAGCTCGGCCAGCTGAACAACCAGCTCACCATCCTGAGCGGCCAGGTGGCCGATGCCCAGCACGCGGTCGACCTGGCCGGCGCCGCCACCGCCCGGGGCCGCGCCCAGTTGGCCGAGGCCCGCCATCAGCTCGGCCTGCGCCGGGCCGCCCTGTCCTCGTTCGCCGTCGACGCCTACATGAGCGGCGGGTCCACCCCGATCGGCGTGCTGGCCGACTTCGACGGCGAACGCAGCCAGGCCACGGTGCGCGACGGGTTCGTGCACACCGTCGCCGGCCATCGCCAGACCCTGATCGACGCGGCCGCGGCCGCCGCCCGGGCGGTGGCCACCAAGGCGGCCCAGCTGGCCCGCGCCGAGGCCGCGGCCCGCACCTCCGCCGCCCAGCTCGCCGCGGTGGAGGGTGCCACCACCGCCGCGGCCCAGGAGGAGAGCGATCTCCAGAAGAAGGCCAACGCCCACCTGGCGGCCCTGATCAACGCCGAGGAGTCGACGGGTGAGGGCGAGAACGACTCCCTGGATCCGGCCACGGCCAAGCAAACCCTCTCCGCCGCTCTGGCCACCAACCTGCCGCTGGCGCCCAACCCCGCGGCCCAGCTGGCGGTCGACTCCGCCCTGAGCGTGGTCGGCGACCCCTATGTGTGGGGTGGGTCGGGACCGGTCACCTTCGATTGCTCGGGTCTGGTCATGTGGTCCTACGCCCATGCCCGGGTGGCGCTGACCCACTGGACCGGCGACATGATCACCCAGGGCCAACCCATCGCCATGAAGGACCTCCAGCCCGGCGACGTGATTTTCATGTGGCCGCCGGGCTCGGGCACCGCCGGGCCGCCCGAGCACGTGGTCATGTACATCGGCAACAACTTGATCGTGCAGGCGCCTCACGTGGGCAGCTACGTGGAGGTCAGCACCGTCTACTGGTGGCCGTCAGCCGGCCGCGCCGCCTACCGGTTCCCGATCAGCGCCGCCCAGGCCGCCTACGCGGCCACCCAGCCGCTGCCGCCACTGCCCGTGCCCATGCCGCCACCGCCCCCGACCACCTCGACGGCCAGCCCGGGCTGAGCAGACCTGTCACGATGGACAAAACCTGAACTTCAGGTGAACGTCCGGGGGGGCAGATGGGGATCACCAGGCGCCAGTTCATCGGCGGTCTCGGCGGGACAGCCGCCGGTCTGGCCGGCGCGGCCCTGTTGGCCGCCTGCGGCAGCTCGACCTCCTCGAAGGCGGCGTCGACCAAGGCGACCACCACGGGCAAAGCCGGCCTGCCCGATCCGAAGGACGCACCGTTCGACACCGTCGTGGTGCTGATGATGGAGAACCGATCCTTCGACCACCTACTGGGCTGGCTGCCCGGGGCGGACGGCAAGCAGGGCGGGCTCAGCTACGTGGACAAGGCCGGGACATCGCATGCCCAATGGCCGCTGGCGCCCTACTGGCAGGGCTGGCAGTACGCCGATCCTCAACACGGTTGGCAGGCTGCGATCACGCAGTACGCCGACGGCGCCATGGACGGGTTCCTCGAGACCCAGCCCAACGGCGACCTGTACCCCATCGGCTACTACACCGGCGCCGACCTGCCCGTGCTGGCCAAGCTGGCCCGCAGCTACACCACCTTCGACCGGTACTTCTGCGCGCTCGGCGCGGCCACCTGGCCCAACCGGTTCTACATGCACAGCGGGGCCACCGACGTGGACGACACCGGCATCTACCCCGGCTTCCCGGTGAACCCGACGGCGTTGCCGCCGCCCAACCTGGCGCGCCCCTCCAACCTGCCGCTGGCCATCTGGGACCGAGTGAAGGCGGCCGGGCTGACCGGCGGCTACTACTACCACTCCGAGCCCATGACCGGGCTGTACGCCAGCCGGCGCTACGACGACATCAGCTACCTCTACGACCAGTTCAAGGCTGACGCGGCGGCCGGCAAGCTGCCCAACGTGACCTACCTCGACCCTGAGTACGGCACGCTGCCCGAGGTCCAGGGCACGTCGAACGACATGCATCCCCACGGGAGCGTGAAGGTGGGCGACGCCTTCATCGGCGAGGTGTACGACATCCTGCGCCAGAGCCCCCAGTGGGACCGGATCGTGTTCGTGCTCAACTTCGACGAGCACGGTGGCTTCTCCGACCACGTGGCGCCGCCGACGGTCCGCGACGACAACGTGAACCCCAATCCCGGCCCCCATCCCGACTACTCGCGGCTCGGCTTCCGGGTGCCGGCCATCGCCATGGGACCGTTCGCGCCGGCCAAGGTCGAGACGGCCGGTCCCTACGAGCACGCCTCGATCCTGCGCATGATCGAGTGGCGCTGGGGACTCGAGCCCATGCACGCCCGCGATCGCTACGCCAAGAACCTGGCCGAGGCCCTCGACTTCTCGACCACGCGCCAGCCGGTGCTGGTGTCCGCCGAGACGCCGCCCACCACGGTGGCCCGACCGGCCGACGCCGGTGCGCCCTGATCAGGATCTGAGATCTAGGGTTTGGTCATGGGTACCCCACGCTTCGAGTTCAACGGCATCAACCACCTGGCCCTGGTGTGTCGAGACATGGGTCGCACCGTCGACTTCTACACCAACGTCCTGGGCATGCCCCTGACCAAGACGATCGAGCTGCCGGCCGGCATGGGCCAGCACTTCTTCTTCGACTGCGGGGGCGGCGACAGCCTGGCCTTCTTCTGGTTCCCCGACGCGCCCGAGCCCGCGCCCGGCGTCTCGGCGCCCGCCACGCGCCCCGACCAGGGCGAGCTGACCAGCGCCATCGGTTCCATGAACCACGTGGCCTTCGACGTGTCGCCCGACCAGATCGAGGAGTACCGCCGACGCCTGGTGGCGGCCGGGGTGCCGTGCACCGAGATCGCCAACCACGACGACAGCGAGTGGGGGATCTCCGACGACATGCATCCGGGGGTGTTCGTGCGCTCGGTGTACTTCCAGGATCCCGACGGGATCCTGTTGGAGTTCGCGGCCTGGACCCGAACCTTCGGACCCGACGACGTGGCCGTCGAGCCGGCCGGCGCCGTGCGGGCCCCGGTCGAGGCCTAGGCGGCCGGCATGCCCCGACTGCGCCAGGTGCCCAAGTCGGAGGACAACGCTCCCATCGTGGCCCTCATGTACGACTTCCTGTTCGACGGCCGCGACCCGGTGGCCGAGCCGGGCACCTCCACCGGCTCGCCGGGGGACTGGTGGACGGTGTTCGCGTTGGTGCCCGACGTGCTCGACCACTCGGTGGCCGGGTTCGGTCTCTACCAGAGCCCCAAGCGGGCCCTCGATCCGGTGCTGCGCGAACTGGCGCAGTGCCGAACCGGCTGGGCCGCGGGCAGCCAGTTCGTGTTCTCCCAGCACTGCAAGTCGCTGCGCGGCCTCGAGGTGGACGAAGCCAAGATCACCGCCGTGCCCCACTGGAGCGCGGCCGACTGCTACTCGCCGCTCGAGCGGTTGGTGTTGGCCTACGCCGACTGCCTGGTGTACGACCTTGGCCGGGTGCCCGACGGGTTGTTCGACGCCCTGCGGACCGAGCTGTCCGACGAGGAGATCCTCGAGCTCACCTACATCAGCGCGCTGTACCTGCAGCACGCGGTCATGTCCAAAGCGCTGCGCACCGAGTTCGACGACCGACCCGAGGCCATCGTGGAGGTGGCCGCCCCCGAGGGCGCCGAGAACGTGCTGCGCATCGCCCGACCGGACGCCTGATCACCAGGCCATCGAGCCCGCGATCTGACCGGTCACGGCGTTCAGCCGGTTCCAGACGTTGATGTTGGCGATGGCCAGCACCAACGACGCCAGCTCGAGCTCGTCGTAGTGGCGGGCCGCCTCGGCCCACACCTCGTCGGACACCGCTTCGGGGTGATCAGCCAGTCGGGTGGCCGCCTCGGTCAGGGCCAGGGCGGCCCGTTCAGCGTCGGTGAACCAGGGGGTTTCGCGCCAGGCGGCCACGGTGGCCAGGCGTTCGTCGCTCTCGCCCATCTTGCGCAGTGCCCGGGTGTGGCCCTCGAGGCAGACGGCGCAGCCATTGATCTGGCTGGCGCGGAGGCACACCAGCTCGAGGGTCTGGTCGGCGACGCCACCGGCGTGCACGGCCTGGCCGAGGGCCTGCAGGGCGGCCATGGCGTCGGGAACGATCATGGCGGGGTGGGACATGCGTGCGGTCATCGGGGTCATCTCCGGGGGTCGGCCGGTCACATCGACCGGATTCGGTTCGTCAACTGGTGGTGGACAGATGGTTGACGGATCGCAACGAGAGAATGTGACCGATGGATCCTGATGAACGACCCGACGAGATCCTGGCTGCCCAGTTCGAGCAGGACCGGGCCCGACTGCGGGCGGTGGCCGTCCGCATGCTGGGGTCGGGGGCCGACGCCGACGACGCCGTGCAGGAGGCGTGGCTGCGGTTCAGCCGGGCCGGCACCGACGGCGTGGACAACCTGGGCGGGTGGCTGACCACCATCGTGGCCCGGGTCTGCCTGGACATGTTGCGGTCTCGCTCGTCGCGGCGCGAGGAAGCGCTGGACGCAGCCCCCGCACCCGGCCCCAGGCTCGGGTCACACGCCGGCGATCCGGCCGAGGAAGCCCTGGTGGCCGATGCGGTGGGGCTGGCGCTGCTGGTGGTGCTGGACAGCCTGGCTCCCGCGGAGCGGCTGGCCTTCGTGCTCCACGACCTGTTCGCCATGCCGTTCGACCAGATCGCTCCCATCGTGGATCGATCCTTGGCCGCCACCCGACAGCTGGCCAGCCGGGCGCGGCGGCGGGTGCAGGGACGCGACGTGGTAGGTCACATCGACCAGGCCCGCCAACGTCAGGTGGTCGACGCCTTCCTGGCCGCCTCGCGACTCGGCGACTTCGACGCGTTGTTGCGGGTGCTCGATCCCGATGTGGTCCTGCGTGCCGACGCCATGCTGCTACCCGTGGGGGTGACGTCGGAGGCTCGGGGGGCGAAGGTGGTCGCTGGGCGGGCCCGCACCTTCTCGGCCGCGGCCGTGGCCGAAGACGTTCACGTCGCCCTGGTCGACGGCGCGGTGGGCTTGGTCACCGCACCGGGCGGGATCGTCCGAGTCGTGTTCGCCCCCACCATCGTGGGCGACCGCATCGTGGACATCGACGTCATCGCCGAGCCCGAGCGCCTGGCTCGACTCGAGCTGGTGTGGCTGGACTGATTCGGTCCGACCTCAGCTGCCGGTGTAGCGCGGTGGCCGGTCCTCGGCCGCCGCCGCCTTCCGTTCGGCGGCGTCGTCGCTGCGGCTCACGAAGGTCTGGTAGATCATCTCGTCGGCCATGGACGAGCGGATCTGGGGGACGGCCAGGTGGCGGATCACCTCACGGGCCAGCTTCACCGTGACCGCCGGTGCCGCCGCGATCTGCTCGGCCATCTCCCGGGTGGTGGTGTCGAGTTCGTCGAGGGCCACGATGCGGCTGACGATGCCGTGGCTGAGCGCCTCCTCGGCGCTCATGATCCGTCCGGTCAGGACCAGATCGCTGACCACCCCGTGGCCGCACATCTCGTAGAGCACGCCCATGCCGCCGGTGTCGGGGATGACGCCGTGGGTGACCTCGGGCAGGCGGAAGCGGGTGCCCTCGGCCGCCACGCGGATGTCGCACAGCAGGGCCCGCTGGAACGAACCCCCCATGACCCAGCCCTTGGCGGCCACGATGACCGGTGCGTCGAGCTCCCACAGCTGCTGGATGCCGCGGTGGCCGCGCCGCATGAGCTCGTGGTGGGACAGCTCGGTGCGGTTGGTGCCGATGGCGGCCACGTCGCGCCCCGACGACCACGACTTGCCCTCGCCCCGCCAGATCACGGCCCGCACCTCGGGTCGGGCCCGCAGCTCACCCAGGATGGCGAAGAGCTGCGCGTCCATGTCGTCGTTGAAGGCGTTGTGCTTGTCCGGGTTGTCATTGGTGATGGTGGCGACGGCGCCATCGATCTCGAGGTGCACCTGGTCGGTCACTCGAATCCTCCTGCTTGCTGGTCGATCAGCTCCGGCGTGAGCTCGTCCACGGAGCGGGCGCCGCACAACGCCATGGTTCGCCGGATGTCGGCGTCGAGCAGGCCCAGCACGTGGTCGACCCCGCGCTCGCCCCCGGCGCCCAGGCCGTAGAGGTAGGCCCGACCGATGGTGCAGGCGGTGGCGCCCAGGGCCACGGCCTTGACCACGTCGCTGCCCCGCCGGACCCCGCCGTCGCAGATGATCTCGATGCGTCCACCCACGGCCTGGGCCACCGGGGCCACCAGGTCGATCGGGGCCGGAGCCGAGTCGAGCTGGCGGCCGCCGTGGTTGGACAGCGAGATGGCGTCGATCCCGGCCACCACCGCCTTGGTGGCGTCCTCCACCGTCTGGATGCCCTTGAGGATGACGGGCCCGTCCCACACGGTGCGGATCCAGTCCAGGTCGGTCCACGACAGCGAGGGGTCGAACTGGGCGTTGATGTAGTCCGACAGGGTCACCGCATCGGAGCCGTCCACGTCGGCCCGCCCGGCCACGTTGGCGAACATGATGGGTTCGTTGCGCAGGAAGTCGAGGGTCCAGCCCGGGTGCAGGGCGCCGTCGATGAAGGTCTCCAGCCCGATCTTGGGGGGCAGCTCGAACCCCCGGCGCACGTCGCGGTCGCGCTTGCCGAACACGGCGGTGTCCACCGTGATCATGATGGCTTCGAAGCCCGCGGTCGCGGCCCGCTCGATCATCTCCCGCACCAACCCCCGGTCCCGCCACACGTAGACCTGGAACCACTTGCGGGCGCAGTCCTGCGCGCCCACCTCCTCGATGGAGCGGGTGGCCAGGGTGGACAGGGTGTAGGGCAGGTCGGCCCGCCCGGCGGCCCGGACCACGGCCAGCTCGCCCTGCGGATCGCCGATGCGGGTGAACCCAGTGGGTCCCAGGGCCAGGGGGATGGGAAGGGGCCGGCCCAACAACGTGGTGGATGGGTCGACGTGGGACACGTCGCGCAGCACCCGGGGACGCAGCGTGATCCGTCGGAAGGCCTCGCTGTTGCGGGCCTTGGCCAGCTCGTCCTCGGCCGCGCCGTCGAAGTAGTCGAACACGCCGCCGGGCAGGCGGCGCTTGGCCAGCCGACGCAGGTCGTGCACCGACGCCGCCCGAGCCAGGCGCCGGGCGGTGCCGTCGGTCTCGAAGCGTCGGAGGCGCACCACCGATCGCAGCGTGTCGACGGGTCGGCGCAGGCGGTCCCACAGGCTCATCCCGCCCAGTCTGGTCTACTGACGCCGGCGCGAGCGCCGGACTCAACCTGACTCAGCGGCGGAAGGGCGCGGGTGGCTGGTAGCCCGGACGAGCCAGCAGGCACTGGACCACGCTGATGTCGCGCTCGTCGAAGCCGGCCTCGCAGTAGCAGAGGTAGAACCGCCACAGTCGCAGGAAATGCTCGTCCAGGCCCATGGCCGCCAACCCGTCGCCGTTGGCCTCCAGGTTGGCCCGCCAGCGGCGGAGGGTCTCGGCGTAGTGCAGGCCGTAGTCGTGCAGCTCGACCAGCGTGAGATCGCTGACCCGACTGATCGAGGCGCTGAGCGACTCGATCGAGGGCAGGCAACCGCCGGGGAAGATGTGGGTCTTGATGAAGTCGCGGCCGTTCTTCATGCCGGCCCAGCGGTGGCCGGGGATGACGATGGCCTGGAGGCCCATGAGCCCGTCGGGCTCGAGCAGCCGGGTGCAGGTGGCCACGAAGGTGTCCAGCTCTCGCCAGTCGACCGCCTCGATCATCTCGATGGAGGCGAGCTTGTCGTAGGTGCCCACCAGGTCGCGGTAGTCCTCGTTGAGCACCTGGACGCGATGGCTGAGCCCCTCGGCGGCCACCCGCTTGCGAGCCCATTCGTACTGCTCGGCGCTGGTGGTGGTGGTGGTCACCCGGGCGTCGTAGCGGCTGGCGGCGTGGGTGGCGAAGGAGCCCCAGCCCGAGCCGATCTCGACCACCCGATCCTCGGGGGCGAGGCGGAGCAGCCGGCACAGCCGGTCCAGCTTGCGGATCGACGCCTCGGCCAGCGTGGCCTCGGCCGGCTCGAAGATGGCCGAGCTGTAGGTCATCGTCTGGTCCAGGAAGGTGGCGAAGAAGTCGTTGCCCAGGTCGTAGTGGGCGGCGATGTTGTCCCGGTCGCGCTCGGGGTCGGCACCGCGCCGGGCCTGCTGCACGCCATCGAGCACCGGTCGGGTCACGCGGACCCAGCGGCTACGCCGGGCCTCGTAGCGGCGGACCGAGCGCGACAGCAGTCGCAGGAACCCGGTCAGGTCGTCGCAGTCCCACTGGCCCTCGGCATAGGTCTGGCCCAGCCCGGCGCTCGAACCGGTGAGCACGGGCCGGTAGGCGCCGGCGTCGTGGACGCTCACCTCGACGGCCAGGGCCGGATGGCCGAAGCGGTCGGGGCCGCCGGTGCCGTAGCGACGGGTGCGCCGACCCGGCTCGCGCAGCACCACCGTGCCGCTGTCGAGGCGCGACAACGCGCCCAGCACCGCGGCCCGCGCCACCCGGTCGGCCGCCGGCGAGCTCATCGGCGCACCAGCCGACGCTCGGGCCGGGGCCGGGAGCGGGCACCAGGGTCGGGATGGGGGAAGTACCGAGCGCCGCTTGGCCCACAGGGCGCCGGCCTGGCCGTGGATGCCGGCGGACACGCCCACGGTGGCCAGGGGATGGCGCGCCAGGCTGGCCACGGCGTGGGTCGGGGTGAGCTCGATGCGCGCCAGGGCCAGATGCGCTTCGAACACCAGGCGGTCCAGACGCCGAGCCTCCAGGGCCACGTCGAGGCTGGGCGGTCGGAGCTGGGCCTCCGGGTCGATCTGGAGGCGGTAGGTCAGGTCCATGGGCAGGAAGGGCGAGACGTGGAGCTCCTTGGCGAACTCGCCGGCGTCGTGGGCGTCGAGCACGTACCAGTGCCGTTCGTGCCAGGGCGTGTTGGTCACCTCCAGGACCACGATGTCGGCTGACCCGTCGGCCATGTCGCACCAGTAGATGCTGATGGGGTTGAACAGCCAGCCCCAGCGGCGAAGCTGCGTGAGCACGCGCATGGCGCCGGCGGGGCGCCGTCCGGTGCGGGCCTCGACCAATTCGCTCAGGGCATCGGCCAGGGGGCGGTCGGTGCCGTCGAGGTAGTCGCGTCGGCGGAACTGCACCGGGGCCCATCGCCGCGACGACCACAGCGGGATGGCGTCGAGCAGACCGTCCAGCTCATCGAGGTCCAGCATCACCATGGTCGACCGGGCCCGGAACTCGTGGCCGGGCGGGCCGGGGCGGCGGTGGCCGACCCATCCCTGGTAGAGCGCGCTCACCGGCTGCACCTGGGTGGCCAGGCTCACCGCTCCACCACTCCCGTGTCGGCTTCGATCGCTCGGCACACGTCGAGGCCGGACTGGACCCCGTCCTCGTGGAACCCGTAGCCCCAGTAGGCACCGGCGAACCAGGTGCCGTCCACGCCCTGGATCTCGGCCCGTCGACGCTGGGCGGCCAAGGCGTCCAGGTCGAACATGGGGTGGTCGTAGTCGAAGCGACCCAGCACCGCGTCCGGATCGATCTCGTCGTGGCGGTTCAGGGTGACCAGCAGCGGCCGAGAGGACTCGATCGAACCCAACGCGTTCATCCAGTAGGTCAGCGAGGTGGCCGGGGCGCCGTCGCGGGCGCGGGCCGGCGTGCCCACGTGGGCGTTCCAGCAGGCTCGGGCCGCGCGCCGCCGGGGCAGGAACCGCGCGTCGGTGTGCAGGGTGGCCACGTTGGGTTGGTAGGTCAACGCGTCCAGGATGTCGCGCTCGGCGTCGCTGGGGTCGCTCAACAGGGCCAGGGCCTGGTCGCTGTGGCTGGCCAGGACCACGCGGTCGAACCGCTCGGGTCCGGCGGGGGAGCTGAGCACCTCCACCTCGACCCGGCCGTCCGGGTGGCGGAGCCGGCGGATCTTGGTCACCGGCGTGGCCAGGCGGATCCGGTGGGCGAAGGGCGCGGTGAGGGCGTCGACGTAGCGTTGCGATCCGCCGGTGACCGTGCGCCAGTGCGGCGTGCCCCGCACGTGCAACAGGCCGTGGTTGTCCATGAACCGCGACCAGGACACGGCCGGGAAGCGACCGAAGCGGACGGGGTCGGCCGACCAGATGGCCGCGCCCAGCGGTACCAGGTAGTGGGATCTGAACATGGGCGAGGTGCGGGTCTCGGCCACCAGGTCGTCGAGGGTCAGGTCCTCGAGCCGCGCCGCCGCAGTCGGATCGTCGGCCTCGACCGCCGACCGGTGGCGGGCCAGCAGGGACCGGGCCCGACGATTGAAGCGCACCACATCCACCAACATGCGCCCGAAGCGGGGGTCGACCAGGTTGGCCCGTTGGGCGAAGAGTCCGCCCAGGCCGTCGGCGCGGTACTCGAGGCCGGTGGTCTCGTCGCGGACGCTGAAGCTCATGGTGGTGGGCTGGGTGGCCACGCCGAGCTCGGCCAGCAACCGGGTGAACCCGGGATAGTTCGCCTCGTTGTAGACGATGAAGCCGGTGTCGACGGCGTGGGTGGTGCCGTCCACGGACACCTCGACGGTGTGGGTGTGGCCGCCCACGTAGTCGTTGGCCTCGAACACGGTGATGTCGTGGCCCTGGTGCAGGCGGTGGGCGCACACCAGCCCCGAGATACCGGTTCCCACGATGGCGATCTTCATGCTGTCCTCTCGTGTGGTCCCGAAGGAATGAATTTAGTGCTAAATGCTGACGCGAAGGCTACCCAGGGCGGCCCGATCCGACACCCAGTCCCAGAGCGTGTCGGCGGCGCGGTCCGAGGTGACCGTCCAGGGCACCTTGTCGACCCACCGGTGGTGCCGGTCCAGCCACAGGTGTCCGCCTGGCGCAGGTCCGGCGTCGGGGGAGACGGCCAGCCAGGCGATGGTGTCTCCCCCCTGGTCGGGGGTGCGCAGCCATCGGGCCATGCGCCGGTGGAACCCAGGCAGGGCGGCGGCCAGGCCCGGGGTGTCCACCCACCCCGGATGCACGGCGTGGAAGGCCACCGCGGGAGCACCGGCCCGCCGGGCCCACTCCCGGGTCAGCACCACCTGGGCCCGCTTGGCCCGGGCGTAGGCGACCACGCCGTCGAAGTGGGCTGGATCAGGATCGATCCCGGTGGCGAGGTCACCCAGACCCCGGGTGTACAGGCCCCCCGAGGTGACGGTCACCACCCGGCTGTCGGCTGTGGCCGCCAGGCGGTCGAGGAGCAGGCGGGTGAGCAGGAAGGGGGCCACCACATGGGTCTGGGTGGTGAGCTCGAGCCCGTCGGGCGTGCGCTGGTGGTCGTGCACCAGCGCACCGGCATTGTGGATGAGGGCGTCGAGGCGGGGGTGGTCGTGGCTCACCCGCTCGGCCAGGGCGACCACCTGGTCGAGATGGCCCAGGTCGGCGGGCACGTCGTGGATGGCTGGATTGGCGGTCTCGGCCACCAGCTCGGCCCGGGCCTGGCGGGTGCGCTCGGCGTCCCGACCGGTCACCACCACCGTGGCCCCCAGGCGGGCCAGGCGTCGGGCCACCGCCCGACCCAGCCCGGAGGTGGCCCCGGTGACCAGCACCACCCGGTCGGACAACCGCGTCGGGGTGGCGCCGACCACGTCGGGCCAGGCGAACAGCCGGCGTCGCACCTGGTATCCCACCTCGGAGAAGCTGAGCACCACGCTGGCCTCCAGGGCCAGGTCGACGGACTGGGCCAGCACGGGCCGAGCCGGACTCACGGCCCGGCCCGCCGGGCCCGACGGCGGTCCCGTTGGGCGTCAGCGGCCAGTTGATCGAACTCGGCCAGCGCCTGGGCGGGGGTGGCCACGACCCCGTCGGATCGGCCGATCACCCGGTCGGCACCCAGGTCGGGGAACGGTTTCGGCCCAGCCACGCCCTGGCCACCCAGGACCACCGGCCCGATCCCGGCCTGGTGCAGGTCGCCGACGAGGGTGGCCACGGCTGCCTCGTTGCCGGCCAGGGTGACGGTGACGGCGATGGCCACCAGCCGCTCGGTGGCCCGCGCCGCCTCCACGAAGGCGGCGGCAGGCGTGTCCGCGCCCAGCTGCACCACGTGCAGGCTCTGGCCTCGCAGCACATCGGCGAACAAGGCGCCGGGCAGGCTGTGGCGGTCGCCGGTGGGGGCGCCCAGCACCACCGTGCCGCGGTCCCGTCCCGATCGGCTGAACAGGGGGCCCAGGCGCCCTACCAGCCTCACCATGACCGCGGACGCCTGATGCTCCTGGCCCACCGACACCTCGCCCCGAGCCCATCGGTCGCCGATCTCCTGCATGGTCGGGGCCAGCACGCCCAGATAGAGATCGGTCGGGGTCACCCCACCGGCCAGGGCCCGCTGGACCACGGTCCAGGCACCCCCCTCGTCGCTGGCCATCAGGCGGGTGACCAGCCGGCCGACGTGGTCGGCCCGGGCTCGACGATGGGGCTCGATCGGCGGTCGTCGGGTGAAGCGGTCCAGGTCGCGCTGGGTCACCACCCACTGCGATCCCTGTTTGTGGGCGTCGAGCTGGC
Source organism: uncultured Microthrixaceae bacterium (assembly GCA_963740985.1). Classification (GTDB taxonomy): domain Bacteria; phylum Actinomycetota; class Acidimicrobiia; order Acidimicrobiales; family Acidimicrobilacustridaceae; genus UBA4742. Next base: position 3,624,038 of record CAVUGJ010000002.1, read on the forward strand.
CCGTGCGCACGTAGCGGTAGGCCGTCATGTAGTGCACGCCGAGCTGGTCGGCGGCTTCCAGCAGCGTGACCGCCCCGGAGGTCGGGGCGGGGGACGAGTTGGCCATGTGGACTCCCGGCACCGTGATTAGTGCTAAATCCTATCGGATCCGGATCGGGCATGATCTGACCATGTTGAGCCAGCAGGAGATCTCCGACCGCCTCGAGCTGATGGACCTGATGGTCCGCTACGCCCACGCCGTGGACACGCGGTCGTGGGACGAGTTCGAGGCGCTCTTCACCCCCGACGCAGTGATCGACTACTCCGCCTTCGGGGGCTCGGTGGGCTCGGTGGCCGAGACCCGGGCCTGGTTGGATTCGGTGATGGTCGGGTTCGTCGGATCCCAGCACCTGGTGGCCAACCCGTTGCTCGAGATCGACGGCGATGAGGCCACCGGGCGCACCATGTGCTTCAACCCGATGGTCGTGCCCCGAGGTGCGGACGATCCGGGCGAGCCTCGCGTCTTCTTCTGTGGCCTGTGGTACCTGGACCGCTTCGTGCGCACCGAGGCGGGTTGGCGCATCGCCGGTCGCAGCGAGGAGAAGTCGTGGGCCCACAACATGGGTCCGGCCTTCGGAGGCCCGCGGGACTAAAGCTGGCGGCCCATGGTGCCGTACTGAGGGGGCCGACTGCTACGTTCGGCGCGTCGATCGGGAGCCGCCTACGGGGTCTGGAGGCTCGCAGAATGGTGGGAAGGGGAATCACCGTGCGCAGAGCAGTCGTCGTGCTGGTCGGGGTCCTGTCGATGGCGGCCAGCCTGGCGCTGGCGCCCGTGGCCGGGGCCGCGCCGAGTCATCCGTCGAGCCATGCATCGAGCCGAGCGGTTCCCTCAGACCTGCTGTCGCCCGCCAACACGTTGGGCACCGTCTCGACGTTCGCCCGCAACTTCTATCAGCCCACCGACGTCATCTCGGGGCCCGACGGGAACCTCTGGTTCGTGGACCAACGCGGCTTGGGCTCGTCGCTCATCGGGCGCATGACCCCAACGGGAACCGTGACCCTGTTCGGCGGTTCAGGCGTGAGCATCTCCGAGCCACCGGTGGTCGGCCCCGACGGCAACATCTGGTTCGCCGACGGCGGGACCCCCAACGCCATCGGGCGGGTCAACGTCACCACCGGCGCCGTGTCGTTGTTCACCGGCACCTCCGTCAACAACCCGCAGAGCCTGATCCCGGGGCCGGACGGTCGCCTGTGGTTCTCCAACAACGGGAGCAACTCGATCGCCCGGATCACCACCACAGGCACGGTGACGACCTACGGCACCATCCCTGCCGGCGTGGTCAGCGCCGGTCCCGACGGCAACATCTGGGTGGCCCGCACCGGTTCCATCACCAAGCTCACGACCAGTGGGGTGGTGAAGGGCACCTTCACCGACGCCAGCATCGACACCCCGGGCCCGATGGTGACCGGCTCGGACGGCAACCAGTGGTTCGTCAACTCGCCGCTCGACGGCACCGTCTCGATCGACTCGGTCACCCTGGCCGGCGTGGTGTCGAGCTTCACCGATCCCGGCATCGTTCAGCCCTTCGACCTGCTGGCCGGCCCCGACGGCGCCTTGTGGTTCCTGGGCGCCAGCGGCGGGGTGGGGCGCATCACCACCGCCGGAGTGGTCTCGACGTTCACCGATCCCAGCTTCACGAGCCCGGATGACCTCGTCCTGGGACCCGACGGCAACTTCTGGCTCACCGATTTCGGGAACAACTCGATCGACACGATGACCACGGCCGGGGTGGTCACCGTGTACACGGACCCCTCCGTAGTCGGTCCCCACTCGATCACCTCGGGCCCGGGCGGTGATCTCTGGTTCGCCAATCGCAGCTCGATCGGCTCGATCACCACGACCGGGACCGTGGCCAGCTTCCTGGGCAACCAGGTCTTCGATCCGAGCGGGATCACCACCGGCAGCGATGGGAACATCTGGTTCACCAACGGCGCCAACGCCAACGGCACGCCCAACACCAGTCCTCAGGTGAGCATCGGCCGCCTCACGCCGGCAGGGGCGCTCACCATCTTCACCGATCCCGCACTGTCCGATCCCGGGCCCATCGTGGCCGGTCCGGACGGGAACCTGTGGTTCGTCGACGCCGGCAACGACAAGCTCGGTTTCGTCACCCCGGCCGGAGTGATCACCATGGTGGCCACCTTGGGTGGGACACCCGTCGACGTCGCCGTCGGCCCCGACGCCAACCTCTGGGTCACCCTCGGTCCGTCCTCCATCGACCGCGTGACCACCGCGGGGGTGGTGGCCCCCTTCAGCGACCCGCAGATGGAAGGTCCGACGGGCATCACCACGGGTCCGGACGGCGCCCTGTGGTTCATCAACCATGGCAACGACACCATCGGGCGCATCACCACCGCGGGGGCGGTCACCACCTTCACCGGTGCGCAGATCGCCGGCGCCGCGTCCATCACGTCGGGCCCTGACGGCGCGCTGTGGTTCAACCGGATCGGCTCGATCGGGCGCATCACCACGGCCGGTGCCCTGTCCAGCTTCGCCAGTCCTGACGTAGGGGGCGGCGCCATCGCCGCCGGGTCCGACGGAAACCTGTGGTTCACCGGGGCCAGCGTGGGTGCGGGGGGTGTGACCGTCGGGCGGATCACGCCCGCCGGGGTGGTCACCACCTACGGCAGCGGCGCCTACGCGGGGGCGGGCATCACGCCCGGTCCGGCCGGGACCATGTGGTTCTCCAACACCTTCGACAACTCGATCGGTTCGGTGGCCACCGGCAACCTGGGTGACGCCTTCCACGCCGTGTCGCCCACCCGCATCCTCGACTCGCGTCCGGGTGGTGGCAACATCGGTGGCTACACCACCCCGTGGGGCCAGGGCGTGACCCGAGACGTGACCGTGGCCGGCGTGGGTGGCGTGCCGCCCAGCGCCGATGCGGTGGTCCTGAACGTGACGGTCGTCGGGGCCACATCCTCGTCGTTCCTGTCGGTGTACCCGTCGGGAGCGGCGCCGCCGACCGTCTCGGACCTCAACTTCAGCGCCGGCCAGACCATCGCCAACCAGGTCACGGTCAAGGTCGGGGCCAGCGGCAAGGTCTCGGTCTTCAACAACGGCGGCCACGTCGATGTGATCGCCGATGTGACCGGCTACTACTCGAGCGCCACCGGCGACGGCTTCACGTCGCTGGCCCCGGCGCGCATCCTCGACTCGCGCCCCGGCGTGGGCAACACCGGCGGCTACACCTCGCCGTGGGGCCCGGGCTTGTCCCGCGACGTGGTCGTGGGCGGCCGAGGTGGCGTGCCGGCCAACGCCGACGCGGTGGTGCTCAACGTGACCGCCACCGACACCTCGGCGTCGTCGTACCTCTCGGTGTGGCCGCAGGGCTCGTCGCGGCCCACCGTGTCGAGCATCAACTGGACCCCCGGGGAGACGATCCCCAACGCGGTCACGGTGAAGCTGAACGCGGCCAACGGCGAGGTGTCGGTCTACAACCTGACCGGCACCGCCGACGTCATCATCGACGTGGCCGGGTACTTCCTGCCCGGCACCGGCGAGCTCTTCCACCCGTTGACGCCGGCCCGCGTGCTCGACTCACGTCCCGGCGCCATCAACTACGGCGCCTACGCCACGCCGTGGGGGACCGACGCCACCCGCACCGTGACCGTGGCCCCGCTGGCCGGTGTGCTGGCCTCGGCCGATTCGGTGGTGGCCAACGTGACGGTGACCAACGCCACGGCCGGTTCGTTCCTGTCGGTCTGGCCCCTGGGTACGTCCCGACCCCTCGTGTCGAGCCTCAACTGGACCGCCGGGGAGACGATCCCCAACGCAGTCACGCTGAAGCTGGGCGTCGGTCAGGTGAACATGTACAACCTGAGCGGCAACGTGGACGTCATCACCGACGTGGCCGGCTGGTACGGCTGAGACCGGCCGGTGACCTGGGACGGCGATCGCTACCAGCAGCGCTTCGACGAGCTGGCCGCGTCGGGGGTCGACGTGCACGGCGAGGCCGACTTCGTGGCCGGACTGGCCCCGACCTGCGTGCTCGACGCCGGCTGTGGTTCGGGACGGGTGGGCATCGAGTTGGCCCGACGCGGCATCGAGGTGGTCGGTGTCGACGCCAACCCCTCGATGCTGGTCACGGCCCGACGGCTCGCTCCCGAGGTGACCTGGATCGATGCCGACGTGGCCGACCTCGACCTTCCTCGGCGCTTCGACGTGGTGGTGATGGCCGGCAACGTGGTCCTGTTCACCGCCCCCGGAACCCAGGCTGCCCTGGTGGCCGGGTGCGCCCGACACCTGGCGCCCGGCGGGAGTCTGGTGGCCGGCTTCCAGTTGGATCAGGGCTACGGGATCGACGCCTACGACGACGACTGCGCCGCGGTCGGTCTGGCCCTCGACCAGCGCTGGTCGACCTGGGCTCGCGGTTCGTTCCCGGCCGACGGCAGCTATGCCGTGTCGGTCCACCGGCGATCGAGCACCAGGCCCACCAGCGCCCCGTAGAGCAGGTGGTCGGCCACCTGCGGGGCCAGGGGCAGCGCGGCCACGGCCGGGAAGCGGCGAGGGGCGACCACTCCGAGATCCAGGGCGGCGATGGCCGCGCCAGCGGCTGCGCCGGCGGTGAGGCGGTGGCGTTCGGGGAGCGTGGCGCTGAGCACCACCCCCCAGGCCAACGAGACGAACGAGTGGGCCAACGCCCCCCGCACCAGGTTGGGGCGCCCCAGTAGGGCCCCCGCCGCCTTGCTGGCGGTCAGCGGCGAGGTGTGGTTCCCGATTGCCCACAGCGTGGACGGGAGACCGCTGGCCAACCCGGCCACGGCCCCCGCCACCAGTCCGTCGCCGATGGTTCGGCGGCGCCAGGGTTGTTGATCGGTCTGGCTGGGCGTCACCTCGAAGCCGTGGGCGGCCGCGAAGCCCCGCAGCCCACGCCGGACCACGCTCTCGTGGCCCCAGGCCAGGACGGGTCGTGCCAGCAGGCTCAGCGCCCGCAGCCCGGGTCGAGAGAAGGCCAACGTGGACTGGAGTCGTACCTGGGTCTGGTTCGGTCCGGCGACCGACAGGTCGAGGCTGGCCCAGCCATCGAGATCGCCGCCCACCCGCGTGTGGATCCGGCGGGCCGGTTCCACCACGTCGAGGTACAGCTCGACGTCGATGTGATACGGGAGCGGCGGGACCACCGAGAAGCGAGCCATGCCACCGGCGACCAGCGCCGGCAATCGGGCTTGGCGCAGCCACGGCCACCAGCCCGCGTAGGCGGTGGTGTCAGACAGGATCGACCACAGCTCATCGGGCCCCACGGGGATGAGCCAGCTCTGGTCGTAGTGGAAGGGCTGCCGGCCCAACCGGCCGGCGATGATCACGGAGATGCTTGGGGTCCCGACTGGGTGATCCGAGAGAAGAACTGGCGGTGCGTGTCGGACGGAGGACCATCGCTCATGACAGGACCGTAGCCATCTTCGGCCGGGCCCGGCCGGGCGCTACTGGTAGTAGCCGGCGATGTCAGTGAGGACGTCGACGTTGCCGGTCAGGTTGTAGAGGGAGATCTGGCCCCCGGCCGACAGTTTGACGGTGACGGCGTTGGCGATGGTTTCGCCGGCGCTCCAGTTGACGTTGGAGGCGGTGGGTCGGCTGGCGCCTTGCGGGAACACGGTGAGGTAGGAGTCGGCGGTGCTGTTGGTGGCGGTCACGTTGGCCACCACCGAGTCGGCACCGGAGGGGACCCCGCCGGCGCCGGTCACGGCCAGGGAGCGGGTGACGCCGGGGCCCCAGGGGCTGGCGAAGCCGCCGATGTTGCCCACGCCGGGTCGCGAGTCCAGGATCCGGGCCGGGGTCAACGGATGGAACAGCTTGCCGGTGCCGGCCTGGAAGTAGCCGGCCACGTCGATGATCACGTCCACGTTGCCGGTGAGGTTGTAGACCGAGATCTTCCCGTTGGCCGCGTTCAGCTTCACCGTGACCGCGTTCGGGATCGTCTCGCCGGCCGTGAAGTTCAAGCTGGAGACCGTCGGGCGAGTCGACCCTTGGGGCCAGATGGACAGGAAGGATCCGGCCGTCGGGCCGGTCACGGTCACGTTCAGCACCACCGCGTCGGCATCGGCGGGGACGCCACCCAGCCCGCCCACCGACACGTCCCGCGAAACCCCGGGCCCCCAAGGCGAGTTGAAGCCGCCGGTGTTGCCGGTACCGGGTCGCGAGTCGAGGATCCGCGCCGGGGTCAACGAGGTGAACCCGTCGCCGCTGCTGGTGTCGTAGTAGCCGGTCACGTCGGCCAGGATGTCCACGTTCCCGGCGAAGTTCAGGACCGAGACCTGCCCGCCGGCGCCGAGCTTCACGGTCACCTGGTTGGCGATCGTCTCACCGGAGGTGAAGTTCAGGTCCGACACCGTCGGTGTCGCCGCCCCCGCTGGGAACACCGACACGAACGACCCCGCCGTAGCCCCGGTGACCGTGACGTTGAGGACCACGGCATCGGCGTCGGCCGGCACGCCACCCACGCCGCCGACCGTGACGTTGCGGGTGCTGGCCGGACCCCAGGGCGAGGTGAACCCGCCGACATTGCCCGGCCCGGGTCGCGAGTCCAGGATCCGTAGCGGCGACAAGCCGTGGAAGGAGTCACCGGCGGCGGGGGTGACGCTGTTGGAGGTGGGGGAGGCAACGCTGGGTCCGACGGCGTTGGTGGCTTTGACGGTGAAGGTGTAGGGGGTGCCGTTGGTGAGTCCGGTGACGGTGCAGCTGAGGGGTCCGGTGGTCCAGGTGCAGGTGTGGGAGCCGGGGGTGGAGGTGACGGTGTAGCTGGTGATGGGGCTGCCGCCGTTGGATGTGGGTGCGGTCCAGGTGACGGTGGCTTGGGTGTTGCCGGCGACCGCGGTGGGGGTGCCGGGTGCGCCGGGCACGGTGGCGGGGGTGACGCTGTTGGAGGTGGGGGAGGCAACGCTGGGTCCGACGGCGTTGGTGGCTTTGACGGTGAAGGTGTAGGGGGTGCCGTTGGTGAGTCCGGTGACGGTGCAGCTGAGGGGTCCGGTGGTCCAGGTGCAGGTGTGGGAGCCGGGGGTGGAGGTGACGGTGTAGCTGGTGATGGGGCTGCCGCCGTTGGATGTGGGTGCGGTCCAGGTGACGGTGGCTTGGGTGTTGCCGGCGACCGCGGTGGGGGTGCCGGGTGCGCCCGGCACGGAGGGCGGCGTGGTGAACGAGACCGACGCGGTCGGGGTCAGGACCACGCCGTCGGTGGCGTCGGTGGCGGTGTAGGTGACGCTCTCCACGGTGGTGTCGGTGACGATGAAGGAGACCTGCCCGTTGCCGTCGGACACCCCACTGGGCAACGAGATGACCGAGTGCTTCCCACCGGGCTGAGCCAGGCTCACCATCTTGTCGGCCACGGGATCGGCCGAGGCATCGGTCAGGGTGACGGTGACCGTCGAGGTGGTGGCCCCGTTGGCCGGCACCGAGGTCGGGGTCGCGGTCACGGTGGAGGTGGACGCGGCCAGGCTGTCGTCGTCGGCGATGGTGATGGTGGTCGTGGCCCGAGCGATGGTGGCGCCGGACGGTGAGCTGAGGTTGAGGGTGAATGCCTCGGTCGGTTCGGGGACGAGGTCGTTGATGATCTCGATGCGGACGGTCTTGGTGGTCTGACCGGGGGCGAAGGTGAGGGTGCGCTCGGCGACGCTATTGGTCCAGGTGCATCCGCTGAGCGGCACGTAATCGCCGTTGGCGGCGGTTCCGCAGTTGGCAGCGGCGGTGATGTCGGCGCTCGTGTAGACGACGGTGACGGGGTTGGTGCCAGGGGCGGACAGGGTGACGGGCACGTCGACATAGCCGTCGTTCTCGCCCATGCTCACATCTGGCCCGGACGAGATGGTCGGGGACGGGACCGCGGTGGCGCCGTGGGCGCCGATGGTCACGGTGCCGGTTGGGCGGCCCAGGGTCGAGTTGGTGGGTGAGGAGAGCGTCAGGCGGAACGAGCGGGTGGGGGTGGCCCCCGCGCTGGGGGTCAGGCGGATGACGACGTTCTCGACCGTCTCGCCCGGGTTGAAGAAGAGCGTGCCGCCGTTGGCGATGTAGTCGGTGCCGGCGGTGGCGCTGCCGTCAGCGGTCGAGTAGTTGACGGTGACGAGACTTCCCGACGCCTGGCCGGCGGTGCCGCCCAGGAGGACGGGGACGGTGACGGTGCCGGCGGAGGCGTCGGTGGTGATGCCGGTACGCACGTAGAGCGCCGGGGTGGCGACCAGGTTGTCGTTGTCGATGATGGTGACCCGGGCCGACGCTCGGGCGATGAAGCCGGAGGTGGCCGGGCTGGGTGGGGCGAGGTTGACCAGGAACGATTCCTGGCGCTCGATGGAGAGGTCGTCGATGAGCTCGATGCGGATGGTCTTGGTGGTCTCGCCGGGGGCGAAGGTGAGGGTGCGTTGCGCGTCGTTGTCGGTCCAGGTGCAGCCGCTGAGCGGCACGTAGTCGCCGTTGGCGGCGGTTCCGCAGTTGGCGGCGGCAGTGTTGTCGGCGGTCGTGTAGACGACGGTGACGGGGTTGGTGCCGGGGGTCGACAGGGTGACGGGGACGTCGACATAGCCGTCCCCTTCGCCCACCACCAGGTCGGGACCGATGGAGATGGCGGGCTGGGTGATGGCGGTGGCGCCGTGGGCGCCGATGGTCACGGTGCCGGTGAAATCGGCCACCGTGGCGTGGGTCGCGCCGGCCAGCAGGATGACCGAGAAGGAACGAGCCGGGGTGGCCCCCGCGCTGGGCGTCAGAGGGATGACGACGTTCTGGACGGTTTGGCCGGGATTGAAGGTGAGGGTGCCGCTGGTGGCCGTGTAGTCGGTGCCGGCGGTGGCGCTGCCGTCGGAGGTCATGAAGGGAACGGTGACGACGTTGGTCGAGGCTTGCCCGGCGGTGCCGCCCAGGAGGACGGGGACGGTGACGGTGCCGGCGGAGGCGTCGGTGGTGATGCCGGTACGCACGTAGAGCGCCGGGGTGGCGACCAGGTTGTCGTTGTCGATGATGGTGACCCGGGCCGACGCTCGGGCGATGAAGCCGGAGGTGGCCGGGCTGGGTGGGGCGAGGTTGACCAGGAACGATTCCTGGCGCTCGACGGAGAGGTCGTCGATGAGCTCGATGCGGATGGTCTTGGTGGTCTCGCCGGGGGCGAAGGTGAGGGTGCGTTGCGCGTCGTTGTCGGTCCAGGTGCAGCCGCTGAGCGGCACGTAGTCGCCGTTGGCGGCGGTTCCGCAGTTGGCGGCGGCAGTGTTATCGGCGGTCGTGTAGACGACGGTGACGGGGTTGGTGCCGGGGGTCGACAGGGTGACGGGGACGTCGACATAGCCGTCCCCTTCGCCCACCACCAGGTCGGGACCGATGGAGATGGCGGGCTGGGTGATGGCCGTGGCGCCGTGGGCGCCGATGGTCACCGTGCCGACGGCGGCGGCGATGGTGGCGTGGCTCGGGCTGTCCAGCTCGATCTTGAAGCTGCGGGCGGACGCGGGGGTCGCGGAGCCCGACAGGGTCACGACGACGTTCTTCACGGTCTGGCCCGGACTGAAGGTGAGGGTGTTGCTGGCGGCGGTGTAGTCGGTGCCGGCCACCGCGCTCCCGTCGACAGTGGTGTAGTGGACGGTGACGGTGCTGGCCGAGGCTTGGCCAGCGGTGCCGCCGAGCAGCACGGGGACGGTGACGGTGCCGGCGGAGGCATCGGTGGTGATGCCGGTACGCACGTAGAGCGCCGGGGTGGCGACCAGGTTGTCGTTGTCGACGATGGTGACGCGGGTGGACCCTCGGGCGATGGTGCTGTTGGTCGGCGTGCTGAGGTTGACCAGGAACGACTGCTGGCCCTCCTTGGTGGCGTCGTCCAGCACGGTGACGGGGATGGACTTGCTCGTCTCGCCGGGCGCGAAGGTGAGGGTGCCGGCCGGGTGGCCGACACAGCCGCCGATGGTCACGTAGTCGCCGGTGTCGCTGCAGTTCGAACTCGCGGTGTTGTCCGCGGTGGTGTAGACGACGGTCACCGGGTTGGTTCCCGGTGCCGACAGGGTGACGGGAACATCGACCACGCCGTCGGCCTCGCCCACCACCATGTCCGGTCCGATGGAGACGCGAGGCTGGGTGACCGGCGTGGCCGCGGCCCCGACGGGCGAGGCGGTCTTCGGGCGCGACGCGGCCCCGGCCGGGGCGGCGACGGTGAACAGACCGGCCGATACCAACGACACCACCAGCAGCGCCACCGCGGCGGCGCGAGGACGCAGCGACCGCGCCGCCCGATCTCCAATGGCGCGCGCGCCCGTACGGAATCCCAGCATTCCGACCCTCCCCCGTCCGATCCCTTGTCGAACCGGGCGAACGCTAGCAGCCGAGTTCGTGGCGGGCTCTGGGTCCGGGTGCGTCTCGTTCATGGTTCGCGCCTCCGCGGTTGCCGTTACCGACAGCCTGGGCGCATGGGCTGGGCCCGACCGTGCCCGAGACGAACCTGGGTCTGTTCGTGGCGCAACACATCCAGCTCGTCGCCGGGTCAGGTCAGTCGCTCGACCAGTGCCCGCGCCGCCTGTTCGACGCCGCCATAGCCGCCCTCGATCGCCCCCGCCAGAGCGTCGTCGGCCATGGCCCGAGCCCGGACGAGATCGTCGGGGCCGCCGGTGTCGGCCAGCATCTCGGCCCAGGCCACACCGGTGAAGGCGGAGAAGAACGACGCACGCATGCGCGTGTTGATGACCTGCGCCTCGGCGAAGCACCTGGCCGCCTCGTCGTCGCGACCCAGCAGCCGGGCCAGCGCTCCCAGTGGGTGGGCCACCGGTCCGTAGGCCGTGAGGTGCGACGAGATGAACTGCTCGTGCCAGGGGGCGAGTCGATCGAAGAGCACCTGACCCGCCTCCACGTGATCGGTGGCACAGGCCACCAGCGCCCACATGGCATGACCGGTGAGCCAGCCGCTGCCGATGCCCCGCTCGAAGTCCTTGGCTGCCTCCTCGTCGAGCAGCTGGCGAGCCTCCGCCAGCCGGCCTCCCTCGGCCAGGCCCATGGCCAACCCGGCGCGGACCGCGGCCACCCCGGACATGTCTTCCAGCGTCTGTTCGAGCAGCGGCACCATCTCGCCGAGGCGACCCTGCATCCAGCGCAGCGTCAGCAGCTGCATCCCGAAGGCGCCCACGGCGTCGGCCTGGCCCGCCTCCATACCCAGGGCCAGCGCGGCCATGGCGGTCTCCTCGGCTCCGGCGACGTCGCCGGCGATGGCCTGGGCCATCGATGCCTGGACCGCGGCCACCCACCGGTAGGTGGGCTGACCGATGTGATCGGCCACCGCCGTGGCCACCTCCAGACCCTGCCGGGCCCAGACCGGGTCACCCGCGTCGACCGCAGCCAGGTGTCGCCAGGTGTAGGCCATGCCTCGCAGCAGCGGGTCGTCCACCGCCTCGGCCAGCTGGCAGGCCTCCTCGGACCACGCCAACCGTTGGGCCAGGGTGGCCGGCGCCACGATGGACTCGTGGGTGCGCACCAGCGTGTCGAGCAGCGTGATCTCGTCGCCCACCAGGCGGGCCACGGCGATGGCCGTCTCGGCCAGCGCCAGCCGGTCCTCGAAGTCAGCCGCGAAGAGCAGTTCGGCGCACAGGGTGGCCAGCAGACGGGCCCGGTCGGCGGTGTCCACCTCGCCCAGCCGGTCGAGGGCCCGACGCAGGACCCGGATCCGCCCCTCGTCGGCCACGCCGGTGCGGCTGCTCCACCCGCGGTTGTTGGCGATGGCGGCGCGGGTGAGCAGGGCGACGTCATCCAGGTGGTCGGCCAGGTCGGCGGCGGCGATGAGGGTCTCGCGGTGGGTCGGGTCGCCCATCTGACGCTGAGCCTCGCCCAGCGACACGAGCAGCGAGGCGCGTCGCCGCGGCTCATCGTCGATGTTGCGGTCGAGCTGATCGAGGGCCTGTTCGTACCACCGGGCCGCGTCATCGGGGGCTTGGCTCGCCAGGGCCCGATCGCCGGCCAGCTGGGCGTACTCGATGGCCTTGGACAGATCCTGGGGTTGGGTGGCCAGGGCCCAGTGGTGGGCCAGCTCGCCCACGCGGTCATCGGGGCGGTTCCGGCACAGATCCTCGAGCGCTTCACCCAGCAGCTGATGGGCCCGGGCCCGGCGCAGGGCGGACTGCTCCTCGTACAGGGTGTGCTCCACCAGGGCGTGGGCGAAGGTGAACTGGCCCGGCGCCCCCGTCTCGGCGATGACGGCGGCCTGGGTGGCGCGGTCGAGCAGGTCGACCAACCGGTCATCGTCCACCTCGACCACCCGGGCCAGCAGCTCGATGTCGAAGTCCCGACCGATGACCGAGGCCATCGAGAGGACTCGCCGGGTGTCGTTGCCGAGTCGGCCCACCCGGCGCATGATGACCTCCCGCACGCTCACCGGCAGGGCGGACGCGCCCAGCTCGCCCGAGGTGGTCCACCGACCATCCTCGTCGCGGAAGATGGCGCCCGTCTCGGCCAGGTGACGCAGGATCTCGCCCACGAAGAACGGGTTGCCCTCGGTCTCCTGGAGCAGGGCATCGCGCAGCGCTACGCCCTCCTCGCCCACCAGGTGACCGGCCGTGGCCTCCATCATCTCGAGCAGCTCGACGTCGTCGAGGCCGCGCAGGGTGAGGCGCTCACCGTTGGCTTCGCGGTGGACCGCGGCCAGCGTGTCGCCCAGCGGGTGGTCGGCACCCACCTCGGAGTCGCGGAACGTGCCGATGACGAGCAGACGCAGCGCGAAGTCGGAGCCGACCACATGGCGCAGCAGCTGGAGGCTGGGACGGTCAGCCCAGTGCAGGTCGTCGAGGATCAACACCACCGGCCGTTCGGCGGAGACCCGCTCGAGGAGGTCCACCACCGCGCCGAACAGGAGGTACCGCTCGGCCTCGCCGTCACCCGAGCGCGCCGCCGGCACATCCACCCGCGCGGCCAAGCCAGGCACCAGTGGGGTCAGCTCGCCACCGCGGGCGTGGACATGGGCTTCGAGTGCCGGGGTCGGCAGGTGGCGAACGAGGTGGCCGAGCGCCTCCGCCCATGGCTGATAGGGGATGCCCAGGTCCTCGTCGCAGCGCCCGTAGAGCACGACCGTGTCGGCGAGGTCGGGTTGACGGGCGAAGGCTCCGGCCAGTGCCGACTTGCCCACCCCCGGTTCGCCCCCGAGCAGCACGATCTGGGGCTGACCCGCCTGGGCCCGCTTGTGGGCGGCGTCGAGACGCTCGAGCTCGTGGCGGCGCCCGACGAAGGTGGCGTCGGCGGTGGCGACTAGCCGAGGTTGGATCGGGATGTCGATCTGATCGGCTGGCGACAGCGGGCTCCAGCTCAGCCGCGAAGTGGGCACCGGCGACTCGAGGCCCTTGAGCTCGAGCTCGCCCACCGGCTCGAAGTGGAACCCGCCCCGCGATCCAACCAGCATCCGGACCACCTCGTGGACCAGGATCTCGCCCCCCTCGGCCCGGGCGCAGAGGCGGGCGGCTTCGACCACCGGGGTGCCGAAGTAGTCGTCCTCGTCGACGTCGGCCTCGCCGGTCGACAGCCCGATCCGCACCGACAGCTCGACGTCGCTGTCACGGTTGCGCAACTCGATGGCCTGCTGCATGGCCACCGCAGCAGCCAGAGCGGCGGTGACGCTCTCGAAGACGACCATGAGCCCATCGCCCAGGTTCTTGACCTCGCGGCCTCCGTCGACCAGCGGTGTCCGCAGGGCCCCGAAGTGCTCGCGCCGCAACTCCTCGCCCCGCTCCGCTCCCACCCGGGAGAGCAGCTGGGTCGAACCGACGAGGTCCGTGAAGAGCACCGAAACGGTTGCACCCGGCACGGTCGGTGCCCCTCTCTCGGGCGGCCGAGCCCTCGTCGCCCGGCGATCGGCGCGAGCCTACTCGCCGGGACCGCGAGCCGGTCGGCCCCGGTACGCGGCGCCCGCGGGTTCTGCCGGTCTTCAGCGGGCGCGTCGGGTGAGCCCGGCGCCGTCCAGGATCTCCACCCGACCTCGGCCGACCACCAGCACACCGTCCGCTTCGGCTGCCTTGAGCACCCGGTTGGCGGTCGGGCGCGACGTCCCGGCCATCGAGGCCAGGTCTTCCTGGGTCAAGGGGATCACGCACGTCCCGTCGGCACGTGAGAACGATTCGGTGAGCTCGGCCAACCGTCGCAACAGCCGGGTCTCGGCCGGCACGTAGAGGGCGTCGAGGAGATGGGCGTTGAGCCGGCGGACCTGGGCGGCCAGGGCATCCACCAGGAACCGGTCGACGGCCGGCTCGGTCCGACGCAGGTGCTCGAAGCGGTCTCGGCTCAGACTGCGGGTCTCGGTGGCCTCGACGGCCACGGCGGAGGCAGTGCGGCGGCTGTTGGGATCCAGCAGGGCCTGGTCGCCGAACACCTCGCCGCGGCCCAGGACCACCAGCGTGGCCACGTCGCCCAGGGGAGTCGAGGTGCGGATGGCCACATGGCCGACGTCGATCAGGTGCAGTGTGTCGCCCGGGTCGCCTTCGTGGAAGACGATCTCGCCGCGCTTGAACCGGCGTCGACGCATCTCGGTCAGCAACCCGGCCCGGGAGTCGGCGGGCAGGGAGTCGAACAGGTGCGGGCCGCTCGGCATCGGCGCACCGTATACCGGCTGGTCACCCGGTGAAGGTGGGCTCGACCGCCACCGCGGCGGCGGGAGCGGCTGAGCGGGAGTCTACGGACCGCTGGTATCGCCTCGACGAGCCCAGGTCGTAGCCGACCCGTGGTCGTCGAAGCCGACGATCTCGACGATGTGGCCCTTGCGCACGTCCAACACCTGCCATCGCTCGATGGCTTCTGCCGCTCGGCCGGTCACCTGCAGGGCCAGCAGGATCCGGTTCTCGGCGACCTGGATCTCGGTCACCCGGGAGCGGACCCCAGCCGCCAGACTCTGCTGGTACCAGGCCAGCACCTCGGCCCGGTTGCGGCAGTGCGGCGCCCCGGGGGCGGCCGCCTCCCAGGTGACGTCCGGGTCCAGCAACTCCTCGAAGGCGGTCAGGTCGCCGTCGCCCAGCGCCTGAAGGACTTGATCGGCGATCTCATCGATCGATCGCATGTCTCAACGATGGCACAGCCGCCGCGGACGAACCGCCGGGCCGTTCAGACGCGATCCGGTCCTCCGTTCGACCAGCCACCGGAGCACTGGGGCGGTCATCGGTCACGGGGTGTAGACGGCGAAGAAGTCCCGGGATTCGCGGGTGGGGCCCAGGTACCGGCGGGCGCTGCGTTGGATCTGGGGGTAGAGCTTGGATCCGGAGACGAGGTCGGCGTTCGCGGGGTCCGGGTGTTCGAAGAGGTTGAACGTGACCCACTCCGGGTTGATGTCGAGGGTCATGGCCCGGATGGCGCCGGCGCGCTGCAGCGACTCGGCCAGCGTCCTGGCGGTGAGAGCGGGGCCGGCCACGTAGATCAGCGCGCCGGAGGCGGTGACCCCGATTCCGGAGCGGGCCACGACGGTGTTGGCGCCGAGGGTGTGACCCCAGATCTTCGTGTCGGAGTAGCTGGCGCTGGGATCGAGGTGGCCGGCATCGACGAGTAGGACCAGGTTCTGCAGGACCGCCGTCACCTCGGGGGTCATGGCCACATCCCGGTTCCACAGCCCGACGTCGACGTGATGGTCGCGGTAGAGCACCAGGGACGCGGCGCCGGCGCGGAGGGGAACCGCCGCCTGGCCGTCGAGGTAGAAGCCACCGTGCGCGTCCTGGAACCGGAACCCCCCGTTGAAGGCCGCGACCACATGGGCCAGATCAGCGCCGCCCACGAACGGTGGGGTGGCCCAGGTGCCACCGGGCTCACGGGCGCCGGGAACCAGATCGATGCGCAGTCGGGTCGGGTCCATCCACACCGCGCTGGTGATCTGGCTGGTGTAGGTCGTGTCGGCCCGGAACTCGGCCACGTACATCCCGGGCCCACCGTCCACGGCCGGCCCCGTGGGGTTCCATTGCCCCTCGTGGGGGAGCGCCGGGGTCACGAGCAGGCGCACTGAGGCGGGAGGCGCCAGATGCCCCGGGCCAACCCGGCCAACCGAAGGCGAGTGCGTCGAACTGGTCCCGATCCGTTCGGTGGTGGGGACCGCGTTGAGTTTGCGGGGACGCCCACCCGCTCGCGGCGCCTGGCGGGTGTAGTACCACTGCTCGACCGGGTTGACCATGAACGAGGCGTGGTGGGCACGCAGCCAGTCGGCCCACTTGGCGGAGAAGTCCTCGTTGCCCGGGGTTGTGGCCGCGCCGACCATGGAGGCAGCGACCAGCAATGCCACGACCACGGTGACCAACGCCCCCGCGAACGCGCTACGGCGCAGCCAGTATCGGGGTCGTCGGGGCGCCGACGGGCCCGGTCCGTCGGCCGAGTCGAGCGTGGATCTCTCCTCCATCAAGTCGGCACCATAGGAGTCGCTACGGCCGCGAAATCGTCATCGGCCACGCGGTTGACGGGCCATCCGTCCTGGGTCGGAGTCGACCGATCCCCGGGGTGGCAATCGGGCCGCGCGCCAGCCGCCGGCGTCAGCCCGGAGGCAGGGTGACGATCTGCAGCGCCAGTCGTTGGATCTCGGTGGCGAAGGTCTCGTCGGGCTCGTCGGGGAGCCCGCAGGCGATCTTCAGGTGCGGTCCGAAGAGGCGCCATCCCCAGGCCAGAGCGACGACCTCGCAGAGGCGTTGGCGCACCGTGTGCTCGTCGAGGCCCAGCCGTTCCTGCAACACGGGGACCCACTGGTTGGCGTGGGGGAAGTCGCCGAGCAGGGAAGCGGGATTGAGCCCGTCGAGCAGGCTCCGGGCCACGATCCGTTGGTACAGGTCGATCGGCTCGCCCTCGCCGAGCAGCTCGCCCGGGGTGCCGAGATCGGTACCGAAGCCGCCGATCTGACCGGCCAGGCGATCCAGCACGTCGGCCACCAGCGTCGCCATCGTCGGCCATTCGGTCGACACCTGATCGACCGGAATGTCGGAGGCCTTCGCCACCCACTTGAACGTGACCTTCAGGGGACCGTGGTTGGCCAGGAGTTGCGTGGCGGTTTCGAGCACCTGTTCGCGCTCGTCGGTGGCCAGGCCGCGGCCGGAACGGCCAACAGGAACCTTGTCGCCATTGAGCACCATCGCCCTGCCCTTCTCGGTGGCGCGACTGTAGGCAGCCCCTTTCGGTGCCATCCATAGGTCAACGGGCCCTTTCGGAAGGTTCGTCGTCGGGGAACAGGAGTTGCATGAAGTCCGCCGCCACCTCGACCGGAGCGTGGTCGCGCACGAACGCATCCCGGCCGGCCGGGTCCATCTGGTCACCCACGTGGTGGACGGCGTCGGTCAGGGCTTGCGGATCGCCGGCCGCGAACACGTCGCCGAGGCGGTAGTGGCGGGTCTGGTCGGCGGGATCGCCGCCACTCGAGCAACAGATGGGTGTGGCGTAGGCCACGAAGTCCGCCAAGGTGGCGCTGGCCCCGATGGGCTCGACCGCGAAGCTGCAGATGCCTACGTCCGCGGCGCTGAACAGCAGCTGCTTGCTGAGACCGTCGATGCTGCCGTCGATGACGTGGATGCACGAGTCGTCGGCTCCGGGATGCTCTTCGAGCCAGTGGTCGATGCTCTCGCGCACGCCACTCCCGGCCGCGATGAGCGTTGCCGATGGTGGTTCGCCCAGACACCACGCCGCCCACACCGTGTCGGGCGACTTCCCGCCGTGGATGGATCCGAAGAACAGCGCCCACCGTCGGTCTGGGGCCAGCCCGAGCTGTCGGCAGGCCGTGGCGCGATCGACGCGGGTGACACCCGGCTCGATGGGGATGGGCGCCACCCCCGTGACCATCCACGGCGTTCGTTGCTTCCACGTCCGCACCAGTGTGGGGTAGGCGCCCACGACCACGAAGCGGCCTCCTCGACGGGTCCGCGCCCGATCGCGAGTCGCGCCCAGCCGGCTGACCAGCTTCTTGGGCACCGACCGCCACGGTGCCCCCGGGACGACCGGAGTCGTGGTGGCGGCGTGGCGGAAGGAGGCCCAATGGCTCCGCGCCGGAGCCAGGACGGCCGCGGGCATGGGGACGAGCGCGGCGCTGTAGATGATCACGGCGACCTCGGCCGGATCGCCCAGAGACTTCGCCGCGTGCCGGGTCTCGGCGATCAGCAGCATCGAGCGGAGGCGGATCACCACCGGTCGGAGGCGGGACCGCAGGGGGCTGGTCACCGGCAGGCGATCGATCCAACGGAGGCGGCCTTCCACCCAGCGAGCGCCCCATCGGTACCGACGGGCGGACCCACACCCCGCCGCGTCGATCCCGGTACCGGTGAGGAGTCCGAGCGAGGTCAGGATGGTGACCTCGCCGCCGATGGCCGTGAATCCGGCCGTCATCCGTGTCAGCACGGGTTCGTAGTGACCGTGTGTCCAGTCCGCCCGGTCCTCCACCAGCAGCACCCGCATCCGAGGTGCGGGCGGGGCGGTGCCGGCCCCGGTGTCCGCCACGTCTGGGCCTCGCCGACGACGCATGCCTCGCGGGTCGTCTGCCACCGTTTCCTGTTCCGGTCGAGTGATGCCAGGCCGTCATGACGGCGCGACCGACGGTAGTAATGGGCGTCCGACAGGATCTACGGTCCCAAGTCGACTTCTGGCGGGGCCAAGGATGAGATTTCGAAGGCGCCTGTGGTCCCTGGGTCGAGCCCGTGTCCCCCGTCCGGAGAGTGACCGCCAGGCTCAACCCATCCCCGTGACACAATTGACAACTTCGGCCAAAGACGTAATGCTGCCGTCGAAGCTGCACCGCCCCTCCGTGTCGACACCCGGGCGGTTCTGAATCGCACACACGGGGAGAAACATGAAGCTCAGAGCGGTCGCGGTGCTTGTCGCGTTGACGGTCGGGGCCGCCGCCTGCAGCAGCTCCAAGCCCGACGCGGCCACACCACCGACGTCGGCTGCGCCCACCACCCACACCACCACCGGGGTCACGGCCACCGAGATCAAGGTCTCCGCGCTGGGTTACAAGGCCAGCTACGGCGAGGCCCTGGTGGGAGCCGAGGCCAGGTTCAAGCGACAGAACGACGCCGGTGGCGTGTACGGCCGAAAGATTGTGGTCACCGACTTCAACGACGACAACCAGACGCCGGCCACCGACTCGCAGGTGGCCACCAAGATCGTCGAGCAGGACAAGCCCTTCGCGGTCGTCCCGGTCATGACCGCCACCTTCGCCGCGGCCGACTACCTGAACCAGCAGGGTGTGCCCTTCGTGGGGTGGGGCATCGACACCAGCTGGTGCAACAAGAACGCGGGGTTCTCCCTCACCGGCTGCACCGACGAGACCAAGTCGCCCTACGTCAGCAACTTCGTTCCCAGCTTCGAGCAGGTCTTTGCCGACAAGTCGGCCAAGGGCAAGGCCATCGCCCTGATCGGGGCCGACGATGACTCGGCCAAGGTCGCGCTGGCCAGCTTCGCCAACGTCTGGACCTACAACGACGCGAACGTCGTCTACAAGAGCAACGACGTCCCGCTGCCGCCTACCGTGGTGGCCGACTACACGCCGTATGCCCAGGCGATCATGTCCTCAAACGGGGGCAAGGGCCCGGATCTGGTGGAAGCGGTGTCGTCCACCTTGGACGGCGCCGGCATCGCCAAGAAGCTCCGTGAGCTCGGGTACAAGAACCAGATCATCGAGTACAGCCTCTACGACCCCCGCATCGCCAGCCTCTCCAACGGCGTCTACAACGCCCTCACCTTCGCTCCCTGGGAGCAGACCGCCACGTCGTCGGTGCGCCAGATGATCACCGACGTCGACGCGGTCGACTCGACCGCGGTCAAGGGCCTGGCCATGGAGGCCGGCTACTGGAGCGCCGATCTGTTCATCCAGATCCTGGAGAAGGCCGGCAAGAACCTCAGTCGTGAGAGCTTCATCGCCGCCGGCAACGACAACTTCACCATGAACGGCCAGCAGGCCACCTCCAACGTCGAGTTCCCCAAGGGGCACACCGAATCGAGCGCCGGCCTGAGCATCGTGTTCGGTACCGGCACCGGCTACACGGTCACGTCACCGTTCGCCCCCCAACCCCTGATCAAGCGATCGACCTTCCTGGCCGGGCTGGCGGCCAAGAAGTCCGACTGACCACGTGCCGGGAACCCCTTCCTCGATGGCGAGGACCGACGTCACGAGCGGAGCGGACCGAGCTGGCGGTCCGGCCGTCCTGGTCCTCGACGCCATCGTGGTTCGCTTCGGGGGCGTGACCGCGGTCGATGACGTGAGTCTCTCGGTCGCCGCCGGCGAGGTGTGCGGGCTCATCGGACCCAACGGGGCGGGCAAGACCACGCTCTTCGACGTGATCTCCGGGGTTCGCTTCCCGACCTCGGGTCGGGTGACGCTGGGCGGGCGTGACGTGACCAGGACCAGTCCCGTACGCCGGGCTCGGCTGGGGATGCGTCGCACCTATCAGCAGGTGCAGACGTTCGGCTGGCTCTCCGTGGCCGACAACGTGTTGGCGGGGTTGGAATGGCAGGGAGGTGGAGGCGGCGCGGTGGCCGATCTGGTCGCCTTCCCGACTCGACGGCGTCGCGAGCGCGAACGACGCCAACGCGTGGACGAGGTGATGGACCTGTGCGGTCTGACCGGCGTGGCGGGCACGCCGACGGCCGCGCTACCCATCGGGCAGGCCCGCATGGTGGAGCTGGCCCGGGCCATCGTCGATCCGCCCGTGCTGCTGCTGCTCGACGAACCCAACTCCGGGCTGGGCGCGGACGAGGCCCTGGCCCTGGCCGCCCAGATCCAGCGCATCGCCGTGGAGACGACGTGCGCCATGGTGATCGTCGAACACGACATGGACTTCGTGATGGCGAACTGCCACCGGATCGTGGTGCTCCAGAGCGGATCCGTTCTGGCCCATGGCGCCCCCGGCGACATCCAGGACGACGCCGCCGTCCGCCTCGCCTACCTGGGCGAGCCGTGACCCGCGTCGAGCCCAGGCCCGACGGCCGGTGACCACCTTCTTGAGCCTGGTCGTGTCGGGCGCGGTGTCCGGCGCCATCTACGCCATCATGGCCACCGGCCTGGTCCTGTCCTACGAGGCATCGGGCGTGTTCAACTTCGCTCAGGGCGCGGTCGCCTTCGCCACCGCCTTCTTGTACTTCCAGCTCAGCACCGGCCAGGGGTGGCCGGTGGGTTGGGCCGCACTGGTCTCGGTCGTCGTCTTCGCGCCGCTCCTCGGCTTCCTCCTCGACCGGATCCTGCTCCGGCGACTGGCCACCGCGCCCATGCATGCCCGCATCGTGGCCACCATCGGCCTGCTGGTGGCGCTGCCCAACCTCGTCCTGTTCATCGCCGAGCAGATCAACCTGCACGGCGGCCACCTTCCCAACACCACCGGCCTGGGTACCGTGCCCGGCCTGGGGCCGGTCCCGGCCAAGACCTGGACGGTGATGCACGGCGTGGTGCTGAACTCGGACCAGGTCATCATCTTCGTGGTCGCCGGCCTGGCCGCGGCCGCACTGTGGTTGCTGTTGCGCCGGACACGCCTGGGCCTGCAGATGCGGGCCGACGTCGACCAGCGCGAGCTGGCCGGCCTCCGCGGCATCGACAGCGCCCGGATCAGCGCCATCTCCTGGACCCTCACGATGCTGCTGGCCGGGGTGGCAGGCGTGATGCTGGGCCCGTTCATCGGGCTCGACAACATCACCTACACCTTTGTCGTCCTGGGCTGTCTGGCCGCGGTGGTGTTCGCCGGGTTCCGGTCGCTGCCGCTGGCGTTCGTCGGAGGTCTCCTGCTCGGCGTCATCCAGAACCTGGTCCTCGGATACGCCAACGACTTCCTGCCCACGTCCATCGCCAACGTGTCGGGTCTGCGCACGGCCGTGCCGTTCGTGCTCACGCTGGTCGGCCTGTTCGTACTGGCTCGCCGGCGCGGCCGCGCCGCCGGCACCCCCGCCCACGAGGCGCCTCAGTCGGACCATCGCGACGGGCTGCCCCGGTGGCGGCGCTGGCTGCCGTGGATGATCGCCATCAGCGCCCTGGTGCTCTACGTCGAGGTGGTGGCCGATTCGTTCTGGTCGGGACTGGTGGTCGACGGCCTGGTGATGGGCGTCATCTTCTTGTCCTTCGTGGTCATCACCGGGATCGGCGGCATGGTGTCGTTGATGCAGGCCACGTTCGTGACCGTGGGCGGGTTCGCGGCCGGTTGGTTGGTGAGGCACCAGTTCGGCGCCACGGTCCCGGTCCTGATGGACAACGGCCACCTCAACTTCTTCGTGGCCGCGGCGCTGGCCACGGTCACCGCCGCCGCGGTCGGCGCCGTCATCGCCATCCCCTTGCGACGCCTGGGCGCCCTGGCCCTCGCGCTCGGGACGCTGTCGGTCGCCTTCATCGCCGACCTGGTCGTGTTCCAGATCGACTCGATCAGCAACGGATCAGCGGGGTACTTGATGACCAGCCCCCGGCTCTTCGGGCACGAGCTCTCGAGCAACCAGTCCCTGGTCCTGGTGCTCCTGGTCGTGTTCGGACTGGTCACCTGGGGGATCCACAACCTCCAGGTCTCGGCCACCGGTCGGGCCATGTTCGCGGCGCGGAGTTCAGACGTGGCCGCTCGCACGACCGGCATCTCCCCCGACCGGGCCAAGGTGATCGTGTTCGCCCTGTCCGCCGGCATCGCCGGGCTGGGCGGCTCACTGCTGGCGGTGACCTCCAGCCCGTTCACCAACACGAGCGCCCCCGCCTTCGTCGGGATGTTCTGGCTGGCCATCGTGGTCACGTGGGGGGTGCGTCGGCCGGCGGGCGCGCTCCTGGCCGGGCTCACCTTCGCCGCCGGCAGTGCGGTCCTGGCCAAGGCGACCGCCTGGAACGGCGTGCTCACGGGGATGGTGGGGTCCGCCTACTTCCTACCCATCCTGTTCGGTCTCGGGGCCATCCAGCTGGCCCGCAACCCTGACGGGGTGCTGGCCCTCTCCGCCGAGGTTTGGGCCCGCCGCAGGCCGCGGCGTCGGCACGGTGCCGGAACTGCGACCTCGGTGCCCCCTCGCCGGGTGAACGGATCGGGTCGCCCTCCCGCGCCGTCGACGCTGGGTCTCGTCACCACCTGGCCCGGGCCGGAGGTGGATGTCCCGGCCCTCCGGCTGCATGACGTGGGCGCTGGGTACGGCGAGCTCGGGGTGCTGCACGGCATCGATCTGAACCTGGTGTCGCATGGCGCGCTGGCCATCGTGGGCGCGAACGGAGCGGGCAAATCCACTCTGTGCAAGGCCATCGGCGGACAGATCCCGCTGCGTCACGGCGCCCTGCACCTGGCCGGACGGGATCTCAGCTCGGCCGCCCCGCACCGGCGGGCCCAGGCCGGGCTCCTGGTGATCCCCGAGTCCCGTGGCATCTTCCCCGAGCTGACCGTCGAGGAGAACCTGGCCATCCGGCTGACCGAGCCCGCGGAGATGGAGGCGGCCTATGACCACTTCCCGATCCTCCGCGAGCGTCGCAAGGGATCGGCGGGCCTCCTGTCGGGTGGCGAGCAGCAACTCCTGGCCCTGGCCCCGGCCCTGGTGCGACCGCCGGCGGTCCTGGTGGCCGACGAGCCCACGCTCGGTCTCTCGCCGAAGGCGACCGAGGCCGTCTACCAAACCCTGGTCGAGGTGCGCGGCCAGGGCTGTGCGGTGCTGCTGGTCGAGGAGCGGCCGACCCATGCCCTGGCCTTCGCCGAGACGGTGGCGGTGATGACCCTGGGCCACATCACCTGGACCGGTGGCTGTGGAGACGTCGATCAGGACCTGCTGGCCTCGGCCTACCTCGGACGCGACCTCGGTGCGGTCAGGCAGGTGGATGCGGGGGCATGAGTCGCCCGGATCATTTCGGGTGAGAACCCGCAGATCCCCTCATGAGCACCGGTCGCCACCCGATAGCTCAGAGGGCACGAGCATTCTCATTGGGGGGAAGCAACATGATCACCACGGATCGTTCGATTCGTAAGCATCGGCCGTCGCGGGCGCCATGGCAGATCGTCCTGGGCGCAGCCCTGGCGATCATGGTCCTGGCCGCGGGCTGTGGATCATCGGGCCCCCGGCAGGCCCAGACCTCGGCCACGGTGGTCCCGGGCGGAAGCCGCGAGGCGGCCGACGAGAAGCCCGTGAACGGCGGAACCCTGGCCATCGGGATCGCGGTGGAGACCGATTCGTGGAACCCGGCCGCGTCGGAGTGGGGACTCGACGGCAACCTGGTGGGATCGACCATCTTCGAGTCGCTGGCCAAGCTGAACGCCAAGGGCGGGGCCGATCCCTATCTGGCCACCTCCTGGATCGCCGACTCGGCCTTCGACAAGTGGCAGATCCAGCTCCGTCCCGGCGTGACCTTCCAGGACGGCGAGCCCTTCAACGCAGCCGCGGTCAAGCAGAACTTCGACGCCTACGTCGGTGGGGCACTGTCGGGCGAGCTGCTCCGACCGTTGGTGAAGGACGTGCAGGCGACCGGCCCGCTGACCGTCGTGGTCGAGCTGACCCAGCCCTGGGCCGCCTTCCCGTCGAGCTACCTGGACTCCTCGGGCACCGCCATGATGGCGCCGGCCATGCTCAACTCACCCGACCACGGCGCCACCCACCCGATCGGCACCGGGCCGTTCAGCTTCGTGAGCTGGCAGCAGGGGAGCTCCCTGACGGTCAAGCGCAACCCGCACTACTGGCAGGCCGGGCTGCCTCACCTCGATGGCATCACCTTCAAGGTCATCCCCGACGAGGCCACCCGGGCGGCCGCGCTCCAGAGCGGCGACATCAACATGATGCTGACCTACAACGCCGACACGGCCAACCGCCTCGCCCCGAACTACACGGTGGTCAAGGACTGGAACAGCGAGGCGGTGTCGGCTCAGGTCAACACCGCGCCGGTCATCAACGGGGAGGCCAACCCACTCAGCAACATCCACGCCCGCCGCGCCCTGGCCTACGCCACCAATCGCACCACGGTGGCCAAGCTGGTCGGAGCCGGCGTGTCGACCGTGGACTCGCCGTTCCCGGCCACCAGCGTGTGGGGCCTGCCCGCCGGCCAGACCGGCTCGCTCGACTACGACCCGGCCAAGGTCAACGCCGAGCTGGCCGCCTACGAGCAGGAGACCGGCCAGCCGTCGCTCAAGATCTCCCTCACCAGCGAGCCGGACTCCGACACGCTCCGGCTCGATCAGCAGCTCCAGGCCCAGTGGAAGGCGGTCGGCATCACCACCTCGATCAGCACCAGCGATCCCATCTCGTATGAGAAGTCGTTGGTGGGGGGCGAGTACCAGGTGCTGATCCTGCGCAACCCGAACAACCCGGATCCCGACTTCGACTACGTCTTCTGGTCGTCGAAGACCATCCAGGGCGTGGGCGGCCTCAACATCAACTTCTCCGAATACACCACCGCCACGATCGACCAGGACCTGGCCACGGGACGGACCAACGGCTATCCCGCCCAGCGCAAGGCCGCCTACGACGACCTGGTCCACCAGATCAACGCCGCGGTCACCAACGTCTGGCTCTACCGCACGCCTTACAGCCTGATCACCGCCCACGACGTGCGGGGCCTCAACCCGGGGCGCGACATCGCCTTCGGCAACTACGAGTTGAAGCCCTGGATCGGCGATCTCTGGCTGGCCGGCAACCACAGCTGACCGGCCACCGGAGCCGCGTGGCGGTCAGGCGATGATGCCCATGCCTCGGAGCCGTTCGACCACGGCTTCGGCCGCCGCCTCGGGTGAGGTGACCGTCGTGTCGACATGCACCTCGGGATGCTCGGGTGGTTCGTAGGGGGAGTCGATGCCGGTGAAGTTGGGGAGATCGCCCTGGCGGGCCTTGCGATAGAGGCCTTTGGTGTCCCGGGCCTCGGCCACCTCGATGGCGGTGTCGACGAACACCTCGCAGAAGCGGTCCTCACCGGCCAGCTGCCGGGCCAGTCGGCGGTCGTCGCGGAAGGGGGAGATGAACGACACGAGCACGACCAGACCGGCGTCGGCCATGAGCCGGGCCACCTCGGCCACCCGGCGGATATTCTCGATGCGATCGACCTGGGTGAACCCGAGGTCACGGTTGAGCCCGTGGCGGACGTTGTCCCCGTCGAGAAGCACGGTGTGGATCCCGAGCGAGTGGAGGCGCTGCCTCGGTCCGGTTGGCGATGGTCGACTTGCCCGCACCGGAGACACCCGTGAACCAGATGATCCCGGGCTGGTGGCCCTTGATGGTGCTGCGGGCCTCGGCGGTGACCTCCAGGGCCTGCCACGGCACGTTCTGCGAGCGTCGGAGGGAGAACTTGATGAGGCCCGCCCCGACGGTGGCGTTGGTCGTGCGGTCGATGATCACGAATCCACCCATGGCCCGGTTGGCGGCGTAGGGGTCGAAGGCGATGGAACGGTCGGTGGCGATGGTGGCGACGCCGATCTCGTTCAGCTCCAGGGTGTGTCCGGCGATGTGCTCCAGCGTGTTGACGTTGACCTTGTAGTTGGGCTGGGCGATGGTCAGCCCGACTGTCTGCGTGCCCAACTTCATGAGGTAGGGCCGTCCCGGGAGCATCTGGTCGTCGTGCATCCAGATGATCTGGGCCTCGAACTGGTCGGCCACCGCCGCCGGGTCATCCGCGCCGCACAGCACATCGCCCCGGCTCACATCGATCTCGTCGCTCAGCACGAGCGTCACCGACTGCCCGGCCACGCGCCACTTCGAGATCGCCGTCGAAGGTCGTGATCCGGGACACCGTGCTCGTCCGGCCCGAGGGCAGCGCCCGCACCCGGTCACCCGGGCGAGACGGTTCCCCCCACCACCATCCCGGAGAAGCCGCGGAAGTCGAGATCGGGACGGTTGACCCATTGGATCGGCATGCGGAACGGACCCTGGCTGACGCGCTCGTCGACTTCCACCGTCTCGAGGTGCTCGATCAGAGTGGGCCCGCCGTACCAGGGGGTGAGCGGGCTGGGCTCGACGATGTTGGCGCCCTCGAGCGCGGAGATGGGGATGGCGGTGATGTCGTGCAGGCCGATCTCGCGGGCGAAGGCCCGGTAGTCGGCCTCGATGGCATCGAAGGTGGTCTGGTAGTAGCCGACCAGGTCGAGCTTGTTCACGGCCACGACCACGTGCTCGATGCCCAGCAGCGACACCAGGTAGCTGTGGCGCCGGGTCTGGGTCAGCACGCCCTTGCGGGCGTCGATCAGGATCACGGCCAGCTCGGCGGTGGATGCGCCCGTGACCATGTTGCGGGTGTACTGCTCGTGGCCGGGCGTGTCGGCCACGATGAACTTGCGCCGCTCGGTGGTGAAGAACCGGTAGGCGACGTCGATGGTGATGCCCTGTTCGCGCTCGGCCGCCAGTCCGTCGACCAGCAGGGCGAAGTCGAGGTCGCCGCCCTGGGTGCCGACCTTCTTGGAGTCGGCCTCGAGGGCGGCCAGGTGGTCCTCGAAGACGAGGTGCGATTCGAACAGGAGCCGGCCGATCAGCGTGCTCTTGCCGTCGTCGACGCTGCCGCAGGTGATGAAGCGGAGGAGGTCTTTGTGCTCGTGGACATCGAGGTACGCGTCGATGTCGGCGGCGATGAGGTCGTGGAGGGCGCGGCGGGTGTCGGTCATCAGAAGTACCCCTCCTGCTTCTTCTTCTCCATGGACCCGGAGGAATCGAAGTCGATGACCCGACCCTCCCGTTCGGAGGTGGTGGTGAGCAACATCTCCTGGATGACCTCGGTCAGCGTGGCCGCCTCACTCGCCACGGCCCCGGTCAGCGGGTAGCAGCCGAGCGTGCGGAACCGGACGCTGCGGATCTCCGGGACCTCGTCGGGCAGCAGCGGCATGCGGTCGTCATCGACCATGATGAGGGCACCGTCACGCTCGACCACGGGCCGGGGCTCGGCCAGGTAGAGCGGCACGATCGGGATGGCCTCCCGGTGGATGTACTGCCACACGTCGAGTTCGGTCCAGTTCGACAGGGGGAACACGCGGATGGATTCGCCCTGGCTCCGGCGCACGTTGTAGGTGCGCCACAGCTCCGGGCGTTGCTGCTTGGGGTCCCACCGGTGCTGGGCGGAGCGGATGCTGAAGATCCGCTCCTTGGCCCGTGACTTCTCCTCGTCGCGTCGGGCCCCGCCGAACGCCAGGTCGAATCCGTGGAGGTCGAGGGCCTGCTTGAGGCCGTCGGTCTTCCACAGGTCGGTGTGCACGGCGGAGCCGTGGTCGAACGGGTTGATGCCTTGGTCGACGCACTCGGGGTTCTGATGGACGAGCAGTTCGATGTCGCCGTCGGCCGCCAGCGTGTCGCGCATCTCGTACATGGCCCGGAACTTCCAGGTCGTGTCGACGTGCAGCAGCGGGAACGGCGGCGGCGAGGGGTGGAACGCCTTGCGGGCCAGGTGCAGCATCACCGAGCTGTCCTTGCCGATCGAATACAGCATGACCGGGTTCTCGCTCTCGGCCACGGCTTCGCGCATGATCTGGATGCTCTCGGCCTCCAGCCGTTGGAGGTGGGTCAGGACCGTCCTCATCGAGCCAAGTGTTACAGACTATATAATCTCTGTAAAGAATGTCCGCAGACCGCGGCATCGACGCCCTCAGCCAGATGTACGAGCGCCCACCGCGGTGAGGCACCACTCGACGAGCTGGTCGCCGGTGACGGGCTCGGCCACGAGCTCGACCCCCAGCACCCGCATGTCGAGCAGGGACAGCAGGGTGTGGGTGACCATCGAGGCCTGCGCCGGGATGGGCAGGTCGGATCGGAACGTCCCGTCTGCCACGCCCTCCTCGAGGATCCCGGTGATGAGGTCCACCTGCGGGGCCAACGTCTCCACGAACTCGGCCGTGCGCGACTGGGCCAGGTTCCAGTGGAACAACACCAGACCCTGGTTGGCCGGGTCCTCGTTGGAATCGCGGTAGCTGGTGAGGAGCAGCAACTCGAGCTTGGCCGCGGCGCCCTTGGTCTTGGCCAGCCTGGGCGTCAACTCGTCGGTGTAGCGGCGGACCGACTCCTCGATGACGGCGAGCAGGAGGTCCTCCTTGGTGGCGAAGTGGTGGTAGAAGCTGCGCAGCGACATGCCCGACTGGTCGACCACCTCCTGCACGGTGAAGTCGGCCTTGCCCGTCCGGCGCAGCAAGGTGGCGGCCGCGCTGATGAACTTGTCGCCCCGGGTGATGGCTCGCTCGCGGGCGTTCTTCAACGAGCGATCCACCGTGCGCTCGTGCCACCTGGCCACCGGCGCGCTCTCCTCGGTCATCGACATGCCTCGATCTCGATCACGCCTGCGGGGGTGGTGTTCGGCGTCAGTATAAGGTGCCACCCTTGTTCCTCCAGGGGACGGCCAGGCGTGCCAGTCTGGGGAGAGGGTTCCATCGGTCGACGCCGCACATCGGCTGTCCTTTCACCGAACCCGCCACTCTCAGGCCTGCTGGATCCAGCGCTCGAGCACCCCGACCATGGGGTTCGCCTCGCCCGGTGGCAGCGGGTAGCTGATCCCCGCTTCGGCGCTGATGGCGGCTTGGCGGACGTTGATGCAGATCGACCGGAACACGGCGAAGATCTCGTGCCAGGCGGGGTCCTGGAGCGGTCGCCCGATGGCCGCGGCCAGGTCTGCCCACACCTGCTCGGCCGGCGCGAACCCGGCAAGTGCGTCCATGCTGGTCAGCTCGTGAAGCATCCGTTCGAGCCCCGTGTACCAACCCAGGTCCATCTCGGTCGGCCCGATGGTGGCCAGCTCCCAGTCCAGCACCGCACGCACGTGTCGATCGGCACCGACCACCAGGTTCTCGAGGCGGGGATCCCCCCACACCAACGACCGCGGGACCTCGTCGGCCGGCTGGTGGGCCCGGCACCACGCCAGGATCGCCTCGATGCGCCCGACGGGTTCGGACCCCGCCGCCCAACGGAGGTATCGCCCCCACCAGTCGAGCTGCTGGCCCAGTCCCTCGTGGCCGACGGGCAACAGGTCTCCCAAGCCGACCTGGCGCCAGTCGACCTGGTGGATGGCGGCCAGGACGCGGACCATCTCCCGCTGGGCGTCGCGCCGCTCGACCGGGGTGGCCTGGGTGAGCCACGGGTCGAACAACGATGCCGGGCCAGGGATGTCCCCGTCCACGAACGGCATCACGATGAACGGGACGCCCAGCCAGACCGGGTCGCGCTCGAGCGTGACGGGGTCTGCGGTCGGGATGCCGGCGGCGGCGGCCGCCGTCTGCACGAGTGCCTGGCGACCGAAGTCGTGATCCGGGAACGACGCCACCAGCGGCGGCAGGCGCACGACCAGGCGGAGCCCGACCCGGCCGTCCGCGCCGGGGCGACACCGCAGGATGATCGTCTCGTTCGACAGCCCGGCCGAGGGGTGGGTGAGCTCCTCGATCCCGGCCTCGACGACGTCCGGACGGTGCTGGGCACACCAGGCCAGCAACCCCGAACGGAGCTGACCGGGGTCGCGCCGTCCTCCGCTGGTGGTCATGAACGGCACACCGTGGTGTTGGTTTGGGGACCGCCCCAGGTTGAGCTCACCGGTGCTCCCCATCCACCTCTGCATAGTAGTTCTCTAGAATGCGCTACATATGCTCTCTTTCTGGGGACAGCCCCACTGCCGTCGTAACATGGAAGACATGGACCCCGCCCTCGCCGACGACCAGCAGGCCGACCCAACACGCCCCGCGCTCGGGGCGGCCCCGCTCCCGGCCGACAGCGTGGCCGAGCTGCTGGCCCGAAACGCCACCGACCCCAGCATCGCCACCGGTCCGGCGATCCTCGGCGAGGACCGGATCTGGACCCATCAGGACTACCTCGCAGAGTGTCGCCGCTGGGCCAACCTCCTGCTGGCTCGCCGACGCGCCGATCAGCCCTTCCACGTGGCCGTGCTGGCCGACAACGTCCCCGAATACCTCTTCGCGCTGGGTGGTGCGGCTCTGGCTGGCGCGGCGGTGGTCGGGCTCAACCACAGCCGTTCCGGTACCCAGCTGGTAGACGATGCCCGGGCCACCCACTGCGGGCTGCTCGTGTACGAGCAGACCCACGCCGATCTGGCGGAACCGTTGTTGGCCAGTGGCCTGTTCGCCACCGATGAGGTCCTGTCCGTCGGGCCTGCGCTCGAGACGGCTCTGGCCGCGGTCGACGCGACAGATCCCGGCATCGTCTCGCCCCTGGAGACCACCTGGGCCCTGATCTTCACCAGCGGCACCACCGCCGCCCCCAAAGCGGTGATCTGCAGCCATCGTCGGATGCTCACCACCGGCTCGCGGATGGCGATCATGATGGGCCTCGGCCCCGGCGACGTGGGGTACCTGTGCATGCCCCTGTTCCACTCGAACTCTCTCCAGGTGGGATGGATGGCGGCGCTGTCGTCGGGGGCGGCGGTGTCGCTGCGACGCCGGTTCAGCGCGTCCGGTTGGCTGTCCGACGTCCGGCGCTACGGCGTCACGTACTGGAACTACACCGGCAAGCCCCTGGCCTACCTGTTGGCCCAGCCGGCGCGGCCCGATGACGCCGACAACTCCCTTCGGGTGGCCTACGGCAACGAGGGCGCGCCCAGCCTGGTCGAGGCGTTCGCCGAGCGGTTCGATGTCGAGGTCATCGACGCGTTCGGCGCCACCGAAGGCGGACTGGCCGTGACCCGCAGCGACGGGGACCCCCCTGGCGCCATGGGCGTCCCGGCGCCGGGCGTCACGGTGGTGGACGAGGCGGGCCAACCACTGCCGGCGGCGAGGTTCGGTCCCGCGGGGGAGTTGCTCGACCCGATGGGCTGTGTGGGCGAGATCGTCAACACCGCCGGGGTTGGGGTCTTCGAGGGCTACTACAACAACGACGAAGCGAACGCCCGGGCCACCCGCAACGGGTGGTACTGGTCGGGGGACCTGGGCTATGTCGACGAGGCGGGTTACCTGTACTTCGCCGGCCGCAACGCCGATTGGATCCGCGTCGACGGGGAGAACTTCCCCGCCGGGCCGATCCAGGACGCGATCGCCCGCCACCCGGACCTCCTGGCCGCGGTGGCCTACGGCGTGGCGGACCCCGATGCCGGCGACCAGGTGATGGCGGCCGTGGTCCCGGTCGAGGGTGCCACCCTCGACCCCCAAGAGCTGGCCGTCTGGCTCGATGCCCAGCCCGACCTGGCCCCGAAGTGGCGGCCGCGCTACGTGCGGATCTCGGCGGCTCTGCCTGTGTCGCCCACCAACAAGGTGCTGACCCGGACCCTCGTCCACGAGAAGTACCGCCCGGACCGCACGGGTGACGACGTGGTCTGGGTTCGCGACCGCGGTGCCTCCGCCTTCCGGTTGTTCACCGAGCAGGACGCAGGCGAGCTGCGAACGGCCCTCGAGCAGCGTGGGCGAGCGCGGTTCTGGGATCTGTGAGCAACCCAGTGCCCGACCCGGACGGCCCGGGTGGTCCGACGGGCCCGCGGCCAAACAAGGAGAGACAACCGACATGAGCGAAACCATGAGCGGCGTGCGAGTGCTCGAGGTGGCGGCGTGGACCTATGTGCCGGCGGCGGGAGCGGTCTTGGCCGAGTGGGGCGCGGACGTGATCAAGGTCGAGCATCCCGAGACCGGCGACCCCCAACGCGGCCTGGTGAACTCGGGCCTGATCCCGCAGGGGCCGGGCGGGGTCGCCCACATGATCGAGTTGCCCAACCGGGGCAAGCGGAGCGTCGGCCTCGATCTCAAGCGCGACGCCGGACGCGACGTCCTGCTCCGGCTGGCGGCGCAGAGCGACGTGTTCGTCACCAACTACCTGCCCCAGGTCCGCCAGTCGCTTCGGATCGAAGTCGATGACATCCGGGCCGCCAACCCCGACATCATCTACGCCCGGGGCTCGGGTCAGGGCCAGCGAGGCGACGAACGCGAGAAGGGCGGCTTCGACGGCAGTTCCTTCTGGGGACGGATCATCGCCGACATCGCCACCCCTGGGGATGCGGCTCGTCCCGTGGGTCCGCCCGGCCCTGCCTTCGGCGACATGATCGGTGGGCTCACCCTGGCCGGTGGCATCTCCGCCGCGCTGTTCCACCGCGAACGAACCGGCGAAGCGCTGGTGGTCGACAGCTCGCTGATGAGCACGGCCATGTGGGCCGCGTCGGCGACCCTCATGGCGGTGTCGCTGTTCGGCCTCGACGCCGTGCCCAAGATGACCCGCTACGACGTCCCGAATCCGCTGGTGGGCGACTACGAGACCGCCGACGGTCGGTTCCTCAGCCTGGTCATGTTGCAGGCCGATCGCCTGTGGCCCGACCTGATCACCAAGATCGGCCACCCCGAGCTGCTCGAAGACCCACGCTTCGCGACCGCCGCCGACCGAGGCGTCAACCGCCGGGAGTGCATCGACGCGCTCGACGACGTCTTCCGGACCAGGACGCTGGCCGAGTGGCGCGAGATCCTGGCCGACGTCGAGGGCGTGTGGGCCCCGGTCTCGACGCCCGGCGAGGTCATGACGGACCCGCAGGCCCTGGCCAACGGATACGTCGTCGACGTGGAGTCCGCCGCGGGCACCTCTTTCAAGATGGTGCCTTCGCCCATCCAGTTCGACGAGCGGGTGCCGTCGGTGACCCGCGCCCCCGCCCACGGCGAGCACACCGACGACGTGCTGCGTGAGTTGGGGCTGACCCAGGACCAGATCATGGATCTCAAGATCAGCGGTGCGGTTCTCTGATCCCGGCATAGCTGACAAAGTTTACAGAAATCGATTCAGACGTTAACGTCCCCCGGGACGGCACGACCGACACCCGGAGCGAGTCCAGCCATGCTCAGCAACGCCTTCCCCGACGACCGCGTCTGACGGTCGGGCCTTCTGTGCGGTCAACCTCCGATGCCCACCACATGTCTCAGCTGGCGGAGCAGCTGGGCGTCGTCGCCCCGGATGAGGAAGTGGCTCAGCGCGGTGCGAACGACCAGGTCGGCCAGGTCGGCTGGTTCGATCGGACTGGAGTGGACGGCGGGCGAGAGCTCCTCGAGCAAGGGGACCAGGGCGGTGGACATGGTGCGGAGGGAGAGCTCGAACTGCTCGATCATGAAGGCGGGCTCGATGACCACCAACCCCCGCATCGGATAGTCGTGTTGGAACTCGACCACGAACTGGAGCGCCCGGTCGAGGCGCTCATCCGCTTCCACGCCGTTGATGGCCAGGGCCAGCTCGGTGGCGTAGCGCTGCTTCTCGTGGGTGGCCAGCGCTCGCAGCAGGTCGTCCTTGGAGGAGAAGTGCCGGTACAGCGTCGGACGCGACACCCCGGCGACCGTGGCGATGTCGGACAGGCTCAGCTTGCGCGGGCCGTGCTGAGCCAGGACCACGCTCGTGGCGTTGAGCAGTCGGATCCGGACGCTGTCCGCAGCCGCGGGGGCAGTCGTCGCCATCGCCGCACCATATCAGCGACGACCGGAGCACCTCGATGAGTGACAAGCGGGATTGGGGCCAGCTCTACATCGGGGGCGGCTGGGCGGATTCGACCGGGACGGGTCGCATCGCCGTCACCTCCCCGGTCACCGAGAAGCTCGTCGGTTCGACCCCTGCGGCCACCGCAGCCGATGTGGATCGGGCCGTCGACCTGGCTCGCCATGCCTTCGACGACGGCCCCTGGCCCCATCTCGATCCCCTCGAGCGCGTGACCGTCCTGCGCCGCTTCGCCGACGCCTACGGGGCCGCCGTCGGGGAGATGGCCGATCTCATCACCCTCGAGATGGGGACACCGACGGTGTTCTCACTGCTCGGCCAGGCGGCCGCGCCCGATGCGTTGCTCAACTTCTACGTCGAGCTGGGCCAGACGTTCCCGTGGGAGGAGGAGCGGACCGGGGTGCTGGGCCGAGCGCTGGTCCGCCACGAAGCCGTCGGTGTGGTGGGAGCCATCGCGCCGTGGAACGTGCCCCAGGTGACGATCATGTCCAAGCTGGCCCCGGCGCTGCTGGCCGGGTGCACCGTGGTGGTCAAGCCCACGGCCGAGACGCCGCTCGACGCCCTGTTCCTGGCGCTGCTGCTCGACCGAGCCGGCTTCCCCCAGGGCGTGGTCAGCGTGGTACCCGGAGGTCGGGAGGCCGGCGAGCGGCTCGTCTCGCACCCCGGTGTGGACAAGGTGGCCTTCACCGGATCGACCGAGGTGGGCCGTCGAATCGGCGCCATCTGCGGTCGGGCGCTGCGGCGGATGAACCTCGAGTTGGGGGGCAAGTCGGCGGCCATCGTCCTCGACGATGCCGACCTCACCCGGACCCTCGCCGGCCTGCGCTTCGCCTCGTTCATGAACAGCGGTCAGGCCTGCGCGGCGCAGACGCGGGTCCTGGCCCCAAGCTCGCGCTACGACGAATTCCTCGACGGCATGGGGGAGATGGCCACCAGCCTGATCGTCGGCGATCCGTTCGACGCCACCACCGAGATCGGTCCGATGGTGACCCGCCGCCAACAGCAACGCGTCTCGGGCTACATCGACATCGGTCGCCACGAAGGGGCCCGGGTGGTGGCCGGCGGCCCCGGCCTGCCCGCTGGCATCGATCGTGGCTGGTACGTCAAGCCCACCGTCCTGGCCGGGGACAACGCCATGCGGGTCGCCCGCGAGGAGATCTTCGGCCCGGTCATCGTGGTCATCCCGTACGCGGACGAACCTGAGGCCATCCGGATCGCCAATGACTCGGACTTCGGTCTCGCCGGCTCGGTCTGGACGGGGGACAAGGCCCATGGGCTCGAGGTGGCGCGGCGCATCCGCACCGGAACGATCGGCGTCAACAAGTACGCCCCCGACCTCGTCGGCCCCTTCGGCGGCTACAAGGCCAGCGGGATCGGTCGCGAGTACGGCATCGAGGGGCTGCGCGCCTTCACCGAGGTGAAGAACATTGCCCCCTGACTCGACGCAACCGTGTCCCGAGACCGTCGCCGCCCTGGTTCGCAGCCGAGCCGGCGACCCCAACGCCGGATTGCACTTCGAGGGCCATCGCTGGACCTGGGCCGAGGTGGTGACCGAGATGGAGGTGCGAGCCGCCTTCCTGACCCAGATCCTGACCGGCCAGCCGCCCCACGTGGGCATCCTGCTCGACAACGTGCCCGAGTACCTGTTCACGCTCGGGGGCGCGGCGCTGTCGGGAACGGTGGTGGTGGGCATCAATCCGACCCGCCGCGGCGCCGAGTTGGCCCGCGACATCCGACACACCGATTGCCAGGCCATCATCACCGACTCCGATCATCTGGCGCGGTTGGACGGGCTCGATCTGGGTGCGGCCGCCGATCGCATCGTCGTGGTCGACGCGCTCGGCCACCAGGCCAGGATGGAGGGCGTCGCGGCGCGGGCCGGTCGTCGGTGGTCGCAGACCCGCGACCCGACGACCTGCTCCTGCTCATCTTCACATCGGGATCGACGGGTGCGCCCAAGGCCGTGCGCATGACCCAGGGCCGGGCCGCCCGCGCCGCCACCACCCAGATGGGGTTCCGTCCCCGCGACGTCCTCTACTGCGCCATGCCCGTGTTCCATGGCAACGCCTTGTCGTCGATGGTCTTCCCGGCCCTGGCCAGCGGGGCCTCCCTCGTGTTCAGGCGCCGGTTCTCCGCCTCGGGGTTCCTGCCCGACGTCCGCCAGTACGGGTGCACGTTCACCAGCACCGTGGGTCGGGCGTTGGCCTACGTCCTGGCCACCCCGGCCACCGAGGATGACCGCGACAACCGCCTCCGGCTCGTGCTGGCGCCGGAGTCGTCGACCGAGGACATGGCGGCCTTCACCGAGCGGTTCGGGCCGCCGGTGTTCGGGGGGTACGGGTCGAGCGAGAACGCCATCGTCATGGTGCCCCGGCCGGGCCAGCCCGTCGAGGCGCTGGGGGTGCCGGCGCCCGGGCTGGAGGTCGCCGTGGTCGATCCCGAGACCAGCCAGGAGTGCCCACCGCGCCCGCTTCGACGTCGACCGCAAGCTGGTCAACGCGGCTGACGCCATCGGTGAGCTCGTCGGCCTGAACGTGATGGGCCGCTTCGAGGGCTACTACGACAACGAGGCGGCCGACGCCCAACGCAGTCGAGGCGGGTGGTACTGGTCCGGCGACCTGGCCTATCGGGATGCGGACGACATCTTCTACTTCGCCGGCCGCACCGCCGACTGGCTCCGGGTCGACGGCGAGAACTTCGCGGCCGCGCCGGTCGAGCGGGTCATCCAGCGGTACGCCGCGGTGGCCGCGGTGGCCGTGTTCGGGGTTCCCGACGACCGCACCGCCGACGACCAGGTCATGGCCGTGGTCGAGCTGGCACCGGGAGAACGGTTCGATCCGGTCGCCTTCGACGCCTTCCTCGAGGTCCAGCCGGACCTGGGCACCAAGTGGTCGCCGCGCTACGTTCGGATCGTCCACGCGGTGCCCGTCACCGCGACCAACAAGATCGACAAGACCCCGCTGCGTCGGGCCCGCTGGATCGCCACCGGTGACGACCCGGTGTTCTGGCGCCCCGACCGGCGTGACGCACTGCGCCGACTCACCGACGAGGACCGGGCTGACATCGCCAACCGGTTCGCGGCCAATGGACGAGCTGAGGCTCTCAACCGATGACGCCCACCGAGATCGCCGATCTGCGCATCGATCCGAGCACGCCGGGGTTCTTCCTGCGCCCCGACTACTACGACGTGCTGGCCCGGCTGCGGGCCGAGGCGCCGGTCTTCGAGTACGCGCCCGGCATCAAGGCCGTCACCCGCTACCACGACATCCGCGAGATCAGCCGGGATCCCGAGCGCTTCTGCTCGGGCCGTGGCGTGCTGGTCAACGACCCGCTGCGTGAGGGCGGCAGGGCTCGACGGCTCGATCCTGCACATGGACCCGCCGCGGCACGACGAGTGGCGCCGGATCCTCAACCGCGAGTTCACCGGCCGGGCGCTGGGTCGCATGGAGGGCGGCATCCGCGCGCTGGCGGTCGAGCTGCTCGACGCGCGTGCCCCGGCGGCGAGGTGGTCGACCTGGTCGACGTGCTGGCGGCGCCGCTGCCGGTGCTGGTGATCTGCGAGCTGCTCGGCGTGCCCGAGTCGCAGCGATCCGACTTCCGGCGCTGGTCCGACGCCGCGATCCTCGCCTCCGACGGGCGCGCCGGGACTCAGCCCGACCGATACCGAGTCGGTGATGGAGATGATCGGCGTTCCTCGACGAGCTGGCCAAGGACAAGGCGGCGCAACCCGGCGGACGACATCGTCTCGATGCTCGTCGCCGCCGAGGTCGAGGGCCGCACGCTGACCGCCGGCGAGCTGGTCACCTTCAACATGTCGCTGCGTCGTCGCCGGCAACGAGACCACTCGTCACCTGATCAGCGGCTCGCTGATCGAGCTGGCGGCTCGCCCGGACCACCGCGCCGCGCTCTACGCCGATCCCGACGCCGATCCCCGGCGCGGTCGAGGAGTGCCTGCGCTGGGTCACGCCGATCCAGCAGTTCGCCCGCACCGTCACCACCGACACCGAGCTCGGCGGCGTGCCCGTCTCCGAGGGCGACTACCTGGTGATGCTCTACGCGTCGGGCAACCGCGACGAGGCCGCGTTCGGCCCGACCGCCGGCCGAGTTCGACCGCGGCCCGGCCCTCGCGGGTGCCCAACCTCGGCGTTCGGGTTCGGCGAGCACCTGTGCCTCGGCGCGGCGCTCGCCCGGCTCGAGGCCCGGGTGCTGTTCGAGGAGCTGGGAACCCGTCGGGCCACCTACTCCCAGGCAGGGCGAGGCGGTCTTCCTGCCCTCGAGCCTGGTCCGCGGCCCGGCGTCGCTGCCCTTCCTCTTCGACTGAGACCCATCTGCCATGGACTACGCCATCGACCCGGAGCTGGTGCCGCTTCTGGAGCTGATCCCAGACTCGGATCTCGACGACCTCGTCGCCGCCCGCGCCCTGGCCGACTCCTTCGTCGATCTCATCAACGCCGGCATCGACTACTCGGGGGTGACCATCACCAACCGGGAGGTTCCCGGACCGGCGGGTGCCCCGCCCGTCGGGGTGCGGTGGTTCGTCCCCCAGGCGGTGGCGCCCTCGA
Source organism: uncultured Microthrixaceae bacterium (assembly GCA_963740985.1). GTDB lineage: Bacteria > Actinomycetota > Acidimicrobiia > Acidimicrobiales > Acidimicrobilacustridaceae > UBA4742. The sequence goes on from CAVUGJ010000002.1 coordinate 3,662,834, forward strand.
CCGGTCGTCCGGCGCTGCTCCACATCCACGGGGGTGGCTTCATCTCGGGGAGCATCGACCTCGAGCTCGACTTCCTGGTGGCCACCACCCGCGAGCTCGGCATCGCCATCGCGTCGGTCGACTATCGGTTGGCCCCGGAGCACCCGTTCCCGGCCGGGGTGGAGGACTGCTACGCCGCGTTGGTCTGGCTCCACGACCGGGCCGCGGAGCTCGGCGTCGACCCTGCCCGCATCGGCGTGGGTGGCGGCAGTGCCGGCGGTGGGCTGGCCGCGGCCGTGGCGCTCATGGCCCGCGACCGCCAGGGCCCGCCAGTGTGCTTTCAATACCTCGGGATCCCCGAGCTCGACCACCGGCTCGAGACGGTCAGCATGCAGACGTTCACCGACACCCCGCTGTGGAGCCGGCCGGCCGCCGTGCGCAGCTGGCAGCACTACCTCGGTACCATCGACGGCGAGGTCTCCGCGTATGCGTCCCCGTCGATCGCCAGCGACTTGCGCGGCCTGCCCCCGGCCTACGTGACCGCCATGGAGTTCGATCCGCTGCGCGATGAGGGGATCCTCTATGCCTTGCGGCTGCTCCAGGCCGGCGTGAACGTCGAGCTCCACAGCTACCCGGGCACGTTCCACGGTTCCCAGGCCGTCACCACCGCGGCGGTGACCATCCGCGCTCGAGACGAACTGATCCTGGCCTTGACCCGCGGGCTGGGCGTCGTGCCCGGCGACGGTGGGGTGGCCTGATGGGTCTACGGGTCATCCAGTGGACGACCGGCATCGTCGGGTCGGCCGCCCTCCGGGCGATCATCGACGATCCCCGCCTCGACCTGGTTGGCGTGTTCGCCCACAGCCCGGACAAGGTGGGCTGCGATGCCGGCGACCTGGTGGGTCGTGGTTCGACTGGGGTGCTGGCCACCGACGACATCGAGGACCTGCTGGCGTTGGCGCCCGACTGCGTGGTCTACATGCCCCAATGGCCGGTCATCGCCGACCTCGAGCGGTTCCTGGAGGCCGGGGTCAACGTGGTGACCACCGCTCGGCTGGTGAACGGCCGGCACTATCCCGGCGACGCCGGGACGAGGTTGGCCGACGCCGCGGTTCGAGGTGAGGCATCGCTCTACGGCACCGGGATGAACCCGATGTTCGTGCCGTCGGTGGCGTTGGCGGCGACGGGGATGTGCAAGTCGGTGCGCCACGTCCGCATCATGGAGTCGGTCGACTGCGCCATGTACGGCGCCGCCGGTACCTGGGAGGCCTATGGGTTCGGCACGCGCCTCGAACCGGACCGTCTGCGACAGGAGCTGTGGGAGAGCGAACCGGACTACTGCGAGACCCTGGATGTCGTCGCCGCCGGACTCGGCGCCACCCTCGACGACCATCGCCTCGAGGTCGACTACGCCACCGCCAACGACGACCGCGACCTCGGGTTCATGACCATCGCCAAGGGAACCGTCTCGGGGCTCGACGCCCGCTGGACCGGACTGGTCGACGGCGACCCCTTCGTCGAGCTGCGCACCACCTGGAAGCTCGGCGCCATGTTCGGCCACCACGACACGCCTGACTGGCCCCTGCTCTACGGCTATCAGATCGACATCGACGGCGACCCCAACGTGGGCCTCAAGCTGTCGTTCCGACCCGACGACCTCGAGACCTTCGACATCGGGATCGGCACCGCTCTGCCGGCCATCAACGCCATCCCGGCCGTGTGCTCCGCCGCGCCGGGCGTCGTCACCGCCGCGAACCTGCCCCTGGTCACCAGCCGCCGGGCGAGCCCGGGCTGACCCGTGCGCAGCGTGGGACGAGTCGGGGCGCCCCTATCCTGGCGGGCGCACCTCCCCTGACCGTCGAGGCCGGTTTTGCCCACGATGATCGACATCCTGGCCGTGAACGTCGGGGTGCCCCGCGTGCTGGCTCAGCACCGCGGTCAGCGCATCTACAGCGCCATCGCCAAGCAGCCCCTCGATGCCGGCGCCACCCTCTGGTTGTCGACCGGCAACCTGGCCGGCGATGCGCAGGCCGACCTGCTCGTTCACGGAGGCGCCGACAAGGCGGTGTACACCTACCCGTCCGAGCATCTGGCCGCGTGGGCGTCCGAGCTCGGGGAGGTGTTGGGGTCGGCCCCGTTCGGGGAGAACCTGTCCACCTCCGGCGTGCTCGAGACCGACGTCCGAGTCGGCGATGTCTGGAGATGGGACGACGCACTCATCCAGATCTGTCAGCCACGCTGGCCCTGCTTCAAGTTGGCCCTGCATCGCCAGCGGCCCGACATCCAGAAGCTGATGCGCGGCAACGGCCGGACCGGCTGGTATCACCGCGTCCTCGAGCCCGGTGAGGTCGTGGTCGGGTCGGCCGTCGAGCTCGTAGCCGAGGATCCGTCGGGCCTCACCATCGCCGACGCGCACCAGGCGATGGGTGATCGACACCTGACCAACCGACCGCTCATCGAAGCGCTCGCCGCCCACCCCGCCTTGGCCGCGGAGTGGAGGGCACCCCTCCGAGAACGTCTCGCTGCCGCCTGATCGGTCAGCCGGGCCCGGGGAGCGGGGCGAGCGAGTTCCCTGGGGCGATGGTCGAGCAGTCGCGCGGTGCGGGGAGGCGGGCGAAGCGCCCGAGCAGCCAGGCGTAGGCGTCGACGATCCAGACCAGCGCCATCCCGACGTGGTCGAGGCTGGCGTAGTCGTTGTACTGGTCTCCTCCGCCATCGGGATCCTCATCGGCGTGCCCTTCGGCATCGCCGCCGGTCGTATCCTGTGGACGCTGTTCGCCCGACAGATCGAGGCCGTCCCACACCCCACCGTGCCGGTGCTGTTGGTCGGGGCGGCGGCACTGGGGACGTTGGTGCTGGCCAACGTCGTCGCCCTGGTTCCCGCCCGCAGGGCAGCCCGAACGCCGACTGCGCTGGTGCTGCGAGGCGAGTGACCCTCGTCGGGGCAGTCCGACGCGGATGAACGCGCCATCCTGCCCCGGAGCCTGAGGTCAACCGGCCGGTTGGAACAGCTCGATCAGGTTGCCGGCCGGGTCGACGGCGAGGATCTGCGACCCGCCCGGTCCGGTCACGACCTCGTTGCGGAAGGCCACACCTTCGGCGGTGAGGCGTGCGACCTCTCCCGCCAGATCCTCGACGATGAGATGGATGCGGTTCCATCCGCCGGGTCCTGGTCGTTCCCCATCACTCATCGCTCGACCGGCCGAGCTCTGCGGCCCCGACAGCCAGGATCTCGGGTCGGTCGGGACTGCCTTCACGCGTCCCATACTACATCAAACTATATTGATGGAATGAAGTTCCCGGGTCCATCTCGCGTCGGTCCTCTTGGCGCCACTGAGATGATGCGTGACATCGATCCCGACCGCCTCTTCGTGTTCGACCAGGTGATTGTCGCCGACGGCGAGCGGCGACGACTCGACCATGCGTGCGGGGCGGTGCCCGCTCGAGGGGTGACCGCGGTGGTGGGCCCGTCGGGCTCGGGGAAGTCCACCCTGTTGCGTTGCTGCAATCGGCTCGACGTACCCTCCGCCGGGCGGGTGCTGTTTCGCGGAGAGGACCTCGCCGGCCTCGATCCCCTGCGATTGCGCCGCCGGGTCGGGATGGTCTTCCAACGACCGACACCGTTCCCCGGCACGGTGCGCGAGAACCTCCGGGTGGCGGAGCCGTCGATCAGCGACTCCGCCGCGGTGCACATGCTCGGCCAGGTGGGTCTGGACGACACCTTCCTCGAGCGGGTCGCCACGGAGCTGTCGGGTGGGGAGGCGCAGCGGGTGTGCTTGGCGCGCACACTGGTGACTCGACCCGAGGTCGTGCTCATGGACGAGGTTGCCTCGTCGGTGGATCCAGTCCAACGCCGAGGGCTCGAGCAGTTGGCGGGTTCACTGGCGGCGAGCGGCGTGGCCGTGCTCTGGGTGACTCACGACCTCGCCCAGATGCGCCGCGTTGCCGACCGTGTGCTGGTCGTCATCGAGGGAAGGATCGCTCACGCGTCGAGCCTTCCCGGCCTCGATGGCGACGCGCCTCCTCCCGCCGTGCGTGCGTTTCTCGCCGGCGACTCCGATTGATCACGACTGCCACAGCCAGGAAGGCATTGACATGAGCAGCATCGGATGGTCCGGATTCGCGATCTCACTGTTGTTGGTGTTGGTCGCGATCATCGTCTCACTGTGGAAGCGGCTGGGACTGGAGCGCCCCATCGCCTGGGCCGCGACCCGAGCGGCTGCGCAACTCATAGCCATCGGTCTCCTGCTGCAGCTGCTGCTGGAGCCGGGCGTGTCGATCATCTGGGCGTGGCTGTGGGTGGTCGTCATGATCGTCATCGCGTCGTTCACCGTCCGCTCTCGAGCGCCGGAGGTGCCCGGGCTGTTGTCTCTCGCCCTGCTCGCGTTCGGCTGCTCGGCGGTTCTGACCCTTGGCGTGCTCTTCGGTCTGGGCGTGTTCCAGCTCGACGTTCGCACGCTCATCCCACTCGCCGGTCTCATGATCGGGAACTCGCTGGCGGCCACTGTGCTCGTCGGGAGGCGCCTCATCGACGAGCTCACCGACAAGCGCGACCAAGTCGAGGCTCGACTTGCGCTCGGTCAATCTGCACACGACGCGGCAAAGCCCTACGTTCGGTCGGCGCTACGAACCGCCCTGATCCCCCAGATCGAGACGACCAAGGCCGTGGGACTGGTCGTCTTGCCGGGCGCCATGACCGGTCTCATCCTCGCCGGGGTGAAGCCCCTCAACGCGGTACTCGTACAGGCCTCGGTGATGTACCTGGTGCTGGGGTCCGTCGCCACCACGACCACCGTGGTCGCGCTCGGCGTGCAACGCCGCCTCTTCACCCCCGACCACCGTCTCCTCCACCTTCCGACGACTCGTTCCGGAAGATAGCCACGCCAGCCGGTGCGATCCACGGGACGGCCCCCTGGCCTCGAGCATGCACCTCGATGAGGGCGGGGTGAGTCCGAGCTCGTGAGCACGAGCGGGGGGTAGACGATCGGCTACCCTCGGCGCCACAGAGCCGACCGACGAACGGCACAGGGGGAGAAGGATGTCTGACGAGCCCGGCTCGGACGCGGTCGACGCCGTGCGAGCGCGACGAATGACCGGCGAGCAGATCATCTTCTGGACGTTGCCTCCGGTCGCGGTCATCTGGATCGTTGCCTTCTTCGTCTTCCCTGGCTTCGTTCCGCCCATGTCTCCCCAGGCCTCGGCCGCGCAGGTGGCGGCCTTCTACAGCCACAACGCGGTCCGCGTGCGATGCAGCATGATCCTGTTCAACTGGTTCTGCGTGGCGCTGATCCCGATCCTGATGTTGATCGTGGAGCGCATGCGGGGGATGGCTCATCGCACACCGATCATGCGGTACTGCGTGATCGGCGTGGCCGGAGCGGCCCCGATCGCCTTTCTGACCTCCACCGTCTTCTGGCTCATCGCCGCCTTCCGGCCCGAGCGCGCGCCGGACCTCACCCAGCTCTGCAACGACCTGGCGTGGATCACCTTCACCTGTGCCGTGCCCTTCCTCATCGCGTTGTGCGTCTTCCTGGCGGTGGCGATCTCCTTCGACGAGCAGGACCAGCCGGTCTTCCCTCGGTGGGTGGCGCGGTTCAACGTCGTCATCGCTGTCGCCCTCGTGCCCGCGGGGTTCGCCGGCTTGACGCTGAGCGGCCCCTTCGCCTGGAACGGATTCCTGTCGTTCTGGGTCAGGAACATCGCCATCACCCTCTGGATCGTGGTGATGGCGGTCGTGCTCAAACAGGCCATGGAGCGGGATCGCGACGAGGTCGAGGTGACGGCGTGAGGCTCTCGGCCTGGCGCGACGATCCGAAGCGTGAGCTGTGGTTCGCCTGGTACGCGACGGTGGCCTTCTACAGCCTCTACTCCGTCGTGTTCTTCCTCATCACACGCACGCAGCCTCCGGGAAAGCCGTGGTACCGCCCGGATCAGGTGGTGCGATGGTTCGCCGATCGGCACTGGGGCCTGCTGGTCGGGTTCGCGCTCGATCTTCGTGCTCGGGGGCTTCTCGGCGACCTCCATCGCTCTGATCACCTACTCGATCCGACGGATGTCGGTGAGCCGTGCGTTCGCGTACTCCTACCTGATCCTGTACTCGATCAGTGCCGTCCCCGGGTTCCTGTTCATCTGCGTGGCCATGACCGTCGGCGCCATGCGACCCGATCGCAGCCCCGGACTGCAGCGGTGGCTCTACGACCTGGGCTTCCTCTCCTTCTCGGGCACGATGGGTGTCTTCCTCATCGGGTCGTTGATCTGGATGGCCGCCATCCTGCTCGACCAGAACCGGGTCTTCCCGAGGTGGTTCGCCTACCTGAACCTGTGCAATGCGCTCACCGAGGTCGTGATCGCGCCGTCGTGGGTCTTCCAACGCGGGGTCCTGGCCTGGAACGGCGTGATCGCCTGGTGGATCGACGTCGTGGTGTTCGGCCTGTACACCGGCGTCTTCATCTTCCTGCTGCGGAACATGATCCAGCGCGAGGACTTCGGCACGGGGCCGCTCCCGGACCTCCCGCCGAGGCGGGCGCCGAGCTCAGGCCCAGCTGTGGAGGTCGGCGCCTCGTGACCACGACCGACGACGCGCCGGAGGCCGCACCGTCCAGGGATGAGGTCCGCGTTCCGGGTGAGCCGGACATGTGGTTCTTCGTCTTCTTCGAATCGCTTCTCTTCACGTCGTACTTCTGTGTCTACCTGTACGCCCGTACCCAGAACGAACGTGCCTTCCTGCACGCGCAGTCCCAGCTGCTGCTGTGGCTCGGCATCCTCGACACAATCGTGTTGCTCACCAGCTCGTGGGCGATGGCGCGCTGCGTCCAGCACGCCCGTGCCGGGCGCCATCAGCTGGCGCGGCGCTTCGCCATCGCCACCGCAGGTCTCGGTGTCGTCTTCCTGGCGCTCAAGCTGGTCGAGTGGGTGCGGCTGATCCACAGCGGGAACACCTTCACCAGCAGCGACTTCATGCAGTACTACTTCTTCCTCACCGGCATCCACGCCATCCACCTGCTGATCGGCTTCGTCGTGGTTGGCGTGATCGTCTACCAGTTGTCCGACGCCAGGCGGCGTTCACAGCAGACCATCGAGACGTGCTCCACCTACTGGCACACGGTGGATCTCTTCTGGGTCGTCATCTTCGCCATGCTCTACATCGTGAGGTGACTGGTGCAGCACTCGGAAAGGACGCGGCTCTTCGTGGCCTGGTTCGTGCTCGTCACGATCACGTTGATCTACCTGTGGATGGACAACACCGCCGACGCCAGCGGCGTGCTGGTGGCCAGCACCGGCGTCACCGTGGTCGCCATCTGCCTCGCCCTGGTCAAGGCTCGAATCATCCTGCGCGAGTTCATGGACGTCCGACACGCGCCCCGACTCCTGCGCCGCCTGACCGACCTCCTGGTGGCCATCATGGCGGTTGCCCTGCTGGGCACCTACGTCGTGGGCCGGGCCCTGGCCTGACCGGACGCGCCCCGTTGTCGCCGACCTCGCGTGCTCATGGTCAGGAGACGACGCTGCCGCCGTCGCAGGTGATGATGGCGCCGACGGTGAACGCCCCGGCTCTCGAGGCCAGGAAGATGGCCAGTCCGGCGATGTCCTCTGGGGTCCCGATGCGGCCTCGGGGCATCGCGTGGCCGATGGCGTCCCAGTCGGTGCCCTCCACGTCGCCGCCGGTCCCGACGCCCGTGCTCAGCATCCAGGTGGGGAAGGGGCCGGGCGCGATGGCGTTCACCAGGATGTTCCGCTTGACCAGGCGGGCGGCCAGCTGGCTGGTCAGCGCGTGTACGGCGGCCTTCGACGGCCCATAGGAGACGGTGTCGAACCTCGGGGTACGGATCCCGTCCACGGACCCGATGTTGATCACCCGGGCCGGCTCCTCGGGCGTGGCGGCGGCTTCGAGGAGCGGCAGCAACCGTTGGGTCAAGAAGAAGACGCCCTTGACGTTGGTGTCCATGACCTTGTCCCACCCCTTCTCCGGGAAGTCGTCGATGGACGCACCCCAGGTGGCCCCGGCGTTGTTGACCAGGACATCGAGGCGCGACTCCAGCTCGGACAATCGGGTGGTGAGCCCGTCGATGCCGTCCAGCTCGGACAGATCAGCCGGGATCGAGACGCACGCTCCTCCGTAGGTCTCGGCCAGGCGAGCCGCGGTGGCGTCGCAGGCGTCGGCCTTGCGGGAGCTGATGTAGACCTTGGCGCCGTTGGCCAGGAAGCCGGCGGCGATCATCTCGCCGATCCCTCGCGACCCGCCGGTCACGAGCACCACCTTGTCGCGTACGGAGAAGAGGGTGTCGGTACTCAGGGTGTTCAAGGTGGTTCTCCTCGGTGTGACGGGCTCGGGTTGTCAGTGCAGTTGGAGCCGCTCGCTCAGCTCGGGGGGCGCCTCGATGCGGCGCAGCTCCTCGGCCAGCGCGTCGGCGAGCTCGCGCTCGTCGGGGCCACCGGTACGATCCTCGAGCTCGTCGGGATCGATCCCGGTGTCGAACAGGAGCGATCGGTCGGGTGGTTCGGCCCCGGCCCAGAACGGCAGCCGGTCGCCGGACACGAAGGGTTGGCGGATGACGGGGACGTCGGTCCCGGGCATCATCTCGAGGGTCGCCCTGTGGTCGGGTCGGGGCAGCCGGATCTGGGGATAGGCGGGGATCGGCATCGTCGACCATCGGTTCGACCACATCGACAGAGGGAAGTTGCTGGCGCCGCAACCACGGATGTAGCGCCGTCGCCCGTCGGTGATGCCGACCTCGCGACCCCAGTACCCGAACAGGGCGAGCTCGCGCACCGCGTCAGTGGTGCCATCGATCAGGGGGATCAGCGATTGGCCGTGGGTCGGGTGGTCCACCGATGCCCCGAACAGGTCGGCGATGGTGGCGTGGAGGTCGACCGAGGTGGTCAGCGCGTCGATGTCGCGTGGCGGCTGACCGGGCCAACGCACCAGCATGGGGATGCGCCCCATCTGGCTGTAGATCGGAACGCCGGGCTTGCCGAACAGGTCGTGTTCCCCCAGGTAGTGGCCGTGATCGGTGCACAGGATCACGCCAGTGGTCCGGTCCAGGCCGCTGTCGGCCAGGGCGTCGAGCAGCCGGGCCAGCCAGTGGTCGATGAAGGTCAGCTTCGAGCCGTAGTTGGCCCGGATGTGATCAGCGGTGCGCCGGTCGAGGTGCCCGCCGCCCACGGCGTCGGTCAGGTACGGCGGCCAGATCTCGATGGGCCCGTCCCAGTCGGGGTCGTACATAGAGGTGAACGGCGCGGGGGTGTCGAAGGGCTCGTGGGGATCGAACTCGTCGACCATCAGGAAGAACCGATCGTGGGCCGGAGCCTCCTGGTGGATCCAGCGAGCCGCCTCGACCATGGTGCGTGGTCCCGGGAAGTCCTCCTCGGAGCGGAACCACGTGCGGGACCGGTCATAGGCGTGCTCGCGAGCGGAGCGGGCGGTGGCGGTGATGGTCGGCGTGCCCATCCAGGACCGGTCCTCGCAGGTGCGCCAAGGGTCGCTCTCGTGGCCTCGCTCGTAGGCCCAGGCGGTGAAGTCGGTGTGATAGTTCTCGCCGCCCACCTCGAAGAGGTGGGGATGGTCCGAGACCAGCATGGTGGTCACACCCTGGGCTCGCAGCGAGCGGGTGATGGCGTCCTCCCAGACCTCGATCGATCCCCACGGGCGCCAGGGGAAGTCGAGCGCGCCCACCAGGATGTCGTGGCGGGCCGGCATGCAGGGCAGCGATCCGACATGGTGGCGGGTGAAGCGCAGCGACTCCGCGGCCAGGCCGGCGATGGTGGGAGAGGCGAACTCGTGGCTCCCGTAGGCCGCCAGCAGGTGCCGGTTCAGGCTGTCCAGCAGGACGACGACCAGGTTGTCGGGTCTGGCTCGGGACGGCGGAGCGGCGCGGGAACCAGTGGGGATCGCCATCGCCTGACGCTAGCCCTGGGTTCTCGGCGCGTTCAGAGTGGCAAGGAGTTGACATCCGAACCCGGCGTCGCCCGGACCGATGCCGATCACGGCCACGTGGGTCCCGCGCCCTCACCGGCGGCCACTGCCGCCACGCTGTCCGGTCTCGGTGCGCACACGGGTGGCGGCGCGCAGCAGACCCGTGGCCAGACAGGCGCCGGCCCCTTCGCCCGAGCGGATGCGGAGGTCGAGCAACGGCTCGAGCCCGAGATGGGCCAACACTGCCGCATGCGCGCGTTCTCGGCTGCGCTGGCCGGCCACCAGGTGGCTGATCAGCGCAGGCTCGATCATGCTGGCCGACAGGCCGGCCAGGCCGGTGGCCAGGCCGTCGAGCACCACCAGCGCGCCGGACTCGGCGGCACCCAGGACCACCCCGACCAACACCACGATCTCCGGGCCCCCGAGCGCGCCCAAGGCCCTGATCGGATCGTCGAGCGCGGCGCCATGGGTCGAACGGGCCCGCGCCAGGGCCGATTCGACCACCGCGATCTTGCGCGCCAGGGTGTCGGAGTCGCCGCCGGCACCGAGGCCGGTGGCGTCGAGCGCGCTGAGCCCGAGCTGAGCGGCGGCCAACGACGCGGCCACGGTGGTGTTGCCGACTCCGACCTCGCCGAGCGCCACGATCCCGTGCCTGGCGGCGCGCCGGCCCAGTGACCGCCCCAGGCCGAGGAGCCGAGAGGTGTCGCTCGTGGTCATGGCGTCGCCGGCCACCAGGTCGCCGCGGGGACCGGCGGGTCTGGCCTGCTCCGCACCGACGACGGGCCCGCCGGAGACGCCGGCGTCGACCACGACGACCTCCATCCCGGCGGAGTGCGCGGCGACAACACCGAAGGCTTCGCCGGCCACGGCCGCCATGATCACGTCACGCGTGACGCTCGAGGGATAGGTCGAGACACCCAGCGCGGTGACCGGATGATCCGCCCCCACGAGCACGAGGCAGCCGCCCTCGGTGTTCGGGTGTCGCAGGGCGAGGAGTCGATCGACGGCCAGATCGAGCACCCCGAGTGATCCTGGGATGGTGAGCAGGTCGTCGCTCTCGTCTCGAACGCCGACGACCTCGCTCGATTCCGGTGCCCGCAGTCGCGAGCGAGGCGCCTTTGGGGCTTCGTCGGCTGCCGGCCATCGCTCGTAGAGCACGACCTCGTCGAGCGGTTGGCGTTGCGACCACCCGGCGCGCTCCAAGCCCGGGAACGGCGGCCTCTCGTCGGGCCAGCCCAGGCAGAGCCACCCGAGTGCCTCCACCCCCTCGGGCAGGCCCAGGAGGTCAGCCAGATCCGAGGGCTGGAACAGGGTCACCCACCCCAGGCCCAGCCCTTCGACCCGAGCGGCCAGCCAGAGGTTCTCGACCGCGCAGCAGCACGACCACAAGTCGGCATCGGTGTAGGTGGCCCGACCGAGCACGCCGGCGGCGGGCGCGCGGCGGTCGCAGCAGACCACGACGCCGACGGGCGCCTCGCGCAGGCCCTCGAGCTTCAGGTCGAGGAGCTGGCGGGACGCCTCGGTTTCGAGCAGCCCGGCCTGGCGCAGGCGCTCCCGATCGGCCATGCCGGCCGCCCGTTCCCGCGCCGCCGCCTCACGGATGACCACGAACCGCCACGGCTGGGACTGTCCGACCGAGGGGGCGGTGTGGGCGGCGCCGAGCACGCGCCGAAGCAACTCGGGTTCGACCGGGTCGGCGCGGAAGCGACGTACATCGCGCCGCGCGGCTACGAGGTCATAGAAGGCCCGTCGGTCTTCGACGTCGAACGCCCACCCACGGGGGTCGGCCGCCCGCTGTCGGGCTGATGTCGTGTCCCCGACCAACGGCACCGGTCGTGGCCAACTCATGACTACACGGTAGGCGGCCCGAGCGGGTCGTCACCGCTAGCCGCCGACGTTCGAGCTGGCCGCGGCTCGGGCCAGCTCGAGCGCGTCAGGCAGCAGCAGGTAGCCGTGGAGCGCGTCGCGCAGGGTGGCCAGGTCCCATTTCAGGACGAACTGACCATGGGTCGGGTAGAGGGAGGCGAGCTGCGACGACATCAGGGGGACGGTGGTGCCGAACAGGCCGCAGAACGCGCCGATGGGTCCCGAGCCACTGTTGCCGACTCCGCCCAGGGTGGCGACGGGAGCGTCGACCATCGGGGTGCGCACGCCGCCGAGGACGTTTCCGTTGGCGTCACGGGCGTAGACGACCGGCGTCGAGCTGGTCACCTGCAGACGAGGCGCGATCGGTGGTGGCGTCCCGTGGGCGACCCACCGGTTCAACCAGAACACGGCCGCATCCAGCGCCCAGTGGGCGCCACCGGTGTTGATGGGCAGGTTGCAGCTGAACCCCGGCGGGATGACCGTCGGCGGAGCGAGGTTGGCGGCCAGGTTGGCCACCGCGCCCTGGCCGTCACCGGTGTCGTCGGGCCCGATGGCCAAGCCGTACCAGTCGTAGTGGGAGGTGCCGGCCACCTCCCAGAGTCGGAATGTCGCGGTGTCAGGCTGGCGGTCGGCGAGGTTGCTGCCGGCCACGTCCGTCTCGGTCTCGAACACGAAGACCGGGGTGCGGAGATCGGAGCGGATCGCCAGTGCGTTCGGCACGTTCACGGCCGCCTGCGGGGCTTGCGACAGCGCGGTCCCCGTCGAGAACCGGCTGTGCACGAGGTACCCATCGAAAGCATGCGCGACCGGGCCCAACGCGTCGATGTAGGTGACGAGACGACCTGCGGACTGCGATTCGCCCGCGGCCAGCACCCGGCGCGGTCGTAGACCAGAGAGCACCGTTGCGGCGTCGTGGCGAATGGCTCGGCCGGCCTGGGAGAACATGTCATAGGAGAAGCTGTCACCGGGATGCGACAGGGACACGTAGCGGACGGCGTCCTCGGTCTTCAAGGCGTTGACCCCGACGGCCTGAGCGGACACTCCCACCCAGGCGAAGCCGTCACGGATCAGCTCGTTGTGCGCCTGGGTCCAGTCCGGATCGGCATCGACGCCACCGCTGACATTCAGCCACTCGACCACGACGGTGCCGTTGAAGCGACGTGGATCGACGGGGCGTCGCACGACGATGCGCGTCGTGTATGGCGCCGTCACCCCGGGGCTGACCTTCCACTGGCCGTCGCCACCGAGCGTGCCGTTGGCCACGAAGCTGGCGGCCGTTCCCGACACGAAGAACTCCGACTCTTCGTAGCCGACCTGGGCCAGATCGAAGCTGGTGGGGAACACCACGGGCACTCCCAACCCCCCGGTCACCGGTCCGCTCACCGCGGGCACCGGGCCGGTCGCCCGTCGGCCGGCCACCACCCGCGATGTCGGGGTGGACGCGGCCGCCGGGATCGCCGTCTCCAAGCCGGCCGTGGCCAGCAGCAGCACCATCGCGCCGGCCAAGGCGACGGCTGCACCAAATCGTCCACTTCGTCCGCGCATGCTCAGACCTCCCCCTCGACGTCCCGCCACGGTAGACATGTTGCCCCTCAACGGCGGATCGATCAACGGACCGAGGCCCTCCGCGTCGCGTTCGGCGGCGCGGCCCCTGCGCCTCGCGCTCCTCGAGGTCGTGTCGGCCGAAGACGAACTACTCCGCCGCCAATGGACAGGGATCGTCGCCGTCACCCCGGGTGTGCTGCCCGGGGTGATCGGTGGCATCCAGCTGAAGACCCACCGGGTGATCGCGGCGTTCCTGGCCGACCGCCTGGGAGTCGACGACGAGTCGATGGTCGCGGTCACCCTTGCCGCCGCCGCCGGTGGCGTCATCCAGGCCGCCCACACCCGGTGGTTCGTGCACGGCGGACAACTCGCCACTCGGATCTCCGACGGGATCGAGATCCTCGAGGCAACCCTCACCGCGCCCCCTGTGCGGACCACATCCCAGGCCGGAGGCGCGTCGCGGCAGCCTTCGTCGACCTCGACACGCCAACAGCGCTCACCGAACTCGAACGAGAGCGACCGGGCTCGCGCTCAGCTGAAGTAGCCGGCGACGTCGACGATGACGTCGACGTTGCCGCCGAGGTTGAAGGCGTCGATGTCGCCGCCGGTGCCGAGCTTGACCGTGACCGCGTTGGGGATGACCTCGCCGGCGGTCCAGTTCAGGCTCGACGCGGTGGGCTTGGTCGAGCCCTTGGGGTAGACGGTGAGGTAGCTCGAGGTCGTGGTGTCGGCCACGGTCACGTTCATCACCACCGAATCGGCCGAAATGGGGACGCCAGCTTGGCCGCCCACCGCGATGTCCCGGGTGACACCGGGTCCCCACGGGGTGCCGTAGATGCCCACCTGAAGAGACGGACGGCTGTCGAGCACCCGGGCGGGACTGAGCGGATGGAAGAGCTTGCCGGTGCCGGACTGGTAGTAGCCGGCGATGTCGATGATCACATCGGCGTTGCCGGTCGGGTTGAACACCGACACCTGCCCGGCGGCGCCGAGCTGGACGGTGACGGCGTTGGGGATGACCTCGCCGACGGTCCAGTTCAGCGACGACGTCGTGGGTCGCGTCCCGCCCACGGGGTAGACGGTGAGGAAGCCCGCCGACGTCGTGTCCGCCACGGTCACGTTGAACACCACGGCATCGGCGTTGGCCGGCACGCCGTCCTGGCCGCCCACGCTGAAGGTGCGAGTCGTGCCCGGCCCCCATGGCGTGCTGTACGCACCCACCTGCGTGCCGGGCCGGGAATCGAGCAGCCGGACCGGGGCCAGGGAGGTGAAGCCGTCACCGGCGGTGCGCCAGTCGTAGTAGCCGGCCACGTCGATGATCACATCGGCGTTGCCGGTCGGGTTGAACACCGACACCTGCCCGGCGGTGCCGAGCTGGACGGTGACGGCGTTGGGGATGACCTCGCCGGCGGTCCAGTTCAGGCTCGACGCGGTGGGCTTGGCCTGGCCGGTGGGCCACAGGGTGAGGTACGACGAAGCGGTGGTGTCGGCCACCGTCACGTTCAACACGACGGCGGTGGCGTCGGCGGGCACCCCGGCGGCCCCGCCGATGGTCACGGTGCGCGTGGTCCCCGCGTTCCATGGGGTGGAGTAGGGCCCCACCTGGCTGGTCGACCGGGAGTCGAGCACCCTCGCCGGGGCCAACGAGTGGAAGTAGGAGGCGGACACGGTTGGTGTCACCGCCGTCGAGGCCGACGAGGCCGGGCCGGTCCCCACCGCGTTGGTGGCCGTCACCGTGAAGGTGTACGCGGTGCCGTTGGCCAGTCCCGTCACCTCGCAGGAGATGGCACCGGTGGTCGAGCAGGTGGCCCCGCCGGGGCTGGCGGACACGTGGTAGGCGGTGATGGCTGAGCCACCCGTGTGGGTCGGCGCCGTCCAGGAGATGACCGCCGAGCTGTAGTGGGCGGTGGCGACCACGGCCGTCGGGGCACCAGGCACGCCGACCGGGGTGACCGAGTTGCTCAGCGCCGAGGGCGAGCTGGTGCCGGCGCTGTTGGTGGCCGTCACCGTGAACCGGTAGGCCGTGCCGTCGGTCAGGCCGGTCACGGTGCAGCTCAGCGGGCCGGAGGTCCAGGTGCAGGTCTTCCCATCGGGCGACGAGGTGACGGTGTAGCTGGTGATGGGGGCTCCGCCGGTCGATGATGGTGCCGTCCAGCTCACCGTGGCCTGGCCGTCACCAGGGGTGGCGGTCGGGGCGGAGGGCGCGCCCGGCGGCGAAGCGGGGATCTCCTCGACGACATAGGGGTCGCTGTTCTCGCTGTCGATGGTGATCTCACCCCCGGCGACGCAGTGGCCGACCGACGGGCACGAGAGGGCGTTGGTGGCGGCGTAGGAGGTGGTGGGAGCGCTGGTGGCCAGCGACACGCCCGTGTCCCACACGCCGGCCGACTCGGTCAGCGCCAGACCGGAGTAGCCCCCCGAACCGTTCACGTAGTAGCCGACGGCCGTGCAGCTCGCTGCGGTCGGGCAGGACACGATCGGAGCCGTCCAGCACCGCGACGAGCAGCTCGGGCCGCCCGCCTCGGGGACCTGGGGAGCCAGCTCCGCCGCCGCGAGCCCCCAGGTTCCGCCGACCTCCCGGAGCGCCAGGAGGTGCGAGTCGGCGTTCGTGTCCCAGTAGAAGCCCACGGCCGTGCAGTTGCCGTCGCTCGGGCACGACACGGACGTGATCGTCTGGTCCCCGCCCCAGGTGACCACGCCTTCCCCGCCGGGCGGGGTGGTCACCCGAGCGGGCGCGGTCCAGGAGCCCCCGGTCTCGCTGATGACGAACGGGAACCCGGTCTTGCCATACATGCCGTAGTAGCCGCCAGCGCTGCAATTGCCAGCGGACGAGCACGACACGCTGATCAGCGAGTCGACGTAGTTCAGCGGGTCGTCGTGGGGGTCGTGCACGTCGGTGTCCACGAAGTGCACCGGGTCCCAGGTCCCCGACACCTCGTCGACCAGGAAGGCGTCGCTGCTGTCGGGCGATTTGGCGCCCACCGCGACGCAGTGGCCGGTGGTCGGGCAGTCGATCGCGTTCAGCTGGCCGCCGAAGGCGGAGCCGTCATCCAGGAGCGCCTGAGGGCTTCCCCAGGTGCCGCTGTGCTCGGTGACGACGGCCACGACGACGTTGGTGGGACCGACCAGGGCGGTGCCGCCGGCCACGCACTCCCCCGCGGCCGAGCAGGAGACCGCATCGAACAGGCCGTAGCTGACGATCGACGGCGTTCCCCAAACGCCGGCGTGCTCGTCGAGCAGCACCCCGTCGTTGCCGTCGGCGCCCACGACCGCGCAGTTGCCCGCCGACGAGCACGACACGGCGTAGAAGACCTCCCAGTTACCCGGTTCCTGGTTGAACAGCTGGGGCGATCCCCAGGTCCCGGCCTTCTCCTCCACCACGAAGGCGTCGGCATCGACGTACTGGCCCACCGCCACGCAGTTGCCGGCGGAGGGGCAGGAGATGTCCTCCACCAGGCCGTGGTACGGGCTGTACACACTCAGCGTGTCGATCAGCTTCGGGCTGGTCCACGAGCCGGTGGGCGGATAGGTGATGGCGGCCGGACGGGCCGTCGCCGCGTTCGCCACCCCGCCGGTCACACCGAGCACCAACAGGACGGTCAGGAGGGCGCCGAGGAGCGGTCTGACCCGCCGGGCCGGCCGGTGGTGGATCGGTGCGTTCATGTCGGGACCTCCCTGGAGCGGCTGATGGTCTGATGGTCCCCCGACCCACGGCGCGGGACTGTCGCCGGCCCGACACACGAGCTGTCCGCGAGGCGATGGTTCGACGGCCGCCCTGGCGGACGCCCCGTCGGGACCGCGTCGGGGCCACGTCGCGTAGTGGCCGCGTCGCGTCATGGCCGCTCGGTCCCCAACAGATCCCTCCCTCGTCACCGCCGGCACCAACCCGGCCGCGGCCCACGGACTGTAGTGGAACCACCAAGAGCTCGCGGTTGGCTCCGCGGCCCTGCCCCGGTGCCCAGCTCGACCCCCTGGCGTCGCTGTCGTTGGTGCTGTTCGCAGTTTTCCGCACCGAATCGACGCTCGCCGCAAAGGGGAGACCAGCCGGTGCTCGGTGGCTCGGGAGACGCCATCGCGATAGAACCGGGCAGAACGCGATGGCGGCGCTTGGAGCCGCGAGGGGCGGTTCGATGTCCGAGGTCTCTGGGGATGCCGGCGGGCGACGCTTCCGGGAGATCGTCCGCTCAGGGTGCACGATCAACGCCCACCACTCGGGGGACCGCTACGTGATCGCCGTTCGGGGAGAGCTGGATCATCTGAACGTGGATGTCGTCGAGTCCGTTCTGGCCGAGACGGCCGATGCGCACGAGGTGATGTTCGAACTGGGCGACGTCACCTTCGTCGACTCCTCCGGCCTACGGATCTTCATCCAGGCCCTTCGGCAGGTGCAGCCGATCGACGGGCGGGTGATCCTGTCCAAGCCGTCCACCACGCTGCGCCGACTGCTCGAACTGACCGGGCTCGATCAGCACTTCGAGATCGAGCTCTAGGTCTTCCTCTGGGTCCTGCGCGCCTCAGTCCGCGCCGGGTTGGGTAGGTGCAAGACAATGGAGATCCCAGGTCTGCCCTCGTGAAGGGACCGGTCATGAGTCACTCGCTCCAGGTGGAACCGAGGCCTGACGGTCCGCGGATCGCTCGAGAGGCGATCAGACGTTTCCTCGAGGACCGAGGCCTGAAGGAAGAAGCGGTGGCCGATGCCGAGCTGGTGACCAGCGAGCTGGTCACCAATGCGGTCTCGGCCACGTCCTCGATGGGCGGGGTCGTGGTTCGAGCCGAGCTGCACGAAGGTCGGTTGCGCATCGAGGTCGACGATGACGGTCCGGGTCGTCCGGCCACCCGCACGGGCACGGAACGGGGCGGTTTCGGCCTGCAGGTCGTGGAGGCCCTGTCCGAGCGGTGGGGGACCGATGTGGCCAGCCAGCACAAGACGGTGTGGGCTGTTCTCCTTGTCCCGTAGGGGCCGACCCACCCTCGTCCGCCGCGATCTGCCCGGGGCGCATACCCTCCATGCATGCACGACCGGGAGGGGATCATGCCTCGATCGCGATTGAACCCGCGTCGCCGCACGTGACCCAGTCCACGGAGTGGCTGGCCAGCCGCCTGGAGCGAATACAGCGAGTGAGCACCGAGCTGGCCTCGGCGCAGACGGCCGACGAGGCGGTCATGGTGGTGCTCAACCTGTTGGATCCCCCCGGCATCTCGGCCACCAGAGGTGTGTGGCTGTTCCGGGCAGAGACCCGGATGCTCGTCTTGGCCGCTCAGGTGGGCATGCCATCGGAGGCCTTACGTGGGTTCGAACACGTCGCCGTCGACGCGGAGGTGCCGGTGGCGGTCGCCCATCGCGAGCGACGCACCATCCAGGAGACGTCGCTGGCCAAGTCCGAGCAGGATTTCGCCGGTCTCATCGGGATGCCGCGCGTGTCCACGGGATTCGTGGCCGTACCCCTGGTGCTCGAAGGGCTGTCGCTGGGGGCGATCAGCCTGGGCTACGACGAGCCACCCGACGAGGAGGAGGTGCTCTTCCTCGAGGCGATCGCCGGTCAGGCGGCGCAGACACTGATGCGCTTGCGTCTGGCCGAGCGGGACCGGCGACGCCACGCCGAGCTCGAGTTCCTGGCCGCGCTGGCCGAATCAGCCCTGAACGCCACCGACCACCGTGAACTCATGGAGAACGTCACCGCCGCCGCCGTTCCCACCCTCGGGGACTGGTGCGCCATCCACTACCTGCCCGATGACGGGGGTGCACCCGAGGTGGTGGTCGCACACGTGGACCCGGACAAGGTGGCGTGGGCCCGGGAGCTCCAGACCCGCCACCCTTACGATCCCGAGGGGGTGATGGGGGTGCCGGCCGTGATCCGTTCCGGTGCCACCGAGCTCCTCTCGGCTCGCGATCCGAGCATCCTCGATGCCGCCATCGCCCAGTCCCGGATCGACGACCTCGAGGCTCGGGCCATCCTCGAGTCCCTCCAGCTCACCAGCGTGATCACCGTGCCGCTCCGAACCAAGCAGCGACTGGTCGGGGCCATGCAGTTCGTCTCGGCCGAATCGGGCCGCGACTACGACGCCGACGACGTTGCCCTGGCTGAGGTGGTGGCAGACCGACTGGCCGAGCCGCTCGAGGGGGCCTGGATCAGCGACCAGCACCGCGAGTTCGCCGAGGTGCTGCAGCGCTCCTTGTTGCCACCCCGCCTGCCGACCGTCCCCGGCATCGACCTGGCCGTCCGCTACCTGCCGGCAGGGCCCAGCGCGGTGGGCGGCGACTTCTACGACGTGTTCCGGATCGCCGAGGACTCCTGGGCGGTGCTGATCGGCGACTGCTGCGGGACCGGGCCCAACGCGGCCGCGCTCAGCAGCATCGCCCGCCACACCGTCCGCGCCGCCGCCCGTCACGGCCTCAGCCACCGGGAGGTGATCGACTGGTTGAACCAGGCGGTGAACCTCTCGGACCGTGACCTCTTCTGCACCGCCTGCTACGCTACCCTGACCGCCAACGGTCCGACCTGGGACCTGCAGGTGGCGACGGCCGGACATCCGCTGCCGATCGTCGCTCGAGCCGAGGCCACCACCTCGATCGGCCACCCGGGGACGCTGCTCGGGGTGTTCGAAGAGGCGCCGGTGCAGGTCGAGCAGACCCAACTCGAGCCGGGCGACGTCGCCGTCTTCTACACCGACGGCGTGACCGACCTCCCACCACCGTTCGATCTGACGATCGAGGCACTCACCGATCAGGTGCGCCAACTCCGAGACGCAGGCGGCGCCGACACCATCGCCAAGCGAATCGAGCGGTCGCTGCTGGATCGGGTGTCGGATCGCTACCGCGCCGATGACGTGGCCCTGGTGGTCCTACGCGTCGACGGCCCGGCGGTCGCCGCGCCTACCGTCTGAGACCTCAGCGGCGGCTGGCGGCCTGGTCGGGCGCGGCGCCGGCCCCTACCCCCTCGGCCACGGTCTCGGCCTGGGCCACGGGAGCACCGAAGTGCAGCAGCGAGCCGCCGAACGCGATGGAGCAGACGGCGAACCAGGCCCAGCCGAGGGCAAGGCCGGCCAGCACATCGGTGAACCAGTGGACACCGAGGAGCACCCGGGTGGCGGCCACAGAGGCCGCGATACCGGCGGCCACCCCCACCAGGGTGGCCTTGACGTTCAGTGAGCGACGTCGGCTCAACAGGAACGCACAGGCCATGTAGGTGGCGGCCGCGGCGGTGGCGTGGCCGGAGGGGAACGAGGTGCCGGAGAAGCCGGTGAGCGGGTGGATGTCGGGTCGCGGGCGCTGGACGATTGCCTTGACCAGGTCGGCCACGACGAACTGTCCGCCCACGGTCAGGAACAGGAACGCGGCCACCGCCCAGACGCGGGTTCGTCGCCACTCGACCAGAGCCACCACCAACGCCACGATCGTGACGCCGAGATAGCCGCCCAGCTGGCTGACGTCGCGCAGGAAGGCGGTCGAGGCCGAGGTGGCGTGGACCGCGCCGAACTTGGCGAAGGTCTGGTCGAAGCGAGCGAACCCGGTGTCGGTGTGGGCCATGACCAGCAGCGCACCGATGGCGACCAGGGCCGCGGCGATGAAGCCGAGCACCGCCGTCAGGGCCAGACCGGTCAGCGTCTTCGAGTCGGCTCGGCCCTGCAGGACACGACCCACCCGCGAGTGGCGGCGCACCTCGGTACGGATGGTGGGGACCGGGATGTGGGGTGCGTCGGACTGGCCGGGCCATCTGCGCCCGGCGAACACCCCCGCCGAGCCGACCAGGATGCCGACGACGACCACGCACGCGATGACGACCACAGGTTCTCCTCGAGGGAACAGTCTCTCGTCTCCGGACGGCACTCCCCGAGCAGGCTCTACCCGCCGGGCGCTCGACCTAGCCGAATGGACGGATCAGAAGTTGGGTAGGGGATGCTCCAGACCACATGGGGGGGCAACGGTGGATGCTGGGACGAGAAGTGCGTTGGATGGGCCGCTCGGCTCGGGTGCCCTGTCCGACACCGTCGAACGGAGAGCTTCGGCCGGCGCCAAGCGGGCGGGTCCGGTGCGATCCCTGCTCACCGTCGCGGTATTGGGCTATCTGCTGCTGGCCATCGGGCTGGTGCTGGTGGGCGAGGTGATCGTGCGCCTCGGCCTGTTCGCCGGGCTGCGACACTGGGACGACCAAGTCTCCCAGTGGTTCGTCGGCCGTCGCACATCCAGCGGCGCACAGGTGACCGCGTTCTGGACCGAGGTGGCCAACACCGAAGGGATCGTGGCGGTGGCCGTGGTCGTCGAGCTCGTGCTGGCTGCGCGCCGACGCTGGCGGGACCTGCTCCTGGTGGTGGTGGGCTTGGCCGTTGAGCTCTCGGTGTTCCTGACCGTGAACGAGGTGGTGCGTCGGCCCCGGCCATCGGTGCCCAAGTTGGGCATCGAGCCGGCCACGTTCAGCTTCCCGTCCGGCCACATCGCGGCCACCGTCGTGTTGTACGGCTCGATCGCGGTTCTGGTCACCCTCTCGTTCCGTCGGCACTGGTGGGTGAGGTTCATCTGGCTGGTGCCGGTCGTCTTCGCCGGGATCGTCGGCTGGGCCCGCGTCTACCGAGGCATGCACCATGTCAGCGACGTCGTCGCCGGCTCGCTGCTCGGCGTCGGGTCGCTGCTGGTCGCCATCGTGGCCACCCGCGCCTCGGCGATCGCCGTCACCCGCCGCCATGAACGCGGTCGAGAGCACCGCGGAACGGTTCACATCACCTCGGCGGTGCCGGAGGTCGCTTCGCCGCCCGTGGCGACGGTGGGGGCGGAGCGCGGGGTGGCGTCGTGACCCAGGTCGCGGTGGTCGCGCATGCCGGCAAGTCACTCGGCGGCGGTCTGGACGAGCTGCGTTCGACGTTGGCCCACCAGGGCGTGGTCGAGCCGCTGTGGTTCGAGGTGCCCAAGAGCCGAAAGGCGCCGGCGCGCGCCCGTCAAGCGGTCGAGGACGGTGCCGATCTGGTCTTCGTGTGGGGCGGCGACGGGATGGTGCAGCGCTGCATCGATGCCCTGGCCGGAACCGGGGCGACCATCGCCATCATCCCCGCCGGCACCGCCAACCTGTTCGCCACCAACATCGGCATCCCCCGAAGCCTGCCCGACGCGGTCGAGATCGGGCTCAACGGGCACCGACACGCCTTCGATGTCGGACGGATCAACGGCGAGCGGTTCGCGGTGATGGCCGGCGCCGGGTTCGACGCCAAGATGATCCGCGACGCCGACGGCGGCCTCAAGGACAAGGCCGGGCGCCTGGCCTATGTCTGGACCGGGGCCCGGAACCTCAACACCGAACGGGTGCGGATGAAGGTCCGGGTGGACGGCGCCAAATGGTTCGACGGTCGGGCCAGCTGCCTGCTCCTGGCCAACATCGGTACCCTCACCGGCGGGCTGACCGCCTTCCCCGACGCTCGCCCCGACGACGGTGTTCTCGAAGTCGGCGTGGTCACCGCCAAGGGTCCCGTTCAGTGGTCCCGGGTCATCGCACGCCTGGCCGCGGGTCGCCTCGCCGGCTCCAAGTTCACTCACCAGACCACCGGGCGCAAGATCGACGTGCGCCTCGACCACAAGCTGCCCTACGAGCTCGACGGCGGCGACCGCAAGGCCACCGCGCACCTGAAGATCCGCATCGAGCCCGCGGCGATCATGGTCTGCGTTCCGAAGGGCGACGCCTCGTGAGCACCGCCACCGTGGTCCCCGAGACCTGGGAGCTGACGGGCGACGACGCCCGCCGATCGTTGATGAACACCGGCCGGGTCCAGCTGCTCGAAGACGCCTTCCAACGCCTCCGAGTGGCCGACGGGTTCAGTCACGCCCGCTCGCTGGCCTTCATGACCTCGCTCGTGTTGGTGCAAGGCACCATCGTGGTGGTGGCTGTGGCTGCCGCCCTGGGCGACAACTCGGTGGGCACCACGGTCGTGCACACCATCCACAACGCGGTCCCCGGCCCGGCCGGTCAGGTGCTCACCTCGGCGGCCAACCACGCCAGCCACGGTGACATCTCCCGTCGCTATCTCGCCCTGGCCCTCGGCCTGGTCGGCACGTTGGTCTCGGGCACCACCGCCCTCGGCCAGCTCGAACGAGGCCTCAACCGCATCTACGGCGTCGAGCTGGACCGACCCATGGTGCAGAAGTACGGACTGGCGTTGATCCTGGCCAGCACCGTCGGGGTGCTCACCGGCATCGCCTTCGTGGCCCTCGCCTTCGGCAACGACGTGGGTGACTCCCTGCACAACGACACCATCAGCCTGGTCTGGAACATCAGCCGATGGCCCGCCGCGCTCGCGTTGATGGTGGCCGCCATGGCGCTGCTGTTCCGCTGGTGCCCCCGGCGCCGCCAACCGGGTTGGTCGTGGCTGGCGTTCGGCGCGGCCGTGTCCATCGTGTTGTGGTTCGTGGTCACCGCCGCGCTGGGTGAGCTGTTCAAGGTCTCCTCCACCTTCGGTGTCACCTACGGCCCGCTCGCCGGGATCGTGGCCCTCCAGCTGTGGGCCTTGTTGTCGGCCGTGGTGATCCTCTACGGCGGCGCGGTGGCCGCCCAGCTCGAAGCCGTGCGCGCCGGCGAGCCCCGGCCCCAGGACCAACACAAGGTCGAGGACTCCGAGCCAGATCAGCCCGCCCCGGCTCTGACCGGCGCGGCCTCAGGTCGATGAGACCCACCGGCAACTCGACCTCGCCGGGTCCCGGCCTGGCCGCCTCGGTGCGATTCCGTCGCTCCCTGGAAGGGATCCTGGGCGTGCCCGCCACCGAAGGCAACCAGGTCGACGTGCTGCGCAACGGCGACCAGATCTTCCCGGCCATGCTCGACGCCATCGACCAGGCCAGCCACACCATCGATCTGCTCACCTTCGTGTACTGGCAGGGTGAGATCGGTGACGAGTTCGCGGCCCGCCTGGTGGCCAGGGCGCAGGCGGGGGTGCGGGTCCGGCTGCTCCTCGACTCGTGGGGGGCCCGCCCCATCCACCACACCCTGGTCGACCAGATGCAACAGGGAGGGGTGCAGGTCAGGTGGTTCCGACCGCTGCGTCTGTGGCGGCCCACCCAGATCAACCACCGCACCCACCGCAAGGTGCTCATCTGCGACGAGGCCGTCGCCTTCACCGGCGGCGTCGGCATCGCCGACGAGTGGCGCGGTGACGCCCGCAACGAGCACGAGTGGCGCGACACCCACTTTCGGGTGGCTGGCCCGGCGGTCGACGGTCTGCGCGCCGCGTTCCTCGACAACTGGACCGAGACCGACCCCGTGATCTTCGACGACGATCACGACCGGTTCCCCGAACAGCCTCAACCTGGTGCCGCGCGTCGTGCAGTGCATCCGCAGCGCGTCGGAGGCCGGCTTCGGGGACGTCGACATGCTCATCCACGCCCTGCTCCAGATGGCCGACACCCGAGTCCGGATCGCCACCGCCTACTTCGTGCCCGACGACGACCTCACCCGACGGCTGTGCGAGACCGCCGACCGAGGCGTGAGCGTCGAGATCCTCGTGCCCGGACCCTACGCCGACAAGCGGTTCGTGCAGCTCGGCGCCGAAGCCGCCTTCGCAGAGCTGCTCGAACATGACATCGCCATCTGGAGCTTCCAACCGTCCATGCTCCACGCCAAGGTCATGACCGTCGACGGCCAGGTGGCCAACGTCGGCTCGGCCAACCTCAACGCCCGCAGTGTCGCCCTGGACGAGGAGGTGAACCTGGTCGTCCTCGACCCCGATTTCGCCTCCACCCTCGACCGACAATACGACGACGACCTCGAACGCAGCGTACGAATCGAGCCCGGTCGCTGGCACGACCGACGGCCCGCCCAACGTCTGGCCGAGGCGGTCATCGGCCCGTTCCGCCGGCTCTTCTGACCCGAGGCCGCGACGCGACCGCGGACGACTACTCGAGCTCGATGTGGAACTGGCGGGTGAGGCCGCAGGTGTCGAGGAGGCGGATCACCTGCGACGTCGGGTTCACCAGCACGACCCGCTGATCTCTGCCCTCGAGGATGCGGCTGGCGTGGATGAGAGCCGAGAGGCCGGCCGATCCCAAGAAGGTGACTCCGCTCATCTCGATGGAGATCTCCTTGGGCGGTTCTCCCGTCTCCATTTCGGCGACGATCAGCCCGCGTTCGGCTGCGTCGATCTCGCCGGTCAGCCACAGGCAGAGCCGGTTCGCGCGCTCGTCTCGTTCGGAACGGATGGTGAAGCGCCGCGGCGCAGCTTCGGGCCGGATCGCCTTGTCCGTCACGGGGTCGCCCCGGGATCGTCGCCGGTCATCGCCAGCGGTCGATCTGGTGGTGGGGCGCTTCGAACCCGTTTCGTAGGCCCCACAGCACCGCTTGGGTACGACTGGACACCCGCATCTTGCGATAGCTGGATCGGATGTACATCTTGATCGTGCTCGTGCTGAGGTACGTGAGCGCGGCGATCTCCTTGTTCGAATGGCCCTGGGTGATCAGGGCGATCACCTCGGATTCGCGCTCGGTGAGCCCTTGGGACCGCCCGGGCCAGTCATGTCCGGTGTTGGCCCGAACCCGGGAGGGGTCCTGGCTGATCACGATCTCTCCCTCATGGATCGACACCAGCGCATCAGCCAGCTCGGCCCCTGGCAGCTTCTTGGACAGGTAGCCCTTGGCTCCCTTGGCCAGCGCCATGTCGATGAGATCGGTGGCGAAGGCCCAGGTGTAGACGACGACCGCGGCCGCGTGCGGGTTGGCCACCAGGGTCTCGATGGGCTCTTGGTCAGCCTCGGGCTGCGCGAAGGTGTCGTAGAGGGCGATGTCCACATCTGCCGATACGGGCTCCTGGGCGTCGATCTCGACCACGGCGACGCGATCGGCGAAGGGGGCCAGCATCCGGGCGACCCCGTGCAGCACCACCTCGTAGTCATCGACGAGCGCCAGGCGCAACGGCAGCCTGTTGGTGGACTCGGACACCGGCACAGGTTGAACCTATACGGCCAGGTGGTTGGCAACGACTGGCCAAAGGGGTGGAAACGACCCCCCGGCGAGGGCCGGGGGGTCATCGATGGAGGCGGTGAGGTCAGTCGGCCTCTTGGGCGGCGCGCTGACGTGCTTCGTCGGCCTTGGCCTTGGCTCGAGCCTGGTCAGCCTCCGCCTCATGGGTGGCCACCTCGCGCTCGTTGGCCGCCTTGTCCTGCTGGGCTCTGCCCTCCTCTTGGAGGCTCTCCTTGCCGGTGACGTTCCCGGCGACCTCTTTGACCTTGCCCTTGACGTCCTCGACGATGCCCTTCGCCCCGGCCTTCGGACCTGATTCGGTCATGTGTGTGCCTCTCTGTGGGCCGCCACGGGATGGCAGCAGTGAGCCGTCAGTACCCGCGGCCCTCCGGTCCTAGACGTCCGTCCTGCCTCCACCCCTCGGTCGGACTGTTCCCGCCACGACCGGGTAGAGGTCCGGCCATGGACGGGTATGGGTGAGCCTCACGCTCGAATCGACCGAGATCGACACGGCCGTGGCCATCGCCGAGGAGGCGGGTCTGGTGTACGTGTCCGATGCCTCCCCCGGGGTCCGGCGCCGACGCTGCGGCTCCGGCTTCGCGTATCGGACGCCAGACGGTGATGCCGTTTCGGGCCGCGACCGGGATCGGATCTCGGCTCTGGCCATCCCCCCCGCCTGGCGCGACGTCTGGATCTGCCCTCTGCGCCAGGGGCACCTCCAGGCCACCGGACGCGATGCCAAAGGACGCAAGCAATACCGCTACCACGACCGCTGGCGCCAGGTCCGCGACGCTGACAAGTTCTCGAAGCTCCATGACTTCGGCAGTCGGCTCGACGCCCTACGCAAACGGGTGGATGCCGACCTGGTCGGTACCGCGCCGACCAGGTCGCGGATCCTGGCGCTGGTGGTCCGTCTGCTCGATGACACGTTGATCCGGGTCGGCAACGAGGAGTACGCGGCCGACAACGACAGCTTCGGCCTGACCACCCTGCGGAACAAGCACGCGGCGGTCGACGGGGCCGAGGTGATGCTGCGGTTCGTGGGCAAGGCCGGCGTCGAACACGATCTGCGCATGCACGACCGCAAGCTGGCCGCCCTGGTGAAGCGTTGCCACGAGCTCGGAGGCCAGGAGCTGTTCTCCTACCGCGAGGGCGACGACGTGGCCTCGATCAGCTCGACCGACGTCAACGAATGGCTGCACGCCGTCGTCGGCCCGGACACCTCGGCCAAGACCTTCCGCACCTGGGGCGCCTCGGCGGTGGTGGTCGAGCAACTGTCGACGTCCGAGCCCCCTACCGACGACGGGGGCGCCAACGACGTGATCCTGGCCGCCATCGATGCCGCGGCCGACCGCCTGCACAACACCCGAGCGGTGTGTCGCCAGTCGTATGTCCATCCGGCGGTCCTGGACGCCTACCGGGATGGCTCGCTCGCCGACAGCTGGGCTCACAGCCGCGGTGGCCAGCGTCTCAGCCGGCCCGAACGCACCCTGCTGCGGACGCTCGAGCAGCAGAGCTCCTAGGCCAGCAGGTCACCATCGCGTCCTCCACGCGGGTCTGGATCGCCCGCGCCCGGGTAGCTCACCTGTCGACAGTCCGTCGAGGAGAGGAGTCCGGAGATGCCACAGCGAGCGTGGAGCGCCAAGCGTGAGCGCCAGTACCAGCACATCAAGGAAGGGGAGTTGGACCGTGGTGTCAGCCATGACACCGCGGAGGAGATCGCAGCCCGCACCGTCAACAAGGAACGGGCTCGCGCCGGCGAGGCCAAGCAGGCGAGTCGGTCGTCGATCGACGACATCTCCTCGAGCCGGCGAGGCGGCCTGCGGTCACATCGGGGGGCCGGCGGACGCACTCGCGACCAGCTCTACAACGAGGCCCGGGAGAGGAACATCAAGGGACGCTCGAAGATGACCAAGGCGCAGCTGCAGAAGGCCGTCGACCGCTGACGGTCGCCGCGCCAGGGTCTGCGTGCGATTGGCCGGGGTAGGAACCAGGCAGTCACCGGTGGCGATCGCCGCTCTGGTGCGTGAGGAGCGGACACCATGTACATCGGGGGCGGAGCACTCGTGCTCATTCTGGTCATCATCGTCATCGTGTTGCTTCTCAGACGCTGACGAAGTCGCTGGGCCGGTTCGCGCTGGGGCAACACGAGACGAGGGTGGACATGACAGCAGCGGCCATATCGGGCGGCAGATCCGCGGCCAGGGATTCGGCCTGCGAGCGTGGCACGCCGACCACCCGGGCGATCTCCCGGGTGACCTCGGTGCTGGGATCGACCCCGGCGATCCTCGGGTCGGTGCTCGTGATCGTGGTGTGGGCGGCATGTGGCCCGTTTGCCGGGTTCTCCAACACCTGGCAGCTGGTCATCAATACCGGGACGACGATCCTGACCTTCAACATGGTGTTCGTGATCCAGAACACCCAGAATCGCGACGGTTTGGCCGTGCAGGTCAAACTGGACGCCATTCTGCATGCCTTGGACCGCGCCGACGATGATCTCATGGGGATCGAAGAGTTGACGGAGAAGCAGATCGTGGCCCATCAGGACCACGTTCGAGCTCAAGCTGACGCTGACCCGGCCTGAGGCGACCCGCCTCGTCCCATGACGGGCGGGTCACCTCGATCGACTAGGCCGGGCTGACGGTGGCGGCCAACTCGTCACGCTTCATGGAGGACCGGCCGGGGATGGCCTGGGCGGTTGCCAACTCGTGGAGCTGATCGTCGGTCAGGTCCTGGGTGTCGGCCAACGTGGGTGCGCCCAGGTCGCCCTTGCGGCGATCGAGGCGTTCCCCGAGGCCGGCGCGGTCCTCGGCGGAGGTGGCGCCGCGGACCTTGGGGAACAGGTCGGACTCCTCCTCGGAGGCGTGATGCTCGACGTTCTCGATGATCACGGTCCACTTGGCGATCCACGTCGCGGCCGGCGCGAAGAGCGCGCTGGCTTCGGCCAGGAGCAGCTTCACCTCGTGGTGTTCCTCGACGCCCTCGTTCACCATCTCGGCGATCTCATCCGAGAGAGCCTTCGCCCATGGGTAGAAGGTGTCTTCCTCGATGGTGGTGTGAACCCTGAGCTGGGTGGCGATCCTGGCGGCGACCTCGGCCATCTTGGGCGGGTCGTCTGCCTGGTGGGCGTCGCGGAACTGCTTGAACAGCCCTCGTACTCGGTTGTGGTCGGCGATGAGCAGGTCCAAGCAATCCATGAGGAGCCCTTTCCGGAGGGTCGGCAGTGGGTCACCCATCCACCTACCCATCTCGGCCACGCCAAAGCCGCGGTGGCGCCCGCCCGGCATTTGGGTCAGCGCGTCGGCGGCTTGTTACCCATATAGACGAAATACAGAACCGCGAAGATAGTTCTAAACCCGCCTGCACTGGTTACAAGTAACGCCGAAGGTCTCCAAACTGCGAGAGGGGGGATTCATGTATATCGGAATCGGCACCGTCGTTCTGGTCTTGGCCATCATCGCCGTCATCATGTTGCTCCGCGGCCGCACCGTCTAGCGGCCCTCCCACGGGCAACCCCGCGGTCCCCGACGCTTCTCCCCAGGGAGAGGTTCGGGGACCGTGGCGCGTCCGACCCCAACCCCCCGAGGCGAAGGGGTACTAGCCTCACCCCCGACGCGAGGGTCCACACCCTCCTCGACTCGGGCGGTTGTTCCTAGAGTGCGCGGGGTGTGGTTGATCAGTCTCCGGGATCTTCAATGGCGACGGCGCCGATTCGCGATTGCCGTCTTCGCGGCCGGGATCGCCTTCGGTCTCACGATCACGCTTTCCGGCATGCTCAACCACATCCGCCTCGAAAGCGATCGCATCGTCGGCCTCTTTCATGCCGACGCGTGGCTTGTCGCCCGTGGGACGACCGGCGTGTTCTCCACCAGCAAGATGGTGCCCGATTCGACCGCCCAGGCCATCACCCACGAACCCGGGGTGCGTACTGCCGGGGCGATACTGGTGTTGCGCAGCACGGTCGGACGCCGAGACATCAACGTGGTGGGATATCAGCCCGGGTCGATGGCGGAGCCACCGAGCGTGCAAGCCGGCCGCCGTCCCGACGCCCCCGGCGAGGCCATGGTCGACAACACGCTGGGGCTGCACGTGGGCGAGAGGGTTCGCTTCGCCGGAAGGTCCTTCCCGATCGTCGGCGTGCTCACCAACACCTCCTTCTACTTCGGTACTCCCACCGTCTTCCTGCCCATCCACGATGTGCAGTCGGCACTGCTCTCCGGCCAGCCGCTGGCCAGTGCCATCGTGACCCGCGGACGACCGACCGTCGTGCCCTCGGCGCTCTCGGCGTTGAGCAGTGGGCAGGTCCGCAGTGACCTCGACCGCACGCTCGACCAGACGGCTCAGACGCTGGCTCTGATCAACTTGCTGCTCTGGATCGTTGCCGGGGGGATCATCGGAGCGATCATCTACATGTCGGTGCTCGAACGCATGGGTGAGTTCGCGGTCTTGAAGGCCAGCGGCGCATCGTCGGTGGCCCTGGTCTTCGGGTTGGCGTTGCAGGCGCTGGTCCTGTCGATCCTGTCCGCGGCGGTGGCGACGATCGTCGCGGTGGGGATCAGCCCGCTCTTCCCGTTCCGCGTCGAGATCCCCCCCGGCGCGTTCTCGACGTTGTTGGTGGTCGCCATGGCGGTCGGACTGGTCGCCAGCCTCGCCGGGATCCGACGGGTGGACGGCATCGATCCCGCGCTTGCCTTTGGAGGCGCCCGATGACCGAGCTCAAGGTCTGTGACCTCACCATCGAATACTCCGGCGGGGGGTATGTCGCCCGACCGATCGAGCACCTCGACTTCGACGTTGCCGACGGCCAACTCGTGTTGTTGCTCGGCGCGAGCGGATGCGGCAAGACCACGTTGCTGTCAGCCCTGGCATCGCTGTTGAGGCCGGCGTCGGGGACGATGACTCTGGGCGACGTCGAGATCACCGCGCTGCGCGGCAGGAGGGCGACCGAATACCGTCGCCACACCGTCGGGGTCGTGTACCAGTCCTTCAACCTCGTACCCAGCCTGAGCGCGGTGGAAAATGTCGCTGCCCCCCTGCTGTTGGATGGCCTGGGTGCACGTGAGGCCCGGCGTCGCGCCACAGCGATGTTGGAAGAGGTCGGGCTGGCCGAGTTCGGTGCCCGGCGACCCTCGGCAATGTCCGGTGGTCAGCAGCAGCGGGTGGCGATCGCTCGTGCTCTGGTGCACCAACCGGTGTTGGTCCTGGCCGACGAACCGACCGCCCACCTCGACTACATCCAGGTCGACGGGGTCCTGACGTTGCTCCGCTCGCTCGCTCGGCCGGGTCGCATCGTCGTCGTTGCCACCCACGATGAACGGATGGTGCCGCTCGCCGACGCCGTCATCGAGCTGACCCCCACACGGTCGACCCCCAACCTGGCGCCCCAGACCCGGATGCTCGCCGCCGGCGAGGTCCTGTTCGCGCAGGGGGACGAGGGGGATCTCGTCTACGTCGTGGAGCACGGGGAGATCGAGATCTCCCGCGACCGCGACGATGGAACCGCCGAGTTCGTCGCGTCCGTCGGTCCCGGTGACTACTTCGGCGAACTGGCGCCGCTGTTCCGATTGCGTCGCTCAGCCACCTGCCGCGCCACCGTGCCGACCGCCGTCACCGGCCTCACCCCCACCGACTTCAGGCGTCGCTCCACGTCCGCGGTGGTCACCTAGCCCGACCTTGGGCACTGGACGCCCTACTCGGGTCCGCCGCACTTCGGGACTCGACCCTCCCGAGTGGTGAACCCACGCCAGTCAGCTGTTGCCGGCCAGCCACAGGTCACCGAGCCACGTCTTCGGCGAGTAGTTGCCGAACGAGACGGTCCTGGGTGTGTCGAGGCCCTGAACCTGATGCTGCGCGATCAGCGAGTAGGGGGTGCGGTACAGCCAGTCGTAGGTGGCGGCCGAGTTCAGCTGGTGCACGAGGTCGTCGTAGGCGTCTTTGCGCTTGTCGGGGTACGGGTTGGTTCGTCCGGTGGCGAGGTCCTGGTCGACCTGGGGGTTGGCATAGAGGGAGAAGTTGATGTTGATGCCTCCGACACCGTGGGCCGTGCTCGATGACCAGAACACCCAGTCGCCGTCGGGGTCGCCGTAGTTGTACGAGTACAGGAACAGGGCCTGGTACTGGGCGGCCACCAGTTGGTTGATGGCGGTGGCCTGATCCATGGTGGTGATGTTGGCGTGGATGCCGACCTGAGCCCATTGCTGCTGGAGCTGTTGGAGGGTCCGAGCGACATCGGTACCGGTGGCGCCGATGAGGGTGAAGCTGAGGTTCGGCTGATGGCTGTCCGCCTCATAGGCGCCAAGCTGCTGCTTGGCCTTGGCTGGGTCGTAGTTCACCCATCCGTTCTGACTGTCGGGCAGCCCCCACGTGTTGGTGGGCGCCCAGGGCGAGCTGGCGGTCTGGACCCCGCCGCCGACCTGTTTGGCCACGGCCTGGCGGTTGGTGGCGTAGGCGAGCGCCAGCCGGGCGTGGATGTCGGCGAAGGGGTTCGGCTTTCCGCCGACCGCGTCGGCCGTGTTCAGCTCCACGAAGTCGTCTTCGGTGTGCCAGTCCTTCACCACCGTGAAGCTGGAGCCCAGCCGATCCGCGTCTTGGGCGCTGGTCGTCAGGACCATGTTGACATCGCCGTCCTGCAGTGCCGACACCATCGTCGACTCGTCGGGGATGACGCGGAAGGTGATGCCGTTGAGATGGGGGAGCCCCGTCTGCCAGTAGTGCGGGTTCTTGACCACGTTGAAGCTCGAGCCAGGGGTCCAGCGGGCGAAGGTGAACGGGCCGGTGCCGATCGGGTGGTTGGCCCCGCCATTGGGCGAGTGGATCATCGCCGGCGCCATCATGTAAGCGGACCCGCTGTCCAGGTAGCTGGAGGGGAACGCTGCCCATGGCTGCTTGAGGTTGACGACGACCGAGAGGGGCCCTTGGACCTCGACGTCGCTGATCAGGGGTCCGAGGACCTGGCTCGACAGCGCACCGTGGATGTAGGTGTCGATGTTGAGCTTGACCGCGCTGGCGTCGAAGGGTTCGCCGTCCTGGAAGGTCACGCCTGGACGCAGGTTGATGAGCCAGCGGTCGAAGGTGGTATCCGCGATCCACGACGTGGCCAGGAACGGGTCTGCGCCGCCTTTGGCGTTTGGCTTGGCCAGCGGCTCGAGCACCGCCGAACCGACGAGGCTTCCCTGCGAAGCCCACTCGGCGGTGGCGGGATTCCAGTTGTCGGTCTCGGCGTTCACGCCGACGACGAGGGTTCCCCCGTCCTTCGGCTTGCTTGCAGATGCCGGCGCGGTCGAGGAGCTGGCCGAGCGGGTCGAGCTGGGCGAGCCGCAGGCGCCCAGGAGCAGTGCCATCGAGGCCGCGACCAGACAGGCCAGTGCTGACGAGCGCGTTCGGGTCATGTCTCGATCCCCCTTGGCCCGAGTCACTTCCCTGTACCCGAGCAGTGATAATACTCTATAGTAGGTACTATGTTCGGGCGATGGGCCGTACGAACCTTCGGGATGGGTCGCCAGGCCGCGCCTCGCTAGTCGGAGGCGGGGAGGGGCTTGGCCTGCGCGTTGTCCAGCGCCACCCCGCCGATGGCCAGCATCCCGGCGCCGGGCCTGGTGCAGAGGACCTCGAGGCCGAGCTCCGCGTTGGCATATCGTTTGCCGACCACGGTGCCCCCGGCCCAGTCGGGGTCGAGATCGGCGTGGACGGTTTCCTGGTCGATCGCGGCCATCGGGTGCCCGCCGCACGAGATCTCGATGGGGGCGTCCGGGGCGCGGACGACCACCACTTCGGTGTCATCCGCCACGCTCTTGAAGCGTTGGCCGGCCTTCAACGTTGCATCCATGGATCCTCCATCGACGCCGGTGGCGCCGTCTCGTTCGATGTCGGGTCGGGCTGACTGATGCGGCTCGCCGTCGGCGGGTGTCCCGGTGTCGTCCCAGTTGCCGCTCCGGACCCTTGCTGGCATAGTACATAGCAAGTTATCAAGAGTGTGAAGGGGAGCGGCTTGATGTCGGTGCAATCGGATCTGCAACTGGTGCCCATCTCCTGGGATCCCTACGACACCGATCTCGACGACGATCCGTATCCGGTGTGGCGTCGGTTGCGCGACGAAGCACCGGTGTACCGCAACGACCGGTATGACTTCTGGGCGCTGAGCCGCTTCGAGGACATCGAGGCCGCCCACCGCGACACGGCGACGTTCAGCTCCGCCTACGGGACGGTTCTGGAACGCATGGGGCCGGGCATGGCCGAGACCGGGATGATGATCTTCCTCGACCCACCCGAGCACACCAGCCTTCGATCCGTCGTGTCACGAGCGATGACCCCCCGACGCGTGGCGCACCTGTCCGAGCGGCTCCGGGAGCTCTGCGCTGAGCTCCTCGATCCGCAGGTCGACGCCGGTGGCTTCGACTACGTCGCCGACTTCGGAGCCCAGCTGCCTTCGAGGGTGATCTCCTCCCTGGTCGGTGTCCCCGCCGAGGACCAGGAGAAGACCAGGCTCCTGGTCGACACCATGTTCCACATCGAGCCGGGCGTCGGGATGGCCAACCATGTCTCGGCCACCGCCGCGCTCGATCTGGCGGTCTACCTGCTGGATCTGGTGCAGGACCGCACCCTGCATCCCCAGGACGACATGATCAGCGACCTGGTTCGAGCCGAGATCGTGGAAGACGGCGTCACCCGCCGGCTGACGGCCGATGAGGCCACCCGCTTCGCCATCCTGCTCTACACGGCCGGGACCGAGACGGTGGCGAAGCTGCTCGGCAACGCGGCCGTCGTCCTGGCCGACCATCCGGCGTCGCGGTCCGAGCTGGTCGCCGACGCCGAGCTGATGCCTGGTGCAGTGGAAGAGCTGCTTCGCTTCGAGCCGCCGTCACCGGTCAACGGTCGCTGGACCACGAATCCCGTCACGCTTCACGGCGTCACCATCCCGGCCGACTCCAAGGTGCTGCTGCTGACCGGCAGTGCCGGGCGCGACGAGCGGGTCTATGACGAGCCCGATTCCTTCGACATCCGCCGCACCGGTGTCCATCTGTCGTTCGGGTACGGCATCCACTTCTGTCTGGGTGCGGCGCTCGCCCGTCTCGAAGGCCGGATCGCGCTGGAGGAGACCCTGGCCCGCTTCCCGACCTGGCAGATCGACGAGGCCGGACTGGAACGGGTCCACACGAGCACCGTCCGCGGCTACCGGTCGGTGCCGATTCTCATCTGACTCTCTCGTCTCTCACACCACCACGAGAGCTTCGTCCGCCGCCACCTCCCGAAAGGCCCGTCATGGCTGAACGACTGATATCAACCGACTCCCACGTGAACGTCACCCACGATCAGGTGAAGCGCTACCTGGACCCCGCCCACCACGCCGCCTATGACGCCGCCGCCGGCGTGTACGAGGCGCGCATGTCCAAAGGCACCGGCGCCGCGAACCGGGCCGGCGCCAAGCAGGCGAGGACGGCTGACGAGGTCGCCGCAGACCGAGCTCAGCAGATCGCCGCCTCGAATGCCGCCTTCGGGCGGGACGCCTACTGGAGCCCGGAGGCGAGGCTGGCCGACATGGACGCCGACGGGGTCGACGTCGAGGTCCTCTACTCCGAGGTGAGCGCCTTCCGTTACCTGGCCAATGTCGAAGGAGCGGTGGGCCAGGCGGTGCAGGCGTTCAACGACGCCCTGGCCGACTTTGCCAAGTCCGACCCCAAGCGGCTCATCGTCTCGTACCAGATCCCGATCCACGACATCGATCTGGCCATCGCGGAGGTGAAGCGGGTGGTCGCACTGGGCGGCAAGTCGTTGCAACTGCCGGTCTTCCCCGCTGAGCTCGGGTCACCCGACTACATAGACGAGCGCTACGACCCGTTGTTCTCGATGATCCAGGAGTCGGAGCTGCCCATCTGCTGCCACATCGGCCTGAAGACGAGTCTCGACGAGCTCGCGGAGCGAGACCCGACGCCCAACAAGGGAATCATGGTGCCGATGACCCCGCTGATGACCGCAGAGGCCTTTGGCATGTGGATCATGGGGGGCGTCTTGGAGCGATTCCCGCGGCTCAAGCTGGTGTTCGTCGAGCCGGGGCTGACGTGGGTGGCCTGGTGGCTCGACGTCGTCGACGACATGGTCAAGCGCCAGGGTTACAAGTTCCCGGCCATCACCGAACTTCCCAGCACCTACTTCCATCGGAACATCTCGCTGACCTTCATCGAGGAGGACATGGCTCTGCATCGCCTCCGTGACGTTCTCGGGGTCGAGAACCTCATGTGGTCGACGGATTTCCCGCATCCGGTGACGAGCTGGCCACACTCTCGGGAGATCGTCGATCGTCAGTTCGAGGGGATCCCGGCCGAGGAACGTGAGCTCATGGTGTGCGGCAATGCCGAGCGGGTTTGGAACCTGTGACCAAGGCGTGCTGCCGGCCTAACCCTCGGTGAAGACCTTGCTCGCCGACGCCAGTGCTCGCAGGAAGAGCTTGGTGGCGTCGTCGGTCTGTCGTTTGGTGCTCCGGGCCGGCAGGTTCCGGCTGAGCTGAACGCTCAGCGCGAAGCCACGCAGCGCGTGAAAGAGGGCTTCGGACGCCTCCTTGGTGGCGTCATCGCCGATCGCCTCGCGCAGAAGACGTCGGATCGCATCCTGAGAGCGGATCGCCTGGTCGGCGATCTCCTTGTTCACCTCGCTCGAGGTGTCCGGGTCATGCTGGAGGTTGAGCACGATCTGCAGTCGAACGAACACCGCCGGGGTCTCGTACTCCTTGCGAAGGATGCTGTAGAGCGACACGATGCGTTCTTCGCGGGTTTTGCCCTCGACCTTGGCGGTGAGCATGTCGTTGGTGAATCGCTCGTCGAGCGCTTCCACCACCGCCACCATGAGCGCTTCACGAGTTCCGAAGTGGTACTGGACCGCACCCCAGCTGACGTTGGCCCGTCGGGCGATCTCGTTGGTGCTGGAGCGGTAGAAGCCGACCTCGAGGATCGAAGCGATGGCCGCGTCGATGATCTGGCTGCGACCGGAAGCGGAGTCAGCGTTGCCCTCGTTGCGCCGACGGCGACGGCTGCGGTCTCGGGGGGGCGCCGGGTTCTTGGGTTCGATCAAGGTGAGGTCCTCTTCGATGGTGCTCCGCTGAGGATAGAGCCAGCGATGTTCCGCCCCGGTCCATCCCCCAGTCAGGGTCGCCGAAGGATGACGCCGGTGCGACTGGAACTGACCAGGACGGTCTCCGGTTGCCCGATCTGGTTGGCGGCCGTGCCGCGGAGCTGGCGGACCGCTTCGAGGGTCAGGTTCAGCCCGTGGATGTAGCCCTCCCCGATGAGTCCGCCGTTGGGGTTGGTCGGGAGGCTGCCGGTGGGACTGAGGTTCCCCTCGGCGACGAAGTCCTTGGCCTCGCCCGGCCCGCAGAACCCGAGGCCTTCGAGTTGCATGAGCAGGATGGGTGAGAACGCGTCGTAGATGAGGGCCACGTCGACATCGGCTCGCGAGATGCCACTGGCGTCGAAGAGCTTGGCCGCGAGGGCGGCCGACCCGTCCATCGAGGCCAGGTCGGGCCGGTAGTGGTTGCTGGCGATCTCCTCTTCGAAGAGCCCGGCCATCGCCGCCTCCGCGATGGCGACGGGGGCAGAGGTGTCGGCGGCGCGGTCGGGGGACGTGATGATGAGGGCGACAGCCCCGTCGGTCTCCTGGCAGCAGTCGAACAGGCGGATGCACGGCTCGGCGATCCACCGTGAGGCCTGATGGTCTTCGAGGGTGATCGGCCGGCCGTAGAAGCGGGCGTTCGGGTTGGTGGATGCGTAGTCCCTCAGTTGGACGACCGCCCTGCCGAAATCCTCACTCGTCACGCCGAAGGTGTGCATGTAACGCGTCGCGTTCAGCGACATCCATGACGCCGGGGTCAGCACCCCGAACGGCGAACACCACTGCCCGGCGGTGGAACCCGAGTGCGACGAGGTCGGCCGTCCGCTCACCTGCGCCCGCCCGAATCGGGCACCCGAACGGGCCTTCACCCCGCGGTACGCGACCACGACGTCGGCCAGGCCGGCCGACACCGCGGCCAGGGCATGGTGCAGCACCCCCTGGGAGCCGCCGCCCCCGTAGGGGACACGACTGGACCAGCTGACCTCGGGGATGCCAAGCGCCCGGACCAGTTCGGTCTCCTCGACCGGGTCGATGGTGTAGCTGACGAGGCCGTCGACATCTGCGGTCGTGAGGCCTGCGTCGCCCAAGGCATCCAGGATCGCTTCGGCGGTCAGCTGGGTTTCGCTCCGTCCGGCCTGGCGGGAGAACTCCGTCTGCCCGGCACCGACGATCGACGCCTTCGGCTTGCGGCTCGGGCTCATGAGGCCAAGCCGGTAGGAGCGAAGACAGGCACGGCCATGTCGTCGGCGGTGGCTTCGAACAACACCTGCACGGGCATCCCGATCTGGATGTCGGACGGTTCGCATCTCACCAGGTTGGAGAGCAGCCGAGGTCCTTCGGTGAGGTCGACCAGGGCGGCGATCACCGGGTAGTCGAACGCGGGGTTCTGGGGGTGATGCAAGAGGGCGTAGCTGTAGAGGGTGCCGGTTCCGCTGACCTCGATGAACTCCTGGGCCGTCGAGTGGCAGCGGGGGCACACGGGCCGCGGAGGGTGGGCCAGCCGCCCGCAGTCGGTGCATCGCTGGGTGACCAGCCGGTGTTCCTTGGCGGCCTCCCAGAAGAGGTGGTTGTCATCGGTGAGTACGGGGGCAGGCCGGGTCATGCGACGGACTCCTGAGGTTCGAGGTCGAGCGTGAGGCTGTCGGCCCAGGCCACCAGGCGATCCCAGAGGCGGTGGCGGTGGTCGGACACGTTGTGGTTGTGGCCGGATCCTTCCAATCGAAACAGGGTCAGATCCGGGCTGCTGGTGAACTCCGCGGCGATGGCCTGAGGGGCCGCGGCGATGTCGTGTTCGCCGACTCCGATGAACACGGGCACATCGATCGCCGAGGTGGAGTCGGAGACCGACCCCGGGATGATCGAGCTCATGCCGATCAGCCCGAGGAGAGGTGCGCCGGCCTCGGCCAGCGCCGCCCGCACCTCGGCCGGTGGCGCCGAGCTCACGAGCAGGTCGGAGTCCACGTTGCCCAGGACCGGAAGGGCCGTGGCGAAGCGTGTCCGGGTGAGCTCGGCCAGGTTCTGGCGCAGGCGGGCGGGTTTGCCGGCGTAGCTGAGCTCGTCCGGGGTGAGGAACTCGGGGAGGCCGGCGCCTCCGAAACCCAGCACCGCGATGGCCTGGTACGAGCGGTGGCGGTGCTGTTGGACAACGGTCAGCAGTCCTCCGGCCGAATGGCCGACGCCCACGGCTCGCCGGTAGCTGATCGGCCCGAGGCCCGATGACAGGGTGCCTTGACGCAGCCGCGCCAGGATCGACGCGGCCGCCGATGCCAGGATCGAGGCCGTGACGGCGGGTGTGAGCTCGTAAGGGTCGTCGGGTGTGTCGCTGTCACCCACCGCCGGCGGGTCGACGGTCACCACGACCGTGCCTCGTGTGGCCAAGTGGCGGGCCATGCTGTAGCTGTCGGGATGGGTAGGGACCGACAGATCGAAGTACCGCCGCGAGATCCCACCGCCGGGAACGCACACCATCACGGTGTTCGGCGGTGTGAATCCAGCCTCCGGGACGAACACGTCGGCGGCAAGCTGGCTGACGCCGGCCACGCCGACGGCGGAAACGTCGCAGGTGATCGTTTCCGTCCGGGACTGCGTCACGTTCGCGAGACGGGAGCGTCGAGCACCGCGCCGTCCTGGGCCATCTGGTCGATCTCGGCTGGGTCGAAGCCGAGCTCGACGAGCAGCTCCCGGGTGTGTTCGCCACACATGCAGGGGCCGCGTTGGATCACGGCCGGGGTCCGGTCGAACTGCACGAGCAGTCCGGGGTCTTCGAATCGGCCGACCGCGCCAGCCCATGTCTCGGCGATCAGGCCGAGCCGGCGTGCCTCGGGGTCGTCGAAGATGTCGCGGCAGAAGCTCTCGTCGACCACCTCGGCGGGTACGCCGGCGCGGTCCAGGATGTCGATCCAGGCGCGAGCGGAACGCTGCCCGAAGCACGCCTCGAGCGGCGCGGACGCATCGGACTCGTCCATGGAGGCGACGTCGGCCAAGCCGAGGGCGTCGGCCAGGCGCTTGCGGTGTTCGGGCTCGACCGCGGCCAGGAACAGCCACCCACCGTCGCACTCGTAGAGCCGGTAGAAGGCTCCGAGCCCGAACTGATCGGCGTCCACATGACCCCAGTCGCTGGGCTGGCCGGCCTGGTCGATCCAGGCGTAGGAACTGTGGAGCAGCCCGGCGTTCACGATCGAGGTGCTCACGGCCTGGCCTTCCCCGGTGCGGTCACGGTGGTAGAGCGCGGCGGTGATGGCGATCGCCGCCAGCAGGGCGTTGCCCGTGTCGCCCATGCTCGACCGGCTCCACAACGGCGGGTTCCCCGCGTCGACGGCACCGTCTTCCCACTCGGGACCGGTCAGCGAAGCGGAGCTCTGGTCGGTACCGGGCAG
The DNA here is from genome assembly GCA_963740985.1 of uncultured Microthrixaceae bacterium. Taxonomy (GTDB): domain Bacteria; phylum Actinomycetota; class Acidimicrobiia; order Acidimicrobiales; family Acidimicrobilacustridaceae; genus UBA4742. Next base: position 3,703,540 of record CAVUGJ010000002.1, read on the forward strand.
GTCGGAACGTGGTCCCCGCTCGTAGCCTCGGGTGTTGCAGTGGATCAGGCGGGGGAACCGCTGGCGGAGTGCGTCGTAGTCGAGTCCGAGTCGGGCCGCCGCGCCGGGTCGCCAGTTGGTCGCGACCACGTCGGTGGTTTCGAGCAGCCGATCGAGCGCGGCGCGCCCCTGGGGTCCTTCAGGTTGAGCGCGATGCTGCGCTTCCCGCGGTTCGTGCCCAGCCCCATGTGGGTACCGGCCCAGTAGGTGTCGTGGAGGGCGTGCACCTTGATGACATCTGCACCCAGGTCGGCCAGCATCCGACCGGTGAACGGTCCCGCCACCCCGAGCCCGAGGTCGAGCACCCGGATTCCGGCCAGTGGATGGGCCAGGGTGGCCGTCCCGCGGTCGTCCGCCTGAGCACCGCCCCATTGCTCGGCCAGAACCTCGGCGGTGTGCTGGCCCACCTCGGGGGTCGGGCCGCGAACCTGCGAGGGCGTGGCCGAGAACTCGAGCACCGGACCCAGGTGTCGGATCTTCCCGACGGCGGGATCGTCCAGTTCGACGACGCATCCATCGGCCAGGAACGAGGGGTCGGCGAGGGCTTCGGCCGGCGAACGCACGGGTGAGACACCCATGCCGGCGGCCTCGCCGGCCGCGACCCATTCGTCGCTGGGGAACTTCTTGAAGGCCTCGGCCAGGATCGGGTACAGGAAGTTGCCGGTCAGCATCCCGTCGGGCTCCATCGACACCCGGTCGGGGTCGTCGCGGTAGGCGTCATCAGGCGGGGACGCGACCAGCTCGTCGCCTTCGGCCGCGGAGAGCACCCAGCGGGGCCGAACCGTCCAGTGATGGACCCAACGCCCGTCGGCGCATTCGAACAGACCCTCGATCGAGCGGGAATCCGTCGGCCACATCCAGTACAGGGGCGCATCCGGGTTCTCGACTCGTTGCCAGTTGAGGCACACCGCCGCCAGGGCACCCGACAGCAGCGACGTCTCGACGTGCTGGCCCTTCCCGGTGATCTGACGGGCTCGCAATGCCGCGGCGATGCCGAGCGAGGCCAGGTAGGTGGCGCCGACGCTGGGCCACGTGGTCCGGGGGAAGATCGGGCCTGGACGGTCGACACCTCGCCGCAAGCCTTCGGGCGCGTCGAACTCCTCGAGCGGGCCGGGCCGACCGGCGATGAACTCCATCGCCGTGCCGCGCCGCCCCCGCTGATCGAAGAACAGCCCGGTCCGGGCCGCCACCAGGGCGTCGTAGCCGGGACGGTCGCGGTGGGCCGGGTGCTGGCCGTAGCCAGAGATCGAGCACGTGATGAGACCACCGTTGGCCGAGCTCAGCTCGTCATGGCCCAGCCCGAGTCGTTCCATGGTGCCGGCGGAGAGCGAGTCGACCACCACATCGGCACCGACCGCCAGGTTTCGGAACGCCTCGATGCCTTCGGGTGATCGCAGGTCGATGGCGGCGCTCCGCTTCCCTCGGTTCCACACCCGGTAGCCGGATTGGGTCCTGAACAGGTCTCCGGCCTCGGACTCGATGCGGACGACGTCGGCGCCCCCGTCGGCCAGCAGCATCGTCGTCATGGGCCCGGCGATGCCCCACGACAGGTCCAGCACCTTCAACTGCTCGAACACTCCACCAGTCACGAAAGGCCCCCTAGCTCGGGTCGACGTCGGAACGTCGACATAGTGCATAGTAAGCTCTCAGCAATGACCCGTCGAACTCGGATCACCCAACGGCCCGGACCTCCATGACCGTGCTCACCTCCGACGTGGCGGCTCCAGCCCAGCTCGAGAACCGCCGAAGGATGCTCGAGCTGCTCTCGGCCCATGACGAGCAGCTCGCTCTGGCCCTGGCGGGCGGCGGAACCCGCTATGTCGAACGGCACCGGGCTCGGGGCAAGTTGTTGGCCCGCGAGCGGATCGCGTTGCTGGTCGATCAGGACGCCTCGTTCCTCGAACTGTCTCCGCTGGCCGCCTACGGCTCGCCGTTCGAGGTGGGGGCGTCGATCGTGACCGGCATCGGGGTGGTGTCGGGCGTCGAGTGCGTCGTCATCGCCCACGATCCGACGGTCCGTGGAGGGTCGATGAACCCCTTCACCTTGCGCAAGAACCTGCGGGCGTTCGAGATCGCCCGGGCCAACCGGCTCCCGGTCATCAACCTGGTGGAGTCCGGAGGGGCCGACCTGCCCACCCAAGCCGATCTGTTCGTCCCGGCCGGCAACATCTTCCGGGAGCTGACCCAGCTCTCGGCGCTCGGGATCCCGACCGTGGCGCTGGTCTTCGGCAACTCGACCGCCGGCGGCGCATACGTACCCGGCATGTGCGACTACACGGTGATGGTCGACGGGCGGGCCAAGGTGTTCCTGGGCGGCCCGCCTCTGGTGAAGATGGCCACGGGCGAGGAAGCCGACGACGAATCCCTGGGCGGGGCCGCCATGCACGCCAGGGTGTCGGGGCTGGCCGACTACTTTGCCCGCGACGAACAGGACTGCATCCGGATCGGTCGTCAGATCGTCGCCGACCTGAACTGGCACAAGCTGGGTCAGGCGCCCGCGGGGGTGCAGGAGCCGAGATATGACTCGGAGGACCTGCTCGGGATCGCGTCGGTGGATCTTCGCCAGCCGTTCGATCCGCGCGACGTGATCGCCCGGGTGGTCGACGGCTCCCGGTTCGACGAGTACAAGCCCCAGTACGGCCGGTCGTTGGTCACCGGCTGGGCCCAGGTCCACGGCTACCCGGTCGGGATCCTCGCCAACGCACAGGGCGTGTTGTTCATGGACGAGTCGCGGAAGGCCACCGAGTTCATCCTGCTGGCCAACCAGACCGACACGCCGCTGATCTTCCTGCAGAACGTGACCGGCTACATGGTCGGCACCGAGTACGAGCAGGCCGGGATCATCAAGGACGGCGCCAAGATGATCAACGCGGTGGCCAACAGCGCCGTCCCCCACATCACCCTGATCATGGGCGCCTCCTACGGGGCCGGGAACTACGGCATGTGCGGCCGGGCCTACGACCCGCGCTTCTTGTTCATGTGGCCCAACGCCCGAGTGGCCGTCATGGGTCCCCAGCAGCTCGCCGGCGTGCTGTCGATCGTGGCCAGGCAGGCGGCGGAGGCGTCGGGCCGCCCGTTCGACGAGGGCGCCGACGAGAAGCGCCGACACCAGACCGAAGACCAGATCGAACGCGAGTCGCGGGCCATGTTCATGACCGGCAGGATCTACGACGACGGGATCATCGACCCTCGCGACACACGCACCGTCCTGGGTATTGCCTTGTCCGCCATCCACAGCAACGTGATCGAGGGTCGCCGCGGCTTCGGCGTCTTCCGAATGTGAGGAAGCTGCTGATCGCCAATCGGGGCGAGATCGCTCGGCGGGTGGCGCGCACGGCCCGAGCCATGGGCATCGCCACGGTGTCGGTCTACTCCGAGCCCGACGAGCACGCACCCCATGTCGCCGACACCGACGAAGCCGTCGCCCTGGGAGGCTCCACCCCCGCGGACAGCTACCTCGACGTGGCCAAGATCATGGCGGCGGTCCTCACCACGGGAGCCGACGCCGTCCATCCCGGCTACGGCTTCCTGTCCGAGAACGCCGGGTTCGCCCGAGCCTGCCAGCGCGCCGGGGTCACGTTCGTCGGTCCGTCGCCCGAGGCGATCGAGGCCATGGGTTCGAAGATCGCAGCCAAGGAGTTGATGGCCGAAGCCGGCGTCCCCGTGCTGTCGGATGAGGGGTTCCCGCTGCTCGTGAAGGCCGCCTTCGGTGGTGGTGGGCGAGGGATGCGGATCGCCCGCGACCCCACCGAGTTCGACGAGGCGCTGGCCTCGGCGCGCCGCGAGGCGGCGTCCGCGTTCGGTGATGGAACGGTCTTTCTCGAGCACTACGTGGACAACCCTCGCCACATCGAAGTCCAGATCTTCGGCGACACCCACGGCAACGTCATCCATCTCTACGAACGGGAATGCTCGATCCAGCGGCGCTATCAGAAGATCATCGAAGAGGCGCCATCCCCGGCGGTCGATCACGATCTGCGCAAACGCCTGTGCGCCGCCGCCATCGCCGCCGGCCGAGCGCTCGACTATGTGGGCGCCGGCACCGTCGAGTTCGTGCTCGACCCCAACGGCCACTTCTCCTTCCTGGAGGTGAACACCCGTCTCCAGGTCGAACACCCGGTCACCGAACTCGTCACCGGCCTCGACCTGGTGGAGCTCCAGCTCCGGGTGGCTCGCGGCGAAGCCCTCGACGTCGAGCCGACCCTGAACGGATGGGCGGTCGAAGCCCGGCTGTACGCCGAGAACGTAAGCGCCGGATTCGCGCCGGCCAGCGGACGCATCCACCGGTTTGACATCCCTGACGCCGACGGGGTGCGCGTCGACGCCGGCTACGTCGCCGGCTCGACCGTCTCCACCTTCTACGACGCCATGCTGGCCAAGGTCATCGCCCAGGGTGAGACCCGCGACCAGGCCATCGACCGCCTGACCGACGCACTCCATCGCGCCCGCATCCACGGCGTGGCGACCAACCGCAAGCTCCTCGAGTCGGTGCTGCGTCACCCCGAGTTCCGAGCCGGGGCCATCGACACCGGGTTCTTCGATCGTCACGACCCGGTTGCGCTGGCCGCCGAGGCGTTCGATCCCCTCACCGCGGTCGCCGCCGCGGTGGCGGCGGTCGCCGACCGACGGGCCGCGGCCACGGTCCAGGCCACCATCCCCTGGGGTTGGCGCAATGTCGCCGCGGGACCTGAGCGGACGAGGTTCACGATCGGCGACCGGACGGTCGAGGTGACCTACACGTTCGGTCGGCACGGCGCGACCTTCGCCGTCGACGGCGAAGCCGTACCTGACGTGCGGCTCTGGGAGGCCACACCGGGACTGGTCGATCTCAGCGCGGCCGGCATCCGTCGTCGCTACCTCGTCGACCGGTTCGGCCCGGTGACGATGGTCAATGGGCCGACGGGCGAACAGCGCCTGGAGGCGGTGGAGCGGCTTCCAGAGCCGACAGCCACCATGGCGCCTGGCTCGATGCTGGCACCCCTGCCGGGATCGGTCACCCGCGTTGCCTGCGAAGTCGGCGACCAGGTCGCGGCCGGACAGGTCCTGGTCGTCCTCGAAGCCATGAAGATGGAGCACCCGATCGCGGGCGGAGAAGAAGGCCGGGTGGCGGAGGTGCTGGTCTCGGTGGGCGACCAGGTCGAGTCCGGCCAGCTGCTCGCGGTGATCGCTACGCCAGGGGAGTCCGACGATGCCTGACCCCGTCACCGCCCCGAACGTGACCTCGCTGTGCCAGGACCTGCGGGCCGAACGCCAGGTGCTCGATGGCATGGTCGCCTCGCTCTCCGGCGACGAGTGGAAGACGCCCACACCGGCGGAAGGCTGGACCATCACCGACCAGTTCACCCACCTGGCCTGGTTCGACGACGCGGCTCGTCAATCGATCGAAGACCCGGACGCATTCCGTGACCATGGCCAGAGCGTCCTGCGCGACATCGACGCGTTCGTGGCCAAGGTGGTGGTGATGAACCGCGACCGACCTGGCCCCGAGGTCCGCGACTGGTTGAACCGGTCGGGTTCGGCGTTGATCTCCGGCGCCGCGGTGGCGGATCCCACCGTCCGCCTGCCCTGGTACGGGCCGGACATGTCTCTGGCCTCGTGCATCACCGCCCGGATCATGGAGACCTGGGCGCACGGCCAGGACGTGGCCGATGCACTGGGACACCTCCGCCTACCAAGTCCTCGACTGACTCATGTGGCGTTCATCGGATGGCGTGCCATCCCGAACAGCTTCCGAGCCAACCAGCGCCCGGTGCCCGACGAGCCGGTGCGCGTCGAGCTCAGCGGCACTGGTGGGTCCCTGGTCCTCGGATCCGATGCCGCGGAGAACGCCGTGACCGGTTCCCTGCTCGACTTCTGCCTGGTCGTGACCCAGCGGCGGCATCGGGACGACACCGGACTGGTCGCGGCGGGCCCCATCGCCGACGAGTGGCTCGATATCGCGCAAGCGTTCGCCGGGCCTCCCGGACCGGGCCGCCAACCTGGGCAGTTCCCTGCACGTCTGAGCTGAGCCTGGCCAACCTAGGTCGCATGCGAGACGTTGGACGGGTCGGCGTTCCCGCCGAGATAGGCAGCCCCGAGCAGGTCCAGGTCGACGGCTGAACGAGGACCAATCCAGCGCATCTGCCCGAGCTCCATGATGGCCAGCACATCCGCCACCAGAAGGGCGTTGTGAGCGTGCTCCTCCACCAGCAGGACGGCCGATCCCTGGTCCCGGACGGCGAGCACGGCACGCATCATCTCTTCGGCCATCATCGGCGCGAGGCCGAGTGTCGGCTCGTCGGCGATCAGGATGTCAGGGGGACGGACGAGCGCGGGGGCGAGGCTGAGCATCTGCTGCTCGCCGCCCGAGAGGTTGCCGGCCTCTTCGCTTCGGCGGGAGGCCAGCGTCGGCAGTCGCTCGTAGGCGAGCTCGCGATCCTCGGACTCACGTAGGAAGACGGCCAGGTTCTCGTCCACCGTCAGTCCCGGGAAGATGCCCCGGGCTTCAGGCACCAGCAGGACGCCACTCCTGGCTCGGCGGAACGTCGGCCAAGTGGTGACGTCGTGGCCGGCGAGCAGCACCCGGCCGTGAGTCGGTTCGACCAATCCGGCCGCGACGGCGCACAGGGTGGTCTTGCCGGCCCCGTTCGCCCCCAGGAGGGACACGAGCTGACCCGGCTGCAGCGTCAGATCGACGCCATGGACGACCTCGACCTCGTTGTAACCGGCGACGATCCCGACGAGAGCCAGAGCCGAGCCCTGAACCTCGGGCACCTGGGCCGGTTCATGGACGTGGATCCGCTCGTGGTCGGGGATCGTGCCTGCGTGCACGGCCGCCTCCGCGTCGTCCACGTCCCGTTGCATCCGGGCACGCATCCGGTCCCGGTTTCGCCAGCCGGCCACCGCCAGGATGCCATCGGGCTGTTGGGCCAGGACGATGGCTCCCATGCCCGAGAGGATGGGCAGGAAGAACGAGGACCCGATGAGCTCCTTGGTCACGCCTCCCGGCAGCAGCGAGCCGATGCCTTGGAGGATGGCCGCACCGGCCACGGCCGAGAACCCGGCAAGGAGCGCTCCGCCGGGCCGGCGCACACCGAAGACGACGGCAAGAGCCAGCCACACCAACCCGATGATCGGTGGCGCCGTGCTGTTGCTGACCGAGAAGGAGAACAGGCTGAGCATGACCCCGCCGAGGCCGGCGATGCCCGCGGCCAGGGCGAAGATGAGGATCTTCGTCCGATTGGCTCGGATGGCGCTGGCTTCAGCCGCCACCTCCGAGCTGCGCACCGCGAGCATCGAACGACCCGTGGCGGATCCCATCAGGGAGCGGATGATGGCGGTGACCACGCCGAACACGGCCAGGAACAGCAGGATCTGATCCGGCAGCTGGCTGAAGTCGAACGGTCCGCGGTTGGTGGTCAGGATGCGATGGACGACGCTGAGGCCCGGCCAGCTGAGCGTGGGCGAGCGGATCGTCCATCCGTCGCTGCCGTGACCGATGGCCTGGTAGGCGAAGGGCACGAGCGAGAAGAAGAACGCCGCCGCCAGCGACCAGATGGCTAGGTACACGGCCCCCAGGCGGGTGGCTGGCCAGGCGATCAGCGCACCCAGCGTAGCGGCCACGACCACGGCGATGAGGGTTGCCAGCGCGAAGTTCAGCTGTCCGTGGCTGGCGATGAGCGGGATGTCGATCCCCCAGTTGTGTCCGAGGACCCAGCCGGCAGCGAAGCCGCCGGCGGTCACGAAGGTGGCCTGGGCCAGGCTGACCATTCCGCCCATGCCCGTGACCACCACGAAGGACAACAAGATGATGGCTGTGGCCAGGCTCTGGGCGATGACGGTCTGGTCATAGGTGCTGGCCCGCAGGAACGAGATCGGCAGCCACTGCATGGAATAGGTGACGAGAGCGGCGATGGCCAAGGCCCACGGCAGGCGGCGGCGCCAGGCCGGTAGCCCTCGTCGATGGTCTTCGGGTGGCGCGCTCTCCGCGACCGAGCCGGCCCCTCGGCTGCGGTCTCGGCCCACTACCAGGCCGAGCACGATGACCAGCAGATAGGGCACCGCGGACTTGAGGCCGGTGAGGTTGGCCAGGAAGCCCGGAAGGTCGTTGCTGTAGCCGGCGACGAGGTTCTGGATGATGCCCAGTGCCAGACCGCCGATGAAGGCGATCGGCAGCGACTGAAGACCACCGAGCACGACTGCGGCCAGCGCCCCGAGGACGACGAGGGTGAACGTGTTCGGGTCGAGGCTGAACAGGGGGGCGATCAGGACCCCACCTATCCCGGCCAGCAGCATGGTCAGGACCCATGCGGCCGATGACGTACGTCCCGCGTTCACGCCGCGGAGCCCGGCCAGGGTCTCGCGGTCGACGACGGCTCGCATCTCGAGACCGAGCCGGGTCTTGCGCAGGACGACCCAGAGCCCGATCGCGGCCAGGGCAGCCACGATGAACACCGCCAGCTGGTCGGAGTTGATGGCCACGCCGTGCAGCGGGTTGTACTCGTAGGCGGGGTTCGGTCCGATCCCCGGGACCTCGAGTCCCTGGTCGGTGGCGGTGTTGCCGGCCAGCCCGAGGTGGAACACCGTGTTGCCGACCGTGACGAAGAGCCACTGCGCCAAGTTGGGGAGCGCCACCAGCAGCCCGATCGTCCCGACCACTTTCGCGTAGACAGGCGCTCGGGCCAGGCGCCGTAAGAGGATCCGGTCCAGCAGCAACCCGAGGAGCGGACCGAACACCAAGGCCGACGCGACGAAGGCCGGGAGGATGGGGATGCCCAACCCGGTGTGCAGCTGGTAGTAGAGGTAGGCCACGACGAAGGCGACAGCGCCATGGGCGAAGTTGAAGATGCCGGACGTCGAGTAGGTGAGGACCAGCCCCGAAGCCATCACCGAGTAGATGGCGCCGGTCACGGCGCCGACCAGCATGAGGTTGATGAGCTTGTCCATCAGCCGCCGGTCATGTCCAGCGCGTTGTCGCCCAGATAGGCCGCCCGCACCGCATGGTTGGACTGGATCTCGCTCGGGGTGCCGTCGGCCAGGACCGCGCCCAGCGCGAGCACAACCACCCGATCGCAGTGCGCCATGATGAACCGGGCGTCGTGCTCGACGATGACCACCGCACACCCGGTCTCAGCCCGAACCTCCTGGATCCGTTGGCCGAGAAGATCGGATTCGGCCCGGTCGAGCCCAGAGGCCGGCTCATCGAGCAGGAGCACGGTCGGCTCCTCCACCGTGGCTCGGGCGAACTCGACCATCCGGGAGATCCCGATCGGAAGCGAGCCGGCCATCTCACCGGCAACGGCCCCCAGATCGCAACGCGCCAACGCGGCTCGAGCCCGCTCGCGTCGGGCTCGGGCGCGCGTGCGCCGAGTGGGCAAGGCCACCAGATCGCCCAGGAACCCCCCGCCGCCCCCGCGCCACTCGCTCCCCACCACGACGCTGTCCTCGACGGTGAGCCACCCAAAGGGCTGGACCCGCTGAAAGGTGCGACGGACGCCCAACCGGGCCCGGCTCGACGGTCGCAGCGACGTGATGTCGCGGCCGGCGAGGCGCACGCTCCCGCGGTCAGGCTTGCGGACCCCTGACACGACGTCGAACAGCGTGGTCTTGCCTGCGCCGTTGCTGCCGATGAGTCCGCAGATCTGGCCGGACGGCACTGCCAGTGAAACGTGGTCGAGGGCTTGCAGCGTGCCGAACTGCACGACGATTTCGTCGAGCTCGAGTACGGCGTCGGTCACGGATCTCTCAGCCTTGGAAGTGCGGATCGAGCTTGTAGGTCCTGTAGCTACAGGCATACGGCGACAGCGGGGTGTAGCCGGAGCCGTCCGCGTTGTCCTGGAGCAGACCCAGGCAGGCGGGTGTCGACATGACGGTCGAGGCCGGGTACTTCGTCGGGCCCACGAAGTTCGGGATCTCCCAGGTCTGAGTGGCCAGGGCTTGCTGGAGGGCTGATGGCGTCACGTTCTTGCCGAGCTTCTTCACCGCCTGGATGAACATGTCGGCCGCGAGGTAGCCGGGTACGGTTGAGTAGGCGAGGGGCTGCATCCCGGGCTTGTAGGCGTTGAAGTCGGCCATCATCTGGGTCAGGCCCTGGTTGGGCGAGAGGTTCCAGAACGTTTCGGTCACCGTGCCGGCCAAGGTCTTGGCCACGGCGTCGGTGGGGCCGAGTGGCTGGAAGTACGTGCCCTTGAAGCCGACGGCCTTCAACGACTGCCAGAGCTGGACGCACTGCGAGGTGAGGAGGCAGTCGATGACGGTCGGCTGCTGGCCGTGGTTCGAGCTCATGAGTTGCGCCACGTACGGCGAGTAGTCCGTGGTGGTGGTCGGGATCGTGCCCTTGGCGTAGACGACGGTGAAGCCCGTCCCTTCCGCCGAGGACGCGTTGTACTTCGCCGCGCTCTTCCCGGACTCGGTGTCGGCCGAGGCGATGGCGATGGTGGGGCTGGAGTCGCCGGTCTTGGACTTCACGTAGTCGTAGAGCGGGCCGAGCGAATCGGATGCCCGAGGCGCAACCGACGAGGTCAGGCAGCCGCTGTAGCCGAAGCCCCACAGCTTGGTGGTGGGCGTGGCGCTGCAGTAGGCGTTGTCGATGCCCCAGCCCACGAACGGCATCTTCTGGGCCGTCAGGTACGGACCGGGGTTGAACTGGCTGATGTCGGGGACGATGGCGAAGACCTGATCCTGGGTCACCAGCCGCCGAGCCGCGCTCAGGGCCGACGCCGGATCGCCGCTGTCATCGGCGAACTCGACGAACTTGATCTTGATGCCAGGGAGCTCGTTGGTGTCGTTCGCCTGTTTGAACCGCGCTTGGGCGCCGTCGGCAGCACCGGCGAACAGCGACGCCGTGCCCAGGCCAGCCACCTCGATGGTCGAGCCGTTGAACCCGCGTGCCGTACCGCCACCGCCTCCACTGATGCCCGAAGGCGTCGAGCCGGAAGTGCCTGACGAAGTCGAGTTCGTCTTCGACGAGCTGCACACGCTCAGAAGCACCGTGACCACCATCAGCGCCACACCCAACTTCATCATGGGCTTGAAACTCACGCTGGCCTCCCCTAAGGCAGCTGGATACCGACATGGGACGCGCCCAAGGGCAGCCCCCGACGCAGGGGTGTGACCATAGCACATACTATTGAGAGTTCTCACTGGGGGTGGGGTGCCTACCCGGGGTCGTCACTCTCGTTCCGCGGCGCGCCCGGGCTGGCCGTAACGTGGTGAACCATGTTCGCTAGGGGACCGTTGTCGATGAGGCGTTCGATCGTGGGGAGACGAACCTGGTTGCTGGGGGTCGCCTCCGCGGGGGTGGCCTTGGTGCTGGCCAGCTGCTCGTCCGGCTCGAGTTCAGCGACGAGCTCGTCGGTCACGTCGTCGGCCAACGCGACGAGCCCGGCGGCCGCGTCGTTGCGGGTCACCTGGATGTAGAGCTTCGCCGCTCCGGCCACCCCTTCGAAGTACAACCAGGTCGGCATCATCAAGGTCGGGCCCCAGCGACGCCAAGAACGTGCTGGTGCTCGAGCCCGGCACCTCGGCCGGGGCGACCTACTTCGTCCCGCTGGCCCAGTGGATCGTGTCGAAGTCCACCGGCTGGCAGGTCTGGTCGGTCGAGCGGCGCGAGAACCTCCTCGAGGACCAGTCCGAGCTGAACCTGTTCAAGCAGCACAAGGTCACCAGCACGCAGCTGTACGACTACTACCTCGGCTACCTCAAGGACAAGAGCGTCACCCCCCACTATCAGCCGATCGCGGACTCGACAGTCGCGTTCGCCAAGCAGTGGGGCATGAACGTCGCCGTCCAGGACCTGCACGTGGTGATCGGCGCGGCCAAGAAGCTGGGCGGCAAGGTCGTGCTCGGCGGCCACTCGCTCGGCGGATCGGTGGTCACCGCCTATGCCACCTGGGACTTCGACGGCCACGCCGGCGCCGACGATCTGGCCGGGCTGGTCTACATCGACGGCGGCAGCGGCACGCACGCCGGTGAGCGCCCAGGCCGCGACCCAGACGCTGCAGACGCTCGACGCGCCGACGCGCCAGCCCCTGGCTCGCCTTCGGCGGGATCGCCGCGCCCTACGCCGGGGTCTTCGAGGCCACCGGCGCGTCCGCGGCACTGGCTGACCCGAACGCGCCGTCGCTGGGGCAGAGCGTCAGGGCTGCTGCCGCCGAGCATCGTTCCCCCGGTGCCGGTCACCAACGTGGGTCAGTACGGCTACGCCCTCAACGCCGCCACCTCGCCGCCGAACCTGGCCGCGGCCCAGGCCCACCTGGGTAAGGGCCTCGATCCGAACGGCCCGGTCCACGGCTGGGACGGCACGGGTGCGCTCACGCCTATCGACCGCTTCGCCACCATGTTCTCGGGAGCGGGCATCCAGAGCGCCGACGGCACCGAGTGGTACTTCCCCCAGCGCCTGACCGACGACACCGCCGCAGTGGACAACGGCAACGCCAACCCGGCTCAGGCCGTGCTCGGCGTCAACGCCACCATGGGCCACCAACTCCCCAAGGACCTGCTCATCTACGCCTTCGGCGCCCAGCTCGGCGGGCCGGCCGTGCCGGCCGACGCCCAGGACCTTGGCCCAGCAATCGGGCATCCCCGCGGCCAATCTGACGCTGGCCAACTACCAGAGCACCTACTCGCACAACGACCCGGCCGGCGCCTACCCGACAACGCCTTCTTCGACCGCCTCATCCCCTTCCTGGACAAGGTCGCCACCCAGTCGGGATGACGTGAGCGGGGCACCGCTGCCGTGGGGCACGGTGCGCCGTCTCTCCAGCTCCGCTGCGGGTAGCGTGCTGCGATGACGTCGGCGATCGCCACCGGCAACCCTGCGTTCTCGGATCGGGTCCGTGGCGAAGCGACGGTGCAGAGCGGTGAGCGCACGATGTCGGTGGGGGGCACCGCGGTCAAGACCCTGGCGCTGTTGGTGCTGGTGGTCGCGGCCGGGGTGTGGGGATGGAGCTCAGCGATCCAGACCGTGCCGGGGTCGGTGCCCTCTGGCTACGGGTCGACGACGGTCGTGCTTCCCGGCGGACTGTGGCTGGCCAGCCTGGCCGCGTTGGGTCTCGGGATCGCCGCTTCGGTCAACCCTCGCCGCGCCGCGCTGTTCGGTGCCGGTTATGCGTTGTGCGAGGGATACGTGCTTGGGGCGGTCTCGGCTGCGTTCGACGCTCAGACCGAGGGCGCGGTCGCCGCGGCGGTGCTCGGCACCGTGTGTGTCTTCCTGGCTGCGCTCGTGCTCTACGCCACTCGAATCGTGCGTCCGACCGCAAAGATGGCCTTCGGTGTCTCCGCCGGCATCCTCGGGCTGTGCCTGCTCTACCTGGTGATCTGGATCCTGTCGATCTTCAGTGTGTCGTTCCGTTTCTCGGCCGCCTGGGGTTCGGTCGCGGTGGTCGTGAGCTTGATCAGCATCGTGCTGGCGGCGTTGTCGTTCACGTTGGATTTCTGGACGATCGAGACCATGACCGACGCCGGAGCGCCGAAGTGGATGGAGTGGTACGGGGCCTTCGGGCTCACCGTCACCCTGATCTGGCTCTACATCACTTTGCTGCGTCTGTTTGCCATCCTCGGCCGGGCACGGGGCTGACACCTCCTGTTCGCTCACCCGGAGCGGCGCGCCTCCTCGGTGGCGGCGCGAGGGCAGTCGCGCCGCTGACGCTCACGGCATGGGATCGGTGGTGGTGACCCCGTTGTTGGCGACCTGGTCGGTCCAGGCCGAGCCGCTCCACCACCGCCACTGGTTCTTCCCGGTCGGATCCTCGGCCCATCGGGCTGGAGAGGAAGCCTCCGCCGGCAGTGGCATGTACGGCCCCATCGCGACCATCGCACCAGGGGCCAACGGCGGTTGGGGCGTGAGGTGCTGGAGATGCAGTAGTTCGGGGCTGGGCTGCACGCGGGAACGGGGCGGCATGCGGGTCGAAGGGCGACGAGTGGGGGTAGCCGCACTGCGGGCACTCCCCATCGTCGAGACCCACGGTGGTGGGGCCGTCGAACGATGATCCGCATCGGCCGCACGTGTTGGTCGCCGTTGGGCCGTCACTCATGCCAGCAGCGTACGCCCCTCGGCCTTGGTGCTTGGTGGTCCAGAACCAGGCGACCATCACGACGGTGATGGCTACGGCGGTGCCGAGTGCCCAACCGGCCACCACATCCGAGAGCCAGTGCACCGCCAGCACGAGGCGGCTGACTCCGACGAGCCCGGCCAGCGCTGCGCCAGTGGCGATCAGGAGCAGCTTGGTCCGCGGCCGTCGCGCCACGACGAGTGCGAGCGTGAGTGCAGACGCGATGAAGAGCGCGGCGGCGCCGGTGGCGTGCCCAGAGGGGAACGACGCTGATCCCACAGTCATGGCATGGAGCGTGATCGGTGGGCGGCCCCGGCCGAAGGCCAACTTGGTCAACGACGAGGCGAGGCCGCCGAGCAGCAGTGCCAACAGGGGAGCTGCGGCCAGGAACGGCTTCGCGTGGCGACGCCAGAGCCACAAGCCGGTGGCAAGTCCGACCAGGCAGAGCGAGGCGAAGCCCCCCACCGTGCTCACCCATCGAGCGGCGGTGATGAGCGCATCGGACCGGTGCTCGACGAACCAGTCCAGGGTCGCCTCGTCGTGGGAGATCAGACCGCCGCCATCGAGCACGTCCTGGGCGATGAGCAAGAACAGCGCCAGGCTCGCCGCCACGACTACACCGGAAACGGCCAGCGCTCGCCGAGACGGTGGCCGATCCGCACGAAACGCCTCGGAGGTCGCGTTCAACCCCAAGGCACCTCTCCCGAGGTCAGCGGAACACCGCGCAGACGTACCTGTACGAATCCAGCCCCAAGCTCCCCCGAGGCACGGCTAGTACCGGTCGGGGACCATGCGCCATGGGTAGTCCGGTTCACGGTAGTTGCCGCTTGGCTGGCGCTTCGGCAGTTCGACCTCGGGTCGCGAGACGCGCTGGTAAGGCACCTGGTCGAGGAGATGGGCGATGATGTTGAGCCGGGCCCGGCGCTTGTCGTTGGAATCGGCCACGTACCACGGCGCCCGGGTGGTGTCGGTGATCGCCAGCATGTCGTCGCGGGCGCGGGAGTAGTCGTACCAGCGGGCATACGACTTGAGGTCCATGTCCGACAGCTTCCAGGTCTTGCGGCCATCGTCGATGCGCGCCTCGAGCCGGCGAGTCTGCTCGTCGGCCGACACCTCCAGCCAGTACTTGAGCAGGATGATCCCGGAGTCGAGCATGGCGTGCTCGACGGCCGGCACGAGGTGCAGGAACCGTTGGCTCTCGTCCTCGGTGCAGAACCCCATGACGCGTTCGACGCCGGCGCGGTTGTACCAGCTGCGGTCGAAGATGACGACCTCGCCCCCGGCCGGGAAGTGCGGGACGTAGCGCTGGAGGTACATCTGGCTCTTCTCGCGGTCGCTGGGCGCGGGGAGGGCGACGACCCGGAAGACCCGGGGACTGACCCGTTCAGTGATGCGCTTGATCACTCCGCCCTTGCCGGCGGTGTCGCGGCCCTCGAAGACGATGCACACCTTGGCGTTGGTTGCCTGCACCCATCGCTGGAGATGGACCAGTTCGATCTGCAGCCGTCCGAGCTCGTGCTCGTAGGTCTTGCGCGACAGCTTCGTCCGGCTGGCGTCGTCGGGGTGGCTGGAGCGGTGCTTGGCCATGTTCAGGCGCTTTCTGGGGTCGGGCTCGCGGGTACGAGGGGATCGCTGCGGTGGAGTCGGGCGAGGTAGATCGCCTTGTCGATGCCGAGTAGGGCCGGGGCGATGAGTGAGAGCCCGAGGACTGTGAGCCACTGGCCTCCGGTGAGTGACTGGGTGTCGAGGAGTCGTTGCAGCATGTTCAGTTCGACCGCGGCCCAGGTGAGGGTCCAGCCCAGGATGAGCCATCCGAAGTACGGGAACACGGGTGAGGACCAGGGCGCTTGGCGTTCGCGGCGCATGACCACGCCGAGGTTCACGGCGGCGAGGGAGATGACGGCGAAGGCCATGGTCATGGACACCGAGGCGTGGGTCGTGGAGGGCTTGTCCGGTCCCCACTCCAGCAGGGCGAGGGCGGTGACGGCCACGATGAAGCCGCTGAGGGCCCAGCGGACGATCTGGGGCCCGTTGACGATGCGAGTACCCGGACGTCGGGGAGGGAGCTGCATGACGCCCGGGTCGGGGACGTCGGCGATGAACCCGATGACGACGGTGACCACCACGAAGAACTTGCAGAACAGCAGCTGCATGGGGAACAGCGCCACGCCGCCGTTGATGTTGAAGATGGTGGCCAGCAGCATCAGCTGCAGCACCGAGGAGAGGATCGTGAGCTGGAGCTTGATGTAGGACGAGATCCGTCGGTAGATGTCACGGCCCAGGTCGACGGCGTGGACCAGCGTGGCGAAGTTGTCGTCGGTGAGCACGATCTTGGCCGCCTGCTTGGAGACCTCGGAGCCACTGCCCATGGCCACGCCGATGTCGGCCTGCTTGAGGGCGGCGGCATCGTTGACGGCGTCGCCGGTCATGGCCACGATGTCGCCGGACTCCTGCATGAGCCGAGCGAGGCGCAGCTTGTCCTCGGGCGCCACCCGACCGAAGACGTGCAGCTGCGGGAGCCGAGCCAGTAGCTGCTCGTCGGACAGGGCGCCCAGCTCGGTGCCGGTGATGACCCCGGGTCCAAGACCCAGCTGGTCGGCGATGGCGCGGGCGGTGATGGTGTGATCGCCGGTGATCATCCGCACGTCGATGCCGGCGGCCAAGGCGGCGTGGACGGCATCGGTGGCCTCCGCTCGCAACGGGTCGATGATGCCCACCAGGGCCACGAAGATCAGATTTGTCACGGCCGCCATCGGGTCGGCGACGGCCGCGTCCATGGCCCCGTCGTCGAGGCCTCGCGTCGCGAACGCCAGGACCCGCAGGCCCTTCTCGGACAGCTCCTGGTTGGCGGCCAGGATCTCGTCGCGCCGTCGCCGACAGACACGATCTGCCCATGCCACAGGGCGCGGTCGCAACGCTCGATGACCACGTCAGGAGCGCCCTTCACGCAGGAGAAGTGCGGCTCAGCGGGCAGAGGACCGCTCAGCCAGTCGGGGCGGTCGTGGAAGGTGGACATGAACTTGTAGTCGCTGTCGAAGGGCACCTCGGCCCGCCGGGGGAGCTGGCGGCGGGTCTCCTCGGCGTCGACGCCGGCTTTGGCGGCCAACACCACGAACGCGGCTTCGGTGGGGTCTCCGATGACCGAACCGTCGTCGCCGACCGTGGCGTCGGTGCACAAGGTCAGGCCGAGGGACAGGTTGTGGAAGTCGGGGAGCTCGGCGCCGGCCGGGCCCAGGATGGCGCCGGTCTTCTGGTACCCGCCGCCCTCGATGCGGTACCAGGTTCCGCCGGCGAACAGCCGCGTGGCCGTCATGGCGTTCATGGTCAACGTGCCGGTCTTGTCGCTGTTGATGACCGTGGTCCCACCCAGGGTCTCGACATCGGTGAGCGATTTCACCACCGCCTTGGACTCGGCCAGCCGCTGTGCGCCCGACGAGAGCATGGTCTGCACGAAGGTCGGCAGCCCGGTGGGGATGGAGGCGATGGCCGTCGAGATGCACAACAGGAGCAGTGTGTCGGTGTCCTGGCCCCGGGCGAAGCCGACGATGGCGATGATGGCCACCGCCGACCAGGCCAGCAGCCCGAACACCTTGGTCATGCCGTCCAGCTCACATTGCAGGGGAGACCGGCTGCGGTGCGTCGCAGTCACCATGTCGGCGATGCGACCCATCTGGGTGGCCTGTCCGGTGGCGGTGACCACCGCGGTGGCCGACCCGCGGGTCACCTGTGTGTTCTGGAACACCAGATTGGTGCGGTCGCCCAGAGCGACCTCGCCGCCGTCGAGGGCTCCGGGGTCCTTGGGGACCGGGGCGCTCTCGCCCGTGAGGGCGGCCTCCTGGACCTCGAGCGAAGCCGAGGTCAGCAAGCGGGCGTCGGCCGGGACCAGATCGCCCGCCTCGACCAACACGATGTCGCCCGGCACCAGCCCAGTGGACGCGACCTCCTGCACCTGGCCGTCGCGCCGGACGCGGGCGTGAGGGACCTGCAACTGGGCCAGGGCGTCCACGCTGGCCCGGGCCTTGAGCTCCTGGTTCGAGCCCATGACCACGTTGAACGTCACCAGTGCCGCGACCACGATGCCGGTGGCGATCTGGCCGATGGCGAAGCTGGCCACCGCCACGATGATCAACATGATGTTCATCGGGTTGACCAACTGGCTTCGGGCCACCACCCACACGCTCGGGGGCGGCTCAGTGGCCAGCGCGTTCGGGCCGTAGGCGGCGAGGCGCTGATCGACGTCCACCGCGGCCAAACCCCGCTCCGGGTCCACGCCGAGTTGGCCGGCTGCGACCTCGCTGGCGAGCGCGTACCAGACCGTGCTGTCGGTTGCGGGTGCGTCGGCGCTCACGAGACCCTCCTCGCGGGTTCGCTCCCCGCCGCGCTTGCCAGGTCACGGGCGAGCATAGGTCGACCATCGAGATGGAGCGGACCCACCGCGAGGCTAAGTTCGGTACTCGCCGTCGGCCATCCAGGGGAGCGTCAGCGGTGCCACCAGACAACGCCTACGAGCTCACCGAGCTGCTCATCGCGAGGAGCCCGTCTTCGCTCCCGCCTCGTCGTGGGCAGGTCGCGTGAGACGCGTCGCGTTCCGGCCGACGGTCGGTGTGTTCATGGCGGCGGCACTCCTACTCCCGGCGAGTTGTGCCAGTCGTAGCCAGTCGCCAAGTGCCGGCAGGTCGGGCGTCCCCACCACGGCGGTCGCGTCGCTCGTACCGTGCGGCTCGAAGCGAACCTTTGCCTACGCCTCGCACTCCGGTGTCGATCCGAACCTGACCAGCCTCGACGTGTACGCCCCACCTCCCGGCAAAGACGGCTGCCAGGATCGTCCCGTAGTCGTTTGGGTCCACGGGGGCGGCTGGACCAGCGGGGACAAAGCCGAGTACATGACCGACAAGGTGCGGCTGTTCAACGATGCGGGCTACCTGTTCGTCAGCGTGAACTATCGACTCACCGATCGGGCGCTGCCGGAGTCGGCACCCCGCTATCCGGTCCACGATGACGACGTTGCCGATGCCCTCGGATGGGTCATCCATCACTCGCGAGAGCTTGGCGGCCATCCCGATCTCGTTGCCGTCCTGGGTCACAGCGCGGGCGGCGGGATCGTCGCGGCCATCGCGTCGGACGACCGCTACCTGGCCCGAAGCGGTGAGACGCTCACGGCCATCAGGTGCGTGGGCGCCCTCGATGGTGAGGGCTACGACATCACGGCCGGCGCCACGGCGTCGCCGCCCGAGGTGCAGGCCGGCTATCGAGACGTCTTCGGCGTCGATCCCGCGATCTGGGCTGACGCATCACCGGTTCGCCATGTCGGGCCCGGCAAGGGGATCCCGCGCTTCTTCATCGCCACCAGGGGCGACGACTGGCGGGTCAACTCGCAGGTCGCGTTCATCGACGCGCTCCACCGAGCCGGCGTCCCGACCACAGTCCTGGACGCGACCGCGCTCGAGCACATCGACCTCACCACCCAGGTCGGCGCCCCCGGCGACACGATCCTCACCCCACCGCTCATGGACTTCCTCCGAGGCTGCTTCGCGAGCTCGAGCTGAGGAGAGGCCAGTTGACCTATGGCTCCTGGCGATGAAATCACCGGGCCACCCTCAGTCGGAGGGGTCATCCGCTCCCGGCGACACCGCGGGCGTGGAGGTCAGCCGAGCACTGACCGACCCCCGCGGCCACCGCAGAGGCGAAGGCGGTGGCGCCGGCCGCGTGCCAGTCGGCGTTGGCACGGGATGGATCGCCGAAATGCAGGCCGTCGGTCCAGAACCAGTCCGAGCCGTGCGACGCGGACTGCTGCGACCACGCCACGACTTCGACCGCGCCCGGATGGAGACGGGCCGAGTCGTCGATGGCGCGGTCGACGCCGGGACCGATCCGTCCGAGCTGGTACCAGCTGGCGGTGTGGCTGACGCGGGTGTCGACCAGCACCGTGCACTGGTGCGAAAGCGATGCCAGCGTCGAGCTCAGGGTCTGCTGGTAACGCCTGAGTCCGGCACCCCAAGCAGCCGGTGGGGCGGTCCCAGCTCCGTGGTAGGCGTCGTTCGACGCGGTCTCGAGCACGACGATCCTGGTGCCCCCGGCCACAGCTTGATCGATCCGGTCCTGCACGAAGGCCGACCCGAGATACTGGCTGTCGCGGCCCTCGATGTCGGCGACGTAGCCGGCCTGCCGCAGGAGCTGATTCTCGATCGGCGCAACCTGGCGTACCAGCGAGTCACCGACGACGAGGACGTCCGCATCGAGGTCGACGCGACACGGCGGAGTGCGAGGTCTCACGGGCGGTGGAACCCATGCCGGAGACGGCGACCATGCTCAGCCCGAGGGCCGCCGCCGCGCCCACCGCGACCCGCGCGATCAGGCCCCGGGAGTACATGGAGGCCCAACGTAGCGGCCCTCGCCGCGCCGATGGCATCGGCCCGAGCCGGTCACATCCAGCGGCAACCGGTGGCGATAGGACACTTCGAGCATTCTCCTGTGGTTGTGTCAACCGCTGGCGATGATCTGGTCGAGGGCGGCCAGGGCGAGGGCCCCGGCGGTGTCGAGGTCGAGCTCGGCGGCCTCGGCGTCGATCGTCTCGACCTCGTCGGGATCGAAGAACCTTTCATCGACGATGGGAGGGCCCGACCCGTTGCTGGCGTCGAGGCGGGCGTAGTGGCCGAGGACGGCCGCGGTGCGACGATCGCCGGCCGTCCACAGGACGCGCTCGACCGCGGATCCGAGCGCGTTGAGGGCGAAGCTGGCACTGCCTCGCTGCAGGACCTGCACCATCTGGTCTCGCACCATGACCGCGGTCGACGCCAGATTCGAACTGTCGTCGAGGGTGAGCCGACTCAGCAGGTCGCTGAGAGCGACGCCGGTGGCGTCGCTGTGGAGGGCCGTGCCCAAGCTGGCCGCGAGTCGGGCTGACTCGGTCATCGCGTCGATGGCGCCGTGCAGGTCCCCGATGGCGTCGAGCACGTAGCCACGATCCATCAGATTGGTCGCCAGGGCGACCTCGGCACCAGCCCGTCGGGCGTCGTCGATGGCGGTGGCGGTGTGGGCCAGCGCGGCATCGCGGTAGGCGACGTCGTCGGCTCGGCCCTGGTAGGTCCAGCTGGCGAAGTTGTGGCTGCGTAGCTGGGCCAGCAGGCTCTCCTCGGCCGGGGACTGGGGTTCGATTCGGTTGATCAGCGCTTCGGCTCGCTCGAAGTCCCGGGTCACCCAGACCGCTTCGTACACTCGGCTGCTCAGCGTCAAGAAGTGGTCATCCCACACCGGCGGTACGGCCGCGATCAGCTGGCGGGTCCGGTCGTGGCGTCCGGCGAAGATGGCGGTCAAGGCCTGGCCGGTGGCCGTGCCGAGGACGCCTTCGTCCCAGTCATCGGCCGGGATCATGAGCGGGTCGATCCAGTCGATCACCTCGTAGGCGGGCAGCAGGGTCGGCCAGTCCAGGACACCGGCGATCACCCCACAACCCTCGACCAGGCGTCCCGATGTCACGGCGTAGCGCACGGCGGTTCGGAGGTTGTCGAGCTCTGCGGCGAAGCGACGGAAGGACTCGGCCTCCTCGGCCGTCCCGTGCACGGTCCGGCATGGAATCGAGGGCGACATGGCCCAGGTGAGCTGGCGCTGTCGCACCTCGTCGATGAGATCGGCCTCGACCAGGCGATCCTCGCCGTACTGGCGCAACGTCTCGAGCTGGCGGTAGCGGGTCCCCAACTCCGTGTCCGACGCCACGACCAGCGAACGGCCGACAAGACGATCCAACAGGTCGAGCGCGTCGTATTCGTCCACGTCGCCCACCTGGGCCACCGCGTCGATGAGCGCACCGTCGGCGAACACCGCCAGGCGGTCGAACAGCGAACGCTCGTGCGGGTCGAGCTGGGAGTACGACCACTCCACTGTGGCCAGCAGGGTGCGGTGCCGCTCGACGCCGCCCCGCCCGCCGCGCAGGAAGCGGAAGCGGTCATCGAGCCGCACGGCGATCTCCGCCGGGGCCATCGACCGACATCGCGCCGCGGCCAGCTCGATGGCCAGCGGAATGCCGTCCAACCGAACACAGATCTCCTCGATGGCGGCCAGGGTGGGCTCGTCGAGATCGAGATCCGGCCGGGATTCGAGCGCCCGGGCGCAGAACAGGCCGATGGCGTCGCCACCCGACAACGGCGACAACGACACGACCTGCTCGCCGCGCAGCCCGAGGGCTTCGCGACTGGTGACCAGGACCCGCGTGTCACCGGTACCGCCTCGGATGGCTTCGACCAGGTGGCGGGCCACCTCCAAAACGTGCTCGCAGTTGTCGAGCACCAGCAGAGTGGACCGACTGGCCAGCACATCGACGATCGTTTCGACCGCGGTTCGCCCGGGCGCCGGAGAGACGCCCAGCGCGCCGAGAACCGCGACCGGCACGTCCTCAGGCATGGACACCGCGGCCAAGTCGCACCACCACGCCCCGATGGAGCGGTCGCAGGCCGCGGCCGCCTCGAGCGCGAGCCGGGACTTGCCCATGCCGCCCACACCGACGATCGAGACGACGCCGTGGGTTCCGAGCGCGTCCACCACGCTCGCGATCTCACCGGACCGGCCCACCAACTCGGTGTCGATCGACGGCAACCGTCCGGCAAACGACCCGTCCGCCACGATCACATCGGCCGGGTCGACGGCAAGGAGGCCGTCGCCCACCAGCGAGTACACCACCTCGCCGCGACCCATGTCCTTGAGCTCGACCCGGCCCAACTCGCACAAGCTGAGGCCGGCGGGCATCCCGTCGACCAGCAGCGCGGCGGTGGCCTCCGACACCAGCACCGCCTCTGGCGGGCACTTCGACAGCAATCGGGCCACGCGGTTCACCGGCGGGCCGAACAGGTCCCCGTTGCGCTCGTGCACGCTCCCCGAATGCAGACCGGCTCGCACCCGTATTCCGCCCGGCACCTGCCACTCGCAGGCCCCGAGCCGACGCTGGATGTCGGCCGCGGCCAGCGCCGAGGCGGCCGCGCCCGGGAAGGTCGCCATCATACCGTCACCCGTGTGCTTGAACACCCGACCGCCCGCCGAAGCGATTGCCGCGCTGACGAGCTCGTCATGAACCACCAGGTCGTTGGCCATGGCCGACTCGTGCTCGGCCCACAGCCGCGTCGATCCGACGATGTCGGTCACCAGCAGCGACTGCAAGGCTCCCCGCACCTCCCGACGGTAACCCAGGGTGTCCCTTCGACTCCTACGAGGCGTCGGTGAACTGGCCCCTTCGCCGTCCGACGCCCACTGAACCGTTCGATCGAACCAGCCGCGTCGGCTAGTGGCACTTCGAATCCTTCCATGCCTGCAGGTGGACCTCGGCTGCATCCCCGGCCTGGGTGTCGGTCGACCGTCCGTCCACGACCGCCTCCAGCACAGTGGCCCCGGTCTCCATGTCGCCATGGACCGCCGAGGGTGCCTCGCCCGCCAGCCGCTTGTAGACCGACAGGATCTGGCGCAGGTCGCCGAGCTGTCGAGCCGCCGGTGCGGAAGCGTCGTCGAAATTGGCGTACTCGTGGGTCATGGCGTCGGCGTCGGCACAGAAGCGGGCGACGGCCCGGGCCGTATCGCGACTCGACGGGCTCGACCTCGGCCGGGCCGGAAAAGCCGCACCCACACCCACCACCAGCAAGACGGTGGCCACGGCCACCAGCGCGACGCGCCCCCAACCTGCGCTCATGACCAGCACCTCCGTTGTCGTCGTGAGGTGATCGTGCGCCCGACCCCGCCTGCGCACTGTGCCGCAGCTCACCCACGGAGTGTTCGCCCGCGAACACCGCGCACCGCCCGTTCGGTGGGCGTTCGCCAAGTGTCACAAGGCGCGATGGGCGAGCCCGGCCTGATGCAGGACCTCGGCTCGCCCTCGACCGATCAGCAGCAGCTTGACGATCCGGCCGGGCTCGCATACACATAACGGGGTCGTTAAGCGAGGGGATGTGATGGCAGGCACCGACCAGCTGAGCGCAGTGTTCTCGGCCCTCGCCGACCCGACCCGTCGGGCCATCCTCGACGAGCTGGCCGAGCGCGACGCAACGGTCACGGAGCTCAGCGCTCCGCTTCCCATGTCGATGCCAGCCGTCTCGCGACATCTGAAGGTGCTCGAGCACGCGGCCCTCATCTCGCGAACGCGATCGGGCAAGTGGCGTGCCAGCCACCTCGAGACCGCCCCGCTTCGCGAGGCAGCCGACTGGATCGATCGCTTCAGGGGCTTCTGGGACTCGTCGCTCGACCGCCTCGACGCTCACCTGGCGCTGGTCCAGGCCGTCGCCGCCGACATCGAGGCGTAGCGCCGTGGCCAAGCTCGTCTACCTCACCAACGCATCCCTCGACGGCTACATCGAGGACGAACACGGCGCCTTCGACCTCTACGAGCCCGACGACGACGTGTTCGCAGCCACGACCGCCGCTGCTGAGATCCTTCGGCACGTTCCTCTACGGACGGCGCCTCTACGAGACGATGTCCGTCTGGGAAACCAACCCTGCCCTCGCCCAGCAGTCCGACCTCACGGCCGACTTCGCGAGCGTTTGGCAGGCAGCGGCCAAGGTCGTCTACTCCACGACCCTGACCGACGTGTCGACGGCCACCACCCGCCTCGAACGCGACTTCGACCCCGCCGCCGTCCAGGAACTGAAGGCCGCAGCCACCAGCGACCTCACCATCGGCGGGGCCAACCTGGCCGCCCAGGCCTTCGCAGCAGGTCTGGTCGACGAATGCCAGCTGTTCGTCTGGCCCATGATCGTCGGCGGCGGCAAACCGGCCCTGCCGGCGGGCTTCCGCACCCACCTCGAGCTCCTCGACGAGCACCGATTCAACAACGGCGTCGTACGCCTCCTCTACCGCATCCCCTCATGACCCGCCACGGGCTTGTTGGCGGCGAGTGAGTCGAGCAGGCGGCGGTCACGTTCGGTCGATGACGTGGTTCACCCCGGGTCCGCTGGTCGAAACCAGCGACATGACGGCGGCGCCGCAGTCATCGGCTTTGAGCCGAACGGAAGGGTCAGCGTTCCACCGAGCCGATGTCGCAGCCGGCACCGTGGGGCCGGGGTTGGCCGCGTTGGTCGGTGGGGGAGCTGCCGTCGCACAGACCGCTGGCTCCGATGGGCACCGCATCGACTGCGGGGCTGGTGGCGCCCGGCAGCTCGGTGAGCGTCGGCCCTCCGTTGTTCGCCAGGGGTCCCAGCTGGGGGTCGGTGTTCTGGCGGTCGGTGGCGGCGGTGAACATGCAACTGGTGTCGCTGATGATGTTCCACCCGAGCGTCACGAAGGCCCCGTTGCACACCGGGAACACACCCGACAGGATGCTGGCTCCGATGCTGAACGGTCCGACACCGGCCGCGGGCAGCACCTGGTAGGCCCCCACCCAGCCCACGTTGCCGGTGATGGTGTCGTGCAGCAGCGTGAAGGCTCCGCCGTCGCCGGCGAACCCGGCCGATCCGCAACATCCGTGGTGGTCCTCGTCGGGATAGACCAGGGCGCTGTTGTCCACGATCGACGTGTTGACGATGCGGGCGGTGGACGCGGCCACCAGCAGCCCGCCTCCCGACCGACCCTCGTCGTTGAGCATCGAGGAGTTGCCGCTGATGGTGGTGTTGGTGATGGTGGTCGGCCCGGCATGGATGTTGCGCGACCCGATGTTCACCGCCGCGCTGCTCTCGTCGCCGTTGACATCGGGATCGTGCACCAGCGACTGGTTGCCGGCCACGGTCGAGTTGTCGATGGTGGTGAACGCGCCCATGGCGTAGAGCCCGCCTCCGTTGCTGTGGGCGATGTTGTCGCTGATGGTCGAGCCCTCCATGGTCAGGGGCCCGAACACCGCCACCCCGCCGCCCGCACCGATCTGGAAGCGGACCGCGGTGTTGCCGGTGACGGTCACGTCGGTGAGGGTGAGCGCCCCCCGGGCCAAGATCCCGCCGCCGTCGTCGTTGTCGTTGGCCAGGTTGTCGCCGGCCGTGGTCCCACCGGTGATGGTCAGGTGGTCGATGACCAGCGAGCCCGACAGCTGCTGGATGGCCCGGTCCAGGCCGTTGGCGCTCAGGGTCGCGCCGTTGCCGTGGATGGTCAGCGAATCGGTTGCGTCCAGGTCGCCCGAGGCGTTGTGGTCCTCGGCCGCCCCCGGAATGGTCAGGGTGGGATTGATGCCGGGATCGATGGTGATGGTGTCGGTCCCCGGGTAGGCGTTGGCCTCGTCCACCGCCGCCCGCAGCGTGCAGTGACCGGAGCCGTCGGCGCAGAGGCCGTCACCCGGAACGGCGTCACGGCTGTCGAGGGCGCTGTCCACGGTCAGCGCCAGGTGGGCCGCCGGGGTCAGGGCCTGGTTGGCCGTGGCCGTGCCCCCGGCTGCGACCGTCACCGGGGTGGCTGTGGCCTGGGTGGCGGCGTTGGCGTACCAGACCTGCGACCAGGGGCCGCCCGGATCACCGAAAAGGACGTCGTAGCTGCCCGGTAGCAGGCCGCCGACCGAGTAGGTACCGTTCGCCGCGGTGACGGCCTTGGCCGCCCGCGGGCTTCCGTCGGTCGGATAGATACGCACGCTGATGCCACTCAACCCATTTGTTCCATCGGTCACGGTGCCGGTCACGGTCCCGAACTGGGCGGTGGTTGGGAGCACCTCGTTGATGGGCGAGGTGGTCGGACCGGTCATCTGGATCTGGGTGGCGGAGGTCTGGTCGGGCCGCTGCTGGTACCACTGCAACGCATAGACGTTGGTGGGATCGCTGAAGCGCACCTTGAGGAAGGTCCCGCCGTAGGGCGCCAGGCTCAGCGAGCCAACCGTGTAGGCCCCGCCGGCGCCGGTCACCGACTTGCTCAGCAGTTCGCCCCCGTAGAAGTCGTACACACGCACGTCGATGCCCGACAGACCGACCGCCGACGCGTTGGTCACGGTCCCCGAGATGTGGGCCACCCCCTGCAACCTGGCGCTGGCCGCCACCCTGTCCCCGAGCCCCAGGTTGATCGGCGTGGCCCGATCCATGGTGGGCATGTACGGGTACCACTGCAGGCCGTACACGCCGGCCGGATCGCTGAACCGCACCTTGTACGACCCCACTGGCAGATCGCTGAAGGCGTAGTGGCCGTCGGCGTTGGTCACCGTCTTGGTCACGACCGCTCCCGAGGACGCGTCGTAGACCCGCACGTCCATCCGGGCCAGGCCGATTATGGCGTTGGTGGCGGTGGTGACCTGTCCCGACAACACCGTGGAGCTGGCCACCAGGGTGGCGTCGGCGACGGCCGAGCCGGGATCTGTCACGGTGACCGCGGTGGCCGCGGCCTGGGTGGCGACACCGGGATACCACTGCAGCGACCACGCCCCATCTGCGGCGCTGAACCGCACGTCATAGGAGCCGGCGACGAGCCCGGACAGCGCGTAGGTCCCGTCCGCCGCGGTCTGGGTCTTGGCCACGGACGTGGTGGTGCCGGCGTCGTAGAGCCGGACATCGATCGAGCCCACCGGGGTCGAGCCGTTGGTCACCGTTCCCGAGATGGTGGCGTTGCCAACCACCGCCCCCACCGGGGCGGCCGCCGATGCCAGCCCCAACAACCCGGCGCCAGCCACCACCAGCACCGCGAACACCCGCATCACCTGGCGGTTGGCACCCCCATGAGAGCCCCAACGCGCCCACGAAGTCCCCATGGCCGCCACCTCCTCATCACGACCGTACGCCCCTGACGCGCAGCTGTCGATGGGCAGAACCTGCCATCGGTCAGCAGGGGCTCATCGTGAACCTGTTGCCGTCGGGGTCGGCCAGCTCGACACCGGTGTGGCGATCGCCCACGTCGGTCGCGCCGAGCGCGACCAGCCGCTCCACCTCTGCCGCGAGGTCGGCTGCCATGAGGTCGAAGCGCTGACGGTTCCTGTCGTCTTCGGATGCCCAAGGTTCACCGCCCCACGAGACCTTGGTACCACCGAGTGGCGATTGAACGGCAGTCTCTTCGTTCTGGTCCCACACGAGCGGCCACCCGAGCGCGTCGCGCCAGAACAGACCGACGTCGCGAGTACCGGCGCACGACACCTCGCCGAGGACGCCGCAGCCGGCGAGAAAGTTGTTGCCCGGCCCGATCACGCAGAACTCGTTGCCGCCCGGGTCGCTCAATACGACGTGATCCTCCTCCGGGCGCTGCCCGATGTCGAGGTGGTGGCCGCCGAGGGCCAACACGGTCTCGATCGTGTGCCGTTGATCCTCGAGAGTGGAAGTGGTGAGGTGCAGGTGCAGCCGGTTCTGTCCTGACTTCTCCGTCGCGGCAGTGGTGAAACGGAGCCCGACCTGCGTCTCGTCACCGGGCAACAATGCGCCATCGAGCTCGTCGATGACCGGTCGGGCCAGCACGGCTGCCCAAAACGAAGCCACGCGAGCCGGGTCGTCCACATCCAAGGCCACCGCCACCAGACCAGCAGGCATGCCCGAACCGTAATGACGATCCAGGACCACATACCCGGGATTTGGGCCGTTCCCCCGGGGGGGATCACAGGTTGAGGCGAATCGGGATCCGGGTGAACCGAACGGGGCTCCCGCCCGGTAGTCAGGGTCATGACGAACCTCACCTGCAACAGCGTGAACCCGTCCCTCTCACCGCTTCGGCGGATCCGGCCCCTTCGGGCCGGGCTGGCCGCCTGCGTCATCGCCGCTCGCCTTGCTGGCGGGAGCATGCTCCTCGTCGCCCAAGACGGTGAGCACCAAGACGAGCACGTCCTCGACCACCAAGGCCTCGACTGCGGGCACGACGAAGACCACCCCGAAGTCGGGAGGAGCCGGTGGTGGGGCCGGTTTCTAGCCGACTCGCCGGGCGGTCCGCGGTCGGGCCGCCGGCCGTCCGTGCCCCGCGGATCTACCTGCCGGCGGTGGCGATCGTGGCGGCCGCCGTCACGCTGATCGCCGTCGGGTGGTCGAGGCATTGGGGCGGGGTCGAGCTTCGCCGCCTCGATGACCGACCAGCGGGTGGTGGTCATCGGCCCGCTTGACGCTCGGCATCCTGGCGGTCATCCTCGTCGTCGAGCGGGTGCGACCGGCCCAGATCCGGCCGCTTGTCGCCCGCGGCCATCGACAAGACGCCCTCTACACGGTGCTCAACATGACCCTGGTCGTGCCCCTCGTGGTGGCCCTCGTCGCTGTCGTTCGACCGCGGTGGCGCGACAGGACGTCCGGCTGGATCGTCGTGCCGCAGCTCGGCTACGTGCCGCGATGGACCGTCATCACGCTGATCTTCGTGGCGATGGACGGCTGCAACTGGCTCGCGCACCTCGCCAACCACCGGGTCCGGGTGCTCTGGCGCTTCCACGAGCTGCACCACTCCCAGGAGGACATGAGCGTGCTCACCGTGTTCCGGACCCATCCCCTGATCCACGTGTCGTACCTCGTCGCACTGATCCCGGGGATCGTGCTCGTGGCCAACGGCGCCGTGCCGACGGCGTTGCTCGTCGGCTACGCGGGCTTCGTGGCGTTCGAGCACTCGAACACCAACCTCGGGTTCGGCCCGTTGGAGCGGATCTTCGTCAGCCCCAACTACCACCGCATCCACCACCAGCTCGATGGACCCCAGGACGTCAACCTCGGCTTCGCGCTCACGATCTGGGACCAGCTCTTCCGTCGGGCGGTCTTCCCGACCGAGGCCACGATCCGCACCGACACCGGGCTGCCCGGACGGCCACTCGTCGTGGAACAGGCGGGCGACCGACCGCACCACCTGGCCACGATGCTCGGCCAGCTCTGGGGGCCGTTCCGTCCGCTCGATCGTGGCGGCGACGACGTGGCCGGGTCGTGATCGCGCCGACCGCGGGAACGAGCCGGGCGGCCAGCAGCCGGTCACTGCTCGCGACCATGTTCAGCACGGAACCTTCGACCCTGGGCACCGACATCGCCGTGGTTCCCGTTCGTATCGTGCTCGTCTGGATCTTCATCTACTACGGGGCGGGCAAGCTCTTCGGTGCGTTCAACGGTCCGGGCATCCACGAGACGTCGCTGTTCATGGCGTCGACGGCCCACCTGCACCCGGGCGGGCTGTTCGCCGTCGTCGCCGGCGTGATCGAGTTCGGTGGTGGCCTGGCGCTCGCGCTCGGCCTCGCGTCGCGGCTCGCCGCCCTCGCCCTGCTCGCCGACCAGGTCATCGCCATGGTGACGGTGACCTGGGCCCAGGGTCTCTCGTCGTCTGGTCTCTCGACGTCGGCCGGCTACGAGCTCAACCTGGCGCTGGTGGCGATGACCCTGGTGATCGTCGGGCTCGGCGCGGGCCGACCGAGCCTCGACGCGGTCATCGGGCGACGCATCCGGGCCGGATCCGACACCGATCCCCCGTCATGATGACCGACGGCGCGCCGCGGCCCGACGCACCTGGCCCCGCGGCGGCGCCGTCACGCCGGGCGCGCCTGGCCCGCCGCGGGGGCCAACGTCGTCGGCGCGGCCGGCGCCGCGTGGTTCGCGGTGGCCGGGTTCCGCTACTTCCAACAGAGCCATTCGCTGATCGGCGCGGTGTTCTTCGCCGTGCAGCTGTGGATCGTGATCGCCTTCCTGGTGCGACGTCCGGCTCGCCGCGTCAGCCTGCGCTCGAGCGACTGGCTGCTCGCCTTCGGTGGCACGTTCGGCGGCGTGCTGTTCAGGCCCGACGGCCTGCACCCGCACGTGGGCGTGGTCGTGGGACTCGTTCTCCAGGTGGCGGGACTGGCCCTGTGCGTGGCCGCGTTCATTTCCCTGGGCCGCTCGTTCGGGTTCGCGCCCGCTGATCGGGGAGTGAGGCGGCGCGGTCCCTATGCGATCGTCCGTCATCCCATCTACGCCGGCTACGTCCTCCTCCAGCTCGGCTATGTGTCGCAGAGCCTGTCGATCCGAAACGTCTTGGTGATGGTCTTCGTCAGCAGCTGCAACGTCGGGAGGATCCGCGCCGAGGAGCGCTTCCTCGACACGGGGAACGAGTACGCTAGCTACAAGGCTGCTGTGCGCTGGAGGCTCGTCCCCGGCATCTGGTGACCCCCATGCCGACGTAGGTGAAGTCCCTTCGCCTGATCGAGGCACGGCGCATCGTCAGGTCGACAGCGTTCGAGTCCGCTAGGAGGCACCTGTCCGAGGTCATTCGTTTCGGGCTGCTTCAGGTCCGGTGATGTGCTCGAGCAAGGGGAGGGTTGCGGCGATGATCCCGAGGGCGGCAGCCAGTCCGGCGGCAACGACCAGGTAGTAGTGCAGCCCGAGGGGCTGGAGCGTCTCGCTGAGCTGCGACCTCAGGAAGAGCTGGGCGGCCAGCAGGCCTGCCGCTGCAGACAGGATCGCAATCGCCGCGAGCGGGGCGGCGGCCTCGAGCGCGACGACCCGGCGCAGGACGCCCAGTGGGGTGCCGGTGAGTCGAAGGAGGCTGAACGGTCGCTTCCGTTCGACGAGTCCTGCCGCGACGCTCACGGCGAGACTGCACGCGGCGATGACGAGGCTGGCGATGATGACGACGTCTGCCAGCTGTCGCCAGCTGGCCAGCAGCTTTGCGCTGCCGGGGCTGACGTCGCTGACCGTGCTGGGGGTGCCCGCCATGGGCGCGCCCAGCTCGATGGCGGTTCGGGCCCGCTCGAGCGGACCGGGAGACCCGCCCGCGTCGACGTAGAGGTCCTCTGCCGGGAGGTGGTCGAGCTGGTCGACCGGGATGTGTGCGTCCGGCCAGGCCGACGGCGCGGTGGCGGGCTGAGCGGCCACCCCGCCGCCGGAGCCGAAACCCAGGGGCATCGAGGCGACCGCGGCGCCGGGTGCGCACCGGCCGAGCGTCGGTATGCGGGCCAGCTGCGCGCACGACACCAGTCCGGTGCCCGGACCGTTGTCGGGGCCGGGGCCTTGGACGCGCCGCGGGTCGGCGCGGACGATGGTGACCGCTCGCACGCCTCGGATCGAGGTCAGCCGGCTCGCGAGGGCGTCCATCGACGCGGCCTCCGCTGGGGTGGCGGGCTCGAGCGGCTGGCCGCCGGCGAGCTCCGCGTACAAGGTGTCGCGGCCGGCCGCCCCCCCGGTGGAAGCGCTGTGGTAGGCGACGATGGTGGTGATGATCCCGACGGTCGCGGTGGCGATGAAGAGCGCGACGATGAGCCCGCTGACGGCCCGAAACGCGGCCCGGGGGTTGTCCGAAAGGCGTCGCCCAGCGATGAGGACGGCCGGTCGCCCCGTTTTGTGCGCCAGCATGCGCGAGATCAGCATGGTGATCCAGGGTCCGGCGATGACGAGCCCGACCATGACGAGCAGGAAGCCGGTGCCGTAGGCGAGAATCTGGCCGCCGGTGGTGGCGGGCCTGCGACCGACGAAGAAGCCGAGCTCGGCCAAACCGACCAACAGCGGGATCAGCCGCCAGCCGCGTGGGGCGGGGGGCGTGACTCGGCGGGTCACGCCAAGCGGGGAGATCTGCACCCGCCGCAGGGCGAGGCGGGCGGCGACGACGGCCGCGATCGGGACACCGATGGCGATGATCAGGGTGTCGGACAGGCCCAGCGAGAGGTCGCCCGGAAAGAACGGCTGGCCCGTGAACGGCACCCCCGCGAGTGGCGACCGCAGCAGGAAGAACAGGCCGAACCCGCCGATCACACCACACGCGGCGGCGACGCAGGCTTCGGCGGCGGCGACGATCGACACCTGGCGAGGGGTGGCCCCGACGAGGCGCATCGCCGCGAAGCGTTGCTCCCGCCGAGCGGCCGCCAGGCGGGTGGCCGCGCCGATGAAGATGAGCACCGGCAGCAACAAGGCGCCGGCGACTACCGCCAGGATGAACTCGATCCGATCGGGGTGCGGGTCCCCGGGCGTACCCTGCGGAGCGGTCTCGATGCTTCGGACCTCATGCGCCCCGGGTGTCTGCGAGAGCTCCGCGACAGGGTGGCCGATGATGATGACGAGCGAGTTCGGCGAAGCGAGCGCCGAAGGCCCGACGAGGCCCACCTGGTGACCGGGGTAGCGGTCGCCCAGCTCGGCGGCCGGGGTGGCGCGCAGGAGTCGGGCCAGGGCCGGGGAGGAGTAGAACTGCCCGGCGTGGGGGAGGCCGGGGATCCCTGGCGGAACCGGCGAGCGAGGGCCCGTGGCCGCCACGTCGATTCGCTGGATGATCGAGCCGCGGTACTCATCGAGCGCGGCCGTCGCCCACAACGGGTCCGAGGCCGCCTCGTCGACACTGGGTCGAAGGTTGTGCGACGAGGTGTTGAGCCAGGCGATGCGCCGGTTCTGAGCCTGGACGCCGTTGATGCCGGCCACCGTGACGAGGAGAAGACCGACGCCCAGGGCCACGCCCGCGGCGGTCACGATGAGCCGCACCAGCGCCTCCCGGCCCCCGTTGAGGGTCAGTCGGATGCCGAGGCGGATCATGACAGGACGGGGTCGCCGGCCAGCGCGCGCACCTGGCCATCACGCACGATCACCTCGCGCTCCGCGTACGCGGCGATCCGTGCATCATGGGTGACCAGCACGACCGTCGTGCCCTGCTCCCGTGAGGCGGTCAGCAGCAGTTCCATGACGTGCTCCCCGGTGAGCGAGTCGAGCGACCCGGTCGGCTCATCGGCGAAGACGACATCCGGACGGCTGACCATTGCCCGGGCCAGCGCCACCCGCTGGGCCTGCCCGCCGGAGAGCTCACCTGAACGGCGCAGCTCCAGGCCGGACAGTTCGAGCTGTTCGAACCAGTCCCGAGTCTGGCGGAGCGCCTCGGATCGGTGGACCCCGCGCAGCAGCAACGGCAAGGCCACGTTCTCCTCGGCGGTCAGCTCGGGAACGAGCTGACCGGACTGGAACACGAAGCCGAACCGGTCCCGCCGTAGCGCGCTGCGCTTCGTCTCGCGCATCGCGTCGACCCGCTCTCCGCTGAACCAGACCGCGCCTTCCTCGGGTACCAGGATCCCGGCCAGACAATGCAGCAGAGTCGACTTCCCCGACCCGCTCGGACCCATCACGGCCACGATCTCGCCCGCCCGGATCGACAGATCGGCGCCGCGCAACGCGGGCGTCGGGCCGAATGACTTGATCAAACCTCGCGCCTCGATCAAGTACCCCTCGTACCCATCGGCTGAATCGGCATCGGATGTGCTCATGCGGGTCGCACCTCCTCGGCGAGACTCGAAAGGCGGGCGGCGGTCACGTCGATCCACCGCAGGTCGGCCTCCAGGTGGAACAGCCCGTGGTCGGCGAGCAGACCGTCGATCACCCCTCCCTGCCGGCGCAGCTCGGTCAGCTCCCGCATCCGCTGGAGGTGCGCGGCGCGCTGGGCATCGAGGTAGCGCTCGGCGGGACGGTCCAGCATCAGCGCCAGGGTGACCTTGGCGAACAACACCGTCTGCAGATGCGGCTCGGGCTCCACCGTCTCCGCGAGCCACCCCTCGACCTCGGCCACGCCCTGGTCGGTGATGGCGTAGCGGCGGCGGTCGGGGCCGGCACCCGGCTCGACGTCGCCGGCTGCCACCTTGCCATCACGCGCCAAGCGGCCGAGCGTGGCATAGACCTGACCGAACGGGACCGGCCGGCCGCGCCCGAAATAGGCGTCGTAGTCACGCTTCAGGTCGTAGCCATGGCTGGGCTCTCGCTCCAGCAGACCGAGCAGTGCGAACGGTACGAGACTCATCTCGCAGAGAATACACTGAGGGAATAGTCCAGTCAATGCACTCCTGTGGCCCAGGGGGCTCTACTTGGGTGATGACCGAGGAGGGCTTCGAGGCGTTCGTTGGGGATGGGTCCGGCCCCGGTTGGCCAGGAGATCGACGACTCATCAGAGGAGACAGCACATGGCAGAGAGCGAACAGTTCGAACGCGGACTGGAGATCCGACGAGAGGTCCTCGGCGCCGACTACGTCGACGCAAGCCTCGCCGGGGCTGACGAGTTCATGCTGGGCTTTCAGCACCTCCTGACGGAGTGGGCTTGGGGCTACGCGTGGAGCCGGCCAGGTCTGGACAGGAAGACGAGAAGCATGCTGAACCTTGCGATCCTCACGGCCCTCGGCCGTCCGCAAGAGCTCGGCATATACGTCAAGGGCGCGCTCTCGACGGGGGTCTCAGTCGCTGAGATCCAAGAGGTGCTGCTGCACGCGACCGTTTACTGTGGCACCCCAGCCGGCCGACAAGCGTTCCTGGCCGCGCACGAGGCGCTCAAGGGTGAGGGTGCCCTCGAGGCAGCACCATAAGACCGGCCTCACGCTTCGACGAGTTGGAAGGTCACGCCCACCAACTCATAGGTGCGCGCCGCTCGACGGTCACGCGTCAGCAGCATCTCGCCGTGTTGGGCGGCGGTCAGCCCCACCAGCGCGTCGTAGACCGCGCCCCCTTCGACCCCGATCCGGGCGAGCCGCTCGACGATCGATCGTTGGAGCGCGGCCGACTCGGTCAGGACCTCACGAGAGCCGAACCGACCGGCGAGCAGTCGACGTGCCACATCCCCGGTGAGGCGGTGCGGCGCGGGCAGGCGGGTGAGCACGGAGAACGACTCAACGAGCACGTGCGCGGGAACGCGGGCGCCGGCCGCGGCCCGCCGGCACACTTCGTGGTGTTCGTGCCACGACACGAGCGCCGGGACGCACACGCTCGTGTCCAGCGCGGTCACCGCCGGGACGCGTCAATCGTCGCCAGCACCTCCGCGTCGGTCAACACGGGAAGCGGCTCGGTCGGCACCGCGACCGGCCCCTCGGGCGAGTCCACCACCTCGACCTCGGCGGGTACCGGCACCATCTCGATCGCCCCGCCGCGCTCGGTGATCTCGAGCTCGCCGCCGCCGAGCAGGCGTAGGTGCTCTCGAATGGCTTTGGGGACCACGACCCGACCTGCAGCGTCGATGGTAGTTCGCATGCCATCGAATCTACCATCGGTGTTGGTAGCAGGGCATCGTCGCAGCGCGTGGCTCTGTTACCCCGGCGGCGGTGCCGCGGGTGGTGCCGGCGGACTTGGGGGAGGCGGCGGCGCGTCCGGGCCCGGCGGAGGTGCCGCGTTCGGCGGCGGGGCGAGGGGTGGGAGGGGTGCAGGCGGGGCCGCTGGGTCCCATTCGCGTTTGAAGCTCGCCGAGTAGATGACCATCTGTCGGGGTGACCCGGTGAACCTGACGTGCTGGCGGTCGGACATGCTCGAGCCGGATGTGTTGAACGCGGTGGAAGTCACCGACACCATCTCCCAGCCCGCCGCTCCGAGGGTGCGCATCTGCGGGAAGCCGGCGGCCATCGGATCGCCGGTCAGGTCCCACCACCACTGGATGTAGGTGTACTCCCAGATCGCCATGATGCACTGTAACGGTCGGGCCTGGTGGCCCCTGCGGCCGAACCCATTACGGCGCCGGCGTGATGACGCCGAAGCCGAGGCCCGTTCGGGCGCGGTGTGACCCCCGAGGGGGAGGGCGACACCGGCCTCGGGGGTCACACCAGGGTCGGCAGGTGCTGGCACCTCGCCGACCGGCCCCCCGCACACCTCGCCGTATGCACGGGTGATCGTGTGAACGTCACGATCGCGCCCGAAGCTGAAGCCGCACTGAAGTGAGCCCAAACACATCCCATTTGCTCGGCGAGCAGTGGGCGCTGAGGGACGAATCCATCGTCACGAATCCGTCACTTGCTTCGTCATGGAGGTCGTGCGACTGTCATCGAAGCAGCATTGTGCAGGCATACGCCTGACACGCTCGGTGCTGCGTCACGAGATGGGTTCCTGTCGCACCCCGGAGGAGAGGGCGGAGAGGTGCGACCGGAACCTGTCGCGATCGTGGCAGTCCGGCTCGCCGCTGGGCCCGTCAGTGCAGCGTCTTGCCCGCCGCCAGCATTGCGACGTAGGTCTCGATCCGTGAGGCACGCGTCTGCGGCCTCTTTGCGTCTTGGATCCGGTACAGGAACGCGTACCGGTTGGCGCGGCTGATTCCAGCGAACGTGGCGCTTGCCGCAGGGTTCGCGTCGAGCGCGGTCTGGAAGTCGTCGGGGACGGTCATCGTGCGCGAGCCTTGATAGGCGGCGCCCCATCTACCGTCGGCCTTTGCCCGTTCGACCTGCTCGAGCCCGGCGGGCTGCATGAGCCCCTGGTCGAGGAGCTGAGCGACTCTTTCGCAGTTGATCTGGGACCAGGCGCTGCGTGAGCGTCGTGGCGTGAACCGCTGAAGGAACCACGTGTCGTCGTATCGGGCCTTCTGCCCGTCGATCCAGCCGTAGCAGAGCGCGACATCAAGCGCTTCGGCGTAGGTCACGGTCTTCACGCCCGTGCCCTTCTTCGCGATCTTCAACCACAGTCCGTCGCAGCGGTCCTGCTCGCGATGGAGCCAGGCGCGGAAGGCCTTCGCGCTCGTGAACCCTTTCGTCAGGAGATCGGCCTTCTCGACGGGCACCCCGCCAGTTTGACCCTGACCGCCGTTCCTCAGCCATTCGTCGCGCTCGCCAGTGCCGAACGGGTCGCTTGATGAGGCGTACAGACCGGCACCTCGGGCGGCGACGCTCGCCTACGATCTGCAGAGCCTTCTCGCTGATTGCGACGCGCCCGCTCCCTTGGTCACCATCCGGCAGGGCGATCTCAAGGCCTCGAAGGCTTCAGAGGGCCGCTCCCGGAAGGACGCGCGATGAAGGTCTGGATCGATCAGGAACTATGCACCGGCTCCGGCCTCTGTGAGGAAACGGTACCCGACGTGTTCGTGCTCCTAGGAGACGATCTCGGCTACGTGAAAGAGGGCGACAAGATCTTCGCCACGGCAAAGGGCAATCCCCAGGGCCGAGCAGGGGTGGCCGAAGTGCCCGCCCATCTCGAAGACGACGTGATGGAGAGCATCGACAGCTGCCCCGGCGAATGCATCTTCATCGAGGCCGACTGACTGTCGCGCCACGGCCAGAGGACGGGGGCGATGACGAAGTCGCGTCTCTGCAACTCACAGTCGTCTCATTTGGACATGGCTAGCGTGCGAGAGGCAGCAACAACCCAGAGGGGGCGATCACGGACCCGCCCGGTGTCTCCAACAGACCGCACAAGGGGTACTTGGCCTCGTTCTGCGCGGTGGCGGGGGCGATCATCTTCGTGGTCGGTAGCGCCACGGTAACCATGGGCCTCATGAACAAACCCAGAAGCGCATCGATGATCGCGGGGGGACTGGTGGTCATCTTGCTCGGCGTCGGGCTAGTCGCCAACGCGGTGCAGCTTGATCGGAACGGCTGACCCCTGAAACGGGTCCCGACGGTTCGTGCCCGTAAGCGTCGAGCAGGAGCCGACACCAGGACCATGGC
Organism: uncultured Microthrixaceae bacterium; assembly: GCA_963740985.1. GTDB lineage: Bacteria > Actinomycetota > Acidimicrobiia > Acidimicrobiales > Acidimicrobilacustridaceae > UBA4742. Next base: position 3,741,755 of record CAVUGJ010000002.1, read on the forward strand.
TCGCCCCGCCGCACCCGTACCTGGGTCGCAGACCCTTGCATTGCAAGCTAGAGGTCCACTACCATGTGGCGCATGGGAGATAGCGGGGGTCGCCGGACTCAGCTGTTGCGAGGGGTGTTGGACCTGTGCCTCTTGGCCGTCATGGGCCAAGGGTCGGCGTATGGCTACGAGATGACGAAGCGGCTCAGCGCGCGTGGACTGTCGATCGTCGGTGAGGGTTCGATCTATCCCCTTCTCGGCCGTTTGGAGCGCGACGGTCTGGTGGATACGCATCGGGCGGCGAGCAACGGAGGGCCGCCGCGGAAGTACTACCGGCTCTCGCGGGAGGGGCGCCAGGCGCTGGCGGCGGGGATAGAGGAGTGGGAGGCGACCCGTGATGCGGTCGACGCCGTTCTCGGTGTCGCGGTGCGGAGGTGAGGACGTGAGTCAGTTCGTCGATGAATGTCTCAAGGAGTGGCACCGACTCGGTGTCGACGAGGCGGTGGCCAATGAGATGGCCGCCGACTTGGAGGTCGATCTGGCCGAAGCCGCTACGGACGGCGTCGGACCTGAAGCGGTTCTGGGAAACGGATTCTTCGATCCCGCGGCTTTCGCCGCCTCGTGGGCCGCGGCCCGCGGTGTGGTGGGCTCTCGTGGTCGGATCCCCTGGACAAGGCGCCTTCCGACCTGGGCGCTGGCCCTGGGGGCCGCGGTGTGCGTCGTTGTGGCGTTGGTCGGATTGGTTGTCGTGGTGGTCGGCGGCCATCGCTTCGGTTCGGCCTCAGTGGCCTCGGCGGTGGCTCTCCCGCACCCGATTCTCCGGGGGCCTGCGGTGCACGGCGTGTTCGTGGGACCGGATCGGGTCCTGGTCGGGCGTCCGGTTCTCGCCGTCGCCGCGCTGGGCGGGGTCCTCTTCCTTGCCGGACTGGTCGGGCTGATCGGGCTGTGCGTGTCGGCCTGGCTGTGGCGGTCGAGGTCGAGTCGCCGGGGTGGGCCTGACCGAGACATCGGCATGCCCAGTTACCTGTGATCTGGAGGTGATCCCGCGATGACGGCAACGATCGTGCCGCCCAGCCCATCGGGCCCCGAGCCGCCCAGGAACTGGGCCGTGGAGACCCATGGGCTCACCAAACGGTTCGGAGACAACATCGCGGTGAATGGTGTCGAGCTACTGATCCCCCGGGGTTGCGCGTTCGGTTATCTGGGCCCGAACGGGGCGGGAAAGACCACGCTCATCCGCGTCCTGTTGGGATTGACCCGTGCCGACTCGGGGACGATGTCCCTTCTCGGCCATCCGGTCCCCAAGCACCGCGACACCGCGCTCGCCCGCGTCGGAGCCATCGTTGACGAACCGCGGTTCCACGCTCACCTGACTGGGCGCCAGAACCTCCAGATCCTCGCCGCCGCCCGTGAACGGGCCGCACGGGACCGCGTAGGACCCGCTCTCGAGCGGGTCGGTATTCTCCACCGCGCTGACGACAAGGTGTCGAAGTACTCGATGGGCATGCGTCAGCGGCTCGGTGTTGCCGCCTGTCTGCTCGGCGACCCACAGCTGCTGATCCTCGACGAGCCGATGAACGGCCTGGACCCGGCCGGCATGCAGGACATGCGCGAGATGATCCGCTCCCTGGTGGCCGAGGGCCGCACGGTTGTGTTGTCCTCGCACCTGCTCGACGAGATCGAGCGAACTTGTGACGCGGTGGCCATCGTGGATCGCGGGAACGTCGTGCGGCAGGGACCAATCTCGGAGCTGCTGGCCGGAGCATCGCTCGTCGTCCAAATCGACTGCTCCGAGCCCGAGCGGGCCAGCTCGCTCCTACAGGCGACCCCATCGGGACACCACGTGGACACCGACGCCCAGGGGCTGACGATCACTTTGCCGCCCGACACCGATCGCGACCGCATCGCCGAGATCAATCGGACCCTCGTCGAAGGAGGGATCTCCGTGTACCGACTCCAAGAAGTCCAAGCCTCACTCGAATCGTGGTTCCTGGAGGTCACCAGCCGACTCGGAGACCCGGCATGACGACCCTTCCCGACAGCAGCGTTGCGGCGCCAACCACGCCTGCGCCCGCGGCGTCGGGCGACCACCGGGGGTCGCCGATTCCGTCCGGGGCCATGATCGCCACCCGGTTCATGGAACTTCGCAAGCGTCGCGGCCTGATGATCACCCTGGTCCTGGTGACGGTCGGGATTCCCACCGTGTTCCTGGCCATCCGACTGCTGCTCCACGCCGCCGCGCCCAAGACCTACGGGCCGGCCGGCGGCTACGACGTGTACACCGCCATGGTGTCCGGCGTGCTCTACGTCTTCGGCTTCATCGTGGCCGCCGTGCTCGGCGCCACCGCTGGATCCTCCGATCTGACCGACGGGATGTTCCGACACCTGGTGATCACCGGCCGCTCTCGTCTGGCGCTGTATCTGGCCCGCATCCCGGCCGGGCTGGCCATCATCGTGCCCTTGGTGGCCATCGGCTTCACGATCGTCTGCGCAGTGTGCGTCTTCGCTGCCCCGACCACACTCAGCTACCAAGGGGTAGACGTCCCCGCCGGCCTATCCAGCCCAGCCCTTCAGAGCTGGGCGGCCGACCATGCCGAGGAGGTCATCTGCCGGTTCGGCGTCGATATCACACCCGCCACCGCGGACGCATCGACGCTCAACGCGGTGCTCAACTCTGTCCCCTGCGGCGGCCCTGGCCCCGTGAACGCACCCCCCGGTGCGCAAGGCACACCGCGGGTCACCCAGGCCCAGACCCGGGCCGCGGCCTCGCTGATAGCCCGCATGAACTACACCGACTACGCCCAACAGTTCCTGTATCCATCGACGTCGCTCATGATCAAGAGCGGTCTCTGGCTCGAGCTCGAGGCCGTCATCGGGTTCGTCGTCGCGCTCGGCCTCGGGTCACTCATCGGGCAGCGAACCGTCGCCGTGGTCCTGATGATCGTGCTCGAAGTCATCCTCACCCCGATCCTCTCCCGGGCACGCCTCCCTCATCTCGCGAACCTCCAACGGGCGGTCGTCGGCCTGGCCACCGCCCACCTGGCACCAGGGGGCCTCCCCGTGCTGGGCGGCGGCGGAGGAGGCCCAGGGGGCGGCAACGGCAACCCCGGATTGCTCCCCGAGTCGACCGCAGTGGCCGTATGCGTCATCCTCGCCTGGCTGGTCGGCTGGTCACTCGTCGGAGCCTGGCGAATGATGACCAGAGACGCCTGACAGCACCAGGGGTGCGCAAGTGGCGCCGCTACGGCAGGGCTGTGGCATCGGCCCGTGCTCGGGCCTGGCGGGCGCGCTCGCGAGCCCTGTCCGCCACCTGCTCAGATGTGACCGCCGCGGCTACGGCGCGGTCTGCCTCGCGGCGGGCCTCGTCCGCTTCCGCTCCAGCCGACGATGCCTCCGCTTCGGCCTGACTGGCCGCCTTGTCGAGCTTCCGCCAGCGGGCCTCTGCCAGCTCGTTCCGGCGCGCCGTGGCCTCCTCAGCATCTTCATCGGACGCGTAGGTCTCGCCGGCCGTTCCAGCGGGGACGGTGCCTCGCCGTGATGTCTGGGCCCCACGCGCCCGAGTGGTGGGAGGGACCAAGTCGCCGGTGAAGCCTTCCAGACCGAGTCCGACCGAGGTCAGATCCTCGGTTAGTCGACCCCGCTTCAAAAGTGCCGCTGCTTCTGCATCGGTGCTGGTCGCTCGGAGCGTGTCGAGCATCCGCTGGTGGTTGGCGTCATTCCCGCGCTCCGAGCCAGCCGAGAGGTGAGCCTCCGCGGCTTCGATCACGCGGTCGAGGGCACCACGCTCGGCGACCTGGGCCAATCGCAGCGCGGAGGGGTCACCGTCGAGCGCCTCCTGGGTAGCGGTTCGCAACTGCGACCCGGCATCACCGAGATCGGCGATGAGGTCGGGTTCGTGCCGGGCGACCTGATTGAGGGCCCACACGCTTTGGGTGGGCCGCCGCAGGCGAGAGACCTCGCCGGCAGCTTCGCGGTCGCCAGCGGCCCGGAGCCGTCGAACCAGGGCATTGCGAGCTGCCACGAACTCTGAGGGCGGCCGATCGAAGAGCTCGTCGTCCGGGGGCGGTTCAGGCACTCCTTCGAGTCTCGCGCTTCGCGCTCGAACGCCTGTCACCATCGCCGGCCGCCTTTCCCGTCGCCCGACTCGCCGCCTTGGCGCCCCCTCCGGCGATCGGACGCAGCGCCGGTGTGCCGTTGGAGCGCGCCCCTGATCCGAGCATCTGGAGCACGGCCGGCGCGGCGCAGCTAACGTCGCCGACGGGCCAGCTGGGGGGAGCGACGGCAGTCGCCATCGCTGGGCCCGAGCGAAGGGGGACATCATGGGGAACGCATCGCCTGGTCCATTCGTGCGCCTGGCCCGGCTGCTCGCCGTGTGGGTCGGCCTCGCCGCCCTGCTGGCCGTCGGCGCGGCCGCGTCGGCGTCGGCCGGCGTACCGCCCGGCCACGGTGGCGGTCACCCGCCGACCGGGCGGGTGCTTCTGGTGGGTACCTTCCACGGTCACAAGGGCCGGTTCGCCACCATCCAGGCGGCGGTCGACAAGGCGAAGGCCGGTGACTGGATCTTGGTGGCGCCCGGCGACTACCACGAGACCAACGACCTCACCTCGCCTCCCGCCGACCCCGACACCGGCGGCTACGGCGGTGTGCTCATCACCAAGAACGATCTCCACATCCGGGGCATGGACCGCAGCGCCGTCATCGTCGACGGCACCAAGGCCGGCTCCGGCCCGGCGTGCTCAGACGCACCCTCGGCCCAGCAGTTCGGCCACGTCGGCACCGGCGGCCAGGCCATTGGTCGCAACGGCATCGTCGTGTTCAAGGCCGACGGCGACACGGTGGACAACTTGACCGTCTGCAACTTCCTGGCCGGCGACGGCTCCTCTGGCAACGAGGTGTGGTGGAACGGCGGCGCCGACTCCGGCGTCATCGGCCTACACGGCTATGGGGGCAGCTACCTCACTGCCACCTCCACGTTCTTCAGCGACGAGTCGACCGCCGCCCAGTACGGCATCTTCTCGTCCAACTCCCAGGGACCCGGATCCTGGAACCAGATCTACGCGAGCAACTTCAACGACTCCGGCACCTACGTGGGCGCCTGCCTGCAGCTGTGCGACATGACGATCGACCACGCCTGGATGGAGTTCAACGCCCTCGGTTACTCGGGCACCAACTCGGGAGGGCAGCTGGTGATCAAGAACTCCGAGTTCGACCACAACCAGGACGGCTTCGACACGAACACCCAGATCAACGGCGACCCGCCGGCCCCCCAGAACGGGACGTGCCCGGGGGGCGCCATCAGCCCGATCACCCACACCACGTCCTGCTGGGTGTTCATGCACAACGTGGTGCACGACAACAACAACCCGAACGTACCCAAGGCCGGCGAGGCGGGCAACGGCCCGACCGGCACCGGGATGACCATCTCCGGCGGCAGCCACGACACCGTGATGGACAACCTGTTCTACAACAACGGGGCGTGGGGGGTCCTCTTCATCCCGTTCCCCGACAGCGGCACGCCCAGCCTGGGCCAGTCGTGCACCGCTACCGGGGGTGAGGAGGTGACCGGCTTCGGCTGCGTGTACGACCCCACCGGTGACGCGCTGCTGCACAACGTCTTCTCCCACAACGGGTTCTTCGCCAACCCGTCCAACAGCGACTACGGCCAGCTCACGCTGCTCACGGGCAAGCCCCAGAACTGCTACGCCGGCAACTCCGCTCCCGATGGCAGCGTGCCCACCGACCTCGAGCAGACCCAGCCCACCTGCGGCCCGCTCACCACCGTGCCCAGCCTCGATCCCGACCTGTTGGAGCAGGTCCTATGCGACACGGGCATGGGGGCGTGCCCACCTGGCACGTCGTACCCGCCATTCACCGGAGTGGTGATGCACCCGTTGCCGCCAAACCTGCAGTCGATGCCCAACCCGTGCCAGGGCGTCCCGGCAAACGCCTGGTGCCGAGGCAAGAACAAGGGCTGACCAGTAGGTAGGTCCAGTCACAAGAGGCCCGCCGGACCCTGCCCGGCTTAGCCCTCTCCGAACGGAAGAGGTGGCAGGCGCACCTCGAGGGCACGGTCGAACGACCTGCGATCTCACAGCATCTGCGCTCAGATTGGCGGCTTGCGGTGGCTAGGGTCTCAGGCTGATCACCGGAGGCGGCACCTTCGCCATGGTCCCCGACTCCACCCTGCTTTCGATCCCACCCCACCTCCGGCTTCCTCATCCGCTGAACCTAGCGGCGTCGCGGTCGCTGAAGCCTGGCGACGAACATGCGCCGGACATGCCGACCCGGCTGGCGGGCCAGCACGCAGTCAGGATGGGGTGAGGATGACGACTGGGATCACCCGGTCGGTGCGGGTCTGGTAGACGTCGTAGTTGGGCCACTGCTGGTTCACGAGTGCCCACAGGCGGGTGCGTTCGTCGCCCTCGGCGGTCGTGGCGGTCACGAGCACGTGGTCGGCCTTCACCTGGACCTCGGCGGTCGGGTCGGCCAGCAGGTTGAGATACCAGAGCGGGTGCTTTGGGCCGCCGCCCACCGACGCGATGACGATGAAGCGGTCGCCATCGGCTTCGTAGATGAGCGGTGACGTGCGGGGGTGGCTGCTCTTGCGGCCGGTGGTGGTCAGCAGCAGCGTCTTGGCGCCGTTCCAGAGGAAGCCCACCTCGCCGTCGGACTCGCGGTAGGCCTTGACGTGGTCCTCGCCGAGGAGCGAGTAGTCGGGTTGCTGGTAGGTCACGGTTGCTCAGCTCTCGTCGTAGCGGACGTGGATCTCGTTGGCGCCGCGCTCGTAGAGCCCGATGTAGCGAGGGGGTTCGTGGTCGGGGTCGAGGCGGAGGTTGGGGAGCCGGTCGAGCAATGCGCCGATGCCGGTGGCCATCTCGGCCCGGGCCACGTGCATCCCCAGGCAGACGTGCGGGCCGCCGCCGAAACCGAACGACGGCTTGGGCGGCCGGCTGATGTCGTAGACGTCGGGGTTGTCCCAGCGGGCGGGGTCACGGTTGGCGGCGCCGAGGCAGAGGTGCACCACGCTTCCCTCGGGGAGCTGCACGCCTTCGAGCTGGGTGTCTTCGGTGACCCACCTGGAGAACATGGGATCGGTGGGTTGCCAGCGGACCGACTCCTCGATGGCGTTGCGCAGCAGCCCTCGGTCGGCCGTTACGGCGGCGAGCACCTCGGGTCGCTGGAGGAGCGCGGCCAGAGTGATGCCCATCTGCTTCCAGGTGGTGCCGGATCCGGCGGTGAGGAGCAGGAGGGTGAACGAGATGATCTCGTCGTCGGTCAGGCGGAGGGTCTGTCCGTCCTCGTCCGCCAACTCGGCCTCCGCCAGGATGCTGATGAGGTCGTCCTGAGGCTGCTCGCGGCGCGCCGCGATGATCGGGCCCACGGCCTCGGCCACCGCGGTCGGGTTGGTGAGCAGCTCGCCCCGGATCTGGAGGGCCTGGTCGACCGGGATGCCGAAGCTCCCGGTGATGGTGAGCACCGGGATGGCGGCGCAGAAGTCGACGTTGAGCTCGGCGTGGCCGTCGGAGGCGATGTTGTCGATCAGGGCGTGGACGGTCTCGTCGATCCAGTTGGCGATCCACCACTTGGCCTTGGCCGGCACGAACGACGGTTGGACCAGCGAGCGGTAGCGCCGGTGCCGGGTCCCACCCATCGACAGCATGCTGTTCTGCGCACCGACGCCCTCGGCGTCTCGCCCCAGTCCAGCGGGCGAGGAGGCGAAGACGCCATCATGGCGATACACGTGGTCGAGGGCCGCGAAGCTGAAGGCGGAGAAGTGATGGTCGTTGGGCTCGGTGAGACCGTGGAAGAACGCGTCGCCCTCGAATCCCGGGGTCAGGTCGTGGACGGTTCCAGGATGTACCGGGCCCGACTCGCGCAGCCGGGCCCACTCCGGGTAGGGATCGGCTTCGTAGCCGCCGCCGGTGAACGCGAACGATCCGCTGCGCAGGTCGAACAACTCGCGCAGGCGGTCGCGATCGAGCAGGCTCAGGTCACCCACGCTCATCGGGCCACGTACCCGCCGTCGATCGGCACCAGGGCGCCGGTGATGTTGGCGGCGCGGTCCGACACCAGGAACACGGCCGCCTCCGCACAGTCCTCGGCCAGGATCGGACGACCCAGCGGATGCATCGAGCCGACGTGCTTGGCGATCTCCTCCATCTGGTCGGGGGAGGCGTCGAGGCCGCCGGCGGCGGTGAAGCCGGTGTAGGGCATGCCCGCCGGACAGATGGCGTTCACCCGGATGCCGAGTGGCGCTCCTTCGATGGCCACGGCCTTGGTGAGCTGGTGCACCGCGCCCTTGGTGGCGCCGTAGACCGTGCCGCCCCAGGCGACTAGGCCGGCCACCGAGCCGGTGTTGAGGATGACGCCGCCGTCGCCCTGCTCGGTGAAGCGCAACATCGCGTGTTTGCAGCCGAGGAACACGCCGCCGACGTTGATGTCGAACAGTCGCTCGAAGTCCTCCCAGGTGTGGTCGGTCAGGCCCGCCCCGAGCCGGGGGGTGGGCACGCCGACGTTGTTGAACAGGATGTCGAGTCGGCCGAAGGCGTCGACGCACGCGTCGATGGTGGCCACGACGTCGGCCTCCTTGGAGACGTCGGTGCGGACGGCGATGGCCGTGCCACCCGCGGCTTCGATCAGCCGGACCGTCTCCTTGGCCCCCTCGTCGTTGACGTCGGCGCACACCACCCGGGCGCCTTCCTCGGCGAAGCGAAATGAGGACGCCCGTCCCACGCCCGAACCCGCCCCCATCACGATCGCTCGCTTGTCGTCGAGCATTCCCATCGTCACGCTCCCTCGTCGTCGGTGTAGATCGTCAGCGCGCGGGTCGGGCAGCTCTCGACGGCGGCGCGCACGACGTCGGGGTCATCGGTGAACGGCGTCAGCACCACGACCTTGGCCTCGTCGTCCTGCGTGAACGTGCCGGGCGCGGTGAAGACGCACATGCCGCTTCCGATGCACACCCCGCGATCGGCCGAGATCTCCATCAGGCGAGGGCCGGGACCGGCGGCTCGGCCGGCGTGAAGCGGTACAGCCGCTCGGCGTTGCCGCGCAGCAGCTTGTACTGCACCTCGGGAGTGAGGTGGTCGACCTGAGCCTTGGCCACCTGGATGCAGTCGGGCCAGGTCGAGTCCGAGTGGGGGTAGTCGGTCTCGCACATGATGTTGTCCTCGCCGATCTCGTCGATGCTGGCGATCCCGTGCTCGTCGCGGATGAAGCAGCCGAAGAGGTGGCCGCGGAACAGCTCGCGGATGTTGATCGTGTCCAGGTCGACGTCGGTGGCCGCGTGCTGCATGAAGGTCTGGCCCTTCTGGACCCAGAAGCGCTGCGTGTCAAGGACCTGTTCGGCCCGCTCGAGGAAGTAGGGGATCCAGCCGATCTCGCCCTCCGACAACGCCACCTTCAGTCCCGGGTAGGTGGTGAAGTGGCCGCTGAACAGCCACGACAGCATGGCCCCGGCGGTGCGCACGGCGCCCCAGGTGAGGTTGGCCATGAACGGGGAGTCGGGTGCGATCGAGGGGACCTGCGAGGAGGACCCGACGTGGATGCTGGCCACCATCTGCAGGTCGGAGGCGGCCTGCAGTACCGGGTTCCAGTAGCCGTCCTTGTCGTGGATGGTCGGCAGTCCGAGTGGCGCGAAGTTCTCGGAGAAGGCGAAGGCGGTAGCCCCCTTGGCCGCGCACCGCTCCATCTCGGCGACGGCCAGCTGGGGGTCCCAGATGGGGATCAGGATGAGTGGGATGTAGCGGCCCGGGTTCTCCCCGCACCACTCCTCGATCATCCAGTCGTTGTAGGCCTCGAGGCAGACCAGGCCGAACTCTCGGTCGCTGGCTTCGGAGAACAGTTGGCCGCAGAAGCGCGGCAGGGTGGGGAAGCACAGCGAGGCCAGGATCCCGGCCCGGTCCATGTCCTCGAGGCGGGACTTGGCGTCGTAGCAGCCGGGCCGCATCTCGCTGTAGGCCAGGGGCAGGGGGCTGAACTCCTCCTTCGACTTGCCGACCACGGCGCTGAGCCCCGAGCTCGGGAACTTCTTGCCGTCATAGACCCAGAAGTCCATGCCCTTGTCGTCCACCTCCATGTGCGGCGCCCGCTCGCGGTCCTTGGTCGCGACGCGGTCGACCCACAGGTGCGGTGGTTCGAGCACGTGATCATCGACCGAGATGAGCCAGTCGAGGTTGAGCGCTGCGGTCATGGTTCCTCGGTTCGTCGTGTGTCGTTCGTCGATCTGTCTCAGGCCGGGAGCTCGCCGATGGCGATGTGCTTGACCTCTTGGAACTCGCGGATGCCGTCGGGCCCTCGTTCGCGACCGAGTCCGCTCTGCTTGTAGCCGCCGCCGGGGGCGAAGGCGCTGAACACCGAGGTGTTGACGTTGACCGCGCCAGTTCGCAGCCGCCGGGCGATGTCCGTGGCCGCCGCCGCGTCCTTGCCGTACACCTGGCCCGACAGCCCGTAGCTGCTGTCGTTGGCGATCTCGACGGCATGGTCGATGTCGCGGTAGCCGATCACGCCGAGCACCGGGCCGAAGATCTCGTCCTGGGCTGCTGGGTTCGAGTTGTCGGGCAGGTCGAGGACGGTGGGCTCGAAGTAGTAGCCCTTGTCGAGCCCGGCGGGACGGCCGCCACCGGTGACCACCTTCCCGCCGTGCTCCTCGGCCAATGCGACGTAGCGCTCGCACCGCTCACGCTGCCCAGCCGAGATCACGGGACCCAGGGTGGTGCCCTCTGCCGTCGGCGGTCCGACGGTGAGGAAGGCGTAGGCGCCGGCCGCGGCTTCGAGCGCCTCGTCCTTGCGCTCCTCTGGGACCAGCATTCGGGTGGCCGACACGCACGCCTGGCCCGCGGTCATGGCCACCACCATGGCCGCGCCCATTCCGACCCGGTGCATGGCGTCGGGCAGGTAGATCTGGGCCGACTTGCCCCCGAGCTCGAGGGCCACCCGCTTCAGCGTCGGGGCCGCCTGCGCCGCGATCAACCGGCCGATGGCGGTCGAGCCGGTGAACGACACCATGTCCACCTTCGGGTCGGTGGTCAGTAGCTCGGCCGCGTCGGAGCCGCCCTCGACGATCACGCTGAGCACCCCGGCGGGAAGCCCGGCGGCGTCGGCGGCCGAACCCAGGGCGAGCGACGAGATGGGCGTCAGCGGGCTGGGGCGGAGCAGGACGGAGTTGCCGGCCATGAGGGCGGGGATGATCTTCTGGAAGGCCATCATGAGCGCGGCGTTGTACGGCGTGATGGCCGTGACCACCCCCACGGGCTCGTGGCGGCGGAGGCTCATCGCCACGCGGCCTCGGAGCAGGTCGTCGACGGGGACGGGGTTGTGGTCCTCATGGGACATCGACAGGTAGAGGTCGATGGTGTTGCGGGCCAGCGCCAGCCCGCCGGTGACCTGGGTCATGTCCGCGAACCCGGTGGGCTGACCGGCCTCGGCCACCAGGGTCGGGACGAGCACGTCGCGCTGGCTCTCTACGTGGTCGAGGAACGCCCGCAACACCCCCGCCCGCTCGGTCGGCGGCCGGTCGGCCCAGTCGCCGTCGTCGAAGCATCGGCGGGCCTCGTCGATGGCGGTGCGTACCTCTGCCATCGGCGTGGCGGTGATCTCGGCCACGGTGGTCTCGTCGGCCGGGTTCTCGACGGCCACCAACTGGTCGCCGGTGACCCAACGACCGGCCACATAGCTGCGCTGCTCGGTCAGGATCGACACGGCTTGCCCCCTGGGTCCCCGGGTTTCGCTGAGAACGAAACCATGTTCTACCTAATCACGATACTACGTAGCTCAGCAAGATTCGGAGGCCGGTGGTCCTCATCCTGCCTCCTTGCGATAGACGACGGCGCCACCCATGTGCGGGGACGACGCGCAGGCGAGCGCGACGTCGACGCCGCTCCGTTGGCGCTCGCCGGCCCGCCCCGAAACCTGCAGGTAGCACTCGAGCATCTGGGGGATGCCGTGCATGCGCCCGTTGCCGAGGGCGCCCCCGCCCGACAGCACCGGCAGCCCGTCGGGTCGGTCGCTGTCGATGCGACCGTCCTGCACGAAGCGGTGGGCTTCACCCACCGGGCACAGACCGAGCAGCTCGAGCCAGAGGTAGACCCAGGGGGAGAAGCCGTCGTAGATCTGGGGTAGGTCGATGTCGGCCGGGCCGACGCCACTGCGTGACCACAGCCGTTCGACAAGCTGGTTGCCGCTGGCCATGACGTCGTCGAGCGGCCAATGCAGTGGCAGCCGATGTCGAGGCGGCGCCGAGCTGGCGTAACCCGAGATGTGCACCGGTGCGTGGGGGAGGTCGCGGGCCCGCTCGGCGGAGGTGAGGATGAAGGCGGCGACGCCGTCGACGGGCATGTCGCAGTCGAGGCGCCCGATCGGGTCGCTGATCATGGGCGCGGCCAGGTAGTCCTCGACGGTGAGGGGCTTGTCCCTCCACACCGACCAGGGCAGCCGGGCTCCGTTCTTGCGGGCCTCGACCACCACCGCCGCCATGGCCTCGCGGCTGGCGCCGTAGCGCTGCAGGTACTCGTTGTAGGTCAGCCCGATGGCCGATACCGGGCCGAAGAAGCCCTGGGGGGCGGTCCACTGTTGCGGCCCTCGGATCGTGCGCCGGGAGCTGGCGTGGTAGCGGCCCCGGGGGTTGTGCAGCGCCCGGTGGACGAGCACGTAGGTGGCCGCGCCGCTGTTGATGGCGTTGACGGCCATGGCCACGATCCCGGGGATCTGTCCCATGCCCTGGAACCCGGAGATGTAGGCGGGATCGGCGCCGAGGTGCGAGGCGAGCCAGTCGGCGGTCACGGTGCTGACGCCATCGACGACGGCGTGGTCCCCGGCGGTGGGGAACAGGGCCGAGGTGACGTAGCCGTCGACGTCGGCGACCCGGAGACCGGCGTCGGCGATGGCGTCTCGAGCGGTGTCGAGCGTGAGCACGCCCAGTGACCGGTCGGCGTGACGCTGAATGGCGCTGTGGGCGTAGCCGACGATGGCCACCTGGTCTCGGGCGAAGCCGCTCATGAGACTGGCTGGGCAGAATCGGCGAGCCGGAAGGCGGGGACCGAGGTCCCCGGCGCGAGGTCGTCGAACACCACCTCGACCTCTCCGCCCAGGCCGAGCCCGGCGTCGGGGCCGTCGGTCAACCGGCCGATCAGCCGGACGTCGGGCGCCTCGGCCAGTTCGACGTCGACCAGCACGAACGGCACCTCGAAGCCGGGCAGGAACGCCTGGCGCACGACGGTCCACGAACGGATCGTCCCGCGCCCGTCGACCGCTGCGAACCGGAACTCCGGCTCGGTGCTCAGGCAGTTCGGGCACACCTCGTCGATGGGCACGGTGAAGGCCTGACAGCGCGAGCAGCGGGCCACGGTGAGCACGTGGTCGGCCGCGGCCGCCCAGTAGGGCGCGGAGCGCTCGTCGGGCTCGGGCAATGGTCGACCCGACGTCGACTCGGGAGTCACCTCGGTCAAGGGATGATCCGGTTGCGTTGCATCTCGGCGAGCTGGTCCCAGTCGTAGCCCAGCTCCAGGAGCACCGTCTCGGTGTCCTCGCCCAGCTCGGGAGCACGCCGCATCGGTGGCGGCTGCTGGTCGAACTGGACCGGGACCGCCGGGAGTCGGTAGCGCAATCCGTCGGTCACCACCTCGCCGATGTAGCCGTTGGCGATCACCTGCGGATCGTCGAGCAGCTCCTCGACCGATTGCATCGGCGCCCACGGGGCGTCGAGCGTCCCCAGCACCTGCTTGCATTCGTCGAAGGTTCGTCGCCCGAACTCGGCCTCGAGCGCTTCCGCGCAGGCCACGCGATTCTCATGGCGGGCCTTCAGATCGATGAACCGATCATCGACGGCCAGGTCGGGCCGGTCGAGGGCCTGGCACAACGCCGGCCAGTAGCGGTCACCTTCCAGGAACACGAGTTGGATGTGGCGACCGTCTGAGGTGCGATATGACCCCACCAGCGGATTGGGGCTGGCGCCCTTGCCCTGCGGCCGGGGCGGCGTCTGGCCTTGGAGGGCGGTGAGGACATCGGATGACAGCGTCCACATGGCCGTGGCCAGTAGCGACACGTCCACGATCGAGCCCTGGCCGGTGCGCTCGCGTTGCAGCAGCGCGGCCGACACCCCGAACGCCAGGGCCATGGCGCCGTTGCGGTCGCCCATGGCGCCGCGCTGGTTGATCGGATCCTCGCGATCCGCGGGCGTGAGGATGTGGCCCATCCCACCGCGAGCCCAGAAGGCGGAGGAGTCGTAGCCCGCCTGGTCGGCATCGGGTCCGCGGACCCCGAAGCCGTGCCCGCGAGCGCACACCAGGCGGGGGTAGCGCTCGGTCAGCGCCTCGGCGTCGAGGCCCAACTTGCGCAGCGCCTTGGGCCGCAGGCTGGTGATGAACACGTCGGCCGTGTCGAGCAGGCGGTGGAGCACCGCCAGTCCGTCGTCGGTGCGCACGTCGACCGCCACCGAGCGCTTCCCGCGGTTGGCCAGGGCCATGGACAGGTTGACCCCGCCGCTGTCGGTCCCGATGCCTTGGGTGGCCAGGCCTCGATACGGATCACCGGTCGGGGGCTCGATGTGCAGGACATCTGCGCCCCAGTCGGCCAGCAGCGCGCCGGCCACGGGTACGAACACCCACTGAGCGAGCTCGACGACCCGGACGCCGGTGAATGGTCCGGCCGGGCTCTCGCCCACGTCGTTCGGGTTGGGTTCGGTGCTCATCATCCTCCTCGTTGGGCGACGAGCGCGCCCCGGCTGACCTTGGTGGCCGCGCTGCGGGGGATGGCGTCGACGACCTCGACGGTCTTGGGGACCTTGTAGGCGGCCAGGTGGCCTTTGGCGAAGGCGATGATGTCGGCTGGGGTGGGCGGCGCCGTCTTGTCCTTGGGCTCGATGATGGCGTGCACCCGTCGGCCCCACTCGTCATCCTTGAGCCCGATGACCACGACGTCGGCCACATGGGGGTGGTCGACCAGGGCGGCCTCGACCTCGGCCGGGAACACGTTGGCCCCGCCGCTGATGATCAGGTCGACCCGCCGGTCGGCCAGGTACAGATAGCCGTCCTCGTCGACGTGGCCCATGTCGCCGGCGGTCTGGAACCCGTCATCGGTGCCCTCCAGGAGGGCCCCGCCACCGATGTAGGTCGAGCCGCCGTACATGGGTGAGCGCAGGAAGATGTCGCCGGTCTCTCCCGGGGGTACCTCGTTGCCGTCGATGTCGAGGATGCGGATCTCGGTCTGGTTCATCCCGACTCCGACGCTGCCCGGGTGCTCCAACCACTCGTCGCCCCGCAAGGCGGTGACGCCGATGCCCTCACTCATGCCGTAGGCCATGATGATCTTCTCAGCGCCGACCAGATCGATCCAGCGGCGCACGAGTGACGGCGGCATCGGCGCGGCGCCCTGGGTGAACCAGACGATGCTGGACAGGTCGCGATCGTCGATGCCTGGAACATCGGCGATGCGCTTGAGCATGGTCGGCGTGGCCGTGAACGTGGTGACCCGGTGCTGCTCGATCACGTCGATCACCCGGGCCGCATCGAACTTCTCCATCACCACGACGCGGTCGCCGGCCATCAGGTTGTAGAGGGCCACGAACCCGTTGACGTGGTACATGGGAGCGAGGACCATCACCGTCTGGGGCCGATCCACCGGCGCCCATCGCGAGGCCATCGGCGTGGACAACACCTCGGAGAACGTCGCCGTCTGGTTGCTCAGGATCACCTTGGGTGTCCCGGTCGAGCCGCTGCTGCAGATGCCGTGCAGGTTGGCCGACACCAGCCCGGAGGGTGCGGCCGGCTCGCCCTTTCGGCGCCCGACCTCGTCGATCCAGGCCAGGTCGTCCGGCGTGAGCTCGACCGGTGCGCTGATCACCTGGTGCACCCGCTCGAGCTCCCACTCGGGAAGGTCCCAACGCACGGGGACCGGCGTGGCGCCGAGCCGCCAGGCGGCAAAGGCTGACACCGCGAACGCCGGCGAGTTCCGCAAGCCGATGGCCAGGCGGTCACCCTCGCCCAGCCCCCGCTCAGCCAGCTCGACCGCCAGGTGGCCCGACCAGCGCGCCAGCTCCGGCCATGACAGACCCCGCGCTTCGCCGTCGATCGGGATGTGCCAATAGACCAGCTCGTCGGAACCGCTTTCCCCGAGTTGCTCGATGCAGGCGGCACAGCTGATGCCTTCCAACGCGGAGCCCCTTCCGTGATCGATGTCGGCGTCCCGCCGGGCCCCCGGCCCTTGCTCTCCCAAGCCCCGTGGGATCCGGCTGAGACTACTGGCCGGCCAGCTCCGAAGCAGAATGCTATTCTACATGTCGTGGAGGCGGGTAGCCTCATGGGTCGGACGAGGGGGGAGCCGCCATGCCAGTCCGTCATCCCGCCGCCGATCCCGCACCGGACCACCTGGACGGAGTGCTCGACCCCGGCTGGCTGGCCTCCGCCCTGGTGGACGTGGCGTCGGGGGAGCGCGTGGTGCACGTCGATCAGCTCGGGCAGAGCCAGACCCTGGCCCACAAGGTGCGGTTCTCGGCGGTGATCGAAGGTGTCGATGGGACCCGACGCACCCGGACGTACTGCATCAAGGCTCACTTCGGCGAGGGCAGCCCCGAGACGCTCTCGACCGAGACGCACGTGTACCGCGACCTGCTCCCGACAGTCGACGTACGCACCCCTCGCGCCTACTACACGGGCATCGACGAGGCCAAGGGTCGCTCGCTGATCATCATGGACGACGTCGAGTCCGATGGCGGCCGATTCCTGAGCGCGCACCAGCCGTACTCGGTGGCGACGTGTGGCGATGCGCTCGGCCAGCTGGCTCGGCTCCACGCCGCGACGTGGGGCGACCCACGGTGGGATGCCTCCTGGCTCGACTCACGGCTGGAGATGACCGCCGGGCTGTTCCCGGCCGACGCACTCCAGCGCCTGCTCGATGACGGGCGGGGTGCGCAGGTGGCACCTGAGCTCCTGGATGCCCGGCGCCTGCAGGAGGCCGTGGCGGTCACGGCCGAGCTGGCGCCGACGTGTGTGATCCACGGTGACACGCACTCGGGCAACGTCTACCTCGACGCGTCGGGACGGGCGTGCTGGCTCGATTGGCAGGTGACGCAGCGGGGGCACTGGTCGCTCGATGTCAGCTACCACATCGCCACCGCGCTCGACATCGAGGATCGGCGGAACCACGAGCACGAGCTCCTGCGTGGTTACCTCGAGGAGCTCGGCAACCTGGGCGTCGTGGCCCCGCTGTGGGACGAAGCCTGGGAGCGCTACACGCTGGGGTTCTCGTGGGGGTACCTCCTCTGGACGATCACGCGGATCAGCTCCCGTGCGGTGGTGCTCCTGCACATGCCTCGGCTCGGCGCCGCGATCGCGGACCACGACACCTTCGCTCGACTTGGGGTGTCGTGACCATGGCTTCGTGTAGAACTGGACCATCGTGACCACCCCGCACCAGTGCCGAGTCGACCCCGTCGGGTCGAGGTCGAGGTGACGACTTCCCCGTCAGAGGAGGCCTGGGCCGAGCGCGCCGCGGCCCGATCACCCGTCGTGCAGCGCTCGCGGTCGCGGAGCATCCAGCAGGCGACGCAGATCGTCGACGCCGCCATGGTGCTGATCGACGAGAAGGGCTCCAGCTTCACCATCCAGGAACTGGCGGCCAACGCCCGGGTTGCCCTCCAGACCTTTTACCGCCACTTCTCCGGCAAGGACGAGCTGTTGTTGGCGGTCATCGAGCGCACGATCGCCGAGAACTGTGCCGAGTTCGCGGAGCGGGCGCGTCAGCTGCCGGATCCGCTCAGCCGTTTGCGGTTCTACATCACCGCCGCCGTGTCATCGCTGGACGAGGATGCCATCGGCGCTCGGAGCCGCTTCATCACGGCCGAGCACTACCGCCTCCATCAGATCTTCCCGGATGCGTTGATCGAGGCGAACCGTCGGTTCACGGATCTCCTCATCCCGGAGATCACCGAGGCCGCCGGGGCGGGGCAGCTCGCCCCCGTAGATGTCGAGGCCGACGCCTGGTACGTGACCGAGCTCGTGATGGCGACCTTTCATCACTACGCGTTCGCCACCAAGGAGGTGCCGGCCGCCAAGCTGGCCGAGAGCCTGTGGCGGTTCTGCCTGGCTGCGCTGGGCGGGACGGCGACTCCACCGCCGACCGCCCGACGAGCGAGCAGCAGCCGCAAGAAGAAGTCGGGCTGAGGGTCGGGGCGGAAGCGGTCAGCTCTTGGCGATGTCGAACTGCTTGGTGTCCGGGTTCCAAGTGAAGACGTAGACCTTCGGGTTGCCATCGGCGTTGGGTGGGGCGCCGAAGGTCCAGGGGTCGGGGTAGCCCGGCAGCACGATCTTGCCCAGCGAGTTGCCGGCGGCGGCGAACGTCCCGTAGTTCAGGGTGGGACCGGCCTTCGCCAGGATGGCGGTCAGCAGTCCCATGTACAGGCAGGCGTTCGACGAAGCCACCCACTGGTTCGGACCGCCCTGGGGAACCGTCGACGGCGGCTTGATCACCAGACCAGCCTTGCGCTGGAGGTCCATGCACGCCTTGGTCGGGCCACCCAGTGCCAGCTGGGCGTCGGCGGGCCCGAACGGGCCAGCGGTTATGGCCCCCTTGAGGACGCTGAAGTCGTTGCCCGGGCTGTTGATGTAGGCGGTCGTGCCGTTCTGGTTGGTGAGCACCACCTGGGGGCGATAGTCGGTCTTGGCCAGCCCGGACAAGAACGACCCGGGCCCGGTAAGGCCGACCACCAACAACTGGGTGGCGCCGGCCGACTTGAACCTCTCCGAGATGACCTCGGCCTGCGCCTGGGTGGCCGTCGTGTCACTCGCCGGAGCGTCCAGGATGGCCGTCTCCACCGGCTTGATCCCCGCCGCGCTCAGCGCTGGTTTGATCTTGTCGTTCACCAGGTCCTGGTCGGCGGCGGTGGCCATGATGGCCAGCTTGCCGTTGAGCCTGCCTTGTTTGGCCAGCGACTTGACCACGTTGACCTCGAGGTTCTCACCGGCGTCAGTCGTGAACCAGGGGGCTTTGGCCTGCGCCAGCCGCGACGGGGTCTGGGCCCCGCCGATGGTGGCAGTGGCGTTGGTGTCGACGTAGCACAGCACGTTGTCGTTCAGGAAGAACCCGACGGCCACGAACGCCTTGTCGTCCTGGGTGATCTTGAGGCAGGCGGCATCGGCCGCGGACTGGCTGGCCGGATTGATCCCGACGATGTCGGGCACCAGCTTGCGTCCATGGATGCCGCCACGGGCGTTGATGTCGTCGAAGATGGCGTTGTACGCCTTGACCCAATCACCGTTGTTGATGTGCAGGACGCTGTAGAGCGAGGTGACGTCGTAGTACACGACGCCCACCTTGATGCTGTTGGCCGTGACCCCGGGTGCCCTGGTGTCGGTCGGGGCGATCGTCGTGGCGGTGGTGCCGCCGCCGGCGGTCGTCGAGCTCGTCGACTTGCAGGCGGCGAGCAGCAGCGCGGCGGCTAGAGCCAGGGCCAGGTATCTGCGCACGACGATCCGTCCTTTGTGCAGGAGCCGGGAGACCGGCTGAAATTGGTCAGGCGGAGAGATGTGGGCGTGACGATCCGAGCGGTCAGCGGCCGGACATCGGCCACCCCCCATCACCCTCGCTGTGCCGCCCCCGCGGCTACAGAAGTGCATTCTACTCAGAATGGAATGAGCTTGCCTAGATACCGCTGAGCCGGTGGATCCGGGTCAGGTGCGGGCGAGGTGGACGGGGAGGGTGGCCCAGCCTCGGACCTGGGAGGAGTCGAGCTTGGCGTTGTCGGTGTCGACCTCCCACTCGGGAAAGCGCTGCAGGATCTCGTCGATGGCGATCCTGGCCTCGAGGCGGGCGAGCGCGGCGCCGAGGCAGAAGTGGATGCCGTGGCCGAAGCTGAGGTGGCGCTCGACCGAGCGGTGGATGTCGAAGGCGTCGCCGTCGGGTGGGAACACGCGACTGTCGCGGTTGGCGGAGCCGAGGATCAGCATCATGGCGCTGCCCGCGGGGACGATCCGACCGTGGAGCTCGATGTCGCGGGTGACGTACCGGCAGGTCTGGAGCCCAGGCGGCTGGTACCGGATGATCTCCTCGGTGGCGTTGGCGATGAGTGAGCGGTTCTCGACGAGCTCGCGTCGTTGGTCGGGGTGGTCGGCGAGGATCTTGCCGCTCCAGCCGATGACCCGGTTGGTGGTCTCGTTGCCGGCCGTGGCCAACACGTTGAGGAAGATGAGCAGCTCCTCCCGGGTGAGGCACCGGATCGTGCCGGTCTCGTCCTCGAACTCGGCCTGGATGAGCGCGGTGATCAGGTCGTCGGCCGGGGACTTGGTTCGCCAGTCGACGAGCTCCTCGAGAAAGGCGTTCTCGGAGAACTGCCCATCGCTGAACTCGGCGGGCTTGCCCTCTTCCCGTCGCAGCTTGTTGTCCTGGTGGACGCGGACGTCCTCCTGGTCCGCCTCGGGGATGCCGAGCAACATGCCGATCACCTTCATGGGCATCTTGGCGCCCAGGTCGGCCACGAAGTCCAGCCGGTCGCTCCCGATGAGCGGGTCGAGAACCTTGGCGCAATAGGCCCGGATCTGTGGCTCGAGAGCCAGCATCTTCTTCGGCGTGAAGACTCGCGAGAGGATGCCGCGGTGAGCCGTGTGCACGGGCGGATCCTCGAAGATGAACACGCCCGAGGGCAGATCCATGTCGATCTTGATCAACTCGAGGATGGCACCTCGAGCCGAGCTGAACGTGCCGGCGTCCTTGAGCGCATCCTCGACGTCGTCGAACCGGCTGAGGGCGAAGAAGTCGTACTCGTCGTTGTAGTAGAGGGGCATCTCTTCACGCAGGCGACGGAAGACCGGGTACGGGTCGACCTGAAGCGCAGGTTCATAGGGGTCGTACCGGATCTCATCCCGGGCGGTCATCGTCACTGCGCTTCCTCCTTCGTCGTCCCCAGCTACCGACAAGCGACCAGGTTCATCCGATCGGGTCCTGCTCAGGGTGCGGCGATGTCGCCGGCTTCGATCATGGCGGTGACCTTGGCCTCGATGTGGTCCATGAGGAGCTGGAGGGCGGCGGCCGGGTTCAGCTCGAGGGCCTCCGTCGGCTCCTCGTAGATCAGCAGATGTCCGGGCCGGAAGTAGTAGACGTCACCAGCCTCGGCCACCTCGTCGGGCCAGTCCGAGCCGGGATAACGGCAGCGCAGCCGCCCGCTGAACATGTAGCCGTAGTGCGGGCACGGGCACACGCCACCCGGGAGGCCCTCGTACAGACCGCTGTGATCGCCGACGCCGGTCTCGGTGTAGCCCACCTCCAGGTCGCCCCACTGGACCGAACGGAAGCCGACTCCGCACATCGGCCACCGTCCACCACCCCCCTTCGGGAGATCTCGCAGCTTGCTGACCGGCATGGGTCCCCCTCGATGGTTTGGCGCTCGACCTGCGCAGGTATCACGCGACTCAGCAGAACGGCATTCTACTCATGTACGATAGAGCCTTGCGCCAGAGCGCTCGCGCCCGGGTCGCCCACCGGATCGACGGAAGGAGCACCGATGAGCGCCGTCGAGGATGAGCTCGCCGTCCGAAACCTGATCGCCCGTCTGGCTGAGGCGACCGACGTGGGATCGATCGAGGAATACATGTCTTGCATCGCCGAAGATGCCGTCATGATCATCAACGGCGGACTGATGACCCGCACCGGGGCCTCGGAGATCCGCGCCGCCATGGAGGCCAACCGGTCAGCCGGCCTGTTCGGGCCCGGTACCGACACGATGCACCTCCTCGGGCCGAGCCGCGTCAGCATCGACGGCGCCACCGCGACCGCGTCCACGCCGTTCCAGTTCTTCCGGGACACCCCCGGCACGAAGCAGCTCGCCGCCCTCGGGCGCTACATCGAGACCTTTGCCCGTTCGAGCGGGGACTGGCGCCTCGTTCGACGCGAGACCCAGACGGGATAGTCCCCAGCCGCCCCCGTGCGACCTCATCGGATCGGCTCGTCGCCCAGCACCGTGGTCCGGTACATCTCACGCGGTGAGTCGGCGTCGTACGCGGCGGCGCGGTGCAGAACGCCCCGGTTGTCCCAGATCACGGTGTCGCCGACCGTCCAGCGGTGGCGGTAGACCCGCTCGGGAGTGGTCGACCGATCGAGCAGGTCAGCCAGAAGGTCTCTGCCCTCGTCGAGCTCCATTCCCACGACGTGGTCGGTGGAAGCGCCGAGCACCAGGCTGCGACGTCCGTCCCGATGCGTCCACACGAGCGGATGCTCCGAGGTCTTGCGCATCCGCCACGCGTCGACGAGCTTCGGCCTCGGGTCGGGGAAGGCCAGGCGTTGCGACGCTTCGAGGGAGTGGACGACCCGAAGGGCGGCGAAGCCCTCCTTCTCCTCGTCGGTGAGGTCGTCGTACGCGGCATAGGTGCTGGCGAACTCTGTCTCCCCGCCGGTCTCGGCGACCGCCTTCGCCGACAGCACCGTGGCCATCTGCGGGCACTCGTCGCCGGCGGGGGTGCAGCCGTCGATGTGCCAGAAGAAGGTCCCCTTGAGGTAGGGCGCGCTGGCGTTCTTGGAGCGGTCGAGCGTGACCCGCATCACGCCGGGGATCGGGTCGGCGGCGGCGTCGTAGTCGATGGCACCCAGCTGCTTGCAGAACTCGACCTGCGCACCGGGCTCGAGGTGCAGGTCGCGAAAGACCAGGACGCCGTGGCGTCCCAGCGCGTCCAGGACGACACCCGCGAAGTGGGCGTCTCCCGCCAGGCGGTCGGCGTCTGCATCGAGCACCTCGGCGCCCACCGTGCCAGTGAGCGGTGCGATGGACAACGAGGTCTGGCTCATCTCGGACCTGCTCCCTCCACGCGCCCCACGGCCACATGTCAATCAAGTGAGTAACACACCCCATGGGGACCCGCAACCGGGAAAGTCGACGCGCCGGGACGCGCGTCAGGCCAGAATCGACCCATGGCCGCTCGGAAAGGCAAGGCCGGCGACCCGACGACGCGCAACGCGCTGCTCGACGCCGCCCAACACATCATGCTCGCCGACGGCTACGCAGGAGCGACGACCCGCCGTGTGGCGAGTGAGGCAGGGGTCAACAGCGCGTTGGTCTCGTACTACTTCGGGTCCATCGACGGGATGTTCATCGCCCTGTTCCGACGTGGCGCCGAACGGAGCTTCGAGCGTCTCGGCCAGGCGCTGGGGTCTCCCCAACCGCTGTGGGGGTTCTGGGACCTGATCCACGACCGGTCGAACTCATCATCGACGATGGAGTTCATCGCCCTGGCCAACCACCGCGAAGTGATCCGCGACGAGATCGCCGACTACTCGCGAAGGTTCCGCCGGGCGCAACTCGACTCGCTGACCCAGGTCCTCCAGCGCTACGGCGTCGACCCCGACGAGTGGCCCGCCTCGCTCGTGATCCTCGGGCTCTCGAGCCTGTCGAGGTTCATGCTGATCGAGGAGGCATTCGGCGTGGATGTCGGCCACGAGGAGACCGAGGCGAAGGTCGAAGGGTTCATCCGCCGGCTCGAAGGAGAACGTTGCCCATCCCCGATCTGACCGACCGTGCCATCGCCGACCTGGTTTCGCTCGAGGGGCGGGTGGCCATCATCACCGCAGCGACCAACGGCACCGGAGCCGGCATCGCCATCCGGCTGGCCCAGGCTGGCGCAACGGTCGTGATCACCCACCGAGATGCTGGGACCGCCAGCGACGCCGCCCAGACCATGGCCGCGCATGGACTCTCGATCCACGGGTTCGGACTCGACGTGCGCGAGGAGGGCTCTTTCATCGAGCTGGCGTCAGGGGTGGTCAACGATCTCGGCCCGCTCGGGATCTGGGTCAACAACGCCGGGATCTACCCGGGCTCGTCGTTCCTCGACATGACGGCGGCCGAATGGGACGAGGTGCTGGATCACAACCTGAGGAGCGCGTTCCTCGGGTCCCGCACGGCCGCCCAGCAGATGGTGCAGGCCGGTCACGGGGGCGTGATCGTGAACGTGGGCTCCACTGCCAGCTTCCGAGCACCGTCGGCCGGCATGGGTCATTACGTGTCCTCGAAGTTCGGCTTGCGAGGCCTGACCCAGGCGCTCGCAGTGGAGCTCGGACCGCACCAGATCCGGGTCCTGGGGGTCGCCCCGACCTTCACCGAGACCGAGGGCACGCGTGCTCGGAGAGCCGATCTCGACGACGACGCCTACCGTCGGTACATCGACAAGGTCGGCGCCGCGAAGCCACTCCGCCGGGTTGGGGTCCCTGACGACGTCGCCCGGGTGGTGCTCTTCTGCGCCAGCGACCTGTCGTCCTTCATGACCGGGGCAACGCTGCCGGTCGATGGCGGCGACCTGGCCTGATCTCAGCTCGTCGTCAACGACCGCGCTTGCGGCGCCTCGGCTCCCTTGGTTTACTCACTCGATGAACATCGGTGGCGCTCGAGGACCGCGAGCTCGGACGTGACGGAGACGAATCATGGGCGATGAGCTCGCGGGCAAGGTCGCGATCGTCACCGGTGGCGCGAACGGGATCGGACGGGCGATTGGCGAGGTGTTCGTCGAGGAAGGTGCTCGAGTCGTGATCGCCGACATCGACGATGACGCCGGGGACCGACCTGGTCGACGACCTGGGAGACGCCGCCTCGTTCGTTCACACCGACGTCTCCGATGCGGACCACGTGCAAGCCGCCATCGAGCACGCGCGGCAGCGGTTCGGCGCGCTGCATGTCATGGTGAACAACGCCGGGATCTCCGGGTCATCTCGCCGACTGATGGACGACGACCTCCGCGACTTCGGCCGAGTCATCGCCGTCGACCTGTACGGCGTCATGGTCGGAACCCAGCGGGCCGCCCGAGCGATGGAACCGGGCGGGTCCATCGTCAACATCACCTCGATCGCTGGTATCAGCCCCGGCGCCGGCTTCAGCACCTACCGAGCGGCCAAGGCGGCGGTGATCCACTTCAGCCGTTCAGCCGCCATCGAGGTGGCCGAGCTCGGCGTCCGGGTCAACGTCGTCGCGCCCGGGAACATCTCCACGGCGATCAACGCGTCGTACGACGCCGGGTCGGTCGCTCGACGGATCCAGCCACTGCAACGTCTGGGTGGCACCCGCGACATCGCCAACGCGGCCGTGTACCTGGCCAGCGAGACGGGCCGCTCAGGTCACCGGAATCCTGATTCCCGTCGATGGGGGCACCACTGCCGGGCCGCCACCGATCAAGTGGGACGACATCAAGGCTGGCCCAACGGCAGACGACCGGCTCGTTGACGCGACCCCTGAGCCGTTGGCTAGGGGGACGGGCAGGGTGTCCCAGCTCGCAGTGGTATCAGCCCTGGATCATGAGCCTGAATGTGCAAGGCGTCAAGAACGAAGCTGGTTGGCCTGGGTGCAAAGAGCGCGATTCACCTGCCCGATCCTTGAGCCAGCGACCCCTGATTGACATTTTCGTTAGAAAATGCACCATCAGCGGGTGCCCACACCGTCGGCGAGCCAGGCCGCACCCGCGCTTGCCCGCCGGGCGCCGTACGCAGACAGCCCGACGATCGGCCCGCGAGGGCTCCGAACCCACCAACGCATCCTCGACGCGGCAATCGAGGCGTTCGGTGAGTCGGGCTATGACCGCACGACCCTCGATCGCATCGCCGAGCTGGCTGAGTGCTCGCGGGTCACCATCTACCAGTACGTCTCGGGCAAGGACGACCTGTTCCGCCGACTGGCCACGCAGGCCGCCGCCCAGATGTGGGCGGCCTTCGAGGCCCTCGAGGATGTGACCCCCGACGCGAGCGGCCATGCCAGCTTGGTGGCCTGCATCGCGACGCCTCGCCGACATCGAGGCCCGCTACGAGCCCATCATCCGGGCGTTCGAGGCGGCGGCGGAGTCCGACCTGTCCCTGGCGGGTGGAGCGGCCTCGATCACCCGCCGAGCCGTGGGCGTCCTCGAATCCCGGCTCGTCGTCACCGATGTCCCGCTTCGACTGCTCGACCCGACGGTCGAGCTCCTGAACACGGGCGTGATCAGCGCGCTGAGCCGCATGTCGATCCTCCGCGCCGCCGCGCCCGACCACTACGGCCGCGAACGGGTCGACGTCGCGCTCGCTGACGTCGTCCATCGAGCGCTGTTCGGCCCGCTGCCCGGAGTGAACGTCCGCCCCCGTCGCGAGCGGTCCACCGGCGCCGATCCTGCGTCTCAGCCCCGAGGCCAGGACGATCTTCGATCGGGCGCGCAACCTCGAAGCCGACGCTGCCGGTCCCGGCAAGCGAGCGCTGCGATCCATCCTCGGCGGTCGCGAACGACCTGATCGCCGACCGGCGGGTATCGAGGGCTTCGGATCGACGACGTCGTTCGCGCCGCCGGGGTGTCGCGCGGCTCGTTCTACACGTACTTCGACGACATCGACGACTTCGTGCGGGTGATGGGCGTGCGGGCGATCCAGGACGTCTCGGAGATCGTGCGCGACCTCCCGGAGGTGCCGACGCGGTTCGCGCTGCGACGCTGGCTGGGGCGCTATGTGGAGGTGAACCTCACGAGCGGCCCGCTGGTGCGCGTGTGGATCGAAGCCATCGAGGGACCGCTGCGTCAGGATCGGGCCGCGGTGACCGACTGGGGGCGCCGACGGATGGCCACGATGCTCCAGGCCCGCCAGCTCGGCGACGTGGAGATCGAGGCCGAGATCCTGATGGCCATCGTCGAGGTCTTCGGCTCCAGAACCCGGACGAAGGCCGAGCTCGACGCCTGCCTGATGGTGATCGAGCGCGGCGTTCGTGGGGGCAGAGCCCACCGGCGACGACGCGACCCAGAGGAAGTAGGCCAACACATGGCAAGCATCGAGCTGGAAGAGCTGCTCGAGAACATCCGCGCCGCGGGCTCGTTCGAGGGCGACCTGATGACGATGCGGAAGATGACGAGCCGAGCGCCGGCCTATCCCAAGCCCGGCGACATCACCTGGGAGCCGCTCGACGCGGGGGGGTACCAGCCGAGTGGGTGATCCCCGACGACTGTGAGCCGGGCCGAGCGCTCGTGTACCTCCACGGCGGTGGCTATGCCACCGGCACCCTCGAGTCCACTCACGCCCTGAGCTCTCACCTCGCTCGGGCGACCCGCGCCCGCCTGCTCGCGGTGGACTACCGCCTGGCGCCCGAGCATCCCTTCCCCGCCGCGGTGGACGATGCCGTCACGGCGTACCGCTTCGCCATCTCGGCCGGCTACGCACCGGAGGCCATCGCGCTCTGCGGCGATTCGTCTGGGGGCGGCCTCGGCGCTGGCCACCCTCGTCAGGCTCCGCGAGCTGGGAGATCCCATGCCGGCAACGGCGATCTGCATGAGCCCTTGGACCGACCTGACCCTGTCGGGCGCGAGCCTGGAGCGGAACCGAGAGGCAGATCCGATGGTCAGCGCGGCAACCCTCGCCCTGATGGCCGAGGCCTACCTGGGCGAGGTCGATCGGCGAACGCCGACCGCATCACCCGCTCTTCGCGGATCTGACCGGGCTGCCGCCGCTGCTGGTGCAGGTCGGCTCGGCCGAGCTGCTGTTCGACGACGCGAACGCGGTTCGCCGAGCGGGCGCAGGACGCGGGCGTCGACGTGACGCTCGAGATCTGGGACGACGTGTTCCACGTCTGGCAGGCCTTCGCCGATCTGCTCCCGGAGGCCCGGGACGCCATCGCCCAGATCGGGACCTACGTCGACCAACGGCTCGGCGTGGCGGCATGAGCGAGAGAAGCGGTCTGTTGACCAACCATCCCCCGGTAGGAGCTCCATGACCGATCTGCTGTCTTCTGCCCGGTCGCTGCGCCCGCTGGTCGAGGCGGAGGCTGACGCAACCGACCGCGAGCTCACCATGACGAGTCCCGTCATCGAGGCGCTCGCCGAGTCGGGCCTCAACCACCTCCAGGTTCCCAAGGAGCTCGGTGGGCTGGAAGCCGACGTGGACACCACGCTCGATGTGCTGGAGGAGCTCGCGCATCAGGACGGCTCCATCGGCTGGGTCTACATGGCGAACGCCAACGCCACGGCGATGTGCTCGATGTTCGACCTCGACGTGGCTCGCCAGATGCTCGAAGGTCGACCCGAGGTCGTCTGCGCGGGCCAGTTCGTGTCGCGCGGGAAGGCTGGACGAGCCGAGGGCGGTTTCCAGGTCCAGGGACGGTTCCAGTTCGGCAGCGGGATCGCCCGGGCGACCTGGATCGGCGGCGGCGCGCTCGTGCGCGACGCCGAAGGCACCCCAGAGCTCAACGATGTCGGGAATGCCGAAGGTGTTGGCGTTCGTCGTGCCGAGTGACACGCGTCGAGATCACGGGCAACTGGGACGTGATGGGGCTTCGGGGCACCGGCAGCTTCGACTACTCGATCACCGAGCAGGTGGTCGAAGAAGGGCGCACCTTCTGGTTGTTCGATGGCGAGCCGCGTTGTGGCGGGGGCGTGTACCGCCTGGGCGTGGTCGGTTTCGCCGGCATCGGCCATTCGGGGTGGGCGCTCGGGGTGGCCCGTCGAGCCCTCGACGAGATCGAGCACATCCTGACCTCCGGGCGCGCCCGCATCGGTGGCGGGCAGATGAGAGACGAGCAGGTCATCCAGCGCGCCTTCAGCCAGAACACGCTCGCGCTTCGCTCGGTCCGTCTGCTCGTGCACGACACGATCGGGACGATCGTGGATCGCCTCGACGCCGGCGACCCCATGACCAAGGCGATGCAGGACGAGCTCGTGAGCGCGGTGACCTACCAGACCAACGTCTGCCTGGACGTCGTGCGCTGGGCCTACATGACGTCGGGCAGCTCCGGACTTCGGAACCCCAGCATCCTGCAGCGCTGCTTCCGCGACATGTGCGTCGGCGCCCAGCACATCTACGTCGATCCCCGGATGCCACGACGAGATGGGCAAGGGCCTCCTGGGAGCGTCCTCGTGATGTCCCGTCCCAGGTCTGTCGCCGCGAGACGTTCCTTGCGATCAGTTCCACCAACCTCCGCGAACGGAGCCAACATGACTGAGCCCCACCTCGAACGCTTCGGCCCCGACGTCTCGATCGGGTCGCTGATCGAAGCCCTCGATCGAGACGGCGTGGCGATGGTCACCGATGCCATCGTCCCCGAGCAGCTGTCGGCCCTCAACGCGGAGTTCGACGGGCTCATCGCCGGGACGGACCCCGGCACGCCGAACCACATCCCGATGTTGATCGACTTCATGGGCCACAAGACGGTTCGGATCGACGGCCTCCCGGGCAAGTCGAAGGCCTTCGTCGAGCTGGTGCAGCACCCGCTGGCGCTGGAGATGGCCGACCACTACCTCCTGCCATCGTGTCTCCACTACCTGCTGAGCACCGCTCAGCTGATCGAGATCCAGGCGGACGAGACGGTCCAACACCTCCACCGTGACGACACGGCCTGGATCCACCCGCCGATCCCGACCGACCGAGACGCGGCGCCGACGCCCGACGTGCCGCAGCTCGAGGTCATCGTCCTCTACGCGCTGTGCGACTTCACCGCGGAGAACGGCGCCACCCGGGTCGTCCCGGGGAGCCATCTCTGGCCGGCGCGCCGCAAGCCCCAGGAGCACGAGGTGGTGGCGGCGGAGATGAAGGCCGGCTCGGCGATCTACTACCTCGGCAAGACCCTCCACGGCGGCGGTCCGAACCAGACGCAGGACCAGCTGCGGCGTGCGTTGTTCCTCGGCTTCTCCCTCGGGTGGCTCCGCACCAAGGAGAACTTCTTCATCAGCACGCCGATCGAGGCGGTCCGGGAGATGCCACCACGAGTGCAGCAGCTGCTCGGCTACGAGACCCACGGCGGCATCGGGGTCGTCGACGTCGGCTGTCCGAGCGTGCTCTTGAAGTCGTAGACCCTCCAAAGACGATGACGACCACCTCGCTCACCCACACCGATCTCACGTCTCGCGTCGGCTCGCTCGTCGAGACCGACCTGGCGGCCCTCCTCAGTGGCAGGCACGCGGCCGAGCTGCGCCAGCTCCTCGAGGAGCGGAGCGTGGTGGCCATCCGCGGGATCGAGATCGACGACGAACAGCAGGTCGCCTTCGCCCGCACGTTGGGCGAAGTCGAGTCCAGCGTCGTCGGCGACATCTACAAGGTCACCTTCGACAAGAAGGACAACCCGATCGGCGCCGCGACGAACCGGGCGACCTTCTTCTGGCACATCGACCGGACCGACCTCGACGTCCCACCGTTCGGCTCCATGCTCAGCGCGAAGGTGCTCACCCCGACCGGGGGGCAGACCCAGTTCGTGAACACCTACGCGGCCTACGACGACCTGCCCGCCGACGAGAAGGAGCGCCTCGACGAGCTTGAAGGTCCTCCACTGCCTCGAGACCGCCTTCCTCGACGCGTTTCCGAACCCATCGGAGAAGCAACTCGCCGCGTGGCAGCAGATGCCGAAGAAGATCCATCCACTCGTCTGGCACCACCGATCTGGGCGCAACTCGCTCGTCCTGAGCAACAGCGCCACCTCCGTCATCGGCCTGGACGACCAGGAGAGCCGGGCGCTCCTCAGCCGCTTGCTCGACTGGGCCACGCAACCCCAGTTCGTCTACACCCACGAGTGGGCGATCGACGACCTCGTCATCTGGAACAACACCGGAGCCATGCACCGCGTCCGGGCGTACGACCCGGACTACGGGCGCAGGCTCCATCGCACGACCCTGCTCGGCGACGAGCCGTTCGACTCAGGCAAGGGTCAAGATGATCGAGAAGCTTGAGATCCAGGAGACGATCAGCCTCTACCACGAGGGTGGCAGCAAGGCCGACTGGGACCAGGTGATGGCGACCTTCCTGCCCGACGGCATCTGGGAGGTCCCCGCTCTGCGCATCCTCAGCCAGGGACATGCCGCCATCCGCGAGGCGATGGTGGCCCTGATGGCGCCGATCGAGTACCTGGTGCAGATCAACGCTCCCGCCATCATCGCCGTCGATGGCGACTCGGCCACGGCCCGCTCGCTCATCCGCGAGTGCGCCAAGTTCCGCGATCAGGCCGGGGGTCATCGACGTGGTCGGCCAGTTCAACGACGAGCTGCGACGGACCCCGAGCGGCTGGAAGTTCGCCCATCGCACCTTCACGATCCTCGGAACGCACCTGTCAGCGGAGACCGCAGCAGAGGGAAGGTCATGACGGAGATCGCCGGCAAGGCGGCCGTCGTCACGGGAGGCGGCAGCGGCATCGGCATGGGGCTGGCCAAGGAGCTGGCGCGCCAGGGCGCCTCCGTCGCGATCGCGGACATCCTGCCCGACAACGCCCGCAAGGTCGCCGACCGAGATCAACGAGGCGGGCGGCAGGGCGATCGCCATCCAGTGCGACGTCTGCGATCGCTCGTCGATCGAGCAGATGAAGTCGGAGGCCAACGCCGCGTTCGGCACGATCGAGCTCGTGTTCGCGAACGCCGGGGCGACATCGTTCGTGCCGGTGACCGAGCTCACCGACAGCGAGCTCGACTGGATGACCGAGGTCAACATGAAGGGGGTCATCTGGACCGCCCTCACCTTTCTTCCCGACATGATCCAGGCGGGGGGCGGCCACATCCTCGCCACCGCTTCGATGGCCGGCCTCATCCCGACGCTCGTCCCGGTGCACAGCGCCTACGCCGCCTCCAAGATGGGCGTGATCGGGTTCGTGCGGAGCATGCAGCTCGAAGTCGAGGAGCACAACGTCGTCTGCACGCTCTACTGCCCAGGAGGGGTGCTCAACGGCATGCGGGACAACAACGCCAAGTACCGCCCGCCGCGCTTCGGCGGCCCCAGCGACGAGCGGATGAAGATTCCCGCACGCATCGTTCAAGGACAACCGGCTGAGGTTCTACACGCCCGAGGAGGTCGCGCCAATCGTGCTTCGGGCTGTCCGGAGCAACCGGCCATTCGTCTTCGACCACTCCGAGCAACGAGAGACCTTCCGGGACCTGTACTCGGGCGTCATCGAAGCCTGCTTCGATGACATCGACCAGTGGGAGCAGGAGAACGGGCTCTCATCCGCCCGACTTCCTGACGCACGTCTCACGCCCCAAAGTGACCACGACCGCCGACCGGTCAAGGAGGAAGCTGACATGTCCGATCAAACCGTCACCGTTCTGCGCGCCAAGGCGGTACTCGACGTCGACCTCGGTGAGGTTCTCGAGGGTGCGAGCGTCGTCATCGAGGGGAACCGGCATCACGGCGGTGACCGATGACCCGACCGCGGCGTCCGGCGCGGACCAGGTGATCGACCTGCCCGACCTCACCCTCGTCCCTGGCCTGATGGACATGGAGGTCGACCTCGTGCTGGGCGGGCCGCGTGCTGGTCTGTCCGACCCGGTCCGGATGGACCCGGTGAAGATGGGGCTCCGTGCTGTCGCCAACGGCCAACGGACCCTGGCCGCCGGGTTCACCACGGTGCGCAACCTCGGCCTGTTCATCAAGACCGGCGGCTACCTGGTCGACGTCGCCCTCGCTGATGCGATCGAGGCTGGCTGGGTCCAGGGGCCACGGGTGATCCCGGCTGGCCATGCGATCTGCCCCACCGGGGGCCATCTCGACCCGAGTGCGCAGAGCGGCCTGGCGCCGGGCATCATGGCGATGACGGTCGAGGAGGGCATCGCCGACGGGATCAGCGAGGTGCGCAAGGCCGTGCGCTACCAGATCAAGCACGGTGCCCAGCTCATCAAGTGCTGCGCCTCCGGTGGTGTGATGACCCCTACCGGCCCTCCGGGAGCTCAGCAGTACTCGACCGAGGAGCTCTCGGCCATCGCCGACGAGGCGCACCGCCGCGGCCTTCGGGTGGCCACCCACTGCCACGGAGACACGGCCGTCAACGCCGCGCTCGACGCGGGGATCGACTGCATCGAGCACGGCATGATGATCACCGACCACACCATCCAGCGAATGGTCGACACTGGCACCTTCCTCGTTTCGACGACCGCGCTGACGGAGAACTGGGACGTCTCCGACCAACCGAGATCGCTACAGGCGAAGGCGGCCGAGGTGTTCCCGAAGGCGAAGGAGTCACTGTCCAAAGCGATCGAAGCCGGGGTGAAGGTCGCCCTCGGTACGGACGCGCCAGCCATCTGGCATGGAAGGAACGCCGAGGAGCTCGACGTGCTCGTGCGCCGGGGGATGACGCCGATCCAGGCGATCCGATCGGCGACCACGGTCGCCGCCGACCTGATCGACCGGCCCGAGCTCGGCCAGATCGCCCCGGAGATGCTCGCCGACATCATCGGCGTGCACGGTGACCCGCTCACGGACATCACCACGTTCCAGCGGGTCCCGTTCGTCATGAAAGACGGACAGATCTTCAAGCACCGGGCTGGCGCTCGCTGACGCTCGACGACCGCCTGTGCTGAACCACTCGGGCAGACCCGAGTGGTTCAGCTCTTCGGCTTCGGACGGGCGCCGGGGCCGTAGATGATGTCGTCGCGATCGGGATCCCACGAGTCGTGGAACACGACGTCGCTCACCGGCCGTCGTCGTACGGGGCCGTGATGCCCTCGCGGCCAGCCGACCACGACGTGTCCAGCGAGCACCCATTGGTCAGGGACCCCTACCGCCTGGCGCAGTAGCTGTTCGCCGTCGTAGGCCGCCCAACTGGTTGGGCACGCGCCGAGCCCTTGGGCCCTGGCGGCCAGGTAGAAGTTCTGCATGGCGGGGAAGATGGATCCGCCTTGCAGGAAGTCGGACGCGAACGCGTTGCGGAACGCGACGAACAGCACCGATGTCCGCTCTCCCGCGTGGTCATGCAACTCGTAGGTGGCCCGGTCTCTGCGCGCGTTCCGGGATGTGTCGTCCGCGGCCGGTCGGCTCATGCCGTAGATGGGCTCGATGACCTTCAATGCCGCGTCGGCAGCCTGCTGCACCACGGCCCGCATCTCGGGCGAGTCGAGTACGACGAAGCGCCAATGCTGGACGTTCCCGCCGCTCGGTGCCCAGGTCGCGGCTTCGAGACACCGACCGAGCGTGACGTCGTCGACTGGCTCATCGGTGAACCGTCGGATGGCGCGCGAAGTGCGGAGCACCTCCCACACATCTTCTGTTGCCTGAACCATGTTGGTCACCGTGTCCGTAGGGAAGGCCTCAGTAACGATGATGCACCGCAGCACGATAGGCGCAGACCCGACAGACGTAGCCCCAAGGACGTCACCTATCGGGACAGGATGAGCTCGAGGATCTGACCGTCGGGGTCACGAACCAGCACGGCGACCCCGACATGGGTGTCCTCGAGCACCTGACCCCCGTGCTGCGTCACCCGCTCGAGCGTGGCCGGCAGGTCGTCGACGGTGAGGGAGAGATGCGTGAGCCCGGGTTCGGTCATCACCCGCTCGTGGCCGGGCGCGTTGCCGTCGCGGTCGAAGTGCAGCAGTTCGAGCACGAACGGCCCGCAACTCAGGTAGACGGCGTGAGCGCCGACGGGCTCGGGCACCCGCAGCAGCTTGCTGGTGACGCCATCGGGTGGGGCCAACTCCCGCACGCGGGTGAAGCCCAGCGCTTCCACGTAGAAGCGCTCGGATCGAGCGAGGTCGGCCACGCCCAGCCCGACGTGGCCGACCGTAGTCATGCGGCAGCGTTCGACTGATCGAGCCCGCGGGTCCGACAATCGTCCGCGGGTTCGGCCAAGGTGGCTTCTTCGGTGTTCGTGAGACCCCCCACGCGCAGTTCGCCGGGATTCGGGAAGATGGGTGCTTTCTCGACGACCTGTTCACGGGTCTTCTCCAGCGAAGCGGCAAGAAGTGTTTGAGGGTGGGTTTGCCGGGATGTCATGTTTCGCCTCTCAACGAGCTGGTGACCTCTTCGCACGGGGCGAAGACGGTGTGGGGGTGGAAGCGCTCTCGATGCAAATGTGCTGGTCACAGCGCTAGCCCGTGCCGCAACAAAGGTCCCCTCACGATGTTCGGTCCCTCGCCGCATTGCAAGGCCACACCGCTGTGTGGCCAAGCAACGCCGCGTACCTGCAGTTGGGTCAGCCGGCAGGATTTGAACCCACGGCCTCTTCGTCCACCGCCGTCCACTCCAAGTCGTGAAAGTCCTGTTAGAGGAGGTCAAGCGTCCATCTGAGTCCAGCCTGAGCCGGGGTCGGCCGGGGAGCTTTGGTCCCCGGCGGAGCCGTCGAGAGGCGTCCGTCCCGGCCCTACACGGGAGCGCCGATCGCCCGTGGCCTCAGCGGTTCATCGCATCAGCACTTCCGGTCGACCAGTGCCGTCAGACGACCTGCAGTTGATTCCACGTGGCTGTGGTGCCTCCGGTGGTGCAGAGCCAGAGGCGAGCGGCGCTGTCGAGGTAGAGGTCACCTGTTTGGCCCGAGGTGGGGTGCGAAGACGCGGCTCCCGGTGTCAGCTGGACCTGAGCGGCCACGCCGCTGAACACGCCGCCTCGGCTACCCGGACCGGTGGCGGTGCCTTGGAGCGCGGCTCCGGTACCGGCAGTGGACGCGGTCACCGCTGCCTGGCTGTTCGACGGGTTGATGATCTGCGCGATCAACGCCGAGCCGGTGCCCCATACCGTGCCCTCGACCGCGGGTCCGGCGCCCACCGCGAGCCCCCCGAAGGCGGCGCCTGTCCCGTTGGTGACTCCGCCGACCGCGACCGACGAGCTCGACGCGTTCGTGATCTGGCCAACCACTGCCGCGCCGGTGCCGTTGGTGACCCCGTACACCGCGTAAGCAGCGCTGGCAGCGTTGGTGATCTGGCCATCCAGAGCGGGGCCGGTGCCGTTGGTGGCCCCGGAGATAGCGGCAGCGGTGCTCGCCGTGTTGGTGACCTGGCCCACCACCGCGGTGCCCATACCGTTCGTCGTGGCCGACACGGCATTCGCAGGGCTCGAGACGTTGTTGACCTGGCCCACAATGGCCGCGCCGGTACCCCAGCTCTCACCTGACATCGCCACCCCAGTTCCACCAGACGCAACTCCGGAGACGGCGACACCATTCGTGGTGCCCCCACGAACTCCAAAGGCGCCCGTTCCGGTCGAGCTATCGGTCCCCCAAACACCGGCGTACCCAGCGCTGCTGGTGACCCCCTGCATTCCAGTGCCGCCGTCAGAGCTGCCGAAGACCCCTTGACCAGCACCGTGGGCAATGGCCACGATGGCTTCGCTTTGGCCGTTGCTAACTGCGAACAGGGCGTAGCCGTAGGTGTCACTGGTCGTGGCCGAGAAGCCGTGACCGACCGTCGTCGTCACGGACGTGGTGTTCGTGGCCACGTTCGAGGCTCCCAGAACCAGCGGGTTGCCATTGGCGGCCGCGGCCACCCCGCTTGTCCCGACGGCCAGCGCCGCCCCTCCGGCTACCGCCCCAGCGGCCAGGACGGCCCCGTGCTTGAGCAGGCCTCGGCGGTCGGTGAGCCCGTGTGTGTCCGCAGAACCACCGACTGTCGGTGATGGCGACCCGACCCGCTGTTCCAGGCTGTCCAACCTCGCCTTCATCGCGTCCCACTCGGATCGCAGTACCTGCACCATCTCGCCCGCTTCGCTCACGACACCCTCCAGGTGAAGATCGGCCGCCGCTCTCCGCGGCTCGGCGACAGTATCGACCCGAACTGCGAAGCACATAAGCGCGTCACGGCCCTCGCTCAACCACCCGGCGGGACTGGGAACGAGGGTGCCCTGTGTGCCGTTCGGCGCTCGTTCAGCCGGCCTCGATGATCCGCCCGGACCTGTCGCGGAAGTCGGCGAAGCACTGGCCCATCAGGGACAAGGCGACGCCCCGCAAGATCGTGCTCCTCACGATTTCTTCAGGTTCGTGTGATAGGCGGAGCCGACGCCGGGGCAACGAGGGCTTCGGGCTGGGGGGTGACTGATCAGACAAAGGGAGAGCAAGCATGAGATTTCGAAGCATGTTCTGCACGGCCGCGCTGGTGGCGATGGTGGCTACCGGACTGGGTACGACTGGTGTCGCCAGCGCCGGCCCCGCCAACGGTCAGAAGGCGGCGTACACGTGCACCGGGGGTGAGATCGCGTCGGGGACCTACGCCAACATCAGGGTCACGGGGTCTTGCTCGGTGGCGGCCGATGCGGTGATCACCGTCAACGGGAACATCAGCGTCCTCGCCGGCGCCTCGCTCGACGCGCAGAGCGCGCCCGCGACGATCACCGTCGGAAACAGCATCCGCGCCTATGCGGGCTCACTCCTCGGGCTGGGCTGCCAGCCGGCAAACACCATCGGCATGGCCGCGGGAGTGCCCTGCGCCGTCGAGCCGACCGGGCACACCACCATCACCGTCGGCGGGAACGTCACGGCCGCCCACGCCAACACGGTGCTTATCAGGCAGGTGACGATCAACGGGAACGTCAGGCTGACCGGAGGAGGCGGTGAGATCCCCTGGTCGATCAAGGGCAACACGATCGGCGGCAACCTTACGATCAGCGGGGTGACCGCGGACTGGCTCGGCGTGCAATTCAACCAGATCAGCCGCAACGCGACGCTGACCAACATCACCGCGACCGACCCGGGCGATCCGGGCCGGAGCGTCGCTGTCGTGGAGAACACGGTCGGATTGAACCTGCGCTGCAGCGGGCTCGCCCCAGCCGTGTCCGGAGGTTTCATCCCCGGTGAGGTCAACCACGTTGGCCGCAAGGCGACCGGGCAGTGCGCGTCCCTGGTCTGATTCCTTTTCCGTGACTGTCCGTCTGCCACCCCTGGCCTCTCAGGGGTGGCAGACAGACGTCGCTATCAGCGCTTCGCGGACGACCCGATCTTCATGCCCTCGACAAGCGCATTCGAGCCGACAGACGGGAAAAGCAATCCGA
This sequence comes from uncultured Microthrixaceae bacterium, assembly GCA_963740985.1. Taxonomy (GTDB): domain Bacteria; phylum Actinomycetota; class Acidimicrobiia; order Acidimicrobiales; family Acidimicrobilacustridaceae; genus UBA4742. The sequence goes on from CAVUGJ010000002.1 coordinate 3,779,357, forward strand.
TCCCCCGCTCCCGAGCCGACAACGACCGGACGACCTCGCCAACCGAACAGGGCGATCCGGGGTCGGCGACGACCCAGCATCAAAGGCCGCGATCCCTTGTGGCCGTTGGTGCCCCCGGGAGGTTCGTGGGATGATGGGCGGAGTTGCTTGACCCAGCCTCTGGCTCGTTCCCAGCAATCCGCTACGTCCTCAGTGCCCTTCAGAACAAGGGCCGCCGAGGCGCACCCCGATCGAAGACGACAGGCATTCGCTAGTCGATCGGAGCACCGCCGCGAAACCTCGCCGGGTTTCAGATGTGCTTCAGGTTGGTAGTGCAAGCTCCTGCATGTCCGGCGGGGTCTTCGGTGAGCAAGGGGCTGCAGTTGATGCGGAAGCTGGCGTTGGTGGTGGCTGCCATGGTGCTGCTGTCTGGTTGCAATGTGGCTTGGTTGCAGTTCGACGGTGGCCCCGACCATCCCGGCAACAATGGGCTGGAGGGGTCGATCAACCAGAGCAACGTGAGCACCCTGGTTCAGGCCTGGCAGGCCACGCTGCCCCACTATGCCGATGGTGCCCCGATGGTGGCGTTCGGCGTGTCGACGCCATCGGGCAGCCGGGATCTGGTCTATGTGACTACCACCGCGGGTGATCTGGTGGCCCTCGACCTACACACAGGGGCCAAGGTCTGGTCGGTCAGCTTCGGGGGCGGGAGTTGCAAGATCAACAACACCGGGCCGGCCTGTTACACGACGTCGTCACCGGTGGTGGACCAGACCGGCGGATTCGTCTACACCTACGGCCTCGATGGACGGGTCCACAAGGTGGCCATGGGCACAGGGGTTCAGAACACCTCGGCGCCGTGGCCGGTGGTCGCCACCCGGAAAGCGTTCGATGAGAAGGGGTCGTCCGCGCTGGCGTCGGCCACCGCCGCGAACGGACACACTTACCTCTACGCCGCCAACTCGGGCTATCCCGGCGACGGCGGCGATTACCAAGGGCACATCACCACCATCGACCTGGCCACTGGCGCCTCGAAGGTGTTCAACACGCTGTGCAGCAACCAGACCGTCCACTTCGTCGAGCAACCGGCCAGCCCCGACTGCCCCGACATCCAGAGCGGGGTCTGGGCCCGCCCCGGTGTGACCTACTCGTCCAAGACCGACCTCATCTACTTCGCCACCGGCAACGCCACCTACGACCCGACCAGCCACGACTGGGGCGGCAGCGTCCTGGCCATCCACGCCGACGGCACCGGCGTGAACGGTGGTCCGGTCGATAGCTGGACACCGACCAACTACGCCTACCTCAACTCCAGCGACGTCGACGTCGGATCGACCCTGCCGGCGCTGGTCACGCTCCCCACGGGCGCCAAAGCGCCCGACGGGACCGCCCTCACCCAGGTCGGGATCCAGGGCGGCAAGGACGGAATGCTCCGCCTCATCAACCCGGCCAACCTCAGCGGCCACAGCGGCCCCGGCCACACCGGTGGCGAATGGGACACCACCGACGGACCCGGCTGGGAGATCCTGACCACCCCGGCGATCTGGACCGACTCCAGCAAAACCATCTGGGTCGAGGTCGGCAGCGAATTCAACCTCGCCGGCTACACCATCACGCTGAACCCCACCACCGGCGTGCCCCAACTGAACCCCCAATGGAACAACAGCGGCGAAGCGACCTCCCCCCTCGTGGCCGGTGGCGTGCTCTACGCGGCAGGCGGCAACAACCTCAACGCCTACGACCCGACCACCGGGACGCTGCTGTGGAGCGCCGGAGTCGGGTCCATCCACTGGCAAAGCCCCGTCGTAGACGACGGAACCGTCCTGCTCGAAGACGGCTCCGGCCACCTCACCGCCTGGACCCTCCCCACCACCCCAACCTCCTCCCCGGCCGCCAACAAGAGCCACATCGAACGGTACCTCGGGTCTACTGGCCCGGTCTCAGTTGGCTCGGCCAGGGTCCCTGCCGATTTCGCCTCACAATGACCGCGAGGCCCACGGCGTAGATGACCTCGCTGATCACTAGAGGTGTGACCCAAGCGTTGGACAACCCGGCCACCCGAGAACTTTGCCCAACCCGCCAGGAAGAAGAGGACGCAAAACAGGAGCAGCTCCCCGGCCCACCGCAGCAAGGGCCCCGCGTCCGCCCGATCTCCGAAGCGCTCAACGGCTTGATGGGAGGCTCAACGCCCCAGTGGGATGAACAGGACGTTTGAGGCGCACAACCCACCAGGAATGGTGAAGCTCGACTTCGACCTCATCTTCCGACGAGTCGACGCCCGAGACATGACATGAGTACTTCACGCCGAGCGCACTCAGCCTCGCCGAGGCAGCTCGTCGCCGTTCCGCCGCGTGATGCGTTCCGGCGTTCAGGTGCCCGATCGATGCACCGCGGTGGTGGCCGGCAGTGAGGGGGCCACCTCGGGAGTGGCGGGCTCGGGGCGGGTAAGGCTGGACAGGGGGGCAGCGTCGGTCAGATCGATGAGTGGTGTGGCTGGTATGCGTCCGCGGATGGTGGCGCCGCATCCGGGGGCGGACTCGATCTCGAGCTCCCCGCCGAGCGCTGCGAGACGGTCCGTCATGTTCTGCAGGCCGGCCCCGCGAGGCGCTGCTCGATCGAAGCCTGGACCATCGTCTCGGACCGCGAAGGATATGTCGCCCTGGGTACACGACACCTGGATGACCACCGACGCCTCCGGGGCGTACTTCGCCACGTTCTGCATCGCCTCGAGGCAACAGAAGTACACCGCCACTTCGACGTCTTGGGGGTAACGACGGATGCTGTCCGCGTCGATGACCACGGCCACGGCCGCCTTCGACGCCTGCGCGTCGAGCGCTGGTACCAGACCGGCGTCCGCGAGCAGCGGCGGATAGATGCCGTGGGCGAGGTCGCGCAAGGTGCCGAGCGCGTCGCTGGCCTCACCTCGGAGCTCGTCCATCATGCGCCTGGCCGCTTCGGGGTCTTTGTCGAGCAGGCGCTGAGTGAGGCCGAGCTTGATCGTCAGCGCGACCAGCTCCTGCTGGGCGCCGTCGTGGAGATCTCGCTCGAGGCGTCGGCGCTCGGCGTCGCCGGCCGACACGATGCGGTGGCGCGAAGCGCGCAGGTCGGCGACCAGGCGCAGATTTCGCAGCATCAGACCAGCCTGAAGGGCGAGGTCGCTGACGAGCTTGGCCCGACCGGGGTCGAGGCGGTCGGTCGGGTCCATGCGCACCGAGACCGCCCCAAGTACATCGCCCTGGTGCCGCACGGGAAAGAAGGTGACGTTGGCGTGAACTGGCATCTCCGCTTCCGATCCGAGGGCGACGGCGTTGTCCGGCGTCTCGTCGGTGATTGGACCCTCGCTTGCGGCTGGCCACGACGCAGCCCGGCGCAGAACGCCGTCGAGTTCGAGCCAGATGCCGGTCGAGCAAGCGCCCAGTGCGCCGCCGACCACGGCCGCGAGCTGGGGGAGGGTCTCGTCAGGGTCACGTGCCACCGACATGCTGTGGGAGAGCGCGGCCAGCGCCTCGTAGGGAGTGGCCCGGTCGCCGTAGACGATCCGGTTGGCCACGCGCTGGGCACGCGTCCGCGCCGGATCGAAGGCCACCGCCACCAAGGCCGTGGCGAAGATGGACAGACCAGGCCGTGAGTCCGATAGTCCGAGCAGGGAGCCGACGCCGACGACGACCACCACATAGACCGCGGTCACGAAGGCGGCGAGCACACCGAAGACCACCGTCTTGTTGATGATGACGTCGATGCCGTACAACCGGTAGCGAAGCACGGCGAAGCCGGCCGAGATCGGAATCAGCACCGCGACGCCGAGTACCGCGCTCTCGAGCCAGTCGATACGGGCACCGAGACCCCTGGCCACCGCCATGGCGAAGATGGTGCCGACGGTCACCGACGCGGCCCAGACCACCCATTTGATCTGTTGCCGCTGCTCGGCGTCGGCGCCTCGCAGGCGTACCACCAGAGAGCCCACCGCTGGTAGGCCGACCACGGCTAGCGCCAGCACCCCGATGAGTTTGACGGAGTAGGGCGAGATCCCGGGCTGGATCACGCCAGCGGGATTCGACACGAACCGGTAGTTCTCGATGTAGCCGTCGGTCAGCGCGGTGATGGCGACCACCGCGACGCCGACGACGACCAGGGCCCAAATCGCCAGACGCCACCGCCGGCCGAGCAGACGACCGGTAGGGAAGATCAGGAAGACGAGGCCCGTCAGCGTCCAGCCCACCGCCCACACCCAGCTGGCGACCCAGGCCATCCAGTCGCCACCACCGAAGGCGCCCGGCTGGTATCTCAAGGTGTAGATGGCCGCGCCATCGGCGAGCACCCAGATGGCCATGGTGGCCCCGATGGCGATGAACAACCAGCCCACCGGTTGACGAGATTGACGCCAGACGATCAGCGCCCCGACGATCGGCAGAGCCATGAAGACGATGGCTGACGCCGTGGTCGACCCACGCGACCCGAAATCGACCGCAACCGGCGTGGACCGCGTCGCGAGCTCGAGGCCGAGCCCGACAACAGACATGGCCGTGCACAGGGCCGCGGCGGCGACCGCTATGGACGCCGACGCAACACTTCCCCGATCCGCTGGCTCCGCAGCCATCCCACAATGTTGGCCGAGCCGGCAGATCAGTGCACGCCGAGGCATCAGGCCAACATGAACAGAGTCGATCGCGCGGCCGCATCGGACCCACCCTTCCGGTGCGCGGCGCGTCGAAAGCGGGTAAGTCTGAGGAAGTGCCGCTCCGTTTGTCCGCCTCCACCGCGCCACCCGCGGTCGCGCCACCCCCGGCCGTGCCAGCTGCGGTCCTGCTCGACGCGGGTGGCGTGTTCGTGCTGCCCGATGCCGCCCGCATCGTCTCTGCCTTCCATCGTGCCGATTGCGAAGTCGAGGCTGAGGAACTGGCCGCCGCGCACTATCGCGCGGCCGCCCGTTTCGGGGTGGACCTTGATGTCGAGGCCGATTGGAGCGGGTGCTGGCTGAGCTACCTGGAGACCTACATCGAGCAATGTGGCGTCCAGGTCCATCTCCGAGAGGAGGCGCACCGACACATCGACAGCGAGTTCGCCGACGCCGCGCTCTGGGTCGACGAGATCCCGGGCGGTCGTCGAGGCCTGGAGGCACTGGCCGATGCGGGCGTCCGGCTCGGCGTCGTGTCCAACGCGGACGGTCTGATGGGCCAACGCCTTGCCGCCCTCGAGATCTGTCAGGTTGGTCCTGGCCTCGGGGTGCAGCTCGAGTGCCTGGTCGACTCCGGCGACGTCGGGGTGATGAAACCCGATCGCCGCATCTTCGATGCCGCGCTCGCCCTCCTCGACCTGCCGCCCGACGAGGTCTGGTACATCGGCGACATGCCCGCCATCGACATCGTGGGAGCCCGGCGTGCCGGGCTCCATGCCATCCTGATGGACCCGCTGGGGCTGCACCTCGGCGCCGCCTACGACCGGGTGGGATCGCTTGGGGAACTGGCGACGCGGATCGTCGAGGCCGGAGCCGGGTAGAGATCCGCGATGCACCCCAATGCGCAGTTCTCCCTGGCGTCCGCCCGCAGGGCCGACGATGAAGGCCGTCTGGCCGACTGGGTGACCTCGTTCCTGGCCAGCCCGGGCAGCGACAACGAGGCCCTGGCTGGGGCACTCGTCTTCGAGGGGGCGACCTACCTCGGACCGGTGGAACTGGAGCTCGACCGGCTCACACCCATGGCCGGGCCCGACGAAGACGAGGTGGTCGTACCCATCGCCGAGAACGAGTGGGAGAACGACATCGATGCCATGACCGACAGCCTGGATCAGGGGTGGGAGCCGCCGCCGCTGCTCGTGTCGTGTCGAGCCGACGGATTGTTCCTCGAGGACGGCAATCACCGCCATGAAACCCTTCGCCGTCAGGGCTCCACCAGAGCTTGGGCCATCATCATGTTCGCCAACGATGAGGACCGCCGCCGGTTCGAACAGACCACCGCCACCCGCTGATCCGACGCCCCTAGCCCCGTACTCGCCGGTCGCCCAGGCATCCCCATCTCGGAGCGACGTTGACCATTGAGACTCGCGCCCGACGGCCTCGAGGCCACCACCGCCACCCAGCAGACACGCCTCAAGATCACCGCCGAGCTCACCGACGACCTGCCCGCAGACCGTCTCTCGCCGTACTCGCGGTCGATATGGCGGGTAGGAACCCGCCACACGTCGAGGGTGACCCATCCGGTCAACGCATGGCCGACCTGGGGACCTGAGCCGCGGGCGGGGCTCCTAGCGTGCACGGGTATGCCCCTTCTCACAGATTCTGATGTCCACGGTTTCAGCCGAGCCGTCCACGTAGTCGATTCGGTTACCTCGCGGGCTGTGACCGTTGCTGGCGTGGTGGCGCTGGTCGCCGGTGCCTTGGGGGTGGTGGCCATCACTGGCTTCTCGAGCTCTGTCCAGCTGGTCTTCACCACCATCGTGGCCGCCGTGACCGCGGTGATGGTGTTCGTCATCCAGCACACCCAGAGTCGCCAGCAGCTGGCGCTGCAGATCAAGCTGGACGAGCTGCTGCGAGCGATGCCCCAAGCCGATGACCGCTTCGTGCACGTCGAGGCAAGCGCCGAGGAGGAACTGCTCGAACTCGAGCATCGCCACGTCGAGACCCACGCCGCTATCCGCGCCGAGGACCTACCGGATCCCGAGGACGCCTGACCCGGTGATCAAGCCCGTCGATCTCATCGGAGAGGCGATCGCGAGTCTGGCTGGCCGCCCGGGTGGGCAGGTATCTGACCATGGGCGAACGCAGGACCGGGAATTCCGCCGGCGCCGCGCGGCGCCGGTTCGACGCGCGCAGCCGAGTCCGTCCAACCCCGGGAAAATCCTGCGCCCGCCGCCGGCAAGGCCGAAGCCCCGCAGTCTGGTGGCGAGGTCACCATCGACCTCGACGACCTCGACCTGACCGAAGGAACACGCCCGACACGCGCCGCCGACATGCCGGCAGGCAAGGTCAGTAGGACCCGATCCGCGCTCGATCATCCAGCGTCGGGGCGGGCCGTCACATCCAACCGGCCCATCGCGACCCGGCCGCCGCCCGAGACCACTGATACGAGACCATCGTCATCGACCGACGAACCTCGGATGGTCCTGCAGGCATTGGCGATCCTGGCCACGTTGGCCTTTGGGGTCGCCTTGCTTGCATTTCAGCTCCGGTCATCCGGGAGCAATCGGGCTCCAGCACCCATCCACCTGCCCAACACCTCTCGGGCGTTGGCCGAGCGCTGGGTACTCGCCAACACCTCGGGTGCGCACGTCCTCGTCGACGAGCAGGTGCGTCAGGACCTGATGAACTCAGGCGTGAGCGCGGCGCGGCTGGTCACCTACGACCGCGACGGCCGACTGGTCGAGTCCAATTCGACGCCGGTACCTGAGACGGGCTTCCTGGTGTTGGCCTCCGCCCCACGATCGCACCAGTCGGGCGTGCTCGCCGGCCTGATCTCGGACTCCGCGGTGGTGGCGCGGTTCGGATCTGGCCAGCAGCAAGTGCAGATCCGTCAGATCGTACCCGGGGGGATGGCCGCGAGCCTTCCCGCCAGAAGTGCGGCGAAGAAGTTCCGGGAGACCGCCGGCGTCGAGCTGCTCGCCAACCACGCCGTGACCACGTCGAAGGCTGCGGCCCAGGCGTTGGCGGCTGGGCAAGTGGACTCCTCCCTCCTGTCGTTGCTGGCTGCCCTTGCCCTCACACACCACTTCACCATCAGCGGATTTCCCGCCGTAGCCGGCGAGTCCAGCACCGGCGACGTCCGGCGAACGGCTGAGCTGGTGGCCATCGATGGAGAACCGATCCTTCTGGGCGGATCCGCGGTCAGCCAGGTGATGGGGTTCTTCCAATCGCAGGTCGCGGATTTCCACCCATCCAAGGTCCACATCAGCACCGGGCCTGCGCCCGTCCTCACCGTCGTGTTCCCGCTTCCGGCGCTACCGGCCTGAACGAGCGAAGCCGCCACCGGCTCGACCAGGCCGGCGAAAGGAGCTCTCATGCACATGAGCATCAACCGGACGTGGTTCAATCGATCCGCTACCCGCGGGCAGGCGTGACTCGGTACCGGATCATAGGAGCCGTACCCGCCCTGCTGGCGTCGATCGGGCTGGGCCTCACCTTCGCGCTGCCGGCCAGCGGACAGGTGACGACGACTCGCATACGAATGGCCCATCTCTCCTACGGAACCGCTCCCGCCGACGTCTACCTCACTTCCTTCGACGGTCAAGAGAAGCTGGTGCTCGCGGGATTGGCGTTCGGGCAGGTCTCGCAATATCTCGCCCTTGCCCCTGGTGCCTACACGGCCACGCTTCGACCCGCCGGAGCCGCGCCGAACTCGCCGGCCATGTTGACGGCCTCTGCCGACCTGGCCGCGGGCAGTGCCTACACCTTCGCCGTCTTCGGACCCGACACCAAGCCCACCCCCAAGTTGGTGGACGACCAACTGGCGCCGCCGACCGCCGGCGCCGGGCGCGTCCGGGTCGTCCAGGCCGCGGATAGGGCCGCCTACGTCGACGTGAAGGCGGTCGACGGCGCCAACCTGGCCGAAAACGCGGCCTTCGGAACGGTGACCGACTACACCCAGGTCCCTGCCGGCAACTGGACTATCCAAGCGTCCGCGGCTGGTCAGCCGACGGTGCAGAAGCAGCTGTCGGTGAGTCCTGGCACCGACGACTCGCTCATCGTGTACGACGCGCCCGGCAAGGAAGGGATCCAGGTGGAGTCGGTGGTCGACGCCACCGGCATGGGCGCGGTGAGCGGCGCCGGGCAGAGCGTGCCCGCTGGTGGTGTGCAGACCGGGGCGGGCGGTACCGCACCCGCGCCCAACCGGGGGGTGCCGCTGAGTCCCCTCGCACTCGTCGGGCTGCTCGTTGGCGTCACAGCCTCGTGCTGGATGGTGACGTCGGGCGTTCGCCGAGCCGCCCGTCTCCGGTCCCGCACCGCCCCCGCCCGGTGAGCGGCTCAGCCTCGTCGCGCAAGAGGAGCCGTCGAACGGCAGCGATGGTGGGCGGGTTCGCGCTGTTGGTACTCGCCGCAAGGGCAAGCACACCCCAGCCGGGCCTGTGGGCGACGACCTCGACTCCCGCAGAGGCCGCCGAGCCCCCGCTCCAGAACCGGCCAGCGCCAACCGTCGACGTCGAATCGATGGCCGGAGCCGCGCGCCCTGCACCAGTCGGTGTGGTCCAACCGGCGACCGGTCCAGCAAGCCCACCGACCAGGGTGCGCGTTCCCCGCATCGGGGTCGACGCAACACTGGAACCTCTCGGCCAGCTGCCGGACGGCACCATCGCGGCTCCCGACCACTTCAACGAGGCCGGCTGGTTCGCATCCGGTACCGAGCCAGGGCAGTTGGGTCCCGCGGTCATTGCCGGGCACGTCGATTCTCGGTCAGGCCCAGCCGCCTTCTACCGACTCGACGAGCTCCGCCCAGGTGACGCGGTACAGGTGGTACGGACCGACGGGTCGACCGTCGACTTCCGGGTCACTGCTGCCGAGCAGGTCCCCAAAGACGGCTTCCCGGTTGCCCAGATCTACGGTCCAGTCCCAGACGCCGAGCTTCGGCTCATCACCTGCGGCGGATCATTCGACTACCAGACCGGGCACTACCGGTCGAACGTGGTGATCTTCGCCGTTCTAGTGGCCACCCACTCCTGAGCACCCGGATCTGGGTACGCGTTCGCCGCCGCAACTCTTGCCACCCGCCCCGACACATCGCGTGACTTCCACGTCCGCAGGCGGTGAGCCGGTCATCGGCCCTCTTCGAGCTGACGGATCTGCTCGGCCAGCGAGGAGCGCCAGAGCTGTATGAAAGGGTCCTGGTCGGGTCCGATCTGGTGGAAGTAGAGGTGGTCGTAGCCGGCGTCGACGTAGCGTCCGGTGAGCTTGACGATGGCGTCGGTGTCGGGGCCACAGGGCACCCCTTTGGCGGCGTCGTCGATCGAGACGAGTTGGGCTACCTGTTCGAAGTGCGTCCATGTGGGGAGGTCTTGGGCGAGCTGACCGGGGATGGCATGGTTAGGCCAGATGTCCTGCACCGTCTTGGCGCACGCGTCAGCGTCGGGCCCGTAGCAGATGTTGATCTGGGCATACCGCGGACCCGTACCTCCGGCGTGACGGTAGGCGTCGATGAACTCGGAGCTGGTGCCGTGGCTGAACAGGCCGTCGCCGATCCGTCCGGCCAGCTCGGCGGCGTCGGTCCCGAACCCGGACACGACGATCGGGATCGACCGCCTCGGCGGGTCGAAGAGCCGGGCGTTCTCGACCTTGAAGTAGTCGCCCTTCCAATCGACGGTCTCGCCGGTCCACATCTCACGAATCACGGTGACCGCCTCGTCGAGCATGGCCAGGCGCACCTCCGGGGTGGGCCAACGGTGCCCGAGGATGTGCTCGGTTGAGTGCTTCGCCGCTGCCTACCCCGAGCGAGAACCGGTCGTCGAACAACAAGGACGTGGTGGCGGCAGCGTGGGCCACGATCGCCGGGTGGATCCGCATGATCGGGCAGGTGACCCCGGTGCAGGATCTCGAGGCGATCGGTGCCGGACGCGATGGCGCCGAGGACCGACCACACGAAGGGGCTGTGGCCTTGGGCTTGGACCCACGGATGGAAGTGATCGGAGATCGAGCAGAAATCGAAGCCGGCCTCTTCGGCGTCCTGAGCGCCTCGGACCAGGGCGGCCGGCGGCTGTTCCTCGCTCGAAAGCGTGTAACCCCACTTCATCTGGCTGCTCCTTGGCATGGCGGTTTGTCGGCGGCTAGATGACCGCTCATTTGGACGAGGTGAGTATCCGGATGTCGAGGGCGGCGGCGCCGACGGCGATCGCGTCCGGGGCGTCGTGCCAGACCTCGAGGCTCAACCGGTTCGGACCGTCCGGGTCGAAGATGGTGTTGCCCCGTAGGAGTTGACGCCCGGCGCTGATGGATCCGAGGACCGTGGCATCGATGGCTTCGCTGTGGAGCGGGTGGTGGTCGGGGATGGCGGTGTGGGCGAAGCGGGTGCCGTCGGTGTTGGCCGGGTCCCACTCCACGGTGAGCAGCACCTCGTACCAGCCGCGGATCGTGAACTCGATCCGTTGGCCGTCAACCGACAACCAGTCGGGGAGCTGGCCAGCTGGCTCGAGGTAGATGGGTTTGAGGATCCCGGGGCGAACCTCAACGTCAGTGACGCGCAGGGAGGCGAGGTCTTCGGGCATGGTCAGCTCCCGGTGAGCGTGGTGTAGATGAGGGCGAGGCCGGCGAGGGTCATCAGGGCGGTGGTGGCCCAGCCGAGGGTGTGGGCGAGTTGTCCATTGCGCTGGTCGCCCATGATCTTGTGGTCGTTGGAGATCAGCATGATGATCAACAGGAATGGGGCGGCGGCCAGCCCGTTGATGACGGCGGAGATGACCAGGAGCTTGATGGGGTTGATGTGGATGAGGCTGAGCGCGGTCCCACCGACGGTCCCGACGGCGACCAGGCCGTAGAACATGGGGGCTTGGCTGAGTCCTTTGGCGAAGCCCCAGTCACGACCGAGGAGGCCGGCCAGCGCAACCGATCCGGAGGCTGCGAGGACGGGGACGGCGAGCATGCCGCTGCCGATGAACCCGAGGGCGAACAGGGTGGACGACAAGCTCCCGGCTACCGGCTTCAGTGCGGCGGCGGCTTCGGCGGCGCCCTGGATGGTCTTGGAGCCGTGGGCGCCGAGGGTGGAGGCGGTGGCCACGATGATGGCGAACATGACCACGTTGGACAGCACCATGCCCGACGCCACATCGAATCGGGCGCGGCGTTGGGTGGTCTTGGCCTTGGCTTTCGAGCGGTCTTTGAGGGGGACGGCCTTGTCGCCGCCGAGGTCCTCGTCGCGGAGCTCCTCGACGCGGTGGGCGGTCTGCCAGAAGAACAGGTACGGCGAGATGGTGGTGCCGAGCACGGCGACCAGCAGCGCCAGGTAGGCGCTGGTGAACTGAATGTGAGGGATGAGGGTGTGGGTGATCACCGCCGCCCAGTCGACGTCGGCGAAGAACAGGACGACCACGTACGCCAGCAGGGCCAGGCAGAGCACCTTGAACACGCGCTGAATGGTGGTGAATGAGCCCGAGAACATGAGGGCGGTGATGGCCGCCCCGGCGATGAGGGCCCAGAGCCAGACTGGGCCGAGGTGCAGGAGGTTCATCCCGGCGCCGATGGCCAGCAGGTCGGCGGTGATGTTGAGGGTGTTGGCGATGATGAGGCCGACCACCAGGCCACCTACCACGATCCGGCCCCTGGTCTGGAAGCGCCGCCGGCACAGGGTGCCGAGGCTCTTGCCGGTGGCCAGGGCGGTCCGGTCACAGATCTCCTGCACCGTGGCCATCAAGGGCAGGGTGACGAGAGCGGTCCACAACAGCCCGAGGCCGAACTGGGCGCCGGCCTGGGAGTAGGTGGCGATCCCGGACGGATCGTCGTCCGACGCCCCTGTGATCAAGCCTGGACCGAGGGCTTGGACGTAGACCCGGCACCTGCCCCAGATCCCGGTCGTGTCATCCGACCGAGATGACTCGTCTGGTCTCTTTCCTGAGGTGCGAGATGACCGGGTATGTCGCCACCGCGGTCAACTAGCCCCGCCGCAATAGCAGCACGATGACGATGATGATCAGGATCACTACGAGCGTGCCCACGCCGATGTACATGAAGCCCTCCTTGTCGCCGTTTCTCCGTCACCGGTTCCGGCCGTTAGGTACCCGAGCCGGCGGGAACTATGCCCAGGCGCGGGCCGGGCCTCGCTCCACGATGAGCGAGGCCCCGGACCACACTGCGCCGATCAATCGCGGTGAAGCTTGTCCTTGACCGAATCGACCACTTCCTCGGCCTTGTCCTTCACGTCGCCGATCAGGCCCTTGGCCTCGCCCTTGGCATGCTCGGTCTGGCCTTCACGCTTGAGGCTGTCGTCGCCGGTCACGTTCCCAGTCGTCTCCTTGATCTTGCCGGTGAACTTGTCGCTGGTCTCACCCATCGGAACTCTCCTCGCTGTTGGGATGAAGCGGCCCCTACCCGCAAGGGGCCGCCTCCACGCGCCTGGCGAGGTAGCCAAAGGGCTGGAAGTGAGTGGCGGTGTGGCATGGAGGCACCCGACGGTGGGTAGGGCCGGCGGCGATCACCTGTCCCGAGGAGGGTTCGCCCATGGATTGCATCAGCCTGTTGACCGCCGACCACAACCGAGTCCGAGGCTTGTTCACCCAGTTCGGCCAGGCCCACGACGACGGTGACACCGCGGCCATGGCTTCGGTCGCCACCAAGATCTCCACCGAGCTGAGAGTGCACACCACCATCGAGGAGGAGATCTTCTACCCGTGGGTCCACGGCCTGTCCGATGAGCTGGCTGAGATCGTCGACGAAGGCATCCAGGAGCACCACGAGGTCAAGGTCCTGTTGGGCGAGCTTGCCACGCTCGAGCCTGGTGCCCCGGCCTGGGTCGCCAAGCTGACCGTCGTCATCGAGAACGTCGGCCATCACGCCGAAGAGGAAGAAACCCAGATGTTCCCCAAGGTTCGATCCGCAACCTCCGCCGGCGACCGCGACGAGATCGGCGCCCAGCTCGACGCCCGCAAGGGACGGCTGGGCGCGCCGGTGCTGGCGGACACGATCGACCTGACCAACGACCAGTTGCACGCCCTGGCCACCGCGGAAGCCATCCCCGGTCGTTCCACCATGGATCACACCGAGCTCGCGGCCACGGTCAACCCGGTCTGAGCCGTGGTCAGCACCGTGAAGAGCGTGGTGATTGACGCCAACGATGTCGCCGCTCTGGCTGGGTTCTGGTGCGAGGTGCTGGGCCATCGTGTCGTCGGGGTGGGCGATGGCGAGATACGAATCGCGCCGAGCCCGGAGGATCCGGGGCTGCTCTTTGTTCCCGTACCCGAGGTCAAGGTCAGCAAGAATCGTCTACACCTTGATCTTGTGTCCGACGACCGCGATGCCGAAGTCAAGCGCCTCATCGATCTGGGTGCCACGCCCGCCGACGTCGGCCAGCCCGGCGACGTCACCTGGGTGGTGCTCGCCGATCCCGAGGGCAACGAGTTCTGCGTGCTCGACTACTGAGCCGGCAGGCCCTCGGCGATCAGATCAACCATTGTCGGGGTCTGATCCTCCAGTACCTCGAGTTGCTGTTCGACACCGCGATGATCGTGACCATCCCCGCCGGGCACGCAGTCGGCCGGCCCCGTTTCAGCGCCCCGCGGAAGTTCCGGGCTGCCCCTCGAACTTGCGCTCCGTCTCCGAATGCCAGCTGCTCTTGGTCATGAGATCTCCTCGTGGGTGCCCTTCCAACAGACCCCCTACCCACCACCCCGTGCCCCTCTGCCGCCGCCGCTTCAGGACAATGAACGGAGGTGGGGCCAGGCTCTCCTCCCACCCGGATCGAGCCAACCGCGCAGGACGGCTGGTCATTGGACCGGAGGGCGAGCACGGTAGGTTCGGCGTCGAGCCCGGGGGAGTGGCCGGTTGGCTATCCCCGAGCGCTGCGAGGCCGTCGGCGAACAGAGTGGCATGAGCCCGCTGGATATTCGCTCGTTGAGGCGGGGCAGCTCAGAAGCGTCCAGCGGCTGGGTGCGACTCGCTCAGCGGCGGCGGTCGATGCGCCGCTTCCGGCGCCGGTCTCCGGTGAGGATCGATGCGACCAGCGCGAAGCCGGCCAGGGCCGCGGCGATGAAGAAGAGGATGGATACGGCGGGGTAGCCGAACAGGCGGGTGTTGGTTTGCACGCGCATCGTGAGCGAAGCGCCGATGATGATGGCGGCGAGCACGAGGCCGGTGGTCAGGTGGTTGCCGACCTTCTCGATGCCCCGGAGCATCTCGTCTTGGTCGATTGCGTCGACCTTCACGCTTGAGCTCGCCCTCGATCAAGGCATCGATCAGCCGGTTCGCCCGGAGAGGTAGCTCTTCCAGGAACTCCTTCGTCTCGAGCGCAGTGCGCATGAGGTGACCCTCGGAGGTACCGGTCCAGGCGCGGCGTTGGAAGAGCTCGCGGGCGTGGGACCGCATGGCGGCCTCGGGGATCGAAGCCGGGATCCAGGGTACGAGCCACTTCATCGAGGTTGAGCAGGGCTTTGCCCAGCATGGAGAGCTCAGGCGGCAGGCCGAAGCCTCGCCTCGCCGCAGACGCGCATCAGATCGGCCAGGATGGCGCCCGCGCCGAGGTCGGCCAGGGTGTCGCCCCGATGCCGTCCTACCAGGTCAATGGTTTCTCGTTCGAGGAGTTGGCGGTCGAAGCCGTCGAGGCGCATGCCCAGTCGCTCGGCGATGTGGGCCACTTCGCGGCCCCGGCCCTCTCCGAGGGCTAGCAGGAGCTTGATCAGGTCCTCCTGGCTCTCAGGACTGACCTGGGTCACCATGCCCAGATCGATGAGCGCCAGGTCGCCGTCGGTGGTGATCAAGACGTTGCCGGGATGCGGGTCGGCATGGATGAACCCGGAACCCAGGATCTGTTCGAGGTAGGCCGAGAAGAGCTCCTCGGCCAGGGCCGGACCATCGATCTCCATGAGCCCGAGGGGACCCAGGTCGGTGACCTTGCGGCCGTCGATGAGATCCATGGTGAGGACCTTGGACTTGGTCAGCCCATCGACCGGGCGGGGCACCACAATGCGGGTGAACCGCTCGAGGTGTTGGGCCATCGTGTGCAGGTTGGCGGCCTCGTTCCGATAGTCCAACTCGGCCATCAGGCTTCGGCGGAACTGGTCCAAGAGGTCGCCGAACCCGAAGGTGCGGCCCAACTCGGTGTGATCGTCCACCAACGCGGCCATGTCGCCGAGTACGTCGAGATCCTCGATGATGCGACCCCGGATGCCCGGACGCTGAACCTTCACCGCTACCGATCGACCGTCTCGCGTCCGAGCCCGGTGGACCTGCCCGAGCGATGCCGCCGCCAACGGCTTCTCGTCGAACTCCACGAACAGATCCGTGACCCGGGCCCCGAACTGCGCTTCGACGACCCCCTCGATCTCGACGTAGGACACCCCGGCGACGTCGTCCTGCAAGCGGGACAGAGATACGAGATATGGCGCCGGCAGAAGATCGGCCCGAGTCGACAGGAGCTGACCCAACTTCACATACGTCGGGCCCAGAGCCTCGAGATCGGCCGCCAGTTCTTCGGCCTCCGGGGGCGGACCCTCCATGGCCTCGCGTGGGCCGACATCATCCTCGGCGGTGGTCAGCGACCCGTCCAGTCGGGCTTGACGAACCAGATCTGAACGCCCGTACTTCCGGAGGAGCCGACTGAGCTCGGCATAACGACGAACCTGATGCGCGTGCAACGAAAGGGTCACCTCGACCACCTACCCGATTCGCGTATCGAAACAGGACATGGACCTCTGTGGCTCGGTCGCCGAGGGCTACTTTCGACCGTCTTGGCGCCCATTTGGAACCGCTCGTCGGTCGCCTCGACCGTCCAGTCACCATCACTCGCAGTGATAACGCCCGTCCCGCCGCCGCACCTTGGCCGCCATCGCTCCTCCGTCGACCCGGGCGGCAGACGGGCGAAGGCCCCCCGGCCACGCTGCCAGGGGGCCCTACTTCGCCGCGAGCTAGACGTACTCGGCGCGTTCGGTGTGACGGACCCGACGCGAAGCCCAGCTCTGACCGGCGAGGACCGCAACGACGGCCAGGACGGCTCCGACGATGATCGCCATCCAACCCATGCGGTCGGTGAGCGCAACGTTCTCAACGGTCGGGTTGGCCACCACGATGGCGATGCCGACGGCCACGAGGACCGCCCCCATGAACAGCTTGCTCTCCCGGTCCCGACTCACGGCCGCAGCCAACGCGAGTAGACCGAGCGCCACCGTCGCGATAGCGATCCACGGCCTGAACATCATGCCGGCGACCGTGACGGGCGGGGCGTTCATTCCGAACCCGCTCCAGTCCAGCTTGGCCAACGCAATGAGCCCGACAACGACCGGCACCGCGGCCGCCACAGCAGCCACAAAGCGACCGATCACGTTGAGCGCATCCGAGGCCCGGTAGTCCGTGACAGCATCCGCAGAAGCCATCGTCTGATCATCTCGAACGACGGTCCTAGCCATGAAGTCCCCCTCTGTGCGCCACCGCGCCATCGAACAATGGCGTCATACGGTCAACGCGTTGAACGTGTATGTACCCCCGATCAGTCACGCCAGACCACGTCGGGTTCTAGGCCGACCGCGAACGGGATACAGGTGGATCGAACTCCGGCACACTGAGAGAGGGGGAGTCATGTACATCGGAATCGGCACCGTCGTTCTGGTCCTGGCCATTATCGCCGTCATTATGTTGCTGCGCGGACGCACCGTCTAATGGCCCGCCCGAATCCCCCAATTCATGCAGAATCGACGTACCCCCTGTTTCCGCAAATGGGGGGCACGCTGGCGTCCACGCGACGAGCCGACAGGTAAGGCTGAGGCCCTACCCGCCCAGGCAGGCCACGGCCCCCGACTCCACCTCAGGACCTGGAGGGTAGCCAACGGGGGAAACCCGAACACACCCATGCCGCACCAGCTCGGCCTAACGAGACCCCGGACCGACCCCTGCCGCTCTCGGCCCAAAGGATCACATCTTCCCTCCGTGGCAACAGCAAAGAAGCCGACGGGGAGACGTGACCGGCAACAATCATCTCCAGCGCGAGGGCAAGGTCAAGGGCCTAGCCGACGATGCCACGGACGGGGTCGAGGACGGTATCGACAAGGTGAAGGACAAGGTCCACCACGATTGACCGTCGCCCTGTGCGGCCCTCGCACAGCCTTGAGCCGGGACCGCTTCGCGTCTGGGCGCATAGCTACCTGTCGCCTGGGGTACATCAGCCCGAGATCGGGGCCGACCTACGGTCGCCGATTGGAGGGAATCACCATGTACATCGGGGGCGGAGCACTCGTGCTCATTCTCATCATCATCATCGTCGTGCTACTCCTGCGACGCGGGTAGTCGAACCTGGTTCCGGACGGCTGGGGTCGAGGCGAAAGGTGGTGAACCATGGCTACTGCTGTGGCAGTAGGAGGACGTCCACGGGCGAGTGACTCCGGCGGGTCGCGCGGCACCGCGATGACCCGTGCCATTTCGACGGCAACATCGCTGCTGGGGTCAACCCCGGCAATCATCGGATCGGTGCTGGTGATCGTCGTGTGGGCAGCCTGTGGGCCCTTCGCTGGGTTCTCGAACACATGGCAGCTGGTGATCAACACGGGCACAACAATCCTGACGTTCAACATGGTGTTCGTCATCCAAAACACCCAGAACCGTGACGGCCTGGCGGTCCAGGTCAAACTCGACGCCATCCTTCATGCCCTCGACCACGCCGACGACGAGCTGATGGGCATAGAGGAGCTCACCGAGAAAGAGATCCTCCAACACCAAGACCACGTACGGGAACAAGCTGAGCCGCAAGCCTCAGCGAACTGAGCCGAAATCATCGGACCGAGGTCCGATGTGCGCGAGTGGCCCGCGTCGTCCCTCCACCTTGATTCATCGTGGTGCGGACCCGGGGTGGTTTTGGTCCACGCGCAGGACGACGAGGGCCACATCGTCGGCGCGGTAGGGGTCCGAGACTCGTTCCAGGAGTGAGTGTTCGATGCGCTCAGCGATGGTGTCGGCGCTACCGGCTTCTCGCAGCTCGCTCACCTCCTCGGTGAGTGCGTCGGCGGTCAGGTTGAACGGGGGTGGGAGATCGGTGACCCCGTCGGTGTAGAAGACGACGACATCGCCCGGTGCGAGTTCGGTATGTTCGACATGGACGGGTGCTTTGTCGAACACGCCGACCAGTGTCCCGGGGCGACCTACCGGCGTTGTGGCCTCGGCCCGAGCCACGATCGGGAGCGGATGCCCTGCCGACGCCACTCGCAGCTCCCATGCCGAACCGGTGCGGGTCAGGGTGGCGTAGCAAGCGGTGCAGAACAAGTCCCGGTCCGACAGGTTCACGGCCTGGTTGAGCCAGTCGATCACCTCGTGGTGGCCCAAGCCGTGTCGTGCCGCGGCCCGCACCGTGTGGCGGACGATGCTGCTGAGCGCGGCGGCGTTGGGTCCGGTCCCACAGCAGTCGCCGATGAGCACAGCCCACGAATCCTGCGCGATCCGGAACACGTCGTAGAAGTCGCCGCCCACTGCGCTGGGTCCGGCCGGCAGGTAGCGGACGGCCAGGTCGATGCCGGGAACGGTCGGCAGGCGAGGCGGCAAGAGGGAGCGCTGCAGGACCTCGGCGAACTCGCGGTGCCGGTCACTGATCCAGGCGCCCTCGAGTGGCTCGGCGAGACGGTCGGCCACCACTTCGGCCAGCGCGACGTCGTCGGCGTCGTACTCGCGACCCGATTCGGCCGAGAAGAACTGCATGGCGCCCACCAGCCGCTGCTTGGTTCGAAGCGCGACCGTGATGACGCTGGTGAGCTGCAGTGTCTCGAGGATGGCCCGGGCTTCGTCGTCGTCGATGGCGGACTGAGCGACGGCCGTGTCGAGCATGTCGGGGTCCCGTACCGAGAGCACCTCGGTGACACCCGAGCGGAGGACGGCGGGCACCCCCATTACCCCATCAGCGTTGTAGGGGTGGCGAACCTGGAGCTCCTCGGCCCACGCCACCTTGGTCGGATCCACGTGGGCCACCACCACCTCCGGGGCGCCGCCGTCCTCGGGGAGGTAGTGGATGGTGCACCAGTCCCCGAGGGTCGGTACCGCTGCAGCCGTGACGTGCTCCATCAACTCTCGGTGGTTGGTGGCGTTCAATGCGGAATCGGCCAGCGCGGCCAGGAACTCGAGTTCGGCATGTCGGCGCCGGTCCCGCTCGGCCAGACGCAGCCGCATCAGGGTCTGGGCAGCCTGGCCGGCGATGGCCTCGAGGAAGAGCACCTCCTCCTCGCTCGGCGGATCGTCGTAGCCCAGGATGATCGCCCCCAACGAGAGGTCTGCGACTAGGAGCGGCACCGCCACCAGCCCGGCAGTCACGCGCGAGACGCCCCGCAGTCCGGAGAAGTCCGACTCGGTTTGAGCCCGCGATGTCTCCTGAACGGTGAGTCGCTGGCGATGCGCGGCTGCCACCGGCAGATCGGCGTCGAGTGGAATGCATTCGAACCCACTCAACGCCTCGGCGGGCATGCCCACCTGGGCCGCCACCTCGAGCAGCTGGGTATCGGGTCGGAACAGCCACACGCCCCGGGTGGCCGAGATGCCGGGCGGGTCCAACAGAGCCAGCACGATCGCGACCGCATCGTCAACGGTCTGCGCGGAGGCCAGCTCGGTGCTGACGCGCTGAATCCGCTCGAGCCGACTGGCCAGCCACTCGGTGGACCGGGTCACGGACGCCACCTCGCCGTCACCAGCTGACCGCGGGTAGACCCTCGACGCTCGTGCATGGACGGAGGGTACGCGCTGAGCACTGGCTCCGGAGGTGCTTCCTGACATATATGTGACTTGGGCCGGCTAGGAGATATTCCCTTTGCGGCGGACGGTGCCTCCGACAGTCGAAAGTCAGCTCCACGCTGTCGGCAGGAACGCGGCGTTGGTGCCCCCGGGAGGACTCGAACCTCCGCGCACGGTTTAGGAAACTCTCTCGCGGCTCCCACCCGGTCTGGCCCAGTCGCAACCCGTTGCACCCGTTCGCATCGCCGCCGACGCGATTCCCACCTGGTCGCAGGGAGACGCACCCGATCGCACCAGTTCGTGGGATGAAATGTGGGATGACGGGGGAGCGGTGGGCCCGGCCGGCGGGGGATGGAGCGAGGTTCCGAGTCAGGCGACTTGGACTTGCTTCCAGGTGGCTGTGGAGCCGGTGGCGGTGCAGAACCAGAGTCGGAGTGCCTTGTCGACGTAGAGGTCGCCTGCTTTGCCCGACGTGGGGTGCGTCGTCCCGGTACCGGGGGTGAGTTGGACCTGGGCGGCTACCCCGGTGAACACCCCGCCCCGGCTGCCAGTGCCGGTGGCGGTGCCTTGTACGGCAGACCCGGTCCCGGCGGTGGAGGCGGCCACGGCGGGCTGGGTGTTCGATGGGACGACGATGCCGGCCACCAGCGCGGAGCCGGTGCCCCATACCTGACCGTTGATGGCCGGTCCGGCGCCGACGGCCAGTCCACCGAAGGCGGCGCCGGTGCCGTTGGTGACCCCGCCCACCGCCACCGACGAGCTCGCCGCGTTGGTGATCTGGCCGACGACCGCGGCGCCGGTCCCGTTGGTCTCCCCGTAGACCGCGGCCTGGGTGTTGGCCGGGTTCGTGTTCCGACCTTCGACCGAGTAGCCGGTGCTGCTCTCGCCGAACACGCCGGCGGCCGACGTCGAGGTGCCGTGCACCCCCCGCTCGGTGGTGCTCTGGGCCTGCAGCCCCGGCCCATCGCTGGAGAACCCATACACCCCGGGCCCGGAGTTCGACTGGCCGTACACCCCTCGGTAGCTCCCACCGGCGTACGCCACCAGGCCCGGGCCGCTGGCCGTGGACGCATAGATCACCGGCGAGTGGTTGGACAGGTTGGTGATCTCACCCGCCAAAGCTGACCCGGTTCCGTTTTGCGACACCGTGCCCAACACCGCTGTGCCCGGGCCGTTCGTCAACGTGGAGTCGAGTCCATTGCCGATTCCTTGGCCGTTGACCAGGACGGCCGAACTTTCGTTGTTGGCATTCTCCACGTTGGCCGCCACTATCGGTCCGGACCCTGCGCCGAAGTCGGATGCCTCCAGTGCAGGCCCGCTGCCGATGTTGGTAAGTGCGAGCGTGCATTCATCTGAACCAGAAATGAGGCCAGTCGGGTCGTCTCCTGCACCGTTTTGTATGCCGTACTGCAGCGCTCCGGTAGTCGCCGCCGCAGGACTGGCCTGAGAAACGGCTAGGACCCCCGCGCCCGCCACGGCACCAGCGGCCAAGACGGCGCCGTGCTTCAGCAGACCCCGCCGCCCCGTCAAACCAACCAGTGAGGACCGTCCCTCGTTCTCGCTTCTACTGGCTGACGACCCGCCCGCCGCCTCCTCCAAACGGGCAAGGCGGGCCTCCATCGCTTGCCACCGACTGCGCGGCACCTGCACCATCTCATCATCCAACCCATCGGACACGAGACCCACTCCAGTCGCTGTGCACCCACCCGACAGCGATTGTCAGGGGTCGACAACCTAAGGCAGCCAGACACGCCGACCTTACCGGCAAACCCCCAACCAGGATCCCCGATCGTGCCTCCACTCGAGAGAGGGCTCAGGTGGTCAAGTCGTTCACCTGAACGTCGATTGCAAGCGCGGGGTGACCACCCAACTCACACCAATGCGAGCCCGGAGCGTCGTCTTATCCGCACATAACAATCGATGCGTGGGACCTCCTCGGCTTGGCCGGCGACGATGGTGATCGCCCGGCGTGTGGGCACAGACAACGAGGAGGTCGGTGATGAGCATGGTATGTGGGCTCGATATGCATCGTGGTCAGATCACGTTCGACGTGCCGAGGTCGATTCTGGGGAGGCGTGGCGCGGCCGCTAGTGGCGGCGGGACCGGCAGCGGTTGCGGTCGTGGTTGCGCGACGAGGTGGCGCGACGAGGTGGCGCCTCGGGCTGGGGGCGGCCCGGTGGCGATCGCGGTGGAGGGATGCACGGGTTGGCGCGACGTGGTCGAGGCGGTCCGTGCCGCTGGGTTCGAGGCGCATGTCGCGGAGCCGGCGGACACTCAGGCGATGCGGGGCCGCAAGCGCCACGCCAAGACGGACCGGTCCAATGCCCGGTTGTAGCGGGAGCTGTTGGCGGCTGGGGATCTGCCGGAGTCGTGGATCCCGCCCGAGCCGGTGTTGGAGTGGCGCGAACGTTGCCGGTTGTACAAGTCGCTGATCGATCAGCGGCGGGTGTGGGCGGAGCGGATCCATGCCGAGTTGTATCAACACGGGGTGGCGTTGCCCGACGGGGAGATCCGGACCGAGGACACCCGCGGGTTGTTGTTGGGTGGCGACGTAGGGCTCAATGACGCGGCCCGTGCTCCGAGCTCGGCGACTGCGCCGCATCCACGGTCACGTCCAGGCCGGTGTGGCGCACGACCTGGCGCGACCGGCTGCCAGACGAAGGGCACTGCGAGCGGTCGCCCAGAGGCTTCCCACCAGAACCCGCCGAACACGGCCCAGATCGCCAGACCGCGGATCGCCGATCCCGGCCACCACATCGAATCCGTCGCCAATCCCCGGTTCTTCCATGACAGGTCGCCCGCCACGTAGCTCCGAACCGGGCCGTTGGGGCGATCGCGACGAGCGCCGAGGTGCGTCGCCCGCGCGAACCCGATCGCTGTCCTCGGGAAGCAAAGCTCGCGGCCAGCAGGTCAGCCCTTGGGCGGACCGACGGTCTTTCTGTGGCCGCCGTGGACCTTGCCTTTCGGAGGCAGCGTCCCGGCTGTCGTCGGGCTGGACACCGCTGGTGGGGGGGTCGTGACAACCGTGGTTGCGGTGGTCGAGGGTGGGCTGGTCGTGGTAGCCGACGTGGGACGCCTTCCGGTCCCGGATGTGCCTGAATACCCTGCCAACGCAAGACCCAAGGCCAGAGCGGCGAGGAGAATGGCTGCCGCTACCGCGACCTGCCTCCCGCGATGACGGCGGATGCGCGCGTGGGGCCACGGTTCGGTCCTAGGAGCGGCTCCGGGCTCGAACAGGGTCGGCGTGGTGCTCTCCAGGATCGGCACTGCCATCCCTGTGGTCGGGGGTCTCGTCGGACCGGCGAGAGCTCCAGCCGCGGAAAGCCTCATCGGTGCGGTGGTCACGCCATCCGCGGCTGGATCAGCGGTCATCCCGCCAACCCGTGCGGGCATCGTGGCGCTCGCGGCCATCGGCCCCAGCCGCGCCGACATCTCGGCTGCCGTGAGCCGATCCGATGGTTGACCGCGGGTGGCGCCCTTCAAGATCGACACCCATGGCGGATCCAGCCATTCCGGGATCGCCGGGTCGGTGGATAGACGGGCGCCCATCGATTCGGCCAGCGTCCCGGGGAACGGTCGATGGCCGGTCAGACTCTCGAGAAGAACCAGTCCCAGGCTGTAGACGTCCGACGGGGGTCCTGCGCCTTGGCCGAGCGCCTGCTCGGGGGATAGATACTGCGGGGTCCCGACGACGAGACCAGTGACGGTGATGGCGGTTTGGTCGAGCATGCGGGCGATACCGAAATCGACCAAGCGCGAACCGCCGCTGTCAGGCAGCAGGATGTTGGCGGGCTTGATGTCGCGGTGGCAGATGCCCGCGGCGTGCGCAGCGGCCAATGCTCGGGCCACCCCCCATCCGATGCCGGCGACCATCGCTGGGCTGAGCGGGCCATGCCGGGCGAGAAGATCGCGCAACGATCCACCCGCCACGTACTCCATGACGAGGAACGCCGCGTTTCCGTTCTCGCCCGCGTCATAGACATCCACGATGTTCGGATGCTGCAGCCGAGCCAACAATCTGCCTTCGACGGCCAGGCGACGGGCCATCTCGTCGTCCGAGATCGTCAGAATCTTGACGGCCACCTGACGGTCGAGCAGGCGGTCCCGCGCCTGATAGACCGCGCCACCCCCGCCGCAGCCCACCAGCTGCTCCAGCTCATAGCGTCCCGCGACCAGATCGCCGACCGTTCGAGCCGGCCCCGATATCGCGTCGGTGTTCGAACTGAGAGCCCCGTCCATGGGCCATCTCTACCCCGCGGCGCAACCGGCGAGGCCAAACTTGCCTTCGGGACGCAGCCGAGCCCACCCGTGGGACCTCGGAAGCGCTGAGACCACCACCTTCGTCGATTGGCCCGCAACTCGGGAGCCGCCCGAGCCGCCGCACGAGTTGGTAGAACCGGAAGCCCCACGGGCCGTTCTGTGCGCCTGTCCGCCCCGTCGTGGAACGAGAGGGTGTAGCAGACGGCAACGAGAAGACCCTCGGGGCTCTTGAGCTATCCGCGGGCCGCTCTTGACTTGCCTGTCAGGAAAGTTGTTTACTACTTTCCATGAGAGAAAGTAATCGAGACTCTGGACCGAGCTGGTTGACGGACAACGAGGCCCGGTCGGCGCTCGACCAGATCGAGCGTAGCCAGCACATGGTGATCGACGAGATCGACATGCCCCGCTGGTATTGGTGGGGTCTCGCGGCTGGTTGGATCGGGTTGGGGATCGTGACCGACCTCGGCGGTGCCTGGCTCGTGATGCTCGCGTCGCTCCTGTTCGGCGCGGTGCACGCCGCCGT
This sequence comes from uncultured Microthrixaceae bacterium, assembly GCA_963740985.1. Taxonomy (GTDB): domain Bacteria; phylum Actinomycetota; class Acidimicrobiia; order Acidimicrobiales; family Acidimicrobilacustridaceae; genus UBA4742. Next base: position 3,804,433 of record CAVUGJ010000002.1, read on the forward strand.
ATCGCATTGGGTGTTGGGCGGTCGCCACCGCTCACCGCAGCTCAGCGTGCGGGCAGACGTGGCGGGACGCCGGACGCCGGCGTTCGTCGGACTCGCGCTGTTCGGGCTGGTGGCCGTGACGATCGTCGGATCGTTCGTGGCGGCAGCCGACGGTGCCGCGCACCCGGTCACGGCGGCGAGCATCGGCGTGGCCATCGTCATCGTGCTCGGTGGCCCCCACTTGATGGGGCTCATCCGCCGGCGCGCTGCTCGTTCCCTGAGGTCGGCGTGACGGCGTCGCCGCGGTTCGACGAGATCATCCATCCCAGCACCCGCCTATCGGTCGTCGCGCTGCTGGCGGCAGCCGACTGGGTTGACTTCGCGTTCGTGCGCGATCAGCTCGACCTCTCCGACTCGGCGCTGTCCAAACAATTCTCGACGTTGGAGGAAGCGGGCTACGTCAGCCTCGAACGGCCAGCTACCGGGCGCCGTCGGCGGGTTGAGGCCCGACTCACCCCGGCCGGACGTAAGGCGTTCGCGGGCCACGTGGCGGCACTGCGCCAGATCATCGCCACCTCCGACGACTCCGTCGCCCGCTGATCGCTAACCCCTGGACTCACTCGGCGTCCTCCCAGAAGGTGATCAGATGCTCGGTGAGCTCGGCTGCTCGCTCGTCCGGGAAGAACAGGCGCCCTCCCTCGATGTAGATCGGTCCCGTGACACGAGGCAACGTGTCGCACAGCCAGCGCGCCCACATGGTGGGGAAGAACCGATCGTCGGTACCCCAGACGACCAGCGCCGGGATAGGGAGAGCGCGGAGCTCGGCTTCGACGGCCAGCAGGTCAGCGGCCTTCAGTGAAAGCAGAAGCCGTTGAAAGGCATGAGCGCGGCTGCGATCGCCAACGATCGGTTCGAGGAACGACGCAACGACGCCGAGGGGGAGGGCGTCGAGGTCCTCGTAGCCATCGCGGTACACCGTTCGGCGGGCCCGCTCGAGGGTGCCGAGGCTCCGAGGGGCCAGTCGCGCCAGGAGACCGATCCGGGCGAGCCAGATGGTGGGCCGAAGGGCCCGCGGCGGCACGTTGTCGTGGGCTTCGCAGTTCGTGAGGGTGAGCGTTGCCAGGCGGTCGGGGCAGCGAGCGGCCGCGATCTGGGCGACTGCGCCGCCGGTGTCGTTGGCGACCAGGTCCACGGCCGTGAGGTCGAGCTCGTCGATCACCGCCGTGAGCAGATCGGCGAACGCCCGCAGCCCGAGCGGCTGGCCGGGGGCGAGAGGTGACAGACCGTGAAGCGGAAGGTCGATGGCGATGCAGCGGCGCCGGGCCTGGACCGCGCCGATGACGTGACGCCAGAGGTAGGCATTCGTGCCAACGCCATGTACGAAAACGGCGGTGGGTCCGTACCCGACGTCCAGGTAGCTGACGGTGCCGTGGCGGGTCGCAATCTCGTGCCGATCGCCCTCGAAGCCCAGCTCGGTTGGCGTGGCGCCGCTTCGGTCGTGGTCGTGCATCGCTCTCTCCCTCCGGTCATACCAGTGCCAGGTAACATACCAGAAGTATGTAGACTCGGAGGGGTGTGAGCAGGGCCACCTCGGCGAAGTGAACGGCCGCACGCTCGTCGCCGGAATCGAGAGCCGTCCAGCGGCGGGTATGTTCCGTTGCCCGGAGCCCGCGTCGAGGAGATGCCGATGCCGACGTCTCGACCACTGCGCGATGAGCACCGCGACGCGACGCGCGCGGCCCTGATCACCTCGGCGCGGGGGTTGTTCGCCGACCAGGGCTTCCAGGCCACATCGATCGACGACATCGCCCGAGCAGCCCGGGTGACGAAGGGGGCGATCTATCACCACTTCACCAACAAGGAAGACCTCTTCCGGTGCGTGTACCTCGAACTGGAGGCCGAGGTCGAACACGCCTCGGCCACGGCCGCATCGCTAGGCAATTCGCCGATCGACGGGATTCTCCGGGGAACTGATGCGTACCTCGACGCGGCGATGGCCGCCGACGTGCAACGCATCACCCTGATCGACGCGCCCGCAGTCCTCGGACCCGATGCGATCGGCGATCCGAACGACAACCCCGGCCACCGGGGGCTGCGCACCGTCATCGCCGACGCAGTGGAAGCCGGGACCATGAAGCCCATCGATGCCGACTGTCTGGCCCACCTGCTGCGCGGTGGCTGTCTGCAGGCGGCCATGCTCATCGCTCGCTCATCGAGCCAAGCAGAGACGCGGGTGAAGGTCGGTGACACGCTCCACGTGCTGATCGAGGGCCTCACCGTTCGGTAGTCCTCGGCGGATCGAGATGCGCGCCGGGACCGAAGTGGAGGACTCGCCGCACGCGCCCCACCTGACCGACGGGCCAGCTGACCTCGCGGTCGGCGGCGTCACCCCGCTCGACCTTCGAGCGATCACATCGGCTTGTATTGAGTCAATGATGACTGATATGTTCTCGACGTGAGCACAACGCACCCGCCGGAGGTCCTGGCTCAGCTCAGCGATCCGCTGCGCTGGCAGCTGGTCGTCGAGCTCGGCCGCAGCGATCTTCGGGTCGGCGAGCTCGTCGCACTCGTCGGCAAGCCGCAGAACCTGGTCTCGTACCACCTGGCCCAGCTGCGGCAGGCGGGGATCGTCAGATCCCGGCGCAGCTCGGCCGACGGCCGCGACGTCTACTACCGGGCCGATCTCCTCCACTGTCGTGACCTCCTCGGCGAGGCGGGGCTGGCGCTGCGTCCCGGGCTCTCGGTCGGGCCGACGCCACCCAGCGATGCCGCCTCGCGACGAGCTCGGCCGCACGTGCTGTTCCTGTGCACCGGCAACAGCGCCCGATCCCAGATCGCCGAAGCGCTGGTCGAGCACCGATCGGCAGGCACCGTCGTTGCGAGGAGCGCGGGCAGCCATCCGAAGCCGCTGCACCCGAACGCCGTGCGCGTCATGGCCGAGCGCGGCATCGACATCGCCGGTCGCCCCACGAAGCCGCTCACCCGCTTCGCCCGCAGCCACTTCGATCGGGTCGTCACGCTTTGCGACAAGGTGCGCGAGATCTGCCCCGAGTTCACCGGCGGGCCGATCACTGCCCACTGGAGCATCGCTGACCCCGCCGCGGCCGGCGACACCGACGCGTCGACCTACCCCGCGTTCGAACTCGTCGCCGACGAGATCGAGAGCCGCGTGGCGCTGCTGCTCGAGGACCTGACGACCCGACCATTGAAGAGGACCCACCATGGCTGACGAGAACATCGTGAACGTGCGCTACCTGGTCGACGACGTCGCCGCCGCCGTCGACTTCTACACCCGACACTTCGGCTTCACCGTCGGCATCAACTTCCCTCCCTTCGCCGATGTGACGCGGGGGAACCTGCGACTGCTGCTGTCCGGTCCGCAGAGCTCGGCCGGGCAGGCGATGACCGACGGGGAACGACCGGGGCCCGGCGGATGGAACCGCATCCACCTCATCGTCGAAGACCTCGACGCCGAGATCGCCCGGCTCACCGACGAGAGAGTGACCTTCCGCAACGAGGTCGTGGCCGGTCCCGGAGGAGCTCAGGTCCTGGCGATCGACCCGTCGGGCAACTTCGTCGAGCTGTTCCAGCCGGCGGCCGCACCATGACGCCCGACCAGGCCGGCATCGTCCCCGGCATCGACCACATCGCCCTGACCGTGCCCGACCTCGACCATCAAATCGACCGCCTCACCGGCGAGTTCGGCATGGTCGTGGACCACCGGTCCGAGCTGTTCGCACTCGTCGCCGACCCGGCGTCGGGGCTGAAGATCGAACTGGGTCGTTCCGATGACGCCGAGGTGCACTTCCGGCATCTCGGCTTCCGGGCCGATGACGTCGACCGCGCCCACCAGCGCCTGGTCGGCGCAGGCATGACGCCCCGCGAGGCTCCCCACCGGCGGGACTTCGCCCGCATGTACACGTCGTATCTCGAGCAACCTGGCGGCCTCGAGGTCCAGCTCGTGAAGTACGACGAATGACGTGGTCGCTCGAGCGGTGTACGACTGGTGCCTCACCCGCACGTGCCTCGACCTCGACATCAATGACGCGAGGTGCCGGGTCGTGATGGCTTCGGCCTGGACTCCCTGCGGGACGGAGTCAACCTGGCCCCACGGCGCCTGGCCGCCGTGCCGCCCGACCTTGGCGAAGCTCGCCGAACGTGCGAACGGGGAGGGCCCCTAACCGGCGGTAGGGCGCGTCCCGAGCTGGGGTTGTGGGTTGGTCTCGGGGGCGAAGGTCATCGCTGGTGATGCCCCGGTGGCGAGGTGCGCCAGATCGACTCGGGAAGCGATTATGGCGACGCCTGGTGGTATGAGTCGATCGCGAACCACGTTCTGTGCGCTGTAGCAGAGGGTCGCCGGTGGGAGGCCAGCACCCGTGGGCGGTCGGTGCCTGCATGGTTCTCGGGCGGTGTCCGCTGGTGAGAGAGTGCGGCCATGGGTGCTGTCGCGCTCCGGGTGAGGAGCGACCTTCGAAATCGCTGGGCGGCGTGGTTGGGCTTGGCGTTGCTGGTCTCGGTGTTCGTCGGCGGGGTCGCGGCCATCGCCGCTGGTGCCCGGCGGACCGATTCGGCCTACCCACGGTTCGTGCTCGAGACCCGTGCCCCTGACGTGATGGTCTTCAACACACCCAACCCGACCTTCGCCACGCTGAAGCCGGCCGCTTTGGCCGCGCTGCCCCAGACCAGCGAGATCGGTTCCGTGCATGGCTACGACGTGGCCCGCCCGTCGGCCGTGGGCCTGTACGCGCCGGTCGATGGGAGCATCGGTCAGAGGTTCTGGTTCCGAAAGCTGCTGTCGGGCCGGATCCCGGACCCGAGCGATCCGCGGGGAGTGACGGTCAGCTTCATGACCGCCGAGCAGTTCCACCTGCACGTAGGCGACGACCTACCAGTGGTGGTGCAGACCAAGACAGGCAGCCAATCCGAGACGATCGTGGTGCACGTAGACGGGATCGACGCGGCCGTCACCGAGTTCCCGCCCCGATCGGGCACCGGCGGCGACACCGTATGGGCCACGCCCGCATTCAACCTTCACCACCCGGAATTGGCCTCCACCGTCGGTTCGGTCCTCAAACTGCACCACGGCGCCGGTGACCTGCCCGCGGTGCAGGGCGAGATCTCCCGCTTGGCCCACGGGCACCCGACCGAGGCGTTTGGGGTGGACGCCCAGTCGGCTAGCACGCAGCGGGCCATCCACCTGCAGGCGGTCGCCTTGTGGATCCTGGCCGGGTTGCTGGGCCTAGCCGCCCTGCTGATCACCGCTCAGCTGCTTGCCCGCCAGAGCACCATGGAGTCCGAGGGCTACCGCGAACTTCGGGCCCTGGGCATGACCACCCGCCAGATCTGGACGGTGGGCATGGCCCGCGCCGTGTTCATCGCCATCGTGGCCAGCGCCGTCGGCCTGATCGTGGCCGGCGGCCTGTCACCGGTGTTCCCGATCGGGCTGGCCAGCATCGCCGAACCGCACCCCGGCTTCTCGATCGACGTGACCACCCTGGCCATGACCGTGAGCCTCTCGGCGCTGGTCATCGTGGCCGCCGCGGCCTGGCCGAACTGGCGGGCCGCGGTGGGATCGTCGTGGGCCATCCAACCGAACGAAGCCGGCATCGAACGATCGCGTTTCGCGGCGCTGGCCCGGAGTTCGGGCGCGCCGGCCACCATGGTGGTCGGCGTCGGTTTCGCCCTCGAGCGAGGCCGCGGGCGGTTCGCCGGGCCCATCCGCTCCACCATCGCGGCCAGCGTCATCGGCATCGCCGCGCTGGCGGCCGCCGTGGTGTTCTCCTCCAGCCTGTCCAACCTGGTGGCCACGCCCCGGCTCTACGGCGTGCAGTGGGACGCCATCGTCTCCTCGACCAACGGTGATGGAGCCTCAGTAGCCGGCGCCAAGCCTGTGCTGGCCTCGGATTCCGACATCGTCGCCGTGTCCCAGGGCTACACCGGCGTGCCGCTGTCCTCGGGTCGCCAGGCCCTTTCTGGCGAGGCGATCGACATCGTGCGAGGCGCCTCCCTTCAGCCCACGCTGCTGACGGGTCGATTGCCGGTGGCTGACGACGAGGTCGCCCTCGGCACCCTCGACCTGAAGCAGCTCCACGCCCATGTGGGCGACACCATTCCCCTGGCCATTGCCGGCATCGGCCGGTCTCGGACGTATCGCGTGGTCGGAACGGCCGTCTTCCCGAACCTCAGCGACCTCATCAACCTCGGTCGGGGCGTCGACCTCACCACCGGCGCGCTGCGGGCCGTGGCCGGCGGCCAGACCCCGCCGGCGGACACCCTCCTGGCGCGGTTCCGACCCGGCACCGACCAGGAGGCGGCGCTGGCCCGGCTAGACCGGGCCGTGGGGCAGCGCTCCCCCGATCTCAACGCCGCCGCGCCCCAACAGCCGGTCGACCTGGTGAACTTCGGGCGGGTCCAATACCTGCCACTGCTGGTGGGCGGACTGCTGGCCGCGCTGGCCATCGGCACGCTCGTCCACCTGCTCGCCACCTCGATCCGATCCCGGCGCTCGGATCTCGCCATCCTCAAGGTGCTCGGCTTCGTGCCCCGCCAGCTCCGCCGGACCATCGCCTGGCAAGCCAACACCATCGCCGCCCTCGCCCTGGTACTCGGACTTCCAATCGGGTTGATCATCGGGCGCTGGCTGTGGGCCGGGTTCACCGACCAGTTGGGGGTCCAGACCATCACGCAAACGCCGTGGGCCGCCGGCCTCGCCCTGGTCGCAGCGGTCCTGGTGACCGTCCAGGTCATCGCCGTGATCCCAGCCCGGACCGCCGCCCACACCGACACCAGCCACGCACTTCGACCGCCGCGCTGACTAAGTCGTCTGCAGAGCGCCGGTGCTCAAGTCCTTCGAGCCCATGAGACCGGGGCGCGCCGGTCATCCGGGGCCCGCGAACACTCAGTGAAGGAGCGCCGAGGTGCCGTTCTGTGCGGCCACTCACCGCCCCGTCTTGTCAGCTTGCGGGGTCGTGTCCGACGCCCACGCGTCCCAACCCCGCGACGGGTTCGACTCCGCCTGGCAGAGGGCACGCGGTCTCACAGCAGCCTTCCTACGCTCCGACCAAACCTGACTCGGGACCCGCGTCAGAGGTCGTAGCCGGGGCGCCGAAGTGCCGTTCGGGCGCTGGTGCACTCCGACAGTTCCCTTGGACGCTCCGGGCAGGTCCCTCGCGCCGACGTATCCGGATGGCCGTGAAGCGCGTTTGCCGCGACCGTGAGACGATGCGCACCACAGGCCGCGTGGGCGTGATCGACATGTCCGACCCGGCCGGAAGGCAGGGACAGCCATGCTGCGTGTATTCGGTGGCTGGGTATGGCGGCCACTCGGTGCTGCATCGGCTATTGGAAGAGGCGGCGTCCGCGACGGCCGGGGGAAACGCCGCGTGCGGTGCTTTGCGGACGAGCGCACCGGGCATCGGAAGGGAACGTCAATCATGAACGACCGGCGCGATAGCCATCTCGAACGCCAGCTGCGATTTCTTCAAGCGCTCGCGGAGGACAACGCATCAATTGGTGGGGACGTCATCGAGATCCACCAGGACACGTGGGTGATCCATGGCAGCATCGCCGTTGACGGCGAGGTGCTCATGGCCGAGTTCGACACGTACGACGAAGCGAAGCGTGTGCTCGACGGGGTTCGGAAGGCGGAACAGCTGAGGGGCGACGATCCTGATTAGCCAGACGACGCGCCACGGCCCCCGGCGACGAAGGAGGGAGTTGTCATGCCCCCATCGTGCGACGAGGCGACCGAACGCGCCGCCGGCGAACGGACGGACCACGCTCCCAATGGACACGAGGGGCGCGCGGGCGCCAACACCCACGGTGATGCCCATGACGTGTTGCGGGCGCCGCGCTCGCGAAGGACAAGTGCGAGGCGATTGGGGCAGGGACTGCTGGACTAGTGTCCTCGGTGGCGTTCAGGGCGCCCCCGGTCCGTGGGCAGGGCTGAGCCCACCTGAGTAGTCGCTGTTGGATCGGCGTTCCGTCCTCCTTTCGGCCTGACCGTGCGGACACCAGGCTGGTGAAGGGAGATCGCCATGCCATCCATCCCTCTTCCCGACGACCCCGACCTGGGCCAGCTCAAGGCGCAGGCACGCGAGTTGCAGCGGGCCGTTCGGGCCGGCCAACCTGACGCCCGGGCCTTGGTGGTCGAGCACCACCCCCGGCCCGAGGAGGCGTTGGCTGCCGGGGAGCGGTTCGCCCTCTCGGCCGCCCAACTGAGCCTGGCCCGCCGCTATGGCTTTCCCAGTTGGGAGCGCCTGCGCCACCACCTCGATGTGGTGGCGGCCCACACCTGGTCTCCGCTACCGCCGGCTAAGGACGACCCGCCGGCCGACCGCTTCTTGCGCCTGGCTTGCTTGGCCTACGACGCCGACGATCCGGGGGATTGGGCCAAGGCCCGCCGGTTGTTGTCCGAGCAACCCGATATTGCCGACACCTCCATCCACGTGGCCGCGGCTGACGCCGATTTCGAACGGGTCGAGCGCTGGCTGCGCCGCGATCCGGGCGCGGCCCGCCGCTCGGGTGGCCCGCAGGGATGGCCGCCCCTTATGCACCTGGCCTACGCCCGCCACGGGCCCGAGGTGTCGTCGGAGGCAGTGGTAGCAACCGCCCGGGCTCTGCTGGCGTGCGGCGCGGACCCCGACGCCGGCTACCTCTGGCACGGGCTGCCGTCGCCGTTCACCGTGCTCACGGGCTGCTTCGGCGAAGGCGAGCTGGGTCCGGTCCTCCAGCCGCGCCACCCCCACTCGCTGACCCTGGCGCGGGTCCTGCTGGAGTCAGGGGCTGATCCCAACGACAGCCAAGCCCTCTACAACCGGATGTTCGGGTCCGACGACGACCATCTGGAGCTGCTGTTCGCCTTCGGGTTGGGCGGCGGTGACGGTGGCCCCTGGCGCCGACGGCTGGGCGACGCCCTGGACGACCCGGCGGTGCTGGTTCGAGGCCAGCTGCGCTGGGCCGTGGCTCACGGCTTCGAGCACCGGGTCCGCCTGCTGCTCGACCACGGGGTGGACGTGAGCCATGTGCGGGAGAGCGAATCGAGCCCCGCCGCTGTCGCCATCGCCTCTGGCCACCCGGAGCTGGTGCCGATCCTGGTGGCCGGCGGGGCTGCCGCGCCCGACCTGGATCCGGCCGACCTGCTGATCGGGGCCGTCCTGTCCGGCGACCGCCACGCCGTGGAGTCGGTGCTCGACACCCATCCGGAGGCCAGGACCGAGGCGCGGGCTCGGCGTCGGGCCGTGGTTCTGGCGGCCACCGTGGCCGGATCGGTGCCGGCGGTGGCGCTGGCCGTCGAGCTGGGGTGGGAGGTCGACGCGTTGGGTCGCGCGGACGTGCTCGACGACCAGCCGTGGCAGAGCGCGCTCCACGAGGCGTCCATCGAGGGTCGCCGGGACCTGGCAGAGCTCTTGCTGGACCTGGGGGCCGACCCCGACCTCCGCGATGCCCGCTTTGATGCCACCCCGCTGGGCTGGGCCCGTCACGGGGACCAGCCCGACCTGGTGGCCCTGCTCGAACCGCTCACCCGGCCTGAGGGACCGAGCACTTGAACTACGACCGGCCGAGTCGACGACCATCGCTCCCTCGCCCCAAATTCGATTGGCGCCGGAGCCCTCGGGTCGAAGCCCTTCCCGGCGCTCCGGCGCATCTACAGGCGGCGCCTTCTGCCGTTATGTGCGGCCCTTGTGGGGCTGTCGCTACCCGAGCCCGAGTCGCGATGCGAGGCCGAAAACCTCGTCGAAGATCGACATCGGCACCGTGTAGGGCTCGGTGGCGGCGATCTGCTGGAAGTGGTCGGCGATGTCGTCGGCGGTCGGCGTGCTTCCAGGTTGGGCGAGCCATCCCTCGGCCAGGCCGACGAAGACACGGGCGAAGCGTCCTGCCGCGGCGGAGAAGTTGTGATGCGTGATCTCGCACGCCTGGCTGGCGAGATAGACGACGATCGGCACCACCAACTCCGGTGCGATGGCGGCCAGGAAGCCGTCTTCTCCAGGGTCGGTCTCACCGATGGTTTCGCTGACCATGCGTGAGTACCCGAACGGTAGGACGGTGTTGGCCAGGATGCCGTACTCGGCTCCGTCGATGGCTATGACGTTCGCCAGGCCCACGAGTCCGGCCTTTGCCGCGGCGTAGTGGGCGCTGTTGGGCTGGCCGAACAACCCGGCGGACGAGGTGATGAACACGAAACGGCCACCTCGTTCGGCCTTCATCGCCCGGAAGGCGGCCTGGCTCAGGTAGAAGCCGCCGTCGAGGTGGACCTGGAGCATGCGCCGCCAGTCGGCGGGTTCCAGTTCGTCGAAGGGCAAGGTCTGGAAGATGCCCGCGTTACTGACCACGGCGTCAAGTCGACCAAACCCCGACAGGGCCGTGTCCACGATCGCCTGGCCACCCTCGGGACTATCAACGGACTCGTGAGAAGCGACCGCGGTGCCACCAGCGTCAACGATCTCGGCAACCACCTCGTCGGCGACGGACCGATCAGCACCGTCACCCTGCATACTGGCGCCCAGGTCGTTGACCACCACGGCCGCCCCACGACGCCCCAATTCCGCCGCGTACAGGCGGCCGAGTCCACGGCCACCGCCTGTGACGATCACGGCCTGTCCGGTGAAGTCGATCACTTCCGAACCCTAGGATCGGAACAGATCTTTGGTCAACTGCGCGCCGAACCGGTGGCGAGCCCGGCCGACAACGACGAGGATCATTGGGTGACCCATCCCGCACGATCGAGGTTCCTTGTAGTCGACGACCACGGGACTGGCGGACTCTGGTTCGTGGTTGTGGCGGCCAGCGAGGATCAGATCTACGAGACGCTCCCTAAAGTCAAGGTGAGCCTCATGCGCTGCCATCTACCCCAAGACAGGGACGAGCGACCGCTCAGCGCCCCCTAACTCTGCGGACGGCCTTCGTGCCGTTCGGTGCGGTTTCTAGGGTGTGCAGACGACACCGATGCATTGGGGTGGGGCGTTGTGTCGGGCGATGTTGCCGCCGTCGTCGATGACGGTGACCTGGGGGCCTTCGGCGTCGATGCCGAGGCCACCGTTGTGCATGGCGACGTTCTCGCCGATGCGCCAGAACCCCTCGGTCACGCTCAGGCCCGGCCCGGAATTGTCCACGAATCGGTTACCAGTCGCGTTTGAGACGCAAAAGGGTGCGGTGCAGCTGCCGTCGATGCTTTCGTCTTGGTCGAGGCCGGTTCCGTTGTCGCGAAAGGTGTTGTCGGTGACCACCGCCCCCGGGCCGTATACCTCGATCGCGGTGCCCCATCCCGTGAAGACGCTGTTGGTGACCGACGCCGGGTCGTTCTCGAAGTTGGACGCCAACCAGAGGCCCACCCCCGAGCCGGGTCCGACGAAGCGGTCCGAATTGAAGTTCTCCTGACACGCAGACGGTTCCACCACCGGACTGGAGACGAGCGTGCTCTTCTCCACCGTCAGGCTCGCGTCGCTGCACCACACGGTGACGCCGGTGAGACGACTGTTCGAGATGTCAAGGCCGGAGTTGATAGCCGGTTCGATCTCGCCGCCTTCGATTCGGCTCGACTCGATGCTGCCCGGTGGGCCCAGGGCCAGGAACCAGGCAAGCCCGGTCGGGCTGGTCACCTGGATCGTCGAGTGGCTCAGGTGAATGCCCGACTGCGGCGAGCCGCAGCAGATCCTGGGGCCGACACCGTTGGGACCCACGATGGTGGCGTGGTCGACCCCGAAGGAGATCCCGCCCCCAGAGGCCACCCCCCACATGTTGCCGATCAGCCGCGTACCGGACACCCCGTCGCCCGTCCCCTGGTTGCAGGCCACACCCACCCCACCGGCGAAGCCCGACACGGTGCCACCTCTGATCGACACATTACTCCCACAGTCCTCATCGAAATCCGCTTGCCCGAAGCGGATCCCGAACCCTGTCCCGCCGGTCGAGCTGATCGAGTGGTTGCCCAGCTGCACTGTCAGATCGCTTCCATTGATGACGATCCCATCCCCGCTGCACATCAGATCCGTCCTCAACACCGCGTCCGTGGTGATCACCTGCCCACAAGAGCTGATCGACACCGTTCGACTCGTCGCCCCCGCCGTGACAGCCGGAAGGCCAACCCCAACCACGGCCACCACCAAGATCACGATGAACTTCCGCATCAGAATCTCCCCTGGTTCGCCCAAACGCGGGACATCTTCACCTGCGAACCTGAAGCAAAGCTGAAGCCCTTCTCCACCGCACCGAACCGGCGATAGGGCTCCCAGGTGGGTGCAGCGACAAGTATCTGGGGGCCTCCGGATGGTCCAGGAGCGGCCGGCTTAGAAGCGGGCTAGAGGCGCACCCCGCCCGGTCCTGGCGGGGGTCGGTCCATCCTGAGGTGACCCCCGTGTAGTGGTCCGGGCGGTGTGGGAGTCCGTTGCCCAGACTGGGGCGAGGAGGACAGCGCCATGACCCGACGTCGGCATACGCCCGACCAGATCATCCGCAAGCTCGCTGAGGGCAACAGGCTCTTGGCGGCCGGCACCGACCTCGATGAGGTGTGCCGCCATCTGCAGATCGCGGACTCGACGTGGCAGCGACCTCTGGGACGGTCAGGTCATCCCGACGGGCGACCGTGACCACGTCACGTTGAACTCCGGAGGGAACTTCTTGGGCATAGCTGCCATCCTTCCGCCCGGCACCGCCGGGCACAAAGAATGTCAACCAACCGTGCAGCAGACCCGACCAGATCGACATCTCGGAGTGGTTGCCCTGCGGTCGCCGACGCCGGATCGCCCGGTCGAGTGCGCAAGGTCGACCGGTCGTCGCCAGTTCGGGCGCGGGGGATCGGATCGCTTGTCGCGTCTGTCGGTCCCGATGCGCCTATCCAAGGCATGAAGATCAGTGACCGATCCGCCGGCTGGGCGGCCGATCTCGATACCCACGGGCCCCGACCGCCGCCCGGCGGCCGTTTCGTGGGATGAATCGTGGGATGACGGGTGAGTGGCCCACCCGGCGCAGATGTGGTGAACGATGTCTCGTCCTCTCTCGGCCTTCCGGGTCACCCCTCGATGATCTCAGGCTGCTTCTGTTTGTGGGTGGTTGCCTCATGAGGACGAGCCGCAACCCGCTCGCAACCTCATCGGTAGGATCAGGCCAGCGACTTGGCCCCTGTGCGCTCCTGCACCACTGAGGTCCGATTCCCGGCCAGGTCCCGACGAGTGCAGGAGAGCGTCGATGGCCTCCTCAGCGAGTACGAAGCCGGCGGCAGAGCCGGAGCGTGGTGCGCCACCAGCGGGGAAGAAGGTGGCGATCGTCACCGGTGCGTCGCACGGGATCGGTGCGGGCATCGCGGCCGCGTTCACCGTGGCGGGTTACGCCGTGGTGGGTACGGCGCGTTCCGTCGAGCCGTCCGCAACACCGGATCTGCTGATGGTGCCGGGAGACATCGCGCAAGCCGAGACCGCCGAACTCGTGGTCCGACAGGCGCTCGATCGGTTCGGCCGGATCGACACGCTGGTCAACAATGCGGGCATCTACATCGGGAAGCCGTTCACCGACTACACGACCGACGAGTACGTGGCGATCACGTCGGTCAACCTCACCGGGTTCTTCCACATGACCCAGCGGGCCATCGCGCAGATGGTCGCCCAGGGTGGAGGCCACGTCGTCAATGTCAGCACCAGTCTTGTGGAGCACACGGACGCAAGGGAACCGTCGGCTCTCGCATCCCTGACCAAGGGCGGCCTGGAGGCGGTGACACGCTCTCTGGCCACCGAGTACGCCGGACGGGGTGTCCGTGTCAATGCGTTGGCGCTCGGCATCATCGAGACCCCACCTCACGACCCGGCTTCGTACCGTGAGCTGGCTGAACGACATCCCCTGGGACGCGTGGGCGAGGTCAGCGACGTGGTCGACGGGGTTCTCTACCTCGAACGCGCCACGTTCGTCACCGGTGCGACGCTCCGTATCGATGGGGGCCGGGCAGCCGGAGGCTGACCAAGAACCGGCGAGATCCGCCACCCGGCGACCAATCCAACCGAGCCTACGATCCCGCAGGCATCGTCGAGTGAAAGGCAGTCACCCCATGCGATCCGACATCAGACCAGGCGGCGTGTTTCCTGACTACTCGCTGCCGGATCACACCAACATCGTTCGCACACTCAGTCAGCTCCAAGGTGACGATCCGATGATCCTCACGCTGGCCCGAGGAAATTACTGCCCGAAGGAACACCAGCAGCACCTGGAGCTCGCAGCGAACTATCCGAAAATCGCCGTCGCCTATACCCAGGTGGTCACCATCGCCACCGATGACCACCACACCCTGCAGGAGTTCCGGGGTTCAGTCGGCGCCTAATGGACCTTTCTCTCGGACCCAGCCCGGACGATCCAAAAGGACCTCGACATCCAGGAGTACACCGACCCCGAGCACGATCCGATGATCCCCCACACGCTGGTCCTCAAGCCTGGACTCATCGTTCACAGCGTGTACAACGGCTACTGGTTCTGGGGGCGCCCCTCGTTCTACAACTTGTGGTCCGACCTGTGCGCGGCGTCGAGCGAGATCCGCCCCGACTGGGACCTGAGCAAACCGGGCTTGCGCGAGGCCTGGGATGCAGGCGACTACGCGAGCTTTCACGGTTGGAACAAACGGGCCGACAAGTCGATGCCCACATCGTATGAGTCCTAGAAGAATACGGATCTGTCCGTGTTGGGTGGAGGACGGCCTGGATCGAAAGGGTAGGTGGCAGTAGTGCGAACGCCGCTCTGCGAATTGCTCGGAATCGAACAACCAGATTGTCTTGGCGGCGATGGTGGCGGTGCCCGAACTTGCGGCAGCGGTCTCGAATGCGGGTGGCCTCGGCACGGTGACGCTGACGTGGTCCGATCCGGCCGGAGACGTGGTTCGCGAGACGGCGGCGCTCACCGATCGTCCCTTCTGCGGCAACCTGGTTCTCACCTCCGATCAGCACCGTCGCCTCGATGAGGCCCTCGAGGCCGGTTTGCGGATCGTGTCACTGTTTCTGGGAGATCCCGCTGGCTACGTCGAGCGCGTCCACGATGCCGGCGGACTCGTGCTGTGTACGGTCGGAACCGCCGAAGAGGCGCGGCAGGCGGTCGCCCGCGGGGTTGATGTCATCGTGGCGCAGGGTTGGGAGGCTGGGGGGCACGTGGGGGGTCGGATTGCCACGCTCCCCCTCGTGCCCGCTGTGGTGGACGCGGTGGCGCCGGTGCCGGTGATCGCGGCCGGTGGAATCGGGGACGCTCGCGGCGTGGCCGCCGTCCTCGCCCTGGGCGCTCAGGCGGCGTGGGTGGGCACCCAGTTCCTGCTTGCCCAGGAGATGCCCATCCACCAGGAGTACCGCAGTCGCCTGATCAACGCGGTCGAGACCGACGCCGAGTGGTACCCCGACCTTTACGACGTCGACTGGCCGGACTCGCCCCACCGCGCGCTCCGCAACTCGACGTCCGAAATGTGGGAGGCCGCGGGTCGGCCGCCTCTGGAGAGTCGGCCCGGAGCGGGCGATGTCATCGCGCACTTCGCTTCGGGCGAAGCCATCGTTCGCTACGAGCCGGCGCCGCCGATGGTTGGCACCACCGGTCACCTGGAAGCGCTCTCCATGTGGGCCGGACAGAGCGTCGCGCTCGCCCGGCAGTCGCGACCAGCGGCGGAGATCGTGGCTGAGCTCGTCTCGCGTTTGTGAACCAAGCCGGCCCGCCGGAGACGGCGACGAGCCAGCGGCACGTGGGAACCAGCCCGCACGTATCGGCGTGTCATCCGGACCTCTCGACTGACGAATTTGCGTTCTTGAGCGGACCTGGCCACGCGACATCGAGATGGACCAGTTCTATGACTACCGGACCACCGTTTATCTGCCAGCGGCTGGTCGGACCGCCGCCCGAAGACGAGGGCTAGGCTCGTCGCGTTGAGCGGCTGATCGCGCTGCCCGACCAGAAGCGATCGCGGAGAGCAAGATGCCATGGTTTCCAGATTTCGTCAGCGCGGTTGAACTTGCCCGTCGCCAGACAAGGTCCGTCGGCCTCGCTGATCCGGTCGAGCGGTACTTCAACGCCCTCGAGACCGGGCGCGCTCACGAACTAGAGGAAATATGGCCCGGCCAAGTGGCGATCTACGACCCGCGAGAAGGGGAGGTGCGCGGTCATTGGCAGCTTCGACGGTTCGTCCGCAACAATCAATTGTTGTGGGCTGAGCGCCACGTCCGAATCGAAACCGTAGCCTCCACCTGTATTCGCGGCCGGGCCGTGGTCGAGCTCCTGGCGCACCTGGACGACTTCGACGGCCAGCCGGTGGATTGGCCGATAGCCGTCGTTGCGGAGTCCCCCGACGAACTGTCCGTGGTGTTCCGCACCTATTGCAGCCAGTGGCCCGTTGACGGGCAGCGTCACATCAGGCGCCCCCTGCTCGAGCCGGCAAACCCCCAGCTGAGTGACGTCGTCGGCCGATATCTCGCCGCGCTGAGCGCCGGAGATCTTGACTCCATCGTGAGCGTGTTCGCACCAGATGGGTACGTTCGCGACGCAATCGGTCCGCACTATCTACACGTTGGCACGCGTGAGCTGCGTTCGTATTTCGCCGAGTGCTTCAAGGCTGGTGGCGGGCTCAAGCTCGAGCATTGCACCGTGACTGACGACGGGGTGCGTTGCGCCCTGGAGTTCAACTGCGTTCGATGGGGTAGTCACGACCTGACATCCCAGGCTGGAATTGGTGTCTATGAGCGAAGTTCGGACGGTCTGCTGGCTGCTGCCCGCATCTACGACGACATCGAAGCGCCTAGTTGAGACCGGCCTCAAAGCCACTTTCGGAAGGTGGACCACGGTGGCCATTTCCTCGGGCAGAACTGACCTGAACTCGGCCTGGTCCGGTTGGTGGATCACCATCGTTGGTCGACCTCCCGGCTTCTGAGGGTGAGGGCCGAAACGGCGAGACAGCTCCACCTCTCAGGGTGATTCCGTACGAACAGTAGCGCGACGCAAATGGACTGGCGCCGCCCGCCAACCCGCCACTCCGCACCCCGTCCGAGTCATTCGGACCAGGTTCGCCGAGCGTGCCAGTACGGTTGCCGATAGCTGATAGCCCATCTCCAGACGCAGTTGGGCAGATCTGATCTGGTGCTCATGGGCGCTGCCGGATCGCCTCTTGCACATCCACGAGCGAGGGAGCCAAGTGACCACGACGCCCATAGCTGACTATGCGCTCCTGTCAGATCGGCACAGCGCGGCGCTGGTCAGTCGAGGCGGGTCGATCGACTGGCTCTGCTTCCCACGGTTCGACAGCCCCTCGACCTTCGGTCGCCTCCTCGACGAGAAGGCCGGGCACTGGTTCTTCGGAGCCACCAACACGACGGAAGTGGGCAGGCGCTACCTGGACCGCACCATGGTGTTGGAGACCACGGCGCGCACACCGACCGGTTCGGTCACGATCACCGACGCCCTGGCCATGGGGGCTGGCAACCGGGGACACGAACTCGGCATAGGCGCGCCTCACGTTCTCCTACGGCAAGCCACCTGTACGGCTGGCCGGGTCGACTTGTCCCTGGAGTACGTCCCGCGGCCCGACTACGGGTTGAAGCATCCGTCGCTCGACGCGGTCGACGGTGGACTGACAGAGAGGGACAGCGCTGACGGGCTGGTGCTGTCGACGTCCGTGGCCCTGACCCTCGACCGGGACCGCGCCGCGGCCTCGGGCCGGTTCCAGCTCGTCCAAGGGGAAAGCGTCGGCTTCGCCCTCCACCACGGGAACCAGATTGAGGGCAGTTTGGCCAGGGTCTGGAGCCCATCGGAGATACGCGCCCGGCTCGAAGACACCGTGGCGGGGTGGGAGTCGTGGTCAGAGCTCCACCAGGCCTACGTGGGGCCCTGGCGAGACCTGGTGCACCACAGCGGCCGGGTGCTCCAGTCACTCTCCTATGCACCCACCGGCGCCATCTGCGCGGCGGCGACCACGTCGTTGCCTGAGGTGGCGGGCGGCTCCCGGAACTGGGACTACCGCTATGCCTGGGTCCGGGACGCCTCCTTCACGATCCAGGCCCTTTGGGTGGCGGCTTGTCCTGACGAAGCCAACCAGTTCTTCGACTACGTCTCCTCGTCCGCCGCCGGCTCGCTCGACGGGGGCGGGGCCTTGCAGATCATGTTCGGCATCGGCGGTGAACGGGATCTGACCGAGCGGGAGCTTCCCCAGCTGGAGGGCTGGCGCCACTCGGCGCCGGTCCGAGTAGGCAACGCGGCCTGGACACAACGCCAGCTCGACGTCTACGGCGAGTTGCTCAACGCGGTGTACCGCATGTCTGACCACCTGTTCGACGACACCCACCGGGTCGGGCCACTGGCCGACTCGGGCAAATGGGATGCGCCCAGCGACCTGGCCCCAGCCACGCGAGCGTTCCTCGTGCAACTGGCCGACACGGCCGCTCGCCGGTGGCAGGAGAAGGACCAAGGAATCTGGGAGATCCGGGGAGAGCCACGTGACTTCCTGTATTCCAAACTGATGTGCTGGGTGGCCCTCGATCGAGCGGTGATCCTGGCCGACCGTCTCAACGCCTCCGCTCGAATCGGGTCATGGACCCAGACGCGAGACCAGATCCGCGAGGCGATCGTGACCAAGGGCTGGAGTGACCGGGCCAATGCCTTCACCCAGTCGTTCGGCTCGGACGAGCTCGACGCCTCCAACCTCATGGTGCCCCTGGTGGGATTTCTCCCGACCGACGATCCGAGGGTGCTGGCCACGATCGACGCCACCGAGGAGCGGCTCACCGACTCGCGGGGATTGGTCTATCGCTATCGGTCCCACGACGGCCTCGAGGGCGAGGAGGGCACCTTCCTGTTGTGCACCTTCTGGCTGGCCCAGGCCTTGGCCCAGGTAGGCCAGCCGGTTCGGGCCCGCGCCGTGTTCGAGCGTGCCGCCGCCTTCGTCAACGATGTCGGCCTGCTGGCCGAGGAGGTCGATCCAGTCACCGGCGAGCTCCTTGGCAACTTCCCGCAGGCGTTCAGCCACATCGGGCTCGTCAATGCGGCCTGGGCCATCTCTGAGAGCGAGCGACAAGGCGCAACCGACCTGAACATCGTCTGGAGTCCCGTGGGATCCTTGGACCAGACCCTTTCGAGTTTGGAGGCCACATGCGCAGCGACATCCGTGAAGGCGAGACGTTTCCCGACTACGAGCTCGCCGATCAATCGGGCCAGCGGCGGTCCTTGTCGGAACTCCAAGGGGGCAACCCGATGGTGCTCCATCTGTCCCGTGGCGGCTTCGATCCCAAAGAGCATCAGTTCGTAGGGCATCTGGTCGACATGTATCCCGAGTTCAGAAATGCCTACACCCGATTGGCCCTCATCTCGACCGACAATCAGCTGAACATCAACGAGTTCCGGGATGCGCTGGGCGCCACGTGGCCGTTCCTGTCGGACCCTGATCGGATGGTCCAGAAGGATCTGGACATCAGAGAATTCACTGATGAGCCGCACGATCCGATGATCCCCCACACGTTCGTCCTCGAGCCCGGGCTCAAGATCTTCAAGATCTACAACGGCTACTGGTATTGGGGCCGGCCCACGATGGCAGAGCTCCACGTGGATCTGAGGGGCGTGTTCAAGAAGACTCGGCCCGACTTCGACCTGGCCACTCCGGGGTTGAGGGAGGCGTGGGAACGAGGAGACCGGGATCGATTCCTCGTCGACACTTTGGAGGAGCCGATCCGGTACACCGAAGGTAGGAGCATCGGTATCAAGCGCTGACCCTGAGGGACGGCACGCCATCGCCATTCGACCCCTCGCACGCCGCGCACTGCGTCGAACCCGAGTGCGGGGAGGTTTCCGGTGCAACGCGTTCGCCAGGGCGCGACACTCCTCCCGGGACCAGGCAGAGGAGAGCCGGATGAGCACCGTCGACGGACAGAGCGCACCCGGCGGATCGCCGAGCAGCGAACCGGCCGATCTCAAGCTGGAGGCGGTCGTCATCCCCGTGGCCGACGCCGATCGCTCCAAGGTGTTCTACGCCGGCCTCGGCTGGAGACTCGACGCCGACTTCTCCTTCGACAACGGCTTCCGGGTCGTGCAGTTCACGCCACCGGGATCGCCGTGTTCTGTGCAGTTCGGCACCCACATCACAGGGGCGCCAGCCGGATCCGCTCATGGCCTGTACCTGATCGTGTCCGACATCGAAGCCGGGCGCGACGAACTCGTCAGCCGGGGCGCCACGGTCAGTGGGGTGTTCCATTCCGGCGCGCCCGGAGCGCAACTCGACCCTGACGGCACAGGCGATCGGGTCAGCGGGCCGGATCCGGACGACCGGAGCTACAACTCCTTCGCCACCTTCGAAGACCCCGACGGCAACAGCTGGCTGCTCCAAGAGGTGACCGATCGCCTACCGGGCCGCGTCGACCCGACCACCACCTCGTTCAACTCCGCCGGTGACCTGGCGGCGGCATTGCGCCGCGCCGAGTCGGCCCACGGTGAGCACGAGAAGCGCATCGGCCGGGCCGACCCGGACTGGCCCGACTGGTACGCCGAGTACATGGTGCGCGAGCAGAGCGGCCAGGAGCTTCCTGCATGACCGATTACGACGTGATCGTGCTGGGCGGCGGCGCGCCCGGCGAGCATTGCGCTGCGGCCATCGCGGCCCGTGGGCTTCGCGTCGCCGTCGTCGAGCGGGAGCTGGTGGGCGGCGAGTGCTCCTACTGGGCGTGCATCCCCTCCAAGACCCTCCTGCGTCCTGGGGAGGCGGTCCAGGGGGCCCGCGACGTCGGCGCCGGCGCCGAGGTGAACGTGCAGGCCGCGCTGGACTGGCGGGACTACATGGTGTCGGGCTATTCGGACGCCGGCCAGGAGAAATGGCTGGCGGATCGGGGCATCGCCCTGGTTCGGGGCGTGGGTCGACTGGCCGGGCCCGGCGCGGTCGAAGTGGATGGCACTCGCCACTCGGCTGAGCATGTCGTCGTTGCGACGGGCGCGGCTCCTTTCGTGCCACCCATTCCGGGGCTCGATGGCCTGGTGGGCGTGTGGGGCACGCGCGAAGCGACGGCGATGAAGACGGTTCCTAGCCGCCTCATCGTGCTCGGCGGTGGCTCGGCCGGTGTCGAGATCGCCCAGGTGGTCCAGCGGCTGGGTGGCCAGGCCGTGCTGGTCGAGGGAGCCGATCGGCTGATCCCCCGAGAGCCGGCGCCCCTCGGAGCGGCTCTGGCCGAGGCGCTGGGGCGGGATGGGATCGAGCTCCACCTCGGCGTTGAGGCCGCGGAGGCCTCGGGCGACGAGGGCGACTACGTCCTGAGGCTCTCGGACGGGACGTCAGTACGTGGAGACCGACTGCTGGTGACGACCGGCCGTCGTCCCCGGGTCGAGGGGATCGGGCTCGAGACGGTCGGTATCGAGGCAGACCCACACGGCGTGGCGGTGGACGAGTATCTGCGTGCAGGCGACAACATCTGGGCCATCGGGGATGTCAACGGGATCTGGCCCCTGACCCACGTCGGCGAGTACGAGGGAGACGTGGTGGCGGCGAACATCGCCGGTGAGAGCCACCCAGCGAACTACGAAGCCGTACCGCGAGTGACCTACACCGATCCGCAGGCGGCCGCCGTCGGTGCCGCGGAGGCCCCCTACAGCAGCACGACGCGCTTGACCGACGTGGCCAAGACCGCGACCTACAGCCACGAGTACGCGCAGTCGAACGGATTCTTGACCCTGCTCAGTGACGGTGCCCAGTTGACCGGCGCCTACGCCCTCGGACCCGAGGCCGGCGAGTGGCTCCAGCAGGCCACGCTCGCCATACGCGCTCATGTTCCGTTGGAGGTGTTGAGCGACGTCATCCAGCCGTTCCCGAGCTTCTCCACCATCTTCGATTCGGCCTTCAAGACCCTTCGAATGGAGATCGCCAAGATGCCGTCGCCGCTGTCGCCCATGCAGGCGCAGATGGCACGGGCGTGACCGTGAAGGACCATCGGAGATAGCAGATGGCCGAGGTCCCGCCCCAAGAAGCAATCCTGCTGACCCACTTCATCGTGTCGGACGACGTCGAGCGCTCTCGCCGTTTCTACACCGAGGTCCTCGGGGGTCGGGTCACCTTCTCCAGCCCCGGGGGGCCGACCAACGTCGCGCTATCCAACAGTTGGATCGTCATCAATGCCGGCGGAGGCCCGACCGACGACAAGCCGGAGGTCACCCTGGAGACCCCCGGCGACCCGAATCGGGTGAGCAGCTTCGTCAACATCCGGGTCAAGGACATCGATGCGGTGTATTCCGAATGGAGCGCGCGGGGCGCACAGTTCCTGACGCCTCCGAAGCAGCACCAGTACGAGATCCGTTGCTACATCCGTGATCCCGATGGTCACCTGATCGAAGTGGGGCAGACCACCGACCCGCAGGGGGACTGGGTGCCCGATCAGTGGCCATCGGCGACACCCGCCGACGAGCTCCCACCGCCTCCAGAGGGAATCGTGCTGGCCCACTTCATCGTGTCCGATGACGTCGAACGCTCTCGGCGCTTCTACACCGATGTGCTCGGGGGCACGGATGCGTTCTCCGGCCCCGGCGGGCTCACCTATGTCCGACTGTCGAACAGTTGGATCATCATCAACGTCGGCGGAGGGCCGACCGACGACAAGCCGGAGGTCACCCTCGAGACGCCCGCCGATCCGAATCGGGTCAGTAGCTTCCTCAATATTCGGGTCACCGACATGCAGGCGGTGTACTCCGAATGGAGGGCGCGAGGTGCAGCGTTCCTGACGCCTCCGAAGCAGCACCCGTACGAGATCCGTTGCTATGTCCGCGATCCCGATGGTCATCTGATCGAAGTGGGACAAACGACGGACCCAGGGGGAGATTGGTTCCCCGATCAATGGACATCGAGCAAGTCGGCGTGAGCCTCCGCCCGGGTCGGAGGTCCCCATCATGACGACGGCGATCATCGGAACCGGAGGGATCGGATCGGCCATCGCGCGTCAGCTTGCTGCTGGTGGTGAGGACCTCCAGCTCTCGAGCGCCGACATGGAATCGGCGCGAAAGCTGGCCCTGGCAATCGGCGGAACCACGGTCGTCGCCCTCGGTAACCGGAGTGCCTTGCAGGGAGCCGATGCCGTCGTCCTCGCGCTGCGGTTCTCCGTGTTGAAGGAGGTCATCGACGAGATCGCCGACGTGCTGGGAGACACGTATCTCGTCGTGCCGAGCAATCCGGTCGGACTCGACGCACAAGGCAGGGTCGTGCGACTGCTACCGGAAGGGCAGTCATCGGGCCAAGTTGTCGCTGGGTGGCTGCCGATCGGAACACGCTTCGCCATTGCGTTCGGCACCATGTCGGCCGGTCTCTTCGAGTCCTCGAGCCACAGGTCGCCCGAGCCCGCGGTGCTGTTCTACGTGTCCGAGGACAAGCAGGGGAGCGACGAAGTCGAGCACTTGATCCGAACGGCGGGCTTTGAGCCGATGAGGATCGGCGGGGTCGAACAGTCGAGCCGACTCGAGGTGGGCGGCGACCTTCACGACCTTGTGGTCGGCTCCGCCGAGGCGCGGTCCCTCGTCGTGGGGGCCTGATTGGCTTCCGCGTGGCCCGGGCCAGCAAACGAGACCGAGTCAGAAGTGATGTCGTGAACAGTCGCCTTCCCGATTCACCCTGGCAGTCCGGCTCATAACCAGAAGCGTCGGGAACGGTAGCGAAGGCTTCTGCCGTCCGAGCAGGTGCCCCAGAAGTGGCGGGCAGGGACGGGCTGGCCTTGATTGGTGTCGCGTCTCGCGGCAGGTTCGCGCTTATCAGTAGGTATGAGGAGTGGATCGAGACCCGAACCGAGTTCGACGGGGGGATCGGGCTGGCTGCTTCGTGCACGCGATCGGTTCCCGTCGACGGGTGCGTCGAGTCGATTCGGATCAGTTGTCGCGTCTGTCGGACTCGCTGCGCTTATCCATGGCATGAGGATCACGGACGAGTCCACCATCGGCCCAGCTGTGGAGTGCGCCCACCGACCGCGGCCACCGCCCCGAGGCCGTTTCGTGGGATGAATCGTGGGATGACCAACCCCCGGACACATCATCAGAGGCCGCGATCCCTTATGGCCGTTGGTGCCCCCGGGAGGACTCGAACCTCCGCGCACGGTTTAGGAAACCGATGCTCTATCCCCTGAGCTACGAGGGCTGGTATGGGACCTAAGCCACATCAGGAGGGACGTGGCTCAATTCGTGGTACAATCTTGCGATGGCACAGAGCGCGAAGCGAACCTACGGCGCGGGGTCGTACTCACGGCTCCCTTCGGGCACTTGGCGACTGACGGTCTCCCATGGCACGGGCGCCGATGGTAGGCGACGCACCTCACGCGAGACGATGCCGAAGGAGACGAGCGAGCGCAACGTCAAGAAGCGCCTGGCCCAGCTCGCTGCGATGGAGCCGGCGCACGAGTCCGCCGAAGACCAAGCAGCGGGGAGCGTGGCGGCCATCGTCGCCCACTACCTCGACGTCGGACGGCTCGATTGGTCACCGACCACTACGCACGGCTACGAGGTGTTGACGGGCAAGCACATCACGCCCGACGCCATCTCCTCGATGCGTGCCGACGAGGTCACCATCTCCGACGTTTCGGCCTTCTACGAGCGCATGAGGAGGCCCAAGAAGGACGCCGAGGGCAACGAACTCCCGGGCTGCTCGGCGGCCATCGTCACCCGTGTGCACATGTTCCTCCACGCCGTTTTTGAGCGCGAGGTCA
The DNA here is from genome assembly GCA_963740985.1 of uncultured Microthrixaceae bacterium. Classification (GTDB taxonomy): domain Bacteria; phylum Actinomycetota; class Acidimicrobiia; order Acidimicrobiales; family Acidimicrobilacustridaceae; genus UBA4742. Next base: position 3,829,056 of record CAVUGJ010000002.1, read on the forward strand.
AGGAGCAGCGCCTCACCGCCAACCCGACGACCCACGCTCGGCGGCCGCGCCATCAGACGCCCCGCATCGAGTTGCCAGCAGCCGAAAAGGTCCTGGCTGCCATCCACTCGATGATGGATCGCGACCCTTGGATGGGCTCGGCCTTCCGAGTGCTCGCGGCGACCGGGATGCGCCGCGGCGAGCTCATCGCTCTGCGCGCGGATGACGTGGACCTGGCCAACCACCGAATCACGATCGCCCGATCAGTGGTCAAGGTTGGCAGTGCGCAGAAGATCAAGCGGACGAAGTCCGGCCGCACACGAGACGTGCTGATCGACGCCGAGACGACCGAGGTCATTCGAGACCAGCTCAAGCGCGTACGTGCGGTCGCTCGGGAGGCAGGCGTCAAAGTGGCCAACCCCTACATCTGGCCCAGCGAGAAGGAGTTGTGGACACACGCCACCGCATCGGAGCCGATGGACCCCAACCTGTTGACCGGCACCTGGCGACGGCACGCCAAGCGGGCGGGCATTCCCAGCGTGCACCTGCATAGCCTTCGCCATTTCCACGCCAGCTACCTGCTCCAGCACGGAGCCTCGATCGCCGCCGTTCAACACCGCCTTGGCCATCAAGCGGCGTCGACCACTCTCAACCTCTACAGCCATGCTCTGCCCGGCGCAGACGCCGAGCTGGCCGAGGCTATGGGTGCAGCCCTCGCAGCTCGTCGTCCTAGCGAACTCGAGGCCGCCAGCTAGAACGACCCTGTGCAGTCTCAGCGGCTTCGGGGACCGCCCCCGAGAGCCCAGGACTGACGTGGCGCCTTACCAGAACATGCGAACACCCACTACTACCCAGCGCAGGCACGCATGACACAACTCGAAGAGGCAGCAGACGCCTATCACGAGGCCAAGAAGGCCTGGCGAATCGGCGAGGCGATGCCGCCCATCGGCGGAGGGGGAGGCGACGTCAGCAACCGCTCCCTCGACGTGGTCCTATTCGGCCTCTTCGACCACGCCAACTACTCGAACGGCCGGGGCTCCCGGCCGAGCGTGGCGACGTTAGCGAAGCACGACCGCCGCAATCCGTTGAGCGAGGCCACAGTGAAGCGAGCGCTTCGGGTCCACGAGGCGCGTGGCAACATTCACCCAGTTACAGCTCGGCGAGGCGGATTCACCCCTGGTGGGCGCGGCGTGGCTACCGAGTGGCAGATGTTGTGTTTCCCGCTCGGCTATGGCCTTGAAGAGCATTGGCTTAGCGTCCGCAACCTCGCCCGGGTCGGACTAACCCGTGCGGATGTCAACCAGGCGATGTTCGCCACGCCTGAGGATCCGCTTCGCGAGCACGCCGACGAGCTCTACACCGAGATGTCCTGGCTGCTCGACGAAGCGGCGCCGAGCGAGGACATCCTGACGGAGACGGTCCGGCTCCTGGACCAGGGCCTTTCGACTTCCGCCCTGGCCGTACACCTGGCCGAGAGACGTAGCATGGAGGAGGACGCCTACGCGGAGGCTCATCCAGACTCGCATCACAGCGGGATCAGGAGCCCCCAGGGGTTTATCCACGCCGAGCTACGCAAGCTGGGCCAGAACACCCGACGCAGAAGCGAGCTGCTCGAGAAGTGGCCGCTGGATCTGGACCAGGCTCTCAAGTCGGACTCCACCCTTGCCCGGCGGCTTCTGCTCGAGTGAGAGTTAGCCAACGGCCCCGAAGGCGGTCTTAGTCTTGCCAGGGGCAGGAATCGCCAGGAATCAGTCGGAACTCTACTGATGACCTGGATCATCCTGAGCTTGGGTCTAGATCAGTGTGGTCTAGTACCTGGCTCGGTTTGAGCCCCTACCAGTAAGAGGTCCGCCGGCCGGGTACCTGTCGGTCCCGGCCGCCGGGGAGATCCCGGGATCCAGGTCGTCTACCACAGCTTCCAGGGCGCATCGCTGCCCAGGGGGGTAACGGGTCGTGATCTCGAATGCTGACACCCCGGCAACCCACGAGTTAGCCCCGTGCACACGACCGCGCTTCGCCGAACTTTTTTGGAGGACGGTCCACGCTCATAGGGCTCCGACCAGCAGCGCTGTCGCGACACGATCGTCGCCACGTCGGCGGCCGGACGGTGTCAGTCCTCGCGGTACATGTCGAGGATCCGCTCGACGACCGTGACACCCGAACCGCGGACGAGCACGCCCAGCTCGAGGTTGTGACCACCTAGGCCCGCGCCGGTCACATTGGCGCTGCCGATGTACGCGGCGAGCGAGTCCGCGGTGAGGACCTTGAGGTGAGCCCACGGCGCGTCGAACCGCAGCCGCGACACGGTGAAGTATTCCGACGCGCCGGAGGTGCGAATAGTCAGCTCTAGCTCGTCCAGAGCGTCGTCAGCGTGGGTGGACCTCGTCGGCAGGAGGATCTCGAGCTGGACTGCCCTGCCCGTAGCGGCCGCGAGCGCGTCGCCGATGAACCCCAGGCCGGGTCGGTCGATGAACGGGGCCGCGAGTCGCAGCGTTCGCGTGGCGCCGGCGACGAGCTGCACGAGCGTCTCCCCGGTCGTGCGACGGAGACCCAGCGGCAGACGCGAGCCTCCGGGGAGGGATGCGACGAGGTCCCACGGTTCGGTCACCGCGACCGAGCGGCGGCCGAGGACCCACGCGGCCGCCTCCTGGCAGAGGAGCGTTGCGCGATCTCCATCCAGGGCCAGTCGATTCCGCAATACATCGACCAGGTCCGGGTCGAGGCCGGCACGCACCGCGGCGCGTCGATCCGCCGTTGCCGCGGAGAGGAGGACCGCGAGTTCGACAGCGCTGGCACGAGGGTCGGCGCAGTCGACGAGGACGCCCCCGATCAACTCGGCGTCGTCCACCTCACCTCACCGGTGAGAGGAAGCCGCTCGCGCCGAACAGCTCGGAGCGGTCGAGGAAGCGGTTGAACCACCGGCACGACGGCTCACCCAGGTGCAGACAAGCCATGCACGCGCCGCCGCCGCTCCGACACCCCGGGTCGAGCGCGCATCGCGACTCGCCCTCGACGAGGTCGGCGAGGAAGCGGTGCAGCGAGGTCTCGTACACAGCCTGGAGTCCGCCGAGGACGAAGTCGCCGCGCGACGCGGCGTAGACGATGAACGACAAGTGGTGCGGGAGGAGGTACTCGGCGAGCCCGTCGCGCTCGATGCCGGCAAAGGACGCGAGCCGACGGATGGTCCGGTGCGCGTACGAGTGCACAAGCTGGAGCAGGTCGCCGCCGAGTGGCTGGTACTGCTCCTGGGTCGGGTACGGGAGATCCATGCGTTCAAGCAGCGCGATGCGCGCTGCACGGGGACCGTCGACGTCGGGCAGCGCATGACCGCGAGCGACGAGGTGCTGGTACACGTGCATCGGGTCGAGACGGAAGAGCAGCGCCTCGGTCCGGGAGAGCGAGCCGTATGCGCGGATTTGCCCGCGCTCACGGAAGGGGACCAGGCGCGCGGCCCCGGGCGACATGTCGCCGCGGGTGTAGCCGAACGAGAGCGTCGCCACGGGGAAGTTTGCGAGCAAGTCGACGCCCGCGAGATGGGCGGCGCGCATCGCGTCGCCGTACGCGCCCTCATACAGCGTCCGCAGTGGTGGCGTGGTCCCGGCAACCATGTCGGCGACGCGCGTGCGGCCACCGCGCACGGCGGACGCGAGGCTGAGTGCTTCTTCGTGGGCCTTCTCCCGGACGACGTTCGGCAGGACGACACCACCACCGTGGCCGGCGTCGACCTCACCGCGGTCGAGGGCTTCCTGCGCGAGGGCACGAGCAGTCTCGTCGGAGAGGCCCGCCTGCCGCAGGGTCTCGAGCAGGCCCGCGTATGTCTGCCTCCCCTGCGTCGGGTCATCGGCGGTCATGCCGTCGAGGACCCACTCCAGAGCGCGTGCTCCTCCACCCGCAGCGCGGAGCTGTGCAGCGACCGCGGGGTCGGGAGGATTCACGAGAACGGCGAAGCGCGGGGAGAACACGACTGCGGCGCGGTGGACGGTAACCGACATGCCGCCGTCGCCGCAGTTGCACACCTGGAACGGGAAGCCTCCCGGCGTCAATGCCCGCTGGCACTGCGGGCAGAAGATGCGCAGCTCGCGCGCGGTTGCGGTTCCGGGCAGACGGATGGCGACGGCGTTGTGCGTCGGACAGCGCGGGATCTGCGGCTCTCGTGCCGCCCCGCACGTGTGGTACGCCACGAACTGCATTTGCGCACGCGCGCGACCCCCGCAGGTGCAGCGATCGTCGCGGTTCGCGCGTGATCGACCCGCACATCTTGCAGCGCCATTGCTGCGGGTACGGCTCGACGAGGACACCGCGATCCATGTTCAGCCCGACGACCTCGACAGTGGCGCGGGCACGGAGCGCAGCCTCGAGTCCGTCGTCCATCCCGCTCGCGGACCACGGTGCGATCGACCCGAGCAGCGCGGCGCGGACCGCGTCCTGGTCGAGGGCGAGCGGCACGGGGTCGATCCAGTGAGCGACGCGCCAGATCTTCCCATCGAGGTCGGCGGTCTGGCCGGGCAGGAGACCGAAGAGGATTTGCGAGGCCCCGCGCTCGACCCTCACGGCCGGCCGCCTCGTGTGATCACGGGCGCTTGTTCCTCGACGTCACGGAGCGAACGCATGGGCTCGCCCGTGGAGAACAGCTCGCTCACCCAGTCGGCTGAACTCGCTGGGTCATTGAGGGCTCGGTAGAACTCACGCAGGTAGTCGCCGAGGTCGCGTCGCAGGTTTTCGTCGAGTGGACCGTCGAAATCGAGCATGGCGATGAGCGCGTCCAGCTCGGCGTGTTCGAGGACCGGCAGACGGGCGAAGGCTGTGCGCACGGGTCCGGGTTTGGTCAGCTGCCGCATCCCCGCCGCGATGGCGGCGGGCTCGTGGATGCCGTAGAGGCGCGCCTGCACGAGGCCGGCGAACGTCAACTCCAGTACGCGTCGGCTCTTCGCCGTGATCGGCACGGGATCAATGAGACGGTCGGCGTGACCGACGAACGACGGGAAGTTGCGGTACACCGCGGCGTCGCGTTCCCGGCCGATCTTGTGCAGGACGATAACGAGTCCGGGATGCGTTCGCCCGACGCGCGAGGTGGTCTGGATAAATTCGGCCGTGGCGAGTGGGAGGCCGAGCATGACCATCACGTTCAGTCGGTTGATGTCGACGCCGTGCGACAGCATCGACGATGCGGCGATCAGGTGCACGCGGTTGTAGAAGTCGGATTCCGGCTCGACCAGTCGCTCTAGCGTAGTGCGGACCTCGTCGAGCGGTGTCCGGCCGGTGAGTGTGGCGGCGTTGACCGGCCGGTCAAGCTGGATCTGGGTGTCGAAGGACCGTGCGACCGCCTCGACGTCCTTGAGGTTCGAGCCGTAGACGACGTCGACTCCGTAGTTGTCCACGAGCTCCGGAACGACGGACACGTCGATGCCGATGGCAGCGGCGACCCCGGCCGCGTCCTCGACGGCTCGGCGGGTGACCCGCTGGAGCGACTCGGTCAGCTGGTCGGTCGCGTACTCGAGGGTGACGCCGCGCGGAGCGAGACCGGCGAAGCGTCGCGCGAGTGCGTCGGTCGTGCGCGACCAGAACGACCAACCGGCGCGCGGCCCCGGCAGTGGGAAGGTGCGCCCGCCGCGGCGGTACAGCGCTCGCACCTGTTCGTCGTGACCGGCGAGTGTCGCGGAGGAGGCGATGATTTTCGGAGCAGAGCCGTAGTGCGACTGGAGCGCGTCGAGGAGCGCCTCGTAGTGCGAGTCGACAGCGCCGAGGCTGTCGCGGAGCAGGTGCAGCTCGTCCTGCATACGCACGGTGGGCGCGTACATGTTCGTCGGCTGGTCCAACGGCCCGGTCGCGGAGTTGCAGCCGGGAAAGAGACACCCGCCCCGCGAACCGCTGCGGGGCGCGTAGGTGAAGCCGTGACCTTGCACGGGACAGCGCCCGGATGGCGCGCCGTAGAAGCCGCGCATGGCTGCCTGGACCGCGATACTCGCCGCCTTGTCCAATGTGCCGAGGACGACGGTCGGTAGCGATCGGTAGATCTCGTCGTCGACGACGCGGAAGGGCAGCGGCCGCCCCACCCACGGACAGTCGGTCGCGCTGCACAGGTGGTCGAGCGTCCACCGGGTTTGGTCGAAGGCCATGCGTAGGCCGCCGCCCCCACAGAAGGGGCAGCGCAACAGGACCTGGTACTTGGCCGGCATGTCGGGGTCCGTGGGATCGTCGGGCGACGTGAAGTCCGGCGTCGGCTTGATCTTGTTCGGTGTCCCCTGCTTGCCGACGAAGAAGCCGAGCGAGAACTCCCGGCCGGCGATGTTTTCGGCGCGTCGGACCAATTCGGCCGCGGCGACGACGTCAGCGAAGCGCTGCGTCTGCTGGAGCGACAGCATGCGAAGTGGGAAGCGTCCCCACGACGTGATGCCCTCCTTCTTGCCTCGTAGCCGGTCGTAGAAGGAGGCGGTCACCACATAGAGGAGGTACGTCTCGGTCTTGCCACCGCCGGTGGCGAACCACAGTGTGTCGACGATGGCGCGGTCACCCTCGCGGTCCTCGTCAACGATCGAGGTGACGTTGGCGAGCATGAAACCGAGCTGGAACGGCCGCCAGTGGGTGTGCGGAACGAGCGGTGACTCGTGGAACGCGCGGTTCGCCAGCATGAAGCTGCGCCGGAGATCGTCGTCGGCGGTGAGCAGCGCGAGGCCCGTTCGCAGCCGACCCAGTTCCTCGGCGAACTGCGCCGCGGCGGATGCCGCTTGGTCTCGCATGCCGGTGTCCCAGCCCTCGTCGGCGGCTCGCTGGGCGAGGACGTCCGAGGCCCAGTGCGTCACGCCCCAGCGCTCGCACGCGGCGACCAGGTCGGCCAGGGCGGGGAGCGGATCCGCGGCCAGCGTCGCGAAGCTGATGTCGGGGACCGGTCCGACCTCGCCATCCCAGTATGTCGGTCGCGGTTGGTCGTACGTCGCGACGTCGGTGGTCCGGAAAGCCGCGGAGCCCGTCCTCTCGACGCCGCCGTTGACGCCATAGGCCGGCACGGTGCGGTCATACCGGAAGGAGTCCGGCAGGTTATCGAGGGTGAACGGCAGGGTCGCCCCGGCCTCAACCTCGAGGTTCGCCTCGTAGACGGTGGTCTCCCAGTGGGGCACCTCCTCGGGTGAGGTGTTCACCAGGGTGACGACGAGTTCGGGGCCGTCCTTGCCGGTCTCGAGTTCCGCGTGGAACTCGCACTGGAGCCCATCGGCGCCGACGGCGCGGAACGCGTCGGCGAACGCGCCACGGGCGGCGGACTCGATCTGGCCGACCGCCGTCGGCGTTGCCAGCTCGGCGGAGACCTCGATTGGGTCGGTCTTGCGCCAGCGAGGTGCATCCGGCGCGTCGCCGCCGTCGAACTCGGCCCATGCGACCACGCTCGCCTTGCAGGTGACGGTGCGTCCGTCCACTACGGCCGGACGGAAGCGGACGCCGACCTCGCAGGGTTCGAGTCGCTCGCTCCGCTCGCCGAGGCGGCTGTTCTGGACGACGATCTCCGGCGCGAGTCGGCCCAGCCAGAGTCGACCCTTGGGGGCGACGGGGAGCGTCGCCATGTGATCGCCGCGTCCTTCGGCGACGACTCCCTCGAGCATCCACGCGAGGAAGCGGGTCGCGTCGTCGGTGCGGAGGGTCATCTGTCCTCCAGGGTGCCGAGGAGTGTCATGGGTACTGGATCCTCGCACGGGCTGACCTCGAGCACGACAGCCTCGACGACGGCGTCACGTAGGTCGGCGATCGACAGCCCCGTCTCGGAGTCTACGGTGTCGGCGTCCGCGACGACGGTGGAATCGCGTGCGGCTGCGGCGAGAGCCCGGCCGGCGGCTCGACGGAATCCCCGGCGCCGCTGCACCCCGGCGAACAGTTCGCGTACCTGGATGTCGGACATCCCGAGGTCGAGCGCCCGGTTGAGGCGCTCCAGGTCGTCGATACGTTGGGGTGCCATCGTCCCCTCGGTAACCCAGGACCGGACTGCGGCGCTCGTCTTGTCGCAGCCGAGGTCGGTCATGGCGCGGTGAAGTGCGGCGATCGTGAATCCACTCGCGGGCCAGCGGGCGCGTACGACGCGTCGATAGTGCTCGAGAAGGTAGCGGGCGGCGAGCAGGTCTGGGCGATCACCGAGTCTCGTCTCCAGCGCCTCGAGGAGCCCGACCCGCCCTTGCTGCCGACCGACGAGCAGGATCGCTCCGGGCTCCAGCGTCTCGGGTCGGCGCTCGACGATCTTCGGTCCTTCGCGGACGTCGACGGGACGCCCGATCTCGAGGAGCAGCCGCCCACGATCAGTGACGACCGAAACCGCTGGCACCGCGGCGGTCCAGATGCCCTGGTCGGTCTCACGGGCGATCCCGCGGATGGGTCCCTCGCCACCGAACTCAAGTGGATCGAGGTCGAACAGCGACGACAGGGACTCGAACGGATCGGGCTCGGGCACGTACTCCGCGCCGTCGGCAACGACCACCGGTCGGCGCGGAGCCGACGAGCCGCCAGACAACTCCGGTGGAGGCGCGGAGCCGACGACCGCGCGCCACGCGCGCTCGTGTTCGGCGTCAGCTCCCCAGTGATCGGCGGCGGCGCGGACTGACTCGACGGCCCGGGCGCATCCCTCTGCGGACTGGGTCCCGAGGGTGAGGACCTCGACGAGGGGTGCCAGGCCGGAGAGGACACGGTGCCAGTCCCAGGGCGACGGCTCGCCGACGAAGACAGCCTTCGGCCAGGTCCCGTGCCGGTGGAGCTGGCCGATCGGTCGGATGGTCATCGAGCCGGCGCGGTCGGAGGTCGTGGACAGACCGAGCGAATCGAGCAGCGCGTGGGCACCGGTGCGCGTCCGCGTGACCACGAGGCACTCCTCGCGGGACGAGTGGATCGTGCCCAGCATCTCCTCGAAGGGGTTGCCCAGCTCCAGCGCGGCACGCAGATCGGCGATGTCGCTGGCGAGGATGGAGCCGATCTCGGCGAAGTCCTCGTTGAGCGTCCCGGCCCACACCAGGAGTTCGCCGGCGAATCCCCGCGTCGGGCGCGCGGCCATCGGCGGGAAGCCGCCGAACTCGTCGAAGCGCGATGGTCGGCACGGAAGGGAGGTGAGGGTCGTCAGGTGGTGCCAGCCCGCCGACAGACCGCGTTCGACGTGCCGGTCGGTGCGCTGTGGTGCCATCGAGCGCAGGACACGCAGATCCTCGCGGCAGCGTGCGACGGCGGCCTCCGCCTGCGGGTGGCGGGCGACGACGAGGCGGATGTCGACGCCAGCGCCCATGGTGGCGAGGCGGTCGGACGCGATCGAGAAGGGCACAGTGTGGCCGGCGCTCTCCTCAAGTTGGCGACCAGTCGCGAGGGCTGCCTCGCTCCACCCCCAGATCGCGCGGCCGCTCGCCTCAGCCTTGCGCAGTGCGGGGTCGATCGGGTCGGCGACGATCTCGATCGATGCCTGTTGCGACGTGATCCGAACCGGCCCGGCGAGGCGGTCGACGACGAGGTGGTCGACGGGCCAGCCCTTGCACGCCTGGCCGATGATCACGCCTTGGAGTCGCCGCGCTCCGCCGGGGCTGTCCCCCTCGGGATTGGCGCGGAAGACCGGGAAGACCCCGGAGATGGGGACACGGGCCCCCGTCGTCGAGATGCGGAGGGCATTCCAGGTGCGGGCGGCCATCGTCGTGTCGGCGGTGACGATCCCCACCGACGGCTGATGGTTGCCGTTGACGAGCTGGCGGAGGAGGAGCTGGGCGGCGAGGAGGACGGCGACCTGCCCAGCCGGTGCCGGGTAGGCGATGGTCAGGTTCTGCCTGTGTGCCGTCGCCAAGTCGATCAGCGAGAGGGCCACCTCGTCGACCCAACACAGGTCGACCCATTGCGGTCCAGCGTTGTCCTCGAGCACTAGGCGTCGCTCGCGGGCAATACCGACGAGACCGTCGGGATTCTCGAGGTCGAGGAGAGCCGCGTCCCAGCTGCTCATGCGCGCCCGATCAGGCCCGGTCGTGAGCTGAATTGAGGGTCACGGCCCCATCTTCGCCGCGACGTGTGACAGTTACCCGATCTGCGGGCTCCGCTGCTACTTCCGCCGTCGGGCGCGCACGACGTCGCGAACCTTGCCGGCGGCCGCCACGGGCTCTTCGTGTTCCCAGAACCGGAGCACGCGCCACCCCTCGGCAGTGAGTGCATCGGACGTCGCGGTGTCGCGTGCCTTGTTGGCGTCGAGCTTCTCGGTCCACCACTGGCGGTTGCTCTTGGGGATGGTCCCGTGGTCGGGGCATCCGTGCCAGAAGCAGCCGTCGACGTAGACGGCGACCCGCTCCGTCGGGAAGACGACGTCGGTACGTCGCCGGTTGCCGTTGATCTTGCGGTCCACGCCGAAGCGTAGACCCATGTCGTGCAGGGCGGACCGCAGCGCGAGTTCGGGTTTGGTGTCGCGCCGTTTGGTGGTCGCCATCCGCGCGCGGATGACCTCGCTCGACGCAGGCGGCGTCCGGTTCGCTCGCGTCGTGGTGACGTGTTCACGGCCATTGGCCGCGGGCGCGTCGGGTGTGGGCTCGGGAAGTGCGCGCAGCAAGGGTTCGATCAGGTGGACACCGAGGAGGGGCGGTACCGCGTTGCCGATGACGCGCGCCCATGCGCCTCGACCTTTGCTGATGTCGAGGTCGAAGAAGTCGGGCAGGGTCTGCAACCGCGCCGCCTCGTGCGGAGTGAGGGTGCGCGCCAGACCCGGATGAACGAACCGCCCCTGGCCCATCGAGCCGAAGCCGGTCGTGATGGTGGGTGCGGGCTCGTCCCAGCTGAGCTGGCCGTACATAGCGTTGTACGTGTGCTTCTTGTACTTGTGGCACTTGGGCCGCATGGAGTTGGGCAGGTTGACCTTGTCCGGGTGGTCCACGAGCCACTGCATCCGTTCGCGGTTCTCCGCCGTCGGGGTCGACGCGGCGTCGGGCCCGGTCGTGGCGATGAGGCGCCCGAGATCCGCGATCGCCCAGCGGACTGTCCGGTCGTCATGGTCAGCGCAGGGCGATTGGATTTCGAGCACATCGGTCGGATCGGCATGGCCACCGAGGACGGCAAGCAGGATGTGGCGGCGGCGGCGTTGCGGGACGCCGAAGTCGACGAGGTCGAGGACACCGTGGTCGATGGTGTACCCGCTGGCCTTGAGCGCGGCGACGGCCTTCTCGACGACCTTGCCCTTGTCGTGCTGGACAGCGGGCACGTTCTCGATGAGGACGTAGGTCGGGCGCAGGACCTGCGTCGCGCGGACCGCCCGGAGGTACAACGAGTTGCGTGGATCCTCGCGTCGGGTGTGGTTGTTGAGGTCGGAGTGTCCTTGGCAGGGCGGACCGGCGACGAGCACGTCGACGTCAGCGGTCACCTCGACTACGGCTCGCTCGGCCTTGGTGGGGGGGCCGCCGAGTCGGCCATCGAAGAGCCTCGCGACACTGGTCCTGCGCTGGACGGCGCCCGGGAAGTTGAGGGCGTACACGTCCGCCGCAGCACCATCGTTCTCGACGGCGAGGGCGACGGTCGCGCCTCTGCCGACGCGTCGGGCGGCTTCGGCCGCGCCGAGGGTCAGCCCACCCCCGCCACAGAAAAGGTCGACGATACGGATCGGGTTGGGCATCGTCTCGTACGCGGGTCGGGTGTTACCGACGAGGAACCCGAGGTCGGCGGCACAGTCGGCGCAGGTGGGGAGGGTCCCAGTGACAGCCGGAGCAGGTGCCGTCGCTGCGGTCCGGGGGACGGGCAGCGCCGTCACGCGGGTCACGCGCCCACCCGCGAGTCGACGCGACAGACAGGAACGGCGGCCAGCGGCGCAAGCCAGATCATGGCGTCGGTCGGTGCATTGTCGGACTCTCGCCCTCGTACTCGGCGCAGTGGGTTGATTGTCCTCTCGATCGTACGGCTAGCGAGTGACGAGGTGCACGACTCGCGGGCGCACCGACGACGCTGTACATACGCTTGAGAGAGTGGTGGACGACTACGAGCACCGACTGCGGATCGCGGCGATGGCCTGGCTGGATGGGCTACTGACGGCTGACGCCGACGTGGTGCGCTACGAGGACCTCGCCGCCTTCACTTTCGAGGGCCAGCGGATTCCGCTTATGGACCCGCAGCGAGGCATCCGCAAGCCGGCCGGCCTCGACGCGGCCCTCTCGATCCGGACTAGCTTCACCCGGCCCGGCCAGGTCCCGCCCTACGAGGACGCGGAGGGCCCCGACGGGCTGCTCCGTTACAAGTACCGGGGCGACGATCCCGGACACCCGGAGAATGTCGCTCTCCGCCGGGCGTACGAGGCGCGGCTCCCGCTGATCTGGTTCGTCGCTACTCAGCCTGGCGTCTACCTGCCCGTCTACCCGATCTGGATCGTCGGCGACGAACCGGCGCAGCTCCAGTTCGCCGTCGCCTTCGACTCGGGCCAGCGATACGCGCCGATCGGCCCGACAGTCGACGAGGACCAGCGGCGGTACGTCGAGCGCGTGACTCACGAGCGGCTCCACCAACGCGTGTTCCGGGTCCGGGTACTGGACGCGTACCAGACCAGCTGCGCCATATGCCGTCTGCGGTACCGCCCGCTGCTCGATGCGGCGCACATCCTGCCGGATGGACATCCGCGGGGTAGCCCGGTGGTCCCCAACGGTCTCGCTCTCTGCAAGATCCATCACGCCGCGTATGACGGGAACTATCTCGGTGTCCGGCCGGACTTCGTCGTCGAGGTGCGCAAGGACGTGATCGAGGCCGAGGACGGGCCCATGTTGCTGCACGGTCTGCAGGAGATGGCCGGCACGCGACTCACCTTGCCCCGGGCCGCGTCGGCTCGGCCCGACCCGACCCGGCTCGAGGAACGGTACGAGGTGTTCCGCCTTGCCGGCTGAGCGACGCAACGGCGCGGGCACCGAATCGGCCAACTTGGCATGGCACGAGCGAGGACACGGCGGCCGAGATACCCGGGGAGGAGACGGACGCGCCCCTGAGCCCGTTAGGGAGCTCAGCATGTCGGTCCTCGACGACCTCGGCGTCAACCTCGACGGCAAGTTGTCCCCTTTGCGATCGCCGACGAGATCGCCGTCGAGACGTGGACGGTCGCGGCGTGTCGGCTGTCGTTCGTCATGCTCAACGACGGCATCCGCGATGCGGGCCGGACTCGATGGAGGTCGAAACCGGAGCTGAAGGCGGTACAGCCCGGTGGCCCCCAGGCTTCGACGGCCATACCATTCCTCGCCATTGGATCTTGTGAAGTTGGCGCCCAAAGCAGGCAGGCCCCGTCGTACCTCCAAGCCAACCTGTGCCGTCCATCCCGTCCTCACCTGATCGGGCGCCTTCCCGGCGAGCCTGCGACGGGTGTGAGACAGAGTCGACGTCGCACCAGAGAGGTACCATCCTTTGCGATGAGAGAAGCGCCCAGGAAACCCTCCGAAACCGTCGCTGGCGAGAGGCTTCTGGATCAACTCTCGGTCAGTGATCGCCATCTTGGATCGCTGCTTCTCGACTCACTGAAGCTCGTGGATGAAGGGCGCTTCCTAAGTGGGCTCAGAAGCGCAATCGAGTGGAGACTCGAGCAGTTGGATGGTCAGCCCGTCGCCCTAATCCCAATTGGCGAGGAACCAGTCCAAGGAAGCAGTCCGGACACCTACAGCCATATTGACAGCCGATATATCGTCGCTACCGTTTGCCGGGAACTCCGACTATCTCGACGCGAGATTGTCGACGGGTGGGACATTGAGCTGATGCGTGGCACCAAGGTCCGCCATCTCGTGTTCGTCGACGATCTCGTGGGGTCAGGGGAGTCCCTGAGGAGGGAGACCTCAAAGTGGCTTCGACACCCATCCATCCGGAGCTGGGTGTCTTATGGGCTCTGTGACGTGTCGGCCGTATCATATGCTGCAACCTCGGCGGGGACACACGCAGCCGAGTTCGCCGGCCTCCCGCTGCTCAGCTACGACGGATCGTGCGATCTAGTAGCTGCCTCATTGCGGAACCCCGAGATAGAGATAGTTGCCGCTCGAAGACTCCTAATGAAGTACGGAACCTCGCTATCTCGAGGGTTTGGCAACGCCGAGGCTATGCTGCTGATCCAGCATACGGTGCCGAACTCCTTGCCCTCCCTATTCTGGCAAAAAACCGGAAAGGATGGTAGGCGATGGCCTGCTATCTTTGATCGTCACACCTATCGATACGGAGATGATGTTGAGGACTTAATCCCCTATGAGCCTGCGAGCCGTATCCAAGATCTGCTCACTCAGCATGCTCCGCTTGTATCGGCTGGATGGATCGCCAGGCAGCCCCATGAGAGACTCGAGACCTTGCTGGTTGCAACCCTCCTTGCACGGGACAAACGGACACCGTTCGAGATCGCCCAGATCACAGGGCTCCCGAAGGCGCGTGTGGCAGCACTCATCCGTACCTCCGAGGCGATGGGGCTCCTAGACGCTCGGCGGCTGCGAAGAGAGCTTCGCAGCACCGAGGTGCCTGCACCCTGGCGACCGACGTCTGCACCTTCGCGGTCGAACTCGTACTTCCCCCGATTCATTCGTCCTGCCGGTTAAGGTCGTGCGCCGGGGATGAGCCGATCACTTAGTACACCACTACTGCAACCTGATGGTTGCGGGCAGCGTGCCACGCACGTTGCTTTGAGAGTAGTCACGCAGAGCTGTGCTCAGGCGGGCGCTCGCCGCCCGTCGGGGTCTCGGGCTCACTCGAGCGCCCGTCCGCTGCGCGGAGGTCAAAGGTAAGTGGTCGGCTCATTTCCCCCCCATTCGTACCGCTCGCGTGCGGCCAGTGCAGACTTGACGGCAGAACAGGTCGACCGTGCCTTGCGAGAGCAGAGGTTTCTCGCCAACCGAGGGCTACCGGTCGTGTGGTCGCTGGGCCACCTTGCGTGGCTTTCTGAAGCGCCCTACCTCGGGCTACGGCACGTCGTTGACCGGACGGTCGATCCCTACACAGATCAGTGGATTCAACGGCGGTTCCGTCGAACGCGTCGCCACATCTCAGCGCCCGGGCCCCTGCTACGTCGCACACAGTCATGGCTTCTCATGGAGGTGCTGCGGCGTACCCGTGTGCACCAGGCGTCCATGGCTTTCGAACCGGGGGACTCCACACTACGATGTGCCGAGCGACATATCGGGGCTCGCTGGCTCATGAAGTTCGACCTCAGAGACTTCTTTCACTCCATAGATGAAACGCAGGTCCATCAATACTTTACGTCGCTTGGCTATCCAGCGTTGATCGCATTTGAAATGTCCAGGCTATGCACGAGAATTCTAGACATCTCGCCGCTCGCACGAGCTCACTCGCGTTACTCCATACCGAGCTACCAACCTGCCAGACTCGGTGTACTTCCTCAAGGAGCACCGACGTCCGGAGCACTTGCCAACAGGATCGCCCGAAAGCTCGACGAAGACATCGAGGATATCGCCCGACGGGGCGATCTAGTGTATAGCCGGTACGCTGACGACATCATTCTCTCAGGCGGCCCTGAATTCAGCCGGCGAGATGTCGGACCTCTGATCGCGTCCATACGTCATGCTGCCAAGAGACGGGGATTCCAGCTTAATGAAACAAAGCATCGTGTAGCACCCCCCGGCGCCGCCAAATACGTCCTCGGCCTTCTTGTACTTGACGATCGAGTAGCACTACCGCGCGCGTTCAAGCGAGAGGTCGAGCGCGCCATCCGAGGTGTGGGGTCACACGGGGTGCCGCGCTATGCGGAACGCCGGGGTTTCGTCAGCATGATCGGATTCGTGAACCATGTGTCCGGAAAGATTGCATACGCGGGCTCGATCGAACCCGCATGGGCGAGCGCGAAGGCGGAGGAATGGACCGGAACCCTGCAGGAAGTGGGGGTTGTCGTCTAGATCTCAGCACTGAACAAATCCTCTGACCAGGTCGTATGCGAGACCTTCGACCGCCGCCTTACACGGCGGGCGGCCGACGATTACAGGACCGGTTACACGGAGAGGACCGGATTACCGCGAGTTTCCTCTGTGGCAATCGATCGCGCGGAGCCCGCGGGGATGCTGAAGTCAGCGAGTCCTAGGTTGGGACCGAGCGGCGCTGTAGACGAGGCGCGATGATTCGAGGTGGGCCTTCCTCTTGCTGGCACGGGCGGCCCGTGACGCGGGGCTAGAGCTTGCACGCTCGGATTGGGCGGAACGGAGTTCGATGCCAGTTGGCGGTCGGGGAGACGGAGTTCACTGGGAGCGTTAGATGGATCAGATCCACCACAGGTGGTTGCGTGATCTTGAGCGGGAGGTGCAGGCGGACTACGAACCCTTGCACGCAGTAGCCGGCGGGGATCCACAAAAAGGAGGCCACGGCGCGAGGGGACATTGAAGGACGCGCTCCAGAGCTGGCTTCCCGCGTCCTACCAGCTCGGGACTCGCAAATACATCATCCCCGAGATAGGAGACGACTGCTTCGAGACGGACCTTGTCGCATTCAGGCCAAGCTACCCAGAGAGATTGAGGGATCGGGAGGAGGTCATGGCCGGCGGTGTGGCCGCTGCGTTCAGCGTCCGACTGACGGCCGATGCCGACGGGCTTCGCGATGCCCTCGATCGGGCCGTACGGCTGCACCGCGGAGCCGCCCCGCGGCAGACGTCCGCAGGCGGCGAGATGCTCGGTCTTTACCCCGTGGGCTTCCTTGCCCATTCGCATGCCTGGACGGCGCCGGGCTCGACACCGCTGGAAAACGTCACCGCCCGGCTTGAGGCACTCGCCGACGAGCTTGTGCGGCACTCGCGCGAGTTCCTCGACCTTGTCTGTATCGCCGACGTCAGCTCTTGGGACGTCGGTCGGCTTCCAAGCGTCGCATTCCCGCGGGAGACCACCCCCACGTCGCTGGGGGTGATCTCAGGCAGAGAGCCGGGCCAGGCCGACTCGGTCACGCCAGTGGGAGCGTTTCTTACGGCGTTGCTCAGGTTCCTGTCGTACGACGATCCGCTCGTGCAGCCGCTCTACGACGGTCTGCTCACCACCAACACGAGCGGTACGGGGTCGGGAAGGATGAGGCGTTGGCCGCTCGAGGAGGTCTTCTCCGAGCACATCAGGGCACAGGTGGCGATGGGTCCTCGACCGGGCGACAACAAGTGGGGCCGTTCGCCTGACACCAGCCGCTAAGGCGCTGAGGTCTTACATGTGCGGTGCAGCCGTTCGCCCCGCCGTCGGCGAGCAGGACGCAAGGCCGTCTCACGTCGTTGCCGGGCTTGGCTGGACCCAGCTCTGCCGCAAGTTCCCGCTGCCAAGACCGTCCCGAGCAGTCCTCATCCAATGGAAGGGTCTGACAGCACTCGCGAGGCTGAACGACACTACCGCCAAGCCGCGTCTCGCTCGTCTGCTACCGAGCGCCGTGTCGTGCAAGGATTTGCCATGGCGGTCGTCGAGGTCACTGTAGTCGTTGACACCAACATCTTTGCCAACGGTGAGTACTCCAGCCGGCGGTTCAAGAAGCTCGTCAAGCGTGCCGAACGCAAGGGGCATCGGCTCGTTGTCCCTCGGGTGGTCGTGTGGGAGTGGGCTGAGCATGCCCGGGCGGCGCATGATCTCTACCGGTCCCAGGCGCGCTTTGCTGCGCGTCGGATCGACCCCTTGCTCCGCGATGCCATCAACGTGCCCCCGGCGGCAAACGTCGAAGCGCTTGTCGACACGATCGCAAAGGACATCAGCGATGCGGGCGCTGAGGTCGTTGACCCCCCAGATCTGTCTGGTCTGGATGCGGTTCGCCAGCAGGTGTTGCAGATCGGGCATGGGACGAAGAGAGACCAGATCAAGACCGGCGCAGCGGACGCCCTTGTGGCCGCAACAGTTGACATAGTTGCCGAGGAGCAACAGCCAGTTGTCCTCGTCACCGGAGATCAGCACCTTAGGTCTCTCGTGGATGACCCCCCGCGGGTGCGTGTGGTCGCGGATGCCCACGACCTGTGGAGTCTGCTAGCCGTTGTTGCCCCAGCTGAACCGGTCGTAGTCAAGCGCTTCGAGCAGTTCGTACTGGAAAGTGTCAGACAAGAGATCGCAGAAGGTGCCTATCCGCTGCCCTCTGGCATCCCGCGTTACGACCAGCATGTTGCAGAAGCGCTGGACGTGAGCAACGAGGCGGAGGTGTACGACGTGACGATCCTTGGCATCGACAAGGTCACTGCCGATGACACTGAGGTAGTCGAGGATGATGAGGAGCGCTTCCTCACAGCAGAGCTCACGCTGTCCGGCACCGTCGGCGCTTTTTCTTGGCGCCTTGGCGGCCCGGACGATGAGCTCATCCACGACTATGGGGAGGGTGACGTGCAGATCCGGGTGACAGGGACGGCCGACCTTGATGACACGTTCCATCCCCTCTCTTACGAACTTGACGGCCCGGTCCGACTTGAGGTGCCGGAGGAGTACTGGGATGTCTTTGCTGGAGTCGGCGGAGTGCAGGACCCGACTTGACCTCCGTCCTCAGTTCGGCTCGCGCTGGTCGGTCCGCGGTCTCCGCGAGATTCCTCAGCACCCAATGGAGGGGCACTCGATGACTGAAGGCATCTACCTCGAGCAGGACGGCCAGCTCGTGAACATGATGGCCACGCCCTACGCCTCCGAAGACCTTCTCCAGGCCCTTCTAGAGAGACATTCGGTGCTGCTCGCCGGCGATCAGCTAACCCCCACACTCGAAGCGCGACGCTTCGTGCTCATCCGGCGCGAGGCGGGCATCCCCGACGCAGCCGACGCCGGAGACCGCTGGTCCATCGATCACGTCTTCGTCGACCAGGACGGCATCCCGACCCTGATCGAGGTCAAACGAAGCACCGACACACGGATCCGACGCGAAGTCATCGGCCAGATGCTCGACTACGCCGCCAATGCAGTCGTGTACTGGCCAGTTGAAAGGCTCGTGCGTGAGCTCGACGCGACGTGGGTGCATCACGACGGCGGCGGATTCGAGCAGCTCAGGACCCTACTTGGCCTGCAGGACAAAAGCGTCGACGAGGCTGCCGCCGAGATCGAAGCCTTCTGGCAACAGGTGGCCAGCAATCTCTCGGCCGGACGCGTCCGATTGCTCTTCATCGCCGACATCCTGCCTCCCGAACTCCGACGCGTTATCGAGTTTCTCAACGAGCAGATGTCACCTGCGGATGTCCTTGGCATCGAGATCCGCAACTACGAAGGCGAAGGGCTCCGCGCCCTCGTACCGCGCGTCGTCGGGCTGACGGAGGCGGCGAAGGAGCACAAGCGCCAGGCCACCACCTCGTCGGCCTCCATTGAGGAGCTCTGGGAACTCGCCTCGGATGAGGTCACCGAATGTCGCAGACTGCTCGACGGCTGGGCCACAAACCTTGGACTCGAGCAGCAGGACCTGAACAAGAGCCGCCGCTACGCATGGCCGGGGGCCACGAAGGCGCTCGTCCTGCTGTACCCAGGGGAGTACCGCGCCGCGTACTTCGCCATCAGCGCAATCACTGATCTGCAGATCGCAGATCAGCTGCACGGCGTGCTATGTCGAGTCGCGGGCAAGCAGCTCAGCAGGAAGGAACCTGGTCTCGCGTGCGGGTTCGTGACCAGCCACTGGGATGAACTCCGTGAACAGTTCCTGACCCCCTTGGCCGAGGCTGTGGCGAGCGGTGTTCGAGGAGTGGTCGGTTAGTTGGGCTGGTATCGCCTGGGATCTGACCTACGGCGGTGCGAGACACGAGGACCTGCTGTTGCGCACGGAGGATCTCTTTCCCTATCCGGTCGCCCGAAACGTTCGGTCGTTGCGCCTCGCCAAGGACCCGCGTGTGCAGTACGAGGAGATCTTGAACCCTTCGAAAGTCTGCTCGTGTACCTCGGAACGCTCGGTGCTGTATGGGCCAGAGAGCACAGGATCGTGACCGCTGAGCTCGAGGACTGGCGGCGGAGGCTCGAGCGTGGCGGGGCGACGCTCGGAATCGCGCTCGGAATGCTGCAGTCGGTCGGGAACGCGACCGCGAGTGCTGGCCTGGAACT
This sequence comes from uncultured Microthrixaceae bacterium, assembly GCA_963740985.1. Classification (GTDB taxonomy): domain Bacteria; phylum Actinomycetota; class Acidimicrobiia; order Acidimicrobiales; family Acidimicrobilacustridaceae; genus UBA4742. The sequence continues at coordinate 3,848,960 of CAVUGJ010000002.1, forward strand.
TGGCGGGTTCGCTCCAGCCTTCGAGCACACCGATCACTCAAGCCTCACGGGCGCGCTCAGAGAGCTCCTCGAGGAGCGCAACCGTGTGCAAGGGGATCGCCCGCGTAGCGATCGCGACTACGAAGGCAGAGTCGCGAACGCACTACCTGCCGTTGAGCGGGCCCTTGAAGCATCCTCATTCCTGGTGCGCGGTCGTTTCCTATGGATCGACGACGTGCGACCGGTCGAGAGCACGGACGGCCCAGCCTTCGAACTCAAAGCCGAGTCCGCGATGGGACCCCATCCCGAATGGGACATCGTCAACTTCGAAGTAGGGGATCTTGTCTTTGACCGTCGCTTCTACCTCTCAATCTACCTGACGCCGTCATTGGTGCCCCCGTGCCATACCTGACTGCTCGATACTGCGAGACGTGCGCGAACCGGCACGTCTACTACCCCGACAAGATCCGCCCCACCACGGTGCGCCTCAATTCACTCGATCGCGGGCATCCCACCACCGTCGTCGAGGACGTGTTCGTCCAGGCCATCCACAACGCGCTCGTGTGAGCGTAGGGCCCGAGGCCGCTGGCCCTGGTGTCACGGCCCGCCAAGAGGCGGTAGGTGGAGTCCCAGCATGGTGAACGCTCGCCGACCCCAATCGGCGCCTCCGGGGCGCTCCTGTCGTCCGGGGCCATCGGTGGTCAGCCACTCCCGGAAGCTGAGTTGAGCCAAGCCCGAGGAAAGCCACCCATCCAGCAGGGCATGGACAGCACACTCGAGTGCTTCAGCTGTCTGAAGCAGGACGAGAAAACACGCCAGGTCCATCATCGCGATCGGGCGACACCGACGGTCGATGCCTATGACCCGCGGGCGCTCGTCGTGGACCAAGCGCTCGACCGTCTCGTACAGGAGGGGGTTGACCGGAAACGGTCCGCCCACGACCACGAGCGGGAACAAGGGAGCGGACGCATCGAGGTAGGCCCCCGCTACGCCTTTGTGGAGGCTGCCGTCGATCTGCACGAGCTTGTCGACGGCCGCTTTCCGCAGGTCCTGGGCGAGATCGCCAAAGTCTCCTGTTCCCGCCGACTGCTTCGTGAACTGTCTAGCGACGAAGTCGATCGCGACGACCCCATCGCCGAGCAGCATCACGTCACAGTTGGGGCCCGGGCCCCAAGTGGCGATGTCGTCTTCGGTGATCACGTCGGTCGTCGGCAGGTGTCGAGCGATGAGCCGGCGTCCAAGCTCCTCGACAGCTCGGCCGTAGAACCGGGACCACCGTTCGTGCTCGCCGCCGCTTCCGACGAACGGATGTCGGATGGCCCAAAACATCCCGGCTGGCGTCGCCTTGGCCGCCAGCCAGGCAGGGCGAACCGCAACGCAGCCCTTTCCAGGTCCAAATGTGATGAGGGGGGCGTCGGCGAACGCTTCGAATGACCAGCCAGTTGCTCGTTGGAGATCGCGTTGCGCCGCCAGTCGTGCATCGTCCACCGGCTGAGACCACGCGCCGGTCCACGCTGCCAACTCGTCGTCAGACACCGACCAGCCCTCCACACGAGCTGGCAGGCTGACGAAGCTGTCCGACTCGCGGGCAGACACACCCTGCGCAACAGTCAGCGCCCAGAATCGCTCCAGGTCCAGTCCGTACGCAGCCTGCAGCACCTCGTTCGGGTCGACGTAGTCACGATCCGAGGCGAGTGCAGGTATCACTTCCATGAACAGTTCACCGGCGAGATCGAGCCAGTTGGTCAGGTCGTGGAGGCTGTGGAACAGCCCGAGCCGCGTGATCTCGACCGCGAACGATTCGTCATCGCGCTTCTGTGCGAGGTGATCCCCTAGAGCAAGTACGAGTAGGCCGAGCTCCTCACGCAGCCAACGATCCTCTCGGGCCTGCTCCTCGAGACCGCAACTGGTGAGGGCCATGAGCGCCAGGTTGACGACGACCTGCGAGGAGATCGGGTGCGCCCCCGGTTGCGCGAGGAGATCTTCGGCCCGATCGAGGACGCGGTCGGGGAATGCCCAGCGCGCGAGCTCGGCGGCTGCCTTCGGCTGCCCGAGCGGCAGACGATCAGCTCTCGCGGCGATGTCAGCGAGGCAGCGCAGGACCTGGTCGAGTCGGAAGCGCGCGAGCCGTTGGGAAATGGTCTCGGGACTCAGCCGCTGCCCGACGCCTAGCGACGCCGTCAGGTAGTAGCCCATGAGGTCGATCGGCTGGGTTCCGCCATCCGACTCGCTCACGCTTCCGCCCTTGTGTATCGACGCCCAGCAGCGGTTGTCGGCCCACGGCCACAATCGCTCAAAGCGCCTCGATCCCCCCAGTCTGGCCCAGAAGTTACACCTCGAGGCGGGCCGCGGTCGCGCTGGTCTGCTTCGACCTGCCAGTGTTCGGTAGGTCGGCGCATCGGGGAAGGCGATTACGACTGACGCGGCGGGATGTTCGGATCGCAGCAGCGTGCCGGTAAGTAGGGCGTCAGCGAAGTAGTGGCGGGCTTGGAGTGCCGAACTTGAGGTTCGTCGTTGCCCCTGCTTCGGTCCCGAGTGTGTCCGACGGGTAACCCTTGACCTCGATGAACAACTCCGTTCCGTCGCGGCTTGCAGCGATGTCGACGCCTTGCTCGCGACTGGCGGTGTCGGCGACCCGTCGGATCGCCCAGCCTTGCTCGGTGAGGTAGCGGACGACCGCGGCTTGCACGTTGCCTTCCCAGCGCCAGTCGTCGCGGGCCGGCACTGCCTGCGGGTTGGCCAAGGGTTGTGGGGCGACGGCCGGCGGTGACACGGCGCGAGGTTGTGCTGACGCGCTCGCGAGCTCGTAGCGGCCTCGACTGACGCGAACCAGGTCGCCGTACTGGACCGCGTGGTGATCCGGTGAGTTCTCGCACATCGGGCCGTTGATCAAGGTGCGCAGCGTGGTATCCGGGTACGCGCAGCCCAGTTCGCGTGCGCGTGCGATCAGTTGGGCCGGGCTGAATGTTGTGATGGCGGGGAGATGCAACGATCCAAACGACTGGGCGACCGAGCACAACGACCCGACCTAGACCTCGACCTCGTCCGTCGAGTAGTGACCCTCTCGGTGAGGACGCTAGACATGGTCGACTCGTTGCCTCACCTCGACCTCTGACGCCGGGTCCGCCGCGGTCGAGAGCCCACGACGGCCTACACCTACCACCTTGGCGAGAGATGGTGAGACCTGAGCTGCTAATCCGTCGGGACCCGGAAGGTTGGCGGGAGCCCGCCAACAACCCCCAGCCGCCAGAGGCCGAGGTCATAGCCTTCTTGTTCGGCTTCCCAAGCAGCGACGGCGAGGTCTGATAGCTCGTCCAACTCGCCCGTGCACCCGACCAGCGCCGCCGCGTAGGCAGCGGCGGTGAGCGGAGGATCGAGAACGACCCCGCTCGCCCTAACGAGCTGATCGGCGTCCAACGCGTCAATGTCGTCCGCCGCTGGACCGTCGTAGTCGAGGTCATCCAGTTCGTCCTCCCAGACGCCCTGAAGGCGGACGGCCCGCGGATCGCGCTCGCGGCGCTCATGGCGATCGATCGCTGCAATGAGGTCGTCTGAGACGACACCCTTCGGACCAGTGAGTCGCTCAACCAGCTTCGCTGTCACATCGGTGTTGAGTACGAAGGCGGCGACCTGCGCGAGACCCTCGTTCGTCAACTCGGAGCCACGCTCTCTGAGCGCTGCCCTCCACGCCCCCTCGACCGCGATTGCACGCTCATCTCGCTTGTGGGGCCGCCCCCAGCGATGTGCCACGAACTCACACGCTACATCTCATGCTGAGTATCCGTGGCACATTCGTGGCTCAATCCGTCGAGTCTGCGAACAGCCACGATGCAATCAGCTCCGCCATGCACCTCACCTGACATGCTCATTTACGTCAGGTTATGTCACGTTACGTGCTTACAGCTCGCATTAGGAAACCGATGCTCTATCCCCTGAGCTACGAGGGCGGGGCTTCCGCGGCCGGCACCGCGTTCCGCAGCGCCACCTCCCGCGTCAGGGGCGCCAGCGTAGTGGGCACCTGCAGGACGGTCCGCCGATGGCGGTCAGGCCTGCCCGGTCCGGCCCTCGTTCGGCGGGACCCGGCTACGTCGAGCTGGTCGGGGTCGGCACGAAGAAGCCGAACAGGTCGACCACCACGTGCACCGAGCCGGACTGGTTGTACAGCGCCAGGCCGCCGGCGCTGCCCAGGCTCACGCTGGCCAGGTTCGGGCGCGTCTCGCCTGCCAGCAGGTTCAGGTCGGAGGCGAGCGGGCGCGCGCTGCCGGCGGGGTAGGCCGTCACGAAGGTGGACGCGGTGGCGGCCGTGCCGGTCAGGTTGATGACCGCCGCCACCGCGTTGGCCGGGACCACCGCGGCCCCCGCCACGGGCAGCGTCAGGGTCCCGTCGGGGCCGAGGGGATGGCCTGCGGCCCAGCCCGACGGCACGTTGTTGGTTCGGGTGTCGAGCAGCCGGGTCGGGCTGGCCGGCACGAACAGGTCGGCCCCGGACGGCCCGTAGGCGCCGACCACGTCCACCACGACGTGTGTGTCTCCGGCGAAGTTGAACAGGGTGATGTCTCCACCGCTCCCCACCTTGACCACGGCCAGGTTGGGCACGATGGCGCCCGTGCCGGCGTTCACGTTTGAGGCCACGGGTGGGGAGCCGCCCGTCGGGTACGCCGTGAGGTAGGTCCCGGCGCTGGGGTCCACCGCCGTGATGTTCACGACGACCGCCGCCGCATCGGCGGGCACGCCGTCGACGCCGGCCACCGGCAGGTCGAGCGTCCCCCCGGCGCCCAGCGGTTGGCCGGCGGCCCACCCAGGGGGCACCGTCGAGGTGCGGGTGTCGAGCACCCTCGTCGGGGCGAGCGGGCTGTAGAGGTCGGCGCCGCCCGCGTCGTAGTACCCGGCCAGGTCCACCAGCAGATCGACGTCGCCGGCCGAGTTGGTCAGGTCGACCACCCCGTTGGCGCCGAGCGCGACGGTGACCAGGTTGGCCCGGGTGTCGCCGGGCACCAGGTTGAGGTTCGAGGTGGCGGTCGGAACCCCGTCGGGGTGGACGGTGACGAACGTCGGGCTGGTCACGTCGGTGGCCGTCACGTTGAGGACGGCGGCGGTGGCGTCGGCCGGGACGCCGTCGACGCTCGCCACCGGCAAGGTCACCGTCTGGCCGGGGCCCACCGGCGTGCCCGGGGCCCAAGAGGGCGGCACATCGGTGGTGCGGGTGTCGAGCACCCGAGTGGGCGGCAGCGGCACGAAGCCGGCGGCCGTGGTCACCACGATCTGAGTGGGGCCGCTCACCTCGCCCGCGATGTCGACGGCGAACGCGCTGACCGTGTACGTCTGGCCGAGCTGCAGCCCGCTGGCCACCGCGCTGGTGAGCCGGCCCGAGGCCACGGCCGTGCCTGCCACCGGCGAGGTGGCCACCATGGCGCCCGGTTCGATGCGCACCACCGTGTAGGCGTAATTGGCGCCGGCGGGGTTGGTCCACGAGAGGGTGGCCTGGCTGCCATTCGGGTTGGCGATGAGACCGGTCACCCCCGGCGGCGGCAGCGGACCGGGTGAGCTCTGGTACTTGATCTCGCCGGTCAACGCCGGGGTCGCGCCCTCGCAGTGCTGGACGAAGGACGCGTCGAAGCGCTCGAGCGACCCGTCGACGGGCGAGTAGTCGGCCTCGGTGATGGTGAACGAGCCGATCGACGTGTTGCACCCGCGGCCCGGGCTCATGACGGTGAGGCCGTTGCCCGAACCGTTGAACGGGTACCGGGTGGCGCCCGGGAAGGTGCCCGGGGTGAGCTGCTCGCCGGTGGCCGGCGCCAGATCGATCTCCCACCCGTTGGTGGTGAACTCGAGGCCGGTGTCACTGCCCCTGGCCGCGATGGGCGGACCGAAGGAGTAGGTCTCGCCGCCGCCGATGTAGTCACCGGGCTGGCTGACCATGTGGAGGCTGGTCAACCCGGGGACGTCCTGGCTGTCGAGCTGGATGGTGTCGGTTCCGCTCGGGAACCCGAGCTGGAGGGTGGCGGTGCGGGGGCCCTGGACGGTCGGTTGGTCGTACACGGCGATCAGGCACGACCCGTGGGCCGGCAACGTGGTGCCACTGCAGCTGTCGGACTGGATGCCGAAGTCGGCGTGGTCGGCTCCGCCGAGGATGGCCGTGCCGATGGGGATCCCAACCGTGCTCGGGTTGCGAACCCACACGGACCCCGGGGTGGCGCGCAGACCGGTGGCCACCGCCGGCCAGGTGATGGCCCCGGACGACACCAGGGCCGACGCCGGGCCCGGCTCGGCGATGCGGATCTCCCCGAACAGGGCCGCCACCCCGTTCTCGCAGTGCTGCTCGTAGAGCAGGTCGAGCCGGGTGATGGTGGTGCCCGAGCTGACCAGGTCGCGCACGTCGAACTGGCCACCGTCGGTGTTGCATCCCCGCCCGTCGCCGAAGATGTCGAGGCCGGGATGACCGGCAGTGCGGAACTCTTCCCGCTGCACGCCGGTGTAGAAGCCGGTGGTCAGCGGCTGGCCGGGGGCGGCGGCGATGTTGAAATTGAACTGGGTGCCTGCCGTCCCCCCGTCGACGTCGAGGCCGATGGCGTTGGTGGACAGGGTGCCGCCGATGGTGGCGTTGGCGGTGTCGAACTCCTGTGCCTCCGCCGCTCCCACCCAATCGCCGGGATCGGAGTACATCGTGACCGAGGTGGAGGGAGCGGTGGCCGTGAGGCTGGCCGGTCGCGTCGCCGCGGCGGCGATCGCGGGGGCGCCTACGAAGAAGCCCGGCAGCACCAGCACCACCGCCCCCAGCACGGCCACCATCGTGGACCGGCACCGACTGCTGCCCATGTCATCCCTCCCGCGCCTACCCGAACGTCGCCGCTCTCCAACGCCCCAGCCAGCGCCGCCGAGAACCTTAGCCGCCACGGTGCGGGAACCCTAGAGTGCAAGGATCTGCAAGGGGGCGGGACCTCCGCATCCGGGGCAAGGAGACCGCCGTGACGTCCACCGAGCATCAGGCCGATCGCAGCACCGCGTCCTACGACGAGCTGGTCGAGGGCGTGCGCGAGACCTACCGGCAGGGCCGGACCCGAACGCTGGCGTGGCGCCGCGCCCAGCTCGAAGGACTGCTGGCCATGTTGGACCAGCACGAGGACGACTTCGTTCGAGCCCTCCACGACGACCTCGGACGTCCAGCCACGGAGGCCTACGGAGCCGATCTCGGCGCCGCCCGTCTCGACATCAAGCACACCCTCAAGCACCTGGGCGCGTGGTGCAAGCCGCGCCGCGCACCCCTCCCGCTGACCGCCCAACCGGGCAAGGCCCGCATCATCCCCGAGCCACTGGGGGTGGCGCTGATCATCGCGCCGTGGAACTACCCGATCCAGCTGCTGCTGGCCCCGATGGCCGCCGCCCTGGGCGCCGGCAACGGCGTGGTGGCCAAGCCGAGCGAGCTGGCCCCAGCCTGTTCGGCGGTACTGGCCCGCCTGATCCCCAACTACGTGGACGACCAGGCCGTGGTGGTGGTCGAAGGCGGCGTGGCCGAGACCACGGCCCTGCTCGAGCAGCGCTTCGACCACATCCTGTTCACCGGCAGCACCAACGTGGGCCGGGTGGTGATGGCGGCGGCGGCACGCCACCTCACCCCGGTCACCCTGGAGCTGGGCGGGAAGAGCCCGACCATCGTGGCCGCCGACGCCGACCTGGACGTGGCCGCCCGGCGCATCGTGTGGGGCAAGTGCCTCAACGCCGGCCAGACCTGCATCGCCCCCGACTACGTGCTGGCCGAGGCGTCGGTGCGCGACGCCTTGGTGGAGAAGATGGCGACGGCGCTGCGCGAGTTCTACGGCGACGACCCCCGCCACAATCCCGACTTCGGGCGGATCATCAACCACCGGCACTGGGAGCGCCTGACCGGGTTGCTCGACACCAGCGGCGGAACGGTGGCGGTGGGCGGCCAGTCCGACCTGGAGTCGCGCTACGTGGCCCCGACCATCGTGGTCGATCCCGATCTCGACGCCCCGATCATGCAGGAGGAGATCTTCGGGCCGATCCTGCCCGTCCTGCGCGTCGAGGACGTGGACGAGGCGGTGCGGTTCGTCGATGCCCGGCCCAAGCCCCTTGCCCTCTACCTGTTCTCGGCATCGAGCGACACCGCCGAGCAGGTGCTGGCCGCCACCAGCTCGGGCGGGGTCTGCGTGAACCACTGCATGCTCCACATCCTGCCCAGCGAGCTGGGCTTCGGCGGCGTGGGACCCAGCGGGATGGGCGTGTACCACGGCCAACGAGGCTTCGACACGTTCAGCCACCTCAAGTCGGTGCTGTACAAGCCCCAGCATCCCGACGTGAAGCTCCTCTACCCGCCGTACACCACACTGAAGGACAAGTTGATCCACAAGGCCATGTAGAGGGGGGAACCGTTCGTGGCCGACGACGTCATGACCAACATCGCCGCCGTGGTGGATCGCCCGGCCGCGCTCGCACCCGAGCGTCCGGCGCTGATCCTCGATGACGGCTCGATCTGCACCTACGGTGATCTCCGCGACCAGACCCAGCGCTGGGCGGCCACCCTGGTCGCCCGCGGCGTGGGCCCCGGGGACACGGTGGCGCTGGCCGACTGGGGCGGGGTGCGTTCCACCGCCGTCACCCTGGCCGCCGCCGGCCTGGGCGCGGCCACCGCCCAGATGAACCCGCTGCTCACCAGCACCGAGCTGGCGCAGCTGGTCGGCGTGTGCGGCGGAGCCGACGTGGGTGTGGCCGACGACGCGGCCGCCGCCGACCTGGCCGAGGCGCTGGGCCCCGACGGGGTGGTGCTGGCCCAGCCCGAGCTGATGCGTCTGGCCGCCGGCGCGGATCCGTCGGTAGGTGGCGCAAGTTGGGCCGTCGGCGGCGACCGCGACGCCCTCGTCCTGTTCACCAGCGGCACCACCGGGTTGCCCAAGCCGGTGGGGGTCAGCCACGACGCGCTCGCTGGCCCGCATGAGCGCCTACCGGCGGCCCTTCGACCCCGATCGGGCGCCGGGCGTCAGCCTCATGTGCGTGCCCTCGTTCCACGTGGGCGGCATGCTCGGGCTGCTGGTCAGCCTGTACTCGGGTGAGACGACGGTGATCCAACCCCGCTTCGACGCCGGCGGCTGGCTGTCGCTGGTCGCCACCCAACGGGTCAACTCGGCCTTCTTGGTGCCCACCATGTTGGCCCGCATCCTGGACCACCCCGACCTGGACACCACCGATGTCAGCTCGCTGCACGCGGTGGCCTACGGCGCCGCCGCCGCGCCGGTCGAGCTGGTGCGACGGGCCATGGCCCAGTGGCCCGACGTGGCCTTCGCCAACGTGTTCGGCCAGACCGAGACCCTGGGCGCCTACACGACCCTGTCCGCCGCCGACCACCACGACCCGGCCCGGGCCGGCTCGGTGGGCCGCCCCCTGCCCGGCGTCGAGGTGCGGGTGGTCGACCCTGACACCGGCGGCGACCTGGGGGCCGACGGGGTCGGCGAGCTCTGGGTGCGCAGTCCGCAGAACCTCGCCACCGGGACCGACGCCGAGGGATGGCTGCACACCGGGGACCTGGCCCGCCAGGACGCCGATGGCTACCTGTTCCCGATCGGACGGCGCTCCGACGGCATCAACCGCGGGGGCGAGAAGTTCACCCCCAACGAGGTGGCCGAGATCCTGCGCCAGCACCCGGCCGTGGGCGACGTGGTGGTGGTCGGCCTGCCCGACCCCGAGATGGGGGAGCGGGTGGGGGTGGCCGTGGTGGTGGCCGCCGGCCGGGACGAACCCACCCTCGACGAGCTGCGCCAGTGGTGCACGCGGGCGGATGGCGCCGTTCAAGCGTCCCGAGGTGCTGGCTGTCGTCGGCGCTCTGCCCAGCAACGAGCTGGGCAAGTTGCCCCGGGCCATGGCGGTCGATCTCATCCGACAGGCGAGCCCGGGGGGCCACCCATGACGCTGTACCTGCACGAATGCCACCACGTGATCGGCCAGCACGAGGAGGAGTTCGAGGCCGCGTACCGCGATCCCGGCGGCTGGATGGATCGACTGGGCCAGGACGACGAGGCCCGCCTGCTCTGGTACGCCAACCAGGTCCACGGCACCGGCCCGGCCTACCGCGTCATCACCATCACCGCCGTGCACGACGGGGCGGCCTGGGAACGGCTGTCCCAGCGAGTCCGCCGCGGCGACCTGTCCGACTGGACCCGGTCGGTCGATCGGCTGCGCCGAACCGTCACCGCCAAGGTGCTCACCGCGGTGCCATGGTCGCCCATCGGCGATCTGGACCTGGCCGCCGAGCCGGCCGAGCCCGCCGACCACGAACCCACGCTGTTCATGGAGGACACCGGCTGGCCCCACGTCCCGCTCGACGACTACCTCGACTACTGGGGCGACACCTACCTGCCCATGCTCCAGAGCCTGCCCGATCGGCATGCGCATGCTGGAGATCCAGATCTGCTGGACCCCCATGCTCGGCGCCGGGCTGCGACCCGAGGGCATCCTGTGGCAGCGGATCCACAACCTCGACGCGCTGCATGGCCCTGTTCACCACCGAGGTCCCCGCCGCCTACAAGGCCCCCGGCACCTACATGGCCGACGCCCTCACCTACCGCGACCAGTGGGAGTCACGCCTGCTGCGCACCGCCCCCTGGTCGCCGAGATACTGAAGCTTCGATCTCGGCCACCGAGGCGGCCAGCAGGGCCAGCGCCTCGGCCGGCGGCTCGGGGTCGCCCAGCTCCAGGTGCAGTCGTACCAGCTCGCGGGTGGCCGCGTCGATGGTCCCCAGCAGCGATGTGATGCGGGTGACCAGCGACACCGCCTCGTCGTCGGGGGCGCCCGGTTCCCAGCCCGGCGCCACGGTGGCACCCACCGCGCACAGCCGCACCGCATCGGCCACACACGCATCGCCCGAGCGCACCGCCCCCTGCGCCCGCTCGGCCAGCGGCCCGTCGGGCAGCAGCGCGGCCACCCGACCGAAGCGCAGCGCGGCCCGATCGACCTCGTCCTCCAGGCGGGCCCACACGGTAGCTCCCGGCTCGGCGGCTCCGCCGCCGGGTTTGACCGTCGAGGTCGGTGGCGACGTGGCGCCGGCCCGGCTGGAGGGTCCAGCGGCCGCGGGGGTCACGTCCCGCCACCAGAGCGAAGGTGGCCGTGTGGCGGTACAGCTGGGGTCGTAGTCGGCGGGGACGACCCCAGATCTCGTAACGGGCCAGGATCCATGAGGCCGCCAGCTGCTCGGTCGACGCCCGATCCGTGCACTGCGGACCCAGCTCCGCCAGCGGGCACCAGCGCTGCCCCCGCACGGCCAACAGGATGCGACCCTCGACGGCGATGGTGGTCGGGGCGACGGTGCCGTCGACCGCGGCCGGGCCGCCCACCAGCCGCACCGAGAGCCCGGGTGCGCTCATGTGCCGCTCCTGTCGTCGAGGTCGGTCAGGTCGAGGTCGACAGGACGGTGACGGGCACCGCTCGTCCGGCCGGATGCTCGAGGATGGCCAGCCGCCACCCCGGATGCAACTCGGCTGCGGTGGTGAGCTCGACCTGGGTGGCCGCACCGGCGCGGACCCGGAAGGTCCCGGCTGACCGGAGCCCGTCGTTCGACCACCACAGGCACTCGTACCAGGTGCCGGCCGTGGCCGGGAGCCCGCTCACGTCCAGGCGCACCTCGGTGCCGTGGTCCACCGGGCGCACCGCCACCGTTCCCCGGGCCGATGGCACGGGCGCGGCCGAGGTGGGCGGATGCAGGGCCACGGCCTGGCGGTAGCCCGGTTCGTTCGGGCGGGCCACCAGGAACCCGACCAGGAAGGCGGCGGCCACCGCCAGCACGGCCACAGCGGCCCCGATCCCGATGGCGGCCCGGCGGCCCCGACCTTGACCTCGCGACGGTTCCACCGGCTCGGGTGCGGCCGTGATCGGGTCGCCGGTGCGCGAGCCGTCGGGGACGAGCTCGGGTGCCGCCGTCGAGGTCACCGACAGGTCGAGCAGCACCGGGATGGGATCGAGCTCCTCGAGCTCGTGGCGGCAGGCCGCGCAGGTGGCCAGGTGGCCCTCGAAGGCCCGGGTCTCGTCCTGGGTCAGCCCGCCCAGCACGTAGCCGGCCACGTCCGGCGCGAAGTGCTCGTGGTCGTCGCCGGGCTCGATCGGTTCGTCGGTCATGGCAGGACTCCCCGCTCGGCCAGCGCGGCCCGGAGGACCTTGAGGGCGGCGAACGTGCGGGTCTTGACGGTACCGAGGGGGATCTCCAGCCGTTGCGCGATCTCCGACTGGCTGAGCTGGGCGAAGTAGGCCAGGTCGATGACCTGGCGCTGGGTGGGTGTGAGGCTGTCGAGCACCTCGGTCACCACCCAGCCGGTGAGCACGGCGTCGAGTCCCTCGTCGGCTCCCCGCCGGGCCGCGGTGGCACGCTCGGCCCGGCTGGGCCCGTCGGTCAGATCCAGCGACTCGTTCGACGCGGCTCGCCGGCCCCGACGCCACAGGTCCACCGCGGCCCGGCGGGCCACGGTGAACACGAAGGTCGGCTCGCTGCCCCGGTCGGGGTCGTAGCGCGCGGCCGAACGCCACAGGCGGGCGAAGGTCTCCTGCACCAGGTCGTCGGCGAAGGTCGGGTCGTAGCCCGACAGGTTGAGCCCGAGCGCCCGGATGCGCTGGGCGTAGAGCGCCCACAGCCGGTCGATGGCGTCGGGGTCACCCTGAGCCACGCCGGCCAGCGCGGGAACGTCAGGTGGGACCGGCACCACCGCCAGGCTACCGGCGGGGTCGGAGGCGTGTCGTCTGGACATCGACGGTCACGGGCTCAATCCCGTAGCCCGAACACTTGCGAGTGGTGCGGGACCTGCTGGTCATGGCAGGGGATACGGCCCGCATCCGCCCGCGGTTCAGCCGTCGCCGACGTCACGTTCGGGCCCGCCCGATCGTCGGGAAGGCAGGACATCGAGGCGAGCGCGAGCGAGCCAGAAGACAGGTGATGGAGATGGATGCAGCCATGGGATCGAACGAGCCGGCCGATGTGGTGGTGGTCGGCGCCGGCCTGGCCGGCTTGACCGCGGCCGCGGTGGCCGCAGGGTCACCGGGCAACGGGCCGGGCCGACGTCGGGTGGTGCTGGTCGACGTGCGTTCCGACGAGCACACCTTCGGGGGTCGAGCCCGCACCGACCAGCGCGACGGGTTCGCCCTCAACCAAGGCCCGCGAGCCCTCTACCGCGGTGGCCAGGCCCGAGCCGTGCTGGAACGACTGGGCCTGCACCCCCAGGGCGGCACACCGCCCACGGCGGACTCGTATGGCTGGCGCGACGGGCGGGTCGAGCGACTGCCCGGCGACAGCCGTCACCTCATGACCAACCGCCTGCTGAGCCCCAGGTCCAAGGGCCAGGTGGCCTGGCTCCTCGGTCGCCTCGGGCGCATCCAGACCGCCGAGCTGGGGGACCAGAACATGGCTGCCTGGATCGCGGACCTCGGCCTGCGACCCGACGCCGAGGGACTGGTCACCATGATCACCCGGGTGGCCACCTACACCGCCGATCTGACCCAGCTCTCGGCCGACGCCGGGGTCCGCCAGGTGCAGCTGGCCATGGGGGAAGGCGTCGAGTACCTGGACGGCGGCTGGCAGCAGCTGGTGGACGGCCTGTTCGGCGTGACCCGGGCCCGCGGGGTGCAGGTTCGTCCCGGGGCCCGACTGCTGTCGGTGGCCGCGTCGGGCTCGGAGCCCGGCTGGACACTCGATCTGGGCCCGGCCGGACGGCTGCGCGCCGCCACCGTCATCCTGGCCCTGGGCTCGCCCAGCGCCACCCGGGCCGTGCTGGCCGACCCGCTCACCTGGTCGCTGGGCCCCGATGTCACCGCCGCCTGCCTCGACCTCGGGCTGCGCCGGGCGCCCGAACGCGCCATCGTGTTCGGTATCGACCAACCCGTGTACCTGTCCACCCACACCCCGTCGGCCCGCCTGGCCCCCGACGGCCAGGCCGTGGTGCACGTGATGCGCTACGGCGCCCGCGACGCCACACGGGACTCGGCCCAGCTGTGGGAGCTGGCCCACCTCGCCGGGATCGAGCGCGGCGACGTGGTGGTCGACCGCTTCCTGCATCGCATGGTGGTGGCCCACGCCTTGCCCCGGCCCGGGTCGGGTCTGACCGGCCGCCCGCCGGTGGAGGTGGCCGGGCACCCCGGGGTGTTCGTGGCCGGCGACTGGGTGGGCGGCGAGGGGATGTTGGCCGACGCCAGCCTGGCCAGCGCCGAGCGGGCCGCCGCTGGCGCCGTCCGCTACCTCGATCACCGACCGCAGCTGGCCGGGTCGGCTCGGTGACCGTGGACGACGCCGGCCTGGCGTCCTTCTCCGGCGAGCGGTCACGCCTGTTGGGTCTGGCCTACCGCATGACGGGATCGCTGGCCGAGGCCGAGGACGTCGTCCAGGACGCCTGGCTGCGCTGGAACGGCACCGATACCCAGGTCATCGACAACCCGGCGGCCTGGCTCACCACCGTCACCACCCGTCTCAGCCTGGATCGGCTCAAGGCCATGGATCGGCGCCGGGCCGACTACGTGGGGGAGTGGCTGCCCGAGCCGGTGGCCATCGGGCGCGGGCCCGAGGAGGCGGCCGAAGTGGCCGACTCGCTGACCCTCGGGTTCCTGGTCCTGCTCGATCGGCTCACGCCGCTGGAGCGGGCGGTGTTCCTGCTGGCCGAGGTGTTCAGCGAGCCCTACCGCGACATCGGCGCCACCGTGGGCCGCAGTCCCGAGGCGTGTCGCCAGATCGCCAGCCGGGCCCGCCACAAGCTGGACGCGGCCCGCGGGCCGGGGGCCGGGAGGGCCGACGTGTCGTCCCCGGCGTCGGTCGGCCGGCCGGCCGTCGACGACGTGGAGCTGCTCGGCCGTCTGGTCACCGCCGTGCTGGCCGGCGACCCGGCCGAGGTGGTCGAGCTGTTGGATCCCGACGTGGTGCTGGTGTCCGACGCCGGCCCCACCCGTCGGGCGGCCCGGCGCCCCGTGGTGGGCCCCGACCGGGTGAGCCGGTTGCTGGTCAACCTGGGCGCTCGCCTGGACTCCACCGCGCCAGCCTCGGTCATCGAGCTGAACGGCCGCCCGGCCCTACGGGTGGACCTGCCCGACGGACCCATGGCCATGCAGATCGAGCAGGCCGACGGTCGCGTCCTGGCCGTGTGGTTCCTGCTCAACCCCGAGAAGCTCCACGGCCTCGACGGCCTCTCGTCGCTTCGCTGACCGCCGCCCCCATCCGCGCCAGACGTCCGGCGTCGGCCTGGTCGGTGGCCCGGCGCTCGCCGGCCGCGGCCGACACCCGCTCGCGGTGGAGCCGCTCGACCACGTCGATGGGCAGCGGTTCGAGCTCACCCACCGCCCAGGTCAACAGCTGATCGGCCAGCGCCGGGTTGCGGGCCAGCACCGGGCCGTGCAGGTAGGTGCCCACCACCCGGCCGGTCACCGCGCCGTCGGTCCCGTCGCCGTTGCCCACGCCCACCTCCACCCGACCCAGCGGGCGGCAATCGGGCCCGCGGACGGTGCGCCCGCCGTGGTTCTCGAAGCCGGTCAGGACGCTGGCGCCGAGGTCGACGCCGGTGCCGGGTTCAGGGCGCACCAACGTCTCGCCCACCGCCCGGCGCGCCAGTCGATCGGTCTCGACGTCGAGCAACCCGATGCCGGCCTCGCGGCGACCGTCGATCTCGAACCCGACACCCAGCACCTGGAGGGCCGCGCACACGGCCAGCACCGGTACGTCGCGCTCGGCGGCCCGGGCCACGCCCGCCAGCAGCCGGGTGTCGGCCAGCAGCGCCCGCTGGGCGGCGTCCTCGCCCCCGCCCAGCACCAGCACGGCCACCGAGTCGGGGATGTCGGCGCCGGCGGTGAGGGCGACGACCTCGGCCGGGATCCCGCGCCGAACCAGCCGGTCGGCCAGCACGGCCGCGTTGCCGCCGTCGCCGTAGGTGCCCAGCAGATCGGGTCGGACCAGCCCGATGCCGATCATCGCCGCCTCGGATCGGCACCGGCCAGCTGGCGGCGGACCTGCTGGAAGGCGCTGTAGTTGGCGATCAGGTCGACCGGGTCGGCGCCGTGGCCGTCCGCCACCAGTCGATCGATGGCCGCGTCGAGATCGGCCACCTGAGCTACCTCGAGGCCGGCGTAGTCGAGGCGCACGGCCAGGTCGAGGCCCCGCTCCCCCAGGCAGTAGGCCCGGCGGCCAGCCAGGCATTCGAAGGGCACGTCCCAGATCCAGGAGGGATCCCGGCCGTCCTGGCCCTGGGCGTTGAGCACCAGCAGCAACGGACCCGAAGCGTGGGCCACCAGGTCGAGCAGGTCGGCCCAACCCGCCGGGTTCTTGGCCAGATGCAGCACCAGCTCCACCGCTCGGTGGCGTACGTGCTGGTAGCGGCCCTCGATGCTGTGCACCTCGGCCCAGCTGGCCGTGGCCGGCTCGACGGGCAGACCCAGTTGGTCGATCACCGCCAAGGCCATGGCCGCGTTGGCCTGGGCCGAGCGCCCGGGCAAGGTCAGTCCCAGGGAGTGGGTGTCGCCGCCGTCGTCGACCACGGCGCCCTGGTGCAGCCGGTAGGCCAGGTCGGGCCGGGTCCGCCCGCAGCCGGGGCAGTGCCAGCCGGTGTCGGGGAAGGCCAGGTCGGCCTCGCACCACGGGCAGGCCGAGGAATCGAGCTGCCAGGCCAGCCCGGCACCCACCCACACCACCCCGTCGCCGCCCGTGGCGTGGGCCACCTCGTCCACGGCCCACACCACCAGCGGGTCATCGGCGTTGGCCACCACCAGCGGGGGAGCATCGGTGGCCAGAGCCCGCCGCCAGCGCTCGGCGGTGGCCCGCACCTCGTGCAGGCGGTCGAGCTGGTCGCGCGACAGGTTCAGCAGGGCCACCGCCCGCGGGTGCAGCTGGCCCAGCGCCCAGGGCAGCACCGCCTCGTCCACCTCCAGCGCGGCGTAGGTGGCGTCGGGCGAGGCCAGCAACGCCCCGGCCACCCCGCTGGCCAGGTTGGCTCCCTGGCGGTTGGTGGCCGTGGCCGCGCTGGCTGCCAGACCCAGGGCCAGTAGCGTGGTGGTGGTCGTCTTGCCGTTGGTCCCCGACACCAGGGCGACGGTCATGGGGGCGGCCAGGCGTCCGGGGAGGCCCTGATCGATGGACAGGGCTAGCTTGCCTCCAATGACCGAACCTTCGCCGAGGCGCGCCACCCGCGACAACCCGGACACGGTGCGACCCACGTGTGGGGCCAACCAGCGGGCCGTACGTGGGGTCGATCGGGGATTTTGGGCAGGTGACATGGGTTCGGCGGATGCTACCGGTCACCTAAAGAGCACCCATACCCCGGCCGACAGAAGGTCATGAGCATCGGACAGGCGGATGGCCGCCCTGGCGCGGGAGGGCATGCAGGTGGAGCGCCGCGAGCCCGACGGTGGTCGCCAACGCGACGAGGCCTTCGCCGCGCTGCTGCGCAGCGGGGACACCGCCGCCTTCGGCCTGCTGTTCGACGCCTGGGCCGACCCGGTCTACGACCGCATCTCCCATCGCGGCTTCACCACCGCCGACGCCACCCGCATCGAGTCCGAGTCGTTCGCGGCCACCCACCGTCGGATCGTCCAGCAGGGCGCCACCGATCCGTTCCGGGTGCTGGTCCTCCGTTCCTGCGGCCAGGCCATGACCGCCAACGATGCCCAGCGCGTCGACCTGCGCATGCCCGTGGGGCCCTATGCCGAGGACCGCCTCATCCGCAGTGCCGAGGTCCGCACCCTGGCCACCGACTCCGCCGTGGTGTCGTTCCTGTGGGAAGCGGCCGAGGTGCTCGGTCACCAGGTGCGCGAGGTGCTCGATCTCCACTACCGCCACCGGTTGACCGCGGCGGAGGTGGCCGTGGTGATGCAGGAGACGCCAGCCTCCATCGACGCCATCCTGAGCAAGGTGGAGGCCGGCTACAACGCAGTCGTGCGCTCCAAGGTCATGTGGCGCCAGGGCGGCCCCAGCCACGACCAGTTGGCCGCCGCGGTGGCCGGTCATCAGATCTTCGACACGTCGGTGGTCAAGCTGGTGGCCGAGCACCTGCGCACCTGCCAGGGCTGCCGCGACGCGTCGCAGGTTCCCGTGCGCCCGGTCGAGGTGTTCGCCGCCATCCCGCTGACCATCGCCCCGCCGGGGTTCAAGGAGAGCGTGGTCGAGGACCTGGCCGCCGTCGGGGTGGACATGTCCGGGTCGGCCTCGGCTCGCCGGTCCGGCCTGGCCGCCGCAGCCGCCACCGATGTCGGCGTGGCCGCGGCTGCGGGCGTCGCCGGTGTGGCCGCCGCCGACATCTTCGAGAGCGCCAAGCGGGCCGAGCCCAGGGCCACCGAGCCCAAGGCCAGCGAGCGAAAGCCCACCAAGGGTCGCGGGCGCAGCGAGGATGCCGCCGCCGCGGGTCGGGCCGTCGGGCTGGCCGCCTTCGCCGGTCCGGTCGACGGGTTGGTCGACACCAGATCTTCCCAGCCGGGCGCGGCCGCCTCGGCCGGGACCGAGCCGGCCTATGCCGTGGCCGGCGCCGCGGGTGTGGCCCAGGGCGGTTCGGGCGGGGACGCCCCGGCCGGCGGTTCCAAGAAGGGCTGGCTGCTCGCCGCCGCGGCTGCGGCCGTGGTCCTGGTGCTGCTGGCCGTGGTGCTCCTGGGCGGCTCCAGCTCGAAGCACCCGACCACCAAGCTGGCCGCCGGCTCGTCCAACAGCACCACCACGGTGGCGCCCACCACGATCCCCGGGAGCCCGACCACGATCCCCGCCAGCACGGTGGTGCCCACCACCGTCGCCAGCCCCGGCTCGTCGGTGTCCTCCACGACCTCCACCACGGCCAAGCCCACCGGCTCCACCCCGGTCACGGTCAAGTCCTCGCCGCCCCCGCCCGGGGTCACCACCACCACCGCCGTGCCCTTCCCCAACGTGACCTTGAACTACGTGATCAACACGCCCACCATCACCGGGACCTGGGACACCAGCGTGGCCCACGCCCCGGCGCTGACCTGGTCGGTGTCGGCCAACCAGCCGGTCACGGTGTCGATCAATGGGCCGAACCTGAGCTCGACCGCCAGCAGCGGCAGCCAACTGCTCTGCCCCGGCAATCTGGGCGGAACGGGCGGCACGTTCTGCACCGCGGCGGCGGGCACCTACAGCTACACCATCAACGTGGTGGACCGGCTGGGGCGCACCGTGCGCACCGAGACGCTGTCCCTCCACGTCACCTGACCCCGGCTCACCGGGCCAGCTTGGCGGCGTGGGCCTCGAGCTCGGGGCGGAAGTCCGGATGGGCGATGCCAGCCAAGGCCTGAGCCCGTTCGCGCACGGTCCGGCCGCGTAGCGAGGCCACCCCGTACTCGGTGATCACCAGGTCCAGCTGATGGCGGGGAGTGGTGACCACCGCTCCCGCCGGCAGCTGGCTGGCGATGCGGCTGACCACCACGTCGCCCACCCGGGCGGTCGAGCGCAGGCAGAGCACGGAGCGGTCCTCGAGCTCGAAGCCCGAGGCGGCCACGAAGTCCTCATGGCCGCCGATGCCCGAGAACTGCCGGGGTCCCAGGGTGTCGGCCACGGCCTGGCCCCACAGGTCGACGGTGAGGGCACCGTTGATGGTCACCATCTGGCGGTTGCGGGCGATGACCTCGGGCGCGTTGACCACCTGGGCGGGCAGGAACCGCACCTGGTCGTTGTCGTCCAGGAAGTCGTTGAGCTCGGCGGTGCCCAGGGCGAAGGTGGTGATGGACACGCCGTCGAACTGGCCCTTGCGCCGGTTGGTGACCTTGCCGGCCTGGTGCAGGCGCATGAGCCCGGTGGTGAACATCTCCGAGTGGATTCCGTAGTCGCCCCCGTCGTCGGTGGCCAGCATCGAGGCGATGGTCGAGGGGATGCCGCCGATCCCGGTCTGGAGGGTCGATCCGTCGTGGATGTACGGGCGGACGTGGGCGGCGATCTGGCGGTCGAGCTCGTCGGGTTGGTCATCGGGGATGGTGACCATGGGCCGGTCCGACTCCACGATCACATCCACCTGGTCCACGTGCAGCGCATGGACGTGTTCGGGGAGCAGGCCCTGGGTCCGCGGCGCGTGGGCCGACGTCTCGACGATGCACAGTCGGTGCGGGTCGGTGGCGGCTCGGACCATCTCCTCGGAGGTGGCGCCGGCGTGCAACGACAGGCTCATCCAGCCGTGCTCGTCGGGCGGCGCGGCCAGACACGCCATCACCCGAGGCGCCTGGCGCTCGAGGATGGGGGCGAACCGACGGAAGTCCGAGGGCACGAAGTCGATGTTGGCTCCGGTGTCGACCAGCAGCCGCTCGGCGGGACCGTAGAAGCCGCACAGGTAGTGGACGCCGGGGTGGCTGAACACGGCGTAGAGGTCGAACAGCAGGGCGCCGGCGATGGTCAGGTCCACCCAGTCCGCGCGATCGCCCAAGGCGTGCAGTAGGGCGGGCGGGTGCCCGGGCCCGAGGGGGATGCCGATCTGGTCGGTGGGCTCGAGCAGGGCGGCGGCCTCGGCGGGGGTGCAGCGGCGTGGTCCCGGGATGGGCATCGCCAGATCGTAGGGTTCGACGGTGCCCTCCCGCGAGCTGCCGCCCCTGATCCTGCTGCCGCCCTCCGAGGGCAAGGCCGAAGGCGGGGCGGGCCCGGCCTGGATGACCGGCACGCTCGTGTTCCCCGAGCTCGACGATCGCCGGGCCCGGGTGATGGCCGCGCTGGCCCGGGCCATGGCCGCGCCCGCGGGCCGACGCAGCTCGCTGCTCGGGGTGAAAGGTGACGCGCTGGCCGCGGCCACCGAGCACGACCTGGCCGCGGCCTCGGCCCCCACCGTGGCCGCCATCGAGCGCTACACCGGTGTGCTGTACCAGGCGCTGGACGCGCCCGGCCTGCCCGCCGCCCTGCGCCGCCGGCTGGACACGCAGGGGCGCATCTTCTCGGGGCTGTGGGGCATCGTCGCCCCGGGTGATCCCATCCCCGACTACAAGCTCAAGATGGGCTCCACCCTGCCCCGCCTGTCCCGACCGTCGCGTCGGCTGTCCGCGTGGTGGCGCCCGGCCCTCACCGCCGCCCTGGCCCCTGAGGTGGCTGACCGGGTGGTGTGGGACCTGCTCCCCGGCGAGCACCGCGCCGCCTGGGCGCCGTGTGTGACCCCGGGCGACCCCGACGCCGCCCGCCTGATCATCTCGGTGCGCTTCTGCGACCAGGTGGTGCGCGACGGCCGGACCCAGCTGGTCACCGTCAGCCACTGGAACAAGCTGCTCAAGGGTGCCCTGGTGCGTCACGTGCTGGCCCACCAGCTCACCGACATCGAGGGGCTGGTCGAGTTCGACCACCCCCTGGGCTACCGCTTCGCGCCCGACCTGACCGAAGCGCTCGACGACGGCCTCCGTGTGGTGGTCTCCTTCGTCAAGCCGGCCTGATGATCAGACGGCGCCAGCGCCGACGGGGGCCGTGGGGCTGAAGGTCACCGGCATCGATTCGTAGCCACTGATGAAGTTGGCCGCCCGCAGCGGGGTCTCCCCGGCCAGGGCCAGGTCGGGCATGCGGGTCAGGATGCGTTCGACCATGACCGTGATCTCCAGGCGGGCCAGGCTGGCGCCCAGACAGAAGTGGGCGCCGAACCCGAAGGCCACGTGTTCGTTGGGCGTCCGCTCGATGTCGAACCGGAACGGGTCGTCGAACACGCCCTCGTCGCGGTTGGCCGAGGGGTACAGCAGCAGCAGCTTCTGGCCCTCGCGCAGCGACTGGCCGCGCGAACTCCACGTCGTGGGTGACCACCCGGGCCATGTTGCGGATGGGGCTGACCCAGCGCAGCATCTCCTCCACCGCCCCCGGCATCAGGGCCGGATCCGCAGCCAGGCGGTCGCGCTGGTCGGGATGGGCCAGCAGCTGGCCCACCCCGCCGGAGATGACGTGGCGGGTGGTCTCGTCGCCCCCGATGAGGATGAGCAGCGACTCCATGTTGAGCTCGGCGTCGTCGAGTCGGTCGCCGTCCACCTCGGCGTCGACCAGGATGCCCATCAGGTCATCGGTCCCGGGGCAGCCGCGCCGCTGGGCGATCACCCGGCCGCTGTAGGCCTCGTACTCGCTGAAGGCGTTGGCCGCCCGGATCATGGCCTCTTCGCTCGACGACACCCCCGACAGGCCGCCGACCATGTCCTCGCTCCAGCGCAGCAGGTCGGCCCGGTCCTCGGGGGCAACGCCCAGGGCGTCGCCGATCATGATCATGGGTAGGGGCGCGGCCACGTCGCGCACCAGGTCGCAGGAGCCCGTCTCGCACACGGCGTCGAGGATCGAGTCGCACACCAGGCGGATGCGATCCTCGCTCTCGCGGACCCGCCGGGGGGTGAAGCCCTTGTTCACCAGCTTGCGCCGACGCAGGTGATCGGGGTCGTCCATGTCGATCATCATGGGCAGCGGGCCGTTGTCGGGCCGGATGCCCTGGGCGTTGGAGAAGGTGGAGGGGTCCGCGGCCACGGCCTTGAGGTCGCCGTATCGGGTGATCCCCCAGATGCCGTTGGCCTGGTCGAAGTACACCGGGGCGTTGGCTCGCATCCAGGTGAACTGCGGGTGGGGGTCGTTGCCGTAGAAGTGCCCGTCGAGCAGGTCGATGTCGGGGCGGGTGGGATGGTCCGGGCTCACAGGTGTCTCTCCATCAGGGCGTCTCCTACATCAGCAGTTCGGCCAGGGTGCGCAGCGCCTCGGGACCACCGGGCGAGTACACCAGCAGCGTCGACACGGGGCTCTCCTCCCAGGCCGCCACCCGGTCGCGGATGCGCTCGGATGGCCCGCACAGGGAGATGGCATCGGCGAAGTCGTCGGGCACCATGGCCACCGCCTCGTCGCGCTTGCCCTCGAAGAAGAGGTCCTGGATCTTCACCGCCTCGGCCTCGTAGCCGAACCGGCTCATCAGCTTGGTGTGGTAGTTCTGCCCCTTGGCCCCCATCCCGCCGATGTAGAAGCCCAGCATCATCTTGACCGGGGCCAGCGCCGCCTCCAGGTCGTCGTTGATGTTGACCTGCAGGCCGGCCACGATGTCGAACCCGGGCTTGGCCCCGGCCAGCGAGTCGGCGTACACGTCGGGGTGGTGGGGTGAGTAGTAGAGGGGGAGCCAGCCGTCGGCGATCTCGGCGGCCATGGCCACGTTCTTGGGGCCCTCGGCGCCCAGGTAGATGGGCAGATCGGTCCGCAGGGGATGGGTGATGGCCCGCAGCGGCTTGCCCAGCCCCACCGACCCGGGGCCGTGGTAGGGGTGCTGGTAGAACTCGCCCTGGAAGTCGAGCGGCTCGTCGCGGCGCAGCACCCGGCGGATGATCTCCACGTACTCACGGGTGCGGGCCAGCGGCTTGTCCGACGGGCGTCCGTACCAGCCCTCCACCACCTGGGGACCTGACACGCCCAGGCCCAGCATGAAGCGCCCCTGGGAGAGGTGGTCGAGGGTCAGGGCGGCCATGGCTGTGGCCGTGGGCGTCCGCCCGGCCAGCTGCACCACGCCGGTGCCCAGCTTGATGGTGGAGGTGTGCCCGGCCAGCCAGCCCAGGGGGGTGAAGGCGTCGGACCCCCAGGCCTCGGCCGTCCAC
Organism: uncultured Microthrixaceae bacterium; assembly: GCA_963740985.1. Lineage (GTDB taxonomy): Bacteria > Actinomycetota > Acidimicrobiia > Acidimicrobiales > Acidimicrobilacustridaceae > UBA4742. The sequence continues at coordinate 3,872,454 of CAVUGJ010000002.1, forward strand.
ACCGAGTCGTAGCCCAGGCGTTCGGCCTCCTGGGTCACGCCGATCATGTCCGGCGGCGGGCCGGCGCCCCAGTACCCCCACATCAGCCCGAGCTTCATGGAGCGAACGTAGCGCGTTCCTGACGCATCGTCAGAAACCCAGGCCGGGTCAACCCTGCTCTTTGTCGCTCACCCCGGCGCTGTCGAACGTGGCCATCTCGGCCAGCAGGTGAGCCGACGCCTGGAGCAGGGGCAGGGCCAGCACCGCGCCCGTGCCCTCACCCAGGCGCAGGTCCAGGTCGAGTAGCGGTTCGAGCTCCAGGTGGGCCAGGGCCACCGACGCGCCGGGCTCGACCGAGCGGTGGCCGGCCACCAACCGGCAGCGGGTATCGGGTGACAGGGCCACGGCCACCACGGCCGCGGCAGTGGCGATCACCCCGTCCACGATGACGGGCACACCGGCGGCCGCACCCCCGATGAGGAAGCCGGCCAGGGCGGCGATCTCCAGGCCGCCGACCTCGGCCAACCGGGCCAGCGGGCCGGCGGTGGCCGGCAGGCGCTCGACGGCGGCTTCGACCACCTCGATCTTGCGGGCCAGCACGACGTCGTCGGCGCCCGCGCCCCGGCCCGTGACCTCGGCGCCGGCTCGCCCGGTGAAGGCGGCGATGAGCGCAGCCGAGGCGGTGGTGTTGCCGATGCCCATGTCGCCGGTGATCAGGCACCGGGCGCCGTCGGCCACGGCCCGCTCGGCCGTCTCCACCCCCACGTCGAGGGCCAGGAGCGCCTCGGTGCGGGTCATGGCCGGGCCCTGGGACAGATCAGCGGTGCCCTGGGCCACCTTGCGGCGGCGCACGCCGGGACGGTCGGTGGCGCCGGTCCGAGCTTCCACCGGGGTGACCTCCAGCGGGGTGGCCACGCCCACGTCCACCACGACCACGTCGGCGCCGACCTGGCGGGCCAGCACGTTGATGGCAGCACCGCCGGCCTCGAAGTTGGCCACCATCTGGGCCGTGACCTCCTGGGGCCAGGCCGACACGCCGGCGGCCAGCACGCCATGGTCGGCGGCGAAGATGGCCACCACCGCCGGTTGGGGCACCGGAGGCGGCGAGGTGCCGGCGATCCCGGCCAACTTGATGCTGGCCGACTCCAACCGGCCCAGGGCCCCGGGCGGCTTGGTCAGGCGGTCCTGGTGGGCGGTGGCCTCGGCCATGGCCTCGCTGTCCACCGGGCGGATGGCGGCTCGGGCCGACTCGAAGCGCCCACCGGCCATCTGCTCGACCCAGGTCTCGATGGCCTCGCCCACCGTGGCCCCGGCCACGTCGACATAGGCCATTCCCGCGGCCTCGGCCGCGTCGGCATCGCTGGGCTGGTCGCCCACGAACAGCACCCGGCGCGGATCGGAAAGGCCCAGGCGCTCCATGGCCACCTGAAGGGGCAGGGGATCGGGCTTTCGCTGGCCCACGTCCACCGACGTGACCACCACCTCGAGCCACCCGCTCACCCCGCTCGGCTCGAGCAGAGCCCGTACCTGGGGGGCGGTCATGGTGGCGGTGTTGGTCACGGCGCCGACCGGCACCTGAGCGGCGATCGCGGCCAGGTCCTCGAGAACCCGGGGCCGCAGCTGGGCCTCCAGGTCGGACACGGGGGTGGCGGCCGGGGCCTCGTCCACCAGGGTGCCGCCGACGTCGACCAGCACGGCGTCGAGCAGGGGCTGCAGGATCACGAGGCGTCAATCTCCAGTGGGGTTGCCGGGGGAGCGGTGGTGGTGGGTGCGGGCGGCCCGGCCTGGGACCGTGCCACTGCTTCGGCCGCGGCCAACGCGGACTTGAGGCGATCGTGGTGGTCGGGATGGGGTACGGCGATGCGCACCATGCCCGCTAAACCGAAGCTGGCGCAATCCCGCACCAGCACGCGCTGGTCGATCAATGCCCGGCGCAGACCGGGGGCGTGGACCAGGACCCAGTTGGCGTCGGCGTGCGGTGCCGTCCAGCCGAACTGGGCCAGGGTGGCCGCCAGGCGTTCCCGCTCGTGGGCGATGCGGGCCGCCCAGCCGGGCAGGTCCACGGTGTCGAGCAGCTCGGGCAGCACGGCCGCGGCCAGGCTGTTGACCGACCACTCGGGTTGGGCCCGGGCCAATCGCGCCACCGACTCGGGATCGGGGCCGATGAGGTAGCCCAGGCGGAGTCCCGGACAGGCCAGCACCTTGGTCAGCGAGCCCACCACCCACGACCCTCGCTCGGCGTCGCCCCGGGTCCAGGCGCCGGTGGCCAGTGGGTAGAAGGCCTCATCCCACACCACCGCCTCCTCGTCGGGTGAGGCCAGCAGACCCGTGGGGTTGCGGGGATTGGACCGCCATCGCGGGCGACCCGGTCCGACGTCGGCCAGGTGGCGGCGATACAGGCCGAACTCCGGGTCCTCGATGTGGCCTGACCCCAGGTGGGCGGCCACCAGGGCGATGGCCTCGGACCCCCCGTTGGTCATCAGGAGGCGATCCGGGTCGACGCCCATCCGGCCGGCCAGCGCGTTGGTGACCGGGCCGGGATCGGGGTAGCTCCGCACCGCCTCGAGGTGTCCGGCGAGCCGGACCCCGACATCGGGCGCGAACGGGTTGAGGCTGACCGACAGGTCCAACAGGTCGACCCGCTCGATCCCGAGCGCGGCTGCCACCCGCCCGGCGTCGTCGCCGTGGGCGCCGGGTTCGGGCAGCGCGCCGGTCACCGCCGGCTCCGGGCTCGGCGCAGCACCCGCCGGGCCCGCCACGATCCGAGGGCGGCCAGGGCGCCGCTGAGGGCCAGGGTGACGTCCCCGCTGAGCAGCACGGCGCGGCGGATGTCGTCGACGGTGGGAGGCGGGCCGTGGCCCAGATCGGGACGGACCTCGATCCGATCGCCGTAGCGGCTGGGGCCACCCAGGCGCACACCCAGGGCGGCGGCGAAGGCCGCTTCGGCCACCCCGCTGTTGGGCGACGGGTGGGCGGGGGCGTCGCCGCGCACGGCACGGACCACGTCGCGGGCCGAGTCGGGGCGCACCGCGGCCACCAACCCCGCCGTCAGCCGGGCCGGGACCCAGTTGGCCACGTCGTCGAGCCGGGCGCTGGCCCACCCGAAGTCCTGGTAGCGCGGAGACCGATGTCCGACCATGGCGTCGAGGGTGTTGGCCGCCCGGTAGCCCAGGACCCCGGGTGCACCCAGGCAGGCCGCCCAGCACGCCGGCGCCACCACCGCGTCCACCGTGTTCTCGGCCACCGACTCCACCACGGCCCGGGCCAGGTCGGCCTGGTCGAGCTGCGAGGCGTCCCGACCGACCAGGGCCCGGATGGCCAGGCGGGCCCGATCGAGGTCGCCCCCCTCGATGAGGTCGGCCACCCGCTCGGCCGCGTCGGCCAGTCCCCGACCGGCGACGGCCAGCGCGGTGGCACCCACCGTGGCCAGCTCGGGCCCGACCAGTGCGTCGGCGGCCAGCCCGGCGCCGGCCCCCAGGCCGATGCCGATGGCGGTGTGCACCATCCCGGCCGGGCGGGAACCGTCGTAGGTGTGGCGCTCCACCGTGGCCATGGCCGATCCGAACACGGCCACCGGATGAGGGTCGATGGGCGGCTCACCCCAGCGGGCGTCGATCAGCACCCCCAGTGCCGCCCCCAGCGGGCGCGGGGTCCTGCGTCTGGCCGTCATCGCCGCACGGCCAGCACGAGCAGGGCGGCCGTCTCACCGGCCACGCCAGCCGCGCCCAGCACGTCACCGGTGAACCCGCCCAGGCGACGCCGAGCCAGCCCTGCCACCCCGGCGGCCACGCCGAGGCCCACCATCACCGCCACCGCTCCCAGCCATCGGTGGGTCAGCTCGCCGCCGCCCACCACGGCCAGTCCCATGGCCGCCACCGCGCCCCCGATCCCGACCGCGGCCACCGGGCCCCGGCCCGGGGAGCGGTCATCGCCGACGAAGGCGTGGGCCAGGCCTCCGGGACGGGCGTAGGGCTGGGTCCAGGCGATGACGGCCATGGCCGTGCGCGAGGCGCACCACACGCCGGCCAGCAGCAGGGGCGCGGCCGTGATCGAGGCGAGGGTGGCCACCCGCAGGATCAGCGCCGCCACCACGGTGACCACGCCGAAGGCGCCCACGTGCGGGTCGGCCATCACCGTCAGGCGGCGGGAGCGGTCCATGGGGGCCAGCAGTCCGTCGGCCGAGTCGGCCAGGCCGTCGAGGTGCAGCATCCCCGTGAGAGCGGCATCGGCGGCCACCACCACCGCCGCGGCCACCACGGGGAACCACAACCTCGACGCACCCCACCACAGGGCGCCGAGGACGCCGCCGATGAGCGCGCCGGCCAGCGGGAACCAGGCCAGCGTGATCCCAGACGGGGTGGAGGCCCCGCCGAACACGGTGAGGAAGCCCAGCGCCCGCCTCACGGCTGGTCCGCAACCTCGAGCCGGTCGGGCTCGAGGGGGTCGAGGCGCAGGGCCCGACCGGCTACCACCAGGATCACCTCGTCGGCCACCCCAGCCACCTGCTGGTTGACCAGCCCGAGGGCGTCGCGGAACCGTCGGCCCACCTCCGACGAGGGGTGCACCCCGAGGCCCACCTCGTCGGAGACCACGATGGTCGGCGCCCCACGCCCGACCAGCTCGGTGGCCAGCTCGGCCCCCCCGGCCTCGGCGATGGCCGGGGCGTCGTCGTCCCAGGCCCGGATCGTGCCCGCCAGCCAGGTGCCCAGGGCATCGACCAGCACGGGTCGGTCGCCCGCCTGGCGCAGGGCACCGGCCAGGTCCGATCCGGCCTCCACCGTGGTGAACCGGTCTCCCCTCCGGACTCGGTGGGCCTCGACCCGCGCCGCCAGGTCCGGGTCGGCCGGATCGAGGGTGGCGGTGGCGAGGTACAGCACCGGTCCGCCGTCAGGTCGGACCAGGCGCAGGGCCAGCCGCTCGGCCACCGCCGACTTGCCCGATCGCGCCCCGCCGAGGACCAGGGTGATCATGTGTGGCCCCGGTCCGACGCTCGGGCCATCCGAGCCAGGCTGGCCCGGGTCCCCGCCGCCACCGCGCCGTGGACAGCTCGGGCCAGCCGGGCGCCCCACTCCGATCGCGGACCGCCGAAGGCGACGGAGGTCGATCGGTCGGATCCGTTCACCAGGCACACGGCGTCGGTGGCGGTGCCCGTGCCCGCCACCCCGCACTCGAGCAGGGCCTGGGTCTTGGCCTCGGTGGCGGTGGCCACGGCGTTGACCAGCGCGGCGTCGTCCAGGCAGACGGGCAGGAACACCACCACGTTGATGGTGCCCGTTCCCGGCGGCGCCGACCCGGCCGGTTCGTCGGGCGCGGCCGCCCACACCGGCAGGCGCACCCCCACCGTGACGTCGGCCTGCACTCCGCCGTCGTCGAGGGAGCACAGGTCCTCCACGTCGGCCGCGGTGAACAGCACCACCCCGGCCTCGGGGTCCAGTCCGGCGTGGTCGGCCAGCTCACGGGCGTGGGCGGCCAGATCGGTGCGGGCGTAGCCGGGCGCCACCTGGGCGTTGAGGATCCACGACCTCGGGCCCAGTCCGCCGCCCACCGGGGCCGACGAGAGCACCACTCGTGGCGGATCGAGCCGCCACACCAGCATGGGCGGCGCGCCGGGTAGCCGGGCCAGGGCGGGCCGAGCAACGGAGGGCGAAGGGGCGGTGGCCATCGGTTGGCGGAGGGTAGCCGAGCCCCTCCGACGGCGGTTGACGACGCGGCGGGGGCTGTGGTCTGCTCTGGCCAGAACAGACGCATCGAGGTGGGGGAAGCCGGTCAGATGCCGGCGCTGACCCGCAACCGTAGGTGGGACCGAGATTCGGCCCCGCGAGCCGGACTACCCATCTCGACGCGAACTGCTCCATGTCTCCGTCGTCGGACTACGGACCTGGAGCTCGGGACCGTTCCGCCATCACGTGTGATCGATCCCCGGCTGAAGCCCTCGAGGCGCTCCGGGCCCCGGCCGTCGGCGACCCGCTGTCGTCCCGAGGCCTGCCTGTGTCCGTTTCCCCCCTACGACCTGCCGTTGGTGGCCTGCTCGCGTGCGTGGCCGTGCTGGCCGTCTCGGTGCTGGCCGGCTCGGCGTCGGTGCGGGCCCTGGCCGGCGGGGGATGCGCGGGTGCCGACACCCCCCACGTGGGCCTGGTCATCGACTTCGGCACGGTGACGAGTGTGGCGGGCGCACCCACGCCCCAGGTCCAGACCGCGTGCGTTCCCCTGAGCGCCGGCGCCTACGGCGACACCGTGCTGCACGCCGCCGGGGTGTCCATCCGCTACGGCCCCGGCGGACTCATCTGCGCGCTGGACGGCTATCCGGCCTCGGGCTGTGGCACCGACACGGCCAACGGCTACCAGTACTGGAGCTACTGGCACGGGGGGTCGGGCTGGACCTACTCGAACGTGGGGGCCAGCTCGTATCGACCGCCGGCCGGCGGCGTCGAGGGGTGGCACTTCGTGCAGGGGCAGGACTCGGCGGCCGAGGGTCCGCCTGGCTTCTCGGCGTCGGGTCCGTGCCCGGGCGCTACGCCCACCACGGCCGCTCCCGGTCCGAGCCCGACCACCGCCCACGCCCCCACGGCGACCACCGAGCTGGGACACCCGGCCGCGGCCTCCAGTGCCACCTCGTCGAGCCTGGCGTCGGCTGGCTCCGGGTCCGGGTCCGCGCCCGGGTCCAGCTCCACCACCGCGGCGACGACGGCCACCACCTCGGCGGCCAGCGGGGAGGCTGCCTCGCACCGGTCCCAGGCGCTGCCCAGCCACGGTGAGATCGTGGCCCGGTCGGGCCGAGGATCGCCCGTGGGCCCCATCCTGGTGGCCCTGGTCATCGTGGGGCTGGTGGTGGTCTCGGTGCTGATCCGCCGCCGTCGGAACGCGACATGAGCCAGGTGAGCCGCGTGACCCAGGTCAGCCAGGCGCCGGTCGAGGCCACGGCGCGCGCCGAGGGGGCCACCCCCCGGTTCCTGGGACGCCACCGCCACCCCGCGGCCTGGCGCAGCCTGCACCCCGGCGCGTGGTGGCTGTGGGCGGGCGGGCTGGCCCTGGCCGCCATGCGCACCACCAATGTGGTGGTGCTGGGCCTGATCATCGCGGTGGTGGCGTTGGTCGTGTCAGCCCGCCGGTCCGACGCCCCCTGGGCCCGGTCGTTCCGGTTCTTCGTGTGGATGGCGGTGGCCGTGGTGGTGTTCCGCCTGGTCCAGCAGATCCTCATCGGTGACCGCCTGCCCGGAACGGTGGTGTTCACCCTGCCGTCGGTCGGGCTGCCGTCGTGGGCCGCCGGCGTGAGCATCGGGGGGCAGGTCACGGTGGAGGCGCTGGTGGACGCGTTCCAGCGGGGCCTGCAGCTGGCGGTGGTGCTGATCTGCTTCGGCGCCGTGAACAGCCTGAGCAGTCCCTACCGCATGCTCCAGGCGCTGCCCGCCGCCCTGTACGAAGCCGGCGTGGCCGTGACGGTGGCGCTCACCTTCGCCCCCGAGGCGGTGATCGAGCTGGGACGGCTGCGCGAGTCCCGGCGCCTGCGCGGCCGCCCGGTTCGTGGGGCGGCGGCGGTCCGCGGGTTGGCCCTGCCCGTGCTCGAAGGCGGTCTGGAGCGGGCGGTGGCCCTGGCCGCATCCATGGACTCGCGGGGCTACGGGCGCCGGGAGCAGGCCTCGGGGCGCGCCCGGCGACTGGGCACGGCCGCCACCCTGGTCGGCCTGTTGGTGGTGGCGTTGGGCCTGTACGGACTGGCCGACGCCGGCGCACCCGGTGCCCTGGGCCTGCCCCTGGTCGGATTGGGGGCGGGAGCCCTGGCCGTGGGCCTGTTCGCCGCCGGCCGCCGGTCGGTGCGCACCCGGTACCGTCCCGATCCCTGGCGCCTGCCGGAATGGATCGTGAGCGCCTCGGGGGTGGTGGCAGCCGGCGCCACCATGGTGGCGGCGCGGTTGCCGGGCGGCGCGGCCGCCTTGAACCCCGCCACCTCGCCGTTGGCCTGGCCGGGCATCCCGGTGCTGGCCGTGGCCGGGATCCTGGTGGCGCTGGTGCCCGCGGTGGCTGCGCCCCGCCCCGTCTCGGCGGGCCCGACCCCGTGATCCGCTTCGACCGGGTGGGGTTCACCTATCCCGACGCGGCCGCACCCGCCCTGGCCGGGGTCGACCTGGAGGTGGCCGAGGGCGAGCTGTGCCTGGTGGTGGGCCGCACCGGCTCGGGCAAGACCACCCTGTTGCAGGCCGTCAACGGTCTGGTGCCGCGCTTCACCGGCGGGCTGCTCACCGGCACGGTCACCGTGGCCGGTCGGTCCACCGCCGACCATCCGCCCCGCGAGCTGGCCGACGTGGTCGGGATGGTGGGCCAGGATCCGGCGGCCGGCTTCGTGACCGACACGGTGGAAGAGGAGCTGGCCTATGCCATGGGCAACCTGGGGGTGGCCCCCGACGTGATGCGTCGTCGGGTGGAGGACGCTCTCGACCTGCTGGGGCTCCACCCGCTGCGCCAGCGGCCGCTGCGGGCCCTGTCGGGCGGTCAGCAGCAGCGGGTGGCCATCGGTGCGGCCATGACCGCCGCCCCCCGGGTCCTGGTGCTGGACGAACCCACCTCGGCGCTCGATCCGGCCGCGGCCGAGGACGTGCTGGCCGCGCTGACCCGGCTGGTGCACGACCTGGGCGTCACCGTGATGATCGCCGAGCATCGCCTGGAGCGAGTGGTGCAGTACGCCGATCAGATCCTCCTGTTGCCCGGCGGCGGGGCGCCGGTCGAGCTGGGTGCGCCGGCCGAGATCATGGTGCACTCGCCCGTGGCCCCGCCGGTGGTCGAGCTGGGTCGATTGGCCCGATGGTCACCGCTACCTCTGTCGATCCGCGACGCACGCCGGTTGGCCGAGCCGCTCCGTCGCCAGCTGGCCGGCGTCGAGCCGCCCGAGCCGCCGGAGAGGGACGGCGCCACGACGCCTGGCGATCCGTCGGTGGTGATCCGGGGGCTGCATGCCGCCTACGGCTCGGTGGTGGCCCTGCGCGGCGTCGAACTCGAACTGGGTGCCGGCCAGGTGGTGGCGGTCATGGGCCGCAACGGCTCGGGCAAGTCCACCCTGCTGGCCCACGTGGCCGGCCTGCGCGCCCCGCAGGTGGGCACGGTGACCGTAGACGGCGCCAACCCGTCCGACCTCGCCCCCCGCCAGGCCATCCGACGGGTGGGACTGGTGCCCCAGGACCCGATGCTGCTGCTCAACGGCACCTCGGTGGGGGCCGAATGCCACGACAACGATCACGACGCCGAACTGGCGACGGGCACCACCCGAGTCACCCTCGATCGCCTGACCACCGGCGTCGACGACGCCACCCACCCCCGCGATCTGTCCGAGGGCCAGCGCCTGGCCCTGGCCCTGGCCCTGGTGCTGGCCCCGGCCCCGCCGGTGGTGGTGCTCGACGAACCCACCCGGGGTCTCGACTACCAGGCCAAGGACCACCTGGTCGGGTTGATCGGCGAGCTGGCCGAGGCCGGTCACCTGGTGGTGCTGGCCAGCCACGACGTCGAGGTGGTGGTGCGCGTGGCCCGGCGGGTGGTGGTGCTGGCCGAGGGCGAGGTGGTGGCCGACGGTCCGGCCCGCCAAGTGGTGGCCCACTCGCCGGTGTTCGCCCCCCAGGTGGCCAAGGTGTTGGCTCCGGCGGCGTGGATGACGGTGGCCGAGGTGGACCAGGCGCTGCACCGGCGAGCCGACGGCGAGCTGGCGGCCCGACCATGAGCACCGCTGCGGTGGCCTTCGGGCTGCGTCGTCGCACCGCCCTGCTGTTGGCCGCGGCCTCCCTGCTGTGCCTGGTGGCCTTCACCTGGCCGCTGGTGGCCGACAGCCGGGGCGCCGGGCTGGTGCGCGGCAACTCGAACCTGGCTCATTCGGTCGATGCGCCCTGGGTCTTCGTGGCGCTGCTGCCCCTGCTGTTGGCCATCGTGCTGGCCGAGTTGGCCGACGGGACCCTCGACGCCAAGAGCGTGGCCGTGCTCGGGGTGCTGGCCGCGTGCGGATGCGCCCTGCGCCTGCCCGGCGGGGTGTCGGGCTTCGAGCCCGTGTTCTTCCTGCTGATCCCGGCCGGTCGGGTGCTGGGCCGTGGGTTCGGGTTCGTGTTGGGCGCCCTCACCCTGTTCGCCTCCGCCCTGATCACCGGTGGGGTCGGACCGTGGCTGCCCTTCCAGATGTTCGGCGCGGGGTGGGTGGGCTTCTTCGCCGGCTGTCTCCCGCCGGCTCGGGGCCGCCGTGAGCTGGCCCTGCTGGCCGGATACGGCTTCGTGGCCGGCCTGGCCTACGGCCTGCTGCTCGACCTCTGGTTCTGGCCCTACCTGTCCGCTGGCACCCAGCTCGGCCCCATCCCCGGTGCCCCGGTGGGGGAGAACCTGCACCGGTTCGTGGCCTACCACCTGGCCACGGCCATGGGTTGGGATCTGGTTCGGGCCCTCACCAACGCGGTGCTGGTGCTGGTGGCCGGTGCGCCAGTGCTGGCCGCCCTGCGCCGCGCCGCCCGCCGCGCCGCCTTCGGAGCCCCGGTCGCCTTCGAGGCGGCGGTCGTGAGCCGCGACCCGGAGCCGACGAGTGCTCCCGACGGTGCCGCTAGCGTGTCGCCCGACCCACGGCCCAACCCCCGGGAGCGATCTCATGGCTGATCTCATCACCCTCAAGTTCGACGAGGTCCACGGTGCCCAGGCCGCCATGTCGGCCGTGCGGGCCCTCGAGGAGCTGCACTACGCCTGGATCGACGATGTGGCCATCGTCGAGAAGCACAAGGGCGGCCGCATCGCCACCCACAGCCCGCATGGATCGGTGGCCGCCGGTGCCTGGTTGGGCGGCCTGGTCGGTCTGCTGCTGTTCTTCTGGTTCCCGCCGGCCTGGTTCCTGGCCGGGTGGTTGGGTGGCGGGGCCATCGGCGGCCTCATCGGCAAGGCCATGAAGGACGCCGGCCTGGACGATCAGATGATCGAGTCGGTCAAGGCCGAGCTCACGCCCAACTCCTCGATGCTGGTGCTCATCGGCGCCACCGGCGACGCCGACCAGATGGCCCGGGCCTTCGAGGCGTACAAGCCGGTGAGTGTCAACCGCCACCACATCGACGACAAGACCGTCGAGGACCTCAAGGACAAGTTCGCCGATGTGACGCCCCCTCCTCCGCCCGCCGGTGGGGACCAGGCCAGCACCGACGACGCCGGCGCCACGCCCCCCGGCTGGGGGAGCTGAGCCCAGCCGCACGGCCGGGTCAGGCCTTGGGGTGGGCCTGGAAGAAGGCCCAGATGGTCTGGGTGGCATCCAGGGCGTGGGAGGGCTGGTCCAGCTCCATGATCCGGGCGATGAGGGGCCGCGGTGGCTTCCCACCCGGCCACTGGTGGCCGGCACCGGTGATGGTGATGAGCTCGACCGACCGGCCGGCCGGACAGGTGGCCACCGAGGTCGTGACCACCCCGGCGGTGGTGGTCGTCGGGGCGGCGCAGCGGTCGATCGAGCGCAACATGGCCACCACCGTGGGCACCGGGGGGCCGTCCACCACCGTGGCGAAGCCCGTGCCCTTGCCCCCGTTGAAGGGGATCCGGTCGTCGGACAGACCGTGCACGTGGATGACCGACACCGCCGCCGGCGCCGGGCAGGTGCCCATGAGGGTGGCCGAGTCAGGACCGATGGCCGCGAACACGTTGGTGTCGCAGGCCAGCCGGTAGTCCATGAGCCCGCCGTTGGAGATGCCGGTGGCGTAGATCCGGGCCGGGTCGATCGGGAGCTCGTGGCCGATGGTCGCCACCATCTGGGTGATGAAGGCCACATCGTCGATGTGGTCGCGCCCCGGGGTGCCACAACAACCGCCCCCCACGTTCCAGGCGTGGCCCACCCCGTCGGGATAGGCCACCACGAACCGGTCGGCGTCGGCCTGGGGGTCCCAGCCGTAGTCGTCCTCGGCGTTGTCGGCGCTCCCGTAGCCGCCATGGATCATGACCACCAACGGCACCGACCCCTGGCCGGGAAGCGAGGCCGGCCGGTACACGCGGAACGACCGCGATCGCCCGCCCACCGTCAGGTGCTGGGTGGACGAACCCACCGGGAGGGTGATGACGCCGTCGGAGCCGGCCGTGGCGGGGGGGCTGGGGGTACCGCGCCGAGCACCCAGCCCGCAGCCCGAGGCCACGAGGGCCACGACCACCATCAGGATGAGGCCCAGCACGGCGACCGAGGTCGGACGGGAGCGCTTCATCATGGGCCGATGCTCGCGGCACGTGGTTAGGAAGCCGTGATCCCCCGGTGAGCCGGCGGTGAGGGGTCGCCGCTAACGTCGGCGCATGTCTTGGCATCGGGGGAGAGGCCGGCTGCGTAACGGCCGGGTGGGGATCGTGTCGGTGTTGGTGGGCTTGCTGGCCCTGGCCCTGGGCGCGGCGCTGGGGGCGCCGACGGCCGGGGCCACGCCACCGGCGACGACCGCGCCCGTGGCCACGCCGGGCGCCAGCACGCCGGCGGTGGCGGGGCCGACGTTGACGGTGACGCCGTCAACCGGTCTGGTGGACGGCCAGGCGTTGTCGGTGGTGAGCACGGGCACGACGCCAGGGTCCACCTTCGTGTTCGCCGAGTGCGATCCGGTGGCTCTGAAGATCTTCAGCGGTCAGTTGCCCCCCGAGGTCAACCCGGACGACGGCTGCGAGGAGCAGCGAGACACGGTGCTGTTCTCCGATGCCGCCGGGGTGGTGGCCGGCACGCTGAAGGTCGAAGCGGTGGTCGCCACCGCCGCGGGCACCGACGACTGCCGGATCGACGGCTGCTTCGTGGCCCTGTTCGCCCTGGCCGGCGGGCCCTCGGTCCAGCTGGCGAACCTGACCTTCTCCTCGGCGGCCTGCGCCGCGGCCGGATCCTGCTCGGTACCGGCCGACTGGTCGGTCGCCTCGCCGGCTCGGGTCGCCGGCGCTCGCCCCGCCGCGGCCAAGGCACCGGTCGCCACCCGATCGAAGCCGGTCACCTTGCAGCTCGACGCGGGCGCGGTGAGCGACTCCACGGTGCCCGTGCCGACCGGGCCGTGGGACGGCCAGTCGCTGGCCTTCATCCCGTTGGGTGCGCCCACGAACGGGTTCGGGACGCCGCCACCCCCTCCGCCGGTCACCGGCGAGGGACTGGTCCAGCTGGCCCTGGATGCCCCCGGCACGTCGTGGGCGTTGTCGAGGCCGCGGGTCGCAGTGGTGGATGTGAGCATCGACGGGGGACCGAGCCAACAGCTCGTCCTGTTCCGCGGCGCCACCGCGTTCGTCTACGCCGGCTTCACCGGTCCGCTCACCGAGGGCGTGCACACGGTCACCGTCACGCCCGACGCCGGCCTCTCGGACATGGACGGACACGCCCTGCACGTGGAGGTGCGCTCGGCCGGTCTCCGGATCATCCCGCCCGACAACCCGTCCTATCTGGCCTACGCCTACGCCCCGGTCATGTACGGCCGGTCGACGTCGGCCCTGCACGACACCCCGCTGATCGACTATGCCGGGTCGACGCCGCTGGCCGGCGGTTCGGTGCGGCTGAGCTACACGGTGGTGTGGTCCCACGAGGACGCGGGCACCGGATTCGTGCCCTGGCTGGAGCTGGGTTCGTGGGGTCGGCTGACCGACATCGAGAACGCCATCTCCTTCACGGTGGCGCCCGACGGCTCGGTGAGCGACGCCAGCTACCTGTGGGGCGGCGTGCCGCCCGACTACCCGGACACCGAAGGGGCGGCCAGCGAGACCGACGTGGCCTTCACCGGGTCCTACTGGGGCCACCACGCCATCCTGCGCGACGCCACAGGCAACAACGACTTCTCCGATCAGGGGACCACCGGGTTCCGCTTCCAGCAGGCCCCGGTGGCCTCGCCCAGTGCTGGTCAGCCCCGCGAGACGGTCATGGACGCCAACCCCTGGACCTATCAGGTGATGGGCCAGGAGATGGATCGCTGGTACACCGACCTGAGCGCCGATCCGGCCTCGCCGCAGGTCGGCGACGCCCGCCAGTACGCCTACGTGCAGTTGGACACCACCGGGTCGGGGGTGACGTCCATGGCAGTCGACCTCCAGTTGGCCGGATCGAGCACGTGGTACCAGAGCGATCTGGGCAGCGGCTACCCGCTGGTGGGCACCGGCGTGCTCCGCACCGTGGTCAAGATGCCCGCGGACTGGTCGTCGCGAACCATCACCGGTGTGCGTCTGCGGGCGTTCCCGGCCGCGGCCGCGCCGTCGGTGAGCGTGAACCAGGTGGTGGTCCACGGTCTGGACGCCAACTGGACGTTGTCCACCCGGACGATCCCGACGCCGACGGTGGTCGGGGCCAGCGCCCAGGTCCCAGTGGCGCTGCGGATCACCGCCGACGCCCCCGGGTCGCGCACGGTGGCGCCGACGGGCACGCTGGCGCCGTTGCTGGCCACGGTGACCGACACCCTGGGCGAGCCCCTGGCCGGTGTCCCGGTCGTGTTCGCGGTCAGCTCCGGGCCGGGGATCACCCTCACCAGTTGCGGATGTGAGACGGTGACCGCGCTGACCGGATCGGACGGTCGGGCCACCTCGGGACCGGCCACCGCCGGGACGACCTCGGCCACCACCAGACTGCGGGCCACGGTCGGCGATCCGCTGGCCGCCCCCGCCACCTTCAGCGTCCGTGTGCGCGTCGGCGCCGCCCACCTCGTCTGAGTCCGGGATCGATGCCCGGCAATGTGCTGTTCATCACCGTCGACCAGTGGCGCGGTGACTGCCTGTCGGCCCTGGGACACCCGTTGGTGGAGACGCCCAACCTGGATCGCCTGGCCGCGGACGGCACCTTGTTCGCCAACCACTGGGCCCAGTCGGCACCCTGTGCGCCCAGCCGGGCCTGTCTGTACACGGGGACCTACTCGATGACCAACCGGGTGGTGGCCAACGGCACGCCACTCGACGACCGGTTCACCAACCTGGCCCGGGAGGTGCGCGCCGGTGGCTACGACCCGGTGCTGGTCGGCTACACCGACATGAGCGTCGACCCTCGGGGGGTGGCGGCCGACGACCCGCGGCTGTTCAGCTACGAGGGGGTGCTACCCGGGTTCGAATCGGTGGTCGACTTCCGGGCCCAGACGCTGCAGCCGTGGATCGACTGGCTGGTGGAGCTGGGCTACGAGCGACCCGACGATCCCCAGTCGATCTTCGCCGCCGATCCGACCTTTCCGGGGGCGGCCGACCACGGATCGAGCTGGGCCCCACCGGTGTATCGGGCCGAGCACAGCGACACCGCCTACCTGACCGACGGGCTGCTGGGGTGGCTCGAGGCACGTCCGGCGGCGACGCCCTGGTTCGCGCACCTCAGCTACCTGCGGCCGCACCCGCCCTACCGGGTGGTGGCGCCGTACCACGACCGCTACCAGGCCCAGGACGTGGCTCCACCGGTGCGGGCCGCGTCACCCGAGCTGGAACCGTCGCACCCGTTGTCGGACATGGCCCGCCGCGTGCCCGGTGTGGCCGCGCCCGACGACGAGGAGCTGCGCCAGATCACGGCCACGTACTACGGGATGATGGCCGAGGTCGATCACCACGTGGGACGGGTCCTCGACTGGCTGGACGGATCAGGGGCGACCGAGGACACCCTGGTGGTGCTCACGTCCGACCACGGCGACCAGATGGGCGCTCACTGGTTGATGGAGAAGTTGGGGTGGTGGGACGAGAGCTACCACGTGCCGCTCATCGTGGCCGACCCGCGAGTGCCGCCCGAAGCGCAGGGGCGGCGGATCGAGGCGTTCACCGAGCACGTGGACGTGATGCCCACCGTGTTGGCGTGGCTGGATCTGCCGGTGCCGCGACAGTGCGACGGCCGTTCGCTGGGTGGCTTCGTGAGCACGGGCGAGGCGGGGGTGGCGGACTGGCGGACCGAGGCGCACTGGCAGTGGGACTTCTCCGATCCGCTGCACCAGCGACCTGAGCAGCTCTTCGGCCTGTCCAGCCAGGCCTGCACGCTGGACGTGCTGCGCGGGGCGCGCTGGAAGTACGTGCAGTTCGCCGGGTTGGCGCCCCTGCTGTTCGACCTGGTCGAGGACCCGCACCAGTTGGTCGATCGAGCCGGCGACCCCACGTGCGCGTCGGTGGTGGCTGACTGCGCGCAGCGGCTGCTGGCGTGGCGCATGCGTCACGCCGACCGCACCCTGACCGGGCTGAAGGTGACCCGGCGTGGGTTGCGCGGCGCTCCGGATCCGCGCGGGCTGACGCTCGTCGATCTAGCTGTGCAGGACCAGGCCCGACGGGGTGGTCCAGCGGAAGTCGCCGTCGGTACCGGGTTCCATGGCCCACCCGCGGCGGTGGCTGATGCCGTGGTGGTATCGGCACAACAGGGCCAGGTTGAACAGGTCGGTGGGGCCGAGCTGTTCGCAGGGTTGGACGTGGTGGGCGTCGCACCAGCCGGGTGGTCGATCGCAGCCCGGGAACACGCAGCCACCGTCTCTGATGGCCAGCGCTCGGCGTTGCCCGGGGGTGGCCAGGCGCACGGCCAGCCCCAGCGCCAGGGGCACCTGACGATGGTCGACCAGGAGGGGGTGCAGCACCGGGTCGCAGAGCAGGTGGGCGTAGCGGGCCGGGTCGAGGCGGGCGCCGTCGGGGGTGCGCAGGCCGCTCTCGCCGGGTTCGCGGGATTCGATCGGGTCGGGCTCGTCGAGCCGGGCCACCAGGGTGATGTCGGTGGTGGGGGACTGGCCGGGCTCGGTGCCCTGGGCGCGGCGGCACAGGTCGGCCAGGGCTTCGGCCCGCAGCGTGGCCCGTGAGGGCATCTCGCAGTCGGGTGTCAGCTCGTTGTCGCGGTGGTAGCGGTGGAAGAGCCGGTCTGCCTCTCGCTCGATGGCCTGGCCGACGACCAGCGCCGTTTCGCCCACCAGCTCACCCGAGACGGCCACGGTGTCGCCCACCGGGTTCAGGTGGAGTCGGTTGCGGTCCCGGTCGCGGGCCGGGTCGTAGCCGCCGTCCTGGTCCCACAGCTCGCAGAGCTCGGCCAGCCTGCGCCGCCAGATGGCGAAGGGCGCGTGCTGGGCGTGATCGACGAACTGGTCCTGGTGGTCGGCCACCCGATCGGCGATGCGTGGGTTGGTCGAGTCGGCCATCGCCTTGGCGTGGTCGAAGGTGACGCGTCCGTCGGACATGGCCTGGTCGACCTGGTCGAGGTGCCGTCGCAGCTTGGTGGCCACTCGCACCCGGCCGCCGGCCACACCACGGGGGAGGTGGGTGCGGCCGGCCAGCCAGGAGGCGGTGCTCAGACCGAACTGGCGGTCGCACACCTCGCGGACCTCGAGCTCGGCCAGCACGTGGAGTTGGGCGGCCTGGAGGGCGGCCAGGCCGGCTTCGAGCTCGACCGCGGCGTTGCACAACTCGGCATCGGAGGCGAACGACAGGTCGTCTCCGGCTGCTTTGCGACACCGTTCCGCCAGTTCCACCGTCTCGAACATATGATTGAGTCTAGCGGTACCTATCGGTTGTTACAAGATGTTTCGCCATGTTCTCCCGTCTTTCATCCGGTCGACGTGCTCGTCACGATGCCGTCCCGAACGGCGTCGCCGATCGGTGGACACACCGGGGCGGCGACGTTCAACCGATGAGGATCAACCGGTGGGTGCGGCGGGGCTGAGCCGGGCGCGCCCGGCGTCGGTGAGCTCCCAGCGGTCCCAGTTGATGCGGGCGTCGGCCTCGGGCATGGCGTCCTCGCCGGGCACGTGGGCCAGCAGCCCTTCGTCCACCGCGGCCGAGATGAGACCCCACAACCACTTCAGGTCGCTCTTGCCCGGGTACCGGCCCGCCAGGCCCCGCCAGGTGAGGTACTCACCACCGGCGGCCGCGGCCGCCTGCCACTGGGTCAGGAGCCAGGTCAGGTCGTCGGAGCTGTAGGGCACCGCGCCACCCTAGGCCGGGCACCTGCGGTCGAGCGGCCGTAGCGTGCCACATGCGCGTACTCGTCACCGGAGCGGCCCGGGCCATCGGGGCGGCCACCGCCGCCGAGCTCACCCGCCGGGGCCACCAGGTGGTGGCCACCGCCCGCGATGTCAGCCTCCTCGACCAGGTGCCGGCGACGCAGCGCCTGGCCCTGGACGTGACCGATGGAACCTCCGTGGACGCGGCGCTGGCCCAGGCCGGCGAGCTCGATGCCCTGGTCAACAACGCCGGGGTGAGCGCGTCGGGACCGCTCGAGGCCTATCCGATCGAGCAGGTCCGGGCCGTGCTCGAGACCAACACCCTCGGGCCGCTGCGCGTCATCCAGGCGCTGGCCGAAGGGTGGCGCCAACGCGGCTCGGGCGTCATCGTCAACGTGTCGTCGGTGGAGGGCCGGGTGGCGACCCCGCTCGGCGGCGTCTACTCGGCGTCGAAGTTCGCGCTGGAGGCCCTGAGCGAGACGCTCCACTACGAGCTCGGGCACTTCGGCATCCGCACCGTCATCATCGAGCCCGGATACATCGCGCCGGGGATGAAGGCCACCACCAGCTACCGGGGTGACGTCGACTACTCGGGGCTGTGGGACCAGTGGTCGGGAACGGTCGAGCGGGTCACCGGGCCGGTCGGCCGGTCCGAGCCGGAGCTGGTGGCCACCGCCATCGCCGACGCCATCGAGGAGCCCGACACGCCGCTGCGGGTGCCGGTCGGTCCCGATGCCGAGATGGTGCTGGCCACCCGGGCCCAGCTCGACGACGCCGCCTTCGAGTCGACCATGCGTGAGGTGATCGACCTGACCTGGTGACCAGGAGACGGACGGCTCGGTGGCCGGCGGGATGACCTCATCGCTCGATCAGCGTTGGCAGACCACCCCGACGCACTGGGGCGGCTGGTTCTGGCGGGCCACGTTGTTCCCGTCGTCGGTCACCGTCAGGCCGGTCCCCTCGGCGTCGATGCCCAGTCCTCCGTTGCGCAGAGCGGTGTTCGAGCCCACGTGCCAGGTGCCCGATGTGAGCAGGAGGCCGGTGCTCGTGTTGTCCACGAACCGGTTGTCGCTCACCGTGCCGCTCCCAAAGACGGTGGTAGCGGCGACGCCGGTGCCGTTCTGGCGGAAGGTGTTGCCGGTGATGGTGGCCGGCACACCCACTACGAGCGCGGTGCCCCACCCGGTGAACACGCTGTTGGTGAGCGAGATCGAGAAGTTGGAAGCGCCGGATCGGATGCCAGTACCGGAGCCGGGCCCGGCGAACCGGTCATCGTCGAACGAGAACCCGCACGCCTCGCCGTCGACGCTGCTGTCGATCAGGTGGCTGGACGAGATGCTCATGCCGGTGTCCCCGCAGTGCATGGCCACCCCGGTCACGTTCGAGCTCGATATGTACAGGGGGGCGTTCTCGCCGTTGAGGATGCTCCCACCCTCCAGGCGGCTCGAGTCGATGGTGCCTTGCACGCCGCCCGAGATGAACGCGCTGTAGCCGCCCGGGCTGGTGACGGTGATGTGGGAGTGGTCGAGCGCGAACGAGCCGTTGGATCCACCCGGGCCTGTGCTCGGACCGATCCCGTTGGGGCCCTCGACGGTGGCGTGGCTGAGGCCGAGGTCGAGTCCGCCCCACAGGTAGGCCCCCCAGGTGTTGTCGACCAACGTCGATCCCGAGACCAGGCCGTTCTGCGGGTCGGTGGACCGGCGCCCGCAGCCGTTGTTGCCCACCCCGCCGAGGAACCCGGAGATGGTGCCGCCCTTGACGGTCACGCCAGCGGCGCAAGCACCCGACGGGTCCACTGCCGCCAACCGGACCCCGAACCCGGTGCCGTCGGTCGAGGTGAGGTGGTGGTGGCCCAGGTCCACCGTCACGTTGCTGGCTCCGACGATCAGGGCGTCACCGGCGCAGGTCAGGTCGGCGCGGAGCACGACGCTGGTCGTGATCACCTGCCCACAGACCAGCGCCGGGGGAGACGTCTTGGCCCCCACCGCGGTGGCGCTGACCCCCGATCCGAGGCACACCAGCGCGATCACGACCACCAACTTGAGACGCATCCCGAACCTCCCCGATCCCGGCGCCTGCCTAACCGTCCACCGTGACCCATGAACCTGAAGCCAGCCTGAAGCGCGCGGATCGCACCGCCCCGTGACCGATCGCGGGCGGAGCTCCGGCACACTGGCGGCCCGAATCGTGGAGGAGCGCCTGTGCCCACCGAGGTCCGTGACCGTCCCGAGCTGTCCCGCTACGAGTTGTTCGTCGACGACGAGCTGGTCGGGTTCGCCGACTACCGACGCCGAGGGGACGTGGTGGAGATCCCCCACACCGAGATCGACCCGCCCCGTCGGGGTCGCGGCCTGGGCGCGGAGCTGGTGCGCGGCTCGCTGGCCTGCATCCGCGCCGATGGGGCCTCGGTCGTGCCCAGCTGCCCGTTCGTGGCCGACTACCTGGCCGCCCATCCGGAGGACCAGGATCTGCTGGCCGCCTCGTCCTGACCCGGCTCAGCCCGCGGCGTCGGCCAGCGCCGTGAACGAGCGGATGCGGTCCCGCAGCACGTCCAGGCTGGCGGTCCAGAAGGCCGGGTCGCGCACGTCGATGCCGAACCGCGACCCCAGGCCCGCGGCGTCGTCCATGCCCGTCATGGACAACAGATCGTCGTAGCCGGCGCGGAACCGGTCGGGGTCGTCGCGATAGCGGGCGTACAGGCCGATCCCGAAGAGCAGGCCATAGGTGTAGGGCCAGTTGTAGAAGGGCGTGAAGTAGTGGCCCTTCACCGCCCACATCCACGGGTGGAGCGCATCCGGATCGAGCCCGTGGCCATAGGCCTGGTGTTGGGCATCGACCATCAGCTCGCACAGCTCGGTCACCGACAGGGCCTGCTGCGTGCGTCGCTGGCACAGCTCGCGCTCGAACAGGAAGCGGCTGCGGATGTCCACCACCACCTGGCAGGCGGCTTGCAGGTCGGTGTCGAGCAGGCCCAGGCGCTGCTCGGCCGGGGTGGCAGCCAGGCCGGCCTCCACCATGATCGTCTCGCAGAAGATGCTGGCCGTCTCGGCCAGCGCCATCGGCGTCCGCCGCTGCATGGGCGTGCGCTCGGCCAGGTTGGTGTTGTGGTAGGCGTGGCCCAGCTCGTGGGCCAGCGTGCGCACGCTGTCGGGCGACCCGTCGAAGTTCAACATGACCCGCGACTCGTCGTCGCGCACCGGCATGCAGAAGGCGCCACCCTCCTTGCCGGCGCGGGGCTCGGCGTCGATCCATCCGTCGCGTGCCGCGCGCTCCACCAGCCCGGCCAGCGCCGGCGAGTAGCCCCCAAAGGCGGCCCGCACCCGGCCCAGGGCGTCGGCCCAGTCGACGCGATCGGTGGCGGCGGTGCCCACCGGCGCGAAGAGGTCCCACCAGGGCAGCCCCCCGTCGTGGCCGAGCAGTCGGGCCTTGGTGCGCAGGTAGCCGGCGAAGTCGGCCAACGAGTCGTCCACGGCCGCCTGCATGGCGTCGAGGGTGGCCCGATCGACGCCGTTGATGAACAGGGCCGGCTCCAGGGCGTCGGCCCAGCCGCGGCGCCGGTTCAACACGTTGGTCTCCCCCTTGGCCCCGTTGAGGGCGGCGGCCAACGGCACCGACACCGACTCCCAGGCCATCACCTCGGCCTTGTACGCGGCCCGGCGCCGGGCCGCGTCGGGATCGTGGGCCAGACCCCGCACCACGGTGATGGGCAGCACCTCGGCCTCCGGGTGGTCCGTCGTCGGGCCCACCGAGGCCACCAGCCGTGCCGTCACCTCGCCGTGGAGTCGGGCCCAGGCCCCGCTCCCGGTCAGGCGCAGGTCGGCGGCCAGACCCTCCTCGGCCTCGCTCATCTGGTGGATGGCCGCGGTCTCGGCCCGGCGCAGGGCGTGGGCATGGTCGGACGCGGCCGGGCTGGCCGCCACCAGGGCGTCGGCCCCCAGGCGCGCCACCCAGGCATCGAACCGGGTGGTGAGCCGGCTCAGATCGGTGAGCTCGGTCTGCAAGCGGCTGCGCAGTCCGGCGGCCCGGTCGTTGCCGGCGTCGGTGGTCACGAAGCTGGCCAGATACGCGCTGAGCGTGCGCACCTGGTCGAGCAGGGCGTTGGTGGCCTCGATGACCTCGTCCACCGCGGGCGTGTCGGCGTCGGTGACGGGGCGGGGCTCCCCGCCGCGCACGTCGTGGCGGTCGTAGAGGGCCACCAGCCGGGCCAGGTCGGCCACCGTCGCCTCGTGGGCCACGGCCACCTCCCGGCTCTCCAGGGACGGGAAGAGCGAGGTGACGTCCCAGTGCGGCAGCGCGGTCTCGGTGCGGATCATGGTGTTGGTTGTACCAGTGCCAGGCTGCGGGCGGCTGGGGATGGCGTGCGATCGGGTGTCGGGTCGGGCAACATTGCCGCGTGGGTGTCAGCTATCGGGCGCAGGTCGCCACCGCATTCGAGATCCTGGCCGAGGGTCTGGCGCCGTTCGTGGACGAGCGCATGTCGAGCGCCTACCCCAACGACGACTGGATCCTGATGGCGGCCACCAAGTTGGGCAAGCGCCCCGACGTCCTCGTCTCGCTGTCGGATCCACACTTCCAGCTCGAGGTGATGAACCGCTGGTGGGGCCCGGCCTTCTGCCCCCCGCTGGCCGAGACCATCCGCTCCACCGTGGGTGAGCTGCGCACCGCCCGCAACCATTGGGCCCACCCCGACGAGGACCATCCCTTCGACGTGGAGTACGCCACCCATGTGGTGCACGAGGCCGAGGACCTGTTGCGGGCCGTGGGGTCACGCCAGGTCGACCGCATGAGCGAGCTGCTCGACCAGATCCGATGGGAGTCGGTCCGGGAGGTGGCCCGCGAGGAGGGGATGACCGAGACCGAGGCGGTCATGCACCAGATGGCCCAGCTCGAGGCCGAGCACCGCGAGCTGCAGGACCAGCTGACCGCGGCTCGCGAGGCGGCCCAGAGCGCCACCGGTCGCAGTCGCGCCGTGTCGCGCCAGCTGGCCGAGCTGCAGACCCAGTACGCGGCGGTGGCCGGCCTGCGTGACCAGTACCGCCAGATGCAGCGTCAGCTCACCGAGGAGCGCACCACCCGGGAGGCCGCGCTGGAGGACACCTCGGCGGTGCGCGAGCAGCTGGCGTCCACCGAAGCGGCGCTGAGCGCGCTGCAACAGCAGTCGGTCAAGCTCGGCGACCAGCTGACCACCACCCGCCGGACCCTGGCCACCATCGACCTGGTGGACACGCCCACCGGACGTCGTTGGCTGTGGCTGTTCACCGCCCTCATCCTGATGCTGGGCGTGGTGCTGTTGATCGTGACCATCATCAACCGCTGATCGAGAACGTGTTCTAGTCTCTCCGCCCATGGAGTTCGGACTGTTCTGCGGAGGATTCGTGCCCGAGGGGCTGTGGGGTCTCGAACCCGGCCGGGCGGAGCACGAGCGCATCATGAGCGAGGTGGCCCTGGCCGTGGCCGCCGACCGCACCAACTGGAAGTACTGGTGGACCACCGAGCACCACTTCCTGGAGGAGTACTCCCACATCTCGGCCAACGAGGTGCTGCTGCCATATGTGGCCGCGCTGACCGAGCAGATCCACCTGGGCTCGGGCATCTTCAACGTCACCCCGCCGGTCAACCACCCGGCCCGGGTGGCCGAGCGGGTGGCCATGCTCGACCACCTCAGTGCCGGGCGGTTCGAGTTCGGCACCGGCCGGGGCTCGTCCACCACCGAGCAGGGCGGGTTCGGCATCACCGATCCCGATCTGACCAAGGAGATGTTCGACGAGGTCATCGGCGAGTTCGTGAAGATGTGGGGACCGGATCCCTACTCGCACGAGGGTCGGTTCTTCTCCATGCCCAGCCGACCGGTGCTGCCCAAGCCGTTCGTCCCGCCCCATCCGCCCATGTGGGTGGCGGCGGGCAACCCGGGGACCTTCGAGAAGGCGGGCCAGATGGGGTTGGGCGTGCTCTGCTTCACCGCCGGCAACCCGGCCCAGATGGCGCCGCTCATCGACGTGTACAAGAACGCGGTGGCCAACGCCGATCCGGTGGGCGGATTCGTCAACGACAACGTGGCCATCGTGAGCCAGTTCCTGTGCCTGCCCGACGGTGACGAGGCCCGCGACTGGGTCACCCGGGGCGGCACGGCATACCACAACAGCCTGCTGTTCCGGTACCTCGACACCTTCCCGCGACCCAAGGGCATCCCGCCCTGGCCCGAGATCCTGCCCGAGCCCACCCGGGCCGAGATCGACAAGCGCGTCGAGGCCAACGTGAGCGTGGTGGGCAATCCCGAAGAGTGCATCGAGGCCCTGAGGAAGTTCGAGACGGTGGGCTGCGACCAGATCCTGATGGGGCCCAGCTCGACCACCTGGCCCCACGAGCTGATGGAGGAGGCGGTCGAGCTGTTCGGCACCCAGGTCATTCCTGAGTTCGACCACGACCCCGAGCACACCACCAGCCGCTACCGCCGCGCCGCCGCCGAGAAGCTCGGGTTGGTGGGGTAGTACTAGCCGACGTTCTCGGCCCTCTGGTCGGCAAGCCTCCCGGCGGGCGCTTCGCCATCCGGGTGTCATCTCGCTAGCGGCTCCGGCTGGCGCCTCCGCCGCGTCACCCGATGAGTAGGGGCTCGCCCGACACCAGGCGGCCGACCAGGGCGATCTTGTCCTCGAACTCCAGGTCGGAGAGCACGCCGGCGCGGTGCAGGTCGGCCAGCTTGCGCAGCAGGTCGGCTTCGTTCAGCCGATCGCGGTTGAGGATGGCCAGGCGGCTGGCCGCGTTCGACACGGCGTCGGCGGACGGCGACAGGGTCTGAGGGCCCCGGGCGACGACCGCGTCGAGACGAGTGGAGGCGGCGGACGGCTCGCGGTCGGGGCCCAGTCGTTGGCGAAGGAGCCGGGTCTGGATCAGGCGTCGCACCTCGTCGGCCTGCTCGGGCTTGATGCCCTTGACCACGATGGGGTCACCGGTGCCGCTCTCCACCGTGAGGACAGCTCCGGTGAACTTGCGTTGCACCGACACCTCGGTGATGTCGCGGTCGCGCAGCAGCCGGCGGATCCGATCGGTGCGGTCCCGCAGCTCCAGGCGATCGCCGAACACCACCAGATGGTCGCCGAGGTGCTCGAGGTCGGCCCCCAGCGGCGAGGACCGGATCTCGAACAGGGGGCCATCGGGGGCCGGCGGCGGCGGATCGGCCAACCGGGTCTCCGGCGGGACCGGCTCGGTGATCGGGGCAACGGTGTCCGGGAGGACGACCTCGTTTGCCGGGCGGGTGGTCAACTCGACGATCGGCTCGGCCGGCTCGGCTCGGCGCGGGTTCTTCCGAGGGGTCGACTTGCGGGTCGGGGGGGTGCGGGCCAGGTCGGATTCGAGGAGCCGGACCGCCCGGCTGGCGGCCAGGAACCGGGCCTGGGCCTGGGTGACCGCGTCGGCCCGCGACGCCTCGTCGCGCCGCTGGATCTGGCTGGACGCGTCTCGGGCCGCAGCCGCGCCCGACAACAGGGGAGCGGTGGCGGACTCGACCGGCTGGTTGACCTCGGCCACCCGGCGCGGCGCCCGGGCGGCGCGGGCATCGGGCACGGCTGGGGCCACGGCTGTCGGTTCCGGCTGGCGGGGGAGCCCCGCCACCGGGTCAGGCTCGGGCGCGTACCACTTGCCGTCGGCCGCCAACCACCAGTCGGGGTGGGGCGCCTCGGCGGTCTCGCGGGGTGGGTACCACTCGCCGTCGGAGGCCAGCCACCAACCGGGCGCGGGGGCCTGGGCGGCATCCTGAGGGGGATACCACTTGCCGTCGGAGGCCTGCCACCAGCCAGGGCCTTGGGACACATCGCTCAATCGACGAGAACTCCTCGTTCGTGGTCAGCACCGGGCAACTCGGGCCCGGGAGCGAGACGCGCCGGTCCGTCGTGCGTCTCCGCCCGACTCACGTACTCCGGGGACACCTGGATCTCCTCCGACCTCGTCATGTCCTGTCCATCCCGCCGCCGGCTGACGGCGGGAGTCACCTGCAAGTCTTTCGGCCGCCGCGGGGGTGCAGTTGAGGGTCAAAGTGCCGACGGCGGGCGCCGGTCCCGCTGGCCGTCGGTGCTCGGTGGCCCCCATGGGGCCACAGGTGCCACCATGATCCCCGAACCCGTCCGAACCCGATCCCTGGAGGATCCATGACGCCAGGCGAACCCGACCCGATCATCCCCGACATGCCCGACGATGACGGCGTGGTCGAGCCGGAGCTGGGCACGCTCGAGGTGGAGGGCGCCCGCCTGCTGGGCAACGAGGCCCGGGCCCGACTTCGTCACGACGGATTCGACGACGACGAGATCGACGCCTGGGCCGACGCCTACTACGCATCCGCCGACGACGGCCGCGACGAGGGTGACGTGGAGGGGCTGGTGGCCTGGATCGCCAAGGAGCAGGCTGAAGGAAGAGGCGTGAAGTAGGTCGAGGTCGAGGCCTAGACGAGGCGACGTACCAGGTCGGCGACCGTGGTGGCGGCGTCGATGCCGTCGTGGTCGGCCAACCAGGCCCGGTTGCGCCGGTGCAGGTCGTCGTCGGGGTCGAAGCGGTTCAGCACCACCACCAGCTCGGTGTCGTCGCGGGTCTCCAGGACCGGGGCCAGGGCGGCCACGCTGAGACGGACGGCGTTGAGCGTGCCCAGGCCGGCGTCGGCCACCAGCACCACGGCATCGGGCATGAGCGAACCGGTCAGGGCCACCGCATCGCCGTCGTCGCCGGCCTGGGGAGACCGCAGGCCTCCGGCGGTCTCCACCACCCCCACCTCGATGCCGTCGGGCCAGGTGATCTCGTCGTGCAGGTCGGCCAGGGTGAACGGGGGTCGACCCAGGACGTCGGCGGCCATGGGCGGGGCCAGCGCCACGGGGTACCAGCGGTGCTCGGGGCAGACGGTGGTGGCGACCTCGCCGGTGGCCTGGGCCAGGACCTGGGCGTCGGTGGCGGCGTCGCCGGTCTCGAACGACTGCGCCGGCTTGCGGGCCGCCACCCGGCGGCCCTCGGCTCGCAGCTGAGCCAGGGCGGCCGCCGACACCCAGGTCTTGCCCACCTCGGTGCTCGTCCCCACCACCACCACCAGCCGCTCCGGCCGCGCCTGGGTCATCGGTTGGTCACCCGCGGGTGGCCGCCACGGAGCTGGCGCGCACGGCGCCGGGGTAGCCGTGGCGGGCCAGGGCGTGGCGCAGCTGATCCATCTCCTCGTCGGTGTGGGCAGCCGACAGCGCCACCCGCAGGCGCGACGTGCCCGGGGCGACGGTGGGAGGACGGATGGCCGGCACCAGGATGCCTTCGTCCAGCAGGTCCGACGCCAAGGCCACGGCGTCGGCCTCGTCGCCCACCACCACGGCCACGATGGGCGAGGGGTGGCCGGGGCTCAGGCTCTGGACATGGGCGGCCAGGCGGGCCTTGAGCGCCTCGCCCTCGGGCCCGCGCACGATGGCCAGCGCGGCCCGGGCCGCGGCCATGTCCGCCGGGCTGGACGCGGTGGTGAAGATGAACGGACGGGCCAGGTTCACCAGCAGGTCGATGTGCCGGCGGCTGCCGGTCACGAAACCACCCAACGAGCCGAGGGTCTTGGACAGGGTGCCGACGCGGAGCACCTCGACGTCGTCGAGCTCGCCCTGGTCGAGATGCGGGCCGAGCACGGCGTGGGCCTCGTCCAACACGAGCAGAGCCCGGTGGATCCGGCAGAGCTCGGCGATGGCCGCCACCGGCGCCACGTCGCCGTCCATCGAGAAGACGGTGTCGGTCACCACCAGGCATCGGGCCACACCGTCGGCTCGGGCCGCTTCGAGCTGGGTGGCCAGGTGCTCGGGGTCGGCGTGGCGGTACACGGCCACCTGGGCCCGGGCCAGGCGGCCGCCGTCGATGATCGAGGCGTGGTTCAGCTCGTCGGACAGGATGCGCACGCGGGCGTCGCCGAAGGTGGACAGCACGGCCAGGTTGGCCGCGAAGCCGGTGGGCAGCACCAGCGCAGCCGGCGCCGCACGCCACGACGCCAGCTCGTCCTCCAGATCGTGGTGCACCGGGCGCGACCCCACCACCAACCGGGCCGCGCCCGACCCGGTTCCCCACCGCTCGATGGCCTCGATGGCCGCCGCGGCCAGAGCCGGATGGGCGCTGAGGCCGAGGTAGTCGTTGGAGGCGAAGGAGGTGACCTGGCGAGGCGGGACACCGGGCCGCTCGGCGGCCAGCAGACCCCGGGGACCGACGGCGTCGAAGGCGCGGATCTGGCGCCACTGGCCGGCGTCGGCCACGGCCTGCACGCGATCCTGAGCCCAGCGGTCCCAGCCCGGGGCCTGGTGGGTGCGCTCAGCCATCACAGCTCCCCTTCCTCGTCGCGAAGTGCCACGGCCAGCAGGACGATCAGCAGGGCCAACCCCAGGATGACCGAGATCACCACCACCGGGCTTAGCAGGAGGTTGCGCCCGGCGAAGCTGATCGGAGGCGGGACCGGCACGTCCATCTTGGCCGCCAGCCAGGCCATCATGTCGTTCCAGATCTTGGACGCGTTCTGGTCGGCGTGCCCCGAGCCGTTGATCACGTCGAGCTGGTGGTCGACACCGGCGGTGGTCAAGGCCCGGTCCAGGCGCTCGGCCTGGATGAGCGGCACCAGCTCGTTGGTGGCGTTGGCCCACCAGATCGGGATCGACGCCGCCGTGGCCCGGGTGGTGGGCGAGGCCTGAGCGCTGCGGGCGGGGCAGTTGACCGGATTGCAGCCCAGGAAGTGCGTCACGTAGGGGAGCGACCAGAAGCTGGTGCACTGGCTGTTGGTGCCGCAGTCCGGTGGCTTGGTGCCTCGGGGTGGGGTGGCCAACCCCGACAGCTGGGTCGGGGGCGACCAGGCCGCCACCGCCTTGACCGCCACCGGCGGATAGGCGTAGTTCAAGGGCTTGCCGGTGCCGTCGGTCGCGGTCCCCAGCTCGCCCACCAGGATCGACAGGTGACCGCCGGCCGAGACGCCGAGCAGGGCCATCTTGGTGGGATCGACGCCATATTGCGTGGCGTGGGCGCCCACCCAGCGCACGGCTCGCTGCACGTCGGACAGCTCGTCGGGCCAGGGGTCGGAGGTCTGGCTGGCCAGCCGGTAGCTGATGCTGAAGCCCACCCAGCCCTCGCGGGCCACCAGCACCCCTTCCGGGTCGAGGTCGTTGGCCTTGCCGTAGCCCCAGGCCCCGCCGTGCACCATGACCAGGGCGGGACGGTTCGTGCCCCCCCGTTTGGACTGGTACACGTTCAGGGTCAGCGTGACCCCACCCACCTGAGCGAACTCGATGTCGCGGGTCACCGACACCGCCGACGGAGGCAGGGGCGTGGCCGGCGTCGACTGGGGATCGGCCCCGGCCGCCGGAGCCCCCACCGCGCACACGATGACCACGGCCGCCAGCCCGGCGGCCAGCATGCGAGCTCGGGTCATACCGGGGCGAGTCCGGTGCAGACGGCATCGATGGCCTCGGCCAGCACGGCGACGATCCGGTCGACCTCACCGTCGGTCGAGGTGAGCATGGGCATCAAGACCACCACATCACCGAGTGGTCGCAACAGCACCCCCCGCGACACGGCCGCGGCGCACACCCGCCGACCCCACCGCAGACCTTCGGCGGGCGGAGCCAGGGCCACCCCGGTCATCAGTCCCCGGCGGCGCACCTCTGCCACCGCCGGCAACGGTTCGACCAGTTCGGCCAATCTGGCTCCGAGCTGATCTCCCCGGGCCACCACGTTGGCCAGCACGCCCACTGGTCGAGCAGTTCGAGGTGGCGGCGGGCCACCGCGCAGGCCAGCGCGTTCCCGCTGAAGGAGTGCCCGTGGTAGAAGGTCGACTCGCTCAGGTCGGGCCCCAGGAACGCCTCGTAGACCGCGCGGCTGGCGGCGGTGGCCGACAGGGGCAGGTAGCCGCCGGTCAGCCCCTTGCCCATGACCAGCAGATCGGGCGTCACGTCGCACTGCTCGCAGGCGAACAGCGTGCCCGTGCGGCCCATGCCGGTGGCCACCTCGTCGGCGATGACGAGCACGCCGTGGGACTGCGCGGCCTCGACCACCCGGCGCACCGAGGTGGGATCGGTGACCAGCATCCCTGCCGCTCCCTGGACCAGCGGCTCGATCACCACCGCGGCCAGACGGGTGTGGTGGCGGTCGAGCAGCTCGATGGCCGCGTCCGCCCAGTGCGGGTCGTCATATCCGGGGGCGCGCAGGACCGGGAAGCGCAGGGGATCGAAGATGTCGGTGCCGAAGCCGCCGGCGCCCACCGAGATCGCCCCCATGGTGTCGCCGTGGTAGGCGTTGTCCAGCGCCAGATAGGTGGTGCGTCCGGTCGCACGGGGATCCTGGCCGGCGTCGCGAGCCCGGTTGGCCCAGTACTGGAAGGCCATCTTCAGGGCCTGTTCGACCGCGGCCGCGCCGTCGGAGGCGAACATGAGGTGCGGCCGGTCCACCGGTAGCCGCGGGATCAGCGCCTCGGCCAACTCGATCGTGGTCCGGTTGCCATTGCCCAGCAGAGTGGAGTGGGCCACCCGATCGAGCTGATCGCGCAGGGCTTCGTCCAGTTCGGGCACGTGGTGGCCCAGGGTGGTGACCCACAGCGAGGAGATGGCATCGAGGTAGCGCCGGCCGTCGGTCCCGATGAGCTCGCGCCCCTCGGCGCGCTCCACGATGACCGGTGAGCTCTCCTCGTAGTTGGACATCTGGGTGAACCCGTGCCACACCGATTCGGCGTCACGACGGGCCCAGACCTCGGCCGAGACCTCGCCGTCCGGCTCGTTCACGACGCCCATTCGTCCCGCTCACCTTGCTCACCGGGGTCGCCCTGCTCGTCCTGCTCGTCCAGGTGGCGTCGGCGGCGCCAGGCCGCGACCTCGCTGGCCCATGGGGGTGGCCGGCGGCCCCTCCACGAACGGCCACAGCTCCTCGCCCAGGCGGCGCCAGTTCATGGTGGCCTCCAGCTCACCGAACAGGGCGTAGAGGCCCAGGTTGATGCGCTGGATGATGACCATGAACGGCGGCACGTTGGCCGCCTTCTGCAGCTCGGTGTAGGGCCCGCTGGTGTCGAAGAAGCGCCGGACGGTCTCCGAGGCGTACTCGGGGGTGATCGTGTAGGGCTCGTCGTGGAGCAGGAAGTCGTAGAAGTGGCCCAGGTAGTCGGCCACCTGGTCGTCGGTGAAGCCGGCTGTCGGGTGGGATCAGGCCGATCTGCTCGACCACCTGGCGGAAGCGGTGGTGGTCCTCGCTCGATCACCATGGCCTTGATCATCTCGCCGAAGATGGCCGATCTCGTCGAGGGTGAAGTGCTTGACCAGACCGAAGTCGAGGAACGTCACGTGGCCGTCGCCACCGAACAGGTAGTTGCCCGGGTGGGGGTCGCCGTTGAACAGGCGGAGCTGGTAGAGGCTTCCGAAGGCGAAGCGGTAGAGCGTCTCGGCGGCCAGGTCGCGCTGGGTCTGGTCCCACGTGACCACCTCGTCGAAGCGGGCGCCGACGGCCAGCTCGGTGGTCAGCACCCGCCGGGTCGACCATCGGTCGATCACCCCCGGGATGTGGATGGTGGGGTGCCCCTCGTAGTAGCGGGCGAACTCCCGCTGGTTGGCCGCCTCGTTGACGTAGTCGAGCTCCTCGATCAGCCGCGCCCGCAGCTCCGCCACCATGGGCGCGTGGTCGAGTCCGCGGAAGACCTGGCCCATGCCCGCGAACAGCAGGCCCACGTTGGCCAGGTCCGCGCCCATGGCCTCCTCCACCCCGGGGTACTGCACCTTCACCGCCACCGCCTGGCCCTCATGGGTCATGGCCCGATGGACCTGGCCGATGGAGGCCGCGGCGATGGGAACCGGATCCCACTCGGCGAAGACGCGCTCGGGTGCATCGCCCAACTCGGCCCGGATCACCTCGGCGGCCAGGGCCGGGCTCATGGGGGGCGCATCGGACTGGAGGTCAGCCAGGGCGGCGCGCACAGGCTCGGGCAGGCCCTGGTCGAGGTAGCTGGCCATCTGGCCGAGCTTCATCAGGGCGCCCTTCATCTGGCCCAGCGTCTCGGCCACCTGCTCGGCGGTGCGCAGCTCGAAGGCGGTGTCGAGGGCTTGGCGGCGCTCGGCGTCGGCGAACAGGCGCCGAGCTCGGTGCGACGCGTACGACGATCCGGCCCGGGCCCCCAACCCGGCCAACGCCAGGTTGCGGGCCAGGCGGTCGGTCTGGTCGAGTGCGGTGCCACCCGGGCGTCGGGCGCCGGGGCGGGCGCGGCTCCACCACAGCGCCACCCCGGCCAGGGCCGCGGCGGCCACCCCGGCTCGGGTCAGGGGAGTACCGAAGCGCCTCGACCCGGTTCGGCGGCTCGACCAGGAAGGGGTCCGGCTTGGCACGGCCAAACCCTACTGGTGGGCCGGTCCGGGGCCGAACCGCCCGGCCTGGCGGCAGTAGGCTCCGCCCCACGTGACCGAGCTGAGAGAGTGGTGACCCAAGTGGGCGACGGGTGAGCGAGGTGGCGGACGAGACGACCTTCACCTACCGGTCGGCGGATGGTCTCGACATCGCGGTCCGACGGTGGGCCGCCGCCGAGGGGTCGGGGATCCCGACGGTGGGATCGGTCCAGATCGCCCACGGCATGGGCGAGCACTCGGCGCGCTATGCCCGCCTGGCCGGGGCGCTCACCGCTCACGGCTGGGTGGTCTACGCGGACGACCACCGGGGCCACGGGCGCACCGCGGTGGGGTTGGACGGCACCGGCCCGGCCGAGGCCCTGGGTGACTTCGGGCCCGACGGCTGGAACGGACTGGTGGACGATCTGGTGGGGCTGGGCCAGCGCATCGCCACCGACGTGCCGGATCGGCCCCACCTGCTGCTCGGACACAGCATGGGCTCGTTCGCGGCCCAGCAGCTCGTGTTGGACCACAGCCGGACCATCGACGGACTCATCCTGTCGGGGACGACCGCGGTCGACCTGGCCGCCACCACCATGGATCCTGAGGCCGAGACCGATCTGACCGCGCTGAACGCCGCCTTCGAGCCGGCTCGCACGCCCTTCGACTGGCTGAGCCGGGATACCGACGAGGTCGACGCCTACCTGGCCGACCCCTGGTGCGGCTTCGGCATCGATCGGGCCGCCACCGCCAGCCTGGTGGCTGCCGCTCCCCGTCTGGCCGACGCCGAGGCGCTGGCCGGCATCCGCTCCGACCTCCCGATCTATGTGGTGGCCGGTTCGGAGGATCCCCTCAACCTGGGGTTGGCCCTGCTCGACCTGCTCGTGCAGCGCTACCGCGATGCCGGGTTGGGCGACATCACCACCGCCTACTACCCCGAGGCCCGCCACGAGGTGTTCAACGAGACCAACCGTGGCGAGATCACCGCCGACCTGCTGAGATGGTTGGAGCGATTCGAGACATGACCCGAGGTGCCTGACGACGAGGCGGCGACGATGACGACCGGCGGCCACCCATGAGCCCTGAACCGACCCTGAGCTGGGCCGACCAGGAGATCCTGGGCGCGCTGCGCCGGCTGGCTCGGGCCCAGGCCCAGGTGGCCGCGGTCGGCTCCTCGCACGAGCCGGTCGATCCGGCCCTGGTCGACTTCGGGCGTCGCGAGCTGGCCGCGGCCTGGAGCGAGTGGCGCGAGGTGCGGGCGTCGGTCCAGGCCCTCCCTGAGCCGTCCACTTACGACCTGTTCGCCCCGCCCGCGCCGCCGCGGCCGGGTCGCCGGGCCGAGCCCGACATCGATCTCACCACCCCGGCGCCGGATCCGGCTCAGGCGTAGGTGGTCGGGTCGGCCACGCCGGCCTGGTGGAAGCCGGCGGCCCGCAGGCGACACGAGTCGCAACGACCACAGGCCCGGCCGGCGGCGTCGGGGTCGTAGCAGCTGGTGGTGGCGGCGTAGTCGACGCCCAATCCGGTCCCCAGGCGGATGATGTCGGCCTTGCCCAGGTCCTGGAGCGGTGTCCGGATGCGGATCCGGTCCGTGCCCTCGACCCCCACCCGCGTGGCCAGGTTGGCCAGGTCCTCGAAGGCGGCCACGAACTCGGGCCGGCAGTCGGGGTAGCCGCTGTAGTCCACCGCGTTGACCCCGATGAAGATGTCGCGGGCGTCACGCACCTCGGCCAGGGCCAGGGCGTAGGCCAGGAAGATGGTGTTGCGGGCGGGCACGTAGGTGACCGGGATGTCGTCGGCCTGGTCCAGGTCCCGATCCTTGGGTACGGGCAGGTCCGACGGTGAGGGCCGATCCGCCGAAGAGCGCGCAGGTCGATGTGGCAGACCACGTGCTCGACGCCGGCCCGGTCGGCCAGCGCCCGCGCCGCGTCCACCTCGTGGTCGTGGCGCTGGCCGTAGCGGAAGCTGAGGGCCACGGGCGCGAACCCGTCGGCCAGGGCGACGGCCAGGCAGGTGGCGCTGTCCAGCCCACCGCTCAGCAACACGACGGCCCGGGGAGCAGCCGGCGGGCCGAGCGTTCAGGGCATGCCGTCCCAGAGCTGGCGTTCGGCGGCGTCGGGGTCGTCCACCGTGGCGATCCGGTCGCCGAACTCCATGGTGGCGCGCCGATCGGGGTCATAGGCAGGCCACCCGCCGAGTGCCCCCTCGGGGTCGGGGTGCCCGTGGCGGGCGAAGGCGATCCAGGCGTCCTGCATGGCCCGCGACAGTGCCGGCGGAGCGTCGGGTCCCAGCAGGACGTCGGCGCCACCGCGGTGCATGGTGTCGAACACGAAGGGGATCTCGAGCGCGTGGCACGAACCCAGGCGGCCGTCGAAGGCCGGCGTGCGCCAGGTGAACCAGTAGCCGAACGTGGCATCGGGTCGCACCGCCGACTGGGACTCGAGCAGACGGATGGCCGGGATGCGGAAGACCTGGTCGGTCATGACCGCCGACCACACCGCGCTCGGCGGTCGCCTCGGGCCGGCCCTGGCGGTACGTGGCCAGCACCGTGGTCCCGTCCACACCCAGCCGATCGAGGCGCCGGACCAGGCCCGCGTCGTCAGACGGCCCGGGCTGGCCGATGGCGAACAGGTTCCACTCGTCCGCGTTGGTGCCCACCAGCAGGGGCACGGGGGCGGCGCCGGCGGCCACCGCCTCCCGCGGCGGTCGGGGGAGGCGAACCCCGTCGATCACGGGCTGGAAGGGCAGGCCCAGGCGGGCCCGGCCGTCGTTCGAGAAGCGTTCGGGGTGCTCGGCCATGACTGCGGTCACCCCGCTCTGGGCGGCCAGGATCTCCTGGGGCGTGGCCGCCAGCAGGCCGTCGAGATCGTCGATGCCGAGCGACTCCAGGAAGGCATCGGTCACCACCGCGGCCTCGGCGGGCAGGCGCAGGTTGTGGGCCGCGCCGCTCTGGGCGATGGCCCGGTGGAACAGCCCGGAGGCCTCGGGCAGGCCCAGCAGGGTGCCCACGCTCATGGCGCCGGCGGACTCCCCGAAGATGGTCACGTTGTCGGGGTCGCCGCCGAAGGCGGCCGATGTTGTCGCGGACCCAGGCCAGGGCCGCGGCCTGGTCGAGGATGCCCGACAGGCCGGACGAGGCGTAGCGCCTCGCCGCCCACCTCTGCCAGGTGCAGGAAGCCCAGTGCCCCCAGCCGGTAGTTGATGGTCACCACCACCACGTCGCCCCGGGTGGCGAACGAGTGACCGTCGTACCAGGGGGTGGAGCCGCTCCCGCCCACGAACCCGCCACCGTGGATCCAGACCATGACCGGCCGGTGGCCGTCGTCGAGCGCCGGGGTCATCACGTTGAGGGTCAGGCAGTCCTCGTCGCAATCGGGCTCGGGGCCGCTCAGCAGGCCGCCCAGGGCGCCGGCGGCCTGCCAGGACACCGGCCCGAAGCGGGTGGTCTCGCGGACGTCGTTCCAGGGCTCGACCGGGGCGGGGGGCTGGAAGCGGCGGCCGCCGGTGGGCGGGGCCGCGTACGGGATCCCGGCGAAGAGCAGGACGCCGTCGCGGTCCCGGCCCTGCACGGCCCCCGCCGTGGTGGTGGCGATGGTGTCGACCATGGTTCCCCCCATGTCTGGTGTGGCTGTGGTCCGAATGTTGCGTGATCCGAGGCCGTGGGCGGGGTGACACCCATTCCCGGCCACGGGATGGCATCGTTCTACACTCCCCAGCAGAGCCGGGCGGTCGGCCGACCGAGGACTCGATGAATCTCCCACATCTCCGCTCTCGCCGGTTGGGCGCCCTTGCCATGTCCGGCCTCGTCGCGGTCGTGGTCCTGGCCGCCTGCTCGGGTTCCAAGCCGCGCGCCGCGGGCGGGCCCCGGGCGTTCAACCCCTTGAGCTCGACCACCACCACTTCGGTCGACCCCAACGCCCTCCACCTCCCCACGGGGTTCCAGCTGCCCGACACCCGCTTCGTGTCCCTGGCGCCCGTCACCGGCAGGGCCCAGCCCACCCCACCGATCCCGGTGATGGGGGGCAAGGCGTCGGTGGAGGGCACCGTCACCGGGCCGGGTGGGGCGGTGGCCGGCGCCACCGTGCGCATCGAGCGGTGGGTGGGATCGGCCAGCGGTGCCATCTCGGTGGCCACCGACGGCAACGGTCACTACGGCGCCACCGGGCTGCTGGGCGGCCACTACAAGGTGCGAGCCTGGCAGCAGCCCTCGCTGACCACCTTCACGGCCGGGACCGGGTTCGTGGTCGACGGGGGCCATCTGAACGTCAACCTCCCCCTCACCCAGTACAACGCCTACGCGGTGCAGGTGGCGGCCAGCGCCGGCGCGGCCGATGTGGGCCAGGAGTTCCTGGTCGAGGCGCTGGTCACCCAGCAGACCGTCGACGCCAACGGCGTGGTGCAGCAGGCGGGCGTGCCCAGCGTCTCGGTGCAGCTGAGCACCGATCCCAGCGTGGCCGTCGTGGGCGCCAACCCGGGCACCACCGGCACTGAGGGATCGGTCACCTGGACCGTGAGCTGCCAGTCGCCGGGCACGTTCACCGCCAACGTCACCACCGCCAACGGATCCGCCTCGGGACCGCTGCCGGTGTGCCAGGAGGTGGCCACCACCGAGCCGCCACCCACGGTGCTGACGCTGGCCGTGGGCGACTCCTTCACCCTCCCGGCCACCGGCCCCTATCCGGCGGGCTCCTACACCGGCAACAGCGGCGGGTGCTCGGTCAGCTACCAGGTGTACGTCAACGGCAACTGGCAGCCGGGCCAGAGCGCGGGGCCCACCATGGTGCTGGCCGGTCCGGGCCGCGGCTTCACGGCCAACCCGGGTTCACCTGAGTGCACCTACACGAGGGTGTCGTGAGCCCGGTGGCCCCAACCAGAGGGGCGGCACGTCGCCCCCGGCCCCGGCGGGCGTTGCGCACCACCCTGCGCGCCACCGTGGTGGCGGTGGTGGGGCTGCCCCTGCTCTTGGTGGTGGCGGCCAGCGCCGCCTTCGGGATGTTGTTGTACGTGAACCTGCCCGGCACCTTTCCCAAGGCTCGACCGCCCAAGTCGGCTCAGCCCAGCACGGTGTACGACGCGGCGGGCAACGTGATCGCCACCTTCCGCAAGTTCGACATCAGCGTGCCCATGACCGAGGCCCAGGTGCCCACCGACCTGCAGAACGCGGTCATCGCCAACGAGGACCACAAGTTCTGGACCCACAAGGGCGTCGATCCCGAGGGCATGGTGCGGGCCGCGCTGGCCGACTACACCTCGGGCAAGGTGGAGCAGGGCGCGTCCACCATCACCCAGCAATACATCCGGGCCACGTACCTCAACGACCAGCAGACCGTCTCGCGCAAGCTCAACGAGGCCGTGCTGGCCACCCGCTACGAGCGCAACCTGACCAAGCAGCTGGGCAGCCAGCACGCGGCCAAAGAGCGCATCATGTACCTCTACCTGAACGCCACCTACTTCGGCGACGGGGCCTACGGGGCGGCGGCCGCGGCCGAGAGCTACTTCCACACCGACGTCAGCCACCTGAGCATCGCCCAGGCCGCGGCCCTGGCTTCGATCATCCCGTCGCCGTCCAAGTACTCGCCGCGCCAGGACCTGTTCGGGGCCGAGAGCCGCCGGGTGCTGGTGCTCGGGGAGATGCGCGATCAGGGCCTCATCACCGAGGCCCAGTACGAGACGGCCAAGGCCCAGTACCTGTGGCCGGCCGGCTTCGGCGACCCGGGCGGGCCCACCACCGCCGTCTACCCGCTGCCCACCAACGGGCCGTCCACCGATCCGTACTTCGTGGACTACGTCCAGCAGTACCTGAGCCAGCGCTACGGCGACGCCATCTACACCCAGGGTCTGAAGATCCAGACCACCATCGACCCCGCGCTGCAGGCGGACGCCGACGCCACCGAGGCCAAGTACATGGCCAAGGCCCCGATCGATCACTACCTGGACGCCACCACCCACCAGGAGGTGGCCAACCCCCAGGACATGGCCATCGTGACCGTCGACCCGGCCACCGGCTACGTCAAGGCCATGGTCGGCGGGCGCAACTACACGGCCCTCCAGCTCAACCTGGCCAGCGGCGTGGGCACCCAGGGCTTCCAACCGGGGTCGTCGTTCAAGGCCTTCACCATCGCCACCGCCCTGGAGCGGGGGTTCACCCCGGCCCAGACCTATCCCACCCCCGGCATCTACTACCCGTCCGGCTGCCCGAACAAGGACTCGTGCGCCATCCACAACGACGAGGGCGGCTCCGCGGGCACCGTCGACATGCAGACGGCCCTGACCGCCTCCATCAACACCTGGTTCGCCCAGCTGGCCCGCGATGTCGGCCCCGACAACGTCCAATCCATGGCCAAGCGGCTGGGCGTCCAGGTCGTGGGCCACCAGAACTGCTGTGACGAGCGGGTCACCCTGGGTGTGCTGGACGTGACGCCGCTGTCGATGGCCTCGGCCTACGGCGTGTTCGACAACCACGGGGTACGGGTGCCGGCCAGCCCCATCGTCAAGGTGACCAAGGCGGACGGGACGGTGCTGATCGACAACACCCACCCGGTGGGCAAGCAGGTGCTCAACCCGGCCATCGCCGAGACGGTCACCCAGCTGCTCAAGGGCCCACCCGGCCCCGGCGGTACCGCCGCCGCTCACCTGGCCAGCTTCGGACGACCCATCGCCGGCAAGACGGGCACCACCAACGACGAGCACGACGCCTGGTTCGTGGGCTTCACCCCCCAGCTGTCCACCGCGGTGTGGATGGGTCACGACAGCGCGGTCCAGCACCTGAACTATCCCGGGGTGGGCGCGGTGTTCGGCGGCAAGGTGCCAGCGGGGGCCTGGGGTGACTACATGAAGCTGGCGGTGGCCAACCTGCCGCCGACCGACTTCCCCGTCCCGGGACCGCTGCCCCCGCCCAACTCGGCGGCCGACGCCGACGACGTGTTGGACCCCAGCTTGCGGCGCCCCAACCACCAGACCATCCCCCAGTTGTCCACCGACTGTGATGGACCCTGTTCGCGTACCACCACGCTGACCACGCCACCGCCTCCGTCGACCACCACGTCGACCACCCCGCCGCCGCCGTCCTCGAGCACCACCTCGACCACCTCACCCCGGAACACCACCACCACCCAAAAGGGCCACGGCCAATGACCGACCTCGATGCCGACGCCGATCCCACCGGTCCGCAGCCCGCGACGACCCCTGCCGCCACGCCGGCCACCGGTGTCGGCGAGGCCGGCCTGACCTGGACCGCGGCCGGCTCGGCCGCGGTGGCCCCCAAGACGGCACCACCCCCGGTGTCGCCCACCCGACCCGTCCCCGCGGAGCCGACCCCGGCGGCCGCTTCGGCGTCGGCCGGGGGTGGGGCTGGAGCGCCGGGTCAGACGGCTTCGACCGAAGGCCTGAGCCGTCGCCAGCGCCGCAGCGAGTGGCGGCGGGCCGAGCGAGCTCGGCGCTACGCGGCCCGCAACTCGGTGCGCTTCCCGATCTTCACCCGCTCGGTGCTGCTGTGGCTGCTGATCTTCGCCCTCACCGGCCTCGCCTTCGGGGCCAGCGGGGCGTTCTGGTGGGCCAACTTCAACAGCCAGGTCAGCCAGCTGCGGTCGGACACCCAGGACTTCGAGGCCCGCTCGTCCTCCGCCGCGTCGAGCATCGACGCCCAGCGCAAGAAGGCCCTGGCCCAGATCGCCGCGGCCGCCGCGCCCCTGAACGGGATCGAGGCGCAGACCCAGGTGCCTCAGCTGGCGGCCAGCTTCTCGCCCTCGGTCTACGCGGTCTCTACGCTCGACAACACGGGCAAGCCGTCGGTGGGTACCGCCTTCGCCGTGCAGAGCGGCAACGGGACCAGCCTCATGCTCACGTCGTTCACCACGGTGTCGGCCGCGGCGGTGGCCCCCGGTCCACCCATCACCCTGACCAAGGGAACTGCCCAGCTGACGGCCACGCTGGTGAGCTGGGACCCCGCCCACGACCTGGCCCTGCTCCAGATCCCCAAGGACGGCATCCCGGTGCTGGGGTGGGCCAGTGACGCGGCCCAGTCCAAGCTCCTGGGATCGGTGGTGTTCGCCATCAGCGGCACCGGCGGATCGGGCGCGGCGCTCTCGCCGGGCACGGTCATCGACCAGTCCACGGCCGGCTTCCGCAGCACGACGGCGCTGGGTACCGACTTCCAGGGCGCGCCCATCATCAACGTGGACGGCAAGGTGGTCGGCGTGGCCTCGCTCACCTACAACCCGTTGGGCTACGACCCGGGGGCGGTGCGCTGGTCGACCGCCATCAGCGCGGCGTGCACCCACGTCCTCACCTGCGGCGGCGCCGCGCCTCCCACCGCCGGCAAACCCGGAGGCTAGGAAGGCGAGGGCCGCCAGGCCGGAGCCGCTGGACCGATGACACCCAGATGCCGAAGGCGCCCGCAGGGAGGCTTGCCGACCGAAGGGCCAAGCAGGTTGGCCGCCAGGCCGGAGCCGCTGGACCGACGACACCCAGATGCCGAAGGCGCCCGCAGGGAGGCTTGCCGACCGAAGGGCCAAGCAGGTTGCCGCCAGGCCGGAGCCGCTGGACCGACGACACCCAGATGCCGAAGGCGCCCGCAGGGAGACTTGCCGACCGAAGGGCCAAGCAAGTCGGCTAGCTGCTGGCCCAGGCCACCTTGCCCAGGTAGGCGTAGCTGCGCAGATCGGGGTGGGACGGGACGATGCGCACGGTGAAGCCGAAGTTGCCGGCCCGGTCGAAGTCGAGCTCGGTGGTGTAGCGCCGCCAGCCGGGGTGCTCGCCGGCTCCGTCTTCGTCCATGGCCGTGATGCGGGGATCGCGCAGCTCGTCGTCGAGATCGATGGGTCCGTGGACGAGTTGCACCTCCACGTCGGACGGATCGAGGTCGCCGAGGGAGATCTGGGCCGCCACCCGGTAGGTGGTGTGGCCGGGCCGGTCGAGCTGCTCGTGGGAGGTGGCCGTGACGGCGACCGACGGCCAGCCCCGGTCGATGTGGCGCCGCCATCGCACCAGGGCCTTGACCCGCTCGTCTTGGTCGGCCCGCAGGGCGCGCGTCGCGCTGGGCGGCTGGTTCGTACAGGTCGGTGGTGTACTCGCGCAACATGCGCGACGCCCCCACCCGCGGGCCGAGGCGGCTCATGGAGGCCTTGACCTTGCGCAGCCACTCGGCCGGCAGGCCGTCGGTGCGGGCGTAGAACAGGGGGACGACCTGGCGCTCGAGGAGGTTGAACACGCTGGCCGCCTCTAGGTCGTTGCGCGCCTCGACGTCGTCCTCCCACTCGGCCGACGGGATGGCCCAACCCACGTCGCCGTCGTACATCTCGTCCCACCAACCGTCGAGCACCGAGCAGTTGAGCACGCCGTTGAACACGGCCTTCATGCCCGACGTGCCGCAGGCCTCGAGCGGGCGCAGCGGGGTGTTCAACCACACGTCCACGCCGGCCACCAGCATGCGGGCCACGGTGATGTCGTAGTCCTCGAGCAGCACCAGGCGACCACGCAGGTCGAGGTCGGCCGACATCTTGGCCACCTGCTGGAGCAGCTCCTTGCCCTGGTCGTCGGCGGGGTGGGCCTTGCCCGGCGAAGATGAGCTGCACCGGACGGTCGCTGTCGAGCAGCAGCGACCGCAGCCGCTCCATGTCTCGGAACAGCAGCGTGGCCCGCTTGTAGGTGGCGAAGCGGCGGGCGAAACCGATGGTGAGCGCTTCGGGGTCGAGCACCTGGTCGGTCCACGCCACCTGGGACTCGCTCGAGCCCCGCCCCAGCTCGGCGCGGTGCAGGCTGCGGCGGGCGTAGGTCACCAGCCGTTCGCGTCCAGCTCGGCGGGCCGCCCACAGGTCGCGATCGCGCCACCGCCTCGATCTGGCGCCACTCATCGGCCGGCGCCTCGGGCCAGTCGGGACCGAGCTGGCGCTCGTAGAGGGCGCTCATCTCCGGGCTGGTCCAGGTGCGGGCGTGCACGCCGTTGGTGACCGACGAGATGGGCACCTCGCTCGACCGGCACGTCGGGCCAGATCCCGGCGAACATGCGTCGGCTGACATCCCCGTGGAGGGCGGACACGCCGTTGCTGGTGCCGGCCAGGCGCAGGCTGAGCGTGGCCATGTTGAACACCTCGCCCTCCGGGGTGCCCGGCTCCTGGCCCAGGGCCATGAGGTCGTCGAGGCCCAGCCCGCAGTCGCGGCACCAGTTCCCGAAGTACTTCTCCATGAGCTCGCGGCTGAAGCGGTCGATGCCGGCGGGCACGGGGGTGTGGGTGGTGAACACCGCGCCGGGCCGGATGGCGGTGCGGGCCTCGGCGAAGCTGAGCCCGTCGTCGAGCATGGCCCGCCGGATGCGTTCCAGGGCCAGGAACCCGGCGTGGCCCTCGTTGAGGTGGAACACCTCGGGCACCTTGCCCAGGTCGCGCAGCACGCGCAGCCCGCCGATGCCGAGCACGATCTCCTGGCGGATCCGCTCTTCGGGACCGCCGCCGTAGAGGCGGTCGCACACCAGGCGGTGCTCGTCGTCGTTGTCGTCGATGTCGGTGTCGAGCAGGTAGAGCGAGATCCGTCCGATCTTCGCCTCCCACACCCGGGCGTAGACCCGCACGCCGGCCAGCTCCACCCCCACCAGCACGTCGGTGACCGGTGACAGCGCCATGGCGCGGGGGTCGAGGTGGGGGAAGCGTTCCTGTTGCCATCCCTTGGCGTCGAGCTCCTGGCGGAAGTAGCCGTGGCGGTAGAACAGGCCGATGCCCGTGAGGGGCAGCCCCAGGTCGTTGGCCGCCTTCAGGTGGTCACCGGCCAGCACCCCCAGGCCGCCCGAGTACTGGGGTAGGGCGGCGGCGATGCCGAACTCGGGGGAGAAGTAGCCGATCGAGCGGACGGGTTGGGCGCACTCCACCTGGTGGTCGGTCTGGAACCAGCGGGGGGCGTCGAGGGTGGCCCGCAGCTGGTCGCGCACGCCTCGGGCCAGCGATGTGAAGGCGGCGTCCCCGGCCAGGGTGTCGAGACGCTCCTGGGACTCGGTGGACAGCATCAGGGCGGGGTCGCGGCCCTCGATGTCCTGGCCCGAGCGGTCGATCCGACGGAACAGATCGGTGGCCCGCTCGTCGTAGCTCCACCCCAGGTTCATGGCCACCTCGCGCAGCGGCTCGAGCGAAGGGGGGAGCACGGAGATGACGGTGAACGTCTGGACGGCCTTCATCGTCCGACGCTAACGCAAGGCGCGACCGGTTCGACACGGCCGATCGGAGCTGAATTCTTCCTGACCGGGCCGGCCCGGGGTCAGCCGGACCGGCCAGCCTCGAGCGCGGCCGGCAGCTCTGCGATGGAATCGAAGATGTGGGTGTGGGGTGCAGCCTCGAGCTGGGTGCGGTCGTGGGCGCCGGTGAGCACGCCCGCCACCAGACCGGCACCGGCGCGCCAGCCCGACCACAGGTCGTTGGCCGTGTCGCCGACCACGGCCACGGCCCGGACGTCGTCCACCGCCAGGGCCAGCACCGCGGCCAGGACCAGATCGGGATGGGGTCGACCTCGCAGCCCGGCCCGGGGCGCCAGGGTGAGATCCACCTGGT
The DNA here is from genome assembly GCA_963740985.1 of uncultured Microthrixaceae bacterium. Taxonomy (GTDB): domain Bacteria; phylum Actinomycetota; class Acidimicrobiia; order Acidimicrobiales; family Acidimicrobilacustridaceae; genus UBA4742. The sequence continues at coordinate 3,916,137 of CAVUGJ010000002.1, forward strand.
CGGTCCAGCCCAGCGCATCCACCAGCAGGTCGGCGACGGCGGGGGAGAACCCGGTGGTGAGGGCCACCTTCGTCCCGGCGGCCCGCAGGGTGGCCATGGTGTCGCTGGCGCCGGGCAGCGGGCGAACCCGACCGGCCCCGACGGCGTCGGCCATGGCCGCCTCGAACCCGGCCAGCGCGGCTCGGGCCAGGTCCTCGTCGCCCAGCAGGTCGCGGAACACCTCGATCTTGGACGTGCCCATGGTGGCCTGCACCTGGACCAGGCGATCGGCGTGGGCCGGATCGTCGGCGGCGAGCCCGACCGACTCGAGGGCCCGCTCGAAGGCCCACACCACCAGGCCGTCGTCCACCACGGTGGTGCCGGCCATGTCCAGCACGGCCAGTTGGTAGGCGGTCACCGCCCGGTTCAGACCCCGGCGCGGATCGTGGCCAGCGCTTCGGTGTGGTGCTGCTTGGCCCGGAGCTGGGACGAGAAGCGCTTGCGCACCACGCCGTTCGGGTCGATCACGTAGGTGACTCGGCCGGGCAACATGCCCAGGGACTTGGTCACGCCCCACGACTGGCGCAGCGTGCCGTCGGCATCGCTGAGCAGGGTGAAGGGCAGGTTGTGCTTCTCGCGGAACTTCACGTGCGACTCGACCGAGTCACCGCTGATGCCGATGACCACCGCGCCGGCATCGGTGAAGTCCTCGTAGCTGTCCCGGAACGAGCAGGCCTCGCGGGTGCAGCCGGGCGTGTCGTCGGCCGGGTAGAAGTAGACCACCGCCCACTGGCCTCGGAAGTCGCTCAGCTTCACGGGCGTGCCGTCCTGGGACGGCAGCTCGAAGTCAGAGGCCGTGTCACCCTCGTGCAGGGCGCGGCCGGTCGGCGCGGGATTGTCGCTCATGTCCTGTACCAAGCCTGACGGGTGCAGCGGTATTCCCCGGCGCTGACTCGGCCCGTCGCGGGGCGGTCGGGCACGGGGCTCGGCCCGGGCACTAGTTTGCCCTCCATGGTGTCCGTCGCCGTGGTGAACCAGAAGGGTGGGGTCGGCAAGACGACCGTGGCGTTGGGTCTGGCCTCAGCCGCGGCCGCGGCCGGCCGGCGGGTGCTGGTGGTCGACCTGGATCCCCAGGCCAACGCCAGCACGGGGCTGGGCGTGTGGGAGCCGGACCACACCGTCGACGACGCCCTGGCCGTCGACCGCCCCGGTGGTCTGGCCCGGGTGATCGCCGAGTCGGGCTGGCCCTCGCCGGTCGGCCCGAGCCGGTGGGTGCGGCCCGACGTCGCCCCCAGCTCGCCGCTGCTGGCCCAGCGAGAGCCGCAGCTGGCCAACGACCCGGTGGGCGCCCAGGACCGCCTGGCCGTGTCCATGGAGGGCCTCGACTACGACCTGGTGCTGATCGACTGCCCACCGTCGCTGGGCCTGCTCACGGTGAACGGGCTGTTCGCGGCCGATCGCGCCCTGGTGGTCACCGAACCCGGCGCCTGGGCCTCCGACGGCGTGGCGCAGATCCTGCGCACGGTCGATCGCATCCGCTCCCGCCGCGCCGACGACCTGTCGGTGGCCGGCATCGTGGTCAACCGGCTGGGCCGCACCCGTGACGCCCGGTACTGGTACGAGCAGCTGGTCGAGACCTACGGGGAGCTGGTGCTGCCGCCCGTGCACCAGCGCGCCGCCGTCCCGGAGTCGGCCGCCCAGTCCCTGCCCATCCACGGCCTGGGGACCCGCGCCGGCGCGCCCGAGGCGGCCATCGAGTTCGACGAGCTGCTGGTGGCCATGAACGGTTCGACCGCAACGCTGGCGCCGATCGTCGACCTGCGACCCGGTGTCGACCCGCCCCCGGCCGATCCCGGCCTGCCCGCCCCGGCGCCCTACTCCGCCCCCCAGCCGACCGTGCGGGCCGTCGGCGACCTGGACCACGTGAACGGAGCACCTGATGGCGCAGTACGACCCCCAACGGTCGCGCACCCGTCACCGGAAGGCTGACGAGGAGGGTCCCGCCCCGGTCGACGCCCTGCTGGGCCCGGATCCGTCGGCGCCACCGGCGGCGCCGATCCCCGAACCGTCGGTCGCCCGCGTCGAACCGGCGTCGCCCGCCGAGCCGCCGGCGTGGGCTGAGCCCGAGTTCCCACGGCTGGATCTGAAACGCCTGGAGCCCGAGACGGCGTTGGACGTGGCCCGCTCACTGACGTCGCGGGGGCCTGCCATCTGGATGGCCACCACCGCCGCCCTGGTCACCAGCGTGGCCATGGCGTGGCTGGTGCTCCGCGGTCGTCGCCGGACCCGCCGCCGGGCCCGGACGGACGCTATGCGCTGATGGCCTGGTCGCCGCCTGCGGCGGCGATCTCGCCCTGGCGGCGCTCGAGCTGGCGTCGGTCCCCGCCGGACCGGCGTTCACGGGTCACCTTGGACCAGTCGGTCTGGACGCGCCGGTCGGTGCCTCGTCGGCGGTCGATGCCGGAGCGACGGTCGTCGCCGGACGCGGCCTCACCAATGGCGGCGAGGGCCCGGTCCAACATGTCGAGGTCGCCGCGGTCCACGGCGAAGAAGGCGCCGGCGTCGCGGGCCTGCACCAGCGCGTCGTCGTCGTTGGAGATCAGGATCACCCGCGCCCCGACGCCCTCGAGCTCGGGGACCACGTCGAGACCGCTGAGGCCCTGCAGCTCGTTGCCCAGCACCACCGCCGAGGGGTGGAACACACGGCAGAGCTGTACCGCCTCGACGGCCATCGTCGCCTCGGCCACCACTTCGAACCCGTGCTCGATCACGAGCTGGCCCACGGCCCGCCGGGCCAACTCATCCCCGTCGCAGATCACGATCGATACCGTCATGGCCTCAGTCTGACCCATTCGGGTACACCCGTCGACGCATTCCTGGGTCGTACGACCCAGGTGGCTGGGCCGTACGACCCATCCGGGTCGGCCCGTTCCGATCGGTCGGAGTCCGATCGGGCGTGGCCCGAAATCGCCCACCTTCTGGGCCCGATGACTGGTCTGGCCGACGTTGCTGCCGATGGATCAGACGTCGCCGCTTCGTCGCCGACGAAGAGTGATTGCACAAACGCCTAAAGTGGTCATCCGCCCGGCCTGAGGGAGCGTTCCCCGTGCCATGTGACAGCCAGGAGATCTTGGGGTGACCTCGTGGAGCCGGCGCGTCTCGGTGGCGACCGCCCGGCCGTCGGTGAGCAACGCTCGGTCGCGCTCGGGGGAACGCGACGCCCTGCTGGCGGAGGCCGTGGCCCACGGGGTGGTGGACACCGACCTGGCTGCCCTGGCGGCGATGGTGGACGCGGCCGTGGCCCACCCGGGTCTGGCCACCACGGTGGTGGTTCACGGTGAGCTCGAAGGGGTGGTGGCCGAGCTGGCCTTCGAGGTGCTCCACAGCGCCAACGGGGCCGAGGTCCGGCTGCTGGACGGCCCGGTCCTGGCGCCGGGCCGACGGGTCGTGGCCCAGCTCGGAGTGGCTGAGGCCGACGATCTGGAGGGCCTGGTCGAGGGTCTCGTCGAGCTGGACGGCGAGGCCGTGCGCAACATCCTCAGCGACACGCTGGTGGAGACCCCCGACATGGTGGCCGTGTTCGCCTCGGTCGGGCGGGAGGCGCTGTGGGCCAACGACGCCTTCGTCACCCTGATCCCGATCCGCGAGTCCGACAAGATCTGGCTGGTCGAGCTGCTCGACGAGTGGTCCCGTGGGCACTACGAGGTCAAGGTGCTGCCCGCGCTGGTGAAGTTCGGGCGGTGGCGGGGGAGGCTCACCTTCGTGTCCGACGCCGGGCCGCTCCCGGTGTCGGCGGTCATGGTCGCCCACCGTGACCAGTCCGGCGACATCGTGCAGGTGGCTCTGGTGGCCCGGGACCTCTCCGAGCTGCGGGCCGCCGAGGAACGGGTCAACGCCACCGAGACCCGGTTCGCGGCGCTGGTGGAGCAAGTGTCGGACCTGATCGTGGTGGTGGATCCCGACGGAACGATCCGCTACCTGAGCCCGGCGGTGAGTCGCACGCTGGGCCACGACGAGGGCCACCTCGAAGGCACCAACGTGCTGGATCTGGTGCACCCCGAGGACCGGCCCACCGATCTGCCCACCCTGGCCCAGCCCGACCGACCAGGGCATCGGGTCGCCGGTGGTGTTGCGGGTGGCGGCCAGCGACGACTCGTGGCGCCACCTCGAGGTCATCGTCACCGATCTCACCCTGAACCCGGCCATCGGCGGCGTGGTGCTCAACGCTCGCGACGTGACCGAACGGGTGATGGCCGCCCGCGAGCTGGCCAACCGCGCCTTCACCGATCCCCTGACCGGCCTACCCAACCGGGTGCGGTTGCTGGACCGGCTCGAATCGCTCATGGAGACCGATCCGGCGACCGACGCCGAGGCGGACCCCGAGGGTGATGGGGTCGGGCCCGCGCCAGTGATCGCGCTGGTCTGCGACATCGACGAGTTCAAGCCGCTCAACACGGTGGTGGGACCGGCCGGGGGCGACGCCCTGCTGCGCGAGGTGGCGGATCGACTGGCGGCCGTCGTCGAGGCTCCCGTCACCCTGGCCCGCCTGGGCGGCGCCAGCTTCGTGGTGGTCGTCGCCGGCCCGCCTGACGTGATGGCGGCCATGCGGCTGGCCAACCGGATCCGCTCGACGGTGGGCGCCCCCATCTCCCTGGACGGACGCCAGGTGGAGCTGAGCCTGAGCGTGGGCATCGCCGAAGGGGTGGTGGGCGACGATCCCGAGCGACTGATCCGTCGGGCCGAGCAGGCCATGGCCCGAGCCCGCCATGACGGCGGGGACCGCACCGAGCTGTTCGACGGTGCCCTGGCCGAGGAGAGCACGCCGGCGCGACACCATCGATCAGCAGCTGCGCAACGCGCTGGACCACGACGGTCTGCGGGTGCACTTCCAGCCCATCATCGACATCGAGTCGGATCAGGTGGTGGCGGCCGAGGCACTGCTGCGGGTGCACGACAACGACGGGACGGTGATGTCGCCGGCCGAGTTCGTCGAGGCGGCCGAGTCCGGTGGTCTGATCTCCCAGCTCGGGCTCCAGGTGCTCCAGGCCACGTGTGAGCAGCTGGCGGTCTGGTCGAGTCGGGGCGACGGTGGGGTGCCCCGCGAGGTGTCGGTCAACGTGTCGCCCCGCCAGCTGGCCGACCCCGACCTGCCCACCCAGGTGCAGCAGGTGCTGGCCGCCACCGGGGTCGACCCGGGGCAACTGAGCCTGGAGATCACCGAGAGCATCCTCATCGGCGCCGAGCCGACCGTGGACGCCGGCATCTCCTACCTGCGGTCCCTCGGTGTGCGCATCGGGCTCGACGACTTCGGGACCGGGCAGTCCTCACTCGGGTATCTGAAGCGGTTCCCGCTGGACTTCGTGAAGATCGACCGCACCCTGGTGGCCGGGCTCGGCATCGACGAGCAGGACACCGCCATCGTGCGGGCCACCATCGAGCTGGCCCACAACCTCGGCTTGGTGGTCACTGCGGTGGGGGTGGAGAACGAGGAGCAGCTCGAAGCGCTGGGCATCCTGGGCTGCGACCGGGCGCAGGGGTACCTGTTCGCCCCGGCGGTGCCCGCCGACCAGCTGGGCACGGTGATGACCGGCGGCTCAGCCTGAGCTGCCGGTCCAGTCGATGGCCGGAGTGCCGTCGTCGGGCACCACGGTGCCGGTGCTCAGCATGTGGTCGATGGCCGTCACCGGCTGGGGGGGACTGAAGTAGAAGCCCTGGGCGAAGTCGCAGCCCATGCCGTGGAGGGTCTGGGCCTGCTCGGCCGAGTCCACGCCCTCGGCCACCGGGGCCAGATCGAGGGCGTGGGCCAGGGCCACGAGCTGCTGCACGATGGCGGCGTCCTCCCGGCTGGTGGCCACGTCGGCCACGAAGGCTCGATCGATCTTGAGCACGTCCAGATCGAAGCGGCGCAGGTAGCCCAACGACGAGAAGCCGGTGCCGAAGTCGTCCAGGGCCAGCTTGATGCCGGCGTCCTTGGCCGCGCGCAGCATGGTCCAGGACGACTCGATGTCGCGCATGACCACGCCCTCGGTGATCTCCAGGCACAGGCGCCCGGGGTCGACGCCCGTCTCCTCGACCGTGCGTAGCACTCGGTCCATGAAGTCGGCCGAGGCCAGCTGGCGCGGCGACACGTTGACGGTGGTCATCAGCTCCCGGGCCGGGGAAGGCCTGCTGCCACAGCACGCTCTGGCGGCAGGCATGCCTCGATGGCCCAGTCGCCCACCGGGATGATGAGGCCGGACTCGTCCAGCAGGGGCAGGAACTCGCTCGGGCTGACCAGCCCCCGCTCGGGGTCGGCCCACCGCAGGAGCGCCTCCACCCCCACCAGCTCGTGGTTGTCCAGGGCCACCACCGGCAGGTACAGCAGCCAGAACTCTTCGCGCTCGAGGGCCTCCTGCAGGCGCCGCTCGGCCGCCGCGGCCATCACCGTGGCCTGCATGGACAGGTCGAACACCACCGACATGCCGGGTCCGTCGGAGTCGGCGTGCTGGAGGGCCACCGTGGCGTCTCGGAGCAGCTCCTCGGCCGTCGGTGGCTCGACCGTCGAACATGGCGATGCCCGAGCTGGTGGCCACCCGCAGGTGATCGGTGCCGATGCGGAAGGCGACGCCGAGCGCGGCCTGGAGCTCGTCGGCGCGTCGGGTGGCCGACGCGGTGTCGGTCACGTCGGGGTTGAGCACGGCGAACTGCGGGCCGCTGGGGCGGAACAGTCGTTCGCTGGGTTGCAAAGCCCCGCCCAGCTGGCCGGCGGCGGCCACCAGCAGCCCGTCGCCCACCTCGTGGCCATAGGTGTCGTTGATGGCCGCGTAGCGATGGAACTCCACCAGGATCAACGCACCCTGGCGGCCTCGGGTCTGGCCATCACGACCGACCCCGCCCAGCCGGGCGTCGAGCTCGGCGGTGAGCTGGGCCCGGTTGGGCAGCCCGGTGAGCAGTCGAAGCGGGTGGTGCGCTCCAGGTCGGCATGGGCGCGGCTGGCCGATCGCTGGGCGGCCGCGGCCACCGCGATCATCACGATCGACAGGGCCAGCAGGCCCACCACCACGAACATCAACGCCTCGCGTACCCCTGCTCGTTCGGGTCGGCGGGCGAGCCTGGGAGCCTCGTCCGTCGACTTCGGGACCGGCCCGCCGGTCCAGAGCCGGTGGTGCCGCTCTCCACATCGGCAGAATGCGACCCAGCGAGAGGATTCGACCCCTCCGCGTGTCGGCATCGGCCATGATGTGGGCGTGTACGAGAACGTGATCGTTCCCTTCGATGGCTCGCTCGACGGCCGGGTGGTGCTGGCGCCGGCCAATGACCTGGCGTGGCGCTGCAACGCCCGGATGGTGGTGGTCAGCAACACCGATGCGGGCGACCGGTCGTCCAAGGCGGCGGTGAAGCTCCAGGCCATCGCCAAGAGCGGGCCGACGTCGAGTTCTGGATCGACCTGGAGCATCCGCTGGCCGAGGCGGCGCTCAAGGCGGTGGCCTACCGCCCCGACTCCATGCTGTGCGTGGCCACGCCGCGACCGTCGGGCACGCTGCGCAAGCGGCGACGCAACACTCGGGCACCTGGTGGGCGACGTGGTGTCCCGGGCCACGTGCCCGTGCTGGTCATCGGGCCTCAAGCCGACATCGGGCGGGGGCTGGCCATGACCGAGCTGGTGGTGGTGCTCGACTGCACCCCGAGCGCGGACGAGGTGCTGGCCTTCGGGGTGGAGTGGAGCAAGGCCTTCAAGCTGCGGATGATCGTCACCGCCTCGCCCGCGCCAGGGACCAACTTCGCCCCTTCGGACCTCCAGCAGTACCTGGACCAGCGGGTCGAGGGGCTCACCGCTCCGGGTGGGGTGGGCACCGAGCTGATGCGGGGTCAGCCCGACGGCGAGGCCGACGCGGTGAGCGAGCTGTTGGCCGAGCGCGACAGCTCGGTGGCGCTGATCTCGGCTAACCACGGCAAGGCCGGCGGCCTGGGGATCTTCGCCGTCGAAGCTGGTGCTCCAGGCGCCCCGACCCGTCCTGGTGCGCCCCGGCTGATCCGGCCGTCCCGTCCGAGGCGTGGCGTCGTCGGGCAGGCGCGGCGCGGCGTCGGCGGGCGGCGTCGACGTTGCGGGCCCGCCGGACCAGCAGGTCCAGGTCGGGGGTCAGGATGCGCTGATCGGCGCGGCCGGGTCAGGTCGATGCCCATGGCCTCGATGAGGCCCGACACGCTCACCCCGAAGTCGGTCGAGACCTCCTGCCAGGTGGCGTGGGCGTCGTCGGACAGGTAGGCGTGCACGGCGCGGTAGCGCGGCTCCGAGGTGGTGGGCACCGCTCGCCATCCTCGGGCGCGGCATGTCGGCGGCTGTCCGGATCAGACCATGAACGAGAGGTGCTCGACCACCGAGCGGCCCAGCGCCACGTCGCCGCGAGACCTGCACGCGCCCGCTGGTCGAGCGCCCCGGCGGGATCGCCTCGGCCGTTGGTGAGGGCCACGAAGGTGGCCAGGTCGAGATCCACCACGGTGGTGGGATCGGCCGGGGCCGGCTCGACCAGCGCGGCGCGTCCGTCGCACCACCACCGCCACCACCAGGGAATCGGCCTCGACCCCGTCGTCGGGGCTGGCGGGCCGGGCGATGACGAGCACCACCGAGGCGCCGTCGGGGGCGCCGGCCTGCTTGCCCACCACGAAGGGCATGGCGTCGACCAGTCGGCCCACCGAGTGGTCGGCGGCCGGGCCTCGCAGGTGGCCGGGCCGGTCCAGGGCGCGGCGCATGTCCTGCTCGTGGATCCACGAGTCCATGACCCGCACGGCCAGGAACTCGCGGAAGGGCGCCTGGCCCACCGGGGTCGGCCCGATCTCGTCCAGCGGCGTCGGGCGACAGCGCCGCGCAGCTCGGCCAGGCGCTGGTCACGTAGCTGGCGGAAGACCTCGAGCACCTCCGCGCCGGGTCGGTGGCGGTAGTGCTCGACCCAGTGCTCGTTCATCTCGCCCACGGGGTTGGCGATGTGGTCGGTCCGGGCCGGCTGGTTGTCCGGGGTGGGGTCGCCCTGCATCATGCGCTCGGTCCCGATGATGTGGCTGAGGTTGTCCTGCACGCTCCAGCCCGGCAGCTCGCTCGGCGTCTTCCACTGCGCCTCGTCCAGATCGGCGCCCAGGTCGATCAGCGAATCCCACACCAGGGCCAGCAGCTCGATCATCGGCTCGGTCACGTCGATCAGGTTGACTGACATGACGCACTGGCGCCGAATCGGTCCGGGCCGTCGACTTCCACTTCGACCCCATGTGCCCGTGGGCGTACCAGACGTCGGTGTGGATCCGAGAGGTCCGGGCCCGAACCGGACTCGAGATCAGCTGGCGGTTCTTCTCGCTCGAGGAGGTGAACCGGCCCGACGATCGTCCCCATCCATGGGAACGGAGCGTGGGCGTACGGGTTCAGCCAGATGCGGGTCGGCGCCTGGCTTCGTCGCCGCGGGCAGCAGGACGTGGATCGTTGGTACGCCGCGGTGGGACAGGCCTTCCACCTCGAGGGACGCAAGACCCACGAGCCCGATGTGCACCGCCAACTGCTGGACGAGATCGGCTTCGGAGGCGAGGTGCTCGACCTGGCGCTCGAGGATCCGACCACCGCGGATGAGGTTCGGGCCGATCACGAGGTGGTGGTGGCCAAGGGTGGCTTCGGCGTCCCCACCCTGGTGTTCGGCGACGGCCAGGCGCTGTTCGGCCCGGTGGTGGCGCCGTCGGTGTCGGGCGCCGAAGCGGAGCGCCTGTGGGACCTGACCGTCGGCTGGCTCGAGTTCCCCCACCTCTACGAGATGCAGCGACCCAAGGCCCGCGACGACCTGGTTCACATCGGTGGCGTGTTCAAGCCCTATCTGGGCGCCCGGGCCTGGCCCACGATCTCGAAGCCGACTGTCTAGGCCCTCTGGTCGGCAAGCCTCCCGGCGGGCGCCTTCGGCATCCGGGTGTCATCGATCCAGCGGCTCCGCCCTGGCGGGCTGCGCCTTCCTACGCCTGGACCTCGAAGTTGGCGATGTCGGCGTCGAGGCCGGCCTGGATGATGCGGGCCGTGGGCACGCGGGTGTTGATGCGGGTCATGCGGAAGGGCCGGGACTTGAGGCGGTCGGCCAGGTCGTGCGCCGCGGCCAGGGTGGCGGACTCGACCTCGTCGGGAGCGACCACGCGATCGAGGAAGTCCACATCCACCGCTCCGGCGGGATCGGTGATCACCGCGTGCTGCACGGCCGAGACGAAGTGCCGCTTGGACAGCCGGTCGCGGGCCAGTTCGACCGCGAACTGCGGGACGGGCATGCCGATCTCCACCTCGGGAAGCCCCACCTTGAAGGGTCCGTCGGCTCCGATGCGCACGTCGGCCGCCATCAGCAGGATGGCGCCCATGGCCAGGGCGTGACCGGTGGCGCCGAGCACCACCGGGATCGGGAAGGTGTAGATGCGAAGGGCCAGGTCCGCGCCGGCCCGCAGCAGATCGCGGGCCTGATCGGGCCCGGCGGTCATGACACTGAGATCGAAGCCGGCCGAGAACTTGCCCGGTCGGCCGATGACGGCCACGGCCGCGGCCTCGTCGTCCTCCGCCCGGGTCAACAGCAGGTGCAGGCCCTCGATGGCGGCGTGACCCAACACGTTGGCCTTGCCGTCGTCGAAGTGGATGATGGCCACGTTGCCATCGAGGTGGTAGGTCAGGCTGGACTGGGGATCGGGCGCGTCGCTCATGGGAGGCACCCTAGCCAGGGTCGGTCAGACGGCCACGTCCGCCAGGTCGGCGCCCGCGTCTTGCGGTCCCGGAAGACCGAGCCGAGCATGGCCTGGTCGAACTCGGCGGGCAGGTCACCGCCGGCCGCGAACTGGTACAGCACGGTGCGGAAGATCCCCGACATGGTGGAGATGACCACCGACACCGCGGCCACCCACAAGAACCCGACCACGATGCCGGCCACGGGGAGGGTGACCATGAGCAGCACGGCGATGATCAGGCCGGGCGCCACGGCCAGCAGGCCGATCAGGCCGAAGCCGATCTGGCCCACCAGGTTCTCGCCCCAGGTCTGGCGGAACAGCCCGGCCGAACGCTTGAGGGAGGTGATCGGTCCCGTGCCCTCGGCCACGATGACCGGCACCGTCAACCAGGTCACGATGCGCCACGACATGCCGATGGCCCGTACCACCAGGCGGACCAGCAGCCCGCCGCGGTTCTCGACGGCGTTGAGGATCAGCCCGACCGTTCCGGTGAGCAGGGACCACAGGAAGATCTCGGGCAGCCGGCGCGAGGCGGCGGAGAAGGCCGAGCCCAGATCGGCGGAACCGCCCGTGAGCCGTTCGCGGGCGCCGGCCACCAAGGCGGCAGCGAAGAAGGTGACCACGAAGGTGATGAGCAGGTAGGCCACCGCGCCGACCGCCCAGGTCAGGGGGGTGGGACCGAGCGAGGTGGTGCCGTCGGACGCCACCACCTGGTGCAGCGACACGTAGACGGCGCCGCCGCTGAGCAGCGCCACCGCCATGGTGCACAGGAAGCTCAGCACGGGGATGACCATGAGCTGCTTGTCCGACTGCAGCACCTGCCACGACGCCCGCGCCATGGCGAAGCTGTTCGAGATTCGCCGCATGGTGGAAACGCTACGCCGCGGGCGCCGACCGGGAAATGGATCGAATGACCCATGCCTGCGGCCCGGGAACGGCCAACTGGCGGTTCAGACCTCGTTCAGTATGGTCCTGACCTGCGCCTTTGCTGCATCCAGGTCGATCACCCGGCGCGCCCGGGCCTGGTCGGCGCGCAGGAACAGGAAGACGCAGGCCACCACGGGTCGGCCCAGGGCCTGCTCCAGCGGCCACGGCGTAGGCGGCGCCCTGCATCCGGTAGGCGTCGGCCACCGCGTCGAGATCCCGGCCGTCCTGCACGGCGTCGGTCTTGTAGTCGACCACCGTGAGCCCGTCGGGGCCGTCGATGAGCAGGTCGACGAAGCCCTCCAGCGTCCGGCCGGCCACCGGCGCGCCCACGTACACCTCGCGCCAGTACCGGTCGGCGGCGACCGCGGTCCGCACGATCTCCGAGCTCAGTGCGGAGGTGACCAGGCGCTCGACCTCGTCGGGCCCGATCGGCCACCCCCTCGGCCCCGGCCTGGCTGGCAGCTAGGGCGGCCAGATCGGTGCCCGTGGCCAGATCGATGCGCTGGAGCACACCGTGGACAGCCCGGCCGATAGCGGTGCCGGCCCGGCCCCGCCGCCACGGAGTGGTCTCGGCCGCGAGCTCGTCGGGTCCGAGCTCGTCGGGTCCGACCTCGTCGGGATCGACGTCGTGATGATCCCGGGCCAGGCGAGCCACGCGGGTGGCCGACAGGGTGGCGGGTCGCGCCGCCTGGTCGAGGGCCGACGCCCGCTGCGCCATCCACGCCCGCCGCGCCTCGAGCCCGTCCTCGTCGAGCTCGTCGAGTTCGTCGGTCTCGACGGGGGGCGTGAGCGTGCTCGATACGAGGGAGGCACCGGCCGGGGGTGTTGCGGCTCTGGCCTGGTCGGGGTCGACCAGTGAAGGTGGTTCCAGTCGGCGCCAGTGCGACGCCGTCTGTGGGGCCATTCGGTCGAGCTCGGCCGCCTGGCAGCGGATGGTGGTCTGGGCCTTGTGGTGCAGGCTGAGGATCAGGTGGTCGCGGGCCCGGGTGGCGGCCACGTAGAGCAGGCGCAGCTGCTCGTGCTGGTCGATCGCCTGCTCGCGTTCGGCCACCGCCGTGTAGCCGGCGGTGTCGAGCCCTTTGACCAGCTTGACCTCCATACCGGCATCGCCCCACAACACGTCCACCCCGATGCCGCGCACCCGGTACTCGGTGTTGAGCCCGGCCAGCACCACCATCGGGAACTCGAGGCCCTTGGAGGCGTGGACGGTCATGATGCGCACGGCGTCGTCGTCGGTCTCGGGCAGGATGGCCTCGACCACGCGTGCGTCGTCGGCGCTCTGCAGCGCCGCCCAGGCCAGGTAGCGGCGGAGGTCGGCGCCGTAAGCGTCGGTGAACTGGCGGGCCTGGTCGAGCACGAAGTGGAGCCGGCGCCACACATCGCGGGGCCGGCGTTCGTCCAGGCCCAGCTCGAACGCTCGCCGCAGGACCAGCACCGCTTCGATGAGCCCGCTGGCGTCGTGCCACCAGCGGCTGCGGTGCAGGTCCGCCAGCGCGGCCAGCCCGGCCGCCACCGGATGGTCGGGAGGCAGGGACTCGGGGGCAGCCTGGCGGTGGTCCCAGCGGCCCCCAGCGGTGTGGAACTCGTAGAGGTCGTCGTCGCCGCAGCCGAACCAGGCCGAGCGCAGCGCCGCCACCACCGCCACCTCGTCGGTGGGGTCGTCCACGGCGCGCAGCACGTTGAGCAGGTCTCGCACCTCGGCCGAGGCGTACACCAGCGAGCTGGACTCGACCCGGTAGGGCAGGCCGTGCTGGTCGAGGGCCCGCTCGATGGCCGGCAGCGACGTGCGGGTGGGGATCAGCACGCACACGTCGGCCAGCCGGGCCGGCGCCTGGTCGGACCCCACCGGCCAGCCCTCGTCGCGGACCCGGGCGATGGTGGTGGCGATCTCCTCGGCTTCGGTGGCGCGAACCTGGCTGATGTCGGCATCGCCCACCGGGCCGCCCAGCAGGACCACCGGCGCCACCGGACTCGCCGGTCCTTCCGGGCCGAGGTGGGCGTGGCGATGGGGAGCCAAGGCTTCGTACGCCGGCTGGGTGCCTGGGTCGCCGTCGGCCATGAGCTCGGCGAAGACGCCGTTGACCCACCCGAGCACGCCCGGCACCGATCGGTGGTTGCGGGTGAGGCTGAGCGGGGCTTCGACCTGGCGATCGCGCACGGTCAGGAACAAGCCGATGTCGGCTCGACGGAACCGGTAGATGGCCTGCTTGGGGTCGCCCACGAAGAAGAGGCGCCCATCGGGAACGGCCAGGTCGGTCCAGTCCCGGTCGGGATCGGGGTCGTCGGTGGCGATGCGCACGGCCAGTTCGATCTGGATGGGATCGGTGTCCTGGAACTCGTCGATGAGCAGATGCGTGTAGGTGGCATGGAGCTGGGCGGTGACCTCGGGCTGGGTGCGCACCAGGTGGCGGGCCTGCACGAGCAGGTCGTGGAACTCGAGGGTGCCGTCGGCGCGTCGCTGCTCGGCCGCGGCCAACGTGAGCTGGCGGATGGCCACCAACAGCTCGCCCAGCGCCTGGCGCGACGCCTTGTGCAGTGCCTGTTCCCGCGCCTCGTGGGCCGCGAGCAGCTGTTCTCGCACCTCGTCGATGCAGCCGTCCCAGTTGTCCTTGCGCCCCCCCGACCGCTTGGCCAGGGCCGGGGCCTGGGCCAACAGCTGGAGGCGGGCCAGGTCGGAATCGGCGTGGTCGAGCCGGTCGGCCCACCCGGCCAGGGACTGGACGTGGCGCGCCAGCAGGTCACCGGGGTCGGTGCAGCGCGGCGCCAACCGCGCCGCCTGACCCAGGGCCTCGACCACGGCGCCCACCTCGACCGACGCGACCGGCTCGGTGGTCACGGGATGATCGACCACCAGATCCCAGTTGCGGTTCAGCTCGAGGGCGACCTCGCGCAGCTGGGCCAGCGTGACCCCGCTGACCAGGGCCCGCTGCAGCGAAGGGCGGGCCTCGGCGTCATCGAGCAGTTCGTCGAGGAAGGTGCTCCATCGATCGTCGAAGGCCACCCGGGATCGGATCTGGTCGTAGACCTCGAAGGTGGGAGGGAGCCCGGCCTCGAAGGGGTGCTCGGTCAGGATCCGCTGGGCGAAGCCGTGCAGGGTGCTGATGGCGGCCGCGTCCAACTCGCCCAAGGCGGCCTGGGCCAGCTCGACCCGGGCTCGGCGTTGGTCGTCGGTCCAAGTGGGGTCGTCGAGGTCGTCGGGTGGGTCGAGTCGGCCCTCGGGGCTGGCGGCCAGTCGTTCGAGCGACTGGCGGATGCGATCGCGCAGCTCGCCGGCGGCCGCCTCGGTGAAGGTGATGGCGGCGATGGCGTGCATGGGCGCGGTGCCGGTGGCGACGAGCTCGACGATGCGCCCGACCAGGGCGCTGGTCTTGCCCGTGCCCGCCCCGGCCTCGACGAACAGCGTTCGGTCGAGCTGGTGGCGGATCCGGCGGCGGACCTCGGCGTCGTCCGCCGCGCCCGACATGGATTGTTCGGTGGCCGGGTTCACCGGTCCGCTCCCGGGCCGTCGTCGTCGCCCTCGGCCAGCGCCACGTAGGTGGTCAGCTGGGGCGCGCCCCGAACCCGGGACCAGCCGCGGTCGCGGTCGGTTGGGCAGATGGCGTCGAACTCGCAGTACTTGCAGTTCTCGAAGGAGTGGCCGAAGCGGGTCGTCTCCTCACCCGGTCGCCCCGGGAAGGCGCCGGCCTCGATGCCGTCGGTGATGACCTCGACCACGTGCTCGAACCGGTCGAGCCCGGGCCGGTCCAGGGGATAGGAGACGCGCTCGAAGTTCCCTCGTTGGGACACGAACCAGTAGGCGGCCGAGACCGCACCGCCGCCAACCCGGTTGCGGGCGGCCAGGCCGTAGATCGGCAGCTGCAGCTTGGTGCCTCGGACCGTGGGGTCATCGCCGCGCTCGATGTCGCGGAAGGCGTCCTTGCTGCCGGTCTTGTAGTCGAGCACCACCAGGGACCCGCCATCGGAGGAGTCGACCCGATCGGCGCTGCCCTTGAACTGGAGGTGGCGCCCGCCGGGCAGGCGCACTTCCACCGGGGTGCCGTCGTCGGGGCCGAAGTGCAGCTCGGCCCGTTCGGGGACCATGCCCGTCTCGGCGCGGTAGCGGTCATCCGCGTCGAGGAAGGCATGGAGGTCGCGCCGGATCGACCCCCGGTCGAGCTCCCACAGCAGGTCGCGCCCGGTCAGGCCTCGATGCTCGAACTCGTCGAAGACGGTCTCGCTGATCTCGTCGAGACGTCGGCGATCGTCGGCCGACCAGGCCTGACCCGGTTGGATGCGCTCGGGGCGAGGTCGGGCCACCTGCTCGTCGACGAACCGCTCGAGCACGGCATGCACGACGTTGCCCCGGTCCATGGCGCTGATCCGTTGCACGTCCTCCGGGCGCTGGGGGACGTGGATCCACAGCACACTGGCGAAGAAGTAGCTGCGGGGGCAGGCGGCGTAGTGCTCCAGGCTGGTGGGCGACAGCGCTCGACCGGCCAGCGGCGACGGGGCGGTGACGCCCGCGACCAGTCCGTCGAACCGGGTGAAGCCTGGTGCCCGGCGCTGGTGGCGGGCCAGCATCCCCAGTCGGAGCACGGGGTCGGCGTCCACCAGCGGATGGTCGTCCAGGGAGCCGTGACGGTCGAACCACCGCAGCAGGCTGCGCAGGTCGCGGTCGGCCACCGACGCGGGTTCGAGGGGGGAGCGCACGGCGGCGGTCAGCGAGGGCACCCAATCGAACCCGGGGCGCGACCCCAACTGGTCGACATCCCGGCTGAACAGCCGGCGCCCGACCTGGTGGCTCAGCGTCTCGAGCAGCCAGGGCGAGGGTCGTTGCTCACGACCCCGGCGCTGATCCCCACGGGCGTAGGACAACACCCGAACCGGGGCTGACGCCAGGGCGGCCAGATAGGTGCGCCGAGCCAGCAGGCCGCCGTCGGCGCGGCGCGGCACGTCGTCGTCGGCCGCGGACCGCTCGTCGTCGGACAGCAGGGCGTCGTCGCGAACCCGGGTGGGGAACGCGCCCTCGATCATGCCGACCACGAAGATGACGTCGAGGTCGAGGCCGACCACCGACTCGATCGGGCCCACCAGCACGCCGTGGCCGAACCGGCTGGTGCGGGGGGCGGGACCAGCCAGCTCCGACTCGAGGGCCCGGCGGAACGTGGCCAGGTCTGGTTCGGGGTCGACCCGGTCGAGGATGCCGAGGCGGGCCAGCAGATCGACCACTTCGGTCAGGGCCTGGGCCTCGTCGTCGGGCCACCAGTCGGCCGTTCGCAGGTAGCGACGCAGCAACTGGTCGGCCCACCGCGACCAGCCGGCCCAGCTGTTCGGGACGACGGCCGGCGCCAGCCGGTCGGCCAACTCGACCAGGAAGCCCTGGAGCTCGCCCAGCTGATCGAGCTCGCGCTGATAGCGGTCACGGCGGCGGTCGGCGTCGTCGTCGTGGGGATCGTCGCCCTGGCTCGGGTGGCGGGTCAGCTCGGCCACACGGCCCTCGAGCTCGACCGACCGCCGGTCGAGGTGCTCGAGCCAGCCGTCGGCGCCGCTGGTCACGCCGGCTCGGCGCGACAGCTCGTCCCAGCGGGTGGCGGGCACGGTGGCCGGTCCGCCCGCCACCAGTCGGATCGGGCCTCCGGCCAGCCAGGCCACCACCTCGTCGCGCCGCCAGTCGTGATCGGGCATGGCCAGCGCGCCCTGCAGTGTGCGACCGGCCACGGTGGCACTGAGGGCTCGCACGCCCGGGCCGTTGGTCGGGATCCCGGCCTGGGCGAAGGACTCGTGGAGGATGCGGGGATACGGGTCGAGGCCACCATGGACCACGGCCATCCGCTCCAGCAGGATGCCGGCCCGGTGCTTCTCCATGACCCCCCGCACGGCCAGCAGCACCTCGCTGTCGGCGCTGGGCGCACTGACCACGTGGGTGCCACCCAGGACACCCCCGTCGGGCAGGACCGGGTCGGGCGGGCCCGACGCCAGCTGGCGGGCCAGCGCCACCGCGGGCTGATCGGCGACGGGGTCACCGGTCGCCCCCAACAGGACCACCACGGGCACGACGTCGGCCAGGGCGCGAACCAGGCGCCGGTGGGCGGCGCTCACGATGCCCGGCAGGTGGACCACCACCCGGGCGGCCCCCGCCCCCATTTCGGGTCGGGCCAGGACATCGATGGCGGCCTGGGCCGCCTCGGCCGGGTCGTACCAGTCGACCAGCCGCCGTCGGACGTCGGCCACCACGTCGGCCACCGCCGCCGGGCGAGGCCCGAGGCGATGGAGTCGGGCCAACACCTCGGGGCCGCAGCCCTGGAGATCTCGAACCACTCTGGCCACGGCACGCTCGGTGGCGGGGTGGAACCGTGCCGGGCGCAGGGGCCCGGTGGCGTGGGCCAGGGCGGCGCGCACCGCGGCATGGACGACCGCCGGGGCCGCGGGTTGGCGGCCGGCCGCGGCCAGCACGCCTCCGCCGATCTGATCGGCCAGCTGGGCCAGGGTCACGAAGCTGACGTTGACCACGCCTGGCGGCGTGGCGGCCAGGGCGCGGCGCAGACCCAGACCGACGCTCGGCCGGGTGACCACCACCAGGACCGGGGCCAGCGGGTCGTCGGTCTGGACCCGCGCCATCTGGGACCGCAGGGCCTCGATCGCCTCGGGTCCGTACCGGACCACCTCCATCGACAGGGTCACGGCGGCATCGTACGCACGGGGTGTGACGGCGCCTCGGGCTAGGTTCCGAGGCGCTCCAGCACCTGGTCCACGCGGGGCCACACCGTGGACGCCCAGCGCCGTCGGACCGCGGGCTCGGCTGTGACCAGCCCATCGGCTTCGGCCCAGAGCGCGGCCTCGAGGTCCGCCCACTGGTGGGCGGTGGCCGCCAGCCGGTCGTCGGCGTTCGCCGCATCGACGGCCCTCGCCTGCTCCAGGCCGTGGCCCAACTCGGCGAAGCGCGCCCAGGTGACCGGGTCCGACCAGGGTGCCCAACCGTCCCGGCCCTCGGGCCGCGACGCATCGACGGGGTCGGACGAGTCGAACGGGAAGACCGGGACGAAGATGCTCACACAGGGCGAGCCGAGCGCCACCCAGGCCCGGATGGTGCGGTCGTGGTGGCCCGACGAGCGCGGCATCGACGTGATCATGGAGGCGGTCGTGGCCTGCACGCCGGTCAGGTGCAGGCACACCGAGACCCCGGTGCCCGCCCGGTCGATGACCGCCGGCGGCAGGGGATCGACGGGTGTGGTCCCGTCGCCTCGGCCAGCGGCGGGGGTCGGGCCGCGGCCGTGATCGCGCAGCACCCGGGCCAAGTCCCGTTCGGTGGGTGGGTGGGCGCCGCCGCCCTGCGATCCGGGCGCCACCGCGGCGCGGGTCACGGCCAGGCGCCGGTCGGCATGGGCCGTCGGGCTCGACGCCCGTCGCCACCGGTCGAAGTCGGACCCGACGGCTACGTCGGGCGACGCTCGCGTCCAGTCGGTGCTGAGGCTGATCCGGTTGGACAGGGCGGCGCCGCCGTCCTCCGGCGACACCGGGCGAGCGGCCCAGGAGGAGCTGCTCGTCTCGAGGATCCAGGCCCCCGAGTCGTCGGCGATGAGGAAGGAGGAGAAGTAGGCCTTGTCCGCGTCCTGATCGGCGATGCCGCCCTGGCCGTAGCGGCCGATCAGCTCGGTCATGACCTCCAGGGCCTGAGTGGCGGTGGCGCCGCGTTCGAGTCCCAGCCGCACCAGGTCCAGCCCGGTCAGCGACGGGCGGGCCAGCCGCGGATCGTCCACCGTCCACACCTGCTCGTTGCCGATGGCCACACCCCGCTCGTTGACGCCGTGTTCCAGTCCCCACTGCCACGTGGGACGGGAGCCGAACACGGCCGACGCGCCCGGATCGGGCAGGCGACGGTAGGTGGTGGCCACGGTGCCGCCACCCGGGCGGGCGGGGTGGCGCTCGACCACCTGGGCCTCGCCGGGCGATCGGTCCGAGTTCTTGGCGAACAGCGTGCGACCACCTTGCAGGGAGCAGAGCGAGTCGCACATCCCGCCCGACGCTAGCGGGGCACCTCAGGAGGGTTCGGTGACGAAGTCGATGAGACGCTCGACCGCGCCCACCAGAGCCGGCTCCAGGTCGGCGTAGCTCGACACCGCGCCGAGCAGCCGCGGCCAGAAGGCCCGGGGATCGTCCACGCCGATCCGCCGGCACACCCCGGCCTTCCACTCCTCGTCGCGGGGGACCGCCGGGCCACGCGGCCAGACCCGCCACCCCGGGCTTGACCGCCGCCCACACGTCCACGAAGGGATGACCGCACACCAGCACGTCGGGGTGGTCGACCCCGGAGGCCAACCGTGCCTCCTTCGACCCGTCCACCAGGTGGTCCAACAGCACCCCCAGCCGCCGCCCCGATCGCGGGCCGAAGCTCCGGACCACCTGCTCCAGGTGGTCAGCCCCGTCCAGCAGCTCGACCACCACGCCCTCCAGGCGCAGGTCGTCGCCCCACACCTTCTCCACCAGCTCGGCGTCGTGGCGGCCCTCCACCAGGAGGCGACTGGCCCGGGCGACTCGAGCCGGCGCCCGGGGACCGCCACCGAACCCGACGCGGTGCGTCCCGGGGCCGACGTGGCGGCGGTGGGTGGGACGAGGGTGACCTGGCGACGGTCGACCTCGAACCCACCGGGGCGCAGACGCAGCTGGCGGTCCCGCCCGTTCGGGTCGCGGACCGTGACCAGCGCGCCCGAGCTGGACACGATCACGCCCCGCAGGCCGGTGCCGCGCTGGGTGACCTCCAGGCCCGTCACCGCTTCGACCGACGGGTAGCTGGGCCGCGGCCGACCGCCGTCGAGGTCGATCGGCCCGCTGAGGATGCCTCGATCGTAGAAGGGCTGGTCGGAGAGCTGGTCGGGGCCGGACATGGCCGGGCGATGGTAGCCAGGCGTGCCGTCGGGTCCGCGGATCAGCCGCCCACCAGCGAGCGGATCTTCTCGGCGCTGGCCTTGCCGTCGTAGGACAGCTCACCGTCGCGCAGGCCGACGCAGCGCGTGGCCTTGGGGGTCAGGTCCATCTGGTGGGTGGAGCACAGCACCGCCGCGCCTTGTTCGGCCACGTCGGCCAGGATGTCGACCAGTGCCTCCTGACCCGGCGTGTCCAGTCCCACGAAGGGCTCGTCGATGAGCAGCAGACTGAAGGGGCGGATCAGGCCGAGGATGAGAGCCGTCTTCTGCTTCAGGCCTCGGCTGAAGCGAGCCGGCAGGTCGTCGGCCCGATGCGTCAGGTTGAAGATGTCGAGCAGGTCATCGGCGTAGGACTCCCAGTCCTGGGTGTTGTGCATGCGGGCGATGTACTCGATGTGCTCGTTCAGGCTGAGGTCGTCGTAGAGCACCGGTGCGTCGGGCAGGTAGGAGGTGGCGGCCCGGGCGGTGATCGTGCCCATCGCCGCGCCCGTGCACCCAGCACTCGCCGTTGCTCGGCTCGATCAGTCCGGCGGCCAGACCCAGGAAGGTCGACTTGCCGGCCCCGTTCGGCCCCACCAGCATCACCAGTTCGCCGGGATGCAGCTCCAGGTCGAGTGCCACCAGGCCCATGCCGTCGCCGTAGTCCTTGCCCAGCTTGGATGCGACCAGCACCGCGCCCTTGGGCAGGTCGGCCTTGGCGATGGGCTGGGGCTTCTCGATCACCTCGGGTTCGACATCGTCCTCCACCGCGTCGTGGTCGGGCGGGTCGGACTCATCGGTCGCCATGGGCTCGACATCGGCCGCGAGGGCGGTCGGCTCGTCCTCGTCATCGTCGTGGGCGGCCAAGGGCGGCGGAGGGGTGGATCGCTTGCGGCGGCTCACAGATGACCCGGCTTCCGGTAGCGGAGCCACATGCCGGCTCCGAAGATGGCGAACACGGGGTAGACCCCGATGTTGTTGACCTTGGCGGTCTGGACCAGATCAGGGTTGTGCCCGGCGGCCAGCAGAGGGAGCAGGGCGGCCACGGCGATGGCCGGTGGGAGCACCAGTCGGGCGGCCATCACCCAGCCCATGAGATCGGGTCCGAGACCCATGAGGCTCGACGGGTTGGGCGTGCCCAGGGTCGTGCTCACCGCCGCGCCGGCCACCGCGCCGCAGGCGGCCACGATCACCATGAACGGGGCCAGGGCGAAGACCACCTTGGCCGGCACCAGCAGCAGCGCCACCCCGCCAGTCACCATGGTGACGAAGATCATCACGATGGCGGCGGCGGGCATGTGACCCAGCAGGACGCGCCCGCTGTCTTCGGGAAAGCTCTCCCAGCGGGTGGGGTGGTCGATCTCCTGGGCCACCGGCTCCACCGCGTCGTAGGCGGCGATGTACAGGGCCAGCCCGGCCACCACCACCATGGGCGTGGCCCCGCGCCACATCAGCCCGAGGGAGACGCCGGCGGTTGCCCCCAGCAGGGCCAGGCGCACCACCCGCGACACGGGGAAGCGGAGGATGCCCTGCCAGTCCCGATGCCACACCGCGGGGAGGCGGTGGCCCCGACCCAGGCGGATCCAGGGTCGGTTGCGAGGGGTCTCCTGAGACAGCTGGCGACGCAGCAGCACCACCGTGCGCAGGTCCTGGAGGGTCACGGCGAAGCGCAGCTGCGACACCAGGCCGGCGCGCCGGCGGGCCGCCTCGATGGAGATGTTGCCCATGCCCAGTACTCCGATTGCGGCCACCACGCCCACGCCTACCACCGAGACGACGGCGATGGGGGTGAAGCGGATGCTCCAGAAGGCCAGGCTGGCCAGCCAGGTGAGCGGTGAGCTGCGAACCCCGAAGTAGATGTCGGCTCCGGACCAGATCAGGATCACCGCGGCGATGCCGTTGGCCATCCACCAACCCACTTGCCGTCCGGAGGTGACCATGGCCGCCCCGATGGCCAGGGCCGCGGCCAGCGAGAAGGTGGCGGCGCAGCAGACCACGGGCAGGACAGGGTTGCCGTGCAGCTCGCGAGTGGCCATGACGCCGACGATGGCGCCCACCACCAGGCCGGCGAAGCTCATGAAGCGGAGCTGCTTGATGGCCGGGCCTCGGACCACGGTCTCGTGGGGCACCGGGGCCAGCAGCTCGTGCTGCACCACTGCGGCCTCGAGCGTGAGGGGCCCGCCCCGACCTCCCGAGCGCAGCCCGAAGGCGACAGCCATGGCGATGAGCAGGCCCAGGACGGCGGGCCCGTCGTCGGCCAGGCGGGTCAGGTGGGCCCCGGTCAGCTTCACCTGGTCGAGGCGGCCGGCGGCCAGCAGCACCAGGATGATCCCGGCACCCGGCGGTCAGGTACACGTTGTAGAGCGCGTCGATCCAGTGGATGTCCTGGATGCGGTTGCGCTGGCGAGCCTTGCGGCAGGTCCTTGAGGGCGCGCTCGGTAGCGACGGTGTCGACGTGCACAGCTGCTGAATCTACTGGTGGCGCTGCTGGTTCTGGAATCGGCCGGGGTTGCGTACGGTGGCGCCATGATCCTCGTGGACCTCGACCGCGCCTCGGCCAGCCGGCCCGGCCGACCCTTGTTCGAGGACCTGTCGCTCACCGTGGCCACCGGTGACCGGCTGGGCGTGGTGGGCCAGAACGGCGCCGGCAAGTCCACCCTGCTGCGGGTGATCACCGGCCAGGCCGTCCCCGAATCCGGGGCGGTGCGCCGGGGCCGGGGGGTTCGGGTGTCGGGGCTCGAGCAGCGTCCCGAGTTGGGATCGGGCCGGGTGCGCGACGTGGTGGCCGAGGGGCTCGACCCCGCCAGCCCGCAGGACGCCGACCACTGGGAGGTCGACGCCGTGCTCGATCGCATCGGTCTGGGCGCCCAGCTCGACGCGGACGTGGCCAACCTGTCGGGCGGGCAGGCCAAACGGGTGGCGCTGGCCCGGGCCCTGGTGGCGCCCAGCGACTTGCTGGTGCTCGACGAGCCCACCAACCACCTCGACATCGACGGCATCGACTGGCTGGAGGACCGGCTGGCCGCCTACCGGGGCGGGCTGGTGTTGGTCACCCACGATCGTCACCTGCTGGATCGGGTCACCACCCGGATCCTGGAGCTGGACCGGGGTCGGGGCTACGTCCACGACGGCGGCTACGCCTCCTTCCTCGAAGCCAAGTCCACCCGGGAGGCCCAGGCCGACACGGCCGAGTCCAGCCGCCGCAACCTGGCCCGCAAGGAGCTGGCCTGGCTGCGGCGGGGCGCGCCGGCGCGCAGCCGCAAGCCCAAGGCCCGCATCGAGGCCGCCACAGCCGTGGTCGAAGGCCGGCGTGAGGCCCCGGCGCGGGTGGGCATCCCCGACCTGCACCTGGGCACGCCCCGGCTGGGCGACAAGGTCATCGAGCTGCACGACGTGGGCTTCGGGTTCGATCCGGCCGAGCCGCGCCTGCTGGCCGGCGTCGAGCTGAACCTCGACAACCGGGAGCGCCTGGGCATCGTGGGCGCCAACGGGATGGGCAAGTCGACGCTGCTCGACCTGCTGGCCGGCCGCCGCCATCCCACCGAGGGGCACCTCGAGGTCGGCCCCACCGTCGCCCTCGGCTACTACGACCAGCTGGGCATGACCCTGGATCCGGCGCAGCGGGTGCGCGACGCGGTCACCGGCGGGGCCCGGGTGCCCGACTGGCGCGACGCCGCCCTGCTCGAGCAGTTCTGGTTCAGCACCGACACCCAGTTCGCACCCATCGGGCTGCTGTCGGGCGGGGAACGTCGCCGGTTGCAGCTGCTGTTGACCCTGGCCGCCCGACCCAACGTGCTGCTGCTGGACGAGCCCACGAACGACCTGGACGTGGACACCCTGCGCGTGTTGGAGGAGTTCCTGGAGGACTGGCCCGGCGCACTGGTGGTGGTCAGCCACGACCGGGCTTTCCTGGAGCGGACCGTGGCCGACGTGGTGGTGCTCGACGGATCGGGCTCGGTGGGGAGGCGCCCCGGTGGCTACGCCGCCTGGGAGGCCGAGCGCCGGGCCCAGCGTTCGCGACCGGCACCGATGGCGGGGCCCAAGGCGCCGCCGATCCGCTCGACCGGCGCCGCCCGCTCGACCCCAGCGGCGCCCGGCGCTCCCCGGCGCACCGCCAGCACGCTGCGCCAGGCCATCCGCCAGACCGAGAAGGACCTGGCCCGACTCGAACGTCAGCGGGACCGGATCACCGAACAGGTGGAGTCGGCCCGCGACGACCATCAGGAGCTGGCCCGGCTGGGGGCCGAGCTGGCCACCGTCGGGGCGGAGATCGAGGCGGTGGAGCACCGCTGGCTGGAGCTGTCCACCGAGGCCGAGACGGCGCCGCGCTCGATCTCGGCCGTCCGGGGGCCGCCTAGTGTCGGTGCGTGCTCTACGAGGCCAAGTACGGGCCGGGGATCGCCGACGGATCGGTCACCCTGACCTTCCGGCGCTGGAAGCGGGTCCAGGTGGTCGCCGGCCACACCTACCGGACGGCGGCGGGACGGATCGAGGTCGAGGCGGTGGACACGGTCCAGCCGTCGTCCATCACCGCGGTCCAGGCTGGCCGGGCCGGGTACCCGTCGGCCGACGCGCTGCGCGCCGACCTGCGCGGTGACGCCGACCAGCCCGTCTACCGCGTTCGGTTCCACGCCGCGGCCAGGCCCGACCCCCGCGACGCCCTGGCCGGCCGCGCCCAGCTGGACGACGCCGAGCGAGCCGAGATCGACCGCCGGCTGGCCCGCCTCGATCGGGCCAGCTCACACGGGCCCTGGACCGCGGCCACCCTGGCCCTGATCCACGAGCGTCCCGGGGTGCGGGCCGGAGACCTGGCTGCGTCGGTGGGCCGCGACACGGCTCCGTTCAAGCTCGACGTCCGCAAGCTCAAGGCGCTGGGCCTGACCCTGAGCCTCACCGTCGGCTACCACCTCTCGCCCCGTGGCCAGGCCTACCTGGCCGGGCCGGGCTGACCGGCCAGCGGACGGCGGATCGCGGCTCGGCCCCGGGCATCGCGGTCAGCGTCGCCGACGGGCCCGCCAGGCGCCGGCCAGGCCGATGCCGATGCCGAGTGCCGCACCGCCCAGGCCCCGCAGCTGCTGGTCGCGGGTCATGTCCTGGCGGTTGGCCAGGCCACCCACCAGGTCGGCGGCATCGGCACCGGCCGAAGCCAGGAACCATCCGGCGGTGCTCGGGGCGCCCCGCCAGCCCGCGGCCAGCAGCAGGCCCCCGATCAGCGCGTCGCGATAGCCCATGGATCGCAGCAACAGGCGGCCGGTGGGCCCGGGGTCGTCCTGGTCGCCCCACAACCGGTTGGCCGCTTCGGGCGCCACCAGGAACGACAGGCCCGACGTGAGCCGGATGCTGCCGGCCACCGCGGCCAGCGGATCTCGCGAGGCCCGTGGCGATGCGGCCATGTGCTCCCCCTGTGTTCGACGGCCCGAGCGGGCCGCGGGACCGCAGTCTGCCCGCTGCGGCCCCGGCGGGTGGTGTCCATCGGGCATCCGGGCACGGCGGCGTTAGCCTGGCGGGCATGGCCGTCGAGACCGAAGCAACCGAGACCGAAGCAACTGAGCACGTCGAGCCCGAGCTGGAGGCGATTGCCACCGCCACCGACGAGCACGAAGCGGTGTTCGCCATCACCCCGGCGGCGCTGGCCAAGGTGCTGGAGATCCGATCGGCCGAGGACGACCCCGAGACGCTCTGCCTGTGGGTCGAGGTCACCGGGACCAAGGGGGTCGACTACACCTACGACCTGTCCTTCGAGACCATCGACGACCTCCAGGACGACGACCACCGCGAGCACATCAGCGACCTGATGGTGGCCATCCCGGTGGCCAGCGTCGATCAGCTGCGCGGCGCCACCCTCGACCTGCCCTCCCACGCCGACCAGGGCGGCCTGGTGCTGCGCAACCCCAACCGTCCCAACCCGCTGGCCGGCATGAACCTCGAGCTCACCGGCGACCTGGCCGACAAGGTCACCCAGCTGCTGGAGCAGTCGATCAACCCGTCCCTCGACGCCCACGGTGGTTGGGCCACCCTGGCCGGCATCGAGGACACGAAGGTCTTCCTGACCATGGGTGGCGGCTGCCAGGGCTGCTCGCTGAGCGCGGCCACCTTGGTGCAGGGCATCCAGGTGGCCATCAAGGAAGCGCTGCCCGAGGTGACCGAGGTCATCGACGTCACCGACCACCACGCCGGCGACAACCCCTTCTACACCTGAGCGGTTCTGCTCAATCGGTCAGAGGGATGTGGTCACCGGCCAGCAGGCTGAGGGCCGAGGCGGTGATGCCCGCCGGGTCGAGACCCAGCTCGCAGAGGATGGCGTCGGGCTTGGCCTGGGGGATGAAGGCGATGGGCGTGCCCAGCACGCGGACCCGGGGCTCGTGCTCGCCCAGGGTGTGCTCGGCCAGCTGGTCCTGCACCGCGTTGCCGATCCCGCCCTCGCGCACGCCGTCCTCGACGGTGAGCACGCAGGGGTGGCGCGCCGCGTCGGCCAGCATCTCGGGATCGAGCGGCTTGACCACCCGGGCATCCCACAGCGTGACCGACACCCCTGAGGCCGTGAGCTGGTTGGCGGCGGCCTCGGCCGCGTCGAGCATCTTGCCCACCGAGATGATGCACAGCTCGTCGCCCTGGATCAGGCGCCGGCCCTTCAGCCCCTGGCCGATGTGGCCCGGAGACTCGTGGCGGGCCGCCGTCTTGGGGTAGCGGATCGAGACCGGTCCGTCGGTGAGCTCCATGGCGTCGTGCAGCATCTGCTGGAGCTCCTGGTACGAGGACGGGGCGAACACCGTCATGCCCGGCACCTTGGTCAGCAGCATCATGTCCAGCACGCCGTGGTGGCTGGGTCCGTCGTCGCCGGTGATGCCGGCGCGGTCGAGGCAGAAGATGACGGGCTGGCCGTGCAGCCCCACGTCCAGGTTGACCTGGTCGAAGGCCCGGGTCAGGAAGGTGGAGTAGATCGCCACCACCGGGCGCAGGCCGCCCATGGCCATGCCGGCCGCGGCGGTGACCGCGTGCTGCTCGGCGATCCCGACGTCGATGCAGCGGTCGGGGTAACGCTCGGCGAAGGGCAGCAGGCCGGTCGAGTCGGGCATGGCCGCGGTGATGGCCACCACCTCGGGGTGGTCCTCGGCCTCTGTGATCAGCGCCTCGGTGAAGGCGGCGGTGTAGCTGCCGGGCTTGGGCATGCCGATGTCGTGCAGTCGCTTGATCGGATCGTTCTCGGCGGGGGCGTAGCCCCGGCCCTTCTGGGTCAGCACGTGGACGACCTGGGGGCCCCCGATCTTGGAGGCGTTGCGCAGCGCCTCTTCGAGGGTGGGGATGTCGTGGCCGTCGAACGGGCCGGTGTAGCGCACGCCCAAGCGTCTCGAAGAAGACGGTCGGCTCCCACATCTCGCGCACCGCCGCCTTGCTGGCCTCGAGGGCCCGCTCCAGGCGGTCGCCCAGCATGGGCACCTCCTGGAGGATCCTCTCGATGCGGGCCTGGCGGCGCATGTACACGGGGTTGTTGCGGATGCGGGCCAGGCTCTCGCCCAGGCGGCTGACCGTGGGGGCATAGGACCGGCCGTTGTCGTTGAGCACGATGATGCAGTCGCGCCCGCTGTGGCCCAGGTTGTTCAGGCCCTCGAAGGCCATGCCGCCGGTCATCGATCCGTCGCCGATCACCGCCACCACCCGCCGCCCGTGGCCGATGCGGCTCTGCTCGGCGGTGGCCAGGCCGTAGGCGTAGCTGAGCACCGTCGAGGCGTGGCTGTTCTCGATCCAGTCGTGCTCGCTCTCGGCCCGGCTGGGGTAGCCCGAGAGCCCGTCCGGCCTTGCGCAGCTGGTCGAACTCGGCCCGGCGGCCGGTGACGATCTTGTGCACGTAGGCCTGGTGGCCGGTGTCCCACAGGATGATGTCGTTGGGGGAGTCGAAGACCCGGTGCAGGGCCAGGGTGAGCTCGACCACGCCCAGGTTGGAGCCCAGGTGGCCGCTGCCGGCCTGGGTCACCGAGTCCACGATGAACTGGCGGATCTCGACGGCCAGCGTCTCGAGCTCGGACTGGTCGAGGCCCCGCAGGTCGGCGGGGCTCGTGATCTTCTCCAGGATCACCCCGGTCACCGTAGCGGCCGTCATGCAGTGCGACCAGACACCCGATCTGTCGGCCCGGCTGGTTTTGCGTCCGGGCAGGGCTCGGGCGATGAGCGCACCCAGGACCAAGGTCAGGGCCCCGCCCACGGCGTCGAGGAAGTAGTGGTTGGCGGTGACCACGACGGCCAAGAGGGTGACCACCGGGTAGAGCGCGGCCAGCGCCTTGGCCCAGCGGTGACGCAGCCGGGGGACCAGCACGGCGGCGCACCAGAGCGACCAGGCCACATGCAGGCTGGGCATGGCCGCGTACTGGTTGACACGTCCTTCATGGCCCCCGAATCGAAGGACCAGGAGTCCGCCGAAGCGGGCCAGGGTGTCGACGAAGCCGTAGTGCACGCCCGAACCGGCCCCGTAGGGGCAGTCGCACAGCAGCCGGGGCGGCATGCAGGGGGAAGAGGCTGAAGCCGATGAGGGCCAGGGCGGTGGTGGCGGCCAGCGTGTTGCGCCAGAGCCGGTAGTCCTCGGGCCAGTTGCGGAACAGCGCCAGCAGGACCACGATCGGGACCAGGAAGTGGAGGCTGCCGTAGTAGAGGTTGAAGAACCGGATGATCGAGGGCCAGCTGCAGGAACCAGTGCTGCACGGCCTGCTCGTGGAAGATGCCCAAGCCACTGCTCGAGGTGGATCACCCGGGTGGCGTTGTGCAGGGCGTGCACCGCCCCCACCGACCGCCGAGCCGAACTGGTCGCGGATGAAGGTGTAGACGCCGTAGAAGCCCCGCGACGAACAGCAGCTCCTTCCACCAGGCCAGACCCAGCTGCCCACGCTCGACCCGGCTGGCCGACCCACGTCGTTGGCCGGACTGGGCGTCGTCGGCGACGTCGGCGAGGTCGGGGTCAACGGCGGACACGTCCCGATTCTAGGAGCGGAGTCTGTGAGTGGACTGGTGATCCTGGCTCATCCTTGTCCGCCCAGCTGCGTGGACCCGACCCACTGGTCGGGGCCGGTGGGTAGGGTGCGCCCCGACCGAGGGGGAGTGGAGATGAGCCAGCAGGAGGACGCGGTCGACCGCGTGATCGAGGTGGGCCCGGTCGAGTTGACCGTGACCGAAGCCGGTGTCGGAGGCCGACCCCTGCTGCTGGTGCACGGCTACACGGGGTCCCGTGGCGACTTCGCCGATTTCGTGGGGCCGCTGGCCGGGCGGGGCTGGCACGTGGTGGCGCCCGACCTGCGGGGCCACGGCCAGAGCACCAAGCCCGCCGAGGAGGGGGCGTACTCCCTGGCCACCTTCGGCCGCGACGTCCTGGGACTGGCGGATGCGCTGGGTTGGGATCGCTTCGTGCTGCTCGGTCACTCGATGGGCGGGATGATCGCCCAGGTGGTGGCCATCGGCGCACCGCAGCGGGTCGTGGCCCTGGTGCTGATGGACACCGGCCACGGTCGGGTACCGATCGATCCGGCGCTGGTCGAGCTGGGCGTGGCCACGGCCCGCGACCAGGGGATGGAGGTCATCGCCGACTTCTGGCCACCATGGAGGACGGCCCGCTGGCCACCGAGGCCTACCGGCGCAAGGTGGCCGAGGACCCGGCCTATGCGGACCGGGGCGACCGGAACCTGCGGGCCAGCTCGCCGGCCATGTACGCGGCCATGATGCTCGAGCTGACCTCGGCGTCCGATCGCCTCGACTCGTTGCGGGCGGTGGCGGTGCCCACCCTGGTGCTGGTGGGTTCGCAGGACATGCCGTTCCTCGAGGCCAGTCGGGCGATGGCCGAGGCGATCGTCGGTGCCGAGCTGGCGGTGGTGGCCGGCGGGGGCCACAGCCCGCAGTTCGAGGCGCCCGAGGCGTGGTGGCTCGCCCTGTCAGGCTTCCTGGACCGTGTGGCCGCGGGGATGCCGGCCTAGCTGCTGGAGCGCCCGCGTGGCCACGTCGGTGGACACGCGCGAAGTGGTCGGCCACATCGAGCACGTCGACGCCCTGGCCGTCGGCCAACCGCTGGTCGACCAGCCGCGCCAGCGCGGCGGGCGGGACCAGGCGGCGGGCCACCTCGACGTCCACGCAGTGCTCGTCGCGCTCGACCAGGGTCTCGAGCAGCGGCGGAGCGTCACGCCGCGGGGCCCCACCCCCTCGCTCGTGGTGGACGAGCTCGTGGGTGAGGACCTCGCGTCGGCGGGGCTCGTCCAGATCGGGGTCGACCACGATGAAGGCGCGGCCCGTGCGTCCCACGTGGAGGCCGCCACCCATCAGGCGGGCGATGGGATCGAACACGACCTGCAGCTCGGGATGGCCCTCGATGGCCTGCCAGGGGTCGAAGTCGGGATCCGCCACCCGGGCCACGCTAGTGAGCGGGTGCGACAGCATCGGCCGGCCCGTGGTGACCGGGACCGGCGCCGGCTACTCGGCGTGACGGACGAAGAGCGCTTCGAGGTAGCCCTGGACCATGCCCTGTTCCTCGGGCGTCAGGTCGAGGTATTTCCGGGCGAAGCCGGCGGGCAGGCTCTGCTCCGGGGCGAGGTAGTCGAAGGCGCGACGGCGTCGGACCTCCTCGGGCTCGGTGTTCGGGTTGGGCGGGGGCTCGGTGACCTCGTCGGGCCCCGGCGCATCGCCGCCGGCTCGCAGGCGATCCACGGCCTGGCGGGGCCAGCCCAGGCCTCGGATGAGCCCTCGGAGGGTCAGCTCCTGGTAGCGCTCGCGTCCGGCCAGCTCGATCAGGCGCCAGGTGGCCAGCGAGACCCCGGACCGGTCGGCCGCCTCCTGCTGGGTCCACCCGAGAGCCAGGCGCCGCTCCTTCACCGCGTCGCCCAGTCGGGTCCACGCTTCCAGTGAGTTGGGATCGAAAGGTTGGTTGTTGTCGGACACGGCTCGCATTCTCGCTGAAATGATTGGCTATGGCTAGCGCTCGATCGGCGGTGACTGTCCCTGCCGGGCGGTGCATACATGGTAAGTCTACCCGAACCACGATGATCCTTGACCATCTACCACTAGAGCGGGTTAGCTGGCGGTGTGCAGCTGAACGGCCATGCCCTCCGGATCATCCGCGAGCGATCGGGGCTGTCGGTCTCGGCCCTGGCCAGCCAGGTGGGGATCAGCCAACCGCACCTGTCCAACATCGAACGGGGTCGCCGCCGGGCCTCGCCGGAGGTGTCGCACCGACTGGCCGTCGCGTTCCGCGTGCCGCTGCTGGCGCTGCTGGCCGATCCCGACGATCCGGCCTCGAACCCCCGCTGAGCCGCGCCCTCGACGGGGTCAGCGGTTGCGGTCGAGGAAGCGTTCCAGATCGACCACCACGCGGGTCACCCGGCCCACGGCCACCAGCCCCCGCCGGTCGTTCACCGAGACGGTGAAGATGACCCGGCGGCCGTTCACCTTCTCGACGCTGGCCTCAGCCCGAACCGTCTGACCCACCGACGTCGCGGCCAGGTGGTCGATCTGCACCTTGGTGCCCACCGAGGTCTGCCCGGGCGCCAGCGCGCCCTCCAGCGCGGCCACCGAGGCTTCCTCGCACAACGCGATGAGCCGGGGGGTGGCCAGCACGGGCACCGATCCCGAACGCATGGCGATGGCCGTGTCGGCGTCGGACACCACGAGCTCGACGGCGGCGGTCAGGCCAGGTTTCAAGGGCACCGGGTTACGATAAGCACTCCCCGTCGGCAGGGCCAACGCGTGCCGGGTGGCCCGCGACCCCGGCGTTGCCGGCTCGACCGAAGGTGAGCCCATCGCGTGATCGAAGAGTCCGTCATCAGCCGAGTGCTCGGCGACGCACTACGAACTGGCGGCGACTTCGCCGAGATCTTCGTGGAGGACAAGCGGTCGTCGTCGGCGATGCTCGACGACGGCAAGGTCGAAGAGCTCACCTCCGGGCGCGACCGTGGGGCCGGCATTCGCGTGGTG
Organism: uncultured Microthrixaceae bacterium; assembly: GCA_963740985.1. Classification (GTDB taxonomy): domain Bacteria; phylum Actinomycetota; class Acidimicrobiia; order Acidimicrobiales; family Acidimicrobilacustridaceae; genus UBA4742. The sequence goes on from CAVUGJ010000002.1 coordinate 3,948,569, forward strand.
TCGGGTGACACCACCGGCTTCGCCCACACCGCCGATCTCACCCCCGAGGGACTGTCGGCCGCGGCCGAAGCCGCGGCGGCGGCGGCGCGGGGCGGGGGAGGCGGCGTCCGCACCGTCGAGCTGGTGCGCCAGTCGGCCACCGCCCCCAACGTGATCGAGATCTTCCCCGGCGACGTGCCCAAGGCTCGCAAGGTGGAGCTGTTGAACCGGGCCAACGAGACGGCTCGGGCCCAGGGTGGCGCCATCAGTCAGGTGTCGGCCAACTACGGCGACAGTCGCCGTCAGATCCTGGTGGCCAACAGCGACGGTCTGCTGGCCGGCGACGATCAGGTCAAGACCTTCTTCGCCGTGTCCTGCGTGGCCACTGGCGACACCGGCATGCAGACCGGCCGCGAGAGCGTGGGCCACACCGTCGGCTTCGAGCTGTTCGACGCCCACGACGTCGACGAGCTGGCCCGTCGGGCCGCCCATCGGGCCCTGACCAAGCTGGCCGCCCGTCCCGCCCCCAGCGGCCAGATGCCGGTGGTGATCGGTTCCGGCGGCGGGGGGGTGCTGTTCCACGAGGCCTGCGGCCACGGCCTGGAGGCCGATCTGGTGGGCAAGAGCGCCTCGGTGTTCAAGGGTCGCGTGGGCGAGCGGGTGGCCAGCCCCGGGGTCACGATCGTCGACGACGGCACCATGGGCGGTGAGTGGGGTTGCTTCGCCATCGACGACGAGGGCCATGCTGCCCAGCGCAACGTCCTCATCTCCGACGGCGTGCTCACCGACTACATGTGGGATCTGCTGCGGGCCCGCAAGGAAGGTCGGGCCAGCTCCGGCAACGGACGGCGCCAGAGCTACCAGCACCTGCCCATGGTGCGCATGACCAACACCTACCTGCTGGCCGGACCCGACGACCCGGCCGAGATCATCGCCTCGACCGACAAGGGGGTGTACGTGGCCCACCTCGGCGGGGGTCAGGTCAACACGGCCACCGGCGACTTCGTCTTCGGCATGACCGAGGCCTACCTGATCGAGCACGGCGAGATCACCGAGCCGCTGCGCGAGGGCAACCTCATCGGAAACGGGCCCGAGGTGCTGACCCGCATCGACGCCCTGGGCAACGACTTCGCCATGGGGCCACCCGGCACCTGCGGCAAGGACGGCCAAGGCGTGCCTGTCGGCGACGGCGTCCCCACCCTGCGGGTGACCAGCCTGACCATCGGCGGCACCGCGGCGTGAATGAGGAGCTTCTCCACATAGGTGATCGGGTCGTGGCCCTGGCCCAGCCGGGTGAGCAGGTCGAGGCCGTCGTGTCTCGAGGCCGCGAGACCGAGATCAAGGCCTACGGGGGTGAGGTCGAGTCGCTCTCGTCGGCGCAGTCCCAGGGCGTCGGCATCCGGGTGGTGGCCGACGGCCGCCAGGGGTTCGCCTACGCCGCCACCTTCGACACCGATGTGCTGGCCGAGACCCTGGCCGAGGCCCGCGACAACGCCGCCTTCGCCACCCCCGACGAGTTCCTGGGTCTGGCCGAGCCCGACGGCGTGGCGGTGGCCGACCTGGACCTGTACGACCCGGCGCTCGAGACCTTCCCCTCCGACCACAAGGTCGATCTGGCCGTCGAGCTCGAGCGGGCCACGCTGGCAGCCGACCCGCGCATCGCCGGCATCGAGTCGGCCGAGTACGTCGACGTGCTGGCCGAGGGGGCCATCGTCACCAGCACCGGCATTCGCACCTTCGGTCGCGAGACCGCCTGCTACGTGATGGCGTCAGTGATGGCCAGCGAGGGCGACGAGATCCAGACCGGCTTCGGCTTCTCGGTGGGTCGCCATCCGGGCGAGCTCGACGTGGCCCGGGCCGCCACCGAGGCCGCCGAGCGCGCCACCCGCATGCTGGGCGCGGTGAAGCCCGACAGCGAGCGGCTCACGGTGGTGCTCGATCCCTGGGTGACCGCCCAGTTCCTCGGCATCCTGGCCTTCACCCTCAACGGCGAGGCGGTGCTCAAGGGCCGCTCCCTGTTCGCCGACCGGTTGGGCGAAGAGGTGGCGTCTCCGGTGGTGACGCTGGTCGACGACCCCACCGACCCCGACGCCTTCACCGCCACCGAGACCGACGGCGAGGGCCTGGCCACCAGGCGCAACCGGCTGATCGAGGGAGGCGTGCTGCGGTTGTTCGTCCACAACGCCTACACGGCCCGCCGGGCCGGTACCACCTCGACCGGCTCGGCTGTGCGCAGCGGGTTCAAGTCCACGCCGGGCGTGGGGTGCATGGCCACCTCGCTGCTGCCCGGGACGGCCACCCAGGCCGAGCTGATCGCACGGGTGGGCGAGGGTCTGCTGGTGCAGGACGTCTCGGGCCTCCACTCCGGGGTCAACCCCGTCAGCGGCGACTTCTCCACCGGAGCCGAGGGCCTGCGCATCCGCGGGGGCGAGGTGGCCGAGCCGGTGCGCGAGTTCACCATCGCCTCCACCCTCCAGCGCATGCTCCTCGACGTGCGGGCCGTGGGCAACGACCTGCAGTGGCTGCCCATGAGCGCATCGGGAGTCAGCCTGGTCATCGACGAGGTCACCATCTCCGGTGTCTGAAGCGAAGGACCTGCTCGACCTGGCCGAGCGCGTGGCGGCCATGGCGCGCCCGGCCGAGCAGGTCGAGGCCTACGTGAGCCAGGGCAGCACCACCCAGGTCAAGGCCTATGGCGGTGAGGTCGAGTCGTTGACCTCGGCCAGCGCCGCGGGCATCGGCATCCGGGTGGTGGTGGACCACCGCCAGGGGTTCGCCCACGCCGGGAGCCTGGAGCCCGACGTGGTGGCCGAGACCCTGGCCGAGGCCCGCGACAACGCCAGCTTCGGCGAGGTGGACGAGTGGTTCGGCCTGGCTGAGCCCGACGGCGTGGCGCCGGTCGACCAGGACCTGTGGCGTGACGAGCTGGCCACCTTCGCCACCGCCGACAAGGTCGAGTTGGCCCTGGCCCTGGAGCGGTCGGTGCAGGGCCGCGATCCTCGGGTCCAGGGCGTCCGCTCGGCGGTCTACGCCGACGCCTCCAGCCAGGGCGCGGTGGCCACCAGTACGGGCGTGCGGGCCTGGGGGCGAGGCACGTCGTGTTGGTTGTCGGTGGCGGCGCTGGCCACCGACGGGGACGAGACCAAGATCGGCGGTGGCATCGACGTCGGTCGCGATCCGGGTGAGCTCGACGTCGAGGTGGCGGCGGCCGACGCGGTCGAGCGGGCCGTGCGCATGTTCGGGGCGCGACCCGTGCCCTCCCAACGGCTGGCCATCGTGCTCGAACCCCGGGTGGCGGCCGCCATCGTGGCGCTGGCCGGTGGCACCCTGACCGGCGAGCGGGTGCTCAAGGGCCGGTCACCCTACGCCGGCCGTCTGGGCGAACCGGTGGCCTCGCCGCGGTTCAGCCTGTTGGACGACCCCACCAACCCGGCGTCGCTGGCCGCGGACAGCCACGACGGTGAGGGGCTGGCCTGTCGGGCCAACCAGTTGATCGTCGATGGGGTCCTGAAGCAGTTCCTGCACAACGCCTACACGGGTCGGCGGGCCGGCGCCGGTTCGACCGGCTCGGCCGTGAGGGGCTATCGCTCCACCCCCGGGGTCGGCTGCCAGGCCCTGGCCGTGGCGCCGGGCTCGGGTACCCATGAGGAGCTGGTGGCCGGGGTGGAGCTGGGCCTGCTGGTCGACTCGATGAGCGGCTTCCACTCCGGGGTCAACGCCGTGTCGGGCGACTTCTCCGTCGGCGCCGAGGGTCGCATGATCCGGGGCGGACAGGTGTGTGAGCCGGTGCGGGAGATCACCATCGCCTCCACCCTCCAACGGCTGCTGCTGGGCATCGAGGCCGTCGGGGCCGACCTGGAGTGGCTGCCCTCGGGCATGGGGTCGGTCACCCTGGTGATCGGTGACGTGGCCCTCGGTGGGGTGTAGCTAGCGTCCCAGCAGGTCCAGCACCGGCGTGCCCTGGGCCAGGGCGTCGGCCACGGCCCGGACGTCGTGGTCGCTGACGGCCAGCACCACGTCGGAGTCGCTCACGGCCAGCACCGCGGCGGCGCGGGCCACCACGGCCGCCGAGCGGGGGGTGCCGTCGGCCACGTCGTCGCCGGCGCGTTGCGGGGCGATGACGTCCACGCGGTCGCCCACGGCCAGGTGCAGCGCGCCGGCCGGGTGGGGAACGGCCACGGCGCGCTGTCCCGGACCGACGGTGGCGGCCAGCGGACTCAGGCCCCCGGGAGCGATCCGCAGATCGCCGATCACTTCGCCGCGGGCCAGTCGGTCCACCACCGTGTGGCCAACGGGCGAGCCCGCCACCACGTCGCTGGGCACCGCCGCCGGCGGCAGGTCGCGCCACTCGATGTCGTCGTCGGACAGGACATGGCCCAGGGCCAGGTCGTGTCTGGCCACGGGCACGCGGCGCAGGGTGCCGTAGGCGTCGAGGGTCCGCTCGGCGCGCCCTGACGCGCCCGCCACCAGCGCCACCGACGTCGCGGCCAAGGCCATGGCGCAGGTCCATCGGATGAGGATGGACCTGCGGCCGCGCCACCACGGCGGTGCCGAACCCAGGCTCAGCCGGCCGGGTCGCGCGAATGCCCCCATGCCCTGCTCCTCACCTCCGGTCCGGGACCGGTGATCGCACGGTAGATGGGGAAGGTGCGCAGGAGACGGGGACGCGAGTGACCGGCGCAGGCCGCGAGCCTAGGTGTTGGCGCGCCGACCTGACCAGGGTCAGCGCCCCGCGATCAGGCGGGCGGGGGAGGTTCGGCGCCGTCCACCGCGTCGGCGCACGAGCAGGTGCGCGGGTCGGGCATATCCCGGATGGCCCGGCCCAGCACGCCACGCACCACCTCGGCATTGCGCTCGAAGAAGGCGAACACCTGCTCCTGGGTGACCGGCAGCACCCCAGACAGCCCTTCGACACCGACGTCGTAGTCGGTGATGAGCGCGATGGAGACGTAGCAGAGACCCAGCTCCCGGGCCAGGGCGGCTTCGGGGTACTGGGTCATGTTGACCACGTTCCAGCCCAGCTCGCGGTACCAGACCGACTCGGCCCGGGTGGAGAAGCGCGGTCCCTGGATCACGACCACCGTGCCGCCGTCGTGCACGGTGATCCCCTCGGCGGCGACCGAGTCGACCGCCAGCCGACGAAGCTGGGGGCAGTAGGGCTCGGCCAGCGACACGTGCACCGCGCCCGGCCCGTCGAAGAAGGTCTGCTCGCGCCCGTAGGTGCGGTCGACCAGTTGGTCGCACACCACGAAGTGTCCCGGCTCGACGTGGGGCTGGAGCGACCCCGAGGCGCACGGGGCCAGGATTCGGGTGACGCCCACCTGGCGCAGGGCCCACACGTTGGCCCGGTAGTTGATGCGGTGCGGTGGGAACTCGTGGCCCGGACCGTGACGGGGCAGGAAGGCCACCCGTCGCCCGCCGATGTGGCCCAGGTGCAGCGGACCGCTGGGCGCGCCGTAGGGGGTGGGCACGTCGATCTCCACCGCGTCATCGAGCAGGGTGTAGAGACCCGACCCGCCGAACACGCCGATCTCGGCCGGCTCCTCGAGTGTCGATGCGGACCCCAGGACACTCATGCCGCCACCACCTAGGCCGGCGTCTTGGCCGTGGAGCTGGACGAGCCGTTGCTGGTCGAGCCGTTGCCGGTCGAGCTCGAGCCCCCGCCCGAGTCGGACGAGCTGCTGTCGGAGCCCGACGAGCCCGACGAGCCCGACGAGCCCGACGAACCGGACGAGCCGCTGTCGGAACCCGAGGAACTGGAGTCGCTCGAGGTGCTGGCGGCGGCGTCGGTGGAGGTGGTCGAGGCCCCTGCGGCCGAGCCGGCCTTGGTGCCCGACGACGAGCGGCTGTCGGTCTTGTAGAAGCCGGAGCCCTTGAACGAGATCCCTACCGCACCGAAGACCTTGCGCAGGGGCCCACCGCAGTTCGGGCACACCTGGAGGGGGTCGTCGTGGAACGACTGGACCACTTCGAGGGGCTCACCGCAGTCCTTGCAGCGGTACTCGTAGGTGGGCATCGATCCTCCGGCGGTCGGGGGGGCATTAGCAGTCGGACAGGCAGACTGCCAGCATACCGAACCTGCCGGCCCTGCCACCCGGTCACCCGCGGTGGTGATCAGGCGGGAAACCGGCGATCGCGGTCGGATCACCTGGAGGTGAAGCCGGGGTGGACATCACCGGCCATTTTCGGCGGGGCCGTCGCCGTGGTCGTACAGTGAGCGCCCATGAAGCGCACGGTGACCAAGGCAGTCATCCCCGCCGCCGGCCTCGGCACCCGGTTCCTGCCGGCCACCAAGGCCCAGCCCAAGGAGATGCTGCCGATCGTCGACAAGCCGGCGATCCAGTATGTGGTCGAGGAGGCGGTGGCCTCGGGCATCGACGACATCCTGATCATCACCGGTCGGGCCAAGCGCAGCCTCGAGGACCACTTCGACCGCAACTTCGAGCTCGAGTACTACCTGGAGCAACGAGGCAAGACCGGCCAGTTGCAAGAGGTGCAGGCGTTGGCCGGGCTGGCCGACATCCACTACGTGCGCCAAGGCGAGCCCCTCGGGCTGGGCCACGCCATCTCGGTGGCCCGCAAGCACGTGGGCGACAACCCGTTCGTGGTGCTGCTGGGCGACGACATCATGGAGAGCCGCTCCAAGGTGTTGGACGGCATGATCCAGACCTATGAGGAGTACGGGCGCTCCGTGGTGGCGCTCACCGAGTTCCCGCCATCGGAGATCTCGTCCTACGGCTGCGTCAAGCCCGAGAAGGTCAACGATCAGCTCGTGCGGGTGCTCGACATCGTCGAGAAGCCCTCGGCGGCCGAAGCCCCGTCGAACCTGGCCGTCATGGGCCGCTACGTGTTCACCCCGGAGATCTTCGACGCCATCGACCGGGTGGTGCCCGACGGGGGTGGCGAGATCCAGCTCACCGATGCCATCGCCCTGCTCATCGAGGAGCAGGCCGTGTACGGCTACTGCTTCTCCGCCGGTCGCTACGACATCGGCAAGAAGCTCGACTTCCTGCGGGCCACGGTCGAGCTGGCGTGTCGAGCGCGACGACCTGGGTCCCGAGTTCCGTACCTTCCTGGCCGAGTTCGTGAGGGACCGGGGCCTGGTGTGATCCCGCTACCGGAGGCCCGGGCCTATGTGCTCGGTGCCTGCGGGGCGCTGGACCCGCAGCTGGTGGCGCGCCACCGCGCCGCGGGTTGTGTGGCCGTCGACGCGCTGGTGGCGACCGAGGCGGTGCCCCCCTTCGCCAACAGCGCGGTTGACGGCTACGGCGTTCGGGCCGTCGACACCCGCGGCGCCTCGGTCTGCTCGCCGGTGCGCCTGGCCGTCATCGGGACCATCGCAGCCGGAGCCGCTCCCGATCTCGAGCCCGAGCCGGGCCAGGTGGTGCGCATCATGACCGGCGCCCCCGTTCCGGCCGGCGTCGACGCGGTGGTCATGGTCGAGGACAGCCGGGCGGTCGACGCCGACCATGGCCTGGTCGATCTCATGACCGAGGTGGCAGTCGGTCAGTCGGTGCGTCCCGCCGGTGACGACCTGGTGACGGGTGACCTGGTCTACCCGGCCGGTGACGTCCTGACCGCGGGCCACATCGGGGTCCTGGCCACCTTCGGCGTCGAGCGGGTGCGGGTGGTGCCCCGGGCTCGGGTGGGGGTGCTGTCCACCGGCGACGAGTTGGTCGACGGGCCGGCAACCCTCCAGCCCGGCCAGATCCGCGATTCCAACCGGGCCACGTTGCTGGCCCTGGTCGACCAGGCCGGCGCCGTCGGGGTCGACCTGGGGTGCATCCCCGACGACGAGCAGGCCATCCACGATGCCTTCCTGGGCGGGGTGGCCGACTGCGATGCCCTCATCACCAGCGGCGGCGTGAGCATGGGCGACTTCGATTTCGTGAAGGTGGTGCTCGACCGGCTGGGGGACATGCGCTGGATGCAGGTGGCCATCCGACCGGCCAAACCCCTGGCCTTCGGCACCATCACCGACCGACCGGACCGTTCCCGTGTTCGGTCTCCCCGGCAACCCGGTGTCGTCGGTGGTGTCCTTCGAACTGTTCGCCCGGCCGGGGCTGCGCGCCTTGATGGGTCATCCACCCACCTCGCTGGACCGGCCGCGTGTCTCGGCCGTGGCCGACGAGGCCCTGCGACGGCGACCGGACGGCAAGACGCACTTCGACCGGGTGGTGGCCCGGCTGGACCCCGACGGCCTCCACCACGTCCGTTCGGCCGGCGGACAGGGCTCGCACCAGCTCAGTGCGCTGGTCGGGGCCAACGCCCTGGCCGTGCTCCCCGACGGTGACGGCGTGGTCGCGGGCGGTCGCGTCGAGATCCTGGTCACCGACGCCGTCGGCCCCTGACCCGTGGTCGAGCCCAACTCCGACCCCGGCGACCCCGGCGATCCCGGCGATCCCGGCGATCCCGGCGATCCCGGCGATCCCGGCGATCCCGGCGATCCCGCCAGCGGCTCGGTCGAGCTGCACCTCACCGCGGCCCAGCAACGGCGCTACCGGCGCGGCCTGGTGGCGGCGGCGGCCATGGTGTGGTCGGCCGGCCTGGTGCGCTTCACCCTGGTCGATCGCCTGGCTCGCCCTTCGGGGTGGCTCGCCCTGGGGGTGCTGGCCGTGCTGCTGATCGCCGTGGCCTGGGCGCTCAGCTCGGTGCGGCCGGTGACCGGGCTCGACCCCGAGGGCGTGGCCTGGCGCTGGGGACCGCGCCAGCGGCGGGTGCGCTGGTCGGAGATCACCGCGGTGGAGGTGCGTGATCGGGGCGTGGCGCGGCGTGTGCTGGTGGTGCGGGCCGACGACCGGATCCGACTGCCGGTGCCGCTCACCGGAGGGTCGTTGCTCGGGCCCGGGCCCGATCCGGAACTCGACACCAAGGTCGACCTGATCCGTCGGTGGTGGGTCGCGCACCAACCCGCCTAGCCTGCCTGCATGGGGTCACCGCTGGTCGACGGGTTCGGGCGCGTGCATCGCGACCTGCGCATCTCGATCACCGACCGCTGCAACTTCCGCTGCACCTACTGCATGCCGGCCGAGGGCATGGACTGGTTGCCGCGGCGTGAACTGCTCACCTACGAGGAGATCGTCCGGCTGGCCGGCATCTTCGTCGTCGCGCTTCGACTTCGACGGGATCCGACTCACCGGCGGGGAGCCCACCGTGCGGGCCCACCTGCCCGTGCTGGTGTCGCGACTGGCTGAGCTGCGCACCGGTGACGATCGACCGGTCGATCTGGCCATGACCACCAACGGGGCCACGTTGGCCCTGATCGCGCACGACCTGGCCCACGCCGGGCTGGGGCGCATCAACATCTCGTGTGACTCGTTGCGCCCGGAGCGCTTCGAGGCGCTCACCCAGCGCGACAGCCTGGCCGCGGTGCTCGAGGGCATCGACGCCGCCGCCCTCGCCGGGCTGGGGCCGATCAAGGTGAACGTGGTGATCATGCGAGGCGTCAACGACGACGAGATCGTCGACTTCGCCACGTTCGGGCGCCAGCGGGGGGTGGAGGTGCGCTTCATCGAGTTCATGCCGCTTGACGCCCAGGGCGGCTGGACCCGCGACCAGGTGATGGACCAGTCCGAGATCGTGGCGGCCATCGACGCCGTCTATCCCCTCGAAGTCGTGGCCACGCGGGGCTCGGAGCCGGCCGAGCGCTTCGTCTACCGCGACGGTGGCGGGTCCGTCGGGGTCATCGCCAGCGTGACCCACCCCTTCTGCGAATCCTGCGACCGGGTCCGCCTCACCGCCGAGGGCCAGCTGGCCACCTGCCTGTTCGCCGTGGACGAGCACGACCTGCGCACCCCGCTACGGGCGGGGGCCAGCGACGACGAGCTGGCCCAGCGCATCGCCGCGGCGATGGCCACCAAGTGGTCGGGCCACGCCATCGACCAGGTGCAGTTCATCCGACCTCGCCGCAGCATGAGCCAGATCGGTGGATAGAAGTACGCGACTAGACTCCCTCCCCATGTCCGATCTGACGCCGGGGCTCACCCACCTCGATCCGCTGGGTCGGGCTCGCATGGTGGACGTCTCACCCAAGGAGCCGAGCCACCGACGGGCCATCGCCCGGGGGCGGGTCTCGATGCAGCCCGAGACCACCTCACTGATCGCTCGCGGCGCCATCTCCAAGGGCGACGTGCTGGCCGTGGCCCGGGTGGCCGGCATCCAGGCGGCCAAGCGCACGCCCGACCTGATCCCGTTGTGCCACCCGCTGCTGGTCGGATCGGTGCTGGTCAACTTCCGCATCGAGGACACCTACATCGAGGTGGAGGCCCAGGTCGAGACCGTGGATCGCACGGGGGTGGAGATGGAGGCCCTGACGGCCTGCTCCATCGCCGCGCTGACCATCTATGACATGTGCAAGTCGGCGGACCGCTCGATGGTCATCGGCGAGATCACCTTGTGGGAGAAGACCGGCGGGCGCTCGGGCAGCTACCGGCGATCGGCCATGCTCGACGATCTGGTCGACTGACCGTGAGGTCGGCCATGTGGTCGACTGACCGTGAGGTCGGCCAGGTGGTCGACTGACCGTGAGGTCGGCCATGTGTCGAGAGACGGGCTAGCGGAGAGCCGCAGTTCCGTAGTAAAACCGTAACATCGTAAATCCGACCGTAACCTTGGTTCCGAGCTCGCCCGATTTCCGTGCGATCGAGTCCGGGCCCCGCGGCGGTATCCACCCGTTTCCGTGGCCAGGTGGCTACGGTCACCAGGCAACGAAGGCAGGGCACGGAGCGTGACATTCGTGGTGCTGTTCATCCTTGCGGCAGTCTGGGCCATCTACGCCGTCTTCTGGTTCCGTGGCCGCAGCGAACATCGCAGCGTGAACTCCATCTCGAGCTTCTCCAAGCACCTCTCGATCCTCGAGCGCACGTCCCCTCGGCGCTCGGCGCCGCCGACCCGTATCGCCGGCCCGGCACCTCAGGCCAACGGCGTCTCCCTGACCCGGCCGGCATTCGCTCCGGTCCCGTACCGCTCGTCGGCCGCCATGACGCGCCGTCAGGCGCGGGAGCGTCGCAAGAACGTGCTGCTCGGCCTGATCAGCGCCACGTTGGTCACCCTGGCCTTGAGCGTGCTGGTCGGTGGGGTGTTCTGGTACCTCCAGCTGCTCAGCGACGCCCTGCTGGTCAGCTACGTCTTCCTGCTCGTGCAGCTCCAGCGGGTGGCCACCGAGCGCCAGCACAAGGTGCGGTACCTGCAGCCGGCGATCGACCTGGGCGAGCGCCACGCCGCGCCGCTCCTGCTGCGCCAGTCCGCCAACTGAACCCCGTGCGGGGCCCTGTGGTGGCTCGGCTATCGTGGCCGGACCCTCTGGGGGTGTAGCTCAGCTGGCTAGAGCGCCTCGGTCGCATCGAGGAGGCCGTGGGTTCGAATCCCATCACCTCCACGAACCAGTGGGACAGGCCACGGATCCCGCTCGGCGCCGCGCCGAACGGTTTCCGCGCGCCGCCCGCCGTGGCGTCGCCGGCCGAGGTGTCGCGAGAGGAGGCCGCGGCTACGCTGCGGCCCGGAATCGGGCAGGGACCGTGGGAGGACGACTGCACCCGTGACTCTCAGCACGGTCTCGATGAAGAGCGCGCCAGACCCCGAGGTCGGACGGTCCGCGCGCCGGAACTGGTTCCGCGGGGACGTGGACGGCTTGCGGGCCATCGCCATCATCCTGGTGGTGGCCTACCACGTGGGCCTTCCCGGCTTCGGTGGCGGCTTCATCGGCGTCGACGTGTTCTTCGTGATCTCCGGGTTCCTGATCTCGCGGAACCTGCTGCGAGAGGCCGACGGTCACCAGCGGGTGGCGCTGGCCAGCTTCTGGGCCCGGCGGATCCGACGGCTGGTGCCGGCGCTGGCCCTGATGATCGTGGCCACGCTGGTGGTCGGCTACTTCATCTTCCCCCTCTACCAGATGCCCACCTTCGCTCGGCAGGGCGCGGCCGCGGCGCTGTACGTGTCCAACATCAAGTTCGCCGGCCAGGCCCAGAGCTACTTCGGTGGCGACGTCAACTCGAGCCCGTTCGTGCACACCTGGTCGCTGGGGGTGGAGGAGCAGTTCTACCTGCTGTGGCCGGTGCTGTTCGCCCTGGTGTGCTGGACGGCGCGCCGGCCGCTGAGCCGCCGCATCGGCAACTACCGGCGCAAGGCGCTCATCGCGGTGTTCGCGGTCACCTTCGTGGTCTCGCTGGGGATCGACCTGGCCCTGACCAACAGCGGCTCGACGTGGGCCTTCTACGGCCTGCAGTCGCGGGCCTGGGAGTTCGCCGCCGCCGGGCTGCTGGCGGCCGTCCCGATGCCGGCCGTGCTGCGAGCGGTCGGGGCCCGCACCGTGCTGGCGGTGTCGGGCCTGGTCGTGCTGTTGGTCGGACTGGTGTTGATCCGGGGGACCACGCCCTACCCGGGTCTGTGGGCCCTGCTGCCGGTGGTGGCGACCATGGCGCTGATCACGGCCGGTCACACCTGGGGGGGTGAGGTGGCGGCCAACCCGATCAACGCCGGGTTGACCAACGGGTCGGCGCAGTGGCTGGGGCGGGTATCCTACTCGTGGTACCTGTGGCACTGGCCGGCCATCGTGATCGCCGCGGCCGCCTTCAACTCGAACAACGTGGGCCTGGAGTCGGCGGCCGCGCTGTGGGCGCTGGGAGTGGCGTGGCTGGCGTACCACTACTACGAGACGCCCATCCGCTTCCAGCCCCTGCTCACCCAGTCCAACACCCGCACCTTCGTGTTCGCAGCGGTGATCACCGCCGCGGTGCTGGCCGTCACCTTCATGGTCACACCCAACAACCCCACCGTGCCCGCCGCCGCCGGCGCGCCTCGCACCGCCGCCAACCTGGAGGCCCCCGTCGGATCTTCCATCCAGGAACAAGTTGCGGTGGCGGTGAACCTGTATCGATCGCGCGCCTCCACCGAGTGCCCGATCGCGGGCGCCATCGCGTCACCCGACGGCGACAAGTACTGCGTCGGGGGCGATCTCACCAGCTCGAACACGCTGATGCTCATCGGCGACTCGCACATCGGACAATGGCGGCCGGTGTTCGACCAGTTGGCCAAGGCCCACCACCTCCGGCTCGTGCTGCGCGAGCACGACGGCTGTCCCCCCTTCGAGGTCAACGTGACCGACCCGGTCAAGAAGCAGGCCAAGACCGTGATCTGCCAGAGGCAGGAGGCCGGAGACCTGCGCCTGCTCAAGGTCATCAGACCCAACTACGTGATCGTGGCCAACTGGAACGGCTACCTGGGCTACGTGCTCGGCCCGTCGGCGGAACCGATCCCCTCCGACCAGCAGGTCAAGCTCTGGCAGCAGGCGACCGGGGCGTTCTTCCAGGCCGTGGAGTCCAGCGGGGCCAAGGTCGGCTACATCTACGACGAACCCACCCTGCCCATGGACGCCAGCAAGTGCATCGCCGCGGCGAACCAGGTGGCGAGCTGCGTCCCCACCCGGACCGCGGCGCTGGCCAAGTCCGAGCCGCTGCTCGACGCCGAGCGCCGCGCCCTCGACCAGGTGGGCCACGTCACCACCGTGGACATGACCGATGTGGTGTGCGGGCCCAGCGTGTGTCCGTTGCAGGTGGGCAACACCTTGGTCTACGTGGACACCCACCACCTCACCGACGCCTTCGTGGCCGCCAAGGCGTCGGTCGTCAGCGGCCTGCTCTCCCGGGTGATGGCCAGCTGAGGGGTGCCGTCAGCGCGGGTGGACCGACAGGTGCTCGCCGGTGGCGATGAACACGTTGCTGAGGGTGTCGACCAGCTCGTCGATGGGTTGGTGGTCCGGCTCCAGCAGCCAGTCGACGATGGCCTCGTTGACCCCGCCCACCAGGGTGACGGCGATGCTGCGCAACGCGGGCATGGCTCCCAGGTCTGCCGGTTCGGTACCCCGGTCGAGCTCAGGTCGGGCCAGGTCGAAGGAGTCGGCCACCAAGGCGGCCCAGCGCAGCAGCCCGGCGTGGCGGCGAGCCTCCATCGCCTCGGACACGCCCACGATCTCGATGCACTGCACCCGCGCCCGGCGTGGGTCGTCGAGCATGGCGTGGCAGAAGGCGTCGAGGCCGGCCCGGGAGCGGGCGCGGAACTCGTCGTCGGCCTCGGCCACCGCCGCGTCCACCGCGTCGCGGGTGCTGGTCATGATCTCCTCGTACACGACCTCCAGCAGGGACTCGCGACCGCTGTGCTCCTCATAGAAGTGGATGGGCGCGACCGCCGCGGCCCGGCACACGTCGGTGACCGTGGTGGCTCGAAAGCCCCGCGTGCCGAACAGGTCGAGGCCGGCGTCGAGCAGACGACGCTGACGATCCGCCCGTCGTTGCTCGGCCGACTGGCCTCCGTAGCGACGTTCCGGACGAGACGCCGGCTCGGTCAAGGCCTGGCTCGGACCGCGGCGTACCCAGACTGGCGACCAGGTTGGCATGGCGCAGTCATGAACGCAGTCTTTCAAGAGTCTCAGGACCCGTCAACGACGCCCCGGCCGAGGCTCGGTCCTCACGCCGAGCGCTTCGATGCCGATGGCCTGAGGTGGCCTCCCTGGAGCACTCCCCGCCATGACCGACGAGTCGTTGGCCGAGCGGCTGATCGGGTTCGCCCCCATGATCGTGATGATCGTGGACGACCGGGGTGAGATCACCTGGCTGGGTGGCGCCCTCGAGCGTCTCACCGGCTACCAGCCCGAGGACCTGGTGGGCACCAACATCCTCGATCACATCGACCTGGAGTGGAATCCGCCCGCGCTTCGAGTCGGTGGGCTTCGCCATGACCCAGCAGGGTCTGCAACGCCCGATGCTGTTCCGCATCAGGCGCCGCGACGGTTCCACCTTCGTGTGCCAGGCCACGGCCAACGCCCAGATGCACGATCCGGAGGTGGGCGGTCTGGTGGCCTACCTGCGTCAGTGGGACGAGCGCTACCTGCTGGACGTGGTCATCGAGCAGCTGGCCGGCGGCGCCACGCTGGATGAGACGCTCCAGCTCCTGGTCGAGGTGATGGGGGCCGAGACCCTGGAGGCCGACGGAGCCATCCTGGTCGAGCCCTTCGCCGGCCGGTTCTTCCGGGTGGTCGGTTCGGACCGACTGCCGGCGGGGATGCGCAACGACGCCGGTCAGGTGGGCACGCCCTGGCATCAGGCCAGCCTGGTCGGCCAACCCCGGGCCGTGCCCGTGGACCAGCTGCCCGAACCGGTCCGCACGTGGGCCGGCGAGGCCGGGTACCGCTGGTGCTGGGCCTTTCCGGTGATGGCCACGGGCGGCCCCGAAGCCTGCCTGGTGCTGTGGCGCCGAGCCGACGAGGAGCCCGACTACACGTGCCGGGTGCTGCTGGAGAACCTGGTGCGGGTCACCGGACTGGTGTTGGGCCGTGAACGCGACGCCGCCTCGCTGCGCCACGCCGCCAGCCACGACGCCCTGACCGGTCTGGCCAACCGGAGCCGGTTCTTCGAGCACCTCGAACGGTCGTTGGGCGACGCGTCCACCGGGCCCCTGGTGGGCGTGCTCTACATCGACCTGGACGAGTTCAAGCCGGTGAATGACCGGCTGGGACACGGAGCCGGGGACCGGGTGCTCATCGAGGTGGCCCGACGCCTCCGCCACGTGACCCGAGAGGGAGACCTGGTGGCGCGGTTGGGTGGCGACGAGTTCGCCGTGCTGTGCTCGGGTCTGCCCGATCTGGCCGTGGTGCGCGCCGTGGCCGAGCGGCTCAGCCAGGCCATGCGCGTGCCCATCGCCATCGGTGACGAGTCGGTTCGGGTGGGAGCCACCGTGGGCATCGCCGTGGCCCCGCCCGGCACCTGCTCGATCGACGAGTTGGTGGACGCGGCCGACGGCGCCCTGTACGTGGCCAAGCGCGACGCCCGTGGCTCGGTGCAGGTAGCGGGAAGCTAGGCCCGGCCAGAGCGTAGGAGTCGGCCGGGGAGGGGACCGGAAGGGTCCAGGGCGTCGACGCCCTGGCGACGCAGGACGGTCCCGTTCACCACCACCGCCTCGATGCCGGTGGCCTCCGCGATCAGACGGTCGGCTCCCGCCGGTTGGTCCTGCACCCGGCGCAGGGGCTCGCAGGCGACGGTGTCGGGATCGAACACCACCACGTCGGCGGGCCGGCCCTCGGCCAGCAAGCCGCGATCGGTCAGACCGAAGATCTCCGCCGGCTCCTGGGTCAGCTTGCGCACCGCCTCGGGGAGCGACATGGCGCCTGCGCTCGCGGACCCATCGTGACAGGAGGTGGGTGGAGAAGCCCGAGTCGCACAGCTGGCTGGCATGGGCGCCGGCGTCGGACAGGCCGATCATGGTGTGGGGGTCGGTGAGCAGGCCCTCGACCTCGTCCTCGTCGTAGTTGAGCACGGCCATCCGGAAGCGGGCCTCGAGACCGGACTCGAGGGCCAGGTCGAGCACCAGGTCGGTGGGATCCGCCCCACGCTCGTCGGCCAACTCGGCCACGTTGCGCTCGTCGAGCCCGTGATCGGGCGGGAACCACGAGACCACGGTGCGCTCCCAGCTGCCGCCCGAGCACGCCGCCCTTGCCGGCCGCCAACTTCTGTCGCAGCTCGGAGCGGAAGGCCGTGTCGCGGTACACGCCCACCTTGGTGGCCAGGTCGGGCGCGGCCGAGATGGCCCCGAACAGCCGCATGCTCTCGAACGGGAAGGGCTCGGCCATGGTGAACTCGAAGTTCAGGGGCCGACAGCTCACCTGCGGATGGACGAGCAGGCCCTGGTCGAGCAGCTTGATCGACTCCTCGAGCATCCAGGCCGACACGCCCGGTCCACCCACCCCGGCCAGCAAAGCCGTCCAGGAGATGGGGCGTCCGCAACGCCGGGTGATCTCGGCGAACTCGGCGAAGGCCAGGCCCGAGCCCATGGTGGCCTGGATCACGCCGCGCCCGGCGTCGCCGAGCGCACCGGTGAGGGCCAGGATCTCGGCCAGCTCGGCCGAGCGGCTGGGCACCGGGCGCCCCTCGAAGCCCACGTGGGTAGGCGACTTCGAGGTGGCGAAGCCCACCGCGCCGGCCTCGATGGCCTCGGCCACGATGGCGCGCATGAGGGCGATCTCGTCGTCGGTGGCCGGTCCGCTCGGTCGACTCCTGACCCATGACCTCCAGGCGCACCGGGGTGTGGCCGATCATGGCGGCCACGTTGATGGCCGGGCCCCGGGCCTCGACCGCGTCGAGGTACTGGGGGAACGACTCGAAGGGCCAGTCGTCTCCCAGCCCGGCCCGCAGGGCGGCGGCGCTCATGCCCTCGACCTTCTCGAGGGTGCGGATGATGAGCTCGCGGTTGGCGGGTCGGGTGGGCGCCACCCCGAAGCCGCAGTTGCCCATGACCACCGTGGTGACCCCGTGCCAGGGCGACACCGTCATCATCCGGTCCCACAGCACCTGGGCGTCGTAGTGGGTGTGGATGTCCACGAAGCCGGGGCTGACCACCAGGCCGGTGGCATCGATGGTGGCGGCCGACTCGGCGCCGCTGGCGGCCCCGGCACCCATGGCCACCACCCGTCCGCTCGGCGATGGCCACGTCGCCGACCACCCCGGGCGAACCGGTGCCGTCGACGATGGTGCCGCCGGTGATGGTCAGGTCAAACATCGGTGGTCCCACCCGCCGTGATCGGACCGAGTCGGTAGAGCTCGGCCACGTTGTCGTGGAGGATGCGGCGCTTCTCGTGCTCGGAGAGGTGGGCGGTGTGGGTGGCCAGCATCTCCTGGGACCACGGCCAGGTGGCATCGGAGTGGGGGAAGTCGTTGGCCCACATGAGCCGCTCCACGTTCATCAGGTCGGTCATCTTGAAGGCCACCCAGTCGTCCTGGAAGGTGACGTAGACGTTCTCGCTGAAGTACTCGCTGGGCATGCGGCTGAGCTCACCGTGGGGCATCCAGTTGCGGTGGCGCTTGTAGGCGTGGTCGAGGCGGTAGAGGTAGTGGGGGACCCAGCCGGCGTCGGCCTCGACGCACACCAGCCGGAGCTCGGGGTGCCGCTCGAACACGGCGCCGAACACGAACATGCCCATGACGTCCTGACAGGCGCGGACGATGGTCATGAAGCCGTTGATCTTGGCGCCGCGAGGGCGATCCGACGGCCCGGTCAGGATGTGGAACGAGAGCGGCAGGCCCAGTTCGACCGCGGCCTGGTAGAACTCGTCGTAGATGGGGGAGTCGTAGTCCTCGACCCCGGGGAGGCCCGGCATCATGACGCCCCGGAACCCCTGGTCGGCCATCCGCTCGAGATCGTCGATGCCCTCATCGGGCGTGCGCATGGCCGTCTGGCCGACGCCGAACAGCCGGTCGGGATGGGCACCGCAGTAGCCGGCCATCCACCGGTTGTAGGCCTCCATGCAGGCGTGCTTGTAGTCGAGGTCTGGATGGTTGCACAGCACCATGCCCACGGTCGGGTAGATGACCTCGCCGCTGACGCCGTCGCGGTCCTGGTCGCCGAGCCGGGCGTCGGGATCCCAACCGCCGCGGTGCAGCTCGTCGAACATCGACGCCCAGGACGGTGATCTCCTCGGCCGGCTTGCCGGCCGCCGCCACCAGGCCCATCGGCACCGGCTTGGACATGCCGGGGATGACGAACAGGTCACCGGCCTTGTCGTCGTGGCTGAGGTAGGGGGCCCGGTCGCGAAAGGCCGGGTCGATGTGGTCGATGTAGCAGTTGGGCGGCTCGGTGATGTGCGAATCGGCCGAGATGATCGGTACGTCGGTCACCGGTCGGCCCGAGCGATCGGCATGTTCGGCGGTGATGGCCACGTGATGTCCCCCTGACGTGCGGACCCGGCCGGGTCCCGTCACGGGCGCCAGCGTAGGACGCTGTGGGCCGGGGGTGCGAAGATGACCCGATGCGCGTGGTGCCCCGGCGATGGTCGAACGAGCGGTGGATCTGCTCGATCCGTGGCCATGTCACCCCGGCGGCCGAGGCCGCCAACCTGGGCCCGGGCGATGCCGAGCTCGGCGTCGAGCGTGGATGGCCGCCGTCTGGTGCGGTGCCTGCGCTGCGACGACTGGGTGGAGGTGACGCGCCGCCGGTCCGGCACCGAGGCCGTCCGCGGTGTGCCTCCGCTCGACCGAGCTCGACCTGCCCCGGCGGGGCAAGCCCCTCGAGGACGCGATCGTGTTGCGGCTGATCGCCATCGAGCGAGGCATCCACGGGGTGCTGTTCACCCTGCTGGCCATCGCGCTCGTCGTGGTCCGCCTCGACCTCGGGTCGCATCCAGCGCTGGGCCACGTCCCTGCGCACCGACCTCACCGGGGCGATCGACAACACGGGCACCTCGGGCCACACGCGCCTGGCCCGCGAGCTGGCCGCGCTGTCTCACCTCCACGGGGACCATCACCGTCCTGCTCATCACGGCCGTGGTCTACGCCGTCGTGGAGAGCACCGAAGCGGTCGGTTTGTGGCACGAGAAGCGGTGGGCCGAGTACCTGACGGTCGTGGCCACCGCCGGCTTCCTGCCGTTCGAGATCCTCGAACTGCTCGACAGGGTCACCGTCCTGCGGGTGGGGGCGCTGGTGGTCAACCTGGCCGTGCTGGTGTACCTGGTGTGGGCGAAGCACCTGTTCGGCCTGCGCGGCGGTCACGGCCACGCTGAGCCAGGGCGAGGACTGGGCGGCGATAGTGGACCGCTCGACCCCGCCCGCAGCGTGGCGGCACGACTCCGCCGTCTGAGCCCTGCCGGCGGACGTGGGCTGGTCACACACCCGATCAGGGGGTGCACAGCAAACTCCCAGGATCCTGGGCCACCATGGGGGACGTGAGCCTGTCCGAGCGCGTCCCGCGCGTGCTGGTCGTCGACGACGAGGAGAACATCCGGTACCTGCTCTCCTCGGCGTTGTGCCATTCCGGCTTCGAGGTGGCCCAGGCCCAGCACCGGGCGCGAGGCGCTCGACGGGGTCAAGAGCTTCCGCCCCGATGCGGTGCTGCTCGACGTGATGCTGCCCGACCTCGACGGCTTCGAGGTGTGCCGGCGCATGCGCACCGACGGCGACCGGACCGCGGTGATCTTCCTCACCGCCCACGACGCCACCGAGGACAAGGTGCGGGGCCTGACGCTGGGCGGCGACGACTACGTGACCAAGCCGTTCAGCCTCGAGGAGGTCGTGGCCCGGGTGCGGGTGATCCTGCGCCGCGCGGGCATCGACCCGGCGGCCAACTCCCGGCTGGAGTTCGCGGATCTGGAGATGGACGAGGACGCCTACCGCGTGTGGCGGGCCGGGCGAGCTCGTCGAGCTGTCGCCGACCGAGTTCAAGCTGCTGCGCTTCTTCCTGCTGAACCCCGATCGGGTGCTGTCGCGCGCCGCAGATCCTCGATCACGTCTGGGAGTACGACTTCGGTGGCGGCGCCAACGTGGTCGAGACCTACGTGTCCTACCTGCGCAAGAAGCTCGACCGGCTCGGGCCCGCCGCTGATCCAGACCGTCCGCGGCGTCGGGTACGCCCTGCGGAAGCCCTGACATGTCGCTGCGCAGCCGGGTCCTGCTCGGGTTCCTGGCCATCACCCTCCTGCTGGTCGCCACCGATGTCGTCATCGCCGTGTCGGTCCACCGGTCGCTGATCGATCAGCTGGACAATCGCACCAGCGCGGCGGTCGCCGGCTGTCCAACGCCAGCGGTCTGAGCGGCCGCTCGTACGCAACGGCCTGGGCCGGTTCCCGTCCTCGACGTACCGTCGCGTCGACGTCCACCACGCGCCGTCGACGTCGGCCTCCTCGCCGTCGACGTCGGCCTCCTCGCCGTCGACGTCCGCCACGTCGGTACCCGGCGACGATCGGGTGACCGGCAACTCGCTGTTCGGCCGGCGGACCAATCCCACCACCGCCAACAGCTCCAACACGTCCACCCTCACCGACCTGACCATCATCGTCCTGTCCAGCCGGCGGTGACGATCTACCGCAACGCACCCGGCCTGCCGCGACGAGCGCACCGCGCCCCACATCGACCTGGCCCAGGTGGTCACGGAGGCCACGGCGCCGCGGACGCCGCCGCGCGCTTCTTCACGGTCGGCGCCGAGGGATCCAGCGGGCTCACGCTACCGGATGGCGGCGGTGCGCGTCGATCTGCGCGGCGATCGGCTACCTGCTGGTGGGCGTGTCGCTGACGCGAGACCAACGCCACCTTCAGCCGCCTGGCCGCGGTCGGCTGTCGCGTCCACCGCCGCCGTGCTGGTGGCGCTGGCGCTCATCGCCTTCTGGGTCATCCGGCTCGGGCGTGCGCCCGATCGACGAGATGGCGGCCACCGCCAACGCCATCGCCGAGGGCGACCTGTCCCGCCGGGTCGAGGTGGGTCCCGACAACACCGAGGCGGGCCGGCTGGGGCTGGCCCTCAACGGGATGCTGCACCAGATCGAGGGGGCGTTCGCGCAGCGCCAGGCCTCGGAGAACCGGCTCCGCCAGTTCGTGGCCGACGCGTCCCACGAGCTGCGCACGCCGCTCACGTCGATCCGGGGCTACACCGAGCTCTACCGGTCCGGCGTCATCGCCGCGGGCCCGGAGCTCGACGACGCCATGCGCCGCATCGAGGGCGAGGCCGGTCGGATGGGCGAGCTGGTCGAGGACCTGCTGCTGCTGGCCCGGCTCGATCAGGGCCGCCCGCTCGACGCCGAGCCGGTCGATCTCGCCGCGCTGGCCCGCGACGCGGTGGCCGATGCCCGGGCCGTCGAGCCCGATCGTCCGATCGCCATCGAGACGCCCGCCGGCGCCGGTGGTGGTGGCCGGCGACGAGCGTCGCCTGCGCCAGGTCGTGGGGAACCTGCTGGCCAACGCCCGTCAGCACACGCCGCCCGACGTCGCCGGTCGACGTCCGGGTGCGCAGCGGGGCGCGGGTCGGGCGCTGCTCGAGGTGGCCGACCGAGGGTCCGGGCATCGCCGCCCGAGGTCGGCGACCGCGTGTTCGAGCGCTTCTACCGCGGCGATCCCGCCCGCGTCCGCGACGGCGCCGGGGCCGGACTGGGCCTGTCCATCGTCGCCGCCGTGGTCGCGTCGCCACCACGGCCAGGCGTGGGTCGAGTCCGAACCTGGCCACGGTGCCCGCTTCCGGGTGGAGTTGCCGCTGATCGGATTCACAGAGAACTCACAAGGAGTCCGCATCGGTTCCTGAGGTGGGGCTGGTGGAGTGCGTGCGTGTCTCCCCCTGTCCGGCGCCCACGATCCGTCGTGCGCCCTGCTACTCCCGCTCGCCCGCGACGCCATCGTGACCCGGGGGCTCACCAAGCGCTACGGCGATCGCTGCGTGGTCGACAACCTCGACTTCACGGTCCCGACCGGGCAGGTGTGCGGCTTCGTGGGTCCGAACGGCTCGGGCAAGACGACCACCATCCGCATGCTCCTGGGTCTGGTGGCGCCCAGCCAGGGGACCGCCGAGATCCTGGGCCACCCCCTCGAGCGGCCGCAGGACTACCTGCCGCGGTGGGTGCCATGATCGAAGGCCCCGCCTTCTATCCGTCGCTGTCGGGTCGGCGGAACCTGGAGGTCCTGGCCCAGCTGGGCCGCATCGACCGCGGTCGCATCGACGAGGTGCTGGGAGCGGTCGGGCTGGCCCATCGGGCCCACGACCGGTACCGCTCCTATTCGCTGGGCATGAAGCAGCGGCTGGGCATCGCTGCCGCGCTGCTGGGCGATCCCGACCTGCTGGTGCTCGACGAACCCACCAACGGCCTGGACCCGCCCGGCATCCGCGAGCTGCGGGCCCTGCTCTGCACGCTGGCCGAGCGCGGTACCACGGTGTTCGTGTCGAGCCACCTGCTCGACGAGCTCCAGCACGTGTGCGACCACCTGGTGGTCATCGATCAGGGCCGCCTGGTCTTCAACGGCGACGTGGACGACCTGCTGGGCGGCACACTGCCCCAGCTCAGCGCGGTGCCCGAGGACCCAGCCATGCTGGCCGAGCTGGTTCGGCTGTGCGAACAGGAGGGCCGCCCGGCCACGGCCATCGACGGACGGGTCATCGTGGAGGCACCGCTGTCGTGGGCCGCCGAGTTGAACCGCATGTCCATGCGCAACGGCATCACCCTCTGCACCCTGGGCGTGGTCCCGGCCCGGCTGGAAGATGCCTTCTTCCATCTCACCGATTCCAACCTCGGCTCCCTCGGGGCGATGGCCCTGCACGGTCTGGCTGACGACGCGACCCGGCCCGGACTGGTCGGATCGGTGCAGCCGTGATCCCCGTCATCCGCAGCGAGTGGACCAAGCTCCGCCGGCCTGGCATGTTGATCGGCGGCCTGTCGTCGATGGTGCTGGTGGCGGTGCTCGGCGCCGTGCTGGGCGTGGCCGCGGCCGGGTCGGGCGACACCACCGGCCCCCGGGCCGGCGATGCGCTGAGCCTGGCGCAGCTCCACTCCAGCAGCGGCCTGGCCCGGGCCCTGGGCCAGTCGACCATGTTGCTCGGCGTCGTGGCCCTGTGCATCGGGGGCGCGGCGCTGGCCAGCGAGTACAGCACCGGCACCCTGCGCAACCTGTTGGTGCGCGAGCCGCGACGGCTGCGGTTGCTGGGCGGCATGACCCTCGGCGTCCTGGCCTTCGTGGTGGCCGCCACCCTGGTGGCGCTGGTGGTGGCATCGGGCGCGGCGCTGGCGGTCGCCTCCACCAAGGGCATCGACCCCACGGCCTGGCTGGGCTCGGCCGGTCTGGCGGAGGTGGGCCGACGCACCCTCGATCTCATCGCTTCGACCGTCGGGTTCGCCCTCATCGGGATCTTCCTGGGCGTGCTGCTGCGCTCGCCCGTGGCCGCCATCGGCGTGGGCGTGGCCTACGCCCTGCCCGTCGAGGCCATCTTGAGCTCCACGGTGAACGGCATCGACCGCTACCTGCCGGGCCAGTTGCTGGGCGTGCTGGCCAGCGGGGGAACCCACTCCATCTCGTACGGCGCCGCCTCCCTCACCCTCGCGCTCTACGGCGCGGTGGTCGTGGTGGCGGCCGGCGCGCTGTTCTGGCGACGTGACGTCGCCGCGTAGCCACTGTGGCGGAGCCGGCCCGGCCGGCGGCGCCCTCGAAAGGACCTCCCAGATGTACCCAGATGCCACCCGCTCCTCGATCGCCGCCACTCCTGGCGCCCCAGATGTCGTCCACCGTGCCCGTCCTCACCATCGCCACCGTCGTCGGGCACGGTGGACGGCTGCTCTCCTCGGCGGAGCAGCCATCCTGATGCTGGCCGCAGCCTGCGGCAGCTCCAACTCATCCACCACCGCGGCCGGAGGTACCAGCACCACCGCCAAGGGCGGGTCGAGCTCGTCGAGCTTCGCCGCCTATGCGGCCTGCCTCAAGAAGAACGGGGTCACCCTGCCCACCGGCTTCGGCAGCGGGCGGCCCGGAGGCACCGGCGGGACCGGAGGCAGCGGCGCCCCTACCGGCACCTTCCCGCCCGGCGGCTTCCGGGGAACGGGTGGCGCAGCTGGGAGCGCGGCTGGCAGCTTCCGCAACAACCCGGCCTTCCAGAAGGCCCAGAAGGCGTGCGCCAGCCTGCGGCCCTCGGGCGGCGGGTTCGGTGGCCGGGGCGGGGCCGGCAGCACCGCCTTCCAGGCCTTCGCCAGCTGCATGAGCTCGCACGGCATCACCCTCCCCAGCCGCGGCCGGGGCGGCGCCGGGTCCAGCTCCACGGCCACCTCGGTGCCGGCCACCACCATGGACACCAGCTCGCCGCAGTACCAGGCGGCCTACGGCACCTGCAAGGCCCTCCTGCCCACGCCCGGCGCGACCACCTCCACGACCACCGCGGCCTGAATCGATCCGGTTCCGCCGCGGCTCCGGCTGGGCGGGTGACCGTCTCTCACGAGAGGACCCTCTGATGAAACGCAGCCGAATCGTCAACGCCGTGCTGGCGGTGGCCCTGATCGGCACGGGCATCGCCATCTGGTCGGCGGTGAAGTCCCCGGCGTCGGCCAAGTCGACGCCGGTGACCGTCACCGCCGCCTCGGGCACCGTCCTGTCCACCGTCTCGGCGTCCGGCACGGTCCAGACGTCCAACCAGCTCAACGTCAACTTCCAGAACTCGGGCACGCTGATCGAGGTGGACGTGACCGCCGGTCAGGCCGTCACCCAGGGCCAGGTGCTGGCCAAGATCGATCCCACGTCGGCCCAGCAGGCGCTCACCATCGCCCAGGCCCAGTTGGCTTCGGCCCAAGCCCAGCTGGCCTCGGCGCAAGCCGGCGGATCCACCGGTGGCTCGGGCTCGCTGTCGGCGACCACCGGTGCGTCGAGCGATGCCGGATCGGCGGCGTCGTCCAACGCGGCCACGGCCCAGGCCAACCTGGCCGCGGCCCAGAGCCTGGCCCAGGCCGATCAGGCCCAGCTCCAGCGTGACGCCGCCACCCTCAACAACTACGAGGCCCAGCTGAGCGCGGCCCGCGCCAACGTGACCACGGCCCAGAGCGCCTACGCCTCAGCCGGCTGCACGACCAACCCGTCGGGACCGTCGTGTCCCACGCTGGCCGCCAACGTGGCCACCGCCCAACAGGCCGCCGACACGGCCCAGGCCGCGGTGACCTCGCAGCAGGCGGTGGTGAGCCAGGACCAACTCAAGGTCAACGCCGACAACGCCGCGGTGGTGCAGGCGCAGAGTGCCGTCGAGGCCGCTCACGCCTCGACCGGATCCACCGCGGCCACCACCAGCACCACCAGCGCGGCTCAGGCGGCGTCGAGCGCGGCCAGCGTGGCCCAGGCCCAGGCCACGGTGGTCAACGACCAGACCACGGTGACCAACGACGAGAAGAACCTGGCCGACACCACCCTGGTGGCGCCGGCCAGCGGGACGGTCGGAGCGGTCAACGCCCAGGTGGGCCAGACCGTCAGCGGCGGGGGCACGACGGTGGCGGCTTCCTCCACGTCCTCCTCGTCGACCTCGGGTTCAGGCGGTACCGGGACGTCGGGTTCGGGAGGTTCGGGTTCGGGCGGCACCGGCGCGGCCGCCTCGGCGCTCGAGCGCGGCCTCGAGTGCCAGCTCGAGCACGAGCTCGTCGGGCAGCTCGAGCTCCGCCTTCATCACGCTGACGAACCTCTCCACGCTCCAGGTGCAGGCGTCGTTCACCGAGACCGACGCCACCAAGATCCAGCTCGGCCAGAACGCCATCGTGACCTTCACCGCCCTGCCCGACGCGACCGTGCAGGGTCTGGTCACCCAGGTGGCCACCACCGCCACCACCAGCGGCGGCGTGGTCAGCTTCCCCGTCACGATCCAGCTCAACCAGCCCGTCACGGGCCTCAAGCCCGGCATGTCGGCCTCGGCCGAGGTGGTGGTCGACGAGGTCGACCACACCTTGTACGTGCCGGCATCCGCCATCTCGGGCACCGGATCGACCGCTCGCGTGAGCGTGTTGCAGACCGACGGCACCGAGGTCACCCGCACCGTGACCGTGGGACTGCGGGGCGACACCGACGTGCAGATCCTGTCGGGCCTGGAGACGGGCGACAAGGTCGTGCGCACCGCCACCACCACCGGCGGCACCGGCACCGGCACCTTCCGCTTCGGCGGAGGGGGCGGGCTGGGTGGCCTGGGACGGGCGGCGGGCGGATGATGAAACCGGTCATCCAGGTCGATCAGGTGGTCAAGACCTACGAGCTGGGCGAGATAGAGGTGCACGCCCTCCAGGGGGTGTCGGTTCGGATCGAGCGAGGCGACTTCGTGGCCATCATGGGCGCCTCGGGCAGCGGCAAGAGCACGTTGATGAACATCCTGGGCTGTCTCGACCTGCCCAGCTCCGGTCGTTACCTGCTCGACGGCGTGGATGTCCGCCGCCACGACGACGAGGACCTGGCCATCATCCGCAATCGCAAGATCGGTTTCATCTTCCAGAGCTTCAACCTGATCCCGCGCACCTCCGCCCTGGCCAACGTGGAGTTGCCCATGATCTACGCCGGGGTCCGCAAGGCCGAGCGGCGCGAGCGGGCCGAGGCCGCGCTGGCCCGGGTGGGTCTGGCCGACCGGGCCGACCACATGCCTTCGGAGCTGTCGGGCGGCCAGCAGCAACGGGTGGCGGTGGCACGCGCCATCGCCACCAACCCGCCCCTGATCCTGGCCGACGAGCCCACCGGCAACCTCGACACCCACTCCACCCACGACGTCCTCGACGTGTTCGACGCGCTCAACCGCGAGGGGCGCACGGTGGTGCTCATCACCCATGAGTCCGACGTGGCCGCCCACGCCAGACGGGTCATCACGTTGCGCGACGGTCAGGTGGTCGAGGATCGCCGCGCCGACGGTCTCCCGACGAGCCGGCCTCCCGCGGGGGTGGCCTCGTGAACTTCGAGAACGTCAAGATCGCCTTGCGCGGCGTCAACGCCAACCGCCTGCGGTCGGCCCTCACCATGCTCGGGATCATGATCGGGGTGGGCGCGGTGATCGTGCTGGTGGCGGTGGGCAACGGTTCGTCCCAGAGCGTCCAGAACCAACTCGAGAGCCTCGGGACCAACGTCTTGACCGTGCTGCCCGCCGGGTTCGGCGCCGGTGGCGCCCGGTCCTTCACCTCCCGCCCCGTGCTCACCGAACAGGATGTCAACGCCCTCGAGGACAAGACCAGCGCCCCCGACGTGTCCCAGGTGGCACCCATCAAGACGGCTTCGGTGGCCGGGGCGTACGACGGGAACAGCTACACGCCGTCGAGCTTCATCGGCACCACGCCCAACGTCGCCGGCATCCGCAACTACGAGATCAGCAGCGGCGCCTTCTTCACCTCCGACGATGTCAGCAACGATCGTCGGGTGGTGGTGCTGGGCACCACCGTGGTCGACAACCTGTTCGGCACCGGCGTGGACGCGGTGGGCAAGCAGGTGAAGTTCGGCAGCACCAGCTGGACGGTGGTGGGCGTGCTCAAGTCCAAGGGCTCCAACGGGCTCCAGGATCAAGACGACGTGGTCATCGCACCCATCACCTCGGTGATGGACAACATCACCGGCGACAACGGCGACGTGAACCAGGTGGTGGCCCAGGCCGCCTCCCGGACCCAGACCAACGCCGCGTCCACCGAGATCACCTCCATCCTCAACTCCCGGCACAAGACCGCCACGGGCACGGCCGCCTTCCAGGTGCTCAGCCAGGACAGCCTGCTGTCGACCAGCCAGTCCACCAACTCGGTGTTCACCGTGCTGCTGGGAGCGGTGGCCGCCATCTCCCTGCTGGTGGGTGGCATCGGCGTGATGAACATCATGCTGGTGACGGTGACCGAGCGCACCCGGGAGATCGGCATCCGCAAGGCCATCGGTGCCCAGCGGATGGACATCCTGGGCCAGTTCCTGGTGGAGGCAGTGCTGCTGAGCGTGCTCGGCGGCCTCCTGGGGGTGGCCGTGGGCCTGATCGGCAGCCGCTTCAAGATCGTGGGCGTCCAGCCGGTGGTCGAGGCCTACTCGGTCTTCCTGGCCTTCGGGGTGGCCCTCGCCGTCGGCCTGTTCTTCGGGATCTACCCCGCCAACCGCGCCGCCTCGCTGCGGCCCATCGACGCCCTTCGCTACGAGTGACCGAACGCATGGATGAACAGGAGACGGCCATGACCGCCACCGCCGACTTGCCGCCCGAGCCCCCACCCCCGCTCCCGCCCGCGCCGTTCGAGGCCGACCCGACCGCGTCCGAGGTCGACGACGCGGAGTCGCCGTATGACCCCGAGGACGATCTGGCCCTGCCCGCCCACCGTCGGCGCCTGGGCACGCTGACGGCGGTGCTGGTCCTGTTGCTGGTGGCCGGCCTCGGCGTCTACGGCGGGGTACGCCTGCAGAAGTCGCGCGGGGGCTCGTCGAACACCTCGGCCTCGTCGATCGCCAGCGCGCTGGCCTCCCGCTTCGGCGCGGCCCGCGGGTCCGGCGGGGCGGCGACCCGTGGCGCGGGAGCGTCGGGGACCGGCGGCTTCGGTGGGTTCGGCGGGGGTGGCGGCGGCCTGGGTGGCGCCACCACCGGCACCGTGAAGCTGGTCGACGGCAACACCATCTACCTGTCCCAGACCGACGGCAGCATCGTGAAGGTGACCACCACTCCGTCGGGGACGACGGTGACCAAGACGGTGCCCTCCAGCGTGAGCGCCATCCAACCGGGGGAGACCCTGGTGGTGCAGGGTTCGACCGGCTCCGACGGCACGGTGACGGCCACGCGGGTGACCGACGCCGGCGCCGGTGCCACCGGGACGGGTGGCTGAGGGCGTTACGGAAGCCGCGTCAAGATCTCGCTAAGCCGCGCTCGCGGGGGCGTCGGGGACGCTAGACCGGACGACATGGAACGCGTCACGGTCGATCGACTGGCCCTGACCGGCGCCGTGCTCGGCCCCCCGGCGGTGGCCCTGGCGCTGTTGCCGCTGCGCGACCACCTCGCGCACACCAACGTGGCCCTGATCCTGGTGGTCGTGGTGGTGGGTGTGGCCGTGACCGGTCGGCGCGTGGCCGCGGCCGTGGCCGCGGTGTCAGCCGCCTTCTGGTTCGAGTTCTTCTTCACCGTGCCGTACAACTCGCCTCGTATCGCCAACGGCGAAGATGCGCTCACCGCCGGGCTGCTGCTGGTGGTGGGCCTGGCCGTCGGTCAGCTGGCCTCCTGGGCCCTGCGCCAGCGCGACGAGGCCCGACGTGGGCGCGAGGACATCGGTCGGATCCACTACGCGGCCGAGCTGGCGGCCCAGGGCGAGTCGGTCGACCATCTGATCCTGGCGGTGTCGCTCGAGCTGCGAGACCTGCTCATGCTGCGCGACTGCCGCTTCGCCAGCGACGTGGCCGACGAGCAGCTTCCCGCCCTGGGCCACGACGGCCGCGTGCGCTGGGGCGATCTGGGCTGGGGGACCGACACCCTCGGTCTGCCCAGCAAGGGCGTGACCCTGGCCGCCCACGGACAGGGCCGGGTGGTCGGCACCTTCACCCTCGTCCCCACGCCTGGCGTGGTGCTGGGAGAGGACCGACTCCTGGTGGCGGTGGCCCTGGCCGACCAGGTCGGCGCCGCCCTGGCCGGCCTCCAACCCGCTTAGCTCGACTCTCTTTGCCCTGCGGTCGGCAAGCCTCCCTGCGGGCCGGCTTCGCCGATCCGGGTTTCATCGGTCCAGCTGCTCCGCCTGGCGGCTGCGCAGCGTGGCTGCCCTGCGGTCGGCAAGCCTCCCTGCGGGCCGGCTTCGCCGATCCGGGTTTCATCGGTCCAGCTGCTCCGCCTGGCGGCTGCGCAGCGTGGCTGTCCTGCGGTCGGCAAGCCTCCCTGCGGGCCGGCTTCGCCGATCCGGGTTTCATCGGTCCAGCTGCTCCGCCTGGCGGCTGCGCAGCGTGGCTGTCCTGCGGTCGGCAAGCCTCCCTGCGGGCCGGCTTCGCCGATCCGGGTTTCATCGGTCCAGCTGCTCCGCCTGGCGGCTGCGCAGCGTGGCTGTCCTGCGGTCGGCAAGCCTCCCGGCGGGCCGGCTTCGCCGATCCGGGTTTCATCGGTCCAGCTGCTCCGCCTGGCGGCTGCGCCTTCTGAGCCATCGGCCGATGCGTTCTGTCCACCCTCACGGTGCACAGAACGCGTCGGCGGTCTCAGGTGACGACCTGGGAGGCTTGCCGACCAGAGGGCCAAGCCAGTTCGTGTGGAGGCTGCGCAGCCGCCAGGCGGAGCAGCGAGCGCGATGGGGCCCGGATGCCGAAGGCGCCCGCCGGGAGGCTTGCCGACCAGAGGGCCAAGCAATTAGATAAGGCCCCGTCAAGAGCCCTCGGCGTTACGATAATCACGCGCTAAGACGGTTCCGGCGGGGCGGAGCGGGGCGTACAACGGTCGCATGGCAGATGTGATCTATCTCGTGGTGATCGCCCTGTTCTTCGGGCTGATGGTGCTGCTGGTCAAGGCCTGCGACCACATCATCGGACCCGACGACGCCGGCGCCAACGCCACCCGCGACGCCCAGAGCACGCCATGACCGCCGACAACATCGTCGGGCTGGTCATCGCCGTGCTGCTGACCGTGTACCTGGTGGCCTCGCTCGTCTTCCCGGAGCGATTCTGATGACCGCCGCCGGCTGGGTCCAGCTGCTGGTCCTCATCCTGATCATCGTGGGCGGTACCCGCCTGCTCGGGCCCTACCTCGCGGCCGTGTTCACCACCGCCCTCGACGCCGACGCCGAAGATGCCGAGGCCGCTCTGGCCCAGGTGTCCGACGACCACGACGGTGCCGATGCCGCCGCCCTGCTGGGCGCGGTCGAGGCCGTGGCCGTCGAGGTCGGCGCCACCGCCGGCACCACCACGACGGCCGTGGCCGCCCCGGCGCCGCCGGCCCCGCCCCGTCGTCCCGGCCTCGACCGGCCTCACGCCCCCGGCGACCGGGTGTTCCTGCCCATCGAACGCCTCGATCTACCGGATCTGCGGCATCGACGAGACCCGCGAGCAGCGCTGGAGCATCTACGCCCTGTCGCTGCTGGCCTTCAGCCTGCTGTCGGTGCTGGTGGTCTACGGGCTCCAGCGGCTCCAGGGCGCGCTGCCGCTCAACCCGAACGGGTTCAAGGGCGTGCTCGCCCGGCATCTCGTTCAACACCGCCGTCAGCTTCGTGACCAACACCAACTGGCAGAACTACGCCGGCGAATCGACCATGAGCTACTTCACCCAGATGGCGGGGCTGGCCGTGCAGAACTTCGCCTCGGCCGCGGTGGGCCTGGCCGTGGCCGTGGCCTTCATCCGGGGGCTGGTCCGCCGGCGCAGCGAACACCATCGGCAACTTCTGGGTCGACCTCGACGCGGGGGATCCTCCGCATCCTGTTGCCGCTGGCCTTCATCCTGGCCCTGGTCTTCGCCAGCCAGGGCGTCATCCAGAACCTGCACGGCACCACGGTGGCCCACACCGTCGAGCACGCCGTGCAGGTCATCCCCGGCGGCCCGATCGCCAGCCAGGAGGCCATCAAGGAGCTGGGCACCAACGGCGGCGGCTTCCTGAACGCCAACTCGGCCCATCCCTTCGAGAACCCCAACGGCCTCACCAACCTGCTCCAGATCGCGTCGCTGCTGCTCATCCCGTTCGCCCTGACCTACGCCTTCGGACGCATGGTCAAGGATCAGAAGCAGGGCTGGGTGCTGTTCGGCGCCATGTTCGTGCTGTGGATCGCGCGTGGCCGCTCTGGCCATGGGGGCCGAGGTGCACGGCAACCCCCAGCTCACTTCAGCGCGGCGCCAACCAGGCGGCCACCTCCACCCAGTCGGGCGGCAACATGGAGGGCAAGGACACCCGCTTCGGACCGGCCACCTGCGGGCTGTATCGCCGGGCTCGACGACGGGCACGTCCACCGGCGCCATCAACTGCCAGCACGACAGCCTCACCGCCGCTGGGGGGCATGGCCCCGATGGTGAACATGATGCTGGGTGAGGTCAGCCCCGGCGGGGTGGGCGCCGGCCTCTACGGCATGTTGATCTTCGTGCTGCTGGCGGTGTTCATCGCCGGCCTCATGGTCGGGCGCACGCCCGAGTACCTGGGCAAGAAGATCCAGGCCGCCGAGATGAAGCTGGTGGTCATCTACATCCTGGCCGTGCCCCTGGTGGTGCTCGGCTTCGCCGCCGCCTCGGTGCTCTTACCGGGGGCGAAGGCGTCGATCTTCAACACGGCGGCCCAGGCGGTCCCCACGGGCTGAGCGAGGTCATCTACGCCTTCACCTCGGCCGGCAACAACAACGGCTCGGCCTTCGCCGGCCTCAACGGCGCCACCAACTGGTACAACACCACGCTCGGTCTGTGCATGCTGGTCGGCCGGTTCGTGCTCATCGTGCCCGCCCTGGCCATCGCCGGGTCGCTGGCCCGCAAGCAGCCGGTGCCCGCCTCGGCCGGCACCTTCCCCACGGGCACAGCCGCTGTTCACCGGCCTGCTGGTCGGCGTCATCGTGATCGTCGTCGGCCTGACCTACTTCCCCGTCCTCGCGCTCGGCCCCATCGTCGAGCACCTCAGTCACTAGGAGCGCGGACGATGGCCGCCATCGTCCACGTCGACGAACCCGATCAGCCTGACGCCGAACCCAGCGCTGACGGGGCCTCCGCCGCGGGCAAGAAGGAGCAGAAGGGCCTGTTCGACCGGGCCATCATGCGGCGGGCCGTCGGTCGACAGCTTCATCAAGCTCGACCCCCGCCAGATGGCCAAGAACCCGGTGATGATGGTGGTGGAGGTGGGCTCGGTGCTCACCACCATCCTCTTCTTCCGGGACCTGGGGTCGTCGAGCTCGAGCGAGAACTGGTTCGCCGGCCTGGTCGCGGCCTGGCTGTGGTTCACCGTGCTGTTCGCCAACTTCGCCGAGGCCATGGCCGAGGGACGAGGCAAGGCCCAGGCCGACTCGCTGCGCAAGGCCAAGGCCGACACCATCGCCAACGTCCGCCGCCCCGACGGCTCGATCGGTCGAGGTGCCCAGCCCGGAGCTCCAGGTGGGCGACGAGTGCGTGGTGGTGGCCGGCGAGATGATCCCCGGCGACGGCGAGATCATCGACGGCATCGCCTCGGTGGACGAGTCGGCCATCACCGGCGAGTCGGCTCCGGTCATCCGCGAGTCGGGCGGCGACCGATCGGCGGTCACCGGCGGCACCCGCGTCCTGTCGGACCGCATCGTGGTGCGCATCACGGCCAAGCCGGGCGAGACCTTCCTCGACCGCATGATCTCCCTGGTCGAAGGGGCCAGCCGGCAGAAGACCCCGAACGAGATCGCCCTCAACATCCTGCTGTCGGGCCTGACCATCATCTTCCTGCTGGCCACCGTCACCCTCCAGCCCTTCGCCATCTACTCCGGGGGCGAGCAGAAGATCGTGGTCCTGGTGGCCCTGCTGGTCTGCCTCATCCCCACCACCATCGGCGCCCTGCTGTCGGCCATCGGCATCGCCGGCATGGACCGCCTGGTGCAGCGCAACGTGCTGGCCATGTCGGGTCGGGCCGTCGAGGCGGCCGGCGACTGCTCCACCCTGCTGCTGGACAAGACCGGCACCATCACCCTCGGCAACCGCCAGGCCGCCTCGTTCGTGCCCATGCCCGGCGTGACCGAGGCCGAGCTGGCCGAGGCCGCCCAGCTCTCGTCGCTGGCCGACGAGACGCCCGAAGGTCGCTCCATCGTGGTGCTGGCCAAGGAGCAGTACGGGCTGCGAGACCCGCGACCTCCCCGGCGCCGAGCTGGTGCCCTTCACCGCCCAGACCCGCATGAGCGGGCTGAACTATCGAGGGCCGCCAGGTGCGCAAGGGCGCGGCCGACTCGGTCAAGCAGTACGTGCTGAGCCGAGGGCGGCACCGTCCCCGACGAGCTCGACGCCGCGGTCGAGGACATCGCCACCCAGGGCGGCACGCCGCTGGTGGTGGTGGACGACGGCCGGGTCATGGGCGTCATCCAGCTCAAGGACGTCGTGAAGTCGGGCATGCGCGAGCGCTTCGACGAGCTGCGGGCCATGGGCATCCGCACGGTGATGATCACCGGTGACAACCCGCATGACCGCGGCCGGCCATCGCCGAGGAGGCCGGGGTCGACGACTTCCTGGCCGAGGCCACGCCCGAGGACAAGATGGCGCTCATCAAGAAGGAGCAGGCCGGCGGGTTCCTGGTGGCCATGACCGGCGACGGCACCAACGACGCCCCGGCGCTGGCTCAGGCCGACGTCGGCGTGGCCATGAACACCGGCACCCAGGCGGCCAAGGAGGCCGGGAACATGGTCGACCTCGACTCGAACCCGACGAAGCTCATCGAGATCGTCGAGATCGGCAAGCAGCTGCTCATCACCCGCGGCTCGCTGACCACCTTCTCGATCGCCAACGACGTGGCCAAGTACTTCGCCATCATCCCGGCCATGTTCGAGGGCGTGTTCCCGGCGCTCAAGACGCTCAACATCATGCACCTCTCGAGCCCGAACTCGGCCATCCTCTCGGCCGTCATCTTCAACGCCCTCATCATCGTGGCCCTGATCCCCCTGGCGCTGCGCGGGCGTGAAGTTCCGGGCCGCCGGGGCGGCCGCCGTGCTGCGGCGCAACATCCTGATCTACGGCGTCGGTGGGCTGATCGCCCCGTTCGTGGGCATCAAGCTCATCGACCTGGTCATCACCGCCCTGGGAGTGAAGTGATGCGACGACAACTCTTGCCTGCCCTGCGCATGGTCGCTGGTGCTCACCGTGGTGCTCGGCCTCGCCTACCCCCTGGTGGTCACGCTGGCTCGCTCAGGGCCTGTTCAACGGCACGGCCAACGGCTCGCTCGTCAAGGTGGACGGGCAGGTGGTCGGGTCCAAGCTGCTCGGCCAGACCTTCACGCGGCACCCAGTACTTCCAGGGCCGCCCGTCGGCCGCGGGCGTGACGGCCAGCGGGTCGCTCGGCCAGCGACGGGCAGCCGGGCGATCCCAAGGATCTGAGCCTGTCCAACAGCGGGGGCTCGAACTACGGGCCCAACAACAGCACGCTTCCTGAGCCTGGTGTCGCAGCGGGTGGCCGCCTACCGCAAGCTCAACGGGCTGTCGTCGACCACCAAGGTGCCGGTGGACGCGGTGACCTCCTCGGCGTCGGGCGTCGATCCCGAGATCTCGGTGGCCAACGCCCGCCTCCAGGCCCCACGGGTGGCCCAGGCCCGCCACCTCAGCCCGGCGACGGTCGACCACCTGGTCGACACCTACACCGACTCCCGGCCGGCCGGCGTCCTCGGCGATCCCGGCGTGAACGTGCTCGAGCTCAACCTGGCACTGGACCGGGCCACCCGATCGTGACCACCGGCGCGGTCACCACCGGTTCGTAGACTGCCCTCATGTCCCGCGGCCACCTTCGGATCTACCTCGGGGCCGCGCCGGGCGTGGGCAAGACCTTCGCCATGCTCGACGAGGGCTGGCGACGCCACGACCGCGGCACCGACGTGGTGGTCGGCTTCGTCGAGACCCACGGCCGACCCAAGACCGCGGCCCAGCTGCGCGACCTCGAGATCGTGCCCCGCCGGGTCATGACCCATCGCGGCGCCACCTTCGAGGAGCTCGACATCGACGCCGTCCTGGCCCGGCGTCCCGAGGTGGTGCTCATCGACGAGATGGCCCACACCAACGTGCCCGGATCGCGCCACGCCAAGCGCTACGAGGACATCGACGAGGCTGCTCGACGCCGGCATCGACGTGATCACGACCGTCAACATCCAGCACCTCGAGTCGGTCAACGACGTGGTCGAGCGGATCACCGGGGTCAAGCAGCGCGAGACGGTGCCCGACGCGGTGGTGCGGGCCGCCGACCAGGTCGAGCTGGTCGACATGACGCCCGAGGCGCTGCGTCGGCGCATGGCCCACGGCAACATCTACGCGGCCGACAAGGTCGACGCCGCCCTGGGCAACTACTTCCGGATCGGCAACCTGTCGGCCCTGCGCGAGCTGGCGCTGCTGTGGGTGGCCGACAAGGTCGACGCCGGCCTGCAGGACTACATGGAGGCCCAGGGCATCGAGGGCCCGTGGGAGACCCGCGAGCGCGTGGTGGTGGCCGTCACCGGCTCGCCCAGCGGCGAGGACCTCATCCGCCGCGCCGCCCGGATGGCGCAGCGGGCCAAGGCCGATCTGCTCGGCGTGCACGTCCAGGCCAGCGACGGGCTGGCGGCCGGGCCCTCCGAGCTGCTCGAGGCGCATCGGCGGCTGCTGGCGGACCTGGGGGGCGAGTACCACGAGGTCATCGGCGGCGAGGTGGCCCCGGCGCTGACCCAGTTCGCCCGGGCCGAGAACGCCACCCAGCTGGTGCTCGGCGCCACCCGACGCTCGCGCTGGGCCGAGCTGACCCGCGGCTCGGTCATCAACGCCGTGTTACGCGAGGCCAGCGGCATCGACGTGCACGTCATCAGCCAGGACCGCTCGGCCGACGATGAGTCCGGCCTGTCCTCGGTGTCGCTGGTACGTCGTCGTCGTCGTCCCCGGCTGTCGGCGCGCCGCCAGATGATCGCCTTCCTGGTGGCGCTGGTCGGCATCCCGCTCATGACCCTGGTGCTGACCAGCGTCTGCGCACCAGGTCAACCTGACCACCGACATGCTGCTGTTCCTGGTGCTGGTCATCGTGGTGGCCCTCATCGGTGGCCTGTGGCCGGCCATCGTGGCCGCGGTGGCCGCGTCGCTGGTGGTCAACTGGTTCTTCACCGAGCCGTTCCACACCTTCACCATCGCCGAGGGGCAGAACCTGGTGGCCCTGGTGACCTTCCTGCTGGTGGCCGGGATCGTGGCCACGCTGGTGACCAAGCTGTCCACGCGATCGGCCGACTCGGCCCACGCCCGAGCCGAGGCCGAGGCGCTGGCCCGGGTGGCCGGGGGCCTGGTCGGCGACGACGACGCGGTCGACGAGATGGTCACCCACCTGCGCACCACCTTCGAGCTCGACGCGGTGAGCCTGCTGATCCCGGGCCCGGAGGGGGGCTGGCAGGTCGAGGCCTTCGCCGGGACCCCGGCCCCGGCCACGCCCGCCGGACACCGCAACGTGGCCCTGGTGGGAGGGGCCGTGCTCGTCTACGAGGGGCCGGCACTGACGGTGGACGACGAGCGGGTGCTGCGGGTGTTCGCGGCCCAGTTGAGCTCGGCCCTGGAGCGCCGGCGGTTGCGAAGCGAGGCGGCCGAGGCGGCGGCGCTGGCCGAGGCCGACCAGCTGCGCACCGCCATCCTGCGCGCGGTGTCCCACGACCTGCGCACGCCGCTGGCGTCGATCAAGGCGTCGGCCACCAGCCTGTTGCAGGACGACGTGGAGTGGACGCCCGAGGCCCGTCAGGTGTTCCTGGCCACCATCGACGAGGAGGCCGACCGCCTCAACGTCCTGGTCGGCAACCTGCTCGACATGAGCCGACTGGAGAGCGGGGTGCTCGAGGTCGACCTGCGGCCGGTGGCGCTGGAGGAGGTGGTGGCCCAGGCGCTGGCCAGCCTCAGCCAGCTGACCGCGCCGATCGAGATCCACGTGTCCGAGCAGTTGCCTCGCGTGCTAGCCGACGCCGGTCTGCTCGAGCGGGTGGTGGCCAACGTGGTGTCCAACGCCCTGCGCTACTCGCCCCAGGATCGGCCATTGCGGATCGAGGCCGGCCAGGTGGGCGACCGGGTCCACCTGCGCATCATCGACCAGGGGCCGGGTGTGCGCCCCGACGACCGCGAGCGCATCTTCGAACCCTTCCAGCGCCTGGGGGATCGGGCCACCTCGACCGGGGTGGGTCTGGGTCTGGCCGTGGCCCGGGGCTTCACCGACGCCATGGACGGTGAACTGACGCTGGAGGACACTCCCGGCGGAGGCCTGACCACGGTGATCTCGCTGCGCAGCCAAGCCGCCGGCGACCCCGCGGCACCGACCGACCCGGAGATGCCCGCCCCGCTCCCGCGCGACCAGACGACCCAGGCCCGTGGGGCCGTGGCCACGAGAGCAGGCACCACATGACCCGGGTCTTGGTGGTGGACGACGAACCGCAGATCCGCCGAGCCCTGGCCACCAACCTCCGGGCCCGCCAGTACGACGTCGACCTGGCTGCCACCGGTGAGGAGGCCCTGCGGCTGGCGGCCGAGCGCCACCCCGACGTGGTCGTGCTCGACATCGGCCTGCCCGGCATCGACGGCATCGAGGTGGTGCGCGGGCTGCGGGGCTGGAGCTCGGTGCCCATCATCATCCTGTCGGTGCGCGAGGACGAGCACGACAAGGTGGAGGCGCTCGACGCCGGCGCGGACGACTACCTGGCCAAGCCCTTTGGGATGAACGAGCTGCTGGCCAGGTTGCGGGCGGCGGTGCGTCGGGCCACGCCCATCGAGGAGCTGCCCGTCATCGAGACGGCCGACTTCCGGGTCGACCTGTCGGCCAAGAAGGTGATCCGTGACGGCGCCGAGGTGCACCTCACCCCCACCGAGTGGGGGCTGGTCGAGCAACTGGTGCGCAACCGGGGCAAGTTGGTCACCCAACGACAACTCCTCCAGGAGGTGTGGGGTCCTGAGTACGAGACCGAGGCCAACTACCTGCGCGTCTACCTGGCCGGCCTGCGTCGCAAGCTCGAACCCGAGCCCAGTCGACCCCGCTACTTCATCACCGAGCCGGGCATGGGCTACCGCTTCGAGCTCGACGCCACCTCCTGAGCGCGGGTCGTGGGGCCGCGCCGAACCGAAGGTGGCGGAGTCGGTAGCGTCCCGGCATGAACGCCGGGGCTCGGGTCAACCCGATGCGCGACCACCAGGAACACCAGGCCCGCCTCAACTTCGCGCGGGCGTTCCACACCCGGCTGCCTCGAGCCGCCCCCACGCCCCTGCTCGACCTGCGACCCCTGGCCGACGAGCTGGCCCTGGGGGGCCTGCTGGTCAAGGACGAATCGGCCCGCCTGGGCCTGAAGGGCTACGAGGTCCTGGGCGCATCCTGGGCCCTCTATCGCGAGGTGCTGGGTCGTCTGGGGAAACGGCCGCCGCGCTGGCAGGGGATGGAGGACCTCCGGGCGGCCATCGAGCCGGTGGGACGCCTCCGGGTGGTGACCGTCACCGATGGCGGCTTCGGGGCCGGAGCGGCGCGCGCCGCCCGGCTGTTCGGCTTCGACTCGGTGGTCTACGTGCCGGCCACCGCCGCGCCCGAACGACTGGCGAACCTGGCCCGAGAGGGGGCCGAGGTGAAGGCGGTGGGCACCAGCTGGGACGACGCCATGGCCGCGGCGGCCACCGAGACCGGCGACGAGGTGGTGCTGCTCAGCGAGTCCTCCTGGGAAGGGTTCGACGAGATCCCCCAGTGGGTGACCGAGGGGTACGCCACCGTGTTCGAGGAGGTGACCGACGAGCTCGAGACCCGGGGCAGACCGGCGCCCGATGCGGTGGTGGTACCGCTCGGGATCGGTGCGCTGGCCTCGGCCGGTGCCACCTGGTTCCGTTCTGAGCACTTCGCCCCCGATCTGTGGATGGCGGGCGTGGAGCCGGCGGCCGCGGCGTGCTGGACCGCCTCGGTGACAGCGGGGGAGCGGGTGACCCTGCCCGCTCCTGGGGCGACCGTGGCCCACGGGCTGGCCCGGGGTCTGCCTTCCCCGTTGGCGTGGCCGGTGGTGGCCGGCGCGCTCGATGCGGTGGTGACGGTGGAGGATCCGCGCGTGCTCGAGGCGGTCGAGCGGCTGGCCGCGCACGGTGTGCTGGCCAGTCCGACCGGTGCGGTGGCCTTCGCCGGCCTGCTCGAGGCGTTGGATCGACGCGACGGCGAGGCCCCGGGCCTGCCGCTGGGCCCGACGACCCGGGTGTTGGTCGTGGTGACCGAGGGCATCGTGGCGTGACTGACGCCCAGGGTGGCGGAGCGGAGCGGAGCCGCTCGGGAGATGACACCCGGATGGCGAAGCGCTCGGAGGGAGGCTTGCCGACCGGAGAGCCACTAGAGAAAGCGCTTGAGGTGCTCGAACGGGGTGGGCTGGTGGCCTTCCCCACCGAGACGGTGTATGGCCTGGGCGCGGATGCCGAGAACACTGCCGCGGTCGAGCGCATCTTCGCGGTCAAGGGGCGTCCGGTTTCTCACCCACTCATCGTGCACATCGGCACGGCTGATCAACTCGACGCCTGGGCAGAATCGGTGACCGCTCCAGCCCGGCGCCTGGCCGCGGCCTGCTGGCCTGGTCCCCTCACCCTGGTGCTGGCTCGGCGGTCGCGGGTGCCCGACGTGGTGACCGGCGGTGGCGCCACCGTGGGCTTACGGGTGCCGTCGCACCCGTTGGCCCAGGCGTTGCTGGAGGCGTTCGCGGCCCGGCGAACCGGCGGGGCGGCGGTGGCCGCGCCCTCGGCCAATCGCTTCGGGCAGGTGAGCCCGACCACCGCCGCCCACGTGCGAGCCGACCTGGGTGACGCCGTCGACCTGGTGCTCGACGGCG
Organism: uncultured Microthrixaceae bacterium; assembly: GCA_963740985.1. Classification (GTDB taxonomy): domain Bacteria; phylum Actinomycetota; class Acidimicrobiia; order Acidimicrobiales; family Acidimicrobilacustridaceae; genus UBA4742. The sequence continues at coordinate 3,989,189 of CAVUGJ010000002.1, forward strand.
GACCGTCGCAGGTGGGGGTGGAGTCGACCATCGTGGATTGCCAGGGCGCCGATCCCGAGGTGCTCCGCCTCGGGGGCGTCAGCCTCGAGCGGCTGGCCGAGGTGCTCGGCGCGCCGCCGCGGCTGGCCTCCGCGGTGCGCGCCCCCACCGAGTCCGACCCGGCCTCGGGCGCGCCGGTGCGGGCCTCGGGGATGACCGGCGCCCACTACGCCCCCCAGGCCCGCGTCGAGTTGGCCGGCGAGGCCGGTGAGGCCGTGGTGTCGGCCAACCGGCTGGCCGAGGCCGGTCGAGTGGTGGCGGTGCTGGCGCCGACCGTGCTCGACGGGCTCGACCCGGGCATCATCGAGCTGGAGCCGGCCGGACCTTCGTCGGACTACGCCCGGGTGCTCTATGACCGGCTCCGCCAGGCCGACCGGCTCGGCGCCACCGACATCGTGGCCGTGGTCCCGCCCCCGGGCGGGCTGGGCGACGCCGTGCGCGATCGCCTGACCCGGGCGGCGAGGTAGGCGACCATGACGAGTGCAACCGGTGTGGCGATTGCTGCGAGAACCTGCAGCTGAACTTCACCAAGGCCGAACTGCGGGCCTTCGTGCGCGAGACCGGCGACGCCGCTTCGACCCCGGTGCGCCGCGACCACCTGGCCAACGCCCGCTTCATCCTGGCCCGCTGGCGCCGGGCCAGCGGGGGCGGCTCGGCCACCCGATACGCCTGCGACGCCTTCGACCCGTCGACTCGTCTGTGCACGGCTCACCAGGACCGGCCGCCGATCTGCGCCGGCCATCCCTGGTACGACGCGCCTCCCGGCACCAAGACGGCGAGGTTGCCGCCGCCGTGCTCGTTCAACGCGGACGTGGGCGTGGCGGTGCAGGTGCGGGGCATCCACGATGGGACCAGGCCAGGATCCGCTTGAAGGCGTAGTAGTAGTGCTCCACCGCGCCGACCTCGGCCAGCAGGCGACGCCGGTACTCGGCCACGAAGTCGTCGTAGTCGCTCGGCTCGAGCTGGGCCCGGTACCCGGTGAGCAGGGTGCCCTTGGTCCACTCCACCAGGTCGGCTGAGCGGTCGAGCTCGAAGCCGTACACCTGGAGCCGGACGTCCACGTCGGCCAAACCCAGGTCGTGGAGGATGGTGGCGTAGATCTCCGGGGCCAGCACGTTGGCCGCCCCGCCGCCCACGCTCAGGCCCCACTCGCGTCCCAGGTCGTCGGCCACCAGGTGGGAGGGGTGATCGTGGTTGGCGGGCACCTGGAAGGCGAGCTGTCCTTCATCGGCCAGGAACCCGGCCAGGCGAGGGAGCAGGTGGTGATGGTGGGGCACCCATTGCAGGGAGGCGTTGGCGAAGACGACATCGACGGGTCGAGCCGGCTGCCAGTCCTGGAGGTGAGCCCGGTCGAAGCGCACGCCGCCGGCCCGCGCCGGGTCGAGCTGCGGGTCGCCCAGCGCGGCGGTGGCTCGGTCGAGCATGGCCGGGTCGTCGTCCACCCCGACCGTCTCGGCGGCATCCAGGGCGCGGTGGAGCTCGATGGTCAGCGGACCGGGACCGCATCCGAGGTCGACGATGGTGCCGGCCGGCACGGGGGTGAGGCCGCCCACCAGGTCGTCGAAGGGGCGTCGGCGCTCGTCGGCGAAGCGCTCATATTGATCGGGGTCCCACACCGTTGGCGTCATGGCCCTAAGTATACAACTTCAATACAAGTGGCGGTGAGCCGGTCAGTCGACGACGGTCACCTTGCGGGTGTGCCACCCGGTGGCCCCGTTCGGCTCGGGATCGCTCTGGGTCCTGGTCTGGGTGTACCCGGTCTTGTCGGTGGCGCGCACCCGGAGGGTGTGCTGGCCCTTGGTGGCCGACCACGGGACCATCCACTCGCACCAGGTGTCCTTGGACAGCACCTGGCCCAGTTGGGCGGTCATCCAGGGGCCGTCGTCCACCTGCACCTCGACCTTGGCGATCCCTTTGTCGGGGGCCCAGGCCACCCCGGCGATGGGTGTGGGGCCGGCGTGCACGGTCGCCCCCGAGCGGGGCACGTCGATGCGCGACTGGGTCTTGATGGGCGCCTGCTTGGACCAACCCAACGGCACCCAGTAGGCGTCGAAGTCCTGGAGTCGGTCGAGATGGATCTCGGTCAGCCACTTGCAGGCCGACACGTAGCCGTACAACCCGGCCACCACCATCCGGGCCGGGTAGCCGTGCTCGGTGGGGAGCGGCTCGCCGTTCATGCCCACCGCCACCAGTGCGGTGCGGCCGTCGTCGAGCGCGGCGGTGGGGAAGCCGACCGTGAACCCGTCCACCGACCGACCCACGATCTGGCTGGCCCCGGACTGCACCCCGGCCCGGGCCAGCAACGTGCGCAGGGGTACGCCCTGCCACAGGGCGTTGCCCACCAGGTCGCCACCCACGTCGTTGGACACGCACGACAAGGTGACCGCCTCCTCGACCTGGGACAGGTGCTGCAGGTCGTCGAAGGTGACGGTGAAGGGGTGGTCGACCATGCCCGTGATCGACAGCTTCCAGGTGGCCACGTCCACCTGCGGGACCACCAGCGCGGTGTCGATGCGGTAGAAGTCGCGGTTGGGCACCAGGTAGGGGCTGAGACCCTCGATCGGGAACGAGGCGGTCCCGGGAGCTTCGAAGGCAGCCGGCGAACCGGGGGGCACGGCCTGGTTGGTGGGACGGACCAGGCGGATCTTCTCGCGGGCCGCCTCGACCGACGACCGGCCCCGCAGGGCGCGTCCGGCCAGCGCACCCGTCACCGCGAAGGTGCCGGCCGCCGCGGCCCAGCCCAGGAAGGCGCGACGCGTGGCGGCCCCGTCGGTGGGTCGGGCCACCACGGCCCGGTTGGATCGGCTGGCTGCCGCCGGAGGAGGCTCCGGCAGCAGGTGTCCAGTGGTGCCGACCCGGAGCAGCCCGAACAGGGTGCCGACGCCGGCGGCCACCGCGAGCACGGCGGCGACCACGGCGACTCCCGTCGAGGCCAGGGGGTCACGGGCGCTGGCGATGATGCCCACCACGCCGAAGGCCGCGAACCCGGCCATGGCCACCCAGCGCCGTCGCAGGCTGGCCGTGCCCAGGGCGGCGCCGGCCAGCAGGGACACGGCCACGATCCCGATGATCAGCGACGGCTTGTCGGAGGTGCCCAGCAGGCCGATGGCCGTGCGGGCCACGCCGCCACCCGACTCGTGGATGAACAGGCTGCCCACGCTGCCCACCATCGACTGGTTGTGGCCGAACAGGCCGGAGACCAGCTCGGTGACGGCCAAGGCCACGCCGGCAGCCAGTACCCCGGCGACTCGTGCCTGCGTCACGCTCAGCGAGGCGCGCGGGGCAGGGTCGGCGGTGGGGGCGGGCCTACGCCGGCCCGAACCGTTCGGGTCGGAGCGGGTCCGTGTGCCGCGATCGGAGGGGATGTTGGTCACGAGACCTCTACGGTGCCAGATCTGACGCGAGATGGTTCGTCACTCGGCACCTGACGGTTCACGTGCCGGCTCCCGACGCTCCCGACGCGAGGGGCCTGGTAGGTTCGAGGACGGCGATGGGGCTCGCCGTTGACCGCCTCCGGGCTGATGGCTCCTACCTGATGTCGTGTGGTCACGTCGTGTGACGTGGGACGACCGAGGAGGAGCCATGACCATCGAGGGCCCGGACAGACCTCGCGTCCCCACCGATCCCGATCGCGTCGGTCGAGGTCGACGCCACGCCCTGGGTTTCGTCGCCCTCGGGGGCGCGCTGGGTGCGCCTGCCCGCTACGAGATGGCCCGGCTCATCCACGTTCCCGCCGGCGGTTACCCCTGGGCAACGTTCTGGACCAACGTCTCCGGCAGCCTCCTGCTCGGGTTCATCCTGGTGCTGCTGGTCGAGCGGTTCCCCCCGTCACGCCACCTCCGCCCGTTTCTGGCCATCGGGTTCCTGGGTGCCTACACCACCTACTCGACCTTCATGGTCGAGTCCGATGTGCTGGTCCGCGACGGACACGCCGGCCGGGCCGCCGTCTACGTCCTGGCCAGCTCGGTGGCGGGCCTGGCTGCGGTCTGGATCGGGATCGCCGGTGGTCGCCTGGCCACGGTTGGTCGGCGGAGCGCGAACGGCCTGGGCGCCTGATGCTGACCTGGATCGGTGTGTGCCTGGCCGGGGCCGTCGGTGCGCCGACGCGATATCTGCTCGACGGGCTGGTGGGCGACCACACGTCGGGTCGATTTCCCTGGGGGACCTTCGTCATCAACATGTCCGGCTCGTTCGCGCTCGGCCTGTTGACCGGGCTGGCGCTGTACCACGGGTTCCCGGCCACGCCCAAGATCATCCTCGGTACCGGGTTCTGCGGCGCCTACACCACCTTCAGCACCTGGACCTTCGAGACCGTCCGGTTGCTCGAGGAGGGCTCGACCCGCCAGGCCGGCCTGAACGCGGCCGCCAGCCTGGTTCTCGGATTGGTGGCCGCCGCCGCCGGCCTGGCGCTCGCCGCCGCCTGAGGGTGGGGTGAACCGTTCAGGTGCCAGACCCCGTATCCGTCGCCGACACCCGGGCCATGGTCCCGGTCGCCCGGACGGAGAGAACCGATGATCAGTCGACGTACGGCGGTGCTGTTGGTGGCCGCGGGTCTGTTGTTCGTGGCCGCGGCCTGCGGCAGCAGCGGGAGCCGGACCTCCACCGGATCGACCACCCGGGGCACGGCGGTGGCGGCCAGCGGGTCCGACACCACCACCTCGACGGTGTCGACCACCACGGTCGCGCCGACCTCCACCGCCGCGCCGGTGACCACGGCAGCTCCGGCGACCACCCTGCACCCGCCCACCACCACCGCCCACGCCGCGCCCACGATGGCGCCCACCACGGCCGCGCCGGTCACCGCGGCACCGACCTCGACCTCACCGCCCACCACCAGGCCCACCACGACCACCACTGCGGGGGGCTACGGCTACTGAAAGCCGACATCTGGCCGACAGGAAAACCGCGACAAATCGCGGGTCCTGACCTACCTACCTACTGGTCGGTAGGCTAGCGTTGGCGAAGCGATCAGCACCTTCCACGTCGCTGCCGACCGGTCAACCCTCAGGATGTTCGTCGATGTCATCCACGCCCGCTGTCGCTGCGCGACAGCAGCTGTCCGAGCTTTCCGCCCCGGCTGGCGAGCAAGACGATCTGGCCGACGAGTTGGCCCGCGACCTGTCCCAGCTGGCCGGGACCGATCGGCGTGGCCCCGACGAGCGCGTCAACCGCGTGACGTCGATCCCGTTCATCCTGGCGCACTTCCTGCCGCTGCTGGCCTTCTTCACAGGCGTGTCACGCACGGCCATCGTGTTGTGCGTCGTCCTCTACTTCGGGCGCATGTTCTTCATCACCGCGGGCTACCACCGCTACTTCGCGCACCGCAGCTACCGGCTCAACCGGTTCTGGCAGTTCGTCATGGCCTTCGGTGGCGGCACTGCGGCGCAGAAGGGCGCGCTCTGGTGGGCCTCGCACCACCGCGACCACCATCGCTACAGCGACTCGCCCACCGACGTGCACTCGCCGACCCAGAAGGGCTTCTTCTGGAGCCACGTGGGCTGGATCCTGTGCGACAAGTACGCGGTCACCGACTACGACCGCATCAAGGACTTCTCCAAGTTCCCCGAGCTGGTGTTCCTGAACAAGAAGGACTGGATCGCCCCGTGGGCGCTCGGCTTCGCCTGCTTCTTCATCGGGGGCTGGAGCGGACTGCTCATCGGCTTCTTCCTGTCCACCATCCTGCTGTGGCACGCCACCTTCACCGTCAACTCGCTGGCCCACGTGATGGGCCGACGCCGCTACGCCACCGAGGACACCAGTCGCAACTCGGTGGTCATCGCCGCGCTCACCATGGGCGAGGGATGGCACAACAACCACCACTACTACCAGGCCTCCGCCCGCCAGGGCTTCTTCTGGTGGGAGTGGGATCCCACCTACTACGTCCTCAAGGCGCTGAGCTGGCTGCACGTGGTCAGGGGCCTGCGCACCCCGCCGGCGCGGGTTCGGGCCAGCAATCGGGTGGCGCAGGGCGCGTTCGACATCGGGATGTTCCGGGCCCACTGGGGCCAGGCCACCCGCGCCGTGGCCCGCTCGCACATGGTCCAGGCCGTCCAGGGCGGCAAGGCCAGTGCCACCGAGGCGCTGGCCTCGACCCGCGACGCCGCCCAGGCCGCGGTCACCCAGGGTCTGGCGTCGCGCAAAGAGGCCCTGGAGGGCTTCGTCCACTCGTCGCTCGAGTCGGCTGAGGAGCTGGCCCGGGCCAGCCGGCTGGGCCAGCGCGAGGTCGGGGTCGAGGGCTGACCGGAGGCGTCCGCCTCGCTTGGCAATCGCGGCCGGGCCGTCGATGATGGTGCCATGAGCGAAACCGACGCCGCCGACCCGCCTGCGCCCTCGTCGGGTGGCGCCGCTGCGTTCGAGATGATCGCCTCGGAGCAGTTCGGCCCGTTCGACTGGGAGGATCCCTGGCCCACCTACGACCGGATGCGGACCGATGCGCCCATCTGGCGCAACGACCTGGGCGAGTGGATCTTGACTCGTCACCGCGATTGCGAGGCGGTGCTGCGCGATCCCCGGTTCAGCTCTAGCCCCCGCCACCGCGATCCCGCCCTGGGCCTGGCCGACATGAACTTTGCCATGGAGGACGCCGACCAGTTCGTGCTGCTCTTCATGGACCCACCCGATCACACCCGGGTCCGCGGCCTGGTGTCCAAGGCCTTCACCCCCCGCACCGTCGAGCAGCTCCGTCCCCGGATCCAGGAGCTGGTCGACGCGATCCTCGACCGGGCGGCGGAGCGCGGTGGCCTCGATGTGGTGGCCGACCTCGGCTTCGAGCTGCCGGTCACCGTCATCTGCGAGATGTTGGGGGTCCCGCTCGAGGATCGCTCGCAGTTCGCCGGGTGGTCCTCGGACGCGTCGCGACTGCTCGACGGCGTCATGACCGACGACGAGCTCCAACGGGGCTTGATCGCGGCCATGGCCTTCTACAACTACTTCGGCACGTTGTTCGAGCAGCGCCGGGCCCATCCTGGCGACGACCTCATCAGCGCGTTGCTGGCGGCCGAGGAGGCGGGCGACCGCCTGAGCCCCGAGGAGCTCAGCTCCATCGTGGTCCTGCTGTTCATCGCCGGGCACGAGACGACCATGAACCTGATCGGCAACGGCACGCTGGCCCTGCTGCGCCAGCCCGACCAGCTGGCCCGGTGGCGTGACGACCCAGGGCTGGACGCGGCGGCCGTCGAGGAGCTGCTGCGCTTCGACCCGCCGGCCCACATCACCGGACGCACGGCCACCGTCGACATCGAGGTGGGTGGCCAGGTCTTCCGCCAGGGAACACCGGTGATGACGCTGGTGGCGGCGGCCAACCGCGATCCCGAGCGCTTCCACCGACCTGACCGCCTCGACCTGGGCCGGGCGGACAACCACCACCTGGCCTTCTCCCAGGGCATGCACTACTGCCTGGGGGCGGCGCTGGCCCGGCTCGAGGGCCAGATCGCCCTGGGCAGCCTGATCCGACGGTTCCCCGACCTCGAGTTGGCGGCCGAGCCGGTCCACCGCGACCACTTCGTGCTGCGCGGCCTGCGCGAACTGCAGGTGTCGGTGTGAGGTCGGCCGTCGACAGCGGTCGCTCGACCACTGCCCTGCTGGGTGTCCTCCAGCGCATCGTGCCCCTGGCCCGCCGACTGGTGCGCGGGGTTCGCTGGCTGGCCATCAGCTCGGCGGTGTCGGTGGCCATCATCGTGGTCGCGCCCCTCATCGCCGGCTGGCCCAGCGTGGTGGGCGGGGTGGCCCTGGCCGTGGCGGCGCTGATCCTGGCTGGCGTGCCGGTGGTGCTCTGGCTGTTCTACGACGCCCTCGAGGAGGTCCTGGCCCTGCCCGGCTGGTTGCGGGCGTCCCCCGACATCGTGAGGCTCCACGGCCGCGAGCTGACCGATCTGGTGACCGAGTCGCGCGCCGCCGGGCGTGAGGGCCGACGGACGCGGCGCCACCTGGTGGGCGACGGGTGGCGGGCCGGTCGATTGCTGCTGGAGACCCACGCCGAGGTGCCGGGCTACGGCGCCGCCCTGCGGCTGGTCAGCGTGCCGTTCCTGGTGGCGGTGGCGCTGGCGGTGGTGGGCGCGCTGGTCGAGATCAGCCTGGCTCCCGTCGTGGTGTTGGTGGCCATCGCCTTGCGCCTACTGTGAGCCGGTCCTGGGCCGGATCGAACCGGGGGGTTGACGATCGGCCCGAGGTCGGAGATACTCGGTTGTGATGCCATCTCACACCGGACTCCTCCTTCTGACCTAGGCGAGCACCCCATATCGGTGCTCGCCGAAGCTCCTGTGCCTCCGGGCCGGGAGCTTCTTGCGTTTTCCGGATCCGAATCCAGCAACCCCACAGCCCCACCCCACCAGCTTCACGTCTAGCAGAGGTGCCACCGATGCCACCCGAGAACGTCCAGCCCAAGAAGATGCCGTTCGAGAAGTACGAGCCGTTCCGTCCGCTCACGCTGCCCGACCGGACCTGGCCCGACCAGCGCACCACGGTGGCGCCGCGGTGGTGCTCGGTCGACCTGCGCGACGGCAACCAGGCGCTCATCGACCCGATGGATCCCGACCGCAAGCGGCGCATGTTCGACGTGCTGGTCAAGATGGGCTTCAAGGAGATCGAGGTCGGGCTTCCCGTCGGCCAGCCAGCCCGACTTCGACTTCGTGCGCCAACTCATCGAGGAGGATCTGATCCCCGACGACGTGATGATCCAGGTGCTGACCCAGTGCCGTCAGGACCTGATCGAGCGCACCTACGAGTGCCTGGCCGGGGCGCCGCGGGCCATCGTCCACTTCTACAACTCCACCTCGGTGCTCCAGCGCCGGGTGGTGTTCGGGCTGGACCAGGCCGGCATCACCGAGATCGCCGTCAACGCCGCCCGGCTGTGTCGCAAGCTGGAGGAGACGCATCCCCGGCACCGACGTGCGCTACGAGTACTCGCCCGAGAGCTACACCGGCACCGAGACCGCCTACGCGGTGGAGATCTGCGACGCGGTGGCCGAGGTGATCGAGCCGACCGTCGATCGTCCGCTGATCATGAACCTGCCGGCCACCGTCGAGATGTACACCCCCAACGTCTACGCCGACACCATCGAGTGGTTCCTGCGCACCGTCCGCAACCGCGACGCGGTCACCCTGTCGCTGCATCCCCACAACGATCGGGGCACGGCGGTGGCCGCGGCCGAGCTGGGGGTGATGGCCGGCGCCGATCGGGTCGAGGGCACCCTGTTCGGCAACGGCGAGCGCACGGGCAACGTCGACGTGGTCACCCTGGCCATGAACCTGTTCAGCCAGGGGGTCGATCCCCGAGCTGGACATCACCGACATCGACGCCCTGCGCCGCACGGCCGAGTACTGCAACCGCCTGCCGGTGCACGAGCGGCATCCCTATGTGGGCGACCTCGTCTACACGTCGTTCTCGGGCTCGCACCAGGACGCCATCAAGAAGGGCTTCGGCGCTCTCTACGCCGACGCCGAGGCGGCCGGCCGGGGCCGCGACTACGAGGTCGTGGGGCGTGCCCTACCTGCCCATCGACCCGGCGCACGTGGGTCGTGACTACGAGGCCGTCATCCGGGTCAACAGCCAGTCGGGCAAGGGCGGCGTCGCCTACATCATGGAGTACGAGCACGGCTTCGAGCTGCCCCGCCGGCTGCAGATCGAGTTCTCGCGCAGCATCCAGACCATCACCGAGGACACCGGCACCGAGATCAGCCCCACGGCCATGTGGGACACGTTCACCCAGACCTACCTGCCCGCTGAGCCCTCGGTCGAGCTGCGCAGCCACGAGATCGTGACCGAGAGCGAGGATCACGCCTCGCTCACCGCCCAGCTCCTGGTCGACGGCGAGCCGGTGACCATCACCGGGCGGGGCAACGGTCCCATCGACGCGCTGGTGGTGGCGCTGGGCGACGGCCTCGGCGTGACGCTGGACGTGGTCGACTACCACGAGCACGCCATCGGTGCGGGGGCCGATGCCGCTGCGGTGGCCTATGTGGAGACGGTCGACGACTCCGGGGTGACCCGGTGGGGGATCGGCACCCATCCCAACATCGTCACCGCCTCACTGCGGGCCGTGCTGTCCGCGGCCGAACGCATCCGCCGAGGCGACACCGGCCGCTAGTCGGCGGGCGGAGCCGCTGGACCGATGACACCAGGATGCCGAAGACGCCCGCAGGGAGGCTTGCCGACCGGAGGGCCAGTGTTACTGGAACTCGATGGCGCTGAAGCCGCCGAGCTTGGTGAGGTTGTGGCGGGCGTTGATCATCCGCACGGTGCCCGACTTGGAGCGCATCACCAGCGACTGGGTGGTGGCGCCGTTGCGGTCGTAGTGGACGCCCTTGAGCAGCTCGCCGTCGGTGATGCCGGTGGCGGCGAAGAAGCAGTTGTCGCCGGCGACCAGGTCGTCGGTGGTCAGCACCCGGTCGAGGTCGTAGCCGCGCGTCGAGGGCGGCCTGGCGCTCGCCGTCGTCGCGGGGCCACAGCCGCCCCAGCATCTCGCCGCCCATGCACTTGAGCGCGGCCGCGGTGATGACGCCTTCGGGCGTGCCGCCGATGCCGAACAGGATGTCGGCGCCCGAGTCGGTCCAGGCGGTGGAGATGGCGCCGGCCACGTCGCCGTCCTGGATCAGGCGCACCCGGGCCCCGGCGGCGCGGACCTCCTCGATGAGGGCGTCGTGGCGGTCGCGTTCGAGGATCACGGCGGTGACGTCGCGGACGGACTCGCCCTTGGCCTCGGCCACCGCCTGCGAGGTTCTCGGTGGGTGACCGGTTGAGGTCGATGACCCCGGCGCACTCGGGCCCGACTGCGATCTTCTCCATGTAGACGCACGGACCCGGGTCGAACATGGTGCCCCGCTCGCTGACCGCGATCACGGCGATGGCGTTGCCCCGGCCCTTGGCCGTGAGGGTGGTGCCGTCGATCGGGTCGACGGCGATGTCGGTGGCCGGCCCGCTGGCCGTCGCCCACCGACTCGCCGTTGAACAGCATCGGGGCCTCGTCCTTCTCGCCCTCGCCGATGACCACGATCCCGTCCATGGGCACGCTGCCCAGCGTGATGCGCATGGCGTCGACGGCGGCGCCGTCGGCGCCTTCCTTGTCGCCGCGACCCATCCACCGCGACGCGGCCATGGCCGCGGCCTCGGTGACGCGCACGATGTCGAGAGCGAGGTTGCGGTCTGGTTGGGTCGAGCGGGGATCGGCCATGGGTCGACAAGCTACTGCAGTACCAGGGCGCCGATCATCGCTCGGCGGTCTCCGGGCGGGTCCACCCGTCGGCGTGCAAGGATGCGCCCGTGGCGATCAAGCAGTGCCCCCGGTGCGCGACCCAGTACCTGCTCAGCGCGACGGTCTGTCCGGACTGCGGCGTGGCCCTCGAAGAGGTGATGGCCAGCGACATCGAGCTCGACGAGTCGTCACCGGTCTCGTCGACCGGTTCGTCCACCATCGGTGAGGCCATCGACAGCCGGTCGGACGTGACCAGCTCGACTGCGGCCGGCGCCCAGCCCACCCGGGCCGCCGACGATGACGACCGCGACGAAGGATCCGCGGACGAACCCGACGCCGACCAGCTCGATGACGGCGACGCCGACGCCGGCGTGGGTGAGCACGTCACCTACGAGATGGGGGAGTGGTCGAACGAGGCCCGGGTCATGCTCGAACAGCTCCTGACCGGCGCCGGCATCACCCGGGTGTGGGAGGGCACCGACCTGGTGGTGCGATCCGAGGACGAGCAGGCGGTCGACGATCTCGTCGACGAGGTCCGCTCGGCCGACGAACCGATGCTCGACCCCGACGCCGAGAAGGTGGTCTACGAGGTCAACGACTGGACCACCGAACAGCTCGTGACCCTGACCGGCGGGTTGATGGAGCGCGGGATCGGCTACGAGTTCGACATGGAGGGCGATCTGGTGGTCCTGGCCACCGACGAGGAAGGGGTGGAGGCGCTCCTCGACGTCATCGAGTTCGGGTCCGCGCCTGACGACCCCGACGCGGCGGGGACCGACACCGACCCGGCCGACGCCGACGCCGCGGCCTTCGACGGGTCCGAGTCGGGTGACGACGGCGACACCGACGACGGCCTGGAGACGGCCGAGATCCTCTCCGACCTGTTCGTGGCGTGCGACCGGCTGCAGAAGAACGCCCGGGATGCCGACGGCGTGCTGGGGGTGGTCAACTCGGCGGAGAAGCTGTCGAACCGGGCGCTGCCCTTCGGCTACGAGCCGGCGGTGTGGGACGGCATGGTGGATGCCGCTACCGGGCTCAGCCTCGACCTGGCCGGCGACGAGGCCGATGACGAGGAGCTGGAGGACAAGGCGCGCGCCCTGCGCGACCGCCTGCGCAACTACGTGTGACCCGATGATCCGGCGTCCGGGTTCGCCGGTTAGCGTGAGCCCATGGTCGTCGCCGAGCTGGAGGTCTACCACTCGCGCCCCATCGCGCCGACCCGTCGTGTGTCCCTGGGCAAATCGATGCTGCCCACCGACCCCCCACCCGGGTTCGGCGGGATCCTGCTCGGGGGCATCGTGGCCCAGAACATCGGGGGCATCGACCCCGACCTGGTGCCCGACCTGATGCGCCTCACCACCGAGTTGGAGGAGGACCGGCGGGTTCCCCAGCCCCGCCTGCGCTACCGGTTGCAGGAGGACAAGATCGGCCTCCAGCGCAGCCGTCACCGCCTGATCGGCCACGGCGAGGCCCTGCACTTCGAGTTCGACGACGACCACGGGCTCCCCACCCAGCAGGTGCTCGGAGCGGTCTACGCCGCCGGTCGGGTCGACCCGGCGGTGCGTCACGCGGTGATGGGGGCGGTGCGCCGGGCGGTGCGCTGGGAGGGCACCGTGGGCGACGACCTGATCTCGGTGCTGGCCGGCGTGGGCCGGGGTCGACCCCTGTCGGCCTCGGCCTTGGAGAACCCGCGGTCGTGGGCGCTGGAGGTGCTCGGGTTCCGGCCGGGGCCGAGGCCCCATGACGGGTCCCAGCGATCCGAGCGGGCCGAGGTGCAGAGCCGGTTCCGTGAGCAGCTGCGCGTGGCCCATCCTGACCACGGTGGTGATGTCGAGGCCGCGGCCCAACGGATCTCCGAGCTGACCGAAGCGCGACGGATCCTGCTCGGCTGATGAAGTCCGCCGGGCCGGAAAAGGACTTGCCGACCGCCGGACCGCAACCACCGGTTCGACGGCGCCGACCCACTCCCGGCGCGGTGCTGCTGGCTCCGGGCGCGGGGGCCGACCGCGATCACCACACCCTGGTGGCCGTGGCCGAGGCCATCGCCCCCGTGCCCGCGGCCCGCATGGACTTCCCCTACCGCCGAGCCGGCCGGCGTGCCCCGGACAAGGCCCCGGTGGCCGTGGCCGCCGTGCGTGACGAGGCGGCCGCCCTGGTGGCCGAGGTGGGCATGCGGGCCAACCGGTTGGTGCTCGGGGGCCGGTCCTTCGGCGGGCGCATGGCGTCGATGGCGGTGGCCGAGGGTCTGCCGGCGGCCGGGCTCATCCTGCTCAGCTACCCGCTGCACCCGCCGGGCAAGCCCGAGCGGCTGCGCACGGAGCACCTCGGGACTCTGGACGTGCCCTGCCTGTTCGTGTCCGGCGTGGCCGACCCGTTCGGATCGCCCGAAGAGTTCGACCGGGCGCTGGCCACCATTCCCGGCCCGGTGACCCAGGTCCGGCTCCCGGGAGGTCATGACCCACGCGGACAGGACGAGGCCATCGCCGCCGCAGTGGTGGCGTGGCTGGCCGAGCTGGGAGCCAAGGTGCGGCGTCGCCGACCCTGAGCGGGCCGCGACGGTCGCAGGTGTCGGGGCTCAGGTGTTGATCTGGATGGGCGTGCCCAGAGGGAGCTCGCCGGCCAGGCGGGTGATGTCCGCGTTGTTCATGCGGATGCAGCCATGGCTGACCTGGGTGCCGATGAGCTGAGGCTCGTTGGTGCCGTGCAGGCCCAACTGGCCGGGCCCGCCGTTGAAGCTGGTGAGGGCGTTCGAGTAGCCCGACAGGCCGTAGGCATAGGGCCCGTAGTCGCCGTTCGGGTTGGGCGTCTTGATCAGCTCGGTCAGGTAGTAGACGCCACCGGGGGTGGGGGTGTTGGATTTGGCCACACCGATCTTGATGGTGTCGACCTGTTGGCCGTCCTTGAACACCTTGAGCGTGAACTCGGCCAGGTCGGCCTCGAGCCTCCATGGGTTGGGGGCGGTCGTCACGTCGACTGGCCTTGACCCAGCCGGTGCTCCCGTCGGGACGGATGGGCAGGTAGACGCTCAGCCACTTGCAGTCCTGCGCCGCGGGGAAGTCCTTGACCAGGAACGTGAGCGGCACCGGCGCCTTGGGGTTGTTGTTGATCAGGTACGGGTTGTTCATCGTCTGGCTGGGGGCGGCGTCGCCTGCGTTGGTGTAGATGGCCAGTGCCCCGGGCTGGCTGGCCGTGGCCACCAGGCTCTGACCGAAGTTGAGGGTGGCGCAGGTGGTGGGCGGGGGGGTGGTCTGGGTCTGGAGGTGCTGGCCCACCGTGGTGGAGGACGCGGCCTGCAACGAAGGCCGACCTGACGTGCCGCAGGCGCCGAGCGCCAGCGCCGCCATCAGAGCCACGCCGGCCAGGCGGATCGCTCCGGAGGGGACCGAGCGGCCAGAGTTCCTGGGGCCGGCGGCCGGGGAGTCGCCGGGCACGGAGCGGGATCGGGATCGGGGGAGACGGGGCGCGAACACGGCGGCGATGGTACCGGTCCCCCGGGGTCGGGACGCTTCAGCCCCCCTGGTCGTTCGGGCCGGAGGGGTCGTCCTCGGGATGGCTGGGCGGCGTGGTCGGATCGCCTTCCAGGGCCTCCTGGCGGTCCAGCGGGTTGAGGTCCTCCAGCTCGCGGGCCGCGGTCTCGGGGAACAGCATCAAGATGAGCACCACCACCACCACGGGACCGATGGCCAGCACGGTCATCGCCGTCCCCAGGCCCCCGGCCTGGTCGGCCAGCCAGCCGGCCAGGGCCAGCCCGGCGGCGCTGCCCACCACCGTGACCAGGTTGATCAGCCCGTTGGCCAGCCCCCGAGACTCGGTCGGGAACAGCTCAGGTCCGTACACGGCCAGGGCAGGCACGGCGATGGCGCCGATCACCGTGCCCAGCAGCGACCACACCCAGATCTGGGGACCGCTGGTCACGAACATCAACACCGTGAACAGCGTCCCCCCGGCGATCCCGATCGAGCCGATGATGCGCCGCCCCCGCTGGTCGGCCAGACGGCCGCCGACCACGATCCCGACCCCGCCGGGCGTGTTGGTCAGGATCTGGAAGGCGATCACGGCCTGGGTGGAGAAGCCGCGGTCGGTGCGGAGGTAGTCGTTCATGAACGAGCTGGCCGGCAGGACGAACAGGGCGAGCAGGAATCCGGCGACCGACAGCAGGGCCAGCCGACCCCGGTTCATGCTGGCCAGCCCGGCCCGCCACGAGGTGCGGGCCTGGCGGGCGACGCGCTGGTGGCGCTCGAAGCGCTCGGTCTCGGGGAGCTGTCGACCGAGTCGTACACACAGGGGGATGGCCGGGAGCGGTATCAGGTACAACAGCCGCCAGGCCCAGGGCCCGATGTCGGCCAGCTTGAGCAACATCACGCAGATGCCGGCGCCCAGGGCGGCGGTGGCCGTGAGCACCGAGACGGCGAAGGCGCGCGAGCCCGCCGGCATCTCCTCCACCGCCATGATCGAGATGACCAGCGTCAGGGCGGTCGAGAAGGCCCGGGCCACCGTCTGGCTGACGCCGAGCCAGGCCAGGTCGGGGACCAGCGC
Organism: uncultured Microthrixaceae bacterium; assembly: GCA_963740985.1. GTDB lineage: Bacteria > Actinomycetota > Acidimicrobiia > Acidimicrobiales > Acidimicrobilacustridaceae > UBA4742. Next base: position 4,004,953 of record CAVUGJ010000002.1, read on the forward strand.
GCCGGTGGCGGTCAGGACGCAGCCCGCCACCGCCGACAGGATGAGCACCCACCGCCGCCCCCGCCGGTCGGCCAGGGCCACGATCACCAGGGCCAGCACCGCCCCCACCCGGGTGACGGCCAGCATCACCCCCACCGCGCCCTCGCTGACCCTGAAGTCCTGGCGGAAGTAGGTGTTGGTCTGACTCAACAGGGCGCCCAGGTAGCCGCTCAGGACGGCGAACACACACAGCAGCGACAGCCCCATCGAGACCCGGGCGTCGAAGTGGTCGGGCGGAGCCCACCAGGGGCGGTGCCCGGCGGCCGTCGGCTCGTCGTCCTCGGTGGCGGGATGGTGGGGTTGGCGCAGCAGTCCCCGCACGGGCAGGGCGAACAAGGGTCGCCACACCGGGATGGCCAGGTGGTAGCCGATGGTCTCGGTCACCGACACCAGATCGCCACCGGGTTCCACCGAGACGGACCGGTGGTAGCGGTCGAACGGCCCCGACACCAGCGCGAACTCGTGGTCGCCGTCGGCGCGCTCGATCACCAGGTCGTCCCGGGGGCGCAGGTAGTGCGCGACCTGGTCGGAGCGAACGACGTGGGTGGTGACGATCTTCGGCACGCCTCGGCCTCATCCGGGTATGGCGCCGGAGCATACTGACCCGATGGACCGCGTCGTCGTTCGCCCTGGCGGCCCGCTGTCGGGCCGGGTGTCGGTCGGCGGTGCCAAGAACTCGGTGCTGAAGCTCATGGCCGCCACCTGCCTGGCCGAGGGGACCTACCAACTCGACAACGTCCCCGACATCTCCGACGTCACCTGCATGAGCGACCTGCTGTCGTCCATGGGGATGACCGTCTCCCGTCTGCGGCGTCACCAGCTGGAGATCCACCATCCGCCGGGCATCGTTCCCGAGGCCCCCTACGAGCTGGTCGAGCGCATGCGGGCGTCCATCAACGTGCTTGGTCCGCTGGTGGCCCGCTACGGGCGGGCCCGGGTGGCCCTGCCTGGCGGCGACGACTTCGGACCCCGTCCGATCGACATGCACGTGCGTGGCCTGGAGGTGCTCGGTGCCCGGTTCGAGACCTCCCACGGGTACATCGAGGCCACCGCCGATCGGCTGGTGGGGGCACCGCTGCTGCTCGAGTTCCCCAGCGTCGGAGCCACCGAGAACGCCTTGACCGCGGCGGTGCTGGCCAAGGGCACCACGGTCATCGACAACGCCGCCCGCGAGCCCGAGATCGGCGACCTGGCTGACTTCCTGGTGGGGATGGGTGCGCAGGTGTCGGGGGCCGGCAGCTCCACCATCACCGTCGAAGGGGTGGATGAGCTGCAACCGACCCGCCACACCGTGATCCCCGATCGCATCGAGGCCGCCACGTTCCTGGCCGCGGTGGGGGTGGCCGGGGGCCAGGTCGAGGTGGACGGGGCCCGGGGCAGCCACCTGGACATGCTGTTGTCCAAGCTCACCCAGATGGGCATGACCTTCGTGGTGGGTGATGGTTCGGTCTCGGTCACCTCCCCGGAGCGGCTGGTGGCGGTCGACGTGTCCACGCTGCCGTACCCGGGTCTGGCCACCGACTACAAGCCGTTCCTGGTGGCCATGCTGGCCACCGCCGACGGGGTGGGGATCGTGACCGAGAACATCTTCTCGGGTCGGTTCCGCTACATCGACGAGCTCATCCGGATGGGAGCCGACATCCGCACCGAGGGCCACCACGCGGTGGTGCGGGGCCAGCCGCGCCTGTCCGGCGCGCCGGTGCGGGCCCATGACATCCGGGCCGGTGCCGCCCTGGTGGTGGCCGCCCTCGGAGCCGAGGGCGAGACGGTGGTGGCCGACGCCCACCACCTGGAACGGGGCTACGAGGGCCTCGTCGACAAGCTGGTGGGCCTCGGCGCCGACGTGGCCTGGGCCTGACGCCGCCCCCCTCTTTGCAAATTGGGCATCTTTGCTGTCGGATTCCGCACATTTCCACGCCCAATATGCGGTGAGGGAACACCGAACCGGTGCGGGGGGTTGGAAGGGGGTGCGCATCGGCGCGATCATCTGCGGCCGAGGCCGAACTCCGTCATCGCCCCCCCAGGAGCGTTCCCGCATCATGCTGGCCCAGGTCGAGGAGACCATCGAAGCCATCCGGCCCGCCATCCAGGCCGACAACGGTGACATCTTCCTGCGCGAGGTGGATGAGGCCACCGGCGTGGTGAGCGTCGAGTTGATCGGGGCCTGCGTGTCGTGCCCGGCCTCCACCGTCACCCTCAAGGCAGGCATCGAGCGGATCCTCAAGGACCGGGTGCCCGGCGTGACCGAGGTCATCAACGTGGGCGAGGAGGCGGAGGCCATCGGTGAAGGCCCGATCAGCCCGTTCGCCCCCGCCCCCGTCAGCGAGACCCCGGTGAGCCTCTAATACTTGGCCCTCTGGTCGGCAAGCCTCCCGACGGGCGCCTTCGGCATCCGGGTGTCATCGGTCCAGCGGCTCCGCCCTGGCGGGCTGCGCCTTCCTGGCCCTCTGGTCGGCAAGCCTCCCGACGGGCGGCTTCGGCATCCGGGTGTCATCGGTCCAGCGGCTCCGCCCTGGCGGGCTGCGCCTTCCTGGCCCTCTGGTCGGCAAGCCTCCCGACGGGCGGCTTCGGCATCCGGGTGTCATCGGTCCAGCGGCTCCGCCCTGGCGGGCTGCGCCTTCCTGGCCCTCTGGTCGGCAAGCCTCCCGACGGGCGGCTTCGGCATTCGGGTGTCATCGGTCCAGCGGCTCCGCCCTGGCGGGCTGCGCCTTCCTGGCCCTCTGGTCGGCGAGCGTCCCGACGGGCGCCTTCGGCATTCGGGTGTCATCGGTCCAGCGGCTCCGCCCTGGCGGGCTGCGCCTTCCTGGCCCTGATACCCCGAACGTCTAGCGTTCGGGGGTGACCGGGGCGCGATGGACTGATGCCGAGACGGGGCTCGATCAGGCGCGCCGGGGCGACCGGGCTGCGCTGGCCCGCCTGCTGACCCTGGTCGAACAGGGTGGGGATGGCGCCGCGGCCGTCGATCGCCTGGTGTTCGGCATCGGGGCGTCGGCGCCCACCGTGGGCCTGACCGGATCGCCCGGCGCCGGCAAGTCGACCCTGGTGAGCGCGCTGGTGCACCGAGCCCGCTCCCACGGGCGCCGCGTGGCCGTGCTGGCCATCGACCCGTCCTCGCCGTTCACCGGGGGCGCCATCCTGGGCGACCGGGTGCGCATGGGCGACCATGCGCTCGACGACAGTGTCTTCATCCGCTCCGCGGCCACGCGGGGCCACCTGGGAGGCCTGGCCGTGGCCACGCCTCAGTCCGCCCGGCTGCTGGCCGCGGTGGGCTACGACCTGGTCCTGATCGAGACCGTGGGCGTCGGCCAGGTGGAGGTGGAGGTGGCCGGCGAGGCCGACCTCACGGTGGTGGTGGTCAACCCGGGATGGGGCGATGCCGTGCAGGCCAACAAGGCGGGCCTGATGGAGATCGCCGACGTCTTCGTCATCAACAAGGCGGATCGGCCCGGGGCCGAGGCCACCCGTCGCGATCTCGAGCAGATGCTGGCGCTGTCCGCCGGCTCGGCTCGACCGGGGGGACGAGGCCGGTCCGGGGAGGGCCGCCCGCCCATCCTGGCCACCGTGGCCACGGGCGCCGACGGCGTCGACGAGTTGTGGTCAGCGCTGGAGGCCACGCTGGCTCGGCTGGAGGGATCAGGCGAGGCCGAGCGCCGGCGTCGGGACCGCACGGTGGCCGAGCTGGGGCGGGTCATGGCCGCCCGCCTGGCCGAGCGGGTGGCCGACCTGTCGTCCGGCCCGGCGTACGACCGGGCCCGCGAGCGGGTCCTGGCCCGCCAGCTCGCGCCCTGGGACGCCGCCGATGAGCTGCTCGGTCCGCGGTCCTGATCCATTGGGCTGGTCCACCGTTGCCATGTCGTTCGCCTGAGTGGCTCAGTCGTCGCTGGTCTGGAGCGCGTCGCGGATCTGGGTGAGCAGCTCGATCTCGGTCAGCTCGTGCTCCTCCTCGACCTCGTCACGCCGGCGCAGGTTCTGCATGGAGTTGATGCTCTTGATGACCAGGAACATGGCCAGGGCGACGACCAGGAAGTTCACCAGGTTGGTCAGGAAGTTCCCGTAGTCGATCTGGGAGTCGTTGATGGTGAGGTGCAGGTCGTTGAAGTTCGGGGTGGCACCGAAGATCCCGATCACCCGCATGAGCACGTCGCTGGAGAACGACTTGATCAAGCTGGCGAAGGCGGTGCCGACGACCACGGCCACGGCCAGGTCGACCACGTTGCCGCGCATGATGAACTCTTTGAACTCCGTCAAGATGCTCTTCACGAGTCGTGCTCCTCGCTGGTGGGTCAGGACGTGGGCGACGACGGTAGGCGTCATGGTCGTCCGACGCGCAGTCGAGCCGGGCGGCCGGTAGCGTGCGCGCCATGACTGCTCCCGACGACGATGCGCCGGTCGAGGCGCCGACGGACGAGCTGGTGCACCTGACCCGACGCGACGATGGCGTGGCGGTGATCACCCTGGATCACCCCAAGGCCAACACCCTGTCGGTGGCCCTGCTCGAACAACTGCAGGCGGTGGCCCTCGAGTTGGCCGCGGACCTGCCCGGCGCGGTGGTGGTCACCGGCGGTGACCGCATCTTCGCCGCCGGGGCCGAGATCAGTGAGTTCGGCGGTCCGACCGAGGCCGCGGCCATCGGCGCCCGGTTCACCGAAGCGCTGGGGGCGCTGGCCGCGCTGCCCCGCATGGTGATCGCGGCGGTGAGCGGCTACGCCCTGGGTGGCGGGTGCGAGCTGGCCCTGGCCTGTGACATCCGCTTCGCTTCGACCAAGGCCAAGTTCGGCCAGCCCGAGATCCTGCTCGGCATCATCCCCGGCGGCGGGGGCACCCAGCGCCTGGCCCGGTTGGTCGGCCCGGCCCGGGCCAAGGATCTGATCCTGACGGGTCGACAGATGCGCGCGGATGAGGCCCTGGCCATCGGTCTGGTCGACTACGTGGTCGAGCCCGACGAGTTGATGCCGGCCGCCCTGGCCTACGCGGCGGAGTTGGCCACCGGGGCGCGGGGCGCCCAGGGGCTGGCCAAGGCCGCCATCGACGAAGGCCTCGACGGCACCCTCGACGACGGCCTGGCCCTGGAGCAGCGCCGCTTCGCCGAGGTGTTCGCCACCGAGGACGCGGCGATCGGCGTGGCCTCCTTCCTGGAGCACGGCCCGGGCCAGGCCCGCTTCACCGGACGCTGAGGCCCGCGGTCGACTGGCCCGTCGAGGCCGGTAGCGTCGAATCGTCATGTCGCTCGATCCCCACGCATCGTCGCCGCCCGAGCCGGCGGTCACCTGCTACCGCCACCCCGACCGGCGCGCCGGGGTGAGCTGCCAGCGGTGCGGACGACCCGTCTGCCCCAGCTGCATGGTGCAGGCCTCGGTGGGGTTCCAGTGCCCGGAGTGCGTGAAGCAGGGCGCCAAGGCCAGCCCCCACGTCACCGCCCGGGCCGTCCTCGATCGTCCGCCCTACGTGACCTATGCGCTCATCGCCCTCAACGCCCTCGGGCTGCTGGCCGTGCTGTCCAGCGGTGGCTCGCTTACCGATGGCGGCGGGACGTTCACCCAGGACTACGGGCTGATCGCGGCCGGCCGGACCGCCAACAACGGCATCGTGGGCGTCGCCGTGAACCAGTGGTACCGACTGCTGACCGGTGGCTTCGTCCACGCCGGCATCATCCACCTGGGCATGAACATGTTCGTGCTGTGGATCATCGGTACCCAGATGGAGCGAGTCCTCGGAGCCGTCCGCTACCTGGCCTTGTACGTGACCTGCCTGGCGGCGGGTGCCTTCGCGGTCATGCTGGCCAATCCCGAGGTGCTGACCGTGGGCGCATCCGGGGCCATCTTCGGCATCATGGGAGCAGCCGCTTCCTTCCAACGATCACGAGGCATCAGCCTGGCCCAGTCGGGGCTGGGCGTGTTGATCGTGATCAACCTGGTTTTCAGCTTCGCGGTGCCGGGCATCTCCATCGCCGGTCACATCGGTGGGCTGATCGGAGGCCTGGCCGTGGGTTGGTTGATCTTCCAGATGGAGGGCCGCATCCGCTCGGAGTGGGTGGCTGCCGGGGTCTGCCTGGCCATCACCGTGGCGCTGCTGTTCGCCGGGGTCTGGGCCGCCAACCACTACTACCTGACCGGTCACGCCGTGCTCTGAGGTCCCCGAAGGCGCCGACCGCCAGGGAGGCGCCGCTGGACCGATGACACCCGGATGGCGAAGCGCCCGCAGGGAGGCTTGCCGACCGGAGGGCCAGGTAACTAGATCCGACCCGCCTCGATCAGGCGGCGCAGGGTGCGCAGGTTGCGCCGCCAGACCCAGCGCAGGACCGGTGCGGCGGCCAGCGCACCGAACGGACCGCCCAGGTACCAGGGGAAGCGCAGCCGCTCGGACCACGTGAACCGCGTCACCGATCCACGACCGCCATGGCGGCCGCGGCCGCGCCGGTGTCGACGCGGACCTCGACGGGGGCGAAGGGTGAACGCGCCCTTGCCCGAGACCATCCCGCGGTGGCGCACGCCCATCTCGCGACGAGGGCGCCAGCGGGTGATCTCCATGTCGTCGACGGTGCGCAGCAGTCCGATACGGGTGTCGCACTCGAAGGTGGTGCCCACCCCCTGGCGACGGGCTGACGTCAAGCGGATGGCCCGGGCGTCGTGCATCCACAGGACGTGGCTGGAGATATCGGCGATGGCGTCCCACACCTGGGCCGGCGTGGCTTGGATGTCGACGTGCACCCGGATCCTGGCCATGGGCTCAGGTTAGGAGCCGAGGACCGACGGGGTGCCGTACACCGATATGAGGGTCGGGCTGTCGTCGTCGAAGGGGGTGGCCTGCCAGTCCCGCCACCGCTCGAGCGGGACCAGGCCGGCCCGGCGCGCCAGCGCGTCAAGTTGCTCGGGGTGCAGGTAGTGGATGCGCCACGGTCGCAGGCGGGTGCCGGACTCGGTGAGCTGGACGTGCTGGCCGATCACGGTCTGGGCGGCGGCATCGTGGAAGCTGGCGTTGAGCACCACCTCAGAGTCGGTGACGCGACTCACCGACAGGGCGCCGGGCGCTTCCCCGCCAGGCTCGCCGTCCGCCTGGTGGGGCGGGTCGGCCGGGACGAACGTCTCGATGACCAGGCGCCCAGCCGGGGCCAGGCGGGCCGCGGCGCCGGCCAGGCATCGGCCCTGGGCCTCGTCGTCGGCCAGGTTGAACAGGGTGTTGTAGGCGATCAGCACCACCTGGAAGGGCGGTCCGTACCCGTCGTGATCGCCGCCGTCGTCGAGGTCGGTGGCGTCCAGATCCGACATGTCGCCGGCCACCACCCGCAGGCGTGTGCCTCCCGGCTTGGCCGCCAACCGCTCGAGCATGGCCGCCGACGCGTCGACGCCGGTCACGGCCAGACCCAACTCGGCCAGCGGCAGCGCCAGCCGCCCGGTGCCCACCCCCAGTTCGAGCACCGCGCCACGACCCGGGTTCGACTCCCGGGCCAGTTCGGCCACTCGGGCCACGCAGGCCTCGACGTCGGTCACGTCCGGGTACCACTGGTCGTAGACGTCGGCGAAGGCGTCGCCGTAGGAGCCCGGTCCGAAGTCGTCCATGGGCTTAGTCTGTCCGCCGTGGAACCAGTCGACCGGCCGCCGGGTGCCGAGTCGGCGGCGGGTGATTGGGCGGCGCCCGACAGCCAGGCCGCCGGCCCATCGGTCGCGGTCGGGCCGCCCGGTCGACCGCAGCCGGCGACGGGGGCGGGTACGGCGACCCCGGAGCCCGACGACCGGTCGAGCGCGCCGGTCCTACCGGTGCCGCTCGCGCCCATGACCCTGGCGGACCTGTTGGACGGCGCCTTCCGGGTGCTCAAGTCGCGGCCTCGCACTGTTCTGGGCATCGCCTCGGCCATCCTGATCCCCGTCTTCATGGTGGCCGCCTTCCTGGCGCGCGACGCCACCCACGGGTTCACCTTCGGCACCGGGGTGGGCCTCTCCCAGGTGCAGGCCGTGTCGGGCGGCGCGGTGCTCAGCGAGTACGCGGGGCTGATCCTCGAGGCGGCCAGCCTGTTCTTCCTGGGCGGCGCCCTCGGCCGGCTGGTGTCGTCGTGGTACGCGGGCGGCAACGTGACTGCCGGTGAGGCCCTCCGGGCCGCGTTCGGGCGCGCTCCGGCGCTGCTGGCCGCCTTCGCCATGCTGCTGCCGGTCAAGTTCGTGTCGGGCGCGCTGTGCTACCTGCCCTTGATCCCGTGCGTCACGCTCTTCTCGCTCACCGCCCCGGCCATCGTGATCGAGGGACTTGGCCCCGTGGCCGGCGCGCGCCGCTCGTGGCGACTCATCGCCCGCCGGTTCTGGCCGTCGGTGCTCGTCATCGTCGTGGCCACCCTGGGGGCGTCCATCCTCACCGGGGTCCTGAACCTGCTGCCCACCTTGTTCGCCCTGCTCCTGCCCGAGCCGGGCCAGTGGATCGTCATGGGCCTGGCCCACGCCGCGGTCGCCCTGGTGATCACCACCACCCTCATGTCGGTGTCGGTGCTGCTGTACCTCGATCTGCGCATCCGCACCGAGGGTCTCGACCTCGAGCTCGCGGCGGCCGATGCCTTTGCCCATGCCCGTTGATCGGTTGGCAGCCAGGCCGCTGCCCCAACCGCACCAACCACCTGCCGTCAGTCGGGCCAAGGCCAGCGCCATCCTGTCCCAGCGCCAGTTCCGGGGCACCCGGCCCAACCTGGTCGAGCAGTTCCTGCGCTGGCTCAGCCAGCACCTGGGTAGCGGGGCCACCACGCTGATGGGCGGGGGAACGGGTGCCGTCTTGGGCTGGGCGATCCTGTTGGCGGCGGTGGGCATCGTGGTCGCGCTGGTGGTCTACGGGACGCGCACCCTGCGCCGCGACACAGAGCGCGCCGAGGCCCCCGTCCAGGTGGAGGTTCGACGGACGGCCACCGACTGGCTCGATCAGGCCGATCGCTTCGAGCGCGACGGCGCGTGGAAGGACGGACTTCGCTGCCGTCACCGGGCGCTGATCACCGAGCTGATCTCGGCCGAGGTGGTGGGGGACCTGCCGGGGCGCACGACTGGCGAGCAGCGGCGCGACGTGGCCACCACCCTGCCCGAGGCGGCTCCGGACTTCTCCGGTGCGGCCGAGCTGTTCGAGCGCGGCCTGGTACGGCGACCGCCCCACCGGCCCCGACGAACGCGACCAGTTCAACGTGCTGGCCGACTCGGTCCTGGCTCGGGTCCGGCGCCGGTCCTCGACATCGCGCCCGCCCGAGGATGCGGACCAAGACGACCATGAGTTGGTGTCCGGGTGACCGCCACCCTGGCCGCCCCCGAAGAAGGGTCGCGGCCACCCGACCAGGCGGAGCCGACGACCCTCGACCCGGGCCCCCCGGAGGGCGCTACCCCCGCCGCGCCGACTCGGCGATGGCGCCGGTCGGTGCCCTGGGTGTTGGGTCTGGCCGGTCTGCTGGCGGCGGTGGTGGTGCTGGGCGCACCGCGAGGGCCTACCGGACCGAACCCTCTCGATCCCCACGCCACCGACGGGTCGGGGACCAAAGCGCTGGTGCTGCTGCTGGGTCAGTCCGGGGCGCAGGTGACGGTCACCGCCCACATGCCCGGCCCCGACACCGACGTGGCCCTGCTGGCCGTCGACACCACCACCCAGGCCCAGACCGATCAGCTCGAACGCTGGGTCCGGGGCGGCGGGACCCTGGTGGTGGCCGACCCGGGGTCGTCGTTCGTGCCGGTGGGCGCCCGGTCGTCGGGCTCGCCGTTGGGACTGGCCAACCCGCCCCTCGAACCAGGGGACTGCGATATCGCCGCCCTGTCGGACCTCGACCGGGTCTGGCCCTCGCAGGACGCGTCCTTCTACGCCGTGCCCGCTCGCTCCCAGCGCTGCTGGACCAACGGGCTGCGCGCCTTCGTGGTGGACACGAGCGTGGGGCGCGGTCACATCGTGGCGCTGGGCAGTCCTTTCGTCTTCACCAACGACGCCCTGGACCAGTACGACAACGCCGGGCTCGCCACCGGCCTGCTGGCGCCCCGGGTCGGTACCCGGGTCTCGGTGCTGTGGGGCATGTCGCCCACCGGCGCGGCCGCGGGCCGACAGGCCGACCTGGGCTCGCTCATCGCCGTGGGTCTCAAGCTGGCCTTCCTCGAGCTCGCCATCGCCTTCGGCATCTACACCTGGTTCCGGGCCCGACGGCTGGGCCGGCCGGTGGAGGAGTCCCAGCTGGTCCAGGTGGGGGGATCCGAGCTCATCGCCGCCCACGGCAACCTGCTGGCCCAGAGCCGCGATCCCGACCGCGCCGCTCGGCTGCTCCGTGACGATCTGCGGCGCCGCCTGGCCGAACGGCTGGGATTGTCACCCGACGCCACGCCCGAGGTGGTGGCCGAGGTGACGGCCTCGCGGACCGGGGCAGACCGCGACCGGGTGGCCCGGGCGGTGGCCGACGTCCCCATCCACTCCGAGGCCGAGCTGCTCGACCTGGCCCGAGACATCGACACCATCCGTGCGGAGGTTCTCCATGGCACTGCCCCCTGATCCGATCCCACCGAGCGGGGGCCAGCCTCCGCCGCCCTGGCCCAACCCGACGTCGGCGCCAGGATCCCCGCTCGGGAGCCAACAACTGTCTGGCGACGCCCGGGCCGCGTCGGGCGACGCCCGAGCGCCGATCCTGGCGCTGCGCGACGAGGTGGGCAAGGTGGTGGTGGGCCAGGACGGCACCCTGTCGGGGCTGGTGGCCGCGCTGCTGGTGCGCGGCCACGTCCTGCTCGAAGGGGTGCCCGGGTACGGCCAAGACGCTGCTGGTCAAGGCGGTGGCCGCCGCGCTCGACCTGGACTTCAAGCGGGTGCAGTTCACGCCCGACCTGATGCCCTCGGACGTGATCGGCCAGGTGATCTTCGAGCCCGGCCAGGGCACGTTCCGGTTCCGGGAGGGTCCCGTCTTCGCCAACCTGCTGCTGGCCGACGAGATCAACCGCACGCCCCCCAAGACCCAGGCTGCGCTGCTGGAGTCGATGGAGGAGCGCCAGGTCACCATCGAGGGCCAGGCCCACCCGCTGCCCGACCCGTTCATCGTGGTAGCCACCCAGAACCCGGTGGAGTACGAGGGGACCTACCCGTTGCCCGAGGCCCAGCTGGACCGCTTCCTGTTCAAGCTCCAGGTGGCCTACCCGAGCTTCGAGCAGGAGCAGGAGGTGCTGGCCCGCCACGATCGTGGCCTCGATCCCCACGACATCGCCGCGGCCGGCATCCGTCCGGTGGCCGGCGCCGCCGACCTGGCTCGGGCCCGCGCCCAGGTGGAAGCGCTGCGCGTCGAGGCGCCTGTGCTGGCCTACCTGGTGGCGCTGGTCCGCGCCACCCGGGACTCGCCATCGGTCACCCTGGGCGTGTCGCCGCGCGGGGCGACGGCGCTGCTGCACGCGGCCAAGGCCTGGGCCTGGCTGGCCGGGCGCGACTTCGTCACCCCCGACGAGGTCAAGGCCGTGGTCAAGCCCACGCTGCGCCACCGCCTGCTGGTGCGCCCCGAGCTGGAGCTCGAAGGCGCCACCGCCGACGGCGTGCTCGACGGCATCCTGGCTTCGGTCCCGGTCCCCCGCTGAGCCGCGGCCCGAATCGTCGAGCCCGTGCCCATCCCCACCCGCCGCCTGGCCATCGTCGTCGCGCTGGCCTCGATCGTGGTGCTGGTGTTGGACGGGCGGATCGGCTTCCTGATCGTCAACGCTGTGCTGATCGCCGTGATGCTGGTCGACTGGGTCACCGCCACCCCGCCCGACCGCATCGAGATCGCCCGGGTGCTGCCCGAGGTGGTGCAGCTCGGCGTGGCCGCTCACGTGACGTGGGAGGTCACCAACCCGACCGGTCGACCCCAGCGCATCGGCTTCGCCGACGATCTGGCCCCGTCGTTGCGAGCCGGATCGCGCCGAGCCCGGGTGCGCGTCGATGCCCACGGCGGGGTGGACGTGTCCACCACCATCCGCCCGTCTCGCCGCGGCCGGTTCCGGCCCCGGAACCTCACCGTTCGGGTGGAGGGACGACTGGGACTGGCCGCCCGGCAGACGCACCCGTTCGCTACCGGGTGAGCTGCGCGTCTACCCGCCGTTCAAGTCGCGCGACGAGGCCGAGCTTCGCATCAACAAGGCCCGCATCCTCGAGGTCGGCCTCCGCTCGGCCCCGGGGCTGGGCGGCGGCACCGAGTTCGATCAGCTGCGCGACTACACCGTCGACGACGAGTTCCGCCGCATCGACTGGTCGGCCACCGCCCGCGCCGGCAAGGCCATCGTGCGCACCTATCGGGCCGAGCGCAACCAGACGGTGATCAGCCTGCTCGACAACGGGCGGATCATGGCCGGGCAGGCGGCGGAGGTGCCCCGCGTCGAGCACGCCATGGACGCGGTGATGATGCTCACCGCGGTGGCCACCCGATTGGGCGACCGGGCCGGGCTGGTGGCCTTCGACCGCGAGGTGCAGGCCATCGTGGCGCCGGGCCACGGTCGCGACCAGCTGGGCCGGGTGACCGAGGCCATGTACCAGCTGGAGCCGGCCCTGGCCGAGAGCGACTACCAGGGGGCGTTCGCGGCCACCCTGGCCCGCTTCCGTCGTCGGGCCATGCTGGTGCTGTTCACCGACCTGGTGGAACAGGCGGTGGGCGAGACGCTGATCCCGGCGCTGCCCCTGATCAGCCGCAACCACCTGGTGGTGGTGGCGGCGGTGTCGGATCCCCAAGTCGTCCAGTGGGCCCTGGCCACCCCTCGAGACGGGGTCGGTGCCTACCGCAAGGCGGCGGCGGTGGCTGCCCTGGACGAACGCCGGCGTACCACCGCCCGGCTGCGAGGTCTCGGCGCCACCGTCGTCGACGCGCCCCCCGGCCAGCTCGCCCCCCAGTTGGCCGACGCCTACCTCCGGGTCAAGGCCACCGGACGGTTGTAGTCACGCCACTATCAGTTCGGCGGCGCGGGCGTCGACGGCGCGCTGCACCTCGCCCAGATCGCCGATGAAGCCCTGGGCCGCGGCCAGCCGACCGCACACCACCAGGTAGGTGACATACGCCACCCAGGCGGTGGCGCCGATGGCCACCTTGACCCCGGCCGGCAGGTTGGCGCCGGTGATGAACCCCTCGATGGTGCCGGCGCAGATGAACATGGTGGCCAGGCCGATCACGATCACGATGGAGCGTCGTCCCTGCTCGGCCAGCGCCTTGGAGCGGAGCCGGTCGCCGGGAGCGATGATCGTCCAGCCCAGGCGCAGTCCGGTGCCTCCGGCGATGCAGATGGCGCTGAGCTCGAGCAGGCCGTGGGGCAGGATCAACCCCAGGAACCGCCAACCGCTGCCGTCGGTGATCATCCAGGCGCCGGCCTGGCCCAGGTTCAGCCCGTTGGCCAGCATGGCCACCAACCCGAAGACCCCCAGCGCGGCGCCGCCAGCGAAGGCCTCGAACGACACCAGGATGTTGTTGGTCGTCACCTCGGTGAAGAACTGCACGTGGGGCTGGTTGGAGTAGTACTGCTCGAACTCGTCGTGCACGTACTGGTGGCGCTGTTGGGGGCTGCCGGTGGCGTCGAGGGCCTTGGCATCGCCCACCAGCCAGGCGCCGAACACGATGGCGGGCACGAAGGTGATGGCCACGCCCAACATGACGAAGCGCCGCGAGTCCCACACCGCGGCCGGATAGGTCACCACGAAGAAGGTGCGCACGGTCTGCCACACCCGAGGGCGGGTGCCGTAGATGACTCCAGAGGCGTCGGCCACCAGGCGGGTGAGTCGCGCCGTGAGGGCGTTGTCGCGAAACGCCGGCCGGGCGTAGGAGAGCTGGGCCGAGGTGCGCTGGTAGAGCCCGATCAACTCGTCGAGCTCGGCCGGGGACAGGTCACCCACCCGCTTGCGAGCGCGGCGGGTGAGCTCGCCCAACCGGATCCAGTGCGGTTGGTTGTGGGCGATGTACCCGTCGATGTCCACCGCGCAACGTTACGCTCCTGCCTCGTGAGCGGCGCGACCCTCCACTCGGTGCAGCCGGGCGCCATCGTCACGCCCGAGGCGGTGCTGCTCGAGTTCGACACGGCGGGTGCCGGCTCGCGGGCCGCCGGCGAGCTGCTCGACGTGTTGCTGCAGTTCTTCGTACTCGGCCTGGTGGGCGGCGCGGCCGGGGCGGCCAGCTCATATGTGGGCCACACCGCGGCGGCGGTCATCGCCCTGGTCATGGTGCTGCTGGTGCTGGTGGGCTACCCGGTGGTGTCCGAGACGTTGTGGAACGGGCGCACGCTGGGCAAGGCCGCCCTGGGGCTGCGGGTGGTGACAGTGGAGGGCGGCCCGGTGCGGTTCCGCCACTCCGCCATCCGCGGCATCGTCGGGCTGTTCGAGATCTACGTGACCCTCGGGTCGGTGGCCCTGTTCACCATCATCTTCAGCCGGCTGGACCAACGGGTGGGCGATCACATGGCCGGCACCATCATCCTGCGGGAGCGCTCGGCGCCCGGACACCAGGCCATGGCCGTGACCTTTCCCACCCCGTACGGGTTGGAGGGCTACGTAGCCGCCCTCGACGTGGTGGCCTTGACCGCCGAGCAGTACGGCGTGATCCGCTCGTTCCTGCTGCGGGTCCTCGAACTGAGTCCCGAGGCCCGGTGGTCGGTGGCGGTCAAGCTGGCCAACGCCACCGCCCTCGGGTTGCGCCTGCAGCCCCCGCCCGGGGTCAGCCCCGAGATCTTCCTGGCGTGCGTGGCCGCGGCCTACCAGCGTCGCCAGCACCCGTCGCCCGCCTACGGGGCCTTCCCGCCTCCGATGGCCGGGACCGCGGTGGCCCCGCCGCCAGGCGGGCCGGGTGCGTTCGCCGTGCCGCCGCCGCCGGGTGCGTTCGGCGCGCCACCGCCACCTGGTGCGTTCGGCGTGGCGTCTCCGCCGGGGCCGTCCGGGGGCCAGGGCCAGGTCCCGGGAGCCAGTCGGTAGCCTTTTGGCATGTCCGCCTACCTCGACCACGCCGCGTCCACGCCGACGCGGCCCGAGGTGGTCGAGGCCATGCTCCCGTACCTGACCGAGCTGCATGCCAATCCCTCCGGCGCCCACCGACTGGCTCGCGATGTCCGGCGCGCCCTCGACGATGCCCGCGACCTGGTGGCCGAGGCGCTCGGGGCCGACCCGGGCGAGGTGGTGTTCACCAGCGGAGGCACCGAGTCGGACAACCTGGCCGTGCTGGGCACCCTCGACCACCGAGGCGGCCTGGCCCTGTGCTCGGCGGTCGAGCACCACGCGGTGGGCGACGCCGTGGCTTCGCGGGAGGGGGTCACGGTGCCGGTCGACCCCAACGGCGTGATCGATCTCGACGTGCTGGAGTCTGCGCTGGTCGACGCGGGCCGCCGAGGCCAGGTGGTGTCGCTGGTTTCGGTCATGTTGGTCAACAACGAGGTAGGCACCATCCAGCCCCTCGACCGGGTGGTCGAGCTCGTGCGCACCCACGCCCCTCACGCCGCCGTCCACACCGACGCGGTGCAGGCGATGGCCTGGTTGGACGTGGCCACGGCCGCGGCTGGCGCCGATCTGGTGGCGGTCAGCGGGCACAAGTTCGGCGGACCCAAGGGCGTGGGCGCACTGGTGGTGCGGGGACGGGCGGCACCCGATCCCCGCCAGCTCGGCGGCGGCCAGGAGCGCGGGCGCCGGGGTGGCACCCCCAACGTGGCCGGGATCGTCGGGTTGGGCGTGGCCGCCCGGCTGGCTCTCGAGTGCCGCCGAGCGGACGTGGAACGCCTGGCCGACCTGCGAGACCGGCTGGCCACCGGCCTGCTGGCGGCGATGCCCGGCGCGGTGCTCACCGGGACCGACGAGACCAGTCGGGGGACGCCACCGCGAGTGGCCGGGATCTGCCACCTGTGCGTGACGGGGATCGAGAGCGAGGCCCTGCTCTACCTGCTCGAGCAGCGCGAGGTGTACGCCTCGGCCGGGTCGTCGTGTTCGAGCGGTGCACTCGATCCGTCCCACGTGCTGGCCGCCATGGGCATCCCCCGCCACCTGGCCAAGACGTCGCTGCGCCTGTCGTTGGGCTGGTCGAGCACCGAGGCCGACATCGACCTGGCCCTCGAGGTCATCCCGGCGGCGGCGGCGCGGTTGGCTCGCTACGCCGGCCCGGTCGCGAGCTGATCGGCCATGAAGCTCCTGGTGGCCATGTCGGGCGGGGTGGATTCGTCGGTGGCCGCGGCGCGCCTGGTGGACGACGGCCACGACGTGACTGGCGTGACCCTCAAGCTGTGGGGCGGCGACAGCGACACCGGCTGCTGCTCGGTGAGCGACGTGGACGATGCCCGGCGCGCCGCCGCCCACCTGGGCATCGACCACCTGGTGTTCAACTTCGCCGACGACTTCACGGCTCAGGTGGTCGATCCCTACGTGGCCGACCACGTGGTGGGGCGCACGCCGAACCCGTGCATCGAGTGCAACCGGCACCTGAAGTTCGATCGGCTGGTGCGCCGAGCCGAGGCGCTCGGCTTCGAGGGCGTGGCCACCGGTCATCACGCCCGGGTGGTCACCGACGCCGCCGGGCGCCGACGACTGGCCCGTGGTGCCGACGCGGCCAAGGACCAGAGCTACGTGCTCTACGTGATCGAGCCGTCGTGGCTGGACCGGGTCTGGTTCCCGGTGGGGGAGATGACCAAGGCCGAGGTGCGGGCCGAAGCGGCGCGCCTGGGCCTGCGCACCGCCACCAAGCCCGACAGCCAGGACGTGTGCTTCATCACCGCCTCGGCCGGTCGACGCGCCTTCCTGGGACCGCGCATCGCCCTGCACCCGGGTCGGGTGGTGGACGGCGCCGGTCGCGAGGTCGGCCAGGTGGACGCGGTCGAGCTGGTCACGGTGGGTCAGCGTCGCGGCTTGGGGCTGTCGGGCCAGGAGGCGGGTCGCTACGCGGTGGAGGTGGACGTGGCCGCCCGCCAGGTTCGGGTCGGGCCCTCCGAGGCACTCGACACTCCGTCGGTGGTCATCGGCGATCTGGTCTGGGCCCCGGGAGCCCGCTCCGCCCTCGAGGCCGGTTCGACGTCGGGCCAGAACGCGCGTCTGGTGGCCCAGTGCAGCGCTCACGGTCAGCCCCGCCCGGTGGCCGTCGCCGGGGCGGGTGACGGAGCCACCGTCGAGCTGGTGTGGCGCGACGGTCCCCAGCCCCGGGTGGCTCCGGGCCAGAGCGTGGTCCTCTACCAGGACGACCTGGTCCTGTTCGGTGGGGTGGTCACTGCCTGATCCGGTGGGCTCGGAAGGCGACGGGCGCCAGCCCGGAGCCGCCGGACCGATGACACCCAGATGGCGAAGCGCCCGCAGGGAGGCTTGCCGACCGGAGGGCCAATAGGGGTGGGCCAGTCAAGTCAGGTTGCGTTCGGCGGCGTCGCGCAACACCAACCCCGGTCGGGTGGGGGTGAACAGGAAGGCCGTGACCTCTTCGGTGGTCACCTCGTCGTGGGACCGCAGCCGGCGGCGCGGTGACGGGCTCACGGGGAGCGGCTCGGTGAGGCGCACTTCCAGGGCCAGGCCGAAGGCCCCCAGCGTCAGGTCCCGGGCCTGGGTGTCGGCCAACGCCGGTCCCAGCCCTTCCAGGTGGCGGCGGATCACCAGCAGCGACTCGATCACCGCCAACTGGTCGTGCAGCACCAGTCCGGCGGGGGTGAAGACCAGCCACCGACGGCTGAGGATGTGCAGCGACCGTGACGACCACACCGCCACCGGCCAACCCACCACCAGCAGTGCCGCGCCCAGGATCCACTGCTCGGCGGCCAGCAGCAGGGGGCCGGCCGTGAACCCGCTCACCACCGCAGCCCAGGCCAGCTCGACCGGACCGAGCACCAGGGCACCCGGCGGCCGCAGCGGCAGGCGCCGCTCCAGGCCGTAGGCCGATCCGTTGACGAAGGCCAGGCCGGTGGCGGGGGTGAAGGCCACCACGGCCACCAGGACGGCATAGGCCACCGACACCACGTCTCGGGTCCCGGGATGGACGGTGGCAGCCGCGGCCCAGGCCGCGCCCACCACCACGGCCGGGGCGGCGATGCGCAGGGCCGTGAGGGTGACGGTGCGCGGGATCAGGGCGGCGGCCAGCCCGGCGGCCCACCCCACCCACAGGGCGACCGACACGGCCGAGCGGAACAGGTGGCTGCGGGGATCCAGGGCGGCGGCCAGCGACGGCCCCGACACCAGCGGCAGCAGGACCCAGGCCACCGCCAGCCCCCACCGTCCCAGCTGGATCCGCGCCATGGCGGGTCGGGAGGCCTCGGTCACCCTCGAAGATTTGCGTATCCACGACCCGCGTGGCTATTCCATAGCTCAGCAACGCGGGATCGATGCCGATCCTGCAGGGACGGGCCGGCATCGGTTCCGCGGACTCTTTGGGGGAAGCTCGAGTGGCAGATGATCGTCTGGTGCCATTGCCCGTGGGGCTGGCCACGTCGATCGGCAGCCTGCCCCACTACGACCCGGGGGAGGCCGTCGACTTCATCCTGCGCCACCAGCGGGCCCTGCCCGCGGCGCCCTCGCTGCCGGCCCGATCGCGGGCCGAGGGCATGATCGCCCAGGCCGCCTGCGGGGTGCCGGGGGTGACGCTGCGCCCGGACGGATCCATGGATGTGGACGTGTCCGCCCTGGATCCCGACGCGCCCGCTGACCGATCCCGGCTTCGCTTCGGACAGCTTCGTGGGCCTGCGAGCCTTCCTGACCGCGGTGGCGGACCGTCGCGGACCCATCAAGGTGTCGCTGACCGGTCCGGTGACCTTCGGGGTGGCGCTGCACGCCGCCGGTGTGCCCGCCGAGCTGGCCTTCCGCGTGTCGGGAGCCGCCACCGAGCGCCGGGCCCGGGCGCTGGTCCAGTACGTGGGTGCGCGCGTCCCCCAGGCCCAGGTGGTGGCCTTCGTCGACGAGCCCAGCCTCATCGGGGCCATGGACCCGGCTTTCCCGATCGCCGCACTGGACGCCATCGACCTGGTGTCGGGCACGCTGGCCCAGCTCGAGCGGCTGGCCACCACCGGCCTGCACTGCTGTGGCACCGCCGACTGGCGCCTCCTGCTCCAGGCCGGCGCCCACATCCTGTCGCTGCCCCTCGATGCCGGCATCGAGACCTCGGCCGGCGCGGTGGCCAGCTTCCTCGATCGTGGCGGTTGGCTGGCCTGGGGCGCGGTGCCCACCGACCGGCCGCTGGGCACGACCGTCGAGCGCCTGTGGCGCCAGCTCTCGGCGGTCTGGTGCGAGCTGGTGACCAGCGGCGGATGCGATCCGGCCCGGCTGCGCACCCAGGCCATGATCACCCCGGCGTGCGGTCTGTACCACCACGGGGTGACCCAGGCCGAGCAGGTGCTGGCGTTCACCAACGCGCTGGCCGAGCGCCTCCACGACCAGGCCATCGGCGTCCGCCTCTCTGTCGGAGCTTGAAAAGAGTGTCGTAGTGCTTCGGTAGGGTGCGGGACGTGGCGCGACGTGCCAAGACCGAGGACCAAGCGATCGATCCGGGCGACCGGGTCGAGCAGCTTCGCGCCACCATCCGCTACCACAACCAGCGCTACTACGAGCAGGACGAGCCCGAGATCCCCGACGCCGAGTGGGATCTGCTCATGCGCGAGCTGCAGGCCCTCGAGGAGCAGTTCCCCGAGCTGATCACCCCCGACTCGCCCACCCAGGTGGTGGGCGGCCCGGCCTCGGCCACCTTCGCCACCGTCGTCCACGCCGTGCCCATGATGTCGCTCGACAACGCCATCTCGGCCGACGAGCTGCGGGCCTGGGGCGACCGGCTGAGCCCGGCGCCTGGCCGATCTGGGCGACTCGGCGGTCGAGGTCGGCCTGGTGGGCGAGCTGAAGATCGACGGGCTGGCGGTGTCGATCCGCTACGAGGGCGGTCGGCTGGTGCAGGCGGCCACCCGGGGCGACGGGCGGGCCGGTGAGGACGTCACCGCCAACGTGCGCCACCATCGAGGCGCTGCCCGCGCAGCTCTCGGCCCGGGCGCGCCCGAGGTGGTCGAGGTGCGAGGCGAGATCTACATGCCCATCGCCGAGTTCGAGCGGCTCAACGCGGCCCAGCTCGAGGCGGGCCTGCGCACCTACGTCAATCCTCGCAACACCGCGGCGGGTTCGCTGCGCCAGAAGGACGCCGGCGATCACCGCCTCGCGCCAGCCTGGCCTTCTGGAGCTACCAGCTGGGCCAGGT
This sequence comes from uncultured Microthrixaceae bacterium, assembly GCA_963740985.1. GTDB lineage: Bacteria > Actinomycetota > Acidimicrobiia > Acidimicrobiales > Acidimicrobilacustridaceae > UBA4742. Next base: position 4,025,087 of record CAVUGJ010000002.1, read on the forward strand.
CGCAGGGCGGGCCGAACTTCGCCACCCACGGCGAGACGCTCGAGTGGCTGCGCGACCTCGGCTTCCCGGTCAACCCCGAGGTGCGCAGCCTGGCGTCGCTCGACGAGGTCTACGCCCACTGCCTGCACTGGCAGGAGCATCGCCACGACCTCGACTACGAGATCGACGGGGTGGTGGTCAAGGTCGACGACCTGGCCCTGCGCAACGAGCTGGGGTCGACGGCCAAGGCGCCCCGGTGGGCCATCGCCTACAAGTTCCCGCCCGAGGAGCGCACCACCCGGCTGCGTCGACATCCAGGTGTCCATCGGACGCACCGGGCGGGCCACGCCCTTCGCCATGCTCGAGCCCGTGTTCGTGGGCGGCTCCACCGTCGGTGTGGCCACGCTGCACAACCAGGACCAGGTCATCGGCCAAGGACGTGCGTCCCGGCGACACGGTCATCGTGCGCAAGGCCGGCGACGTCATCCCCGAGGTGGTCGGTCCGGTGCTGGCCGAGCGACCGAAGGGCCTGCGGGCCTGGAAGTTCCCGACGAAGTGCCCCGTGTGCGGCACCACGCTGGTGCGTCCCGACGGCGAGGCCGACCACCGCTGCCCCAACGAGGCCTGCCCGGCTCGGGTGGCGGGCAGCATCGAGCACTTCGCCAGCCGCGGGCGCCATGGACATCGAGGGGTTCGGCGAGCAGAGCGTCGTGCGCTTCCGCGAGCTGGGGCTGCTCGACGATCCGTCCGAGCATCTACACGCTCGACTTCGACCGCCTGCGCGAGCTCGACGGGTACGGCGACGTGTCCATCGCCAACCTCCGCGCCGCCATCGACGCCTCCAGGCACCGCCCGCTGCCCAACCTGCTGGTGGGGCTCAACATCCGCCACCTGGGCTACGCGGGGGCCGAGCTGCTGGCCCGGGCCTTCGGTCACCTCGACCGCATCATGGCCGCCACGGTCGACGAGCTGGTGGCCGTCGAGGGCATCGGCCGGTGATCGCCGCCAGCGTGCACGACTGGTTCGCGCTGGCGGCCAACCGTGACCTCATCGAGCGGCTGCGCCGGGCCGAGGTCAACTTCGAGGGTCCGCCGCCACCCGACGCGGCCCAGACCCTGGTCGGGCAAGTCCGTGGTGGTGACCGGCACGCTGGCCGGCTACACCCGCGACGAGGCCGAGGCCGTCATCAAGGCGCACGGCGGCAAGGCGCCGAGCAGCGTGTCCAAGAAGACCACGGCGGTGGTGGTGGGTGACGGCCCGGGGGCGGCCAAGGTGACCAAGGCGGCAGGATCTCGGGGTGCCCGTGCTCGACGAGGCCGGTTTCGACCACCTGCTGAGCACCGGCGAGCTGCCGCCCGGCGCCACCCCGTCGGGCTCCGACGACGGAGAGTCGCCGTGAGCCTGGGGTCGGCGGGCACCGCCGTGGGTGGAGGTGGCCTGGAGGCCGTCGTCTTCGACTTCGGGGGCGTCTACACCGATTCGCCCTTCGACGCGGTGCGCGCCCGAGGCGTCGATCTGGGCATGGATCCCGAACAGGCCATGTTGTTCGTGTTCGGCTCCTACGACCGCGACACCGACCATCCGTGGCACCGGGCCGAGCGGGGCGAGCTGGCCCTCGACGAGGCCGGCCGCCAGATCCATGAACAGGCGCAGGCCCAGGGCCTCGAGCTCGAGCTGTTCGACATGCTCGCCTCCATGGCCGGGTCCGGCATCCGCGAGGAGATGGTGGCCCGCACCCGGCGCCTACGGGCCGACGGCTACCGCACGGCCATGATCACCAACAACGTGGTCGAGTTCAGCGAGTTCTGGCGTGCGATGCTCCCGCTCGACGAGCTGTTCGACGTGGTCATCGACTCGTGCCAGGTGGGCATGCGCAAGCCCGACCCCCGCATCTTCGCCCTGACCATGGATCGCCTCGGCGTGGCCCCCGAGCGGGCCGTGTTCCTGGACGACTACCCGGGCAACATGGACGCGGCCCGACGTCGCCGGGCTGCATCCCATCCTGGTCACCGCCGACTACCACGACGCCATCGCTCAGCTCGACCGGTTGCTCGACGGCTGAGCCGACCGTTGCCGCACCGCGCCGATCACACGACGGTGAAGCACCAGTCCTGGCTGGCGGCGTGGGCCGGTCCGTCCTGGACGCGCCAGTAGCTGGCGGCCACGCAGCTCTTGCCGGCCGGCCACACGCGTGAAGGCCTTGCCCGCACCGGGCTGGAACGTGTACTGGGTCTGGGAGGCGTAGTTCACCGCCTGCAGCTGGCCCACCGGAATGGCGGTGCCGTTCACGGTCAGGCGGGTGCGGTAGCCGCTCTTCAACACGATGCCGATCTGGTCCTGCTGGAGGATGTTCGAGCCGTCGGTGGGGATGAGCTCGACCACGGTGCCGCCGGCCAGGTTGGAGGAGCTGGCCAGGCTCTGGCGACTCAGGGCCCAGATGGCGCCCACGGCCACCAACAGCAGCGCCGACCATGACGATGCGTACGACCACCGGCATCTGCTTCCACACGCCGGGCACCCGGTGGGGGGCCGGGGCGAGCCCTCTTCGTCGTCGAGCCCGACCTGCTCGGCCGTGGTCCGGTCCTCGAAGGAGTCGTCGTCGAACGAGCCCGAGTCGCTGGTGGTCACATCCATCATTGTGCCGGACAACCGTCCCGACCACTGCCCATGGACGGAATGACAGCGGGGTAACTACTAGCCTGTCGCCATGGCGTTGTCGCGCTTGACCGATCGCGTCGGCCAGGTCCTGTCGGACCGGTACCGACTGCTGGCGCCCATCGGCACCGGCGCGTCCGCCACCGTGTACCTGGCCGACGACGTCACCCTGCGGCGCCGGGTGGCGGTGAAGATCCTCCATGAGGGGCTGGCCGAGGACGAGGCCTTCCTGCGCCGGTTCCGGGCCGAGGCCCAGGCGGCGGCTGCCCTCAACCACCCCAACGTGATGGCCGTGTTCGACTGGGGCCACGACGCCGTGCCCTTCGTGGTCACCGAGTACCTGGGTGGAGGCAGCCTGCGCACCATGCTCGACCAGGGCCACCTCCTGTCACCGGCCCAGGCCCTGTTGGTCGGGTCTGTCGGCCGGACGAGGTCTCGACTACGCGCACCGTCGAGGCTTCGTGCACCGCGACATCAAGCCGGGCAACCTGCTCTTCGACGAGGAGGCCCGGCTGCGGATCGCCGACTTCGGCCTGGCCCGGGCGCTGGCCGAGGCGGCCTGGACCGAGCCCCAGGGCGCGGTGCTCGGCACCGCCCGCTACGCCTCGCCCGAGCAGGCCCGGGGCGAGACCCTCGACGGCCGCAGCGACGTGTACTCGTTGGCCCTGGTGCTGATCGAGACGGTCACCGGGCGGGTGCCGTTCTCGGGCGACACCACCATCGGCACCCTCATGGCCCGCGTCGACCGACCGGTCGAGGTGCCCGAGGCGCTGGGCGCGCTGGCGCCCGCTCTGGCCGCGGCCGGCGTGGCCCGACCCGCCGACCGCCCCGACGCCGGCGAGTTCACCCGGTTGTTGATGGACGCGGCCGGTGAGCTGGACCGTCCGGCTCCACTGGTGCTGGCCGGCGCCGTGGTCCACGTGCCACGACGTGGTGGCCGACCGCGACCCGACCGTGCTGATCCGTTCCGACGCCGAGCCCGAGATCATGACCGCGCCCCCGGGCACGGTCATCGACGGCATCCGGGTCATCCCCGACCCCGACGAGCGCGCTGCCGCCGCGGCGGCAGTCGCGGCCACCAGCGGGGTGGCCTCCACCCCCCTGGACGACCTGGTGCCCGACGGCGACGGCGACCCCGACTCGGGGCTGTCGCGTCGGGCCCGACGTCGGGCCCGACGCACCGAGCGTGGCGCCGCCCCGGCCGCGCCGGTAGCCACCACCACCCGGCGGCGACGGTGGCCCCTGGTCACGCTGGCCATCGTGGTGGTCGTGGCCCTGGTGGCCGGGGGTGCCGGTTGGTGGTACCGCAGCCAGCCAGTGACCCACGTGGTGCCCGCCCTGGTCAACACCAACGTGGCCACGTTGAACCAGAACATCGGCCACGACCACTGGGTGGTCCACCACACCGACGTCTCCCGAGACGGCACCGTGCTGGGCCAGATCCTGCAGCAGAGCCCGCCCGCCGGCACCCAGCTGGCCGAGAACAAGGCGCTCACGCTGTTGGTGTCCACCGGTCCGCCACCGGTGACGGTGCCCACCAACCTGGTGAACATGCCCCTGGTGGCGGCCACCGCCGAGCTCCAGGCCGAGGGGCTGGGCGTCGGGGCGCTGACCTACCAGTACGACGAGAGTCACCTCAAGGACGTCGTGCTATCCCTGACTCCCGGCCAGCCGGCCCAGATGCCCAAGGGCTCCAAGGTGCCGTTGGTGGTCTCCAACGGGCCCCAGCCCCGGATCATCCCGTCGGTCACGGGCCAGACGGCGGCCGCGGCCACCGCCACCCTCCAGGCCAAGGGCCTGAAGGTGGCTCAGGCGCCCCAGTCCAGCACCACCGTGCTCGCTGGCCAGGTCATGGGCAGCAACCCGGTGGCCGGCACGCCCGTGCCCCGAGGCTCGACGGTCACGCTGATCGTGTCCAGCGGGCCGCCGACAGTCGTGATCCCCGCCAACATCGTGGGCATGACCGTGTCGGCCGCGGTGGCCGCGCTGCAGGCCGCGGGCCTGACGGTCAGCGGCGTCCAGGGCAACCCGGTGGGCACCGTGACCGGCACCACCCCGGGCGTGGGCACCACGGTGCTCAAGGGCAGCGCCGTCTCGCTGATCACCCACTGACGCGGGCGCCAGCGACCAGACGGTCGGATCCCGCCGCGGCCGGGACTACTCGGCGGTCATGTCCTTGATCTTCTGGCCCAGCTCCACCGCGGCCGGGTCGGGCTGGGTGGTCTGCATGGCCATCAGCTTGGTCATGTCGCCCTGGACCTTGATCTTGCCGGCCATGAAGGCCTGCATGCCGGCCTGGGGGTTCTGGTCCACGAAGATGGCCTTGGCCGTGGCGTAGTCGACCGTCACCGTCAGGTCGGGGTTGTCCAGCTCGCCCAGATCGAGGTTCAGCTCGCCGCTGGAGGTGTCCATGAAGGCACGCACCTCGCCGTCGCCGAAGGGGACGTCGGTGATGATCTGGTTCATGCGCACGGTGTGGGCGGGCGGGCTGGCCGGCGGCCCGGCCTCGGCCTGGAGGCGCTTGGCCTCGTCGATCCACTCCTGGGTGAGGAACTGGTACGCCATGTCGAGAGGCTCCTTGACGGGATGGTCGGCGGTGATCCGTGCGATCGGCGGGTGGCCGAGACCACCTGGGTGACCGCGTCGCGCACCCTACAACGCCGAGGCGTGGCTCTGCCGATCCGGACCCAGCGCCGGGCCATCGGGAGTGCTCGGCCGTCGGCAGTAGCCTGACCGGGTGGCCGACCCGACCCCGACGCCGTCGAACCGTGCCCAGCGGCTCGCCGATCACGAGCGGAACCCCAAGTGGCGATCGGCCCCGCTCTACATCGACATGTCGATATGCATCAACTGCGACACCTGCATCCGGCACTGCCCGCCGCAGTTCGGGGCCATCTTCAACCACGGGATCGACGTCATCATCATCCCCGAGCTGTGCTCGGGCTGCGGCAAGTGCCTCGAGCCTTGCCCGGTGGACTGCATCTTCGACGATCCCGACTGGAAGCCGGCGCCCGCCGACTGGTGGGAAGAGCCCGAGCTCGACGATCCCTATCGCTGAGGCGGCGCGCGCCCGGAGGGAGGCTTGCCGACGGGGGTTGGAAGGCGAAGGCCGCCAGGCCGGAGCCGCTGGATCGATGCGACGCGGATGCCGAAGGCGCCCGCAGGGAGGCTCGCCGACCGGAGGGCCAAGCAAGTAGGCCGCCAGGCCGGAGCCGCTGGATCGATGCGACGCGGATGCCGAAGGCGCCCGCAGGGAGGCTCGCCGACCGGAGGGTCAATGGATTTGGTCTCCCCCTCTACGATGGCGGCCATGCCCGAACGCCTGACCCGTGACGACGTGGCCCACGTGGCCCAGCTCGCCCATCTCGAGCTGACCGCCGACGAGCTCGACCGCTTCACCGGCCAGCTGGCGGCGGTGCTCGAGCACGCGGCCGACGTCGAGGCGCTCGACGTGGCGGGGGTCGAGCCCACCGCCCACCCCTACCCGCTGGCCAACGTGTGGCGCGACGACGTGGTGGGGCCCACCCTCGACCGCGACGAGGTGCTGGCCCAGGCCCCCGACGCGGCGGATCGACCGCTTCGCGGTGCCGGCCATCCTGGGGGAGGAGCCGTGAGCGGACGCCGGAGGCGGCGTCGTGACGCTCGCGGCTGGGCCTCCGCTGGGCTCGGCCGTGACCCTGGCCTCGGCGGTGGCGTCGGGCGTGCGCTCGGCGCGCGAGGTGGTCGAGGCCCATCTGAGCCGGATGGCCGAGGCCGAGGACACCGTCCACGCCTTCAACCTGGTGCTGGCCGACGAGGCCCGGGCCGCCGCCGACGAGCTCGACCGACGGGTGGCGGCGGGCGAGGCCCGGGGTCCGCTGGCCGGCGTGCCCATCGCCCTCAAGGACAACCTCTGCACCCGAGGCATCCCCACCACCTGCTCGTCGAAGATCCTCGAGGGCTGGCGGCCGCCCTACGACGCCACCGTCGTCGAGCGGCTGGCCGCGGCCGGCGCCGTCGTCATCGGCAAGACCAACCTCGACGAGTTCGCCATGGGCTCGTCGACGGAGAACTCGGCCTTCGGCCCGACCCGCAACCCCCACGACCCGACCGGGTGCCGGGCGGGTCATCGGGGGGCAGCGCCGCCGCGGTGGCCGCCGGCTTCGCGCCGGTGGCGCTCGGCTCCGACACCGGCGGCTCGATCCGCCAGCCGGCCGCCCTGTGCGGGGTGGTCGGGCTCAAGCCGACCTACGGGCTGGTGTCGCGCTACGGGCTCGTCGCCTTCGCGTCGTCGCTCGACCAGATCGGTCCGTTCGCCACCACGGTGGCCGACGCCGCCGCTGCTGCTCGACGTGATCGCCGGCCACGACCCGCTCGACTCCACGTCGATCCCCGCGGCCGCCGCCCTCCTTCTCGGCCGCGCTCGGCGACGGCGTCGACGGCCTGCGGGTCGGCGTGGTCACCGAGCTCCTGGGCGACGGGCATCGCGCCCGACGTGGCCGCCGGGTGACCGAGGCGGCCGAGGCGCTGGCCGCGGCCGGCGCCAAGGTCGACGAGGCCCGCGTGCCGGCCGCCATCTACGGCCTCTCGGCCTACTACCTCATCGCCCCGGCCGAGGCGTCGAGCAACCTGGCCCGCTACGACGGCGTGCGCTACGGCCTGCGGGTCGACGCCGCCGACCACGGCCGAGATGATGACCGCCACCCGCACCGCCGGCTTCGGCGCCGAGGTGAAGCGCCGCATCATGCTCGGCACCTACGCCCTGTCGGCCGGCTACTACGACGCCTACTACGGCAAGGCCCAGAAGGTGCGCACGCTGATCATCCGCGACTTCGCCGCCGCCTACGAGCGGTTCGACCTGCTGCTCACGCCCGACCTCGCCCACCACCGCCTTCGCCTTCGGGGCCAAGAGCCGACCCGCTGGCCATGTACCTCAACGACGTGTGCACCATCCCGCAGCAACCTGTCCGGCGACCCGGCCATGTCGGTGCCCTTCGGCACGGGCGACGACGGGCTGCCGGTCGGCGTGCAGGTGCTGGCCCCGGCGCTCGGCGAGGCCGGCATGCTGCGGCCGCGGCGGCGGTGCTCGAAGCGGCCGCGCCGCCGGAGGGAACGCGATGAGCGAGCCACTGATCGTCACCAGTCCGACCACCGGCGACGGCGTGGGAGCTGGTCATCGGCCTCGAGGTCCACGCCGAGCTGGCCACCGCCACGAAGATGTTCTGCGGCGCCCCCAACGCCTTCGGCGACGAGCCCAACACCCACATCGACCCGGTCACGCTCGGCCTGCCCGGCTCGCTGCCGGTGGTGAACCGCAGGGCCGTGGAGCTGGGCATCCGGGTCGGACTGGCCCTGCACTGCACGGTGCGCCGGTCCATCTTCGCCCGGAAGAACTACTTCTACCCGGACATGCCGAAGGACTACCAGATCACCCAGTACGACGAGCCGATCAACGTCGACGGCTGGCTCGACCTGCCCGACGGCACCCGCATCGGCATCGAGCGGGCCCACCTCGAGGAGGACACCGGCAAGTCGATCGCACCAGGGTGGCGACGGGCGCATCCACGGCGCCGAGTCCTCGCTGGTCGACTACAACCGCGCCGGCGTCCCGCTCGTCGAGATCGTCGGGCGCCCCGACCTGCGCTCCGGCGAGGACGCCCGGGCCTACGTCGCCGAGCTGCGGGCCATCCTCGTCGCCATCGGCGCCTCGGACGGCAAGATGGAAGAGGGGTCGATGCGGGTCGACGCCAACGTCTCGGTGCGCCCGCTGGGCACCGACGAGCTGGGTCTGCGCTGCGAGATCAAGAACGTCAACTCGCTTGCGCTCGCTTGGGCCGGGCCATCGAGTTCGAGGCGCGTCGCCAGGTCGACGTGATCGAGGCGCGGGGAGCGGGTCCGCCAGGAGACCCGCCACTGGGACGAGGACGACGGACGGACCCGGGCCGGTCGCTCCAAGGAGGAGGCGGAGGACTACCGCTACTTCCTCGAGCCCGACCTGGTGGCGCTCGACCCGTCGGCCGAGTGGATCGAGTCGATCCGATCCGAGCTGCCGGCCTGCTGCCGGCGCAGCGGCGTCAGCGCCTGGCCGCGGCGGCCGGGGTCGACCCGGCCTCGGTGGCCATCCACGTCGAGCGCGGCCTCGACGACCTCGCGCTCGGGGCCATCGAGGCCGGCGGCGATCCGGCGCGGGTGCTGACCCACGTCGAGCACAACCTGGCCGCCGACGGCGCCGCCGATCTCGATCCGGCTCGGCTCGCCGAGCTGGTGGGGCTGGAGCTGGACGGCGGCTGACCGCCACCCAGGCCAAGACGGTGCTGGCCGAGATGGTCGGGCACCGGCGGCGATCCCGAGGCCATCGCCGCGGCCCACGGCTTCGAGGCCATGGACACCGCCGATCTGGCCGCGGTGGTGGACGGGATCATCGCCGCCAACCCCGACGACTGGGACAGCTACGTCAACGGGCGACGACAAGCGGCGCAAGAAGGTGTCGGGCGCCTTCATCGGCAAGATCATGAAGGCCACCCAGGGCCAGGCCGACGGCCGGGTGGCCACCGAGCTGCTCGAGGCGCGCCGCGCCCGGAGCTGACCCCGAAGCAGGTCTTCCCCTCGGCCACCGGCGAGGGTAGGGTCGCCCTGCTCACGACCGGCGGAAGGGGCTGACCCCTCGGGAGTGATCCATGTTCACCAAGACCGTCGTGCGCCGCGCCCGGAGGGCGGGTTGGCTGGCGGCCGTCGCCACCGCCGGGCTGTGGCTCAGCGGATGCGCCGGCTCGAGCGCCTCACCCTCGCCCGGCGCCACCCCGGCGTCGGCGCCGGCCCCCCACCCCGATGCCGCCGACGCCCCGGATCCGACCACGTCGGACCGGGCCTCGTCTTCGTCGCCGCCCATGTGTGCCCAGGTGACGCGCCTCTACGCCGGGCTGGTGGCGGGGCCGCTCGGTCTGAGCGACGAGGCCGACCCGGCGGATCGCCAGGCGCTGACCACGGCCACCGAATCGTTGCGGGCGCAGGTCCCGGCCGCGGTGGCCCACGACCTCGACGTGCTGGCCCAGGCCTACGGCACCGCGGCACGAGCCCTCGACGATGCCGGGCAACGACCCGACCAACTCGACCAGGCCGTCACCGCCGTCACCGAGCCGGCGGTCACCGATGCGGCCGACGATCTCGACCGGTACCTGCAGGCGCATTGTCCCTAAGGTCGGCCGCGGCCGGCGTCGATGATCGAGGGTTGGGGTCCTCGTAACTGTGGGCCCCTGGTCAGGTCACCACCATGCTCAGTCCGCCCGAGCCCCTGCTCTAGGGTCTCAGCCGGTGAAGAGGCCGGGACAGCCGGCTACGAGGGAGAGACAACCATGGAACTCAAGCGAGTCAGCGGCCTGCTCGTGGCCTGCCTGCTGGTGGCCTCGATGGCCGCCGCCTGTTCGAGCTCGAAGAAGACCAGCGTGTCGGCCGGCGACCAGAAGACGACCACCACCACCGCGGCCACGTCGTCGGGTGGCGGCTCGGGTGGCGGCTCTGGGGGTGGTTCCGACAAGTCGAGCTCGGGGATAGCAGGCGCGCTCAGCACCAGCGACTGCGCGCAGGCCGGCGTGGCCTACGTCAAGCTGCTCACCTCCGCAGAGGCGGCGGTCACCGGGAACAAGACGGACACGTCCGAGCTCAACGCCGAGTACGACGCGCTGGGCGGCAAGATCCCCAGCAGCCTCAAGAGCCAGTACAAGACGGTGGGCGACGCCTACGCCAAGTTCGCCCAGGACATCAAGGGCGCCAGCCTGACCGATCCGTCGGCGCTCCAGAAGGCCGAGTCCGACATCGACAGCTCCGACGTCAAGGCCGCCTCTGACAAGATCCAGGCCTACTTCAATAACCACTGCCAGAGCTGACCCGCTCTGGTCTAGACCAGCGGGGTGGATCTCACCCTGCGCCCGCTCCAGCCCGATGACGCCGATGCCTTCATCGGTCTCGACGACGTCGCCTTCTCGGTGCGCTCGACGCCCGACCAGCGGGCCCAGTCCCTGTCCACGACCGAATGGCCCCGCATGCTCGGGGCCTTCGGTGGCGACGGGGTGCTGCGGGGGGTCACCGGCTCCTACGACCAACGCCTGACGCTCCCCGGCGGCGAACGCCCGGCGGTGGCCGGGGTCACCGCGGTGGGCGTGGCACCCACCCATCGCCGTCAGGGGATCCTGTCTGCCCTGATGGCCCGCCAGCTCGACGACGTGGCCGCAGCCGGCTGTCCGGTGGCGGTGCTGACCGCGTCGGAGGCGACGATCTACCGTCGCTTCGGCTACGGGGTGGCCAGTCGCCACCAGTCGGTGCGCATCGAGCGGGCCCGGTCCGCCTTCGCCGATCCGGTTCCCGCCGGATGGACGCTGGCGCTGGTCGACGACGATGAGGCGCGGGTGACGGTGCCGGCGCGCTTCGAGGCGGCGGCGGCGGTCCGGGTCGGCGCCATGACCCGCCCGGATGGGTTCTGGCCCGCCATCTTCGGTCCCACCGAGACCTGGGTGGGCGGGGGTGAGCACTTCACCGTCCTGTGCGACCCGCCGGCCGACGATCCCCGCCCAGGCGGCTATGCCACCTACAAGGTGCGCCGGGACGGCCCCGCCGGCCACTGGATCACCGAGGTGGGCGAGGTGGTGGCTGCCGATCCTGATGCCGAAGCCGTGCTGTGGCGGTACCTGCTCGACCTCGACCTGACCGAGGCGCTGGAGGTCCAGGCCGCGCCGCTCGACGACGCCCTGGCCTTCCGCCTGGCCGACTGGCGGGCCTACCAGGTGCGGTCCCAGGCCGACTTCCTCTGGGTGCGCATCCTGGATCCGATCGCGGCCCTGTCGGCGCGGTCCTACGGCTCCGCCGACGAGCTCGTCCTGGAGGTCACCGATCGCTTCCGTCCCGAACAGCAGGGGCGGTACCGACTGGTCAGCCCGGAGCCGGCGTCACCCGGCACGGCCCAGGTCGAGCGAACCGACCGGTCCGCGGACCTGCAGTTGGACGTGGCCGAGCTGGGCTCGCTCTACCTGGGCGGGATCTCGGCCACCACGCTGGCCCGGGCCGGCCGGATCCTGGCCCGATCCGACCAGGTGGCGACCCGGGCCGACCGGCTGTTCGCGGCCGAGCACCAACCCTTCTGCCTCACCCGCTTCTAGGACGCACTCGTGGCCGGTGGGCCGGCGCCCGGGCCGCACCGGTGACAGCCCACCCGCCTCCCACCCACCGCCAGGCCAGACCGACCAGGCGGGCCACCATGAACACGATGAGGGCCGTCCACAGCCAGCCGATGCCCAGACCGAGTCGCAGCACCCCGACGGCCAGGGCCACGAACAGGGCGCTGGGGATCAGCATGGCCACAGCCAGGTAGCGCAGGTCGCCGGCGCCGATGAGCAGGCCGTCGAGCACGAACACCACCCCGTTCACCGGCTGCATGACGGCCACGAACACCAGCACGAACGCGGTCACGGCCACCACCGCGGGATCGCGGGTGAAGATGGTGGGCAGCTCCTGGCGCAGGGCGAAGGTGACCAGACCGAACCCGATCCCAGCCACCAGCCCCCATTCGATCATGCGCCGCCCGGCCCGGCGCGCCGCGGCCACGTCTTGGGCGCCCAGGAACCGTCCGATCAGGGCCTGGCCGGCGATGGCGATGGCGTCGAGGGCCAGGGCCAGCAGGTTCCAGATCTGGAAGGCGATCTGATGGGCGGCCAGGGCCACCGTGCCCAGACGGGTGGCCACCGCCGTGGACACGACCAGCGCGCCTCGCAGGGCCAGGGTGCGGACGAACAGGTCGCCGCCCACCACGGCCAGCCGGCGCAGGGTCGGCCCGTGGGGACCCAGTCCGATCCGGTGCCGGCGCACGGCCCGGCGGACCCACCACGACGTACACCGCGGCCGCCGCCGTCTGGGCCATGACGGTGGACAGCGCCGACGCGCCGATCCCGAAGCCGAACCCGTAGATGAGCACGAGCTCGAGCACCAGGTTGCCCAACGCCGAGGCCAGCGCCACCAGCAGCGGGGTGCGCGTGTCCTGGAGGCCCCGCAGGTAGCCGGTGCCGGCCAGCACCACCAGCTGGCCCGGGATGCCGAGCAGGCTGATGCGCAGGTACACCAGCGCGTTGGCCGCCACCGCGCCGGTGGCACCCAGGGCCGAGACCAGCCAGGGGGCGGTGGCCGCGCCCAGCACCACCAGGCCCAGCCCGACCAGCAGGGCCAGCCACATGCCCTGCACGGCCTGGTGGGCGGCCTCGCCTTCCTGGTCGGCGCCCAGCAGCCGGGCCACCGCGGCGGTGGTCCCGTAGGCCAGGAAGATGAAGATCGAGTAGAGCAGCAGCAGGATGTTGCTGGCCACGGCCAGCCCTGCCAGCTGGTCGGTGCCCAGGTGGCCGACCACCGCGGTGTCGCACAGGATGTAGAGCGGCTCGGCCACCAGCGCGCCCAGGGCGGGCACGGCCAGGCGCAGGATCTCGCGGTCGTGGGGGTCGGCGCGGAACACGCGGCGACGGGCGCCAGAGTCGGTCACGCCGCCTCAGGCGATGTCCTGGCGGGTCAGGCGCCGGGTGGCGTAGGCCAGCGCCACCAGGGCCACCCCCAGGGGCACCACCCACCGCCAGGGCGCGGCGATCTGGGTCAGACCCAGGTCGGCGCCGCTGATGGACGACAGCGTCGAACGACCGTAGGAGCGCACGGCCAGGCGGGCCGCGGTGGTGTTGGCCGTGGCCACGAACCCTTCCCAGATGAAGATGTAGAGCAGGCCCCAGATGAGGGCCCGCTTGACCCGCAGGCCCAGGGCCACGAACAGGCCGATGTAGCCGACCATGGCCACCGTGACCCCGGCCACGGTGCCCGCGGCCACATCCGCGCCCCCTCCGGCGGCCACGGCGGCCAGCACCAGCGGGATGGTCACGATGGGCCACGTGACCGCCAACGACGAGAGGGCGGCCGCGGCCACGATCTTCCAGCGGGCCACCGGGCGCAGCCACAGGTAGACCAGCGTCCCGTCCTCGTTGGGGTCGCCCAGGGTGGCCGAGGCGAAGACCAGGCTGGCCACCGGAACCAGCAGGGCGATGCCGAAGTCGTTCACGAACTTGGCCGCGTGCAGGACGCGGTCGATGTGGTCGCCCTGGCCCACGGCCACCCCGACCAGCACCCCGACCAGACCCAGGGCACCGAGCGCGATCACCCGGGCTCGGGTCACCTGGGACCGCACCATGAGCCCGAAGAGCAGGCGCAGGGCGCCGGGCGTCGGGGGCGGGGGATCGCGGCGGGATCGGGTGGCGGCGGTCATCGGCCCACCAGGTAGCGAAAGACGCTTTCGAGGTCGTCGTCGAGCGGGGTGACCTCGAACAGCTGGGCGTCGCCGGCCTGGGCCACGCCGGCCAAGGCGTGGCGGAAGCGGGCCACCTGGGTGGTCTCCACGATCATCGAACCGTCCACTTCGAGCTCCACGCCCACCACCGCCTCAGCCTCGATGAGCCCGGTGGCCACCGTCCGGGGCCGGTCGCTGCGGATGCGCACCCGGTGCGGGCGATCGTCCATCAGGTCCCGCAGGGCCCGGAAGTCGCCCTCGGCGGCCAGGCGCCCCTGGACCATGACCAGCACCCGGGACCCGAAGCGTTCGACCTCGTCGAGCACGTGGCTGGACACCACCACGCATCGGCCGTCCACCCCCAACTGCTGGAACAGCGTGATCATGGACAGGCGCTGGCGCGGGTCGAGGCCGGTCAATGGCTCGTCCAGGACGATCACGTCGGGCTCGTGCACGATGGCCTGGGCCACCTTGACCCGCTGGCGCATGCCCTTGGAGTAGGTGGAGGTGGCGCGGGGATCGCCCGGCTCGAGCTCGACCACCCCCAGGGCCCGCCGAGCGGCGTCGGCTGGGTGGTCGAGGCCCTGGAGCACGGCCGCCACCCGCACGAACTCGAAGGCCGACATCTTCTCGAACACGCTCTCCTGTTGGGGCACCAGCCCGATGCGCCGGGCCAGCGCCCGCTCTCGATTGGGGTCGCCGCCGTGGACGCGCACCGTGCCGCGAGACGGTCGGGTCAGGCCGCACAACATGCGCAACATGGTCGACTTGCCGGCCCCGTTGGGTCCGAGCAGGGCGGTGACGCCGGGGCCGATGCGGAAGCTGGCGTCGGACACGGCCACCAGCTGGCCGAACCACTTCGAGGCGCCCGTCACCTCGATGGGCCAGGTGGTGGGCTCCGGGATCGGGTCGGCGGTCGCGGGCTGCGGTGTCGGGTCGGGGCTCACGGGTTCGGGCTCACCGGGTCACCTGGATGCGGCGGTAGCGGAACCACACGAACCAGACCAAAGCGGCGGTGATGACCACGTAGCCCGCGGCCAGTGTGGCCGTGGGCACCGACGCCGAGCTGGGTACGGTCTCGCCGGCCGGCTCGCCGTAGATGCGCACCACCAGCTCGAGGGGCAGGTAGGCCAGGTCGGCCACGAACAGGGTGGCGGTGTTCCCGGCCAGGATCAGGCTCTGGGTGACGGCCACCGACCCGATCTCGATGAGCACGAAGGCGGCCGAGGCCGCGGCGCGCCGGGTGGTGGTGCTGGCCAGGGCCAACGACAGCGCGGCGGGCAGCGCCGCCACCACCACCCCCGACACGACGACGCGCCACAGGATGCCCAGGAAGGCCAGCAGGTCGGCCGGGCCGCTGCCGGCGATGGTGCGGGCCAACAACATGAACAGGGGTGGTCCCAGCGACACCAGCAGCAGCACGGCACCCACCGCCGCCGCCTTGGCCACCAGATAGGAGTCCCGGCGCAGGGGCGAGGCCAGGTACAGGCCCAGCATGCCCGTGCGGCGGTCGGTGCAGAGCATCTCGGGGGCGACGAAGGCGGCGAACACGGTGATGGCGGCCCAGATGAACGAGTAGTACTGGCCGTAGGTGGGCAGGATCCGGTCCAGGTCCACGCCCGATCGGTTCAGCCGACTCTTGAGGAAGGCGGCGATCCCGACGAACACGATGGCCGGGATGTAGGCCAGGAAGATGGCCAGGAAGGGCAGGATCTTGTTCCAGAACGTGCGCTTGAGCCCGAGGGCCCGCTGGATGCTGTGGCGGGTGAGGCTGCGCACCGCGCCGGGCAGCCCCAGGCGAGGTCCGTCGTAGGGGCGGTAGCCCCGATCGAAGATCTGGGCGTTGCTCATGGGGCCGGGCTCATTGGGTCGGGAGGCTGGGCGCCGGAGACCTGGGCTGGGGTCCGGTCCACCTCGAGGAAGACGTCCTCCAGGCTGACCGTGCGGTTGGTGAGCCGGCGCAGGCCCGAGCCGGTGGCCACCAGGGCATCGCGAACCAGCGGGTAGAGCGAGTCGCTGTCTGGTGCCGTCCCGGTGATCACCAGGCGGTTGCCGTCACGTTCGACGGCCAGCCCCCGCCGGGCCAGGGCGTCGGCCAGTTCGTCGGGACGCTCGTCCACCTCCACCAGCAGGCCCCGGTCGGCCCCCGTGAGCTCACGGATGGCGCCGGCGGCCACCACCCGGCCGGCGCCGAGGATGATGGCGTCGTCGCACAATCTCTCGACCTCCTCGAGCAGGTGCGAGGACAGGATGATGTCGATCCCGAACTCGGTGCCCACCCGCCGGATGAGGGCGAGCATGTCGTCGCGCTGCACCGGGTCGAGTCCGTCGGTGGGCTCGTCGAGCAGCACCAGGTGCGGGTCATGGGCGATGGCCTGGGCCAGCTTCACCCGCTGGCGCTGGCCGGTGGACATGGTGCCGATGGGCCGGAACCGCTCCTCGCCCAGACCCACCTGCCACAGAGCGTCGCTGGCCCGCCCGGTGGCCTCTCGGGGCGGCAGGCCGTGCACCTCGGCGATGTGGCGGACCAGGTCCTGGGCCGTGGTGTCGGGGGGGAGGGTGTGGTGCTCGGGCGAATAGCCCACCCGTTCGCGGACCTCGGCCCCGGCGCGCACCGGGTCGAGTCCGAGGACCCGCAGCTGACCCCGGCTGGGACGGTGCAGGCCGAGCATCATGCCCAGCAGGGTCGTCTTGCCGGCCCCGTTCGATCCCAAGCAGGCCGGTGATGCCGTGGCCCACCTCGAAGGTGGCGCCGTCGAGGGCGGTGGTCGATCCCCACTGCTTGACGATGTCGTGGCCGACCACGATGGGCCCGCCGTCGTCGCCAGCCCGGGCAACGCTGTGGTGGACCATTGCCGCCCGAGCGTAACCTCTGACCCATGACCGATGAGCAGCGCGACCACGGCACGAAGCTCAACTCCTGGGAGGTCACCGACGGCTACGAACGGGCTCCGGCCCGGGCCATGCTGCGGGCCATCGGGATGACCGACGACGACTGGGACAAGCCCCAGGTGGCGGTGGCCTCGTCGTGGAACGAGGTCACGCCCTGCAACATGCCGCTCGACCGGCTGGCCCGCCGGGCCAAGGAAGGCGTGCGTTCGGCCGGCGGCTTCCCCATCGAGTTCACCACCATCGCCGTGAGCGACGGCATCTCCATGGGCCACGAGGGCATGCGGGCCTCGCTGGTCAGTCGCGAGGTCATCGCCGACTCGGTGGAGACGATGATGCACGCCGAGCGGCTCGACGGCCTGGTGTCGTTCGCCGGGTGCGACAAGTCGCTGCCCGGCATGTTGATGGCCTCGGCCCGGTGCAACGTGCCGTCGGTCTTCGTCTACGGCGGGTCGATCCTGCCCGGCCAGCGCAACGGGGTGGCCCTCGACATGGTCAGCGTGTTCGAGGCGGTGGGGGCCCGCTCGGCGGGTTCCATCACCGACGAGGAGCTGGGGGAGATCGAGCGCCAGGCCTGCCCGACCGAGGGCAGCTGCGCCGGCATGTTCACCGCCAACACCATGGCGTCGATCGGCGAGGCGCTGGGCATGTCGCTGCCGGGTTCGGCGTCGGCCCCGGCGGTCGACCGGCGCCGCGACGACATCGCCTATGAGTCCGGTCGGGCGGTGGTGCACCTGCTGGAGCTGGGGCTGCGGCCCCGCCAGATCATGACCAAGCAGGCGTTCGAGAACGCCATCGCCGTGACCATGGCGCTGGGCGGGTCGACCAACGCCGTGCTGCACCTGCTGGCCATCGCCTTCGAGGCCCGGGTCGACCTCGAGCTCGACGACTTCAACCGCGTGGCCAAGCGGGTGCCGCACCTGGCCGACACCAAGCCCCACGGCAAGTACCACATGTCGGATCTGGACCACATCGGCGGGGTGCCGGTGGTCCTCAAGGAGCTGCTCGACGCCGGTCTGCTCCACGGCGACTGCCTGACGGTGACCGGCAAGACCATGGCGGAGAACCTCGAGGCACTCGATCCGCCGGCGCCCGACGGCGACGTGGTGCACCCGCTGAGCAGGCCCATCCACCAGGTGGGTGGCATCGCCATCCTCACCGGATCGCTGGCCCCCAAGGGGTCGGTGGTGAAGGTGGCGGGCATCGACGTCGACCGCTTCGAGGGGCCGGCCCGGGTGTTCGACGGCGAGGACGGGGCCATGGAGGCCATCCTGGCCGGCCAGATCCACGCCGGCGACATCGTGGTCATCCGCTACGAGGGCCCCAAGGGCGGGCCGGGGATGCGGGAGATGCTGGCGGTGACCGGGGCCATGAAGGGTGCCGGGCGGGGCGGCGACGCCGCCCTGATCACCGACGGGCGGTTCTCGGGCGGGACCCACGGGTTCTGCGTCGGTCACGTCGCGCCCGAGGCGGTCGACGGCGGTCCCATCGCCTTCGTGCGCGACGGCGACCGCATCAGCATCGACACGGTCGGCCACACGATCGATCTGCTGGTCGAGGCGGAGGAGCTGGCCCGGCGAAGGGCGGAGTGGAAGCTGCCCGAGCCGCGCTACACCTCGGGGGTGCTGGCCAAGTACGCCCGGCTGGCCCAGGGCGCCGAGAAGGGCGCCATCACCCAGGCCTGACGCGGTGACCGATTCTGGTGAGGTCGCTCGCATCGAGACGCTGCTCGACCTCCGACGTTGGGACGAGGCCTGTCGGTTGGCCTCGGCCCGCGTGGCCGAGAACCCCCAGGACGCGCGCGACCTGGTTCGGCTGGCCCGCGCCCTGCTCGGGGCGGAGCGGAGCCAGCGAGTCACTTGATGCCGTTCAGTCCGCCCGGGGGGCCGCACCCAACTGGGATCTTCCCGTTCGCCTGGAGGCCTCCATCCTGGTCGATCACGATCCCAGACAGGCCCTGGACGTAGCCCGTCGAGCCACCCGGATGGGTCCCGACGTGGCGGCCAACTGGGCCATGTTGTCCCACGTGGCCCAGCGTTGCGGCGTGCTGGACGAGGCCGAATTGGCGGCGGCCAAGACACGTCGAGCTGGCTCCCAACTGGATCGAGTCGATGAACGTGACCGGAGTGGTGGCGTTGCGCCGCAAGCACTATGCGCAGGCCGAGGACTGGTTCCGACGGGGGCTGGCCATCGATCCGGGCAACGCCGTGCTGCTGAACAACCTGGGACTTGCGCTCGGCCACATGCGAGGTCGGCGCGGCGAAGGGATGGAGCTCTTCGAACGATCGCTGGCGGAGGCTCCCTCCGGTCAGCTGGCCCGGCGGAACTTGGGGGCGATCACGGCCAAGGATCTCTGGACGGGTGGCCTCAGCCTGCTCCTGCTCGGATCGTTCGTCCTGCTGTGGGTGGGGTTGATCGGTGACCTGCCCACCATGACGATGATCGGCGCCGGCGGGGCGGGAGGGGCCATCACCTGGGTCATGGCCCGTCGCCGCCGGCTGAGCGAGGCCCATCTGTCGGTGCTGCGGGAGTACGAACGGAGTCGCCGTCTCCGGTTCCGGTTCCCGTTGACGCGGCAGGGGCGCGGCGTGCTCGGTCTGGTCCTGATCGTCCTGGTGTTGACCATCGTGGTCAGCATCGTGACGCACAGCACGAGCGCCCCACGGCCGAACCTCGGACCCGCGCCCGTCACCAGCACGCGCTGAGCCCGGAGTTCCCGGGGTGCCCGTCAGAACTACGCTCCGGCGATGACTGACGCCGACCATCTGGCCGCGCTCGAAGCGGCCCTCTCCGGCTCGCCTGACAACTCGTCGCTGCGTCTGATCGTGGCCCGTCTCCACCTCGAGTCCGCCGAACCGGAACGGCCCTCAGCCGACCACACGACCGCCGCCCTGTCCCATGCGCAGCGGGTCCTCGAGAGCCAGCCCGACTCGCTCGAGGCCCTGGAACTGGCGGCGTCGGCAGCCGGGTGGACGGGGCAAACCGACCTGGCCGAGCGGTACCGACGGTTGGCCGTGGCCCTTGGCCCCGACCCCGGTTCGCCCCCTGGGCCGGTGGTACCCGCGGCCCCGCCTGTGTCACCCACCGGGATGGAGCGCGATGCTCCACCGGAGGCCGTCGCCTGGCGCGCCGACGGGAGCCACGACGATCTGCCCGGGGAGACCCAGCTGTGGGTCTCGTTCGGCGATGATCTGCAGGGAACCGAGCTGACCGAGATCGAGGTGCCGTCCATCCGGCTCGACGACGTGGGTGGGCTCGACGAGGTCAAGCGGCGGTTGCGCACCAGCTTCCTCGGGCCGATGCAGAACCCGGAGCTGCGGGAGATGTACCGCACCTCGCTCCGAGGCGGCATGCTCCTGTACGGCCCCCCCGGTTGCGGGAAGACCTTCTTGGCCCGCGCCATCGCAGGCGAGCTGGGGGCACAGTTCGCCTCCATCGGGCTGCACGAGATCCTCGACATGTACCTCGGGCAGAGCGAGCAGAAGCTGCACGCCGTGTTCGACAACGCCCGCCGCCACGCGCCGTGCGTGCTCTTCCTCGACGAGGTGGACGCGCTGGGGATGAAGCGGTCCAACCTCGGTCAGTCGTCTGCCCGCAACGTGGTCGTGCAGCTGCTGACCGAGATGGACGGGATGAACAGCGACAACGAGGGCGTGTTCGTGGTGGGAGCCACCAACCAGCCGTGGGACGTGGATCCGGCCCTGCGGCGCCCCGGACGGTTCGATCGGGTGCTCCTGGTGCTGCCGCCCGACGCTCGGGCCCGACTTGCCGTGCTGGCCTTCCACCTGCGCGATCGTCCGGTCGCCCCCGATATCGACCTGGACTGGCTGGCCGGTCGGACCGACCAGTATTCGGGAGCGGATCTGGCCCTGTTGTGCGAGAGCGCGGCGCAGGGCGCCATGGAGGACTCGATGGCGACAGGTCGGGCCCGGCCCATCGCCATGGCTGACCTGCTCGGCGCGCTGGCGGAGGTGAAGCCGAGCACCGGGGCCTGGTTCGCCACCGCCAAGAACTTCGCCCAGTTCGCCAACGAGGGCGGGCGCTACGACGACCTCCTCGACTACATGCGGGCCCACCGCATGCTGTGAGGTTGCCCCGACGTGAGCTTCGTGCGAAGATGATGGCTCCATGAGCACCTCGACGCGGATTCTCGTACTCTCGTAGCGCACGCCGCCTGTTTCGCTGCGTGCGCCCTCGGCCTCCCCAGCGGGAGGTCGTTTGCTTTTCCCGGCCCGACCCGACCTGACGCCCAGAACGAACCCTGAACGATCCAAGGAACCCACGATGAACCTCGACGGTGGTCAAGCCCTGATCAAGAGCCTGGAGATGGAGGGGGTCGAGACGATCTTCGGCCTCCCTGGCGGCGCCATCCTTCCGGTGTACGACCCGATCATCGACTCGCCCATCCGCCACGTGCTGGTGCGCCACGAGCAGGGGGCCGGACACATGGCCGAGGGGTTCGCCCACGCCACCGGCCGCCCCGGCGTGGCCATGGTGACCAGCGGGCCCGGCGCCACCAACATCGTCACGCCCATCTGCGACGCCTACATGGACTCGGTCCCGATGGTGGTCATCACGGGCCAGGTGGCGACCTCGTCGCTGGGCACCGACGCCTTCCAGGAAGCCGACATCACCGGCATCACCCAGGGCATCACCAAGCACAACTTCCTGGTCACCGAGGCCCAGGACATCCCCCGGGTCATCCGCGAGGCTTTCCACATCGCCACCACCGGCCGGCCCGGCCCGGTGCTGGTGGACGTGCCCAAGGACATCGTCGATCCCAAGAACCCCCGCTCGGCCATGCAGTGGTACTGGCCGGAATCGGTCGACCTGCCCGGCTACCACCCGGTGACCTACGGCGATCCGGCCCTGGTGCGCCAGGCCGCCGAGCTGATCCTGGCCTCGCATCGCCCCGTCATCTATGCCGGCGGGGGCATCCTGAAGGCCCGGGCGGCCGAGGCCCTGCGCGAGTTGGCCGAGCTGTGCGACATCCACGTGGTCACCACCCTCATGGCCCGTGGCGCCTTCCCCGACGATCACCCGCTGGCCCTGGGCATGCCCGGCATGCACGGCAACTACACCGCGGTCAC
The DNA here is from genome assembly GCA_963740985.1 of uncultured Microthrixaceae bacterium. Taxonomy (GTDB): domain Bacteria; phylum Actinomycetota; class Acidimicrobiia; order Acidimicrobiales; family Acidimicrobilacustridaceae; genus UBA4742. The sequence continues at coordinate 4,046,981 of CAVUGJ010000002.1, forward strand.
CTCCATGCAGCAGTCCGACCTGCTGATCGCCCTGGGCAGCCGCTTCGACGACCGGGTCACCGGCAAGCTCGACGGCTTCGCCCCCGAGGCCAAGGTCATCCACGTGGACGTCGACCCGGCTGAGATCGGCAAGGTGCGCCGTCCCGACGTGGGCATCGTGGGGGACTGCCGCCTGGTGATCGAGGAGATGATCACCGCCGTGCGCGATCTGGGCGGATCCACCTCGTTCGAAGGGCTCGACCAGCCCGACCGCTCGGCCTGGAAGTCGCGCCTGAGCGGCTGGCGTGAGACCTACCCCCTGACCTACCAGCAGTCCGAGCCGGGCGATGCCCTCAAGCCCCAGTTCGTGCTGGAGACCCTGCGGGACAACACCCCCGATGACTGCATCGTGGCCTCGGGGGTGGGCCAGCACCAGATGTGGACCAGCCAGCACTGGAAGTTCAACCACCCCTACACCTGGGTGAACTCGGGAGGCCTGGGCACCATGGGGTTCTGCGTGCCCGCCGCCATCGGGGCCAAGGTGGGCCGACCCGATCGCATGGTCTGGGCCGTCGACGGCGACGGCTGCTTCCAGATGACGGCGCAGGAGCTGGTCACCGCGGCCAGCGAGCGGATCCCGGTCAAGGTGGCCATCTTGAACAACGCCTACCTGGGCATGGTCCGCCAGTGGCAGGAGATGTTCTACGAGGAGCGCTACTCCGAGGTGTACCTGTCGCCGGATCTGCCGGACTACAAGATGTGGGCCGAATCCATGGGCTGCATCGGCATGCGGGTGGAGTCGCCCGAGGAGGTGCAGCCCGCCATCGAGAAGGCCAACCAGATCGATGACCGGCCGGTGGTCATCGACTTCCGCACCGATTCGCGCGAGAAGGTGTACCCGATGGTGGCGTCGGGGACGACCAACGACCAGATCGTGGTCGATCCGAGCCAGGGACAGGGCGGCCGATGAGCCCGAACGGCTTGCCGCCCACCCATCACACCCTCACCGTGCTGGTCGAGAACCGACCTGGGGTGCTGTCGCGGGTGGCCGGCCTGTTCGCCCGCCGTGGCTTCAACATCTTCTCGCTGGCCGTCGCCCCTACCGACGACGATCGTTTCAGCCGCATCACGGTGGTGGTCGACGTCGAGCCCGAGGTGCTCGACCAGGTGGTCAAGCAGCTCGACAAGCTGGTCAACGTGGTGGAGATCACCGAGTTGGCCGCGGGCGAGTCCGTGCAGCGCGAGCTGCTGCTGGCCACCGTGGCCGCGTCGGCCGAGCTGCGGGGCCAGGTCATCGAATTGGTCGGGGTGTTCGAGGGCCGTATTCTCGGCGTCGGCTCCGATCAGTTGACCGTCTGCCTCGACGGCTCACCCGAGAAGGTGAACGATTTCGAGCAACTGCTGAGGCCCTACGGCATCGTGGCGCTGCAGCGCACCGGCCGGGTGGCCCTGGCCAAGCTGGCCCGCTGAGCGTTCCGCATCCCATCCGATCCAGGAGATCCCCGTGGCAAACGTCTATTACGAACGCGATGCAGATCGCTCCCTGATCGCCGACCGCAAGGTGGCGATCATCGGCTACGGCTCTCAGGGCCACGCCCACGCACTGAACCTGAAGGACTCGGGTGTCGACGTGCGGGTGGGACTGCGGGAGGGATCGGGCTCGGCCGCCAAGGCCGAGTCGGCCGGGCTGGTGGTTCGCTCGATCGCCGACGCCACGGCCGAGGCCGACATCATCATGGTGCTGGCGCCCGACACCGAGCAGAAGGCGATCTACGAGTCGGCCATCGCCGACAACCTGTCCGACGGCGATGCGCTGTTCTTCGCCCACGGCTTCAACGTCCGCTTCGGGCGCATCGTGGCCCCGGCGGGCGTGGACGTGGCCATGGTGGCCCCCAAAGGACCAGGTCATCTGGTGCGGCGCACCTATGACGAGGGTGGCGGCACACCCTGTCTCATCGCCGTGGCCCAGGACGCCACGGGCAAGGCCCGCGACCTGGCTCTGGCCTATGCCGATGCCATCGGTGGCACTCGGGCCGGGGTGCTCGAGACCACCTTCGAGGAGGAGACCGAGACCGACCTGTTCGGCGAGCAGGTGGTGCTCTGCGGTGGGCTCACCGCCTTGGTCCAAGCCGGGTTCGAGACCCTGGTGAACGCCGGCTACCAGCCCGAGTCGGCGTACTTCGAGTGCCTGCACGAGCTGAAGCTGATCGTCGACCTCATGTACGAGCAGGGCATCTCGGGCATGCGCTACTCGATCTCCGACACGGCCGAATACGGGGATCTGACGCGGGGTCCTCGGGTCATCAACGATGCGGTGCGCGCCGAGATGCGCACGATCCTCGACGAGATCCAGTCGGGCAAGTTCGCCGAGGAGTGGATCGCCGAGTCCGAGGCCGGCCGGCCCAACTTCACCGCCCTCGAGAAGGCCGGCCACGACCACCAGATCGAGCAGGTCGGTGCCGAGCTTCGGGCCATGATGCCGTGGATCTCGGCGGGCAAGACCCGGGTGCAGGACGCCTCCGGCGGCCAGGGCTGAGTTGGACGGGCCGCCTGCCTAATTCCGACTAGACAGGTCAACATTTGTCGCCATAGGCTGGCCCGGTTGGCGCCGGCACCCTTCGGCGCGAGGACAGGGGAGAGACGACGATGGCCGAGTGGGGTTTCGAGACGCGCCAGATCCATGCTGGGCAGGAGCCGGACTCGGCGACGGGAGCGCGGGCTGTCCCGATCTACCAGACGACTGCGTACGTCTTCCGCGATACCGATCATGCGGCCAACCTGTTCGCGCTGGCGGAGATCGGCAACATCTACACCCGCATCATGAACCCGACCCAGGCGGTGCTCGAGGGACGGGTGTCCGCGCTCGAGGGCGGCACCGAGACTGCCGTGGGCATCCCCGGGGCGTTGGCCGTGAGCAGTGGGCAGGCGGCAACGACCTTGGCCATCCTCAACCTGGCCGAGGCGGGCAGCCACATCGTGGCCTCTGCCGCCTTGTATGGCGGCACCTACAACCTGCTCCACTACACGATGCCCAAGCTGGGCATCGAGACCACCTTCATCGATGACCCCGACGACCTCGACGCCTGGCGGGCCGCGGTGCGGCCGGAGACCAAGGTCTTCTTCGGCGAGACCATCGGCAACCCGCGCAACGACGTGCTCGACCTCGAGGGCGTGTCGGGCGTGGCGCACGAGGTGGGGGTGCCGTTGATGGTGGACAACACGGTGGCCAGTCCCTACCTGATCCGCCCGCTGGAGTGGGGGGCTGACATCGTCGTGCACTCGGCCACCAAGTTCATCGGTGGGCACGGCAACTCCATCGGGGGACTCATCGTCGACGGTGGATCGTTCGACTACAGCGCGGGCGACCGCTTCCCGCAGTTCGTGGAGCCGGATCCGAGCTACCACGGCCTGGCCTTCTGGCCTGCGCTGGGACCGGGTTCTTACATCATCAAGGCTCGGGTGCAGCTGCTGCGCGACATCGGTGCCTCGGTGGCGCCGCTCAACTCGTTCCTGTTCCTGCAGGGTCTGGAGACGCTCAGCCTGCGGATGGAGCGTCACGTGGCCAACGCCCAAGCCGTGGCCGAGTACCTCGAGGCGCATGACCAGGTGGAGTCGGTGCAGTACGCCGGCCTGCCCGGCTCGCCCTGGTACGAGCGGGCGCAGCGCTACAGCGCAGGTCGGGGAGCGGGGTCGGTGCCGGCGTTCATCATCAAGGGTGGCCTGGACGCGGGCAAGCGATTCGTCGAGGGGCTCTCGTTGCACAGCCATGTGGCCAACATCGGAGATGTCCGCAGCCTGGTGATCCACCCGGCCTCGACCACCCATTCCCAGCTGACCGAGGTCGAGCAGACCGCCACCGGCGTCGAGCCGGGTCTGGTGCGCTTGTCGGTCGGGCTGGAGTCGATCGAGGACATCATCGCCGATCTCGACGCTGGCTTCCGCGCCGCCAAGGTCTGATCGGGCGACCCGTTCGGGCTCTGGTTCGTCCCGGTCGCGTTCGGGCCACCAGGTGAGTGGATCTACACGGATCGGGTCGTCGACGATCGTGGCCCCAGCCCCGCCGGTCCAGTCGGAGACCGGCTCGGGGCCGAGGCTCGCCGGGTCACCGAGACGGCCGGGGCGCGTTCGGAAGTCGGCGCGCACTTCGTAGACGCCTCGTTCGACGCGCCGGGCGTGGCCCTTGTCCACCTCGTAGCCCATGGCGTCGGCCAGGGCTTTCACCGGGGCGTTGCTGGCCACGCCGTAGCCGTAGAGGTGCAGGAGGGAGTGGAGGTCGGGCAGCGTGAGCCGCCCGTGTCGTCGGAGGATGGCGAGACAGGAGGAGCGGAGGCGGCGGCCCCAGAGGTACTGGTGCTCGGTGGGCAGGGGTCTGACGTGGGGACGGCCGTCGCCGGTCGGGCGGCGGGCGTGGTGGTGGTCCAGGCGGGGCCAGAGCTCGTCGCGGATCTCATCGAGCTCGGCGAGCAGGGCCACCCGACGCTGATGGGTGACCAGCAATTGCTGGTCGAGGTCGCAGAGCTGGGTCAGCAGGGCGTCGCGCTGGCGATGGCGTAGGCGGCGGCCAGCGCTGGAGAGCCCGGATGCGGCTCGCATGACGAGGGTGGCGAGGGGTTCATCACGAGACGAGGGGCCGGGGTCAGGGGCGGCGGGGGCGGAGGGGGCGGATTCGGGTGAGACGGCGGATTCGAGTGACATGTGGGCGGCCTCGCGTCGAGTGCGGGAGAGGTGAGGGTGAGGGCGCTGCGATGGCCGAGTGGGGTCACCAGCTTGGCTGGGGGTGTGACACCCCGGCGCCCAACCCGACGACCGGCGATCACCCCCAGTCGCTCAGCCGGCCGCTAGGCAACGAATCGACGTCGAATCGCTGCCAAGCGGCCGCGCCAGGGCATCAGTCAGGCGGTGGCGGGCGGGGGCGCGCCGAGCCGCCGCTAGTGACCGGGCCCGCCAGCTGTCGGGTTCAGCAGATACAGGAACACCGCCAGGCGCCGTGCCCCCGAAGCCGAGCCCGCCGATCCCGTCGGTCGAGCCCGAATAGGTGAACGGCCACACCCGGGCCAGCCTCAACTGCGATGCCGCCGTCGCACCCAGCGTGGACCGCACGAAGGCGGCCACGCTCGGGTCCTGACCCCGCAGTGGCGTACCCAGGTTCACCAGACCCGCGACGCCCCGGTCCGTCAGGAACTTCCCTACCCGACCATCTCGCGCCGCCTGGTAGTAGGCGTACGAATTGGCCACGCCATCCAGATTGATGACATGACGCCCCGAGTAGTAGCCGATCACCCCAGCGTCCCACGAGGCCAGCACCGTTCCCTTCGGCAGTGTTCGCCGTCGATCCACTGGCCGGCGTCACGATCGGCGATGGCGATCGAATACCCGTGCGGATCCGCCATCTGTCGGCCCTCGTAGACCCCGGCGGCCACCAGCGGCAGCAACAGGATGGCACTCACCGTGAGCACCGCTCGCGCCGGGCTCGCGTCGGCGGGCGCCTCCAGCACCGCCCCCTCCACGAAATCGGCCACCACCAGCACCAGCACGAAGATCAGATAGACCACGACCGGGCAGTAGTACCAGAGCCACTGCTGGGCCTGGAGAACCTGGTAGTAGGCCACCACCAACATGGCGAACGCCGCGAACCAGGCGGTCGAGGCGGTGAAATCGGCCACCCGACCGAACCGCGACCGACGGACCTTCTCCCGGCTGCGCCTGAACCCCCACCGCGCCACCAGCGCGGCTACGACGGCCACCAACCCGAGCACCCCGACCCGGCCGGCTGTCAGTGGCGCCCGCTTGGTCAGCCCGCTGACCTGCTCCCACAGCCCGAACCAGACCCGATTCGAGATCAGGTAGCCCACCAGGGTCACCGCCGGTAGGGCGAACAACTCGACCAGGGGGCCGACGGCCTGGCGGGGAGACCGCCGACCCTCGGCCAGCGTCCACAGACCCAGCACCGCCAGCAGGAGCACCGCGTCGGTTCGGGCCAGCAGGGTGAAGGCCAGCAGCAGACCGATGAGCCATCGCTCCCGTGCCGATCCGACGAACAGGAACCGGCCCCTCCTGGCGGCCCCGATGGCCAGCAGGGCGGCATCGAACACGACCAGCACGCCCGACTCCATCCCGTTCACGATGGCCTTGACCACGAACGGGTTGGCCGACACCGCCACCAACGCCACCGCCACGATGGCCGTGCACCAGGTGGCCGACACGATCGCCGTCGTCGGACCGCCGGGCCCGAATGCGGTCCCAGTTCCCGATGGCCCGCCCGGCGGTCCGAGCCACTAGAGCCAGCGCACCGCCATAGCAGAGCACCTGGAACCCCAGCAGCACCCGCACCGCGGCGGTCCCGTCCACTCCCAACCGGTAGACCCCCGCCGCCAGCAGCATCCACAGCGGGTGATAACCGTTGGTGAGGTCGAGCCCGTCGAAGGTGGACCCATGCCCGTGGGCCACGTTGCGGGCGATCCCGAAGTAGTAGAAGGCGTCGTCGAAGGTCAGGCTGAACGGGCGCGGCATGCCAGACCAACACGATGACCAGCCAGGCGGCGGTGACCAGTCCCGCCGCCGCCAGAAGGACGGTGGAGGGTCGCAGCCGGTGGGTGGGCCGAGCCGGCGCCGTCGATGGGTTCACATGGTCTCCGAGAAGCTCACCTCGCCCTGGCCGCGCAGCACGTTCTTGAGCAGCTTGCCGGAGGCGTTGCGGGGAAGCTTCTCATCTGTGAGCTCCACATAGGTGGGCACCTTGAAGTTGGCCAGGGTCTCGGCCACCCAGGCCCGCACCTCGTCCTCGGTCAAGGTGGCACCGGGCGCCACCTGCACCACCGCCTTGACCTCCTCGCCCAGCTCGGGATCGGGGACGCCGATCACCGCCGCGTCGGCCACCGCCGGGTGCTCCACCAGCCGCTCCTCGATCTCGACGCAGTACACGTTCTCGCCGCCCCGGATGATCATGTCCTTGGCCCGATCGGTGACGTACAGGTAGCCGTCCTCGTCGAGGTGGCCGATGTCGCCGGTGTGCAGCCAACCGTCGACGATGGTCTCGGCGGTGGCCTCGGGCTTGCCCCAGTAGCCCGGCATCACGATCGGCCCGCGGATGAGGATCTCGCCGGTGCCACCCGGGGCGACCACCTGACCGGAGGCGTCCGCGATGCGGATGTCGACCACCGGCACCGGGGGACCCACCGACGTGGGCCTGGCCAGCGCGTCGGCGCCGCTGATGACGGTGGCCACCGAGCTGGTCTCGGTCAGCCCATAGGCGTTGCTGGTGCTGTGCACGTTCGGGAACGTCTCGCGGATCATCCGCTGCAACTCGTCCGCCGAGGGCGAACCCCCGAACGCCACCGTGGTCACCGACGAGGTGTCGTAGTCGTGGCGGCCGGGGTGCTCGCACACCCGCCACACCATGGTGGGCACGGTGGCCCAGATGGTCACGTCGTGGTCCTGGATGAGCTGCAGGGCCTTGTCGGGTTCGAACCGGCCCTCGGGGATCACCAACTTGATGCCGGCCAGGGTCCCGACCACCAGGCTCGAGTGGCAGCCCGACACGTGGAACAACGGCGAGGTCAACAGCGAGGTGTTGCGGGTGGCCGAGTCGGTGGCGATTGCCGCTCTCGGGGAAGGCGATGCTCACGGCCACGCTGTTGAACAGCGTGTTCTGCAGGTTGGCGACCATGTTGCGGTGGGTGGAGATGGCGCCCTTGGGACGCCCCGTCGTGCCGCTGGTGTAGAAGATGACCGCCGGGTCGGCTTCGTCGATGGGGGTGGTCGGGAAGTCCGCCGCCGGTGTCGGCGGTCAGCTCGTCGAAGCGGTGCAGTCGCGGGCCGCCCCCGAAGTCGGCCGGATCGGCATCGACAGGTACACCGCCTCGAGGTCGGGGAGGTCGTCGAGCTGGTCGGCGATGCGGCTGGAAGCGGCCCCGGTCCGCCACCAGCACCTTGGACCCGCTGTCGCGCAGGCCGTAGAGGATCTCGTCGGTCTTCCACCAGCCGTTCAGCCCGACCAGGATGGCGCCCAGGTCGACCGTGGCCCAGAACGACACGCACCAGCCGGGTTGTTGGCCGACAGCACCGCCACCCGGTCGCCGTGAGCCCACCCCCACACCCTCGGCCAGAGCGGCGGAGGCGGCGTTGGCCAGGCCGAAGAACTCGGCGAAGCTGATGCGGCGTCTCGCCGTAGACGATGAACGGTTCGTCGTCAGTGCGGGCGGCGGCGATCTGGGCGATCGCCCGCAGGTTCTCGAACCGCTGGGCGTACACCTTCATGTCCTGCCGTCCACGTTCTCCGTGGTCACCTCGAACGGTGCCTCCCGGCCCGGTCAACGATGCTCGGACCTCAGCTGAATGACGGCATGGCGCCGGCTGGCTCCGATGTGGCGTCGGTGGTTGGCGCCGCTCAGTCTGCCTGCGATCGGGCTCAGCGGCACCCACGACGTGGTCGATGCAGCGGGTCAGCGCCTCGACGTCGGCCGGGTCGATGGCCGGGAACAGCGCGATGCGCAGCTGGTTGCGGCCGAGCTTGCGGTAGGACTCGGTGTCGACGATGCCGTTGGCCCGCAGCACCTTCGACACCACCAGCGCGTCGACCGAGTCGTCGAGGTCGATGGTGGCCACCACATGGCTGCGGTCGGCCGGGTCGGCCACGAACGGGGTGGCGTAGTCCGACGCCTCGGCCCACGAGTACATGGTCGCCGCCGACTGGTCCGACCGCGACGCCGCCCACTCCAGGCCGCCGTTGCTGGTTGATCCACTCGACCTGTTGCACGGCCAGGAACAGCGTGGCCAGCGCGGGCGTGTTGTAGGTCTGGTCCTTGCGCGAGTTCTCCAGGGCGACGGCCAGGTCGAGCGATGCCGGGACCCACCGGTCCGAGGCGGCGAGCCGCTCGATCCGCTCGCACGCCGCCGGCGACAGCGCCGCCAGCCACAGCCCGCCGTCGGAGGCCAGGCACTTCTGCGGGCGCGAAGTAGTAGGCGTCCACCTGGGTGGGATCGAAGCGCAGCCCGCCCGCGGCCGAGGTGGCGTCGACCAGCGACCAGCGCGCCCGGGTCGATGCCCGTCGGGACGGACGCGGCTCGCGTGGCCACGCCGGTGGAGGTCTCGTTGTGGGTCAGGGCGTAGGCGTCGATGCCCTCGGCCGCCTCGGCCTCGGGGTGGGTGCCCGGCGCCGATTCGATCACCATCGGGCTGGCCCAGGTGCGGGGCGGCAGCGGCCGCAGCCGCGAACTTCGACGAGAACTCGCCGAAGCTGAGGTGCTGGCTGCGCTGGTCGATCAGGCCGAAGGTGGCCACGTCCCAGAAGGTCGTGGTGCCCCCGTTGCCCAGCACCACCTCGTAGCCGTCGGGCAGCCCCAGCAGCTCGGCCAGGCCGTTGCGCAGCTGTGCCACCGTGAAGCGGACGCCGGCCTGGCGGTGGCTGGTGCCCAGGTAGCTGGTGGCCACGCTGGCCAGGGCGTTCACCGCCTCGGGACGGATCTTGGAGGGTCCGCAGCCGAACCGGCCGTCGGCCGGTCGCAGGCTGGCGGGGATCGAGATGGCGGGCAGCGTCGTCGGTCATCGGGGCCACTATCGCGGCCGAATCCGTACTGGGGCGAAATCCATTCCCGCTAGCGTCGAGGCCATGTCAGCCGATCGAATCTCCCGCCGCGTGGGCGCCATCACCGAATCGGCCACCCTGGCCGTCGACGCCCGGGCCAAGGCCCTGCAGGCCGCCGGCGAGCCGGTCATCGGGTTCGGAGCGGGCGAGCCCGACTTCCCGACCCCTGACCACATCGTGGAAGCGGCCGTGGCCGCCTGCCGGGATCCCCGCAACCACCACTACTCGCCGGCCGGCGGCCTACCCGAGCTGAAGGAGGCCATCGCGGCCAAGACCCTGCGCGACTCGGGCCTCGAGGTGCTGCCGGGCCAGGTGCTGGTCACCAACGGGGGCAAGCACGCGGTCTACAACACCTTCGAGTCGCTGCTGAACCCCGGCGACGAGGTCTTGCTGCCCGGCGCCCTACTGGACCACCTACCCCGAGCCGGTGGCCCTGGCGGGCGGCGTGTCGGTGGTCGTGCCCACCGACGCGGCCAGCGGGTTCCGGGTCACCGTCGACCAGCTCGAGGCGGCCCGCACGCCTGCCACCAAGGCCCTCATCTTCGTGTCGCCCTCCAACCCGACCGGCGCCGTCTACCCGGTGGCGGAGGTGCGCGCCATCGGCGAGTGGGCCGTCGCCCACGGCATCTGGGTGATCACCGACGAGATCTACGAGCACCTCGATCTACGGCGACCACGAGTTCTCGTCGATGCCGGCCCTGGTCCCCGAGCTGGCCGACCGGTGCGTGGTGCTCAACGGCGTGGCCAAGACCTACGCCATGACCGGATGGCGCGTGGGCTGGATGATCGGCCCGCCCGACCTCATCGCCGCCGCCACCAACCTGCAGTCCCACAGCACCTCCAACGTGGCCAACGTCTCCCAGCGAGCCGCGCTGGCCGCGGTGGCCGGTGATCTCGGTGGCGGTGGGCGAGATGCGCGCCGCCTTCGACCGACGACGGCGCACCATCCACCGCATGCTCAACGAGATCCCGGGCGTCACCTGCGTCGAACCCGAGGGCGCCTTCTACGCCTTCCCCTCCTTCGAAGCGGTGCTGGGTCGCGACATCAAGGGCCAGCGGCCGACCACCACCACCGAGCTGGCCGAGCGTCCTGCTCGACCTGGCCAACGTGGCCATCGTTCCCGGCGAGGCCTTCGGTGCCCCCGGCTACGCCCGCATGTCCTTCGCCCTGGGGGACGACGACCTGGTCGAGGGCGTCAACCGCATCGGCGACCTGCTGGCCCAGGCCGTCTGATCGTGACCACGAGCGAGTACGGCAGCTGGTCGTCGGCCATCACCGCCGAACTGGTGGTGGAAGCCGCCGTCAGCCTGGGTGAGGTGGTGGCGGGCGAGGACGACATCTGGTGGTCGGAGCTGCGCCCCCAGGAGGGGGGCCGGGTGATGGTCGTGCGCCACACTCCCGGCGGTCGCGACGTCGACGTGCTGCCCGAGGGCTACTCGGCGCGCACCCGCGTCCACGAGTACGGCGGTGGGGCCTGGTGGCTCCACGACGACACCCTCTTCTTCGCCAACTGGGCCGACCAGCGGCTCTACCGCCTCGAGCCCGACACCGAGCCCGGTACCTTCCTGGCCCCGGTGGCTGCTGACGCCCGAGCCGGCCCAGCCCCAGGGCGACCGCTACGCCGACGGCGTGCTCAGCGCCGACGGGCACTGGGTCATCTGCGTGCGCGAGCGCCACGAGGTGGGAGCGGCCGAGGCCCGCAACGAGATCGTGGCCATCGAGGCCGAGCCGTCGGGGACGCCGGCGAGCCCCTCGTGCTGGTCGCGGGTCCCGACTTCGTGGCCGCGCCGCGGGTGAGCCCCGACGGGGGACGCCTGTGCTGGATCCAGTGGAACCACCCCGACATGCCCTGGGACGGCACCGAGCTGGTGGTGGCCGACCTGGTGGCTGACGGCGACGGTTGTCGGCTGTCGGGCCCCACGGTGCTGGCCGGGAGCCGGGACGAGTCGGTGACCCAGCCCGAGTGGCACACCGACGGATCGCTGTGGTTCCTCTCCGACCGTTCGAACTGGTGGAACCTGTATCGGATCGGCACCGACGGGGTCGTGTCGTCCGTCGCACCCCTCGACGCCGAGATCGGGGTGCCCCACTGGGTGTTCGGACAATCCCGCTACGCCATCCTGGCCGACGGTCGGGTGGCCATCGCCTACGCCGCGGACGGCCTCGATCACCTGGCTGTCGTCACGCCGGCTGCGTCCGACCCGACCGGCCAGGCTGACGTGCTGGTGGATCTGGACGCCGAGTTCGTGGCGCTGGCCTCGCTGCGCCCCTACGGCCACGGTCTGGTCTTCCTCGGTGGCTCAGCCACACGCGAGACGGTGGTGGCGGTGGCCGACCTCCCGGCCCACGGCGAGGCCACCATCGGGGTCATCCGGCCCGGGCGGCCGCTCGGCCTCGGCCCCGAGTGGTTCGCCGAGCCCCGGTCGCTGAGCGTCGAGCTCGAGGACGGGACCCAGACCCACGCCGTGTTCTACGCGCCCACCCACCCCCAGGCCCGCGGCCCGGAGGGGTCGGCGCCACCCCTGCTCGTCCTCAGCCACGGCGGACCCACTTCGGCGGCACGACCCCAGCTGAGCCTGAGCATCCAGTACTGGACGTCTCGGGGCTTCGCCGTGGTCGACGTCAACTACCGGGGCAGCTCAGGCTACGGGCGAGCGTACCGCCAGGCCCTGGCCGGGCAATGGGGGGTGGCCGACGTGGACGACTGCGTGGCCGTGGCCCGCCACCTGGCCGACGCCGGGCTGGTCGATCCCCAGCGCCGGGCCATCCGGGGGGGCAGTGCCGGTGGCTACACCACCCTGGCCGCCCTGGCCTTTCGCGACGAGTTCCAGGCCGGCACCAGCCTGTACGGGGTGGCCGACCTGGAGGCCCTGGCCCGCGACACCCACAAGTTCGAGTCCCGCTACCTCGACTCCCTGGTCGGTCCGTTCCCGGCCGAGGCCGACCGCTACCGCGAGCGCTCGCCCATCCACCACGTCGACGGCTTCGACTGCCCGCTGCTGGTGCTGCAAGGGCTGGAGGACGAGATCGTGCCCCCGGCCCAGTCCGAGATGATCGTGGACGCGGTGCGCGAGCAAGGGCCTGCCGGTCGCCTACCTGGCCTTCGAAGGGGAGCAGCACGGGTTCCGCCAGGCCGCCACCATCAAGCGGGCGCTGGAGGCCGAGCTGTACTTTTACTCCAAAGTGTTCGACTTCGAGCTGGCCGAGCCGATTGAACCGGTAGCCATCCACAACCTCTGACCGCTAGGCGCCGAATCGACGTCGATTCGGTGCCAAGCGCACACCGCGCAGGGACCTCATGGAGCCACAACCGACCGCCGACGGCATGAACGTGTTGCAGTGGTACGCCACCGAGTCCGAGGCGCGCCTGGCGGCCGCCACCCTGGTCGAACGTGGGGTGGGCGCGGACGTGGAGACCGAGCCGGCCTCGCTGGAGCTGGCCACCGAGGGGATCGACAGCCAGGTCACCCATGACGGGGCACGGTTCGGGGTGGCGGTGCTGGCCGACGACGACCGTCGAGCCCGGGAGATCCTGGGGCTGGCCTCGGCCGCCGAGGTGCTGGGCGACCGCGACGACGAGATCACCCGGTCGATGCGCTCGATCCTGATTCCGGTGCTGGTGGCCGCGGTGGTGTTGATCACCATCCCGCTGCTGGCCTTCTTCGTGACCTTCAAGCTGTCGGGCGGCTGAGGGCCGGCTCCGCCGGCAACGGGTTGGCGGGCGGTCGCGCCCAGCGGCCAGGATGAACCCATGGCCCGCATCCTGGTAACCGAACCGATCGCCGACGGCGGGCTGGACCGCCTGCGCCAGGCCGGCCACCAGGTCGACGTGATGCTCGACCTCACCCCCGAGCAGCTCCTCGAGGCGGTGGCGGGCGCCCAGGCCCTGATCATCCGTTCGGCCACCACCGTGACCCCGGCCGTGCTCGAAGCAGGCCGTGACCTGGTGGTGGTGGGCCGGGCCGGGATCGGGCTCGACAACGTGGACGTGAGCGCGGCCACCGCCCAGGGCGTCATGGTGGTCAACGCCCCGCAATCCAACGTGCTCTCGGCCGCGGAGCACACCATGGCCATGCTCCTGGCTCAGGCCCGCAACATCCCCCAGGCCCACGCCGCCCTGGTCGGGGGTCGATGGGAGCGGTCGCGCTGGACCGGCGTGGAGCTCAGCGACAAGACCCTCGGCATCGTCGGACTGGGCCGCATCGGCAAGCTGGTGGCCCAACGGGCCCTGGCCTTCGGGATGCGGTTGGTGGCGTACGACCCGTTCGTCTCCCAGGACCGGGCCCGCCAGCTGAGCGTGGAGCTGGTCGACCTGGACGAGCTGGTGGCGGTGGCCGACTTCATGACCATCCACGTGACCAAGACGCCCGACACCATCGGGTTGGTGGGTGCCGAGCTGCTGGCCAAGGCCAAGCCGGGCCTGCGGGTCATCAACGTGGGTCGGGGCGGCCATCGTGGACGAGGCGGCGCTGGCCGAGGCCATCGCCTCCGGGCGCCTGGGCGGGGCCGCGCTGGACGTGTTCGAACGCGAGCCCACCACCGAATCGCCGCTCTTCGAGCTGGACTCGGTGGTGGTGACCCCCCACCTGGGCGCCAGCACCCACGAGGCCCAGGACAAGGCCGGAGACACCATCGCCGAGCAGGTCGAGCTGGCCCTGGCCGGCGAGTTCGTGCCCTTCGCGGTGAACGTGAGCGCGGCAGAGGCATCCGAGACGGTGCGGCCGTTCCTGTCGCTGGCCGAGCGCCTGGGGGAGCTGTTGGCCTCGTTGGTGGGGCCGGGCAACGATTCGCTCGAGGTCGAGTACCAGGGCCAGATCGCCGGCTACGACACCCGCATCCTCACCCTGTCGCTGCTCAAGGGTTACTTCGGGCGCATCAGCTCGGAGCCGGTGTCGTTCGTGAACGCCCCGCAGCTGGCGGCCGAGAGCGGCATCGCCGTGCGCGAGTCGGCCACCACCACCTCGCAACACTTCGTGAACCTGATCACCGTGCGCACCAGCGAACACGCCCTGGCCGGCGCCCTGGTCGGCCTGGACGGCGAAGCCCGCATCGTGATGGTGGACGACCACACGGTCGACGTTCCCCCGTCGGCGCACATGCTGGTCGTGCGCAACGACGACCGGCCCGGGATGATCGGTGCGGTCGGCACCCAGCTGGGCGACGCCGGCATCAACATCGCCGGCATCCATGTGGGCCAGTCGGCGGCCGGCCTGGGCGCCCTGATGGTGCTGGCTACGAGCTCGAGCGTGTCGGTGGAGGTGGTGGCCGGCCTGGCCGCCACCGAGGGCATCGTCTCGGTGCACGCCGTCGACCTGGGCTGACGCGCCCGTCGAGTGGCTCGAGCACGGGGACGGCGGGCGGGACCTGGTCCGGGTCGATCGGCCTAGGTCATCAGGACCGAATCCCTAGGGGTCCTCAGCCGCTGGCGGTGCGACGCCGAAACCACATGAGGAGGGTGGGTGTGTGCTCGCCCGCGGAAAGGGATCGAGTGTCGGTGGCGCCTCAGGCCGTTCCCTTGGACGAGGTGCCCAGCCCTGTGCTGGTCATCGCCTCGGGCGTGGTGCACGACGCCTCGCCGGCGGCGGCCGCGCTCCTGGGGCGCCCGGTGGTCGAGTTGGCCGGCACCGCGCTGGCCGAGCTCGTCGCCCCGGAGGACCGTGACCGGCTCGACGTCGTACTGGGCAGCGCCGTGCTCGGCAGCGTCGGCTCGACCCGGGTGGAGGTGCCGGTGCGGCTGGTATCGGGCGCGCCAGTGGGGCTCACCGCCGCCGGCGGTTCCGATGGACGCCTGCTGGTGGCGCTACGGGACCTGGCCCTGGAGCGGCGGCTGGGCGCGGTGATCGACGCGGTGGCCGACTCGACCCTGCTGCTCGATCCCGACGGTCGTCTGCTGTGGCAGTCCGACGCCCTGGCCGCCCGCGTTCCCGGGGGCATGGCCAACCTGGGCACCCACCCGGTGGAACGCCTGCATCCCGAGGACCTGCCCATGGTGCTCGAGGCCTTCGCCGACCTGGCCCATCGACCCGACGGGCGCCTGAACCGGATCGTCCGCTCCCGGGCCGTGGACCACGACGACATCTGGCAGCTCATCGAGCTGGTGGGCGCCAGTCGGGTGGATCACCCCGATCTGGGAGGGGTGGTGGTGCAGGTCCGCAACATCAACGCCGGGTCCGAGCTGGAGTCGGTGGCCCAGACCGACGGTCCCATGTTGTCGCTGGCCGAGGCCGCCCCCATCGGCATCCTGTTGATGAACCGCATCGAGCAGGTGATGTACCTCAGCCGGGTCGGTCGGGAGCTGCTCGGGTTCAGCGAGACCGACGACGCCACCACCTGGCGGGACCGATTCGGTGGGGCCCATCGGCACGAACTCGATGAGCTGGTGGCCGGCGGGCTGGTGGGCGTGGCCGCCACCACCGTGACGCTCACGCGTGCCGTTCGCCGCTGGCCGACGGCGTCGCCAGCGCTGGCATGCGGGTGCGGGTGGCGCCCCACCTCGATGCCCGTGATCAGCCCGTGGGGGTGATCGTGGCCCTGGAGGACGTGACCGCCGAGGTGGAGGCCCGGGCCGAGTCCGAGCGGCTACTGCAGATGCTCGACGCCACGTCGGACTTCGTGGCCATCTTCCGTCCCAGCGGCGAGATCCTGCACGCCAACGCCGCCCTGACCCAGATCCTCGAGGACAACCGCGCCGCAGGGGGCACCGGTCGTCTGGGGGATCTGCTCGTCGACCGGGAGGGCTTCATCAACCGGGGACTGGCCATCGTGGCCACCTCCGACACCTGGCACGGCGAGATCGAGCTGCGGGTGTCGCCGGAACGGATCCTGCCCGTCTCGGCGCTGGGGGTGGTCGGGCGCGACGAACACGGCGAGCTGGACTGGGTGGCCATGGTGGCCCGCGACATCAGCACCGGGAAGGAGGCCGAGCGGCGCCTGCGCCACCTGGCCACCTCCGACCACCTGACCGGCCTGGCCAACCGGGCCCTGTTCACCGAGCACCTCGACGAGGTGGTGGACGAAGCCGATCGGACCGGGCGCAGCGTGGCCGTGCTGTTCTGCGACCTGGACCGGTTCAAGGAGGTCAACGATCGCTTCGGCCACGCGGTGGGCGATCGGGTGCTGGTGGAGATCGCCGAGCGCCTGTTGGCCATCATCCGCGGCGACGACATGGTGGCGCGGGTCGGCGGCGACGAGTTCGTGATCATCTGCGACGGCGCCGACGACGCCGATGCGCTGGCCGCGCTGGCCGACCGGGTGATCGACGCGGTCGGACCGGCCGTTCGACGTCGGCGGCGAGCAGATGCAGGTGGGGATCTCGGTGGGCGTGGCGGTGTCACGGGGCAGTCGCGCCGACCGGTGACCGGATCCTGACCGTGGCCGATCAGGCCATGTACCGGGCCAAGGCCACCGGGGGCAACCGCTACCGCATCCAGGAGGTCGAGGCCGAGGGCCAGAGCTAGGCGCGCTCCACCCGGGGGCGGTGGGTCGGGGCGGGTGGCCTCGTACGCGGTGATGTCGTCCTGGTGGCCCAGGGTGATGCCGATGTCGTCGAGACCCTCCAGGAACCGGTGCTGGGTGGCCTCGTCGAGCGGGAAGGCGACCTCCAGCCCGATGGCCGGGGCCGACAGGGTGCGGGCGGCCACGTCGATGGTCAGCTCCAGGGTGGGGTCGGCCACCACCGCGTCGAGCAGGGCCTGGCCCACCTCGGGGTCGACCTGCACGGGGATGAGCCCGTTCTTGGTGCTGTTGTTGCGGAAGATGTCGGCGAAGCGGGGCGAGATCACGGCCTCGAAGCCGTAGTCCATGATCGCCCACACCGCGTGCTCGCGCGACGAGCCGGTGCCGAAGTTCGGGCCGGCCACCAGGATGGTGGCCCCCTGGTACTGCTCCTGGTTGAGCACGAAGTCGCGGTCGTCGCGCCACTCCGAGAACAGCCCGGCGCCGAAGCCGGTGCGCTCGACCCGCTTGAGCCAGTCGCTGGGGATGATCTGGTCGGTGTCGACGTCGGAGCGTTGGAGCGGCACGGCCGTGCCGGTGACCACGATGACGGGTTCCATGGAAGATCCTCTCAGTCGCCGGGAGGGCGATCAGACGGTCAGGCGCCGGAGGGCGATCAGGCGGTCGGCAGGTCGGCGGGGCTGGCGAAGGTGCCGGCGACGGCGGTGGCCGCGGCCACCGCGGGCGACACCAGGTGGGTGCGCCCGCCCCGGCCCTGTCGGCCCTCGAAGTTGCGGTTGCTGGTGGAGGCGGCGCGCTCGCCGGGTGCCAGCTTGTCGGGGTTCATGGCCAGGCACATCGAGCAGCCGGGCTCGCGCCACTCGAAGCCGGCCGCCACCAGGACCTGGTCGAGGCCCTCGGCCTCGGCCTGGGCCTTCACCCGGAACGATCCGGGCACGACCATGGCCCGCAGGCCGGCGTGCACCGTGCGGCCGTCGGACCACCTCGGCCGCGGCCCGCAGGTCCTCGATGCGGCCGTTGGTGCACGAGCCGATGAACACCGTGTCGACGGGCACGTCCCGCATGGGGGTGCCGGCGGTCAGGCCCATGTACTCGAGCGCCCGGGCCGCCGACTCGCGGGCGGCGGGCTCGGCGAACTGCGTCGGGGTCGGGCACGGACTGGCTCAGGGGGACGACCTGGCCCGGGTTGGTGCCCCAGCTCACGTGCGGCTCGAGGTCGGGGGCGGTCGAGGACCACCTCCTTGTCGAAGGTGGCGCCCGCGTCGGTGGGCAGGGACCGCCAGTGCGTCGAGGGCCTGTTCCCAGGCCGCGCCGGTGGGGGCGTGGCGGCGGCCCTCGAGGTAGGCGAAGGTGGTGTCGTCGGGGGCGATGAGCCCGGCCTTGGCGCCCGCCTCGATCGACATGTTGCACACCGTCATGCGCCCCTCCATCGACAGCCCGGCATCGCCGAGCCCCGGTACTCGATGACCGAGCCGATGCCGCCGCCGGTGCCGATGCGCCCGATGACGGCCAGGATGAGGTCCTTGGCCGTCACGCCGGCGGGCAGCTCGCCCTCGACGGTGACCGCCATGGTGCCCGGGCGTTGCTGGGGCAGGGTCTGGGTGGCCAGCACGTGTTCGACCTCGCTGGTGCCGATGCCGAAGGCCAGCGCCCCGAACGCGCCGTGGGTGGAGGTGTGGCTGTCGCCGCACACGATGGTCATGCCCGGCTGGGTCAGGCCCTGCTCGGGGCCGATGATGTGGACGATGCCCTGGTCGGGATCGCCCATCGGGTACTCGGCGATGCCGAACTCGGCGCAGTTGGCCCGCAGCACCTCGACCTGCTTGCGGGAGATCGGATCGGCGATGGGCCGGTCGATGTCGACGGTGGGGACGTTGTGGTCCTCGGTGGCGACGGTCAGGTCCGGGCGGCGCACCTTCCGGCCGGCCAGCCGCAGGCCGTCGAACGCCTGGGGTGACGTCACCTCGTGGACCAGGTGCAGGTCGATGTAGAGCAGGTCGGGCTCGTCGGCACCACGGTGGACCACGTGGTCGTCCCAGATCTTCTCGCTCAGGGTCCTGGCTTCGGCCATGGCTGGGCCTCGTAGTCTCTCGGGTGGGCGGTTCGTCCCACGGTGCGGTTCGGGTACCGGGACTTGAATCTCAGTATTTGAGAATCTAGTCTCATGCAATGGAACAGAGTGTAAGCGGTGTGGGCGTCATCGACAAGGCCGTCGCCGTGTTGGTGGCGCTCGAGCGGTCTCCCGCCTCGCTGGCCGAGCTGGTGGAGGCCACCGGGCTGCTCCCGGGCCACCGCCCACCGCCTGGCGGTGGCGCTGGAGGACCACGGCCTGGTGCGGCGCGACCCCGACGGGCGCTTCGCGTTCGGGTGTCCGCCTGGTGGCTCTGGGGCGGCGCCGCCGCCGAGGGCCTGCCGCTGGCCGGCGCCGCGCTGCCGGCGCTGCGGGCGCTGCGGGACATGACCGGCGAATCGGTGCAGCTGTACGTGCGCGAAGGCGATCGGCGGGTGTGCATCGCCGCGCTGGAGTCGCCCCACGGTCTGCGCACCATCGTGCCCATGGGCGCTTCGCTGCCGCTCGACGTCGGATCGGCCGGTCGGGTGCTGTCGGGGGAGCCGGGTGGCGGCATGGGTGCAGAGCGTCGGCGAGCGCGAGGCGGGGGTGGCGTCGGTCAGCGCCGGGGTGCTGGGGGAGGGTGGGTCGGCGGTGGCGGCGGTGAGCGTGTCGGGGCCGATCGAGCGAATCTCGAAGGAGCCGGGACGGCGATACGGCGCAGGCCGTGCGTCGGCCGCGGCGCGCCGAATCGAGCAGGCTGCCGGCCTCGGCGCATCGGGCGGCTGACCGTCGGCACCGAATCGATGTCGATTCGACGCAATGTCGAATCGAGTCGCTCGTAGTCCAAGCTTGTCGTTTTCGTCGAATCGATGTCGATTCGGTGCCAAGGGCCACCGGTAGGGTCATGACATGGGCGAGAACCTGGCGGCCATCGACATCGGGACCAACTCGATCCACCTGGTGGTGGCCCGTTTCGACGAGGCCGGCCACTTCGAGGTGATCGGCGACGAGAAGGAGACCGTCCGGCTCGGTTCCGGCGGCGGCGACATGAAGCAGCTCTCACCCGACGCCATCGATCGGGGCATCGCCGCGCTGACCCGCCTCCGCCAGGTGGCCGACATCTCCGCCGCCGAAGTCACCGCCGTGGCCACCAGTGCCGTCCGCGAGGCCGAGAACGCCGACGACTTCCTGCGCCGCGCCCGCCACGAGGCCGGCGTCGAGGTCGAGGTCATCTCCGGCACCGAGGAGGCCCGCCTGATCCACCTCGGCGTCCTCCAGGCCGTGCCCGTCTACGACCGCCGCCTGATCCTGATCGACATCGGTGGCGGCAGCACCGAGGTGCTGGTGGGCGAACGCAGCGAGATCCTGGCCGTCCGCAGCTTCAAGCTGGGCGCCATCCGTCTGACCCGGCGCTTCTTCCGCACCGATCGGGTGCATCCCGGCGCGGTCGACGCCTGCCGCCGTTTCATCGACGCCATGCTCGCCCCCTTGGCCCGCGAGGTGGCCCGGCTGGGCTTCGAGGTGGCGGTGGGCAGCTCGGGCACCATCGAGGCGGTGGCGGCCATGGTCCACGCCGATCAGGGCGACGCCCCGCCCCGCACCGTCGACAACGCCACCATCACTGCGGCCGAGGCCCGGTCCACCGTGAAGCGGCTGGCCGCCCTGTCGCTGGCCAAGCGCCGCGAGGTGGCCGGGCTGGAGGCCTCTCGCGCCGACATCGTCCTGGCCGGCGCCATCATCCTGGAGCAGGCCATGGCCACCTTCGGCATCGACGAGCTGGTGGTGTCGGGCTACGCGCTGCGGGAGGGGGCGCTGCTCGACGCCTTCCAGCGCACCCACGGCGGCCGCCCTGCACCACCTCCACGACCTGCGGCGGCGCAGCGTGGTCCGCCTGGCCGAGATGATGGACGAGGAGCCGGCCCACTCGGCCCACGTGGCCCGCCTGGCCCTGGCGCTGTTCGACGCCACCGCCGACCTCCACGGCCTGGGCGACGATGCCCGCGAACTGCTCGAGGCGGCCGCCCTGCTGGCCAACGTGGGCCTGTTCGTCTCCCACAGCAAGCACCACAAGCACACCTACTACGTCATCCGCAACAGCGACCACCTGTCGGGGTTCAACGACCACGAGATCGAGATGATCGCCCTGGTGGCCCGCTACCACCGCAAGAGCGCGCCCTCGGCCAAGCACCCCGAGTTCGCCGCCCTGCGCCCCCGCGACCAGGAGACGGTGCGCACACTGGCCGGCATCCTGCGGGTGGCCATCGGGCTGGACCGCACCCACGGCGGCCCGCGTGCAGGGCGTCGGCGCCCACGTCCATCGTCGGACCGCTGGTGGTCGAGGTCGAGGCCGCCCCCGACGCCGACATCTCCCTCGAGCTGTACACGGCCAACGAACGCCGCGAACTGCTGGAGGCGGTGCTGGACCGGCGGGTCTCGGTGGTGCCCGCCCCCCAGGTCAGCCCGCTCGACGCGGCCGAGCCTGCGCCTGTTCGATGACCTGGGCGCAGGCCTGATCGAGCACGGGCACGAACGCGTCGGGGTCGAGGGCGCAGACGCCGTGGTCGCCCCGCACCGGGTGGACCACCGCCCCTTCGATGGCGGCGGCCAAGGCGTGCTGGCGGCGAGGCGGGACCACCGAGTCGAACTCGCTGACCAGCACGGCGGTGGGCACGTCGACCCCACCGATCCACTGGCGCGACGAGAAGGTGGCCAGGGCCTGCCCGGCCTCCACGATCATGCGGGGATCGTTGCGCTGCACCTCGCGCAGCGCCCATCGACCCAGATCGGACTGGTCGTATCGGCCCGTGGCCAGGCGCAGGCCGAGCGACCGCTGCCAACGGGTTGGGGTGGCCCGGGCCACCAGCGAGGCCAGGCCCAACATCGGGGCGGCGGCTCGCTCACCGGGCCGCTGGCCCACGAAGTTGCGAGCGGTGGAGCACAGCACCAGCCCCTCCACCCGCTCGGCGATGTCGGCGCCAGATGAGCTGGGCCACCGGCCCGCCCATGGAGTAGCCCACCGGAACGAATCGGTCGATGCCGAGCGCGTCGGCCAGGGCCACGGCATCGTCGGCGCAGTCCTCCAGCCGGAACCGCCGTCGCGACCGGATGCCGCGCCCGTGGCCCCGGTGGTCGATGGCTACCACGTCGAACCGGCGCGAGAGGGTCTCGTAGCTGGGGTACCAGTTCAGCGCCGAGTTGGCCGTCCACCCGTGCAGCAGCAACAGGGTGGGTGCACCCGGCGGGCCCGCCGGGCGCCGGTAGAACGTGCGGCCCCGACCCACCAGCTCGAGCGGGTGGCCGGCCGGTAGGCCCGGCGGTTCCACCACAGCCACGTCGGTGGCCGAAGGGCCGGCCGGGTCCGACCAGGGGCGGCGGGAGGGGCTCACGGGTTCATCCCGATGTCAGCTCATGGCTCGCGGTCGCTCACGACTCGATGGCGACGATCTCGACCTTGAGGGTGCCCCCGGGCGCCTCGTACTCGACCGTGTCGCCGGCGGCGTGGTCGAGCAGGGCCGCGCCCAGCGGCGAGCCGGGCGACATGACCACCAGATCGTCGCGGCGCTCCTCGATCGACCCGATCAGGTACCGCTCGACCTCGTCGTCGCCCTCGTAGCGGATGGCCACGATGGAACCGGCCACCACCCGGTCGCTGTCGGAGGCATCGACGATCTCGGCGTTCTCGAGCACCGCGGCCAGGTGGCGGATGCGGCCCTCCATCTTGCCCTGCTCCTCCTTGGCCGCGTGGTAGTCGCCGTTCTCGGACAGGTCGCCCAGCTCGCGGGCCGTCTGGATCTTGCGGGCGATGTCGATGCGCCCGTGGGTGGTCAGGTCCTCGTGCTCGGCCTTGAGCCGGTCGTAGGCACTCTGGGACAGGTGCTGGGTCAGGTCGTCCACCCGACCATGCTAGCGATGACGAGGCGAAGCCCCGTCCGCCATTGGCAGGTCGCGGCGCCACGAGCCACCGCAATGAGGTTGACGAACGGGCTGGTCACCACCACACTGGGGGGAGTGCTTCCCACCGCCCTGACCCCGGTAGCCATCATTCCGTAGCGCACGCCGTACGTCGGCGTGCGCTCTCGACCGTCCACCTCGGTGGGCGGTTTTCTCGTTCTCGGGGCGGGTCGGATGGCCGGACCGCCCCCGCTGCGAAAGGTCCGACATCCCGTGAGCAACCCCGCTTCCAACCCTCCGACTCCCGCCGACGGCCCAGCCACGCCCGCCCGCCGTGCCGGCGCGCCGCGGGTCGGGGTGGTCGGGGGCGACGGCATCGGCCCCGAGGTGGTGGCCGAGGCCCTCAAGGTGGTGGCCGCGGCCGGCGTCGAGCTCGACACCGTCGACTACGACCTGGGCGGTGCCCGATACCTGCGCGACGGCTTGGTGCTGACCGACGAGATCGTGGACGAGTGGCGTCAGCTCGACGCCCTGCTGGTCGGCGCGGTGGGCACGCCGGAGGTGCCGCCCGGGCGTCATCGAGCGGGGCCTGCTGTTGAAGATGCGCTTCGACCTCGACCTCTACATCAACCAGCGGCCCTTCGTCTCCCCGGACCTGTCCCACGACTTCATCGTCATCCGGGAGAACACCGAGGGCACCTACGCCGGCGAGGGGGGCTTCCTGCGCAAGGGCACCCCCCACGAGGTCGCCACCCAGGGCTCGGTCAACACCCGCCACGGCGTCGAGCGCTGCGTGCGCTACGCCTTCGAGCTGGCCCGGTCAGCCGACCCCGCCGACACCTCACCCTGGTGCACAAGACCAACGTGTTGACCTTCTCCGGTGACCTGTGGGAGCGCACCTTCAACGAGGTGGCCACCGAGTACCCCGACGTGACCACGGCCTACAACCACGTCGACGCGGCCTGCATCTACTTCGTGCAGTCGCCCGCAGCAGTACGACGTGATCGTGACCGACAACCTCTTCGGTGACATCCTCACCGACCTGGGCGGCGCGGTATCGGGCGGCATCGGCCTGGCCTCGTCGGGCAACCTCAACCCCGACCGCACCGGCCCGTCCATGTTCGAGCCGGTACACGGGTCGGCCCCCGACATCGCCGGCCAGGCCAAGGCCAACCCCATCGCCGCCATCCTGTCGGCGGCCATGATGCTCGAGTTCCTGGGCGAGGCCGATGCCGCCGCCCGCATCCGCAAGGCCTGCGAGGACCCCTCGTCGCTCACAGGCACCACATCCGAGATCGGCGACGCCGTCGCCAACCGACTCTGATCGGCGATGCAGTCGCCGACCGACAGCTAGGGGAACCCCGATGCCCATCACGCCCACCGCCAAGATCTGGATGAACGGCCAACTGGTCGACTGGGACGACGCCCGAATCCACGTGCTGACCCACACCCTCCACTACGGCATGGGCGTGTTCGAGGGCATCCGGGCCTACGAGACGGCCGACGGCCCGGCCGTGTTCCGCCTGACCGAGCACATGGAGCGGCTGCACAACTCGGCCAAGATCATGATGATGGACCTCCCCTACTCGGTGGAGGAGCTGGTCGACGCCACCAAGGCCGTGGTGGCGTCCTCGGGGCTGCCGTCGTGCTACATCCGACCCATCGCCTACTTCGGGTACGGCGAGATGGGCCTCAACACGCTGCCCTGCTCGGTGGACGTGTCCATCGCCTGCTGGCCGTGGGGCGCCTACCTGGGCGACGACGCGGTGACCAAGGGCGTGCGCATGAAGATCTCGTCGTGGTGCCGCCACGACCACAACTCCATGCCTCCGGCGGCCAAGACCACCGGCAACTACGTCAACTCCTCGCTGGCCAAGGTGGAGGCCCTCAAGGCCGGCTACGACGAAGCCATCATGTTGAGCCCGGCGGGCTTCGTGAGCGAGTGCACCGGCGAGAACATCTTCGCCGCCCGCGACGGCGTGCTGATCACCCCGCCGCTGGCCGCCGGCGCGCTGGAGGGCATCACCCAGGACTCGGTCATGACCATCGCCCGCGACCTGGGCTTCGAGATCGCGCTTCGCCGACCTGACCCGCAGCGACCTGTACGTGTGCGAGGAGATGTTCGTGTGCGGCACCGCAGCGGAGATCAGCGCGGTGAGCTCGGTCGACGACCGGCCCATCCCGTGCCCGGGCCCATGACCACCGCCATCGCGGCCGAGTACGCCAAGGCGGTGCGGGGCCAGGTGGACCGCTACAAGGACTGGCTCGAGCATGTCAACTGACCCTGACGTAGCTCACGCCGCCGACGCGTCGACAGGCCGCCCCGAGCTGCCGGCATCGGTCGAGATCTTCGACACCACCCTGCGCGACGGCGCCCAGTTCGAGGGCATCTCGCTCACGGTGGAGGACAAGCTCCGCGTGGCCGAGCAGCTCGACTGGCTGGGCGTGCGCTGGATCGAGGGCGGCTACCCCCAGGCCAACCCCCAGCGACGAGGAGTTCTTCCGACGCGCCCCGACCGACCTGCACCTGTCCACCGCCGAGCTGGTGGCCTTCGGGTCCACCCGTCGCCCGGCGGGCAAGGTCGACGTCGATCCCACCCTGGCCGCCCTGGTGGCGGCCGAGACCTCCACGGTGTGCATCGTGGGCAAGAGCTGGGACTTCCACGTCACCGAGGCCCTCGCAGACCACGCTGGACGAGGGCGTGGCCATGGTCGGCGAGTCGGTCGAGTTCCTCAAGGCCGCCGGCCGTCGCGTGTTCTTCGACGCCGAGCACTTCTTCGACGGCTACAAGGCCAACCCGGGCTACGCCCTGTCGGTGGTCGAAGTCGGCGGCCATGGCCGGCGCCGACTGCGTGGTCCTGTGCGACACCAACGGGGGCTCGCTGCCCCACGAGGTCGCAGCGCATCACCGCCGAGGTGCAGGCCTACCTGTCGGGGGTGGCCATCGGCATCCACACCCAGAACGACTCGGGCTGCGCGGTGGCCAACTCGGTGGCCGCGGTGCTGGGCGGGGCCACCCAGGTGCAGGGCACCGTCAACGGCTACGGCGAGCGCACGGGCAACGCCAACCTCATGACCGTCATCCCCGACCTCACGCTCAAGCTGGGCATCGCCACCCTGCCCGAGGGACGACTGGAGCGGCTCACCGCGGTCAGCCGCCACGTGGCCGAACTGGTCAACGTGCCCCCGTCGCCGGCCGACCCGTTCGTGGGGGTGTCCGCCTTCGCCCACAAGGGCGGCCTGCACACCTCGGCGCTGGGCCGCGCCGGTGGCGCCACCTACGAGCACGTCGACCCGAGCGTGGTGGGCAACCACACCCGGGTGCTGGTGTCGGATCTCGGAGGCCGGGCCGGCATGTCCATGAAGGCACGAGAGCTCGGCGTCGAGCTCGACGACCGGGCTGCGGGCCTGCTCAGCGATCAGCTCAAGGCCCTGGAGGCCAAGGGTTGGCTGTTCGAGGCGGCCGACGCCTCCCTCGAGCTGTTGATGCGCCGAGCCGCGGGCTGGAACCACGAGTTCTTCGAGGTGGAGGCGTACCGCGTCTCGAGCTACCACCGCGAAGGTCCGGTGACCCGGGAGGACGCGGTCGAGGTCAGCGTCGAGGCCACGGTCAAGCTGTGGGTCGATGGGGTCCGGGTGGCCGCGGTGGGCGAGGGCAACGGCCCGGTGAACGCGCTGGACGCGGCGGTGCGGGCCGCCCTCGACGGCGGTTTCCCCGCGCTCGAGCGCATCCACCTGACCGACTTCAAGGTCCGGGTCCTCGACGGTGGATCGGCCACCGGCGCGGTGGTGCGCGTCCTCATCGACTCGACCGACGGCGAGAACGTCTGGACCACCGTCGGGGTGGACACCAACGTCATCGAGGCGTCCTGGCACGCGCTGGTCGACTCGCTCGTCTACGGGCTCCTGCACACCACGGCCTAGGATCGCCCCGATGGCTGCTCCCGAGTACGTCCCCCGCTCACCCATCGACAAGCCCCGCGTCTACCAATCGCCGCCGTGGAACGGTGAGGAGTGGCTGGCCGACCGGCCGGGCGAGCTGACCGGTCGCCAGCCCCTCGGCCCCCGACTGGGCTATCCCGGTCCCGACCAGGGCTTCGTGCTCAAGCTGGCCCGCCGCTTCGAGGAGCGGCTGGTGGTGGACGAGACCGAGTCGAGCCACGACGTGGTCGCCGGCTGCAGTGCCGTGGCGCTCAAACGGGCGTCACTGTTCGGGCGGGCACCGGCCGTGCACGACCTGACCGTGGCCTTCACCGTGTGGGGGTTCCTGGGCCCGGCCGACGCCGAGCTGTTGCGCTTGCGGCGCCCGTTGTTCGAGGAGGCGGCCAACCCGCACCACTACATGGAGCGGCGACGCATCGCCGACCTGGTGCCCCAGGCCGTGCTGCGCCTGACGCCCGACGAGGTCACCCGCCAGGCTGTCGACGACTGGCGCGCCTTCTTCAAGCGTCGCGCAACCAGCTAGGCCCGTTGGTCGACAAGCCTCCCTGCGGGCGCCCTCGGGATCTGGGGCCCCTCAGGCCTGGATGGTGATGGGTGTGCCGGGGGGCAGCAGTCCGGCCAGCTGCAGGTCGACGGCGTCGGGCATGCGCACGCAGCCGTTGGAGGACTGGGTGCCGATCAGCGTGGGTCGGTTGGTTCCGTGGAAGGCCACCTGGGGGAGCCCCCCGTCGAAGCTGTCGAGCTGTTCGGAGTACGCGCTGGTGGCCATGATCCACGGGCCGTAGGCGCCAGCCGGAGGCCGGGCGATCTTCTCGGTCAGGAAGAAGTGGCCGAGCGGGGTGGGGGTGGACGGCGTGCCCACCACCACCTTGGTCTCCACCACCAGGTTGGCGCCCTCGAACACCTTCAGGTCGAAGTCCGACAGGGTGAGCTCCATGTGGTATTCGGTGCTGCTCACGGTGACGTCGTCACGACGGATCCACCCCACCTGCTGGTTGGGCCGGGCCAGCAGCGACACCCGCAGCCAGTCGCCGTCGTCGTGCACCACGTCGAACACCAGCGGATTGTTGAAGTAGGTGGGGTTCGAATAGGCGTAGCCGTTGGGCTCGACGGCCACGCCCACCGCGTTGAGCCCGGTTCGTGGGATCGCGGCCGCCTGGTGGGCCGCCGCCGGGACGGTGGCGGTGGTGGTCGTGGCGGCCTGGCCCGGCTGGTCGTGGAAGACCTGGACCAGTGGCACCTTGGCCGTGGCGATCTCGGTGATGTACTGGTGGTTCGGGTCGACGGTGGTGTTGGTGGTGTGGGTGACCGGGTGGGTGTCGACCTTGGCCGCGGCGTGGTGGCTGGAACACGCCATGGGGGCCAGCAGGGCCGCGACGAACAGGAGGGTGAGCAACGAGCGGGGGCGCACGGGAGCCGATGCTACCGGGCCACCCGCCCGGGTCCGGGTCAGCCGCGCCGTTAGCATCGGGGGGTGACCGATCCCCCCGTCCGCGTCCGCTTCGCGCCCGCACCCACCGGCTACCTGCACATCGGCGGGGCCCGTACCGCCCTGTTCAACTGGCTGTTCGCCCGCCACCACGGCGGCGAGATGGTGCTGCGCATCGAGGACACCGACGCCGAGCGGTCCCGGCCCGAACTGGTCGATGCCATCTACGACTCCCTGCGCTGGCTGGGGATCGACTGGGACGGCGAGCCGGTGCACCAGTCCGATCGCACCGGTCTGTACGTCGATGCGGCCCAGCGCCTGCTGGCCGGCGGACTGGCGTACCGCTGCGACTGCACCCGCGCCGATGTGGACGCCCGCAACGCCGAGGCGGGGCGCAAGACGCCCGGCTACGACGGCTACTGCCGCCATCGCCAGGTGGCCGACGGACCGGGTGCGGTGATCCGCTTCCAGGTCCCCGATGAGGGCGCGACCACGTTCACCGACCTCATCCGGGGCGAGGTGAGCTTCGAGAACGCCAACCTGGAGGACTTCGTGATCGTCCGCAGCGGGGGCGTGCCCATGTTCCTGTTGGCCAACGCCGTGGACGACGCGGATCTGGGGATCACCCACATCATCCGGGGCGAGGACCTGATCAACACCACCCCCAAGGTGCTGCTCCTGCGCCAGGCCCTGGGCATCGACTACCAGCCCCAGTTCGCCCACGTGCCGTTGATCGTGAACGAGAAGCGCCAGAAGCTGTCCAAGCGCCGCGACGACGTGTCGGTGGGCGACTACGTCGACCGCGGGTACCTGGCCGAGGCCATGACCAACTACCTGGCCACCCTGGGTTGGGGCGCCCCCGACGGCATCGAGATCCGTCCGCTGAGCGAGATCGTGGCGCAGTTCGACATCGCCGACGTCACGTCCTCGTCGGCCTTCTTCGACCTCAAGAAGCTCGACCACTTCGACGGCGAGTACATCCGAGCCCTGTCCGACGCCGAGTTCATCGCCCGCTCCCAGCCCTGGCTCACCGGTGATCGGGGCGAGCTGCCATGGGCGCCGACCGACTACGACCCGGCCGCCTTCGCCACCATGGCGCCGCTGGTGCGCGAGCGGGTGACCCGGCTCGATCAGGTGCCCGGCTACGTCGACTTCCTGTTCCGCCCCGAGCCCCAGGTCGACCAGTCGGCATGGGACAAGGTGATGGTCAAGGGCGGCGACGCGGCCACGGCGATGCTCGAGGCCGTGGCCGACGACTACCAGACCTGTGAGTGGGCGCCCGACGCGCTGATGGCCGTGATCCAGGCCCAGGGTGAGCGCCTGGAACTGCCCAAGAAGCAGTGGCAGGCGCCGATCCGAGTGGCGATCACCGGCCGATCGGTGGGCCCACCGTTGGGGGAGTCGATGGTGGTGCTGGGTCGGGAGCGCACCCTGGACCGGCTGCGGGCGGCCCGAGAACGGCTGTAGTGCTTCGCCTGCTCAAGCTGCCGTTCAAGATCGCCCTGGGCCTGGCCGCCGTGTTGGTGGTGTACCTGGCGGTGACCTTCGCCCAGGTGTGGTGGGCCTCGCGCCAGCAGACCCAGGCCTCGGCCCGCGCCATCGTGGTCATGGGCGCGGCGCAGTGGAACGGGCGGCCGTCGCCGGTGCTCAAGGAGCGCCTCGACCACGCCGCCGCCCTCTACCGGGCCGGCCGAGCGCCGATGATCATCGTGACCGGGGGCAAGCAGCCCGGTGATCGGGTCACCCAGGGGGTCACCGGCTACGACTACCTCACCGCCCGCGGCATCCCCACGTCGGCCGTGAAGCTCGAGAACCAGGGAACCGACAGCTACCAGGAGCTGTCGGCCGCGGCCAACATCCTGCACCAGGCCGGGGTGGCGCCCGACGTGTTACTGGTGTCGGATCCCTACCACGCCTACCGCATCAACCAGATCGCCGGCGAGCTCGGCTTGTCGGCTCACGTCTCGCCCGACGACGAGCCCTCTTCGCCCTACCAGTACGCCCGGGAGACCGCGGCGGTCTCGCTCGGGCGCCTGATCGGCTACCGCCGCCTCTCGCGCGTCCTGTGAGCACGTTGCGGTGGCGCCGGATGCGTTTCCGCGACCGGGCACCGAGTCGCTAGAGTGCGGTGCCCCGTTGCGGGGTTCGACCACCTTCGGGGGTGGTGTAATTGGCAACACAAGTGGTTCTGGTCCACTAATTGGGGGTTCGAGTCCTCCCCCCCGAGCTCTGGTGCAGGTGACGGCGAGCAGGCGGGGCGCGGCCCCGAGGTTGACCGTTCGCTGCTCGTCGCCGTGGTGACGACGATGGCCCGCTATCGAGGGTGTCAGTCGAGCGCGTCGGACTCGGTGAGTCGGTCCCGCAGGTCCACCAGGGTGCGGCGGATGATCCTCGACAGATAGGACTGGCTGACGCCCATCCGCTCGCGCGATCTCGGGCTGGGTCATGTTCTCGAAGAACCGCAGTCGGATGACCTCGCGTTCGCGCTCGGGCAGGTCGGCCAGCAGCTCGCCGATCACCTGGGCCCGCTCGACGTCCTCGAACCCGGCCTCGCGACCCACCAGCACCCGGTCACCCACCGACCGGGTGTCCTCGTCGGCGGCGCCCGCCTGGGGCTGGTCGAGGCTGGTGGCCTGGTGGGCCACGCCGGCCTCCAGGGCCTCGAGCACGTGGTCCTCGGTGGCGTCGACGGCGGCGGCCAACTCGGCGATGGTGGGCGAGCGCCCCAGCTGCTGGCTCAGGTCCTCGTCGGCTCGGCGCAGCTCGAGGTGCAGCTCCTGGGCCCGGCGGGGCGGGCGGACCATCCATGTCCGGTCGCGCAGGTAGCGCTTGAGCTCGCCCTCGATGGTGCGGCTGGCGAAGGTGGAGAACGCCACTCCCAGGCTCGGGTCGAACCGGTCCACTGCCGAGATGACGGCCAGCAGGGATATCTGGCGCAGATCGTCGACCGGCACCCCACGGTGGGTGTAGCGCTTGATGAAGTACTCGGCCACACCCCGGTTCTCCTCGACCAGGCGGTTGCGCAGCCGACGATCGCCGGTGCGGCGATACTCGGCGAAGGCGGCGTCTCGCTCGGCGGCCAGGCGCTCGCCGGACGGGGGATCCAACTCGGTCATCAGAGAGACGGATCGCGACGGTGCTTCACCAACCGGAACGAGCGGGTGACCCCGTCGCTGTCCACGTGGAACTCGTCGGCGGTCATCGTCAGCAGCTCGAGCGCCACTGGATGGATCTCGGGGGGTGCGCCGACCTGGGCGCAATGGCCTTCGATCTCCAGGTGGTCGCCGTCGACCAGGTAGCGCAGTTCGAGCTCGGCGTGGTCATCGGCGCCGTCGATCATCGCCGCGCACATCTCGTCCACCGCCACGCGAAGATCCTCGATGTCACGCAGATCGAAGCCGAGGTCGGTGGCCACGCCGGCCGCGGTGAGTCTGGCGATGCGCAGGAAGCGGGTCTGCGCGGGTACCACCACTCGGATGTCGTTGCCCATGAGATCAGTCGATCTCGATGTGGTCGTCCAAGCCCGTGATCTCGAGCAGACGGCGGGTCGTCTCGGTGGGCGATCGCAGGATCAACCGTCCGTCGCGCCCGGCCATCTCCTTGTGGACGCCGATGATGACCCGCAGGCCCGACGAATCGATGAAGCGAAGTCCGCTCACCTCGAGGACAAGGGTGGTGGCGTCCGGAGCCAGCGTCTGGTCGATGCGATCGCGCAGGACGGGCGCGGTGTGAGGGTCGAGCTCACCGGTCAGCACGAGCACCAGCTGGCCGTCCTGGGTGGAGGCGTCGACCTGCAGGGGGCCCTCGAGGTTGGTCATGACAGGCAGGATATCCGGGGGTCGGGTCGACCTAGAGGTCGACCTGGCCCTCGCCCTTGATGTCGGCGCCCCGCTCGATCGCCTCGGTGTAGGCCTTCGAGGACGCAGGCGGGACCGAGGGGTTGGCGTCGGCGGCCTTCTCCTCTTCCGGGGTGGGGGCGCGATCGGCACCATGGTCGGCGCGCGCATCGTGCTCGTCGGCGGCCAGGGTCTCGTCGTCGGGGGTGGTGTCGGGCTCGCTCATGGCAGGTCCTTTCCAGGGTCGGGCGGTCCCTACCCGGCATGGGACCGGGTGAGAACCCCGATCTGGTGCCCGACGTTCGGGGCCCGGACGCGCACAGGACCCGAACGGGAGGGAAGGTGTCCGGGTCCTGTGCTTCGCCGGCCGGTGGCGGGAATCCGACCGACATCTAGGGGACGTCACCTGGGGTGTCGCCCCGAGGGCTTCGGGTCAGGCGTTCGGGGTCAGCGGTGGAGCTTGTCCTTCACCTTGTCCACCGTGTCGTCCACCTTGTCCTTGGCCTGGCCCAGCTTCTCCTTGGTCTCGCCCGCCACCCGATCGACCTTGCCCTCGTGCTCGAGGCTCTTGTCGTGGGTGAGCTTGCCGGCCGCCTCTTTGGTTCGGCCCTTGATCTGATCGGTCTTGTCGCTCATGGCGAAACTCCTCTGCGATGGGGGGACGCTCGACTCCGAGTCCTGGAGATCGGCGGTAGGAACCCCCTACCCCGGGCGGCCACACCTAGAACCGACTGAGCCGGGGGTCTGGCTACGGGACCGGGTGGGTAGGGAATGGGGACGCCCGCATCTGGCGGGCCGAGCCCCGCGAGGAGTCGACATGCCGCAAGACACCCGATTCGCCCGTCCTGGCGCCAGCTACTCGCCCACCCGAGGCCCCGGGCGGGTCTCGTCCACCGGGCGTGCAACCCCAGATCGCACCTACGACGAGCTGTACGAGAAGGCCAAGCGCCACAACATCAAGGGTCGTTCGAAGATGAGCAAGACCGAGTTGGAGCGCGCGTTGGGAGGGCGCTGAGCCTGATCCTGGTCCCCGTCGTGGGGTCCGCCCGGTCAGTCGGAGCGGACCCGAACGGCGGGGACCTGCTGGGTGATGCAATGGATGTTGCCGCCGCCGAGCAGCACCTCGCGCGTCTCGACGCCGACAACGGCGCGGTCGGGGAACAATCCACCGATCACGGCCGCGGCCTCGTCATCACAGGCCGGGTCCAGTCGGGGCACGACCACCTGGCCCTCGGCCAAGTAGAAGTTGACGTAGCTGGCGGCCAGGTGGGCGCCGCCGGGTCGGACCTTGGTGCCCGGGGCCAGCTTGATCCCCTCGGCCTCCGGGGCGGTCAGGGGCCGAGGTCGGGGCTGGGGGACGAGGTGGACCTCGAGTTGGCGCCCTCGGGCGTCGGTGGCGCGTTCGAGGCGGCGGCGGGCATCGATGGAGATGGCGTGCTGGGGGTCGTCGGGGTCGTCGGTCCAGGTCAGGGCGACCACGCCGGGGCGCACGAAGCAGGCCAGGTTGTCGACGTGTCCGTCGGTCTCGTCCTGCCACACGCCGTCGCCCAACCAGATGATGGTCTGCGCGTCGGTGTGGTCACGCAGGTGGCCCTCGATGCCGGCGCGGGTCAGCGTCGGATTCCGGTTGGGATTGAGCAGGCACTGCTCGGTGGTGAGCAGCGTGCCCTGGCCGTCGACGTGGATGGATCCGCCCTCGAGCACCAGCGGGGCGCGGTAGCGCTCCGCTCCTTCAAGCTCGCAGATGCGCGCCGCAGCCCGGTCGTCTCGGTCCCATGGGGCGTAGAGCCCTCCATCGAGACCGCCCCAGGCGTTGAAGATCCAGTCGACGCCGCGGCGTCCACCGGCGTCGTCGACCACGAAGCTCGGCCCGATGTCACGCATCCAGGCGTCGTCGGTGTCGAGCTCGACCACGGTGACCCCGGGATCGAGCTGGGCGCGGGCCCGGTTCCGCTGGCCCGACCCGACGGCCATGGTCACGGGCTCGGTGGCGGCGATGGCGTTGGCCACCGCCGCGAACGCCTCCTGGGCCGGGCCGGCATCGGCGCGCCAGGTGTCGGTGCGGGTGGGCCAGGCCATCCAGCAGCCGCCGTGGGGCTCCCACTCGGCCGGGAGGTGGTAGCCGTCGGCCGCCGGCGTCGACGCCAGGGGTGGGGTCACCCAGGCATGCTGCCACGCCCGGCCGGAGCCGGCGCCGGTCCCAGCTCGAACCACACGATCTTGCCCGGCAGGAACTGCTGGACGCCCCAGTTGTCGGCCAGCTGATCGACGATCATCAGGCCCCGTCCGCCACCGGCGTCGGCCGGCGCGGGGTGCTGGATCTCGGGCATCCCGTAGCCGTGGTCGTGAACCTCTACGCGTAGGCAGCCGTCGGGGCAGCGGATGGTCACCGTGATCTCGCCTGCGGCCACGTCGACCGCGTTGGCCACCAGCTCGCTGGTGATCACCGCCGCCACGTCAGGATCGGCCCGGGCGCCGAGCACGCGCTGAGCGAAGGCCACGAAGTGGCGGACGGCAGCCACGCTGTCGTTCTCGGGGCGGACCGTGATGGCCAGCTGCTCCACGCTCACCCGAGCGGTCCTCGCACGGTCGACCTCGATCACTCGGCCGGCTTGGGCGGGCCTAGGGGCAGGTTCACCTGCCGCGACCTACCCCCGGGGACGCGAGCACAGAACGCGGTCAGATGACGATCAGGTTCCAGTTGGTTGACGCCGACCCGGCGCATCCGATCCGCTCGAGCGCCCGCGGATCGCATTGGGGTCGGCTCGGGGGGCCTGGCTATGATGATCCGGCTCGTCCCGGCCCCCATCGTCTAGCGGCCTAGGACACCACCCTCTCAAGGTGGCGGCACGGGTTCGAATCCCGTTGGGGGTGCTGATGGCGGCGCTGTCGTTGGCCACGGCCGGCGATGCGCCTCGAGCTCAGGCGTCGACGGTGACGGTGGCCCAGCCGCGACCGGGGACCTGGACGTCGGTGGTCCAGATGCCGGTCGACGGGTCGTAGGTCACGATCCCCTCGGTCGAGCTGGGTGCGGCCTCAGCCCAACCGGTGACGGTGACCACCTCGCCCGCCCCCTTGACCAGCAGTCGCACCCCGGTCGGCGTCTCGGTCACCTCGATGCGGGCGTCGCCGGCGGTCACGAACTTGGTCACGTCGCCGATCACCGCCAGACCGGAGGCCAGCACCGGAGCCAGCACGTGGAAGGTCCATCCCTCGCGGCCGAGCGAGACCTCGATGGCGGCATCGGGCGCCAGCCTCGTCGCCGCCGCGTCCCGCCAGTCCCAGGCCACGACATCGCCCGCACCCCGACCCAGCACCGAGCCGAGGCGGACCTGACCGTCGATCCGGTCGTCGCCGGGGTGGGCGTGCATGGCCACCACGTAGGTCCAGCGGCCGGCGGGGTGCTGCGAGGTGCACTCGGCCACGAGCAGCGTCGGATTGAAGGCGGGGCCCGACAGCAGCGACTCGTCGATGGCGGCGATGGCGGTGTGGGGCTTGATGAGCAGTCCGTCGGCGCGGCACGTCCGCCGCGGCAGCGCCGGGTCCAAGCGCCCCACCCGGTCGCCGAGCCCCACCGGCCCGGTGGAGAGCGCGGCCAGCAGCGCCTCGGGCTCGCCGTTGTCGCCCGCCACCTCGGGGTCGGCCCGGAACACGTCCTTGTACGGCATCAGGTCGAGGCTGGCGGCCAGGGCGTTGGTGGTGACGAACCAGGCCCAGAGTTGACCGGCGGTGGCGATGTAGCCGTGATCGCCGCTGGTGCGCACCGACGTGACCTGGGTGAGCGTCGTGGTCTGGGCGAAATCGGCGGGTGTGGCCATGCACCACTGGAGGGTGATGCCACGGTCGCGGGCCGCCGCGTCGATGCCCTCCTGCCAATTCGTGGCCCGGCCCGGCTCGGCCCGCATCTGGCGCACACCGAAGAACACCTCGACCATCCAGTCGTGCTCGAAGGTCTCGACCCCCCAGGTCAGGCATTGGTCGAGCCAGTGCTCGTAGGCCTCGGGCGTGGCCGGCGCGGCGTAGTCGCCGTCGACCCACGTCGGGGTCTCCGCGGCCATCGGCGAGCGGGCCGAGAGGTGACGGATGTGGGCCACCAGCGGCGGGTCTCCCAGCCGGTGCGCCAGGGCGGCGATGCCGTCTGGGAGCACGTCGGGCCGCTCCTCCCAGGCGATCATGGCGCTGGGTGGCACCACCCATTCGTCGGTGTCGAAGGGCCGCAGCTCGACGTGGGGATAGAACCACGAGTCGAGCTGCACCGCCCCGATGGGGACGTCGTTGGCCCGGAGGTCCTCGACGGCGGCGGCGATCGACCCGGTGACGTCGTGGCCGGGCTCGGTCTTGTACCAGTAGGCCGAACCGTTGTCGGTCCAGTACGAGGGGCGTGACCCGAGCGCGTCGGGCCAACGACCCGGTCGCACGGTGCCGGCCGTGTCGAGCAGCATCCGGCCCCAGGCGTCGAGCGCGGCTCGGGGTCCGTCGGCCGCCAGCACGGCCAGGTCGGTGGTGAAGCCGGCGGGCACCGATTCGAGATCGCCGTGCCAGCCGCAGCGCAGGGTCCCGCCGTTGAGGCCGACCGTCTGCTCGTGGAAGGCGTCCAGGGGTGCGACCAGCAGCGTCGCTCCGTCGGCGCGCGTCAGCAGCAGCGGCCAGCCGGTGGGTGGTCGGTGAGGGAGCAGGAACCAGCCGTCGAGCGCGGGCCCGGCCGTGCTGGGGAGCCCGAACTCGCAGTGCTGGAAGACCAGCGCTCGCAGGCCGTCGGGCTCGGAGCCTTCGATGCGTTCGGACGGGGTGAACGTGGGCCAGGCGACCGACGGCTGATCGAACGCCTCGGTGGCCAGGCCACCCAGGTCGGTCCGCGCTTCGCTGCGGAACACGACCAGCGGGCGATCGGGGTAGGCACGGACCGAGCAGCGCACCTCGCCGTCGACCACGGTGACCGTCGTGGCTGGGCCCCACCGGTCGATGGCGGTGGAGGGCTGGCCCACGTGGGCGGGACGCCCCGGGCGCCCGGGGCCGAACCAGTCCTCGCCGTCGAGTCCGATTCTCAGCGTGGCGTCCGCGCCGACATCGACGGCCAGTCCCCGCGCCGCGCTCAGGAGCATGCGCGCAGTCTGCCCCGGAACGCCCCACGGAGGCACGGGAGCCGCCGCCGCTGAGCGTCTGGTCCGCTCACGGGATCGGGGATGGGGACGTGGCCCGGCGATCGCCACGCGTCACCAGCAACGTGAGGCTGACCACCACCAGCCAGATCGGAAAGAGGAAGTCGAGGGGCCCGGCGAACGCCCCCGTGATGGTGAGCACGGCCCCGAGCACCAGCCCGAACGACGAGAGCCATCGGGGAAAGGCACCGAAGCGCGCCCCGACGGTCGAGGTGGCCACGATGAAGACCCCGACCATCCTCGACGCGCTCACCGCCCACAGTCCGAACCACAACGAGTGGGCCAGCGCCACCGTGGTGGGATCGGGCGTCGCTCGATGACCGAAGTGGACGATCAAGGTGGGCAGGGCGGCCGAGACGGCGCCGGTGATCGTCAGGAACCCGAACGCCAGCCCACTTCCCAAGAAGACCGTGGCGAAGAGCTGGTCCTCACGCTCGCCGAGCCGTCGGCGGATCACGGCCATGAACCACAGGAAGGCAATGACCCCGAGCGGTGCCAGGTTGAGACCGATCAGGATTGTGGTCCGGTGACCCTGATCGGTGTACCAGCTCGGATCGACGCTGGTCGAGGTCACGCCCGGCTGGCGACCGAACAGGTAGACCGACAGGGTGAGCAGGACGGCGGCGGCGAAGCCGGCCATGGCGGCAGCTTCGACCGATGACAGGGCCTGTCTCAGGCGACGGGCGGCGGCCTCACTGGGTCTGGTGTCGAAGTCGGCGGCCGCGGCATCGACGCGTGCTGCCGATCCCGCACCCTTGGCCCTTCCGGTGACCCGGTGCCACAACGGCCGCACGGACGATGCCATTCGAGAGAGTCCTTCCCCAGTCCCCCTCAGGCTGGCACACGACGCATCTGGTCGCGTCGAGCGCCGTCGGTGCCCTCACCAAAGTTCACTAGACTGAATCGACGTTCACATCGTCGCCGTGGCGCGGGTGGGCGAGCTCCGTCGCCACATCCGTTGGCCAGAGGACAGGTCATGACCCAGAACCGGTATCCGTTCCCCCTGCCCCTCGGGTGGTTCGCCGTGGCGCGCCTCGACGAGCTCGACGCGTCGGCGCCGTATTCGTTCCGGGCCGTCGAGCGCGACCTGGTGGCGTGGAACGACGGGACCGACTGGCACGTGTTCGACGCCTACTGCCCGCACCTGGGCGCGCACCTGGCCGTGGGTGGTCGGGTGGAGGACGGCTGCCTGGTCTGCCCGTTCCACGAGTGGTCCTTCGACGGCACCGGCGCCAACGTGGCCATCCCCTATGCCGATCGCCCCAACCGCAAAGCCCGGGTGGCCTCGTATCCGACCCAGGTGCGCAACCGCCACCTCATCTTCTGGTACCACCCCGACCCGAGCGTCGGTCCGCTCTGGGAGATCCCCGACGCGGTGGCCGAGGACGCGGTCGAGTGCATGCGCTTCACCCGCCGGATCAACACCGTGTGGCAGGAGCTGGCCGAGAACGCCGTCGACCTGGCCCACTTCGTGTCGGTGCACGGCATGTCCAAGATGGGCGAGATGGGCAGCATCGACATCGACGGCCCCCTGCGAGTGGTGCGTTCCAAGCAGTCGTTCCAGACGGCCCGCGGAGAGTTCGAGGGCGCCATCGAGTCCTCCAGCTACGGCCCGGGGATCGGCGTGGTGCGTTTCGAGCTGATGAGCACGGTGACGCTCGTCTCGGCCTCGCGGCCCATCGAGAACGGCGAGATCGAGGTCCGCCAGACCCTGTTCCACGATGCCGGCGATGACCTGGGGGCCAAGATCGGAACCGCCTTCGGGGCCGAGGTCGACCGCCAGTTCAGCCAGGACATCCCCATCTGGGAGAACAAGCGGTACCAGCCGTCGCCCGCGCTGGCCCCCAACGAGCGCGCCGTCACCGAGTTCCGCCGCTGGGCCAGCCAGTTCTACGTCGAACCCGTCGCCGCCGCCGCCACCTGAGTCCCACTGGTGCGCAAACCCGCCTCGATCAGAGCAGCAGGCGGCACCACGACTCGGCCAGCCACTGCTCGTAGCGATCTGGTGTCCACCCGCGCTCCCCGGTGAGCAACACGTACACCTCCGGGCTGTTGGTGACCCAGACGGTGTCGGCGGCATCGGCGATGGACAGGTCGGCGCGCAGGCCTCCGGCCGCACGCAGCTCGCCGACGAAGGCGGTCATGTTGGCGGCCCGCCGCGCGCTGATGGTCTGCCACACCGCTCGGGCGTCGGGATCGGTGGCCGATACATCCCGCAGGGCCACGAAGATCGGGGCCAGGCGCCCGTGGGTCTCCCGCAGGGCGTGGGCGTAGATGCCCAGCTTGCGGACGGGGTCGGGTTCGGCGCGGATGGCCTTGACGTAGCCGCGCTCCTCGGCCGCCACCGCGTGGTCAGCCCCCGAGATCGCCTGCTCGATGATCTCGGTGAGCAGCGTGGGCTTGCGCCCGACCAGTGAGTACACGGTGTCGACGTGCACCCCGGCCTCGGTGGCGATGGTGGCGATGGTGGTGGCCCGGTAGCCGCGCTCGAGGATGAGCCGACGAGCCGCGTCGATGATCCGCTGGCGCGTCTCGGCCGACCGCGCCTCGCGCCTGGTGGTGTCGTAGCGCCGCTTGACAGACCTCGGCATGGACCCCATTATTGAACCGAAGTCTATTCGGATCAAATTGCTGGAGCGTGGACCCCATGACGTACGCATTCACCCAGGACGTGCCCATCGATGCCGATTTCTACGGGCGCATCGTCACCGGCCTGGGCGATGAGGCACCGCAGGGCCTGATCGTGCACCTGGCCGTCGAGCTGCCGGAAGGGGGCCTGCACTACATCGACGTGTGGGAGTCCGAGGACGATGCCGACCGCTTCACGGAGGAACGCCTGCATCCGGTCATCGAGCCGATGCTGCGCGAGGTCTTCGGCGACACCCTCCCGCCCGAACCGCCGCGCACGCGGCTGCCGGTGATCCACACCTGGCGGCCCTGACCAGCCAGAGCCAACTTCCGGCTCGGCGGTTCGCCGGCATCTGTGACAGTGTTCCGCTCCATGCGATTCGGACTCGACATCGCCCAGCAGCGCATGCCGTGGGACGAGCTGGTGCGCCGCGTGCAGCTCGCCGAGCAGCTGGGGTTCGACGGAGCCTGGGGCTTCGACCACTTCCAGCCCATGTACGGCGAGGGACCGGGTGAGACCTTCGAAGGCCTGACCACGCTGGCCGCGCTGGCGGGGGTGACCACCCGCATCCGCCTGGGCCTGCTGGTCACGGGGGTGACCTACCGCCACCCGTCGGTGCTGGCGGCCCAGGCCATCACCGTCGACCACGCCTCCCATGGGCGCCTCGAGCTCTCCCTGGGCGGCGCCTGGTTCGACAAGGAGCACCAGGAGCTGGGCATCCCCTTCCCATCCACCGGTGAGCGGTTTGATCTGTTGGAGGACGCGCTCGAGATCGTGACCCGCCTGTGCACGGGCGACGTCGTCAGCTACGAAGGCCACGCTGTCTCGTTGCACGACGCGCAGCTGCGCCCGACGCCGGTGCAGCAGCCCCATCCCCCCATCTGGATCGGCGGCACCGGTCCCCGACGCACCCTGCCGCTGGTGGCCCGCTACGCCGACGTGTGGCACGCCTACGGAACCCCGGGCTCGTTGCGCGAAGCCTCCGAGCGGGTCGTCCAGCTGGCCACCGAGGCCGGTCGCGACCCCGGCGCCATCCTCCGCGCCGCGTCGCTGTCGCTCGACGACCTGGACACGGCCCGCAAGCACGCCGGCAAGTGGGCCGACGCCGGCTACGGCTACCTGGTGTGCGGTTGGCCCGAGGCCGGCGACGCCCAGGTCGAGCGGTTCGTGAACGAGGTCATGGGCGACTTCGCCGATTGACCGGACCGTCCCCTGACCGGTTTGGGCGCTGGAGTACCTGAGCGGTACCTCGCCACCCGATCTGTGCCGGGTCAGGTGATGAACTCGGCCACCCGGCGATGGAAGTACCACGTGTCGTCGTGGCAGTGAAGGGTGTCGTGGTAGCGGCCCACCAGTTGGATGGCCCAGCCCTCCTTGCCCTGGCGGATGAAGACCAGGTCGCTGACCGCGGTGGCCTGGTCCTCGCTCCACTCGGTGACCAGGGTGTTGAGCACCAGGTGGCGCTGGGGTCGCCGCGGTTCCCACTGCGAGTAGGCCGCCCGCAGCGCGTCGTGGCCCTCGTGGGTCCCCATGCCGGGGAGCTGGCTCGAGCCGTCGGCGCAGAAGGTGGTCACCACATCATCGGTGCGGCCGTCGTCGAGGGCCTGGGTGTAGGCGGCGATGGTGGCCCGGACCCCTTCGGCCACATCCGCGAACGTCCGCTCGGTCATCGGGTCGGGCTCCTTCTCGACGACGGGATCAGAAGCCGAGGTCGGTGATCGGCCGGTCGAAGGGATAGACGTTGACCTGCTGGATGGCCGGCAGCAACTGCTCATGGGGGAGGCCGGCCAGGAATCCGTCGATGGTGCGCTGGAAGTTCGAGATGTGGCCCTCGAGCCCCGCCGACAGGCGCAGATACTCGAAGCCGCGGGCGTGCAGGCCCAGTTGCTGTCGGGGGATGTTCGAGAAGTCCTGGGTGGGGATGGGCGGCCAGCGGGGGTCCTCATGGCTCCATGCCTCGGGCGGGGTGGGGGCGGCGCGCTCCTCGCCCGCGGCCGGCCGGGTCAGCGACCAGATCTCCATGAGCGTCTCCTCCGGTCCGACCGGCCGGAACCGGTAGGCCGAGGCGCTGCTGTACATGGGCAGGACGAAGGCGTTGGCGAAGCCCTGGAAGAACTCCAGGTTCAGCCCCTGGTCGGCGAGCTCGTTCAGATCGGGGATGTCCGCGCCTCGGTCGCCGTGCCATCGGGTGACGGCATCGTTGAGCGTCTGGTTCCACACGGCCTTGGCCGTCTCGGCCTCGTCCGGGAGCTCGAGGCCCCGCAAGCCCTCAGCGATGCGCACGTCGTCGGCGTGGACCATCCCGGCCATGCCCTCGCTCATCTCACGCAGGTAGCGGATGTCGGACTCGATGAAGGCGGTGGCATCGAACGCTTCGCCGGCGCGCTGGCCGTAGCGGGTGGGGATGATCAGCTGCGGGTGGGTCTGGGGGACGTGGTACGCCTCGACGAAGGCCTCGATGGCCAGCTTCCAGTTGACCGGCAGGCGACAGGCGTACCACCACTCGGTGCGCAGGGATTCGACCTTCCAGGCGTCGAGGCTGGTGGCGAAGGGCTCGAGGCATTGGCGCAGCGGGGGCGCGGCGGGGTCGAGGTTGATCCAGGCGCATCCGCCCCAGGTCTCGCACCGCACCGGTGTGAGGTCGAGGTCGCCGGGCTCGAGGTTGTGGTCGGAGAACGTCTTGCGCCTGGGCACGCCGGTGTTGGTGCCGTCGGGGCCGTAGCACCAGCCGTGGAACGGACACGTGAACCCGCCCTCGCACCTGCCGTGGCCCTGGACCACCCGCACGCCTCGGTGACGGCACGCGTTCTGGAAGGCGGTGACGCCGAGCTCGTTGGTATCGGGGTCCTCGGTGCGCACCACCACGATCGACTGGTCCAGGATCTGGTACTCGGCGAAGTCGGAGGGCTCGGGGATCTCCTCGAGGCGACACGCCATCTGCCACACCCGGGGCCAGAGCCGCTCGGCCTCGAGGTCGAAGAACTCGGGGTCGAAGTAGCGCTCCTTGGGGATCCGATCCGGGATCTCGATGGCGTGAGGCACACCCAGTGCCCGCCGCTTCTGTTCGACGATCGCCATGAGCCGGTCTCGCCTCCTCGGAGCTGCTCGGGGTTCGTTATACTAACCGGTCGGTACAAGGTCGTCCGATGCACGCCTCGGCGGTATCGCTCGCCAATCGCGCCTGACGACCCCACTCTCGCCCATGACGACCTCTCCCGACACCACGGCTCCCGATGTCGATGTGCTCGTGATCGGGGCCGGCATCACCGGCATCTACCAGCTCTACCGGGCCCGGGAGGCCGGGTTCTCGGTCGAGCTGGTCGAAGCTGGCACCGGCGTCGGCGGTACCTGGTTCTGGAACCGCTATCCCGGCGCCCGCTTCGACTCGGAGAGCTACACCTACGGCTACCTGTTCTCCCGCGAGCTGTTCGACGAGTGGGAGTGGCAGGAGCACTTTGCGCCCCAACCCGAAACCGAGCGCTACCTGAACCATGTGGTCGACCGATTCGACCTGCGCCGCCACATCCGCTTCGACACCCGGGTCACCGCCGCCGTGTTCGACGAGGACTCGGGCACGTGGGTGGTCGAGCTGGAGTCCGGCCGAGCGCCGGGGAGCGGGGAGTCCGGCCGAGCGCCGGGGAGCGGGGAGTCCGGCCGAGCGCCGGGGTGCGGGGAGTCCAGCTCCCAGATCCGGGCGCGCTTCGTGGTGGCGGCCACCGGGGTGTTGTCGGTGCCCTACCTGCCGGAGGTGCCCGGCCGCGACCAGTTCGCGGGGGAGGCGCACCACACGGGGCGCTGGCCGGCGGAACCCGTGGACTTCCGGGACAAGCGGGTGGCGGTCGTCGGTACCTCGTCGAGCGGGGTCCAGGTGGTGGCCACCATCCTCGATGACGTCGAGTCGCTCACCGTCTACCAGCGCACGGCCAACTGGTGCACGCCGCTCAACAACACGCCCATCACGCCCGAGGAGCAGCGTCAGCTTCGAGCGGACTTCGAGGACCTGCGCCAGACGTTGAACACGTCCATCAGCGGCTTCGCCCACCCGGTGAACCCGCGGACCGCCTTCGACGACTCGGCCGAGCAGCGCCAGGCGTTCTACGAGCAGATGTGGAACAGCCCGGGCTTCATGAAGCTCACCAGCAACTACGCCGACCTGCTGTTCAACCGCGAGGCCAACGCTGAGTGGTGCGACTTCATCGCCCACAAGATCCGCGGCATCGTCCACGATCCCGAGACGGCCGCACTGCTCATCCCTACCGACCACCTCTTCGGCGAGAAGCGCCCGCCGTTCGTGGCCGGCTACTTCGAGGCGTTCAACGACCCGAAGGTCTCCTTGGTCGACCTGAAGGCGACGCCCATCGTGGCGGTGACGGAGACGGGGATCGAGACGACCGACGGCCTGCGCCCGTTCGACGTCATCGTGTGGGCCACCGGCTTCGACTTCGGCACCGGTGCGCTGTCTCGGATGGGCATCCGGGGCCGCAACGGCCTCGAGCTCACTCAGCACTGGGCTGATGGCCCGACCACCTTCCTGGGTCTGGGCACCCGCGGGTTCCCGAACTTCTTCTTCCCGGGTGGGCCTCACGCCGCGGCCGGGAACAACCCTCGCTACAACGGCGACCAGGTCGACATCCTCACCGACCTGCTCACCTTCGCCACCCGCCACGGCCACGACGTGATCGAGGTGTCCGAATCGTCCGAGGAGCGCTGGACCCGCATGGTCGACAAGGGGGCGTCGCTCACCACCTTCGGCACCATCGGCCAGTACGTCGGCTCCAACATCCCGGGCAAGCCCAAGCGGTACCTGCTCAACACGGGTGGGCGCCCCAAGCTGTTCGAGATCGCGGCCGATGTGGTGGCCCACGAC
The DNA here is from genome assembly GCA_963740985.1 of uncultured Microthrixaceae bacterium. Lineage (GTDB taxonomy): Bacteria > Actinomycetota > Acidimicrobiia > Acidimicrobiales > Acidimicrobilacustridaceae > UBA4742. Next base: position 4,091,807 of record CAVUGJ010000002.1, read on the forward strand.
TACGCCGCCTTCGACTTCTCCAAGCCGTCCGATCGCGCCCCTGCTGGGAACCGCCAGGGTGAGTGGCGATGACGCGGTGCGATGGCGCCGAGCGCGCGGTCAGACTGTGGCGATGGGGGTCACCGGCGAGCCCACGATGCCGGGCAGGCGCAGCGGGGGCGCGGTGAGCAGGAAGCGGCTGCGATCGTGCTGGCGCAACCAGACAGCCAGCTCGTGGAGGTACCACATTTCCCCGAGGGGCACGCCCAGCTTGAACAGGCACAGGTGGTGGATGGGCAGGAAGGAGTGGCGCTCGGGCTTGCGGTCCTTGCCCAACAGCCCCTCCACCGCGTAGTTGTCGGCCACCAGGGCCGAGATCTGCGAATCGGCGATCCAGTCGAGCAGGGCCGGGTCGCGGGCGTCGAGCCAGGAGCAGGTCTGGAAGATCTCCACCGGGTCGGGCTGGCGGTTCCACTCCAGGATCCGGGTGGCGAAGCCGGTGTGCAGCAGGAGCATGTCGCCGGGCTCCACCACCACCTCGTCGGCGGCCATGATCTCGAGCAGGGTGTCCAGCCGCACCCCCCGGAAATCGCGGCCCAGGTGGTGCTCGAGGTCGACGAGCACCCCGCGGCCCTGCACGCCATGGAAGGCCATGTGCTCGAGGCCGAGGTGCTTGGCGAAGGCGGTGTGGCCGGCGCCATCACCGCCAGCGTCGGACACGGGACCGACCAGGTCGGTGCCGGCCCGGTAGCCGTTGTAGTACACAGCCTCCTCCACGCCGTCGCCGTCGGCGTCGAACTCCGCCCCCACATGGGCCAGCGAATCCCACTGGGTCGAGTACTGCAGCGAGAGCGTGACCACGTCGTCGGCCCACACGTCGACGTACTTGGGGTCGCCGAAGTCGGGCATCTCGCTCATGTGGATGTTGTAGAAGGTGCCGGCGTTGCCCTCCATGTCCTCGGTGGGGGCCAGTCGGGGTGGCGGACGTCGCTGGTTCAGCGCGGTGCCGCCCGGAAAGTCCAGCGGCAGGCTCAGGCAGAAGCTGATGCCGGCCTCGACCTCGCGCATTCCCTGGAGCACCTTCTCGGGGGTGATCAGGTTGATGCGACCCAGCTCGTCGTCGTCGCCGAAGTCGCCCCAGGTCGAGCCCGGCGGGCGCTGCTGCCACCGTTTGGTCACGGCTGACAGCTTGGCATGTACCGACCGGTTGGTCTAACTTTGAAGGCCGAGCGACGGAGGTGCAACGATGACGCAGAAGGACTTCGTGGTCTCGGCGGACGGGCATCTCCTGGAGCCCATCGAGCTGTTCAAGACCCGCCTCCCCGAGAACCTCCGCCACCTGGCGGTGTGGGAGGAGGAGATCGAGATCGAGCCGTTCGTGCCCGACGGCGCCCGCGTGTTCCGCAAGCTGCACACGCCCGGGTTCGAGGGCTGGACCGTGTCGCGCTATCGCCAGACCAACGGTCGCACCCCGGAGGGTGATCCCGAGATCATCCTGGAGGACATGGACGCCGACGGGGTCGACGCCCAGGTGCTGCACCCCAACCTGTCGCAGTTCGGGCTGTTCACCGACCACCACGAGATGTCCATCGCCCACGCCCGGGTCTACAACGACTACGTGATGGAACGGTTCACGCCGTACTTCGATCGCCTGGCCCCCACGGCGCCCATCCCGCTCACCGACATCGACGACGCCGTGGCCGAGATCGAGCGGGTGGCGGCCGGCGGGTTCCGCGCCGTGCTGCTGCCGGCCACCGCCCCGCGCCCCTACTACCTGGCCGACTACGACCCGGTGTGGGCCGCCATCCAGGGCAGCGGGATGAGCGTGTTCATCCACACCCAGACCGGTGGCATCAAGGTCAACGATCCCGAGGCGCTCACCCTCAAGGTGATGATGGAGAACGCCCAGCAGGTCAACCAGCCCATGACCGAGCGCATGGCGTCCAAGCGCATGGTCACCCAGGCCGTGATGCAGCCAGTCGTGCCCCAGACCCTGATCTGCCAGCTCATCGGGGGCGGGGTGCCCGAACGGTTCCCCGACCTGCACTTCTCGCTGATCGAGTTCAACGCCTACTGGCTCTCCTCGTTGGTGGGATCCATGGACAAGTGCTGGATCACCGGCATCGGCCAGGACCCCGACTGGTGGATCGGCGTGTGGGACGACGACCGCCCCGACGACGACCAGCCCGGCATGGCCCAGCTCTTCCGCCTCAACGAGAAGTGGCTCTACCCGTTGATGCCCAGCGAGTACGTGGCCCGCCAGTTCCACGTCTCGTTCCAGGACGACCCGGTGGCCGTGGCCTGCCGCCACATCACCGGGCTGTCCACCATCATGTGGGGCAACGACTACCCCCATGCCGAGGGCACCTTCCGTGGCAGCCAGGAGCTGCTCGGCTCGCTCATGGCCGGTGTGCCCGACGATGAGCGCCAGGCCATGGTGGGCGGCACGCTCGGCGACCTGCTCGGCTTCGAGCCGGCGGTCGCCGCCGGCACCGCCCGGGCCTAGTGCCGCCACGCACCTTCGACGGCCGCGTGGCCGTCGTGACCGGCGCGGGACGGGGCATCGGGCGGGGCTACGCCCGACTGCTCGGCCGGCTCGGCGCCGCCGTGGTGGTCAACGACCTGGGTTCATCGATGGCCGGCGTGGGCGCCGACGCCACCCCGGCGTCGCGGGTGGCGGCCGAGATCGTCGAGGCCGGGGGCCAGGCCATCGCCGACGGCAGCGACGTGGCCACCGTCGAGGGTGCCGACACCCTCATCGGTGCGGCCCTCGAGCAGTTCGGTCGCCTGGACGTCCTGATCAACAACGCCGGCATCATGCGCTGGGCCAAGTTCCCCGAGCTCGACGCCGACGCCCTGGCCGCGCATCTGGCCGTGCACGTCTCGGGCTCGTTCAACACCGCCCGGGCCGCCTGGCCGCATCTGGTCGAGCAGGGATACGGCCGGATCGTCATGACCACCTCGGCCGGGCTGTTCGGGTTGCCCAACAACACCGGCTACGCCGCGGCCAAGGGCGGCGTCATCGGCCTGTCCCGCAGCCTGAGCCTGGCCGGAGCCCGTCACGGCATCAAGGTCAACCTCATCGCCCCGGCGGCCATGACCCGCATGGCCGGCCCGCCCGCCGACGCCGAGTCGGCGGCAGCCGAGGGATCGATGTCGCCCGACCTGGTGGCGCCGATGGTGGCCTACCTGGCTCATGAGGACTGCCCGGTGACCGGCGAGATCTACGCCGCCGGCGCCGGTCGCCTGGCCCGCATCTTCATCGCCGCCAGCCCGGGCTACGTGCACCCCGATGCCGGGCTCACGGTGGACGACGTGGCCGAGCACTGGGACGCCATCAACGACGAGGCCGGGTACACCGTCCCGGCCAACCTCATGGACTGGTCGGCCGGCTTCCTGGCCCACCTGCCCCCGCCCGAGACCCCACCTCGCTGAAATTGGGCATCTTTGCAGCCGGAATCCGGCTGCAAAGATGCCCAATTCCGGAGGGGGGCGTTGGCTGGGCGATCCGTTGTACCGGACGGTCCAATATGATCGGCCGATGGACTTCTCGCTGAGCGAAACCGAACGAGATCTGGTTGCGCTGTGCCGCGACTTCGCCCAGAACGAGATCGCCACCCGCGCCCCGCTGGCCTGGGAGGAGGCGCGCTGTCCGACCGACCTGCTCCGCGAGATGGGCGCGCTGGGCCTGCTCGGCATGCTCGTGCCCGAGGAGTGGGGTGGCATCGGCATGTCCACCGTCGGGTTCGTGGCCGCCATGGAGCAGATCGGACTGGCCGACCAGTCGGTGGCCGCGGCCTGGCAGGCGCACGTGACCATCGGTTCGCTGCCGCTCCTGCTGTTCGGCAACGACGCCCAGCGCGAGCGGTGGTTGCGGCCCCTGGCCGAGGGCCGGGCCCTGGGCGCCTTCGGGCTCACCGAGCCTGGCGCCGGATCCGACGCCCGCGGCATCCGCACCCGAGCCCAGCGGCGCGACGACGGCTGGCTGATCAACGGCACCAAGACGTTCATCTCCAACGCCGGCACCGACATGTCCTTCGGAGTCACGCTGCTGGCCCGTACCGAGACGGGCCCCCGGCTCGGCGTCACCGCCGACGAGGAAGACGCCTCACCTCGCTACGCCAGCCTGGTGGTGGAGCGTGACACTCCCGGGTTCACCATGGGCCCCAAGATGCGCGGCATCGGCTGGCGGGGCTTGGACACCCGTGAGCTGTTCTTCGACGACGTGTGGGTGCCCGACGACCATCTGGTGGGTGATCCCGAGATGGGGTTGGGCCAGTTCCTGGGCACCCTGGAGGTGGGGCGCATCTCCGTCGCCGCCCTGTCGCTCAGCCTGACCCAGGCCGTGTTGGACCTGGCCCTGGACTACGCCGGCCAGCGCCAGCAGTTCGGCCAGCCCATCTCCAAGTTCCAGGCCGTGCAGTTCAAGCTGGCCGACATGGCCACCGAGCTCGAGGCGGCGCGCTGGCTCACCTACCGGGCCGCGTCGCTCCGCGACGCCGGCCAGCCCTTCATGAAGGAGGCGGCCATGGCCAAACTCAAGGCCAGCCGCCTGGCCGTGTCGGCCGCCTCGGAGGCCGTCCAGATCCACGGCGGGATCGGCTACATGCTCGAGACGCCGGTGGCCCGCTTCTACTGCGACTCCAAGGTGCTCGAGATCGGCGAGGGCACCAACGAGATCCAGCACCTGGTGATCGCCCGCGCCCTGGGTTGTTGACCGACCCCGGTCAGCCGATCGCGAATCCTCGGGCGAGGTCTAGCGAGGAACCGCGAGCGGCGCTCCGTCGCGCCGGCGTGTGGTGATCGCATCCGGCTTCGTTCCCACGATGCAGCGGGCCACGCCCGGAACCCGCACCTCACCGTCCTGCTCGAAGGCGCTCACCCTGGCGATTGCTTCTGCTCGAATCCGCTCCCGAGCCGGCTCGTCGACCTGCGCCAGGGCGGCGACGGCGAGGGACACGTGCTCGCTGATCATCTCCCAGTACTGCGCCGGCGATCGCGTCGAGAGTTCGACGTCGACGTCCCATTCGGCGATGTCGCCCAGCCCCGCGTCCTCGTACAGCGCACTGATGCATCCCGGGGCCGCGCACCGGTACATGTTCGGCCCGTCCGGGTCGGGTGGCGTCACCACGGCCTCGGTGGCGATGGCCTGCATGGCGATCGTCGTCCACGGGTTCTCCTCGGGCTTGACCCAGACCGACGAGCAGAGGCGCCCTCCCGGCTTGAGCACGCGCGCGAACTCGGCCGTCGCCGTGCCCCCGTCGGGGAAGAACATGTACCCGAAGCGCACCGAGAGGCTGTCGAACGTGGCGTCGTCGAACGGCAGATCATCCGCGCTGCACACCCTCGTCTCGACGTTGGTGACCCCCTGCGACCGGGCTCGTCGCGCCGCCACGTCCAGCATCTCCACCGCCAGGTCGGTCAGCACCACGCGCCCCTTCGGCGACCGTCTGGCAATGCTCAAACCCGGCTCGCCCGTGCCGGCGGCGATGTCGAGATGCTGCTGATCCTCAGCGATGTCGAGACGGTCGATCATGGCCGCGCTGACCGGTTCCAGTTGCTCCATGATCACGGAATCCCACCGCTCCCAGCCGGCCGAGAGCCCGGCCCACGTCGCTCGCTGAGCGTCTCGTATCTCCTCTGCGCTCGACATCGGCCCTCCCGCTTTCGATGGATCCACCGAACACGACGGCACACCTCGGTGGCAGCGCATGATGCCCCGTCGGGGCGCGACAAGCCACCGGGTCGGTCGCCCAGCACGCCGTCGAGCTAGACGGCGGCCAGGCGGCGTAGCGCGGCGGCGATGTCGTCGCGGTCGGGGAGCCAGGCCCGTTCCAGCTCGGGGGCGTAGGGCGGCGGGGTGGCGGCGGTGCCGATGCGCTCGATGGGTGCATCCAGATCCCAGAACGCTTCGCGGGCCACCACCGCCGCGATCTCGGCCCCGATCCCGAAGGGCACCGCCGCCTCGTGGGCGATGAGCAGCCGGCTGGTCTTGTGCACGGATTCGAGGATGGGGCCCATGTCGAGCGGGGCCACGGTGCGCAGGTCGATGACCTCCACCGAGGTGCCTGCCTCGGCCATCTGCTCGGCCGCGGCCAGCGCTTCGTGCATCATCCGCGACACCGACACCACGGTGACGTCGGTGCCGGGACGCACCACGGTGGACACCCCGATGGGCAGGATGTGGTCGGCCGGAGGCCGCGGGCCCTTCATGCCGTAGAGCAGGCGGTTCTCGATGAAGATGACCGGGTTCGGATCCTGGATGGCGGCACGGAGCAGGCCGTAGGTGTCGGCCGGCGTGGACGGCATGACCACGCTCAGCCCCGGGATGTGGGCCAGCAGCACCTCCAGGCTCTGGGAGTGCTGGCTGCCCGACGAGCGCCCGGCGCCGAACTGGGTGCGCACCGTCATCGCCATCTGGGCCGCCCCGCCGGTCATGAACGGCAGCTTGGCCGCCTGGTTGAGCAACTGGTCGAGGCACACGCCTACGAAGTCGAGGTACATGAGCTCCACCACCGGGTGCATCCCGGCCATGGCCGCGCCGACTCCGACGCCCATGATGGCGGTCTCGGAGATGGGGGTGTCGCGCACGCGGTCACCGAAGCGGTCCTGCAGGCCCCGCATCAGCCCGAACACGTTCTCGCCCGCCCCCACGTCGATGCCGGCCACGAACACCCGGTCGTCGCTGGCCAGCTCGGCCTCGAGCGCGTCGTGGATGGCGTCCATGGTGCGGAAGATGGGGGCGTCAGGGTCCGGGGCCGCAGGTTCGGGGCGGGCCGGTCGGGGCCGGATCACGAACTGGTGGAGCGACTCGGGCGCCGGGGGATCGAGGGCCCGAGCCGCCAGCACCGCCTGGTCGAGCTCGGCCGCCACCGACGCCTCGAGGGCAGCGATCACGTCCTCGGCCACGCCGGCCTGGCGCAGGCGCGCCGCGTGCACCAGCAACGGATCGCGCTCCTTCCACTCGGCCAGCTCCTCGGCCGATCGGTAGCGCTCGGGGTCGCCCTCGTAGTGGCCGTGCCAGCGGTAGGTGGTGGCCTCCACCACGATCGGGCCGTGGCCGTCGCGCACGGCGGTGACCACGTCGTCCATCAGCGAGGCGGTGGCCACCACGTCGTTGCCCTCCACCTCGGCGAACTCGACGCCGTAGCCGGCGGCCCGTTGCTCGAGCGTGGCCGCGTGCTGGGTGGCCACCGGAGAGAACTCGGCGTAGCCGTTGTTCTCGCAGAAGAAGACGACCGGCAGCTGCCAGACCGCGGCCAGGTTCAGCGCTTCGTGGAAGGCGCCTTGGGCCGGCGCACCGTCGCCGAAGAAGGCCACGGTCACCCGGCCGTCGGCCCGGAGCTGGGCGGCGGTGGCCGCGCCGGCGGCGATGGGCAAGCCCGCGGCCACGATGCCGTTGGCCCCGAAGATGCCCAGGTCGGGATCGGCGATGTGCATCGAGCCCCCGCGGCCCCGGTTGGTGCCCCGGTCGCGTCCCATGAGCTCGGCGAACATCCCCAGCGGGTCGAGGCCCTTGGCCAGGCAGTGGCCATGGCCGCGATGGGTGGAGGTGATGACGTCGTCGCGGTGCAGCGGCCAGCACGCCCCCACCGCGGTGGCTTCCTGGCCGATCGAGAGGTGCACGAATCCGGGGATCTCGCTGCTGCGGTAGAGATTGGCCACCCGCTGCTCGAACCCACGGATCAGCAGCATCCGACGGTGCATCTCGACCAGGTCGGGATCGGCGTAGGCGGGGGAGGCGGTTCGGCTGAAGGTCACGGAGCATGTATTGTACTGGTCGGTACAAGCAGGGGCGAGCGATGACCGATCAGATCCAGATTCCCGAGTCGTTCCCTGCACCTGGCGCGGTCGCGGGCAAGCGGGTGGTCATCACCGGCGCCGGTCGGGGTCTGGGTGCGCTGCTGGCCCACGCCTTCTCCGACGCCGGGGCCCGGGTGGCGCTGGTGGCTCGCACCGAAAAGGACCTCAAGGCGGTGGCCGAGGCTGTGCCCGGACCATCGCTGGTCCTCAGCGGTGACGTCACCGACGAGGACTTCAACGAGGCGGTGGCCGACGCCACGGTCGCCGAATGGGGTGGCGTCGACGTGTGGATCTGCAACGCCGGGATCTCGCCCATCGTGGCCGGCCCGCGCCAGATCGACGCGTCGGTGTGGCGACAGGTGCTCGAGGTGAACCTCACCGGCGCGTTCCTCGGCGCCCGGGCCGCGGCCCGGGTCATGGGCCCGGGTGGGCGGCTGATCTTCACCGGCTCGGTGCTGGGGGAGCGACCCCGCCGCGGCCTGAGCGCCTACAGCGCGTCCAAGGCCGGGCTGATCGGGCTGGCCAAGGGGCTGGCCCTCGACCTGGCGCCGGCCGGCATCACCGTCAACGTGGTGGCCCCGGGCTGGTTCGACTCGCCGTTGGCCGAAGGGTGGAAGCGCAAACCCGAGTTGGCCGCCACCATCACCGACCACACCGCGCAGCGCCGCTGGGGCGCACCCACCGACCTGGCCGGCGCCTATCAGTTCCTGGCCTCGGACGCCGCCGCCTTCATCACCGGCATGGTGCTCAGCATCGACGGCGGGTACCTGCTGGTATGAGCGCCGAGACCGAGTCACGACGGGTGGTGGCCATCCTGGGCGCGGGCGGCGCGCTGGGCGCGGCGGTGTCCCGCCGGCTGGGCGCCGACCTCGCCACCGACCTGGTCCTGAGCGACGTCAGCGGCCCGTCCCTCGAGGCCACCGTGGACAGCCTGGGCCAGCCGAGCGGCTCGGTCGAGACCATGCTCGCCGATGTCAGCGAGTTCGATCAGGTGGAGGCGGTCATCCAGCGGGCGGCCGAGCGCTTCGGTCGCCTGGACGTGGTGGTCAGCAACGCCGGGGTGCTCTCGCCCAACGGGCGCATCCACAACCTGGCCACCGAGGACTGGGAGCGGGCCTTTCGCATCAACCTGCTGGGCGCGGTCAACGCCATCAAGGCCGCGGTCGGGGTCATGCGCCCGCAAGCCTCGGGCTCGATCATCCTCACCGCCTCGGTCTCCGGGCTCACCGCCTGGTCGCACGCCGCCCCCTACTGCGCCACCAAGGCGGCCGTGATCCAGCTGGCCAAGGTGGCGGCGGTGGAATACGCCCGCGATGGGATCCGCGTGAACTGCGTGTGCCCCGGGACGTTTCGCTCGGCCATCCACGACGGGCTGCCTCCCGAGGCGCTCGACCCGATCGCGGCGCGCCATCCCCTCGGGCTGGGCGCGGCCGCCGACCTGGTCGGGGCGTACGCCTATCTGGCCAGCGACGAGTCCCGCTGGACCACGGGATCGGCCCTGGTGGTGGACGGCGGCTACTCGGCGCCCTGAGTCGGCGGCGCCGCGTTCGGTCCGCCGATGCCGCGGCGGAAGATCTCGGCGAACGGCTCGGCCACGTCGCGGGCCGAGAGCCGGCCGCCGGCCTTGAGCCACAGGTAGGTGTAGTTGTGCATGCCCAGCCAGGCCCGGGTGGTGAGCCAGGGGTCGAGGTCGCGGAACTCGCCCGACTCGACCCCGGCCGACAGCACGGCTTCGACCCGCTGCTCGTAGACGGCGCGGCGCTGGCGGAACTGCTCGGCCCGCTCACCGGTGAGGGCCAGGAACTCGTGCAGGAAGACCCACACGTGATCGGGGTAGCGGTGGATGACGTCCAGCAGCTCCTCGCCCAGCATGGCCAGCTGGGTCGACGGTGAGCCGCCGGCCTCGGCCACCCGGTCGGCGCCCACCATCACCTCGTCCATGACCCGGTCGTGGATGGCGGCGAGCAGCTCCTCCTTGGAGCCGATGTAGTGGTACAGCGCCCCCTTGCCCAGGTCGTTGGCCTCGCACAGCTCGGTGATGCCGGTGGCGTGGTAGCCCCGGCGCGGCGAACAGGGGCGCGGAGGTGTCGACGATGGCCTGGCGCCGCGCCTGCCACTTGGGGCTGCGTCGGGAATCGCTGCTGGCGTCCGGGGCCGACATGGCCGCGAACCTACTGGGCAGGCTGCGCCCATGTACGGATGTCCTAGACTGACTGGTCGGTACAGGATCGACGTCGCCGGTGCAGCCGACCCGGCTCGTAGCCGCGCACGTGGGGCAAGAAGGGGGACTCGATGCAGGCGGACATGAACTGGTTCGCCGTGCTCGCCCACCACGCCAGCCGCACGCCCGAGGCCGCCCATGACGGTGTTCGAGGGCGAGACCATCACCTACGCCGAGATGGCCGATCGGGTGGCGGCGCTGGCCGGCGGCCTGCGCGGAACGCGGGCGTGGGCGCAGGCGACGTGGTGGGGCTGCTGTCCTACAACTGCCCCGAGTTCCTCGAGACGTTGTTCGCGGCCAACTACCTCGGCGCCATCGCCATGCCCATCAACTGGCGGCTGGCCGCCCCCGAGGTGCGCTACATCCTCGAGCACTCCGAGGCCGCCGCCCTGGTGTGCGACCAGTCGTTGGTGGCCCTGGCCGACGACGCCACGGTCGGGCTGGAGGCCACGCTGCTGCGAGCCTGCATCGCCCCGGCAGCCACGAGCGGCTCCCCCGCCTGGTCGGTACCCGACGGCTGGACGAGCCTGGCCGAGCTGCGCAACGCCGACAGACCGGCCGCGCCGGTGGCGGTGGCCGCGGACGACGTCCACCGGCTGATGTACACGTCGGGCACCACCGGGCGGCCCAAGGGCGTCATGCTCACCCACGCCAACCTGGCCTGGAAGAACCTGGCCCACATCGTCGAGTTCGGCTTCACCGCGCGCCGATCTGGGGCTGGCCTGCGGGCCGCTCTACCACGTGGGCGCGCTCGACCTCACCACCACCTCGCTCGATCGCCGCCGGGGCGCCACGGTCATCATCCACCCGGCCTTCGACGCGGCGGCGGTGGTGGACGAGCTCGAGCAGTCGCGGGTCACCACCGTCTGGCTGGCGCCGGCCATGGTCAACGCCATCATGGCCCTGCCCGACATCGACCAGCGCGACCTGTCGTCGGTGCGGGTCATCATCAACGGCGGCGAGAAGATGCCCATCCCGCTGATCGAGCGGATCCAGCGCACCTTCCCGTCGGCCTGGTTCGCCGACGCCTACGGCCTCACCGAGACGGTCTCGGGCGACACCTTCCTCGATCGCGACAGCATCGTCACCAAGCTGGGCAGCGTCGGACGTCCCTGCCTCTACCTGGAGCTCGACATCTGGGACGACGCAGGGCGCGCTCGGTGCCGCCGGGCGAGCGCGGCGAGATCGTCATGCGGGGCCCCAAGGTGTTCAAGGGCTACTGGCGAGACCCCGACGCCACCGCCGCCGCCTTCGCCGGCGGCTGGTTCCACACCGGTGACATCGGCGTGCGCGACGAGGACGGCTACCTGTTCATCGTCGACCGGCTCAAGGACATGATCGTGTCCGGCGGCGAGAACATCGCCGGCTCCGAGGTCGAGCGGGTGCTCTACGAGCACGCCGTCGGTGCTCGAGGTGGCGGTGGTCGGGCGCCCTGACGATCGCTGGGGCGAGGTCCCGGTGGCCTTCGTGGTGCTGCGTCCCGGGGCCACGGTGACCGCCGAGGACCTGGTCGAGCACTGCCGCGCGCCAGCTGGCCAAGTTCAAGGTGCCGAAGCACGTCACGTTCCTCGACGCCCTGCCCCGCAACCCGTCGGGCAAGGTGCTCAAGCGCGAGCTGCGCGACACCGAGCGACAGCCGCCGACCTGAACCCGGACGAGTCCACACCCATGACCGATCGAGAGAAGACGAGATGAGCCTGACCATCGCCACCGAGAAGCTGACCGAGACGGTGGGCGCCCAGGTGCTGGGCGTCGACGTCGAGCGTCTGCTCCACGACGACGAGCTGCCGGCCTGGACGCTCGACGCCCTGGAGGCCAACGGCGTGCTCGTGTTCCGTGACCTGCACATCGACGACGCCGCCCAGGTCGCCTTCAGTCGAGCGGCTCGGTCGGGTGGAGGTGCTGGGCACCGGCGAGCACCCCGAGATCTTCCTGGTCACACTCGACTCGGCCCGGAACCCGGCCGCCGCCTACCTGCGTGGGCACGTTCGACTGGCACATCGACGGTCTCACCGACGACATCCCGATCATGGCCACCGTGCTGAGCGCGCATGGCGTGGCCGACTCGGGCGGCGAGACCGAGTTCGCCAGCACCTACTCGGCCTACGAGGGCCTGACCGAGGACGAGCAGGCGCGCTACGCGTCGATCCGGGTGGTGCACAGCATCGAGGCCGCCCAGCGGCGCCTCGACCCCGATCCGACACCGGAGGCGCTGGCCATGTGGCGGGCCCGACCGGCCAAGGAGCAGCCGCTCATCTGGCAGCACCGCAGCGGGCGACGCTCGGTCGTGCTGGGCCCTACCGCCGACCACGTGGTCGGGATGGATCCCCAGGAGGGTCAGGCCCTGCTCGACGACGTCCTGGTACGGGCCACTACTCCTGATCGGGTCTACCGCCACCAGTGGCGGGTGGGCGACCTGGTCATCTGGGACAACCGGGGCGTGCTGCACCGAGCGCTGCCCTACGACCCGACCTCGGCCCGCGACATGCACCGCACCACCCTCAGCGGCGACGAGGCGATCGGCTGAGCGCCGGCGGTCGCACCTGTGCCGGTCCAGACGGGACCGGGCCGGGAACGGACTGATCGGCGATACGATATATCGTGATCGATCAATAGTCCGCGCCACGGAGGTCCACATGAGCGATACCCCGACCGCCGCCGTCCCCGACGCGGCGGCCCTGGCCGCCCGGGTCGGGGCGGCGGTGTGGGATCTCGAGATCGTCGAGGCGGTGGACCTGGCCCCCGGGATGCGCCGCGTTCGACTGACGGCCCCGGGGCTGGAGGCGCTCGGCGCCGAGCCGGGTCAGGACCTCATGCTGGCCGTTCCCAGCCCGACCGAGGCACCGTCGAGGCGTCGCTACAGCATCAGGCGCTTCGACGCCGGGTCGGCCTCGGTGGATCTCGACGTCGTGGTCCACGGCGATGGTCCCGGGGCGCGGTGGGCCAGATCGGTGCGACCCGGCGACCACGTGGAGGGCATCGGCCCGCGGGGCAAGGTGGTGGCCGACCCCGACGCCGACTGGCACCTCTTCCTGGCCGACGAGTCGGGCATGGCCGCCTGCCTGGCCATGATCGAGGGCCTGGCTCCGGGCGCGGTGGCCGCGGCCCGGCTGGAGGTCCCCGGTCCATCCCATGAGCAGGTGCCGACCGTGGCCGGCGGTGTCGAGGTCGATCTGCGATGGATCCATCGGGCGTCGGGCGATCCCGGCCAGCCGGCATGGCTGGTCGACGCGTTGGACGGGCTGGCACTGCCGGCCGGCTCGGGCCACGCCTACCTGGCGGCGGAGTTGGCGGTGGTGGCCGAGCTGAGCCGGGCGCTGCAGGCGCGGGGGATGGCGCCCGAGCAGATCTCGGCCAAGGCGTACTGGCGACTGGGCGTGGCCAACGCCTCCCACGGCGAGCCGCCTCGTTCCTGAGGGGATGTCACCCCATCGAGCTCGGGCCCGGCCTGATCTGAGGAAGCGGGTTCCGCTCGGCTGGCCTACTCCGGTGGGGTCGGTCCCGACCACCGGAAGGGCTCGTCGGCGATGGTCCCTGACGCCACGTGGCTGCTGACCTGGTGGACCAGCTCCTGGAGGTCGTCGGCGTCCTCGGGCCCGAGGCCGGCGGCGTGCAGCAGCGCCGGGCCGAACAGCCGCGACGCCAGTTCCAGGGTGAAGATCTGGGCCCCGCGTCGGCGGGCCTCGACCTGGCTGAGCCCGTCGCGGGCGACCAGCAGGGCCATGACCCGGCGGATGATGGGGAACTCGGCGCGGTGGCCGCGCAGGTCGCCCTCCTCGACCACCAAATGGGTGGCGATCCGGATGTAGAGGTCCATGGCCCCCGGGGGCACGGGCGGCAGGTCCGGATCCCGGTTCGCCCATGTACTGCTCGAGCTGGCCGGTGATCTGGGCCAGCAGCCGATCGAGCACGGCGTCGACCACCGCGTCCTTGTCCCCCACGTAGCGCGCCACCAGCGCCGGGTTGACCCCGGCGTGGCGCGCGATCTGGCGCACGCTGACCACGCCGATGCCCTGGGCCGCGAACAGCTCGGTGGCCGCGTCGATCACGGCCGGGGTCACCTGGGCGCGACCGTGGGGAGCCCCGGGCAGCTTGGGGGGACGACCCCGGACGGCCTGCGGGTCGGCGGTGGTGGTCACGACGGCGTCCCGATCCACTGACGGGTGCGCGCTCACCGCATCGTCCACCGCGTCCTGGTCATCGTCGTCGAGCTGCGTGGCCAGGCTCACCACCGGGCGCAGCAGGGGCCAGGCCGACAGGGTCAGGCTGCACACGGCCCGCAGGCGGGCCTCGCGATCGTCGACGCCCGCGGCCACCATGGCGTCGACCAGCTGGCGGGTGAGGGGGAAGTCCAGGTCGAGGGCGGCGACGTCGTAGCCCTCCAGGCTGAGGTGGGCCAGGATGCGCTCGTAGGCCCCGAGGGCGATGGACGGTTCGCCCGAGGCACCCGAGGCGTGGGTGCTGGCCCAGCGCACGGTGGCGCGGACCAGCTCGTCCTTGGTGCCCACGTACCGGTGCACCAGCCCCACGTTGACCCCGGCGGTGGCGGCCACCTCCCGCACCGAGATGCGGCTGACGCCCCGTTCGGCGAACAGGTCGGCGGCGGCGCGGAGGAGCGCCTCGCGGACGTCGTCGGGGCCGTGGGGCGCGGCCTGGTTGGCGGTCGGACGTCCCCGGCTACGGCTCACCCAGCTCCCTTCGGCCCCAACCGGTCCCCGCGCTTCTCCAGCGGACCCGGCCGGCAGGCGTGCGTGGCACCTGCTACTTGTCGCAGCATAGGCTGCCAGACCGCGGTCGCCGGACGGGGTGACCTTGAACCGGATCGGCGCAGGTCGATAGATCAGGGATGCTCGAACGACTGGGTTCCGCCGCCGCCCGACACCACTGGTGGGTCATCGGGGCCTGGGTGGCGGCGCTGGTCATCCTGGGCGTGGTGGCCGGCGGTTCCGGGGGTCACACCAAGGACGTCTTCACCATCCCCGGCACGCAGTCCCAGCGGGCCGTGGACGTGCTCAGCCACGACTTCCCCACGGCCAACGACGCCACCGCCCAGGTCGTGTTCCACGCGCCGTCGGTTCGTTGACCAGCCCCGCCGCGGCCGACGCCATCGCCGCACGAGCGTGGCCAAGCTCGGGCGGGTGGACGGCGTGGCCACGGTGACCAACCCCACCGAACCGCTCTTCGCCAGCTCGTTGTCGCCGGACCACTCGATCGGGTTCGCCACCGTCGTGTTCCGGCACCGAGACCAACCGACTGCCCGCCGGCACCCTCGACAGCTGAAGGCGGCGGTCGTTCCCGCCACCGCCGCCGGCCTGCAGGTGCGCATGGGCGGCTCGGTGGTCGATGCCCTGAGCCCGCCCACCAGCACGATCTCGCAGCACGCCGACAAGATCGGCCTGGCCATCGCCGTGGTCATCCTGCTGGTGGCGCTGGGCTCGGCGGTGTCGATGTTGGTGCCCATCTCGCTGGCCCTGTTCGCCCTGACGTGTTCGAGCCTCATCCTGTCGATCCTCGAGGCGCACGTGACCATCGGGACGGTCGCCCCCATCCTGGGCACGATGATCGGCCTGGGGGTGGGCATCGACTACTCGTTGTTCATCGTCAGCCGGCACCGTCAGAACCTGGGCAACGGCATGACCCCGGAGCGGGCCGCGGGGGTGGCGCTGGCCACCTCCGGCTCGGCCGTGCTGTTCGCCGCCATCACCGTGTGCCTGGCCCTGTGCGGCCTGGCCCTGGTCCGCATCCCCTACGTGACCACCCTGGGCTTCAGCGCCGCCCTGTTCGTGATGGTCACCGTGGTGGCCGCCCTGACCCTGCTGCCGGCCATCCTGGGCGCTGCTGGGCCCACGGATCTTCGCCTGGTCGCTGCCCACACGCCCGCGGCCAGGAGCAGACGGGACCGACCCTGTCGGCCCGCTGGGCGGCCCAGATGGCGCGTCGCCCGATCGTCTACTGCCTGGTCAGCCTGGTCCTGCTGCTGGCCCTGGCCTCGCCGCTGTTCGGCATCCGTCTCGGCTTCCCCTCCGACGCCAGCGCCCCGTCGTCGACCACCCAGCACCAGGCCTACGAGCTCATCGACCGGGGCTTCGGGCCCGGCGCCAACGGGCCGCTGCTGCTGGTGGTCAGCCTGCCCCGCGCCCCAAGTCCGATCCGGCGGTGCAGGCCGACCTGAACCGCCTGGTCGCGGCCGTGGGCCACACGCCGGGCGTGAAGGCGGTCAGCCCGCCTCTGGTGGCGCCGGCCGGCAACGTGGCCATCGCCCAGATCACCCCCACCACCTCACCCACCGATCCCGCCACCACCACGCTGGTGCGCAACCTACGCGGCGACGTGGTGCCCCGGGCCACGGCCACGGGCACCATCAACGCCGATCGACGTGCTGCTGGGTGGGTCGACCGCCACCTCCATCGACCTCACCGATCTCATCCGGGCCCGGCTGTTCCCCTTCATCGGCGGCGTGATCCTGGCCGCCTTCATCCTGTTGACCATGGTCTTCCGCTCGCTGTTCGTGTCGTTCAAGGCGGCGGTCATGAACGTCTTGTCGATCGGCGCGGCCTACGGCGTGATCGTGGCCATCTTCCAGTGGGGCTGGGGCAAGGGCCTCATCGGTCTCGCAGGAGACGGTGCCCATCGTGGCCTTCGTGCCGGTGATGATGTTCGCCATCCTCTTCGGGCTGTCGATGGACTACGAGGTGTTCCTCCTCAGCCGGATCCGGGAGGACTACGACCGCACCGGGGACAGCCACGCCTCGGTGGTCAACGGCCTGGCCGCCACCGCCCGGGTCATCACCGCCGCCGCCCTGATCATGATCTCGGTGTTCCTGGCCTTCGTGACCAACCCGTCGCCCACGGTGAAGATGATCGGGTTGGGGATGGCCGCGGCCGTGTTCATCGACGCCACCCTGGTGCGCATGGTGCTGGTGCCCGCCACCATGGAGCTGGCCGGCAAGCTCAACTGGTGGTGCCCGCCCTGGCTCGACCGGATCCTGCCCCACATCAACATCGACCCGCCCCTGGATCCCGACGCGGCGCCGCCCTCACCCGACGCCGGAGCGGAGCCCACAGAGGCGGTGCCCGTCGGCTGACCCGCGCCAGATCCCCGAACTGGGCACGTTTGACCACCGTTTCGGTGGTTGGACGTGCCGAGAACGGCGGGGCTTGCGAACTGGGCACGTTTGACCACCGTTTCGGTGGTTGGACGTGCCGAGAACGGGGTGAGGACCTCTAGCATCGCGGCGACGAACGCCCCCGAGATCCCCCGCCGCCGACGCTGATGGAGGCCGACCAGGTCTCCATGACGGCGCGTCGGGTGGCCCATCACCGCCTGGCGCTGGCCCGGGTGTCGGCCCCGTTCGGGCATCCCGAGGCCGACGATCGGCTCCAGGCAGCGGTGGCCGGAGACCTCCAGATCGGTCCCAGTCCCATGGCCGCCTACTTCCAGGCTCGCACCACCTGGTTCGACCGGGCCGTGGTGTCAGCCATCGAAGGTGGCATCACCCAGGTGGTGTCGGTGGGCGCGGGCTACGACGGACGCAGCCTGCGCTACGCCAAGCCCGGCGTGCGTTGGTTCGAGCTCGACCACCCCGCCACCCAGGCCGACAAGCGGGTCCGACTGGCGGCGCTGGCCCTGGCGGTCGACGGCATCGGCTTCGCCGCGGCTGACTTCGCGGTCGACGACGTGGGCGCGGCACTGGCCGGCGTGGGTCACGACCGACGCTCGGCCACGCTGTTCACCTGTGAGGGCGTAGCCGTCTACCTCGGCGTGGAGGTGCTGGCCCGCTGTGGCGTCGGCCCTGGGCCAGGCGGCCGCCCCGGCCAGCCGGCTGGCCATCGAGATCGCCCTGGAGCCCCGCACCGACGACGAGCGCGCTCGCCGCGCTCGTCTGGGCGCGGCGGTGAAGGGCATGGGCGAACCGTTGCACGCCGGATTGCCCCGCGACGACCTGCCCCGGTTCCTGGCCGACGCCGGCTGGGTGGTCGACGCCGCCCGCGATGCGGCCGGCGTGCCGATCGAGGCCAGCCCGCGCAGCACCGCCTTCGTCGCGGCGCACCCCTCGTCGAGCTGAGCGGACCCGCCACCGAGCCGCGGGAGCTCGGTCAGGATCCCCGACCCGAGTCGGCCCGGAAGGCCGGCTCAGCGTCGTCGCACCAGCGCCGCATCGATTCCCACGGGTAGATCCCGGTGGCGTGCCCGTCGCTCCAGGTCAGACCCAGACCCCAGGCGCCGACCAGCCGGGCGTCGGACACGCTCAGCGTGTCCGGTTGGCCGGCACGAGGCCACGGCGGCGTTCCGCGGTCGCGCTCGCCGCGGCAGGTGGCACACGGGCAGTTGACGCGCATCTCCACGAACCCAAAGGCACACCGGTGGCCGTCACCGAACACGATGACCACCTGCGCCTGCTGGCGGTCGACCGTGATGTCGGTGACCGACGTGCGCGGATCCATGGGCTCAGGCCGAGGTTCCCGCGCCGGAGAGGCGCTCGGCCACCACGTAGTGCTGAGCACCGAGGGGCACGCGGCCGATGGCCTGATCCAGCCGCCGGGCCAGCCGGTGGTCGAACGGGGTGAAGATCAGGTCGCGTGCCTCGATCGGGGCCAGGCCGGCCCCCATCAGCACCCGGGTCGATGCGCCGCGGGTGAGCAGCACCACGCCTTCGTCGAACTCACAACGGCTCACGGCCAAGCGGGTGAGCGGATTCAGGGCGTTGTGCTCGAACACGACCACCAGGCCCCCGGGGCGCACCACTCGGGCCAGCTCCAGGGCGAAGTCGACCCGGTGGCTGGGCACCACGTGGTGCAGGACGCACACGGCGAAGACCACGTCGAAGCCGCCATCGGGGAAGGGCAGTCGGGTGCCGTCAGCCGCGGCATAGGTGACCGCGGGGTTCTCCCGGTGGCCCCGGCCCAGGGCGTCGGGGGCGGTGTCGACCCCGCACAGGTGGGCGAAGCGTCCGGCCAGGAAGCGATCGATGGAGCCCACCCCGCAGCCCACGTCCAGGACGCGCTGGCCGGCCGGATCCCCGAGCAGCCGACCGGTCAGCTCGACCAGGGCGTCGGCCTTGCGCTGATGGAAGAAGGCCACCTCCTGACCCGAGAACGAGATGGAGGACTGGACCTCGTCGCGGTAGTCCTCGACGTAGCCGTCGAACTGAGCCATGGAGGGCGGAGCCCTCAGGCCACCGGCACGCCGGGCGCGGGGAAGGCGTGGGCCACCTCGCGCACCTCGGCGGCGACGGCCTCGATGGTGGCCTCGTCCTCGCGGGCCAGCGCGGCCAGGACCACGTCCATCCAGTCGGCGATCTGGACCATCTCGGCGGGGCCCATGCCCCGGCTGGTCACCGCCGGGGTGCCCATGCGCAGACCTGACGGGTTGAACGGCTTGCGGGTGTCGTAGGGCACGGTGTTGTAGTTGGCGGTGAGCCCGGCTCGGTCGAGGGCTTTGGCCGCGGCCTTGCCCAGCACGTCCTTGCTGGTCAGATCGATGAGGATGAGGTGGTTGTCGGTGCCGCCGCTGACCAGGTCGAAGCCCCGCTCGTTCAACGCCTCGGCCAGGGCCTGGGCGTTGGTCACCACCTGCTCGGCGTACTTGGCGAACACGGGCTGGGACGCCTCGTGCAGGCACACGGCGACGGCCGCGGTGGTGTGGTTGTGCGGGCCACCCTGCAAACCCGGGAACACCGCCTTGTCGATGGCGGCGGCGTGGGCCTCGTCACACAGGATCATGGCGCCACGGGGACCCCGCAGGGTCTTGTGGGTGGTGGTGGTGATCACCTCGGCGTAGCCCACCGGAGACGGGTGAGCGCCGCCGACCACCAGGCCGGAGATGTGGGCGATGTCGGCCACCAGCACCGCGCCGACCTCGCGGGCGATCTCGGCGAAGGCGGGGAAGTCGATGGTGCGGGGGATGGCGGTGCCGCCGCAGAACATGAGCTTGGGTCGCTCGGCCCGGGCCAGCTCGCGCACCTGGTCGAGATCGACCCGACCGGTGTCGCGTCGCACCCCGTACTGCACGCTGCGGAACCACTTGCCGGTCACCGACACGTTCCACCCGTGGGTGAGGTGCCCACCCATGGACAGGTGCATGCCCATCACCGTGTCGCCCGGCTCCAGGAAGGCCGCGTACACCGCCAGGTTGGCCGGCGAGCCCGAGTAGGGCTGGACGTTGGCGTGGTCGACGCCGAACAGGCGCTGGGCCCGATCGACGGCCAGCCCCTCGATCTGGTCGATGACCTGCTGGCCCTCGTAGTAGCGCCGCCCGGCGTAGCCCTCGGAGTACTTGTTGGTGAGGACGCTGCCGGTGGCCTCGAGCACGGCTCGCGACACGTAGTTCTCCGACGGGATGAGCCCCAGGGTGTCGTGCTGACGACGGGCTTCGTCGTCGATCAGCGCGGCCAGCTGCGGATCGACCACCCGCAGCGGCGACTCGTCGGTTCGTTGATCGGGCACGGCGCCGGCCACGGCTCGCCTCCTGGTCGGGACTCGGTCCGCCCAGCCTACTGGCTCGCTCGCGGCGGCCGGATCGGCCTCGGGAGATCCGCCCGGGCGGGCTGGCTCAGCGCCCGGCGCCGATCACCAGCACCGCGGCCGGTGGTCGGACCACGCTGTCGTTGGTGTTGTTGTTGTTGCTGCTACCCGTGACGGCCAGGGCGAAGAGCCCGATCTGGAGGACCAGGAACACGGCGCCCACGATGATGCCGGCCAGGGCCAGGCCGTCGCCCTTCTCAGCACCGTTCGATTCGCGGATCTTCCGGCGGGCGCCGATCCCCAGGATGATCGCCACCCCGCCCAGGATGGCGCCCACGAAGCAGATGAACCCCAGGATGGCGAGCACCAGCGAGGCGACGGCCATCCCGTTGGTCTTGGCCGCGGCCGGGTAGCCGGTCTGGCCGTACCCATAGGCAGCTTGGCCATAGCCGGCCTGCCCATAGGCCGGTTGTCCGTACGGGGCCTGTCCGTACGGGGCCTGTCCGTACGGAGCCTGTCCGTACGGGGCCTGTCCGTACGGGGTCTGCCCGTAGGACGCTTGTCCGTAAGGCGGGGCTTGTCCATAGGGTGTGGCCTGTTCGGGCGGGACTTGTCCGTACGGGGTCTGACCGGGCGGTGTCTGTCCGAACGGTGCGGACTGCTCCGGCGGCGTCTGCCCGTAGGGGGTCTGTCCGTAGGGTGCGGGATCTCCCGCAGCCGGTGTCGGGTCGGCGGGCAGGGTCGTCTCCGACGGCGGCGTGACCGGCGCGGCCCACGGCGCCGACTCGGGGGGATACCACTTGCCGTCCGAGGCCTGCCACCAGCCCGGGCCCTGCGATGTGTCGCTCACCGATCGCGCTCCAGTCGCCGTTGCCCCGGAATGGGTGCGACCCTAGCCCTGGCACCTCCCGGCCCACGGTGATCATCGAGGGACGTCGGTAGGCTCGGCTCATGAGGACCCGACCCAAGCAGGTGTTGGCCGTGGGGGCGATGGCGGGCGGCGCCATCTTGGCCGGGCAGGTGGCCAATCGGTTGCTGGCGTCGCGCATCCGATCCGTGACCGACGACGATCTCGATCCCCTGTACGACCTGCCCGTCGACGTGGCCCACCACGACGTGCCCACCCACGACGCGGGCACCATCCACGTCATCGAGCGGGGCCAGGGTCGGCCGCTGGTCCTGTTGCACGGCGTGACCCTCCAGGCCGAGGTGTGGGCGCCGCTGTTGCACCTGCTGGGCGATCGCTTCCGGGTCCTGGCCGTGGATGTGCGGGGCCACGGCCGCTCGGTGGTGGGCGACGACGGGGTCGGTCGGGTGGCGGCGGCGCGCGACGTGGTCACCCTGCTCGAGCACTTCGACCTGGGCGACGCCATCCTGGCCGGCCACTCGATGGGTGGGATGATCATCGGCGAGACCTGCACCCGACACCCTGAGGTGGTGGCCGAGCGAGTGGCCGGACTGGTGCTCATGAACACGGCCGTCTCCCACCTGGTGCCGCGGGCGTCGCTACCGGTGGTGCGCACCGTGCGCCGTCGGGCCGGGGCCCGGGTCGCCGCCGGCGGACGCATGCCGCGGCTGGTGGGAGACAACAACCGATCGTTGATCGCCACCCGGGCCGCCTTCGGGTCACGGCCGTCGGCCGCGGCGGTGGAACAGGCCCGGCGCATGGGCAGCGAGGTGCCGCTCGACCACTACATCCCGCTCTGGGCCGACCTGCTCGACTACGACGGCGAGGCCGGTCTGGAGTCGTTCCACGGTCCGGCCCTGGTGCTGGTCGGCTCGCTCGATCGACTCACCCCGCCGGCCATGGCCCGTCGGATCGCGGCCCACCTGGGTGACGCCGAGCTCCACGTGATCCCGGGGGCGGGTCATCAGCTGCTGCAGGAGCGACCTCGGGAGGTGTCCGAGCTCATCCGCCAGCTGGCCGACCGCCTCGACGGGCTGGCCGCGGTGAGGGTCCCGGCATGATCGAGCGAGTTCCGTTCGGGCGCGCGGGTCACCAGAGCAGCCGCGTGATCTTCGGTGCCGCCGCCTTGTCCCGGATGTCCCAGGATCGAGCCGACCCGCTCCTGGACCTGCTCGACCGGTACGGGGTCAACCACCTCGACACCGCCGCGGGCTACGGCGACTCCGAGTTGCGCCTGGCCCCGTGGCTGGCCGGTCGGCGGGCCGACTTCTTCGTGGCCACCAAGACCGACCAGCGCACCGGCGTCGAGGCCCGGGCCAGCCTGGAGCGGTCCCTCGAGCGCCTCGGCGTCGACCACGTCGACCTGATCCAGCTGCACAACCTGGTCGAACCCGATGAGTGGGAGACGGCCCACGGTCCCGGCGGGGCGGTGGAAGCCCTGGTGGCCGCGCGCGACGAAGGCCTCACCAAGTACATCGGCGTGACCGGCCACGGGCTGCGCATCGCCGGCATGCACCGGTCCAGCCTGGAGCGCTTCGACTTCGACTCGGTGCTGTTGCCCTACAACTGGGTCCTGCTCACCGATCCCGACTACCGGGCCGAGGTCGAGGCCCTGCGCGAGTTAGCTCGCGATCGTGGGGTGGCTGTGCAGACCATCAAGTCGATGGCCCGACGTCGATGGCCGCAGTCCGAGCCGCCGTCGGTGCCGCCTCGGGCCGTGGATCGGGCCCGTCGGGCCGTCGCCGGCCCGCCGCCCAAGGTGCCCCGCCACAGCTGGTACGAGCCATTGGCCGATCCGGCGGCCGCGGCCCGGTCGATCCGGTGGGTGCTGGCCCAGCCCGACCTGTTCCTCAACAGCTCCAGCGACGCCGGCCTGCTGGCCCACACCCTGGCCACCGCGGACGGATCGGCCGACCTGCCCACGCCCACCGACGCCGAGATGGCGGCCGACGTGGCCGACCAGCAGATCCAGCCCCTCTTCGACGGCGACCAGCTCGAACGCATCTGATCCCGGGTCGGGCCGGCTGGGGCTGGCTATGGGTTCGCGCCGCCGATCGGTAGAATGACGAAAGACCTCATCACGAGCGGCCCGAGGACGAGAGACCCCGGGCCGAGCGGCGCCGCTACCCCGTAGCCGGTGCGCCGCAGCCGATCGGGAGAAGAACATCATCGCCACGAATCGAACCAGCTTCGACAAGATGCAACGCGACCGGGCCAAGAAGGCTCGGGCCGCGCTCAAGCGCGAGAAGCGTCAGGGCAACGTCGACGAGAACGCCACGCCGCCCGAAGAGATGACGGGACCTCCGGAGTCCTCCGATGAGGAGCTCTCGCCGGCCGAGCTGCTCCACCGGGTCGAGGACCTGCATCGCCGCTTCGACGCCAAGCAGATCGACTTCGAGGCCTTCGAAGAGGAGAAGGCGGAGCTGATGCGCCGCCTGCCCATCGACTGACCGGAGGTCGGCCGGCCAGTCGACTGACCGGAGGTCGGCCGGCTATCGACTGACCGGAGGTCGGCCGGCAAGCCGACTTCGGCCCTGGCGGAAGAAGGACTCGGCGGCGGCCGCGGTCATGCCGGCTGGGGCCGGCCGGGTCGCACCGAAGGGTTCGTTCCAGAAATCGCCATCAGGTGGCGGCGGCGACCACGGCCCGACGTACAAGTAGGGCTCGGGGTGCTCGGCGTCGCCTGGTGAGCCGCCGTAGTTGACCTGGTCGACCGTCAGCGCCAGGTCGAAGTGCTCGGGCCACAGCTGGGCCTCATCGGCGTGATGCTCTCGCCCGAACGCCCCCAGGGCTTCGTCCACCGCGGCGTAGAAGTCGGCCAGGCGCCCGGCCGCGCCCGGATCCAGCTCGAGGGTGAGGTCGGGAACCAGCGGTCTGGCCGGCGAGTACAGCCCGGCCGGTACGCCGGGAGCCACGCCCACGAGCTCGGCCGCCGCGGCCACGGTGGTGAGCCGCGCCCGCTGGTCGTGGTCACCTTGTTCGACCACCAGGTCCAGGCCCTCGATGCGCACCCGTCGGGCCCCGGCGTCGGTGTCGAACCAGGGCGTGGCGATGCCACCTGGCGCGGCCCGCAGGCCGATGTGGCCGCTGGCCGCATACTGCGCCGGCGCCAGCACCTGCTCGGCCACCGACTGCAGGCCCAGGCGGGTGGACACCAGCCGATCCGGCGCGGCGGGATCCGGCATGTCCGGGGCCTCGGTCATGGGCCAGACCCTACGACGACCCTCTGGGGACCGCCCTGCGAAGGCTGAGGGTTTCGCGATTCGTGAGGAGTCCGGCGGCGCGCCTGGCCGGGTCGGCTGCCATGATCGAGGGGACCCGGAGGGGACGACGATGGACGCGATGGACGAGCTGCGAGTTGAGCCCGAACGGCGGATGGCCAAGGTGGCGGTGTGGTCGGAGGTGGCCGATCGCACGCCGGTGGCGGCCATGGTGGAGGGCATCGACCTGGTGGTCGTCCGCCGAGGCGAGGCCCACTCGGTCCTCTACGGCCGGTGCCTGCATCGGGGCGCGCTGCTGGCCGACGGCCGGGTCGACGGGCGACAACCTGCTCTGCGGTCTCCA
Organism: uncultured Microthrixaceae bacterium; assembly: GCA_963740985.1. Taxonomy (GTDB): domain Bacteria; phylum Actinomycetota; class Acidimicrobiia; order Acidimicrobiales; family Acidimicrobilacustridaceae; genus UBA4742. The sequence goes on from CAVUGJ010000002.1 coordinate 4,116,745, forward strand.
CGGCTGGGACTACCGCATCGACACCGGGGTCAGCGCCTACAACAACGCCGAGGCGCTCGACCGGTTCACCAGCTGGCTCGACGGCGACCGACCTGTTCGTGGATGCCAACGAGGTGGCCGCCTTCAAGATGCGCCACCCCCAGCCCTTCGACCCCGACGTCTACCAGGGCTACTACCGCGATCCCCACATGGCGCCCGAGGAGCCGTTCGTGGACTACATCCACGAGCTGGCGGCCAACGGCCTGACCAAGACCGGCCACCACGGTCCGGTGTCGGCCATGGGCGTGCCCCGCGACGAGCTGCCCAGCTGGGACGCCATCCAGTTCGTCACCGCCCAGCTGGCCACGTCTGCCGCTGCTCGACGACGTGGAGGTCGGCACCGAGGTGTGCATCGGGCCGAACGCCGATCAAGCCCGCTGTGGCTCGACATCCCGATCTTCGTGTCGGACATGAGCTTCGGAGCGCTGTCGCCGGAAGCGAAGACGGCGCTGGCCAAAGGGGCCGAGCTGGCCGGCACCGGCATCTGCTCGGGGGAGGGCGGCATGCTGCCCGAGGAGCAGGCCGAGCCAACGCCGCTACTTCTACGAGCTGGCCTCGGCCCGATTCGGCTGGTCCTTCGACCACCTGGCCAAGGTGCAGGCCTTCCACTTCAAGGGCGGCCAGGGGGCCAAGACCGGTACCGGCGGCCACCTGCCCGGCAACAAGGTGGTGGGCCGCATCGCCGAGGTCCGCGGCCTGCCCGAAGGCACCCCGGCGGTGTCGCCGCCCACGCTTCCCGACTGGCACTCGATCGACGACTTCCGCCGGTTCGCCGATCAGGTGCGCGAGGGCTCCGGCGGCATCCCCATCGGCTTCAAGCTGTCGGCCCAGCACATCGAGCGACGACCTGGACGCGGCGCTGGCCGTCGGCGTCGACTACGTGATCCTCGACGGTCGGGGCGGGGGCACCGGCGCCGCGCCGCTGATCTTCCGCGACAACATCTCGGTGCCGACCATCCCGGCCCTCGCCCGGGCCCGAGCGCCACCTCGACCACGCTGGGCCGACGCGACGTGACCCTGGTGGCCACCGGCGGGATCCGCGATGCGGCCGACTTCGCCAAGGCGCTCGCCCTCGGCGCCGACGCGGTGGCGGTGGCCAACTCGGCCATCCAGGCCATCGGCTGCCTGGGCATGCGGGCCTGCCACACCGACAACTGCCCGGTGGGCATCGCCACCCAGAAGCCCCACCTGCGGGCCCGGCTCCCGGTCGACGAGGCGGCCGAACGACTCGACCGGTTCCTGCGGCGCGACGGTGGAGCTCATGCGGTGCTGGCCCGGGCTTGCGGCCACCACCACCTGCACGAGTTCACGCCTGGACGACCTCACCACCTTCGACCGGGACATGGCCCACCTCACCGGCATCGCCTACGGCGGGGTGATGGCACCGTGACCCCGCTGGGCGGTCCCACCGACGCCGACGACCTCGAGTGGCACCGGGTGGCCGATCTCGACGAGCTGGCCGACGGCCGGGTGGCCACGGTGCTGGCCGGCCACCTGGGCGTGGCCCTGACCCGCTGCGGAGGCCGCTACGGCGCGCTCGACAACCACTGCCCCCACCAGGGCGGTCCGCTCGGCGAGGGCTCGATCGAGAAGGGCTGGTTGCGCTGCCCCTGGCACGGCTACGACTACGACCCCCTCACCGGCACGCCGCCGCCCGGGTTCTCCGACGCGCCCGAGTCGCTTCCCGGTCGAGGTGCGCGACGACGGGGTCTATGTCGGCCGTCCCGGCGCGCAAGCCTCACGCGCGCACCGTGTCCGACGTGATGGTCGAGACGATGGTGGCGTGGGGCGTCACCCACGTGTTCGGCATGGTCGGCCACTCCAACCTGGGCTTCGCCGACGCCATGCGGCGCCAGGAGGAGGCCGGCCAGCTCACGCTTCATCGGCATCCGCCACGAGGGGGCGGCCGCGTTCGCCGCCTCGGCCTACGGCAAGCTCACCGGTCGGCCGGCGGCCTGCTTCGGCATCGCCGGCCCGGGATCCACCAACCTGCTCACCGGGCTCTACGACGCCAAGGTCGACCGTTCGCCGGTGCTCGCCATCTCCGGGCAGGTGCCGTCGAAGGTGCTCGGCCGGGGCGCCTTCCAGGACGTCGAGCTCGACCGCCGCCTTCGCCGACGTGGCCGGATGGTCGCGCACGGTGCTGGCCGATTCGGACCACGCCGAGCTGATGACCCTGGCCGCTCAAGCACGCCCTGGTCGAGTCGTCAGGTGGCCCATCTGGTGCTGCCCGACGAGGTGCAGGTGCGACCGGTGCGGCGACGCCCCGGCGTCGGGCCCGTCAGGTCGCGTGGCCGACCTGCACGTCGGCCCCCCCGAGGCCCGCTCTCGATCAGGCGCTGGACCTGTCGGCCCGGGCCGAGCGGCCGGTGATCGTGGTCGGGCCACGGGGCCCGCTTCGACATGGACGAGGTGCTGGCGCTGGCCGAGCCGCCTCGGTGCCCCGGTGCTGACCACGTTCAAGGCCAAGGGCCAGATCTCCGACCGCCACCCGCTGGGAGCCGGGGTGCTGGGTCGCAGCGGCACGCCGGTGGCCAGTTGGCTCATGAACGAGTCGCGACCTGCTGGTGGTGTTCGGGGCCTCGTTCTCGAACCACACCGGCATCGCCGACTACAAGCCCATCATCCAGGTCGACTTCGACCCGATGGCCCTGGGTCGGTTCCACCCCGTCACCGTCCCGGTGCTGGGCCACGTGGGGGTGACCGCCAAGCTGCTGGCCGAGCGGGTGGTCCCGAGCGCGTCACGGGCCGACCAGCGCGTCGACGTGGCCGAGCGGTGGGCCATCTGGCGCGAGGAGAAGCGCCGTCGGCTGGCCGACGACCACGGCCACGGTCTGGCCTCGGCCGCCGTGTTCGATTCGCTGAGCCGGCTGGTGCCCGACGACGCGGTGATCGCCGTCGACGTGGGCAACAACACCTACTCGTTCGGGCGCTACTTCGAGTGCGCCCGCCAGTCGGTGCTGATGTCGGGGTATCTGGGCTCGATCGGGTTCGGGTTCCCGGCGGCCATGGGGGCCTGGGCCGCCGCGCCCGACCGTCCCGATCCTGGCCGTGACCGGCGACGGCGGGTTCGGCCAGTACCTGGGCGAGCTCACCACCGCGGTGCGCTACGGCATGGACATCACCCACGTGCTCCTCAACAACGGCCAGCTGGGCAAGATCACCAAGGAGCAGCGGGCGGTGGAGATGGACGTGTGGCAGACCGGTCTCAACAACCCGAACTTCGCCGACTACACCACCAGCTGCGGCGGGCTGGGGCTACGGGTCGAGCACCCCGACCAGCTGGATGCGGCGGTGACCCGGGCGCTGGCCCACCCGGGCCTGGCCCTGGTCGAGGTCATGGCCGACGCCGACCTGGTGTGAGCGATGACCCGCCCCCTTCCCCCGAAATCGGTGTAGCCACGCACCCCCAGCGTGGATGTCTGCCCCGATTTCGGGGGAAGGCGATGATCGTGGTCGCGGCCCTGCTCGTGGCCGGATGCGGCTCCGCCCGACCACAGGCCGCCCCCCGGGTGACGTCGCCGACGGTGGTGACCGTCCCGCCCACCACGGTCGGTCCGACCAGCACGCCGGCGGCCACCACCGCCCTGGCGCCGGGTGACTACGTGTTCACCGTGACCTACTGGGGGGCCGCTCGGGACTACCGGCTCCACGTCCCGCCTGCGGCCGCCGATGGGACGGCGCGGCCGCTGGTGCTCAACCTGCACGGCGCCACCCAGAACGCCCAACTCCAGGAGCTGTACTCCCAGATGGACGCCAACGCCGACCGCCACGGCTACCTGGTGGCCTACCCCGACGGCACCCGCATCTCGACCGTCCTGACGCCCGACCCGGTGGCCGGCGATCGCCAGTACGGCTTCGACGCCGGCGCCTGCTGTGGCCTGCCCTCCACCGACCGCCTCGACGACGTCGACGAGCTGCTCCAGGTCATCGACGACGCCTCCAGCCGTACCATGGTCGACGCCCGACGCGTCTATGTCACCGGCATGTCCAACGGCGGCATGATGGCCTACACCATGGCCGCCGAGGCTTCCGATCGCATCGCCGCGGTTGCCTCGGTGGCGGGTCAGGTCGAGCTGAGCACCATCCACCCGGCCCGGGCCGTGCCCACCCTCGAGTTCCACAGCGAGGACGACCCGATCGCGTTGTGGGCGGGGGTGAAGGACGCCTCGGGCCGTCGCCAGTTCTCGGTCATGTCGGGCATCGACCAGTGGATCCGAGCTTACGGCTGCTCGGCCACCCCCGACGACGGTTCGACGATCCGGGCGGCAGTGGGCGCGGTCGGGCCGCAGGGTCCGCTGGCGGTGGCCGAGACGGCGACCCTGGTGACCTGGTCGGGCTGTCGCGACGGCGCCCAGGTCGAGCTGGAGCGCTTCACCGGCTCGGGCCACGTCTGGCCCGGCAATCCCGCCAACACCGGCCCCGAGACCAGCTGGGCGCTCGACGGCGTCGGCCCCGGCACCACGCTGGTGGATGCCGACGAGGTCATGTGGCAGTTCTTCGCCCGCCATGAGCTGCCACCCGGCTGAGCCGGGCGTGGCCGGTCCGTGAGATCCGGTGGGATGTGCGGAATCGGGTCGCAGTCGGGGTAGAGTGATCGGACCTGGATTGTCCCGACGTGGTCGATGATCCGGCGGAGGAAGTGTGAGTCAGCAGCTGGTAGGCCCGGCAACGCCGCTGGGCCCGGACCGTTCCGAATACTTCGAGGCATTGGTCACCGCCGACGCCTCGGGCGAGGCCACGCCCGACGAGCGCGCCCAACTGGAGGCGGCCCCCGAGCGTTGGCAAGCCGCCCTCGAGCACCTGCTCGACGACACCGAGGACGAGCTGGCCAAGCTCCGCCGCATGTCGGGCCCCGAGCGCCTGCAGGTGGTGGCCGACTTCGAGGCCGAGCGCGACCGCCTCAGCGTGGCCCTGGCCCGCCTGACCGGCGCCCCGCTCAGCCCCGAGCTCGAACTGGGCACCGAGCCACCGCGCCTGCAGGCCACCTGGGCCGGCGGCCAGCTGGTGGTGTGGGTGGGTGGTCCCACCGGCCCTCCGGTCGGCCTCGACGAGCTGCGGGCCTGGTTGGCCGAGGCCGAGGCCCCCTCGGGCGGCTGGGAACCCCACATCGGCGTTCCCGTCCCCGGTGGCGACAAGGCTCCGGCGCTGGTGGCCCCGTTGCGTAACGTGCTCGGCTGGCTGGCCCACGTCTCGGCCGAGGAGGACGCCGCCGACCTGGGGGCCAGCGTGCGCTGGATGGCCGAGTTGGCCAGCTGGGCCGTCGAGCTGGTGGCCCAGGGTCGCATGGTTCCCCAGCTGAGCTACCGCACCGCCTCCGGCGGGAAGGGCGCGGCCAACGAGCCGGTCGAAGCCGCGGTGTCCTGGGCGCCGGCCCTCATCGACGCCAAGCGACTTGGGGTGCTGGTCGACCAGCTGCCCGGCGTGGTCACCGCCCTCGACGGCCATCCCGAACCCCGCGCCTTCACCCGCGCCGTGCTGGGCGCCTTCGTGGACGCCATCTGCCGGGAGGGCGCTGAGCGCCTGTCGCTGCCCGCGCCCCCGCCGGCGCCCACCAGCCGCGGCCGAGATGTCCGAGGCCTTCCTGTCCCGCTTCGACGGCAGCCGGTTCCGGGCCTCCAAGCGGGTGGCGGCCGAGCTCACCCACCGCCTCGAACGCTGGGCCAAGCCGGTAACCCAGACCGCGGTCATCGAACTGGTGGTGCAGCTCGATCCGCCCGACCAGGGCAACGCCTGGCAGCTCACGGTGTCGGTCGAGGGCATCGAGCGCCAGCCCGTCCCCCTCGACCGGGCCCTGGTCACCGCGCCGACCGAGAAGCGTCGCCACGTCGAGACCGAGACGGCCCGGCTGGAGCGACTGCTGCCGGCGCTGCTGCGTCCGGGTGGCCACCGCCGCGGCGAGGTCATCCTCAGCCAGGACGAGGCCTGGGAGCTGATGTCGGGTCTGGGCCGTCGCCTGGCCGCGGCCGGCTTCGACGTGCGGGTGCCCGTGCTGGCCAGCCGACGGGCCAAGCCCACCCTGCGCCTCGAGGCCGACTCGTCCACCCCTTCGGTGGTGGGCGCCCACCAGCTGGCCGACGTGCGCTGGTCGGTGCTGTTCGACGACGTCGAGCTCGACGCGGCCGAGATCGCCCGCCTGGCGGCCGAGGCCCGTCCGCTGGTGCGGTCCCACGGCCACTGGGTGGAGGTGGACCACGCCGATCTGGCCGCCGCCGCGGCCGCGCTGGCCGAGCGGCCAGTCGACCACCCGCTGTCGGGGGCCGAGCTGCTGCGCCACGCCCTCGGCCTGGAGGGCAACCCGCTGTCGGGCGGGCTGACCATCGCCGGCACCAGCTGGGCCGCCGACCTGCTGTCCCAGGCCGAGCGGGTGGCCCGCGAACCGATGAACGCCCCCGAGGGCTTCGTCGGGCGAGCTGCGCTCCTACCAGGCCGATGCCCTGGCCTGGCTCGACTTCCTGGACAAGGCCGGGCTGGGCGGCTGCCTGGCCCTGGACATGGGCCTGGGCAAGACCCCGACCTTGCTGGCCCACCTGCTCGGCCCAGCGCGGAGTCGGGTCCGACCCTGGTGGTGGCCCCGCCCGCGGTGGTCGGCAACTGGGCCGCCGAGGCCCGACGCTTCACCCCCGAGCTGGCGGTGGTCGTCCACCACGGCGCCTCGCGGGCGTCGGTCGACGAACTGGCCGCAGCGTGGCCGGCGCCGACGTGGTGCTCACCACCTATGGCACCGCCGTCCGCGACATCGAGGCCCTGGCCGAGCTCACCTGGGCCCGCATGGTCCTCGACGAGGCCCAGGTCATCAAGAACCCCACCAGCGAGACGGCTCAGCAGCTGCGCCGCATCGAGGCCCGCAGCCGCATCGCCCTGACCGGCACGCCCATCGAGAACGGTCTGGGCGACCTGTGGGCCATCCTCGACTTCACCAACCCCGGCCTGGTCGGGGCCCGGGCGCCGTTCATCGCCAACCTGTCGGCCGATCGCGAGTCGGGCGGCGAGGCCGATCGGGGCGAGTCCGCGCTGCGGGCCCTCAACGGGCTGCTGGTGTTCCGCCGCACCAAGTCCGAACCGGCCATCGCCGCCGAGCTGCCCGAGCGCATCGACCAGCTCGACCACTGCTCCATGACCGCCGAGCAGATCGGCCTGTACCAGGCGGTGCTCGACGAGCTGGTGCTGGGCGCCGGCCAGGCCGAAGGTGCGGCCAAGAAGGGCCAGGTGCTGGCGGCCATCACCCACCTCAAGCAGATCTGCAACCACCCGGCCGCCTACCGCACCGACGACCAGCCCCTGTCGGAGCGCTCCGGAAAGCTGAGCCGACTCGAGGAGATCATCGAGGCCGTGTTCGCGGCCGGCGAGCGCATCCTGGTCTTCACCCACTTCGCCACCTGGGGCCAGCGTCTGGCCACCCACCTGACCGACCGCACCGGGCTGACCATCGAGTGCTACCACGGCGGGCTGTCGCGAGGGGCCAGAGACCGCATGATCGAGGAGTTCCAGGCCGGGCACCGGTCCGGGGGCGTTGGTGCTGTCCCTCAAGGCCGGCGGCACCGGGCTGAACCTCACCTCGGCCAGCCACGTGGTGCTCTACGACCGCTGGTGGAACCCGGCGGTGGAGGACCAGGCCCGCGACCGGGCGTGGCGCATCGGCCAGACCAAGACCGTGGTCTGCCACCGCCTGGTCTGCCCGGGCACGGTCGACGAGCGGGTCGAAGAGGTGGTGGCCGGCAAGCGCCAGATCGCCGATCTGGTCCTGCCCAAGAGCAGCTCCATCGCCGACCTGGACGCAGCCCAGCTGCGCCAGGCGTTGGGCCTCACCGACGAGATGGTGGTCATGGACGATCCCACCACCTCCGCCTCGACCGACGACGCCTCCGACGACACCGCCTCGATGGCCGACGGGAGCGCGGCATGAGCCGCCGCCGTCGACCGGCCAACAACCCTCGTTCCGCCCAGCGGTTCTGGGGCAGCGCCAACGTCATCGGCTCCGAGCACGTGGTGGTCCCGGCCGAGGATCCCGCCGCCGTGGTGGCATCGCTCGGTCCGCCGCCGCTGGGCATCCACAGCAACTCGGCCACCCACTACCTCGAAGCCATGTACCAGAAGGCGGCCGGAGTGGCGGTGGCGCTGGCCGCCTCGGCCGACCTGCTCGAGCTCGACGACCGCACCGACGACACGCCGGTCGACTGAACCGGAGCGGGGGTTATGCTCCCGTCCTCGTCGCGCAACCGTTCGGGGAATGGAACGCTGGTGCCCCAGGAACTGACCGCCGCTCGGTTGGCCCGCCTGGCCGCGCTCAGTGCGGCCGCGGCCACCAGGGCCACCTCGGCCGAGGTGGCCGATCTGCTGCTCGAAGCGGCCGGCGCCGAGCTCGGGGCAACCGGCGGCGCAGTCGGGCTGCGCGATCCCGGCACCGGGCTGATCCACCTGATCGTCGACCACGGCTACCCGGAGACGGCCAGAGCCGCCTACCCCTCGCCGGCTCGGGCCACCTTTCCGCTGGCCGACGCCTTCACCCACGGCGAGCCCGTCTGGGTCGAGGATCGGGCCGGGCTGGAAGCGGCCTACCCGGTGCTGGCCCAGATCGAGACCACCATCTCCGCCGGGTGCTGGCTGCCCATGGGCCCCGCCCCCGTCGATGCCGTCATCGGGCTGGTGTTCGACACCGACCACGCCTTCGATCCCAGCCAGCGGGCGTTCCTGGCCGCGTTGGCCGCGGTCGGGGCGGTGGCCATCGACGCGTCAGCCGGCGTCGAGCGCCTGTCCCGGGCCGACCAAGGCGCGGCGCCGACCGCGGCCAGCGCCGAGGAGGAGTGGCACCGGCTGGCCTCGGATGCGCCGGCCGCCATCGTGACCCGCCTCGAACCGGACGCCACCATGGCGTCGGAGGTCATCGGCTGGGCCGCCTTCACCGGCCAGGACCCCGCCACTGCCGCCGGCGAGGGCTGGCTCGACGCCGTGCATCCCCAGGAGCGGGTTCCGACCGTCGAGCTGATCCGGTCCTGCCAGTCGTCGCCCGGTCCGGTGAGCGCCACCCTGCGCTTGTGGCACGCCCCGACCCAGGAGTGGCGTCACGTGCGGGCCGACTTCGTCCCCGTCCTCGACGAGGGCCGGCTGGTGGTCGAGCTGGTGGCGTCGTTCGCCGATGTGGACGCCAGGCTGACCGCCGAGAGCCAGCTGGCCGGTCTGGCTCGGCTGCTCGACAGCTTCCTGACCGGCTCGCCCGTCGGCTTCGCCCTGGTCGACGCCCGGCTCCGGTTCCAGCTGGTGAACGAGACCATGGCCGCGGCGAACGGTCTGCCGGCCGACCAGCACCTGGGCCGTCGGCCCCGGGAGGTGTCGGGCGACCTGGGTGAGCTCATCGAGCCGCTGCTGCAGCGGGTGCTCGACACCCAGACGCCGATCCTGGGTCTCGAGCTGAGCGGCGGACCGGACCGGACCCACCCCCGCGACTGGCTGGTCAACTACTTCCCCGTCCGGCGCCCGGACGGATCGCTGCGCGGGGTGGGCGCCACCCTGGTCGACATCACCGACCGCAACCGGGCCCAGGCGCAGATCCGCGAGCTCGAGGCCCGCCAGGCGCAGGACCGGTTCCGCAGCGCGCTCGACATCATGCGCGACTCGGTGGCCATCGACTCGGCCATCCGCGACGAAGGCGGCCGCATCGTCGACTTCCGCATCGACTACCTCAACCCGGTCGTGCACGACCTGGCCGGGCGTTCGCGCGACCAGCTCATCGGCTCCACCCTGCTCGAGCTGTGGCCCGAGATGGCCGGCAGCGAGTTGTTCGAGTCCTACATCCGGGCCGTCGAGACCGGGGATGCGTTCATCGGCCGCGAGGTGGCCCAGGCCGTCACCGTGGCCGGCGAGGAGCGCATCGGCTACTACGACCTGCAGGCCCTGCGCTTCGGCGACGGCCTGCTCATCTGCTCTCGCGACGTCACCCATGAGCGCGAGGCCAGCCGGCGTCTGCGGGAGGCCACCATCGAGCTGGCCGTCGAGCACCGCATCGTCGAACGGCTCCAGCAGGCGCTCCTGCCCCGGGCGCTGCCCGACGCGGCCGAGTTCCAGATCGCCGCCTGCTACAACCCGGTGGACGAGCGGGCCGACCTGGGCGGGGACTGGTACGACGCCTTCCGCCTGCCCGACGGGTGCATCGGACTGTCCATCGGAGATGTCACCGGCCACGGCCTCGATGCCGCCGCCCTCATGGCCCAGTGCCGGTTGGCGCTGCGGGCCTACGCCTACGACGACTCCACGCCGGCGTCGGCGCCCGATCCGGCGCAGGTGCTGGGCCGGCTCGACCAGCTGCTGGCCGAGTCGCCCACCACCGAGCTGGCCACCGCCATCTACGCCATCTACGACCCGACCAGCGGCCGGCTGCGCTGGGCCCGGGCCGGCCACCCGCTGCCCCTGGTGTGCGGGCCGGTGACGCGGGGGTCGCGTCGGGTCGTGCGCGAGCTGGAGGCCACCGGGGGCCCGCCCCTGGGAACCCGGCTCATCGACGTCTACCCGAGCTGTGAGATGGTCCTCGAGCCGGACGCCTTCGTGCTGCTCTACACCGACGGCCTGGTCGAGCGCCGCGGTCACCTCATCGACGACGGGGTGGACGAGGTCAAGGCTCGGCTCGAGGCCGACGACTGGGAGGCCCTGGGCACACTGTGCGACGTGCTCACCGAATCGGTCCGGGCGGGACTGACCCGGGAGGACGACGTGTGCATCCTGGCGCTGCGGCGAAACCCGGTCGACCCGTCGGCCCGGCCGGGACCTCTTTGATCGGTGGCTCACCCTCCTCGTGGTCGCTTGGCTACAAATGCGATGGTGGTGGGCGCGACGCGCCTAAGGTGCGCCTAGTGGACACGATCGGGTGGATCCGGTCGGCCGTGGCCCGGGTCGAGGACCCCCGGGCGGAGCGCGGAGGTGACGGTGAGCGACCCGAGGGCGACGGGCGGTGTGCCGGGTTCGGCGCGTCCACGGTCACCGCTGAGCGTGGCGCGTCCTGACTTGGACCTGACCGTGCCCGCCGAGAAGGGATCGTTGCCCGGGCTCCGCAGCTCGGTCAGCGCCTGGTCTGACCTCCACGACCTGGTCGATCCCGAGCTGGGATCGGTGCACGTGGTGCTGAGCGAGCTGGCGGCGAACGCCATCGAAGCCTCCCATCCGGGTGAGCCGGTGGACATCCACCTGGCCGTCGACCGCGACCTGCTCACCGTCGAAGTGCGAAACCCCTCGACTCGCCACGAACCGGTGGTCATCCCACCCATGGCTGATCCCCTGGCCCCGCGGGGTCGAGGTCTGGCCATCGTGGTATCGCTGACCGAGCACCTCGACCTGGCTGAGGTCGACGGCCACACCGTGGCCACGGCCACCCTTCGGTTGAACCACAGAGAGAGGGATCGCTGACATGGCCGTCCACATCGAGACCGACGGACCGGTGGTGGTCGTCACCATCGACCGGCCCGAGGTGCGCAACGCCGTCGACCGACCCACCGCCGACGAGCTGGTCGCCGCCTTCCGGGCGTTCGATGCCGACCCCGACCGGTCGGTGGCCGTGCTCACCGGCGCGGGCGGGACCTTCTGCGCCGGCGCCGATCTCAAGGGCATCTCCGACGGCCGGGGCAACCGGGTGGCCACCGACGGCGACGGTCCCATGGGTCCCACCCGGCTCCTGTTGGACAAGCCGGTCATCGCCGCGATCGAGGGCCATGCCGTGGCTGGTGGGTTGGAGCTGGCCGTGTGGTGCGACCTGCGCGTGGCGGCACGTGACGCCGTGTTCGGCGTGTACTGCCGTCGGTGGGGGGTACCGCTGATCGACGGTGGCACGGTCCGGTTGCCACGGCTGATCGGCCACGGCCACGCGCTCGACCTGATCCTGACGGGTCGGGGGGTATCGGGCCAGGAGGCCGCGGCCATGGGGCTGGCCAACCGGCTGACCGAGCCGGGCCAGGCCCGGTCGGTGGCGGTGGCGCTGGCCCACGACCTGGCCGCGCTCCCGCAGGTCTGCCTGCGCAACGACCGGCGCTCGTCCTATGACCAGTGGGGGAGCGACCTGGATCAGGCCATGGCCCGCGAGACCGAGCTGGGTCTCGACTCGCTGTCGTCGGGCGACGCGCTGGCCGGCGCCACCCGGTTCGCCGCCGGAGCCGGCCGCCACGGCCAAACTGACTAGCCCTCTGGTCGGCAAGCCTCCCGACGGGCGGCTTCGCCATCCAGGTGTCATCGGTCCAGCGGCTCAGCCCTGGCGGGCTGCGCCTTCCGAACGCAAACCTGTCAGCTCAGCGACTTGTGGGAGGTCGCGTCGCTGACAGGAAGCGCCGAGGGGTCGTCAGGGTTGCGTCGTTCGAGTCTGATCACGATCGACTTCGAGGTCGGGGTGTTGCTGATGTCGGCCGTGCTGTCGAGGGGGACCAGCACGTTGGTCTCGGGGAAGTAGGTGGCGCAGCACCCGCGCGCCGTCGGGTAGGCGACGACCCGGAAGTCCGGGCGCCAGCCGCTCGCGGTCCGTCGTGCTCGCCGATCAGGTCGACGTGCTCGCCGTCGGCCAGGCCGAGAGCTCGGCCAGGTCGTCGGGGTGCACGAAGACGACCCGCCGTCCCTGGTGGATGCCGCGGTAGCGGTCGTCGAGGCCGTAGATGGTGGTGTTGTACTGGTCGTGGGAGCGGACGGTCTGCATGCAGCAGCCGGCCCGGCGGCACCCGGAGGATCTCGAGCGGGTTGCACGGTGAGCTGCGCTCTTGCCGTGAGGCAGTGGGGAAGCGGCGCTCGTCGCGCGGCGGGTGGGGCAGCGCGAAGCCGCCGCGGCTGCGGCCAGGCGTCGGTTGAAGTCGTCGAAGCCGGGGACGACCCGGGCGATGCGGTCGCGGATGGGGTCGTAGTCGTCCTCGAACTCGTCCCAGGGCAGGGTGGCCTGATCGCCGAGCGTGCGCCGGGCCAGGCGGCAGACGATCGCCACCTCGCTCAGCAGGTCGGGCGAGGCCGGCGCGAGGCCGGCCCCGCGAGGCGTGCACCATGCTCATCGAGTCCTCGACCGTCACGAACTGGGCGCCGCGTGCGTTGGCGGTCGAGCTCGGTGCGGCCGAGGCACGGCAGGATCAGCGCCTGACGTCCCGGGTGCAGGTGGGAGCGGTTGAGCTTGGTCGAGACGTGCACGGTCAGATCGCAGCCGGCCAGCGCGGCGGCGGTGACCGCGGTGTCGGGCGTGGCCGACACGAAGTTGCCGCCCAGCGCGATGAAGACCCGGACCCGCCGTCGCGCATGGCCCGGATGCGTGTCGACGACGTCGAGGCCCGGGTAGTCGGGGCGGATCGAAGCCGAACTCGTCGTGGAGGGCGTCGAGGAGCCAGTCGGGCGGCCGCTCCCAGATGCCCATCGTGCGGTCGCCCTGCACGTTGCAGTGGCCGCGGACCGGGCACACGCCGGCGCCGGGGCGGCCGATGTTGCCGCGCAGCAGGAGCAGGTTGACGATCTCGCGGATGGTGGCCACCGCGTTGCGTGTGCTGGGTCAGGCCCATCGCCCAGCACACGATGGTGCGCGACGATCCCGCCACCAGCTCGGCGGCCTGGGTGATCTGTGCCCGTTCCAGCCCGGTGGCCTCGAGCAGCTCGGGCCACGTCGGTGGCCTCGCAGGTGCTCGACCAGAGCCTCGAAGCCGTCGCAGTGGTCGCTCGACGAAGGCGTGGTCGAGGCTCCGGGGTGGTCGGCGTCGCGCTCGACCAGCAGGCGGTTGAGGGCCTGGAACAGCGCCAGGTCGCCGTTCAGCCGGACCTGCAGGAACAGGTCGGCCAGGGCGTGGCCGCACCCGACCAGCCCCCGAGGCCGTCTGCGGGTTGCGCGAAGGCCATCAGCCCGGCCTCGGGCAGCGGGTTGACGGCGATGATGCGGGCACCGTTGCGCTTGGCCCGCTCCAGCGCGGTCAGCATCCGGGGATGGTTGGTGCCCGGGTTCTGGCCCGACCACCAGGATGAGGTCGGCCTGGTGGAAGTCGTCGAGCGACACGCTGCCCTTGCCGACGCCGATGGTCTCGCTGAGCGCCGCGCCGCTCGACTCGTGGCACATGTTCGAGCAGTCGGGCAGGTTGTTGGTGCCGAGGGCCCGGACGAACAGCTGGTAGAGGAACGCGGCCTCGTTGCTGGTGCGACCCGACGTGTAGAAGGCGGCCTGGTCCGGGTGGTCGAGATCAGCGAGGGTGCGGGCCATCAGGGCGAAGGCCGCGTCCCACGAGATGGGCTCGTAGTGGTCGGCGCCGGGCGCCAGCCACATCGGCTCGGTCAGGCGGCCCTGCTGGCCGAGCCAGTAGTCGCTGTGGGCACGGAGCTGGTCGACGGTGTGGCTGGCGAACAAGTCGCGGGTGACCCGGCGGGTGGTGGCCTCCTCGGCCACGGCCTTGGCCCCGTTCTCGCAGAACTCGAAGGGCGACGCGGTGCTCAGGTTCGGGCCAGGCGCAGCCGGGGCAGTCGAAGCCCTGGCGCTGGTTGACCCGCAACAGGGTCCGGGCGGTGCGCACCGGACCCATCTGGGCCAGGGCGATGCGACCCGAGGCCACCACCGCGCCCATGCCGGCGGCCTGGCGTTTCGGTGGGGTGACGCGAAGGGCGTCGTCGTGGGGGTCGTCGCCATCGTCGGGGCGGGTGGCTCGGGCCACGGGCGGTCAGGCCCGGGCGCGGCGACGGCGTTGGGCGTCGATGCGCCTGGCGCTGCGAGCCAGCTCGTCCACCTCGGGGAGGTCGAAGCCGTCTCCGTTGCGACGGTCCTGCCAGTCCATGGCCATGGCCTCGATGAGCGCGGAGACCGAGACGCCGTTCTCGGCCGCGAACTCGTGCCAGGCCTCGTGGGCCTCGGGAGTCAGGAACGCGTGTATCGCCTTGCGCGTCTCGGCCATCGGATGCCTCCTCGCCAGATCCTAGGTCTTGTTTGTAGCACCGCTCGGGTCGTGCTCGATCGGGATCTCGTCGGGTCGACCCGCCTCGACGGTCCGGCGCGCGGGCGCGAAGCGGGTCGATACGCTCGCCGGGTGGCGATCCGTGACGTGCTCGTAGCCCTGGATGCGATGGGCGATCCGGATCGACGCGACCAGATGGCCGAGGGCAATCTGGACGGCCTCGACCTCGACGGTGAGCTCGATGATCATGAACGCCGGCTGGTGCAGGCGGCGGCGGCCGGCTACCCCGGCGGCGAGTTGTCGTCCTTCGTGGCCCTCACCGACGCCCGGGGGTCTGATCCGGGCCGGGTCGACGCCGGATGGTTCGGGGCGTACGGCGACGCCGTGCGCTACACCGACAGCGCCTACACCGAGGCCTGGGACGGGTCGCCGGACCTGCCGCCCCAGCCCCAGCCGGTGCGGGCCACCGATCCGTCGCAGGTGGTGGGCGCACCCAGCTTCGCCGCCTTCGCCGAGCGCTGCCTCTATGACGACCGGACCGGTTACTACAGCACGGGCGAGGTCCGATTCGGCACCGACGGGCACTTCTGGACCTACCCCCAGCGGATGTCGCCCCTGTTCGGGGTGATGGTGGCCGAGTCGATCCGCACCATCGTGGACGAGTGGACCTGGGCCGGACGCCTCGACGACGTCGACCCGCTCACCATCCTGGAGCTGGGCGGAGGCGAGGGACGTCTGGCCCTCGACGTGCTGGACCACGTCTGGTCGCCCGAGACCGAGACGTGGGGTCCTTATCGGGCGGGTCTGCGCTACGTGCTGGGCGACCGGAGCCCCGCCATGCGCGAACGCCAGTCGGCGGCGCTGGCCGACCCCATCGCCGCCGGCCGGGCCGAGATCCGCGCCATCGACGCCGTCGACGTGTCCTGGGCCGGGCCGTTCCGCGGCGCCATCGTGGCCAACGAGTTGCTCGACGCGCTGGTGCACGAGTGCCTGCGGGTGGATCCTTCGGGGGAGATCGTCCGGGTCCACGTGACCGAAGGGCCCGAAGGCCGCGGCGAGCTGGAGGTGCCCCTGAGCTGGGGATGGTTCGACGAGCTCGGCCGGCCGGGACCCTGGCCCGACGAGCTGGCCGCCTATCTGGCCCGGGTGGTGCCCATGGTCGAGCAGGTGCGCGACACGGGCGAGCCGCCCGCCGACCTCTACTGGGCGCCGGCCCTGCCCCGGCTGATGGCCAACCTGGCCGACATCCTGCGCCGCCCGGGCTCGCTCGGTGTGGCCATGTTCATCGACTACGGCGATGCCACCATCGACGGCATCGACACCGACGAGTCCCGGCTGCGGGTGTACGCGGTCGACCAGGTCCACGGGAGCGACCCCTACCGCGCCCCGGGCACGAGTGATCTGACCTGGGACGTCGACTTCGGTGAGGTCGGGCGCCTGGCACGCCACCACGGTCTGCGGGTGCGCTTCGCCGGGCCCCAGGGCGCACTGGAGGTGCTCCCCGTCGACCTGGCCTCGCCGTCGGCGCTCGACCGGCTGGTACCGGGCCGGCTGGCCGAGGGGGCCAGCGCCGGCGCCCACGCGCTGGCTGCGGCCCTGCTGCTGGTCAACGAGTTCCGTTCGCCCTCCAGCGGCTATCGGGTGATGATGCTGGCCCCGGCCGACGTACCCTTCCCCGACAACGCCTTCGGGCCGCCCCAACGGCTCGGTTGACCCCGGAGGTCCTGCCTTGTCCGACGATCACGCCGCCGATCTGCCCGCCCAGGCCCGCACCGAGACGCCTCAGTTGGCGGCCCTGCGCCAAGCCGGGTTCGTGGCCGACTTCGAGATCCGGGGCGGACAGCTGTTGCTGTCGGGGCAGGGACCGGTCGATCCCCATCAGGTCCACATCGACCGCCAGTACCGTTTCGAGGGTGCCAGCGATCCCGACTACGAGTCGCTGGTGCTGGCCCTGCACGATGTGAGCTCACAGGTGCGGGGCGTACTCGTCTCCGCCTACGGACCGGCGGCGTCGGCCTCCGAGGCCGAGATCCTGGCCGTGTTGGGCACCAACCCGAGCTGTGGCTGACCAGGTCGGCTGATCCCTACATGACCGATTTGATGGGCAATCCGGGGCGCACGTCGCGGTGCAGCGTGTCGCCCTCCTTGACCAGCTGACCCATCACCAGCACGTACTCGATGCCGGTGGCCATCTGGGCCGGGTTGTCGATGGTGGAGGCGTCGGCCACGGTGGCCGGGTCGAAGACGGTGATGTCGGCGTCGGCCCCCATCTGCAGGCGACCTTTCTTGGTGAGGGCCGGGGCCCGCTTCTCGAGGCGCCGCGCCGGCAGGATGGTCATCTTCTTGAGTGCATCCATGAGGTCCAGCGTCTTGCGCTCGCGCACGTAGTGGCCGAGCACGCGGGTCATGCACCCGGCGCCGCGGGGATGGTTGTCGGGGGGACGGCCCTTCACCGGCGGATCCAGGATGCAGTCGCTGCCGAGCATGATCCAGTCGGTCTGCAGGCCGGTGACCACGTCGGCCTCGGGGATGGCGTAGGCGGCCACCAGCTCGTCGTGGCGCTGGGCCTGGGCGAAGGTGGCCGCAGTCATGCGTTGGTCGGTGCCCGGGATCTGCAGGTCGCCGTAGCTGATCTCGTAGCGCTGCTGCCAGCCGTCGCCGAAGCGGGGGGAGGCGGCGTAGGTGGCCCAGAAGGTGTAGGGGTACATGCAGGCGGTGACGTCCACGCCCCGGGCCCGGGCCTGCTCGAGGGTCTCGATGCTCTGGGGCATGGTGTGGGTGCCGCCGGTGCTGGTGATGTGGTCGACGTGCACCGAGGCCCCGGTCGCCTCCGCGATCTGGAGCACCTCGGCCAGGGCGGTGGCGTTGTTCTTGCCCGGTTCGTTGGGCGAGGAGTACCGCACGTGGAAGAAGACCGGCATGTGGTGCTTGGCGGCCACGGTGGCCAGCGCGGTGATCTCGGTGTCGGTGACCCAAGGGGTGTACTCGGGCTCGAAGTCGACCCCCAGCCAGCCGGCGGCGAAGCCGGACTCGACCTGGGCGGAGAGCTCGGCGATCTGGGACGGCAGCGCGGCGCGGGCCGGGATGTGGTCGTACATGCGCATCCACGGATCGTCGAACGCGCCGCCGTAGTGGACGGGGGGACGGTTGGCCTCGTTGCCGTAGAACTCGAAGAACGTGGCCGGCACGGCGTTGAGCCCGTGCATGCCCAGGTTGGTGGTGATGCCGTCACCGATCTTGTACCAGGTGCCGAAGTCGTTGGGCTCGTAGGAGAGCAGGTCGATGAAGCCAGGGGCCACCACCATGTTGGTGGCGTCGATCTTGGCCTTGCCGGTCAACGTCTTGGTGGAGATGGCCGTGATCTGGCCACCGTCGATGCCCACGTCGGCCACCTGGTCGTAGCCGGTCTCGGGGTCCATCACCCGCCCGCCGGTGATGACCCGGTCGAACACGTGGCCCTCGGGCGGCGGCTGCGCCCCGTCGATGGCCGGGGGCGTGTGCTGCACCCGTTCGCCCTTGACCGCCACCCGGGCCCGGGGCGCGGTGGTCGAGGAACCGGCGGCCCCGCTGCGGTCGCTGACCAGCGCGCCCACCAGGGCGACGTTGGCCAATCCGAACCCGGCCCCCAACAGCAGGGTGCGTCGACTGATGCCAGGCGGCGGATCGTCTGGCGGGGAAGGAGGCACGGGCCACAAGCCTACCGGGGCTCCTGAGGCCCGGTCAGGCACGGTCCGCCGGGGGGCGACCGGGCTCGGATCGGCCCAGATCCTGGCTGTAGCGCACCAGCGCGGCCCCCACCAGCACCAGGCCGAGGCCGATCAGCGCCCACCCGGCGCTGGGCGCGCCGGTGACCGGCAGTTGGCCGACCTCGACCGTCGTGGTGGTCGTGGGCGACCCGTTGGTGGCAGGGACCGTGGTGGGGGTGGTGGTGGCCGGCGCGGCGGTGGGGGGCGGCGCCGGCGGTGACGACGTGGTGGTGGTGGTGGGCTTGGGCCGGGTCGTGGTGGTGGTGGGTTTGGGCCGGGTCGAGGTGGTGGTCGTGGGCTTGGGCCGGGTCGTGGTGGTGGTGGTGGGTTTGGGCCGGGTCGAGGTGGTGGTGGTGGGCTTTGGCCGTGTCGTCGAGGTGGTCGAGGTTGGCGGACGCGTCAGCTGGGTGGCGGCGGTGAGGGTCACCCAGGCCGGGATGACGACTCGTTGGGCCGCGACCGTCGAGGGCGCCCAGGCCGACAGCGTCGGATCAGGGGCCACCACCCGAGCGGTGAACGTGATGACCGCCGGACCAGCGCCCGTGGTCCATCCGGCGGGCAGGTCGAACGGCGCGGTCACCTTGCCGTCGGGGCCCGTGACCGACGACGAGGCCGTGCCCAGGGCCGCCCCGTCGGCGCCCAACGTCACCGAGGCCCCGCCGATGGCCGAACCATCGGCGTCGGTCAGGCTGGCCACCAGCTGACCCGAGGCAGGACCGGTGCCCTGGGTCTGGACCACCAGGCGCAGGGGACCGCGCCGACCGGCATGGGCCACGGCATCGGCCTTGATGGCCTGGGCCTGCGCGATGACGGCCGCTTCCTGGCCACCGAACCCGGCCAACTGCGCGGTGGTCAAGGTGTCGACATCGAGGCGGCCATAGGGGTAGACCGCACCGCGCAGGTCGTGCAGGACCAGCATCAGGGCAGCCGACCGCACCGGATCGGTGGCGGCGTCGGCCGTGGTCACGGCCCAGGCCATGGCGGCCCGGGTGTCGTCGCGGAGATCGGCGGGCACGCTCGGGCGGTAGTCGAACGCGGCATCGGGTGCCGCCAGGCCGTGATCGATGCACCAGCCGGCGCCGATGGGGCCCAGGTCGTAGCTGCCGTACCAGCTGGTCCAGCCCAGCACGGTGGCCTCGAACCCGACGCGGTGCACCGCCGTGGCCTGAGCTGGGCGGGCTCGGGCGCCGGTGCCGGCCAGCACCGTTCCCCACACCACCACGGCCAGGCCGAGCGCGCCGAGCGCGCCCGATCGGCGCCGCCGATGGCTCCGCGTCTGGCCGGGGTGGCGATCGACGGACAAGGAGCGCGGGCTCGACATGGACGGACCTCTCGACGCGGTACGAGGAGGTCGGCGGCCGCCGGCGATCAGGAGAGTATGTCAGCCCATCTCGTGATGTTTCAAGCTCAACACGGTCGAGGTGGGGCGCTCAGGAATGGGCCAGGGTGTACTCGACCAGGTCACCTTCGATGGCTTGGTCGGTCTCGGTGACCACGATCTGGGGATCCATCCCGCCCGCGGTCACGTCGGTCAGCGACTGAACGATGGCGGCGCGCACCGCCGAATAGGGACCGATGAGCGGGCCGGGCGACTGGGTGTCGAAGTTGGTCAGCTCGGTGTAGGCGGTGTCGAGCCAGTGGCCCTTGCGGGTGTTCTGCCACACCTGCTTGGAGACCCGAGCGGTTCACGGCCTGGGTGTTGTAGGGCAGGTAGGTGCCCTGCAGGTTCCAGGCCGCCTGCTGGGCCGGCTGGTTCCACCACGTCAGGAACGTCCAGGCCGCGGCCTGAGTGGCCGGCGCCGACTTGCTGGTCAGGTACCAGGCGCTGCCACTGACCTGGCCCCGACCCGGGAACTCGAGGCCGGGGATGGGCGCCACGTCGAGGTCGAGGCTCGGCCCGGGCGGCGGGAGCACCGTCACCGGCGGCAGGTTCCAGGTGGTCGGGTCGAGCGTGCCGGCCACCAGCGCGTCCATGTCGGGGATGCTGGTCGAGGAGTCGAAGAGCATGGCCGACTTGCGGTCGGCCAGGTCCAGCTCGGCGTCGTGCTGGCCGCCGGTGTCGGGCACCAGGTCGACCAGGTCGGCGGCGTACATCTTCTGCATCCATTGGTGGATGGCCACCGACTTGGCGCTGTTGAAGGTCGATCCGTCGGCCGGGGCCGAGCGCCCGTTGTTGTTGTTCACGATGGCAGAACTGGCGCCGGTCAGCCAGCTCTCGACCCACCACGACGACTCGGTCATGGCCAGCGGGACGGTGGTGGGCGCAGCCTGCTTCAACTTGACCGCGTCCTGGTAGACCTCGTCGAGGGTCTGGGGGGGATCGGTCGGATCGAGCCCCGCGGCCCTGAAGGCGGTGCGGTCGAAGTACAGGATCGGCACGCTGAGGTTGGCCGACGCCGCCATCAGCTGGCCCTCGACCGTGTAGTAGGACTTGGCCGAGGGCAGGAACACGTTGGTGTTGGTGCCCGCCGCCTTGATGCACGTGGCCGCGGGCAACACCTTGCCGCTGTCGGCCACCGACTGGGCGCGGATGTCGTCGAGCACCACCAGCGCCGGCGCCGTGCTGGCCGTGGTGGCGTGCGCCACCTGCTGTTGCACCGAGCTGTCGCTGGTGGCCGGCTGGAGCACCACCTTGACCTGGTGCTGGGAGGCGTTGAACTGGGCCACCAGGCTCGCCGCCGCCGCCGCCGAGCGCGGATCGAACGACTCGACCACCGTCACCACCGTGGGTGTCGGGGTCTTGGCCGGGAGCTTCACCGTGCAGGTGGGTGGGGTGGCGCCGGGCGCGACGCCGTCGATCGTGCGGTCGCGGTTGGGCGTGGAGCTGCTGCAGGCCCCGAGCAGCAGAGCGACCGCCGTCACGGCGGCGACGGAGGGCCAGGTGCGTCGAGACATGATCTGGCAAATCTAGGTCAGGCCCCAGGCCTGGAGAGCTCGGCCGATCTCGCCGGTCACCCGCGGCGACAACAGATCGCCCAGCTCGATGACCAGGTCGCTGAGGGCGGGGAGCCCGCCCAGTGCCTCTCGGCTGAACATGCCGTCGTCCATCCAGGCGGCATCGGCCGGGTCGACGCCGAAGCTGGCCACCGTCCCCGCCGCGTGCAGGCGACGCAGGTCATCCCAACTCCAGACCTGCGCGGACTGGCCTGCGGCCACCAGCGAATCGAGCGACGACGCGGAGGATCTGGACCCGGCCAGCACACCGAAGGCGGGGAAGGCCCAGGCCACCTCGCCCCAGGTGCGGGCGCCCGGTTCGGCCAGTACGTCGGCCATCACCCGTTCCAGCCACAGGGTGGCCCACAGCTCGATCACGGGGGCCCGGGGGGCCTCGGTGGCCAGCCCCAGACTGCGACGACAGGCGTCGGGGATCCGCCCGATGGCGGACTCGCCCGAGGTGTCGAGGGGGTGGTGGGGTGCCCAGGTGAGGCTGGCGGCCTCGCCGCGCCGTGACAGCAACAGGCCGACCAGCACCGCCTGGTCGGCGTCGGCGTCGGGGTGGGCGGTGGGGCCGCTCAGGGCGCGGGTGCGACCCGCGGCCACCACGCCGAAGGCCGACCACGTCGGCGGGGCCACGAAGCCGAACAGGTCGCGCACCGGATCTGGCCCCCACAGCGGGTGCAAAGCCAGTTCGATGGCGCGGGCGTCGCCGCCGATCACCCCGCACCGCCAGCGGCAGATCGACGGACTCGGGCAGATCGATGGCCAAGGCGGCGAGGTCGGCCAGCTCGGGCGGGATCGAGCCGAGCCGGGGCAGCCAATTGGCCAGGACGCCTTCCAGCAGGCAGGTCAGCTGGATCTGGTCGAGGTCGGGCGCGGACGGGTTGAACCGATGGGGGCGACAGCGGGTGGTCACGGAGATCTCCTGGAGGGCGGCCGCAGTGCGGCTCCTGCTCAGGCGATCACCGGGGGGATCGCGAACCCGACTCCATCATGGCCGGGGGGTGTGACGGGCGAAAGGGGTCAGCCGCCACGCATGGCCCGATAGCCCGGAACGGCGTCGAGGGGAGTGGTCACCTGCACCTTGCACTCGGGGAAGCCTTGGAGCTTGCCGTGGGACCAGCGGAGCTCGCAGAACCCCTCGACGTGGTGTCGGGCCCGGGTGGCTCGCTCGACGATCTCGGCCCGCCAATCGACCTGGGGCTGACCGGCGTGGGCGTCGAGCACCCGGAAGCTGCGCAGCTCGTAGGTCTGGCGCCACGAATGGGTGTCGGTGACGGCCAGTCGCACCGGCGAGGAGCCCTTCGTGCCCAGCAGCCAATAGGGTCCGCCGGCGATGCGCAGCATCCGGAACAGCATCTGGGTGACCTGGGACGGGGTGGATGCGTCGAGGCGGTGGCGCCAGCGCAGGGTGGTCTCGATGCGAAACGGCCCGGCACAGCTCGGCGTAGGCCTGGTCCTCCGGTGGTGAGCTCGGGGTTGCCCGCATGGTGGATTTGAGATGGTCCTTGGCCACCCGGTCGAGGTCGCGCACATCGTCGGGGAGGCGCGGGTGCGTCGTGGACCTGGCGCACGCGCTGGTAGTAGCGCTGGAGCGCGGCCAGGGCCACCTCCTCGTACCAGGAGTGGTGAGCGTCGGGGGCGTGGTCGGCCAGCAGCTCGTCCACCAGCGACGAGGGTGCCGTGTTGAGCACGCAGGTCGAGTCGTACTTGGCCTGGATGAACCACACGCCGTCGACGGTGATGTCGCGGGGGATGTCGGAGGTCCAGGTGGCGCGGCTGCCGCCCAACCAGTCGACCTGGCGGGGTCGACGCCCACCCAGCACCTGGGTGCGAAAGGCGCGGCCGTTGTCGAGGGCCCGCAGCAGCAGGTCGCGGTCGGGCGAGCCCACCTCGGTCGCCGGGACCAGCGCGGGCTGCCAGATCGAACGATCGAGGCCGGGCACCTCGATCGAGTCGAGCTCGAGGGGACCCGCACGGGAGGGCTCGTAGACCAGGCCGACGGCGGTGGCCAACTCGGTCAGCCGGGTCTTGGGGGTGGCCACGGTTGCAGGCCGGTCAGTCCGGGTTCGCGAACAGCGGGGTGAACTGCAGCTCGGCCGGGCCCATGGCCACGTGGCGCGCCTCGTACACCTCGATCGAGGGGTACACGTCGACCGGCTGGCCGGTGGCATCGATCCATTCGACCACGGCGTCGGCCCACCGCTCGTCTCGAAGCGCGGCGCGGATGGCCTCTGCGTGAACTCGGGGCAGGTCTTCGGGTCGGGTGCGTGCCACCACCTTCAGAGCCAGCACCCATTGCAGCGTCTCGATGTCGTCGGCGAGATAGACGCGGGGCGGGTCGGTACGCACCACCGCGTAGCTCACGATCATCAGTGCAGCCGGTCGATCTCAGCCTCGGTCCAAAAGCCGGCTAGGGGGTGGAGGTGGTCACCTCGGGCGTACTCGGTCAACCGCGCCTGCCCATCGTCGGACAGCATCTCGATGGCGTCGAAGAAGCCTGTCGGACCAACCTTGCGCATGGCCCGGTCGCCGTCGGAGCCCGGTTTGGGCAGGTGCGATGTCAACAGGACGAGTCGGCCGTTGGCCTCAGCCGGCCCGTAGTCGTTGTTGGCCAGCACCGAGGCTCGCCCGAGCGCCTTCCAGACCGAGTCGCTTCGTAGCAGCCCGCCGCGGGTGGTCGTGAATGCCCCGGTCACGTCGAAGTTCCAGAGCTCACCCTCGAGATCGCGTGCTTGCAGATTGATCGTGACCCCCAGGCCACGTGCCTTCACGTTGGTGCCGGCGATCTGGAAGCCGGCCCGCTCGAGCACCAGCTTGGCGATCTGTTGGGCAGCCTGACCCTCCCGCGTGGCTCTGGCCTGAAAGTCGTCCCCGGTGTCGGAGCGATGTGGGGTGTCGACCTCGGGAGGCTCGATGAGCGTGCTCGACGGCGTCGGCGATTCGGTGGCGCGGAGCTCCGATGGCGGTTGGCGTCGTGCGATGGCTTGTCGGACGCGGGTCCGGGCGATGTCGACGTAGTCCGGGTCGAGGTCGTAGCCCACGTAGCGTCGATCCAGCTTGGCCGCGGCCAGCAGCGAGGTACCCGACCCCATGAAGGGATCGAGCACCAGGTCGTTCTCATAGGTGTAGAGGTGGATCAGGCGCTCGGGCAGCTCCCGTGGGAAGGGGGCCGGGTGACCGACGCGCTTGGCGCTCTCGGGTGGGATGTCCCACACGTCGATGGTGGCGGCCATGAACTCGTCGTTGTTGACCGAGTTCTCCCACGGCAGGTTCGAGATTGCGCGCTTCTTGACCGGGATGGCGCGGTCGAAGCGGCCCTTGCCGGCGATGACGATGCGTTCGGTCACGTCTCGCAGCACCGGGTTGGAGGCGCTGCGGAACGATCCCCAGGCGCAGTTGCCGCTGGCGCCCTCGGACTTGCGCCAGATGACCTCGCCCCGCAAGAGCAGTCCCAGCTCGTCCTGGAGGATGCGGATGATGTCCGATGACAGGCTGCGGTAGGGCTTGCGGCCCAGGTTGGCCACGTTGACGGCGATGCGCCCCCCCGGCTCGAGCACCCGGACGCACTCGGCGAACACCTCGGCCAGCAACCGCAGGTAGTCGCCGTAGGACGCCGGGACCCGAGGATCGTCGGCGTCGATCTCGTAGTCCTTGCCCACGTAGTAGGGCGGCGAGGTGACCACCAGGGCCACCGAGCTGTCGGGCAGGTCGAGATGGCGGGAGTCGCCCAGCCGGAAGGGCTCGACGATCTCGAAGGGCGCCTCGATGGCCTCGTCGTCGGTGAGGACCGGCGCAGGGAACCGCTCGTAGAAGGCGGTGGCGTCGTGGCCTTCGCGCCGGCCCACCCCGAAGCTGGAGGTGGAGGTGCCTCGACGGCGGGAGGGGTTCACGCCGCTCATGCTAGGACCCGGTCGACCGCGGCCGAGGCGTTGGCCCATCGCCGTCGCGCCAGCTCTCGGGTGCACGCCGCGTCGCTGGCCACGTACGCCCGCAGGACATCACGGGCCAGGGCGTGCACCCGGGCTGCGTCGACCTGGATCGGGGCCAGCCCGACCAGCGCGGCCACCGCCTTCAGCGAACAGGTCATGCGCAGCGCCGGGCCGACATCGGCGCGGTAGCAGCGGTAGACGTCGAGGTGGCGGTGCTCGCCCCAGCCGGCGCGATACCCCGGCTCGACTCGACCGGCTGGATCGGCTGGACCGGCCCGGTGGACCCGGGTGGCGTCGGCCTCGAGCCGGAGGCCCAGCGCCACCTCGCCCCGGGCGGCGCGGGTCGACAGGTAGGGCAGGTCGAAGCGCGCCCCGTTCCACGTGACCAGCACGCCGGGATCGAGGCCGGCCAGGTGGCGCTCGAGGCCGGCCAGCAGGTCGGCCTCGCACGAGTCGTCGAGGACCGTCACCCCGTCGGCCTGGGCCACGGCCACGGCCAGCACCCGGCCCACCCGTGGGTCGAGACCGTCGACGGTGGTGTCGGTCTCGATGTCGAGCCCGTAGAGCGGTGGGGTGGGCGTCACGGCCACCGCCGTGTCGGTGCAGGAGGACGACATGGGGCCATCGTACGGAGGGGGTGTGACGCCGTGGCCACGTCCGCCGATGGGACTAGAGCCGGGTGGCGGCCAGGGAGGCGACCTCGCTGCGCTCGCAATGGGTCAGTCGAACGTGGCCGAAGCAGGACTCGCCTCCGAAGGCGTCGATCAGCACCGAGACGGCGTTGTTCTGATCCGACAGGTAGGGGGCGTCGATCTGGGACGTGTCGCCCGTGAACACCACCTTGGTCCCCTCGCCGATGCGGGTGAGGATCGTCTTGAGGGTGGTGGGTTCGAGGTTCTGGGCTTCGTCCACCACGATGTAGGTGCCGTGCAGGGAGCGGCCCCGCAGGTAGGTGACCGCCTCCAGCGAGAGCTTCTCCCGACTGGTCATCTCGTCGAGCAGCGCTCGGGCGTCGGCATGGCTGCGGGTGTCGGTGAGCGCCACCAGCGCGTCGTTCACCGCCGTCATCCACGGGTCCAGCTTCTCGTCCAGGCTGCCCGGCAGGAAGCCGAGCTCGGCCTTGCCCACCGGCACCACCGGTCGGTAGACGCTGAGCTTGTCGTAGGCGTTGGACTCCATGACCTGCTCCAGGCCGGCGGCCAGGGCCAGCAGCGTCTTGCCCGTCCCGGCGGTGCCGTCCAGCGCCACCACGGTCACCGCCGGGTCGCAGAGCAGGTCGAGCGCGAACTGCTGCTCCTTGGACCGGGGCCGCAGACCCCAGGCCTCGATGGGGCGCACGATGGGCACCAGCAAGCCACCGTGGCGGCGCACCAGCACCGACTGGCTGCCGGCGCGCAGCACGGCGAACTGGTTCACCTCCAGGTCGGTGCAGCCGTCCGCGTCGAAGCCCGCCACCTCGTCGATGGCCACTCCCACCGGGTTGGCGAACAACCGATCGATGAGCTCGGCCGAGACGTCCAGGTGCACCCAGCCGTTCGGTCGTCGATCGTCGGCCCGGCCCCGCCGGCGCTGGTGCTCGATGGCGTCGAGCCCGACCTGGGCGGCCTTGATGCGCAGGGCCGCATCGTTGGACACCACCACCGTCGGGCCGTGGGTGCGCTGCCCCAACGCCGCGGCCAGGATGCGGTTGTCGGCCTTGGTCGGGTCGAGGCCCTTGGCCGCCACCTCGTCCACCATCAGGCCGTTGGTCTCGATGCGCAGCGTCCCGCCCCCGGGGAGCTCGACCGGGTGGCGGATGTCGCCACCGTTGGCCATGCGCAGCTCCTCGATGGTGCGGATCACCTCGCGGGCGGCTCGGCCCACGTCGTCCATGCGCGTCTTGTGCTGATCCAGCTCTTCCACCACGATCAACGGGATCACCGCGTCGGCTTCGGGGAAGGCGAAGAGCGACTCGGGATCCGAGATCAGCACGGACGTGTCGAGCACCACCCGGGTGGCCACCAGCGACGCTTCGCTGGTGGAGACGGATGGGCGCGACGAAGGGACGAGCAGATCGGTCACAGGACTCCCACGGGTTCGGGCACCAGGGCGCCGGGCATCAACAGGACACGAGGTTCTGGATCGCCGACGCAGGTGCGGTTTCGGTCACCGGGACCCATGAAAGCCCAGCGCGGCCCCCGGCAGGTGGATGGCCCCGGATCCCGGTCCGGGCGGCAAGCGGATGGCTCGACATCCCCGCCCGGGCGGCAAGCGGATGGCTCGACATCCCCGCCCGGGCGGCAAGCGGATGGCTCGACATCCCCGCCCGGGCGGCAAGATGGGGAGGTGGCACCACCCGACTCCGAGACGGCCTCGTGCCTGTTCTGTCGGATCGTGGCCGGCCAGGCTCCGGCCTTCGTGGTGCTCGACCACCCCGACGCCCTGGCCTTCCTCGACATCCGCCCCCTGTTCCCGGGACACACCTTGGTCGTGCCCCGCGGCCACGTCGAGGTGCTGGGCGACCTCCCGGCGGATCAGCTGGGCCCGTACTTCGCCCAGGTGCAGCGCCTGTCGCGAGCCATGGAGGAGGTGCTGGGGGCGGCCGGCTCGTTCGTGGCCGTGAACAACCGGATCAGCCAGAGCCAACCGCACCTGCACACCCACGTGGTACCCCGCAATCCCAAGGACGGCCTACGCGGGTTCTTCTGGCCGCGCACCCGCTACGCCGAGGGTGAGGCCGAGGCCATGGCCGTCCGCCTGCGCACCGGCCTCGAGTCCATCCCGTGAACGCAGCTGTGGGCGGACGCGCCGCCGGTCACGGTCGCGGTCTGAGGCGGACCTCGCCCGTCTCGGGGTCACCGATGTCCACCAACTGGGCCAGCAGGGCCAGCCGTGCCGTGTCGCGGTTGCGATGCGCCACCTGCACCGCCCGACTCAGGCTCTCGATCAGGACCTCGGGGTGGTCGTGCAATGCGGCCACCAGCGCGTCGAGGATGGCGTCGGTCAGGGCGGCGTTGGCACCCACGCCGGACCCCGGCGAGGCCGCGCCCCGGCCTCCCTCGGCCGGGTCGTGGCCGGAGAGCAACTCGACGACTCGTTGGCGGACCCGCGTCAGCTCGACACCCAGCCTCTTCAGCACCTGGGCCCCGACGCCCTCACCCTCGCGCACCAGTCCCAGCAGGAGGTGCTCGGTGCCGATGTAGTTGTGGCCCAACGCCAGCGACTCGCGCAGCGAAAGCTCGAGGACCTTCTTGGACCGCGGCGTGAACGGGATGTGCCCAGCGGGAACCGTCTCACCCGGCCCGACGATCTCCTCGACCTGGGCCCGGACGGCGCCCAGCGAGACGCCCAACGAGTCGAGGGCCTGCGCGGCCACGCCTTCGTCCTCGTGGATCAGCCCGAGCAAGACGTGCTCGGTGCCGATGTAGTTGTGGCCCAGCAGCCGGGCCTCCTCCTGGGCCAGCACCACCACCCGGCGGGCGCGGTCGGTGAACCGTTCGAACATGTCCCCAGTATCGACCTGTTGGCGCGGGCCCGCGCCAACTACGAGGTGGCCCGGTCCGTGGCCGTCTCGGTCTCGGTCTCGACCTCAGTAACGGTGATGGTGTCGATGATCTCGACCACGTCGATCGTCTCGACCCCCTCGATGATCTCGATGGTCTCGACCACGTCGATGGTCTCGGTGATCTCGACCACCTCGGTGGCCTCGCTCCCGGCGGTGTCGGTCTCCGGCAGCGCCTCCGCCGCCACCCGATCGTCGGCCGCGGCCTCCAGCTCGGCCAGCGCCAGCTGGAGCCCCTCGGCGATCGACCACACGTCGTCCACCAGATCGGGGCAGGCCACCAGTCCGAAGTCGATGCGGTCCAGGTAGCTCATCAGGGTGATGTTCAGGCCGCCCCCGTCGAAGATCGGACCCATCGGGAAGGTGTCGAGCACCTGTGCCCCGGCCACGTACAGCGGAAAGGGTGGGCCGGGCACGTTGGAGATGGTGACGTTGAAGATGGGCCGGTGCCGGTCGGCGCTGCGCGTGTTGGAGTAGAGGCGGGCCGCCCGGCCGAAGATGGCGGGGGCGGCGAACTCGGCCCACTCCTGGAGGGTGTCGGCCCCGATGGCGTTCTGCTGCTCCTTGGCCACCACCGTGCTGGCGTGCACCACGTCCAGACGGGCCACCGGATCGTCGAGGTCGGTGGCCAGCGACGTGAGCATCATCGACACCTGGTTGCCGTGGGTGCCTTGTTGGTCCTCGGTGCGCACCGACACGGGCACCATCGCCACCAGGGGACCGTCGGGGTGCTCGTCGTGCTGATCGAAGTAGCGGCGCAGGGCTCCGGCACACATGGTCAGGACCACGTCGTTGACCGTGCAGCCGAAGGCGTTCTTGACCCGCTTGACCGCGGCCAGCGACACCGAGGAGGCGGCGAAGGTCCGCTCGGGTGTGAGTGGGCCGTTGAGCGAGGTCTCAGGCGCGCTGAACGGCGACGGGGGCGGGGAGATGTGGGGCTGGCGGTTCTGCTCGCGGATCTTGAGAGCCACCCCGAGGGTGCGCCGGGCCGCCCGGGCGGCCCGCAACGGCTGCTGGACCAGCGACCAGGTGGCGTAGGTGATGAGCTCGGTGTCGGTGGGGACGGCGTCGGGGGTCCAGGCCACGTCGGGCTCGGGTCGGGGCGGGGGATCGGCCTCGAGGTCGAGGATGGCCACCATCAGCTCCTCGCCCGAGGCGCCGTCGATAGCGGCGTGGTGGACCTTGGTCAACAGAGCCGACGCGGTCGTCGTCGATCCCGTCGATGGTCCACATCTCCCAAAGCGGTCGGGTGCGGTCGAGGGGGATGGCCACCAGCCTGGCGGCCAGATCGGTGAGGTCGCGCATGGAGCCCTTGCCTTCGGGCAGGGTGATGGTGCGCAGGTGCCAGTCCAGGTCGAAGTCGGGATCCTCGATCCACAGCGGGTGGTGGATGCCGAAGGGCACCTCCACCAGCCTCCGCCGGAACGGGGGAGCCTGATCCAGCCGCGACTCGTACAGATCGTGGACCCGCTCGAAGGGCAGGCCACCCGGCGCGCTGGCCGCGTCCACCACGATGAGGCTGGCCACGTGCATGTACGAGGACGCCGTCTCCATCCACAGGAAGGTGTCGTCGAGACCGCTCAGTCGTT
This sequence comes from uncultured Microthrixaceae bacterium, assembly GCA_963740985.1. Classification (GTDB taxonomy): domain Bacteria; phylum Actinomycetota; class Acidimicrobiia; order Acidimicrobiales; family Acidimicrobilacustridaceae; genus UBA4742. The sequence continues at coordinate 4,147,399 of CAVUGJ010000002.1, forward strand.
TCATGGAACCTCCCGTGACCCGGGGCTTGATCTTGTCACGATCTCCATTCGCAGGCCCCGTCGGTCCCGGACGCCGTCGCCCAGGCGTTCGACCTCGGCGGAACCCGCGGCCACGGCTTCGGCCACCCGGGCGATGACCACGGCGTCGACCACGTCGTCACCACCCACGCCCCGCCCCGGGGCGCGCAACGCCTCGGCCAGATCCTGCGCCCGACGGGGGCCCAGGGCGCGGGCCAGCAGGTCGAGGCGCTCGTCGATGCCTGGGCGGGTGTGCTTGGAGTGGCGCAGGGGGGAGCCGGCCAACTGGGCGAAGGCCAGTTCGGGGTGGCACTCGAAGATGCGGTCCTGGTGCGCCGGGGTCATGATCCGGTCCACCTCGGCGATGCGTCCGAGCAGGTTGTAGGCCTGCTTGGACAGGCCCTGGCCGCTGACCCGCCGCGAGATGGCCAGGGCGTCGGGATAGTCGAGCGCCCCCAGCGTGGCCCGCACCGGGGTGGGGAACACCGAGGCGTGGCGCGCGCCCAGCCGGCGTCGCGCCTGGCGGTCGGCGGCGCGGGAGCCGTCGTGGTCGGGCAGACCGATGGGCATGTCCACCGCCAGCGCGGCCAGGGCGCCGTCCTCCACCTCGGCGACCACCTCGGCGAAGGTGGGGACCACTCGCACCTCGAGTCCCTCGGGCGACAGCGTGGCCAGGACCCACCCCGCCCGACAACCGTCGAGCCCGCCCGCGCTGTGCCCAGCGTCACGCACCCCTGGGCTCACGGCGCTAACGTCCAGGCGCGACGGCCCCAGGGAGGTGGCACCCTCGGGCGTCTGCTTCGGAGGCCGAAGAGGAGAGGTCGAGCACGCATGGGTCGATTCTGGTCGTGGTTGGCGGTGTGGTGCGGCAAGCACGCCGGCCTGGTCGGGGTCATCGGACTGCTGTTGACCCTCACCCTGGCCGCGGGCACCACCCAGCTGAAGTTCCAGACCAGCCAGGCCAGCTATCTGAACCGCAGCGACCAGATCTACAAGGACGACGTCCGCTACGAGCAGCTGTTCGGCGGCCAGGCCATGGTCGTCATGTTCACCATGGACGGCAACGCCACCATCGACCAGTTCTTCACCCCGGCGAACGTGACCAAGCTCGACGCCCTGGTGGCCCAGCTCAACGCCGGTGCCACCCAGCACCAACTGGTCGGGGTCATCGCACCCAGCACGGTGTTGCGGTTCAGCTCCAACCTGACCACCGAGCAGGTGGTCGGCGGCAAGGTCCTGCCCGCGTCCGACATCACCAAGAGCATCGCCGGGGGAGCCCTGCTGCGGGCCACCAGCGCGGATCCGACGGCCGCGGGCAAGGCCGCCCGAGGCCGCGACGCCATCACCACGTTGAATCGAGAAGCGGCGGTGACCGGGACCAAGACCCTGACCAACCCGGCCTGGGTCAAGTTCCTGCTCTACAACAACAACACGACGCCGACCATCCGCCTGGCCCTGCGGACCTTCTTCCCCGACGTCCACCACGCCGAGATCATCGTGCGCCTGCAGGGCAACCAGCCCCTCGATGCCCAGTCCGCCTCGGCCGACTACGTCCAGCAGACAGCCGCCGAGCTACCACTTCGACGGGGCCACCACCGTCACCACCGGGGCCCCGTCGCTGCTCGAGAACATCAACAACTACCTCAAGGGAGGCATGTTCCTGCTGGGCGGCATCGCCGCGCTGGTCATGATCGTCATCCTGTTGGTGCTGTTCGACGTGCGCTGGCGGCTGCTGCCCCTGGGTGTCATCGTCATCGGCCTGATCTGGGCCTTCGGCATGGCCGGCTACCTGCACATCCCACTCACCTTGGCCACCATCGCCGGCCTGCCCGTGATGCTGGGGGTGGGGATCGACTACGCCATCCAGATGCACGCCCGCGTCGAGGAGGAGGTCACGCTCAACCACGCCGAGCACCCGATCCAGGAGACGGCCCGCAACCTGTGCCCGGCGCTGCTGGTGGTGACCTTCGACGCCGTGTTCGCCTTCTCGGCGCTCTACTTCGCCAAGGTGCCCATGATCCGCCAGTTCGGCGCGCTGCTGGCGGTGGGCATCGTGATGATCTGCCTGTGCTCGATCCTGGCGCCGCTGGCCGCGTTGGGCATCCGCGAGTACAAGTCGCCCACCGTGCGCGAGCCGTCCAAGCGCAGCGAGGCCCTGGGGCGCCTGGTCGTGCGCATGGGTGACCTGCCCAAGTCGGCGGCCCTCCCGCTCATCGTCATCAGCGTGCTGGTGTTCGCCGGCGGCATCCTGGTGGAGCCCAAGCTGACGTTGCAGACCGACCCGGTGCAGTGGGTCAACCCCCACTCCCAGGTCATCCACGACATCAATGCGGTGGAGTCGGGCACCGGTTCGGCCAACGAGCTGGGCGTGTTCGTGCAGGCCCCCAACGTGTTCGCCGACGACGTCGTTCGTTCGGTGGACCTGTTCACCACCGCCCAGCTCAAGCTCAACGCCGACAAGCTGGTCACCGCCACCAGCATCGTGGCCTCGGTCAGCGACCTGATCAACGACGTGCCCGGAGCCAACCATGTCGTCCCCACCGGCACCGAGGTGCACGACGCCTACCTGGTGTCGGGACCAGCCATCCAGACGTCGTCGACCACCCCCAACGCCCGGGCCATGAACATCGTGTTCCGCACGGGCACGCCGGCTCGTACCAGCCTGGCCCTCGACAAGCAGGCCACCCTGGTCAACACCATGCGGGGCCAGCTCAAGCCCGAGGGCACCAACACCGTCTTCAAGGGCGTGACCTATCGGGGCACGTTGCCGCCCGGGGTCACGGCCACCCCCTCGGGCCTGGCCGTCGTCGGCGTGGGCCTGCTGAACAACCTCGAGTCCAACCGGGTGCTGCTGACGTACCTGGCCATCATCTTCGTGGGCCTGTTCCTGGCCGTCCGGCTGCGCAGCCTGGTGCGCTCGCTGCTTTCGCTGGTCCCGGTGTTGATCGCCGTGGGCGCGGCTTCGTTGGTGGCGTACGTGTTGCACCTCAAGCTGAGCCCGCTCACCGCAGTGGGCGGTCCGCTGGTGGTGGCCGTGTGCACCGAGTTCACCTCGTTGATCCTGTTGCGCTTCGTGGAGGAGCGGGGCAAGGGCTTCGCCCCCAAAGAGGCGGTGGACCACACCGCCTCGCGCACCGGTCGGGCCTTCATCGTGTCGGGCCTCACCGCCATCTCGGGTGTGGCCGTGATCGCCACCTCGTCCATGCCGCTTCTGCGCGACTTCGGCATCGTGGTGGGCATGAACGTGGCCGTGGCGCTGCTGAGCGCGTTGATCTTCCTGCCGCCCATGCTGGTGTGGGCGGACTCGGACGGTCGCAACTGGGTGTCGCGCCACCTGGTGCCGGATTCGTCGCTGACCACCAAGGGGACGGCGGAGCCACCCGCCGTGCCCGCCGGCGAGCCCGTCGGCTGAGGATCGGGCCGGTCCACGAAGCTTTCTGTTCGCGACCCGGCATTTCGGCGGCCTGGTGACTTGAACGGGTGATGAGCGACGCGGCGGCGGATCCCGAGATCAGGGTGGCGGACACGACCGGGGAGCCCGCGGCCGCCGAGCCCGGGCCAGCCCAGCCGGCGGTCGTCCAGCATGATGGCTTCGAGGGGTTCTACGAAGCCACCCACGCCCGACTGGTGACCTCGATGCTGTTGGTCACCGGCGACCCCGACGTGGCTCGGGATGCCACCGACGAAGCCTTCGTGCGGGCCCTGGGTGCCTGGCGCCGGGTGTCGAGCATGGATTCCCCCGCCGGGTGGACCTACCGGGTGGCGATCAACGTGGTGCGTCGGCGAGCCCGTCGGGCCGCGCTGGAGCGCAGGCTGCTGGCCCGCAGCGTCCGCCCCGCGGCCGCGGTGCCGCCACCGGCGGGTGAGGCCTGGGCGTCGGTGGCCGACCTGCCACCCCGTCAACGCACCGCAGTGGTGCTGCGCTTCGTGGCCGACCTGACCGAGGCCCAGATCGCCCAGGCCATGGGGATCAGCCGCAGCACCGTCTCGTCGACGTTGGCCGACGCCACCCGATCCCTGGGCCACGCCCTGGCCGACCCGCCAGCTGGCCAGGACGCGGCCGCCGGTCCCGCCCCCCTGACGTCCGGAGAACATCATGGATGACGACCTGCAGCGACCGAACGACCGGGCTGGCCTGGCGCGGTTGGTCCAACCCCTGCTGGCCGATCCGCCGGTGGCCACGGCCCCGGTCGGTGAGATCCGGCGTCGCGCCGCCCGCCGGGCCCGCCAGCGCGCCGCCGCCTTGGCCGTCATCGTGGTCGCGGTCCTGGCCGTGGGCGGGACCGCCCTGGCCCGATCCGGCCGTGAGGGCCCGACCGTGCGAGTGGGCACCACCCCCGCCGGTCAGGTGCTCCCGGACGTGCGCATCTACCTGGACGCCCAGGTCACCCCGGCGCAGATCGCGGCCCTGCAGGCAGCGCTGCTGGCGGACCCGACGGTCGTCACGCTCACCTACAGCGATGTCGACGCGGCGTACGCCCAGTTCCGGTGCTACTTCGCCGGCCAACCCGACCTGCTGGAGAGCGTGCAGCCCCACGACCTGCCCCGGGAGTTCGGGGTCGACGTGATCGGGGGCGCGGCGGCGGCCCGGGTGCTGTTCGACCGGTTCGAGCACGCCGCCGGCGTCAAGGCCGAGTCCTTCCGGCCGGGCTTGGAGGACAAGATCGGTCCGTCGGTCACCCTCGAGGTGCCCCAGGGAGCGAGCACCGGAAGCATGAAGGTGCTTCGGGCGCCCAAGGTCTGCCCGATCACCGCCACCACGCTGCGCTGATCACAACTCGGCGATGAGTTTGAAGGCCTCGCCGAAGGTGACGCCGATGTTGGTGCCGGCCCGGCGCATCCGCTCGAAGACCCGGTCCCGGAAGGCCTGGAGCTGTTCGCCGCTCTCGGCGTCGTCGATGGCCATGGTGGTCACGAACTGGCTGCGGTGCTCGAGCAGGGCGGCGATCTTGGTGGCCTCGAACCCGGTCACGTCCTCGACGTGATCTGGTTCGTCGGCCTCGAACAGCAGCAGCCGCTCGGGGCGATGGTGGGCCAGGCCCTGGTCGGGGAAGAAGAAGGGGTCGCGGGCGGCCACGACGCCGTCCACGGTGAGCCAGCCGGCATGGCGGTGATCGGGGTGGAGGCGGTAGCGCCGCCACGGATCGTGGCCCAGCACCACCTGGGGCTGGAGCGCGCGGATCCAGTAGGCCACCCGTTCGCGTTGGGCCAGCCCCGAGTCCAACTCGCCGTCCACGTTGTCGAGCATGACCACCTGCCCTCCGGCGCCGAGGGCGCCGGCGGCAGCCCGCTGCTCGGCCTGGCGGGTCCGGATCAGCGCCGGGATGTCCTCCTCGGCGTTCCAGGTGCCCTTCGAGCCGTCGGTCAGGATCAGGTGGTGGACGGTGCACCCGGCCGCCGCCCACTTGGCCAGGGTGGCGGCGGCGTTGAACTCTACGTCGTCGGGGTGCGCGGCGATGGCCAGGGCCGACGCCGGCGTGGGCAGATCCCGGCTGAACTCGGCCGTGCCCGCTCCCGCGCTCGCCGGAGCCGACAACTCGTCGGACGGACCGACGCTCATCGGGCCAGTCGGCTCATCGGACCAACCATTCGGGGGTGGCCAGGTCGGCGGGAAGGTCGACGTCCCAGCCCAGGCGCGGCTCGCGCGCCACGCGCAGCGGCCAGGCCCAAGCGGTGCGCCTCGGACTGGTGGCGGGTGAAGGACTGTGCCCCGTAGGCGAAGGTGAACCCGCGGCCGGTGGGCACGCAGGCCACGTTGGTGCCGTCGTCGTGGCGGTCGGGCACCAGCGTGACGCCGTCGAACTCCGCCACCCAGGCCAGATCGAGGGCGTGGGGCAGGTCGGCGTGGGCCACGATCACCTGGGCGAACCCGAGCCCGGCCAGATGATCGACCCCGTCGGCCACCGCGCCGTTGAGGCCGCGTCCGGGCCGCCACAGCACCTGGGCCCCCTCGATGGCGGCCCAGGCCGCCACCTGGTCGTCGTCGCACACCACCCAGACGGGGAGGGGCGCGGCCACCCGGACCACGTTGGTGGCCATGGACCGGGCCAGCTCGGCGCGCGCCGGGGCGTCGAGAGCGGGAGCCAGGCGGTGTTTGGCCTGGTCGAAGGCCTTGACCGGCACCAGTACGGCGGCGGAGCGGTGGGCCACCCCCCGAGTCTAGGGTGGCGCGATGAGGATCTGTGCGGCCGTGATCGGGGCGGGATCGTGGGGCACGACGGTCGCGCACCTGCTGGCCCAGAACACCTCGACGGTGCTGTGGGCCCGCGATCCGGAGGTGGCGTCGGCGGTCGGTCAGTCTCATCGCAACGAGCGGTACCTGGCCGGATTCGACCTGCACGACAACCTGCGGGCCACCAACTCCCTCGCCGACGCGGTCGAGCAGGCCGACCTGGTGGTGATGGGCGTGCCCAGCCACGGGTTCCGCTCCACCCTCGAGCAGGTGGGCGAGCACCTGCGTGCCTGGGTGCCGGTGGTCAGCCTGACCAAGGGCCTCGAGCAGGGCAGCCGGCTGCGCATGACCGAGGTCATCAACGACGTGCTGCCCGGTCACCCCTACGGCGTGCTGACCGGCCCCAACCTGGCCAAGGAGATCATGGCCGGTGATGCGGCCGCGGCGGTGCTGGCCATGAACGACGACGCCATCGCCAGCGAGCTCCACACGCTGTTCGCCACCCGGCTCTTCCGCGTCTACACGAACCCCGATGTGGTCGGCTGCGAGGTGGCCGGGGCGCTGAAGAACGTGATCGCCATCGCCTCGGGCATGGCCGACGGCCTGGGCACCGGCGACAACACCCGGGCGGCGGTGATCACCCGCGGTCTGGGCGAGCTCACCCGCCTGGGCGTGGCCATGGGCGGCGACGCCATCACCTTCAGCGGTCTGGCCGGCATGGGCGACCTGGTGGCCACCTGCATCTCCACCCACAGCCGCAACCGCTACGTGGGCGAGCAGCTCGGCCGGGGTCGCAACCTGGACGAGATCATCGCCGAGATGCACATGGTGGCCGAGGGGGTCAAGACCACCTCGGTGGTCATGGAGCTGGCTCAGCAGTACGGCGTGGACATGCCCATCGCCGAAGAGGTGTTCGGCGTGCTCACACAGGGTCGCTCGGCCATCGAGGCGTATCGGGGTCTGTTGGGGCGCCGCTACGGCGACGAGCTGGCCGGCCTGGCCGACGGCGCCAGGGCCTGAGTCGCGCCCGTGAGCGCGGCCCATCCCCGCTGGACCCTGCTGGGCACGTTGGCCACCCCGGCCCGCGGCCTGGTCGACGCACGCGGGTGCGTGTGCAGCACGCCCGGCTGGGCCGTGGACTGGTGGGTGGGCGCCGAGGACCGCTGGCACCTGGCGGGCCAGGAGGCTTCCGTGCGCCAGCACCTGGTGGATGACACCCCGGTGGTGGAGACGGCCATGCACGTCCCGGGTGGTGACGTGGTGCACCGGGCCTATGCCGTGCGCGACCGCGGGCCGACCGGCGACGACGCCGACCTGCTGGTGGTGGAGATCGAGAACCGCTCGGCGGTGCCGGTCGCCCTGGCCCTGGTGGTCGGCCCGTTCGACCCGTACGCAGCCGCGCTCGGCGCCGACCCGGAGGGCGAGCGGTCCGGTGGATCGGTGTCGTCGCTGACCCTCGAGGTCGGTCCCGAGCGTTCGGTGCTGAGGGTGAACGGTCGACCGGGTCTGCTGCTGGCCAAGCCGCCGGCGCGGGGCACCGCGGTGCGGGCGGGCGGAGATCTGCAGGCGGCGGTGACCGGCGGCCAGGCGCCGCGGGGTCTTGATCCGGTCTCGTGTCCCGACGGCGGGGCCCGAGCCGCCCTGATCTACCCGCTGCCCCACACCGCCACGCTGCGGGTGGTGATGCCCCTCGATTCGCAGGCGCCGGAGTCGGGCGGGAGCCGTCGTGGCCGCGCCCCGGTCGTCTCGTTCCCGACCACGGTGACCAGCGCCGACCAGGTGGCGAAGGGGTGGGAGGTCCAGACCCGCCGACCCATGACCGTCACCCTGCCCGATCCCCGCTGGTCCGCCATCACCGAGGCCAGTCGGGCGTTCCTGCTGCTGGGCGCCGGCGATGCCGAGAGCTGGGTGCGCGCCGTCGACACCATCGCCGCGCTGGACCGATGGGGGTTCCCGGATGAGGCGGCCCGGCTCCTCGGCGCCGCCGTCGACCCGAGCCGTGACGTCGGGGCGGTGGACGCGGCCACGCTGGTGGCACTGGCCGACCACCTGGCCCTGACCGGTGACCGCGCCCTGGTGGAGGAGCTGGCCGCGGTGGTGGCGCTCGGCGTGCGGCAGGCCGATCGTCCCAGTCGTCGTGGGCACCGTGGACGGCGGGGGAACGGGTCCGACCAGATCGAGGCAGCATCGGCCGACCGCGTCGAGTGGCGGGCCCGCGGGCTGGAGGCCGCGGTGGCTCTGCTCGACGCCATCGACCAGCCCGATGCCGCCCGCGCCGTCAGGGTCCGGGCCGAGCGCCTGGAGGGGTCGGCCCCGGTCCCGGCGCCGATCGGGCCCGGGCCGGTGGCCCACCCTGGTTGGCCCGGCGTGTTCAGCCCGGCTGAAACGCTGCGCGCCGCGGCCACGGAGCTGGCCGGCAGGGTGGGGCTGGGCTCGGCTGGGCCCGAGCCGGGTATCTGGTCGGATCAGCAGGTCCGGGATGGCGTGGCCTGGGCCCTGTCGGTGATCGGCCCCACGCAGGTGTGGCCCGAAGCCGTCGATCCCGATCGGCCGTCCGAGGCGTTCGGGCTCGGCCACGACCCGGTGGCCGGTGCGGTCTGGTTGCGGTTCGTGCGCACGGTGCTGGTGAGCGAGGCCGGATCGGCCGCTGCGCCCACGCTGGGTCTGTGCACCTGGTGGCCGGGGGAGTGGCGGGGCCAGGGGCTCGAGGTCCATCACGCGCCCACCGCCCACGGCGAGCTGTCCTATGCCGTGCGCTGGCACGGCGAGCGCCCGGCCCTGCTGTGGGAGCTGGAGGGGGGCCCCGGGCGCCCCGGGGCGGGGCCATCCGAGCCACCGGTCACCCTGCGCGCCCCGGGCCTGGACCGGAGCTGGTCGACCCGGGAGCCGCGGGGTGAGGCGCTGCTGGCGCCGGTGGTCGATGCACCGTCCACCGGTGGCGAGGTGACGGTGGCTGCCGGCTCGCCGCTTCCGGAGATGTCGGGCGTGGACCGGCCCGATCAGGGAGCATCCTTCTCGTGAGCCAAGCCACCCCTCCGGAGATCACCGCCGTCCTCCGCGATGCCGTGCTGGGCCTGGGCGTGCCGCCCGACGAGGTGGCGCGGGCCGAGGCCGACGGCACGCTCGAGCTGCTGGCCCTGGAGCGGGCGGTGGACACCGAGCCCCCTTCCCTCGACCTGGACGAGGTGGCGGCCCGTTCGGGCGTGGAGGCCGGAGTGATCCGGGCCTTCTGGCGGGCGCTGGGCTTCCCCGACCCCCGGCCGGGTGAGCGCGTGTTCACCGAGCCCGACGTCGAGATGCTGGGCAACGTGGTCGAGTTCATCCAGGACGGCGCCCTGGAGGCCGGTCTGGCCCTGCAGATGGCACGCGTCATCGGTTCGTCGATGGCCCGCATCGCCACGGCCGAGGTGGATGCCATCGACACCCAGCTCACCGGTCGCTATCAGCCCGACCACGATCCGGCCTCGGCCGACCGGGCGTTGCTGGGCGCGGCCCAGGTGCTGCCCCTCATGCCCAAGATCATGGACATGGTCTGGCGCCGCCATCTCGGGGTGGCCGCCCGGCGCCGCATCGTCCGCGCCACCGCCGAGGAGGGCGAGAGCGTCTGCGTGGGCTTCGCCGACCTGGTCGGGTTCACCGCCCAGACCCAGGAGCTGCCCGAGCACCAGCTGGCCGAGGTGGTCGGCCGGTTCGAGACCATCGCCTACGACCTGACCGGGGTGCACAACGGCCGGGTCATCAAGATGATCGGCGACGAGGTCATGTTCATGACCGACGACGTGGTCTCGGGGGCCGCCCTGGCCGTCGAGATGGCGGCCACCTACAACCGCGAGCCAGGCCTGTCCGACGTGCGGGTGGGTCTGGCCAGCGGACGCGTGCTCGAACGCGACGGCGACGTCTACGGCGCGGTGGTCAACCTGGCCAGCCGCATCGTCAACGTGGCCTACCCGGGCGCGGTGGTGGTCAGCCAGGACATCCGCGACACCCTGGCCGACGACGACCGCTTCGAGCTGCGCAACCTGCGCTCGCACTACCTCAAGGACATCGGCCGGGTGCCGCTGTGGTCGTTGCGCAGCACCGGTGACCCCGAGCAGCCCTATGCCCGGGCTCGTCAGCGTCGATCGGACCTCCAGGGCTCCAAGCTGGAGCGGTCCAACCGGGAGACGGCCCAGCACCTCCAGGAGGCCCTGGCCCCGGTGGTGTCCGCCGAGTTGGCCGCCACGGCCCCCAGCTTCACCGAGGAGGCCACCACCGAGCAGCTCGAGGCCATCTCCGAGGCGGTGCTGGGCGCGGACATCGACCACGACCTGCAGGTCGAGCTGCTGGCCGACATCGAGACGTCGCGTCGACTCCACGAGCTGGAGGTCGAGGCCCGCCATCGGGCCGACCAGGCCGATCGGGAAGCCGAGGAGCGGGTGGCCGCGGCCGAAGCCGAAGCGCAGCGCAAGGTGGCTCAGGTCGAGTCGGAGGCCCGCCGCAAGGTCGACCAGGCCATGCAGGAGGCCGAGGACAAGTCCCGCAAGGCCAACGAGGAGGCCAACCGGAAGGTGGCCCAGGCCCTCGATGACGCCCAGCGCAAAGCCGACCAGGCCAAGCGTGATGCCCGCCGCAAGGCCAAGCGCAAGACCGAGCGCACCAAGCGCGATCGGGACAAGCGCGAGCGCGACAAGCCCGATCAGGCGAAGGATCGCGACAAGGGCTCGGGCAAGTCGCGCGCCCGGGACAAGGACTGACCGCTTCGGTCACCCGTCGATCACTCGTCGATCACTCGTCGATCACCAGAGTGGCGATGCGCCAGGGGCCGAGGTCGAACGTCTCGGTGAACGCGGCGACGGGCGCGCCGCGCAGGTCGACCAGCCATCCCGAGCGGCCGGCCAACTCGACGGGGGTCGGGTGGTCGCGCGGGTTCCACACCCGGACTTCGAGCCGGCCACCCACCCGACGCACCGACGAGACCTCGACGCCACGCACCGAGAGGGCCTGTCCCGACGCCTGATCGGCGGCGGCGCTCGGCTGGGTCGCCGCCGACGCCGGCTGGGCCATGCCCCGGATCTTGGCCGGGTCGGCCACACGTAGCTCCAAGAAGGCGTCGTCCACCAGGGCGTAGGGATCGGCGGGCCCCACCTGGAGGCCATAGCGCAGCGTGTGGGTGCCGATCAGCTGCGGGCCTTCGACCGGAGTGGGTGGTCCGGCCGGCCATGGACGCGAGGTCATCGGCCCCTGCGAGATGATCCCGGTGCAACGCAACAGCGTGAGGGCCAGGCCGTGGGCCCGGACGTCGTCGGGCAGAGGCGGGGCGTCGGCCGAGTAGTCCGGTTCGATCGGGCGATCGTCGCCGGAGCGGATGTCGACCAGCTCGTACTCCAGCAGGCCGTCGTGGACCACGGTCAGGTTGCCGGCCTGCACGAATCGGCGGGAGGGGAAGGTGGGCACCCCCCACTCGTTGGATCCGCCCTCGGCGACGAGGCCGCGCTCGACCACGGCGAAGGCGCACTCGGCTCGCGAGGTGGCGGTCGGCTCGGGCAGGGGGAACCAGACTCGCAGGCGATGGTCGCGACCCCGGTTGTCGAGCTCGGTGGTGACCCGCACCAGCGCTTCCCCGGCCCGGATCTCGAGCGTGGTGCGGACCTCCACCGCGCCGCCGCCCACCCGTCGGCCGTCCACCAGCTGGGCCGGCCAGTCGTAGGTGCTGTCGATGCAGACCCGGGCTCGCAGGGGGCCGGTCTCGGTGACCCGAGCCGTGGCGGTCTCGGGTCGGTCGATCACCCGGTCGTGTTCGGGCGGGCACCAGTTGTAGGTGTCGCCGGCGTCACCGTCGTCCACCAGGCGCCCGAAGCCGGGCTGGCCGTCGACCGAGAACGTGGCAGTGGCCTCGTCCACCGCCACCGTGACCAGGCCGTTGGTCAGCTCCAGGCCGTCGACGGTGATGGGCGTGACCTGGTCGGGACCGGGGCCGATGCGGGCGGCCTCGGTGCGGGGGTCGACGCGGCGCCAGCCGAAGCCGGGCACGTCGTGCACCCGCACCAGGGCCTTGGCCCCGGCCGCCCGACTGAAGACCACTCGGCCTGGGCCGTCGGGATCGCCGGCGGCCAGCTCGGCCACCTCGACGCGGGCCGGGCCGCTCCAGGTGCCCGACGCGTGCACCGGATCGCGGGCCACCCGCAGCTCGAGCGTCCCGTTCTCATCCACCGCCACCTCGCGCGTCGACCACGTCGTTGGCGTTGTAGAGCAGACCGGTCAGGGCGCCGGCCACCTGGGCGCGGGTCAGGCCGTCGAGCGAGCGCTCGGCCGGGTAGCGAGCCAGCACCTGGAGGCCGGACAGGTCGTCGGTGCCGGACACGGACACCTCGATCAGACCGTGGCGGGTTCGGGCCGAGGGGTTGACGGCCAGGGTCTGGTCGCCGCCCACGGCGCGCCCCAGGGCGGCCACGGCCCGGGTGGTGAGGCCCGCCGCGATCTGGCGGGCTTCGGCGTAGCGATGGATGACGGCGTCGGACACCTCGTCGGTCGAACAGGCGCAGACCGAGTCGTGGGCCGAGTTGCGGATCATGGCCAGCCACGCCTCGTCCAACAGGGCGCCGGGCCAGCCTTCGGGCGCGAGCCACAGGGCGCTCAGCGGTTCGGCCAGCCGCTCGAGCGCCCGCTCGCCGGTGGCACTGGCCTGGTGGATGTCGACCCGGTTGGAGGCCACACCCATCAGCAGGTTGGCTCGGGCGCCCGATCGCAGCTCGCCGGTCACGCGGTCGAGCCCGTCGGTGGAGGCCGCGGCCAGGTAGTCGGCCAGCGACCCGACCTCGATGGCGTAGTCGTCGCTCAGGGCGTTGGCCTCGGCCACCACCCGACCCAGCCAGGGCCGGGGCATCTGGTGGTCGGTGCCGTTCATCCACAGCAGCGGTCCGTCGTGGCGCCCGCCGGCCAGCGTGCCGTAGGTAGCCTCGAAGCGGGCCATCAAGCCGACGAGCTCCTTGGCGTCGTCGGGCAGGGTGGCGCCGTTGCTGTAGCCGTCGGGCAGGTACTGGGCCCGCACCGTCGAGCCGTCGGGCGACTCCCACCAGAAGGCGGTGGTACCCATGTGGGCGGGGACGCCTCGCCACACCACGGCGTGGGCGAAGCCGAACTGGGCCAGCAGCTGGGGCATCTGGGCCACGTGGCCGAACATGTCGGGCAGGTAGCCGACCTCCATGGCGCCCCCGAAGGCGGCGGCGCGATCCAGACCCAGCTGCAGGTTGCGGATCATGGTCTCGCCCGACACCAGGAACTCGTCCATGAGGATGTACCACGGCCCCATGGCCAGACGGCCCGAGGTGGCCAGGCGCCGCAGCACCGGCTCGGCCTGGGGGCGCACGGCCAGGTAGTCGTCGACCACCGCCATCTGCCCGTCGAGCAGGAAGTGGGCGTAGGACGGGTCGCGGTCGAGGCGGGGGAGCAGGTCATCGAGCAGGTCGACCAGGCGGAGGCGGAAGGTCTGGTACGGCTCGTACCACTCGCGGTCCCAGTGGGTGTGTGGGACGACGTGCACGGCTCGGCGGCCGGTGCTCGCTGGGGTGCTCGACGGGTCCGAGGTCATCGTGTCGAGCGTAGGCTCCGGTCTGGTCCCGGTGCCCGTGCGCCACCGATCGCCCCAGGAGCCCCCCATGCCCACGTTCGTGATGCTCTCGACCCTCGGACCCGATGGCTTCGCCACCATCCGGGACAACCCGTCTCGGATCCGCGGCGTGAACCGCGAGGTCGAGGCCATGGGGGCCACCGTGCTGAACCAGTACGCGCTGTTGGGGCAGTGGGACTTCCTCACCGTCATCGAGGCGCCGGACCCCGAGACGATGTTGCGCATCACCACCACGCTGGCGGCCCGGGGCACGCTCAAGACCCACACGCTGGGCGCCATCCCGATCGACGACTACATCGAGTCACTGGGCTCGGGGGTGGGCGGCGAGCCGATCTGAGCTCGCCCGGCCGTAGCCGGCGCGGGCAGACCTCACCCGGCACCGGCGCCGTGACCCCAGGGGGGCGAGGTCAGGCGCCGGTGCGGGCGGTCAGTACCACCAGGTGCCGCGCTTGCGCTCCCGGGGGAGCCGCACGTCCTGGTGGGCGATCTGGGTAGGCAACTCGATGCCGTCGGAGAGCCGGCGGACGCGGTAGCCGTCATCGGTGACCGCCACCACCTCGAAGCCGCGGGCCCAGTGGCCGTCGAATCGGGTGCGCACCTCGATGGTCGTGCCGCGGCTCAAGTCGTCTGATCGGCCGTCACCTCGGACCGGGGTCTTGGCTGTCGTGACCATGGTCGGCTCCTCGAGCGCACCTGTCGGGTTGCAACGATTCCGTCCCTGGGACGAGTGTGGACCCATTCGGACGCGGATCCAAGGCACCCCGGCCCGGTTTCGCGTGCTCGTCGCGCGGCGTTCACACGCGTTCTTCGAGCCGACACCTGCTCGAAACCTGGCCGGGATCCGTCCCTGGGACCCCGGCGTGGTCGATCAGGCGCTCAGCTGATCAGGCGAGGTCGCGCCGGCTCGGACTGCGGGTCGAGGTCGTCGCCCTGATCGAGGTCGGTGGGTCGGCGGCCCAATGAGCAGAAGCCCCCGGAGGCGCCGATCGACAGGATCGAGCCGCTCGAGCCGATCGACAGGATCGACCCGGCTGACCCGACCGAGGCGATCGAGCCCACGCTGCCGATCGAGAGCCACGACCCGGCGGACATCATCGACCAGGACGAGGCCACCGACCCGACGCTGCGATGGGACAGCACCGACGCCCGGCTGCGTGACGAGAGCAGCGACGGGGTGGCCAGGAACGCCCGCTTGCTGGCGATGGCGGCGCGGGTGCCGGCCACGGCGGCCCGCCCGAGGGCGACGGCCACCTGGCTCCAGTCCACCGACGGGATGGTCGGTCGCGCCAGCGCCGGTCGATGCAGTTCGGGCCGAGCCAGGGTGGGTCGGGGGATCGACGGCGGGTGCAGCGCGGGTGGACGCACCTCCAAACGGTAGCAAGGTGGTCGCGGCGATAGGGTCGCACTCGTGGGAACCACGGCCACCGCGCCCCGGCTGCGCAAGGCGATCAAGGCCAAGTCGCCTGGTCTGGTGGTGGAGCGGGAGCTGTGGGCGGGGGGTGCCTCGATCGTGGTCGGGGTCGACGAGGTGGGTCGGGGGTCGTGGGCCGGGCCGCTCAGCGTGGGCGCGGCGGTGGTGCCTCACGACCGGCGGGTCTACAAGATCCGAGACTCCAAGATGCTCACCGAGCGCGAGCGCGAGGCCATGTTCGACCGGGTGGCCGAGTGGTGCGTGGCCTGGTCGGTGGGCCATGCCAGCCACCTGGAGTGCGACACGCTGGGCATGTCGGCGGCCCAGAAGTTGGCAGCTCGTCGTGCCCTCGAGGGCTTGGGCGTGACGCCGGACCACGTGCTCATCGACGGGTCGTGGGACTTCGTGGGCGGCGGAAACACCACCCGCATCGTCAAGGGCGACGCCACCTGCCTGTCCATCGCCGCCGCGTCGATCCTGGCCAAGGTGACCCGCGACCGCATCATGCGGGCCGAGGCGGAGCACTTCCCGGGCTACGACTTCGAGTTCAACAAGGGCTACCCGTGTCCGCGGCACAAGATCGCGTTGCGGGGCATGGGCCCGACCACCATCCATCGCCGCACCTGGGTGTTCATGGAGCACCTGCCGTGGACCGGGATCCCGCGGCAGCGCCCGGCCAACTGGGAACCCGAGCCCGAGCCGCCACCGTCGCTGTTCTGAGCCAGGCCCACCCGCCCCCCAAGTCGCTGGCCATGCCGGCGGCACGGCTGGAGACTCGGTCATGGCCGACACCAAGAACTGGACGTGGGTGCTGGAACGGCGCTGCTCCGAGTGCGGGTTCGACGCCCCGGCGCTGGATCGAGACGACATCGCCGGCGCCACTCGGGCGGTGGCGAACCGCTTCGACGAGCTGCTCATCGGAGGAGTCGAGGTGCACCGGCGCCCGGGACCTGATGTGTGGTCGGCGTTGGAGTACGGCGCCCACGTGCGAGACGTGTTCTCGGTGATGCTCGGCCGTCTCCAGCTCATGTTGGCCGAGGACGATCCCACCTTCGCCAACTGGGACCAGGACGCCACCGCCGAGGCCGGGCACTACGCCGACGAGGACCCCGTGGTCGTGCGGGCCGCCCTGGTGGCCAACGCCGCGGTGCTGGCCGATGCCTACGCCGCGGTGACCGACGATCAATGGGCCCGCCGGGGCCTGCGCTCGGACGGGTCGAGCTTCACCGTCGAATCCCTCGGGCGCTACATGGTGCACGACCCGGTCCATCACATCTGGGACGTCGAGCAGGGCTACCGCACGTTGGCCTGACCGGGGCGGCGATCGCCACCGAGGCTGCGATCTCCCTGGAGTGGCTGGCGAGCGTGCCCGCTCCCCGTCGGGCGCCCGTCGATGTGTCCGTCAGCTGGGTGACAGGGGTGGCACCACCGCAGGCGGGGGTGGTAGCGCGGTGTCGGTGGGTTCACCCAGCGGACAAACTGTGGCTGTGACGGTGTGGCTCTGTGCGCGCTCCCAGATGCGTGAGCGAGTGGCGACATGGGTCGCGGTCATCTTGCTGATCGGATTGCTGGGGGCCGTGGTCCTGGCCGCCGCGACCGGTGCGCGCCGCACCGCCTCTGCCTATCCCCGTCTTCTGCGAGCGTCGAGGGGCGCCGATCTGTTGATCTCGCCCGAGAACTCCGGGTCGACGGGCTTCTACCGGTCGCTCGAACGCACGCCGGGCGCGGCCGTCGTCGCGCCGGTGGTCGGTTTCGGGGTGGCGCCGGTGGGGGCACCGCGTTCACCCCTGCTGGTCACGGCGGGCATGGACGGGCATTTCGGCTCCGCCGTCGAGAAGCCGAGAGTGGTCTCGGGACGCATGCCGCGGTTGTCGGAACCTGATGAGGTTCTTGCCGACACGACCGCGGCCCACGAGTTCGGCCTGCACGCAGGGAGCGTGCTGCGTGTGGTCGTGGCCAGGTCGCAAGAGGAGTTGCCCGATCCGTCCAGAGATCCGGTGGTTCCGCTCACGGTGGTCGGCATCGGCGTGAGTCGGGACAGCGTCGTACCGGTGAACGCCCTGGCCTCGACCCCCACGCTGATCGCAGGGCCCGCGCTCGTCCGACGACTCGGTCCCCGGTACTACGCGTTCGACGGCGCGTACGTCCTCGTCGATGGCGAGACGTCGAAAGCCGCGTTCACGTCCCGCGCCCAGGCGCTGGCCCGGAGGTATCCGGAGACCGGGGGCAGCCTGTTCGTTGCCGATGAGGCGCAGCAGGCCGCCAAGGTCGAGCACGCCATCAGGCCCCAGGCGATCGCGCTGGCGCTCTTCGCCGTGCTGGCGGCGGTCATCGCCCTGTTCGCGGTGAGCCAGATCGTCGCCCGCCAGTTGACCGCGACGTCGAGGGATGTGCCGACCTTGCGGGCCCTCGGGGTGAGCCGCCGCCGCCTCGTGCTCATCTTCGAGGTCCAGGTGGCCGCCGCGGCGATCTGCGGAGCGATCATCGCGGTCTGCGTGGCGGTGCTCGTGTCGCCGGCCATGCCCATCGGGCCGGCCGCCCTGGCTGAACCTGATCCCGGCTTCGCCGTCGATGGCCTCGTCCTCGGCGTCGGCCTGGTGGCGCTCGTCGCGCTCGTGGTGGCGATGGCTGCGTGGCCGGCATGGCGCCTGGCCCGAGGACCATCCGAGCCTGGTGCCCTCGAGCCGGCCGGGTCCCAGCGACGGTTCGCCACCGGCTGGGCGGCACTGTTCGGGGCGCCTCCCACCGTGACGATCGGCCTGGGCCATGCGTTCGATCCCGGCCCTCGACGTTCGGCGCTGCCGCTTGCCAGCGCCATGGCCGCGGTCACGGTGGCGTTGGCGGCCACGGCGGGCGCGCTGACCTTCGGGTTCAACCTCTCACGGCTGGTCGGGACACCTCGCCTCTATGGCCAGACCTGGGACCTGTCCGCCGACGCCCAGTTCAGCGACCTGCCCGCCACGCGGATCACCGCATTTCTCCGCCACGAGCCCGGCGTGATCGCCTGGACCTATGGCGAGCATGCGGACATCGCGGTGGCCGGTCAGTCGGTGCCGGCCATCGGTCTCGTCTCCGCCCATGGGCCTCTCCTGACGCCCACCCTCATCGAGGGACGCTCGGCGCGTCAACTGGGTGAGATCGCGCTCGGCGCCAAAGCACTGGCGGCCACCCATCGACAGATCGGCCAGACGGTTGCGGTGGCGCTGCCCACCGCCACCGGGGGCGACCACACCACCCAGATGCGGATCGTCGGCCAGAGCATCTTCCCGTTCTTCGGGCGCGGCAGCTTCACACCGACCGGTCTCGGCGTCGGCGCCCAGGTGCTCGATCCTGGCAACGAGACGCTCAATCCGGGCCAGCCACCCGGCTTCAACCTTCTTCTCGTCCGCGTCGCTCCCGGGCGAGCGCACGACGCCAACGTCCGGCACCTGGCCGACGACCTCGTGCGCACCGATCTGTGCGGCCAGGACAACCAGTGCAGCGTGACGACGGCCGCCCGACCGGTCGACGTGCTGAACTACTCGCGCATCCAGACGACTCCGCTCGCCCTCGCGCTGCTCCTGGCCGTGCTCGCCATCCTGCTCCTGCTCTTCATGCTGGTCACCTCCGTGCGCCAGCATCGGCGCGACTTCGCCATTCTGAGGACGCTCGGGTTCACCCGTCCACAGATCTCCTTCACGGTTGCCTGGCAAGCAACAACGCTGGTGACGATGGCCCTGGCCGTCGGACTCCCGGTCGGCGTGGCGCTCGGTCGGTGGGCATGGTCGATCTTCGCCACCAACCTGTACCTTCTGGGCGAGCCGGCGACTCCCTACCTCGCCCTGGCCATCGCGATCCCGGTTGCCCTGGTGCTCGCCAACGCGCTCGCCGCCGCACCCGGCATCCTCGCCGCGCGCCGGCAGCCGGCGACCGCACTGCGCACTCCTTGACACCCCGCGCCACCGGGAGGCTGGCGACGACCGGTTGGCGGCCGACGCCTGGCCAAGCGACCTCGGCCTGCCCAACGCCAGCTGACCGGGTCACCGCCGGCCTGGGGACGGGGCACGCGACATACTTGGGCGGCGCTGCGCCACGCAGTGGCGATACGAGGCGTGAGAGCGCCGACGAGGGGACGAATCGTGCTGGCCATGAACTCGGGATTGACCGTTGCGGGCTCGATCGTCGGGCTGCTCTACCTGATCTTCATCATCTACTGCGCGGTGGACACCCTTCGGAAGGGTCACATCTTGCTCTTCATCCTCGGGTTCTTCTGCGGGTTCGCCTGGATCATCGGACTCCTGACCCCAGACCGGCGGATCCGCGACGACCGCCACTACGTCCCACCACCGCCGAGCTGATCCGCCGTCGATCCTGGGGGAGCGGTGTTGGACGAGGGCGTGCTGCGCGACGACGGCGTGTGGCAGCGCGCCGTGATCGTGGTGGAGTGGCACGAACCGTCGCCGCCGCCGGATGCGGCCCATCGCCGACCCCCCTGCCTGGCCCAGCCGGACGGACCCCTCTGGTGGTGGCGCACCCGCGAGGTGGCCGACGCGAATGGCTCCTGGCGTCGCGTGCACCACTACCGCCGACTCCTGCCGTTCATCGAGACCTGTTCGGCTCCGGTGCAGGTGACGGCCGATGTCGACACCACCCCGGCGTGCACGCGAGGCGAGCAGTGCCCGGCGCGGTGGCTGCTGAGCGAGGACGTGGACGCCTGGCTCTGCGCCCACCCCCGCCCGGGCTGACCCCGAAGGCGCGACCTCGGGGCGGCTCGAACGCGCCGGAGTAGGGTCCGGGCGTGCAGATCGTGCCCCGCTACGGCGACACGCCCGTGATGCGGGTCGAGTCGTTCATGGACGATCCGGCCACGCCGCTACTGCGCCAGCGCACCCGACTGGCCACGCGGCTGGCCGGCCTCGACGACGCCCAATGGGCCGCCCCGAGCCGCTGCCAGGACTGGTCGGTGCAGGACGTGGTCGCCCATCTGGTCACCACCAACCAGTTCTGGGCCCTGTCGGTGACGTCGGCCCGCAACGGCGCCCCGACCCGCTTCCTGGACGGATTCGATCCGGTGGTCGTCCCGGCCCAGTTGGTCGACGATGCCCGCTCCTGGAGCCCGGCCC
Source organism: uncultured Microthrixaceae bacterium (assembly GCA_963740985.1). Classification (GTDB taxonomy): domain Bacteria; phylum Actinomycetota; class Acidimicrobiia; order Acidimicrobiales; family Acidimicrobilacustridaceae; genus UBA4742. The sequence goes on from CAVUGJ010000002.1 coordinate 4,167,708, forward strand.
AGACCCTCGATCGGTTCAGCCGGTCCAACCAGGACCTGGCTGATGCCGTGGCCGATCTCGACGGCGGCGGCTGGGACGGGCTGGCCGAAGCCCCACCCGGTCACCTGTCCATCCGCTTGGTGGCGCTGCACGCGCTGTGGGACGCCTGGATCCACGAGCGCGACATCGTGTTGCCACTCGGGCTCGCCCCGGTCGATGAGCCCGATGAGATCGCCGGCTCGCTGGCCTACGTGGCCGCGCTGGGTCCCGCCTTCCTGGCCCTCAACGGCTCCACCCGAGCCGCCACGATCGACCTGCGGACCACCGACCCGGAACTGCGCCTGTTCGTAGAGGTGGGGGCCACGGTGGTGCTGCACGACGGGTCGTCCGACTCGACCGCAGCACCCGAGGCGGCCACGGTGATCCTGGTCGGGCCCGCGGTCGAACTGGTGGAGGCGCTCAGCTTCCGGGCGCCTCTCACCGCGTCGCTGGACCCCGACGATCGCTGGGTGCTCGGCGACCTCGGCCGGGTCTTCGACCAGCCGACCTGACCGTTCCCGGCGACGAGGTCGCCACCGCTGTGGGGGCCGCCGTCGCTCAGTCGACGGGCAGGTCCTTCGTCTGATCGAGCATCTGCTGGAACAGGTTGTTGCTCTGGCTCACGTCGGCGTTGGCGGCGTCGACCGCCCGGTTGTAGGCGCTGATCCCGGCGATGCCGGCCTCGCCCGACTGGAGCTCCGCGGTCATCTGGGTCTCTGCGCTCTTGTCCAGGGTGTTGAGCTGGCCGATGGTGGCCATGGGCTTGGTCAGGGCCGAGTCGAGGGCGCGACCCGGCAGCAACGCCTGAGACAGATCGTCGTGGGCCACGGTGGCCTGGGCTTGCTCGTCGTCGAGGTTCGACCGGGCCTGGGCGAGCTGAGCCTGAGCCCGGTTGCGATCCTGGCTGGCCTGATGGAGCCAGAAGGCGGCGCCGCCGGCCAGGAGCACCGAGACCAACACCGCGCCGATCAACAGGCGCGAAACCCGACGCCGGGGCGCGGGCGCGGGCGTCGGGGGCACCTCCAAGTCGGGCGCCGGAGCGGCGAGCGAGGTCGGCATGGGCATCCACGGGTTGGTCGGTGGATCGGTGGGCGGACCGTCCCTCCACGGGAGGGTGGGATCATCCATGGAGCACGCCTTCCAGATGGACGATGGCGGCCTGGGCGGCGGTGAGGTCCGTGTCCACCGCCGCCTGCTTGGCGGTCACGGCGTCGAGGGCCGGCTGACCCTGGGTCTTGAACTCGCCCACCGAGCCCGACACCCCGCCGTGGTTGAACAGGGTGACCGACTGGTTGGCGACGTCCACGAAGTGGTTCAGGGCGTCGACCTCGGCCCCGAAGTCGGTGCTCAGCTTGTCGAGCGAGGTGGTCAGATCCGACGTCGCGTCGGTGACCAGGCGGACCTGGTGCTCGTCACGGCGATCCTTGGCGGCCAGCGCGGTTTGCTGGTGGTCGAGCTGCGCGGCCTGCGTCCGATCGGCCCCGGCCTGCGACGACGCCGTCCGAGCTCCGGCCACGGCCACACCTGCTCCGACCAGGAGCGCGACGCACACCAGCACCAGCGCCAGGTCCCACCGGCTGCGGCGAGGCTTGGTCGGGGGCGCCACGGTGCCCGGCGGGTCGAACACGCCGGGTTGATCGTCGAGGTCCATACCGCCATTGTGGCCCGCGCGCCCGGTCCGGTCGGCGGCCTTTCGCGGGAGGGCCGGGGCGCTCCGACCGACGGCACTGCATCGTCACCTCAGGGACCTGACGACGCGCGGCGCGCGAGGACACGAAGCGGTGATGTCCTTCGGGTGAGGTTGGCTGACCTTGGCCACGCATGACCGGGCGACGGGGTAGGGTTCCGACTCCGGTTGCTTGCCGAGGGTGGCCTGGTCCGGGACGAGGGCAGCCGTTGGTCGGCTGTCCCGAGGGTTGGTGCGGGACGGGTGCGCTGCGTCCTCCTGCGCCCGACGACGAGGGTGAGGACGACATGCAGGCTGGGCTCCGAGGAACCGATCGACGCAGTGCGCGGTCGTCTGGGCGTCACGGGCGATCCGTCGGCGCCGGGCATCGGTGGTCGATGCGCCTGTTGGTCGTGCCCCTGTTGGCGTTGTGCACGTTGGCCGCCAGCGGGTGCATGGGCGACTGGTACCAGTTCGGCGACAACTCGACCGGCGTGCACATCTCGGCCGATACGGGGATCTCGGCCTCGAACCTGAACACGGTGGCCCCGTTCATGGTCGACCCGACGGGCGCCTCCATCACCAGCTCGCCCGCTGAGATGAACGGCATCACCTACGTCACCTCCGATGACGGCAAGCTCTACGCCTTCGATGCCACCGGCACCAAGGCCTCGTGCTCGGGCGTGCCGGTGACGTGCTCCCCGCTGTGGCAGGCGGCGATCCAGCCGTCCGGGGCCATCGCCACCGCCGGCCTGGCCGTCTCGTCATCGCCGGCGCTCAACTCGGGCACGGTGCTGGTGGGCACCCTCAGCAACAAGCTCGACGCCTTCGACGCCACCGGCGTCACCAACTGCTCGGGCAGCCCCAAGGTCTGCACCCCGCTGTGGACGGCGAACCTGGGCGGAGCGGTCTACGGATCGGTCTCGATCCTCAACAACGTGGCCTACGTGGGTGACACCAGCGGGAAGCTCTCGGCGTTCGACGCCACCGGCGTCACCAACTGCTCGGGCAGTCCCAAGGTGTGCACCCCGCTGTGGACCGCGTCGGTGGGCGGCTTCATCGCCGACACCCCGGCGGTCACCAACGGCGTCGTCTACGCCGGCGCCACCAACGGGAAGCTCTACGCCTTCGACGCCGCCGGCAGCACGAACTGCTCGGGCAGCCCGAAGGTGTGCACCCCGGAGTGGACCACCGCGGCCAACGCCGGCATCAGCCTCTCGTCGCCGAGCGTGGCCAACGGTCACGTCTACGTCGGGGCGGTCGACTCCAAGCTCTACGCCTACAGCGCCACCACCGGCGCCACCCAGTGGAGCGCCACCACCGGCGGGGTGATCAACGGCAGCGCAGCGGTAGCCAACGGCACCGTCTGGATCGGGTCCAACGACTCCAAGCTCTACGCCTTCAACGCCACCACCGGGGCGGCCCAGTGGACCGCCACCACCGGCGGGTCGGTGAACGGGTCGCCGGTGTTCGACAACGGCCTGGTGTACATCGGGTCGGGTGACGGCAAGGTCACCGCCTACGACGCGGCTGGGGTGACCGGTTGCAGCGGTTCGCCCAAGGTGTGCACGGCCCAGTGGACCGCCACCACGGGCGGCGCGGTCAACAGCGGCCCCATCGTGGCCCAGGGCACCCTGTGGTACGGCTCGGCCGACCACAAGCTCTACGCCGAGAAGCCGTGGACCTACACGAACATCTCCACGTGCGACAGCACCGACCCCAACGGCGGCCTGAACCCGTGCCAGCTCGAGCGGGAGTACCAGCTGCCGTCCACGGTGGCCGGCTCGGGTAAGACGGTGGCCATCGTCGACGCCTTTGACGACCCCAACGTCGAATCCGACCTGGCCGTCTACCGCACCCGGTGGGGTCTGCCGGCGTGCACCACGGCCAACGGCTGCTTCAAGAAGCTCAACCAGAGCGGGGTGGCCGGGTCGTACCCGACGGGCGATACCCATTGGGGCAGCGAGATCTCGCTCGACGTCGACGCCGTGTCGGCCATCTGCCCGCTCTGCCACATCACCCTGGTCGAGGCCAACAGCTCGGGAGGCGGTGACCTGATCGCGGCGGAGGCGATCGCGGCTGGCCTCAGCCCCACCGCCATCTCCAACAGCTGGGGCGGCAGCGAGTTCAGCGGCGAGAGCGTCTACGACAGCAACTTTGTGTTCCCGGGCATCGCCACCACGGTCTCGAGCGGCGACCTCGGCTACGAGACGGAGTGGCCGGCCTCGGTCGCGGGGGTGACCTCGGTGGGCGGCACGCAGCTGGCCAACCCGCAGCTCGTCCGAGGATGGACCGAGCAGGCCTGGGGTGACGGCGTGACCGGCGACACCGGTGGGGGGAGCGGCTGCTCGCCTTACGAGCCCAAGCCCGCTCGCCAGACCGACGCCGGATGTGGCAACCGCACGCAGACCGACGTGTCGGCCCTGGGTGGCTACCCCGGCCTGCTCATCTACGACACCTACGGCTTCAGCGGCTACTTCTCCGAGGAGGGCACCAGCCTGGCGTCGCCCATCGTGGCGTCCGTGTACGCCTTGGCCGGACCGGTGTCATCGTTGGCCACGACCTACGCCTCGACCGGCACCCTGAACGACAGCACCGCCGGCGCGAACGGGGCATGCGGCTCGAGCTACCTGTGCACCGCGGGCGTCGGCTACGACGGGCCGACCGGCCTGGGCACCCCGTGCGGCACGGCCAGCTTCGGCACCGGCGTCTTCGCCACCGCGGCTTCCTCCTGCACCGCGGCCAACGGCTTGCCCCCCAGCCTGCGGGTCCTGCCCGCCCTGCGCTCGTCGGGCAAGGTCTCGCTGGAGGCCAACTGCCCGGCGTCCAAGCCGGGCGACATGCACTGCGACTCCTACCGAGTCGTCCACTCCTGAACCCGAGCTGAGGCCAGGCCTGGAGATCAGGCCTGGTCCTCACGGCGCTCAGTCGACCTGCGTGCCCACCTTGAGGTCGCGGAAGGGGGTGGTGGCGTCGATGCCGGGGTCCTTGGGCAAGCCGAGCACGCGCTCGCCCACGATGTTCTTCATGACCTCGTCGGTGCCGCCGGCCACCCGCATGCCGGGGACGCCGCACAGGAACTGCGACCAGGCGAAGGTGCCCCACTCGCCGGTGTCGGCCTGCACCCGGGGACCGAGGACGGTGGCCACGAAGTTGGCGCTGCGCCACATGTTGTTGGTCAGCGACAGCTTGGCGATCGACATCTCCGGGCCGGGCAGCTGGCCGCGCTTGATCTTGTCCAGGGCCCGCTGGTTCGTGTACTTGGAGACCTGGAACCCGATGTAGACCTTCATCAGCTCCTGGCGGGTGATGGGATCGTCGGCCAGGCCGAAGTGGCGCACCATCTCCGACAGGCGGACGACGTTGCCCAGACCGGTACCGCCTCCGCCGCCGGCGCCGATGGAGGCCCGCTCGTTCATGAGGGTGGTGAGGGCGACGGTCCAACCCTGGTTCACGTCGCCCAGCCGGTGGCTGTCGTGCACCCGGACGTCGGAGAAGAAGACCTCGTTGAACGACGCCCCGCCGGTCATCTGGCGCAGCGGGCGCACCTCGACGCCGGGTGCATGCATGTCCACCACGAACCCGGTCAGCCCCTTGTGCTTGGGCATGTCGGCGTCGGTGCGGCAGATGATCTCGCCGATGTCGCTGTACTGGGCGCCCGAGGTCCACACCTTCTGCCCGTTGAGGATCCACTCGTCGCCGTCGCGGTCGGCGCGGGTCTGCAGGCCGGCCAGGTCCGATCCGGCACCGGGCTCGCTGAACAGCTGGCAGGCCACCAGGTCGCCCCGGTAGAGCTTGGCCAGGTAGGCGTCGCGCACCTCGTCGGTGGCGTGAGCCAGGATCGTGGGCGCCACCATGCCCAGTCCGATGCCGAAGAAGCCCTGGTCGGGCACCTTGTACCGGCCCTCGATCTGGCCGTAGAGCCGGTCGAAGGCTCCGGGCAGCTCCCGGCCGCCATAGGTGGACGGCCCGCTGATCCAGCCCAGGCCGGCGTCGTAGCGCTTGGCTCGCCAGGCCTGGGCCTTGGCCAGCGACGCCATCTCCTGCTCGCGGCTGATCTCCTCGAACAGGGACACGTCGTCGGTGCCCTGGCCCCACTCGAAGGTGCGCTCGGCCTCCTTGAGCGTGGCATTGGCCTCGAGGAAGGTGGTGACCTCGTCCTCGAACGCCTCGATGGTGATGTCGCTCATGGAGTCCTCCAGGCTGATCGACCCCAACCGCTCGACCGACGCTGGTCGTGGCGGGCCCGACGAAACTTGACCGTGCGGTCAAGATAGTGGGCGGGCGAGGAGCCGTCTATCCGACGGGCCCGAGCGGGGGTTGGGGCGGACGCCGGGCGATTTCGGTCAGGCCCGGCCGGCCGGTACCCTCGGACCATGGTCCGCGCCTACCGCTACTCGCGCCCGCTGCTGGTGGCCATGGTGGCGTGGGCGCTGTTCGTGTGGACCACCCGCATCCGCAACGCAGCCACCGACCACCAGGCCAGCGCCTGGTCCAAGGCGGGGGCGATCGCCCTGTCGGTGAGCTTCGTTGCGTTCGCAGTGGCCGGGATCGTCATCCTGGTGCGGACCCGTCACGACCGCGTGGCCTCGCCGTTCGAGGCTCGGGTGCTCCAGGCCTTCGCGGCCTGGACGACGGCGGTGTGGCTGGTGTTCGGGACGATCATCCTGGTGCACCACCACCCGGTGTCGTTCAAGGCGGTGCACGTCACCCTGGGCCTGATCTCCATCGGGCTGTCCCTCGCCCTGTGGCGCTCGACCGCGCCGGTCGACACCCGTGAGCCCGTGGACGCGCTGGGCGCGACGCGCGCCGGATAGGCTCGGCGCCGCCATGGGACAGCCCGTCACCGTCATCGAGAAGTCGTCGTCCGTGCCTGGTGTGGTGCGCTTCGAGATCAATCGCAGCATCACCGGCATGGGGATCGAGTACTACGCGTCGCCCGAGTCGGTGGTGGCTGATCGCCCGGTCGACGTGCTGGCCCGTCGGCTGTTCGAGCACAACGGGGTCACATCGGTCACGGTCAACAGCAACATGATCACCGTGCAGATGGCCAGCGGGTCGTCGACGATGGGCCTCAAAGGCGTGATCGAGGAGCTGTTCCTCTACTACCGCGAAGGTGTCGAGGTGGTCGTGCCCGAGGGCGTCTCCTCCGACTGAGTGCCGCGCCTCGCTAGTCGGTCGCCGGTGGCTCGGATCGGGTGGCTGACCACCTGGTCGGTACTCGCTCACCCAAACCGGTCGACCGGCGGCGACGGGGCTCAGTCGGCCACTCAGCCGTTGGTGAGCCAGAGCTGGGTGACCCGCTGCACGCCGCTGGTCACCGGGTCGGTCTTGGAGCCGTCGGGCAGGGTGGTGTCGTCGAGGCCCCGCACCGAGTTGTTGACCCCGATGCTCCACACCGCGTGGTCGAGCCAGATGTAGGGCAGGTCCTTGTCGAGCTGGCGGGCCACGGTGATGTAGTCGAGCTGACGCTGCTTCTCGATGTGGCTGGTGCGACCGTTGTAGAGGGCGGCGTCGAGGGTCGGATCGATGTTGCGGGCCATGTTGAGGGCCAGCGGCGGCTTGGTGTTGGCGCTGTCCCACCACACGAAGTCGGCGTCGGGATCCTGCTCGCCGAACTGGCGCCAGATGGTGGCCTGGTAGTTGCCGCTCACCGCGTCGGTGATCAGGCTGTTCTCGTCGGTGCCCACGATCTTCACCTGCATCCCCGCCTTCTCCCACTGGGACTGGAGGATCTGGCAGGTCTGGGCCACGGTGGTGTCGGTGCTGCACAGGAGCGTGAAGGACACCGGGCCGTGCTCGGCCGCATACGACTTGATCAGGTCGGTGGCCTTGGCCAGGTCGTAGGTCGGGTAGTCCACCGGGATGTACCACTTCGAGCCGGGCGCGAAGGGTCCGTCGGCGATGTTGGCCGGATCGACCCCGACCGCCGCGGCCCAGCTCTTACGGTCCGTGGCGTAGGCCAGCGCCTGGCGCACCCGCAGGTCGTTCATGGGCGCGGCCTGGGTGTTGAGCATGGTCATGTTCTCCTCGGTCTCGCCCCGGGAGTAGATCAGCTGGATCTGGCCCTTGGCCGCGTCGGCCACGAGCTTGGTGCGGAACTGGTCGAGGCTGGTGGCCCACATGTCGATGTCACCGCTCTGGAGCGAGGCCAGGGCGGTCCCGCCGTCGGTGATGGGCTTGTAGGTCACCTGGTCGAGGTAGGGGAGACCGGCTCGCCAGTAGTGCGGGTTCTTCTTGGCCACGAACTGGCTGTTGGGCACCCACGACGAGAACACGAAGGGGCCGGTGCCGATCGGGGTGGTGGTGTCTTTCGCCTCGATCATCTTGGGGGCGGCGACGTAGCCCACCTGGGAGGTGAGCGCGGCCGGGAACGCCACCCACGGGATGGTCATGGTGGCGGTGAGGGTGAGGGGTCCGGTGGCGGTGAAGGCGCTGACCGGGGCGAAGGAGTTCTTGGTCAGCGCCGAGCCGAGCACAGCGTCGAAGTCGGTGACCACCGCGGCCGCGTCGAGCGGCTCGCCGTCGCTGAAGGTGACGTTGGGGCGCAGCGTGATGGTCCAGAGCTTGTAGTCGGCGTCATGGGTCACCGACTTGGCCAGGTACGGCTTCACGTCGTAGTTCGGGCCCCAGGCCATGAGCGGGTCGTAGACCGAGCTGGCCACGGTGAGGCCAGGTTGGGCCCACTGCGACAGGGCCGGGTTCCAGCCGTTGGTCTCACCCTCGAGGCCGTACACCAGGCTGCCGCCGGGCTTGGGTGTCCCCGAGCTCGGCTTCAACACGCTGTGGTACACGACACCGGTGCTGGCGGTGGTGGTGGGGCTGTTGGCGGCCTTCGTCGTCTTGGCGCTGCTGCCGCAGGCCGCGGCCACCAGGGACATGGCGATCAGCCCTGCCAGTACCGCCGAAGCGGCCCCCGTCTTCGTCTGGATGCGACTCATCTCGATCCCCCTGGAGCAAGACGTCGTCGGCCGGACCTTCACCGACCGTGTAGTCATCGGACGTCGGGGCCGGCACTTGAGGCGATCGTGTGGCTGCGGGCGGGGCCGGAAACTGAAGAAAGCACTTGACCATTGTGCCCCCGGGTCGACATACTCAAGTACATGGTTGACCAAACGATCGACTTGGATCGCACCTTCCAGGCCCTCGCCGACCAGAGCCGCCGCACCATGGTGGAACGCCTCACCCTGGGCCCGGCCTCGGTCAGCGAACTGGCCGAGCCGTTGGCCATGTCCCTGGCCGCGGTCGTCCAGCACGTGCAGGTGCTGGAGGCCTGCGGGGTGGTGCGAACCGAGAAGGTCGGGAGGACGCGCATGTGTCGGATCGAGCGCGAGGCGATGACCGCGGCCGAGCAGTGGATCACCGATCGGCGGCAGGGCTGGGAGGCCCGCCTCGACCGACTGGGCGACATCTTGAACGAGCAGACCACCACCGAGGAGAAACCATGACCCCGACCACATCCCCGTCCACGACCCCGGCGACCGCGGTCCACGAGACCTTCGTCATCGAGCGCGCCTACGACGCCTCGGTGGCCCAGGTCTTTGCGGCCTGGGCCGATCCGGAGCTCAAGGCTCGCTGGTTCGCCGGCTCGGCCGACGCGCTGGGCGCCGGCTACGAGCTCGACTTCCGGGTCGGGGGCCACGAGACGAACCGGGGTGGGCCTCCGGGCGGTCCGGTCTACACCTACGACTCGGAGTTCCGCGACATCGTCGCCGACCAGCGCATCGTCTACACCTACGAGATGCACGCCGACGAGGATCGGATCTCGGTGTCGGTGGCCACGGTCGAGTTCCGCCCCCAGGGCGACGGGACGCAGCTGATCCTCACCGAGCAGGGCGTGTACCTCGACGGGCACGACACCCCGGCGCAGCGCGAGGAGGGCACCCGCGCCCTGCTCGACTCGCTGGCCGGCGTCTTCGGTGGCGTCGTCTCCTAGGAGTCGCCGCTCAGCTGGTGAGTCGCAGCTCGGACACGTCGCGTTCGACCGCCTCGCCGCCCGGCCGGCCGTACCACCACGTGTGGCGGATCCGTCCGGGCTCGGGCACCGAGAGCAGGACCTTCATGGGGAACGGTGAGCCTTCGGTGCCGACCTCGAAGGTGCCCGGGCTGGTCTCGTGCAGGATGGCCACCGAGTCGGCGTGGGGATGGCCGATGACCATGATGGCCGGTCCGTCGTGGACGTTGGCCACCATGGTGTGTTCGACGTGGCCGCGGGGTTGGTCGGGCATGGCCGGGTTGAAGATCTCGTAGTCCAGGATCACGCCGGCACCTCCAGGCAGGGCGGTCACCTGCATCCGGGCCGCACCCCGCAGGTCGGAGTCCGACACCTGGTCGATGCCCAGGTACAGCCCGGGGTTGGCCATCAGGTCCTCAACGGTGCCCATCCTCCGACCATAGAGCGACGAAGGGCTCCGGCGCTCAGCTCGGCCCGGCACCGACGACGGCCGGGAGCTCGACGGCGACCTAGCCGTCGGGACACCAGTACATGGGTGGTGTCGGGCCTCCGACCTTCCGCGCCGAGGTGGTCTTGGGTGGTCGTCGATGCCAACACCGGCCAGCTCCTCGGGGAGAGCTACTGAGGCTGTGGGCCCGATGGATGCCGAGCTGGGCGGTCGACCTCGATCGCGTCCTAGCCTTCGAGACATGGCTCGATTCAAGGTAGGCGTTCAGTTCTGGCCCCAACACACCGACATCAGCGCGCTGCGCGAGGCCTGGCGGGCGGCCGACGAGATGGGCGTGGACAGCATCTGGGTGTGGGACCACTTCCACCCGCTGTTCGGACCGCTCGACGGCGCCCACTTCGAGGGCTGGACGCTGCTGGCCGCGATGGCCGCCGACACCAACCACGCCCAGCTCGGCACGCTGGTCACCTGCAACTCGTACCGCAACCCCGAGCTGCTGGCCGACATGGCTCGCACCGTCGACCAGATCAGCGGCGGCCGGCTGTACCTGGGCGTCGGCTCGGGCTGGTTCGAGGCTGACTACCAGAGCTACGGCTACGAGTTCGGCACGGCCGGCAGTCGCCTACGCGACTTCGAAGCGGCCCTGAAGCGGATGAAGACCCGCCTGGCCACGCTCAACCCTCGTCCGGCCGGACCGCTGCCCATCCTCATCGGCGGGTCGGGCGAGAAGGTCACGTTGCGCATCGTGGCCGAAGAAGCCGACGCTTGGAACGCCTTCGGCCCGCCCGAGAGCTACGCCCACAAGAACGCGGTGCTCGACGAGTGGTGCGCCAAGGTGGGCCGCGACCCGGCCCAGATCGAGCGCACCATCGGCCTGATGTCCGCTGACGAGGTGGATCTGGTCGACGACTACCTGGCTGCCGGCGTCACCCATTTCATCCACGGGCTGGCCCACCCCTTCGACCTGTCCAGCGTGCAACGCCTGCTCGACCTCCGCGACGCCTGAGTGTCAGCCAGCCCTCACCTCATGGTCTCGAGGATGGTGGCCAGGTCCTCGACGGTGGTGCGGGGGTTGACGATGCAGAAGCGCAGCACCGTCTGGCCCCGCCAGGCGGACGGCACCGTGAGCGTCAGCCCGTCGGCCAGGGCGCCGTCGCTCCAGGCCTGGTAGTCGGCGGGCTCCCAGCCGACGCGGCGGAACATCACCACCGACAGCACCGGCTCCATGACCAGCTCCACGTGGTCGAGCTCGCGGATCAGCGTGACCGCGGCTCGGGCCGTGGCCAGCGTGGCCTCGATGGCGTCGCGGTAGGCGTCGGTGCCGTGGGTGGCCAGGGAGAACCACAGGGGCAGGCCCCGGGCTCGCCGGGTCAGGTGGTAGGCGAAGTCGCTGGGATCCCACTCCTGCGCATCGACCCGCCGGCGCTGCTGCATCACCTCCAGGTAGGCGGCGTGCTGGGTGTGGGCTCGGCGGGCCAGCTCGGGATGGCGGTAGAGCAGGGCGGCGCAGTCGAAGGGGGTGAACAGCCATTTGTGAGGATCCACCACCAACGAGTCGGCCCGTTCGATGCCGGCGAACCGGTCGTGCACGCTGGGGGCAGCCAGGGCCGCGCCGCCGTAGGCCCCGTCGACGTGGAACCACAGGTTTCGGGCCTCGGCCACCTCGGCCACCCCGGCCAGGTCGTCGATCATGCCGGCGTTGGTGGTGCCGCTGGTGGCCACCACCGCGAACAGCCCGTCGAGACCATCGGGGTGGTCCCGCTCGATGTCGGCCAGGGTGACCAACAGGGCGGCGCCGGTGAGCCGGCCGCGCTCGTCGGTGGGCACGTCGATGACCTCGACGTCCATGACCTTGGCCGTGGAGGCGATCGACGAGTGGGCCTCGGCCGAGGCGGCGATGCGCCAACGGCGGGGTCGGTCGAGCCCGGCCTCGGCCCGGGCGTGGTCGGCCGCGTCGCGGGCCGCCACCAGGGCGCTCAGGTTGCCCGCGGATCCGCCGGACACGAAGCACCCGCCCGCCTCGGCCGGCAGCCCGGCCAGGTCGGCGATCCAGCGCAGGGCCTGGTTCTCGGCATAGACCGCGCCCGCCCCTTCCAACCACGAGCCGGCGTAGATGGACGAGGCGCCCACCACCAGATCGAAGATGGTGGCCGCCTCGGTGGGTGCGGTGGGCACGAACGAGAGGGCTCGAGGGTGGTCCTCGGAGATGCACGCCGGGGCCAGTTGGTCGATCCACAGCCCCAGGGCGGCCGGGCCACCCATGCCCTCAGGGGTGATGGTGGTGCCCACTCGGGCCCGGAGCTCGGCCGGCGAGCAGGGGGCGTCGAGCGGCGGCGGATCCATGCGCATGCGCTCGAGGGCGTAGGCGATCACCTCCTGGGCCAGCGCGTCGGTGGTGGCCGTGTAGGTGTGCATTCGGGCCGGGTCCGGCGGCGAGGCGGGGTTGGGCATGGCCTCGGTCTATCGCACCCGACCCACTTGCCAGTCCCGAACATCCGTTCGATACTGTGCCCATGTCATCCCCTCCGGTCCTCCGGCCCGCTCCTGACCTGGCCGAGGTGGGTCGGGCCATCCGCCCGGTGGTCCTGGCCCACGAACAGGTGGTGCCGGTCTTGCCTGCCCTCTCCCTGTTGGTGTCGGATCAGCGAATCGGCGGGGGTCTGGTCCGGGGCAGCGTGGTGCGGGTCGAGGGGATGGCCGCCGCCTCGGTGGCCCTGGCTCTGGCGGCCGGTCCCTCGGCTGCCGGTTCGTGGACGGCGGTGGTGGGGTGTGACGATCTGGGCCTGGCCGCCGCGGCCGAGGCCGGGGTGGCGCTGGAACGCCTGGCCCTGGTGGCCGAGCCGGCCCCCGATCAGTGGGCCGGGGTGGTGGCCGCCTTCGTGGGCGCGGTCGACGTGGTGGTGATGGGCCCCACGCACCGGGTGCGGGTCGGTGACGCTCGACGGCTGGCGGCCCGGGCCCGTGAGCGGGGCACCATCCTGATCCAGGTGGCACAGGGTTTCCGAGCCGGGACGGGACGAGCGCGGCCCGGCTCGGGAACCGGCGCCATCGAGGCCGATCTGCGCCTGACCGGGGTCGAGGCGCGGTGGCAAGGGTTGGGCCACGGCCACGGGCACCTGCAGGCCCGGCGGGTGGTGGTCGAGGCCGGTGGCCGGCGCCGGGCGGCCCGACCTCGCCGGGTCGAGCTGTGGTTGCCCGATGCCCGGGGTGCCATCACGGCCGTGGCCCCGAGCTCGCCTCGTGGGCCGCGGGTCGACGAGGGCGACGCCGACGAGCGAGACGTCGGTTGGCGAGCCGTGGGATGAGCAAGGGATGAGCCTGTCCGATCCCGTCCGCACGTTGGTGGTGCGCGCCCGGGACTGGTCGGTGGTGGCGGCTGGTCCCGATCGGGGCGAACCGGTGGCGGTGGTGCGGGCCAACCGGGTGGTGGCCGCCTCGGCCCGGGCCCGTACCGAAGGGGTGGCCTCGGGGCAGCGCCGGCGCGAAGCCCAGGGTCGGTGCCCCGGTCTGGTGGTGGTGGACCACGACGGCGAGCGCGACGTGCGGGCCTTCGCCGAGGTGGCCGCCGCAGTCGAGGTCTTCACCCCGCGACTGGAGCTGTCCCGACCGGGCGTGTGCGCGTTGGCCACCCGAGGCCCGTCGCGCTACTTCGGGGGGACGCGGCACTGGCGTCGCAGATCCACCGACAGGTCGACGCGGTGCTGGCCGCCCGCGGCTGGGCGGGGGTCACGCGGGTGGGGGTGGCCGACGGTCCCTTCGCCGCCGAGCTGGCCGCGGAACTGGCCTCGGAGCCGGCCGGGGACCTGCCCGCCGAGCCGGTGCGGGTGGTGGCCCCGGGCGAGTCGCCGGCCTTCCTGGCTCCGCGGCCCATCACCACCTTGGCCGGGGGTCTGGCCCGGGCCGGCCTGAGCGGTCCGGGGGGCCGGGCCGACGCCGACGGCCTGATCGACGTCCTGGCCCGTCTGGGGCTGCGCACCCTGGGCGACCTGGCCGGGTTGGACGCGCCCGACGTGTTGGCCCGGTTCGGGCTCGAGGGCCAGCTGGCCCACCGCCTGGCCCAGGGCCTCGATCCGCAGCCGCCCGACACCCGGCTGCCCCCACCCCACCTGGTGGTCGAGGCCCTGTTGGATCCTCCGGTCGAGCGGGTGGACGCGGCCGCCTTCACGGCCAAGGCGCTGGCCGACGACCTGCACGCCCAGCTCGACCGGCGAGGCCTGGCCTGCACCCGGGTGGCGGTGTTGGCCGAGACCGACCACGGCGAGTCCAACGAGCGGCTGTGGCGTCATGAGGGGGCGCTGTCGCCGGCGGCCATCGCCGACCGGGTGCGCTGGCAGCTCGACGGGTGGCTCAACGCGTCGGTGGCCCACCGGCCGACCAGCGGCATCATCCGACTGGCCCTGATCCCCGACGAGGTGGTGGCTGCCACCGGACGTCAACTGGGGTTCTGGGGGGGTGAGACCGAGCTGGACGAGCGGGCGGTCCGGGCCTTCGCCCGCGTCCAGGGCCTGCTGGGACCCGACTCGGTGACCGTGCCCGAACGCCAGGGCGGGCGCGGTCCGGCCGAGCAGTACCGGCGGGTGCCGGTGCACGCTGTCGACCTGGATCGGGGCCAGGCGGGGCTGGCCGAGCCACGCCCCGGCCAGTCGGGCCGGTCGGGCCGGTGGGCGCAGCCTCCGTGGCCCGGCCAGGTCCCGGCGCCGGCGCCGGCCACCGTGCCCGCCCAGCCGGTGGCCTGCCAGGTGGTGGACGCGGATGGGACCGCGGTAGGGGTCGGGGGTCGGGGGTCGGTCAGCGCCGCGCCGGCCCGGGTGTCGGTGGGGGCCGGGCCGTGGATCGAGGTGACGGGCTGGGCCGGTCCCTGGTTGGCGGACGAGCGCTGGTGGGATCCGCCGGCGCATCGCCGCCGGGCCCGCTTCCAGGTGGTGGACGCCGATGGGAACGCCCATCTGCTGGCTGTCGAGAACGGACGTTGGTGGGTCGAAGCCACCTACGACTAGGCGCGGCCCATCACCAGATGCGGACGCGGTCGGCGGGATCGAGCCAGAGGGCGTCATCGGCCGAGGTGGCGAAGGTCTGGTGGAACTCGTCGAGGTTGCGCACGATGTTGGCCCGGAACTCGGCGGGGGAGTGGGGGTCCACCGACAGCATCTGGAGGGCCAGCTCGGGCCGGGTCTTGATCCGCCAGATGTAGGCCCAGTTGTAGAAGAGGCGCTGGGGTCCGGTCAGCTCGTCGAGGACGGGCGCGCAGTCGTCGCCCAGGCTGAGCTCGTAGGCCAGCAGCGCGATCGTCAGGCCCCCGAGGTCGCCGATGTTCTCGCCCACCGTCAGCGCCCCGTTCACGTGGTGGCCGGGCATGTCCCGGGGCTCGAAGCCGTCGTACTGGGCGATGAGACGGTCGGCCCGCTCGGCGAAGCTGGCCCGGTCGTCGTCGGTCCACCAGTCGACGAGGTTGCCGGTCCCGTCGTAGCGGGAGCCCTGGTCGTCGAACCCGTGGCCGATCTCGTGGCCGATCACCGCCCCGATCCCGCCGTAGTTGAGGGCCGGATCCGCCCCGGCCTGGAAGAACGGAGGTCGCAGGATGGCGGCCGGGAAGCAGATCTCGTTGACACCGGGGTTGTAATAGGCGTTGACCGTCTGAGGGGTCATGAGCCACTCGTCCAGATCGACCGGGCCGCCGATCTTGCCCAGTTGGCGATCAGTCTCGAACGCGGAGGCCCGTCGGACGTTGCCCAGCAGGTCGTGGCGGGAGATGTCGAGCCCGCCGTAGTCACGCCAGCGGTCGGGGTAGCCGATCTTGGGGCGGAACTGGTCCAGCTTGGTCAGCGCACGGGCCCGGGTGTCCTCACCCATCCAGTCGAGCCGGCCGATGCTGATGCGGTAGGCCTCCACCAGGTTGGCCACCAGCTCGTCCATCTGGGCTTTGGCCTCGGGCGGGAACACCCGGGCCACGTAGAGCCGGCCCACGGCTTCGCCGATGGCCCGGTCGCACAGCGAGACACCCCGACGCCAGCGGTCGCGCATCTCCTCGGTGCCGGTGAGGGTTCGGGAGTAGAACGAGAAGTTCTCCTCCACGAAGGTGCCGCTCAGGTAGGGCGCGGCGTGATGGACCAGTTGGAAGGTCAGCCACACCTTCCAGTCGTCGAGCGGGACGTCCGTGAGGGCCTCAGCCATGGCCGTCAGGTAGCTGGGCTGGCGCACCAGGACCTCGGCGAAGGCGGCGTCGGTCCCGCCCAGGGCGTCGACCCAGGCCGACCAGCCGAACGAGGGGGCGGCGGCGCGGACCTCGGTCAGGGTCATGCGGTTGTAGCCGGCGATCACGTCGCGGCAGCGGACGCGATCCCAGTGGGCGGCGGCCAGTCGCGTCTCCAAGGCCATGATCCGCTGCGAGCTGTCGGCGGCGGCCTCGGCGCTCCAGCCGAGGAGGCCGAGCATGGCCGCCACGTGCTCGACGTAGGCGGCCCGGTGCTCGGCGAAGGCGTCCTCGCGGTAGTACGACTCGTCGGGCAGGCCGATCCCGCCCTGGACGACGTTCACGATGTAGCGGTCCGAGTGGCGGTCGTCGGTGTCCACGTAGGTCTGGAAGGGGCCGGCGACCAGCCCGTCGCGGGCCAGGCGCCCGAGCAGGGTGACGAGCCCGTCCACGTCGCCCACCGCGTCGATGGCAGCCAGGTCGCCGGCCAGGGGCGCCGCGCCCAGGGCCTCGACCGCGGGCTCGTCCATGAAGCTGGCGAACAGGTCACCGATCTTCTGCGCGTCGCTGCCCGGGGCGTTGGTGGCCGAGCTCAACTCACGCAGGATGTCGCCCACGTCGGTCTCGGCTTCGAGCGAGAGGTCGATGAACCCGCCGGTGCGGGACAGGTCCCCGGGGATCTCGGCCGTCTCGAGCCATCGTCCGTTCACGTGGCCGAACAAATCGTCTTGGGGGCGGATGGCGGGGTCGGCGTCGGCGAGGGCCGCATCGAGGGACATCGGGCGGAGGGTATCGGGCCGGGCCGAGCCCGGTGGCCCGTGTCGGGCCGCGTACCATCGCGACATGGGGACTCGCGGGCGGTCGGAGGCGACGATGGGGCTGGGGCTGGTGCTGGTGCTGGCCACGATGGCGCTGGCCGCGGGCTGTGGCTCCTCGTCGGTGGTGGGCACCAGCGGCGGCCCGGCCACCACCCAGGCTGGACCCCTCACGGCCGACCTCGACTGCGGGAGCGGTGGCCAGGCCATGGCGGGCATGAGCACGACCGCCCCCTCGGCTACCGCGGCCGCCGCCCTCCACGACTACCTGACCACCTCGCCGGCCGCCGCCTCCCTGCGCACGGCCACCTTCGTGCCCGCTCAGACCCCCCGAGGATTCGGACCCGTCCAGGCGGTGACGGCCGAGACCGCTGGGGTGACGGCCGCGTCGGCGCCCCGCCCTCCGGCCGTGGATCAGGTGCAGTTCTTCGCCCACCAGGGACCTGACGGGCGGGTCACCGCCGTGTTCGGGGCGGTGCACCTGAGCCGCGGATGGGCCGCCGGCACCTTCGCCTACTGCCAACCCGGCACCCGCCCGCCCGACGGGGCGACGGCCACGACCATTCAGGCCGCAGCCACCACCACCTCGACCACGGCCATGAGCGGGCCGTGATCGAGCACCTGGCGGCCACGGCCACCCCCGACCAGGTGGTGGCGGCCATGGAGGATCAGGGCTTCGCCGTGGTCGAGCGGCTCCTGTCCCCCGAGCAGACCGCGGCGGTGCGGGACGACTTGACCCGGGTGCTCGAGACGGTGCCGCTGGGACGCAACGACTTCGAGGGCCACCGCACCAAGCGCATCTACAACCTGTTCGCCAAGACCCGGGCCTTCGACGACATCGCCCTGCATCCGCTGCTGCTGGGCGTGCTCGACCGGGTGCTGGGTCACTACCAGTTCTCCGCGCCGGTGGGGATCGAGATCGGTCCGGGCCAGGCGGCGCAGGTCATCCACTACGACGACGCCGTGTACCCGCTGCCGTGGCCGCACGACACCCTGCTGATCAACAGCATGTGGGCCTTCGACGACTTCACCGAGGCCAACGGCGCCACTCGGGTCATTCCGGGTAGCCACCGCCGGGCTTCGGCCGCCTATCCCGACGACATGACCACCAGGGCGGTCGAGATGCCGGCTGGATCGGTGATCTTCTACCCGGGCACGGTGCTGCACGGTGGCGGCGCCAACACCACCGATCGGGCCAGGCTGGGCGTGATCCTCGAGTTCGTGGCCGCCTGGCTACGACCGCAGGAGAACCACGTCATCGGCGTCCCCCGCCACGTCGTGCGCGATCTGCCACCGAGGTTGCAGGAGCTGCTCGGTTGGAACGTGTACCCGCCCTTCCTGGGCAACGTCGACGGCCGCCATCCCCGCAAGTACCTCGGCGACGAGCCCTGACGCCCAACGGCGGCAAACCTGTCATCTCCGCGGCTCGTATGCGGTCGCTCCGCTGACAGGTTTCACCCTTGGGGGCGTTGTCGGGGTCGTCAGCTGCCGGCGAGGGCGGGGGCGATCTCGCCTCGGCCGGCCTGCTGGATGTCGGGCGGGAGTCCAATGCCGGTCTTCCGGGCCAGGATCTCGAGCTGCGTGCGCCACTCGATGATGGCCAGCCGCTGGGCGTTCTGGGTGTTGGGCAGGTTGTCGAAGTCGCCCTCGTTCAGATCCGACGCCAGCGCGCTCAGATAGTTGTCCTCGTAGTAGTAGGTGTGGGCGTAGGGGGTGTTGAGCCTGGCCAGCACCTGGTTGGACGGCGTGATGGCGTTGACCGTGAGCAGGTAGCCGGCGAAACGCTGCTCCAGCGCGCTCATGCGGGTCGCCGCCTGGGCCGGAGTGATGGTCTTGTCGTGGTAGGCGTCGAGGATGGGATCGGCCCCCTCCAGCAGGTCGTTCACCGGCAGGCGTACGGCCTCGATCTGGCTCACGTAGGCGCGCAGCTCGGTGGCCGACACCCCGGCGTGCCCGGCGCTCGACGAGGAGGTGCTCTGGCACCCGGCCGCGGCCATCGCCGCCACCGTGATCAGCGCGCCGGCGCTCAGGCGCCACCGCCAACGGAGAGGGCGCGTGGGATCGGGAGGTGCTCGGTGGCCCACGGCGGAGGAATCAGGCACCCGAGGGCGTGGGTGTCGCCATCGCGTCCGCCGTGGGCCGCCGGACCAGGGTGACCCAGACCGACGCCACCAGCACGACCACGGCCACGACCTCCGCCACCAGGGCCAGGTTGGCCCAACCGGTGATCACCGGCAGGGTGAAGCCGAAGATGCCGCCGTTCAGGGCCTTCACGAACCCGAGGATCGTGCCCAGCGCCAGCCCGGCACCGGCCAGGGCCACCAGGGGGCGGGGCCAGACCACCAGGGCCACCGCCAGGACCAGGGCGGCGATGCCCTGGACCACGAACAGCGGACCCAGGGTGTCCACGTGTCGGTAGGCGATGTCCCACAGGTGCAGGTGGACCAGACCCGACACCACCAGGGCCGCGGCGCCGATCCAGCACAGGACACGGGCAGGGAGACCTTCGGGTGGCGCGAGCATGCTGACGCCTACGTCGGGAACGGCCATCGGGTTCATCTAGGCCACCAGCTCCGCGGCTGGGTGCGGGCGGGACACCTCGACCGTTGGCACGTCCGGGCTCTCGGGTCGTGCGCTGGTCACGAAGGGCTCGGCCAACTGCACCAGCAGGAGGCGCAGGTGCGACGGGTGGATGGCGTCCTGTTCGATCGGGATCGGGTGACCGGCCAGGCCGGTGGCCCCCGGCGAGTGGCCAGCCTCGACCCACACGGCCCGGCGGCTGGCCGCGTCCCACAGCGTGAGGATGGTGCCCAGGTTCACGTCGATCCGTCCGACGTCGGCATGGTGGAGCCGATGGGAGGCGGGGGTGACCAGCACCCGACCGAGCATCCGGCCCATCCGACCCGACCCCCAGGCCAGGTTGGCGTGGGGGAGCGAGGCCAGGCAGATGTAGATCACGATCACCTGGGCCGGCACCACACCGTTGCCCACCAACACCAGGGCCGGCACCGACGCCACCAGGAAACTCAGGTGCACCAGGGGATGCGCCCGGAAGGAGGTGAGCACGCTCAGCTCCTGCTGGGTGTGGTGCACGGCGTGGAGCCGCCACAACCCGTCCACCCGATGGTTGGCCCAGTGGGCGAACCAGTTGGCTGCGTCCATGGCCACCAGGGCCACGACCACGAACATCCACCGGGGCACCGTGGCGATGCGGGGCAGCACCATCCAGGGGGCGACGTGGCGCACGATGCTGGCGAAGCCTGTCCCCGTCAGGGTGATCAGCGGGACCACGACCAGGGCGTAGAGGCCAAGGTAGGCGGCGTCGTGCACGTGGCCCCGGGCCCGGAACGGACGCGCCTGGGCCGGCCAACGGCGTTCGAGCCCGAAGATCAGGGCCACGAAGCCGAGCACCGCGGGCCCCACCAGCTGGGCCCGCGACGCCCGTATGGCACCGGCGGCGCCAGCCAGGCCGCCGTCGGCCCGTACGCCCGCTCCGCACAGCGCGACGGCCAGGATGGCGAGCCCGACAACCGGGAGACAGGGACGCCGGTGCACCCCAGGACATACGCCGCCCGCCCCCGTTTGGTTCTCCCCGCTCGGGCGCCGTCCCGGATGACAGACGAACGGGTGTTCGATAGGGTCGGAACGTGTCGTTTCGCAACCCTCCGGTGCCGTGGTCCCAGATCGAGCGACGCCTGTCCGACGATCCCCTGGGCCGGGGTCCGTGGATCGAACCGGTGCCCGGCGACGGCGGGGACAGCCCGGCCTGGTCCCGCAAGCGGGGACCCTACGAGCCCCCGTCGTTGGTGTCCCGATCCGACGCTGGGCTGGTCCCGTACGCCGAGCTGCACTGCCACACCAACTTCAGCTTCCTCGATGGCGCCTCCCACCCCGAGGAGCTGGCGGCCGAGGCGGCCCGGCTGGGGCTCGAGGCTCTGGCCGTCACCGATCACGACGGGTGCTACGGGGTGGTCCGCTTCGCCGAGGCGGCCCGCGCCCACGGCCTGCGCACCGTGTTCGGCGCCGAGCTGACCCTGGGCCGCACCGAGGTCCCCACCGGGGCGCCCGACCCCGGGGCGGACCACGACGAGCGCCACCTGCTGGTGCTGGCCCGCGATCCCCAGGGCTATGCCCTCCTGGCCCGGGCCATCAGCCAGGCCCAGCTGCGAGGCGAGAAGGGCGCCCCCCGCACCTCACTCGACGAGCTGGCCGAACTGGTCGGGCCCACGGGGTCGACCGGCGGTGGCCACCACTGGCAGGTGCTGACCGGTTGCCGCAAGGGGGCGGTGCCGGCCGCGCTGATGGCCGATGGTCCGACCGCCGCGGCCCGCGAGCTGGATCGGCTCATCGAGGTCTTCGGCCGGGACCGCGTGACCGTCGAGCTGTGGGACCACGGCGATCCGCTGGACTCGGCCCGCAACGACGCTCTGGCCGGGGTGGCCGTGCGGGCCGGGGTCGAGGTGGTGGCCACCAACAACGTCCACTACGCCACCCCGGCCGACCGTCGTCTGGCCACCGCCCTGGCCGCGGTGCGGGCCCGCGCGCAGCCTCGACGAGCTGGCCGGTTGGCTGCCGGCCTCGGCCGGGGCCCATCTGCGTTCGGGGGCCGAGCAGGCCCGCCGCTTCGCCCGCTACCCCGGCGTGGTCGCCCGCGCCGCCGAGCTGGGGCGCGAGTGCGCCTTCGACCTGGCCCTGGTGGCCCCCGACCTGCCGCCCTATCCCTGTCCCGACGGACCACGACGAGATGTCCTGGCTGCGGGTGCTGGCCGAACGGGGAGCCACCCGCCGCTACGGGCCCCGTCCGGCCATGCCGGGTGGCCCCGAGGACCATCCCGGGGCCTGGGCCCAGATCGACCACGAGCTCGATGTCATCGAGCAGCTGGGCTTCCCCGGCTACTTCCTGATCGTGTGGGACATCGTCGAGTTCTGCCGACAGGCCGACATCTTCTGCCAGGGTCGGGGGTCGGCGGCCAACTCGGCGGTGTGCTTCGCCCTGGGCATCACCAAGGCCGACGCGGTGACCCTGGGCCTGCTGTTCGAGCGCTTCTTGTCCCCCGAGCGCGACGGGCCGCCCGACATCGACATCGACATCGAGAGCGATCGGCGCGAAGAGGTCATCCAGTACGTCTACGGCCGATACGGGCGCGAGTACGCGGCGCAGGTGGCCAACGTCATCACCTACCGGGCCCGCTCGTCGGTGCGCGACATGGCCCGGGCCCTGGGCTACGCCACCGGCCAGCAGGACGCCTGGTCCAAGCAGGTCGACGCCTGGTCACCGGTGGCCAGCACGCCGAGCCCAGACCGATCACGAGATCCCCGACGAGGTGCTCGAGCTGGCCCGCCAGGTCGAGCACTTCCCCCGCCACCTGGGCATCCACTCGGGCGGCATGGTGCTGTGCGACCGACCGGTGATCGAGGTGTGCCCGGTCGAGTGGGCCCGCATGGAGAACCGCACCGTCCTGCAGTGGGACAAGGACGACTGCGCGGCGGTGGGACTGGTCAAGTTCGACCTGCTCGGCCTGGGGATGCTCAGCGCCCTGCACTACGCCGTCGACCTGATCCGCGACGCCCACGGCGTCGGGCGTCGACCTGGCCGAGCATCCCCCAGGAGGACGAGGTCTACGACATGTTGTGCCGGGCCGACTCGATCGGGGTGTTCCAGGTCGAGAGCCGGGCCCAGATGGCCACCCTGCCTCGCCTCAAGCCCCGGAACTTCTACGACCTGGTGGTGGAGGTGGCCCTCATCCGGCCCGGGCCGATCCAGGGCGGGTCGGTGCACCCCTACATCCGTCGGCGCAACGGCCAGGAGCCGGTCACCTACCTGCACCCGCTGCTCGAGCCCAGCCTGGCCAAGACCCTGGGGGTCCCGCTGTTCCAGGAGCAGCTCATGCAGATGGCCATCGACGTGGCCGGCTTCACGCCGGGCGAGGCCGACCAGCTGCGCCAGGCCATGGGGTCCAAGCGCAGCCGCGAGCGCATGGAGCGGCTGCGCGCACGGCTCTACGAGGGCATGGCCGACGCGCGGCATCACCGGCGACGTGGCCGATCAGATCTTCGACAAGCTGGCCGCCTTCGCCAACTTCGGCTTCCCCGAGAGCCACTCGGTGTCGTTCGCCTACCTCGTCTACTCCAGCTCGTGGATCAAGCTGCACTACCCGGCGGCCTTCTGCGCCGCCCTGCTCAACGCCCAACCCATGGGCTTCTACTCGCCCCACACCCTGGTGCAGGACGCCCGCCGCCACGGCGTCGAGGTGCTCACCCCCGACCTCAACCGGTCAGGTGCCAAGGCGACCTTGGAACCCGGGATCGATCCCGATCATCCCCGTCTCCGCCTCTCCTTGAGCTCGGTGCGCAACGTGGGCGACGACCTGGCCGAACGGATCGTGGCCGAACGCGACGCCGGCGGGTCCCTACCGCGACATGGAGGACCTGCAGCGGCGGGTGCCGATGCGCCTGGACGTGCTCGAGGCGCTGGCCACGGCCGGGGCCTTCGGATGCTTCGCCGATCCCCAGGGGGTGGCCCTGGATCGGCGCCGGGCGCTGTGGGGGGCGGGGGCGGTGGCCCAGACCAGGCCGAGACCGCCTGGCCGGAATGGTCACCGGGGTGCACGCCCCCCAGCTGCCGGGGATGAGCGAGCGCGAGGAGGCGGTGGCCGATCTGTGGGCCACCGGCGTGTCCCCCGACGGTCACCCCACCCGATTCGTGCGCGACGTTCTCGACCAGCTGGGGGTGGTGCCGGCGGCCGGGTTGGTCCAGGTGGAGGATCGGGCCAAGGTGCTGGTGGGTGGAGTGGTCACCCACCGCCAGCGGCCGGCCACCGCCGGGGGCACCATGTTCATCAACCTCGAGGACGAGACCGGGCTGATCAACGTGGTGTGCTCGCTGGGCTGCTGGACCCGGTACCGACGGGTGGCCCGCAGTGCGCCGGCGCTGCTGGTGCGGGGTCGGCTGGAGAAGGTCGAAGGCGTCATCAACGTGGTGGCCGAGACGTCTCGACACCATGCCCCTGTCGGCGACCGTGCCCTCGCGCGACTTCCGCTGACCGGCTCGTCCACCAACGCCCGGCTCACCAAGGCCCGCCGCACCAGGTCGGTTCGCCTACGGTACGGAGGTGTTCTCACTCCTGGCCGTCATCGGCACGCACAGCATCTACAACCTGCGGGGCGTCAACATCGCCGCCCTCCTGCTCCGGCTCATGGTCGGCGCCACCATGATCGCCCACGGCTACAACCACATCTGGGGCGGCGGCAAGATCGAGGGCACCGGCGGTTGGTTCGAGAGCCTGGGCCTGCGCCCGGGCAAGCTGCACGCCTGGCTGGCCAGCCTCACCGAGCTGGGGGCGGGCGCCCTGCTCATCGTCGGCCTGCTCAACAGCCTGGCCGCCGCCGGGGTGGTCGGGGTGATGATGGTGGCGCTCATCACCAACCACTTCAAGAACGGCTTCTTCATCTTCCGCCCGGGAGAGGGCTACGAGTACGTGGCCAACCTGACCGTGGCCGGCCTGGCCCTGGGTGCCCTCGGCCCCGGCTCCTGGTCGCTCGACCGCCTGATCAAGCTGCACGTGGCCGGGTTGACCGGGTTGGCCGTGGCCGCCGTCGGTGGGATCGGCGGGGCGCTGCTGCTGCTGGCCATCTTCTGGCGCCCGACCAAGCCCGAGCCGACCGCTGCCACCGACTAGCTAGCGGAGCGCTTGGGCCATCTCGCCGATCGAGCGGGCCATGGCCTCGTAGTCGCTGGTGTCGGCCAGGCCCGACGACCGGTCGTTGACCTGTTCGGCCAGCAGCCGCAGCGTGGTGGCCACCGACTCGGCCTCCGAGCGGGTCACCGATTCCCGGTCGCCCCGCAACAGCGGGGTCAACTGCTCGGCCTGCAGCTGAACGGCCGCCGCTCCCTGATCGACCGCCAGGCGGCCGTCGAGCACCGCCTTGGCCGTCTGGACCACGAATTTCACACGGTCGGCGGGGTTCACAGCCAGAGCCTCGCGCACCCGGACCGGGTGTGTCTGTCCGTGTAGCGTCCGTCGATGCCTCGCTTCGACCTGGTCATCTTCGACAACGACGGGGTGCTGGTGGACAGCGAGCCCGTGGCCAACGCCATCCTGGCCGAGCTCCTCACCGGCTACGGCCTGGCCGTCACCACCGAGGAATGCATCGAGCGCTACCTGGGCAACACGCTGGGGCGGGTGCGTGACCTGGTCGAGGCCGAGCTGGGCCGTCCCATCCCCGACGACTTCGAGGCCACCTACCGGGCCGCGGTGTACCCGCGGCTGGCCGAGTCGGTCGTGGCCATCGCCGGCGTGGCCCAGGTGCTGGACCGGCTCGACGCCGCCGGCATGGCCAGCTGCGTGGCGTCCAGCGGCATCCACCAGCGGATCCAGATCACCCTGACCACCGCCGGGCTCATCGGGCGCTTCCAGGGCCGCCTCTTCAGCGCCGAAGACGTGGGCCGGGGCAAGCCCGCCCCCGACCTGTTCTTGCACGCGGCGTCCACCATGGGAGTCGAGCCCAACCGCTGCGCCGTGGTCGAGGACGCGTCCAGCAGGGGTGGAGGCGGCGAACGCCGCCGGCATGACCGCCTTCGGCTACGCCGCGCCTGACCCCTCGCCGGCTGCTGGTCGGCGCGACGGGCGGGATCGTGCGACGACATGGGCGAGCTGGCGGACCTGTTGCTGGCGCCGGACTCCTAGGCTGGGTCGTCCATGATCGCGCTGCGGGTACTCGCCATCGTCGCTGGTTCGGCTCTGACCGCGTGGATGCTGTGGTCGGCCATCCGCACGGTGGTGGTGCCGCGAGGCGAATCGGTCCGGCTGAGCCGCGACGATCTTCCTGGCCATGGCGCGAGGTGTTCGAGTTCTTCGGCGCGCCGGACCGCGCAGCTACGAGAGCTACGACCGGATGATGGCCCGGTACGGGCCGGTCTGCCTGCTGATCCTGCCGGTGGCCTGGGCCCTGATCATCTTCGCCGCCTTCATCCCGATCTACTGGGGGCTGGGCGTCACCTGGCGCGAAGCGATGGTCGACCAGCGGCTCATCGTTCACCACCCTGGGGTTCGACCGGCCGGGGATGATCGGGGGCCGAGATCGCCTGCTTCGTCGAGGCGCTGACCGGGCTGGGCCTGGTCGCCCTGCTCATCAGCTACCTGCCGGCCATCTACTCAGCCTTCTCCCGGCGGGAGGCCGAGGTCATCAAGCTGGAGGTGCGAGCCGGAAGCCCGCCGAGCGCGGCCGAGTTCCTGATCCGCATCCACCGCATCCGAGGCCTCGAGTACTTCGCCACCCAATGGGACAGCCTGGGAGCACTGGTTCTCCGAGCTGGAGGAGAGCCACACCTCCCAGGCCGGTCTGGCCTTCTTCCGATCCACCCGAGTGCAGCAGCTCCTGGATCACCGCGGCGGGCGCCGTACTCGACACCGCCTCGCTGGTGGTGTCGATGCCTCGACATCGAGCAGAGCCCCCAGGCGCAGATCACGATCCGCTCCGGCTACCTGGCGCTGCGCGCCATCGCCAGTTCTTCCACCTGCCCTTCGAGCCGGATCCGGCCCCCGACGCCCCCATCTCCATCCACCGCGAAGAGTTCGACGCGCTGATCGGAGCAACTGCGCGAGGCCGGCCTGCCCCTCAGGGCCGACCTGGACCTGGCCTGGCAGGACTACGCCGGCTGGCGGGTCAACTACGACCAGCCGCTGCTCAGCCTGTGCGCCTTGGCTGCGGCCCCGCCGGCGCCGTGGTCGTCGGACCGCATCGAACACCTGGGTCGACCGCGCCGGTCCGCCTGGGTCGGATCAACACCAGCGGGCCGCTCGGCTAAGGGCGGCCGTCTCGGCCGCCCGGTGCGCTCAGCTCGGGGAGCGTCCTGGTCGAAGCCGACGGTGGGGGCGGCACCCACCACCGCCTCGTCCACCTCGAAGTACTCGCGGGTGTGGAAGCCGAGCGCGCCGGCGATGAGGTTGGTGGGGACCGACTGGACCCGCTGGTTGTAGTCCCTGACGTTGTTGTTGTAGAAGCGTCGAGCGGCCTGGATCCGGTCCTCGGTGCTCACCAACTGGTGCTGGAGATCGAGGAAGCTGGTGGTGGCCTTGAGATCGGGGTAGGCCTCGCTCACGGCCAGGAGCGACTTGAGGCTGCCCACCAGGTTGTTCTCGCTGCGGGCCTGCTGGTTCGGTGACCCGTTATCGGCCATGGCCTGGGACCGCGCCTGGGTGACGGCTTCGAGGGTGGAGGCCTCGTGGGAGGCGTAGCCCTTGACCGTCTCGACCAGGTTGGGGATGAGGTCGTAGCGACGCTTCAGCTCGGTGTCGATGTTGGACCACGAGTTGTCGATGAGGGTGCGCTGGCGCACGAAGCGGTTGTAGCTGGCCCCGACCAGGACCAGGACGATCACCACCACCGCCACCACGATCAGGACCACGGCCACGCCCAGACGCTATTCGATGGGGCGGGTCAGGGTCGCTGGTAGTCGCCGGTGAGCACGGCCTGGGTGCCGGTGGCGTCGACCGACACCTTGGCCAAGGCGGCGGTGGCGTCGGAGCTGGCCGTGAGCCCCGACGGGCGGGTCAGCGCGTAGAGGGTGAACTCGAACGTGTCGTCCTGACCCTTGGCCGGGCACAACGGCGCGTAGGCGTGGGCGCCGGCCCGGTTGGCCAGCACGACGCCGCCGGCCGGGGTGGCACCCGCGGCCACCCCGGTGGTGGCGGGGTTGATGCCGGCCACCATCCACTGCAGGGCGCTGCTGGCCTGGGGATCGGAGATGGCCAGGACCAGCTCGACCGTGTGGGGCGGGACGTTCGACCAGGCCAGAGCGGGTGAGGATCCAGGGCCGTCACAGGTGTAGGTGGCCGGGATGGAGCCGCCGGGCTGGAAGCTCGTCGATGACAGCTCGAACAACGTGGGTGATTCCGTGGCGATCACCGGCTGGGTGGTGGTGGCGGTCGTGGCGGTGGTGGCCGTGACCGGGGCGGTGGCCCCCGGAGCGGGCTTGCGCATGGTGCGGAAGTTGGTGGCGCAGGAACTGGCCAGGGCCAGCACGGCCATGGCCAGGGCCGCCCTGGCCAGCAAGGATGGCGCCAGGGTCGAGCGCCGGTGGGGGTCACGAGCCATGGCGGGGAGCCTAAGCGGTGGCCGGGCCGGGTCGGTGGCGCCCGGAGCGGGTCGTGGCAGGTCCGCTGGGTCCCGGTAGCTTGCGGGGATGGCATCGCCCCTGTCACTGCTCACGGTCCATGCCCATCCCGACGACGAATCGTCCAAGGGTGCGGGCTCGGTGGCGCTCTACGCCTCCCAAGGGGTGCACACCACCCTGGTGTGCTGCACCGGCGGGGAAGAGGGCGACATCCTCAATCCGGCCATGGATCGTCCCGAGGTTCGCCAGAACCTCCATCAGGTCCGGATGGACGAGCTGGCCGCGGCGGCCAAGATCATCGGCTACGACGAAGTCGTGCTGCTCGGCTACCGGGACTCGGGCATGCCCGAGACCGAGGCCAACGCCAACCCTGCGGCCTTCGCCAACGCCCCGCTGGACGAGGCGGTGGGCCGGTTGGTGGAGATCATCCGACGCGAGCGTCCTCAGGTGGTGGTGACCTACGGCGACGACCAGCAGGGCTATCCCCACCCCGATCACCTGCGGGTGCACGAGATCACCATCCCGGCCTTCGACCAGGCCGGCGATCCGGACGCCTTCCCGGACCTGGGTGAGCCCTGGCAACCGTCGAAGCTCTATTACACGATGTGGTCGCGGGCCCGGATCCTGGCCACTCACGAGAAGTTCCTGGAGTTGGGTCTGGAGTCGCCCTTCGGCGAGGACTGGTTCAAGCGGCCCTCGCAGGAGGAGCGCATCACCACCTCGGTGCCCCTCGACGGGGCGAACGCCGATGTGCGGTCGGATGCCCTGTTGGCCCACGCCACCCAGGTCGACCCCACGTCACCGTTCTGGTTCGGCCTACCCCGCGAGGTGATGCGCGAGATCCATCCCTTCGACGACTACCAGCTGGCCCGCAGCCTGGTCGACACCGACATCCCCGAATCAGACCTGTTCGCCGGCCTGCGCTAGCGAGCTGCTGCGAACCTGGTGCACGTATGCACCCGTGAGGTGCGCGACTGCACCGGTTCGCCGGTCAGGTCTTGGTGGCCGGGGCGGGGCGCACGGTCAGGCTGACGTGTTCGCCGCTGGTGGTGTTGGTGATGGTGACCACCCCCGGGGTGGACAGCACCACGGTGGTGGTGTTGCCCCGCGCCATCTGGCCGGTGTCGAAAACCTGATCGTCCTTGATCGTGCCGGTGACGCGCTGCGGACCGGTGGCCAGGTTCTTCACCACCACGGTCGATCGGTCGGGCACCGAGTCGACCTGGGCGGTGGAGTTGGGGCTCAGGACGGTCAGGCCGACCTTGGGGGGCGTCGACGGGGGACAGTGGTACCCCGGCGGACAGCCGATGACGATCTCGGCCTTGGGCGTGAAGTGGGTGCGGGGCAGGGTCGGCGACTTGGCCGCGCTCGAGCAGGCGCTCAGGCCAGCGCTGCCCACACCCAGCGCAAGCGTCGCGAGGACCAGGGTGACGGGGCGGCGCATGGTCGTCGAGTCTGGCAGGTGTGCGATCCTTCGGCGGTGGACTCCTGGGGGCCGGAGCGGTCAGGCGAGTTGGCGGCGTTGTGCGCGGCGGCGATGCCCGACGAGCACCTGAACGCGGATGAGCTCCTGGCTGCCTGCTGGGACGATCCCGGGGTGGTGTTGGGCGATCCGTCCGGCGCGGGGGCCGTGGCGGCGGTGGTCCGCCGCTTCGGCGACCTGGCGGTGGCGTTCCTCAAGCTGGTGGTGGTTGACCCCGAGGCCCAGCGCCGCGGCCACGGTCACCGTCTGCTGGACGCGGCCGCGGAATGGGCCTGGGACCAGGGGGCGGGTGAGCTGCACCTGGCCGGTTCGGCGCCCTTCTTCCTGTGGCCGGGCGTGGACGTGTCGTTCACCGCGGCCCATACCCTGGTCGAGTCGGCGGGCTACGCCGAGACCGGGGCGGTGTTCGACATGACGGTGCCCGCCGGCTACCGCCATCCGAGCCCCGACGGGGTGGAGATGCGGCGGGTCCTCGACGACGCGGACGTGGCCGCGGTGGACCAGCTGGTGGCCGGCCGTTGGCCCGAGTGGTCGGCCGAGCAGCGGCGCGGCACCGAGCAGGGCACGTGTGTGGGCGCGTTCGACCCGGACACCGGCCAGGCCGTGGCCTTCGCCTGCCACTCGGTCAACCGGGCCGGCTGGTTCGGACCCACGGGCACGGCGGACGACTGGCGGCACCGCGGCATCGGCCTGTCTCTGCTGGGACAGGTGTGCGCGGATCTGTCGGTAGCGGGCTACACCCAGGTCGAGATCTGCTGGATCGGTCCGGTGGGCTTCTACGCCGCCGCCGGCGGCCGCTTCTCCCGGGTGTTCCGCACGTACCGCCAGGTCAAGACCTGAGAGAGCCCGAGGTCGCTCAGGCGCCCTTGCGCTGGAGGTCGCGCAGCGGGCGGTAGCCGATCAATGTGACGCCGGCCCGCTCCAGGCGGGCCCGTAGGGCGGAGTCGAGGACCAGCAGGTGGTGGTCGTCCACCCGATCGGCCCAGTCGGGGGCCAGGGCCCGCAGCTCGGGGGTGTCGGCAGCCGGATGGAGGTACACCTCGGTCACCCCGGGACGCAGGTCGAACAGGACCTTCTCGATGGCTCGGCGACTGCCCACCCCGCTGGGCACGGTCACGAAGGCGTCGGGGAAGACCACGCCTTCCTGGGTGGCCAGCTCACGAAAGGGGAAGCCGATGAGGCGCTCGGTCGACGCGCCCGACAACCGCAGCGGAAGCCCGAAGTCGACGGCCAGCTCCAGGTAGATGTCGAAGAACTCCGGCCGCAGCTGCAACGCGCCCATGTGGCTGTCGAGGTGGCTGACGTCGAAGCCCCACAGGATGGCCCGCTCGATCTGGGCTCGGCACTCGCGTCGCACCTCGTCGAGATCGGCGTGATCCCACACGTCGGTGGTCGTGCGGGGGAAGCCGCCGTCGCCGTCGAGCAGGGACGGCGCCTGGGTGATGGGGCCCCAGCGGTACAGGTCCCACTCCGAGTTGAGGGTGAGGTGCACGCCGACGTCTTCGCCCAGGTAGCGAGCCGAGGCCTCGCGGGCCCACGGGCACGGGACCATCAGCGTGGCGCTGGTGGCCACGCCGGTGCGGAGGCTCTCGTAGACCCCGGCGTTGGCCGCGTGGCACATGCCCAGGTCGTCGCAGTTGATCACCAGGACCCGGTCGTCGGCCGCGAATCCCAGGCGTTGCGCCAGCGTGGTCACCCCCGAACGCTACCCGCCCGACGCCCGGACCCGGGCCGTGGTGGAAGGGGCGTCGGCCAACGGCACCCCCGGCCCACCGCAGGTGCCCCACAGGCCGAGGCGCCGCTGGTGGGCGTCGTTGACGGCTCGGGCGAGCTGAGGCTCGTGGGCCACATTGGGCGGGAAGGTGAGCAGTGAGGCGTAGCCCTCCTGGGCCAACTCGAGGTTGACGAAGAGGCCGTCGGAGTGGCGGTACACGTAGGCCAGGAGGCGTCCGTAGACGTCGTGGGTCTCGGCATCGGTGGTCAGCGTGACGAGAGTGCCGGGCGGCAGCAGCGCCTTGAGGTGGTCGGAGGCCTGCTTGCCGTAGCACTGCACCGGCTTGGAGGGGCTGACCGTCTCGGGCGTGTCGACGCCGATCAGACGAATCCGCTCGACCCGTCCCTCGGCGTTGGCCACCAGGGTGTCACCGTCGACGACGCGGACCACCTTGGTGTCGAGTGAATGGTCGGCCCCCATCGTGGGCGTGGGGCCGCCGCCGTCCACGTCGGAGTTGGAGATGGTGAGCAGGACGAAGCGGGTGGCCAGGAGCAGGGCAATGGCCAACATGGCCGCCACCAGCAGCGGCGCCAGCGAGCGTGCTCGGTTGGAACGGGTGGACGTGGTTCGTGGACTCGACGCCATGTCGAGCACCTCCGATTCGGTTCAGGAGTGGTGGCGGCGTCGCCGCGAGACCACCCCGGACCGGAGCGGTGGAGCTGGGAGCGGCTGTCCGCTCGAACCGACGGAGTCGGGCTGGAGCTACAGACGCTCGATGAGGGTGCCGGTGCCCAGGCCGCCGCCGCAGCACATGGTGACCAGCGCCATCTGCTGATCGGCCCGGTGCAGCTCGTGCACGGCTTTGGCCGTGAGGATGGCGCCGGTGCCACCCAGCGGATGGCCCAGCGCGATGGCGCCACCGTTGGGATTGACGATGTCCATGTCGATGTCGAGCTCGCGCTGCCAGGCCAGCACCACCGAGGCGAAGGCCTCGTTGATCTCGACCAGGTCGATGTCGGACATGGTCATGTTGTTGCGGTCAAGCAGACGCTGCGTGGCATCGATCGGCCCGGTCAGCATGAGGATCGGGTCGACGCCCACCAGGCAGGTGTCGACGATGCGAGCCATGGGGGTGAGACCGAGCGCATCAGCCTTGTCGCGGGTCATCATCAGCACCGCGCCGGCTCCGTCGGAGATCTGCGAGGAGCTGCCGGCGGTGTGCACGCCGTCTTCGCGCGCCACCGGCTTGAGGTTGGCCAGGGCTTCGAGGGTGGTCTCGCGCAGCCCTTCGTCGCGCTCGACTCGATGAGTGGTGCCGGTGGGCTTGCGGTCTTCGTCGAGGTCGGGTGCATCGACTGCGACCAGCTGCGTGCCGAAGCGATCCTCGGCCCAGGCCTCGGCCGCCAGCTGCTGGGACCGGAGGCCGAACTCGTCGGCGTCGGCGCGGGTGATGCCCCACTTGTCGGCGATGCGCTCAGCCCCCTCGAACTGGGTGGTGAACTCGTACTGGGGGAAGTAGCTCTTGGGGATGGCCCGGCCGACGTTGATCTCCTTGGCCGTGCCCGACCCCATCGGGACCTGGCTCAGGTTCTCGATGCCACAGGCCACGGCCACGTCGATGACGCCCGAGCCGACGAGGCTGGCCGCCATGTTGGTGGCCTGCTGCGACGAGCCGCACTGGGTGTCGACGGTGGTGGCCGGTGCGCTCATGGGTAGCCCGGCGGTGAGCCAGGCCGTGCGGGTGACGTTGAAAGACTGCATGCCCACCTGGCCCACGCAGCCCCCGACCACCTGCTCGACCTCGGTGGGATCGATGCCGCTGCGCTCGATCAGACCCTTGAGCGCGGTCGCCAACAGGTCGGCGGAATGGATGGTGGAGAGGCCACCGTTGCGACGCCCGATGGGGGTGCGCACGGCCTCGACGATGACGACTTCACGTTCGCTCATGACGGGAGCCTAGGCCGGTGACCGACAGGCGGGTCAAGCCGCGGAAGCGTGTCGGGACACGGCCGCGTGGTCGGCCCGGTCGTCGACCTGATCGGTGGCGAGGGCGGCTTCGCCGGCCCGGTGGCGCAGGGCGGCACGAAGTGCCCCTCGAGCGTCGGCCACACCCCGCCGGCCGATGGCCCGGGTGGAATCGTCGAGGCGCCACGAGGCCTCGACATCGTCTTCGTTGGGCAGGAGGTGCAGCTGTGCTTCCATGTCTAGATTGTGCCCAGGGGGTATGACAAGAAGACCGAAAGCGCCACCACCGACGTGGCCACGAAATGGGCCGACTGACTCTGATGCGCCCGACTCGTCGGGCTAGACTTTGCACTTGAGGTGCAACTACCACCTCTGCTCGCGGTGTCCGAGGGGATGACGGCGCCGACCAGACGCCGTACGGCCACGCCCAGGGGGCACGATGTCGACATCCGAGACCACGAGTCAGCCTGAAGAGGGCTACACCGACTCGTCGCCTGCCCGACCCTCACGCCTGCGGCGGATGGCGCACGCGTCGCGCCAGCACTGGATCCTGTCGCTGTTCGGGTTGGCGGTGGTGCTGGCCGCCGGTGCCGGGCTCTACGTGTACTCCCGGGTCGAGCCCATCCTCTCGGTCAGCAACGTGGCCGTGAGCTACGTGGTGCCCAGCGCTCCGCACCTGGTGGCCGGCAACGGCGAGACGGTGTACCGCATCGATCCCACCCAGTCGTCGGTGACCTACGGGGTCGACGAGAACGTGGTCGGCCAGACCGCCAACCACGCCACAGGCACCACCAACGGCATCGCCGGGGATCTCGCCATCGATGCCAGCGATCCCTCCTCGAGCCGGGTGGGCAAGATCGTCATCAACCTCGAGCAGCTGCACTCGGACAACAACCTGCGCGACGCCACCATCCGTAAGAACTACCTCGCCTCCGAAGCCAACCCGCTGGCCACCTTCACCACCACCAGCATCACCGGACTGCCGGCGACGCTGACCGAAGGCAAGACCTACCACTTCACCCTCAACGGCGATCTCACCGTGAAGGGGATCACCGCGCCGGTCAGCTGGCAGACCACCGGGTCGTTCCAGAACGGCAAGCTCACAGCCACCGCCACCACCACGATCAAGATGTCCACCTTCGGTGTCGGCCCCATCAACCTGGCCGGCCTGGTCAGCACCAGCGACTCGGTGTCGCTCACCTTCAAGCTGGTGGCCCTCGACCCCTCCAAGTTCAACGTGCCCGACCAGATCGCGGCGCCGGCCTCGGCCCGCCACTCCGGTTCGGGACCTTCGTTCAAGACGGTGGTGGCGCCGATCCTGGCCGCCAACTGCGCCTCGTGCCACGCGCCGGGCCAGGTGGGTGCCGCCCACTGGCAGCTGGCCACCGCCGCCGATGCCTCGAAGGTGGCCGATGGTCTGCGGGTCGTGACCCAGGCCAAGTACATGCCGCCCTGGCCCGCCTCCAGCCTCGGTGTCCCGCTGCTGCACTCCAAGGCCATGAGCGCGGCCGACATCTCGGCCGTCGCGGCCTGGGCCAACGCCGGCGGCAAGCTGGACGAGCCGGCCTCCACGCGGATCGTGGCCTCGACACCCAAGGCGGGCACCCAGCCCCGGGCCGACGTGGTCATGACGATGCCCCAGGCCTACACGGGCACGTTGGCCAACACGAACGACTACCGGTGCTTCGTGCTCGACCCGCACCTGACCAAGGCGATGTACATGACCGGCTTCAAGGTGACGCCGGACCAGATCACCGAGATCCACCACGCCCAGATCTTCCACATCGACGCGGCTCAGGCCGCTGAGGGCGTGGCCCAGAGCGGCAGCGACGGCCGGCCGGGTTGGTCGTGCTACGCCGGCCCGGGCCTGCCCGATCGCGGGGCGTACAAGAAGCTGGCGGGTGCGGCCGGCCAGGCCAAGGTGCGGCGGGGCGACTCGTCGGGCTTCGGCCAGCCCGGCCTGGTGGCCGGATGGGTGCCGGGCCAGGACCCGGTGGTCGAACCCGACAACTCGGGCGTCCTGCTCCAGCCCGGTGACGCGCTCGTCCTGCAGGTCCACTACCACTACGACAAGGCTCCCAAGCCCGACCGCACGACGGTCGCGCTCCAGCTGAGCCCGGGCACCGATCCGGTCAGGCCCATCGACATCATCAACCCGATCGCCCCGGTCGAGATCCCGTGCATGCCCGGTGTGGTGGCGCCCCTGTGCGACCGAACCGCCTCGTTG
The DNA here is from genome assembly GCA_963740985.1 of uncultured Microthrixaceae bacterium. Lineage (GTDB taxonomy): Bacteria > Actinomycetota > Acidimicrobiia > Acidimicrobiales > Acidimicrobilacustridaceae > UBA4742. Next base: position 4,203,304 of record CAVUGJ010000002.1, read on the forward strand.
GCCAACGACGGCAAGCTCTACGGGCCGCTGGGCATGCTGGCCGAGCCGGCGCTTCTGGGTGCCTGTGGCACGACGGCCGAGCAGCTCGCGGCCCAGTTCGTCGGCGGCGTGGCCCACACCACCTGTGACTTCAAGGTGCCCGAGACCGGGACGATCGTAGGCGTCTTCGGCCACATGCACACGCTCGGCAAGAGCTTCCGCCTGACGTTGCAGCCTGGCACGCCTCAACAGAAGATCCTGCTGGACATCCCGGTGTGGAACTTCGACTGGCAGATGAACTACGGCCTGGCGCAGCCCCTGCACGTGACCGCCGGCGAGACGATGGAGATGTCGTGCTCGTGGGACCGCTCGCTCGATCCGAACCGAGCGCCCAAGTACATCGTGTTCGCCGAGGGCACCGAGGACGAGATGTGCTTCGGGACCTACGCCATCATCCCTGACTCGGACAACTGACCAACGCTGGCCCGCGGGCCGGTTCGCTGTGCTCGGTCAGGCGCCCTTGATCGGGCGCGGGCCCGACACCGACTCCACGATCGAGATGCCGACGGGGAGCCACGCCTCGACGGTGCCGGCTTGGTCGACCAGATCGACGAACACGGTGGCGTCATCGCCCACCAGGTTGTGCAGCGGCGTGGTCGGGTCGTTGGCCGCGGCCACGATGGCGTCAGCCACCGCGCTCGGCGGTGGTGACCCGGCGACGCTCTTGTCGTAGAAGTCGATCATCCAGGCGTGCTCAGCCGCGTACGGATCGTGGGGATCACCGGCTGCGGTGGGGCTCAAGGTCTGCATGAAGTCGGTGTTGAAGAAGCCGGGCTCGATGCAGGCCACGCGCACGCCCAGCCCGTCGAGCTCCATCATCAGCCCTTCGCTCAGGGTGTTGATGGCGTGCTTGCTGGCCGCGTACCAGCTCATGTAGCCGTTGCCGGGCACCCGACCGGTCACGGAGGTCACGTTGACGATCACGCCCGCGCCCTTGGCTCGCATGGCGGGCAGGGCGGCGCGGATCATGCGGACCGGACCCCAGAAGTTGGTCTCCAGCACGGCGCGGGCCGCGTCCATGTCGATGGTCTCCACCGGTCCGTCGAAGCCCACGCCGGCGTTGTTCACCAACACGTCGATGGCCTCGTGGCGAGCCTCCACCTCGGCCACCGCGGCGTGCACGGACTCGTCGTCGGTGACGTCGAGGACCAGCAGCTCGACGGCCAGGCCCTCGGCCGCGGCCCGCTCGGTCAGGCGATCGGCCTTGGCCAGGTTCCGCATGGTGGCGTAGACGGTGTCGCCCCGCCGGGCGAAGGCCAGCGCCGCCTCGAGCCCGAACCCGCTGCTGCACCCGGTGATGAGCACTACGGCCATGGAACCCTCCCGGCGCGACGTGCCGGCGTGGACCGTCGCTGAGGCAGGTTCTACACCGAAACCGTCAACGGCCACCCTCGTTCGCGCTCGACCACACGAGCCAGATCCAGCAGCAGGGCGTCGCGGTGGTGGGCCGTGACCAGCTGCATGCTCACGGGCAAGCCGTCGAGCTGGCCGATGGGCACGGCGATGGCCGGGTTGCCGCTGATGTTGAAGGGGCCGGTGAGGGCCAGGTTGTTCTCCACGCCCACCTGCACGTCGCCCACCCGGGTGTTCATGGTCACCTCGGCCGGATAGGCGGCGTCGGGGTTGGTGGCGCACACGAGCACGTCGACCTGATCGAAGATGTCAGCCACCGCTTCGTTGGTGGCGAGCTTGTCGGCCTCGACCTTGGCCGCCATCTCCAGGTTGTAGTACTCCGTCGCCAGCTGCATGCCGAAGGCGATCTCCAGGGTGAGGTCGTCCTTGCAGGCCGGCCACCGATCGCCCAGGTCCATGGCCAGGGTGGCCAGGTTGGACATGGCCCAGGCCACGCTGGTGTCGGGCACCGCCGGCTTGGCGATGTCCACCAGGGTCAGCTCGGCGTCGCGGGCCAAGGCCCGGCCGGCCTCGTCGACCATGGCCGCCAGCTCGGGGCGGATCACGGCCCGACCCAGGTCGGCCACGATGGCCACCTTGAGCCCGTGCAGGTCGTGCAGGTCGAGGTCGGCCTCCCAGCCGTCGATGCGGGGCAGGCTGTAGGGATCGCGCGAGTCGTAGCCCGTGGTGACGTCGTACCACCGGGCCACATCGCGCACGGAGCGGGCCAGACAGCCCAGCACCACCGTCAGTGGGCCGATCACGGTGCGGGGGCCGCGGGGGATGCGTCCGGCGGTGCCCTTCATGCCCACCAGGCCACAGAAGCCGGCCGGGATGCGGATCGAGCCGCCGCCGTCGCCGCCGGTGGCCAGGGTGACCAGGCCGGCGGCCACCGCCGCCGCGCTGCCGGCCGAAGATCCGCCGGTGGTGCGCGCCGGGTTCCAGGGGTTGCCGGTCACGCCGTGCAGCTTGGAGACCGAGACGTTGAGTCCGCCGAACTCGCTGGCCGTGGTCTGGCCGATCAGGTTGGCCCCGGCGCCGCGCAGCCGCTCCACCATCGTCGAGTCGTGATCGAAGACCCGATCGGTGAAGGCCAGGGACGCCTCGGTGTCGGGCCAGCCCGCGGCCGGCTCCAGCTCCTTCACCCCCATGGGCACCCCGCCGAAGGGCAGCGAGACATCGGCCTGCGCGGCGCGCTGGCGGGCCGCGTCGGCGTCGAGGTGGCAGAAGGCGTTGAGCTCGCTGGCCTCGATGGATGCCAGGGTGGCCTCCAGCTCCTCGAGGGGCGAACGTTCGCCGGATCGGAAGGCGTCCACCAACGAACAGGCGTCGCCGGACCAGGGTGCATCAACCATGGCCGGAAGTGTACGTGGCTATGGTGAGCAACGCTCAGTTTCGTGAGATCCCGCTCGTGTCGTGCCCCTGATCGACCGGGAGGGCCGAGCCCCTGATCGAGCGCGGGCGCGGGCGCCTAGAGTGCCCGATCGTGGACGCGCGCCAGTGGTTGGGACTGCAATCGACGCACAACCCCATGCGCTGGTACCTCCCGGTGACCCCCGGCATCTGCACCGGCCACCGGTTCCTGTTCGGGGGGTGCGCGCTGGGCGCAGCCATCTCGGCCATGGAGGGCAGCACCGGGCGACCCGTCATCTGGGCCACCGCCCAGTACCTCAACTACGCCCGGCCGCCCTCGGTGATGGACATCGACATCACCGTGGCGTCGGAGGGCCGCAACATCACCCAGGCCCGGGCGGTGGCCCATGTCGGCAACACCGAGATCGTGACCGTCAACGCCGCCCTCGGCGACCGCTCGCTCGACCTGTCGGGACAGTGGCCGGAGATGCCCGAGGTCGATCCGCCGATCGGTCTGCCCCGACGCGAGGGACGGGGCAACGTCGAGGACTCCATCATGGCCCGGCTCGACCAGCGCTGGGCCCGCCAGGATCCCAAGGTCGGCCGCACCGTGCTGTGGAGCCGGATGCCCGACCTGCTGGAGGTGTCCGCGGCCTCGCTGGCCGTGCTGGGTGACTACGTCCCCATGGGCATCAGCCAGGCCCTCGAGCTCGACACCATGAGCAACAGCCTGGACAACACCTTGCGGGTGGGCACCATCGTTGCCACCGAGTGGGTGCTCATCGACATCCGCGTCGACCTGGTCAGCCGCGGCTTCGGCCACGGCGTGGTCTACCTGTGGGCCACCGACGGCACGCTCATGGCCACCGCCAGCCAGTCCGCCATCATCCGCGACCCGAGTCGCGCCCGACCACCGTTCGAGGAGCCATGACCGACGTCGCCCGCTACGGCATCACCATCCCGTTCGACAACGTGGGCCTGGGGGCTCAGCGCGAGTGGATCGAGGAGCTGCCCGATCTGGGCTACACCGACGTCTGGTCGTCGGAGGCCAACGGGGCCGACGCCTTCACGCCCCTCACCCTGGCGTCGGTGTGGGCGCCCAGCCTGCGCCTGGGCACGGCCATCGTGCCCACCTTCACCCGCGGTCCGGGGACGTTGGCCCAGAGCGTGGGTTCGATCGCGCAGGCCGCCGAGGGCCGCTTCGTGCTCGGCCTGGGCACGTCCAGCGATGTGATCGTCGAGCGCTGGAACGGGATCGAGTTCACCGAGCCGTATCGCAAGACCCGCGACATGGTCCGCTTCCTGCGCGCCGCGCTCAGCGGCGAGAAGGTGACCGAGACCTACGACACCTTCGCGGTGCGGGGCTTCAAGCTGGGCGTGGTGCCCGAGCAGCCGGTGCCCATCCTGGTGGCGGCCCTGCGCGAGGGCATGCTGCGCCTGGCCGGTCGCGAGGGTGACGGCGCCATCATCAACTGGCTCTCGGCCGACGACGTCTCGAAGGTGGCCCCGGTGGTGCGCCAGTTCGGGCCCGGCCCGGACGGGTCGGACAAGGAGATCGTGGCCCGCATCTTCGTGGCCCCCAGCGAGGACACCGACATGGTGCGCAAGCTGGGCCGATACGCCATCGCCGCGTACCTCAACGTGCCGGTGTACGCCGCCTTTCACGAGTGGCTGGGTCGGGGCCCGCAGCTGGCCGACATGTGGCGGCTGTGGAAGGAAGGCGATCGCAAGGGGGCGCTCGACGCCATCCCCGACGAGGTGGTCGATCAGCTCATCGTCCACGGGTCGCCCCAGGCCTGTCGCGAGCACGTGCAGCGCTACGTCGACAACGGCGTCACCACGCCCGCCATCGCCATCCTGGCTTTCCCCGGCATCGACCAGCGCCAAGCCATCCGCGACCTGGGGAGAGGTTGACCTACTCGTCCAAGCCGACCGGTTCGCCCTCCACGATCTGATCCAGGTACTCGGACAGGCCGTAGCCGACGCGACCATCGTCGAGGGTCCACTCGGTCAGGCCTTCGGAGATCCGGGTCACCAGGCCCTCGCGGCGGTTGCGCAGCGGGATGAGGTTGAGCACCCGTCCGCGCACCTTCCACTCGAGGGGATCGCCGCTGTCGGTGCGGGCCCGGAGCACGGCCTCGATCTCCTGGTGGTAGCTGTCGTCGCCCGTCCAGCGGGTCGACACCTCGGCGTCGTGGCACAGGTGCATGGCCTGGCCGTCCCACACGAACCCGCCGCGGGTGCCGTGGCTGTCGCGGCGGGCGATGCGCGACAGCATGAACCCGAAGTCAGAGCCGAAGTTGGCCGTCAGCCACCGGTAGTACCAGGGTGCCTGCCAGTAGCGCGGACCCCACGAGTGGTCGCGCAGGCCAAAGCCGGCCACCGGCCAGGCGGTGCCGTCAACGGTGATGGTGCCGGTGGCCGACACGAGCTGTTCGTAGTGGCCCTTGGCGAACTCCTCGCCCGGCCGCTCCTGGGGCTCGGATCGGCTCGCCGCCGAACATGGCGCTGACCCGGCGGTAGTCCAGCTCGACCTGGCAGGACACGTACGGGTTCTCGGTGAAGGCGGCGCGGGGATCGGCCATGGCCAGGGGATCGTCGAGCATGACCAGCTTGCCGCGGTAGCTGACCCGCAGGTGCTCGAACGGCTCCACCACCTCGAAGCGCAGGCCGGCCGAGTCGAAGGCGTCGTTGTCGTGCACCTCGGGCCGCTTGAACATGAAGCCGACCCGCCCGTCGGGCAGGTAGACGCACACCGTCATCTCGCCGGTGCCCTCGTTGGCCCGGTTGCCGACGCGGAAGAAGGCTCCCAACCCCGCCGTCGGGTCGTACACGTTGAAGTACATGCGACTCGTTGAAGTTCGGCTCGGGTCCGAGCTCGTGGCAGTACTCGTCGACCGGTTCCAGTCGCAGGCGCATGAGACCAACCTAGACCGCTGCTAGCGTCGACGTTCGGTCCGCCGCACGGGGGTGGTGGGCCCGGAGAACCTCGGGGGAGCACCAGTCGTGACGTCGCCAGGCGCGTTCAGAACTCCGGTCATGGGCGGCTTCGCCCGTCGGCTCATGGGGGGCTTCGCCGCCGTGTGCGTGGTGACGGCGGTGAGCGTGGTGGTGACGCCCACGCCGGTGGGCGCCCTGCCCACCTTCGTGGCGCATGCCAGCGTGAACCAGGTGTACGTCACCCAGCTGGTATCGGGGGACTCGGTGACGCTGCGCGATGCCAGCTCGTCGGTGGTGGCCACCGGCACCGCCGACAGCCAGGGGGCGTTCCTGTTCCGCACCGTGCCCGCCGGGACGGGCTACACGGTGAGCCAGGACGGCACCACCTCGGTGCCGTTGACGGTCACCGCTCCGACCGACAACCCGCCGCAGTCGTTCTACCAGAACACCCCGCTGCACCAGGGCTTCAACTACATCCCCACCCGCGACGGCACGCGGCTGAGCGCCAACATCACCTTCCCGTCCGACGGCTCGCCGGGACCCTGGCCCGTGCTGTTGGACTACTCCGGCTACGACCCGTCCCAGCCCGGTCAGGTGCCGTCGGAGGCGGCCATGTTCCCCTACCAGGGCTACGTGGTGGTGGGCCTGAACATGCGCGGCACCGGTTGCTCTGGCGGCGCCTTCGACTACTTCGAAGAGCTGCAGAACCTCGACGGGTACGACGCCATCGAGACCCTGGCCCATCAGACCTGGTCGAACGGCAACGTGGGCATGGTGGGCATCTCCTACATGGGGATCAGCCAGCTGTTCGTGGCCCAGACCCGGCCACCGCACCTGCGGGCCATCACCCCGCTGTCGGTCATCGCCGACACCGTGCGCTCGACACTGGCGCCCGGAGGCATCCTCAACGACGGGTTCGCCCTCAGCTGGGCCACCGAGCGCGACGAGTCGGCCCAACCGGAGGCCCACCAGTGGGTGAAGGACCAGATCGCGGCCGAGGCCGTCGACGGCATCACCACCTGCAAGGACAACCAGGCAGTTGCGCCTGCAGTCGGTGAGCGCCGTGGCCCAGATCAACACCGACCGCTACTACACGCCCGCGCTCGATGCCCTGGCCCCGCGCACGTTCGTGAACAAGATCGACGTGCCCACCTACATCGGTGGCGCCTTCCAGGACGAGCAGACCGGCGGGGAGTGGTCATCCATGCTCCAGGACTTCGCGCCGGGCACCCCGCTGAAGGTGTTCATGACCAACGGCACCCACGTGGAGAGCCTGGCCGGGCAGGACTTCACCCACCTGCTCGAGTTCATCGACCTGTACGTGGGCAAGCGGATCCCCAGCGTCAGCCCGATCCTGCTGGCGGCCGCGCCCACGATCCTGCAGGGCATCTTCGGGGGGTCACCCATCCCCATCCAGCAGAGCGATTACGCCGGCTACCCCACCTACGCCGCGGCCCTGGCCGCCTACCAGGCGTCACCCGAGGTCCGGCTGGTGTGGGAGAACGGCGCGGGCGCGGCGCCGGGTGAGCCGGTGGGAACGGCCCAGAGCCAGTTCAGCGCCTGGCCCGTGCCGGGCACGGTGGCCACGCCGCTGTACCTCCAACCCGACGGCCAGCTGGGTGTGGCCCCGAACACGATTCCCGATGACCAGCCTCGGGCGTACTCGAGCTACGTCTACGACCCGACCTCCAAGCGTGCCTCGGACTTCGATGGCTCCACCAGCGACATCTGGACGGCCGAGACCCAGACCAGCGCCAACATCCACTGGAACCCCCTGACCGAAGGCGACTCGCTGAGCTTCGTGACGGCGCCGTACACGACCGAGACCGCCTACGCCGGACAGGGCAGCGTCGATCTGTGGCTGCGTTCCACTGCGCTCGACACCGATCTGGAGACCACGCTCACCATCGTGCGGCCTGACGGCCAGGAGATGGCGGTGCAGAGCGGGTGGTTGCGCGCGTCGGACCGCAAGCTGGACACGGCCCAGTCCACCGAGCTGTTCCCGTGGCACAGCTTCCTGGAATCCGATGTCGAGGACCTGCCGCCGGGCCAGTTCGTGTCGGCCCGCATCGAGCTGTTCCCGTTCGCGGCGGTGCTGCGCCCCGGTGACCGGTTGCGGCTCAACATCGAGGCACCGGGCGGCAACCAGCCGTTCTGGGAGTTCGCCGACCTGCCCGCAGTTGGCCACCAGATCAACGATATCGGCCATTCCGTCGGCATGCCGTCGCGGGTGGTCCTGCCTCAGCTGCCCGCCGATCTGGTGCCCGACGTCCCGGCTGCCCATCCGGCCTGCCCGTCGTTGCGCAACCAGCCATGTCGGCCCTACCTGCCCGCACGGGTGCCGACCGGGGTCACGGCCACGGTGGTGGGCCCGGGCGTGCACGTGAGCTGGACCCCACCCGATACCGCCGACACGGTCGCCGGGTACGAGGTGAAGGTGGCGCCCACCGGCGAGACCATCCCGGTGCGGGCCACCACCACTTCGGTGGACTTGCCCTCGATCACCCACAACACGCCCTACACCTTCACCGTGTCGGCCGTGTTCGACTCGACGGTGGCGCCGGCCAGCGACGCGTCGCTGGCTGTGGCCATCGATGACCCGGCGACCACCACGACCACGGCCACCAGCCCGACGTCGATCCCGCCGACCACCACCGGCGGCGGTGCCGCCACCGCGGCGTCGGCGGGATCCCTGCCCACCACCGGCACCGACGAGCTGCCCTGGGTGCTGGGCGCCCTGGCCCTGATCGGGTGCGGCGCGGGGCTGGTGGTCCTCAGTCGCCGTCGCCGCCGCCCGGTGTGACCGAGCCGGCCGAGCGCGGCCGCCGCCGCCAGGTGGTCGGTCAACTGGGCCAGCGAGGCGTTGGCGTTGACACCACTGGTCGAGGGCATCACGTAGACGCGGGCGCCGCCCAACGCGCCGGGCTGGACCCCGGCCACGGCCTTGCGGTCCACGGCCGCCCGCCAGCCGGCCAGCCCGACGAAGCAGATGACGGTCGGTGCCAGCCAGTCGGCGGTGCGGTCTAGGCGGGCCAGCCCGGAGCGGTACTCGCCGGGCGCCAGCTCGTCGGCGCGGGGCGTGGCCCGTTTCACCAGGTCGGTCATGCCCAGCCCATGGTGGCGCAGGGCGTGGTCGGGATCACGGTCGCGGCTGGCCACCCCGGCCGCCAGTGCGGCCGGCCAGAACCGGTTGCCGGGTCGGGCGAAGGCGATGCCGGCGTCGGCTGAGTACAGGCTGGGGTTGAGCCCGACCACCAGCAGGCGCAGCCCGGGCGCGACGGTGTCTGCCAGCGTGCGGGCCCGCGTGGCCCGTACCACCAGTTCGTCGTGGGGCTCAGTCGATGCGGCCTGCTTCGGGGCCCTGGTGGTGGCCAGGCGGTCGACCACGAACCCCGCCCCGGTGACCACATCGGCCAGTCGGTCGTGCGGCCAGCCAGGTCCGACATGGATGTCGACCCGGTCGCCGACCAGGAGCCGTCGCTGGTGGCCGCCCAGGACGATGGGCAGGCGCTCGGCCGATGCGCCGGTCAACCACAGCGCCACCCGGGCCCGGCGGGCGGTCACAGCAGTCGCAGCTGCTCGGACCGCTGCGCCCACTCGGCCAGCGGCACCCAGGTCAGCCCGCCGCGGGGACCGGCCACCCGGACCTCGATGTGGTCGATGCCGATGGCCCGGGCCGCGCCCTTGCGGTCGGCCAGGCCCACGCTGCCGTCCCGCTCCACCCCGGTCACCACCGCGTCCTTCCAGCGCTCGGTCTCGCGTCGGCGGAAGCGAACTCGATCGCCGGCGGTCAAACCGAGGTGGGCCAGGGTGGATGCGGCTGGGTTCGATTCGGGAGGGTTCCCGTTCACATCTCGATCCCGAAGCGAGCCTGCAGCCGGCGCATGCCCGCGATCCACCGGTCGTAGTCGGACGCCTTGCGACGGAAGTAGTCCACCACCTCGGGGTGGGGCAGGATCAGGAACCGCTCGTCGGCCAACCCCTCGACCACCGATTCGGCCACCTGGGCGGGGGAGAGCATGCCGTCCACGCCGGCCACCCCGCCACCGGCCACGCCCGCGGTCATCTTGGATTCGACCGCCTGCGGGCACAGCGCCGAGACCTTCAGGCCCTCGATCGCCGTAGGTCACGGCCAGCCACTCGGCGAAGCCGAGGGCGGCGTGCTTGGTGACCGAGTACGGCGCCGAGCCGATCTGGGTCAGGAGCCCGGCGGCCGAGCAGGTGTTCAGCAGGTAGCCACCGCCCCGCTCCACCATGCGCGGCACCAGATGGCGAGCGGCGTACACGTGGGCCATGAGGTTCACGTCGATGATCCGGCGCCACTCGTCGTCGGGCAGCTCGGCGCCGCCGATGGCCAGGATGCCGGCGTTGGAGCAGAACAGGTCGATGGGTCCGAGCTCGTCCTCGGTGCCGTCGATGACCGCCACCAGGTCGGCCTCGACCGACACGTCGGCGCGTCGACAACGGGCGTCGACCGCGGCGGTGGCCGGGTCGGCCCGCAGCTCGTCGACCAGGGACTGGGCGCCGGCTTCGTCGAAGTCCACCGCCACCAGCGCCCGCGCCCCTTCCTGGGCGAAGCGGCGGGCCAGCCCGCGGCCGATCCCGCTGGCCGCGCCGGTGACCACCACCACCTTGTCCTCGATCTGCATCCTCCGCGCTCCTCTCCCTCGGGCTCTGCCCACACTCCTCGGGGTGTTGGCGATGTTCGGTGGTCTAGCCGCGCCGCGCCGCGGCCCGAAGGGTGGCATCGAGCACCGCTCGGCGGTCCGGACCCCACGGCAAGGGCATCAGCACCGGCACGTCCACCCCGGCCGCCACGTAGGCGTCCACCGTGTCGGCCACCAGGTCGGCGTCTCCCACCACGTCGATGGCGTCGATCATGCGATCGCTCACCGCGGCCAAGGCGCCGGCCCGGTCCTTGGCGGCGTGGTGCTCGCGCACCTCGGCCACCTCGTCGGCGAACCCGGCGCGCTCGAAGTTGCGGGCATAGGCGTCGACCACGACGTAGGAGAACAGGTCGCGCTGGGCCGGCTCGACGCCGTCGGCCCGGTCGCCCACCCCGGCGTGCACGTAGGCGTAGATCGTCGGGTCCACCGTCTGTCCGCCCCGCCGCGCCCCGGCGAACCTGCTCGACCGACCAGGCCACGTGCGAGGCCGGGAGGTAGTTCAACAGGACGCCGTCGGCCAGCTCCCCGGCCAGGGCCAGCATGCGGGGGTTGAGAGCGCCGAGCACGATCTTGGGGCGGCGTTCGCCCAGGCGGACCCCGAGGCGGAAGCGGTCCACCTGGTAGTGGTCACCCTCGAAGCTCACCGACTCGCCCGACAGGCACTGGCGCAGCAGGGTGAGGTACTCACGGACCTGGGCCAGCGGCCGGTCGCCGTAGGGCGCACCGTGCCAGCGCCGGGCCACCACCGGCGAGGAGATCCCGACGCCCAAGATGATGTCCTGGTCCGGGTGCAGGGCCTGGAGGGTGGCGCCGGACATGGCCACCAACGGAGGGGTGCGCAGCTGCAGGGCGAGCACGCCGGTGCCCAGGCCCAGCGAGGGGGCGACGGCGCCGGCCGCGGCCAGCACCGAGAAGGCCTCGGGCCCGACCGTCTCGGCCGTCCAGAAGGAGCGGTAGCCCAACTCCTCGGCCAGCCGAGCCGTGTGCAGTGCGGTGTCGAGGCCGAGCGTCATGAGGCTGGCGTAGGTGACGCCCAGGTTGGTCGGGGCGGCGTCGGCGGTCATCGTCGAGACCCTACCGGGAGCGGTCAGTCGGGGCGGTCAGCGGGAGCCGTCGGCCACGACGATCAATACGAGCCGGTACGGGTCAGCGTGTAGTCGACGCCGCTGCGGGCCGTGCCCGACCACGCCACCTGGGCCACCAGGTCGGCTCCCTTGCTGCCGTAGCAGTCGTCGGGCCGCAGGTCGACCGAGGCCGGGGTGGCGTCGTGGCTGACGGCCTGGCCCAACACCCGTCCCTTGGCGCTGTCGACGATCTCCAGGCGCATGGCCACCCCGGCCGGGGCGGTGAGGGTGACCTTGGACCGAGCCGTCGCAGAGCAGGTGGAAGTGGCGACTCAGGTGGAACGGGTAGCGGTCCACGTCGGTGGCCGGCACCAGGTTGGCCCGGATGGGTTGATCGAAGGTCTCTCCGTCGATCGTGTCGGGGGCCGCCTCGCAGCCGTCGAGGGGGTTGCCGTCGTAGTCGGCATGATCCTGGATGCAGGCCACGCCGTTGGTGAACGGCGCCACCGGGCTCCCGCACGGTTGGTACTGGGTGGGCACGCAGGTGGTGGTGGGCGCGGCGGTGGTGGCCGGCGCCGCCGTGGTGGTGGGGGCGGCACCGCCTATCAGCCCGTGGTCGCGGCCCAGGTTGGCGGCGGTGGCGCCGATGGCCAGCGCGGCCACGGCCAGGACACCCAGCACGGCCGGCCACAGCCGCGTGCCCATCGCCCGTCCCTGACGGCGAGGGCGGGCTCGCAGCACCCGGGTGTCGTCGGCCGCCCCCCGGGCCGCGGCGGCGGTGGGACGGCGTTCGGGACGGCGCTCCATCAGGGGCTCGAGGCGGCGACGCAGGTCACGGGGCAGCTCTCGAGGGAGGGGCTCGACCTTGCCGGACGCGGCCCGGTTCAGCACCACCCGGGGGTCGCCATGGCCGTAGGGCGGCCGGCCCGTGGCCGCGAAGCGCAGGGTGGCGCCCAGCGAGAACACGTCGCTGGCCGCGGTGGCCCGATCCCCCCGGGCCTGCTCCGGCGCCATGTACTCGGGTGTGCCGATCACCATCTGGGTCTCGGTCAGCCCCGACGTGGCTCCTCGCATGGTGGCCACGCCGAAGTCGGTCAGGTAGGGACGGCCGTTCCCGTCGAACAGCACGTTGGCCGGCTTGATGTCGCGGTGCACGATGCCGGTGCGATGCGCGGCGGCCAGTGCCCCCAACAGCGCGTCGGCCAGGTAGTCGACGGCCTCGGGGGCCATCGGTCCTCGGGCCCGCACGTGCTCGCCCAGCGTGCCTCCCGACAGGTAGGGCATGACCAGCACCACGTCGTCGTCCTCGTCCACCACCTCGAGCAGCGCCACGATGTGGGGGTGATCGAGCGCGGCCAGCGCCTCGGCCTCCCGGCGGATGCGCTGGCGGGCACGGGTCATCTCATCCGCGCTGCCCCGCAGGGCCAGGCGCTTGAGGGCGACCGGTCGGCCGGACCGGTCGAGGGCCAGGTCGACCACCCCCATCCCGCCGCGACCCAGCCGGCGCATGAGCGAGTAGGACACGCCGACAGGGTAGGGGGGCCGCGTGGCGGGCGGGAATCGTGTCGGCTGGCCCACCTCGGATCGGAAGGCGGAGGTCGCCAGGCCGGAGCCGCTGGGACGGTTAGATCACGCGGATGAAACCTTCCTGTCACAGGCGGTGGCTACAGTGCGTGCGGGGCCCGACCACCGGTACCGGAATACATTCCGAAAAGCTGGAACATCGGACCCCACCGGTACGGTTGAATGAGTCAGCGACGGCCTTCCCGGCCTGGACCTTAGATCGGAGACGTGATGACCGACACCCATGAGCTCGACGTGATCAACGAAGCTCTGGTGATCATCGACAAGGGCCTTGGTGACATGCTCCATCGCGAGCTGGTCTCCACCGACGAGGTCGCCGACCTCCTGCTCGATGTGCGCATGGTGTTGTCCACCACCGAACTGCCGGTGTCCGAGCTCGACGGTGCCGGGGCCGCAGCGAACTGACCGATCCGTCGCCGTCGCTCAGGCGCCCGCCGCGATCAACTCCTCGAAGGATTCCTCGATCTCCGCTCGCAATCGGGGGGGATCGGTGATCATGCCTGTGTCCACGTGCAGGCCCATGTTCAGCACGCCGCGGTAGGACATCAACGTCAGGTTGAAGGCCGAGCCGGCCAGGGGACCGATGGGGTAGGTGCCTTCCACCCGGGCGCCGGCGATGAACAGATCGAACGGGGCGGCACGCAGGTTCGAGGTGGCGAAGTCGACGGTCTCGGCCTGTTGGCGGGCCACCCGCACGAGCACCGAGGTGGGGAGCAGGTTGGCCACGCCCGCCAGGCCGGCCACCAGACCGATGGCGGACTCGGACTTGGTGCGACTCAACGCCTCGTGGACCCGCTCGAATCGGGTCACCGGGTCCAACGCCCCGGTGGGGACCAGCACCCGGGTGGGGACGAAGCTGTTGCCTCCGGCCGAGCGACCCTGGCGGGTGCTCACCGGCATGGCCATGCGCAGCTCGTCGGCCTCGGCGCCCAGGGCGCGGTGGTAGCGGCCAGCGCCGGCTGCGGCCGCAGCCACGAAGAGGTCGTTGATGCTCCCACCCAGGTCCTTGGCAGCCCGCCGGACCTCATCGAGGGGGATGTCGAGGATCTCGAGACCTCGCCCGAGGCTGGGCTCGTTCCACAGCGGTGAGCGGTGAGGGTCGGTGACCGTGAGCTGACGGGTCAGCGACTGGCCGGCGTCGATGGCGCCGGAGCCAAGTGACACGACCCGCTCGGGATGGCGCACGGTGGAGGCCGTGAGCCCGACGGCGCGGTGGGCGATCCCGATGCCCCGTCGCCAACCGTGCGCCACGGTGTCGCTGGTCGATCCCCACAGCGATCCGCCTCCGGAGTGACCGGGCTGGATCTCGACCTCCTCGTCCAGGGGCGCATCGCGGGCCAGGTCGATGAACTGCTCGGAGAGACGGATGCCGCCCTCGCCGTCGGTGATGGTGTGGTGCATCTTCTGGATGAGCGCGGCGCGGCCGTCGGGTAGGCCGTCGACCAGCACGAACTCCCACAGCGGGCGGCTGCGGTCCAACGGGTCCTGTACGAACCGGGCCGCCAGGTCGAGCAGCTGGGCCAGCGAACCGGGTCGGGGCAGGGCCTGGTGGCGAACGTGGGCCTGGATGTCGAAGTCGGGGGCGTCGCACCACTCCGGCGGAGCCAGGCGGCCCAGGGCCGGCACGACCCGTTGGTGCAGGCGAGGGATGTTGGACGTGGCCACCAGCATCCGTCGTCGGAACCGCTCCAGGTCCGGCGGTCGGTCGAGCAGGGTCACGCTGCCGAAGTTGGAGCTGAGGTACGGGTCTTTGTCCACGTTCCACAGCAGGGCTTCGAGATCGGACATCCGCCGATCGCCGAGCAGGTCGCGAGGTGCTCGCCCCGGCGCCGCGTCAGGAGTGGCCATGAGCCCTCACGGTAGCGGGCTGGGATGAGCGACTCAGCGGGGGATGCTGGTGTGCTTGAACTCGTTGAGGTCGGGCCAGCCCTGGACCAGGTCGACGATCCGCTCCACCGATCGGCGGGCCAGCTCGCCGTCGCCGTCGGGGGTGTGCATGAGTCGGACGAAGGTGGCTTCGGACCCGACCACGAAGGTGGGCACGCCCCACACGTCGTGGCTGGCCACGATGGCCTCGTGCTCCTTGCGGACCACCTCGAGCGCGGCACCCTCGGACACGGTGGCCAGCACCGCGGCGCCGTCCACCCCGCCGGCGTCGAGCGCGGCGCGCACTGCGTCGGGGTCGTCGAGCTTGATGCCACGGAGGTGGCGGGCGTCGAACAGCGACCGGTGGACGGCCAGGAACTGGTCGGGGTGCTGGTCGCGGACCACCACGCCGGCCTGAAGTGCGAGGAGGCCGGAGTCGTCCTGGGGACGTTCCCAGATGTCGGTCTCGCCTTCGGAGACATGGACCTGGCCCAGCGAGAACGGCACGAAGGTGACATCCCAGTCGGCGCCGGCCTCGAGCCCGGTGACCACGTGGTCGTGGGCGATGCGGGCGAACGGGCAGCGATAGTCCCAGGTGACGGCGAAGGTCAGAGCCATATCCGTTCCAACACGGCCTGACGGTCGCGCATTCCCCGCTCGCGCTAGGTGGCCACCCGGCGCCAGAAGGCCCGGGCCGCCGTGCCGATCACCAACCCGGTCGCCAGCCCGCCCACCACGTCGCTGGCGTGGTGGATGCGCACGTAGATGCGGCTGGAGGCCACCAGGGCGGCGACGCCGGCGTACAACGGCCACCAGGAGTTGCCCTCGGACAACAGCATGGCGGCCACCACCGCGGTGCTCGAGTGTCCGCTGGGGAAGCTGGTGGTCAGCGGCATGCGCATCTTGTAGGGCCGCGGCTCCTGGGAGACGGGGCGTTCCCGTTTGAAGAACGACTTGATGACCCCGTTGACCAGCACGGATTCGACGGCCAGGGTGGCGGCCAGGCGACCGCTCCGGGCCAGCTGGCGGTCGCCGCGCAACCCCTGGGTCGTCGCCGATGAGCACCCAGATGAGCCCGAAGTCGCCCAGTTCGGTGGCGGCGTAGAAGACCCGGTCGGCGATCGGGTTGCCGCGCAGGTGGTCGAAGGCCTGGTCGACGGCGTCGTCGAAGCGGGCCACCAGGGTGGCGTGGTGAGGCGGCTCGGCCTGGTGCGGGCCCTGCTGGGCCAGGTGTTCGACCGGATGGGGCAACCCATCGGCGGCGGCCTCGAAGGCCTCGCCGAATCGACCGAGGGCGTCGGGTTGTCGGGTGGGGTCGTCAGCGGCGGGGGAACTCACCCCGGGGATGCTACGAGATCGACCGGGGTGGCCTTGGCGTCGTCGGGGTTGCCGCCGAAGGCCGGGCAGTAGGCCTGGAAGGCGCACCAGTCGCAGAGCTTGGAGGGCTTGGGGCGGAAGTCCTCGGCCGCGCAGGCCCGCTCCACCGCGGTCCAGATGGCGGTGACCTTGCGCTCGAGGCCGCGGATGGACTGCTCGGTGGGCGTGGTGACGATGGCCACGGGCTCGTCGAGGTAGAGCAGCTGCACCCGGGCCGGGCGCTGCCCGAAGAGGCGCTCGCACAAGAAGGCGTAGAAGTGCACCCCGCCGAGCTTGCCCTGCTCGAAGTTCTGCTTGGGCACCCGTCCGGTCTTGTAGTCGGTCACGACCAGCCGGCCTTCGCCGTCGAGCTCGAGGCGGTCGATGATGCCGCGGAGTCGGAGGCCGCCGACCGCCGCCTCGAGCTTGAGCTCGATGCCGATCGGCGTGATGGCGGTGGGATCCTCCAGTTCGAAGTACCGGCGCACCAGGCGCTCGGCGTCGTCGATGAAGCGACCCTCGGCCTCGGCGTCGAGGGCCAGGTCGGTGAAGTCGGGGTCGAGCCGGATGGCGTCGACCGCCTGGTCGAGCGCGGTCAGGGCGGCGGGCAGGGTGCGTTGCTCGTTGGGCAGCGCGAACAGGCGCTCGAGGGCGGCGTGCACCAGGGTGCCCTTGGTGGCCGGGACCGAGGGGGGTTCGGGTAGCCGGTCGATGCTCGAGAACCGAAAGGCCAGCGCGCAGTCGGTGAAGGTGGACACCTTGGACGGCGACAGGCTGGCCGGGAGCTCGAGAGCCATGAGCCCACCCTACGCCCGGGGTACGACAGCCCCGTGGAACCCACCTCCGCCCACACGGGCCGACGGGTTCTGGGCGTCAGAATGTGCGGTAACCGGCCACGAAGATGCCCAGAATCGCTACGGGGCCAGATCGGCCACGATGGCCGCGGCCACCTCGGCCGGTCGCTCCAGCGGCCCGAAGTGGCCCAGGTGGTCGAAGGTGGCGAGCCGGCCGCGGGGCAGGGCGTCGACCACCGGTTGGGCGAAGGCGGCGGGTCCGAACGATTCCTCGGTTCCCCGGGCGATCGTGACCGGGCACCGCACCTCGCTCAGGTGGTCGAACGCGCCGTTGTCGGAGGCCATGGTGAAGATGGCCGATTCCACCTCGGGTCGGCACTTGAGCGCCACGGTGCCGTCGGGCTGGTCGGCGAAGCCGTGATCCACGTAGGCGTGCAACGCCTCGGGATCGAGGACCGACAGCGGCAGCTTGGACGCGTAGTTGTCGTAGGCGGCCTGTCGCGAGGCGAAGGTGGCTCGTCGGCGGAGTGCGCCCGCCGCCAACGGGTTGTGGGCTCCACCGGGCTGGTCCGCTCCGACGGCGTGGGCGCCTCGGACGCGGGCGGTCCGTCGAGGGCGCCGGCGGGGAACACCACCGGCTCGTAGCAGCCACAGGGCCCGGAACGTGCCCGGGCGACGCTGCTCGGCCAGCAGCAGCGCCGCGCCGCCCTTGGAGTGGCCCACCGCCACCAGCTCGTCCACCCCCCAGGCGTCCACCACGGCCAGCACGTCGTCGGCGAAGCCGTTCCAATCCATGTCCCGGCCCACCGGTGGCGACGAATCGCCCTGGCCGCGCAGGTCTGGCGCCACCGCGTGGAACCCCGTCAGGTGGGCGGCCAGCGGCTGCCAGACCATGCCGTGGAAGCCGGTGGCGTGGGCCAACAGGATGGGCCGGCCGGCAACACCTCCCTCGGCTCCGGGAACCGTCCCCAGATCGTGGACGGCGAGTTGGACCTGATCGGTGGAGGGGACCGGGCTCAGAGGTGCGCGCCGCGAGGCGCTTGGGGTTGAGGCTCGCACAGGTCAATCCTGACATCTAACGGAGCCGAGCCGTACCCGCCAGCCCTCCAGGGCTCCTTCGTGCAGCAGCGCCCGCAGACCGCCAGCGCGGGCTGGTCGATCACCGGTGGGCCCTCGATCAGCAGCTCGCCGAGCAGGTCGACGGGCACCACGATCGTGGACACCGCGGGTTGGGGTGGGCGGTCGGCGGCGGTGACGACGGCCGCGTCGATGAACGGGATCCAGCTGATGTGGTGGGCCAGGACCGTGCGGGTGCGCTGGGCCAGGTCCTGGGCCCGGTCGGCCGCGCTGCTCAGGTCGACCTGGGCGGGCATGAGCACGAAGGCGCCACCCGGGCCGATCACCAGCCGGCACTCGTCCATCCATCCGATCACCCACGAGGACGGCAGCTCGGCCAGGATGTGGTCGATGCCCTCCAGTGGGGTGGGGTGGATGACGTTCACGAAGGTTCTATCGGACGCCCGGGCATGGGTCTTTAGGCCTAGATGTCTAGTTCGATCGGCCCCCTGATCGGCCGACAGGCTTGCCCGATCGGTGGGGGACGCTGGAGTCAGCTGAAGGCGCTGATCCCGGTGATGGCCTGGCCCAGCACCAGGGTGTGGATCTCGTTGGTGCCCTCGTAGGTGAAGACCGACTCCAGGTTGTTCATGTGGCGGATGACCGGGTACTCGAGGGTGATCCCGTTGGCGCCCAGCACCGAGCGGGCCTCTCGGGCGATCCAGAGGGCCTCGCGCACGTTGTCCATCTTGCCGAAGCTGACCTGGGCCGACCAGAGACGCCCCTGGTCCTTCATGCGACCCAGGTGCAGGGCCACCAGCTGGGACTTGTTGACCCGAACCATCATCTCCACCAGCTTGCGCTGGGTGAGCTGGAACGAGGCGATGGGCCGGTCGAACTGCCGGCGTTCGACCGCGTAGGCCAGGGCGGCCTCGTAGCAGGCCCGGCCCGCCCCGGTGGCGCCCCACAAGATGCCGTAGCGGGCCTCGTTGAGGCACGACAGCGGTCCGCGCATGGTGGCCACCTCGGGCAGGCGGGCCGAGTCGGGCAGGCGCACGCCGGTGAGCACCAGCTCGGAGGTGACCGAGGCCCGCAGCGAGAGCTTCTTGTGGATGTCGTTGGCCTGGAACCCGGGCGTGTCGGTGGGCACCACGAAGCCGTGGATGGGGCCTGGCCCTCCGTCGGTCGGCGTCGGCCCGGGCCCAGATGACGGCCACATCGGCGATGCCGCCGTTGGTGATCCACATCTTGGTGCCGTCCAGGATCCAGTCGTCGCCGTCGCGGCGGGCCCGGGTGCGCATGCGAGGCCGGGTCGCTGCCCGAATCGGGTTCGGTCAGCCCGAAGCAGCCCACCGCCTCGCCGGCCGCCATGCGCGGGCAGCCACTCCTGCTTCTGCTCCTCGGAGCCGAACTTCCAGATGGGGAACATGGCCAGCGAACCCTGGACCGACACGAAGCTGCGGGCGCCGGAGTCGCCGGCCTCCAGCTCGAGGCAGGCCAGGCCGTAGGCCACCGCGCTGGTGCCGGCGCAGCCGTAGCCCGACAGGTGCATGCCCAGCAGGCCGAGCGCGCCCATCTCCTTGGCCATCTCCGGGGGAAGGTTCCCACCTCGAACCAGTCGGCCACGTCGGGCAGGATGCGGTCGCCCACGAACTGGCGCACGGTGTCGCGCAGCAGGCGCTCGTCGTCGTCGAGCAGGACGTCGAGCTCGAGGAAGTCGTGCGGGTCACCGGAGCCGAAGGTCTTGGCGGGTTCGCTCACCCCGACAGGATCGTCCTTCGAAGCTGGCGGTCCAGCCCGGCCGGCCAGGCGGCGGATCCGCGCTACTTGTCGCTGAGCAGCTCGAAGATCTTGCGCAGCTCGTCGTTGGGGCCGTCGGGGACGATGTAGCCGTCCTGGTCGCGGATCTCGTCCCAGTGGTCGCGCACGTCCTCGACGGTGAGCTCGGGGTTGAGGTAGCCCGGGGTCAGCCCGATGAAGAACCGGCTGACCAGGCCGCCGGCCACCGAGTAGATCTCGCCGCTCACGTCCACCTCCTCGGAGGCCAGCCAGCACACCACCGGCGTGACCAGCTTGGGGTCGAGCTTGTCGCCCACCGCGCCGAGCAGCTCCTCGGTCATGCGGGTCTTGGCCACCGGGGCGATGGCGTTGGCCTTGATGTTGTGCTTGCGACCCTCGTTGGCCAGCACCCGGGTGAACCCGACCAGGCCCATCTTGGCCGCGGCGTAGTTGGACTGGCCGAAGTTGCCCAGGATGCCCGAGTTCGACGAGGTGTTGACGATCCGGCCGTAGCCCTTCTCGCGCATGATCACGTAGGCCGGCTGGGTGACGTAGAAGGCGCCCAGCAGGTGGACCGAGATGACCGGCTCGAGCAGCTCGGGGGTCATGTTGTGGAAGGTCTTGTCCCGCAGGATGCCGGCGTTGTTGACCACGATGTCGACCGTGCCGAAGGCGTCGACCGCGGTCTGCACCACGGCCTGGCCGCCGCCGGCGGTGGCCACGCTGTTGGTGTCGGCCACGGCCTCGCCGCCCAGCTCGTTGATCTCCTTGGCGGTGGCATGGGCCGGCCCCTCGCCGCCGCCCTCGCCGCTGACCGAGCCCCCGAGGTCGTTGATGACGACGCGGGCGCCCCGACGGGCGAACTCCAGCGCGTGCTCGCGGCCCAGGCCGCCGCCGGCGCCGGTGATGATCGCCACCTTGCCGTCGTAGCCGATGTCTGCTGCCATGTGCTGCCTCGCTTCGTCCAGATGGGGTGCTGTCGGAGAACCCGGACACGTTAGCGATTGGCCGAACCGGCCCGAAATCGGTGCAGCCGTGCGCCGCTGGGGGGCAACAGGGCCACCGAGATGGATTCGGTTCAGCTGGGGAGGTCGACTCCCAGCTGGTCAGCGGCGTAGGCCTTGAGGCGCCGGTAGTCGACCTTGCCGTTGGGGGCGCGGCCGATGGTGTCGATGGCCACCACGTGCTTGGGTGCCTTGTACGAGGACAGCCGGCCCTTGACCCAGGCGATCAGCTCGGTGCGGGTCGACGCTCGGCGCCGGGCTGGGCCTGGACCACCGCGGTGATGGCTTCGCCGAACTTGTCGTCGGGGATGCCCACCGCCACCGCGTCCGCCACGCTCGGGTGCTCCTTGAGGATCTCCTCGACCTCCTCGGGATACACCTTCTCGCCGCCGGTGTTGATGACCACCGAGCCGCGACCGAGCAGCGTGAGGGTCCCGTCGGCCTCGACCTGGGCGTAGTCGCCCGGGATCGAGTAGGTCTCGCCGTCGAGGACGACGAAGGTGGCCGCCGACTTCTCCGGGTCCTTGTAGTAGCCGATCGGGGTGTGGCCCTTGACCGCCACCCGGCCGGTCTGGCCCGACCCGGCCACCACGTCGGCACCGTCGTCGCCGATCACCCGCGCCGTCTCGCCCAGGCGGAACTTGGCCGTGCTGGACGCGCGCTCGCCCGACGACACCGACGCCCCCAGCCCGAGGGCCTCCGACGACGAGAACACGTCGATGAGCAGCATGTTGGGGTTGTGGCGCAGCAGGCCCTGCTTGACCGGTTCGCTCCACATCACCCCCGACGAGGTGACCATGAACAGGCTGGAGAGGTCCCAGCGGTCGGGAGCGGCGTCGAGCGCGCGGAGCATCGGCTTGGCGAAGACGTCGCCCACGATGATGAGCGACTGGATCCGCCGCGTGCTGACCTCGTCGAGCATCTCGGCGGGCTCGAAGGCACGCGACCGGCCAACAGGACCACCTCCCCCGCGGTCGACAGGGTGATGAAGGTGGTGAACTGGCCCGTGCCGTGCATCAGCGGTGGCGCCGGCAGCAGCGAGCCGCCCGCGCCCTGGTCGGCCAGCAGCTGACGGGCGGCGTCGTAGTCGGCCTCACCCCGGAACAGCGGGTTGGCGCTCGACACCACCGCCTTGACCAGCGAGTCCTGGCGCCACATGACGCCCTTGGGCATGCCGGTGGTGCCGCCGGTGTACATCAGCAGCAGGTCGTCGTCGCCCCGGCCCCCGGGCGGGACGACCCGCTCCGTCTCGGTGGCCGCCGCCGTCTCGTAGTCGAGGGCCCACGCGGGGACAGGGGCCGGATCCGTCGTCGACCCAGAGCCAGGTGGCCACCTTGGGCAGCCGGCCGCGGATGCGCTCGATGCGCTCGGCGAACGAACCGTGGAACACCACGGCCACCGCGTCGGCGTTGTCCCACAGGTAGACGAGCTCGTCGTCGGCGTAGCGGTAGTTGGTGTTGACCGGGACCAGCCCGGCCTTGAAGGCGGCGAAGACCGACTCGAGGTACTCGGGGCAGTTGTAGAGGTACTGGGCCACCTTGTCCTGGTGGGTGGCGCCCCGAGCCAGCAGCGTGGCGGCCACCGCGTCGGCCCGGCGGTCGAACTCGCGCCAGGTCACGGTGCGGTCGCCCTGGGACGACCGCCGGGGAGTCGGGCTGGGCGTCGGCCGCGATCTCCCACAGCGTGGCGAAGTTCCAGGCCGTCATGTCGTCCCCCTTGGTGCGCCGGTCGAAGCCCGCCGAGTGTATGGGGTGCCGGCGACCGTCGGCGGCGCCGGTCGGAGCCCGCCGGGGGTAGGGGTGACGGTTGGCGGGTTCCGCCTCCGAGGCGTCTTCGGTCCCCGGGTAGCGTCTGGCCCGTGGACTTCGATCTCCCGGCCGCCGACGATGTGCGCCGCCTCGAGGTGCGCGGCTGGCTCGCCGCGCATCCTCGCCCCACCCCGCGCCAGCTGGCCGAGGCGGGATTGGTCGCACCCCACTGGCCCCGCCCCTGGGGTCTCGACGCCGACCCGGTGCACCAGCTGATCATCGACGACGAGTTGCGGCGCGCCCGGGTGACCCGTCCCTCGAACCAGATCGGCATCGGCTGGGCGGGGCCGACGCTGGTCCACGCCGGGTACCGAGGCGCAGAAGGATCGCTACCTGTTCCCCCTGCTGGCCGCCGAGGAGATCTGGTGCCAGCTGTTCAGCGAGCCGGATGCCGGCAGCGACCTGGCCAACCTGTCCACCCGGGCGGTGCGCGACGGCGACGAGTGGGTGGTCAACGGTCAGAAGATCTGGACGTCCATGGCCCAGATCGCCCAGTTCGGGATCCTCATCGCCCGAACCGACCCGGACGTGGCCAAGCACCAGGGGATCTCGTACTTCATCTGCCCGATGGACGCGCCCGGCATCGAGATCCGGCCCATCACCGAGATGACGGGCTCGGCGCTGTTCAACGAGGTGTTCCTGACCGACGTGCGTCTGCCGGCCGAGAACCTGGTGGGCCAGGTCGAACGAGGGCTGGGGGCTGGCCAAGGTGACCCTGGGCAACGAACGGGTGTCGCTTTCGGGCGGCGGGGCGCTGTGGGGCTTGGGGCCGACCGGCGCCGACCTGGTGGAGCTGGTGCGACGCCGCGGCGGCCTGGCCGATCCCAACCTGCGACAGCGGGTGGCCGCCCTGCACATCCACGAGGAGATCCTGCGCCTGATCCGACTGCGCACGGTCAGCGCCGCCATCCGGGGCGAGGCTCCCGGGGCCGAGGCCTCGATCCGCAAGGTGCTGGCCGACGAGCACGGGCAGGCGGTGATGGCCCTGGCCCATGACCTGTGCGGCACTGAGGGCCTGGTCACCGACGCCGGACCGATGGGGGACGACCCCGGCATGTGGCACTACGGTTGGCTGTTCTCGCAGGCCCTCACCATCGGTGGGGGCACCGGCGACGTGCAGCGCAACATCGTGGCCGAGCGCGTGCTCGGCCTGCCCCATGACCTCGACGTCGAGGTCGGCCAGACCTGGGCCGAGTCTCGTCGACACGTCGACCTGACTCGACCGTCCGACCACCCCTCATCAGGAGCCCGCCGATGGCCCCAAGAACGAGACCCCGGTGTACCGCAAGCGCCAGAAGGTGGCGCAGCGCCCGCGACCTGCCCGGCGTACCCGCCGGTACGCCCGGCCGGGTGGTGCTGATCGGCGGCTACTCGTGGGTGCGCTACCGGGTGGCCTTCGTCAACGGGGTCGAGCTGGGGATGCTCTCGCGCCGACGACCTGACCACCGCGGCCGAGGCCGAGGCGAAGGCCAGCCAGGAAGCGGCCGCCGTCCGTCTGGCCGAGCGGGAGCAGGAGCGGGCCGGTGCCCGCGAAGCGGCGCTGGCCGCCGAGGCCGCCCGGCTCGAGGCCGACCAGCAGGGGAGCGCAGCATGAAGCTGTCGATGCAGGTGCCGTACTCGGGTGGGTTCAAGCAGTCGGCCGCGCTGGTGCGCGACTACGAGCGGGCCGGTCTCGACATCGTGTGGGTGGCCGAGGCCTACGGCTTCGACGCCCCCAGCTTCATGGGGTACCTGGCCGCCACCACCGACACCATCCAGATCGGCTCGGCCATCCTGCCCATCTACTCGCGCACGCCCACGCTGATCGCCCAGACCGCGGCCGGCATCGACGCCATGAGCGACGGCCGCTGCATCCTGGGCCTGGGCGCCTCGGGTCCCGCAGGTCATCGAGGGCTGGCACGGCGTGCCCTACCAGGCCCCGCTGGGGCGCACCCGCGAGATCATCGACATCTGCCACCTGGTGTGGAAGCGCGAGCGCGTCACCTACGACGGTCGCTACTACACGCTGCCGCTGCCGCCCGAGCAGGGCACCGGGCTGGGCAAGCCCCTCAAGATCATCCCGCACCTGGTGCGCGACTCGATCCCGATCTACGTGGCGTCGCTGGGTCCCAAGAACGTGGCCATGACCGCCGAGGTGGCCGACGGCTGGCTGCCGCTGTTCTACGTGCCCGAGCGGGCCGGGAGAGGTGTGGGGCGACGATCTGGCCGCCGGGCGCGGCCAAGCGGTCAGCCGACCTGGGTCCGCTCGAGGTGGTGGCCGGGGGGCTCGTGGCCATCGGCGAGGACGCCGGCGCCGTGGCCGAGATGGCCCGACCAATGGTGGCCCTCTACGTGGGCGGCATGGGTGCCCGGGGCAAGAACTTCTACAACGACCTGGCCTGCCGCTACGGGTTCGAGGCCGAGGCCAAGGAGATCCAGGACCTCTACCTGGACGGGGCGCAAGGACGAGGCCGCGGCCAAGGTGCCCGACGAGCTGTTGGCCCTGACCAACCTGTGCGGGCCCGAAGGCTGGGTCAAGGAGCGCATCGCCGCCTTCAAGGAGTCGGGCGTGACCACCCTGACGGTCACCCCGGTGGGCGACGATCCCCTGGCCATCATCGAGAAGCTCAAGGCCTGGTCCGAGTAGACCGAGCTCCGTAGTGACCGGCGAGGACCGCTTCGGCCTCGGCCACGATCTGGCGCACCAGGTCGCCGGCCGGGATCAGCTCGTGCATGGCGCCCGCGCCCTGGCCGGCCGGCCAGAACTCGCGGTCGGGGTCGATGTCGGTGGCGTGCTCGTCGGCGCCCAGGTGGTTGGCCCCGTCGTTCATGGACCGGATGAACTGGGCCGGGAAGGGCTGCACCTCGTCGGTGTGGGACTCCCAGTACTGCGTGTAGTCGTTGCGCACCACCCGACACGTCTTGCCGGTGTAGCCCCGGGTGATCACCGTGCCGTCCTCGCCCAGCGCCAACAGGGCGTCCTTGTAGCCGGGCACGGCCCGAGCCTCGGGGGTGGCGATGAACCGGGTGCCCATCCACACGCCGTCGGCGCCCAGGGCCAGCGAGGCGGCCAGCCCGCGACCGTCGAACAGCCCGCCGGCCGCCACCACCGGTACCTGGTCGCCCACGGCGTCGACCACCTGGGGGACCAGGGCCATGGTGGCCACCTGGCCCGTGTGCCCGCCGGCTTCAGTGCCCTGCGCCACCACGATGTCGCACCCGGCGGCCACCGCGGCGGTGGCGTGGCGGACCTTGCCGCACATGTTCACCACCAGCACGTTGGCCGCGTGGCACTGCTCGATGACGTCGCGGGGCACACCCAGGCCGGCCACGAACACCCGGGCCCCTCCGTCGATGACCGACTGGACCTGGGCCACCAGATCGCCGGGCGAGGCGGTCAGCAGGTCCACCCCGAACGGCTTGTCCGTGCGCTCACGGACCGCGGCGATCTCCTCGATCATCTTGGCCTGGCCCATGGCCGAGGCGCCCAGGCAGCCGAAGCCGCCGGCTTCGCTGACCGCCGCCACCACCGCGTGGTACGACACCCCGCCCATCCCGGCCAGCATGACCGGGTGCTCGATCTCGAGGATGTCGGTGAGTCGCGTGCGCATGGCCGGCATCGTAGGCCCGGGCCCACGCGCTCGGTCCCTCCGGCCCGGACATCCGCCAGGTGGTCGACGCGATCTGTGCACCTCCAGGGTGCTCAGAACGCAGTGGCGATCCCGTTCAGGTGCCGCCGAGCGGCTCAGCTCACCGGGCGCATCGACTGGGCGATCTGGACCAGCTCGGCCGCGCTCACGCCGCCCAGGCCATGAGGTGTGGCCACCACCCACCACGTCGCCCCGTCGGTCCACACCACCGCGTCGTGCCGGCCGGTGGTGACCAGCGAGGCCGGGTGGCCGGCGACGCCACCCGCCACCGGCGCCGTCACCAGGAGCGAACCCTCGCCTGGACCCGACGTCCCGGCGACGTACTCGAACGTGGGTCCGCCGCCGGTGAGCGTGGTGCCGTTCACGACCTGGCGGATGAGGTCCTGGGTGAGGATGCCGGAGGACAACGCCGAGTTGGCGTTGGTGGACTGGGCGGTGGCCACGATCGGTCTGGCGCCGTCGAACACGCACGACGAGGAGGCGGAGCTCTGCGCCGTCTTCTCACTCGGGGACAGGGGCGCGTCGGTCTGGTAGCAGACCGACCACCCAGGAGCAGCCGACCCGCTCGGCTCCAGGCCGCCAGCCAGGTCCCCAGGCCGCTGGGTCGTGGCGGTGGTGCCGGGGCTGCCGGGCAGGTCGAGCATCTGCTCCACTTGGGCGCGCAACCCGGGTGGCAGCACCTGGGGGACCGACAACGTCGACCCGTCCAGGACCGGCTCGGCGACCGCCGAGAGGCCGTCGAACACCGGGCGTCCGGCCAGCGGCGCCGGGAGTGGGACCCGGACCGCCTCGAGCATCAGGCACAGGAGGTGGTTGCCCTCGCCATTGCTCAGCTCGACGATCACTCGACCCCCCTCGTCGTGCACCTTGGCCGCGAATCCGTCGGCGCAGCCATAGGTGAACACGACCAACTCGCGGTCGGTGCGCCCGGTGCGGGCTGCGTACCACCTCACCCGAGACCCGTCGGTGAACCTCGTGTGCGGATCCAGCTCGGCCACGTTGGCGGCCGGCGCGGGCCCGGTCACGGGTCCGGCGGTCGGCCCCACCACCGAAACCTGCGTGGACCCTCCGGTGTGATCCCTGGCGGCTACCGCCAGCGCCCCGCCGGCCACGATGGCCACAACCACCACGACGGCCCCCATCCCGAGGATCCGTTGGCGTCGGGCCCGACGTCGCGCCGCCAGGCGGCCGGCCGCGCCGATCCGGGCCCACGTCTGGGCCGATGGCTCGGGATCCGCCGCCATCTGAGCAGCCAGGGCGTCACGGACCAGTTCGTCGATCATCGCCACTCCTCCAGTTGGTGCTCGAGCGCGGCCATGCCGCGGCTCAGATGCGTCTTGACCGAGCCTTCGGTGACCCCCAGCACGGCTGCGGTCTCGGTGGTGGAGTGCCCGAGCAGGTGGCGCAGGGCCACGCACTCCCGCTGGCGCCGAGGGAGGGCCCGCACGGCCTCGACCACCCGCTGCTGCTCGGCCGTTCCGAGCGCCACCGCCTCGGCCGCACGAGCCGCGTCGGACACCGGCGCCGGCACCCGGCGGATCACCGCCCGACGACGCAGGCCGTCACGGCACAGGTTGATCACGGTGCGCTCGACGTAGGCGGCGACGGAGGAGGGCGCGGGCGGCCGGCGGGCGCCGAGCACACGGGCGAAGGCTTCCTGCACCACCTCCTCGGCCTCGACCTGGCGATCGAGGAGCACCCGGGCCAGCCCCACCAACCGGGCGTAGTCGGACCGGAACACGACCTCGACGGGGTGGCCGGGCTGCGGCGGGTCGCCCGCGTCGTTGGCATCGGTCGCACTCGCGGGCCGGTTCGCCCCGGGTGGTGGCTGGATGTCCACTGGGCCGGCTTCGTCCATCATCGGGACCAGACGAGCCACCGGCAGATCGGTTGACACGAACGCCAGTTGTGCGCCCTCAGGATCGGTCGCCGAACCCCAGCGAAGCCAGGTCGGGGCGCACCGCCTCGATCGGATCGCGCAGGTCGTCGATGTAGCCCAGCGCGTAGGCGCCGCGGGCGTAGCCCATGAGTCGCAGCAGGTCCTCGGGCAGGGTCTCGGCCACCTCCCGGGGCACGCTCAGGTACTGGTTCTCCTCCTGGCGCAGCCAGGCCCGGTTGTAGGTGATGTTCAGCCCCACCCGGGTGTCCTCCGACCGGTTGGCGCCACCCCCGTGGTACACCGCGCCCGTGTAGAACAGCGCCGAGCCGCGGCCCATCTCCGCCGCCACCTGGTCGGACTCGGCGTAGGCCTGCCCATCGGGGGCCAGGTGACTGCCGGGCACCACCCGGGTGGCGCCGTTGTCCTCGGTGAACTCGGTCAGGGCCCAGATGGTGTTGCACTGGACCTCGAAGCCGTGGGGGAACGGGAAGAAGTCGAAGGCCCACTGGTCGCGATGGATGCCCTGGGCGGGTTCGCCGGGACCGATGGCGATGGCCTGGGTCAGGTGCAGCTGGAAGTTGGTGGAGTCCGCCAGCAGGGCGCCCGCCGCCCCCAGGGCCACCGGGTGCATCACCAGCTCGCGGCTGGCGGGCACCCGGGCGATGAGCCCACCGCACCGTCGGGTGTTGCGCCCGGAGAAGTCGTCGGGGCCGAACGGGGTGACGGCCAGGTGCGCCTCGAGCTGGGCGGCCACCCGGTCCATGAGCCCGGCAGGGGCGAGCGAGTCGACGATCACGGCGCCGTCGCGCTCGAGGGCCGCGCCCACCTCCGCGGCGTGGGTGTCTGATGGGAGGTGGGTCAGGGACACGGCAATCTCCTCCGGTGATGGCGACGGCGTCTAGGCATGTCGGTAGGCGCCGGCACCGCTCAGCATGCCCCGGTGCCAGCGACGGGGGGTGGCCAGGATGGCCCGGGGGTAGTCCTCGAACAGCCATCGGGCGAAGTTCCGCCGGGTCCAGTCGTTCAGAGCCGTCGTGCCCAGCACGGCCGAGGCGAGCCACGGAGAGGCCAGCACCCCGCTCAGGGC
The DNA here is from genome assembly GCA_963740985.1 of uncultured Microthrixaceae bacterium. Lineage (GTDB taxonomy): Bacteria > Actinomycetota > Acidimicrobiia > Acidimicrobiales > Acidimicrobilacustridaceae > UBA4742. The sequence continues at coordinate 4,232,601 of CAVUGJ010000002.1, forward strand.
GCCGGCGAAGCGATGGTCGAGCGCGAGATGCGTCCGCACCGACTCCTGGTACCGCTGGCCCACCCAGGCCGCATCCCCTCCCTGGGCGGCGCCCGCCACGATGGCGTCAGCGGCCCAGGTCCCGGTGGCCAGGGCCTGGCCGATGCCCTCGCCGCTCATGGGGTCGGTGGCGCCGGCGGCGTCGCCCACGAACAGCACGCGTCCGTCCACCAGGACGCGGGCGTCGAGGGCGGCGGGGATGGGCCACGCCCGGTGCGGCGACTCGGGCTCGGCCCCAGGACCCAGCAACGCGCGCACATGGGGTCGGTCCAACAGCTCGGGCCAGCGGGCCGCCATCTGGTGGGTGCTCACCCGGCCCCCTCGGCGGATGCCGAACCCCACGTTCGCCACACCCCCGGCCACGGGGAAGGTCCACAGGTAGCCGGGCAGCAGGTCGGGCTCGAACAGCACCCACAGCTGGTCGGCGGCCGGCCCGGTGACCCCGTGCCAGTACTGGCGGAAGGCGTGCCACTCGCCGCGGTAGCCCGCCACGTCCACGCCGAGCAGCTTGCGCAGCGGCGACCACATGCCGTCGGCCCCGATCACGTGGCGCGCCTCGAGCTCGAGGACCGGCTGGTCGGAACGGGTGAAGCCCAGCTCGACCCCGGCGGCGTGGGGGCAAGCGCGGACCAGGGTGGCCCCCTCGACCACCTGGGCGCCGGCGTCGCGGGCCCGGTCCACCAGGGCCGCGTCCAGGTCCATCCGACGGGCCACCGACGCGTAGCGACCCCCGTCGGAAGGGAGGGGGTAGGTCGTGACCCGGCCGCGGGGCGAGCGGATCCGCACCTCGTCGACGTCGAACCACGACGTCACCTGGGCAGGTCCCACCCCGAGGGCTTCGAGCCGTCGCAGGGCATCGGCGGTCAGGCCGTCGCCGCAGAACTTGTCGCGGGGGAAGTTCGCCTTGTCGACCAAGGTCACCTCGACCCCGGCCCGGGCCAGGGTGATGGCGGCCGCCGTCCCGGCGGGGCCGGCCCCCACGATGGCCACCTCGGCGTGTCGCACGCCGCGAAGGCTACGGGGCCGTGCTCACTCGATGCGATCCGGCGGTCGGGGGTCGTGGGGCCGCAGCGGATGGTCGTGCCACGGATCCTCGACCTCGCCGTGGACGGGGTGGCCGTCCAGGTCGTAGTCGACGCCCGGGGTCGGGTCCCAGGCGTCGGCGGGATCGGCCTGCGCCGCGGTGCCCACCTTCCATCCGCCGTCGGCCGCGGAGCCGGAGCTGTCGGGGGCGACCTTGGGGTAGAGCTCCCACACGGCCGGGGGGATGCGGTGGGCGAACTCGCCGACCAGGCCCAGGAGGATGGGCATCTCGTCGGGCGCCACCTGTGGCGCCGTGGCCAGCACGAACCGGCCCTTGGTGGCGAAGCTGACCAGGCCTTTGGTCCGGAGCAGGAACTGCATCATCTGCGGGTCGATGAGCGCCGAGGCGAATCGACGGTCCTCGCAACTGACGTGGAAGGTCTCGTTGAACTCCTCGGACTCGAAGTGGATGGGATCGCCGCCCACCAGCTCGAGCGCCCGGTCCGCCATGCTGCGGCGCTGGACCTGGAGGTCGGGCAACGTGGCGTCGGGCTCGGCCAGGGCGCAGGTGCTCCAGTGCCATTCCTCGTAGGTGCCGCCGTTGCGGTTGTGGCGGACCTGGTACCAGCCGAAGTCGAAGGCACGGGCCTGGGTTCCGGCCGGTCCGGTGTCGGACTCGCTCCACACCACGTTCTCCAGTCGCGAGCCGTCCCCCCGTTGGAACAGGGAGAAGGCCACGACCTTCGAGTTGAACGGGTCGTCCTTGGCGAAGTGCAAGCCCCTGGCCGCGGCCATCACCGGGATCTGCGCCTCCCGGTCGCGGACCTTCACGCGGGACCACGCGGTCCATCCGGCAGAGGCCGCCAGCACCACCACGACGATGAGGATCACCATGGCGAGTCAGCCCGGGGGGTCGGGGAGCAAGTCGGGTGGTGATTCGGGCGGCGGCTGCCAGGCTGAGGAGCTCGGTGCCGGCGGGGACAGGTCGGGTACCGGCGCGGCGGAGGGGGCGGGGCCGGGGAACGGCCCGCCCACCTGCGGCGGGGGGAAGTCGGTGTCGCCCTCGCCGAACACGGCGGTGGGGTCGACCGGATCGAGCCGGGCGTCGATCTGATCCGCCGGTTCCGGACGCCCGAACAGGAAGCCCTGGGCCAGGTCCACGCCCAGTGTGAAGAGCAGGGCGGCCTGCTCCTCGGTCTCGATGCCCTCGACGATGGCGATCATCCCCAGGTCGTGGGCCAGGTTGGTGATGTGGCGGATGATGGCCTGGTCCTCGTAGCTCATCGCCAGCTCCTGCACGAAGAGCCGGTCGATGCGCACCAGGTCGAGGCGCATGTCTCGCATGGCGGCCAGCGACGCCATGCCGGTGCCGAAGTTGCCGAGCCCGAGCTTGACCCCCGCGTCCTTGAGCCGGCGCAGCGCCGTCCAGGTGGAGCTGCCGTTGTAGCGGATGGCCTCTTCGGTGATGTCGAGGCACAAACGGTCTGGAGGGAGACCGGACTGGGCCAGGATGCGCAGCACGCCGTCGTCGAACCCGGGCATGGCCAGCTGACGTGCGCCCAGGTTGCAGGTCACGAACAGCGGGGTGGTGCCGGGATGATCGATGGTCCAGGCCACGGCCTGACGGCAGGTCTCGGCGATGACCCATTCACCCACGGGCACGATGAGGCCGGACTTCTCGAGCAGGGGCAGGAAGTCGTGGGGGAACATCACGCCCGTGTTGGTGGCACCCGGCGCCTGCCAGCGCAGCAGGGCCTCGGCGCCGATCAGGTCACGGCTGGCGGCGCGCACGATCGGTTGCCAGTGCAGCAGGAACTCGTGGTTCTCCAGCGCCGCGTACAGGCGGGCTTCGTCGATGCGGGTGTGGTAGCGACCGCGCTTGGTCTCGTCGTGGATGACGTAGATGCCCGGTCCGCCCTCGCGAGCCGACACCAGCGCCTGATGGGCGTCGCGGACGAGCTCGCCCAGGTCGTTGTAGGAGTCGCTGGCGATGGCCAGGCCCAGGTGGCAGCCCACCGTGACCTGCTGGGAACCGAGGGCGTAGGGGGCACCGACCGTCTCGAGCAGCGCCCGGGCGATCTGATCGGGCGCGTCGACCGAGCCGACGTGAGGGACGACCACGGCGAACTCGGCGCCGCCCCAGCGCAGGATCCGCGTCTCCTGCCAGCCCAGGGTGCTCAGTCGCTCCGCGGCCTGGCGCAGCACGAAGTCGCCGGCGTCGGGTCCGAAGCTGTCGTTCACGTCCCGCAGCGAGTCGAGATCGACGAAGGCCAGGATCACCCGCGTGCTGGCGGGCCGGCTGGAGACTGCCGCCTGGTTCAACCAGTCGTGGAGGATGGCTCGCCCGGGCAGGCCAGTGAGCGGGTCCCGCGGGGCGCCATCTGTGGGCTCAGGGCTCGAGGTCGCACCCCGGGCTCGCAGTCGACCGCGGCGGCCGCGCTCAGTGCCGGAGGTGCCTTGATCGCTCATCCCACCCTCTCCCCTGGGTGACGGCGAGCTCTACTCGTACGCGCTGAGGCGTATCTGCACCTTGGCGAGCAGCTTCTGCAGTTCGGTCTGCTCACCGTCGGCCAGGTGGAGCTCGGTTGCCTGGCTGGCGGCCATGATGTCATCCGCACCGGCAACATCCTCGTTCACCATGTGACCGTGGAGCTCGATCATCTCGTCGTTGGCGGCGCGGCGTGGCGCTGCCGAACCCGAATCCCTGATCGCTGGCAGGGCTCTCGGGGGCCAGCTCGTCGGTCGAGCGGGCCTCGATCCGCTCCACCTCGGCGATGGGGTCGAGGTGGTCGAGGCCCTGGAGCTCGTCGAGCGGGTTGGTGTCGTGGGCGGTCGATGACCCGTTGGTGTACGAGGTGGTCGACTGCCAGGTGTCGTCGTTGTTCCACTCGTTGGACCAGGCGGAAGTCGATTCCTCGACCGGCTCGTCCAGGGGCTCGTCGACCGGAGCGGCCGGCACCGGCGGTGCGTCGGGCAGGCCGGTGAGGCTCACCGGAGGCGTCCAGGCGTTCAGACCGCCGTCAGGGCTCCAGGGGGCGAGCGGCTGGTTGGGGGTGAGGTTGCCGACCTGGGTCTCGTCGGCCTGGGTGCGTGCGTCGGCGAAGGGATCTTCGGTCTTGCCAACGCCGGTGCGCATGGCCGCGAAGGCGCCGATGAGGCCGAGGGCGACCACGACCAGACCGACGGTCTTGCTGGTGGTCAGGGCCAACAGGAGGCCGACGACGACGACGGCGCCGATACCGATCAGAACCTTGGAATCTTTGCTCACGTGTGAAGACCTCCGCCTGCGTCGCCTGGCGCGGACTGGGTGGGCGTGACCTCAGGGTGGCGGGTTCACCCTGTTCGTTGTTTCTTATCGGCACCAGGTGGCGCAACGGTAGGGGAAATCTCTGCTTCTCCGGTCTCCAACGGTGAGGTGGCCAGATCGATGGCCAACCAGATCGTCTTGGAGTACGGCAGGAACGCGATGGGCACGACGACGGCCACCACGGCGGTGGCGATGGCCATCGGGGCGATGGGGACATCGGGATAGGTGAGCAGGAACAGCCCCAGCACCGTGCCCAGCGTGGCCCCGAAGCTGACCACGGTGTTGAGCCCGACGGCTCCGGTCCAGGTCCCGGAGGCTCGTTCGAAGTGCAGGCCGCACCGGGGGCAGTCGTCGATCATTCCCAACCAGTGTCGGAACAGGTGTGGCTGGTCGCACACCGGGCAGTGGCGGCGTAGCGCCCGCCACAGCATGGTGCCCAGGGGTGGCGTCGGCGCGGTCACCGCTCCATGGTGGCCCCCGGTGGACCCGAACGCACCTCCGACCTGGAACTAGAACGCGTTATCGTCCGGGGGTGGACATCGACGACTCGCCCGAGGAGGCTGCCTTCCGGCTCGAGGCCCGGGCCTGGCTGGTCGCCAACGCGCCGGCCAAAGGGTCGGCCGACGACTTCTCCGACGGGTTCTTCGATCCCAACGCGGACCTGTCCTGGTTGATGGCGCGCAGCGTCGAGTGGCAGCGCACCCTGTGGGATGGCGGGTGGGCCGGCATCAGCTACCCGACGGCCTGGTACGGCCGGGGCGGCACCCTCTCCGAGGAGATGATCTTCGCGGAGGAGATGGCGCGCTTCGGGGTCATCACCGGAGCCTTCGCGGTGTCCCACTCGATGGTGGGGCCGGCCATCCTCGAGTTCGGGACCGACGAGCAGCGGCACCGCTACCTCCCGGCCACCCTGCGCGGCGACGAGCGGTGGTGCCAGCTGTTCAGCGAGCCGGGTGCGGGCAGCGACCTGGCCTCGCTGTCCACGCGGGCGGTGCGCGACGGCGACCAGTGGATCGTGAACGGACAGAAGGTGTGGACGTCCAACGCCGACACCAGCCAGTTCGCCATCCTGTTGGCCCGGACCGATCCCGACGCGCCGCAGCACCGTGGCATCACCTACTTCCTGGTGGACATGGCCACACCCGGCATCGAGGTGCGTCCCCTGCGCCAGATGACCGGGGAGTCGCACTTCAGCGAGGTGTTCCTCACTGACGTGGCCATCCCGGACGCGGCCGTGCTGGGCGGGCGTGCCGGGGTGGGCCAGGGATGGCGGGCGGCGGTGCACACCCTGGCCAACGAGCGGGCCATGATCGGGGCCAACGAGTCGATGGCCGATGTGGGCCCGGCGGTGGCCCTGGCCCGGCGGATGGGGCGGCTGGACGACCCGGTGGTCCGCCAGGCCCTGGCCGAGGCCCACACCCGCATGCAGATCCTCACCTACCTGGGCTATCGGGCCCGCACCGCGATCAGCCAGGGTCGGGCGCCGGGGCCCGAGACATCGGTGATCAAGCTGGCCTTCGCCCAGCACTTCGCCGGGCTGGCCTCCCTGGCCAAGTCGCTGCAGGGAGCCTCGGGCATGCTCGACGACGATGGCGCGGAGGGCTCGGCCACCCTGACCTGGCGGTTGCTCTACTCGCCGTCGACCGGGATCGCCGGTGGCACCAACGAGGTGCAGCGGTCCATCATCGGCGAACGGGTCCTCGGGTTGCCCCGCGACCACCGCCCGACACCCCCGGGCGCGATGCCCTCGGGCTCGACATCGCCCGGACTGATGCCCGACCAGGACCGCCAGCCGGTCCCGGTGGGCCGGTAAGCTCCGCGCCTCATGGGCCCCAGCTCCGATGAACTCCGGCCCGCAGCCGATCCGGGCGTCGACGACGAAGCCGGGGGCGTAGAGCTGGTGGCCAAGGGCGACCAGCTGACCCGGAGCCAGGCGGCTCGGCGGGAGCGGGTCATCCGGGCCGCCATCGAGCTGGCCGCCAGCGGCGGTTACGACGCGGTGCAGATGCGCGACGTGGCCGCCCAGGGACGGGTGGCGCTGGGCACCATCTACCGGTACTTCACATCCAAGGACCACCTGCTGGCCGCGGCCCAGGTCGAGTGGGTGACCGATCTCGAGCGCCGGGTGGCCCAGCGACCACCTCACGGCGACACCACGGCCGACTGCGCATGGTGGAGATCCTGAGGCGGGCCACCCGGGCCATGGAGCGCGAGCCGGCCCTCACCGCCGCCCTGGTCACGGCCATGTCGTCACCCGACCCAGGCGTGGCCGAGTGCCAGCGGGACATGGGCGAGATCATGGGCCGTATCCAGGCGCTGGCCTTCCCCGACGACTTCGACCCGGTGATCCAGCGGCGGGTCATCGACGCCCTCGAATTCATCTGGTTCTCGTCGTTGCTGGCCTGGGCCAACGGCTGGGTCGGGCATCGGCGACGCCGGCGAACGCCTCTCCTCCGCCGCCCACCTGCTGCTCGATCAGTACGACTGATCCCGGCGCCCGAAGGGCCAGGAAGGCGGAGGCCGCCAGGCCAGAGCCGCTGGACCGATGACACCGGGATCGGCGCAGCCGGCCCGCCGGGAGGCTCGCCGACCAGAGGGCTAAGCCAGATGAGTGATGTCGAGCGGTTCGGACGGGAGGTCGCCGGCCACCAGGGCGGGCAGGAACTCGCGGAGTCGGTGGGGGAGCACCGGGGCGGGATCGGCCAGCAGCTGGTCGAGGTCCCACCAGCGGTGGCCGTCGAAGGCGGCGGCCTCCAGCATCTCGAGTCGGGCCGGGCGCACCTCGTGGGCCTCGTCGCACCAGGCCAGATGCACCCACTCGTGCTGGTCGAAGTGCAGGCCGGCGAAGTCGAACACCGAGTGCTGGGTCCACACGCACGGGCCGATCCGGGCCTGGGTGATGCCCGTCTCCTCGTACAGCTCGCGGCGGGCGGCTTCCTCGCTGGACTCGCCCCCGTCGATGCCGCCACCGGGGATCTCCCACCAGCTCCCCTTGGCCCGGTCGGCCGGATCGGAGGCCGACAGCAGGAGCACCTGGAGGGCATCGTTCAACAGCACCACCCGCGCCGCCTGACGTCGCAGGGTGTACGGGCTCATGGCGACGAGCCTAGGCGGACGATCCCGGGGTCGCGACGTCCGTGGCGGTGTCGTCGTCGGGGTCCGGCGCGAACGTGGCCACGAGACCCTGGTACGAGCTGGGCCCGCTCAACCACCGAGGCGAGTAGGCGCAGGCCAGGGGGCCGGCCGCCGGATCTGGGGACCCGTCCGGTGTGGCTCGGTCGGTCGTGCGGTCGGTCATGGCGGGAACCGTCTCCTCGTTGAGCGGGTTGCGGCCGATGTCGATCGTGCTGATCTGCAGAGGACTATCGGCCGCGACGACCCGTGGTTGAGCCAGGTCGCACGCCGACCGGTCCGAGGCTACGAATTCCGGTGCGCCCGTCGGTGGATGCCCGGACCGATCACGACCCCATCGGGTCGACCCGTCACGACCCCGAGGGGTCTTCGAGCCACTCCAGCCACTGGCCGTGGGCGTGCATCCAGGCCAGTGACAGGGTCTGGCCGGGCCCGTGGTCCCACAGCTCGAGTCCGAGGCGGGTGGGGAGTTGGCCGGCGTCGAGGGCGGCCCGACGCCCAGCCGTCCCCAGCCACGGCACGTTGGCCTCGTACTCGGCGGTGATCCAGGCCAGACGGCGACCGTGGCCGAGCTGGTCCATGCGGTGGTGCAGCTCGATGCGGCGCTCGCGGCTGAGGTAGGCCAGCATCCAGGTGGAGATCACGCAGGGGACCTGGTCGGGTCCGGCGGTGGCCACGGCCTGCTCGATGAGGTCGACGGCGTCACCGGCCCACAGCTCCGGCGGATCCTCGATGGCCAGGGCCACCGCCGCGTCCAGTCGGGCCCGACGGTCCCCCAGGTCGGGCCACACACAGGCCTGGAGCCACCGCACCGCGTCGGGATCGGCCACGTCGACCGGGTTGCGGTCCACTCCCAGGCGGGAGCCGATCACCGCCGGTGGCGGCGCCTGGTCGTCCTCGGCGTCGGGCAGCGGTGGACGCCGGGTGCCGTGCACCTCACAGGCCAGCCGCACCGGGGACCCTTCGGGTCCGACCACCACCCGACCATCACCGGCGATGTAGGTGATCAGGTACCGGTCGGCCAGCAGGTTGAGTCCCGCACTGGCGCCCAGCTCGATGAGGGCCAACGGGCTGGCGGAACCGCTCACCCAGCAGGGTCAGCGCCGCCACCACGGCCGATGAGCGACCCACCTCGTTCGTCTGGATCTCCCGGGTGCGCAGCATCGTGTCGATCTCGTCGTGGCGGTCGGCCACCAGGGCCACCAGGCGCGGCCACAGCTCGATCGCATCGGGGTCGGCGCCGTCGGCCACGGACTGGTAGGCCCGGGCCAGGTCGAGCCTCGGGTCGCGGAGCACCAGGTCATGGACGCAGGCGAAGAACAGGATCGGCGCGTGGCTGCGACGAGAGGCGCCGGTGATGAGGGCGGGGATGGCCTGGTCGGCCGCGATGTGGCGGGCCAGGTACTCGTACAGGCGGGCTGTAGCCACGGAAGTCCCGGTCGGCGAGGTACCCGAAGATGCCGGCCACCTTGGCCGCGTCCTCGGGCTGGGTGGCCGGTCACGCACGGCAGGCTACCGGCCTGGCCCAGTTCTGACGACGCGTCAGATCCGCCGTTCGGCGTTGGCTACGCTGCGCGCATGAGCGACAGGCGAAGGCACGCGTGCGGCGATCTGCTGTGGGGGACGACGCCCCGACTGGTGCGGCGAGCGGCCGAGGCCTTCTCCGGTCGATCGGCGGTGGTGGACGGGGACATGGTCCTGAGCTATGAGGATCTGGCCGCCGCGGTCGAGCAGGCGGCCCGGGCGTTCGTGGCGGCCGGACTGGAACCGGGCGACCGCGCCGCGATCTGGGCCCCCAACATCGCGCGAGTGGATCGTCGCCGCGCTCGGCCTGCACTCGGCCGGCGGGGTGCTCGTCCCGGTGAACACCCGGTTCAAGGGCCACGAGGCCGCCGACATCGTCGGCCCGGGCCCGGGTCCGGCTGCTGTTCACCGTCACCGACTTCCTCGACACCGACTACGTGGCCCTGCTCCGAGGGGCGGCTCGGCGGGCCGGGCCGGGATCGCCCGGTGGCCGACCTGGCGGCGTTGGAGCGCATCGTCGTGCTGCGGGGCGACGTACCCGACGGCTGTCAGCCCTGGTCGGACTTCCTGCGCAGCGGCGACGAGATCCCCGTCCGCAGGTGGTCGAGTCCAGGGCCCTGGCGGTCGATCCCGGCGACCTGTCCGACATCCTCTTCACCTCGGGGACGACCGGGCGCCCCAAGGGGGTCATGACCGCGCACGGCCAGAACCTCCGGGCCTTCCGGGACTGGGCCGAGGTGGTCGGGCTTGCGCGAGGGCGACCGCTACCTGATCGTCAACCCGTTCTTCCACGCCTTCGGCTACAAGGCCGGCATCCTGGCCGCCTTGATGATGGGGGCGTCCATCCACCCCCAACTCGTCCTGGACGTGCCCGAGGTGATGGCAGCGGGTCGCACGCGAGCGCATCACCATGCTGCCGGGTGCCCCGACCCTCTACCAGACGATCCTCAACCACCCGGACTTCGCCAGCTTCGATCTCTCCTCGCTGCGCCTGGCCGTGACGGGCGCGGCAGCCATCCCGGTCGAGTTGATCCTGCGCATGCGCCGCGAGCTCGGGTTCGAGAACATCATCACCGGGTACGGACTGACCGAGTCGTGCGGGATCGCCACCATGTGCCGCTACGACGACGATCCCGAGACCATCGCCACCACCTCGGGACGGGCCATCCCCGAGCTCGAGGTCCGCTGCGTCGACCCCGAGGGTGTGCGAGGTGCCGCGGGGCGAGCCGGGCGAGCTGGTCATCCGGGGCTACGCCGTCATGCGGGGCTACCTGGACGACGAATCCGAGACGGCGGCCACCATCGACGACGACGGCTGGCTGCACACCGGCGACATCGCGGAGATGGACGACGCCGGGTACGTGCGCATCACCGACCGAACCAAGGACATGTTCATCGTCGGGCGGGTTCAACGCCTACCCGGCCGAGATCGAGAACCTGATGCTGGCCAACGAGTCCATCGCCCAGGTGGCGGTGATCGGCGATCCCCGACGAGCGCATGGGCGAGGTGGGCATGGCCTTCGTCGTGCCCCGCCCCGGGGTCGACCATCGACCCCGACGAGCTGATCGCCTGGAGTCGCGAGCGCATGGCCAACTACAAGGCCCCCCGCCGGGTCGAGGTGGTCGACGCGCTGCCCCTGAACGCCTCGGGCAAGGTGCTCAAGTACGAGCTGCGGGACCGGGCCACCTCGGAGAAGGGCTGACAGGTGGATCTTCGGTACTCCGAGTCGGACGAGCGTTTCCGGCGGGAGCTGCGCGACTGGTTGGGTGACGTGCTGCCCACCGTGGCCGACCAGCCCGACCCCGACGACTGGCCGGCGCGCCGGGCCTGGGACACCGACTGGCAGCGTCGGCTGTTCGAGGCCGGCTACGCCGGTATCAGCTGGCCCACCGAGTACGGCGGGCGCGGGGCCACCCTGGTCGAGCAGCTCATCTACCTGGAGGAGACGACCCGGGCCGAGGCGCCCTATGTGGGCGTGAACTTCGTGGGCACGCTGCACGCCGGGCCGACCATCATGGCCGAGGCCAGCGCCGCTCAGCGGGCCGAGCACCTGCCCGCCATCCTGCGCGGCGACGAGGTCTGGTGCCAGGGCTTCAGCGAGGCCGACGCGGGCAGCGACCTGGCGTCGTTGTCGTGTCGCGGCGTGCGCGACGGCGACGAGTACGTGATCACCGGCGAGAAGATCTGGACCAGCTTCGCCCAGGTGGCCGACTGGTGTGAGCTGCTGATCCGCACCGATCCCGAGGCGCCCAAGCACAAGGGCATCACCTGGGTGATGTTCCCGATGGACACCCCGGGCATCGAGATCCGTCCCATCGAGACCATCGTGGGCAGCTCCGAGTTCAGCGAGGTCTTCTTCGACGAGGCACGGGTTCCGGTGGCCAACCGGGTGGGCCTGGAGAACGACGGCTGGCGGGTGGCCATGGTCACCTTCGGGTTCGAACGGGGCCTGGGGTTCGTGTCCGATCTGGTCGAGACCGACCGGTTGCTGTCCGAGTTGGTCGTCCTGGCCCGCAAGGTCACCCGTCGGTCGGGCACGGCCTGGGACGACGTGGCCCTGCGCCGCGAGGTAGGTCACCTGCAGGCCGAGATGGACGCCCTGTGGGCCATGACCAAGCGCAACCTGTCCCAGGCCGCCCGTACCGGCGTCCCCGGCCCGGGCGGCTCGGTGGTGAAGGTGGCCTACTCGGAGCTCTTCCAACGCATCACCGATCTGGCCATGCGCATCCTCGAGCGCGGCGGCATGTCCCGTCAGGACCTGGGGGACTGGCCGTCAGGTCGATTCGTAGAGGAGCGCCTGCGCGTCCACCTCGTTCACCATCGCCGCCGGCACCAGCCAGATCCAGCGCAACATCGTGGCCGAGCGCATCCTCGGCCTGCCCAGGGAGTAGGTCGTCGTGGATTTCGAGCTCTCGGAGGATCAGGTCGCGCTCCAGGAGGGGGTGCGCAGCTTCTGCACCGGGCGGTTCCCCATCTCGGTGGTGCGCGGCCTGGCCGAGGTGGGCGGGGTCGACCCTGGTCGCTGGCAGGAGCTGGCCGACCTGGGGTTGTTCTCGCTGCGCGCCGCCGAGGCCGACGGCGGCGCCGGACTCGGTTGGGCCGACACCGTCCTGGCCTTCGAGGAGCTGGGCCGTGCCCTGGTGCCCGGTCCGCTGGTGTGGACCCACCTGCTGGCCGACCGGGTCGACGGGAGCGGCCACCGGGAGGTCGGGTCATCGGAGGGATCGAGCGACACGATGCCAGCGGGGTGGTGGAGCACCCGGACGCGCTCGACCTGCTGGCCGTCCTCGACGACGACGGGATCTGGGCGGTCGAGGCGTCGGAGCTGGTCATCGAGCCGGTGAGCAACCTGCTCGACCCCCTCACGCCGGTGGCTCGCCTGACCGGGCGGCTGCCCCAGGGAGACCGTCTGGGCGACGCGGCCGACGCATCGTCGTTGCGCGTCGCCGGCGCGGCCCTGGCGGCGGCCTTGCAGCTCGGGATCGCCGAGGCCAGCATCGACCTGGCCGTGGCCTACGCCAAGGAGCGCCACCAGTTCGGTCGACCGGTCGGCGCCTTCCAGGCCCTCAAGCACCTCATGGCGGACATGTTCGTGCGCTCGGAGCTGGCCCGCAGCGCCGTCTACGCGGCCGGGGTCACCCTCGACGACCCGGAGGTGGGATCGGTGACACGCGCCGTGGCGTCGGCCAAGGTCACCGCCGGCGAGGCGGCCCTGGGCAACGCCAAGACCTGCATCCAGGTACACGGCGGCATGGGCTACACCTGGGAGATCGACGCCCACCTCATGCTGAAGCGGGCCTACGTGCTCGAGGCGTCGTTCGGCACCCGCGACGACTGGTCCGACACTCTGGCCGAACTGGTGGCCGCCACCAGCTGACGCTGCCACACTGAGCAGGTGGTCATGTCGCCCGGGGTGTTGATGCGACGGGGTCTGTGCAAGCACTGCCCGGTCTGCAACCAGGGCCACCTCTTCCGCCACTGGATCACGATGGCCACCGATTGCCCCGGGTGCGGGCTGCACTTCCACCGCGAGACGGGCAGTGGCTGGGCTCGTGGTTCCTCAACATCTGCCTGGGCCAGGCCGCCATCGTGTTGGTCCTGGTGGTGGGCGTCGCCGCCACCTATCCCACCCCGCCCATGCTGGCGCTGGGGGTAGCCGGGGTGGCGGCCGCGGTCCTCGTACCCCTGGCCTTCTTCCCGTTCTCCCGCACGCTGTGGACGGCCATCGACCTGATGTTGGAACCGCTCGATCTGGACGAGGGCGTGGCCCCCGGGTTCGAGCTGGACCACGACCGCCGGCGTCGACATCGCCGTTGAGTGGCCTTCGCGCCTAGGGGGTGGTCGAGGTCGGGTCGAACACGGTGATGGTGAAGGTCACCGTGTCGATGACGGCCGAGCCCGCGCCCGGACGCGAGTAGCGCAAGATCAGGGCGGTGATCCCCGGTCCCCGGGCACCGTAGAGCAGCACCTGCTGGGCGGTGGCACCGGGCGGGAAGGTGGTCGTGGTGGTGGTGGAGGGGGACGGGGCCGTGGTCGCGGTCGTGGTGGTCTGGCCCGCCCGTCGAAGGGTGGTGGTGGGCGCAGCCGTGGTCGGGGGCACCGTGGTGGCGGTGGTGGGCGGCGCGGTGGTGGAGGTGGTGGTCGTCGTCGGCGGCAGGGGCCGGAAGGAGCTGCCGATGGACAGGAGGACGACCGGGTTGGGGGGCGCCACCGCCTGCCAGCTCAGCCCGCCGCGGGGATCGGCCGGCAGCACGAGCTCGAACGAGGATCCGAGCGGGACGCGGATGGGCTGGCTGGGGTCGCTGAATGCGGGCGGGGCCACTGGTGGGATCTGGGTGGTGGCACTGGCGCCAACGGTGGACGCGGATCGCCCCGAGCGGGCCGTCGACCCGCAGGCTGCGACCACCAGCGACAGGCCCAGGGCCGCCGCCAGCATCGCGCCCGCCGCCGACCGGGAGAGGCGTGAGCTCGAGGACTGGATGCCGGGCAGTATGCCTCGCCCATCCCATCCGTCGGGGCGCGACCCCGGGCGACCGCCGGACGAGTCGAACAGGAACTCGTTCTAGAATGGCCGCCCGGTGGGACCCGCCGCCGTTCAGGAGCCGATGACGTGGATTTCGACGAGAGCCCCGAAGAGGCGGCCTTCCGGGCCGAGGCCGTGGCCTTCCTCGAGGCTCATGCCCAGCCCAAGACCGGGACCGACGCCGATTGGTCGCGAGGCGCGGTGGCCACCGATCCCGGGGTGCAGGCCGAGTACCTGCGTCGGACCAAGGCCTGGCAGGCCACCCTGTTCGACAACGGCTGGGCCGGCATCGCCTGGCCCAAGGCCTTCGGCGGTCGCGGTGGCACCCCCAGCGACAGCATCATCTTCAACCAGGAGGCGCGGGCCTTCGACGTGACCACCGGTTTCATCGGCGCCTCCCAGCAGCTGGTGGGGCCGCCCCTGATGCGCCACGGCTCACCCGACCAGCAACGGCGGTACCTGGGTCCGCTGCTGCGGGGCGACGAGGTGTGGTGCCAGCTCTTCAGCGAGCCCGGTGCCGGCAGCGACCTGGCTGCCCTGGGCACCCGGGCGGTGCGGGACGGCGACGAGTGGGTGGTGAACGGCCAGAAGGTGTGGACCTCCGAGGCCCACCACGCCGACTTCGGCATCCTCATCGCCCGTACCGATCCCGACGCCCCCAAGCACAAGGGCATCACCTTCTTCATCGTGGACATGCGCACGCCCGGCATCGAGGTGCGGCCCCTGGTGCAGGCCACCGGGCTGTCGCACTTCAACGAGGTGTTCTTCACCGACGTACGCATCCCTCACGAGAACGTGGTCGGCGAGGTCCACGGGGGCTGGCCCGTGACCCGCACGGTGATGGCCAGCGAGTCGGGCATGATCGGCGGGTCGGGCCAGACCAGCACCTTCGAGGCGGTCATCGCCCTGGCCCGGGCCTGTGGGCGCACCGACGAGCCCCTCATCCGCCAGCGCCTGGCCGACGTGTACACCCGCGAGCGCATCCTGACCTTCCTGGGCTGGCGGATGCAGACGGCGGTGATGCACAAGCGGGGCACGCCGCCGGATCCCTCGGTGCTCAAGAACGCGTTCACTGCGGCGCTGTCGCGTCGCGTCGAGCTGGCCGTGGAACTGGAGGGCGCCGCCGGGATGCTGGCCGGATCCGACGCCCCGCAGGACGGCTTCTGGCAGATGCAGGTGATGGGCCAGTTCGGCTCCCGCATCGGTGGGGGCACCAACGAGGTCCACCGCAACATGATCGGGGAGCGGGCGCTGGGCTTGCCGGCGGAGCCCCGTGCCGACAAGGACGTGCCCTGGCGGGACCTGGCGCGGTGATTCGCGCTCAGGCGGCGGAGCGGAAGCGGAGCCGCTCGTCGTTCACAACCCGGATGGGCGAAGCCCGCCCGCAGGGAGGCCCCGCCGACCGGAGGGCAACGTAGGTTGAGCGGATATGCGCGTCCGGCCGACGAGGCCGACGCGGCCATGGAGGCGGTCCGCCACGGTCATCTGTCGGCCGGTTTCGACGCGGGATCGGCCCGACTGCTGTCTCGCCTGGGGTTGGCCGCGGGCTGGCAGGTCCTGGAGGTGGGCGCTGGCGGCGGGGACCTGGCCCGATGGCTGGGTGAGCAGGTGGGACCTGACGGTGGGGTGCTGGCCACCGACGTCGATCTGCAGTTCGTGGGAGATCAGGCTCCCCACGTGGAGGTGCGGCGTCACGACATCGTGACCGATCCGCTCCCGCCGGCGCGCTTCGACCTGGCTCATGCTCGGGGCGTGCTCCAGCACCTGTCGCGACGAACCCAGGCGCTGGCCCACATGGTGGCGGCCACCCGACCCGGCGGGTGGGTGGTGATCGAGGACGTGGACTGGCTGGTGTTCGAGCACCAGGAGCTGCCCGAGCCCTTCGCCACGCTGTCGCGGACGGTGCTGGCGTCGTCGGTGGATGCCTACGGCTACGACGGCTACTGGGGGCGACGGATGCTGGGCGCGCTGGGCGCGGCGGGGCTGGAAGCGGTCGAGTCCCGGGGCAAGGTGGTGACGATGCACGGGGCCACGCCGTCGGCCGAATGGTACGTGCTGGCCCTGGAGCGGTCCGCGTCGGCCCTGGTGGCCGATGGCCGTCTGGACGCTGGCCTGGTGACCGAGGCCTTGGCCCAGGCCCGGGACCCGAGCTTCGCCGTGCTGGGACCCCTGACCATCAGCGCCTGGGGTCGCCGCCCGGCCTGAGCGGCCGGCCCGGCCGCGAGCCAGATGGTGCCCGGTGTGGCATCGCGGTCAGATCCTGCGACAATGGCCACGTGGCAACCACGAAATACCGGTGGCGGATGACTCGTCGCCGTCGGGTGATCAAGGTGACCCTGCTCTCGCTGATCGGGTTGTTCTTCCTGTCCGGGGTGCTCGACTCGCAGCTGACGCTGTGGTGGCGCTTCGTCACCCTGGTCGGGCTGATCACCTCGGTGCTGGCCATCCGAACCGTGGTCGGGGCCGTGCTGGTCGTGAGCGACAAGGGCCTCCGCGTCCAGAAGACCTGGCCTCACCGGCGCGACATCTCCTGGTACCGCATCCTGGCCACCGACGTGATCCCGGGCTTCTGGAACCTCGAGCTCGAGCTCAACTCCGGTGAGCGGGTCGAGCTGCCACCGGTGGCCGACATCAACGCCCTCTACGAGGACATCGAGCGCCACCGCACCGCCCTCGACGCCTGACCGAGTCGCGGCCGTCCCGAGCGCGACCCCGGCGCGCTCTGCTAGCCCGCCAGCCCCGCCCGCCGGACCGCCCGCGCCCGACCGACCCCCGCAGATCGTGCAGCTACCCACCGTGGCGGTGGGTGCCTGCACGATGTGTCGGCTCGTCGACCGGACCGGGACGCTGTCACACCCGGCCGACAGGATGGTGGGATGGCGGTGAGCGAGTTGGAACGGGCCGTGGAGCGGCTGGCCAGGCGACAGCACGGGGTGTTCCGGCGCCAGCAGGTCAGTGCCCTCGGCTTCAGTGCGCGCATGATCGACCGGCGCCTGGCATCGGGATCCTGGCTCCGCATGGCGCCGGGTCTGTATGCCCTGGCCGCCCACCCGTTCACGTGGAAGCGCCAGGTCAAGGCCGCTGAGCTCCGCGTGCCCGGCTCCGCCGTCTCACATCGCGCTGCCGCCGTCCTGCACGAGTTCCCCGGCCTGCGCCCGGTGGCATCGATGTCACCACCGGCCCGGACGCGTCGAATCGGAGCCCTCTGGCCACCGTGCATCGGCGGCGTCGCACGCCGGCGGCAACGGTCGACGGGATCCGGGTCACCACTCGCGCTCGGACGCTCATCGACCTGGCCGCCCACGTGCCGCCATCGGCTTACGAGGCGATGTTCGACGACGTCCTCGTTGGTCGGATGCTCCGCCTCGATGAGATCGAGGCGGAGTACGACTCACTCGTCGGTGATCGCTGCCGCGGAATCGGCCTGGTGGGTGAGGTGCTGGCCGACCGCCTTCGGGGTCGGGTGCCGGCATCGAGCGAGCTGGAGCGAGCCCTGATCCGAGTGCTGAGCGATCCCCGGTTCCCGCCCCACGTGGCGCAGGCCGGCTTCCCCTGGTGGCCGGTCGAACCGTTCCGGGTGGATGCCTTCATCCCGGCCTGGAGACGCATCGTCGAGGCGGACGGGCGCCGCTGGCACACGCGCGAACGAGATTTCGAGCGCGACCGTTGGCGAGACCACATGGCGCAATCGCACGGCTACGAGGTGACCCGCTTCTCCTTCCGCCAGCTGAAGCGCACCCCGACCTACGCGCTCGACGTGCTGCTCGCCATCGGCCGCCAGCAGGCCGCGTGACCCTGGATCGTGCAGCTACCCACCGTGGCGGTGGGTGCCTGCACGATCTGGCGGCGCGCGGGCGCCCCGGTCCTCTGGCGCTCCGAACGTCAGATACGGGCGTCGCGGCCGGCCCAGTAGGGGTCGCGGAGCTTGCGCTTGTAGAGCTTGCCGCTCGGATCGCGGGGGAGCTCAGGCGTGAAGTCGAGGGACTTGGGGCGCTTGTAGCTGGCCAGGTTCTCGCGGCAGAACTCGAGGATCTCCTCGCGCAGCGCGTCGTCGGGCTCCACACCCTCCGCCGGCTGCACCACCGCTTTGATCTCCTCGCCCCAATCCTCGTTGGGGATGCCGAACACCGCCACGTCCCCGATCTTGGGGAACGTGAGCAGCGTCCCCTCGATCTCGGCCGGGTAGATGTTCACGCCGCCCGAGATGATCATGTCGGACTTGCGGTCCTTGAGGAACAGGTAGTCGTCCTCGTCCAACAGCCCCCAGTCGCCCACGGTGAAGAAGCCATCGGCGCGGTTGTCCTCGGTCTTCTTGGCATCGCCCTTGTACTCGAAGTTGGCCAGGGCCAGGCTCATGAACACCGTGCCCTCGGTACCCGTCGGCAGCTGCTGGTTGTCGTCATCGAGGATGCGGATCTCCGACCCGGGCCAGGCCTTGCCCACCGTGCCCGGCTTGGTCAGCCACTCCTGGGCCCCGACGATGGTGCCCCCACCCTCGGTGGCCGCGTAGTACTCCATGATGGCGTCGCCCCACCACTCGATCATGCGTCGCTTGATCTCCGGCGGGCAGGGGGCGGCGGCATGCACCATGCACCGCAGCGAGGACACGTCGTAGGACGAGCGGACCTCCTCGGGCAGGGCCAGCAGGCGGTGGAACTGCGTCGGCACCATGTGGCTGGTGGTCACCCGGTGCTCGTCGATCAACGCCAACATGGATTCGGGCGACCACTTGTCCATGAGCACGACCGGGTGGCCCATGTGCAGGGCGTTGGCTGTCCACATCAGCACGGCCGTGTGGTACAGCGGCGACCCGGTGATGTGGACGTGGCCGTCGAGCGGCTGCACACCGAACATCCCCTGGAACCCGCTGTAGAGCTCACCCAGCACGTCGGGGTCGATGTCCACCAACCCTCGCTTGACCCCCTTGGGCCGGCCGGTGGTACCGGACGTGTAGTGCATGGGGGCACCGGCGATGCGCTCGGTCGGGGGCCGTGGTGGGTTGGCCGGCCAGCAGCTCGGCGAAAGGCCTGAAGCCGTCCACCGACCCGATGGCGAAGCGGTGTTCGGCGGCCACCGTCGATCTCGGCCGCGGCCTTCTCCAGCTCGGCCGCGAAGCGCTCGTGGCCCAGCAGCACCTTGGCATCGCTGTCGTTGACGATGTAGGCGATCTCGGGCCCGACCAGGTGGTGGTTGATCGGGGTGATGTAGAGGCCGATCTGGGTGGCGCCCAGGTAGAACTCGAGCATCTCGAGCCCGTTGGGGACGACGCAGGCCACGGTGTCGCCCACCTCGCAGCCCAGGGCCCGTAGGCCGTGGCTGACCTGGTTGGCCGCGGCCAGGACCTCGCCTGCGCTGTGGGGGGACCCGTCCGGCGCGATCAGCGCGATGCGGTCGGGATCGGCCTGGGCCATCTTCCAGAAGCCGAGCTCGGTCATCGGTTGCACCTCTTCATCTGGCCCCCCGGATGCGGTCGCGCACCCGCCGGTTTGGGGCCCGTCGGCTGGCGCGAAGTAGAACGTGTTGCAGTAGTGTCCAAACCTAGTCCGCCCGATCGGCCATCGCCGACGGCCGCGGGCCCAGGCCGTTCCGTCCGTTCGACCCGTCCGTCCGATGCAGGGGGAAACCATGCGCGCAGCCGTCCTACGCAACACCGGTGACGAGCTTCTGGAGATCGTCGATGACATCGAGTCGGCTCCCCTGGGCGATACCGATGTGCGTGTCGAGATCAAGGCCACCGGCGTCTGCCACTCCGACGTCCACGCCATGAACGGGAGCCTCCCTCAGGGCGTGCCCTTCGTCCCCGGGCACGAGGGCGCGGGCGTGGTCACCGAGGTCGGTGCCGGCGTCACCACCCTGGCCGTAGGCGATCACGTGATCATCGCCTGGTCGCCGCCGTGCGGGCGCTGCGTGGCCTGTGTGGATCAGAAGCAGCCGCACCTGTGCGTCATGATCCAGTTCACGGTGGCCGGCATGCCCCGGTTCAAGGAGGGCGACACCGACCTGTTCGGCATGGCCGGTTTCGGCACCTTCGCCGAGTCGCTCGTGGTCCCGCAGGAAGGGGCCATCAAGATCGACGACGACGTGCCCTTCGACATCGCCTCGCTCATCGGCTGCGGGGTCACCACCGGCGTGGGTGCCGCCATCAACACCGCCAAGGTCACCCCCGGCTCGACCTGTGTGGTCATCGGCTGCGGAGGGGTCGGCATCAGCGTCATCCAGGGCTGTCGCATCGCCGGCGCCTCGGTCATCGTCGCCGTCGACCTGAACGACGAGAAGCTGGAGACGGCCAAGCGCTTCGGGGCCACCCACGGGGTCAAGCCCGACGACCTGGCCGCCCTCCAGGGTGAGGTCACCGGCGCGGCCGGGGGCTTCGACTTCGCCTTCGAGGCCATCGGGTTCCCCCAGACCGTCCGGGCTGCCTACGACGCCGCCCGCCGCGGCGGCGTGGTCACCGTGGTCGGGGTGGGCGGGTTCGACAAGCTGGTCGAGTTCAACATGTTCGAGCTGTTCTTCAACGAGAAGACGATCCACGGCTCGTACTACGGCTCGGCCGACGTGCGCTCGGACTTCAACCGCCTGCTGCGCCTCTGGAAGACGGGTCGTCTCGACCTCGACGGGATGATCACGCAGCGGATCAAGATCGACGACGTGAACGACGCCATCGCCAAGATGCTGCGGGGCGAGACGATCCGCAGCGTCATCGAGTTCTGAGGAGGGCTGTTGAGCTCGACCCCCGACGCCGAGGTGCTCTCGGCGCCAAACATCATCGAGTACCCGTTCACCCGGACGACCGGTCCGGTGATCGGGGCGTTCATGACCGGCCTGCGTGAAGGCGTGATGATCGGTATCAAGGGCAGCGACGGCCGGGTGCTGATGCCGCCGCCCGAGTACGACCCGGTCACGGCCGCGCCGCTCACCGAGCTGGTGGAGGTGGGCGACCAGGGCGAGGTGCTCACCTGGGCGTGGATGCGCCAGCCCCTCGACACCCAGCCACTCGACCGCCCCTTCGCCTGGGCCTTGGTGAAGCTGGACGGGACCGACACGGGGATGCTCCACGCCGTCGATGCCGGATCGCCCGAGGCCATGGCCACCGGGATGCGGGTCAAGGTCCGCTGGCGCTCCGAGCGCGAGGGCAGCATCACCGACATCGAGTGCTTCGAGCCGGTCGGCGACGCCTCGGGCGGAGGTGGGTCGTGACCGACATCGTCCTGCCCGAGCGCCTGGTGGGCGTGGAGCCGGTGCGATCGATCCGCACACCCGCCCGCCTCGACTACACCTTCACCGCCGGAGTGGCCACCTCCAAGTTCCTGCGGGGGCTGGCCAAGAAGCAGATCCTGGGCCAGCGCTGCCCCAAGTGCGGTCTGGTCTACGTGCCGGCTCGGGGGGCGTGCCCGACCGACGGCGTGCCCACCGAGGAGATCGTGGAGCTGCCCCACGTAGGGACGGTGACCACCTTCTGCGTGGTCAACGTGCAGTTCTACGGCCAGGCCATGGAGCTGCCCTACGTCAGCGCCCTCATCCTGCTCGACGACTCCGACATCCCGATCATGCACCTGATCCAGGAGACCGCGGCGGCGGACGTCCACATGGGACTACGGGTCGAGGCCGTGTGGGTGCCCGACGACGAGCTGGCCCCCACGCTCGAGAGCATCCGCTACTTCCGGCCCACCGGCGAACCCGACGCCGACTACGAGACCTACAAGGACAACGTCTGATCCGCGACGTCGCCATCATCGCATTCGCCCAGACGCCGCTGGTGCGGCGCGAAGAGGCCCGCAACGAGGTCGAGATGCTGATGCCCATCGTGGGCCAGGCACTCGACCAGGCCGGGCTGGCCCACGACCAGCTCGACTTCGTGTGCTCGGGCAGCTCCGACTACCTGGCCGGCCAGGCCTTCTCGTTCGTCATGACCCTCGACAGCGTCGGTCCGTGGCCGCCGATCTCTGAGTCCCACGTGGACATGGACGGGGCCTGGGCGCTGTACGAGGCCTGGGTGAAGATGCAGGCGGGCACCGTCGACACCGCCCTCATCTACTCATACGGCAAGTCGTCGCCCGGCGACATCCGTCGGGTGCTGACCCGCCAGCTCGACCCCTACTACCTGGCTCCGCTGTGGCCCGACTCGGTGTCCCTGGCCGCCCTGCAGGCCCAGGCCTGCCTCGACGCCGGCGTCACCACCCAGGCCGAGATGGCCGAGGTGGCCGCCCGTAGCCGCCGGGCGGCAGCCTCGGTGCCCGAGGCCCAGCTGACGACCAGCGCCGATCCCGAGGCCCTGCTGGCCGAGCCCATGTTCGTGGATCCGTTGCGGGTGCACGACTGCCCGCCGGTGACCGACGGCGGCGGCGCGCTGGTGCTGGCCGCCGGCGACAAGGCTCGCGAGCTGTGCGATCGCCCGGCTTGGATCCGCGGCATCGACCACCGCATCGAGCCCCACGCCCTGGGCCTGCGCGACCTGACCCGCTCGGTCTCCACCGAGCTGGCGGCGGCCAACGCCGGGGTGGCCGACGGCAAGATCGACATCGCCGAGCTGCACGCCCCGTTCACCCACCAGGAGATCATCTTGCGTCGGGCCCTGGGCCTGGGCGACGACACCGTGATCAATCCGTCCGGGGGTGCGCTGGCCGCCAACGTGGTCATGGCCGCCGGCCTGCAACGCATGGGCGAGGCGGCCAGCCGCATCACTCGGGGCGAAGCCGACCGGGCCGTGGCCCACGCCACCTCCGGTCCGTGCCTGCAACAGAACCTGGTCTGCGTCCTGGAGGGTGAGTGACATGGCCGAACGGGTAGCGATCGTCGGCATCGGCCAGACCCACCACCAGTCCACCCGCGGGGACGTGTCCATCGCCGGCCTGGTGCGCGAAGCGGCCCAGCGGGCCCTCGACGATGCCCAGTACGACATCTCCGAGATCGACGCGGTGGTGATCGGCAAGGCCCCGGACTTCTTCGAGGGCGTGATGATGCCCGAGCTGTACCTGGCCGAGGCGCTGGGCGCGGTGAACAAGCCGATGTTCCGGGTCCACACGGCCGGCTCGGTGGGCGGCTCGACCGCCATCGTGGCCAGCGACCTCATCAAGTCGGGCATCCACCGCAAGGTGCTCACGGTGGCGTTCGAGAAGCAGAGCGAGAGCGAGGCCATGTGGGCGCTCTCGCTGCCCATCCCGTTCCAGCCGCCCATGCACGCCGGGGCCGGTGGCTACTTCGCCCCGCACATCCGGGCTTACATCCAGCGCTCCGGTGCGCCCGACCACATCGGCATCCTGGTGGTGGTGAAGGACCGGCTCAACGCCCTGAAGAACCCGTACGCCCACCTCCACGACGAGAACACCACCTTCGAGTCGGTGCGCGACTCGATGATGTTGTGGGACCCGATCCGCTACAGCGAGACGTGTCCCTCGTCGGACGGGGCCTGCGCCATGGTGCTGACCGACGAGGCCGGCGGCGATGCCTCGGCCGGGGCGCCGGCGGCCTGGGTGCACGGCACGGCCATGCGGTCCGAGCCGACCATGTTCGCCCGGCGCGACGCGGTGCTGCCCCAGGCCGGCCGGGACTGCGCGGCCGACGTGTTCGCCCAGGCCGGCATCACCAATCCGCGTGAGCAGATCGACGTGGTCGAGATGTACGTGCCCTTCAGCTGGTTCGAGCCGATGTGGCTCGAGAACCTGGGCTTCGCGGCCGAGGGCGAGGGCTGGAAGCTGGTGGAGGACGGCGTCACCGAGATGACCGGCGACCTGCCGGTGAACTGCTCGGGCGGCGTGCTCTCGTCCAACCCGATCGGGGCGTCGGGCATGCTGCGCTTCGCCGAGGCGGCCCTGCAGGTCCGCGGCCAGGCCGGCGAGCACCAGATCGACGGCGCCCGCACCGCCCTGGGCCACGCCTACGGCGGCGGTTCGCAGTTCTATTCCATGTGGGTGGTCGGCGCCGACAAGCCTTAGAGCTTGAGCACCTTCAGGGCGTTCTCCCGCAGGAACTTGGGCCAGACGTCGTCATGGAAGGGCACCGACGCCATGTCGCCCCAGATGCGGTCATAGGTGAGGCCCGCCGGGAAGTAGCCGGCGTAGAGGATCTTGTCGGCCCCGCGCGTGTTGGCGTAGTCGATGATGGCCTTGGGGTAGTGCTTGGGCGCGAAGGCCGAGGTCGAGTAGTAGAGGTTGGGCCACTTCAACATGAGCTTGACGGCCAGGTCCGTCCACGGCTCGCACCCGTGGCGGGTGACGAAGGTGAGCTCGGGGAAGAACCAGCACACCTCGTCGATGTGCTCGACCTTCTGGGACTCGAACGGGACCCGCGGCCCCGGGATGCCGGCGCAGCTGAAGATGGGCAGGCCCAGCTCGCAGCACTTGGCGTAGATCGGGTAGTAGCGCTTGTCGTTGATGGCCACCTGGACGCCGGCCGGGAACGTGGTGACCGCCTTGATGTCCCATCGCTCGTGCATCTCGACGATGAGGCGCACCGCGTCCATGCCGTCGTTGGGATCGACCGACACGCTGGCGAAGAACCGGTCGGGGTGGGACTTCAGCGCTCGCTCGGCGTCCTCGTGGTCGCGGCCGACGCCGATCATCCCGCGTTCGATGTTGAACCGGTCGAGGTTGTCGAGCACCACCGCCACGGGATCGACGTTGTCCTCCAGGTCGGCGGGGACGTCGGTGAACATGTACTGGGCCGGAAACGAGAAGCCCTTGGACTCCTCGTCACGCAGGTGGGGCGCCAGGAACTTGTACACGTCCTTGCGATTGCGACTGGGGAAGCCCAGGAAGGTCTCGATCACCGGTATTCCGGTCGGCATGGCCATGAGCGCTGATCCTAGTTTCGGGGCGCGGCCCGGTCCCCCGACGGCGGCAGCGAGGAGCCGGAGCGGGGGACCGCGCCTTGCCTGCCATCGGACAGCCGGGGGGCCAACCTTGAACAATCATTCGGGAAAGCTCGCGAGCCGGCCCACGTAGCTGGCGATGCTGGCGCCCCGGCGGTGCTGTCGCAGCACGTTGGCGTCCAGGGTGTTGGTCAGATAGCAGAAGGACACGTCGGAGTCGGGATCGGCGAAAGCGAGCTGGCCGCCGGCGCCGGCGTGGCCGAAGGTGCGCGGCGAAACGGTGTGGCCGAAGCCCCGCATGGCCTTGTCCGGCTCGTCGCCGGCGATCACCAGACCCAGCGCCCGGTTGGATGAGACCCCCATGAGGGGATCGGGCAGATGGCCGTGCACCTCACTGGTCCCCGCCGCCAGGACGCCCGCATCCCACAGGCCGCCGGGGTTGTGCAGCAAGGCCTGGTAGTACAGGGCCAGGTCGGCGGCGGTGGACACGCCACCCCCGCCGGGCACGCCCAGGGCGCGCACCTCGGGGCGGTTGAACCCCATCAGGGCGGCGTCGGTGACCTCGCCCTGGAGGCCCTCGAGGGTGAGGCCCGGCACTCCGAAGACGGCCTCCAGCTCGGCGCTGGTGGGAGGCTCCCCGCGGACCTCCAGGTCGTTGATGTCGTCCTGCTGGTCGAGGGGCACCCCCAGCCGGAAGCGACGCAGCCCCAGCGGCACCAGCACGCGCTCGCGGATGAAGTCCAGGTAGTCCATGCCGCTCAGGCGCTCGATCAGCTCGGCCATGACCCAGTGGGCCGACGTGGGGTGGTACTCGAACCGGGTGCCGGGCTCCCAGTTCAGCCGCCAGGCGCCGAAGCGGGCCAGCCGCCGCTCCCGGGTGGTGTCGGCCAGCAGGTCGAGCGGGGCGTGGGGGAACCCGCTCTCGTGCAGGAGCAGCTGGCGGACGGTGATCACCTCCTTGCCGTTGGTG
The DNA here is from genome assembly GCA_963740985.1 of uncultured Microthrixaceae bacterium. Classification (GTDB taxonomy): domain Bacteria; phylum Actinomycetota; class Acidimicrobiia; order Acidimicrobiales; family Acidimicrobilacustridaceae; genus UBA4742. The sequence continues at coordinate 4,258,427 of CAVUGJ010000002.1, forward strand.
GCGAACTCGGGGACGATCTCGCCCACCGTCTGGTCCAGCGTCACCGCGCCCTCGCCCAGCAGCAGCCAGAAGGCACCCACCACCACGGCCTTGGTGGCCGAGAAGATGACGTACCGGCTGTCGGGCGGGGCGTCACCGATGGTTTCGTACGCCACCAGGCGGTCGCCGGCGGCCACCGCCAGCTGGCACGAACCCAGCGTCCCGTCGTCGATCTCGCGGTGGGCCCGGGCCACCAGCGCGGCCAGGGCATCGGGGTCGACGCCCATCTCCTTCGGATCGGCCATGGCCAGATGCTCGGTGTGCGACATGGTTCCCCCTGATGCTCGACCGTCCGCTGACCGGGGCCGGCGCGGACCGTTGGCGACGGTAGCCGCGGACCGCCGCATCGGCGGTGGTACCGTCGCTCGCCGTGACCGAGATGCGTACCGGGCGCCGGCGCTCCGCCGTCCCCCACCGCATCGAACTGACCCTGCTGGGGCTGGCTCTGGTCAGTTTCGTGGCCGCGGTCGTCATCGGCTTGATCCCGGTGGACAACCCGCGGGTGCAGTCCTGCGGCACTCCGATCAGCTCCATCTGGACCAACCCCAACGACGTGGTCCTGGCCGCGCCCGGCTCGGCGGACGCGCCGCCCGACGTGGTGGCGCTGCGGGCCCAAGCGCCCTGCCACGAACGTATCGACGACCGCCTCATCATCATCGGTCTGCTGGTGGTGGCGACGGTCGCGCTGGGTTTGGCTGGGGCGCTGGTGGGGCTGGCCGACGAACGATCCGCCTACCGGGCCGAGCCTCGGTTCGAGACGCTCCTGCGGGAGCGGCCGGCCGGTGCGCCGTCGGATCCCTGGGACCAGCCGGTGATCCCCGAGGCCGATCTCGGTCAGCGCCTGCCCGACATCGAGTGGCGCGAGGTGCGGGTGGTGCTCGGCGCCGGCGTGGGCATGACGCTGCTGCTCGTGGCCCTGGCCGGGTTCGGCCGGGTGGGTCACGTCCTGGCCCACGTCCACGTGGGTTGGTTGCTGGTGGCCATCGTCTTGGTGGTGGCCGGCTACGGGGTGGCGACCGCCGGCACCCTGGCTGCCACCAGCGAGGATGAGGACCGCCGCCGCCCCGCTTCGGTGCTGGCCACGGCGGTGGCCTCCTCCTACACCGGTCGCCTGCTGCCCGAGTACGGCGCCGCCGGCCTGGCCGTGCACCAACTGGTGCGCGCCGGGGTCGAGCGAGGCCGGGCCATCGGGCAGGTGGCGGTCATCGACACCGCCGCCGTACCGCTGCACGGGATCCTCACCCTGGTGGTGGCGCTCATGGCCCTGGGCCAGGGCGGCGCATCCGGCTCGTCGTTGCGCCTGGGCTGGGTGGTGTGGGCGGCCGTCGTGCTCACGGTGATCGTGGGCCTGATCGACGCACCGCGGCGCTACCACACGTTGGTGGTGGCTCCCGACCGACGATCGGTCACCGACCTGGTGGCGATGACCCGTGAGCCGTTGCGACTGGCCGGCATCGTGGCGTCGTGCGTGGTGCTGGCGGTGGCCGGCGGCTGCGGCCTGTTGGCCGCGGCCCACGCCTTCGGAGCCTCACCGACCACCGGCCCGGCGCTGCTGATCGGGCTGGCCATGGCGGTGGCCGTGGTCGTGTCGCCCATCCCTGACGGGGCCGGGCTGGTCGAGGCCCTGGCCGTGGTGGGTCTGGTGTGGGCCGGCGTCGATGCCCCCACTGCGGTGGTGGCCATGATCACGTACCGGGTGCTCGGGTTCTGGCTCCCGCTGCTGCCCGGCTGGCTGGTCCTGCGCCGCCTTCAGCGCGACGAAGTTCTCTAACTGCTCGGCCCTCCGGTCGGCAAGCCTCCCTGCGGGCGCCTTCGGCATCTGGCTTTCATCGGTCCAGCGGCTCGGCCTGGCGGCCTCGCCTTCCTACACCTATCCGCCGTAGCGAGCGGAGGCGGTGCCTTCGGGGCGGATGAACACGGGCTGGGCGTCGCCGGGCGGTGCCGGTGGGGACCACACGGCACGCGACGTGTCGGTGCCGTCCGCGTAGAACTGGGCGTACCACTTGCGGAACTTCATGAACGGGGGATCGGTGTCGGCCAGTGCCGGGCGCACGATGTGGGCCTTGTGCTCCCAGATCGGACGGTCCTCCTCGAACTGCTTGCACACCTCGGCCACGAACGCCTGTCCCACCGTGGAGGTGGCCTCGGCGCTGCCCAGGCTGTGCGTCTTGAAGCTGAACCGCACCTCCGAGGTCACCGGGTCGACCGGCACGGCCGCGCCGATGAGCAGCGTGTCCACGATGCCGCTGAAACGGGTGATGGCGAAGCCGGGTCCCTGGTTGTCGACGTCGATGCGTCCGTCCACCACACCACGCGGCGTGGGGAACTTCTGCACCGAGCGCATCCGCGACCGGGTGCCCTCGGTGTCGTAGCTCTGGATCTCCGGAACGATGGCGGTGTGGTGCACATAGCGGAAGTGCGGTCCGTCCACCGAGTTCTCGGCCATCTCCTGGCACCCGGCGGCCACCCGGAAGACCACGTTGGTCCAGGCCGAGTAGTCGGGTTCGGCCAGCTCCGCCGGCGGCTCGAGCTGGTAGCTCGGCTCGGCGTCGTGGGGGTGGTACCAGGCCATCACGAACTGGTCGATCTCGATGACCGGGTAGGACCGGATGCGGGCTCGCTGGTTCACCCGGTTGCCGTAGGGGATCAGGGTGTTGAGGCCGTCGGCGTCGAACTGCCAGCCATGGAACGGGCACACCAGCTCGGTGCCGTCGACGTGGCCTCCGTAGCCCAGATGGGCGCCCAGATGGGGGCAGAAGGCGTCGTTGAGGTGCGCCTGGCCCTGTTCGTCGCGCCACAGTGCCAGGTGGCGACCGAAGTAGTAGCGAGGCAGCACCTCGCCCACGGCCACATCGTCGGACCAGGCCACCTGGAACCAGCCGAAGGGGATCCCGAAGGGATAGCGGGGCTCGCCCGGGGCCATCTCCGGATGGATGGCGGCGGCGACGGGGGCCGACGCGTCGACGATCTCGCTCACGCCTGGCCCTCTCGAGCGGTGCCGCGGTCAGCGAGGGTGGCCATGGCGCCAGTATAGAACAGGTTCTAGTTGGGTTGCCTGGGCGCCCGGCCCGGTCTGGAGGCGCTCGGCCTGAGCCCGAACATGCGGACACCCCGCCCGGGGGCGGGGTGTCGCTCACGCAGGGACAGGGAGGGAGACCGAAACCCTGCGGGAACCGCGGCGAGGTCGCGGAGCAGGTGGTCAGCGGCGGTCAGGCCGCGGGCTGCACCTGGTCGTACGGGACCCCGGCCTGGAGCTCGGAGATCCACGCCTCGAACTCGAGTTCGCTGGCCCGACGGCGATAGGCCGTGGCCAGAGGCGAGGTGAGGGCATCGGCCTGGTGACGCAGGCTGGTCGCCCGCTGGCGAAGCACGTGGGACTGCTCCACCAGGTGCTTGTCGATCTGGATGACGTTGCTCATCGGGTGCTCCCTCCGTAGGCCGGCGTTCGAGGCGGCCTGTTGCAATGTGACGTGCGATCTGGATCGCCGCCGCCCCGGGGGAGCGGGGGCGTCATCGACTACCAACCCCGCGCCACGCCGAAGTAGTCCGCGTCAGCCTGTGGCGTTGGTCACGCCCAGATCAGGAGGGTCGGGCACGTGGCCGTAGCGACGCCGGAACAGGATGGTGGCCACCAGGCCGGCGGGCAGGGGCAGCCAGTAGGACACGACCCGGTAGGCCAGGGTGGCCAACAGGGCGTCGGCCGGCTTGATCCCGGCGGCCACCAGCGCCGCGGTCAGGCCCAGCTCCACGAATCCCAGGCCGCCCGGGGTGATCGGGATCATGGAGAGCACGGCCGCGGCGCCGTAGGCCAACAGGATGAGGCTGAGCTTCGGCTTGGCCCCCGTCACCGCGTAGATGGCGGCCACCAGCGCCAGGTAGTCGAGCCCCCAGTTGCCCACCGCCGCCACCAGGGCGGTGCGCCAACGAGGCCCGAGCGTGGAGACCATGATGTCGCGCTGGCGCACGAAGCCTTCGGCTGTGGGTCCACGGAGGGTGGCGGGCGGGGGCGCCGGCTGGGCAAAGGTGCGGCCGACGGCCGAGTCGTCGCGGTCATCAGGGTGCTGGCGATGCACGGGCATGCGGCTCGACCAGCTGCGGATCGGGCCCACGACATGGCGGATCAACCAGCCGCTGACCCGCTCGATCAGCCCACCCACGGCCCACAGCGGCTGGTCGAAGCGGACCAGCGTGAACACGATGGCGAACAGCACCAGGAACAGCAGCGCCCCACCCCAGGCGATGACCGCCAGGTCCCCGGGAACCGGCGCGGTCAGGATCGAGCCCAGCACCGCCACCATGGGCAGGGCGAACAGCACCCCGTTGGACACGATGGCCGTGGCCGCCAGCGCCGCGCCGGCGGTGGCCCGGTTCACCCCCGACACCGACAGCATGCGGTACCCGGTGGCGCCGCCCACCGCCGCGCCCCCAGGCACCACCTTGGCGATGGCGTTGGAGGCGAGCTGGGCGGTGGCGGCCACGAACCACGACACCTGGGGCAGGGCGGTGCGGGTCAGCTTCCACTGGCAGGCGAAGCTGCCGGCCTCGAGGGGCAGGATGACCACGAACCACCACTTGATCGAGGTCAGCTTGGGGATCTGCTCCCAGACGTCGAGCAGCTGGGGGAGCAGGAAGTAGAGCGTGATGGCCGTGACGATCAGGGCCATGACCCGGAACACGATCTGCAGCCGCGAGGCTCGCGGGACAGGTGTGTCGGCCGATGGCACCTTGGCCGGGGTGGTGGCGCCGAGCGTGGACTCGCCCCAGGATCCCGACGTGCGGGTACGGGACCCGGCGGGCTCGTCGGGCGTCTGCGGGCCGGGGGAACCGACCGGATCCAACGGGACCGTCATGGCCTCTCGGGGCGGGGATCGGTGGAGGGGCGCCGTCCTCGGGCCTTGGTCACGGACCGGTCGGTGACCCGGGTGATGATGCCCGGGGCCAGCCCAGCGCCCACGGCCAGCAGTCGCGTGGCCCGGTCGGGGATGAGGGCGAAGCGCCGGTGGTCGATCCCGTCCACGATGCAGGTGGCCACCTGATCGGCCGAGATGGGTTTGATGTTGCCGCTGATGGCCCGGGTCTCGTCGGGCTTGAACTGGTCCTCGTAGGCCAGCTGGGGCGTGTCCACGTCGGGCGGGAAGCAGCAGGCGACGTGGATGCCGTGGGGCGCCATCTCACCCCGCAGCGCCTCGAGCAGCCCCCGCACCGCGAACTTGGCCGGGCCGTAGGCCGTGTAGCCGAACACGCCGATGATCCCGGCGGCGGAGGAGATGCCGACGATGGAGCCCGATCCCCGCTCGATCATGGCGGGCACCACCGCCCGGATCGGCCACAAGGTGCCGAAGTAGTCGACCTCGATCATCTCCCGGAAGATGTCGTCGTCGAGCTGCTCGAAGTACCCGGGATGAGCCACCCCGGCGCTGCACACCAGGATGTCCACCGGTCCGCGCTCGTCGACGGCGGCGACCATGGCCGCCTGGACCTTGGCACGATCCGAAACGTCCACCGAGTGGCCCGTGGCTTCGATGCCGGCGTCGGCCAACTGGGCCACGGCATCGTCGAGGGGCTCGGTGCGGCGGGCCATGAGCGAGAGCCGGGCTCCGCGACGACCGAGGGCGTGGGCCGTGGCCAGGCCGATCCCGCTCGACCCTCCGGTGATGACCGCGTGTCGGCCCCCCATGTTCTGCACGGAGCAACGTTATTGCCCGAAGGACCTCGCTCCGCGCTCCGTGGCGCGGTCCGACGCTGTCAGCCCAACTCGTGCTGGGCCTCAGCCCAACTCGTGCTGGGCCTCAGCCCAACTCGTGCTGGGCCTCAGCCCAACTCGTGCTGGGCCTCAGCCCAGGGCGCCGCTGGCGCGGGTGGCGGCCACCCGCTCCTCGTCCCAGCCCAGGACGTCGCGCAGCACCTGGTCGGTGTGCTCGCCCACCGTGGGAGCCAGGGCGGGTAGGGGCAGGTCCTCGTTCAGGACCTTGATGGGGGTGTGCAGCATGTCGGCGCCGTGGGTCTGGTGGTCGAGCACGAAGCCCAGACGGTCCTGGAACTGGGGGTCCTGGCCCAGGTTGGCCGGGGTGTTCACCGGGGCGATGGTGGTGTTCACCTCCTCGCTGAAGGCGATCCACTCAGCGCTGGTGCGGGTCTTGAAGATGCGGGCCAGCTCGTCTCGCAGGTCGAGATCGCCCACCGCGTGATCGGCGAACTTCGAACCCGGGTGCGACTCGAACAGGTCGGCACGGCCGACGCCTTCGCAGAAGTTCTTCCAGAACTCGCGCTCGCTGGCCATGAACAGGATGTGCCCGTCGGAGGACTCGTAGAGCTGGTACCGCACGCCTTCCTTCATGCCCGCGGTGCCCGGAGCCCGGCGGACGTAGTCGTCGGACTTGTTGCCGGTGACCTCGGACTGAGGCCGTTCGTAGGCCTTGAAGCTCTCGGAGCGGTACCAGTCGAAGGCGGCCGCGGCATCGCTCTGGGCGATCTCCATCTGGCAGCCCTGGCCGGTGTCGCGGGCCCGGATGATCCCGGCCAGCACGCCCAGGGCGCCATACAGCGGCCCGGCGTTGATGCCGATGGAGACGTGCTCGGGCAGGTGGCAGTGCCCGTCCTCGTCGTACTCGGGGGTCACGATGCCCGCCCAGGTGTCATAGGCCACCCCGTGGCTCGGCATCTTGGCGTAGGGGCCGGTCATGCCGTAGCCGGAGATGGTGCAGAACACGATGGCGGGGTTGATCTCGCTGAGCTGGGGGTAGCCGAGCCCGAGGCGTTCCAATGCCCCCGGTCGCATGGCTTCGATCACCGCGTCGGCACCGGCCGCCAGCTCCTTGAAGATGGCCACGCCCTGGTCGGACTTGAGGTCCAACACGATGGAGCGCTTGCCCCGGTTCAGGTGCAGGTGCATGAGCGACACGCCTTCGACGATGGGCCAGGTCATCTCCCGGATGTAGTCGCCCGAGGGCGACTCGATCTTGATGACCTCGGCTCCCAGGTCCACCAGCGACGAGGTGATGGCGGCCGGACCGAGCAGAGAAGCCTCGAGGATGCGGACCCCGGCCAGCGGGGCACCAGGGGCGGCGGTGTCGTTCGTCATGCCCCCAATCTGACACGACGTCAGGTCTTCGGGGCCAATCCCGCACCCGTCACCCGAGCCCCCAGCACTTCGTGGCGTCGGCTCTACACAGTCGTGCCATGATGAGCGCCGACGGGAACGACGCCCGCGAACCAGACGTCATCCGAGCCAGGGGGCCGATATGCGAGTGGTGGTCGACTTCGACCTGTGCGAGAGCAACGCGATCTGCATGGGCATCGCGCCCGAGATCTTCGAAGTGCGAGACGACGACTTCCTCTACGTGCTGGACGAGACCCCGCCGGAGTCGATGCGGGAGAAGCTCGAGGAAGCGGTGCAGCGCTGCCCCAAGCAGGCCATCTCGATCGTCGAGGAGTGATCGACCGGCTCCCGGCCGATCGGCGAGGCGGTTCGGCCCGGTGATGGGCTCGGTGGTGATCGTCGGCGCCTCCCTGGCCGGCATGCACGCCGCCCACACCTTGCGCCGCCAGGAGTTCGACGGGCGCGTCACCGTCGTCGACGCCGACTCCAACCGGCCCTATGACCGGCCGCCGCTGTCCAAGCAGGTGCTGGCCGGCGATTGGGAACCGGATCGGATCGTGCTGCCCGCGGCCAGCGAGGACCTCGACCTCGACCTCCAACTGGGACGCCGGGCCATGGGCCTCGATCTGGCGGACCGCTTCGTGCGCCTGGATGGCGGCGAGCGGGTGGGCTACGACGGCCTGGTGATTGCGGCCGGTGCGGCGGCGCGGCGCCTGCCTGGCACCGAGGCGCTGGGTGGCGTGCACGTGCTGCGCACCCTCGACGACTGCCTCACGCTGCGAGCGGAGCTCGACGGCGGGCCCAACCGGGTGGTGGTGGTGGGTGCCGGGTTCATCGGCGCCGAAGTGGCTGCCACCTGTCGCCAGCGGGGCCTGGAGGTCACGCTGCTGGAGGCGGCCGACGTGCCCCTGGAGCGGGCGCTGGGCGCGCAGATCGGTTCGGTCATGGCCGACCTGCACCGCGACCACGGCGTGGATGTGCGACTGGGTGTGGGCGTCGACGCCTTGGAGGGGACCGACCACGTTACGGGCGTCCGCCTGGCCGACGGCGTGGTGATCCCGGCCGAGGTGGTGGTGGTCGGCGTCGGCGTCAGCCCCAACACGGGCTGGCTCGAAGGGTCCGGCCTCAACGTCGATGACGGGGTGGTGTGCGACGACACCCTGTCGGCCGCGCCCGGCGTGGTGGCCGCGGGCGACATCGCCCGCTGGCCGTCGGCGCGCTACGGCCAGTACCTGCGGGTGGAGCACTGGGAGACCGCGGTCCAGATGGGCGAGGCTTCCGCCCTGCGCTTGTTGGCCACCGAGCGCGGCACAGAACCCCAGACGTTCGACCCGGTGCCGTGGTTCTGGAGCGACCAGTACGACCGCAAGATCCAGCTGGCCGGGCGGTCGAGCGCGGATGACCGGGTGGAGGTGGTGATCGGCTCGCTCCAGGAGCGTCGGTTCGTGGCGCTGTACGGCCGTGACGATCGATTGGTGGGGGTGCTCGGCATGAACAGACCGGCTCACGTGGCCCGACTGCGACCGCTGGTGGAGCGCAGGGCCAGCTGGTCCGAGGCGCTGGCCGGCGCGGCGGAGCTGGCATGAGCGTGTCGGTGCCGTCCACCGAACTGGTCGACCAGCTCGACGAGGCCGGCGCGGTGGTGGGGTCGGTGACGCGAGGTGACATGAGGGCCCTCAACCTCCGGCATCGGTCGGTGGCGGTGGTGGTGGTCAACTCGCGCCAGCAGGTGCTCGTCCACCGTCGTGCCGACTGGAAGGACGTGTGGCCCTCGCGGTGGGACCTGGCCTTCGGCGGCGTGGTGGGCGCGGGCGAGGCGTGGGAGGAGGCGGCGCGGCGCGAGCTGGCCGAGGAGGCGGGCGTGGCCGCGCCACTGGAGTACCTGGGCGAGGACACCTACGCCGACGACGACGTGCGCGAGGTGGCCCGGGTCTACCTGGCCCGCAGCGACGGTCCCTTCGTCCACGCCGACGGCGAGGTCACCGCCACCAAGTGGGTGCCGTTGGCCGGCGTGGCCGAGTGGGTCAGCGCCCACCAGCTGTGTCCCGACACCGTCGCCCTGGTCCTGCCCCGCCTCGACGCCCCCTGACCCGAGTCGCCGCGCCCACCACGCCGCCGCCCGCCGCGCCCACGCCGCCGCCCGCCGGGCTCCCGCTTCCCGCTCCCGCCCACGATCGCGACTGGTGCAGCCTGGGCATGCACAACTCGCGTTCGTTCAGTGGATCGGACGGGGTTCGAGCGAGACCGACAAGCGCTCACACCGCCGGGCGGAGCCGGCGGCGCCCGCGTCCGATGGCCAGGAGCACCTCGAGCACGTAGCTGGGATCGCCCTCCAGCTGCGGCCAGGTGAACCGTGTGACCTCGTAGCCGTGCCGCTGAGCCTGGTGATCGCGCCATCGGTCCCGTTCGAAGTCGGCGCGGCGGGTGTGCCAGCGCCGCCCGTCGGCCTCGATGATGCGTCGCCAGCTGGGGATCAACGCGTCGACCCGATGGTCCGCCTCTGGCCACCACGGGAACGGCGCCTGCCTCTGGAACGGCGGTAGCGAGGGGTCAGCAAGAACGTCGTAGAGCGCAGCGTCCAGGGCACTGGTCGGCGGGATGTAGCCCTCGCCTCGCCGGGCCAGCAACTCGAGGAGACCGGCGATGCCACGCGGGTGTCCGGCGGCCCGACCTTCGGCCTCGACCAGCAGATCGTCCTGGCTGGCCAGCCCACTCATCAACACATCGTCGACGGCCCGTCCCAGGCGCCCCCGTGGTTCGGTGCCGGCAAGTTGCACGAGCATGAGGGGGACGGCGACGACAGTGATGTGGTTGCGGCCGACCGTTGTCGCGTCGGCCCATCGGTGGACCGTGGCCAGCCGGCTGGTGTGGCGCGGCCCGGATGTGGTCAGAGTCAATCGCCCAGCCGGGTATCCATCCACGCCGTGGAGATGGGCGGCGGCGCGATGGGAGAGGGCCGAGCCGGGCACCGTCAGCTCAGCTGCCTTGGCCTGGCGGAGCCAAGTGAACGGGGCGCTGTTGAGCGCGTAGACGCCTCGGTCGAGCGTGAGCCACAGCCCGGCCGCTCGGCGGTTCTCGATCATGGCCCGGCTCGCGCCGAACGCTTCGGCCTGGGCCCGGGTGAAGGCGCCGTGCTGGCGTCGCGCCAGCGCCTCGATCTTCCTGTCCACCGCTCCGCCGATCATCCCGCCAGTCTGGCGTGGCCGTGTGACACCGAATCGGCTTGCTCCGGATAGGGCAGGTTGGCGAGTTGTGCAGGGTGGGGATGCACAACTTGTGTTCGTGGGTAGCGGGCGTCGGAGGTGTGGCCGGCGGGCGTGTGTCGGAGAGGGTGGGCTATTCGGCGGCGACGGCGTCGAGGATGTCGATGCGGGCCGCTCGCCAGGCGGGCACCAGCGAGGCGGCCACGCCGATGACCAGGCCGATGATGGCGATCACGATGAGCTCCTCCACCGGCCACGAGAAGGACTGGCCCCCGGTGAACAGCGGCTGGGTCACGGCCCAGGCCACGAACAGTCCGAACACCATCCCCAGCACCGTTCCGTCCGCGGCCAGGATGACCGACTCCGCCCGGATGGTGGTGCGCAGCTGTCGCCGGGTCATCCCCACCGATCGCAGCAGCCCGATTTCGGGGGTTCGTTCGGTCACCGACAGGATCAGTGTGTTGACGATCCCGAACACGGCGATGGCGATGGCGAAGGCCAGCAGGGCGTTGACCGCCGAGATGATGAAGTTGAAGAACGACTTGATCAACAGGGCGAACTCGTTGCCCGGCTGCACGTCGAGGGTCGAGTACGACGCTGTCACCGCGTCGAGTCGGTTCTTCACCGAGTCGAGTTGCCCCGGCGCCACCGTGATGGCGATCGAGTCGGGCAGCAGTTGGGGATCGGCCGCCAACGCGGCCCGGCTCGACACCAGGTAGCTGTTCACGTCCAGGCTGAACTTCATCACCGCGCCCACCGTGAACGTCTTGGTCACGCCGTTCTTGAACGTGATCGGAACCCGGGTGCCCAGTGGCGGACCCTGGTAGCCGCGGGCGCTGGCTCGGGGCCCTTCCGGCGCCGCCACCTCGTCGTCGGTGAGCCCGGCCAGGTTTCCCTGAGCCGTCTTGACCTTCAGCACCGAGGACACCTGGTCGAAGTCACCGGCCGCCACGCGGTCGTCGAGCCCGCCACGTTCGCCCCCGCCCGCCCCGCCACCGGCCGATGGCGGGATCTCGAAGGCACCGGCCTGGCCGATCTGGTTGTACAGCGCGACCGACGACGCCACGCCCGGCGTGGACTGGATCTTCGTCTGGATGTCGTGACCGATGCCCGCACCCGAGGTGGACACCACGTTGAGGTCGGCGGTGGAGAACTGCGAGACCTCCTTGACCGCCCAGTCGCGGATGGCCCCTCCGGCCGCGGTCACGAACACCACCAGGAACATGCCGATGACCAGCGCGTTGGCCGTGTTGGCGGTGCGGCTGGGGTTGCGCTTGGCGTTGGCCACCGCCAGGCGCGAGGACATGCCCAGTCGGTCCAGCACCAGGCCCACCACCCAGCTGAACCCCCGTGCCAGCACGGGTCCGGCCACCAGGGTGCCCACGAACAGCAGCACCGGGCCCAGGCCGATCAGCAGCCCCTGCTTCACGGCCATGCCCACCAGGAGGATCACCGCACCCAGCCCGATGATGATCAGGCCGATGATGCCTCGGGTCTTGCTGGTGCCGCTGCGGTCGACCGCGGCCACCCGCAAGGCGGCGATCGGCTTGGTTCGAGCCGCCCGCAGGGCGGGGACGACCGCCGACACGACCGTGACCAGCGTGCCCACCAACAGCACCTCGATGACGGTGGTGGGATGGATCTGCAGGCCCACGCCACCCGAGCCGGTGAGGTTCTTGAGCACGGGGACGACCGCTACCAACAGCTCGAACAGGCCGATCCCGACCAGCATGCCGATGGCGCTGGCCACCAGGCCCACCACCAGGGCCTCGAGCATCACGGCCCGGCGCACCTGGCTGCCGCGGGCCCCCACCGCCCGCAACAGGGCGAACTCGCGCACCCGTTGGGCCACCACGATGGCGAACGTGTTGTAGATGATGAGCACGCCCACGGCGAGCGCCACCCAGGCGAAGCTCTCGAGGGCGGTGCTCAGGAAGTCCACCACCTGGGCGGCCTCGCCGGAAGCCTCGGTGCGCAGGTCGTCACCGGTGCGGACCTGGTACTGGTCGCCCACCGCTCTGGCCACGTCGGCGGCCAGGGCGGATTCGGTGACGCCCGGTCGGGCCTGCACGTAGATGGCGTCGTAGAGCCGCTTGCCCGACGACAGGAAGTCGAAGGCGTCGGCCGGGTTGACCAGGATGTCGCCACTGGCGCTCGAGGCCTGACCCTGGCCGTAGCGGCTGATGCCGACCACCGTGGCCCGGCGCGAGCCGGTGGAGGTGGCCAGCTGGAGCGCGGTGCCCACGCCCCAGTGCTTGGCGTTGGCGGTCTGCTGATCGATGGCGATCTGGCCGGCGGCGTTCGGGGCCCGTCCGGTCACGATCTTGTAGGGGCTCAGCTCGGGCACGTCGACCCACAGCGAGCCGTTGGCGTGTTTCAGGGGCACCGTGCCGTTGGGGCCGAGCACGCTGAGCGGGGCCGACAAGGTCCCGGCCGCGGCCTGCACGCCGGTGGCCCGGCGGACCTTGGTCAACACGTCGGCGGACACGCTGGAACTGGACAGGTTGTCGTTGCGCCGTCGGGCCGTGCCCGTGTCGAGTTTGGGCTGCACAGCCGCGTCGACGCCGTGCAGGGCCAGCACCGCGTTGGACTCGAGCGCGGGCCCCAACGAATCGCTGAGGACGAGCGTGCCGGCCAGGAACCCGGTTCCGACGATGATGGCCAGCATGGTGGCCACGAACCGGCCCGGCTTGGCTCGCAGGTTGGCCAGCGTGAGGTGGAGCACGATGGGCGAGCCTAGGGGGTGGCTCAACTCATGAGCGCGCGCTCCACGCCGGCTTCGGACCAGCACCGGTCGTGCGCAGGCGGCACCGCTAACGTCTGGCCCATGCCCAGCGACGCGATGCTCAAGACCATGAACGGCGTCCACAAGGCCGTGCTCAAGTTGAGCTTCGGCAAGCTCGGGTGGCAGGGCTACAACATGCCCGTGCTTCAGCTCACCACCACGGGACGCAAGAGTGGTCAGCCCCGTTCGGTGATGCTCACGTCGCCGTTGCAGGAAGGCCAGACCATCGTGGTGGTGGCTTCGCGTGGTGGCGACGACACGCATCCAGCCTGGTTCCTCAACCTCCGCGACCACCCCGAGGTCGAGGTGGTGTGGAAGGGCGAGCCCCCGCGCAAGATGCGAGCTCGGGTGGCCGACGACGACGAGCGCGCCCGTCTGTGGCCGCGGGTCGTGGCCGACCACAAGAACTACGCCGACTACCAGACGAAGACGGACCGCCAGATCCCGCTCGTGCTGCTCGAGCCCGAGGTCTGAACACCACCTCCTGGCTCCTGTTGGTCCTGGCCGCGGCGGCGGCCGCGGTCGACTGGGCTGCGGTGGCCCTGGACCGTCGCCGCCTCGAGTACCTGGCCAAGCCGGCCACCCTGGTACTGCTCATCGGGGTCGCGCTCAGCCTCGACGCGGCGTCGGCGGACGTCCGGGTGGCCGTGGTGGTGGCCCTGGCGCTCTCCCTGGTCGGCGACGTGTTGTTGATGCTGCCCGGAGCGCGCTGGTTCGTGTTCGGTCTGGGCGCGTTCCTGGTGGCGCACCTGGCCTACGTGGTCGCCTTCTGGCTGGACGGGGTGACCGCGGCGGCGTTGGCGGTGGGGTTGGTCATGGTGGCGGTGGCCATGGCCACGGTGGGGCGGCGCATCCTGGGCGCGGTGCGCCGTGGCCCCGAGCGCGAGCTGGTCGGTCCCGTGGCCGGCTACATCGGGGTGATCTCGGTGATGGTGGCCAGCGCCGTCGGCAGCCGCGCGGCCCTGGTGGTGGCGGGCGCCATGCTCTTCTACGTGTCCGACGCGCTCATCGCCTGGACCCGCTTCATCCGCGACCATCGCCACGGGCGACTGGCGGTGATGGTCACCTACCACCTGGCCCAGGTTCTGCTCGTGCTGTCACTGGTCTAGAACTAGAGGGTGAGTGGCCCGTCCTCCCCCCCCAGCCGGATCGTCATCCAGGGCCTGGCGCCGCGGGTGGACGACGGCCGTCACCCGGTCAAGCGGGTGGTGGGCGAGCCGGTCACGGCCAGCGCCACCGTGTTCGCCGACGGCCACGACCTGCTGCGGGTGGTGCTGGCCCACCGCCCACCCGGCGCCGGCGCCTGGGTGGAGGTCCCGATGTCGGCCACCAACCCGGGCCTGGACCGTTGGGAGGCCACGTTCGTGCCGGAGGCGGTCGGGATGCACCGCTTCCGGATCCGCGCCTGGATCGACCACCGGGCCACGTGGCGCGACGCCCTGGCTCGCAAGGTGGCGGCCGGGGTCGACCGTCCCGACGACCACCAGGGTGAGCCCGACGGGCGCTTCCGGGCCCGAGACGCGTCCACCTCGGAGACCATCGAGGTGGACGTGTCCCACGAGCGGGCGCTCTTCTCGACCTGGTACGAGCTGTTCCCCCGATCGTTGCCACCGCGGGCCGCGGACGGCACCGCCCGCTCGCCCCTGGCCGCGGTGACGGCCCAGCTCGACGAGCTGGCCGACCTGGGCTTCGACGTGGTCTACCTCCCGCCCATCCACCCCATCGGCACGACCCATCGCAAGGGGCCGGACAACGCCGAGGTGGCCTTGTCGACCGATCCGGGCAGCCCTTGGGCCATCGGTGGGCCCGCGGGCGGCCACGACGCCATCCATCCCGACCTGGGCGATCTGGACGACTTCAAAGCCCTGGTGGCGGCCGCGTCGGAGCGCCAGATGGCGGTGGCCCTGGACCTGGCCTTCCAGTGCTCACCCGATCACCCCTGGGTCACCGAGCATCCCGAGTGGTTCCGCCACCGTCCGGACGGATCGATCAGGTACGCCGAGAACCCGCCCAAGCGGTACGAGGACATCTACCCCCTCGACTTCGAGACCTCGGCGTGGCGGGAGTTGTGGGAGGCGCTGGCCGACGTCACCCGCTTCTGGTGTGAGCAGGGGGTCAGCGTCTTCCGCGTCGACAACCCCCACACCAAGCCGTATCCGTTCTGGGAGTGGCTGATCGCCGAGATCCGGCGTCGCCATCCGGCCACGATCTTCCTGGCCGAGGCGTTCTCGCGACCTGCCGTCATGCACCGCCTGGCCCAGATCGGGTTCACCCAGAGCTACACCTACTTCGCCTGGCGCGAGTCCGCCTACGAGCTGCGCGAGTACTTCACCGAGCTGACCACGCCGCCGAGCGTCGACGAGCTGCGCCCCAACCTGTGGCCCACCACCCCCGACATCCTGCCCGCGCACCTCCAACACGCGCCGCTGGAGGCGTTCGCCGTCCGGCTGGTGCTGGCGGCCACCCTCTCGCCCAGCTACGGCGTGTACGGCCCGAGCTTCGAGTTGGGCGAGAACCAGCCGGCGGCCGATGGGCGCGAGGAGCTGGCCGATTCGGAGAAGTACCAGATCCGCACCTGGGACCTGTTGGGGGCCCGTACCCTGCGGCCGCTCATGGGTCACCTCAACCAGATCCGTCGGGATCATCTGGCCCTGCACACGTTGCGCACCCTGCGCTTCCACGCCACCGACAACGACGCCGTCCTCTGCTTCTCCAAGACGGCCCACGCCGGGCCGTCGGTCGACCCACGTCAGACCGCGGCGGCCACCGTGGTGATGGTGGTCAACCTCGATCCGAACCAGCCTCAGGCCGCCACCTTGACCCTCGACCTGGGCGCCCTGGGCGTGGACCCTTGGCAGCCCTACCAGGCGCTCGACCTGCTCACCGGGCGGGCCTACACCTGGTCGGGCCACCAGAGCTGGGTGCGCCTCGATCCGGCCACCGCTCCCGCCCACGTGTTCCGCCTGGCGCAGGAGGCGTGAGCATGGCCACCGACGACCATGACGAGCGCCCAGATCCGCTCTGGTACAAGGACGCGGTCATCTACGAGTTGCACGTCCGCTCCTTCGGCGACAGCAACGGTGACGGGGTGGGCGACTTCCCCGGACTGACCGCCAGGCTCGAGTACCTGCAACAGCTGGGCGTGACCGCGGTGTGGTTGCTGCCCTTCTACCCGTCGCCGTTGCGTGACGACGGCTACGACATCGCCTCCTACGACGACATCAACCCGGCCTACGGGTCGTTGCGCGACTTCAAGACCTTCCTACGGGAGGCACACCGGCGAGGCCTCCGCGTCATCACCGAGCTGGTGCTCAACCACACCAGCGATCAGCACCCGTGGTTCCAGCGGGCCCGCCGGGCCAAGCCGGGCAGCCGGTGGCGGGACTTCTACGTGTGGAGCGACACCTACGACCGCTACCGCGAGGCCCGGGTCATCTTCGAGGACTACGAGGCCTCCAACTGGACGTGGGATCCGGTGGCCGGCGCCTACTACTGGCACCGCTTCTTCTCGCACCAGCCCGACCTCAACTTCGACAACCTCGAGGTGCGCTCGGCCATGCTGCGCACGGTCGACAAGTGGCTCGACCTGGGCGTCGACGGGGTGCGCCTGGATGCCGTCCCGTACCTGTTCGAACGCGAAGGCACCAACTGCGAGAACCTGCCCGAGACCCACGCCTTCCTGAAGGAGCTGCGGGCACACGTGGACGAGCGCTACCCGGGGCGCATGTTGCTGGCCGAGGCCAACCAGTGGCCCGAGGACAGCGTGGCGTACTTCGGCGACGGGGACGAGTGCCACACCGCCTTCCACTTCCCCCTCATGCCCCGCTTGTTCATGTCGCTGCGCATGGAGGACCGCTTCCCGGTCATCGACATCCTGGCCCAGACGCCGGACCTGCCCGACGGCTGCCAGTGGGCCATCTTCCTGCGCAACCACGACGAGCTGACCCTCGAGATGGTGACCGACGAGGAGCGCGACTACATGTACCGCGCCTACGCGGCCGATCCGCAGATGCGGGTCAACGTGGGCATCCGACGTCGCCTGGCGCCGCTCATGCAGAACGACCGGCGCAAGATCGAGCTGATGAACGGTCTGCTGTTCGCCCTGCCGGGTACACCGGTCATCTACTACGGCGACGAGCTGGGCATGGGCGACAACGTGTACCTGGGCGACCGGGACGCGGTCCGCACCCCGATGCAGTGGAGCCCGGATCGCAATGCCGGGTTCTCCACCGTGAACCCCCAGCGCCTCTTCCTGCCGGTGATCATCGATCCCGAGTACCACTTCGAGACGGTCAACGTCGAGGCCCAGCAGCAGAACCCGAGCTCGCTGCTGTGGTGGATGCGCCGCATCATCGCCCTGCGCAGCCAGCACCAGGTCTTCGGGCGGGGGTCCATCGAGTTCCTGTTGCCGGAGAACGCCAAGGTGCTGGCCTTCATCCGCCACCTGGAGGGTGACGGATCGAGCCGCGATGGGCCCGAGGGCGAGACCGTCCTGGTCGTGGCCAACCTCTCCCGGTTCGCCCAGACCGTCACCCTCGACCTGCACGAGCACCGGGGCTCGGTGCCGGTAGAGCTGTTCGGCGGCAACGAGTTCGCGCCCATCATGGAGGGCGGCTACAACCTGACGCTCGGCGCCTACGGGTTCTACTGGTTCTCGTTGCAGCCCCAGCACCACGACGCCCGGGGCGCCGCCCCCGAGCTCGATGACCTGCCCGTGGTCAGACGCGTCGGACGACTGGCGTCAGCTGTTCCCGGCCCGGGGTCGGGGCCGCAGCGCCCTGGCCCGGGCCTGGCCGCCGTTCTTCGCCCGCAACCGCTGGTACGCCGGACGGACCCAGACGATCCGCTCCACCGAGATCCTCGATGCCGTGCCGGTGGCCGTGGGTCGGGGCAAGCCGGCCGCCTTCATCACCCTGGTCCAGGTCGAGTACTCCGACGGCGAACCCGAGACCTACGTGGTGCCCATCACCGCGGCCACCGGGCCCGACGCCGAGCGGGTGCTGGCCGACCATCCCAACGCGGCCGTGGCCTGGGTCGACGTGCGGGCCTGGGAGGAGCGGGCGCTGCTGTTCGACGCCACCGCCGATGACGCCTTCATGGAGGCGGCCTTGCGGGCGTTCGGGCGAAACCGGAGCTTCGACTCGTTGGCCGGGGCCGAGATGCGCACGACCACCTCGCCCGAGCTGCGCCGCCTGCTCACCGAGGCCGACGACCTGACCGTGTCGCACCCGTCGGCCGAGCAGAGCAACACCTCGGCCGTGTTCGGCCACCAGGCGGTGATGAAGATCTTCCGCCGGGCGCAGGAGGGGGTGAACCCCGACCTCGAGATCGGACGGCACCTGTCGGGGGTCGGCTTCGAGCACTCGGCCCGGCTGATCGGGGCCCTCGAGTACCAGCGTGGGCGCGCCGAGCCGCGCACGCTGGGCGTGCTCACGGGCTACGTGCCCAACGAGGGAGACGCCTGGCACTACACCATCGATGCACTGGGTCTGTTCTACGAGGGGGCGCTGGGCCACCTGCCCGACGACCAGATCGACATCCCGCACCTGGGCGGAGATCCCGGAGCTGGTCGGGTTCGAGCCGCCTGACGCCACCGCCGACGCCATCGGGCCCTACCTCGACCTGGCCGAGATCCTGGGACGGCGCACCGCGGAACTGCACCAGGCTCTGTCGGACCCCGGCCGTCGACGACTTCCGACCCGAGCCCTTCACCACCCTCTACCAGCGCTCGATGTACCAGTCGATGCGGGCGCAGGTGCGCCCGACGTTGGCCATGGTCCGGCGCCTGGTCCAGCCCGTGGACGCGGCCGAGCAGGCCGCCACCGATCTGGTCACCAGCTCGGAGGCGGCGATGTTGGAGCGGTTCGATGCCATCCGCCAGCACCGCATCGACGTGTCCCGCATCCGCATCCACGGCGACTACCACCTGGGCCAGGTCCTCCACGCCGGCCGCGACTTCGTGATCATCGACTTCGAGGGCGAGCCGTCCCGCTCGCCCACCGAGCGACGCATCAAGCGGGGCGCGCTGGTGGACGTGGCCGGCATCGTGCGCTCGTTCCAATACGCGGCCCAGGCCGCCCTGGCGGACCACGCCGAGCGCAACCGGCTGCCCGACCACGTGCTGGATGCGCTGGCGCAGCGCAGCCGAGCGTGGCAGTCGTGGGTCACCATTCGCTTCCTCACCGGCTATCTGACCGAGGCCGAGGGTGCACCCTTCGTGCCCGCCGACGCCGAGGACCGCCATGCCCTGCTGACCGCCTACGTGCTGGACAAGGCCCTCTACGAGGTGCGCTACGACCTGAGCCATCGTCCGGACTGGGCCGCCATCCCGCTGCGGGGGATCGCTGACCTGTTGGCCTTTCCCACCCTGACGAGCTCGCCGTGACCGCGGTGGACCTGCCCGGCTTGGAGCTGCTGTACCACCACGCCTCGGCCCTGGGTGTCGAGCGCGGCTACTGGGACGTCTCGGGATCGTGGAACGAGCCGGGACCGGCGACGGTCCTGGCGGTCCTCGGCGCCCTGGGCGCCCCCATCGACGTGGGCGAGGCCTCGGCCTCCGAGGCCGGGATGGCCGCCGCCGTCGACCTGCTGGGTCACCAGGTGGACGAACAGGCCCTGGCCGTGATGGCCCCGGTGGTCACGGTGATCGAGGGCCGTCGCGCCCGGGTCGAGATGGTGCACGTGGGTGCAGGGGCCGGCGGGCCGGTCCGGCTGGAACTGGCGCTCGAGGACGGGACCGATCGCACCTACGACGCCGACCTGTCGGCCTGCGAACTGGTGGCGGGGGGCCAGCTCGACGGGCGCGACTGGCAGCGGCGGGTGGTGGAGCTGGGTGGGGAGCCCCTACCGGTGGGCTACCACGAGCTGGAGGTCGACCTGGCCGGGTCCCGGCACTGGGCCACGGTGCTGGTGGCCCCCGCCCACGTCCATCAGGCCGGCCCGGCCGATCGCCTGTGGGGAGTGTTCGCGCCGCTCTACTCGTTGCGCACCGAGCAGGGCTGGGGTCCGAACGTGTTCGACCTGGATCGCCTGGGTCGCGTGGATCGACGACCCTGGGCGGCAAGGTGGTGGGGACGCTGCCCCTGCTGGCCTCGTCCCGGTCGGACCCGAGTCCGTACACGCCCTTGTCGCGTCGGTTCTGGAACGAGGCCTACCTGGATGTCGAGGCGCTGCCCGAGCTGGCCGGCTCGAGCCGGACTCGGGCCTGGCTGGACGAGCCGGACACGCAGCGACGCGCCGAGCGCTTGCGCCGATCACCCACCGCTGACGCGGGGGGTCAGGTCGAGCTGGTGGACCGCGTGCTCGACGTGCTGGCCCCAGCGTTCTTCGCCCCGGATCAGTCCGCCGATCCAGCCTTCGCCCGATGGGTGGACGACAACCCGTTGGTGGTCGACTACGCCCGGTTCCGGGCCGTGGGCGAGCGTCACGGGCCCCGTTGGCAGGCCTGGCCCGACGCCCTGGCCCGGGGGACGGTGGGGGCTGACGACTACGACGTGGCCGTGGCCGCCCGCCACGTGTATGCCCAGTGGTCCATGGACGCCCAGCTGGCCGAGGTGTCGGGCCGGCTGGCCGGTCGGGGCCAGCACCTCTACCTCGATCTGCCCGTGGGCTGTGCACCGGAAGGCTTCGACACCTGGATCGACCGCCACGCCTACGGCTGGGGCGCGTCGGTCGGCGCGCCGCCCGACGCGTTCTTCCACGCCGGCCAGAACTGGGGCTTCCCGCCGGTGCTGCCTGCGGTGGCCCGGGCCGAGGGCCATCGTCTGCTGGCCGAGTGCCTGCGCCACCACATGGCCCATGCCGGCATGGTCCGCCTCGATCACGTGATGGGCCTGCACCGGCTGTACTGGGTACCCGACGGTATGGACGCCACGGCCGGCACGTACGTGCGCTACCCCACCCACGAGCAGTTCGCGGTGGTGGCCATCGAGTCCCACCGCGCCGGCTGCCTGGTGGTGGGCGAGGACCTGGGTACCGTGCCCGACGAGGTCCGCGAGGCCATGGATCGCCATCGCGTGCTGCGGAGCTACGTGGCCGAGTTCTCGTTGCCGTCGGGCCCCGACGAGCTGCTGGCCGGCCCGGACCACCGCATGGTGGCGACGGTAGACACCCACGACACGCCTCCGTTCGCGGCCTTCGTGGCCGATCCGCAGCGGCGCCAGCAGGTGCAGTCGGCGCTACGCGGGGCCGGCTGGACCGACCGGCCTGATCTGGCGTCGCCTGGGTCGGGCCGGTCTGAGGTGAGCCTGCTGCGGGCCCTGTTGGAGGCGTTGGCCGACAGCGAGGCCCCGGCCTTGCTGGTGGCCCTCGACGACCTGGTGGCGCGGACCGAGCCCCAGAACGTGCCCGGTACCGGCGCCGAACGCCAGAACTGGGTCCTGCGCCTGCCCGTGACCCTGGCCGAGTTGGCGGCCGATCCGGCCATCGCCGACCTGCTGGCCTCGGTGCAGGCCCACCGGCTGTCCAGCCACCTGCGAGCCCGGTCTTCCGCCGATCCCGAACCGGAGCGAACATGACCCCCCGAGGCCCTAGGTCGTCCCAGAGCCGGCCCGGCCTGCTCACCGACGACGACGTGTGGCTGTTCAACGAGGGGGCCCACACCCGCCTCTACGATCGCCTCGGCGCGCAGCTCGAGAGCTCCGGGACCCATGTCGGGCTGTGGGCGCCCAACGCGGCGGCGGTCTCGGTGGTGGGGGACTTCAACGGCTGGCGACCCGGCCACGATGCCCTCGAACCTCGGGGCGACTCGGGCCTGTGGCAGGCGCGCGGTGGGCGGACTCGAGCACGGGAGTCGCTACAAGTTCCACGTCGACTCGCACCGGCGGGGCTACGCGGTGGACAAGGCCGATCCGTTCGCCTTCTACGCCGAACCCCCGCCCCGCACCGCCTCGGTGGTGTGGGACCTGGCCCATGAGTGGGGCGACGCCGACTGGATGGCCGACCGGGGCACTCGCAACGCCCTCGACGCGCCCATGACCATCTACGAGATGCACGTCGGCTCCTGGCGCGCCGCCGAACACGAGCACCGGTCGCTCAACTACCGGGAGCTGGCCGAACCCCTGGCCCGCTACGTGAACGACACCGGCTACACCCACGTCGAGCTGATGCCGGTGATGGAGCACCCGTTCTACGGCTCGTGGGGGTACCAGACCACCGGGTACTTCGCCCCCACGTCGCGCTTCGGCACCCCCCAGGACTTCATGTACCTGATCGACGTGCTCCACCAACACGGGATCGGAGTGATCCTCGACTGGGTGCCGTCGCACTTCCCGACCGATGAGCACGGCCTTGGTTTCTTCGACGGCACCCATCTCTACGAGCACGCCGACCCCCGCAAGGGCTTCCACCCCGACTGGAAGAGCCTGATCTTCAACTACGACCGCTTCGAGGTGCGCAGCTTCCTGCTCTCCAGCGCCCACTTCTGGCTGGATCGCTACCACGCCGACGGACTGCGCGTCGACGCCGTGGCCTCGATGCTCTACCTGGACTACTCCCGGGGGCCGGGGGAGTGGGTGCCCAACGAACACGGGGGCAACGAGAACCTGGGTGCCCTGCGCTTCCTGAAGAAGCTGAACGAGACCATCTACGCCGCCTTCCCCGACGTCCAGACCTTCGCCGAGGAGTCGACCGCCTGGCCGATGGTGTCGCGCCCCACCGACATGGGCGGCCTGGGCTTCGGCCTGAAGTGGGACATGGGCTGGATGCACGACACGCTCGAGTACTTCGAGCGCGACCCCGTCTACCGGCGCTATGCCCAGGACGAGCTCACCTTCCGCACCGTGTATGCCTTCACCGAGAACTTCACGCTGCCGCTGTCCCACGACGAGGTGGTCCACGGCAAGGGTTCGCTGATGGCCAAGATGCCCGGTGACCGCTGGCAACAGCTGGCCAACCTGCGCTGCGCTGCTGGGGTACCAGTACGGCCAGCCGGGCAAGAAGCTGCTGTTCATGGGCGACGACCTGGCGGCCGAGATGGAGTGGGACCACGACAGCTTCCTGCCCTGGGAGCTGCTGGATCAGCCCGGGCACGAAGGGGTGCGGCGGTGGGTGGAGGCGCTCAACCGTCTGGTCCGGACCGAACCTGCGCTGCACGAGCTCGACTTCGAGCCGGCCGGGTTCGAGTGGGTCGACGCGGCCGACACGGCCGCCAGCGTGCTGTCCTTCCTGCGCCACCCACGCCGGCCCGGCGTGGGGCGCGACGTCCTGGTGGTGGCCAACCTCACGCCCGTGCCCCGCCAGGGCTACTCGGTGGGTGTGCCCCGAGGCGGCCACTGGGAGGAGCTGGCCAACAGCGACGCGCGAGGCGTACGGAGGCAGCGGCTGGGGCAACTTCGGGGGCCTGGACGCCGAGCGGGTGGCCATGCACGGTCGTCCGTACTCACTCCCTCTGGTCCTTCCACCACTCTCCGTGGTTTTCTTGGACCCTCATCCGCCACGGTCACCGTCGACCCCACCTGACGGATTCGGGCCCGAGTGGCTACTTCTTGAGCGCCGGACACGGTACAATCGCTCGATTCGGCGTCGTGGCGGATGAGCACGAGGAGTGAGCAGTGGGCACGCAACCGACGGGGGTGACTGGGCCTGATCTCGCGGCCCCCGTGCCCTCGGGGGTTGCCCTGCTGCCGCCACCCCCGCGGCCGGGCGTCGGCTTGTCGCCGCGTCAGCGCCTCTGGGCCTACGTGGTCGGTTCTGTGGCCGATCCGTCCGATCCCACCCCGTCTGATCCGGGTCCGGCCGAGCCGGGCGACGACGACGCCCTCGACGCCGAGCCACGCGTGGAGTCAGACATCGAGACCACCGCCGCGGCCGGCGGCATGGCCGGCTGGCCGGCCCGCTACGGCCGGTTCGTGCTGGCTGCCATCATCGGCTTCGTCGGCTCGCTGTTCATCGTGGCCTCCGCTCCGGTCTGGTACCTGGCCGCCCCGGCGTGGCGCCTGACCGTGCCGTTCATCCCGCACCCGGGCTCGTCGGTGTCGTCCATCAGCACGTTCATCGCCGGCCTGGTGCTCATGGTGCTCGGTTGGCTGGTGCTCATCGGCCGGTCCCACCGCTCACCCGCGTCCCCGCGGGGGCGGTTGATCGCCGTGGTCCTGGTCGGCGCCATCTGGTGCCTGCCCATCATGGCCGGTCCGCCGCTGTTGAGCCGCGACGCCTACAGCTACGCGGCCCAGGGGGAGATGGCGTCCCGGGGGATCGACCCGACGGCCAACGGCCCCGAGGTCCTCCGCTACGGCTACTACGTCCGCCAGGCCGATCCGTTGTGGCGCGGCGCGCCGGCGCCGTACGGGCCGGTGGCGGTCGAGGCCGAGAAGCTGGTGGTCGAAGCGTCGGGCAACAACGCCGCCGGTTCGGTGTGGGGCATGCGCGTGGTCGCGCTGCTGGGCATGATCATGGCCGGGGTGGGGGTGGCCCTGATCGCCCGTCACTACCGACGATCACCCGCGCTGGCCGTCGCCCTGGGCATCGCCAATCCACTGGTGCTGCTGCACCTGCTGGGCGGCAGCCACAACGACTCGCTCATGTTGGGTTTCCTGGCCCTCGGGTTCGCCCTGTTCCTGCGCGACCGAAAGCTGCTCGGCGTCCTGCTGGTGGCCCTGGCCACCAGCGTCAAGCTGACCGCCGCTCCGGCGCTGGTCTTCATGGCCTGGAACTGGCGTGACGATCCGTCGCTGACCTTCCTGCGTCGCAGTCGCCTGGCCGCCGGCCTGCTGGTGGTGGTGGCCGCGGTGGTGGCTGCGCTGTGCGTGGCGGTCGGTGTGGGTGCCGGCTGGATCTCGGCGCTCAAGAGCACCGGCCAGTCGATGAGCACCTATTCGCTGCCCACCAAGTTCGGCTACGTGGCCACCGATCTGCTCGGCCGCGTCGGGCTGCATCCGGCCACCGGGCTGGTCATCGGGGCCAGCCGGTCCTTGGGGCTGCTGGCCGCAGCCGCCATCTCCTTCGTGCTGCTGGTGCGCAGCCCGCGGATCGGTCTGGTGCGGGCCTTCGCCTTCAGCTCGCTGGCCATCGTCATGCTCGGCCCGGTGGTGTGGCCCTGGTACCTGGCCACCGGCTTCGCCCTGTTGGCCGCCTCGGGGGTGGGGCGCTGGCGTCCGACCTACATCGTGTTGCTGGTTTCCGCCACCGCCCTGGTGTGGCCGGCCGGCATCAGCCCACTGGCGTCGATCCAGCACTACCAGAACGGCATCAGCCCGCTGGTCATCGCCTTCGTGGTGGGCACCTGCTGGGCGGGCCAGCGCCTGGCCGAGCGCCGTCGCCAGCGCACCGCCGCCGCCCCCGACCACGAGGATCGAACCGCGAGCCGGCCCGGCGATCGGTTCGGTGGCCCGACCGCGGCACGCGCCGTGGCCGCCGTCGACACCACGGCCCATGACGTGGCCGTGGTGGCCAGCTCCGTCTAGTCGACCGGCCCGGTCAGTCGGGCGCGTCGGCGCGCAGGACGACCACGCTTCGTCCGGCCACGGTCAGGTGGTCACCGGCCTTGAGCACCGTGGTGCCGTCGCCGCCGTCGGTGCTGTTGGCCGGCGGGTCGACCACCACCGCCAGGTCGGGGTCGTCAGCGGCCGTGTCGATGACCGTCGTCCACGTCTCGGCGTAAGCCTCGGCCGGGAGCACGAACTCGAGGTCACCCTCGTAGGCGTTGAAGATGGCGTAGAAGCTGTCGTCGACCACTCGCTGGCCTCGGGTCCCGACCGCGCTGATGGCCTGGCCGTTGAGGAACACGCCGATGGACCGGGCGTAGGTGACCTGCCAGTCGTCCTCGGTCATGGTCGCCCCGTCCGGGGTGAACCACTCGATGTCGTCGGCCGCCACGCCCATGATGGGACGGCCCTGGAACCACTTGCGCCGCCGGAACACGGGGTGGCGCCGGCGGAGCTCGGTCAGGCGTCGGGTGAAGGTCAGCAGGTCGGCGTCGACGTGCGTCCCAGTCGTACCAGGAGGTCTCGTTGTCCTGGGCGTAGCCGTTGTTGTTGCCGCCCTGGGTACGTCCCAGCTCGTCCCCTCCGAGCAACATGGGCACGCCCTGGGACAGCAATAGGGTGGTCAGCAGGTTGCGGCGCTGGCGTCGTCGCAGGGCCAGGACGGACTCGTCGTCGGTCTCGCCCTCGACCCCGCCGTTCCAGGAGCGGTTGTCGTCGGTGCCGTCCTGGTCGTCCTCGCCGTTGGCCTGGTTGTGCTTGGCCTCGTACGAGACCAGATCGCGTGAGGGTGAAGCCGTCGTGGGCGGTGACGAAGTTGATGCTGGCCGAGGGCGTGCGGCCGTTGGACTCGTACAGGTCCGAGCTGCCGGTGAAGCGGTAGCCGAACTCGGCCACGGTGTGGTCGGACGCCTCGCCAGAAGTCGCGGACCTCGTCGCGGTACTTGCCGTTCCACTCCGACCACAGGGGTGGGAAGTTGCCCGACCTGGTAGCCGCCCTCGCCCACGTCCCACGGCTCGGCGATGAGCTTGACCTGGCTCACCACCGGGTCCTGTTGGATGAGGTCGAAGAAGGACGAGAGCTTGTCCACGTCGTGCAGCTCGCGGGCCAGGGTGGCGGCCAGATCGAAGCGGAACCCGTCCACATGCATCTCGTTGACCCAGTAGCGCAGGCTGTCCATGATCAGCTGGAGCACGTGGGGATGGCGCATGTTCAGGCTGTTGCCCGTGCCGGTGTAGTCGACGTAATGGCGCAGGTCGTCGGGGTCGAGGCGGTAGTAGGCCCGGTTGTCCACCCCCTTGAACGACAGGACAGGACCGCCCTCGTCCCCCTCGGCCGTGTGGTTGTAGACGACGTCCAGGATCACCTCGATGCCGGCCTGGTGCAGGGTCTTCACCATCTGCTTGAACTCCTGCACCTGCTGGCCGCGCTGCCCATAGCTGGCGTAGGCGTTGTGGGGAGCCAGGTAGGCGATGGAGTTGTAGCCCCAGTAGTTGCGCAGCCCGAGCTCGACCAGCCGGCGGTCGTGCACGAACTGGTGCACGGGCATGAGCTCGACCGCGGTGATGCCGAGTTGGCGTAGGTGGTCGATCACCGCCTCGCTGCACAGACCGGTGTAGGTACCTCGCAGCTCCTCGGGCACCTCGGGGTGGCGCATGGTCAGGCCCCGCACGTGGGTCTCGTAGACGATGGTCTCGTGCCACGGGATGTGGGGTGGGCGGTCGTCACCCCAGTCGAAGTACGGGTTGGCCACGACCGAGCGGGGCACGTGTGGCCCGCTGTCGGATCCGTCGGGGTCGCCGGAGGGATCGCCCCCGACCTCGTAGTCGAAGACGTGGTCGTGCCACCGGACCTCGCCCTCCACCGCCTTGGTGTAGGGATCCAACAACAGCTTGGTCGGGTTGCAGCGCTGGCCCTGGCTGGGGTCCCAGGGACCGTGCACCCGGAACCCGTAGCGCTGCCCGGGCTGGACGCCGGGGACGTAGCCGTGGTGGATGAAGGCGGTGATCTCGGGCAGCATCACCCGCTCTTCGACGCCGTCGTCGTCGAAGAGGCACAGCTCGACCGCCTCGGCCGTCTCGGAGAACAGCGAGAAGTTGGCCCCGTTGCCGTCATACGTCGCTCCCAGTGGGAACGGTTGACCTGGCCACAGCATCACGGAGGCCGAGTCTAGGGGCATGGTCGCGGCCATCTACCCGGGTCCCCGGGGGCCGAGAACCGTCGGTCGGCGGGCCGAGCACCCCCTCCGAGGGTGTGGGGGCGACCGGTGGCGCTCAGGGCCAGCGATGGCTGAAGCAGCGGTCGCTCAGACGTCCGGGTGACCAACGACCCCAGGCCCCGAAGGCCGCGGCCGCACTGCGGTCGGTCCAGGCCAGCACGTCGGGGGTGCCCACCCGGCGCACCACCTGGCGGATGCCGCCCGGGTGGACGACGTAGCCGGCCCAGGTGCCCGGGTAGTCCTTGGTGGAGCCCACCTCGGTGATCACCACCGGGCCGTGGTGACGGCATCGGTGGCGATGGGTGTGGCCGGAGGTGACCAGGCTGGCCGGATGCGCCTGACTCAGGGCGTCGAGGAAGGGGTCGGCCTCGGTCTGAGCGATGCCGATGGGCAGGTGGGTGGGCACCGGGCTGGTCATCAGCTGGTGGTGCAGGATCACCACCGCGGGCGCCGGGCTGGCCGCCACCGTGTCCACCACGTCGTCGGCCAGGTGGGCGATGCGTCCGGCTCGGCTGTCGGGTCGGGTCGTGTCCACGGCCACGATGCGCAGGCCCGGTTCGTCGCGCACCACGATGGGGTCGTGGCTCTGGCCCAGGCGGGCCAGTCCCTGACGGGGGGACAACCGGGGGGCTTGGCTGGTGTCGACGGGCGGTCGCCGCAGGGGGTGGACCATGGAGCGGCCGGGTTCCCAGGTGTCGTGGTTGCCCGGTATGGCCAGCACCGGGAACCCCCGCCTGGCCGTGATGTCGGCGAACTGGTCCCAGTCGGCCAGGCGGCCCGAGTCGGTGAGGTCGCCCTTGGCCACCAGCAGCTGCGCGCCCCAGGCCTCGATCTCGTCCACCGCCGCGCGTGCCGCCCGCACCGTGTAGGGCTCGAGGTGGCTGATGTCCTCCGACATTCGTCCCAGGAAGCCGAAGCCCTCCTCACCCAGGTGCAGGTCGGAGATGGTGGCGAACCGGAACAGCTCGGGCCCGGGCGGCGGCACCAGGGTGTGCACCGTCCGGCGCCATCGACCACGGTGCGGGGCGTCGAACACCAGCGACACCTCGCGGCCGGGCGCCAGCCCGTTCACCTGCACCGAGCCGGGACCATCCCCGATGTCGAAGCGGTGCACGACGGATGCACCTGGCCCGTCGGTGGGGGTGGCCCGCACCTCGACGGGTCCGGCCCCGAGGTCCCTCCAGGTGAGCTGGATGCAGTCGATGTCCACCCCGAACACCCAGGGCCCGCGACGAGGTGCGTCGGTGCTCACTCCCGCGGCTGGAGGTGGTGCGAGAGGGCCTCGCCGGCGCGGGCGGCCAAAGCGACGTTGACCTCGAGCCGCTCGAGGTGCTGAGCCAGCTGCTTGTCGCCCTGGGGTACCTCGTGGTCCTCGAAGAAGGCGTACACGTCGTCGGCCACCGGCGCCGACCACAGGCTGCGCAGCCCACTGAGCATGCGCACGATGCTGTTGGAGGGGAAGCGCTCGTTGACCTCGTCCCAGTGGTCGCGCACGAACGCCCAGGCTCGGGGGCCGTGCTGGCGGTTGGCCATGGCCCGGCCCAGGACGTAGGGCGCGTTCTGGCTGCGGATCTCGTCGGTCAGGCAGATGGCCACCAGCCGGTCGACCAGCTCGGCCTGGTCGAAGCCGGCCAGCGCGTACAGGTAGCGGAGCTCTTCTTGGGGGTTGGTGGCGGATTTGAAGCGGGCCAGGAACCGGTCGAAGTCCTCGGGCCGACCCTGGTCGGCCACGATGTCGATGGCGGACGCCAGCAGGCTCGGATCGACGTTGCCGTCGTCGGCGGCGGCCAGCACACCCCGGGCGAAGACCTCGATGTCGGGATCGGCTCCCAACACGCCGGCGGCGGCCACCAGAACGCCGCGCCGCTCCCGGTCGCGGTCGGTGTCGGCGGGACGCAGCTCGCGTCCCAGCCGGGCCAGCTCGGGGCCGACCAGCTCGAGCACCTGGGTGGCCAGCACGTCGCGGGCGTCGCCGTCGACCAGGCGGTCGATCACACCCAGGCCACCGATCAGGCGTCGCCACACCGACACGTCGTCCTCGGCCGCGAACTGGCGGGCCATCTCCAGGAACTCGACCGCGCTCATCTGATCGGCCAGCACCGCCGCCCAGGCGTCGTCGACCAGCCCGTAGCGCTCGATGGGCGACAGATCGTCGTGGGCCCGGGTCACCAGGGCCTCGCGCAGGTCGCGCTCGTAGGCCACGCGGTAGAACCCGGTGCCTTCGGTGTTGACCAGCACCCAGTCGACCGGATCGATCAGCTCGACCTGCATGTCGTCCGCATCCAGCAGGACCTTTTCGAAGGTGACCACGTCGTGGGACGACTGGCTCAGGATCACCGGCGCGGCCCAGTGGGGCGCCGGCTCGGCCGGACCCGGCTCGCCTTCGTCGCCCTCACCGATGTCGCCGGCATAGCCGAAGCGCTGCTGGCGCAGCCGCAGCTGGGCCGGTGCCTCGCCGAACTCGTCGTGCACCAGTTCGGCCCGGATCAGGGGATGGCCGCCCTGGAAGATCCAGCTGTCCATGATCCGGCGTACGGGCTCGTCGGTGACGGCCTCGATGGCGTCCCACAGGTCGGTGGTCTCGGTGTTGGCGTACTGGTGGGCCTGCATGTAGCCGCCGGATGCCCTCTCGGAACGCCTCCGCGCCCGAGGTACTGCTCGAGCATGCGCACCACCGCCGCGCCCTTCTCGTAGGTGAGGACGTCGAACATGCCCTCGGCGTCGGCGGGGGAGACCACGGGGAACTCGATGGGGCGGGTGGTGCCCAGGGCATCGGTGTCGAAGGCCACCGTGCGGCTCAGGCCGAAGGCGACCCACCGGTCCCACTCGGGCCTGAAGGCGTCGGTGGCCAGCATCTCCATGAAGGTGGCGAAGGCCTCGTTCAGCCAGATGCCGTTCCACCACTTCATGGTGACCAGGTCGCCGAACCACATGTGGGCCAGCTCGTGGGCGATCACGTCGGTCACGTTCTGGAGCTCGGTCTGGGTGACCTCGGTCGGGTTCGACCAGCACCAGGGCCTCGCGGAAGGTGACACAACCCAGGTTCTCCATGGCCCCGAAGGCGAAGTCGGGCACCGCCACCAGGTCGACCTTGTCGCCGGCGTAGGGGAGGCCGAAGTACTCGGCGAAGAAGCGCAAGCAGAAGGCGCCCACCTCGAGGGCGTAGCCGGTCAGGTGGCCCTTGCCGCGGGGGTACACGACCCGCAGGGGGGTGCCGTCCACGTCCACGGGATCGGTCACCTCGAGCGGGCCCGACGATGAAGGCCACCAGGTAGGTGGACATGGCGATGGTGTCGGCGAAGGACACGACCACCTTGCCATCGGCGACGCGGGGCGCGACCCGTCTCGGCCGCGTTGGAGATGGCGGCCAGGTCGGGGTCCACCACCAGCGTGATGGCGAACACGGCCTTGTGCTCGGGCTCGTCCCAGCAGGGGAAGGCCCGGCGGGCGTCGGTGGCTTCGAACTGGGTGGTGGCGATGACCTGCGCTCGGAACCCTCGTCGTCGGTGAAGGTGCTGCGGTAGAAGCCGTGGAGCTTGTCGTTGAGCAGCCCGGTGAACTCGGTGTGCAGCACGCAGGCTCCCGCCGCCAGCGGGCTGGCCAGGCGCAGCGTGAGCCGCTCGGTCTCCGTGTCGGTCTCGATGGCGGTGGTCTCCACCCGGCTGCCGTCGGAGCACACCACCCATGCGGCCTGGATCTCGAGCTCGATGGCGTTGCACACCAGCACGTCGGTCGGGCTCGCCACGGTCAGCGAGGTGGCGCAGGTGCCGCGGAAGGTGAACGCGGACAGGTCCGGCTCGAGCTCGAGGTCGTAACGAGACGGACGTGCCGTCGGCGGCAGGCGGTAGGGATCAGCGACGTCGACGACGGGTGCAGCGGCGGCTTCGGGCACGGGGAACTCCGGGTTCGCAGGTGGGACGGACCGAGCGTACCGACGCCCGGGACGGGCCAGCGCCGGGAGCTCCTGGGGGTGGGTCTGCCGACCGATGGCTGTCACACCCGGTCACCACACTGGGCCGATGAGCGAGACCGGGACCGGAACCGAGACAGAGGCCGCGGACGACGCGGCACAAGACCGGGCCGAGTACTGGATGCGATCTTGGCTGGACCCCCAAGCTGGGTCGCGCCGACCTCCGGCGATCATCGGGTAGGGGGTAGGCGCTGTGACAATGTGTGACAGGCCGGCGAGGACAGGATTTGCCTGGCCGAAGGGGCCCGTGGCCCCATCCGTCCGGCGACACTGTCGTCAGCCTGTCGCCCGTCTTGCTCGACGGTGGCCGGCCTGTTCGACGAGGTGCGCCGATGTGCGAGCATCGGGGCTCCGAAACGACGATCACGGAGCGTTCCATGACCGACAAGACCCTCGACGTGGTGGCCATCGGCAACGCCATCGTCGACGTGCTGTCACGGGCCGACGAGGACTTCCTGGCCAGCCACGACATGGTCAAGGGTTCGATGCAGCTGATCGACAGCGAGACGGCCGAACGCATCTACGACGACATGGGCCCCGGCACCGAGGCCTCCGGCGGCTCGGCCGCCAACACCGCGGCCGGGCTGGCCTCGTTCGGTTCGCCGGGTGGCCTTCGTGGGCAAGGTCCGCGACGACCAGCTGGGTTCGGTGTTCGCCCACGACGTGCAGTCGGTGGGCGTGCAGTACGACGT
Organism: uncultured Microthrixaceae bacterium; assembly: GCA_963740985.1. Classification (GTDB taxonomy): domain Bacteria; phylum Actinomycetota; class Acidimicrobiia; order Acidimicrobiales; family Acidimicrobilacustridaceae; genus UBA4742. The sequence goes on from CAVUGJ010000002.1 coordinate 4,290,853, forward strand.
CCCGCCGGCCACCGACGGGCCGGCCACGGCCCGGTGCCTGATCTTCGTCACCCGGGACGCCCAGCGCACCATGAGCACGTACCTGGGGGCGTCCAGCCTGATCGGTCCCGATGACGTGGACGAGGACCTGGTGGCTCAGGCCAAGGTGACGTTCTGCGAGGGCTACCTGTGGGACCTGCCCGCGGCCAAGGCGGCCCTGGTCAAGGGCATGGACGTGGCCGCTCGCACCGACGGCAAGGTGGCCTTCAGCTTGTCGGACTCGTTCTGCGTGGAGCGCCACCGCGAGGAGTTCCTGGACCTGGTGGTCAACAAGATCGACATCCTGTTCGCCAACGAGGCCGAGATCTGCTCGCTCTACCAGGTGGACTCCTGGGACGAGGCGGCGGCGTTGGTGTCCGGGCACTGCGAGATCGCGTGCCTGACCCGCAGCGAGCACGGCTCGGTGATCGTGACCCGCGACGGCGAGCGGGTATCGAGGTACCCACCCAGGTGCTGCGCCGGGTGGTGGACACCACCGGTGCGGGCGATCTGTACGCGGCCGGCTTCCTGCACGGTTACACCCACGGCCGGCCGCTGCCTGTGTGCGGGCGCCTGGCCGCGCTGGCCGCGGGCGAGGTCATCAGCCACGTCGGGGCCAGGCCCCAGGTCAAGCTGTCAGCCCTGGAGTCCAGCCGCCTCTGATTGGCCCTCTGGTCGGCAAGCCTCCCGGGCTGCGCCTTCTAGGGCCTAGCCGTCCCAGGCGGAGAGGTCCCGGCCCAGCCACTCGGCCAGGGCCTGGTTGGCCGGGCGGTACCAGTTCTGCAGGTCGCGACGCAGGCCGGGATCGAGCTCCGGATAGGCGATGGCCCGGCTGTTGAGATGACCCACCAGGTCGGCCGCCGGCGAAGGCAGCTGGCGGGTCCACCGCCGCAGGCGCTCGGACCGGTAGCGCCGGTAGGCGTTGGCCGGTCGCCCGACGTCGCCGGGCACCACCGACGGATCCACTCCGACGAAATCGCACACCCCGGCGAAGGTCTGGCGGGGTTCGGCCTCGAGGTCGTCGAAGAGGACGACATGGAGGTCGTGGCGGGGCAGGTGGACCAGTGCCTCGGTGATCTGATCGAGATAGAGGCCACGAGCCAGCAGGTGGGGGCTCGTCCCCGCGCCGATCGTCGGCCCCGCCGGTCGGGTCGGGTCGGCCTGCTCGTCGGCCACCACCTGGGCGAAGGAACGGGTCTCGATCGAGCGGCTGGCCCGGGCCCAGTAGTGCGAATAGGCACGCTCCACCGGATCTCGCAGCGACACCACCACCCGCACGCCGACCACGGTGGCGGCGAGGCGAGACATCGCCCCGCGGGCGAACAGGTAGTTGGGCGTGGCCTCACCGACGGCGGGCTGGCCAGCCCAGCCAGCGAACTCGCGGCGGTAGCCGGCCAGCGTTTTGGACCGCTCGGCGTCGAAGTAGTGCAGCTCCTTGCCCGGAGCCATGAACACCTCGGGGTGCGCCCCCAACCACCGGGCCAGCGCAGTCGTGCCCGAGCGCATGGTCCCGGCGATGACGAAGGTGGGCAGCGGGCCCTCCACCGAGTCGTTCTCCCGCTGGGGGACCAGGTCGTCGTCGGCAGCGTCGGCGGGCACGCCTGCAGCTTCTCATGGGTCGCCACGACGTCCGGTCCTGCCGAGGTCGTCATGGGGCGGCGGGGGAGGCCGTAGGATGGGCGGCCGTGGCACCTGACGACGTCCGACCGGTCACCGACCTCTCCGACGACCTCTGCGACGACCTCTCCGCCGACCTGCCCGATGACCGGGGGGCGACCTCCCGGCCGGTGTGGGAGATCACCGGTGGGGAGCCGCTGCACGGCGAGGTCACGCCGGGCGGGGCCAAGAACGCGGTGACCAAGCAGCTGGTGGCCACCCTGTTGACCTCCGAGCCGTGCGTGCTGTCGAACGTGCCCCGCATCACCGAGGTGGAGGTGATCCTGGGCATGCTGCGCGAGGTCGGCACCCAGGTCGAGTGGCTGGATGACCAGACGCTGTCGGTGCAGACCCCGAACATCACCTCCTCGGAGGTGTCCGAGCAGTACTCGGGGGTGAACCGCATCCCCATCCTGATGATCGGGCCCCTCCTCAATCGGGTCGGCGAGGCCACCGTCCCGCTGGTGGGCGGGTGTCGCATCGGCGATCGTCCGGTCGAGTACCACGTCGAGGGCCTCCGGGCCATGGGCGCCCAGATCGAGTACTCACCCACCTCCTTCGTGGCCCGCAGCCAGCGGCTGGTCGGCTGTCACCACCGGCTGCCCTTCCCGTCGGTGGGCGCCACCGAGAACCTGGTGCTGGCCGCGGTCACCGCAGCCGGGACCACCGTCATCGAGAACGCGGCCACCGAGCCCGAGGTGGTCGACCTCATCCTTTTCCTCCAGCAGATGGGGGCCATGATCTGGGTGGACGTGGATCGCCGGATCATCGTGGAGGGCGTGGACGCCCTACACGGGGCCAGCCACCAGGTGGTGCCCGATCGCATCGAGATCGCCTCGTTCGCGGCCGCGGCGGTGGCCACCAACGGCGATGTGATCATCCACGGCGCCCGCCAGGACCACCTCATCACCTTCCTCAACACCATCCGTCGGGTGGGTGGTTCTTTCGAGGTGGGTCCCGATCACATGCGCTTCTACGCCGGGGGCAAGCTCGCCGGGCACCACGTGGAGACCGACGTCCACCCCGGCTTCATGACCGACTGGCAACAGCCGCTGGTGGTGCTGCTCACCCAGGCCGAGGGCCCTTCGGTGATCCACGAGACGGTGTACGAGAACCGCTTCGGCTACACCGAGGCCCTGGCCGCCATGGGCGCCGACATCACCCTCTCCAGCCAGTGCCTGGGCAGTCGGTCGTGTCGATTCGCGTCGCGGGACTACCGCCATTCCGCCGTGGTGATCGGCCCCACACCGTTGCACGCGGCGCCGCTCACCATCCCCGACCTCCGGGCCGGGTTCGCCTACGTGATGGCCGCCCTGTTGGCCAACGGCACCAGCACCATCGACAACATCCACTACGTGGAGCGCGGCTACGCCGACATGCCGGCCAAGCTGCGCAGCCTCGGCGCCCAGATCACCGTCCACGACGCCTGACCCCTGACCCTCCGCTGAAATTCGTGGAGAAAAGCACGCCCTGCGGGGGTTTCGCCACAGATTTCGGGGACGGTTGCGTCGCAGTTGCCTGTCCCGATAATGATCGTTATTATCACCTGGATGACCGATCTGGCCGAGCCGACCGACCTGGGCGTCGCGCTCATCCAGGCCGCCACCGAGGTGTTCGCCGAGCGGGGCTACGACGGGGCCGGAGTGGCCGAGATCGCCCGTCGGGCCGGGGTCACCACTGGCGCCATCTACAGCCGTTACTCGGGCAAAGCCGAGCTGCTGGCCGCCGCCATTGGCAGCTGCACCAGCGACGAGCTCGACGAATTGTTCGCCCAGCACGCGTTCGAGGGCCGAGCCACCGACATCCTGGCCACGGTCGGGTCACACCTGGTGACCCGACCGGCGAACCCCGGTCAGGCCCTGCTGCTCGAGGCCTTCGTGGCCGCCCGACGCAACCCCGAGGTGGCCGACGCGCTGCGTGAGCACCTGGGCCAGCGCACCGAACGCATGGGTCAGCTCATCGACGAGTCCAAGGCAGTCGGTTTGATCGACCGGTCCCTCGACACCCAGGCCATGGTGCACTTCGCCCACGCCGTCGGTCTCGGGTTCCTGCTCTTCGAGGCGGTGGGCGTCGACCAACCCGAAGCGGCGGCCTGGCAGGCCGTGATCGAGCGGCTGGTGGGCTCGATCGTCGACCCCGGCGTCGATCGCGCTGTCGAGCCCGCCGCCGTCCCGACCACTGACCCCACCATCGACCTGACCACCCCCGACACGACCCCCGCGTAGGAGCACACCATGGCAACCGATCAGGAGATCCTCGGCCGCGACGACGTCAACGATCTCGAGGCCATCATCGCCATCACCAACACCGACGTGGAAGAAGCCATCCACACGGTGGAGGACAACGCCGACGCCATCTTCACCTGGGACTACGAGAAGGGTGCTCGACCGGCCCTCAACAAGCTGTACGAGAAGGCCAAGCACGCCCAGTGGAACGGCGAGACCGACCTGGACTGGTCGATCGAGGTCGACCCTGAGAACATCGTGTCGGGCCTCCAGGGGTCCAACGCGGCCGGGCCGTTCGAGTGGGTGTCGACCCATCCCGACTCGCCCCTCAAGAACTTCGGTGACAAGGAGTGGACCCAGGTGGGCGTCGAGTCCATGAACTGGCGGCTGAGCCAGTTCATGCACGGCGAGCAGGGCGCGCTGCTGTGCACCGCCAAGATCGTCGAGACGGTGCCCTGGATCGACGCCAAGTACTACGCCTCCACCCAGGTGATGGACGAGGCCCGACATGTCGAGGTCTTCGCCAAGTACCTCCAGGAGAAGCTGACCGGCTTCTATCCGATCAACGCCCACCTCAAGCTGCTGCTCGACGACATCATCGCCGACTCCCGCTGGGACATGACCTATCTGGGCATGCAGATCATGGTGGAGGGCCTGGCCCTGGCCGCCTTCGGGTTCATGTACCAGCTCACCGAGGAGCCGCTGCTCAAGCAGCTGCTGCGCTACGTGATGAGCGACGAGGCCCGCCACGTGGCCTTCGGCGTGTTGAGCCTCAAGGAGTACTACGCCGAGCTGAGCGACGCCGAGCTGCGCGAGCGCCAGGAGTTCGCCTTCGAGGCGGCGGTGCGCATGCGTGACCGCTTCCTGCAGCAGGAGGTGTGGGAGCGCATGGGTGTCGACACCCGCAAGATGGTCAAGATCCTGCTCGAGGCCCCTGAGGACCAGCTGATCTTCCAGCAGATGCTGTTCTCGAAGATCGTGCCCAACTGCAAGAAGCTGGGGCTGCTCGATGCCAGCGACCAGTGGCTGCGCCACCGCTTCGAGGAGATCGGCGTCATCCAGTTCGAGGACTGGGCCGACACCGGCGAGGAGTACCTCGAGTTCGACGCGGTCTCTCAGGACCGGGCCGCGGCCGATGCGGGCTGATCCAGTCGGATCGCCCGAGCTCGTTCCTCAGGCCTCGGTGGGGACCTGTTCGAGCCGAGCGGTCCAGGCCGAGGCGTAGTCCCACACCAGGGCGTCGCCATCGCGACGGCGTGTGACCTCCACACCGTCGAGGCCCTGCGGGCGCAGCACCAACGCGCCCTGCTCGTAGCTGGCTGCCACCACCACCGGCGTGGTGAAGTCCAGCGCCATCACGTCGTGGACGCCGTGGTCGAACGTGGCGTCGCACACCATGTCGTGGATCACCCCGCCGCTGGTGATCACCACTCGATCGCGGGCCTGCTCGATGCGCTCCACGTGGGACCACAGCTCGGCGTCGGCCGGCAGGGCCACTCCCGCGGCTCGGACATCGACCACCCGCCAAGTGCCCCGCAGGTCCGGGGCGCCGGCGTCGGGGGGTTGGTCGCAGCCGGCCAGCACGGGCGCCGGCATGGTGCGCTGGTAGCGGGGTCGGTCGGCTTCGCCGTAGCCGCCCGGCGGCGTGTGGGCCACCGGGATCTCTCGCATCGGCCTGACAGTAGTGTGCTGGCCATGGGGTACACCTGCTTCGACGTGACCGAGAGCGACCACGTCGCTCATGTCCAGCTCAACCGTCCGGACAAGCTGAACTCGATGATCCCCGAGTTCTGGACCGAGCTGCCCGAGATCGTGCGGGGCATCTCGGCCGAGGGTCGGGCCCGGGCCATCGTCATCTCGTCCACGGGCAAGCACTTCTCGGCCGGCATGGATCTGGCCGTGTTCACCGGCGGGGGAGTGGGGGGAGCGGGTCTGACCCGACCGATGCGCCCCGATCCACCGAGCTCGGCCGTCGACGCGCCCAGCTTCGCGAGACCGCACTGCTGCTCCAGGGCTCCTTCACGGCCCTCGAGCAGGCCCGGATGCCGGTCCTGGCCGCCATCCACGGCGGGTGCATCGGTGGCGCGGTCGATCTGGTCACCGCTTGCGACCTGCGCTACGCCTCGGCCGATGCCTTCTTCGTCATCCAGGAGATCAACATCGGCATGACCGCCGATGTCGGCACCCTCCAGCGCCTGCCCAAGCTCATCCCGGAGGGCATCGCCCGGGAGATGGCGTATGTGGGTGGGCGGCTGCCGGCGGCCCGGGCCTACGAGATCGGTCTGGTCAACCGGGTGTTCGACGACCACGCCGCCCTGGTCGAGGGCACCCTGGAGGTGGCCGCCGAGATCGCCTCCAAGAGCCCTTTGGCCATCTGGGGATCGAAGGAGATGATCACCTACACCCGGGACCACAGCGTGGCCGACAGCCTCAACTACATCGCCACGTGGCAGACCGGCATGTTCCAACCCGCCGACATGATGGAGACCTTCTCGGCCAAGTCCGACCAGCGCGACCCCGCTTTCGACGACCTGCTGCCCAGCCCCGACCAGGGTCTCTGATACCTGGCCCTCCGGTCGGCAAGCCTCCCTGCGGGCGCCTTCGGCATCCGGGTGTCACCGGTCCAGCGGCTCCGGCCTGGCGGCCTACGCCTTCGTCTCCGTCTTCACCTCAAATACCGGGTGCTTGGGAGCGATGGCCGTGAGCTCCTCGTCGGACGAGTCGGCGTCGACTCCGTCGAAGAACACCCCGACCTCCATCTTCCAGCGGCGCAGGTAGGCCCGCAGCACCTCGACCTTGGCCTCGCCGGTCACCTCGGTGACGGAGAAGGGCTGGATCTTGCGACCGAGCTGCAGCTCGCCGCCGCCGGCCACCCGGATGTTGCGCACCCACTGGGTCTCGCCTCGAGGTGCGACGAGGTACTCGACGCCATCGACGGTCAGCAGGTTCACCGGCGTGGTGCGCCACTCACCGGTCTTGCGGCCCCGCACCCGCAGCTCGCGTGAGCCCCAGATGCTCACCCCGTGACGGGTCAGGAAGGCCACGGCCCGGTTGAAGACGTTGGTGGTGAACCAGCCCGGCTGGCGGTAGTGCTCGACGGCTTCGCTCATCGTGATCTCCATGTCGCTTCTCCCAGTTGTGAGAGCACTGCTCTCGGTTCGACTGAGGTCATCATGCGGCCCTTTCGGTGACTTGTCAAGAGCACTGCTCTCGATTCTTGTCATTGCTCTCGAATTGGAGCATCATGGCCTCATGACCACCACCGACCGCCCGACCGCGGCGGGGGCCCGCGCCCGGATCCGGGCCGAGCTCACCGCCGAGATCAAGGATGCCGCCCGGCGCCAGCTGGCCCAGGACGGCGCGGCGGCGCTGTCGCTGCGAGCGGTGGCCCGCGAGGTGGGCATGGTCTCCTCCGCCGTCTATCGATACTTCCCGAGTCGGGACGACCTGCTCACCGCCCTGATCGTCGACGCCTACGACGCGGTCGGCCAGGTGGCCGAGGAGGCGGTGGACGCGGCCCGGGTCAACGTGGCCGACCGGTGGCTGGCCATCGCCCGGGCCGTTCGGGGCTGGGCCCTGGATCATCCCAACGAATACGCCCTCATCTACGGCAGCCCGGTGCCCGGCTACGCCGCACCCCCCGACACCATCGGCCCGGCCGCCCGCCCCGCTCTGGCCCTGCTGCGGATCGTGGTGGACGGCGTGGCTGCCGGCGAGATCGATCCGACGCCGCGGGGCCCGGCCATGGCTCGAACCGTCCACGCCGACCTGACCGGCCTCCGGCGCCAAGCCGCTCCGGGCGTGCCCGACGAGGTGCTGGCCCGTGGGCTGGCCGCGTGGACGCAGCTGTTCGGGATGATCAGCTTCGAGCTGTTCGGCCACCTGCACAACGTGATCCACGACTACGAAGCCTTCTTCGATCACGAGATGCGTCGGGCCGCCCAGCAGCTGATCGGTGACTGAGCCATCTCGGCACATCCAGCCACCGTTTCGGTGGGCAGACGTGCCGGGAGAGGTGGGGTCAGTTCTGGTCGAGATCGAGCGGCGGCAGGAAGTCGTAGGTCAGGTCGCCCACCTTGACCAGCACCGAGGAGATCCAGCCACCCATGGCCGAGAAGTGGTCGTCGAGGATCGACCCGTCCTTGAGGGTGTCCTCGGCGAAGTCGTAGGAGCCCTCGTAGGACACCTCGATGGCGTACTCGGCGTCGTCGAGGCTCTCCAGGAAGAGGGTCTCGATGGTCGGGCCGGACCGGTCCAGGCGATGGTTGCCGATGGGCGGGCTCTGCTCGGGTAGGGCCGCGACCAGCCGGGCCGGATCGGGGCTGGACTTGAGCCGCTGGACGCGCAGCACGATCTCGATCTCGATGCGTGGCGGCTCGTCGATGGGCTCGCCGATGTACCAGGACCGGTACGAGCTCTGGGCCCAGGTCGGCCAGCCCAGGGTGATGTCGGCCTGGATCCGGGGGGGCATGCCCTCACCCGGAAGGCTGTAGCTGGTCTCCCAGGTGGTGTCACCCAGCAACACGTCGACCTGGAAGCGCTCCTCGAACGCCTGTCGTTCGAGCAACGCGCTCTCGAAGGCGTCGCGGAGCGCTCCGATGGCATCGGTGAAGACGTGATCGAGCATGCTGAGCCGAGGCTACCGGCTGGCGACGTCGGTCGGCCCGTCGTCAGCCGTGATGGCCTCAGACCGGATCGGGGCTCATGAGGGCGATGGCCACGCTGAGTCCCAGGTCTCGGTGGCGAAGGGTGGCGATGCGGCGACCGGGCTGCACGGCGGACTTGATCTGGCCCAACGCCGGACCCAGGCGGGCGGCAGCGGCGTCGAGGTCGTCGACGGTCAGGGCCAGGCCGAAGAAGCCGGAGGGCCCCTCCGACGGTTCGCCGCCCTCGAGGCTGACCAGTTCGATGATGACCTGGCCGGCCCGGAAGAACGTCTGGCTCATGGGGGCGCCGTAGGAGTCGGTCTGGCGCACCCGGCGGGCCACGAAGCCCGCCTCGGTGAACGCTCGGGTCGACCGCTGGCGGTCGGGTGAGGCCACCACCACGTGGTCGATCAGCCAGGCGCCGATGGGGTGGACAGCCGGTTCGCACGGTGCGGCCCGGCTCACCTGGGTGGCCAGGCCGTCCAGCTCGCCGGACGCCTCGATCCCGGCGTCAGCCACGTCGCGCAGCGTCCAGCCCAGGATGCGCTTGCCTCGCTCCCGTCCGATCAACCGCAGTCGGGTTCGGCCCACCCGGCAGGCGCCATCGGGGTCGACGGTGAAGCCGGCGCCGGCCCAGACCTCCGGCTCGTCACCGATCTGGATCTCGTCGATGGTGGGCGAGGTGGGCTCATCGGGCACCTTCCGATCCTGCCACGTAGCTCCGGTCATCAGGCGCTAGGGTGCGGCGCCCAATCCCGACCTGACGTGGTCCTGGCCCGCTGGGGCGCCCGGACAGAGAGAGATCCCATCATGGAAGACCACCCCGTCGAGCCCTCGCCCTTGCACCCCCGGCGTCGCGACCTGCTGGTGGGCGGTGGCATCATGGCCGCCGCCGCCGGAGTGGCCGCCGTCGGGCTGGCCCAGCCAGCCTCGGCCACCGGCACGGCGTCGCTGCCGGTGTTCAGCCCGATCACCCCCCTCCGGTACTTCGACACCCGGGACGGCTCCGGTCCCATCGGCAGCGGCGAGCAGGGCGAGATCACGCCCGACTCGGCCTTCCCGGTCAACTGGGTGGCGCTGCTGTTCAACCTGACCGTAACCGCCACCACCACCACCGGCTACCTCTCCATCTTCCCGAGCGACGTGGCCTGGCCGGGTACCTCCAGCATCAACTGGTTCGGCCCGAACCAGATCCTGGCCAACAACGTGTTCACCGGCTTCAAGACCGAGGACGGGGGCATCGAGGTGCTCTGCGGTGGGGGTGGGTCCACCGACTTCGTGCTCGACCTGGTGGGGGTGTCGCTGACCACCGACGTGGTGACCCCGGCGACCCGCTCGGCGGGCGGCATCCAGACCGCGCCCAAGGGCGTGGTCTCCGGCGGCTGGACCGCTTCGTAGCCGAGCGGCCCGATCCGGCTGACTTCGATCCGGCCGGCACTCGGGCTGAGGCAGACTGCGCGCCATGACCTCGGATCTGGCCGCCCTGGTCGGGCGCGCCCGGGCGTGGCGCCATGCCGACCCCGACCCGGCGACGCGCGCCGAGCTCGACGCGCTGATCGCCGCCGCCGAGGCCGGCGACGCCGGCGCCCGTACGGACCTGGACGAACGGTTTGCCGGGCGACTCCACTTCGGCACCGCCGGCCTGCGCGCCGGCCTCGGGGCCGGGCCCATGCGCATGAACCGCCTGGTGGTCCGCCAGGCTGCGGCCGGTCTGGCTGGCTGGCTCGGTCCCGGTCGCACCGTGGTGATCGGTTTCGACGCCCGCCGCCTATCCGACCAGTTCGCGTCGGACACCGCCCGGGTGCTGGCCGCGGCCGGGCTGGTGCCGCGGCTGTTCGACCGAACCTGCCCCACCCCGACCCTGGCGTTCGCCGTCCGCCACCTGGGGGCCGACGCCGGCGTGATGTGCACGGCCAGCCACAACCCCGCCGGCGACAACGGCTACAAGGTGTACCTGGGTGACGGGGCTCAGATCATCCCGCCCGTCGACTCCGAGATCGCCGAGGCCATCGAGCAGGCCGCCGGCCGGGGCGCGATCGCGCTGGTGGCCGAGGACGACCCGACCATCGGGCGGCTCGGCCCCGTAGTGGTCGAGGCCTACCTGGCCCACGTCCAGGCGGCCACCCGCCCAACCGGTGCCCCCGCCGCCACCCCAGCCCGCTCCGGGCTGCACATCGCCTACACCCCGATGCACGGCGTGGGCGGGGCCACCGCCCTGGCCGCCCTGGCCACCGCCGGCTTCGACCAGGTGGACGTGGTGGCCGAGCAGTTCGAGCCCGACCCCGACTTCCCCACGCTGGCCTTCCCCAACCCCGAGGAGCCCGGCGCCATGGACCGGGTGGCGGCGCTGGCTCGGGTCGCGGGCGCCGATCTGGTGCTGGCCAACGACCCCGATGCCGACCGCCTGGCCGTCATGGTGGTCGATCCCGAAGGATCGGACTGGGTGGCCCTCACGGGCAATCAGATCGGCGCCCTGCTGGCCGACCACGTCCTGTCGCGCACCGATGGCGACGACCGGCTGGTGGTGACCACCTACGTGTCTTCCCAGTTGCTGAGCCGCCAGGCCCACGCCGCCGGGGTGCACTACGCCGAGGTGGCCACCGGGTTCAAGTGGGTGGTCCGCCCCGGCCTCGACCACCCCGAGTGGCGCTTCGTCTTCGGCTACGAGGAGGCCTTGGGCTTCTCGGTCGACCCGGGCGTGCGCGACAAGGACGGCATCAGCGCGGCGGTGTGCTTCGCCCAGTTGGTGGAAGCGGCCCGCGCCGAGGGCAGCACCGTGTGGGACCGTCTGGACGGGATCGCCCATCGCTTCGGCGAGCACGTCACCCGGGCCACGTCGTGGCGAGTCGACGGCTCGACCGGGGCCGCCCGGCTGGCCGCGGCCATGGCCGACCTGCGGCGCCATCCACCCGACGTCCTGGGCGGGGTGGCGATCCGGACCTGGCGCGACCTGGCCGTGGCCCAGGCCGGACAGCCGCCGGCCGACGCCTTGATCGCGGCGCTGGAGGACGGCACCCGCGTCTGCCTGCGGCCCAGCGGCACCGAACCCAAGTTGAAGGCCTACGTCGAGGTGGTGGAGCCGGTTGGCGCCGGCATCGACGCGGCGCGATCCGCCCGCCACCGAGGGCGCGATCGGGCCGACCAGGTGGTGGCGGCCCTGCGGGAGGGTCCGCTGGCCGGACTGGGGTCGGAACCGAGCTGAACCACCTCGAATCGCAACCGGTTCGTCATGGTTCGGGGCGGTCCGGGCCATCTGCGATCAGGTACCGTGCGCCGACGCCGGACCCGAGGGGCTCCTGGCGGCGGTCTGGAGGGTCGCTCGCCGATGCTGTTCCCCACCATCGACTTCGCGATCTTCTTCCTGATCGTGTTCTCGGGCAGTTGGCTGCTCCGCCCGCATCCGGTGCCGTGGCGGCTGTTCATCCTTGCTTCAAGCATCTACTTCTACGGCTACTGGGACTGGCGCCTGGTGCCCCTCCTGCTGGGCACGGTGGTGGTCAACTGGGCCTTCGGTCGGGCCGTGCACACCGCCCTCGGCCCCGATGCCACCAAGACGGCGCGCAGCCGGACGCTGGTGGCGCTGGCCGTGGTGGTCGACCTGGGCGTCCTCGGGTGGTTCAAGTACGCCGGCTTCTTCGCCGACAGCGTGGCCGAGCGGCTGGGAGACCTGGGATTCCACGTGGGCCAACCCACCCTGTCGATCGTCCTGCCCATCGGCATCTCCTTCTTCACCTTCCAGGCCATCAGCTACGTCATCGACATCGGTCGGGGGGTGTGGACCCGGCCGGTACCCGCTGCTGGACTTCGCCGTCTACCTGACGTTCTTCGCCCACCTGGTGGCCGGACCCATCGTCCGGGCCAGCGAGTTCATCCCCCAGCTCGACTCGCCGCCCGACCCCCGCTATGTGCGCTCCTCGGAAGCCTTCATGTTGATCTTCCGGGGCTTGTTCAAGAAGGTGGTCATCTCCAGCTACATGGCCACCGTGGCCGACCCGGTGTTCAACCTGCCGGCCCAGCACAGCCGCTGGGCCGTGCTGTGGGGGATCTGGGCCTACGCCATCCAGATCTACGCCGACTTCTCCGGCTACACCGACATCGCCATCGGCATCGCCCTGCTGCTCGGCATCCGCTTCCCGCAGAACTTCGATGCTCCCTACCGGTCGTTGTCGTTCCAGGACTTCTGGCGGCGTTGGCACATGACCCTGTCGAGGTGGCTGCGGGACTACCTCTACATCCCCCTCGGCGGCAACCACGGCAGCGACGGCTTCATGTATCGCAACCTCATGTTGACCATGGTCATCGGCGGCCTGTGGCACGGCGCCAACTGGACCTTCGTGATCTGGGGCTTCATCCAGGGCAGCGCCCTGGTGGCCGAGCGGGTCATCAAGGGGCGCTGGGCCCACCGACCCGAGCCGATGGGACTGCCCACCTGGCTGGTGCACGTCCTGCAGTGGCTGGTGACCTTCCAGGTGGTGTGCCTGGCCTGGGTGTTCTTCCGGGCGCCGAGCTTCTCCGACGCCATGGCCGTGCTGGGGCGGCTGTTCCACGGCGGTGGCTCCTCCAGCCTGGTCACCCCGCTGCTGATGTTCACCATCGTGGCCATGCTGGCGTCCCAGTTCGTCGCCGCCCCGGGTGCCCGAGCGAGTCACCGAGACCTTCGCGGCACCTGGCCCCCGCACTCCAGGTGGTCGCCCTGGGCGTCGGCCTGGTGCTGGTCGACGCGCTCGGGCCGGCCGGCATCGCCCCGTTCATCTACTTCCAGTTCTGAGATCCGAGGTCCTGCTTGTCCTTCCTGCGCACCGTTGATCCACTCCCGAACCGGTCCCGGCCCGGCACCCTGCCGGCCGGGCTGGTGGTCGTGGTGGTGGCCGGCGCGCTGGTGGTGTCGATGGTGGTCAACGCCGACGCCACCCTGCGCAACAGCCAGGCCAAGCGCAACAACCCGGCGTGGCGGACCGACGTGGCTCGCCACGTGGCCGACCTCTCCGACGCCATGGGGCTCACCGCTCCGCGGCACGGCCATCGACGACGCCATGGGTCGCCACAGCTCGCAGCCTGACCCCCGAGCAGGTGCTGGCCCGCCAGCGCGCCGCCCAGGCCACCCAGGCGGCCAGGACGAAGACCACCACGGCGGCGGTGGTGTCGGTCGTGCCTCACCTGCGCACGCCCACCCCGGCCGCTCCCCTCAAGCTGTGGGTGGGCGGGGACTCGGTCACCGAGACCTTCGGTACCCAGCTGGTGCGCGTGTCCGGGGCTGACCGGACTGTTCCAGAGCACCCTCGACTTCCACGTGGGCACCGGTCTGGTCGTGCCCTCCTACTTCAACTGGCCGCTGCACCTGGCCCAGGACGTGTTCCCCAAGGTCGACCCCGATGTGGTCGTGATCATGTTCGGCGACCAACGACGGCCAGAACATGCAGCTGGCCGACGGCACGATCCTGCCGGCGTTCAGCCAGCCGTGGCAGGACGAGTACGCGCGGCGGGTCGGGGCGGTGATGGACCTGCTCAAGAGCCCGACCAACAACCGCATCGTGATGTGGCCGGGACCACCCCCGATGGGACCCACCACGGGCACCCACGGCATGGACCTCATCAGCCACATCGACTGGATGGAGGCGAAGACCCGCCCGTGGGTCCACTACGTGGACACGTGGGTCTACTTCTCCGACGCCAACCTCCAGTTCCAGCACTACCTGCCCTCGGCCGGGGGCCAGCTGTCGGGACTGCGCCAGAAGGACAACATCCACATGAGCGACATCGGCGGGACCTGGCTGTCGTGGATCGTGCTGCGCGACCTGGGCAAGTACGTGGACCTGTCGGGGTCGAAGGCCCAGCCGGGGCCCAACGACATCCCGCCGACCAGCGTCAAGGAACGGAAGGTGGTGCCGCCCCACGTGCCCGGCGCCATCTGAGGCGCCTCCGGTTCAGGGATGGCTGGCGGTGACCTGGGCGGTGATGCCGCCCCGCACGTTCCAGAGCGTGTGCACCTTCAAGCGACGGGGGCCGATGGCGGCCACCAGGTCGTCCAGGATGCGGTTGGTGATGTCCTCGTGGAACACCCCCACGTCGCGGAAGGTCCACAGGTAGAGCTTGAGCGACTTCAGCTCGACCAGGTGCTGATCGGGGACGAAGGTGATGGTGACGGTGGCGAAGTCCGGCTGGCCGGTCATGGGACAGATGCAGGTGAGCTCGGGCGAGGCGAACTCGACCTCGTAGTCGCGCCCCGGGTGGGGGTTGTCGACGACGACCAGGTCCTTGGAGGGCTGAGACGGCATGGCCGTCCACCCTAGGCCGAGCGCTCAGCCCAGCTGCCACCACAGGAAGGCGAGCACGTCGGCCAGCTCGTCGGCCTGGCGGGTCACGGGCTTCCCCTGGCCGTGCCCCGCGCTCGACTCCTGGCGCAACAGGATGGGACGGGCGGCGCCACAAGCCGTGGCTTCCTGCAGGCGGGCTGCCATCTTGCGGGCGTGCATGGGATCGACCCGCGAGTCGTCGGCTGCGGTGGTCAGCAGCACCGCCGGGTAGCAGGTGCCCGCCGACACGTGGTGGTAGGGGGAGTAGGCGTGGAGCCAGGCGAACTCCTGGGCCACCTCGGGGTTGCCGTACTCGGGGATCCACAGCTCGGCGATGAGGAACCGGTGATAGCGCACCATGTCGAGCAGGGGCACCGCGATCTGGGCGGCCCGGCACAGGTCGGGGCGCTGGGTGATGACGGCGCCCATCAACAGGCCGCCGTTGCTGCCACCGCGGATGGCCAGCCGGGACCGCGACGTATGGCCGGTGTCCACCAGCCAGTCGGCGGCGGCCATGAAGTCGTCGAAGCTGCGTTGCTTGTGGTCGCGCATCCCCGCCCGGTGCCAGGCCTCACCCTCCTCGGCGCCGCCGCGGATGTTGGCCACTGCGTACAGGCCGCCGTCGTCGCACACCGACACGATGGCGGCGCTGTAGGCCGGCCCCATGGTGACCGAGAACCCGCCGTAGCCGGTGAGCACGCAGGCCGTATCCGGTCCGGGGACGGTGTCGGTGGCCCGGATGAGGAACATGGGGATCTCGGTGCCGTCGACCGACGGATAGCGCACCTGCTCCACCACGTAGTCGCCCTGGGGGCCTTCGGCCGGGCCGGCGTCGGGGTCGGGTTCGCCCAGCCGGCTCCAGTCGGCGAGGTCCCCGGTATCGCCCCTTCCCGGCGCCGACGAGCTCGGCTGGGGTTGCCACCGGTACAGGGTGGGAGGTCGGGCGAACGAGGTGAACGACAGGAAGGCCAGGTCGTGGTCGGGACTGGCGCTGAGGCCCGTCAACGACCCGATCTCGGGTAGCTCGACGGAGTGGTGGCGGGTGCCGTCGTGGTCGTATCGGTCCAGCTCCGCCACCGCCGCCCGCGAGCGCAGCACCAGCAGGGACCGTGAGGTGGCCGCCACCGCCTCGATGACCGCCGACCCCTCGGGGATCAGCGTGCACCAGTTGTCGTGCCACGCCGCCACGGTGGGAGCTGACACCACCCGACCGCGATCGGCGTCGAGGGTGGTCACGCCGATGACTTCGTCACCCACCACCTCGAACGAGGAGACGGCCTCGAGACCTTCGATCATGGCCGTGCGCGCCCCGGTGTGACGGTCGATCAGGTGGACGTCGACCCGTGACCACCCGAGTGAGGTGTGCACCAGCAGCCAGCGGCCGTCGCGTGACAACGACACGTTGGGCCACGCTGTCTTGTCCGGGAGGTCGTCCCACACCACCTCGTCCTGATCGGGCGGATCGCCCAAGCGGTGCCAGAACACCTTGCGCCAGTAGTCCAGCTCGTCGTCGGGCACCTCGCCGGGCAGCGGGTAGCGGGTGTAGGCGAACCCGAGGCCGTCGGGGGCCCAGGCCACCGAGGCGGCCCGGGTGTTGGGGATGGTGTCGGGATGTCGGGCGCCCGACGCCACGTCGAGGATGTGGAGGGTCGATCGCTCGTCGCCGCGGGTGGACAGGCCGTAGGCCAACCGCGACCCGTCGGGCGAGGGGTGGTACCAGTCGATGGCCGCGGTCGGGTCGCCGGTGAGCAGGATGGGATCGACCACCGTGCGGGCCAGGCCGGGCCGATCGGCCGGGCGCACCACCAGCACTGCCTGGTCGTGATGGCCCCACCGGTCGAGGGAGAAGACCCGATCGCCGGCCACGGTGCAGCCCACCGACGATCCGGCGCGCAACAGCGCGCTCAGGCGACGGTGCAGTCCGGCCCGACCCGGACGGTCGTCCAGGTAGGCCCGGGTGTGGGCGTTCTGCGCCTCCACCCAGGCCTGGGTCTCGGGATCGTCACCGTCCTCGAGCCAGCGGAACGGGTCAGGGACCCGGGTGCCGTGCAGCTCCTCGACGATCTCGCCGCGCCGGGTGGGCGGCGGCGGTCCCAGCGTGCTCGAGGTCAGCCCCGACCCGCGTTGGGCTTGCGGCCGTGGTTCGCCTTCTTGCGGCGGGCGTTGGTCTTGCGCTTGGCGGTCTTCTTCGACATAAGGAGTACACGCTACCGGGCGCGGGCCCCCGCAGGGAAGTCGCCACTCTCGGGCACGCTCAGTCGCCCTGGTGTCTCATGAAGAGTTGTGGAACCGGCACAGGCGCGAGCACCTGGCCTTCGTCACCCGCCTGGCCTATCTGCTGATGGGCTCGCGGTCGGTGACCGCCGCCTCGCAAGAGGTGGGAGGTTCCTGACCGGCCGCCTGAGCTATTCGGTCGGATGCGTAGCCGGCCCACTCGATGAGGCGGTCGGCGGGCCAGGTGTTGACGATGTCGTCGACGGTCGATCTCGTGGCGCGCCGCCTTGTCGCAGCCCAGGCGCTGCCACTCGAGCTGGCCCGGGGCGTGGGCGTCGGTGTCGATGCTCACCTTGCACTCCCACTCCAGGGCCTGCTCCAGCAGGCGATCCGGGGGATCCTGGCGCTCGGGGCGACAGTTGATCTCCACCGCCGTGTCGAACCGGGCACAGGCGGCGAAGACCAGGTCGGCATCGAAGGCCGACTCCGGGCGGACCAGCTCGGGATCGCTGCCCACCTGGGCCACCGTCGAGCGCAGCTTGCGGCCGGTGCAGTGGCCCAGGATGTCGACGTGCGGGCTGGCCGCGGCCAGGACCAGGCGTCGGGTCATGGCGGTGCGGTCCATGCGCAGCTTGGAGTGGGCGCTGGCCACCACCACGTCCAGCTCGGCCAGCAGATCCTCGTCCTGGTCGAGGGCGCCGTCCTCGAGGATGTCGACCTCGATGCCGGTCAGGATGCGGAAGGGGGCCAGCCGCATGTTCAGCAGCTGGATCTCGGTGAGCTGCTCGCGCAGGCGGTCCGGGGTGAGCCCGTGGGCCACGGTGAGCCGGGGCGAGTGGTCGGTCATGACCAGGTACTCGTGGCCCAGCTCCATGGCCGTGCGGGCCATCTTCTCGACCGTGGCGCCACCGTCGGACCACAGGCTGTGGGCGTGACAGTCGCCCTTGAGGGCCTCGCGGTAGGGCACCCCGGCCTGGCTGAGCGGCACCTCGGTGGTGGCCTCCAGCTCGGCCACGCGGTCGGGCACCTGCCCGGCCAGGGCCTGGGTGATGACCGCGGCGGTGGACTTGCCGATGCCACCCAGGTCGGTGAGCGTGCCGGCCGCCACCCGCTCCTCCAGCTCGCCAGGAGCCAGTCCGGCCACCACCTGGGCGGCCTTGGCGAAGGCCCGCACCTTTTCGGCGGGAGCCAGCGAGCGGTCCATCAGGTAGACGACGCGATCCAGGGCCTCGAGGGGTGTCACGGAAAGGAGATTAGAGGGCTGCCGTCTAACGTGGGCAAGTGGAACGCTTCGGGTTCGTCGGCCTCCCCAATGCCGGCAAGTCTTCGCTGTACAACGCGCTGTCCGGCGGCTCCGCGCTGGCCGCGCCCTACGCCTTCGCCACCAAGGACCCGAACGTGGGCATGGCCAAGGTGCCCGACGACCGCCTCGAGCAGCTGGCCGAGATGAGCGCCTCGCGCAAGGTGGTGCCCGCCACCGTGCAGTTCGTCGACATCGGCGGCCTGGTCGAGGGCGCCAGCACCGGGGAAGGGCTGGGCAACAAGTTCCTGGCCAACATCCGCGAGGCCGACGCCATCACCTTCGTGCTGCGGGCCTTCGCCGACGACGACGTGCCCGGTCCCTCCGACCCCTCGAGCACCTCCGCATCGTGGAGACCGAACTGGCCCTGGCCGACCTGGATACGGTCGAGACCCAGATCGACAAGCGCCGCAAGGCGGCCAAGCAGGACCGCACCCTGGCCGACGAGGTGGCGGCCCTCGGCCGGGCCTTCGATCACCTGGCTGAGGGCACCCCGCTCTACCGCAGCGACCTCGATGCCGACGACCGGGTGCTGCTGCGCCCCTACTTCCTGCTGACCAACAAGCCGGTGCTGGCTGTGGTCAACATCGGCGAGGACGACCTGGACCGCACCGACGAGATCGTCGCCCCGGTGGTGGCCGAGTTGGGCGGACGGGGCGAGGTCATCGGCATGTGCGTGCAGCTCGAGGCCGAAGCCGCCCAGGTGGACGCCGACGAGCGGGCCGAGATGCTCGAGGCGCTTGGGTCTCGGCGAGGGTGCCCTGCCCCGCTTCCTGCAGACCGCCTACCACCTGCTCGGGCCTGCGCACCTTCCTGACCACCGGCGAGGACGAGTCGCGGGCATGGACCTTCCAGGCCGGTTGGAAGGCGCCGCAGTGCGCCGGGGTCATCCACGGGGACTTCGAGCGGGGCTTCATCAAGGCCGAGGTCGATCCACTGGGACGAGCTGCTCGAGATCGGCTCGTGGAGCAAGGCGCGCGACGTGGGGAAGCTCCGCATCGAGGGCAAGGACTACGAGGTGGCCGACGGCGACGTCATGGAGTTCCGCTTCAACGTCTGAGACGGACGCGACGCATCTCCGTGCCCTCGTGCTCGTTCAGCGCATGTCGGCCGGGGGCTGGCCATCCCACTGGTCGAGCGGAGCGCAATGCCAGCGCCACCGGCGAAGCCGTGGGCGATCGCCGAGGGAGATGCGACCGTTGGCCCACAGCAGGCTGTCCCAGGGGTCGAGCCCGGTGGGGGCCCACGGGAACAGGCGGCGCAGCACCCGGTCAGCCAGGTCGTCCTGCGGGCGGTAGTCGAGGCCCACGACACCGGCGATGTCATAGGAGTGCACCAGCAGCTCGTCGCACCCCATGGCCGCGAAGCCGACCCGGTCGGCGTGACCGAAGGGATGGAACCCCCGTACGTCAGGACCGGCGGCGTCCACGGCCGCGCTCAAGAGCCGGGCTCCGGTGGCCAGGGCGGCAAGGAGAGCAGCCGGCTCCGCGCTGGCGTCCGCCTTGACCTTGATGACCTCGTCGCCGCCGGAGCGACCTTCGGCGGCCAGGTCGACCGCGTACCAGACGCAGCACTGAACCATGTGCCCGGCCACGGCGGCCACCGTCGCACGCATGTCGGTCACCTCCGCCGACCACGACGCCACCGGAACGGCCCCGAGCACGTCGGCTGCGGCACCGGCCGCGGCCAGCACGTCGGTGGCGGAGGGAACGGGTTCGAGGGGCAGGGTGGGATCCTGGTTCAGGCCGCGGACGGCTTCGGATCGAGCGTGGGCAGGAGGCGGAAGGGCAAGCCGGCGCCAGTCTGGCCCGAGACCCGATCGGTCGCGGTCGCTTCGGTGCCTGCACCTGGACGTCGGGCCCGACGCGCCTGGCGGGCCTGGTGGGCGCGGGCGAGGTAGTCGCGCTGGCGATCGTCGGCGAGCTGATGGTGGTGAGAGGCGAAGGAGCTGTTCATGGGGGAGTTCCTTTCGTGAGCTGCTGAGGCGACCGTAGAAGCCATTGCGGACAGATCAGGTCCGGATACTGAAGAAATCTGCCAAGATCTGGACATGGACACCCCGTCGCGCCTGCTGCGGCTGCTGGGCTTGCTCTCCAGCCGCTCGTGGTGGAGCGCGGCCGAGCTGGCCGCCGAGACGGGGATCACCGAGCGCACCGTGCGCCGTGACGTCACCCGCCTGCGTGACCTCGGGTACCCAGTGGAGGCCACCACCGGCCGACACGGCGGCTACACCCTGGGTCGAGGCGGCCACCTGCCACCCCTGGTGCTCGACGACGACGAAGCGGTGGCGGTGGCCCTCGGCTTGCGGGCCGCCGCCGGTGGGGCGACCGGCGCCGAGTCCGCCGCCCTGTCGGCGTTGGCCAAGCTCGACCAGGTGCTGCCGGCCCGGCTGCGCGAGCGGGTGGCGGCGGTGGCGGCGGTGACGGTCGGGCTTCGTGGTCCCGGGGTGCCCGAAGTGGATCTCGACCAACTGGTCACCGCCGGGCTGGCCTGCCGTCGCCCGGAGCGCCTCCGCTTCACCTATCGCGCCGCCGACGACGCCGAGACCGAGCGCCACGTCGAGCCCTACCGCCTCGTGTACACCGAACAGTTCTGGTACCTGGTGGCCTTCGACCCGGCCCGCCAGGACTGGCGCACCTTCCGAGTGGACCGCATGCGCGAGCTCCACCTGACCAACGCCCGCTTCGACCCCCACCCCGATCCACCCGACCCCGCCGACCTGGTGGCCCAGGGCGTGGCCGTGGCCGCCTACGACCACCGGGCCAGCATCCGCCTGCACGTGCCCCTGGAGCGCGCCCGCGCCATGGTCCCCGCCACCATCGCGGTGCTCACGGCCGAGGCCGAGGGCTCGTGCGTCGCGCGCATCGGCGGCGACGCGGACTGGATCGCCCGCTACCTGGCTGGGCTCGACTGCACCTTCGAGGTGCTCGACAGCGACCGGCTGCGCGCCGAGCTGCGCAAGCTGGGTCGGCGCCTCGTGCGCCAGCACCGATGAGTTGGGCGCTCGGGCGGTAGGTTCAGGGATCCCGCCCGGCGATCGTGTTGTGGAGGCACTGGTGCCCTGGCTGGTCCACGACGGCAAGGTGCTGGCCACCCTCGAGGTGGCGACGACCGCTCCAGGACGGATGAAGGGTCTGCTCGGGCGCGACGGCATCGATGGGGCGCTGCTGCTCGATCCGGCCCGATCGGTCCACACCGTGCGGATGCGGTTCGCCATCGACGTGGCCTACGTCGATCGTGACCTGGTGGTGCTGCGGATCGTGACCATGCAGCCGAACCGGTTCGGGGTCCCCGTGATCAAGGCCCGGTCGGTGATCGAGGCCGAGGCCGGAGCCTTCGGGCGCTGGGGCGTCTCGGTGGGCGACCAGCTCGAGATCAAGGGGTCGCAGTGAGCACCGGAGCCCTGGTGTTGGTGGCCACGCCGATCGGCAACCTGGACGACCTGTCTGCCCGAGCCGGTCGAGAGCTGGCCCGAGCCGATGCCGTGGCCTGCGAGGACACCCGTCGCACCGGGCGGTTGTTGGCCCACCTGGGTGTCCGCGCCCCCCGGCTGGTGGTGGTCAACGATCACACCGAGGCCGACGCGGTGACCGATGTGTTGGCGCGCCTCGAGCGGGGCGAACGGGTGGCCGTGGTCTCCGACGCCGGGATGCCCGGGGTGTCGGACCCCGGGGAACGCCTGGTGCGCGCCGCGGCGGCGGCCGGGCACGTGGTCGAGGTCATCCCAGGACCCTCGGCGGCCATCACCGCGCTGGTGGGCAGCGGGCTGCCCACCGGTCGGTGGGTGTTCGAGGGCTTCCTGCCCCGAACCGGGTCAGGACGTTCCCAGCGACTGGTCGATCTGGCGGCCGAGCGGCGCACCATCGTGTTGTACGAGGCCCCGCACCGCCTGGCCCGCACCCTGGCCGACCTGGCCGACGCGTTGGGCGCCGATCGCCCGGTGGTGGTGGCCCGTGAGCTCACCAAGTTGCACGAGCAGGTGTGGCGTGGAGGACTCGGCCAGGCCGTGGCGCGGTGCGCGGAGGTGGCGCCCCGGGGGGAATACGTCCTGGTGGTGGCGGGCGCACCCCCGCCGACCGAGGTGAGCGACGAGGAGTTGGCCGACGCCGTGGCCCGGGAGGTGGCCGCAGGTCGCTCGACCCGCGACTCGGTGGCGCTGGTGGCCGGGCGCTTCGGTGTGGCTCGACGTCGGGTCTACGACCTGGCCACCCGCAGCTGACCCCTCTGACCCGGATCAGGGGCGAGATCCTTTACCGGGCAAGGCATCCGCTCCCCTGTCACACCCCGTGCGTAGGGTCGTGGACATGGGAATCCTCGTGGTGTTCGTCGCCCTCCTGGTGCTGGCTGTGCTGGTCATGGCCGTCGGTCTGGCCGCGGTGGTGGCCTCGGGTCGAGCCGGTCGGGCCCAGCTCGAGGCCGAGCGGGCCGCGGTCGAGGCCGCCCGCCAGAGCGTGGCCGCCGATCGCCAGGCCACCATCGAGGCGGCGCGCCAGGCCTTCGTGGTCGACCAGCAGGCCGCCACCCAACAGACCGTCGACCTGGTCCTGAGCATGGCCGCGGACAAGTTCGGGGCGCAGACCCAGGCGGCCGATCAGCAGCTCGACCTGCGCAACCAGGTCATCGAGCAGCGGCTCTCCAGCCTGTCGGCCGGGGTCACCGACGAGCTCACCCGCGTCAGCCGGCTGGTGGCTCAGCTCCAGACCGAGCAGGCCTCCCAGCAGAGCGACCTGCGGGCCAAGCTGGGGGAGACCACCCGCCAGACCAGCGAGCTGGCAGCCACCACCCAGAACCTGCGCCAGGCCCTGGCCAGCCCCAAGGCCCGTGGCCAGTGGGGTGAGCGCATGGCCGACGACGTGCTCCGCCTGGCCGGGTTGACCGAGGGCGTCAACTACCGGCGCCAGACGGGTGTGGCCGGGGGCGGCATCCCCGACGTGACCTTCCTGCTGCCCCAGGGCCGGGTACTGCACATGGACGTCAAGTTCCCCATCGACAACTACGTCCGCGCCATCGAGGCGACCAGCGAGGCCGAGGGTCGGGTCGCCACCACGGCCTTCCTGAAGGACGTGCGCCAGCGGGTCAAGGAGCTCACCTCCCGCAGCTACATCGATCCCGAGACCACCCTCGAGTACGTGCTGGCCTTCATCCCCAACGAGAGCGTCTACTCCTACATCCACGAACACGACCCCGACATGATCGACTTCGCGCTCACCCAGCGCGTCGTGCTGTGCTCACCCTTCACCCTCTTCGCCGTGCTCGCCGTCATCCGCCAGTCGATGGACGCCTACCGCCTCGAGCGCACCAGCGACGAGATCCTCACCTGCCTGGGTGGCTTCACCAAGGAGTGGGAGAAGTTCTCCGACCAGGTCGACAAGCTGGGTCGCAGCTTCGACAGCACCCAGCGCGCCTACGACGACCTGGCCGGCACCCGCAGACGGGCCCTGCAGCGACGCCTCGACCAGGTCGAGGACCTGCGGACGCGCCGCAGCGACGACGACAGCTCGGTCGTGCGCGCCCTTCGAGTCGCCGATCGCAGCGAGCCGGCCGGCCTGGCCCCGAGCCTGCTCGACTTCGACTCACTCGACGGCCCCGATGCGGTGGCCCGCACGTCCTGAGGATCAGGCGCTGAGATCGATGACCGGCGCGCCGCGCATCCCTTCCAGATGGGCCACCTGCTCGTAGGCCTGACGTAGCGCCAGCTTGGCGTCGTCGGCCCGGCGCTGCTCCTGGCGTAGGGCCAGCTCGGCCCGCCGAGAGTCCATCCGGGCCCGTTCGTAGGCCACCCGGGTGCGCTCCGAGTGGTCGTGGGCGGCGGAGGCCGACTCGGCCGCCTGGCCCAGCGCGGCCGAGACCGCGGCCACCGCCTGGCGGGCCTGCGCCAGCCGGTCGTGCGCCTGGCGCAGGTCGCGTTCGGGACTTCGGTGCAGGGTCGCCTGCCCGGCGATCCTGGACTCGGCGTCCGCCAACGGGATCAGCCGGACCGTCCCGTGGGCCCGGTCTGTGGCGGGTGGCTCCGACGGGACGCCAGCGAGATCCTGGGCCTGCGCGGAGGGGGTGGGGGACAGGGATGCCGTCATGGCTTCGTTGATACTCCCACCGCGTCGGCACCGGACGTCACCCGGCTGCTTCGTCACCGGTTCGTAGCCTGAACGCACCCCCGATGTCGTTCGCGGGTCGGCGGCGCCGCCCCGTAACCTCTACCGGGTGACCGACCGCTTCTACGTGACGACGCCGATCTACTACGTCAACGACGTCCCCCACATCGGCCACGCCTACACCACGGTCAACGCCGACGCCCTGGCCCGGTGGCATCGACTGGTCGGCGACGACACCTTCTTCCTGACCGGCACCGACGAGCACGGGCTCAAGGTCCAGCGGGCGGCCGAGGCCAACGGCCTGGCTCCCCTCGAGCACGCCGACCGCACCAGCGCCCGGTTCCGGGAGACGTGGGACCTGCTCGACATCAGCTACGACGACTTCATCCGCACGACCGAGCCCCGCCACGCCCAGGCGGTGCAGACCTTCATGCAAGCCATCTACGACAACGGCTGGATCTACAAGGACACCTACCGCGGGCCTCTACTGCGTCTCCTGCGAGGCGTACTACACCGAGGCCGACCTGATCGACGGTGTGAACTGCCCCATCCACCTCCGACCGGTCGAGTACCTCGAGGAGGAGAACTGGTTCTTCCGGCTCTCGGCCTTCGACCCAGCCACTGCTCGACTGGTACGAGGCCCACCCCGAGGCGGTGGCACCCGAGTGGCAAGCGCAACGAGGCCCTGGGCATCATCCGCCAGGGCCTCGACGACATCTCGATCAGCCGCACCTCGATCGACTGGGGCGTCCCCGTGCCGTGGGACGACGGGCACGTCTTCTACGTCTGGTACGACGCGCTCATCAACTACGCCACCGCCATCGGCTACGGCACCGACCCGGACCGCTTCGACCGCGTGGTGGCCAGCCGTGCACCACCTGATCGGCAAGGACATCCTGCGGTTCCACTGCGTCTACTGGCCGGCCATGCTGCTGGCCGCCGGCCTGGAGCCGCCCCACCAGATCAACGTCCACGGCTTCCTGCTGGTGGGCGGCGAGAAGATGAGCAAGACCGGGCTGGGCCAGATCTTCCCGGCCGACCTGGTCGACGACTTCGGGGTCGACGGCTTCCGCTACCACTTCCTGCGCGACCCCCCTTCGGTCCCGACGGCGACTTCTCCTACGAGGGCATGGTCGCCCGCTACAACACCGACCTGGCCAACAACCTGGGCAACCTGTTGTCGCGCGTCGGCCACCGTGGTGGCCAAGAAGTGCGACGGCATCGGGCCGGCGCCGCGCCCCGACAGCCCCTTGGCCGCGGTGGCCGCCGAGGCGTACGCCGAGACGGCCGCGGCCTGGGCGGCGGTGGCGCCATCGGTGGCGCTGGAGGCCACCTGGCGGCTGCTCCGCGAGACCAACGCCCACCTGGAGGCCAACGAACCCTGGAAGGCCGACCCCGGTCCCGAGCGTCGACGGCGTGCTGGGCGACGCGCTCGAGGCGCTGCGGATCGTGGCCATCCTGGCCACCCCGGCCATTCCCGCCAGCTGCGCCGAGCTCTGGCGCCGCATCGGCCTGGACGGATCACCGGCTGATCAGCGCCTGCCCGAGGCCGCGGCCTGGGGCGGCTACCCCGGCGGGCTGGCCGTCGACAAGGGGGCAGCCCTCTTCCCGCGCCTCGACGTCCCAGTGACCCCGCCGACCTGACCACCTGATGGCCTGACCCATGACCCTGCGCTGGACGGACAACCACTGCCACCTGCCCGCCGGCCAGGAGGCCACCCCTGTGGTCGACGCGGCCCGCGACGCCGGGGTCACTCGGCTGATCACCGTGGGCACCGACGTCGAGCACTCCCGCCAGGCCATCGCCGTGGCTCGCCGCCACGACCAGGTGTGGGCCACCGCCGGGGTGCATCCCCACGACGCGGCGGGAGGTCTCGAGGGCCTCGAAGAGCTGCTGGACGAGCCCGAGGTGGTGGCCGTCGGCGAGTGCGGCCTCGACTACCACTACGACCACTCGCCCCGCGAGGACCAGCGCGTCGCCTTCGCCGCGCAGGTGGCGCTGGCCCACGCCCGGGACCTGGCGCTGGTCATCCACACCCGGGAGGCCTGGGCCGACACGTTCGACATCCTGGCCGCCGAGGGCGTGCCGGAGCGCACCGTGCTCCACTGCTTCACCGGCGGCCCCGACGACGCTCGTCGGGGGCTCGACCTGGGGATGCACCTGTCCTTCAGCGGCATCGTCACCTTCAAGACGGCCGACGACGTGCGCCAGGCCGCCGCCATCTGCCCCCTCGACCGGCTGCTGGTCGAGACCGACTCGCCGTTCCTGGCCCCGGTGCCCCATCGAGGCCAGCCCAACCGCCCGGCCCTGGTCCCGCTGGTGGGGGCGGCGGTGGCCGAGGCCATGGGCGTGGACACCGACACGGTGGCGGAGGCGTCCTGGGCCAACGCCGAGCGGCTCTACCGACTGACCTGACCCCGCGCCGGCCGGAACCGGCTGATGTGACGGATGTCGCACCCGTCCCACGACGGCAGGTCAGGGTGGGTTTCCGCGGTCATTCTCATCGCGTTCTCGTTACGGAAGTTGCGATCGTGTTACGCCCTTCCTAGCTTGTTGCCCGTCACCGGTTCCTGGGCTTGAAGGGAGGACGCCGTGGACGAGCTCTCGGCGTCCCGCCGCGGAGTCGGTAGTGCCGTGTTGCTGGCTTCGACCCTGGTGGTCCTGTTGGCCATCGGTTTGACCTCGACCACGATGCCTCACGGCGTCGGGCTCCAGACCGCTGCTCGGCTCGGCCCGAGCCACACCGCCGGCCGCGACTCGACCCACCGGTCGACCTCGACCACGGCCGCGCCCACCACCACCGCCGCACCGACCACCACGGCGGCGCCGACCGCCAGCACCCAGGTCGTGACCGAGGCCAGCCTGGCCAGCCAACGGGCCACGCTCCACGCCGCCGTCGCCACCCCCACCACCCTGGTCCGCCGACCGGTGGCCACCACCCCCACCACCGCTCGTCCGGTGGCCCCCGTGACCGCGCCGCCGACCACGGTGGCCGTCCCTCCGTCGGCCGCGGCGGTGCTGGCCTGCATCCGCCAGCGCGAGTCGGGCGGCAACTACGCCGCGGTCTCGCCCAGCGGCATCTACCGGGGCGCCTACCAGTTCAGCCAGCCCAGCTGGGACTCGGCGGCCCGCCACGCCGGCCGCACCGATCTGGTCGGCCATGCCGCCCAACCTGGTGGCCCCGGCCGATCAGGATGCGGTGGCGCTCAGCCTCTACGAGTGGCAGGGGCTCGCCCCCTGGGGCGGCGCCTGCGGCTGAACCGTCGCCGCCCAGCCGCACCGGGTCGGGCAAGCTGACCCCGTGAGGCTGACCCGGACCCAGGTGGTCGAGCTGCTCGAGGCCAACGGCCTGGCGCCCAGCCGGGCCCTGGGCCAGAACTTCGTGGTGGACCCCAACACGGTGGATCGCGTGGTCCGTCTGGCCGAGGTCGGCCCCGACGACCACGTGGTGGAGATCGGCGGCGGCCTCGGTGCCGCTCACCCTGGCCCTGGCCGCCACCGGGGCGGATGTGGTCTCGGTGGAGATCGATCGCCACGTGGTTCCGGTGCTGCGCCAGATCGTCGAGCCCGAGGGCGTGGTGGTGGTCGAGGGCGACGCCCTGCGCCTCGACTGGAGCCAGGTGCTGGCCGCGGCACCCCGCCTGGTCGTTGGTGGCCAACCTGCCCTACAACGTGGCCACGCCGCTGGTCTGCGATCTGCTCGACGGCGTCCCGGCCATCGACCGGATGCTGGTCATGGTGCAGCGCGAGGTGGGCGAGCGCCTGGCCGCGGCCCCGGGCGATCCGGCGTACGGGATCCCATCGGTGAAGGTGGCCTACTGGGCCACCGCCCGGGTGGTCGGTCGGGTGCCGCCCACGGTGTTCCTGCCCCAGCCCCGGGTCGAGTCGGTCGCTGGTGCGCATCCAGCGCCGCCCCGCACCCGGCGGTGGACAGCGACGTGGACCGGCTGTTCACCCTGGTGCGGGCCGGGTTCGGTCAACGACGCAAGATGCTGCGCCGCTCGCTGGCCGACCTGGTCGACCCGCGCCGCCTTCGAGGCGGCCGGGGTCCGCCCTGACGCCCGACCCGAGGAGCTGGGCATCGAGGACTGGGGACGCCTCACCGACGCCGTCACCGGGCGTCCGCGCTGATATCTCACCTGGGCGGGGCGTTTGGGTGCTGAGGGACCGCAGGGGGAGCAGAGCACCCGATCCTGGTGATCGGGAAGCCGGTCCGGGGGTTGCTCAGGCGGAGATCGCCTCGGGCCGGATCACCTTGACCACCCGCCCGGCGTCCGGGAACTCGCCTTCGACGAACCAGGTGGAGCCGCTGCCGGCCAGGCGGGGCGTCGTGGCCGGTGGCATCGGCCAGCCGATCGCGCCATTCGACCAGCCGGGGCTCGACGGCCAGGGCCGCGGCGGTCAGGTCGTTGCCGTCCGGACGCTCGTCGCGGGGGCCGCCCAGCTCGTCCCAGCGTCGGTACACCGCCGGGGTCGAGCAGCCGAAGGGCGGCGTGAGCAGCGTGAGGGTGGACTCCTCGAACGGCTGCGGCTCGACCAGCTCGCCGACGCCGCCCACCCGGGCCCGGCCGCCCACCAGGCAGAAGGGCACATCCGCGCCCAACTCGGCCGCCGTGGCCAGGTCGGTCCAGCCGGCCCAGCGCAGGACGGCGGCGGCGTCGGCCGAGCCACCACCCAGGCCCGCCCCGGGCGGGATGTGCTTGGTCACCCGCATCCGCGCCGACCGACCGGTCAGACCTCAGCGCCCGATGGACCAGATTGGCCTCCGGCGGCCCCAACGCCAGCGCCAGGCCGCTGGGGTCGACGAGCTCGACCTCCGACTCCGGCGGCGCGACCCGGCATCGACCACCTCGATGAGGTCGGCCAGATCCAGCGACACCATCTCGGCGTCGATGAGGTGGTAGCCGTCGGGCCGCACGCCGGTGATGCGCAGGCTGAGCGTGAGCTTGGCCGGGGCGCGGAGGACGAGGGTGGAGGCGCGGACGACATCGGACGGCCAGCCTAGAGGCCGGCCCGCCGAGCTACTTGCCCGCGGCGCGGCGCTGGAAGCGCGTGCGCTTCAGCATCTTCTTGTGCTTCTTCTTGCGCATGCGCTTGCGGCGCTTCTTGATGAGTGAGCCCATGACCGGGCGAAATCTATCGGGCCTCGCGCCGCGGTGCGAAACGAGGGCTCCACAACCAGGCCAGAGACGGCCTCGGGGGCTCGGGGGCAGGGACTCGAACCCCGAAGTCGTGGACCAAAACCACGCATGTTGCCTATTACATCACCCCCGATGGGGTAGCCCGAGCCTAGTGGTCGCGTTAGAACTGGGGAGATGACCAGCCCGTCCCTGTCCGCCATCGTCCTGGCCGCCGGAGAGGGCGCGCGGATGCGCTCCACCCGGCCCAAGCCCCTCCACCTGCTCTGCGGGCGGGCCATGCTGCTCTACGTCCTCGACGCGCTGGGCGACTGCGAGACCAGCCGGGCGGTGATCGTGGTGGGCCACGGCGCCGAGCGGGTGACCAAGAAGCTGCAGGAGGAGGCCCCCGACCTGCATCTCGACTTCGTCGAGCAGCACGTGCAGCGGGGCACCGGTGACGCCGTCAGCGTGGGTTTGACCGCCTTCTCCGATGACGACCTCGAAGACGACGGCGATGTCATCGTGCTGCCGGGCGACACCCCGCTGCTGCGGGCCGAGACGGTGGCCGCCCTGGTGGCGCTGCACCGCCGGACCGAGGCGGCGGCCACCGTGCTGACCGCCCGGCTGCCCGACGCCGCCGGCTACGGCCGGATCATCCGGGGGACCGACGAGCGGGTGCATCGCGTGGTCGAGCACGTCGACGCCACCCCCGACGAGCTCGACGGTCGACGAGGTCAACACCTCGATCTACTGCTTCCGCCGCAGCCTGCTGGCCCCGGCCCTGCGCCGGCTCAGCCCGGAGAACGCCCAGGGCGAGTACTACCTGACCGACGTGGTCGGCGTCCTCCACGACGCCGGGTACCGGGTCGAGGGGCTGGTGGCACCCGATCCCATGGAGACCCAGGGCGTCAACGACCGGGTGCAGCTGGCCACCGCCGAGGCCGAGCTGCGCCGCCGCACCAACGACCGGTGGTTGCGCCTGGGCGTGACCATGGTCGACCCCGAGCGCACCTACATCGACGCCACCGTGCAGCTCGCCCCCGACGTCACCCTGTTCCCGGGCACCATGCTGCAGGGCCGTTGCATCATCGGGCCCGGCGCCGAGCTGGGTCCCGACACCCGACTGGTGGACTGCTCGGTGGGCGCCGGGGCCACGGTGGAGGCCACCATCGGTCGAGACGCGGAGGTGGGCGAGCACGCGGTGGTGGGGCCCTTCGCCGCCCTCGAGCCCGGGAGCTCGGTGCCTTCCGACACCCGCACCGGTCCGTTCTACACTGCCACCACCGACGACGCCGACGGCTGAATCGCCGTCGCACGAACGGTCCGCCTACCAACAGCACCACCAGCGAACGGGAGCACGACGGATGGAGCTCGTCACCAAGAAGCGCCTGCACCTGGTCTCGGGTGGGGCCAACCTGCCGCTCGCCGAGGAGATCGCCGAGCCGACTCGGGGTGACGCTGGGCGATGCCAACCTCGACACCTTCGCCAACGGCGAGCTGCACTGCCGCTTCGGTGAGTCGGTGCGGGGCACCGACGTCTTCATCATCCAGACCCACAGCGCCACCGAGTCGATGTCGATCAACGACTCGCTCATGCAGCAGCTGATCATGGTCGACGCGGCCAAGCGGGCCTCGGCCAAGCGCATCACGGTGGTGTGCCCCTACTACGGCTACAGCCGCCAGGACCGCAAAGCCGAGGGGCGCGAGCCCATCTCGGCCAAGTTGGTGGCCGACATGTTCCGGGCCGCCGGGGCCAAGCGCCTGGTCAGCGTCGACCTGCACTCGGGTCAGATCCAGGGCTTCTTCGACGGCCCGGTCGACCACCTCACCGCCATGCCGGTGCTGTGCGAGCACATGGCCACCCTGGGCGACGACCTGGTGGTCGTATCGCCCGACGCCGGCCGGGTGAAGGTGGCCGAGCGCTACGCCAACGCCCTGCACGCGGATCTGGCCATCGTGCACAAGCGTCGGGTCAAGGGCCAGAAGCACTCGGTCGAGGCCCGCGACGTGGTGGGCGAGGTCGACGGGCGCACCTGCGTGCTCATCGACGACATCATCGAGACGGCCTCCACCCTGTGCGCGGCGGCCGAGCAGCTCATCGATCACGGCGCCACCGAGGTCTACGCGGTGGCCACCCACGGGGTGTTCTCGGGGCCGGCCATCGATCGGCTCAAGAACTCGGTCATCGCCAAGGTGGTGGTGACCAACACCCTGGCCCTGCCGCCCGAGAAGCAGATCGACAAGATCGAGGTCCTGTCCATCGCCCCGGTGATCGCCGACGCCATCGACGCCGTGTTCGAGGACACCTCGGTCAGCGAGATCTTCGGCGGCGAGAACCAGGCCTGACCTCGGGCGCGAGCCGGGGCCGAGGTCCCGGATGGCGTGGAGCGGACCAGCCCCGGTAGGCTGGTCCGCCGGTCTTCAACCCCATCACGACCCCGTTCACGACGCCCCTCCGGGCGCCCCTGCAGGAGCACGCCACCATGGATGTCACCCTCATCGCCGAGACCGGTCGTACGACCGGGTCCCGTCCCGCCCGACGCCTGCGCGTCGAAGGCAAGGTGCCCGGGGTGGTCTACGGCCTCGACCAGGAGCCGGTGTCGGTCCTGGTGGCTTGGCCTGAGCTGCGCCGAGCCCTCACCACCGAGGCCGGGCTGAACGCCCTCATCACCCTCGACGTCGACGGACGCCAGGACCTCACCATCGTCAAGGATCTCCAGCGTGACCCGGTGCGTCGGGCCGTGACCCACGTCGACTTCCTGCGCATCGACCGCGACGCCTCCATCTCGGTCGAGGTGCCGGTCATCCTGCTGGGCGAGGCCCATCAGGTCGAGGTGGAGCAGGGCATCGTCGAGCAGCTGCTGCACACCCTGCTCATCACCTCCAAGCCCGGTGCCATCCCCTCCCAACTCGAGGTGGACATCACCGACCTGGAGATCGGCGGGGCGGTGCGCGTGAGCGACATCACCCTGCCCGAGGGCGTGACCACCGACGTCGAGCCCGAAGAGCAGATCGCCATCGCCAGCGCCACCCGCGCCGCCGAGGCCGAAGCCGCCGCCGAGGCGTCCGAGGAAGGCATCGAGGGCGAGGCCGCGGATGGCGAAGAGGCCGGCGGCGACGCTGCCGGCGACAGCGAGTAGCCCGGCGCCGGCGCGCCGCGCTCGCCTCTCGTCACCCGACCCATGGCCGACCTGTTGGTGGTCGGGCTGGGCAATCCCGGCCCGGAGTACGTGGGGAGCCGCCACAACGTCGGCTTCGACGTGATCGACCTGTTGGCCCAGCGCCATGGGGCGCGCCTTCGACGTTCCCGACGCGACCGCGCCCTGGTGGACGAGGTTCGGCTGGGCACCGACCGGGTGGTCCTGGTCGAGCCCCAGACCTACATGAACGAGTCAGGGGTCGCCGTCGGCCCGTTGGTGCGTCGCTACGACGTGGACGAGCTGACTCGATTGGTGGTGGTCCACGACGAGCTCGACCTGCCGGTGGGACGCATGCGGGTCAAGTCCGGCGGCGGCCTGGCCGGGCACAACGGGCTGCGGTCGATCAAGGCCCACCTGCACGACGACGGCTTCACCCGAGTGCGCATCGGCGTGGGCAAGCCGCCCAGCCGGGACGAGGGCGTGGACCATG
Organism: uncultured Microthrixaceae bacterium; assembly: GCA_963740985.1. Classification (GTDB taxonomy): domain Bacteria; phylum Actinomycetota; class Acidimicrobiia; order Acidimicrobiales; family Acidimicrobilacustridaceae; genus UBA4742. Next base: position 4,324,048 of record CAVUGJ010000002.1, read on the forward strand.
TGCTCAAGCGCCCCGGCAAGGCCGTGCGCCGCACCCTGGCCGAGATGGTGGCCCGGGCCGCCGACGCGGTGGAATCGATCCAGGCCGTCGGCGTGGACGCCACCATGAACCGCTTCAACGCCATGGAGGACCTGGCTCCCGAGGGGTGACCACCCCGGGGCCTTGACTACTTGGGCTGGGCGTGGCTCTCGTGGGGCAACAGCGTGTACTCGGGGTTCATGATGGCGAGCTGTCCTCGGGACTCGACCACCATGCCCTCGAGCTCGACATGGGCACCCAGGCGCACCCCGCCCAGCTGCTGGCGGCCCATGAAGATGGCCACGATGCCGCCGGTCTCGTCCACCACGGTCACCTCGAGGGTGGCCACGCCACCCTCCCAGGGCTGGACCCGCATGGCCCGGATGCGGCCGACCACCCGAACCCGCTCCCGCCAGCGGCATTCGCCGATGGGCTTGCGCAGCACCTGGCCCAACGGCGCCGCCGCGGCGGGGGATTCCAGCGGGACGAAGCTCATTTCGACGCCGTCCCGGCGGGCAGTTCCACCGTGGCCACCGGCGCGTTGCCCAGGTGGTACGGCACGAAGGTCACGTTGGCGTGGGGGACGTTGCCGAGCGTCTTGGCGATGGCGTCGGCGGTGTGGTCGTGCAGGAAGCGATGCCAGAACCGGGGGTACTCGCGGCGGGGGATGAGCACGCTGACCTCGGTGCTGCCGTCGGCCGCGGCCTCGGCCACCACCTCCAGCGCGCAGCGACTGATGCGCCGGTCGGGGCACTCCACGATCTCGAGCGGAATCCGGGTCAGGCCCAGCCGGGTCCACTCCTCGGCCAGCTCGTCGGCCGCCTCCTCGTCGGTGGCGATGTGGACGGCCTTGAGCGTGTCCGGGGTGAGGGTGCGGGCGTACTGGATGGCCCGGGCCGAGCTCTGGTCGAGCCGCTCCACCAGCACGATCACCGAGTGGTAGCGCAGGATCGGAGCCTCGGCCGCTTCGCGGGCCTCGTGCTCGAGCTCGTCCTTCTCGGACTCGTAGGCGTGGTTCAGGCGGACCAGGAAGAACACCATCACCGGGACCAGGATCATGATGAACCAGGCGCCGCCGGTGAACTTGAAGATGGCGATCACGACGGTCACCACCCCGGTGGTGAAGGCGCCCAACCCGTTCACGAAGAGCCCGGTGCGCCAGCCCGGCTCCTTGTCCTTGATGTGCTTCTTGGCCATGCCGGCCTGGGAGAGGGTGAAGGAGGTGAACACGCCGATGGCGTAGAGCGGGATCAGTCGGGTCACGTCGGCCTGGAAGATGATGACCGGGATGGCCCCGGCGATGGCCAGGGCGATGATGCCGTTGGAGAAGACCAGGCGATGACCTCGCTTGGTCAGCTGCTTGGGCATGAAGGCGTCGTTGGCGTGGAAGCTGGCCAGGCGGGGGAAGTCGGCGAAGCTGGTGTTGGCTGCCAGCACCAGGATCAACATGGTGGCCGCCTGGGTGAACCAGAACAGGGCGTGGCCCACCGGGCCGCTGCCGTACACGGCCTGGGCGGCCTGGGAGATCACCGTTTTCGTGTCGCTGGGGACGATCTGCATCTTGGCCGCCAGCCAGGAGATGCCCAGGAACATCGTGCCCAACAGGATGGCCATGATCACCAGCGTCTGGCGGGCGTGCTTCCACTCCACCGGCTTGAAGGCGGGCACGCCGTTGGAGATGGCCTCGACGCCGGTCATGGCCGCACCGCCCGAGGCGAAGGCATGCAGGATCAACACCACGCTGGCCGCGCCGGTGGCCTCCAGTGCGGCGGGATGGGTCGGCACCACGTGCGACAGTCCGCCCCCGAACAGGGCCTTGTAGACGCCCATGAGGATCATCGAGAACATGGAGATGATGAACAGGTAGGTCGGGATGGCGAAGATCTTCCCGGACTCCTTCACCCCTCGCAGGTTCCCCACCGCGATGATGGCGATGAAGCCCAGGGCCACGGGCACCCGCCACGGGTAGACCGACGGGACGGCCGAGTACAGGGCGGCCACCCCGGCCGAGACCGAGACGGCCACGGTCAGGATGTAGTCGGTGAGCAGGGCCACGCCGGCCACCTGGGCGGGCAGCAGACCCAGGTTGTCCTTGGTGACGATGTAGGCGCCACCGGCCGAGGGGTAGGCCTTGATGGTCTGGCGGTAGCTGAAGACCAGGATGACCAGCACCAGGATCAGGGCGATCGTGATCGGCATCAGGTAGGCGAAGGCCAACGTGCCGATGGCTCCCACGAACAGCAGGGTGCGCAGGATCTCCTCGGAGGCGTACGCCGTGGACGACAGGGCGTCGGAGGCGAACACGGCCAGGGCGGTGGGCTTGCCCAGCCGCTCGTGGGCCAGCTGGTCGTTGTTCAGCGCCCGGCCCAGGATCTTCGACTTGACTCGGAAGCCGCGGGATTCCGGGATGTCCACCTTGGGGGTCGGCGGTAGCGGCTGGATCTCGGTACGGTCCTGCGTGAGGGAGCCTGAGGCCATCCTGCGATTCAACCCGAGGCCCCGGGGGTGCTGGAGCAGATCCAGCGTTTCTTAACGCGTTTTTGTCGCCTGACCAGCCTCAACGCGCCACCGAGAGACCTGGCGTCAAAGGGTCTGAGCCGTCCGTCACACGTCGGCCGGGCCGGGTCGTCGTTCAGGTTTCGTCAGGATCCACTCCAGGGGCGTCGGCTCGGTCAGCCCAGCCGGTAGATGGTGGTCGTGTCGGAGAAGTAGAGGGCGTGGTCGGGACCCTGGGTCACGTCCAGCAGACAGGCGGTCGGCCCGGTCCCGACGGTGGCGTCAGCCGAGCCGGTCGAGGCGGGCTGGAAGATCCGCATCCCGGCCACGTCGTTGCAGAACACGAAGTGGCCGGCTTCGGGCGCCGGGCCCTCGGCGTCCACCCACGTCGCCCCGGTGGGCACCACGGTGGACGTCTCGCTGCTCCAGTCCGGGGCCGGTCGGCCCTGGCACGACGGGTAGGGGGAGATGCGATGGCTGTAGCCGTAGCAATAGGGCCACTGGTAGATCGTGCCGGCGGTGACCACCTGGGCCAGGTCGTAGCCGGTGCCCGGAGAGCCGGCGTCGCCCGTCGGGCCGTTGCTGGTGACGAACGCCTGCCCGTTCCCGAAGGCCAGGCCGAACGGGTTGCGCAGCCCGCCGATCCACACCGGGCTGGTGGGCCCGAACGGGTTGTCGCTCGGGATGGTGCCGTCGGCGCGGTAGCGCAGGACCTTGCCGCGCACGTCGTTCGGGTTCTGGGGGTTTGGCGGCGTGGGTGGGCTGGGCGGCGGCGGCACGGAGTGCTCGTCGCCCACGGTCACGTACAGGTCGTGGTCGGGACCGAAGGCCAGTCGACCCCCTTTGTGGCAGCAGTCCGACCCGGTGGGCAGTTCGATCAGGGTGGTGGGTCGGGTGGCCTGCCCGTCGCAGTCGGTCCAGCGTTCGACCACCTCGTGCTGGCGGTCGGCCAGGGAGTACAACGCGTAGACGTAGTGGTCGGTGGTGAACGTCGGGCTCACGGCCAGACCCAGCAGCCCCCGTTCGCTGGAGCCACCACCAGCCTGGGTGGTCACGGCGGGCACGGTGGTGAAAACCGACACCCGGGACCCGTCGGCCACCTCGATGGTGCCGGCCCGCTCGGCGATGAACAGCCGCCGATCGGGCGCCCAGGCCAGGGCCACCGGATAGGCCAGGTCCTTCAGGTACACCGACTGGCCCGAGCCGCCCGTGGGCATGGCCGCCTCGGGCTGGGCCGGACAGCTCGACGCGGTGGTGGCCGAGCCGGTCCCCACCGTGGCGCTGGGCCGGGTCACCGGCGGCGGCGCGGTGGCCGCCGACGCGGCTCGGCCTGAGCTGGAGGAGCCACAGGCGCCGGCCAGCACGATCATGGCGACCGCGGCCAGGCTCGCCACCCCTCGACGCCCGAACATGCCTCGACGGTACCCATCCCCGCCCTCCGGGCACGTTCAACCACCGTTTCGGGGTCAGACGTGCTGGGAACGGGCTGCGCGCCGAGTCACTCCGGGAGCAGGGTGTACTCGGGGTTCATGATGGCCAGCTGGCCGCGGCTCTCGATGATCGTGCCCTCCACCTCGAGCTGCGCGCCGAGGCGGACGCCGCCGATGCGCTGGCGGCCCATGAAGATCACGGTGATGCCACCGGTGGCGTCGACCAGGGTGCACTCCAGGGTGGCCACCCCGCCCTCCCAGGGCTGGACCCGCAAGGCCCGCACCCGGCCGACCACGCGAACCCGGTCGCGCCAACGGCATTCGCCCAGCGGCTTGCGCACGCTGTGGTCGACGTGGTGGATGGGCGTCGCCGCCGATTCGCTCACGGCTCGGGCCGCGTCGCGCCCGCGGTCTCGGTCTCGGCCGGACCCGGTGTCTCCGACGGCGGGCGGCGGCGGGCCGTGGCCTCGAGCACCAGCTCCGGCCGCTTGCCCAGGTGGTAGGGCACGAAGGTGACGTTGGCGTGGGGGACGTCGGCCAGGGCCTTGGCGATGGCGTCGGCGGTGTGGTCGTGCAGGAACCGGTGCCAGAAGCGGGTGTACTCGCGGCGGGGGATGAGCACGCTCACCTCGGTGTTGCCCTCCGAGGCGGCCTCGGCCACCACCTCGAGCGCGCAACGGGTGATGCGACGATCGGGGCACTCGATGATCTCGAGGGGCACCCGGGCCAGGCCCAGTCGGGTCCACTCCTCGGCCAGATCGGCGGCGTGGTCCTCGTCGGTGGCGATGTGCACCGCCCGCAGCTCGTCGGGCGTGAGGGTGCGGGCGTACTGCACGGCCCGAGCCGAGCTCTGGTCGATGTTCTCGATCATGACCAGCACGGTGTGGTACCGCAGGATGGGCGCGGTGACCGCCTCGTGGGCCTCGCCCTCGAGCTCGGCCTTCTCGGCCTCGTAGGCCTTGTTGAGCCGCACGAGCACGACCACCAGGATCGGGACCAGCAACATGATGAACCAGGCACCGCCCCCGAACTTGAAGGTGCCGATGACCACCGTGACCACCGCGGTGGTGAAGGCGCCCAGCCCGTTGACGAACAGGCCCACCTTCCACCCCTGCTCCTTGTCGGTGATGTGCTTCTTGGCCATGCCGGCCTGGGACAGGGTGAAGGAGGTGAACACGCCGATGGCGTAGAGCGGGATCAGCCGGGTCACGTCGGCCTGGAAGATGACCACCGGGATGGCGGCCACCACGGCCAGGGCGATGATGCCGTTGGAGAACACCAGGCGGTGGCCCCGCTTGGTGAGCTGCTTGGGCAGGAACCGGTCCTCGGCGGCGAAGCTGGCCAGTCGGGGGAAGTCGGCGAAGCTGGTGTTGGCCGCCAGCACCAGGATGAACATGGTGGCGCCCAGGGTGAAGACGTAGAGGGCGTGACCCGAGCGCCGAGGTGCCGTAGATGCTGTCGGCGATCTGGGCGATGACCGTCTTGGAGTCGCTGGGCACCACGTGCATCTTCGAGGCCAGCCAGGAGATGCCCAGGAACATGGTGCCCAGCAGCACCCCCATGACCATGAGCGTCTCGCGGGCGTGCTTCCACTCGATCGGCTTGAAGGCGGGCACGCCGTTGGAGATGGCCTCGACGCCGGTCATGGCCGCGCCGCCGGAGGCGAAGGCGTGCAGCAGCAGGAAGATGCTCACCGAGCCGGTGGCCTTGAGGGTGGCGGGTCGGTGGGCACCACGTGGTGGAGGCCGCGCCGAGGCCGCCTTGACCAGACCGGTGCTGATCATCAGGAACATGGAGATGATGAACAGGTAGGTGGGGACGGCGAAGATCTTGCCCGACTCCTTGACGCCGCGCAGGTTGCCGATGGCGATGATGGCGATGAACGACAGGGCGATGACCGTGCGCCAGGGGTACAGCGCCGGCACCACCGAGTAGAGGGCGGCCACCCCGGCGGAGGTGGACACGGCCACGGTCAGGATGTAGTCGGTGAGCAACGACACGCCGGCGATCTGGGCCGGGATGATGCCCAGGTTGTCCTTGGTGACGATGTAGGCGCCACCGGCCGAGGGGTAGGCCTTGATGGTCTGGCGGTAGCTGAAGACCAGGATGACCAGCACGCACACCAGGGCGATGGTGATGGGCACGACGTAGGTGAAGGCCAGCACCCCGATCCGGCCCGAAGAACAGCAGGGTGCGCAGGATCTCCTCGGTGGCGTAGGCCGTGGACGACAGGGCGTCGGAGGCGAACACGGCCAGGGCGGTGGGCTTGCCCAGCCGCTCGTGGGCCAGCTGGTCGTTGGTCAGCGCCTTGCCCAGCACCTTGGACTTGATGCGGAAGCCCCGGGTCTCGGGCAGCTCCACCCGCAGCGTCGGGGGGAGGGGCTTGATCGCCGTGCGGTCCTGGGTGAGCGAGCCTTTGGCCATGACCTGACATTCAACACCGCGCGCTGAGCCGTAACGGAACCAAAGCCGGCTGGTGTCATCGACCGTTCACATGCCGGCCTCCGGGCTGGCTCGTTCGGGTCTCCCGATAGCGTGGACACTCCGGCCCGGGAAACCTGGCCTTCGGCCCATGACCGACCTCCGCCCGCTACCCCCCCTGTTGCACGACGAGCCCGGGCTGGCGCGCGTCCTGGGGCGGTCCTCGGCGGTGTTGGCGGTGCCCGAACCGGCCCGGGCCATCACCATCGCCGGTCTGGCCGACCTCACGTCGCGCCGCCCGATCGTGGTCGCCGTCCCCACCACCACCGACGCCGAACGCCTGGCCCACGACCTGGCCGCCTTCCTGGGTGACGACCAGGTCGAGCTGTTCCCGGCGTGGGAGACGCTGCCCTTCGAGCGGGTCAGCCCCAGCGTCGAGACCATGGGCCGGCGGCTGCGCACCATCTGGCGCCTCACCGGCGGAGCCGAGTCGTCCCGCGCCCCGGCCGTGGTGGTGGCGCCGGTGCGGGCGCTGGTGCAGCGCCTCGGGCCCCACGTCGACGAGATCGAGCCGGTCGTGGTCGGACAGCAGGACCGGCTGGATCCCACCGACCTGGTGGCCCGTCTGGTCGCGGCCGGCTACCGCCGCGAGGAGCTGGTCGAGCACCGCGGCGAGGTGGCGGTGCGGGGCTCGATCGTCGACGTCTTCGGATCCACCGCCGACGTGCCGGTGCGGATCGACCTGTGGGGCGACGAGGTGGACCGGCTGAGCGAGTTCTCGGTGTCGGATCAGCGCTCGACCCTCGACATCGCCGAGGTCGAGATGTTCCGGTGCCGCGAGCTGCTGCCGAACCGACGAGGTCCGGGCCCGGGCCGAGGCCCGCATCGCCACCGACCCCTGGGGCCGCGAGCAGTGGGAGCGGCTGGCCGAGGGCCTCACCTTCGACGGCATGGAGTCGTGGCTGCCGTGGCTGACCGACGACGAGCGGGTGCTGTTCGACCTGGTCGGACCCGACGCCCAGGTGCTGCTGGTCGAGCCTCGGCGCATGCGCGACCGCGCCGCCGACATCCTGGCCGAGGAGGCCGACCTGGCCGCCACCCTGGCCGTCACCTGGGGCGTGCCTGACGCCGCGGGCGAGGTCGGGGGCGACGCGGCCGACCGATTCCCTCAGCTCCACCTGCCCTTCGACCGGCTGCTGGTCCACACCACCGCCCCCACCTGGACGGTGACCACCGCCCCGGAAGGCCCCGACGTGGCCACGGTCACCGCCAACGGCTGGGCGCCGGTGGTGGGCGACGGCGGGGCGCTGGTCCGCCAGCTCGAGGACCTGCTGTCGGGCGGCTATCGGGTGGTGGTGGCCGCCGACGGGGCCGGCTCTGCCGCCCGGATCGAGGCCCTGCTTCGCCGAACAGGGGCTCTCCCTGGACGTGGTGGCCGTGCCCCTCGAGCGCGGCTTCGTCCTGCCGGCGGTCAAGCTGGCCGTGCTGGCCGAGTCCGACGTGACCGGTCGTCGGCGGGCCCACCGTCGGGCCCGGCCCCGACGGCGCGAGGCCCAGGGCTTCTTCGACGACCTCAAGGCGGGCGACTACGTCGTGCACTACCAGCACGGCGTGGCGCGCTACGGCGGCATGGTGACCCGCGCCATCGGCGGGGTGGAGCGCGACTACCTGTTGCTCGAGTACCGCGGCGACGACCGCCTCTACGTCCCGTCAGATCAGATCGACGCCGTGCGCCACTACACGGGCGGCGAGTCGCCCAGCCTCAGCCGGATGGGCGGCGGCGAGTGGCAGAAGGCCAAGGCCCGGGTGCGCTCGGCGGTGGCCGAGATCGCCCAGGAGCTGGTGGTGCTCTACCAGACCCGCGTGCACACGCCCGGCCACGCCTTCGGGCCCGACACGCCCTGGCAGCACGAGCTGGAGGAGGCCTTCCCCTACGAGCTCACGCCCGACCAGCGCACGGCCATGGCCGAGGTCAAGGCCGACATGGAGGCGCCGGTACCCATGGACCGGCTGGTCTGCGGCGACGTCGGGTTCGGCAAGACCGAGGTGGCGCTGCGGGCCGTGTTCAAGGCGGTCCAGGACGGCACGCCAGGCCGCCATCCTGGTGCCCACCACCCTGCTGGCCCAGCAGCACTTCCAGACCTTCGCCGAGCGCTTCGCCGCCGTACCCGGTACGGGTCGAGGTGCTCAGCCGCTTCCTGACCCCGGCCCAGGCCCGCGCGGTGACCGCCGGGGTGACCTCGGGCGAGGTGGACGTGGTCATCGGCACCCACCGACTGCTGTCGACCGACATCGCCTTCAAGGACCTCGGTCTGCTGGTGGTGGACGAGGAGCAGCGCTTCGGGGTCAGCCACAAGGAGTCCATCAAGGCCCTGCGGGCCGACGTCGACGTGCTCACGCTCACGGCCACGCCCATCCCCCGCACCCTGGAGATGAGCCTCACCGGCATCCGCGACCTGACGCTGCTCAACACCGCCGCCGGCCGAGCGCCAGCCCATCCTCACCTACGTGGGCGAGCAGGACGACCGGGCGGTGGGCGAGGCCATCCGCCGCGAGCTGCTGCGCGAGGGCCAGGTCTTCTTCGTGCACAACCGCGTCCAGGACATCGAGAAGGTGGCGGCCGAGGTGCGCGGCCTGGTGCCCGAGGCCCGGGTCGACGGTGGCCCACGGCCAGATGGACGAGGGCACCCTCGAGCAGGTCGGTGATCGACTTCTGGGAGGGCGAGTACGACGTGCTGGTGTGCACCACCATCATCGAGTCGGGCATCGACATGCCCACGGTGAACACCCTGGTGGTGGACCGGGCCGACCTGCTCGGCCTGGGCCAGCTCCACCAGCTGCGCGGCCGGGTGGGCCGGGCCGGGTCACGGGCCTACGCCTACCTCTTCTACCCGCCCGACCGGTCGCTCACCGAGGAGGCCTACGAGCGGCTCAAGACCATCGGCGAGGCCACCGAGCTGGGGTCCGGCTTCAAGATCGCCATGCGCGACCTGGAGATCCGCGGCGCCGGCAACCTGCTGGGCACCGGCCAGTCCGGTCACATCGCCGCCGTGGGCTACGACCTCTACTGCCAGATGGTGACCGAGGCCGTGGCCGAGCTGAAGGGCGAGCCGGTGCGCGAGCCGGCCGAGATCAAGCTCGAGCTGCCCCTCGACGCCAGCCTGCCGCCGGCCTACGTGGGCAAGGAGGAGCTGCGCCTGGAGGCCTACCGACGCCTGGCCGCGGTCACCACCGAGGCCGAGGTCGACGACATCGCCGCCGAGTGGGTCGACCGCTTCGGTCCGGTGCCCCCCGAGGCCGAGGCGCTGCTTGGCGGTGGCCCGCCTGCGGGCCGAGTGCGTGCGCACCGGCGTGCGCGAGGTCACGGTGACCAAGGGTCCCGGATTCGGCGGCCCGCGCTACATCGCCCGCATCACCCCGGTGGACCTGGCCACCAGCAAGGTCATCCGTCTGCGCCGGCTGTACAAGGACACGGTGTACAAGGAGGACCTGCACCACCTTCAGCTGCCGGTTTCGGCCGCGGCCGACTCGGCCACCACCGTGATCGCGGCGCTGCGTGAGCTGCTCCCGCCCGACGAGGCCGACGCCACCTGACCGCACGAGGCAGGGGTGGCCTGACTGGTGTGGCGCGCGCCCGTTCCCTAGGCTGACCGGGCTGTGACCCGCCTCCGCTCGATCCCCCTGGTCCTCGCCGCCCTCGCGCTGGCCTTGGGCATCGTCGCCTCGGCCTGTTCCGCGGCCTCGGGCACGGCCGTCTCGGTCAACGGAACCGAGCTCTCCAACAAGGACTTCAACACCTGGCTCCACGCCATCGCGTCCAACAAGACGCTGAAGGCCCAGACCCAGACCACCGGCGTCAACGCCAGCACGTACACCACCACCTTCACCACCGGCGTGCTGAACAACCAGGTCACCTTCGTCCTGATCGATCAGGAGCTGGCCCGCCGCCACATCACGCTCTCTCCGGACGACCTGAGCGCGGCGGAGACCTCGTTGCAGGGCCAGCTGGCGCCCAGCACCACCGATCCCTCCACCGGTCAACAGACAGCCGGCTCCGCCGCCCAGGGCAAGGCGGTGCTCGACTCGCTGGGTTCGTTCAAGACGGCGCTGATCCGGGCGACGGCCGGCCAGACCGCCCTGCAGAAGGTGTACGCCCAGAAGCGGGGCTCGACCGCCGCCCTCCAGAAGCTCTACGACGCCAACCCGAGCCAGTTCACCGGCAAAGCCTGCGTCTACGTCATCGAGGTGCCGGCGGGATCCGGGGGCACCGACGCCAGTGGCAACCCGGTGACCCCCACCGCGTCGGACTTCACCAGCGCCCAGACCGAGGCCAGCCAGCTCCGAGCCCAGATCGCCGGCGCGGCGGCCGGTGACCTGGCCAGCGAGTTCGCCTCGGCCGCCTCGACGGTGGCCCAGCAGGAGGGCCTCCAGTCCGACGGCGACCTGGGGTGCCAGTCCAAGGGTGCCTACACCACCAGCGAGCCGAGCCTCGAGGACGCCATCTGGAACGGTCCGGTGGGCGACATGAGCCAACCTATCAAGGGGTCTGCGGGGTACTTCCTGACGTTCGTGACGGCCCGGGGTGACCTGACCTTCGAGCAGGCCAAGGCCGAGCTCCAGAAGGCGGCCGCCAACCAGGCGCTCAGCGACTACAAGGCCTGGTTCGACGCCGCCACCAAGAAGGCCGACGTGACCGTGGACCCGCAGTGGGGTTCCTGGAACCCCAAGACGGGCACCATCGTGGCTCCGGCCGGGGCCACGTCGTCGAGCACCAGCACCACCAAGCCCACCGGGCTGGGCAGCCCGCTCAACCTGGGCGGCGCGGCTTCCACGACCACCACCACGCCCTAACGGACCGAGTCGACCGTGGCCTCGGGGAACCGCCGCATCGCGGTGGTGGGGCTCGGGCCAGGTGACGCCGACCTGCTGACGAGCGGCACGGCCGAGCGGCTGGCTCAGGCTCATGTCGACGGTCGGCTGTGGCTGCGCACGTCGCGCCATCCGGCCGCGTCGGTGGTGGCCGGTGCGCCCACCTTCGACCACCTCTACGAGCAGGCCGACCGACTCGAGGACGTGTACGACCAGATCGTGGACCAGCTGATCGCCCTCGCCGCCGACGGACCGGTCACCTACGCGGTGCCGGGCTCACCGGTGGTAGCCGAGCGCACGGTGGAGCTGCTGGTGGCCCGAGCCGCAAGCGACGACGGTCTCGAGGTGGAGGTGGTGCCGGCCCTATCGTTCCTGGACCTGGCCTGGGCCCGCCTGGGCATCGATCCGATCGGTCTCGGGGTGCGGGTGGTCGACGGCCAACGCTTCGGGACCGACGCCGCCGCTCAGCGCGGGCCGCTTCTGGTGGCCCAGTGCGACTCGGCCCACGTGCTCTCCGAGGTCAAGCTGGCCCTCGACGAGGGCCCCGAACCGGCGGTGGCGGCCGAGGGACGGGTGGTGGTGCTCCAGGGCCTGGGCACCCAGGCCGAGCGCATCTTCGACGTGGCGCTGAGCGAGCTCGACCAGGCGGTGGATCCCGACCACCTGACCTCGCTGTACCTGCCCGAATTGGCCGCCCCGGTGGCAGGTGAGGTGGCTCGGCTGGTCGAGTTGGTGGCCACGCTGCGGGTCGAGTGCCCGTGGGACCGCAAGCAGACCCATCAGTCGCTGCGACGCCACCTGCTGGAGGAGAGCTACGAGGTGCTCGAAGCCCTCGACGAGCTGGACCAGGTCGACCCGGCGTCGGACGCCGACGGCCTGGCCCACCTGGAGGAGGAGCTCGGCGACCTGCTGTTCCAGATCGCCTTCCACTCCCGGCTGGCCACCGAGGAGGGGGCGTTCACCCTGGCCGACGTGGCCCGGGGGGTGCACGACAAGCTGGTGGCCCGCCACCCTCATGTGTTCGGGGACGTGACGGCGGAGACCGCCGACCAGGTGGTGGCCAACTGGGAGCAGATCAAGAAGGCCGAGAAGGGCCGCGACAGCGTTTTCGACGGGGTGCCCGGCGCGCTGCCCGCCCTGCTGTACGCCACCAAGATCCAGAAGAAGGCCGAGTCGATCGGCCTGGAGCCGGTGTCGGCGGGCGATGCCGAGCTGGGCGACGAGGCCTTCGTGGCGCAGGTGGGCGAGCGGCTCTGGGACCTGGTGGATCGGGCCCGACGGCTGGGCGTCGATCCCGAGGACGCGCTGCGTGCGGCGACGGTGGTTCACCTGGCCGACCTCCGCGCCGCCGAGCTCGGCCAGAGCTGACGGACCCCTCTGAAATTGGGCATCTTTGCGGCCGGAATCCGGCAGCAAAGATGCCCAATTTCGCAGGAGACGGCGTCTACCAGGAGCGGGCGCTGAGCGCGGCCGCTCGGGCCGACGACCGGGTGAAGCGCATCACGCCATCGTCGATCGGTTCCTTGCGGAACATCTTGCGGTCGGCCTGGTAGTTCTGCGGGTTGATCCACGGCTCGTGATCGCCCTGTCGGGGCAGGCGGTCCATGGTCCGCTGCATGTAGCCGGCGGAGAACCCGTCGATCCAAGGTCGCGGGCGCATCGACTGATCGATGGCGCGCAGTCGGGGCGTGCACTCGTCGGTACCGGTCTGGTCCATGTGGTTGAGCAGCCGGCAGACGTACTCGCAGATGAGGTCGGCCCGCAGCGTCCACGAGGCGTTGATGTAGCCGAACGAGGAGGCCAGGTTGGGCACGTCGGAGTAGGCGAAGCCCTTGTAGGTCCAGGTCTGGGAGAAGTCGACCGGATCGCCGTCGACCTCGACCGCCATCTCGCCCAGGGTCACCATGGCCAGACCGGTGGCGGTGACGATGATGTCGGCCTCGAGCTCGTCACCCGACATCAGCCGGATGCCGGTCGCGGTGAAGGTGTGGATCTGGTCGGTGACCACCGACGCCCGACCGGACCGGATGGCCTGGAACAGGTCGCTGTTGGGGACCAGGCACAGGCGCTGGTCCCAGGGGTTGTAGCGGGGGGTGAAGTGGGTGTCGACGTCGTAGTCGGGGCCCAGCTCCTTGCGCACCAGCTCGAGCAGCCTGGCTTTCACCTCGTCGGGCTTGGTCCGGGTCCGTCCGTAGAAGAACTGCTGCATGGCCACGTTCTTGCGGCGAGTCAGGTCATAGGCGATGCGGTCGGGCAGCACCTTGCGCATGGCGTTGGCCAGCCGGTCGGTGTCGGGACGCGACACCACGTAGGTGGGCGAGCGCTGGAGCATGGTGACGTGGGCGGCGGTGTCGGCCATGGCCGGGATCAGGGTCATGGCCGTGGCGCCCGATCCGATGACCACCACTCTCTTGTCGGCGTAGTCGAGGTCTTCGGGCCAGGCCTGGGGGTGCACGATCTGGCCCCCGAAGTGGTCGCGACCGGCGAACTCCGGCGTGTAGCCGGCCTGGTAGCTGTAATAGCCGGCGCAGGTGAACAGGTAGTTGCACGACATCGAGGTGAGCTCGCCGGTGCCGGTGCGGATGTCGACGGTCCAGCGGGCCTGCTCGGTCGACCATCGTGCCGTGGTGACGTGCTGGCCGAAGCGGATGTGGCGGTCGATGCCGAACTCCGACGCTGTCTCGTGGAGGTAGGCCAGGATCGACGGTCCGTCGGCGATGGCCTTGTCCGCCGTCCAGGGCTTGAAGTTGTACCCCAGGGTGTGCATGTCGCTGTCGGAGCGCACGCCGGGGTAGCGGAACAGGTCCCAGGTGCCGCCGATCTGGTCGCGGCCCTCCAGGATGCAGTAGGAGCGCGGTCGGACACTTCGACTGGAGGTGGTAGCCGGCGCCGATGCCGGAGATCCCCGCGCCCACCACGATGACGTCGAAGTGTTCCATTCGTCGGCCCCCCGGGCACGATCGGTCGGACACGTGCGCGACCGTCAGGTCCCCGATCTGGGGGACACGCTACCGGAGGCCCGAACCCGCCCGGCCCGGGGGTCAGAGCAGCGGTGTGGCCAGGCCCCGCAGCTGCACCAGGCTCAGCTGGCCCCACATCTCGCTCACCCGATCGAATCGCACGAGCTCACCTTCGCGGCCCGGCGGATCGGGCTGCGGGTTAAAGTAGCCCGCCACTTCGGGGCCGTCGACGGCGTCGGCCAAGATGGCGGCGCGCACCTCGGGGTGCTCATCGGACTCGAGGACCTGGCGGGCGAAGCCCGGATTGTCGACGCAGCGTGCCGCGATCGAACAGATGTCGTTCATCGTTGCCTCCCGGTCAGGACGGTGGCGGTGGTCCAGCCGTCGGTCGGTTTCCTGACGTGCCGGTCCGTTCGCGATTACAGGAGGCGGAACTCCGGAGACGAAGCCGATGTCCAGGTCGGGTCCGGTCGTTGTAGTTGACTGGCTCGGTGGTCGAGGCGGCGACGGAGACGGCGCACTGGCGTGACTGGCGGGTCCTGGTCGGGCCTACCGAGCCGTCTCCGTCCGCTCGTCGTGCGCCGGCACGCCCGCGGAGACGATCGCCCGCCTCCAACGCAGCTACCCGGTGTCCGCCTGGCCGAGCCGGACGCCGCGGCGGATGCGGGTGCTCGATCCGGCCCCGAGCGGTGCCCACCGGATCGTGCTGCTGCGCCGCAACACGCGGCACGCCCGGATGAAGACCACGCTCGAGCCCTCCGGCGGGGCCAGACTGGTGGCGTCGACGACGGTCACCGGGACGGTCGGGCCCACCCGGGACATGTTGATCGGCCCGTACTGGCTGGCTGCCTTCCTGGTGGGGGCCGTGGTGTTCTCCGTCCTGGATCACGACCTGACCGGGCTGGTCGTGGTGGTCGTGGGCCTCATCGGGGCCGGCATCACCGCCTCCCTCCACGTCGTGGCTCGCCGACGGCTGCTGGCCGAGGTGGCCGACGCCCTCGAGGCTCCGGTCCAGGTGCTGGGCGAGCCCGGGCAGACGATCCGCCCCACCGCCGCGCCCCAGGGTTCCGCGTGACCGCCCGCGTCGGCTTCCTGCGCGCCGTGAACGTCGGGCGCCGCACGGTGGGCATGGCTCGGCTGGTCGAGGTCCTCGAGGGGCTGGGCTACGGCGAGGTGTGGACCTACGTCAACAGCGGCAACGTCGTGTTCGAGGCAACGGGATCGCGGGGCGACCTGGAGGGTGCCATCGAGGAGGCGCTCGAAGCGGCCTTCGGGTTCGAGGTCACGACCTTCGTGCGCACGCCGGCCGAGCTGCGCAAGATCCTGGCCGCCGAGCCGTTCGAGGTAGCCGATGCCGACACCTACTTCGTGACCTTCCTCAAGACGCCGGCCACTGCCGAGGCGAAGCGGACCCTCGAGGCGTGCTCGAACGAGTTCGACACGCTGGTGGTCGACGGGCGTGAGGTCTACTGGCGCATGCGTGGTCGATCGACGGAGACCACTCTGAAGAAGAAGCACTGGAAGGTGGTGGGCGAGCTGGGCAGCACCAGTCGCAACGTCACCATGCTGCGCAAGCTCCTGGCCAAGATCGACGCCTGACGGCTGGTCCTCCCCGGAGGGGCGACGCCCGATCGCGTGTCCTACGCCTCGGAGTGGGCTCGTTTGGCCTTGACCCAGGCCTTGACCACGGGGGCGAAGTGCGCCGGGTTGTAGACGTCCTCCTCGCAGGAGAACCGTCCGTCGCCGGCGTAGGTGAGGATGGTGATGTTCGACGCCTCGTAGATCTGGCCGTCGCCCGGGTCCTCGAAGCGGTTCTCGATCTCGCAGATCCAGCGCCCGGTGTCCTCGTCGCACACGCACCAGTTGTGCGGGAAGATCGTCATCTCCGAGTTGGGCCACTCGCCCATCGTCTTGGAGATCCACTCCAGGATGGCCGGGCGCCCCTCGAAGGTGCCGTAGTGGTGCTCGATGTAGGTGGCGTCGTCGGTGAACCGGTCGGCCCACACCTGCCAGTCGTGGGTGCGGCCGGCTTCCTGCGCGGCGGCCAGGTAGTCGTCGTGCGCCTGCTGCAGCTCGGCGCGTGTCCATGTCCCCATTCGTCCATCCCCCAAGTTGTGGTTCTTCGAGTCTTCCCGGAAATCGGTGCACCCGTGCCACCCCCGCGGTGCACAAGTGCACAGATTTCGGGGAGGGACGGGGAAGGCGAGGGCCGACCGGAGGGTCAGTCCAGGACGGCGGTGGCGATGAGCTGCTCCAGCCGGGCGGTGTCGTTCCAGCTGATCTGGAGCTGCTTGGCCCGGCGGAAGTACAGCTGGATGTCGTACTCGAGGGTGAACCCCACGCCGCCGAAGATCTGCTGGGCCATGGCGGTGACGTCGCGGTAGGTCTGGGCCGCGAACAGCTTGGCCATCGGCGCCAGCCGGTCCACCGGTCGGCCCTCCGAGCGGGCCCAGGCCGCTTCGTAGACCAGCAGGGTGCCCCCGTCGACGTTGGTCTTGGCGTCGGCCAGGTAGTGGGCCAGGGCCTGGAACGCACCCAGCGGCTTGTCGAACTGCTCGCGGTCCTTGGCGTACTGCACGGTGATGGCCAGGGCGTGCTGGGCGCCGCCCATGGCCAGGGCGGCCTGGAGGATCATCCCGTCCTCCATCACCCCCGCCCACGTGTCCCACCCCGAGCCGGCCCCGCCGATGCGGTCGTCGCCCGACACGGCCGCGCCCTCGAAGGTGACCGCGTACTGGGTGTCCGAGGCGATGGTGAGCTGCTGGGCGAACGACACCCCGGCGGCTGGTCGGGTCGACCAGGAACAGGTCGACCCCGTCATCGGTGCGGGCCAGCACCACCAGGGCCTGGGCCGCGGAGGCGAAGGGGACGTGCCACTTGACCCCGTCGAGCACCCAGCCGTCCCCGTCGGCCCGGGCCGTCATGGCCACGCCCTCGGGCCCGAAGCCGCGCTGGGGCTCCAGCCAGGCCGGGACCACGATGGCATCGCCCGACGCGATCCGCGGCAGCCACGCCTGTTGCTGGGCGTCGGACCCGGCCGCCACCAGCACCCCGGCGCTCATCACCGCGCTGGCGAAGTGGGGCGAGGGAGCCAGGGACCGGCCCAGCTCCTCGTAGACGACGGTCGCCTCCAACAGGCTCATCTCCGACCCGCCGAAGGCGACGGGCAGGGTCAGGCCGATCAGGTCGAGGGCGGCCAGCTGCTTCCAGAAGGCGTCGGGGTAGCCGATCGGGTCGTCCTCCAGCTCGCGCACCACGTCGAGGGGGGCGAGGTCGGCGCACACGCCGCGCACCAGCTCCCGCAGCATCTCCTGCTCGTCGGTGAAGTCGAGATCCATCCGGGCTCCTGGTCTAGGGCTGCCACTGGTCGCCGCGGCGGCGCCAGGGGTTGTCGTCGGGGGTGGCCGGCAGGGCCAGCGAGGCGGTGCAACTGGTCTTGACGTCGCCGTCGACGGTGAGGGCCACGGCCACGTCGGCCCAGGCGCAACCCACCTCGTCCGTGCGCACGTCGGTCACGGTGGCGTCGAGGACCATGGTGTCGCCGGGAAAGACCGAGCCCTTCATGCGGAAGGTGACCCGGCCCAGCCGTCCGCAGCGGACCGCTCCAGTCGGTCAGGTACCGCTCGAACCAGGCGGCCTGGTTCGGGGTGTTCAGGAAGATGTCCTGGGTCCCGTTTCGGTTCACGGCGAAGTCGTGGTCGTGGTGCATCGGCCGCCAGTCCCGGGCCGCCAGTGCGCCCAGCACCACCGTGGTGGCCGACACCGGGTAGCGCAACGTGGGCAGGCTGTCGCCCACGTGCACGTCGGCGGCGGTGCGCTCGGCCACAGAGTCGTCTCGTCCAGCGGGCGGCGGCGCGCTCATGCCTCGGCCCCCGACGGACGGCGGTAGCCGAAGCCGGTGTAGCTCTCCACGCCCACCAGCTCGTCGCGTTGGTTGAAGTACTCCACCTCGATGACCCAGAACCGCCCGGTGCCCAACTTGGTGGTCTTGGGCCCGCTCACCGAGCGCAGGATCTGGTGGGTGCGCAGGCGATCGCCGATCCGCACGGGCTCGTGGAAGACGATGGTGTTCTCGCTGATGATGGCCTCGGGCAGATCGAGTCGCTCCTTCAGGTCGAAGTGGACCTGGAGGGGCACGGCCGGCTCGGTCAGTCCCGGCGACCAGTGGTGGGGCCGGAACCAGACCGACAACATGCTGGGCGGGGCGATGGGACCGTCGGTGATCTCGGCCGCCACCGTCTCGTCCCAGAACAGGGGGTTGCCGTTCTCCACCGAGGCGCAGCTGGTCCAGATGTAGCCGTGCTCCACATCGAACTGGCCGGCCTCGGGGTAGGAGATCTGACCGATCATGTCGACCACATCCTTGGGCACCTCGGCAGGCACGTCATCGGTCTGGGTCTCGGTCATGCCACCACTCCGTCTCGGCGCAGCTCGGCGATGTGTTGGGGGTCCAGGCCGGCGGCGGCCAGGACCTGGTCGGTGTCGGTGCGCCCGGCTGGATGGCTGTCCACCGGGGTCGGGCCCGCGTTGGGTGCCGGCCAGCAGCGGAGCCAGTTGGCGGAACGGCGCCGTTCACCTCGTCGGTGGCGTCGGTGATCAGGCCACGCTCGGTCAGGTGCGGATCGTCCACCAGCTCGGGCACCGAGTACACCGGGCCCACACAGGTGTCGGCCGGGCCCAGCTCGTCCACCCACTGGTCGCGGGGCTTGCGCTCGAAGGCGGCCCGGAAGTCGGCCCGGATCTCCTCCTGGGCCGGGTCGTCGAGCTGATGGTCGATCCAGCGCTCGCAGTCCAGCGGCCCGGCACAGGTTGGCGTAGAAGTGCGGCTCGATGGCGCCCACCGCCACCCAGCCGTCGTCCGCGCAGCGGTAGGTGTCGTAGCAGGCGTATCGGCCGGTCAGGATCGAGTGCCCGGGCCCGGGCACCACGCCGGTGGCCAGGTACTCGTCGACGGCGAGGGCCATGAGCGACAACACGCCGTCGGCGATGGACACGTCCAGGTACGCGCCCTCGCCGGTGCTGGCTCGTCGCACCAGCGCGGCCAGGATGGCCATGGCCGCCTGCATGCCACCCCCGGCGGCGTCGGCCACGGTGGCGCCGGGCAGGGGCGGCTTGTTGCCGGGGCCCCGCTCGCTGCAGTCCAGGTAGCCGCCGAGGCCGAGGTAGTTGATGTCGTGGCCGGCGCGGGTGGCGTAGGGACCGGTCTGGCCGTACCCGCTGGTCGAGCAGTAGACGATGGCCGGGTTCACGGCGCGTACGTCGTCGTAGCCGATGCCCAGGCGGTCGACCACGCCGGGCCGGAAGCTCTCGAGCACCACGTCGGCCGTGGCCGCCAGGGCCAGGAAGGTGCCGCGACCGGCCGGGGCCTTGAGGTCGAGCTGGATGCGGCAGCGTGTCGCGTCCGGCGCTGTAGGCGTAGAACGGCGGCTCGATCTGCACGCCCCCGGCTCGGGGCACCGCCCCGATCTTGACCACTGCCGCGCCGTAGTCGCTCAACAGGCGCGAGGCGCGCGCCGCCGGCCCCACGGTGGCGAAGTCGAGGACGGTGATGCCGTCCAGGGCGGCGCCGGGCGATGGAAGGTCAGCCACGTCGGACTAGAAGTTCTTGGGGAGGCCCAGGCCGCGGCGGGCGATGATGTTCTTCTGGATCTCCGACGCCCCGCCTCCGATGGTGTCGATCACCGTGTACCGGTAGGTCGACTCGGCTCGACCGGCCATGGGGGCCTCCTTGGTGCGCACCCGCAGCTGTGATCCCGGGCCGCCCAGGTCCATGGAGGCGTCGGCCAGTCTCTTGGAGTACTCGGTGGCGAACAGCTTGTACTCCGAGGACTCCACCGTGGGCGGGGACACCTTCTCGCCGGTGGCCTGGTGGGCGCGCTCGCCCTTCACCGATTCGTGCACCACCTTGAGGCCCATGACCCGGGCCACCTCCAGGTCGGTGTGCAACTTGGCCATGCGGGCGCGGACGACGGGATCGTCCTTGAGCAGCTCGCCGTCGCGGGTCTCGGTCCGGACGTACTCGGTGAGCACGTCGAGGCGCTGTCGGATGGGGGAGATGGTGAACATGGTGAAGCGCTCGAGGTCGAGCGCCTGGCTGATGTAGGAGAACCCGCTGTTGACCTGGCCCACCACGAACTCGTCGGGGACGAACACGTCGTCGATGAACACCTCGTTGGTGCGCTCGTCGCCCATGGTCCAGATGCCGCGGATCTCGATGTTGGGATCGTCGAGCGGCACCAGCATCAGGGTGATCCCGTGGTGCTTGTTGTCCGGATCGGTGCGCGTGCCCAGCCAGTACCACTCGGCGAAGTGAGCCGAGGTCGTCCAGGTCTTCTGGCCGTTGAGCAGCCAGCCGGTCTGACCGTTCTGGGTGTGGGGAACGGCCTTGAGCTTCATCGAGGCGGCGTCGGAGCCGGCGTTGGGCTCGCTGTAGCCCACCGCGAACTCGACGTCGTTCTCCAGGATGAGGGGCAGAAACTTCTCCTTCAGGAAGTCGCTGCCGTGGGCGATGATCGTCTTGCCCACGATGCCCACGCCCTTGCCGATCTGAGGTCCGCCGCGGCCGGCCAGGGACTCGTTGAGCAGGTACTCGTAGACGCCCTCGCCCTCGGTGCCGCCGTACTCGGCCGGCCAGGTCAGCCCCAGCCAGCCCTTGTGGCCCAGCTCCTTCATGAACGCCCGACGCTTGGGCGTGTCCACGATCTGGGCCATGTTCTCGCGGGTCACGTCGAACACGTCGGGGTCGTCGTGGGCATCGAGGAAGGCCTCGACCTCGGCCAGGAACGCCAGCTCCTCGGGCTTGAACTCGAAGTCCATGCGCTTCCCCCTTCGCCACGATCAGCGCGACGGTCGCCGCTGCGTGCCCCGATTCTGACGGGTCGTCAGACTCTAGAGCCGAACCTCACGGGTCAGCGACTCTGCCTGTGGCCCGCCGATGTGGCCGCCGCCTCGAGGATGGCGACCACGTCGTCGTCGCGGGTGGGGGCGAAGTCGCGGTAGAACCGTCCGACGGAGCCGAAGGGACGGGGCGCGGCCACTGACACCACCTCGTCCGCCTGGTCGAACCGGGCCAGGCTGTCGGCCGCGGCCACCGGCACGGCCAGTACCGTCCTGGCCGCCCCGGACTGGCGGGCCACCTGGCAGGCGGCCCAGGCCGTGGCCCCGGTGGCCAGGCCGTCGTCCACGATCACCACCACCCGACCGGCGAGCGACAGGCGAGGCCGGACGCGTCGATACCGCTCCAGGCGGCGCTCGAGCTCGGTGCGCTCACGCGCTTCGATGGCACTCAACTCCTCCGCGGTGACGCCTGCGTCGTCTACCAACTGCTGGTCGACGACGCAGACGCCGCCCTCGCCGATCGCCCCCATGGCCAGCTCCGGCTGGACGGGCAGGCCCAGTTTGCGCACCGCCAGCACATCGAGCGGCGCATCCAGGGCCCGGGCCACCTCGCTGGCCACGGGGATCCCGCCGCGGGGCAGGCCGACCACCACCGCGTCCGGGCCCTTGAGGTAGCCCAGGAGGGTGGCCAGCCGACGCCCGGCGTCGGCTCGGTCGACGAAGCGGGTGCTCGACCACACGCCCATGTGACCTCCTGAAGCCGGCAGGCCGATCTTGACACCATGATCGCCCGCGTTGTGCCGACAGGCCAGGTCTGGGAGGATCGGCGGATGTCCGGTCGTGTGGGCTCCGCGGCGCGACACCGGATCGTGCTGGCCGGCGTCACCGCGCTCACCGCGACGTGTCTGGCGCTCCTCGCCGTGCTCGCATCGCCCGCCCTGGCTCATGAGACCCGTCAGGTGGGCCCGTACTCCGTGGCCGTGGGGTGGTCCCACGAACCCGCCTACGCCGGCACCGAGAACGGCGTCCAGATCTTCATCCACGACGCCAACGGCGCGGCCGTGGACGACCTGGGCACGCCTACCAGCCTCAAGGTCCAGGTGATCTACGGCAGCCAGGTGAGCCCGTTCCTCGACCTCGAGCCCTCATGGGATCCCGACACCGGCCTCGGGACACACGGCGAGTGGGATGCGGCCATCACCCCGACCCAACCCGGGGTGTACACCTTCCACTTCACCGGCTCGATCGACGGTCACGCAGTGGACGAGAAGTTCACCGCCTCGGATTCGACCTTCGCCGTGGTGGAGGACCCCAGCGGGATCGAGTTCCCGACCAAAGCGCCGGATGCGGCCGCCCTGGCCACGGCCCAGGCCCGGATCCAACCCCGGGTGGACGCGGCACAGGCCGCGGCTTCGTCGGCCAAGGACTCGGTGTCGACGACGCAGACCCTGGCCGTCGTGTCGTTGGTGGTCGCGGTGGTGGCCATCGTGATCGCCCTGGTCGTGGGGCTGCGGCATCGCCGGACCGACACGTGAGCACCCGGTCCCTCCGCTGATGCGGGTCGTCCTCGGGACGATCGCGACCCGCGTCGCCACCGTCGTGGCCGTGGTGGTCGTGGTGGCCGCCACGCTGACGGCGACGGCCGGCCCGGCCTCGGCTCACGCCCTCCGCGTCAGCTCCTCGCCCGACGCCGGTGCGGTGCTGGCCAAGTCGCCGTCGCGGGTCCAGGTCACCTTCGGTGAGCGGCCCGATCCCAAGCTGTCCACCCTGCGGGTCCTCGACTCCTCGGGCCGGAACCGGTCGCAGGGCGCCGCCCGGGTGGTGGCCGGCCAGCCCCTGACCCTGGAGGTCGACGTCACTCACCTGGGGCCGGGCGTCTACTCGGTGGTGTGGACCACCGTGTCTGCGGTGGACGGCCATCTGGCCAGCGGAACCTTCGCCTTCGGGGTGGACGTGGCCGCCGCCAACCTGCCCGCGGCCAGAACCTCCTCGACGGTCGCCACCCCGTCGGTGTGGACGTCGGCGGCCCGATGGCTGCTCTACACCGGGCTCATGGGGCTGGTGGGCGGCGCCGCGGTCGGCCTGGCGTGCTTCGGCGCGCCTCGCCGTCCGGCGTGGCCCTGGCTGTTCGCCATCGCCTGGGTGGTGGCGGTGGCCGGCGCCGTCGGCATCGGGGTGGGCGAAGCGCGCACCGCCGACCTGGGTCTGGGCCACCTGGTCGGATCCACCTTCGGCCAGCAGATCGCGGTGCGCGTCGTGCCCCTGCTGGTAGGTGCCGTCCTCGCCGCGCTGGCCGCGCTGGCGGCCCCTCGGGCTCGGCGTCGGCGCGCCGTCGTGGCCGTGCTCGGGGTGGCCGGCCTGGCCGCCATGTGGGGCGACGTCTCCGACAGCCATGCCGCCGCCGCCCACTCGCAGTCGGGTCTCAAGATGGTCGAGCAGTGGCTGCACTTCGTGTCGGCCGGGGTCTGGATCGGTGGCCTGGCCGTCCTGCTGATCGGGCTCATCGGCCTGGCTGCGGCCGAACGGGGTGGCGTCGCCCGGCGCTACTCCACCCTGGCCCTCGTCTCGGTGGCAGTTCTGGCCGCCAGCGGCACGCTGCGGGCCATCGACGAGGTGGGCAGCTGGGACGCACTGGTGTCGACCGGGTTCGGTCGCCTCATCCTGGTCAAGACCGGCCTGCTGGCGGTGCTGGTGGGACTGGGGGCGCGCAACCGCTATCGCTCGGTCCCCGAGGTGGAGGGATCGCCGCGGCCGTTGCTGCGTCTGGGTCGGGTCGAGCTGGGACTGGCCGCGGTGGTGCTGGTGGCCACCGCCGTGCTCCAGGGCCTGGCCCCTCCGGCCACGGTGGCCGCCGCCCCCGCGCCCAAGCCGCTGGTGGTCACCGGCCACGACTTCGCCACCACCGTGAAGGTGCGGCTGAGCATCTCGCCCGGCACGACCGGGTTCAACCAGTTCGACCTGGCCGCCGATGACTACGACAGCGGCCGGCCGGTGGTAGCCGACCTGGTCACGTTGACGTTCTCCCAGCCCGACCGACCCGATGTGGGCCACTCCACGCTGACCCTGAAGCGCGCCGGCGACGGCACCTATCGGGCTTCGGGGCCGAACCTGTCCATCAACGGGACGTGGCGAGTGATCGTGCTGGTCCAGCAGTCCAACGGCGCGGCCCAGGTCGACCTGTCGGTCACGCCCCGGACGCCCCCCGAGCACATCACGGTGAACCACAGCCCGGGCATCCCTGATCTGTACACGATCAGCCTGGCCACCGGCGGCTCGGTGCAGGTGTACCTCGATCCGGGGCATCCGGGGCTCAACGAGTTCCACGCCACCTACGTGGGTGCCGACGGTCGGGAGACGCCTACGCGCTCGTTCACCGTCGAGGCCGCCGGACCGTCCGGTCGCGGCCGACGACTCAGCGTCCGCAAGCTCGACGTCATCGGTCACTTCGTGGCCGACCTCACCGGCGCCACCCGGGGGACGTACCGCTTCGAGATGGATGCCACCTTCACCGATGGCACCACGGCCGATTCGTCGGTGTCGCTCCCTGTTCGCTGAGGCCCGTCCGCGGAGGGGTGCACCGACGAACATCAGTGGATGACCTATCTTCGAGCGGTCAGGAGCGACGAGCGATGAGCAAGTTCGAGGCCGCGACCAGCCATGCGCTGGTTGCGCTGGGGGTGGCGCTGGCCGCGGTGGCCGTGTCGCTGGCGGGCTGCTCGATCACCAAGTCCCAATCCGACCCCACCCCCACCGCGCCGGCCCGAACGGCGACCACCACCTACACGTTCGAGGGGCACCCGGTCTCGACGCAGGCCCGCCTGGTGTGCTCCGACGACGCCCGGGGTGACCTGGTCGACGCCCTGGCCGTGAAGACCAGCGTCGCGCCGGTGCCGGGCTGGTCGGATGGGGCCTACACCTGCACCTACACCTATGGCGACGGTGCCCACTTCGTCCTGTCGGTGCGCGACCTGGCCTCCGACGCGGCAGCGGTGAGCGCCTTCGACGCGCTGGCCCACACGCTGGGACGCACGAACCAGCCCATCAACCTGGGCGCCGGTCAGGCCTTCCTCACTCCGGCGGGCAACGCGGTGGTGCAGAAGGACAGCCACGTCCTGGTGGTGGACGTGTCGGGTGTGCCCACGACGTGGCTCAACCCGCCTCAGGGCCACGCCCAGGTGGCCACGGCCATCGCCACGGTCATCATGGGTTGCTGGACCGGCGGCTGAGGGGACGCGTCAGGCCGGCCAGCGGCCGGCCATGTACTCGCCTCGTTCGGTTCCGTCGAGCCAGGCGAGGTGTTCGGTGATGTCGGCCAGATCGAGGGGGGTACCGGCTTCGCCGGGTAGTTGGTGCGGTGGGTGATGAGGGTGCCGTCGGGGCGGCGGACCTCGAGGGTGTCGGTGCTCGGGTCGAGGGTGACGTCGAACCCGAGTCGGTGGATGAGGTGGTGGTGGTAGGTGCAGAACAAGGCCATGTTGTCGAGGTCGGTGAGCCCGTCGGGGTCCCACTCGATGATGTGGTGGGCGTCGACGTGGCGGCTGGTGCAGCCGGGGTAGCGGCACTGGCCGTGGTCGCGGATGTGGAGGGCGAGTCGTTGGGCCGGCGTGGGGAGGCGTGAGCGGCGCCCGACGGACAGCGGCAGGCCGCGGTGGTCGATCAGCACGGTGGTCATGGAGGCGCTGGCGCCGAGGTGGCGGACAGCTTCGGGGGTGATGCGGTGCCCGCCAAGGGTGCAGCGCCCGTCGGGGTCGATGCCGAGTTCCCCGGTGGCGGTGAGCTCACCGACGTCGACGAGCATGACCAGGTGACGGCGCTCGATGCGCGGTGAGGGGGCGGTGTGGGACAGGTAGGCGCGGGCGATCTCGACCAGCCCGTCGAGCCGGGACGCTCGTGGCGCCGACTCGGCCGGCCCAGCGGTGGGGTGCGGGGACGATTCCGCGGAATCGCTACCGCTACAAGCACCATCGTTGAGGTGCTCGATCGCCGAGGCGATGGCGGCCTCGATCAGGGCCGCGTCGTCGGTCACGATCTCGGCTCGCAGCTGGGCCAGGCCGTGGCGGTGCCAGATGTGCAGGTACTGACCCTCGGCGTCAGCCGCGGCCTGGGCTTCCTCGTCGAGCGGGCGGTCGCCGTTGTCGTCTTCGTTGTGGGCCGACTGGGGCGGCTGGACGCGGCGATAGGTCGAGCAGATCCGTTCCAGTTGGGCGGCGGTGGCGGCCAGACCCAGATCGACCAGCCACGCCTCGGTGGCCTCGGTGGCCACCCGGGTGATGGCCCGCACCTTGGAATAGGTCAGCCGGCCCGCCGCGAACTCGGCTCGCACCCGCGCCAGATGCTCGAGGGCACGACCCACCCGCACATGCTCACGGGCCGCCACCACCGACAACCCGCAATGCCAGCTCAACCAACAGGCCGTCGACCGGCACTCCCACGACGCCCACCCCTCCCGGCGATCGAACTCAGCGATCAACAACAACCAGGCACAGTCATCCGCGGCCCGGCGGCCAGCCATGGCCACGATCTGAGCCTCGAGCCGTTCGGTCGTGAGATCTTCTAGCGACGGCGGGGCCGTCACGAACGTCGCCTCGGTCACGTCAACACCTCCGCCGCGCCCGCCAGACGCGCTCAACCGTCGTAGCCACACCAGCCTACGGACGGGGTGTGACAGTTCCCGAAGGCGAGGTCAGGTCGCACCGGGGACGGCGAGCTCGCCGGTCACCAGGGCCGTGATCAACGACCAGGGTCGAGTCGAGCGCGCCGTCCGATCAGCGGCCAACCGTAGGGGGCCGGTGCGCCTCGCCGTGTCAGCCGGGTGACGGGAACGAATCGAGCGGAACCACCCGGGTCGAGGGCAGGACGTCGATCACGTCCGGGCCGACCCAGCGCACGCCCACGGTGCCGCGCCGGTGACCGGCGGTGTCGAGCCAGTTGGGTACCCCCGGATCGCGGTGGGCGATCACCCAGCGCACGCGCCCGTCGTCGTCCACCACGCTCGTGTGGCAGTTCAAGGTGGCCTGGTGGTTGACGTAGTCGAGCGTCTCCATCCAGTGGTTGTGCAGGGCGATCATCCAGTAGTCGCACGCCGGTGGTGTCACCTCCACCACCAGAGCCTGGTCGTCGTCGAGCTCGAAGTAGGCCTGGTGCCATTTGATCTGGGGATCCTTGAACTTGTCGGTCTCGGCCAGCTCGGCCTCGTCGGTGAACACGTTGGGCCACTGGGCTTGTCGCCTGGCCCACTGGGAGCCGATGTCGGCCACACCCTTGACGTACAGCCCGGCGTAGATGAGCGACAGGTACAGCTGCTCGGCGGTGAGCGGCTCGGTCGCGGTGACCTGATCGTCGATGCGCTCGATGTGGAGCTCGGCGTGGGTCTGGTGGGCCTTGTCCAGGAAGGTCTGGCGGATGGCCAGCGACCTGGTGTCGGCCTCGGACCGGAGCCAGTTCCCGGGGTGCTCCCGGGGGGAGATGATCAGCTCGAAGGTGCCGTCGGGCTCGATGTGCATCTGCTCCTCGTGCATGGTCGCGCCGGTGCCCGGGCCGCCCCCACCGAACCCGGCTCCGGAGAACAGGTTGAAGCTGATCCAGCGGGCGTCGCCCCGGGTGCCCCAGATCCGATAGTCGTACTTCCCGTCGAGCGATGAGCCGAGGTAGTGGTTGTCGGGGTTCTCCCCGACGATCTTGATCGTCTCGTGGCAGGTGCAGATGAGGGCCGGATGCGATCCCTGTCCGTACTCGAGCTTGGATTCGAGGGCGCCGCGCAGCAGCCGGGTCAGCATGCGGAAGCCCTCGGCCCGATCCAGGGGGTCGTCGGGGTTGCCCTCGGCCAGGATGGTCGTACCGGCATCGGCCAGCAGGTCGCAGAACTCCCGCCAGGCGGTGCCGTCGACGACCTTCTGGGTGATCTCGTCCATGGGGTTCTCCTCGATCTGTCGATCCGGGGCGGGGGCGATCAGAACTTGCCCAGCTCGCGCAGCCACCCGATGAGCCGGCCGAGTCCGTCGTCGAGGCTCATCGGCTGGTAGCCCAGGCGATCGCGGGTCGGGTTCACGGCCGAGCGATGGCTTCGATCGCTCCGCGCCGCGGCTTCGGCGATGGCCATGAGCGTCGGCCCGAAGG
Source organism: uncultured Microthrixaceae bacterium (assembly GCA_963740985.1). Taxonomy (GTDB): domain Bacteria; phylum Actinomycetota; class Acidimicrobiia; order Acidimicrobiales; family Acidimicrobilacustridaceae; genus UBA4742. The sequence continues at coordinate 4,352,195 of CAVUGJ010000002.1, forward strand.
CCGCGGTCAGCGCCTCGGGATCGGATCGGTAGTCGAGGTCCTCGACGCGGTGCTCGACCCCGGCCAGCTCGCAGGCCCGGTTGCACCCGGCGGCCGTGCTGATGGTGTCCTCGGGCCGTCCGACCAGCCAGTAGCGCTCGCCGGCCACGCCCCGGTCCAGGGCCGCGATCGACCCTGACGCCACGTCGGCCGCGGCCACCCAGGTGACCGGGAAGTCGAGGAACATGGGGACGCGGCCACGCAGGGCGCCCAGCAGGATGGCGTTGAAGCTGGTCGGGTGCAGTGCCCGGCGGACGACCGGGCTCGGGCCGTAGATGGCGCCCGGGTGACAGGTCAGGACGTCCTCGCCGGCTTCGGCGCGCCGGTGTACCTCCCGGAAGGCGGCCAGCTTGGTCACCGTGTAGGGATCTGCAGGCGGGTCGTCGAGCACGGGCGCCTCCTCCGCCGGGCCGTCACCGCTCAGGTCGAAGAACGTTCCGGTGCTGAGCGCCACCACCCGACGCATGCCCAGGGCGCGTCCGGCGTCGAGCACGTTGGTCGTTCCGACCACGTTGACGGCCTCGAAGTCGGCCAGGTCCTGGCTGGACCCGCCCAGCAACGCCGCGCAGTGGATGGCTGCCTCGCAGCCCTTGGCCGCCTGGAGCACGTCCTCGCCTTCCGCGATGTCGCCCTGGATCAGCTCCACGCCGATGGCGCCGAGGGCGGCGGCCTCCTCCGGATTGCGGACGAGCGTCCGCACCGTGTCGCCCCGCTCGACGAGCTGTTGGCACACGTTGGCGCCGGTGAGCCCGGTACCGCCGGTCACGAAGATGGTGCTCATGTCAGACCCCCAGTGGCTTCGACGGGAACGTCGAACCGTTCGGTGTAGAAGGTGAACTGCTTGCGGACTTCGGCCAGGTCGAGTCCGTAGTCCTCGGGGTGGTAGGAGTGCGGGCCGCCTCGGTCCCGGCTGCTCTGGTCCCACCAGGCCTGCATGCGCTGGCGCGCCGGCTCGGTGAGCTCGTCGTCCAGCTCCGCGTACAGCCTGGTCGCCTGGCCCATGGGATCTCGCTGCACCGCCTCGAAGGACAGGTCGTGGAAGCGGTGCTCGTTGCCGCGGTCGCGGAACTCGATCAGGCGCTCCAGTGCGAGCGACCACTCCGCCACGTTCTGGGCACCGATGGCGATGGGGTCGGGGCGTTCGGTGAGGATGCTCGAGAGGGCGTCGTACAGGGCGCAGACCGACGGCAGCACCTTGGCCACATCGCGATGGGTCATGACGAATCGGGCGTCCGGATACACCGCGTCCAGGGCGTCGATCGACAGCATGTGCGCCGGCGTCTTGAGCCACCATCGTTCGGGCGGGCATCGCCACTGCAACAGCTTCAGGACCCGGCGGTGGTACCGGTACGCCGGTTCCATGTCGCAGCTGAGCAGCCAGGCGCTGTAGCTCGGGACGTTGGCCATGGCCTCGAAGAAGAGCGACCGGAAGTCGAGGGCCATGAGCAGCAGGCACTCCTGGGGTCCGGTGGCCGAGGTGGGGATCATCCCGGCGAAGCCCGGGAACATCTCGTTGGTGAAGTCGATGCCGGCCTGCGCCTCGGCGATCCGCGGGTCGGTGTGCTCGGTCGCCGACTCCGGTGGGGGACAGGGCGTCGCCGCTTCCCACGTGCGCAACGTGCGTCGGGCCGGGTCCTGGGCCAGCAGGAAGCTCAGGGCGGTGGACCCCGTGCGGGGCAGGCCGAGCCCGAACAGCGGCGCCACGATCTGCTGGTCGTCGATCTCGGGATGTCGGGCGTAGGTGCGCTCGATCTCCAGGCGGTTCGCCAGGTAGCCGACGATCTGGTCAGCCATGGCGCCCAGGCCCATCTCGTTGAGCGACGCCTCCGTCTCCAGCGATCGGACCAGGACCGCCAGGCCCTCGCGCCACGTGTCGTCGCCGAAGTCGTCGGCGCCGGCTCGTTGGCATGCCTGCTCCACCATCTGCTCGATGTCCATCAGATGAAGTCCGATCCCCCGTCCACGTTCACGCTGGCGCCGGTCACGTAGCCGTTGCGGCGCGAGGCCAGGTACACGGTGATGCTGGCCACCTCGTCGGGCAGGCCGGCCCGGCCCAGGTCAGCGGGTTGGTGGAAGGTCTGCTCGATGAAGCGCATGACATCGACCGGATCGCTCGAGTCGAGACCCTCGGCTCGCAGGAACGGGTCGAGGACCTCGGTGAAGCTGGCGGTGACGATGGTCCCCGGGCTGATCGTGTTCACCAGGATCCCATCCGGGGCCAGGCTCTTGGCCAGGTTCTTCGACACGCTGGTCAACGCCGCCTTCGAGGCCGTGTAGGCCACCAGGCGCGGGTTCTGGCGCTGAATGGAGTGGGCGGCGAAGTTCACGATCCGGGCCCACTCGGCGGCTCGCAACCACGGCAGGGCGGCTCGCGTGCAGCGCACGCCGGCCATCAGCCCGAGAGCCAACGCCGCGTCCCACCCGGCGTCGTCCAGGTCGTCGAAGGTGCCATCGGACGGACCGATCGTGTTGACCAGGCTGTTGACGGCACCCCACCGTTCACCGATGGTGGCGAAGGCCGCGTCGATGGCCGCCGGATCGGTCACGTCGACCGACAGGCCGAGGGCGTCGGGGCTCCCGCGACCCACCAGCGCCTCCACCGCCTCGTCCAAGCCGGCTCGGCCGCGGGCCAGGATGGCCACCCGCGCCCCGTCGTCGGCGAAGGCCTCGGCCACGGCGCGCCCCATGCCCTTGCTTCCGCCGGTCACGACCGCGACCGCGTCAGCCAGTCCCAGATCCATCGGTGTCTCCTGTCATCGGGGGATGGTCATCCCCTGTCGGTGGGCGCGATGCCGCGCATGATCACGTCGACCACCTGGTCGATCCACTGGTCGTCGATTCGTTCGGTCGGACCCACCACCGCGGCCATGAAGGCCGAACCGCTGATCAGGTCGAGCAGGGTGGTGGCGGCCACATCGGGCCGGACCTCGCCCTCGTCGATGGCACGGGCGACGCGCTGGTGGAGCCAACCCCACTCACCGCCGTCGAACCGCGACCGGATGTCGGCCTGCATGTCGGGTGCCGAGCTCAGCTCGGCCAGCAGGCCCGGCACCGCGGCCCGCGCCGCCGGGCGGGCCAACAGGGCGATGCCCCCCACCAGCATGGCCCGCACCCACCCGTCGAGATCGTCGGACTGGTCCTCGTCGGGCCGGGGGAGGGTGGTGCCGGTCTCGGACGGGAAGACGGCTTCGTGGACCAGGTGGGCCTTGGTCGGCCAGCGCCGGTAGATGGCCGGTGGCGTGGTCCCGGCCCGAGCGGCGATGGCGGCGATGGACAGCCGCTGGTAGCCCACCTCCTCGAGCAGGGCAGTGGTGGCGTCGAGCACCGCCCGATCGATGCGGGGGTCGCGGGGTCGCCCCGGGCCGGCCGTCGGCGCGGCGCCAGAGGGGGTGCTGGTGGTGGGACCAGGTGCCGTCGCCGAAGTCATTACGTATCGAACCGTATCTGAATTGAGCCGAAGGCGCCAGCGGCCTGGTGTGGGACCGCAGGTGACCGATGACACGTTGCCTCGCCAGTCCGACAGGGTTATACCTGAGCTTTCCCATCAAATTACTGTGAAAAGGCACCGAGGGGTCCGGGAGGATCCCAGCGGTCCAGGAAGAAGAGAGAGACATCGTGAAGCTGCCCGCGCTGCGCCCGATCGTCGTGATGACTGCCGCCCTGGTGTGCGGGGCACTCGTGGTCGCCTGCGGCCCCAAGAGCTCGACGGCCGCGCCCGGTGCCGGCGGGGCCTCGTCCACCTCGGCCGGCCCGGTGGCCCTGGCCAGCCACGTGCCGGCGGGCACCACCCTGCGGGTCGGTGACCAGCTCGACTACTTGAAGACCATCCTGCATCTGGCCGGCCAGGACAAGGGCTTCCCCTACCATGTGGCCTACGCCGCGTTCGTGGGCGGTCCTCCGATGCTCCAGGCGTTCCAGGGGGGTTCGCTCGACACGGGGTTCGTCGGTTCGACCCCGCTGATCTTCGCCCAGGCCGCGGGCCAGCCCATCGTGGCCGTGGCCGGATGGGCTGCGCCCCACGCCGCCTACGGCCTGGTGACCAAGCCGGGCGAGACCGACATCAAGGGCTGGGGCGACCTCAAGGGCAAGAAGGTGGCCTACCAACAGGGCACGGCGGGCGAGGCCGTCCTGCTCGAAGCGCTGGACCAGGCCGGTCTGAGGTTGTCCGACATTCGTTCGGTGCTGCTGCCCCAGACCCAGGTGTCGGCCGCGCTCCAAGGCGGCTCGGCTGACGCCGGCCTCGAGGTCGAGCCGCTCACGAGCGTCTACCTGACCGCCAACCCCACCGCTCGTCAGGTGGCCCGAGCCTCCGAGATCACCGACCGCTCCGACTTCGTGATCGCCACCGAGGCCGCACTGGCCGATCCGGCCCGATCGGCGGCCCTGGGTGACTACCTGGCCCGTCTGGCCCGAGCCTTCACCTACCTGCGGGCGCATCCGGAGGCCATCATCCAGGCCGTCTACGTGGACCAGTACAAGCTGAGCCCGGCGCGGGCGGCGCAGGTGGCCGAACAGATCGGCGTGGCCTCCTTCGTCGCCCTGCCCGGCACCATCGGCCCCGCCCAGCAGCACCTGGCCGATCTCTTCCAGGCCGCCCGGGAGATCCCGAAGAAGGTCGTGGTGGCCGGCGAGTTCGACACCCGGTTCAACCAGCTTGTGGCCCAGGCCCAGGCGTCATGACCGTCGTCCAGCGTCCAACTGCGACCCCGGAGCAGTCCCGAGCCAGGCCGGAGTCGATGGTCGTCGGCGGTCCCGGTCCCGATCGGGTCCGACTGCCCACCGCGGATCCGACGTCGGGCCGGCGACCGCACCGCCGGTCGCGGCGCGGCCTCGAACGCGGGCTCGGCGTGGTGGTGTTCTTCGGCCTCTGGGAACTGGCGGCCCGGGCCGGCTGGCTCAGCCCCCAGGTCCTGGCCGCTCCTTCGGTGGTGCTGAGCACCGGGGTCGACATGATCCGGGCCGGCACCTTGGGCTCGGCCCTGTGGGTGTCACTCCAACGGGTGGTCTGCGGGCTTGCCATCGGGATCCCGGTCGGGGCCGGTCTGGCCCTGTGGGCCGGGTTGTCCCGCCTGGGCGACGACCTGGTCGACGCCAACGTCCAGATGCTGCGCTTCGTGCCCATCATTGGCCTGGAGCCGTTGCTCATCCTGTGGCTGGGCATCGGGGAGACGGCGAAGATCAGCCTGATCGTGCTGGGCGTGGCCTTCCCCGTTTACGTCAACACCTACGCCGCCATCCGAACCCTCGACCCCGGCTACCACGAGTTGGCCACCGTGGTCGGCCTGGGGCGGTGGGCCCGCCTGCGCCGGATCGTCGTGCCCGGTGCGCTGCCGGGCTTCCTGGTCGGCGTGCGGATGGCCACCTCGGTGGCCTGGCTGTTGCTGGTGTTCGCCGAGCAGATCAACGCCACCAGCGGCCTCGGCTACCTGATGGTTCGGGCCCAGACGTTCTTCCAGTCCGATGTGATCGTGGTGTGCCTGGTCACCTACGCCGTGCTCGGCCTGGCGACAGACGGACTGGTGCGGGCGCTCGAGCGGAGGTGGCTGCGATGGCAACCAGCGCGGTGAGCTTCCCGCCGGCGACAGCCCGACCGGCTTCCGGAGCCGGGGCCGCGTCACCTCAGCTGCGCGGACGGCCTGCCCGTGTCGGTGCGGGGTCTGTGTCGCCGCTTCGACGAGCGCACGGTGATCGCCGGCATCGACCTGGATCTCGAGCCAGGCCAGTTCGTGGCCCTGCTGGGGCGCAGCGGCTCGGGAAAGAGCACACTTCTGCGGTCGTTGGCCGGTCTGGATCCGGGCGCCGAGGGCGACATCGAAGTGCCCGCTCGACGGTCGGTCGTGTTCCAGGACCCGCGCCTGCTGCCTTGGGCCGATGTGCTGGACAACGTCGTCCTGGGCCAGCCCGGGGCCGACGCCGTGCGGCGCGGCGCCGACGCGTTGGCCGAGGTCGGCCTGGCCGGTCACGAGCACGACTGGCCCAAGACGTTGTCGGGTGGCGAGGCGCAGCGCGGCGTCCCTGGCCCGCGCGCTGGTCCGACAACCCGATCTGCTGCTGCTGGACGAGCCGTTCGGCGCGCTCGACGCGCTGACCCGCATCAAGATGCACGCCCTGGTCGAGCAGCTCTGCGCCCGCCACCACCCGGCCGTGCTGCTGGTCACCCACGATGTGGACGAGGCCCTGTTGTTGGCCGACCGCATCCTGGTGCTGACCGACGGTCGGCTGTCGCTGGACGTGACCGTGGAGCTGCCCAGCCCACGCCTGCGGAGCCACCCCGAGTTCGGTGCGCTCCGCAGGTGCCTGCTGCACGAGCTCGGCGTGGACGAGACGGCGGAGGGCCGTCACTCGACCCCGCCCCCCGCCGGTGCCGAGCCGGCCATCCCCGACCCACCGATCACCACCTCCAACCCGATCCACCCAACCGATCCCGAAGGGACCCCGTCATGACTCTGACCCGCACCGCCGTCGACCTCGACATCACCCCCCTGTCAGCCACCATCGGTGCCGAGATACGCGGCGTCGACCTGCGCCACCTCGACGACGACGCCGTGGCCGCCATCCGCCAGGTCTGGCTGGAGCGCAAGGTGGTGTTCTTCCCCGGCCAGGACCTCGATCCGGAATCGCATCTGGCCTTCGCCGCCCGCTTCGGCGAGCCCACCGAAGGGCACCCGGTGATCGCCGGTCTCGACGATCACCCGGAGGTGTTCGAGATCGACTACACCAAGTCGGCCCAGCTCTACGCCAGCTACGGCGACGTGAGCACCCGGAGTCGTGGTCTGCACTGGCACACCGACGTGACGTTCGTGGCCCGCCCACCGACCGGTTCCATCCTCCGCGCCGTGCACGTGCCCCCGGCCGGCGGAGACACCCTCTTCTCCGACCAGCAAGCGGCCTTCGAGCACCTCAGCCCGGCGTTGCAGGCCTTCCTGTCCACCCTGACCGCGGTGCACGACGGGCGAGCCCAGTTCGCCCGGGCCCTCGACGCGCGTCGGGGGACAGGGCCAATGGGAGGGCCAGACCTTCCAGGATCTGGAGCCGGTCGAGCACCCGGTCGTACGCACCCACCCCGAGACGGGGGCTCGGACCCTGTTCGTCAACCCCGGGTTTACCTCTCACATCAAGGAGTTGGACCGGCTCGAATCCGACGCCCTGCTGGCCTACCTCTACGAGCACTCGGTGCGGCCCGAGCACACGGTTCGCTACCACTGGCACCAGGGCGACATCGGGTTCTGGGACAACCGGGCCACCCAGCACGCCGTGGCGGGGGACTTCGGTGACCAGCATCGGGTCATCCAGCGCGTCACGCTGCGCGGTGATGCCCCGGTGTGACCCGACTGGGTGACGGCGGACGGAACCTGGCGGCCCTGACGGATGGCCGCGGGGACCGCCCGACGGTCAGGTGACCACGCCCCTGGCCCGCAGGTCGTCGAGCTGAGCCGACCCCAGGCCCAGCTCGGCGGCCAGGATCTCGTCGGTGTGCTCGCCCACCCAGGGCACGCGGGTCTCGGGGCCCTCGGCCATCTTGGACAGCTTCACCGGGTTGCCCGGGATCAGGACGGGTTCGTCGACGCCGTCGGTGCGGGTCATCTCCACCAGCATGTGGCGGCCGGCCACATGGGGATCGGCGATCACGTCCGGGGCGCTGAAGCTGGGCCCGGCCACCAGGCCGGCCGCGGTCAGCTCGGCCGCGGCCTCCACCTTGGTGCGACCGGCGGCCCAGGCCTCGACCGCGGGGCGGATCACGTCGTCCAGGTGCGGCATCCAGCCGGAGCGATCGGCGAAGCGGGGATCGTCGGTCCACTCGGGATGGCCGACCAGTTCGGCCAGCTTGGCGAACTGGGGCTCACGCACCACTTGGACCACCACGTAGCCGTCCGACGCCCGGAAGCCCTCGCACAGCACCGGCACCTGGTTGTCCGGTCGGATGCCCATCGACCAGAAGTTGGTCACGATGTCGGTCATGGCCAGCATGGAGTCGAACATGGCGATGTCGACGTACTGGCCCATGCCGGTGCGCTCGCGGTGGCGCAGGGCGGCCAGGATGCCGATGACGCCGAACAGGGCCGAGCTGATGTCGCCCAGCGCCCCCACCGGGATGGTGGTGGGCGGGTGGTCGGGCCCGCTCTTGTACTCGTAGATGCCCGACATGGCCTCCACCACCGAGGCGTAGGCCGGCCACGTGCGGTATGGGGACACCTCGTCGTTGCCGAACCCCGAGATGGAGACGTAGATCATCTCGGGGAACTCCTCGGCCAGGTCCTCGTAGCCCAGCCCCATGCGGGCCATGGTGCCGGGCTTGAAGTTCTCGGCCACCACATCGAAGCGGGGGATGAGGGCCCTGAACAGCGCCTGGCCGTCGGGCGACTTGAGGTCGAGGCCGACGCTGCGCTTGTCCAGGTTGTTGCGCAGGTAGGTGGACCCGACCGCCCGGCCCTGCGGGTCGATCATGGCCGGGGCCGCGCCGCGGCCCGACTCGCCGTGGGTCGGGTGCTCGACCTTGACCACCTCCGCGCCCAGGCGGGCCAGCAGTTGGGTGGCGTAGGGCAGCGCCTGCATCTGCTCCGCGGCCAGCACGCGGATCCCCTCCAGTGGCTTGCCCCACTTCACCGCGTCTTGGTTGGCGACCTCTCCGAGCTTCACGACGGCGATGCTACGAGGTCCCCGGACGGGCCCGGACCGGCCCCTACGCTCGGCTCGATGCCGCTGATCCGGATCGTGTGCCCGCCGCACCGGACCGATCAGATCTCGGGCGTGCTCGAGGGAGTCACCTACGCCCGCGACGTCACCGTGGTGCGCGCCGTCCGGCGCCTGCCCCCGGGCGACCTGGTGCAGGCCGACGTGCCCCGTCGAGCGGTGGACGAGATCCTGCAGATGGTCGAGGTGGCCGAGAACGTGACCGACATCTCGATGTCGGTGTCGCCCTCGGAGTCCTTGTTGGGTGCCGACGGCACCCGCCTGCGACCGGCAGACGACGAGGCGGTGGTCTGGGCTCAGGTGGTGCAGGACGTGCATCGCAACGGCCGGCTGTCCTGGGTGAACGTCCTGCTGATCGTGATCGGGTCGATGATCGCCGCCATCGGGCTCATCGAGGACCAGCTGCTGCTCATCGTGGGGGCGATGGCCATCAGCCCCGACTACTACCTGATCGCCGACACCTGCCTGGGCTTCGCCCTGCGCTGGTGGTCTCGGATGCGAGGCGGGCTCCTGGCCATCGGCGCCTGCTTCGGTGCCGGCATCGTGGGCGCCTGGGCGTTGACCGAGGTGCTGTACCGGACTGGGGTGGTCAAGGACAACACCGTGCCCACCAGCCACTCGCTCACCCTGTTCATCTCCCAGCCCAACGCCACCACCGTGGTGGTGGCTCTGCTGGCCGGGGTGGCCGGAGCGCTCAGCCTGACCCTGCCCGACGCCCGCGGCCTGGTCGGGGTGTTCGTGTCCATCACCACCATCCCGGCCGCGGCCAACATCGGCGTGGCCTTCGCCGCCCACGACTGGTCCCAGATGGCGGGGGCGGCCGTGCAGCTGGTGGCCAACCTGGCCAGCCTGCTGGTGGCCTCCACCATCACGCTGCTGCTTCGGGCCCGGGGCAGCGACCTGGGCACCTGGCGCAAGATCGTGCGCGAGCGCGCCTGAGCGTTCGGGCGCCCGGATCCATGCCCCGGACTGATCTGACGGGGCGTCAGATGTTGGCTCTAGACTCGCGTCGATGACTGAACCGACCCGCGGCATTCTGGGCTTCGCCGGCTACATCCCCCATCACCGGTTGGACCGTGGCGCCATCAGCGCGGCCAGCGGCACCAACGCCGGCAAGGGCTCGCGCTCGGTGGCGGCCTACGACGAGGACACCACCACCATGGGGGTGGAGGCAGCCCGCCTGGCTCTTCGGGCCTTGCGGGCCCCGCCGGCGACTGGGCCCGACGGCCAGCCAGGCTCCGACGGGCGCGGCGCGCCGCAGGCCCTGTGGTTCTCGACCACTGATCCGGCCTACGTCGACAAGACCAATGCCACCGTGGTCCACGCCGCCCTGCGCCTCGACCACGAGGTGCCGGCCCTCGACCTGAACGGATCGGTGCGATCCGCCTCGGGGGCGCTGGCCGCGGCCCTGCGCGGCCGCGACCGGGTCCTGCTGGTGACCGCCGACACCCGCACCGGTCTGCCCACCAGCGCGGACGAGCGTGAGGGGGGTGACGCCGCCGCCGCCGTGCTGATCGGCGGGCTCCGACGATCCCCAGCCACTGCTGGCCGAGGTGATCGGGCAGGCCTCGGTCACCGAGGAGTTCCTGGATCGCTGGCGCACACCGGGTGACCGCCGCTCCAAGCAGTGGGAGGAGCGCTTCGGCGAGCTGCACTACGTGGCCCTGGGTACCGAGGCCTTCAAGCTGGCCTTGGGTGAGGCCGGTCTCGGTCCCGAGGACGTGGCCCAGGTGGTGGTGTCGGGCACGCACGCCCGGGCCGTGCGCCAGGTGGCCGGCAAGGTCGGCGCCGGGACAGGCGGCGTGGCCGATGACCTGACCGCGGTGGTCGGCAACCCGGGCGCGGCCCAACCCGGGCTGCTGCTGGCCCGGGCGCTCGAGCAGGCCGATCCGGGCCAGGTGTTGGCCCTGGTGGTGCTGGCCGACGGCGCCGACGTGATCCTGCTGCGCACCACCGAGGCCCTGGCCCGGTGGCAGCCGGTGCGGTCGATCGACGAGCAGGTCGCGGCGGGGGCGGTGGACGACGACCACCCCGGTCTGCGCTACCTCACCTTCCTGTCCTGGAAGGGCATGGTCACCCTCGAACCGCCCAGGCGACCCGAGCCGGCCCGGGCCTCGGCCAGCGCCGCGGCCCGCAGCACCTCCTGGAAGTTCGGCTTCGTGGGGTCTCGCGATCACGACACCGGAGCGGTGCACCTGCCGCCGGCCCGGGTCTCGTTCCAGGGCGGGGCCGTCGACCACATGGATCCGCTGCCCATGGCCGACGCCCACGGCACGGTGGTCACCTTCACCGTCGACCGCCTGGCCTACTCGCCCAGCCCGCCCATCGTGTTCGCGGTCATCGACTTCGACGCCGCCGACGGCGGGGGTCGCCTGCCCATGGAGCTGACCGACGTGGCCGCCACCGACGTGGCCATCGGCGACCGGGTGGAGATGACGTTCCGGCGCCTCAACCAGGCCGACGGCGTGCAGAACTACTTCTGGAAAGCGAAGCCTGCGGAGCGCATCAGGCAAGCCAAGCCCATGACAGGAGCTCGCTGATGTCGTCGCACGGGATCAAGGACCGGGTGGCCATCGTGGGCATGGGGTGCACGCCGTTCCGCGAGCACTGGGACAAGGGCCTGGACGACCTGCTGCTCGACGCCACCGCCGAGTGCTTCGCCTCGGCCGGCATGACCAAGGACGACGTGGACGCCTACTGGTTGGGCACCGCACAGTCGGGCATGAGCGGCATCACCCTGGCCGCCCCGCTCAAGCTGGCGGGCAAGCCGGTCACCCGGGTGGAGAACTTCTGCGCCTCGGGCAGCGAGGCGCTGCGCCAGGCCGCCTACGCAGTGGCCTCGGGAGCCTACGACGTGGCCATGGCCGTAGGCGTGGAGAAGGTGAAGGACGGCGGCTATCAGGGCCTCAACGCCTTCCCGATCCCCAACGACGGCACCGCCCGGTCGCTGACCGCGGCGGCCATGTTCAGCCTGGTGGTGCCGGCCTACGCGCAGCGCTACGGCGTGGACGAGGACGATCTCAAGCGGGTGCTGGCCCGCATCGCCTGGAAGAACCACCACAACGGGGCCCGCAACCCGCGAGCGCAGTTCCGCAAGGAGATGGACCTCGAGGTCATCGCCAACGCACCGGCGGTGGCCGGGCGGCTGGGTGTGTTCGACTGCGCCGGGGTGGCCGACGGTTCGGCCGCGGCCATCGTGGTGCGCGCCGAGGACGCCCACCGCTACACCGACACGCCCGCTCTACATCAAGGCCCTGTCCTTCGTGGCCGGCAACGGCTCGGGCGTGATCGATCCCGACTACGACTACACCACCTTCCCGGAGGTGGCCCAGGCCGCGGCCGACGCCTACGCCCAGGCCGGGGTCACCGACCCGCGCCACCAACTGGCCATGGCCGAAGTGCACGACTGCTTCACCCCCACCGAGCTGGTGCTGATGGAGGACCTGGGCTTCTCCAACCGCGGCGAGGCCTACAAGGACGTCGAGGCCGGAGTGTTCGACCTGGAGGGCGAGCTGCCGGTGAACCCCGACGGCGGGCTCAAGAGCTTCGGCCATCCCGTGGGAGCCTCCGGGCTGCGCATGCACTTCGAGAACTGGCTCCAGTTGCGGGGCGAGGCCCCCGACGATCGGCGCATCCTGACCACCGCCGGTCCGGCCGGCCGCTCGCTGGGTCTGGTCCACAACCTGGGTGGCTATCCCGGCGAGATGGTCAGCTTCGTCAGCATCCTGGGCACCGAACTGGGCTGAGGGGGACCCAGAAGCCACGCGGGGTCCACCACCCCGAGCGAGCGGGCTGCCACGCTGAGAACCCCAAGTTCAGAGCATCCCGGAGAGCAGGAGCAACAGGCGTTTGAGCACGATCGAACACATCGTCGGACGCGAGGTCCTCGATTCGCGGGGCAACCCCACCGTCGAGGTCGAGGTGGTGCTCGACAGCGGTGCCACCGGCCGGGCCATCGTGCCCTCGGGCGCCTCGACCGGTCAGTTCGAGGCGGTCGAGCTGCGAGACGGCGGCGACCGCTTCGGGGGCAAGGGCGTGCTCGACGCCGTGGGCCACGTAGACGACGAGATCTACGACCTGCTGGTGGGCCTCGACGCCCTCGACCAGCGCGACGTGGATCGTCTGCTCATCGACCTGGACGGCACCGACAACAAGGCTCGCCTGGGAGCCAACGCCATCCTGGGCGTCTCCCTGGCCGTGGCCAAGGCTGCGGCCAACGAGCTGGGACTGCCCTTGTACCGATACGTGGGTGGGGCATCCGCTCATGTGCTGCCCGTGCCCATGATGAACGTCCTCAACGGCGGCGCCCATGCCGACAACAACGTCGACATGCAGGAGTTCATGATCATGCCGGTGGGCGCGGCGTCGTTCGCCGAGGCCCTGCGGTGGGGCGCCCAGACCTACCACGTGCTCAAGTCGATGCTGCACGACCGGGGGCTGTCCACCGCGGTCGGCGACGAGGGCGGCTTCGCGCCCGATCTGGCCTCCAACGAGGAGGCCTGCAGCCTGCTGGTCGAGGCCATCGAGACCGCCGGGTTCACCCCCGGCGACCAGATCGCCATCGCCCTCGATCCCGCCACCTCGGAGTTCTACCGCGACGGTCAGTACGTGCTGGCCAGCGAGGACCGGCGGTTGGGCATCGACGAGATGGTCGGGCTGTGGTCTGACCTGGTCGACCGGTACCCGATCGTGTCCATCGAGGACGGGATGGCCGAGGAGGACTGGGACGGCTGGAGGGCGCTCACCGACGCCATTGGCGGCCGGGTCCAGCTGGTGGGCGACGACCTTTTCGTGACCAACACCGAGCGGCTGTCGCGGGGCATCGATGCGGGCGTGGCCAACTCGATCCTGATCAAGGTGAACCAGATCGGGTCGCTCAGCGAGACCCTCGAGACGGTAGGCATGGCCCACCGGGCGGCCTACACCGCGGTGATGTCGCATCGCTCGGGGGAGACCGAGGACGCCACCATCGCCGATCTGGCCGTGGCCACCAACTGCGGGCAGATCAAGGCCGGTGCGCCAGCCCGCAGCGACCGGGTGGCCAAGTACAACCAGCTGTTGCGCATCGAGGAGGACCTGGGTGAGGCCGCGGCCTACTGGGGTGCGGCCGCACTGGCCCGGGCCGCCGGCGGATGATCGGTCGTCGCCGAGCTCCTCGACCGGCCGAGCCGGCCAAATCGCCCGAGCCTGGCCGCGAGCGGCGGGTGCACACGCCGCTGGGCACCCGGCTCATCCTGCCGGTGCTGGCCACGGCGCTGTTCGTGGGGGTGCTGGTGGTGGGCGTGTTCCCCACCCGCACCTACCTGAACCAGAAGCGATCGATCGCCCACGCCACCGACCAGCTCCAGCAGCTCCAGCAGTCCAACGCCGCGCTGCGGGCCGAGGCCAAGCGGCTCGGGACCGACGCCGAGATCGAGCAGCAAGCCCGGCAGAACTACGACCTGGTCATGCCGGGCGAAGAGGTGTACCGAGTGCTCCCCGCGCCGAAGACGCCGGTCACCGTGCCCGACGTGTGGCCCTTCGCTCAGCTCGGCCCGCGCGTCAACCAGTAGCCAGCCACCGCCGGGGCGGGTCGCCGCTGCAGGTCGCCGCCGCCCGTGGTCCCGATGGGTCGGTGCAGGACGAGCAGGGTCACCACCACCAGCGCCCCGATGGCCGCCGCCACCACGATCAGCAGCCCGATGAAGGCCGGAATGGGCAGCCGGCGATGAGGCGGCGCCTGCACCCAGTCCGGATCGCGCATCTCCTGGGGCTGGGCCGCGCCGGGCCCCACCAACGTCGTCACCTGCGTGCTGCCCTGGACCATCGGTCGCACCGCTCCCAGCGGGGCGGGCGCGGTCCAGGGTCCGGCCCCGTCCCGAGGGGCGGGCTGAGGCGTGGCCATCGGTGCGTCCACGTCCGCTCCGTCGTGGATGTCGACCACGTCGGGTCGGCGACCCGCCGGGTCATAGCCGCAGCCCATGCACCAGTCCCACGATGGCTGCACCATCGTGTGGCACTTGGGACATCTCGGCTCCTGCGACATCGATGCGCTCCTGGGACGCGGGTCTCGAGGTCAACAATCGACCGCAATCGGCCCGGTTTGAGGGATCTGGCGACCATCCGAGCACCAGTAGGGTCAGGGATCGGGGGCGATGCCTGCCAGACTGGCACCGTGGAGCCCGAGCCGTCAGGTCCGACCGACCCCGACGAACTCGCGGACGATGTCGAGGCCGTGGCCCGTGCCCTGCGCGAGCACGACTACCTGCCCGATGAGGGCCTGGCCACCGCCATATTCCTGGCCCTGCGTCTGCGCCGACCGCTCCTGCTCGAGGGCGAGGCGGGCGTGGGCAAGACCGAGGTGGCCAAGGTGTTGGCCCAGTGGACCGGCGGGGAGCTCATCCGGCTCCAGTGCTACGAGGGCATCGACGTCTCCCAGGCCGTCTATGAGTGGGACTACTCCCGCCAGCTCCTGCACCTGCGGGCCGCCGAGGCCACCGGGACGATCGCCGGACCGAGCGAGGCTCCGGCGACGGACAGCTCCATCGCCGACCGGTTGACCGACGATCTCTACAGCGAGCGGTTCCTGGTGCGACGGCCCCTGCTGGCCGCGGTGGCGCCGCACCGGGGGCGGCCCGCCGCCCGTGTTGCTCATCGACGAGATCGACCGGGCCGACGACGAGTTCGAGGCCTTCCTGCTGGAGATCCTGGCCGACTACTCGGTCACCGTGCCCGAGCTGGGGACCTTCCGGGCCGAGACCCCGCCGCTGGTGGTCATCACCTCCAACCGCACCCGCGACGTGCACGACGCCCTCAAGCGACGCTGCCTCTACCACTGGGTCGAACACCCCGACTTCGAACGGGAGGTGCGCATCGTCATGGTGCGCGCTCCCGAGGTCTCGGAGGTGTTGGCCCGTCAGGTGGCGGCGGCCACCGAGGTGTTCCGGGGGGTGGGGCTGTACAAGCCACCGGGCGTGGCCGAGACGATCGACTGGGCCCAGGCCCTGGCCCTGTTGGGTCGTACCGAGCTGGACGAACCGGCGGTGGTGGCCACCCTGGGCACGGTGCTCAAGTACCGGGAGGACCAGGAGCGCGCCCGACAGGCCGGCTTCACCGAACTGGTGGACCTGGCCCGGGCCCGGTCGGCGCCATGACCGGTGGCGCGGTGGCTCCCGATGCATCGGCCGGTGCCGCCGCGGTGGGCGGCCTGGTCGGGTTCGTACAGGCGCTGCGACGCGAGGGGGTGGTGGTGGCGGTGGGCGCCACGCTGGTGTTCGCCCAGGCCGTGGCGGCGGTTGGTGCCGGCGATCGTCGGTCCCTGTACTGGGCGGGCCGGGCCACGCTGGTGAAGCGTCCGGAGGATGCGGTCGCCTACGACCGGGTCTTTCGGGCGTACTGGGACGGCCGAGCGGTGTCCGACCACCGAGCCGGTGCGCCAGGAGCTCACCCTGGTGATCGACGACGACGAGCTGCCCGATGATCCCGACGGCGCGGATCCGGACGAGCCGGGCGAGCCGCGACCCGAGCTGTCGCGTGCGGTTCAGCCCCCACGAGGTGCTGCGCCACAAGGACTTCGCCGCCTGCACCCCGGCCGAGCTGGTCGAGGCGCAACGGCTGATGGGTGACCTGTCGCTGGTCGGTGCCATGCGGCGCAGCCGTCGCCATCGGCCCTCGGGGGCGCGCCGAGGTCGTCCCGACGTGCGCGCCACGGTCCGCCACGCCGTGCGCACCGAGGGCGAGGCCGGGCGCCTCCGCCACCTGGAGCCTCAGCTACGTGCCCGCCGGCTGGTGCTGCTGTGCGACGTGAGCGGATCCATGGAGCCCTACTCCCGGGCGCTGCTGCGCTTCGCCCAGGCCGCCGTGGCCGGCCGGGCCCGGGTGGAGGCCTTCGCCCTCGGTACCCGCCTCACCCGCCTGACCCGCGAGCTGTCGTCGCGCGACCCCGACGCCGCGCTGGGCGCCGCGGCCGCGGCCGTGGCCGACTGGTCGGGTGGCACCCGGCTGGGCGAGGGCCTGCGCCGGTTCAACGACGAATGGGGCGTCCGGGGCATGGCCCGGGGGGCGGTGGTGGTGATCCTCTCGGACGGCTGGGACCGGGGCGATCCCGACGAGCTGGCCACCGAGATGGCCCGCCTGGCCCGGGTGGCCCATCAGGTGGTGTGGGTGAACCCGCTCAAGGCTTCCCCCGACTACCAGCCGCTGGCCCGGGGGATGGCCGCGGCCCTGCCGCACGTGGATGCGTTCGTGGAGGGCCACTCGCTGGCCTCGTTGGAGGCGCTGGCCGCCGTCATCCGCGCCAGTTGAGAACCGTGCTCGTTGATTGCGTGTCCGTCGCAGGGAGGTCGTGCCCATGAAGGAGATCCTCGACGATCTGGACCGGTGGCGGGCCGCCAGGCCAGCGGGTGGCCATCGCCCGCGTGGTCGACATCGACGGGTCCGGTCCCCGGGATCCGGGGGCGGCCATGGCTGTGAACGAACTGGGCGAGGTGGCCGGATCGGTGTCCGGTGGCTGCGTGGAGGGCGCGGTGGTGACCGAGGCGCTCGACATCCTGGCCACCGGTGACCGACGTCTGGTCACCTTCGGCTACAGCGACGACGACGCCTTCGCCGTGGGCCTCACCTGCGGCGGCACCGTGCACCTGTTCATCGAACCCCTGGACTGGTGACGCGCGATGTTCGATGCCCTGGAGCTAGGCGCTGCGCGACGAGGTGCCGGTGGCGCTGGCCACCGTCGTCGAGGGACCCCACCTGGGCGCCAAGCTGCTGGTCGGACCCGGCCGCGAACGCCGACCGGTTCGCTGGGGGATGTGGACCTCGACCGCGTCGTGGCCCGAGATGCACTGGGGGAGTTGGAGGCCGGCACCACGCCTGGTGCGCCACTACGGCGAGCACGGCGAGGCCCGCGAGCACACGGTGTCGGTGTTCATCGAGTCGCTTCGCCCCACCCCCGCAGATGCTGGTGTTCGGGGCGGTCGACTTCACCAAGGCGTTGGTGCGGGCGGCCAAGGTGCTCGGCTACCGGGTGACGGTGTGCGACGCCCGGGAGGTGTTCGCCACCCGCCGCCGCTTCCCCGAGGCCGACGACGTGGTGGTCGACTGGCCCCACCGACTGCTCGAGCGGGTCGGCGATCGCTCGGTCCCCGCGACGCCATCTGCGTGCTGACCCATGACCACAAGTTCGACGTGCCCGCCATCGTCGCCGCCCTGCGCACCGACGTCGGCTACCTGGGAGCCATGGGCAGCCGTCGCACCCACGCCGAGCGGGTGGCGCGCCTGAGGCGCGAAGGGGTCGACCCAGGACGAGCATCGATCGGATCATGGCGCCCATCGGTCTCGACATCGGCTCGCGCACGCCGGAGGAGACGGCCATCTCGATCTGCGCCGAGATCATCGCCCTGCGCACCGGTCACCTGGCGCCCAGCCTCCGTGACGCCGAAGGCGCCATCCACCGCACCTGACCGCCTCACCCCCGAAATTGGGCATCTTTGCGGCCGGAAACCGGCAGCAAAGATGCCCAGTTCCGGTTGGTCGGGTCTTCAGACCTCGATGGGGGGCGGCTCGGCCACGGTGAAGGCCACCTGCCAGTCCGGTTCGGTGTCGTCGTTGATGACCAGCCGCCAGGCGTAGCGGCGCCCCGGCGGCAGGGCCAGCCCGCTGAAGTTCACGGCCAGGGGCATGGGCAGGGGGCTGCCGGGCTGGAGGTGGTCGACCCGGTTCACCTGGAACTGTCCCTGCACCAGCACCGGCAGGTCGCTGATGAGCACCGGCATGCCGTCGGCGTCGAGCAGCTCGAGCTTCCAGTCGTGGAGGACCTCGGCCCGGTCCCAGGGCACGTCGATCTTGGCCGCGATGGCCAGCGGCGCGGGGGTGGCCGGGATCACGCTGATGCCCCCGCCCAGGATGAACAGCTTGGACTCCGCCACCTGGGCCGAGTCGGCCAGCAGCATGGTCACTCGGATCTGGCCGGGGGCGTGGGTGAAGTCGCTCACCCGGGCACCCTAGATGCTCACCGCGGGATCCTCGCCGCGTGCTGCCAGGGGTGGTGCCAAGATGCCGCCATGGTTCGGTCCACGGCGGCGGTGGTGTTGGCCGCCGGGGCCGGCAGCCGCTACGCCGGCCCCGATCACAAGCTGCTGGCCGGCCTCCGGGGCCGTCCCGTGGTGGTGTGGGCCGTGACCGCCGCACTCGACGCCGGGCTGGCCGAGACGATCGTGGTCAGTGGCGCGGTCGACCTGGGTCCCGTCCTGGCCGACCACGGCCTGGCCGACCGGGTCCGGGTGGTGGTGAACCCAGGCTGGGCCGACGGCCAGGCCACGTCGCTGGCCGTGGGCATCGGCGCGGTGGATGCGGCCGGCCACGCCGCCGCCGTGGTGGGGTTGGGCGACCAGCCGCTGGTGGTGGCCGAGGCTTGGCGGCTGGTGGCCACCCAGGGGTTGGATCGACCCGATGGCGGTGGCCACCTACGACGGGCACCGACGCAACCCGGTGCGGCTCGGACCGGATCGTCTGGCCCGAGCTGCCGACCCAGGGTGACGAGGGCGCGCGGGGCCTGTTGGCCCGGAGGCCCGACCTCGTCGAGGAGGTACCGTGCCCGGGTGAGTCTGCCGACGTCGACACGCTGGAGGATCTGACCCGATGGAGCTGAGCAACGAGTTCGAGGTGCCCGTGCCCCTCGATCAGGCGTGGGACATCCTCACCGACATCGAGCGCATCGCCCCCTGCCTACCCGGTGCGCAGCTCCAGGAGGTCGAGGGCGACGAGTACCGCGGGATCGTCAAGGTCAAGGTGGGTCCCATCACCGCCCAGTACAAGGGCGTGGCCCGCCTGATCGAGAAGGACGACGCCACCCACCGGGCGCTGCTCCAGGCCAGCGGCCGCGATACCCGGGGCGCGGGCAACGCCTCGGCCGACATCCGGGCCGAGCTGGTCGGCCAGGGTGACAACACCCACGTGAGCCTGTTGACCGACCTGACCATCACCGGCAAGGTGGCCCAGTTCGGGCGGGGCGTGCTGGCCGACGTGAGCGCCAAGCTCCTCGACCAGTTCGTGGCCAACCTGGAGGTGACGGTGCTGGCCGAGGAGTTGGTGGTGGCCGGACTCGATCTCGAGCTCGAAGCCCTGACCACCGATGATCCGATCGAGGCCGAGGTGGCGGCCGAGGCGGCCGAGGCGGCCTTCGAGGCTGCGGAGGCGGCGGCCGATCTGGTGGACAGCACCGGTCCGGACGGGTCGGTGGCGGTGGCCGATGCCGGGGTGACGCGACGCATCGACAGTCCCGAACCCGAGCCGGTGGACCTGCTCGACGCGGCCGGCGCGCCGGTGGCCAAGCGGCTGGTCGGGGTGGCCGCGGTGATCACCGCACTGGCGCTCATCTTCGGTCTCGGACGCCGTCGCCGCCGTCGCCGCCGAGCGTGAGCTCGCCGCCGTCACCTGAGGTGAGCTCGCCGGCCAACTCCGATCGCGAGACGCTCGACCGGCTGGTGGCCGAGCGCCTGGGTCGAGCGCCGCAGGGTGCGTGGGAGGTGGTGGTGTGGTCGCCAGGCGGTGAGCCGGCAGTGATCCGCAACGCCCCGGTGCTCGACGACGGGCGGCCCATGCCCACCCGATACTGGTTGATCGACCCCGGCGTGCGGGCGGCTATCGGGCGACTGGAGGCCGACGGTGGCGTGCGCCGGGCCGAGGCCGAGGTGGACCCGGACGAGCTGGCCCGGGCCCACGAGCGCTACGCCGCCGAGCGGGATGCCGCCGTCCCCGCCGATCACGCCGGGCCCGCGCCCGTCGGGGGCGTCGGCGGCACCCGCCAGGGGGTGAAGTGCCTCCATGCCCACTACGCCTGGTACCTGGCCGGGGGCGATGATCCGGTGGGCGCCTGGGTGCACGTTCATCTGAATGATCACCTGGCGGGACCGGGAGCGCCGGCGTGAGCATCAGCGGTCGGGTGGCGGCCATCGACGTGGGCACCAACTCGGTGCGCCTCCTGGTGGGCCGACGCGCCGACGGCGACGGTGCGGGCGATGGAGTCGGCGGCGCCCCGCGGCTGGCCACGTTGGATCGTCGGATGACCATCACCCGACTGGGTCAAGGGGTCGACGCCACCGGACGCCTCGATCCTGCCGCCATCGACCGCACGGCCACGGTGTTGGCCACCTACCGCCGCACCCTGGACGATCTCGGGGCCGAACGGGTGCGCATGACGGCCACCTCGGCCGCACGCGATGCCGCCAACCGTGACGAGTTCTTCGCCGCCGCCGAGGCTGCGGTGGGGGTGGCCCCCGAGCTGCTGTCGGGACGAGACGAGGCCGACCTGTCCTTCGCCGGGGCGATCTCGGACCTGGACCCGGCCCTGGGGCCGTTCCTGGTGGTCGACCTGGGCGGCGGATCGACCGAGTTCGCCTTCGGGACGACGTCGTGCGAGGCGTCGCTGTCCACCGAGATGGGATGCGTGCGCTTCACCGAGAAGTACCTCGAGCACGATCCGCCCCGACCCGAGGAGCTGGTGGCCGCGCTGTCGGTGGCCGAGGCCTACGTCGACGACGTGCGCCAGGCCATCCCCGAGGTCGGCGAGGCCCAGACGTTCGTGGGCCTGGCCGGCACCGTGACCACCGCCGCGGCCGTGGAGATCGGGCTGGCCACCTACGACCGTGACGCGCATCCACCACTTCGTGTTGACCAAGGAGGCGGCCGAGGACGTCTTCCGCACGCTGGCCACCGAGACCCGGGCCCAGCGCATCGCCAACCCGGGCCTCGAGGAGGCTCGGGCCGACGTGATCGTGGGCGGCATGTGCGTGCTGGTCACGATCATGCGGCGACTCGGCCTCGACTCCTGCCTGGTGAGCGAGTCCGACATCCTCGACGGCCTGGCCCTGTCGCTGCTCGCGTAGGCCGGCGGCGTCGTGGGGTCGGCGGCCGACGCCACGTGGCCTCTTGGGCCGTGGTTACGATGCCCCGCGTGCCGCTCTCCGAGCGGGTCCTGATGGGCCCCGGGCCCAGCAACCCCTATCCCGAGGTTGCGGCTGCGTTCGCCCGGCCTCTGCTGGGCCACCTCGATCCGGAGTTCATCGCCCTGCTCGACGAGACCAACGAAGCGGCTGCGCCAGGTCTTCCGCACCGCCAACCCGCTGACCTTCCCGGTGAGCGGCACCGGCTCGGCGGGCATGGAGGCGGCGTTCGTCAACGTGGTCGCGCCCGGCGACGTGGTCGTGGTCGGGGTCAACGGCGTGTTCGGCGAGCGCATGTGCGACGTGGCCGGTCGTTGCGGCGCCGAGGTGGTGCGGGTCGAGGCACCCTGGGGGCGAGCCGCTCGATCCGCAGGCCCTGCTCGACGCCCATCCGGCGCCCAAGGTCATCGCCGCCGTCCACGCCGAGACCTCGACGGGGGTGCGCAACGACGTGGCCTGCCTGGGCCAGCACTGCGCCACCAGGACGCCGAGGCGCTCGTGCTGATCGACTGCGTCACCTCGCTCGGCGGCATCCCGGTCGAGATCGACGGGTGGCGGCGTCGACCTGGCCTACGCCGGCACCCAGAAGTGCCTCGGCGTGCCGCCGGGCCTGGCGCCGTTCACCGCCGGCGACCCCGGGCGGTCGAGCGCCTCAATCGAGCGGCCGCAGTCGTGGTACCTCGACCTCAACATGCTGGCCCGGTACGTGACCGGCGAGGGGGCGCGGGTGTACCACCACACCGCGCCCGATCTCGATGATCTTCGCCCTGCACGCCGGGTTGGGCGCCCTGCTCGACGAGGGGCTGGAGGCGTCCTGGGCCCGCCACCGCCAGTGCGGCGAGGCGCTCCAGGCCGGCCTCGAGGCGCTCGGGTTCGAGCTGTTCGCGGCCGAGGGCCACCGCCTGCCCGAGCTGACCACGGCCTGGGTGCCGACCGACCGCCTGCCCGCCGGGCATGGACGAGGCCGCGCGTGCGCCGCCTGCTGCTCGATCGCTACGGCATCGAGATCGGCGGTGGCCTGGGGGAGTTCGCCGGCAAGGTGTGGCGCATCGGTTGCATGGGCCACACGGCACGGCTGGCCAACGTGGCCCTGCTGCTGGGTGCGCTGGGCGAGGTGCTGTATGCGCGGGAGCGCGTGAGCGCGCAGTTCGGGCGCCGGGTGGTGCTGCGTCCCCTGATCGTGTCGGACTTCGGGGCCTGGCGCGAGGTGCGCCGCCGCAACGAGGAGTGGCTGACCAAGTGGGAGCCGTCGCGCATCCCCGGCCAGCCCGACGTGATCGAGGACAAGGATGCGTTCGCGGTGCGCTGCAGCGCCCGCCAGCGCGAACGCCAGCTCGGCACCGGCTACGGCTTCGGCGTGTTCGTGGACGGCCAGTTCGGCGGCGAGATCAACCTGTCGTCGGTGCAGCGCGGGCCGTTCCAGAGCGCGTACGTCGGGCTACTGGATCGACGAGAAGCTGGCCGGCAAGGGCTACACGCCCGAGGCGGTGGTGGTGCTGGCCCGCTACGTGTTCGACGAGCTGCACTTGCACCGGATCCAGATCGCCATCATCCCCCGCAACGCGGCCAGCCGCCGGGTGGTCGAGAAGCTCGACATCCGTGAGGAGGGCACCGCCCTGCGCTACCTCGAGATCAACGGCGACTGGGAGGACCACGTCCGCTACGCCATGACCATCGAGGACTGGCTCGAGCGCCGCGAGCAGCTCCTCACCGACTGGGTGCTGTAGTTCGCCACCTGGCGACGGGTTCAGGGGATCCAGGCGATGAAGGCGGGCGCACTCTGTGGCCCGCCGGTGGGGGTGTTGTCGACGGGCCCGAAGCGAGTGCCCGAACGCGATCGTCTTGGCCTGGCGAGACGGAACAGTCGCTCGATGCTCCATCCCCGCTCCGCCGTAACGCAGGCCAGCCCTCGGGCACGGTCGCGCAGGATTCGGGGACGAGCAGGATACGAGCGTTCCGCGGGAATCGGATGCCAACTGGATGGGTACGGCCAGCACCAGCTGGGTCTCGGACAGGGTGAGCGGTTCGCGGCGACCGAGGCGAGGTCGAAGGCAACCACGGACGGGCCGATGAGGCAGGTGTCCTCGGGCGAGCAGCCCACCAGCGACCGCCATGTGGTCGTTGCGGCCGAGGTAGGTGGCATAGGACGACCACGCCGTGCTGTCGGTCGAGAGGGATCGAGGGTTCGTGCGACTCTGGGGCCGGGACGTGTCGATGAGGTCGACGCCCTCATCCGAGACACAACGCCCGAATGGTAGGTGGACAGAAGGTCATCGGTGGGAGACGGCCACGGAGCGTCCATCGTGACTAAACGACAGGGCCGTCACCCCGGCGAGGTCAGCAGTTCCCGTTGGTGGCGGGCCGTACCAGGTCTCGGATCGATCCGTACGGAGGTCCACCACAGTCACCACGTAGCGCCGGAGTGCATGCGCCGGTGCGCTTGCCAGCCGCCGCCCGTCGGGACTGATCGCCACGAGGTCGCTGGGCGACACTCACGTCACGGTCGACACGGCACCGTCGGGCAACGACACTCGGTCGATGCCGGCGTGGCGGCCGAGACGGTGACCGTGGGTGCGCCACGACACGTAGGCGTAGCGACCGGCGCCGTCGGTCGACAGGCTGGTCACGATCCGACCTGGCTGGCCGGTGCCCGAGAACGTGCGTCGCACCTGGCCGGTGGTGGGCGAGCAGCTCTCCAGCCGGCCGACGGCGCTGGCCATGAGCAGCCGGCCGGGGCCAGGAGGGGCCACGGGCGTCGAGGGTGGCCCGACGGCTGGACGCGTCTGGCCGTTGGAACCCGGCCAGACGAGCACGGCCACGAACAGGGCGGCGGCCGCAGCCACGGTACCGACGGCCAGGCCGACAGCGTCGATGTTGACGGCGGCGGGCCCGGGCGGCGCCGGCCCGCACGTCGGCCTCGAGTCGGTCCAGCGCCTGGCCAGATCGAGCGGCGTGGGTGGGGCCAGGGTGGCCAGGCGATACCGGAGGCCGATGTCGATCGTGTCGTCGGGAATCGGTAGGTCAGCCATGGCCGCCTCGATCGGGGTCAGCGCCTGGGCCAGGCGTTGGCGGGCTCGATGGAGGTGCACCTTGACGGTCGGCTGGCGAGCAGCCCATGAGCTCGGCCTCGTCGGCCACCGGGAGGTCCTCCAGGTAGAACAGGGCCACCGCCGCCGCTGAGCCCGGGGCAGATCCGCCACGGCCCGGAGCCGGTCCAGGTCCGCGGGCTCCGGGCTCGAGCTTGCGGGACGCCTCGGTGGCGGGCTCGGTGATGCGGCGATCACGCACCCGCACCGCCCGGCGGATGGCCACCCGGCGCACCCAGGTGCCGGGCCGGTCGTAGCCGCGGATCTACGGCCAGCGCCGGAACGCCTGGACGAACGCATCCTGGGTCACCTCCTGGGCGACGGCCGTGCTCCCGACGATCACCTGCACGACGCGCTGGACGGGGGCCACCTCGAGACGGAAGAAGGCGCTGGACCCGTCGTCACCTGGGTGCGGTCAACCTGGTGATCCAACCGCGAGACCTCCAGCTGTGCACAGCGCTGGCCTCCGACAAAGGTTTGCCCCGGGACCGGGTCAGCGGTTGGTGATCTTGGCCTGCATCTCGGCCAGGCGTCGGCTTTGAACTCGGGGGTGTCCATCGACCACAGCTGCACGGTCAGCTCGCGTTCCACGGCCGCGTCGTGATCCCCGATGGCGGCCATGTCGGCCAGGGTCTCCTTGGTGCGCCGCACCAGCTCGCGGGGCGCGGCCGCGGCCCGACCGGCCATGGTCATCGCCTCGTCCAGCAGGTCGTGGTCGGGCACGCACCGCCACGCCAGTCCGATCTGTTCGGCCCTGGCCCCGTCCACCACCTGGCCGAACAGCACCATGGCCGCGGCCGCCGACGGACCCACCGCCCGTTCCAGCATCCAGGTGTGCCCGCCGCCGGGATGGATCCCGAGCTGCAGGAACCTGGTGTCGAACCGGGCCGACGCCCCGGCCAGGCGCACATCGCAGGCCAGGGCCAGGTTCATCCCGGCTCCGACCGCCGGACCGTTGACCGCGGCCAGCGTGGGCAGCGGCGACCGGGCCACGCGCAGGAACCCCTCGTAGATCCCCCGCAGGCCCTGGCGTCTCGACGACCCAGGTGGCCCAGGTCGGCCCCGGCGCAGAACGCCGGCGGCGAGCCGGTGACCACCACCGCGCCCACTGCGTCGTCGGCCTCGAGGCGTCGAACAGCTCGACGATCTCGTCGACCATCTGGGCGTTGAGGGCGTTGCGCCGGGTCGGGGTCGTCCAGGGTGACGACGGCCACCCCGTCGGTCACCTCGGTGTGGGCCAGGGCCATGAGGTCAGCTCCCGTCTCGGACCACGGCGGGCGAGTGGCGGAAGAACTGCTCCACGTCGCGCTCGTAGCGGTAGGTGCGGTCGCGCTCGACCCGATCGGTCTGGCGCAGCCGGTCCGCCTCGATGAAGGCCTTGACCGCCCCGGCGGACGTGTACTCGTAGTCGGAACCCCGCCTCCTTGAGCCGGCGGTTGTCGACGCCGCGCCCGTAGCGCAGCAGGTCGAGCAGCTCGCCCGGGAGGTGGGGACGCCGATGCGGTTGAGCGGCCAGGTGGCCAGCGCCGTCCCGAGCGGCGGCATGGGCGCGGTGCGCTTGCCGCACAGATTTGGCCACCTCGCTCCAGGGCAGCAGACCGTCGCCGGCCACGTTGTAGATGCCGGGCAGGTGTCGTTCGAGGACGAACAGGATGGAGCGCACCACGTCGTCCTCGTGCACGAACTGGAACCGGGGGTCGAACCCGAAGATGGATGGGACGACCGGTAGCTGGAGCGCCCGGCTGATGGGCGTGACGATGTCGGCGCCCAGCACGTTGGCGAACCGCAGGAGCGAGACCTTGACGTGCGGGTTGTCCTCGGCGAAGTCGCGGACGTAGCTCTCGACGCTCTCGAGGCTGTGCTCCACGCGGTTTGGGCCGGGGTGGCTGCGCGGCGTCCTCGGAGAACCACACCGGGTCCTCCTTGGCCGTGCCGTAGACGTAGCTCGACGACTTCACCACCACGTCGCGCACCGTGCTGCCCGGGGCGACGCCGCCGCGAACAGGTTCATGGTGCCGATCACGTTGATCTCGTGCATCGGCGCGGGGCGCACCGAGGTCGAGTCGACGATCAGGAAGGTGTGCACGATCGTGTCCACCCGGGTGGCCTGCACGATGCGGCTCAGGATCGAGTAGTTCTCGTCGCTGCGCACGTACTCGGTGCGCTCCAGCTCGACCGCGGCTCGCGGGTGTCGAGCCCGACGATGACCTCGACCGAGTCGTCCTGCTCCAGCGCCTTGGCCACGAGGCCCCCCCAGAACGAGGCCAGGCCCGTGATCAGCACCCGCCTACCCATCGACCGCGTCGCTCATCCGAACCACACCGACCGGCGGGTGCGCAGCATGTCGTAGAGCGCGGACTGGATCAGGTCGCGGATCGTGCTCGGACTCGTCCATGATGCGGCTCTTGGAGTAGCGCTCCTGGTCGGGCGGCACGTCGAAGCGCACCGGCTCGAGCACCCGCAGCTTGAACTTGGCCGGGAAGTAGGCGACGGTCCCCAGCGGACCGAGCAGCAGCTGGTTGGCGGTGATCGGGAAGTAGGGCAGGCGGAGGGCCTTGGCCAGGGTGGGGAGCTCCACACCATGGGCATCGACTCCTCGGCCCCGACCACCGCGATGGGGATGACGGGCACGCCGGCTCGCATGGCGATCTCCACGAAACCGCCGCGCCCGAAGCGCGCAGCTGGTAGCGCTCGTTGAAGGGCTTGCCCGGGCCCTTGGTGCCCTCGGGGAAGACCAGCACGAGCTGCTGCTGCTCGCGCAGCAGGCGGTAGGCGTTGTCGGGGTGGGCCACCACTCCGCCGAGGCGGCTCCAGTAGGTGCCGATCACCGGCATCGCTGAAGAGGTGATCGGCCAGGCCGTAGCAGGGTCGGTCGAGCTCGGTCTCGATCCCGTGCATGATCACCGGGGCATCGCTGGGGATGGCGGCGGCGTGGTTGGCCACCAGCAGGGCCCCGCCATGGGCGGGGATGTGCTCGAGGCCTTCCCAGTCGGCCCGGAACCATTGGGTAGATCGGGTCGTAGACGGTGCGGGCCAGCTGGCGCATGCGCTCGGAGCGGCCCCACTCGTCGACGTCGCTGAGCCGGGGGTCGTCGAGGGTCTCGTCGTCGGACCGCCGGCGCACCGGAGCAGTGACACGTTGTCACTCAGGGCCGGGTCGGGCTCCACCTGGGTGTCGGGATCGGCGTTTCGCCGGGGAGCCATGGGGGCATGGTCAGCCTCGGTCCGGCCCGGCCAGCCGGGTCCCGGTTCAGGCCCAGTCGGAGGCGTCGTCGCCGCCGAGGGGTACCGTCCCCGTCGGTGACTTGGCGCAGGTGGGCGGTGCCCTCGGCGCAGCCAGCCAGGGCGGGACACCACCGACAGGCCGGCCCGGTGCGCTTGACCACCTCGGCATCGGCTGGCTCGACCCGGCCCTGGGCCACCTCGTGGAGCTCGGCGATGCGGGCGATGCCGTCCACGGTGCGGGCCACCGCCGCCTCGAGTTGGCCCACGCCCACCAATTCGGGATGGGCGCGACCGGCATCGAGGTAGTAGCTGGCCACCAGCCGGGGTGGGGTGCCGATCTTGAGCGTGTCGAGCAGGGCGTAGAAGCGCAGGTCGTCGATGTGGGTTGGAGAGAAACCTCCGGTCTTGAAGTCGATGATCACCTTGCCGGCGGTGGTGCCCTGGGCGGTGCCCAGCGACAGGTCGTACTTGCCGGCCGCCACGATGCGGCCGTCGAACAGCTCGGCTCGCACCCGACCCTCCAGCGTCGGGCGCCACTGGCGCTTGAGGGGCGGGAAGCATTCGAAGAAGGTGGTCACCCGCTCGGTGGCCTGGCCCTGCAGGTCGGCCCGGTCGAAGTCGCCGCAGGTGCGCAGCCAGTCGGCCAGGCTGTCGGTGCCGTTGGCGGCTCGGGCCAACGTCTCGGCCACCAGGTCGGCCGGCGTCGGCGGCCCTGACCACGACACGCCCACCTCGATGGCCCGGTGGGCCAGCGTGCCCCGGGCCAACGGGACCGACCAGGCGAAGTCCCCTTCGAGCTCGGCCAGGTAGCGCGCCTCGCACCCGTGGACCTGGGAGAGCGCGTGCTTGTTGACGAACAGGTGCTCGTCTTCGGGCAGGGCCGCCACCACCGGGGACAGGCCGCGTTCGAGCTCGCGGCGCAACGAGGGGGCCAGGTCGGCGTCGAAGCTGGGTCGCTCCGACTCCGAGGCGCCCAACAGGGCCACCACCTCCTGCTGGGCCAGGTTCAGCTCGGGAGGTGTCTGCACGACGGTCAACCCTAGGACCCTGGTGTGACGCGTCGGTGGTCCGTCGGGCCAACCGACCACTCCGGTCGACCGGTGGGTAGGGTTCCGGCGACTGCACCAGCTCGCGGCCGAGGACCGGCTCGTCAGACCCTGGGGGTGCCCATGTGCTTCAGCGCCACGGCGAGCCTGACCTCGGGGGCGGCCATCACCACGCTCGGGGCCCTGACCCTTCCGATGGTCCGGGAGCCGCGAGAACGTCCATTCGCGGCACTGCCTCTGCTGTTCGGCATCCACCAGATCCTGGAGGGGATCATCTGGCTCCGGTTGGATGACGGCCAGCCGACCTCGATCCACGACCCAGTGGTGGCGGTCTGGCTGTTCATGGCCTGGACCCTGCTGCCCGTCGGGGTGCCCCTGGCCGTTTCGTGGTTCGAGCCCGACCCGAGACGCCGTCAGCTGATGCTCGGCCTGGCGGTGGTCGGCGCCGTGGTCGGGGTCTATCTGCTGGCCCTCGGGGCGATCGACTCCACCACCGTGTGGATCGATCAGCACCACCTCGTCTACGGGCTGCCGGTCGTGGCCTGGGTCGCCGCCATCCCGTATGTGGCGGCCACCTGCGGATCGATGCTGGCCTCCAGCCACAGATTCGTGGTCATCTTCGGCGCGGTGCTGGCGGCTTCGGCGGCGCTGACGGTGATGGTGGCCTCGGTGGCGTTCACCTCGGTGTGGTGCTTCTTCGCGGCCGTGTTGAGCCTGGGGCTGTTCGGCCACTACGCCATCCAGCGTGATGAGCGATCGGCGCCCGCCGAGCTGACCTCCTCCTAGGCCCCGAGGCTGTCACACCCCGTCGACATGATGGTGGGCGATGGAAGCCACCTCGTTCCGATTCGCCTCCGCGGCCCGCACCTTGGGCCAGGCGGCGCGACAGCGTGGTCTGGTCGTGCCCGGGTTCCGCAGCCCGCCCCGCCTGGCCGGAGCCGAGCGCACGATGCGACGGCGCCGTGACGGCGGGGTCACGGTGGCGGTGCGCATGCGGGGCCGTCCCTGGGTGGCGGTGCTGGCCGACATGATCGAGGGGGTGATCGTCACCAACCGTCTGGCCGGGGCCGACGCCACGCGGGCGCGCACCGCGCTGTGGGCCGCGCTCGAACAGACCGACGAGTTGCGGGCGGCCTGAGTCGGGTCTGGGCCCGGCTATGGCCCCGAGAACAGCCCTTCGCTGCTTCGGGGCACCACCGCCGGCTCGTGGTCGTCCTCGTATCGGGTGAGCTCGGCTCGGCCCACCACGTGCCAGTGCACCTCATCGGGACCGTCGGCCAGCCGCAGCGTGCGCTGGCGGGCGTACATCCGTGCCAGCGGCGTCCACTGCGACACGCCGGTGGCGCCGTGGATCTGGATGGCCTCGTCGATGATCTGGCACACCCGCACCGGCACCATGGCCTTGACCGCGCTGACCCAGACGCGAGCCTCGGCGTTGCCCATCACGTCCATGGCCTTGGCCGCCCGTAGCACCATCAGGCGCATCGCCTCGATCTCGATGCGGGCCTTGGCGATCACCTCGGTGTTCTTGCCCAGACGGGCCAGCGGCTTGCCGAAGGCCTCGCGATTGAGGCCGCGGCGCACCATGAGCTCCAACGCCCGCTCGGCCGCGCCGATCGAGCGCATGCAGTGGTGGATGCGGCCCGGTCCCAGGCGCACCTGGGAGATCTCGAAGCCTCGGCCCTCGCCCAGCAGCATGTTGGATTCAGGGACGCGCACATCGGTGAAGCGCAGGTGCATGTGCCCGTGGGGAGCCTCGTCCTCGCCGAAGACGTGCATGGGGCCGAGGATCTCGAGCCCGGGCGTGTCCGTCGGCACCAGGATCTGGGATTGGCGGCGGTGGGGTGGGGCGTCGGGGCTGGTCTGCACCATGGTGATCAGCACCTTGCACCGGGGATCGCCGGCGCCGGAGATGTAGTACTTCTCGCCGTTGATGACCCACTCGCCACCGTCGAGCACGGCCGAGCAGCGGATGTTCTTGGCGTCCGATGAAGCCACGTCGGGCTCGGTCATGGCGAAGGCCGAGCGGATCTCCCCGGCCAGCAACGGCTCCAGCCACTGCTTCTTCTGCTCCGGGGTGCCGACCCGCTCCAGCACCTCCATGTTGCCGGTGTCGGGCGCGCTGCAGTTGAGGCACTCCGACGCCAGCGGGTTCTTGCCCAACTCGGCGGCGATGTAGGCGTAGTCGAGGTTGGACAGCCCCTCGCCGGTCTCGGCGTCGGGCAGGAAGAAGTTCCACAGCCCGTTGGCCTTGGCCTTGGCCTTGACCGAGTCGAGCAGCTCGAGCTGGCCGTCGCCGAACCCCCAGTGGTCAGCCCGACCCTCGCCCAGTCGGTAGAACTCCTCGGTGATGGGGTCGATCTCGTTGGCGATGAACTCCTTCACCGCCTGGTAGAGCCCCACCGCCCCCTCGGACATGGCCAGGTTCATGGCGTCATCGGTGGGCAGGCCGGAGTGCATCCCGGGAGCAGGCATGGTGGGTTCCTCGTGATCGGCGGTGGTGCCGCGGCTCAGCATACGAACGGTGTCGCGACGCGGCCACGTGGACTGATACGTTGCGCCCGTCTCGCTGGGGGACGGTGGCGCACCGAGCGGTGCGAAGACAACCAGAACGAGGTAAATCCGACATGGCGGGTCGAAGAATCCCCCGGATGATGCTGGCCACCCTGATGGTGGCGGCGGTCGCCGCGGTCGCACCGGCCCGTATGGCGGTTGCCGCGCCCGTCCGCCTCGCGCCATCGGCCCAGGCAGGCGTTTCGACCCCGGCGACCACAGCCTCACCGGCGGGCACGGTCACGGTGGTGGACCGGGGCATCCACAGGCCGGCCGGCATCGCGGCCGGCCCCGACGGTGCGCTGTGGTTCACCAACCCCATGGGCGACTCCGTCGGGCGCATCACCACGGCCGGGGCCGTCACGATGTTCGGAGGGGTCGGCATCCTTGCTCCCACGGGCATCGCCGCCGGCCCCGACGGTGCGCTGTGGTTCACCAACAGCTCGAACTCGATCGGGCGCATCACGACGACGGGAGCGATTACCGACTTCAGCGACGCCAGCATCCACGATCCCATGGGTATCGCGGCTGGCCCGGACGGTGCGCTGTGGTTCACCAACAGGTCCGGCCAATCGATCGGGCGCATCACCACCGCAGGAGTGGTGACCGGCTACACCGGCGCCGGGACCCCCGAGGGCATCACCGCTGGTCCCGATGGCGCCATGTGGTTCACCGACGACGCCAACCAGGCCATCGGACGCATCACCACGGCCGGGACCATCACCGAGTTCACGGGCCCGTTGATCGGTAACCCACAGGGGATCACGTCGGGCCCGGACGGCAACCTGTGGTTCACCGAGGGCAATGTCATCGGGCGCATCACCACGGCGGGCGTGGTGACCAACTTCTCCGGGGTCAACCAGCCGCAGGGGATCACGTCGGGCCCGGATGGCAACCTCTGGTTCGCCGAAGCCGGCAACGCGATCGGCCAGGTCACCACCGCTGGGGTCATCACCAACTTCCACGACGGCAGCCTGTCGCAGCCCTTGGGCATCGCCGCCGGCGCCGACGGCAATCTGTGGTTCACCAACAACGGTCCGGGGAGCACGATCGGCAAGATCACGGCCGCCGGCGCCATCTCGAACTTCTCTGGCTCGGGGATGCGCCAGCCCGACAGCATCGTCACCGGTCCCGACGGCAACCTCTGGTTCACCAACTACGGCGCCGGTCAAGGATCGATCGGACGGACCACTCCCGCCGGGGTGACCACGGCCTTCACCGATCCCGCCCTGGAGAGCCCGACCGACATCACGGTCGGCCCCGACGGCGCCCTGTGGTTCACCGACCTGCTCGCCAAGCTGATCGGGCGGATCACCACCGCCGGCGTCATCACCACCTTCAGCGATCCCAGCATCATGTTCCCGGAAGCCATCGCCAGCTCCGGCGGGTACCTGTGGTTCACCAACGAGGGCTCCGTCGGGCGGATGACCACGGCCGGCGCGGTCACCGATTTCACCGCGACCGGGGTCAGCGCCGGCAATGGGATCACCGCCTCACCAGATGGTGATCTCTGGTTCACCAATGACGGGCTGGGAGGGCCGCACAACTGGGGTTCGGTCGGGCGCATCACCAGCACCGGGATCATCACCCTCTTCTACTCGCCGGGCATCGACAACCCCAACCGCATCACCCTCGGGCCCGACGGCAACCTCTGGTTCACCAACGCGGGATCGGACTCGATCGGTCGGATCATGCCCACCGGCGACGTGACCATCTTCCAGTCGAGCGGGATCGATCGGCCCTTCGCCATCGGCGCTGGTCCCGACGGCAACCTGTGGTTCACCAACGCATCGTTCACCGGACTGGAGCCGGCGCCTATCGGGAGAATCACCACGGGCGGTCTGGTCACGGTCTTTTCCGCCGATGGGATCCAGGACCCGCAGGGCATCACCGCCGGGCCCGACGGCAGCATGTGGTTCACCGACAGTGATCTGTGGTCGGTGGGCAAGGTGTCCACCACCGCCGACGGATTCCACCCGGTGGCCCCAACTCGGGTGCTCGACTCGCGGCCGGGGCCCGACAACGTCGGCGGTTACGACACCCCGTGGGGCAACTCGAGCCGCGACGTCCAGGTGGCGGGAGTGGCCGGTGTTCCCGCCGATGCCGATGCGGTGGTGCTCAACGTAACGGTGACCGACGCCAGTGCCGCGTCCTACCTCCAGGTGTTCCCGGCTGGGCTCAGCGCCGTCCCGCTGAACTCCAACCTCAACTTCACGGCGGGTGAGACCATCGCGAACCAGGTGACGGTCCAGCTGGGGCGAGACTCCGGTGACCAGGGCAAGATCACCATCTTCAACTCGTCCGGCAGCGTCGACGTGATCGCCGACGTGACCGGGTACTACCAGTCGGCCTCGGGCGATGGTTATACCTCGTTGTCGCCGACGCGGCTGGTCGACTCGCGCCCCGGAAGTGGCAACGTCGGCCCGTTCGCCACGCCGTGGGGGGCCGGCGTGAGTCGCGACGTGGCCATCGCCGGCCACGCCGGGGTCCCGGCCGACGCCGACGCGGTGGTCCTCAACGGAACCGCCACCGGCGGGAGCACCGGCTCCTACCTGTCGGTGTGGCCGCAGGGATCGAGCCGCCCCACGGTGTCGAGCCTCAACTGGGTGGCCGGCCAGACGATCCCCAACGCCGTGACCGTCGAGCTCAACCCGGCCAACGGCAAGGTCTCGATCTACAACTACACGGGCAGCGTCGACGTCGTGGTCGACGTCAGCGGCTATTTCGAGCCGGGTACGGGCAAGCTCTTCCACCCGATGGGGCCGGCCCGCATCCTGGACTCGCGGGCCGCGACCAACACCGGGCCGTACAGCACGCCGTGGGGCCCGAACACCAGCCGGACGGTGACCGTGGCGGGGGCCGACGGAGTCCAGACCGGGGCCGACTCGGTGGTGGCCAACGTGACCGTCACCGGTGGCGATGCCGGCTCGTACCTGACCCTCTGGCCCACCGGCGCCAGTCGGCCCACCGCCTCCAACCTCAACTGGGTGGCGGGCCAGACCATCCCCAACGCGGTCACGGTCAAGCTGTCAGGTGGTGGACAGATCTCGATCTACAACCTGGCCGGCGACGTCGACGTGGTGGTGGACGTGAGCGGCTGGTACGGCTGACCGTGCCCAGGGCCTAGGTCGGTACGCTCGCCCCAGTCACGGAACGCCGTGGCCGGGGTTCAGCTGGAGGGGTGTCGTGAGCGAAGCAGGCGAGATGGTGCAGGTGCCGCGTTCCGAGTGGGAGGCCATCAAGGCGCGTGTGGACCGCCTGGAGCGGCACGAGGCCCCGCCCCCTCAGTCCGGGGAGAGCGCGGTGGAGTCAAGCGGACTCACCGATCGCCGAGGACTCCTCAAGCATGGGGCGATGCTGGCGGCTGCCGCGGCGGCTGGTGGCACCGCGTTGGTGGCTGCGCAGGCCAGCCCCGCGGCTGCGGCCACCGGGGCGATGCAGTTCGGGACGTCCAATGACGCCGGCACCGATGCCACCACTTTGACCTCGAGCAACGCCTCCGTCACCCTCAACGTCCAGAACACCGGCTCGGGGGTCGGGCTCCAGGCCACCGGCGACGGGATCAGCGGCGGTCTGGTGGCCTACGGACTCGGGCAGGGCTATGGCGTGGAAGGAAGCGACGGGGGCTCCGGTACGGCGTCCGCGATCCGGGCCACGATCTCCAACAGCACCAACTCCTCGGCCTCGATGTTGGCGACCACCATCGGCACGGGCACGGCCCTGTCGGCGGAGATCTTCAACAGGTCGAGCAGCGCGGCGGCCATCGCCGGGTCCACCGCCGGCACCGGCTCAGCCGTGACGGGCGGGATCGGCAACGAGCTGAGCAGTGCGACGGCCGTCTACGGGAACACTGCCGGCACCGGACCAGCGGTCGTCGGTCAGATCACCAACGCGGCGAGCTCGTCGGTGGCGGTGGGCGGCGTGACCAACGGCACCGGCGCCGCCTTCGGTGGACTCGCCGTCGGCGCCGGACCCGCGGTCCAGGGCACGGTGTGGGGCACCGGAGCCGCGGTGGTCGCCTCCATCGTCATTCCGTCGAACAGTCAGCCGGCGGTTGCGGCCTCCACCGCCGGGACCGGCGCCGCCGTTCATGGCACCGCAACTGGCACCGGAAGCCGCGGCGGCGTGTTCGCAGGCGTGGCCGCTCAGGTCCAACTCACGCCCGGCACCGGAGCCACCCACCCGACTTCTGGTCAGGTCGGCGATCTCTACCTCGACAGCACCGCCCGCCTCTGGCTGTGCACCGGCGGCGGGACCACCGCTACTTGGAGACAACTTCAGGTTGTCTGACTGCAGCCGCCATCCCTCCCGCGCGTAGGGACCAGGCCGAGTGCCCGGGGCGGGATTCGAACCCACACGCCACACGAAGGTGACCGAGGGGTTTAAGCCCTCTGCGCCTGCCAGTTACGCCACCCGGGCGGGCGCCCAGGCTACGCCGAAGAAGGGCAGAGGCTTGCCGACGAGGTGTGCGCGGCGGAGCGGAGTGCGGCCGCTCGGGTGGGGCACCCGGATGCCGAAGGCGCCCGCCGGGAGGCTTGCCGACCAGAGGGCAAAGAGATCAGGGGGCCGAGGAGTTGCCGTCGTCGTCGATGGCCCCGCAGGTGCTGACCAACGACGGCGCTCCCGTCCCGATGGCCAACGTGTAGCCGCCGTGGCACACTCCGGCCGACACCAGCCAGCCCCCGGTCACCTTGGTCCACGTCACGCCCTGGATGCCCTGTCCACCCAGCTTCGGCTTGGCATCGGTGCCCGGCACCCACACCGCCAGGCGCGCGCCGGCCGAGGCATCGGTGGCGTCGCCGCTGAGCGACATGGTTCCGGCCACGCCGTCGCTGCGCAGCGAGGTGAGGCGACCCGGCGCCGAGCGGGGGTAGGCCCGGCTGAGGATCGGCGACCACTGGGGGACCGGACCCAGGTTCTTGTCGCCGGGGCAGCCGTTGAGGTTGAACTGGACGATCTGGGCCGCGGGTTGCCCATCGCGCTGGCCCACCGAGTGGGGATCGCCGCACGCCTGACGCCACTGCCACCAGGTGCCGCCCACCATGGCCATGTCCTGGGCGGCGGCGAAGGTGGTCACGCCGGCGGTGGCGGCGGCGTCGGTCCCGAACCAGCCGAACTCGCCCACCCACAGGGTGGTGCCGAACGCTTGCGCTGCGGCCAGGTCGGCGGCCCACCCGTCCGCCACCGTCCCCGGATCGGTCGAGCCGTGGTAGTTGTGCGGCGCGAACACCATGTTCGGATCGGTCACGTCGCTGGCCGGGGGCAGGGTTCCGGCGGACGGGAACACCACCACCGGTTCGAAGAAAACGATGTGGCTGAAGCCACCCGCGGCCCGCTCGGCCTGGCGGATGGCCGGCACCACCCGGCCGTAGAAGGCGCCGAGCTTGGCCCCCGAGCCGGCCACCACCGAGCCCCAGTTGGGCTCGTTGAACAGGTCGTAGCCGGCCACCGCCGGGTCGCCGGCGAACGACTTGGCCACCGCCGCCCAGCTCTTGACCAGCTCGGTCTGGATCCCGTCGGTGTCGGCGTAGAAGTGGTCGAAGGCGTGCATCACCGCCGGCGCCAGCTCGCGGACCCCGGCGACGGCGCAGGTGTCGGCCCCATCGGTGATGGTGGCCCACTGAGGCGCGCCGTCCCAGCCGATACCGGGCTTCGAGCCGGTCGGGCACACCACGCCGGGCGGACTGGCCACGTACTTGCCCCAGGCGTCCTGGTGCATGTCGATGACCGACCAGATGCCGTGGCTGGCCGCGGCGGCTACCGCTGCGTGGATCTTGGTCAGGTAGGCCTGATCGATGTGGCACGGGTGGGCTCGAGGCGCGACCAGCTGATCAGCAGGCGCACCACGTCGAAGCCGTGGGCGGCCATGGCCGCCCAGTCGGCGTCGGTGACCGCCAGCGTGGTGGTGTAGGCCGGGTTGGCCTGGAAGTAGTCGCCCAACGAGTTGACGTTGACGCCCCGCAGCAGCACCTGGCCACCCTGGTCGTCGAGGATCCGGGCGTTCGTGCCCCGGATGGCGTGCAGGGCCCGAAGGGCGCCAACCGAATTGGCGGGCGCGGCCGTCGTGGTCGCTGCCGCGCCACCGTTCGAGGAGCTCGACCCGCTCGAACAGGCACCGGCCACCAGGGCCAGCACCACCGCGGCGACGGCCACTGCACGCCATGGCGGTCCGGTCGGGCGCGGTTGCTTACGGTGTTGGTGGTCCCCCATGGCGGCCGACGCTACGTCAAGCGAACCTGGTGGTGATGACGCGGCCCCGGCGCTCGGCCGCGCTGGCGGCCAGGTCGGGGACCACGAAGGTGCGTTGCAGCCAGCGGTCGGTGCCGTCGAAGCGGGCGGGGAACGACGAGCGGCCGTGGACCGTCAGCGCGTTGTCGACCACCAGCAGGTCGCCGGGTTCCAGGGCGACGGCCACGTGATGGCGCCGAACCAGCTCGTCCAGGCAGGCCAGGGCCTCGTCCGCCTCGGGGTCGAGCCCGATCATCAGGTCGGCGTCGAAGATGAACGTGGGCGCCTCGTCGGTCCCGGCCAGCACCGGCATCGGGTCGGTGACATGGGGCCGAGGCGGGGCGTCGCCGAGACCAGGCTCGCCGACCCGACGGAACGACTCGTCCACACTGGTGCGGAAGCGCGGCTGGCGCAGCACGTGGCGCAGGTGGGCGGGGATGCGATCGATCACGTGGGGGATCGAGGTGAGCAGCGTCCGAGCGCTGGGCTCCCCCCGCAGGCACAGCAGCAGCAGGTACCGCGGGCGGTGGGGATGGAAGGCCGTCTCGGTGTGGAACTCGAGCTCGACACCTGACGAGGTCGAGGTCTGGCGACCCACGTCGGCGGTCGTGGGCAGGAGGTTCTGGACGATCTGTCCGCCGTGCTCGGGCGCGTAGCCGACGGGCTGGCCCAGCCGCCCAGCCACCGCCAGCAGCGTGAGCTCGCTGACGTGGTCCTTGTCCGGCGGGTCGAGCGGCGAGGCTGGTGTGACCCCGACGTAGCCGATGGGCAGGCCTCGCAGGAGCAATGCGCCGGTGCCCGGGTCGGTGTCGGTGTCGGGTCGAGCCGGGTGACGCAGGTTGCGCAGCGCCGCCTGGACCGGCGGGCTGAGCAGTCGGCCGGCACGCCTGGCGGCCTGGACGAACGCCTCCGATCCCACCTCGATCGACGGCGACGGCAGCAGTCGCACCAGCGCGTCGTCCCCGCCGTTGTCCACCACTGGCAGTGTTGCCCGGGTTCGAGGTTGGGAGAGCCGGTCGGTCGCGCTCATGGAACAGTCATTTTAGCAGACTAATCATACGAAATGAACGTTTCGAGAGCCCGGATGAGAGCGCCGTCGCTAGGGTTCGCACCATGCCTCGCCCGCCCGCCGACCTGCCGCCGCCTCGCGCCTCGTTCGCCAGCGACAACGCGTCGGGTGCGCACCCCGACGTCCTGGCCGCGTTGGTGGCGGCCAACCAGGGCCATGCGCCGGCCTACGGCGCCGACGCCTGGACGGCCCGCGCGCTCGACGCGGTGCGAGCCGTCTTCGGTGTGGCGGCCCAGGTGGCCTTCACCTGGGGGGGCACCGGGGCCAACGTGGTCGGTCTCCAATGCCTGTTGGCGCCTTGGCAGGCTGTGATCTGCCCCGATACGGCCCACATCCACGTGGACGAGTGCGGCGCCCCCGAACGCTTCACCGGGGCCAAGCTGATCGACGTCCCCACCCCCGACGGCAAGCTTCGCCCCCATCAGGTGCTCGACCAGGTGCACCTGCTGGGCGACATGCACCACGTCCAGCCCCGGGTGGTGTCCATCACCCAGTCCACCGAGCAGGGCTCGCTGTACCAGCCCGACGAGGTGGCCGCCCTGGCCGAGGTGGCCCACCGCCACGGCATGGTCCTGCACATGGACGGCGCCCGCCTGGCCAACGCCGCCGCCGCCCTGGCTGGCGATGTGCGGTCCTTCACCGTGGACGCCGGCGTCGACGTCCTCACCTTCGGCGGCACCAAGAACGGCATGGTCTACGGCGAGGCCGTGGTCTTCCTGGCCCCCGAGCTGGGTGCCGATGTGCGACTTCGTGCGCAAGCAGGCGGGCCAGCTCCCGTCCAAGATGCGCTTCGTGGCCGCCCAGTTCGAGGCACTGCTGGCCGACGACCTGTGGCTGCGCAACGCCGCCCACGCCAACGCCATGGCCCAGGCCCTGGTCGAGCGGGTGGCGGACACGTCCGGCGTGACCGTGTCCCGACCCCCCGAGGTCAACGCCGTGTTCGCCACGGTGCCTCGTGACGCGCTGGCCCCGCTCCAGGCCTGGTCGCACTTCTATGTGTGGGACGAGGCCACCACCGAGGTGCGGTGGATGACCAGCTTCGACACCACCGTCGAAGACGTCGAGCGCTTCGCGGCCGGGGTGGCCTCACTCGTCGAGCAGCACGCCCGCCTCTGACCAGGCCAGCTCGATGCGATCCAGGGACTCGGTGGCGCTGGTGCGCAGGCGGTCGGCCACCCCGGCCACCAGTACGCCGGCCAGCGCCAGCGCACCCACGTAGCTGTCGAACGGGCCGTTGCTCTTGGCCGATACCACGAAGTGCAGGTCGGCCCGGCGGGCCAGCGGCGACAGCACGCTGTCGGACAGGGCGATGACGGTGGCGTGGCGGTTCAGGGCGGCCTGCGCGGCCTCGACCAGCCAGGCGTCGTAGCGGGGGAGATCGAGCATGAGCAGGGTGTCGCCCGGTCGCATGTCGGCCAGGGCCCGGTGCACCCGCACGGCGCTTCCGGTCACCTGGATCACACCGGGTCGCAGCATGGATAGGTCGCTCACGATCTGCTTGCCGATGCCGCTCGAGGCCTCGCCGGTGAGCACCAGCACGCGGCTGGCCGAGTTGGCCAGGGCCTGGATGGCCAGCTCGAAGCGCGAGCGATCGACGGTGTCGAGGGTCGTCTGCACGTTGTCGAGCTCGAGGTGGCTGGACCGATCGAGCAGGTCGCCCGACTCGGGCTGGCGGATGCGGGCGGTGGCCGGGCGCAGCTGTCGGCCCAGGTCGCGCTGCACGCTGGTCTGCAGGGCGGTGAAGCCGTCGAAGCCCAGCTTGGTGGACAGGCGGATGACCGACGCGCCGCTGGTGGTGGCCTGTTTGGCCAGGTCGGCCACCGTTCCGAACGCCACCAGTTGCGGCTGTTCCAGCACCACCGCGGCCACCCGCCGCTCGGCCGGGGTGAAACGACCCTGATGCTGTTCGATCAGTGCGGCGACATCCATCGAACCATCCTGGCAGACAGGAGCGGTCGTGAAACGTTCGTTCCGAACGACCGCGCTCGAAGATGTGCCAGCTCCGGCCTACCGACCAGTCGGTAGGCTGCTACGCTTCATCGCATGACGATGACCGACCCGGCCGCACCGTCCCCATCGCCCAGCTCTTCGGACGAGTCCGCCGACGGTTCGGACAAGGCGGGGTCGCTGCTGCCCGTCATCCGCATCATCCCGTCGACCGCCTACGACAACCCCACGTGGAAGGGTCTGGCCTACTTCGCCCGCGACCTGCTCGTCTACGCCGTGGTGGTGTGGGCCCTGGTGTCCGACCGACAACCCGTTCTTCCTGGTCGGTCTGTGGATCCTGGCCAGCCTGTCGGTGGCCGGCCTGTTCATCATCGGCCACGACGCCGCCCACGAGGCGCTGTTCAAGAGCCGCCGGCTCAACTCCATCGTCGGCCACGTGGCCATGCTGCCGTCGTGGCACGTGTACGAGGCCTGGGTGCTCGGCCACAACCGCATCCACCACGGCCACACCGTTCGCGAGGGCATGGACTTCGTCTGGCACCCGTCACCGCCGAGCAGTACAGCGCCATGAGCACCTTCGGGCGCCTGCGCCACCGGGTCGAGTGGTCGTGGTGGGGCTCGGGGGCCTACTACCTGCGCGAGATCTGGCTCAACAAGATGATCACCTTCAGCCCGCCGGCCAAGTGGGCCAAGGCCATCCGGCGCGACCTGGTGTTCATGGTGGCCGGCGTGGGCCTGGGCATGGCCCTGTTCGGCTGGCTGGGCTGGTTGGCCTACGGCTCGGTGCTCGGCGTGGTGTGGATGATCGTCAAGGTCGTGGTCATCCCGTTCCTGGGGTTCAACTTCGTGATCGGCTCGGTGGTGCACGTGCACCACGTCCAGCCCGACATCCGCTGGTACCCGCGCCGGGAGTGGACCAAGTTCCGGGGCCAGATGGAGGGCACCACGATCCTGCGGGCCCCACGCGTGCTCGACCTGTTCTTCCACTCGATCTTCGTGCACATCCCCCATCACGTGGACATGCGCATCCCGTTCTACGGGCTCGAGCCGGCGGCTGCGGCCATCAAGGCCGAGTTCCCCGACAGCATCCACGACGAGAAGCTGCGCTTCCGCGACTTCATGGCCAACAGCCGCCAGTGCAAGCTCTATGACTTCGAACAGGGCCGTTGGTACACCTACGACCAGGCCATGACCGCGCTGGCGGCCGGGCCGGTGGCCGGCGACACGAGCGCTGGGCGCGAGCGGTTCACCAAGGGCACGCTGGTCCGTTCAGCGCGGTGGCTCCGGCGGGCCTGGGCGGTAGGGTCGCGGGCCTCGCGGCTGGGCGCGGGCGAACGCCGTGGTCGACAAGGAGCGCGTCATCACCACACCCGATCTCGGGGCCGCCGCCGGGCCCGCTCTGGGGGACGACGGATCCTCCGACGACGTGGTCGGCCCGGGCGCGCCCAGACGCTCGATCGGCACCCGTCTGCGTCGTCACCGCCTGAAGCTGGCCTTGCTGGGCGTGGCGGTGCTGGCGCTGGCAGTGCCTGGGTGCTCGTTCATCCGGGCCATGGAGGCGCCCGGCAACCTGACCGCCTCGGAGAAGGCGGTCGAGTGGTTGCGCGACAGCGGCTTCAACGGCCCGGTCAACGCCGTGGAGAACTGGTGGTACACCAGCCATCCGCCGCCCAAGGGAGGGCGGCCGTCACGGCCGATCACCGCCGTCGGGCTGCCGGTCCAGCACGGGCGCCTGTCTCGGGCCAAGACCCCGGTGATGTCCACGCCGGCCCACACCCCGGCGCCGGCCAACGTGGTGTCACCGGCCCCCGACCCGCTGCCCAACGAGGGCGTGTGGATACCGGTCGGGCCCCGCGTCGGTGGCTTCCCGGTGATGGAGGAGACCCAGGTGCGGCCGGACTCGGTGCACACCAGCCTCCTGGACGGCCTGATCTGGATGGATCCGCGCCTGGTGCGCTTCGAGCTGCACCCGGGCCTGTCGGAGCCGGGTGGCCATTGGGGGGTACCGCCCGACATCCCCATCGCCGACCGGTTGAACCTGGTGGCCGCCTTCAACAGCGGCTTTCGCATGCGCGACGCCCGAGGTGGATTCAGCCTCGACGGCTTCACGCCCCGGCCGCTGGTGGACGGCGCCGCCTCCTTCGTGATCGACAAGGACGGGTCAGCCACCGTGGGGCGTTGGGGCCGCGACGTGCGCATGGGCCCCGA
The DNA here is from genome assembly GCA_963740985.1 of uncultured Microthrixaceae bacterium. Classification (GTDB taxonomy): domain Bacteria; phylum Actinomycetota; class Acidimicrobiia; order Acidimicrobiales; family Acidimicrobilacustridaceae; genus UBA4742. The sequence goes on from CAVUGJ010000002.1 coordinate 4,395,204, forward strand.
CGTGGCGGCAGTGCGCCAGAACCTCGACCTGATCGTGGACGGCGGGCAACTGGTGCCCGGGCTCAGCGACAACCTGAACGGGGCCTGGGGCCAGACGCTGGGGCAGAAGGTGCTGGTTTGGCGCTCGGCGGTGTGCGTGGACGCCCACGGCGGCGTGATCTTCGGCTACGGCAACGGGCTGGGGGCGCTGTCGTTGGCTGAGCTGATGCAGCGGGCGGGCTGCCAGCGGGCCATGGAGCTCGACATCAACTCGTCGTGGACCACCTTCAACTTCTACGCGCCGGTGGAGGCCGGGAACCCGGCATCGGTGCTGGGCACCAAGATGCTCACCGACCAGCGCAAGCCCGGCGACCGGTATCTGGCGCCTGATGCCCGCGACTTCATCGCCGTGTTCGAGCGCTGAACCGCTCCGACCGATGTTGGCTCGACGCTCACGGATCTCTCACATCTGTGGGCCAAGCTGAGTCAGGAGATCGGGGAGGGGGGAAGGTAGCGAGGATGGACGAGCGCACGGCCATCGCCTGGTTGGCTCGGCGCGTCGGCTTCGGCTTGGCGCCCGGCCAGCTCGATGAGCTGGCCGCCGCCGGCCTGAGTGCCACCGTCGACCGGTGGCTCGACCCCGACGCTCACGGCGTGGCTCCGGCCCCCGACCCCTGGGTGGGCGTGACCATGTCGGTCGGGCGTCCCCGGGGGAAGGAATCGGGGAACGAGCAGCGGGCGCTCATCTATGGCTGGCTCATGGCCATGGCGGCTACGCCTCGTCCCCTCGAGGAGTGGATGCGCTGGTTCTGGCACGGGCACTTCGTATCCACCCTGCGGGCGGTGGGGTCGCCGGCGCTGATGCGCAACCAGCTGCGCACCTGGGGCCAGTTCGGCCTGGGTGCCTTTCCCTCGTTGCTGCGGGCGGCCACCGTCGACACCGCCATGCTCGCCTACCTGAACGGCGACACCAACCAGGTCGGCCAAGTCAACGAGAACTACGGGCGCGAGGTGCTCGAGCTGTTCAGCCTGGGGATCGGCCACTACAGCGAGTCCGACGTGCGGGCCGGGGCCACAGCCCTGACTGGCTACGTCCGCGACTTCACCACCGGTCTCACCCGCTTCGTGCCGGCTCGCCACGACGACACCCCCCAGACCTACCTGGGCCGACACGGGGTGCACGACGTCGACACGGTGGTGGAGACCATCGTGAGCCATCCGGCCTGTGGCCCCTTCATCGCCGGTGAGCTGGCCCGGGCGGTGCTCGGCCCCGACGTCGACCCGGGGCTGGTCAGCCGTCTGAGCAAGGACTTCGTCGCCGGTGGCCTGCAGCTGCGGCCGTTGATGCGGGCCATCGTCGAGGCCGGGCTCGACGGGGCCTCCACCCCCATGGTGGCCGCGCCGGTGCCGTGGAGCATCGCCATGATGCGGGCCACCGCCGTGCCCTGGGATCCCATGCAGCAGGCCCTGATAAAGACGCTGATCGGCGCCGGGCAGGTCCCCACCGACGCTCCCAACGTGGGTGGATGGCCGGGAGGGCTCAACTGGCTCAGTGCCTCGGCCACCGTGGCCCGCTACAACCTGGTCGGGTGGCTGGCGTACTACACCCCGGCCACCAACCCGCTGGTGAGGGCCGCGTCGGAACGGAACTGGGGGGCGTTGGCCGATGGCCTGGGCCGGCCCGAGGGGTTCGCCGCCCCCACCAGGGCCGCCTTGGACGCGTTGGCCGATGACAGCAAGTACGCCGTCGCCGACCGCTTGACGGTGGCCATGGTCGCGCCCGAGATGGTCCTGGCATGACCCTCTCTCGGCGCACCTTCCTGGGGATCACCGGCGGCGTGGTGGCCGGCGCCGCCGCCGCGGCGGTGGCCGGTCCCGTGGTCTGGGACGACCTGATCGATCGCCCGAGACCGCCGGCGGCGTCGCCTGCGCCCCACCCGCGGGCCGCGCCGAACGAACGGGTGCTGGTCGTCGTCAACCTGGGCGGGGGCAACGACGGGCTCAACACCCTGGTGCCGGCCGGTGTCGGCGCCTACCACGACGCCCGGCCCACGCTGGGGGTGGCCGACAGCTCCCTGGTGGCCCTGCCCGGGACGACCGCCTACGGCCTGAATCCGGCCCTGGCTCCGCTGCAGAAGTGGTGGGCCTCCAAGCACCTGCTGGCGGTGGACGGCATGGCCATACCGGATCAGTCCCGTTCGCACTTCCAGGCCAGCGATGTGTGGTGGGCGGGCGATCCCGCCGATCCTCGGGGAACCGGATGGCTGGGGCGGTGGCTCGATTCCGACGACACCGATCGCCACAATCCGCTGCGGGCGATCTCGCTGGGACTCGACAACGGCGCACTGACCGGCCGGAGATCGGTGGCCACCACACTGGTCGACCCCCAGGGCTTCAGCCTGGCCGCCCCCAAGATGTTCGACGTCGACCGGATCGCCCATGGCTTCGAGTCCACTGCCAGCCCGTTGTCGAGCGCCGCGCTGGAGGCGGCCAGCCAGCAGGCGGTCACCGACGCACTCCACTCGGTGCAGACCTTGGGTTCGGTCGTGTCGGGTCCGGCACGGGTGCAGTTCTCCGCGTCCGACTCGGCCAACGCCGTGCCCGGCGGCGTGCCCACCGCCAGCGTGCTCCCGGGACGCCCGTCGGGCGGAACGGGCGAGGCGGTCACCATCACCAACCTGTTGGAGGTGGCGGCGGGGATCGTCGAGCTGCGGGTGGGCACGCGGGTGATCATGGTCTCGGCCGGTGGCTTCGACACCCACGCCGACCAGGCTGCCCGGCATCCGGCGCTGCTGACCGATCTGGCCCAGGGCCTCGACGGGTTCCTGTCCACCATGACGGCGAAGGGCCGCGCCGACGACGTGCTGGTCATCACCACCAGCGAGTTCGGGCGCCGGGTGCAGGAGAACGGCAGCGGCACCGACCACGGGGAGGCGTCGGTGCACTTCCTGGCCGGGGGCAAGGTCAACGGCGGGCAGGTGGTGGGTCAGGCCAACCTGGCCAACCTCGACGGTGGCGACCTCCCGATCGAGATCGACACCCGCTCGGTGTACGCCGTCGCGCTGGACTGGCTCGGCGGGCCCACCGACGAGATCCTCCGCGGCCACTACGACCGCTACGGGCTCGTCTAGCTGTTCAGGATCCCGCGTTGGAGCTCGCCCTCGGGGTCGCCGGCCGCCTGGGTGTCGGCCAGCTTCTCCATCCACTCCTGGGCCTCGGCGTTCGCCATGGCGTCGACCATCTGCTTGGGCAGGGCCTTCATGACGTAGTCGTCGGGCATGCGGGGCGCGTCGTCGACCTTGCGGGCCATGGCCGCTTCGACGATCGGGGCCAGCCGCTCGGCCTTGGCCGCGGACGCGGCCTCGTCGCGCTCGGCGAACTCGGGCAGCACCTCGGCGCCGAACAGCTCGAGCGACTCCATGATGTGCTCGTGGCGGTTCTTGCCCGGCCTGCATCACGAAGATGAGCTGGTCGACGCCCGCCTCCTCGTAGCGGCGGAGGAACTCGCGCAGCTGCGCCGGGCGTGCCCACCGCGCCGCGCAGCCCCGTCTCGTCGCCGGCCGCGGCCTTGGCCCCCAGCGTCTCCTGGGCGGCGGCGATGGCCGCCTCGGGCGAGTAGCCCATCTTGCCCCGACGCTCCTGGAACTCCTCCCACACGTTGGTGTGCCCGGGGACGTGATCGCCGAACACGTAGAAGTGGGCCAGCGAGTAGCCGAAGAAGTTGCCGCCTTCCAGGCCTCGGGCGATGGCCTCGGTCTCGTCCGGCGCGCACATCATCGGGGTCACGCACGCCACCTGCGGGTTGACCGCCAGGCCCACCGGCACGCACTTCTCGGCCAGCGTGCGCTCGTAGTCGCCGATCCAGTGCTCGGCCTCCTCGGGATCGATGAAGGCGAAGGTCAGCGCTCCGATGCCCTTCTCGGCGGCCAGCAGGATGGTGTCGCGCCGGCTGCACGCCACCCACAGCGGGGGGTGCGGCTTCTGCACCGGCTTGGGCACCACGTTGCGGGGCGGCATCTGCACGAACCGGCCGTCGACCCCGCCGAAGGGCGTCTCGGTCATGCAGCGGATGGCCACCTCGCAGGCCTTCCAGCCACTGCTCGCGCTTGTCGACCGGGTCGATGCCGAACCCCCGCAGCTCGGCCTCCGACGACGACTCGCCCGAGCCGAAGTCGACCCGGCCGCCCGACACCAGGTCGAGCATGGCGACGCGCTCGGCTGTGCGGGCCGGGTGGTTGTAGCCGGGTGCGGTCTGGATGATCCCGTGGCCGAGGCGGATGCGCGACGTGCGCTGGCTGGCCGCGGCCAGGAACACCTCGGGCGCGCTGGAGTGGCTGTACTCCTCGAGGAAGTGGTGCTCGACCTCCCACACGTAGTCGATGCCGAGCTTGTCGGCCAGCTCGATCTGGTCGAGGGCGTCGTGGATGAGCTGGCTGCTCGTCGCCTTCGGCCCACGGCCGCGGCAGCTGGTGCTCGTAGAAGATGCCGAACTTCACGCTGTCCCCCTGCTGGCGTTGCCGCCTGGCTGGTCAGCCGAGGCGGTGGTCACCGGTCGGTGTCGATCATCTGGCCGTCGGCGTCGCGCACCACCGAGCCGAGGCTGAGCATCTCCTCGATCAGGTCGTCGGCGTCGCGCCGACCGGCGACGGCGCGCTCGATCTCGCCCATCATGAACTGGAGGCGCTCGGGACGCCGGAGCAGGAGCGAGGCCTCGAGGGCCCGGTCCCACAAGAGAGAGATCATCTCGTTGCCCTTGTGCTGCTGGCCGTCCTCGCCCACCCAGGTGCGGTCGCGCATCTCGGAGAGCGCGGTGCGCAGGTAGGCCACATGGGGCGTCTCGTCGGCCCGCACGTAGGAGATGATGCGGGCCGCGTCACCCTCGCCGGCCACCAGGTCGGTCGTCGGACAGCACGGCTTCGGCCCACTGGAAGCCGTGGAAGGCGGAGATCTCGATCAGCAGCAGGCCGATCATGCGACCCACCACCATCTCCAGGGTGAAGTCGATGTCGTCGGGCAGCGCCCGCGTGGCCATGGCCGCGTTGCGAAGCGCGATGAGCTGCTCGGCCGTCTTGGGGGTCGGGTCGATGCCCATGCGGGTGAGCATGGCGGGCCGTCACGTCGTCGGTGACCGGGTTCTCGAAGGCGATGTCGCGGGCCACGAACCACATGCGATCGTGCCCGGCCTCGTCCTCGAAGCCGGCCTCGTCGCGGGCGTGGGCTTCGAACAGGCCGCGGCCCAGGTGCTCGATGGCGGTGCCGCCGGATGTCCTCGTCGAACGAGCGGGCGGTGTCGGGCATGGGCAGGTTGCGCAGCATGGCGCCGAAGCCCTCGACGGTGCCGATGCGGGTGAGCTCGCCGACCGTCGGTTCGGTCACCCCGTGGCGCAGCAGCAGCTTGGTCTGGGCCACGTTGGGGAAGCTCTCGGGCCAGGTCTCGAGCGGGACGTCGAGCAGGGGGGTGTCGAACTGCTCGACGCGCTGGGCCTCCCAGGCCTCGATGGCCGGCCAGCGGTTGGCCGTGCGCGGCGACACGTAGGCGCCCGGTGGTCGTCGAAGCCGCCGTGGCAGCGGACCCCGGCGACGACCAGCGGCTCGACGTAGTCGTGGCTGGCCAGCAGCTCGGCTTCGGTGAAGGTGACTTGGTCGGTGGTCATGTCGGGTTCCCCCACGTCAGTTCGACCGGTCCTCGAAGTGTAAACGCTTGCGTATACACTTGGCAAGGGAGAAGATGGCGGTGTGACCGAGAACACGACCCGGCGGCTGCTGCGCCGCGACGAGCGCCAGGCCCAGATCCTGGGGGCCGCGGCCGCCGCCTTCGCCCGCGGGGGCTACGCGGCCACCTCCATGGAGGACGTGGCCGTCGAGGCCGGCATCACCCGCCTGATCGTCTACCGCCACTTCGAGTCGAAGGAGGAGCTGTACCGGGCCGTGCTGACCGCAGTCACCGAGCGCCTGGCCGAGGAGTGGCAGACCGGCGTGCGCAGCCGTGAGCACGGGTTCGTGTTCCGGGCCCTGCTCACCGTGGCCCGCGAGCAGCCCGATGGCTATCGGCTGCTGTTCGAGTACGCGGCCCGTGAACCGCAGTTCGCGGCGTTCGGCGAAGACGTGCGCGCCGTCCAGGTGGAGCTGGCCGACCAGATGCTGGGCCCGCAACTGCCTGATCCGGGCCTGCGCCGCTGGGCCACGCGGACCCTCATCGGCTACATCAACGACAGCGTGCTGGCCTGGCTGGAGGTGGGTGATCCCGCTCGGGACGACGAGTTCGTCGAGCAGGCCACCGACGGGATGCTGGGCATGTACCGAGCCTGGATCCCGACCACCGACCGGACCGCCTGAGCGTCGCGCGGTCAGTCGATCGCTCGGGTCAGTTGATGAGGGCCTGGGCCTGGTCGACGACCACGGCCTCGGCGGCGGTGCGGGTCAGCGGATCGAGCTGGCCGCCGTCGCCGGTGCTGGCCGACCAGGTGATGGCGTAGGTGACGGTGGCCGTGAGCTGCTGGTTGCCCGCCGTCTCGAACAACATGGTGCAGGTGCTGGCTTGGGCGTCGGGAGCCCGAGCCGGGTCGTAGGGGACGCCGGCGCCGTCGCAGGTCACGTGGGATCCCGATGGGGTGGCCGACCAGGTCGTGCGCACGGGGGTGGCCGTCACCGTGGCCGTGACGCCGTCGAGGGCGGCGGTGGCGTGGCGGATGGTCCAGTCGGTCAGCCACAGCCAGGTGGGGACGCCGACGAGCTGGGGACTGCCCAGCGGTGGGCTGGCCGAGATGGCCGGGTCGGGCAGCGCCAGGGCGGACAGCGCCTGCGCCGCGGCTTGGGCCGGGTCGTCGAGCCCCGGCAGGGGATCGGCTGGATCGAAGACGAAGACGCGCTGGAACACGATGGCGCCTGCATCATCGACGCACTGCAGCAGCACGAGCTGCCCGACCTCAGGGCTGATCGGCGCCACGCCATCGGTGGTGGAGCCGAGGCCGGAGCCACCACCCGCGTAGTAGTGGCAGATCCATCGGCCGGACCGCCCGGGCCCCGGATGCGAGATCGTGTGGATCGGCCCGGTCGGACCCTCCACCACGATCGCCACCGGCGATCCGTCGGTCTCACCCGCGCCAGGGTCAGGTGTCGGCCGTGGATCGTTGACCGACGCGGACGCGCGCCCCTGGATAGAGGCGAGAGCAACTAGGCAGAGCACGGCGAGGCGGACAAGTTGCCTTAGCACGCTCGAACACCCGCCCACTTCTCGACGATGCGCGCCTCGGTGACCTTCCACGCGCCGTCGACCACGATCAGGTTGGCGGACCAGAGCTGGGTTTCGACCTGCCCATTGACAACCGATCCAGTTGTCGCGTTCACGAGGAGACCATCATCGAGCGCGCAGTCTGTGATCGTGATGCGCTGGTGGTCGGCGCTGAGAGCAGCCACGGGGTGGTGGGCGTATTGCGGGTTCTTCGGCAGCTGTATCTCGACTCCGCTCGCCTTGTTCTGTCCGATGATTCGCCTGTCATTCTCAAGGGCGGCGCCGGCTTCATAGGCGCCTAGACGGGGATCATCCGGGTTTGGCGGATCATTGTCCTCAAGCCAGAGCTTCCAGTACTGCCTATAGGCGGCTACCGCCGCGATCCTCGGGTCATCGAAAGTGGTGGCTGGTCGCGCAGCGCTCGTCGGGATTGAGCTTCTGGGTTGTTCAGCGGAGTGGGTCGTTCCGGCGCAGCCGACTGCGAGCAGCGCGCTCGCTACGAGCACGACTGCGAACGCCGTCCGCCAGGAGGTCTTGTATCGCCACAGGTTGCGCTGCACCTTCAAGGGTGCCACCTTCCGCCGGTTTCCAACGCCGCTCTGGGGCCCCGCCGGGCCTCCGATCCGGAGCATAAGGGCGGAAATGGGTAGAAACAAGGTGTGGTTTGCCCGGGCGGCGGCACAGGCAGAGGTGCCGACGCCGCACCCGCAGCGGCCGTCAGGGGGGATGATCAGCCGCTCGTGGCGGAGCCACGAAGATGGGGTGCTCAGCGTCGGTCCTGCCTCCGCCTGTGCCGCCTGCAGGCGGGGTCCGCCGCCGTGCCCTGTCATCATAGGATATGAAAAGCTATCGAACAAGGCGATATTCCGGTGAGCCGTGCCGTGCCCGGCGCCTAGATTCGAGCTGTGAGCGACCCCGCATCCTCGGATCCGACTGACCCGCTGGCTGCGTTTCGACTCGATGGCCGCGTGGCCATCGTCACCGGTGCCTCCAGCGGGCTGGGACGGCGATTCGCCGCCGTGCTCCACGGGGTCGGCGCCCGGGTGGTGGTGGCCGCTCGCCGGGCCGACCGGCTCGACGAGCTGGTGGCCGAGCTACCGGGCTCGGTGGCCGTACCCGCCGACGTCACCGACGACGATGCCCGCCAGCGGCTGGTCGATCGGGCCCTCGAGCTCGACGGCCGCATCGACGTGCTCGTGAACAACGCCGGGGTGAGCATGCCCATGGCCGCCGAGGACGAGCCCATGGACCAGTTCCGCCAGGTGGTGGACGTGAACCTCCATGCCCTGTTCGGGCTGAGCCAGCTGGTGGGGCGCCACATGCTCGATCAGGGCCGGGGCTCGATCGTCAACATCGCCTCCGTCCTGGGGCTGGTGGCCGCCGCCCCCATCAAGCAGGCCAGTTACACGGCGTCGAAGGGCGCGGTGGTCAACCTGACCCGCCAGATGGGTGCCGAATGGGCTCGCCGAGGTGTGCGGGTGAACGCCATCGCTCCCGGCTGGTTCGAGACCGAGATGACCGACGAGATGTGGAACGACGCCAGCTCGATGGCCTACATCCGCCGCAACACCCCGATGGGACGTCCGGGCCAACTCGACGAGCTCGACGGTGTGCTGGTCTACCTGTCCAGCGACGCCAGCTCGTTCATGACCGGCCAGACGCTGGCCGTCGACGGCGGCTGGACGGCGCGCTGAGCGTAGGCTCTCCGGATGAGGCTGCACGAGTTGGCTGAGGAGTTCGCCCTCACCGATCAGGCCGCGGTCGAGCTGTGCAGTCGCCTGGCCATCCGCGTCGCGTCGGCGACCGATGTTCTGTCCGATGCCGACGCCAATCGATTCCGGATGGCGGCCCGCGCCGACCTGACGCTCGGGCCATCCCCTGGATCGGCGCCACCGTCACCGACCGCGGGGCCTTTCGCCGCGCCCGGACCGCTGGGAGGGCCCGGTGCGGGCGACGATGTGGCCGCCGGCTGGGCCGCGCCCGAACCGACGGGCGCGTGGGCTCCCGGAACCAACGGGCACGGCGACCATGATGACCCCGGTCGCCAATCGGGCCGCGGCCCCGGGCCCGGCTCCGGCGGCAACCAACCCAGTTGGGCCCGCTCGGCCGACCTGGCCCGGCTCGACGCGGCCCGGAGCCGGGCCAACTCCTATGTCACCTCCGGCTACGCCCTGTTGGCGCTCGGCCTGCTCATCACCCTCGGAACCATGGCTCTGGCCCCCGGTGGGTTCTTCATCATCAGCTTCGGCACCGTGTTCGTCGGCTTCCGCCGGTTGCGGGCCGGGCGCATGATGCGGGCCCAGATCCGCGACGCCGAGCAGCGCCTCGGGCCCGACTGAACGTCCGGTCGTTCAGAGAAGACTGAACGTCAGGTCGTTCAGACGAGGTTGACGGGCCGGTTCTCGAACACCTCGGTCTGCCAGACGTGCTCGAGGCTCACCAGCAGGGTGTCCGGGGAGACCGGCGCCGAGAAGAGGTAGCCCTGAGCGTGATCGCAGCCCAGCTGCGCCAACGTCTCGAGCTGGGCGCGGGTCTCGACCCCGACCGCCACCACGGTGAGGCCCAGGCCATGGGCGAGCTCGATGGTGGCTCGGACGATGGCCGTGTCCCGCGAGTCGCGATCCAGCCCGCTGACCAGGGTGCGGTCGATCTTCACGAAGTCCAGGGGGAACCGCTTGAGGTAGTTCAGCGTGGAGTAGCCAGCGCCGAACTCGTCGAGCCCGACCTGCACGCCGAGATCGCGCAGGAAGGCGATGCGATGGCCCAACTCGTCGCTGTGGTCCAGCAGCGTGCTCTCGGTCACCTCCAACCACAGCCGGCCCGGATCCAGCGCGGTGGCCTCCAGGGCCGCCACCACCTGGGTGGCCAGACCGGGGTCGAGCAGCTGGCGGGGCGAGACGTTCACACACACGTGGTCGGGGGCACGGCTGCGCAGCTGGGCGTCCCAGCGCGATAGCTGGTCACAGGTGGCTTCAAGCATCTGGAGACCCAGGCGAGCCAGCAGGCCGGCGGACTCGGCCGCCTCCACGAACTCGGCCGGGTTGAGCACCTCGTCGTCGTGATCCCGGACCCGTAGAAGCGCTTCGGCTCCGACCAGGGCGCCGCCGTCGAGAGCCACGATCGGCTGGTAGTCGACCCGCAGGCCCCCTTCGAACAACACCCGTTGGAGCCGCTCCTCCACCACCAGGCGTCGCTTCTCGCGCCGAGCCGTCTCCTCGCCCCACACCGCGATGCGATTGCCGCCATTGCGCTTGGCCTCGGTGGCCGCCTGACCGGCCTGGCGCAACAGCTCGTCGGCCTCGACCCGGCCCGAGCCCACGGCGATGCCGATGCTGGCGGTGACCCGAGTGGTCTGGCCCTCGAAGCTGAACGGTCGGGCCACGATGACCCGCAGGGCGTCGGCCGCCCGCTCGGCCACGTTGGCCTCCCGCACGTCGGGCAGGGTCACGGCGAACTCGACGCTGCGCAGGCGGGCCACCACCGCATCGGCGCCGGCACCCTCCACCAGGCGATGGGCGATCTCGGCCAGCAGGGCGTCGCCCAGGTGCGGGCCGTGGGTGGCGTTGACGGCGCGGAACTCGTCGAGGTCGACCACCAGCACGGCCAGCGGCCGGGTGCGGGCGGGATCCTCGAGCAGGGTGGTGATGCGATCCAGGAGCCGCAGCCGGTTGGGCAGGCCGGTGTCCTGGTCGGTGTAGGCCAGGCGGCTGAGCATCTCGTAGGCCCGCACGCGCTCGGTGGTGTCGCGGCCGTTGAGCACGTAGCCCCGGATGGCCGGGTTGGCCGTGAGGTCGGTGATGACGGCCTCGATGGAGCGCCAGGTCCCGTCCGCGGCCCGCAGGCGAAGGCCGGTGGGCACCCCGGTGCCGTCGTTGGGGTCGATCTGGACCAGCTCCTCGATCCCGCCCAAGGCGTCGTCCGGATGGAGTAGGTCGACCAGGGCCACCCCAGCCAGGTCGCCGGGCTCGTGGCCCAACATGGTGGCCGCGGCCGGGCTGGCATAACGGATGTTGCCACCCGGCTCGATGACGGCGATGAGGTCGCTGACATGTTCGACCAGCGCGGCGAAGTGCTCCTCGGCGCTGCGCTGGACCGGGGCGGGCGGGGTGGCGTCGAGCACCTGGGCCGACAGCACCAGGGCGGTTCGGGCCCCGGCCGAGCTGTGTTGGGCCACCAGTGAGGCCAGGACCGGCACGGCGTCGACATCCGGTCCTTCCATGGTGAGCCGACCCTGCCACCAGCCCTGGCGCAGCAGGCAGGGCAGCACCTTGACCACGAAGTGGCCCTGTGAGGAGTCGTCGAGCAGCTCGATGAGGGGTGGTGCGGCCCAGGCCGGGACCTGGAGCTGACGGCGCAGGCTCTCGTTCGCCCACAACATCTGGCGACCGGTGGCGCCGAAGGTGGCCATCAGCGCCGGGCTGTGGGCGCCGGCGTCGGCCAGCATCGAGGCCAGCTGCGCGGCCGGGTCGGTGTCGACCGCCCGTCGGCGGGCGCTCTCCAGACCGTCGCGGCCCGATCGGGGGGCGCTGCCGCTGCGCGCCGAGGCATCGGATCCGTCGGCGGCCAGGCCGCTGCCGTCGATCCGCCGGGCCACCGGTCCCTCCGGGGTGTGGCGCACCTCGAAGAGCACCTGGCGCGACTTGTCCTGGCCGAGCGACACGGGCGTGACCGCCCGGAAGCCGGGGCTGGCGAAGGCGAAGCGGGCCAGCGTCTCCACCCGGGCGCGATCCTCGGGGCACACGCCCAGGAGCGTGGCCTCCCGCAGGACCTGATCGCGGGCGAACCCGGTCTGGCCGTTGCCATGGGCCTGGCCGAGGTCGGTCGGTCGACCGCGCCTGGGCATCACCGGATCTCCCTCGATCTCCACTCTGGACTTATCGGCATGGGTCGACGAGCCCATGAGGGTTTGTGTGCATAGGGTGGCGCCGCAGGGGGACCAACACCCGTCACCTAGGGGGAACCACATGACCGATGACTCCACGCCCGACTCCACGCCCGACGCGGGCCAGTCCGAGGCGAGCACCGACCGACCGGGCACCATCAGCCGTCGAGCCGTGCTGGGCGCGGCCGCGGTGGGGGCCGGCGCCCTGGCCGTCGGCGCCACCGGGGTGGGCCGGGCCGCCGCCCTGGGCCCGGCCACCCCTCCCAACGTGCGGGTCTCACCCGGCCAGAGCGGGATCGACCACATCGTCGTGGTCATGATGGAGAACCGGTCCTTCGACCACATGATGGGTTGGTTGCCCGGCTCGAACGGCGTCCAGTCCGGGCTCTCGTTCATCGATCACGAAGGCGTGTCCCACGACACCTGGCACCTGGACACGTTCCAGGGTCTGCAGTATGGCGATCCCGACCACTCCTACGGGGGTGGGCGGATCCAGTGGAACCACGGGAAACTCGACGGCTTCCTCAAGGCGGGAACCGATGACGTGTTCCCCATCGGCTACTACACCGGCGACGACCTCGACTTCTACCGCCAGATGGCTCCGGACTGGGTCACCTGCGACGCCTTCCACGCCTCGATCATGGGGCCCACCTTCCCCAACCGCATGTACATGCACACGGCCCAGACCGACCGCATCAGCAACACGAGTGTCATCTCGGACCTGCCGACCATCTGGGACTCGCTCATCGCCGCCGGCGTGTCGGCCAAGTACTACTTCTCCGACGCGCCCCTCACCGGCCTGTTCGGATCGCGGCTCATCCCCATCACCAAGCCGTACTCGACGTTCCTGTCGGACTGCGCGGGCGGGAGCCTGCCCTCGGTCAGCTACATCGACCCGCGCTTCATCGGAGAGTCCACCGGTACGGCCGGCGATGACCATCCCTTCTGCGACATCCGGGTCGGCCAGGCCTTCCTCAACGACATCTACACCGCCATCACCAACGGTCCCGGCTGGGCCCACACCGTCCTGGTCATCACCTACGACGAGTGGGGCGGGTTCTTCGACCATGTGAACGTCAACACCGCGCCCGACAACGATCCCGCCCACGCCCTCCGTGGCTTCCGCGTGCCGACCTTCGTGATCAGCCCGTACGCCCGGCGCGGGACGGTCGACCACTACCTCTACGACCACAGCTCGATCCTGGCCCTGATCGAATGGCGGTTCGGCCTGGCCCCGCTCACCCAGCGAGACAAGTTCGCCCGCAACCTCCTCTATGCCCTCGACCTGCGCACGCCCCCCGATCTTTCGGCCCCGCAGTACGTGGTGCCCAGCGCGGCCTCGATCCCGGCCCAGCCGTCGCTGAGCGGTCCCTCCGAACATGAGCAGGACTGGCTGGCGGTGGCCGAGCTGGCCCAGCGCGAAGGCTTCGAGCTCAGTCCCTGACCCGACGCTGGCCCGACACCGGTCAGCGTCGGGTCAGCTCACCGCGCAGGTGGTGCTGGAGGGGTTGGCCGACCGCGGCCATGGCCACCTCGTAGGTGAGCCGACCCGACTCGACCCGGTAGCGACGTTCGGTGGCGGTGACCTCCTTGGCCGTCGAGCTCCCCGAGACCGTGCCCGACACCATCACCTCGGCCGCCTCCGCGCCGTCGTGGCCCGCGTCCAGGACGCCCTCACCGATCTCGACCAGTCCGGCGCCCTGGGCCACCACCAGCTCCACCAAGTCCGGTCCCACCAGGCGCCAGAACCCGGACTCGCCGTGCAGGGTCCGCCCGTCGTCGGCGGCGCGGGTGGCCGAACGGTAGGCCAGCAGGGGCTTGCCCGGCACCGGTCGCAGCTCGATCTCCTCGGCGTAGCCGAACGGCGAGATGGTCGGGTACCGCCCGTCGCCTCGACCCACCCACACCCCGACGAACGCGGCCAGGGCGGCCACCTCGACGGGCACGGGCACGGGCTCGGGCGGCGTCGGGGAGCGACGCGGCGCCCCGGGTTCCGCGCCGATGGCGGCCTCGGGACCAGGTCCGCCGTCGAGCAGGTGGACCCAGCGAACCTCCTTCTGTCCCGGTCGGCGTGAGCGGGCCACGGCCAGCGGCTCGGGGCGCCCAGCCAGACGCTCGAGCAGGTGGTCGACCTCGTCCACCAGCTCGAACGGGTGCAGGCGTTCGCTGCGGGACCGCAGCTCGCCCGGCGTCTGGGCGCCCCGCAGCAACAGCACCGTGAGCACGGCCCGACCCGGTGCGTCCAGCCCCAGGGCCTCGTCGGCCACCTGGCGGTACTTCACCGTGCGGGCACCGTGGCTCGGGTGGACCAGCCGCACCAGTCCCAGCTGGCGCAACTCGTCCAGCGCCACCTCCACCTCACCTTCGGACAGCGCCATCACCGGGTCGCGCCCGGTGGTCTGGTTGCAGGCGGCCACCGCCGCGTTGAGCGTGAGCGGATAGGTGGAGGGCACGGTGATCTGCTTCTCCAGCAGACCTCCCAGGGCGCGACAGGCGTTGGCCGACAACGGCTCCACGATCAGACCGCGACGTCGGCGTGGTCACGGGCCGACTCCGTCCGTCCGTCGCCATGGCGGGCGAAGCGGGCCTGGGCGGCGTCGTGCACCGGATCGTCGACCGGCCAGGGCCAGCCGCCGAACTCGGTTCGGCGGTAGTCGTCGAAGGCCTGGCGGATCTCCTCGTCGCTGTTCATGACGAAGGGGCCGTATTGCGCCACCGGCTCCCCGATGGGTCGGGCGGCCAGGACGAGGCACTCGGTGGCCTGCTCGGTGGCGGTGACCCCGCCATCGGCATCGGGGCTCGGCGCCGCGTGGATGGGCACCGGCTGGTCGGTGCGCAGCAGGGCCCCGGTGTCGGCCGCCAGCCGGTGGCCTCCCACCTCGAGCGCCCCTTCGAACACGTAGAGCGTGCGCACCACGTCGTCATGTTCGGTCGGAGGCAGCTCCCAGGTGGCTCCTGGCTCGAGTCGCAGGTGCCAGATGGCCAGCTCGCTGTCGGGTCGCGACGCCCACGAGTGAGGTGGGGGAGCGGGCGGGGTGAGCCCGGCGAGCGACCCGGCGATGACGGTGACCACGGTCGTGGCCCCGGCAGCGTCGACGGCCACATGGCGGGGGATGTCGCCGTCCCACAGCATGGTGAAGTGGGGTTCGACCATCTTGTCGGTGGCCGGGAGGTTCAGCCAGATCTGGAAGAGCTCGACTGGGTTGGGGCCGCCACGATCGACCAGCGGGAACATCTCGCAGTGCTCGATGCCGCCACCGGCGGTCAGCCATTGCACGTCGCCCCGGCCGAACCGGGCGGTGGCGCCCAACGAGTCGGCGTGGTCGATCAATCCCTGCCGGACGAACGTGACCGTCTCGAACCCTCGATGGGGGTGCCGGGGGAACCCCGGGACCACCTGGCCGTGGTACATCCGCCATCCGTCGATGCCGGCGAAGTCCTGGCCCAGGTCGCGACCGTCCAGCGGGGCCGCGGGGCCGAGGCGGTCGTTTCCGGCCGGATAGGCGTCGAGGTGGTGCACGCAGAACAGGAAGGGATCGACGGTCGGCCACTGGAAGCCGAGGGGCACGGTCTGGATCACGGGATCGTCCACGTCCACCAGCGTAGGGCCGGTCCCGGTGTGTCACGATCGGTCGACCTGGCCGACGACTCGGCCGGACGACCCGCCCCGCCGACCCGAGCGAGCCACCCATGCCCGAGCCCACCTCCCGCCATGCCTTCGATCCCGATCTGGTCGACACGGCCAACGCCATCGAGCACTCGGTCATCGACGACGTGGCCGCCAGCCGTCTGGCCATGGCTGCGCTGTACCGCCCCATGCTCGACCACCTCGACACCAGCGGTGTGATCATCGAGGACCGAACCGTGCCGGGCGCACCAGGCCATCCCGACGTGGCCGTACGCATCTACCGACCCGAGGGCCAGAACGCCACGGTGGGCGGGGTGCTGAGCATCCACGGTGGCGGCTTCGTGACCGGCGACCTGGATGCCGACATGGGGCTGGCCCTGATGCTGGTCGGCTTCATCGGGGCCGTCGTCGTGTCGGTGGACTACCGACTGGCACCCGAGCATCCGTTCCCGGCCGGGCTGGACGATTGCTACGCCGCCCTGGTCTGGTTCCACGACCATGCCGCCGAGCTGGGCGTCGATCCGGACCGGCTGGCCGTGTTCGGGATGAGCGCAGGTGGCGGTCTGGCCGCGGCGCTGGCCTTGCTGACCCGGGATCGGGGCGGGCCGTCCCTGTGCTTCCAGTTCCTGGGCATCCCCGAGTTGGACGATCGCCTGGACACCCCCAGCATGGCCGCCTTCGACGACACCCCCATGTGGCACCGCGGCAACGCCGAGCTGAGCTGGCAGTACTACCTGGGCCTCGATGCCGGAGCCGACCACGGCGAGGTCTCGCCCTACGCCGCGCCGGCCCGTGCCACCGACCTGTCCGGACTGCCCCGGGCCTACATCTCCACCATGGAGTTCGACCCGTTGCGGGACGAGGGGCTGCGCTATGGGATGGCCATGCTGGAGGCGGGGGTGCCCGTCGAGATGCACCAGTTCGCCGGCACCTTCCACGGCTCGGCGGTGGCCGTCAGTGCCTGGTCGTCGCGACGTCAGATCGACGAGTTGATCGACGTGATGACCCACGCGCTCGGAGCGCCGTAGAGTCCGCGCCATGCGCGACGACGAGGTGAGCCATGGTGCCCGACGGCTGGCGGCGGCCCTGGAGCCGGTGGTGGGTCAGGTGTACTTCAGCCCCGAGTGCCACCAGGCCTACGAGGCCCTGGGGTTCGGTCCCAGTCCGGGGGCGCGCCAGGGCGTGGCCATGCCCGACGGGATCGCCTACTTCACCAGCCGGGGCTCCGCTCTGGGTCAGGTGCCCGGCCAGGTGGTGGCGGCCACCTTCGGTGTGTTCAACCCGGCGGTGGTGGTGCCCTGTGTCGAGCGGGGGTGGAGCCTGACCGACGCGCCCACCATCGCTGAGGCGCGCCTGGGCGGGGCCACCGCCCAGCTGGCCCGGATCCTGGGCGAGCATCCCGACGGCGTGGAGCGGGCCACCGAGCTGTTGTTGGAGGCGGGAGAGCACCTGCGCCCCGAGGGTCGATCGCTCTACGCCGGCGTACTGGCCCAGGGGCTGCCCGGAGATCCGTTGGGGGACCTGTTCCGGGCCGGGGACCGCCTGCGCGAGTACCGGGGCGACTCCCACATCGGCGCCTGGATCTCGGCTGGCTTCGACGCCACCGAGATCGGGCTGCTGACCGAGCTGTTCATCGGCATCCCGCTGAAGACCTACGTGCGCAGCCGGGCCTGGAGTGACGACGAGCTCGACGATGCCCTCGATCGCCTGGCCGGCCGTGGCCTGGTGGCCGACGGCGCCTTCACTGATTCGGGCCGAGCCGCTCGCGAAGCGGTGGAGGTCGCCACCGACCTGCAGCTCCGCCCCGTGGTCGAGGCCCTGGGCGACCAGCTCGACGAGCTGGTGGAGACGCTGGCGGCCTGGAGCCGGTCCATCCAGGCGGCCGGCGGCTACGTGACCAGTCCGTCTCTGCTCGGACCCCCGTAGCATTCGGGGAAGCCGAACGGAGAAGGGAACTCACCATGTGCCGCAACATCACCATCCTGCGTGGGCTGGAACCAGCCGCCACCCCCGAGGAGATCGAGGCCGCGGCCCGTCAGTACGTGCGCAAGGTGAGCGGGGTGCGCGAGCCGTCGGCCCACCTGGCCGAGCCGTTCGAGCGGGCGGTGGCCGAGGTGACGCGGGCCACGACCCTGCTGCTCGACGAGCTCCCGCCTCGGCGCCAGCCGCCCACGACGGTGCCGCCCATGCGTCGCCATCACGGGCATCCCTGAACGGGCTACGCCCCCAGCACGGCTCGGGCCGTGCGGCCCAGCAGCTCCACCCGTTCGGGGTTGTGGCCGTTGGCCGGCAGGTTGCAGGTGAAGCCGTCGACGCCCAGGGCCAGGACCTTGGTGAGCTGTTCGCCCACCTCGTCGGGGTCACCCATGACGATCACGGACAGGAAGGCGGCCTGGCTGTCCGCGTCGAGGGCCTCGAAGTCGAGGCCCCGGGCCTTCAGGAAGGCCACCGCCTCGGCGTAGGCCTCGTCGTGGGTGGGGGCGATGCACACGTTGAGCTGCTTGGACACGGTGATCTCGCTGCGGTCGCGACCCAGGCGCTGGCAGTGGGCGGCCAGGGCGTCGAGCTTGCGGGGCACCTCGTCGACCGGAGCCGTGAAGTTGGCCTCGTCCGCGTACTGGGCCACCATCCGCAAGGTCTTCTTCTCGCCGGAACCACCGATCATCACCGGGATCCGCCCCACCGGGGCGGGGTGGTTGATGGCGTCGGTCACCTGGTAGCGGTCGCCCTGGAAGGTGGGCTGCTCACCCCGGAGCATGGGCAGGATGATCTGGAGGGCCTCCTCGAGCTTCTCGAAGCGGTCGGTGAAGGTGCCGAACTCGAAGCCCAGGGACTGGTGCTCGAACTCGAACCAGCCGGCCCCGATGCCGAGCTGCGCCCGACCGCCCGACACCACGTCGAGGGCGGTCACGATCTTGGCCAGCAGGGCCGGGCTCCGATACGTGTTGCCCGTGACCAGGGCCCCGAGCCGCACCGTGCTGGTGTGCTGGGACAGGGCGCCGAGGGTCGTGTAGCACTCCATCATGTTGGCGTCGGGTTCGCCCAGCATGGGCAGTTGGTAGAAGTGGTCCATCAGCAGGACGGTGTCGAACCCGGATCGGTCGGCGGCTGCCGCCTGGGCGGCCACGGCCGCGAACAGCCCGGCCGAATCCACGCCGGGGTAGGTGAAGTTGGGGATCTGGTAGCCGAGGCGGGTCATGGGCACGAGTCTGCCGGATTTCGCCCCGAAAACCGGCTTGGGCCCTGGGCGCGGTAGACTGATCAGCCGGCGAGGGCTCCCCGACAGCTCGCCGAGGGAGCATTCCGTGCCGTTCAAAGTTGGCGACAAGGTCGCGTATCCCCACCACGGGGCCGCGGTGATCGAGCGCAAGGAGAAGGTCGAGGCCTTCGGCGAGAGCCGCGATTGCTTCGTGTTGCGCATCGCCTTCGGCGATCTGACCCTCAAGGTGCCGATCGACAACGCAGACGAGGTCGGCCTGCGGGCCATCATCGACCGCGACGAGGTCGACGAGGTGTTCGCCCTGCTGGGCAAGCCCTGCGGGCGTGAGCCGGCCAACTGGTCGCGCCGCTTCAAGAACAACGTCGAGAAGCTCAAGTCCGGCGACATCTACCAGGTGGCCGAGCTGGTGCGGAACCTGTCGCGTCGCGAGCAGGAGAAGCACCTGTCGGCCGGCGAGAAGCGCCTGCTGGTCAACTCCCGTCGCGTGCTCGTGTCCGAGCTGCGTCTGGCCATGGACGTGAGCGAGGAAGACGCCGAGAGCGCGCTCGACGAGATCCTGACAAAATCAGTGGCCTGACGTCGGCCCGGTGCGCCGGTCGGCGCCGGCGAACCAGGGGAGGCCACTGTGAAGGTGCCGCTGACGATCCGCGACCACATCGACCGGGCGCGCCTGGTCTACGGCGATCGCATCGCCGTGGTGGACGAGCCGGATCAGCCGGCCGCCCCGCTCGAGGGCGTGACCTACCGGCGGCTCCACGAGCTGGCCGCGGCCCAGGCCGCCCGCCTCGACGAGCTCGGGGTGGCCCCGGGCGAACGGGTGGCCATCGTGTCGCACAACTCGGCGCGCCTGCTGGCCGGCTTCTACGGCGTCAGCGGCTGGGGCCGGGTCTACGTACCCATCAACTTCCGGCTCTCGGCCGACGAGATCGACTTCATCGTTGGCCACTGCGGCGCCTCGGTGCTGCTGGTCGATCCTGAGCTCGACGAGGACCTGGCCGACGTCAAGGTCACCCACCGGTTCGTCCTGGGTCGCGACGACGACCAGATCTACCGCTTCGGCGTGGAGCCCGAGCCCTGGGAGCCCGACGAGGACGCCACCGCCACCATCAACTACACCTCCGGCACCACGGCCCGGCCCAAGGGCGTGCAGATGACCCATCGCAGCCTGTGGGTCAACGCCGCCACCTTCGGATGGCACACCGGGGTGAGCGACCGCGACGTCTACCTGCACACGCTGCCCATGTTCCACTGCAACGGCTGGGGCATGCCCTACGCCGTGACCGCCATGGGTGTGCGCCACATCGTGCTGCGCAAGGTCGACGGGGCCGAGATCCTTCGTCGGGTGGAGCGAGAAGGCGTGACCCTCATGTGCGGCGCCCCGGCCGTGGTGGCCGCCATCCTCGATGCCGCCGCCACCTGGGACGGTCCTGTCCCCGGCACCGGGCGAACCCGGATCGTGGTGGCCGGTGCCCCGCCCCCCACCCGCACCATCGAACGGGTGGAGACCGAACTGGGCTGGGAGTTCATCCAGATCTACGGGCTGACCGAGACCGCGCCGCTGCTCACCATCAACCGCGGCCGGGCCGAGTGGGACGAGCTCGAGGCCGGGGCCCGGGCCTCCAAGCTGAGTCGGGCCGGCACACCGGCCCTCGGCGTGACGCTGCGCACCGACCCCACCGGTGAGGTGCTGGCCCGGTCCAACGTGGTGCTGGAGGGCTACTGGGACAATCCCGACGCCACCGCCGGCGCCCTCGACGGAGGCTGGTTCCACACCGGCGACGGCGGGTTCATCGACGACGGCAACTATCTGACCATCGCCGACCGCAAGAAGGACGTGATCATCACCGGCGGCGAGAACGTGTCGTCCATCGAGGTCGAGGACCGGCTGTTCAGCCACCCGGCGGTGGCCGAGGTGGCCGTGATCGGGGTGCCCGACGACAAGTGGGGTGAGACCATCAAGGCCCTGGTGGTGGTGGCCCCCGGCGCCGAGGTCACCGAGCGCCAGCTCATCGACCACTGCCGCGAGACCCTGGCCCACTTCAAGAGCCCGACCTCGGTCGAGTTCCGCGACGAGCTGGCTCGAACCGCCACCGGCAAGCTCCAGAAGTACAAGCTGCGCGCCCCTTACTGGGAGGGCCACGAGCGCCAGGTCAACTGACCCCGCCCGCCGCCCGCCGCCCGCCGCCCGCCGCCCGCCTCGGCCAAATCCGTGGAGAACGACACCCTGGGGGTGCCTTTCTCCACGGATTTGGGACGGGGGTCGAAACGCGATGCGGTGGTCCGGGCGCCAGCGGCCAGACTGGAGCCATGCTGTCGGTGCGCGAGCTCTCGGTCGAGGTCGGTGGCGTGCTCACGCTCGAGCACGCCAGCTTCACCGTGCGCACCGGCGACAAGGTGGGCCTCACCGGTCGCAACGGAGCCGGCAAGACGTCGCTGCTGAGGGTGCTGGCCGGCGAGGCCGATCCCTACCGGGGGGTGGTGCAGGTCACCGGCGGCCTCGGGTACCTGTCTCAGGACCCCCGGATGGACCAGGTGGACGAGCGGGCCAGCGCCCTCAGCCACGTCCTGTCGGGCCGAGATCTGGATCAGGCCGCCGCCCGCCTGGAGAAGTTCCGCCTGGCCGTCGAGGAGCAGGCCACCGACCAGGCGGTGGAGCGGTACAGCCGGGCTGAGGAGCGCTTTCGACTCGACGGCGGGTACGCGGCCGAGGGCGAGGCCCATCGCCTGGCCCGACGGTCTGGGCCTGGCCGAGGGACGACTGGAGCTGCCACTGGGCGCGCTGAGCGGCGGCCAGCGCCGCCGGGTCGAGCTGGCCCGCATCCTGTTCGCCGGCAGCGACGTGCTGCTGCTCGACGAGCCCACCAACCACCTCGACACCGACGCCAAGTCCTGGTTGCTCGAGTTCCTGCGCCGTTACCGGGGCGCGCTGCTGGTCATCAGCCATGACCTCGACCTACTCGACGAGTCCATCACCCGGGTGCTGCACCTCGAGCGACACGGCCACGAGGACGTGGGCGGCCTGACCGAGTACAAGGGCACCTACAGCCAGTACCTGGCCGCAGCCGGGATCGCGACGACGCCCAGCTGGCCAAGCAGGTGGAGCGCGAGCAGTCCGAGATCACCCGCCTGTCGACCCTGGCCGACTCCATGCGCCACCAGACGGCCAAGCGCGCCCGGCAGGCCAAGTCGCTCGACAGTCGGGTGGCCAAGCTGGCGGACGCCGCGGCGGAGGGACCGGCCAAGCGGCGCAACCTCCACGTGCGCTTCCCCGAACCGCCCACCGCCGGGCGCACCGTGCTCGAGGTCGACGACCTGGCCCGCTCCTACGGGCCGGTCGACGTGTTCGACTCGGTGACCTTCGCCGTCGAGCGCGGCGAGCGCCTGCTGGTGATGGGCCTCAATGGCGCGGGCAAGACCTCCCTGCTGCGGATCCTGGCCGGGGTGAACGAGCCCGACGCCGGGTCGGTGCGCTACGGCCACCAGGTGGATGCCGGTTACTACGCCCAGGAGCACGACCTGATCGATCCCAGCCGTTCGCTGATCGAGCAGATGCGCGACCACGCCACCGTCGGCGACACCGAGCTGCGCGGCCTGCTCGGCATGTTCGGCCTGGGCGGCGACATCGTGTTCCGTCCGGCCGGCACCCTGTCGGGTGGGGAGAAGACCAAGCTGGTGCTCTCCCAACTGGTGGCCGGCCGCCACAACCTGTTGCTTCTGGACGAGCCCACCAACAACTTGGATCCCGGTTCCCGGCTGGCCACCGCCGAAGCGCTGGGCGCGTGGCCGGGCAGCATGGTCATGGTCAGCCACGACCGCGAGTTCGTCGAGGCCCTGCGTCCAGATCGGGTGCTGGTCATGCCCGAGGGCGACCTCGACTACTGGGACCGACGACCTGTTGGACCTGGTGGCCATGGCCTGAGCGGCCTGAGGGTCAGGCCGTCCGGCGCTCGTAGCGAGCTTCGCTGACCAGGCCCCGGCGGATCAGCAGCACGGCCACCACCACGTCGACGGCGGCCACGCTCAACAGGACCGCAGGCGTGTGCCGATCCGTGCCGGCCAGCAGCAGGTGCAGCTGCACCAGCGCGAACAACGGGAAGCTGAGCCAGTGGACGGCCCGCCAGACCCGGGCCGGCATGCGCGCTCGCAGCAGCGAGGTGATCTCCACGGCCACCAGGAGGTAGAGCGAGACCACCCCGAGCGCCACGGGGACCGGGCTCCAGTGCGAGGCCAGCGGCACCAGCACGTCGGTCAGTCCGAAGGGCACGAAGTGGTCGAAGAGCGTGCCGGCCAGGTGCACGCCCACGAAGATGACGGCCAGGCCGCCCAGGAACCGGTGCAGGTCGAGCCGCCAGGCCGACCGGGGGCGGGCTCGGCGGGGAGCGGTGGTGAGCGCCAAACCGGCGATGACCGAGGCAGCCAGCAACCCGGCGGCCACCAGGCCACCGGCCCGGGAGGTGTACCACCACAGGTTGTCGTTCATGGCCGGCTCAGGCGGCTCGGGCCGCGAACCGGTGCCAGTCGGGCCCTTCGCACAGCTCGCCGTCAGCGGTGAACACCACCGCTGCGCCGCCGAGGGTGTGGACCAGACCCAGGCCCTGGACCGGCCCGCCGATGAAGGCGGCCTTGGCCAGCACCTCGGCCTGCCATCCCTGCGCCGCCACCACGGTGGCCGACACCACGTCGCTGTCGACCGGGCGGCCGAGCAGCGGATCGATCAGGTGGTGGCGCTGCTCGCCCTCGGCGGTGGTCCATCGACGTCGGGTTCGCGTGCTGGTGGCCACCGCACCGTCGTCGAGCTCCACCGAGGCCAGATCGACGCGCCCAGCGGGTGGTCGACCCCGATGCGCCACGAACCATGGCGCTCCGGGGGCTCGCCGGTGACGCGCAGGTCGCCGCCCAGGTCGACGAGCACGCCGGCGGCACCGGCGTCCATGGCCTGGGCGGCCACCAGGTCGGCGGCGAAGCCCTTGCCGATGCCGCCGGGATCGAAGCCCACCCCAGCCGGAAGTCGGGCAGTACCGGCCTGGTGGTCGAGCTCGAGGTCGCCACATCCCCTCACCAACCAGGACCGACGGGCCGGACCCGCCCCGACCTGGGAGGGCGCGGCGGGAACCGCCCAGGCGCCGGCCGCGGCCGGATGGCGGCTCAGCTCGTCGGTGTCGGGGTCGTGACCGCCGACCCGCTCGAAGCTCTGGTCGTAGCCGGCCCGCTCGAGGTCGCCCAGGATGGTGGGATCGAAGAGGCCGTAGGTGGCATCCCACCCCTCCATGGCGTGGGCCAGCAGCTCGAGGGTGTCGCCTGACACCGGCACGGCCGCGCCCGCGGCGCGATTGAGCCGGCTGATCTCGCTGGTCTCCACGAATCGGCTCCAGCGGGCCTCGAGGTCGACCACACGATCTCGCAGGCGTTCGGCCAAGCCGTGCGGGCTCGCCCACCACCAGGATGCGGGCCCGGGTGCCCATGGCGTGGAAGCGGATGTCAGCTGGCACCGGACTGCCCATGGTTGGCTGGCCGCGGGACCCCGAGCGAACCTGACGGGGCGGGCGTGGCGGTCCACCCGCCGCCGTCGGGAGCGGCGTTGTTGTCGGACCCGACATCGGGCGTCGATCCCGGGTCGGTGGCCGGGACCGAGGTCGGGGGTGGTGCGACGGGGTGGCCCGATGGGTGTCCGACGCGGCCGGCGTGGGTGACCGCCAGGCCGCCGGCGATGCTGGCGAAGGCGGCCGCGCTGACCACCGCGGTGACGGTGCGGGCTCGACGGGCGGGGTGGTGGCTCATGACGTGGGCTCGTTCGTGGGCGCGGGAACGGCAAGCGTGCCATCCAGTGTCGACCAGCCGGGATAAGTGGGGGCGAAAGCCCGTGCGACGCGAAATCGCCAGGCCGGACAGCGGCTAGTTTCGGCCCCATGACCGCCGCCTCCTCCGCGCCCTCCGACCGAATCCGGCGAGGCCCTGCCCGCCTTTCGCATCGAGCACGACTCGATGGGCGACGTGCGGGTGCCCGCTGACGGCCAAGTACGCAGCCCAGACCCAGCGGGCCGTCGAGAACTTCCCGATCTCCGGGCTGACCATCGAGCCCCGACTGATCCGGGCGCTGGCGCTGATCAAGTCCGAGGCGGCCGCGGTCAACGCCGGCCTGAAGGACGTGCCCAAGGTCGACAAGCGCATCGCCGCGGCCATCGCCGCCGCGGCCGACGAGGTGGCCGAGGGCCGCTGGGACGACGAGTTCCCGATCGACGTGTACCAGACCGGGTCGGGCACGTCGTCGAACATGAACGCCAACGAGGTCATCGCCACCCTGGCCAGCGAGACGGCTGGGTGCGATCGACTCGGTGCACCCCAACGATCACGTCAACGCCTCGCAGTCCTCCAACGACGTGTTCCCGTCGGCCATCCACCTGGCCGTGACCGAGGGGATCGCCCGCGACCTCCTGCCCGCGCTCGAGCACCTCGAGGCGTCGCTGCGGCGCAAGCAGCGCGAGTTCGCCAAGGTGGTCAAGTCGGGTCGCACCCACCTCATGGACGCCACCCCGGTCACGCTCGGCCAGGAGTTCGGCGGCTACGCCAGCCAGATCCACCAGGCGATCGATCGACTGGAGGACACGCTGCCCCGCGTCGGCGAGCTGCCGCTCGGCGGCACCGCGGTGGGCACGGGGATCAACGCACCCAAGACGTTCGCCCGCAAGGTGATCGCCCGCCTGGTGGTCCGCACCGACGGGCTGCCCGCTGACCGAGGCCGAGCGACCACTTCGCCGCCCAGAGCGCCCGGGACGCGCTGGTCGAGGCGTCGGGCGAGCTGCGCACGCTGGCCGTGGCGCTGATCAAGATCGCCAACGACCTCCGCTGGATGGGCAGCGGTCCGCGCACCGGCCTGTCCGAGATCTTCCTGCCCGACCTCCAGCCCGGCAGCTCGATCATGCCCGGCAAGGTCAACCCGGTGATCCCCGAAGCGGTGACCCAGGTGGGCGCCCAGGTGTTCGGCAACGACGCGGCGGTCGCCTTCGGCGGCACCCAGGGCGCCTTCGAGCTCAACGTCTTCATGCCCATGATGGCCCGCAACCTGCTGGAGTCGATCCGGCTGCTGGCCAACGTGAGCGTGGTCTTCGCCGACACCTGCATCGACGGCATCACGGCCAACGAAGCGCGGCTGAAGACCTACGCCGAGTCCTCGCCGTCGATCGGCACGTCGCTCAACCCCTACATCGGCTACGAGAAGGCGGCCGAGATCATCAAGGCGTCGGTCAAGACCGGCGAAGTCGATCCGCGAGCTCGTGCTGGCCGAGGGCCTCATGACCGAGGCCGAGCTCGACAAGGCGCTCGACGTCATCGCCATGACCAAGGGCGGGATCATCTAGAGCTAGCCCAGTGCCGGTGAGCCTTCGAAGGGGGTGGGGTCGCCGGCGGCCGGGATGGTCGGGCCGGGCCCAGCTCATGCGGGTGGCCAGGTTCTCGGCCACCTCACGCCAGTCGTCGGGGTGCCAGCCCTCGGCCTTCGCCTCCACCGCGTGGCGTCTGGTTGATGTGCACGAAGGCCGGCAGCTGCTCGAGGCCGAAGCTCTTGGCGGCCAGCGGTCGGGGTCGACAAGCACCAGGAACTCGTCGACCAGCGGACCGAGGAAGGTGCGGGTGTCGGCCTCGTCGGCGGTGACCAGGAAGGCCACCCGGCAGTCGGCGCCGGCGTAGTTGCGCAGCACCCGGGTGGCGGTGTCGAGGATCCACGAGCTCTCGTAGGTGTACGGATCGAGCACCACGAGGGCCAGGTGGAACATCGTCGTCCACTCGGCGATCGTGCGAGGCTCCCGCCCGATCGGGGACAGGACGAGATCGGCGGGGACGTCGGTTGCCACGGACGGAGAACGTAGCGCGAGTACCTTCGGCAGAGCACACTCGCTCCCGAGGAGGCGCTCATGCTGTTCGCCGCCGACAACGACACTGGCTACCAGGTCGTGTTGCTGCTGCACATCTCGTCGGTGCTGGTGGCGTTCGCGCCGTTGTTCTTCCTGCCCCTGCTGGCCCGCAGCGGCGGCGAGGGGACCGGCGCCGCGGTGCTCACTCTACCTCCAGCGCTTCGCCACCCCGGCGGTGGTGCTGGCCGGGTTCTTCGGCCTGGCCATGGTCGGCATGAGCGACAAGGCGGCTTCGAGATTTCAGCCAGAGCTGGGTCAGCTTCGCCCTGCTGCTGTGGATCGTCCAGGTGGCGCTGTTCATCTTCGGCATCCTGCCCGCGCAGCGGAAGGCGGCCGAGGGCGACGCCGAGGCCGCCCGCCGAGTGCCGATGTTCACCGGCATGATCCATCTGGCGCTGCTGGTCCTGCTCTACCTGATGATCTGGCGGCCCGGCTCGCCGTACTGACCGCGGCATCGGTGCCGAGATCCCCGCCGGGTCGGCTATCGTCCCGGACGACCGGTAGCGTCGAGTCGATGCATCCCATCGAGCGGCTCCGGTACGTCGCCCGGGCCTCTGGGGCGCCCCAGAGCGCTGCTGGTGCAGGAGACGGCCATGGCGCTGTCGAGCTTCGGCTCCGATCCCCAGGGCGCTGGTCACGGCCTGTCGGCGCATCGTCTGGCGCCAGCCCACCTCGGGCCCGCTGGTCTGGTTCTGCGCCCGCGTGCTCACCGCGGGCGACGCCGCCGTCGGAGATCTGGGAGGCGGCCGGGGAGATGCAGGCCGACACGCACCGCGGCCGAGTTGGCCCACGCCTTGCCCGACGACGCCACCGTCACCGTGCTGGGTTGGCCCGACGAGATCAGCGAGGCGTTGCCCCGGCGCGGCGACGTCGAGGTGCTGGCGGTCGACACCCGGGGCGAGGCGTCGGGCTTCGTCAGCCGGCTCTGGCGCGTGCGACGTCGAGGCCAGCCGACGTGCCCCAGGCCGGCCTCGGGCGCGGCCGTGGCCTCGGCCGGCCTGGTGCTGCTCGAGTCGACTGCGGTGGGACCCGACGGAGTTCCTGGCCGTCAGCGGCTCGCGGGCGGCCGCGGCGGTGGCGCGCGCACGCGGGCATCCCGGTGTGGCTGGTGGCCGGGGTGGGCCGTCTGCTGCCGGGCCGCATGTGGGACGGCCTGCGTGCTCGCGTCGAGCCCGACGACCCCTGGGATGCCGACGACGAGTTCGTCCCGCTGGACCTGTCGACCGGATCGTCGGACCACGGCGGCGTCGAGACCGTGGCCGACGCCCTGCGCCGCACCGACTGCCCCGTCGCCCCCGAGCTCTTCAAGGGCGACGTATTTTGAACAGGTAGGTTCTGCGCATGCCTTCGAGACGCGAGCTGATCCGCATGACCGACGACGAGGTCGACGCCTTCCTGCACGAGCGCCAGACCATGAACATCGCCTCGTTCGGACCCGACGGCAACATCCACCTGGTGGCCATGTGGTACGGCTTCCTCGACGGCCAACCCGGCCTTCGAGACCTTCTCCAAGAGCCAGAAGGTGCTCAACCTGCGCCGGGATCCGCGCATCACGGTGCTGGTGGAGGACGGCGACGTCTACGAGGAGCTGCGGGGCGTCGAGATCGTGGGCCGGGCCATCGTGCACGACGACCGCGAGCCGCTGATGGCGGTGGCCGCCAACGTGGTCGAGCGCTACATCCCGATCGAGAACCCCGACGACATCCCGGCCATCGCCGAGGCGCTGGCCACCAAGCGGGTGTGCATCGAGATCGTGCCCGAGAAGGTCGTGAGCTGGGACCACCGCAAGCTCGCCGGCGCTACTGATCGACGTGACGCTAGGGTGCGACGCCATGGGTGAGATCGTCGAGTTCCCGAGCAACGGCCACGGCGCCAGCGGCTACCTGGCCCCCGCGGCCGAGCGGTGCCGGTCCCGGCGTGATCCTGATCCAGGAGTGCTGGGGCCTGGTGCCCCACATCACCGACGTGGCCGATCGCCTGGCCGCCGAGGGCTTCACCGTGCTGGCTCCCGACCTCTACCACGGCGCAGACCACCACCGAGCCCGACGAGGCCGGCAAGCTGATGATGGCCATGAACATCGAGCAGCCGCCGGCAAGGACATGAGCGGCGCCGTCGACCACCTGCTGGGCGCTCGACTCGGTCGACCGGCGACCGAGGTCGGCGTGATCGGCTTCTGCATGGGCGGCGGACTGGCCCTGGTGCTGGCCTGCCTGCGGCCCGACGCCATCGGTGCCACCGTGCCGTTCTACGGGCTGATCCCGTGGCCAGACGCCCAGCCCGACTACTCGCGGCTCGACGCGCCCGGTGCTCGGCCACTACGCCGGCCGAGGACGGCTTCTTCACGCCCGAGCTGGTCGACGACGCTGCAGGCGCAGCTGGACTCGCTGGGCAAGGAGGCCGACCTCGAGGTCTACCCCGGCGTCGACCACGCCTTCTTCAACGACACCCGGCCCGAGGTGTACGACGCCGAGGCCGCGGCCCGGGCCTGGGTGCAGACCGTCGGCTTCCTGCACACCAACCTGGACTGAGCAGCCGCTGGTGCCCGAACTGTCGCCGGTCGAGCGCTACATCGAGCTCGGGCTCTGCGGCTGGGCCGCCACGTCGACGGCTTCATCGACGCCTACTACGGGCCGCCCGAGCTGGCGGCGCGGGTCGGCGGCCGAGCCGGCGCATCCGCCCGGCCGCCCTGGTGGCCGACGCGGCCCGGCTGATCGTCGACCTCGACGGCGGGGCCGGGCGAGCCCGAGCTGGGGGCCGACCGCCGACGCTGGCTGCGGGCCCACGTCGGTCGGGCCTGCACACCTCGGCCCGCAAGCTGGCCGGCGAGGACATCGCCTACGCCGACGAGGTCGAGCTCTGCTACGGCGTGCGTCCGCAGCGCTGGCCCGAGGACGAGTTCGAGGCGGCCCACCGCCGCCTCGACCAGGTCCTGCCCGGAGCCGGGCCGCTGGGGGAGCGCTTCGTGGCCTGGCGCGAGGCCCAGGCCATCGACCCGGCCAAGCTGCCGGCGGTCATCGACTCGCTGGCCGACGACCTGCGGGAGCGAACCGACCGCCTGTTCGGCCTGCCCGACGGCGAGCACATCGACTGGGAGCTGGTGACCGACCAGCCGTGGTCGGGGTTCAACTACTACCTGGGCGACCTGCGCAGCCGGGTGGCCATCAACCTCGACCTGCCGGTGCTGTCCACCTCCATCGCCCACCTCGTGGCCCACGAGGCCTATCCGGGCCACCACACCGAGCACACCCGCAAGGAGGTCGGCCTGGTGCGCGACCACGGCCACCTGGAGGAGACGATCTTCCCGGTCGGCACGCCCGCAGTGCCTGCTGGCCGAAGGGCTTGGCCGACCTGGGGCTCGAGGTGGTCATGGGCGGCGTCCCGAGGCAGTCGGTGGCCGAGCACCTGCGGCCGCTGGGCGTCCGCTACGACGCCGAGGTGGCGGCGGCGGTGGCGGTGGCGGGGGAGGCGCTCGACCACGTCCGGGGCAACGTCGGCTTCCTGCTCCACGCCGACGGCGCGGATGAGTCCGACGGTGATCGACTACGCCATGCGCTGGGGGCTGGTGAGCCGGGACCGGGCCGCCAAGATGGTCCAGTTCATGACCGACCCGACCTGGCGGGCCTACATCTCCTGCTACCTCGAGGGCCTGCCCCTGTGCCGCGCCTTCGTCGACGGCGACCCCACCCGGTTCCAGCGCCTGCTCGACGACCAGCTGCCTCCCCGCCGATCTGACTGTCGCGCGTGAGCCTCGATCCACGAGGCGACGGGCGATGACCTTGAGGCACAGGGTCTCGTCGGCGCCCTCGAAGATCGACAGCACCCGGGCGTCGACGAAGTAGCGGCTCACCGGGTACTCCTCGGCGTAGCCGAAGCCGCCGTGGATCTGCATGGCCTCGCGGGTGACCCACTCGGCCGCCTTGCACACGTAGGCCTTGACCATCGAGGCCTCGAGCAGGCCCTCGCCCCGACCCATCATGCTGGGCCACCTCGTAGGCGAACTGGCGGGCGGCCTGGATGAGCACCGCCATGCGGCCGAGCTTGGCCTGGGTGAGCTGGTAGTCGCCGATGGGCTGGCCGAACACCGACGCGGTCGGCCGCGTACTGGCGGGCCTCCTCGTAGGCGGCCTGCATGACGCCGACGGCCCGGGCCGCGGTCTGCAGCCGGCCGTTCTCGAAGCCGGCCATCTGGTAGTAGAAGCCGCGGCCCGAGCCCGTCCTCGAGGCCGACCTGGTTCTCGGCGGCCACGAACCAGTTGTCGAACGCGATCTCGTAGGAGTGCATGCCGCGGTAGCCGATGGTGTCGATCGGCCGGCCCTCCATCTTCCCGCCACCCGGCGCCCCGGCTCACCGCCGTCGCCGGGCTCCTGGGTGAACTCGAAGCCGTGGCCGTCGCCGCGGGGCTTTGGGCACGACGAACA
The DNA here is from genome assembly GCA_963740985.1 of uncultured Microthrixaceae bacterium. Classification (GTDB taxonomy): domain Bacteria; phylum Actinomycetota; class Acidimicrobiia; order Acidimicrobiales; family Acidimicrobilacustridaceae; genus UBA4742. The sequence goes on from CAVUGJ010000002.1 coordinate 4,426,471, forward strand.
TCGACAGGCCCGCGATGGGTCTTCGAGCGGTCGGGGTCGGTGCGGGCCAGCAGCATCAGCACGTCGGCCCGGGCGCCGAACGTGCACCACGTCTTCACGCCGTTGATCAGCCAGCCGCCGTCGGTCGGGCGTGGCCGTGACCTTCACGCCGGCCACGTCGGAGCCGTAGTCGGGCTCGGTGACGGCCACCGCGGCCATCACCTCGGCCGTGGCCAGGCGGGGCAGCCACGACTGCTTCTGCTCCTCGGTGCCGCCGGCCAGCAGCGCCCGGGTCAGGATCTCGGGGCGGGTGATCAGCGAGCCGCCGACGCCGAGCGAGCCCCGTGACAGCTCCTCGGTGGCCACCACCATGCCCAGGTACTCGCTCTCGCCGCCCTCGCTGTAGCCGCCGTACTCGGCGGGGATGGACAGGCCGAACCCGCCCATCTCGGCCAGCCCGTCGACGATCTCATCGGGGATGTCGTCGTTGTGCCGATGCACGTGCTCGGCGACCGGGCGGATCTTGTCCTCGGCGAAGCGACGGAACGTGTCCTGCACCAGCTCGAAGTCGCGCGTCGAGGTGGCGCGGCCCCTCGTGGCCGGCCAGCGAGGCCAGGAACTCGGGGTCGCGGAAGGCGGCCACGAAGGCGCGGGCCTCGTCGAGGGCGCCGAGCGTCGACGCCCCAGCTCTGCCTCGCGGCCGTAGACCTTGGCCGCCAGGTCGGCCGACCGCGTCGGCGACGAAGGCGCACGTCATGGCCGCCTCGACGCTCACCGTGCTCGCCGTAGGCCAGCATGGCCCGGCCCGTGCCGACCGCGGCCGCGGCGTGGGCCAGGTCGTAGGCCAGCACCTGGTGCTCGTCGATCGAGCCGCTGCCGCCAGTTGGCGGGTGGCGCGATCGACCACGTCGTGGGCCACGTCGAGTGCGGCCTTGGCCGCGGGCAGATCAGCAGTGGTCCTGGTCAGGTCGGTCATAGCACCGATCGTACCGATCCTCAATTGAGCCATTTGCCCCATGTGGCGGATGTGACGCGTGTGCCACGCTGAGTGGGCAGACGACCAGGAGACCACTGATGGATCGTTGCCGAACCCATCACGACGACAGTGCCAGCGGCGTGTGCCGCACCTGCCTGGGGGCCTTCTGCGACACCTGCCTGGTGTACTCCTACGGGCGCGGCAAGCCGCCCTACTGCCTCCGCTGCGCTCTGGTCGCGGCGGGCACCACGCCCAGCCCCACCTGGCTGGCGGAGTACGGCGTCAGCGCCTGAGCGAACCTAGTCAGATCGCTCGCCAGCGCCGTGCCGACGCCTGGCTGAGCACGGCCCGCACCTCGTCGCGGTGGTCGGTGGAGGCCAGCCAGGCCAGCAGCTCGTCGGAGGGCACCGGCCGCGACAGGTAGTAGCCCTGGGCCCGGTCGCAGCCCATCTCGGCCAGCTGGGCCAGGGTCTCGGCGTCCTCCACGCCCTCGGCCACCACGTCCAGGCCGAGGTTGTGGCTGAGGTCGATGATGGACCGCACGATGGTCAGGTCGCTGCTCGTCGGTGACCATGGTCCCCACGAACGAGCGGTCGATCTTGAGCTCGTCGATGGGCAGGTTCTTCAGGTAGGCCAGCGACGAGTAGCCCGTCCCGAAGTCGTCGATGCTGGTGGCCACGCCGAGGGCCTTGAGCTTGCCCATCACCTCCATGGCGTAGGTGGGGTCGTCCATCAGCACGCTCTCGGTGATCTCGAGGATGAGCATCGACGGCATCGACCCCGTGGTCGGCCAGGAGCTGACCCAGCCAGCACGGGCAGGTCGAGGTCGTAGAGGTTGCGCACCGAGAGGTTCACCGCCACTGGCAACGACACGTCCTGGTCGAACCACGCCCGCACGGTGGTCACCGCCCGTTCCAGGACCCAGCGGGTCAGGGCCTGGATCGACCCCGACACCTCGGCCAGCTCGATGAACTCGCTGGGCGGCATGAGGCCGTGGACGGGATGCATCCAGCGCACCAGCGCCTCGGCGGCCGCGGACCTCGCCGGTGGCCAGATCGACCGATGGCTGGAAGTGCAGCACCAGCTCGTCCTCGGCGATGGCCCGACGCAGCTCGCCCAGCAGCGAGAGTCGACGGATGCTCGACTGGTCGTGTTCGGGCGCGTAGACGGCCACGCCGCCGCCGGTGCGCTTGGCCGTGTACATGGCCACGTCGGCTCGGCGGGCCAGCGTCTCGCCGTCCACCGCGTGCTCGGGGTAGACGGCGATGCCGATGCTGGCGTTGACCTGCAGGCTGATCCCGCCCAGGTGGAAGGGCTGCTCCAGGGCCTCGCGGATGGCCGCCGCGGCCCGCCCGGCCGTGTCCAGGTCGCCCGGGTCGGTCAGCAGCACAGCGAACTCGTCGCCGCCCAGCCGGGCCACCACCTCGGCGGTGGGTCCCAGCAGGTCCTGGAGGCGTCGGCTCAGCTCGATGAGCAACCGGTCGCCGTGGTCGTGGCCCAGCGCGTCGTTGATCTCCTTGAACTGGTCCAGGTCCATGACCAGCAGCGCCACCGGATCCAGGGTCTGGGACGAGCGGCGCAGCGAGCGGCGCAGCAGATCGGTCAGGTGGGAGCGGTTGGGCAGGCCGGTCAGGCCGTCGTGGAGGGCCTGACGCCGCAGACCGGCCGCCGAGGTGACCTGCTCGGTCACGTCCTGGAGCGAGACTCCCACTGAGCCGCCGGGCAGCGGGAAGACGTTGGCCGTGAAGATCGGGGAGTTGAGGTCGGTCGGGATCGAAGCGCATCTCGTCGAAGCGGAACCCCTCGCCTTTGTGGATGACCTCGGTCAGGGCTTCGCACACCAGGTCGGCACTGGCTTGGTCGATGTCGGGCGCGATGTCGAGCAGGCGCCGTCCGATGGGCGAGCCGGGTCGCGCACTGGGGGAGACCAGCCGGGCGCCCACGGGATTGATGGCCAGCAGGGTCAGGCTGAGGTGGTCGGCGGGTTCGGCCAGCGCGAACACGAACAGGGCCACGTCCACGTGCTGAACCAGGTTCAGGTACTGCGCCGTCTGCTCCTCGGCCAGCTTGCGGGCCGTCACGTCCACCATGACCCCCCGCACGCTGGTGGCGTGGTTGGCGCTGTCGACCTCGACCCGCATGCGGTCCTGCAACCAGACCGTGGTGCCGTCCGGTCGCACGAATCGGTACTCGATCTCGGTGTTGCGACCGGCCTTGACGGCCTGGCGGTACTGCTGGGCCACCCACTCGCGGTCGTCGGGGTGCACGTGCTCGTGCCAGAAGTGGGGTTGGGTCCAGCTCTCTGCGGGGTAGCCGATGATGTCGGTGGCGCGGCGGTTCACGTACAGGGTGGTGGGGGCGTGGGTGAGCTGTTCCCACACCACCGCGTCGATGCCGCCCATCAGGTCGACGTAGCGCCCCCGGACGTCGCGCTCGATGGCGGCGATGCCACCCACCACGGTGATGATGAAGGCCGAAGCCAGCGCGTAGACCAGGAACGACGCCCAGCCGTGGGCCGGGTTGCCCGAGGCCCACAGCACGCCGGCCGCACCCAGCCACCCGACGGCCGCGCCCTCGGCCGCGATCTTGCGCCCGAAGCTCACCGCCGAGGTGGCGTTGATCGACAGCATCACCAGCAGGATCGGGGCCACCAGCTCGGGGGCGTAGGCCAGGAAGGCCACCACCACCACCTGGTCACTGAAGGCGACGATGGGGCTCAGGTGGTGCGTGCGCCGCATGCTGGCGTCGTAGATGTAGTTGTAGGGGACGATCAGCAGGGCGAGGGCGGCGGCGATCCAGAACCGGTGCGGACCGGCCACCGGCAGCAGGGCCAGCACGGCGATCGACACCACCGCCACGTACCGGGCGCGCATCGACATGCGCCACAGGCGGAGCTGGCCCTCGCGCGACTCGAGGAAGGTGCTCTCGTCGAGTTCCCCGGGGCCGTGCTCGGTTGGTGCCCCGCTCATACCGACTTGGCCCCCTGTGAACTGCGTCCCTGGTCCGCGTGCGTAGGCTCAGCTGTCCGCCATGAGCCCGACATTGACCGCACGAGGTGAACTGTGACCATTCACGATCGGCCGTTTGGCCGCTATTTCGAGGATTTCGTGGTCGGAGATGTCTACCGACACTGGCCGGGCAAGACCATCACCGAGGCCGACGACCACCTGTTCTGCATGATCACCATGAACCACCACCCCACCCACACCAACAACTGGTTCGCCGAGCACGAATCGCCCATGGGCAAGCCGTTGGTGGTGGGCAACCTGGTGTACTCCCTGGTGCTGGGCATGAGCGTGCCCGACGTGAGCGGCTCCGCCATCGCCAACCTCGAGGTGGAGACCCTCACCCATCGCAAGCCCACCTTCCACGGCGACACGATCTACTCCGAGAGCCGGGTCCTGGCCCTCAAGGAGTCCTCGTCCAAGCCGGACCGGGGCATCGTCACGGTCGAGACCAAGGGCATCAACCAGCGGGGCGAAGAGGTCTGCTACTTCCGTCGCAAGGTCATGGTGTGGAAGCGCGACGGCGCCCCGCCCCGGGGCCGGCCCTACGACGAGTCGATCTGGGACACGCCTGAGTCGTGAGCCCGGCCACGTCGGGTGCGCCGCTGCTGGACTGGGCGGCTCGGCGCGGGCGCGACCTGCCCTGGCGGCGAACCCGCGACCCGTGGGCGGTCCTGGTGAGCGAGCTGATGCTGCAACAGACCCAGGTGCCCCGCGTCGTGCCGCGCTACCTCGAGTTCGTCGAGCGCTTTCCCACCGCCGCGGTCTGCGCCGAGTCGTCGGTGGGCGAGGTGGTCCGGGCCTGGGCCGGACTCGGCTACAACCGTCGTGCCGTGCACCTGCACGCCGCGGCCGTGGCTGTGGTCGAGCGCCACGGCGGCCAGCTGCCGGAGGACCTGGCCGCGCTGCTGGCCCTCCCCGGGGTGGGCCCGTACACGGCTCGGGCGGTGCTGGCGTTCGCCTTCGAGCGCGACGTGGGCGTGGTCGACACCAACGCGGCCCGAGTGCTGGCCCGCCGCGCCGGTCGGCCACTCGACCGGACCACCGTGCAGGCCCTGGCCGACGCAGCTGTGCCCGACGGGCAGGGATGGGCCTGGAACCAGGCCATCCTCGACCTGGGGGCGACGACGTGTCGCTCCCGCACGCCCGGATGCGAGGCGTGCCCGATGGCCCCCGGTTGTGCCTGGTGGGAGGCGGGACGACCCGATCCGGATCCGGCTCGTGGGTCAGCCGGGGTGTCGACCGGCCAGTCCCGCTTCGAGGGTTCGGATCGCCAGGGCCGCGGCCGGCTGGTCGACGCGTTGCGTCGCACCGGAGCCCTCGACCCGGCTCGGATCGCGGACGCGGCGGGCTGGCCTGACGACCCGGCCCGGGCCCACGCGGTGGCGGCCACCCTGGTAGTCGACGGTCTGGCCTGTCGAAGCGTCGACGGAACCCTCAGGCTGCCCTGAGGATCAGGCGCTCCGGCAGGGTCAGGCCGTCAGGTGCTCGACGATCAGCCGGGTGACGATCTCGGGCTGCTCGAGGTGTAGGAAGTGTCCGGCGTCGGCCACGATCTCGATTCGAGAGCCCTCGGCCGGCAGGAAGGCCAGCGCCCCCTCGGCCAGCGAGGCGGCCATGCACCCGTCGTCGGCACCGTGCAGGTACAGCGTGGGCTGGGGAGTGGAGGCGGCGGTGGCGTCCTGGGCCGCCTGGAGCTCGGGCGCCTGGAGCTCGGGCTGGAACATGGCCCGGTAGTACCCGATGGCTGCGGCCAGGTTGGCCGGATCGCCCAGGGCGGCGCGCACGTGGTCGACATCGATGGTCGCGTCGTAGCCCGGAGACCAGTCCTGCCACAGCCGGGCGATGAAGGCCAGATCGTCGAGGCCGACGGCCACGTCGGCCAGCGGGCTCTGGAAGAAGAACATGTACCAGCTGCGGCGGAGCTGATCGAAGCTCAACATGGCCGTGGCCAGAGCGTTGAGTGGCGGGACCGCGGCCGTGACCACTCGCCGCCACCGCTCGGGTTCGTGGGCGGCGGCACCATAGGTGGCCATGGCGCCCCAGTCGTGGCCGATGATCACCGCGTCTCCGTCGCCGCCCAGTACCTCGTGCAGGGCGTTGGCGTCGTTGACCAGCGCGCCCACCTGGTAGTGCCCGTCGGGCGCCAACGAGGTGGGGGCGTAGCCGCGCAGGAACGGGGCCACGGCGCGGAACCCGGCGTCGGCCAGGGCGGGCAGCTGGTGGCGCCAACCCCAGGCCGTGTCCGGGAAGCCGTGGAGGCACAGGGCCAGGGGGCCCTGCCCGCACGTCGAGGTAGGCGAAGTCGATCCCGTTGGCGGTCACGCGGCGCTCGGCGATGGTCATCGCCCACGTTCGCGCCGGCGCGAGACTCTTGTCACATCACGGGACAGGGGTGTAGCCGAGTGGTTACGCTGCGTAACGGTCCATTGCCACGGCCTCACCGGGGGGTGAACGTTCATTGAACGTGACGTTCTATGGGGTACGAGGGTCGACGCCCTGCTCGTGTGACGCCAACCGGCGCTACGGCGGCAACACCGCCTGTGTGAGCATCGACTTCCCTGGCGCCGAGCCCATCGTGTTGGACCTGGGTACGGGCCTGCGCTTCTGGGGCCGGTCGTTCGGTCCCGAGCAGCCGTTCGTCGGCCATGCCCTCGTCACCCACCTGCATTGGGACCACGTGCAGGGGCTCCCGTTCTTCAGCCCGGTGCTGCGGCCGGGCTCGCGGCTCGACATCTACGGACCACCGCCGGGGGAGCACACCCTCGAGGAGGCCTTCGACGACTTCATGGGTCCGCCCTACTTCCCCGTGCGGGTGGCCGACCTGCCCGGCGACATCCGCTTCCACACGGTGGCCGACACCAGCTTCTCGATCGGCGACGTGGGCGTCATGGTCCGGTCGGTGCCCCACATCGGGCCCACCAACGGCTACCGCCTCGAACGCGACGGACTGGCTGTGGCCTACATCAGCGACCACCAGCAGCCCATCGACGGATCGCTGGTGGTGCCCGACTCGGTGCTCGAGCTCTGCGACCACGCCGATCTGGTCATCCACGACGCCCAGTACACGGCCGCCGAGTTCGAGACCAAGGCCCATTGGGGTCACTGCACCACCGAGTTCGCGGTGCAGGTGGCGGCCCAGTCCGGTGCTCGCCGCCTGGCGCTGTTCCACCACGATCCCGAGCACGACGACTCGGTGGTCGACTCCCTGGCCCGCCTGGCCAACCAGCGGGCTCGCCAGTTGGGCGTGGCCGAGGTGGTGGCGGCCTCGGAGGGCACCACGCTGTCGCTCGGCCGGGTCGCGGCCGGGGCTCGCTGATCGTCGTCATCGCGTCGTCGTCTCGCTTGTAGCCTCCCGGGCGTGACTGACATCACGAGCGACGGCTCGTCCTTCGATTCGGCCAAGTACCGCCAGGTGCTCGGCCACTTCCCTACCGGGGTCACCGTGATCACCGCGCTGGCCGACGGCCAGCCAGCAGGCATGGCGGTGGGGTCGTTCGCCTCCCTCTCGCTGGAGCCGGCTCAGATCCTGTTCTGCGCGGCGTCGACCTCCACCACCTGGCCCAAGATCCGCCAGGCCGGCTCGTTCTGCGTGAACATCCTGGCCGAGGGCCAGGAAGACGTGTGCCGCGTGTTCGCCTCCAAGGCGCCGGACAAGTTCGCGGAGATCGGGTGGAAGCGCACGGGCAGCGGCTCACCGCTCATCGAGGGCGTCCTGGCCTACATCGACTGCCAGATCGACACCGTCGTGGCGTCGGGTGATCACGACGTCGTGGTCGGCGCCGTCCGCGAGCTCGAGGTGCTCCACGAGGGCGGACCGCTCCTGTTCTTCCGAGGCGGCTACGGCCGCTTCCAGCTCTGACGTGACCGTCTACGCGCTCGGCGAACGCATCCCCGTCATCCATCCGTCGGCCTACGTCCACCCCGACGCGGTGGTCATCGGATCGGTCGACATCGGGCCCGAGTCCTCGGTGTGGCCCGGAGCGGTGCTGCGCGGCGACGACGGCGAGATCCACATCGGTGCCCGCACCTCGATCCAGGACGGCTGCGTGCTGCACTGCGCGCCCGGATTGCCCACGGTGGTGGGTGACGAGTGCGTGATCGGCCACATCGTGCACCTCGAAGGCTGCACCATCGAGGACCGGTCGCTGGTGGGCAACGGCGCCGTGGTGTTGCACCTGGCGGTGGTCCGCTCGGGTGCCCTGGTCGGTTCCAACGCGGTGGTGACCAATGGCATGGAGGTGCCCAGCGGGCACATGGCTCTGGGAATCCCAGCCAAGATCCGCCCGGGGGGCGACGACCTCGAAGCCGGCATCCGCATGGGCATGCTCAGCTACGTGGCCCGGGCCCAGCGCTACCGCGCCGAACTGCGCCGCATCGACGAGGACTGATCAGCGCGGCTCGCGCTTGGCCTGGCGGGCCAGCTGCCCCTCCACCTCGCCGGGGCTGGCGTACTCGCGCATGGCCGTGATCAACCCGGCGGCATCCACGTCGATGATGCACACCCCGTGGGCCACGACCGCGACGCCGGGCGGGGTCGCGCCCGGGCCGATGTAGTCGCCGGAGAAGACGTACTCGAACACGGCCCAGCTGTCGGTGCCCCGGATCGAGGTGATCTGCCAACCGAAGCGGGCGAACATCGACTCGGTGGCGTCGTGGACCGCGCCCATGTCGGCGATCGGCCCCAGGTGCGGGCCCTGGTAGACCGCGTCGGGGGCGAAGAGCGCGAACCAGCCCCGATCGCCGGGCTTGTACATCGTCTCGAAGCGCCGGGCCCAAGGCTCCCAGTTGGCGGGATCCACCTGAGGGCCGCGCTCAGGACGTGGCCGAGTTGAGCCAGTGGAACGGCATCATCGGCAGGTTGCGGACAACGGCGAACACGACCATGACCACCCCCACCGAGATGATCACCCGCGGGTTGTTCACGGGTAGCGGCTTCATCGGTCGACCCATGCGGGTCGCGGTCCAGGCCACGAAGGCGTAGGCCAGCAGCGGCAGGCTGAGCACGAACAGCAGGTTGTGGTCCAGTGCGCCGACCAGGTTGCCGTCGATCAGCGAGTGCACCGCCCGGGTGGCACCGCACAACGGGCAGTCGAGCCCGGTGAGCATCTTGGTCGGGCATTGGGGGTAGGCCCCCGAGTGGTTGGGGTCCACCAGCCGGATGTAGGCGCAGGCGCCCAACCCGGCCGCCAGGAAGCCGGCCGGCTCCACCCACGGTGGCAGCTGGCGCCGGACCCTCTCGGCGGTGGTGGCGACACCGGTCACGTCGAGCACTGTAGCCAAACGGGTTCCTGAACCGGGGGTGGGGACCGATAGCCTCATCCGGGGGTTCGAGGGTCGATCCCGCCGCGCACACAGGAGCCATCCGATTTCCGAGATCGTCGCCCCGGCGAGCACCCGCGACGGGTGGAAGCTCATCGGTTGGAGCCTCAGGTCCCAGCGCCGGTCGGTGGCCTTCGGCGTGGTGGTGGGCCTGATCTGGACCATCGGCCGCGTCAGCGTGCCCCTGCTGGTCTCCGCCGCCATCGACGACGCCATCACGCCCGGTCACACCTCGGCGCTGTGGGGCTGGTCGTTGCTCATCGCCGGGGTAGCCCTGGTGGTGGCGGTCAACACCGGACTGCGGCGCTACTGGGCGTTCAAGGTGTCGCGCACCTCCGAGCGCCGGTTGCGCGACCGGATCTTCGCCCACCTCCAACAGCTGCACTTCGCCTTCCACGACTCGGTCCAGACCGGCGACCTGATGAGCCGGGCCAACACCGACCTGGAACAGGTCCAGCAGTTCGTGGTGATGATCCCGCTCACCATCTGCAACTTCGTGACCGTGGCCGCGGTGACGGTGATCCTGGCCCTGATCGACCCCTGGCTCACGCTCCTGGCCCTGGGTTGCCTGCCCTTCGTGAACGTGGTGGCCCGGCGGTTCAGCACCCGCCTGCATCCACGGGCCATGGCCATCCAGCGCGAGTCCGCCGACCTGGCCAACGTGGTCGAGGAGACCGTCAGCGGGGTTCGCATCGTCAAGGGCTTCGGGGCCGAGCAGGTCATGGCCGATCGGCTCGAGACCGAGGCCGACGACCTGTACGAGGCATCCATGGGTGCGGCCCGGGTGCGGGCCCATTACCTGCCTGCCCTCGACCTGCTGCCCAACATCGGGCTGATCCTGGTGCTGGCCTACGGCGGCCACCAGGTGCTCGACGGCCAACTCCAGCTGGGCACGCTGGTGGCGTTCAACCTCTACATCGGGCTGCTGATCTGGCCGCTGCGCATGACCGGCCAGATCATCGCCCTGGGCCAGCGGGCGGCGGCGTCGGCCCAGCGGGTGCAGGCCGTGCTGGCCACCGATCCGGTGGTGGTGGACGACGGCGCCCGGGCGGTGCTGGCGCCCACCGGCGGCGGCCAGGTCTCGTTCGAGGACGTCTCGTTCGCCTACCAGGGCGGCCAGGACGTGCCGGTGCTGGACGGGCTCACCCTGACCATCGAGGCAGGGGAGTCGGTGGCCCTGGTGGGCGCCACGGGCAGCGGCAAGTCCACCGTGGCCCGACTGCTGCCCCGCTTCTACGACGTAGACGGCGGGCGGATCACCCTCGACGGCATCGACGTGCGCGACCTGTCGCTGCGCGACCTGCGCCAGGCCATCGGGATCGTCTTCGAGGAGACCTTCCTGTTCAGCGACACCATCGCCAACAACATCGCCTTCGCCGACCCCGAGGCCACCGACGACCAGATCCACCGGGCCGCCCGCCTCGCCGGGGCCCACCAGTTCATCACGGCCCTGCCCGACGGCTATCGCACCGAGATCGGCGAGCGGGGGTTCTCGCTGTCGGGCGGCCAACGCCAGCGACTGGCCATCGCCCGGGCCATCCTGGCCGACCCCCGGGTGCTGATCCTCGACGACGCCACCTCGTCGGTCGATCCCACCAAGGAGCACGAGATCCGCGATGCGCTGGCCGAGGTGATGGTCGATCGCACCACCATCGTCATCGCCCACCGGCCGGCCACCATCGCCCTGGCCGACCGGGTGGTGCTGCTGGAGCGCGGGCAGGTGGTGGCCCAAGGCACCCATCAGCTCCTGCTGGCCACCAGCGCCGCCTACCGCCAGGTCCTGGCCGCGGCCGAGGCCCATGACGAGGTCACCGCCGATGTGGGGTAGTGCCGGCGTGGACGAGGCCGACAAGCTCGACCGCGAGCAGGCCCGAGCCGTGCTGGCTCGGACGCTCGACATGCTGGGGCCCTACCGGCGCCAGGTCGTCGGTGGTCTGAGCCTGATGGTGGTCTGGACCCTGGCCGTGCTGAGCGGGCCGTTGCTCGTCCTCTACGGCATCGATGACGGCATCGTGGCCCACGACTACCGAGCGCTGGACCTGGCCGTCGTCGCCTACATCGTGGTGGCCATCGTCACCTTCGTGGTCTACCGCAAGCTGGTGGTGGTGGTGTCGTTCGCCGGCGAGGGCTTCCTGCGTGACCTGCGTCGGCGCGTGTTCGACCACCTCCAGGAACTGTCGATGCCGTTCTACGACCGCGAGCAGGCCGGCGTCGTCATCTCGCGGATGACATCCGACGTGGACTCGTTGGCCGAGCTGGTCCAGATGGGCCTGATCATGTTCCTGATGAACGGGCTGTTGCTGGTGCTCTCGGTCATCGTCCTGGCCGTCGTGTCCTGGCAGCTGCTGTTGGTGTGCCTGGTGGCGGTGCCCGTCGTGGTGGTGGCCAGCATCCGGTTCCAGCGCGAGTCGAACCGGGCGTACCTGCACGTCCGCGACCGCATCGGCCAGACGCTGTCACGTCTCCAGGAGGGGATCTCCGGGGTCCGGGTCATCCAGGCCTACGGCCGCCAGGAGGTCGAGGTCGAGCGATTCGCGGATCAGAGTCGGGGCCTCTACGACGCCCACATGCGCTCGGTGCGCGCCCAGGCCTGGTACCTGCCGGTGATCGAGTTCGCGGGTCTGGGGTCGACCGCCCTGGTGGTGGGCCTCGGTGGCTGGATGACCATCGAGGGCGTGGTCACCATCGGGACGATCGCCTTCTTCCTGCTCACCCTCAACAACCTGTTCGAGCCCGTGCAGCAGTTGAGCCAGCTGTTCAACATGCTGCAGTCGGCGGGCGCCGCCCTCCAGAAGCTCTTCGAGCTGCTGGACACTCCGGTGGACGTCCCCGAACGGCGCGACGCGGTCGAGCTGGCGCCCCGGGGCGAGGTGGTGGTCGACCACGTCTCGTTCGGCTACGGCCAGACCCTGGTGCTGCACGACGTGAGCCTGGTCATCACCCCGGGCGAGCGGCTGGCGCTGGTCGGCCCCACCGGGGCGGGCAAGTCCACCCTGGCCAAGCTGGTGGCCCGTCTGTACGACCCCACCGAGGGGGTGGTGCGCTACGGCGGCGTCGACCTGCGCCAGGCCGCCCACGCCTCGCTGCGACAGCGCATCGTGGTCGTGCCCCAGGAGGGCTTCCTGTTCCACGGCACGATCCGCGACAACGTGCGGGTGGCGCGGCAGGGCGCGACCGACGACGAGGTGGATACCGCCCTGGCCGACGTCGGCGTGCTGGACCGCTTCTCCGCCCTGCCCGACGGGCTCGACACGGCTGTCAACGAGCGCGGCACCCGTCTGTCGGCGGGGGAGCGTCAGCTCGTGTCCCTGGCCCGCGCCGCCCTGGTCGACCCGGCGTTGCTGGTGCTCGACGAGGCCACCTCCAGCCTCGACCCGGGCACCGAGCGCCTGGTGGAGGCCGCGCTCGACCGGATCATGTCCGGTCGCACGGTGGTGGTCATCGCCCATCGCCTGTCCACCGCCGAGCGGGCCGACCGGGTGGGCGTGGTGTCGGGAGGTCGCCTCATCGAGCTGGGTTCTCACGCCGAGCTGATGGCGCACGAGGGTCACTATCGGGCCCTCTTCGCCACCTGGGCCACCGGCCTGGCTGGCACCAGCTGAGTTGGCGGGCTGATCAGCCGGCGAGGACCCCGAAGCCGTTGAGGATCATCTCGCTCACCCGGTCGCCTTCGTCGGGCTCGGCGAAGTAGAACCCCTGGGCCAGGTGGCAGCCCAGGCCTCGCAACCGTTCGAGCTGGTCGTGGTTCTCCAGACCCTCGGCGATGGCCTCCAGCTCGAGGGTGTTGGCCAGGTTGACGATGGCGGCCACGATGGTCGAGTCCTCGGGGTCGGGCCCCAGGCCCGAGACGAACGACTGGTCGACCTTGAGCACGTCCACGGGGAACCGGCGCAGGTAGCTGAGGCTCGAGTAGCCCGTGCCGAAGTCGTCGATGGCCAGGGTCACCCCGATGGCCTTGAGCTCCCACAGGGTGTCGATCACGGCCGAGGCATCGTCCATCAGCACGCTCTCGGTGATCTCCAGGCACAGCTTGGACGGCGTCAGCCCTGAGCCGTCGAGGACACCCTGCACCAGCACGGGCAGGTTGGACGTGGTGAGCTGGCGTGCCGAGAGGTTCACGTGCACCCGGGGCGCGGCCAGGCCGAACGTGTCCTCCCAGCGGCGGCCGCGCTCACAGGCGGTGGAGAGCACGCGCAGGCCCAACCCCACGATCAGCCCGGTCTCCTCGGCCACACCGATGAAGTCGTGGGGCAGGAGCAACCCGCGGGTGGGGTGATCCCAACGGGCCAGTGCCTCCACGCACACGACCTGGCCGGTGCCCAGGTCACGCCGGGCTGGAACCGCACGACGATCTCGCCGTTCTCGATGCCTGCAGCCAGCTCCTCGGAGAGCTCCAAGCGGTGCTGGGTACGACTGCGCATGCTCTCGTCGTAGATCTCCAGCCGGGCCCGGCCCAGATCCTTGGCTCGGTACATGGCGGCGTCGGCGTCGCGCAGGACGGCCTCGGGGTGCACCCCGCCCGATGACAGGGCGATGCCGATGCTCGACGTGATGGCCAGTTCGGCCCCGCCGATGTCGAAGGGGTGGTGCTCGATGGCCGCCGCCACCCGTTGGGCCACGGCGGTGGCGTGGTCCTCGTCCTCGACGTCGCCGCACAGGATGACGAACTCGTCGCCGCCCATCCGAGCCACGGTGTCGGCGGGCCGCACCACCGCCGAGATGCGACGGGCCGCCTGGGCCAGCAGCTCGTCGCCGGCGTCGTGGCCCAGGTTGTCGTTGACCTGCTTGAACCGGTCGAGGTCGAGGAACAGCAGGGCGACCAGCCGTTGCTCGCGCTCGGCTCGGGCCAGCTCGAGCTCGAGGTGGTCGAGCAGCAGCGCCCGGTTGGGCAGGCCGGTCAGCGAGTCGTGGGTGGCCTGGTGGGCCAGGTCGGCCTCGAAGCGCTTGCGTTCGGTGACGTCACGACCCACTGAGGAGACCTGGTGCAGGGTGCCGTCGCTGCGCAGCACGGGCGTGATCGCCTGCCAGACCATGAGCTCGTTGCCGTGGGCGTCGTGCATGGGCAGCTCGCCGGTCCAGGGCTCGCCGGCCTCGAGCGTGGCCAGGATCTGATTGAGCTGGTCGACGGCGGGCCCCGCAGGGAGTACATGGACGCCGACACCACGTCGTGGATGTCGCGGTCGACGAGACCGAACACCTCCCGGGCCGAACGGTTCAGGTAGACCAGACGGCCGAGTCGGTGTCGGTGATGCTGACCAGGTCGCTGGCCGTCTCCACGATCTCGGCCAGCCGGGCGTTCTGTTCCTGGGTGGCGATCAGCTCGGTGACGTCCTCGAGCGAGCCGATGATGCCGGTGACGGCACCGTTGTCGTCGAGGGTCGGCGTGGCCCGGTTGCTCAACCAGCGCTGCGCACCAGTGGCGGTGAAGACCCGGTACGGTCGTGGAAGATCCCGCCCCGCGATCACGCCGAGCAGGCCCTGGCCACCCGGTCGTAGTCATCGGGATGCACCGGCGCCATGGCCTCGCTCCAGGTCTTGGGCGCCGCGGGCAGTCCGGTGATCTCGGGTCAGCTGCGGGTTGACGTAGGTGACGTCGCCCGCCATGTCGGCCTGGTAGATCCCGCACGGGCAACGACTCGGTCAGGGTGCGGAACCGGTTCTCGCTCTCGGTCAGCGCCTCGACGGCCAGGTGCCGATCGGTCACGTCCTCCATCACCGAGTGGAGGACCGGCTCGCCCTGCTCCCGCAGCAACGTGGTGCCGCCACTGACCCACACCACCTGGCCGTCGAGGTCGGACCAGTCGGCGGTCGCGTTCGATGCGGTCGATCTCGCCCGCGACCAGCCGGCTGATCGTCGTGGTAGTACCGGGCGCGTCGTCGGGGTGCAGCAGCCCCGCTCGCAGCTCGCGCCTCGATCTCGTCGACGGGGCCGCCCATCATGTCGAGGAAGGCCTGGTTGACCTCGACGAACGTCCCGTCCAGCGTGCACAAGCACCTGGCCGACCGGGGCCTCGTCGATGAGCTTGCGGTAGCGGGCCTCGCTCTGGCGCAGCGCGTCTTCGGCCGCCTTGCGCTTCGGTGATGTCGAGCGCCAGGGCGAAGAAGGTCAGGGGTGTCCGTCGGCGTCGCGTTCGAGGGTGGTGGCGCTGCTGACACCCAGACGAGGCATGCCGTCCGGCGTGGAGCAGGCGCCGTTCGCGCTCGACGGCCTCGCTCGGCCGTCGCAGCAGCTCGGCCGGCCAGCTCGACCGCGGTCGACCGATCGTCGGGATGGACCAGCGCCAGGGCGCTGGTGCCGACGAGCTCCTCGGGCGTGCGGCCGACCAGGGCGGCATAGGCCCGGTTGACCTCGATGATCGTCCCGTCGAGGTCGACCACGGTGTGGCCCAGCGGCGCCTTGGCGATCAGGTTGCGGAACCGCTCGTCGCTGCGGCGTTGGGCGTCGCCAGCTCGACCAGGGCGGTGACGTCGGCCAGGGTGCCCACGTAACCCGGAGACCGTGCCGTCCTCGTCGAGGCACCGGGCCGCCCTGGGCCAGCACGCAGGCGGATCTGGCCGTCCGGACGGACGATCCGCGGAGCCGATCTCGAAGCCTCGACACGGTGCGGCTCGACTCGATGTAGGCGCTCCGGCCAGCCCGCGCCGGTCGTCGGGGTGGACGCTCGGCTCGATGACCTCGTAGCGGGATGGGGGTGGGGTGCTCGATGCCGGTGATCTCCCGCCAGCGCCGGTTGGCGAACACCACCGTGCCGTCGGGGCGCGCCGGGACCATGCCGATCGGTGCCTGCTCCGCCATCTGGCGGAACGGGTCGACGGTGGGGGCGGGTCGCCACCGAATCATCCGGCGGGCGCGGCGGCATCGCTCATAGTGCCGTACCCCATCGGCACCAGACCGCCCTCCTGTGAGGGCGATAAGTGCGGCTCAGCCTGGACGTTGGTCGGATCGGGCAGGTTCCGCGGCGAGGAGTTGTTACTATCCACGTAGGAGAAATTCCCCGACCAGGGAGCCGTCGCGATGGCCTCAACCGAACTCGACCTCGACCTCGGCCGCTACAAGCTGGGGTGGAGCGACGAGGAGGACTACGTCTTCAAGCCCAAGCGGGGCCTCGACGAGGACATGATCCAGGAGATGTCCTGGATGAAGGGCGAGCCCGACTGGATGCGCGAGTACCGGCTCAAGTCCTACGAGCACTTCAAGCGTCGCCCCATGCCCAACTGGGGCGGCGACATGTCCGAGATCTTCTTCGACGACATCTACTACTACATCAAGCCGACCGAGCATCAGGTGGACGCCTGGGACGAGCTGCCCGACTCGGTCAAGGAGACCTACGAGAAGCTGGGCATCCCCGAGGCCGAGCGCAAGTACCTGGCCGGGGTCACCGCCCAGTACGAGTCCGAGGTCGTGTACCACCGCAACCGCGAGGACCTCGAGGCCCAGGGCGTCATCTTCACCGACATGGACACGGCCCTGCGCGAGCACCCCGAGATCGTGCGGGCCTACTTCGGCACGGTCATCCCGAAGAACGACAACAAGTTCGCCGCCCTCAACTCGTCGGTGTGGTCGGGCGGCTCGTTCATCTACGTGCCGCCGGGCGTCAACGTCGAGATGCCGCTGCAGGCCTACTTCCGCATCAACGCCGAGAACATGGGCCAGTTCGAGCGCACGCTGATCATCGCCGACGAGGGCAGCCAGGTGCACTACATCGAGGGCTGCTCGGCGCCGGTGTACACCACCGACTCGCTGCACTCGGCCGTGGTCGAGATCATCGTCAAGCCCAGCGCCCGGGTCACCTACACGACCATCCAGAACTGGTCGAACAACGTCTTCAACCTGGTCACCAAGCGGGCCCGGGTCGAGACCGAGGGCCACATGGAGTGGATCGACGGCAACATCGGCAGCCGACTGACCATGAAGTACCCCGCCGTGTACATGGTCGGGCCCAAGGCGTCGGGCGAGGTGCTCTCGGTGGCCTACGCCGGCCCGGGCCAGCACCAGGACGCCGGCGCCAAGATGGTCCACGCCGCGCCCGAGACCACGTCGAAGATCGTGTCCAAGTCGATCTCCAAGGACGGCGGTCGCACCAGCTACCGCGGCCTGGTCCGGGTCGAGGACGACGCCTACGGCTGCAAGAGCCACGTGCAGTGCGACGCGCTGATCCTCGACGACGAGAGCGGTCAGCGACACCTTCCCCTACATGGAGGTCGGTGCCCGCGACGCCATCGTCGGCCACGAGGCCACCGTGTCCAAGGTGGCCGACGAGCAGCTCTTCTACCTGATGAGCCGCGGCCTCTCCGAGGAGCAGGCCATGGGCATGGTCGTGAACGGCTTCATCGAGCCGGTCACCCGCACCCTGCCCATGGAGTACGCGGTCGAGTGGAGCCGCCTGATCGAGCTGCAGATGGAGGGCTCGGTCGGCTGACCGGTTTCCCGGTCCGGACCTGGCAGCATGGGCCCATGCCCATGCGTGAGGAATGCAAGCACTTCGAGAGCCGTACCTACGCCAACGGCGAGACGGCCCGTAAGTGTCGGCTGGACCTGGCTCCCGAGGCCCCGTGGCGTTGCCCGGAGGATTGCGTGGCGTTCGAGCGTCGGCTGGCCGACGTCAACTGGCAGCACGGCGACCTCATCGAGCCGGCGCATCGAGGACGAGCCCGACGGCGAGGGCATCGCCGAGCTGCTCGACGAGGCGGAGGACATCGTGAACGCCGCCGGTCCGGGCATCGTGGCCGAGGTCGAGGCTCAGGATCACCGCTCCGGCGCCGATGCCGGCGGCTTCGGGCGGATCAAGGGCTGGTTCCGCCGCAAGGGCTGACGGGAACCGTCGGCTTCGCCTGGTTGCGTGTCTGGCATCAGAAAGGCTGGAAAAGTCTTGTAGGGATGACTAGGAGCCACTAGTATCGATCATATGTTCGATCAGGCGGCACTCGACACGCTGGCGGATGAGGCGGTGCCTCAGATCCGTGACCTGGCGGATCGGTGCCGCAAGGCGGCGCACGAGGATCTGTCGCTGGCGTCCGACGACGAGCTGCGTGACCTGGTCCTCCACGTCGAGCGGGCTCGGGCCGCGCTCGAGGCCGTCGAGGGTCACGCCCTGGCCGTGCTCGAGCGCCGGGGGAGCTGCGATGCCGATCTCGGCATGTCCACCGCCAGCTGGCTGGCCTGGGGCACCCACGGGTCGCGTCGAGCCTGCTCGGCGCGCGTGCGCACCAGCGATGCGCTGGCTCAACTCGATGCGCTCGATGCCGCGCTGAGCGAGGGCGACCTCGGCCTCGAGCATGCCGGGGTGGTCGGTCGTGCGCTGCACAACCCTCGGGTGACCGACCAGGTCGTGGCCAACCACGACGAGCTGGTCAGCCTGGCCCGGCGGCTGCCGTTCGACCTGTGGCGTCGCACGGTCGACGAGCTCGTTCGCCTGTGGGACCAGGACGGCGCCTTCGATCCCGACCGCGACCGGGTCCGCAACCGGATGAGCTTCCGGCAGGTGGGAGACCTCACGATCCTGCGCAGCGAGCTGGTGGGGGAGGTGGGCGTGGCCGTCCGCCAGGCCATCGAGACGATGGCCGATCGCCTCTGGCGTCGAGCCCAGTCCGATCAACGCCAGACCCCCGACCTTCCGGTGCCCACCCGCGCCACGCTGCGAGCCTTGGCCCTGGCCGAGCTTTGCCGTCAGGGTCTGGCCGCCGACGGAGCCAGCGCCGCGGGCCCGGTGGTGGACGTGACGCTGGTGTACCGCGCCGACGAGCCCGACGCCGTGCGCACCTTCGACGGTGAACGCCTCGAACCGGCATGCGTCGACCACCTCCTCTGCGACGCGGTGCGGCACCTGCTGACCGTCGACAACCGCGGACTGCCCCTGCACCTGGGTCGAGCCGTCCGCCACGCCACCCCGGCCCAGCGTCGGGCTCTGGCCGCCCGCGACGGCGGCTGCGTGTTCCCCGGCTGTGATCGGCCGGCGGGCTGGAGCGATGCCCACCACGTGCCACCCTGGGACGACGGCGGACGGACCGACATCGGCCACCTGGCCATGCTGTGCCGCCATCACCACGGGGTGACCCACCGCAAGGGCTGGGCCATGGTGGCCCACGCCGATCAGACCTTCGCCTGGACCACCCCGTCGGGCCAGACGCTGCACAGCCAGCGCCAGCACTCACCCCCCGTGATCAGCGGTCCGGCCCTGAGTTGAATTACTCCTACGCGGGTAGTGTATTTTCTGACCCCGCCATGACCACGACCTCCGCCAGCTTCGATCCCGCTGTCGCTCGGGCCCTGCCGGGGCCTGATTGGCTGCGCGTGCGGCGAGAGGCCGCGGCCGAGCTGGCCTGCCGGGCTGGAGCTGCCCACCACCGACGAAGAGGTCTGGCGCTACAGCCGCGTCGACGACCTCGACCTCGAGGCCTACGTGTGGCCGTCCGGGGAATCGGCGACGGCAGAGGCTCAGGTCTCGGTGCCCGCCGCGGCCCGGGCCGTGGTGGAGGCCGTGTCCGAGCGGGCCGGATCGATCATCGTGGTCGACGGCCGGGTGGCGAGCATCGAGCTGGATCCCGCCTGGGCCGCCCGGGGCGTGACGTTGGGTCGGCTGGCCGACCATCCCCAGGGAGCCGAGCTGGCCGGGCGCGGTCGATACGTCCGACGCGGCCGACCTGTTCGGCGCGCTCAACGAGGCGCTGAGCGATCCCGTCGTGCTCGGTGGTCCCGCCCGGGGTCGACGTGGACAAGCCGGTCGTGGTCGTCGACTGGAACCGACCAGGACGGGCCGTGACCTTCCCCCGACTGGTGGTGAGCCTGGGCGACGACGCCGCGGCCACCGTCGTGGACCACCACGGCGGCGACGACGTGGCCGGCCTGGTCGTCCCCGTCATCGAGCTGGACGTGGGCCCGGCCGCCCGACTGCGGCTACCTGAACGTGCAGCAGCGTGGTCCCCAGACCTGGCAGATCGCCGTCGCAGGTCTCACGGGTCGAGCGCCAGGCCACCCTGGTGGCGGCTCAGGCCGCCCTGGGCGGCGACTACGCCCGCACCCGGGCCGACTGCCGCCTGGTCGGACGCGGCGCCACCGGCAACCTGCTGGCCGTGTACTTCGGCGAGGGCGACCAGACGCTCGACTTCCGCACCTTCCAGGACCACGCCGCCCCCGACACCACCTCGAACCTGTTGTTCAAGGGGGCCGTCGGCGGGTGGTCGCGGTCGGTCTACACGGGCCTCATCCGGGTGCGGCCCGAGGGACGCGGCACCAACGCCTTCCAGACCAACCGCACCATCAAGCTGAGCGACCACGCCTGGGCCGAGTCGGTGCCGAACCTCGAGATCGAGAACAACGACGTCCATTGCAGCCACGCCTCGGCCGTGGGCCCGATCGACGAGGAGCAGCGCTTCTACCTCGAGAGCCGGGGCGTGCCGCCCGCAGGTGGCCGAGCGTCTCCTGGTGGCCGGTTTCTACGACGAGGTGTTCGATCAGCTGCCGGTGCCCGACGTGGTGGCGTCGCTGCGGACCGCGGTGGCCGAGCGTCTCGAGCGCGGGGTCAGCGCATGACCGCCCGAGCGCGTGTGCTCGGTCGACGACGTGGCTCCCGGTGCGGCCGCCCGGTTCGTGGTCGACGGCCACCCGGTGGCCGTGGTCCGCATCGGCGACGACTGGTACGCCCTCGGGCGACACCTGCACGCACCAGAAGATCAGCCTGGCCGAGGGCGAGGTGCACGCCGACAGCCTCGAGATCGAGTGCTGGAAGCACGGCAGCTGCTTCTCGTTGGTCAGCGGCGACCCCAACTCGTTGCCGGCCACACGGCCCGAGCCGGTCTACGAGGTGCGCGTCGACGGCGACGACGTGCTGGTCGACGTGACGGTGGCGGCGCGGTCATGAGCGAGCTGCGCATCGAGGGCCTGCGGGCCGAGGTGGCCGGTCGCGAGATCCTCCAGGGCATCGACCTGGTCGTGCGCAGCGGCGAGGTCCACGCCGTCATGGGCCCGAACGGGTCGGGCAAGTCGACCTTGTCCCACGTGATCATGGGCCGGCCCGGCTACACGGTCACCGGCGGTTCCGTGTTCCTCGACGACGTCGACGTGTTGGCCCTCGAGCCGTGGGAGCGGGCCCAGTGCCGGGCTGTTCCTGGCCATGCAGTACCCCACCGAGGTGCCCGGGGTCAGCCTCGAGGCCATCCTGACCGAGTCGGCCCTGGCCGGCCGGGCGTGATCCGAGGGTCGTCCGCCAGGCCATGGAGACCGAGGCCGACCGCATCGGCTTCGGCCAGCAGTTCCTCGGGCGCGCCCTCAACGTCGACCTGTCCGGCGGCGAGAAGAAGCGCAACGAGACCCTGCAGCTCGCCGTCCTGGCGCCCCGATTCGCCATCCTCGACGAGCTCGACTCGGGTCTCGACGTCGACGCCCTGCGGGCCTGCAGCCGCCGCATCGAGGCCATGACCCACGAGCAGGATCTGGGCGTGCTGGCCATCACCCACTACAACCGGCTGCTCCAGGAGCTCAAGCCGGACGTGGTGCACATCCTGGCCCGGGGCCGGATCCAGGCCACCGGCGGCCCGGAGCTGGCCGAACAGCTCGAGGAAACGGGCTATGCCGAGTGGGCCAGCGACGAGGACGAGCTCGCCCTCCCCGCCGGCGGCGCCGACCCGTTCGCCGATCCCTTCGCCTGACTCCGGGGGATCCCGTGGACATCGTCGGTCGCGAGCCGCTTGCCTCACAACCAGAACAACGCCGTGACCACCTCGGTCGAGCAGGTGCGAGACGGCGGACGGGCGCGTGCTGGTGCGCAAGGGCATCGGGCGCCACAAGGACGGCTCGCCCGATCACTGGTCGGCCTCGGACGACCCGCATCACTGGAACTACTGGCGGCGGGAGGCCGATGCCTACGCCAGCCCTCAGCTCCGCCGATCGCTGGAGGGCACCGGGCTCGAGATCCCGCCGGCCACGGTGGACGACGAGGGCGACGGATCGATCACCTTGTGGATCGAGTACGTGCGCGGGACGCCGGGCACCGCCTTCGACCTGGCCGACCATCAGGCCCTGGCCCGTGGTCTGGGCCGTTGGCAGGCGGCGCCCGCCGTCGAAGCACCCTGGAGCTCACGAGGCTTCATCCGGGCCTACTCGGCGTCGAAGCCCGCGCCCTACGATCTGGTCGACGACGACGGACCCTGGTCCGAACCCATCATCCGCGACTGCTGGCCCGGGTCGCTGCGGGCCGGGTGGCGTCGTCTGCTGGACCGGCGCGAGCGGCTGCTCGGCGTGCTCGAGGCCTTACCTCGGGCCCGACTGCCATCTCGACGTGTGGGCGTCGAACGCAGCCAGGCGCCCCGACGGCACGGTGGCCCTGTTCGACTGGTCGTTCTGCGGAGACGGGGCCCGGGGCGAGGACATCGGCAACCAGGTGCCCGACGGCGTGTTCGACCTGTTCTGGCCGGCCGAACGCATGGCCGAGCTGGAGACGGCCGTGTTCGGGGCCTACCTCGACGGGTTGCGCCAGGCCGGGTGGGACGGTGACCACCGCGAGGTGCGCCTGGCCATGACGGCGTCGTGCGTGAAGTACGCCTGGCTCCTGCCCCAGATGCTGGCCGAGGCCCACGAGCCTGTGGCTCGGGCCTACTGGCGCGACGTCGAGCCGACGCTCAAGTTCACGGCCCGAGGCCTCGGGCTGGCCCGACTGGTGGCCTGGTGCGACGAGGCCGTCGAGCTGGCCGACCGCGTGGGATACTGATCGAGAGCAGGAGGACACCGTGGACGAGCTGGTGAGCGATCCCGACGTGGCCGGATGGACCGTGATCGACGGCAAGCTGCGACGCCAGTTCGAGTTCGCCGACTTCTCCGAGGCGTTCGGCTTCATGACCCGGGTGGCACTCGTGGCCGAGAAGCTGAACCATCACCCCGACTTGTCCAACAGCTGGAACCGGGTCGACATCGACATCACCAGCCACGACAAGGGCGGCGTCACCGCCTTGTGCGTCGAGTTCGCCGGCCGGGTCAATCGGCTGGTTGGCTGACCTCTTCGAGGCCCTGGGCCAGGGTGTTCCAGGACAAGGTGGCGCACTTGATGCGCACCGGGAACTTCACCACGCCACGCAGGGCTTCGAGATCGCCCAGGGTGACGTCGGGCAGGTCATCAGGCTCGACTTCGTCGCCCTCCAGGGTGGACTCGTGGATCGACATCATGGCCTTGAAGGCCCGACTCAGGTCGTGGACCTCGTCGACGGTCTTGCCCTTGACCGCTGCCGACATCATCGAGGCCGACGACTGGCTGATGGAGCAGCCCTGACCGCTGATGCGGATGTCGTCGACCACGCCGTCCCGGACGTCGAGGTAGACCACGATCTCGTCACCGCACAGCGGATTGAACCCCTCGACCCGATGGGCAGGCGGCGTCTCCAGCTCGCCCCGGTTCCGGGGGTTGCGGTAGTGGTCGAGGATGATCTCGCGGTACAGGTCTTCGAGGCCGGGCATGTGGGTGTCCTCTACAGGGCGAAGAAGTCGCCGGCCGCGCGCGAGCGCGTCGGCCAGGGCGTCGATGTCGGATTCGTCGTTATACACGTAGAGCGAGGCCCGGGCGGTGGCTCCGACCCCGAGGCGACGCATCAGCGGCTTGGCGCAGTGATGCCCGGCGCGCACGCACACGCCCCGCTCGTCGAGCACCTGGGACAGGTCGTGGGGATGCACGTCGCGGTAGGAGAAGGAGAGCACGCCGCCGCGGGCGGCGACGTCGGTGGGGCCCTGGAGAACGAGCTCCTCGCCGAAGCGCTCGCCCAGGGTGCGCAGGGCGTAGGCGGTCAGGGCCACCTCGTGCTGGCGCACTGCGGCCATGCCCAGGTCCTCCAGGTAGTCGACCGCGGCGCCCAACCCGATGACCTCGGCGATGGGCGGGGTGCCGGCCTCGAACTTCCAGGGGATGTCGTTGGGCGTCCAGCCGTCGAGGCGGACGTCGCGGATCATCTCGCCCCCGCCCAGGAAGGCAGGCATGGCCTCGAGCAGCTCGTCGCGGGCCCACAGCACCCCGACCCCGGTGGGCCCGAGCATCTTGTGGCCGGTGAAGCCGAAGAAGTCGCAGCCCAGCTCGGTGACGTCGGTGGGCAGGTGGGGGACGTACTGGGCGCCGTCGACCAGGCTCAGGGCCCCGTGCGGCGTGGGCCGCGTCGGTGAGCTGGCGGATGGGGGTGAGGGTGCCCAACACGTTGGACATGGCGGTGAAGCCGAAGAGCTTGGCTCCGTCCAGCAGCCGGTCCAGGTCGGTCAGGTCGAGGGTGTAGTCGTCGGCCATGGGCACGAAGCGCAACTCGATGCCGCGCTCTTCGCGCAGGATCAGCCACGGCACCAGGTTGGCGTGGTGCTCGATCTCGGTGAGCACCACGACGTCGCCGGCCGACAGGTTGGCCCGGCCCCAGCTGTAGACCACCAGGTTGAGGGCCTCGGTCACGTTCTTCGTGAACACCACGCCGTTGGTGGAGGGGGCGCCGATGAAGCGGGCCACCTTGGCCCGGGCTGCCTCGTAGCGGTCGGTGGCCTCGGCCGCGATGGCGTAGACGCCCCGGTGCACGTTGGCGTAGGTGGTCTCGTAGATCTCGTCCATGGCGTCGAGCACCGAGCGGGGCTTCTGCGACGACGAGGCCGAGTCCAGGTAGACGATCGGGTGTCCGCCCACCTCGACCTTCGACAGCAGCGGGAAGTCGGACTTGATGCGGATCGGATCGAGCGGATCGTTCAGCGCCATGCGTCGTACCCCTCGGCTTCCAGTCGGGCCGCCAGCTCCATGCCGCCGCTCTCCACGATGCGGCCGTCGATCATGATGTGCACCTGGTCCGGGGCCAGCTCGTCGAGCAGCCGCTGGTAGTGGGTGATGGCCAGCACGCCCAGCTCGGGACGGGCCGCGCGCACCTCCTGCACGCCGTTGGCCACCACCCGCAGGGCGTCGATGTCGAGTCCCGAGTCGGTCTCGTCGAGGATGGCCATCTCGGGTTCGAGGATGGCCATCTGGAGCACCTCGTTGCGCTTCTTCTCGCCGCCGGAGAACCCCTCGTTGAGGTAGCGATCGGCGAAGGAGGGGTCCATGTCGAGGCGGCTCATCCACTCCATGATGGCCAGGCGCAACTCGAGCATGGACAGGTCGATGCCCTTGCGGGCCGACAGGGCCTGGCGCAGGAAGTTGAGGACCGAGACGCCCTGGATCTCCTGGGGGTACTGGAAGGCCAGGAACATGCCGGCCTTGCCCCGCACGTCGGGGCTCCAGGTGGTCACGTCGTCGCCCTGGAACCGGATGCTGGCCGGCGGTGACCTCGTACTCGGGGCTGCCCAGCAGGCTGCTGGCCAGCGTGGACTTGCCCGAGCCGTTGGGGCCCATGAGCGCGTGGACCTCGCCGGCGTGGATGGTCAGGTCGACGCCGCGCAGGATCTCGGGCTGGGTGGCCGAGCCGTCGGGCGCCGGACCAGCCGGGCGCACGTGCAGGCCACGGATCTCGAACAGCGGTGCGTCCGGCGAAGTGGAGTTCTGGGGGCGGACATCGCTCGCCAGTGTATTAGCACTACGGCGATAGTGGAAATGTCCGGCTCAAGATTCGGCCAGGAGATCTTCCTTCCAGGCCCGGAAGCGGGTGTGTTGGGTTCCGCTGGGGCCGATGCCCTCGCCGTGGCCATCCGCGAACAGTCGGAACGAGTAGCGGCGATCCAGGTCGTCGGCGTCCAGGGCCAGGTACCGGGCGTTGCTGCGACTGGCCGGGCCCGCCCGCCACAGCAGCCACCGGCCGATGCGCCGCTTGTAGGTGACCAGGGGCTGGTCGATGTCGTCGCCCAGGTGGACCAACTCGTCAGGTGCCTCGACCCAGGCGGAGGCGGGCACGTTTCGGTCCCGGATGGGGGTCGGGGGCAGCTGGGCGGTGTGGATGGGCGTGGGGTCGAGCGGACGTTCGTCCGCGGGGAGCGCAGGTCCGACCATGCCGGCAAGGTACCGTGCCCGGGTGCGAGTGACGGCCAAAGTCGACTATGCGGTGCGGGCCTCGTTGGTGCTGGCTCGGGCCTGGAACCAGGAGGCCGGCGCGGTGAAGGGCGAGCAGATCGCCACCGGCCAGCAGATCCCGCTCAAGTACTTGGAGAACATCCTCAGCGAACTGCGCCAGAGCGGGATCGTGCGCAGCCAGCGCGGCGCCGAGGGTGGGTACTGGCTGGCCCGGGGACCCGCCGAGATCAGTGTGGCCGACATCATCCGGGCCGTCGAAGGCCCGCTGGCCACGGTGCGCGGCGAACGGGCCGAGCAGCTCAGCTACGACGACTGCGGTGCCCTCCAGGAGATGTGGGTGGCGGTGCGGGCCAGCCTGCGATCGGTGCTGGAGCTGGTCACATTGGCCGATGTCGAGGCGGGACACCTGCCGGCGTCGGCCCAGGCCCTGGTCGACGACCCGAGCCAGCTGGCAGTAGCTACCAGCCGCGATCGACCCATTCCTGGAGGTGGGGGCGCTCGGTCCCGATGGTGGTCTGGTCCCCGTGGCCGGGCAGCACGACGGTGTCGGGGTCGAGGGGCGCGAAGAGGCGCCGGTCGATGCTGGCGATGATCGTGTTGAAGTCGGCGTTGGGGAAGCTGGTGTTGCCCGGCCCGCCGGGGAAGAGCGTGTCGCCGCTGAACAGCACGGGTGAGCCCTCGATCCGAAAGCACATCGAGCCGGGCGTGTGACCCGGCGTGTGGATGGTGTGCAACCGCAGGCGGCCGACGTCGATGACCGATTCGTCGCCGATCACGTAGTCGTAGGCGTCGAGCATGTCGGAGTCCTCGGCGGTGATGCCGACCTCATAGCCGGCGTTGCGTACCGCCGGCACGGCCTGGATGTGGTCCCAGTGGCCGTGGGTCTCGAGCACGGTGCGCACGCCCAGGTCACGGCACAGCTCCAGCAACAGCTCGTGCTCGTTGGCCGCGTCGATGAGCACGGCGTCGCCGGTGGCGCGGCAGCGCAGCACGTAGACGTTGTTGTCCATGGGGCCGACCACCACCTTGTGGATCTCGGCCTGCGTGTCCTCGTAGAGAAGCATGACTTCACGCTACCGAACCTGGGGTTTTGAAGGCGCAGGCCGCCAGGAGGGGTTGGTTCTTGACCGTTGGGTCTAGTAGACAGTTGGCCGATCGCTGATACCCACCCAAGGGGGCTGGACCGCCGTGAATTTCGCGTTCTCCGAGGAGCAGGAAGAGCTCCGCAACATCGTCCGCCAGTTCCTCGACGCCAAGTCGCCCGAGTCGGCGGTCCGCGAGCAGATGGACACCGAGAAGGGCTTCGACGACGCGGTCTGGAAGCAGATGTCCGAGCAGCTCGGCCTGCAGAGCCTCATCATCCCCGAGGAGTTCGGCGGCTCCGGGTACAGCTACGTCGAGCTGATCGTGGTGCTCGAGGAGATGGGCCGGGCCCTGCTGTGCGCCCCCTACTTCTCCACCGTGGTGCTGGCCGCCAACACGCTGATCCACTCCGGCGACGATGCGGCCAAGAAGTCGCTGCTGCCCGGCATCGCCTCGGGCGAGACCATCGCCACGCTGGCCTTCACCGAGCCCAACGGCCGCTGGGACGAGTCGGGCATCGAGGCCACCGCCACGCCTGACGGTGACGGCTGGAAGATCTCGGGCACCAAGTCCTTCGTGCTCGACGGTCACACCGCCGACCTGGTGCTGGTGGCGGCCCGCACCTCGGCGGGCGTGAGCCTGTTCCACGTGTCGGGCGACGCCGCGGGGTTGACCCGCACCGCGCTGTCCACCATGGACCAGACCCGCAAGCAGGCCAAGCTCGAGTTCGACGGCGTGAACGCCACGCTGATCGGCACCGACGGCGGCGGTTGGGACGTGCTCAGCCGGGTGCTCGACCTGGCCGCGGTGGCCCTGGCCGCCGAGCAGGTCGGCGGCGCCCAGAAGTGCCTGGACATGTCGGTCGAGTACGCCAAGGTGCGCGTGCAGTTCGGCCGACCCATCGGCTCGTTCCAGGCCATCAAGCACAAGTGCGCCGACATGCTGCTCGAGGTCGAGTCGGCCAAGTCCGCGGCGTACTACGCCGGCTGGTGCGCGGCCGAGCTGAACGACGAGCTGCCCTCGGTGGCCAGCCTGGCCAAGGCCTACTGCTCGGACGCCTACTTCCACGCTGCGGCCGAGAACATCCAGATCCACGGCGGCATCGGCTTCACCTGGGAGCACCCCGCCCACCTGTACTTCAAGCGGGCCAAGTCCTCCGAGCTGCTCTTCGGCGATCCCACCTACCACCGCGAGCTGCTGGCCCAGCGCATCGGAATTTGACGGGAGGCGGAGCTCAGTTCCGCCTGTCCGTAGGCTGCTCGCGTGACCCTGATCCTGTTCGTGATCACCGGGCTGGTGATCTTCGTGGTGGCGGCTGTGACCATCGGAGCGGTGGTGGGCCGCTTGGCGGTGGCGCCGCCGACCTCGGTGTTCGACGAGGACGAGGCGGTCGAGTGGATCGCCGACCGCCTCCCGGTGGAGGTGGCCTCCCAGATCACCCACGACGACGTGCGCCAGCTGATCATCTGGCACCTGGACTATCTGGTGGAGGAGGGCATCGCCACCGAAGCCGCCTACGCCGACGCCCCCGACGACGTGGTGGTGGGTGAGGACGACGGACTGGCCTATGTCATCGGGCAGGCGTCCGAGGCCGGGATGGACCTGGACGACACCCACGTCGCCGTGGTGCTCGCCACTGAGCGGGCCTATCTGGAGGCCATCGGGGCCATCGGCCCGCAGGTCGCCGAGCCCCGCGATCGCTCGGTGTGAACGCTCGGTAAATGGCCTGCAGTTCGGGTCCGACCGCTCTATCCTGGGATCACCAAGGAAAGGAGGTGGTCCAACTGAGTAGTCACTGTTCTTTCGGGACCTTGGAGGTGGCTGGCCGCTGACGCGGCATAGCTGGACCGCCTGGCGAATTCCCGCCATCCACCACTGAGCCCACGGTCGGGAGCTGGTCCCGCCCGACGAACCACGTGAGCTCGGTACTTCCAGCAATCGTGGGAGCGGCGCCCTTCGGGGCGCCGTTCCTCGTTCTCGGGCGTGGTCGGGCCAGGGTGCCCCGGCACCTAGAGTGGGCCCTATGGAGCGGCCCACCCGGTTCGAGCACAGCCGTTGGCTCGGTGACAAGCGCACTCAGGTCGTCTACGACGTCGACAACATCGACGATCCGGCCATCATCGACGAGTTGATGGCCAGCGAGGCCTTCCTGAGCTTCGGGCCCGACACGCTGGCCGAGGCGCGCAACCGCGGCTATCGGCCCTATCGGGGCGACGGCTCGGGCACCAACGTCGCACCGCTCGACTAGCCGGCCGGCACCCGTCCGACATGGAGCGGCTGTTCACCTCGACCGGGGACGTCGGCATCTGGGGCCACCTGGCCCTGCCCCGCAGCGCCCCCGGCACGTGGATCCCCGGCCTGGTCATCGGTCACGGCTTCCCCAACGGGCGGGGCGGGGGACGGCTGTCGGCCAAGTCCTTCCCCGAGCTGGCCGACCGCATCGCCACCGAACTGGGTTGGGCCGTGCTGGTGATCTGCTTCCGGGGTTGCGCCGACTCCGAGGGGGACTTCTCGCTGCAGGGCTGGCTGGACGACCTGCACGCGGCCAGCGACTACCTGCACCAGGTCGATGACGTGGGTGGCGTGTGGATGGCCGGCTTCGGCACTGGTGGGGCGCTGACCGTGTGTGCGGCAGCCGACGACGTCCGGGTACGGGGTGTGGCGGCCATGGGTGCCCCGGCCGACTTCGACGACTGGGCCAGCCACCCGCGGCGGCTGCTGCTGCACGCCCGCGACGTCGGCATCATCCGGTCGGGCTCGTTCCCGCCCGCCTTCGACTCCTGGTCACGCGAGCTGCGCGAGATCCGGGCGGTGGCCGCCGCGCCCCGGCTGGGGCCCCGGCCGCTACTGATCATGCACGGCTCCGAGGACGAGTCGGTGCCGGTGTTCGACGCCCGTGTCCTGGCCGACGCCCACGGTTCGGCCGACCTGCGCATCATCGAAGGGGCCAGCCACCAGCTGCGCCACGATCCCCGTGCCGTGGCTGTGCTCCTGGGCTGGCTCGACCGCCAGAGAACTCGCTAGTCGGCCTTGCCCTTGCCCTGGGCCTTCTTGAGCTTCTTGAACTCGCGTACCTTGGCCAGCGACTCGGCCGAGTCGATATCGGCCACCGAGCGGGGCGTGGCATCGGAGAAGGGGGCAGCGGCCGCCTCCCACCCGGCGGGGCGCTTGCCCAGTCGCTTGGCCAGGATGGCCAGGAAGATCTTGGCCTTCTCCTCGCCGTAGCCGGGGAGCTCGCGGACCCGGCGGTAGAGCTCGTCGCCCGAGCGGACCCCGCGCCACACCGCACCGGCGTCGCCGTGGTAGTGCTCGACCAGGAACTGGCACAGGTCATGCGCCCGTCGGGCCATGGCCGCCGGGTAGCGGTGCAGTGCGGGCTTGGCCACGAACACCGCCACCAGATCCTCGGGGTCCATGGCCGCGATGGCGGAGGCGTCGAGCTGGCCGCCCAGGCGCTCCTTGAGCGTGGACGGGCCCTTGAAGGCCCATTCCATGGGCACCTGCTGGTCGAGCAGCATCCCCAACAGCAACGCCAGGGGATCGGTCATGAGCAGCTTGTCGGCCGCGGCGTCGCCGGTGATGGGCATGGTGGGAGCAGGCATGGTCGCCAAACCTACCTTCGCGGGTGCAGGTCTACCTTCAGCGCGTGCGGGGATCGGCGGTGTCGGGATCGACGCCGTGGCGGGCGATGGCCTTGGCCACGGCTTGGCGCTCGATGTCACCCTCGTCGGCCAGCGCGGCCAGGGCGGCGATCTCCACATGGGCCGCGTCGGTCTCGAAGAACCGCCGCAGCGCGGCGCGGGTGTCGGAGCGACCGAAGCCGTCGGTCCCGAGCGGCACGAATCGGCGGCCGGCGGGTACGAACCGGGCGATCTGGTCGGGCACGGCCTTCATGAAGTCGGTCACGGCGATGATCGGCCCCGAGCTGGTGGCCAACCTGGCCGTCACCGGCGCCACCTCGGGCTCGGCCTCGGGGTGGAGGCGATTGGCGCGCTCGACCGACAGGGCGTCCTCCCGCAGGCGCTTGTAGGAGGTGGCAGACCACAGCTCGGCGCCGATGCCGTCGGCGGCCAGCGCGGCCTGGGCGTCGCGGGCCGCCTGGTGGGCCGTCCCCGAGAACAGGATGGTCACCTGGGACGCCAGGTCGTCGGGTGGCGGGGCCCACCGGTACAGGCCCTCGAGTGATGTCGGCGTCGCTGACCGACTCGGCGCGGGCCGGCATCGGGTAGTTCTCGTTGTAGAGGGTCAGGTAGTAGAAGACCGAGCTGTCCCGGTCGTGTCCGTGGCCGTACATGCGGGCGATGCCGGCCCGCACGATGGCCGCCATCTCATAGGCGAAGGCCGGGTCGTAGGCCTGGCAGGTGGGCACGGTGGAGGCCAGCACCAGGCTGTGGCCGTCCTGGTGCTGCAGGCCCTCGCCCAGCAGCGTGGTGCGCCCGGCGGTGGCCCCCAACAGGAAGCCCCGGGCCTGGGCGTCGGCCGCGGCCCAGATGAGGTCGCCCACCCGCTGGAAGCCGAACAT
The DNA here is from genome assembly GCA_963740985.1 of uncultured Microthrixaceae bacterium. Classification (GTDB taxonomy): domain Bacteria; phylum Actinomycetota; class Acidimicrobiia; order Acidimicrobiales; family Acidimicrobilacustridaceae; genus UBA4742. The sequence continues at coordinate 4,458,301 of CAVUGJ010000002.1, forward strand.
CGAGTAGAAGACGAAGAACGGCACCATGGGCACGCCCCGGTGGGCGTAGGCGGTGCCGGCGGCGGTGAAGCTGGCCATGGATCCGGCTTCGGTGATGCCCTCCTCGAGCAGCTGACCCTGCTGGCTCTCGGTGTAGGAGAGCAGCAGCTTGGCGTCGACCGACTCGTAGCGCTGGCCCTGGGAGGCGTAGATGCCGAACTCGCGGAACAGCGCGTCCATCCCGAAGGTGCGGGCCTCGTCAGGGATGATGGGCACGATGCGCGGACCGAACCCCTCGGCGCGGGCCAGGGTGCGCACCAGGCGGGTGAAAGCCATGGTGGTGGACACAGCCTGGACGCCCGACCCGGCGGCCAGCTCGTCGAAGGCGGAATCGGGAGGCAGCGTCAGCTCTCGGCGCACGGCCACCGACCGCGACGGCAGCGGACCGTCGAGGGCGTTGCGGCGATCGATGAGGTAGCGGTGCTCGGGCGAGTCCACCGGCGGTCGGTAGTACGGGCGGGTCCTCGGCGTCGAGGGCGGCCTCGGGGATGACGTCTTCGAGGTGCAGGCGCAGCCGCAGGGCGCGCAGCTGCTCGTTGGACATCTTCTTGATCTGGTGGGTGGCGTTGCGGGCCTCGACGTCGGTGCCCAGGGTCCAGCCCTTGATGGTCTTGGCCAGGATGACCGTGGGCGCCCCCACCTGGTTGGTGGCCGCCTTGTAGGCGGCGTAGATCTTCTCGTAGTCGTGGCCGCCCCGGGGCAGGTTGCGCAGGTCGTCGTCGCTGAGGTGCTCGACCAGGGCCCGCAGGCGGGGATCGGGTCCGAAGAAGTGCTCGCGGATGTAGGCGCCCGACTCGACCGCGTAGCGCTGGAACTCCCCGTCGACCGTGGTGTTCATGCGGTGCAGCAGCACGCCGTCGACGTCGCGGGCCAGCAGCTCGTCCCACCCCGAGCCCCAGATGACCTTGATCACGTTCCAGCCCGCCCCCCGGAAGATGGCCTCGAGCTCCTGGACCACCTTGCCGTTGCCGCGCACCGGACCGTCGAGTCGCTGCAGGTTGCAGTTGATGACCCAGGTGAGGTTGTCGAGCTGCTCGCGGGCGGCCAGGGAGATGGAGCCGAGCGTCTCGGGCTCGTCGCACTCGCCGTCGCCCAGGAAGCACCACACCCGGGTGCCGCTGGTGTCGTCGATGCGGCGGTTCTCGAGGTAGCGGTTGAACCGGGCGTGGTAGATGGAGGTGAGCGGCCCCAACCCCATGGACACAGTCGGGTACTCCCAGAACTCGGGCATGAGCCACGGGTGGGGGTAGCTGGACAGTCCGCCCGGGCCGGCTGCCTCGCCCTGGTCGTCGGTCAGCTCGCGCCGGAAGCGATCGAGCTGGGCCTCGTCCAACCGGTGCTCGAGGAAGGCGCGGGCGTACATGCCTGGCGCGGCGTGGCCCTGGAAGTACACGGCGTCGCCGGGCTGGCCGTCGCGCTTGCCCCGGAAGAAGTGGTTGAAGCCGACCTCGTAGAGGGCGGCGGAGGAGGCGAACGTGGAGAGGTGGCCGCCGATGCCGTCGGCGTGGTGGTTGGCGTTGACCACCATGACCGCCGCGTTCCACCGGATGTAGGCCCGGATGCGCCGCTCCAGGGCCACGTCGCCAGGGAACCAGCCCTGCTCGCCGGTCGGGATGGTGTTGAGGTAGGGCGTGGACACCTCGGCGGGTGTGCCGACCTGGCGCTCGCGGGAGCGCTCGGTGAGCTTCGACATGAGGAACCGGGCTCGGGTCGAGCCCTGCGCGTCGATGACCGCGTCGAGCGACTCGATCCACTCGGCGGTCTCTTCGGGATCGGAGTCGTGGAGCTGGTGGACGTACCCGTCGATGGTCACCCCGCCATGATGCCGGATCGCGCCCGGTTACCGGCCGGTAGCTTCGTGGGCGCCGGGTTCGCGTCAGTCGACGGCGGTCAGCGGGACAGCCGGTGGGTCCGATCCCAGCTGGTCCAGTTCTCTGCGGGTCATCTCGGCGAAGTGGGTCGCCCCCAGCCTCTCGTGGATCACCAGCGCCTCCCCGAAGTCGGCCTGCGCCTGGTCGAGCTGGCCCACGACGAGGCGCAGCCGACCCAGGGTGTGGCTCACCGCGTGTGACACCGCGGCTCCCCCCATCGGCAGTCGCTGACGCCATGGCGCGAGGATGGGAATGAGGTGATGGGCGGCCGACTCGTCTCCCAGATCGGCCGCCACCTCACCCCACGTCCACATCCCGGTGAGCCAGGCGACGTCGTGGGGGAGATCGAACCCGCCTCGGGCCGCCTCCTCGAGCAGCTCGCCAGCCAGGTCGTGGACGCCCGCCTGGAAGGCGGCCATGGCCAGGCCCGACTCGATGCCACGCAATCCGGGGAAGCTGGCCAGCGCCTCCTGCATGAGTGGCAGTAGCTCGCCAGCTCGACCCTGGTGGTGGCGCACCATGAAGAGGTTCACGGCGTACGCCAGCATGGCGTCGGGCTCGCCAGAGGCCATGCCCGTGGCCAACGCCTCGTCGGTCAGCGACTCGGCCCGGTCGACGTCTCCGGCCAGGAAGACCCGCCACGCCTGGTTGCAGCTCACGAGCCACTCGAGTCGGGGTTGGCCGAGCTCCTCGGCGATCTGGTGGGCGATGGCCAGGTCCTCGTCGACGCCGTCGATGTGGCCGTGTTCGACGGACAGAGCGGCCCGGGTCTTGTGCGCCAGGAAGCGCATCACCGGATCGTTGACGAGCGCCGTCAGCTCGATGGCCTCGGCGATCCGGGCCCGGAAGTCGTCGGCCAGCTCCGGGACGAAGCCCAACTGGAACGGACGCACCAGGGCATCGAGCAGGGCCGGGGCATCGTCGCACCGCCGAGCCACTGCGATGGCCTCGTCGATGAGGCCCAGTCGGCGCTCGTAGCGGTCCTCGTACCCCAGCTCGTGGCCGAGCGTGGCCAGAAGTCGGGCCCGCGACGGGGTGTCGGCCTGCTCGTGGGCCAGAGCGGCTTCGAGCAACGCCACCTGTTCGAGGTCCACGTCGCCGGGCATGTTGGGCAGACCGCGGTAGCCGGCCAGCGCCGCGCGCACGACCACCTCCGGTGCGTCGGCTCGGGCGCCTGCCGCGGCCGCGTCACGCAGGGTACGGCGGTAGTCACCCACACTCAGCTGCCGCTCAGCTTCACCCCGCCCGACCAGGATGCGCGCCCGCTCCATCGGGTCGTCGGCCAGTTCGAGCCCTTCGTCGGCCAGGTCGTACCAGCGAAGGGCCTCGTCGGGGGCGAAGGCCAGCCGGGCGTGGTCACCCGCCTCGCGCTCATAGGGGACGGCCCGGACCAGATCCGCTGGCCGGCCGGCGCCGCGGTGGTGGCGAGCCAGGCTCCGAGACCGATCCCGGGGATCGATACCGATCTGCGCTTGGAGGGCGATGGCGGCCCGGCGGTGCCACCTCGACCGGCGGGTGGCCCCGATGCCCTGGTAGAGGGCCTCCTGCACGAGCACGTGCGCGAAGCGGAATGTGCCTGGCTTATCCGCGAGCTCGAACATCAGCGACGCTGCCTCGGCCTGCTCCAGCAGGTCCAGGAGCTGATCCTCGTCGGCGGCCAGGGTGGCGGCCAGCAGGTCGACGTCCACCTCGGCCCCGAGCACGGCCGCGGTGGCCAGCATCTGCCGGCAGTCGCGACTCAATCGCGCCACCCGGGACTCGAGCACCTGTCGCACCCGCTCGGGCAGCGAGCGCTCGTCCGGGCGAACCAGGATGGTGCCAAGGCCGTCCGGTCCCGGCTGGAGCACGCCCGTCTCGACGAGGTGGAGCGCCATCTCGGTCAACAGGAAGGCGTTGCCGTCGGTGTCGCGGCGCAGGGCCCGAGCCATCGACTGGGCCTCGTCATCGAGCGGCTGGCCCACCGCCGCCTGCAGCAGACTGACGGCGGCCTCATCGGTGAGCGGGGCCAGCGCCAGCTCGGTCGGGGGAGCGTCCCTCCGGAGGGCCAGGAGCATCTCGCCGAGGGCCGACGTTGGTGCGCCCTCCTCGGGACGGAAGGTCAGCACCAGCAGGAGGCGTTCGATCCCCGACCGGACCAGGAGCGCGACCAGGGCAAGCGTGGATCGGTCCGCCCATTGAAGGTCCTCGAGGATCAGCAGCAGGGGGCCACGGTCGCTGATCTCGCGGGTCAGCTCGATGGCGGCGCGCATGAGCAGTGGGCGGGCGGCGTCGGAGTCGCTGGCGGTGGGCGGGCCCAGGTCGGGGAGCCGTCGTCGCAGGCCAGGGGCCAGCGGCCACAGCTCGGCCAGCCAGCGCGGATCGTGTGACGCCAGCCAGGCATCCGGGGCACGGCGGGCGTAGTGCCCGAAGGCCTCGACGAACGGTTGGTTGGGGATGGCCAGCTCGGGGTCGGTCCGGCCGTGGAGCACCACCGCGTCTCCGGCGTGAGCGGCCCGCGCCGTCTCGGCCACCAGGGCGCTCTTCCCCGCTCCGGCCTCACCGGAGACCACTACGACCTGGCTGAAGCCCGCCGACACCCGAGCCAGCCGTGCCCCCAGTACGTCCAACTCCTTGGCGCGGCCCACGAATGCGATGGGCACGGTGCGCGTCAGCGCCGGTGGGAGGGGGAGTTGCTCGCGCCTGCCAACGCGAGGCGCCGGGGCGATCGCGGGTCTGTCCCGGTCGGGTCGCAGGGCCGGGTCCTCTCGGGCGATGGCCTGCTCGAGGTCGCGCAGCTCGACGCTGGGCAGGACACCCAGCTCATGGCCCAGGTACGACCGCAGATCCTGAAACGCGCGCAGCGCCTCGGCCTGACGGCCGCACCGGTGCAGCGCCAGCATCAGCTGCGCCCAGCGCTGTTCGCGCAGCGGCTCGGCCGTGGCCGCCGCTCGCAGCTCGGGGATGAGGGCGTGATGCTCGCCGCTGCCCAGCAAGGCGTGGTGACGATCCTCCAGTGCGGCCGCTCGCAGCTCACCCAGTCGGGTGACGGCGTTCAGCCGGAACGAGTGGTCATCGAGCTCCTGGAGGGGGATGCCCCGCCACAAGCCGAGGGCCGCGCCGATCGCGCCAGCCGCGTCCCCGAGTTGGCCGGCCATCAGCAGGCTCCGACCATGTGTGATGCCGTTCTCGAATAGCTGGACATCCACCACGGCACCCGGAACGTTCAGCTGGTAGCCGTTGCCGCGGGTGAGCAACGCGCTCGCGCCGAGCTGACGTCGCAGGTGGGAGACATAGCCCTGGATCGCCTTGTGGGAGGTGCGCGGGGCAAAGTCGCCCCAGAGGGCAGCGCGGATCTCGTCGATCGACACGGTCGCGCCGCTCTGCAGGGCCAAGACCGAGAGCAGGCCGCGCGTCTTGCGCGAGCCCACGATCGTGCCCGGGAGGTGGTCGATCTCGAGAGGGCCGAGGAGGCCGAAGTCCACGGGCGGAACCGTTGTCTGGCCGAGGGGCGGACGGTGAAGGCGCGAAGTTACCTCATGGCGCCGGTTCAGATGCCGGTCGGTGGGGGCCGGCGTTTACCCGATCATGACCGGGCGATTACCGAGGTAGCCGATGCTGGGCCGGCGGGCCGAGCGGCTGGTCGGGGACGGCCGAGCAGCACGGTCGGGAGGGTGAGCGGCAGGGTCGGGGAGGGCCGGGTTGAACGAGCAGTTGGGGACCAGTGCGGGGCATCGGTAGGCGACACCGCGCCGGGTCGCGCCTGGGGGCAGCGGTTCTGGTGGCGGTCGTCGGTTGCTCGGTGGTGGCGTTCGCCGCGTCCCCGGCGCGCGCCGACATCCGGTTCGGCAGCCAGCAGATCGACATCGTCAACGTCCAGGTCGGCAGCCCGGTGATGACCACGACCTCGAACTGCCAGGGCTTCGTGCGCCATGACGTGCCGGTGATCCCGGTGACCATCGAAGCCATCTTCATCCCCCCACCGGGGCAGACGCCGGTGGGGCCCTACGCGGTGGGCAACTGGACTGGCGGCTTCGGCGGTGTGGACGACCACTACGGGACGGGTCAGGCCCACAGCTTCACCCAGTTCTTCCACCTGCAGCTGACGACGGATCCCACGTTCCACGGACCGGGCTACTACGAGTTGAGCGCGATCGTGCAAGACGTGGGCCTGGCATCGGGCTTCGACGAACGCGACGACATCCTGGTCCACATCCCGGCGATGCCGCCCTCGAGCGCCCACGCCAACGTGAAGTGCTCGCAGGTCGACGACGCCTCGAAGAAGTTCAAGGAGGCCATCGAGGGCAAGGTGAAGGGCAAGATCCTCAACACGGTGCTCGACACCACCTTCGGCTCGGACGTGGCCGGCACGCTCAAGAGCTACTGGGGCAACGTCATGTACGTGAACAACGTGCTCGACGCGCTCGCCCTGGACGAGGCCGTGGACGACCCGCCTGACAACGACTACCAGCAGCTGGCCGTGGCAGTGGCGCCACCCACCCCTCCGGATCCGACCGGCCTGTCGCCGGGGCAGCAGTCCGCCTTGGACCAGTACATGGCCGCGGCGGGCAGCGCCATCGGCGCGGTGCGGGCGCTCTACACGACCGAGAACCGGGTGTGGGGTGCCGACAATGCCGGCAGCCAGTACTGGTACGACCAGCAGATGGCCCACCTGGCCACCCTGGCCAACCAGGCCGCGACCGACCTCGACGCACTCGGCCCACTCGGCGCGGCGCTGCGCGCCGCGGCCAACGCGGGCGTCCCGAACTTCTCCTTCTCGCTCGGTGACGCCATCGACGCGCTGAGTGCCTACGACCACGGCGTGCCAGCCGAGGACGTGTCGGCCTATTCCGCCCTCGGGCTGTCGCCGGCCGAGCAGCATGAGCTGGCCAACGACGCGCTGACCATCGACCCCGACGAAATGGTGACCGCCGACGGTCTCGGGACCCTGGTGAACACCGACAACTCCGCCTTGGCCGACGACTTGCGGGAGGTGGCCGGCTGGGCTTCCGGCACCATCGAGGAGGCGCGGCCGGTGATCGCCTCGGTCACGCCGAACACCGAGTCGGTGGTGGGTGGCGACATGGTCACCATCGCCGGGGTCAACCTGGCCGACGTCACCGGCGTGAACTTCGGGTCGTCGAGCCCAGGGCAGGGGCAGGGGGTGGTCGCCGGATGTACCGACACCAGCTGCGATGTGATCGCGCCGCCGGGAACCGGAACGGTGGACGTGGTGGCCGTCGGCGCAGGCGGCCCCTCGGCCATCGGACCGGACGACCGCCTGACCTACCAGCCCGGCGGCGCGGCCGCGGTGAGTGCGGTCCTGCCGGCGATGGGGTCGACCGCGGGCGGAACCGCGGTGACGATCCTCGGTACGGGGCTCACCGACGGGACCGTCTACTTCGGCCCCACCGTGGCGGCCGATTGGGGATGCATCGACACCGAGTGCCAGGCCGACTCGCCGCCCAGCGCGTCAGCTGGGCCGGTCGACGTCACGGTGGTCACGCCCAGTTCGACCTCCGCGGTCGTCCCGGCCGATGCCTTCACCTACGACTCGTCACCCGCTCCTCCGGATCCCCCCACCGTGACTGCCGTCTCGCCGAATCAGGGTGCCGATACCGGCGGTGACACCATCACCGTGACCGGGACCAACCTGGACGGCGCGACGGAGGTCGATGTCGGCCCGTCCTCGGCCTTCGTTCCCGTCGACAGCACCCACCTGCGCGTGACCACCCCGGAGCACCCCGCCGGCACGGTGAACGTGCGCGTCCTCGGCCCCGGTGGCTCCTCTGCCATCAGCATCGCCGATCGCTTCACGTACCAGGTCCTCGGTACTCCGACCGTGACCAGCGTGTCGCCGTCATCGGGATCGGTCCTCGGCGGCACCTCGGTGACGATCACCGGGACCGACCTCAACGGCGGCTCCTTCGCCTTCGGATCCTCATACGCAGGAGATGCCGTGTGCACGGCGACGTCATGCACGCTGTCGTCGCCGCCCGCTGCCTCGGCTGGCGCGGTGGACGTGATCGTCACCAACGGCGACGGCCGGTCGTCCAGCCCGTCAAGTGCGGATCGGTTCACCTACTCGGCCACCGCCGCCCCGGTCGTCACCGGGGTCAACCCCGACGTCGGCCTCGTGTCCGGCGGCTCCTCGGTGGTGATCGACGGCACCAACTTCAACAGTGTCACCGACGTGGTCTTCGGGACCGGGCCTCCGCAGCCGGCGACCTGCTCCACCCACGTCTGCACGGCCGTGGTGCCCGCAGCATCCGCAGGCTCGGTGGACGTGCGGGTGACCAACAGCGCCGGCACCTCCGCGGTCACCCTGGCCGACCGGTTCAACTACGTGACCTCGGCGCGGCCGGTGGTGACGGCGGTGAGCCCCTCCTCAGGCGACGTCACCGGACTCAACACCGTGGAGGTCTACGGGAGCAACCTGCTCGGAGGTCAGGTCTTCTTCGGGAGCCAGCCGGGCTTCCAGGTCGACGCAGGCCAGGACTGCTCGAACACGCTGTGCGAGGTCGGCGCGCCCGACGCGTCGACGACAGGCCCCGTGCACGTGACCGTCGAGACCGCGTCCGGGACGTCCGCGACCTCGTCCGCCGATCTCTTCACCTATCTGCAACCCGTCGTCACCTCGATCTCGCCGTCGACCGGGTACACCGACGGAGGTGCGGTGGTGACGGTGATCGGCTCCGACCTGTCCGGCGACACCGTCTACTTCGGCGCCGAGCCCGACGGCGACTCGACCTGCACCGACACCCAGTGCACCGCCACCGCCCCGTCCGTCGCCACGGCCGGACCAGTGGACGTCCGCGTGATCAGCACCTACGAGGCAACCTCGCCGGTCACCGCGGCGGACCGGTTCACCTACTACGTGCGGCCCTCGCCGACCGTGACGGCAGTCTCGCCGGCCAGCGGCACGGATGAAGGCGACGACACCGTGACCGTCAGCGGCACGGACCTGGCCGGGGGAAGGGTCTGGTTCGGGTCTACAGAGGCCTACGACCAGACATGCACCGCCACCTCGTGCACCGCCACCTCGCCGGCCTCGGAAGACCCCGACGCCAATCCGATCGACGGCCCCGTCGATGTCACCGTCGTGACCTCGGCCGGCACGTCCGCCGTGTCATCGGCGGACCGGTTCACCTACCACCGGCCAGGGGTCCCCACCGTGACCGCCATCTCGCCCACCTCTGGCTCGGTGGTCGGCGGCACACCGTTCACCGTGTCGGGCACCAACCTGACGAACGCCCTGGTCTTCGTAGACGGACAGCTGGCCTCGGACGTGACCTGCCAGGTGAGCCTCTGCACCGCGACCACCCCAGCCGCGGCCGCGGCCGGGGTGGTCGACGTCACGGTCCACACCAGCGCGGGCACCTCGTCCACCAGCTCTCACGACCGGTTCGCCTACGTGGTGCCCCCGACGCCGATCATCACCTCGGTGTCGCCTGCGATCGGCCCGGCCTCGGGCGGCACCATCGTGACGATCACCGGCACCGACCTGGCCGGGGCGTCGATCAAGTTCGGTTCGGTCTCGGTGACCGATGCGAGCTGCACGGACACCAGCTGCGAGGTGAAGGCGCCCGCGGCGTCGCCCGGCGTCGTTCACGTCCGGGCGGCGACGCCGGGTGGAACGTCGGCCACGTCGACCGCCGACCAGTTCACCTACTCGGCGGTGTCGATCAGCGAGATCGCGCTTCCCCCGAGCGACACCGACACGGGTGCGTCCGGCTCCGGTCGGCTCTCGCAGGGCATCGGCGGTGACATGTGGTTCACCATCCCCCAACAGAGCGAAGTGGCCAAGGTGACGCCGGGTGGCACCATCACCGACTACCCGACGGTGACGCCCGACTCGAGTCCGCTGGGCATCGCCGAGGGTTCCGACGGACGGATGTGGTACACGGAGGAGAACCCCAACAGGGTCGTGGCCATCGACTCCCACGGGACGCAGACCGAGTACCCAGTGCCGGGGCAACCGGGCGATGCGCGTGGGCCGGCGCTCGGCGCCGACGGACGCATCTGGTTCGCCCTCAACGAATCGGCGGCCATGGCTGCGGTCAGCACCACGGGCGTGGTGACCGTGTACAAGCTGCCGGATCCCTCGAGCAACCCGATCAACACCACGCTCGGATCCGATGGGCGGGTGTGGTTCACGGATCACACCGCCAACGCCATCGGTGCCATCACCACCTCCGGACACGTCACGGAGTACCCGCTGCCGGAGACCGGCACCGAGCCGTGGGACATCGCCAGCGGGCCGGACGGGCGACTGTGGTTCACGGAGTCCGGAACGGGCGCCGTGGGCGCCATCACCACGTCGGGACAGGTGACCGAATACCCGACTGACGGCACGCTGGCCGTCACCACCGGCATCACCTCGGGACCCGACGGTCGGCTGTGGTTCACCGACCCTTCGGTCGACCAGGTCAGTGCCATCACCCCGGCCACGGGGGCCATCGCCGACTACGGCCTGCCCGGCGGCGCCCTCGGGGAGGGCCCCAAGTACCTGGGCATGGCCGCCGACGGATCTCTCTACGTGACCGAGCTGGACGCCGACAACGTGGCCCACCTGACGGGGTTGACCACCGGGGTGGCCCCGGCCGTGACCTTCGTGAACCCAGCTTCAGCCGCCACGACCGGTGGCTCCAAGGTCACCATCACGGGCGCCAACCTGACTGCGGCCACGTCCGTCACCTTTGGGTCGGTGGCGGCCACTTCGGTCACGGTGCTGGACGCGGCCCACGTCACCGCGGTGGTACCGGCTCACGCGGCCGGCACGGTCGATGTGCGGGTGACGACGCCGGCGGGAACCACGTCGATCTCCTCGGCCGACCGGTTCACCTTCGGGGCGGGACCGGCTCCGACGCCGGTGGTGGCCGGGGTGAGCCCTGCCACCGGCTCGACGACAGGCGGCCAGGTGATCACCGTCTCCGGCACCGGCCTGACCGGCGGCGCGGTCGACATCGGGGGCGCGGCCGCCACTGCCGTCATCTGCTCGGATACCAGCTGCACGGCCACGACCCCGGCCGGTGCGGCGGGCACCGTGGATGTCACGCTCACGACGGCCGGGGGCACGAGCGAACACGTGGTCGCCGACCAATTCACCTATCAGCTCCCGGCGCCACCGCCTCCTGCCATCACCGGAGTGAGCCCGGCGTCAGGTAGCGCCGCCGGGGGCACGACGGTCACCCTCACCGGAACGAACCTGAGCGGTGGGCTGGTGCGTTTCGGCCTGAACCAGGCACTTGGAAGCTGCTCGAGCACCTCCTGCACGGTCACCTCACCGGCGGGCGGCCAGGGCTCGGTCAACGTGACTGTGACCACCGCGGGCGGCACCAGCGCCTGGGCCGTGGCCGACACCTTCACCTACGGGGCCGCGACGCCCACGGTGCCGGGCGCGCCCACCGGCGTGAACGCCTCCGCCGGTGACGGGTCGGCCATCGTGGCCTGGGTCCCGCCTGTGTCGAACGGCGGCTCAGCCCTCACCTCTTTCACCGCCAGCGCCTCGCCGGGCAGCCAGACCTGCACCGTGTCCGCTCCCCAGGACTTCTGCACCGTGAGCGGGCTGAGCAACGGAACCGCCTACACGTTCACCGTCACCGCCAGCAATGCGGTGGGTGCCGGGCCGTCCTCGGCGCCCTCGCCACCAGTGACGCCGACGGCGGGGCCCGGGGACTCCTTCCACAGCGTGTCACCGGTGCGTCTCCTCGACTCACGGCCCGGGGTTGGCAACGCCGGCGGCTACGCCACGCCCTGGGGCCCGGCCACGGCGCGAGAGGTGCACGTCGGTGGGGTGGGCGGCGTCCCCGTCGACGCCGACGCCGTGGTCCTCAACGTGACGGTCACCGACCCCACGACTGCTGGCTACCTGTCGATCTACCCGTCGGGCGCATCCCGACCGACCGTTTCGAGCTTGAACTTCACGGCCGGAGAGACCATCCCGAACCAGGTCACGGTCAAGCTGGGGACCGGGGGCCGGATCTCGATCTACAACTTCAGTGGCAACGTCGACGTGGTGGCCGACGTCACCGGCTACTACGACTCCGGCAGCGGCGACGGCTTCACCTCGGTGAGCCCCACCCGGATCCTCGACTCGCGGCCCGGGGTTGGCAACACCGGCGGCTACTCCACGCCGTGGTCGACGGCCACGACCCGCGACGTGCAGGTGGGCGGTCTGGGCGGCGTACCGGCGAACGCCGACGCCGTGGTGCTGAACGTGACGGTGACGGGGACAACCGGGTCCTCGTACCTGTCGCTCTGGCCCCAGGGCTCATCTCGTCCGACCGTTTCGAGCCTGAACTGGACGGCTGGTGAGACCATCCCGAACGCGGTGACGGTGAAGCTGAACGCCGGGAACGGCAAGGTCTCGGTGTTCAACCTGGCCGGCAACGCCGACGTGATCGTCGACGTGGCGGGCTACTTCCTGCCCGGGACCGGGAAGCTGTTCCATCCGCTGGCGCCGGCTCGGGTCCTCGACTCGCGACCCGGCGTCGGCAACGTGGGGGGCTATGCCACCCCCTGGGGCTCGGGGACGACCCGGTCGCTGGCGATGGTGGGCGCAGGCGGGGTGCCAAGCGGTGCCGACACGGTGGTGGTCAACGCCACCGTCACCGATGCGACAGCTGCCTCGTACCTCTCCATGTGGCCCGAAGGGGGACCTCGCCCGGTGGTGTCGTCGTTGAACTGGGTGGCGGGCGAGACCATCGCCAACGCGGCCTCGGTGAAGCTGTCTGGTGGCGGTCTCTCCCTGTACAACGCCGGGGGACAGGTCGACGTCATCTGCGATGTGGCCGGCTACTACGCCTGAGCCCGACCGTTGGCCTGGCACGGGCCATCGGGGTCGTGGCGGGAGCCATTAGGTTCTGGGGGTGCCGACGGTCGTCTACACCGATGGGGCCTGTCGCGGGAACCCCGGCCCCGGTGGGTGGGCCTGGGCCGTCCAGGGCGGGGCGTACGCGTCGGGCGCGGCCGAGCACACCACCAACCAGCGCATGGAGATCAACGCCGCCTATCAGGCGGTGGTGGCACTGGCCGGCCGGGTGGAGGTGGTGAGCGATTCGACCTACGTGGTCAACTGCTTCCGGGATCGCTGGTGGGAGGGTTGGATCAAGAAGGGGTGGGTCAACTCCCAGCGCAAGCCGGTGGCCAACCGGGACCTGTGGGAACCGTTCGTCGAGCTGGTGGCCGAGCGGGGCGACGTCACCTTCCGCTGGGTGAAGGGCCATGCCGGCGACCCCATGAACGACCTGGTGGATCGGCTGGCGGTGGAGGCCGCCGCCACCCAGCACGGCCGCTCGGGCCAGGGCGTGCCCGACGAGTTGGGTCCAGCCGACTCGCCCGGTCGGGCGGCGCCCGTCACCGCGGCCCCGGCCACCGAGCCGGCCATCGAAGGCCACGGCCTGGTGGTGTTCGGCCACAAGCCCACCGAGCTGGGCGGCTACGACGACAATCCGCGGGCCGACGCGGTGCGAGCCCGACTGGCCCAGATCATCGAGGCCAAGGCGGTGGTCGAGCCCGACCTGGTGGTGGTGAGCGGCATGCGGTTGGGTGCCGAGATGCTGGGGGCCGAGGCCGCCCTGGAGGTGGGCGTGCCGCTGGTGGTGGTGTTGCCCTACCCCGATCCCCAGTCGATGTGGCCGGCCGCCTCCCAGGCCCGATTCCAGGAGTTGGCTGATCAGGCCACGCAGACCGTGCTGCTGCAGAAGCGCCTGCCCACGTCCAAGCAGCAGGCGGGTGGTGCCCTGGCCCGACGAGACGCCTGGCTGGCCCGCAACGCGGACGAGGCGGTGTTGGTGTGGGACCGGGTCGATCCGGCGCTGGGCAAGCTGCACCGGTCCCTCGAGGACCATCTGGGCGACGACGTCTGGGTGCTCGACCCCACCGAGTGCTGATGCGGGTGGGCACCGACACCGGCGGAACCTTCACCGACCTGGTGCGGGCCGACGGCACGGTGGCCAAGGTGCCGTCCACCCCCGATGATCCCGGACGGGCCCTGCGCCACGGCCTGCGCCAGCTGGACGACGGAGATCCGCTCGAACGGCTCACCCATGGCACCACAGTGGCCACCAACGCCCTGCTGGAGCGGCGTGGCGCCACAGTGGCCCTGGTCACCAACGCCGGGATGGCCGACATCATCGAGATCGGGCGCCAGGACCGGCCGTCGCTGTACGACCAGACCGTCGATCGGCCTGAGCCCCTGGTGGCCCGGGCGCACCGCTACGAGGTGGCCGGTCGTCTCGACGCCGCCGGGGCCGAGCTCGAACCGGTCGAGCCCGAGAGGTTGGCGGGGCTGGATCCGACGGTCGAGGCGGTGGCCGTGGTGCTGTTGCACGCCGACCTGAATCCCGTCCACGAGCGTGCGGTGGCCGAGCAACTGGCGCGGCGGGGCCATGACGTGAGCGCGTCGCACCAGGTGTCCCCCGAGTTCCGTGAGTACGAACGCACCGTCACCACGGTGGCCAACGCCTACCTGCGCCCGGCCTGTCGCGGCTACCTGGAGGGGTTGGCCGGGCTGGCCGAACAGGTCGGGATCATGACGTCGGCCGGTGGGGTGGTGGCGGTGGGGACGGCGGTCGATCGGCCGGTGGACCTGGTGCTCAGCGGACCGGCCGGTGGCGTGACCGCCGGGGCAGCGGTGGCGATGGCCAACGGCTGGCCCGACGCCGTGACCTTCGACATGGGTGGCACCAGCACCGACGTGTGCCTGGTGTTGGGGGGTCAGGCCGCGGCGGGCGCCGAGCGGGTGGTGGGGGGGTTCGCCCTGCGGGTGGCCTCGCTCGACGTGCACACCATCGGCGCCGGCGGCGGCTCGGTGGCCGCCCTCGACGCCGGCGGCGCCCTGACCGTGGGTCCTCGCAGCGCCGGGGCCGTGCCCGGGCCGGCCTGCTACGGCCTGGGTGGGGCCGAGCCGACGGTGACCGACGCCGATCTGGTGGCCGGCCGGCTGCCCGAAGGCATCGCCCTGCCCGGGCTGGGTGTGCTCGACGTCGCCGCCGCCCGGGCCGCGCTGGCGGCCGCCGGAGTGGACGCGGCGGGGGTCATCGCGGTGGTGGAGGCGGCCATGAACCAGGCGGTGCGGGCGGTCACGGTGGAACGGGGGGTCGATCCCCGCGGGTTGGCCCTGGTCGCCTTCGGTGGGGCCGGGCCGCTGCACGCCTGCGGGCTGGCCGAGGCGCTGGGCATGCCGGCGGTGCTCGTCCCGGCTCGCGCCGGGGTGCTGTCGGCCGTCGGCATCCTGGCCGCCGACGACCAGCGCGACCTGGTCCGGTCCTGGCCCACGCCCGGCGACCACCGGGGGCTCGACCAGGCCGCTGCCGAGCTGGGGCGGGCCGCACGCCGGGCGCTGGGCTCCGGCTCCGGCTCCGGAGACACGGACGTGGTGGTGGAGACGGCGGTGGACTGTCGGTACCGGGGCCAGAGCTACGAGCTGACGGTGCCCACGGTGGCGGAGTTCACGGCCGAGCACCAGCTTCGCAACGGCTACGGCTCGCCCGACCAGCCGGTGGAGGTGGTGGCCGTGCGCGCCCGGGCTCGCCGTCGAGCTCCCGTGGCCCTGGCCGACCTGCCGGCGCCGCCGCGCCCCTCCGCGGTGGGGCGGGCGGTGATCGCCGAGCCCGACTGCACCATCTGGGTGCCCGAGGGTTGGCGGGCCGACCCTGGCGCCGCCGGCGCCCTGGTGCTCACCCGCGTCGGCGGAGCGGAGCAGAGCCGCTCAGAGGATGTGCGCCGCCAGATGCCGAAGGAGCCCGTCGGGAGGCTCGATCCGGCCTCGTTGCAGATCCTCATCTCGCGCCTGTCGGGGGTGGCCGAGGAGATGAGCGCGGTGCTGCGGCGAGCGGCCTACAGCCCCAACATCAAGGAGCGGGCCGACTGCTCGGCCGCGGTGTTCGACCCGCAGGGCCGTCTGCTGGCCCAGGCCGAGAACATCCCCGTCCACCTGGGTTCGATGCCGGCCTCGGTGGGCGCGGTCATCGAGCGCTTCGGCCACGAGGTCGAACCGGGCCTGCAGGCCATCGTCAACGACCCCTACGCCGGAGGCACCCACCTCAACGACATCACCGTGGTGGCGCCCGCGTACACCGGCGACGGGCATCTGGTGGGCTGGGTGGCCACCCGGGCCCACCACGCCGACGTGGGCGGCGACGCCCCCGGGTCCATGCCCGCCGATGCCACCGACATCGCCCAGGAAGGACTGCGCCTGGCGCCGACGCGCCTCACCGCCGACGTCCGCGAGCTGGTCATTCGCACCTCGCGCACGCCGCTCGAGCGGGCCGGTGACCTGGACGCCCAGGTGGGGGCCAACGCGGTGGGGGCCGAGCGCCTGGCCGCGCTGGCCGGCCAGCCCTTCGACCAGGTCCTGGCCCATGGGGAACGACGCCTGCGGTCGGTGGTGGCCGGGCTGGCTGATGGCACCTGGCGCTTCACTGACGTGATCGACAGCTTCGGGTCCAGGGCCGAGCAGCAGCAGCCCTCGGTCATCCACCTGGCCGTGACCGTGGCCGGTGACGAGCTCACCTTCGACTTCACCGGCTCGCAGGCCCAGCGGATGGGCAACGTCAACGCGGTGGAGGCGGTCACCGTCAGCGCGGTGGCCTTCGCCGTGCGGGCCGCCTCGGATCCCACGCTGCCGGCCAACGCCGGCACGCTGCGCCCCGGTGCACGTGGTGGCACCGGCTGGCTCCATCGTCAACGCCCGGCCACCGGCGGCGGTGGGGGCGGGCAACGTGGAGGTGAGCCAGCGGGTGGCCGACGTGTGCTTCGGGGCCCTGGCCCAGATCCAGCCCGGGCGGGTCGGGGCCGCCTCGCAGGGCACCATGAACAACGTGCTGGTGGGCAACGACCGGTGGGTCTACTACGAGACCCTGGCCGGTGGGCAGGGCGGCCGGCCCGGCGGAGCCGGCATGAACGGGGTGCACACCCACATGACCAACACCCGCAACACGCCCATCGAGGCGCTGGAGCGGTCATTCCCGGTGCGGGTGCGACGCCTGCGCCTGCGGCGGGGCAGCGGCGGTGCCGGGCTCCATCCGGGCGGCGAGGGGATCGAGCGCGACCTCGAGGTGCTGGAGGCGGCCACCTTGTCGTTGATCACCGAGCGGCGCACGTCGCCGCCATGGGGCCTGGAGGGCGGCCAGCCGGGGGCGGTGGGGGAGAACTGGCTGCTCCCCGGAGGCGACGGGTCCCGGGCTCGGCGGCTGGCGGACAAGTGCACGGTCGAGTTGGGCCCCGGCGACGTGGTGCGCATCCTGACCCCCGGTGGCGGCGGGTGGGGCGTGCCGCCGCGGGCCTGACGAACTTGACCGCGCGGTCCGGTTTCGACGGCGCGCGGGCCGTCTGCCTAGGCTCCCGCCCATGGAAATCAACGGGATCTCAGCCATCGTCACCGGGGGCGCGTCGGGCATCGGTGAGGCGGTGGCCCGCCAACTGGCCGGCCGCGGCGCCAAGGTGGTCATCGCCGACCTCCAGGACGACAAGGGCAACGCCCTGGCCACTGAGATCGGTGGGGCCTTCGCCCACGTGGACGTGGGCAATCCCGACGACGTGATCGCCGCCATCGAGATGGCCAAGGAGATGGGTCCGCTGCGAGCGCTGGTGAACTCGGCCGGCATCGGCTGGGCATCGCGCACCATCGGCCGGGACGGCAGCTACGAGTCAGCCCACGACCTCGACCTGTACCGCAAGGTCATCGAGGTCAACCTGATCGGCACCTTCAACTGCGTCCGCCTGGCCGCCACCGCCATGAGCACCACCGATCCACTGGAGTCCGGTGAGCGCGGCGCCATCGTCAACATGGCGTCGCTGGCCGCCTTCGACGGCCAGATCGGCCAGGCCGCCTACTCGTCGTCCAAGGGCGGCGTGGTGGGCATGACCCTGCCCGTGGCCCGCGACCTGTCCGTGGTGGGGATCCGGGTCAACACCGTGGCCCCGGGCCTGATCGACACCCCCATCTACGGCACCGGCGAGGGTTCGGAGGCGTTCAAGGCCAACCTGTCCAAGGACGTGCTGTTCCCCAAGCGCCTGGGTTCGGCCGACGAGCTGGCCAGCATGGTGGTCGAGCTGGTTGGCAACAGCTACATGAACGCCGAGACCATCCGGGTCGACGGCGGCCTGCGGATGCCCCCGAAGTGACCGCCTGACTCAACCGTCGAGCACCGCGCCCAGCCCGTCCACCAGCTCGGTGTGGCGGAACGGGTAGCCGCCGGCTTCGAGCGCGCCGGGTTGCACGCGGGCGCTGGTGAACAGCAGCGCCCGGGCCAGCTCGCGGCCCACCACCAGACCCGGCCCGAAGCTGGGTACGGGCAGGATGGCCGGGCGACCCAGGACATGGCCCAGGATCTTGGTGAAGTCCCGATTGGTGACCGGGTGGGGCGCGGTCAGGTTGACCGGCCCCGACACCGGGTTGGCCAGCAGCCAGGCGATGGCCTCGACCTGGTCGTCGAGGGTGATCCAGCTCCACCACTGCCGCCCGGATCCGAAACGGCCGCCCAGGCCCAGCTTGAACAGACCCAGCAACTTGGGCAGGGCGCCGCCCGCGTTCGAGAGGACCACCCCGGTGCGGATGGTGGCCACCCGGATGCCGGCGTCGCGGGCGGGGGCGGCCGCGGCCTCCCAGTCGACGCACAGCCGGGCCAGGAAGTCGTCGCCGGGTGCGCTGGTCTCGGTCAGCACCTCGTCGCCCCGGTCGCCGTAGTAGCCCACCGCTGACCCGCTGACGAGCACGGTCGGGCGGGCATCGAGGCCGGCCAGGGTGGTGGCCAGCAGCTCGGTGGACCGGGTCCGGCTCTCGACCAGGACCCGCTTGCGGTCGTCGGTCCAACGAGCGTCGCCGATGCCGGCGCCGGCCAGGTGCACGACCGCCTCCACCCCGTCCAGGCCTCCGGCGTCGATGGTGCCGGCCTCGGGATCCCAGCGGATGGCCGATTCCCCCGGTGACACCAGACGCCGCACCACCGCCACCACTTCATGGCCGTCGGCGACCAGGCTTTTGGCCAGGGCGGTGCCGATGAGTCCGGTCGAACCGGTGATGGCGACCTTCACGAGCCAAGCTCTACTACGGTCGGAGCGTGGCCGACGAACGCAAGTGGATCGGAGAGGGCGGCGACATCGAGAAGTCCTCCGGCGCGGTCGAGCCCAAGAGCCGCTGGACGGCCAAGCGGGTGGCCTCGCTGACCCTGGTGGTGGTCCTGGTCATCCTGGTGCTCCAGAACACCAGCACGGCCAGCCTGCATCTGCTCCTGTTCACCGTGTCCTTCCCCCTGTGGCTGCTGCTGGGGGGCATGGTGGTGGTGTCGTTCCTGGCCGGCTGGCTGTTCGGCAGCCACCGCCGTCGCGACTGAGCCGAGCGCGTCCGCTCAGAGGTGCTCGATGTTGGGCCCGTGGACTCGGTGGCGGGTATCGAGCAGGTAAGGCGCGGCGGCGGCGATGGCGTCCAGGTCGAAGTCGTCGTGGTCCACCAGCAGGACGGTGGCCGCGGCCGAGGCCACCACGTCGGGGGTGGGCTCCACCCGAACCACGCCGTCGGGCAGGGCCCGATCGTCGGTGTGGGGATCGGCCAGCAGCACCTCCGCGCCCAGCTCGACCAGCTGCTCGGCGATGGGCCGTGACGGTGTCTCGCGGGCGTCGCTGGTGTTGCGCTTGTAGGCCAGGCCCAGCAGCAGGATGCGCTGACCGTTCACCGACAGCCGCCGCTGGTTGAGGGCCAGCGTGAGTCGCCGCACCACGTAGTCGGGCATGTGGGCGTTGACGTCGTTGGCCAGCTCCACGAATCGGAAGGGCACCCCCAGCGACTGACGCACCCGCCACGACAGGTAGGACGGATCCACCGGCAGGCAGTGGCCGCCCACGCCGGGACCGGGGGTGAAGCGCAGATACCCGAACGGCTTGGTGGAGGCGGCGTCGATGGCCTCCCACACGTCGATGCCGAGGTCGTGGGCGAACATGGCCAGCTCGTTGACCAGGGCGATGTTGACGTGGCGGAAGGTGTTCTCCAACAGCTTGGTCAGTTCGGCCTCGGCCGGCGACGAGACGCGCACGGTCTGGCTCACCAGCCGGTCGTAGAACCCGGCCACCGCTTCCAACGACGGCCCGTCGATGCCCGACACCACCTTGGGGGTGTTCTCGAAGTGCCAGTCCGGGTTGCCCGGGTCGATGCGCTCGGGGCTGTAGCCCAGGTGGAAGTCGGTGCCGGCCATCAGGCCCGAACCGTCCTCGAGCAGCGGCCCCACCAGCTCGGTGGTGGTGCCCGGGTAGGTGGTGGACTCCAGCACCACGGTGGCGCCCGGACGTAGCCAGGCCGCCAGCTGGGTGGCGGCGGCGGTGATGTGGGACAGGTCGGGGTTGCCGCCGTTGAGCGGGGTGGGCACCGAGATGACGGCCACGTCGAAGTCGGCCAGCCGGCCCGGATCGACCGTGGGCAGGTAGGTGCCGGCGTCGAGGGCGGCGCCCAGGCGCTGGTCGTCGATGTCGCCGATGGGCGACTCGCCGGCTTCGAGGTGCTTGATGCGGGTGCCGTCGAGGTCGAAGCCCACCACCTGGTATCCCACCTCGGACGCCCGCAGGGCCAGGGGGAGACCGACGTAGCCCTGGCCGACCACCATCAGCTTGGGCCGGGTGGCGGGCTCGCCGGCCCCGCCGACAGCTTGGGTGGTCATGGACGACGATGTTAGGTCTTGGGTGGTTGTGCCCTGCGCATCATGGGCCCGGTAGGTTCGGTCCCGATGAGCACCCGCAAGCTGATCTTCCTGGCCCTGCTGTGCGGTCTGGCGCTCATCGTGGCCTTCGCCCTGCAGCTGTTCATCGCCCGTTAGCGGGAAGAACTCGATTGCCGTCGCCCGGGCGAGGGCCTAGTGTCGGCGTTGAGCGATTAGGGCTGGGGCTGCGAAGGACCATTTGGAGGCAGTCGTGCGGGTGAAGGCGGGCCGGCTCTCGGCCATCGTGTTGGCGGGACTCATCGGCACCGGCCTGGCGGGGTACGCCATCTCGGCGACGATCACCTCGGCATTGGCGTCATCGACGCCAGCGTCGTGCGTGCCGCTGAGCCCCCCCGTGTCGCCGCCGAACAGCCCGCCGATGTCCAAGCCGATGCCGCCGCCGGGCTATCCGCCCAAGCCCCCACCGTTCTTCCCGACCGTCGGCCCACCACGCGGCCGGCCGGTGCCGACCACGACCATGGTCGCACCGCCGCATTGCCCGATCAGCCCGCCGATGTCCAAGCCGATGTCGCCGCCGGTGAGCCCGCCGAAGCCCCCACCGCACCCGCCGTTCCCGCCTTACCCGCCGTCCCACGGTCCGTACCCGCCGTCGCCGCCGCGCCCTCCCCAACCCGCGCTAGCGGGCCGGTCGCCGGCCGTCCCCCGGTTGTCCGACGGTGTTGAAATCCCACGCGACCACCACTGACACCATCACCCCGGGCTCCAATTCCAGCGGTTGGGCCCGTGCGATCTTCGCCACCCTGACCGGCGCCTTGGCCGTGGTGCCGTGTGTCTTCGTGACGCGCTTCGACGACGTCTTCTACCTGCCCAAGATCGTGTTGCTGTGGACCTTGCTGGCCCTGATCGGTTGGCTGTGCGCTCTCGGCGCGGTGTTCCAGCAGCTCAGCCCCGGCTTCTCGCTGCGATGGGTTCCGTCGGTCGACCTGGCGGTGGCGGCGTTCGTGGGCTGCAACCTCCTGGCCTTCGCCTGGTCGGGCGACCGGCACCAGAGCCTGGTTGGCGAGCACCTCCAGTACCAGGGGCTGCTGACGCTGGTGCTCTACATCGCCTTCTTCTACGTGGCCCGGGGGGTGGTCTGTCGGCCCGGCCGGGTGCCGTGGCTCTTCGGGGCGGTGATGGTGGGGGCCTCGATCGTGTCGGCCTACGCCATCGCCCAGGGCCTCGGCCTCGACCCGATCTGGCACGGCCAGCTCCAGTCCGGCCGGGTCTTCTCCACCATCGGCCAGGCCAACGCCCTGGCCGGGTACCTGGTACTGGCCATCCCGCTCGCGCTGGCGCTGGCGGTGTTCGCCCTGCGTGCGAGGCGCCGGTCCGACATCGGGATCGGCACCGCCGGCCTCGCCGCCAGCGTGTTGATGGTGGTGGCGCTGTTCCTCACCGTCAGCCGTGGTGGGTTCCTGGGTCTGGTGGTGGTCCTCGCCGTCCTCGGCGCCGGCTGGTGGGCGGTGATCCACCCCCGCCGCGAGGGTGACCACCCAAGATCGGTGGTGCCGATCGTGGCCACCCTGGTCGTTCTGGCCGGGTTGGGGCTGGCGGTCAGCCCGGCGGCGCGCTCGACGGTCAGCGGCACCTGGAACCGGGTCTTGGCCATCCGCGACGGCTCCAGCACCGATTCGACGTCCAGCCACCTCCAGCAGTGGCGGGTGGCCGTGCGCATCGCTGGCGACCATCCGCTGGTCGGCACCGGTCCCGAGACCTTCCCCGAGGTGTTCCCGGCCTACAGCCACCGGGTGCTCACCCCGGCGCAGGCGAGCATCTTCGACCGCTACCGGGTCGAATCTCCCCACAACGTCTTCCTGGCCTACGCGGCCGGATCGGGGATCCCGGCCCTGCTGGCCTACCTCTGGTTGCTCGGGGCCGTGGCCGTAGCCGCGGTCCGGTCGTTGCGCGAGCGGCGCGCCTCCCGGCCGGTGCGCCTGGCCTTGGTGGCCGTGCTGGCCGCGGCCGCGGGCCACGTCACCACCGACGCCTTCATGAGTGCCGAGGTGACCGGATCGTGGATCTTCTACGTCCTGCTGGGCGTCGGTGTGGCGCTGGCCCGTTCTGATCGGACGGCACGACGCGAACCCCTGCCACCCGATGAAGTCCCGGTGCGGGACCCTCAGGTGGCGACCGCCCGCGCGACGCGGGTGCGCCGGCCGGTCGAGCCGGACCCCGACCTGGCCCAGCTCGTCACGCCGCCAGGTCCGGGCACCGCCGATCAGCCCATCCGCTGAACCACAAGGTAAACACCCCCGTCATCGCCCGTTAACGCGTTCACCGGTAGGTTGGGTCAGTGGGCAACAGCACTGAGGTGGCCGGCCTGTTCGACGGCTACGCCCGCGACGGGTTCTTCGACGAGGTCTTCGATGCCAACGGCGAGGTCCGCGCTCCACTACGCGCCGCTGCTGGCCCGGCTGGACGGGTTCACCCCCGACGACCTGACCCGGCGGGGTCGCCAACGCGACGCTGCCTTCCGCAGCCAGGGGATCACCTTCACCGTCTACGACGAGGGCGAGGGCATCGAGCGCACCTTCCCCATGGACCTGTTGCCGCGCATCGTCCCGGCCGACGAGTGGGACCACATCGAGCAGGGGCTGGTGCAGCGGGTCACCGCCCTCAACGCCTTCCTGGACGACCTCTACGTGGGCGAGCGGGCCGTCATCCACGACGGGATCGTGCCGCCCTGGCTGATCGAGTCCTCCGACGGGTTCTGTCGCGAGGCCTTCGGCATCCCCATGCCGCTCGGGGCGCGATGCCTGGTGTCGGGCGTCGACCTGGTGCGCGACGGCGAGGGCACCTACCGGGTGCTGGAGGACAACCTGCGCAACCCGAGCGGCATCTCCTACGTGATCGAGAACCGGGTGGCCATGACCCGGGTGCTGCCCACCGTGTTCGCCGACCAGCAGGTGCGCTCGGTCGACCACTACGGCCGCTCGCTGCTCAACGCCCTGGCTCGGGTGGCGCCGCCCGCCTCGGGTGATCGGCCCACGGTGGCCGTGCTCACCCCCGGGGTGTTCAACGCCGCCTACTTCGAGCACGTCTTCCTGGCCTCGCAGATGGGCGTGGAACTGGTCGAGGGCCGCGACCTGGTGGTCGACGACCACGTGGTGTCCATGCGCACCACCCAGGGCCTGCAACGCGTCGACGTCCTCTACCGACGCATCGACGACGACTTCCTGGACCCGGTGGTGTTCCGCCACGACTCGTCGCTCGGCGTGCCCGGTCTGATGGCCGCGGCCCGGGCCGGCAACGTGACCATCGCCAACGCGGTGGGCAACGGCGTGGCCGACGACAAGGCCGTCTACGCCTACGTGCCCGACGTCATCCGCTACTACTTGGGCGAGGAGCCGATCCTGCCCAACGTGCGAGACCTACCTGCTGTGGGACGAGGATCATCGCGCTGAGGCCCTCGACCGGCTCGACGAGCTGGTGGTCAAGCCGGTGGCGGAGGCCGGTGGCTACGGCATCGTGATCGGTCCGGCGGCCAGCGACGAGGAGCTCGACGTGTGTCGCCGCCAGATCGAGGCCGACCCCCGCGGCTACATCGCCCAGGAGGTGGTGGCGCTGTCGCGGCACCCCTCCCTGGTCGACGATCACCTCGAAGGGCGCCACATCGACCTGCGGCCCTTCATCCTCTCGGGCGAGCGGGTCGAGGTCATCCCCGGCGGGCTGACGCGGGTGGCCATGCGCAAGGGCTCGCTGGTGGTCAACTCGTCCCAGGGCGGCGGGTCCAAGGACACCTGGGTGCTCACCCCCGAGGCGCGGTCGGACGAGGAGCCGTCGCCGGCCGAGCCGGTGGCCATCGAGGAGGTCTCGGCCTGATGCTGGCCCGCGACGCCGAGAGCCTGTTCTGGGCCGGCCGCTACCTGGAGCGGGCCGAGAGCACGGCCCGCCTGCTGGACGTGACCTACCACAGCCTGCTGGAGACGTCGCCGTCCGAGGAGGCCGTGGCCTGGCGGGGCGTGCTGTCGGCCGTGCGCCTCGACCGCGGCTTCGCCGAGACCGGGCGACCCCTGACGCGCGGCCGCGGTGGTCGGAGTTCCTGGTGCTCGACCCGGAGAACCCCGGCTCCATCCAGTCGTCGGTCGACCAGGCCCGCGAGAACGCCCGCACCGTGCGCGAGCAGCTCTCCACCGAGCTGTGGGAGTCGCTCAACTCGTTCGGGCTCGCAGCTGCGGGCGCGGAACCTGCGAGCCGACCTGGAGTTCCAGCCCCACGAGCTGTACGGCCTGGTGCGCCGCCAGTGCCAGACCGTGGCCGGCGTGGCCGCCGAGACGATGGCCCGTGACGAGGGCTGGCGGTTCTTCATGCTGGGCTGGAACCTGGAGCGGGCCGAGATGGCCTGTCGCCTGCTGTCGGTGCGCTACCGCCAGCTGTCGCCCAACGCCTTCCACGAGTGGATGGGCACCCTGCGCTCGGCCTCGGCCCTGGAGGCCTACCGACGCACCTACCGGGCCTCCATGGATCCGGTGGACGTGGTCGAGTTCCTGCTGTTGTCGCGCACCTTCCCCCGCAGCGTGCTGTTCTCGCTGCGCACCGCCCAGAACCAGCTCGACCGACTGGGCGAGGAGGGTGCCACCAGCCGGCCCCGTCGCCAGCTCGGGCGGGTCTGCGCTTCGCTGGAGTACGCCGATGTGCGCGAGCTCATGATGGGCGACCTGGGGGCCGAGCTCTTCGCGGTGGAGGAGGGCATCCGCCAGGTGGCCCTGTCGGTGGCCACCCAGTACTTCTCCAACTCCCACGAGTTCGACCTGCACAGCCTGCATCTCATGCCGGGGGACCGCGGATGAGCGCCCGAGAGCGGGGAATTCGATGAGCGCCCGAGAGCGGGAAGTTCGATGAGGTTCGACATCCGTTACCGCACCAGCTTCACCTACGAGGACCTGGTTCGCGAGTCCCAGAACGAGCTGCGGGCCTGCCCGGCCAGCAACGAGAACCAGGATCTCATCAGCTACCGGGTGGTCACGTCGCCCAGCACGAAGGTGTACTCCTTCACCGACTACTGGGGCACCCGGGTGGATGCCTTCGGGCTGCGCCCGCCGCACGTGGCGCTGGAGGTCGTGGCCGAGGCCTCGGTGGAGACCCGACAGCGCCCGCTGCTGGCCGTCGCCCCCCACCTCGACGAACTGGCCGCCCGCGAGCTGCGCAACGAGCACTGGGAGTACCTCCAGCCTTCGCCCCACGCCGAATGGGGCGAAGGGGTCGTGGCCGAGGCCACCCGTCAGCGTGAGCTGATCGGCGACGACCTGATCAGCCTGGTGTTGGCGCTGCACCGCGTCACCGGGGCCCGGCTGACCTACGCCAAGGGCGCCACCGACGTGGGCACCCCGGTGGAGGAGGTGCTGGCCCAGGGCAAGGGCGTGTGCCAGGACTACGCCCACGTGGCCGTGGCCCTGTGTCGCAGCCAGGGCATCCCGGCCCGGTACGTGTCGGGGTACCTGTTCACCCGCGACGACGCCTCGGGCCTGGACGTGACCGACGGCGACCTGGTCACCGTGCAGACCCACGCCTGGTTCGAGGCCATGGTGCCGGGCTTCGGTTGGCTGGCCCTCGACCCCACCAACCAGCAGGAGGTCGGCCTCCGCCACGTCAAGATCGGCCACGGGCGCGACTACGACGACGTGCAGCCCCTACGCGGCGTGTTCTCCGGCTCGGGCAAGCCTCTGGTCGATCCGCACGTGGAGATCCGTCGCCTGCACTCCGCCCCCGCTCAGCTGCACACGCCCGATCTTCCCCATCCACGGATCTTCGAGCAGCAACAACAGCAGCAGCAGCAGTAGTCGCCGGATCCGGGGGCCTCGGGTGGCCGGTAGGATCCACCGTCGGATCCTCATCGACCACGGAGGTGGTTCCCACGGCTGAGTCGTTCGATGTCGTCGTCATCGGCGGCGGCCCGGGTGGCTATGCCACCGCGCTCTACGGAGCGTCGGCCGGTCTGTCGGTGGCCCTGATCGAGAAGGGCAAGCTCGGGGGCACCTGCCTCAACGTCGGCTGCATCCCGGCCAAGGAGCTGCTGGAGACCGCGGCCGTGCGCCGGGCGGTGCTCGACGCCGCCACCTTCGGGGTGAACACGGCCGAGCCCACCATGGACTTCTCGGTGACCCAGGCGCGCAAGCAGAAGGTGGTGGACCAGCTGGTGGGCGGGCTGGGCACCCTGCTCAAGCGGCGCAAGGTCACCATCTACGACGGGGTGGGCACCCTCGAGGCCGGGCACGTGGTGCGGGTCTCGGGGGGGCAGTCGGGCGACGTCGAGCTGATGGGCGAAGCGGTGGTCATCGCCTCGGGATCGGTGCCGCGCACCATCCCGGGCTTCGAGGTGGACGGCCAGTTGGTGCTGACGTCGGACGAGCTGTTGTCGCTGGCTCCGCTCCCGCCCACGGCCGCGGTCATCGGCGGTGGCGCCATCGGCTGCGAGTTCGCCTCCATGATGTGCGACCTCGGCACCAAGGTGACGGTGCTCGAGGCGCTGCCCCGCATCCTGCCCGGTTGCGACGACGACATCACCAAGCTGGTGGTGCGCCAGTTCGCCAAGCGGGGGATCGACGTGCGCACCGGGGTGGCCGTCACCGGGCACACCCCCGGCGGCGGAGGCGGCACCACGGTGGCCTTCGGCGAGGGCGAGTCGTTGGACGTGGACGTGGTGGTGGTCTCGGTCGGGCGCCGGCCCTACACCGAGGGGGCGCTGGGCCAGGGGACCGCGGTGGTGGTCGACGCCCGGGGCTTCGTCGAGGTCGACGAGCCGGTGCCGCACGGCCGAGCCCGGTGTCTACGCGGTGGGCGACGTGATCGCCACCCCCGCGCTGGCCCACGTCGGCTTCATCGAGGGCATCGGCGTGGTCAAGGACATCCTGGGCGAGGATCCGGTGCCGGTGGACTACAGCCGGGTGCCCTGGTGCATCTACTGCCATCCCGAGGTGGCGTTCGTGGGCCTGAGCGAACAGGGCGCGGCCGAGGCCGGTCTCGACGTGGTCACATCCAGCCACCGCTACATCGGCAACGGGCGGGCCCTCATCATCGACGAGCCCGACGGCATGGTGAAGATCATCGCCCTGCGCCAGCCCGACGGCACCGGCGGCCAGATCGTGGGGGTGCACATGGTCGGTCCGTGGGTCACCGAGCAACTGGGCCAGGGCTACCTGGCCGTCAACTGGGAGGCCAGCGTCGACGAGGTGGCCGCGTTCATCCAACCCCATCCCACGCTCAGCGAGCTGTTCGGCGAGAGCGTCCTGGCGCTCACCGGGCGCTCCCTGCACGGCTGAGCGCCCGACACCCGAGCACCCTGCAAGCCCCCGAGGAGAAGCCGAGATCGTGGCCGACATCGAGATGCCCCAGCTGGGCGAGACCGTCACCGAGGGCACCGTGACCCGCTGGTTCAAGGCGGTGGGAGACGCGGTGGCCGAGGACGAGGTGCTCTTCGAGGTGTCGACCGACAAG
Organism: uncultured Microthrixaceae bacterium; assembly: GCA_963740985.1. Taxonomy (GTDB): domain Bacteria; phylum Actinomycetota; class Acidimicrobiia; order Acidimicrobiales; family Acidimicrobilacustridaceae; genus UBA4742. The sequence goes on from CAVUGJ010000002.1 coordinate 4,486,316, forward strand.
GTCGACTCCGAGGTGCCCTCGCCGGTGGCCGGCTACCTGGCCGAGATCAAGGTGCCCGAGGGCGAGACGGTGGACGTGGGCACGGTGCTGGCCGTGGTCAGCGACGCCCCGGTCGACGGCGCCGCGCCGCCGGCTCAGACCGCCCCGGCCGACGAGCAGGAGGCCGCGCCGCCTCCGCCGCCTCCGCCGGCTGCGGCTCCGGCCCCCGCCTCGGTTCCGCAGGCCGCGGCGCCGCCTCCGCCGCCACCCCCCACGCCGTCCGCACCACCGCCACCGCCCGCGGTGGCTCCCGCGGCGTCGGGTGGTGACGACAAGGTGCTCTCGCCGGTGGTGCGACGCCTGATCGCCGAGCACGGGCTCGACGCCGGGGCCATCCCCGGCACCGGCGTGGGTGGACGGGTGACCCGCAGTGACGTGCAGCGGGTCATCGAATCGGGCCCGACGTCGCCGGCTCCGGCGGCGGCCGGCGCACCCGCGGCGGCCAGTCGACCGGTCGGCCCGGCCCCGCGCTCGGGGTCCGGCGACACGGTGGAGAAGCTCAACAACATCCGCCGCATCACCGGCGAGCACATGCTGCGGTCGAAGGCCACCTCACCCCACGCCATGACCGCGGTGGAGGTCGACTTCGAGGGGGTGGAGCGGGTGCGCTCGAACCACCGTGAATCGTTCCGCACCGCCGAGGGCTTCTCGCTGACCTACCTGCCCTTCATCTCCCGGGCGGTCATCGACGCCTTGCGCGACTTCCCTCACCTCAACGCCACCGTGGGCGAGGGCGAGCTGATCGTGCACAACTACGTGAACCTGGCCATCGCCGTCGACCTGGACTTCGACGGCCTGCTGGCCCCGGTCATCCACGGTGCCGATGACAAGCGGCTGCGGGCGGTGGCCCGCGACATCCACGACCTGGCCAACCGGGCCCGCACCAAGCAGCTGTCGGCCGATGACATCAGCGGGGGCACGTTCACCATCTCCAACTCGGGACCGTTCGGCACCTTCATGGTGATCCCGGTCATCAACCAGCCCCAGGTGGCGATCCTGTCCACCGACGGGGTGAGCCGCAAGCCGGTGGTGGTCACCGCAGCCGACGGCAGCGAGGCCATCGCCATCCACTCGGTGGGCATGCTGGCGATGAGCTGGGACCATCGGGCCTTCGACGGGGCCTACGCCGCCGCCTTCCTGCGCGAGGTCAAGTCCATCCTCGAGACGCGGGACTGGGAGGCGGAGATCTCGTGACCGCCGAGACGGGAGGCGAGCCTTGAGCTTGCGGGTGCGCTGGCTGGGCCGCGTGCCCTACCGCGACGCGCACGCGCTGCAGCACGGGCTCTTCTCGGCTTCCCAGGACGACTGGCTCCTCCTGTTGGAGCACCCCCACGTGTTCACGCTGGGCGTGCGCGCCGACCCCACCCACGTGTTGTGCGATCCGGCCGAGGTGGGGGCCGAGCTGATCTCGGCCGACCGAGGGGGCGACGTCACCTACCACGGCCCGGGCCAGCTGGTCGGCTACCCGATCCTCACTCGCACCGGGAAGCGGGGTGGCGGCATGGCCGACACCGTCGCCTACGTGCGGTCGGTGGAGCAGCTCATCATCGAGGTCCTGGACGATCTCGGGCTGGCCGGCGCCGGTCGGCTGGACGGCCATCCGGGGGTGTGGGTCGACCCCGACGGGCCCAGCCCGCGCAAGATCGCCGCCGTCGGGGTGCGCATCAGTCGCGGGCGAACCATGCACGGCTTCGCCCTCAACGTGGCCCCGGACCTGGCGTGGTTCGACCGGATCGTGCCCTGCGGCATCGCCGGGCTGGGCGTGACGTCGTTGGCCGCCGAGGGCCTCGAGAGATCCATGACCGAGGTGGTCGATGCCGTGGTGGCCCGGGCCGCCCGGGCGTGGGGCAGTGGGCTCGAGGGTGGCGGGGTCGATCGCCAGGACGTCTCTGCGCCGGCGGCGCGCCGGCGCCAGCGGGCGACGTCCACCGCGGTCCGCGTCGAGATCCAAACGCGCAAGCCGACATGGTTGCGGGCCCCGGCCCGGATGGGTCCCGACTACATCGAACTCAAGCGCACCATGCGCGACCTCGACCTGGTCACGGTGTGCGAGGAAGCCGGGTGTCCCAACATCTTCGACTGCTGGGCCGACGGCACCGCCACGTTCATGCTCAACGGCGATCGCTGCACCCGCAATTGCGGGTTCTGCCTGGTCGACACGCGCCGACCGCTCGACCCCGATCCGGCCGAGCCCGAGCGTGTGGCCGAGGCCGTGGCGCGGATGGGTCTGCAGTTCGCAGTGCTCACCGCCGTGGCCCGCGATGATCGGCCCGACGGGGGCGCGGCGGGCTTCGTGGCCACCATCGAGGCCATCCGCCGTCGCGTCCCGGGTGTGGCCGTCGAGGTGCTGATCCCCGACTGCAAGGGCGACCCGGACTCGTTGGGCGCCATCTTCGCCGCTCGCCCCGACGTGTTGAACCACAACCTCGAGACGGTGCTGCGCCTCCAGTCGGTCGTGCGCCCCTCGGCCTCCTACGCTCGCAGCCTGTCCGTGCTGGCCCGGGCCCACGCCGCCGGGTTGGCCACCAAGTCGGGGATCATGGTGGGCCTGGGCGAGACGGCCGACGAGGTGGTGGCGGCCCTGGCCGATCTGCGGGGCGTGGGGGTGTCGAGCATCACCATCGGCCAGTACCTGCGACCGACCGCCGACCACCTGCCTGTGGCCCGGTGGTGGACACCCGACGAGCTGGCCGAGCTGGCGGCGCGGGGCCGTGCCCTGGGCTTCGCCCACGTCGAGGCCTCGCCGTTGACCCGCTCCAGCTACCACGCCGCACAGTCCGCCCGGAAATCGATGGCGGCCTCGGCCGGGCACGGTGCCAACCTCTGAGCATGGCCAAGACCTATGAGTGCCTGGACGACGACCTGGTCGAGTGGCTCGGACGCCAGCACGTTTTCTTCGTGGCCACCGCCCCGTCGGGAACGGGCGGGCACGTGAACCTGTCGCCCAAGGGCTACGACTCGTTCCGGGTGCTGGACGCCTCGACGGTGGCCTACCTCGATCTCACCGGCAGCGGGGTCGAGACCATTGCCCACGTGTGCGACAACGGCCGCATCACGCTCATGTTCTGCGCCTTCGAGGGTCCCCCCAAGATCGTGCGGCTCCAGGGCCGGGGCGATGTGGTGGTGCTGGGCGATCCCGAGTTCGATGATCTGGTGGCTCGGTTCGACCCGCTGGCGGGCGCCCGGGCGGTGATCCGGGTCTCGCTCGACCGGGTGTCGGACTCGTGTGGCTACTCGGTGCCTTTCATGGACTACCAGGGCGAGCGGCCCACGCTGCTGCAGTGGGCGGGACGCAAGGACGACGAGGAGCTCGACGAGTACCGGCGAACCCGCAACGCCGAGAGCATCGATGGCCTGAGCGGCATCTCCTGAACAGCTTCTGGCAGACTGGATGACATGATCGACGTCCGGCCGCTCACCCCACACATCGGCGCCGAGATCACGGGCCTGGACCTGGCCGACGATCTCGACGACGCCACCTTCTCCGACCTGGACAAGGCGTTCATGGACCACAAGGTCCTGTTCTTCCGCGACCAGGACATCACCACCGCCCAGCACGTGGCCGTGTGCCGACATTTCGGCGACCTCGAGGTGCACCCGTTCGTGCCGCCCAAGGAGGGGTTCCCCGAGGTCATGGTGCTCAAGCACAACGAGCAGCACAAGGGCACCGAGAACTTCTGGCACAGCGACGTGACCTGGCGGCAGGAACCGTCCCTGGGTTCGATGCTGCGAGCCATAGAGGTGCCCGAGGTGGGCGGGGACACGCTGTTCGCGGACATGGAGGCGGCCTATGACGGCCTGGGTCCGGCCATGCGCGACATGGTGGACGGGCTGGTGGCAGTGCACGACTTCGTCCAGGTCTTCGGCTACGGCAAATCGGCCGACGAGCTGGCCGAGCTGCGCGAGAAGTACCCGCCGGCCGAGCACCCCGTGGTCCGCACCCACCCCGTCACGGGCCGCAAGTCGATCTACGTGAACGTGGCCTTCACCACCCGCATCAAGGGCCTGCGACCCGACGAGAGCCAGCAGATCCTGCACCACCTGTACCGGCAGGCCGCGGTGCCCGAGTACCAGTGCCGGTTCAAGTGGGCCCCGAACTCGTTCGCCCTGTGGGACAACCGCTGCGTGCAGCACTACGCGGTGAGCGACTACTGGCCCCAGCGCCGGGTCATGGAGCGCGTCACCATCGTGGGAGACCGTCCCCGCTGATCGACTTCGACGCCGCCTCGCTGCTCCTGCAATGGGCCACGGGGGGATTGTTCTTCCTGTGGATCACCACGCGTCGGCGCGAGGTGGGTCTGGGCTATGGGTGGCTGATGCGGGGCATCTACCTGGCCATGGCCCTGGGGGCGGCGTATGTGGGCATCAAGGTCATCACGCCCCTGGCCGTGCGCGACGCCGCCTCGATCGGTGTGGCCCTGGCCGCCGGTGTGGCCCTGGCCGTGTCGGTGCAGCGGCGCCAGGCCGGGGTGTCGGGGCAGGTGGCGCTGGCCGAAGCCCGCTCGGCTCGGGTGGCCGAGATGACCGGGATCGACCGGGCCCCGGCGACCGCGGGATCGCACCGCCGCGGAGTTCCCGCCCTGGCTCGATCTGGTGGCGCCGGTCATCGGCTTGATCGGGGTGGTGGCGGCTGGGCTGAACGCCGGCCACGGCGGCGCCTCCGATGTGTTGGCCGTGGCCCGCTTCGTGGTCGGCGCGGCCTTCATGGGGGCGGTCACCGACGCCATGTTGCTGGGTCACTGGTACCTGGTGCAGCCTGGGCTGGCGCGGGGTCCGCTGCTGGAGCTGGTGCACTGGACCGGCATCCTGTGGGTGCCCGAGGTGGTGCTGTTGCTGATCCCCACCGGCATGGTCTCGGTGCTCGACGGCACCATCAACGACAACTACGGCGGGCTGCTCGGCTGGTTCTGGCTGGCCTGCGCCATCACCACCGCGGGATTGGTGGTGGTGACCCGACTGGCCCTCAAGGAGCGCTACTACTCGGCCGTCATGGCCGCCACGGGACTGCTCTACTTGGCCATCCTGACCGCATTCGGCACGGATCTGGTCGCTCGGGCACTACTGTCTTGAGGTCCTGAGGGGAAGGTTCGGGCCAGGACGGTTCGTCACGTCAGGAGTCCCGCCATGCCTCAATCGATCTGGACGGGGTCGATCAGCTTCGGATTGGTCAACATCCCGGTCAAGTTGTTCAGCGCCGTCTCCCGCAAGACGGTGCACTTCAACCAGCTCGACGTCCGCACCAACGCTCGGGTCAAGCAGAAGCGCGTCTCCTCCGAGGACGGGGTCGAGGTGCCTTACGAGCAGATCGTCAAGGGCTACGAGCTCGACTCGGGCAACTACGTGGTCATCACCGACGAGGAGCTGGCCGCGCTGGACCCCAAGGCGCTGCGCACCATCGACATCGACGAGTTCGTCGACCTGGCCGACATCGATCCGATCTTCTTCGACAGCGCGTACTACCTGGCCCCCGACAAGGCCGACAAGCCCTACGCCCTGCTGGCTCGGGCCATGGAGGAGTCGGGCAAGATCGGCGTGGCCCACTTCGTCATGCGTTCCAAGCGGTACCTGGCCGCGGTGCGACCCAAGGACGGCAAGCTGCTGCTGTCCACCATGGTCTACGCGGACGAGATCCGACCCCCGGAGGAGATCCCGGGCCTGGCCGATCTGGACGAGGTGGAGCTGTCGGACAAGGAGCTGGAGATGGCTCGCCAGCTGGTCGACTCGTTGGGCGCGCCTTTCGAGCCGGACAAGTTCCACGACACCTATCGAGAGGCCGTGCTGGAGCTGATCGACCGCAAGGCGTCGGGGGACGAGACGGTGGCCACGCCGCTGTCGGACGACGAGCCCGACAAGGTGATCGATCTGATGGCGGCCCTGGAGGCGTCGGTGGCCGCGGCCAAGGAGGCTCGTGGGCGCCACCCCACCGGTTCGACCCGCAAGGCCACGGCCAAGAAGGCGTCGAGCAACGGGGCGGCCAAGAAGACGACGGCCAAGAAGGCCCCGGCCAAGAAGTCGACCGCGGCCAAGAAGTCGGCGGCGGCCAAGAAGACGACCGGGGCATCGGTCACGCGCATCCGCAAGTCGGCCTAGGTCGTCCAGGTGGCCGCGGCCAGCGTGGTCGACATCGACGGCCGCCAGCTCAAGGTGTCGAACCTGGACAAGGTGCTCTATCCCGAGGCGGGGTTCACCAAGGGCCAGGTCATCGACTACTACGCCCGGGTGGCCCCGGCCATGCTCACCCACGTGTCGGACCGGTGCGTGACCTTCCGCCGGTTCCCCAACGGCGTGGACGCCGCGTCGTTCTTCGAGAAGCGGTGCCCGTCGCACCGCCCGGGGTGGGTGGAGGTGGCGCTGGGTCCGGGTGACCGCACCGGACCGGTGGAGTACTGCCGGTTGGACGACCGGGCCGCGCTGGTGTGGGCCGCCAACCTGGCCGCCCTCGAGCTGCACACGCCCATGGCCCGGGCCGAAGACATCGAGGCCCCGATGATGGTGGTGTTCGATCTCGACCCGGGCGCGCCGGCAGCCATGACCGAGTGCGCGGTGGTGGCGCTGGAGATCCGGGCGGCGCTGGAACGACTCGACCTGGATCTGTGGGCCAAGACGTCGGGCTCGAAGGGGATGCAGCTGTACCTGCCCCTCAACTCGCCCCACACCCACGACCACGCCAGCCAGTTCGCCCTGACCCTGGCGCAGCTCATGGAGAAGCACCATCCGGAGCTGGTGGTGTCGAACATGAAGAAGGACCTGCGCCACGGCAAGGTGCTGATCGACTGGAGCCAGAACTCACGTCACAAGACGACGGTGTGCGCCTACTCGCTGCGCGCCCGACCGCATCCCACCGTGTCCACCCCCGTCTCGTGGGACGAGGTGGCGGCGGCCGCCGAGGGCGCCCCGCTCTCGTTCGAGGCCGACGAGGTGCTGGACCGGATCGAGGATCTGGGCGACCTGTTCGCCGACACCGCCACCGTGGTGCAGCACCTGCCGCCCCAGCGCAGCTGACGCCGGCTGGGCCCTCGGTCGGTTGTCCCTCCGCACCCTCAGCGAGTTCGAACCACGATCACCCCGGCGAACTTGTCGTGCAGGCCCTGGCGTTGGGGATCCCAGGCCGCCCACAGGTACACGAGCAGGGTCCACAGCGAAGCCCAGCCCGAGTATCGGGGGGCGATCAGGGTGACCAGCAGGACCAGGGCGAGGACCAGCCACCGCGCCAATGCCGGGGTCAACCCCGGATGCTGGCGGTCGGCCAGGCGGATGACGCGCAGTCCCATGGCCTGTTCGCCCACGGTCTGACCGCGCCAGGCGATCAGCCCGACGACGTAGATGAAGCCGGGCAGGTTGATGAACACCGTGAACAGCGGGGTTGGGTGGTCGATGACCATGTGGCTGGTGCGGAGTCCCGTGGCGGCGGTCCGGGTGACCATGTGCGGGTGGCGCACCAGCAGCCCGACGATGGCCACCGGCGCCAGGATGACCGCGTCGATCAGCAGTCCGCCGAAGCGGCGCCAGAAGCGCGCCAGCGACCCCGGTCCCTCGTCGGGCAGCTCGAGCTGGCGGCCCTTCCAGTCCGGGCCGCCGATGGCCTCCACGGGTCAGCGAGCCACGAAGTACTTGGCTCGGGGGTGGTGCATGAGGATGGCCGAGGTGGTCTGCTCGGGCTGGTACTGGAAGCCCGTCTCGGCACTCACCTCGATGCCGATGCGCCCGGCGTCGAGCAGCTCGGCCACCTTCTCGTTGTCCTCCAGGTCCGGGCAGGCCGGATAGCCCCACGAGTAGCGACCGCCGCGGTACTGCTGGCGGAAGAGCCCGGCCAGGCTGGGCCCGTCCTCGTCGACGAAGCCCCACTCCTCGCGCACCCGGTGGTGCCAGTACTCGGCCAGAGCCTCGGCCATCTCCACGCCCAGGCCGTGGGCCATCAGGTACTCCTGGTACTTGTTCTCGGCGAACAGCTTGGCCGTGAGATCGCTGACCCGCTGGCCCATGGTCACGATGTGGAAGCCCACGAAGTCCTCGTCGCCGGAGGTGACCGGGCGCACGAAGTCGGCGATGCTCAGGAACGGGGCCTTGCCCTGTCGGGGATACCCGAATCGCATCCACTCGGAGCTGCGGGACTCGTCCTTCCAGATGATGATCTCGTTGCCCTCGCTGTTGGCCGCGAAGTAGCCGTAGACCACCTGGGGCACCAGCACATCAGCCGCCTTGGCCTCGGCCAACTGGGCCCGCAGCATCGGGCGCAGCCGCTCCTTGAACTCGGCGTCGGTCTCCACCGATCCGTCGGACGACTTCTCGGGCCGGAACTGCCACTGGTTGCGGAACAGCGCCGTCTCGTTGAGGTAGGCGGCGATGTCGTCGAGGGGGAGGCCCTTGATCACCTTGGACCCGACGAACGGCGGTACGAACACCGGGTTGTCGGTCTCCACCTCGGGTGAGCGTTCGGTGCGCACCTGGCGCGTGCCGTCCTCGTCCCCCGAACTGGTGGTCAGGCGCGAGGCCACCTTCGACTCGCTGGGCTCCCGGCCCCACGTCGGGTCGTCGGGCTCGCCGGTACCCCGCCTGAGCTCACCCAGGCGGTCCATGACCCGCAGCCCCTCGAAGGCGTCCTTGCCGTAGAACAGCCGGCCCTCGTACACCTCGCGCAGGTCGCGCTCGACGTAGGTGCGGGTCAGCGCCGCGCCACCCAGCAGCACCGGGATGTCGTCGGCCAGCCCACGGCCGTTGAGCTCCTCCAGGTTGTCGCGCATGATGAGCGTGCTCTTCACCAGCAACCCGCTCATGCCGATGGCATCGGCCTTGATCTCGGCCGCCTTCTCGATCATCTCGGCGATGCCGATCTTGATGCCGAGGTTGTGCACCTCGTAGCCGTTGTTGGTGAGGATGATGTCCACCAGGTTCTTGCCGATGTCGTGGACGTCGCCCTTGACGGTGGCCAGCACGATGCGGCCCTTGCCGCCCGACTCGTCCTTCTCCATGTGCGGTTCCAGGTAGGCCACCGACGTCTTCATGGTCTCGGCCGACTGCAGCACGAACGGCAGCTGCATCTCGCCGGTGGCGAAGAGCTCGCCCACCACCTTCATGCCGGCCAGCAGGACGTCGTTGATGATGGCCAGCGGGGCCACGCCGTCGGCCATGGCCTGGTCGAGGTCGGCCTCGAGGCCGTCGCGGTCGCCGTCGATGATGCGCTGGGACAGGCGCTGCTCGACCGTCCAGCCGGACCGGTCCTCCTTGACCACCTCGCCGGCCTTCACGTCGGCGAACACGGCCAGCAGCTCCTGGAGCGGGTCGTAGGCCGGCTCGTCGGCGGTGGCTGGGCGTCGCCGGTCGTAGATGAGGTCGAGGGCCACCTCCCGCTGGTGGTCCGGGATCTTGTTCAACGGCATGATGCGGGCCGCGTGCACGATGGCCGAGTCGAGCCCGGCTTCGACGGCTTCGTGCAGGAACACCGAGTTGAGGACGTGTCGGGCCGCCGGCTTGAGCCCGAACGACACGTTGGACAGGCCCAGGGTGGTGTGCACGCCGGGCAGCTCCGCCTTGATGCGGGTGATGGCCACGAGGGTGGCCATGGCGTCGCCGCGCAGGTCGTCGTCGCCGGTGGACAGGGGGAAGGTCAGCGCGTCGAAGATGAGGTCGCCGGCCTCGAGCCCGTACTGGTCGACGGCCAGGTCGTGGATGCGATGGGCCACCCGCAGCTTCCACTCGACGTCGCGGGCCTGGCCCTCCTCGTCGATGAGCAGGCAGATGACGGCCGCGCCGTAGGTGCGGGCCAGCTTGAACACCCGGTCGAGGCGGGAGCCCTCGGCGTAGCCGTCCTCCAGGTTGGCGGAGTTGAGGATGGCGCGACCCCCCAGCCACTGCAGGGCCGCCTCCATGACCTGAGGCTCGGTGGAGTCGAGCACCACGGGCGCGCTGGACTGGGTGGCGAAGCGCGACGCCACCTCGTCCATGTCCACGGTGCCATCGCGACCCACGTAGTCGACGCACACGTCGAGCACGTGGGCGCCCTCCTTCACCTGGTCCTTGGCCATGGCCACGGTGGTGTCCCAGTCGGCGTCCAGCAGCGCCTCGCGGAACTTCTTGGAGCCGTTGGCGTTGGTGCGCTCGCCGATGATCAGGAACGAGGTGTCCTGATGGAACGGCACCATCGAGTAGATGGAGGTGGCCCCGGCCTCGTGCAGCGGCTGGCGCGACGCCGGTTCGAGCCCCCGGCAGGTCTCGACCACGGCCTGGAGGTGCGCCGGGGTGGTGCCACAGCACCCACCGATCACGTTGACCCCGAGGTCGACCACGAAGCCGCGCAGGTGCTCGGCCAGCCCCTCGGGGGTCAGGTCGTAGTGCATGTGCCCGTCGACCACCGACGGCAGCCCGGCATTGGGGATGCAGGAGATGGGCATGCGGGCGTGCTGGGACAGGTAGCGCAGGTGCTCGCCCATCTCCACCGGGCCGGTGGCGCAGTTGATGCCGATGAGGTCGGGCTTCATGGCGTCGAGCGCGCACAGGGCGGCGGCGATCTCGGTCCCGGGCAGCATGCGCCCGGTGAGCTCCATGGTCACCTGCACCTGCAGCGGGACCTGGCGGCCGGCGGCGGCCATGGCCTGGCGGGCACCGATCATGGCGGCCTTGAGCGAGAGCAGATCGAAGAAGGTCTCGATGATGATGACGTCGACCCCGCCGTCGATCAGACCTCGAGCCTGGACCTCGAACTGGTCGCGCAGGGGAGCGAAGCGGATCTGGCCCAGCGAGGGGAACTTGGTGCCCGGGCCGATCGAGCCGGCCACGAACCGGGGGTGGTCGGGCGTGGCGAAGCTGTCGGCCGCCTCACGAGCGATGCGGGCGCCGGCCAGGTTGATCTCGTGGGCCCGATCGGCCAGGCCGTACTCGCCCAACGTGGCCGGAAGTCCACCGAAGGTGCAGGTTTCGATGACGTCGACCCCCACCTCCAGGAAGCTGGCGTGCAGCTCGCCGATGATGTCTGGGCGGGTGATCACCAGCATCTCGTTGCAGCCTTCGAGGGCTTCGCCGCCGAAGTCGTCGGGGGTGAGGTTGCGCTGTTGGATGCCGGTGCCGAAGGCGCCGTCGTAGATGATGACGCGGTCAGCCACGGCATCGAGGAAGCTGGGCATGGGTTCAAGGCTAGTGGTTGCCTAGTGTGGCGCCGATGAAGATCTACACACGCAAAGGCGATGACGGCTCCACCGGCCTGCTCTTCGGTGGCCGGGTGCCCAAGGACTCGGTGGCGCCCCGGGCCTACGGGAGCGTGGACGAGGCCCAGGCCGCCATCGGCGTGGCCCGGGCCGAGGTGCTGGCCGCCCCCGAACAGAGCCCAGGCGAACTGGGCGAGATCCTGATCGGTCTGGCCCGGGACCTGTGGGTCCTGATGGCCGAGCTGGCCACCGATCCGAGCCACCACGACAAGCTCACCGACGGCCAGAGCCGGGTCACCCCCGAGATGGTCACGTCCCTCGAGACCCTCATCGACGAGGTGTCGGCCAGCTTCGATGCCCCCACCGAGTTCGTCATCCCCGGCCAGACCCGGGTGGCGGCCGCCCTCGACGTGGCCCGGACCGTGGTTCGCCGGGCCGAGCGCGACGCGCTGGCCGCAGCCAGCCCCGACTCGGCCGCGCTGGCCTACCTCAACCGCCTCAGCGATCTCCTGTGGACCCTCGCCCGTTGGCACGAGGGGACGTCACTGGCCACGCGATCTCTCTCCGCGCCCTGAGAAAAGGACCCACCATGCCCATCGAATTCGAGTTGGATCGCGACGTCCCCGCCGAGGCCTCGGTGGTGGTGTGGGGGGTGACCGCGGACGCGCTCGGCGCGCTGGCCCGACGGGCTCGACGTGTCGAGCGACTACCTGGCGGCGCGAGGCTTCAAGGGACGGGTGGGTCAGACCTTCGCCGTCCCCGGCCGTGACACCGATCCGGCCACGCTGGTGGTGGGACTGGGCCCGTCGGGCGACCTGGGACCCAACGCCGTTCGCCGCGCCGGCGGCGCCCTCGCCCGGGCCACCCGTCGTGATCAGGTCATCGCCGTCCGCCTGCTCGATGCCATCGCCGAGCCGACCCGGCGGCCGGCCGCGGCCGCGGCCCTGGCCGAGGGCATCGTGGGCGGCTGCTACCGCTTCGCCACCTACAAGTCCGCGCCCGAGGTCGACGCCCCGGTGCTCGACCGGGTGGTCGTGGTCAGCGGCGGTGGGCAGCGCCTGCGCGACCAGCTGGCGCTGGGAGCCCGGATCGGGGGCGGCGTGGCCCTGGCCCGCGACCTGGTCAACACCCCCGGCGGTGACCTCACGCCCGAGAAGCTGGCTGACGCGGCGGTGGAGATCGCCGAGCGCGAGGGCTTCGCCGTGTCGGTGCTCGACCAGGACGGCATCGTCGAGGCCGGGCTGGGCGGCCTGCTGGGCGTGAACCGGGGGTCCACCCAGCCGGCCCGGTTCATCCAGGTCACCTACACGCCGCCTGGCGCTCGCGGAACCCTGGCCCTGGTGGGCAAGGGAATCACCTTCGACTCCGGCGGTCTCTCCATCAAGACCGCCGCCGGCATGACCACCATGAAGGACGACATGGGGGGCGCGGCCGCCATCCTGGGGGCGCTGTCGGTGATCAAGGCCGTCAATCCCAAGGTGGAGATCCGGGCCTACATCCCGGCCACCGACAACATGACCGGCGGTGACGCCACCCGGGTGGGTGACGTGCTGCGGATCCGCAACGGCAAGACGGTGGAGGTGCTCAACACCGACGCCGAGGGGCGGTTGGTGTTGGCCGACGGGTTGTCCATGGCGTGTGAGGCCAAGCCCGACGCCATCGTCGACCTGGCCACCCTGACCGGCGCGGTCGAGGTGGCCCTGGGCAAATCGGTGGCAGGCCTCATGGCCAACCACGCCGGCTGGGGCGAGCAGGTGGCCGAGGCGGGCGAGAAGGTGGGGGAGCGCACCTGGACCCTGCCCCTCGTCGAGGACTACCGGTCGCATCTCGACTCCGAGGTGGCCGACCTGCGCAACATCGGTCGTCCCGGCCAGGCCGGCACCATCATCGCCGGACTCTTCCTGCGCGAGTTCGTGGCCGACGGCATCCCCTGGGCCCACCTCGACATCGCCGGCACGGCCTGGAGCGACAGCGAGGACCTGGACCTGACCAAGGGCGGCACCGGGTGGGGCGTGCGCCTGCTGGTGGAACTGGCCCGCTCGTTCCGCCGTCCCGCCCGCCGCTGATCGCCCGCGCTCGACCGGAGCGCGGTCAGGTCGACGAGGTCACGGCGTGGGCCTCGACCGCCCAGCGCACGGCCTCATGGGCCATGGCCGGATGGAACCGCCACCGGTGCAGCTGGCGCTCGGTGGCGGCCGGATCCTCACCCAGCTCCAGCAGCGACAGGGCCAGCTGCCGGGCGCGTTGGCGCAGGGCGGCCACGTCGCCCGCAACCTCGGCCGTGCTGGTGGCGGCGTGGCTCGTCGTCCAGACGCCGTGCTCGGCCTGCAGCGAGGGCGACAGGCGCTCGAGCTGGCCCCGGGTGAGCGGCGCCAGCTTGCGTCGCACGGCCAGCTCGGTGGGGGACTGCCAGCGCCCGGCCCCGAAGCGGCACACCCGCTCGACGCTGCGCATGAACGGGCTGTGGCGGCCGCCGCGCATGCCCACGCCCAGGGCCCGCGCCGTCTCGGGCAGGTCGAGCTCGAAGCCATCGGGCTGATCGTCGAACTGGTCGGCCAACCGCCGCAGCAGCCACACCGTGCTGGGACCGAGCACGCCCAGCCAGAACCGCTCGACGTAGGCCGAGCGGGGATCGTGGCCGAGCTCGTCGATCACCGGGTCGGGCCACGCCTCGACCGTGAGGCGGTCGATGGGGAAGCTCAGTTCAGGGGCCTCGTCGGTCAGCATGTCCCGCTCCTCTGTCCGCGTCCTGCGCCGTTGGAGGGCTCCAACAGCACATTTCAAGATATTTCATGATGAATCATGTCATCATGGTTTCCGGTCGTCAACGCCCATCGAGGGCTGGGCCACACTCCTGGGGATGAAGTCCGCGGATCCGAGGTTCGAGGCGGTGACCGCCCGGCTGGCCGCCGCCGGCTGCGTGGCCCCGGCGCAGGAGGCGGCCCTCCTGCTCGACGGGGCGGCCGACCAGTCCGTGCTGGAGGCCCGGCTGGCTCGACGCGAGCAGGGCGAGCCCCTGGCCTGGATCACCGGCTCGATCTTGTTCTGCGGCCGGAGGCTGTCGGTCGATCCCGGCGTCTATGTCCCCCGTGGTCAGACCGAGGAGCTGGCCCGCCGCGCCGCCGCCTTGCTGGTCGACCACGGGCGGGCCCTCGACCTGTGCACCGGAGCCGGAGCCGTGGCCAGCCACCTGCGAGCCGCGGTGCCCACCGCAGCGGTGCTCGGCGTCGATCTCGATCCGGTCGCGGCCGCCTGTGCCCGACGCAACGGGGTGCCCACGATCGTGGGCGATCTGGCCGAGCCGGTGCGCCCGGGGATCCGACTCGACCTGGTGACGGCGGTGGCGCCGTACGTGCCCACCGACGAGCTGCGCCTGCTCCCCGCCGATGTGGTGCGCTACGAGCCTCGCCTGGCCCTGGCCGGCGGCGGCGACGGACTCGACGTGGTCCGCCGCATCGTGGCCACGGCGGCGGCGCATCTCGCACCCGGTGGCTGGCTGGTGCTCGAGGTGGGGGGCGACCAGGACGAGGTCCTGGGCCCGACGTTGGCCACCCATGGGTTCGCCATCGTGGACCCGTGGCGGGACGAGGACGGCGATCTGCGGGGGTTGGCCGCTCAGTCCGCCACCAGGTAGCGCAGGTGCACCGTGCCGTTGGCGAAGCGGCGCTCGTCGGTCAGCTCGAGGGCGACGTGCACACCGTCGGGGAGGGCCTGGTTGCCGCCCCCGACCACCATGGGCACCACCAGGAGCTGGAGCTCGTCCACCAGTCCGGCCCGGATGGCCTGGGCGGCCAGGTGCGGTCCACCCACCGTCAGGTCGGCGGTGGCCGCCTGCTTCATGGCCCGCACCACGTCGGGCTCGAACCGCGACTCCACCCGGGTCCGGGTGCTGACCACGGCCGGATCAGAGGTCGAGTACACGATCTTGTCGGCCGCCTGCCAGATCCGGGCGTACTCGACCATGACCGGAGTCGGGTCCTCGAACGAGTCGAGCTGCTCCCACACGGCCATGGTCTCGTACATGCGTCGGCCGTAGAGGTAGGTGCCCACCGACCGCTCGAGGTCGTTGACGAAGGCGTGCACCTCCTCGTCGGGTGCGGCCCAGTCGAAGTTGTCGTCGCCGTCGGCCACGTAGCCGTCGAGCGAGGCGATGGTCGAATAGATCAACTTGGCCATGAGCCACGGTACCGAGCCCTCGGCGCGGCCGCCGACGCTCCGAGACGTGGGGATGGTTGATCGGGCGCTCGCCCTGTGCGAGCGTTTCGTCATGGAATTGCAACATTTTCTGGCTCGTCGCCTCCGCGCCGCCCTGCTGGCCACGGCGCTCGTCGGGGGCCTGCTGGTGGCCACGGCCACGGCGGCCAGCGCCATGCCCCGGCCCCCCGGCGCCTGCACGCGTGCCACCGAAGTGGTGCAGGCGGCGTTCCACGCCTCGACCGGACCCTCGGCCCTGCGTGGTGGCTTCGTCCACCAGGCCTACCAGGCCGCGGGACGGCTGATCCCGAAGACGACGGCGGCGCAGTTCGACCGGGCCCGACCCGTGGCCATCGATCACCTGAGGCCGGGCGACATCGTGTTCTGGGGGGATCCGGTGGTGGCGTCGGCCATCTATCTCGGCGCCGGAATGGTGGTGGCCTTCCACGTCGGGGGGCCCGTCGAGCTCCAGTCGATCAACTACTGGTCGGGTGAACCGGTCTCCGGCGGGCGGTTCCTGGCCTGCAACGACCGCTAGGGCGTACCCGGCGACGCGGCCGGCACGGTGGCGGGCTCGGCCGGGTCGAGCAGGGTCGACGACTCGGTGCGGCGCTGGAGCCAGGCGGTGAGCGGGGCCGGCAGCTCGGCCGGGCGGTCGCCCCAGTCGTAGCGAACAGTGGAACCGGCGGCCCAGTCGTGGAGGGCCTTGCGATGCTTGCCCACCACGATGCCGACTAGTCCCAGGCCCAGGATGAAGCTGAACGGGTAGACGATCATGCGTAGGGCCGATGCCCCGGGCGAGATGGGCTGGTCCCCGCGCCCCACCACGCGCAAGCCGACGATGCCCTTGCCGATCGAGCGGCCGGTGATGGACAGGGCGATCCAGTAGTAGAGGAACCCGAAGACGGCGTAGCCGGCGATCCACTCCCAGCCGTGGCCCGAGGTCTTCACGGTGGTGTTGGTGAGGAAGTCGATCAGGTTGACCACGGCGGTGGCCAGCAGGCCGTAGGCGGTGGCGATGACGAAGGCATCGATGACCCAGGCCACCAGGCGGCTGATGCCGCCCGACAGCTCGCCGGTGACGGTGCCCGAACTCATGCGGCGCTGCTCGTCGGGCCGGCGGAACACCTTGTTGATGCCGCCGATGAGCACCAGGTCGAGGGCCACCAACTGGCGGCGCACCAGGTCGAGCATGCGGCCCATGACCCCCCGGGTGGCGTCGCTCACGATGGAGTCGATCCCGGCCCGCTTGGCCAGTGCGGCCACGTCGACCCGTTCCAGCAGGGCGTTGAGGTCGACGTTGGTCAACACCGCGTCCATGTCGACGCGGTCCAGCACCTGACCCAGGTCGACCTTGCCCAGCATCTTGTCCATGTCGATGCGGTCGAGCACCGCATCGAGGTCGAGCCGGTCGAGCAGGGCGTCGAGGTCGACGTTGGCCAGCACCTCGTCCAGGTCGACCCGCTTGATGAGCCCGCCGATGTCGACCCGGCCGAGCAGGGCCTCGATGTCGACCCGTTCGACCACGGCGTTGACGTCCACACGGCCGATGACGGCGTCTACATCGACGCGCGCCACCACCTTGTTCACGTCGACTTCGCTGACCACGTGGTCGATGTCCACCTCGCCCACCACGTGGTCCATGTCGATGGCGCCCACGGCGCGGGGCACGATGGCGCCCAGCACGCGGTCGATGGGGTTCGGGGTCGGCACACCGCCATGTTCGTCGCTGGCGGGCCCGTCCGCCACCCGCGACGCCTCCGGGCGCCTCGATACGGTGGCGGCCATGACCCCGGACCTCGACCCACTGAGCGCCGCCACCGAGCTGGTGACGGGGCGCGGCGGGTGACGGTGCTCACCGGGGCCGGCATCTCGACCGACAGCGGCATCCCCGACTTCCGCGGCCCCAAGGGCTTGTGGACCACCAACCCGAAGGCCGAACGGACCTCCAACATCGAGTACTACGTCGCGCGATCCCGAGGTCCGTCGCCTGGCCTGGCAGGGCCGCTTGAGCTGGCTGGCCGAACCCCGCCAGCCCAACGCCGGTCACCGGGCCCTGGTGGCCCTGGCCCGACGAGACGTGCTCGCACACCCTGGTGACCCAGAACATCGACGGGCTGCACCAGGCGGCCGGGATCGACCCAGCCCAGGTGGTCGAGGTCCACGGCACCATCCACGAGGTGGTCTGCCTCGATTGCGGGCAGCGGTCCCCCAGCGGGCCCACCCTGGAGCGGGTCCGGGCCGGGGAAAGCGATCCGGCCTGCCTGGCCTGTGGCGGCATGCTCAAGTCGGCCACCATCTCCTTCGGCCAGCCTCTGGTCGAGGCCGACCTGGAGCGGGCCTTCGAGGCGGCCGCCGCCTGCGACCTGCTGCTGGCCATCGGTTCGACCCTGAGCGTCTACCCGGTGGCGGCCATGGTGCCCATGGCCCGCCAGGCCGGGGCCGCGGTGGTCATCGTCAACGCCGAGCCCACCGAGATGGACGACCTGGCCGACGTGGTGATCAGGGGATCCATCTCCGAGGTGCTCCCGATCATCCTCGGAATGAAGGCGTAGGCCGCCAGGCCGGAGCCGCTGGAGCGATGACCCCGGATGCCGAAGGCGCCCGTCGGGAGGCTTGCCGACCAGAGGGCCGAGCAAGTCGGAATTCCCTGAGTACGAGCATTGTTGACCTGTCCGGTAGCCTTTGAGGCGCCGCGCGAACCGAGACTTGAGGTAGAGATGGCCACCTTCCGAGACCTGCTCAAGCAGACCAAAGCCGAGATCCGCGAGGTCGACACCGCCACCGCCGAGGAGCTGCGTGCGGCCCCGGGCACCGTCGTGCTCGACGTGCGCGAGCCCGACGAGTACGAGCAGGGCGCCATCCCCGGCCAGCCTGCACATCCCCCGGGGCAACCTCGAGTCCAACATCGAGGGTCGCGTCCCGGACCACGACACCCCGCTGGTCGTGTTCTGCGCCGGCGGCACCCGCTCGGCCTTCGCGGCCAAGACGCTGACCGAGCTCGGCTACACCGACGTGGTCTCGGTGGCCGGGGGCTTCAACAAGTGGAAGGACGAGGGCCGCGAGTGGCGGGCGCCGCGCACCCTCAGCCCCGAGCAGCGCAACCGCTACCAGCGCCACCTGCTGCTGCCCGAGGTGGGCGAGGAGGGCCAGCTCAAGCTGCTCGACGCCAAGGTGCTGCTGCTCGGCGCCGGCGGGCTCGGGTTCACCCGCCGCCCTGTACCTGGCCGCGGCCGGGGTGGGCACCATCGGCATCATCGACATGGACGTGGTCGACGACTCGAACCTGCAGCGCCAGATCCTGCACAACGTCGACCGCATCGGCGACCGCAAGGTCGACTCGGCCAAGAAGACGCTGACCGCCCTCAACCCCGACGTCAACGTGGTCACCTACGACGTGCGCCTGGGCGCCGACAACGTCATGTCGATCCTCGAGGGCTTCGACCTGGTGGTCGACGGCACCGACAACTTCCCGACCCGCTACCTGGTCAACGACGCCTCGGTGAAGCTGGGCATCCCGGTGGTGCACGGCTCGATCTTCCGCTTCGACGGCATGGTCACCGTGTTCGATCCCCGGCGGGGCCCGACCTATCGGGACATGGTGCCCGAGCCGCCGCCGGCCGAGATGGCCCCGTCGTGCGCCGAGGCCGGCGTGCTGGGCGTGCTGCCCGGCATCATCGGCTCGATCCAGGCCCTCGAGGCCATCAAGCTGCTGCTCGACCTGGGCGACCCCTCATCGGGCGCCTGCTGGCCTACGACTCGCTCGAGCAGAGCTTCCGCACCTACAAGGTGCAGGTCGACCCGGCCAACGAGGTGACCTGGGCCAACCGCGACCGCATCGTGGTGGCCGAGCTGGACGGGCTGTGCATGCCGCATCCCGCTCCAGGCTCCGGCCTAGATTCGCCGCATCCGCTCGCTGATCCGCCGCCTCACCGAACAGAACCCGCTGCCCGACGGGGCGGTGCCCGTCGCCGTCGGCCTGGTGGTCAACGGCGCAGCCACCTACGCCTTCTTCGGCATCGCCTCGCGGACCCTGGCCGCCGCCACCTACAGCGCCATCAGCGCCTTCTGGGCCGTCCTGTACGCCATCGGCAACGGCATCATGCAACCCCTCGAACAGGAGGTGGCCCGGGCCTGCTCGGCCCGCCGGGCCAAGGGGATCGGCTCGGGCCCGGTGATCCGGCGGGCCATGGTCATCGGCGGGTCCTTCTGGCTGCTCGTCGCCGTGGTCATCGCCCTGGCCGCCACCCAGGGCGCCTTCCAGCGGCTCTTCCACGACAACCAGGTGCTGACCGTCGCCCTGATCATCGGGCTGGGCGGCTTCTGCGTGGGCCACCTCACCCGGGGCACGCTTGTCGTCGCACCACCGCTTCGGCCGCTACGGCGCCTTCTTCAGCGTGGACGGCCTGATCCGGGTGGTGCTGGCCGCGGCGCTGGGCGTGCTGGGCGTCGCTGGCCGCCGGACCCTGGGGCCTGGTCATGGCCCTCACCCCCTTCGTGGCCGTGTTCTTCGCCCTGTGGCGCCAGAAGGGCCTGCTCGAGCCCGGGCCCGACGCCCCCTGGGGCGAGCTCACCCAGAACCTGGGCTGGCTGCTGCTCGGCACCTCGTCGATCTCGCTGGTGGTCCAGGGCGGCACCATCGCGGTGGGGCGTCTGGCCACCTCCAGCCAGCAGGCCGCCGCCGGTCAGTTCCTCAACGGGCTGCAGACCGCCCGCATCCCCCTGTTCCTGTTCCAGGCCATCCTGGCCTCGCTGCTGCCCAAGCTGTCCCGTCAGGCCGAGACCGGGCGCCTGGCCGAGTTCAGCGCCGGCCTGCGCCGGCTGGTGCTGGCCATCCTGGCCCTCGGCCTGGTGGCCGTGGTGGGCGCGGCGGTGCTGGGTCCGGCCATGATCCGGATCGTGTTCGGGAAGCAGTCGGCGCTCACCCGATGGGACCTGGCCGTCCTGGCGCGGCCTACATCATCATCATGGCCACCATCTGCATCGACCAGGGCCTGGTGGCCCTCTACGCCCACAGCCGCATGGCCATCGGTTGGTTCTGCGCCCTGCTGGTGTTCATCGGGGTGACCCTGTTGGGCACCCAGCTCTTCCAGCGGGTGGAGATCGGGCTGTTGAGCGCGGCGGTGTTCGCCTTCTGCTGGATGCTCACCTGCCTGCTGCTGGGTCTGCGCAAGCACCGGGGCATGCACGCCATCGAGCTGGCCGACGCCCTGGCCGATCTGCCCACCGAGATGTGAACCGGGGTTCCTGATCGGCGCCGAGGCGGTTGTTACGCTCGTTGACCCTATGCGTCCGTCTCGTGTTGCGCCTCCATCTGGCCTTGGTCGCCGTCGTCGTCCTGTTGGTGTCGGGGTGGCCGTGTCCGCCGGCCCCGGCTGTCTCGGCCGCTGCCCCGGCGGCGTCGGTGCTGGCCGCCTCGGACCGGCCGGGCGCCTTCAGCGCGGCCCCTCCATCCACGCCGGCCCTCGGCCGGCCCCCTGACCACCACCTACACCTTCGGCCAGCAGCCGCTGGCCGACGTGCTGGCCTCGGCCGGGGCGCAGACCCGCTGCGCCGGGCTCACCCAGAACCAGCTGGCGACCATGATGCTGGCGCCGACCTATCCCGAGACGGGCGCCACCGGCTCGCTGTCGCCGTCGCCCATGACCCTGTCGCGCTACGACACGGTCGCGGTCAACTCGGGCAACGCCAACCTGTACTGTCGGTGACAACCCGTCCACGCCCTACTCGCGTGCCTTCTGGAACCCGGGTGTGGGTGCCTGGCAGTTCGACTCGGCCGGTGGCTGGCCCATGTCCACGGCCCAGGAGATGTCCACCGACACCGCCTCGGCCACCGCCGCCGCGGTCATGGCCACCCGATGGTGCAACGACACGGCCGACGCCGGCAACGACGCGGCCCGTCGGGTGAAGGCGTGGGCACCGTGGGCGGGTTGCGGCTCCGGGGTGTGCGAATCGATCTACCAGGCCGATCTACGACCCCACCACCTTGCACGTGAACACCGACGCGGCGGTGACCCGCACCGGGGGCATGGTGGCCGAGACCTGCGCCGTGCCGGGCGCGCCGTCCATCGGGTGCTGGCGCATCGATCCCTCGTTGGCCCAGGGCGACAACGCCTTCGCCGTGCCCGGGTTCGGTCCGACACCCATCTCGGCCCCCTTCTACGACTACGTGCTGGGCACCACCGAGTACCGGGTGTGGCTCAGCGCCGACACGGGCTACCCGGTGAACATCTCCGCTGCCCTGACCGTCGGCGGCAACGCCCGCACCGGCCTGGTGTGGTTCACCACGGCCCAGCTCTGCGACACCGTCACCCGGACGGGCACGTGCGGTCCCCAGCTGTTCCTGCGCAACTCGCTCACCTCCGGGGTGGCCGATGCCAGCTACACCTTCATCGCCCCCCGGACCGGCACCACGCTCATGTGCGACTGGGACGGCAACGGCACCGACACCCCCGGCGTGTTCGTGGGTGGCACCTGGTACGTGACCAACTCGACCGTCGGGGGCAGCGCTCAGATGGTGTTCGGCTACGGCCAGAGCCGGGGACATCCCGGTGTGCGGCGACTGGGACGGCAACGGCACCGACACGCCCGGCATCGTGCGCAACGGGGTGTGGTACCTGACCAACACCCTGGGCAGTCCGTTCGCCGACGTGCACTTCGGCTACGGCGTGGGCCAGGGCGACATCCCGGTGGTGGGTGACTGGGACGGCAACGGCACCGACACCCCCGGTGTCTACCGGGCCGGCCACGTGGTACCTGGTGAACTCGTTGAACAAGCCCATCGCCGATCTCAACTTCGGCTACGGCATCGCCTCCGACAAGCCGGTGGTGGGGGACTGGAACGGTGATGGCCGCGACACGCCGGGCATCGTGCGATCTGGGGCATGGTTCCTGGTCAACACCTCGGGCCAGCCCTTCGCCGATGTGTCCTTCTTCTACGGCAACGCCACCGACACCACCGTGGCCGGGCACTGGAGTCCGGGGGCGCCGTCAACCGTCGGCGTGGTCCGCTCGTGACCGTCCGCACCGGGGTCGGCGGGGCTAGCGGGCGATGCCGATCGAGGGAGGCTGGCCGTGCGCCCATCGCCCGGTGAGGGGGCGATCGGTGGCGCTGCCGTAGGCGAAGCTGGCGTCGGCGTACGGGATCGGCCAGGCTGTTGACCACGTACCAGATGCCGGCGCGCACCACGCCGGGGGTGTCGCGGCCGTCGTTGTTCCAGTCCCCGGCGACGGGGATGTCGGTGGCCAGGCCGTAGCCGAAGGACACGTCGGCCAGCCCCGTGTTGGCGGCGTTGGCCAGGTACCAGGTGCCGTTGCGCACCACCCCGGGCGTGTCGGTGCCGTTGCCGTCCCAGTCGCCCACCACCGGGATGTCACCGGCCCGGCCGAAGGCGAAGCTCAGGTCAGCGATCGGACTGGTCAGGGTGTTGCTCAGGTACCACATGCCACCCCGGACGATGCCGGGCGTGTCGGTGCCGTTGCCGTCCCAGTCGCCGCACACCGGGATGTCGCCGGCCTGGCCGTAGCCGAAGACCGTCTGGGCGAACCCACCGCTGGTGGCGTTGCTGATCCACCACACGCCGTTGACGAAGACGCCGGGGGTGTCGCGTGCCGTTGCCGTCCCAGTCGCACATGAGCGTGGTGCCGCCCGGGGGTGTGCCGAAGCGGTAGGACGAGTCGGCGATCCCGGTGCTGACCGAGTTGCGCAGGTACAGCTGGGGACCGGTGGTGGCCACCTCGGCCCCGGCCACGCCTTCCAGTGCCACCCGGTTGCCGTTGAAGCGGCTGATGTCGGTTCCGCCGATGATGCCCGGGATGGTCCCGACGTCGGTGTACTGCCAGAAGTTCCAGCGCGTACCCCAACCGGCCACCGCCGTCGGGCTCGAGGCGCTGGTCCAGCGAGGCCACCCACAGCCGGTAGGCCGAGAGGCTGGTGGTGCCGGCCATGGCCGTGGCCCAGAAGTTGGGGCTGGTGTACACCATGGGCAGGCGCCCGGTGAGGCTGCGCACCGTGCTCAGCCAGCTGGCAGTCCAGGCGATGAGGTCGCTGGGCGACAGGCCGCCGGTGACCTCCAGATCGAGCACCGGGGGCAGGTCGTCGCTTCCGCCCATGGTGCCGGTCACCGACACGAAGGCGCTGGCCTGCGTGGCCGCGGTGGTCAACGGCAGGGCGGGTCGGGCGAAGTGGTAGGCGCCCCGGAAGAGCCCGGCCGCGCCGGCGCCGGACCAGTCCGAGCACGAACCACGGGTTGACGTAGGGGTTCCGCCGACCGTACTCGGGCCCTCGGTGGCCTTGATGATGGCGAAGCTCTGGCCCGAGGCCGCCACCTGGCGCCAGTCGATGGCCGCCCCCGACGGGTGGTTCCAAGCCGAGACGTCCGGCCCCGTCACGGTGCTGACCGCGTCGGGGACGACGGTCAGCCCGCCGGCGGGGGCGGCTCCGGCGCCCGTCGGGGCGCCGGAGGCGGGGTCGAGCGGCGCCGGCCGGGCCGGCCAGCAGGGCGGTCAGCACCACCAGGCGAGGATGAGGGTGGGCAGGGTACGGACCCGACGGTCCATCCGACCGCTGGGTCCGCTGCGGTGGGTTCGACCGACGCCGGGCATGGTTCTACCTCTCGGCACGTCGGGGTGGGGACCTGAAGGCAGTGGTAGACACAGACCATGAAAGGCCTGATCACATCGGGTGGCGCGGGTACGCGCCTGCGCCCCATCACCCATACGAGCGCCAAGCAGCTCGTACCAGTGGCAAACAAGCCCATCCTGTTCTACGTGATCGAGCACATGGCCGCCGCCGGCATCACCGACATCGGCATCGTGGTGGGCGACACCCGGGACGAGATCATGGCCGCGGTGGGGGACGGCTCGGCCTGGGATGTCCACGTCACCTACCTCCCTCAGGACGCGCCCCTCGGCCTGGCCCATTGCGTGCTGATCGCCCGGGAGTTCCTGGGCGACGACGATTTTGTCATGTACCTGGGCGACAACATGCTCCAACAGGGCCTGGACGGGTTCATCGGGCACTTCACCGCGGCCCAGCAGGACGCGGCCGAGCCGACCCTGGCCGGCGCCCACGAGGCCCCGGTGGCCCAGATCCTGTTGTGCCCGGTCCCTGATCCGCACCGCTTCGGGGTGGCCGAGGTGGACGAGGTGGGCCACGTGGTGCGGCTGGTGGAGAAGCCCGAGGTGCCGCCGTCGGACCTGGCCCTGGTGGGGGTCTACCTGTTCACCGCGGCCATCCACGAAGCGGTCGACGCCATCGAGCCCTCGGCCCGGGGCGAGCTCGAGATCACCGACGCCATCCAGTGGCTGATCGACTCGGGGCGCCCGGTGCGCCACGAGGTGGTGCAGGGCTGGTGGCTCGACACGGGCAAGAAGGATCCCCTGCTGGAGAGCAACCGCCGGGTGCTCGAGACGATCGAACCCCGCATCGACGGCAAGGTCGACGATGCCTCCGACGTGGACGGGCGCGTCGTGATCGAGGAGGGTGCCGAGCTCATCGGGGCCCGGGTGCGCGGTCCGGCCGTCATCGGAGCCCGGACCCGGTTGGTCAACGCCTATGTGGGGCCCTTCACCGCCGTCGCCGCCGACTGCGAGATCATCGACTCGGAGGTCGAGCACTCGGTGGTGCTCGACCACAGTCGCATCATCGACGTGCCCCGGCTCACCGATTCGCTCATCGGTCGCCACGTCGAGGTGCGCCGCTCGACCGTGCGACCCCGGGCCATCCGCCTGATGCTGGGCGACCACTCGAGCGTCGAACTGGAGTAGAGCCGGCCAGGCGACGATCGGGGTCGACTAACCTCGGCCGACCATGGCCACCGTCACCGAGTCCGAAGTCATCGCCGGCATCTACCTGGTCGAACCCGACATCCACGGCGACGAGCGCGGCTATTTCGTCGAGACCTACCGCCGGGAGTGGTTCCCCCAGGGTCGCGAGATGATCCAGGGCAACCGTGGCGATCGTCAGGCCGGCGCCATCGTCGGGCTGCACTACCACCTGCATCAGGCCGACTACTGGTACGTGCCCTACGGCACCGCCCGGGTGGTGCTCCACGATCTGCGGTCCGGGTCACCCACCGACGCGGCCACCCTCACCGTGGACCTGGGCCGGCGTCCCGACGGCACCCACTCCCACCAGGGCATCTTCATCCCGCCGGGCGTGGCGCACGGGTTCGCCGCCCTCACCGACATGACCATCACCTACCTGGTGGACGGCTACTACAACCCCACCGACGAGCGGGGGGTGGCCTGGAACGACCCTGCGGTGCAGGCCGACTGGGGGCTGACCGATCCGATCCTGTCCGCACGCGACCAGCAGAACCCGCGGCGGGCCGACATCGAGCCGCAGTGGCAGCCGCACTTCGGCCTGCGGCCCTGACGTCGGAGCACGGCGCATGAAGCAGTTCGTCACCGGCGGAGCCGGGTTCATCGGGTCCAACTACGTGCGGTGGGTCCTGGCCAACACCGACGACGAGGTCACCGTCTACGACGCCCTGACCTACGCCGGCAACCTGTCCACCCTGCGCGACGTCGACGACAGTCCGCGGTACCGGTTCG
The DNA here is from genome assembly GCA_963740985.1 of uncultured Microthrixaceae bacterium. Taxonomy (GTDB): domain Bacteria; phylum Actinomycetota; class Acidimicrobiia; order Acidimicrobiales; family Acidimicrobilacustridaceae; genus UBA4742. The sequence continues at coordinate 4,512,244 of CAVUGJ010000002.1, forward strand.
TCCAGGGCAACATCGCCGATCGCGGCCCGCTCGACGAGGCCATGGCCGGCCATGACGCGGTGATCCACTTCGCGGCCGAGAGCCACGTCGACCGCTCCATCGTGGGCCCCGACGACTTCGTGCACACGAACTGCTTCGGCACCAACGTGGTCATGGACACGGCCCGGCGCCTGGAGATCGACCGGGTGATCCACATCGGCACCGACGAGGTGTACGGCTCGGTCGAGGTGGGCTCGTCCAAAGAGACCGATCCGTTGGAGCCGCGCTCGCCCTACTCGGCGTCCAAGGCAGGATCGGACCTGATCGCTCTGTCCTACTTCTCCACCTACGGCACCCCGGTCACGGTGACGCGCTGCACCAACAACTTCGGGCCCTATCAGTACCCCGAGAAAGCCATCCCGCTGTTCACCACCAACCTGCTCGACGGCCAACCCATCCCGCTCTACGGCGACGGCGGCAACGAGCGCGACTGGCTGTACGTGGACGACCACTGCGCGGCGGTGCACCTGGCCCTGACCCAGGGGAAGGCGGGCCAGGTCTACAACATCGGTGCCGGCAACGAGACCCCCAACCGGGTGCTGGTGGACAAGCTGCTGGGGTTGCTCGGCCATGGAGAGGAGATGGTCACCTACGTGACCGACCGCCTGGGCCACGACCGGCGCTACTCGGTGGACATCACCAAGATCACCGCCTTGGGCTGGAGCCGTGAGCGCTCGCTGGACGAGGCCCTGGAGGCCACGGTGGACTGGTATCGCGACAACCGTTGGTGGTGGGAACCGCTCCGGGCTCGATGAGCGGGCGACCCGACCAACCCCGAGCGAGCCAACCCCCGAGCGAGAGGAACGACGCCTGATGCGGGTGCTCATAACCGGAGCCGGAGGTCAGCTCGGACGCGAGCTGGTCGAGCGGTTCGGAGACCACGAGGTGGTGGCCGTCGATCACGGTCAACTCGACGTGGCCGACCGTGACGCCGTGCTGGGGCTGGTCACCACCGCCGCCCCCGACGCCATCATCAACACCGCGGCCTGGACCGCGGTGGACGCCAACGAGGGCGATCACGACCGGGCCTGGGCCACCAACGCCCTGGCCGTTCGGTACCTGGCCGAGGGCGCCCGGCTGGTGGACGCCCGGATCTGCCAGCTCTCCACCGACTACGTGTTCGACGGCACCCGACCCGAGCCCTACGTCGAGTGGGACCCCACCAACCCGGTGTCGATGTACGGGCGATCGAAGCGGGGCGGCGAGCTGGAGCTGGGCCCCGAGCACACCATCGTGCGCACCTCGTGGGTGTGCGGGTTCCACGGCGCCAACATGGTCAAGACCATCCTGCGCCTGGCCGGCGAGCACGACACCCTCAGCTTCGTGGACGACCAGCTCGGCCACCCCACCTTCGCCGACGACCTGGCCGTGGTGGTGCGCCGGCTGGTGGTCGAGCGCCGGTCCGGGCTCTTCCACGTCACCAACCAGGGCGCGGTGAGCTGGTACGAGTTCGCCCGGGAGGTGCTGGCCGCGGCCGGGATGGACCCTGATCGGGTGCGACCCATCGCCACCGCCGAGCTGCAGCCGCCCCGACCGGCGCCCCGCCCGGCCAACTCGGTGCTCGACAACGCCGCCCTGCGCCTGGCCGGGATGGCCCTGGCTCCCGACTTCCGCGAGCCGCTGGCTCGGTTGGTGCCGCGGCTGCTCGACTCGTGACAGGACACCGTGGATGAGCGGGCTCCGGCCATGACGGTGGTGCGGGTGGTCGTGCTCAACTACGAGGGCGGCGACGATCTGGTCCGGGCCGTGGACGCCCTGGCCGCCACCCGCACCGACGCCTCGGTGCAGATCGTGGTGGTGGACAACGGCTCCACCGACACCAGCGTGGCCGCGGTCGAGGCCACTCACCCCGAGGTGGAGGTGCGCCGCACCGGCACCAACCGCGGGTTCGGGGCCAACAACGACGCCCTGGGTGATCTGGACGGCATCGACTACGTGGCCCTGGTCAACAACGACGCCTTCGTGGAACCCGGCTGGCTGGACCCGTTGGTGGACGCGCTGGCCGCCGACGACCAGCTCGGGGCCGTGCAGGCCAAGATCGTGTTCGAGCCCCGCTTCGTGGAGGTCCACGTCGAGACGCTGGCTTCGGTGCGCCGCTTCGACCCCCGCCGCTTCGGGGTGCAGCTGCGTGGGGCCCGGGTGGACGGCGTGGACGTGTGGCCGGGCGTCCACGTGGCCTCGGGAGGCCTGGGCCCGACGCTCGAGGGTGGCCAGCGGGTGGAGTGGACCGCGCCCTGGGCGGTGGTGCGGGTGCCGGTCGATGCCGCCGCGGTACGGGCATCGGGGCGGGTCGAGCTGCTGGTGGCCACCGAAGAACCCAAGGGGGTGCGCCTGGCCGGCGCCGACGGCGCCGTCGAGGTGGAGCTCAGCGCCGAGCCCCGTTGGGTCGAGGTGCCTCTGGGCGGAACGCCGTTCGACGTGATCAACAGCGTCGGCGGGGAGCTGCTGGCCGACGGCAGCGCCGCGGACCGCGGCGTGCACCAGCGCGACCGGGGGCCAGTTCGACCGGGCCACGGATCTGGCCGCGTGGTCGCGGTGGGGCGGTGCTGCTGCGCCCGTCCTACCTGGCCGACGTCGGGCTCTTCGACGAGCGCTTCTTCCTCTACTACGAGGACACCGACCTCTCGGCCCGGGGACGGGCCCGAGGATGGCGCTATGGCTTCGTGCCCACCTCGGTGGTGCGCCATCGTGCACGCGGCCAGCTCCGGGGTGGCCAGCTCGCTGCTGCGCTGGCACGTGGAGCGCAACCGCCTCCTCTACCTGACCAAGGATGCGCCGGTCGGGCTGGCCGCCCGCGCCGTGCTGCGCCATCCGCTGTCGACCCTCAGCTACGCCCGCCGGGACGTGATCGGGCCCCTGGTCGATCGTCGCCCGATCGACACCGCCACCGTCCGGCTCCGGCTGTCGGCCTACGCCGGCTACCTGCGCCTGGCCCCGGCCATGCTCGCCGAACGGCGGCAAGCTCGCCGCTAACGTTGGCCCGATGTCCCCCTCTGAGCTGCGCCGCGACCTGCTGCGGGCTGTGGCCCGCCAGCCCTGGATGTCGCGCACCGCAGAGCGCTGGGCGCGCTCACCCTGGCCGACAAGTTCGACCTGTTGGCCAGCGGTCACGACGTGACGGCCATCACCCTGCCCGCCCTGCGCCACGACCTGCGGGCTCGCCGGGTGAAGATGTACCGGGCCGGGGGCCAGGACCAGGTGGCGCAGGCCTTCGCCTTCGGCGGCTGGTACGGGTTCGAACGGCCCCTGCCCAGCGTGTTCCACCTGGCCGTGGCCGCCACCTCCGGCGCCGTGTTCGACGTGGGGGCCAACACCGGCTTCTATTCGCTGCTGGCCGCCCGCACCGCGCCCGGTCGCCCGGTGCACGCCTTCGAGCCGCTGCCGGCGGTGATCCAGCGGTTCGAGGCCAACCTGGCCCTCAACGGGCATCCGCGCCACATCGAGCTGATCGCCTCGGCGGTGGGCGATGCGGACGGTCTGGCCGAGCTCTACGTCCCCCCGCCGACCGGCGAGGTCATCGAGACCAGCGCCTCGCTCAACGCCGGGTTCAAAGAGCACCACGCCGAGGTGCTGGAGGTGCCCGTGACCACGCTCGACACCCACTGGGCCCGCCGGGGATCCCTCCCGGTCTCGGTGGTGAAGGTCGACGTCGAGGGCCACGAGCACGCGGTGGTGGCCGGTGCCACCCGGCTGCTGGCCCAGGCCCGACCCATCGTCTTCTTCGAGGTGCTGCCGGGCTCGAAGGTGGAGGCCATCCAAGCCGTGGCCGACGAGGTGGGCTACACCGACTGCCGGCTGAGCGCGGGCGAGGCGGTGATCGGTGACGCCATCCGCTTCGATCCCGACGGTTGGAACCACGCCCTGGTGCCGGTCGACCGGGTGGGCGAGCTCACCGCCATCGTGGAGCGGGCCGGCCTCCTCGCTACCCAGGTGTGAGCCGCGTGGCGCGCCTGCCGATCGTGGGCGGGCTGCGCCAGCGCAACCCGTTCCCCGAGGGCACCGTGGCCGTCGGCGTGGGCCTGGTCGTGACCGGTGTGGCCGCCTACGCCTTCCTGGTGGTGGCGGCCCGGGCCCTGGGCCCGGCCGAGTACGGCGGCCTCTCGGTGCTGTCGGCCCTGGTCTTCCTGTTCGGCGGGGGCTTCTTCCTGCCGCTCGAACAGGAGGTCAGCCGACAGCTGGTGACGCGGCGCTTGGCCGGGGTGGGCGGCGGGCCGGTCATCCGCCGGGCCCTGCTGCTGGGCCTGGGCCTGGCCGCGGTCCTCATCGGCGGGGTGGTGGTGTTGGAGCCGGCGCTGAGTCGGCGGGTGTTCCGGGGCGAGCCGTTGCTGGTGGTCGGCCTGATCCTGGGGATCCTCGGCTACCTGGTGGCCAACCTGGTGGAGGGCGTGTTCTCCGGCAACGGCCGGTTCGCCCGCTACGGCACCTACCTGGGAGGCGAGGCGGTGCTGCGTCTGGCCATCTGCCTGGCGCTGGTGGCCGCGGGCGCGAGCACCGCCGGGCCTTACGGCCTGACGCTGGGTCTGTGCCCGATCGTGGTGGCCCTGGTTCTGGTGTGGGGCCAACGGGATCTGGCCGCGCCCGGACCCGAGATCCCCTGGGCCGAGATCTCGTCGGCCCTGGGGGCGCTGCTGGTGGCCGCGGTGCTGGCGCTGGCCCTGATCAACGGGCCGGCGGTGCTGGTCCAGTTGCTGTCCACGCCGGCCGAGCGCACCGAGGTGGGCCAGTTCACCGCGGCCCTGGTGGTGGCCCGGCTGCCCTTCTTCCTGTTCCAGGCCATCCAGGCCGCCCTGCTGCCCAAGCTGTCGGGCCTGGTGGCCGAGGCCCGCTACGACGAGTTCCGGCGGGGGCTGCGCCGACTGGTGCTGATCGTGGCCGCGCTGGCCGTGGTGGCCACCATCGTCGGGTTCACCGTGGGCTCCCAGGTGATGACCGCGGTGTTCGGCCCCCGCTACGAGATCAGTGACCGCACGGTGGGGTTGCTGGCCGCGGCCTGCGGCGCCTACGTGGTGGCCACCGCGGTGGCCCAGGCCCTGATCGCCCTGGGTGGGCTGCGTCGGGTGGCCGTGGGCTGGGGGATCGGGTGCGCGGTCATGTTGGCGATGCTGCCGTTCGGGACCGATCCGGTGGCGCGGGTCGAGAACGCCTTCCTGGCCGGCGCCCTGGCCTCCATCGTGGCCATGGTGGTGGAGCTGGCGCTCCAGTCACGTGCCGGCGCGGTGGCCTCGCCGGCGGGGTGCTGGAGGCTATGACCGATCTGCCACTCGAGCCGTGACCACGAAGGTGTAGGCGAACAGCGACGGCCAGGCGTTGCCCACCCGGTGGGCCAGCCGGGCCGGGGACTGCTGGCGCAGAGCCGGCACCGGCACGTTGGCCACCAGCCGGGTGACCTCGAACCCGGCCTGGGCCAGCATCTGGGTCAGCGTGCGCTGCGTGTAGAAGCGCAGGTGGGTGCGGTCCAGCAGGCCGCGGTCGGTGTAGTCGAAGTGGCCGGTCAGCAGACCGAGGCGCATGGCCCAGTTGGCCACGTTGGGGATGCTCAGCACCAGGTGGCCACCCGGGACGCAGGCGGGTGCGCAGACGGGACAGCACCAGGGCCGGGTCGGGCAGGTGCTCGAGCGTGTCGCCGAACAGCAGCACCTCGTAGTCGTGGGGGAGGGTGGCCGGGTCGAAGGTGTTGAGGTCGCCCACGAAGACGTGCTCGCACACCCGACGAGCCTCCTGGCCGGCCGCCGGGTCGAGCTCGTGGCCGTCGACCCGCAGCCCGGCATCGACCAGCACGGCGGCGAAGTAGCCCGAGGACACCCCACCCTCGAACACCCGGTCGCCCGGGCGGGTGACGTCCAGAACGGCCTGGGCCAGCAGGTGATGGCCGCGGTACGGGATGGTCTGGAGCTGCACGTAGCCGTGCTCGTCGGTGCTGCGGCTCGCGGCCAGCAGCTCGAGCGCCGATCGGGTGTGGCCGGGTCGGGGCTCGCTGGACATCCTGGCAGCCTACGAGATGGCCACTCGGGGTTCGGACCCGGCCTCGTCGTCGACCGCCTCGTCGTGAGGCAGCGGTGAGGTGCCGGGTGAGGCGGCGGTCACGGCCACCCCCAGTCCGGCCACCAGCACCATGACGACCAGCCAGATGGCCGATCCGCCCGGCGGTTGCCACTTCCCCAGCAGGATGTTGAGCGTCCGACTGGACCGGCCCACCGTGTAGCGGTGGAGGTTCCAGTACAGGGCGTGGGCGCTGAGCAGGCCCACGGTGGCCGACATGACCAGGCTCAGGCGCCGGACCAGGCCCGGCACCAGCCCGGCGCCCCGATCCAGGTTGATCAGGGCCAGCAGGGGGATGCCGGCCGCCACCGGCAGGAGGTAGCGGCCTTGCCAGATGAGGCTGGCCGAGCCCTTCAGCGGAGCCTGCAGGAACACCGGGATGGCGATGCTGGCGATCACGGTCAGGGCCAGGGCCAGGTTCTGGCGAAGCTTGGCGAACATCACCGAGCCGGCCATGAGGGCGAAGATCAGCCCCAGCCAGACGTAGAGGGTGAGGTTGCTGGGAGGCAGGTCCAGCCAGCCGAAGGTGCCGATCATCTGCTGGATGTAGGCGGGGGTGGCCCCGAGGATGAAGGTCCAGTGGTTGGCGCCGGGTGGGAAGGGGGATCCGCCACGGATGTTGCCGTTGGCCACGCCGGTGGCCACACCCGTGGCGTAGACCATGGCCACGGCGACCACGCACATCAGCGCCAGGGCACCGATGGTCAACTGCACCCGTCGGTTCCGAGCCATCGCCACCAGCGTGGACCAGCCCACCGAGAGCAGGGCCAGCACCACGATCAGCCCGGCGAAGGGCCCCGACAACGGTCGGGTCAGGGCCATGGCCGACCCCGACACGAACAAGCCGACGAGCAGATTGCGGGGGATGTGGGTCACACCCGTCTCGGCGCGGCGGGCCACGGCCAGCACGTAGGCCCACAGGGCGATGGCGGTGGCGGTCTCGAAACCGCTGGCGTTCACCGAGCCGGCCAGGAACTGGGTCATGGGGGTCACGGCCACCAGTACGCCGGCCACGGCCAGGCTGGGGCGCACCGCCTGGCTGAGCGCCTTGACCGCGGCGGCCAGGAACACCGCGCAGCACAGGGCGCTGACCAGGCGCATCACGTAGACGCCGAAGATGTCGGGGAACAGCCGAGCGGGCCAGCCCACCAACAGGAAGTACAGCAGGGGGTCCGTGCCCGAAGGCGTGCTCACGTCGGTCACGCGGTGGCTGCCGTGCAGGAAGGGCGGGCACTGGTTGGGCCGGGTGTTCGGCGCGAAGGCGAAGCAGGGTTGGACGGGGGCCCAGTAGGCCGGGAGGCGGTAGGTGCGCACACCGGTGCCGGGTAGCGTCACCCGTCCTTCGAGCTGGCCGTCCCAGGTGGCCACCGCCTTGGTCACGTGCGAGGTCTCGTCAGGCACGGCGAACATCGGGTTGGAGATGGCCCAGGCCGCGCCTGGGATGAAGAACAGGGCGATCAGCATCGGCCACGAGCGCATCCATCCGGCTCGGGGTGGGCTCGAGGTCATCGATCGACCCTAGCAACGGGCCCCGTGGGCGCAGAGCATGGCGTCGACCGGCGCCACGGGCCCGAAGTACGCTGCCAGCCACCATGTCGGTCCACCTCCGTCGTTCTGCATGAGCGCCCAGCCGCGACCGGAGGGCATCAGGTTCCCCCAGGCCACATGGACGTCGTTCGACCGGTACGGGCGCTACGGCGCCATCGTCGAGGCCGTGCGGGCCTCGCTGGGCGAGGGCACCCACCGGGTCCTGGACGTGGGCGACAGCGCCGGTCACCTGCACCTCTTCGATCCCGGGCTGGAGGTGGTGGGCCTGGACGTCGAACCTGGCCACCGATCCGCTGCCGGCCACGGTGGCGGTGCAGGCCGACGGCACCCGCCTGCCCTTTGCCGACGGGACGTTCGACGCGGTGGTGAGCAGCGACGTGCTCGAACACGTCGTCCCGGCGGGCCGGGACGGGTTCCTGGCCGAGCTGTCCCGGGTGTCACGCGACCTGGTGGTGGTGGCCGCGCCGTTCGACACCGCCGGGGTGGCGGGCTGCGAGGACCTGGCCCGCCGCTATGCGCTGTTCAGCGCCGAAACCCCCCAACCGCAGCTCGAGGAGCACCGGGACAACGGGCTGCCCTCGCTGGCGGCCACCGTTGCCGCCCTCGAAGCCGCCCCGGGATCCGCCCACGAGTCGGGTCGAGCCTCGGTGGCCACGGCCGGCAACGGCAACCTGTGGGACTGGCTGCTCATGATGGTGCTGCGCTTCCAGCTCGAAGCCCGGCCCGACCTGCGCCCGCTGAGCGAGGGCTACGACGTCTGGTACAACCAGGCGCTGGCCAACCGGGCCGGCGTGGGTCCCTTCTACCGTCATCTGGTGGTGGCCCGGCGACTCGGTCCCCCTCAGCTCGGCCCCGGATCGGCGGCACCGGCCACCGATCCCGCCGATCCCACGGGGGCGGCGGCCATGGCACCGGGCGAGCTGGCCGCGCTGCTGGCCGCGCTGATCGCGGCCGACAGCAGCGAGGTGGTGCGCCACGACGCCCGGGCCGCGGCGCGGGCCACCGACGTCCGCTTCGCCGATCTGGGCGACCGCCTCGACCACCTGGGTGAGCGCCTGGAGGCCCTGATCGAGCTCGAGGTGAGCATGGCCGAGCGGTTCAGCGCGCTGTACAACCGCCTCGGCCGGGTGATGCGACCGTTCCGGCGCGACGACAAGCCGTAGCATCGGCCTGCACCCGTCGGCCGGCCCCGCGAGCCTTCCCATGTTCCGACAACCGATCCCGTCCCCACCGGTCACCCGGGTGGCCGCGCTGGCTGTGGTGGTGACGAGCGTGATGGTCCTGCTGCTGGGCTCGGTGGCCGCGCCCGAGGCGCTGGCCACGTCCGCAGGCGCGGCCACGGCCCCGGTGGTCAGCGCCGGACCGCACGGCCGAGATCGCGCCCGAAGCCGTCGAGGGGGTGGGCCACGGCGGCCGGGTGGCGGTCATCGTGTCGCTGGCGGGGGCCGACCGAGCCCGGGCCGGAGCCGAGGTGGTGGGGTCGTTGCCTCGCGGTTCGGCCATCGGCCTGCGCACCCTGAGCCACCTGGGCCTGATCACCACCAGCGTCGACGCCAAGGGCCTGGCTGCCCTGGCCACTTCGCCCGCCGTGGCCTCGGTCCAGGTGTCGCACTGGCACCGGCCCGACCTGGTGCCCGAGGAGTCGTTGGTGGGGTCGCCCTACGCCTGGAGCTTCGGGTCCGGCTACAACGGCGCCGGCGAAGCGGTGGGCATCATCGACACCGGGGTGCAGCCCGACCATCCGTTCCTCGGCGGTCGCGTGGTGGACGGCGCCTGCTTCACCGCCGACGGCGTCACCGGCGACGCCGGCGCGGCACCGGCATGCCCGGGCGGGGTGACCACCCTGCCCGCCAGCGCCCGGCCGGCATCGGGGCCCACGCCGAACGTGGCCGGGAGCCCGAGCGACGCCGTGCCCTGCACCAGCGTGCCCAGCGAGTGCCTGCACGGGACCCATGTGGCCGGCATCGCCGCCGGGGGCTCCGGGTCGACCACGGGCAACGGCTCGGGGGTGGCCTGGGGGGCCGACATCGTGGCCGTGCAGGTGTTCACCACCCTGACCAGCACCGGCCGACTGCAGCCCGTCGCCGGCCCCGTGCATCGGCGCCGGCGACAGCGACATCCTGGCCGGGCTCAACTGGCTGCTGGCCCGCCAGGGCGACGACCACATCGTGGCCGCCAACATGAGCCTGGGCAGCGGCAACAGCCAGACGGCGTGCGACTCGAGCACGGCTGACGTGTACCACGGCGTCTTCACCACGGCCGTGGCCGCCGGGATGGCGCCGGTGGTGGCCTCGGGCAACGGCTACCAGGCCACGTCGGCCAACGGCTTCCCCAACGGGATCGCCTACCCGGCCTGTGACTCGGCGGCCATCAGCGTGGGGGCGACCACCGATTCGGGTGGGATCGCCGGCTTCACCCAGGACTCGCCCCAGCTGTCGATGCTGGCTCCCGGCTCCGACGTGGTGTCGTCGGTCCCCGGATCGTCCACCCCGCCCGGAAGCTTCGCCTCGTTGTCGGGGACGTCGATGGCCGCGCCCTTCGTCACCGGGGCCTTCGCCGTGATCCGCCAGCAGCACCCGACCTGGGGGGTGGCGGCCATCGAAGGCCTGCTGCGGGGCACGGGCCTGCCCATGGCCGACGCCCGCCCGGGGACCCTGGGCGAGGCCACGCCCCTCCTCAACCTGGCCGGCGCGGTGAACCCGCCCACTTTCCACGCCGTGACCCCGGCCCGGCTGCTCGACACCCGCAACAGTGCGGGGTTGCCCAACGCCGGGACCCGTCTGGGCGCGGGCGCCGTCCTCAACATCGCGGTCACCAACTACGACGGCGTGCCGGCCACGGGCGCGTCGGCGGTCGTCCTCAACGTCACGGCCGTGAACCCGGTGGGCAACGGGTTCGTGACCGCCTGGCCCGCTGGCCTGCCCCTTCCGGCCACGTCCAACCTCAACCTCACCCCCGGAGTGATCAAGCCGAACCTGGTCACGGTCAAGGTGGGGGCCAACGGCCAGGTGTCGCTCTACAACCAGAGCGGGAGCACCGATCTGGTGGTGGACATCGATGGCTGGTACGACGCCGGCGGCGCGGCGGCCTCGGGGGGCACCCTCCATCCCGTTACCCCGCAGCGGGTGCTCGACACCCGTGACGGCACCGGCCTGCCCGGCCATACCCCGACGCGGATGGGGCCGGGTTCGATCATCCACCTGCCTGTGACCACGCTGGCCTCGCTGCCCGCAGGGGCGACGGCGGTGGTCCTCAACCTCACGTCGACGAACGCCACCTCGTCGAGCTTCATCACCGCCTGGGCCGACGGCACCAGCCAGCCGGTGGCTTCCAGCCTGAATCCCGAGGCGGGTCAGACCGACGCCAACCTGGTGGTCGTGCCCATCGGCGCGGACGGGGACGTGAACCTGATCAACGCCCTGGGCAGCCTGGACCTGGTAGCCGACCTGGCCGGCTGGTTCGATGCCATCCCGACGCCCGCCACCGGCCACCTGGTCCCGCTGTCGCCCGCCCGGCTGCTCGACACCCGCAACGGCACCGGCGCACCGGTGGGTCGGGTCGGATCCGACAGCAGCATCGACCTGCAGGTGACCGGCCGCGGCGGCGTGCCCGGGTCGGGGGTCAGTGCCGTGATCCTGAACGTCACGGCGGTGAACAACACCACCAACAGTTTCGTCACCGTCTATCCCAACGGGGTGGGACAGCCGGTGGCGTCCAACCTCAATCCCATCGCCGGGCGCATCACCTCGAATCTGGTGACCGTGCCCGTGGGGGTCAACGGCCAGATCCTGCTGTTCAACGCCTTCGGCGCCACCGACCTGGTGGCCGACGTGTTCGGCTGGTACTCGGGCTGAAGGCGGGTCGCGGCCGGCGGCTCAGCCCGGGGCCGACGAGCTCCCGCCGATCTGGCGGGCGCGCGCCTTGGCTCCGGCGGCCGTGCGGCGGGCGGCGGTGGCGGCCCGGCGCTTGGCCTGGATCCAGGCCTGCTCGCGGGGGCTGACCACCATGACCACCCGATCGGCGTCGGCTTCGGGCGCCGCCGCGTCCTGGGGCCCCGCCGGGACGATGTCGTCGATGGTGGGGATCGACGCCAGCTGGCGGGCCCGGCGGGCCTCGGCGTCGACACCGGTGGCCAGCTTGCGCAGACAGACCTGGAACTCGATGGTGTTGGGCTGGGTCGGGTGGAACGAGGCGATCTCGAACCCGATCAGGTCGAGGTGCACCAGCTTGGCGAACAGCTCGAGGAACGACGCCGGGGTGAACACCGAGCAGTGGCCGTCGACGTACTCGTGGGTCTGCTGGTGCTTCAGGCACAGCTCGTAGCCCCAATGGTCGGGGTCGAGGTCGGTGCGCCACACGCCGCGGTAGTCGGCCAGGCCGGCCCACATGAGGGCGGGGTCGACGGCCACCATCTTGGAGTGGAAGTCGTAGATCTGGCGGTAGCCGGGGGCGGTCAGGCCCTGGAGGTGGGCGTCGACCAAGTCGGCGATCTCGGTCAGCGCGCGGTTGACGTCGAAGCACAGCCGCTTGTCGGGCAGGGCCAACGCCACGATGCCGCCGTCGACCAGCACCTCGGCCAGTTGGTCCAGCCAGCCGATCAGGTCGGGGGCGTGCTCGGCCACGTGCGAGGCGTACACGAAATCGAACGGGCCCCGGTCGCCCACCGCGTCGGTCAGGCGACGATCGCCGACCCACACGAAGTCCACGTCGACGATCTCGTCGAGGTGATCGGCCATGGCCGCGTCGGTGGCGTACTTGTGGCGCAGCTCGTCGGTGGGGGCGTGGTCGACGTAGGACACCTGGGTGCGCGTGCGGTCGAACCGAGGCCTGTGCAGGGCGCCGATCTCCAACCCCCGCATGGCGTCCGGGTCGATGAGGTGCAGCCAGTCCGGCAGGGGTTCGACATCTGCGGGCATGGCCCGACACGGTACCCGCCCCGAACGGGTGCGGGACCGACGCTCAGCCCCGCAACCGGTGGCGGAGCTTGTCCAGCCCCTTCTGGGCGGTCGAGGCGATCCCGTCGCGCCGCAGGCTGGCTGCCCCCCGCCGGGCCACGTCCTCCAGGCGCCGCCCGTTGGCACCCAGCCGGGCCCAGCGGTCGGCGTCGTCGGGTCCCGCCGCGCCCCCGAACGAGCCGATGGGATCGCACTGGTCGCCGTAGGGTTCGAGGGCCACGACCAGGCTGGGTTCGTCGAGCACCACCGGGGTCCAGGACGAGGCGGAGTTCGGGCGCGGACCGGCGGCGGCGATCTCGGTGAGGATCCGGTGGTAGCGCGCCCCCTGGAGGGCCGGTGACCAGTCCAGCAGGGCGTGGCGGCGGGCGCGTGCGCCCATGGCCAGGCGGCTGGCCTCGTCGTCGAGCACGGCGTCGAGGGCGTCCACCCACTCCTCGACCGTCCCGGCCAGCCGTCCGTCCACGCCGTCGCTGATGGCCTGGCGGAACGGATCGGTGGGGCTGGCCACGGTCGGGGTGGCGCACAGGGCCGCCTCCAACCACTTGATGGCGCTCTTGGCCTGGTTGAACGCAGCCCCCGGTTCCAAAGGTGCCAGGTTCACGTCCAGGTCGCGCAGCACCTCGGGTAGCTGGGTCCAGGGTCGGAAGCCGGTGCGCACCACCCGGGGGCCGAATCGGGTCAGCGCCGGGTCCTCGGGCAGGTGACCCACCAGCCACAGCTCGAGGTCGGGATGGCGGTCGAGGATCTCGACGACCGCCGGCTCCACGAAGCGCCAGTCCTCGTCGTGGGTGATGGTGCCGCTCAGATAGCCGACGCGGGGCGGACCGGGCCGTCGGGGTCGGGCCAGGGCGGCGTCGGAAGCCCGGGCCAGTTCCAGGCCCACGCCGTTGTCGAAGCGGTGGGCGGGCAGGCCGGTGAGCTCGGCCGCCCGCTCGACCAGCAGGTCGGTGCTGCCGATGAAGGCGTCGCACGCCTCCAAGGTGGTGCGGTAGCGGGTCACGCCCTGCATCCACAGCTCGGCCTCGTCCGGCGGGAGCAGCCGCAGGGCGGGGATCTGGTCGCGCAGCTCGGGGTCGAAGATGAGGTCGTCCACGTCGAAGGCCACCGCGACGCCGGCACCGTGGCAGGCCTCGATCAGCTCGAGGATGGCCACCGTGGCCGGCACCCGGTAGCACACGACCACGTCGGCCTGGATGGCCGCGGCCAGCAGCTCGGGGTCGCGGTAGTGGCGCACCTCGGCTTGCACCCCGACCAGGGCCAACGCCTCGGCCGGCAACCGAGCCCGGTAGCGCAGCGGCGCGCCGTCGATGCCGGTGGCGAACACCACCCGCCCCACCGCGCCCGGACCCGCCGCCGGGCCCGCGCTCGGATCGCCCGCCCGCGAAATTCGTGGAGAAGTCCGCCCTCGGGCGTGGCTTTCTACACGGATTTCGGGGGAGATCAATTGCTCGAAGCGGGCCTCTAGCCCATCGACCTGCTGGTCGAGGGAGCGGACGGCCAGGGGAGCGGCCGCACCGGCGCGCAGCCGAGCCACCAGGGCCTGGTCACGGGCCAGCCGGCCGAGCGCGGCGGCCAGGGCGCCGGCGTCGCCGGCGGGCACGATGATCCCGTTGTGGCCGTCGACCACCACCTCCTCGGGACCGAGGGTGTCGGTGCACAGCACGGCCAATCCCGCGGCCAGGGCTTCGCGGGTGAGCAGGGAGTGGGTCTCGCGCATGACCGACGCCAGCACCAGCACGTCGTGGTCCGCCAGGATCGCCCCGAGATCGGCGGGGTCATAGGGCCCGGCCATCTCGACGGGCAGGCCGACGAGCCCGTCAGCGGCGGCAGTCCCCGGCGCCAGGCCGAAGGCCGACAGCGTCCATCCCGTGGGGTCGTCGCGGCCCAGGCGGGCCGCGGCCTCGACCAGGACGTCCGCGCCCTTCATGGGGTCGGGCCCACCGGCGTACAGGAAGCGCACCGGGGCGTCATCGGGCCGGAGCCGGGCCGGCGACCCGCCAGGCGAGGAGACGGCCAAGGCGGCCAGCACCTCGTCGGGCAGGCCGTTCTCGTCCAGGGCCAGACGACCCGGGGCCACCCCGTTGGCGGCCAGCACCCGCCGGGCTGACTCCGACGGGGCCAGCACCAGGTCGGCCGACTCCAGCACCGCGGCCAGGGCCTGGCCGCGGTGGCGCCGCCAGGCCTGGTCCACCTGGCAGGCGCAGGCGCCGGCCTCGACCACCAGCGAGCACGGCCGCATCTCGGTGTCCACCAGGAACTGGCGGGCGCACAGCCACCAGAAGTCGTGCATGGTCACCACCACGGCCGCTCCGGAGGCCTTGGCCGCCGGCACCAGGCCGGCCCCCAGGGATTGGAGCGAGTGGAAGTGCACCAGCTGCGGGGCCAGCGCCTGCAGATGGCCGCGGAACTCGTCGGTGACCGCCGGGTTGTGCCAGTTGTGCTGGTCGTCCCACCCGATCCAGGGCGTGGTGGTGATCCAGTGCACGGCCAGGCCGGTCTCGTCGCTCTCGTCCCAGGCGCTCAACGGCTGGCGATCGCCCAACCAGCCGGCGTAGACCGAGGACTGGTGCCCCCGGGCGGCCAGGGCTCGGGCCAGCCGTTGGGGCTGGAGCGTGCCCCCGCTGGTGAAGTTGGGCGGATAGTGGGCCGAGACGGTCAGGATGCGCATGTGGCGACGTACGCTATCGGTCGCCCATCCCGGGGGCGTGACCCCGCTGTGGTCTACTGGTACCGACGTTTCGCCCTGTTCGCGCGCCCCGACCCCCCGCTGTGGAGGCCTCCCCGTCCATGGAATCGCTGGCTGACCTGTCCCAGTCGCGGGACCTCCTGGTCAACCTGACATTGCGCGAACTTCGGGGGAAGTACAAGCGGTCGGTGCTGGGCTGGACCTGGTCGTTGGTCAACCCCATCGCCCAGGTGGCCATCTTCTCGCTGGTCTTCGGCGTGCTCCTGAAGATCAAGATCCCCGATGGCCACCCGAGCGGCCTGCACAGCTTCCCGGTCTTCCTGTTCTGCGGCGTGCTGCCCTTCAACTTCCTGTCCAACGGGCTCAACGGCGGCATGTCCACCCTGCTGGGCAACGCCGGGCTCATCAAGAAGGTGTACTTCCGCCGCGAGATCCTGATCGTGTCCACGGTGATGTCGTACGTCGTCACCTTCGCCATCGAGCTGGCCGTGCTCATGGTCTTCGTGATGGCGTTGGGCAGCTTCGTGCTGCCCTGGCTGCCCATGGTGGTGGTGCTGTTGGCGCTGCTCACCCTCTACACCATCGGCATCGGCCTGCTCTTCTCGGTGCTCAACGTGTACTTCCGCGACATGCAGTACCTGGTGGCCATCGCCCTGCAGCTGTGGTTCTACGCCACGCCCATCATCTATCCGCTCAGCCGAGTGCCGGGCACCAAGACCTACGGCAGCTACACCATCCCGATTCGGGCCATCTACACGATCATCAACCCCATGGTCAGCTTCGTCGAGTGCTTCCGGGCCGTGCTCTACGACCGGCGCTGGCCACCCATGAACATGTTGGGCTACGCCGCCCTGTGGGCCGTGGTGATGCTGTGGATCGGGGCCGTGGTGTTCCGCCACTTCGAGCCCCGGCTGGCCGAGGAGCTCTGATGGCCCCCGCCGCCATCGTGGTCGAGGACGTCTCCAAGATGTTCCGGCTCTACCACGACCGCAACCAGAGCCTGAAGGCCGCGGTCATGCGGGGGCGACGCGCCCGCTACGAGGAGTTCATGGCCCTCAAGGGGGTGTCGCTGGAGGTCGAGCAGGGCACGACCTACGGCCTGATCGGTGAGAACGGTTCGGGCAAGAGCACGCTGTTGAAGTGCATGGCCCGCATCCTGCGCCCCGATGGCGGGCGCATCCAGGTCAACGGCAAGATCTCGGCCCTGCTCGAGCTGGGGGCCGGGTTCCATCCCGAGCTGTCGGGCAAGGAGAACGTCTACCTCAACGGCGCCATCCTGGGCCTGGGTTCTCGCCAGATCGACCGGGTGTACGACGACATCGTCGAGTTCTCCGGGTTGGACAAGATCATCGACACCCCGGTGAAGAACTACTCGTCGGGTCAGTACGTGCGGTTGGGCTTCTCGGTGGCCATCAACGTCGACCCCGACGTCCTGTTGGTGGACGAGGTGCTGGCCGTGGGCGACGAGGCCTTCCAGCGCCGCTGCAACGAGAAGTTCGCCGAGCTGCGGGCCGCCGACAAGACCATCGTGGTGGTGTCCCACGGCCTGGCCGCCATGCGCCTCATCTGCGATCAGATCGCCTGGTTCGAACATGGACGGCTGCGGTTGACCGGGCCGGCCAGCGACGTGATCGACCACTACATCGCCGAGGTGCAGGTCGACCGCCAGGACGAGGAGGGCCAGGGCAACCGGTGGGGCTCGGGTGAGGTGCAGATCGACGAGGTCGAGATCATCGGGCCCGGAGGCGTCGCCACCGACCGCCTCCACACCGGCGAGAAGATCGTGTTCCGCTTCCACTGGAGCGCCCGTGAACCGGTGACCGATCCGGTGTTCGGCCTGGCCATCCACAGCATCGAGGGCCTGCTGGTGAGTGGCCCCAACAGCCGTGAAGCCGGCCTGTCGCTGCCCCGGGCCGAGGGTTCGGGCGTGGTCGACATCAGCGTCGAGCGGCTCCTGCTGCTCCCCGGCACCTACGACCTGACCGCCTCGGTCTATGACCACGCCATCGTCCATCCCTACGACTTCCGCCAGAGGGTGCTGCGCTTCCAGGTCGATCCGGGCACGCCACACGAGAGCTTCGGCGGGGTCATGTCGCTCGACGGGCAGTGGTCGGCCAGTCCCGGCGGCGGCCCCGGCAGTGGCGCGCACCCGTCGAGCGGAGGCCGATGACCGAGCCGGTCCGGCGGCGGGTGGTGGTGGCCACCGCCGACACCCTCACCGAGCGCATGGCGGGACCGGCCATCCGGGCCTGGCGCATCGCCTGCGAGCTGGCTCGGGACCACGAGGTCAAGTTGATCTCGATCTCGCGGGCCGACATCACCCACGATCAGTTCGAGATCGCCCACGTGCCCCAGGGACGCAAGCTGGCCGCGCTGGTGGAGTGGTGCGACATCTTCGTCTTCCAGGGCTGGGTGATGGCCGGGCAGTCCTGCTTCGACCGCACCGACCGCATCTTCGTGGTCGATGTGTACGACCCGATGCACCTGGAGCAGCTCGAGCAGAGCGGGGATGCAGAGGAGGATGAGGACCTTCGTTGGCGCCACGTGACCGATGCCACCGCGGTGCTCAACGAGCAGTTCGTCAAGGGCGACTTCTTCCTGTGCGCCAGCCCCAAGCAGCGTGACCTGTGGATGGGGCACCTGGCTTCGCTCGGTCGGGTCAACCCCGCCACCTACGACGCCGATCCCGGCCTGGAT
This sequence comes from uncultured Microthrixaceae bacterium, assembly GCA_963740985.1. Taxonomy (GTDB): domain Bacteria; phylum Actinomycetota; class Acidimicrobiia; order Acidimicrobiales; family Acidimicrobilacustridaceae; genus UBA4742. The sequence goes on from CAVUGJ010000002.1 coordinate 4,530,208, forward strand.
GCGCTCATCGACGTGGTGCCCTTCGGCATCTCCGACGAGCCACCGGTGCGGACCCGGCCGGCCATCAAGGGGGTGATGGAGGGCGTCGGCGTGGACGACGCCGTCATCCTGTGGGGTGGCGGGGTCTACAACTGGTTCGATCCGCTCACCCTGATCCGGGCCATCGAACGGCTGGCTCGGCGTCGACGGGACGTGCGGCTGGTGTTCCTGGGCATGCGCCACCCCAACCCCCTGATCCCCGAGATGCGCATGGCCGTGGCCGCTCGGGAGCTGGCCGATGAGCTGGGCCTGACCGGCCACCACGTGATCTTCAACGAGGAGTGGGTGGCCTACGACGATCGGCAGAACTTCCTGCTCGATGCCGACATCGGCGTGAGCACCCACCTGCACCACGTGGAGACCGACTACTCGTTCCGCACCCGGATCCTCGACTACCTGTGGGCCAGCCTGCCCATCGTGTCCACCACCGGCGACTCCCTGGCCGACGAGATCGAGCGACGGGGCCTGGGTCTGACCGTGCCCCCCGGCGACGTGGAGGCGCTGGAGGAGGCGCTGTGGCTGCTGTTGTCCGACGCCGAGCTGGCCGGTGCCTGTCGGGACCACATCGCCGAGACCGTCCCCGCCCTGCGTTGGTCCAAGGTGCTCGAACCGGTGGTGGCGTTCTGTGGCGATCCTCGCCCGGCGCCGGATCGGGCCACCGGGCGGATCGACGTGCTGGGCCGGCACCGCACCGAGATCGGCCCGTCTCCTCACGGCGTGCGCCACGACGTGGGGCTGGTCGTGCAGTACGTCCGCCAGGGCGGGGTGACCCTGCTGGCCCGCAAGGTGCGCGACCGCGTCGTGCGGGTGACGGCCTCGTTGCGCAGCTGAGGCTCGTCCTCGGGCAGGGCTGAGCCCCGGGGCCTCGACTACCCGGTCTCGAACAGCTCGAGCAGGCGCCGGGCGGCGGCGGTGGCGCCCAGCACGCCGGCGGCCACGTCGGCCTCCAACGGCCCGACCACGTCGGCCACCTGGGCGCGGTGGCGCAGCTGTTCGACCAGGGTGTCCTGCACCTCGGCCCACATCCAGGCCACGGCCTGGCTGGCGCGGGCCCGCGCCAGCTCGCCGTCCTGGCTCACCGCCTGGTGGAACTGCTCGATCCGGTCCCACACCTCGGCCACGCCATTGCCCTCGACCGACGAGCAGGCCAGCACCGGGGTGGTCCAGCGTCGCCAGCGGGGCGCCACCAGGTGCAAGGCGTTGGTGTAGTCGCTCTGCGCCCGCCCGGCGGCCGCGGCCAGGTCGCCGTCCGCCTTGTTGACCACCACCAGGTCGGCGAGCTCCATGATCCCCCGCTTGACCCCTTGCAGCTCGTCGCCGCCTCCGGGGGCCACCAGCAGGCAGAACAGGTCGACCATGTCGGCCACCGCCACCTCGGACTGGCCCACGCCGATGGTCTCCACCACCACCACGTCGAAGCCGGCTGCCTCGCACAGCAACATGGCCTCCCGGGTGCGCCGGGCCACCCCACCGAGCTGGGTGCCCCCGGGCGAGGGACGGATGTACACGCCGGGGTGGCGGGCCAGCTCGCTCATGCGGGTCTTGTCGCCCAGGATGGAGCCACCGGTTCGCATCGACGAGGGGTCGACGGCCAGCACAGCCAGGCGGTGCTGCTGGTCAGCGATGTGCAGGCCGAACCGCTCGATGAAGGTGGACTTGCCCACGCCGGGGGCACCGCTGACCCCGATGCGCACCGACCGGCCGGTGTCGATCAGCAGCGCTTCGAGCACCACCTCGGCGTCGGCCCGATGATCGGGGCGGGTCGATTCGGCCAGGGTGATGGCCCGGGCCAGGGCGCGTCGGTCCTGGGCCCGTATGCCCGCGATCAGCTCCTCGGGGGTGCTCACCGGAGCCTCAGGCGTGGCTCCGGCGTTCCTGTACCAGCGTGAGCACCTTGCGGGCCGCGTCGGGCACGTTGGTCCCGGGACCGAACACGGCGGAGACGCCGGCGGCGTACAGGGCGTCGTAGTCCTGGGGCGGCACCACGCCGCCCACCACCACCACCACGTCGCCGGCGCCGGCGGCGGCCAGCTCATCGATGAGCTGAGGCACCAGGGTGAGGTGTCCGGCGGCCTGGCTCGACACCCCGACCACGTGCACGTCGTTCTCGATGGCGTCGCGGGCCACTTCCGCCGGCGTTTGGAACAGCGGGCCCACGTCGACGTCGAAGCCCAGGTCGGCGAAGGCGGTGGCGATCACCTTGGCCCCCCGGTCATGGCCGTCCTGGCCCATCTTGCACACCAGGATCCGGGGACGACGCCCCTGGTCGGCGGCGAAGGCCTCGATGTCGTCACGGATGGCGGCGAAGCCCTGGTCGCCGTCGTACGCCTTGGCCATCACGCCCGAAAGCGTACGGGTGTCGGCCCGGTGGCGGCCGAACACCTCCTCCATGGCCGAGGAGATCTCACCGACGGTGGCCCGGGCCCGCGCCGCCTCGATGGCCAGGGCGAGCAGGTTGGCGTCGCCCCGGGCCCCCTCGGTGAGCGCGGCCAGGGCGGCCTGGCAGGCGGGCTCGTCGCGGTTGGTCCGCACCTTGGCCAGCTTGGCGATCTGGCCCTCGCGGACGGCGGTGTTGTCGATGCTCAACACGTCGACCAGCTCGACGTTGTCGGGCACGTAGCGGTTCACACCGACCACCACGTCGATGCCCTGGTCGACGCGGGCCTGGCGCTCGGCCGCGCTGCGCTCGATGGCCAGCTTGGGCATGCCTGACTCGACGGCCTTGGTCATGCCACCCAGGCCCTCGACCTCCTCGATCAACTTCCAGGCATCGGTGGCCAGCGCGTCGGTGAGGGCCTCGACGTAGTAGCTCCCGCCCAGCGGGTCGACCACGTGGGTGATGCCCGACTCCTCGGCCAGGATGAGCTGGGTGTTGCGGGCGATGCGGGCGCTGAACTCGGTGGGCAGGCCCAGGGCCTCGTCGAAGGCGTTGGTGTGCAGGCTCTGGGTGCCGCCGAGCACCGCGGCCATGGCCTCGACCGCGGTGCGCACCACGTTGTTGTACGGGTCCTGCTCGGTGAGCGACACCCCCGAGGTCTGGCAGTGCGTGCGCAGCATGAGCGACTGGGTCTTGCGGGGCTCGAACTGGCTCATGACCCGGTGCCACAGCAGCCGGGCGGCCCGCAGCTTGGCCACCTCCATGAAGAAGTTCATCCCGATGGCGAAGAAGAAGCTGAGCCGACCGGCGAACTCGTCGACGTCGAGACCCTGGGCCAGCGCGGCCCGCACGTACTCCATGCCGTCGGCGATGGTGAAAGCCAGTTCCTGGGTGGCCGTGGCCCCGGCCTCCTGCATGTGGTAGCCGGAGATGGAGATGGAGTTGAAGCGGGGCATCCGCCGGGCCGTGTGGCTGATGATGTCGGCCACGATCCGCATGGAGGGTTCGGGCGGGTAGATGTAGGTGTTGCGGACCATGAACTCCTTGAGGATGTCGTTCTGGATGGTGCCGCTGAGCAGGGCCTGGTCCACGCCCTGCTCCTCGCCGGCCACCACGAACATGGCCAGCACGGGGATGACCGCACCGTTCATGGTCATCGACACGGACATCTTCTCGAGCGGGATCCCGTCGAACAGCGCCTTCATGTCCTCGACCGAGTCGATGGCCACCCCGGCCTTGCCCACGTCCCCCTCGACGCGGGGGTGGTCGCTGTCGTAGCCGCGGTGGGTGGCCAGGTCGAACGCCACCGACAATCCCATCTGACCGGCGGCCAGGTTGCGCCGGTAGAAGGCGTTGGACTCCTCGGCGGTGGAGAAGCCGGCGTACTGGCGAATGGTCCATGGGCGGTTGGCGTACATCGAGGCCCGCACCCCGCGGACGAACGGGGGGAAGCCCGGCAGGTCGCCACGCTGATCGGCGGAGACCGATGCCAGGTCCTCGGGCGTGTAGAGGGGCTTCACGTCGATGCCCTCAGGCGTGGCCCAGGTCAGCGAGTCAGGGTCGGCGCCCTTGAGCTCTGTGCCCACCAGCTCACGCCAGTCGGCCACGCTGATCTCCGGCTCGGTGGGCTCGGTTTCGTCGCGCTCGGTCACCCCGCCAGCCTACGAGGTGCGCTCCATCGGCCGGAATTCGGCGTGTCAGCTGCCGGGCGGCAGGTAGTAGCCGACCACGTCCGCGATCAGATCGGTGTGGCCCAACTGGTTGTACAGGGCGATGATGCCCCCCGTGCCGACCTGGACGGTGACCAGGTCGGCGATGGTCTGCCCGGCGGTGAAGTTGATGTTGGAGGCGTTGGGCAGCGCCATGCCCGCCGGCCAGACGGTGACGTAGCTGGATCCCGTCGGGTTGGTCACGGTCAGGTTGAGCACCACCGCCGTGGCATTGGAGGGGACCGGGCTGACGCCGTCGACGGTCAGACCGCTTATCTGGCCGGGTCCCCACGGGGAGCTGTAGCCGCCGGTTCCAGTGCGGGAGTCGAGCACCCGACTGGGAGCCAGGGCCACGAACGGGTCACCGGTCCCGGGCGCGTAGTAGCCGACCACGTCGGCGATCAGGTCGGTCCGGCCGAACAGGTTGAACAGGTCGATGGCGCCGCCGGTGCCGACCTGGACCGTGACCAGGTTGGCGATGGTCTGCCCGGCGGTGAAGTTGATGTTGGAGGCGTTGGGCAGCCCCGACCCGGCGGGCCAGGCGGTGACGAAGCTGGACACGGTGGGGTTGGTCACGGTCAGGTTGAGCACGACCGCGGCGGCATTGGCCGGCACGCCGCCCACCCCGGCGACGGTCAGGCTGCGGGTCTCGTCCTGGGACCAGGGCGTGTTGTAGCCGCCGGTGCCGTAGCGGGAGTCGAGCAGGCGGACCGGGCTCATCGGGGTGTACCCGTCGCCAGGGCCGCTGGTGTCGTAGCCGACCACGTCGGCTACCAGGTCGACCTGGCCGTGGATGTTGAACAGGTCGACCGATCCGCCGGCGCCGACCTGGACGGTGACCAGGTTGGCGAGGGTCTGGCCGGCGGTGAAGTTGATGTTGGAGGCGGTGGGGATGACGCCGCCGCTGGGCGTGGCGGTCACGTAGCTGGCCGCGGTGGCGTCGGTGGCCGTCAGGTTGAGCACGACGGCGGTGGCGTTGGCGGGCACCCCGCCCACTCCGGCCACGTGCAGCGACCGGGTCTGGCCGGGCCCCCACGGCGTGTGGTAGCCGCCGGTGCCGTTGCGGGAGTCGAGCAGGCGCGCCGGGCTCATGGCGTGGAACGAGCCGGGCGGACCCGAGCCGCTGGCGTCGACGCAACCCAGCGGAGTGTTGCCCACGCCACCGATCACGTTGTTCCCGTACGCGCACACCAGGTGCACGCCCACGGGCAGCGCCAGGCTGACGTCGAAGCCGTGCAGCGCGCCGTAGGCGGGATAGACGGCGGCCACGTCAGGGCGGCTCACCGACGCCACCGTCTGGATGGGGTTGTTGCCGTCGACGGTGAGGGTGACGTTGATGGGCGCGGTGGTGTCGGGGTCGATGGACCAGCCCCGGATCTCGGCCGCGCCCGGTTTGGTGACGGGCGCGTTCACGCCGCCGAAGGGGGTGCGGTCGATGGTGTGGGAGTCGAGGGCCACGAAGCGGGGTCCGTACACGCCGGCCACCAGCCCGGCCTCGTCGTCCCAGGTGTTCACGCTGTACACCCCGATGATCCCGGCCGAGGTGTTGATCAGACGTCCGCCGTAGACGAACCAGTTCGACGGGAGCGGGCCGAGTGGTGGCTGACCCTCGTCGAACAGGGTTCCCGCGGCCACGAAGGGCCCGGTGAGCGACGCCGACCACCAACCGTTGGTGTCGGTGGACAGCACCGAGAGCTGGTTGTTGGCCAGGAACCCGTTGCTGGTCGCCATGACGTGCAGCTCGATCCCGCTGAGCGAGGTGATGCCCAGGGGGGCGGCGCTGGACATCGACGACGACCAACTCGTGGACGTCCAGAACTGCAGCGTGTTCGGATCCATCTCCAGGTCGGTGCGGGCCACGTAGCAGGTCGGCGTGCCCGACTGGGCGCAACCGTAGAGGTAGGTCACGCCCCCGTGGACCAGGATCGACTGGCCGAACTGGGCGATGTCGGAGCTGCTGTAGGCGAACAGGGTCTGGGCGTTGAGCAGGGTGATGGTCGGCTCGACGGCGTAGTGCAGCACGTCGACCCCGAGGATCTCCCAGCCCCACGGCCCGCCCGTGGTCACCCGGACATGGGTGGCCACGATGGACAGGACCCCGGTGCTCGCGTCATAGGTCCCGTCGTCGGGCCAGTACCAGTCGGTGGCGTTGGGCTCGGGGATGGCCGACGCCCAGTTGTAGCCGTTCACGCCCATCAGATAGGCGAAGCAGGTGTTGTTGTACTGCACCACCATCGAGTTGTGGACCAGTCCCGAGGTGGTCAGCGGCCCGCCGTACGGTCCGCCACCGACGTAGGTGTCGCCGAACAGCCACAGCGTGCGACCCCCGTCGATGGGGATGGGCTGGGCGCCGTCCCCGCCACCCCAGGCCGGGCCGCGCACGTTGAAGGCGGCCTGCAGGCCGGCGGCGGTGGAGGTGGTGGCGGTGCAGTTGCTCTGGGCGATGCTCAACCTCGGGGTGCTGGCCGGCGCGGCCGTGGCCCGGCTGGACGATCCGGTGCTCGCGCCCGGGGGACGGGGCGCGGCGGTGTGGATGCCGCTGGTCGGCTCGCCTGTGCCCGGCGTCGGAGCCACGGTGGGGGTGGGGACCGTGGCGGCGGTCGCCCCGGCCGTCGTGGCCCGGGCCGGTGGCGGCGGTGTGGCCGCCTGGGCCGTGGCCACGCCGGAGGCGGCGGCCAGGATGATCATCGCCAGCATGGCCAAGCTCCGAGTGCGCATGACATCTCCCGCCATCTTCCGCCTGCTCGCCGTGCACCGCGGGTGGCGGGTCACGGACGGTGGATGGCCTCCATCGCGGTGCCGGCGCCACCGCCGGGTGCTGGCCGCCAGGGTACTCCCTGGGCCCGGCAGCTCGGTCGCGCCCCGATCGGCGGGTGACGTAGCGCTGGACGGGGGGATCGGCACCCGTCCATGGGAGCCGGAACGTGTGAACAACCCGTGAGCAGGCCGTGAAGCCCGAGCCAACCTTGCCGGTGCGGGCGGCGCTCGCGTCGCTCAGAACGCCCGGCGTGGCCGGGTAGCCTCGAAGGATGGCCAAGCGCTTCGTGATCATCGGCGGTGGGCCCGCCGGCAACCAGGCCGCCACCCACGCCGCCCGCCTGGGGGCCGAGGTGACCTTGGTGGAGCGGGACATCGTGGGCGGAGCCGCCCACCTGTGGGACTGCATCCCCTCCAAGGCCATGATCGCCACCGGCGGGGCGCTCTCCCAGATCAACCAGGCGCCGGGCATGGGGATCACCGGGGTGTCGGCCCACCTCGACTTCGATGCGCTGCGCCAGCGCATCACCGGCATCCAGGACAAGTTGAGGGCGTCGGTGTGCACGCTGCTCGACAGCCAAGGCGTGCAGATGCTGGAGGGCACCGGGCGGATGAAGGGCCCCCACGAGATCGTGGTGGAGACGGCCGACGGGCTGGTCGAGCTCGAGGCCGACGTGGTGCTGCTGAGCACCGGCAGCCGGCCTCGCGTCCCCGAGTGGGCGCCGGTGGACGGCGACCGGGTGCTGACCACCCGCGACGCCTATCCGCCCGCGGAGCTGCCCGAACACCTGGTGGTGGTGGGCTCGGGGGTGACGGGCGTGGAGTTCGTCCACATGTTCTCCGCCTTCGGTTGCCAGGTCACGTTGATCGTGAGTCGCCAGCAGGTCCTGCCCCAGAAGGATCCCGAGGTGGCTGCGGCCCTCGAGCAGGACTTCATCGCTCGAGGCGTGCGCCTCTACAAGGGCGCCCGAGCCGTGGGCCTCGATCTCACCGACGGCCAGGTCACCGTGCACTGCGACGACGGCCGCGTGGCCTCGGGGAGCCATGCGCTGCTGGCCATCGGCTCGTTGCCCAACTCCGAGCGCCTGGGCCTGGACGAGGCCGGCGTGGAACACGACGGCGGCTACGTCGTGGTCAACCACAACTGCCAGTCCAACGTGTCGCACATCTACGCGGCCGGCGACCTCTCGGGCAAGCTGCCGCTGTCGTCGGTGGCGGCCATGCAGGGTCGCAAGATCGCCGAGCACGCCATGGGGCTCCACGCCGGACCCCACCGCCATCTCGACTACGAGAAGGCGGCATCGGCCATCTTCACCGTGCCCGAGATCGCCGATGTGGGTCTGGCCGAGGCGGACGCCTTCGCCGACGGGCGCAAGATCCGGGTGACCAAGGTGCCGTTCTCTGCCAACGCCAAGGCGTTGATCGAGAACGATCCCCGCGGCTTCGTCAAGATCATCTCCGATCCGGCCACCGGCGTGGTGCTGGGCGGATCGATCGTGGGTCGCAACGCGGCCGAGCTCATCTCCGTGATCGCGCTGGCGGTCACGGCCGGGTTGCGCGTGACCGACATCGTCGAGAGCTTGCTGGTGCACCCGGCACTGGCCGAGGCTCTGGCCGACGCCGCCGAATGAACGTGCTCCCGGACGACGCGCCGCGCCCTCGCGAGCCGAGCGACTTCCCGCCCCGAGGCCCCAACTCGTTGGCCGGCTTCTGGGCCAGGGCCGGGGCGCGGACCTTCGACGTGATCATCGTGAGCGTGCCCGCGGTGATCGTGCTGGTGCCCTTCGCCACCTACAAGGGCAACCAGGTGAAGGCGCTGCCCCAGTGGGCCTTCCTGCCCTTCATCGCCATGTTCGCCACCTACGAGATCGTTTTGCTGTCCTGGACCGGACAGACCCTCGGCAAGATGCTCGCCGGGGTGCGGGTGGCCCAGTTGGTGAACGGTCGCCGGCCCGACGTGGGCCAGTCGGCGCTGCGGTCGCTGCTGCCCCTGACCGTGCTGGCCATCCCCGTGATGGCATTGGCCTGCCCCTTGATCTACCTCACGTCCATCTTCAACCCCCTGGGCCGCGGCATCCACGACCACGCCGGCGGCACCGTGGTGGTGCGGAGCCGGTGAACGCGGCCATCGAGATCCGGGGACTGCGCAAGGCCTACGGGGACACGGTGGCCGTCTGCGACATCGACCTGGTGGTGGAGCCAGGTGAGATCCTGGCACTGTTGGGTCCGAACGGCGCGGGCAAGACCACCACGGTGGAGATCCTGGAGGGCTTCCGCGACCGCGACGCCGGCACGGTGGAGGTGCTGGGCATCGACCCGGCCCAGGGCGGCCGAGCCCTGCGCGAGCGGGTGGGGATCGTCCTGCAGTCCAGCGGGATCGATCAGTTCCTGACCGTGCGGGAGGTGCTCGTCCTCTATGCCGGCTACTACCCCCGCTCGGTCGACATCGACGAGCTGCTCGAGACGGTCGGGCTGTCCGAGAAGGCGGGGAGCCGGGTGCGCAACTTGTCCGGCGGCCAGCAGCGACGGGTCGATCTGGCCCTGGGGCTGGTGGGCGACCCTGAGCTGGTGTTCCTGGACGAGCCGACCACCGGCTTCGATCCCAGCGCCCGTCGAGGGGCGTGGGAGGTGGTCACCAGCCTGCGGGGGAAGGGCAAGACCGTGCTGCTCACCACCCACTACATGGACGAGGCGCAGCACCTGGCCGACCGGGTGGCGGTGATGTCGGGCGGCTCGCTGGTCGCCGTGGGTCCGCCCGATCAGCTCGGAGGTCGCGACACCGGCGTGGCCACGGTGCGGTTCGTTCTGCCCGAGGGCGTGACGCCCGAGGAGCTGCCGGTGGCGGTGCGGGCCGATGGGGACGGCCTGGTGTTCGAGACCGATTCGCCCACCCCGGCGCTGCACCGCCTCACCAGCTGGGCGCTGGAGCGGGGGATCGAGTTGCCCGGCCTGACCGTGAGCCGGCCGTCGCTCGAGGACGTCTACCTGGAGCTCACCGCCGACGACCAGGAGACATCGTGAGCGACGTGGGTCTGGCCCGACGGCAGGTGGTGGCCGAGCAGCGCAGCTTCTGGCGCAACCCGGCGGCCGCCGGCTTCACCATCATCTTCCCGCTGATGCTGCTGGTCGTCTTCGCCAGCCTCAACAGCGGGACCCGCCTGCGAGAGCTGGGCAACATCCGGTTCATCGAGTACTACGTGCCCGGGATCCTGGCCTACGCGGTGATCGCCGCCTGCTTCATGAGCCTGGCCATGAACCTCACCCGACAGCGTGACGAGGGCATCCTCAAGCGCAAGCGGGCCACGCCGCTGCCGGCCTGGGCCTTGATCGCCGGGCTGGTGGGCAGCTCCATCATCATCGCCTTCGTCCTGTCGGCGGCCACCATCGCCCTGGGCATGATCGTCTATGGGAACCACGCCCCCGGCCACCCGGTGTGGCTGGTGCTGGTGATCGTCCTCGGTGCCATCACCTTCGCCTCGCTGGGGGTGGCCATCACCGCGGTGATCCCCAACGCCGACGCGGCGCCGGCCATCATCAACATCGTGGTGTTGCCCTTGGTGTTCCTCTCGGGCACGTTCTTCCCGATCGGGAGCCACACCCTGGACAACATCAGCAACCTCTTCCCCGTCCGCCCCTTCCAACAGGCCCTGTTCGCCGCCTTCAACCCGAACCACATCGCCGCCCAACCCCCGACGCGCGATCTCGTCACCCTGGCCCTGTGGGCCGTGTTCGGCGTGGTGGTGGCGGCCCGCACCTTCCGCTGGGACCGCCGGAAGAGTTAGGCGATCACTACTACGACATCGCCGCTGCCGACGGAGTCGCCGGGGCTGACCTTGATCTCGGCGACGGTGCCGGCCTTGTCGGCCGCGATGTTGTTCTCCATCTTCATGGCCTCGAGGACGCACACGGTCTGGCCGGCCTCGATCTCCTGACCCACCTCGACCAGGATCTTCACGATGGTGCCCTGCATGGGGACCGCCACCGCCCCCGAGCCACCCACCGCCGCGCCGGATGCCGATCCTCCGCTTCGCCGGGGTCGGGCCGCGCCGGCCGCCGCGCCCGGGGCGGGCGCGCCCGCGCCGGCCGACTCGGGCATCCACAGGCTGACCGCGTAGCGCTTGCCGTTGACCTCGACGTCGACGTCGCGCTTGACCTTCGGTTCCTCGTCGTCGGCCGCCGCCACCGGGGTGGGGGCCGAGTCGACTCCCGTGAGGTCGAGCGTGTCCTCGACCCACTTGGTCGAGTGGGTGGCGGCCACGAAGTCGGGGTGGCTGAGGATGGCCACGTCGGCCGGGATGGTGGTGGCGATGCCCTCGATGCGGAACTCGCGCAGCGCTCGCAGCATGCGGGCGATGGCGGTGGGACGGTCGTGGCCCCACACGATGAGCTTGCCCACCAGGTTGTCGTAGAACTGGCTGACGGTGTCGCCCGACTCGTACCCGCCGTCCCAGCGGGTGCCGAAGCCGTCCGGCGGCACCAGCTTGGTGACTGGACCGGGCGAGGGCAGGAACTTGCCGCCGGCCGGGTTCTCGGCGTTGACCCGGACCTCGATGGCGTGGCCGCGCAGCTCGATGTCGTCCTGGGTGAACGACAGGGGCTCACCCGACGCCACCCGGATCTGCTCGGCCACCAGATCGATGCCCGACACCATCTCGGTGACCGGGTGCTCGACCTGCAGGCGGGTGTTCATCTCCAGGAACCAGAACTCGCCGTCCTGGAAGAGGAACTCGACGGTGCCGGCGTTGTAGTAGCCGCAGGCCTTGGCCACCTTGACCGCGGCGTCGCCCATGGCCTGACGAACCTCGGGCGGGAAGGCCGGAGCCGGGCTCTCCTCGATCAGCTTCTGGTGGCGACGCTGGGCCGAGCAGTCCCGTTCGGCCACCCACACGCAGTGGCCGTGCTGGTCGCCGATGATCTGCATCTCCACGTGGCGGGGCCAGGTCAGGTAGCGCTCGACGTAGCACTCGTCGCGGCCGAAGCCCTTGAGGGCCTCGCTCTGGGCCGAGGCGAAGGCCTCGGCGGCCTCGTCGGCCGAGTTGACCACGCGCATGCCCCGGCCGCCGCCGCCAAAGGCGGCCTTGATGGCCACCGGCCAGCCGTGCTCGTTGCCGAAGGCCACCACCTCGGAGGCATCGGTCAGGAACTCGGTGGTGCCGGGCACGCCGGCCACGCCGGCCTTGGCCGCGGCGATGCGGCTCGACACCTTGTCGCCCATGACCTCGATGGCCTCGGGTGGTGGCCCGATGAAGGCCACGCCGCGTTCGGTGATGGCCCGGGCGAAGTCGGTGTTCTCGGAGAAGAAGCCGTAGCCCGGATGCACGCCGTCGGCCCCGCTGCGCTCGATGGCGTCGAGGATCTTGTCGGTGCGCAGATAGCTGTCGGCCGCCGTCTCACCACCCAACGCGTAGGCCTCGTCGGCCAACCGGACGTGCAGGGCGTCACGGTCGAGGTCGCTGTACACGGCGACGGTGGCGATGCCCATCTCCTGGCAGGCACGGATGACACGGACAGCGATTTCGCCTCGGTTGGCGATCAGAACCTTTGTGAGCACGCCATATGGTTACAGGGATGAGGGGGGACCGTGCCAGATCAGCGCTGGCCGGCACCCGATTCGCCAACGTGCGCTGGGTGGCGGAGACGGGTTCCACCAACCGCGACGTGGCCGCGATGGCGGCGGCCGGAGCGGCCGATGGACTGGTCCTGGTGGCCGATCACCAGACCGCCGGGCGGGGGCGACTTGACCGGTCCTGGGTGGCACCGGCGGGCGCCTCGCTGCTGCTCTCGGTGCTGGTCCGGACCGACATCGACCCGGTCGACGCCCCGCTGCTGACCGTGGCCATGGCCCTGGCCATCGTCGATGCCGTGACCGAGAGCAACGCCCGCGTCCTGGTGAAGTGGCCGAACGACGTGGTGGTCGGTGGCGACCCCGCGGCCAAGTTGGCCGGCGTGCTGGCCGAATCGGTGATCGAGGCGGGGGGTTCGCTGGCGGTGGTCGTCGGTGCGGGCATCAACGTGAACTGGCCGACCCCGTTGCCCCCCGAGCTCGAGGCCCTGGCCGGGTCGGCCACCGCGCTGAACCTCGAGGTGGGCTCGGTGGTGAGTCGCGTCGACCTTCTCGTCTCCGTGCTGGCCAACCTCGAGCGCCGGTGGGGCGAGGTCGAGTCCGGCGGCACGGCTGGACGCCAAGGGCTCGTGGCCGCGGTCCGGGGCGTGTCCGCCACCCTCGGCCAGCGCGTCCGCGCCGACCTCGGCCCTCGGTCGATCGAGGGCATGGCCACCGATCTCGACGAGCGGGGCGATCTGATCGTGGTCGATGACGACGGCCGCCGCCATGTGATCGTGGCCGGCGACGTCGTGCACCTGCGCCCCGCTCGCTGACTCGATCAGCTCAGCTGGTGGGCGGGTTGATGATCCCGATGCCGAGTCCGTACCAGCCGCCCAGCGTGCCGCTGCTGGGGTTGGTGAAGGAGATGATGATGTGTTCGTTGCCGGTGGTGGAGCTGTAGGCCAGGACGGGGATGTGGATCTGGGCGAAGGTCTGGCCGGGGGCGAAGGTGACGGTGCCGGCCGAGGCGGTGTAGTCCGATGGCGGGGCTTCGGGCCCGATGATCGGGTTGACGGGTTGGTTGGGAAGGTCGAGCGTGGTCCAGTCGACGGTGACGGGGATGGCGGCCGGCGTGTTCAGCGTCACTGACACGGCCAGGTCGGCGGTGCCCGTGGTGGGCGCGGCCACGAACCCGTTGCCGGGGATGACCTGCAGCGGGGGTGGTGGCGGCGGTGGGGGCGGTGCCGGGTTGATGATCCCGATGCCGAGTCCGTACCAGCCGCCCAGCGTGCCGCTGCTGGGGTTGGTGAAGGAGATGATGATGTGTTCGTTGCCGGTGGTGGAGCTGTAGGCCAGGACGGGGATGTGGATCTGGGCGAAGGTCTGGCCGGGGGCGAAGGTGACGGTGCCGGCCGAGGCGGTGTAGTCCGATGGCGGGGCTTCGGGCCCGATGATCGGGTTGACGGGTTGGTTGGGAAGGTCGAGCGTGGTCCAGTCGACGGTGACGGGGATGGCGGCCGGCGTGTTCAGCGTCACTGACACGGCCAGGTCGGCGGTGCCCGTGGTGGGCGCGGCCACGAACCCGTTGCCGGGGATGACCTGCAGCGGGGGTGGTGGCGGCGGTGGGGGCGGTGCCGGGTTGATGATCCCGATGCCGAGTCCGTACCAGCCGCCCACGGTGGCATTGGTGGCGTGGCTGAACGAGATCACGATGTGCTCTCCGCCGGTTGCGCTGTCGGCCAGGACGGGGATGTGGATCTGGGCGCTGGTCTGGCCGGGGGCGAAGGTGACGGTGCCGGCCGAGGCGGTGTAGTCCGATGGCGGGGCTTCGGGCCCGACCACCGGGTCCGGCGGCTGGTTGGGCACGTACAGCGTGGTCCAGTCCACCGTCACGGAAACGGTGTTGGCCATGCTCAGCGTCACGGAGACAGCCAGATCGGCCGTGCCCGAGCTGGGTGCGGTGACCGCGCCGTTGCCGGGCACCACGACGGCCAGGCTGGCTGCGCCTGCGCTCGACTGCGCCACTGGCCCCGTCAGCCAGCTCAGGGCGAGAGCCAGGCATCCGAGCGATCCAACCGCGACCCACCGACGCACCGTTCCCATGCCGAGCCCCCATGTTCGCTCGTCGGCCCTGGTGACGGGGCCAGATGATACCGATGTCGGGTCGGGGCCGCGTCGGAGCTCAGGGGTCGAGGTCGCGGGCCAGCAGGTCGGCGAAGGCGGCGGCCGCGGCGGTGGTGAGCGGGCCGGGGGCGGCCAGGGCCCGGCCGTCGATCGAGGCGATGGCCTGTACGTCGCGGGTGGAGGAGGTCAGGAAGGCCTCGTCCACCCCGACCAGGTCGGCCACGTCGAGATCGACCTCGTCCACCGCGACCAGCTCGCACACCAGCTCGCGGGTGATGCCGGCCAGGCAGCCGGACGCGAGCGGTGGGGTGAGCAGGCGGCCGTGGCGAGCCACGAAGATGTTGCTGCCCGTCCCCTCGCACAACCGGCCCTGCGTGTTGGCGAAGATGGCCTCGGATGCTCCTTGGGCATGGGCCCGTTCCAGCGCCACCACGTTCTCGGCGTAGGACGTGGTCTTCAACCCGGCCACTGCGCTGCGCTCGTTGCGGGGCCATTCCACCGTCACCACCGCGGTGGTCGGGTCCCACGTGGGCATCCCGGCGGTGGCCACCACCACGGTGGGGCCTGACGCGCCCCGGTCCGATCCGAGGGGACTCACGCCCCCGGTCACGGTCAGGCGCAGGCGTCCGGCTTCGAGGCGGTTGGCCGCCACCACCTCAGCCATGGTGGCCCGCAGGGCGTCGTCGCCCACGGCCAGCTCGAGGCCCAGCCCGGCCAGGGAGCGGCGCAGCCGGGCCAGATGGCGACGTGTGGCGAAGGCCGTGGCCCGCACCACCTGGATGGTCTCGAACACGCCGTCGCCCACGGTCAGCCCGTGGTCGAAGGCCGACACCGACGCGGTGGCTTCGTCGACCAGTTCGCCGTCTATGGCCACGACCGGCCCGCTCGCCCCCACCGCCCTAGCCTCCCACGCCCACCGGGTGGGCCGAGGCCAGCTCGAGCAGGCGGGCGGCTTTCAGCTCGGTCTCGGCCCATTCGCCCGCGGGGGTGGAGTCCCAGGTGACGGCACCTCCGGTGCCGAAGTGGATCGCTCCCTCGTCGAGCCAGAAGGTGCGGATGGCCACGTTGAGGTCGCCGTGGCCGAGATCGGCGTCCACCCAGCCCACCGCCCCGCAGTAGACGCCGCGCTCGACCGGCTCCAGCGCGGCGATGTGATCGAGTGCGGCCACCTTCGGTGCCCCGGTCACCGATCCCGGCGGGAAGGTGGCGGCGATGGTGTCGGCCCAACCCGATCCCGGGCGCAGGCGTCCCTCGATCGTGCTGACCAGGTGCACCAGGCCGGGGTGCGCCTCGATGTCGACCAGCTGCGGAACCCGGATCGTGCCCCAGTCGCACACCCGACCGAGATCGTTGCGGACCAGGTCCACGATCATGACGTTCTCGGCTCGGTCCTTGGCCAGGAAGCCGTCGGGCGTGGCCGCCGTGCCCTTGATGGGCGAGGACCACACCCGTCGATCTCGAATGGACAAGAAGCGCTCGGGCGAGGCCGAGGCCACGTGCACGCCCTGGGCGGGCAGGCGGACCACGGCGCTGAACGGCGCCGGGTTCCCCACGGCCAGGGCCGCGCCCAAGGCGGCCACGTCGGCATCGGCTGGTGCCGGCGCCGACAGCCGCCGGGTCAGGTTCACCTGGTAGACGTCGCCGGCGGCGATGGCGTCACGGATCGGCGCGAACCCCGCCCTCGAACTGGCCACGATCCAGGCTCGAGTCCCACGTCGAGGGCGACGGTCCCCGCCAGGGCGGTCCCCGCCAGGGCCGGGCCGGGCGCACGGTGGCGAACCGGGCGCACACCGCGGGCCCCGAGTACGGCAGGACCACGGCCCAGAAGCCTCGGGAGTCGAGGGCGGCCAGGTCGCCGGTCACGTCCACCAGGTCGGTGGCCAGCCGGTCGCCCACCACGGCCAGGGCGGCGTGGGGGGACAGCGGGACCGGGGACACGCCTACCATCCTCGCCGATGACCATCGACCAGACCATCGAGCTGACCGACGAGCAGGAGGCGCTGCGGGCGATGGTGCGCGACTTCGCCCAGCGCGAGATCGCCCCCCACGCCGAGCGCTGGGACCGCGAGCACCTGTTCCCGGTCGACGTGGTGCGGGCCATGGGCGACCTCGGGCTGTTCGGCATCCCCTTCCCCGTGGAATACGGCGGCGGTGGCGCCGGTCTGGTCTCGCTGTGCGTGGCCATCGAGGAGCTGGCCCGGGTGGACCAGTCCATGGCCATCACCCTGGAGGCCGGCGTGGGCCTGGGCGCCAACCCCATCTACCGGTTCGGGACCGAGGACCAGCGCCAGCAGTGGCTGCCCGACCTGGTGGCCGGGCGGGCCCTGGGCGGGTTCGGGCTGACCGAGCCCGATGCCGGCTCCGACGCCGGCGGGACCCGCACCCGGGCCGACCTGGATCCCGCGACAGGGGAGTGGGTGCTCAACGGGGAGAAGGCCTTCATCACCAACTCGGGCAGCGAACTGACCTCGATCGTGACCGTCACCGCGGTGACCGGCTCGATCGCCGGCCCGACGGCTGACCAGGCCACCGAGCAGAAGGGCCGTGCCCCCGAGATCAGCGCCATCGTGGTGCCGGCTGGCACCCCGGGCTTCGACGTGGCTCCGCCCTACCGCAAGATGGGGTGGCACGCCTCGGACACCCACGGCCTCACCTTCACCGACTGCCGGGTGCCGGCGGTCAACCTGCTGGGCGAGCAGGGCCGGGGCTTCGCCAACTTCCTGAGCATCCTCGACGACGGTCGAGTGGCCATCGCCGCGCTGGCCGTGGGGGTGATCGAGGCCTGCCTGGAGGCCAGCGTGACCTACGCCAACCAGCGCAACAGCTTCGGGCGTCCCATCGGCTCCAACCAGGCGGTGGCGTTCAAGTGCGCGGACCTGGCCGTGATGGCCGCGGCGGCCCGGGCGCTCACCTACGGCGCCGCCGCTCGCCGCGATGCGGGCCGCCCGTTCAAGCGGGAAGCGGCGGTGGCCAAGCTCTACGCCACCGAGGCAGCGGTGACCGCCACCCGCGAGGCCACCCAGATCTTCGGGGGCTACGGCTTCATGGACGAGACGCCGGTGGCCCGCTTCTACCGGGATGCCAAGATCCTCGAGATCGGTGAGGGGACCAGCGAGATACAGCGCCTGGTGATCAGTCGGGAGCTCGGGCTGCCTCTAGGATAGTTCGGTGTCCGACCGCTCCCGACGGCCCCGACGGCGCCGGACCTGGCCCCAGCGGCTGCTGATCACGCTGAACGTCTGTGTGGCGCTGCTGTGCTTCGCCTCCGCCGCCGGCCTGTCCTACGTCTTCCGCCAAGCCACCAACGTGGCCCGCTTCAGCCTGGCCACCACCCTGGATCAGCCGGCCAAGAAGGGCCAGCCCGAGAACTTCCTGCTGGTGGGGGTGGACAGCGCCGCGGGCATCAACAAGAACGACCCGATCAACATCGGCCGGGGCATCACCCAGAACACCGACACCATCATGATCCTGCGGGTCGACCCACAGTCGGGCAAGGCCCAGCTGCTGTCGCTGCCCCGTGACCTGTGGGTCAAGATCGCCGGCACCAGCTACCACGAGAAGATCAACTCGGCACTGGCCACCGGGGGCCCCACAGAGCTCATCAAGACGATCCAGCAGAACTTCGGCATCCCCATCAACCACTTCGTGCAGGTCGACTTCGAGGCCTTTCGGTCGCTGGTGAACGCGGTGGGAGGTGTGCCCATCTACTTCCCGTGGCCGGCTCGCGACGTCCACACCGGGTTGAACGTCACCCAGCCGGGCTGCACCACCCTCGACGGCGTGCAGGGCCTGGCCTATGCCCGCTCCCGCTACTTCGAGAGCTACCAGAAGGGCCACTGGGAACAGGATCCGACCAGCGACATCGGGCGCATCGCCCGCCAGCAGCAGTTCATCAAGCTGGCGCTCAAGCGGGCCATCTCCAAGGGCGCCCGCAACCCGTTCGTGGACAGCGAGCTCATCGGCACCGCCCAGAAGGACGTGACCCTCGACAACCAGCTGACCACCCAGGACCTGCTCGACCTGGCCACCCAGTTCCACAACTTCAACCCCGATGACCTCGAGGTCTTCACCCCGCCTACCACCGGTTCGGTGATCGGTGGCGCCGATGTGCTGCTGTTGAACACGTTGACCGCCCAGCCCATCTTCAACCGGTTCCGCGACCTCTCCAGCGCCGCCAACCCCAACGGTGGGATCGAGGTGTCGGTGTCCAACGGCTCCGGGCGCTCGGCCCAGGCCCAGGTCCTGCTCGACTCGTTCGCCAAGCTGGGCTTCATCACCGCCGACTCGGGGGACGCCTCGAGCTTCCGCAACACCCAGACCACCGTCCGCTACGCCCCCGGGCAGGAGGCGGCCGCGGTCCAGGTGGCTCGCTACCTGACCATCGACCCGGTGTTCCTGGCCGACAGGACGCTCGTCGGTCCGCAGGTGGTCCTGGCCACCGGCCGGGACTTCACCGGCCTGGCCAGCGCCGAGCGCCCGGCGTCGGACTTCGCGGCCTTCCTGGCCACCACGACCACCACGGCCCCGGGCAGCGCCCCATCAGCCACGACGCCCACCAGCACGGCCAGTATGGTGCCCAGCACCCCGCCGGGGCAGCTCTGCGGCTGACCGTCCGCGGTGGCCGGGGCCCATCGGCTCCCGGCGCGCCCACCTCGGGCACCCATCGCAACAGGCTCTACCAGAACAGGACACTGCGTCATGGCTGAGATCGCCATCATCGGGACGGGCTACGTCGGGCTCACCACCGGGGCCTGCTTCGCCCATCTCGGCCACCGCGTGGTGTGCGCCGACATCGTGGCCGACAAGGTGGAGCGGTTGTCCCGGGGCGAGATCCCGATCCTCGAGGCCGGCCTGTCCGAGTTGGTGCGCGAGGGCCTGGATTCGGGCCGGCTGAGCTTCGTGCTGGGCGCGGCCGGGGCCGCGGCGGACGCCGAGTTCGCCTATCTGTGCGTGCCCACGCCCCAGGGAGCCGACGGATCGGCCGACCTGAGCTACATCGAGGCGGCCGCCGCCGAGATCGCCGAGGTGCTGGCCCCGGGCACCGTGGTGGTCAACAAGTCGACCGTGCCCGTGGGCTCCACCCGCCGGGTGGAGCAGGCGCTGGGGCGCTCCGACGTGGCCGTGGTCTCCAACCCCGAGTTCCTGCGCGAAGGGTCCGCGGTCAACGACTTCCTGCATCCCGATCGGGTGGTGATCGGCAGCGACGATCAGGCCGCGGCCATCCGGGTGGCCTCGCTGTACGTGGGTGTGCCCGCGCCGCTCATGGTCACCGACCCGGCTTCGGCCGAGACCATCAAGTACGCCAGCAACGCCTTCCTGGCCGCCAAGCTCTCGTTCGTCAACGCCGTGGCCGCCCTGTGCGAGGCCGTGGGCGCGGACGTGAACGACGTGGTGCTGGGCATGGGCTACGACAAGCGCATCGGCCACGAGTTCCTGCGGCCCGGACCCGGTTGGGGCGGCAGCTGCTTCCCCAAGGACGTGCAGGCGTTGCTCTACATCGCCCGCGAAGCCGGCTACGAGTTCGACCTGCTGGCCGGTGTGGTCACGGTCAACGACCAGCAGTTCGATCGGATCGCCGACAAGATCGAGGACCTGGCCGGCGGCTCGGTGTCGGGCCAGACCATCGGGGTGTGGGGCTTGACCTTCAAGGCCAACACCGACGACCTGCGCCAGTCCCCGTCGTTGCACATCGTGGAGCGACTGTTGGCCCGCGGCGCCCGGGTACAGGCCTATGACCCGGCGGTCCGGGGCCCCCTGGAACACCTCCCCGACGTGACCGTGGTGTCCGACGCCTACGCCGCCGGGGATGGCGCCACCGTGCTGGCCGTGCTCACCGAGTGGGACGAGTTCAAGTGGCTCGACCTGGAGAAGCTGGCCGGGCTCATGGCCGAGCCGCGCATCATGGACGCCCGCAACCTGCTCGACCGATCCGCCATCGCCCGGCTGGGGTTCACCTACCGCGGTGTCGGGCGGAACTGATGGCGCGGGTCGTCATCACCGGCGGAGCCGGGTTCCTGGGGTCGCACCTGTGCGACCGGTTCCTGGGGCGGGGCGATCAGGTGGTGGCTCTCGACAACCTGGCCACCGGCGCCGTGGCCAACATCGAGCACCTCTTCGGCCACCCGGGCTTCACCTTCGCCGAGCAGGACGTCTCCCGCTTCATCTGGGTGCCCGGCCCGGTCGACATGGTGCTGCACTTCGCCAGCCCGGCCTCGCCGGTCGACTACCTGGAGATGCCGATCCAGACGCTGAAGGTGGGCAGCCTGGGCACGCACAACTCGCTGGGCCTGGCCAAGGCCAAGCAGGCCCGCTTCCTGCTGGCCTCCACCAGCGAGGTGTACGGCGATCCCGACATCCATCCGCAGCCCGAGACCTACTGGGGCAACGTCAACCCCATCGGGCCCCGCGGCGTCTACGACGAGGCCAAGCGCTTCGCCGAAGCGCTGACCATGGCGTACCACCGCACGCATGGGCTCGAGGTGCGCATCGCCCGGATCTTCAACGTCTACGGGCCTCGCATGCGCCCCGGCGACGGCCGGGTGGTGTCCAACTTCCTGGTCCAGGCGCTGCAGGGCAAGCCCCTCACCATCTACGGCGATGGCACCCAGACCCGCAGCTTCTGCTTCGTCGACGACGAGACGCGCGGCCTCATCGCGCTGCTCGACGGCGACTCCACCGGACCGCTCAACATCGGCAGCCCCGGGGAGTTCACGGTGGGTGAGCTGGCCTCGATGGTGCTCGAGGTCACCGGGTCCGACTCGCCGATCGTGTTCGAGGAGCTGCCGGTGGACGATCCTCGCCAGCGGCAGCCCGATCTCACCCGCACCCGCGACGAACTGGGCTGGCAACCCGAGATCGCCCTGCGAGAGGGACTCGAGCGCACCGTGGGCTACTTCCGCGACCGCCTCGCCGCCGAAGGCGGCTGATCAGGTTGTCGCCGAAGGCGGCTGATCAGGTATCCCGCGCCACGGCTTCGGCGCGGTGGCTCAGGTACCAGTCGAGCGTGCGGGCCAGGCCGTCGTCGAAGCCGGTGGCGGCCTTGAAGCCGAACTCCTCTTCGGCCCGGCTGCCGTCGACACCACGACGGGGCTGTCCGTCGGGGCGCGAGGTGTCCCAGCGGACCTCGCCGGCGTAGCCGACGAGGTCGCAGATGATGGTGACCAGGTCTCGGATGGGCAGCTCGCGGTCGGCGCCCAGGTTCACCGGCTCGTCCCCGTCGTAGTGTTCGGCGGCCAGCACGATGCCGTGGGCTGCGTCCTCCACGTAGAGGAACTCGCGGCTCGCCGATCCGGTACCCCACACGTCGATGTGGTCGGCGCCCGACTCCTTGGCGTCGACGGTGGTCTTGATCAGCGCGGGGATCACGTGGGACACGGCCGGATGGAACTTGTCGCCCGGCCCGTAGAGGTTGGTGGGGATCAGGTAGATGGCCTTCTGGCCGTACTGGGCCCGATTGGCCTGCAGTTGCACCAGCTGGGCCAGCTTGGCGATCCCGTAGGGGGCGTTGGTCTCCTCCGGGTAGCCCTGCCACAGGGACTCCTCGTGGAACGGCACCGGGGTGAACTTGGCGTAGGAGCAGACCGTCCCCACCAGCACCGTCTTGGGGGTCTCGCGTCGGCGGGCTTCGTCGAGCACGTAGGTGCCCATCAACAGGTTGTCCAGGTACAGGTCGGCGGGCCGCGCCTGGTTGGCTCCGATGCCCCCGACCCGGGCGGCCAGATGGATGACCAGGTCGGGCCGGGTGTCGGCGAACAGGTCGGTGACCGCGGCCCGGTCGCGCAGGTCGTAGTCGGCGCTGGTGGGGGTGGCCACGTGGGTGGCACCGGCCGCGTCGAGCTGGGCCACCACGGCGGATCCCAGGAAGCCGTTTCCGCCGGTGACCACCACGCGTCGGTCCGGCCAGAAGCTCGACATGGTGGTCGAGCCTACCGGCCTCCGCCTCACCCGTTCGTCCATCCCGGGAGGGGTCGGCGCCCGTCGCGTCCCCCGGCGTGGTTTGTGCCTCGGGCGTCGGCGGGCGCGAGACTCACCATCTCATGGCTCCGGTCCGGGTCGCGGTGACCCTCGAACAGTGCTGGCACCGCGTGCCCGGAGGCACCGCCTCCTCGGCACTGGCTGCGGTGCGCGCCCTTCAGGCTCGCGACGACGTCGAACTGACCGGCGTGAGCGCCCGCCACCGCCGCCCGCCTCCCGAGCCGTGGGTACCGTCCATTCCCGTCCACCCACTGCCCCTGAACCGCCTGGGCCTCTACGAGTCGTGGCACCGCCTGCGCCGCCCGGCGGTCGAGCATGCCACCGGGCCCGTCGACGTCATCTACGTCACCGGCATGGCCATGCCGCCCCCGACCGTGCCGCTGGTGGTCACCGTGCACGACCTCAGCTTCCTGAGCGAGCCCACCCACTCCACTCGACGAGGGCTGCGGTTCTTCCACCGCGCCGTCGAGCTGGCCCGCCAGGACGCCTGGCGGGTGACCTGCCCGTCGCAAGCCACGGTGGATGAGTGCGTGCACTACGGATTCGACCCGGCGCGCCTGGTGCTGGTGCCGTGGGGGGTGGACGAGCCCCGGGCCGGCGCGGCCGAGGTCGAGCGGGTGCGGGCGGACTACCACCTGCACCAGCCCTACGTGATGTGGGCCGGGACCATCGAGCCGCGCAAGAACCTCCCGACCCTGCTCGAAGCCTTCCGTCGACTGGATCGCCACGGCCTGGACCTGGTGCTGGTCGGGCCCCGCGGGTGGAACGAGGACCTGGAGCGACACGTGGGTTCGGCCGATGGCCGGGTCCGCCAGCTCGGCTTCGTGCCCGAGGCCGACAAGCGCGCCCTGCTGGCCGGGGCCGCCGTGTTCTGCCTGCCCAGCCTCCAGGAGGGCTTCGGGCTGCCGGTGCTCGAGGCCATGGCCCAGGGCGTGGCCGTGGTCACCTCCGAGGGCACGGCAGCCGGGGAGGTGGCCAGCCAGGCGGCGGTGCTGGTCGATCCCCGGGATGCGCCGGCGCTGGCCGAGGCGCTGTCCTCGGTGCTCGACGACCCGGTCCGGGCCGAACAGCTGGGACGGGCGTCGCTGGTCCGGGCCGGTGAGTTCCCGTGGAGCCGCACCGCCGAGTTGCTCGACCAGGTCTTCCACGAGGCGTGTCGATGAACCTGCCCGTCGCCCGAGGAGGCGGCTCGGGGGGATCGCGCCCGCGTCTGGGCGCCAACCTGTTGTGGCTGGTGCCCGGCGTGGTGGGGGGCAGCGAGGAGTACACCGTTCGCCTGCTCGACTCGTTCGCTCGGGTGGCCGGGGGGACGACCGACCTGACCCTGTTCGTGAACCGCTCGTTCCCCGCGGCCCACCCGCAGGTGGTGGCCACCTACCCGACCGTGGTGGCCCCGATCGACGGTCCCAACAAGGCCGTGCGAGTGGCGGCCGAGGCCAGCTGGCTGAGCCGGCGGGCCCGGGCCGAGGGGGTGGAGCTGCTCCATCACATGGGCGGGAACATGCTGCGGAGCCAGCCGCCCGGGATCGTGACCATCCACGATCTCCAGCCCTTCGCCCACCCCGAGCACTTCAGCCACCTCAAACGGGCCTACCTGAGCCGGACTGTGCCCTCGGCGCTGCGCCGGGCCGTGCTGGTGGTCACGCTCACCGAACACGCCCGTGACGATGTCGTGCAGCGCATGGGGGTGGATCCCGAACGCATCCTGCTGGTCCCTCCCGGCGTGGACCGGGTGGCCGACCCGCCGCTGCCCGCCGACGTCCTGCGGGTGCGGGCCACCTATGAGCTGGGCTCGCGTCCCTACTTCGTGTATCCGGCCATCACCTATCCCCACAAGAACCACCTGACGCTGGTGCGGGCCTTCGCCCGGGTGGCCGCCCGGGATCCCGAGCCGCGGCTGATCCTCACCGGCGGCGAGGCGCAGGCCGAGGTCCAGCTCCGGGCCGAGATCGAAGCCCTGGGACTCCAGGGGCGAATCCGGCGGCTGGGCCGGATCCCCCGCCGCGACCTCGACGTGCTGATCGGCGGGGCCGTGGCCCTCACCTTCCCGTCCACCTACGAGGGGTTCGGCATTCCGGTGCTCGAGGCCATGAGCCGTCACTGTCCGGTCATCGCCTCGGACGCCACCGCCCTACCCGAGGTGGTCGGATCGGCCGGGATGCTGGTCGGGGCCCATGACGTGGACGGGTGGGCCGCGGGCATGACCGAGTTGCTCGAGGACCCGATCCGCCGAGACCGCCTGGGCGAGCTCGGCTACCAGCGGGCCGGCGAGTTCACCTGGGACCGCTCGGTCCGAGCGCTGGCCACGGCCTACGAGGTGGCGTTGGCCGACCTGGGTCTGGGTCCCGGGCTGTCGGGGGCGAGCCGGTGAACATCGAGCCCCTGGACATCGAGCCCCTGAACATACTGGTGCTGTGCCCTCACTTCGCCCCTGACGTCGCTCCCACCGGCGAGGTGATGACCAGCATCGTGTCCGAGCTCGCCCTCCTCGGGCACCGCCTGGACGTGGTGACCTCCCTGCCGTGGTACCGGCACCACGCCCTCGAGCCGGGTTGGGACGGGCAGCTGACCCGCCGCCAGGACACGGCCTGGGGCTCGATCACCCGAGTGCACCCGTTCCCCACCGACAAGCGCAAGATCCTGGCCCGGGGTGTGGCCTTCGGAGGGTTCACGGCGTTGGCCACGCTCGAGGGCGTCATCTCGCGGCGGTCGCCCGACGTAGTGTTGGCCATGTCGCCCCCGCTGACGCTGGGCCTGGCCGGGGCCATCGTGGGTGGGGTCCGGTCGGTGCCGTTCGTGTTCAACGTCCAGGACGTGTTCCCCGATGTGGCCATCGAGTTGGGCCTGCTCACCGGACCCCGGGTGATCGACGCCGCCCTGCGCCTCGAGCGCGCCATCTACCGCCGTGCCGATGCCGTCACCGTGCTGTCGGAGGACCTGGCCGACAACCTGCGGGCCAAGATCGTGGATGGCGACGCCGCGTCGCGGCCAGGGGGTCCCGGCGACCCGGCCAAGATCCACGTGATCCCCAACTTCATCGACACCGACTGGATCCGGCCCGGGCCTCGGGAGAACGCCTATCGGGCCGCCAACGGCCTGGCGGGCAAGCAGGTGGTCACCTACGCCGGCAACGTCGGGTTGTCCCAGGCCCTCGACCTGGTGCTGTCGGCCGCCACCACGCTGGCCGATCGTCCAGACGTGGCCTTCGTGATCAACGGGGGTGGTGCAGCACGCGCCGACCTCCAAGCCCGGGCCCATGGCCTCGACAACGTGCACTTCGTGGACATGCAGCCCAAGGAGACCCTGCCCGAGGTGCTGGCCGCGGCCGACATCCACGTGGTGCCGCTGAAGCGGGGCCTGGCTGCGTCGAGCGTGCCCTCCAAGCTCTACTCGGTGCTGGCGGCCGGTCGACCCATCGTGGCCAGTGTGGACGCCGGTACCGAGGTGGCGCGCACGGTTGAGCGAGCCGGCGCGGGCATCGCCGTCGAGCCCGAGGACGCGGCCGCCTTCACCGCCGCCCTGGTCGATCTGCTCGACCACCCCGACCGGGCCGAGGCCATGGGCGCGGCCGGGAGGCGGTTTGTGGAGTCGTGGGCGTCGCCGGCCATGGTGGCCCGCGCCTACCAGGCGCTGTTCGAGCAGCTTCGCGACGAGCACCCCGCTGGGCGCGGGTAGGTTGACGTCTCCATGGGAAAGGCGTCGCAGTCGAAGAAGGTGGCCCGCGCCGCTCGCGCCGCGGCGCCGGTCAAGCCGAGCCGACGCCGTTGGCTCTGGCCGGCGGCCATCGTGGCCGTCATGGTCATCGGCGGGGCGGTGATCGTGTTGTCGCGCCAGCAGAGCCACCCGGCTCCGGCGCAGCAGATCACCTCCGAGGACACCACCACCACGACGCCGGTCACGGCCGCCTCGTCCCCCCCGGGTGCGGCCACCGCCAGCACGGCCGCCTCGGGTGCCACCGTCGGTTCGACCGTGGCCGCCACCGCCACCACGGCGCCGGTCAGCCCATCGACCACCGCTGCGACCTCCACCACGAAACCGTGAGGGCCGTCATCTTGGTGGGCGGGTTCGGCACCCGACTGCGTCCGCTCACCGCCCACACGCCCAAGCAGATGCTGCCGGTGGTCGACCGGCCCATGATCGAGCGGGTGGTGACCAGCCTGGCTCGGTTCGGGGTGACCGACGCCGTGCTGTCGCTGGGCTACCGACCCGATGCCTTCCTGGAGGCGTATCCGGACGACTCGTGTGCCGGGGTGGCCCTGCACTACGCGGTCGAGCCCGAGCCGCTCGACACGGCCGGCGCCGTGCGCTTCGCGGCCGACGACGGCGGCATCGAGCACACCTTCCTGGTGGTCAACGGTGACGTCCTGACCGACCTGGACGTGTCCACGCTGTGGGACTTCCACCACCGGAGCGGGGCCGAGGGGACGATCGCGCTGACGCCGGTGGACGATCCGTCTCGCTATGGCGTGGTACCCATCCACGAGGACGGTCGGGTGGAGGCCTTCGTGGAGAAGCCGCCGCCGGGGCAGGCACCCACCCACTGGATCAACGCCGGCACCTACGTGCTGGAGCCGTCGGTGCTCGAGCGGATCCCTGCTGGTCGGCGCGTGTCGATCGAGCGGGCCACCTTCCCCGAGATGGTGGCCGACACCAGCCTCTACGCCATGCACTCCGACTCCTACTGGATCGATGCCGGCACCCCGGCCACCTACCTCCAGTCCCAGCTGGATCTGATCGACGGCCACCGGGGCCAACCCGAGACCGGCGTCTCGGCATCGGCGTCGATCGGCGAGGGTGCCGTGGTCGACCACGCCGTGGTCATGGCCGGCTGCCAGGTCGAGGCCGGCGCGGTGGTGCGTGACGCCGTGCTGCTCCCCGGCGCCCGGGTGGGTCGGGGGACAGTGGTGGAGCGCTCGATCGTGGGCGCCCGGGCCACGGTGGGGGCCGGCGCCCGGCTGGTGGGGTTGACCGTGATCGGCGACGACGTCGCCGTCGAAGGCGGCACCGAGCTGGACGGCGCCCGGATGCCCGAGGAGGCGGTCACATGAAGGCGCTGGTCACCGGCGGCGCGGGCTTCATCGGCTCCACCCTGGTGGACCGGCTGCTGGCCGAGGGCCACGCCGTCGACGTGCTGGACAACCTCTCCACCGGATCGCTGGCCAACCTGGCGTCGGCCCGATCCGATCGGGCCCACGACTTCAGCTTCCACCAGATCGACATCCGCGATCCGTCGGTGATCGAGCTCATCGATCGACGTCATCCCGACGTGGTGTTCCACCTGGCCGCCCAGGCCGACGTGCGGGTGTCGGTGAGCCGGCCCGTGTTCGACGCCGAGATCAACATCATCGGCGGGCTCCACGTGCTCGAAGGCGCCCGCCAGGCCGGCGCGGCCAAGGTGGTGTTCGCCTCGAGCGGGGGCACCATCTACGGCGACGTCGATCCGGCCGACCTGCCCGCGGACGAGAACCTGCCCCAGCGACCCCTGTCGCCCTACGGGGTGGCCAAGAAGGTCATGGGCGACTACCTGTTCGCCTACCGGGAGCTGCACGCGCTGGAATACGCCGCGCTGGCGCTGGCCAACGTGTACGGCCCTCGCCAGGATCCCCACGGTGAGGCCGGCGTGGTGGCCATCTTCGCCGGGCGCCTCCTGGCCGGTGAGCCGTGCACCATCTTCGGCGACGGCGGCCAGACCCGGGACTTCGTGTTCGTGGACGACGTGGTCGACGCCTTCGTGCGGGCCGCCGATCGGGGTTCGGGCCTGCTGGCCAACGTGGGCACCGGGGTGGAGACCTCGGTCAACGAGCTGTACACGGCCATGGCCGCCGCGGCCGGGGTGACCCGCCCGGCGGTGATGGCGCCACCTCGCCCAGGCGAGCTGGCCCGCTCGGCCCTGGACCCGGGCCGGGCCGGGTTGTACCTGGGCTGGGAGCCCTGGACCGACATCGAGACCGGCACGGCCGCCGTCCTGGACTGGTTTCGCCAGCGCCCCTGAGCCGGCTGGATCGCGCTCGTTCCCATCCACGAGACCGTGGTTGCGCATGTGCGAATCGACCAGGGCCGCGGTCTCGTGGGTCGATGATCCCAACGTGGTATCACTCCGGTCGAGGGATATCGACCGCCACCCGCATGTCAGGATGCGGCCATGTTCTCCAACCGGGTCACCCAGATGTTGGGCGTCGACATCCCGATCATCCAGGCGCCGATGGGTTGGATCGCCCGGGCCGACCTGGCCTCGGCGGTGTCCAACGCCGGCGCCATGGGCATCATCGAGACTTCGTCGGGGGAGCTCGACGTGATCCGGGGCGAGATCACCCGCATGCGCGACCTGACCGACAAGCCCTTCGGCGTCAACATCGCCCAGGCCTTCGTGCGGGATCCCTCCATCGTCGAGTTCGTGGTCGACCAGGGGGTGAAGTTCGTGACCACGTCGGCCGGCAGCCCCACCAAGTACACCGCCCAGCTGAAGGAGGCCGGGCTGACCGTCTTCCATGTGGTGCCCACGCTGCGGGCGGCCCAGAAGGCGGCCGATGCCGGCGTCGACGGCCTGGTGGTGGAGGGCGGTGAGGGCGGCGGGTTCAAGAACCCTCGCCCCGTGGCCACCATGGTCCTGCTCCCGCTGGTGGCGTCCAAGATCGATCTGCCCATCGTGGCCGCCGGCGGCTTCCTGGACGGGCCCACCATGGCGGCGGCACTGGCCCTGGGAGCCGAGGGGATCCAGTTGGGGACCCGCATGGTGTCAGCGGCGGAGTCGCCCATCCACGCCAACTGGAAGCAGGCCATCCTCGACGCCTCGGAGACCGACACGGTCTTCCTCAACCAGCACGCCTCACCCGCCCTTCGGGCCCTTCGCACCGACTACACCGCCGCCCTGGAGTTCGACCACGAGCAGAACGCCTTCGCCCGATTCGGCGACGCCGACGCCGTGTACTTCAAGGGCGACCTGTCGGCTGGCATCGCGCTGTCGGGACAGGTGGCGGGCCGCATCGAGGAGATCCGCCCGGTGGCTGAAATCATCGGCGAGTGCGCCCGGGACTGCCTGGCCACCATCGACCAGCTCCACACGCGGTACCCGCACGCCTAGGCCGCCGAGCGGCGCACAGCTATCGGAAGAGGTCCTCGGCGGGGTGGCGGACGATCTCGTCGGCCACGCTCCCGGTGCGGAACCACGTCGGGTCGAGGCCGCGCACCACCGCCACCGGGATGCCGCTGGACTTGCCCATGACCAGCTCGGCGGCCGCGGCGATCTCGTCCACCACGGCCACCTCGGTGACCTGCATCTCCCGGCCCAACGCGTCGGTGGTGCCGCGCAGATCCACCACCGCCGCGATCCCGGCCGAGCCGATGGCCACGTCGGTCACGCCCCGGCGCCAGGTGCGCCCGAAGGTGTCGCTGACGATCACGGCCGTCTCCACTCCCGCCCGGTCCCGCAGGCCGTCGCGGATGCGCCGGGCCGATCGATCGCTGTCCACCGGCAGGAGGGCGGCGTAGCCCCGCTCGACGTTGGACAGGTCGATGCCGGCGTTGGCGCACACGAATCCGTGGGCGGTCTGGCTGATGATGAGGTCGCCGCGGCGGCGCAGGATCCGGACCGACTCCCGCTCCACCAGCGGCTTGTGGCTGAGGGGATCGTCGGGATCGACGGGGACCAGCCGGTCCTCGGCCTTGGACACGATCTTCTGGGTCACCACCACCACGTCACCGTCGGCCAGGGCGGTGTCCGCACCGTCGGCCGCGGCCCCGGCGATGATGCCGGCCAGGTCGTCGCCAGGGCGTATCTCGCCGATCCCCTCGAGGCCGAAGACCTCCATGCGGCTCATACCTGATGTCCGGCGCCGACCACGGCCCGGCCCAGCGCGGCCGCGGCCTCGGGGCTCGACATGATGGTGTCGGTCACCACGCAGCGCAGGCCTTCGGCCTCGACCGCGTCGGCCAGGTGGGCGTCGCCGATGTCGATGACCAGGGTGCCCGCCAGTTCGGCGTAGAGCCGGGCCACCCCCACCACCGACGACTCGTGACCCAGCTCCTGGAGCAGCCGATCGGCCGGACCCTTGAGGGCGGCTCCGGCCACGATGGGCGAGACGGCCACCACGTCCTCGCGGCGATCGACCACGGCCTCTCGCACGCCGGGTACGGCCAGGACGGGTCCGATGGAGACGATGGGGTTGGACGGGGCGATGACCACCACGTCGGCCTCGGCGATGGCGGCCAGCACCCCGGGCCCGGGTCGGGTGGCCTCGGCTCCCGCGAAGCGCACGGCGGTCACCGGCACGGAGTGCTGGCGAGCCACGAAGTACTCCTGGAACGAGATCTCGACCTCGCCGCCCGCCGCCCCATCCGCCTCGTCGGCGATCGTGACGATGGTGCGCAGCTCGTCGTCGGTCACGGGCAGCAGCCGCAGGTCCAGGCCCCAGGCGGCCGCGATCTCGCCGGTGACCTGGGTGAGCGACGCCCCGGCCCGGCGCCGGGCGGTGCGGTAGAGGTGGGTGCCCAGGTCACGGTCTCCCAGGCCGAACCAGGCGTCGCCGCCATAGCGGCGCAACACGTCCATGGCCTGCCAGGTCTCGCCCGAGAGTCCCCAGCCGCGGTCGGGATCGATGGCTCCGGCCAGCGTGTAGGTGACCGTGTCCAGGTCGGGGCTGATCTCCAGACCGTGGAGCACCAGGTCGTCGCCCACGTTCACGATGGCCACCAGCTCGGCCGGGTCCACCACCTGGATCAGGCCCGAGAGCAGCCTGGCCGCTCCCACCCCGCCGGCCAGGGTGGTGATCACGAGTGGCTCAGCCGTGACAGCTGGTCGACATCCGCGGTGACCATCATCTCGACCAGCTCCGGGAAGCTGACCTCGGGCTCCCACTTCAGGACGTCGCGGGCACGGGCGGCGTCGCCCACCAGCAGGTCGACCTCGGCCGGGCGGAAGAACCGGTCGTCCTGCACCACGTGCTGGCGGTAGTCCAGGTCGAGGTGGCCGAAGGCCAGCTCGCAGAACTCGCGCACCGAGTGGGTCTCGCCGGTCGAGACCACGAAGTCGGACGGGTGGTCCTGCTGCAGCATGGCGTACATGGCCCGCACGTAGTCGCCGGCGAAGCCCCAGTCCCGCTGGGCCTCGAGGTTGCCCAGCCGCAGCTCGGTGTCGAGGCCGAGCTTGATGCGGGCCGCGCCGTGGCTGATCTTGCGGGTCACGAACTCGAGGCCCCGGCGGGGGCTCTCGTGGTTGAACAGGATGCCCGACGAGGCGTGCAGGTCGTAGCTCTCGCGGTAGTTGACGGTGATCCAGTGCCCGTAGACCTTGGCCACGCCGTATGGGCTGCGGGGGTAGAAGGGCGTCGACTCGCGCTGGGGGACCTCGACCACCTTGCCGAACATCTCGCTGCTGGAGGCCTGGTAGAAGCGGACGTCGGGATCGACGATGCGGATGGCGTCGAGGAGCCGGGTCACGCCCAGCGCGGTGGTCTCGCCCGGTCAGCACCGGCTGGCCGAAGGAGGTCTGCACGAAGGACTGGGCGGCCAGGTTGTAGACCTCGTCGGGACGGTGCATGCGCAGCACCTCGATGAGCGAGGCCTCGTCGAGCAGGTCGCCCGGGACCAGAGTCAGCCGGTCCTGGATGTGGGCGATGCGCTCGAAGGTCACCGTCGAGCTGCGCCGGACCATGCCGACCACGTCGTAGCCCTGGTCGAGCAGCAGTTCGGCCAGGTAGGAGCCGTCCTGGCCGGTGATGCCGGTGATGAGCGCACGTGTGGACATGGCTACGGTCTACCGTGGATCGTCGGTGTCGTCTGCTAAGTGGGTTGGCAATTGCCCCAGTTCGAGCGTGAGGTCGAGCCTCGAAGGTCGACCCGGCCGGCAGACGGGACGGACGCCGACGCGGTGGGTGAGAGCCTCGGACGCCGGGTGGCCGCCCATCGCGCCAAGCTGGGGCTGACCCAACAGGAGCTGGCCGAGCGGGTGGGCATCTCCCGGGTGGCGGTGTCGCACCTGGAGTCGGGCGTCACCGACCCCGGCGAGCGCACGGTCACCCTGCTGGCCGGCCTGTTCAAGGTCGAGCCCCACGAGCTGGTGGCCGGGACGACCTATCCGGCGGCCAAGGCCGACCGCCTGCCGGTGGTGGTCGCCCGCTACACCGAGGTCGAGCTCCAGCTGGCCCTGCTCGACCACGACCTGGATCGCCTCGACCCCGCCGGCCTCGACATCGACGCGGCCCGGGGCCCGACCCGAGGCCAGGTCGACCTGGCCGCCGACGTGATCGCCCTGGAGCAGTGGCAGGACCGCCTGCGGGCACTGCGACACGATGCCTGGGACCGGCGCGAGCGCGTGGCCGTCACCGAGGCTCTGGAGCGGTTGGCCCTTGGTCTGGACCAGCTCAGGGCCCGACGCGGGTCCGCCACTCGGCCAGGAGGTCGGCCAGGCTCTGGCTGATCGGGATCTCGGGCTGCCAACCGGTGGCCTTGGCCAGCTTGGTGGGATCGCCGCGCAGGACCGGTGTCTCCACCGGGCGTTGACGGGTCGGATCTTCTTCCAGGCGCATGGGACGCAGCGGCCAAACCCACCAGCAGGTCGGCCAGCTCGCTGATGGCCAGATCGATGCCGGTGCAGACGTTGTAGGCCTCGCCCGCCTCGCCCTGGATCATCAACAGGCGGTAGGCCCGCACCACGTCGCGCACGTCGGTGAAGTCTCGGCGGGGGGTGAGGTTGCCGACGGGGACGACCTCGGTGCCGTCGAACTCGTTGCGAGCGATGCGCTCGGCCAGGGCCGGGGCCACGAAGCGGTTGGTCTGGCCCGGACCCAGGTGGTTGAAGGCTCGGACCCGCACCACGTCGAGGTCGTAGCCCAGGTGCGCCTGCAAGCCCAGGAAGTCGGACGCCACCTTGCTCACCGCGTAGGGCGTGACCGGGCGCAACGGCGCGTCCTCGGCGATGGGCAGGTCAGCCAGCGAGACGCGGCCGTAGACGTCGGCGCTGCTGATGGCCAGGACCCGGGGCCGGGTGCTCCGGCACGCCTGCAACAGGTTGAGGGTGCCGTTGGCGTTGGCCTCGAAGGCGGCAGCCGGCTCGCTGCCAGGAGGCACCCACGTCGCTCCAGCCGGCCAGGTGGTAGATGCCGTCGGGGGCCACGTCGGCCACGAAGTCGGCCAGAGCCGTGGCATCGAGCAGATCGGGTCCGTCGGCCCGGTCCACCCCCACCACGGTGTCGCCCATGGCCTCGAGGTGCGCGACCAGGTGACGTCCGACGAACCCGGCTGCTCCGGTGACGAGGGCGCGCATCAGACCGCCGAGTGTAGGGCCACGAGCTGGTGGTAGAGCTCGACGAGCCCGGCGGTGGTCGTGTCCCACGAGTACCGCCGGCTCCGGGCCGTCCCCGCCGCGCGCTGTGAGTCGGCCCGCGCCGGATCGTCGAGCAGCTGGGCGATGGCATGGCCCAAGGCGTCGACGTCGCCCGGCTCCACCACCGTGGCGGCGTCGCCCACCACCTCGGGCAGCGACCCCGCCCGGGTGGTGACCACCGGCGTGCCCGCGGCCATGGCCTCGACCGGGGGCAGGCCGAACCCCTCGTAGATCGAGGGGTAGGCGTAGACGCTGGCGCCCCGCAACAGCGCGGCCCGCTGGTCGTCGCTGACCCATCCCAGGCGGCGGATGCGTGACCGATGCGGGCTGGCGGCGATGGCCGCGGCCAGCGCCTCCGCTCCCCAGCCGTCCGGGCCGGCCAGCACCAGGGCCACGTCGGGATGGGCCTCGGCCAGCCCGTCGAAGGCCCGCACCAGCGACGGCAGGTCCTTGCGGGGCTCGACCGTGCCCAGGGCCAGCACGAACGGACCGCCCCCGGCCAGGCGTCGTCCGGTGGCGGCATCGGTCCCCTCGCCGGCCGGCGGCAGCGGCGTGACCCCGTAGGGGACCACGGCCACCCGGTCCGGGGCCAGCCCGAAGGCCTCGCAGATCTCGTCGGCCACGAACTGGGACCCGGTGTGGATGCTGGCGCCCCGGGCCAGGGCCCGGCGGATGAGCGGCGGGTAGGCCAGGGTGTCGGCCGTGCACAGCTCGGGGAAGTGGATGAAGGTCAGGTCGTGGACCGACATGAGCTCGGCGGCCCGCCGGGCCGGGGGAACGACGTAGTTGGGGGAGTGGACCAGGTCCACCGGGCCTGTCCACCACTCGATGGGGGGACCGTCCAGATGGGCCCAACTGGTGCGCAGCGGGCGAGCAGCCATGGGGCGGGTGGTGGTGTTGATGCCGGGTGGCACGGCCGCGGCCAGGTCGGTACGTCCACGCCAGGTGATCCCGAAGGCGGTCACGTCCAGGCCGTCGACGCCGGCCAGGCGGGCCAAGACCTCGGCGGTGACCACGCCCACGCCGGTGCGCGGTCCGAGCAGGGCGGTGGCGTCGAAGGCAAGTCGCATGGGTGAGTGGCGAACAGGGCGGGCAGGCACCTACGAACGGCGCCCGCAGCCGCCCGATCAGCTCGGGGCGTGCCCCGAGGCGGCCCGCAGGTGGTCGACGGCAGCCTCGATCGGCGGACGGAGCGCGGCTTCGAGCTCTCGCCGCCGGACCTGGGCCTTCTGGAAGGCGAGGACCCCGAACCCGACGCTGGCGTAGAACGTGTTGCGCAGGACCCGCACGGTCTCGTTGGCCATGCGCAGAGCGTTCCAGGTCCGGCCGGGCCCGGCAAGGGGGCCGCTCCGGCGCCACCCAAGGGCACCCGGGGTGACCAGAACGCCAGGGGAGGGCGACTACCCTGCGGCGGTCGTGGACGCGCCGGACCAGCCCCAGCCAGACCCGGGGCCAGCAGACGAACCCGTGGATGCGCCAGTCGAGGAGCGGGTCGACCAGCCCGCAGACCAGCCGGTCGACCAGGGGCGGGCAGACGCTGGGCCGAGCACCCCGGAGGAGCCCTTCGGGCCACCATCGGTGCAGATCCCGGCGGTCATCCCCCCGGTGGTGCTGGTGGTGGTGGCCCACGATCCGGGGGAGTGGTTCGGCGAAGCCCTGACCAGCATGGCGAACCAGACCTACCCCAACACCTCGATCCTGGTCATCGACGCGGCCAGCGCCAACGATCTGGCCCCGGTCATCGCCGGGGCCGCGCCCGAGGCCCACGTGCGCCGCATCGAGGAGAACGTGGGCTTCGGTCCGGCGGCCAACGAGGTGCTGACCGCGGTGGAGGGGGCGTCGTTCTACCTCTTCTGCCACGACGACGTCCGCCTCGAGCCCGATGTCGTACAGGTGATGGTCGAAGAGGCCTTTCGCTCCAACGCCGGCATGGTGGGCGCCAAGGTGGTGGAGTGGAACGACCCCGCTCGCATTCTCCAGGTGGGCATGGGGGCCGACAAGACCGGGGCGCCGGCGCCGCTGGTGGAACGGGGCGAGCTCGACCAGGAGCAGCACGACGCGGTGCGCGACGTCTTCTACATCCCCGGTGCCGCCACCCTGGTCCGCGGTGACCTGTTCGAGCGCGCTGGGTGGCTTCGATCCCGCGATCGAGTTGCTGGGCGAGGACCTGGACCTGTCGTGGCGCGCCCACGTGGCCGGTGCCCGGGTGCTGGTCGCGCCCGGCGCCCGCGTCGCCCACCTGGAGGCCCTGAGCCAGCGTCGTCCGCTCGACGATCGCCGGCGCCTCCAGATGCGCCACCGGCTGCGGTCCAGCCGGGTGGCGTACACCTGGTGGTCCCGGGTCCGGGTCATGCCCCAGGCCGCGTTGGTGGCCCTGGCCGAGTTCGTGTTCGGTGTGCTCACCGGCCGCTTCCACCATGCGGCCGACGTGGTCGCGGCCTGGGCCTGGAACGTCCGCCACCGAGGCTCGGTGCGAGCCCGCCGCCGGGTGTTGGCCGAGCATCGCCGGGTGGCGGATCGTGACGTCCGGCGCCTCCAGGTGCGGGGCAGCGCCCGGGTGTCCGCCTTCCTGCGGGGGCAGCTCGGCCTGGACGAGAGCCGTCTGGGTGACAACCGACTGGGCAACATGACCGGTGCGGGCCGGGACCTGGTCACCAACCTGCGCTCGGCCCGGGCGCGGTCGTCGCTGGTGGCGTGGGTGGCGGTGCTGGCCCTGTTGGCCTTCGGCAGTCGCGAGCTGCTCACCGGTGGCATACCCGTGATCGGTCAGTTCGTGGCCTATCCCAGCCATCCTTCCGCCCTGGTCCAGCAGTGGTTGAGCGGGTTCCGAGGCACCGGACTGGGATCGGTCGCCGCCGCGCCCACGCTGCTGGGCCTGCTCGGAGGTCTGGGGTACCTGTTCGGTGGCGCCATGGGTCTGCTGCGCACCGTGCTGGTGGTCGGCGCCCTGCCCCTCGGGGTACTCGGCATGTGGCGTCTGGCCCGGCCGCTGGGGTCACGCCGGGCCCGCATCACCGCCATGGTGGTCTACGCCTGCCTGCCCGTCGGCCTCAACGCCGTGGCCCGGGGTCGTTGGGACGGTCTGGTCATCTACGGCCTCCTGCCGTGGATGGCCAACCAGCTGGTCAAGGGATCGCGCCTGGCCCCGTTCGGTCCGGTGGGCGGCGACGTCGGTCCCGGTGTGGCCGACCGACCGGTGTGGCAGCGCATCCTGCTGCTGGGTGTGGTCACCGCCCTGGCTGCCATGGTGGAGCCCTTCGCAGTGGTCCTGGTGGTCGCCCTGGGAGTGGGCTTCGCCCTGGGCGGGCTGCTGGGTGGCCAGGTCCGCGGCGCCCTGCGGCTGGTGGGGGTGGCCGTGGCCGGCGCCTTGGTGGCCACCCTGTTGCACCTCCCGTGGAGCGTGACCTGGGTGACCGGGGGTTGGCGCGCCTTCGTGGGCCTGTCATCCACCGGGGGCCAGCCGCTCTCGCTGGGCTCCATCCTGCGCTTCGACACCGGTCCGTTCGGCTCGGCGCCGCTGGGATGGGTGTTCCTGCCCGCCGGGCTGCTGGTGCTGGTGATCGGGCGCACCTGGCGACTGGGTTGGGCCGTGCGGGCATGGGTGGTGGTGGCCGGTGGCATGGCCACGGTGTTCGTGGCCCAGGGGGCGCCGGCCGGCTGGTTCCCGGCGCCCGAGGTGCTGCTGGCTCCCGCGGCCATGGGCCTGGCGCTGGCCACCGGCCTGGGCATGGTGGCCTTCGAGATCGACCTGCCCGACTACCACTTCGGTTGGCGCCAGATCGCCTCGGTGCTGGCCGGCGCGGCGTTGGTCCTGGGGGTCTTCCCCTTCATCGGTGCGTCGCTCACCGGGCAGTGGGGGCTGCCCACCGGTGACTTCTCCTCCACCCTGGCCAACCTGAGCGCCAAGGACGGCGGCAACGGCCCCTACCGGGTGCTCTGGCTGGGCGAGGCCCAGCTGGTGCCGGGCGCGCCTTGGCGGCTGGTGGCGCCGGGCATCGACCACCTGGGGTCGGGGGCGGTGCTGTCGTACACGACCTCCACGGGGGGCACGGCGGACGTGACCGACCTCGAGCCCGGTCCCGACACCGGCGCCACCGCCCAGCTGACCCAGACCCTGCAGCTCGCTGGCGCCGGCAACACCACCCGGTTGGGCGCGCTGCTGGCCCCGATGGGCGTGCGCTACGTGGTGGTGCCCCTGGCCGATGCCCCCAAGCCGTTCAACACCGGTCCGACCAGCCAGCCGGCGGCGGTGCTGTCGATGCTCAACGCGCAGCTCGACTTGGCCGACGTCGACGTCATCGAGGGCGTGGCGGTGTACCGCAACGCCTCCTGGGGGCCGACCCGGGCGCAGCTGGCGCCGGGCGTGACGCTGCCGCCGACCAGCCGGGCCCTGGCCTCGCGGGTGGTGCCCGGGCTGGCCGGCGCGCCCACGGCCCTGCCCCAGACCCGGGCCTACCAGTCCTTCGCCGGGCCGGTGTCGAAGGCCCAGACCGTGTTCCTCTCGGAGGCGGCGTCGTCGAACTGGAAGCTCGGGGTGGCCGGCCGTTCCGCGCCGCGGCGCAACGCACTCGGCTGGGCCAGCACCTTCGCCGTCCCGGCGGCTCCGGCGGGGACGACGGCCACGCTGAGCTACGACACCCCGGTCTCGCGGGGGCTGATGTTGGCCGGCCAGACGCTGCTGTGGTTGTTGGTCCTGGGCTATCTGTTCCGCAACCGGGTGCGAGCCCAGTCCGACCGCGATCGGGCCGAGATGGCAGCCGAGGGGGAGCTGGCATGAGCGCGTCCCCGGTCGATGGTGGCGTCCGACGTTGGCCGGTGCTGCTGGTGCTGGTCGCCGTGGTGGTGGTGGGGGCGGTCGTCCAGCACCAACGCGACCAGCGGGCCACCCCGCCCCAGCCCGTGCTGGCCTCCCAGCGCCAGCCGGTGGCGGCCGGTCCAGGCACGCTCAGCTCGACCTGGTACTGCGCCGCGGGTACGGCCACCGGGACCTCGGCGGGGCTGGCCGAGCAGACCGTGGTCGTGCAGAACGCGTCGGGCCGTTCGCTGGGTGGACACATCGAGGCCATGACCGACACGGGCAAGACCGCGGCGCGAACGTTCCGGGTCCCGGCCCGCGACCACCTCGACATCCGGGTGTCGGACCTGATCGTGGCCCCCTACGCCTCGACCGTGGTGGAGATGGCCGGTGGCGAGGTGGCGGTCGCCCACGTGCTGAGCGGGCCCACCGGTACCACCACCGCGGCCTGTTCGACCACCCCATCGGCCGAGTGGTACGTCCCCTCCGGCACCACCGCACCGGGCACTCGCCAGCTGCTGGCCCTGTTCAATCCCTTCCCCAGCGACGCCATCGCCACCGTGACCTTCGCCACCGACGCCGGCAGTCGGGCACCCGACAGCTACGACGGGCTGGTCATCCCCGGTGGGCAGGTCACCGTGCTCGACGTCAGTGCCGTGGTCACCCTGCGCACGCAACTGGCCACCACTGTGGCCGTGCGCGAGGGCCGTCTCATCGTGGACCAGTTGCAGTCCGCGGATGGCACCAACGCCACGGTCAAGGGTCTGGCGGTGACCCCGGCCGCCCCCGGCGCGGCGGCGCGCTGGTGGTTCGCGGACGGGCCGGCTACCGCCGGAGCCAGGACGGTGGTGGCCGTGCAGAACCCGGGCACCGCTTCGGTGAAGGTCTCGCTGGCGCTGCGTCTCGACGCCAACGGCACCGTCTCGCCGTTCGAGACCACCGTGGCACCGGGGAGCTACTCGCTCATCGACGTCACCGGAGACGGCCGGGTGCCGGTGGGGGTCGGGTTCACCGCGCTGGCCCGCTCGGCTGGCGGCCAGCCCATCGTGGTGGACCGGGTGGTCCAGGCCGCGCCGCCGGCGGTGCCCAGTGGCTTCGACGTCACGCTGGGATCACCGGCTCTGGCCCAGCGCTGGCTGATCCCGGTGGGGATGCTGCCCAG
Organism: uncultured Microthrixaceae bacterium; assembly: GCA_963740985.1. GTDB lineage: Bacteria > Actinomycetota > Acidimicrobiia > Acidimicrobiales > Acidimicrobilacustridaceae > UBA4742. The sequence continues at coordinate 4,570,010 of CAVUGJ010000002.1, forward strand.
CGTCAGCCAGGCCACGGTGATCGTCACCAACCCGTCCGCCACCCAGGCGGTCCAGGTCAGTCTGTCCACCGTGGTCGCCGGCCAGGTCCTACCGCTGGCCGGTACGACCCGCACCGAGACGATCGCCGCGGGCCGACGCGGAGGCTTCGTGGTCCCCACCGGTGCCGGAGTGGCCGAGTCTTCGCTGCAGGTGGTGTCGAACCGTCCGGTGGTGGTGGAGGAGCGACTGGGCTTCACCGCCGGGGGTCAATCCAGCCCTCTGGCCGTTCCCGTCGCCCCGACGGCCACGCTGAGCTGGTCGGGCCGATTCTGATGAGCGGGTTCTGATGGAACGCCTCGCCCTGGTCGCGGTCCTGGTGGTGGTGGCGGGCGCGGTGGCCGTCTTCTTCGCCCGTCGACGTCCCGACGCGCCCACCCAACCGGACTGGACCGTCCCCAGCGTGGTGGACCGCACGGACTTCGACCGGCCCGACGCCCCCTGGCTGGTGGCGGTGTTCACCTCTGCCACCTGCGCCACCTGCCACGGTGTGGTGGACGCCGCCCGGCCCCTGGACAGTCCGGCGGTGGTGGTGATGGAACTCGAACACGACGCCCGTCGCGACCTGCACGACCGATACGGCATCGACGCGGTGCCCACCGTGGTCATCGCCGACGACCAGGGCGTCGTGCGGGGTTCCTACGTGGGACCGGTCACCGCCACCGATCTGTGGGCCAAGGTGGCCGAGATCCGCGACGAGCCCACCTGACGCGCCGGATCGTGCCGTCGAGCACCTGGCGCCGGCATCGGATGTATCCAGCCGGCTCGTCGTGACTCCTTCCCCTGGGGCCCGGGCGGGGCTCTCACGGCCTCAGGCGGGGCCCGGAAGGCGAGGAGGGCAACCATGGCCAAGTCGACGGACAGCAGCAGTTCCCGGTGGCTCGCCCTGGTCGGCATCGGGCTCACCTTCGTGGTGTCGGCCACCGGCCTGTGGGTGACGCTGCACACCTCTCACCAGCAGGCCACCCTCCAACGCCAGCTCACCCACGACAGCCTGGCTGCTGATGCTCCCAGCACCAAGGTGGCCTTCGACTCGGCCACCATCGACCAGTCGGGCCAGCAGCTCATCCTGTCGCTGACGGTCGAGGGGGTGGGCGACCGGGACGGGTACGGCTGCCACCTGGCCGACACCGAGCAGATCACCAACGGCGCGCTGACTGCCCGCCAGGGGCGCACGCAGAACCAGCTCACGGTCACCACCGGGACCCAGGGGGACTTCACCGTGACCCACGGCGCCGAGATGACGCTGACGGCTCGCTACCCGCGCTCGGTCGACGGCATCATCCAGATCGCGGTGGCCGCGCCGTGCGCCACTCCCAACAGCACCGACCAGGGCGTCACCGTCACCGTGCTGTCGGTCGACGGCGCCTTCGTCCCGCCGGTCAAGACGTCCGCCGCGCCGGTGGCGTGACCCATCGGCCATCGGCCGAGGTGGGTCGGCTGATCTCGGGTCAGCTGATCTCGGTGGGGGGCCAGTTGGGCCGGGTCGGTGCCGGCGTGAGGCCGGTGCCGTGGCCGTTGCTGTCGCCCTGGCCGCCGTTGGTCGTGCTCATGGGCGGAGGACTGGCCGGCGGCGTGGTCGACGGGGCCGGGGAGCCGGCGTCGCCCAGCGGGTGCTGCACGGCCCGCACGGGCACGCCGTTGTTTGCCAGCTCGAGCAGCCGGGTGACCTCGGCGCCGGCGATGGTCTCGTACTCGAGCAGGGCGCGGGCCACCAGGTCGAGCCCCTTGCGGTGCTCGGTGAGCACCTCGCGGCAGTGCTGCTCCTGCTCGCGCAGGATGCGCTCGACCTCTTCGTCGATCACGCGGGCGGTGTCGTCGCTGTAGTCGCGGGTGTGCATGAGGTCGTCGCCCAGGAAGACCTGGTTCTGCGAGCCCCAGGCCATGGGGCCGATGCGCGTGCTCATGCCCCACTCGCGCACCATCTTGCGAGCCCGTTCGGTGGCGACCACCAGGTCGTTGTTGGCGCCGGTGGACACCACGCCGAACACCAGCTCCTCGGCGATGCGGCCGCCCATGGCCACCGCGATCGACTCCTCGAGGTAGTCCTGGTTGTAGCTGTGGCGCTCTTCGGCGGGCAGGTACTGGGTGACGCCCAGGGCCATGCCCCGGGGCAGGATCGTGACCTTGTGGATGGGGTCGGTGTTGGGGAGCACCGCGCCGCACACGGCGTGGCCGGCCTCGTGGTAGGCGGTGAGCTCCTTCTCCTTGTCGGACAGGACCGTCGACTCGCGCTCCTGGCCCATCAGCACCCGGTCGCGGGCCTGCTCGAAGTCCTCCATGTAGCACGGACTCGGCGCCCCGGCGCACGGCGAACAGCGCCGCCTCGTTGACCAGGTTGGACAGGTCGGCACCGCTCATGCCGGGCGTGCCCCGGGCCATGACGCTGAGGTCGACGTCGGGGCCGATGCGCTTGCCCTTGGTGTGCACGCCGAGGATGGCGAGGCGCTCGGGGTACTCGGGCAGCGGGACCACGACCTGGCGGTCGAAGCGGCCCGGGCCGCAGCAGGGCGGGGTCGAGGATGTCGGGGCGGTTGGTGGCGGCCATCATCACGATGCCGGTGGTGGCCTCGAAGCCGTCCATCTCCGACAGCATCTGGTTGAGGGTCTGCTCCCGCTCGTCGTGGCCACCGCCCAGGCCGGCGCCGCGCTTGCGGCCGATCGAGTCGATCTCGTCCACGAAGATGATGGCGCGGCCCATCTTGCGGGCCGAGGCGAACAGGTCGCGGACGCGGCTGGCGCCGACGCCGACGAACATCTCCATGAAGTCCGAGCCGCTGACCGACATGAAGGGCACGCCGGCCTCGCCGGCCACGGCCCGGGCGATCAGCGTCTTGCCCGTTCCCGGAGGGCCGACCAGCAGGATGCCCTTGGGGATGCGGGCGCCGATCTCGGCGAACTTGTCCGGGTACTTCAGGAAGTCGACCACCTCGGTGATCTCCTGCTTGACCCCCTCGTAGCCGGCGACGTCGGCGAAGGTGGTGCCCGGTCGCTCGGCGCTGTAGGTCTTGGCGCGGGACCGACCGATGGACATGATGCCGCCCATCTGGCCCTGGCTCGGCGTCTGGCCATCCACACGAAGAGGCCGATCAGCAGCAGGACCGGGAGCAGCAGGGGCAACCAGGTCTCGAGGAACCCGGCCGAGGGCGTCGAGAACTTGATCCCCTTGGACGTGAGCAGGTTGGCGTTGGCGTCGGGCAGCGGCGTGGGGCCGGTGGTGGTGACCTTGTCGCCGTTGGTCAGCGTGGCGCTGATGTGGCCGTTGGTGTTGTCGTAGGTGCCGGACTTGACCTCACCCGACTTGACCTTGCCCATGAACGTGCCGAAGGAGATCTCGGTGCCGCTGCTGGCCTTGCTCATGCCTTCGATGAGCACGAAGCCCACGATGACGGCCAACAGCACCCAGATCATCCAGCGGGGCCAGCCCTGGTCGCCACCGAAGCGCCCCGGTCGCCGCTGCTCCTGGCCGGGAGGCGGCGGGGGGATCTCAGAACTCATGGCTCACAGCGTAGAAGAGATCGGCGAAAATACCCGTCAGACGGGCCCGACGGATTCCCGGCCGGGCCAGCCGAGGGCGGTCGTGGGTCAGGACGCCCGCTCGGCGGGCATCAGGTGGGGCGGACGTGCGCTCGTCCTGCAGGTGCCAGCCGCGGGGGACGGTGAGGCTGGAGGAGTGGCGACGACACAGGTCGTAGGTCGACGGATCGGCGCTCGGGCGCCACGGCGCGAGCCAGACCGTGCTGGTGGCGTACTGGTAGGCCAAGGTGGCCGTCGCCGGCTGGCCGCAGCCGGGACGGGCGCAGGTGCGGGTCATGGCGTCACGCTAGCCAGTGGGTGCGATCCGGGTGCGGACCCGCGCCACCTAGGGTGAACGGGTGCCCAGCCAGACATCCGGACGCGCCTCGGGTCCCAAACGGCGGCCCAATCCCACCGCCAAACCCACCGCCAGGCCCACTCCGGATCCGGTCTCCTACTTCTCCCGCAAGCGCCAGGACGGTGCCAGCTGGGGCCTGGGCGACGTGGTAGTCGGCTGGCTGCTGGCCGAGCTGACGGGGGCGCTCTTCCTGGTGATCCTGGTGTCGGCCACCGGCACCGATCCGAACAACGTGCCTCTGTGGATGGGGGCGGTTTCCGAGATCCCGTTGTGGATCTTCCTGATCGGGGTGCCCGTGCTGGCCACCCGCATCAAGGGGAACGGCCCGGTGGCCGACCTGGGTCTGCGGCTGCGCTGGTACGACGTACCGCTGGGCATCGTGGTGGGCTTCGTCGGCCAGCAGCTCCTGGTGGGGCTGGTCTACTGGCCCATCTTCAAGCTGCTGGGCCATTCGGTGGACGTGGGCGAGGTGGCCCAGAAGCTCACCGGCAGCGCCCACGGCGTCGGCGGGGAGATCTTGATCTTCGGGCTGGTGGCGGTGGGGGCGCCCATCGCCGAGGAGATCTTCTTCCGCGGCCTGACCCAGCGGGCGCTGCTCAAGCAGTCGCGCCTGGCCCGCCTGAACCCCTGGTTCGCCATCGTGGCCACCGCCGCCTTCTTCGCCCTCTCCCACTTCCAGTTCGTGCAGTTCCCCGCCCTGTTCGTCTTCGGCCTGGTGCTGGGGGTGCTGGCGTGGCGGACCGAGCGCCTGGGGGCGGGGATCTGGGCCCACATCACCTTCAACGCCGTGGCCGCGGCCACCCTGTTGTGGCACCTCAACCTCCCCACCTTCTCTCCGTGACCGCCGCGCCTTACCGGCCTCGAAAATTGTGCCCTGTGACCACATGAACGGGGTCGCGGATGCCACCATGAACAGGTCATGTCCGAGACCCTGATCGACGATCGGTCCGGCGCGGGTCCCGACGAGGGTGCCGAGCCGACCTTCGACCCCCCGGCGCCGCCGTCGGATCCGCCCAGCGGCGATGCCCCCGCGCCCGGCGGCCGCGTGTCGCGGGCCATCGATCGGCTCTTCTCCATGCCCGTCGAGGGATGGATCACGCTGCTGGTGGTGGCGGCCTGCGTGGCCTTCATCTTCGTGCAACTGGGCCCGGGCAACATCCTGGCCAACAACACGCCGGCCGGCGGCGACATGGGTGGCCACGTGTGGGGCCCGGCCTTCCTGCGCGACCACCTGCTCACCCACGGTCGCCTGACTGGCTGGACCCCGGACTGGTACGACGGCTTCCCCGCCTACGAGTTCTACATGATCCTGCCCGGGCTGGCGATCGCCCTGCTCAGCTACCTCATCCCTTACGGGATCGCCTTCAAGCTGGTGGTGGTCAGCGGGGTGATCAGCCTGCCGGTGGCGCTGTGGGCCTTCGGCCGGCTCAGCCGGCTGCCCTTCCCGACCCCGGCCCTGCTGGCCGTAGGCGGCACCGCCTACCTGTTCGACCGGTCCTTCTCGATCTACGGCGGCAACATCGCGTCCACGCTGGCCGGCGAGTTCTCCTTCTCCATCGCGCTGAGCTTCGCCGTGCTCTTCCTGGGGGTGCTGTCGCGGGGTCTGGAGACCGGCAAGTACCGGGCCTGGGCTGCAGCCCTGCTGGCCGCCACCGCGCTGTGCCACATCATCCCCGTGTTCTTCGCCGTGGCCGGAGCAGCCATCCTGCTGGCCCTCCAGCTCGACTGGAGCCGGATCCGCTGGTTCCTGTGGCTGGCACTCATCCCGGCGTCGTTCGGCCTGGCCCTGGTGGCCGGTGGCCTCATCGCGCCCAGCGGCGACCCCCATTGGCCCCTGTACGCGGCCGCCGCCGTGTACGGCACCATCCTGGTGGTGCTGTTGGCCGTCGTGCTGCTGGTGGTGCAGCACCCGTGGGGCCACCTCAAGTACCTGGCCACCGTGCTGCCCGTCGGCGCCATGATCAGCGCCTTCTGGACCGGCCCGTTCTACCTGAACAGCGCCTACATGACCGACATGGGGTGGGAGAAGCTCACCAACTACTCCGACTCGCTGTTCGCCCGGACCCAGCTGGCTTCCCAGCTCAGCGACCGTCCCGGCATCGAGTACCTGCTGGTGCTGGCCGCGGTGGGGGCCCTCATGGCCTTCGCCTACTGCCGTCGCGGCGAGATCTTCTGGGTGGTCATGGCCGTGCTGGCCGGCGTGGCCTTCCTGTACGTCCCCCAGAGTCGCCTGTGGAACGCCCGGCTGCTGCCCTTCTACTACCTGGCCGTCTACCTGGTTGGGGCCATCGCCATCGCCGAGGTGGGCCGCACGGTGGCCCGGCTGATCGCCTCGGACGTGCACCGGCCGCCCCGGGTGGTGTTGTGGATCACGGCCCTGGGCGGGCTGTGCGTCTGGCTCGTCGTGCTGGGGCTGCCTCTGCGCACCCTGCCCTTCGGCACCATCGACAAGGACGGAGTGACCTACCAGTGGGGGCCGCTCAAGACCAAGGACTCGAGCTTCGTCACCAGCTGGGCCAACTGGAACTTCACCGGCTACGAGGGCAAGACGTACTACCCCGAGTACTACGCGGTGGTGCAGCAGATGGCCAAGATCGGCAAGGAGCAGGGCTGTGGGCGCGCCATGTGGGAGTACTCCGACTCCCTGAACAACTACGGCACGCCCATGGCGCTCATGCTGTTGCCGTACTGGACCAACGGCTGCATCGGCTCGATGGAGGGCCTGTACTTCGAGGCTTCGGCCACCACGCCGTACCACTTCCTGAACCAGAGCGAGCTGTCCGCCGCGCCCTTCGGATGCCATGCGTGGCCTGCCCTACGTGCAGGGCGCGCTCACCCAGAGCGACTTCGACCTGGGCATCTCCCACCTGCAGATGCTGGGGGTCCGCTACTACATGGCCTCCACCGCCACCACCCTCGGCTTCGCCCAGAACAACCACGACCTGACCCAGTTGGCCACCAGCGGTCCGTGGCACATCTACCAGGTGGCCGACTCGGCCGAGGTGGTGCCGCTCACCAACGAGCCGGCCGTCGTCAACGGGGCCGACAAGGGGGGAAAGACCTGGTTGAACGACACGGTCAACTGGTACCTCGACCCGACCCAGTGGAAGGTGCTGTTGGCCGCCTCGGGACCGGCCAACTGGCAGCGCATCGACTCGGGCGCGGTGCCCGGCAAGCGGCCGGTGGGCACGACCAAGGTGTCGAACATCGAGTCCGGAACCGACTCCATCTCCTTCGACGTGACCAAGGTCGGCGTGCCGGTCGAGGTGAAGGCCTCCTACTTCCCCAACTGGCAGGTCTCCGGGGCCAGCGGGCCGTACCGCGTGAGCCCGAACATGATGGTGGTGATCCCCACCAGCACGCACGTGAAGCTGTCCTACGGGTACACCACGACCGACTACGGCTCGTACCTGTTGACCCTGTTCGGCCTGGTGGCCCTGTTCGCCTTGTGGAAGGCCAAGCCGGTCGACGTCGGCCCGGTGGCGCCCATGTGGCGCGCCGAGGACGATCCCATCGACGTGGCGCCCGATGACCCACGAGACCCGAACTGGTGGGTCGATCCACCCGACGACGGGCTCGGCCACCCGCCGGGCTCGCTGCCCGATCCACCTGGGACGCCGCCGGCGGCGGGACCCGTGGCCGACGGGCCGCCGAGCCAGCCCGACCCGGCAGACATCATCGCCGGACTGAGCTCGCCCGACCTCGCCGGCGCGCCCGCTTCGCCGTCCCAGATCGAGCCGATCCCTCCGACCGACCCGGTCGGCGAGGCTGGCTCGACTGAACCTGGCGATCGGGTCGACCCCATCGGATGAGCCGACGCCGAGTCGTGCTGCGGGGCCTGTCGGCCGCCCTGCTGGGAGCGGCGGCCGTCAGTCTGGCCCGTGAGCGCAAGGTGGCTCACCTGCGGGTGCGCTTCGATCTGGATCACCGGGTGGACCGGTCGCCCGCGCCGGGAGCGGCGCGCCTGTCGGTGATCGTCCCCGCCTACCAGGAGGGTGACCGGATCGCCGAGACGGTGCGCCGGCTGCGCAAGGAGCTGGTCGAGATCGACGAACACGGCGGCCTGGAGATCGTGGTGGTGGACGACGGCTCCGACGATCGCACGGCCGCGGCAAGCACGGGCCGGGGGCGCCGATCAGGTCCTCACCCACGCCCGCAACCGCGGCAAGGGAGCGGCGGTGCGCACCGGCATGCTCGCGGCCCACGGCCGCACCCTGGCCTTCACCGACGCCGACCTGTCCTACGCCCCGGACCACCTCCTCGACCTGCTGGTCGAGGTCGAGGCCGGGTGGGACGTGGTGGTCGGGAGCCGACGCCACGACGACACCACCACCCTGGTGCGGGCCCGGCGTCTGCGCGAGGTGGGCGGCCGGGCCATCAACCTGCTGACCCGGGTCGTGCTGCTGGGCCGCTACCGCGACACGCAGTGCGGGCTCAAGGCCTTCCGCTCCGATCTGGGGCGGCTCGATCTTCGAGCACTCCCACATCGACGGGTTCGCGTTCGACGTGGAGATCTTCCATCTGGTCGAGGCCTACCAGCTGTCGCTGGCCGAGGTGCCGGTGCGGGTGGAGAACTCGAGCCGGTCGACGGTGCACGTGGCCCGCGACGCCATCATGACGGTGCGCGACGTGTTCGCCGTGCGGCGCTGGTCCAACCGGGGCGGCTACGACCTGGCCCCCGACGAGGTCGGTCTCGTCGCCCGCCAAGGGTGAGTGCGCACCCCCACTAGGGTGAGGCGCCATGGGCGCCCCCGATCCAGCCACCCTGGCTGCCATCTTCAAGGCCTACGACGTCCGGGGCACCGTCGGCGACCAGCTCGACGCCGAGCTGGTCGAACGCATCGGCGCGGCCTTCGCCGCCTTCGTGGCCCGCGATCCCCAGACGTCCGGGCGGGTCGTGGTGGGCCGGGACATGCGCCCCTCGGGGGTCGAGCTCAGCCAGGCCTTCGCCCGCGGGGTCATGAGCCAGGGGCTCGACGTGGTCGATCTGGGCCTGGTGTCCACCGACCTACTGTTCTTCGCCTCGGGGCGCTACGACGCGCCCGGCGCCACCCTCACGGCCTCGCACAACCCGGCCGCCTACAACGGCATCAAGATGTGCCTCACCGGGGCCCGACCCATCGGCGAGGACACGGGTCTGGGCGACATCCTCCAGATGACCCTCGACGGGTTGGTGCCGGCGGACCGACCGGGCACGGCCACCACGCTGGACGCCCTGGGTGACTTCGTGGCCCACGTCCACAGCTTCGTGGATCTCGACGAGCTGGCGCCGCTCAAGATCGTGGCCGACACGGCCAACGGGATGGGTGGTCTGGTGGCACCGGCCGTGTTCGCCGGGCTGCCATTCGACCTCGAGGTCCTCTACGGCGAGCTCGACGGCACCTTCCCCAACCACCCGGCTGATCCGATCCAGCCCGAGAACCTGGTCGACCTCCAGGCCCGCGTGCTCGAGACGGGGGCGGACGTGGGTCTGGCCTTCGACGGGGACGCCGACCGGGTGTTCCTGGTGGACGATCAGGGCCAGCTGGTGTCGGGGTCCCTCACGACCGCCATCGTGGCCGCCGAGCTGCTCCGCAAGTACCCGGGCGCCACCATCCTGTACAACCTGATCTGCTCGAAGGCGGTGCCCGAGGTCATCCGGGAGCAGGGCGGCACGCCGGTGCGCACCCGCGTGGGGCACTCGCTCATCAAGGCGGTCATGGCCGAGACCGGTGCCGCCTTCGGAGGCGAGCACTCCGGTCACTACTACTTCCGCGACAACTTCCGAGCCGACTCCGGCATCATCGCGGCGATGGTGGTGCTCGATGCCCTGAGCCGCCGAGGGGTGTCGCTGAGCGAGTTGCGCCGGCCCTACGAGCGCTACGCCGACTCGGGTGAGATCAACACCGAGGTGGGTGATCCGGCCGCGGTCATCGAGTCGGTCGCCGCCGCCTACGGCGATGCCGACCAGGACCGACTCGACGGCCTGACCGTGGACCTGGGGGACTGGTGGTTCAACCTGCGGCCCTCCAACACCGAGCCTCTCCTGCGTCTGAACCTGGAGGCACCCGACCGGGTCGCGTGCAACGATCACGTGGCCGAGGTGCGACTGCTCATCGCTGAAGCCGATCGTGTGGCTCCAGCCGATTCCCAAGGAAGTGCGTGATGTCACTGGACCCGCTGCTGCTCGAGATCCTGGCCTGCCCCGACGACAAGGGCCCGCTGCTCTACTTCGCGGACGAGGACGCGCTCTACAACCCGCGCCTGCATCGTCGCTACGCCATCCGCGACGACATCCCGATCATGTTGATCGACGAGGCCGACGACGTGGACGACGCCGAGCACGAGCGGTTGATGGCCAAGGCCACCGCCGACGGCATCGAGGCGAACTTCACCCCGTCGTCGCCCTGACGTGATCTCGTTGTTGTGAGTCCGGCACCTCTCGACACCCTGGGCCTGCTGGCTGCCACCGCCAACCTGGGGGACCAGGCGGCGCAGGGGGCGGCCACGGCACGCCAGTCGTTGGCCGAGGCCGACGGGCACCTGCCCGACCACGACGACGTCGAGCACGTGGTGGTCCTGGGCATGGGAGGCAGCGGGGTGGCCGGTGACGTGGCCATCGCCGTGGCCGGGCCGTTCATGGCCGTGCCGGTGGTGGTGCACAAGGGCTACGGACTGCCCAACTTCGTGGACCGCCACACCCTGGTGCTGGCGGTCTCCTTCTCGGGCGAGACCGAGGAGACGCTGGAGTCCACGGCTCTGGCCGCCGACGCCGGCGCCTCCGTGGTGGCGGTGACCCGGGGTGGGTCGTTGGGCGACCTGGCCCGGCGGCGGAGCATGCCGGTGATCGGCGTGGACACCGACATCCCGGCCCCCCGGGCGGCGCTGGGCGCCCTGGCCGTGCCTCCGCTGGTGCTGTTCGAGCACCTGGGTCTGTTCCCCGGCGCGTCCGCCTGGATCGATGCAGCGGTGACCCAGCTGCGCCGCCGGCGGCGAGCAGCTCCAGGTGGCCGACAACCCGGCCGAGCGCCTGGCCCGCCACATCGGCCGCCAGATCCCGATCGTGTACGGCGGCGGCGGGGTGGGCTCGGTGGCCGCCCGTCGGTGGAAGACCCAGTTCAACGAGAACGCCAAGATGCCCGCCTTCAGCCAACGAGCTGCCGGAGCGCGTGCCACAACGAGATCTCGCGGGTGGGGCCAGCACGGCGACGTGACCCGGCAGGTGTTCCGGATCGTGAACCTGCGCCACGAGTTCGAGCACCCGCAGATCGCCCGGCGCTTCGCCCTGTCCGACGACCTGCTGGGCGAGGTGGTGGCGGGGATCCACGAGGTGGTGGCGGAGGGCGAGGGCACGCTGGCCCAGCTGTTCGACCTGATCCTGTTCGGCGACTTCGTGAGCCTCTACTGCGCCATGCAGCGAGGGCATCGACCCCGGCCCGATCCCGGTCATCGACGACCTCAAGGCCCGCCTCGCCCCCTGAACCGGAAGCCGCCGACCGCCAGGGCGGCGACGCTGGATCGATGTGACGTCGGATGGCGAGGCGCCCGGAGGGAGGCTCGCCGACCGGAGGGCTAGTAGAGTTCACGCGCCGGGCTGACGTGAATGGCGTCAGTGGACCCCAGCCCCGAACCGAAGCTGCTTCATTTCCTTCCTTCGACGCGCTGGAGAACACACCATGACCACTGCAAACCTCTATCCCGAAGGCGACTTCAAGGTCGCCGACCTCGGGCTGGCCGCCTTCGGCCGCCACGAGATCACCCTGGCCGAGCACGAGATGCCCGGCCTCATGGCCCTGCGGGCCGAGTACGGCGAAGCCAAGCCCGCTGAGCGGCGCCCGCATCACCGGCTCGCTGCACATGACCATCCAGACCGCGGTGCTGATCGAGACCCTGGTCGAGCTGGGCGCCCAGGTGCGCTGGTGCTCCTGCAACATCTTCTCCACCCAGGACCACGCCGCCGCGGCCGTGGCGGTCGGTCCCGACCGGCTCGGCCGAGAACCCCAAGGGCATCCCGGTGTACGCCTGGAAGGGCGAGACGCTCGAGGAGTACTGGTGGTGCACCGAGCAGGTGCTGCGCTGGCCGGGCGGCGAAGGCCCGAACATGATCCTCGACGACGGCGGCGACGCCACCCTGCTGGTGCACAAGGGCACCGAGTACGAGCGCACCGGCACGGTCCCCGAGCCCACCGACGACGACTCCGAGGAGTGGCAGGTCGTGCTGGCCGTGCTGGCCCGCACCGTCCCCGCCGAGCCCACCCTGTGGACCGGCATCGGCGAAGGGCATCAAGGGCGTCACCGAGGAGACCACCACCGGCGTGCACCGCCTGTACCAGATGCACGAGGCCGGCTCGCTGCTGTTCCCGGCCATCAACGTCAACGACTCGGTCACCAAGTCCAAGTTCGACAACCTCTACGGCTGCCGGCACTCGCTCATCGACGGCATCAACCGAGCCACCGACGTCATGATCGGCGGCAAGGTGGCGGTGGTGTGCGGCTACGGCGACGTGGGCAAGGGCTGCGCCGGCTCGCTGCGGGGCCAGGGCGCCCGGGTGATCGTCACCGAGATCGATCCCATCTGCGCGCTCCAGGCGGCCATGGAGGGCTACCAGGTGGCTCGCCTCGAGGACGTCATGGACACGGCCGACATCTTCATCACCACCACCGGCAACAAGGGCATCATCAGCGCCGAGCACATGGCCCGCATGAAGCACCAGGCCATCGTGGGCAACATCGGCCACTTCGACAACGAGATCGACATGGCCGGGCTGGCCCGGATGTCCGACGTCCAGCAGCTCAACATCAAGCCCCAGGTGGACGAGTTCCGCTTCCCCGACGGCCACTCGGTCATCGTGCTGGCCGAGGGCCGTCTGCTGAACCTGGGCTGCGCCACCGGGCACCCGAGCTTCGTGATGTCGTGCAGCTTCTCGAACCAGGCCATCGCCCAGATCGAGCTGTTCACCCACCAGGACTTCTACGAGCGCCGCGTCTACACGCTGCCCAAGCACCTCGACGAGAAGGTGGCCCGCCTCCACCTCGACTCGCTGGGCGTGCGCCTGACCGAGCTCAGCGTCCGAGCAGGCCGCCTACCTGGGGGTGCCCGGTCGGCGGCCCCTACAAGGCCGACCACTACCGGTACTGACCGATCCCGGTGCCCGATCCGATCCCGCCCACCATCGAGTGGTGCGGCGAGTTCGTGCGCCTGATCGACCAGCGGCGACCTGCCGAGCCACATTGCGGATGGTCGAGGCCCACACCGTCGACGAGCTGTGCGAGCTCATCGCCGTCCTGGCCGTGCGCGGCGCTCCGGCGCTGGGCGCGGCCGGGGCGATGGGCATCGCCCTGGCCCAGGTGAACGGCCAGCCGCTGGCCGCCGCCCGCGACCAGATCGTGGCCACTCGCCCGACGGCGGTGAACCTGGCCTGGGGAGCGGATCGGGCGCTGGCTGCAGCTGATCCGGTGGCCGAGGCGGTGGCCATCGCCGTCGGAGGACGTCGAGCGCAACCGTCGTCTGGGCGCCTTCGGGGCGGCCCGGGTTCCCGACGGGGCGCGGATCCTGACCCACTGCAACGCCGGGGCCCTGGCCTGTGTGGGCTACGGCACGGCGCTGGGGGTGATCCGCGCCGCCCACGAGGCCGGTCGACATCCATCGGTGTGGGTGGACGAGACCCGTCCGGTGCTCCAGGGGGCCCGGCTCACCGCCTGGGAGCTCGACCGCCTGGGCATCCCGGCCACCTTGGTGGCCGACGTCATGGCCGGATCGCTGATGGCGTCGGGTGACGTCGACCTGGTGGTGGTGGGCGCCGACCGGGTGGCGGCCAACGGCGACGTGGCCAACAAGATCGGGACCTACTCGGTGGCGGTGCTGGCCCGACCACCACGGCCTGCCGTTCTACGTGGCCATGCCCACCTCCACCATCGATCCGGCCACGCCCGACGGGGACGCCATCGTGGTCGAACGTCGCGATCCCGACGAGGTGCGCCACATCGGGGGTCAGCTCGATCGCACCGGCCGGCGTGTCGGTCGAGAACCGGGCCTTCGACGTCACCCCAGCCGATCTGGTGACCGGCTACATCACCGAGCGCGGCGTCCTCGCCGCCCATGAGCTGGTAGCCGCCACCCAGCCCGACTTGTCGGAGGCCTGAGAAGGCGAAGGCCGTCAGGCCGGAGCCGCTGGACCGATGACACCCGGATGCCGAAGGCGCCCGTCGGGAGGCTTGCCGACCAGAGGGTCTAGAAGGCGAAGGCCGCCAGGCCGGAGCCGCTGGACCGATGACACCCGGATGCCGAAGGCGCCCGCCGGGAGGCTTGCCGACCAGAGGGCCTAGAAGGCGAAGGCCGCCAGGCCGGAGCCGCTGGACCGATGACACCCGGATGCCGAAGGCGCCCGCCGGGAGGCTTGCCGACCGGAGGGCCAATCGAGTCGTCACACCCCCTGGCTAGCGTCGCTCGGGTGTGGTTCGAGCGACGTTGCCACGGATGTGCGATCCCCGGGCCGGTGGTGTGCGCCACCTGCCTCGACGGTTTGCGGTCACCGGGTGCCGTGAGTGGCGCGGCGCGGGCACGCCCGGCGTCGGCCCGCCTGGTCCCGACGCCTGCGCCAGCCTGTTCAGCTTCGAGGGGACCGGTCGTGACCTGGTGGTGGCCCTGAAGTACCGAAACGGGCGCGAGCTGGGGCGGCTGCTGGGCTCGGCCATGGCCGAGCTGGTGGATCCGGCGGGTCTCGACGCCGTCACGTGGGCGCCCACCAGCCCCGTCCGCCGCGCTCAGCGAGGCTACGACCAGTCGCGGCTGCTGGCCGGCGGGCTGGCCCGCGCCCTCGACCTGCCGTGTCGAGACCTGCTGCGCCGCCAGGCGGGCGGTCCCCAGACCGGTCGCACGCTGGCTCAGCGTCAGGTGGGTCCCCAGTTCCGGGCTCGGGGGCCCAGCCCGGGCCGGGTGGTGGTGGTCGATGACGTGATCACCACCGGCGCCACCCTGGCCGCGGCCTCGGGGGCTCTGCGTCAGTCCGGGGCGCGACAGGTTCTGGCCCTCACCGCCGCCTGCACGCCGTGCCTTCACGCCGGTCGGCCACTCAAGACAGGCGTCAGGTCGGCCGAGAAGAAGGGCGTGACGGAAACGGCGGCTGATCGGAGCTCACCCCCGATGCAGGTGACCGAGTTGCAGGTGCAGCGATCCTTGCGGGCGCTCACCGACACGGAGCCCGGGGGTCAGACGACGCAGCGGCGCCGCCGAGCCCCGAGGGCGGGGCCGGTCCGATCCTCGCGCTCTGGGATTCGTCGCCCCAGGAGGCCGAGGCGACGGCCTGCCCGGAGGGCCTGGTCGAGCAGCTCGTGGCGGTCGCCGGCCATTCGTGACGACCGCTTGGCCGAGGTCCGCCTGCGCCTCGAAGCCGGCGAGCAGCCCAGCGCCGAGGACCTGGCCCAGCGCATGGTGGGCCGCCTGGTCTGCGACCGGCTGCGCTGAACCCGCCGGGGGCCCTACGATCCTGCTACCGATCCCGGCCCGTGGAGACGATGTGGACATCACGATCAGCAGCAGGGGAGCTGAGCCGTCGGAGGCGCTGGTGGCGGCTACGCAACGCAAGATCGGTCGACTGGCCCGATTCGTCGAGGGCATGGAGATCGCCCGGGTGCACTTCGCCGAGGAGCGCAACCCGCGAATCGCCGACCGGGAGATCTGCGAGGTGCTCATGGAGGGCCACGGGCACCAGGTGCAGTGCAAGGTGGCGGCGGCCGACACCTTCGCCGCCCTGGATCTGGCGGTGGAGAAGCTCGAACCCCAGCTGGTGAAGCTCAAGAGCAAGGTCGTCGCCCCGCGGGCATCGGGGGTGACCGTGTTCGCCGACCCGGGCAAGTGGAGCGACGCCAGCATCAGCGTGCTGGTGTGCGACGACGGCGCCATCGGGCGACGCCAGCTCACGGTGGCCCTCGAGGCCAGCCCACGCATCGAGGTGGTGGCCGAGGCGGACGGGGGCGAGACGGCCCTGGCCGAGGCAATCGAGTCCATCCCCGACGTGGTGTGGCTGGGGTTGGGACTTCCGGGGCTGGCCGGTGTGGGCCTGATCGCCTCGGTCAGCGAACTGGTGCCCACCGCCCGGTTCGTGATCATGTGCGGCCCGGACGACGCCGAGGCCCGCAGCCGCGCCCTGCGGGTCGGTGCGCTGGCCGTCGTACGCCGCGAGGAGGCGCCCTCGGTGGCCGTGGCCATCACCGAGCAGGTGGCCTGGGGGCATCCGTGGCTCGAGGCCCGCGACCTGGCCGGGCTGCGCGATGCCCACGCCGCGCTGGCCCGCCAGGCCGCGTCGGTCCAACAGGAGCTGGTGGCTCCGAGTCTGGATCCCACGGTGGTCGAGCTGCTCGACTCCTTGGCCGCAGGACAGTCCATGGCCGACGCCGCCCAGGCTCGCGGCGTCGAGCTGGCGTCGGTCCAGGGTGCCGTGGCCAACGCGTTGGCCCTGCTGCACCGCCATGCCCGCACCGAAGCCATGGCCTACTCGGTCGGGAACCCGTCAGTCGGCGACGGCGACGGGTCCCAGGAGGCGACGGCGGCCAGCCTGAGCGAGGCTGCGGGCCGCACCGAGGGTGGCGAGACGCCCCGGTAGACTCGCTCGTTCTCATGGGTGTATTCGACAAGATCCTCCGTGCCGGTGAAGGCAAGAAGGTCCGGGCCGTGCAGGCGCTCGTCCCGGACATCAACGCGCTCGAAGACGAGACCAAGGCCCTGTCCGACGATGCCCTGCGGGCCCGCACGGGCGAGTTCAAGGCAGCGCCTCGAGCAACGGCGAGGCCGATCTCAACGACCTGCTGATCGAGGCCTTCGCGGTGATGCGTGAGGCGTCGCGGCGCGTGATCGGCCAGCGCCACTACGACGTGCAGCTGATGGGCGGGGCGGCGCTGCACTTCGGCTGGGTGGCCGAGATGAAGACGGGCGAGGGCAAGACCCTGGTGTCGACCCTGCCCGATGTACCTCAACGCCCTGTCGCGGCGAGGCGTGCACCTGGTCACGGTCAACGACTACCTGGTCAAGCGCGACTCCGAGTGGATGGGCCAGATCCACCGCTGGCTGGGGCTCACGGTCGGGCTGGTGATCCCCGGCGACTTCGACTGGCGACCAGAAGCGGGCCGCAGTACGCCTGCGACATCACCTACGGCACCAACAACGAGCTCGGCTTCGACTACCTGCGCGACAACATGGCCATGAGCCGCGACCGCCAGGTGCAGCGGGGCCACAACTTCTGCATCGTGGACGAGGTCGACTCGATCCTGATCGACGAGGCCCGCACCCCGCTCATCATCGCCGGGCGGGTGAGCGACGCGGCCAAGCTCTACTACCAGTTCGCCAGCGTCGTGCGCGGGCTCAAGCGCGACGAGCACTACGACGTCGACGAGGAGAAGCGCACGGTCGCTCCCACCGACGAGGGCGTCGAGGCGGTGGAGAAGGCGCTGGGCATCGAGAACATGTACGACGAGGTGTCCACCAACCTCGTCCACCAGTTCCAGGCCGCCCTCAAGGCCAAGGAGCTGTTCAAGCGGGACAAGGACTACGTCGTGCAGCACGGCGAGGTGAAGATCGTCGACGAGTTCACCGGCCGCATCCTCGAGGGGCGGCGGTGGTCCGAGGGCCTGCACCAGGCGGTCGAGGCCAAGGAAGGCGTGAAGATCAACGAGGAGAACCAGACCCTCGCCACGATCACGCTCCAGAACTACTTCCGCCTCTACGACAAGTTGGCCGGCATGACCGGTACGGCCGAGACCGAGGCGTCCGAGTTCGCCAGCACCTACAACCTCCACGTGGTGCCCATCCCGACCAACCGCGCGATGGTCCGCCTCGACCAGGGCGACCTCATCTACAAGTCCGAGGAAGCCAAGTTCGACGCCCTGATCGAGGACCTCAAGGAGCGCTACGAGACCGGCCAACCCGTGCTGGTGGGCACGATCTCGGTGGAGAAGTCCGAGAAGTTGTCCCGCGCCCTCGACCAGAACGGCATCGACCACGCGGTGCTCAACGCCAAGCAGCACACCCGGGAGGCGCACGTCGTGGCCCAGGCCGGCCGCCTCCACGCCATCACGGTGGCCACGAACATGGCCGGTCGCGGCGTCGACATCAAGCTCGGGGGCAACGCCGAGGAGCTGGCCCGGGTCGACGTGATCGCCGAGGGCCTCGACCCCGAGGACGGACGAGGGCAAGGCCCGCCTGCGAGGAGCTGACCGCGAAGTACGAGGACGACACCAAGGCCGAGGGCGAGGCCGTGCGCGAGGCGGGCGGGCTCTACGTGCTCGGCACCGAACGCCACGAGAGCCGGCGCATCGACAACCAGCTGCGAGGCCGGTCCGGCCGTCAGGGCGATCCGGGCGAGAGCCGGTTCTACCTGTCGCTCGAGGACGAGCTCATGCGCCTGTTCGCCACCGGGGCCATGAACTGGGTCATGGGCAAGGCCCTTCCCGACGACGTGCCCATCGAGGCCAAGATGGTCGTCCAAGGCCATCGAGCGGGCGCAGAACACCGTCGAGCAGCGCAACGCCGAGATCCGCAAGAACGTCCTCGAATACGACGAGGTCATGAACGAGCAGCGCAAGGTGATCTACAAGCGCCGCGACCAGATCCTCGACGACGCCGACCTGCGCGACGAGGCCATGGAGCTACCTGGCCGAGGCCGTCGACGCGGTGGTCGAGCACCTACTGCGTGAGCGACTTCGTCGAGGAGTGGGACCTCGACGGCCTGCATGCCCGAGCTGTCGGCGCTACTGGCCGGTGCAGGCGACCGTCGACCAGATCAAGGTCTGCGCCGGCACCGACGAGATCTACGAGCTGCTGATGACCGAGGCCAAGGCCTACTACGAGGTCCGCGAGGCCGAGTTGGGCAGCCGAGACCATGCGCGAGATCGAGCGCCAGGTCATGTTGCAGATCATCGACCAACGCTGGCGCGAGCACCTCTACGAGATGGACTACCTGCAGGAGGGCATCAACCTGCGGGCCATGGGCCAGAAGGATCCGCTCGTCGAGTGGCAGCGCGAGGGCTTCGAGATGTTCGGGTCGATGATGGATGCCATCGCTCAGGACTTCGTCAAGTACGTGATGCACGCCGAGGTGGCCGTGGCCGAGCAGACGCCGGCCGAACCCGAGCTGCGCAACGTGCAGTACTCGGCGCCGAGCGATCCGTCCGAGGCCGACGCCAACATGGCCGCGGCGGCGCGGGCCCAGGCCGCCCTGGAGGGCGCCGAGGCGCCGCGCGACGTGGTCGAGTCCGACGAGCCGGTGGTCAACACGCCGGTGGTCAAGTCCGAGTGGGACAAGACGGGGCGCAACGACCCGTGCCCGTGTGGCTCGGGCAAGAAGTTCAAGCAGTGCCACGGCGCGTGAGCGCCGGGAGATCTGAGCGTGAGCGCCCGGGGATCTGCGCCTTCCGACCATGCGTGACCTCACCGACGACCTGGCCGCCCTGCGCCGGCGCCTCGGTCGAGGCCGCAGGTCTACCTGCGCATCGACGAGCTGCGGCGCGCCCGTCCCCAGCTCGAGATCGAGGCGTCGCGCCCGGACCTGTGGGACGACCCGGACCTGGCCCGCAAGGTCAACGGCGAGCTGGCCGCGGCCAACGAGGACCTCGACCTGTGGGACGACCTGGCGGCGCGCATCGACGACGCCGAGACGCTCTTCGAGCTGGCCCGCGAGGAGGGCGACGACTCGGTGGCGACCGAGTTGGAGGAGTCCCTCGCGGTCGCTGGCCGGCGGCCTTCGACGAGCTCGAGCTGCGCTCGTTGTTCACCGGCGAGCACGACGAGGCCGACGCCATCTGCGAGATCCAGTCGGGCTCGGGCGGCGCCGACGCCCAGGACTGGGCCAACATGTTGCTGCGCATGGACCTGCGCTGGGCTGAGCGAACGCGGTTTCGACGTCGAGCTGGACGAGGTCTCACCGGGCTCGGAGGCGGGCATCTCCTCGGCCACGTTCCTGGTGCGGGGCCGCCACGCCTACGGCCGGCTGCGCTCCGAGCACGGTGTGCACCGGCTGGTGCGCATCTCGCCGTTCAACGCCCAGGGCAAGCGCCAGACCGCCTTCGCCGCCGTCAAGGTGACGCCGTTCCTGGAGGACGTGCCCGACATCGAGATCGACGAGAAGAAGGAGCTGCGCATCGACGTCTACCGCTCCTCGGGTGCAGGTGGCCAGCACGTCAACGTGACCGACTCGGCGGTGCGCATCACCCACCTGCCCACCGGCATCGTGGTGTCGTGCCAGAACGAGCGCAGCCAGCACCAGAACAAGGACCGGGCCATGCAGATCCTCAGGGCCAAGCTGGCCGAGCGCCAGCGACGAGGAGCGCCGGGCCGAGCTGGACGGCATCCGGGGCGTGCAGCAGTCGGTGGACTTCGGCAGCCAGATCCGGTCCTACGTGCTCCAGCCCTACCAGATGGTCAAGGACCTGCGCACCGAGCACGAGACCGGCAACGTGGACGGCGTGCTCGACGGCGATCTGGACCCGTTCATGGAGGCGTACCTGCGCTGGATGCGGGCGTCCGCCCAGGTGGATGAGGCGACCTGACCCGGTCCGAGACATCGGTCACAACCGGCGCCGGGCCCGAGTTGGAGCGGCGCGATGGCGCTTGGGGTGTCCCCAACTGGGGCCTGCCCGCTAGTAACGTGATCGCAACATGATTCGCCTCGAAAGCGTGACCAAGACCTACAAGGGCGAGGTCGCCGCCCTCCAGCGACGCCAACGTCAACATCGAAAAGGGCGAGTTCGTCTTCCTGGTCGGTCCGTCCGGATCGGGCAAGTCCACCTTCATCCGCCTGCTGAACAAGGAGGAGGTGCCCGAGAAGGGCCACATCTTCGTGGCCGGCAAGGACATCGGCGAGCTGTCCAGCTGGAAGGTGCCCTTCCTGCGCCGCAACATCGGGTGCGTGTTCCAGGACTTCAAGCTGCTGTCGAACAAGACGGTGTCGGAGAACGTGGCCTTCGCCCTCGAGGTGATCGGCCGGCCCCGCCACGTCATCGACACCCAGGTGCCGGCCATCCTCGACCTGGTCGGCCTGGCCCACAAGGCCGAAAGCCTGCCCACCGAGCTCTCCGGTGGGGAGCAGCAGCGGGTCTCCATCGCCCGGGCGTTCGTCAACCGGCCGCTGATCCTGCTGGCCGACGAGCCCACCGGCAACCTCGACCCGGCCACCTCGGTCGGCATCATGCGGCTGCTCGACCGCATCAACAAGACCGGCACGACCGTGGTGATGGCCACCCACGATCGCGGCATCGTCGACACCATGCGGCGCCGGGTCATCGAGCTCGACCGCGGCGCCATCGTCCGCGACCAGTCGCGCGGCGTCTACGAGTAGGACCTCACCCACCATGCCCAAACTCGATTACGCCGTCCGCGAGACGGCCTCGAACCTCAGTCGCAACTTCACCATCACCCTGGCGTCGATCATGACCGTGGTGGTGTCGCTGGCCCTGGTCGGCGCGTCGCTGATGCTGCGCCAGGGCGTGCAGAACGCCACCCGGCGCTGGCAGGGCGGCATCGAGTTCGTGGTGTTCATGAAGCCCGATGCCAGCCCGGCCCAGACCAAGGCGGTGGAACAGGACCTGCGCAACAACCCGGAGGTCCAGCGCTTCACCTACGTCGACCAGCAGGCGTCCTACGCCGAGTTCAAGCAGCTGTTCAAGGGCCAGCCCGACCTGATCACCAGCGTGACCCCCAACGAGCTTCCCCCGTCGTTCCGGGTGGTGCCGGTGAGCAAGAGCGAACAGGCCATCAACACGCTGGGCAACCTGTTCCAGAGCAAGCCCGGCGTGCGTGAGGTGTCCTACGCCTCGGCCACCATCCGGGCGGTGCAGGAGCTGTCACAACGGCTGACGGTGGGCATCATCGTCGTGGCCCTGGTGCTGCTGGGGGCAGCCATCCTGCTGATCTTGAACACCATCCGCATGGCCATGTTCGCTCGCCGCCGGGAGATCGAGGTCATGAAGCTGGTGGGGGCCACCAACTGGTTCATCCGCGTCCCGTTCATGCTCGAGGGCCTCGTCCAGGGTGTCGTCGGTGCCGGTTTGGCGGTGCTGGCGCTGGCCAGCTTCAAGCCGTTCTTCCAGCGTTGGCTGCCCAACCCGCAGGACTTCCCGCTGGTGAACGGCTTCGTCCTGTCCAGCCGTGAGCTGCTCACCATCTACGCGCTCATGTTCATCACCGGCTGCGTGGTGGGCGTGATCGGTGCCGGCGTCGCCGTCACCCGTTTCCTCGACGTCTGACCCGCCCCCGGAGCTCGCGCCGCGCCTTGGGTCCGGCCGCGCCATCTCGGCACGTCTGACCACCGTTTCGGTGGCTGGATGTGCTCGGTGGCAGGCTCTGGACATGGACTACACGGAGATCGCCTACGAGGTCGAGGATCAGGTGGCCACGATCACACTCGACCGTCCGGATCGACTGAACGCCTTCACCGTGAGGATGATGCGGGAGCTGATCGACGCGTTCGACCAGGTGGATGCCGATGACGACGTGCGGGCCGTCATCGTCACTGGCCGGGGTCGTGCGTTCTGCGCCGGCGCCGACCTGGCCGGCGGCGGCGACACGTTCAATGCGGATGCCAGCCCGAAGGCCGACGCAGCCGTCGAATCCAGGCGGGCACGCGATTCGGTGCCGCGGGATGCCGGCGGACGGGTCACGCTGCGCATCTTCGAGTGCACCAAGCCGGTGATCGCAGCCATGAACGGCTCCGCCGTCGGCATCGGCGTGACCATGACCCTGCCCATGGACATCCGCATCCTGGCCGACCATGCCAAGGTCGGGTTCGTGTTCGCCAGTCGGGGGATCACGCCCGAGGCCGCGTCGAGCTGGTTCCTGCCCCGCATCGTGGGCATCAGCCAAGCCCTCGAGTGGTGCCTCAGCGCCCGACTGTTCCTGGCCCCCGAGGCCCTGTCCGGCGGGCTGGTGCGCAGCATCCATCCCGCCGACCAGGTGATGGAGGTGGCCCGAGGTCTGGCCGCCGAGATCGCCACCAACGCGGCACCGGTCTCGGCCACGCTGACCCGCCAGATGCTGTGGCGGATGCTGGGGGCCGACCACCCGATGGAGGCCCACAAGCTCGACTCGCGCGCCATCTACGACTCGGGCCGCGGTGCGCGACGCCCGCGAGGGCGTCACCGCCTTCCTGGAGAAGCGTCCGGCTTCGTGGGTCATGAAGCCGAGCCAGGACCTGCCGGACTGGTACCCGTGGTGGGAGGACCGCCCCTTCGAATAGCTCGGCGACTTGCTCGGCCCTTTGCCCGGCGGGCCTCCCGGCGGGCGCCTTCGGCATCCGGCTTCCATCGGTCCAGCGGCTCCGGCCTGGCGGCCTGCGCCTTCCGGGCCTCCGGCATCCACCGAATGGAGGCCCGGGCGTGCCACGGTGCGGGCATGGACGAAGGGCCGAGCGCTTCGGCCGGCACGCCCCCGAGCGCGGGAGCGCCCGCCCCGACCACCCCGACCATCCGAGACCAGATGCCGCCGTGGATCCCGCGCGTCATCCTCCTGGTCTTCCTCGCCATCGTCGGTCTGCTGGCCGGCAGCTGGCTCCTGACCCGCCTGCACGACCTGCTGCTGACCTTCGTCGTCGCCCTGTTCCTGTCCTTCGCCCTGGAGCCGGCGGTGGACTCGCTGGCCCGACGCGGATGGCGTCGCGGTCCGGCCACCGCTCTGGTGCTGGTCGTCCTGCTCGGGACGCTGCTCATCTTCTTCGGTCTGATCGGCAAGCTGATCGTCGACCAGATCACCCAGTTCATCGACCAGGCCCCGGCCAAGAGCCAGAACCTGGAGCACTGGATCAATCGCAACTTCGGCACCCATCTGACCAACAAGCAGATCTCGAAGGAGTTCAACGATCCCAACGGTCCGGTCCGCGGCTTCGCCACGCACCTGGCCGGCAACGCTCTCGGGTTCAGCCTGAGCGCGCTGGACGTGATCTTCCGATTCTTCACCATCCTGCTCTTCACCTTCTACCTGGTGGCCGACGGGCCTCGCTTCCGTCGGCTCATCTGCTCGTTCATGCGACCCGATCGCCAGCGGGAGGTGTTGGCCAACTGGGAGGTGGCGATCCAGAAGACCGGCGGCTACCTCTACTCCCGCCTCCTGCTCGGGATCATCCAGGCCGTGTTCCACTACATCGCCTTCGTCCTCATCGGCATCCCGTACCCGCTGGCACTGGCCCTGTTCGTGGGCGTGGTCTCCCAGTTCGTGCCGGTGGTGGGCACCTACATCGCCAACGGCTTCCCGGCCCTGATCGCCCTGGCCGTGGATCCGGTCAAGGCCATCTGGGTGGTCGGGTTCGCGGTGATCTTCCAGCAGGTGGAGAACTACTTCATGGCCCCGCGCATCACGGCGCGGACGATGTCGCTGCACCCGGCGGTGGCCTTCGGCTCGGTGCTGGCCGGGGCCGGGTTGTTCGGTGCCATCGGTGCCCTGATCGCCCTGCCCGTGGCCGCGGTGGTGCAGGCCGTGGGATCCACCTACTTCAGCCGCCACGAAGTGGTCGAGTCGCGGATGACCGCAGAGCCCGTGCGGCGCCACCGCTGGTTCCGGCGGGGCTCGGACCCCCCCGACGACCCCGACGAATGGACTCCCGAGGCGGCCGCCCCCGATCCGTGACCAGCCGGTCGGCCGGTAGGATGCAAGCGATCTCGATCGCCGCTGTGGCGCCGAACTTCGACGCCGACGATCATCCCAAAGGAGCAGTCATGCCCTTCGCCAACCCCGCGCTGAACGAGCGGGTCTTCGACAAGGAGATGGGGGACGACACCCAGGCTGGGTGGGCCTCGCCCGGCGGCCCCGCCACGGGCACAGCCGTTCCCGCCCCCACGTCTCCCGCCGGCGTGCCGCCCCAGGGGTCGGCGTCGGGCTTCGGCGGCCAGCCGCCAGCCGGCTACGGGGGGATGCGCCAGGCGTCGCCCACCCCATCGTTCGAGACGACCGACAAGGTCATGACCACCGGTGGCACCTTCACCGCCACCCTGGTCCTGTTCGCCATCCTGCTGGTCGGTGGCTACTTCGGCTGGAACGCCATCCATGTCACCACACTCACCAACCCGGTGACCCAGGTGGTCGTCCTACTCCATCAACACCCCGCCGGCATGGATCTGGGTCGCCTTCTTCGCCGCCCTCGGCCTGGGCTTCCTGACCATCTTCAAGCCGAAGCTGGCCCGGGTCAGCGGTCCCGTCTACGCGGTGTGCGAAGGCGCGGTGCTGGGCGCCATCTCCTCGGCCTACAACCTCCAGTTCAACGGCATCGTGTTGCAGGCCGTCCTGGCCACCCTGGCCGTGTTCGCCACCATGTTGTTCCTCTACGCCACGCGCCTGGTCAAGGTGACCGAGCGGTTCCGCCGAATCACCATCTTCGCCATGGTCGGCATCTTCGTGATGTACGCCGTCTCGTTCGTGGCCCAGGCCATCACCGGCAACGTGGCCTTCATCAACCAGCCCTCGCTGTTCGGCATCGGCCTGTCGGTGGTCATCGTGATCGTGGCCTCGATGAACCTGATGCTCAACTTCGACTTCGTCGAGAAGGCGGTGGCCGCCCGGGCCCCCAGGTACATGGAGTGGTACGGCGCCTTCGGGCTGATGATCGCCCTGGTCTGGCTGTACCTCGAGATCCTGCGCCTGTTGGCCCTGCTGAACCGCCGCTGAGCCGGGCTCCCCGACGCCCAGTCGGGGCGGCAGACGACTGAGCATCGATCGGTTTGATCGGGCATCAGCGCAAACGCGGGGTTCTCAGAATCAGAGTTGCTGGGTAATCTGACCTGTATGTCCATCGTGGAAGCACGAGGACGAGCCGGGAAACAAGCTGGCCGGCCAGACCACTCGGTTCGTCCCACCACCCACCGGGGACCGTTGGCTCCCCTCATCGAATCGCTGCTGGGCGCCGATCCGCCCGTCAGGTTCGAGGCGTACGACGGCACGCGGCTGGGTCCGCCCGACGCCGAGGCCACCCTGGTCGTCCGGTCACCCGATGCGTTGCGCCGCATCGTGACCGCGCCCGGGGAGCTCGGGCTGGCCCGGGCGTACGTGGCCGGCGACATCGACTTCGAGGGGGACATCTTCGCTGCTCTCGAGGTGCGCCGCCGGTTCGATGGCGCCCGCATCGGCTGGCGCCAGGTGCTCGACATCCTGCGCATCGCCGGGCCCTCGGTGCTGCGGCCGCTGCCGGCGCCCCCCGAGGAGATGAAGCCCAAGGGTCGGCTGCACTCGATCTCGCCGCGACGCCACTGCCGTCTCCCACCACTACGACGTCAGCAACGAGTTCTACGCGCTGCTGTTGGGACCGACCATGACCTATTCGTGCGCGGTGTGGGACGACCCCGGCGCCCTGCATCCCGACGGCACGCCCGACCCGGCCGGCCTCGACGCCGCCCAACAGGCCAAGTACGAGCTGATCTGTCGCAAGCTCGGGCTCGAAGCGGGTATGCGCCTGCTCGACGTGGGCTGTGGGTGGGGTGGGATGGTGCGCCACGCCGCTCGCAACTACGGCGTCGAAGCGGTGGGCATCACCGTGTCGGCCGAGCAGGCCCGATGGGCTCGGGCCCAGGTCGAGGCCGAAGGACTGGCCGACCGGGTGGAGATCCGCCTGCAGGACTACCGCGACGTGCACGACGGGCCCTACGACGCCATCAGCTCCATCGGCATGTTCGAACACGTCGGCCGGGCCCGCCTGCGTCAGTACTTCCAGGGCCTCTACGACCTGCTGGCCCCCGGTGGCCGCCTGCTCAACCACGCCATCAGTCGGCCGCCGAACGAGGGCGAGCGCATCAACCCTCGCGGGTTCATGGGTCGCTACGTGTTCCCCGACGGGGAGCTCATCGAAGTCGGCTCGGTGGTCACCGAACTGCAGTCCCTGGGCTTCGAGGCTCGACACGTCGAGGATCTGCGCGAGCACTACGCCCTCACCCTGCGGGCCTGGGTGGCCAACCTGGAGGCCGGGTGGGACGAAGCCGTGGCGCTGGTGGGCGAATCTCGGGCCCGCATCTGGCGGCTGTATCTGGCAGGCTGCGCGGTGAGCTTCGAGGACGGCGACACGGCCATCCACCAGGTGCTGGGCGTCAAGCTCGACCAGGGCCGATCGGGTTTGCCCCTGCGTCCGCGCTGGGAGCGCTTGTCCCTCAGCCACTGGGGCGTCGGCAACGACGACCCCATCGTGCTGGTGTGACCTGATCGCCTCTGGTTCACATGCCGATCGAGTTCGATCGTCAGCAGGTGCTGGCCCACCGCGTCCACATCCACGAGTTCGACCGTCGGGTGGCGCGCCCGGCCGACCTGGCCGTGCTCGACCTCGGCATCCAGGACACCCCCGTGGGCGCGGCTCGCCAGGCTCTGGCCGCCAGGCTGCCCGGGTCATCCGCTTCCGACGGTGCCCGGTCCGACGACGCCCTGTTCGGGGGAACCGACCCGCTGGCCCTGGTGTGGTCGCACCGCGGCGCGCCCCACCTGCACCGCGCCGATGATCTGGTCGGACTGGCCCGGGCGCTGTGGCCGTGGTCCGACGCCGACGCCCGGGCCCGGATGGGACGGGCGGCCACCCGGCTGGTCGGCGCCGGGATCGCACCCTTGGAGGGCCTGCGCCTGACGGCGGAGGCCTGGCACTCGGTGGTGACCGGGTCGGGACCGGGAGGCCTGACCAAGGGGGAGATCAGTGCGGCCGTGACCGAGCGCCTGCCCGACGAGGTGCCCGAGTGGTGTCGCGGCTGCCAGAGCACCCATGTCAACGACCTGCTGTTCCGACTGGGGGCACTGCCCGCCGGGGCTCGGATCGCGCCCGGTCGTACGCCGCTCACCTTCGAACCCGTCGCCCGGTGGGCGGGGGTGCCGGACAGCCCCGCGGGCACGGACCGCATGGTGTCGTCCTATCTCCGGCTCCTGGGGCCGGCCACCGCGGTGGAGGCGGCCGGGTTCCTGGGGACCACGGCCAAGGCCATCGGCGTCGGCGCGGGCGGTGGGCCGGGGGGCGGGCTGGGGGACTGGCCCGAGGGCCTGGTCCAGGTTCGCGTGGATGGCCAGGATCGGTGGATGGCCGAGACCGACGTGGAGGAGGTGGCCGCCGCCCCGGCGCCCGAGATGGTGCGGCTGGTCCCGGCCTCAGATCCCTACCTGCAGACCCGGGATCGGGACTGGCTGGTGCCCGACCCTGCGCATCGCCAGGCGTTGTGGAAGATCCTGTCCAGCCCCGGTGCCGTGCTGGTGGACGGGGAGGTGACCGGGATCTGGCGGGCCAAGCAGACCAAGGCGACCAAGTCGGATCCCGAGGGGGCGCTGGTGATCACCGTCGAGGCGTTCGGGCGGCTGTCCCGGACCACCCGGGGGGCCCTCGACCAGGAGGCCCTCGGGCTGGCCCGGGTGAGAGGACTGGAGACAGCCGAGGTCCGCGTTCCCTAGGGTGATCGGGTGCCCACCATCACCGCCAACGGCATCGACCTCTACTACGAACGAGATGGGCACGGTCGACGCCTGCTCTTCTGCAACGGATCGGGCACCACGCTGGCCACCACCGGCTTCCTGGTCGCACCCTTCCGCCGCCGATTCGACGTGGTGGCCCACGATCAGCGGGGCCTGGGGCGCACGGCCGTCCCGCCGGGGCCGTACACGATGGCGGACTACGCGGCCGATGCCGTCGCCCTGCTCGACGCGGTGGGTTGGGAGCGCTGTCGGGTGGTGGGCATCAGCTTCGGAGGCATGGTGGCCCAGGAGCTGGCGGTGACCTGGCCGGAGCGGGTGGAGCGCCTGGGCCTGCTCTGCACCTCGCCGGGCGGTCCTGACGCCGCCTCCTATCCGTTGCACGATCTGGACGATCTCGACGACCAAGCGCGGGCCGCGGTGTCGATGCGCATCCTCGACAGCCGCTTCACCCCCGAGTGGCTGGCCACCCACGACTTCGACCGCGCCATCGCCGAGGGCATGGCGGCCAGAGGCCAGGCCCCCCGCACCGAGGAGCAGCGGCGGGGGGAGGCCGCCCAGCTCGAGGCCCGCAGCCACCACGACGTGGTCGACCGGCTGGGTCGGATCACCTGCCCCACGCTGGTTGCGTCCGGGCGCTATGACGGCATCGCGCCGGAGGCGAACGGTCGGACCATCGCGGATCGGGTCCCCGGCGCCGAGTTCCGCCTGTTCGAGGGTGGCCACGCCTTCTTCGGTCAGGACCCCGAGGCCATCCCGGCCGTGCTCGACTTCCTGGACGAGCCTTGAACGACCGGGAGGCCGAGGCGCTCGACTGGGTGGACATCAACCGTCTGCTGGCCCGATACGCGGACGTGGTCAACCGCCGCCAGTGGTCCGAGCTGGACGAGCTGTTCCGGCCCGACGCCGAGGTGGTGGTGGACCGGGTCACCGCCGATCCCATCCAGATGACCGGTCCCGCGGCGGTTGGCGCCTTCATCGGGGGCGCCATCGAGCGCTTCGGGTTCTTCGAGCTGGCCGTGCTCAACGCCCGGATCAACGTGGGCGCCGGCGGTGATCCGGACCGGGCCCGCGGGCGGGTCTTCATCACCGAGATCCGCCAGGATCGCCAGGGTGCCGCCTGGTCGCACACCTACGGCGTCTACCACGACACCTACCGCCGGGTCGACGGCGCCTGGTGGTTCGCCGATCGGGCCTACCAATCCCTGGCCCGCACGGGCGCCGAGACGGCTTTCGCCTTCCCCTCGAGTGCCAACCTTGACTGACCAGGACTGCATCGACGGCTTGGTCCGTTCGCGGGTGGCGGTCACGGGCGCCACCGGGTTCATCGGGGCCCACACCACCCTGGCCCTGCTCGAGGCCGGCCATGCGGTCACCGCCCTGGTGCGCGATCCGGCGCGGGTGGCGCGCACGCTGGGGCCGCTGGGGGTGTCCGCCGGGGACCTGGATCTGATCATCGGAGACATGAGCGATGCCGATGCCGTGGGTCGAGCCCTCGACGGCGCCGCGGCCGTGGTCCACTCGGCGGCAGTGGTGTCGCTCGAGAAGGCCCGGGCCGCCGAGGTCCTGGCCGCCAACCCCGAGGGCACCCGCATCGTGGTCGAGGCCGCCCTGGCCCGCCACCTCGACCCCATCATCTACGTGTCCAGCACGGCGTCGCTGTTCCGTCGCGGCCTCACCTCGCTGCACACCGACCTGGCGCCAGCCGAGTTGTCGAGCGCCTACGGCCGCTCCAAGGCGCTGGCCGAGACCTGGGTGCGCCAGCGCCAGGACGAGGGCGCGCCCATCGTCATCACCTACCCGGCGTCGGCCATGGGGCCGCCGGCAGGTCAGGCTTCCGGAGAGGTGTCGGCCGCGGTGGCCACCCATCTGCAGATGGGCTGGCTGCCCCTGCCTCGGGCCGGCTGGTCGATCGTGGACGTGCGGGACCTGGCCGCCGTGCACCTGGCCGCACTGGTGCCGGGCCACGGTCCGCGCCGCTACATGTGCGGTGGGGTCTACATGACCATGGCCGAGCTGGGGGTGATCTACCGCGAGCTGACGGGTCGACGCATGCCGGTGGTGGCGTCGTCGGCCGCGGCGCTGCGCGGTCTGGGTCGTACCGTCGACGCCTTGGGGCGCTACGTCTCGTTCGACACCATCTTCACCGGTGAGGCCATGGACATCTTCACCGGATGGGTGCCGACCGACGACCAGCTCACCCACGACGAGCTGGGGGTGGCCTGGCGCGATCCCCGCCTCACCCTGGCCGACGAGATCGGGGGCCTGGTCGACGCCGGGCGGGTCAGCTCGGCCCAGGCCGGCGCGCTCGGCGGCTGACCGCGGCGCCCGTCAGCGCAGCGCCGACCAGAGGGTGTAGACGGCCAGGCCGACCAGGATCACCGCGGTGATGATCCGCAGGGTGGTCACGTTCATGAACCGCAGCAGGCTCTGACCGCCCACGACGGCCAGGCCGGCGACAGCCCACAGGGCCAGCACCGCTCCCACCGCCACCGACAGCGGCTGGTGGTACTTGGCGGCCAGGTTGGCGGTCAGGATCTGGGTCAGGTCGCCCCACTCGGCCAGGAAGATCACCACGAAGGCGGTGACCGCCACCCGCCGATGGCTCTGCTCCTCGCGGTCCACCAGCGCCACCTCGGCCTCCTCATGGGCCGATTCGTTGCGTGCCTCGCGGATGGCCAGCACGGCGCCGAGCAGGAACAGCCCGCTCACCACCAGGTCGACGGCGCGGTGGCTCAACACGCGGAACAGGGCCACGCCCACCGTGACGGCGATGACGACGTGCACCAGGAAGGCGGCCGCTGCCCCCGCCCACACGGCCAGCGGACGCCCCTTGGTCGACAGCACCAGGGAGGCGAACATCGTCTTGTCGGGCAGCTCGCCCAAGAAGATGATCGGGAACACGGCGACGACGACGGCGAGGTTCACGGCCGAGGGGACGGATCAGATCACGTAGCGGTCGGCCAGGGCCAGGTCCGCGTCGGCGAAGTTGCGCAGGGCCGGCTGGGTGGCCACTCGGGGGGTGGTGATCAGCCCGCGGAAGGTTCCGTCGTCCAGGCCTCGTGCCAGGTACTGGTCGATGGCCGACCACTGGACGAGCCACTTGTCCATGGCATCGTCGCCGCCGGCCTGGGCCGGGTCCGGGATGTCGGCCAGGATGCGGCCGAAGGCCCGCCGGTGCACGGCCAGGGCGTGGGTGCAGGTCACCGGTCCGCAGGTCTGGAGCCACTGGCATCCGTCGGCCAGGGGGAACTCCCGGGCGTGCACGCACGCGCCCAGGAAGCACAGGTCCCACTCCTGGTCGGCCAGCTCGCGGGTGGCGCCGGCCAGCACGTCCAGGGTGTCGTCCAGGAACACGGCGTCGTCCTCGAGGACCAACACGTTCTGGTAGCCGCGCCGGTCGGCCTCGGCGATCATGGCCCGCCACGACAGGGTGCAGCCCCGGTGGTGGTTGTCCGGGGTGGCCACCGCGGGGAAGCGCTCGACGCGCCAGGCGATGTCGAGCACCGCGTAGCGGTGCTGCGCGGCCTGCCAGCGGTCGGTGGCGTCGTCGAGGTTGAGGGCGAAGATGGCGTCGAAGAAGGAGAACGGGTTGGCCACCTGGCGAGCGGTCTGATCCAGGATGGCCTGGGGGTCGGCCTCCGGCAGGGCGCCCAGGTGCTGGCGGAAGTGGTCCTCCATGGGGGCGACGTCCCATCCCACCTCCCCCCAACCCAGGCGGTAGTTGCGGATGCGATCCTCCCAGGTGGGCCGGTAGGGCGGACCGCTGGGCCGGGTGAAGCGGTGAGCCCAGCGCACGTCGGGATGGCACAGCACCCGCCCGCCGCCCTGGCGGACCTTCTCGTGCAGGTACCCCTCCTCGCCGCCGAACCCTCGCAGTCGGGGATTGAGGCCGGGCCAGGCGTCGGTGCGGCAGGCGAAGAGCCCCAGTCCCTGCATCCCGATGTCGAAGGGCTCCACGCCGGGTTCGTCGATCCGGGGATCGGTGGCCCACTGCCCGTACATCCCTCCGCCCCAGGTGCCGGCGAAGTGGGTGCCCACCACGTGGCTCAGATCGTCGGAAAGCAACGGACCCTGGATCAGGTCGCGGCTGTCGGGGTGGCGGTCGAACCAGTCGAGGATGGCGGCCAGGCCGCCGGGGGCCACCAGCACGTGCGAGTCCACGCAGACCACCACGTCGGCGTCGGCCTGGCGGAAGATGAGGTCGCGGGCGGCGGTGGACCGGTACCCCCGGAAGGGGATGTAGCGCAGCCCGGGCACCCGCTGATCCAGTCCCTTGAGGTCGTGCGCGGCCTCGCCTTCGGGATGGTTGTCCAGGATCACGAAGCTGAGATCGTCGGCCACCTCGGGGTGGTACAGGCGGATGGCCTGCACCGTGAACCACACCCCGTCGAAGTCGTCGAAGGTGGCCATGCCCACACACAGGCGGCGATGGCCGACCGGTGGGGTGGCGTCGGGGATGACCCGGGTGGCCTCGTCGGCTTCGGCCAGCTTGCGGGTGAGCTCGCCGAGGAGCTGCTGAGCGTTGGACACGGGTGGTCGGTCGAGGCCCTAGAAGAGCCCGTTGCCGCCGCGGTAGGCGGCGGCGGCCGAGGCGTAGCGGGCATCGTCGGAGGCCACGAACTGCCCTTCGTCGTCCCACATCCCGTCCAGGGGGAGTAGGGGAGCCCCGGTCTGGTGGTCGAAGTCGTCGCCGTGGGCACCGGGGTCATCGCTGGGCCGCGTGAGCTCGATCGTGGGCCGCAGCCGGTCCCACCAGACGCCGTAGGGGAGGTGGCGGGCCCGGACCGTCACCGCGCCGAGGTGGTCGCGGGCGCTGGCCAGGGCCACGTAGGTGGTGAACGGGAACGGCTCGTCGGTCCGCTCGGTGCCCACCACCGCCACGCCCGCCATCTCGGCACGCCGTGCGTCCTGGCCCATGTCCCCTATCATGCCAGCCCCATGGCCAGCTCCCCGACCGACCGACCGGTGCGCACCGATGGCCTCGAGATCAACGAGGTGGCCGATGGACTGGTGGTCTACCAGGCCGCGCCCGAGCGGGTGCACTACCTGAACAACACCGCCGCGGTCGTCTTCGAGCTGTGTGACGGCGCCCGCACCGTGCCCGAGATCGCCGATGCGGTGGGCGAGCTCTTCTCGCTGACGCGCGCCCCCACGGCCGAGGTCGAGGCCTGCCTGGTGGAGCTGGCGGCCAAGGGGGTCGTGCAATAGTCCGCTTCCGGTTGCTGTGGCACGAGATCGTGATCGACGTGGACGGGGCAGGCCCCGAGGTGGTCGATCTCGTGCGCTACCTGGTGTCGTCCGCCGAACACCCGCTCGATGCCCTGGCCCCCATGCACTACCGCGTGCGTGCCGTCGACCACGGGTGGATGGTGGAGGAGGAGGGGGATCACCTCGAGACGCTGGACGATCCCGAGGCGCTGCTCGACCTGCTCTATCGCCGGGTGCACCAGCGGGCCTTCGAGTTGGCGTCGCTGCGAGGCTGGGTACGGCTGCACGCGGCGGTGATCGATTTGCGGCCGGACGCCGGGTCCGACCCGGTGCGGCTGGCGCTGGTCGCCCCTTCGGGGACGGGCAAGACCACGCTGGCCTGTCGCCTCCTGCTCGACGGGCAGGAGGCGCCGGCCGACGAGAGCACCCTGGTGCGTGACGGCGTGGCGTTGCCCGTGGCTCGCCGGTTCCACCTCAAGCCCGGCCTGGAGGACGTGGTCACGGGACTGGCCGCCCACACGGTCGGCCTGCCCAGCCTGGCCGACGGGTCGGTCCGGGCGTTCGATCCCGCCGTGGCCGGATTCACCTGGGTGGTGCAGGAGCGTCCCGTCGATCACGTCGTCCTGGTGGAGCGCCACGCACCCGGGGCATCGGATTCGGTCGCCGCCATGCCCACCTGGCTGGAGCCGACCAGCGCGGTGGAGGCCATGCCCGTGCTGGTGGATCAGTCGTTCCCCCACCTGGAGCCCACCGGGGAGTTGCTGGCCCAGGTGGCCACCCTGCTGCGCCAGGCGCAGTGTTGGCGCCTCGGTTTGGGCTCGCTACCCGAGGCCAGCATCCTCCTACGGGATCTGGCCAGCCGCTAGCATCTCTGGCCAATGTGTCTGAGGCGTTCGCGCCCAGGCGAGCTGATCTGTTCGGACAGCAAGATTCGTCGAAAGAGGT
Organism: uncultured Microthrixaceae bacterium; assembly: GCA_963740985.1. GTDB lineage: Bacteria > Actinomycetota > Acidimicrobiia > Acidimicrobiales > Acidimicrobilacustridaceae > UBA4742. Next base: position 4,604,453 of record CAVUGJ010000002.1, read on the forward strand.
TGGGTGCACATGAGCGAGCAGTCGGAAACCGATCCCCTGGGGGGAGACCGCCGAGCTTTTTGAAGAAGATGGCCGTGGCGGGCTTCGCGGTTCCCGCGGTGGCGACCTTCTCGACCGTCGGCATCGAGGCCGCGTTCGCCCAGACGGCCAACGCCTCGGGTACGACCACGACCACGGCGGCCAGCCCGACCACCACCGCCGCCTCCACCACCACGGCCGCGCCGACCACGACGACGACCACCACGGTCCCGCCGACCACGACGACGACCACGACCACCACCACCCCCGAAATTCCGCGGTGAGGTCGGGCGAGCGCCGAGCTCGCCGTCGACCGGGTTCGTGAGCCGCCCGCCGTCCCAAGCCGTCACCGCGGACGAACGTCAGCTCCTCGCCGCCGCCTTGCACCCAGTCGGGTCGGGCGGCGGCACCGCGTCCGGCCCCGCCTGGCATCGCCGGGCCTGGGACGGTCCGGCCGGCGCGGGCGCACTGCACCTGGCCGCAGCCCACGATCTGTTGCCGGCCCTGTGGCGGGCCGAGGTGGACCGGGGCACCTGGACCGAGTTGCCCCCCGACGCCTTCGACGTGGTGCGGACCCGCTTCGCCGGTGGCACCACCCAGCCCGCCCTGCTGGCGCAGCAGGCCCATGCCGCCAACCGGGTCCGGGTGGCCGACCTGCTCGACCAGGGCTCGGCAGTGCTCGACGCTCTGGCTGAGGCAGGCATCGATGCGGTGCCGCTGAAGGGGCTGCACGCGCTCCTTGCCGGCTGGTGGGCCGATCCGGCCAGCCGAGTCATGCGCGACCTCGACGTCCTGGTGGGCGAGACCCAGGCCAACGCGGCCGAGGCGGTGCTGTCGGGGTTGGGCTACGAGCCGCTGGCTACGGGGCACGACGACTACGGCGACCACGAACGACCGGCTCTGCACCTGCCCCGACGCGACGGCTCCGTCGAGCTGCACACCGCGCTGGTGGTGTCGCGCTGGCAAGCGGTCCTGCCCGCGTCCGGCGTGCTGGCGGCGGGAGCGCCCCTGTCCACCACCGACGCGGTGATCCACTCGATCGCCCACGCCCAACTCCACGACGAGGCGCACCTGCTGGCCCGGCTGCCGTGGCGGGCGCTGCACGAGCTGGCGGTGGTGGCCCGGGGCCCCAGCGGGCCGGAGGTCGACTGGGATCGGGTACGCCGCCAGTTCACCGCCGTGGGGGCGGTCGCCGCGCTCGACGCCCATCTGTGGCTGGCCATCGACCTCTTCGCAGCGGAGGTGCCCCGTCCCGCGGGCACGTGGCGCCCCCGTCTGCACCAGTGGTGGAGCGAGACCCTCATGGCCCACCCATCGTGGGCACCGACCTACGAATCGGCAGTGTTCGCGCCTCGTGCGCTCTCGGCGCCGCGGATGCGCCAGTTGTACGGCGAGGGCCCGTTGTGGGTGCTGCGGGGCCGGCACGTGACCACGGCGATGACGACGGCGGTGGCCGGGCGAATCGGCCGGGCCTCAGCCGGCCGAGCTCCAGGCCCTGGTCGACCTGAGCGACATGACCCGCTGAACTAGGCCTGCGTCCCCATCCAGCTGGGTGAGGGAGCGGGGACCCGTTCGAGGGTCGAGCTCACGGGGCCGAACCGGTCCGATCCGGCCTGCCAGTCCTGCCAGGCCGACTCCACCTCGGCCCTGTCCCGGGCCACGAAGTTCCACCACATGAGGATCTCCTGGTCGAACGGCGCGCCGCCCAGCAGGAGGGCCCGCGTGGGCTCGTCGGTGTCGAGGCGTAGTTCCTGGCGACCGGCCCCGAGGTACGCCAGCTCGTCGGATGCCACCCGGTTGCCGTCGACCACCACGTGGCCGGCCAGCACCACCAGGCCGTGCTCGTGGCCGGGCTCCAGGGGCAGCTCGACCCGTCCGGCCAGGGCCAGATCGGCGCCCATCACGTCGTGGTCGCGCCGGGCCGGCGAGGTGACCTCGCCGAGCGTGCCCACCAGCACCTGGGCGTGGCCCTGGGTCAACTCGAGACGGGGGAGCTCGGCGTGGTGCTCGAACGCGGCCGGACCGTGGCGGGTGGCGTCGGGCTGGGCCACCCAGAGCTGAACGCCGTGGATGTTGGGCGCGGCCAGGCCGCGGCCGTCCTCGGCATGGGCCACGCCGCGGCCGGCCGTCATGAGGTTCAGCTGGCCCGGGCGGATGGGCTGGTCGGACCCGAGGCTGTCGGTGTGGACCAGCTCGCCGTCGAGCAGCCAGGTGACCGTCTGCAAACCCATGTGGGGGTGGGGCCCGATCCGGGTGGCCGTCTCGGGGGTGACGGGGGTGGGGCCGAAGTGGTCGAGAAAGCACCACGCCCCGATGGTGCGGTGGGTGCGTCGGGGCAGGGCTCGACGCACGGTCGCCCCACCCACCTGGGCCGTACGGCTGGAGGTGACCTCGACCACGGGTTCCATCTGCCCATTCTGCCGGGACGACGATCGCTCACGTCCAGGGGGAGCGGACCGAGTGGCGCCGAGGGCTCGATGGCCCCAGACTGACCGGGCAGACCGAGCGGATACGGGCCCTGGCCGGCTCCCTCGGGCGACCGACGATGGGGGACCTTCACGCATGCATCGTGCCTCGCGGCTCCTGGTCATCGCCGTGGTGTTGGCCGGCGTGACCCTGGTATCCACCGCCCCGGCCCACGGCCGTGCCTCGGCGGCGCCCGCATCCCGGCTGGTCCGGGTCGGGGCCACCGATCTGGCCGCCGACGGTCCCATCGGCCACCAGGGCCGGTGGCTGACCGACGCGTCGGGGCGGGTGGTCATGCTCCACGGCGTCAACCTGGTGGCCAAGGGCATGCAGTCCCCGGCCCAGCGCGGCTTCGACGACGACGACATCGCCTGGCTGGCCGACAACGACTTCGACGTGGTCCGCCTGGGCCTGGTGGCCGCCGACGTGATGCCCACCCCGGGTGTGATCGACACGGCCTATCTGGACTCGTTCCAGTCCACCGTGAACAAGCTCACCGCCGCTGGCGTCCTGGTGCTGGTCGACCTGCACCAGGACGGCTGGGGGCCGACGTTGGGCTCTGACGGCTTCCCGGACTGGATGACCATCACCAACGGCGCCACCAACACCCACACCGGGTTCCCGCTGTACTACCTGACCAACCCGGCCATCCAGGCTGCCTTCGACAGCTTCTGGACCGACGCCGCCGGCCCCGGAGGCGTGACGCTGCAGGACCGGGTGGCGGCCATGTTCGGAGCCCTGGCCGACCGGTTCGCGTCCAATCCGGGGGTGCTCGGCTACGACCTCATCAACGAGCCCTGGCCGGGCTCTACCTTTGCCGACTGCATCAACCTGCCCGGCGGGTGCCCCACCCTCGACCACGACCGGTTGGACCCGTACTACGCCCGCATGGACACCGCCCTGAGGGCTGCAGGCGACCACCACCTCGCGTTCGCCGAGCCGTGGACGTTGTTCAACTTCGGTCAGTCACAGACCAACATCGGCTTACCCGGCAGCGACCCCGACAGCGGCATGGCCTTTCACTCCTACACCGCCGACGTCGCTCGGGAGCCTGATGTCCTGGCCAACGCCCAGGCCTGGTCGACCAGCACCGGCGGCGCGCTGGTGGAGGGTGAGTTCGGAGCCACCCAGGACCCGACCTCCATCGATCGGCAGGTGGACGAGACCGACGGGGCCCTGGTGCCGTGGATCTGGTGGTCCTACGACGAGGAGGTGGTGCCGGACCTGACCTTGCCGCCAGGTGGGAGCAACCTCAACGCCGCGGTGGCCGACGCCCTGATCCGCCCCCATCCGGTGCTGGTGGCGGGCACACCCACCTCCCAGGCCTTCGACGGGTCCACCCGGACGATGACGCTCACCCAGTCCACGACGACGCCGAACGGGGAGCCGTCCGCCCCCGGCACGGCCACGGTGGTCGAGGTGCCCGTCCGGCCCTATCCCGACGGGTGGCACGCGGTGGTCACGGGCGGGACCGTCACCTCGGCACCGAACGTGAGCCCGTTGACGGTGGTGCCCGATCCCGGAGCCTCCACCATGTCGATCACCGTGGAGCCAGGCGCCGCGCCCGTCACCACGACCGAGGCCCCCACGACGACGGCGGCCCCCGGCGGCTCGTCGACCACCACTGTGGCCCCCGCCGGGGTGCTGCCCGAGCCGGTGGCCGTGCCCGTGGCCGGCGAGCCGGCGTTCACGGGCTGAGCCGAAACCCGCCGATCAGAACAGCCCGTCGCCCCAGTGCTGGCCCCGGCTGAGACCCGGCGGGCACGCGAACAGCGCGCCGCCCGTGTGCTTGATGTACTCGTTGAGGGCGTCGTGGACTCCGAGGCGTTGCTGGAGCTGGATGAATTGAGCCGGCCGCTTCATGTAGGCCAGGAAGAACAGCCCACCGAGCAACGTGCCCCGGATCGGGTCGATGCCGTCGGTGTAGGAGTAGCCGCGGCGCAGGATGCGCAGCCCGGCGTTCTCCTCGGGGCTGGCCAGGCGGATGTGAGCGTCGGCGGGGATGACGGGTTGGCCGTCAGCGCCGTTGGCGCCGAAGTCGGGCGTGTCGAACTCGGCGTGGCCGGTCAGCGGGGCCCCCGACTCCTTGGCTCGGCCGATCACGTTCTCCTGGTCCGACAGCACGTCGCGGTCCCAGTTCTCGATGAACATCCGGATGCGCCGCGCCACCAGGTACGACCCGCCCCGCAGCCAGGACTGGTCGGTCTCGTCGCCCACCCACACGTAGCCGTCCATCTGATCGGTGGCCTGGGCCTTGATGTTGCGGGTGCCGTCCTTGAAGCCCAGGAGGTTGCGGGGGGTGGCCTGGCTGGTGCTGGTGGTGGAGGTGCGACCGAACCCCAGCTCCATCCAGTTGTGCGCGACCACGCCCATGCCCAGGCGGGCCAGGTTGCGCACGGCGTGGAAGGCCACCAGCGGGTCGTCCGAGCACGCCTGGATACACAGGTCGCCTCCGGTGTAGGCCGGATCGAGCTCCTCGTTCGGCAAGGGTGGCAGGGTGGCCAGCAGGGCCGGCTTCCTGGCGGCCAGGCCGAGGCGCTCGTCGAAGAACGAGGGCCCGTACCCGATGGTGATGGTCAGGCCGCCCACGGGGGAGCCGACCGCTTCGCCGGTGTCAAGTGGAGGTGCCTGGGGGTTCGAGCTGTCGCCCACCAGCTCGCCCCGGGTCATCTTCTCGGCGGCGTCGGTCCAGTCGTGCAACAGATCCCGTACGTCGCTGGCCCGGACGCCGTCGACCAGGTTCAACGACCCGAAGGCCAGCCGGTCCTGGGCGGGGGTGGCGATGCCGGCCTGGTGGGGGCCGTAGAAGTCGACGGTGGACGACGACGGTTCCGTCGGGGCCTCGGTGGCGTTGGCCACCGCCACCCCGCTGCCCACCCCCACGGCCAGCGCGCCGCCCCCCACGGCACCCACGGTGGCCAGGAAGCGTCGGCGGGACACGCCTGTGTGCGGCGTCGGCTCCTGGTCGCCGCGGGCGTCGTCGGGCACGGCTCAGCTCACCTGTTGGGAGATCTTGGACAGGGCCTCGGCGTAGGCGTTCACCGCGCCCGACAGCACCTTGCGCTGCGGGGCGGTGACCGTCGAGTAGTCGACGTAGCTGGTGTTCAGATAGCCCGGGGTGGCCTGATAGGGCGCGAGCGCGGCCAGTACCGCCTGGTCGCGCTGGGTGATGAGGGCCAGCGTGGCGGGGCTGTGAGCCTGGAGGTAGGGCGTGAACAGGGTGACGATCTCCTGGGCGCCGTCCACGTTGGCCCGGAAGGTGGGCAGGTCGACGTTGGAGTAGCGCTCCTCCTCACCGCTGATCTTGGAGTCGGCCGCCTCGTTGATCAGATCGGTGGCCCCCGCCGCCATCTCCAGGGGGCTGTACTGGCCGGAGGACACCAGCGCCTGGAGCTGGGTCTGGTGGGTCACCAGGTCGGCGCACAGCGGCGCCGCCCCGTCGAGGGTCTTGGTCTGGAACAACAGCTGCTCGATCCGGTGAAACCCCACGAACTGAGCCGGATCGGTCACCGGGTTCTCCCAGCGCCCGTCGATCTGCGTGTCGAGATCTCCCCAGATCTCGGCCACCGGCTCGATGTGCTCGTAGTACTGGCGGGCCGGCGCATAGGCCAGCTGGGCCTGGGTCAGGTCGCCCGAGGCGATGGCGTCGCAGAAGGCCCGGGTGTGGGTGATCAGGTCGCCCACGTTCTGGTTGACGTAGGTGTTGTAGCCGGCCACGGCGGTGACCAGCTGGGGATCGGACTGCCAGCTCGCCTTGGTCGAGGAGCCGGTGACCTCGAGGTCGGCCGTGGACTGCTTGGCCCCGGGGCAGCTGATCTTGTAGGAGCCGGTCTGGAGGGTCACGGTGAAGCCGCCGTCGAGCCCGGGAGTGAGGTTCTCCTGCTCACCCAGGATGTGCGACAGGTCGTGGGTGCGCAGCTCGGCCTCGGAGACCGCGTCTGCATCCTTGTTCGAGACCTGGAACTCGATGGAGCCGGCCGGGACCGAAGCCGGGGTAGGGGCACATCCGGCCGAGGTGAGCACCACCTTGACGGTGGGCGAAGACGATCCACCTGAGCCCGACGTCGCACCGGTGGCGGTCTTCGACGAGCTGCCGCAGGCGGCGGCCACCAGGACCAGGGTCAGGCCCAATGTGGCCGCGATCCACGTCGTGGGTCGGCGGGTGGTCATCGGGTTGCTCCTTGGGGGTTCGGGGTCGGCGTGGCGCCGGTCAGGGGGACGGGCTCGATGGTTTCGGTGATCGGGGCCGGGCGCCGGCGGGCGGGCCAGAGCACGACCGCCAGCATGGGGATCAGGTAGGCGATCCAGATCAGACCCTCGGCCTGCACCGGGTAGGGCTGGATGCCCAGCACGCCGGTGACCAGCGACGACACGACGGTGCCGGGTCGGACCAGCCAGGACAGGTCGAACAGCTGGGCCTGGCCCACGTTGAGCCAACCGGCCTCGTTGGCGGTGTGGGCCGCGGTCATCAGCAGGCCGGCGGCGATGACCACCAGGACGACGCCGGTGACCTTGAAGAACCGGGCCAGGTTGATGCGCAAGCCGCCCTTGTAGATGCCGTAGCCGATGATGACGGCCAGGACGATGCCCAGCACGGCGCCCAAGCCGCTGGCCGCCGGATGACCGGAGGCCCGGAAGGCGGCCAGCAGGAACACCGCGGTCTCGAAGCCTTCTCGCAGCACGGCCAGGAAGGCCATGGTGACCAGGGCGGTGGCCGAGCCCCGGGCCAGGGCCGAGGCGGTGGCGGCTTCCAGGTCACCCTTGAGGTCGCGGGCGTGGATCCGCATCCAGATGATCATGTAGGTGACCATGCCCACGGCGATCAGTCCGACCGCGGTCTCCAGCTGCTCCTGCTGTCGCTGGGGCAGATCGGAGGAGATCACCTCGAGGGCAACCCCCACGGCCACGCAGATGGCCACGGCGGCGGCGGTGCCGATCCACACCTGACGCAGCGCGTCGCGCCGGCCCTGCTGGGCCAGGAAGGCGGCCACGATGCCCACGATGAGTGCGGCCTCGAGGCCCTCGCGCAGGCCGATGACGAAGGTCGGCAGCATGACTCAGGGCGCCGGTGTGGCCGGGTGGACGCTCACGGGGTTGAAGTGTAGGTAGGCCTAACAAAGCAATGCAAGCTGACCTGCCTCAGATCGTGAGGGTCTCCGGAGTGGCGGCGGCCGATCCCGTGAAGGCGCTTCGGTGGCGACGCGGCTCACCCGGACCGAGTGGCCGGACGCGCCACGATCCCGCTCAACCTTGCCTGCGGGAGCGGGATCGTGGATGAGACCCACCGGGCGAACGGAACGGGCCTGATCAGTGCATCGACACGATTGACGGCCAACTCAAGCCCGAGGTCGGACAAACTCCGGTGGGCCGGGTTGCCGACGGACCGGCGAATGCTCAGTGCTTGAGCGGGAGGCCCACGAACGAGTCCAACGTGCCCGGACCGAACCCGTGACGACGGCCGTGTCCGGTGATCGAGAAGGGGTTGAACGCTCCTGCTGGCCGAGGGTGGCCACCCAGGCGTCGAGCTTTTCGCGGAACGACGCCACGTCCGCTTCGGTGATGACGAGTTCGGTCACGGCTGGGCCTCCACGACGATCGGGTGGTGCCCGATCGACGCTCGTCACCCGGGTGGGGTTACACCGGAGCGTCCACCAGCGTGGCGTTCACCGTGGTCGGGGTGCCGGCCGTGAGGGTGAAGGTGGTGGCGTGGCTCTGCTTGGTGGCGCCCAGGGCCCACTGCAGGGCGAGGTGGTTCGTCGGGTCGCTGAACCGGAACTGGTAGCTGCCCGGCGCCACCACGAACAGGTAGGTTCCGTCGCTGGCCGTGGTGGTCTTGGCTTCGAGAGTGTCGGTGCCCGAGACATAGATGCGGACGTCGATGCCGGCCACGGGCCCGGTCGCGCCGCTCACGGTGCCGAGGGCGAAGGAAGCCCGCACCGTGGACACGTCGACCTCGGTGCTGGCCCCTGCGTCGACGGTGACCGCCGGGGCGGACGTCCTCGACGTTCCGCCCCCGTTCCACACGGTGACGGTCCGTTCCGAGGGGTCGGTGAACAGCAGTTGGTAGGTGCCCGGCGGCAGTCCGCCGATGTCATAGCTGCCTTCGACTTCCGGCTCCTTGGCCACCAGTGGGCCACCGAACCGGTAGACGCGCACCACCGTCTCGACTGCCTCGGGGATCCCGTCGGGGGCCGGGTCGGACACCGTCCCGCGGATGTGGCCGGCGAGGACGAGCGCCGCGTCGACCGTGGTGGCCACGCCGCTGCCCACCACCACCGGCGCGGCGGCCGCCTGGGAGGCCGCGCCCCCGTTCCAGGCCAGCACCACCCGCCCGGCGGCGTCGCTGAAGCGGACGTTGTAGCTGCCGATGGCCAGGCCGGGCAGGCCGTAGTGCCCGCCCGAGTCGGTCTGGGCCTTGGCGGCCAAGGTGCTGGTGCCGGCGTCATAGACCCGTACGTCGATCCCGCCGACGGGGGTTCCATCGGCGGTGACGGTGCCGGTGATGCCGGGTGGGCAGGTCCAGGTGGCGCCGTTGCTCAGGGTCGAGAGGCCGACGGGGTTCGTAGCTGCCACTCGGTAGGTGGCTGGGGCGATCGCCGAGTTGTCGGTGAACGCGGTACCGGTCACTTTGGCGATCATGGCGCCGTTGCGGAACACCACATACGCGTCAGCCGGTGCCTGGGGCTTGGGCGGGGCCGCCGTCCAGCGCAGAGTCGGCGCGCTTCCGCAGGCGGTGGGAATGTGCAGGTTGGTGGGAGGGTTGGGTGGGGCCAGATCCACGTAGGTGCGATAGGGGCCGGTGACGATGTTGGAGGCGTCCAGCGGGTCCGGGACCTGGCCGACCCCGACGATCTGGCCCGAGTCGTTGATGCCGGTCGCCGTGTTGGCCCCGGTGATGATCCCGAACGTCCCCGACGTGGGGTCCCACACCCAGGCCCCGGCGTCGCTGTTGCCCACCACCAGGCCGTCGTCGTTGACCGCCGTGGCCCCGGCACTGGTGGCCCCGGGAGGCAAGCCCAGATCGGTCATGGTGTGGCTGGCCATGTCGTAGGTGAAGGGATGGGTGGCTCCGCCGGTGACCGTGCTGTTGCCCACCACCAGGTCGTGAGCGTTGATGGCGGTGGCAGACGAGGTGGTTCCCCCCGGCAGGGTGCCGAGGTCGAGCATGAAGGAGGTGGAGAAGGGCAACAGGGCGGCGAAGGCATGTGTGGTCAAGCCGGCTCCGCCGTCGGTGGTCTCGCTGCTGCCGACCACGAACCCGGTGTCGTTCACGCCCAGGGCATCGGAGTTGGTCCCACCGGGCAGCGTGCCCAGGTCGGTCATGGTCAGGGTGGCCAACGTGTCCGAGAAGGCGTGATGGATCCGACCGCCGCTGCCGTCATCGCGGTCGCTCACCCCGATCGCGGTACCAGTGTTGTTGATGCCATTGGCCGACGAGTTGTCACAGTTCAGGTCGAAGGGTTCGATCACGACGCAGGTCCGGTTGCCGATTGTTCCCAGGCTGGCGGGCTCGCCTCCCGTCGCCCACACGGCGGCCAAGGTCGGTCCGGAACCGCCACCGAATTGCGCCCCGATGGAGGCGGCACCCACGGCCACACCGGCGTTGTTGACCGCGTACGCCGATGCCAACGGGGCCTCCGTCATCCCGAACGGACCGTCCAGCGAGTTGAGTTCGCTCACATTGGTGTTCGAAGGATCAGTGAGGTAGCCGAACTGCGCCTCGCTGGTCAGTGCCGTCCCGACGACGACCCCGGTGGCGTTCACCGCAGACGCCGTCGACAGGCCGTTGACGTCGGGCCAGTTCAGATCATGGACCAGCACCAGCGGCTGGGTGGCCGGGCTCCCGCCGCTGGCCTGGGCCGGGCCGGCGCTGAGGACCCCGACCAGCGGCAGCACCACCACGACTGAGGCGAGCAGGGACAAGACCTTGCGCATGGCACAACCCCCAGATCAGGTGCGTCCCCACCGCCAGCCTGTCGACCACACCCCAGCGCAGCTGGTCGGTCGACGATGTCGCACTCGGTCCGACCGTAGCGCCGGAGCCACAATCTGTCGATGGTCTGAACGAGGGTCGGACCCGTCGCTACGGCTCGAGGCGATTGGAGTAGCTGGGGAACCGCCAGACGAACGGCTCCATGTCGGCCCGCACGGCCACGCAGCGCCCGGTGCCGTCGGTGGTGGCCAGTTCCAGCGCGGTGCGGGCGATGGTGGCGGGATCGATGAGGGCGAAGCCGAGCGCGGCCGGGTCGCCACCGCCCATGGCCTCGACGGTCATGGGGGTGTCGACCACGCTCGGGCAGACCGCGTCGAGGCTGATGCGGTCGCCAACCAGGTTCGGGGCCGTGGCCTGGACGAAGCCCACCACCGCGTGCTTGGTCAAGGTGTAGATCGGGTTGGGGGCGAAGGCCACCAGCCCGGCGATCGAGGCCGTGGCCACGATCGCGCCACCGCCTCGCGCCCGCATAGCCGGAACCACGGCCCGGGTGCCCAGCACCACGCCGTCGATGTTGGCGCCCAGGGTCTGGCGGTAGAGATCGATCGGGAGCTCGTCGATCGGCCCGGTCCAGCCGTAGCGCCCCGCGTTCAGGTAGGCCACGTCGAGCCCACCCCCCAGCTCGTGGGCCGCGGCCACGGCCCGATCCCACAGCTCGGGGTCATCGACGCTGCCCACCACGGCTCGACAACCCAGCGTGGCCGCGACCTCGGCGGCCAGCGCCTCGTCGGCGTCGACCGCGACCACCATCGCCCCCTCGGTCATGAAGAGCTCCGTAGCCACCCGTCCGATGCCGGATCCGGCGCCGGTCACGATGGCGGTCTTGTCGGTGAGCGGGCCCATGGGCGGACCGTAGCCCCTCGGGTCGGCGGGCTACCGTGCCGCCATGAGCGACGCCACCGAACCGGCCATCACGGGCATCCACCACTTCTCACCCACCGTGAGCGATGTAGAGGCCAGCGCGGCCTGGTACGAGCGGGTCTTCTCGATGATTCGGGTGCCGGTCACCTTCGCCCACTACGAGCGCGAGGACACCGGCTACGCGGTGATGATGATCGACCCCGTCTCGGGGCTGGGGATCGGCCTGCACCACAACACAGCGAACCAGGGCGAGGCCTTCGACGAGACCCGGACCGGACTGGACCACATCGGCTTCAAGGTGCCGTCGCGGGAGAGCCTCGACGCCTGGGTGGCCAAGCTCGACGGCCTCGGCGTCGAGCACTCCGGCATCCGCAACATCGCCGACCCGGTGCCCTTCTCGACTCTGGTCTTCCGCGATCCCGACAACATCCAGCTCGAGTTCATCTACTCGCCCTGACCCGACCAGCCCTTTCGGGCCGGCCGGGAGAGTGGAGCTGGAGGGAATCGAACCCTCGTCCGTCAAGTGGTCACCACCCGTGCTACGACCATTCCCGGATCACGGCCTTGCGGCTGCCGTACCGCCGGGTCAGTGGAGCTTGCGCTCACCGCCTGGTCTTTCCCAGATGTCAGCGGTCTTTCACGCCGTCAGCGGTCTCTCCCTGCGGTCCTCCACTGCTTCTGTTGCCGGGCGGCAGTGGACAGGCCCCGCGTGCCATTGCTGGTCGCAGTGACTCTCTACCGTCTGACTAGGTCAGGCTGCGAGAGCGAACTCGCCATCGGCGGTTCTTTGGGTGCCCCGTTTCAGGAGTCTGAGCAACTCCGGTCGCACGATGCGGCTCCCGGTCCCAACGTCGAAACCGATCAGCCCCTGGAATGGATTCAGTTGTGTTCCCCGAAGGGGAGACCCAGCCTACTGGCACGGTGCGACACCCGGCTCCCATTTCGACCTGGCGGCATGCCGTCGCCATCCGGGCGCGGAGGGCTCACCCGTCGGATGCGGCCGCCGCGCTCTGTCGGCGGCGGGCATCGGACATGGCCTTGGCCGCGTCGCGATCGGCGTCGCGCTTGGCGATGACCTGGCGCTTGTCGTACTCCCGTCGACCGCGGCCGACGCCCAGCTCGACCTTGGCTCGCCCCTCCTTGAAGTACAGCGAGAGGGGAACCAGGGTGAGGCGCTCCTGGTCGAGGCGGGCCCGGATGCGGTCGATCTCATTGCGGTGCAGGAGCAGCTTGCGCTGGCGGTCGAGTTGGTGGCCGTCCGCCTGGCCCGAGTGGCTGTAGGCCGCGATCTGCAGCCCCATCAGCCAGATCTCACCGCTGTCGATGCGGGCGAAGCTCTCGGCCAACTGCACGTTGCCCTCCCGCAGCGACTTGACCTCGCTGCCCTGCAGGGCGATGCCGGCCTCGTAGGTGTCGAGGATCTCGTAGTCGCGCCGAGCCTGGCGGTTGGTGGCCACCGCCCGCGGTCCGTTCGGCTTGTTCGACTTGGAGGCCATAGGGCCTTCGAGGCTACCGGGGCGCACGCCTCGGGGTGGCCGACGGCCCGGTAGCCTCGACGCCGATGTTGCGCCTGAGCCGCCGGAACTACCTGGAGATCATCGGCCACGCCTATGAGGGGCTCCCGGACGAGGCCTGCGGCCTGCTCGGTGGACGGGCCGGTGTGGGCGCCGTCCCCGACGGCCGGGTGGACGTGTTCTACCCCTGCGCCAACACGGCCGAATCGAGCCGGGTCTACACCGTCGACGGACGCGATCACCTGCGAGCCGACCGTGACGCGGAGGATCGTGGCCTGGAGATCCTGGGCGTCGTCCACAGCCACACCCACACCGAGGCGTACCCCTCGCCCACCGACGTGGCCCAGGCCCCGGATCCGAGTTGGCACTACGTCATCGTGTCGCTCAAGCGCGAGGCGCCCGTCCTGCGCAGCTACCGCATCGTGGACGGGGCCATCGCCGAGGAGCCCGTCGCCCTGGAGGATCGCTGACCTGAGCCCCTCGAGCCGGGAATGGGCCCACTGGTGCATGTCGATCGGCCCCTCCAGGCCGTAGACTCGCCTGTCACTTCTCTGAGGATCGACTGGTTGAGCATCCCTGACCCCACCCCCGATCGCGACCAGCGCCCTGCCCGGCCTCAGCCCGGGCCGACGGCGGACGGGGATCCCAACGTCCTGCGTCACTACGTCGGGGTGCTGCGGCGCCGCTACTACTGGATCGTGCTGGGTCTGGTGGTCGGACTGGTGGGCGGGTTCGTCTCCACGCTGTTCGTGCACGTGAGCCACGACCCGGTCAGCTACTACAAGGCCACCAACACCCTGCTCGCCCCCACGTCGAACTCCAGCGCCGGCGACAACTCGTCGCAGATCAACCTCCAGCAGGCGGCCTTCCTGCTGCGCTCGGCGGCGGTGACCAACGAGGTGGCCAAGAAGCTGGACGTGACCGCCGACGTGGTCAACAACCAGCTGGCCGCCAGTCCCCGCAGCGACGTGCAGGCGGTGGACGTGACCGCCATCTCCACCGATCCCAAGAAGGCGGTGCAGATGGCCAACGTGGCCGCCACCGCCCTCAACGAGTACGTCCTGTCCGAGACCCGCACGCAGTACACCCAGGATGTCGGCACGGCCAAGAAGAAGGTCGACGACCTCCAGAGCCAGCAGAGCGCCCTCGAGGCCTCGCTCACCGAGAAGGGCGCCAACCCCGACCTGATCAACGCCCAGATCGAGTCGACGGTGAACCAGTACCGCGTCGAGTACGACCAGTACCAGGCGCTCCTCACCGCGGGGTTCCCCACCGCCGGGATGTCCACCGCCGCGCCGGCCACCCCGGTGCAGATCAGCGGTCGGGCCTACCAGTACCGCCTCAGCCAGAACATCAACAGCCGAGGGGCCATCAACGGGGTCGCCGCCGCCCCGCCGACCTTCGACGAGACCGACCTGAGCACGGCTCCGCCCGTGTCGAAGAAGCTGCGACTGGCCATCGGGGCGACCGCCGGACTGGTGATGGGCGTCGCCACCGCCTTCCTGGTCGAGGCCTGGGACGACCGTCTCCGCCGACGTGACCGGGTCGAGGCCATCACGGGCTTCCCGGTCATCGCCGAGATCCCCAAGCTGACCCGCCAGCAGGCGCGTGACCACTCCATCCCGGCGGTGGACGCACCGGGTTCGCGGGCCGCGGAACGCTACCGGGCCGCCCGCACTGCCATCCTGTTCGGACTGGACCACGTGAGCCGGCCCGACGACGACCAGGGCACCGGTCGGGTCTTCGCGCCGGTGGTCATGGTGACCTCGCCCAACCCGGGCGAAGGCAAGACGACCACGGTGGCCAGCCTGGCCGCGGTGCTCGGCGACAACGGCCTGCGCACGCTGGTCATCGACTGCGACTTCCGCAAGCCGGCCGTGTCGCGCTACCTGGCTCCCAGCCTGAACCTGGTCGAGCCGGGCCTCCCGGTGCCCACCCGCCTGGAGGGGGTCTCGTTCCTGGCGGCTCCCCGCAGCATCGACAGTCCGGCCGACGCCGTGACCCGGCTGCGCCAGGCGGTGGCCGAGTTCCGCAGCCAGTTCGACCTGCTCCTGCTGGACACCCCGCCGATGCTGACCACCAACGACGCCAGCGACCTGCTGGGGGTGGCTGACGCGGTGGTGATGGTGCTGCGTGCCGGCCAGACGCGCACCGGGCCGGCTCAGCGTGCGTCGATCGTGTTGAACCGCTTCCGGGCCGAGGTCCTGGGGGTGGTGTTCAACGGGTGCGAGGACTCCGAGATGGACAGCTACTACGGCTATGGCGACAGCTACGGCTACGGCTACCTCGACGCCTCCCGAACGCCCGTGGAGCGACCGGGAGCTCCGACTCCGCCGTCGACCGCACCGCCGGCGCCGCCACTGGCCGCCCGCAACGGCCGAGCCACGACGCCGGTGGCCGATGCGTCGGCTCCGACGACCCCGGTCACGGGAGCTCCTACGACCCCGACCCCACCGGCTGCGCCCCCGTCGTCGGGGGGGACTTGAGCTAGGTCCGCCCCAACCGCGATGCCCACCATCCCCGTTCGAGATGGGACTTTGCTACGGTGAACGGGTCGTGGCAGGTCCATCTGGGGAGGGTGTGATGGGCCGCCGGGCGGGCACATTGCGAACGGTCCACCCCTGACGAGACTCCCGATCCCTCAGAAGGCGCTGCGTTGCTCGAGCAGATCGAACCCCGGCATGGCACCCACCTCAGCCAGACGGATGAGATCGTGTCGCTGAACCCGCCGCGGGTCGACGACCGAGGTGAGGGTGCCCAGGATGGCGCCGGCCACCAAGACCTGTCCTCGCTCGACCTGGGTCTGTCCGCCCTGGCGTCCGACGCCCCGCCGCCGCCCCGGCGCCAATGGGAGCGGCGACTGCTGGGCGCGGTGGTGCTGGCCGACGCGCTGGCTGTGCTCCTGGCCAGCCTGGTGTCGTGGGCGTTGCGCAACCAGACCGGTGGCACCTCCATCACCGTCGGCTCGACCGAGGTTCCCTACCTGGTCCTGGCCATCCTGGCCGTTCCGGTGTGGCTGTTGTTCCTGGCCGTGGGCGGCGCCTACGACCCGTCCCTGCTGGGTGACGGGGCCGTCGAGTACTCGAAGGTGGCCAGCATGGCCGCCGGCCTGCTGACCGTGGTGTGCGCGGTGTCGTTCCTGTTCAACATCGACCTGTCCCGCAGCCTCATCGCGGTGTTCTTCCCCGCCCTGGTGGTGTTCGGCGTGTTCAACCGTTGGGTGGTGCGCAAGTCCCTGCACCGACGGCGTCTGCGTGGCGAGGCTCTCCGTCAGATCGTGGTGGTGGGCGATGCCGCGTCGGTGGCCCACCTCGATGCCCATCTGAAGCGCCTCACCCACGCCGGATACCAGGTGGTCGGCGCGTACCTGCCCGACAGCACCCGTGACGATCCGCTCACCACCGCCTCGGAGTTCCCGCCCGTGCGGGGCGAGCCCGACCAGCTGATCACCGATCTCGACGCCATGGAGGTGGACGCCATCGCCGTCACCGGCCACGGGCTGTTCCACTCCGAGTCGCTGCGGTCGCTGGCCTGGCGCCTGCACGGCACCGGCATCCAGCTGCTGATGGCCCCCGACCTGGTCGACATCGCCGGGCCCCGCATCGTGTCGCGTCCGGCGGGCGGGCTGCCCATGCTGCTGGTGGAGGAGCCCCGCACCACTGGCCCGGCCCGGGTCATCAAGTCGGTCACCGAGCGGGTGCTGGCGCTGGTCATCCTGGTCGTGACCCTGCCTATCCTGTTGATCCTGGCCCTGCTGATCAAGCTGACCAGCCGCGGGCCGGTGCTGTTCCGCCAGGTCCGGGTGGGTCGCGACGGCATGACCTTCGAGATGCTCAAGTTCCGCTCCATGGTGGAGGACGCTGACCGCCAGCGCTCCAAGCTGCTCGAGCTCAACGAGGGCGACGGCCCGCTGTTCAAGATCCGACGCGATCCCCGGGTCACCCCCCTCGGTCGGTGGCTACGGCGCTACTCGCTCGACGAGCTGCCGCAGCTGTGGAACGTGGTGCGCGGGGACATGGCCATGGTCGGCCCTCGACCACCGCTGCCCAGCGAGGTGGCCAAGTACGGCGGCGACATCGGGCGTCGCCTGATGGTCAAGCCCGGCATCACCGGTCTCTGGCAGGTGAGCGGTCGGGCCGAGCTGTCGTGGACCGAAGCGGTGCGCATCGACCTGTATTACGTGGAGAACTGGTCCCTGGCGCTCGACATGGCCATCTTGGTGAAGACGGCCAAGACTGTGCTCACCGCTTCAGGCGCCTACTAGCCCAGTCGGCTCGGTCGGGTCTCAGCCCGCGGTCGC
Organism: uncultured Microthrixaceae bacterium; assembly: GCA_963740985.1. Taxonomy (GTDB): domain Bacteria; phylum Actinomycetota; class Acidimicrobiia; order Acidimicrobiales; family Acidimicrobilacustridaceae; genus UBA4742. The sequence continues at coordinate 4,621,605 of CAVUGJ010000002.1, forward strand.
CGTCGGCCGCGGGTCGACGTCGGCCCACGGCGATGGATCGTCCGACCAAGCTCGCTCGGTGCCCGGCGCGGCGCAGGGGCACCACCGGGCAGGGAAGCGATTCGGCCTCCACTCCGGCTACGTCGGCCACCACGGCCTGGATGCGGGCCGCGAAGGCCTCGGCCGAGAACAGGGCGGCCCGAGCCTCGATGATGGTCCGATCCCACGAGCGGGAGCGCAGCTGCAGCAGGCCCCGGCACACGTCGGCCGGTCGGGTCCCGTCGAACAGCACGCCCGTCTCGCCTTCGACCACCGTCTCGGGGAAGCCGCCCTCGCGCACGGCCACCACCGGCGTCCCGAACTGCATGGCCTCGAGGGGGGTCAGCCCGAAGTCGTCGTGGGCCGCGGTGACCAGGGCCTCGGCGTTGGCGTAGAGCCATCGCAACTGGTCGTCGCGCACCTCTTCGAGCCACACGGTGCCTGCCGGGGCGAAGGCGTCGAGGCGGGCTCGGTCAGGTCCGCGGCCCACCACCACCAGGCGGGTGGGCCTGGCCGCGCCAGCGCCCTGGTTGAGCAGCTCGACGCCACCCAGCACGGCGTCGATGCGCTTGTAGGGGAGCAGCCGCGACACCGTCAGCAGGAAGCCTGGCTCGAGGCCGGGAACCGGGACGTGGTGCCCGGCCCGGTTCAGTCCGGGGGGCGGGTGCACGATCTCGGACTCGCGCCCCCAGTGGCGACGCACCCGATCGCGGGTCACCGCCGAGTTGACCAGGATCACGTCGGCGGCCGCGGCGTTGCGCCGGTCCCACCGTCGCAACGGCGCCGCGAACGGAGCCAGACCCAGTCGGTACCAGAACGGCATGCCGTCGAGGTACTCCTCGGACTGGTAGAGCCAACGGGCGGTGTTGTGGACGTAGAGGACCTTGGCGCCGCTGGTGCGCATGCCGTGAGCCCATCCGGGTGTGCTGCAGACCGTGACGTCGGCGTCGACGTGCATGCGACTGACCACCGGGGCCAGCACGGGCAGGGCCAGGCGCGGGTTGCGCCGCAACGTCCCCAGGCGCTGCAAGGGGCTGGTGATGACCCGCGCCTCGCCGAACGAGCTGAAGGTGCGAGCCTGTTCGTGGACGGTGGTATGGATGGCCGCCTCGGGGAAGGTGTCGTGAAGCGCCAGCACCACCCGTTCGGCACCGCCGCGCTGGGTCAGGTAGTCATGCGCGATGGCCACCGACGGTCGCGTCGGGGTGTCTGTCGAGGTGGACGAAGCGACGCCGTCGCGTGCCGGGGTGCCGCGCCCCTTCCGGGCGCGCCCGAGGAGACGCGGTCGCCGGCCCTGGGAGACCGTGTCCAGGTAGAGCGCCTCGAGATCGTCCACGTGGCGCTCGATGCGGAACTGCGCCTCGAAGCGCTCCTGCAGCCGGCGGGAGGCCGCGGCCCGACGGGTCGGATCCAGGGCCAGGATGCGAAGCCGGGTGGCCGCTCCCTCCACGTCGCCAGGTACGAACAGCGTCTCGGGCGTGACCGGGCCCAGGGTCTCCAGGTGGCCGCCCCCGGCCGCGGCCACCACCGGCAGACCGGCGGCCATGGCCTCGACCACGGTCAGACCGAAGGCCTCGTCGGGGCGGGGGGCCAACAGGATGGAGGCCGTGGCCATCCGGGCCAGGACGTCGGGATCGTGGCCCACGAAGTCGATCGAGTCGGCTACGCCCAGTTGCTCGGCCAGTGCTTCGAGCTGCGCCCCCTGGGCCCCGCTTCCGGCCACCACCAGGCGCCAGCCCAGCGCGGGCAAACCCGAGCGCTCCCAGGCCTGGAGGGCCACGTCGGTGGCCTTCTCCAGCTCGAGGCGTTGGGCCACCAACACGATGGGCTCCCGGACGGCGACGTCCTCGGTGGCCACGGGGGTCGGGGCGGGGATGCCCATCGTGACCACCCGGGGGTTGCCCGGCGCGGTCAGGGCCACGTAGTCGCTGACCGCCACCTCGACGCCCAACCCGGCACGCAGGCTGCGGTAGGCCAGGCGGGTGAGAGGCGAATGGCCCCGTCCGCCGGCGAAGTGCAGCGTGCTGACCACGGGTCGACGCATCAGCGCGGCCGGGCCGATGGTGGCGATGTCGGCCGCGGTCATGTGGGTGTGCAGGACGTCGGGTCGAGGGCCGGCCATGGCCTGACGGCCGATCTCGAGGAGGGTGTCGGCGGGCAGGTAGGTGACCTCGGTGTCGTCCAGGGCGGCCCGCATCAAGGCGGGTTGGCCACCCAGCACCGACACCTGATGGCCGCGCCGGGCCAACTCCGGGGCCACATAGGTCAGGTATCGTTCAACGCCAGCGAAACCGCTGGATCGGACGAGGTGTCGGATGTGCAGACGACGGCTCATGTGGGGGGACCCGCCCACCCCTCCAGTCGGGGCCGTGGGCCAGCTAACGGAGGTACGGGGGTACTCTCCGACTGGGGGCATATTTAGTCATATGTATACTTGGAGCCTGTCGGCCAACCAGGGATCATTGTGAGGCGATTTCTGGTGGCGGCTCCCGTTGCCGCGGCCCAGTTGGTCGTCGCCACGCTGGCGGCCAGCGAACCCGCGGTGGCCCTGGGACTGGTCGGCGGTCTGGGCGGTCTGGCCATCATCCTGGTCGCCCCGCTGGTGCTGCTGATCGGGGTGTTCCCCGGCACCTTCGCCTACTGGCGGGTGGGCCCCGCCTCGGTGGACATGAGCGTCACCGACGCCCTGACCATCCTGGGCATCCTGGCCGCCTTGCCCTTCGTGCCGTGGCGCAGCCCCGTACTGCGCCGGATCCTCGTGGCCACCGCGGCCTACGCCGCCCTGCTGGCCCTGACCGTGGTGGCCCACCCGGCCCAGCGCTCGGCCGTCGAGGTGGTCCACCAGGTGTCGTTGGTGGCCGGGGCCATGCTCATCGGCTCGGCCGTCGCCCAGTTGGGCCAGGTCCGCCTGGCCCTACGTGTGCTCGTGCTCACCTGCGGGGTCATCTCGTTGGCCGCCGCCCTCGACACCCTGGCCCATCACCTGCAACCCGCCTACCCCTTCGGCATCCAGAAGAACGCGGCCGGCGACCTCGTCGTGATGGGCTTGGTGGTGCTGCTGACCGTGCCCCACCGCCTCGGTTGGCGACGGTTCTGGATCAGTGTGGCGTCGGTGACCCTGCTGGTGGGTCTGGCCGCCAGTGAATCGCGGGGCGCGGCACTGGCGCTGGTGGTGGTCTTCGCTCTGCACCTGATGCGCCAACGCCGGCTCGGGACCGTCAGCCGCATCACCCGCCTGGCTCCGCTGCTGATCGTGGCCAGCGTGGTCCTCATCGCCATCAGCGTGGTCACGTACCAGGACCGCGACCTCAACCCCACGACCGAGAAGTTCAACAGCGTGAACACGAGGCTCGACACCTACAGCTACGCCATCCAGCAGAAGTGGGAGCCGAACCTGGTCTTCGGGGCCGGCCTCAAGTGGTTCTTCGCGCCCGATTCCACCTATGGGGTGCCCCACGATCTGGTCATCGACGAGCTGTCCGAGGCCGGGCTGGTGGGCTTGTTGGGGATGGTCGTGCTGCTGTGGGTGATCGTGGCCGCCATGCGGCGGTCCTCGAGCGACCTGGGTGAAGCTGGGTACCTGGCGGTGGTGGCCCACATCCTGCAGGCCTCGGTGGACGTGTTCTGGGTGGCCGGCCCCGGCACCCTGCCGTTCCTGATCGTGGGGTTGGTGGTGGGCGACGAGCAGCAGGCCGACGCGGACCGCCCGGTCCGCGTCCTGGCCTTCGCCGGGTGAGCCGGGACGGGTCCGCACCCGCCGGGCTGGCTGTGCTGCGCGTCTACCACTCGGGCGTGGTGGGCGAGTGGCGCGGGCGAGACCGAGCCCTGCGGGCGCTCGGGGTGGACGTCGTGTTGGTGAGCGCTCGTCGCTGGAACGAAGGGGGTGGAGACGTCGCCCTCGTGGCCGGTGACGACGCCTTCGTGGTCTCGGCGCGGACGCTGGGTCGCCATCCCTACCGGTTCGTGTACGACCCCCGGCCCCTGTGGCGGGCGTTGCGCGCCCGTCCCGTCGACCTCATCGATGTGCACGAGGAGCCCGCCAGCCTGGCCGCGGCCGAAGTGATGGTGCTGGCCCGCCTGGCCGGGCGCGGCGCACCGATGTGCCTGTACTCGGCCCAGAACATCCACAAGCGGTTCCCCGTGCCGTTCCGCTGGATCGAGCGGGCCACGCTGCGTCGGGCGGCGGGCATCCACACCTGCAACCAGCAGGCCGGGCGCATCCTTCGCCACAAGGGCTTCGCCGGCAGGATCGCCGATCTCGGACTCGGAGTCGACGTCGAGCGCTTCGCGCCCGAACCGGGTGGCGACGAGCGCGCCACCGCTACCCCCAGCGTGCCCGTCGCCGATCTCCGGATCGGCTACGTGGGTCGCCTCGAGCCCCACAAGGGGGTGGAGGTGCTGGTGGCGGCCGTGGCGGCCACCCCCGGGGTGGTGCTCGAGATCGTGGGTGACGGGCCATCCCGGTCCAGCATCGAGCGAGCCATCGAGCGCGGCGGCGTCGATCACCGGGTCGCGCTGGTCGGCCACTCGGACCCCGATGCGCTTCCGGCCACCTACCGGCGACTGGACGTGGTGGTGGTGCCGTCGCTTCAGACCCCGGCGTGGGTCGAGCAGTTCGGTCGGGTGGCGGTGGAGGCCATGGCCTCGGGCGTGGCCGTAGTGGCATCGCGCACGGGCGCCCTGCCCGAGGTGGTGGGCCAGGCGGCCTGGTTGGTCGAGCCGGGTGACGTGGCTGGTCTGGCTCAGGCTCTGGGCGCGCTGCGCGACGACCCTGCGGCGCGGGCTCGCCTGGCCGTGGCCGGGACCCGTCGGGCCCAGCACTACGGCTGGACGTCGGTGGCCCAGCGCCAGGTGTCGCTGTACCGACAGGTCGTCGTCGACGCCGCTCCAAAAGAACCCGGTCGACAGGTAGAATCCTTACCGCTCAACTCAACAATCCCCGCGGAGTCCTGACCGATGCCTGTCGCCTCGTCTGTGCTCGATCTGATCGGCAACACGCCGATGGTGGACGTCAGCTCCCTCAGCCCGAACCCGAAGGTGCGCATCCTGGCCAAGATGGAAGGCCAGAACCCGGCGGGCTCGGTGAAGGACCGCATCGCCCTCCAGATGATCGCCGAGGCCGAGGCCGACGGCACGCTGACCCCGGGCAAGACCTTGATCGAGCCGTCGTCGGGCAACACCGGCATCGCCATGGCCATGATCGCCAAGATCAAGGGCTACCCGATCAAGATCGTGCTCCCCGAGAACGTGTCGGTGGAGCGTCGCCAGCTGCTCGAGGTCTGGGGGGCCGAGATCATCTCCTCGCCCGGCGCGGAGGGTTCCAACGGCGCGGTGCGCATGGCCCAGGCCCTGGCCGCCGAGCACCCGGACTGGGCCTTCCTGTACCAGTACGCCAACGAGGCCAACCCCCGGGCCCACTACCGCACCACCGGACCCGAGATCTGGCGCGACTGCCCCGAGATCACCCACTTCGTGGCCGGGTTGGGCACCAGCGGCACCCTCATGGGGGTGGGGACCTTCCTCAAGGAGCAGAACCCGGCCATCCAGGTCATCGCGGTGGAGCCACCGCTGGGCGAGAAGGTCGAAGGGCTGCGCAACCTGGACGAGGGCTACATCCCGCCGGTGTACGAGAAGTGGGGCGGCCCTGAGCTGCTCGACCGCAAGCGGGTGGTGCGTCCCCGCGAGTCGATCGAGTGGACGCGGCGGCTGGGTGAGGTCGGCATCTTCTCGGGCATCTCCGCCGGCGCGGCCATGGCGGGGTCGGTGCGGGTGGCCGGCGACATCGAGGCGGGCACCATCGTGTTCATCGTGTGCGACTACGGCTGGAAGTACCTCTCCACCGGCGCCTGGACCGACGACATCGACGAGGTCGTGTCGCGGGCCGAGAAGATCATCTACTTCTGATCAGACCTTCGCCGCACCGGCGGAGAGCGGTCGGTCCCTGCGCACCGCGGGGCTCTCCGCCAGCCCCGCGGGCGCTCCCTCCGAAGAGAGGGATCTGCCGACTGGCCGTTCCCGGCTCCAGGGGGCGGCTCCGGGAACGGGGCCAATCGGCTACCAGGCCCACCACGGTCGCTGGTATGCCAGACAGAGTCAGCCGCGGGTGGCCGGATACGGATTTCTGGTGATTTCCCAAGATTTCCCGCGGGCCTGTATCCACCCGGCCCGAGGTTGCTCTGTTTCGCGGTCCCCACATCTCGACAGGCCTCCGTATGGACATCGACACCGCCCCTAGACTCCCGGCCATGCGGCCCGACTTCTCTGAGCTCGTGGACCGGGCCCGCGGCGGTGACGGCGAGGCCTGGCGCCAGATCGTGGACGGGTTGCAAGGGGTGGTGTGGCGAGCGGTCAGCGGCTTCGGGCTCTCCTCGGAGGACCGCAAGGACGTGTTCGCGGCCGCCTTCTTCCGGCTCTTCGAGCGACTCGACACCATCCGCGAACCGCACAAGCTGCCGGGCTGGATCGCCACCACCACCCGCAACGAGGCCCTCACCCTGGTTCGGGCCCGTCAGCGCACCGAGCCCCGTGACGCGATCGGCGACGATGACGCCGACGCCGACGCCGTCGAGCAGAGCCTGTTGGACACCGAGCTGGTGGATGCGCTGCGGCGAGCGCTGAATCGCCTGGCGCCCGCGTGTCGCCAGCTGCTGGAACTGCTCACCGCCGATCCGGCCCTGTCCTACGACGAGATCGCGGTGGTCCTGGACATGCCCCGGGGCAGCATCGGCCCGTCCCGTCAGCGCTGCCTCGACCGGCTGCGCCACAGTGCGGAGCTGAGCGCCTTCGTGGAAGGGACGGTTCGATGAGCGAGCCCGGCGACCTGCACGACGACGACGCCCTTCTGGCCGAGCTGGGGCGCGCCCTGGATCGCCTCGATCCGGTGCCCCCCGACGCGGTCGAGGCCGCCATCGCCGCCGGCGGGCTGGGCCGGATCAACGACGAGCTGGCCACGCTGGTGGTCGACTCCCTGCTCGATGCCGGTCCGCTCGTCCGCCACGACGGTCCGGCGCCGCGACAGCTCAGCTTCACCACCGCCCACCTCAGCCTGGAGATCGAGCTGGCGGCCGATGGTGAGACCCTCCTGGGTGCGGTCTCGCCCGCTTCGGTGGTCGAGGTCGAGAGCGAGGGACCAGGTGCCGTGGCCGGGACCCGCAGCGACGAGTTGGGACGGTTCCGGCTGGCCCTGGGTCAGGGATGGTGCCGTCTGCGCGTTCGGGCGTCCGGGGTCTCGCTGGTGACCCCGGTCATCGTGCGCTGAGGGCTGCGTCATCGCCGCCCACGCACACGAAGGTGGCGGCCCCCAACCCCGGTTCGTCCACCGCCGCCCGAGCCAGGGCCGCGGCCGGCGCCCGGCCGGCGGCCAGCTGGTGGTGCAGCGCCACCATGAGGGAGCGGGTGGCATCGTCAGGGACGGCGGTGACGGGCGCGATGACGTCGCGCACCCCCATGCCGATGAGCGTGGCCGCGGTGCCCAGCAGCTCGTCGCCGGATCGGACGGCCACGGTGGCGGCCTCACAGGCAGACAACACGACCAGGCGGGGGGCCTGACGCACCCGCTCGAGGTCGTAGACGGTGAGCGGACCGTCGGCCAGTCGCACCGACGAGAAGAGCGGGCTGTCGGCCCGGAAGGTGCCGTGGGCCGCCAGGTGCACCACCTCGGCTCGTTCGATGGCGCCCAGCACGGCCTCGACGGTGGCCGCCCGACCGACCAGCACCTCGGCGCCGGGGTAGAGGTGGGCCAGGCGACGCACCTCGGCCCGGGCCCCGGGCAGGTCGGGTCCCGCGATCAGCGCGGTCCGGCTCCCGCCCGAGCCAGCGGTGGCCGAAGCAACCGTCGCGGCCATCCACACCGCCGCGCTGGGGGCCACGGTGGTGGGCCGCCCGGCCAAGCTGGGCAGCGCCGACCAGGCCACCCCGTACAGCGAGCCGGTGGGCACCACGATGACGCCGGGTACCTCCTGGGCGGACCCCACCGACGCCAGGAGCGGGGCCACCAACAGCTCGTCCAGCCGGGCCGCGCTCTGCGAGACGGCCGATGGGACCGGATCGACCCGACGTCGGCGGCGGGCCCCCGACGACCGGTTCGACGGCACCGCCAGCCATCGGCGCAGGGCGAAGAGCAGATAGTCCCGCTCGCGCTCCACCTCCACAGCCGGACCCAAGGGGTGATGGGCCAGGCGACCCCGGTGCAGCGTGATGGCGTGCAGCTCACCGTCGAGCTCGACATACTCGATGAGGGCCCGGGGGCCCACCGTCCGTCGCAGTCGAGGCAGGTCCAATCGGGCCGAGCGGTGCTGATCCGCGGAACCGTCGGTGCCGAGGTCGCGTGCCTGGCGGGTCCGGTGCCGGATGGTGTCCTCCAGGGCGCGGGCCTGCCGGCGCAACGCCACGGTCTCGTCGTCGGCCGGGTCGTCCGGATCGCCGGTCTGGCCGATGGTCTCGCGCAACTCGGTGTCGACCTGGCGCAGGGCGGTGAGGTCGGCGGCCAGCCGGGCGTCGTCGGGTGGGCGCACCCGGGGCCGGGTCAGGGCCCGGGCCCGTCCCCGTTCGGCCCACTCCAGCAGCGGCGCCGGCCGCCCGTCGGCCAGGGCCAGACGGGTGCCCAGGCGGGTCAGCTCGCTGCCGTGGCCCGCCGCGCCGGTGCGCAGCTCGGTGGCGCCCAGCGTGGCGCGATAGCGGTCGATGACGCCCAGACCGGCCACCAACGCCCGTCGGGCCGCGGTGGGGTCACCGTCGGCCAGGTGGAGCAGCGCGGCGGCGTGCCAGGCCTGGGCCCGCTGCTCGGCCGGTCCACGGCGGCGGGCGGCGGCGGCGTCGGTCAGCTCGCGCCGGGCAACGGCGGGACGTCCCAGGGCCAGTGCCAGGCGGCCCACGAAGGTACGCACGTGGACCGCCTCGATGGGCCAGCCCTGGCGTTCGAGCTCCAGGGCCAGGTCCTGGCTGCGACCCAAGAGGTCCCCGGGCGGGCGATCGTCGTCCTGGGAGGCCAGCACCTCGGCCTGGATGCCGACGTAGCGAGCCTGGGCGGCCCAGGGTCGACGTTGGGTGAGGTCGAACTGGTCGGCCGCCACCTGCGCCTCACGGGCCGCTTCGCCGTACTGGCCGTGGGCCAACAGGGCTCTCGCGGCCAGCAGGCGGGTCTCGTTCAGATGGCTCTGGTCGCCGCTGGCCGCCACCGCGGCCAGGGCGGCTCGGGCCGTCGACACCGCCTCGTTGGCCAGGCCGGCCAGCAGCAGGACGTCGCAGCGGTCGGCGAGCAGGACGGCGTTGCCCAGCTGGGCGTCTTCCAGGCGGGCGTAGGCCGCCTCGGCCCGCTCCAGGGCGGCCAGGGCGGCGGGCAGGTCGCCCCGACGTCCCTGGGCGAAGGCGATGTTGTGCGCGGCCATGGCCGCCAGCGACGGCAGATCCCGGGCCTGGGCGATGCGTTCGCTCTGGGCCAGGTCCTCGAGCGCCCCGGCCGGGTCGCCCTGATAAGCCCGCAGCGCGCCCCGGTTCAGCCGCAGGCGGGCGATCGAGTACTGGTCGTCGACCTGGGTCAACAGTCGCAGCGCCCGTCGCAGGATGGTCTGGGCCTCGGTGAGGTGGCCGGTCCGCTGGCGCAGGAAGCCGTAGAGCATCTCCACCTGTCCCCGCGTGGAAGGCGGGGTCAGATGGCGGGCCTGGGCCAGCTCCCGTTCGGCCCCGTCGGTGTCGCCCAGGCCGAGCAGGGACACCGACAAGGAGGCCCGGGCCAGCGCCAGGGTCTCGATCCGGGCCTGGTCGGCCTGGCCTTCCGGTGGATCGGCCGGGGCCACGCTGGCCTGGATGGCTTCCTGGTAGCTGGCCACCGCCTCGGCGCTGGCGCGCAGCTCGTGGCTGGTCAGGCCCACCACCCAGGCGGCGCGTGCGGCCACGACGGGGTCGGTGGTGGCCTGCCGGAGGCGTTTGGTCTCGTCCCGGGCCCGGGCGGGATCGCGGTGGCGGCGTTCGGCCAACTCGGCCAGCTGAGTCAGCTGAATCCGTTGACGGGTCCGCGCCGCCTGTCCCGCCGTCCCGGCCACGGGACGGATCGTAAGCCAGTCCGGGCGTTCACGCCGACGGCACCGCCCGACCGTCACCCCACCAACTCGAGTCCGACCAAGGAGGCAACACCGTGAGCAACATCGACGATGGGCAGGGTGGCCGGGAGCGGCCGACCGGACCGTGGACCGATCGGGTCCGGTTCGGGTCCCGGGCGGGGAGCGATCCGTTCGCCTACCGCCCGGGCCAGGTGGTGGCCGGGGCCGGGGACGCCTGTCGGGCCGCGGTGACGGAGCTGGCCGCGGAGGCGTCGGTGACCGACCTGGGTGCGAGCTTGCACGTCTCGGGTGTGGACGATGCCCTGGGGCTGGTCGATGACCTGCAGGCGCGGGGTCACCGGGCGCATCCCAACCACGTGTACTTCGCCCACGACGTGGGCGGGTGCGAGTGTTGCCCGCCCCATCCGGCCTCGGGATCGGGTCCCGGCGCCAACCCGGTGTACGCCACGCCGGTGTACGCGACGCCGGTGTATGCGACGCCGGTGTATGCGACGCCGGTGTATGCGACGCCGGTGTACGCGACGCCGGTGTATGCGACGCCTGTGTATGCGACGCCGGTGTACGCGACACCTGTGTACGCCACCGTGCCGGTGCACAGCAGCGCTCGCCCAGTGCCGCCGGGGACGCCCATGGCCGAGCTCGTCCGGGACTATCACCGTGGCGACGACCGGGCTTCAGCCAACGTGATCGTGCTCGACACGGGGCTGGCTTCCCACCCGTTCCGGCCGGCGGCTTTGGCCGATCCCTCGCCCATCCATGCCGCTTCCCCGGCGGACGAGGATCGGCCCGACGAGAACGACGACCACCTGCTCGATCCCGCCGCCGGGCACGGCACCTTCGTGGCCGGGGTGGTCGATCAGGTGGCCCCGGGCTGCGCCATCACCATCCACCGCGTGCTCTCGACCTTCGGCGACGGCGACGAGGTGGCCATCGCCGCCTGCCTCGACGCCATCGAGCCCGAGGATCCGGCCCGCACCATCCTGAACCTGTCCTTCGGCGGCTACGTCCTCGACCACCCCCACCTGCTGGCCCGGGCCGTCCGGCGCCTCCAGCGGCTGGGTGTGGTGGTGGTGGCCTCGGCTGGCAACGACGCTACGTGCCGGCCCACCTATCCGGCGGCGCTGGACGGAGTGGTGTCGGTGGGCGCGGTGGGCCCGGGGGGTCCGGCGCCGTTCACCAACTACGGCCCGTGGGTCCGGGCCTGCGCCCCCGGGGTCGATCTGCTCAGCGCCTTCTTCCGCGGCGTCGACGTCAGCGAGGCCGTCCCCGGCGTGCCGGGAGACTTCGATGGCTGGGCGGTGTGGAGCGGGACCTCGTTCGCCGCGCCGGTGGTGGTGGGCGCGCTGGCCGCCACCATGCACGCCGTGGGCTGTTCGGCGGCCGAGGCCGTCAACCGGGTCATCGACGCCCCGGCCCTGATGCGCATCCCCTATCTGGGAACGGTGGTGAACCTGGCCTGAGGCCATCTGACCGTGGCCCCGGGTGCGGCCCTACGCTGGCCGGGTGGACCCTCGTCCCATCGGCATGTTCGACAGCGGCTTCGGCGGGCTCACGGTGGCCCGGGCCGTCATCGACCTGCTCCCGGACCAGTCGCTGGTGTACGTGGGCGACACCGACCGCTACCCCTACGGTCCGCGGCCACTGGCCGAGGTGCGCGAGTACGCCCTGCAGATCGGTACCTGGCTGGTGCGCGAGCACGAGGTGAAGGTGCTGGTGGTGGCGTGCAACACCGCGGCCGCAGCCGCGCTCGACGAGCTGGGCGACCAGCTCGGGGTGCCGGTGATCGGCGTGATCGAACCGGGCGTGCGGGCCATGTTGTCGGCCACGACCAGCGGCCATGTCGGGGTGATCGGCACCGTCGGGACCATCTCGTCGGGGGCGTACCAGCGGGTGGTGGCCACCATGTCCGACGAGGTCAAGCTCACCTGCGCGGCGTGTCCCGGGTTCGTCGAGTTCGTGGAGCGGGGTGACTTCGACGGGGATCAGGTCCACGTGCTGGCCGAACGCCTGCTGGCCCCGATGCACGACGCCGGCATCGACACGTTGCTGCTGGGGTGCACCCACTACCCCTACCTGGCCCGCACCATCGCCGACGTGATGGGTCGCGACGTGGTCCTGGTGTCGTCGGCGGACGAAACTGCCTTCGCCCTGGCCGCCGCCCTGGGCCGGTCCCGACCCGCGTCGAGCCCGGGCGCCGCGGGCGGCGGGCCGCGGCACCGGTGGTTCTCCTCCGGCGACCTGGGATCGTTCCAGTCGCTGGGTCAACGACTGCTCGGCCCCGAGCTCGACCAGGCCGAAGCCCTGGTCTGGGCCGATCCGACCGCCAGTTCGCGGCCCCCGCTCGACGGCCCGGGGCGCCCATGAGCCTCGAGATCACCGTCCTCGGGTGTTCCGGGAGCTATCCGGGTCCCGGGGACGCGGCCAGCGGCTACCTGCTGCGCGGCGGCGGGGCCACGGTGGTCATGGACCTGGGTCCGGGCACGCTGGCCAACCTGCAGCGACACGTGCCGCTCTCGGCCATCGACGCGGTCGTCCTGACCCATCGCCACCCGGACCACTGGACCGACCTGGCCGGTCTGCACACCGCGGTCAAGTACGGCTCGGATCGTGAGGGGCTCCAGGTGTGGGGAACGCCCGAGGGTCGCCAGATGGCCGAGGAGCTGACCGGCGGACTGGCCCCGACGCTGGACTGGCGCGACATCGGCGCCGGCTCGCTGCTGGTGGTGGACGGCCTGTGCTTCACCTTCGGGCCCACCGAGCACTACGTCCCCTGCTTCGCGGTGCGGGTCGACGGCCCGGCCGGCGAGTTGCTGGTGTATTCGGCCGACACCGGCCCGGGCTGGCCCATCACCGCGCTCACCTCGGCCTCGCCGGTGTTCGCCGGGCGGCCCGAGGCGTCCCGGCCCATCGACCTGCTCCTGTGTGAGTCGACCCACCTGGCGTCGCGCGAAGGCGAGGGAGTGCTGCACCTGAGCGGGCGCCAGGCCGGCGTCCTGGCGCGCTCGGTGGGTGCGCGACGATTGATGCTCACCCACCTGTGGCCCACCGACGATCCCGAAGATCACCGGGCCGAGGCCGTCGACGCGTTCGGTGCCCCTGTCGAGCTCGCCGTCACCAACCAGACCTACGACGTCGGGAGACCGCCACCGTGAACCAGCTTTCCCCGAGCACCACCCGATGAGGCCCGACGGCCGCCAGCCCGACGAGTTGCGCCCCATCGGCTTCGAGCGGGACTTCACCACCCAGACCGCCGGGTCGGTGCTGGTGACCGCGGGCAACACGATGGTGCTGTGCACGGCCACCATCGACGACGACGTGCCCCGGTGGATGCGGGGTTCGGGCAAGGGCTGGGTCACCGCCGAGTACTCGATGCTGCCGGGGTCATCCAACGAGCGCATCCGCCGGGAGGTGTCCAAGGGCAGTCCCGGTGGCCGCACCCACGAGATCCAACGACTCATCGGTCGGTCGCTGCGCGCCGTGTGCGACATGGTGGTGCTGGGGGAGCGTCAGGTGATCGTCGACTGCGACGTGCTCCAGGCCGACGGGGGGACCCGCACCGCCTCCATCAACGGGGGCTACCTGGCGCTGCACGACGCCCTCACCCGCCACGTCCAGCGCGGGGTCATCGCCGAGCACCCGTTGACCGAGGCCTGTGCCGCCGTGTCGGTCGGGATCGTGGGGGGCGTGCCCATCCTCGACCTGCCCTACGTGGAGGACTCCAACGCCGAGGTGGACATGAACGTGGTCATGACCCAGTCCGGCCGTTTCATCGAGGTGCAGGGCACGGCCGAGGGCATGGCCTTCAGTCGCGACGAGCTCGACGAGCTGCTCCGCCTGGCCGAGGTCGGCGTGAACCAGATCGTCGATCTGGGCGCCCAGCTGCTGGCCGAGCCACCTGCGCCGCGCCCCGCCTGAGGTGACGCCACCGAGCGGGGCTGACTCGCGGCCCACCCTGGTGGTGGCCTCGGCCAATCCGGACAAGGTGGCCGAGATCGCCGCGGTGCTCGGCGACGCGGTCGTGCTGCGTCCCCGTCCCGTCGAGGTGGGCGAGGTGGTGGAGGACGCCGACACCCTGGAGGGCAACGCCCGGCTCAAGGCGGTGGCCATCGCCTCGGCCACCGGTCAGGCGGCGGTGGCCGACGACACCGGCCTCGAGGTGGCGGCACTGGGCGGGGCACCGGGGGTCTACTCGGCCCGCTACGCCGGCGAGGATGTCGGCTACGCCGACAACGTGGCCAAGCTCCTGGTGGAGCTCGAGCGGGTGGGCGCCCGCGGACCTGCGGCGCGCGCCGCTCGGTTCCGCACCGTGGCGCTGGTGCGCTGGCCCGACGGGCGGGAGCTGGCGGTGGAGGGAGAGGTCCGGGGCTCCATCGCCGAGGCTCCTCGGGGTGACCGCGGCTTCGGCTACGACCCGGTGTTCGTCCCCGACGAGCTGGACAGCACACCGGGCCATCGGACCTTCGCCGAGATGACCGCCGACGAAAAGCACGCGGTGAGCCATCGCGGCCGCGCCTTTCGAGCCCTGGCCGAGGCCCTGGCCGACCTCGACTCGACCGCTGACCCCGCCATCTGACCCCGCCCCCTGATCTCGAAATCCGTGGAGAAATGCACACCCAAGGGGTGTTTCTCCACGGATTTCGCTGAGGGTCGGGGAATCAGGCCGCCCGCGAGATGGGCTGGCAAAGTATCCGCCTCACGTAGTCGGGCCGCTGGGTGACCTGGTGCCAGGTGAACCTCAGCACCGTCCAGCCGGCCAGGTGGAGTTCGTTGGCGCGCACGCGATCGTCCTGAAAGACATCGAACCGGGAGTGAGACTCGTAGCCGTCCACTTCGATGGCGATCCGCAGCTCCACCAGGGCGAAGTCGATCCGTCGTCGCCGGCCCCCGATCACCACCGGGTGCTGAAAGGTCAACCCGTCGATGCCCGCCTTGCGGCACAGCTCATCCAGCCGGCTCTCGAGCCGCGTCCGCCCGATGGTGAGCTCCGCGCCGGTGCGTCCGTCGAGCACCTCGCGCAACGTCCCGCATCCTGATCGACCCCGAGCCGAGAGGGCATCGAGTGTGGCGCGAACCGCGGTGGCCGACACCAGACGCCGCCCGATCAGATCGTCGAGCGTGTTCTCGACGGCGAACCTCGGGGCGACCGCTCCCAGGTCGACGAGTAGGCGCAGGGGGGTGGTCACCGGAACACCGCGGTGCACGATGACCTGGTCGGCCGACAGGTCTAATGATCGGTGCACCACGACTCCCGGCAGGCAGTCGCTGCCGAACCCGGTGGTGACCAACTCGATGCCGTCGGTGTCGATGCCGGGGTCGACCCCCCACATCCGGGCCGCGCTGCGATGCGACGCCGCTCGAAGTCCGTTCATGGCCAGACAAGCGGCCAGCACACGCTGCTCGAAGGTCGGGACCGAGCCCGCCACCCGGTACACCCCGCGGTGTAGACGCTCGAGATGACCGCCGCGCACGCGGTGGTCGATCATCCGTGGCGTCAGCCCGAGCGCCTGTAGCTGCCGGGTGCTGACCAGCGCGTGTTGGGTGGAGGCAAGGCGGGAGAGCTCAGCTGGATCAACCATGCCGCCAGTTCACTCGGAGGGTGTGACATACCCGTTCAGCCCTCGAAATCCGTGGAGAAACCCACACCCAGGGGGTGTTTCTCCACGGATTTCGGGAGGGGTCGGGAGGGGGCGGATTTCGGGAGGGGTCGGGAGGGGGCGGCTCCGGCGGTCACCAGTTGCGGAGGTCGACGGGCCAGGTGTCCACCACCTGGTCGCCTCGGACCACGTGCATCCGCTCGTGGTAGGCCACGGTGGGGTCCACGTGGCCGGGATGGACCCGGATGCGTTCGCCCACCGACATCGGCGGCTCGCCCCGGCGGCCGAAGGTGAGGTGCTCGTCGGAGCAGAACCACACCTTGTACCCGGGCGGATCGACCACGGTCGGGTTGCCGTGGTCCATGCCCAGCGCCTTGAGACCCACGTCAGCCACGGCGTAGCCGGCATCGGGGTTGGCCGAGATGACGGTGCCGGCCAGCGACAGCGCGGCCTCGAAGGGCAGGTCGAGGGCGCCGTAGGCCGTGTCCATGAGCAGGTAGGAGCCGGCCTGGAGCTCGGTGATCCAGGTGTTGAGGTCCCAGGTGCCGGTGCCGCCACCAGAGATCGACATCGCCGCCGACCGCGGCATGGGCCTGCACCAGCAGGGCCATCGACTCGGCCACGCCGGATGCTCGGGCGGCGCGGTCCTCCAGACCGACCAGATGGCCCTCGTAGCCCATCACGCCCCGCACCTCGAGGCCGAGAGCCCGGGCCTGGTCCGCCAATCGACCGGCTTGGTCGGGGGGACAGCCGCAGCGGGGAAGGCCGACGTTCACGTCGATGAGCACCTCGGGTACACCGCCGGTGGCGGCGGCGGCGATCGTCTCGGGGGAGTCGACCGCCACCGTGACCCGGGCGCCCTGGTCGACTAGCGCGCCCAGCCGCCGGGCGTCGAGCACCTCGTTGGCCAGTAGCAGGTCGTGGACCAGCCCCGCCTCGGCCATGCCCTCCATCTCCCGGATGGTGGCGCAGCAGAACCCGGGGTGACCGGCGTCGGCCAGGTGGCGAGCCAGGGCGGTGGACTTGAACGCCTTCACGTGCGGGCGAAGGGCCGCGCCGGGCCAGCGGGCGGCCATGGTGGCGATGTTGGCGTCCAGTCGGTCGAGGTCGACCACCAGCGCCGGGGTGGGGAGCTCGTCCACGCGCACGCTGCGACCCTACGCCGAGGCATGCCGACAGGGGCGGGGTTAGCGTCGACACGTCCGATTGATCGAGTCACTGGGGAGCCTCCATGTCCGCCGACGACGAGATGGTGCAGGTGCCGCGCCGGGAGTGGGAAGCAATGCAGGCGCAGCTCGCCGACGGTGAGCGGCCCGACCGCCGCCCCACGTCCGTGGTGGAGCCCGGCACACGGTCGGTGGGTGGGCTCACCGGCCGACGAGGCGTGCTCAAGCACGGCGCCTTGCTCATGGCCGGGGCGGTGGTTGGGGCGTCCGCCTTGGTGGTGGCGGAGGCGGGTCCGGCCGAGGCCACCACCGGGACGATGAAGTTCGGCGCCACCAACAACGCCGCGGCCACCAACACCACGCTCAAGGCCACCGCCAATCCGACCTTCACGGTGGCCAACACTGCCGGCGGGATCTCGGTGCTGGCCACCGACCTCGGGTCGGGGACCGGGACCCCGCTCGAGGTGGCGGTCGACAACGCGCTCAACACCAGCCCCATGGCCCTGTTCAGCAGCGTCGGCAGCGGTGACGGGATTCAGAGCACCATGTTCGGGGGTCCGGGCACGGCCGTGACCGGGGCGATCCAGGCGGGTGGTTCGGGGACGGGCGTCGGGGTGCACGGCACCATCGAGGTGCACGGGAACTCGAGCGCGGCGGTCCAGGCCGACACCATCGGCCTCGGCCCGGCGCTGGCCGCCACCATCGACAGCGTGGCCAACTTCCAGCCCGCCATCCTGACCACGACCAACGGTCGCGGGGCCGGGCTGTCGGCCAGCCTCACCCAGGCCGCGAACCCCGCGCCGGCGGTGGACGCCAACACCAACGGGGTGGGCCCCGCCGTGGCCGGCACCATCGACAACGCCGCCAGCGCGGCCAGCGCCGTGTCGGGCACCACCAACGGCACCGGCGCGGCCGTGGTGGGCCAGATCACCAACGCGTCGAGCTCGTCGGTGGCGGTGGGCGGGGTCACCAACGGCACCGGCGCGGCCTTCGGTGGACTGGCGGTCGGCGCCGGCCCTGCGGTTCGGGCCACGGTGTGGGGCACGGGCGCCGGAGTGGTCGCCCAGGTCGTCGTTCCCTCCAACAGCCAGGCGGCGGTGTCCGCCTCCACCGCCGGCACCGGCGCGGCGGTCCAGGGCTCGGCCACGGGTGCCGGGAGCCGCGGCGGCGTGTTCGGGGGCGTGGCCGCGCAACTTCAGCTGGTGCCGGGCGCGGCGTCGTCGCATCCCAGCTCGGGTCAGACGGGCGATCTCTACCTCGACAGCGCCAGCCGCCTCTGGCTGTGCACCACCGGCGGCAGTACCGCCACCTGGAAGCAGGTCCAGCTGGCGTAGGGGCCGGGCCATCTTCGACCCGCCGGGGTGGCCAGCGGCCCCTGGAAGGGTCCGGGAGCCCTAAAGTCGCAGGTCACACCCCACGCACCAGTGGCGGAATCAGGCAGACGCGCAGGGTTTAGGTCCCTGTGCCCGAAAGGGCGTCCGGGTTCGATTCCCGGCTGGTGCACTGCATCGGAAGCCTCAGTCGAACCACGGTGTTGCGAGGCCGGCGGAGATCACACGGTCGGCTGCTCGTAGCCCAGCGTCGACGCGGCGTGTCACCTTGGCCAGGGACCGCTCGGTGCGCGTGGCGCGGAGTAGCGAGTCAGCCTGGATTTGCCGCAGCCCGACAAGGGCGGTGGCGGCGATCGCGGCACGCGGATCGCCCTCCTACGAGGCCGTGACGAGTCGCGAGAGCGGTCGCAACGGCGGTCGTGCAGACCTCCTTGCGTCCGCTCAGCTGGGCACTGAGGGAGGGCGTCGTTCGAATCAGCTCGCCAAATCGGTGAAGGCCTCCGATCGCCACGGAGTCGTCCCCGTGTCGCGGCCGAGTCGAGGAGCCGCCGCAGTCGCGATCCAATGCGTCGACGACGGCGATGACGGGGTCGCCGGCGGACTCGCCCACGGCTGCTACAAGCGCCTCCGCAGCCGGCTCGAGCCGATCGAGGATCAGGGACTCCTTGGTGGGGATGTAGTTGAAGACACATCTTGACGAGGCGGGTCTGCGGGCACCTCGTGTCGATGCTCGTGCATCATCCAAGAGTCGCGAGACGACCTCGGCGGCGGCTGTGAACGAATCCGGCTTGGGCTCATCTGCCGACGCTGAGGGCGAGGAGGGTATTGACCGCAGTTTCGAACGGACGGGTACTCCGTTGCACCTGGGCGAGTAGAAGCCCTCCTTGGAGCGTGGCGAGGAGAGTCGTGGCGAGGTCGTCCGGGTCGATGTCGGACGGGAGTTTCCCGTCGGCATGAAGGGATCTGAGTCCATCGCTGATGGCGGCGGCCCACTGATCGAATCCTGCCGCGATGAGCGCTCGGGCCTCGGGGTCGCTCTCGGCGAGTTGACCAACGAGCGAACCAAGTTGGCAGCCGCCTTTCGCTTGGGTCCGCCTCGCTGCGGTGATCACCATGTTCCGCCAGGCTTCGACTCCGTTCCCGCTGTCGAGCGCGTGCCGATTGCGTTCGACGATGGTGTCGGCTTGGTAGTCGATGACCGCCTGCACGAGTTCGTTCTTGTCGGCGAAGTAGTGGGTCATCTGAGACCCGCTGACTCCCGCCGCGGCCCTGACGTCTTCCAAGGTCGCGCCCAACACCCCGCGCTCATGGATCAGGGCGGCGGCCTCCTCCACGATCCGTGCCCGGGTGCGCGCCCCCTTGGGCGTGAGTCTCGGCCGGTCACTCGTCTCGTCGACCATGCATCGATGCTAACAGCGATTCTGGGTTTGACAACCCAGTTCCGGACTGTCAGAGTGGGTTTCGAAACCCATTCTGGGACGAGAGGACGACGGATCGCATGACTGACCTAGAAGGCAAGACAGCTCTGGTAACGGGCTCGACGAGCGGTATCGGCAAGGCCACGGCCATCGCGCTGGCCGCCCGCGGCGCTCACGTACTGGTAGTCGGACGCGATGAACAACGAGCCAAGGACGTGGTCGCCGAGATCGCAGGCAGGGGCGGCAGCGCATCGTTCAGGCTCACCACATTGGGCGACCTCGAATCGGCCCAGGACCTGGTCGAGTGGGCCACTGAGGCGGGCGACGGTCACGTCGACATCCTCATCAACAACGCTGGCGTCGCCTTGCTCGGACCAAGCAACGCAGCCACCGAAGCAGAGTTCGACGAGACCTTCGCACTCAACGTCAAGATTCCCTTCTTCCTCGTCGCATCCTTGGCACCGGCCATGGCCGAACGCGGATGGGGCTCGATCGTCAACATCTCCACGATGGTCGCCAGCTTCGGACAGGCCGGCATGGCCCTGTACGGCGCCAGCCGAGCAGCTCTCGAACTGCTGACGAAGGCCTGGGCCGCCGAGTACGGCGCAAGTGGGGTTCGGGTCAACGCCGTTGCTCCCGGCCCGACGCGCACCCGCATGATGGAAAGTGTCCCTGACGAGATGGTGAACCAGCTCGCAGCACTGGCACCAGCGGGTCGCGTAGCTGAGCCCGAGGAACTTGCTGCGGCGATCGTCTTCCTGGCCAGTGACGATGGCAGCTTCGTGCACGGGGTCACGCTTGCGGTCGACGGCGGCCGGGTCGCGACCTAACACCAGCCGTGCCACGGTGACGCGGTGTGAAGACGTAGACGGCGGATCAATCTAACCATCGAGGAGTATCAATATGAGTGCATACGTAGTTGTCGAATTCACGGTCAATGACCCGGAAATGTACCGTGAGAAATACGCCCCAATTGCCGGGCAGACGGCCAAAGCTCATGGAGGTGAGGTAATCGCCGCCGGCAACTGGGAGGTCCTGCACGGCGATGGGTCGCTCACTTCAGGAGCACTCGTGCGGTTTACCGACGTTGCGACGGCCCTCCGGTGGTACAACTCGCCTGAATACCAGCAGCTCATCGATGTCCGAAGTGTCGCGA
Source organism: uncultured Microthrixaceae bacterium (assembly GCA_963740985.1). Taxonomy (GTDB): domain Bacteria; phylum Actinomycetota; class Acidimicrobiia; order Acidimicrobiales; family Acidimicrobilacustridaceae; genus UBA4742. The sequence goes on from CAVUGJ010000002.1 coordinate 4,642,346, forward strand.
TGGATGCCCGCTTCAGGTTGCTTGACGGCATCCCTACGCCCACAGAAGGTGGGACGGAGTCCGAATGAGCGAACTGCCAGGAAAGACCGTTCTCATCACCGGTGCCAACGCCGGGATCGGCAAGGAGGTAGCCCGGCAACTGGCGTCACGGCCCGAGATAGCCCGCATCTACTTGGCGTGCCGGAACCAGGATCGGGCGACAACGGCAAAGGCCGAGCTCGAAGCCGCGACCGGCCGCCGGATCTTCGATATCGTTCTCATGGACGTCGCCGACCTGGGTTCGGTCCGCGCTGGCCTTGCGGCCATCGACGGATCCATTGATGCGCTGGTCATGAACGCTGGTGTCATTGGCCCGCAGTCGATGGACTTGACCGCTGACGGGGTCACCATTGTGTTCGCGACGAACGTCCTTGGCCACGTCGTCCTCCTCGAAGGGCTCCTAGCCGAGGGGCGCCTTGGCGAGGTTGCGGTCTTCGCCGGAAGTGAAGCAGTCAGGGGGGTCCCGAAGTTGCGGATGAAGGGGCCATCGTTCGTCTCAACCTCAGCCGACGAGCTCGCCACTGTCATCGACGGCAGCTACTTCGCCAGCGGAAAACCTGACTTCAACCTTGCTTTCGGGCAGGCCAAGTACATTGGCGCCCTATGGATGGGCTACCTGGCCCGCCAACACCCCGAGCGCCGCTTCATCACCGTGAGCCCCGGCAACACCACCGGCACCCAAGCAGCCAGTGACCTCCCATTGCCGATGCGTATAGCGGCCAAATACGTCATGCCCACCCTGGGTCTCTCCCACACACTGGACGTGGGCGCGAAGCGACTGGTCGACGGTGTCACCGACCCGACCCTGTCGAGCGGCGCGTTCTACGCCAGCGCGGCCAACAAGTTGAAGGGCCCCGTGGTCAACCAAGCGGACATCTTCCCCGACTTGGCTAACCCATCCTTTCAGGACCACGCCAACGAGGCCATCCACCGCTTCGTCACCTAGTGACGTTCGGACTGCTGGGTGTCAAGGGTCTGAGGGGGAGCTGTCCTAGCCGCCGACTCGGTCGAAGGGCTGCTTGCGGGTTCCAGCGGAGCCTCAGTCGGATTAAAAGCAGTCCCACTAGGTGCATCAAGTCCGGACGCGTCAGACCGGGTGCGGGACCTGCGGCACGGGCGGCGCCGGGGTGAGGCCGTGGCGGGTCATCACCGCCATGAGGGCGCCGGGATCGGGCGGGCCGTCGGGGGACCGGTCCAACGCCTCGGCGATCTCGTGGAAGTACGCGGGCGTGAACACGCCGGGCGTAGCTACCGAGAGGAACACGCCGTCGACGTTGCCGGCGTTCTCGAAGTCGTGGACCTGCCTCGACCGACGAACACCGCATCGCCGCGATGCAGCTGCCGGACTTCGCCGTCGCAGCGGACGGTGAAGGTCCCTTCGAGGACGTAGAGCGTCTCGTCGAACCCGTCATGGCTGTGGGGGGGAGGGACGAACGCGCCCGCCGGCACCCGGGTCTCGAAGACCGTGGACCGCGCCCGCATGCTCGACGACGTGCACGCCGCCGGCTATCTCGACGTGGTGCCGGCCCACGCCGCCGTGCTGCGCTACCCCGGGCCCGACGGTCGCCGGCCATCCGATCTGGCGGTCGAGGCGGGGATGTCCCGCCAGGCCATGAACTACCTCCTCGGCCAGCTCGAGCAACTTGGCTACCTGGTGCGCGGCGACGACGACACCGACGGGCGATCTCGCCGGGTCTCCCTCACCGAGCGCGGCTGGGCGGTCCGACAGTGCCTTCGCGACTCGGTGACGGCGATCGAGGCTGAGCTCGAGGTCGAGCTCGGTCACCGCCAGCTCGACCAGCTCCGCTCCCTGCTGGTCGAGCTGAACCAGTCGTCCGTCGTCGTCGGCTTCCGGCGCCGAGTGCAGTAACGCCGCAGGTGCGCAGCACGTGCGGGGCGTCGGCTCAGGTTCGTGTCATGTCGACGATCCTCCGCGCCCGGGTGACCCAGGAGCGCTGCGGGCTCCTGCGGGCGACGAGACGCTGCCAGGTCACCACGCCGACACCGGAGGCGACAAGGCCCGGGATCGAGATGCCGCCGACGGTCGGGCCGGACTTGCGGGAGATGAGCTGGGCGCCGGCCATGATCGATGCGGCGGTGACGACACCGTCGACGAGACGGTCGACGGCCTGGTCGGCGTCGTGGACCCGGAAGTCGACGCCGAGGGTGCCGGTCCGGATCTGCTGCAGGATGGCCTCGATCTCGTCGGGTAGGTCACCGAGCAGGTGGTCCCAGCTGCGGGCGGATCGCCCGACGCCTCGAAGGATGCGCCGGGGGTCGAAGCGTTCGAGCAGCATCTTGTGGACGTAGGGCTCGAGCAACTCGTTGACGCGGACTTCGGTCCCCACCCCCCGGCCGAGTCCCTGGAGGCGCAGCAGCACCCGGAAGAGCAGGGCCAGGTCGGCGGGGAGCACGAGCTTGTAGTCGTGGAGCAGCTGCATGCCGCTGCTGACGATGGCGTTCATGTCGAGCTCGCCGACCCCGACGAGCAGGTACCGGTTGAGCCAGGTTTCGATGCCGGCTCGGAGCTGGGCGGTGTCGACGCCCGGCGGGGGTGTGGTGAGCTCCAGCACGATGTCGATGAGCGAGTCGACGTCGCGGGTTCCGATGGCGATGACCATCGTCTCGAGTTGGCGACGGCGCTGCCCGGTGAGGCGTCCGATGTCGCCGAAATCGAGGATGCCCATGTGGGTGCCATCGGGAAGCAGGAAGTTCCCGGGGTGGGGATCGGCGTGGTAGATGCCGTCACGGAAGATCATCTCGAGATAGACATCGGCGGCCCGATGGACGAGCTCCTCGACGTCCCATCCCGATGCCTCGACGCTGGCCCGGTCGGTGAACGGGCGACCTGAGATCATCGACATGGTCAGGACGTTGTGGCTCGACCGATCGGGGTACGGCGTCGGGATGACCACGTCGGTCTCGTCGGCGAAGTTGCGTCGGAACCGCTGGAGGTTCCCGAGCTCCTGGCCGAGGTCGATGGCGGCTCCCATCATGGTGGCGAACTCATCGATGAGGATGGTGGGCCGCAGCTGCGCGATCTCGGGGTCCTCGTGTTCCAGATAGTCGGCGATCGCCGCCATCAACTCGAGATCCTCCTGGACCCGGACACCGGCCCCGTCGTGCAGCACCTTCACGGCGACAGTTGTTCCGTCCTCGAGGACCGCCCGATGCACCTGGGCGACCGAACCTGAGGCGAACGGTTCCGACTCGAACGAGGCGTACAGCTTCGTCACGGGCCCGCCCAGGTCGGACTCCACTCGGCGCTGGGCCACCCCGGGTGGATCGACCGGCACGTCGGCCTGCAGCTTCTCGAGCTCCGCCGCGATGTCCTCACCCACGACGTCGGGGCGGAGGCTCAGCATCTGTCCGAACTTGATCCAGGTGGTCCCCAGTTCGGTCAGGGCGTTTCGCAGCCGGGCCCCGTCGGAGGCCTCGAGGTCCTCGGGGGCCATCTTGCGGTCGATCAGCTGCTCCACGGGCCCGACGCCGGCGATCCCGGCCCCTCGAGCCGCCCACGCCGCCAGGCCGTGGTGCGCCAGCACCCTCGCGATCTCGTTCAACCTCGCTCGGTGTTTGACGAGCGACTCAGCCAGATCGGCCATCGAGGCCCTCCCTGGTTCGTTGACGGTCTATCTGGGGGTCATGATGCCCCAGACCCCGGTGGGCTGCCGGGTGGTTCAGCACCTCCGAGGAGCAGCTGGTGGACCTGCTGAGTCAGGTCGTGGCTGAGGCGCGTGAGCTCGGTGTTCTCGCGGAGCAACGTGGTCACGTCCGAGTAGTCCTGGTCGGCCTTGGCCTGCTGGAAGGACGCTTGACGGTTCTGGCCGATCATGACGAACGTCGACAGGAAGATGGCCTCGAGCGACACGATGAGCGTCAGCGTGGGCCACGGACTCCTCTCGAACACCAACATCCACAGCGCGAACAGGGCCACGTGCAGGTAGACGAAGTTCATCGACCCGGCGAATGCGGTGATCCGGTCGGCGACCCGCAACTGAACATCTGAGGCTCGTTGCTCGAACTGGTCCACCACCGCCGGGTGATGCAGGGTGGCGGGATCGAGCCTTGGAAGCGGTTTGAGCACGGGTTGGTACCTCCTGATCGTCCCCGCCGGACGGCGGCTGTCCTGTCGAGATCTTGTCGCGAACGGGTGTCCGCCCGACACGAAAACCGCCGGGTCACCGAGCGCGCCAGGATTAGGGTGCCGGGCATGAGCGGCCAGGCCGACGCGGTCTCGACGGGCGGCGATGTCCGAGCGGCACGCGAACTGTTCGCGGCCACGCGGAACGCGGCCTACTTCAACACCGCGGCGGTGGGTTTGGCCAGCCGCGCCCTGGTCGCGGCCTACCACGACTACATCGACGAGTGGGCGGAGCAGGGTCTCGACTATGTCCGGGCCGAGGGCGCGGCGGAGCGGGCCCGGGCCTCGGTGGCGGGCCTGATCGGTGCCGACCCGGCTGACGTCGCCTTGATCGCGTCGGTGTCGGCCGCGGCCGGTCTGGTTGCCGCCCAGTTCGGCCCGGCGTCTCGAGGGCAGAACGTCGTGATCGGCGAGCGGGAGTACAGCTCGAATCACTACCCGTGGCGACTACTGGTCAACAAGGGCTACGAGGTTCGACAGGTCCCCTTCCGCAATGGCGGTCTGGCCCCCGACGACATCGCCACACATGTCGACGGAGGGACCGTCCTGGTCGCATTCAGCGGGATCCAGACGGCGACGGGGCACCGCTCTGACATCGCCGCCATCAGCGCCCTTGCGCGGGCGGTGGGGGCAGTGGTGTTCGTCGACGGTTCACAGCTCGTGGGCGCGTTGCCGGTGGCACCGGATCTCGATGCCATCGACGTGTTGGCCACGGCCGATCACAAGTTCCTGTTGAACGCCGGCCGAGGTCTCGGTTATTGCTACCTGTCGCGTGAGATCCGGGACCGCTTCGTACCGATCAACGCGGGCTGGAAGGCGGGACGCGTTCCCTTCGAGAGCTTCTTCGGGCCGAACATGGACTTGTCGCCGACGGCTTCGCGCTTCGACAACTCGATCAGCTGGCTGGCGGCCATCGGGAACCAAGCTGCGCTCTCGGTCTTCGACACCTTCGGCGCCGAGGCCATCTACGCGCGAAACCGCGAGTTGGCGGACACGCTCAGGGCATCGCTCGGCGATGTCGGCTGGGCTCCGGTCGATCTGCCGGTGGACAACCGCAGCAGCATCGTGTCGACGCCTCTGGGTGATGCCGAACCCGGCCCGCTGCTGGCCGAGTTGAAGCGGCGCGGTGTCGTGTGTTCAGCCCGCGACGGCAACCTGCGCCTGGCCATCCACTTCTACAATCACGAAGAGGACATAGAGCAGGTCACGACCGCCCTCTCCGAGCTCTGATCGACGAACACGCCGTCCATCTCGTCGGCTTCCGGCGCCGACCGGAGTAACAGCCGCAGGTGCGCAGCACCGAGCGCGGGCCGGGGCCGGTTCCTGGGGCAATTGCCCCATGACAGCCGACGGGGTTCGGCGCGACCGTGAGCCCGAACCAACTCATTGCGGGAGGAGTCCAGATGGCGATTCGAGTCCTGCCCCGATCGGGAGACCTGCGCTCATGATCGCCGAGTGGGCGTCGTGGGATCGACGCGTATCGGGCCCGGCTGATGCGGCCACCTCGGTGCTCTTGCTGCCGGGTGGCATGTGCACAGCCATGCAGTACGAGGAGTTGATGGCTGAGCCGACGCTGGCCGACGTGCGTCTCGTCGCCGTCACGCTACCCGGGCACGGTGGCCGACCGCCCTTGGCGGATGACTCCATGGAGAACTACGCGCGACTGACGTCTGGGCTTGCGGCCGAACTCGGCTGCGATGCGGTCGTGGGATTCAGCATGGGGTCCAACGTGGCCTTGGAGATGGTCGGGTCAGGTGGCTTCTCCGGGCCCGTGGTCCTGTTGGCGCCGAGCTTCTCGCGCCAGGACGAGGCGGCGTTCCTCCGTGGCCTCGATCGGCTGGCGCGTGGGTTCGGTCACCTGCCGTTCTCCGCCATGTTGAAGATGGTCGGCCAAGCGGTGAAAGGCAGCCCGCTGCCGCCGGAGCGGCTCGAGGCTCTGGTGGGGGAGCTTCGCAACAACGACCCTCGCGTCATGCGCAGCGCGATCCACGAGTACCTGCGCTACCTCGACAAGTACGGGTCGGTGGCACCCCGGCTGTGCGAGGCGGGAGTGCCGGCCTGGGTGGTGCACGGGGAGAAGGGCGACGGCGGCGTCACCGCCGACGAGCGCCGGACACTCGAGGCCTGTCCGCAGATCACGCTGGTCACCTTGCCCGGCGGGAGCTTCTTCACACCCAACGAAGAACCCGGTCTGGTGGCGGAGCTCGTTCTCCAGGCGCTCAAGGCCACGAAACCCGCGACGGGCCGTGACCACACGAGTGCCGGCTGATCCGGACCACGCCGGGGTTCTGTCGACCTGGTCGATGAAGTCGACGATCAGGTGATCGGCGCGCAACGGCCCCCAGCTCAGCTCCGGCGGGAGAGCGAGCACGGGGGCCGTGGCGAGTGGCACCTTACAGTGTCAGCTCAGCAATACCTCACCTACGCCGCATTCGGCCACGGCCTTGAGCCGTCGCAAGGTCTCCTGAAGGTTCGCCTCCAGGTCGGCTCGGCGGTCGGTGACGCCCATGAGCCAGCGATCGGCGAGGCGGAAGCACCAGGGCAGGTCTCGCAGCGTCTCGAACGACTCCGTGACCTCGGTGCCGTCGGCCATCGCTTGGAACCGAGAGGTCCAGCGGGTGGCGTCGTGACCGCGCCCATCCGCCCGACATCAGAGACGAGGTCATACAGCTCGCCCGGGGTGGCCGAGATGTGGATGCTCGCCTGGCCGCGTGCCCCGGCCTTCACGATGCGACGTCGAGGGCCACGAGCATCGCCGCGGTGTCGTTGGCGAAGTGGGCGGTGGCGACCTTCCCGTCGAGGATGGTCCAGGTGTGGACCTCGGGCACGTCGAAGGCCCGCCCGGTCGACGGCACCGAGCCGGTGATCCGACCCACCTGGATCACCTGTCCGTCCGCCTCGAACATCGCCTCGGTGGTCAGCACCGAGTCGGTCATCGTGACGAGCGTCGCCGCGAACTCGGTCACCCCGGCGTGACCGACGTGGCGACCGCCCCAGGGAAGGCGCTCATCCTGGGTGATCACGCAGTCGGTGGCGCTCAGGTCGAGCAGGCGATCGAGGTCTCGCTGGGCGAACGCCTCGTAGATCTCCGCGACCAGTTCCATGTCAGACATGTCGAACCTCCTGGTATCTACTTCGGTAACCGAAGCTTTGGTGTCCGAAGTATCATCGATCCCTGTGACCCCGTCAAGCCCCCTTCCCGAGGACCGGCTGGCCGTCGGCCAGTTGCTCGGCCGGCTGCTGCACCACTTCCGCACCGAGCTGTTCGCCGAGCGCCACGGCCGCTACCCGGACCTGCGGTACCCGCACCTCCAGATCTGGGGCAACGTCGGCATCGACGGCATCCGTCTCACCACGCTGGCTGATCGGGCCAACCTGGGCCTGCCCGCCTGCTCGGAGCTGGTCGACGACCTCCAACGGCTCGGCTACCTCGAGCGGCGCCCCGACCCCACCGATGGTCGCGCCAAGCTGATCTTCCCTACGGTTCGAGGTCGCGAGGTCCTCGACGCCGCGGGTCTTGCCGTCGCCGATCTGGAGCAGCGGTGGCGGGACAGCCTCCCGGCGGGGGAGTTCGACCGCGCCTGTCGAACCCTCGACGAGCTCCTGCGGACCCTCGAGGAACCCGGCTGAGCCCGGCTGCGAGTCGGCGTCACCGCCGTCCTCCTTTGGTACCCGCGAGCCGCGAGCGCGTCATTGTCGGCTGTGGGTCAGCCCAGGCCGTGGGCCTGGCCGATCTTGCCCGCCTCGATGCGATTGGTGCAGTCGAGCTTGCGCAGGATGTTGGAGACGTGGACGCTCACCGTCTTCTTGCTGATGAACAGCGACTCGGCGATCTCGCCATCGCGTCGACCGGCGGCGAGCTGGCCCAGCACCTCGACCTCCCGCGGCGTCAACCCGAGACCGCTCGCCGCCATCGAGCTCGGGTTCACGTCGGTGCCCTCCACCTCGACGAGCACGATGCGCGCGCGCTGGGCCAGGCGTTCGGTCCGGGCTCTGAGCGAGACCATCCCCAGCGTCGTGCTGAGCCGCCACGCCTCCTGGAGCGCCTGTTCGGCCCGACTTCGTTCGGACCGCTCCTCGAGCAACGCCTCGGCCTCGCGCCAGCGGCAGTAGGCGGTCGGATAGGGCTCGCTGGCCTCGGCCCATCGGCCGGCGGCCTGGGCCCACAGTTCGGGGTCGGACCGGTGCAGGCGCGATTGCTCAGCCGTGCACAACGACGCCAGGGCGGCGGCGCGAAACGTGCACCGGCCGCCTCGCGCCTCGGGCGCGGCCACGGCCTGCTGCGCCTCCTCGACCAGGCCCTGGGCCAACAGCCGCCCCTTGTCGACGTCGAAGCCACCTCCGTCGGCCCGGGACTCCTGGAGCTGGTCGGCCAGCGCCCGCACCCCCAGGGCGCACATCTCGGGGGTGTACTCCTCGTCGTCGGTGGCCGCGGCCAGGGCCAGCGCTTCTTCGATCTGGGCGTAGGCCTCGGCCGGTCGGTTCTCTTCCAGGGCCAGATCGGCCGCCAGAATGTGGTACCCACCTCGCTGTTACACGTCGGAGAGCGCGGCGGTGAACCCGTCGCTGATCACCAGTTGGTCGGCCGCCTCCTGGAGGTTCCCGCGGCGGATGGCGATGGCCGCGCGCGCCAGGGACGGGGAGGCGGCACAGGCCCCCAGACCCCGGTCGCCGACCTGGACGAGCAGCGCGTCCGCCTCCTCGTAGCGAGCCAGGCGCAGGAGTGCGTCCGCGCTGTTGGCGGCGGCGGATTCCAGCCGCACGCCCCACAGCTCTTCGCCCACCGCGGCGTTGTCGAAGACCAGGGAGGCCGCTTCTTCGAGCCGACCGGAGTCGGCCAGGAGTCCGCACAGGTTGCCGTAGGCCCGGTTGAGATCCTCGGGGCTGCCGACCTCCTCGGCGATCTGCAGCGCTTCGCGCATCTGCGCGATGCCTTCCTCGTGGTGACCGAGCCAGCTCTGGCAACAGCCCAGGGTGTTGCGGGCGTGGCCCTCCTCCGCCCGCGCCCCGACCGCTTGGGCCGCGGCGATCGCCTCATGGCATCGAGTCATCGCTTCCTGGGTCCGCGACATCATCATGAGCCCGCGTGCTTCTTCGGCCAGCACCCGGGCCAGCTCCGCTGATGGTCGGTCGGCGGGCAGCAGCGCTACCGCATGGTGGTAGGCGTCGAAGGCGGCCTGGGAGTCGCCGACGGCCCAGCAGTTGCGCCCGAGTAGGGCGTAGATGCGAGCCACCGCCGCGGGCTCGGCGATCGGGTCGGCCGCGGCGATGGCGGCCCGGGCCAGCTCCACCGAGCGCGGACCGTCCCCGGCCAGGTAGGCGACGTGGGAGGTCGTCTCCAGCAGCGCCACGCACTCGGCGTCGGTCGGGCGATCCGACTCGGGCAGGCGGTCGAGGGCGGAGAGAGCCCGCTCGAGGTGGGTGAGCGCTTCGGGGAAGGCCCACAGCTCGCCCGCCTCGTCGGCCGCCTCCACCGACGTGCTGAGCGCGTCGGCCCACTCCCCGGCGGCCCACCAGTGAGGGGCCAGCTCGGCGGCGCGGTGTCCCGGGTCGGCTGATCCCAGTGACTGATCGGCACGCAGCGCCGTCGCCACCTGGAGGTGGAGGCGCCGGCGCTCGCCGGGCAGGCGCGCCGAGTAGACCGCCTCGCGCAGCAGGGCGTGGCGGAACTGGTAGCCCGACCCGTTGGCGTCGACCACCAGGATCTGGTTGTCGATGAGCTCGTTGAGCACGTCGTCGAGCGCGTCGGCTTCGAGCGGGGCCACGGCCGCTAGCAGCCGGTGGTCGGTGGTGGCGCCGGCGGCGGAAGCCAAGCCGAGCAGTTGTTGGGCCGCCGTGGACAAGGCCTCGACGCGGGTCATGATCACATCTTGGAGCTCGATCGGCAGCGACGGGCTGTGGCGAGCAGCGGTCAGCTCTTCGGCGAAGTAGGCGTTTCCCTGCGAGCGGGCCCACACCGCCTCCACCAGCGTCCACTCCGGCTGATGGCCCAGCAGGCCTTCGATCAGCGCGGCCGTGTCGTCGCGGCCGAGGCCGTGCAGCTGGAGCGACGTGACCCGGGCGTGTCGGCTGAGCTCGCTCAACCATGGTCGCAACTCGTGGCCCCGTCCGAGCTCCTCACCGCGATAGGTGCCGACGAGCAGCACCCGGGCCTCGGTGAGGTTGCGGGTGAGGAAGCTCAACAGCTCGGCGGTACCGGAGTCCGCCCAGTGCAGGTCCTCGAGCACCAGCACCGACGTCGACCGCTGCGCCAGCCGCAGGACGGCAGCCAGGATCGACTCGAACAGGCGGGTCTTGGCCAGCTCCGCCGCCAGCGGAGGCACCGCCGAGTACCGCTCCGCCGGATCCTCTCGACCCGGTGCTCGCTCACCCAGCCCGGAGGCCAGCGGGCCCAGGATCTCGTCGGAGGCGGGTTCGCCCAGCTGTTGGGCCACGTCGCGGAGGACCCCGACGATGGGACCGTAGGGCAGGCCGCCGCCGTCCATCGGCACGCAGACACCGGTGGCGGCCAGCCCTCCGCCACTGCGGGCTCGATCGCAGAGCTCCTCCACCAGCCGGGTCTTGCCGATTCCCGCCTCGCCGCCCATCAGGACGGTCACGGCATGCCCCGCGGCGGCCAGATCGAGCTGATCAGCGAGGAGGTCCAACTCCTCGGTCCGGCCGACGAACCCTGGACGCGATACCCGATGGCTCACGACCGCAGTGTCGCACCCGGCCCGTCGACGCGGATCGGGAACTCTCCTTAGATCGCGGCGCCGAACTCCCTACTAGCATCGGCCGAGGGCCGCGGGCCAGGGTCCCGAACACCCGACGAGCACGGAGCAGCCGATGAGCGACGCCGCCCAGACGAAGATCACCGGTGTCGGCACGGTGGGGATCCACGTTTCCGACCAGGACCGGGCACTTGCCTTCTACCGCGACGTCCTCGGATTCGAGGTGCGCCGGGACATGCCCTTCGGCGACGGCGGCCGCTGGCTCGAGGTGGCACCCCCCGGGGCGCCCACCTCCATCGCCCTCATGGGGGCCCACGACCAGGTCCCGGTCGGGATCGACACCGGCATCCGGCTGTTCACCGCCGACGCCGACGGCGATCACGCTGCCCTGGTGGCCCAAGGCGCCGACGTGGATGCCGAGATCCTGCGCATGGGCGACTTCGTCCCTCCGATGTTCACCTTCCGCGACCCCGACGGGAACACCCTCTACATCGTCCAGGGAAGCTGAGCCGACCGCAGCGACGAGGTGTCGAGGCCCGTGCGCCCGGTCGGCTGACCGGCTGAACCCGGTCGGGGTCAGGGGATGAGCAGCACCCGACCGAAGGACTGACGGCTCTCGATGTAGGCGTGGGCGGCGGCGGCTTCGGCCAGGGGATACGTGCGGTCGATCACCACCGCCAGCGTGCCGTCGGCCACCCGTTGGAACAGGTCGCTGATCATGGCATAGGCGCGAGTGCCGGTGAACAGCTCCGCGCCCAGGAAGTAGCCGGTGAGCGACTGGTTGTTGCCCCGGAGGTTCGAGATGTCCAGGGGCTGGGCGGCCTGGCGTCCGGCGTCGCCGACCGTCACGCACCGGCCGCGGTAGGCCAGGGCCGACAGGCTGTCCTGGAGCACCTGGCCACCCACCGACTCGACGATGACGTCGGCCCCGCGACCGTCGGTCAGTCGCCTCACCTCCTCCACGAAGTCGGTGGTCCGGTAGTTGATGCCGTGGTCCAGGCCCAGGTCGACCAGGCGTTCGAGCTTGGCGTCGGAGGAGGCGGTGGCCAACACGGTGGCACCGGCCGCGGCGGCCAGCTGGACCGCGGCGATGCCTACGCCACTTCCGCCCGCCTGGATCAGGGCGGTCTCGCCGGCCTGGAGTCGACCGAACTCGAACAGGCAGTCCGAGGCGGTGCCGAACGGGATGGGGATGGCCGACGCCGGCTCCACGTCCAGTCCGGCCGGCACGGCCCAGCACACCGCCTCGGGCACGGCCCGCAGCTCGGCGTGGGACCCGTCGAAGCTGACCGTCACCACCGTGTCGCCCTCGGCGAAGCGGGTCACGGCCGGGCCCACGGCCAACACCGTGCCGGCCGCCTGGTAGCCGACGATGTGGGGACCGACACCGACCGGCGCGCCGGTGTCGCCCGCGCCAACGTGTCGCCGCCCTCGATGCTGATGGCCCGAACCTGGATCAACACGTCGCCCGGTCCCGGCTCGGCGTCGGGGACGTCGGCCAGGTGCAGGACCTCGGGTGGTCCGGGATGGTCGTAGACGGCAGCCTTCATGGCGGTCTCGCTTCCGGGGGTGACGAGTGGTCCACGGGGCACCCTAGGGCCGTCCGCCGCCAACCGATACGCTGACCAGCCGTGACCGACACCTCACGGCCCACCCGCATCGACGTCCGGCCAGTGACCAGCATCATCGGCGCCGAGATCGACGGCGTCGACCTGGCTCACCCGTTGGAGCCGGCCGTGGTCGACGAGGTGACCGAGGCGCTGTTGCGGTGGAAGGTGCTCTTCTTCCGTGACCAACCCATCACCGCCGATCAGCAGCTGGCCTTCGCCCGGGCCTTCGGCCAGCCCACGGCCGCCCATCCCGTCCATGCCGGGCGGGCCGACCACCCCAACATCTACTCGGTCGAGACCTCGCAGCTGAAGGGCTCACCCCGCCGACGGTCCGAGCCACGTCCCTTCGCCCCCGGGCGCTCGACCCAGACGGGCTGGCACACCGACATCACCTTCGTGGCCAACCCGGCCATGGGCTCGATCCTGCGGGGAGTGGTCATCCCGCCCCACGGGGGCGACACGCTGTGGACGAACCTGGTGGCGGCCTATGAGGACCTGTCCGAACCCATCCGGGACCTGATCGACGGGCTCCAGGCCGTGCACCGTTGGCGCGACTACGACGGGCTGGCCAAGCGCGAGGACCACGATCCGGCGGCGCCGCCGCCCACGGCCGTGCACCCCGTGGTGCGTGTCCACCCGGTGACGGGGGAGCGGGCCCTGTTCGTCAACCCCACCTTCACCCGCTACCTGGTCGGGTTGTCCGATCGGGAGAGCACCCAGGTCCTCGACCTGCTCTACGCCCAGATGGCTCGACCCGAGTTCACCGTCCGGTTCCGCTGGCAGCCCGACAGCCTGGCCTTCTGGGACAACCGAGCCACCGCCCACGTCGGCCCCGTCGACCTGGCCACCGCCGACTTCGACCGCCTGGTCGAGCGCGTCACCCTGGTGGGCGATGTACCGGTCGGGCCCGACGGTTTCCGATCCGAGGCGCTGACCGGCGACCTGTTCACCTGACCGGCTGTCCGGCCGAGCCGACGATGGTTCCACGCGCGGCCCGCTAGCCTCATCGGGACAGTTCCCACCTCGGCTCCACCGTTGGCCGAGGCGTACGACCCGACGGGCCGCCCAAAGCCCGCCGCCACGAGCTAGGAGTCTCATGGAGCATCCCCCGACGTTGCCCCCGGCGCAGATGGCCGCCCCGGCCAGCGCGCTCGATCCGTACCCAGAACATGTTCCAGCTCCTGCTCAAGGAGCGCATCGTGTTCCTCGGATCCGAGGTCAACGACCAGGTCGCCAACTACCTGACCGCCCAGATGCTCTACCTCGAGGGCGAGGACGCCGAGAAGGACATCTGGCTCTACATCAACTCGCCGGGCGGGTCGGTCACCGCCGGCATGGCCATCTACGACACCATGCAGTTCATCCAGCCCGACGTGGCCACCATCTGCATGGGCCTGGGCGCCTCGATGGGCCAGTTCCTGCTGTGCGCCGGGGCGCCGGGCAAGCGGTTCTCGCTGCCCCACGCCCGCATCATGATGCACCAGCCGCTCGGGTGGCATCCAGGGCCAGGCGTCCGACATCGCCATCCAGGCCGAGCAGATGATCTACACCAAGCGCCTCATGGCCGAGAAGATCGCCGAGCACACCGGCCAGACCGTCGAGCAGATCGAGCAGGACTCCGAGCGCGACCGTTGGTTCACCGCCGAGCAGGCCAAGGACTACGGCATCATCGACCACGTCATCCACAAGCGCGGCGAGATCCTCGAGTCCTGACCGCGTCGGGCACGGCTGACCCATGGATGCGTGGGCCAGACGGGCCGAGTGAGTCCCAGGGTCAGCTGCTGGTCGGGGTGACACCACCGGGAACGGTGGTGCTCCCCGGCGGGGACAGCTTCAAATGGCAGTTGGCGGTCACGCACGCGTCGACCTGGCGCCCGGCCGCGCTCACCTTCGGCGATCTGGGCCTGCTGGCGGCGCCAACGGCAGCGGCCAGGGCCGCCTTCGGTGTCCGCCGCCTGAGGCCACGCCCTGGCCAGGCCGTCGGCGTAGGCCGACCACGGCCGCGGCCGGACCCTCGATGGCCGGCGGTGCCACCTGCGCCGCCTGGTCGAAGCGGTGCACGGCGGCGCGGATCTGGGCGGCATCGCCGATGGCCAGCACCGAAGCCAGGTCCGACGAGCTGGCCACCTGGGCGCAGTAACGCCTGGCGTCGAACGGGTCGCGCGCTGCGTGGCGGGTGACCAGCACGACCGCCGCCACGGTCAGCGCCACCGCGACGCCGCCGATCGAGCGCACGCACTCGGATCTGCTGACGCGTGGCGATCAGCCGGTCGTGCGCTTGGTGGTTTCGGCTTCGACACGCGCCACAGGATGCTCCGGTCCACTGCCCGCGGCCACGACGGCGCGAGTATGTCGGAGCTGACGAGGCGAAGCGCGGACCCCGTCCGGGGATCAGGGCCAGATCGGGCCGAGATCAGGCGGCTGGGCGGGCGGCAGTGGCGGTGGCACGCAGCTCGGTCACCGCGTGGTCGAGCCCGTCGGGGTCGGCGAACAGCGCCGAGCCGGCCACCAGCACGTTGGCGCCGGCGGCGACCGCGCCGGCCACGGTGGCCGTGGAGATGCCGCCGTCGACCTCGATGTCGACGTCGAGCTGCGCGCTCGTCGATCAGGCGGCGCCAGCTCGGCGATCTTGGGCTCCATGGAGGCGATGTAGCGCTGACCGCCGAAGCCGGGGTTGACGGTCATGATCAGCACCATGTCGACCAGGTCGAGCACGTGGGCCACGTGGCCGACGGGGGTGGCCGGGTTGAGCGCCACCGCCGCGGTGGCCCCGAGCTCGGCGATGGCGCCGAGCACCCGGTGCAGGTGGAGGCACGCCTCGGCGTGCACGATGAGCCGCTCGCAGCCGGCCTCGACGTAGAGGTGGGCCAGCCGATCGGGCTCCTCGACCATGAGGTGGGCCTCGAACGGGACGCTGAGCAGCGGGCGCACCGAGGCGATGACGTCGGGCCCGAAGGTGAGGTTGGGCACGAAGCGCCCGTCCATCACGTCGAACTGGATGCGGTCGACGCCGGCCTTCTCGAGGGCCACGCAGGCGTCGCCGAAGTGGGCGAAGTCGACCGGCAGCACCGACGGGGCGATCTCGATGATCGGGCGCACGCGGTCGACCCTATCGCAGCGGCGCCTACGCTCAGAGTCGTGTCCACGCCCCCGCTCGGTCCCGTCACCGCTTCCGAACCGGTCCCCGCCGACGAGCTCGACCGGGGCCTCGATCTCGGCCCGGTCCTCGAGCTGGACGTGGAGCGGCTGGTGGCCGGCGGCGAAGGCCTGGCCCGGCGGATCGACGAGCCGGTCGTGTTCGTGCGCGGCGCCCTGCCGGGCGAACGGGTCCGGGCCCGGCTGGTCGACCAGCGCAAGGGTTGGGCGAGGGCCGAGCTGGTCGAGGTGCTGACCGCCTCGCCGGATCGGGTCGAGCCCCCCTGCCCTGGGTGGCGGCCGGGTGCGGTGGCTGCGATCTGCAACACGTGGACCCGGCGGCCCAGCCGGCCCTGAAGGCGGCCACGGTGGTCGACGGCCTGCGCCGCCTGGGCCACATCGACGATCCGCTGGTCGCCTTGGGCGCGAGCCTGCCGCCCGAGGGGTTCCGCACCACGGTGCGGGCCGCGGTGCGCAACGGCGAGGCGGGGTTCCGCCGCCACCACTCCCATGACGTGGTCGTCCCCGGTTCGTGCCTGGTGGCCCACCCCCTGGTCGAGCGAGCTCCTGGTGGACGGATTCTTCGGCGCCGCCCGTGAGGTGACCATCCGGGTGGGCGGGGCCACCGGTGAGGCCTGGTCCTGGTGGTCGACCCACCGCCGAGGGCGTCGTGCTGCCCGGAAGGTCCGAGACCGTGGCGGTGGTGGGCCGCGACCAGCTGTCGGGCGGCCACCGAGCCTGGATCCACGAGGAGGTGGCGGGCCGTCGGTGGCGCATCTCGGCCCAGTCGTTCTTCCAGACCCGACCCGACGGGGCCGCCGCCCTGGTGGAGGCGGTGCTCGGGCTCGGCCGGCTCGGACCTGGCCGGCGCCCGGGTGGTCGACGCCTACAGCGGGGTCGGTCTGCTGGCCGGCAGCCTGTTCGGGCCGTCCGATGATCCCCGGCCCGACGCTCCCGCCTCGCTGGTGGCGGTGGAGCGGTCGACCTCCGTCGGTGGCCGACGCCCGGGTGAACCTGGCCGACCTCGATGGGCCAGGGCAGGCCGGTCCGGGTGGTGCGATCCGACATGGACGGCTGGCGGCCGTCGCGCGGCCGATGTGGTGGTGGCCGATCCGGCTCGGGCGGGGCTGGGACGTCGAGCCGTCGAGGTCATCGCCAAGACCGGGGCCGAGGTGATGGTGCTGGTGAGCTGCGACGCCGCCTCGCTCGGACGCGACGCCGCCCTGCTGGCCGGGGCCGGGTACCGTTTCGAGCGGGCCAGCTCATCGATCTGTTCCCCCAATCCCACCACGTGGAGGTGGTCAGCCGGTTCCGGCGGTGACGTGGATGCGCCGCCGATCGACCGCCGGTCCGGGCTCGGGCGCGGCATCCGACATCCACCGACCGCCCCTGGCTCCGAACAGCGTGCGACTATGGCCGCCGACTCGCTGATGGACGTCTCCGATGCCGTGCTGGTCATCGGCATCAGCCGCTACCAGGAGCAGAACCTGGCCGAGGCCTACCGGCGCCACGCCGGTGCCGTGTACGGGCTGGCCCGGCGACTGCTGGCCAACCCGGCCATGGCCGAGGAGATCGTGCAGGACGTCTTCCTCCGCCTGTGGAACCAGCCGGACCGGTTCGATCCCGGCGCGGGGCTCACTGCGCTCCTACCTGCTGGCCCAGTGCCACGGCCGCTCGGTGGACATGTTGCGCTCGGAGACGTCCCGACGCGCCGCGAGGAGCGCGACGCCCGCAACACGGCCGAGGCCGGCTACGACCTCGAGCACGAGGTCATGGACCTGACCGTGGCCGACCGGGTGCGCGGCGGCCATGGACGAGCTGACCGACGGCGAACGCCGAGCCATCGAGCTCGCCTACCTCGGTGGGCACACCTACCGTGAGGTGGCGCACGTGCTGGGCGAGCCGGAGGGAACCGTGAAGAGTCGTATCCGCAGCGGACTGAAGAAGCTGCGGGTCGAGCTGATCGAGGCCGGGATCGGAGGGGCGCAGTGACCGAACCGCTCGACGTGGCCGAGATCGAGGAGCTCATCGGCGCCTACGCGCTCGACGCCGTCGATCCCGACGAGCGAGCCGCGGTCGAGGCCCACCTGGTCGACTGCCCGCGCTGTCGGGCCGAGCTGGCCGAGCACCTGGAGGCGGCGTCGTACCTGTCCTACGGCGGCGCCGCGGCTCCCGAGGCGCTGTGGGGACGCATCGCCGCCGCGCTGGAGGAGCCGCCCCCGGCCATGCGCCTGGAGGTGGTCGGCGGCCCGACCCGGGCATCGGCCCCGACCACCGTCGCCGGCTCGGCGGATCCTCGCCACCGGCCGTCACGTCGGCTGGTGGGCGTGCTGGCCGCGGCGGCGGCCGTGATCGTGGTGGTGATGGGCGTGGCGCTGGTGCGCCAGCGCAGCCAGATCGACGACCTGCACCAGACCCTGGCCGCCGAGCGCGCTGAGCCGATCGGCCAAGCAGGCCTCAGCCGACCCGGCCAGCCAGCACCTGTCGTTGACCTCGCCGTCGAACGACTCGGTCACCGCCACTGCGGTCATCTCGCCCACCGGTACGGGCTACCTGATGGCCGGCGACCTGCCCACGCTGGCGTCGGACCGCACCTACCAGCTGTGGGGGGAGACCGGCGGCAAGGTGATCTCGCTGGGCCTGCTGGGCCGCTCGCCCCGCTTGGTGGCCTTCTCGGCCCACGGTTCGTTCAAGGGACTGGCCGTCACCGACGAGGTGGCCGGAGGTGTCCCCACCTCCAGCCAGACCCCGGTGCTGACCAGCTGAGGCCCGGGCCCCTCCCCAACAACTGCCGGAAACTGGGCATCTTTGCGTCCGGATACCGAACATTCTGACGCCCAGTTTCCGGTCGGCGTTCAGGGCGTCACGAAGCGGCTCACGAAGTCGAGTGAGAGCTGGGCCACGCTCTGCCAGCCGTGGTCGATGACGAGGGAGTGGCCGACCCCGGGCACCTTGGCGATCTCGGTCACCCCTGGGTTGCGCTTCTGGCGCTTGTAGGAGGCGTTGGCGATGGCCCACGGGACGGTGTGGTCCTTCTCGCCGTCGAGGATGAGCAGCGGGCCACGGTTCGCGGCCTTGGTCTTGACCTTGACCTCGGTCCAGGGATTCAGGTTGGCGCTGGCGGCTTGGAACAGAGGCACCCCCGAGCCCGGCACGGCGAAGGTGTTGAACAGCTCGTGGGCCTCGTCCTCGCTGACCGCGTTGGCGAACGCGTAGCGGAACTGGTCGTAGGTGAGCGGGACGGCCCGATGGTGGTTGGCGGGATTGCCCAGCACCGGTTTGGCCGACTTGAGGGCCGAGATGGGCAGGGGCAGCACGCCGCGGAACGGCGCCGGGTCGATGGCCACCGATGCGGCCGACAGGCCCCGACCCGCCAGGATCTGGGTGAGCAGGCCGCCGAAGGAGTGCCCGATGATGGCCGGCTTGGTCTTGAGCTCGTGCACCACGTCGTCGAAGTGGTCGGCGATCTGGGCCACGGTCTTGTGGGCGAACACCTCGGGGTGACGGTTGGCCTCGTCGACGGTGTTGGGGTCGTCGGGCCAGCCCGGAGCGAGGGTGGCGTAGCCCTTGGACTCGAACAGGGTGCGCCAGCGGTCCCAGCTGCTGGGCAGGAGCCACAGGCCGTGGACGAACAGGACGATCGGCTTGCCCGCCTCGTTGGCCGAGTCGATCTGGCTCTGCTCGTAGTCGGTGATGTCGGGCATGGGTCGGTGCTCCTCGGATCCCCAGCGAATGTGACCAGACCGACCCTAGGGCCATTGCGTCCCAACCGCTCCGGCCGGTCGTGTCGCCTCGGCGATGTGGCACACTCGGTGAGCCGCGCGGCGCCGGGCCACCGATCGCCGCCCGCTCGAACCGGGGGGTTTCCGATGAGCCGCATCACCGACGATCCGCGGATCGACCCGCGGATCAAGGCGCTCCTGGGCGCCATGCCCGATCTGGCCATGGGTGACGTGGCCGATCGGGCCACGCTGCTGGAGCAGGCGAACGATCCCGACACCCTCGTCCGGGCCAAGCAGATCGAAGCCATGCTCGACCTGCTCGACGACGAGACCATCGCGCCCTCGACCGGCCTGGACATCCGCACCCGGTCGAGTTCGTCGTCCGAGCCGGACGGCAACACGGTCAAGATCCAGTTCATCCGGCCCCGGTCGGCGACGGCGCTGCCCTGCGTGTACTACATCCACGGCGGGGGCATGGCGACGATGTCGTGCTTCCTGGGCATGTACCGGTCGTGGGGCCGCATGATCGCCAACCAGGGCGTGGCGGTGGCCATGGTGGACTTCCGCAACTGCGTCACCCCGTCGTCGGCGCCCGAGGTGGAGCCCTTCCCGGCCGGCCTCGAACGACTGCGTGTGCGGGCTTGAGGTGGGTGGTCGCCCACGCCGACGAGCTGGGCATCGACCCGGCGCACATCATCGTGGCGGGCGAGAGCGGCGGCGGGAACCTCACCCTGGCCACCGGGCTGCAAGCTCAAGCGCGACGGCGACCTCGGGCTGATCCGTGGCCTGTACGCCATGTGCCCCTACATCGCCGGCAGCTGGCCTCAGGAGCGCTTCCCGTCGTCGATCGAGAACAACGGCATCCTGCTCGACCTGCACAACAACCGGGGCGCGGTGGGCTACGGCATCGACGCCTTCGAGGCCGGCGACCCGCTGGCCTGGCCGTCGTTCGCCACCGAGGACGACGTGGCCGGGCTGGTCCCCACGGTGATCAGCGTCAACGAGTGCGATCCGCTGCGCGACGAGGGCATCGAGTTCTACCGGCTGCTGCTGCGGGCCGGGGTGCCGGCCCGGTGCCGCCAGGTCATGGGCACGATCCACGGCACCGAGATCTTCTCGATCGCCTGTCCCGACATCAGCCGCGAGACCGCGGCCAGCATCGCCCAGTTCTGCCGCGACACCTGACCGGCGGGCGCGCGGCGATGGGCTGACGCGGCCTAGGCCCCGCCGAGGTCGTCGAGTCGCAGGTGGGGGAGCTCGGTCACGGCGTCGAGGAGCTTGCGGAGCCACAGCTCCTGCAGTTCGTGCAGGACGGGGTCCTCGGCCTCGATGCGCGCTTGTTGGAGCTCGAGCGAGCCATTGCGGTAGAGGGCCAGGTCGTAGGGCGGCGCCGACGGAGAGGTTGGCCCGGGCGGCGCTGATCATCGAGGACGAGGGCGATCTTGGTCAGGGCGTCGTCCATGTCGACGCGGCTCTCCACGGCCAGCTCGAGCATGAACTTGCCGTACTTGGTCTCGCCGATCTGCAGGAACGGCCGGTCGTCGGAGGCCCGGATGTAGTTGCCCTCGGGGTACACCAGCAGGATGTCGGGCCGCTCGCCGGCGATCTGGCCGCCCAGGATGAAGGTCGAGGTGCCGTCGGCGCCGACGCGCCAGCGCCTGGCGGTGCTGGTCCGCCACCTCGCGGCTCAGGCGTCCGACGTACAGGGCGGCGTCGAACAGGTGGTTGACCGAGGCCAGGCTCTCGCTCGCCGGGGTCGGCCAGGTCCTGCTCGATGCGGTCGAGCACCTGCTGGGTGGTGGCCAGGTTGCCGGCCGACTCGCAGCACGAAGGCCCGGTCGCGGTGCGGGCTGGAAGACGTGCAGCTTGCGGTAGGTGCTGATGTTGTCGACGCCGGCGTTGGTGCGGGTGTCGGCCAGGAAGACCAGCCCGTCGTCGAGCCGCAGGGCGATGCAGTAGGTCATGGCCGGAGCCTACGGGCGCGACACTTCCTCGGATGCACTCGCCGATGCGCTTCCCCGATCCAGCCGCCGCGGTCCGAGTCTCGACCGGGCGCTTGCCGTCCGCGGCCGAGGTGGAGGCCCTGGTCACCGAGGCCCACTACCGCTACCGCGACGTGGCCGACGGCGAGCTGGCCTCCTACATCCCGGTGCTGGCCGCAGCCTCGCCCGATTGGTTCGGGGTGAGCGTGGTGGGGGTGGGTGGTGGCGTGTTCTCGGCGGGCGACGCCCAGATCGAATTCTCCATCCAGAGCGTGTCGAAGCCATTCGTGTTCGCCCTGGTGTGCCAGGCCATCGGCCACCAGGAGGCTCGCGACCGGTTGGGCGTCAACGCCACCGGCCTGCCCTTCAACTCGGTGATGGCCATCGAGCTGGGCGCGGACCGCACCATGAACCCGATGGTCAACGCCGGAGCCATCGCCACCACCAGCCTGGTGCCCGGCCTCACCGCCGAGGACAAGTGGCAGTTCATCTGCGAGGGCCTGTCGCGCTTCGCCGGCCGGGAGCTGACGGTCGACGCCGAGGTCTACCGGTCGGAGTCGGCCAACAACCAGCGCAACGCAGGCATCGCCCACCTGCTGGACAGCTACGAGCGGCTGTACTTCGATCCCGACCAGGCCACCGACGTCTACACCCGCCAGTGCTCGCTGGCCGTGACCGCCCAGGATCTGGCCACCATGGGGGCCACCATTGCCGATGGCGGGGTCAACCCGCTCACCGGCGAGCGGGTGATCGATGCCAGCCACTGCCAGGGGGTGCTGGCCGTGCTGGCCACCGCCGGCCTGTACGAGCGCAGCGGCGAGTGGCTCTACGAGGTCGGGCTCCCGGCCAAGAGCGGGGTCAGCGGCGGGATGGTGGCCATCGCCCCGGGCAAGGGCGGCCTGGCCACGTTCTCGCCGCTACTCGACTCGGCCGGCAACAGCGTGCGGGGGCAGCGGGTGACCAAGCACCTGTCCGAGGCCCTCGGGTTGAACCTGTTCGCCTCGGCGCCCGAGTCCGGCGGGTAGGTCGATCACCGGACTCGGGCGGTCATCGCGGCCGGAGCATCAGGACTCGCGCACGACCTCGTAGGTGACATACGTCAGCCCGTCGCCGATGGTCATGGTGTCGGTCAGGCGCAGCGCCGTCGGTTGGTCGGAGGCGCCGAACAGCCGCTCGCCATCGCCCAACACGACTGGGAAGAGGGTCAGTCGCAGCTCGTCGACCAGGTCGTGGTGCACCAGGGTGCGGACCAGTTGGTAGCTGCCGAAGACGAGGATCTCGCCAGCCACCTCCTGCTTGAGCTTCGCTACCTCCTCGACCACGTCGCCCCGCAGGATGGTGCCGGGCCCGCGGCCCCACTGGACCTTCTCCGCGGTGGACGACACCACGTACTTGGGTAGGCCGTTCAGCCGGTCGGCCCACTCGCCCGTGCGTTCGTTCCAACGCGACGCGAACCACTCGTCGGTGCGCCGGCCCAGCAGCAGGGCCTCCGCGGCCAGGGCGTCGCCGAGCATGACCTTGCCCCACGGCTCGAGGTCCTGGCCGCCGAAGCGGCGGAACCAGCCGCCGTGGCGAAAGCCCTCGGTCCCGTCGGGGTCCTGGACCACGCCGTCGAGCGAGACGTTCGTACTGATCACGATCTTGGCCATCGGTGTTCTCCTGTTCGAGGTGTCGACTACCTCGAGGTAGACGTCCCGATCTCAAAGAACTGGGCGCGCCGGGACCGCCCAGTTCGCGTTCGTCCTGACGTCCATACGGATGTGAGAGCCAGACTGGGTTGGATGAACGCAGACGCGACGGCCGAGGAGCTGCCCGGCGAGCTGATCGGTCGGGCCCGGCGGGGCGACGAGGAGGCGTTCCGGGCGCTCACCGATCCGCACCGGCGCGAGCTGCAGGTGCACTGCTACCGGTTGCTGGGCTCGCTCCAGGACGCCGAAGACGCGCTGCAGGACACCCTGCTGGCCGCCTGGCAGGGCCTCGACGGATTCGAGGGCCGCGCCTCGATCCGCACCTGGCTCTACCGGATCGCCACCAACCGGTGCCTCGATCGCATCCGCTCGGCCCACCGCCGCCCGGCCAAGGAGTGGGACATCCCCGGCATCGAGGCCCCCGAACCCACCCGGCTCGGGGAGGTGGCGTGGCTCGAGCCCTATCCCGACGCCATGCTCGGGGACGCGCTGGGGGTGCCCCTGGGCCCCGAGGCCCGCTACGAGCAGAGCGAATCCATCTCGCTGGCCTTCGTCACCGCGCTTCAGGTCCTTCCCCCACGTCAACTGGCCGTGGTCGTGCTGCGCGACGTGCTGGGCTTCCACGCCGACGAGGTGGCCGAGATGTTGGACTGCACCGTCGACTCGGTCACCAGCGCCCTCAAGCGGGCACGGGCCGGCCTGCAACGACGGCGGTCGGCGGGCGAGGGCCTCGAGCCGGCACCCGCGCCCGACTCACCGTCGGAGCAGGCCCTGGTGGCCAAGTTCGTCCGGGTCTACGAGTCGGCTGACCTCGACGCCTTGGTGGCCATGCTGACCGACGACGTGTTCATGTCCATGCCGCCGATGGCGCTCGAATACCAGGGGCGGGATCCGGTGGGCCGCTTCCTGGCCCGCGTCCTGCGGCCGGACCGGCACTTCGACCTCGTCGTCACTCGGGCCAACGGCCGACCCGCATTCGGCACCTACCTTCGACAGCCCGACGGGAGCAGCGTCGGCAACGGGATGTTCGTCATCGATCTCCGCGGCCCGCAGGTATCGGCCCTGGTCCGCTTCGAGAGCAACGTGCTGGCATGGTTCGGCCTGCCCGAGTCCTTGCCGGCCCGGGCGGACCGCGAGCGCTAAGCGCGAGCACCTCTGGTGTGGACGGGCGCCGCTACGCCGGTCGGGCACGTCCACCACGCCGAGCTCCGCCGCCGGTTCCCTCGGCTAGACAGCTGGCGACGGTGCCGCTTAGCCTCTCGAGACGAGGGGAAGCGGGTACTGATGGGCGCGTACGAGTCGACCAGCCTTGTTTCGACCGATGCCCCGCGCATTGACCGTAAATCCTCGTCGTTCCGCGCCAGGCCACTGGCGTACCCGACCCGCCTTCGGGTAGGCGTGGTCGGGGTTCGGGGCTTCCCGGACATCCAGGGCGGCATCGAGACCTATTGCGCCTCGATATACCCCCACATCGCACGACTCGGTGACGACGTCATCGTGTTCACGCGCAAGCCATACGTCTCGACGGCGCGATGGGTGGACGGGGTCGAAACCGTGCCGCTTCGATGCCCGAGAAGCAAGAACCTCGAGATGATCGTGCATTCGTTCATGGCCGTCATCGCCGCCCGTCGACGGCGCGTCGACCTCGTCCACATCCAGGGCATCGGTCCGTCATTGGCGATTCCGCTGGCACGAGCACTCGGGATGACGACCGTCGTCCGCCACGTCGGCGCCGACTACACACGAGCGAAGTGGAGGCCGATGGCTCGTCGGTTCCTTCGCTTGGGCGAACGCATCGCGTTGAAACAAGCTGACGCGGTCATCTGTATCACCGACTCCATCGCCACCGAGGTCCGGCGCACCCGCGCCGACATCGTCATCATTCCCAACGGGGTGACGAGGGCCAGGCCGCAACCTGCCGGAGAGCTCCTCGACCGCTTCGGTCTGGTGTCCGGCGGGTACGTCCTCGCCGTCGGCCGAATCGTTCCCGAGAAGGGACACCTCGACCTGGTCGACGCCTTCGAGCGAGCGAGCCTGCCGAGCGGTTGGAAGCTGGTCCTCGCGGGAGCGGAAGACTACCCATCGACGTACTCGACCGAGCTGTTTGGTCGCATCGACGCGAACCCTCAGATCGTGCGGACCGGGGGCGCGTCTCACGCGCAGCTCGATGAGCTGTATTCGAACGCAGGCCTCTTCGTGCTCCCGTCGCACCATGAGGGCATGTCGTTCGCGCTGCTCGAGGCGATGAGCTTCGGGTTGAGGTGCGTGGCCTGCGACATCTCGGCCAACCGTGAGGTCGGCGTCCCCCGGGATCAGCGCTATCCGGCGGGGGATGTCGCCGCTCTTCAGTCGCTCCTCGGGCGATACGCGGCCGCGCCGATGTCGTATGAACAACGGCGGGCGCTCATCGAATCGACCACCCGCGACCACGACTGGGAGTCCATCGCGGAGGACACGCAGGCCGTCTTCCACGCGGCGATCGCGAGGAAGCACGCTCGTCGGCCATCGGCGCGGCCACGGGCGGAGACACCCGTTTGACGGTGCTCGTCGTCTGCCTCTCCGAGGCGACGCCCGCACTGGTCGACCAATGGATCGCCTCGGGAGACTTGCCGAACCTCGCTCGGCTGCGTGACGACGGCGTCTACGGGCAGACCGCACACGGGCAACCGACCCTCCTCACGCCACAGATGTGGGCCTCCATCGCCACCGGTCGCTCGCCCGGCCACCACGGCGTCTTCGACTACTGGCAGCGCGGCGGGGACGGATGGTTTCGGGAGACGCACTTCACCGACATCGAACAACCGACGTTGTGGCCACTCGTGGCCGAAAAGGGACGACGTTGCGCGGTCGTCAACGTTCCGCTGACCTATCCACCGCCCCGGTGCGACGGTCTGACGGTGATCGCCGGCCAGGACGCCCCGGGCGCCAGGAGGTCGATCGCGCAACCGAAGGATGCCTACGACGGCATCGTGGCCCGCTTCGGCCGATATGGGTTCAAGGACGCCTTCCCGGGTGGCCAGGTCAAGGCCGACTACGCACGACAACTCATGCGGGCCACCGAGCACCTGGGACAGGTCTTCGACCACCTGCTGGCACACGGGCAGTGGGACCTCTTCGTCTGCTACTTCCCGTCCACCGCCATGGCCCAGCACTACTTCTGGTCCGACATGGACGAGGGCACGGGCAGTGACGCTGACGTCATCCGTGCGACCTATCGCATCGTCGATGAGGCCATTGGACGTCTCCGGACTCGCCTCGATGACCGGGACACGGTTCTGGTCATCTCCGAATGTGGTGGTGGTCCGATCACGGCCGGAGTGCAGATCAACACGTTGCTCGAGCGAGAGGGGTTCCTGACCAAAGCGATCGCCCATGCACCTGGTGTGGGGCGCCCGCTTGCCCGGCGCACGCTCGCCCGGGCCCGAGGGATGGCCCAGCGATCCCTCTCGGATTCGATGTACTTCTGGGCGAACGCGTCCCCGGTGAAGCCATGGTTGCAACAGTTCCTGGCCACGTCGCACATCTCTGGAACGACACCCGCGTCTATTTCCGGGGCAAGGGCGAGGGGAACCTGTACGTCAACCTCGCCGGTCGGGAACAACACGGCGTCGTCAAACCCGGTGGGGAGTACGAGGAGCTCCGCGATGAGGTGGTTGGCCGGCTGACGGGCCTGGTCGACGAGAGAACGGGTGAGGTGGCGATCACGGCGGTTCATCGTCGAGAAGAGCTCTACGACGGGCCGTACTGCGACGCGGCACCTGATCTGATCATCGAATGGCGAGACTTCGGCTACATGCCCACCGAGTCCGATGTCGACGCGGATGCGGTTTTCACCGATCGATGGCGCGAGTACATGACGTGGCCAACATCTGGGAGCCACCGGATGCCTGGGCTCTTCCTGGGCGGTGGTGCGGCGATGGGATCCGGTGACGTCGGAGAGGTGGCCCTGGTCGACCTCGCGCCGACGCTGCTCGCACTGCTCGGACTCGATGCGCCCCGCGAACTTGAAGGGCGGATCGTCGGGCCAGACCGATGACCAGCAACCAGCGTGCCACGAGGTCATCGGCGCGCGCCGGCGGCGACGTGCTCGACGGACGCGACATCGTGTACTTCAGCATCTTGGACTGGTGGTACCACTCGCGTTCGCACGCCGACTTCCAGCTCGCCCTCGAGCTTGCCCACGCCCGAAAGGTCCCTCTGGTCAACAGCATCGGCATGCGGTTCCCGACGCCCCGCTCGAGCCGTCGGGCGGGGCGTCGTCTCGTGCGGAAGTTGGCCAGCACGACCCACCTCCTTCGGCGGCCGGTCCCGTCTCGACCGAACTTCCACGTGTACTCGCCGATCATCTTCCCCCTCTACTCGAATCGAGTCGTCAGAGGCCTGAGCGCGTGGGCGGTGCGAGTGCAGTTGCGGACGCTCGTGCGGCGGCTTCGGCTGGTCGATCCGATCTTCATCATCACGGTTCCCACGGCGTGGGAGGTGGTGGCGCCGCTCAACCCGCAGTTCGTGGTCTACAACCGGTCCGATGTCCATTCCGAGTTCCCTGAGGCCGACCGGGAGGTCGTCGTGGAGCTGGAGACGGCGCTGATGCGCCGCGGCGACCTCGTCTTGTACGTCAACTCGTCGTTGATGGAGGAGGAGCGACCACTCACGGGTGACCGCTCCTATCTTCTCGGCCACGGCGTCGATCTCGAGGCGTTCCGGCTCGACCTCGAGACACCGCAGGAGATCGAGCGGATCCCGCGGCCGCGAATCGGCCTGTTTGGCGATCTACGCGAGCGCTGCGTCGACTTCCCGCTGCTACTCAGGCTCGCCGACGAGCTGCCTGATGTGCAGCTGGTTCTCATCGGCGATCAGTCGGACACGATGCAGCGTCTTCCTGATCGACCGAACATTCACCTCCTCGGCCAGCGCGACTACGTCGAGGTGGCGGCGCTGGCCACCGGTTTCGACGTGGCGCTGGTTCCGTACCGACGTAGCCCCTGGGTCATGGGCAGCAACCCGATCAAGCTGAACGAGTATCTCGCCCTGGGCCTTCCGATCGTCTCCACCGACTTCCCCGCCGCACACGACCGTGGAGACCTCATCCAGATCGCGGGCAACGCGGATGAGTTCGTCCGCTATGTGGAGGCCGCAATCGAGGCCGGCGCCGTGGAGGACGGCGCGCAATGCCGAAGACGACACCAGGCGGTAGAGGGCTCGAGTTGGCTGGCCAAGGCGGAGGAGCTCGAAGCAGAGATCGCGAGACGGCTGGGAGCGTAGGTCCCCAGGTTCTCCAGTGGTCGGCCACAACGGCGAGTGGCACGAGTAGCCCGAACCAGTCGACCCCGACCCAGTCGGTGATGCGGCCGTCGCAGAAGCCGACGAGACGGTGACCGAGACCACCGGCCTGCTGGCGCCGCGTACGGTCCCACGAGACGGGCTGCTCCGGTCTCGCTGGGCGAAACTGCCGTGAACCGCCCTTGTCCTATGTGGTACGCCCCCTGGGACTTGAACCCAGAACCTGCGGATTAAGAGTCCGATGCTCTGCCAATTGAGCTAGAGGCGCGCGTTGCTCGGCCACCATACCTGAGCCCGGGGCTCGGTCTGGCACCGGATTCGCAGATGCGGCAGCGGCTGCCCCTTCGGGTTCCGAACGGGCAGCCGCCCCGGCGTGGGGTGACCGACGGGATTTGAACCCGCGACATCCGCGACCACAACGCGGCGCTCTGCCGAACTGAGCTACGGCCACCAGGAGGGCATCAGCATAGGGCACCGGGCCCCGAGCCCCGTACGGGTTGTCGGGGGTCAGACCACCTCGGTGGCGGCCGCCGCGAACTGGGCGTTGTAGAGGTTGGCGTAGGGCCCGCCGGAGGCCAGCAGCTCGACGTGGTTGCCCTGCTCGACGATCTGGCCGTGCTCCATGACCAGGATGATGTCGGCGTCGCGGATGGTGGACAGGCGATGGGCGATCACGAAGCTGGTCCGGTTGGAGCGCAGGGCGGCCATGGCCTGCTGGATCAGCACCTCGGTACGGGTGTCCACCGAGCTGGTGGCCTCGTCCAGGATGAGGATGGTCGGGTTGGCCAGGAAGGCCCGGGCGATGGTCAGCAGCTGCTTCTCGCCCGCACTGACGGTGCCGCCTTCGTCGTCGAGCACGGTGTCGTAGCCGTCGGGCAGCGAGTGCACGAACCGGTCGACGTAGGTGGCCCGGGCGGCCTCGCGGATCTGCTCCTCGGTGGCGTCGAGGTTTCCGTAAGCGATGTTCTCGCGGACCGTGCCGCCGAACAGCCAGGTGTCCTGGAGCACCATGCCCATGTTCGAGCGCAGCTCGCGGCGGGCCATCGTTGGAGATGTCGCGCCCGTCGAGGCGGATGGCGCCGCCGTCGAGCTCGTAGAAGCGCATGATCAGGTTGACCAGGGTGGTCTTGCCCGCCCCGGTGGGGCCCGACGATGGCCACCGTCTCGCCCGGTTCGGCGATGAGCGAGAGATCCTCGATAAGCGGGTTGTCCGGGTCATAGGAGAACCGCACGTGCTCGAACTCGACCCGACCCTTGGGTGCCTCGTCGGTGAGAGGGACCAGGTCGTCGCGCGCTCTGCTCATCGGCGTCGAGCAGCTCGAAGACCCGCTCGGCCGAGGCGATGCCCGACTGGAGCACGTTGGCCATCGACGCCAGCTGGGTGATGGGCTGGGTGAACTGGCGGGAGTACTGGATGAAGGCCTGGATGTCGCCGATGCTCAGCTGGCCCGACGCCACCCGCAGGCCGCCGACCACGGCGATGATCACGTAGTTCAGGTTGCCCAGGAAGGTCATGGCCGGTTGGATGATGCCCGAGATGAACTGGGCGCCGAAGCTGGCCTCGAACAGCTCCTCGTTCTTCTCGTTGAAGCGGGCCTCGACGTCGCGCTGGCGGCCGAACACCTTGACCAGGGCGTGGCCGGTGAAGGCCTCCTCGACCTGGGCGTTGAGGGTGCCGGTGTGGGTCCACTGATCGACGAATCGGGCCTTGGACCGGCGAGCGATGTACTTGATGGTCAGCAGCGACACCGGGATGGTGATCAACGCGATGGTGGCCAGCAGCGGCGAGATCGTGAACATCATGATCATCACGCCGAAGATGGTGAGCACCGAGGTGAGCATCTGGCTGAGGGTCTGCTGGAGGCTCTGGGCCACGTTGTCGATGTCGTTGGTGACCCGGCTGAGCAGGTCGCCACGGGGCTGGCGGTCGATGTAGCTCAGGGGCAGGCGGTTGAGCTTGTCTTCCACCTCGGCCCGGAGGCGCATCATCGAGCGCTGCACCACCCCGGCCAGCAGATAGGCCTGCAGGTAGGCCAGCACGGCCGAAACCACGTACAGCACGAGCACCACCAGCAGGGTGTTGCGCAAGGTGGTGTAGTTGATCCCGGCCGGGCTCTGGACCCCGGCGATGATGATGTTGGTGGCGTTGCCCAGGATCTTGGGGCCGAGCACGTAGAGGAACACGCTGACCACGGCCATCAGGAACACCAGGACCATGCCCAGGCGCTCGGGGCCCAGCTGGGCGGCCAGGCGCAGGCTGGAGTTCTTGAAGTCCTTCGAGCGCTCGACCGGCATGCCGGCTGCGCCCATGCGGGGGCCGCCGAACGCGCGGGCCTCGGCGGCCGGCGACTTGGCCGGGATCTTGTCGTCGTCGTCGCTCATGCCGCTTCCTGCGCAGTCAGCTGGGAGGCCACGATCTCGGCGTAGGTGGGACAGCTGGCCAGCAGCTCGTGGTGGGTGCCCAGTCCCACCTCGTGGCCGTCCTCGAGCACCAGGATCTGGTCGGCGTTCATGATGGTGGACACCCGTTGGGCCACGATCAGCACCGTGGCCTCGGCCACCACCGGAGCCAGCGCGGCGCGAAGCCGGGCATCAGTGGCCAGGTCGAGGGCCGAGAAGGAGTCGTCGAACAGGTAGATGCCCGGGTTGCGCACCACGGCGCGGGCGATGGCCAGACGTTGGCGTTGGCCGCCCGAGACGTTGGTGCCGCCCTGGGCGATGCGGGCGTCGAGTCCGCCCGGCATGGCGGCCACGAAGTCACGGGCCTGGGCCACCTCGAGCGCCTTCCACAGCTGCTCGTCGGTGGCCTCGGGATCGGCGTAGCGCAGGTTGGAGGCCACGGTGCCCGAGAACAGATAGGGCTTCTGGGGGACCAGCCCGATGTGGCTCCACAGCAGCTCGGGTTCGATGTCGCGCACGTCGAAGCCGTCGACCATGACCTGTCCAGCGGTGGCGTCGAACAGGCGGGGGATGAGGTTCAACAGCGTGGTCTTGCCCGACCCGGTGCTGCCGATGATGGCGGTGGTCTGGCCGGGGCGGGCGGTCAGGGTGATGTCGGTCAGGATCGGCGCCTCAGCCCCGGGATAGTGGAAGCCCACGCCGCGCAGCTCGAGGCTGCCGCGGGTGGGGAGCACGGTGATGGCATCGGGCGAGGTGACCACCGACGAGTCGGTGTCGAGCACCTCCTTGATGCGCACCGCGCACACCGCGGCCCGTGGCCACAGCACGGCCACGAACGTGGCCATCATCACGGCCATGAGGATCTGCACCAGGTAGCTCAGGAAGGCGACCAGGGCACCTACCTGCATCTGACCGCTCCCGATGCGGTAGCCGCCGACCCACACCGCGGCCACGCTCGACAGGTTCAGCACCAGCAGCACGGTGGGGAACATGAAGGCCATGAGGCGCCCGGCCCGCAACGAGGTGGCGGTGAGGTGGTCGTTGGCCACGCCGAAGCGATCGACCTCTTCGGGCTCACGGATGAACGCCCGCACCACTCGGATGCCGGTGATCTGCTCGCGTAGCACCTGGTTGACCCGGTCGATGCGTTCCTGCATGAGCTGGAACTGGGGGACCATCTTGGAGATCACGACCCCGATGGGGATCACCAGGAGGGGGATGGACGCCACCAGGATGAGTGAGAGGGCGCCGTCCTCGCGCACGGCCAGGATGGTGCCGCCGATGATGGTGATCGGTGCCGCCACGAACAGCGTGCACATCATGACGACCAGGATCTGAACCTGGGTGACGTCGTTGGTGATCCGGGTGATGAGCGACGGGGCCCCGAACTGGCCGACCTCCTGGGCCGAATAGCCGGTGACCCGATGGAACAGGCCGGCGCGCACGTCGCGGCCGAAGGCCATGGCCGCCTTGGCCCCGTAGTAGGTGGCCCATATGGCGAACACCACCTGCACCAGGGTGACGCCCAGCATGACGGCGCCCACCCGCACGATGTAGCCGGTGTTGTCGGTGAGGATTCCCTTGTCGATGATGTCGGCGTTCAGGGTGGGCAACGTCAACGTGCACATCACCTGGATGAACTGGAGACCGAGCACGGCCAGCAGCAGCTTGCGGTAGGGGAGCAGGTAGGTCTTGAACAGGCGGATCAGCATCGGCCGGCCTCCGAGGTCTGGTCGGCGCCGCCGCGCACGCCGTCGAGGAAGATCGACACGATCTCGGCCGGGGCCAGCGGCTCCTCGGCCAGGGCGGGGTGGCTGCCGGCGAAGATGACGCCCCGGAAGAGCTTGGCGCAGGTGGCCGGATCGCGGCGCAGTCGGTCCCGGTCGGGTTCGAAGAGCTCGGCCAGCGCCGCGCTGTCGGGCGGTCGGCTGACCTTGCCGGACCCGGCCTGATGGGTGGGCTTGGTGCGGCCCACCGCGGCCATGAGCTGCCAGATGGAGGCGACCCGGCGTTGGATGATCTCGGCCGCAGCTTCGAGGCGGGCCTCGAGCGGCAGCGTTCGGTCGACGGTGCCCAGGGCCAGGTCGGTGGGCTCGGGATCGATCGCCGTCTCGAGGGCCGCGTCGATGAGGGAATCCTTGTCGGGGAAGACCCGGAAGATGGTGCCCTCGGCGATGCCGGCGGCGTCGGCGATCTGGCGGGTGGTGAGCTTGGCGCCGTGCTCGATCAGCAACGGGATGGTGGCCGACACGATGGTGGCGCGGCGCTCCGTGGGCGGCAGGGGCGCGGCCCGGTGGCGGGCCTGGCCCTGGCCGTCGTCGGGCGCGGCGGTGGCGGCCTGGTCTCGGTCGAGGCTGGTCGGTGAGGAGGGCACCAGACCATCTTATCTGAGTGAGTCCTCACTCATACCGGTCCGTTCGAACTATTTTGGGGCGCGCCGATCCGGGCCTCCGCTCCACGGGTCCCGCTGGCGTCACCCGTTGCGCTCCGACCCGGTCAGCGCGAACCGCGGATCAGAGGATGAAGAGCATCTCCTGGTAGGTGGCCAGGGGCCACAGGTCGTCGGCCACGATGGTCTCGAGGTGGTCGGAGGCGGCGCGCACCGCCAGCATGGCGGGCAGGTGTTCGTCGGCGGCGTGCTTGGCGTCCTCGGCTGGGTCCACCGGATGGTCGTGGGCCAGTTCCTCGCCCAGGATGGCGATGGCGGCTTGGAGGTCCTTGATGCCGGTGGAGACGGTCGTCGAGGGTGGTGGTGTCGTACTCGTAGCCGATGGCCTTGAGGCTGGCCAGGTTGGCGGCCAGCTCGGTCTGGTAGCGCAGGGCCGCGGGCAGGATGAGCGTCGTGGCGATCTCGAGGGTCGAGCGGGCCTCCACGCCGATGGAGAGCGCGTACTGCTCGAGGGCGATCTCGTAGCGGCTGTGCATCTCGCGGTGGCTGAAGACCCCGTAGGTGCTGAACAGGTCCAGGGCCTCCTCGGTGATGAGCTGCGGGAGCGCGTCGAGGGTGGTGCGCAGGTTGGGCAGGCCGCGGGCCTCGGCCTCGATCTGCCAGTCGTCGGAGTAGCCGTCGCCGTTGAACACCACCGCGCCGTGGTCGGTGATGATCTCTTCCAGGACCTTCTGCACGGCCACGTTGAACTCGGTGCCGCCCTCGATGAGCGACTCGAGCTCGGTGGCGATGTGGTCGAGGGCCTCGGCCAGGATGGTGTTGATCGTCACCATCGGCCCGGCGATCGACTGCAGCGAGCCGGGGGCTCGGAACTCGAAGCGGTTGCCGGTGAAGGCGAAGGGGCTGGTGCGGTTGCGGTCACCCGGGTCGGTGGGCAGGTCGGGGAGGGTGTCCACCCCGATGATGAGGGTGCCCTTCTCCTTGGAAGCGGTGGCGCCACCCTTGGCGATCTGGTCGAACACGTCGGTGAGCTGGTCGCCCAGGAAGATCGAGATGATGGCCGGGGGCGCCTCGTTGGCGCCGAGGCGGTGGTCGTTGGTGGCCGAGGCCACCGAGGCCCGGAGCAGCCCGCCGAACTTGTGGACCGAGCGGATCACCGCGGCGCAGAACACCAGGAACTGGGCGTTGTCGTGGGGGGTGTCGCCGGGCAGCAGCAGGTTGCCCTCGGTGGAGTTGCCCAGGGAGAAGTTGACGTGCTTGCCCGAGCCGTTGATGCCGGCGAAGGGCTTCTCGTGGAAGAGGCACTCCATGCCGTGCTTCTGGGCCATCTTCTTGAGGATGACCATCAACAGCTGCTGGTGGTCGGCGGCCACGTTGGACCGCTCGAACATGGGGGCCAGCTCGAACTGGCCGGGGGCGACCTCGTTGTGTCGGGTCTTGGCCGGGATGCCCAGCTTGAACAGCTCGTGCTCGGTGTCGAGCATGTAGGCCAGGACCCGCTCGGGGATGGCCCCGAAGTAGTGGTCGTCGAACTCCTGGCCCTTGGGGGGCTTGGCCCCGAACAGGGTGCGGCCTGAGTTCAGCAGGTCGGGACGGGACAGGAAGAAGCTGCGGTCGATCAGGAAGTACTCCTGCTCGGCGCCGGCGAAGGACACCACCGCGTCGGCGTCGGGGTGGCCGAACAGGTGAAGGATCCGCGCCGCCTGGGCGGCCATGGCCTGCTGGGAGCGCAGCAGCGGAGTCTTGTGGTCGAGGGCCTCGCCGGTCATCGAGACGAACACGGTGGGGATGCACAGCGTGTTGCCGTTGGGGTTCTCGAGGATGTACGCCGGGCTGGTGACGTCCCAGCCGGTGTAGCCGCGGGCCTCGAAGGTGGCCCGCAGGCCGCCGTTGGGGAAGCTGGACGCGTCGGGCTCGCCCTGGGTCAGGGTCTTGCCGGCGAACTCGGCGATGGACGAGCCGTCGCCGCCCGGCTCGAGGAAGCTGTCGTGCTTCTCGGCGGTGAGCCCGGTGAGGGGATAGAAGACGTGGGCGTAGTGGGTGGCGCCCTTCTCCATGGCCCAGTCCTTCATGGCCGCGGCCACCACGTCGGCCACCGACGGATCGAGCGGCTTGGAGTGCTCGATGGTGGCCATGACCGACTTGAACACGGGCTTGGGCAGCCGAGCCTGCATGACCGACTTGGAGAACACGTTCTGCCCGAAGATCTCTCCGGGCGCCTCGGGAGCCGGGAAGATCCCGGCCGGAGGTTGGTAGCTCTTCACGGCGTCGATGGCCTGCAGGCGGGCGGTGCTTCCACTCATGGGGTCGGTATCCCTTGGGTCGATCAGTCGGCTGGTCGTTCAGTCGGCGATCCGTCAGGCCACCGGGAGGCGACCGCGCGGGTCGCGAGCGCTCTGCTCACCGGGCGATCCTGGCCCGCGCATATCGCAATGGTGTGAACGCGAGAAATCCATTCGTGAACTCCATCTGACGTCTGCCTTGCCGGATTGGCGCCTGTCTTCTGTCGCGCCCGGGCGTGACTGCGCGTGCTGGTCACGAGCAGTGGGAATCCCTCCGTGGTTGGCAGAAGGGCGGCGACTAGCCTCCTGGCGCGGATCGAGTCCGCATCGGCGGCCGCCCCGGTGTCTCGTCAGAGCGCCTTCTCGGCGCCGTCGCCGGCCCTCGTAGCTCAGATGGATAGAGCATCGGACTTCTAATCCGACGGTCGCACGTTCGAGTCGTGCCGAGGGCGCTGACCAGATCAACCTCACCCCATCACCCAAGCTGCGACACGGACCCCTTAATCTGACCGACAGCTGAACGCGTTCCAGCCTGACCGGAATGCGCACACATGGACGGGAGTGCCGGTTCGCACCCGCGGTCCGGCGTCCTCCCGTCGTCGCTGAGGGGAGATGGTGTTGCTATGACCGCAACGGGTACCGATCAACTCGAGGTCGATTCCGTCGAGCGTGGTTCGGGCTGGGTGTTCTTCGCCGGCACGATCCTCGGCCTCGCCGGGCTCATGCGGATCCTGGACGCGTTCTGGGCCTTCCGCTACAAGGGGGCGATCCCCGATGGGCTCCAGAACGGGCTCCTCGGTTCCAGCCTCAAGAACTACGCCTGGACCTGGCTCGTGGTCGGGATCATCCTGATCGTCTCGAGCTTCATGCTCCTCGCCGGCTCGCAACTGGCTCGCTGGGTCGGATACATCGCCGCGCTGATCGGTGGTCTCAGCGCCATGACGTGGATGCCGTACTACCCGATCTGGTCGGTCACCTACGTGGCTCTCGCCGTCCTGGTCTTCTACGCGCTGGCCCGCCACGGCGGTCGCGACCCGGTCTGACTCCGACGATCCCGCCCTCGTCCTCCTGACGCCCGCATCGCCCGCGTCAGGAGGCCGGTGGTGGACCAGCCAGCCGTCAGGCGCGGTTCGACGACCGGGCCCATGTCCCAGGTCGTAACCCCGGCCGAGGCTGTTCGTCTGAGCCACCAGACAACCCGAGGGAGACCCCTGTGAGTGAGCCCGGATCGATCAGTGTGAGCGACATCGGGGAGCTGGCCGACAAGTTGGACACCCTCGCCGGCCTGGATGACGGGGACCGCCGGGTGCTGGCCGGCGTGTTCGAGCTGGCCGGGCGGGCCGCCGCTGACCAGGAGCCCGACGTCGAGGGATTCGGCCTGGGCCTCCAGGACGAGATGAACACTCACGGCATCGTGGTCGTCAACTCGATGCCCCAGCTCAGCTTCCAGGGTGCGTTCAACCTGGGGTTCGGCAATCCCGGTGGCAGCCACATGGGGGGCCAGCCCCACATGTGACGGGTCCGCGGCCCAGGCGCGCGCCGGTCGGCGCTAGTCCCGGATCTGCTGGCCCAGGTAGTTCTCGATGCCGACCTGGTTGACCAGATCGAGCTGGGCCTCGAGCCAGTCGGCGTGGTGCTCCTCGCCGACGAGCTGTCGCTCCAGCAGCTCGCGCGACCCGTTGTCGCCTTCGGCCACGCACAGGGCCACCACCCGGTTGTACCGCTCGATGGCTTCGGTCTCGGTCTGCAACGCCAGTTCGAGCTGCTCGAGGACGGTCTCCCCCACCCGCACCGGGCTCAGCCGCTGCATGTTGGGCACACCGTCCAAATAGAGGATGCGATCGACGATGGCTTCGGCGTCCTTCATCTCGTCGATCGACTCGTCGCGCACCTTGTCGGCCAGCCGCTCGTAGCCCCAGTTGGCGCACATCTTGGCGTGGATGAAGTACTGATTGATGGTGGTGAGCTCGGCGGTGAGGATCTCGTTCAACGACTCGATCACCGCGTCGGATCCGTTCACGTATCGCTCCCTTTGCCGGCCGAGGCCTCTCAGGCGAACCCTACTGTTGCCGCGGGGAGGGGCCGGCGGCGTCAGACCACGGGCTGCAGGCCGACGCCGACCCGCGACTCGTCGAGGAGGGCGGTGATCATGGCGTGACAGCCCCCGCAGTCGCCGCCGGCGCCGCAGGCCTGGACCACGTCGTCGACGTCGAAGACGTACGGACGATCGTCGGCGCCCGCGATGGCGGCGCGCACCTCTCGGTCGGAGACCGCTCGACAGTGGCAGACGATCATGAAGGTAAGTATGCCTTACATCAGTCGGTATGGCAACCAGAGAATGACTGGAAGGCCCTCAGTCCGCGGCCGGCCTCGGCGACGACAGGCCGTGGTGATCGGCCCCGGTGCTGATGGCGGTCACCCGCCCCTGGTCGAGCACCACCACCTGGTCGGCCTGGCGGGTGGTGCTGCGGCGGTGAGCCACGATGAGGGTGGTGCG
The DNA here is from genome assembly GCA_963740985.1 of uncultured Microthrixaceae bacterium. GTDB lineage: Bacteria > Actinomycetota > Acidimicrobiia > Acidimicrobiales > Acidimicrobilacustridaceae > UBA4742. The sequence goes on from CAVUGJ010000002.1 coordinate 4,680,227, forward strand.
ACCTCGGCGGGCGGCGTGCATGGCCTCGAGCAGGGCGGTCTCGTTGTCCACGTCGAGGCTGGACACCGGCTCGTCGAGCACCAGGATCGGCCGGTCCGCCACCAGGGCTCGGGCGATGGCCAGGCGCTGACGTTGACCGCCCGAGAGCTGCGCGCCGCGTTCGCCGATCACCGCGTCGAGGCCACCCGGAAGGGCGCCGATGAACTCCCAGGCCATGGCCGTGCGGGCGGCCGCCTCCAGCTCGGTGTCGGTGGCGTCGGGTCGGCCCAGTTGCAGGTTGCGACGGACCGTCGTGTTGAACAGGTAGGTGTCCTGAGGGACGTAGCCCACCAGCTGGGCGCGGGTGGCCTCGGGCAGCTCGGCCAGATCGCAGCCGCCGATGCGGACGGTGCCGGCGTCGGCCCGCAGGAAGCCCAGGACCAGACGCACGGCGCTTGACTTGCCCGCACCGGAGTGGCCCACCAGCGCCACCGTCGTGCCCTGCTCGACCCGGAAGCTGACGTCCTCGAGGGCATCGGGTCCAGATTCGCGGTAGCGCACATGAACGTGGTCGAACTCGATGTCGGTGGTGACCGGGACCGCGATCGATGGGGGGGTCGGGTCGTTCGGAGCCAGGCCGTGGCCGGGGTCGGCGACCTCCAGGGCTCGGATCCGATCGGTCGAGTCGAGGGCCCGTCGAACCCGGGGCCACGTCGCCGCCCACCGGCCACCAGCCCGCGCCGCCAGCAGGGTCAGCGCCACCGTCGGGGCCACCAGCGTCGGGGAGAGTCCGTGGCCGGCCACCAGGACGCCGGCCATGACCAGCACCACGCCGGGGAGGATGGTGGTGCCGGCTCCGACCAGGCCGAGGGCGCTACGGGGCGGTCCGGTCTGGGCACCGCCGTCCCGCTCGAGGGTTCGGGCGCGGAGGTCGGCCGCGGTTCGGTCGGCGGCGCCGGCCACGACGATCTCGCGTAGGCCCTGGAGGTCGTCGATGATCTCGGCGCGGCCCTGGCGGTCCGACTGGTCGGCGGTGCCGGCCAGCCCGCTCGAACGATCCAAGCTGGCCAGCGCCACCAGCCCGGCCAGCACGATGGCCACCACCGCGCCCAGACGCCAGTCCATGGCCACCACGCTCACGACCGCCAGGATCATCATGGTGGCGGTCGACACCAGCGAGCCGAGATCGTGGGCGAAGAAGCCGACCAGATGAGAGAGGTCGTCGGCGGCCACGCTCGTCAGCTCCCCGGTGCGCCGGCCGGCCGCGTCGCTCGGGTCGAGCCCGTCCACGGCCCGGAACAGCCGATCGGCCTGGTCGACCCGCACGCGATTGGCCACCGCCGTGAAGGCCGCGGACCCAGCCCAGGGGAGTCGGACCTGGGGGAGCGCGGCGAGCACCAGCACCAGGATCCAGGGGCTCAGCTGGTCGTAGGTCGCGCCCCGAACGGCCCGCGACACGACGTAGGCGGCCACCGCCACCTCGACGGCGACCAACAACTGCTGAGCGGCCAGCGACGCGCAGGCGCCGCGGAGATCGCGGCGTGACGACCCGGCCAAGGCCAGGGTGGCGCGCAGCGGTCTGGGTCGGGTGCGAGCGTCGGGGTGGTGCGCTGGACTGGCCATCCTGATCATGGGGCGACCCCCCGGAGCGGGCCATCGAGCTGGTGCTGGGCGGCCCGGAGATCGGCGAAGGCGCCGCCTCCGGCTCGCAGATCGAGCGGCGTTCCCTGCTCGACGATCCGTCCGCCGTCGATGACCACCACCCGGTCGGCGTCGGCCACGGTGGTGAGGCGGTGGGCGATGACGATCATGGTCTTGTGGCGGCGCAGACGGGCCAGGGCGTCGGTGATCAGCGACTCGCTCACATCGTCCACACTCGACGTGGGCTCGTCGAGCACGAGGACGGGGGCGTCGTCCACCAGCGCCCGGGCGATGGCCAGTCGCTGGCGTTGCCCGCCCGACAGCGACCCTCCCCGTTCGCCGAGCACGGTGTCGTAGCCGTGGGGGAGGGCGCGGATGAACTCGTGGGCGTTGGCCGCTTCCGCCGCGGCCCGGATCTGGTCGTGGGTGGCATCGGGGCGGGCCAGCGCCAGGTTGTCCCACACGCTGCGGTTGAACAGATAGGTGTCCTGGAAGCTCACCGCCACCAGCCGACGCAGGTGGGGCAACGGGAAGGTCCGGATGTCGCGGCCGTCGAGTGTGATGCACCCGGCCTCGGGATCGAAGAACCGCAGCAGCAACGAGACCAGGGTCGACTTGCCGGCCCCGGACGGACCGACCACGGCCAGCAGTTGACCGCGCTCGACGCGCAGACTCACGTCGTCGAGGACGGCGGGGCGGTCGGGGTGGTAGCGGAAGGTGACGTGGTCGAAGCGCACCGAACCCTCGCCGACGGCCGCAACCGGCCGGCGCGGGCCGGAACCGACCACTTCTGGCGTGCGGGCGTCGGCCATCTGGGGCCGGGCGTCGAGCACGGCGAAGATGGACTCGGCCCAGACGGTGGCGCGGTACGCCGCGCCGAACTGGCGGCTGACCCGGGTCACCAGGACCAACGCCACCACGCTCAGCGTGGAGGCCCAGAGCAAGTGGTTCGGCGTGAGGTGGTGGTGGCTGGTCTGGGTGACGGCCACGGCCACCGCCGCAGCCAGCCCACCGGCCACCCCGATGCTGGTGAAGCCCAGGTGCATGTCCGACATGGCCGCCAGCGCCGTCTCGTCCTCGGCCAGATCCTGGAACTGGTCGTGCAGCCGATCGCCCCAGGCTGCGCTGGCACCGAAGGCCTGGAGCGTGGCGATGCCCTGGATGGCGTCGAGGTACTCGGCCGCGGTGGTGCCGATCGTCTCGGCGAAGCGATGGCCGATGGCCCCGAAGGCGCGGGCGGTGAGCATCGGGGCCACCACCACCAGCGCCGCCGCCGCGGCCACGATTGCGCCCACCGGCGGATCGATCACCACCAGCCCGGCCACGGTGGCGGTGATGGCCACGACGGAGGCGCGCATCAGCGGCACGAACGTGGCGTAGTACCCGGCCAGCTCGTCCACCCCGTCGGTGAGGGTGGACTCGAGCCGGCCGGTCCGATGGTCGAGCATGACGCCAGGTCCGAGGCGGCACAGCTGCTCGTAGAGCTGGGCCCGCAGGGTGGCGGCCGTCCGCCGGGCGTTCGAGGAGGACTGGCCCTGGCGGGCCCGGGTCACCAGCCAGGCGCCCAGGCTGGCCACCAGGGCGGTCGACGACGCCGCCGCCGGGAGGCCGTGTCCGATCAGGATGCGGTCGAGGGCCACCACGCCGAACGCGCCGGCGGCCACCGCCAACCCGATCCCGACCAGGTCCAGCGCGGTGGCAGCGGCCGCGGCCGTGGGGAGGTCCCGGCCCAGTCGGCGCAGCGGTCCCGAAGACAACCGCATGATCCGATCGTCGGGCAGCTCCACGTCCGGCCGTGGCCGGCCCGGGTCGGTCACTCCGGAGGCCGGGCGCCCGTCGACGCGCCCTCGACGTCGGTGGCGGGCGCCACCTGGAACGGGTCGACCGTGAAGCGGTCGGCGTACCTGTCCTCGATGCCCGAGAGTTTGTACCAGAGCACCGAGCCGAGCCACAGCAGGATGAAGGTGCCCACGATGTAGTAGCCGAGGATCTCGAAGTCGAGGCCGTTGAGCCAGTCCCAGAAGGTGCCGCTGAGGTCCATGTGGGTGGAGATGACCTGCAGGAACTCCACGCTGCCGACACCGGCGGCCACGAAGATGCCGAGGCTGACGGTGGCCAGGTTGTAATAGACCTTGCGCAGCGGGTTCTTGAACGCCCAGCCATACGCCTTGGCCATGACCACGCCGTCGGTGGTGTCCATCAGCGACATCCCGGCGGTGAACAGCAGGGGCAGCGCGATGATGGCGCCGAAGGGCAGGCTGTGGCCTCCGCCCCCGGCGTGACCGGTGGCGGCGGCGGCGGTTATGGCCAGCAGACCGACCTCGGTGGCGGTGTCGAAGCCCAGCCCGAACAGCACGCCGACGGGGTACATCTGCCACGAGTCGGAGATGAACCGCCGCCACCGCGACCCCATGATGCGGTTGATGAAGCCGCGTTGGCTCATCAGCTCGTCCAGCTCCTGCTGGTCGTACTTGCCGCTCTTGGTCCTGTGCCAGACGTCCAGGATCCCGCGGAGGATGAAGATGTCGAGCACGGCGATGGCCATCAGGAACGTGCCCGACACCAGCGAGCCGACCACGCCGCCGATGTTCTCCAGGCCGGGGAGGTGGCGCTGCACGTTCTGGGCGGCCACGGCGATGGCCAGGGCCAGGCCGACCACCACCGTGGAGTGTCCCAGGGAGAAGAAGAAGCCCACGCCCAACGGGCGCTTGCCCCGCTGCATCAGGTAGCGAGTGGTGTCGTCGATGGCCGAGATGTGGTCGGCGTCGAAGGCGTGGCGGAGCCCGAAGCTGAAGGCCAGGCCTCCGGCCGCGGCGTAGCTGGCGCCGTAGTCGTGCTGGTAAGCGAAGAACAGGCCCCACCCCACGACCATGAGCACGGCCACGGTGCTGTACATGCCACCCAGTCGCAGCCAGTCCCGACCGTGGAATCCCACCCGCTCGCGCATCGGGGCCGCAGCCAGAACCGTGGCCTGTGTCATCCCGTCCTCCTCGACCTGGTGTGGGACCCCACGCGCCGCGACACGACTCGCACCCGTGCCCGCCCCATTTAGGCGCGGCTGATCCCCAGATGCAAACGATTCGCATCTACGAGGAGTTCGGGGCCGCCCCCGATCTTGGATGAACGTTCGTGTGGACCGCGGCGGAGACTCTCGCCGGCCCGGCCGGCTACGCGGACGCGGCGGGCGGCCCGGGGCGCAGGACCATCTCGACCAGCCGCACCAACAGATCCGGATCGTCGATCGCCTCGCCGAACAGCAGCGACCGGTGTACCAGCAGACCCGGGCCGAGATCGACGCGTAGGTCGAGGTCCGGATCGTCGTCGCCGACCTCGCGGGCGATGAGCCGGCGCAGGTGGTCGCGGACGCCGCACAGGGTGTTGTCGCGCAGGGCCTGGAGGATCTCGGGCTCGTCGCGGGCCACGGCCAGGCAACCCGGCACCAGTTGGGCGCCGCTGCCGGTCGAACGCGCCGGCCATGAGCGTGAAGATGGTGAGCAGGTCGGCGCGGGTGTCGCCGGTGTCGGGCAGGTCGACCGACTTGGCCCGCAGCGCCTCGATCACCAGGTCCTGCTTGGTCGGCCAGCGCCGGTAGATGGTGGCCAGGCCCACGCCCGCCCGGTCGGCCACGTCCTGGATGCGGAGCCGGTCGTAGCCGTCCTCGTCGATGAGCTCGATCACCGCGCCGAGGATGGCCGGCGTGCGATCGGCGGACCGTGGGCGGCCCCGCGTCGGTGCCTCGGCGGCGACGGGCTCGTCCCCGTCGAATTCGTCGGCGACTTCGGTGGGGCCGGAGATCTCGGCTGGTGGTGTGACCGTTTTCATAGTGGGTCCTCGGCTCGGAGGTTGGCACCCACGGCGCGCCTCCACATACTGAAGCCTTCCCTTCCGAAAGTCGTTCCTTCCGGAAGCTACCCCTACCGGATTGGTGGAACCCTCATGGTAGACGTTCTGGCACCCATTTCCGAGCCTCCGGTCCCGCTGTCGGCCCGCCGGCGCACGCTGGTGCTGGCCACCATGTGCCTGGCGCTGGTGATGGTCGTGAGCGGGGTCTCGATGCTCAACAACGCCTTGCCGCACCTGGCCGAATCCCTGGCTCTCAGCCAGTCCCGCCAACAGTGGGTGGTGGACGCCTACACGGTGGCCCTGGCCGCCCTGCTGTTGCCCGCCGGGGCCATCGGGGACCGCTTCGGTCGCCGCGGCGCCATGATCGGCGGGATCGTGGTCTACGGCCTGGGCATGGTCTGGGCCGCCACCGCCGGCAGTGCGAACGCGCTGATCGCGGCCCGGGTGGTGGCTGGTCTGGGGGCCGCCTTCATCATGCCGGGCACGTTGTCCACCATCACCAGCGTGTTCCCACCCGAGGGCCGGGCCCGGGCCGTGGGCGTGTGGGCAGGCTTCGCCGGCGCCGGTGGCACCATCGGCCTGCTCCTGTCGGGCGTGCTGGTCGACCACTTCTACTGGGGTTCGGTCTTCGTGGTCAGCGGCCTGCTGGCCGTGGTGGCTCTGCTGGCCGTCATCTTCCTGGTGCCCAGCACCCGGGCGACCGAGCGGATCCGCCTCGATCCCCTGGGCGCGGTGCTGGCCGCGGTAGGGATCGGATCGCTGGTGCTGGCCATCATCGAGGGGCCGGACCGGGGCTGGACCGATCCGCTGACCTTGGTGGCCGTCGTTCGCCGGGGTCGCCCTCATCGCCGGCTTCGTGGTCTGGGAGCTGCGCAACCGCTACCCGATGGTCGACCCGCGCCTGTTCCGCCATCGGGGCATGGCCACCGGATCGGCGGCCATCTTCTTGATGTTCCTGGCCATGTTCGGCTTCTTCTTCATCGGGGTGCAGTACCTGCAGCTGCTGCACGGCTACAGCGCCCTGAAGGCGGGCTTGGCCCTGCTGCCGATGTCGGTGGTGTTCGTGGTCATCTCACCGGTGGCCGCCTCGCTGTCACAACGATTGGGTCAGCGGGTGGTCAGCGCGGCGGGGCTGTTCATCGCCGCCGCCGGCTTCGCGTTGTTCCTGACCGTCACGCCCGGGAGCGGGTTCACCTTGTTCCTGGTCACGTCGCTGGTGCTCGGCCTGGGCATCGCCCTGGCCATGACGCCGGCCACCAACGCCATCGTGGCCTCGCTGCCTCCGGCCAAGCAGGGCATCGCGTCGGCTATCAACGACCTCAGTCGTGAGCTGGGCTCGGCCTTCGGCGTGGCCATCATCGGCAGCGCCTTCAACACCGGCTACCGGTCGAGCATCGATCAGCACGTGGCGTCGCTGCCCAGCGCGGTGGCCGAGCGAGCGCACGAGGCGCCGGCCACGGCGTATGAGGCCGCGGCCCGGCTGGGCGCAGGGGGCCAGGCCCTGCTGGCCCACACCAACACGGCCTTCGTCTCCGGACTGCACGCGGCCTTGCTCATCAGCGGGGTGGCCATGCTCCTGGGTGGCCTGTACGTGGCCCTGCGGGCCCCGTCACGTTCCGAGGAGATGTCCGAGGACGTCCTGGACGAGGGCGTCGACCTGCGTGGCGGCGACGGTCAGCCCATGGAGTCAGACGTTGCCGATGTCCCGGATGTCTTCGATGGGATCGACGGGGGAGAGGTGGTGGGCGCGGTGGCCAGCCCCTGAGCGCCCGGGGTCTCACGCCTCGATGGCGAACCCCTGGCCGTCACGTCGAACCCGGCCGCCGCCCGGCCCGCCGATCAGGGTGGTGAGCAACAGGCCCTGTCGGTCGGCCAGGTCGTCCAGGATCCGTCGACGGCTGGCACGGGCCACGGGGGGATCGAGGTCCGCCGCCTCGGCCGGATCGGCCAGCTGGAACACGTTGAGGACGAGGTGGCCGGGGATCACGGCCACCTCGTCCCCCGAATCGATCTGCACGGCCAGGTGCCCGGCCGCGTGACCCGGCGCATCGATCAGCTCGCTGTGGGGGCTGAGGCGCAGGGGCAGCTCGGTGGTGTCGACCGCCTCGAGCAGCCCGGCCGCAGCCAGTAGCTCGAAGGACGCCTCGCCGGTCGGGAACTGGCCGGCCCGCCAGGCGTCCAGCTCCGCACGCGGATAGAGGTAGCGGGCGTTGGGGAAGGTGGCGATCCAGGCCCCGGTGTCGGTCGGTCGGGTGTTCCAGCCCACCCCGTCGAAATGGGTGTTGACCACGGTGTCGATTCGCTCGGCGCCTAGGCCCAGCGCCTCGAGCTGGCCCAGCAGGCGCTCGACGTGCTCATCGGCATCGGGCTGGTCCCGTGGGAAGTCGTTGGCCAGCCACGGGTCGACCAGGATGTGGTGAGCGCCGTCACGGATCACGAAGGCGCTGAAGGCGATCCGCGTCTCGGTCGGCGACGGCGCCAGCGCCGGCACCGCCCACTCGGGTACGGGGCGATCCGAGCCGAGGGCGAAGTTCTCGTCCTCGATCCGCACGATGTCGACCGGACCCACGCGCCACTGGTGCACCCCGGCAGTCTGGCCCCCTTCTGTCGCCGCGGCAGAACCCGGGTCGTCGGACCTCTCGCTAGGAGTCGTGGTTCGAGGTACGGCGTTCCAGCTCGGCGTTGAGCTCGCCGCCGACGAGCACGCACAGGACGCTGAGGTACAGCCACAACATCAGCACCACCACCGCGGCCAGGGTGCCGTAGGTCTTGTTGTAGGAACCGAAGTGGGTGGCCCAGGTGGAGAAGGCGGCCGACGTGACCAACCAGAGCACCGTGGCCGCCACCGCCCCCCAGCTCCACCACCGCCACGCCGGTCGGGGACGATCGGGTCCGATCTGATAGATCACGGCCAGCGCCACCAGCAGCACCAGGGCCAGGATCGGCCATCGGGCCACCGCCACCGCGGCCCGAGCCGTTGACCCCCACCGCTCCCCGGCCCAACGCGGCACCACCGTGAGGGCCAGCACGGCGGCCACCACGAAAGCGGTGGCGCCCAGCAGCAGGGCGGCGGCCATGGCTCGCAGGCGCAGGAACGTCCGGGTCTCGGAGACGTCGTACACCGCGCTCAGCGCCACCAGCATCTGCTTGATGGCGCTCGAGCCGCTCCACAGCGCCACGACCAGCGCGATCACCAGGGCGATGCCCAGGTGCCCCGGGCTGGTGCGCACCACCTGTTGGACCTGATCCGCCACGAGTTGGTGGGCGGCCTCGGGCATGCGGCTGGTCAGGCGGTCGAGCTGTCGGCTGACATCGCGCGGATCGGCCACCAGGCCGTAGACCGAGACGACCACGGCCAGGCCGGGGGCCAGCGAGAGCAGGCCGAAGAAGGCGACCCCCGCACCGATCAGCGACAGCTGGTGATCGCGGGTGCGCACGGCGATCGAACGAAGGGTCTGCGGCAGCGTCGACGGCATCCCCGGTACCTTCCCATCCGTGAAGTTCCACGATCTCACGGACTGGTTGCGCAACGGGCTGCTCCCCACCGTCGTGCTCGTGCTGGGCGCCATGCTGGTGGCCCGCTTCGTGCAGTGGTCCTGCACGCGCTACCGCGATGCGCTCGACCACCAGGCCAGGGAGACGATCGAAGCGGGCCGGGCGGTGTCGGAGGCGACCAAGCGCTCCCGGGCCATCGCCCAGGCTGTGCAGTGGACGCTGGTCTCGTTGACCTACTTCGTGGCCGTCATCCTGGCCATCCGGCAGTTGGGTGTGCCGCTGCCCACGCTGGTGGCTCCGGCCACGGTGGCGGGCGTGGCCCTGGGCTTCGGCGCCCAACAGGTGGTGGGGGACCTGTTGGCCGGTTTCTTCCTGTTCTCCGAGCGCCAGTTCGGCATCGGTGACCTCATCCGGTTGTCCCAGCCCGGGCAGACCACCGGAGTGACGGGAACGGTGGAGGAGCTGACGCTGCGGGTCACCAAGCTGCGCACGGCCAGCGGCGAGTTCGTTGTCGTGCCCAACAGCGCGCTGCGCCAGGTCACCAACCTGTCCAAGGACTGGTCGCGGGTGGTGCTCGACATCCCGATCCGCGCCACCGAGGATCTGGCCGCGGCCATGGACGTGCTGCGCGAGGCGGCCAAGTCCGTGGCCGAGGACGACGCCTGGTCGGCGCTGCTGTTGGGGGCACCGGTCATGAGCGGTGTGGAGACCATCGAGGTCGGCTACGTGCAGCTCCGATTGGTGGTGCGCACGCTGCCGGGCCGGCAGTTCGACGTGAGCCGGGAGCTGCGGTACCGCTGCGCGGCGGCGTTGCAGGAGGCGGGCATCCTGACCGCGCCGCTGGCCGACGAGTCGGCTGTTACCCCGTGACGGCGGGGGAGCTTCGCGCCGTGCTGCACCGCACGATCCATCGTCGGCTGCCTCTGCGATGGTCGACCCTGCTCATGGCAGTGGCCTTCGTGGGCCTGGGTGCGTTGTACCTGGAGGTGCGCACGCCGCCGGTCGCTCGGGTCTACGTAGCCACCACGCCGGTGCCGACCACCACGGTCACGCGGACCACACCCCCGCCGTCCAGCGCCACGACGACCACCGTCGGCGCCCCGACGGCCACCGGACCGTCCAGCTCGACGACGGGGGTGAGCCCGACCTCGACGGGATCGGCCACGTCCACCACCGGCGCGCTGACCTCCACCACCGCGAGCCAGGGCGTCGGGCCGGGTGGAGCCGCGACCTCGACCACGTCGTCGCCGGGGGCCTGAGGCGGCTTCGCTCGCAGCGGCGTCGGCGCGTTAGTTTGCCCACGTGGACGAAGAACAGGCTCTCTGGGAAGTTGCGACGGCGTTGGGCTCGACCTTTGATGCCGACGCGACACGGACGCGGGCCCACGCGGCTGCCGCGCTGTTGGCGCTGATGCCCGAAGGCGCCCCCGGGCCGCTGGACCGGGAGTGGCACGAGGGACTGGCCCAGGCCGCCATCCCGGCCACGGTCGCTCTGCTGGCCGGTGGCGCGCTCGACGACTACCTGAGGACAGGCGAGAACCTGTCGGGGGCCGCCGGGGCGGTGGCCAAGTTGGCTCCCCTGCCGGGCGCCGACGACATCCACTACGCCGAGGTGCTCCTCGAGAAGCTCTACGCCCGACGGCACAGCGCGGCCTGAGCCGATTCGGTCGATCGGCGGCGTCGACGCGGATCGGTCGGTCAGCCGGCGGTGCAGGGCATGGCCGGAGCCAGGTCGACGCGGATGCCGCGAGCGGTGAACACCGCGGTGGCGTCGTTCACGACCCGAAGGTGGCCGCGGATGGGCAGGTGCAGGCGATCGAGGCTCTCGTTGTCGTTGACCCAGGACTGCCGGCCGACCTTGGCCACGCCTTCCGAACACGACAACGAGGTGGGCTCGCCCCGGATCAGTACGGCGCTGTGGGTCGAGCCGGGGCGCAGGTTGGCCGGGGCCGACGTGATCACGATGACGGCGGCGATGACGGCGCTGAGGCCGAACAGCAGTGCCAGTTCTCGCCATCCCGACCGCCGGGGAAACTCCGCATCGGACCGCGCCGATACCGTCGAACACGCGCGCACTCTAGGTCGCGTTGGAGGCGGAGGGAGAGCAGGGTGCGCTCGCCTCAAGGTCCTCTCATCTGCGCAATCACCAGCCTGTGGGGAGCCGCCCGTTCGGGGCGACTCCCCAGGCCTGGCCTAACGGCCGTACCAGTGGCGGCGGCCACCCTCGGCCGCGCCGAACATCCAGCCCACCAGCCACAGGACCAGAGCTACCAACGCCAGGATCCAGAGCAGGTGCACGGCAAATCCGGCGCCGAAGAGCAGGAGCACGATCAACAGGGCGAGCAGCACGACAGCCATTGGTTGGCCTTTCTTCAGGGCCCGAAGACGACTTCGGGTCTGCCCTGGCCCTACCCGCATCGATCCGAGCCAGACCCGGTGGCTGCGCCTAGGTTGTGGAGATGTACTACTGGAGCGGTGGCATCATCTTCTTCGTCCTGGCCGTGCTGGTGGTGGTGGCCTTCGTGAAGGTGAAGCAGCGCGACCGTGACTACGGCGAAGGGCACGGGCAGTCGGGCCGCGGCCGCAAGCGCTGACCCGGATCCTCAGAGGGCGTACGGGCGACCGTGCACGGTGGGGAACCGCGCCGGGGCGAAGAACCAGGTGACGGCCACCTCGCGGTAGGGCAGGGTCCAGGGGGCGGCACCGGTGCGGTGCAGTGTCAGCTCGTCGAACATGACGGCATCACCCGGCTCCAGCACGGCCGTGTAGGGCGGGGTTCGGGCGGTGAGCTCGCCGACCGCGGGGTGGTCACCGTCCAGGTAGGTGAGGGGCAGGAGCGCCTCGTCGAGCATGGCCTCGCGCTCCTCGATGCCAACCAGGTGTTCGAGCCGTCGCGGCAGCACATCGACGCTGGGGCAGCGGTCGCCGACCGGGGTGAGCGCCGTCCACACATCCAGCGCCTGAACCCGCCCACCCAGGAAGGCTGCGTCCTGGTGCCACTGCAGCCCCTCCTCACGCTCGTTGCGGCGCACTTCGGTGCGAGCGGCCAGGCCCACCGCTCTGGCGCCGAGGTAGCGGCTGACCACGTCGGTCAGCCCGACGGCGTCGTAGAAGCCGCAGAGCTTGCGCAGCGTGCTGGCCGACAGCTTCAGCGAGCCCAGGTCGTCACGCCAGGTGGCCAGCATGTCGGTGGTGTCGAGGGTGCCGTCGGCCTGGGCCTGGACGATCACGGCCTTCATGACCCGCATGAAGGCGAGGTCCTCCCGCAGGTTGCGCACGGCCTCTGGCGGCAGCAGCCGGCGCACGACGAGACCGCTGCGCGCGGCCAAGGCGTCGGCGATCAACTGGGGCGTGAGCTCGTCGACAGGCACGTCGGGGAGTCCGTCGATCTGGCTGAACACGGAGGCGTCGCCGGACAGGGCGACAGCCGATTCCCCCTCGTCCACCCGCCGAGCCCCGTCGGCGAGGCACTCGATGGCCCAGTTGCGGTCCTCCTCGGCCCGGCGAACGATGGCGGCGGGGTCCTGCGAGCCGGAGCCCAGGGCGCCGTCGCGCAGCGCGAATCGATCGGCGATCTCCTGGGCCTGGCCGGCCAGCTCGGCGTCGCTCAGGCGCTCGACCGCGCTCAGCAGATCGAGTTCGGGTTCGGGCATCGGCGTGAGTATGCCTGAGACCTGCAACCCGGTGTTCGCCAACGGGCCACGGTGGCGCAATGGCGGTGCCGGCCACGGCGCTCATCGGTGGTGCCTGTAACCGGTGTGTCGGGCTGGCGTCGTCAGGCCATGGACTCGAACACGATGCAAGCCGCGGCCACTCGGTTGGCCGCGAAGCTCGACGCGATGGACCTCGACGACGACGAGCGGACCGTGCTGGTCGGCATCCTGGGGGCCGGAGCCACCTCGGCCGCGCCCGCAGACGGGGAGGTCGAAGGCTTCGCCCTTGACGCCTCGTTCGTCTTCAGGAAGCCGGGAGGGTTCGGGCTCAACATGGCCGACGAGAGCCCGAAGGAAGAGGTCACCTTCGAGTACGGCGGGCTCCAGATCAGCTACGGGGTCCAGCGGGTCTAGGGCCATCGGCGCCGTCGCCCGATTGCGCGGCTCGGTACAGTTCTGCTCTTCATGGCGTACGCACCGGTGAACGGGCTGCAGCTCTACTACGAGACGCATGGCTCAGGTCGCCCACTCGTGCTGCTGCACGGTGGTGTGATGACCATCGGTCTCAACTTCGGGTCATTGCTCGAACCGCTGGCGGCAAGCCGGCGAGTGATCGCGGTCGAGCTCCAAGGTCACGGGCACACCGCCGACACCGACCGTCCGATGACGATCGACGCCTTGGCCGGAGACGTGGAGGCGCTGCTGGACCAGCTGGGGATCGACCAGGCCGACCTCTTCGGCTTCAGCCTGGGCGGTCTGGTCGCATATGAGCTGGCGCTCGGCGTGCCCACCCGAGTGGGCAGGATGATCGTGGCCTCGGCGAACGCCCGCCGTCCGCCGGGCCGGGAGAGCGTCCCGATCGATGCGGGCCGCTTGCCGACGCCCGTCGACTTTCAGGCCATGCGTGACGCCTACGACGCCGTCGCGCCCGATCCCGGGCACTTCGACGAGTTCGCGGCGAGGACCTCGGCGATGGTGCACGAACACCCGGCCGTGACCGACGAGCTGCGCTCGCTGCGCACACCGACCATGCTGATCTTCGGCGACCGCGACTTCTCACCCCTGGCGGACGTGTTGGAGTTGTTCGACCTCTTGCCGGACGCGCAGCTGGCTGTACTCCCCGGGACCACGCACGTCGGCGTGACGCAACGGACCCGCGAAGTGCTCGCGTTGATCACGCCCTTCCTCAGCACCGACGCCTGACCACACCGCGAGGCCAATGTCGATCGCCCTCCATCAGGAGGAGTGCCTGGGCCACGTTCGGTGCGTACCCATCCGGTCAGCTGGGATACCCGTCGGATCGGTGTGGCGCCAGAACGGCCTAACGTCGAAGGAAGCACATACTCCTGACGGAGGTGGTCATGGCATTCAACGGATTCTCAGCCGACGAGCGGGACTGGCTGGCTACGCAGCGACTCGGCCGTCTGGCGACGGTGTCGCCGGAGGGGGTCGTCGGCAACGCACCGGTCACCTATTTCGTTCGAGCCGACGACACCATCGACATCGGTGGCATGCACATGGGCGACACCAAGAAGTTCCGGAATGTCGCGGCCGGCTCGCGAGTCGCGTTCGTTGTCGACACCGTCGACACGTCCTCCGGATGGGATCCGCACTACCTCGAGATCCGCGGCACCGCGGAGGCTCTGGCCGATATCGATCCGCCGGGTGACGGCTTCTCCCGTGAGATCATCAAGATCCACCCGGATTGGATCAAGTCGTTCAATCTCCCGACCCGGACATCGGGAGCCCCCGAGGCCTGATCCCGCCCGACCAGCTACAGCATCGGGCCCCGTTGGTCGATGCGTGGACCATGGCCCGCCCCACCACCACCAACTGGATCGAGGGAAGGGACCGGCGACCGCCGGCCCTCGTGCTCCTCGTGATCGGACTCGCGATCGGCATTGCGGCCATTGACCTGGTCCTGATGCTCGGCGGCGGCTAGCCACCCGAAACCAGAATGAGCCAGACGGCTCTCACGACCGACCGGGTGATAGGCGGATACTGCACGTGGATCTGCCACCCGGCGGGCCACTGCTGCGCCCCCGCTCACTTGGTGCCACCGTCCGGTGAGAGCGGGGTCGTGGCGCGTTTCCACGACCACACCCATTGCGACGGCGATGGCCAGGCCAAACGGGGCCGCCACCGCCGCCGTAGGTCATGGCGATGACTGTCGAGGCGTCGGGATTGGGATCACGTTGTAGCGATCTTGTCGGCACGTCTGCGGACTGTGCAGAGTTCGAGTGGGACGCCTCGGGCCCCGCTCCCACCCATCTCGCGGCTCCCACCAGCCGGGTCGCCTCGACCCGGCATCGCCCACCAACGAGCCGCAGTAGCGCATGATGAAACCCGATGACCGAGCGTTCGAGGCTCGACAGACCCACGGGTGGCTACAGCCCGACGAGTGATGCCCATCGTGCTGGGGGCTGCAACCGTGGGGGGTCCCGAGGGATCACGGTAGTGACGTAGCTATGGGCATGACCCCAACCCCGGGAGGCGACGATGGCGAAGCTGCATGAGGGTGACAAGGTGTCCTTTAGGACCGTGTCGGGACGCATCAAGGGCAAAGTCACCGAGGTGAAGACCGAGCCGTTCCAGCTGAGCGGCGCGACCATCAAGGCGGACGAGAAGGATCCCCGCTACATCGTCACCTCGAAGAAGACGGGTACTCGCACTAGCCATACGGCCGGCGGGCTCAAGAAGCGCTAACCGATCCGGATCCAGACCCGCACCGGGATTGCAGAGTTCGCCGGCGACGCCTTCGGGGGCCGGGTGCTGGCTCGGGCTCCGAGTGAGTTCATCCCGCCGTATCGGGTGTACATCTGGCCCGCCCGCGTACTTGCCGCGCACCTGGGTCGATCGAGCCCCTCTGTCGGACGGCCGCGATCCCTGGTGGCAGTTAGTGGAGCGGGTGACGGGAATCGAACCCGCATGACCAGCTTGGAAGGCTGGGACTCTAGCCATTGAGCTACACCCGCGGGCCCGGCCAAGATAACGCCTCGGCCGACCCGGCTGGCCCACGCCCGGGGAGCGGGGACCCACGCGGCTAGCTTCGGCGCCATGCAGATCGGATTGAGTGGGGGAGCGGCCACCGTCGACGGGCTGGTCGACCAGGCGGTGCGGGCGGAGGGCGACGGCTTCGCCAGCCTCTGGTACGCCAGCGCCGTGGCCGCCGATCCTCTAGTGGCCATCGCCCTGGCCGGACGGGCCACCACGGCGATCGAGTTGGGCACCTCGGTCCTGCAGACCTACACCGCTCATCCGGTGCTCCAGGCCAACCGGGCCATCTCGGTGGCCTCGGCCATGGCCCGGCCCGGCTTCACCCTCGGGCTGGGACCGTCCCATCAGCCGGCCATCGAGGGAGCGTACGGGCTGTCCTACGCCCACCCCGGTCGACACACCGAGGAGTACATCGCCGTGCTCACCCGCGTGCTGGCCGGCGACGCGGTCGCCCTCGACGGCCAGGAGTTCCGCGTGCACGTCCCCGCCCGGGGCGCGCCCGTCGAGCCTCCGGTGTCGGTGCTGTTGGCCGCGCTGGCGCCCCGCCTGCTGCGCGTGGCCGGCGAGTGCACCGACGGCACCATCCTCTGGATGGGCAACGCCCGGGCGGTGGAGACCCATGTGGCGCCGCGCCTGGGGGCGTCGGCGGCGGCCGCGGGCCGACCCGTGCCGCGCATCGTGGCCGGGCTTCCGGTGGCGGTCCACGACGACGTCGACGAGGCCCGCGCCACCGCGGCCGCCATGTTCGGGGGCTACGGCGAGCTGCCCAACTACGCCCGCCTGCTCGACCTGGGCGGCGTGGCCGGACCGGCCGAGGCGGCCATCGTGGGCGACGAGGCCGCGGTCGAGTCCCAGATCCGGGCCCTGTTCGACGCAGGAGCGACCGATGTCTGGGCCGCCATCTTCCCGGTGGGATCCGACAAGCGCGCCTCTCGAGCCCGCAGTCGAGCGCTCCTCGCCGACCTGGCCAACCGCGCCTGAGCTGAAGGTCGCTCCCGGGCCCGCCCGGGCGAACGGGTGGGCGGTATCGAGGCGGGGTGGGGAGATTCGAACTCCCGGCCTCCCGCTCCAAAAGTGCCGGCAGGCCTTCCTCTCCCTGACGACCAGACTGGCGACCTGGTCCTGCCGTCGACGACTTATGAGAGCGCCGCCAGAACGGCCCTTCTGCCACGGCCAGCCGGGACGTCACGGAGCGCAGTCCGCAGACGAGCCCAGATGTCGGTACCGTCCCGACATGGCCGAACGCGACATGATTGCCGCTCTGCAGGCGTACCTCGATCATCACGAGATCGACGACCAGATCGAGGAGGCCGGCCAGTTCGAGCCGCGCGGCCAGACGGGCGCAATCGTGGCCGGCGGCGTCATCGGTGGTGATTTCGCGGGCGACGCGTTTGGCCAGGTTGCCGGCGCGATCGGGACCGGCGTCGGCTTGGTGGCTGGTGGTGCGGCGAACGCGCACTCGCGCAACCTGCCTCGGCAAATGCTCGTCGGAGCATCCACCACGACGGTCTACGGATTCAAGATGAAGAACTTTGGTCGGAAGAAGGAACCCGACGAGATGGTGTTCCGAGTGCCGCGGGAGGGTCTGCAGGTCAACGTTCTCGCTCGGATCAACGTCCGCGTCCTCGAGTTGGTGGAGACGGCAACCGGGGCAAAGGTCGAGCTCGAAGGCCCGAGGTTGCCGCTGACCCACTCCCACGACCTCATCAAGTACCTCGCCGGGCCGAGTGCGGTTGATGATGCCGACGCACAGGCGGCCGCGGCCGGGGAGACCCGGGACCAGTCGAATGCCTGAGTGCCGGAGGACGTCGCCACGATCTGGCACCGCCCCAGGATCGCCGGGTCCGTGACACACGATCAGCGTCGATCGAGCTACTGCTTGCTCGACAATGGTTCCTCGGGCGACCAGTAGAGCGTGGCCGACCACCGAGGACCCTCGCTGGTGATCTCGGCGATAAGACGTTCAGCGGTGATCCGGTGTCAACCTCGGTGTCAACCACTTCAGTTCTTGAGGCGACCAGGACCTAAGCCCAGGTCAGTGTGGTCGGGGTGGGGAGATTCGAACTCCCGGCCTCCTGCTCCCAAAGCACACCCCAGCTAGCGCCATACGGAAGCCTCAGTTACCAGCGGTCAGGCCGAGTGTCTCCAAGCGAAACGGCGCGAGTTATGCGCCCAAATCAAGGAGACCACAGTGACCGACACCATCTCGACGAACGACACCATCGTTCTCGTCCCCGCCCTCGAGATCTTCGCAGACACTCCCCACCTCGTCCGTCAGTTGCTCGCCCAACTCGAAGGCTTGCGGGACAACCTGGCCGAGGTCGCCGAGGACGCCTTCAACCTGTTCGCTCCGGTCGAACGGGTGGCCCTGTCCGGCAAGGACTGCGACACCTTCTACGCGGCCTTCAACGAGGCCGTGCCCGAGTGGTTGACCTTGATGGAAGTGCTCGACTCCATCCAGGGTCTCGCCCTCGCGGCCGTGGGCCACGAAGACTTCGACTACCCGACCCCTGCGTGGCTGACCGCGTTCCGTGCCAGCTTGGAGGTGCAAGCCCGATGACCGACACAACCACCCAAGCGACTCTGAGCGCAACGGTCCGATACGTCTCCGTGTGGGAGCGAGTGAAAGCCTTCGCGCCCCAGCTCGCCGACGAACTGGACCAGGTCGTCGGGGAGCTTCTGGTGGAGGAGGAAGATCGCGTTCGAGCCGAGGGCGGCCCTGTTGAGCGGATACTCGCGCTGATCGAGAAGTACCCCGCCGAGCGCGAGGAGATGGTGAAGGCGATGCAAGCGGCGGTGCGAGAAGCTGCCCGCACGCCCTAGCCTCACTTCCTGCTGCGGCCCCTCGTTCCCACTCCCGCCGGGTGGTCGAGCGAGGGGCCGAAGCGCGTCCTAGGCTCGCCGAATGAGCGACTACCTCGACGCAGTACCCCTGCGAGCGCTCGCTCTCGCCATCAGGGTCGACACCGGCTTGGGCGTGAGCGCCCAGATGCTCTACGACGGGTTCAAGAGCCACGAATATGATGGCCCGCCGTTCCCTGGCGACTATGGGGTATTGCTCGATCAGCTGCGCGAACGGGGGCTGGTCGAGATCTGCGGCACCGAGGCAGTCTCCGGCGATCGGCGGTACAAGGCAACGGACGCAGCGATGGAGATGCTTGAGCGAGGGCCCGACACGACGCCCTAACGCCGGTTAGGTGCGGGGGTCGTTGCGCCATGATGTCGTGGTGTCTGATGCGGGTTTCGAGAATTGGTTGGCGGGGTTGGACTCCCCGGGGATGCCCTCGGCTGTCCTCCGTACTTGGCTCCGAGGGTTGTTCGAAGCGGAAGGTGCTCTCGATGACGACAGCGTCGAAATCGCCTATCTGCTTCGGCAGGCGGAACTAGCGGGATGGGCTGCCGACCTGATTCGGGGTGACATCCTGCGAACGACCACGTCCCAGGCGACGATCGAGGTCGTCACCGGCGACTCGGATAATGTGACTGTGACCATCGCCTACGACGGTGGATGGAACGGAGTGATCTCCTCCGTTGATCCGCAGACAGTGCTCGCGGAGGCCGCCGATATCCTGCAGGACGCTGTCGTGCGCGATCTTTGGGAAGGCTGGCCCATGTGCATACTTCATGGGCACGGAGCCCACCCCGAGGTCCGGGAGGACGAAGCCGTCTGGTGGTGTCGCTTTCGCGGTCACGCCGTCGCACGCATCGGCCACCTAGGAGTTTGACGCGGGCGCACAGAACGGCACTTCGGCTCAGGTCTGAGGGCCGTCGGTCTGGCCACTTAGCTGCTCATCGGGTGTGCGGGCCCAGCGGAACCAGGCCCAGGCCGAGAGCAGTAGTACCAGTATCGCCAGGAGCCACATGATCAGGTTCCCGTCTCCGTGTCCGAGCAGGGACAATACGAGGGTCACAAGACCGATCGCGGTGAATGTGACAGCCTGCGTTCGGGCCACTCGTTTCGACATCTGAGTCAGCTTCATCTGGCGCCACGCTAGTTCGGCGCCCTAACGGCACTTCGGGCGCGTCAGGCAATTGCCCTAGATGGCTGGCCTCGCGTCAGTGCCACGACCTGTCTGCACCCAGCTCAGCGAGCAGCGCTTCGCGATCCTCGGCCCGAGCCGAGTCGTAGGCCCAGACCATGGCTAAGGCAAGGCGGAATCGCTCGTCCTCTCGCGCCAGCCGTTCCACCTCTGGCCACAACTCGTCTTCGTGATGGCGAAGCAGGCTCTCGAGGTTGCCTGCGCCGATCCGTCCACAAAGCTCCCGGTCCAGTTCCGGTGTCGCGTGCAGGTCGTCGACGAGGTTCGACAGCAGCTCTTCAGGGGAGGCGCCCCCGAGAAAGAGGCGACCGAGAAACGGATGCGGCTCGCTCCCGTCATTGCTCTCTCGATCGGCCATGACCGGCACGGTACATCGAGGCCGGTTCGATGAGGGGCGCCGAACGAATCAGGCACTTAGGGCACCCGAGGTCGCGGATCCGGGCTGGAGAATCGAAACGCGCGTCGACCCCGGCCCCGACAGCTACGAACAGCCAGCCGGGATCGACGCACGACCTTGGTTCCGGGTGGTGGGCCACCGCGACCCGGGCTTCGACAACCCATAAACGGTGACCCACCAACCGGCCCCCGGGGAACTCACCCCCGGGGGGAAGATCGTCCGGTGCCAGGCGCTGGCGAGACAATGCCGGGCCTCGCCATTCCCTGGGGGAGGAGCGCGACGCCGACACCGGACGAGATCACAGGACGAGAACTAACTAGACGCGGAGCAATCTGGCGGCACCGCTGTTCACGCAGTCGGCCCCTTGCCTCCAGAACGCCACCCAGCCCGATTCGCCGGTGGGGCGCCGGTTCGATCCGAGGACCAAAGGATTGAAGACCATCTCCATGCCGATGCGGTCCACGACATAGAACTGGGAGATGTCCCCGAACAGGAGGATGTCGTCGTTGCTGCCGGACACGATGGTGGAGTCCATGTCGGACACTTCGTGGATCCCGAAGCCGATCAACTTGGGCGGATTCGGGCCGTTGAGGTCCGTCCAGAACGCCGATGAGTTGGTGGTCTGAGCGTTCGCCAGCTGGCGGATCTTGTTCAGCACCGTGAAGGACGCGAGCCACGATGCCTTGCCGTTCGCGCGGTAGCGGGCGGGCAGAGCGTTCGCCACGGCGAAGATGTCGGCGGCCACCAGATCGGCGGAGCCGGCGGCACCGGACGAACCGGCGATGAGGTTGGCGCCACCGGAGCAGGCGGTGATGATGCCGCGGGGCTGGGCGGTGCCGGTACCGACCGCGAAAGCGGTGCCTTCGAGCCGGCCCTTCGCGTCGGCGAGCAGCCCGGCGATCTCACCGGACAGCGCCGCGTCAGCGATCAACTCCATCGAGGCCTGCACATAGGCGTCGGCCTTGTAGGTGGTGATCGTCGGCTGCAGGAACGACGGACTGGCGTCGCTGACCTCGGTGGCCTCGCCGATCCACTCGGCGGTCACGCCCTGGGAGGTGACGCCGTGCCAGATGTTGGTGGTGATCTGCTTCACCGTCGCGAGGTCACGGATCGGCGAAACCACGCCAGCGTTCGTGAGATTGATCGTCGGGTCCAAGAAGTACGGGACCAGAGCGCCACCGACGCCGGTCGAACCCTCCGACATCGCGGTACGGACCTCGTTCATGGCTCGGGCCTGGGTGAAGTCCTGGGCGGTGCGGAAGGCCTCCAACTCGGCGTTCGACCACGTTCGATGGGCATTCACCGGGTCGCGCATGAGACGACGCCAGGCCGACACGTACGCCGGGTTGGCGGTGGCTCGGATGACCTGCGACGCGGCGCTCTGGTCGGCGTAGGGCGCACCCTCGGCGGCGCGTTCCTGTTCGACCAGGCGCTCGGCGGCCTCGGCGGCCTCGGCCGTCCAACCGGGCAGGCTGCGGCAGGAGTCGACGGCCCGCATGGCGTCGTCGCGGCGATGGTCAGCCTCGGTTGGGACGGCGCGGCCGCTCGTGGCGGTCTGGCGGCCGATATTGAGGCCCGGAGGGTCGAAGGAGGGCCCCTCGTATCCGGCGGCGTTGCGGATGGTCTGGCGGTTGGCCTGGTCGGCATCCACGCGTTGGATCTCGGCGGTGAGCGCCTCGAACTCGGCGTTGCCGGCGGCGTCGAGCCCGGTATCGGACCGGGTGAGGAGTTCGTCGGCTTCGGCCAGGAGGGACTTGCGGTAGCTGTCGACATCGCCGATAGCGAGATCGAACTGCGGGTTGATGACGGTCATCGTGGGGGTTCTTTCAGTGCGAGGAGGCGCAACCGCGCCTGGGGGATGGTGAGAACAGGCACCGCGCTGCGGACTCCGGCGATGCCGGCGCCGGCGAAGGCCGGGAAGGTGACGGCGGAGACTTCGCGGAGGGCGACCTCGAGACGTTCGACCTCGGAGCGAGTCGCGTTCCAGCGGTCACCATTGCTGAGGGGAGCGAATCCGACGGAGAGCCCGTCGAGGGCGCCGTCACGGACGAGCTCGAGCACTTCGTCGCCTGCGGTCGTTTTGGAGACCCGGAACTCGCCGTAGAGGCCCTGGGTGTCCTCTCGTAGCAGCGTGGCCCGACCCAGCGGCATGGCCTGGCGGTTGTGCTGGGCCAGGAACTTCACCCGGTCACCTCGTTCGCGGATGGTCCGGGCAAACGCGCCGCGCCGGAACGTCTCCACGAACCGTTGCCCGGAAGGCTCCACGATGTTGGCCGGCTCATCGAACGGCATGGCGATGCCGACGACGGTGCGGCCATCACCGCCTCGAACCTCGAGGTCGGCGTGGCTGGTACGGGTGAGAAGGTCGCTCATGGGATCACCTGGAACGCGACGAACAGGGACGCTTCCAAGGCGACCCTCGCCGGCCAGGCAAAGGCGACGCTCGGTGCCGACCTCCAGCGTTCCCAGCGGCCCGGGTGTTCCGGCGTGCTAGGCGACCGTGATCGACCTACATAGAGCATATAGGACCGCAACGACGGTGTCATCTATCCCGCTCGACCCAGGATTCGACAACAACTCGCCGATGCGTCGCGAACAACGGCTTCTTGAGCACATGCACATAGACCATGTCCGCGTCGGGCGGCATTATCAGGTCGATCTCATCGTCATTGATCGCCTGGGCCAACTGGTCGGCTTCGGCAATCCCGCCACTCGCCGCGATCTGTTCGAGGGTCGTCACTGCGGCTTTGCGGAGCAGAACCGGGTCCGGCATCCGTAGCCGGCCCATCGGCACCCGACACAACGCCACCCCGGGGCCGCCGGTGTTCTCGTAGATCACCATCTCGTCGGTGGCCAGGTCGACGGTCATCTCGAGGCCCGGTTCGATCTGCTCGAGCAGCACACCTGTCGCCTCGATGGCCCCCTTGATCTCGAACGGCACTCGCTGCAGGTCGATCGTGTCGGTGGTGATTGGTTCAGTCATTGGGACTCCTCGTCCATGTCGGGGCGAAAGTGCAATCGGGCAGGTGGCGGCCGTGCTGCTGCTCCCAGTCGCGCCGGGTGGCCTTCCAGATGCCCCAGGCGTGGACGACCCACTCGAGGCGGTCCCCGCCGGCAAGGGCTCGTTTGATCTCCTGGCTGGTCAGCCAGTCAGTGGCGAAGCAGCGCTGGAGCTCGACAGGCACGCCAGACGGGTCCACGACGGATTCAGGCGGCAGACGACGACGCACGGCGGACACCTCCCGGCACGTAGGGGACGCGGACCATGCCGCGCCGCTGAGGCTGCACGTCGTCGGCGTCCGGCAAGCGAAGCGAGGCGATCAGGCGGGCCAAGACCAGGCGCAGCTGGCGGGCCTCCACCAACGCAGCGTGCGGCTTGCCGTCGACCACGTGGCCCTCGGCCTCCACCACGGCGGCCAGCGCCCCGAGATCGGCGAGCGTCCGACACGCTTCACCCAGAAGTGCCAGCTCGGCCTCGGTGAGATCGAACTCGCCAGCCACCGACGCCCACAATCGGGACGCTTCCGGGGTCAAACCCCCGGGCGGATCAGGAATCTGCATTTCGGTGCCTTTCACTTAGGGGCCGTTCGATTTAGGTCACGCAGACCGGGCCGCTGGAGATATGGGGTAGACAGATTGCGGGGCTCGCCGCGATCGGTTGGTATCCCCCCTACCTGCCGGCCTGCTTCGTGGGCGAGAGCGGCGAGCGAGGCGATGAGTGCGATGTCACTGGCTGTGCGTGGTGGTGCGAGCGCTGCTAGGCGTGCGAGTGCAAGCGCTTCGTCGTTGGTGAGTGCGATCATCACGTCGGTGTTGCCCGGTGCCGGATGGTTACCGCCATGAGTGCCAACAGGTGGGAGCAGTTGGCACGCGGCGAGCATGTACACCACCAACCACGATTTGGGTCGTGCCCTAGTTCGTGGATGGCGCCTGTGCCGCGACAGGTGGCGTGCACGTCGTCAGCGACGACGTGGTCAACGATCAGTCGGTGCTCGAGTAGGTAGCGGCGTGACTTGTCTGCGGTCGTCTCACGCATTCATGCCACCGCCTTAGCGAACAGGAACGTGATCGGTCTGACCTGTTGACGAACGCGGACGGGTTCTTGTTCATCATCGGGGGTCTTGTTCACGGGGTCTTGTTCACGGGTGGGATTCGGGCCGTCCTGGCACGGTCCGAAATCGCGTTCTGGCCCCGTAGGCAGAATGGGATCGTGGCCGTCCTGGGTCTTGACGAATCGGCCTTTGCCGTCCCGAGCCAGAGCGCGCTTTGGGCCGTCCTGGGTCTTGCCTGCCTTCGCTACCTGTTGGTTGGGTCTGCGCACCAACACGTCCGGGTGACGAGAACCCACCGCACCCGGGATGCGCGTGGGCGCGACGAACGTGATCGGCTTGTCGGCCGACCTTTCGATCGGGCGGAGTGTCGGGTGCCGGTAGAAGACGAATCCGCCGTTCTTGCCGCCACTGCCAGGCTTGCCCCGTGTTGCGGCGGTGCGACGGTTGAACACGACGACAGCGCCGACCGCCTCGAGCTGGTCGAGGCAATGCGAGAACGAGGTCCACTTGATGGGCTTCACGTTCTCGACGAAGTCGTCTCTCTTGAACCAACACCAGCCATCCGGACCGCACCGCCGACTGATGTGCGCGTAGACCATCAAGGCGGTGGCGTTGACCTGGCCGATCAGCCAGTTGGGGATCATGGCGAACGGCAATTCGGTTGGGTCGGCCTTGTTGAGGAAGTCCGCGAAGTCCTTCACTTCGCCACCACCCAGACGATGCAGTTCGAGCCGTGCCCGTTCCTGCGGGTGATGCCGGAGTCCTTGACCAGTCCAGCGACCACGAGGTCGTGGCGGCGTTTGGAGCAGCTTCCGGGCGGATCGTCGGGGAAGGTGGCTTGGAGCTCGCTGTCGGTCAACCCGCGGTCCCCTGCGGCCTTCAGCGCCTCGTACTCGTCGGCCCGCAACCGCGACCGGTGCACGCTCGAGCGCTTGGCCGCTTGCCACTCGGTTTCGTGGCCGGCGAGGTGCGCGTCCCGATGGAACGGGGTGTGCATGTCTGCACTACCCGGTGCACCCTGCACCAGATCTGGTGCAGGGTCAGCGAACAGGCCTGGCGCGACCAGCTGCATCGCGTGTTCGGCCTCGAGCTGGTCCTTCCGGATCTGCTGAGGCGTGCGGTACGATGAGGGCTGGTCGTGCGTGGTAGCCGACTCGGAGGCGCCCTTCGGGGCGCTTTCCGCATTCATGAGGCCCGCTTCAAGCGTCGGGCCTTCGCGGACTTCAACGCCAAGGCTGAGTAGTACGCCTTGCGGGCGTGCGCGGCGCGGCGTTCGCGTTCTGCGGGCTCGAGCGTCCCGTCAGGATCGACCTCGCGCTCGAAACGGGCCATCGCAGCATCTCGGCCGGGCTTGGTGCGAGCAAGTACGTCCTCGGTGTTTTGCCACGACCGATGAGACGCGATGCGGGCTCGGAGCGAGCGTTCTGCCGGAGTGAGGTTTCCGGGCATCGTGAAGCACCCCTTTCAGGTGCTTCCCGTTGCCCACGGGGAAACGATCGACTTTGGCCGCGCAGCCAGGCGTCTTATCCGATTAGCGCCAAGCTACCGCACAGATGGCCAGTATGAAGCGACCATCTTCCGCGTCTTGTTGTTGGCCCTCGCCATGGCCACCTCGTTCAGCGCCTCAGCCTTGCTGATACCGAGCCCTGCGCCCGTGTGCTTCTGGCAGGGGAAGTCAGCCCAGGTGTCCTCGTTGTGCCACCACTCATCCGTGGCTTCGAAGTCAACAGGTGTTGACCGACCTCGAAACCGGAGGTGCAGAAGGACGCGGACCTCGTCGTCCTCGCCGGTGTAGATCTGCCCTAGTTCCCGGGCTCGCGAGCCCGTGCAAAGCGAGCAGTAAACAGCGACCAGCTTCACAGTCGGTCGCCCGGGCTGAGTCGGCGATGGGCTTCGCGGGCTCGAGCGTCGGCGGTGCTGGCGCCGTAGCGGTTGAGCATCTCCCTCGAGCGCCAGCCGGCGAGGCGCATCAGGTCGCCCTCGTTGCCGCCCTGGGTGAGCCACTGGTGCGCGAAGGAGTGGCGGAACTGGTGCGCGTGTAGATCGGCGATCCCGGCCTCTTCGCCGCGGCGGTGCACGATGCGTTGGATGGCGTCGGAGCCGAGCGGGCCGCGAGTGCCGAGCCACATCGCGGCGCTGTCCGCGTAGCCGTGCGCGTCGCGGGCCCGGAGGTACTTGTCGAGAGCGCGGGCGGTGCGTTGCCCGAATGGACAGGCGCGTGGCCGGCTGCCCTTGCCGACCACCATGGCCACCTGGTCGTTGAACACGTCCACGTCATCGACCTTGAGCCCGGCCAGCTCGCCCCGGCGCATGCCGGTGTCGATGAGCAGGCGGATCATGGCGGTGTCGCGCACCGCCGCGAAGTCGTTGCCCGCGCAGCTCTTCAAGAGCGAGGCCATCTGTTCGTCGGTGAGAACGTCGACCGGCTTCTCGGGGATGGCCGGTGGCTTGATGTTGGCCATGGGGGAGTGACTCAACTCGCCCTCGGCCACCAGCCACACGAAGAACACGCGCAGCGAGCGGTACCTAATACTGATGGTGGTGGGGGCGTTGCCCCGATCGGCGCACGCCTTGAGGTAGCCGCGCACGTCGTCGGCCGTGATCTCCGCCACCAAGTTCGGCCGGTCCTGCTCGGTCAGCCATGCCTCGAAGAAGGCGAGCGTGCCAAGGTAGACCTCGAGCGTCTTGGGGCTCTTGCCCTCAGACGCGAGCGCCAGGCGCCAACTCTGGCCCCACCGCTCGAGGGTGCCGACCTTCGCCGGGCTCATTGGCCCTTGCAAGTTATGAGGTAATCGTGCACCATGCTACGGTAACACCCGACACCCAGCCGGACCGTTTATGGTGGCTGACCTGCTAGAACGTGGCTTGAGTCGGGGTGGGGAGATTCGAACTCCCGGCCTCCTGCTCCCAAAGCAGGCGCGCTAACCAAGCTGCGCTACACCCCGGACGGTGCGTGGGTCCGCCGAGCGGTTGGCCAGCGTAGTCGGGGAACAACGCCCCGCCGGTTCCGTTGAACAGCGCATGGAGCTCGACGCCGCCCTCGCCTTTGCCCGTGCCCACCGCCAGGGGGTGCTCGTGACCCTTCGCGCCAACGGGCGTCCGCAGCTGTCCAACATCGTGTACGCGGTCGACGACCATGGGTTGGTCCGCATCTCGATCACCGCCGACCGGGCGAAGTACCACAACCTGGTGCGTACGCCCTGGGCCGCGCTGCACGTCACCCAGGACGACTTCTACGGCTACGCCGTGCTCGAGGGTCCGGCCGAGGTGGCGCCGGTGGCGCAGGCCCGCGACGACGCCACCGTGGAGGAGCTGGTCGAGCTGTACCGCTCGCTGGGCGGCACCCATGACGACTGGGACGACTACCGCCGGGCCATGGTGGACGACCGTCGCACGGTGGTTCGGCTGCGGCCCGATCACGCCTACGGCATGGTCCGGGGGTAGCCGAGCCCGCCCGTCCCAGGGCTTACGCTCAGGCCATGCAGATCACCGAGCTGTGGCGCTATCCCGTGAAGTCGATCCAGGGCGAGCGCCTCGAGACGGCCGAGGTCGACGCTCACGGCATCGTGGGCGACCGCCAGTGGGCCCTGCTCGACCTGCGCACCCACAAGATCCTCACCGCCCGCCGGGAGCCCTCGTTGTTGTTCGCCCACGGCCGCCTGGGCGACGACGGCGGACCCACGCTCAACCTCGACGACGGCCGGGTCCTGGCCGACGACGACGCCTTGTCGAGCTGGCTCGGTCATCCGGTGTCGCTGGTGCGCGCCGAGGAGGGTCATCACGGGAGCTTCGAGATCGCGGTCGACTTCGAGGACGAGCAGGGGAGCGAGTGGGTGGGGTGGGACGGACCGGACGGCTCCTACCACGACTCGGCGGGCGCCCAGATCTCGGTGCTCAGCCGCGAGCGCATCGGTACCTGGGATCCCCGACGCTTCCGAGCCAACGTCCTCGTCGACCAGGGCGACGAGCAGGACCTGCTCGGCACCACCGTCGAGCTGGGGGACGTCCGGGTCGAGGTGGGCAAGCCGATCGATCGTTGCGTCATGACCACCCGATCCCAACCCGGCATCGAACGCGACCTGGATGTGCTGCGCACCATCAACCGGGAGCGGGGCGGGATCCTGGCGGTCGGCGCCGTGGTCAGCCGCCCGGGTCGGATGCAGGTGGGTGACGAGCTGGTCGTCGTCTAGCGACACGATTCCCAGGCGCCGCTCGGGCGGCGCACAGGAACCTCGCATATGCGGTTCGCATCCTGGGCACATGTCCATGGTGATCGAGGCAGTCGACGGTTCCCCGACCCGTCGACCCGTTCGTTCGCTGGGACGCCGACCGGCTCTCGACGGGCTCCGGGGCGCGGCGTTCGTGATGGTCTTCGTGGATCACACCCGGCTGCTGGCCGACCTCCAGTTCGGGGAGGTGGCCATGTACGTCTTCCTGGCCCTCAGCGGGTTCCTGGTCACGGTGGCGCTGCTGGGGGAGGCCAGTCGCCAGGGCACCATCAGGGTCCGGCGCTTCTTCGCCCGTCGTGGGCGGCGCCTGCTGCCCGCGCTGGTCGCCCTGGTGATCGTGTGGCTGGTGGTGGTGGCCTTGTTCCCCCACGCCGGCTGGACGTCCACCACCCCCGGCGGGGGCAGCACCGGCCCCACCGACTTCGGTGTGGCCATACGGGGTTCGATCGGGGCGTTGGGCTACGTGACCAACTGGCTCGACATCCTGGGCCTCTACGGCGGGCGCTTCCCGCTGGGACACCTGTGGTTCCTGGCTACCCAGGAGCAGATGTACCTGCTGTGGGTCCCCGTGCTGGCCCTGCTGGTCAGCCTGCGCCGCCGGCTGGTGGGGCCAGTTGCTCTGATACTGGCGGCTATGTCCACCGCCTGGGCGCTCCTGCTCATGCACCAGGGGTCCAACTGGATGCGCATCTACGCCGGCACCGACACCCGGGCCGGGTCGATCTTGTTGGGCAGCGCGCTGGCCGCGGGCTGGAGCTCGGGCCGCTTCGATGGGCTGGCCCGACGGGGTCGGGGAACGGTCGTGCGGGCGGCATCGGTCGCCGTGTTGGTGTGGGCGTTGTTCACCTTCTCGACCCGTCACGCCTCGTTCGACGACGCGCTGGCCTGGGTGGCCGCCACCATGGCCGGTGCCTCGTTGGTGCTGGCCGTGGCGGTGGCCGAACGGGGATGGCTCCATCGCCTGCTCGGCCACCGGGTACTGGGCTATCTCGGGT
This sequence comes from uncultured Microthrixaceae bacterium, assembly GCA_963740985.1. Taxonomy (GTDB): domain Bacteria; phylum Actinomycetota; class Acidimicrobiia; order Acidimicrobiales; family Acidimicrobilacustridaceae; genus UBA4742. The sequence continues at coordinate 4,709,547 of CAVUGJ010000002.1, forward strand.
CCCGGTCCTACGGCCTGTACCTGTGGCACTACGTCTGGCTCACCTGGCTGGCCGGGTTCGGCCTCATCGGCATCGCTGGCGCCGTGCTCGCCTCCCTGCTGTGCGCCGAGGCGTCTTGGCAGGTGATCGAGCTGCGCTTCGGCTCCCGCCGGGGTCACGAACCGAGGCCGCCCACCCGTCCGGGCCCGACACCGCCAACGCACTTGGAGACCGTCGGCCCCGCCCCCATCATGGGGACATGAGCCGCCGTTCGGTCCGCCGCGCCCACTTCAACCACGCCGGCACCTCCATCCCCCCGTCGAGTGTGGTCGAGCGGGTGATCGATCACCTGCGGCTCGAAGCCGAGGTCGGCGGGTACGAGGCGGCCGAGCAGGTGGCCGACGAGCTGACCGAGGGCCGGACCGCCATCGGGACGGTCATGGGCGTGCCCGGCGACGACATCGTGGTGGTGGAGAGCGCCACCCAGGCGTGGTCGACCATCGTCTGGGCCATGGCCCTCAGCGCCGACTGGGGTCCCCGGGACCGGGTGGTGGTCGACCAGTTCGCCTACGTGAGCAGTTGGGCCGTGCTGGTGGCGCTGCGGGCGGTGACGGGCGTGCAGATCGCGGTGGCCCCGGCCGGATCCGACGGCGTGGTCGATCCCGCTCGGCTGGCCGAGGTGGTGGACCGCGCCACCCGCCTGGTGCTGATCACCCACGTCCCCACCCACGTGGGCACGGTCACCCCGCTCGTCCACGTGTCCGCCGGGTTGTCCGAATTGGCGACCGACGCCGTGTTGGCCCTCGACCTGAGCCAGTCGCTCGGCCAGCTTCCGGTGGACGTGGCCGAGCTGGGTGCGGCGGTGGCCTTCGCCCCGGGCCGCAAGTTCCTGCGGGCGCCGCGGGGGACCGGCGTGCTCTACGTGGCTCCCGAGTTGGCCGAGTCGGTGACGCCTCTGGCCATGGACCTCACCTCGACCTCGTCGATCACCACCGCCGGGGTCGAGCCCGCCCCTGGCGCTCGTCGCTTCGATCTCTTCGAGCACAGCGTCGCCCTGCGCCTGGGCATGGGCCAGGCGGCGCGCCACCTGTTGTCGGTCGGGGTCGAGGAGGTGGCCGGCCAGGTCACCGAGCGCACCCAGGCCGTGGTGGACCTGGTCTCGAAGGTGCCCAGCCTGGAGCTGGTGGCCCCCGCGCCGCTCCAGGGCATCGTGTCGTTCACCCACACCCGGATGGACCCGGCCGAGGTGCGAGCCGAGTTGGCCCGCGCCGACATCAACGTGTGGACCAACGTGGCCAACGGCAGTCCGATCGACGGCGATCGTCGCGCCCTGGGGCCGTCGGTGCGGGTGTCCCCCCACGCCGTGACCACCGACGAGGACCTCGATCGGCTGGAGGGGGCCCTGCAGCGGCTCGTCTGACCGGCTCAGGTCTCCCGCCGGTCTGGCCCGGGCCCGGCGGCCACTACACTCCGCAGCCGTGAAGACGTCCGTGATCGAACTCGAAGACAACAAGGTGAAGCTCTCCGTCGAGGTGGATGAGCAGGAGTTCGAGACCGCGCTCGATGCCACCTTCCGCAAGATCGCCCGAGAGGTGAAGGTGCCCGGGTTCCGGCCCGGGAAGGCCCCGCGCAAGCTGCTCGAGGCCCGGTTGGGCGAAGGGGTCGCCCGGGGCGAGGCCCTGCGCGATGCCATCCCGGACTACTACGCCCAGGCCGTGCGCGAGCACGACGTCGACGTGATCGCGGCCCCCGAGATCGAGATCACCGAGGGCGAGGAGGCCGGGCCCGTGGTGTTCGATGCCGTGGTCGAGGTCCGGCCCATCGTCACCGTGCCCGGCTACGACAACCTGCGAGTGACCATCCCCCGTCCGGAGGCCACCGACGAGGAGATCGACGGCCAGATCGACCGGATGCGGCGCCAGTACGCCGAGCTCGAGACCGTCGATCGCGAGGCCGCCGAGGGGGACATCGTCACCATCGACGTGACCGGTTCGCAGGACGAGGAGGACCTCGAAGGCCTGACCGCGCAGGACTACTCCTACGAGGTGGGCAGCGCCGCCATCGTGCCCGAACTGGACGAGGCCCTGGTGGGCGCCAGTGCCGGCGACGAGCTCTCGTTCGAGGCCGACCACCCCGATCCCGATGAGGACGGGCTGCACTTCGAGGTCACCCTCAAAGAGGTGAAGGAGCGAGTGCTGCCCGAGGCCACCGACGAGTGGGCGACCGAGGCCTCCGAGTTCGACACCCTGGCCGAGCTGCGGGCCGACCTGGCCGAGCGCATGACCACGGTCCGGCGCATGCAGGCGCAGATGAATCTCCGGGACAAGGTCGGCGAGGCCACCGCCGACCTGGTCGACCTGGAAGTGCCCGAACCCCTCATCGCCAGCGAGATGCGCCAGCGGCTGGAGGACTTCAGCATGCGCCTCCAGGCCCAGGGCCTGAACCTCGACCAGTGGCTGGCCAGCTCGGGCCAGGATCCGAACGAATTCGTGGAGGAGCTGCGCAGCACCGCCACCCGGGCCGCCAAGTTCGACCTGGCCCTGCGCGCGGTGGCCGACGCGGAGGAGATCGAGGCCACCGACGAGGACCTGGAAGCCGAGTTCGGCCAAGTCGCCCAGCAGCTCGACCTCACCCCCGAGGCCGTGCGGCTGCGCTTCGAGGACGCCGACCAGGTGAGCGCCATCCGAGGCGACATCCGGCGGCGCAAGGCCCTCGACTGGTTGGTCGAATCGGTCGAGATCGTCGATGAGCAGGGCGATCCGCTCGACCGGGCGGAACTGATCCTGCCCGACGAGGACGCCGAGGACGAGGCGGAGTCCGAGGAGCTGGTGGCAGATGCCGCTAGCGTCGATGGTCCCACCGAGGAAGCCGCCGAGTCCGACTCGGCCGACGGCAACGAGCCCGAAGAGGACGCCGAGTGATCTCGCCCCGCAACTACAACATCCCCTACGTCGTCGAGCAGACCAACCGCGGCGAGCGGGGCTACGACCTGTACTCCAAGCTGCTCAAGGAGAACATCATCTTCGTGGGCACGCCGATCGACGACACGATCGCCAACCTCATCTGCGCCCAGCTGCTGCACCTCGAGTCCGAGAGCCCGGACAAGGACATCAACCTCTACATCAACTCGCCCGGCGGCGACATCACCGCGCTGTTCGCCATCTACGACACCATGTCGTTCATCAAGCCCGACATCTCCACCATCTGCTTCGGCCAAGCGGCCTCGGCCGCGGCCGTGCTGCTGGCCGCGGGTACGCCGGGCAAGCGATTGGCCCTGCCCCACGCCCGCATCCTGATCCACCAGCCCTACGCCCAGTCCCAGGGCCAAGCCACCGACATCGAGCTGGCGGCCCGCGAAATCCTGCGCATGCGCAGCCTCCTCGAGGAGATCCTGAGCAAGCACACGGGCCAGCCCGAAGAAAAGATCCACCAGGACACCGACCGCGACTTTGTAATGTCAGCGGAGGAAGCCATGAACTACGGCATCATCGACGAGGTCATCTCGGCTCGTTCGCTCGCCGACAACAGCGGACCGATCGCAGCCGTCCACTAAGCACCACCAAGCCCGACAACTGGGGGAGACGAACCGACGTGGCCAAGTTCGGAGACGGTGGCGAGCTGCTGAAGTGCTCGTTCTGCGGCAAGTCGCAGAAGCAGGTGAAGAAGCTCATCGCCGGGCCCGGCGTGTACATCTGCGACGAGTGCATCGACCTGTGCAACGAGATCATCGAAGAGGAGCTGGCCGAGACCAGCGATCTGCGCTTCGACGAACTGCCCAAGCCCCGCGAGATCTACGACTTCCTGAACGACTACATCATCGGCCAGGACCAGGCCAAGAAGATCCTGTCGGTGGCGGTCTACAACCACTACAAGCGGGTGCAGTTCGGCAGCGGCCACGACACCGAGGTGGAGCTGGCCAAGTCCAACATCATGCTGATCGGCCCCACGGGCTGCGGCAAGACGCTGCTGGCCCAGACCCTGGCCCGCATGCTCAACGTGCCCTTCGCCATCGCCGACGCCACGGCCCTGACCGAGGCCGGCTACGTCGGTGAGGATGTCGAGAACATCCTGCTCAAGCTGATCCAAGCCGCCGACTACGACGTCAAGAAGGCTGAGACCGGGATCATCTACATCGACGAGATCGACAAGATCGCCCGCAAGAGCGAGAACCCGTCGATCACCCGGGACGTGTCGGGCGAGGGCGTGCAACAGGCCCTGCTCAAGATCCTCGAGGGCACCACCGCCTCGGTGCCGCCCCAGGGGGGCCGCAAGCACCCCCACCAGGAGTTCATCCAGATCGACACCACCAACATCCTGTTCATCTGCGGCGGGGCCTTCGCCGGGATCGACAAGATCATCGAGAGCCGCATCGGCAAGAAGGGCGTCGGCTTCTCGGCCGAGCTGCGCAGCGCCAACGGCCCCGACATGGGGCAGCTGTACTCGCAGGTGCTGCCCGAGGACCTGCTCAAGTTCGGCCTGATCCCCGAGTTCATCGGCCGGCTCCCGGTCATCGGCGCGGTGAGCAACCTCGACCAGGAGGCGCTGATCCGCATCCTGGTCGAGCCGCGCAATGCCCTGGTCAAGCAGTACCAGAAGTTCTTCGAGTTCGAGGATGCCCAGCTCGAGTTCACCGATGACGCTCTCGCCGCGGTGGCCGACCAGGCTCTGTTGCGTGGCACCGGGGCTCGGGGGCTTCGCGCCATCCTCGAGGAGGTGCTGCTCAGCACCATGTACGACCTGCCCAGCCGGGCCGACGTCGAGCGGGTGGTCATCGACCGCACCGTGGTGCTCGACAAGGTGAACCCGACGCTGGTTCCGCGCGCCGCCACGCCCACGGCGTCGCGCCCCCGCCGCGCCGCGTCCTAGCCCGGCGTGGATCTGGCCGGCGCCCTCGAGTACCTCGACCGCCACCCCCGCCGCCCCCGTACCGGCGCGCCCGGGCCCGTGGTGGCGCCACCCTCATCCGACGACGGCGAGGCCAGCACCCCGGTACCCGGAGACACTCTGGGTGCGGTGCTCGACGCGATGGGGGACCCGCAGCGGTCCTATCCCGTGATCCTGGTGGCCGGTGCTCCGGGCGCGGCCACGGTGACCCATCTGCTCGGCGCCATCCTGGCCGCATCGGGTCTGACGGTGGCCACCCTGGTGAGCGCCGGGCTCGAATCGGTGGGCGAGCGGGTGGCCCGCAACGGCGAGCCCATCCCCGACGCCGAGTTGGCCGACGCCTTGGGCGCGGTGGCCGACCTGGAACCGTTGGTGCCCGGTGAGCTGAGCTGGTCCGAGGTGGTGACCGCAGCCGCGCTCGGCTGGTTCGCCCAGGTGGCGGTGGACGTGGCGGTGATCGAGGTCGGCCCGTCGGGAACCGACGACGCCGCCGCCCGGGTCACCCCGCTGGTGACCGTGATCGCGGCTCCCGATCCGGTGGCGGCCGCCCGCCTGGCACCCTGGGTGCCGCCCGAGTCGGTGGTGGTGCTGGGCGAGCCCGACGAGGAGTCCCGCGTCGCGCTCGACCGGCCGGCGTCCAGGCGAGATCGTCCAGCGCGAAGTCGAGTTCGAGGTCGAGGAGAACCTGGCCGCCGTGGGCGGGCGGGTCATCGACCTGCGCACGCCTCAGGGCCGTTATCAGGAGCTGTTCGTGCCCCTCCACGGCGCGGCCACGGGCGACGCCGCCGCCTTGGCTGTGGCTGGGGCCGAGGCCTTCTTCGGCCGCGAGCTGGATGCCGAGGTGGTGAGCGAGGGCCTGGCCGCGGCCGTCGATCCGGGTCACTTCGAGGTGGTCGGTCACGGGCCGCTGGTCATCGTCGACGCGGCCGAGGAACCGGAGGCGGCCCAGGGGGTGGCGGCCACGCTGCGCGATGACTTCGAGGTCAGCGGTCGGCGCCTGCTGGTGATCGGGGCGTCGGTGGCCACCGATGTCACCGACCTGCTCGAGTCCGTGGAGGCGGGCGCCTTCGACGAGATCATCGTGACGGGTGCGCCCGGCCCCGATGGCGTCGACGCCCGGCTCCTGGCCGCAGCCGCGGTCGCCCTGGGCCACGATCCCATGGTGGTACCCGAGGTGACCGACGCGGTGGAAGCGGCCCTGGCTGCGGCCACCCCCGACGACGCCATCGTGATCACCGGCTCGGCCCGGCTGGCCGGGGTAGCACGAGCGCACCTGCGCACGCGCCGAGCCCTGCTCTCCTGACCCTGCGGTCGGCGAGCCTCCCTGCGGGTGCCTTCGGCATCCGCGTGTCATCGGTCCAGCGGCTCCGGCCTGGCGGCCTCCGCCTTCCTGACCCTGCGGTCGGCGAGCCTCCCTGCGGGTGCCTTCGGCATCCGCGTGTCATCGGTCCAGCGGCTCCGGCGTTTCGCTGAGCGTTGGAGCAGTCGCCTAGCCTCCGGCCATGGATCGCACCCTCGTCATTTGCAAGCCCGACGCCGTCGAACGCGGCCTGGTCGGGGAGATCATCGGTCGGTTCGAGCGCAGGGGCCTGACGCTCGTGGCCGCCGAACTTCGGACCATCGACGCCGACCTGGCCAGCCGCCACTACGCCGAGCACGTGGGCAAGGGGTTCTACGACGAGCTGGTCGCCTTCATCGGTCGGTCGCCCGCACTGGTGCTGGTGGTCGAGGGTCCGGAGGACACGTGGAAGGTGGTCCGCACCATGATGGGCACCACCAACCCACGAGAGGCCGATCCGGGCACGATCCGTGGAGACCTCGGGATCCTGTTCACCGAGAACCTGGTCCACGGGTCCGACTCCCTGGAATCGGCCCGAACGCGAGATCGCCCTCTTCTTCCCGACTCTGGTCTCCTAGCCCTTCGGTCGGCAAGCCTCCCTTCGGGCCGGCTTCGCCGATCCGCGTGTCATCGGTCCAGCGGCTCCGGCCTGGCGGCCTGCGTCTTCCAACGCGGCGGAGCAGAGCGAAGCCGCTCGGTGGACCAGAGCCGGATGCCGAAGGCGCCCGTCGGGAGGCTTGCCGACCAGAGGGCACAGCAGCTTGATTGCAATCGCGTTACGAACCGGTAGGATTCGGGGTGCCTGGCGGTCGGAGAACCATTTCGGCCTGCCCCTGCACAGGTGGGCCACGTGGCCTAGCCTGCGGGTAGCTGCCCCAATCCCCGATCGCTTGCTCGGGACCACAGAATGGCCGAAACGGTGCTCTCCTCCTTCTCCTCGATCATGGGCCGAGACATGGCCGTCGACCTCGGGACGGCGAATACGTTGGTGTACCTGGCCGGCGAGGGCATCGTGTTGAACGAGCCCTCGGTGGTGGCCGTCAACGTGAACGACGGGCGGCCCGTGGCCGTCGGGGCTGAGGCCAAGCGGATGATCGGGCGTACGCCGGCCCACATCAAAGCCATCCGACCCCTGAAGGACGGCGTCATCGCCGACTTCGACATCTGCGAGAAGATGCTGCGCTACTTCATCCAGAAGGTGCACCAGCGCAAGTGGGCCAAGCCTCGCATGGTCATCTGTGTGCCGTCGGGCATCACCCCGGTGGAGCAGCGCGCGGTGCAGGAAGCAGCCGAGATGGCGGGGGCTCGCAAGCCGGCCCGCATCATCTCCGAGCCCATGGCCGCGGCCATCGGCGCCGGCCTGCCGGTGCACGAGCCCACCGGCAACATGATCGTCGACATCGGTGGCGGCACCACCGAGGTGGCCGTCATCTCGCTGGGCGGGGTGGTGACCAGCCAGTCGATCCGGGTGGGCGGCGACGAGCTGGACGACGCCATCATCCAGTTCATCAAGAAGGAATACAGCCTGGCCTTGGGTGAGCGGACGGCCGAAGAGGTGAAGGTAGCTCTCGGGTCGGCTTGGCCGCTCGAGGTCGAGCTGCACGCCGAGATCCGGGGCCGCGACCTGGTCACTGGCCTGCCCAAGACCATCGTCACCTCCACCGACGAGATCCGCGAGGCCATCGACGAGCCGGTCTCGGCCATCGTGGATGCGGTGAAGGTCACGCTGGACAAGACGCCCCCCGAGCTGGCGGCCGACATCATGGAGCAGGGCATCGTCCTGGCCGGCGGTGGCGCGCTGCTCAACGGCCTGGGCGCCCGTCTCGAACACGAGACCGGGATGCCGATCGTGATCGCGCCCAACCCGCTGTTCTGCGTGGCGATCGGCTCGGGCCAGTCCCTCGAGCACTTCGAGGCGTTCGACGGCGGGCTCTTCTCAACCAGCCCCGACTGAGCGGACCGCCAGGATGGCCCTGTCCCGGCGGATCGGACGATCCCGATTCACGCTCGTGCTGTTGATCCTCACCTCGCTGACCCTGCTGACCCTCGATTTCCGCGGGTTCGGGCCCGATCGACTCGGCTCGCAGCGGCGTGCTCACGGCCCTGGCGCCGGTGGGCCACGGCGCGCAGGACGTGGTGCGCCCCTTCTCGAACCTGTGGGGTGGGGCGTTCCGCTACGACGACGTGAAGAAGCGCAACCAGGCCTTGCAGGAGCAGTTGGATCAGATGCGCAGCCAGATCGCCGCCGGCCAGGTGGCCGAGCAGTCCAACCAGCAGCTGTTGGAGCAGGCCAACCTGCCCTTCGTGGGCGACGTGGCCACGGTGCGGGCTCCGGTGCTGTCTGGGCCGGTGGCCAACTTCGACGACACCATCGAGATCGGCCGCGGCTCGTCCAGCGGGGTGCGCACCGGGATGCCCGTGGTGGTGGGCACGGGTCTGGTGGGAACGGTGGTGCAGACCTCGGCGCGCCAGGCGGTGGTCAAGCTCATCACCGACACGTCGTTCTCGGTGGGGGTGACGGTGCTCGGGACCGACGTGGGCGGGGCCCCGGGGATCGAGGGCGTGGCCACCGGTCAAGGCAACGGCCAACGCATCCAGGCCACCGTCGATGCGGGCGACCCGGTCAAGCGCGGCGACATCCTCATCACCCGGGGTGAGCCGGGCAGCCTGTTCCCGACCGGCCTGCCGGTGGGCACGGTGTATTCGGTGTCGAGCGATTCCGACGATCTGCAGCAGACCCTGGGCGTCGACCTACTGGCCGACGTGCACAACCTGAGCTACGTGAGCGTGCTCAAGTGGCAGAGCCCGAGCTCGTGAGCGGCGTTCCGGGAGCGACGAGATGAAGGCCGTCGTTCGCGTGGCGCTGGTGCTGATCACCGCCGCCGTGCTCGAGCAGGGCTTGTCGGTGTTGCGGTTCGACGGGGTGGCCGCCGACGTGCTGTTGCTGGTGGCCGTGTCGGCCGGCATCGTGGGCGGGCCCGACCTGGGCGCCCTGATCGGCTTCTTCGCCGGGCTCACCATGGACCTGCTGGTGACCGCGCCGATGGGGCTGGGGGCGCTGGCCTACTGCCTGAGTGGCTATGCGGTGGGATTGCTGCACGGCACCTCGGTGCGCACGTCGCGCTGGCAAGGTCCCGTGCTGGCCGCAGTCGGCAGTGCCCTGGGCACCGTCGGCTACGTCCTGCTGGCGAGGATGGTGGGTCGCACCGGCCTGTTCAACACGCACCTGGTGACCGTGGTGGTCGTGGTTTCGCTGGTCAACGCGGTGCTGGCGCCGTGGTCGATCCGGCTGATGCGCTGGGCCCTGGGCGATGCCGTGCCCAGCCGGGCCGCGATCCGCTGACGGCCCCGACGTGATGAACTTGACGACCGTGAGACGGACGCTGTGATGGAGGCAAGTTCGTCGCGCCTGCGGCTCAGCATCCTGGCGGTGGTGGTGATCTCGCTCTTCGGGGCGCTGTTCGCCCGCATGTGGTACCTGCAGGTCATGGTGAGCAACCGCTACCAGCTCCAGGCTTCCGCCAACCGTGTTCGCACGGTCCAGATCGAGGCACCCCGGGGGGTCATCTACGACGACAAGGGCCGCCTGCTGGTAGGGAACCGCACCTCGCTGGTGGTCACCATCGACCCTTCTGAGTACGCCAAGCTGTCCCACCACGCTCAGGTCGAGCTGGTCTCGAAGGTGGCCACCGAACTGACCAGCTCGGGGGTGCCGACCAAGGACGTGGGCATTCGCCAGGCGTTGGCCGACAAGCAGTACAGCTTGCTGCAACCCATCCCGATCGCGGTCGACGTCCCCGATGACGTGGATCTCTACTTCTCGGAGCGGGCCTCGCAGTACCCCTCGGTGGCCGTGGAGCGCGAGTCGGTTCGGTCCTACCCCAACGGGTCGCTGGCCGCCAACGTGCTGGGCTACGTCGGACGCATCTCCGACGTCGAGATCAAGGCCAAGCAGGGCGGCATCGCCCCGACCCGCAAGGTGGCCAAGCCCTACCAACCCGACAGCGAGATCGGCAAGACCGGGGTGGAGGCGGCCTACGAGGATGAGCTGCGGGGCACGCCGGGCATCGAGAAGATCGAGGTCGACGCGGCCAACAACCCGGTGCGGGTGCTCAGCGAGACCAAGCCGGTGGCCGGAGACAACCTGGTGCTGACCGTCGACATCGACGCCCAGGCCTCGGCTGAGACGGCGCTGGCCAGTCAGCTGGCCCAGCTCCAGGGACGGCGCGAGTCGGGCAGCCACCAGACCATGCGGGCGCCGGCGGGATCGGTGGTGGCCATCGACCCGAACACCGGTGGGGTCAAGGCCATGGCCACCTTTCCCACGTACAACCCGTCCGACTTCGTCAACGGCATCTCCACCGAGGAGTACCAGACGCTCACCGGCAGCGGCAGCGACAACAACCCGCTGATCAACCGGGCCACCCAAGGGCAGTACGCGCCCGGCTCGACGTTCAAGCTGGTGACCGCCACCGGCGCCCTCCAGCACGGCCTGATCACGGGTTCGACGCCATTCGACGACACGGGTGGGTTCCACACGCCGAACTGCGTGGGTGCGGCCTGCTTCAAGCGCAACTCGGGCGGCGAGGTGCTGGGGGAGCTGTCGCTGCCCGGCGCCCTGACCCGATCCAGCGACGCCTTCTTCTACAAGCTGGGCTTCCAGTTCTACACCCAGTCGAACGTGTACGGACCCTCCGCACTGCACGACACCGCGGTCAGCTACGGGCTGGCCCAACCCACCGGAATCCCGACCGGCAACGAGGCAGTGGGCTTCATCCCCGATGCGGCCACTGAAGCCGAGCGCCACAAGGAAGCACCCAAGGCGTTCAACGGGCAGTGGCTCCCCGGTGACAGCGAGAACGTGGCGGTGGGCCAGGGCGACGTGCTGGTCACCCCGCTCCAGCTGGCCAACGCCTACGCCACCTTCGCCAACCACGGCACCCGGTACCAGCCCCAGGTGGTGCAGGCCATCCTCAAGCCGGGAGGCGACCCGACCAAGCCGGCCGACGTGCTCACGGTGGTCAAGCCGGTCGTGGCCGGTCATGTGGACCTGCCTCCTGCCATGTACAACCCGATCCTGAGCGGACTCCAGGGCGTGGTGTCGAGCCCCAAGGGCACCGCCTACCAGGCCTTCGCCGGGTTCAACCTGCAAGCCGTGCCCCTGGCCGGCAAGACGGGCACCGCCGAGGTGACGGGCAAGGCCGACACCTCGCTGTTCGCCTCCTTCGGCCCGGTGGGCTCACCCCAGTACGCCATCGTGGCGGTGCTCGAGCAGTCCGGCTTCGGCGCCGACGCGGCCGCGCCGGTGGTGCGCCACGTGTGGGAGACGGTCACCGGCCAGTCCCCGACCCAGGTGGCCCCCCAATCGACCGGGATCATCGGCTGATGGCGGTCACGGCCAACCGGGGCGCGTCCAGCTGGGGAGGCGGTCGAGATCGGAGTCGGCGCGACCTGTCGGCGCCGTGGCGACATGTCGACCCGGTGCTGCTGGTGTGCACCGTCTTCATCTCGCTGCTCGGCATCGTCACGGTGTACAGCGCCACCCGGGGCAACGCCGGGCCGCCCAACCACAGCTACCTGATCAAGCAGACGATGTTCGTGGTGCTCGGGTTCGGGGCCATGGTGGTCACAGCCAGCATCGACTACCGCAAGTACCGCGACTGGCTGGTGCCCATCTACGCCTTCATGGTGCTGTTCCTGGCACTGGTGGTCTCGCCGCTGGGCTCCAACGCCAACGGCGCCCAGTCGTGGTACGGCTTCGGCGGGTTCCAGCTGCAGCCCTCCGAGATCTCCAAGGTGCTGCTCATCATGACTCTCGGGGGTCTGCTCGCCGCCTGGAAGGGTGACATCGACCTGCGTCGCCTGATGATCGCCCTGGTGGTGGCGGGGATCCCGATGGGCCTGATCATGTTGCAGCCCGACCTGGGTACGGCGCTGGTGTTCATCTGCATCAGTGCGGCCATGTTCTGCGTGGCCGGGGTCAGGGGTCGCTACCTGGCCATCCTGGCGCTCGTCGCCGTCATCGGGGTGGTGGGCATCCTCAACTCGAACACGCTGGCCCAGTACCAGAAGGACCGTCTCACCCAGTTCGTCGATCCCAGCAACACCACCGGCGCCGGCTACAACCTGAACCAGAGCCAGACCGCCATCGCCAACGGGGGGGTCAGCGGCTACGGGCTGTTCAAGGGGCCCCAGACCCGGCTGGGCTACGTACCCGAGCAGCAGACCGACTTCATCTTCACCGCGCTGGGCGAGCAGTTCGGCCTGATCGGCGGTTGCCTGCTCTTGGGGCTGTTCTCGGTGGTGGTGTGGCGGGTCTGGCGCGCCGCCCGGCTGGCCCGCGACCTCTACGGCACGCTGTTGTGCATCGGCGTGCTGGCCATGCTGGTGTTCCAGATCTTCGAGTCGATGGGCATGACCATGGGCATCATGCCCGTGACCGGCATCCCCTTGCCGTTCATGTCCTATGGCGGCTCGTCCACTGTGACCTGCTTCGTGGCCATCGGCCTGGTCCTCAACGTCCACATGCACCGATTTCGATAGCCGGGTGGCACCGAATTCGATAGCCGGTGAAGGAAGGCGCAGGCCGCCAGGCCGGAGCCGCTGGACCGATGACACTCGGATGCCGAAGGCGTCCGCAGGGAGGCTCGCCGACCGGAGGGCCAAGCAAGCTAGCCTTGCGCCGGATGAATTCGATCTGGCCGCAGCTTGAACCTCTGCTGGCCAGGGTCCAAAAGCCCGCTCGGTACATCGGTTGCGAAGATGGCGCTCAGCGGCCTGACCACGAGAGCGGTCGGGTGGCCTGGCTGCTCATCTATCCGGACACGTACGAGATCGGCCTGCCCAACCAGGGGCTGCAGATCCTCTACGAGATCCTCAACGAGCGGCCCGACGCCCTGGCCGAACGGACCTACGCCCCCTGGGTCGACCTCGAGCCGTTGCTGCGCGCCCACCACCTGCCGTTGTTCTCGGTCGACACCCACCAACCGGCCCAGGCGTTCGATCTGCTGGCCTTCAACCTGTCGGCCGAGCTCGTCTTCACCAACCTGCTGAACTGCATCGACCTGGCCGGCGTGCCGGTCCGGGCGGCCGAACGCCGACCCGAGGATCCGCTGATCGTGGCCGGCGGCCACTGCACCTACAACCCCGAGCCCCTGGCCGACTTCCTCGACGTGGTCGTGCTGGGCGACGGTGAGGAGGTGGTGGGGGAGATCACCGAGGTGGTGGCCGACTGGAAGGCATCCGGGCGCACCGAGGGCTCGCGCCAGCAGGTCCTGCGCCGCTTGGCCTCGGTTCCGGGCGTGTACGTGCCCTCGATGTACGAGGTGACGTACGAGGGCGAGCACCTGGCCGCCGTGACGCCGCGCTATCCCGACGTGCCGGCGCAGGTCGAGAAGCGCACCGTGGCCGACCTGGCTGATTGGCCCTATCCCCGCAACCAGCTGGTGCCGCTCACCGAGGTGGTGCACGACCGGCTCAACGTCGAGGTGTTCCGCGGCTGCACGCGGGGCTGTCGCTTCTGTCAGGCCGGGATGATCACCCGGCCCGTGCGTGAGCGTCCCGCCGCCCAGGTCCGGTCCATGATCGACGAGGGGCTGGCCCGCACCGGCTACGACGAGGTGGCACTGACCTCGTTGTCCACCGCCGATTTCAGCGACATCCAGCGCATCGTGGCCGACACGGTGCGCCCCGGTCGCACCAACCAGGTCTCGGTGTCGTTGCCCAGCCTCCGGGTGGATGCCTTCACCGTCGGCGTGGCCGCCGAGCTCCAGCGGGGCCGTCGGACCGGTCTGACCTTCGCCCCGGAAGCGGGTTCGTGGCGGATGCGCCAGGTCATCAACAAGCTCATCTCCGACGAGGACCTCTTCGGGGCCGTGACCTCGGCCTACTCGCAGGGCTGGCGGCGCATGAAGCTCTACTTCCTGACCGGTCTGCCCACCGAGACCGACGAGGACACCCTGGGCATCGCCGAGCTGGCCCGCCGCTGCGTGGAGATCGGCTCGACCTACGCCAAGGGTGCGTCGGTGACGGTCTCGGTGGGCGGATTCGTGCCCAAGCCGTTCACGCCGTTCCAGTGGTTCGGGCAGAACACGGTGGTCGAGCTCCAGCGCAAGGTGAACCTCCTGCGGGACGACCTGCGACGCAACCGGGGCGTGCAGATCAAGTGGCACGACCCTAAGGCCACCATGGTGGAGGGGATCATGAGCCGCGGCGATCGCCGACTGGGCCCGGTCATCGAGGACGTGTGGCGCCACGGCGGCACCTTCCAGGAATGGTCCGAGCACTTCGACCACCAGCTGTGGGTCGATGCCATGGAGCGCCACGGGCTGTCGGTCGACTGGTACGTGTACCGGCATCGCACCGAGCACGAGGTGCTGCCCTGGGACCACCTGTCGGCCGGCCTGCACAAGGACTTCCTGTGGCAGGACTGGCGCGACTCGCTCGACGAGCTGGGCCTGGAGGACTGCCGGTGGACTCCGTGCTACGACTGCGGAGCCTGTACCGGCTACGGCATCGAGCACGTGGTGGCCTCGGCCACGCCGCCGGCTGGAGGCAGCCAGGGCACCGGCCAGGGCCTGATCGGTGTGGGGCGCACCAACGCCGTTCCGGTCAGCCTGCAGGCGAGGGTCTGATGCGGGTGCGCTTCCGGTTCACCAAGCTGGGCAAGGTCCGCTTCATCAGCCACCGCGACACCGCCCGGGCCTGGGAGCGGGCGCTGCGCCGAGCCGAGTTGGCGGTGGCCCTGACCGAGGGCTTCAACCCCCGTCCCAAGGTGCACTTCGGTCTGGCCTTGCCCACCGGAGCCGAGTCCCGGGGCGAGTACCTCGACGTCGACTTCCGCGACGACGCGCCGCCGCCGGTCGACACGTTGATCGACCGCCTCAGCCCCCTGCTGCCCGAAGGCATCGACGTGGAGGCCACCGCGGTCATCGAGACCTCGGAGACCTCGTTGCAGCAGGCCGTGACCAGCTGCTCCTGGACGATCGAGGCCCTGGGCCTCGAGCCCGGCACCGGCCCGGGCGCAGTCGACGCCCTGCTGGGAGCTCCTGAGCTGTTGGTCACCCGCCAGCGCAAGGGCCACGACGTGACCGACGACATCCGTCCGTACATCCTCGATCTCCGCATCATCCGCGAGGTGGGCCTGGTGCCCGCACTCCGCGGCGACGAACCCATCGCCCCGGCTGGCATCGAGCTCGACGCCGAGCTCGCCACCCAGCCAAGGGGACTCCGCCCCGCCGAGCTGGCCGCCGCCCTGGGGCCCGCTGTCCACGAGGGACGGATCTGCAGGAACCAGCAATGGATCACGATCGACGGCGCCCGGCAGGAACCACTGCTGGCCGGAGCGACGTCGTCGGCGCGTGCCCCCGCGGGGGCGCCATGAGAAGGGAACCACTCCATGTCCGAACCGGTCTCCGACGGCCCTGTCTCCGCCGCTGCCGAGACGCCGACACCCGCGTCCTCGTCCACCGACCCATCCGCCAGCACGGCATCGAGCTCCGCGTCGACGACGGGCACTGCCTCGTCGGGAGCGGACCCGCGCCCGGCCGCCGGTAGCGCCCGAGGCGAAGCCACCGCGGACGGCGAGTCCGCATCCGGCGCCAACCGCTCACGTCGACGGGGTTCGCGAGGGGGAGGGGGACGCACCCGTTCCGATGCGGCGCGCAACCCCGACGAACTGCCTGAGCGTTCCATCGAGGGACGGCCGCGGACGGCCGAGGCAGCCGAGAAGGCACTGGTTCGTCGGCCCCGCATCGGGGACTCGCGGCCCGCACCCGACCCCGAGACGGGGGCGTCGGACGCCGACGCGCCGGCCGCGGGAGCGGGCGCAACCGAAGGACGGACCAAGACTCCGGCCAAGCGCCGTCGCGGCGGTCGGGGTCGCGGCGGGACCGGGGGTGGTGCCGCCGCTGGCGGTACGGCCGCGGGGAGCACCACGTCGTCGGGCCGGAGCGGATCGGGGCGCGGCGGTGGATCGGGCAAGGGCGCTCGCGCTCCTCGACCGGTGGAGGCCATCGCCGCGGAGCCATACGAGATCGACGAGGAGACGGCCCGCCGGCGTGGCGGCCGCGAGCGCAAGGGCCGTCCGGTGGGGCGGTACCTGATGACGGTGTCGGTCAAGCCCACGGCCACCCAGATCGCCGTGCTCGAGGGGCGCAGCCTGATCGAGCACTACGTGTCGCGGCCGGCCGATGACGAGCACCAGATCCACGGCAACATCTACCTGGGGAAGGTCCAGAACGTGCTGCCGGGCATGGAGGCGGCCTTCGTCGACATCTCCACGCCCAAGAACGCCGTGCTCTACCGGGGTGATGTCCAGTACGACGCCGAGGACATCGAGGAGAAGGGAGCCAACCCCCGCATCGAGCACCTGCTCAAGGCCAAACAGACCATCATCTGCCAGGTCACCAAGAACCCGATCGCCCACAAGGGGGCACGCCTCACCCAGGAGGTGTCCATCCCCGGCCGCTTCGTGGTGCTGATCCCGAACAGCACCACCTACGGCATCTCCAAGCGCCTGGCCGACGACGAGCGCAAACGCTTGCGCACCATCCTCGACCGGGTGCGGCCGAAGGGGCACGGCATCATCGTGCGCACCGCGGCCGAGGGCGTGAGCGCGGATGAGATCGAGCGCGACGTGGCCCGGTTGTCCCAGCAGTGGACCCAGATCGAGACGCTGGCGGCCAAGACCACCGGACCGGCGTTGCTCTACCGGGAGCCGGACATGGCCGTACGGGTCATCCGCGAGGAGTTCAACCAGGACTACCGCGGAGTGATCATCGACGATCGGGCGCTGTTCGAGGAGGTTCGGGACTACGTGGCCGGCATCTCGCCTGCGCTGGCCGACCGGGTCGAGTTCTACGACCCCGAAACCGAACCGCTCCCGCTCTACGAGCGCCACCACATCCACGAGCAGCTGCACAAGGCGCTCGACCGGAAGGTCTGGCTGCCCTCAGGCGGCTCGCTGATCATCGAGCACACCGAGGCGCTCACCGTCATCGACGTGAACACGGGCAAGAACGTGGGCACGTCGAGCCTGGAGGAGACGGTCTTCCGCAACAACCTGGAGGCCGCCATCGAGGTGGCCAAGCAGCTTCGCCTTCGAGACATCGGCGGGATCGTGGTCATCGATTTCATCGACATGGAGATCCGGGAGAATCGTGAGCAGGTGATCGGCACCTTCCGCGACGCCCTGGCCCGCGACAAGACCCGGACCCAGGTCTTCGACATCTCCGAGCTCGGCTTGGTGGAGATGACCCGAAAGCGCATCGGTGAGGGCCTGCTCGAGTCCTTCTCCACCCTGTGTCCGGAGTGCGAGGGCCGTGGGCTGCTGCTGGATCGCGAGCTGCTGATCTGATCTCTGGCCGCGATCGGCCCGTACCCGCCCCATCACCTGGGCCGCGAGTTGGTTCGAGGGGGTCTCGTCCACTAGCGTGGTCCCCCTATGTATGCCGTGATCAAGACCGGTGGCAAGCAGTACCGGGTCGAAGAAGGCCAGCGTCTCGACGTCGAGAAGCTGGCCGGTGACGAGGTCGAGCTGACGCCCGTCCTCGTCGTCGACGACCAGACTGTGCTGGCCACACCTGACCAACTCGCCGGTGTGACTGTGGGGGCGCGGGTGGTGGGCGAGGCCAAGGGACCCAAGATCAACGGCTTCACCTACAAGAACAAGAGCAACGAGCGTCGGCGCTGGGGCCACCGCCAGCACTACGCCACCATCGAGATCACCAGCATCTCCACCGGCGCCAAGACCAAGAAGCCGGCCAAGGCGGCCGCCACCGACGAGAAGGACGACTAGCCATGTCCAAGACCAAGGGCGGCGGCTCCACCCGCAACGGCCGCGACTCGCGGGCGCAGCGGCTGGGCGTCAAGACCTACGACGGCCACCAGGTCACGGCCGGCACGATCATCATCCGCCAGCGCGGCACCCGCATCCATCCCGGTGAGAACGTGGGCCGGGGCGGCGACGACACGCTGTTCGCCCTGATCGAGGGCAAGGTGAAGTTCGGCGAGCGCCACGGGCGCAAGCTGGTCGACGTCCTTCCTGCCTGAGCGCAGTCGCCAGCAGTTCTAGCGGGCCAGGTCGACGCCCCGAGGAAGCTCGAGCGGCGTCCAGCCCAGCCAGTCGATGGCACGTTGACACGCGAACCGGTCGGTCATGCCCGCCACCTGGGCCACCGCGGCGCGCGACCGGGTCGTCGCAATGGGCGTGGTCGCCGCGTTCGAGCAGGTGATCGACCAGACCTCGGAGCATGCGGACCACCTGGGCGGCCTGGTCGACCGATGCCGGTCGGAGGTAGACGCGCTCGTAGTTGAAGGCGCGGAACGCAGCCAGGGCCTCGGCTGGCGGCGTGGTCATGGCCACCCGCCCGCCGGCCAGGGTGCCTTCGACCACGCCCTCGACGAAGGCCGCGATCTGCTGGCTGCGCCGGGATCCGCAGCGGGCTCGCACCGGATCGGGGAGGTCGTCGGCGGCCACCACCCCGGCCGACACGGCATCTTCGAAGTCGTGGCACACGTAGGCGATGCGATCGGCCCAGGCCACCACCTCGCCCTCGGGCGTGGCCGGGGCCGGGCGGGACCAGGAGTGGTTGCGGATGCCGTCGAGGGTCTCCATACACAGGTTGAGGGGGGACAGCACCACATCGGCACCCCACACGGCGTGGTCGTAGCCACCGACGTAGGGCGCGAACGCCTCCTCGCTGGCATGACCGCCAGGCCCGTGCCCACAGTCGTGGCCCAGGGCGATGGCCTCGGTCAGGGCCAGGTTGAGTCGAAGGGTGCGGGCGATGGCCACGGCCACCTGGGCCACCTCGAGCGCGTGGGTGAGGCGGGTGCGCTGGTGGTCGGCGGGGAACACGAACACCTGGGTCTTGCCGGCCAGCCGGCGGAAGGCGGTGGCGTGCAGGATGCGGTCGCGATCGCGCTCGAAGCAGGTGCGGATCGGATCGGCGGCCTCGGGTCTGGCCCGCTGTCCGGCGCCGCGGGCCAGGGTGGCGCCGGGCGAGAGGCCGGTCGCCTCGACAGCTTCACGCTCGGCCCGATCCATCGGACGGACATCGACCGCGGCGGCCGAGCCGGGGTGGGCCAGGGAGAGCCCAAGGGGACCAGGCGAGGCCCGCATGGTGGCGGCCCAGCCCGTTTGGGCCGGAGGACTCACGGTATGGGTCGAAGGGGCAGAAGGAGCCATATCCGACAGGCTAGAGCGGGGGTATGACACGATCTGAGACGCAGGGCGGACAAAATCTCACGCCCCGCTATCTTTTTGACCACGCTACGTGGTTTACTGAGGGGCTGCGTACTCACACGCCGCCTGGGTACTTCGGACCATTTTCCCTCAGTTGACTGGCGAAAGTGGTCGATAGGGCCTTGAGTAGACCTATGTGGAGTGGGACATGCCGGAGGAGCGGGTGAGGAGCAGGGTGCGCCGTGATGTCAGCCCCGCGCCCCGTCGCCTCCACGGCGAGCGCGGTTCCATCATTGCCGAAGCGGCATTGCTGACGCCCTTCTTCATCACCCTGCTCTTCGGCCTGCTCGAGTTCGGTGGTGCGTTCCGCGACTACCTCACGGTGGCCAACGCCAGCGCGGCGGCGGCACGCGAGGGCGCCATCCAGGGCAACAGCGCCACCGCCGACTGGCAGATCCTGCACTCCATCCAGGTGGCGAGCGCGGCCATGCCCTTCTCCCAGATCCTGTCCGTGGTCATCTACAAGGGGTCGGCCACGGCGAGCAAGCCCCTGTCCACCTGCACGAGCGCCGGCACCTGCAACACCTACACGGCCGCCGACCTGGCGTCGGCCAAGGCCTGTGGCATCACGCCGTGCGGGGGCTGGGCCACCAACACCTACACGGCGGAGACGACGTGGCTCTCCACCACTCGCAACGTGCTGGTCAATGGTCCTCCCGACTACGTGGGGATCTACATCACGGTCAATCACCCGTGGATCACCGGGTTGTTCGGACACTCGATCACCCTCACCAGCAACAACGTGGCTCAGATCGAACCGCAGAAGTTGACGTCATGACCCGCACCCCACCACGCCCCTACTGTCGACGACCGGCACGCACCGTCCCGCCCCGCCTCCGCGGCGACGACGGCTCGGTGATCCTCGAACTGGCCATGGTGGCGCCGTTCATGGTCATGCTCCTGCTCGGGGTCTTCGAGTTCGGCACCGTCTTCCACAACGAGTCGATCGTGGCCAGCGCACTGCGCGGCGCCGCCCGGGTCGAGTCGCAGAACCCGGACCAGATGCAGGACCTCACCACCTCGCCGACCACCCCCTCGGTCGACCAGCTGGCCATCCAGACGTTCATGGCCGGCATCTCGGGGCTCAGGAACATGACCCTCCAACGGCTCATCATCTACGATGCACCCGTTGGCGGGGTAGCTCCGACCAACTGCCGCAACCTCGACGTCACCACTGCACCGCTGGCGCCGCATGGCCGGCCTTCGCCGAACACGACGGCGACGATGCAGGCTCCGGTGGTGGGTACGGCCTGCAACGTCTACAGCCTGGCGCAGGTGCAGGCGGTTCAGGGGGGCACGGCCCCGGCGTCGGCCTTCGCCAACGACGGCAGTGGCGACTGCACCATCGGCACGACTGGGAGCTGGGACCAGTTCTACTGCCCGAAGTACCGCCACACCTCTCTGGGGAGCCTCGATCTGATCGGCGTCTACGCCGTGTTCACCTACACCGACATCACGAGTCTCCTGCCCAGCCACACCATGACGATCAGTGATCAGGCCATCTACACGGCCCAACCAAGTGTCTGAGCGTCCGGAGGGATCCACCATGACCCACCCGAAGCGAGCCCGCCGCCGTGGGACCCGGGGTGAGCAGGGCTACGTCCTCATCATGACCGCCCTGCTGATCGTGCCGCTGGTCGTCTTCACCGGCTTCGGCGTCGACCTGGGCTCGTGGTACGCGCAGGCGGCCCGCGAGCAGCGCTCTGTCGACGCCGCCTCCCTGGCCGGCGTGGTGCAGCTGCCCAACCAGACCAACGCCAAGACGGCGGCCCTGGCTTCGCTGAAGGCCAATGGGTATTCGTTCTCCTCCTGCGCCAGCGGTACCACTGTCAACAGCACGAACGAATGCGCCTTCGACTTCCCGAGCTCGACGGGCCAGGAGATGACCGTCACCCTGTGGCAGCCGGCCAACATCTACTTCGCCGGGGCCGCCGGTCTGCACTCCCAGAGCCTGACCCGCGACGCCACTGCCATCTACAACCTCCACATCCCCCTCGGTAGCCCCACCAACACCTTCGGCAACGATCCCACCCGGTCCGGGACCCAGCCGAACCTGTGGGCTGCGATCCAGGGACCCTTCAGCCGCCATCAGGATGGCGACCCCTACTCGACCATGTGTTCCGGGGACACGGAGACCTACTCGACCTGTGACGGTCAGGTAGGCTCGGGCGGTTCGCCCTACCCCGCTGCGAAGGCGCAGAACACCAGCTACAGCCCTGACGGCTACATCTGGGCGGTCGACGTTCCTGCAGCCGACGTCGGCCAGACGATCAGCGTGCAGATCTACGATCCGGCGGCCTCGAACACCGGAAGTCCCCTCTATGAGAGCGTGGGCAACGACACAGGTGACTTCGAGACCTCCTACGAGCTGTTCAAGACCACGTCTTCTGCCCTCGTGTCAGAGGACCCGTCACTGTCGTTGAAGGGGCTGTGCGCCAGTGGGCCCGGGCAACAGACGTTCGGGTACGGGAATTCCTCCGGGTCCCCCTACTACACGTCGAGTTGGTTCAACCTCTGTACCTTCACGCCCACCGTTGCGGGTATCTACCCCATCCAGGTCAAGACCTCGAACATCGCAAACGTGTTGGACGCGGGCACGGGTTGGAACGTCTACTCCGTGAAGGCGACCACCGGCGCGGCCGCCCAACCGCAGGTGTACGCCTTGAACGACATGTCGATCTGGACGCCCGCGCCCGGGTCCACCGCGAGCTTCTACCTGGCCAACATCGGGAGTCAGTACGCGGGTCACACGCTGGTGGTGGACCTTTACGACCCGGGTGACGGCACCGCTGGCAGCACGCCGTTCACCATGCAGTTCCTGGGACCGCCGACGACGCAGCCGAGCCTCCCGGTGACGTGGCCGTACACGCCCGTCGCTGGCAGTAGCGTCGGATGCAACTACAACGCGACCGGAAGCTCCACCATCGGTCCAGCAACACCGAACTGGTCGAGCACCTGCACCATTACCACGTTGAACGCGGGCAGCAGTTCGGGAATCTACAACGGCTTGTGGCTACGCGTATCCATCCAGATCCCGTCTTCCGCGACCTATACCTGCACAACTGACTGTTGGTGGACCATCAAGTACAGCTTCGGGAACGCCGGCGCGCCGACCGACCGCACCACCTGGGTGGTCAACGTGCTGGGCGATCCCGTCCACTTGGTCAACTAGCCCCGCCCCACCCAGTTCGGGTGGGTGCCCCACGCCGAGCTCGCCGGCAAAGCCGGGTGGGCCGACGACGCGCCGCCCTAGGCTTGACCGGATGTCCGGATTCGTCGACGAGTGCCAGCTCAACGTGCGCGGTGGCGACGGCGGAGCCGGGTGCGTGTCCACCCGCCGTGAAGCTCACGTGCCCCTCGGTGGCCCCGACGGGGGCGACGGTGGCGACGGGGGATCGGTGTGGCTGGTGGCCGACCGGAACGTGTCGTCCCTGTTGGCCTTCCGCGACCATCCCCACCGGCGCGCGCCCAGCGGTACCCACGGGCAGGGCAAGAAGAAGCACGGGGCTCGGGGGGCCGACCTGATGGTCTCCGTGCCTGAG
The DNA here is from genome assembly GCA_963740985.1 of uncultured Microthrixaceae bacterium. Lineage (GTDB taxonomy): Bacteria > Actinomycetota > Acidimicrobiia > Acidimicrobiales > Acidimicrobilacustridaceae > UBA4742. Next base: position 4,732,537 of record CAVUGJ010000002.1, read on the forward strand.
GGCACCGAGATCCACGACGAGCACGGCGTGCTGGTGGCCGACCTGGTGGCGGCCGGGGACCGCTGGCTGGCGGCGGCCGGGGGCCAGGGTGGTCGGGGCAATGCCCGGTTCCTGTCCAACAAGCGTCGAGCCCCCTCCTTCGCCGAGCAGGGCGAGCGGGGTCAGGAGCAATGGTTGCGCCTCGAGCTCAAGCTGATGGCCGACGTGGCCCTGGTCGGCTATCCCAACGTGGGCAAGAGCACGTTGATCTCGAGGATCTCGGCGGCCAAGCCAAAGATCGCCGACTACCCGTTCACCACCCTCGAGCCCAACCTGGGCGTGGTTCGGGCCGACGAGGGTCAGGACTTCGTCGTGGCCGACATCCCCGGGGTGATCGAGGGCGCCAGCCAGGGCAAGGGGCTGGGCCACCAGTTCCTGCGCCACATCGAGCGGGCCCGGGTGCTGGCCGTGCTGGTGGATCTGGCCGACACGCCTGGCCAGGCGGGTCCCGCCGAGCAGTACCGGGTGCTGTTGGGCGAGCTGGGCCAGTACCAGCCCGATCTGCTCGACCGTCCCCGGGTGGTGGTCGGATCCCGGGCCGACGTGGCCGCCTCCACCTGGACCGGCCAGCTGGCCGCGCGAGCTCTCCGACCACTCGCCGGCCGGTCCGGTGGAACTGGTCGAGGAGTCGGGCTCCGACCTCCACGTCGACGTGGTGGCCTCCGCGGTCACGGGCCAGGGCCTGGCCCAGTTGGTGGGCCGCCTGGCCGACGAGGTGGCTCGGGCCCGGCTCCACGAGCCGATCTCGGAGACCTTCGTCGTGCACCGGCCGGTGACCCAGGACTTCCGCGTCGAGCGGTGCGATGACGGCGGCTTCAAGGTGGTGGGCCGGCCGGCCGAACGAGCCGTGGCCCTGTCCGACCTGACCAACCCCGACGCGCTCGATTTCGCCCATCACCGGCTCAAGCGCCTGGGTGTCGACCAGGCGCTGGCCCGGGCGGGGGCCCGGGAGGGCGATCTGGTCCACATCGGGGGCCACACCTTCACCTTCGAACCCGACGGCACCTGAGGTGGCCCCGCACCTGGCCGGCTCCACCAAGGTGGTGGTGGCGAAGATCGGGACCTCGTCGGTCACCGACGCAGCCGGCGCCATCGTGTCCGAGGCCATCCAGAAGCTGTGCTCGGAGGTGGCCGATCTGCGCGGTCAGGGCCATCGCGTGGTGGTCGTCACCTCAGGAGCCATCGGGGCGGGTTTGCCGGCCCTGGGCCTGGGCGGCACCGATCGGCCCCGCGATCCGGTCACCCTCCAGGCCGTGTCCGCGGTCGGGCAGAGCCGACTCATGCGCGTCTATGACGACGCCCTGGCCGCCCACGGGCTGGTGGCCGGCCAGGTGCTGCTGGCTCCTCTCGACTTCGTGGACCGGCGGCAGTACCTCCACGCCCGCGGCACGCTGACCCGCCTGCTGGAGCTGGGCGTGGTGCCGGTGGTGAACGAGAACGACGCCATCGCCGACGACGAGATCCGGTTCGGGGACAACGACCGCATCGCCGCCCTGGTCGCCCATCTGGTCGGCGCCGACACCCTGGTCCTGCTCACCGACGCGCCCGGTCTGCTCACCGCCGACCCCCGACTCGACGCCGAGGCATCGCTCATCGAGGAGATCGTGGAGGTCGACCACGAGCTGGAGGCGATGGCCGGGGGCGCCGGGAACGGTGCGGGGCAGCGGCGGGATGTCCACCAAGGTGGCGGCGGCCAAGATCGCCGTCCTGGTCCGGGGTGCGCACGGTGATCGCCGCCGCGGCCCGCCCGTCGGTGCTGGCCGATGCCGTGGCCGGCATGGCCGGCGTGGGCACCGTGGTGCTCCCCCGAGCCCGTCACCTGGGCGCCCGCAAGCTGTGGATCGCCTTCGCCGTGGGTTCGCGGGGGACCATCCGGGTCGATGAGGGCGCTCGGCGCGCCCTGCTGCGGGGCGGCACCTCCCTGCTGGCCGCGGGCGTGACCGGAGCCGAGGGCGCGTTCGAGGCCGACGACGCGGTGGAGGTGGCCGGGCCCGACGGAGTGGTGTTCGCCAAGGGGCTGGTCCGCCTCGACGCGGCTGGTGTGGACGATGTGGCCGGGCACCGCAGCGACGAGCTCCCCGAAGGGGCGCCGGGCTGGGTCATCCACCGCGACGACCTGGTGATGCTCCCCTGATTGCCTTGCCCTCTGGTCGGCAAGCCTCCCGTCGGGCGGGCTTCGCCCATCCGACTCACATCGCTCGAGCGGCTCCGGCCTGGCGGCCTGTGCCTACCAGGACAGGTCGGCAACCCTCCCTGCGGGCGCCTGCGACACCAGGCCTTACGGCTTCAACCCGCGTCAGGCAGTCTCGGGCTTGGCCGTCTCCACGGGCGCGGCCGCCGGTGTGGCCGCAGCGTCGGTCGCGTCGCCCGAGCCGATGGCGCCATGATCGATGGCTGCCGCCTGCTCCAGCAGCTTGGCCCCATCCGCCTCGGACGGTGGGAGTCCGAGCTGGGTGCGGATCTCGGCCAGCCGAGCCTGGGCCTCGTTGTTCATCGAGGCCCGCTCGATCTCGAGCATCCGGTCGTTGACCGGGCTCCCGCTCAGCTCGGCCACGCCCTTCGCCTTGGCGTAGCGCGCTTCGATCTTGTCGCGGATCTCGTCGAAGCTGGGGACGTCCTCGCCCACCGACTCGCCCAGCGAGGCCATGGCCGTGTTCATCTGCTCCTGCATCTTCGTCTGGTCGAGCTGGCTGAGCAGCTTCTGGCGCTCGGCCAACTTGTCCTGCAGAGACTTGGCGTTCTGCGCCACGGCGGCCTTGGCCTGCTCCGCGGCCTGCGACGACTGGAGCACCAGCGACTTGGTGTCGTCGATCTCGTGTTCCATGCCCACCAGGCGGTTGGCGAAGGACTCGGCGGCGGCGGCGTACTCGCCGGCCTTGGTGGCATCGCCTGCCGTGCTGGCCTGATCGGCCATCAGGACGGCCTGACGGGTGTTGGCGCTCAGCTTCTCGTACTCACCCATCTGACGGTTGAGCCGCAGCTCGGCCTGCTTCTGGTTGGCGATGACGCTGGCGGCCTGATCCTTGAGGCGTCGATGCTGGTCCTGGGCCTCGCCGATGGCCTGCTCGAGCTGCACCTTGGGGTCGGCGCGCTCGTTGAACCGAGTGTCCGACTTGGCCGTGAAGTACTTGACCCGGCGCTTGAACGACGTCCAGATGCTCATGGGACAAGCGTACGGCAATCCACCCCGGCACCGCCGACGCCTGCCGCAGGTGGCGCCTGACCACATCGGCTCATGGTCGGTGGCCGTGAGCGAGGCATCTACGCTGGTCAGATGCGTACCGGGTCCGGCCGGACCGACGGCCCCGCCCGAGAATCCGACCCCGACGAGCTCGAGCCCTACGTGACGGTGGGGCTGGAGGCTGACGACGGCCTCGAGGGGTCCGAGGACACGGCGCCCGTGGGTGGCGGCAACGACGATCCCGCCGACGGCGCCGGACTGGTCCGTTCCAGCGGCGTGGTGGCCGTGGGCACCACGCTCAGCCGCTTCACCGGGCTGTTCCGGACGATCATCACCGCCGTCACCCTGGGCACGGTGGGGGTGGGCGCGGCCTACAACCTGGCCAACAACACGCCCAACATGATCTACGACCTGCTGCTGGGCGGGGTGCTGTCAGCCACCCTGGTGCCGGTCCTGGTGGCCAACCGTCAGCGCCGCGACGACCAGGGCACCGATGCCGTGCTCACGGTGGCCACGGTGTTCCTGGTGGCGGTGAGCGTGCTGGCCATCGTCGCCGCCCCGGTGGTGGTGCACCTGTACGGCTCGATCGCCCGCGCCGGACCGACGCCGCCCTCGGCCGAGCAGGAGCAGTTGGCCACCCTGCTGCTGCGCCTGTTCGCCCCCCAGGTGCTCTTCTACGGCCTGACCACGCTCGCCACCGCGCTGTTGAACGCCCACCGCCGCTTCGCCGCGGCCGCCTTCGCGCCGGTGCTGAACAACGTGATGCTCATCGCCGTGCTCCTGGCCGCGGGCAAGGCCATGGGTCCGAACACCAGCGTGGCCCACGTGGAGTCGGACCCGTCGGTCATCTGGCTGCTGGGACTGGGGACGACGGCCGGGATCGCGGCCATGGCCCTGGTGCTGTGGCCGGCCATCACCCGGGCCCACATCCCGCTGCGTTGGCGCTTCGACCTGCGCGACCCGTCGGTGCGTCAGGTGGCCCGCCTCTCGGGGTGGACGCTGGGCTACGTGGTGGCCAACCAGATCACCCTGTTCGTGATCATCTCGCTGGCCTTCGGCACGCCCGGGGGTGGCGGCGTGTCGGCGTGGACCTACGCCTACCAGTTCTTCCAGCTGCCCTACGGCATCTTCACCGTCTCGGTGATGACCGCCTTCACGCCCGAACTGGCCCGCCTGGCCACCGAACACGACTGGCGCCCGTTCCAGGACCGCTTCCTGTTCGGCCTGCGCCTGGTCACCCTGGTGCTGCTGCCGTCGACGGTCCTGCTGGTGGTGCTGGCCCGACCGGTGGTGTCGGTGTTGCTGTCCTACGGGCACTTCCACGCCGCCGATGCCCGGGTGACCGCCTCGACGGTGGCCGGCCTGGCCTGGGGGATCGTGGGGTTCTCGGTGTACCTCTACGTCCTGCGGGGGTTCTACGCCCTGCGTGACACCCGAACGCCCTTCCTGATCAACCTGATCGAGAACGGCCTGACCCTGCTGCTGGCCTTCGTGTTCGTGTCGGGGTTCGGCGACGGGGTGCAGGGCCTGGCCTGGGCCTGGTCGCTGGCGTATCTGATCTCGGCGGTCATCGCCTTCGTGTGGCTGCGCCGGCGGATCGGGCCGTACGGGCTGGCCATGGCCGTGCGCACGACGGTGCCGGTGTCGCGCATGGTGGTGGCGGCCGCGGCCATGACCGTGGTGGTGCTGGTCGCCGCCCACGTCTTCCCGGCCACGGGCGCGGGGGCATGGCTGGCCGTGTTGGTGGGCGGCCTGGCCGGACTCGGCCTGTACGCGCTGCTGCTGGAACGGATGCACGTGCCCGAGATCCGGGAGATCCCCAGGCTCCTGATGCGGCGCTGAGCCCCTGGCCTCGGCCTGGCCATCCCCTTCGCCCGGCCTGGCCGCCCCGCCGTCCGGGGTGACGATCCGCGAAATTCACCGCACGCGACCCCCGCCGGGGCGGTGACGGCTGCCAGCATGGGCCACGATGCCGGGAGCGTCGATCGTGGTCGAGGGGCTCGGGCACCGCTATGCCTCCCGCTCGGACGCGGTGACCGTCCTCGACGGGCTGGACCTGGTCGTGGAAGCCGGGTCCCACGTGGCCCTTACCGGCGCGTCGGGTTCGGGCAAGTCGACGCTGTTGTGCGTGCTGGGCGGGCTGGAGGCACCCCAGGTGGGGTCGGTGGTGGTGGCGGGCCAGGATCTGGCCGGCCTGGATCGCCATGAGCTGGCGCGGTTCCGCCGCGACACGGTCGGGTTCGTGTTCCAGCACTTCGGGCTGCTGGACGCGCTCGACCGCGGCCGAGAACGTGGAGCTGGCCTGCGCCCTGGCCGGGGTGGGGGTGACCGAGCGCCGCCGCCGGGCCTCCGAGCTGCTGGAGGCGGTCGGTCTCGACAGCCGCGGCCGCCACCGACCGCTCGAGTTGAGCGGCGGCGAACGCCAACGGGTGGCCATCGCCCGGGCGCTGGCCAACCGTCCCGCGGCTGGTGCTGGCCGACGAGCCCACGGGCAACCTGGACGAGACCAACACGGCCCGCGTGGTGGACCTGCTGGAGCGCCTCCCGGCCGATCATGGCTGCACGTTGGTGATCGTCACCCACGATCCGGCCATCGCCGGACGGGCCCGACATCGCCTGGAGCTCACCGGTGGCCGGCTGGTCGAGCAGGTGTCGACGTGAGCTGGCGTGACGCCATCGCCCTGGCCGTGCGCAGCGTCCGAGGTCGACCGGGACGGGCGGTGCTGACGGTGCTGGCCGTGGCCCTGGCCTCGGCGCTGCTGACCGCGCTGCTGACGATCTCGACCACCGCCGAGACCCGGGTGCTGGGCCAGCTGAGCACGGGTGGACCGCTGGCCGGCATCAAGGTGGTGGCGGCGGCGCCGGACCCGGCCCAGATCGACCAGGACAACGCGTCGCCCGGCGCCCCCAAGGTGCTCGACGACGCCGCGTTGCACCGCATCGAGCGGCTGCCCGACGTGCGTCAGGTGGTCCCGGTGGTCAGCCTGCCCATGTTCGTGCTCACCTCGACCCGTACCACCAAGGGCACGCGGCTGAGCCCGTTCGTCGACGACGTGGTGGGTGTGGACGTGGCCAGGGCGGGCCAGCTGCCGATCACCGTGGAGGCGGGTCGGCTGCCGGGGCCGGGCTCACCCGATGAGGTGGCCGTCACCGACGGCTACCTGGATCGACTGGGGCTGACCCGGCTGCAGGCGGCCGAGGTGGTGGGCCAGCAGGTGCAACTGGCGTCGGGTCGGGTGGTGGACACCGGGACCGAGGAGCACATCCAGGGTCGTTGGGCCAAGATGACCATCGTCGGGGTGGTGGCTCAGGACGCGGGGGACGGCCAGTTCCTGGCCACCACCACCATGGTCACCCAGGCTCGGTCCTGGGCCGAGGCGGGCGCCGACGGAGGCCGCTACCTGGTGCGTGGCACCAATGGGGTGATCTCGCCCTACGCCGGTCTGTTCGTGGTGGCCCAGGGACTCGACAACGTGCCCAAGGTCCGGCTGGAGATCACCTCGGTGGGCTACTCCACCAGCGCCCCGGAGAACCTGATCGCGTCGGTGCGGCGCTACCTGCGGGTGGTGGAGATCGTGCTGTCGGCCGTCGGGCTGATCGCCCTGGTGGTGGCCGCCCTGGGCATCAGCAACGCCATGTTGGCCGCGGTGCGCGAACGTCGTCGCGAGATCGGGGTGCTCAAGGCCATCGGCGCCCGCGACCGCGACGTCTATCGCACCTTCCTGGTGGAGGCGGGCGTGCTCGGCCTGATCGGCGGCATCCTCGGCACCATCGCGGGCTGGCTCATCGCCCTGGCCGTCGGTCAGGTGGTCAACGGGTACCTGGCCCAGCAACGCCTCTCCGGTGTCCATCCGGAGCTGCCGGTGTGGGTGGCGCTCGGAGCGATCGCCGGCTCGACGGGGTTGGCCCTGCTGGCCGGGACCCTGCCGGCTTGGCGCGCCGCCCACCTGCCGGCCCGCGAGGCGGTGTCCGGTGGCTGACCCGCGGCCGATCCGCTCCCTGCTCGCGGTGCTGGCACTGATGGCCACCGCCGGCGCCGCGGCCGGTTGCAGCGCGGGGCGCTCGGCGTTGACTTCGCCGGCTGGGGCTCGCGGGCCTCGCCCCGAGGTCATGGTCACCATGGGCGGCATCGAGACGTCCAACCTGGATGTCCGCATCGATCGACGCGACAGCTGGACCCAGCTCGTCTTCAACCAGGCCCTGCCGGCGGCGGCAGTGTCCTATGACCTGGCCGCCGACAACATCACCGCCGAGCGGGTGATCGACGACCAGCTGCCCGAGTTGGCCTCGCTGCATCCCGACGTGGTCACGATCTGGGTGGAGGGTGCGGACGTACGCCTGGCCACCCCAGCGGCCGAGTACCAGACCGAGCTGGACGCGTTGGTGGGCGGCGCCCGTCGAGCCGGCGCTCGCCAGGTCCTCCTGCTGACCCCGCCGGCGGAGCAGGCCGATCTGGCGGGCGGGTTGGAGCCGGCGGTGGCCGCGGCTGCGGCCGCCTCGGGGGCTACCCTGGTGGTGCTGCCCGACACGTCGGATCGGTACTCCGACGCCGGCCAGCGCGCCATCGCCGGCGCCGTGTTGGCGGCCATGCACCACTAGGCTTCCGGCGTGGCTGTCACCGACGAACACGACGATCTCGGCCCCGAATCGGTGCCGCTGGCCGAGATGGGTCGGCGCGCCAAGCTGGCCTCCCGGGCCCTGGCCACGGCCTCGACCGCGACCAAGGACGACGCCCTGGCGGGCGCGGCGGAGCTGCTCGAGGCCCGGGCCGACGAGCTGCTGGTGGCCAACGCCGAGGATGTGGCCCGAGCTACCCAGGCCGACGCTTCGGCTTCGGTGGTGGACCGCTTGCGCCTCACCCCGGAAAAGGTGGCGGCCATGGCCGCCGGGCTGCGCCAGGTGGCGGGGCTGGCCGATCCGGTGGGGCAGGTGCTCGACGGCTGGACCCGACCCAACGGTCTGCGCATCCGCCGGGTGCGGGTGCCGTTGGGCGTGGTGGCCATCATCTACGAGAACCGCCCCAACGTGACCAGCGACGCCGCTGGGCTCTGCCTCAAGTCCGGCAACGCCGCCTTCCTGCGCGGTTCGTCGGGGGCGCTCGAGTCGAACCGGGCCATCACCGAGGTGTTGCGCGACGCGGTGGCCAAGACCGGGCTGCCGGCCGACGCCGTGCAACTGGTGACCGACGTCAGCCACGAGGCGGCCATCGAGTTCATGCAGCTGCGCGGGGCCATCGACTGCCTCATCCCCCGGGGCGGGCCGTCGCTCATCCGCTCGATCCTCGACCACGCCACCGTGCCCTACGTCATCGACGGCGACGGCAACTGCCACGTATATGTCGATGAGCATGCCGATCTCGACATGGCCGAGGCCATCGTGGTCAACGCCAAGACGTCGCGGCCGTCGGTGTGCAACGCCGCCGAGTCGCTGGTGGTGCACCGAGCCGTGGCCGACCGCTTCCTGGCCCGCCTGCCCCAGGTCCTCGACGGGGTCGAGCTGGTGGGCGACGAAGCCACGCGGGCGCTGATCCCGGCGGCCGGCGTGGCCACCGACGAGGACTACGCCCGGGAGTTCCTGGACCTCAAGCTGTCGGTGCGCGTCGTCGACTCGCTCGACGAGGCCATCGACCACGTGAACCGGTTCGGGTCGGGCCACAGCGAGGCCATCGTGACCGCCTCGTTGGAGGCAGCCCGGCGCTTCACCAACGAGGTGGACGCCGCCGCGGTGCTGGTCAACGCCTCCACCCGGTTCGTGGACGGCGAGGAGTTCGGTTTCGGCGCCGAGATCGGCATCTCCACCCAGAAGCTCCACGCCCGCGGGCCCATGGGGCTGGCCGAGTTGACCACCGCCAAGTACGTGGTGGAGGGAACCGGCCAGATCCGCTGACCCGGCGCAATCGTTCTTGACCGGCCGGTCAAGGGGCCCGGTAGGCTGCTTCGATGGCTTACCGCTTCGACACCGTCGACGATGTCCGAGATCGACTGAAGGGCGCGGACTACCTCGCCGACGAGGGCATCGCCGGGGTCGTCTACCTGGCCGACCGCTTGGGCAAGCCCATCCTGGTGGAGGGCCCGGCCGGCACGGGCAAGACCCAGCTGGCCAAGTCGGTGGCCGAGATCACCGGCGCCCGTCTGATCCGCCTGCAGTGCTACGAGGGGCTGGACGAGTCCAAGGCCCTCTACGAATGGAACTACAAGAAGCAGCTGCTGCGCATCCAGGCGGAGCGCAACACCGACTCGAGCTGGGAGGAGATCGAGGACGACATCTTCTCCGACCAGTTCCTGCTCACCCGGCCGTTGCTCGAGGCCATCCGGGCCGACGATCCGGTGGTCCTGCTGATCGACGAGGTCGACCGCGTCGAGGTGGAGACCGAGGCCCTGCTGCTCGAGATCCTGTCGGACTACCAGGTGTCCATCCCGGAGTTGGGCACGGTCACGGCCAAGCAGATCCCGCTGGTGTTCCTCACCTCCAACAACACCCGCGAGCTGTCCGAGGCGCTCAAGCGCCGTTGCCTGTTCCTCCACATCGACTACCCCGACCTCGAGCGCGAGAAGCAGATCGTGCTGACCAAGGTGCCGGACCTGACCGACAGCCTGGCTGACCAGGTGGCCCGGATCGTGCGATCCATCCGTCAGATGGAGCTGAAGAAGGCGCCGTCGGTGTCCGAGACCATCGACTGGGCCCGCACCCTGGTGCTGCTTGGCATCGACTCGGTGACCGAGGCCGAGGCGGCCGAGACCATCAACATCCTGCTCAAGTACCAGAGCGACATCACCAAAGCGGTCAAGGAGCTGACCGACGACAAGTCCGGTGTTCGGCGCCCGGCGAGCAAGATCGCGCCGTAGCGCATGACTGACACCGCGGAGCCGGGGCTCTCAGGCGGACCCATGCTCGAGCTGCTGGCCGGCTTCATCGCCGAGCTGCGCCAGGCCGGCCTGCCCGTGAGCCTGACCGAGAACCTCGACGCCATGGAGGCGGTCAAGCACATCCCGCTCGAGGACCGCGAGGCCTTCAAGTACGCGTTGGCCGCGACGCTGGTCAAGAACAACACCCACTGGCGGGCCTTCGAGACGGTCTTCGAGGTCTACTTCTCGCTGCGGGGCAGCGAGTACCAGCTCGACGACGAGCTGGAGAAGCTGCTGGAGGCCGCCGAGGACGAGGACCAGGAGGGCGCCGAGGGTCAGGACGGCATGAAGGGCTCGGGAGGCGGGGCGGGGGACTCGCTGTCGCCCGAGGAGCTGGCCGAGATGCTCTACAAGGCCCTGCTCCAAGGCGATGACGCCATGATGCGGGCCCTGGCCCGTCAGGCGGTGAAGCGCTATGCCGGGATGGAGCCAGGCCGCCCGGTGGGTGGGACCTACTACCTGTACCGCACCCTGCGGAACCTGGATCTCGACTCGGTGCTGGATCGGCTCATGCAGCAGGCCCGCCAGGACTCGACCGAGGCGCTCACGCCGCTGGAGGAGCGGCTCGAGCACGACGAGTACGAGTCGCGCATCGAGCGACTCAAGAAGGAGGTGGAGGCGGAGATCCGTCGCCGGCTGGTAGCCGATCGAGGCGTCGAGGCCATGGCCAAGACGCTGCGCAAGCCGTTGCCCGAGGATGTCGACTTCATGCACGCCAGCCGCGAGGAGATGGCGTCGCTGCGCAAGGCCATCTACCCCCTGACCCGCAAGCTGGCCGTGCGCCTGGCCCGCAAACGCCGCCACGGCCGCAAGGGTCCGCTCGACTTCCGGTCCACCGTGCGCCACTCGCTCAGCTACGGGGGCGTGCCGGCCGAGCCCAAGTTCCGCTACCCGCGTCCGTCCAAGCCCGAGATCTTCGTGGTCGCGGACATCTCTGGCTCGGTGGCTGCCTTCGCCCGGTTCACCCTGCACCTGGTGTACGCCATCTCCGGGCAGTTCTCCAAGGTCCGGGCCTTCGTGTTCATCGACGGCATCGACGAGGTCACCCGCTTCTTCGAAGGGGTCGACGACATCGGCGAGGCCGTGCACCGGGTCAACACCGAGGCCGACGTGGTCTGGGTCGACGGCCACTCGGACTACGGCCACGCCTTCGAGGTGTTCTGGCAGCGCTACGGCCGCGAGATCGGCCCCAAGACCACGGTGATGATCCTGGGTGACGCCCGGAACAACTACCACGCCAGCCAGGCCTGGGTGATCAAGGAGATGCGCAAGAAGGCCCGCCACGTCTTCTGGCTCAACCCCGAGCCGCGCAGCTACTGGGACACCGGCGACTCGATCGTGGGGGAGTACGGGGTGCACTGCGACGGCACCTTCGAGTGCCGGAACCTGCGCCAGCTCGAGCGCTTCGTCGACTACCTGGCCTGACGGGCCGGCCGGGATCGGTTCAGCGCAGCTCGGAGCTCCAGCCCCGGCCGTCCCACCAACGTGTGTGCCCGCTGCCGCCCGGGTCGGGGTACCACCCGGCGGAGGGCAGATCGGCCACCGCCTGGTAGGTCACGTCGGACAGCAGCTGCTCGAGGCGGAAGGCCAGGTGCTTGTTGATCAGCGCGTTCGACCAGTACAGGGCCGGGTCGAAGCCGGTGAGGAACGTGACCCGGGGACCGGGCCCCATCGGCGTGTCCAGGTAGACGCCGCCCTTGCCCCACCAGGGCCCGGTGCGGACGTGCACCTGATCGGCTGGCAGGTCCAGGCCGATTGGCCAGAGCCGAACCCGGCCACGTCCGATGGAGATGACCCCGGGAGGTCGATCCCACGCCGGCTGCATGCCCGGGTGCAGCAGGGTCACCGCCATCACCAGGTCTTGTCCGCTCGTCGGGGGCCCCAGGCTGGTCAGCAGGCGCTCGCGGATCCGCACGGCCCGCCAGGCGGCCGTGCCGTAGGCCGCCGCGTACGCCAGCGGGAAGGCCAGGAAGAACCCGCCGGATCCGGTCAGGGCCAGCAGGCCGACGAACACCACCACCCCGACCACCGCGAACAGGCCCCACGCCATCGCCCGCCCGTGCTGGCTGGGGTCGAGCGGGACCGGCCCGTAGGGCGACGTCGCCTGGGGCATCACGGGAAGGTCACCGTCACGGAGGCCAGCGGTGCGCCAGGGGTCGACCTGGCCGGGCCGACTACCACCGTGGCCGGACCGTGGACCGCCCCCGTGACCTGGACGCGTAGGTTGAACTGCACCGATCCCGGAGCCAGCGACCCGGCCACCCCCAGCACCGTGGTGGTGGTCGAGGTGGTGGTCGGTCCCGCCACTGCGGTGGTGGCCACGCGGTGGCCCTGGGCGTCGAGCACCACACAGGTCATGGGGACGGTGAGTTGGGTCAGGCCCTGACAGGGGAACGGGGTGGTCAGCTGGTCGGCCGGCGCCGGCGTCAGCACCAGGATGGCCGGAGTCATGTCCGCCAGGTCGCCCCGGCTCCACGGTGGGACGCCGGTGGCGCCGTTTGGCTGGCCGTCGATGAGGAACTGCACCTGGTCGATGCCCGGGAACTGGGTGAGGGTGTAGACCACCTGGCCGACCTGCGGGCGGGTGTTGGCGGATTCGAACTTGCGGCCGAAGTCCACGATGGCGATGTGGCCCTGCTGGGTGACCGAATCGATCACCACGTTCTTGGCCACCGCATTGGACAGCCCGGCGGCCACATCCACCGCGTCGGTGCCGGCGATCAGGGTGCGCAGCGCCGTTCCCAGCGGGTCGGTGGTCGGCGTCGGACGACGGTGGCCGGGGCTCACCTGGCCGCCCTTCAGGAAGAAGGGGGTGAACCCCTCGAGCGCGGCCGATCCCCCCGCCGTACCGTTGCGGGTCGAGGCCGAGGTCGACGTGGCGGCAGCGGGATGTGACGTCGACGAGCAGGCCACCGCCAGGGCCAGCACCAAGGCGATGGCCACGGCCATGCGGCGCCGTGGGGGCGCGGTCAGGTGGGTCAGCGAAAGCACGTTGCAGTCTCGCGGATCGTCGGCGGGGACGCCGAGCAGGGGGTCGTCGGCGGGGACGCCGAGCGGCGGATCAAGGGGCGATGTCGTCGTAGGGCGCGAACAGGGCAGGTCGGTTGTGTTGCTCGCGCACCAGGATGCCGAGGCGGCGGCTGTGGGCCAGCAGCTCCCGGGCGCGCCGACCCGGCCAGGGCCGCGGGAGCAGCTCCGGGGGCAGCAGCGGATCGGTGTTGAAGCACTCCTGGAACTTGATGCCGATGACCAGGGCGCCGGGCAGGAAGTCGGCCTCGGCCAGCCGTTGGTGGTTGCGCCGCATCTGCTCGAGGTTCTCCGGCACCCGTTCGTACAACTCCACGAAGCGCTGGTAGCGCGCGGCCACGTCGTCGATGGGCCACAGGCCGGCAGCGATGAGGCGGGGGTCGCGCTCGCCACCGATCTCCAGGTCGTTGCTGGAGGCCAGCGTGATGTGCTCGGTCACCCCGAGTCGAGACGCGGCGGCCACCACGTCGTCGTGCCACGGATGCGGCGAGACGTACAGGCCGTTGTGCACGGCCGCGCCACCCAGGTCGATCAGGTGGTCGCGGAAGCCATCGCGTGCCGATCGCTTGGCTTCTGGGATGGCAAACGCCACCAGTCTCCAGGTGCGGTCCCAGCCGCGGCCGGCGGCATCCTGGGCGTAGGCCAGGCGGGTGCGATCCATGTTGGCGGTGAGCACCCGCAGGCCGGCCGGCGTGGCCCGGAAGATGGCGTCGCGTCCGTCGCCTTCCCGGGTGAACAGTCCCTCGGCTCGTAGTCGCCGCAGGCAGGATCGGACCTGATCGGGGGTCAGACGACAGGCGTCGGCCACCGGGTAGAGCTCCTCGGCCCGGATGGTCCCGTCATCATGGGCCATCCCCAGCACCAGGACCCGGGTAGGGATCTCGACCCCATCGGCCTCGGGGTCGCCGATCGGTCCCGTCCCCTCCAGCTGGCTAGGTCCGGTCGTCTCAGTCACGACCGCCACTCTCCACGACCGCTACCCAATCGGCAACTTGACTGGCCCTTCGGTCGGCAAGCCTCCCTGCGGGCGCTTCGCCATCTGGGTGTCATCGGTCCAGCGGCTCCGGCCTGGCGGCCTTCGCCTTCCTGGCCCTTCGGTCGGCGAGCCTCCCTGCGGGCGCTTCGCCATCTGGGTGTCATCGGTCCAGCGGCTCCGGCCTGGCGGCCTTCGCCTTCCTGGCCCTTCGGTCACATGCCGTGGAGGCCGCACTCCGTCTTGTCTCGTCCGGCCCAGCGACCCGAGCGGGGGTCGTTCGGATCGGTGGGCAGCACCGTGCAGGGCATGCAGCCGATGGACAGGTAGCCCTGATCGACCAGCGGGTTCACGGGCACGTCGTGATCGGCGATGTAGCCGGCCACGTCCTCGTCGCTCCACATGGCCATCGGGTTCACCTTGATGAGGCCACGCAGGTCGCGGGCCACCAGGGGGGCCTTGATGCGGGAGTCGGCCTCGGCCCGGCGCAGGCCGCTCATCCAGGCGGACTTGCCCAGCAGGGCCCGGTCGAGCTGGCCCACCTTCACCGCCGAGCAGCAGTTCTCTGGGTCGATCTTCCACAGCTCCTCGTCCTGGCGAGCCACGGTCATGATTCTCAGGTTCAGGCCGTAGCGGCGACGCACCTCCTCGACGGTGTCGAGGGTCTCGGGGAAGTGGTAACCGGTGTCGATGAACACGACCTCGATGGCCGGGTAGACCTTGGTGGCCAGATCGATCAGCACGGCGTCGGCCATCGACGCGGTGAGCGCCAGATGGGGTGCGAAGTTGTCGACGGCCCACTGGATGATCTTGGTGGCGGGCAGGCGCTCGAACTCGCGACTCAGATCGGCCAGCTCGGCGTCAGTGAAGTCGTCGGGCACGCGGGGCTGGTCGTCGCGCGGTTGAGGCCGAATGGCCGTGTCGGTCATGTGGCGCACTCCGATTCGCCGATCTCGGCGACGTAGGGCCCGGTCTCGCCGAAATCGACGTAGAAGTCCGGAGCCTCGGTAGGGCTGGGGAACTGATCGAGGTCCTTGAGGTCGGCGGCGATGGCGGCCACGCCGCCGGAACGCTCCATCCACCCCCGGAAGGCCTCACCGGCCTGCCGCTCGGCCGCGAAGCGGCGGACCACCCGGACGGTGGCCTCGGGCGCGTTGCGTGCCGGGAGGCGCAGGGCCTTCTGCCCGAACTCCATGCGCTCCTGGCCCATGTAGCCGCCCAGCAGCATCTGGTAACCGGGGGCGGGTTGGCCGTGGGCCCGACGCTCGGCGCCGAAGAAGCCGATGTCGACCGCGTGGTGCTGGCCGCACGAGTTCGTGCAACCGGAGATGTTGGTGCGCACCCCACCGACCTCGGCCAGGCCGGCCTCCTCGAGGGCGGCGCCGATGGCGTCGGCCAGCCCCCGGGACTGGGTCACCGCCAGGTTGCAGGTGTCGGCGCCGGGGCAGGCCACCACGTCGCGGGCCAGCTCGGCCCCGGCTTCGGCCATGCCCAGCGCGTCGAGGCGGGCGAACAGGGTGGGCAGCTGGGCCTCGGTCAGGCCCCGGAAGCAGATGTTCTGGCGGTTGGTGAGGCGCACGTCGAGGCCCATCTCGCGGGTGATCGACGCCAGCGCCCGGAACTGATCGGTGGTGATGTCACCCAGGCGCGCCCAGGCCATGGCCGACACCGTGCCCTTGGCCACGCCGCGCACCACGTTGGCCTGCACCCAGCGCTCGTAGGGCTTGGTGCCCGACAGGGCCACCGGAGTGCCCTGACCGATGACGGTGGGGGTGACGCCGCTGGCCACCCCGGCGGGGGCGTCACCGAGCTTCTGGACCACCTCGGGGATGCCACCGGGCCAGCTCGACGAGGCCAACAGGGTGTGGCGGGTGCGGAACACGCGTCGCTGGACCTCTTCGAAGCCCAGCTCGTCCACCACCCACTTGAGGCGGGCCCGCAGCTTGTTGTCGCGGTTGCCGGTCTGCTCGAACACGCGCAGCACCGACTCGATGGTGGGGAGCAGATCTTCTTTGGCCGTGAAGGGCTCGAGGGCCAGCGCCGGGTGCGGGTTGGCCCCCAGACCGCCGGCGATGAAGACCTTGAACCCCTGCTCGGTGGTGCCGTCATCGAGGGTGCGGGTGGTGGCCACCACGCCGACGTCGTTGAACATGGCCTGACCGCAGTCGGTGTCGCAGCCCGAGAAGTTGATCTTGAACTTGCGGGGCAGTCGCTGGGCGAAGGGGTGGCGCAGGAAGTGTTGGAAGGCGGCCTCGGCCCACGGGCTGATGTCGAAGGCCTCGAACGGGCAGGCACCGGCCAGGTGGCAGCCCATGACGTTGCGCACGGTGTCGCCGCAGGCCTCACGGGTGGTGAGTCCGACCGAGGCCAGCAGGCGCATGACCTCGGGCACCTGGTCGAGCTCGACGAAGTGGAACTGCACGTTCTGGCGAGTGGTGATGTGGCCCCAGCCCCGCGAGAAGGTCTCGGAGATGTGGCCCAGCATGTCGAGCTGCTCGGCGGTGATGGCGCCGTAGGGCGCCTTGATGCGGACCATCTGGCTGGTGCCGCCCTGGCGCTGGCCGTAGATGCCGTTGTTCAGGCGGAACACCCGGAAGATGTCCTCGGCCAGATCGCCGGCCTGGTAGCGCTGGAGCTGGTGCTCGAACTTGGCGATGTCCGCAGCGGTCCCGGCGTCTATCTCTCGTTGCTGCATCCGCGAACCACCTTCTGCTGGACCGCCTGGACACCCACCGGATCGGTGGGAAATCCGACTGATCGGGTCAGGAATAATGTACCCCAATCCCGATCAGACAACTAATGAATGGCCCAGTTCATTCCGAAGTTGGAAGAGCTCCGGAGAACGCGCCTATCGCCGAAGGAGATCGGCGACCTGGAAGGCCAGGTCGAGCGACTGGCGGGCGTTGAGCCGAGGGTCGCACATGGTCTCGTAGCGGGTGCCCAGATCGGCGTCGAGCAGGTCCTCGGCCCCGCCCAGGCACTCGGTCACGTCGTCGCCGGTCAGCTCGATGTGTACGCCGCCGGGCCAGGTGCCCACCTGGGCGTGGGCGTCGAAGAAGCCGCTGATCTCGGCCAACACGTCGTCGAAATGCCGGGTCTTGCGTCCGCTCGGGGCGGTGAAGGTGTTGGCGTGCATGGGATCGCAGGCCCACACCACGGGGTGGTCGGCGTCGCGCACGGCTTGCAGGAGCGGGGGGAGCGACCCGGCCACCGAGTCCGCGCCCATGCGGGCGATCAGGGTCAGCCGGCCAGGGGTGCGATCTGGGTCGAGCTTGGCGCAGATCGCCACCACCTCGTCGGCCGAGACCGTGGGCCCGATCTTGACGCCGATGGGGTTGCCCACGCCGGAGAGGAACTCGAGATGGGCCCCGCCCAGTTCGCGGGTGCGCTCGCCCACCCACAGCATGTGGGCCGAGCAGTCGTACCACCGGCCGGTGAGCGAGTCGCGCCGGGTCAGCGCCTCCTCGTAGCCGAGGATGAGGGCCTCGTGGCTGGTGTAGAAGTCGACGTTGTGCAGTCGGGGCTCGGTCTCGGTGTCGATCCCGCACGCCTTCATGAAGCGCAACGTGCGGTCGATCTCGTCGGCCATGACCTCGTAGCGGTGGCCCTCCGAGGAGCTGGCCACGAAGTCCTGGTTCCAGGCGTGCAGACGGCTGAGGTCGGCAAAGCCACCGTTGGTGAAGGCCCGCAGCAGGTTGAGCGTCGCCGCCGACTGCTGGTAGGCCGTGACCAGCCGCTCGGGGTCGGGGGTGCGGGCCTCCTGGCTGAAGGCGATGTCGTTGACGATGTGGCCGCGGAAGGCGGGCAGGGTCAGCGTGCCGTCGGTCTCGGTGGCCGACGAGCGCGGCTTGCCGTACTGCCCGGCGATGCGACCCACCTTCACGATGGGCACACCCGAGGAGTACATGAGCACGACGGCCATCTGCAGGATCACGCGGAGCTTGTCGCGGATGGTGTCGGCCGAGAAGCTGTCGAACGACTCGGCGCAGTCGCCGGCCTGCAACAGGAAGGCCTGGCCGGCGGCCACCTGGGCCAGGCGTTCGGTCAGGATGCGCGCTTCGCCGGCGAAGACCAGAGGGGGCATGCCCGACAGGCGCTTGATGGCCCCGTCGAGCGCGGCCGCGTCGGGCCAGTCCGGCTGCTGGGCCGCCGGACTGGTGTGCCACGAATCAGGGGTCCAGGTCGTATCCACGGTTCACCACGTTGCCCGAGCGCGCCCGGCCCGCGCAAAGCCTTTGGGTCGCGCCGGGCGGTGGGCGGATGAGGTCAGGCCGCGTCGATGCGATCGGCGGCCTGGTCGCGCACCGCGCTGACGGCCCGCTTGACCAGCCGTCGGGCGGCCTCGGCGGTCACGCCCAACTCCTCGCCCACCTCTCGGTAGCTGCGCTTGCGGCCGTCCTGCAGGCCGAAGCGCTGCTCGACCGCGTACTTGGCGCGGGGCTCGAGGACCGAGAGCAGGTCGCTGACCATCTGCTCCTCGACCCGGGCGATGACCTCGGCCTCGGGGCCGGGCTTGGAGTCGGGCAGCAGGTCGATGAGCTCGTTGCTGTCGTCGTCGCCGATGGTGCGGTCGAGGGAGGTGGGGGTGGTCAGGCGGTGCAGGCGGGCGTGCTCGTCGTCGAGCTCGTCGCCGTCACCGGACACCTGGCGCAGGGCGGCGCGCAGACTGGCCGAACGATCACCCGGCAGGCGCACCAACGAGGCCTTCTGGTCGAGGGCCCGACCGATGGCCTGGCGGATCCAGAAGGTGGCGTAGGTCGAGAACTTGAAGCCCTTGCGCCAGTCGAACTTGTCGACCGCGTGCTCGAGGCCCAGGTTGCCTTCCTGGATGAGGTCCAGCAGCTCCATGCCCGGCGGGAGGGGATAGCGACGGGCCACGCTGACCACCAGGCGCAGGTTGGAGCGGATGAACCGATCCTTGGCCCGGGCGGCGTCGCGAACGGCACGCTGCAGCTCGCGGCCGCGCTCACCGGCCTCGAGCCGGTTGGCGGCATCGCGGCCGGCTTCGATCACCTGGGAGAGCTCGCGCTCTTCCTGGGCGGTGAGCAGCGGCACCAGCCCGATCTCGTTGAGGTACTGACCTACGGAGTCGCTCATGATTGCTCCATCGGAGCCCTGGCGAGGGGGTTTCGCCGGCTCCATCGGTGGTTCGAAGCCACGGTGGGGGTTGGCCTACATCCGGGAGCCAAGCCAGGATGCAGGGCAAGAGAATGACAACCAGGTAACCCCGCGACCGGCCCTGGCGATTCCTGCATTTCAGGTGACTTTCGTCACTCGGGGTGGGATTTCCCGCTTCAGGTCTGTACCCGAAAGACCCCGTTTGAAGAATCAATTGTAGCCGATGAGGGTGATCTGGCCTGGTCGGGCGCCACTCCTACACTTCCGGGGTGACCAATCGTGACGGCCCAGCCGTCGGCGGCTCCCGCATCGGCGTGTTCGGAGGGACCTTCGATCCCCCTCATGTCGGTCATCTGGTGGCCGCGGTCAACGTCCGCCACGCCCTGGGACTGGATCGGGTGTTGCTCACCGTGGCCAACGTGCCCTGGCAGAAGGTGGGTTCGCGGACGCTCAGCGGGGCCGCCGATCGCCTGGCCATGGTGGAGGCGGCGGTAGCCGAGGTGGAGGGTCTCGAGGCCAGCAGCCTCGAGCTCGACCGCGGGGGAGACTCCTACACGATCGACACGGTCGAGCACCTGCGGGTCCGCGACCCCGGGTGCACCGTCTTCGTGATCGTGGGCGAGGACGCGGCGGCGGGCATGCCAACCTGGCAACGGATCGACGACCTGCGCCGTCAAGCGTCGCTGGTGGTGGTCGGCCGGCCCGGTGCCACCGTCGAGTTGCCCGAGGGCTGGGCGTTCCAGCGGGTGGAGGTGCCCCGCCTGGAGGTGTCCAGCACCGACCTGCGCGCCCGCGTGTGCGACGGCCGGCCGCTCGACTATCTCGTCCCGCCGGCCACGGTGGCCTGCATGCGTCAGCGCCGCCTCTATCGTGAGGCATGCCCATGAGTCGCCGTCGCGGTCTGTCGAGTCGCCCCGAGGGCCGCCCGTGACCGCGCCCACCGACCAGGCCAGCGGGGCCAAGGCCCCGGACCCGGGGCCGATCGTGACCTCGGCCGACCCCGCCGGCCGTCCGCAGGTCTACCTGGACCTCCCGGATGTCGCACCCACCCACGCCGAAGGCGAGGGCGGGTCGGCGCGCTCGTCCCGCAGCCCGTGGTGGCGATTCGGGTTTCCCGCGCTCCTGGTGATCCTGCTGGTGGCCGGGCCCGCACTGGCGTACGCGGGCGTGCAGGTGGTGCTGAAGACCAACGACGGACGGCTCATCGCGGGCACGACCAACGCGGGGGCTCCTGGCTGGGTGGCCACCGTCCCACCCACCTCGACCATGATGGTGGCTGGCGTCAGCGACACCGGTGATCTGTCCACCGTCGACCTGCTGGCCTTGACCTCGCCCAAGCTGGGCAACGTGATCCTGATCCCGGTGGACACCCAGGTGGACGTGAACGGCACCTTGGAGACGCTGGTCGAGGCCTACAAGTCGGGGGGAACGGCCGCGCTTCAGACCGCCGCCCAGACGCTCATCGGTGCCGGCATCGACCAGGTGGTGGTGGACAACGCCAAGAACTGGCAGGACCTGGTCACCCCCGCCGGATCGCTCACCTTCACCAACCCCGACAACGTGATCGTCAACGGGACCATGCTGTTCCCTCAGGGCTCGGTGACCCTCACCCCTGACCAGGTGGGCGCCTTCCTGTTCTCGCGCAACTGGGCCGAGGACGACACCAACCGCCTCCTGCGCCAGCAGGAGTTCTGGAAGGCCTGGATGGCCAAGATCAGCGCCAGCCACGACCCCGGCATCATCCCGGGCGAGCTGGACACGGGCATCGGGCAGTTCCTGCACACCCTGGCCCACCAACCCGTCCAGTACAACGTCCTTCCGGTCTCGGTCCACGCCCTGGCCACGGCCTACGCCGGGGTCTACCTGCCGCTCCAGCCCCAGGCCGACATCGTCATCAACGCCGCCATCCCGTTCCCCACCGCGGCCCCACCGGGGTCACGGCCGCGTACCCGGGTGCTGGACGGGACGGGCCAGCTCGACCACGGTCTGGTGGCGGCCCACAACCTGGCCGTGGCCGGCGCCCAGATCGACAGCATCGGCAACGCCGAGAGCTTCCATGACGCCCACACCGAGTTCATCGTGGCCAACGAGAGCCAGCGGGCTGCGGCCCAGAAGTTGCGCGACGCCTTCGGTGTGGGGGTGGTGGTGGTCAACGGGTCGGCCGACGACACCATCGACCTGACCGTGGTGTTGGGGGCCGATGCGTTGGGCAAGAAGGCCGTGACCGACACGGTGCTGGCCCCGCCCACCTCGTCCACCACCCTGCCTCCGAACGTGGCCCCACCCACCAGTGGCTGAGCGCCGCCGCGTCGCCGCCGAGGTGGTGGCCGGCTGGGCCGTGGCGGCCGCACGGGCGGCCGCGTCCAAGACCGAGGAGCCCACGGTGGTGCTCGACGTGGGCGAGGTCCTGTCGATCACCAGCTACTTCGTGATCACAGGCGGGCGCAACGCCCGTCAGGTCAAGACGGTGGCCGAGGAGGTGGAGGCCGTCCTGGCCGCCGGTGGAGGCCCGCGCCCATTGCGCACCGAGGGACTCGACTCGCTGCGTTGGGTCCTGCTCGACTACGGCGACTTCGTGGTCCACGTGTTGTTGGACGAGGCGCGCCAGTACTACGAGCTCGAGCGCCTGTGGGCAGACGTCCCCCGGGTCGAGTGGGACGCTCCGAACGCGGGTGGACCTGCCGAACCCGACGCGGCCGAAGCCTGAGCCATACCGTCCGCTCGCCCGCCGCCGCGGGTATATGGTCCGCGACGACGGGATTCGATGACTGGGGGTAGCCATGTCGCGGTTGGCACGCACGCGGTTGGGTCGATCCACGATTGCCGCCGCGTTGGCGGCCCTGGTGTTGGTCGCGGTGCCGGCCGCGGCCGGTGCGGAACCGGCCGCGGCCGGTGCGGAACCGGCCGCGGCGGTGCACCCGGCCAGCACGGCCACCGTGTCGGGGACGGTCCGGGATTCCCGGGGGAACGCCCTGGGCGGCTGGACCGTCTGGTTCGTGCCGGGCATCGACGTGACCCAGGCCCAGTCGACCCTGGCCGACGGCTCGGGCCACTACTCGATCGACCTCCCCACGGGCACGTCCTGGTCGACGGCGATCACCGCCCCGGGATCGTCGATCACCGACCCGGGACCGGGCAGCGATGGCGCCGACGCCGGCATCGGGTACTTCCAGGTCGATTCGCCCACGTCGCTCGACTTCACGCTCCCGTTGGTGGCGGTGACGGTAACCGTGGTGGATGGCGGCGATCCGGTGGCCGGGGCGACCGTCAGCGCGCCCGCCGTCGTAGCCGACCCCCTGGCCACGCTCCTCACTCCAGGCGCCAGCACCAGTCAGGGCTGGCGGTCGGCGCAGAGTGCCACCACCGACGCCAACGGGCAGGCCACCCTCGACCTGCTCGCCCTGGCCGCGCCATGGAGTGCGAGCGTCACGGCCACGCCGCCCAGCCCGTCGCTGCTCCAGCCGAAGACGATCACCGTGAGCGACCTGACCACCGACAGCGCCCACACCGTGGACCTGGCTCCTCCGGGGCCGACGGTGACGGTGACGGGGGTGATCCATTCGCAGCCCGACATCCCCGCCATGTACTGGTCGGTGGCGTTCATGCCGGGTGACGCCGTCGACCAGGCCACGATCGTGTCGGTGGCGGCGGACGGCAGCTACACGGCCCAGGTGCCCGAGAGCGACGACACGGTCGAGCTCTTCGACGGCGACACGCCCGATGCCGCCGGGTCGGACTTCGTACGGTCCGGCGGCCTGGCGCTGTCCGGGCCGACCACGTTGGACCTCACCGAACCCCTGGTCGCCGTGCACGTGCACGTGGGTGACAGCGACGGACGGCCCGTCGATCGGACCGATCTCTTCACCAGCGGCGTGGGGACGGCCGCCGCGCCGGTGCCTACCGGGCACCTCTTCGCCGGCTCGACGGGAGACGTGGGGGCGCAGGGCAGCACCGACACCACCACCGATGCTGCTGGTGACGCCACCCTCGGCGGGGTGCTCCAGTCGAGCGCACCCTCGACCATCAGGGGCTACTACTCGGAGACGCCCTGCGTCGATCCGGGGCTCATCCCGTTCACCCCGTCGGCCGACCAGAGCCTCACCATCACGCTTCAGCTGTGCTCGGTCGTACCCGGCGTCGGCTCGGTGGTGGCGCCCACCTCGGGAACCGCCCAGCTCCAGATCCCGGTGACCCTGGCGTCGGCGTCGGACAACTCTGTGTACGTGCCGTGGAGCACGGCCGTGATCCCGAATGCCCTGCCGGGTCAGGCGCCGCAGTCCGACTACGTGGCGGCCAGCGGCACGCTGGTCTTCCTGCCGGGCCAGACCACCCCGACCACCCCGATCACGATCACCGTCAACGGCAACAGCAGCGGCGGCGACGAGTACATCCCGATCGGCTTCCACGACGTCACCGGAGCCGAGGTGGGGGGAGGTCCGTTGCACCTGGCCTACGGGTTCATCGACGCGGCCGAGCCGAACGGTCGTGCCCGGTCTGGGCTCGGTCGCGGCGCCGGTGTCGGGGACATCGGAGGTCGACGTACCGGTGACGCTCTCGGCGCCGTCCGCGTCCACCGTGACCGTGCATTGGGCGACCCTGTCGCTGACCGGTGCGTCCCTGGCGCCTGCCGGCGACTTCGTGGCGACGAGCGGAACGGTGACGTTCAGCCCGGGCCAGACCTCGGCCACCGTTCCCATTGCGGTGACCGGCGACAGCACCGGGCAGGAGGAGTACGTGGTGGTGTCGTTCTCGAGCCCGACCAACGCGCAGATCGGCGGGTTCTGGGGGCTCGGCTTCGGTCGCATCGACGCCGCCACCTGAGGCACCCGGCGGCACCGGTCACCGACTCGGTGGAGCTAAGGAGAATCGAACTCCTGACCTCTTCCATGCCATGGAAGCGCTCTACCAACTGAGCTATAGCCCCGTGAGGAGGGGTCATCGTATCACCCGCCTCCGATCAGTCAGAAACCCGAACGCGTCGGCGTGACCCGATCAGGACCCGCCGTGCTTGAGGCTCTCGAGCACCGGGAGCCAGGTCTCGGGATCGCTCTGGTACGGGGCGTAGAAGCTGAGCCGGTCGACGATGTCGCCGTAGCGGGCATGCAGGGCCGGACCCAGTCGGGGCGGCTCGGCCACCACCGCGAAGGCGTCGAGCATGTCGTCGTCGATCAGGGTGCCCATCTCGGCCCACTCCCCGCGCTTGGACATGGCGTTGAGCTCGGGCTGCAACTCGCCCCACCCATGCAGGTCCAGGACGGGTCGATAGGCCGGGGTCGACCCGTAGAAGGCGATCTGTCGTCGGGTGGCCACCGCCGATGCGGCCATGTCCTCTTCGTTGGCGCCGGTCACCACGAAGGCCGGACCCGAGATCTCCAGCTCGGCCATCGTCCGCCCCGAACGGCTCAGCCCGCGCTCGAGCGCGGGCACGGTGACCTCGCGCAGGTAGCGCTCGGTGGTGAAGCCATGGCAGAGGAACCCGTCGCAGGTCTCGCCGGCCACCTCGGTCATCAGTTCGCCCACGCCGGCCAGGAACACCTTGGCGTTGCCGTGGGGATTCGGTCCCGGGTTGAAGAACGGGGTCATCAGGGTGTGGGTGTAGAAGTCGCCCTGGAAGTCGAGCTTCGTGCCGTCGTTCCAGCTGTCCCAGATGGCCCGCATGGCCAGGATGAACTCGCGCATGCGCGGCGCCGGGTGGCTCCACTCCATGGAGAACCGCTTGGTGATGTGGGGCTTGATCTGCGAGCCGAGGCCGAACAGCAACCGACCCTGCGAGTAGCTCTGCAGGTCCCAGGCGATCTGGGCCAGGTTCATGGGGTTCCGGGCGAAGGCCACGGCGATGCCGGTGCCCAGCTCGATCCGGCTGGTGTGTTCGGCGGCCAGCAGCAACGGGAAGAACGGATCGTGGGACGTCTCCGCGCTCCAGGCGCCGTCGTAGCCGGCCTCCTCGGCCACCGCCGCCGCTTGCCCGCGCCGCCCAGCGCGCCCGGAATGCCCCCATCGATCTTCATGGCCCCGCACCCTAGACCGGCCCGCGGGGGAGACCTGCCGGACCCGGGTGTGAGACCCCAGATGCCGAAGGCGCCCGTCGGGAGGCTTGCCGACCAAGTGCCAATGGGGTTGCACGGCGAGTTGCAGAGTCCATGCAATAGGGTGCGGGTCACGCTTCGACGCAACCCTGATGGGGACGGCCAACCGGTCCACGGACCGGGGGTCGATCAGGGCGGTGGCGGGCGCAGGTAGCTGGTCGACGATCAAGGGGGACCCACCTGGTGGGAATGGCGACGCTCGGATCACCTCGTTGGCGGACCCTCGCGGGTCGGTTCGCGCCAGCGGTGATCATCGTGGTGTTCACCGCTCCTGGTGTTCCCCATGCCCGCCGGGGTGGCTGTCGAGGGGCTCATCCTGGGCCTGGTCGGCGCCACCATCGCGGTGGGCATGGCCCTCATCTACCGGTCCAACCGCATCCTCAACTTCGCCCAGGGCGAGTTGGGCACCGCTCCCACCGTGCTGGTCGTCTGCCTGGTGGTCTACGCCGGGTGGAACTACTTCCTGGCCCTGTCCATCGGCCTGGTCGGCGCGCTGCTGCTCGGGGCCCTGGTCGAGCTGGCCATCATCCGGCGCTTCTTCCGTTCACCTCGGCTGATCCTGACCGTGGCCACCCTGGCCTGGCCGAACTGCTCTCCCTGGGTGCGGTGCTGATCCCGCTCATCTGGGGCAAGCGGCCGGCCACCAACCAGATCCACTTCCCGCTGACCTTCCACTTCACCATCGAACCGATCGTGTTCTCGGCCGACCACCTGATCGCGCTCATCCTGGCCCCACTGGCGCTGCTGGCGGTGGCCGTCCTGTTGCGCTTCACCAGCATCGGCGTGGCCATCCGGGCCAGCGCCGAGAACGCCGATCGGGCCAGCCTGCTCGGGGTGCCGGTCAAGCGCCTGCAGACCGTGGTCTGGTCCCTGGCCGCCCTGTTGTCGTTCCTCGGCGTCTTCCTGCAGGCTGGCATCCAGGGCCTGCCGGTCATCACCACGCTGAACCTGACCGTGCTCCTGGCCGCCCTGGCCGCCCTCATGTTGGGGAACCTGGTCGATCTCCCGGCCGTGGCCGCCTCGGCGGTGGTCATCGGTCTGCTCCAGCGCGGCATCACCTGGCACTACAAGACCAACCCGGAGATGGTCGAGCCCATCCTGGCCGTGGTCATCGTGGTGTGCCTGCTGGTGCGCAAGGTGGGATCGACCCGCGCCGACCAGGACACCTCGTCGAGCTGGAACGTGTCCGACGAGGTTCGACCGGTGCCCCACGAGCTGCGGTCGTTGCCCGAGGTGCGGGCTGTGCGCTGGGGCGGCGGTCTGCTGGCCATCGGCGTGGTGCTGTCGCTGCCGCTGTGGCTGGGCGTCGGGGATCAGGTGAAGGCCGCGGCCGCGGTCATCTTCGTGATCATCACCATGTCGGTGGTCGTGCTCACCGGCTGGGCCGGCCAGGTGTCGTTGGGCCAGATGTCCTTCGCGGCCTTCGGCGCCGCGGTGGGCGCCTATGCCACCACCCACTGGAACCTCGACCTGGGCCTGAGCCTGCTCCTGGCCGGACTGGTCGGGGCCGCGGTGGCGGTGGTGGTGGGGCTGCCCGCCCTGCGGCTGAAGGGCTTCTTCCTGGCTGTGACCACATTGGCCTTCGCCCTGGCCACCTCGGCCTACTTCCTCAACGTGCAGCACTTCGCTGGGTGCCGGACCCCAACACCGTCGTCACGCGACCGCATCTGTTCGGTGCCCTGAACCTGGACTCGCAACGCACCTACTACTGGGTGTGCGTCGGGGTGCTGACCCTCACCGTGCTGGCGGTGCGGGGCATCCGCCGCAGTCGCACCGGCCGGGTGCTGCTGGCGCTGCGGGAGAACGAACGGGGGGCCCAGGCGTACGGCGTGAACATGGTGCGGGCCAAGCTGACCGCCTTCGCCATCTCCGGGTTCCTGGCTGCGGTGGGTGGCTGCCTGCTGGTGCACCTGCTCGGCGGGTTCAGCCCGGCCACCTACGGGGCCGACCAGAGCTTCGTGGTGTTCACGGCCGCCGTGGTCGGCGGCCTCGGGTCCCTGCTCGGCGCCGGCGTCGGGTCGCTGTACCTGAAGGGGGCGCAGTGGTGGCTGCCCGGCGCGCAATGGCAGACCCTGGCCTCGGCCGCCGGGGTGCTGCTGGTGCTGATGATCATCCCCGGCGGGATCGGTGACCTGGTCTACCGGGGTCGCGACGCCGCCCTGCGGTGGGTGGCCGGGCGACGGGGCATCATCGTCCCCAGCCTGGTGGCCGACACCCGACAACCCGACGAGAGTCAGCGGTAAGCAGGCGGCGGCCGAGGTCGAGGCGGTCCTCGCCGCGGACGACATCGTGGCGGTCGACCTCGAGATCGGCCTGTAACGGGCACGCCCACACGCAGGATGCGGCCGACACCGTCGGGTCGAGCGGAGCCCAGCCGTGATCCCCATCGCCCCGCTGGCCGCGGTCCCGACAGCTCGCGTGGACGCAGCGGGCCCGGTTCGCGGTGCGACATCCGGGTCGCTGGCTGAGCGACCTCTCGGGCGGGGGACCCATCTACGCCCTGGCCATCCTGTTCGGCTTCAACATGGTCGAGGAGATGGACCGGGACTCGTTCGGGCTGCTATCCCGAACATCCAGAAGTCGTTCCACATGACCAACGCCGGGATCCTGACGCTGGTGGCGGCGGCCGCCCTGCTCGGGCTCTCGCTGACCGTGCCCATCGCCCAGATGGCCGACAGCCGCAAGCCGGGTGCGGCTGATGCTGGTCGGGTCGCTGGTGTTCGCCCTTTCTCGTTCGGCACCGGGCTGGCCTTCTTCATCTGGGTGCTGGTGATCATGCGGTCGGGGTCGGGTGTGGGCCAGGCCACCGCCCTGCCCACCCACAACTCCCTCATGTCGGACTGGTTCCCCATCGCCTCGCGGCCGCGGGTCTTCTCGGTGTACCGGTTCGCCAACGCCCTCGGCGCCTTCTTCGGCCCCCTCATGGCCGGTCTGCTGGCCGCCTGGGTGGGGTGGCGGCTGCCCTTCATCGTGCTGGCCGTGCCCATGGTCATCCTGGTGCTGCTCGGCCTCCGCCTGGTCGAGCCGGTGCGGGGCGTGCAGGAGCGCGAGGCCATGGGCGATGGAGGGCGAGGCCCTGCTCACCGAGGAGCCGCCCCCGTCGTTCGCCGAGTCGTGGCGGATGGTGTGGAAGGTGGACAGCCTGCGCCGGGTCTTCTACGCCCTGCCCTTCCTGGCCGCCTCCATCATCGGCTTCGCCTCGCTGGCCGCGCTGCTCTACCAGGATGCGTTCGGGCTCGACACGGTGCACCGCGCCTACATCGCCGCCATCACCGAGCCGGTGCAGGTGGTCGGCCTGGTCATCGGCGCCCGCTTCGGCACCAAGTTGATCATGCGCGACCCGGCGCTGATCATGAAGTTCCTGGCCGGCGCGGCCTTCCTGTGCGGCGCCTTCGCCGCCGTGTTCGCCCTGGCCCCCTGGCTGTGGCTGACCATCGTGGCCAACATGGCCATCGCCGCCACCCTGGCCATCGTCGGACCGGGCGTGTTCGCCGCGCTGTCGCTGGGCATCCCGCCGCGGGCCCGGTCGATGGGGTTCTCCCTGGGCGCCATCTGGGTGATCCCCGGGCTCATCGTCCTGCCCATCGTGGGTGCGGTGAGCGACGGCATCGGGCATCCGCCCCGGCATGCTGATCATGACGCCGGTGTTCGTGGTCGGCGGCCTGATCCTGGCCGGCTCGGGCCGGGTCCTCAACGAGGACATCAAGCAGGTCTGGGCCATGGCCGCGGCCCGCTCCGAGGTGCTCTACGAGCGACGCCAGGGGCGGGTCAAGCTGCTGCTGTGCCGCGGCCTGCAGGTCTACTACGGCAACGTGCAGGTGCTCTTCGACGTCGACTTCGAGATCGACGAGGGGGAGATCGTGGCCCTGCTCGGCACCAACGGTGCCGGGAAGTCGACGCTGCTCAAGGCCATCTGCGGGGTGGTGGAGGCGGACAAGGGTGCGGTCATCTTCGACGGGCGCGACATCACCCACGCCCCGCCCAACGAGATCGCGGCCCATGGCATCAGCCAGGTGCCCGGCGGCCACGGCGTCTTCCCCGGGCTGACCGTGCGGGAGAACCTGCGGGTGGCCGGGCTGGCTGGAGCGCAAGGAGCCGGCCGACCTGGCCGGACGCGTCGACCAGGTGCTCGAGCAGTTCCCGATCCTGGCCGCCCGCATGGACGAGCCGGCCAGCAACCTGTCCGGGGGCCAGCAGCAGATGCTGGCCCTGGGCATGGCCTTCCTGGGCCGCCCTCGCCTGCTGCTCATCGACGAGCTCTCGCTGGGGTTGGCCCCGGTGGTGGTCGAGCAGCTCCTGCCCATGGTGGGGGCCATCCGCGAGCAGGGCACCACGGTGATCCTGGTCGAGCAGTCGGTCAACCTGGCCCTGACCATCGCCGAGACGGCCTACTTCATGGAGAAGGGCGAGATCCGCTTCCACGGCCCCACCGCCGAGCTGCTGGACCGCCCCGACATCCTGCGCTCGGTGTTCCTGGAGGGGGTCGGGGCCGGCTCCCCCGATGGGGCCGTGGCCGACCCCTCCGCCGCCCCGACACGGGTGACGGCGGCCACGTCGGCCAACGGACACCAGCCCGGGTGGTCCGGGCCGAGGCTGGACCGAGGCGACGGTGGCGGTCGACGGTCCGCTGACCGCGGCGCTGGAGGTGCTGGAGGTCCGGGTGCGCTTCGGCGGCATCCAGGCCGTGGGCGGGGTGACCCTGATGGCCGCGCCGGGCGAGATCGTGGGCATCATCGGGCCGAACGGCGCCGGCAAGACCACCCTGTTCGACCTCATCTCCGGGTTCACCCGGGCCGACGCCGGCCGCGTGGTGCTGGGCGGCGTGGAGCTGACCGGGCGAAGCCCCGACCATCGGGCCCGCCTGGGCCTGGGCCGTTCCTTCCAGGATGCACGGCTCTTCCCGGCGTTGACGGTGGAGGAGACCATCGCCGTGGCCCTGGACCGGTGGGTGGAGGTGCGCGACCCGCTCAACCCGGCGCTGCACCTGCCCGCCGCCTTCGATTCGGAGCAGGACGTGAGCCGGCGGGTGGCCGAGCTGGTCGAGCTGTTGAACCTGGGGGCGTTCCGCACCAAGTTCATCCACGAGCTCTCCACCGGCTCGCGACGCGTGGTCGACCTGGCCTGCGTGGTCGCCCACCACCCCAGCGTGGTGCTGCTGGACGAGCCGTCGAGTGGCATCGCCCAGCGCGAATCCGAGGCGCTCGGCCCGCTGCTGCTGCGCCTGCGCGACGAGCTGGGGGCCACCCTGTTGGTGATCGAGCACGACATGCCGCTGGTCACCTCGGTGGCCGACCGGCTGGTCGCGCTCGACCAGGGCCTGCTGGTGGCCGACGGCCGGCCCGACGACGTCCTCCACGATCCCGTCGTGGTGAGCTCCTATCTGGGGGACAACGCCGCCGCCATCGCCCGCTCGGGCACCATCGAGACCTGATCATCCGTTCCAGAGGGGGAACCGTCCATGCAACCCACCGCTGCTCCGCCATCCCGTCCGTTCCTGCGGCGCTATGGCCCACTCATCGCCATCGTCGCCGTGCTGGCGGTGGTGGCCGGGGTGGTGGTGGCCACGCGCGGCAACAGCTCCTCGACCAGCACCGGGACCAGCACCACCACCGCGCCCGGCGGCTTCCACCCGGCCGGGGTGATGTCGTGGACCCAGGCCAAGGCGGAAGGCAAGACCAAGGACATCGACTGGGGCAGCCGCTGTGACACCACCACCGGTCGGCTCAAGTACCCGTACTACTTCGCCGGCGCCTGCTACGCCCCCTTCCACGGGGACAACGGTGGGGCCACCTACCAGGGCGTGACCAGCGACTCGATCAAGGTCGTGCTCTACCTTGCGCAGCCCAACGATCCCATCCTGAAGTACATCGAGGGCTCCATCGCCGATTCCGACACCAACCAGCAGACCATCGACACGGTCAAGGGCTACATCAAGTTCCTGGAGACCTACTCCGAGACCTACGGACGTCATGTGGACCTGGTGCCGTTCGTGGGCACCGGCACGGTCGACGACGAGGTGGCGGCCCGCGCCGATGCCACCACCATCGCCGAGACCATCAAGCCGTTCGCCGTGCTCAACGGGCCCGTGCTGACCGCCGCCTTCGGCCAGACGATCATCGCCAACAAGATCTTCTGCATCGACTGCGTGCCCAGCCAGCCCAACAGCTTCTACGCCAAGAACGCGCCCTACGCCATCGGTCTGCCCATGAACACGGACGAGGGCCAGATCGAGCTGGCCGACTACATCGGCGCCCAGCTCAAGGGTCGTCCGGCCATTCATGCCGGCAGCTCCGCCCTGCAGTCCCAGACCCGCAAGTTCGGGCTGGTCTACATCTCGACCGGCCAGGATGCCGAGACCCAGACCGACCACTTCGTGGCCAGCCTGGCCAAGCAGGGGGTCAAGCTGTCGGCCCGCCTGGCCTATCAGTCACCCACCAACATCGATGCCAACGGTCTGATCGCCCAACTCAAGTCGGCCGGGGTGACCACCGTGATCTTCAGCGGCGACCCGGTGGCGCCCGGTCCGTTGACCACCGCGGCCACCAACCAGGAGTACTTCCCCGAGTGGATCGTCAGTGGCGCATCGGCGCTGTTGACCGACACGGCCATCTTCGCCCGCACCTACGACCAGAAGCAGTGGTCCCACGCCTTCGGGATCACCACCGGAGCCGCCCGCACCGACCCGTCGGTGAGCGGCTCCATCTACCTGTACCACTGGTTCTACGGCAAGAACCCGCCGGCGGCCACCGGGTCGGCGGTGACGGTCCCCCTGTTCAGCCTGCTCTATTCCGGCTTGCAGGCCACCGGACCCGACCTCACTCCGCAGAACCTGCTGTCGGCCTACTTCTCGTTGGTCCGGGTGCCTGAGGCCGTGACCCAGCCCCTCATCACCTACGGCAACCACGGCATCTGGCCCGAGACCGACTACCAGGGCATCGACGACGTCACCCAGATCTGGTGGAACCCGAACGCATCGGGCCCCGATGAACTGAACCACCAGGGCAAGGGGCTCTACGAGTACGTGGACGGGGGCAAGCGCTACCTGCCGGGGCAGTTCCCTGACGAGCCGCCGGACGTGTTCAACACCAAGGGGGCGGTCACCATCTACACGAAGATCCCGGCCGCGGAGTCGGTGACCGTCTACCCGTCACCCTCACCCCGCCCGACCCAACCTTCCTGACCCTTCGGTCGGCAGGCCTCCCTGCGGGCGCCTTCGGCATCTGGGCGTCGTCGGTCCAGCGGCTCCGGCCTGGCGCCTACTTGTTTGGCCCTTCGGTCGGCAGGCCTCCCTGCGGGCGCCTTCGGCATCTGGGCGTCGTCGGTCCAGCGGCTCCGGCCTGGCGCCTACTTTTTGGCCCTTCGGTCGGCAAGCCTCCCTGCGGGCGCCTTCGGCATCTGGGCGTCGTCGGTCCAGCGGCTCCGGCCTGGCGGCCTTCGCCTTCTTGGTCCTGCGGTCGGCTCAAGTCTCCTGGTCGCGCAGGAAGCGCTCGAGCTCGGCGGCCAACTCCTCGCCTGAGGGCAGAGGACGGCCGTCGGCCTCGGCCTGGGCATCGACCTGACCCTCGAGCTGGCGGACCAGCTCCTGGTGCTCTTCGCTGTCGGCGATGAGCGTGTCGAGCCGGGCTCGGGCCGCCTCGGCCTCGGCGGCCAGCGTGCCCGTGCCGAAATGGACCTGGCCCACCTGCTCCAGCGACTCGATGAGCGCCAGGCCGGCCGCCGGATAGGGCATGGCCGAGGCGTAGTGCGGGACCTGGGCCCACAGGCCGAGCGCCCCCAACCCGTGCTCGGCCCCCAGCTCCTCGATGGCAGCCTGGACGCCGGCGGGAACGTCGATGCGTCCGGTGATGAGGCCGACCTGGCGGGCCAGGTCCATCGAGGCGGTGGTGGGCACCACCCGGGTCGGACGGGTGTGGGGCACCGGTGCCGGGTAGGCGCCGAGCCCCACGACCATGCGGGTACCGAACTCGAGCGCCAGGTCGATCACCGCCCGGGAGAAGGACCGCCACGAGTGGTCCGGCTCGGCGCCCAACAGGAACAGCACGTCCTGGCCATCGGGATCCGAGCCCGCCCGCAGCTCGATGGTGGGCCAGGTCAGCCCGGTCTGGATCCCGTCCACCAGGTGCATGGTGGGTCGGCGGGCCCGATGGTCGAGCAGCGCGTCGGTGTCGAAGCTGGCCACCAGCTCCATGGTGGTGGCGGCCGAGATGGTCTCCATGGCGGTGCCCGCGCCCAGACCGGCGTCAATCCAGCCCTCCAGCACGACCACGAGCAGCGGTGACTCCAGGTCGGGGCGCTGGACGAACTCGTAGAGCGAGCTCACTCCAGCCGCCCGATCGCCTGGCGGGCTGATTCGGTCAGCGCGATCACCTGTTGCCCGAAGAAGTCGAAGGCGCCCTCGTCGCCTCGGTGGCCCATGGCGCCGCCCTTGTAGCGGGCGTAGACGCCCTCGATGATGCAGGCCAGCTTCCAGTAGCCGAAGGCCACGTAGTAGTCGATGGCCGACAGGTCACGGCCCGACACCTCGGCGTAGCGCGCCAGCAGGTCGTCGCGGCGTAGGAAGCCGTCGAGCACGGTGGCCCCCGACACCCCGGCCGGGTGCACGTCGTCGGGGTCGGTCCAATACACCATGAGCAGGCCCAGATCGGCCAGGGGATCGCCCAGGGTGCACAGCTCCCAGTCGAGCACGGCCATGATCTGCCCGTCGTCGCCGATCATGCAGTTGTCCAAGCGGTAGTCACCGTGGACGATGGTGGCACCGGCCTGGAGGGGCACCTCCGAGCTGAGGTCCTGGTAGACCCGATCGAGCTCGGGCACGTCGCGGGTCTTGGACTTCTCGAACTGGCTATACCAGCGCTTCAGCTGTCGCTCGATGTAGCCCTCGTGGCGGCCCAGGTCGTCGAGGCCGCTGCCCACCAGGTCGACCGCGTGGATGCGAGCCAGGACGTCGACGATGGACTCGCTGGCGGCGCCGCGCACGGCGGGGGAGAGCCGCTCGGCCACCGACACATCGCGCACCACCGTGCCGTCGACGAACTCCATGACGTAGAAGGGCGAACCGTTCACCGAGTCGTCGGTGCACAGCCCGAGCGTGGGTGCCACGGGCACGTCGGTCGGGGCCAGCGCGGTGATGATCCGGTGCTCACGCCCCATGTCGTGGGCGGTGGCCAGGACCTGGCCCAGGGGCGGGCGGCGCAGCACCCAGTGGCGCTCCTCGGCGTCACGCACGCTGAAGGTCAGGTTGGAGTGACCGCCGGTGATGAGCTCGAAGCGCAAGGGCGGGGTCACCGCGGCGGCGTGGTCGACGAACCAATCGGTCACACCCACGGCGTCGACGCCCTCCACCATCGGCTGCTCGGCTGGTTGGGCTGGACCGTCCACGCGCTCCCCTTCCTGGTGATGCCGTGTCGGATCCCGCCATGCGGGCACGGCCCCGCGCCCCTCGACGAGGAGGCCACGCTACCGGGCGCGCCGGGGGCTGCGAAGCGTGGGGGCGGTTGGAGAGCCCGTATCCTGGTAGGCGTGACCATCGACTACATCGACGCATCCGACGCCAGCTTCGAAGCCGACGTGATGACCCGCTCCGCGCAGGTTCCCGTGGTCGTGGACCTGTGGGCGCCGTGGTGTGGGCCGTGCAAGACGTTGGGACCCATCCTCGAGCAGGTGATCCAGGAGACCGAGGGCCAGGTGGCCTTGGTCAAGATCAACGTGGACGAGAACCCGCAGGCCTCGGCCGCCTTCCGGGTCCAGGGCATCCCCGCCGTCTACACGCTGCGCGACGGCAAGGTGGTCGACGGGTTCGTCGGCGCCCAGGGCGAGCCCCAGGTGCGTGAGTTCATCAGCCGGCTCCTGCCCTCGGAGGCCGAGGTCGAGCTGGCCGCGCTGCTGGCCGCCGGTGACGAGGGATCGCTGCGGAAGGTGCTCGAGCTCGATCCCGGCAACGAGGCAGCCATCGTGGCCCTCGGCGATCACCTGGTCGATGACGGCCGCACCGAAGAGGCACTGGGCCTGCTGGACCGGATCCCCGAGACGGCGGCCACCCGGCATGTGGCCGCCCGCGCCCGTGCCGGCACGGTCGCCGACGGCGCCGACGACGTGGCGTCACGACTCGATGCCCTGCTCGACCAGGTCAAGAGCGATGACGAGGCCCGCCAGCAGTTCGTCGACCTGCTCGAGCTGCTCGGCCCCGAGGATCCCCGCACGGCCGACTACCGCCGCAAGCTCACCGCCCGCCTGTTCTGAGCCCGCACGCACACCCCCCGGTTTGGGGGGTGACAGCGCACCCGGCGCCGTCTAGGTTCGGCCTCGGTCCTGTGGCCCGTCGCTGACTCCCGACGACCACCGGCCGTCCGCACCTTCCCCTCCACCGGCCCCGGCCTGTGCCCGGAGGGATCGTGTCCTCGTCCGACCCATCGTCGAGCGCGTCGTCCGACCCGACGACTGCGGCTGGCCCCGCGCCCCCGACCGCCCTCGAGGCGCAGACCGATCCGGGCGGGCGTCGGGCTCTCGACGCCCTGCGCGACCTGGTGGACCAGCACTCGACCTGGTCCGAGCGGGCCTGGTCGGACGGGTTGGCCCGGGTGCGGGCCAACCCGGTGTCCTGGTTCCTGGGTGCACTGGCGGTGGTGGCCATCGGGTTGGCCGTCGTGGTGGTGGTCGGGCGCCGCCCGACCGCGACCGGGGGAGCCGGGGTCGCCCCGGCCGTCTCGGGGCTGGGTGGTTCCACAGAGACGACCGACGGTGTGGCGGGCTCGGACAGCCCGTCCGCCGTCGCGGTGGTGGTGCAGGTGGCGGGCGCGGTGGCACATCCGGGCGTGTACCACCTGCCGTCAGGCTCGAGGGTCGGTGACCTGGTCCGCGCCGCCGGTGGTCTGGCGCCAGACGCCGACGGCGACCGGGTGAACCAGGCCGCCCCGCTGGCTGACGGCACCCTCATCTACATCCCGCACGTCGGCCAGACCGATCTGCCCGACCCCGTCGACGGTGGCGGAGCGGGGTCGGGAACGGGTTCGGCCGGTGAGGGGGCGGGGGCGACCCCGGGCCAGCCCAGTGCCCCGGTCGACCTCAACACGGCCACCGCCGACCAGCTCGACGCCCTCCCCGGGGTGGGTCCGGCCACCGCCGCGGCCATCATCGCCTACCGACGCCAGCACGGCCCCTTCCACCAGGTCGACGACCTGGCCCAGGTGGCGGGCATCGGCCCGGCCAAGCTGGCTCAGATCCGGCCCCACGCCCGAGTGTGACCGAGCTCGGTGGCCGCCAGGTGCGGGCCGGCGATGGCCACGCCCCCGCCAATCGCGCCCGCGCCCTGTCCGACGCCCACGTGCTGACGCTGACCGCGGTGGTGGCCCTGGCCGCCTGGTGGTCGCCCGATGTCCCGCCCTGGGTGGCCGGCGCCGGCCTGCTGGTCGCCGCCGTGTCCCGACGCCCGGTCATGGTGATCCTGGCCGCCGGACTGTTGGCGGCATGTCTGGGGGCCCGAGCCTGGCAGGGCGATCGGCCGGCGGCACCGGGCCCGTTCGTGTCCACGGCCGCGCTGGTGGACGATCCGCAGGACGTGGCCGGCGCGGTGGTGGCCGAGGTCCGGGCCCAGGGCCACCACTTCGAGGTTTGGGCCCACGGGCGGTCGGCGTCGGTGCTGGCCGAACGGGAGGCCGGTCAGCGGATCCGGGTGCAGGGTCGGGTGGCTCCCCGCCCCCCGGGCGACGACCTCGACGCCCGGCGTCACGTGGTGGGGGTGGTCACGCCCGACCAGTTGACGGCAGTGCCCGGCGACGGTCCGGTGGTGGCCGGGGTGAACGCGCTCCGCGGCGTGTTGCTGGCCGGGGCCCGTCCGCTCTCGGCTGACCAGCGCAGCCTGTACGGCGGCTTCGTACTGGGCGACGTGCGAGGTCAGTCGCCGGTGGTGGCCGACGACTTCCGCGGTTCGGGGTTGAGCCATCTCCTGGTGGTCTCGGGCGAGAACGTGGCCTTCGTGGTGGCCGCGGCCGGGCCGTTGCTACGCCGGTTGGGACCGCGGGGCCGGTGGCTGGCCACGGTGGCGGTGCTGATCGTGTTCGCCGCGCTCACCCGATTCGAGCCTTCGGTGCTGCGGGCCACGGCCATGGCCCTCATCGCGGTCACGGCCTGGTCGCTGGGTCGCCCGGCCAGCGGGCTGAGGATCCTGGGACTGGCCGTCACCGCCCTGGTGCTCATCGACCCAATGCTGGTGGGGGTGGCAGGGTTCCAGCTCTCGGTGGCCGCCTCGGCCGGCATCATCGTGGCCGCCCGGCCGCTGGCTGATCAGCTGCCCCTTCCCGGCTGGTTGGCCCGACCCGCCGCAGTCACCCTGGCCGCTCAGGTCGCGGTGTCGCCCATCCTCATCGCGTTCTACGGCGGCCTGCCGGTGGCCACCCTCCCGGCCAACCTCCTGGCCGAACCGGCCGCCGGGCTGCTCATGGGGTGGGGGATGACCGCAGGTGCGCTGGCCGGTCTGGTGGGCGGGCAGCTGGCGGCGGTGGTGCAGCTCCCCGCCGGTGCGCTGGTCTGGTGGGTGGAGTTGGTGGCCCGGTGGGGTGCGGCCGTGCCCCTGGGCCAGATCGGGGCGGTGGGGTTGGCGCTGGGCGCGGCCTCGGCGTGGATGGCGGTGCACGCCGGTCGCCGCGGCCGGGCGCGCCTGGCCGCCGCCTCCTGGATGGGGCTGGTGGGCGTACTGGCCTGGCCCGCGCTGGTGTTGGCGCGGGGCGGCGTGGCGCCGCCCGCGCACATGGCCCTGGGCGGCTCGGGCGAGCTCTGGACCGGACTCGGAGCAGGTCGCCCGGCCGTGCTGGTGTTGGGGCCGCGACCCCAGGCACGCGATCTGCTCGACGGGCTGCGTGGCGCGGGGATCGGCCACCTCGACCTGGTAGTGGTGCCCACCGGGTCGGTGACTGGTCTCGAGATGGTGGCGCAGCTGGCCCGGCGGGTGCCGGTCCGGGCCGTGTGGACGGGTACGGCGACCACCTCGACCACATCGGTGTCGGCGCGGACCCGGCGCGCCGCCGCGCTGGCGGCCCTGGGCGCTGTCCGCACGCCGGCCCCGGGCTGGGTGGCGCGCATCGGCGACCTGGTGGTCACGGTGGGCACAGAGGCACCGCATCTGGCCGTGACGGTGTCGCGGGTGCCCGGTGTAGCTTCAGCGGGTGCTGCTGTCGCTCGGGCCCCACCGCTTCGACGTGACCCATCGAGCCCTGGTCATGGGCATCCTCAACCGCACGCCTGACTCGTTCTACGACCGCGGCAACTACTACGACTTCGACGCCTTCTTGCGCCAGGCCGACCGGCTGGTGGGCGACGGCGCCGACTTCCTGGACGTGGGCGGGGTGAAGGCGGGTCCGGGCGAGGAGGTCTCCGCGGACGAGGAGCTGACTCGCGTGGTCCCGGCCATCGAAGCCTTGGCGGCGCGGTTCGACCTGCCCTTGTCAGTGGACACCTGGCGAGCCTCGGTGGCCGCGGCCTGCTTCGCCGCCGGCGCAGTCGTGGGCAACGACATCAGCGGCTTCGCCGACCCGGACTACCTGGCCGTGTGCGCCGCGGCCGGCGCGTCGGTGGTGGCCACCCACATCCGACTGCGACCACGCGTGCCCGATCCTGAGCCCGTCTACGACGACGTGGTGACCACGGTGGTGGACTTCCTGTCCGATCGGGCCCGTGCCGCCGAGGCCGCGGGCGTACCCGCGGCGCGGATCATGGTCGACGCCGGGCTCGACCTGGGCAAGACGGAGGCCCAGTCTCTGGTCCTGCTGCGTCGGTCCGATGCGCTGGTGGCCTTGGGGTACCCGGTGTTCCTGTCCGCATCCAACAAGCGGTTCCTGTGGAAGCTGCTCGACGTGGACGTGGACGGCGCCGCCCTGGGCACCGTGGCCGCCCACGCCCTCGGCGTGGGGTTGGGCGCTCGGGTGCTGCGGTGCCACGACGTGGTGGCCGGGCGACGGGTGGCCGATGTGATGGCCGCCATCCTGGAGGCGGCGTGACCGAGGTCGACGGCGTGCCCATCCACCTGGTCAAGGGCGACGACGCCGTGCTGGTCTCCGACGCGGTGCGTGAGCTGGTCGACGCCGCCCTCGACGGCGCCGACCGCTCGTTGGTGCTCACCGAGCTCGATGCCACCGCCTACGAGAACGACAACGGCACCTACGGGATCGGGCCGCTGGTCGACGCCGCCCAGACCCCGCCGTTCCTCACCGACCGTCGGGTGGTGGTGGGGCGCCACGCCGCGGTGTTCTCCACCGCCGACTCGGTGGCCCCGTTGGTGGCCTACCTGGCCGACCCGCTGCCGACCACCGTTTTGGTCCTGGCGTGGGAGAAGGGTCCGCGATCGGGGGCGCGGGTGGCGGCGGTGCCCCGCAAGCTGGCCGATGCCGTCACCCAGTCGGGGGGTCTGGTGATCGACACCAAGCCCGGGTCGGGTCGCCAACGGACCGCCTGGCTCGACGAGCACCTGGCGTCGTCGGATCTGGTCCTGGACGCGGCCGCCCGGGCCCGACTGGTCGACCACCTGGGTGAGGAGGTGAGCCGCCTGGCCATCCTGCTCGACACGTTCGAAGGCGCGTTCGGTCCGGGCGCTCATCTGGGCGAGGCCGACATCGAGCCGTACCTGGGTGACGCCGGCGACGTCGCCCCATGGGATCTGACCGACGCCATCGACCGGGGCGACGCCCAGGTCGCGCTCACCGTGCTGACCCGGATGCTGGCTGCCGGGCGCCACCCGTTGCAGATCACCGCCAGCCTCCACGGCCACTACCAGCGCATGCTGCGCCTGGAGGGTTCGGAGGCCAACAGCGAGGCGCAGGCCGCCGAGCTGCTCGGGCTCAAGGGCTCCACGTTCCCGGCTCGAAAGGCCCTCGATCAGACCCGGGCCCTGGGTCCCGAACGCATCCACGAGTTCGTGGGCCTACTGGCCGACGCCGACCTCGATCTGCGCGGGGCCAAGGCGTGGCCCGCCGAGCTGGTGGTGGAGGTGCTGGTGGCCCGGCTGGCCAGTCGCACGCCCAAGGCCGCGGCGCGAAGTCGAGGCGCCCGAGCCGGGGCGCGTCGAAGCTGACCCCTCCAGCCCGCCGCCGTCCCCGAGGCGAGGGTCAGGCGCTGGCGGCGGCCAGGTGCTTGACCAGGCGGGACTTGCGTCGGGCCGCCTGGTTCTTGTGGATGATGCCCTTGGCCGCGGCCTTGTCCAGTCGCTTGATGGCCAGGCGAGCGAGCTCGTCCGCGTTCTCCGCGCCCTGCTCGGCCGCGACGGTGGCGGC
This sequence comes from uncultured Microthrixaceae bacterium, assembly GCA_963740985.1. Taxonomy (GTDB): domain Bacteria; phylum Actinomycetota; class Acidimicrobiia; order Acidimicrobiales; family Acidimicrobilacustridaceae; genus UBA4742. Next base: position 4,773,123 of record CAVUGJ010000002.1, read on the forward strand.
CTTGGTGCGGGTCTTGAGCTCGGAGCGGACGGCCTTGTTGCGCACGCGGCGCTGCTCGTTCTGCTTGTTTCGCTTGATCTGGCTCTTGATGTTGGCCACGGTGATCCTGGTCGTCGGGAGTGAGGGCACGCCGGGGGCGTTGCGCGACGAACCATCGTAGCGGTCACGGGCCCCCGCCGGGCAAGTCGGGTCGATCCCGGTCGGCGATGGTGGGGATGGCCGAGGACCGACGTTCACCTTCTAGCATGGCCCCGGCGCGGGTGGCCGTGTCGGGGTAGCGCCCGACCTGCCCGCGCCTCCCTGCCCTCGAGCCCCCATGAGCCCGTGTCCGACCTGAGCCGCTTCCGCGACCTTTCCATCATCGCCCACATCGATCACGGGAAGTCCACCCTGGCCGATCGGATGCTCGAGCTCACCGGCGCCGTCCAGGCTCGAGACATGCGCGCGCAGTACCTCGACTCGATGGACATCGAGCGCGAGCGGGGCATCACCATCAAGCTCCAGAGCGTGCGCCTCGACTATCGGGACCATGTCCTGAACCTCATCGACACCCCCGGCCACGTGGACTTCGGGTACGAGGTGTCGCGCTCGTTGGCTGCGTGTGAGGGCGTCATCCTGTTGGTGGATGCGGCCCAGGGGATCGAGGCCCAGACCCTGGCCAACTGCTACCTGGCCCTGGAGAACGATCTGGAGATCGTCGCCGCGCTCAACAAGGTGGACCTGCCGGCGGCCGACCCCGACCGGTACGCCCAGGAGATCGAGAACGTGCTCGGCATCCCGGCCGAGGAGATCCTGCGCGTCAGCGCCAAGACCGGCGAGGGGGTGGCCGAGTTGCTGGACGCGGTGATCGAGCGGATCCCGGCCCCCGTCGGCGACGCCGATGCGCCGCTGCAGGCCCTGATCTTCGACTCGTACTTCGACCAGTACCGGGGGGTGGTCAGCTCGGTGCGGGTCATGAACGGCCGACTGCGCACCGACGCCAAGTTGGCGTTCGTGCAGGCCCGGGCCACCTACAGCGCGGACGAGGTCGGGGTGCGCCGGCCCGACCCCACGCCGGTGGCCGAGCTCGGACCCGGGGAGGTGGGCTACCTGATCGCCGGCATCAAGGATGTGGGCGAGGCCCGATCAGGGGAGACGGTCACCGAGGCGGCTCGGCCGGCGCCGGCCCTGGAGGGCTACCGCGACCCCAAGCCCATGGTGTTCTGCGGGCTCTACCCGGTCGAGGGCGACGACTTCGCCAACCTTCGGGAGGCCCTCGAGAAGCTGCGGCTCAACGATTCGAGCTACACCTACGCCCCCGAGACCTCTGGGGCGCTGGGCTTCGGGTTCCGTTGTGGCTTCCTGGGCCTGCTCCACATGGACATCGTGCGGGAGCGGCTCGAGCGCGAGTTCGACCTGGCCCTGATCGCCACCGCCCCATCGGTCGAGTACCGCGTGCAGCGCACGGCCGGTGACGTGCTGGTGATCGACAACCCCAGCGAGATGCCCAACCTCAGCGAAGTCGACCACATCGAGGAGCCGTACCTCACCACCACCATCCTCACGCCCACCGAGTACGCGGGCACGCTGATGGACCTGTGCCAGACCCGCCGAGGCGAGATGCAGAAGATCGAGTACCTGTCGCCCGAGCGCATGGAGCTCGTCTACCGGGTGCCCCTGGCCGAGGTGGTGATGGACTTCTTCGATCAGATGAAGAGCCGCACCCAGGGATACGCCAGCCTCGACTACGAGCCCGCCGGCTACGCGGTCTCCGATCTGGTCAAGGTGGACATCCTGCTCAACTCCGTGGCGGTCGATGCCTTCAGCACGGTCGTGCATCGCGACAAGGCGGACGGGTACGGCAAGCGCATGAGCGAGAAGCTCAAGGAGTTGATCCCGCGCCAGATGTTCGACGTGCCCATCCAGGCCGCCATCGGCGGTCGCATCATCAGCCGCGAGACGGTCAAGGCCAAGCGCAAGGACGTGCTGGCCAAGTGCTACGGCGGGGACATCAGTCGCAAGCGCAAGCTGTTGGAGAAGCAGAAGGCCGGCAAGAAGCGCATGAAGAACATCGGCCGGGTCGAAGTTCCTCAGGAAGCCTTCATCGCTGCGCTGAAGCTGGACGACTGATTCCTTGGCCGTCTGGTCGGCAAGCCTCAGGGCGGGCGCCTTCGGCATCCGGGTGTCATCGGTCCGGCAGCTCCGGCCTGGGGCCGCCTTCCGACCCCGGGGGCACCCCGCCCTTCGTCCAGCACTCGGTATCATCGAGTGCCAGCTCCCTGACCCCGGCGATGCCCATGGCTGACCAGCCCCACGACGACTCCGATCAGCTCGACGAACGCAAGGCCACGGTGCTGCGCGCCGTGGTGTCGACCTACATCGAGACGGCCCAGCCCGTGGGCTCGGGCCACGTGGCCCGCACCCCCGGCGTCGAGGTGTCGCCGGCCACCGTGCGCAACGACATGTCCGCGCTCGAACAGGAGGGATACCTCCACCAGCCCCACACCAGCGCCGGTCGGGTGCCCACCGACAAGGGGTACCGCTTCTTCGTCGACCGGCTGAGCGCGGCCTCGCTGGCCACGGCCGACTCCAAGCAGGTCCGGTCCTTCTTCGCCGAGGCTCACGGTGAGCTCGAGCAGATGCTGGCCGACACCAGTCGGCTGCTGGCCAACCTGACCCAGTACGCGGCGGTGGTGGTCAGCCCACCGGTGGAGGCGGCCACGGTCCGGTCCGTCCAACTCGTCGGTCTGACGTCCCGGGTGGCCCTGGTGGTGGTGGTCCTGTCCAACGGGGCGGTGGACAAGCACACCATCGAGTTCGACCGCGACATCGACGATGCGGCTCTGGTGATCGCTACCGCTCGGCTCTTCGCCCGCCTCAACGGTGAGCCGCTCACCGCGGTGGCCACTGTGGCCGCCGAGCTGGATCAGGAAGGCCCCGCGGGGGTCGAGCCGGAGGCCGAGCTGGTGGCGCGCCGGTCCGCGGTGGGCGTGTTGAGCCACGAGCACGCTCCGGGCGAACACGTCTACATCGGCGGCGCCGGTCGCATGGCCTCGGCCTTCGATGCGGTGGCCACCGTGAGCGAGGTGCTGGGCATCCTCGAGCAGCAGTACGTCGTGGTGACGCTGCTCCAGGACGTCCTCGACCGCGGGTTGCACGTGGCCATCGGCACCGAGACCGGCATCGCCCCGTTGGCCGACTGCTCGGTGGTGGTGGCGCCGTACGCGGTGGAGGGCGAACCGGTCGGCACCATCGGCGTGCTCGGACCCACCCGCATGAACTATCCCCAGGCCCTGGCCGCGGTGGCCGTGGTCGGCCAACGGCTGGGTCGCCACCTGAGCGAGGGCTGAGCGTGCCCGCCGGATCGACCGACTACTACGAGCTCCTCGGCGTGTCTCGGGCCGCCACCGCGGATGAGATCAAGCGCGCCTTTCGCGGGCTGGCCCGTGAGCTGCATCCCGACGCCAACCCCGACGATCCCGAGGCCGAGGCTCGCTTCAAGGAGGTGGCGCTCGCCTACGAGACGCTGAGCGATCCCGAGCGACGTCAGCACTACGACCGCTTCGGCCCCGATGCCAATGGCATGGGCGCGGCGGGCTTCTCGGGGGGACTGGGCGACCTGTTCGACGCCTTCTTCGGCGGCAACCCGTTCGGCGGTGGCGACGGGCGGGGTCGGGCGGGCCCGGCGCGTGGCGCCGACCTGGAGGCGGTCATCGACCTCAGCTTCGAGGAGGCCGTGTTCGGTACGCAGGCCCCGGTCAGCGTGCGCACGGCTGTGCCCTGCGACGACTGCGAGGCCACCGGGGCCGCGCCCGGTAGCTCGGCGTCGACCTGTCCCGACTGTGGCGGGATGGGTCAGGTGCAGCGGGTCCGCCAGTCGCTGCTGGGCCAGATGGTGACCACCAGCCCCTGTCCGCGCTGCGGGGGGCTGGGCACGGTGGTGGAGAACCCATGTCCGACATGTCGGGGCGAGGGACGGCGCACCGAGACGGCCACCTACACGGTGGACGTGCCGCCGGGCATCGACGCCGGTTCAACGCTGCGCCTGAACGGTCGGGGTGCGGTCGGTCCACGCGGCGGCGGCATGGGCGACCTCTACGTGCACGTGCGGGTCCGGTCGCATGAGCGGTTCGTTCGCCACGGCTACGAACTGGCCAACGAGCTGCACCTGAGCATGGCCCAGGCCGCACTGGGGACCCATCTGTCCTTCGAGACCCTCGACGGGGCTGAGGACCTGGTCATCCCCCGGGGCACCCAGACCGGACGCGTCTTCCGCCTGCGGGGCCGAGGGGTGCCTCACCTCGAGGCTCGGGGCCGTGGCGATTTGTTGGTCCAGGTGGTGGTGGACACGCCGACCGACCTGAGCGACGACCAGGAACAGCACCTGCGCGACTTCGCCGAGTCGCGGGGCGAGGAGATCGTGGCCGTCGACTCCGGCCTGCTGTCCAAGATCCGCTCGGCCTTCCGGTAGTCGGCCGTGGCGACCCGCCCGACGCGCTCGGGCCCGCCGGCCGAGTCGGCACCGCAGGTCTTCGTCGACGACCTGATCCACCCCGAGGTCGGCGATGAGGACCGCCATCACCTGGAACGCTCGTTGCGGATCCGCCCGGGCGACGAGGTGGTGTGCGCCGACGGTCGGGGGAGCTGGCGTCGTTGCCGCTTCGGGTCCGCCATCGAGCCGGCTGGGGAGATCGAGCGGGCACCGGCCCCGGTCCCCGCCCTCACCGTCGGGTTCGCCCTGGTCAAGGGCAACCGTTCCGAGCTCATCGTGGCCAAGCTGACCGAACTGGGCGTCGACCGGATCGTTCCGGTGGCCGCGGAACGATCGGTGGTGCGTTGGGACCCCGACCGGGCGTCGGGGCATCTGGACCGGCTCCGGCGAGTGGCCCGCGAGGCAGCCATGCAGTCGCGTCGGGCCTGGTTGCCCGAGGTGCTGGCCCCGGCCTCGGTGGCGGCGCTGGCCCAGGCCACGCCGTCTCGCGCCCTGGCCCTGGCCGAGCCGGGTGGCGATCCCCCCACGCTGGCGCACCCCACGGTGCTGGTCGGGCCGGAGGGCGGGTGGACCGACGCCGAGCTGGCGCAGGTCGAGGTCCACGTCGGCCTGAGTCCCCAGGTGCTGCGGGTCGAGACCGCCGCCATCACCGTCGGTGTGTTGCTGGGCGCCCTGCGCAGCGGCCTGGTGGAACCCCCACCGCACGTGGTGGCGCGGGAACCGCACGCGCGCGTCTAGGCTTGCCGTTCAGAGGCCGGCGCGATGTCCGGGCGCCTCGTGGGCTTCCGTCCGAAGGGATCGGGATCACCTGGGGGACGACCAGGAGGGACGCATCGGGACCGGAGAGGTGAGCGATGGCCAAGGTGAGCGAGGACGAGATGGCGACGGGCGACGAGGCGCCGATCGTGCCCTCGGGCTACGGTCGCAAGGTGGGCGAGCGGCTCCGCGTGATCCGCCGCCAGAAGCGCCTGTCCCTCCAGGACGTGGAGGCCGCCTCCGGCCAGGAGTTCAAGGCCTCGGTGCTCGGTGCATACGAGCGAGGTGAGCGGGCCATCTCCGTGCCGCGCCTGCAGCGTCTGGCTCGGTTCTACAACGTGCCGGTCGATCAGCTTTTGCCCTCCGACGACGGCCCGGCCTTCTCCGACGGCGCGGCGGTGGCGGCGGTGGCCGCGGCCAACGTGACCATCGACCTGCGCGGGCTCGAATCGCTGGGCGGCGCCGAGGGCGACATGCTCACCCGGTACCTGACCATGATCCAGCTCCAGCGTCAGGACTTCAACGGACGGATGCTGACCATCCGCCGTGACGACCTCCGGGCCATCGCCTGCATCCTGGGCGTGAGCTACGAGACCGCCGGCGGTCGGCTCGACTCGCTGGGCCTCAGCCTGACCCTCTGATCCACCCGGGCCGGTCGGCCCAGGGTCTCCGGTCGGGGTGCCGGTAGCCTCGCCGGGTGGAGTTCGGTGTCTACGTCCATGTGCCCTTCTGCGCGCGTCGTTGCGACTACTGCGCCTTCGCCACCTGGACCGATCGCCACCACCTGATGGACGACTACCTGGCTGCCCTGGTGGTCGAACTGGCCCGGGCGGCCGACGATCCGGTCACCGGAGGCATCCCGCCGGTCACCTCGGTGTTCTTCGGCGGTGGCACCCCGTCGTTGGTCGACCCCGACGGGCTCATGCGGGTGCTGGCCGCCATCCCCACCACGCCAGATGCCGAGATCACGGTGGAGTGCAACCCCGACACGGTCACCGCGGCCCTGCTCGACACCTACCGGGCCGGGGGGGTGAACCGGCTGTCGTTCGGGGTGCAGTCCATGGTGGGTCACGTGTTGGAGGCGCTCGGACGGAGCCATGACCCCGAGTCGGTGAGCACCGCCGTGGAGGTGGCCCGGAGCCGGGGCTTCACCACGTTCAACCTGGACCTCATCTACGGCGGGGCAGGAGAGACCATCGATGACTGGTGCGCCACCCTCGAAGGCGCCCTGGCTTTGGATCCACCCCACGTCAGCGCCTACGCCCTGACGGTCGAGGCCGGCACGCCGTTGGCCGACGAACCCGACCGCCATCCCGACGACGACGACCAGGCCGACAAGTACGAGTTGGCCGACCAGTTCCTACGTGCCGCCGGGCTCGACTGGTACGAGATCTCCAACTGGGCCCGTCCCGGCCACGAGTGCCGGCACAACCGCTTGTACTGGGACCAGGGCGACTACCTGGGTGTCGGCTGCGCCGCCCACTCCCATCGCGACGGACGGCGTCAGTGGAACGTGCGCACGCCCGAGCGGTACCTGGATCGCATCCGGGCCGGCCAGCCGGCCACCTCCTCGGGGGAGACGCTCGACCCGGAGGTCCGGCGCTTCGAGGGGCTGCAGTTGGCGCTGCGGACGTCGCGGGGGGTCCCGGTCGAGGCGCTCGATACCGGCGATCCCGATCTGGCCGGCCTGGTCGAGGTGGCTCAAGGCCGGGCGCAGCTCACGGTGCCCGGCCGGCTGCTGGCCAACGAAGTGGCGGTCCGGTTGCGCTGAGCGGTCCGGTGCGCCAGGTCCGGCCGCCCACCCCGCCGGTCCGTCAGGTCGGCCTGGCCGGCACCGGCGGCAGCACGAACACCTGGCCCGGGAACACCAGATCAGGGTCGGTGGGCACGACCAGCCGGTCCCGGTTGGCCGCGATCACCTGCTGGAGGTAGTCGAGCACCTCGGCGTCGCTGGGCCGGCCCGACCACTGGCCGGCCAACGTGGTCGACGCCACCCGCCACAGATGGTCTCCCGAGCGAATCGTCCAGGTCTGCGGGACCGGGGTGGGCACGGCGGCGGATCGCGGCGCGCCCGCGTCCCCGAACCCGGATGCGGGGACCGCGGCGGGTTCGGGGGTGGAGCTCGATGACGTCGGCTCGCTCGGCGCGGTGGTGGGGGTGGTCATCGACGGCGTTGGCGGGCTGGACGAGGTGCTGGGGGCCCGCCTCGGCGGGGCCGTGGTGGTCGATGATCCGACCACCTGCATGACCGGCGGCGCGTCCGCGGCGCGGGCCGGCGATGACGGCGTCGGCCTCGACGCGGTGGTTCGACCGACCCCGGCGCCCAGGGTCGTGCTCGGGGGCAGCTGGTGCATCACCACCACCCCCGAGGGCGGCGTTGCCGCCCCGACCGCCCCTGCCGTCAGCGCCGACCCGGCCACCATCGAAACCAGTACGCCCCCGGCGGCCGCCTGGCTGAGCCAGGCGGCCATTCCGGGCAGGCACAGCCGGTGGCTGGTGCGCAGCAGGGCCGGCACGGCTGACCATCGGCCGCCCAGCTCGACCAGCACTACCACCAGCAGGTAGGCGACCGCGACCAGGGCGGCCAGGCGGATCAGGCCCATGACCACGCCGCCCGGACCGCCCCGCGCCGCCCAGGCCGCCCACGGCGCCGCCGTCGTGGCCCAGGGCGGGCCGGGGACAGGTCGACCCAGGGCCACCAGCATGGCCAGAGCGGCGATCGCGCTCAGGCCCAGGCTGGACAGTTGGGCCGATGTCCACGGCGACGGACCTGGCTCCGACCGGAGGTCGCGGCACGGTCGTCGTGCCGGTGCAGGGCCCGCCCCGGAGTTGGTGGCTGGACCGGTTCGGCGGAGCGGGCGATCCGCGGGGGAGACGGAACTGGTCACCGCGTCACCGCGCCGTCGAGGTCGACTCGGGCGCGGCCGGGGGCGGCGGCGGCCAGGCCGTCACAGCCGCGGGGTTGGTGGATGGCCACCAGTCGCGACCCGCGGGACACCTGAGCCACCACCCGGGCGGTGAGGTCGTGGCCCGATCGAGCCCAGCCATCGAAGGCGAACACCTCACCCGTGCCCGGCCGCAGCACCACGGCCCGGGTGGCGCCACAGCCCCAACTGCCCACCTCGACCTGGTCGCCGGCCTGGCCGATCCGGTAGCTGGTGCCAGCGATCGACAGGACCGGTGCCGGAGAAGGAGCCAGGGTGGGTCGGCTGGCGCGAGCCGCCACCCGCGTGGCTCCCCAACCCAGAGCCACGACGCCGACCAGGGCCAGGGACAGGGCCAGCGCCGACGGTCGAGGAGCTCGCCGGCGCGGGCTCGGCGCATCCTTGGGGCGCAGCCGGCCGAAGGGATCCGGGTCCGGATCGGGTTCGGCGGCGGGCCCAAGGTCAGCGCTGGGCGGAGCCTCTGGGACGGGCGCGGCCTCGGTGATGCGGGCCAGCTCGGCGTCGAGGGCCTGGGCCAGCCGGCGCGCCGGTGGCCACCCGCCGGCGCGGCCCGCGGCCAGGACGGCGGCCAGCTCTGCTCCCGGACCGGTGACCCGGTTGGGGCCGCGGGTGCGGCGGCCGGAGCGCCGACCATGCTCGGATCGGCGCGCCGGGCCAGCTCGGGGCGAGTCGACCGCGTCCGTCACGGTCATGACGGCCATCGTGGCCAACGCGGCCACGTCCGACGACGGCCGCAGCGGTGGACCGCCGTCGACGGACTGGCCGGCCAGCCCGGCCTGGGAGAAGCCGTCGAGCACCGGGTGGCCCCGGTCGTCGACCCAGATCCGGTCGGCTCGGAGATCGCCGTGCACCAAGCCGAGGGCGTGGAGGTCGGCCACGGTCTGGGTGGCGCCGGCCAGCGCGCGCAGCCAACCCCGCGACCCGGGACGGGGTCCGTGATCGAGGGTGTGGCGCGCCCCGACCCGGGTCACCAACCGGCCGCCGTCCTCGTCGGAGGCCACCACCTCGACCACCGCCGGGTGGCGGGCCAGCCCGAGCATGGTGGCCTCACGGTGCAGCTGAACGCGCTCGGGATCGGTGTCGGCCTGACGGAGGTGCATCGTCACCCCGTCGAGTTCCTGCCAGGTCTCGTGCACGACACGATCGTAGAACATTGGAAACAGCAGGAAAAGCAGTGAAAGTTACGATGAGGCGCGCTCGATCGCGCCCAACTCCACCAGTCGGGCCAGGAGGACGCCCAGATCGGCCTTCACCGTGGTCGGAGACACGGCGAAGCGGAGGGCCAGCCGGTCGGCCAGGTCGGTACGGGTGATCGGTTCGGCCAGCAGGTTCCACACCGCCGCGGCCGAGCCCGCCACCGTCACCGGGTCACGTCGGCCCGCCGGGAGCAGCACCAGCCCGACGGGGGTAGCCCGCCAACCGGTGTCGATCCGGCGTCGCCAGGGACCTTCCAGGTCGGGCTCGTCGGGGTGGGCGGGCTCGGAACTGGTCACCGTGGGCGATCCTAGGGCGGCGACGGAGCCGGTTCGGGACGGACAGACGAACGCTGAAACATCCTCACTTGAGGCGAGATCAAGCGGTACGCTTCCTTCAGCACTCGGCATTTGCTACGGTGCAGCACAGAAAGTCCCCTTCGTGGGCAAACCGTAGGAGACCCATGGGCATCGGCCAAGGTGAAGACGAGGCGGCGGGCACCGCTGCGGACGGTGACCCGACCGGTCACGCCATGGATCGTCGTTCGCTGATCAAGACCGTCGGCATCGCAGGTGCTGCGGCCTGGGTGGCTCCCGTGGTCATCGAGAGCATGGTCTCCCCGGCCGGGGCTGTGTCGGTCCAGAAGGGCACCTATGCGTTGCGGCTCAGCTCCGAGCAGTGCGATCCCACGCCCGTGCTCGACCCGAACGGCGCACCGCCTCCGCCCAAGTGCGTGCCCCTCAACACCCAGTTCCTGGCCACCGACCACCAGGTCACCGACCAGGCCACGCTCGACGCTCTCGGCATCACCGTCGACAACTGCCGGCGCCGGTACCTGCTGGCCGTCAGCACCACCAACGCGAACGTCACGTTCAACCTGGCTGGTTCCAGTGCGGCCGGGCTGCACAAGGGCAACTGCGTCACCCCGGCCTTGACCACGAACAGCGTCACCTGGCAGCTCGACGGCGCCTCTGACCGCCAGGGCTACTTCATCATCTTCACCGTCGCCTGAGTCGAGCCGCGGGTCAGCCCCGCAGGCCTGACCGGCGGCCGACGCGTCGTCCCAGCTCGACCAGTCGGGTTCTGATCGGCGCGTCCAGGGTGCGAACGGCGCGCCGCAGGTGCCGCCCCATGGACCAGCGCCGGTCGACCAGGTAGCCCTTCTGGGGCCAGAGCAGGGCGCCCAGGTAGCGGAGTCGATCCGAGGTGCCCGAGACCATGGAGACGCCGACCAGCTGGCGCCAGTAGACGTAGCCGGGTCGCCGGTGGGCGTCGAGGACCACCCGCTCGCCCAACGAGGGGCGGTAGGCGCGGGCCCAGGCCACCAGCTCACCAGCCAGTGGCTGGTCGGGACCCGGCGGACCCAGGCCGAGCTCGACCCAGGCCTCGGTGAGCGCCGAGGCCAGCATGGCCTTGGCGCGCCATCGACCGGCCATGGCCACCACCGTCTGGGCGTCGATGGCGGTGTCGTGGGCGCCCGCATCGGCCAGGGCAGCCCGGCCGTGGTCCAGGCAGAGCTGCACGAGGTCACGCCGGGCGCCCAGTCGGGGCGGGATGTCGGCCACTGAGGCCTGGTAGGCGGCCAGGACCACTGAGGCAGCGGCGTTCGGGGTCGGGTAGCACCGGCCTCCCAGGGCCAGCTGGCCGGGATGATCGAAGAGGTCGTCGAGGACGATGGCCAGTCCCAGGGCGCCGGCCACCGGGGTGCGGTGCAGGTCGATCTCCATACCGGCCGGGGTGGCGTCGGTGGCGTGGGTCCGCAGCAGCGTCTCCTTTCCGAAGCGCTCGTCGAACCCCGGTCGCAGCTCGCCCACCACGGCCTCGGCGTCCAGCGCGGTGGCCAGGGCCGTGGCGGCCCGGTGCACCTGGCCGCCGGGCACGATGAGGTCCAGGTCGGCGAACAGCCGGTGGGCCGGATCGGGATAGGCGCGGTGGGCCATCGCCGGTCCTTTGGTGACCAGGTAGGCGATGCCGGCTTCATCCAGCGCGTCGCCGGCCTGGCCGAGCGCCCGCTCCAGGCGGAGGTCGTGCGAGCACCAGGCCTCGTGGGTCCGGGCCAGCTCGTCGCCCATGTCGTCTCCCACCTGGTCGGGGACCGCGCCGGCCTGCACCGCCGCAACCAGCAGGCCGAGCACCCGGTGCTGCTCGGCCACGCGGATGACACGACGCCAGGTCGCGGCGTCAGAGCCGATTGCCGGGATGAGCGGTGCACCCGGCAACCCGTGGGCGGCCACCGCTCGAACCACGGCCCAGGCCTCCGCGTCGCTCGGAGGTGACCCGGCCCGCCCAGATGGGCGCGGGTCCGGCGCGCTCACGACCGGCGTAGGTGGGCCAGGCGGTCGATTCCTCGGCCCCGGGCCGCCCGCGCCGGCGGCGTCGTCCTCGGGGCGTCGGCGGTGCCATTTGGGCAGGCTCAGGAGCACGAACAGGAAGGGCAGGACCTGCACCCGTTCACGGGCCAGGATGCCGAAGTTGGCGATGGCCGAGAAGGCGTAGGCGAACATGGCGATGTAGGCCAGGGCGAAGGTGGCGTAGGCCTCGGATCGCAACCGGTGGAAGGACCCCAACAATCGGCGCCAGCCCACGATGGCGAGCAGCAGCAGGGCGGCGGCTTCGGCCGATGCCAGCAGCCCGGCCGCGTTGCGGACCTCGCCGGGCAGGGGCCGGAACAGGACGGTGAAGGCCGCCACCGGGTACCCGATGGGCGAGTTCGGGTTGACGGCATGGAAGGCCGACTTGCCCTCGGCGGTCTGGGCCTGGGTGTGGGCCAGGGCGTTGGTCACCGCCGTGGTGGACAGGTCATCGACCTTGAGGAAGTGGGCGGCGGCCGGGGCCAACAGGGCGCCGCCCACCAGCAGCACGACGATGCCCAGAGCCTTGGTGATGCCGCTCAGGCTGATGGTGCCGGGCATGGCTCGGGTGTTGCGCCGTCCCACCAGGAACGCCACCAGGATGGCCACGAACACCAGCAACGACACGTGGGGGCGCACCAGCGCGGCTCCGGCCAGTCCGATCAGCACCAGGATCCAGCCGCCTCGACCCCGGGTCAGGATCTTGGCCGCCCCCAGTGCGGCCAGGGCGATCGTCACCATCATCCAGCTGTCCTTGCCGATGCTGGCAGGCCAGTAGAGGACCGACGGCCACAGCATGACGAAGCGGGCGTAGCGTCGGCGGTCCCCGTCGGGCAGACCCACCACGAACGCCCGGTACAGGCACCAGCTGCCCCAGAAGCCCAGGAAGGTGAACAGCATGGTGGTGCCGAAGAAGTTCGACCCGGTGAACAGGTGGCCCAGGCCGGCGAGGTAGCGCAGGCTGCCCGTGCCTGGCACCGGCCCGGCCGGACCCACGTCGACGTGGATGAACTCGAGCTTGCGGAAGCTCACGGCCAGGCGCGCCCCGTACTGGTTGTAGGCCAGGGCGTCGGCCGCGTTCAGGAAGCGCGGGTAGCTGAACAGCAGTCGCAGCCCGATGGAGGTGAGCAGCAGGCCCCGCAGGTCGAACGACCGCTCGGCCTTGACCGACCGGTTCAGCAGCGCCAGCGAGGCGATGGTCAGGATCGGGGCGATGATGATGCCCATCCCGGTGTGCTTGCCCGAGATCCACTCGCCGTAGCCGAAGACCAGCAGGGCGAGCAGGATCAACACGATGCCGAGCAGGTCCCAGTTGGATGACCGCCGAGCCGGCACCTCGGCCCGGGGCACGCGGCCGTAGCGGCTCGATCCGTTCGGACGGGTCCGGGCCAGCGGCACGCGGTAGCCGCTGGTGGGCGCCGGCGTCGCGGGCGAGTCGCTCATTCGTCCTTGGGTGGTGAGGCCCCGGCGCCGCCGGAACCGGCTCCCGCCGAGGGGCTCGGGTTGCCGCTGGCCGTGGGGGCCCCGTTGAGCTCGACCTCGAGTCGCTCGTTGTCCACGCCGCCGGCCGAGCTCGAGGCGGTGACCTTGGTCTGGCGGGCCGCCCGCCCGTTTCCGGCGCTGGACAGGCTGTCGCCGCGCACCAGCAGGTCCAGCGGATGGCTCTCGGCCTCGGCCCGGTTCGGGTCCCGACCCTCCTCGGTGGCGTAGTAGTAGTACTGCGCGCTGGGCACGTAGCGTGCGCCCAGCAGGGCGACGCCGGCCACGGTGGCCTCCAGGCGCTGGAGCACCTCGGTGGCCCGTGCCGCCGCCGGCTTGGTGGTGCGCCCGGAGCGGGCGACCAGGACGACCACGTCGGCCACGCCCACCAGCTCGCTGGCGTCGTTGGTGGACAGCAGCGGGGCGGTGTCGAGCAGGATGATGTCGAAGATGCCCCGGGCCGCCTCGATCACCCGGCGCTGGGCGGCAGTGACCTCGGCCGGGTTGGAGTTGGACGACGACAACACGTTGTTGACCATGCGCACACCGGGGATGTCGCTCTGCACCACCTTGCGGGCCTCGTCCGACCCGCCCAGGTAGCGGTGCAGTCGAGGGCGGCGGAAGTCGCAGTTGATGACCAGCACCGAGTAGTCGGCCTCGGCGAAGACGGTGGCCAGGTTCGCCACCGTGGTGGTCTTGCCTTCGGACGGCCCGGCCGACGACACCAGGATCACGAAGGACGAGTCGGTGGTCGCGTGCTCGCCGGCCTCGCCGTCGACCGTGACCGCCTCGGGGGCCTCGGCCATCGCGGTGGTCTGGCGCAGGAACACGAGCGAGGAGCGCAACGCCCGGTAGGCCTCAGCCGTGCGGGACATCGGGTGGGTGTAGGAGAGCACCTCGGTGTCGCTTCGCTGCGCCCGCGTGAGCGGGGGCACCTCGGCCAGCACCGGTAGCTCGAAGGCGATCTCGGTGTCGTCCTTGCCCTGGAGGCGGGTGTCGAGCCGCTCGATCACGAAGGCTACGAGCAGGCCCAGGATGAGACCCACGAACGCCCCGATGAGCCCCCTGGGGATCGGCCCCGACGGGATCTTCGACTTGGGGCTGAGCGAGGCGTTGAGTGCCTGTTCGGGATTGGTCGCCGCACCTGACAGCGTGGTGTTGTTGTTGCCCAGCTCGCCGTTCTTGACGAACGTGGCGTACGCCCCGGCCCCGATGGGGGTGGCGCTGGGCTGCTGGAAGACGGTCAGGATGGGGCCGGGTTCGGTCGTGCCCAGGCCCTGGAACTGTTCGTCGACCAGCCGGTACTGGTTGATGAGCGCCTGGAGCTGCTGGCCCTGGACGGAGTTGACGTCGGGCTTCGTGGCCTGCAGGGCGTTGATCTGGTTGGTCAGGTCCGACAGCTGCGAGGCGTACCCGTCGCGCTGCTGGTCGAAGGCGCTCTTGTTCTTGCCGTTGACGTAGGTGGCCACGGCGGTGCACCACTGGCTGGCCAGGGCCGTCGTGTCGGCGGCGGTGTCGCCCACCGCGGTGATGCGGATGGTGGACTGGCCAGGGTCGGTCACCGATGAGATGCGAGCCAGCAGGGCGTCGGTGTCGGAGTGGCGGGCCTGCGCGATCTGGGCCGGCACGTCGCCGCCCGTGGCCAGCAGGCCCATCTGGGTGATGGCCGTGAAGGCCGTGCCCTTGCTGGAGATGTTGCTGGCGTCGTAGTAGAGGACGCAGGTGGCCCGCCAATAGGTGGCGGCGTGGTGCTTCTTCTGGGCGCCGACCCCCGTGGACGCCCCCACGACCAGGCCGATGACGACGAACCCGACGATGACGATCCATCTGCGGCGGATCGTCCTCAGGTACTGAATGGGCTCCATGCAGGTCTCCGACGGGCGGGGGCCCGGGTCATTTCGGGGTCATGGCCGATGCCATCGCACCCGGAACCAGCAGGCGGGTGGAAGCCTCGACGTCGTGCGCGAAAGTCATGCGACAAGTGGACTTGGCGCGGTTGTCGATCCTACACCGACGCCTGCGTCAGCTTGAATCATGCCCCGGTCGATCTCGGCGGCGCGCCCAGGCGCGCACCAGGCCCCGGCCGGCGGCCACGCTGGGGCGCGCCTGCATCGAGGTGAGGTAGGCCTCGCGGGCCTTGCTCGGTTTGCCGGCGGCCAGGGCCATGGCTCCCATCCGGGACCACCGGAAGGCTCGGGCCTGGGCGTGGCGTTCGAACCAGGCGGCCCGCTCGTCCAGCAACTGCAGGTTCGGCGTCATCCGCGAGCCCATGTCGGTCTGGTTGGCCCGGGTGCCCTCATGGCGTCGAATCTCGCATCCCAGCGCGGCGATCGTGTCGACGGAGGACTCCTCGGCCATGCGCAGCCACCACTCCACGTCCTCCAGGGCGCGATAGCGCACGTCGAAGGGCACCATCGCCTCTGCCGCCACCGCGGTGGCACCCAGGTGGGGCGTGGTCGAGTCGAGGATCGTGTCCGAGACGTTGCCCACCAGCCAGCGGCCCCGAGCGGGACCGGACGCGGCCGGGGTAGCGGTCGGGTCGAACCAGCGGGTCCAGCACACCGCCACCGGGGCCCGGGCCAGGCCGGCGGCGGCCAGCTCCAGGCGCTGGGGTGTGTAGCGATCGTCGTCATCGAGGAAGGTGAGCCAGCGGCCGGTCGCCTCGGCGACACCGGTGTTACGGGCCGCGGCGGGGCCGCCGGGGCTGGAGCGGCTCACCACCCGCACCCGGGGATCCGGGGGGTCGATCACCTGGCCGCCCCCGTCGTCGACGATCAGGCACTCCCAGTCGGGCCGGGTCTGGGCCAGCACCGATGCCACCGCATCGGCCAGCAGGTCCGGTCGGCGGAAGGTGGGAATGATGACCGAGAACGTCGCCGCGCCTGTCGTGGCGGCGTGCCGCGGCTCGGAGGTCGCCTCGCTCATCGTGGGGTCGGGTTGCAGGTCATCGGGCGGCTCGGGGGTCGGTGGTATCCATGGGTCGGTGCGCATTCTCTACCTGATCCCGAGCCTCGACGGCAGCGGTGGTGCCGAACAGGCGGTGGCCGGCCTGGTCGGTCCGCTGGCCGAGCGCGGCGTGCAGCTCCAGGTGGTCACCTTCGCGCCCGGTCCTGCCTCCCCGGATCACGCGGAGCCGGCGGCGGATCTGAGCGACCAGGTCCGGGCCGCCGGCGCCGAGGTGACCGCCCTGTCGCCGTCGCCCTCGGGGTGGATCGGGCGGGCGCAGTTGACCAACTCCGTGCGCGCCCTGGTCAGGCGCCGCCGGCCCGATCTGGTGCACACCACCCTCTTCGACGCCGATCTGGCGGGGCGGCTGGGGGCCCGCGGCGCCCGCACCCGGGTGGTGTCCAGCCTGGTCAACGTGGCCTACGGGCCCGAGCAGCGAGCCAACCCGGCCCTGGTTGCCTGGAAGCTCGAGGCGGCGCGCTGGGCCGACCGACTGAGCGCCCTCGGGGTCCGGCGCTTCCACGCCCTCTCGCCGTATGTGGCTGAGGTCATGGGTCCACGTCTGGGCATCCCGGCGGCGCGCATCGACGTCATCCCTCGCGGCCGCGACGCGGCCGCCCTGGGCGCACCCACTGAGACGCGGCGGGCCCGGGTGCGGGCCGCGCTGGGGGTCGGGCCTGACGAGGAGCTGGTGGTGGCGGCGGCGCGCCACGAGTTCCAAAAGGGCCTGGACGTGCTGGTGGGGGCGTGGCCGGCCATCCAGCTGGCCCACCCGCGAGCCCGACTGGCCATCGCCGGGCGTCGGGGCAGCCAGTCGGACCGGCTCGACGCGCTGGCCGAGGGCCAGGGTCCGGCGTCAGGCATCGCCTGGTTGGGACGTCGGGACGACGTGGACGACCTGATGGTGGCCGCCGACGTCTTCGTGGTGCCGTCGCGGTGGGAGGGGTTCGGCTCCATCCTGGTGGAGGCCATGGCCCTGGGCACCAGCGTGGTGGTCTCCGACGTGGGACCGGTGCCATGGGTGGTGGGCACGGGGTGGGCTCGGCTGGTGGCGCCCGACGACGGCGAGGCGTTGGCCCGCGCCGTGGGCGAGGCCCTGGACCAGGATCCCTCCGAACGGGACCGGCGTGCCCGACGGGGCCGCGATCGTTTTGCCCGGATGTTCAGCCTCGACGTGGTGGCCGATGACACCGTCGAGTTCTATCGCCGGGCGCTGGAGTGAGCGCGGTGGCGCTCCTCTGGTCTGTCATCATGGGATCCACCCCTGCCTCGACCCGAGTGACTGCCTCCGGCCATCCCATGACTCGAATCCCGCGCCCGATCACGCCCGGGCCGACTGGCTGATCCGATGGCTGTCGCCACCCGCCGGAAATCGGTCCGCACCTCGTGGCGCGAGCTGCGTCCGTACATCGGCGACTCCACGGGCAAGCTCTACCTCCTCGGCGCCACCGCCATCCTGAGCGGCTTCATCGAGGCCGGCCTGATGGTGGCCATCGTGCGCATCGCCATCGGGCTGGCCGACAGCACGAAGCTGATCAAGTTCGAGGGCGTGGAGCTGACGCTCGACCAGTTGTTCTGGATCTCGGGCGCGTTCCTGCTGGTCGGGTTCCTGTTCTCGATGGTGAACTCGTGGCTGACGGCGCGGCTCAGCGCGGACGCCCTGACCATCGCCCGACGCATCACCTTCCGCGACTTCGTGGCCGCCTCCTGGAGCCTGCAGAGCAAGGAACGCGAGGGCCACCTCCAAGAGATCATGAGCAACCACGTCGGGCGGGTGTCCGGGGCCACCATGACGTTGGCCTCCTGCCTGGTCTCGGGGTTCAACTTCATCGCCCTGATGTTCGTGGCCGTCTACCTGAACTGGGTGGCGGCGGTATCCATCGTCCTGGGCGTGGGGATCATGTTCTTCACGCTGCGACCCATGAGCCGGGCGGCCAAACGGCGTTCGCGTGCCAACGTGGCCGCCAACGTGGCGTACGTGGGCTTGGTGTCGGAGAGCGTGACGCTGGCTCAGGAGGTCCGCACCTTCAACGTCGGTCCCCGGCTGGTGGACCGGGTGGACCGCTACGCCGATACCGCTTCCGACCTCACGTTCAAGACCAGGTTGCTGGGCCAGACCATGCCCACGCTCTACACCAGCATCTCGATCGGCCTGGTCATCCTGGGCATGGCCGCGGTGTACGCCACCGGCGGCAAGAACGTGACCACCCTGGGCCCGGTGGTCGTGTTGTTGATCCGCGGCTTGTCCTACAGCCAGCAGCTGCAGGGCAGCTACCACTCGCTGGCCGAGGCGGCGCCGTACCTGGAGGAGCTCCAGCAGCGCCAGGACGACTACCGGGCATCGGTCGATCCGGGCGGCGATCGCCAGGTGGACCACATCGGCAAACTGGCCTTCGACGACGTGTGGTTCTCCTATGTGCCGCAGGTGCCCGTGCTGCAGTCCGTGTCCTTCGAGGTGGAGCCGGGCGAGGCCATCGGCATCGTGGGACCGTCGGGCAGCGGCAAGTCCACGCTGGTCCAGCTGCTGCTGCGCCTACGGCATCCGGGGCAGGGCCGCCTACTGGTCGACGGGATCGACGCCGACGAGGTCAGCATCGACTCGTGGTACCGCCGGGTGGCGTTCGTGCCCCAGGAGCCCCGGCTGTTCCGGGGCACCATCGCCGACAACATCCGGTTCTTCCGCGACGAGCTGGATCAGGACGCCATCGAACGGGCGGCCAAGCTGGCCTATCTGCACGACGACATCGTGGGCTGGACCGACGGCTACGACACCGACGTGGGCGAGCGGGGCGGAGCCGTGTCCGGTGGCCAACGTCAGCGCATCGTGCTGGCCCGGGCGCTGGCCGAGGAGCCCGACGTCCTCATCCTGGACGAGCCCACCAGCGCGTTGGACATGAAGTCCGAGTCGCTGGTGCAGGACACCCTCGAGGGACTCAAGGGTCACTCGACCATGTTCATCATCGCCCACCGCCTCTCCACCCTCAACGCCTGTGACCGGATCATGGTCTTGTCCAGTGGCCAGCTCCAGGGCTTCGACACCCACGCCGAGCTGCGTCGCTCGAACCCGTTCTTCGCCGAGGCGGTGAAGCTGTCCCAGCTGCGCTGAGGTCGCTCAGATCAGCTCGAGGTCGCTCAGAACAGCTCGACGTCGCCCAGGCTCAGGTGCCAGTCGGCCAGGTCGGGCGCCACCGCGTCGGGAGCCACGCCGCGCCAGGTGAGGATCGGGCCCTGGCCGGGTAGGGCCAGCATGCGGTTGTGGCGACTGGACGGTCCGGCCGCGATCAGATAGTCGGCCCCCGTGGCGGCCGCCACCTGCGCCAGCAGGCCGCGGCGAGTGGCGGGGTCGGGGGCCAACAGCTCGCACACCGCAACCTCCTGGGCGCCGCCTCGGCGACGCAGCCGGAACACCGCCAGCCCGTCGGCTGGACCATCTGAGGCAACCACGGCCCGGTAGTGCAGCGGCTCGAACCGATAGCGCCAGCGGAGATGTTCGACGGTGCGATCGGTGCTCAGCCCGCGGGGCGGGTCGTCGCCAGCTGCCCGAGCAGGGCGACCACCGCCTCGGTCTGGTCAAGGACGCGGTCAGCCGGCTGCCCGGCGGGGGTGGGTTGGGACCACTTGTCGGCCGGCACCCGGGCTCGGGCCATGGCGGCCACCGAACGGGGACCTCGCGGGCGCACCGCCACCGGGATCCGACCCACCACCTGCCAGCCCATCTTCAGGTAGCCGGGGCGGCTCTGGTCGTTGGGGGTGTTGAACACGAAGTCGACGCCCTCGTGGCCCAGTTCGTCGAGGGCGGCGGTGGTCAGGCGCGAGAAGATGCCGCGGCCCTGGGCTTCGGGATGGGTGGCGGTGTCCACCGCGCGCACGGCCTGGGCCGACCCACCGGAGGAGGTGTCGAAGCGCCATCGCAGGAACACCCGGACCCCGACCAGGCGACCCCGGTCGACGGCCACCCACATCGGCGAGATCCCAGCTGGGTTCTCCAGGTGCTTCCAGCGGAAGAAGGCCTCGTTGGGATCATCGGGGGCCCACCCCAGCGCAGCCTGGGCCAGCCCCACGATGGCGCCGATGTCATCGGGACCCGCCCGGCGGATCTCCACGTCGTCCACCGGCGGGCGGCGCGGCTCGGGATCCCGGGAAGGCATCGGGCCAGTATGTCCGGGGGGTCGGTAGTGTCGCCGCCACGACCGCCAGCCCACTGTGACCGCCGAGACCCGACCGAGCACCAGGAGATCCATCCGGCGTGAGCCCCCAGCCGATCGCCGGACGCGAACGCCCTCGCCTGGTGCACGTCACCACCACCGACATGTCCCTGGCCTGGCTGCTCGGTCCCCAGTTGGCCGCCTTCGGCGCGGCGGGGTACGAGGTGATCGGCGTGTCGGCTCCGGGACCGTTCGTGGACGGACTGACCCAGCTGGGCGTGACCCATGTGCCCTGGGCCCACGCCACTCGGGCCATGGCCCCGGGGCGGGACCTGCTGGCCGGAGCCGAGTTGTACCGCATCCTGCGCCGCCTGCGCCCCGACATCGTGCACACCCACAACCCGAAGCCGGGCTGGTGGGGCCGCCCCGCCGCCCGGTTGGCCCGCGTCCCGGTGGTGGTCAACACCGTGCACGGGTTGTACGCCCTGCCGAGTGACCCACGCCCGAAGCGGGCGATGGTCTACGCCCTGGAACGCGCGGCGGCCGCCTGCTCGGACGGCGAGCTGGTGCAGAACCCCGAGGACGTGGTGCAGCTCGAGCGGCTGCGGGTGCCCGCGTCGCGCCTGCATCTGCTCGGCAACGGGATCGACCTGGCTCGCTTCGACCCGGATCGTGACCGGGAGCGCCGGCGTGACGCGGCTCGGCGGGTGTTCGGAGCCGGGCCCGACGAGGTGGTGGTGGGCGTCGTCGGTCGGTTGGTGGCCGAGAAGGGCCTGGCGGAGGTGCTGGCGGCCGCGGCGCTGGGGCGCGACCCGATCTCCGTCTGCGTTGGGTGCTGATCGGCCCGGCCGAGCCGGCCAAGTCCGACGGGCTCGATCTGGCTGCCCTGGCCGAGGCCGCCGGTCCCGACGTGGTGGTGCTGGGGGAGCGCCGTGACGTCGAGGACCTCTATGCCGGGATGGACCTGTTCGTGCTGGCCTCGCACCGCGAGGGGTTCCCGCGAGCGGCCATGGAGGCAGCGGCCATGGGTCTGCCGGTGGTGGCCACCGACATCCGGGGCTGTCGGCAGGTGGTCGACGACGGGGTCACCGGCCGACTCGTGCCCGTGGGGGACGGGGAGGCGCTGGCCCGGGCGGTGGCGACCCTGGCCGGCGACGCCGACCTTCGGCTGGCCATGGGCGCGGCGGGCCGGGCCAAGGCCCGCCGCGACTTCGACCAGCAGCGATGCATCGACGTGACCCTGGCGCTCTACGACCAGCTCCTGGACCGCAACTGATGGGGGAAGCAGCGCGCTCGGGCGTGCGGGGCGAGGTGCTGTCGGTGGTGACCAGCACCGATCGCCGGGGGGCCGAGGTGGCGGCCGTGCAGTTGGGCGACGCCCTGATCCAGCGCGGCGTGCGAGTGGCCACCGTGGCCCTGTGGCCCGGCGCGGTCGCCGGCTCGAGCCCGTCGCCGACCGAGGGGGCCCTCGACCTGCCCACGCTGGGGCGGCGGCGCCACGACCCCGCCGCGCTGGCCGCGCTCGGGCGTCGGTGCCGGTCGGCCGAGGTGGTGGTCGGTCACGGTTCGTCCACGCTGCCCTTCGGGGCGACGGCCACCACCCTGGCCCGGCGGCCCTTCGTGTACCGCAGCATCGGAGACCCCGTCTACTGGGCCACCTCGCGGGCCCGTCGGGTGAGGGCGGGTGCGGCGATGCGACGTGCGGTCCGGGTGGTGGCGATGTGGCCTGGGGCGGCCGAGCACCTCGTGGATCTGTACGGCGTGGACCCCGATCGGATCGAGGTCATCCCCACCGGGGTGCCCACGGCCGGGTTCGTGCCCACGCCGGCCGCGGATCGTCCGCAGGCCCGGCGCGCCCTGTCGGCGCATCTCCAGGCACACACGCTCGCCACCGGTGCGGCGGTGGCCCCGGCCATCGACCCCGACCGGCCCCTGATCGCCTATCTGGGTGCCCTGTCGGGCGAGAAGGACCCGGGCTTGGCCATCGAGGCCATGGTCGGGCTGGCCGACGCCCAGCTGGTCATGGCCGGCACCGGATCCTCTCGCGACGTGCTGGTGGCCCGGGCCGGGCGGATGGCACCGGGGCGGGTCCACCTCATCGGGCCGCTCCGCGAGCCGGCCCGGCTGCTGGCCGCGGCCGACGCGCTGGTGCTCCCGAGCCGGACCGAAGGCATCCCGGCGGTGGCCATCGAGGCCGGTCTGTGCGGCTTGGCCGTGGTGGCCCGGAACGTGGGCGGAGTGGCCGAGGTGGTGGCTGATGGCGAGACCGGCGTGCTGGTGGGCGAGCGCTCGCCTGACGCCATGGCCGCGGCGCTGGCCAGCGTGGTGGGATCGAGCGCGTCGGCGGACCACGGTGCCGCGCTGGGAGCCGCCGCCCGCGAGCGGTGCCTGGCCCGCTTCGCCCTCGACGTGGTGGCCGAACGCTGGGACGAACTGCTGGCCCGTGTCACCGGTACGGTCTGAGCCGATGGTCGGCGCCGCTCCGGATCCCATTCCCGAATCCGACCCCGAACCGCCGGTCTCGGTGTCACCCCGACGCCGGGTGGTGAAGTCGGTGAGCGAGATGGTCGATCGAGTGCACCGTCCTCCGCGCGGCGTGGTGGTGCTCATCTACCACCGGGTGGGGCGCACCAGCTCGATGGAGGTCGACCTGCCCGCGGGCCTGTTCGACGAGCAGATGGCGGCGCTGGCCGCCTCGGGCCGGGTGACCACGTTGGACCACGCGCTCGACTTGCTGGCTCGTCCCGATCCGCCCGAGGGGGTCGGGGTCGATGGCGACCCCGTGGTCATCACCTTCGACGACGGCACGCGGGACCTGGCCGAGGTGGCCGCCCCCATCCTCAGCCGCTACCGGCTGCCGGCGCTGCTGTACGTGGCCACCGAGTTCGTGGACACCGGCCAGCCGTTCCCCGAGGACGGGACACCGCTCTCGTGGGCGGAGCTGGACGACCTCGTGTCGGCCGGTTGGGAGTTGGGCTCCCACACCCACACCCACGCCCTGCTCGACCGGTTGGAGCCCTCACGGGTGGACGACGAGCTCGACCGCTCCATCGAGCGGATCTCGTCGCACACGGGGCGTTCCGTCGACCACTTCGCCTACCCCAAGGCGCTGGCGGGCCATCCCTCGGCCCAGCGGGCGGTGCGCCGGCGCTTCCGCTCGGCGGCGGTGGCCGGCACGCGACCCAACCGCTACGGCGACACCGATCCTTGGCACCTGGCCCGGTCGCCGGTGCAGCTCAGCGACGGAATGCGGTGGTTCGAGCGCAAGGTGCACGGCGGCATGGGCCTGGAGGACGGGTTGCGCGACGTGGCCAACCGCGTGCGCTACGCCGGCCGGCTCTCTTAGCCCTCTGGTCGGCAAGCCTCCCGGCGGGCGCCTTCGGCATCCGGGTGTCATCGGTCCAGCGGCTCCGCCCTGGCGGGCTGCGCCTTCCGTTCCTGCGGTCGGCAAGCCTCCCGGCGGGCGCCTTCGGCATCCGGGTGTCATCGGTCCAGTGGCTCAGGCGCTCAGGCGGGCAGGTGGGCGGCCAGCACGTCGATGACGCGGTCCTGATCGGCGGGGGTCAGCGAGCTGCCGCTGGGTAGGCAGAGGCCCCGGTCGAAGATCCGCTCGGCCACCGCGCCGCCGAGGTGTTCGTGATGGGCGAACAGCGGTTGGAGGTGCAACGGCTTCCAGGCCGGTCGGGCCTCGATGTCCTGGGCCTCGAGAGCCAGACGCAGGGTCTCGCGATCGGTCCCGGCCGCGGCGGGATCGATCTGGGCCACCGTGAGCCAGTTGATGGGCTCGCCGTAGTCGGCGTCGGGCATGAAGCTCACCCCCGGCCGGCCGCCCAAGGCGTCGAGGTAGCGGGCCCGGATGGCCCGTCGTCGGGCGATGCGGTGGTCGAGGGTGGCCAGCTGGGCGCGACCGAGGGCGGCCAGCAGGTTGCTCAACCGGTAGTTGAACCCGGCCTCGGTGTGCTCGTAGTGGGGGGCCGGCTGGCGAGCCTGGGTGGCCAGGTACCGCGCCCGCGCCACCAGCTCCTCGTCGTCGGCGACGAGCATCCCGCCTCCGCTGGTGGTGATCACCTTGTTTCCGTTGAACGAGAAGATGCCGATGGGGGCCAGCGACCCCGCCGGGCGCCCCCGGTAGCGCGCCCCGAGGGCTTCCGCCGCGTCCTCGATCAGCGCCACGCCGTGACGAGCACAGGCTTCGGCGATGGGTGCGGCGTCGGCACACTGCCCGTAGAGGTCGACCGTGACCACCGCCGCCGGTAGGCGCCCCTGTGCGGCGCGCCGGTCGAGCAGCTCGACCACCAGATCCGGATCGATCTGCCAGCTGGCCGGGTGGCTGTCCACCAGCACGGGCGTCGCGCCCAGGTAGCCCACGGCGTTGGCCGTGGCCACGAAGGTCAGGGTGGGCACCACCACCTCGTCGCCCGGGACGACCCCGGAAAGCAGCAGCGCCAGGTGCAGCGCGGCGGTGCCACTGGACAGCGCGGCGGCGTGGGCCACGCCGGCCACGGCCGCCACCTCGGCCTCGAAGGCGTCCACGTCGGGCCCGACCGGGGCGATCCAGCCCCCGTCGAAGGCGGTCAGCAGCGCCTCGCGCTCGGCCGTGCCGACGTCGGGAGGGGAGAGGTAGATCCGACCGGCCATCGCCGGCACCGTAGTCGTCGCTGCGCCGGCCACCCGATGACCAGGGCGGGCGGACACCGGGTTCGACCGGCCCGCTGCCAAGGTCCTGGGCCCACGGACGGGCCGGGTAGGGTCGGGCGTCGTCGGGGTCCGGCGACGGACCCGCTGGCCAACCCGGGAGAGGCAACGTGAAGGTGGTGGTGACCGGTGGGGCAGGCTTCATCGGCGCCAACCTGTGCCGGACCTTGCTGGACGGGGGGATCGGCCCGATCACCGTGGTCGACGACCTGTCCACCGGCTCGCGGGACAACCTCGAGGGGCTGGATCTCGAGCTGGTGGAGGGCACCGTGGTCGACCCGGCCGCGCTCGACCGGGCCCTGGTCGGTGCCGGCGCGGTGATCCACCTGGCCGCCCGGCCCTCGGTGCCCCGATCGCTGGCCGACCCGGTGGCCAGTCACGTGGCCAACGCCTCGGGCACCATGCAGGTGCTGGAGGCGGCGCGACGGGCCGACGGCCCCCTGGTGGTGGTGGCGTCGTCGTCGTCGGTGTACGGGGCCAACCCGACGCTGCCCAAGCGGGAGGACCTGGCGGTGGCGCCGCTGAGCCCCTATGCCGCCTCGAAGCTGGCCACCGAGTCCTACGCCCTGGCCTGGCAGCACTCGTTCGGGTTGCCGGTGCTGGCCTTCCGCTTCTTCAACGTGTTCGGCCCGCGGCAGATGCCAGGACATGCCTACGCCGCGGTGGTGCCGGCCTTCGCCTCGGCCGCGCTGGAAGGCCGGGCGCTGCCCATCCACGGCGATGGTCGCCAGAGCCGCGACTTCACCTACGTGGGCACCGTCGCCTCCGTACTCGCCGCAGCTGCCACCCGGCACGTGACCAGTGAAGGACCGGTGAACCTGGCCTACGGCACGCGCACCGACTTGTTGAGCCTGGTCGCCATGCTCGAGGAGGTGGTCGGCCACCCCTTGGCCGTCGACCACCTGCCCGCACGGCCGGGCGACGTGCGCCACTCCCAGGCCGACAACTCCCGGCTCATCGAGCTGTTCCCCGAGATCGATCCGGTGGACCTTCGCGAGGGCCTCCAGGCCACGGTGGCATGGATGGCGGGGCGCTCGGCGGCGTGAGCACCGGCGGGTCGTACCTGGGCAAGCGGGCGGTGGACCTGTTCCTGCTGGCCGTGGTGGCCCTACCCGCGGCCCTGGTGGCCCTGCCCTGCGCCCTGGCCGTGAGGCTGACGTCGCCCGGGCCCGTCCTGTTCCGCCAGACCCGGGTGGGTCGTGGTGGGCAGCGATTCGAGGTGGTCAAGTTCCGGACCATGCAGGCGGGCGACAACCCGATCATCCCCGACGACTCGCGCATCACCCGGGCCGGCCGCTGGCTGCGGCGCAGCTCCCTCGACGAGCTGCCGAACCTGGTGAACGTCGCTCGAGGCGAGATGAGCATGGTCGGCCCGCGCCCGACGCTGGAGTACCAGGTCGAGCGGTACGACGTCCGCCAGCGTCGCCGGCTGGCCTGTCGACCCGGGCTGACCGGGCTGGCCCAGATCCGCGGCCGCAACGCCCTGACCTGGAGCGAGCGGATCGAGCACGACCTGGAATACGTGGAGACCCAGTCTCCCGTGCTCGACCTGCGGATCCTGTGGGCCACGGTGTCCGTGCTGGTCACCGGCGCCGGGGTCGAGGGCCATGCCGAGGACGACCCGCTGGCCGCACCGCCGGCGGCCGAGGCCCCGGCCGCGGGCGCCGTTCGAGCCGACCGTCCCGACGACCGCGGCGCCGATACCTGACTTACGGTGACGCGCGGCATGCCTCGCGTGGCCGTGGTAGAACGTGTTCCTGTTTTGTGCTCAGTCAACGGCGCCACCGGGGGGATCTTCATGGCAAGGGTTCGATTCCGTCTGCACGACCCGACCGGGGAGCCGGTGACGCGGCGGCGCGTGGCCGGTTCGTCGGTGGTGCTGCTGGCGGCCTTCGCACTCCTGGCGGCGGCCTGCTCCCGCTCGGGCTCGACCCAGGTCGAGGGCACGTCGGTCACCGCCCCGACCACGGCCAGCGCCACCAGCACCGCCTTCGGGACCATGACCCAGCCGGTGTGCGGGCCGAAACCATCCGGTGAAACCAACGCGGCCACCGGTCGGGGGGTCACGGCTGACCAGATCGAGGTGGGATCGATCTCCGATCCGGGCTTCAGCGGCACGCCGGGCCTCAACCAGGAGCTGTTCGACGCCAGCACCGTGTTCACCAAGTGGTGCAACTCCCTCGGTGGCATCAATGGGCGGCTGATCAAGGACGACCTGCTCGACGCCGCCCTGTTCAACTACAACGCCCAGATCACCACCGCCTGCGCCCAGGACTTCGCCCTGGTGGGCGGCGGGGGCGTGTTCGACAACACCGGCCAGAAGACCCGACTGTCGTGCCTGCTCCCGGACTACCCGGCCTACCTGGTCACCGCCGAGGCCCGCGGCGCCGACCTGACCACCCAGGTCACACCCGGTCCCAACAACGAGCTCAACTTCGGGCTGGCCCGCTACCTGTCGGCCAAGTACCCCCAGTCGGTCAACAACGTGGGCTACCTCACCCCGAACGTGGCCACCACCATCACCAACAAGAACCAGTACGAAGAGGCCGGACTCAAGCTCGGCTTCGGCAAGGCCGTCTACGACGCCCAGTACAACGCCACCGGGGAGCCCACCTGGACTCCGATCGCCCAGGCCATCAAGGACGCCGGAGTCAAGGGCCTGTTCTACGTGGGCGAGCCGTCCGACTTCAGCCAACTGCTCTCGGCGCTGGCCTCCATCGACTACAAGCTCGACTGGGTGGGGGCGGTGGCCAACGAATACGACCCCAAGCTGTTGGCCGGGGCAGGCAAGGCCCTCGACTTCGAGCCGGTCTACGTGGCGTTGGGTACCGCACCCTTCGAGACCAACTCGACCGCCATCAAGCAGTACGAGGCCCTGTTCGAGAAGTACCTGCCCAGCAGCACCCGCAAACGGGCCTCCCTGGGCCTGAACTCGTTCTCGGCCTGGTTGCTCTTCGCCCAGTCGGTGAAGTCCTGCGGTGGCGACGTCACCCCCAAGTGCGTGTTCGACGCCGCCCACAAGGTGACCACTTGGGAAGGCGGCGGTCTTCAGCCGCCGTCGAACCCGGGCGCCGGCACCGAGCCCAGCTCGTGCGTCGCCCTGGTCAAGGCCGCGTCGAGCGGCTGGACGGTGCTGCACTGGGCGCCCGAGACGGGCGGCTACAACTGCGAGAAGGGCAACGTGGTGGCCCTCGACGGCAACTACGGCACCGGCACGAAGTTGAGCGATGTCGGCAAGAGCATGAGCGATCTGCCCTGAGCGGGCAACACCCGGTCGATCTACGCTGATGCCCGCTCATACCTGGCCCGAGACGGTCCCCCCGACTGGAGCCTGACGTTTGGACAAGTTCCTCGTCTTCACGATCGTCGGGCTGAGCACCGCGGCCATCTACGCCGTGATCGGTAGCGGCCTGGTGCTGACCTACACCACCACCGGCGTGTTCAACTTCGCCCAGGGGGCGGCCGGGATGCTGGCCGCCTTCCTGTACTGGCAGATGACCATCGGCTGGGGTTGGCCCGCTCCGGTGGCCATCGTGGTGGTGCTGCTGGTGGCGGCACCACTGTTCGGCATCCTGCTCGAGCGGGTGATCTTCCGCGGGCTGGAGGGCACCAGCGAGGCCACCAAGCTCGTGGTCTCCATCTCGCTGCTGGTGGCCATGATCGGGTTGTCGCAATGGATCTGGGGGCCGAGCGTGGCCCGGGTGGTGCCCCCCTTCTTCGCCGGGCACAAGTTGAGCCTCGGGGCCACCACCATCACCTATCACCAGCTCATCACCATCGTGGTGGCCGTGGTCGTGGCCATCGGCCTGCGCCTGATGCTGTACCGCACGCGCCTGGGGGTGGCCATGCGGGCCGTGGTCGACGACCGGCCCCTGGCGCTGCTCAACGGCGCCCGCACCCACCTGATCGCGCAGTCCAGCTGGGCCATCGGCACGTCGCTGGCTGCGTTGGGTGGGATCCTCATCGCCTCCAGCGCTGGTCTCTCGGCCTCGGTGCTGTCGTTGCTCATCGTGAACGCCTACGGCGCGGCCGTGTTCGGCCGACTGCGTTCGCTGCCCATGACCTTCGTGGGCGCCATCGTGCTGGGCTGCCTGGACGGCTACCTGGCCGGCTACCTGCCCTCCAGCGGCACGGTGGGACCCTTCGTGGCCGGGCTCCGACTGGCTTCTCCGGTCATCCTGCTGTTCATCGTGCTGCTGTTGATGCCGAACCAGCGCCTGCGCAGCCACGTGCGGTCCCGTGAGTTCTTCCCGGCGCCCACCACCAAGGGCCTCATGCTGTTCAGCCTGCTCACCCTGGGCTTCGGGCTGGTGCTGGCCACCACCCTGTCCAAGCAGGATCTGCTGACCTACGGGAAGGTGTTCTCGATCGGCATCGTGGCGCTCTCGCTGGTGCCGTTGGTCGGCTTCGCCGGACAGATCTCGCTGTGCCAGCTCAGCTTCGCGGGCATCGGCGCGCTGGTGATGGCCCATCTGGGATCGGGGGGCAATCCGCTCGGACTGGTGGCCGCGGTGGTCATCTGCGCCCTGGTGGGTGGGCTGGTGGCGCTGCCCGCGTTGCGTCTGTCTGGCATCTACATGGCTCTGGCCACCGCCGCCTTCGCGGTGCTACTGGATCGGTGGATCTTCGTCTTACCCAACTGGAGTTGGGGGCCGCTGCACATCAGCATCTTCTCGTCGGGCAGCCTCGACGTGACCTCGCTGCGGATGTTCGGGTACTCGTTCTCCAGTCCCGAATCCCAGATGGTACTGGTGGTGGTCACCTTCGTCCTGGTGGCGTTGGTGGTGGTGGCCATCCGTCGCAGCGCCTTCGGTCGTCGGCTCCTGGCCATCCGCGACAGCGAGGCCGCCTGTGCCACCTTCGGACTCAACCTGCTGGGCACCCGCCTGGCCGTGTTCATGCTGTCGGCTGCCATCGCCGGCCTGGGCGGCGCCCTCTACGCCACCCAGCTGCAATCGATCAGTCCCATCAACTTCGACTTCGTCACCGGCCTGCCCATCTTCATGCTGGTGGTGATCGGCGGCGCCGGCTTCGTGGGCGGCGCCCTGCTGGCCGGCGTGGCCCTCTACGGCTTCCTGCCCCTGCTCGCCGCGGTCTGGCCCTGGTTCGCCAACATCGAGACCCTGACGCCGGGCGTGGCCGGCATCGGTCTGGGCAAGCAGCCCAGCGGCGCCGCCCCCCAGTTCAGCGCCGGGTTTGCCCCGCTGCGCGACGACACCCCGGTGCTGATCGCCATGCTCGTGGCCATGGCCGTGGTCTGGGCCCTGCGTCTGGCCGGGGTCATCGCCAACTGGCCGATGGCGGTGCTGTTCGGGGTGGCCGTGCTGGTCGCGCTGATGGTGGTCCGCCACCGCGCCGGCGCCGGCGTGTTCGCTCGAGCCGCGGCCAACGCCACCGGCGTGACCCTGCCGGTGGCGTCGAGCAACGGCGGCCCGGGCGAGGCCCAGGTGGCCCTGGAGTGGGTGGGCGTGACCGTGCCGTGGACCGAGGCGCGACTGGCCGAGACCGATGCCCACCTCCATCTGGAGAGCGTGAACCTGGGCCATGGCCTGACGGGTCGCGCCCACACCCCGACCGACGAGGACGGCGCCCATGTCGCTGTTTGAGGTGACCGGGGTATCGGTCCGCTTCGGCGGGAACCTGGCGCTGGCCGACGTCTCGCTCGAGGCCGAGGCGGGACAGGTGGTGGGACTCATCGGCCCCAATGGGGCGGGCAAGACGACGCTGTTCAACGTCATCACCGGACTGCAGGCCAGCTCTGAGGGCCGCGTGGCTCTGGGCGGTCGGGACCTGACCCGGCTCGGCCCGACCCGCCGGGCCCGACTCGGTCTGGCCCGCACCTTCCAGCGCCTCGAGCTGTTCACCATGTTGACGGTGCGCGAGAACGTGGGCGTGGCCGCCGACATCCACCGACGGTGGTCGCGGACCAAGGTCGACCTCGACGCCAAGGTCGACCAGATCCTCGAGCGGATCGGTCTGGCCGAGGTGGCCGACGTGCGGGTCACGGCGCTGCCCACCGGCCAGGGCCGGTTGGTGGAGATGGGACGGGCGCTGGCCTGCGAGCCGAAGGTGCTCTTGCTCGACGAGCCCGCCGCCGGCCAGGACGACACCGAGACCCAGCGCTTCAGCGGCCTGTTGCGCCAACTGGCCGACGAGGGCGTGTCGATCATCCTGGTCGAGCACGACATGAAGCTCGTCATGGACGTGTGCGACGTGATCCACGTGCTCAACTACGGCCGGGTTCTGGCCGTGGGCAGCCCCGAGGAGATCCGCAACCACGACGCGGTGCGCGAGGCGTACCTCGGTCAGCCGGCGGGTACCCCGTGAGCGCGGCCGCGCTGGTTCCCGAGCCGGCCCTGCTGGAGCTGCGCGGGGTGCGAGCTGCCTACGACGGCATCAACGTGCTGCACGGCATCGACTTGGCCGTGGCGGCGGGCCAGTTGGTGGCGGTGCTCGGACCCAATGGTGCGGGCAAGACGACCGCTTTGCGG
Source organism: uncultured Microthrixaceae bacterium (assembly GCA_963740985.1). Lineage (GTDB taxonomy): Bacteria > Actinomycetota > Acidimicrobiia > Acidimicrobiales > Acidimicrobilacustridaceae > UBA4742. The sequence continues at coordinate 4,804,596 of CAVUGJ010000002.1, forward strand.
GTGGCGGCCGGCCTGCACCCGGCCAGCGGGGGAGACGTGATCGTGGCGGGCCGGCGGGTCAACGGGGCCTCACCCGACGACCTGGCCCGATGCGGTCTGTGCCTCATCCCCGAGGGTCGGGGCATCTTCCCCAACCTCACGGTGCAGGAGAACCTCTGGATGATGACCTACGGCGGCACGTCGCTGCGCCAGGTCGAGGAGGTGGCCTACGCCCGGTTCCCCCGCCTGCGTGATCGCCGACGCCAGACGGCCGGGACCCTCTCCGGGGGCGAGCAGCAGATGCTGGCCCTGGCCCGGGGCCTGGCCACCGATCCGGCTCTGCTCATCCTCGACGAGCTGTCGATGGGCCTGGCCCCGCTGGTGGTGGAGGAGTTGTTCGGGCTGGTGTCCCAGGTGGCGGCCCAAGGGGTGGCCATCCTGGTGGTCGAGCAGTTCGCCAGCATCGTGTTGGGGGTGGCCGATCACGTCAGCCTCATGATCAACGGCCGCGTCGTCTCGTCGGGACCCCCTGACGAGATCGCCGACAGCCTCTCGGAGGCCTACCTCGGCGGCTAGCGGTCAATTCGGCCCGCCGCCGTGGCCGCATCGTTCTGAAGTCGTTCTCGAAGCAAGTCGTTCTCAAAGCAAGTACCCACGAGGGAGCCGTGACGATGGACCAGCAGGACCGAGTGGAGCAGTTCAAGAACGAGATCGCCGAGATGGGCCTGCGGGACCCGGCCACCAGTCGCGAGCGGACCCTGGTTCGCCTCGGCGCGCTCCTGCTGATCGCCGGACCCGTGATCACGGTGATCGCCTATCTCCAGGACCGCTCCACCAGTGGCGCCGGTGTCGCCCTCCAGCAGGGCGACGATCAGATCGTGGCCCTCATCGGCGTAGCCGTGGCCGTGCTCGGCCTCGGTCTGTTCCTGCGGTACTCGATGGCCAACTTCCTGCGCTTCTGGCTGGCTCGTCTCTCCTATGAGCAGCAGGCACAGACCGACCGCCTCATCGCCACCTTGGCGCCCGGCCAGGATCGGGCGTCCTCCGCGCCCACGTCGGCGCCGCCCGCTCGGCCGGACTCAGAGGCCACCGCGTCCACGCCGTCCTGATCGACAGGGGCCCGGGGGCGACCGGGTCGCGCGCTGCCTCGGCTAGGTTGCCGCCGTGTCCCCCTCGAGTCCGGCCGCGCCTGCATCTGGGGGTCGGCTTCGTCTGGCCATCGTGGGGGCCGGCGGCCATGGTCGGGAGGTGCTCGACGTGGTCGAGGCCATCAACGCGGTGGCACCCCGCTATGAGGTGATCGGGCTGGTGGCCGACCAGGCCGATGCCGAGCTGCTGGGGCGTCGCCACGCCCGCCACCTGGGCACAGTCGATGAGGTACTGCGCGGGGCCCGGGTCGAGCTGGCCGAGCCGACGGCGCTGGTCCTGGCCATCGGCGATCCGGGGCGCGTCGCCGGCTGGCTCAGCGATTCGAGGACGCCCCGGGCTGGGTCCACCACTGGGCACCCGCCCTCGTGCATCCTTCGGCCAGCTGCGGAGCCGACGTCGAGCTCGCTGTCGGCGTGGTGGTGGCCGCCGGCGCTCGCATCACCACCAACGTGCGCCTCGGGCGCCACGTGCAGGTCAACGTCAACGCGGTGGTGTCCCACGACTGCCGGCTGGGCGATCACGTCACCCTCAGCCCAGGGGTGCTGATCAACGGGACGGTGACCATCGGCCCGGGCGTGCTGCTGGGTACGGGCGCGGTGGTCATCCCCGGGCGCTCGATCGGTGAGGACGCGGTGATCGGGGCGGGCGCGGTGGTGGTGGATGACGTGCCGGCCGGGGTCACCGCCGTGGGCGTCCCCGCTCGCTGGTCGACCTGAGCGCGGCCGGCGATCTCAGGCGCGGTGGCGCGGATCGATGCGTCGCGGGCGGGTGCGACGCAGGGCGGCGCGGTCGAGGGCCCGGCGGTACACCTCTTCGACCGCGTGCTCGGAGCGCTCGGCCGAGAAGGTCGCGGCGGCGTGCTCACCGGCCGTGGCCAGTCGGGCTCGCCGGTCCGGTTCTGCTGCCAGCTCGGTGATGGTCTGGGCCAGCAGATCGGGTCGACCCACGGGGACCAGTTGTCCGGACCGACCGTGGTCGACGGCCTCGGGCAGGCCCCCGACGTCGGTGGCCACCACGGCCACCCCCGCGGCCATGGCTTCCATGACGGCCACGGGCAGACCTTCGTGGTGCGAGGCCAGCACGAACAGGTCGGCGGCGGCGGTGATCCGCGCCGCGTCGGCGCGATAGCCCAGGATCTCGACGGAGGGCCCGAGGCCGAGCTCGGTGTGACGTCGGCGCAGGTCGTCCTCCAACGGACCCTGACCGATGATCACGAAGCGAACCGGCTGGGGCCCGTCCATCACCTGACGGGCCGCGGCCAGCAGATCCGGGTAGCCCTTGGAGGCCCGGAAGTTGGCCACCGTGACCGCCAGCACCTCGTCGGCGCGGAGGCCGAGCTCCCCACGGACCGCGTCGCGCTGGGAGCGGAGGGCCCGCACGGCGTCGAGGTCGATGCCGTGGACGATGACCGAGGTGTCACGTCGGAACGGGGCGGCCATCGAGTCACGCACCTCGGCCGACACGGCGATGGTGGCGTCGTTCAGGGCAAACGTGGCCGCGTTGGCGCTGCGGGTGGCCCGGCTGTGGGAGGGCCAGCGGTTGTGCTCCGTGTAGACGAACACCGGTCGTGTGGCGCCCGGCATGGAGCGGACGACCACGCGGGCCGAGACCGCCGGCAGCGGTGAGTGGGCGTGGACCACGTCGAAGCCGCCATCGCTGACCAATCGGCGGAGGCGCCGGACCCAGCCCAGGTCACGGTCGCGGGGTGCGTCCAGGAGATGGGTGGGCACCCCCTGGGCCTCCAGCTCGGCCACCAGGTGGTCCTTGTGGGGGAGCAGGTAGGCGGCCTCGTAGGCCACCTGGTCGGGGTCGGCGGCGGCGGCGTGGGTGACCAGCAGTCGTTCGGCCCCACCCGGCCCGAGGCCTTTGGACAGCCACAGCACGCGTCGCGGTCGGGAGGTGGACGATGCCACTCAGCCACCCGCCGTGCTAGCTGGTGGCGTCGTCGTGTCCGACGATGGCGGTGGACGCCCCGATGCCCGAGAGCTCGCGCAGCTCAGCCATGAGGGCGGCGTCGTCCAGGGCCGGATGGCACAGCACCTCGACCAGTGCATAGGCCAGCGGCGGTACCGGCACCTGCGAGATCTGGGGATGGGAGGGTCGCACATCCTCCTCGCCCTGGCCGAGCAGCACCTCGTGGAGCTTCTCGCCCGGCCGCAGCCCGACGTACACCACCTCGACGGGCCGCGTGGCCTGAGCGGCCAGTCGACGGGCCACCTCGTCGATGAGCACCGGCTCACCCATGTCCAGCACCAGCGCCTCGCCGCCTCGGCCCACCGCCCCGGCTTGGATGACCAGCTGCACGGATTCCTCGACGGTCATGAAGTAGCGGGTGACCTGGGGGTCGGTGACGGTGAGGGGCCCGCCCGCCTCGATCTGGGCGTGAAAGGCGGTGAGTACGCTGCCCCGACTGCCCAGGACGTTGCCGAACCGGACGCTCAGGTAGGTGCCGGCGCCGTCGTTGGACGCGGCCGCGGTCAGCCGTTCACAGATGCGCTTGGTGTAGCCCAACACGCTCACCGGGTCGGCGGCCTTGTCGGTGGAGATGTTCACGAAGCGCTCCACCTGGCTGGCCAAGGCGGCGGTGAGCACGTTCTGGGTGCCGATCACGTTCGTCTTGACCGCTTCGCGAGGGTGCATCTCCAGCAGCGGCAGGTGCTTGAGCGCGGCGGCGTGGAACACCACCTGGGGTCGGTGCTCCTCGAACACCTCGAGCATGCGCTCGGCATCGCGGACGTCGGCCACCACCAGGCTGCGGTCATCGAGCAGCGCCCGCCCCTCGAGCCGCAGCTGCAGGGCGTGCAGCGCCGACTCGTCGCGGTCCATCAGCACCAGGGAAGCGGGGGCGAAGCGCGACAGCTGGTGGCACAGCTCGCTGCCGATCGACCCCCCGGCGCCGGTGACCAGCACCCGCCGTCCGGTGAGGTAGCCGGCGATGGCGTTCACGTCGGTGTCGATGACGTGGCGTCCCAGCAGGTCGGCGTCGGTGAGCGGGCGGATGTCGGCCACGCCGATGGGGCCGCCGAACAACTCGGTGAGCGGGGGCAGCACGAGGATGTCGAGGTGGGCCTCGGTGGCCAGGTCGCACATCTCCCGGAGCAGCTCGGAGCTGGCGCCGGGCATGGCGATGACCACGGTGGAGGCGTCGAGGTCCACCGCGGCCTGGGCCAGGGCCTGGCGACCGCCCACCACCCGCACGCCCCGCAGGCGCAGGTTCCGCTTGGACGGGTCGTCGTCGAGCATGGCCACCGGCAGGTAGGGGCTGTTGGGGTTGCGCAACATGGCGGTGACCGTCTGCACGCCGCCTTCCCCGGCCCCGAACACCAGCACCCGGCGAGCGTCGTCCCCGGTGGGGCGCATCCGTCGTTCGAGCACCAGGCGCCAGGCATAGCGGGGGGCGCCCATGAAGATGAAGGCCAGCACCCCGGCGGCCAGGGTCACGCTGGTCGGGACCAGCAGCGGCTTGCTGAGCTGGTTGACCAGGGCCAGCCCCAGGCTGGCGATGGCCACCGTGCCGGCCAGGTGGGAGACCTCGTCGAGCGTGCCGAACCGCCAACGTCCGAGGTAGAGGCCCAGGGCCAGCCCGGCCGCGGTCTGGAGCACCGTGGCCACGGCGATGGCCATCAGCAGCCGCGACAGATGGAAGTGGTTCCAGCCGTGGGGGACGAAGGAGTCGAACCGCAGCACCATGGCCAGGTACAGGGCGAGGGCCCAGGCCACCAGATCGACGGCCAACTGGAAAGGAAGGCGGTATCGCTCCAGCACCGGGCCGATTCGGCCCAGCCCCTTGGCGGTCGAGTTCTGGTCCGACACGTACATCCCTTGGGCACGGCTTTCGTTGTTTCGTGGGCCGGTTGGACCAGCCGGCCAGGGCGCAAACCACCAGCCGGTGGCTCCGCCCGGAGGGCAAATCGTAGCGCGACGTGCCCTTTCGGCGAAGCATCTGGGCCAGGTGGCCTGCCGCTGGACGGCACCGACCGGGCACTACGCTCCTCGGGTCCAGTTCCACCTCTCTCGCTAGGGATCCCCACTGCCACCACCGCGCCACACCGGGAACGGCACGAGCGGGCAGCCGGCCGACGACGGGTCGGCGGGGCCTGGACAGGGCGGCTCGGGATCCTCCACGTCCGGAGCGGCCAAGCGCACCCGCTCGACGCGCCGTTCCGGTTCGTCGAGGTCGTCGTCGGCGTCGCGGCGCGGCTCGCGGGATTGGTCCGAACATCCCAGCGAGGACTTGGACCTGGGCGGCCTGCACGAGGTACTGGCCACCACCCCGACGCGACGTCGCCGGACAACCGCGCCTCCCGAGCCCGACGAACCCCCCGGCGCGCCGGTGCGGGCCCGGCGGCCCCGGCGCACGACCACCCCCGAGCGCCGCGCCGTGGTGGCCATGGCCATCGTGTCCGGCCTGGCCTCGATGCTGGCCCCCGCCTATCCCGTCGGGTTCGGGTTGATCGATCCGCTGCTGCGCTTCGGTTTCGCCTACGTGGTGACCGCGGCCGCGGCCCGCGCTCGTCGCTCCACCTGGATCGTGCTGGGCGTGGCCGCCGCCGTGATGGCCCCGGCCGGGGTCTGGTTCGTGGCCGGTCTGGCTGCCCTGGCCCTCTCGCTGGTGGCGTCGTTCATCCCGCGCCGCCGTCTCATTGGGGCCACCGTGGGCCTGCTGGCCGTGCCCACCCTCATGCGGGCCGAGCCTTTCGGGTTCACCGGGCTGTCGGCGCTGTGCGTGTGGGCGGCGGTGACGCCGGTGCTGGTGTCGGGCTATCGCGTGGCGTCGCGCCGGTCCCGCGAGCGGATGCGCACGGTGGCCACCGCCGGGGTCCTGGTGGCGCTGATCGGCCTGGTGGTGTTCGCCCTGGCCGTGTGGATCTCGTTCCACGACCTGTCCAGTGGCTCGAAGTCCGCCAAGAGCGGCCTCGAAGCCCTCCGCCAAGGTCGGGGTCAGCCCGCGGCGATCCTGTTGTCCAACGCCTCGGACTCGTTGGGTGACGCCCACGACGTGCTGGGCGGCTGGTGGACGGTGCCGGCCCATCTGGTCCCGTTCGTGTCCCAGCAGCTCGACGCCCTGTCCAGCGCATCGCACCAGGGCCACGACGTGGCCGCCGCCGGCGCATTGGTGGCAGCCAAGGCCGACTACCACCAGCTGCGCTATGTACAGGGCCAGATCGACGTGCCTCGACTGCGCCAGCTCAACGCGCCGCTGGTGGCCGTCAACCGCGCCCTGGCGCGCGCCGCCACCCGCCTCGACGCCGTCCGCTCACCCTGGCTGGTCGGGCCCGTTCGCGGCGCGGTCGACAACTTCCGCACCGACGTGGCCCAGACCGTCCCGCAGGCCCAGGTGGCCCAGCAAGCGGTGGCCGTAGCTCCGGCGATGTTGGGGGGCGACGGCACCCGCCACTACTTCGTGGCCTTCACCACCGAGGCCGAGTCCAGGGGATTGAACGGCTTCATGGGGAACTGGGCCGAGCTCACCGCCACCAACGGGCGCCTGACCATGAGCCGGTCCGGCCGGGTGGCGGAGCTCAACGACAAGCCCGGCGCGGCCCAGCGGGTGGTGACCAGCCCGGCCGACTACGCCGCCCGCTACAGCCGGTTCAAGGTGGGCACCTACTTCCAGGACGTGACCCTGTCGCCAGACCTGCCCGACGTGGCCCAGGTGATCAGCCAGCTCTACAGCGGCCCCTTCCCCGACATGGGCGGCGACAAGATCGACGGGGTGTTGGTGGTGGACCCCTACGGCCTGGCCGCCCTGCTGCGCTTCACCGGTCCCATCGACGTCACCGGCGGACCCCAGCTGACCGCCGCCAACGCGGCGCAGGAGCTGGTGTCGGACCAGTACACCGACTTCCCGGGCAAGACCGACCGGGTGGACTTCCTGGACCAGGCCTCGCGCGAGACCTTCGACAAGCTGACCAAGGGGACGATCCCGGGTCCCGACCAGATCGCCTCGGTGCTGGGTCCCCAGGTCAGCGGTCATCATCTGATGTTCACCAGCTTCCGGGGATCCGAGGAGGCGTTGTTCACCCGGTTGGGAGCCACCGGTGCGTATCCCCGGGAGCGGCCCGACCAGGACTTCTTCGGCTTGACGGGGCAGAACTCGGCCAACAACAAGACCGACGTGTGGATGCATCGGACCATCGACTACCAGGCCAGCTACGACCCGAGCACCGGCGGGGTCGAGGCCAAGGCGACCATCACCCTCCGCAACGACGCGCCCTTCGAGCGGTCTGCCCGACGGGGTCATCGGCAGCAACGGCCAGGGGCTCCCGTTGGGCACCAACCGGACGTACCTGTCGTTCTACACCCCGCTCCAGCTCGAATCGTCGTCGGTGGATGGGGTCCATCAGCCGTTCGAGTCTCAACTCGAGTTCGGGTATCACGTGTACTCTCAATATCTGACCGTTGGTTCCGGCCAGACGGTGACGGTGACGCTCGATCTGGGTGGTGTGGTGGGCGGGGGCCTGGACTACCAGCTGGGCATCGGCGTGCAGCCCATGGTGAACCCTGATCAGGTGCAGGTGACCCTCACGCCCCGTGGGCCGTGGCTGGTGTCGCAGGCCAAGGGGCTGTTCGCCCAACTCGACGGCAGCCGGGCCACGATGGTCAACGAATCTGGCCGCGACCTGACCGCCCATGTCCGCTTCGAGCGCCGTTGACGGGTCCGAGCGGGGCGCGAGGTGGTTCGGGTGAATGGGTCGAAGTCAGGGCGGCTCGGCCGACAATGGTCGACATGGCACGAGAAATGAGGCAGACTGTGGCCCAACTCATATCCGACTGCGTATCTGCCCCAACCGGCGGAGGAGTGCTGTGATCCGACGAATGCTCGTACTCGGTGCCATGGTGTTCGCGGCACTCGCTGCGACCGCCATGTTGGCGACGTCGGCCGGCGCGCAGTACGTGCCGGGGCAGCCGGGCATCATCGTCGACCCGGGTTGCAGCCCCGTCGGTGGCAACATCACGGTCGAGGGTTCGGGTGTCCCCGCCTCATCGGTGGTCACGATCTCAGTCAACGGCATCACGTTGGGCACGACGACGGCCAACGCCGATGGTGACTTCCTGACCGGCAGCCTGCCCCTGCCCTCCACGCTCACCTCCGGTCAGTACACCCTGCACGCCATGACCGGCTCGGTCGATCTGACCGCCACGCTCGACGTGGCCACCGGCCCCTGCGCCGTGTCCGCCGCCACCGTGGCTCAGGGCTCCGGCACGCTGCCAGTCACCGGCACCAACTCAGGTGAGTGGGTCAAGGCTGGCCTCAGCCTGGTGGCCGTCGGTGGTCTGCTGGTGCTGGCCACCCGCCGGCGCCGCGCCGTCGTCTGATCCCGGGGCGGCTCGGCAAAGGCCCCCACGGCGACCTATTACGAGATCCTCGGCGTCGGTGCTGACGCCAGCCACGACGAGGTCAAGCGCGCCTACACGCGGGCGGCCCGGCGTTGGCACCCGGATCAACGCCACGACCTCAGCCAGGAGGCCCGCGGCGAGGCGGACCGCCACATCCGCGACATCAACGCGGCCTGGGAGGTGCTGGGCGATCCCACCGAGCGCGCCACCTATGACGCCCGACTGGCGGCTGGGGCGACGCCGATCCGATCGACTCCGCGGTCGCGCCCGGGCGCATCGCCCCCTTCCGAACGAACCCGACCGCCCTCCTTCGACGACCACCTGGTCGACCCTCGACTGGGACCGGTGGGCGACGGCGGGCGTCGGGGTTGGCGCTGGGCGGGGGTGGTCATCATCCTGGCTGTCGCTGTGCTGGCGGTGACGGTCACGGCCTACGCGTCCCACGGGCATCCCGCGCCGACGGGGACCACCACCTCGCCGAACGTGGCGAGCGACTATGCGGTGGGGTCGTGTGTGGCCGTCACCGCGGGCCCCACCGCTGTGGTGGTGCCTTGCGATCAGCCGCACTCGGGCACGGTGGCCTCGACCACCGACTACCCGCGACCGTGCCCGACCGGCACCTACACCGTGGCGCTGGTGGCGCAGGACCTGTCGTTGTGCCTCACGTCGTCGTGACGGGCGGGTCGGTGGCGGCCCGGGCCGGGCGCACGGCGCGCCGCTAGTCTCCGCGGATGGACCTGCGACACACCGGCCTGGCGGACCTGGCTGACGGCGTGGCCACCGGCGCGCACCCGGCGGTCGAGTTGGTCACCCACGCGTTGGCGCGCATCGCCGCGCTGGATCCGCAGCTGAACGCCTGGGTGGTGGTGGACGGCGAGCGGGCGCTGGCCGAGGCGGCCGCCATCGATGCCCGGGTGGCGTCGGGCCAGGACGTAGGTCCCCTGGCCGGCATCCCCATCGGGGTCAAGGACCTGGAGGACGCGGCCGGCTTCACCACCGGCTTCGGGTCGTTGCTGCACGCCCAGGATCCTCCGGCGCCGGCCGACTCACCGTTGGTCGCACGCCTGCGCGCCGCCGGTTGCGTGGTGCTGGGCAAGACCGCCACGCCTGAGTTCGGCTTCCAGGGCGACACCACCAGCCTGGCCCACGGTCCCACCCGCAACCCCTGGGATCCGCAGCGGTCACCGGGCGGGTCGTCGGGCGGCTCGGCCGCCGCGCTGGCCTCGGGGATGGTGCCCCTGGCCACGGGCAGCGACGGGGGCGGGTCCATCCGCATCCCGGCCGCGCTGTGTGGGCTGACCGGTCTCAAGCCCTCCCACGGGCGCATCCCGATCGGTGGGGTGCGAGCGCCGGGCACGGTCGGGTTGAGCGTGCGGGGTCCGATGACCCGTCGCATCCGAGACCTGGTCTACGCCCTCGATGTGTGCGTGGGTCCCGATCCCACCGACCCGTTCTCACTGCCCCCGCCGCAGTGGCCGTGGGCCGGCGCCCTGGACGGCCTCGGGCTGCCCAACCGGGTGGTGTGGGCGCCGTCGTGGGGATGGGAGGTGGACACCGAGATCGCCGAGGTGTGCGCGTCGGCGGTGGCCCGGCTGAGCCAGGTGGGCACCGAGGTGGTCGAGGTGGAGCAGGTGTTCCGCTCCGATCCGCTGGCCGACTGGTTCACGATGTGGACGGTCTTCAGTGATCGCACGCAGGGCCATCTGCGCGACACCGACGAGTGGGACCGGATCGACCCGGGTCTGCGCCAGCAGATCGACCATGGTCAGGGGGTCAGTGCGGTGGAGTTCGTCCAGGCCAACGACGCCATCCACCAGCACAACCTGGACTTGGTGGCGCTGTTCGCCGACGCCCCGATCCTGCTGTGTCCGGTGGTGGCCGGCCAGACGGCTCGGGTGGGTCATCAGGGGGTGATCAACGGGGTGGAGACGCCGTTCTGGGCGCCGTTCACCGGGGCCTTCAACCTGACCCGCAACCCGGCCGGCTCGGTGTGCTCGGGGTTCACCGCCGATGGCATGCCGGTGGGGCTCCAGGTGGTCGGTCCGCAGCACGCGGACGTGGCCGTGCTACGGACCCTGGCCGCCCTGGAGGACCTGCTCGACCTCGACCAGGTGGCGCCGATCGGTTGACGCTCGTGGCGGAACCTGTCATCTCAGCGACCTCCTATGGGTCGCTGAGCTGACAGGAAGCGCGGGAGGGTTGGTCAGAGGACGGCCAGGCCGGGCAGGGCGGATACCAGCGCCGCGGCCAGCGCCCGGTCTCCGGTGACCTGGTAGCGCAGCTCATCGGCGGGGAGCCGATCGGCCAGGCTCCGGCAGAAGTCGACCAGGTCGAGCTCGAGGGACACGTCGGGGGCATCGACGTGGGTACCGGAGACGGTGGCCGGGCTCGGCTCGAGGCTCAGGTCGATGTCGTAGGCGGCGCCCCCGGCGCCATCGAGGATGAGGCGGGCGGTGCGACCTTCGGCGGCGACGCCGGTGGCAGCCAGCAGGAAGGGGATGGCCTCGACCCCGGTGGCGCTCATGAGGGCCAGCGACGGCGGCGGCGGCGGGAGCAGCGGCAGTTCGAGGGCGCGGCGGATGTCGTCGGCGTGCGTCCAGATCTCGAAGGCGCGCTGGATGAGGACGTCGTCGAGGGTGAGCTCCAATCCGAACCAGAGGACCGTGTGGGCGCCGGCGTCGTCACCCAGATCGAGGGCGGCCGCCTGCACCAACCCGTAGGCCGTCTCCAGCTCGGCCATGGTCTGGGCCGGGGCCAGCGAGCGGTGCCGATCGACGGCGGCGTAGGCCCGGGGTGTGGGCTGGTCGGCCACCTCGGGGGTGAAGGCCGGCGTGCCGAGCAGCTCGGCCAGCAGGGACTCGGAGGCGGCCAGGTGGGCGACCAGGTCCTGCGCGGTCCAGTCGGGGAAGGCGGCGCCGACGGTGACGGACCACTGAGCTGGAGCCAGCGTGGCCAGCAGCGCCACCAGGCGTGAGGATTCGATCAGGTGGATGTCGGCCGGGGCGAACGCCACCGGACGGGCGGGTCGGTGGGCCAGGGCGGCCGCCATGGTGCGCGAGGCCAGAGCAGGATCGGGACGGTCGGCCCGGATGGCCTCGGGTAGCGCGGCCAGCAGGACGACGGTCTCGCGCAGCTCGGCCAGGGTGGCGACGCACTCGGGGCAAGTGTCGAGGTGGGCCTCGATCTCGAGCACCTCGTCCACGTCCACCGCATCGAGGGCGTAGGGGGCGAGCAGGGACTGGACGGCTTCGTGATCGGTCATGCCGACTGCTCGCTCAGGTCGGTGTTCACGGTCTCGGCGATGCGGGCCAGGGCCAGCCGAAGGCGGGACTTGGCCGTCCCTTCGGGGATGCCCAGGGCGTCGGCCACCTGGCGATAGGTGTGGCCGCCGAAGTAGGCGAGCTCCACGGCTTGGCGCTGGGCGTCGGGGAGCGAGGCGACCGCGGCGCGCACGGCGTCGGCGGTGAGCCCCAACAGGGCCAGGTCGTCGACGGCGGCGGTGATCACCGGTTCGTGGGAGGTCTTGGTCTCGCGGCGGCGGCGGGCCTCCTCGCGCCGGATCAGGTCGACGGCGCGGCGGTGGGTGAGGGTGCCCAGGTAGGAGCGCAGCGAGCCGCGGCGGGGATCGAACCGGTCGGGCTGGTTCCACAGGCCGACGAACACGTCCTGGGTGATGTCCTCGGCCGCGCTGCGGTCGCCGATCACCCGCAGGGCCAGGCTGAACACGAAGGAGCTGAACTGCCCGTAGGCGTCGGCCAGTGCGCTCTCGTCGCCGGCACAGAGCCGGTGGGCCAACAGCCGTTCGGCGTTGGCCGCGAGCGTCGGTATGTCCATTGCGAGCGTCCCTCCCACGCTCCCCGTTCGCAGCTGGGCGGGGTCGCGGATCAATGCTCCACCGAGGGGATGTCCGGCCGGTCCGCACGAAGGCTACCGCCTGCGCCCCGGCGACGATCTCGAGTGGATCGAGTGATCAGGTATCGGAGGTGAGGGCCACGGCGACCAGCGGCTAGAGTGCCCGTTCGCATCGGGGCGATTAGCTCAGTTGGTTAGAGCGCTGCCTTCACACGGCAGAGGTCAGAGGTTCGAGTCCTCTATCGCCCACTCCGGAAGTCCCACTGACCAGCCAGTGCTCTGGTCCGATGTCGAGGTGGCCGAGGGCACCGGCGGACGGGGAGCCTGTAGGCCCTCACCAGCTTCTCGACGGGCGGGCGCCTCGGTCGACGCGACCACCTACTGGCGTGAGTCGCCCACTCTGTGTAGTATCGCTCCCGGGCGAACCAGGGCTTGATCAAGGCTCGGGACGTCCGATTCAAGGAATGGCACAACGTGCGACGGTTGTTGGTGGCGGTGGTCGCGTTCAGTGCACTGGCCGCGAGCTCGGTGGCGTGCACACCGACCGTCACTGCCACGGGGTCGTGCCTCACCCGCCCGACGATCGTGACCTTCTCGGGGGCCCAGCCCAGGCTGGACGGCGACAAGGCTCCACTCTCGGCCAACGCCACCATCGATGCGCGCCAGGGCACGTGGGCCGGTACCACCGTGGCTTACCCCATGGTGATCAGGGACCTGGTGGGCGACACGCGCTCCAACATGTGCCTGGTCGGCGGCTCGGTCTTCACGTCGGCGCCCGACACGACTCCCTGGTCGGTCTGGCATGACCGAACCGGTGTCGAGACCTTCGAGCCGTCGTTCCAGATCATCGGCACCCGGGTGACCAACGAGGGCGACGGGCTCGACTTCGAGGCGTCGGCGCACGACTGGATCGTCCGGGGCGTTCGGCTCACCGACATCCACGACGACTGCATCCAGAACGACCAGATGAACAGCGGCCTGCTCGACGACAGCCTGCTCGACGGTTGCTACAGCGCCATCAGCGCCATGGGGTTCGCCGGTAGCACGGTGGATGGACGAGCCAACACCATGACCATCACCAACGACCTCATCCGTCTGGGCGACATGCCCACTGTGAGCAATGGCCCTGCCCCTGGACACGCCGGGTTCTTCAAGTTCGCCGGCCCCCTGGCCACCGAGGGTCGGGGCCCGAGCCTGGTCGTGCGCAACACCATCTTCATGGCCGACTCCACGAGCCAGATCTCCAACATGGGGCTGCCCTACTACCAGGACCCCACCACGGGTGTCTGGCACCCGTACCCACTGCAGTGCTCGAACAACACGATGGTCTGGCTGGGTCCGGGGAATTATCCGGTCACCCTGCCCTCCTGCTTCAAGATCACAACCGATCCCAGCGTCTGGACCAACGCCGTCAGCAAATGGAACGTCACCCACGGGCCTTGAGCACGTGGCCCGGCGCGGCGAGAAGATGGTTCTGTTCCGACGAAGGGAGGTCATCGTGAGCGACTTCGACGCGGAGATCGTGTTGGCTCACTTCATCGTCTCAGACGATGTCGAGCGTTCCCGCCGCTTCTACACCGACGTGCTGGGGGGAACGACCGTCATCTCTGGCGAGGCGAAGGACGACGTGACCTACGTCGCGCTGGCCAACAGCTGGATCATCATCAACATCGGCGGCGGTCCGACGGACGACAAACCGAGCGTGACGCTGGAGACGCCGCCCGACCCCGACCGGGTGAGCAGCTTCCTCAACATCCGGGTGGCGGACATCCACGCCGTGTACGCCGAGTGGAGTGCTCGAGGCGCGAACTTCCTGACGCCACCCAAGGAGCACGCAACCGAGATGCGCTGCTACCTACGCGATCCCGACGGCTACATCATCGAGGTGGGTCAGACGACGTTGGCCCGAGGTTTGCGTCCGCCGTCTTCCGCGGGAGGCCCCTCATAACCCCAGGGATGTCGCAGGATGCCATCGCTGGGCGGGGCAGGGGCGCGGTCAGGGACGCGGCGGTGAACCCGAGTTCAGAAGCGTGAGTTATAGTTCGGGCAATTGCTGGTTTCTCTTTCGAGCCGGGCGATTTCTGGGGGGGCGTTATGGATTTGGGGCTAGCGGGCGCCACCGCGGTGGTGCAGGGCGGCACCCAGGGGATGGGCCGGGCGGCGGCGGAGTGCTTCGCCGTTGACGGCGCCAGTGTGGGCGTGCTCGCCCGCACCGAGGCCGATCTGCACAACACGGTCGAGCGCCTGCTCGAGCTGGGCGCACCTGACGCCGTGGGCCTGCGTGCCGACATCACCAAACCGGTGGAGGTCGAGGCGGCGTTCGCCGAGGTGCGCGATCGATGGGATGGCCGGCTCAACATCCTGGTGAACGCCACCGGCCCGGCCGGGCTCGGTGACTTCGAGCACCTGACTGACCGCGACTGGACCGAGACGATCGACCTCGGCGCCATGGGCATGATCCGCTGCATCCGTGAAGCCATCCCGCTGCTCCGAGCGGCGGAGTGGGCTCGCATCGTGAACGTGTCCGCGCACTCGACGAAGCGCCAGAGCACCGGCCTGGTGGCCTATACGGCGTCGAAGGCGATCGTCACCAGTGTCACCAAGAACCTGTCGCAGCTGCTGGCTCCCGACGAGATCCTGGTCAACACGGTGTCGCCCGGCAGCTTCGCCACCGAGACGCTCAAGGGGTGGGCCGCGGGTGTGGGCATCGACCCCGACGACCTCTACGCCATCATGGCGGGGATCGAGGAGCACTTCGGTCACCCGGCGCATCTGCCCCGGGCCGGTGACCCGAACGAGATCGGCCCGGTCATCGCCTTCGCTGCGTCACGGCGAAACACCTACATGACGGGGGCGAACATCAATGTCGACGGTGGCTCCGACTTCTGCTGAGCGTGGGCGCCCGTACCGACTCCCGCCGGCGACGGCGCTCCCACCGACCAATGCACCCCAATGAAAGGAGAACCCATGACCACGTTCGGGCTGGACGAGATCCGCGACGCGTACGAGAACTTCAAACGGGTGAGTGACGAATGCGGCGCGTCCGCGGACTATGACGCCTTCGCCGACCTCTTCACCGAGGACTGCGTCTACGTCGAGCACGTCTTCGGTGAGATGCACGGGCGCGAGGCCGTCCGCCAGTGGATCGTCCCGCTCATGAAGGCGTATCCGAACGATCAGATGGTTCGCTACTCCCACGACTGGGTGCTGTACGACGAAGAGAACGCTCGGGTGGTCTTCTGTGCTCGCACCCACATGGCCGACCCGGGCGACGGCAGCGAGCACTCGGCCACGAACTGGACGCGGATCGACTACGCCGGCGACGGGCTGTTCTCGCGCGAGGAGGACATCTACAACCCGGCGAACTTCGGGACGATGCTCGAGGCTTGGCTGGCGGCGAAGGCGGCCGCAGACCCGCAGTAGCTGGGAACGACGCTGACACGACGGCTGACCGATGGGGCGAGGTGTGCCGACCCAGATCGCTGCGCGGTCGCGCTGACCGTCGAGGTGGACAGCATCGGTCTCGTCCGACGCCAGCGCATCATCTACGGCCCCGAGTACACGACGGCGCAGAACCTCGACCAGCTCCGCTCACGAGGCCTCGGACACACGTGCGCGCTGGCCGCCCGTGAGTTCGCCCTCGGCATCGAGGCGCTCGACGATTCGTGGCTGGCGAACCGCTGCACCGGGTCCACCAGTGCGCCTTCGGGGTCCTGGCCCTCGAGAGCGAGCCCGTAGACCCGACGCTCTAGCCCGAGACCTCGAGGCCCGCCCCTGCGGTCATCGGGTGAACGTGAGGTGGGTGACGCCGCCCGGCGTCGAGACTGCCTCCACGTCGTACTGCTGCTCCAACCCCTCCAGGCCGTCCCACAGACGAACACCGCGGCCGAGCAGGATCGGCACCACCACCACGTGCAGGTGGTCGACCAGGCCGGCGGCGAGGAAGGCGCGCATCATGGTCGGCCCCCCGCCGATGCGGACGTCCTGACCGGCGGCCGCCTCGCGCGCCACCTCGAGGGCATCCGCGGGCGCGGCGTCGAGGAAGTGGAACGTCGTACCACCCTCCATCTCCAGCGACGGGTGCGCCCGGTGGGTCAGGACGTAGGTCGGCGTGTGGAACGGCGGGTTGTCGCCCCACCACCCGCGCCACTCAGGGTCGTCCTGCCACCCCGGAGGGCCGAACTTGTTCGCGCCCATGATCTCCGCGCCGATCCCGGGTCCGTGCTGCTCGGCCATGGCGTCATCGACCCCCTCGGTGCCGCCCGACTCGCCGAGGATCTCGCGGCGGGCGAACCGAGTGGCGAACATCCACTCGTGGAGCCGCTGGCCGGCGTGGCCGAACGGCGTCTCGAGGGTCTGCCCCTCACCGGTGGCGAACCCGTCGAGGGAGATCGAGAAGTTGTGGATGCGGACGCGCGACATGGCGGCTCCTTCGGTTGGCGGGTGGTCGGTCAGAGGGGTTGGGCGGTCACAGGCGAGACTTCCGCGGCTGCGGGCTCTAGGTGGCCCCGAGATGGCGGGCGAGCTTCTGCATGGTCTGGCGCCCGAGCTCGACCGCGCCGAGGCCGATCTTTGCCTCTCGCTGCTCGACGGTCGGGTGGAGCTGCCGCAGCGTCAGCTCCGTCTTTCCGTCGGCTTGTTCGACGAAGGTGAGCGTCACTCGGAAGCGCCCGGGGTCATCGTCGATGTCGGAGCCGTGATCGAGCACCAGCCTCTCGTCTGGGACGACCTCGAGGTAGTCGAAGCGATTCGTGAACACGGTGCCGTCTGGGGAAACCATGTCGAAGCAGGCTCGGCCGCCCGGGCGCACATCCATCTCTCGCACGGTGCAGGTGAACCCATCGGGGCCGAACCACTGGCAGAAGGCATCGGCATCGGTCCACGCCGCGAACACCGCTTGGCGGGTGGCGTCAAGAACTCGAACGAGGACGATCTCCCGGTCGGGAGCGCCGGTCGTCGGACGGAGTTACGGCGGGGGTGTTGCTCATGGATTCTCCGACGTCGATGCGGATGCGGTGCGGTCAGACGTGGGCTGGAGGTGCGCATCGAGTCGGTCGAGGCGTTGCTCCCAGGCCGCTCGGGTGTGCTCGGCCCAGGTAGCGATCTCGAGCAGCGGCTCCGGTCGCAGCTGGCATGGCCGCCGTTGCCCATCCCGGCCGCGACTGATCAGACCCGCCTGTTCGAGCACCTTCAGATGACGGGAGATGGCTGGGAGGCTGATCGGGAACGGTTCGGCCAACTCGAGCACGGTCGCTTCACCGTCGGCCAGCCGACGCACGATCGAGCGCCGGGTGGGATCCGACAAGGCGGCGAAGACGACGTCGAACCGATCCGGGGCCGTGATGGTCATCGTCGCCGTCCCTGCGGATCGATACTTCATACCTTGGTTATTTAACAGAATGGCTATCTATAGTCAACCCCAAGGTCCGTCGAGGGAGTCGCTCACCCGGGATCGCCCGATCCTTCGGGCGTCGTCCCCGGGGATCGCCGGTCGATCTCGTCGATGAATTCGAGTACCCGGCTGGTGAAGAACGTCGGTTGTTCCACCGGCAGCATGTGCCCGGCGTCCAGGGCGACCTGGGTCGCGACGGCGCTGATGAGATGGCGAGATCGCGCCACGGCGCGGTCGACCTTGTTCACGGGGCTCTTCTCTCCGAACAGGATCATCGTCGGCGTGTGAATCGCTTGAAGCTCATCGTCGGTCAGACGTTTGGGGTAGGGCTGCTTGCCCACGTAGCCTCGGAGCCCCGTCACGCAGAGATCGAGCAGTGGTGGTTCGACCGGGGCGCCGTTGTTGAGGCGCCGCAGGAGCCGATGAATTGCCCGCTCGGACTTGGCCAGGGCGAGCACGCTGTCCGGCACGATCTTGAGGATGAAGATGGCCGAGGGCCTTCCGATGGCGCCGATGGGGTCGACCGCGATGACGCTGACCAGGCGACCAGACGATCGAGTCGCTTGATTGAGCGCGAGCCACCCGCCGTAGGAGAGTCCGATCAGGTGAACGTCGTCGAGACCGAGCGCGGTGAGCACCTCGTCGAGCCATCGGCTCATGTCGTCACCGGTGCGGAGTGGCGCGGTCTGCGTGCTGCGGCCGGCGCCACCGATCGCGTCGACGGCCAAGACCCGGTGGGCTTGGCTCAGGGCGCCGATGCTGGCGAACCAGGACGGCGACGACACCGCCACGCCATGCAACAGGACGATAGGTGTACCCGTTTGCGGGCCACACGACAGGACATGGGTCCCTCCGTATGGGGTCTCGACATCGATGTGGTCGGGCGGGTTCGGCCATGACGCCAAGGCGGTGTCGTACGCGGTCATGAACCGGTCGCGCGCCTCGTCGCTGCGGAAGTGCCCGATCTTGCCACCATGTTCGGCTCGGGGGCCGGGCTGGACCGCGCCTGCTCCCTCGGATCCCATCACCAGGCCTCGGACGGTTGGCTGCTCAGGGGACTGCCACGAAGGCTTTCACACGGCACCGCGTCCGCGGTTCGAGTCCTCCATCGCCCACGCAGACCCACCTCCGCCCGAAGCCCGGCTTCGAGCGTCTCGGGCGGAAGCGGCTGTTGCACCCAGGCCTGCTCACGAGCTCAGAGGCGATGGCGCCATGAGGGGGGCGAGCTGGGCCGGGTCGAAGAACTCCTGGGGGGAGAGGGTTCCGGCGGTGATGCTCACGAACGCGTCCATAGCCGGCTGGTTGCCGTGGATGGCGCCCAGGAGCTGCTGCATCTCCGGGGGTGGCGGTTCGAGCGTCGCCATCTGGGTGGTGAACTCGTACATGGGCATCGAGTGCTCGTCGCGCCGGGCCTGGTAGTCGGCCATGGCGTCATCGAAAGTCTGGTCCTCGGCGAAGCTGGCGTGCGAGCGCGGCCGCGCAGAGCTCGGCGTCACGGAAAGCGTTGGTGATCCCCTGGGCGGTGATCGGGTCCTTGGTGTAGCCGGCGTCGCCGACCAGGGCCCAGCCGGGTCCATAGGGCTTGCGGAAGAAGTTGGGTACCGGACTTCCGTGGAAGCGGTCCACGCGAGTCGCGGCGCGGACACGCTCGGCGAAGGCGGGGGAGAGCTCGAGGGTCTTGAGGAAGTTGCCTTCCACGTCGGCCCGGTTGGCCAGGTTCTCGGCGTAGGGCCAGCCCACCACGACCAGGGTGAGGCCGTCGTTGGTCGGAAGCGCGGCCCATCCCCGATCGGGGCGGATCGTGATCTCGAAACCGTTCACCGGGAGATCGGCGAAGTAGCTGTAGAAGCCCGGCCTGCAGGATCGGCTTGTCGTGGTACTGCTCGGGGGCGACGGCCTTCGCCACCCGGGAGTTCGCGCCGTCGGCCCCGATGACCACCCGGGCCTGCTCGGTGACCGCTCGGCCGTCACGGTCGCGGCCGCGGATCCCCTGGACACGACCGTCCTCGACGAGGATCTCGTCGACCGTGAAGCCTTCGCGGACCTCCGCCCCGGCGTCGGCTGGCGGCGTCCACGAGAAGCGTGTCGAGCACGGTCCGGCGAGGGGCGTAGGCCGTCGAGCTCCCACCGGCCGGGAGCGGTGTCCCCGAGAGTGTGATCGGCCCGAAATCGAACGAGTACGTGTCGACCGCCGGGCAGCCCGAGTCGCGATGACGTCGTCGAGGATGCCCCAGCGTCGCAGCGCATCCACTCCCGGCGCGTGGATGAAGTGGGTGGAGACCGTGTCGCTGGGGAAGGTGGCGCGGTCCACCACCAGCACCCGATGGCCCTGGCGGGCGAGCAGCATGGCGGTGGGGGAGCCGGCGCAGCGGGCGCCGACGACGATCACGTCGTAGGGATCAGGCATGGAGAACCTCCCAGGTTCCGGTCGAACATGGCTCCACCATGAGCCCTGCACCGATCGGGCACATCGGGGAGGTCACCTACATGTCGGCTGGTTTTGCCTTCGTGGCGTACACGGCCGCCTCGGCCCGGCTCCGCAGACCCAACTTGGCCAGCAGCCGGCTCACGTGGTGCTCCACCGTCTTGCGACTGATGTAGAGGCGATCGGCGATCTCCGGGTTGGTGAGGCCGTGCCCGAGCAGGTCGAGCACCTCGGCTTCGCGCTTGGTGAGCACACCCGAGGTGCGTGGCGTCTGGCGCCCGTGTGACCCCAGCGATCGCATGAGGGCGCCACGGCATCGGCTTGGCGGGACGCAGGCAGCCGTTCGAACCCTTCGAGTGCGGCACGGGCCTCGACCAGGGCGCCCTCGGGTTGATCGACGGCCAGCGCCTTGGCCAGCTCGAAGCGCGCCTGTGCGAGCTCCATGGGCGTGCGAGCCAGCACGAAGCCCGACAGCGCCTCGCGCAGGCACCCGCAGGGATCGCCCGTCGTCTCGGCCACGCAGAGCCGGCCCCGCGCCATCGCCGCGGTGGCCCGCAGGTAGGACCCAGGTTGTCTGTTGGCGCAGCCGACCAACTCGTCGACCGCGGCCGCGGCCTGCTCGTGGTCGCCTCTGGCGATGTGAGCATCGACGAGCCTGGCCCACAGCGGCCCCGCCGCGCTGCTGGTGGGATCGATCCCATCCAGCGCCCGCTCGAGCACGGCCACGGCGCGGTCGGGCCGACCTCGCTCCAGGTGGGTGACGGCCAATGGTCGTGCCGCCTCGGTGTCTCCGTCGAGGCCCTCCAGGAGCTGCTCGGCCTCTTCGAAGCGACCCTGTCGAACGCGTAGCTCGGCCAGGCGCACCAGTGCCCCCGGACGAAGCGAGCTGTGTCCGAGACCCCAGATCCGCACGGCGTCGCTGAGGGCCGCATCGGCTTCGCTCCAACGTCCGGCGGCGGTGAGCAACCCGCCGTAGTGCGTCTGGCAGAACGCCGCCACCGCCGGCAGGTTTCGACGGGTGGCGATGTCCGCTCCGACCCGGATCCACTGGTCGGCCCGGTCGACATCGTGCGCGTATTCGCACGCGGAGAAGAGTTGACAGAAGATCTCCTCGACGATGGCGAAGTCATCGACGTCGCGTCCCGCCACTGCGGCCAAGCGCCTCGTCGAGCAAGAGCATGCCCTCGTCGACGCGGTCGTCGTGCACGAGACCGGCCCCGAGATAGGCGAGCGTGGCGAACTCGAGCGACGAGTCACCCGTTTCCCGCGCATGGGCCAGCGCGTGTCGGAAGCGCTGCTCCTTGACCTCCGGGTCCGACTCGAACATGCCCTGGTTGAGCGACACCCACCCGGTCTCGGGGCAGGGTCCCTCCTCGGCGAGCAGAGACACGGCGCGGGCGAACCAGCCCTGCATCACCGCCCGATCCCCGAAGACGGACAGGTACATGTACGCCAGGGTCCGGGCCACACGGATGCCCCCGACGCCGTCGCCGTCGCGGCGGTACGCCTCGTAGGCGGAACCCCAGAGCTCGACCGCCTCCACGTACTCATGGTCCAGGTAGGCGGCTCGGGCCAAGCCCTCGAGACCGGCTCCCGACCGGTCAGCGACCAGCGCCGAGTCGAAGGCGCGTCGTGCCCCGCGCTGTCACCGACGCGTAGCGCCGAATATCCCTCGTCGATCAGGTCCTGCAGGTCGCTCAAGCCCGATCGATCCTAGAGAAGTCGGCGGTGCCGTGGGCAGGGACAGCCGGGGCATGCGCCTGCGGGACTGAGCGAAACGGGTACCTGCTCAGGCCTCCAGGGCGGGAAACGGGCCGAAGAAGCCGACGATGCGTCGGATGCGACCGTCCGGGGCCACCTCGCCGAAATCCATGCCTTCCATGGTGACCTCGGAGCCGTTTCGCATCACCCAGGCGAAGCGGAAGACCTCGTCGTGGGCGTCCACCGCGCTGGACATGTCGATGACCTGGCCGGGCATGGTGGCGTGGAACCCGCCGATGTGGGCCACCAGCTCGTCGCGGCTGTTGGCGGCGCCCAGCGGATCCTGATAGGTGCCATCGTCGGCGAAGGCGCGCGCCAGCAGAGCCGCCCGCTTGGTCTCGTCGGTCTCGTTCCAGGCGTCGCCATACGTGGCGACGATCTCAGGTAGGTCCATGGGTCCCTCCGCCCGTTCGACGCTCGAGTCTCCTATGTCGAGGCGAACGCTAGTGCCTGCTCGCCTCGCCGTCCCGAGGGCCAATCCTACGGATAGGAAATCTCGTCTTGACAAGAAAGTCTGTCCATAAGAGGATGCCGGCATGGACGAGATCGCGGTGATCGAGGACGCCCGAACGGCCGAAGTGTCGTTGCACCCGGTGCGGGCTCGGATACTGGCCGAGCTGGTCGAAGCCGACTCGGCCGCCAGCCTGGCGGCCAAGCTGGGGTTGCCTCGCCAGAAGGTCAACTACCACCTCCGGGCCCTCGAGGACTGCGGTCTGGTCGAGCTGGTCGAGGAGCGGCGCAAGCGCAACATGACCGAGCGGGTGATGCGGGCCACCGCCGCCTCCTACGTCATCTCCCCGGCCGCGCTGTCGTCGGTCGCCCCCGATCCCGATCGGGCCCCGGATCAGTTGTCGGCCCAGTGGCTGTTGGCCCTGGCCGGTCGCATGGTGCAGGAGCTCGGCGTGCTCCTCACCCGTTCGCGCCAGGCCCGTCAGCCCTTGGCCAGCTTCGGGATCGACACCGAGATCACCTTTGCCCGCGCCGCCGACCGCGCCGCCTTCGTGGCCGAGCTGACCGAGGCGGTCGAGTCGCTGGTGGGCAGGTACCACGCCGGCGCCGAGCCCGGCGGGCGCAAGCACCGCCTCATCGTGGCCCTGCATCCGACCATCACCAAGCACGCGGTCGGCCCCGGCCCCGAGCGTGCCGCCGAAGGATCCGAGTCCCGAGTCGATCCCCCAACCGATGCCGAGGAGGCATGAGCATGTCCCGTCCATTCGAATGCAAGCGTGAGGTCACCCTCCCCGCCACTCCCGAGCAGGTCTGGGCCGCCGTGGCCACCACGGCCGGCAACTCGGCCTGGCTGTTCCCCAACGAGATCGCGGCCGATGGCCGCGACGCGGCGGTGTGGGACCCGCCGCATCACTTCGTCGTTCGTCAGGAGAGCGGTGACTGGTTCAACGCCCTCGACTTCCAGATCGAGGCCGTCGACGGCTCCACCACGCGGCTGCGCTACGCCCACAGCGGCATCTTCGTGGACGATTGGGACACCCAATACGACGCCGTGGGTCAGCACACCGACTTCTACCTGCACACGCTGAGCCAGTACCTCGAGCACTTCGAGGGTCGGCCGGCCACCTACATCGGGGGTGGTCCGGGCGGTCTGCAGGCTCCGGCCGCGTCGGCGTCGCCGGACGGGTTCGAGCGCTTCAAGCAGACCCTCGGTGTGCCCGCCACGGCCACGGTCGGCCAGGCGGTCACCATCACCCCCGCCGGCCTCGAGCCCGTGGACGCGGTCATCGACTACGCCACCGACAACTTCCTGGGGGTCCGCACCGATGACGGCCTCTATCGCTTCTTCGGCCGCAACGCCTTCGGCGCACCCGTGGGCATGAGCATCCACCTCTTCGCCGACGATGTCGACGCCGACCAGGTCACCGAACGGTGGCAGGCCTGGCTGGACAGCGCCCTGGGCCAGTAGCCCACCGGCCGACAGTGGGGCCCGCCAGGCCTCGGCGCACGACAACGACGAAGGCTGCGATGATGTCGAGCGGTGCCGCCTGTCGGAGGCGTGCCGACCGAGGAGGCCAGATGTCATCCATGAGCGATCTGCGGGTGCCGATCGATCACGCCGAGCTGCTCTACATCGGTGGGGAGTGGGTGTCGCCCTCGTCGAGCTCGGTGTTCGACGTGGTCGACTCCAACTCGGAGGAGCTGTTCTTCCGGGTGGCAGAAGCGCAGGCGCCGGACATGGATCGGGCCGTGGGCGCGGCGCGCGCCGCCTTCGACCAGGGTCCGTGGCCGAGGCTCACCCACGCCGAGCGGGCCGAGTTCCTGCGAGCCCTGGCCGCCGGCCTGATGGCCAGAGCCGACGATCTGGGCGAGATCTGGCCCCGCCAGTCGGGCGTGCTCCAGAAGGTCGCCCAGTACTCGGGCATGGGTGCGGCGTCGACCTTCGAGTACTACGCCGGGCTGGCCGACACGTTCCCGTTCGAGGAGCTGGCCACGCCCACTGCCGGGGGGCAGTTCGGCCTGCTGGTGCGCGAACCCGTCGGCGTGGTGGGCGCCATCATCCCGTGGAACGCGCCGATCGGGCTGATCGCCAACAAGGTGGCGCCGGCCCTCATCGCCGGCTGCACGGTGGTGCTCAAAGCGTCGCCCGAGGCCCCGGGGGAGGCCTACGTGGTGGCCGAGGTGGCCGAGTCGATCGGTCTTCCGCCCGGGGTGCTCAACGTGCTCACCGCCGATCGGGAGGTGTCCGAACTGCTGGTGCGCGACCCGAGGGTCGACAAGATCACCTTCACCGGGTCGACCCTGGCCGGTCGTCGGATCGCCTCGATCTGCGGCGAGCGGATCGCCCGTTGCACCCTCGAGCTGGGAGGCAAGTCGGCGGCGGTGATCCTCGACGACATCGACCTCGGCGTGGCCGCCGGCACGCTGGCCAAGGCCGAGTGCTTCCTGTCCGGTCAGGTCTGCTCTTCGCTCACCCGGGTGATCGTGTCGCGCTCGCGCCACGACGAACTGGTCGAGGCCCTGGCCGGCCGCTTCGCCACCGTCCGGGTCGGGGATCCGTTCGATCCCCAGTCGCAAATGGGCCCGCTGGTGGCCGAGCGCCAACGCGACCGGGTGTTGGGATATGTGGCCCAGGGTGTCGCCGACGGCGCCACCCTGGTCACCGGCGGCGGCCGGCCCGCGCATCTGGACCGGGGCTGGTTCGTCGAGCCGACGGTGTTCGCCAATGTGGACAACTCGTCGACCATCGCCCAGGAGGAGATCTTCGGACCGGTGCTGACCGTCATCCCGGCGGAGGACGAGGCCGACGCCGTGCGCCTGGCCAACGACACCATCTACGGGTTGAACGCCTCGGTGTTCACCGACGATGTCGACCGGGCCCGCCAGGTGGCCGGCCAGCTGCGCTCGGGGACGGTGGGCCACAACGCCTTCCGCACCGACTTCGGCATCGCCTTCGGCGGGTTCAAGCAGTCCGGGATCGGCCGGGAGGGCGGCACCGAAGGCCTGCTGCCCTTCCTGGAGTCCAAGACCGTCATCCTGGAGGGCACCCCCACCGCGTACAACGGATGACGCCGATGGCCGTCGATCTGTCGGGGAAGGTGGCGGTCATCACGGGGGCCGGCTCGGGTCTGGGCGCGGCCATGGGTCGAGTGTTCGCCCAGGCCGGCGCGGCGGTGGCCGTGCTCGACATCGACGAGGCAGCCGCCCAGCAGGTGGCGGCCGAGTTGGCCCGCGACCTCGGTGTGGCCACCACGGCGCGCCGGGTCGACGTGGGCCAGGCCGACGACCTCATGGCGGCCGCCGAGCACGTCCGGGCCACGCTGGGCCGCTGCGACGTGTTGTGCGCCAACGTGGGCGTGCAGCAGACCGGCGCCATCGACCGGCTCACCGACGACGACTGGCGCTGGGTGCTCGACGTGAACGTGTTGGGGACGGTGCGGACGGTCCGTGCCTTCCTGCCGCTCATCCGCGCCGCCGCGGGCTGGCGGCGGATCGTGCTGACGGCGTCGTCGAGCGTGCTGGCCCCGGCCGTGCGCCTGGCGGCCTACCAGACCACCAAGTTCGCGGTGATGGGCTTCGGCGAGACACTGCGCTACGAGCTGGCCGATGAGGGCATCGGCGTGACCATCCTGTTCCCCGGCGGCATGATCACCCGCCACCTGGAGAGCAGCGCCGCCGCCCGTCCGGCCAGCGCCAGCGAGACCGGCGGCAACCAGGACGAGGACCTGACCACCATGCTGGCTCAGCGTCCGCTGGGGGAGGGCGATCTGGTCATGCCCGAGGAGGCGGTTCGCAACCTGCTGGCCGACCTGGAGGCGAACGAGCCGTACTGCATCACCCACGGCGATCACCGGCCGGTGTACGACGAACGACAGCAGGCCATGGTGGCCGCCTTCGATCGGATGGAGGGCTCATGACCGACCAGGACGCATCTGCCGGGATGCAGCGGCTGCTCGACATCGAGGCGGTCAAGACCCTGAAGGCTCGCTACTTCCGCAGCCTCGACACCAAGGACTGGGACGGGTTCGGCGCCGTCTTCGCGGCCGACGCGGTGCTCGAGGTGCCGGAAGCCGACATGGTGGTGGAAGGACGCGACGCCATCGTGGCCTCGGTGAGCGGGGCGCTGGAGGGCACTCGCACCGTGCACCACGGCCACATGCCCGAGATCGAGATCACCGGCCCGGATACCGCCGCCGGCACCTGGGCCATGGCCGACTACGTCGAGTGGCCCTCGGGCGCGGCCGGCCAGCGGGTGGGCATCCAGGGCTACGGCCACTACGTGGAGGATTACGTCCGCCACGACGGCGAGTGGCACATCGCCCGATCCCGGCTCAACCGGCTCCGCGTCGACCCGCTCGGGTAGGGGTTGGGTCACCCCGAGCGCTCAGGGCACCACCACGATGCGCTGATCGCTTCGTCGGTCGTCCCACGCCTGCTCGACGTCGGACAGCGGCACGGCCACGGCGGCTACGTCGAAGGTGCCCCGGGTGATCTCCGCGGCCAGGGAATCGAGCTCGGCCACGATGTCGGTGGTGGGCACCGAGCCCTGGCCGCTGCCCACGATCTGCAGGCGCACGGCTCGCAGCGCGGCCGACGGGATGGCGGCGGTGGGTCCGGCCACCGAGCCGATCTCGACCCAGCTGAGCGAGCGGCCTCGGTCGACCCGATGGCGGGCCATGGCCACCATCGTGTCCACCGCAGGCTGACCCCACAGGTAGTCGAGCACCACGTCGACTTCGCCGGCGGCGTCTCCGACGCGCGTCGCCACCTCGTCGGGGTCGCCGTCGAGCGACACCGTCTGGTCGGCACCCAGCTCGGCCAGCGCGTCCAGGCGGTCCGATCCCCGTCCCGCCGCGATGACTGTTGCCGCCCCCAGGTGCTTGGCCACCTGGATGGCCAGCCGGCCAGCGTTGCCGGTCGCCCCCAGCACCAGGACGCGGGCGCCGCGCGGCATGGCGATGCGTCGTCGCAGGGCCACCCACGAGGACATGGCGGGGTTCATGGCCGCGGCCAACGAGATGGCGTCGGCATCGGGAGCCAACACGATGCTGCGCGCACGTCGATCACGGTCTGTTCGGCGATGGCCCCCATCGTCGTGTCGGCCAGGATGAAGTAGCGCAGCTGGCCGTCGGGATCCCGTCCCACGCCGTCGATGCCCGGGACCAGTGGCAGCTGGTCGGTGCTGGTGTAGTGCGACCCGTTGGCCTGCGAGCGCACCCGCGGATGCAGCCCGACGGCGATGACATCGACCAGGACCTCGGTCTCGCTCGTCGGGGTCGGGGTCGGGATGTCGGTGCAGATGGGCGCCCGGTCGAAGGCGGTGACGAGAGCGGCTCGCATGCGGTCCTCCGGTGGCTCGACGTGCTGGTTTCGCAGCCAGGTGATGACGCCGATCAACCGTAGATCTCAGGTCACGGAACAGGCGCCGGTCGGATCGGGCATGATGGTTGGCGGAAAGGAAGAACCATGTTCTCGACCGCCGGGCTGACGGTGTGGCCTGGCGAAAGGTGTCCTGGGTGAGCGACTTCGATGCGATCGACTTCTTCATGGGTGATGAGCTGCTCGTGGATCCGTACCCGTACTTCGAGTCCCTGCGGGGTGAGTGCCCGGTGCGGCGCGAGCCCCACCACGACGTGGTGATGATCACCGGCTACGAGGAGGCGGTGTCGGTGTACAACGACACCGAGGGCTTCTCGTCCTGCCTGGCCGTCACCGGCCCCTTCCCCGGGTTCCCGGTGCCCATGGAGGGCGACGACCTCACCGAGTTGATCCTGGCGCATCGCGACGAGCTGCCCATGAGCGACCAGCTGCCGACGTTGGATCCACCGGTGCACACCGACCATCGAGCGCTGCTGATGCGGCTGATCACCCCCAAGCGCCTGTCGGAGAACCAGGAGTTCATGTGGCGGCTGGCCGACCGCCAGCTCGATTCGTTCCTGGCCGACGGCCACGGCGAGTACATCTCGGGCTTCGCCAGTCCGTTCGCGCTGCTGGTCATCGCCGACCTGTCGGGCGTGCCCGAAGAGGACCATCCCCGGTTCGAGGAGGCGCTGCTGGGCGGCCAGCATCCGCGGGGTGCGGTGGGCAGCACCGAAGCCGAGGCCATGGCCCACACCCCGCTGCAGTACCTGTACGAGCGGTTCACCGACTACGTGGAGGACCGTCGCCAGAAACCTGGCGACGACGTGTTGACCGGGCTGGCCGCGGCCACCTTCCCCGACGGGTCCACCCCAGAGGTGATCGACGTGGTGCGGGTGGCGGCCAACCTGTTCGCGGCCGGGCAGGAGACCACCGTGCGGCTCTTGAGCTCGGCGGTGAAGCTGATCGCCGAGGATCCCGAGCTGCAGACGCTGCTGCGGACCGAGCGCCATCACATCCCCAACTTCATCGAGGAGTGCCTGCGCATGGAGAGCCCGGTCAAGGGCGACTTCCGCCTGTCGCGGGTCCCGACCACCGTCGGGGGCGTCGATCTGCCGGCGGGGACCACGGTGATGCTGGTCAACGCCGCGGCCAACCGCGACCCGCGCAACTTCGAGGACCCGGGCACCTTCCAGATCGACCGGCGCCAACGCCCGCACCCACCTGTCGTTCGGGCGGGGTGTGCACACCTGCCCGGGGGCCCCGTTGGCTCGGGCCGAGGCCAAGGTGAGCCTGGAGCGCCTGCTGGACCGCACCGGCGAGATCCGCATCTCCGAGGAGCACCACGGCCCAGCCACCGACCGTCGCTACCGCTACGTGCCCACCTTCATCCTGCGAGGCCTGACCAAGCTCCACCTCGAGTTCACCCCCGCCGAAGGGGGCGCGGCGTGAACGTGGCCATCGACGACGACCGCTGTCGGGGCCACGGCGTGTGCATGACCCTGTGCCCAGAGGTCTTCGAGCTGACCGATGACGGCTACGCCGTGGTGCTGTTGGCCGAGGTGCCAGCTGAGCACCGCGACGCCGTCCGCACCGCGGTGGACCGCTGTCCGGAGCGGGCCATCTCGATCACCCCGCCGTGACCACGGTGGCCGGGCACCAGTGACGGATCGGGCCGCCTTGGAGCTCCACCTGTTCGAGGAGGTGGCTGACGCGGTGCGCAGCCTGGTGCCCGCCGAGCTGGGTGCGGTCCACTGCCGGGCGCATCGCTACGGCATCAAGCTGTGGTTCGAAACCGCCACCCCGCCGAAAGAGCACTACGAGGCCCAGGTCCTGGGACCGTCGGCCTGCGAGGAGGCCAAGATGCTGGCGCTCGAGGTGGGATTCCACGCTGAGCACGCCGATCCGTCCCGCAACCAGGCGGTGCTCGACCGGATGTTGGCCGGCGAGCGGCGGTGGCGGCGGACCCTCGGGCGCGAAGCCGAGGCCGGCCCGTTCCTGGGCCGCGGCGATGACTGGCGCCGCTTGTCGGAGCTCTGGGCGGACCCGGATCTCAGCGATCCGGCCCTGGGTCTGGAGATCGCCGCCCGCCTCACCGACTACGCCTGCGCGTTGGAACCACTCCGCCGTGAGAACGTGGTCCCATGACCGCCGCCGACCAGATCCGAGCCGCCAACCAGACCTGGGCCACGGCCCACTTCGCCGGTCACGCCTCGCGCACGCCGAGTCGTCACCTGGCCGTGGTGACATGCATGGATTCGCGCATCGACGTGTTCGCGGCCATGGGCCTGGGCAACGGCGAAGCCCACATCATCCGCAACGCCGGCGGGGTCATCACCGACGACGTGCTGCGCTCGTTGGCCCTGTCCCAGCGCAAGCTCGGCACCCTGGACGTGGTGATCGTGCAGCACACCGACTGCGGGCTGCACCACTTCGACGACGAGGCCTTCCGCCGCGACCTGGCCGAGGGCAACGGGATGGTGCCCGGGTGGGACGTCCCCGGATTCGGTGACGTGGACGATTCGGTCCGCATCCAGGTCCAGACGGTCCTGGACAGCCCGTGGCTGGCCGCCCCCGGTACCGTGTCGGGACTGGTGTACGACGTGGACTCGGGCCACCTTCGCCTGGTCTGCGAATCCACCAACCACTCGGCCTAGTCCCGGGGGCTCCGGGGCCGCCTTGACCTAGCTGGGGTGGGCGGGCGCCGCCGGTTCGCCGGGCTCGTCGGTGCTGGACCAGGCGATGACCGGGCCGCGCACCCACAGCCGCACGCGGGTCCCCGGGGCCACGGGCTCGAGCCCCTCGTGGCGAGCCAGGATGTCGGGTGCACCAGCGGTGCCGTCCAGACCGATGCGCAGGATGGTGTAGTGACCGTGGAAGTCGGACTGGCGCACTCGACCCTCCACCGCGTTCGGGCCGAGGTCGCGGTCGGGCGGGTCGGACGGGGACCCCGACGCCACTTCGACCTGTTCGGGGCGGATCATCACCCGGGTTCGGGTGGGATCCGCGGTCGAAACGCCGGCGATCCGAATGGGGCTGCCGGCCACGGGCAGGCGGCCCAGCGCAGTGATGGCCACCGAGCCGTCGACCTCGGCTTCGAGGAGGTTGGCCTCGCCCAGGAAGCCGGCCAGCTCGGGATCGACGGGCCGGGTGTAGAGCTCATGGGGCGGACCGTGCTGCACGATCTGACCCCGGCGCAGCACGGCCACCTGATCGGCCAGCGACAGTGCCTCGTCCTGATCGTGGGTGACGAGCACGGTGGTGGCCCCGGCCTGGCGCAGGATGTCGCGCACCTCGGTGCGGATGCTCACCCGCATGGCCGCATCCAGGCTGGAGAAGGGCTCGTCCAGGAGCACCAGAGCGGGCTCGGTGGCCAGGGCGCGGGCCAGCGCCACCCGTTGCTGCTGGCCACCGGAGAGCTGATCGGGATATCGACGCTCCAGACCGCCGAGCCCGACCATGTCGAGCAGGTCACGGACCCGGGCGCGTTGCTGGCGGCGGTGGGTCAACCCGAAGGCGACGTTGGCGGCCACGGTCAGGTGGGGGAACAGCGCGCCCTCCTGGGGGACGTAGCCCAGCCGGCGGCGTTCGGGCGGCTCGGCCCGCCGGGCATCGTCGACCACCGATCCGCCGATGCGGATCTCGCCCTGGTCGACTCGGTCGAACCCGGCCACCAGGCGCAGCAGTGTGGTCTTCCCGCTCCCGGAGGCGCCGAGGATGGCCGTGACCGATTCGCGGGGTACAGCCAGGTCGACCCCGACCAGGACGGCTTGGTCCCGATAACCCTTGTGGACGTCGACCAACTCGAGGTGGCTCACGCGCCCGGCTCCACGGGCAGGCCGACCAGGATGGCCGATCCGGGTGCCACCGGACCGCCCGGCAACTCCAAGGTTTGAGCACTCGGGGTGGCCACGTCGCGGCGACGGTCGAACCAGCGAGCCAGCACGTAGCTGGGGACCACGGCGATGCCGACCAACGTGGCCGCGAAGGGCGCCGCCGCGCCATAGGAGGCGTTGGTCTGGTAGGCCCAGAACTGGGTGGCCAGGGTGTGGGTGTCGGTCGGGATGAGGATCAGGGTGGCCGTGAGCTCGGTCACCGCGGACAGGAAGACCAGGCAGGCGCCGGCAGCCAGGCCGGGGGCGATGAGGGGCAGCGTGACCCGGCGGAAGGAGCCGAACCGCCCCACCCCCAGCGAGCGGGACGTCTCGGTCAACCCGACTGGGGCCTGGGCCACCGACGCCAGCACGCAGATGAGCGCCAAGGGGAAGAACAGGATCGTGTACGCGGCCACCAGCAGCTCAGGGGTCTGGTAGAAGCGGAACAGGTAGCGGATCGAGAAGAACACCAGGCTGAGGGCGATCACCAGCCCGGGCAGGCACTGGACCAGGTAGATGCTGCGCTCCGCCAGCACGCCGACCCGGCTGCGGTGGCGCACCGCCAGCAGCGCGATGGGGATGGCCGCCACGGTGGTGACCACCGCGGCCGCGGCCGCGTACGACGCCGTCTGCACGGTGGCCGAGAGGACCGAGGTTCCGGGCAGGGTGCTGGCCTGGCTGTGGGTCAGCCAGTAGCCGAGC
Organism: uncultured Microthrixaceae bacterium; assembly: GCA_963740985.1. Taxonomy (GTDB): domain Bacteria; phylum Actinomycetota; class Acidimicrobiia; order Acidimicrobiales; family Acidimicrobilacustridaceae; genus UBA4742. The sequence continues at coordinate 4,836,880 of CAVUGJ010000002.1, forward strand.
GCGCCCAGCGGCACGCCCAAGGCCAGGCCCACCAGTGCGGCCAGACCGGCCAGGACCGGCCACGTCCACCCGCCCAGGCGAACTCGGGTGGGTGGTCGGGACGCCTGAGGGCCGACCCGGGCCAGCCGATCGCGACGGTTCAGGGCCAGCTCGCCGATGATCACCGCCAACCCCAGGCCCACCAGCACCAGGGACAGCGCGCAGGCGGCCGGCGAGTTGAATCCCACCTGCGCCTCGGCGTAGATCGTCGTGGTGAAGGTCTGGAACCGCAGGATCTCGAACGCCCCGAACTCGGCCAGCAGGGCCAGCGCCACCACCAGGCAGCCACCGAGCAGGCCCGGTCGGATCTGACGCAGGGTCACGCGTCGGAAGGTCTCCATCGGGCCGCAACCCAGGCTGCGGGCGGCCTCCTCCAGCGCCGGGTCGGTGCGGCGCAGGCTGGCGGCCACGGGCAGGTAGACCAGTGGGTACAGGGCCAGGGTCATGACCAGGCTGGCGCCCCACAGCCCGTGCAGGTCCGGGGCCAGCGACACCCAGGCGTAGCCCACCACGAAGTCGGGGATGGCCAGGGGGATCACCACCAGCACCGACCACAGGCGGCGCAGCGGCACCGCCGTCCGCTCGATGGCGAAGGCGGCTCCGGTGCCCACCAACGCACACCCGAGGGTGACCACCACGGTCAGGCGCACCGTGTTCCACAACAGGTCGGCGGTCAGCTGGCGGAACAGCAACCGCGAGATCTCGGCCCATCCGGCCTGGACCGCTTGGAGCACCAGGAAGAGCAGGGGTGACAGCACCAGGGCGGCGATGGCCACGCTGGTGATCAGCAACGCCCACGGGCGGCGGCCCCGCCGGTGACGGGTGGCCCGAGGTACCGAGGCACCGACCATGTCGACCCCGGCCGGGGGGATCGGTCCTGGGAGGGAGCCGGCGAGGGTCACGGGGCGTCGATGCTAGTGCGGGTCACCGCGCCCGGGTCAGAGCAGCTGCGCCTGTTGCAGCAGGGCCACTGCCTCCGACCCGTCGCCCAGATCGGCCACGCTCAGGGGGTTGGGTTGGAGCTGGGCCAGAGGTGGCAGCTCGGGGCTGGCGGCCGCGCCCGTGCGCACCGGGTACTCGTAGCTGTCGGAGGTGGCCAGGATGGCCTGGCCTTGGGCGCTGACCAGGAAGGCGACGAACTGCTGGGCCTGGGTCGGATGCTTCGACGACTTCATCACGCCGGCGCCCGAGACGTCGAGGACGTAGCCCGGATCGCGGGGTGCGAACGGGGCCAGGGCCGAATGCATGGCCGACGCGCCCACCTCCTTGCGCAACCGGTACCAGTAGTAGTGATTGATGAGCCCGAGTTGGACCTGACCCTTGTTCACCTCCGACACCAGCGTCTCGTTGTCGGGATAGGTGTGGCTCTCGGCGTTGCTCTTCACCGCCTTCAACCACGCCAGCGCGGCCGTGGTGCCCTGGCTGTGGATGATGGAGGTGACGATGGGCTGGAAGTCGGTCTCGCTGGGGGCCAGGCCCAGCTTGCCTTTCCACTTCGGGTCGGCCAGGCCCAGCACCGAGGTGGGCAGGTCGGACTTGTGGAGTTCGTCGGTGTTGTAGACCAGCGACGAGACCCGGGCCGACACGCCGACCCAGTGCCCACTGGGGGAGTTGAAGCGAGTGGGCACCACGGCCAGGGTCGAGGGGTCGATGGGGGCCAGGAGGCCCTTGGCCTGCAGCGACATCAGCGGCGGCGAGTTCTCCGTGTAGAAGACATCCGCGGGCGAGCGCGAGCCCTCCTGGGCGATCTGCTGGGCCAGGACGTCCTCGTCGTCGTTGCGCACCTTCACGTTGACGCCGGTCTTGGCCTCGAAGGCCTTGACCAACGCGGCGGTGGTCTCCTCGTGCTGGCCGCTGTAGAGCGTGATGGTCACGCCCGCGCCGCTCGACCCGCTGGTACCGGAGGGGGACGAACCCGAGCTGCTCGAGCAGGCGGCCAGCAGGCCGGCGCACAGCAGGGCGGTCAGGACCAGTCCCGGAGATCGGTGTTGTCGACGCCTCATGGAAGGGAAGCCTAACAAGATCTGATCGGTCTGTCGAAGTCGGGCCCCGAAATCGGATGCGACAGACTGGCGGCCATGCCTGACGATTCTGCTCAGCGGAGTGGGTGCCCGAGCCGATGAGGTCGGGGTGAGCACCGAACCCCTGCCGCTACGCCGGGTCCGCTTCGAGTACCCCGACGACCTGGATCCGGCCTGGATCCCGGGTCGACCCGAGTTCGCAGCCATGGCCAACGGCCTGTCGCTGCTCATGCCCTACGCCGAGCCCCTGTTCATCAAGGCGGTTCGCTCGGGCATGGACGAGCTCGACCCCGCCCACCAGGCCCGGGTGGAGGACTACATCCGCCAGGAGGTGGGTCACCACCGCGAGCACGCCCGGTTCAACGAGATCATCCGCGCCCGCCATCCGGGGGTGGCCCGGGTGGAGCGCTGGATGAAGCGGTGCGCGGACTGGGTCACCAACACGCGCAGCCGCGGCTACAACCTGGCCTTCTCCGCCGGGGGCGAGATCATGTCGTTCCTGCTGGCCCGCTGGGTGGACGAGCACTCCGGCGAGCTGTTCGCCGGCGCCGACCCGGTGGCCACCACCTTGTTCCTCTGGCACCTGTCCGAGGAGGTCGAGCACAAGAGCGTGGCCTTCGAGGTGTACGAGGAGATCGACGGCTCGAAGCTCCGCTATGGCCTGGCCATGGTGCAGGGCACCGCGCTGCTGGGGTTCTTCGTCTGGAGCGCAGCACTCATCATGTTGCGTGACGACGGCCGGCTGTGGCGACCGATGACGCATCTGCGGTTGGCCCGCTGGGCCATCAGCGCCGCCTTCGAGCTGTTCCCGGCGATGCTGGTGTCGGCGCTACCGGGTCACCACCCCGACGACTTCGCGGATCCGCTCTACCTGTCAACGCTGCTGCGTCAGTACGACCCGGAGACGCGAACGATGCCGTTGTGGCAGTCACCGGGTCGTACCGCCGCCTGAGCTGCGGGGTCAGCCCCGGAGGCTGAGGCCGCCGTCGACCACCACCACCTGGCCGGTGAGGTAGCGGTTGGCGGCGACGTCGGCCACGGCCGCGGCGATGTCGCCGGGCTCACCCGATCGGCCCAGGGGCGCCCGTTGGGCCATGGAGTCGTGCACCGGACCCCACTCGGCCGTCCACGGGGTGCGGATCAGACCCGGCGCCACCGCGTTCACCCGCACCGTGGGGCCCGTCACGTTGGCCAGCAGGGCGGTCAGGTGGTTCAGTGCCGCCTTCGACACGGCGTAGGGGACCGAGCTGCCCGTGGGCCGCACGCCGGCCACCGAGGTGACGTTGACCACGGCCGCGTCGCCGGTGGCGCGGAGGTGCGGCAGGGCGAGCTTGGTCAGCTCGAAGGTGCCGATGAGGTTGACGTCGAGGATCCGACGGAAGACCTCCTCGGTCACCGCGTCGAGATCGGCGTGGGGGATCACCTGGGTCACGCCGGCGTTGTTCACCAGCACGTCCAGGTGGCCGTGATCGGCCAGCGTGGCCTCGATCAGACCTCGCCGCTGATCGGCGTCGGTGACATCGGCCTGGACATAGGTGGCCCGGCCGCCGGCGGCGGTGATCTGGTCGGCCACGGCCTGGCCGGCCTCCACCGAGCTCGACGAGTTCACCACCACCGACGCGCCCTCGGCTGCGAACAGCCGGGCGGTGGCCTCGCCGATCCCACTCGACGACCCCGTGACCACCACGACCTTGCCCGCGAAGCGTTCCATCCGCTCACTCTCGCACGTCATCCGGCGGGAGGGTTCGTGCCGTATGGGTGATGTTCGCAACCCCCCCGGAACGGAGCCGATGCATGAAGGTGAACGAGCGCGAGCTCGAAGGTCTCATCGAGGCGTCCCAGGACCAGCACGCCGACGCCATGGCCGCCACCCAGGAGCCGCTCGACGAGCTGGTCGAGCTGGGTCACGAGCGTCGCCGCCAAGGTCTGGAGCCGGACGAGGGCCAAGACTTCTCCGAGCACCGTCGACGGTTGTTCGGAGGCAACCTGGCCGGTGCCGCCGCCCTGGCCACCGGTGCCTTCGGCGTGGCCGTCATGGCGCTGCTCGACTCACCCGCCTCGGCCTCCTCGCCGGCGGACGTGCAGATGCTGCAGACCTCGGCGGCCATCGAGAACCTGGCCGTGGCCGTCTACACCAAAGCGCTGACGCTGGACTTCATCGGCGGGGCCACCGCCATCCCCACGGTCAAGGCCTTCGTGACCAAGACGATGGCCCAGCACGCTGACCACGCCGGCGCCTTCAACGCCGCGGTGGTCCAGCTGGGTGGACAGAAGCAGACCAAGCCGGATCCGGCCCTGACCGGGGTGGTCAGCGCCGCCGACCTGACCACGCCCAACGGGGTGGTCGCCCTGGCCATCACGCTGGAGAACACCGCGGCGCAGACCTATGTGGCCAACACCGCGGCTCTGCGCGACCACAACGCCAGGGCGGTCACCGCCTCGATCATGGGGGTCGAGGCCCAACACGCCTCGATCCTGCTGGCCGTGCAGGCCCTGCTCGGCGCCAACATGGCCAACCAGATCGCCCTGCCACCTGCGGACCTGGCCACCCTGCCGGCCGCGGCGGGCAGCGTCGGGTTCCCCGATTCCTTCTTCAAGACCAACCAGGCCCGACCCGCAGCCGAAGGGGCAGTGCAGTGAACGACGACCAGATGCAGATCTCCGAAGCCGAGCTCTCGGCCATGACCGCCGATCTCGACGAGATGCACCGAGCCAGCCTTCCCGGCCTGGCCGAGGCGGTCGAGTCGGCCACCGAGCAGCACCGCCGCACGCTCGTGACCGGTCGACGTGGCTTCCTGGCCGGCACTGGCCTGGTGGCCGGCGGGCTGGTCCTGGCCGCCTGTGGCAGTTCCAAGTCGTCCACCGCCACCGGCTCGACCAGTGGCGGGGCCACCGCTACCACGGGCGCGGCTGGCTCCGGGGTGGCCACCGATCTCGAGGTCGCGGCCCTGGCCACCGGCCTCGAGAACCTGGCCGTGGCCGTGTACCAGGCCGGTATCGACGCGGCCACGGCCGGCAAGCTGGGCACGGTCCCTCCGGCGGTGGTGACCTTCGCCCAGACGGCTCAACAGCAGCACAAGGACCATGCCGGGGCTTGGAACGCCATCCTCACCGGTGCCGGCAAGCCGGCGGTCAGCGGGGTCGACCAGACGGTCAAGCAGGCCGTCACCGATCCAGCCCTGGCCCAGGTGACCGACGTGCCCGGGCTGGCCAAGCTCGCCCTGCAGCTCGAGGAGGTGGCCGCCGCCACCTATTTGAGCGCCATCGGCGTCCTCACCTCCATCGGTGGGATCCAGACCACGGCCTCCATCCAGCCCGTCGAGATGCAGCACGCGGCCATCCTGAACTACGTGCTCGGGCAGTACCCGGTGCCCAACTCGTTCGCCCAGACCGCTGGGGCCCGTACCCCCACCGACAAAGTGGGCTGAGGGGTAGACTTTCCGGCTGGTGCGCCGGGAAGTCTGGTCGGCATCTCGTCGTCGACCACCTGAGGCCCTGCCGTGCCTACGTCCAACCCTGCGCTGCACTCGAGCCGTCGTCGGCGCCTGCTGGTCGAGCGCTCGTGGATCACCGAGGAGATGCGCACCAACCTGTGGTTGGTGCCGGGCCTGCTCGTGGTCGCGGCCATCGCCCTGTTCGTGTTCACCTACTGGTACGACCACGAGGCCTATCAGAACGGCTGGGACGTCCCCCGCTGGCTGAACATGGGCGGGGCCGATGCCGGCCGCCAGCTGCTGATCGCCTTGGCCGCGGCCGTGATCACCGTGGTGGGCGTGGTCTTCTCGGTGACCATCGTGGCCCTGACCCTGGCCTCCAGTCAGTTCGGCCCCAGGATGTTGCGCAACTTCATCCGCGACCGCGGCACCCAGGTCACCCTGGGTGCCTTCGTGGCCACCTTCGTCTACCTGATCCTGGTCCTGGGGTCGATCGGTCCCGGCCCCCACGGCGACTTCGTGCCCCATCTGTCCATCGCCGTCGGGCTGCTGTTGGTACTCGGTGACCTGCTGGTCCTCATCTACTTCATCCACCACGTGGCCACCTCCATCCAGCTGCCATGGGTGATGGCGGGCATCGCCGCCGACCTGCGCCAGGCGGTGGAGCTCGAGCTGCCGACCACTGGGGATGCCTTCGTGGCCGGCGAGGATCCACAGGCCGACGCCGCCCTGGCCCTCGCCCACGGTGGGGTGGAGGTGCCCGCGGCCACCAGCGGCTACCTCCAGTACGTGAGCCAGCGCCGGCTGCTCACGGTGGCGGCCCGTCATCAGGCCGTGGTCGAGATGCATCCACCGTCCCGGTCACTTCGTGTCGTCCGGTCGTCCGCTGGCCCGGGTGAGCCCGCCTGAGGCGGTCGACTTCGTGGCCGACGAGCTGCGTCGGGCCCACGTCACCGGCCCCCAGCGCACCCTGCCCCAGGATCTGGCCTTCGCCATCGACCAGCTGGTCGAGATCGCCATCCGGGCGCTGTCGCCGGCGGTCAACGACACCTTCACGGCCATGACGTGCATCGACTGGCTGGGCGACGGGCTGGCCGTCATCACCCAGCGTTGGGTCAGCGATCGGCGCGCCTATCGCGACGACGACGGACAGGTCCGGCTGATCGAAGCGGGCATCAGCTACCAGCGCCTGGTCGATCGCGCCTACGACAAGATCCGCCAGGCCGGACGGGGGATGCCGGCTGTCATGATCCGCCAACTCGACAGCCTGACCCGCCTGACCGAGGTCACCGCTCGTGCGGACCACCTCGACATGTTGACCGAGCAGGCCGACATGATCCTGCGCTCCGTCGAGGCCATCGACGAGGTCAACGACCGCGCCGACGTGCAGGTCCGCTACGACCGCTTCCGCCTCGCCGTGGCCGCCGCGCGCTGAACGGGCCTAGAAGGCACAGGCCGCCAGGCCGGAGCCGCTGGATCGATGTGAGGTGGATGGCGAAGCCGCCCGCAGGGAGGCTTGCCGACCGGAGGGCCTAGAAGGCGGAGGCCGCCAGGCCGGAGCCGCTGGACCGATGAGACCCAGATGGCGAAGCCGCCCGCAGGGAGGCTTGCCGACCGCAGGGCCAAGTCAGTCGATCACGGCGATGACGTCGCCCTCGTCCACCCGGTCTTCGGGAGCGACCCGCACCTCGGTGACGGTGCCGGCCACGGGAGACTCCACCGGGATCTCCATCTTCATCGACTCGAGCACGGCCAGCGTGTCGCCCGCGGCCACCGTCTGGCCCACCGTCACGGTCACCTTCCACACGTTGGCGGTGATCTCTGCCCGGACGTCGGTCATGCGTGCTCCTCGGTCTTGGCCCGCTCAGGGACGGTAGGTGCGGGATGTCCGACCCGGTTGGCGCAACGGCGCGGCCAGGTTGGCGAACTCGCACAGCAGGGGACGGGTGCGGCGCGGATCGATGAGCTCTTCCACCAGGAACGCCTCGGCGGTGCGGAAGGGCGACCGCACCGACTCCATGCGGGCGGTGATCTCGGCGATGCGCGCCGGCCCGGGCCTCGTCGTCCAGCGCGTCGAGCTCGGCCCGGAAGGCCGCTTCGACGCCGCCCTCGACGGGGAGCGACCCCCACGAGCCCGATGGCCAGGCGTAGCGATACGACAGGCGGGCCGAGCTCTGGTGACCGGCGCCGCCGACGCCGTACACCTTGCGGATGAGCACCGAGCACCAGGGGACCTCGGCCTGGTGGATGGCGGCGACGGCCCGGACGCCGTGGCGGATGGTGCCGGCCCGCTCGCCGTCCACCCCGACCATGAAGCCGGGCTGGTCCACCAGGTGCACCACGGGCAGGTGGAAGGTGTCGGCCAGGTCCACGAAGCGAGTGACCTTGTCGCTGGCGTCGGCCGTCCAGCTGCCGCCCGCCTGGTAGGGGTCCGACGACAGGACCGCCACCGGCCAGCCGTCGAGGCGGGCCAGGCCGCACACCGCGGCCCGCCCCCACCCTCCGCCGATCTCCATCCAGGTGCCGGTGTCCACCAGCGCCTCGATGACGGGTCGGATCTTGTAGACCTGCCGCGAGGAGCGCGGCACGGCCGACAGCAGCCACTCGTCGCGCGCGCTCGGGGTCGTCGGTACGGCGCCGTTCGGGGCGCCACGTCGTGGACCGAGGACGGCAGGTAGGACAGGAAGCGACGGGTGCGCTCGAAGGCCTCGGCTTCGCTGTCCACCACGTCATCGACCACGCCGTTGCGGCCGTGGATGTGGTCGCCGCCCAGCTCCTCCTTGGTGATGGCCGCTTCCACCCGGGCCACCACCGGCGGTCCGGCCACGAACACCTGCGAGGTGTCACGCACCATCAGGGAGTAGTGGCTGTTGACCACGCGGGCCGCTCCCAGTCCGGCCACCGAACCGAGGGCCAGGGCCACCACCGGCACGCTGGCCAGGTTCTCGACGGTGTGGTGCCAGCCGGGCAGCGGTGGCACGTAGGTGCGCCGGTCGGTGTCGAGCGACTTGACCGAGCCCCCGCCGCCGGTGCCGTCCACCAGGCGCACGAGGGGCAGCCGCAGCTCGTGGGCCATCTGCTCGGCATACACCTGCTTCTGCCAGATGGCGGCGTCGGCCGCCCCACCCCGCACGGTGAAGTCATCGCCGCCCACCACCACCGGTCGGCCGTCGATGCGGCCGCGACCCATCACGAAGTTGCTGGGCGTGAACTCGACCAGGGCGCCGTCGGGGTCGTAGCGGGACTTGCCGGCCAACGCCCCGATCTCGTGGAAGGAATCGGGATCGAGCAGCGCGTCGAGCCGCTCGCGCACCGTCAACTTGCCGCCGGCGTGCTGCCGCTCGATCTTCTCCGGGCCGCCCATCGCCTGGGCCAGGGCCTCGCGGCGATGCAGTTCGTCGACCTCGTCCTGCCAACCGGCGGACCGCGGGTCGCCCGGGTCGGGCGGCGGATCGGTCACGAGGCGGACGCCGGGCGATGCGGTGCGGCCAACTGGGAGAGTTGGGTGAGCTGATCGGCCACCACGGCCAGGCGCTGGCCGGCTTCGGCGTCGGCGAACCCGAGTTGCTCGGGGGTGGGAGCCGGCGGACCGATGCGCAGCGCCCGGGCGTTTCGAATCGAGGACAGGTACTGGTCCGACGAGCGGCCCAAGGAGTCGAGGGTGTCGCGACTCTGCGAGTCCTTGGCGTCGGCGCGCACGGCCGCGGTGGCCATGCCCAGAGCCTGGGCCCGCTGCTCCAGCGCGCTCCAGTGGGCCACTTGCTGGGATGGATCGGCCGCCGCCGGACCGGCGCGGCCCAGGTCGACCAGGGCCTGGCCGTCCCGTCCCAGGGCGTCCACCCGGGCCCACCAGCCCTTCTGGCTGGAGTGGCGTCGCGCCGCCACCAGACCCAGCAGGGCCAGGAGGGCCGCGACCAGGCCGATGGCCAACCAGGGAGCCTTCTTCTCGCTCTCGGGCACGGTGGCCGGCACCACCGTGGCGGTGGCCTCCGACGTGGTCGTGGATGCACGGCTCTCGGTGGTGGTCGTCCGCGCCTCGGTGGTGGTCGTCCGCGGCTCGGTCGTGGTGGTCGAGGTGGGCGGATCGTTGCTGCTGGTCGTGGTGACCTCTCGGGTGGTGGTGGTGGCTTCGGACGTGGTGGTGCGAGGCGGCCGGGTGGTGGTCGAGGCGCCCGACGTGGTGGTCGAACGTTGGGGGAGGGTGGGTCCTGAGGCACTCGGACCTCCGGATGAGCCGCAGGCGGTGGCGGCGATCCCGAGGGCCAGGCTCAGCACCACCATCGACGCCGCCAGGAGGTGGCGTGACCGGGTGTCGCGCCGGTTCGGACGGGTTGTGCTGGGCATGGGTGCTCCTCCACCTGACGGGTGGTCAGATGCCGTGGGGGCCGCGGTAGCGTGCGGCCTTCGACGGCCACCCTAGGGGAGGCCATCGCGCCGGGCGAGCACCGCCCCGGGCTGCACAAGGGGATGCCGGTCGATGTCACAGGAGCAGGAGGGCCCGGCGTACGCCGGCTTCGAGGGGCAGGTAGGACGAACCTTCGCCGGGTCGCAGGGGTGGTGGCCGCCACGGACGACGCCACCGGCCGGCGCGCCCAACGTGGTGGTCATCCTGGCCGACGACCTGGGCTACGCCGACCTCGGCTGCTTCGGCTCGGAGATCGAGACCCCGAACCTGGATCGCCTGGCCGGCACCGGTGTGACGCTACTCGAACTTCCACGTCACGCCGATGTGCTCGCCCACCCGGGCCTCGTTGCTCACCGGGGTGCAGCACCACCTGGCCGGCTTCGGCACGGTGGCGCACTCCGACGCTGGCTTCCCCGGCTACGCGATGGAGCTGCCGGCCACCACGGCCACGTTGCCCGAGATCCTCGGCGCCCAGGGCTACGCCACGTTCATGGTGGGCAAGTGGCACCTGGCCAAGGACTCGGACATCTCTGCCGCCGGGCCCCAGCACTCGTGGCCCTGCCAGCGCGGCTTCGACCGCTTCTACGGCTTCCTGGACGCCTTCACCAACCTGCACCAGCCGCATCGCCTCACCGAGGACAACCACCAGGTGCTGGTGGACCGCTATCCGGACGACTTCTACCTGACCGACGACCTCACCGATCACGCCGTGGCCATGATCCGCGAGTCGAAGGCGTCCAACCCGGACCAACCGTTCTTCCTCTACTTCGCCCACGGCGCGGTGCACGCGCCCCTGCACGCCAAGGCGGCCGACATCGCCCGCTACCGGGGTCGCTACGACCTCGGGTGGGACGAGTTGCGGCGCCGCCGTCACGCCCGCCAGCTCGAGCTGGGGGTGATCCCGCCCGGTACCCCGTTGGCCCCGCGCAACACCGAGACCGACCACGACGTCATCGCCTGGGACGAGCTGAGCGACCCCGAGCGCGAGCTGTTCGCTCGACACATGGAGGTCTACGCGGCCATGGTCGACGGCCTCGACCAGAGCGTCGGCCACCTGCTCGACGCCCTCGAGGAGCTGGGTGAGCGCGACAACACGATCGTGATCTTCCTGTCCGACAACGGCGGGTCGCGCGAGGGCGAGGTGACGGGGACCTCCTCGTACTACGTGCACCTGCTCCAAGGCGACGACGTCGAGGCCGACCGGGCTCGGATCGAGCTGCTCGGCGGTCCGCGGACCACGCCGCACTATCCGCGGGGTTGGGCCATGGCCTCCAACACGCCGTGGCGCCTCTACAAGATCAACACCCACGCGGGCGGCCACACCGTGCCGTTCATCTTGTCGTGGCCCGGCGGTGGCCTGGGCGGCTCGGCCGGCTCGGTCTGGCGGCGCCAGTACACCCATGTGACCGACCTGCTGCCCACGTTGTGCGAGCTGGTGGGGATCGAACCGGACCGCCGCCGGGCCGATCCGGCCCGACCGGAGCTGGCGGCTGAGCCACTCCCGCTGGCCGGGTCGAGCTTCGTGGACACCTTGGCCGACCCCGGCGTCGCCGAGTGGGCACCACACCACGGTCGAGGAGATGAACGGTCACCGGGGTCTGTACGCGGACGGATGGGAGGTGGTCACCCTCCACCAGCCCCTGACCCCCTTCGATGACGAGGAGTGGGAGCTGTACGACCTGGGCCGAGACCCGGTCGAGCTGGAGGACCGCGCCGCGGCCGAACCCGCCCGGCGAGCGGAGCTGATCGAGGCCTGGGAGCGCGAGGCCTGGGCCAACCAGATCTACCCGCTGGATGAGGGCAGTGCCATCCGCTACCTGATCCGCCCCGAGCGCAGCGAGGTCTACCGCCAGCCGGTGCGCATCGTGGCCGGCACCCCCTCGTTGGAGCGCTGGCGTTCGGTGCAGCTCATCTGGTTCCGGTCGGTGACCATCACCGTCGAGCTGGACTACGCCCTCGGTGACCAGGGCATCCTGGTGGCCCACGGGGATCAGGGCAGCGGCTACGCCCTGTACGTGCTCGACGGCGAGCTGCGGTTCGTGCACAACGACGGGCGGGGTCGGCTGCGACGGTTGTCGGGCGGGGCGGTGCCGGTCGGCACCCGGCGACTCGAGGCTCGGCTGCACGCGGTGGCGGTGGGGTCTGGACGGTGACCCTGGCGGTCGGCAGTCAGGAGCACGGTCGCCTCGAAGGCGTCCCGCTGCTCTACGGCATGGCTCCCTTCGAGGGGATCGACGTGGGCATCGACCGCCGCTCGCCGGTGGACTGGGATCTCTACGAGCGCTTCGGCCCCTTCCCCTGGACTGGTCGTCTGGAGGCGGTGACCTACACGCCTGGTGAGGACGCCCCCGACTCGCCCGGCAACCTGATGGAGGTCATCCGGGCCATGGGCCAACGCTTCGAATAGCCCGCGCTGCTCGGCGCGACAGGAAGCGAGAGGTGGTGGGTAGCGTGGACGGGAGTCGCCCAGGAGGACGTCATGTTCGGATCGCGGAAGCACGAAGTGCCCACGGCTGATCAGGCCCTACCCGGTCGGGACACGCCGATGCCGATCCCGGCCACCCACTACGTCAACTTCCGGGCCCTGGCCCCGCCGTACCCAGACGGCTACGAGTCGATGGTGGTGGGCATGGGCTGCTTCTGGGGCGCGGAGAAGGCGTTCTGGTCGCTTCCCGGGGTCTGGATCACGGCGGTGGGCTACGCCGGCGGCACCACACCCAACCCGACGTATGAGGAGGTCTGCTCCGGGCGCACCGGCCATACCGAGGCCGTGCTGATCGTGTTCGACCCGGCCCAGATCAGCTACGAGGCGCTGCTCAAGGTGTTCTGGGAGGGTCACGACCCGACCCAGGGGATGCGCCAGGGAAACGACGTGGGCACCCAGTACCGGTCGGCCATCTACGCCACCAGCCCCAGCCAACTCGAGCAGGCCCAGGCCTCGGCCGTGGTCTTCGGCCAGCGCCTGGCCGCCCAGGGCTTCGGTGCCATCTCCACCGAGATCGCCGAGAACTCGACCTTCTACTTCGCCGAGGGGTACCACCAGCAGTACCTGGCCAAGAACCCCAACGGCTACTGCGGCCTCGGCGGCACCGGCGTGTCCTGCCCGATCGGACTCACCACCGCCGACTGACGGGCGGCCCTCAGGGGCTTCCAGTCGGCTCAGCGACTCCAGAGGGGTCGCTGCGCTGACAGGTTCCGCGCCGTTCATGTGGGTTCCGGTTCGCCGCGTCCGTCACGGCCGGGGCGCTCGGCCCGGAAGGACAGGCTGAGCCTCGGCCCGGCGTGAGCCACCTTGGGCACTGCGTGCTGCCAGGTGCGCTGACAACTGCCGCCCATGACCAGCAGGTCGCCACCCCCGAGGTCGAAGCCCACCGACGCGCCGCCGCCGGTGGGCCGCAGCCGGAAGGGCCGGGGCTCGCCCAGCGACACGATGGCCACCAACGATCGGGGCTGGTCGCGCAGTACCCGGTCGCCGTGCCAGGCCACGCTATCGGACCCGTCCCGGTAGAGGTTGGCCCAGGTCGAGGTCAACGCCACGCGGTATCGCCTCGACAGCAGCCGACGGATGTGCTCCACCAGTGGACCGGCCACCGGGTCGACGTCTCGGCCGGGCCAGCCCGATGTCAGCCGAGGCTCGTCCACCAGCCGGTCGTACATGGTGACCTGGCGGGCCGACCAGTCGAGCCCGTCGACCAGCCGCTCGAACAACTCGGCCGAGCCCTGCACCCAACCCGGGGCATGGTCCACCCAGGCACCCCGGGCCAGGGGCCGGCGGGCGAGGGACGTGAAGCTCGCATCGGCGCCGGGTGCACCCAGACCGAACAGGGTCGGGTGCCAGGTGTCGACGGGGGACTCGGTCGAACGGACGTTCGCCATGCCTGCACGGTATCGCTCAATCGGGAGCGACGGCCAGAGCGAGGAAGGCGCGGGCGGCAGGGGAGAGGGGCCCGTCGCGGTGGATGACGCCGATGTCGCGGCGTGAGGGGCCGATCCAGGGCCATCACGATCGCTCCCTGGCCTCGGGCTGAGGCCACCAGGCTGTCGGGCACCACCGCCACCCCGGCCCCGGCCAGCACCAGCGGGATCAGGGACTCGCGGTGGTCGGTCTCGACGGCCACCCGGGTGGTTCGGCCGATGCCAGCCAGGGCGTCGTCGACCACCCGCCGGGTGGAGGTGCCCGGCGGTGTGGTGACCAGGTCCAGTCCCGCCAGCTCGGCCAGACCCATGCGTCGCTCGACTCGGTGGGGTCGGGTGGTCGAGCCGGCGCGCGTCGTGGCTGGTCGCCGTCGGGGCTCGGGAGGCAGGACGACCTGGTAACCCTGGGTGGCCAGACGGTGGGCCAACAGCCCGGAGGGGTCGGCGAGCGGCAGATCGCAGATCCCGAGCTCGCAGGCGCCGGCCCGCACCAGGCTGGCCACATCGGCCGCGTCCTCGGGCTCGAGCAGCCGGACGACCACATCGGGATGGGCCTGGCGGAACCGGCCCACCATCCCGGCCACCGGATCGATGGAGAGCGTGGGCAGCGAAACCAGGTCGAGGTGGCCGCCGGACAGGCCGCGGACCGCGTCGACCGCGGCGCGGGCCGTGTCCAGGTCGCGCACGGCCCGCCGGGCCGGCTCGACCAGCGCCTGGCCGGCCTCGGTCAGGCGCACCGGGCGGGCGCGGCGCACGAACAGCTCGATGCCCAGCTCGGCCTCCAGGCCCCGGATCGCCCTGGGAGAGCGAGGGCTGGGCGATCTGCAGCTCGGCCGCGGCCTGGGTGAAGCTCCCCTGGTCGACCACGGCCAGCACGTATGAGAGCTGGCGGACGTCCATAGGCACAGCCTATCGAAGATGAAGGACAGGATCGGGTTGTGCCTCTACTGAAGATCGGGCTCAATGGACTCATGACCTCGATCCCCGTGCTGGCCGGTGCCGGAGCGGTGATCGGTGTGCTCTACGGGCTGTTCGGGGTGGGCTCGGCCTTCGCCACACCGCTGCTGGCCCTGCTCGGCGTGCCCGCACTGGCCGCGGTGGCCTCGCCCCTGCCGTCGCTGCTGCCCGGATCGGCCGCCGGCGCCACCACCTACGCCCGTGCCGGCCTGGTCGATCGTTCGGTGGCCACGCCGGACCCTGCGGGGCGCGGTGCCGGCCTGCGTCCTGGGTGCGCTGGCCAGCCACTGGTTGGGCGGGCCCTGGCTGCTGGCCCTGTCCGGGGCGGTCCTGGTGCTGGTCGGCCTTCGCATCGCCGTCCCCATGAAGCCCGTCACCGAACAATCGACGGTGAGCCGGCGCGAGCGGCTGGTCCTGGTGACCGCCCTGGGCGTGCTGGTCGGCTTCGCCGCCGGCCTGCTGTCCAACGGCGGCGGGTTCCTGCTCGTGCCCCTGTTCCTGCTGGCCCTGGGGCTCACCCTGCCCGAGGCCACCGCCACCAGCCTGGTGGTGGCCACCGTCTTGACCGTGCCCACCGTGGTCACCCACGCGGTGTTGGGCGACATCGACTGGGCCGTGGCCATCCCCTTCACCCTCGGTCTGGTGCCGGCCGCGGTGCTGGGAGCCCGCTGGGCTCCGCGGCCTGCCCGTGGCCCGGCTCCAGGCCACCTTCGGCGTGCTGCTGGTGGCGGTGGGCGGCTGGTTCCTCTACCGCCAGGCCCGGGTTCTGGGTCTGGGCTGAGGGGTTCGTCCGGTCTCAGGTCTCGCCGACCACCGGACCTGGACCCGGACCCGCGTCGGGATCGGACTCATCGTCGGCGGCGGCCTCCGGCACCGGGATCTCGCCTCGGGCGAAGGCGGCGGCGGCATCGCTCACCCGGTCGTAGAAGTGGCTGTGACCGCTCGGGCCGACCGGCAACGTGTCGTACCGCGGAGAGCTGGGCGTGCACGCGGGGATCCATGGCCGCGAACACCAGTGCCGCGCCGCGCAGGCCCAGGCGGCGCTCGAGCTCGCCCAGCATGGCGCCCGCCGTGTAGTCCACGTCGCTCAGGGCCGACGCGTCGATCACCACGCAGCGCACCGGGTCGGGGGCGGCGCGCACCAGGTGGCGGACCTCCCGGGCGAAGCGCTGGGTGTTGGCGTAGAACAGCCCGGCCCCGAAGCGGTACACGATGAGGCCCGGCGCGGTCTGGGTCCCCTCGGTGACCGGGGTGGGATCCCACGTGCCGTCCGCGTCGCGGACCAGGACGGCGTCGAACGGGGCGTAGTCGCGGCGCACGTGGATGACCAGCGATGCGGCGACGGCCAGGATGATGCCCTGCTCGACCCCGAGCACGACCACCGTGGCCGCGGTCACCAGTGCCACCACGAACTCGTCGGTGCGGATCCGCGCCACCCGGCTGAGCGTGCGCACGTCGATGAGACCGATGGCGATGCGCAACACCACCGCGGCCAGAGCCGGCTCCGGCAGCCAGCCCAGCGGCTTGGTCAGCAGCACCAGGATGACCACCACGGTGAGAGCCATGGCCAGCTGCGCCAGCTGAGAACGGCCGCCGGCCCGGTCCACCACGCCGGTCTTGGTCGGGCTGCCGTTGACCACGAAGGTGCCGCTCAGACCGGCGGCCAGGTTGGCCACGCCCAATCCGACCAGGTCGGCGTTCTCGTCCACGTCCTCGTTGTGAGCGGCGGCGAAGCTGGCCGAGGTGGCCGCGCTCTGCGCCAGGACGATCACGAAGATGGACAGGGCGATGGTGAACAGCGACAGGAGCTGGTCGTGGGCGACGCTCGGGAAGCTCAGGCTGGGGAGGCCCTGGGGGACGTGGCCGACCACGGCCACGCCGTGGGCCGGCAGGTCGGCCAGCTTGGAGACCACGATGGCGCCTACCACGGCCACCAGAGCGACCGGCATCTTGGGGGCGAACCGCTCGCCCACGAACAACACCACCAGCACGGCCACGCCCACGGCCAAGCTGGCCAGGCTGACGTGGCCGAGGTGGGTGACCGTGCCCCGGAACCTGCCCCAGGTGGTGGTGGCGTGCACGTGGAGCCCGAGCAGGTCGGGCAGCTGGGACAACGAGACCTGGACGCCCACTCCAGCCAGGAAGCCCACCAGCACCGTGCGGGACAGGAAGTTGGCCAGGAACCCCAGACGCAACAAGCGGGCCAGCAGCAGCAGCACGCCGGCCATGAGGGCGGTCATGCCGGCCAGGGCCACCCACCGCGGGGAGCCCGGTGTGAGCCCGGCCAGGCCCAGTCCGGTGAGTCCGGCGAACAGGATGGCGGCGGTGGCCGAGTCGGCGGCCACCACCAGGTGGCGCGACGAGCCCAGCAGGGCGAAGGCCAGCACCGGCAGCAGCAGGGTGTAGAGCCCGGTGACCACCGGCATGCCGGCGATGGTGGCGTAGCCCATGCACTCGGGGGCAGCCACCGCGGCCAGGGTCAGCCCGGCCAGCACGTCGGGCAGGACCCGCCGCCGATCGATGGGGAGAAGGCCGTCCATGTAGCGCCAGCCTGTCCCATCGGGCAGGCGCGGCGCAGCCATACCCGGCCAGGTGGCTGGCCTAGGCTCGGTCGACCATGCATCGAGGAGCGCCATGAGCGAGGCCGACGAGCCGACCCGAGCCGTCCCGGCGGTGTCCGACCCGACCCAGGCCATGGCGCCCGGCGCGGCCGGTGCGGGTGCCGCTCCCCAGCAGTGGGTGGTTGATCCCGGGGTAGCCGATCCCACCCAGGGTTCCGGCGCCGGCGGTGGCGGGACGGGGGGCGGCGGCATTGGCGCCGGCGGGCCTGACGACGGCGAGCCGTCGATCTGGTCGACGCCGCTGGGCATCGTGGTCATCGTGCTGGCCGTGCTGGTGGTGGCCGGGGCCATCGTGTTGGGCGTGTTGGCCCTGACCCACAAGGGCTCGACGTCGAGCCCGTCCACGGTGACCGGCACCAGCGAGCTGCCGTCGTCGACCACGACCACCGCGTCGACCACCACGACCACCGCACCGGAGACGACCACCACCGCACCACCGTCGACGACCACCACGGCACCACCCACGACGACGACCACGACGGCACCACCCACGACCACCACCACGACGGCGCCGACGACGTCGTTCACCACAACCACGGTGACGAACCCCGTCCAACCATGAGGCGGACCATGCCTGATCACTCCGCAACCGACCGCGCCCACTCGCGACGCCGAGTCCGACGTCTGGCGTCGAATCCCACCCCTGGAGGGGTACAAATCGACGCCAAAGCGGATGGAAGCCGGCGGCGCACCGGGTTGGGGTCCACCCTGGTGATCGGGGTGGTTGTGGCTCTGGTGGCGGTGTCGTGCTCGAGCTCAGGCTCGAGCTCGTCGGCCGGATCGAGCCCGGCTACCACCGGTTCAGCTCAGACCGCGTCGTCGAAGGTGAGCGGACCGACCTCCACCGCCTCCTCGCCCGACGGCAAGGTCATCCTGACCACGCTGTCGGCCCCGGCGCCCTATGTCAGCGGGGGGCAGGTCATGCTCGGGGTTCGCCGCCGCAGCGGTGCTCTGGGCGATCCAACCACGGTGACGCTCACGGTCAACGGCAAGCCCGCCACCCAGACCGTCCAAGGCGCGCACGCCACCTCGACCGAGCTCCAGCAGGTCGTGACCGGCCTGCATCCCGGCGCCAACACCGTGTCGGCCACGGTGTCGGGCTCGACCGCCACGATGACCGTGACCGACCACTCGATCAACGGTCCGGTGTTCTCTGGTCCCCGCCAGACGCCGTTCGCCTGCACCACCCAGGCCGCCGGCCTCGGCGCGTCCAGCCCACCCGACTGCTCGGTCCCGACCAAGGACACGCTCGAGTACGTCAGCACGGACGGTTCGGTGAAGCCGATGGTCGCGGGCGGGCACCCCACGGACATGGCCCTCATGGCCGGCTCCGCCGACCAGGTCGTGCCCGCCATCATCTTGGATGAGAAGGGCGTGATCGATCGTTCGATCTACGAGATCGCCATCCCGGAGTCCACCGCCACCCTGGGCGCTGACGGCACGGTGGGCGGGCTTCACGGCGGTGGGTGGAACAAGCGGCTGGTCTACCGCTACGGGGGCGGCTGCGGCACCACCTATAGCCAGGGGTCCGATTTCGCGGGGGCGCTCGATCCCAAGCTGCTGTCGTTGGGCTACGCGGTGACCACCTCGACCCTCAACACCTTCCAGTCGGCCTGCAACGCCACGCTCTCGGCCGAGGTGACGATGATGGTCAAGCAGCACTTCATCGACAGCTTCGGCGACCCGATGTTCACCATCGGCGACGGGGGATCGGGCGGGTCCATCCAGCAGCTCCAGATCGCCCAGAACTACCCGGGCCTGCTCGACGGCCTCTCGCCCGAGCTGCCGTTCCCCGACGCCATCAGCATCAGCGCCGGCGTGAGCGACTGCACCCTGCTCAACCACTACTACCAGGCCGGCGGCGCCGTCGCTCACCCCGGCCCAGCGCACCGCCGTCAACGGTCACGCCACCGACCAGACCTGTGACCTGTGGCAGGCCAGCTTCGGCCAGGAGATCCGGGCCGACAGCTGCGGCTCCACCGTGCCGCCCGCCCAGGTGTTCAACGCCGCCACCAACCCCAAGGGCGTGCGCTGCACTCTCCAGGACGGCAACATCAACGTGCTGGGCACCGATCCTCAGACCGGCTTCGCCTACCGTCCGCTGGACAACGTGGGCGTCCAGTACGGCTTGAAGGCCCTCGAGGCCGGCACCATCACGGTGGACCAGTTCCTGGACCTCAACCAGCAGGTCGGAGGTTACGACCCCAACGGCAACGTGGTGTCGGCCCGCACCGTCGGCCCCACTCAGGCCTTCGCCACCTCCTACGGCAAGGGTGGGGTGGACGAAGGCGGGGCGCTGTGGAACGTGCCCATCATCCTGACCAACCCGTACGACGACTCGGTGGGCGACATCCACGACAGCTTCCGCAAGTTCTCCATCCGCGACCGGCTGACCCGAAACGGCCAGTCCGATCCCAACTTGTTGATCTGGACCATCCCGGGCCCCACCAGCCAGGGGGCGCTCGACGCCCAGCTGACCGGCGCGCTGAACAACGTGACCAACCAGATCGTGCTGCTCGACCAGTGGCTGAGCGCGGCCAAGACCGACCCGACCAGCGCCTCGGCGCCGGCCAAGCTGGCCGCGGCCCGGCCGGCCACGGCCGTGGACCGTTGCACCACCCCGGACGGCACGGTGGTCAGCGGTCCCACCACCTACCAGGGCTCCAACGCCTGCACCCAGGCATATCCGGTCCACGGTGATCCCCGGACGGCGGCCGGCGCACCCCAGCGCAACGACATCCTCAAGTGCCAGCTCGGAGCCGGCCAGCCAGGCCAGCTACTCGGTCGACCTTCACCAGTGCCCAGCGCCAGCGACTGGCCCAGATCTTCACCGCCGGGGTGTGCAACTGGTCCAAGGCCGGTGTGGGCCAGCAGCCTCCGCAGGGGGTGTGGCTCGACTACGGCACCTGAGTCCGGCCCGACGAGCCGGGTCAGCTGTGGATCGAGGTGTCCGACGTTCCTTTGGCGGCCTGACCGACCGTGGTGGGGGTGACCGCGGTCGTGGCCGTCGTCGCCGCGGCCTTCAGCCGTGCCGTGTAGACGGAACGCCAGATCGTCACCAGCTGCGGGATCAGCCAGGTCTTCGCCACCTGCGTGGATGCGGGACCACTGAGGTGGATGCCGTCGGGCCGGAGCTGGGCGTCCTTGCCCGGTGCTCTTGAGGTACTTGGCGAAGTCGAGCACGACCACCTTGCCCGGCACGGAGCTTGGGCAGCTCCTCGATGAGCTGGTTGAGCCGGGTCGGTGCGCGCCGGGATGTTGCTGACCGGCGGCGAGGTGAGCCACACGACGGTGGCTCCGTCGGCGCTGAGCACTGTCACCGCCTGCACCATCTCGGACAGGAACCACCGGTCGTAGACCGGGATCGCCGAAGCTGCGCCACTTGGTGTCGCCGACCAGGCTGCGGTCCATCACGTCCCACGGGGCGTCGAGCACCACGGCCAGATCGGGTTGGTTCTGGTTGATGACCCGGGCGTAGGTGGTGGGCCAGGCGTTGCACGCGGGCCGGGTGGGCCCGGCGTAGGTCGGGTCGACCGTCGAGCGGTAGTCCCCACCGATGCCGAGCCCGCACCCGACCCAGGCCCCGCCGCTGACCTCCTCGACCCCCCCGGTAGGTGGCCGAGGCGTCGTTGATGCCGCTGCCCGACCACCAGCGCGGTCGAATCGCCGAAGGCGGCCACCTTGGCCACCGGCAGCGGAGCGGCCGGGTCGGCCTGTGACGGTCTTGACCGCCTTGGCCCGAGGCTTGCCCGCACCCAGGTGGTCGAGCGTGCGCTGGGCGGCGGCGAAGTCGAACAGCCGGCGGCGGTGCGGCCGCGGTGACCGCCAGCGCCCCCACGCCGACCAGCAGGAACGCCACCGGGATGGACCAGGCCAGGTTGAACCTGGCGGGCCCAGCCCTGGCGCTGAGGCCGAAGGGCAGCTCGCCCCGGCGGATCGGGCATCTCGAGGAAGTGGTAGGAGCAGCACGGCCACCACCCAGGTGATGGCCACCTCCAACGCCGAAGCGGGGCCAATGGCCCGAGCCCCGGTGCAGGGCGCCGACCCACAGGAAGATCGGCCAGTGGTACACGTAGATCCCGTAGGAGAGCATGCCGACGCGGCGCAGCGCCGCGGTTGAGAGCAGGGCGGCCACCGGCCCGAAGGGGATGATGGTGGCCAGGATGATCAGCACCGACAGACCGGAGTAGGCCGACAGGCCGCCCCGGTACAGCCAGTCGGTGGTCTGGGGCGTCCGGGCCCACAGGCACGACGCAGACGGCCAGGGCGACCGCGCCGGCCACGGCCACGGCGGTGCGGCGCGGACCCGGCCGGGCCAGACGCCCGGTGACCCGGCGGCTGTAGATGAGCCACCGCCAGCAGGCAACCGGCCAGCAGCTCGAACGAGCGGGTCTCGGTGCCGTAGTAGATGCGGTCGTGGCAGAAGCCCAGGAACAGCGTGGTGCACAGCGACGCGGCCATGAGGGCCACGAAGAGCCCTGCCACCCGATTGCGGTTCCAGCGCCAGCTTGGCCAGCAGCCAGGAAGCCGACCAGCGGGAACACCAGGTAGAACTGCTCCTCGATGGCCAGGCTCCAGAAGTGGAGCACCGGCGAGGGCCCGGCGAACAGGTCGGCGTAGGACTGGTGGGAGAAGATGAAGTGCCAGTTGGCCACGTCGGCCAGCGCGCTCGACCACGTCGCCGGCCAGGCTGCGCTGCTGGGCCGCCGTGCCGGCGAAGTGGGCGAACAGCACGGCCAGGGTCAGCGCGGCCACCGCGGCCGGCATGAGACGGCGGATCCGGCGCACCCAGAACCGAGCGGACGTCCACCGTGCGGGTGATGGTGCGCTCGGCCAGCAGCAGCGAGGTGATCAGGAACCCCGAGAGCGTGAAGAAGGTGGAGACGCCGAGGTAGCCGCCGACGGCCCACGAGAACCCGCCGTGGAACAGCAGGACCACGATGACGGCCACCCCGCGCAGCCCGTCCAGGCCGGGGAAGTGGGGGAGCCGGTTCGGCGGCGTGGACACGACCGGCGGGGCGTCCTCGTTCACGTTGGCGTCAGGGGAGGGCGCTCGGGTGCCGCCATCGGACTCGGCCACCCCGCCGTGGGACGGCTTGGTGTCAGCGAGCGTCACCCGACGACGGTACCAAACCGGCCCGGAAATACGGGGATCAGGGCACGGTGACCAAGGTGAGCGGGACGACGGCGATCAGGCGGCCCTGGTCGTCTTCGTGGTCCTGGATCTGGGCGGCCTGGCCGCCTTCGTGGTCTTCGTCGTGGCATCCACCCCGGCGGGCGCCGGCGGGATGCTGATGGAGGTGGTGGGCGCCCCGGGTGCGGCGGTCGTGGTCGTGGTGGGACCGGTGGTGTGCGCGGCGCGCCAGACTCCGGCGATCTGTCCGGCCAGGTAGTCGGCCACGATGTGGTCGGCGGCGGCCGCTCCCCAGCCGTTCTGGGTGGGCTCGGCTCCGCGGCCACCGTTGCCGGCCACCCAGGACCCCAGCCCGGCCACGGTGACCTGGCCGGGCAGGCCCTGGCCGAGCGTGGTCAGCAGGGTGTTGAAGGCGGCCACTCGGGTTGATTCGAGCGCCGCCCCCGATCCGCTCTGGAAGTTCGGCAGGTTCAGCCAGATCACCTTGGTGCCCGAGTCGGTGAGCGCTTCCACGGCCTTGTGCATGAGCAGCAGCAGCGGTAGTCGTAGCCCTTGTCGCCTGGTCCGGTGAAGGCGGTGTCGGTGGGTTGGCGATGATCGGCCAGCTCGCTGATGCCGGTCACGACCACGGCGATGTCGGGCTTGTTGGTGGCCGTGGCCGTGGACCACTGGGTGTCCCAGGTGCTGCACTCGGCCGGGAAGGGGCACCGCCGCGCCGGTGGCGTCCTGGATGAACTCGTCCCGATCGATGCCGCAGGTGGGTGAGGCGACGCCCGTCCACGACCTTGATCTTGCCGGTGCGCGCCGCCCAGGACTTGGCGCTCGCCTCCAGGGTGGAGGCCAGGGCATCGCCGTAGAAGGCGACCGTGGGCACAGGCAGCGGGACCAGCGTGGTGGTGGTCGACGTCGGTGTCGGCGCCTTGCCCGTCGCCTCCAGGACGGTCGACCCCACCGTCGGGTCCGGTGACGGTGGCGGCCAGCAGCGCGCCGACCATGACCACGACGCCAGCCGTGGCCAGGCGTGCCTCGACCCGGCCGCGACCGGGGGCCGATCGAACCCGCTCGTGGTCACGCGCCCATTCGTAGGCGAACTGCAGGATCACCGCCCCCACCGAGGCGACCGCCAGGCGGGCGACGATCAGACGGTTGCCGGTCAGGCGACGTGTGGGCTCGGTCGACCCATACGAAGACCGGCCAGTGCACCAGGTACAGGGCGATGGCCACCCGACCCAACCATTGCAGGGGCGGGCTGGCCAGCAGCCACGGGACCGGCCCGTGGGGCACGATCGAGGCCAGGACCACCGTGGCCGACACCAGCGCCACCAGCAGGAGCCCGCCCATCAGCAGGTACTTGTTGGTGGGGGCCACCGTCATCCACACCAGGATGAGCACCAGTCCGGCCACCACCCCGGTGGCGTTGATGGCCTCGCGGACCGGCCCGGGCATGGCCAGGCGGATGGTGATCCGCGGGTCGTAGATGATCAGGGCCAGCAGGCACCCGACCAGCACCTCGGCAGCCCGGGTGTCGGTGCCGTAGAGGACGCGGGCCGTCGAGTGGTGCAAGGCGATGCACAGGCCGGTGGACAGCACCGCCAAGGCGGCCAGCAGGCCACCCAGGCGTTGGCGCGTCCACTGGCCACGCTCCAGCAGGGCCACGGCCAGGGCCGACACCACCAGCAGCACCTGGCCGAGCACGGCCAGGGCCCAGAACTGGCGCACCGGTGACGACAGGGTGGCCGGTGGGGCGAAGGGGGCGTGGGTCGGCGATGAAGCGCCAGTTGGCCACCGACGCCAGCGAGGTGATGCCGTCGATGGCCAGGTTGTGGCGCTGGATGGCGGCGGCGGCGGTGAAGGCGAAGACCACGGCCACAGCCAGCACGGCCAGGGAGGTGCCCAGGATGTGGCGGATGCGCCGGTTCCAGAAGCGACCCAGGCGGATGGGATGACCGTCACCCCGCTCGGCCAGCAAGCTGGCCATGGCCAGGAAGCCCGGTCAGGGTGAACAGGGTGGAGATCCCCAGGTGGCCGCCCTTGACCCAGCGGGTGCCGAGATCGAACAGGACGGCGGCCAGCACGGCCAGGCCTCGGAGGCCGTCGAGGGCGGGGAAATGGGGGAAGCGACTCCGCGCCGGCGGCGCTGGATCCGGGGCGGTCCGAACGGGGTCGGTCACGCCCGTCCTCGCTCGCGTTCGCCCATGGATTCATCCCTCGTCGGTGGCCGGTCAGGCCGGTTAGGTTGGGTGGCGGCGAGAGTCTAGGGCTGGCGACCCCACCGTCTTCGCCACCCCTCGCCCGGCAACTGAAGGAGTGACCATGTACCGATGGAGCGATGAGCAGCTCATGTTGCAGCGACGCGGTGCGACGGTTCATCGAGGCCGAGATCAAGCCCAACGTGGAGGAGCTCGAGCACGGGGACACGCCCCCCTACGACGTGCTGCGCAAGCTCTTCTCGACCTTCGGCATGGACCAGATGGCCCGCGATCGCTTCAAGCGCCAGATGGATTTCGAACGGGCGGCGGCCGAGGCGGTGGCCAAGGGCGAGACGCCACCCGAGCGGCCGGCCCGCCAGGGTGGCGGCGACGCCTCCCTCACGCTGATCCCGATCGTGGAGCTGTGCCACTGGTGTCCGGGCATGGTCACGGCCATGGGCGTGAGCATGGGCCTGACCTCGGCCGCCATCAACAGCCGAGGCACGATCGCCCAGAAGGAGCGGTGGGTGCCCGACCTGCTCACCATGGACAAGATCGGCGCGTGGGCCATCACCGAGCCCAACTCGGGCTCCGACGCCTTCGGCTCGATGCTGTCCACCGCCCGCCGCGACGGCGACGAGTACCTGCTGAACGGCTCGAAGACGTTCATCACGAACGGTCCCTACGCCGACACCATCGTGTTCATCTGCAAGCTCGACGAGGGCAATCCGCCGGCCGAGCGCAAGATCCTGAGCTTCGTGCTCGATCGGGGCATGCCCGGTCTCGAGCAGTCCAAGCCGTTGCGCAAGATGGGGATGCACAGCTCGCCCACCGGCGAGCTGTTCCTGTCCGACGTGCGGGTGGGTCGTGACCGGCTCATCGGCGAGACCGAGGACGTCCCGGCCGGCGGGCGGGCGGGGGCCAAGGACACGTTCCAGATGGAGCGGTCAGGCGTGGCCGCCATGTCGCTCGGCATCATCGAGCAATGCCTCGAGCTGAGCGTCGAGCCTACGCCAAGAACCGAGTGCAGTTCGGCCACCCGATCGGGGACTTCCAGCTGATCCAGCTGAAGCTGGCCAAGATGGAGGTGGCGCGCCTCAACGTGCAGAACCTGGTGTTCCGCACGATCGAGATGGGCGCGGCGGGGGAGAACCTCAGCCTGGCCGAGGCGTCGGCCATGAAGCTCTACAGC
This sequence comes from uncultured Microthrixaceae bacterium, assembly GCA_963740985.1. GTDB lineage: Bacteria > Actinomycetota > Acidimicrobiia > Acidimicrobiales > Acidimicrobilacustridaceae > UBA4742. The sequence continues at coordinate 4,862,787 of CAVUGJ010000002.1, forward strand.
GCCCAGGCGGCCATGGAGGTGGCTCTCGAGGCCGTCCAGGTGCACGGTGGCAACGGCTACATGGCCGAGTTCCAGGTGGAGCAGTTGGCCCGCGACGCCAAAGTGCTCCAGATCTACGCCGGCACCGACGAGCAGCAGGTCATCGCCATCGCCAAAGACCTCCTCCGCCGCTGACCCCTTCGGAAATTGGGCATCTTTGCGGTCGGATGGCGGCAATTCTCCCGCCCAGTTCCGGGTGTGGCCGGGTGCTACCTCCGCATATCCAACGCGTGGCGGATGATGGCGGCCACTCGCGCCGGCTGATGGATGACCTGTGCCCAAGTGAAGTGCAACAGCGTCCATCCCAACAGCGCCAACTCGTTGCCTCGGATGCGATCGGACACGAATCCGGCCGCGGTTGCGTGTGACTCGAACCCGTCCACCTCGATCCCGATGCGAACCTCGGGGTAGGCGAAGTCGATCCGCCGCTCGACCGCGTGCTCGATGACCACGAACTGGTAGTGAGGTGGCGGGAGGTTCTCAGCCACGCACAGGTCGGCGAACGCGGCTTCGAGGATGCTGTCGGCCGGACGGTCGAGTAGCGCCCGCTGGTCCAACACATGACGCAGCGCCCCACAACCCCGTCGCCCGCGACGCGAATGCAGAAGCAGAGCCGCTCTGGTCTGGTCGATCGTGACCAGCCGCCTGGTCAGGAGGTGCTCGAGCATGCCGCGTACTACGTACCAAGGCACGACCTGACCGAGATCGACGAGAGTTCGTACGGGCGTGGTGACCCGCAGGGGTCCGGCCGCAACGATGTGGTCGGCAGAGAGGTCGCGCGAGCGGTGGACGTCGATCCCGGCGATGGCGGTCGCTCGTTCCCGGTTCACGGATATCTCGAGCGGGCTGGGGTCCGGCGTGCGGAAACCCCAGTACGCGGCGGCCGAGCGGTGCGAGATCGTCGCCAACCCGCCCGCGCTCAAGCAGGCAGCCAGAAGGGACCGATCAGGGGATGAGGGCGCCCCGGCTATGGCGTAGACGCCTGGCTGGACCCGCTCCCACAAACCTGACTCGACGCGCCGATGGATACCCGAGGTGGAGAGCCCGGCATGGACCGCCTGTTCGTGCGTCACGAGGCCCAGCTGCGCTGCCGCTATGGCGGCAGGCTTGGTGTTCATGCATGAAACCATATGAAACAGACGGGCGAGCAACAAGAATTCGCCGAACCTCTGGATACTGGGCTGGAAATATGCCGAATTCCGGCTGCAAAGATGCCCAATTCGCTGGGAGGGCGGCGAGTGGGCGGTCGGGTGTAGGGTGCGCTCAGAACACGGGAGCCCGGACCTGATGGGCTGAGAGGGAGGATCGCATCCTCCGACCGTTACGACTTGATCCGGGTAATGCCGGCGCAGGGAGATCATCTTCGGGTTTCGCCGTGTTCGCGTCCCATCCGACCGACCGCTGGCAGCGACCTCCATGGCCGAACCCGATCCCGGCGCCGCACCCGCCGCCCGGCGCGACGCCGACCCGACTCCGGATGATCGGGTGATCGACCGCTCCCGGGTGGTGGTGTTCGTGGGCGGGGATCCGCTGAGCGCGGAGGCGGCGGCCCGGCTGGAGCCGGGGGCCTTCGTGGTGGCGGCCGACTCGGGTATCGAACAGGCCCAGGCCCACGGCTGGCCCATCGACGTGGCCGTGGGGGATTTCGACTCGGTCGATCCCGCCGCCCTGGCCCGGGCCGGGGCCGCGGGCACCCGGATCGAGCGGCATCCAGAAGCCAAGGACGCCACCGACCTGGAGCTGGCCCTGGGTGTGGCCGCGGCCACCGGTCCCCGCCAGATCGTGGTGGCCGGCGGCGCCGGCGGTCGACTCGATCATCTGCTGGGCGGCCTGTTGGCCTTGACCGACGAGGCGTACGCCCACATCCGGGTCTCGGCCCTGGTCGGGCCGGCCCGGGTGTTCGTGGTGCGCGATCGCCTGGAGGTCCCGGCCCAGATGGGGGAGCTGGTCACCTTGCTGGCCGTGGGCGGACCGGCCCAAGGGATCACCACCCATGGCCTCCGGTACCCCCTGTTGGACGAGGCTCTCCGGCCAGCGTCGACCCGCGGCGTCAGCAACGAGGCGCTGGACGGGCACGTGTCGATCGACGTGGCCGAGGGCGTGCTGCTGGTCATCTTCCCCGGCCCCGAGCCACCCCCCTCATCGAAAGCAGGACTGGTCAGATGAACGTTCGTCCCTGTCGAAGCGCGGCCTTGGTGGCGGCGGCCACCCTGGCGCTGGTGGCCTCGGCCTGCGGGTCGACCAGCTCCAGCTCGTCGCCGGCCACCACTGATGCCGCCGGGCATGTCGGGGGCACCGTTCGCCTGCTCACCGACGACTCCTTCGCCGTGTCCAAGCCGGTGCTGGCCGCCTTCGAGGCGCGGACCGGCATCAAGGTGCAGGTGGTCAAGGCCGGCGACGGCGTGGAGGTGGTCAACAAGGCGGTGTTGACCAAGTCCGACCCCGAGGGCGACGTGCTCTACGGGATCGACAACAACACCCTCACCACGGCGTTCCAGGCCCACCTGTTCACCCCGTACCGAGCCGCCGGGCTGGCCTCGGTGCCCGCCGGGTACCAGCTCGACGCGCAGCACCGGGTCACCCCGATCGACAAGGCCAACGTGTGCGTCGACTACGACCAGGCCTGGTTCGCCAGCCACCACGTGGCCCCGCCCACCAGCCTGGCCGACCTGACCAAGCCCGCCTACAAGTCGATGCTGGTCACCGAGGATCCCTCCACCTCCACGCCGGGCCTGGCCTTCCTGCTGGCCACCATCGCCGCGGACGGCACCAGCTCGAGTGGCGGCTGGCAGGCCTACTGGAAGGCGTTGCGGGCCAACGGCGTCGACGTGGAGACAAGTTGGGACACCGCCTTCTACACCGCCTTCAGCGGCGGCGGGGGGAAGGGCACCCGGCCCATCGTGGTGTCCTACGCCACCGACCCGGCCTATGCGGTGATCAACGCCTCGCCCGCGCCCGCCACCTCGCCCATCGGCGTGATCGATTCCAGTTGCTACCAACAGGTCGAGTTCGCCGGGATCCTGATCGGGGCCAAGCACCCGGCCGCGGCCCGGGCCCTGGTCGACTTCCTGTTGTCGGTGCCGTTCCAACAGGACATGCCGCTGCAGATGTACGTGCAGCCAGTCAACCCCGCGGCGCACGTGCCCGCGCTGTTCGCCAAGTACACCGCCCAACCGACCAGGATCTGGCACCTCCCGCCCGACCAGGTGGGCGCCAACCGCGCCAGCTGGGTCGACCAATGGACCGCCGTGGTGATCCACTGACCAGTCGGATCCGCCGGGACGCCGGCTGGGATGCCGGCCAGGCGCTGGCCCGACTGGGCCGTCGCATCGTCGGGACGCTGCCGGTGCTGGTGCCGCTGGCCTTCCTGGCCATCTTCTTCGTCTGGCCCGTCGCGGCCATCATCGGTCGGGGCCTGCATCCGGGCGACCACTGGGAGATGGGGGTGGTCGGCCGGGTCCTGTCCGATCCCGCCTACCGCCAGGTGGCCTGGTTCACGCTGTGGGAGGCCACCGCCTCCACCGCGGTGACCCTGGTGGTGGCCCTGCCCATGGCCGCCCTGTTCGGTCGGTTCGAGTTCCCGGGCAAGCGGGTGCTGTGGGCGTTGCTCATCGTCCCCTTCGTGCTGCCCACGGTGGTGGTGGGGGTGGCCTTCCTGGCCCTGCTGGGTCCCGGCGGGGCACTCGGCGTGGACCTGCGCGGTTCGATCTGGTTGATCCTGATCGCCCACGCCTTCTTCAACGTGGCCGTGGTCGTGCGGACGGTGGGCGGGCTGTGGGGCAACCTCGATCCTCGGCTGGAGGAGGCGGCCCGCACCCTGGGGGCGTCGCGGCTGCGAGCCTTCCGGGAGGTGACCCTGCCTCGGCTGCGCCCGGCCATCGCCGCGGCCGCGTCCATCGTCTTCCTGTTCTGCTTCACCTCGTTCGGCGTGGTGCTGCTCCTCGGGGGGATCCGGGCTCGAACCCTGGAGGTGGAGATCTACGACCAGACCACCCAGCTGCTGCACCTGGACGTGGCCGCGGTGCTGGCCGTCCTCCAGCTGGTGGGGGTGGGGCTGGCCCTGGTGCTCTACGGCCGCCACCAGCAACGCGAGGGTTCGGCCGGCGCGGCTGGTGGCCCGAGGCGAGGTGGCGCGGCGGCCCCGGGGGCGAGCGGAGTGGGCCTTCGTGGTCGCCACCCTGGCCTTCATGGGGTTGCTGTTGGGTACCCCGCTGGTGGTGCTGGCCTGGCGCTCGGTCACCACGGTGGGCGCCAGCGGTCTGGCCGCGTGGCGGGCTCTGGGCACCAACCGCACCGACAACGCGCTGTTCGTCTCGCCGCTGGAGGCGGTGGTGAACTCCCTGGAGTTCGCGCTGGTGGCCACCGTCATCGCCGTGGTGGTGGGCGGCTGCGCCAGCTGGGCCATCGCCCGTCGCGGCGGTGGGGGCGCCCTGCGCTGGTTCGACGCAGCCCTCATGCTTCCGCTGGGGACATCCGCGGCCACCATCGGCTTCGGCTTCCTCATCGCCCTCGATCGGTCTCCGTTCGATCTGCGCGACTCGCTGTGGCTGGTGCCCGTGGCCCAGGCGCTGGTGGGGATCCCCTTCGTCATCCGGACCGTGACGCCCGTGCTGCGCTCCATCGATCAGGACCTCCGTTCGGCCGCGGCCGTGCTGGGGGCCTCACCCTGGCGGGTGTGGCGCGAGGTCGATCTGCCCATCGTCTTCCGCGCCCTGGTGGTGGCCGCCGGGTTCGCCTTCGCCGTGTCGCTGGGCGAGTTCGGGGCCACCGTGTTCGTGATCCGAGCCGATCGCCCGACGGTCCCGGTGGCCATCTACCAGCTGCTGGGACAACCCGGCCCGCTCGAGCTCGGCCAGGCGCTGGCCCTCAGCACCCTGCTCATGGTCATCACCGCCAGCGTCGTCCTGCTCATCGACCGGGTGCGGGTCGGGTCGCTGGGGGAGTTCTGATGGGGGGACCGGTGCCGTCGTGCTGAGGGTGGAGGACGTCGAACTGGCCTACGACGGCGCCGTCGCCCTGGCCGGGCTGAGCCTGGAGGTGGGTGACGGGGAGATCGTGGCCCTCCTCGGTCCCAGCGGCTGTGGGAAGACCAGCCTGTTGCGGGCCGTGGCCGGACTCACGCCCCTCGACGCCGGACGCGTGGTGCTCGATGGACGGGATCTGGCCGACGTCCCGACCCATCAGCGGGGGATCGGCCTGATGTTCCAGGACTACGCCCTGTTCCCGCACCGCGATGTGGCCGCCAACGTCGCCTTCGGGCTGCGCATGCGCGGCGACCGGGCGCCGGTTCGCCAGGCCCGGGTGGCGGAGGTGCTCGACCTGGTCGGGCTGTCCGGATTCGGAGAGCGGGCGGTGGGGACGTTGTCGGGCGGGGAGCGCCAGCGGGTGGCCCTGGCCCGGGCCCTGGCTCCCTCCCCGGCGCTGCTGATGCTGGACGAACCGCTGGGCGCGCTCGGATCGGACCCTGCGCGATCGTCTGGTGCTGGAGCTGTCCGAGCTGTTCGCGGAGTTGTCCATCGGTGTCATGTACGTCACCCACGACCAGGCCGAGGCCCTGGCTCTGGCCGACCGGGTGGTGGTCATGGACCGGGGTCGGCTGGTGCAGGAGGGCCCGCCAGAGCAGGTGTGGACCGCACCCGCCGACGCCTTCGTGGCCCGGTTCCTGGGCCTCAGCAACGTGTTCCCGGCCCAGTGGCGGAGGAGCTGCGCCGACCTGGGCTGGACGATCCTCGACCTGGACGGCGCGGCCGGGACGGAGGGGTCAGCCATGCAGGTCCTCATCCGACCAGAGGCCGTCCGCGTGTCGGGTGCCCACGCGTCCGACACGCTGGAGGCCATAGTCGACGCCGTGGCCTTCCGCGGCGATCACACCCAGATCTGGCTTTCGCTGGCGTCCGGTGAACGCCTGGAGGCCCGTCGCCCGGGAGCCGATCGTCCGGCCGTGGGGTCTCGGGTGGGTGTGGCCATCGATCCCGGGGGCGTGCGACCCATCGGCTGACGCCATCGGCGTCCGCCCAGGCTTAGGCTGACGACATGACTGGCGGAGCCGACCAGGCTGAGCCCGCGGCGGGGATCACCGTGACGCGCTCCCTGCATCGGCAGCGACGCCGGGTGGTGATGGTCATGGCCGCGGCCGTCATGGTGTTGGTGGTGGCAGTGGCGGTCGTCGTCTACCAGACCTGGGTGGCAGGGCCGGATCTGGCCGTGGGGAGTCGACACCACGTCACGCTGGAGGTCGAGCATCCGTGCGGCCCGAACTCGGTCGTGTTGCGTGTGGTCTCCTACGGCGGCCACGTGTGGTGGGTCGACGGATCGCCGAGTGCGGCGCCGGCGTCGCAGACCCCCGCCACCCTGATCATCACCCGCCCGGTGACCAGCGGGCTGGCCATGGGATCGAGCGACACCGCCGACCTCGACGTCGGCGGCCACCTGTTGGCGCTGGAGGGCGGTGGGGAGTCCGGGCCGATGTTCAGCTGTCCGATCCAGTGAGCTGAGCCGGGCCGGCCAGGGTCAGCACCCGGGCCACAGCTGGGTCCAGGTCGCCGGTGGTCAGCCGGAAGGCGGGCGTGCGTCGGGCCAACTCGGCCAGGGTGTCGAAGGCCGCCGCGTCCAGCGGGTGCGCGGCGGGGTCGTGGCGGATGAGTTCCACCAGCGCCTGGGCCGGGGACAGCGACTCGGCCTCGGTGACGGCGCCCGCCTCGAATCGGGGGAACACCACCAAGGAGACCTCCCCGAAGTCCTCGCCGTCGAGCGCGTCCGGGTGCAGCTCGGTGGGCTCGATCAGCCACTCGCCGCGGGGCCCGCTCGACGCCGGCTCCACCTCGGGGAACAGCGGCCAGGACCCCGGATCCAGGCTGATGGCCTTGCGATAGCCGGTGGCCAGGGTGGTACCGGGGGTCAGGCCGACGAGTTCGTCGGTGAGGTAGCCGCCGCCCGCCCGCACCAGTCCGGCCACCAGGGTCGACTTCCCGGCGTTGGACTCCCCGGGCAGGACCACCAAGCCGTCGCCGCCCAGACGCACCGCCCCGGCATGGAGCAGCACCCGGTCGACGACCCCGGCCACCGCTTCGCGGTTGAGGTGCCACTGCGTGAACGACACGGCCGCGTCCGGCGAGTTGGCCCGGCCCACCCGATGGCCACCCAGCTCGACATCGATCGAGTCGGCGCCAGTCCACGACAGGTGGTAGCGGCGCTGGTCGGGCTGGCTCCGTTGGGGCTCCGGTCCCTCGGGCAGGGACCCGAACACGCGGTCCAACTCCGCGGCCAACGACGGGTCTTCGGCGCGGAGGCGGACCCACAGGTCGAGCACCCGTCGCCAGGGTCCGGCCAGGTCGTCATCCCCCTCCTGGTCACCGGGCGTGTCGGCCAGGTTCACGTCGACCTCCGGAGTCGGAACCGGGCTGCCCACCGGCGGTGGTGGGCCCCAGACGTGGTCCAACTCCGAGGTCAGGGCCCGGCCTCCGCCGTTCGGATCCTCCACCAGGCCGTCGGCCACGAAGGTAGCCAGGGTCCGTTCCAGCTGGGCCGCCACCTGCTCGAGGTCCACGGCGAAGGCCTGGGCCAGCTCGGCCACCACGTCACCGACCAGGGACCGCCCGTCGCACCGGTCGAGCAGCAACCCGGCCGTGCGGTTGAGCCGGAAGGTGTGACGGCGGTCCGGGTCGTACACCACCCGCTCGTCGCCGAGATCAGCATGCAGGAGCGCGGCGCGCCGTCGGGGCATGGACCCGGGGGCCGACAGGCTGGGGTCGAAGTCGGGTGAGGGGGCGTCCATCGGGCCTGGAGCGTACGGTACGGGGTCGTGATCCGGAGCTCTGGTGTAGCCGCGCGCGCCGACAGGCGACTCGCCATCGCCGTGCTCCTGGTGATGGCGGTGCTGGTGGCGGCGATCGCGGCCGCGGCCGGTTCGGCGGCGGTGGCCGGCCGTCGGGCCGGGGCGGACGAGACCACCACCTCGATCGACCCCACCACCGTCGACACCTCCACCTCGAGCACCGACGGCACCACCACGACCACCGACGGCTCCTCGACCACCGACACCAGCGACACCAGCTCGTCCACCTCGTCGACGTCCACGGTGACCGTGGCCCCGGGCGCCTCCACCACCCTGCCGCCCGGCGATGGAAACGAGCAGGACGTGGGCAGCGCCTTCGGCCCTCAGGGCCCCTTCAACCCGGCGTCGAAGGTGGCGCTGCCCAAGGCCGTGGCCCAGGCCAAGGCCCAGAAGGCCCAGGCCGACGCCGCGCTGGCTCGGGCCCAGTCCGACCAGGCCCAGGCGGAAGCGGCCGTGAGCGGCTTCGCGGCCGAGACCCGCGGCTTGTCGGCGGCCGATCGGGCTCGGTTCGAACGGGCCCTGCGTGCCCGCCAGCTGCTCACCGAGCAGGCCGTGGCCGCCTACGTGCAGGGCGGCGCAGGAGCATCGGTCGACCTGCTGGGCTCGGCCAGCCCGTCGGATCTCTCGACCGGCATGGAGATGCTCGACTCGGTGCTGGAACAGCTCGAGGTGCAGAGCCGGGCCTACACGTCGGACCGGGCCGGGTTGAGTGGCGCACTGCGGGCCCGACTGGATCAGGGCATCCACATCACTGAGGACCTGAGCTCGGCCCAGACCACAGTGGCCACGGCCACCCAGGTGGACCAGGCCGCCGAATGGCAGCTGGAGTCCTTCGAGAACAACAGCCACGTGTGGGTGCCCGGGTTCATCTTCCCGGTGGGCGGTCCGACCCGGTTCGTGGACTCCTTCGGCGACGCTCGGCTGTCGGGGACCAGTGAGCAGCACTGGCACGAGGGCTGCGATGTGATGGCCCCCATGGGCTCACCGCTGGTGGCCGTGGAGGACGGCGTGCTCACCTCCTACGGTGGGTCGGACCCGCTGGGCGGGCTGTCGCTCTTCCTCAAGGGAACCAGCGGGTACTCCTACTACTACGCCCACCTGAGCGCCTTCGTACCCGGCCTGGCCCAGGGCGACACCGTGACCGCCGGCCAGCTCATCGGCGTCGTGGGCCAGACCGGTGACGCCCTGGCGCCGCACGTGCACTTCGAGATCCACGATCCCGACGGGCAGGTGCTCGATGCCTACGGCCTGCTCAAGACGGCCTGGTCGGCCCGACAGGCCGCGCTGGGTCTGCCTCCGGGCGACCCCGCCAACCCGCCGACCGACACCGATCCGGCCACGCCGGGTGGCTTTCCCCGCGCCCCCGACGGCACTCCCGTCGGGGTGGGCGCCCCCATCTCGCTCTATCCCCCCGAGTGAGCGACCCGGCCACCGCCGGATTTCGGGGCGCGACGCCGGGTCGGCCACACTTGGGTGCGTGGATCTGTCGGTCGACCTCGACGCACCCTGCGCCCCCGAGCGGCTGTTCGACCACATCGACGACCTGGCCGGCTACCCCGAGTGGTTGGAGATCGTGGATCGGGCCGAGGCGGTGGCCGCCGACCCGGCCGACGACGGCGACGCCGCCTGGCTCGTGGACCTGCGCGGGCGGCTGGGCCCCTTGGCGCGCTCGAAGCGGTTGCGCATGGTGCGGACCACCTGCCAGACGCCCCAGGTGGTGCGCTTCGAGCGGCGCGAGCACGACGGACGCGATCACAGCGCATGGGTGCTCGACGCCCGCGTGGAGCCCACCGACGGCGGCAGCCGACTGATCATGCGCCTGCACTACGACGGGGGATTCGGTGACGCCGTGATCGAGCGGCTGCTCAGCCAGGCCATCGAGCGGTCGAAGCCGGCGCTGCTGGAGCTCGTCAGCGGGTCGCGGCCCGGGCCGACCAGCGCCCCGCTCTGAACTCGAGCGCCAGCGCCAGTCCGAAGCAGTCCGACAGCGCGGCGTCGGTGAGCACCTCGTCGATCGGTCCGGCGTCCACCAGCTCCCCCGAGGCCAGCAACAGCGCGTGGGTGAACTGCTCGGGGATCTCCTCCACGTGGTGGGTGACCAGCACCATGGCCGGGGTCAGCGGGTCGGCGGCCAGGTCGTCGAGCGAGATGAGCAGCTCCTCGCGTCCACCCAGGTCGAGCCCGGCGGCCGGCTCGTCCAGCAGGAGCAGGTCGGGCGACGTCATCAGGGTGCGGGCCAACAACACCCGCTGGCGCTCGCCCGACGACAGGTGTCCGAAGGGTTGGTCGGCCAACGGGCCGCAATCGAGGCCCTCCAGCAGGATGCGGGCCCGGGTTCGCTCGGCCTCGGTGTAGGTGTGCCACCAGGGCTCGAGGGCGGCGTGCACCGCGGTCATCACGATCTCGACCGGCGTCAGCTGCGGGCGCAGCTGACCGACCAGGGACGCGCTGGACAGGCCGATCCGGGTGCGCAGCTGGCGCACGTCGGTTCGCCCCAGGGTCTGGCCCAGCACCCGCAGCGTGCCCGAGGACGGATGCAGGTAGAGCGAGGCCAGCCGGATGATCGTGGTCTTGCCCGAGCCGTTGCGGCCCATGACCACCCAGCGCTCGTCGGCCTCCACGCGCCAGTCGATCCGGTCGAGGATCACGCGCTCGTCGCGCCGCACCGACACCTGATCGAAGGCCAACGACTCCGCTCCGGGCATCGGCGCACCCTACCGGCGCCTACGCCCCCGTTCGGCCGCCGACCCGCTCACGGCGCGTCGGGCGGTGCCGAGGGACGAGGGACCGGGATCAGGTCAGGCCGCGTATAAGCACCACCGTGGCCGATACCGCCGATATGCCCAGCACGGCGTGGCGCACGAACCCGCGGTCGAGGACGCGGCTCAGGTGCGGGGCCACCAGGTACCCCACCAGCGCGCCGGGAACGAGCACGGCGGCCAGGCCCAGGTCATGGCGGTCGACCTGTCCGAACGCGGCGAGCAGGCACAGGGAGACCAGCGACGTGTACAGGAAGAAGCGCAGCAGTGACGCACGCAGCTGGGGGCCCGGGCTGTGCTGGAACAGCAGCGCCATGGGCGGACCGCCCACCCCGGTGGTGGTGCCCATGAACCCCGAGGCCGAGCCGGCCAGGGCCAGGTTGCGATCGGTGTGGGGCGGGTGTCGACCGCTCAGGCTGAGCCCGACGGCGGCCAGCACCACTAGTGCGAACCCGACCCCCAGCCATCGTTCGTCGACCAACGCCACGGCGGCGGCACCGGCGACCATGGCCGGCGCGGCGCCGACCATGGGCCAGCGCATGATCCGCCAGGGCTGATCACCCCGGTTGCGGGCGCACAACAGGAGGTTGAGTCCGAGGCTGATCATGATCACGGGCACCGGGGCGAAGTGCGGATCGATGAGCACCAGGATGGGGGCGGACACCAGGTTGAGCCCGAAGCCGATCGAACCCTGGACCAGGGCACCGGCGAAGATGGCCAGCGTGGTCGTGCCGAGCGCGAGGGGGGTCACCGGGTCGGTCTATCGCGCCCGCCGACCCCCAGCGGCCGGAGTTTCCCGCCACCACTGGATGGCGGCCCCGGCCTGGCGCAGGTGGCCTCTCTAGAATCGGGGCATGGGCGATCTGGTTCCGGTGGTCGACATCAGCAGCTGGGACCACGGCGACGAAGTCCGCCGGGCTGGGCTGGCCGCCCAAGTGGATGCCGGCTGCGCCACCGTCGGTTTCCTGCAGATCGCCGGGCACGGGGTGGATCCCGAGGCGGTGGCAGCCATGCTCGAGGCCGCCGATCACATCTTCGCCCTGCCGCCCGAAGCCAAGACAGCCCTGATCCCGCCAACCCACATCAACCGGGGATACGCCCCCGTGGGCTCTGAGTCGTTGACCTACAGCCTGGGGGTGGACTCGCCACCCGACCTGTTCGAGGCCTTCAACCTCGGCCCCGACGCCATCCCGGTCGACGACCCCGTCTATGCCGCCGAGCGCGACGGCGTGTTCGCGGCGAACCTCTGGCCTAACCATCTGGTGTCGGAGCGTCAGGCGCTGGTGGCCTACTTCGACGCGGTGGCCGATCTGGCCCGCCGACTGACCCGGATCTTCGCCGTGGCCCTGGGCATGCCCGAAGACTTCTTCGACGACAAGACCGATCACTCGACCGACACGTTGCGGCTCAACAACTACGTGCGGGCTCCAGGTGGCGCCGGGCTGCGGCCCGGTCAGGTGCGCATGGGGGCCCACACCGACTACGGCATCGTGACGGTGCTCTACGGCGACCGGGTGCCCGGTCTGGAGATCGTGGCGCCCGACGGCGAGTGGTCGCCGGTGCTGCCCGAGGAGGGTCTGTTCCTGATCAACCTGGGCGACCTGCTGGCTCAGTGGACCAACGACCGCTGGCGGTCCACCGTGCACCGGGTGGTGCCGCCGGTCGGGGACGGCCCGGCCCGACGCCGGTCGGCGGCCTTCTTCCACGATGGCAACTACGACGCCTGGGTGTCGTGCCTGCCCACCTGCGTGGCCAAGGGCGAGGCGCCTCGCTACCCGCCGGTACGGGCCGGCGAGCACCTCACGGCCAAGCTGCTGAGCGCCCGCACCCGCTCGAGCGCACCCCGCGACGGGATCCACGACACCGTGGGCGATCGCCTGGACACGGTCACCCGCTCCTTGGCCGAGGGATCTACACCGATTCCGAGCGACTGACCCGGGACCCGGTGGTCCCCGGAGGTCCGGCGCGCTACGAGTCGGCGGCCAGGCCCTGGAGGCGACGGGCCACCTGGCGATGGCGGGCCAGGATGTCGCCGACGGCGGGATCCACCAGCTGGCCGTCGGCCACCACGGCACGTCCGGCCACCACCGTGTGGCGCGGTGCGGTGGGTCCGCAGCGCAGCCAGGCCTCGATGGGATCGGACTGCGCCCCGGCGAAGGCGATCCCCTCCAGGCCCCACACGACCAGGTCACCGGCCGCCCCCACCGACAGCATGCCGATCTCGCCCTCGCGGCCGAGGCATCGGGCCCCGCCACGGGTGGCCATGTCCAGCGCATCGCGCGCCTGCATGGCCTCGGGTCCGTGACGCAGCCGGGCCAGCAGCAGCGCGTTGCGGCTCTCCATCCACAGCGAGGCCGAGTCGGTGGAGGCCGAGCCGTCGCAGCCGATGCCGACGGGCACCCCGGCGGCGCGGAGCTCGCGGATGGGGGCCAGCCCGGCGCCGATCATCTGGTTCGAGCTCGGGCAGTGGGCCACGCCGGTGCCCCAGGCGGCCAGTCGGGCGATCTCGTCGGGGTTGGGGTAGACGCAGTGGGCGACCCAGGAGCGGTCGGTGCCCCAGCCCACGTCCTCGAACAGCTCGACCGGTCGACAGCCGTAGACCTCGAGGCAGTAGGTGTCCTCGTCGACGTCCTCGGCCAGGTGGGTGTGCAGGCGCACGTCGAGGCGCTCGGCCAGCTCCGCGGTGGCTCGCATCAGCCCGGGGGTGACCGAGAACGGCGAGCAGGGGGCCAGCGCCACCTGGACCATGGCCTGTGGACCAGCGATCGTGGTGCATCCCGACCAGCCGTTCGGACTCGGCCAGGATCGTGTCGTCGTCCTGCACCACCGAGTCGGGGGGCAGGCCGCCGTCCTTCTGCGAGCGGCTCATCGAGCCCGCGGGTGGCGTGGAAGCGCATGCCCAGCTCGCGGGCCGCGGTGATCTCGGCGGTGATCAGGTCGCCCCCGCCGGTCGGATGGACGTAGAGGTGGTCCATGGAGGTGGTGCACCCGCCGAGGGCCAGCTCGGCCAGCCCGACCCAGGCCGAGAGGTAGGCCGCTTCCTCGTCGAGCCCGGCCCAGATCGGATACAGCGTGGTGAGCCAGCCGAACAGGTTGGACGCACGTGGCCGGCCGGTAGGCGCGGGTGAGGTTCTGGTAGATGTGGTGGTGGGTGTTGATCAGACCGGGCGTGACCAGGCAGCCGTCGGCGCGGATGGTTGACGGGCGTCGGCCGGCTCGGTGCCGGCCGGTCCCACGCCGCTGATCACGCCGTCGGTGATGGCCACCCAGCCGCCGGGGAGCTCGCGACGGTCGTCGTCGCAGGTGGCCACCAGTTCGGCGCCGGCCACCAGCAGATCGACCGGCTCGGCGTGCTCGGGTGCATCGACCATCCCCTCAGACTCTCACGTCCACGTTGGCCCCCGAGGCGCCGCCCGCGTTGACGCGGAGGTTCCCCGATCTTCCGGGTGGGGTCAGGTGCGCATGCGGTCGACCAGGTCGACCAGGCGGTCGTGGAGCTCGTCGGGGTCGGCGTGGGTGCGGGCGCCGTGGCCGGGCAGGACCCAGGCGAAGCGGTGTCGCTGGGCCAGCCGGTCCAGCGAGTCGGTCTGGACCGGCCACGAGTACCAGCAGGCGCCGCGGAAGGCGGTGAGGTCGTCGCGCTCGTGGCTCCAGGCCAGCGAGTCGCCCGTGAACAGGTAGTGGTCGTCCAACAGGAACACCACGCTGCCCCGGGTGTGGCCCGGGGTCGGGATGCACGACACCTCGGGGGTGATCACCACCTCGTCGGTGCCGTGCACGAGATCGGTGGCGAACGGCGCGGCCGAGCGGTCGTCGGCGTGGATCCACACCCGGGCGCCGAACTGCTCCGCCCAGCGGTCGGCGTCGGCCACGTCATCGCGGTGGGTGAGCAGGATGTGGTCGATGCCACCCAGGTCCCGGAACGGTCCGGCCAGCGCCGAGGTGAAGCGTGGCGAGTCGACCAGCAGGTTGCCGCCAGGGCGTCGCACGAACCACGACGTGGCCCCGAAGGAGTCCGGCGAGCAGTAGCCGCAGTCGAAGACGCCCGTGTCCGGCGCGATCTCGCGGGGGAACAGGCGACCGGGTCGGCGTTGGTGGGTGGCCGTGCCGATGGACTGGGTGGGGCAGGCCTGGGCGGCCAGCCAGGCGTCGGTCTGGTCGAGCGGCGCGGCGTGGGTTGGCGGATCACGATGGACTGGTCACGGGTGACCCCGAACAGCTGGGGGGCCAGCTCCCGGCACGTCCCGCAGTCGATGCATCGCTCGTCGACGTACCACTCGCCGGTGGCGTTGTCGGGGTGTCGCAGATCGAGCCGAGCCATCTTCGACCACGGTACCGGCGCGACAGCGTTTCCCGGGGGAGGCAGGTCAGGCGGAAGTTGCGAGCCAGGCGTCGACGCCGGCCAGGGCGCGCGGCCTTGAGGTCGTCGGGGGCACCGCTGGCCTCGATGGAGGCGCGCGGCAACCGAGGCCAGGGCGTCGTCGTCCAGGCCGAGGGCGTGTGCGGCACACCTCGTACTCCTCCAACAGGCCGGGTCCGAACAGCAGGGGGTCATCGGCGTTGACCAGCAGCGCACGCCCGCGGCCAGCAACGCTCGCCAGGGGATGGTCCTCGATGCGGTCCACCACGCTCAGCGACAGGTTGGAGGTCGGGCAGACGTCCAGGCAGATGCCCTCGTCGGCCAGTCGAGCCACCAGGGTCGGGTCCTCGATGGCCCGCACGCCGTGCTGGATGCGATCCGCCCCCAGGGCGTCGAGGGCGCCGAGCGACGCTCTCGGGGCCGCACAGCTCGCCGGCGTGGGGGGTGCTCAGCAGGCCGGCCTCCCGGGCCACGGCGAACGCCTCGGCGTAGGGCTCGGGCGGGCCGATGACCTCGTCGTTGGCCAATCCGAACGAGACCACCCCTCGCCCGGCGTAGCGTGGCGGCCAGCTCGGCCAGCTCCACGCCCTCGGCTGGCGGCTTGGTGCGGTCGGCGGACAGCATGAGCCCGGCCCCCACCCCGGTGTCGGCCGCGGCTCGGGCGCGCGGCGCTCAGCACGATGTCGACGATCTCGCCGTCGGTGCCGAGCCGAGGACGGTGATGGGCTGGGTGGAAGGCAAGCTCGATCCACACCGCCCCGGCGTCGGCCGCGTCCTCGACGCACTCGCGCACCAGGCGGGCCAGGTCGTCGGGGGTGCGGAGCACGTCGCAGGCGGCCATGTAGGTGTCGACGAAGGCGCTGAAGCTGCCGAACCCGCGGATCTCCGGCACGGGAACGCCGTAGCCAGCCGGCAGCTCCTGAGGCGTGGACGGGCGCATCCCGCCCTCGAGGTGCAGGTGGAGGTGCGCCTTGGGCAGGCTCAGCAGATCGCGCATCCGGCCAGTCTGTCGCCTCAGATGACCCGGCGGTTCTGACCAGGGGCGTATCGGGCCAGCACCAGGGTCTCGACCCCGCTGATCAGGCTGTAGAGGATCACCGCGGCGACGACCACCACCACCACCGACGCCCACATCATGTTGTAGTTGCCCTGGTTGGAGCTGGTCAGCATCAGGTAGCCAGCCCCCTGGCCGGTGGCCAGCCACTCGGCCAGGAGGGCGCCGGTCAGGGCCAGCGGCGCGGCGATGCGGGCCGAGGCGAACAGGGCCGGCATGGCGCCCGGGAACTGCACCTTGCGCAGGGTCACGATGCGACTGGCGCCGTAGCCGTGCATCAGGTCGAAGGATTCCTGCGGGATGGCGCGCAGGGCCAGCGTCACGTTGACCAGGGTGGGGAAGAAGGTCACGATGCCGGCGATCACGGCCACCCCCCAGAAGCCGCGGCCGAAGATCAGCGCGATCAGCGGCACCATGGCCACCAGGGGCACGGTGCGCAGCACCATCGCCACGGGCATGACGGCCTGTTCGACCTCGCGGCGCAGGGCGAAGATGTTGGCGAAGACCAGGGCGGCCAGGGTGCCGGCCACGAAGCCGATGGCCATGTCACGGGCGGTGGTCCAGAAGGCGTGGTTGAGGATGGCCCGGTTGGCCGCGGCGTCGGGGTCGGTGAACAGGAAGTGGTAGACGTCGCCCGGACTCTTGGCGATGTAAGGGCGTGACCCCGGAGATCTTGACCAGGACCTCCCACAGGATCAGCCCGATCACCGCGAACACCAGGCCGTTGAGCAGGGCCCGGCCCATCCGCTTGAGCACCTCGACGGCCAGGGACCTGTTCTCGGCCGTCGGGCGCCGGGGGCGGCGGCGACGGCACCAGGGTGGCCCGGGGCGACACGGTCGGACCGGACGTCGGACCGGCACCGGTGGCCACGGTCATCGGACCTTCCGGGGCGCCCAGGGCACCAGGATCCGCTCGGCCAGGGCGGTGAGGCCGTAGCCGATGCCGGCGATGCCGGCGATGACCAGGGCGATGCCCCAGGTCTCGGGCGGCTTGAACCCGGTCTCGGCCGCGATCATGAACACGCCCAGCCCCGAGGTGCCGCCGATGTACTCGCCGATGACCGCGCCCAGCACTGCGGCCGGCCAGGCGATGCGCAGTCCGGCGAACAGCGAGGGCAGGCAGGCGTGGAGCCGCACCTTGCGCAACTTGGTCAGGCTGCCGCCGCCGTAGGCGCGGACCAGGTCGAGCGAGGTGGCATCGGCCGACTTCAGTCCGACCAGCATGGAGATCAGGGTGGCGAAGAACACGGCGAAGGCGGCCAGCACCACCTTGGGGGTGTCTCCGCCGTAGAGCACGGCCAGCAGGGGCCCGAGGGCCACCACCGGGACGCAGTAGGCGGCCACCGCGAACTTCATGAAGCCGCGTTCGAGGAAGGGGACCTGGACGAAGATGATGGCCAGCGTGATGGCGATGGCGTTGCCCCAGAGCCACCCCTTGAACGCCTCGGTGACGGTGGTCTGGATGTTGAGCCAGTACATGCTCCACCCGTCGGTGCGGTACTGGGACAGGATGGCGGTCGGCGTGGGGACGGTGGACGGCAGCACCTTGGTGGCGGCCAGGATCTGCCAGACCACGACCATGGTGATGATGCCCAGGGTCCCGATCAGCCAGCGGGGCAGCTCGCGGCGCGGGCGGGGGATGTCCACCGCCTCGGTCGGCGGGGTGACGGCCGAGACCGAGCTCACTCCTCGGGAGCCGCCACGTCGTCGCCGCTGACCGGGATGCCGCCGCTGAACAGCAGGTCGCTGAGCTGGTCGCTGTAGGCGTGGAACTCGGGTGTGCGCATCACTGCGGGTGTGCGGGGCCGGGGCAGGTCGATCGGTCACCTCGGCGATGATGCGGCCCGGACGGGGGCTCATCACGGCCACCACGTCGGCCAGGAACACGGCCTCGGACACCGAGTGGGTGACCAGCAGGGTGGTGGCCGAGCGTTCGGTCCAGATGCGCTGGAGCTCGAGGTTGAGGCGTTGGCGGGTCATCTCGTCGAGGGCGCCGAACGGCTCGTCGAGCAGCAGCACCTCGGGGTCGACGACCAGGGCGCGGGCGATGGCCACACGCTGGCGCATGCCGCCCGACAGCTGGGACGGGTCGGGCCTTGGTGAAGCTCTCCAGCCCGACCAGCTTGATCAGGTCGTCGATCTCCTGGTCGGACTTGGCCAGCCCGCTGACCTCGAGGGGCAGGCGGATGTTCTTGGTCACCGTGCGCCACGGCAGCAGGGCCGCGTCCTGGAAGGCGATGCCCAGCTTGTGCTCGCGGCGGGCCACGCTCCGGGCGCTCACCGTGCACCAGGGCCGAGCCCGAGGTCGGGGTCTCGAGGTCGGCCAGGATGCGCAGGATGGTGGACTTGCCACAGCCCGACGGGCCCAGCAGGGCCACGAAGGCCCCGGCCGGCGCGCTGGAAGTCGACGTGGTCGAGGGCGGTGACCACGTCGCGGCCGATGCGGAACTGCTTGGTCAGGTCGTGCAGCGAGATGCCCTGGCCCGCTCGCGAGGCGGGGACGGCCGGAGCCGTCCCCGCGTCCGGAAGCCATGGCGTCGCGCTGAGCCGGCGCCTCGGTCAAGACCGGCTCGTCACGCGGTCGGATCGGTCATGAGGTCGGGGTTCTCCTGGTAGACCTCGGTCAGCACCGACATGTCGAACAGCTTGTCGGCGGTGATGGCGGTGCCGCTCTCGTTGATGGTCTTGACCGTGTCGTCGATCAGGCTCGGTGGGCACGGTGAAGATGCCCTCGGTCTTGGTGCGGCTGTCGAGGATCAGCTGGTTCTGCGCCTTGGACTGCTCCACCTCGGTGGTCTGGCTTGAGCTTCTGGCTCTTGCCGTAGGTGTTCACGGCCAGCGTGGCGCCCTCGGTCGGGTCCTTGAGCGAGTCGCGCCAGCCCATGATCTCGGCCTTGAGCAGCGCCTTGAGCTGGTTGCGCTTGTCGCCGGTGAGCGACGAGGTCTGCACCACGTAGGTCTGGGACACCAGCGGGTAGTTGTAGTCGTTGAGCAGGAAGGTCACCGTGTCGTGGCCCTGGTCGTGCAGCTCGATGGGCTCGTTGGTGATGAACGAGAACCAGCCGTCGACCTCGCCGGTCGACCAGGCCGGACGGGTCGAACTGGACCGGGACCGTGGTGAGCTGGCTCTGCTGGATGTTGTTGGCCTTGAGGAACGAGTCCCACACCGACGGTGTTGGTGGACTGGACGCCGATCTTCTTGCCGATCATGGCCTGCGGGTTCGCCAGCGGGCTCGACTTCAGCGACATGATGCAGAACGGGTTCTTCTGGTACTGGGCCGCCGATCGGTGATCAGGTCGGCGCCCTTGGTGATCTTGGCCGCGGTGATGTCGGGCGACGAGATGCAGGCCAGGGCCTGGCCCGAGGCGACCACGTCGTCCTGGTTGACCGACGGGCCCGCCGGCCAGGAGCGTCACCTTCGCGAAGCCGGCCTGCGGTGTAGTAGCCCTTGGTGTCGGCGATGTACTCACCGGCGAACTCGACGTCCTCGCACCCACGACAGCTGGAGCTTGGCCGACCCAGGCGGCCGGGGCCGCTCGATGCCCCCGGTGGTGCCCGGCGGTGGTGCGACTTCGACGAGCTGCCGCACGCGGCGAGCAAGGCCGGACGCGCCTCCCCGACGGCGGCGAACCCCGCTCCTGCCACCACAGCTCGTCCCAGGAACTGGCTGACGATCCAATGGTGCGGCCACGCATGCCTCCTGTGGGCAAGTCAACGTTTTGTTGATCGTAGGAACGATCGGATTTCGGGTCTGTGCCTCGAAGATGAACAGGATGTTTCCGACCCTAGTGGGCGGCGCCGGGTCCTGCTGACCGGCGCGATGCCGTCCGGGGCGAGGTTCTGATCGGCCGGCTACATACCGGTCCCGGTGCCGGCCGTGGATCCGAGCGACGCGACGAGCTCGCCGGTGGTGCCGTCGACCAGCCCGACGTCGGTGACGTGGGGTCCGCCCAGGCAGGCCAGCGAGGACAGCAGCACCTGGAACAGCGGCTGGGTCAGGGTGGGGGCGTGGAGGCCGATGCGCAGCGCGGCGGCCTGGGTCCGGCGCTGGGCCTCGGCCACCTCGGCCGCCGGCCGCGGCGACAGCAGCCCGGCGATGGGCAGCTCGATCAGCGCCGCTCACCCGCCGGCCTCGGTCACGACGCGATGCCGCCGCCGGACGGCGATGACGGTGTTGGCGGCCAGCGCCATGTCGTCGGGTCGCGGCCGAACACCACGAGGTTGTGGGTGTCGTGGGCGACGGTGGTGGCGATGGCTCCGGTCCAGTCGCGCCCCGGGCGTGGTCGCGTAGTCGGCCAGCAGGGCCGCCACCGGGGTGGCCGGCGCCCGACCGTGGCGGTGGATCGCGACCTGCAGCACGTGGCCGGGCGGCAGGTCGTGGACCACCTCGTCGCGCACCTCGACGGTGGTCCGGCCCACTCGGTGACCACCGCGCCGGCCACGGTGCGCACCGTGCGCCGGGCCGTCGGGTTGCCCGGCGAGGCGCAGCACGAAGTCGTCGGCGGTGACGGGATCGAGGTGCATGGTGTCGTAGCGGCGGGTCGACGGGCCCTCGACGACCGGCACCAGCATCGCGGCCGCCGCTGGCCACGTGGCGGCCGTCGGTCCACACGTCGTCGACGGTCATCGGTCTCGAGGTCGGAGAGCACGACCAGGTCGGCTCGACGCCCGGCCGCCACCAGGCCCAGGTCGGATCGCTCCAGGCGGTAGGGCAGCGTGGTGGGTCGCGATGCGGATGGCCACCACCGGATCGAGGCCGGCGGCGACCAGGCGGCGCAGCAGGTGGTCGATGCCGCCGTCGGTCAGCAGGGTGAGGGCGAACAGGTCGTCGGTGGCGGCCACCACGTGCGGCGGGCAGTTGGGGCAGCGCCTGGATGGCTTCGACCGCGCCGGGGAGCAGGGCGTCGATCATGCCGCGCAGCTCGACGGTCATCCCGGCCCGGAGGCGCTCGGCCACGTCGCCGTCCATGAAGATCTCGTGGTCGCTGAGGATGCCGGCGCACAGGTAGGCCTGCAGCTCCGGGCCCGGTGAGCCCGGCCGCATGGCCGCTGATCAACTTGCCGCTGGCTCAGCCCGGCGGCCACCACCTCGACCATGCGGTCGGCCCGGCCCAGCACGCCGCCGCATGTCCATGACCTCGGCCAGCCCGCCCACCTCGGGCCAGGCCAGCATCTCGGCGCACCTCGTCGCCGTGCAGGTCGGCGCCCGACAGCTCGAGGCCCGGGATGGGCGGCACGCACGACGGCGCCTGCACGATGAAGCGCACCGGCAGGCCCCGGCTGGCCTCCACCGTGTAGCGCACGCCGTCGACCCCGCACACGTTGGCCAGCTCGTGGGGGTCGCAGAACACGGTGGTGGTGCCCCTGGGGCAGACCGCCTCGGCGTAGCCCGCCCGGGGTGAGCATCGAGCTCTCGAAGTGCACGTGCATGTCGATGAAGCCCGGCGCCAGGAAGCGCCCGGCCACGTCGACCGTGTCCAGCGCGTCGGTGCGGTGGCCGGGGGCGTGCACCGAGGCGATGAGCGGTCCGACCAGGCCCACGTCGGCTGGCCGCAGCTCGCCGGTGCCCACGTCCACCACCGTGGCGCCCACCAGCAGCACGTCGAACGGCTCGAGCCCGCGGGCCGCGGCCACGGCCCGGTTGCGGATGACGGGATCGACGGGGTCGTGCATGAAGCGCTCCAGGCTGTCGTCGGGTTCAGTGGTTGGCGGCGAAGTGGGCCACCTGGTGGGCCGGGCGGCCCACCGTGGCTTCGTAGAAGTCGGGATCGGTGGCGCCCTCGGTGGACAGCACCAGCACCACGTCGTCGGGGGAGAGGGTCAGGCCGGCGTCGGCTCCCGCGCCCCGGCCAGCGCTTCGAGCGCCCCGACGGTGGCCGCCCCCGACTCGCCCGAGACCACGCCGTGGTTGGCCAGGCGGCGCATGCCCGTGGTGGCCAGGTCGTCGCCGCCGGCCACGAACCAGTCGAAGCCGGCCGACACCCAGGGCCAGGCCACCGGGGAGGCCATCCCGCAGTTGAGTCCGGCCATGACCGAGCGGTGCGGCCCGGGGACCTCGACCAGGTGCCCGGCCCGGGCCGAGGCCATGACGCAGTTGGCCGTGTCCGGCTCCACCCCGATCAGCACCGGGCCCGCTCCCCGCAAATTGGGCATCTTCGTGGCCGGATTCCGGGAAAATTCCTGCCCAGTTTCCGGGGGGATCCGGTAGTGCCGGGCCACGGCCGCGGCCAGGGCGCCGACCCCGATCGGTACGAACACCACGGTGGGCTGGGGGCGCCGGGTGCTCGACCAGGGCGGCGTGGATCTCGCTCGAAGATGGTCTCGTAGCCCTCGATCACCCACCGGGGACGGTCTCGTACCCCGGCCAGGACGTGTCGGAGATGACCAGGCAGTCGTCGCCGGCTTCCTGGGCGGCGCGGGCCACCGCGTCCTCGTAGGTGCCGTCGACCACGGTGCAGGTGGCGCCTTCGGCCTCGATGGCGTCGATGCGAGCGGGGCTGGTGCCAGCCGGGACGAAGATGCGGGCGCCGAGGCCCGACCCAGGAGGCGAAGTGGGCCACGGCTCGGCCGTGGTTGCCGTCGGTGGCGGTGGCCAGAGCCAACGGGTGGAGTGGCTCCAGCGCGTGGGCGAACTGGGTCACGGATTCGAAGTCGACCTCGCGGCCGGTGCGTTCGACCAGGAGCGACTGCAGGGCCAGGTACGACGCCCACGACGCGCCCGAGCATCTTGAAGGCGGGCAGGCCGAATCGGCTGCGACTCGTCCTTGACCATCAGGCGGGAGACGCCCAGCTTGGCGGCCAGGCCGGGCACGTCGATCAGCGGTGTCGCGGCGTAGCCGGGCAGCCGCCCGTGGAGCTGTGACGGCCGCCCGTCGGCCCGGCTCGGCCGATCGGGCACTTCGCCGCGCAAGGGGTTGCGCAGCACCTCCAGGCGAGGGGCGGCCGGTTCGATCACGAGCTGCCCGTCCTCACGAGACCGACGCGAAGGCATCGATCATGGCCGCCACGTCGTCGCCCAGCGGGTAGAGGATCGGACAGGTGGCGCCGGCGTCCACGTACTCGGCCACCTTCTCGCGGCACTCGTCGGCCGTGCCCGAGGCGGTGATCATCTGCACGATGTCGTCGGGCACCAGCTTGGACGCAGCGACCACCTGGTCGTGGGTGGCCGGCCAGGTGACCATTCCGCCGATCTCGTCCAGCAGTGACTCGGGCACGCCTGACGCCTTCATGATGTGCGGTTGCTGGCCCAGGTACTGGGTGACCAGCAGGCGGGCGTTGTCGAGTGCCTTGGCCCGGTCCTCGTCCAGCGAGCACACCACCAGCTGGGGACGGTCGATGTCGTCCATCGAGCGGCCGGCCCGATCGGCGCCCACCTCCAGGTGGTGCATGGCCGTCTGGTTGTAGGCGGGGGACACCAGGTAGTTGAGCACGGCGCCGTCGGCCAGCTCGCCGGTGAGCTCCATCATCTTCATGCCCGTTGCGCCCAGGTAGATGGGCACGTCCTTGGGCCGGCGCTCCTGGTGGACGTAGTCGAGCTCGACGCCGTCCAGGTGGACGAACTCGCCGTCGTAGGTCACCGTCTCGTCGGCCAGCAGGGCCCGCACCGCCTCGATGGTCTCGCGCATGGCGGTCAGGGGCCGGGTCCGCGTCGATGCCCACCTTCTGGGCCAGCGGGTCCCACCAGGCGCCGATGCCCAGGATGACCCGACCCGGGGCCAGGTCATCGAGGGTGGAGAAGGTGGAGGCCAACAGGGCGGGGTTGCGGGTCCAGTTGTTGACCACGCCCGAACCCACCTTGATGTGGTCGGTGCAGGACAGGAAGGCGGCCATGGGCACGGTGGCCTCGCGCACCAAGCGGCTCTCGGCCTGCCACACCGCTTCGAAGCCCCGCGACTCGGCGTACTGGGCGATCTCCATCCCTTGGCGGATCGGATGGGCGTCCTGCAGGTAGATGGCCAGTCGGCTCATGTGCTCCTCGTTCGGGTCGTCACCATCTGGCCGCTCACCATGCCGCGGCGATGCGGTGGGTGGCTTCGGCCGCCTTGGCCCGGATCTCGTCCGGGTCGACCCGGGTGGGCCGTCCCTCGCGCAGCACCACCTCACCGTCGACCGAGACCTCGAGTGGGCGCACGTCGGTGGTGTAGGCCAACGACCAGGGCTCCATGGTCGGATACGACCACCACACCTGGTCCCCCAGGGCCTCCGGGAACCGCGTCCAGCCCTCGGCCAGCCAACCCCAGGCCGCATCGGCCGACGCGGTCACGTCGTCCTCGCGGTGGCGGGCGAAGGCCATCCGGAACTCGTCGAGCATGGCCGCGCCGATGCCATCGGTGCCCAGCGCCACCGGGTTGGTGAAGCGGGACGGCCGGGCGTAGCCGACCGCGTTGTTCATGTTCGAGCGCGGGTTGTGCACGATGGTGCCGGCCAGGCCGTGGTCGTCGGCCAACGCAACGCCGTGCACCAGCAGCCAACCGTCCCCGGCCAGCCCGGCCAGTCGGGCGGCCGCGTCGGCATCGTCGGGACCCTCGGCCACGTGAATGTGGACGCCCACGCCCAGGTCAGCGGCCAGGCCCGCGGCTGCGGCGAGGGTGTGGTCGGAACAGGTGAAGGCGGCGTGGACGCCCACCAGCCCGCGCCGGTGGCCGTCGGCCGGGTCCAGCGTTCGCAGGTAGCGCTCGTTCTCGGCCAGCCCGGCCTTGGCCCCGTCGACGCCGTGTCGGTCGGTCACGCCATAGGCGCACGACACCCGCACCCCCACCTCGGCGCAGGCCTCGGCGATCACGTCCAGGCTGCCCTCGATGGCGCGGGGTGACTCGTGGTGGTCGATGAGGGCGGTGCAACCCGACTCCAGCGCCTCGAGGGCCCCGAGGCGGGCCGAGGCGGCGATGGCGTCGAGGTCGAGGGCCACGTCCAGGCGCCACCAGATGGCCTCGAGGATGCCCAGGAAGGTGGTGGGGGACACGTCGGGCCCGGGCAGCCCGCGGGCGATGGCCGAGTAGAGGTGGGTGTGGGCGCACACCAGTCCTGGGGTCCAGCCGGCCGCCACGCCGGTCATCGGGTCGGTATCGGTCACGGCTCGCGGCGCATGGGCAGGCGGGTTCGCCACTCGCCGTCCAGGTCGTGGAGGGCGGCGGCCACCGCTCCGGCCGTCGGCACCAGCCCGATCTCGCCCACCCCCTTGATGCCGTAGGGCGAGCGGGGCTGGGGGTGCTCGACCAGGACCACCTCGACCTCCGGCATGTCCTTGGGGCGCAGGATGCCCAGGCTCTTGAGGGTCATGTTCAGGGGCCGGGCCTGGTCGTCGGTGGGGAAGTCCTCGGTCAGGGCGTAGCCCAGACCCATGTGCACGGCTCCGTCGATCTGGCCTTCGCACAGCAGCGGGTTCACGGCCTTGCCCACGTCGTGGACCGCCACCACCTTGGTGATGGCGCCGGTGTCGCGGTCCACGATCACCATCTGGGCGGCATAGCCGAAGGCGGAGTGGATGACGGGGTGTTCGAGCCCGTCGGAGATCTTGTTGGTCCAGTCGACGCGGTACTCGCCCTCGTAGTCGACCTCGAGTTGGCAGCCGTCGGCCAGCGCGGCCTTGCAGGCCTCGGCCACCGAGCCGGCACCCATGACCGTGCCCCGACTGCCCGTGGTCTGGCCCGCGCCCAGCTCGCGGGTGGTGTCGACCAGCACCTCGATTCGCTCCGGGTCGACGCCCAGCTCCGTCACGGCCACCTGCCGAGCCACGGAGTGGACGCCTTGGCCCATCTCCGTCCAGCAGTGGCGCACCTCGATGCGCCCGTCGGTGCGGAACCGCACCACCGCCTTGGCGATCTCCAGGAACCCGTTGCCCAGCCCGGAGTTCTTCAGTCCCAGGCCGAGCCCCACCGCCTGCCCGGCCGCTCGGGCCGCCTCGTAGGTGGGGGCGATGACCTCCAGGCAGCGGGCCGCGCCGGCGCAGCCGTCGTCCATGATCTGGCCCGGGCCCCACTCGTCGCCGGGTTGGATGACGTTGCGGTGCCGCATCTCCAGCCCGGTGATCCCCACCAGCTCGGCCAGACGGTCCATCACGCCTTCCATGGCGAACTGCGCCTGGTTGGCCCCGAAGCCCCGAAAGGCGCCGCAGGCCGGGTTGTTGGTGCGAACGGCGATGGCCTCCACGTCGATGACCGGCACCCGGTAGGGGCCGCCGGCGTGACCGGCGGCGCGCTCCAGCACCTTCATGCCCACCGAGGCGTACGAGCCCGAGTCGCCGATCATGCGGGCCTCGATCACCGTGAGCCGACCCTCGTCATCGCAGCCGGCCCGGTACTCGAGGCGGATGGGATGGCGTTTGGGGTGCATGAGCAACGACTGCTCGCGGGTCAGGGTGCACTTCACCGGGCGATCCAGCAGGTGGGCGGCAAGTGCGGTTTGCGCCTGGTTGCTCATGTCCTCCTTGCCCCCGAAGGCCCCGCCGTTGGACACCAGCTCGACGGTGACCGCGTCGGTGGACATGGCCAGGACCGAGGCGATCTGGTTGCGGTCGTCCCACACGCCCTGCCCGCCGGAGTAGACGTGCAGGGAGCCGTCGGGGCCGGGCACGGCCAGGGTGGACTCGGGCTCGAGGAAGGCGTGTTCGATGCGCTGGGTCTGGAACACCTCGTGCACCCGATGGGCGCTGGCCTCGAAGGCGGCGGCGGCGTCGCCGCCGCGGGCGTAGGTGGACACGCTCAGGACGTTGGAGTCGGTGCCCCACACCGCGATCTCGGGGTCGTCCTTGGTGGTGACCGGGTCGGTGAACGGGATCAGCACGTGGTAGTCGGCGGTCACCAGCTCCGCCGCCCGACGGGCCCCCTGGCGGGTCTCGGCCACCACCACGGCCAGCACGTCGCCCAGGTAGGAGGTGCGCCCGCCCACCGGGATCATCACCGGCCAGTCGGTGTGGATGATGCCCACCCGCAGCTCGCCGGGGATGTCGGCGGCAGTGAACACGCCGGCCACGCCGGGGGCGGCCATCGCCGCGTCGGTGTGGATGGCCAGCACGTCGGCGCGGGCGTGTTCGGCCAGCACCAGCGCGCCGTGGAGCATGCCCGGCAGCTCCATGTCGTCGATGAAGTCGCGGTCGCCCAACGACAGCGGTTCGGCCTCGTAGCGGGCGGCGGACGTGCCGATGCCGCCGGAGGGCGTGACCGTGACCGGGGTGCCCTGGGCCAGGGCCTCGACCGCGTCCAGGATCTTCACGTACCCGGTGCAGCGGCACAGGTTGGCGCCCAAGTGACGGCTGGCGTCATCGCGGGTCAGCGCGGACCCCTTCTTGTCGATGAGGGCCTTGGTTCGCACGATGATGCCGGGGGTGCAGAACCCGCACTGCAAGGCGCCGCACGACCCGAAGGCCTCGGCGTAGCGAGCCCGCTCGGCCTGGTCGACCCCTTCGAGGGTGACCACCTCCTTGCCCTGGGCCCGCTCGAGGGAGACCTGGCATGCCACCACCGCTTTGCCGTCGAGCAGGATGGTGCAGCAGCCGCACTGGCCCGACGGGCGCGCAGCCGTCCTTGGGCGAGGTCAGGCCCAGCTCGTCGCGCAGCGCGGCCAGCAGATGCGGGTGGTCGCCGTGGATGACGGCCGGCTCGCCGTTGACGGACAAGGTGATGACGGAGTCGTCGATGGCGGTCACGGCCGCCTCCCAGGATCGTCGGGATCGGCCAGATCGGTGATCAGGCCGTACATCTCGGGGCGCCGGTAGCGGGCGAAGTCGAACAGGGTGCGCTTGTACTGGGCGCACCAGTCCAGGTCGCAGGTGGCCACGACCACTTCGTCACCGGTGGCGGCTGCTTGGGCCAGCGTCTCGCCCGACGGGGCGATGATCTGGCTCTCGGCCAGCGACTCGACCCCCTCCTCGAGGCCCCCCTTGGCCACTCCGACCACGAAGCAGCCGTTCTGGTAGGCGCCGGCCGCCATGACCAGGTGGTTGTGGAAGCCGGCCAGCCGATCCTGGCTCGGGTCGGGGGCGTAGTGGATCGGGGTGTTGTAGCCGATGAGGATGATCTCGGCGCCCTGTAGGCCGAGCACCCGGTAGGTCTCGGGCCAGCGTCGGTCGTTGCAGGTGGCCAGGCCGATGCGGCCGCCGAAGGCGTCGTGCACGGCGAAGGGATCGGGCCCGGGCTCGAAGTAGCGCCCGCTCCAGGTGCTGGAACGGCCGCCATGGTTCGTGGTCCTCGTGGCCGGGCAGGTGGATCTTGCGGTAGCGGGTGACCTCCCGACCGGAGGCGTCGACCAGGATCTGCGTGTTGTAGCGGTGGGTGGTCGACTCGCGGCCCGCCTCGCCCGGCGGGCTGAGCTCGGCGAAGCCCAGCGAGAAACCGACGCCCAGGTGGCGCGCCTCGTCGAACAGCGGCTTGGTGTCGGGGCCGGGCATCTCGGTCTCGAAGAAGGCGTCGATGTCCGCCTGGTCGTCGAACCACCAGCGGGGGAAGAACGTGGTCAGCGCCAGCTCCGGGAACGCCACCAGCTGGGCGCCCTGGGTCGGCCGCCTCCTGCAGCAGGGCGATCAACCGATCGACCACCTGGGCTCGGCTCTCGGCCCGCGCCACCGGGCCCATCTGGGCCGCGGCCACCCGTAGCTCGCGGGTCATGTCCCCACCTCCCGCTCCGGGCCCGACGCCGCCGCCGGGCCCGGGTTCGTCGGCTTCGCCAGCCTGACCAGCACATCCAGCAGCACGTTGGCGCCGGCCTCGAGGTCGTCGGGATGGGTGCGCTCGGCCGGGTTGTGGCTGATGCCGCCGATGCTGGGGGTGAAGATCATCCCGGCCGGACAGACCGAGGCCAGGATCTGGGCGTCGTGGCCCGCACCAGAGGCCATCCGCCGAGTGCTGAGGCCGTGGTCCTGCGCCACCTGCTCGATCAGGTCGACCAGGGTCGGATCGAAGTCGGTGGCCGGGAAGCGGGCCAGGCGGCGCCACGACACCTCGACGCCCTCGGCGTCAGCCACCTCGGCCACCCGCCGGCGCACGGCCGTCTCGGCGTCCTCCAGCACGTCGTCGTCGGGGTGACGCAGGTCGACGGTCACCGTGGCGGTGGCGGCCACCACGTTGATGAGACCCGGCCGCTGATCGATGCGCCCCACCGTGCCCACCAGCCCGGGGGTGGCCTCGGCCAGCTCTCGCACCGCCACGGCGGTGGCGGCGGCCACGTAGCCGGCGTCTCGGCGCAGCGAGATGGGGGTGGTGCCGGCGTGGTTGGACTGGCCCCGCAGGCTGAGCTCCTGCCAGGAGATGCCCTGCACGCCGGTGACCACGCCGATGGCCCGTCCCTCGGCCTCGAGCACCGGTCCCTGCTCGATGTGCAGCTCCACGAAGGCGCGAGGGGCGCGACCAGGGCACGGCATGGTGCCCACGTAGCCGATGCGCTCGAGCTCGTCGCCCAGCACGGCACCGTCGATGGCCACGGTGTCGAGGGCCACCTCCAGGGGCAGGCCGCCGGCGTAGACCAGGCTGCCGAGCATGTCGGGCGCGAAGCGGCTGCCCTCCTCGTTGGTGAAGAAGCCGACCGCCAGCGGATGGACCAGCTCGACCCCGGCGGTGATCACGGTCTCGAGCACCTCGAGGCCGGCCAGCACGCCGAGGTTGCCGTCGTAACCGACCGCCGGTGGCCACCGTGTCGATGTGGGAGCCGGTCATCACGGGAGGGTCCAGCCGATCGGCCGGCCAGGTGCCGACCACATTGCCGATGCCGTCGGTGTCGACCCGCAGACCGAGGTCGCGCATCCACGAGACCACCAGGTCGCGCCCGGCCCCGTCGGCCTCGGTCAGCGCCAGGCGGCAGACGCCGCCGCCGTCGATCGCCCCCACCTGACCCAGGGCGTCCAGCCGGCTCAACAGACGGACCCGGTCGACGCGCAGCCGATCGGTGGCCACGCTCACGGGGTGGCCCTCCCACCCGGAGCCAGGGCGATGTCGTAGGGCCGCACCGGGACCCGGGTCAGGTCGAGTCCCGTGGCCGCCCGGATGGCCGCGGCCACCGCCGCCCCCGAGGAGATGGTGGGTGGTTCGCCCACGCCCTTGGCCCCGAAGGGCGCGCCCGGCTCGGGCTCCTCGATGATGGCGGCCACCGACAGTTCGGGCAGGTCCAGGGCGGTGGGGATGAGGTAGTCGGTGAACGAGGGGTTCCGCATCAGGCCGGCCTCGACCACGATCTCCTCCATCACCGCCAGGCCCACGCCCTGGGCGGCGCCGCCCTCGAGCTGGCCGAGCAGCTGCAACGGGTTGAGCACCCGTCCCACCTCCTGGGAGGTGGTCAGCTCGACCAGGCGAACCAGTCCCAGCTCGGCGTCCACGTCCACCACGGCCCGGTGGGCGGCGAAGGCAAAGGCCAGATGAGCCGCGCCCTGCCCGTCATCGTCGAGGGGGACGGTGGGCGCGTGGTGGTACTCGAGGGTCTCCTCCAAGACGATGCCGGCACTGGCCTCGGCCACCGACAGGTCGAGCACGGGTGCCGTCCCGGCCCGGGTGCGAACCCGGCCGTCCACCAGCACCAGTTGCTCGGGGCCGAGGCGCCGGGCCCGGGCCACGTGTTCGAGCAGGCGGTGGCCCACCGCCTCGGCCGCGGCCTGCACCGCGCCGCCGGAGATCCAGGTCTGGCGGCTGGCCGAGGTGGATCCGGCGGAGCCGATGGAGGTGTCGGCCGGGTTGAGGACCACCTCGTCCACCCCCAGCACCTCGCGGGTGATCTGCTGGGCCAGGGTCACGAAGCCCTGCCCGATCTCGGCACAGGCACACGTCACCGTGGCCGCGCCATCGGCCAGGCGCACTCGAGCCGTCGAATAGTCGTCGAACCCCTCGCTGAACCCGATGTTCTTGAACCCCACCGCGAACCCCGTGCCCCGCGACACGTCGACCAGATCGGTCGTGCGCCCGGTGCCACCGGGGCGCTGGAGCACCGCCAGGGTGGGGTCGTCGGTGGTGCCCGGTTCGACCAGCGGGGCCTCGGCGCAGGTGCGGATGACCTCGGCCACCGGCGCCGCCCCGGTGATCACCTGCCCGGTGACGAGCTCGTCGCCTGGGGCCAGGGCGTTGCGCAGCCGCAGCTCGATGGGATCCATACCCAGGGCGGCGGCCAGGCGGTCCATCTGCGCTTCGTGACCGAAGCAGGTCTGCACCGCGCCGAACCCGCGCATGGCCCCACACGGCGGGTTGTTGGTGCGCACGGCCCACCCCTCGATGTGGGCGTTGGGCACCCGGTAGGGCCCGGCCGCGAAGCACGAGCCGTTGGTGACCACCGCGGAGGAGGTCGAGGCGTAGGCGCCGCCGTCGAACCACAGCCGGGCTTCGACCTTCACCAGGGTGCCGTCGGGGTCGGCGGTGTGGCGGTACCACATGTGGGCGGGGTGGCGATGTACGTGCCCGAAGAAGGATTCCTCGCGGTTGTAGACCATCTTCACCGGCCGCCCGGTGTGCAGGGCCAGCAGAGCCAGGTGGATCTGGAGGCTGACGTCCTCGCGGGCTCCGAAGGCGCCACCCACCCCGGCCAGCTGGATGCGCACCTTCTCCGGGGGCAGGCCGAGACACGCCGACACCTGGTCGAGGTCGTTGTGGAGCGCCTGGGTGCACACGAACAGGTCGACCCCGCCGTCGGGCGCGGGGATGGCCAGGCCGGCTTCGGTGCCCAGCGGCGCCTGGTCCTGCATGCCCACGTCGTAGGTGCCCTCCACCACGACGGCCCCGGGCGTCTCGAGGTGGATGTCGCCGTGGCGGATCACCAGGTGGCGGAACACGTTGCCGTCGGGGTGGATGGGTGCGGCCTCGGCCGCCACCAGCGCGTCGACCAGCGGGGCCTGGGGCTGGTAGGTCACCCGGATGGCGGCCGCCGCCCGACGGGCCGTCTCGGGGTGGTCGGCGGCCACCACCGCCACGGGCTCGCCCATGTAGCGCACCACTTCGCGGGCCAGCACCGGCTGGTCGGGCGACTCCAGCCCGTAGGTGGGCGAACCGGGCACGTCATCGGCGGTGAGCACGGCGTAGACCCCGCCGATGCGCAGGGCCGGACCGATGTCCACCGCGGCGATGCGGGCGTGGGGGTGGGGGGAGCGCAAGGTGTGGCCCCACAGCATGCCCTCGGCGAACAGATCCGAGCCGAAGCCGAAGCGCCCCTGGACCTTGGGGATGCCGTCGGGCCGGGGGGCGGATTCCCCCAGGCGACCGGAGCCCACCTGTTCGGTGGGTGGCCGCTCGATGACGGTGGTGGGTTCGCTCACGGCTCGAGTCCGGGTCGCTCGGTCCGCCGGCGCACGGCCACCCGGATCGCCTCCACGATGCGGCCGTAGCCCGTGCAACGACACAGGTTGCCGCTGATGGCCTCGCGCACGGCCAAGTCGTCGGGGGCGGGGGAACGGTCGAGGAGGTCGTGCACGGCCATGACCAGGCCCGGGGTGCAGAACCCGCACTGCACGGCGCCGGCGTCGACGAAGGCCTGCTGCACGTCGGACAGCACGCCGCCGTCGGCCAACGACTCGACGGTCAGGATGGGCTCGTCGACTGCGGCTGCGGCCAGGACCAGGCACGAGCACACCAACCGGTCGCCCAGCATCACCGAGCACGAACCGCACTCGCCCTGCTCGCAGGCGTTCTTGGCCCCGGGCAGACCCAACCGCTCCCGCAGGACGTAGAGCAGGCTCTCGCCCAACCAGGCGTCGGACACGGCGTGGGCGGAGCCGTTGACGTGCAGCGAATAGCTGGTGGAGGTCTCGGGGGCGACGGGCGACGACGAGGCCGGCGGCGGGGTCATGGGCGGGTCATCCGGCGCAGCGCCCGGCGGGCCAGCACCCCCACGCAGTGGCGCCGGTACTGGGCGGTCGAGCGGTGATCGTCGATGGGGCGGGCCGCCGCCGACACCATGGTGCCGAAGGTGGCCAGGTCGACCGGATCGATGGCCAGCTGGGGCCAGTGGATCCGTTCGCTCACCCAGACTTCGGCCTCGGGGGTCCGCAACGGGGTCGGACCAACTGAGCCCAAACCCACCCGTATGGACCGACTGGTCCGGTCGCTCACCACGGCCACGGTGGCCACGGCGATGACCATGGCGTTTCGGGTTCCCACCTTGAGGAACTCCTGGGGGCCGTCGAGCACGGGGACGCGGACACCGGCGATGACCTCGCCCGGGGCCAGGGCACTGCGCTTGGGGCCGACGAAGAAGTCGCCCACGGAGATCTCCCGACGGCCGCCGAGGGACTGGACCAGCACGGTGGCGTCGAGGGCGAGCAGCCCCGGGAGCGTGTCGCCGGCGGGCGACGCCGTGGCCAGGTTGCCGCCGATGGTGCCGGCGTTGCGGATCTGGGGCGATCCGACGGTGCGCGCCGCCTGGGCCAGGACCGGGACCAGCTGGGCCAGCTCGGGCTGGGCCAGCTCGGTGTAGGTCAGTCCGGCCCCCAGTTCGACCGCATCGCCCACCCGGCGCCAGCCCTGCAGATCGTCCACTCGGTCGAGGGCGATCACCGTGGTGGGATGGTGGCGTCCGGCGTTCACGCCCACCATGAGATCGGTGCCGCCGGCCAGCAGTTCGGCGTCGGGGCGGGCGGCCAGCTCGGCGCACACTTCGTCCAACGAGCGCGGCAGCAGCACGGTCACCGACCAATTGTACGGAGCCGCTTCAACAGTTTGTCAACGACCCGGACTCCTACGGTCCCAGGTTTCACGTCCCCGAAACACCCATTCTCGATGAACCTGTCAGCTCAGCGACGCCTCCGCCGTCGCTGAGCTGACAGGAAGGGCAGTGGATCGGGGCTGGATAGGGTGCCGGGACGGATCGGACGAGCGCCGGGGGGCGGGATGGCCGAGGAGCTCACGTACACCTCGGCGCCGGGCCGCTGGGTGATCGTGGCCACGGTGATGGGGTCGGGCATCGCCGCCATCGACTCCACCGTGGTGGGGATCGCTCTGCCCGCCATCGGGCACAGCTTCCGGGCGCCGCTGGCCACGCTGCAATGGGTGGTCACCGGCTACATGCTCACCCT
Organism: uncultured Microthrixaceae bacterium; assembly: GCA_963740985.1. Lineage (GTDB taxonomy): Bacteria > Actinomycetota > Acidimicrobiia > Acidimicrobiales > Acidimicrobilacustridaceae > UBA4742. Next base: position 4,896,808 of record CAVUGJ010000002.1, read on the forward strand.
GGCCGCCTTCCTGTTGCTCGGGGGTGCACTGGGCGACCGGTTCGGGCGGGCGCGGGTGTTCTCCATCGGCGTGGCCTGGTTCGCGGTGGCGTCGGCCATCTGCGGGCTGGCACCATCGGCGGGTTGGCTCATCGCCGCCCGGGTGCTCCAGGGCGTGGGCGCCGCCCTGTTGGCTCCGGCCAGCCTGGCCATCCTCCAGGCCTCGTTCCGGGCCGAAGACCGGCCTCGGGCCATCGGCGCCTGGTCCGGCCTGGGGGGACTGGCCACCGCCGCCGGTCCACTGGTGGGGGGCTACCTGATCTCGATCGGCTCCTGGCGGTGGGTCTTCTTCATCAACCTGCCGGTGGCCGCGGTGGTGCTGGCCATCACCGCCCGCCGCGTGCCCGAGACACGCGACCCGCAGGCCTCCGGGCGGATCGACGTGAGCGGTGCGGTCCTGGCCGTGCTGTGGTTGACCGGCGCCACCTACGCCCTGATCGAGGGTCCGACCAAGGGCTGGACGTCGCCGGTGGTGGTGGTCGGACTGGTCGTGGCTGTGGCCGGGCTGGTGGTCTTCCTGCGCACCGAGGCGGTGGCCCGCCATCCGATGCTCCCCCTCGGCCTGTTCCGCGCCCGCCAGTTCAGCGCGGCCAACGGCGTCACCTTCATCATCTACGGCGCGTTGGGCGGGGCGCTGTTCCTGTTGCCGGTGGAGCGCCAGGTGGTGTCGGGCTACACGCCGCTCCAGGCCGGGCTCACGCTGCTGCCGGTGACCATCGTGATGCTGCTGTTCTCGGCCCGGTCCGGTCGACTGGCCGCTCGGATCGGGCCTCGGTTGCAGATGAGCGTCGGGCCGATGGTGGTAGCGGTGGGGCTGGTGCTGCTGTCGCGGATGACCCCGGCGGGGGCGTACGTGACCGACGTGTTGCCGGCGGTGCTGATCTTCGGCGCCGGGCTGGCCATCACCGTCGCCCCGCTGACGTCGACGGCCATGGGGGCGGCGCCGGCGGAACACGCCGGCGTGGCGTCGGCGGTCAACAACGTGGTGGCCCGCACCGCCGGGCTGCTGGCCGTGTCGGTCCTGCCCTTCCTGGCCGGCATCACCGGCGACTCCTACCTGAACCCCACCGAACTGGCCGCCGGCTTCCAGACCGCCATGCGGATCGCCGCAGTCCTGTGCGCCTCCGGCGGTGTCCTGGCGGCGTGCACCATTCGCAATCCGTCGCCGGTGCGCCTGGAGGGGACACCTCAGGTGGAACTCGACGCCGAGGCCTGCAGCCATTGCGCGCTCGACGCCACGCCGATGGTGGTGGCCGGCCGGTCGGCCGGGTCCTGACGAACCTCTAGCATCTCGGCCATGGCGACCGATCCTGCCCTGGCCGACGAGCTCATCGACACCCTGCGCAAGTGGGTGGTGGCCGATGTCATCCCCGTCGCTTCCGACTTCGAGCACGCGGATGAGTTCCCCGTGGCCATGGTGGCCCAGATGCGCGAGTTCGGGCTCTTCGGGGCCACCATCCCTGAGGCCTACGGCGGCCTCGAGCTGGACACACTGACCTACGCCCGGGTGGTGGAGGAGCTGGCCGCGGGGTGGATGTCGCTGTCGGGGGTGCTCAACACCCACATGATCTGCTCCAACCTCATCAAGCGGTTCGGCACCGAGGAGCAGAAGCGGCAGTGGCTGCCCAGGATGGCCGCAGGGGAGATCCGTGGCGCCTTCTCGCTGTCGGAGCCCGACGCCGGCAGCGACACCAAGGCGCTGCGCTGCAAGGCCACCCCCGACGGCGACGAGTACATCATCGACGGCACCAAGATGTGGGTGACCAACGGGCAGCGGGCCGGCATCGTGGCCCTGGCCGCCCGGACCCCCGAGGGCATCACCTGCTTCATCGTGGAGAAGGAGCCGGGCGACCGCTTCGAGGGCATCTCGGTGTCCAAGACGATCGGCAAGTTGGGCTACAAGGGCGTGGAGACGGTGGAGATGGTCTACGAGGGCCATCGGATACCGGCCGCCAACATGCTGGGCGGCCAGGAGTGGCTCGGCCGCGGGCTCCAGCTCATCCTGTCCTCGTTGGAGCTGGGCCGGGTCAACGTGGCCTCGCGTGCGGTCGGGGTGGCCCGGGCCGCCTTCGAGGCTGCCATCTCCTACGCCCAGCAGCGCGAGACCTTCGGCGTGCCCATCGCCCACCATCAAGCCATCCAGTTCAAGCTGGCCGACATGGCCACCAAGTTGGAGGCGTCGCGGTTGTTGGTGCACAGCGCGGCCCGCAAGATCGACAACGGTGAGCGGGCCGACGTGGAAGCCGGCATGGCCAAGCTGTTCGCTTCGGAGACTGCGTTGGAGGTGGCCACCGAGGCCATGCGCATCCACGGCGGTTACGGCTACACCACCGAGCTGCCGGTGGAGCGCTACTACCGCGACGCGCCGCTGATGATCATCGGTGAGGGCACCAACGAGATCCAGCGCATGGTGATCGCCCGGGGCCTGCTTTCCCGCTACGCCGAGACCTGAGCCGCGCTGGCCGCGCCGGCGCAGGGCGGCGTCGACGGCCACGCCCACCCCGATGCAACAGACCAGGTCGAAGGGTGCGCGGAGGCGCGGCGGAGCCACCAGGAAGAGGCTGGTGAGCAGGAAGTAACCGGCGATGAAGGCCAGCAGCTTCATGATCGGGTCCTTCCAGCCCAGGCCCACCCCGATCAGACCGACCACGGTGACCAGGTAGAACAGGGGCATCGTCCAGTCCACGAAGGTGAGGTCGCGCCCGTCCCAGGTCTCGGCCAGCCGGTTGTCGGACGGTCTCAGCTCGAGGATGGCGGTGGTATTGCGCACCACTACGCGGTGGACCTGGCTGGGGTGCTGGCGCACGGACTCGAGGGCCAGGTGCTGCAGGTCGCGCTGCCACCCGACCTCGTCGAACTGGGCCAGCCGGAACCGGTCGAACGCCGGGTTGAAGACCGGGTCGACGAAGGCGCCGTTCTGTCGGGCGGCGGGGGAGTAGATGGCGGCCTCGTTGAAGCCGTTGGAGGTGACCAGCACGGGTGAACCCAGTTGGACCCAGTTGCGCACCACCCAGGGTGTGATCACCAGGCCCGCCACCACCAGGAACTGGGCACACCGCTTCCAGCCGAGCTGCCAGATCAGCCAGGCGCCCACCACCAGGGCGATGCCCTGGGCGGACGGGCGGGCCAGGATGAGCAGGCCGCACAGGACCCCGGCCAGCGCCACCCGTCGGCGGCCCAGGGCCAGCACCATCCCCAGGATCAGCAGCAGCGACACCGGCTCGGACAGCAGCACCACGTCGTTGGCGATCAGTGGTGGGTAGAGGGCGACGACCAGACCCGCCACCAGGCCGGCCCGCCGGGTGGCCACCAACTGACCGGTGCGCATGCTGAGCGTCACCACGCCCAGCCCGATGACCAGGTTGAGCAGGCGGCCGGCCCACAGGGCCGATCCCGTCAGCCAGAAGACGGTGGCCAGGAGTGCCGGGTACACCGGTGGGCGGAAGGCGGTCGGGTGCAGGGCCATCTGCGGATAGGTCATGTCGAAGCCGCGACCGGTGGCCAGGCTGCGGGCGATCTCCTGGTACTGGGAGGCGTCGCTGGCCGGGACGTAGTGCGGGGTGATCAGGACCCAGTACAGGATGCGGGCGACCAGGGCCACGGCCAGCACGCCCAGCTCGGCCCGGTGGTCCCGGAGCCAGCTGCTGGTCGTCTGCTCGTCGAGCGTGTCGGTATCCGCACCGAGTGACACGCCCTTCAGCGTGCCAGATCCCGAGGGTGGGTAGCGGGGAGGGGATCGCCGATCAGCTGGCGGGCGAAGCGGTGGGCCACCGAGACCAGGGTGAGGGTGGGGTTGTAGCCGGCTGAGGTGGGGAAGACCGAGGAGTCGGCCACCAGCACGTTGTCCACGTCCCACAGGCGCCCGTCCGGGTTCACCACGCTGGTGGCCGGGTCGGTGCCCATCCGACACGTCCCCATGATGTGGTAGCTGGCCGGAGTGGACGTGGCCGGAGCCCGCTCGCCCGGGCGGTCCACCGGCGGTGAGGTGGTGGTGATGACCCACTCGGCCCCGGCGTCGCGCAGGATCGTCTCGTGGCTGGGGGCCACGTGATCGGACAGCACCAGCTCGTGGCGGTGGGGTCGGTAGGTGACGCGTCCAGCCGGCAGACCCCAGGCGTCACGCACCGTCGGGTCGAGGTCGATGCGGTTGGTCGGTTGGGCCAGATCCTCGCCCTGGAGCGTGAACACCCACAGCCGATCCCGCAGGGACGAGTCGCGCATGGCCGCGCCGTGATGGCGACCCGATCCGTAGAGCTTGGCCTCGGACACGGGCTGGTTGCCGCCGCCGTGCTCGGTGAGCCCACCCCGGATCCAGGGCAGGCCGGCGGCGCGGGCCGCGGCCTGCTGGGTGTCGTCGCCCACGATGGAGTCGTCATGGGCGGCGGTGACGCAGCGCCCGCGCATGGTGTGGAGCCGGAAGGGGAAGGCGCCGACCGTCAGCGTCTGGAAGTGGAACATGAGGTTGCGCCCGACCAGGCCCGACGAGTTGCCCAGTCCGCCGTCGGGCGCCCCGGTCTGGCCGAGCATCAGCCGGGGCGTCTCGAAGGCGCCGGCAGCCAGGACCACATGGTCGGCACGGACCTGGTGCTCGACCCGCTCAGCGTCCAGGTAGCGGACTCCGGTAGCTCGCCGCCCGGTGCCGTCGAGGGTGACGCCCGGCACGCCGCGACTCGGGTCGCACCTCGAGCCGGCCGGTCCGCAAGCGCCCGGCGCAGCAGCGCCACCGGATCGCCCTTGGCGTCGATGGGGCAGCCGTACCAGCCACAGAAGCCGCAGTTGTTGCAGGCCGGGCGCCCGTCGTAGGGCACCGAGTTGATCCCGGTCGGAGCCCGATAGGGGTGCAGGCCGGCCCGCTCGGCCGCCTGCATGGAGAGCACCGCTCCGTACATGTCAGGCCCGGGCTCCATGGGATAGGGACCCGACCGCCACGCCGCGAACGGGTTCGTCTCCTCGCCCGCCACCCCGACGATCCGCTCCACCTCGGCGTAGTAGGGCTCCAGGTCGGCGTAGTCGAAGGGCCAGTCGGCCACCGAGGCGTCGACCTGAGGGCCGAGGGTGGACAGGAGTCGGAAGTCGTCCTCGCGGAGGCGGGGGAGCTTGGCGTCGGCGTGGTACCCACCGCCGCCCACGGTGGAGGGCAGCGAGTTCACGTGACCGACCACCAGATGGTCGCCGTCGTCGGGGCTGCGCCGGTAGGTGCGGGGCTCGACCAGCGGATCGGGGCCGAGCAGGTGGCGGTGGATGAGCTTGAGCTCGTCGTTGGACAGGTGGCCGAGGGGCTCGTAGGGGGCGTCGAGGTCGATCAGGTGGTTGCGGCCTTTCTCCAGCATGATCACCGACCAGCCCGCCTCGGTCAGCACCTGGGCCACCGCCGATCCGGCCGGCCCGGACCCCACGATCACCGCGTCGGCGTCGGTGTCAGCCACGGCGAGACGCCTTGGGAAGCGGGTTGGCGGGCCGGATCATGTGGGGTTCGTGACCTCGTGGTCGGTCCAGCCCCGAGGCTGGACGTCTCCGTCGAAGGCGATGGCCGTCCAGGCCTGGCCGTCGCGGTTGCCGCCGTAGACGGGATCGCCGTAGAGGGCCTCGCAGGCGTGCTCGAACAGCAGCTCGCGGAACTCGCCGTCGATCGCCTCGCGCATCCGCTGCTTCTGCTCGTCGGCGTCCACGTCGGCGAAGTCGGGACCGAGCGTGGCCAGGCCGTCGCGGTAGCGCTCCTGCCAGCCGATCACCGGTCCGTTGAACTCGCGTTCGGCCCGCCCCTGGGATCCTTCGATGCGGGTGCGCCAGGCCAGCTCCTCGAGGGCGCCGATCTCGAGCCAGCGGTCGAATCCGGCCTCGCCGCCGTGGCGACCCGAGAACGGCCCGCCGGCGAAGAGGCGGGGCGGATCGAAGGCGAAGGCCCCGAGGAGCAGGTCCACGTAGTCGGCGCCCCCCATCTCGCCGGCGCCCGGGCACTCACCGTCGCCGGGCAGCACCCGATCGAGCACGGCGCGCAGCGTCCGGTGTTCGTCGGGGGTCAGCCAGATCGGCGATGCCTCGGTCATCCGCGCTTCCGGCACCTGCCCCCCAAACCTGACGTGAGTGTCAGGTCGGAGACTAGCGGCTGGCCGGAACGGTGTTCGTGGCGAAGCGCGGGGGTACTCAGGTCCCCGCTTCCTGACACGAGCGTCAGGTTCGGCAGTACGCTCGCGGGGCATGGTCACGCCCAAGATCATCAGCGTCGACGACCACGTGGTCGAGCCGCCCCACGTGTGGCAGACCTGGCTCCCCGAGAAGTACCGGGCCCGGGGCCCACGGGTGGAGCGCAAGCGCTGGGGCGGGTTCACCCACCTGTCCGGGGCCAAGTACGACATGGTCGAGGACCCCGACGGCGAGTGGGGTGACGCCTGGTACTACGACGACCAGCTCATCTACGTGCAGAAGAAGTTCGTGGCCATCCCCGCCGCCGCCTCCCAGCCCGACGAGCGTGGCCGGCTCACGCTGGACCGCTCCCAGATGACCATGACGGCCATCACCTACGACGACATGCGCAAGGGCTGCTGGGACCGCGACGAGCGGGTGAAGGACCTGGCCGCCAACCACACCGACGGGTCGTTGCCCTTCCCCACCTTCCCCCGGTTCTGCGGTCAGACCTTCTACGAGGGCGACGACAAGGAGCTGGGTCTGGCCTGCGTGCGGGCCAACAACGACTGGATGATCGAGGAGTGGTGCGCGCCCTCGGGCGGGTACAACATCCCCCTCTGCCTCATCCCCCTGTGGGACGCGGAGCTGGCCGCCACCGAGACCAGGCGCAACGCCGAGCGGGGGTGTCGGGCCGTCGCCTTCAGCGAGATGCCCACCCGGCTGGGCCTGCCCAGCATCAACTCGGGCTACTGGGATCCGCTCTGGCAGGTGTGCAACGACTCCGGAGTGACCGTGTGCATGCACGTCGGGTCATCCAGCACCAACCCCGTGGCCTCGCCCGACTCGAACAAGGCGGTGGGCGTCACCCTCGGGTTCAACAACGCCATCGCCTCGATGGCCGACTGGCTGTTCTCGGGCAACCTGCTGCGGTTCCCCGAGCTCAAGCTGGCGTACTCGGAGGGCCAGATCGGTTGGATCCCCTACATCCTCGAGCGGGCCGACACCGTGTGGGAGAACCACGACACCTGGACGGGGGCCAAGGCGGCCATCCCGGTGCCGCCGTCCACCCAGTACTACGGCCGGATCTTCGGGTGCTTCACCGCTGATCGACACGGTCTCAACTCGCTGGCCGAGGTGGGTGAGGACAACATCTGCTTTGAGACCGACTATCCCCACACCGACACCACCTGGCCCGATTCGGAGGCCTACGTCGAGAAGCTCTGCGAGGGCCTCGACGACGACGTGACCTACAAGATCCTGCGGGGCAACGCCATCCGCATGCTCGAGCTCGACCGCGTCTGAGCTGGGCGGATCCGCGCCGCTACGCGGGGTGCTCGGCCAACCAGCTGTCGCCGAAGGCGAACTCGGCCTCGAGGGTGCGCCGGACGTCGTTCTTGCCCGCCCAATCGGCGATCTTGCCCCCCACCAGAGGCACCTTCACGTTCATGGTGATGGTCACGGAATGGTCGGTGGTGCCGTCGCCGGGGACGAGGCGCATGGTGCCCGACAGCTGCACCGGCGCGCCGTCGACCTCGACCGCGAAGGTGCCCGACCACGTCCCATCGGGGGAGCGCTCCCAGTCATCGGTCTGGCGCATGGTGTTGGTGGGCTTGAGCACCTTGCGGGCGAAGCCGGGCAGGTCGACATCGACCACCCGCGACGAGGCCACGTGCAGGTGTTGGTCATCGGCGTCGGCGGCGAGCAGCTGCACCTCACGGTGTCCCATGCCCTCGTACTTGGCCACGGTGGCGTCCTCGTCGCTCAACATGTCCAGCACCCGCTCGATCGGCGCCCGATAGGTGTGGGTCTCGCGCAGTTCCATGACGGTCCCCCTCTGTGGTTCTCGATTCTCGAACCTGTCAGCTCAGCGACGGCATAGAGGTCGCTGAGCTGACAGGTTTGACGCCTGCTTGGTCAGTCGGTCAGTTGGTCAGTCGAACAGGAGGGCCACCGCGGTCTGGCTGGCCACACCGAGCAGCCGACCGTCCTGCGCCCACAGGCGCGCCGCGCCGTGCACGTAGCCGGCGCTGGCGAACTGGGGATCGAGGTCGACCAGGACCCACTCGGTATCGGGTGCCGGACCGAACCGCATGGTGTTGTCCAGGCTGCGCCCGCCGCCGGCGCGCCCGGCCGCCCTCACCACCGAGGAGGGCACCAGGTCGGCCACGAACCCCAGGGTGGGACGGCTGGTCGAGGCCACCCGCATGCGGGCCCACAGCATCCGCCCGGGCATGCCCGAGCCACCCACCTCGCCCTCAGGGTCGCGCAGCTCGACCGAATCGAGCCAGCCTCGCTTGCCCACCGTCAGGGCGAACGGCACCCGGGGCACCCACTCGGGGGATTCCTCGGGCGGGCGCACCACGGGCATGTGGCCGATCTGGAGCTCGAGCCCGTCGGTGCGCTCGGTGCCGGCCGCGGCCATGGCGTTGAGCACCAATCGGTCGTCGACCGAGGCAGTGATCCGCAGCTGGGACGTGCGCCGCCCCTGGGCCAGGACCTCGACCCGGCAATCGAGACGATCCCCGACCGGGGTGCTGTCCACGAACTGCACGCTGGCCCACAGGGCGTCGTAGCCGGTCTCGGCCTCGGCCAGGGCAGTGACCACGGCCAGCCCGGTGCCGCCGTAGAGGGCACCGTCGAAGCGGCCGAGCTCGGGGGTGAGCTCGAATGACCACTGGCCAGCAGCGGCCTGTTCCAGGCCGAGCCAGGCCTCGTTGGAAGGCATCCGCCGAGCGTAGAGGTCGCGTTCGGTCAGGCGGGCATCCACGTGTTCTGGCGTATGTAGGCGTACACGTTGGTGAAGTCGCGCATGGCCCGATCGGGCAGGGCCACGACGCCCCCGAGCAGCCTCGCCCCCCAGAAGATGTGGGCGTTGTGCTCCACCACCAGGGCCGAGTGGAGCGCGTCGTCCACCGACTTGCCGATGGTCACCAGCCCGTGGTTGGCCATCAGCGTGGCCGAGCGATCGACCAGCTTGGAGGCCACCTCGGGACCCAGACCGTCGCTGCCCGATCCGAAGTACTCGCACACCGGCACGGCGCCCCCGATGTAGACCACGAACTCGTCGATGGCCGGGGGGATCGGCAGCCGGGCCACCGCGAACATGGAGGCGTAGCGGGCGTGGCAGTGCACCACCGCCCCGACCTCGGGGTAGGCGGCCAGGGCGCAAAGGTGCACGGCCTTCTCGGAGGTGGGGGAGCGATGGCCCGACACCACCGCGCCCTCCAGGTCGACCACCACCAGGTCGTCGAGGGTCATGGCCTCGTAGCTGAGCGACGACGGCGTGAGCACCACGGAGCCGTCGTCCACCCGTCCCGACACGTTGCCGGCCGTGCCCTCGACCAGCCCCCGGGCGTGCATGGTCTTGGCCGCGGCCAGCACGGCCTCTTTGACCTCGGCCAGCGGGGCGCCGTTGACGGGCCCGCCGACCTCGGGGTCGGTCACGGTCGGGTTGGTGGTCATGGCAGGACCTCCGGGTTGACGCAGTGCAATGGGGTTTCGCCGGCCAGGATGCGCCGGACGTCCTCGGCGATCATGGCCGTGTGGTTCACCTCGGTGTCGTAGGTGGCGCCGCCGATGTGGGGTGTGAGGACCACGTTGGTCATCTCGATCAGGGGGTGCCCAGCGGGGAGTTGCTCGCCGTCGAAGTGGTCGAGACCGGCACCGGACAGGTGGCCGCTCTGCAGGGCCGCCACCAGGGCGTCCAGATCGTGCAGGCCCCCCCGGGCCGAGTTCAGGTACACCGCGCCGTCATGCATGGCGTCGAACTGGGCGGCGCCGATCATGCCGAGCGTGTCGGAGGTGGGCGCGGCGTGCATCGACACCACGTCGGCCTCGGCCAGCATGGCCTCCAGCGACTGATGGGTGGCCTGGTCGGAGAACGGATCGTAGGAGATGACCCGCATCCCCAGCCCCTCGAGTCGCCACCGCACCGCCCGGCCCACCGCGCCCAGCCCGACCAGGCCGGCGGTGCGACCCGAGACCTGCCACGCCCGATAGCGCTGATAGGGGATGGAGCCGTCGGCGAAGATCTGGTTGGTCCGCACGTCGTGGTCGCCGGGCAGCAGGTGGCGGGTCACCGCGAACAGCAGCGCCACCGTCAACTCGGCCACCCCGTCGGCGTTGCGCCCCGGTGTGCGCAGCACCGGGATGCCCTTGGTGGTGGCCGCGGCCACGTCCACGTTGGTGGGATCGCCCCGGGTCGAGCCGATGACGCGGAGCGGGCGCTCCAGCACCTCGCCCGACACGAAGTCGGCCTCGCACACCAGCACGGTGGCGCCCACCTCGTCGACGCGGCTGGCCAGCTTGGCCCCGTCCCAGATGCGCAGCGGATGCTGGTCGATCCACGGGTCGTAGGTGACCCGGCAGAGCTCCTCGAGCACGGCCAGCCCTGGTCCCCGGCACGAGGCGGTCACCAGGGCAGCCGGGCGGGCGTCATCACCCTGGTCGTCGGATCCCAAACCTGACATGCGTGTCACCTTAGAGGACCACAGCCGGAGCGGGCGTGGCCTCCAGCGCAGCAGCGAAAGACCTCCACCCGAGGGTCGGTGGCCGGGGGCTACAGCCCAAGCGGTCTGCGGCCGATAACCTGACACGGATGTCAGGAATCGGAGAGGGCGCCTTGGATCACGTGGACAGCATCGAGGACGTGGTCGACGACCCGTTCGAGGACTTCAACCGGGCCATGGGCGCCGATGGCGCGGCCACGCCCTATCCGAGCTTCGCCGAGATGCGGCAGGTGCACGTCCACACCGAGACCGTGGACTACGAGGCCCTGGGCGAGTCCCCGGCGCTGTTCACGGCCTACAGCTACGAAGCGGTGCACACCATCCTGGGTGACGGCGAGCGGTTCAGCTCGGCGGGCTACGGCGAGGTGATGGGCGAGGTGATGGGCCGTTCCATCCTGGAGATGGACGAGCCCGAGCACCGCACCTACCGATCGATCCTGCAGCAGGCCTTCACCCGCAAGGAGATGCAGCGCTGGGAGAGCGAGCTGGTGGCTCCGCTGGTGGAGCGGATGGTCGACGAGTTCGTCGACGACGGCCGGGCCGACCTGGTGCGACAGCTGCTGTTCCCGTTCCCGGTGTCGGTCATCGCCGCCCTGCTCGGGCTGCCCGCCGAGGACCTGCCCGAGTTCCATCGCCTGGCTGTGCAGCTCATCGGCGTGACCGTGGACTGGGACCGGGCCGTGGCTGCGTCGGCGCAGCTGCGCGAGTACTTCTCCCACATCGTGGCCGACCGGCGCAAGCACCCGGCCGACGACATGATCTCGGTGCTGGCCCAGGCCGAACAGGACGGTCAGCAGCTGACCGACGAGGAGATCTACGCCTTCCTGCGGCTGCTGCTGCCGGCCGGGGCCGAGACGACCTACCGGTCGTCATCCAACCTGTTGTTCGGCCTGCTGAGCCACCCCGAGCAGATGGCGGCGGTCGTGGCCGATCGTGATCTGCTGCCCCAGGCCATCGAGGAGGGCATCCGGTGGGAGCCGCCGTTGCTCATCATCGTGCGCAGCGCCACCTGCGACACCGAGGTGTGCGGTGTCTCCATCCCGGCCGGGTCCAGCCTGATCATGAACCTGGGCAGCGCCAACCACGACGACAGCCGTTGGCCTGACGCCGAGTCGTTCGACATCTTCCGGGAACGGCGCCCCCACATCGGGTTCGCCCACGGCCCACACCTGTGCCTGGGCATGCACCTGGCTCGCATGGAGACCACCGTGGCACTGAACGCCCTCATGGACCGCCTGCCCGGCCTGCGCCTCGACCCCGCCGCGGGCGACCAGTTCATCGCTGGCAGCGTGTTCCGGGCGCCGCCGCGGCTCGACGTGATCTGGGACTGAAGGTCCCCGCGTTAGCGGCGGATGGCTGCGGTCAGGCGTTCGCGCTCGGTCCAGATGATCCACCCGAGCCCGCTGCCCACCACCAGCAGGGCCACCGCGCACTGGATCACCGAGCTCCATCCGTGAGGCCAGTGCGACCCGGAGTCGCCGGTCAGCTCGACCTGGAGCGACACGATCAGACCGAAGGCGGCCACGGCGGTGGCCGGCGTCAGCGCGCAGAACAGGATGAGCTTGCCGGTCGAGATCTTGGCCGGCTCGGCGCGGGCGGGCCGGTCGTCGTCCCAGGAGCTGGTCATGTGAGATCTGCCGCAGCCCGTCCGGGCATGAGGGGGAGGTCCAGATAGGTGCGGATGCCCGGATCGGCCTCGACCACGTAGGGCACCGCGTTCACGCAGTGCATGGCCGTGGCCAGGATGCCCTCGTTGTTGGCCAGATCGGCGGTCTCGACCGAGGGTGGATGCATCCCGTGAAAGGCGGCGCGCAGCGGGGGATCGGCGTCGAACTCCACCTCGAAGCGCTCGCCCTCGGGTCCGAAGGTCCAGGCCGGCTCGAGATGCTCCTCGCCCATCAGCCAGTTGACCCGGACGGTCACGAACACCTCGCCGCCGACCAGCCCCTGCCAGGTGAAGCGCTGCGCGGCCACCGTTCCGGCCTCGATGATGCCCACCGGCGTGTCGAGGGGCTCGGTGGTCACCGCCATCTCGTGGATGGTGCGCTTGTCGGCGTCGAGGGTCACGCCCAGGCCCTCGGCCACCATGTCGATGGACTGGCAGAAGCCATCGCCGAGCAGGCCGAGCATGGGGCTCGACGCCGCCGCTTCGGGGGTGTGGCCGAACAGCATCACGTCGCGCACCACGAAGGCGGTGTCGTAGGTGCGGATGTCGGAGAACTCCTCGGCCCGCACGTGGCGGATGTCGCGACAGAAGGCCGAGAGCAGCAGGGGGATCTGCTCGGTGATGCCGCCCGGATTGATGCCCGATCCGTGCAGGCTGACCCCGGCGACCCGACAGGCGGCCTCGACCGCCACCACGTCGTGGCTCTTGAACGGATACACCCAGCCGACCGGTGTGACCAGGTTCTTGCCCGACCCGAGGAGGGCCACCACGTCGTCCTGATCGGCCAGCATGGGGCTGTAGATCACGCAGTCGGCGTCGAGGGCCAGGATGGCGTCGCGGTCATCGGTGGCGGCCACGCCGACCGCCGGGCGGCCGCAGATGTCACCCACGTCCAGTCCGGCTTTGGCCGGCGAGTACACGTAGGCACCCACCAGCTCGAGGTCGGGATGGGCCAGCACGCCCTCGATGGCGGCTCGGCCCACGTTCCCCGTGGCCCACTGGATCACCCGGTACGTCATGGCTATGCCTCTCGCTTGTACGGTTCCCCGGCGGACCGCCCGATCGCCAGTGTGGTGGCCGGAGTTCGATCCAGGGGGAACGATGATCCTCGACCTGTTCAAGGTCCCCGACAAGGTAGCCATCGTGACCGGCGCCGGCCGCGGCGTCGGCCAGGGCATCGCGCTGGCGCTGGCCGAGGTGGGCGCCGACGTGGTGTGCGCGGCCCGCACGCCCGACCAGATCGACGCCACCGCCGAGCGGGTACGTGGCTCTGGGCCGACGGGCCCTGGCCGTGCCCACCGACGTCACCGACCGGGCCCAGCTCGAGGCCCTGGTCGACGCCACCATGGCCGAGTTCGGGCGCATCGACATCCTGATCAACAACGCCGGGGGATGGCCGCCTCAGCCACTGTTGCGCACCAGCGAGCGCGCCTTCGAGGCGGCCTTCCGGTTCAACGTCACCTCGGCCTTCCTGCTGACCCGGCTGGCCGTGCCCCACATGATCGAGACGGCCGGTGGCGGCGCCATCGTGAACATCTCGTCCCGGGCCGCCAGCATGGTGCAACAGGGGTTCACGGCCTACGGCACGTCCAAGGCGGCGCTGTCGTTCATGACCCGGGAGATGGCGCCCGAGCTGGCGCCCAAGGTTCGGGTCAACGCCATCGAGCTGGGCGGGATCGAGACCGACGCATTGGCCACCGTGCTGACCGACGACTCGGTTCGCCGCCAGCTCGAGGACAACACTCCCATGCGCCGGGTGGGCCAGGTCACCGACATCGCCGCCTGCGCCGTCTACCTGGCCTCGCCGGCGTCGGGGTGGGTGACCGGCAAGGTCTTCGAGGTGGACGGGGGCACCGAGCACCCGTCCTTCTCCGTCCCGGTCCAGGAGCTCTGAGCCGATGACCCGGGCGTTCGTGCTGAGCGGCGGCGGCAGCCTGGGCGCGGTCCAGGTGGGGATGCTGCTGGCCCTGGCCCAGGAGGGGATCGAGCCCGAGCTGGTGGTGGGCAGCTCGGTGGGGGCGATCAACGCGGCCTGGGTGGCGGGCCGGTCCGGCCTGGCCGGTTCGCAGGACCTGGCCGAGATCTGGCGGGGAGTCGAGCGCGAAGACGTCTTCCCCGCCGACCCGGTGGTCGGACTGCGAGGTCTGCTCGGACGAAGCGACCACCTGGTGTCCTCGGAGGCTCTGGCCGATCTGCTCCGGCGTCACCTGACCTTCCACCGGTTGGAGGATGCGCCCGTGCCGCTGCTGGTGGTGGCCACCGACATCGTCACCGGGATCGATCTGGTGCTCGATCACGGCGACGCCGCGTCGGCCGTGCTGGCCAGCGCGGCCATCCCCGGGGTGTTCCCGCCGGTGGCCATCGACGGGCACACGCTCATCGACGGCGGGGTCACCAACAACACGCCCCTGTCCCACGCCGTGGCCGCCGGGGCCACCGAGCTGTGGGTGCTGCCCACCGGCTATCCGTGCGACCAGCAGCGGGCGCCCCGGACGGCGCTGGGCATGGCCATGCAGGCGGTGAGCCTGATGGTGCAGGAGCGCCTGATCCTGGACGTGGCCGCCTACCAGGACCACGTCGAGCTGCACGTCCTGCCGCCGCTGTGCCCGCTGGCGGTGTCGCCCATCGACTTCTCCCACACCGACGAGCTGATCGATCGGGCCCAGCGCTCCACGCAGGCCTGGCTGGGCCAGGACCACGGCGCCGACCAGACGGCCTGGCTGGGGTTCCACTCCCACTCGGGGGACTGAGCCGCCAGACTGGCGCGGCCCGTCCCAGGAGCGCAGACGCATGGTCGAAGATCTCGAGGATCCCCGCCGCCAGGAGCCCGCGTTCGTGCTGGCCGAGCGCCCGATGCTGGAGGGGTGGCTGGAGTTCCACCGCACCACCCTCCTGCTCAAGTGCGAGGGACTCGACGACGCCGCCCGCAAGCGGCGACCGGTGCCCACCTCGTTGCTGTCGCTGCACGGGCTGGTGCGACACATGGCCGAGGTGGAGCGCAACTGGTTCCGTCGCACCCTGCTGGACGAACCTGACACCCCGCCCATCTGGTTCGACCCGGCCATCGACGACAGCGAGCTGGTGCCGCTCGACGACGCGGTCTGGGCCGACGACCTGGCGGCCTGGCTGGCCGAGTGCGACGCCAGTCGGGCCGCGGCCGCGGCTCACGACCTGGACGACGTGGGCACCCGACGGGGCCAGCCCTGCTCGTTGCGCTGGATCTACACCCACATGATCGAGGAGTACGCCCGTCACAACGGCCACGCCGATCTCATCCGCGAGCTGGTCGACGGCCAGGTCGGCTGCTAGGTCGAGGGGTCGCTCGTCGTCCCCGTCGAGGACCTGTCACGGCACCGGGCGTCGGGACTACAGCGAGACCTGGATCGCTCGCTTGTCCACCTTCTCCATGGGCGTCCGCGGGAGCTGGTCGACCACGTGGAGTCGTTCGGGCAGCTTGTGGTGGGCCAGGTGCTCGGCCGCGAAGGTGCGCAGGTCATCGAGGTTGGGCGGCGCACTGGGATCGGTCGGGGCCACCACGGCCACCCCGATCTCGCCCATGACGTCGTCGGCCACACCTACCACGGCCACCTCGGCCACGGCCGGGTGGGCGGCCAGGACCGCCTCCACCTCCATCGGGTAGACGTTGTATCCGCCCCGCACGTACATCTCCTTGGCCCGCCCCACCAGGCACAGTCGACCCGCCTCGTCGAGGCGGCCCAGATCGCCCGTGCGCACGTAGCCATCCGGCCAGAAGGCGGCGGCCGTGGCCTCGGGATCGCGCCAGTAGCCCGACATGACCGCCGGGGAGCGCAGGCACACCTCGCCCACCTCGCCCTCGACCACGTCGGTGCCGGTGTCGAGGTGGCGCAGAGCCAGATCGACGCCCGCGTGCGCTCGACCCACCGATACCGCTGCGTCCTCGGGGGGATCAGTGAAGGCCGTGCCCAGCCCGGTGCCGGCCTCGGTGCACGCGTAGCGCACGGCCACCGGTGCCCCCAGACGTTCGCGGATCTCGGCGATGAGGGCCGGGGTGGCGGGACCACCGCCGATGATCACGGCCTTCACACACGAGAGGTCGGTGGTGGCGAAGTCGGGGTGGTGCAGCATGAGCGCCAGCTGGGTGGGTATGCCGCCCAGCGCGGGCATGCGGTGCCGGGCGGTCATGCGCAGCGCCTCGCCCGCCCGCCAGCGCTCGAGCAGGTAGGTGGTGCCACCGCGCATCAGGGTGCCCGGCAGCTTGGTGGTGGGACCGAGGTGGGCCAGGCTGGTCGCGCCCAGTCCGGGACCGCCGCCGCCCCAGCGACCACCGGTGTCCACCTGGGTGATGAAGGCGAGCTGGCGTCCCGCGAAGACCGCCGCCTTCGGCAGCCCGGTGGTGCCGGAGGTGAAGACCAGGGCGACGGGACGGTCCGGGTCGGCGTCGAGCGGCGAGGGCGTGGCGGCTCGCTTCCGGAGGGGGGCCAGGATCGTGTCGACGCCGTCGCCCACCATCTCGGCGTCCAGCACCAGCGCCGGGTCGGCCCGGGCCAGCACGGCGTCCCGTTCGCGCTCGGTCAGGCGCGGGTTCACGCCGGCGGTGATGGCCCCCAACTTGGCGCAGGCTGCGTAGGCCACCACGTGGTCCGGGCAGGTGGGGAGGCAGAGCGCCACGACGTCTCCCTCGGCGACGCCGCGCTCGGCCAACCCCACCGCCACCTCGTCGGAGATCTGATCCAGTTGGCGGAAGCTGACGGACCACCCGGCCGGCGCGACCAGACAGCTAGCATCGCCCCACCGCTCGGCGGCCTCGTGCACGATGGCGTCGAGCATCATGGCTCCTGGAGGGTGTCGTGGCTGCCCGCCGACCGACGATGACGAGCAAGTCCGCGGCCGACGTCGGTGACGCCGCGTCGGGCGACGGACGGAACCTGCGACGCCAGGGTCGCGCCACCCGCAGCCGGCTGCTGGAGGCGGCGGTGCCGGCGCTGGCCGAACACGGCTTCCATGCCACCCGGGTGGATGACGTCGTGCGCCTGGCTGGCGTGTCCCATGGCACCTTCTACCTCTATTTCGCCAACAAGGAGGACCTGTTCCGGGCCCTGGCCGAGCAGTGCGCCGACGAGGCCGCCGTCCTGGCCGCCTCCCTGGGCGAGGTGCCCCCTGGCGCCGCGGGCCACGAGGCGTTGCGCTCGTGGCTGGGCGAGTACTTCGAGCTCTACCGGTGCTACGGCGTCGTGATCCGGGCGTGGGCCGAGAACCAGGTGGTCGACCGGGAGCTGGCCCGGCTGGGAGCGTCCTCGTTCGGACGCATCGCCGACACCCTGCGCCAGAGCATCGCCAGCGCGGTGGTGCCCATGCGAACGGCGACATCGAGCCCACGCGGGGCCAGGGGGGCCACCGGTCGCGGATCGGTCGTCGACGCCCGCGCCGTCGAGCTGCGAGCCGACGCCCTGCTGGCCATGATCGAGCGGTTCGCCTACGTGATCACCAGTCGGGACCTGGGCTTCGACCCGGACCAGACGTTGGACGACCTGGCTCGTCTGGTGCAACGGGGCTTCTTCCAACCTCTGGCGTCCTAGGTGCGGTCTGGCCTCGGGTGAGCCGGTGGCTCAGGTGTTCAGCTGCAGGCCGCCGGGTTGGAGGCCGAACACGTTCTTGGCCAAGGCGGTGCCGATGCGGGCCGGGTCCCACTTGGCCGGTTCGCCCTTGGTCGCGTTGGCCACGCTCGGGCCGAGGTGCCAGCCCAGGTAGTGGGCGATCTCGTTGCCCACGGCCCGGAACACCTGCCCCGACACCAGCAGCGACTCGTCGGAAGCGAGCCAGGCCACCATGGGCGCGGAGTTGCCCGGGTTCAGCCGTTCGTACTCGTCGTCGGCCACCTCGTTGGCCTCGCGCACCGGGATCGAGGGCATGGCCTCGTTGACCATGCGGGTGGCGCCCCCGGGAGCGACGGCGTTGGCCCGCACGCCGTAGCGCGTGCCTTCCAGGGCGGTGATGACGGTGAGGGCGGCGATGCCGGCCTTGGCCGCACCGTAGTTGGCCTGCCCCTGGTTGCCCTGGAGGCCGGCGGAGCTCACCGTGTTCACGATGGCGGCCCGACGTTGGCGGTCGGCCTTGGACTCCGCATACCAGTACACGCAGGCGTGGTGGGTCATGTTGAACGTGCCCTTGAGGTGCACGGCGATCACGCTGTCCCACTCGGCCTCGGTCATGCGGGTGATGAGGGCGTCGCGCAGGATGCCGGCGTTGTTCACCACCACATCGAGCCCGCCGTAGGTGTCGATGGCCACCCCGATCGCCCGCTCGGCGCCCTCCCAGGACGAGATGTCCTCGTAGGCAGCCACCGCTTCGCCGCCGCGGTCGCGGATGATCTCGACGGTCTCGTCCGCCGGTCGGTTGTCGGTGCCCTCGCCCTTGGAGCTGGGCCCGGGATCGCACACCACCACCTTTGCGCCCTGGGCGGCCAACTCCATGGCCTCGCCCCGCCCGACTCCCCGGCCCGACCCGGTGACGATGGCGACCTTGCCGTCGACGATGCCCATCCTGTGCTCCCCCTGCGTTCCTGGCTCTGCTTCCGTGCTTGAATGGAAACCTGACGCACGTGTCAGGTAGCGACTGGTCAGGATAGCCAACGACGGAGGGGGACGGCGCCGTGGCCGACTTCAGCGAGTACATCGGACAGGCCACCGGTCGGGGCACCCTGGTGGTCGAGCGGGCGCCGTTGGCCAACTTCGCCAAGGCGGTGCTCGACGAGTCGACGGTGTACGCCAACGCCGACGTGGCCCGGGCCGAGGGGTTCGACAACGTGCCGGCGCCGCCCACGTTCGGGTTCTCGATCCAGAACTGGGGACGGTTCGAGGAGCTCCAGACGGCCGAGCAGCCCACCACCAACCCGATGTTCGAGGTCATGGGCAAGCTCTACGCCGGCGGCGGCATGGTGTTGCACGGCGAGCAGGAGTTCACCTACCACCAGCCGGTGGTGGCCGGGGACGTGCTCACCTACGAGGGCGTGGTCCGCGACATCTACGCCAAGCAGTCGGGCGAGCGCACCATGACCTTCATCGTGGTGGAGGACACCTACCGCAACCAGGCCGGCGAGCCCGTCCTGACCTCCACCATGAACCTGATCCACCGGTCCTGAACCTGACACGGGTGTCAGGTTTCGCGGTAGCATCGGCGGGCATGCGGCGGGACAGTCGGAGAGGGGGACAGCCATGACGATCACGTCGGCGCCACGCTCGAAGCCGACCGACCGGACCGGCGGGACCAATCCGACCCGTGCGGCCGAGTCGTCGACCCGCTACCGCGTCGTGTCCGCCGACGCCCACGTGCTGGAACCGCCCCACATCTGGCACTCGTGGCTGCCGGCCGACCTCCAGGATCGTGCGCCCAAGCTGGCCAAGGACGTGGCCGGGGGCGACGGGTGGCTCTTCGCCGGCGCCACCGAGGCCGACCCGATCGGCCTCACCGCCACCCCGGGCATGGCCTGGGACCAGTTCCGCTGGACGGGGGTGACCTACGACGAAGTCCGCGCCGGTTGCTACAACGGCGCCGCCCGCCTGGCCGACATGGACGCCGACGGCGTCGATGCCGAGGTGCTGTTCCCGCCCCAACGGACCATGGGTCATTTCCTGGGTGACGAGGACGACGCTCTCGTGCGAGCCGGCATCGACGCCTACAACGAGTTCCTGTGGGAGGAGTTCACCGCCGCCGATCGTGGTCGTCTGGTGGGCGCGGCGCAGTTGCCCTCCACTGGCACGGCGGATTGCGTCGCCGCACTGCACCGATCGGTCGACCGGGGCTTCAAGACCGTGGTGTTGTCGAACTGGCCCAGCGGCGAGGAGCACGTGAGCGAAGCCGACGAGGCTTTCTGGGCTGCAGCGGCTGAGGCCGCCGTCCCGGTCTGCATCCACATCAACGTCATCTCGCGGGCGGCGCGGATCCGCAACCGACGAGCTTCGGCGGCCGAGGGCAGCGGCCTGTACCGGACCGCAGGCGGTGCCGGGGCGCAGGCCGTGGCCAGCCTCTCGGGCGTGTTCGCCATGGTCCCCCGCGTGGTGGGCCAGCTCATCTTCACCGGGGTCTTCGAGCGCCACCCGGGTCTGCACGTGGCCATGATCGAGACCGGCGTGGGCTGGGTGCCCCACTTCCTGGAGCAGATGGACGATCGCTTCTGGCGCAACCGGTCCTGGACCGATCTGCCCATCGCCGAGCCGCCCTCGACCTACTGGCACACGAACATGTCCGCCTCGTTCATCCGGGACGACAACGGCATCCGCAACCGTCACGAGGTCGGCGTCCGCAACATGATGTGGTCGACCGACTACCCCCATCACGGCAACGACTGGCCCTACTCCCGCAAGGTGATCGCCGAGACCATGGTGGCGCTCCCACAGGCGGAGCGAGACCTGATCGTGGCCGGCAACGCCGTGCGCATCTTCGGTCTGGAGGACTGAACCCATGAACGTCGACGACCTCATCCTGGTATCGGTGGACGACCACGTGGTCGAACCCCCCGACATGTTCGACCAGCACCTGCCGGCCAAGTACAAGGACCTGGCCCCGCGCGTGGTGCGCACCGACTCCGGTGACGACGTGTGGCTCTACGAGGGCCAGGAGTTGCCCAACATCGGGCTCAACGCCGTGGCCGGCAAGCCTCCCGAGGAGTACGGCATCGAGCCCACCTCGTTCGCCGAGATGCGGCCGGGCTGCTGGGACCTCGACCAGCGCATCGCCGACATGGACGCCAACGGGATCCTGGGCTCGATGTGCTTCCCCAGCTTCCCTCAGTTCTGCGGCCAGCTGTTCAGCCGCACCCAGGACAAGGACGTCGCCCTGGCGATGGTCCAGGCCTACAACGACTGGCACATCGACCAGTGGTGCGGCTCGTACCCCGGTCGCTTCATCCCGCTGTCGATCCCGCCCATCTGGGACCCCCAGCTCATGGCCGACGAGGTTCACCGGGTGGCGGCCAAGGGCTGTCGGGCGGTGACCTTCTCGGAGAACCCCGAGAAGCTGGGATGGCCCAGCTACCACAGCGAGCACTGGGACCCGTTCTGGAAGGCGGTGAGCGACGAAGGCACCATCGTCTGCCTGCACATCGGCTCGTCGTCGCAGCTCACCATCACCTCGGTGGAGGCGCCGATCAACGTGATGATCTCGCTGCAGCCCATGAACATCGTCCAGGCCGCCGCCGACATCCTGTGGTCACGGGTCATGACCGAGTTCCCGGACGTGACCTTCGCCCTCAGCGAAGGCGGCATCGGGTGGATTCCGTACTTCCTGGAGCGATGTGACTACGTGTACGAGCACCACCAGTCCTGGACCGGCCAGGACCTGCCCATGAAGCCCAGCGACCTGTTCCACGAGCGGTTCATCACCTGCTTCATCGACGACGCCGCCGGGGTGAAGAATCGCCACGACGTGGGCCTGGACAAGATCACCTGGGAATGCGACTACCCCCACTCCGACTCGACCTGGCCCGAGTCACCCGAGCGCCTGCTGCGCTCGCTCGACGGCGTGCCCGACGACGAGATCGACGCCATGACCCACATCAACGCCATGCGCCTGTTCCACTACGACCCCTTCTCGCGCATCCCTCGCGAACAGGCCACGGTGGGCGCCCTGCGAGCGCTGGCCACCGGCGTCGACACCTCACCCAAGCCCTCGGGCAAACCCGTCGAGCGGCCGGACCGGCCCATCACCATCATGGCCCTGGCCGAGAAGACCTCGCCCAGCAAGAAGTCCGCCTAGCGGCGCGACGAGGTGGCCGAGCGCGACGAGCTCGACGAGCTGGTGGTGTCGGTCCGCCTGTAGAAGGCCGAGCTGACCGTGGGGTGGCCGAGGTCGGTGTGGGATCCGACCGCCGCACACCAGTCGGTCAGGCAGGCGATGTGGTCGTAGGCCACCGGCACACCCCCGCGCCGACGGGGCGACCGTAGCAGCATGGCGGCCAGGCTGACGCTCCTTGGTTGGGCCGTGCGGGCCGCCTCATGGTGGCCGCCGCTACGGTGTCCGTTCTCCACGCCAGCGGGGGAGCACGATGCCCTCGATCTCGGGGGCGAAGCAGACCTCGACCGGCATACCGATCTCGAGGGTGTGGGGATCCACCTGGTTCAGGGCGCCGTCGGGGGTGTCCACCAGGTTGCCGGTGAAGCGGATGGTCGGCTCCTCATCCAGCTCCACCACGATCACGTTGTAGGGGGCGAGCTCGGCGTAGGCCGCCAACAACGGCGGGTGCGCCACCACGAACGACCAGATCCGACCTCGGCCCGACGTGGCCTCCCAGCGGGCGTCCAGGCTGTGGCAGTGCGGGCACATGGGGCGCGGGGGCATCCGGCGACGCCCACAGGACGCGCAGCGCTGCACGCGCAGCTCACCGATGGCCGTGCCCTCCCAGAATGGGCGGGAGTCCTCGTCGGGGGTGGGCAGCAACCCCGCGAACGACACCTCGGCGGTCATCTCGAGCCCCGCAGCAGCAGCGCGCCCGTCGGGACGCCCTCGCCGGAGGTGGCCAGCGACCAGTTGGCCCCCTCCACCTGGTTGGTGGAGGTGCCCCGCACCTGGCGCACCGCCTCGGTGATCAGGTTGAAGCCGTGCAGGTAGGCCTCGCTCATGCCGCCCCCCGACGTGTTGGTGGGGAGCCGTCCGCCGACCTCGAGGCCCCCGTCGTCGGTGAAGGCGCCGGCCTCGCCGCGGGCGCAGAACCCGTAGCCCTCCAGCGACAGCAGGACCAGGGGACTGAAGGCGTCGTAGAGCTGGGCCACGTCCACGTCGTCGGGGCCGATCTCGGCCATCGACCAGAGCTTCGCCGCGCAGGCCCACGCCGGGCCGTCGAGGGGATCGTCGCAGAAGAAGTTGGTCATGGTCTGGTGCTGACGGGGGATGGACTGGGCCCAGGCGTGCACGTACGCCGGGGGATGGGCCAGGTCGCGGGCCCGGTCGGCCCGGGTGATGACCACGGCCGCGGCCCCGTCGCTCTCGAGGCAGTTGTCGAACAGGCACAGCGGCTCGGACACCCATCGGGCCTGGTGGTACTGCTCGCGGGTCATGGGCTTGTCGCGCATCATGGCCGCCGGGTTGCGGTTGGCATGGGCTCGGAAGGCCAGGGCCACGTTGGCCAGGTGATCGCGGGTTGCGCCGTGGTCGTGGAGGTAGCGGCGGGTCAACATGGCGATCTCGTCCACCGGCCGCAACAGCCCGAAGGGTCGGGTCCACTGGTTGTTGCCCCCGACCCGGGTGGCCACGCCGGCCCACGGGCGACTGGCGGCCGAACCCCGCTTGCGGCTGCGCCAGGCCACGGCCACGTTGCACTGCCCGGCGGCCACCGCCATCGCCGCCTGGCCGACCACGCCGCATCCGGCACCGCCCCCGTAGCCCACCTGGCCGAAGTAGGTGATGTCGCCCAGGCCCAGGTTGCGGGCCACCTCGATCTCCTCGGTGGTCTCGAGCGTGTAGCTGGACAGCCCGTCCACCTCGGCCGGCTCGATGCCGGCGTCGTCGAGCGCGGCGGCGATGGCCTGGAGGGCCAGCACCTTCTCCGTCGGCTCCAGGTGCCTGGCGAAGTCGGTCTGGCCGATGCCCACGATGGCGGCCCGGTCCCGCCAGACCGCGGCCGGATCGGTCATCGCGAACGGATGACCAGGGCGTCGAGGGCGACCACCCCCGAGGGGGTGACCACTAGCGGGTTGACGTCGATCTCGGCGATGTCGTCGGCGAAGTCCAGAGCCAGGCGTTGGAGCTTGACCAGGACGTCCACCACCGCCGACACCTTGGCCGGCTTGGCTCCCCGCGTGCCGGCCAGGATCCGGCTGACCTTGGTGTCCGCGATCATGCGGGCCGCCTCGGCCTTGTCGAACGGGGGTACCCGGACGGCCACGTCGTCGAACACCTCCACCAGCGTGCCTCCCAGACCGAAGGCGATGGCCGGCCCGAACAGGTCGTCGTGGCTCATGCCCACCATGGTCTCGACCCCGCCGTCGCTCGGACCGGTCGCGGTCTCACAGACCAGGACCCCATCGATGACGGCGCCCCGGGCCTTGCGCCTGGCCACGGCCACCAGGTCGTCGTAGGTCCGCCGTACGGCTGCGGCGCCGTCGATCCCGAGTCGCACCAGGCCCAGATCGGACTTGTGGGCGATGTCGGCCGAGGCGATCTTCATGACCACGGGCTGGCCCGAATCCGCCGCGATGGCCCTGGCCGCGCGCACCGCGGCGGCGGCCGAGCCGCAGAGCACATCGCGGGTGACCGGGATGCCGTAGGCGGCGAGTACCGCCTTGGAGTCGAGCTCGGACAGCGCCGCACCCGGCCTCACCCCGTCGAGCAGGGCGGCCACCCGGACCGCGCCGAGGGCCTTGCGGGTCACCGGCCGGGCGAACGGGGACGACCAACGTTCCTGGGCCTCCCAGTACTCGAACCAGGCTCCGGCGGCCCGAACGCAGTTGCGGAAGGTCCGGAACACCGGGACCCCGCCCGGCGCCAGCACCTTGGAGTAGGAGTCCTCGAACAGGGGCGAACCCCACACCACGAACACCGGCTTGGTGGTGGTCTGCGCCACGTCGACCAGGTCCTGGGTGAAGCGGTCCGACATGGAGGCCAAGGCGCCGGTGATGGGCACGATCAACGCGTCGATGTTGGGGTCGGCCACGATGGCGTCGAGGATCTTGCGGCCCCGCTCGTCGCCTGAGGGCGGACCGCCGCTGTCCACCGGGTTCGACACCCGCAGGTAGTCGGGGATGTAGCGAGCGCAGCTCCTTGCAGGTCTTGGCCGTGAGCTGGGGCAGGGCCAGACCGGCGTCGGCGCACAGGTCGGCCATGTGGGCGCCCGTGCCGCCGGAGATCGAGTACACGCAGACGCGGCGCTCGGCCGCCCGGCCCTTGCGGGGGGCCACGGTGCGGCAGAAGGCGGCCGACAGCTCGGTGAGCTCGTCGAGGCCGTCGACCCGCACGACCCCGTACTGGCGGAACACGCCGTCGATGACCCGGTCGCTGCCGGTGAGGTGCCCGGTGTGGCTGGCGGCCATGGAGCGACCGGCGTCGGTCTTGCCCACCTTGACGGCCACGATGGGCACGCCGCGGGACATGGCCGCGTCGGCGGCCAGCTGCACCGTGCGTCCCTCCTTGAAGCCCTCCACATAGGCGGCGATGGCGCCGGTGGTGGGCTGCGCCGCGAACCAGTTGGCGAAGTCGGCGAACTCGAGGTCGACCTCGTTGCCGCACGGCGCCCAGTGCGACATGGCGAACCCGACGTCCTGGGACTGGAACACCGGCCGGCCCTGGTGGCCCGACTGGGTGATGAGGGCCAGCGTCGCGCCCGGGATTGGATTCGTCGAAGGTCTCGAAGGCGTTGAGGTTGGTGTTGGGTCCGAGCAGGTGGGTGTCCGACGCGGCCACCAGCTCGGCCAGCTGTCGTTGGCGCTCGACCCCGGCCCCGCCCACCTCTGCGAACCCGGCGCCGAAGATCACCGCGAACCTGGCCTTGGCCGCGGCGGCCTCGGCGAAGGCGGGCAGCGAGTCGTTGACCAGGATGACCGCCAGATCGGCCGGACCGCCGGGGACCTCGCCGATGCTCGGGTAGCAGGTGAGCCCGTCGAGCTGGGTACGGCCCGGGTTCACCGGGATCACGGTGGCGCCGAACACGTCGGCCCAGGCCCGGAGCTTGCGCCACATGTTGGTGGCCGGGCGACCGGCGGTGTCGCTGGCGCCGATGACCACCACCCGCTTGGGCCGGAAGAAGGTGTCGAGATCGACCTGGCGCAGCCGGGTGGGCCGGCCCGACACATCCACGGGGATCCTCGACGGCGTCGGGGCCGGCGGCGGTCGCCGACCCGGCGTGGCCCGTTGACGGGTGGCGGGGGTGGACATGGGCCGACAATACCTGACGTGCGTGTCAGGTATCGTGGCGGACATGGAGCTTCGCGACGCGGTCATCGTGGACACGGTCCGCACGCCCATCGGCAAGCGCAACGGCGCCCTGGCCGGCTGGCATCCCACCGATCTGCTGGGCCACACCCTCCAGGGGCTGTTGGCTCGCACCGGGGTGGATCCGGCCCGCATCGACGACGTGGTGGGCGGCAACGTCACCCAGTCCGGCGAGCAGGGCTGCAACGTCACCCGCAACGCCTGGGTGGCCGCCGGGTTGCCCCAGTCGGTGCCGGCCACCAGCGTCGACCGGCAATGCGGCAGCTCGCAGCAGGCCATGCACTTCGCGGCCCAGGCCGTCATGTGCGGCAGCTACGACCTGGCCATCGCCTGCGGGGTCGAGTCCATGACCCGGGCGCCCATGGCCTCCAACGCCACCGGCGGCACAGGGCCGTTCTCCCCGGACTTCCTGGCCGCCTGCGACGGCCAGCTCATGACCCAGTTCGAGGTGGCCCAGATCCTGGCCGACCAGGTGGGCATCACCCGGGAACGCATGGACGCGTTCGCGGCCGAGTCGCATCGACGAGCGCAGCTACAACTGGGACAACGGCCACTTCGCGGCCGAGACCGTACCGGTGCCCATCAAGGCCGCCGACGGCACCACGACCGACGCCCTGCTCGAGCGCGACGAGGGCATCCGCCCGGAGTCGACCCCCGAGTCACTGGCGCAACTCGGTCCAGCGGCCAAGTGGGATCCCGATCTGGCCCCGGCGATCACCGCGGGCAACTCGTCGCAGATGTCCGACGGCGCGTCGGCCATGCTCATCGCCGATCGGGCCACGGCCGAGTCACTGGGCCTGCCCATCCGGGCCCGGTTCGTGTCCTTCGCGGTCGGCGCCGAGGACGCCGTGCTGGTGCTGTCCGCCCCCAATCCGGTGACCCGACGCCTGCTGGCACGGTCGGGAATGACGGTCGACCAGTTCGACAGCATCGAGTGCAACGAGGCCTTCGCCGCCATCGCCCTGCGCTGGGCCGACGAGTTCCTGCCCGACGGCGATCACTCCCGCTTCAACCCTCGGGGTGGGGCGATCGCCATCGGCCATCCCCTGGGCGCGTCAGGGGTGCGCATCGCCACCACCTTGCTCGGCGACCTGGAGGCCAGCGGGGGCCGGTACGGCTTCATGACCATGTGCGAGGGCGGCGGGCAGGCCAACGCCACCGTCATCGAGCGGCTCGGTTGACGCAGAGCGCGAGGTAGCTCACTCCGAGTGACTGCAGACTCGCTCGGGCCGAAGATGGGCCGCAGGACCTGTCTGACACGGCCCCCGGCCGGGTAGGAAGATGGGGATCCCCCGTTCGGGCCCCCCGGCCCAGGAGCATTGTCACCATGTCACCCACGCTCGCTCTTCGAGTCCTCGAGTTGGACGACCTCACCGTCGTCGGGTTGGACGGCGTCATGGGCGCGGACTCATCGCATGAGGTGACCGACGTGGTCGACGCCGCGTTGGCGCGCGACGTGTTCACCATCGTGTTGGACTGCTCGCTGCTGACCACCATCGACGTCGAGGCGTCCGAGGAGCTCGAGGTGGCCGCCCAGCACGTCCACGCCCACCACGGCCGGTTGGTGATGCGTCAGCCCTCGGCCTCCACCCGCGCCGTGCTCGACCTCACCGGCACCTCCGACGTGGTCGAGTTCGGCGACTGACGATCAGCTGGGAGCGGGTTCGGTCGAGCCCGGTCCCGCCAGCTCCGGGTGCAGCCGGCTGGCCATGCGCTGCCGCACGGCCTCTGGGATCTCGACGGCGCGTCGTCGGCTCGTGTCGAAGGCCACGCTGACCACTTCGAGCACGGCTGTCAGGTCGCCGCGGTCGAGGTCCATGGCCCAGTGCCGCGACACCATCACCTTGGACCGCAGGTCGACCTCGGCCGCGAAGCTCTGCAGCCGGTCGCCGGCGCGGACCGGGCGCGCCCAAGTGGCTCGGCTCTCCAGGGTGGCGAACCCGAGCTGCACGCCGTCGGCCACGTCGGCCAGCGGCTGGAACTCCCGGCCGGGTGTGGCCTCGCCGCCCCACATCAGCTCGGCCAGTTGGTCGGCGGGCACGAACCCGTCGCCGTCGGTGCGCTCCGGGTCGATGACCCGGGGGAGGCGCATGGCCAGGTCCTGCTGGCGGAGGGTTTCGAGGCTGGGGGCCCCGACGGTCGGGTCCTGGTCGACCACGATGGTGCGTGGCAGCCGTTCGGGCGCGGGCGTCACCAACCGGCGGTTGGCGGCATCGACGATGCCCGCCAGCGAAACCGGTCGGCGGGTGGGGCGATCCACCAGTTCGAAACCGGACACGAAGGTGGCGGCCACGTCGTCGGTGGCGGTGTTGACCAACTCCAGGTAGAGGCGGATCTCCCGGTCGGTGGCCGCCAGCACCCCGCCGCGCACGGCCAGCGGGGCACCCACCAGCTGCTCGTGCAGGTGGCGCACGACGCTGTCGCGTTGGAACAGCCTCTGGTGTTCGTCGCCGGGCAGGCCGAGCGAGGACAGGAGGCGCTCGGCGCCGAAGCGGGCGTGGCGGCCGTAGAACATGACGTTCATGTGCCCGAGGTGGTCGATCTGGTCTGGTGTGACCTCGGTCTCGTACAGCACGTCCACGTTCGGCCTCCCCGGCATCGAGTCCGTCAGCTTGTAGCCGACGCGCTGGGGTGGGACCAAGTCCGGGTCGGGGTGATCGGCCGCTATTGGCGGGGCATCTTGATCGCCTTGTCGGCGATGATGTTCTTCTGCACCTCGGTGGTGCCGGCGCCGATCGAGGTGTAGCGCTGGAACACGTAGAGGCGGTTCCAGGCACCGCCGTCGACTGCGCCCTGTCGCGCCCCGCGACGCCAGGGCGTCGGGTCCGAGCAGGTCGATGGCCAGCTCGGCCAGGGTCTGGGCCAGGTAGGACCACTGGAGCTTGGCCAGCGGGACCTCCGGCCAGTTCTTCTCGTTGCGCAGGATCTTGGACAAGGCCCGGTAGTTGAGCAGCTTGGTGTACTCGATGCGCGTGTGGGCATCGGCGATGCGGGTGCGCAGCGCCGGGTCGTCCAGTGCCGCCGGGTTGACCGATCGGGCCAGGTTGACCATGGAGTCGAGATCGGCCCGCATGCCGATGGCCAGCCCGGCGGTGCCCACCCGCTCCGAGCCGAGCGTGCCCATGGCCACCTTCCAGCCCTCGCCTTCGCCGCCCAGGCGGTAGGCCTTGGGGATGCGGGCATCGTCGAAGAAGATCTCGCAGAACATCTCCTCGCCGGTGATGTCGCGGATGGGACGCACGGTGATCCCCGGCGACCTCCATGTCCACGATCAGCGCGGTGATGCCGTCGTGCTTGCGTCCCTCGGCGATGAGCGTCGGCGTCGGTGCGAACCAGGAAGAGGCCCCACCGGGCCAGGTGGGCGGAGGAGATCCAGATCTTCTGCCCGTTGAGGACGTAGTCGTCGCCGTCGGCGATGGCGGTGGTGCGCAGGTTGGCCAGGTCGCTGCCCGCCTCGGGCTCGCTGAAGCCCTGGCACCAGTGGTCATCGGCGTTGAGGATGTTCGGGATCCAGCGCTGCTTCTGCTCGTCGGTGCCCCAACGGATGATCATGGGGCCGATCTGCCACAGGCCGTTGGCGTTGTAGATGCCGGGCGTGCGGTAGCGGGCCATCGTCTCGGAGTAGATGACGTTCTGGGTCACGGTGGCGTCGCGGCCGCCCCACTCGGCCGGCCAGCTGATGGCGGCCCAGCGACCGGTGTTGAGCTCGCGCTGCCAGGCCCGTCGCCGCTCCATCTGCGACAGCACGCCGCCCCCGCCCGCCGGCGCAGCCGAGTCGGCGTCCTCGTCGGCCTCGGCGTCGGCGTCAGCGGGCGTCTCCTCCTCGGACCACTCGGTCAGGAACTTGGGCAGGTGCTCGTCGAGCCAGTCCACCAGCTCGGCCCGGTACGCCTCGTCCTCGTCGGTGTAGGCGAAGTCCATGGCGGGATCGTAGCCAGCCCCGGCGGAAACCTGACAGCCGTGTCAGGTAAGGTCGCGCGGCGTGGAATTCACCCTGGACGACGCCCAGCAGGCGCTGCAGCAGACCGTGCGGGCCATGCTGGCCGAGCAGGCGCCCTCCTCCTATGTGCGGGAGATGGTCGACGACGACCAGGCCGTGTCCCGATGCCCTGTGGGACCGGATGGTCGAGCTCGGATGGGTCGGGCTGCTGGTGCCGGAGGCCCAGGGTGGCGCCGGCATGGGCCTGCTGGAGATGATGGTGGTGCTCGAGGAGATGGGTCGGCTCCCGCTGCCCGGGTCCCTTCTACTCGTCGGCCGTGCTGGCCACGCTGGCCGCCCGGGCGCTGGGGCTCGACGACCGACTGGCCGTCGCTGGCCAGCGGCGCCACCCGGGGCACGGTCGCCATCGACGAGGAAGGCCACGGCGACGTGGTCGACCGGCTGCGGACGCGGGCCTGGCGCAAGTCCGGGCCAGTGGCGCCTGCGGGGCACCAAGTCGCTGGTGCTCGACGGGCACACCGCCGATTGGGTGCTGGTTCCGGCCCGCACCCAGCAGGGGATCGGCACCTTCCTGATCGAGGCGCCCCACGCCGAGGTCTATCCCTCGCTCGACGTCACCCGTCGTCTGGCCCGCCTGGAGCTCACCGATACGCCGGCCACCAAGGTGGGACCGGAAGGCGACCACACCGAGATCTGGAAGCGGGTGGTCGACGACGCCGCCGTGGCCCTGTGCGCCGAGACGCTGGGCTCGATGCAACAGGCCTTCGATCTGGCCGTCGAGTACGCCAAGGTGCGGGTGCAGTTCGACCGTCCGATCGCCACCTTCCAGGCCATCAAGCACAAGGCGGCCGAGATGCTCGAGCGCATCGAGCTGTCGCGGGTCGGCACCCACTACGCGGCCTGGGCGTCGGACGCGGAGGAGCCGGTGCGGGCCGAGGCCGCGGCCATGGCCAAGGCCTTCGTGGGCCGGGCGGCCAACGAGGTGTGCGGCGAGGCCATCCAGATCCACGGCGGCGTGGGCTTCACCTGGGAGTGCGACGCCCACCTCCACTACCGCAAGGCCAAGGCCAACGACCTGCTCCTGGGCTACGCCGACACCTGGCGCCACAAGGTGGCTGACTCCTATCTGAGCACCGCCACGGCTGGCTAGGGCCCTGGACGGCCAGGGCAGCCTCCGGATTGCACGCCGGCGGCGACTTGGTGCACCGGTGCACCTCACCGGTGCACAACTGCACCAGGTCGGCGGATGAGAGGTCAGATGACCCCGGTCGGCGGCCAGGCGGTCGAGCTCGGGGTCGTCGAGGCCGAGCAGCTCGCTCGAGCACCGGACGCGTGTCCTGGCCGAGGCGGGGCGCGCCGGTGGGCACCACCGGGTCCTCGCCCACCCAGCGGGGGAACGGAGCCTGCTGGCGCAGCGGGCCGACCACCGGGTCGTCCACCTCCACCAGGTCGCCCCGCGCCGCCATGTGCGGATCGGCGGCGATGTCGGCGGCGGTGTAGGCGGTGGCCACCGGGACGTCGTGGGCGACGGCCGCGGCCTCGACCTCGGCGGCGGTGTGGGCCGAGGGTCCAGTCGGCCACGATGCCGTTGATCTCGTCGGATCGGGCGGCCCGGTCGGCCAGGATCCGGAACCGGGGATCGTCCACCAACTCGGGCTGGTCCATGGCCGCGCACAGCCGGGCGAAGTTGGCGTCGCTGCCCGCCACCAGGCACACGTAGCGCCCGTCGGCGGTGGGGTAGTTGTCGAGCGGGGCCGAGGTGGTGAGGCGGTTGCCCTCGCGCTGGCGGACGATGCCCAACCGGTCGTAGCCGGCGATGGTCCACTCCAGGATGCGCAGCACCGAGCCGTACAGGGCGGCGTCGATCACCGCGCCCTGGCCGGTGGGGGCGACGCCGAGCCGGGCGACCCGGCGTCGCGCCGGTAGAGGGCGGCCAGCGCGGCCTGGGCGGCGAACACGCCGGTGAGGTAGTCGCTGGTGGTCACGCCGGGACGCACCGGCGGGCGGTCGGGGTAGCCGGTCAGGTTGAGCAGGCCGCCGTAGCCGATGCCCAGCCGATCCAGACCGGGCCGCTGGGAGTAGGGGCCGTCCTGGCCGAAGGCCGAGATGCGCACGATGACCAGCCGAGGGTCGAGCTCGGCCGGGGCCAGCCCCCAGCGCTCGAGGGTGCCGGGGCGGAAGTTCTCGCAGATCACGTCGCACTGCGCGCCCAGGCGGCGCAGGAGGTCGCTGCCCTCGGGCTTGCGCAGGTCGAGGGTGACGCTGCGCCGGCCCCGGCCCTCCACCGCCCAGAACAGCGAGTAGCGGTCCGGGCCGCCTCCGGGTCCTCGACGAACGGGCCGATCTCGCGCATGAAGTCGCCCGACCCGGTTGCTCGATCTTGATGACCTCGGCGCCCTGCTCGCCCAGCAGGCCGGCGCAGAAGGGGGCGGCGATGCGGGTGCCCAGATCCAGCACCCGCATGCCCTCGAGCGGGACCGGTCACGCCGGCTCGGCCGGGTCGGCCGGCTCAGGCTTGCCGGCCTGCTCCTGGCGCGCACGCGAGCCATCCCGCCCTCGGCCCGCTCGGCGGCCAGCCCCAGGGCGGTGTCGGTGTTGGACACGAACTGGTGGACCATGAAGTGGTGGCGCCACGAGTCGCGCTGGCCCATGCGGTCGGTGGTGGCGTTGATGGAGGCCTTGACCGCCTGGGCGGTGACGGGTGGGACCAGTGCCACCTTGGCGGCCATGTTCGCCGCCGCGGCTTCCAGCTCGGCGCGGGGCACCACCTGGTTGACCAGACCCAGGCGCTCGGCCTCGTCGGCGTCGAAGGTCTCGGCGCACAGGAGGAACTCCTTGGCCTTGCGGGCCCCGAGCTCCCAGGGCTCCACCAGCAGCTCGACGCCGGCGCCCGACATGCGCAGCACCGGGTTGGAGAACCGGGCGTCGTCGGCGGCCACGATGAGATCGCACATGCAGGCCAGCATCAGCCCGGCGGCCGAGCATGCGCCCTGCACCGCGGCGATGGTCGGCTTGGCGAAGTCGTGCAGGCGCAGGCACCGGTCCCAGTACATGACCTGCTCGTGGTGCAGCTTGCCCTCGGGCGTGGCCCGCATGGCGGCCCAGGGCTCGGTGCCCTCGAACAGCTCCTTGAGGTCGTGGCCGGCGCAGAAGTGCTTGCCCTCGCCGGCCAGGACGACCACCCGGACGTCGTCGTCGGCCTCGGCCAGGTCGAGCGCGCCGTCGAGCTCGTCGATCAGCTGGGCGTTGAGGGCGTTGGCTGACTTCGGGCGGCGCAGCGTGATGGTGGCCACCTGGCCGTCCCCGTCCCGCTCGTAGGACAGCACCGAGAAGGCGTCGGCCGAGGTCATGCGTTGGCCGCGCTCATGCGGTCGCCCGTGGCGGGCGCCTTCGACGACGGCGTGGGCGACGGCTCACGGGGCAGGCCCAGCACCCGTTCGCCGATGATGGTGCGCTGGATCTCGTTGGTGCCGGCGAAGATCGACGCGGCCTGGTAGTAGAGCCAGGACCGCTGCCACTCCCCGTCGCCCGGGTTGCCCTCGGCGCCGGCGGACAGCACCGGCGGCCGGGCCGAGCACGTCGAGGGCCAGTCGATGCAGGCGTTGGCTCATCTCCGACCAGTAGAGCTTGAGCGCGGAGCCTTCGGGGCCGACCGGTTCCCCCGCCTCCAGGCGCGACAGCGAGCGCCAGTTGTGGAGCTGGAACAGCTTCACCTCCACGAAGGCCTCCGCCAGGCGCTGCGCCGTGCGTTCGTCGTCGAAGCCGCCCTGCTCGGCGGCCAGGCGCAGCAGCTCCTCGAGGTGCTGGCTGTGGATCACCAGCTGGCGCGGGTTGGTGCCACGTTCGTGGGTGAGCGTGGACGAGGACACCCGCCAGCCGTCGTCAACCGCGCCGATCACCGCGTCGTCGGGGACGAACACGTCGCTCAGGAAGACCTCGTTGAAATCGGACTCGCCGGTGAGCTGGCGCAGCGGACGCACGTCCACGCCCGGGCTGCGCATGTCGATGGCCAGGGCGGTGATGCCGGCCTGCTTGCGCACGTCGGGGTTGGTGCG
Organism: uncultured Microthrixaceae bacterium; assembly: GCA_963740985.1. Lineage (GTDB taxonomy): Bacteria > Actinomycetota > Acidimicrobiia > Acidimicrobiales > Acidimicrobilacustridaceae > UBA4742. Next base: position 4,931,041 of record CAVUGJ010000002.1, read on the forward strand.
GGCCAGGCACAGGCCCCAGTCGGCGAACTGGGCGTAGGAGGTCCACACCTTCTGGCCGTCGACCGCCCATCCGCCGACGCCGCCCCGTTCGGTGCGCACGGCTCGGGTGGCCACCGCGGCCAGGTCGCTGCCGGCATCAGGCTCGCTGAAGAGCTGGCAGAAGAGGATCTCGGCCGACAGGATCGACGGCAGCCACCGGGCGCGTTGCTCGTCGGTGCCGTGGGCCAACAGCGTCGGGCCGACCAGGTTGACGCCGATGCGGCCCACCAGCTCTGGGGCCCGGGCCCGAGCCAGCTCTTCCTGCACCACGTAGTGGGTCAGGGCGCCCGCGGCCCGGCCGCCGTAGGCCTCCGGCCAGGTCACGCCCGACCCAGCGACCTTCGGCCAGACGGTGCTGCCACTCCCGCCCGAAGGCCACCTCGTCGTCGAGGGAGGCGAATCGGGGTGGGAGGCCGGTGCCGTACTCCCAGGGCAGGTTGGCCTGCAACCACGAGCGGCACTCGGCTCGCAGCGGCCTCCTGCTCGGCGGTCGGGGTCAGGTCCACGGAGGCTCAGCGTAGATGACCGGCGACCGGGGGTGACGCAAGTGTCAGCTACGCTCGCCGCTCGTGGACTTCGAGCTCTCGGAAGATCAGCAGGCACTGGGTGAGGCGGCGGCGGACCTGCTCGACGGGCGCTCACCCATGACCGTGGTGCGGGCGGCCACCGATCGCGGCGGTCGCCGCCGATCCGGAGCTGTGGTCGGCGATGGTCGAGCAGGGCTGGACGGCGCTGGCCGTGCCCGAAGCCCGGGGCGGGGTCGGACTGGGCTGGGTGGAAGCGGCGGTCGTACTCGAACAGGTCGGGGCCCGGGTGGCCCCGGCGCCGATCCTGAGCCAGCTGGTGGCCCTCGAGTTCCTGGCCGATTCCGAGTGGGCGCCGGCACTGCTGTCCGGCGAGTCGGTGGCCGCCGTCGCACCTCGGCTGGGGGAGCCGACGGTCTACGCGCCCGAGGCCGACGTGGTGGTGGTGGCCGAGGGTGACCGGCTGTCAGCCATCGACCTGCGGGATCGCCGCCCGGCGGCGGAGCCGGCCATGGACCTGACCCGTACGGTCGGTTGGCTTCGAGCCGACGAGCTCGCCGACGCGCCCCGCCTGGACCTCGGCGGACCCGATCAGGTCGAGCGGCTGACCGATGTGGCGTCGGTGGCCTATTCCGCCGAGCTGTTGGGGCTGGCCCAGCGGGCCCTCGACCTGTCGGCGGCCTACGCCGCCGAGCGGGTGCAGTTCGGTCGGCCCATCGGTAGCTTCCAGGCCGTCAAGCACCGCTGCGCCGACATGCTGGTCGACGTCGAAGGCATGCGCTCGGCCACCTACTGGGCGGCCTGGTGCGTGGCCGCGGGCGATCCGGACGCCTCGGTGGCGGCGTCGGTGGCGAAGTGCTGGTGCAGCGATGCCGCCACCCGGGTGTTGGCCTCGGCGCTGCAGGTGCACGGCGGCATCGGCTTCACCTGGGAGCACGACATCCACCTGTACCTCAAGCGCACGCACCTCGACGGCCTGGCCTTCGGCAACGCCAGCTGGCACCGCGCCCGGCTGGCCGGTCGGTTGCGCCAGCGGGTCGAGTCGGGCCAATCCGTCATCTGAGCCGGCCGTTCTCGGCACGCCTGACCACCGTTTCGGTGGTTGGATGTGCCGAAGTCGGTAGGTGGACCCGTCTAGCCTGATCGCCATGGGGGAGACACGAGGTCGAACGACGCTGGCCGCCCTGGTCCTGACGGCGATGGCATTGCTGGCCGGGGCCTGCGGGAGCTCGGCCAGGTCCACATCATCTGCGGCGACCACCACCGGGGCACCGACCACGGCCGCGCCCGGCACCACGGCGGCGCCGGCCGTCGCCTCCAACACGGTGTGGCTCTGCTTCCCGGGCCGGACGCCCGACCCGTGCGACAGCAACCTGAACTCAACGGTGGTCAAGGCTGACGGCAGCACCACTGTCCAGAAGGCCAGCGCCGACACCAACCCGGCCATCGACTGCTTCTACGTCTATCCGACCGTCAGCCCCGAGCCCGGCCTCAACGCCGATCTGACCATCCAGACGGCCGAGACCAGCGTGGCCACCGCCCAGACCGCCCGCTTCTCCCAGGAGTGCCGGGTGTACGCGCCGATGTACCGCCAGCTCACGTTGCACGCCATCGGTGGCGGCTCCGGGGTCACCGCCGCCAATCAGGCGCTGGCCTACGGCGACGTGCAGAGCGCCTGGCTGGACTACCTGGCGCATGACAACCACGGTCGGGGCGTGGTGCTGATCGGGCACAGCCAGGGCTCGTTCGTGCTGACCGCGCTCATCAAGCAGCAGATCGACAAGAACCCGACCGTGCGCAAACACCTGGTGTCGGCCATCCTGCTCGGGGGCAACATCACTGTTCCGGTGGGCAAGGAGGTGGGTGGGTCCTTCCAGAACGTGCCCGCCTGCACGCGCAACAGCCAGACCGGCTGCGTGGTGGCCTACTCGAGCTTCCTCGACCCGCCCCCGAGCAACAGCCTCTTCGGCCGCACCGGCACGGCGGGCGACCAGGTGCTGTGCACCAATCCGGCCGCCCTGTCCGGTGGCTCGGCGCCACTGCAGCCCGAGTTCCCCACCACCGACACCGGACTGGTGGGCAGCATCGCCGGCACCGCGTCGAAGCAGGGCACCGCCTGGGTGGCCTACCCCGGGCTCTACACGGGCCAGTGCCAGACCGCCAACGGAGCGACCTGGTTGCAGGTCACTCCCACCCCGGGAGACACCCGACCGCTGGTCACCCAGCAGCTGGGCCCGACCTGGGGCCTGCACCTGGTCGACGTGAACATCGCCTACGACGACCTGACCAACCTGGTCAACGACCAGCTCAAGGCCTACCGGGGCTGAGCGCCCACCAGGCGGGCGGTGCCCGGCGGTCGACCTCGCTGGGCCCGCGCCGTGGGCCGAATGGCCTGTTCAGCGGGGGCACCCGGTCCGATACCTTCACGCAGGGTGTGTGACCGGTCCGCTTGGGTGATCGGTGCCTGATCAACGAGGGGTGTAGCCGTGAGGGTGCTGGTTCGGCTCCTGCTGGTGGTGGCCGGGGCAATGGTGGCCGGCGCCGCCCTGAGCGGCTGCGGCGGACCCGACATGGGGACGATGACCGTCACTCCTGCGTCGATCGTGGCCAAAGCCCCCGTGTCGCTCCACTTCACCTACACGGCACCAGCCACCGCATCGTCGGGACTGGTGCAGGTGGTGGTGCCCGCCGGTTGGACGGCTCCCGAGGCCACATCGTCGACGGGCAAGGGATACACGAGCGCGCTGCCGTCGACGTGTACCAGTGCCTCGGTGAGCGCCATCGCAGGCGGCGCCAGCGGACCGTGGACCATCACCGTGGCGGTGGACTGCCCGGCGAGCGGACAGTTCGCGCTGATCTACGGTGGCGCGGGCGCAGCGGCGGTGCGTTCCCCCACGATGGTCGGCCCGGTCACGTTCGCCACCTCGGCCGAGTTCGGCGGCGCCACCAGCTTCACCGCCCTGGCCACCTCGCCGTCGGTCCAGGTGACCACCAACATCGGGTCTGTCACCTTGTCGCTGAGCCCGGCCAGCCTGGCCGCCGGCGACGGCTTCACCACGGCCACCATGAGGGTGACCGACCTGGCGGGCCAACCGCTGGCTGGCCGACCGCCGGCGCTGACTGGGTCGAGCGGGCAGACCTTCGGGTCCGTGAACGACGGGGGCGACGGGACCTACACGGCACGGGTGTGGCCGTCCTCCACGGGGGGCACGGCCACCCTGACCGCCACCGATCTCGGGGTGCAGGCGTCGGCCACGCTCACGCAGGTCCCCGTGGGGTCGATCACGTTCCCCTCGCCCCTGCCGACCTTCACCGTCGGCCGATGGCAGACGCTCGTGGTCAGCGTGCGCGACCCGGACGGGATCGGCATCCCGGGCGCGGCGCTGACCACGGTGGTCACGGGCAGCGTCCAGTACGGCGGAGTGTCCGACAACGGCGACGGCACCTATGCCATCTCCCTGCTGGCTGCCCAGACGCCCGGCTCGGCGGCGGTGTCGGTGTACGTCGGCCCCGCCTCGGGTACCACCTCGTTCGCGGTCCGCACCGGCCCCCCAGCCAGCGCGGCGTTCTACGCCGACGACCCCACGCTCCCGGCGAACGGCAGCGCCTACGCCACGTTGGGACTCGTGGTCTACGACCAGTACGGCAACACCCTCACCCCGTCCGGGGTGACGATCACCTCAAACGGTGACGCCACCATCTCGCCGGTCGTGTTGGGGACGAACCGCAGCTTCCACGCCACGGCGACTGCCTCGACGACCCTCGGCGACCAACTGATCACCGCCGGCGTGGGCTCCGTGCACATCGCCCTCTACCTGCACCTCATCGATCCGGTGCCCCACGCGGCGGCGACCACCCTCGTGCATCCGATGCTGGCGCCCGACGGGGTGTCCACCGCGGTGGCGTCGGTGACGGTCACGAACGCGGAGGGCCAGGGCCTGGTCCAGCAACCGGTGACGGTGACCGATGACGGTGGACTGCCCGTCAGCGCCGTGGTGAGCGACAACGCTGGGACCTACACGGCTGTCGTGGGTCCGGCCGGTTCCGCGGCGCGGGTGACGGTCACGGGCGCCGACGGGACCGTGGCGAGCACGGCCACCCTCACGGTGACGAACCCGACCCTGGTCTGGCAGGCGGCCGGGTCCATGAGCACGGCGCGGATGGATCACACGGCCACGCTCCTACCGGACGGGGACGTCCTTGTGGCCGGCGGGTATCGGTCCACGGTCAGCACGCTCGGCGGGCCTCAGAACGGGACCCAGCCCCTGGCCAGCGTCGAGCTCTACCACCCCTCCACCAACACCTGGTCCAACGCCGCGCCCATGGCCACGGCCCGGGCCGACCACACGGCCACGCTGCTGGCCAGCGGCAAGGTCCTGGTGACCGGAGGTTACGGCTCGGCTGGGGTTCTGACCTCCACCGAGCTCTACGACCCGGCGTCGAACACCTGGTCAGCTAGGGCGGCACTGCCGGCTGGGCGCTGGGGGCAGACCGCAACGCTCCTGCTCAACGGCAAGGTGTTCGTGTTCGGTGGATCGAACACGTCCAGCTCGAACACCCCGATCGCGGCCGGCGAGTTCTACGACCCCGTGGCCAACACGTGGACCGCGACCAGCCCGATCGGCCCGATCGGACACCTGGCCGACGGCACCATCTTCCACACGGCCACCCGGCTGCTCGACGGAAGGGTCCTGATCGCCGGCACGGACAGCTCATCGCTGTACCCAGCCATCTACGACCCGACCTTCGACCGGTGGGACTACATCGAGAGCGGGCTCTCCGGGGTGTCGTTCCCGGCGACGCCGCAGTCCGTCCTGCTCGACAGCGGCCGCGCCCTGATGGAGGGGCTGGGCCATGCTGACCTCGTGACTCCCGCTCCCGGGCAGGCGCAGCAGGTGACTCCCATCGAGACCAGACCGAACGCGACGCTGGTCGACACGCTGGTCAAGCTGCCCGACGGCCGGGTCCTGGCCGTCGGCGGCGACGACGTTCAGTCATCCGGGAACAGCCTCATCGACGTGCCCGTGGCGTCGGCGGAGGTCTACGACCCGGTCTCCTCGGTGTGGGCACCGGACACCCCGATGTTGTCGGCCCGGGCGCGCCACACCGCCACCGTCCTGCCCGACGGATCGGTGCTGGTAGTCGGTGGTGCCAACGCCTCCGGCGTGTTGGCCAGCGCGGAACGCACCACCTTGGTCACCCCGGCCCCGCAACGGCTCACCGCTACGGTCGGTCGCGCCCTGCTGCCCGCCGATGGCACCACGTCCACAACGGTGACCCTCGGTGTGTCCGCCCCCGGCGGCACGCCCTTGGCCGGCCAACCGGTCAGCCTCAGCCTCTCGGGTCCCGGCACGCTCGGGCCGCTCACCGACCTGGGCAATGGCTCCTACACGGCCACCTACACCGCGTCGACCACGGCAGGGTCGGCCTGGATCACCGTCGTCGACGGCAGCGTGAGTCGCCAGATCGGCCTGGTAGACCAGCCGGGACCGCCAGCGTCGATGTCCATCCAGGCCACCCCCGACCCAGTCCACGTCTCCGGCCAGACCCGCCCGCAAGTCGTGATCAGCGTCTCGCTGCTCGATGCCCAAGGAAACGTGGTCGAAGGCGGAGGGCTCTCGGTAGCGGTGTCCGGCGACGCCACCCTCGCAGCTTGGATCATCGAGGACGTCCCGGGCCTCTACCTGATCGGCTACGGCCCATCCACCACCATCGGGGACCAGACCGTGACTCTCAGCGTGACCGCGAGCGGCGCCCATGTGGTCGGCACCGTGGTAATCCATCAGATCGCCTGAGCGTCACCCACCGCCGGGGTAGCCGCCACCGCCATACTGGGCGTCGAGGGCGTCGTAGTCGATGGGCCACCCCTGGCGGGGGAGCGGCTCGTCCCGCAGCACCACCTGCTTGGGCTTCTTGTACGAGGCGATGCGCCCCCGCACGTGCTCGATGAGCTCGTCGGGCGTGGCCGTCTGGTCGTCGGCCAGTACCACCACCGCCAGCACCGACTGGCCCCACGTGGGGTCGGGGACGCCGATGATGGCCGACTCTCGCACGGCCGGGTGCGCGTTGAGCGCGCCCTCCACCTCGGCCGGATAGATGTTCTCCGCCGCCGACTTCACGATCCGGCCCTTCGGGCCCACGAAGGTGAGGGTGCCGTCGGTCTCTCGCCGGCCGAGGTCGTTGGTGTGGTGCCAGCCGCCGGCCTGGCGCCGCGCCGTCTCGTCGTCGTGGTTGCGGTAGCCGTTCATCACCTGGGGACCGCGCGCCGCGATCTCGCCCGTCTCACCCGTGGGCACCTCCACCCCGTCAGGATCGAGCAGGCGCACCGCGGACATGGGCGACGGTCGACCCGAGTTGCCCGCGCCCGCGCGCCCAGCGCGTTGAATGTCAGCATGCCGGTCACCTCGGTCTGTCCGAAGCCAGCCGGACGGGTGGCCCAGGGCGAGTCGTCCACCGTGATCATGGCGTTCCACTCCGGCTTGCCCCCGAAGGTGCGCAGGCTGGACAGGTCGTAGCGCCGGTCGGCGTTGACCTCCAGGATCTGGTCGATGGTGGGGGGCATGACGAAGGCACCGGTGCAGCGCTCGGCCTGGATGACCCGGCACAGCTCCTCGGCCTCGACCCGGGGGGTGAACACGTTCACGCCGCCGAACACATAGGTGGCCAGCGTGGTCATGAGCGTGGCGATGTGGAACATGGGCCCGCAATTCAGGTAGGTGTACCCGGCGTCCACCCGTTGCAAGTTGGCCATGATCAGGGACTGGGTGAGGATCGCGGCCTGGCTGAGCAGGGCCCCGTTCGGCGTCCCGCTGAAGGCGGCGGTGTAGAGCATGAGAACGGCCGAGGCCGGCTCGACCTCCAGACCGGGATCGTCGCTCGATCCGCCGGCCAGAAAGGCCTCGTAGCTCTCGGCCTCCGGATCGTCCCGCCCGTTCCCATCGGCGCCGTCGTGTCGGAGCCAGCGACCGGGGGAACCGGTGCGCTGGCGAGCCGCCCGTACCGTCTCACCCACCTCGCTCTCCTGCCAGATGGTCACCGCGGCCCCGGCGTCGCCGATGACGAAGGCCAGCTCGTCCACGCTCTGGCGCCAGTTGACGATGCCGCAGACCGCCCCGATCTTGGCCGCCGCGGCCAGGCATTCGAGGATGCGGTAGCTGTTCTGGCCCATCCACAGCACGACGTCGCCCGACCCCACGCCGTCGGCCACCAAGGCGTTGGCCAGGCGGTTGACCCGGTCGTCGAACTGGGGCCAGGTCAGTCGCGTGTCGCCATCCACCACCGCCGGGCGATCCGGGTAGCTGCGACGGTGCTCGCGGGAGACATCGGCCAGCGAGAACGTGTGCAGGAGGTCCATGGCGCCATCCTGGCACGGTGACCTGACGTGCGTGTCAGGGAACGGGGCGCCTGCTGGCTAGCGTGTGGCGATGAGCGACGTACCCCGCCACGACATCCCCAACGGCGGCCGCAGCGGCTTCGTGATGAACGGCGGCGAGCAGGTCCACTACCTCGAGTGGGGCCACGCGGGCGCGCCGGGAGTGCTGTGCCTGCACGGCGGGGGCCAGACCGCCTACATGTACGAGGCGTTGGGCGCGGCGCTGGCCGATCGAGCCCACGTGTTGGCCCCCGACCTCCCCGCGCATGGCGACTCCGACCCCGTGTCCCGGGGCGATGTGGACCAGAGCGTCGAGGGGATCTTTCCCATGCACGAGCTGTTCGCGGCCACCATGCCCGCGCTCTTGGATCAGTTCGGCCTGGATCGGGTGGTGGTGGTGGGGGCATCGTTGGGCGGGATGACCGCGGTGCACCTGGGGGCCGACGTGGCCCCCGAACGGGTGGCAGGGATCGCGCTGATCGACGTGGGTCACAAGCTCGAGGCCGAGGGCGTCCGCAAGATCGTCGACTTCATGACCGCCCACGAGTCCTTCGCCTCGCTCGAGGAGGCGGCGGAGTTCATCGGGGAGTACCTGCCCCAGCGGCGGAACCCCAACCCGGCCTCGCTGACCCGCAACCTGCGCCAGCGTCCCGACGGTCGCTGGGAGTGGAAGCACGGCGTCGGTCGTCAGGTTCGTGAGCGCCAGGAGGCGGGCGAGGACGCGCCCCACCCGGCCGACCACCTCGACCAGATCACCGCCGGGCTGGGCGAGTCGGCGGCCAAGCTGGCGTGCCCCGTGCTGCTGTTGCGCGGCGAGGTGAGCGACGTGCTGTCCGAGGACGGCGCCGACGACCTGATCAACATCATCCCGGACGCCCGCATGGAGGTGGTCGAGAAGGCTGGTCACCTGGCCGCCGGCGACAACCCGCACTCCACCGTCTCGCTGGTGACCACCTTCCTCGAGGAGCTCGGCCTCGACCAGGGCACCTGGCGCTAGCGACCCTCACCCTTGGAAATTGGGCATCTTTGCGTTCGGAATCCGAACGCAAAGATGCCCAATTTCCGGGTGGAGGAGGGTCAGGCGGGCGGGGACAGTTCGCGCTTGAGGACCTTGCCGGTGGCGTTGCGGGGCAGCTCGTCGAGGAACCACACCCGGCGGGGCACCTTGTAGTCAGCCAGCCGCTCCCGGCAGAAGGCCCTCAGCTCCTCGGCGTCGAGGGTCACTCCGGGGCGGGCCACCACGAAGGCGCCGACGTCCTCGCCCAGCACCTCGTGCGGGATGCCCACCGCCGCCGCTTCGAGCACACCATCGTGCTCGTACAGGACAGCCTCCACCTCGGTGGCGGCGATGTTGTTGCCGCCCCGGATGATCATGTCCTTGGCCCGGCCGACGATGTAGAGGTAGCCGTCGTCGTCCACTCGCCCGAGATCGCCCGAGCGCAACCAGGGACCTGACCAGGTGCGGGCGGTGGCCTCCGGGTCGCGGTAGTACTCCCGGTGGTGGTCGCCCACCCCGATGAGCACCTCGCCCACCTCGCCGACCGGTAGTGGCTCTCCGTCAGGGTCGGCGATGCACACCTCGGTGGGGGCCATGGGCACCCCCACCGACCCCGGCCGACGAGCGATCTCGCCCGGTGGCATGTAGGTGAAGGCGGTCCCGGCCTCGGTCATCGAGTAGTTGTTCGTGACCATGGCGTGGCCCAGCCGCTCGGCCACCTGGCGGTGGAGGGTGGGAGCCAGCGGGGCCGACCCGATCGACAGAACGCCCAGGCTGGACAGATCCGCGTCGGCCCAACGGGGATGGCTCAACAGGAGCGCCACCATGGCCGGCACCACGAACGCCATGGTGGGCCGCCACTGCTCGACCGCGTCGAACCACGGGTCCGGATCGAAGCGGGGCAGGTAGAGCCCCCGCATCCCCATCTTCATCGGGTTGTAGACGAAGCTGATGCCGGCGAAGGTGGACAGCGGCGAGCAGTGGATCCACGAGTCCCCGGACCAGCGGGGCTCGCCGTTGGGGATGATGTGGGTGTTGCGATGGCGAACGGCCACGCCCTTGGGCAGGCCGGTGGTGCCCGAGGTGTACATGATGTCGGCCAGGTCGCCGTCGTCGACGGGCACCTGGTAGTCGGAGGCGTCGTCGGCCACGGTGGCGCACCACTGCTCGGTGTCGGCCAGCAGGCGCAACACCAGCGGCGATGCCAGGTCGGCCCCGGCTAACGCCTGGTCGAGGGGCGCGGCCAGCGCCGAGGACGTGATGGCGGCCACGGGCTGGGCGTGGCCGAGGATGACGCTGAGCTCGCGCGCCGTCAGTCGGGTGTTGGTGGGAACGGCTACCGCGCCGGCCTTGTGGATGGCGCTGTAGCTGATCACCCATCGATCCAGCTGCTCGTTGGCCACGTGCAGCACCACCCGCTCGCCGCCGGCCACGCCCGCATCGGTCAGCGAGCGGGCCAGCCGGTTCGAGGTCTGATCCCACCGCTCGAAGGTGAGCAGGTCGGAGCTGGCCAGCTGCACGTAGGCCGTGTCGCGTCCGTGCGCCTGGGCCATGGCCCGGAGCTGATCCACCTGGAGGGCCATCGGTCGGCCGCTACTCGCCGAACCCGGTGACCGGCAGCTTGGTGCTGTGCTCGCCGAACAGGTCGGGGCGGCGGGCCCCCAGGTCGCTCACCGTCCAGCGTCGGCCGTCGTTGTCGATGCGTCCGACCCGGCTCCAGCCGGTCATGAGGTGGACCTTGTCGCCGGTGACCACCACCACCTGGCCGGTGATGTCGGCCGCCGAGTCGGAGGCCAGCCAGACCACCACCGGGGCGATGTTGGCCGGGTCCCACTCGTCGAACTGGCCCGCGGCTGGGAGCATGTCGCCCAGCACGGTCTCGGTCATCCGGGTGCGGGCCCGGGGCGCGACGGCGTTGACGGTGACCCCGTACTTCTTGAGCTCTCGACCCAACGTGATGGTCATGGCGGCGATGCCGGCCTTGGCCGTGGCGTAGTTGGCCTGGCCGGCCAGTCCGTACAGGCCCGACTCGCTGGCCGTGTTGATGATCCGTCCCGATACGTCGGCCTCGCCGGCCTTGGACCGTTCCCGCCAGTGGATCCCGGCGAAGTGGGCCGGGGCGAAGTGACCCTTGAGGTGGACCCGGATGACGTCGTCCCACTGGTCCTCGGTCATGGAGAAGCTCATGGCGTCGCGCAGGATCCCGGCGTTGTTGACCAGGATGTCGAGGTGCCCCGAGCCCGATCCGCCGGTCGATTCCACCACCGAGGCCACGATGGCCTCGGCCCCGGCCCAGGTGGACACGTCGTCGGTGTTGGCCACCGCGCTGCCCCCGGCGGCCTCGATCTCGGCCACCACCGCGGCGGCGGCGTCGCCGTCCACGTCGTTCACGGTGACGGCGGCCCCCTCGGCCGCCAGCAGCTTTGCCTCCTCGCGGCCGATCCCACGGCCGGCGCCGGTCACGATGGCGGTCTTGGCGTCCAAGCTCCCCATCAGGCGTCCACCACCCGCTTGAGCTTGTAGGCGGAGCGGGCCAAGGTCTCGCGGTCGACCACGTCGACCGCGGCCCGGATGCCCAGGGCCTCGTCCACCACCCCGGCCACCTGGGCGCCGAGCTCGGCCTTGCGCCCCTCGTCCACCGGCCCCTGGTCCGCCCCCACCTCGACCCGGATCACCAACGGCTGGGACGAACCCTGCGGATTGACCACCACGAACTCGAGCGTGGGCGTGGTGAGCTCGGCCACGCGGGCCACGGCCTTCTCCAGGTCCGAGACCTGGAAGTGCACGCCCTGGCTGGAGAGCAGGTCCTTGAACCGCCCGCCCCAGTAGCCCATGCGACTGGTCTCGCCCTGGGGGCAGTCGGCCGGGCCCTCGATCATGGCCGCCTCCTCCAGGTCGTAGCGCAGCAGGCCGTTGTCGCGGTCGAGGGTGGTCACCACCAGGTTGCCCCACTGGCCGGGGGCCACGTCGCGGCCGGTGGTGGGATCGATGGCCTGGATGATGGCCCAGTCCTCGTGCAGATGGGCGCCGTCGCAGGTGCGATCGGGACCGCCCAGGTAGGCGTAGCACTCGAAGCCGGCGGTCATGAGCGGCAGCAGGCCGCGACCGAAGCCGCCCATCGAGAAGGCGGGAAAGCCGCAGTCGGTGATGAGGTCGAGCCCCAGCTTGGCCGCCACCTCCATGAACCGGTGCTGGCTCAGCGCCACGAGCTGCACGTCCGGGTGGATGCGCTCCCAGGTGTGGATGGCCTGTTCGGCCAACTCGTCGGTGTCGGGCGGCGATACCCACATGTTCAAGGAACCGAAGTATTCGATGGAGCCCCCCAGCATGGCCCCGCCGCCGTACAGGTAGGCGGGGTGGCAGTGGGTGACCACCTGTCCCGGTCGCCACCCGTTGCGCCACCAGTTGCGGGCCGCCGACTCGTACTCCAGCCACAGGTCGTGGCGGGTCAGCATGGTCACGGTGGGCGTGCCGGTGGTGCCGGTCGATTGCCCGATCCGCACGCAGTCGGACAGCGGGGTGAAGCGGTAGTCGCCCAACGGGGGATGGTCGGCCTCGCTGTCGCGCAGCTCCTGCTTGAGGGTCACCGGGATGCGATTGACGTCCTCGAGCGTGGTGATGTCGTGCGATGAAGTGATCCCGGCCTCGGCCAGCTTGCGCTGGAACAAGGCGGCCGACCCGTCGAGCACCTGGTCGACCAGGGTGCGCAACCGACTCAGCTGCAGCTCGGCCCGCTGTTGCGGGTCCATGGCCTGGACCTCGGGGTCCCACAGCGCCTGGTCCGGCGGGCGGGCGGGCGGACCGATGACCTCGGCCCCGTAGCTCGGCATCTGGCTGTTCCCCCTGGGTTAGTCGGTCCGGCCCGCGTGCGGCGGCCGATCCGCGACCGGATCAGCCCGCACGATACATTCGGAACCTGACGTCCGTGTCAGGAACCTGCCGCGGGTGGGTGACCATGGGGGATGGCATGGCAACCGAGGTGACCATCGGCATCGACATCGGCACCACGTCGGTCAAGGCCGTGGCCGCCGACGCCGCCGGCCGGGTCGTGGCTTCGCGGCGCGTGCCCCATGCCCTGCACTCCTCGCACGCCGGGGAGCTGGCCCACGACGCGGCCGAGGCCTGGCACCACGGGGTGCGCGCCGCCCTGGCCGGCGTGCTGGCCGGCGCCGACCTCGAGGTCCTGGCTGTCGAGGTGGCAGCCATGGTGCCCTCGCTGTGCGCGGTCGATGCTCAGGGTGTGCCCGTGTCGGACGGAATCCTCTACGGCGACGCCCGCGGCCGTGCCCCGGACGCGGACGCGCAGGCCGATCCGTCGCAGTCGGGCGAGCTGGTCCGGTTCCTGAGCTGGCTGGTCGAGCACCATCCCGATGCGGCTGGCTACTGGCCGGCCCAGGCGGTGGCCAACGCCGCCCTCGGCGGTCGGGGGGCCATCGACACGACGGTGGCCATGACCACGCTGCCGCTGTTTGACTTCCGCTCCTGGGACCCGGCCGTGGCCGAGGCCGCGGGGCTGGTGGACGTGGGTCGCCTGCCGGGGATCGTGGTGGGCTCCGAGCCGGTGGGGACCGTGGCCGCCGCCGGTGACGCGCCGCTCGGTGGGGGCACGATCGACGCCTTGGGCGAGCAGATGGTGGCCGGAGCCGACGAGGTGGGCGACGTGCTGGTCATCCTGGGCTCGACGCTGATCGTGTGGGCGGTGATCCCGGAGTGGCGGGAGGTGCCCGGGTTGTGGACGGTGCCCCACACCGCTCCAGGCCGGGTACTGCTGGGTGGGCCGTCGAACGCCGGCGGGCTCTTCCTCAACTGGGCCGACCGACTGCTGGCCCCGAACGTGGGGTCGGACCTGGACCTGGCCCGCGTCCCGGTGTGGCAGCCGTACCTGCGCGGCGAGCGGGTGCCCTTCCACGATCCGGATCGCCGGGCCTCGTTGCACGACCTGGACATCGGGATGGATGCGACCAGCGTCCGGCGGGCCGCGCACGAGGCCTCGGGCTTCGCCGTGCGCCACCTGCTCGATCTGGGATCGGTGGACGCCCGGCGGGTCGTGGCCACCGGGGGAGGGGTGCGCGACGCCGCCTGGGTGCAGGCGCTGGCTGACGCCACCGGGTTGACCGTCGACGTGGTGGCCGTGCCCGAGGGCGGGGCTCTCGGCGCGGCCTGGCTGGCCCGGGGCGTCGCCGGCCTAGAGCCGCCGGGCGCCACCGGTGCGGCCTGGGCCCGTACCGATCGCCAGGTGGAGCCCGACGTCGCGGCCGCGCCGCGGGTGGCCGAGCGCTACGCCCGGTATCGGGAGCTGGCGGGGTGAGCCCAGTGGATCCCCATGCCGCCCTGCGGACCGGTGGCGGTCCCTCACCCCTCGAGCCCGACCCCGAACCCAGCGAGGTCCGCTTCACCGTCATCTCGGTCGACGACCACCTGGTCGAGCCGCCGCACCTGTTCGACGGGCGCATGCCCGCGGCGCTGGCCGAGCGGGCGCCCTACGTGAAGACCACCTCCAAGAACCATGAGATCTGGGTCTTCGACGGCCAGGCCTACCCCCAGGTGGGGCTCAACGCGGTGGTGGGCCGGAGCAAGGAGGACTCGCCCATGGAGCCGGTCCGCTTCGACCAGATGCGGCGCGGTTGCTGGGACCCGGCCGCCCGGGTGGCCGACATGGACCTGGCCGGGATCTGGGCGTCGGTCAACTTCCCCAGCCAGCTCACCGGCTTCTGCGGCACCGTCTACTCCCAGTGCTCCGATCCCACGCTGGGCCAGGCCTGCGTGCGCGCCTTCAACGACTGGTACTTCGAGGAGTGGGTCACCGCCTTCCCCGGCCGCTTCGTGCCCATGGGCATCTCCTTCCTGTCCGATCCCGAGGTGGCCGCGGCCGAGATCCGGCGCAACGCGGCCCGCGGCTTCACCGCGGTGAGCCTGCCCGAGCAACCCCACCGCCTCGGCTACCCCTCGCTGCACTCGGGGTGGTGGGATCCGGTGCTGGCCGCCTGCGTGGACACCGGCACGGTCGTCTGCCTGCATGTGGGCAGCTCGGGGATGACCACCGACATGGCCCTCGACGGTCCGCTGGTGGAGTTGGCCGGCACCCTGTTCTCCTCCCTGTCGCTCATCGCCTGCGCCGACTGGTTGTGGTCGTTCGTGCCCCTGCGCTTTCCCGGGCTGAAGGTGGTGATGAGCGAGGGAGGCATCGGTTGGGTGCCGATGCTGGCCGACCGGCTGGACTACGTGCACGGCTGGTCCGGACACGGCCGCCGGGCCTGGCCGTCCACCGAGCTCACCCCGACCGAGGTGCTGCTGCGCAACTTCTGGTTCTGCTCGCTGGACGACCCGTCGATCTGGCCGATCCGCGACCGCATCGGCGTCGACCACATCATGGTGGAGGTCGACTACCCCCACGCCGACTCGACCTGGCCCGACACCCAGCGCTTCCTGGCCGATCGCCTCGAAGGGCTGCCCACCCAGGACCAACGACGCATCTGTTCGCAGAACGCGGCCGAGCTGTTCCGCCACCCGTTGCCCGAGCCCGTCCTGCCCCGAGCCGGCTGACGCCCGCCACGCCACCCGATCAACCCATTCGACCAGCTTGGAGAAGACCTGACGTGCGCATCACCGTGGACCGCGACCGCTGCATCGGATCGGGCAACTGCGCCTTCTACGCCCCGGCCACCTTCGACCTCGACGACGAGCTCAAGGTCATCATCCTGGCCGGAGCCGAGGACGCCACCCAGAACGACGTGGGCGACATCCGGGCCGCGGTCGAGGGGTGTCCGGTCGACGCGCTGGCCTTGGACGAGTCGGGCCCGACCCGGGGAGAGGACTGAGATGGGGCTGGGCATCGGCGACGAGCACGAGGAGCTGGCGGCCACCGTCCGGCGTTGGACCGAGGCCCGCCGACCGGTGGCCGCCGCCCGCCGGCTGCTCGACGCGCCGGTCGATTCCCTCCCCGACCTGTGGTCGGAGCTGGGTTCGTTGGGGTGGACCGGCCTGGCCGTATCGGAGGCGAACGGCGGTCAGGGCTACGGCCTGAGCGAGCTGGCCGTGGTGCTCGAGGAGCTGGGCCGCGCCGCGCTGCCCGGACCGTTGCTGGCCACCGCGGTGGCGGCCATCGCCGCCGACCGTTGGGCAGACGACTCGGCCCTGGCCGCCGCCCTGGCCCACGGCGTGGCCCCGGCCGGGCTGGCGCTCACGTCGGTGCTCACCATCGAGGATGACCGGGTGACCGGCACGGCCGGGCCGGTGTGGAACGGGGCCACCGCCGAGGTGGTGCTGGCGCCCTTCGTGGACCCGTCCGGCGACGGCGAGCCGGGATGGGCGCTGTTCGATCGGGCCGACCTGGAGGTGGTGGAGCTGCCCAGCTTCGATCCCACCCGTCGCCTGGCCGAGGTCAGCCTCGAAGGGGTGTCGGTGGCCCCGGGGCGTCGCCTGGCTGCCGGCGCGCCAGTCGAGTTGCTGGCCACGCTGCTGGCCGGCGCCGAGCTGGTGGGCGTGGCCGACTGGTGCGTGTCGACGGCGTCGACCTACGCCATCGAGCGGGTGCAGTTCGGGCGTCCCATCGGACAGTTCCAGGCCGTCAAGCACCGCTGCGCCGACATGCTGGTCTCCCTGGAGATGGCCCGAGCCGCGGTGTGGGACGCGTCCCGCGCCCTGGACGAGGCCGACCCCGGCCTGCCCCTGGCCGACGACGCCCGGTTGGCGGCGGAGATGGCGGCCGCCCTGGCTCCCGAGGCCGCCTTCCGTTGCGCCAAGGACTGCGTCCAGGTGTTGGGTGGGATCGGCTACACGTGGGAGCACGACGCCCACCTCTACCTGAAACGGGCCACGGCCATGCGCCACCTGTTGACGGCCCCCTCGGCCTGGCGGGCGCGGGTGGCCCGGGCCACCGCCGCCGGCCAGCGCCGGACCCTGGCCTTCGAGCTGCCGGCCGACGCCGCCGGCGCCGAGGAGGCGGCGCAGGCCCGCCAGGCGGCTCGGGCCTTCGTGGCCGAGTTGGGGGACCACGAGAAGTCGGCGTGGCGGGGGATGCTGGCCGATCGGGGCTACCTGACCCCCCACTGGCCTCGCCCCTGGGGCCTGGATGCCTCGCCCATCGAGCAGCTGGTGATCGACGAGGAGCTGGCCCGAGGTCACGTGCGGCGTCCGCACCTGGCCGTGGCCGGGTGGGCGTTGCCCACGATCATCGCCCACGGCTCGGCCGAGCAGCAGGACCGGTTCGTGAACCCGACGCTGCGGGGCGAGCTGGCCTGGTGCCAGATGTTCTCCGAGCCCGGGGCCGGCAGCGACCTGGCCTCGCTCAGCACCCGAGCCGTCCCGGTGCCAGGGGGCTGGTCGCTCACCGGTCAGAAGGTGTGGACCACGCTGGCCCGAGAGGCGGACTTCGCCATCTGCCTGGCCCGCACCGACCCCGACGCCCCTCGCCATGAAGGCATCGGCTGCTTCCTGCTGGACATGACCACGCCGGGCATCGACATCCGGCCCCTGCGGGAGCTGACCGGCATGGCCATGTTCAACGAGGTGTTCCTGACCGACGTGTTCGTCCCCGACGACTGCCTGGTGGGCTCGCCCACCGGTGGGTGGGCCTATGCCCGCACCACCCTGGCCAACGAGCGGGTGTCGATGTCGTCAGGCTCCTCGTTCGGTCCCGGCCTGGCCGGGCTGTTCAGCCTGGCCGCCGGCGACGGCGGTGGAGCTGAGTTGGTGGACGATCCCTTGGTGGCCGATCGCCTGGGTGGCCTGGTGGCCGATGCCCACGCCATCGCCGTGTTGGGCATGCGGTCCACCCTGCGGGCTCTAGGCGGAGGTCAGCCCGGTCCCGAGGCCAGCGTGCGCAAGCTGGCCGGGGTGACCCACGAGCAGTCCGTCCAGGAGGCCGGCCTGGCCCTGCTCGGGCCGAAGGCCGCGGTCACCCAGGGCGCCGGGGCGGCCTGGTCCGGGGGGTTCCTGGGCGACCGGGCTCTGTCCATCGCCGGGGGGACCAGCGAGATCCAGCGCAACGTCATCGCGGAGCGCCTGTTGGGCCTGCCCAAGGATCCCTGACCGGCCTCAACAGACCCTGGGGAGCACCGGCAGGGAGGACCAGTTCGGAAGCGGGTTGGCCAGGGTCTCCGAGCTCGGCACCAGGGCGAAGGGACCGATCCAGCGGGTCGTGGCCGGACCGTTCTTCGGCTCGCAGGCGGAGCCGAGGTGACCTTCACGGCCGCACCCCGTCAATCGGTTGCCTCCAACCGGGGGATGAACCTGTCAGCTGAGCGACGCCTATGGCGTCGCTCAGCTGACAAGAAGCGCGCCGTGGCGCCGGGGGCGGGGGCGGGGCCGGCTGGGCGTCAGCCGGTCACAATGCCGCGGGTGGTTCAGCGGGTGACGATGGTGACGCTGGCGTTGGCGCCGCGCCCGATGGTGTGGGCCAGGCCCACCCGGGCGTCGGGCACCTGACGGTCCCCGGCCTGTCCCCGCAGCTGGTGCACGAGCTCCGCCACCTGCCCGAGCCCCGACGCCCCCAGGGGCTCGCCCTTGGACAGCAGGCCACCGGAGCGGTTCAGCGTCGGACCGACCGTCGGACGACCGGAGCCGCCGGGGCCGGGGTCGGCGTCGAGCAGGCGCCGCTGGTCGCCCGGATCGCACAGGCCCAGCTCCACCCAGGAGCCGAGCTCGCGGGCGGCGTCGGTGTCCTGGCACTCGACCAGGTCGAGGTCGTCGGGTCCCAGTCCCGCCTCGGCGTAGGCGTCCAGCGCGGCCAGCTCGCTGGGTGGGGTGATGTCGGCGTCGTCGATGCCGGCCATGGGGGTCGACTCGTCCAGCACGCTGCCGGGCAGGTGGCTGCGCAGGGCCACCGCCGCCAACTGCACCCCGCCCTGGCCGCGCCGCAGGACCACCGCGGCCGCGCCCTCGTTGGGCGAGCACAGCATCCACAGGTGCAGCGGCGCGCACACCAGGCGCGAGCTCGAGCACCGCCTCGGCCGTGACCGCCTGTCGGAACATGGCGTTGGGGTTGTGCGCCCCCCAACCTCGGTTCTTGACCACCAGATCGGCGAAGTCCGCGGGTCCCAGCCCCTGCTCGCGGGCCAGGCGCTGGGCCCGCAGGGCGAAGTAGGCGGGCGTCGCGGCCAGGCCGGCCTCCTCCTGCCATGGGGCGAAGAACGACGATCGGATGATGCCTTTGGGCATCTTCTCCAGTCCCACCACCAGGACCGATTCGAACTGGCCGGCCCGGATGGCCGACGCGGCCAGGGCCAGCGCCGCGCCTCCCGAGGCGCAGCCGGCCTCCACGTCCACGATGGGGATACCGGTCAGGGCCAGCGCCCCGAGCACCCGGTGCCCGGCGGCCACACCGCCGTAGGCGGTGGCGCAGAAGGCGGCGCCGAGCTGCCCGCGCGCCTCGGAGGGTTGGGTCCAGCCGGCGTCGGCCAGGGCGGTCCGGGTGGCCGCCACCCCCATGTCGGTGGCGGTGGCGTCGGCAAATCGGCCGAACGGGTGGATGCCGACCCCGGCGATCTCGACGCCGCTCATGGCCGGCGCTGCGTGGCGGCGTCGGCGGGCGCGAACGCCCACATGGGGCGGTCGCCGGGGAGCGTGTCGACGACCACCCGCATGGGTTGGCCGAAGGTGAGCGCGTCGGGGTCGGACTCGGTGAGCCGGCCGATCACCCGCAGACGGGCGTCGCCCATCTCGGCGCCGGACAGCTCGACGATCCCGAAGCCGAAGGGCACCTCGCCCTGGTAGCCGGGCGGTGGCGCGGTCACCGCGGTCCAGGCGAAGAGCGTGCCCCAGGGCGACAACGCCACCGGCTCGACGTCGTCCGCCCCGGTGTAGGGGCAGAGCGGTCCGCGGGGGAAGTGGAACTGACCGCTGCTGGGGGAGTACCCGCCCAGCAGGGCGACGGATCCGTCGTCGCCGACCTGCAGCCAGTCCGCGGGCGGCCAGAGGTCCTCGTGGCCTGGGCCGGCCGAGGCCGGCGTGGGGGTGGGCATGGTCAGATCCTCCGGCCGGTGCCCGCCCAGGCCGCGTCGCGCAGCAGGCGCTTGAGCACCTTGCCGTTGGGATCGCGGGGCAGGGTCTCCACCGTCTCGAAGGTGTCCGGGCACTTGTAGGGGTCGAGTCGCTGGCGGCACCACTGGTCGAGCTCCGCCGGACCGACGGGCTGGCCGGGCCTCAGCTCGACCACGGCCACCGGGTGCTCACCGTCACGGTCGTGGGGGATGCCGTAGACGGCGCAGTCCACCACGGCCGGGTGGAGATACAGGACGTCCTCGATCTCACGGGGGTACACGTTCACCCCGGCTCGGATGATGAGGTCGCTGGCCCGGTCGGTGAGGTACAGCCATCCCTCGTGGTCGACGTGGCCGATGTCGCCCACCGAGAAGGCGTCTGCCCGCCAGGTGTCCGCCGTCTTGGCCGGGTCGTTGTGGTATTCGAAGCGACCGCGGGCCGGCTTCACGTAGATGAGGCCGTCCTGGCCCGTGGCCAGGGGCTCGTGGGTGGCGGGATCGAGGATTCGGATCTCGACGCCCGGCCAGGGCTGGCCGACGGTGCCGGGATGAGCGGTCCAGTCTGCCGCGCTGACGCGGGTGGCGCCGCCCTCGCTCATGCCGTACAGCTCCCAGATCTCGGCGTCCGGGATGGCGTCGATGATGGCGGCCTTGATGGTTGGTGGGCAGGGCGCGCCAGCATGGATGACATGGCGCAGCGAGCTCAGGTCGTATGCCGCCCGTTCGGCCTCGGGTACCTCCAGCAGGCGGATGAAGTGCGCGGGGGTGAGGAAGGTGGTGGTCACCCGGTGCCGCTCGATCTGGGCCAGGAACGACCGGGCATCCCAACCGTCCATGAGCACGACCGAACCCCCCACGTACATGGTCAGGTTGGCGTAGCCCCACGGTCCGGCGTGGTAGAGCGGACCGGCGGCCAGGTGGACGTCGTCGGGTCGGTAGCCCCACAACGCGGCCAGCCCGTCATAGGTCATCTCCATCACCGCGGGGTCGCCCACGGCGCCGTGGACCACGCCCTTGGGCCGACCGGAGGTGCCCGAGGTGTAGATCACCGGCCAGGCGCAGGGCCATCGGTAGGGGCGGGGAGCGCCGGACGCCGCGGCCAGGCGGTCGTCGTAGTCGTCGCCCACCCACAAGACCGGCAGGTGACGGTCGCGCACCACCGCGGCCACCTGGTCGCGTAGGTCGACGTCGGTGACCAAGGCCCGGGCGCCGGAGTCGTCGAGGATCCACGCCACCTCGTCGGCCCGGAGGTGCCAGTTGAGGTTCAGGGCGGACGTGGCCAGCTTGGCCGTGGCCGCCATGCAGTCGAAGAACTCGACCGAGTTGGGCAGCATCACGGCCAGCCGGTCGCCTTCGGCCAGTCCGGGTGACTCGAGAGCGCCCGCCTGGGTCGAGTGGCCGAGTCCTGACGCCAGCACCTCGGCCAGCCGGTCGGCCCGCTCGTCGAGTTCGCCGTAGCTGACCGCCCGGTCGTCGCTGAGCACCGCCGCGTGGTCTCGGCGGGTCGCCACGGTGTCGGCGTAGCCCTTCATCTCGTCCCCCGGTCCTCGTTCATCGCGCCGGATCCTACGGCGTCTCGGTCAGGGCGAGGGCTCGTCGGCTCAGCTCGGCCCGGTCGATCTTGCCCGCGGCCAGCAGCGGCAGCTCGTCCACCACCACCACCACCTCGGGGGTCTTGAACCGGGCCACACCGCACTCCGCGAACCAGGCCGCGCAGGTGGCCAGGTCGAGCGGGGAGCCCGGGGCGCACACCACGAAGGCACACACCTGCTCACCCAGGCGCCGGTCGGGCTGGCCCACGACCGCGGCCTGTCGCACCTGGGGATGAGCCTCGAGCACGCGCTCCACCTCGGCGGCGGCGATGTTCTCGCCGGCCCGGATGATCAGGTCCTTGAGCCGACCCGTGACCGTGAGCCAGCCGTCGCCGTCGACGTGGCCCAGATCGCCGGTGCGGAACCAGCCGTCGGCCACGGCATCGTGGGTGCGCACGGGGTCGGTGTAGCCCACGAAGAGCTCCGGGCCTCGCACCTCGATCTCGCCGGAGTCCGCGATCCGCAGGCGCACCCGGCCGGTCGGGCGTCCGTCGGTGCTGCGGGCCCGGCTCGGGTCGTCGCCGGCGAAGCTGGTGGTGACGGTGGGGGCCTCCGTGGAGCCGTAGGTCCGCTTGACCACGCAGCCGAACCGCTCGGACGTCTCGGTGACGAATGATGGCGTGACGCCGGCGCCGCCCGAGGAGATGAGCCGCAGGGACGCCACCCGCTCGGGGGAGAATCCGGGCGCGTCGGCCAGGGCCACGAAGAAGGTGGGCGGCCCGATCATGAAGGTGATGCGGTGCGCCTCGATGAGGGCCAGGGCTCGCTCGGGGTCCCAGCGCCGCATGAGCACGACGGTCATCCCGCGGGCTCCGGGCAGGGTGACGGCGTTCATCAGGCCTGAGATGTGAGCCAGGGGGGCGGGCATGAGGATGGCGTCGCCGGCGTCGAGGCCGTGGACGGTGCTCATCAGCTGCGCTTTGTGGGCCAGCCCGGCCTGGGTGTGCAACACCCCCTTGGGGCTCCCCGTCGAACCCGACGTGTGCAGGACCACGGCCAGGTCCTCGGGGTGCTCGTCTCCCCGTCCCACCATCGGCTGGCCCCGCTCGGCCAGGTCGGCCACCTGGTCGGGGTCGATCACCAGGGCCGGGTCCAGCTGGCCCAGGATGTGGTCGAGCTCGGCTGGTCCCGCTTGGTGGTGCACGGGGGCGGCCACCGCTCCCAGTCGCCAGCACGCCCGGTACAGGGCCACCGCCTCCCACCGGTTGGACGACTGCCAGGCCACCGTCGTGCCCGCCCCGATGCCCTCGGCCCGCAGCGCCCCGGCCAGGCGACCCACCAGGTCATCGAGTCCCGCCGCGTCGAAGCTGGTCCCGTGGCCAGGGGCATCGGGATCGATCAGGACGGGCCGCCCGGGCGTTCCCGATGATGGCGAGTCGAACAGCGCGCGCAGGTCGGGACCAGCCAGGTCCTGATCAGCGTGGGACCAGGTGGGGACGAGGCGTCGGCTCACGGCGGCAATGGTCGGTCGGGGTGGACCGGGCCGGGCAAGAGCGCGATCAGCCCTTCTTGGCCCGGACGATCATGGTGAACCGCTCGGTCACCACCGGCTCTCCGTCTTGATCGCGCCAGTCCCATTCGCGGACGTAGAACTCCATGGTGGCCGACGAGGTGTCCTTCTCGTACACGTCGCTGATGCGACCGGTGCCCACCAGCTGCTCGCCCACTCGTGGGCTGCGGTGGTACTCGAAGCCCTGCTCGCCGTGCAGGATCATCCCCCGGGGCCGGAGCTTGGCCAGGGGCAGACCCTCCACGCCGTCGCCACCCATCGCGCCCCAGTAGGCCATGGCGAAGGGCCAGGTCGGCGGGGTGTCCGCCCCGGCGCCGGTGTAGCGGTCGGGATCGTCGCCGACCGCGGCGGCGAACGCTCGCACCGGTCCCTGCTCGACCACGATGGTCTGGGTGCCCAGGTCGGTTCCGATGAGCTCGGTGAGTGCCACGACGTTCCCCTCCGCGTTCTGACGGTCGTGTCACCTTAGCCAGCCGATCCGACCGCTCGGGCACCCCGGTAGCGTGCGGCGATGACTCGACCTCGCACACCCGCCGGCCGGGCCCGTGAGACCAACGTTCGGCTCGGCCGGGAGTACCCCGACGCCAGATGCGAGTTGGACCACCGCAATCCCTACGAGCTGCTGGCCGCCACCATCCTGTCGGCGCAGTGCACCGATGTCCGGGTCAACATGGTCACCCCGGCGCTGTTCGCTCGCTACCCGACGCCGGACGACCTGGCCCACGCCAACCCGACCGACGTGGAGGAGCTGATCCGGTCGACCGGCTTCTACAAGAACAAGACCCGCAGCCTGTTGGGCATGGCCGACGCCCTGGTCACCCGCTTCGGCGGTGAGGTTCCCCACCGCATGGCCGACCTGGTGACCATCCCGGGGGTGGGACGCAAGACGGCCAACGTCGTGCGCAGCGTGGCCCTGGGTGAGCCCGGCCTCCCGGTGGACACCCACGTGACCCGCCTGTCGCGCCTGTTGGGGCTGACCACCGAGACCGACGCGGTGAAGATCGAGCTCGAGTTGAACAAGATGGTGCCCGCGGCGGAGCGGGGGCTCTTCTCGCTTCGGCTCATCCTCCACGGACGACGGGTCTGTGTGGCTCGACGCCCCCGCTGCGACGAGTGCGTGCTCCACGACTTCTGTCCCTCCTCGACCGTGTAACCGACCGGGCCCCGGGTGCTGGGCGGTCGGTCCGGGGGCAACCTGAATAATTGTTTTCAGGATGAGGGACACGTTTTCGCTGGTCAGGAGAGGATCGGCGAGTGAATTGTGCTCCAGGGGAGAAAAATGTCTCCGATTGGGTAGAGGATCGCCACCGAGGTGGGCTACGATGTATGTCACCAGGTTCCCGCCACCTGGTACCTGGCGACACATCTGGGATCCGCCGCCCAGTGTCGCCCCGCCGACGCCCCTTCGGGGGCGTCGGCCCTTTTCGGCCCAGGTTCGGGGTCAGCGACGCGGGTTCGGGGTCAGCGACGCGGGTTCGAGGTCAGCGACGCGGGTTCGAGGTCAGCGACGCGGGTTCATGGCCCGGGCCAGCTTCCGGCTGGCGTTGCGCAGCGCCCGCTCGACCTCGAACAGGTCGCCGGCCGCGCCTTCGTCGCCCGCCGCCAGCCGCTCCTCGGCGGTGGCGGTGATGCGGGCGGTCAGCTCCCGCAAGGTGGTGGCGGCAGAGGACAGGGGCGAGAGCTCGTCGGTCACCCGACCTGTCTACACGGGAGCCGCCGACTCGTGACAGGGGTCAACTCGTGACGGGGTGCGTGGCGTCGGCCACTACCGTGGCGGCCATGACCTCGCCGCCCGGGCGCGCCCGCCAGACGGTCCCGAGCCCGGCCGAGCCCGGTCCGCGGGCGTGTGCCATCGGCCAGGGCCGGTGCTGAACCGCCTCGACCTGCGGGGCGTGCCCGAGGCCGAACTGGCCGCCGCCCTGCCGCGCCCAGACCTGGCCACCGACGAGCCGGTGGCCGCGGTGCGGGCGGTGCTGGCCGAGGTGCGCGCCGGGGGCGACGACGCCGTCCGCCGGCTGACCGAGCGCTTCGACGGGGTCACCCTCGAGCGTTCCCGCATCGACCCCGAGCGAGGTGTCCGCGGCTCGGGCCGATGCCGATCCCGTGCTGGTCGAGGCGCTGGTCGAAGCCCGCGACGCCATCGAGGCCTTCCACCAGACCCAGCTGCACCAGCCGCACCGCCACGAGCGCGGTGGGATCACCGTCGACGCCTACGACCTGGCTGTGGCCCGCGCCGGCTGCTACGTGCCCGGGGGGCGGGCCGCCTACCCCTCGTCGGTGCTGATGACCGCGGTCCCGGCCCGGGTGGCCGGGGTCGACCAGATCGTCCTGTGCGTACCGCCCGATCGCGCCACCGGCCGGGTGGCGGGTCCGACGCTGGCCGCGGCCGCCGTGGCCGGGGTGGACGAGGTGTACGCCATCGGCGGAGCCCAGGCCATCGCGGCCATGGCCTACGGCACCGAGACGCTGGCCCCGGTCGACGTGATCGTCGGGCCCGGCAACCTCTACGTGGCCCTGGCCAAGCGCGAGGTGGCCGGCGTGGTGGGCGTGCCTTCGGCCTTCGCCGGCCCGTCCGAGATCGTGGTCGTGGCCGACGAGACCACGCCGCCCACCTTCGCCGCCATCGACGTGATCGTGCAGGCCGAGCACGGCCCCGATGGCCTGGCCTGGCTCATCACCTGGTCGCCTGAGGCGGCCGACGCCATCGATGCCGAGATCGGCCGACTGGTGGCCACCGCGCCCCGCCGGGCCGACATCGAGGCCAACTTCGCTCGCGGCGGCCACCTGGCGCTGGTCGATGGTCCCGACCCAGGCCATGGCCGTGGCCAACCGGATCGCCCCCGAGCACCTGCAGCTGATGACCGCCGACCCCGAGGCGTTGGTCCCGCTGGTGCGCAACGCCGGCGCGGTGTTCTGCGGGTCGCTCGCCCCGGCATCGATCGGCGACTACGTGGCCGGGCCCAGCCACGTGCTGCCGACCTTCGGATCGGCGCGCTTCGCCAGCGCCCTGACCGTGGACGACTTCCGCAAGCACCTGCACGTGATCACCGTCGACCCGGCCGGCTTCGAGCGGGTGGCCCCGGTGGTCCAGACGCTGGCCGGCGTCGAGGGCTTCGACGCCCACGCCCAGTCCATCCGCCTTCGTCGCCAGGAAGCCTCACGCGTCGGAGCGGAGCGCAGCCGCTCGGTCGATGACACCCAGATGCCGGAGGCGCCCGTAGGGAGGCCCCGCCGACCGGAGGGCCGGTCAAGTTGATCGAGCCTCGCGACGACGTCGCCCTGATGCCGGGGTACCACTCGCCTCAGCTCGAGGTGAAGGTGCGGCTCAACACCAACGAGTCGCCCGAGCCGCCGCCGGCGGCCTGGCAGCGCGAGTGGCTCGAAGCCCTCGCCCAGGTGGACTGGAACCGCTACCCCGACCGAGCCGCCACCGAGCTGCGGGCGGCCATCGGCCGCGCTGCACCAGGTCGACGCCGACCAGGTGTTCGTGGCCAACGGCTCCAACGAGGTGCTCCAGACCGTGCTGCTCACCTACGGCGGTCATGGGCGGACGGCGGCGATGTGGACCCCGACCTACGCCCTGCACGCCCACATCGCCCGGCTGACCGGCACGGCCGTGGTCGAAGGCGGGCGCGCGGCCGACCTGGCCACCGACCTCGACGAGGTGGCGCGCGTCGTACGCCCAGCACCGTCCCTCGGTGGCCTTCCTGTGCTCGCCCAACAACCCGACGGGCATGGTGGACGACGAGGCCACGGTGCGCCGGACCCTCGAGCTGGCCGAATCGGTGGACGGGATGCTGGTGGTGGACGAGGCCTACGGGCAGTTCGCGCCCTGGTCGGCGGTGGGCCTGGTCGGTCCGGGGCGTGCCGCTGGTGGTCACCCGGACCTTCTCCAAGACCTGGTCAATGGCCGCTTCACGGCTGGGCTACCTGATCGGGCCGGCCGAGGTGGTGGCCGAGCTCGAGCGGGTCGTGCTGCCGTACCACCTCGACGCGGCCAAGCAGCTGGCCGGCGTCCTGGCCCTCGACCACGTCGACGAGATGAACGCCCGAGTGGCCCACCTGGTGGAGGAGCGCGGACGATTGGTGGCCGGACTCCGCGAGCTGCCGGTGGACGTGTGGCCCTCGGGCGCCAACTTCGTGCTGTTCCGACCCCGCCAGGCCGAGGGCGGCGCGGTGTGGCAGGCCTTGGTCGACCGGTCCGTCCTGGTGCGAGACTTCTCCACCGTGGCCGACCTCGAGGGCTGCCTGCGGGTCACCGTCGGCACCTCCGAAGAGGACGACGCCTTCCTCGACGCCCTCACGGAGATCCTCACATGAGCCCCTCGACCTCGCGCCCGTCGACCTCCCGAACGGCGACGGTGGCGCGCACCACCAACGAGACCGAGATCGCCATCGAGCTCGACCTCGACGGACCGGGCCCGGTGACGACCAGCACCGGCATCCCCTTCTTCGACCACATGCTGGCCCAGCTGGGTCGCCACGGCGGCTGGGACCTCGAGCTCACGGCCACCGGCGACCTGGAGATCGACGCCCACCACACGGTGGAGGACGTGGGCATCGCCCTGGGCGAGGCGTTCGCCACCGCGGTGGGCGACAAGGCGGGCGTGCGCCGGTTCGGCTCGAACCGGGTGCCGCTGGACGAAGCGCTGATCGACGTGGCCCTGGATCTGTCGGGGCGGCCGTTCCTGGTCTACGAGGTCGAGTTCCCCGGCCAGCAGATCCTGGGCGATCCGCCCTTCGACCCGCAGCTGGTCGAGGAGTTCTGGCGAGCCTTCACCGTGGCCGCGGCCATCACGTTGCACATCACGTCGGTGCGGGGCCGCAACACCCACCACCTGATCGAGGCCACCTTCAAGGGTGTGGCCCGCTCGCTGCGCGACGCGGTCAGCCATCAGGGCGGCGGCATCCCGTCCACCAAGGGGATCCTGTGACCGGTCCCCGGCGGCGGCGCCCGTGACCCTCATCGCCGTGCTCGACTACGGCATCGGCAACCTGCGATCGGCCCAGAAGGCCCTCCAGCACGTCGGGGCCGACGCCCGGCTGACCGCCGACCCCGACCTGATCTCGCGACGCCGACGGCGATCGTGCTGCCCGGCGTGGGCGCCTTCGGTCGGTGCATGGAGGCGCTGCGGGCCAGTGGGCTCGACCGGGTGGCCGTCGACGCCATCGAAGCGGACCGACCGTTCCTGGGGATCTGCATCGGGATGCAGATGCTCTACGAGAGCTCAGAGGAGTCGCCTGACGCTCGCGGGCTCGGGGTGCTGCACGGCCGGGTCCGGCGCCTGCCCGAGGGGGTCAAGCACCCGCAGATGCAGTGGAACGTGCTCGAGCCCAGCCGCGCCTCGGCGTTGCTGGAGGGCCTGGCCGAGCCCGTGTGGATGTACTTCGACCACTCGTACGCGCCGGAGCTGTCGATCGACGTGGTGGCCACCTGCGACTACGGCGGGCCGATCACCGCCGCGGTCGAGCGCGGCCGGTTGTGGGCCACCCAGTTCCACCCGGAGAAGTCGAGTGCGGTCGGCCTGGCCCTGCTCGGCAACTTCGTCCGGGCCGTCGACCAGGTCGCGGCCGGCGCCACGGTGATCGACCTCTACCCGGCCATCGATCTGCGCGACGGTCGATGCGTCCGCCTCTACCAGGGCGACTTCGAGCGCGAGACCGTGTACAGCGACGATCCGGTGGCCCAGGCCCGACGCTTCGCCGACGAGGGCGCGACCTGGATCCACGTGGTGGACCTGGACGCCGCCCGCACCGGTGAGCCGGTGAACCGGACCGTGGTGGCGGCCATCGCGGCGGCCGTCGACGTGCCCGTGCAGTCCGGGCGGTGGGGTGCGCAGCCTGGAGGCGGCCCAGGCCCTGGCCGACGCCGGCGTGGCTCGGGTGGTGATCGGCACCGCCGCCATCCGCCAGCCCGACGCTGGTGACCGAGGTGAGCCGGGTGGTGGCGGTGGCTGTGGGCCTCGACATGCGGGGGCGGGAGGTGGCGGTGGCCGGCTGGGAGGAGGGCTCGGGCATCGACGTGGGCCAGGCCCTGCCCACCTTCTCGGGGGCGGGCGCGTCGGTGGCCGTGGTCACCCAGATCGATGTGGACGGCACCGGCCACGGTCCGGACCTGGACGCCTACCGCGAGCTGTTGGGGGTCAGCGACCTGCCGCTGGTGGCCTCGGGTGGCGTGGGCACCCTCGACCACCTCCGCCAGCTCGACGGCCTGGAGGTCGGCGGGCGTCGGGTCTCAGGGGTGATCGTGGGACGGGCCCTCTACGACGGCGCCTTCACCCTGGTCGAGGCGCTGGAGGCCGTGCGCTGAAGCTGGTGCCACTCGGGCAGGCGGCCGCGGGGCGGATGGGCCCGGGAGCGGTGTCGGGCGGACGGGCGAACCGGTACAGCAGGATCGAGCCGCCCAAGGTGCCCAGCGGGCAGTAGGCCCGCAGCCAGGACAGTGCGGCGTGGTCGCTGGTGGTCAGGCGGGTGGCCGACACCGCCACCCAGCCGGTCAGCCGGTCCAGCGGGTACGCTCCGAGAGCTCCCGGGCGCCCGGGACCTGGGCCGCGGTCGAGGCCTCGGGGCCCGAAGTAGGCCACGGCCGGGTGGCGCCCGACGCTCCAGTCCTGCAGCCGGTAGAAGTCCTGACCCCAGTCCACGTTGGAGTCCGAGGCGGCGCGGTAGCCCGGGCTGGAAGGGGACCGACACCCAGGCGATCGAGTGGGGGGTGGAGCCGACGGTGGCCAGGCCGGCCGCCACCAGCACCACCGCCAGCACCACCCGTGCCGCCATCCGTCGCGGCACCCGGGTCACCGCCGCGGCCACCACCAGCCACAGCGCCAGCACGGGCAGCAGGTAGCGAACCCCGACGTCGCGCGGGCCCGGGCACGGTGAAGGCGGTGATGAGGACCGCCGGCACCACCACCGCGGCCAGGGTGCGCCAGCGCACCGACCGCTTGACCCAGGCCAGCCCGACCGGGCCGACCACCAGGACGGCCACGGTGACCAGCGGGACCTTGATGAGCAGGCTGACCGGCCAGTACCACCACCGGCCGCCGACCCAGAAGGACCCCAGCAGGTAGGCCGGACCCGACTGGGTGTCGTTGGTGGACAGGTAGCGAAGGCCCGTTCAGGTCGAGCGTGGGGAGCAGGCCCAGGCGGCCAGACCGACCCGGGGGCGATGACCAGGTAGGTCACCCAGATGCACGCCCAGGCCACCAGTCCCACCGCGGCACGGCGTCGACCAGCGTGGCCCAGCGTCGGTCCCGCCATCCCGAGACCGCCACCATCGCCGGGGCCATGGCCGGCCAGGATCAGCCCGGTGTCCTTGACCACCGCGGCCAGCCCGCAGGCCAGGCCGAGCACGAGCAGTCGACGCCGGGCCCGAGGATCGGTCGCGGGCGAGCTCGAGCACCCGGACCAGGGCCAGGCTGACCAGCAGGGCGGCCAACGTGAAGGGCAGGTCGATGCCGTCGAGGTGACCGAGGCCCAGCACCAGCGGTCCGGCCAGCCACAGGCCACCCGCCACCAGGCCGGCCGCCGGGGACAGGAGGCGCCGGGCCAGCGCGTAGAGCACGAAGGCGGCGGCGATGGCCTCGGCCAGCGGGACCAGGCGTGCCGCGAACATGACGCGCTGCAGCGTCCCCGCCCGGAGCTGGGCCTGCAGGAACTGGGCGCTGTAGACGCGCTCCTCACCGCGGCTCCAGGCGGCGGTGTGGGGGATGACCGGGTGCACGGCCAGGGCGGGCAGCGCGGCCAGGGCTTTGGCCAGGGGTGGGTGCTCCGGATTGAGGCGCAGGTCGTGGCGGGTCAGCGACGCCAGCCCGGCGGCCACGTACACCGGCTCGTCGAAGGTGGGGGAGTCGTGCCAGGCCTGGTAGAGGCCCAGGCCCGCGAATCCGACCGCCAACGCGGCCAGGATCAGCAGCGGTCGTGCCCACCACCGTGTGCTGGCTGCCCAGGGTTGCGGCACGCCGGACAGTATGGTGCGTGGACGATCGCACCTGGTCATACCCCCGGGACCTTGCAGTCGCGCTCAGGTGGGGATACGCATTCTCACAGCGTCCTCCCAGGTTGGTCGGCGACCCTGTATCGATGCTGGGGAAGGAAGGCATGCACACAGTTCAAACGGATGGAGACGTGGCCGCCCCTGATCACCGCCGCAGTGGGCGCCGGTGACCGTCCTGGCCGACCCCTCCCC
The DNA here is from genome assembly GCA_963740985.1 of uncultured Microthrixaceae bacterium. Taxonomy (GTDB): domain Bacteria; phylum Actinomycetota; class Acidimicrobiia; order Acidimicrobiales; family Acidimicrobilacustridaceae; genus UBA4742. The sequence continues at coordinate 4,962,239 of CAVUGJ010000002.1, forward strand.
GGATTCGGGTTCCACCCCGACGCCGAGCCCCGAGCAGGCGGTCGCCTCCGGGCCGGCGGCCTGGTTGCGCGCCCATCAGCCGCGCCGGCGCACCATCATCGGTTGGGTCGTCTACCTGGTCCTGCTCGGGTGCTACATCGCCAAGTTCGGCATCCCCTTCCTCGAGGACGACCTGCTCCTGTGGGTCACGGGGGCCGTGTTCGTCTCCTGTCTGGGCGATCTGGGCCGGTTCCGCCGAGGGCTTCCTGCGCGACTGGTTGCCGCTGTACGTCGTGCTCGGGCTCTACGCCCTGCTGCGGGGCTACGCCGACCACCTGCTGTTCAGCACCCACATCACCCCCCAGCTGCACTTCGACCAGTGGATCTCGGCGGGCGTGGCCCCCACGGTGCGCCTGCAGCGGGCCTTCTTCCGCCCCGACAACCTCCACATCTGGGACTACCTGGCCTGGGCCACGTACCTGTCCCACTTCTTCATGTCCTTCGTGGTGGCCGGCGTGCTGTGGGTGCGCGACCACAAGGCCTTCCGCCGCTTCATGGGCCTGTACGTCACGCTGATGCTGTCGGGCTTCCTGACCTACGTGCTCTACCCGGCCATGCCGCCGTGGATGGCGAGCAAGGAGGGCCTCATGCCCTCGTCGGTCCGGGTGGTGCCGGTGGTGTTCTCCAACATGGGCATCCACTGGGCCGCGGCGCGTGTTCGAGACCGGGTCCAAGTTCAACAACGACGTGGCCGCCGTCCCGTCGCTGCACGCCGCCTGCCCCATGCTGATCTGCCTGTTCTTCTTCCCCCGGGTGCGCAAGACCTGGCTCAAGGTGCTGCTGGTCGCCTACGTGCCGGCCATGGCCCTGGCGCTGGTCTACACGGGCGAGCACTTCGTCTTCGACATCATCCTCGGCTGGATCTACGCCGTCGTCGTCTACTTCGGCGGCTCCTGGGTGGCCGATCGCTTGGCGGAGCGCAAGGAGGCTCGCCGCCAGGCCCGTGCCGGACGCCGAGCCGCCGGGCGACGACGGGGCCGCCGCCACCGTGCCGACGGTTCGGCCGACATCGACCTGGTCGGGCTGGAGAGCACCACTTCGTCTGGGCGGTAGCGTCACCGCCGTGGACGTGGTCCGGATCATCCCCTGTCTCGACGTCGACGCCGGCCGGGTGGTCAAGGGCGTCAACTTCGTCGACCTGACCGACGCCGGCGATCCGGTGGAGCTGGCCCGGCGCTACGACCGCGAAGGGGCCGACGAGCTGGTCTTCCTCGACATCACCGCGTCCAGCGACCAGCGCGACACCATGATCGACGTGGTGTCACGCACCGCCGACGAGGTGTTCATCCCGTTCACCATCGGGGGGGGCATCCGCACGCGTCGACGACGCCCGGGCCCTGCTGCGGGCCGGCGCCGACAAGGTGTCGGTCATGACCGCGGCCCTGGAGCGACCGGCCCTGATCAGCGAGCTGGCCGAGGAGTTCGGGGCGCAGTGCGTGGTCGTGGCCATCGACGCCCGTCGAGGCCGACCCGACGCCGAGGTGGCCACCAAGAGCGGCTACGAGGTGTTCACCCACGGCGGACGCACGCCGACCGGTACCGACGCCGTGCTGGTGGGCCCGTCGGGCCCAGAAGCTGGGCGCCGGCGAGATCCTGCTCACCTCGATGGATCGCGACGGCACCCGTGACGGGTTCGACCTCGAGCTGCTGGCGGCGGTGACCGAGGCGGTGACCATCCCGGTGATCGCCAGCGGCGGGGTGGGCTCGCTCCAGCACCTGGTGGAGGGCGTGATCGAGGGCGGCGCCGATGCCGTGCTGGCCGCCTCCATCTTCCACTTCGGCGAGTGCACGGTGGGCGAGGCCAAGGCCTATCTGGCCGAGCACGGCATCACGACGCGGCCGATCTGATCGGCCAATCTGATTGGCCCTGTGGTCGGCAAGCCTCCCTTCGGGCGCCTTCGGCATCCGGGTTTCATCCACTCAGCGGCTACGGCCTGGCGGCCTGCGCCTTCCATCTGATTGGGCCCTGTGGTCGGCGAGCCTCCCTTCGGGCGCCTTCGGCATCTGGGTGTCATCGGTCCAGCGGCTCCGCCCTGGCGGGCTGCGCCTTCTCACCGCGCCGGCTCGTGCCTACGGCAGCAACGAGTCGACGAAGTCGATGACCAGGTCGGCGGCCTGGGCGGTGCGGCCGGCGAAGAAGTGGTCGGCGCCGGCCACCACCACGAGCTGGGTGGCCACCCAGTCGGCGGTGGCCGCCCGGGCCGGCTCGGGTGGGTTGAACTGGTCGCGCTCGGGCACGATCACCAGCTTGGGCCGGGGGTCGGTCGCGGCCACCATGGCCGCCCGCTCCACCACCCGCAGGGGCGGGGCCAGCAGGGCCCAGCCCGCCAACTGCGGGTCGGAGACGGTCAGGGCGACGTCGGCACCGAAGGACCAGCCCGCCACCACCAGCGTCAGGCCCGGGGCCTGCCCGACCAGCGCGGCGACCGCGGCCTCGATGTCGAGGTGCTCGCGCCGGCCGTGTTCGTGGATGCCTTCAGATCCCTCCACGCCACGGAAGTTGAATCGCAGCGCGGCCAGGCCGGCATGCCGGCAGCAGGCGGAACAGCTCACTGGTCACCAGCGAGCGCATGTTGCCTCCCTGGGCCGGGTGCGGGATGGGCCAGGACGACGGCGGCGCGGGCGTCATCGGGGAGCGTGACCTCGCCCTCCAGGCTGAGCCCGTCGCTGGTGTCGAACCGCACGGGGTGGGGTCCGGCGCCACCGGGCGGGTCGTGGCTCATCGGCCCAGACGGTACCGTCGGTGGGTGCTCCTCGACGACCAGCCCGAGTCCGCGGACGACGCCTCCGAGCCGGAGGCGGCCTCACCCGATCCGGCGCCGAGGTCGACCGACGAGTCGACCGCCACGCCGTCGGGTCGCCCTGGCGACACCCTGGCCGAGCGTCTGACCGGCGGCGCGGTGGACAAGCTCCCCATCAAGATGATGTCCGACCGCATCCTGGTCCGCCTGGGAGGCGGCGAGGGCGAGCGTCGCAGCACCGGGGGCATCCTGATCCCGGCCACGGCTCAGATGGGCAAGCGCCTGGCCTGGGCCGAGGTGGTGGCCATCGGGCCGAACGTGCGGGCCATGGAGCCGGGCGACCACGTCCTGTTCAATCCCGAGGACCGCTACGAGGTCGAGGTCCGGGGTGAGGACTTCGTCATCCTGCGCGAGCGCGACGTCCACGCCGTGGCGGCCAGCCGCCTGGAAGAGGGCTCGACCGGCCTGTACCTGTAGCCGCATCGGGTTCTGCCCAATGTGTTTCTGGTCGGGCGGGCGGGCCTCTACGATGACCGGACCATGCCGGTCACCACCCCCGTCGCCTTCACCGAGTCCCAGCTGGCCACCGTGCACTTCGACCACGACGGCCTGGTGCCGGCCATCGTCCAGGAAGAGGGCACCGGCGCGGTGCTGATGATGGCCTGGATGAACGAGGAGTCGCTGCGCCGCTCGCTCGAGACCGGGCGAACCTGGTTCTGGAGCCGGTCCCGACAGGAGTACTGGTGCAAGGGCGAGACCTCAGGTGATCGCCAGCACATCCGCCAGGCCTTCTACGACTGCGACGGCGACACCCTGCTGTTCGTGGTCGAGCAGGAAGGTGCCGGCGCCTGCCACACCGGCAACCGATCCTGCTTCTTCCGGGCGTTCGGGTCCCGAGTCCTGACCGGCTCGACACGACCCATGGTGAAGCCGGACCGGGCCCGAGTTCCACGCGCTGGCCGCCACCCATACGGTCGTGCCCGTGTGGCGCGAGCTGCTGGCTGACCTGATCACGCCCGTCGCCGCCTTCGCCCGCCTGTGCCGCGACGACCGACCCGGGTTCCTGTTGGAGTCGGTGGAGCACGGCGAGCGCTGGAGCCGGTGGTCCTTCGTGGGGCGCGATCCCCGGGCCACCCTGGTGTCGCGGGACGGCCGTCTGGAGGTGTCGGGCGACCTGCCCGCCGACCTGTCGACCGAGGACGGCATCCTCGCCGCCGTCGAGCAGCTGCTGGCCGCCTACCGGTCACCTGCCCTCGACGAGCTCCCACCCCTTCACGGCGGTCTCATCGGGTACCTGGGCTACGACGTGGTGCGCGAGGTCGAGCGGCTACCCGACGTGGCGCCCGACGACCGCGGCAGCCCCGACGCGGTGCTGTCGGTCATCGGTGAGCTGGCCGCCTTCGATCACTGGCGCCAGCGGGTCACCCTGATCGAGAACGTCATCGTGCCGCCCGGCGCCGACGCCGATCAGCTCGACGCTCTCTACGACGACGCCTTGGCCCGTCTGGAACAGCTGGCCCTCGATGGCGCCAGCCCGCTGTCCGAGCCACTGGTCGATCCGCCCGACGCCGACGACGAGCTGCCCGAGGTCACCTCGCCGACGCCACCCGGGGCGTACTGCCAGGCGGTGGAGGTGGCCAAGGAGCACATCCTGGCCGGCGACATCTTCCAGGTGGTCCTGTCGCAGCGCTTCGACTTCGAGCTGGACGCCGATCCGTTCGACGCCTACCGGGTGCTGCGCCAGATCAACCCCAGCCCGTACATGTACTTCGTCCGGCTGCCCGAGCTGACCCTGATCGGGTGCTCGCCCGAGCCGATGGTGCAGCTGCTCGACGGGCGCGTCATGTCGCGCCCGATCGCCGGCACGCGCCGTCGTGGTCGCACCGAGGAGGAGGACCGCCGTCTCGGCGCCGAGCTGGCGAGCACCCCAAGGAGCTGGCCGAGCACGTCATGCTGGTCGACCTGGCCCGCAACGACGTGGGCCGGGTGGTGCACCTTCGGGACCGAGCAGGTCGACGAGATGATGACCCTCGAGCGCTACAGCCACGTCATGCACCTCACCTCGCAGGTGTCGGGCCAGTTGGCCGAGGGCATGACCCCGATCGACGTGCTGCGGGCCACGCTGCCGGCCGGAACCGTGTCGGGTGCGCCCAAGGTGCGGGCCATGGAGATCATCGACGACCTCGAGCCGGTCAAGCGCGGCCCCTACGCCGGGGTGGTCGGCTACATCGACTTCTCCGGCAACATCGACACGGCCATCGCCATCCGCACCATGGTGGTGTGGCCCGACGGTCGGGCCGTCGGTGCAGGCCGGCGCCGGCGTGGTGGCCGACAGCGTGGCCGAGCACGAGGACCTGGAGTGCCACAACAAGGCCCGGGCCCTGCTCAGCCGCGGTGCCCGGCGCCCGCCGGATGACCGCCCAACGCCGCGCCCGCTAGCGAACCGGGCAAGACTGGGAGGCGTGGATCCCCTCGACCATCACCGACCGCCGGGCCCCGTGACGTCATCGACGTGCGCGGCGACGACGCCCTCAGCTACCTGCAGGGCCAGCTCAGCCAGGACGTGGAGGCGATGGAGCCGGGCCGGCCGTCGTGGTCGCTGCTGCTCGAGCCCACCGGCAAGATGGGCTGGTGGATCCGGGTCATCCGCGCCGACGAGCCCGACCGTCTGCAGATCGAGGTGGACCGGGCGCGGGCGAGGCGGTGCGGGCCCGACTCGAGCGCTTCAAGCTGCGGTCCGACGGTCGACCTTCGAGCTGCGGCCAGGCTCGACCGATCGACCCGGCCGGGCCGGACGGCGATCTCGAGGCGCTACGAGGTCGATGCGCATCGAGGCCGGGGTGCCCCGGGCCGGAGCGGAGATCACCGAGGACGTGATCCCGGCCGAGCTGGGCCAGTGGCTCATCGACCAGTCGGTGAGCTTCACCAAGGGCTGCTACACCGGCCAGGAGCTGGTGGCCCGAATCGACTCCCGGGGCGGGAACGTGCCCCGCCACCTGCGGGGTCTGGTGCTCGAGGGCGACGAGGTGCCCGAGCCGGGCGCGACGGTCTCGGTGGGCGAGGACGTGGTGGGCACGGTGACCAGCGCGGTGCGCTCACCGGGTCTGGCCGCGCCCATCGCCCTGGCCTTCATCGCCCGCCGGGTGGAGGTCCCGGCGGCGGCCACGGTCGACGTGGCCGGCTCGGCCCGCCCGGCCGAGATCCGTCCGCTGCCACTGGTGGGCACCGATCCGGGCTGAGGCCCGCCCCCGATCAGGATCGGGGGGTCGTGCGCGCGGTGGTAGGCGCCGGAATCGGCTCGCGGCCGAGCCCGGGACTCGGCCGGCGGTGACGACGCGGGCGGCGTCGATGAGGCGGCGGTGCAGGCGGAGGCGGGCGGCGTCGCCACCGCGGGCGTGGGTGCGGCCGACGGCCGCAGGGCGATGACCAGGCGCGTGCCCCCGCCCGGGTTGGCCTCGGCCCGGACGGTGCCGCCCATGGCCTCGGTGAGCTCGCGGGCGATGGCCAGGCCCAGACCCGAGCCGACCTCCTTGCGCTGGGGCTCGTGGCCGGCGACGTACAGCCGCTCGAACACGTGGGGCAGGTCCTGGGCGGCGATGCCGGGGCCGTCGTCGGCCACCTCGATGCGGGGCGCGCCGGATCGGCCACCACCGTGACCGAGATGGCGCCGGTTGGCGTACTTGACCGCGTTCTCGATCAGGTTGGCCACGACCTGGGCCAGCCGGTCGCCGTCGGCCAGGGCCCACACCGGGGTACTCGGCCGTTGCAGGCCCAGCGCGAGCCCGGAGCCCTCCACCTCGCGCCGGAAGCCGTCGACCGAGTCGACCATCAACTCGGCCACGTCGGCGGGGGCCAGGTGGAGCGAGAACTGGCGCCCCTCGAGCTTGGCCAGGTCGAGCAGGTCGCGCACCAGCCGCTCGAGGCGCCGGGATTCGGCCAGGATCACGCCGGCCGCCTGCTGGGCATCGGGGGCGGCGCCGTCGGCGATGGCCTCGGCGTAGCCGCGGATCGAGGTCAGCGGGGTGCGCAGGTCGTGGGACACCGAGAGCAGGAACTGGCGCTCCAGTCCCCGTGAGCGCTCCAGGGAGTCGGCCATCTCGTTGATGGACCGGGCCAGGGCATCGAGCTCGTCGGTCGAGCCGGCGTGGTGCTCGGGGACCCGAACGGCAAGGTCGCCGTCGGCGATGCGGGCCGTGGCCGCGGTGGCTTCGGTCAGCGGCTTGGTCAGCCGGCGGCTCAGGCGAGCGGCGATGAGCGCCCCCAGCACGAGCGTGGCCACCGAGGCCAGGATGAACCAGCCCACCCCGCTGCCGAGCGGTCGGCGGTGTTGCGGGTCAGGAACAGGACGCCGACGAACTGCGGGTTCGCCTGTGCGGTGTTGCTGAGCGGCACCGCCGCCCACACCTCGGTCGGTCTCGAACCGGTGACGATCTGGCCCGATCGGAGTGCGGCGTAGTCCGCCGACGTGAGGACCACCCCCGGCGGGATGGGGTCACCCAGGTCGGTGCGCGGCTGGTTCTTGGCGTCGAGGATGACCAGGTCGACATCCTTGACGTTGAGGGCGTCGCGGAAGCTGCACGACCTTCTGGCGGTTGGTGCCCTTTGGCTCGCAGGTTCAGGATGGCGGAGGTGGCCTCGGCCTGCTGGCGCAGGTCTTCTGGCCGCGGTGTTGCGGGCCCCGACCCGGTTGAGGGCGAGCGTGCCCAGCCCGGCGAAGATCAGCGCCGCGGCCACGGTCCCCAGGATGGCCAAGCGTGATGCGGCGCCTCATGACCCCAGTCTGGCCGCGAGATGTGAGGATTTCGTGATACCCGGGCGCTTCCTCGGTCAGCGTCAGCGACTCCTGACGAGGTCGCTGAGCTGACACGGTGGTTGCGCCGTGTTCCGTCAGTCGAGGCGGTAGCCGACGCCCCAGACGGTCGACAGCGGGAAGCCGTCACCCAGCTTCTTGCGCAGCTGGCGCACGTGGACGTCCACCGTGCGCTCGTCGCCCACCCAGTCGACGCCCCAGACCCCGTCGAGCAGCTGGCGTCGGCTGAGCGCCAGGCCCTGGTTCTCGGCCAGGTAGGCCAGCAGGTCGAACTCCCGGGCGGCCAGGGCCACGACGGTCGCCGTCCAGGCGCGCCTCCCGCCGGCCCAGGTCGACCTCCACCGGCCCGGCGGTCGAGGACCAGTCGGGGCGTCGCGCGTCGGGTCCGTCGGCCCGACGCAGGATGGCCTTGACCCGGGCCACCAGCTCGCGGGGCGAGAACGGCTTGGTCACGTAGTCGTCGGCGCCCATCTCCAGGCCGAGCACCCGGTCGATCTCGCCGTCGCGGGCGGTCAGCATGATGATGGGCACGTCGCCCTTGGCCCGCAGCTGGCGGCAGACGGCCAGCCCGTCGAGCTCGCCGGCCAGCCCGACGTCGAGGATGACCAGCTTGGGGTGGCGGTCGCGGACCAGGTCCAGGCCGGCCTCGCCCGATGAGGCCTGGTACACCCGGTAGCCGTCGTTGCGGAGGTAGAGGTCGACCAGGTCGGCGATGTTGGGGTCGTCCTCGATGAGGACCACGGGTGGGGGATCAGCGCTCATGGTGGGGCCCATGCTCGTGCCCGCGACCCATCGAGCGGCGGACAGGTCGGGACGCACTCCGTCGAATCGTCGGGACGGATCCGTCCTAGCATCAGGGGGGTGACGCACTACGACGTGCTGGGGGTCGGCGTCGATGCCCCGGTGCGCGACATCCGCCAGGCCTATCTACGACTGGCCCGCGAGAGCCATCCCGACTTCCACGCCGGCGCCGATGCGTGCCACCCGGGCGGCGAACGAGGCCGAGATCCGCCGCCTCAACCAGGCCTGGGCCGTGCTCGGCGACGCCGATGCCCGGCGCCGCTACGACGAAAGCCTGGGGCTGGGTCCGGCGATGCGCCGACCGGTGGCCGACCCCGAGCCCGACGCCGGCCTTCGTGCCCTACGACGATGACGACACCGACTACGCCGCCCTGCTCGACGACGCACCCATCGGGCGCGGCGCCCGCCTGCCCCGGGTCGCTGCAGCTGGCGCCCGCGGTGTTGCTGATCGGCGCCGTGTTCGGCCTGTCGGCCGGCCTGGTCACGGGGTTCGGTCCGCTGCTGGTGCTCGGCGTGGTGCTGCCTGGTGCTGTCGGGGCTGACGTTCGTGCTGGCCCCGGCGCTGGCCGTGATGCGCAGCCTGGACAGCGAGCGCGACTGAATACGTCGTCCCAGCCGGCGTTGGCGCCCCGATAGGGTGCGCCCATGTCCAAGCCCAGCATGTTCGTGAAGCTCACCGCTCAGCCCGGCAAGCGCGACGAGGTGGTGGCCGCCTTCGACCGGATGCTGGCCGCGGTGGCCGACGAGCCCGGCACGCGAGGTGTACTCGGTCCACCTCGACGACGCCGACGAGAACTCGGTGTGGATCTTCGAGCTGTACACCGACGACGACGCGCTGGCCGCCCACTCCTCCAGCGAGGCCATGGGCAGACGCTGTTCAGCGAGATCGGGCCGCTGCTCGGGACGCTCGATGGCACCCATCCTGGCCGCCACCACGGCCCACGCGCGGCAAGGGTCTGGCTCACTGACCTACCTCGATCGCATCCTCGATGGCCCACCGGGCCGCGGCCGCGGCCGACGGCGGTCGCTCGACCGGCTGGTCGACCAGGCCGGGGCACTCGAACCCACCCGGGGCTTCCGGCGCTGCGCTCGAGACGGCGGCGGCCGATGGTCTGGCGCGTGGTGGCCGAGGTCAAGCGCCGCTCGCCGTCCAAGGGAGACCTGGCCGCCGATCTCGACCCGGCCGCGCTGGCCCGCGCCTACCGGGCCGGGGGGGCCTCGTGCCTGTCGGTCCTCACCGACGTCGAGTTCTTCGGTGCCCGTCCAGGCGACCTGGCCGCGGCTCGGGACGGCTCGGGCCTGCCGGTCCTGCGCAAGGACTTCACCGTCTCGAGCCTCGACGTGGTCGACGCCCGCCTGCTGGGGGCCGACGCCGTGCTGTTGATCGCGGCCGCCCTCGACGACCGGCGAGCTGGCCGACTTCGCCGACCTGGCCCGTCGAGCTGGGATCTGGACGTCCTGGTGGAGATCCACGACGAGGCCGAGCTGGAGCGGGCGGTGGCGGTCGGTGCCGACCTCATCGGGGTGAACCAACGCGACCTGCTCACCTTCGAGGTGGACACGGAGCGGGCCGTGCGGCTGGCCTCAGCCATGCCCGCCGGCGTGGTCAGGGTGGCCGAGTCCGGCGTGCGTGACGCCCACGACGCGGGCGCCCTGCGGCGGGCTGGCTACCACGCCGTGCTGGTGGGCGAGTCGCTGGTCACCTCCGGTGATCCGGCCGCGGCGGTGGCCGCCCTGCGCACGGCCGGCTGAGGCCGCAACAGGTCGGCCGGCTGAGGCCGCAACAGGTCGACGCCTGAGCGGGATCAATGGCATCGTCGGCGGCGGTCGCGCCGGTACGGTGTCGGGGTGTTCGTCAAGATCTGCGGCATCACCAACGAGGAGGACGCCTTGTTGGCGGTGGCCATGGGCGCCGACGCCGTCGGCTTCGTGTTCGCCCCATCGCCGCGCCAGATCGCGGTGGGCCAGGTCCGCGACATCACCCGCCGGCTCCCCCCGAGGTCATGACGTTGGGGTTGTTCCGTGACGAGGCCTCCCGCCGGGTGGTCGAGATGGTCAACGCCGCCGGCCTGCACGGCGTGCAGCTGCACGGCCACGAGACCCCGGCCGAAGGCAAGTGGATCCGCCAGCGGGTGCAGTTCCTGATCCAGGCCTTCGCCGCCGGTGACCGCATGCTCGAGCGCATCGACGAGTACGAGGCAGCCGATGCCGTGCTCATCGACTCGCCCAACCCGGGGTCGGGGCAGGTGTTCGACTGGGTGCTGGCCGAGGGCCTGCCCATGGACCGGCGAGTGATCCTGGCCGGCGGGCTCACACCCGACAACGTGGGCGAGGCCATCGCCCGGGTCCGCCCCTGGGGGGTGGACGTGTGCAGCGGCGTGGAGCGCGAACCAGGGCGCAAGGACGTGTCCAAGCTGATGCGGTTCGTGAACGCGGCGAAGCAGGCCGGGATCGACCTGGGTGAGGAGACCGTCGACCTGGACGCCCCGCTGGCCCCCGCCGCCGAGCCCGACGGGCCGGACGACGGCTATCCCGAAACGGATGAGGGATCGGCCTTCTACGACTGGGAAGATGATCGTTCGGCCGGCTGACGCATCGCTCGAGCCGTCCCGACCAGCCTGACCAGCCCGACCAGCCTCGGAGGAGCCTCCTTGTCCGCAACCGACCCGTCCCACGCCGTGGCGGCTCTGGGCGAACCGACGGCCAGCGGACGGTTCGGGGAGTTCGGCGGCCGGTTCGTGCCCGAGACGCTGATGCCGGCCTGCCTCGAGCTCGAGGAGGCGTTCCGCCAGGCCTGGGCCGACCCGGCCTTCACCGGCGAGCTCGACGACCTGCTGCGTGACTACGCCGGGCGACCGTCGCCGCTGACCGAGTGCCACCGACTGTCCGAGGAGCTCGGCGTGCGGGTGCTGCTCAAGCGCGAGGACCTCAACCACACCGGTTCGCACAAGATCAACAACGTGCTGGGCCAGGCCCTGCTGGCCCGGCGCATGGGCAAGTCGCGCCTGGTGGCCGAGACCGGGGCGGGCCAACACGGCGTGGCCAGCGCCACCGCCGCCGCCCTGTTGGGCATGTCCTGCACCGTCTACATGGGCGAGGTGGACATGGAGCGCCAGGCCCTGAACGTGTTCCGCATGCGCCTGCTGGGCGCGGAGGTGGTGCCAGCGGTGTCGGGGAGCCGGACGCTCAAGGACGCGGTGAACGAGGCCATGCGCGACTGGGTGGCCACGGTCGAGACCACCCACTACTGCCTGGGTTCGGTCATGGGTCCCCATCCGTACCCGTGGATGGTGCGCGAGTTCCAGCGCGTCATCGGGCGGGAGGCCCGGGCGCAGTGCGCGGCCCTGCTCGGCGGCGGTGTCCCCGATGTGGTCACGGCGTGTGTGGGCGGGGGATCCAACGCCATGGGCATCTTCTCCGGGTTCGTGGACTCCCCGGCTCGGCTGGTCGGAGTCGAGCCCGCCGGTGGTGCCGCGGTGACCCGGGGCGTGCCCGGCGTGGTGCACGGCATGCGCTCGTACCTGATGCAGGACGAGTTCGGGCAGGTGCTGGAAGCCCAGTCCATCTCGGCCGGGCTTGGACTACCCGGGGGTCGGCCCCGAGCACTCGTACCTGGCTTCGACCGGCCGGGCCCACTACGAGACGGTCACCGACGCCGAGGTCATCGATGCCTTCGCCCTGTTGTCGCGCACCGAGGGGATCATCCCGGCCCTCGAGCCGGCCCATGCCCTGGCCTGGTTGTCCCGGGCCCGGGCCGAGCTGGTCGGACCAGGTCGTGTTGGTGAACCTGTCGGGCCGCGGGGACAAGGACGTGGCCCAGATGATGGACATCCTGGGATGAGCCCCGCCACCTCCGATCCCGTGGTCCCGGTGGTCGATGCCGAGTCCGGCGACTTCGACCCCGGCGTGCCGGCCCCGCCCGGCGACCCCGGTGCCCTGGAGACCACCCTGCGGGCCGCCCGGTCGGCCGGGCGCAAGCTCCTGGCGCCCTACGTGACCGGCGGGCTGGGAACGGACTGGTTGGCGGTGGTGGAGGCAGTGGCCGAGGCGGGGGCCGACACCATCGAGATCGGCATCCCCTTCAGCGACCCGGTGATGGACGGTCCGGTGGTCCAGGCCGCCAGCGAGCAGGCGCTGGCCGCTGGGGCCACCCCCCTCAGCATCCTCGACGCCCTGCGCCACGTCGATGCCGGCATCCCGCTGACCGTCATGACCTACTACAACATCGCGGCCCGCATGGGCCTGCGCCGCTTCGCCGCCTCGGTGGCCGAGGCGGGCGTGGCCGCCGTCATCCTGCCCGACCTCCCGCTCGAGGAGGTCGGGCCGTGGGCCCGAGCCGCCGACTGGGGCGGCGTGGAGACCGTGCTGCTAGCGGCACCCACCGCCTCCGACGAGCGCCTCCGGGCCGTGTCCCAGCGGGCGCGTGGCTTCGTGTACGCCGTTGGCCTGCTGGGGGTGACCGGCGAGCGCGACCAGCTGGCCGCCACCTCGCTGGTCATCGCCCGGCGGCTCAAGGAGGTCACCGACAAGCCCGTCATGGTCGGTGTGGGGGTGTCCAACCCGGAGCAGGCTCGAGCGGTGTGCGAGGTGGCCGACGGGGCGGTGATCGGCAGCGCCCTGGTCCGTCGTCTGCTCGACGGTGAGGGCCCCGCCGGCGCGGGGCGCTTCATCGCCTCGGTGCGGGCCGCGCTCGACGGCTGACCCCGGCCGGGGGGTTCGGTGGTTGTGGCAGGATCGTCGGGCACTGGAGCAATGCTGGGGAGCCGAGATCGCCATGCCGAAGCAGTGGACCAGCGTCTCGGGCGTGGTGGCCACGGGACGGAGGGTGGGGCGAAGGCTGACCGCGTCGTCGCGAGCCCTGCCCGACTTCCTGCTCATCGGTGCCCAGAAGGCCGGGACCACGTCCCTGGGCCGGTTCCTGCACGAGCATCCCGACATCTTCTGGGTGCCCCGGGTCGAGATGCACTATTTCGATCGGGACTACGACCGGGGCCTGAGCTGGTATCGATCGTGGTTCGACCGCCGGTCGGTGATCGAGGCCCACGAACACCAGACCGGTCGTCCGGCCCGGGTGGGGGAGAAGACGCCGGCCTACCTGGCCTTGCCCGAAGGGCCGGCCCGGGTGGCCGCCGACCTGCCCGACGTCCGGCTGGTGGTGGCGCTGCGGGATCCGGTGCGGCGCGCCTACTCGCAGTGGTCCATGAACACCCGAACCGGTCGCGAGCGGCTCTCGTTCGTGGACGCCCTGGACGCGGAGCCCGAGCGGTTGGCAGGGGTGGACCTCTCGGCCCGGCTGAGTGGGACGGCCTATCTCGAGCACGGCTACGCCATGCGCAGCCGCTACGCCGATCACCTGGCGCGCTGGTTGGCCCACTTCGACCGCTCTCAGCTGTTCGTCTTCCGCTCGGAGGACCTGTACGCCGACCCGAGCACCTGGACAGCCCGGCTGCTCGACCACATAGGGGTGGACGCCTCGGTGGTCGACCGGGCGACCGTGCCCCACACCAGCACGGATACCGGCGATCCCCTGGACCAGGGCCTCTACGAGCAGCTGGTCGAGCGCTTCGCGGAGTCCGATGTCCGGCTGGACGAACTGATCGGACTCTCGTACTACCAGCCGTCCTCGTAGGCCGTTCGACCTACCGGCCTCCGCTGTCCCCTAGGCTGGGTCGATGCGCGAGGGCATGACCAAGCTGCGGGCCTTCCCGCGGAGCCGGCTGATCGAGCTCCCGTTGGCCCGCGTGCGCACCAGCGAGCTCAGCCTGTTCCAGGCGCTGGGCGACCCGACGGCGGCCACCGATCCGATCGAATCCGACCCTCGGTTGTACTGGGACATCGACTGGGCGTGCGGCCTGGTCATGGGTCTGCAGTTCCACCAACTCACCGAGGAGCTCGAGATCCAGCTCGACGCGGCCGACGTGGCTCACGCCCTGCGTCACCTGGGCGTGCCCGCCTACGACATGCGGCTGCTGCGCCTGGACGACCCGGTGCGGTTCATCGAGCTGTGCGAGCCCCCCGAGCTGATCTGGGAGGTGTGGAAGGACGTGGGTGCTGGGCACGGCGAACGGCTCCACCTGCGCCTGGGGCCCCGCGACGCCGAGTGCTGGGCCAACGAGCTCAGCGCCCAGACGGGCGTACGGCACTGGGCCTCACGGCCCGAGTCGCCGGCCTGAGCAGCCATCCTCGGGCCGGCTGGCTCAGCCGATCCCGTCGAGCTGGGCCAGCACCCGCAGCATGATCTCGTCGGCGCCACCGCCGATGGACAGCAGGCGCGAGTCGCGGAAGTAGCGCGCCGTCCAGGTCTCCTCCATGTATCCGATGCCGCCGTGGAACTGGAGGCAGACGTCGGCCACCCGCCGGTTCAGCCGGCCGGTCTTCAGCTTGGCGATGGTGGCGAACCGGGTGGTGTCCTCGCCCCTCAGGTAGGCCTCGGCGCAGGCGTGGTTGTAGTGGCGCAACAGATCGATCTCGGCGGCCAGGTCGGCCAGCTCGAACTGGATGTGCTGGTTGGCGGCCAGCGGCGCACCGAACGCCGACCGGTCCTTCACGTAGGCGATGGTGCGGTCCAGGGCCACCTGCATGGCGCCCACGGCCATGTAGGCCGCGATCATGCGCTCGTTCTGGAACTGGGCCATCTGCTGCTGGAAGCCCCGGCCGATCTCGCCGACGGTGTTGGCCACCGGCACCCGCACGTCGACCAGCGACAGCTCGGCGGTGTCGCTCGACCGGTTGCCGAGCTTGTCCAGCTTGCGGCTCACGGAGAAGCCGGGAGTGGCGGTGGGCACGATGATCTGGCTCATGCCCCGGTAGCGGCCGCCGGGGGTGTCGTCGATGTCGGAGGTGCGGGCCAGCAGGCACAGCCAGTCGGCCTGGGTGCCGTTGGTGATGTAGAGCTTGGTGCCGTTGATCACCCACTCGTCGCCGTCGCGCACCGCCCGGGTGCGGATGCCGGCCACGTCGCTGCCGGCGTCGGGCTCGGTGACGGCGATGGCCGCCACCATGTCGCCTCGGATGGCGGGACGCAGGTACTGCTCCTTGAGCTCGTGGCTGCCGAAGCGGTGCAGCGACGGGGTGGCCATGTCGGTCTGCACGCTGACGGCCATCGGGATCCCGCCACAGCCGGCCCGCCCCATCTCCTCGCCGTAGACCAGGGTGTAGCTGTGGTCGGCGCCCTGGCCGCCGTAGGCCGGGTCGTACTCCAGACCCAGGATGCCGAGGTCACCGAGGCGGCGGAACAGCTCATGGGCCGGGAAGATGCCGGCGGCCTCCCACTCGTCGATGTGCGGGTCGATGTGGTGCTCCACCACGTCGCGCACGGTGGCCCGGAACAGCTCGTGTTCGGGGGTGAACTCCATGCGGACTCCTCCCTCAGGTGGACGGCGGCGGGGGTGGCGCGCCGGGCGGCGGCGCACTCGGCGGTGGGGGTGGCGCGCTGGGCGGTGCCGGCGCCGATGATGCCGGCGGGGGTGGCGGCGGGGGCGGGGCCCCGGCCCGGCTGAGGTCCGCGGGCCTCAGCAGGCGGGTGGGGACCTCCACCACCTTGGCCCGCAGGTACTCGCCCAGACCCTTGGCCTGGGGATCGATGCGGGTGGACGCGGCCACGCCGCGACCCAGGAGGCCCTCGACCACCAAGTTGATGGCCCGGAGGTTGGCCAGCTCGTAGCGGCGCAGCGTCAGGCCTTCGGCCTCGGCGGCGAGGAGCTGGCGCAGTCGGTCTTCGGTCAGGTAGGAGGCCAGCCAGTCGTAGGCCTCGTCGTGGCGGGCCCACAACCCGACGTTGGCGTTGCCCCCCTTGTCGCCGGAGCGGGCCCCGGCGATCCGGCCCAGGGCGATGGCGGTGGTCGGTTCGGTGGCCGGAGCCGGCCGGTCCGGCGTGCTCGGTGGGGTCAAGCCGTAGCGGGCCGCGCCCCGCATCGTCGGTCGGCCTCCGCCGGGGGGACGCTCACCGGCTCGATGACGAAGCGCTCCTCGCCCATGACCACCTCGTGGTGGGGCACCTCTGCGGGGACCAGGCTCGGCCAGTAGACGCCGTAGCTGGAGGCGCGAGTGGGGGGACCGGAGGTGAACAGGCCGGGATAGTTGGCCAGCACCATCTCGATGGCGGTGTTGGAGAAGGCGCGGCCCACCTTGGTCTCGTCGGGGTCCATCACCGTGACCGTCAGCTCGGCGACGGCGTCCGCGTTGGTGGCCGGATCGGGGTGATCGGTGCGGCGTAGGGCCACGTCGGTGGCCTCGAAGCCCGCCTGCCCGCCGGGCAGCAGAGACCAAAGCGTGCGTTCGGCCAGTTCGGCCTTGGCCTCGATGTCGAGACCGGTGAGCAGGAAGGTCACCGAGTTGCGGTAGCCGCCCAGGTAGTTGACCGCCACCTTGGTGGTGTCGGGGCGCCGGTCGGCCCCTCACGCCCGAGACGCGGACCCGGTCGGGCCCGTCGTCGGTCAGGCGGATCGAGTCGAAGGCCACCACCACGTCGGGGTTGTAGTAGCCGGCGCCCTGGATCTCGTAGAGGAGCTGGGCGGTGACGGTGTCGACCGAGACCAGACCCCCCGTCCCGGGATGCTTGGTCACCACGAAGGATCCGTCCTGGTGGATCTCGGCTAGGGGGAAGCCCGGCCGCTCCAGACCCGGGACCTCGTCGAAGAAGGCGTAGTTGCCGCCGGTGCACTGGGCGCCGCACTCGAGCACGTGGCCGGCGACCACCGCGCCGGCCAGGCGATCCCAGTCCGTGCGCGCCCACCCGAAGCGCGACGCGGCCGGCCCGACCACCAGCGGCGGCATCGGTGACGCGCCCGGTGATGACCACGTCGGCGTCGTGGTCGAGGGCCTGGCGGATGCCCCAGGCGCCCAGATAGGCGTTGGCGGTCAGAGGCGATGCGCCCAGGTCGGCCAGGGACTCGCCGGTGTCGAGGTTGGCGCAGGTCGATGCCCGCTTCGGCCAGCTCGTCCAGGCGACCGCAGCAGATCGTCGCCGTGCACGTAGGCCACCTTGGGCGACGAGCCCCAGACGGGCGGCCAGGGCGCTCAGCGCCTCGGCGCAGCCGGCCGGATTCAGCCCGCCGGCGTTGGACACCACCACGATGCCTTCGGCCAGGCAGGTGCCCAGCACCTGCTCCATCTGGGTCAGGAAGGTGGTGGCGAACCCCAGGTCAGGGTCCTTGAGCTTGCCCTTGGCCAGGATGAGCATGGTCAGCTCGGCCAACCAGTCTCCGGTCAGCACGTCGATGGGGCCGCCGTCGACCATTTCCTGCGCGGCCGACAGGCGGTCGCCGTAGAAGCCGCTGCAGTTGGCCACCCGCAGCGGATCGGGTTCCGGCTCCGGTGGTGGGGCCTCCAACGGCGGGGCGGAAGGCTCGGCCGCGGCGGGCGGCGCTCGGGGCCGGAGGCTGGACGGGGGTCTCGTCCTCGACCCCGCCGCGGCAGCTTGCGGCGAGCGGCCATCAGCTCCTGGGGCGTCGGGCCCGACGGTGGCGCGGAGGGCGATCCGGCCGGCGGGTTGGGATCGTCACTCATCGGGGATCCTCCAGGCGGATCAGGAGCTGCTGGGCGTCGACCGTGTCGCCCACGGCCACCAACACTTGCAGGATGGACCCGCCGACGGGTGCACGTACGTGGTGCTCGACCTTCATCGACTCCAACACGACCAGGGTCTGGCCCGGCTGCACCGTGTCACCCACCGCCACCTCGACGGCCACCACCCGACCGGGCACGGGGGCCACCGGCCCGCCGTCGAGCGCCAGCGCGTCGGGTGGGGCGAAGCGGTCCTGGACCACCAGGTCGGTCTGGCCCAGGCTCGAGTTCACGTAGGTGGTTCCGCCGTGGGTCCGGACCCAGTAGCACCGCGCCGCCCCGTCGGCCTCGATGAGCAGTTCGTGGCCGTCCCGGGCCATCACGCGCCCGGCCATGGCCACGCCTCCCACTTCGGCCTCGAACCGGTCGTCTTCGATGCGGTAGCTCACCTCCTGGTGTTGGCCCCGGTGCTCGAAGTCGCGGACCTGGTGGGACCGGCCCACGTTGCGCCAGCCCGACGGGGCGAAGGGCCAGGGCTGGGCCCGGCGAGCCTCCTCGGCGTCGGCCAGGCAGGCGGCCACGACGTGCAGGGCCACGGTGTCGGGGTCGGGGCCGGCGTCGAGGAGCCCGGGGTGGTCGGCCACGAACAGGGTGGTGGTGTTGCCTTCCAGGAAGTCCGGGTGCTGGAGGACGGCCAGCAGGTAGTCGCGGTTGGTGGTGACGCCGTGCAGCTCCAGCTCGGTCAGGCAGCGAACCAGCCGCCCCGACCGCGGCGTCCCGGCTGGGGCCCCGGGCGGTGAGCTTGGCCAGCAGAGGATCGAAGTGGGCCGTCACCTCCACCTGCACCGGACCGTGGTGCCCCGAGCTGATCCCGCTGTCGACCACCACGTAGTCGTCGTGGCAGTCATCCCACCAGAACCGATGCACGGTCCCGGTGGCGGGCAACCAGTCCTGGGCCGGGTCCTCGGCGTAGAGCCGGACCTCGACGGCGTGGGTGTCGGAGAGGTCGACGTCATCCTGGATCCAGTCCAGGGGCTCGCCCCGGGCGCACTGGATCTGCCACCACACCAGATCGCAGCCGACGACCTCCTCGGTGACCCGGTGCTCGACCTGGATGCGGGTGTTCATCTCCAGGAACCAGAACTGCTCGCTGGCGGGATCGAACAGGAACTCGACCGTCCCCACGTTGTCGTAGTCGATGGCTCGGGCCAGGGTCAGCGCCGCCGCCCCCAGAGCCTCGCGCCGCACCTCGTCCACCGTCGACGACGGGCACTCCTCGATGAGCTTCTGGTGGCGGCGTTGGATGGAGCACTCCCGCTCGCCCAGGTGCAGGGCGTTGCCGTGCTGGTCGGCCACCACCTGCACCTCGATGTGTCGGGGCGCGGCCAGCCAGCGCTCGGCGAACACCGTCGGGTGGCCGAAGGAAGCCTCCGCCTCGCGCCGGGCCGAGCGCACCGCCTCGGCCAGCTCGTCGGGACTCGACACCAGGCGCATGCCCCGCCCGCCCCCGCCGGCCGCCGCCTTGATCAACAACGGGTAGCCCACCTCGTCGGCCTGGGCCGACCAGGCCGCCGGGTCGTCACCGCTCAGCTCCCGGCTGGCCAGGGTGGGGATCCCGACCTGTTCGGCCAGGCGCTTGGCCGCCAGCTTGTCGCCCATGACGGCGATGGCCTCGGGGTGGGGGCCCACCCAGGTCAGCCCGGCGTCGAGGACCGCCCGGGCGAACCCGGCGTCCTCGGACAGGAAGCCGTACCCGGGATGCACGGCATCGGCCCCCTGGGCCAGGGCGGCGTCGAGCAGCTTGGCCTGGTCGAGGTAGGTCTCGGTGGCGGTCGAACCGCCGAGAGGCACGGCCACGTCGGCCAGGTGCACGTGGGCGGCATGGCGGTCCGGCTCGGCGAAGACGGCCACGGTGCGCAGGCCGAGCTCGCGGGCCGCGTCGATGACGCGCACGGCGATCTCGCCCCGATTGGCCACCAACAGGGTGTGGATGGGTCGGACGGGGCGAGCGGCGCGGCTCACAGGCGGAACACCCCGTAGGAGTCGGCCCCCACCACCGGGGCCTGGTGGACCACCGACAGGGCGATGCCCAGCGCGGTGCGGGTGTCGCGGGGGTCGATGATCCCGTCGTCCCACAGGTGACCGGTGGCGAACAGGGCGCTGGATTCAGCCTCGATCTGGGCCTCGATGGCCTGGCTCGCGCTCGGCGTCGGCGGCCTCGTCGAAGTCCCGACCGGCGCGCTCGGCCGCCGATCGGGCCACGATGGACATCACCCCGGCCAGCTGGCGGGGCCCCATGACCGCGATGCGGTGGCTGGGCCAGCTGAACACGAACCGGGGGTCGTAGGCCCGGCCGGACATGGCGTAGTTGCCGGCCCCGTAGGACGCCCCCACCATCAGCGCCAGGTGGGGCACCGTCGAGTTGGACACGGCGTTGATCAGCTGGCTGCCGTGCTTGATGATGCCGCCCTGCTCGGCCCGGGTGCCGACCATGAAGCCGGTGATGTTGTGCACGAACAGCAGGGGGAGGGTCGGCCTGGTTGGCGAGCTGGATGAACTGCGCCCCCTTCTGGGACTCGGCGCTGAACAGGATGCCGTTGTTGGCCAGGATGGCCACCGGGCGACCGCAAAGCTCCGCCCACCCGCACACCAGCTGCGAGCCGTAGAGGGGCTTGAACTCGTCCAGCTCCGAGCGGTCCACCACCCGACGCAGGATCTCGCGGACGTCGAAGGGCACCCGTACGTCGGGACCGACGATGCCGAGCAGCTCCTCGGGGTCGAGCTGGGGTGGCTCTCGCCGTGCCTGGCGCGGGGGTCGGCCCGGGTCGTCCCAGGCGGGACACGACCATGCGGCCCAGGCGCAGGGCGTCGCGCTCGTCGGTGGCCAGGAAGTCGGCCAGTCCCGAGCTGCGGGCGTGCATCGAGGCCCCGCCGAGGGCCTCCTCGTCGGCGTCCTCCTCGATGGCCATCTTGACCAGCGGCGGTCCCCCCAGGAAGACCTGGGCCTGATCGGCCACCAGGATCGTGTAGTCGCTCAGCCCGGGCACGTAGGCGCCGCCGGCGGTGGACGAGCCGAACACCACGGTCACGGTCGGGATGCCGGCCGCCGAGAGCCGGGTCAGGCCCTTGAAGGTGGCGCCGCCGGGCACGAAGATCTCGGCCTGGCGGGGTAGGTCGGCGCCACCGGACTCGGTCAGGTTGATCAGGGGCAGCCGGTTGGACGCCGCCACCTCCTGGGCCCGCAGGCCCTTGGCCACGGTGGTCGGGCTCGACGTGCCGCCTCGCACGGTGGGGTCGTTGGCGCTGATCACGCAGACCGTGCCCTCGACCAGCTCCGATGCCGGTGACCAGGCCGCCACCCAGCGGGTCCTCGGTGCCCCAGCCGGCCAGGGGACTCAGCTCCAGGAAGGCGGAGTCGCGATCCACCAGCAGGTCGATCCGCTCACGCACCAGCAGCCGACCTCGCTGGCGGTGGCGGGCCACGTACCGCTCACCGCCGCCGGCGAGCACCAGAGCCTGCGCGGCCTGGATCTCGGCCAGGCGTTCGAGCATGGCGGCGCGGTTGGACTGGTGATCCGCGGCGCGCGGATCGATGCTCGTCGTCGCCCCCCGACTCATGCTGGCACCCTACTTCCCGCCCGCGACGCCTCTGCCCGGGCGTCGGGGCCGCCGCTAGCGTGGGGGCGATGACATCGCCCTCGACCCCTCCGGAGCCATCGGGCACCGAACCGCCGACCCGGCGCCTGGCCGTGCGGGCCGTGATCAAGGGGGAGCAACCAGGGTCGCTGGATCCGGGTCAGGTCGCCTCCATGTACGAACGAGTCGGCGGTCAGGTGTGGTTCGTCGACCTGGTGGACCGCTTCTACGAGCAGGTCGAGCGGGATCGGGTCCTCCAGCCGCTCTACGCCGGGCGCGACCTCACCGAAGCTCGTGCACACCTGGCCGGGTTCCTGGTCCAGTACTGGGGCGGGCCGATGACCTACTCCGAGGCGCGCGGCCATCCTCGTCTGCGCATGCGCCACGTCCCCTTTGCCATCGGTGTGGCCGAGCGAGACGCCTGGTATGCCCACATGGCCGCGGCCGTGGAGGCCGGCGGGCTGTCCGTCGACGACGAGGCGGCCTTCCTGACCTACTTCGCCATGGCCGCCGACTCGATGGTCAATGTGGCGGATTGACCGAGCATCCACCTTTTCCGCGCCAGACTTGGGCAAAGCTGACGTCCGGGTGCCTTATCCAGAAGCGTGGAACTCATTGGTCCGGGCCTCACCCGGTCACGGCTCGCCCGTACCCCCGGACCACCGAGAAGGAGTAGACAATGACGAAGACCGAACTGGTGGCGGCGATCTCTGACGGAAGCGGAGTCGCCAAGACCGATGTCGAGAAGGTGCTCAAGGGGTTCGAGGACGAGGTCCACAAGATCGTGTCCAAGGGCGACGACAAGCTGACCCTCCCGGGTTTCCTGTCGTTCGAGCGCACTCGCCGAGCCGCCCGCACCGGCCGCAACCCGCAGACGGGCGAGACCATCCAGGTCCCGGCCGCCAACGCGGTGAAGGTCTCGGCCGGCTCCAAGCTGAAGGCCGTGGCCAAGGCCTCGACCTAGGGATCGTCGGGGCGGGGAGGGCCGCTGGCTCGCCCCGCCCCTGTTCCCCGGCGGGCTAGGTTTCGCCCATGACCGAACCGATCCATCTGGAGCCTGGTCAGAAGGCTCCTGCCATCTCCCTGCTCGACCAGGACGGGGCCCCGTCAAGCTGTCCGCCTTCAAGGGCCGCAAGGTGCTCGTCTACTTCTATCCGAAGGCCGACACGCCGGGTTGCACCACCCAGTCCTGCGCCCTGCGCGACGTGGCCGGTGACATCGGCGACACCGCCATCGTGGGGATCAGCCCGGACGCCCCGGCCAAGCAGAAGAGCTTCGACGAGAAGTACTCGCTCGGGTTCCCGTTGCTGGCCGATGTCGACCACGCCGTGGCCGAGGCCTACGGGGTGTGGGCCGAGAAGAGCATGTACGGCCGCAAGTACATGGGGATCGTGCGATCGGCCTTCCTGATCGACGCGAAGGGCAAGATCGCCCAGGCCTGGTACAAGATCAGCCCCAAGGACACCCCGGTGAAGCTCCAGCAGGCACTGGCGGAGGCGTGAGCCGGAGCCAGCGAGAGGTCGGCGAGGCGTGACCCTGCCGGCGCCGGCCGATCTGATCCCGCACCGGGCTCCGTTCCTGCTGCTCGACGAGCTGATCGAGCTCGAGCCTGGCGTCCGGGCCGCGGGACGTTGGCACCTGACCGGCGACGAGGCGTTCTTCGCCGGTCACTTCCCGGGTCGCCCCACGGTGCCGGGAGTGCTGATGGTCGAGGCGATCGCCCAGCTGGGCGCGGCCGCGGTGCTCGCCGACCCGCGGTTCCAGGGCAAGTTGCCCCTGTTCGGGGGCGTGGACGGCGCCCGGTTCCGTCGCCAGGTCGGGCCCGGCGACACCCTCGACCTCGAGGTGGAGCTGGGTCGGATGTCCGCCCGAGCGGGCAAGGGCCACGGCCGAGCCACGGTGGGCGGCGAGCTGGCTTGTGAGGCCGACCTGCTGTTCGTGTTGGTCGATGCGGGTTGACCGGCCCGTCGGCCTGAGACAGAGTCGGCCCGTCGGCCTGAGACAGAGTCGGCCCGTCGGCCTGAGACAGAGTCGGCCCGTCGGCCTGAGACAGAGCCGGCCCGTCGGCCTGAGCGAGCGCCGGCCATGACCGGAACGCCGCCCGGTTGGTACCCGGATCCCGGCGGGCCGCCCGGCTCCCGGGTGCGCTGGTGGGACGGCAACGCCTGGACCACCCATGTGAACGCCACCGTGGCCCCGCCTGCTCCCCAGGCCGTGCTCGACCTCGAGGCCGAGCGTGGCGACGCCGACCGGGCCCGGAAAGCCCTGGTGCTCGGGGCCGCCCTCTACGGCGTGCAGTTCCTGCTGGTGGCGGTGGTGTACCACGCGGTGGTCCACAACTTCTTCCATCAGGTCAGCCAAGCGCAGAACGGCACGACCACCACCACGACCACCACCACGACCACCACGCTGTCGCCGGCGTACACGATCGGGTCGCTGACGCTGAACCTGATCTCGCTGGGCCTGCTGGCCGTCGGGATCCTGTTCCTGGTGTGGGTGCACCGGGCGGCCACGCTCGCCCGCCGAGCCGGCCTGCCTGCGCGCCACTCGCCGGGTATGGCGGTCGGCGGCTTCCTCATCCCCATCGTGAACTTCTGGTTCCCGTATCAAGCCACCGTCGACATGTTCCCACCGACCCATCCAGACCGCTCGATGGTGTTGCGCTGGTGGTTGTTGTGGCTCGGCACGCAGTTCGCGGCGGCCATCATCGGCATCGCCTCGTTCGTCTCCCTCGGTCTCGGCCTGGTCCTGGCCCTCGGCGGCATCGTCCTGGCCGTGAACGCCGCCATCGCCGCCCGCCAGGTCATCCGCTCGGTCGAACAGACCCACGGTGAGTTGGTCGCCGGCATGGTGACGCCGCCGGCCTGAGGCCGCCCAGGCCGCAGAAGGCGCAGGCCGCCAGGCCGGAGCCGCTGGACCGATGAGACCCGAATGCCGAAGGCGCCCGCAGGGAGGCTTGCCGACCGAAGGGCCAAGCAGGTCGGCCGCCAGGCCGGAGCCGCTGGACCGATGAGACCCGAATGCCGAAGGCGCCCGCAGGGAGGCTTGCCGACCGAAGGGCTTAGGAGCTGGGTCCCAGGATGATGCAGCCGTTGTGGCCGCCGAAGCCGAAGGAGTTCGACAGGGTGGGGGCCGGGGTCCACGAGCGGGCCTCGGTCACGATGTCGAGGGCGGCCAGGTCCGGGTCGGGCTCGCCGTAGCCGACCGTGGGCGGGATGACGCCGGTGAGCAACGACTTGACCACCGCCACCGCCTCCAGCGATCCGGCTGCGCCCAAGGAGTGGCCGGTGACGCCCTTGATGGAGGTGACCGGCGGCATGTCGGCCCCGAACACCTTGGCGATGGCCTCGGCCTCGGCCTCGTCGTTCTTGGGGGTGGACGTGCCGTGGGCGTTGATCTGGCCCACGTCTGCCGGCTTGAGCCCCGCATCGTCCAGGGCCTGTTCCATGCAGGCGATGGCCCCCGCCCCCCCAGGTGACGGTGCGGTGATGTGATGGGCATCGGCGGTGTCGCCGGCTCCCAGGACCTCGGCCAGGATGGGTGCACCCCGTGCTACCGCGTGGTCCCAGTCCTCCAACACCAACGCGCCGGCGCCCTCAGCGATCACGAACCCGTCACGCCGTACGTCGAAGGGTCGGGAGAAGCCGGAGGTGGACAGGGCCGTCATGTTGGCGAAGCCCTGGATCCCCACCGGGGTCATGGCCGCCTCGGAGCTACCGGTGAGCACGGCGTCGCAGCGGCCGGTCGACACGAGCCGCGCCGCCGCACCGATGGAGTGGGCACCAGTGGCACAGGCGGTCACCACCGTCTCGCACGGGCCCTGCCACCCGTGGCGCATGGAGATGGCCGCCGCCCCGGCGTTGGGCATCATCATGGGCACCAGGAACGGGGACACCCGGCGGGGACCCTTGGTGTGGAACGTCATGATCTGCTCTTCGAGCGTGGTCAGCCCGCCGACGCCGGTGCCGTAGATCACCCCGCGGCGGAGGGGATCGACGTCGAGCTCACCCGCCTGGGCGATGGCCTCGGCCGCGGCCGCCAGGGCGAACTGGGCGAACCGGTCGATCCGGCGCATCTCCTTGACGTTGTCGAACAGGGCCTCGGCGTCGAAGTCGTCGATGGCCCGGCTGGCATCGCCGGGGTCGACGAACAACCCGTCCCAGAAGGCGTCGACGCCGATCCCGCAGCGGGCCAGCACGCCCATCCCGGTGATGGCGACGCGTCGCCCGTCCATCAGAGCTTGGAGGTGACCAGGTCGAGCGCCTGGCCGACTGTCTCGACGCCCTCGAGCTCGTCCTCGTCGACGGCTACGTCGAACTCTTCCTCGAGCGCCATCACCAGCTCGACCAGGTCGAGGCTGTCGGCGTCGAGGTCGTCGGCGAAGCGGGCCTCTTTGGTGACCTTGGCCGGGTCGACGGCCAGCACCTCCACCGCACACTTCTTGAACCGCTCGAAATTGGCGTCGTCGCTCACTGTCTGCTCTCCATGGTCGGATCGGATCGGGATTCGAAGCTAGCGGTCACGAGGCTCCCATGCCGAGGCCTCCGTCGACGGGGATCACCGCGCCGGTGATGTAGCCGGCGCTGTCCCCGGCCAGGAAGGCGACGGTCTGGGCGATCTCGTCGGGCGTGGCGAAGCGGCCCAGCGGCACGGCGTCGGTGATGGCCGCCTGACGCTCGGCGCTGAGGGCGTCGGTCATCTCGGTGGTCACGGGACCGGGCGCCACCACGTTGACGGTGATCTGGCGGGAGGCGAACTCGCGGGCCAGCGAACGGGCCAGGCCGACCAGACCCGCCTTGGAGGCCGCGTAGTTGGCCTGGCCGGCCTGTCCCGTGGACCCCACCACCGAGGAGATGAAGATGATGCGTCCCCAGCGGGCCCGCATCATCTTCTGCACGGCCCGCTTGGCACACGCGGAAGCCGCCGGTCAGGTTGGTGTCGACCACGCCCGCGAAGGCGTCGTCGCCCATGCGCAGCACGAGCATGTCGTTGGTGATCCCGGCGTTGGCCACCAGCACCTCGACCGGTCCCAGTGCCTCCTCCACCTGGGTGAAGGCCGCGTCGACCTGGGCCGCGTCGGTGATGTCACAGGGCACGCACAACAGGCCCACGGCCGACTCGGGCGCCGGTGGGGCGCTGCGGTAGGTCACGGCCACCTGGTCGCCCTGGGCCGCGAAGGCGCGGGCGCAGGCCAGGCCGATGCCGCGACCTCCCCCGGTGACCAGCACCACCCGGCTCATCCGGGCCCCCCGTCCGCCTCGCTCGCCGAGCGGGTGGTGCCACCGGGCCCGTCCCCGCCCTCAGCATCCCAACGGACCAGGGCGCTGGCGGTGGTCATCCCGGCGCCGAATCCGCACATCAGGACCAGGTCGCCGGGGGAGAGCCGACCGGCCTCCACGGCGTCCACCAGGGCCAGGGGGATGGATCCGGCACTGGTGTTGCCCGTGCGGTCCAGCACGCTGGCCGTGCGATCGGAGCTGATGCCCAGCCGGCTGGCCGCGGCGTCGATGATGCGGATGTTGGCCTGGTGGGGGACCAGCAACGCCACCTGGTCGATGGTCACGCCCGCCTGGTCCAGGCAGATCTGGGCCGACTCGACCATGGCCCGAACCGCCCGTCGGAACAGCTCACGGCCTTCCATCAGCATGTAGCCGCCCAGGTCGGCGTAGAGCAGGCCGCGAGTGGTGCCGTCGGCGCCCAGCTCATAGGACAGCAGGGCTCCCGGACCGTCGGCGGCCTCCAGGACCACGGCGCCGGCCCCGTCGGCGAACAGGATGGCGGTCGAGCGGTCGTCCCAGTCGGTGATGCGGCTCATGGTGTCCGAGCCGATGACCAGCACCCGCTGGCTGCCCGTGGCCACCAGTCCGGCGCCGGCGGCCAGGGCGTACACGAAGCCGGAGCAGGCGGCGTTGAGGTCGAAGGCGCCGCCGCGGATGCCCAGCAGCTCGTGCACGTGGGCGGACGAGCCGGGCAGCGCCTGGTCGGGTGTGGAGGTGGCCAGCACCAGCACGTCGATGTCGGCGCCGGTGAGCCCGGCGCTGGTCAGGGCGGCTGCGCCGGCCTCGGCGGCCAGGCCGGCCGTGGTGCCTCCGATTCGCCGCTCACGGATGCCGGTGCGCTCCACGATCCAGCTGTCCGAGGTGTCGAGCGTGGCGGCCAGGTCGTCGTTGGTCACCACCTTGTCGGGCAGCGCGCTGCCCCAGCCGGTGATGCGCATCCCCGGTCCCGTGACGCGCGGCATCAGCTGACCCGCAGCCAGGCGATGGGCTCCTGGGGTGACACCCGCTCACCGTCGTCGGTGAGCATGCCCATGATCACACCGGCGAAGGGGGAGCGCACCGCCTCGTTGCCCACGGTGCCCAGCACGTCGCCCGGTTCGAGGTGGCGGCCCGACCGGGTGTCGTCGGATGGATGGAAGACCCCCGACGCCGGGCTGACCACCACTCGCTCGGTGGCGAAGAGGTGCTCGCCCTCGTGGACCCCCACCGCCCCGGCCCGGGGCAGGGCCAGGGTCTCCAACAGCTTGTCGAGCTCGTCGGGGGTGCCGACCGACATGGTCCGACAGCCGGTCACCGTGCGCTTGGCCATCCCGGTCAGGACCGTGCCCGCCCCCAACTCCACGAACGTGGTGGCCCCGGCCTCCTCGAGGTGGTGCAAGGTCTGGCGCCAGCGCACCGGACGACACAGCTGGGCGCCGAGCAGGGTGGGCCACTCGTCGCCCCCCGGTATGGGCCATGGCGTCGACGTTGGCGTAGACGGGCTGCTCGGGGGCCCGCAGGTCGGCCTCGGCCAGTGCCGCCCGAAGCCGATCGCGGGCCGGGGCCATGTAGGGCGTGTGGAAGGCTCCGCTCACCGCCATGGGCAGCACCTTCTTGGCTCCCAGATCCTTGGCCGCGGCCGCACCGGCGGCCACCCCGTCGGCCGATCCGGCGATGACCACCTGTCCGGGGGCGTTGTAGTTGGCCACCCAGACGTCCTCGTCGACGCGGGCGCAGGCCAACTCGACCTTGGCGTCGTCGAGCCCGATCACGGCGGCCATGGTGCCGGGGTTCTGCTGGGCAGCCTCGGCCATCGCCTCACCTCGTGCCACCACCAGGCGCACGCCCTCCTCGAAGGCCAAGGCCCCCGATGCCACCAACGCCGTGTACTCACCCAGGCTGTGGCCGGCCACCACCCCCGGCTCGACACCCAGACGCTCGACCGCGTCGAGGATCACCAGGCTGGTCACGAACGTCACCAGCTGGCTGTTGTGGGTGGCCTTGAGCTCGTCGGCCTCGGCGTGGAGCAGCAGGTGGGTGATGTCACGGTCCGAGGCCGCCTGGGCCTCGTCGACCAGCTCCCAGGAGGGGTGGTCCAGCCAGGCGCTCCCCATGCCGGGCTTCTGCGAGCCCTGGCCGGGGAAGGTGAAGGCGATCATCGATGGGGGAGCTCTCGGGTGGTCGGGGCGGGTTGGTTCTGGTTCTGGTTCTGACCCGCGGGGGGGCGGAGAGGTTTCAGATTCATCGGGCGTCGCGGCCCGGGCCGTAGCGGGCGTCGAAAGCCTGCTGATCGCGCTGGAGCACCAACCTGCGCAGACCGGCCATGGCCGCAACCACTGCGCCGAACACGGCCAGGCGACGACCGCGGCGCAGCCACCGGGTGGAGGTGGGCGGGGACCGGCGAAACACGATCGCAGGCTAGACCACCCCCATCGGGGGCCAATCTCGGTTGATCGCGGAGCGGGGTTCGAGAAAGGTCGGCACATGGCGCGCCAGACGACCTCTCGACTCGTTGCCCTCTGCTTCGGTGCCAACGATCCGCTCGGCCTGGCCCGATTCTGGGCCGGGGCGCTGGGTTGGAAGACCGAGGGCGAAACCGACGAGGTCATCGGCGTCGTTCCTGGCGGCGGAGCGACCGGGCTCGAGCTGGACTTCATGGCGGTTCCAGAGCAGAAATCGGGCAAGAACCGCATCCACCTCGATCTGAGCAGCACCTCGATCGATGACCAGCGCGACACCGTCGATCGATTGCTCGAGCTCGGCGCCCACCACATCGACATCGGCCAGGACCCCGACGACAGCCATGTGGTGCTGGCCGACCCCGAGGGCAACGAGTTCTGCATCCTGGAGCCGGGCAACTCGTTCGTCGACGCCCGTGACCGTCTCGGCTCCATCACGTGTGACGGCACCCCGCAGGTTGGCTACTTCTGGAGCGCGGCGCTGGGCTGGCCCCTGGTCTGGGACCAGGACGACGAAACCGCCATCCGCGCCCCCGACGGCACCGGTCCGTTCATCACCTGGGGCCCACCCCTGGCCCCGAAGGTCGGGAAGAACCGGCTGCATCTCGACATCGCCCCACCCGTCGAGGTGGCTCAGCCGGCCGAGGTGGCGCGACTGGTGTCGCTCGGGGCCAGGCGAATCGACATCGGCCAGGGCGAGGTCGACTGGGTGGTCATGGCCGATCCCGACGACAACGAGTTCTGCGTGTTGTCTCCCCGCTAGCCACTGGCCGCCACGCTGCGCCCTTCCCTCGGCCCTCGCCGGTCGGGCCGAATACAATGGCTCGGGCGGATCCGTGGCCTGGGCTGGTCGCGGGAGGAGTCGATCTTGTCGCTGCGCACCACAACTCCGAGACCGGCCACCCGGCTCAGGCCGGGGCGGATGCGCGCCCGGGCGCCCGAGCGATTGGTCGATGGCGTCCTGCGACGCCGCAAGTGGGCCCTACATCGTCACGTCCACATCGTCTCGGCGTTCGAGGACGCCAAGGCCCGAAGCCCGATCGCCACGGTCCTCGCCGTCGGGTGCGGCGCAGGGCTCTCCGAGCTCTACCTGGCCGCGTGCAACCCGGACGTGGCCTTCACGCTGACCGATTTCGACGAGGACCGACTCGGGATCGCCAAGCGGTGGGCCAACGACAACAGGCTCGACAACGTCGAGTTCACACCGCTCAACCTGCTGTCGCCACCGGGACCGAACCGCTACGACCTGGTCACCAGCACCGAAGTGCTCGAACACATCGGCCGGGACCAGCAAGCGGCCTCCCACATGATCGCGGTGGCCTCCAAGTTCGTGTGGACCTTGGTGCCATCCTGCACCGAGCAGGACCTGACCGATCCGTTCACGGTCGAGGTGGCCTGGCGCAGCAACGAGCACGTCCGCCCTGGCTACACCGACCGCAGCCTGAGCGCCCTGTTCGAGGAAGGCAGGAAGCTGTGGATGCGTAGCTGCTACTTCGCGCCCGAGGCCCAATACGTCCGCCAGGTCTTGAATTCCGCCACGGACGAGCAGATCTTCGCCTCGCGCCAGGAGATCCTCGACGCAGCCGAACAAGACGTCCGCGACGAGCTCCGCAGCGACAACAGCGCGCAAGCCATCGAGGTCCTGGTCGACACGCGGCCCGCCTGACCGGCGGATTCCTCGTGGACGAGTGCGGCGGGTGGGATTCGAACCCACAAGTCCCGGAGGACAGCGGGGTTTGAGCCCGCCCTGTATGCCAGTTCCAGCACCGCCGCGCGGCCGAGTCAGGCTAGCAAGCGGCGAGCGGGGGATCCCCACCGGTACCGGCCGATTCGACTGATGGTGCCTACACTCCACCCATGTCCCGGGCCCTGGTCGAGCGACGTCTGTTCGAGACCTCCGAGCGCATGCGTGACGCCCGGCGCGAGCTGGAGGTGGCCGACGAGCAGCTGGCCCATCTGGCCAACGAGGCCGAGGAGGCACGGCTCCGCTCGCTGGTGTCGGAGACCCCCCTGGCCGAGCACGAGCATCGTGAAGCCGCCCGCCACGCCGAGGCCATGCGACGTCACCGAGACACCGTGCAGGCCGAGATCGAACGGTTGGAGCGGGCGCAGGACGAGTTGCTCGACCGGCTCATCGCCACGGTCGACTGATCCGGCCCACGTCCCGGAGCCGTCCCTCGGGCGGGCCCGAACGGCCCGCGGCCGCGGCACCGGGCCGAACTACGATGCACCCCTCACCGCCAAGGAGGCGACCTCACCCGTGCCCACCCGCGTCGTCATCGCCGAGGACGAGGCCATCATCCGCCTCGACCTCAAGGAGACCCTCGAAGAGGAGGGCTACGAGGTGGTGGGCGAGACCGGGCGCGGCGACGAGGCCGTCGAGCTGGTCCGTCACCACCTCCCCGACGTGGCCATCCTGGATGTGAAGATGCCTGGCCAGGACGGCCTCTCCGCCGCCCGCGAGATCACGGGGGAACGCCTGGCCGCGGTGCTGATCCTCACCGCCTTCAGCCAACGCGACCTGATCGAGCAGGCCCGAGACGCCGGCGCCCTGGCCTATCTGGTCAAGCCCTTCCAGCGCAGCGAGCTCATCCCCGCGGTCGAGGTGGCCATCGGCCGCTTCCGCGAGATCAAGGCGCTCTACGAGCAGACGGCCAGCCTCGAGGAGCAGCTCGAGACCCGCAAGATCGTCGACCGGGCCAAAGGTCGCCTCATGGACGGTCACGGTCTGTCCGAACAGGAGGCCTTCACCTTCATCCAGCGCACGGCCATGGCGCAGCGCCTGACCATGCGGGTCGTCGGCCAGCAGGTCATCGCCGGCGAGCTCAGCCCTCCCATCTCATGACGGCCATGTTGACCGATCACGCCCTGAACGCCACGGCAGCGGTGGAGCCTGCGCCGTGAAGGTCATGCTGATCGACGGCAACTCCCTGACCTACCGTGCCTTCTTCGCGCTGCCCACCGACCTGACCACCGCGTCGGGTCAGGTGACCAACGCGGTCTACGGCTTCACGTCCATGTTGATCAACCTGGTGCGCGACCAGCAGCCCGACCAGGTCATCGTGGCCTTCGACCGTCCTGAGCCCACCTTCCGCCACCAGGCCCTCGACACCTACAAGGCCAACCGCTCCGCCGCACCCGACATCCTGCGCCAGCAGATGGGTCTGGTCCGCCAGGTGGTCGATGCCCTGGCCCTGCCCGTGGTGGAGCGGGCCGGCTTCGAGGCCGACGACCTCATCGCCACGCTGGCCAGCGAGGGCCGGGACCACGGCTACGAGGTGGTGATCGTGACCGGCGACCGCGACAGCTACCAGCTGGTCGAGGATCCCCTGGTCAAGGTGCTCTACAACAAGCGAGGCGTGTCCGACTACGCCCTCTACGACGAAGCCGGCATCGCCGAGCGCACCGGGGTCCCGCCCGAGCGCTACGTCGAGTACGCGGCACTGCGGGGCGATCCGTCCGACAACCTGCCCGGCGTTCCCGGGGTGGGGGAGAAGACGGCGGCCAAGCTGATCATGACCTACGGCGGCCTCGACGGGATCTTCGAGCACGTCGAGGAACAGACGCCGAAGCTTCGGGCCAACCTGGCCGAGCACGAGTCGCAGGTGCGTGCCAACGCGGAGCTGATGCGGCTCGTCCGCGACGTCGAGCTCGACTACACGCTGGGCGACCTCCACCGCGGCACGGTCGATCCCGAGGAGCTGCGCAAGCTCTTCGACTTCCTCGAGTTCCACTCCCTGGCCGAGCGGCTCAGCGAAGCCTTCGGCGAGCGCCTGGCTGGCGATGTTCCCGAGGTCGGCGTCCTCGAAGCCGAGCTCACCGACCTGGCCGACGCGGCCCAGGCGGTCGAGGTCCTGCGCCAGCTGGCCGACGCCGACGATCGCCTGGCCCTGGCCGGCGCCTGGGAGGGCGGCGACGACGACCGCACGCCACTGATCGGCATCACCTTCGTGCGGGACCCGGGCCAGGCCGACGTGGTCTTCCTGGGCGTGGGCCTGCTCGACGACCCGGCCGTGGGCGAGGCCCTCGATCTGCTGGTGGCTCCCGGAGGCCGACCGGTGGCCATCCACAACGCCAAGGCGCTCATGCGGGCCCTGCTCGACCGCGGCATCGACCTGCGCACCCTTCAGCTCGACGTCTCGTTGGCTGCCTACCTCCTCGACCCGGCCGAGTCCCGTTACGTCCTCGACGACCTCTTGCGCCGATACGCCCGCATGAGCCTGCCCGACGCCGAGGCGGTCCCAAGCGGTCAGCTCGACTTCGGCGGCGCCGCCGACGTCGCCCCTCTCGAGGCGGGTCGCCGCGCCCTGGGCGTGGCCGCGCTGAGCGGTCCGCTGCTCGAGGCGCTCGACGCCCAGGGGCTTCGCCAGCTCAACGACGAGATCGAGGTGCCGCTGGTCCGGGTCCTGGCCCGCATGGAGCACACGGGGGTGGGTGTCGACGTGGAGGCCCTGCGCGGCCTGAACGAGCAGATGGCGGCGGAATGCGCCCAGCTGACCGCCGAGATCTGGGAGGACGCCGGCGAGCAGTTCAACGTGAACTCCACCCCCCAGCTGCGCACGATCCTGTTCGACAAGCTCGGCTTGGCCCCGCAGAAGAAGACCAAGACGGGGTTCTCCACCGACGCCGCCTCACTGGAGAAGCTCGCCGGCCAGCACCCCATCATCGACCACCTGCTGCGCTACCGCGAGGTCGAGAAGCTGCGCTCCACCTACGGCGAGGGACTGCTGGTGGAGGTCCGCGCCGACGGGCGCATCCATGCCACCTTCAACCAGACGGTGGCCCGAACCGGCCGCCTCAGCTCCGATGCCCCCAACCTGCACAACATCCCGGTGCGCAGCGAGGTGGGCCGCGGCTTCCGAGCCGCGTTCGTACCGGCGCTGGGCACCGAGTTCCTGGTGGCCGACTACAACCAGATCGAGCTGCGCTGCATCGCCCACCTGGCTGAGGACCCGGGACTGATCGCGGCCTTCGACAGCGGGACCGACATCCACACCCAGACCGCCTCGCGCATCTTCGCGGTGGCCCCCGACGACGTGTCGATCGAGCAGCGGTCCAAGGCCAAGATGGTGTCCTATGGCCTGGCCTACGGCATGGAGGCCTACGGACTCGGCCAGCGGCTGTCGATCCCCACCCCCGAGGCCCAGGTCATCCTCGACGCCTACTTCGCCGCCTTCCCGGCCGTGCGGGCCTACATGGACGAGACGGTGGCCCAGGCCCGGGAGCGGGGCTACACCGAGACCCTGTTCGGCCGCCGGCGTCAGATCCCCGAGCTGAGCTCGTCCAACTTCCGCATCCGCCAGGCCGGCGAGCGCCAGGCCATGAACGCCGGCATCCAGGGACTGGCCGCCGACATCTTCAAGGTGGCGCTGGTCCGCCTCGATCAGGCGCTCGACCGCGAGCGCCTGGCCAGCCGGTTGGTGCTCCAGGTGCACGACGAGGTCATCCTCGAGGTCCCGCCGGCCGAACGGGAGGCGGCCACCGCGGTCACCCTCGAAGCCATGATGGGAGCCTTCGACCTGCGCGTACCCCTCGAGGTCAACCTCTCCTTCGGTGCCACCTGGGCTGACGCCAAGGGCTGACCGGGCGGCGACCGGTTGATCCCCATGCCCGATCGCGCACCGGCCACGCCCTACCATCGAGCGGGGAACCCGGTGGCCGCCGCGTCGGCCTCAGAGGAGGAGGCATCTCGTGTCCCGGACCAGGAGTCAGAACCAGGTCTTCGTGGTGATGATCATCCTCTTGGCCATCGCGCTCTGGTACGGGGGTGTCTTCGCCGGCACCCGGGCCAACTGCCAGGGCTCGCAGGTCTGGGTGTGGACCCCGCCGCCCCACTGGAAGTGCCAGGGTCCCTTCGGGTAGCCGGGGCCGGGCCGTGAGCGGTCCGCAGCCGACCCCGGACCACTGGTTCGAGGCGCTGGCCGACCACCTGGGCGGGGCCTACCTGCGCTACTCGTTCACCCGGGGCACCGCCCAGGAAGTCGACTTCCTGATCGGCGCGCTGGGGCTGACGCCCGGCCAGCGCCTGCTCGACGTGGGCTGCGGCCCCGGCCGCCACGCCCGGGCCCTGGCCGAGCGGGGCCTCGAGGTACTGGGCGTGGACATCTCGCACCGCTTCATCGACCTGGCCCGCCAGGACGCGCCGCCCGGTGCCCGCTTCGAGCGGCTCGACGCTCGTGACCTCCCCTTCGATGCTGAGTTCGACGCCGTCATCTCGCTGTGCCAGGGCGCCTTCGGCCTGGCCGGCCACGACCTCGACCGACACGGCTCCAGGGCGGTCGCGGCGCTCGATCCCGACGGCGTCATCCTGGGCGGGATGGCTCGGGCCCTGCGCCCCGAGGGCCGGCTGGCCGTGTCGGCCTTCTCCGCGTACTTCCAGGTGCGCTACCTGGAGGCCACCGACGCCTTCGATGCCGACCGGGGCGTCAACCACGAACAGACCGTCATCAAGGACGAGGCCGGCCACGACGCCACCCACGATCTGTGGACGTCCTGCTTCACGCCCCGCGAACTGCGACTGCTGGCCGGCCAGGCCGGCCTGATCACCGAGGCGCTGTGGTCGGTGACCCCCGGGGCGTACGCCGCCAACCCGCCTGATCTCGAGCATCCCGAGTACCTGCTGGTGGCCCGACGGGCGCTCACCGGAGCCGCCTGAGTCGCCGTTTCGGCGTCGGTGGTACCATTCCCGGTCTGGCGTGCGAGGACCGTCCACGCGCGCCCTCGATGCTGCCGCGCGCGGCGTCAAAAACCCAGAGAAGGCGATCACGTTGTCCGATCAGGCTTCAACCCAAGCGGAACCTGCCGCTGCGACCTCCGAATCCACCTCGACAGCGACCCTGGTCGCTGATCCGCTGACCAGCGCCCCGCCCGCCAGCCCGCCCGAAGATCCACCGATCGGCATGGGCACCTTCGCGGACGACGGGAGCTACATCCCCCGCCAGGTCACCGAGGACGATCTCGGCGGCACCTCGATCGACGACGCCTACAGCGCCACCATGGTCGAGGTCGAGGACGGCCAGATCGTGGAGGGGACGGTGGTCAAGGTCGACCGCGACGAGGTCCTGCTCGACATCGGCTACAAGTCCGAAGGCGTGATCCCGGCCCGTGAGCTGTCCATCCGCAACGACGTCGACCCGAGCGAGATCGTGTCGCTGGGTGAGCAGGTCGAAGCCCTGGTCCTCCAGAAGGAGGACAAGGAAGGTCGCCTGGTCCTGTCCAAGAAGCGGGCCCAGTACGAGCGGGCGTGGGGCACGATCGAGCAGATCAAGGAATCCGATGGTGTGGTCACCGGGCCGGTCATCGAGGTGGTCAAGGGCGGCCTGATCCTCGACATCGGGCTCCGCGGCTTCCTGCCCGCATCCCTGGTCGAGTTGCGCCGCGTGCGCGACCTGCAGCCCTACGTGGGCACCACGCTCGAGGCCAAGATCATCGAGCTGGACAAGAACCGCAACAATGTCGTGCTGTCGCGCCGGGCCTGGCTGGAGGAGACCCAGAAGGAGCAGCGCGAGGACTTCCTGGCCAACCTCAAGCCCGGCGAGGTCCGAGAGGGCACCGTGTCGTCGGTGGTCAACTTCGGCGCCTTCGTCGACCTGGGGGGCATGGACGGCCTGGTGCACGTGTCCGAGCTGTCCTGGAAGCACGTGGATCACCCCGGCTCGGTCGTCCAGGTGGGCGACAAGATCCAGGTCCAGGTGCTCGAGGTCGACCTCGACCGCGAGCGCATCAGCCTCTCGCTCAAGGCCACCCAGCAGGATCCCTGGCAGGAGTTCGCCACCAACCACCGGGTGGGTGAGCTCGTCTACGGCCGGGTCACCAAGCTGGTGCCCTTCGGTGCGTTCGTGCAGGTCGGAGACGGTATCGAGGGCCTGGTGCACATCTCGGAGATGTCGGCCCACCACGTCGATCTGCCCGAACAGGTGGTCACGCCGGGCGAGGAGCTGTGGGTCAAGATCATCGACCTCGACCTCCAACGCCGCCGGATCAGCCTGTCCATCAAGCAGGCCGCCGAGGGTGGTGTGGTCGCCGCCGAGTACCAGGAGCACTTCGGCGAGCACGCCTATGACGACGAGGGCAACTACATCGGTGGGACCGACAGCGAGGCCCAGGAAGCCTGGGCCGAGTACTTCGCCGAGGGTGACGCCGAACCCGGTGCCGCGGCGGTCGCCGAGGGTGACGCCGAACCCGCTGCCGCCGTCGTGGGTGACGAAACCGAGCCGGCCCAGGTGGAGCCCGACGCGGTCGCGACCGAGCCCGAGGCCGCCGCGACCGCTGTGGACACGGGGCCAGAGGCGAGCGACCAGCCCGCCGAATAGGGGAGGCTTGGAAACCGAGCGCTGCTCGGTTTCACGAACGCAGCAGGTCGGTCTGGGGGGCCCACAGAGGGCACATAGGCCGTTCGGCCCTTTTCGCGCCACGCGGTCGTGGGCCTAATTTGCTGTTTTTCGTTAATTCGTAGGGCCTTGGGACCGAAGGAGTAGGACACCGGTCGTCTCCGGTGCCCAGGGGTATACCGCCTATGCGGCGGTCAGCTTTGCCAAGATGGTGCCGCCCCACCCAAGCGGGTCGGGCCCAACAGCGAGGAATGAGGTCGGGGAGTGAGTTCTCGGAGAACGTTGATACTGGTGGGTGCCATCCTGATCGGTGTCGTAGCCGCGCTGCTCATCTACAACTACGTGCAGGGCATCAACAACAGGGCCAACAACAACGCCAAGTTGGTATCGGTGTTCGTGGCCAAAGCCGACATTCCCAAGGGCACGAGTGGCGACACGGCTGCGTCCAGCAAGCAGATCGACACCGCCTCGATCCCGGCCCAGTTCCGCCCCAGCACGGCCATCACCACCACCGACCAGATCTCGAAGAAGGTGGCGCTGTTCGACATCCCGAAGAACAGCGTGATCGTCAGCGACATGTTCGTCGATCCGGCGACAGCTCAGATCAGCTTCCGTGATCGGCTGACCAACGCCAATTGGGTGGCCGTCAGCATCTCGATCGATCAGGTCCACGGCGTGGCCGGGTTCCTGGTGGCCGGCGACGAGGTCAACATGACCGTCGACGAGCAGCCCCTGGGCAACGACCCGCAGGCCAACGCCCCGGGCGTCCACTTCAAGACGGTGCCTCACTACCTGTATCAGAAGGTGTTCATCCTGGCGGTGGGCAACCAGCCCGCTCTCCAACCCGGTGAGACGGCGTCCACCGCGCCCGCCGGTTCCAGCAGTGGCATCCTCACCCTCGAGGTCCCGCCGGACGCGGTGCCCTACCTCGAGGCGGCACAGGAGACCAACTCCATCTACCTGTCGCTGGTCACCGCCGACTACGCACCTCGGGTCATCCCCGTCGTGCCCTTCGACATCCCGACGCTCCCCGGCGAGGATAACAAATACCTGCAAAGCTGGGACGTGCCGAACCTGTTCGTGCAGGGCGCTACCGCGTTTCCGCAAAATGCGGGCTACAATCCAACCGGCACGGTCGGTGCGCTGGCTTTCTGGTCGGCCAAGGCAATCCGTGAGCGATATCTGAAAAACCCGGGGCCGCTGGTCAATGCTTAGACACACCGCGCTGCTGCTATTCTTTGGTACGGTGGCGTTCGGGAGCGCGGCGGCTGCTGGTAGCGGCCAGGATTTCAGCCAGATCGAGCGGGGACGCTATCTTACGGCGGTGGGCGATTGTGCTGCCTGTCATACCAAGCCGGGAGGCAAGCTATTCGCCGGCGGACTGCCGATCGAAACGCCATTTGGCATGGTCATGGCGCCGAACATCACGCCTGACAACGAAACCGGAATCGGGCTGTGGAGTGACGAGGATTTTGTGCGCGCGGTGACCCAGGGCATCCGCCGCGATGGCGCGCATCTGTTTCCGGCCATGCCCTACACCTACTACACGCGGGTCAGCCGCGACGATGTTCTGGCGATCCGCGGATATCTCGAGACGGTGCCGGCGATTAGCAACAGTGTCAGCGCGGATCAGTTGCCATTTCCGCTGAGCGTGCGAGCGGATATGGCGGCGTGGAACGCGCTCTATTTCAAGTCGGGCGAATTCCATCCGGATGCGAACAAGAGCGCGGAATGGAATCGCGGTGCGTATCTGACTGAAGGGCTGATGCATTGCGGCATGTGCCATACGCCGAAGAATATTGCCGGCGGTGACAAAACCGGCGAGCAGTTGCAAGGCTATGCGTTGCAAGGATGGTTCGCGCCCGATCTCACCACTGACCCGCGGCGCGGCCTCGGCTCCTGGTCCATCGATGATATCGTCACCTATCTGAAGACCGGGCATAACCGTTTTGCGGCAGCAACGGGACCGATGGCGGACGAGGTTGCCAACTCGAGCAGCACAATGACCGATGCTGACCTCCGTGCGGTCGCGACCTGGCTCAAGGATCAGCCATCGCCGAAGGAAGCGTCCGCGCGACCGATCGACGCGGCCGATAAAACGATGAAGCTTGGCGCGGCGATCTATGCGGACGAATGCTCGGCCTGTCACGCGCCAAACGGCACCGGCATTGTCGGGCTCTTTCCGGCATTGGCCTTGGCGCCGTCTGTGCAATCCACCGATCCACTGTCGATGATCCGCGTCGTGCTCGCCGGTGCGCGAAGCGTAGCGACGGACAGTGCGCCCACCGCGCCGGCAATGCCCGCTTTCGCGTGGCTGCTCAACGACCGCCAGACCGCTGCGGTGCTCACCTACATCCGCAACACATGGGGAAACGCTGCACCAGAAGTCGCCACGGGTGACGTGGCGAAGCGGCGCGAGGCGCTGGGAAGAGGCCAGTGACGGACAAGATCGATGCTGACCGCCGACATTGCCGGACAGGCTCCGCGCTACCCTGACTGCATGCCAGTAAAGCAGAGACACTGTCTGGCAACGGATCTTTCGCGCTTGTGCCCTCAATTGCTGTGGTTGCATTAGAAAAATGCATGCGCACGATGCGTGGGCGTGACACTCGAAGATTTGATGCAGGATCGGCGCCCCGCGCTATCGAGATACCCGAACCGAACACCATTACACCCGGCCCGTTGCAGGTACAGAGATCAGCTCCGTCGCGATACGAAGTTCCGCGATGCAGTCATGCGCTTGCTGTTGACGCTGAAGGCGGAACACAACGATACCCCGAGGGACTGGCCGCCACGGCGATCGCAGCGGTCGACGCGGCGATCTGGGATCTGAAGGCAAAGCTGCTGCGTATACCGCTTGCACTACTGTTCGGGCGCATGCGCGATGCGGTACCGATCCACGGCAGTGGCGGCTTGACCAACTACAGCGACGAACGCCTCACCGGACAGCTGTCTGCCTGGGTGCAGCCGCGATGGCTGCCGCTGGGTGAAGATGAAGATCGGCAGCGAGCCGGATCGCGATCCCATTCGCGTCCGGCTGGCAAAACGCGCGATCGGCGAGGCCACCCTATTCGTCGATGCCAACGGCGCGACAGCGCTGAGCAGGCGCTCGCCCTGGCGAAGGAATTCGCCAATTCCGGCGTCGCCTGGTCTCACCGGCTGGCTGCAGGTCGCCGCGCTGTGCGAGGCGCATCACATCGACCTGTCCGGCCACTGTGCTCCTGCGCTGCATCTGCCACCTCGGCGTTCGCCGACAGCGCGATCGAGCACTATCGCGGCGCATTCGAGAACCGCGCGATGTATATACCGCAGGTCACTGCGGCGGGCGGTATCGCGGGAGTGATCGGCACCGGGTTCCACACTTACAACGTGACCAAACGCCCGGCGGAATGTCCTGGCTGAACTTGCTCTACGGCGCGCCGCTCGGCGCACCGATGGCATTGCTGCTGTCGGGCCTGCTCGGCTTTGCCGCCGAGCGCGTGCGCAATCATCCGCCGCGGGGGGGACAGCGGCGCTGACGGCGGTTGGCATGCTCGGGACGGTGGGCGAGGCCCGGACTGCTGCATTTCAGCCGCGCCCTCCAAAACCAGCGATGGTGCTGCCAATCACGGTACCGCCGATCGCAGCCGGGATGCTCGGCAATGCCGCCCTCGCGCGCGGCGGTAGGCCAAGTTGGGTCGTCCGCCTCTGGCTGCGCCTGACCGCTGCGCTCGGCATTGTTGGCGTCGGCTTCCATGCATTCGGCGTGTCGCGCGCGATGGGCGGCTGGCGCAACTGGTCGCAGAACCTGCTGAACGGGCCGCCACTTCCAGCGCCACCAAGTTTCACCGGCCTCGCTATCGCCGGTCTCGCGGCACTCAACCTGCTCGAAGGCGAGGCGCATGACTGAACGCTTCCCAGGCTACGACGTCATGGCGAAACGCAACACGCCGTCATGGAACGAAGTGACACGCCGCGTCATCGACCAGCGCCTCGCCATATCGCGCGAGCCAAGCTTCTTCAATGCGGACGAATGGCAGATGCTCACCGCAATTGCCGCGCGGATTGTGCCACAGCCCACCGGACGACCGGCGGTTCCGCTCGCCGCGATGGTCGACGACACAATGGCGCACGACCGCACCGACGGTTATCGCAATGTCCGACTGCCGAAAATGCAGGAGGCGTGGCGTCGCGGTCTGCAGGCGCTCGACGCGGACGCGTGCTCACGGTACGGCGCGCGCTTCCATCCCTCCGCACCCCTGCGCAAGGCGCGCTGCTGAACGCGATGCAGCGCGGTGAGCTGACCGGTCCTGCATGGCAGGGCATGAGCTGCCAGCTATTCTTTCAGGAGCGCGTGCTGCACGACATCGTCGGGGCTTATTATGCGCACCCGGTATCCTGGAACGAGATCGGCTTCGGCAGACCGGCGAGCCCACGCGGTCACGTACGCATGGGGCTCGACAAACGTGATCGTTGGGAAGCGATAAAATCCACGCAGGGCAGGACCGACGCGACAGGCAGCAGCTGGAAGCCCAATGGCTGAGCCGAAGACTGTGCCGCGTGGCCGCGACGGTCGCGCACCCGACGTCCTGCAAATCGGCGGCTGGATGCCAATGCGCCAATACCGCGAAAACGAGCCTGTCGACTTTGCCATCGTCGGCACCGGCGCCGGTGGCGCCACGCTTGCCTGCCGCCTCGCAGAGCATGGCTTCTCGGTCGTGACTTTCGATGCCGGCGCGTGGTGGCGCCCGCTCGAGGAGTTCGCATCCGACGAGCAGCATCAGCAGAAGCTCTACTGGACCGATGAGCGCCTCTGCGACGGCAACGATCCGATCGTCCTCGGTGCCAACAACAGCGGCAAGGCCGTCGGCGGCAGCATGGTGCATTTTGCCATGGTCTCCCTGTGCTTCCGCCCCGAGTGGTTCCGCTCGCGCAGCCTGCTTGGCTACGCCGTCGACTGGCCGCTCGACTGGCGCCAGATGTGGCACTACTACGACGAGGTCGAGCGAACGCTGAACATCGCGGGACCCGTGAACTACCCCTGGGGCCCAAAGCGTCCGCGCTATGCGTACCGCCCGCACGAACTCAACGCCGCGGCGTTCGTGATGGCGCGCGGTTGCGACGCGCTCGGCGTGCCGTGGTTTCCAACACCGCTCGCCACGCTGTCGGCGCCGTATGGGCTCGCGCATCCCTGCGCCTATCGCGGCTTTTGCACCGTGGGCTGCTCCACCAACGCCAAGCAGAGCACGCTGGTCACCTGGATTCCGCGGCGGTGCGCGCCGGCGCCGAGATCCGCGACCTCGTGATGGTCGGACGCATCGAGACCAACGACGCCGGCCTCTGCACCGGCGTTCACTATCTGCGCGAGGGCGAATGGCGGTTCCAACCGGCGCGCAACGTTGTGGTGGCGGGCTATGACATCGAGACGCCGCGCCTGCTGCTGATGTCGGCGAACAACCGGTTTCCGGACGGGCTCGCCAACAGCTCGGGTCTGGTTGGCCGCAATCTGATGGTACAGACCAATCAAGGCGTGTGGGCCTGCTTCGACGAGGAGATCCGCTGGTACAAGGGGCCGCCATCGCTCGCGCTCACCGACCACCGCAACTACGTCGACACCGGCAAGGACTTCTTCGGCGGCTACGCTTACATGAGCCAGGGGCCGCTGCCGCAGCAACGGGCAGCGACGCAGACCGGCAACCACGGACTG
The DNA here is from genome assembly GCA_963740985.1 of uncultured Microthrixaceae bacterium. GTDB lineage: Bacteria > Actinomycetota > Acidimicrobiia > Acidimicrobiales > Acidimicrobilacustridaceae > UBA4742. Next base: position 5,005,503 of record CAVUGJ010000002.1, read on the forward strand.
TGGGGCACCGCGCTGCTGCGCGAGATGGAGAACAAAGGGGGAAGAGGGATGCTGCCGCAGGAGAGCGACCGCGTCACACTCGCCGATGAGAAGGATCAGTACGGCCTGCCCATCGCGCGCGTCACCTTCTCCTATTGCGACAACGACCGCCGCCTGGTGCGCCACGCCATCAACCACATGAGCGATGTGCTGCGCGCCGCCGGTGGCCGCGAGCTGTGGCACGAGACGGTAGAGACCGCGCATCTCAACGGCACCGCTCGCATGGGCGACGAACCGCGCAGCAGTGTGGTGAATGCCGATTGCCGCAGTTGGGACATTCGCAACCTGTGGATCTGCGATGGCTCGGTGTTTCCCACCGTGGGCGGCGTGAATCCCTCGCTCACCATCCAGGCGATTGCCTGCCGCACCGCCGACCGTATCAGGCAAATGGCAAAGACCGGCGATCTGTGAACCGTGTTGTCAGCCCATCGCCGGATAGACTGCGCGCGTCAGCGGATCAACCATCCCGAGCCCGAGCAGGATAGCGAGCCAGAACAGCCCGGCGATTGCGAAGATCTGCACCAGGGCGGGACCTCGCCGCACGTCCATGAACATGACGCCGACCAGGGCAGCCATGCAGCAGGCCGGAAGCAACAGCAGTGGACGCCACCCGCGTGCAATGTGCAGAAAGGCAGCGCCGAATTCGAGCGCGCCCAATACCAGCAAGGCGGCCCAGCACAGTAGAAGCTGGCGATGCTCGCGGCTCATGCGCCCCGTCCGACCAGGTAGATCAGTGGATAGAGCACGATCCAGACAATGTCGACGAAACTCCAGTAGAGTCCGACCACCTCGACCGGCGTGTGCCATTGAGCGCTGAAGGCTCCCTTGCGCGCGCGCAGCGCAAGCCAGCACAGCAGACCGACACCGGCGATCATGTGTACCGCGTGCAGCCCTGTCGATACGAAATAGAACGACCAGAACAACCGCGCGCCATCAGCCTCGGCGCCCGTCAGCTTGAACGCGCCCGCGGGGAACAGGTGGTCCGCAATGTCGATGTACCATTCAACAGATTTTAGCCCCAGGAACAGCACCCCGAGCAAGGCAGTGATCCAGCAGCACTGCACCAGGCGCCGTGTGGCGCCGAGCCTGATCCAGGCAAGTCCGGCCGAGAATGTCAGGCTCGCCGTCAGCAACAGCGCGAGGTTGGTGGTGCCGAATGCGATCAGTGTCTCGCGCGCGCCGGCATCGAAGCCTGCCTGCTGCCAATGGCGGCAGAACAGCCAGGCGAGGATCAGGCCGCCGAAGAACAGCACCTCGGTCGCGAGGAAAAGCCACATGCCGACGATCGCTGTGTCGGCCTGATGGCGCGCGTCGGAATACTGGAATTCGACATGCGGAGCGATCGCGTCAGGCATCGTAAAGCCCGGCCTCCGATGTCGGATAGGCATAGGGCGGCCCCGTCACCACAGGCGTCACGATGAAGTTGCTGCTCGGCGGAGGCGATGGCGTCTGCCACTCCAGCCCAAGCGCGTGCCAGGGATTGGCTGGGGCGCGGCTACCGCGCAGCAGCGACCACGTCAGATAGGCGAGCGGCATCAGATACGCGGCGGCGAGGATCGAGGCGCCGGCCGATGACAGCACGTTCAGCAGGTGGAACTCCGGCGGATAGGAATGATAACGCCGCGGCATGCCGAGATAGCCAAGGATGAACTGCGGGAAGAAGGTCAGATTGAAGCCGAGGAACATCAGCAGCGCGGCTGCGCGCGCGATCATTTCAGGATACATCCGCCCGCTGATCTTCGGCCACCAATAGTGCAGAGCACCGAAATACGCCGAGACCATGCCGCCCACCATGATGTAGTGGAAATGCGCGATGACGAAATACGTATCGTGCAGATGGATGTCCGCGGCGAGGGCTGCCAGGAACAGCCCGGTGAGCCCGCCCATGGTGAACAGACCAATGAAACCAAGCGCGTACAGCATCGGCGCATCAAAGTGGATATAGCCCTTGTGCAGCGTGCCGAGCCAGTTGAATACCTTGATCGCCGAGGGCACCGCGACAAGGAAGCTCAGCATCGAGAACAGCACGCTGGCATAGGCCGACTGGCCGGAGACGAACATGTGGTGGCCCCACACGAAGAAGCCGATCACGGCGATCGCCACGCTCGCCCAGGCGACGAATTTGTAGCCGAACAGCGCCTTGCGCGCGAAGACCGGAATGATCTCGCTCACTACACCGAGCCCCGGCAGGATCATGATGTAGACCGCCGGATGCGAATAGAACCAGAACATGTGCTGGAACAGCAGCGGATCGCCGCCGAGGCGTGGATCGAACACGCCGACATGGAAGATCGTCTCAAACGTAAGGAGCACCAGCGTGATCGCCAGCACCGGTGTCGCCAGAACCATGATCACGCTGGTGGAGTACAGCGACCAGACGAATATCGGCAGCCGGTACCAGGTCAGGCCCGGAGCGCGCAGCCGGTGGATGGTGACGATGAAGTTGAGGCCCGTGGCGATCGAGGAGAAGCCGGCGATGAACACACCGGTGACGGCCAGCACGACATGGCCTTGTGCATAGTCACTCGATAGTGGCTCGTAGAAAGTCCAGCCGGTGTCTATGCCGCCGGAGAACAATGCAGCGACCACGGCGATGCCGGCGGCGATGAACAGATACCAGCTCAAAAGATTGAGCCGCGGAAAAGCGAGGTCACGCGCGCCGATCATGAGCGGAAGGATGAAGTTGCCGATGGTGACTGGCACCGCCGGCACTAGGAAGAACCACACCATGACGACGCCGTGCATGCTGAACAGCCGGTTGTACAACTCGGCCGAGGCCAGCGCGCCTTGTGGAATGATCAGGTTGTAGCGGATCAGGGCCGCAGCGGTGCCGCCCAGAAAGAAGAAGAACGTGATCGATACCATGTAGAGGATGGCGATCCGCTTATGGTCGGTGCTCAGCAGCCAGCTTCGCAGCGTCACGCCGTCCTCGAGATAGCTCGGCTGCACCCAAGGCAGGACGTCCGCCGCACCCCATACGCGCTCGCTCATTTGCCATGCTCCGCGCCCAGCGATTCGATGTAGGCGACCAGCTTCAACAAATCGTCCTCGCCAATCACGCCAGCGAAGGACGGCATGACCGGCGCATAGCTCGCGACCACCTGCTGGCTGGGATTCAGGATCGAATCGCGGATGTAGCGTTCGTCCGCGGTTACTGTGCTGCCGTCGGACAGTGGCACCGGCGAGCCGAATAGGCCCGCCAGCGACGGCGCGCGTACAGTGCCGTGGTCAAGGTGGCAGCCGCTGCACCCGTACTGGAAGAACAGGCGGCTGCCATCCTCGGCGAGTGTGCCGCCATTGCCGTTCGCGCCAAGCCAGTCCTGGAACGCTGGCCCCGGCATCACCACGACGCTGCCGATCATCGCCGCGTGGCTGGTGCCGCAGAACTGTGCGCAGAACAAATGATAGGTGCCGGGGCGATCGGCGCGGAACCACAAGGTCTCGTATTGGCCAGGCAGGACGTCGCGCTTCACCCGGAATGCGGGGACGAAGAAGTCATGGATGACGTCTTGCGAGGTCATCACCAGCTCGACCGGCTTATTGACCGGAACGTGCAGTGTGTTGATCTCGCGTTGGCCGCCCGGATATTCCGTCTTCCACATCCACTGTTTGGCGACGACGTAGATTTTCAGCGTCTTGGTCGGCGGTTGATACAGTCGCACATACAGGATGGAGCCCCAGACAAACAGGCCAAGGAACACCAGCAGGGTTGCAGCGGTCCAGCCAATCTCGAAGCGGAACGTCTTTTCGGCAAGCTCGCCGCGCACCAAGGGGCTGTTGTGGCGATAGCGCACCACGTAGAACAGCAGGAGGCCAAACACCAGCGCCAGCACGGCGAACGAGACCGCGGTGAGGCCGCCGATGAGCCAGTCGGTCTGCGCTGCGTTCGCCGAGGCCTCGGGCAGGCTGAACCGCATCAGCGCTGCCTCTCGCGCCGCAATGCAAGCGCGATGGTGCCGCCGATTGTGAGCACCGTGAGACCGCCGGCAAACTGCAGCAGCCGGGTGACAGCGAGCGTGTAGCGCCCGGTTGTCGGATCGAAGTGAAAGCAGAGCAGCAGCACCGGCAACGCCGCTTTCGCCACGCCGCCCTCGCCCGCCCGCGTCACCGCCGCACGCAGATCGCCGGGCCGGTAGCCGACGCCGAGAAGGTAAGACGAGACGACACCGTGCGAGGTCAGGATCACCAAGCCTGCCGGATGCAGGAACTGCCGCAGCGCCGGATCGAAGCGCGCACGAAATCCGACAGCCTGCTCTATCGCGCGCACTGCATCGGCACCGCCGGTGATATAGTGCCACGCGGCGGCCTCGGCCGGCATCGGCATGCGCGTGGCATCCTGCCGATGCGCGCCTGCGGCATCGACTGCTGTTTCGTCCGGATCAATGCTGAGCACGATCAGTGAATAGTCGGCCGGTGCATGCAGGCCACTGCCAGCCAGCGCATCGGTCAGGTCGGCGCGCAGCAGGCCGCACAGGTTCGGACAGTGGAAATAGCCGAGTGCCAGGATCGCCGGACGTGCGCCGATCACCGCGCCAAGCCGCACCTGCTGGCCCGCCTCGTCGAGCAGTACGGCATCGAGTGGCAACTGGCTGCCGGGACGCTGCTGATAGCCGAACTGCGCCAGTTCACCCTTGGCGCGCAAAGCTGTTGGCGAGGCCAGCAGCGCGGCCCCGAGCAGCGCTACAAATAGCGCGCGCGCGATCACCGCGGTGCCTCCCGCGGCGTCGGCCAATCGGGGATACCGTCATGCGCGATGCGCTGCATCGCAGTATCGATAGAGATGTGCGCGACGCCATGCGTCTGGTCGATCCAGCCACTCGAATTGAGTTCCGCCATCTCGCCGGCGACGAAACGGCTAAGATCGCGCGCCGGGTCGGTCTGTAATTGTGGGTTCGGATACTGTGGCACCGGGCCGGGTAGCCTCTGGTCCACCACGATGCCGGGATAAATCCATCCGACGAGCAGGCTTACCATCAGCAGCACAACGAGCGTTCCGGCAAGCCCGAGCCTCAGCAGGCGTGCATCGACATCACTCGCCTCGTGTTGCGCCGGCGGCAATGCCGCGTTTTGCTCAGCCACGATGCAACCGCCGCGCGATGAACGCACCCGACCCCGTCAGCGCGAGACCGGCCGCAAGCCCGCCGAACGCCAGCATCGCCGCGATGTCGATCCAGCCGACGAAGCGCCCACCGGCGGGCACAACCAACCACCAGGCGCGCAAAACCTCCATCGCGATCAAGAGTCCCGCAATGGCGCCGAGGCCAGCGCGCGAACGGCGCAGCCGTGGGGACATCAGCGCGAAGAACGGCAGCAGAAAATGTCCAAGCGCGACGATCCCTGCCATGAGCACCCACGGTCCGGTCGAGCGCACGACGTACCAGGCGGCCTCATGCGGCAGATCGGACTGCCAGATGATGAGGAACTGCATGAAGTCGAGATAGACGAACAGTACCAGCAGTCCCTGCAGCAGCCGGCCGACGTCATCAAGCGCATCCTCGGCGACAGCCGCATCACAGGCCGCCATCAGCACCGCGATCGCGAGGGCGAGCAATCCGGCTTCGGCTGCCGTCATCATGCCATAGGCGCTGGAGACGAAATGCGGATCGAGCGACATCGTCGCATCGATCGATGCAAAGGTGACGGTGACGCCGAGCAGCCCCAGCCCGATCACCGCAAGCACCGGCGATGGTCCACCACGTCGTTCGGCGCGCAACGCAAGCGCGCCCAGCCCAAACCAGACGATCAGGTATACGCAGCCGCGACCGATGGAGAACGGTGCGTTCAGGTAGAAGCGGTTGGCGAGTGTGTCGGCGTCAACCGGTCGCAGCCACGGATAAAGGTGCGGCGCTACCCACAACAGTGGCACCAGCGCCGGCAGCAGCAGCGGCAGAGTCGCGATCCCCATCATCAGATGCGGACGCAGTGTTTCGCCCCAGCGTCCGCCGGTGAGGGCATGCGTGAACAGCAGTGCCAGACAGCCGAGGGGCCAGGCAACCCATAGTGTCAGCGCCGCAAGCCAGGCGAGCGGAAAGACCGCAGGCTCGATCCACCAGCCGAACAGCGCGACAGAGAGGCCGATGACACCGGTCCACCATGCACCGCGTTGCAGTCGCTCGTGCCTCATGGTTGTGCGCTCGCAATGTCGGCAGCCGATGCGTGCTGCGAGAGCTGTAAAGCGCGGATATAGGCGGCAATCGCCCATCGGTCGTCTGGCGCGACGCGTCCCGCGAACGAATACATCGCGCCGTAGCCGTGCGTGATCACGTCAACGAAATGCTGCGTCGAGGCCTGGCGCAGACGATCGCTGTGATACGACGGCGGATGCGGAAAGCCGCGCTGCACCACCATCCCATTGCCGTCGCCCAGTTCGGAGTGGCAAGGCGTGCAATAGATGCGATACCGCTGCTGGCCGCGCTCGAGAAGAGCAAGCGTCAGCGGGGGTACGGGCAAGGTAGCATCGTGCCACGGCACCGCATCCTGCGCTTCGTGCACGCTGCCGGCTGCGCTCGAATAGGGCTTGCCCTTATCCTGTTCGGTCATGTCATCGCAACTGCCGATCAGCACGAGCAGCGCCAGCATGCCGGCCGCGCGCCGCGTCATGGCAGCGCCTCGATGGCGAGCGGCGGCGCTTCGACAGAGTAACGCACGCACCGGACTCGGGCCGTTCGGTACGTATGGTAAGGCACCAGTGATCGCGCATGGCACGGCGCAGCGCGGCGCATTCGTCCACGGGATCGTAGAGCCGCGGCAGGCGATTGACTGCAAGAAAGCCGCCGAAGCCGACAAGCACCGCGACCAGCACGCCGTTCTCGAACGCGATCGGGATGAAGCTGGGCCAGGACAGATCGGCCGCCCGCCGATATTCAGCGGATAAGCGATGGTCGTCGCATAACTCTGCAGGCAAAAGCTCGCCACCGCGCCCAGCACGCCGCCGAGCAGAACCAGAGATGGCACGATCGACGGGCCGGGCTGGAGCGGCTTCGGCGTATAGGTCTCGATGTCGCCGAGCGAGGCCGTACAAGCCGGGCCAGCGCCATCCGCAGTTCGGGCTCGCTCGCGAATGCCAGCAGCAGGCCGGCCATCAGGGCCGCCGCGGCGCGACGTGTTCGCGCATCTCGAACATGGCGATGACCGGCAGCACGCGTACCACCAGCAGGATACCGGCGAAGAACAGCCCGACGGTGCCCGCCAGAGTCAGCCAATCCCAGACAGTGGGATGGAACACACCCCAGGACGATGGCAGGTGCGTGTGATGCAGGCTCACCACAACGATCATGAAGCGTTCGCACCACATGCCGATGATGATGCCGAGGCTGATCAGCAGCACGACCGTCTGGTTGAGCCGCAGCCGCGGCCACCACAGTAGCTGCGGGAGCGCGACATTGAACAGGAAGGTCGCCCAGTAGATCGCCGCGTAATATCCCGTG